>NZ_JAGHRE010000010.1 GCF_017743935.1 Tropicibacter sp. R16_0
CGCGGACCTCTTCGCGGCTGTCCCCGAGCTGACCGAAAAACTCGGCTAAGTCACCGACCCTGAAAGACCACAAAAGGCCCGCCAATCCGGCGGGCCTTTTTGCTTCAATCCAAATCTCGAAGCGCGCAGGCTATGCCGAACGAAGCGCACATAGAAACATCGCCCATCCGACCTTGGGACGAGCCACAAAGCTCTTGGCCAGATTGATCACTCCGAGAAATGCTCGACAAGTTTGGCAAAACTCTCGTGCAGTTCCGCGATTGTATCCTCACCGAGAAGGCGTTCAACAGCCATGCGCCGTTCTGCAAAACGCGGTGCAAGCTCAGCCATCAACCCCCGGCCATCGTTGGACAAGGCCACCAGTTTGCGGCGCTTGCTTTTGGGATCTGCACGAAACTCAACAAGACCCTTATGCCCAAGATCGGTTGCCACACGGCTGATTTGGGCATTGTCCGTGACCATATGACGGCTGAGGTCGGCAATCGAAATGCTTTCAAAAGTTTCGACCGTCTTCATCAACCTGTATGCGGTCAAATTCAAAGGTGTATCCGTCAACAGAGCTTGCGCATCCTGATCCATCAATTTGGAGATCAGGGAGAATTGAAACGTCACATTGCTTTCCAGTTTTTGCACCCGTTCCAGTTTCTTTTGCAACGCCCGCGAGGTTATCGCCATGTGCTGATCCTCTGCCCCGCACGCGCAGGGTCATATCCTCATTCACCAATTTCTGCACAACACAAAACAACATCATGCGTAGTCAACATTATGCTTGAGGCAACAGGAAAAGGAAACACATCCGCAATCTGGGGATGCGGCGACCCACTTGTCGTGTGAACCGGGCCTTCAAAAAGCGCATCACTCTGGGAAAGAACAAAATAGTCAGGCACTTCACCGACACGCTCAAATGAGCAGCCAAGTCACCTCAGTGTTACACAATGCGCTCATATGAGTGGCGCGAGGTGACAAATGAACAGACCAACAAAGATTCTCGAAGCAGCTCAAACCCACGGGCGCGTTCTCGTGGATGAATTGGCAGAACAGCTGCGTGTGTCACCACACACGATCCGCCGGGACATCAATGCGTTGTGTGAACAGGGCAAGCTTCGCAGGCTGCACGGTGGGGCCGAGTTCATCGAAGGCAGCTCGAACCTGCCCTATTCCACGCGTTCATCGCTGAATGTCGCGGCCAAAAGGCAGATCGCCGAGCGGGTGCTCGATCTCATACCCGACCATGCGACACTGTTCTTTTCCATTGGTACCACTCCTGCGTTGGTCGCAGCTGCTCTGGCAGAACGCGAAGGGCTGACGGTCATTACCAATAACCTCAATGCGGCACTTGCCCTCTCTGATGCTCCGGGCGCGCGGATCATATTGCCCGGTGGCACCTTGCGCCTGCCCGATCGCGACATTCTGGGGCCACAGGTGTTGGATCTGTTTCGGGGTTACCGCGCCGACTTTGCAATCTACGGGGTGGGCGGCGTGGATACAGACGGCAGCCTGCTGGATTTCAACGAAGACGAAGTACAGAACCGTCAATGCCAACGCGCAAACGCGCGAGCCTCGATCTTGGTGGCCGATGCCACAAAATTCGGCCGACGCGCCGCTGCCGTGGGTGGCACCCTGAGCGACGCTGACCACATCGTGATTGATCAGCGCCCTGCCCCATCGTGGGACGAGGTGCTTGATCCGCTCGGCGACAGATTGATCCTGGCCGGGGGCACATCATGAGCTTTCTGGAGCTGCGGGGCATCACCCGCGAATGGAATGGTCAAGGCGGTGTGAAGAACGTCAGTTTTGCCCTGCCCCGTGGCGCGTTCATGTCCATACTTGGCCCCTCGGGCTGTGGGAAATCCACCTTGTTGCGTCTGATTGCCGGGCTTGAACAGCCGCAAGCGGGACAGATCCATATCGAGGGAAAGGATGTGACCGCTCTCCCTGCCGCGCAACGAAACTTGTCGATGGTCTTTCAATCCTATGCCCTTTTTCCGCATCTCAGTGTTGCGGAAAACGTTCTATTTGGTCTGAAGGTGCGACGGATCAGTCGCAGCGAACAGACCCGTCGCCTGGACAAGGCGCTTGAGATGACTGGTCTGCAAGGTCTGGAACACCGCAAACCCGCGCAGCTGTCAGGAGGGCAACGCCAACGCGTTGCGTTAGCTCGTGCTGCGGTTGCGGAAAAACCTCTTTGCCTGATGGATGAACCCCTGTCGAACCTGGATGCCAAGTTGCGCCATTCTGTTCGCCGCGACATCCGTACGCTTGCCCGCACCCTTGGGCTGACGGTTGTTTATGTCACCCACGATCAGGGAGAGGCGATGAGTCTTTCGGACATCGTGGTCCTGATGAACGCGGGTCGCATTGAACAGATCGGCTCTCCTCAGGACCTCTTCCAACGCCCGGGCACAACCTTTGCCGCGCAGTTCATCGGTGAACCGCCGATGGCCCTTATCGACGGTTCCGGGCTGGCCCTGAGCAAAGATGTTATTGCAGGCATCCGCCCCGAGGCCATCGCATTGCGTCCCATCGGGGCCGGAGACCTGACCGCCACCATAGAAGACATCGAATTCCTGGGTTCGGAAACCCGCGTAGCACTGGCCCATCCCGCCGCCCACGGGTTGGCCGCAACCGTTGCAGGCAGCGCCAATTTGACCCTTGGGCAAATGGTCGATGTTTTTATCCCTGAAAACGACCGGCTCCTTTTCAATGCCCAAACGGGCAAATTGGAAAAGGAGCCGCAGCAGAATTCCGTGACGCGCATTCGCCAAAACACTGCGTCCGGAACCGGGCCCAAAGCCCCCCTTCACCTGAACCTGTCCAATGAACCTGCTCAGAAAGAACCCTGATATGACCCGTACGACTGCTGTAGCGGCCATTCTTGCCGCAACCTCCGCCCTCGTCAATCCGGCGGCGGCCGAGACCGAACTGACCATGTATTACCCGATCGCCGTTGGCGGCAAGCTGACCCAGGTGGTCGATGGAATTGTCGACAAATTCGAAGACCAGAACCCCGACATCAAGGTCAATGCGATCTATGCCGGCAACTATGACGACACCCGCATCAAATCCTTGGCTGCTCTGGAAGCAGGCGAGCCGGCACAGCTGGCGGTGATGTTCTCGATCGACGCCTATGACCTGATCGAACAGGATCTGGTGGTACCGTTTGACGATCTGGTCGACACAGCAGAAGAGCAGGAGTGGCTGAACAGTTTCTACCCGGCGCTGATGGCCAATGGTCAGATCGAGGGAAAGACCTGGGGTGTGCCGTTCCAGCGCTCGACCATCGTTGCCTATTACAACAAGGACATGTTCCGACAGGCTGGCCTGGACGCCGACAAAGCGCCCACCACCTGGGACGAATTGGTCGAAGTGGGCAAGACCCTGACCAACGAGGATCACCACGGTCTGATGATCCCCTCGACCGGCTACCCCTATTGGATGTTCCAGGCCTTGGCGATCCAGAACGGCAAAGAGGTGATGTCGAACGACGGCGTGACCACCTATTTTGATGACGCAGCCGTGGTCGAAACGCTTGATTTCTGGAAATCGCTCAGCCACGACCATGGCATCATGCCCGAAGGCACCGTGGAATGGGGCACCTTGCGCCAGGCCTTCCTGCAAGGCAAAACCGCAATGATGTGGCATTCGACGGGCAACCTGACCGCCGTCAAGAACAACGCCGAGTTCGATTTTGGCGTCGCCAAACTGCCCGGCAACGTTCGCCTGGGCTCGCCAACCGGTGGCGGCAACTTCTATGTTTTCAAGGACAGCACCGACGAAGAAAAGGCAGCCGCCCTTGAGCTGATCAAGTTCATGACCGCGCCCGAACAAGCCGCCGAATGGTCAATCGCGACCG
This sequence comes from Tropicibacter sp. R16_0, assembly GCF_017743935.1. Taxonomy (GTDB): domain Bacteria; phylum Pseudomonadota; class Alphaproteobacteria; order Rhodobacterales; family Rhodobacteraceae; genus Falsiruegeria. Next base: position 3,854 of record NZ_JAGHRE010000010.1, read on the forward strand.
GCTATATGGGTGTCTCTCCCGCCGCCTATGAAACCGAAGCGTTGAAAGCCTACACCTCCGAATTCCCGCCTGCTCTGGTTGCCCGTGATCAGCTGGAGCATGCAGTGGCTGAGTTTTCGACGTTTGAAACCGCGCGGGTGCGTGATGGTTTGAACGCGGCGATCCAATCCGCCCTGACCGGCGAGAAATCGGCCCAGGATGCTTTGGCCGAAGCTCAGGCCTCGGCCGAGCGGCTGCTGCGCGATTACAAGTGACCGACTGAAAACCAGAGGCACCGGGCCAGCATTGCCCGGTGCTGTTTCTACCATCGGACCCGGCATGACTGATCCCTTTACACTCGAACGTCGCCGTCGCGCGATCCACGGCTGGTTGTTGCTCAGCCCTGCGCTGGTGATGCTCACGGTCTTTGCCTTCTACCCGTCTCTTGCAACCTTCGTGACCTCGCTCTGGTCCCGCGGAACGCGACGGCGCCCGTCCGAATTCGTGGGGTTCGAGAACTACCAATACTTGTTCGAAGATCCGACTTTCTGGCTGGTTGCCTGGAACAATCTGCTCTACGCCGCCATCACAATCCCCATTTCAATAGCCCTGGCGCTTGCCATGGCGCTTTGGGCCAACTCGAAAATCCCGGCGCGCAGCTTTGTACGCACCGCCTACTTCACGCCCACTGTCCTGCCCATGATTGCCGCCGCGAACTTGTGGCTGTTCTTCTACACACCCAGCTTTGGCATCCTGAACCAGATTGGCGGCCTATTTGGCGCAGAACCGGTCAACTGGTTGGGTCAGCCGTCGACTGCCCTTTGGGCTGTTTGCGCTGTGACGATCTGGAAAGAGGCGGGGTTTTTCATGATCTTCTACCTTGCCGCACTGCAAACCATTCCCCCCGACCTGAAAGAGGCCGCCGAGATCGAAGGCGCAAGCCGCTGGACCTATCTGCGCCGCGTGGTTCTGCCTCTGCTGATGCCAACGACCCTCTTCATACTGGTCAACGCGATGATCAACTCGGTCAAGCTGATTGACCATCTGTTCATCCTGACCAAGGGCGGGCCGTCGGACAGTTCAAAGCTGATCCTTTACTACATATGGGAAAACGCCTTTGCCTACTTTGACCGCCCCACTGCAGCGGCAATGACGGCACTGGTGCTGACCCTGCTTGGTGCCTTGGCTGCGTTCCAATTCCTGATGCTCGACAAAAGGACCCACTACCGATGAGCCGCTTTGTCGAGCCCGCCTTGGCCCTTGTGCTGGCTGTTGTCTGGATCTCGCCTTTGATGTTTGCGGCCTGGGCAGCCTTTCATGATGTCAGCGACGCCGTCAATTTTCGTCTGGCGGCACCCCTTACGCTCGACAACTTTCGCACCGCGTGGGAGGGCGCGCCCTGGCTGCGCTACTTCCTGAATACCTTTCTGCTGGTGACGCTGATCCTGGCCGGGCAGTTTCTGATCTGTACACTTGCCGGGTTCGCTTTTGCCCAGATGGAGTTTCGCGGTCGCGATACCGTTTTCATTCTGGTGCTGCTGCAACTCTTCATCCTGCCTGAGGTGCTGATTGTCGAAAACTATCGGGTCGCTGCCAGCCTGGGCTTGCTCGACAGCCTGGCGGGCATTGGCGCGCCTTACATGGCCTCAGCCTTTGGGATCTTTCTGATGCGGCAAGCGTTCAAATCCGTCCCAAAGGAGCTGGACGAGGCCGCCCGGGTCGAAGGCTGCTCCACCTTGGGTGTGCTTTGGCGCGTCTATGTACCTGCTGCCCGCCCGACCTATCTGGCTTATGCATTGGTATCGGTCTCGACCCATTGGAACAACTTCCTGTGGCCCCTGATTGTCACAAACTCGGAAAGCGCGCGCCCCCTGACCGTCGGGCTTTCCCTGTTCGGCGCGCCAGAGAACGGCGTCGACATATCAGTAATCTCAGCCGCTACATTAATGGTTGTTGGCCCGCTTTTGCTGCTGTTTCTGGTGTTCCAACGCCAGTTTGTTCAAGCCTTCCTGACAGCCGGGGTCAAATGAACTCCGACCATACAAGTCTGTTGAACCTTTGAGCGGAAAACCGGAACTCTCCAGGTTCTGCACAATCACGCGCGCGACCACCCATTTTCTTCCGACACGCTCGCTACACGTGAAGGGTGATGGATCAGTTGTCTTCACGATTACTTAGTTGGACTCTCTGAGCGCGTGACACATAACTGGCGACCATGAACTGCTCGGCGGGGTTCTTGATTGCCTTGTTTTTCAACGCCAGCGCCACCGTTTCGCCTTGGCTCCAGTCTTGGCGGTTCCCGAACTGCCGGGCAACCATTGGTGCGGTTTCCGGTCGTTGCAAAATCATTTGCGACAACGCATCCGTGATTGCCTTATGAAGCTCAAAAGAAGCGACCGCGTTGTGGATGGCCAGCGCCTCTACGACTTGTTCGAGTTTCGCCAGCGGTTGGCTTGTGTCGGTGAGGTAGGTTGTTTCGAGGCGTGTAACCCCATCCAGACCATCCATTTCAACCAATGCAGCAGAAAAGGCGCCCAGGTTTTCTGCCCTGTCCTTGTCTTTGCTTGTGTCGATGAACCTATGAATTTCAACCCGGGCGGCATCATCCCCACTCAACCCCAATAGGAGAATCCTGATGGATTGGAACGGGATACCCTTTATGGTCCAAAGCTGGCTCAGCAAGTCTTCGGACGAGAGGTTCACATCAATCTGCCGCAACATTTCGTAGGGTGCTTTGTCCACCTCACGCAATGCCAGTTCCTTCAGCGCTGGATCCGGGCTGTTTAACAGCTTGGCAAACATGGCAAACCGATCTGGAGTATAGTTTCGACTCCAAGTTTCAGAGTTCGCCAGAACAGATTTCACCATTTCAACATAGGCGGCATTGGCATAGCTCACGTGCTTCCATGTACCCTCGGGCGCACGCTCCAAGACGATATGATCTTGGGGGTTCAGCTCCATTTTCTTGCGCAATACCGTGCTCACCAAGAACGGCAATTTTTGAGACGGCCCCTGCCCCCGCAGAACTTTCGTCGCTTCGAACTCAAACCGGTTCTGTCGTGATGGTCTTGCAAGAATGACGTCTTTGCTTTGCAGCAACCGATCCACAGAGGTGTTTTCAGGGATGTAGTAGTGAAAGCCACAGGCTTTTGCCTGACCGATCGTAAATGCGGCGGCCACGATCAACGGAAAGACCGTTCTTCCAAGGTGTGATACACATTGTGTTAGCTGCGTCATGATCCGACCAACATTCCATCAGTAGGGACAATCGTTAGTTTGTTAGGCTAATACGATTCTAAGTGATGCATGTGCTCAAAAATTGTGCAACGCGGCTTTGGCGTTTGCGCTTCTCGCTGTGCCTCCGAACCAAAGCGCGCGACGGCTTTCCTGTCGGCTCCCACCCGCTCCATCGCGCTTCCAGTCTGGCAAGGCAGCCGCGTTGTGACCTTGCGACTAAGAAGCACGTGACCCCAAGCTGTCCAAAACCGCTTGTGTGACCGTGCCCGTATCAGCCGTCCCGCCCAGGTCCGGAGGCGCCAACCCGGCATTCAGAACACTGTCCACGGAACCTTCGATGGCCCGCGCGGCAGCAGGGCATCCAAAGCCATATTCGAACATCATCGCAACCGATAAAATCGCCCCGATCGGATTGGCGATGCCCTGGCCTGATATGTCGGGCGCACTGCCGTGGGTTGGCTCATATAGACCGCCCTTTACTGGGCCTCCTGCCCGCGCGGCGGACGGAAGCGTCGCCGAAGGCAGCATCCCCAACGACCCCGAGACGACCGCGATCAGATCCGAGATGAGATCACCAAACAGGTTGTCACCCAGCAGCACGTCGAAATTGCGCGGCGCGCGGGCGACGGCGAACAAAGCGTAGTCCATCAGCAGGTGGTGCAGTTCGACATCCGGGTATTCGTCGCGTCCGATCCGCTCCACCGTTTCGCGCCAAAGCTTGCCGCTCTCCATCACGTTGGACTTGTCCAGCGAGGTGACATGTCCCCGCCGTCCGCGCGCCGCCTCAAAGGCGCAGCGGGCGATGCGTTCGACCTCAGACGTGCGGTATTCGCTGATTTCATAGGCCCGAACCTGCCCATCACTCAGCATTTCCCGACCACGTGGTTCGCCATAGTAGATGCCACCCGAGTTTTCCCGCACCACCAGCAAATCGACGCCCTCGACAACCTCCCACCGGTAGGGCGTTCTGTGCAGCAAAGCTGGCCAGGCGCGTGCGGGGCGCAGGGCGTTGTAGACATCCAGTTCGATGCGCAATCGGGTCAGGCCATCGGTTTCGGTGATCGGCCCGTCGATGCGGATGCTGTCCCATTCCGGCCCGCCGACTGCGCCAACCAGAATGGCGTCCGCCGCGCGCGCCTTGGCGACCACTGCATCGGTACAGAAGGTGCCATGTAAGTCCCACGAAGCGCCGCCCAGCAGATCTTCCTCAACCTCGACCGGGACGCCGAATTGGTCAGCGGTCTGTCGCAGCACCTGCAACCCGGCAGCGACGACTTCGGGGCCGATATGGTCACCGCCCAGCGCCAGAACCTTGAACGACCCGCTCATCCCGCCATGCCCTGTTGCAGCACCAGATGCATGGCGTCCGGATCCAGATCCCGCTGCAGCAAACGCATGGAGGAATGGAAGTCATCCAGATCGACCGAGGAGGTCAGCACTGCGCGGGGCGGCGTTTCGGGGGTGAAGCCGGTGCGCCCGTGCAGCAGGCGTTGATTGTCAAAGAGCAGCCCCTCCCCCGCTTTCAGATCCAAGGTGAGGCGCAGATCGTCGCTGTAAAGCAGCCCAAACAGCCGCTTCAGCGCGCGGTAGACCGGCACCACCTGATCGGCGGGCACATCGAGCGGCGAGATCTGGCGTTCATTCATCCGCACGCCGCAGACCTCTCCGCGGTCATCCAGCCGGATGATCGGCAGGCGGGACTTGTACCAGCGCATATTGCCATGGCTGTTGTCTCCGGGGTCGAACCGCTGGCAGGTCACCTGTGTGTTGCAGAGCAGCTCGAAATCCTCGGGCGATTGTTCTTTCAGACGGCGGGCGGCCTCGAACCCATCAACCAGAGTCGAGGCGCCCCCGTTCGAGCTGGGCCTGAGCACCTGGAACACGGTGATGCCGATGGCGGCGTAGCGATAGGGTTCGTCCACATGGGGATCCAGTGGGCCGGTGGTGTCGCCCACATTGGTCACTGTCGTCTTCTTTTTGAGCGTATAGGTGCCGTAGTGGGTCTGTCGCTGCGCCCCGACCAACTGGATCATCCGCTGACTTTCCTCGCGGTCGGTAGGGGCATCGACGATCTTGCAAAAGCCGTAGTCCCGCACAGTTTCAAGGATCTTGAGCCGGGCGGCGGGGTCGGTTTCGGCCTTTGTCAGCGACCCGACCGGCAGGTCATTTGCGATGGCGGCATCCCACAGGATAGGCTGCACGCGACGGCGGGTGCGCTCGGCTTCCGAGTAGCAGTGATTGCGCAGCCAGCGCGCGGCATAGATTGAGCGGTGCCCATCGGGCCAGATGATGTGAACGCTGTCGTCCCGTGCCTCGGCCCTCTCGATGGCGATGTTTTCGTCTATGTGATGCAGACGGATCCCTCGGACACCGGTTTCCGGCGTGCCGCAGTCCGGACACCAGCATTGATGCCGCAACCAGATGGGATGAAACCGGCTTTGGTGGCCATCTTTCCACCGCACGACCAAGAGGTCATTTTCGATGATGGCATCTAAGATGCTGTGACGTTCCGAGTGCATTGGACAGTTCCTAGAGGGCGTTCTGCTCGCCATAAGGTCCTGAGTTAATTCGTTTGACAAATTCCAATTCAACACATGATGGTTGAGCTAAGCTCACATATGGAAACCACATGCTGCCCGACCCCAAAGATCCATCATATCTGGGTGCCCTGGTCTATTTTCATCATGCTGCCGAAAGCCTCAGCTTTTCGCGGGCGGCACAGACCTTGAACGTGACACCCTCGGCAGTCAGTCACCGCATTTCCGCTCTCGAGACCACATTGGGAAAACGGCTGTTCGAACGGCGCGTCCGCGAGATCCGACTCACGCAGGACGGTGCCGAACTGGCACGCGCCACTGCGGTGATATGGAAAGAACTCAAGGAAATCACCGGTCAGTTGACCACGCAGGAGGTGCTGCGCGTTTCGGTCGGGCCTTATCTGTCGTCACAATGGCTGTTGCCCCGGATCGGAGCGTTCGAAGCACAAAATCCCGGTCTGCGTGTCGATCTGATCCACGTGATTGGGCAACCCGATGCCGGTCTGGCGGATGTCTCGATCATCTGGGCCGATCTGGAAAGCCATGCAACGGAAACAACACTGCTGTTTGACACCAAAGCCATTGCGGTTGCGGCGCCCGGAGCGCCGATCAGCGACAGCTTTTGGGATGAAACGCTGCCACCCATTCATTACCGTGATCGCTCAACCTGGCGTCATTGGCTTTCCACCATAGGCGCCCCGGTAGACTTTGCAGAACGTGGAGAAGTCCTTGAAGAACCCCACATGGTTCTGGAAGCCGCGGCTTACCGGCGGGGCATCGCCATCGGGTTTCTACCGTTTATCGGCAAGTTCTTTGACCAAGGGCGGCTTGTACAGGTGGGAATGCACTCGATCCGCTCCAACAGGGGTTACTTTCTGCGGGTGAATTCAGGTGCAAAACCAAAGGCCAAACTGTTTGCCGATTGGGCCGACGATCAAGCAAAGGAACTGATGGTCTTGTCCTGAACATGATCGGCACCCCAGATTGGCGGCGCCTACTGCCCGAACCGCGTCATCACATTGCGCGTGATCTGTTCGACCTGCCAATCCCGTCTGGTCAAACCCATGATCCATTCGCAGGTGGCCGCATTAAACACTTCGCCGCGCCCGCGTTCCCAATGAATGATCACACCGTTACCGCGGGTACTGCGGTCAATGGATTCCGGCGTGATCTCGCCAAACGTGGCCTGCGCTTTGAACTGAGCGTCGCCGTCGCCGATATAGACCGTTTCGCCCCATATCCCATGCGCGGGCTCTAAATTGGTGGCGAGCCCAAGGGCCAGTATCTGGGCCGCCGGGTCCGCCCCGTCATTTCCAGTGGCAAAGGGCAGACCATCCTCCATCCGATAGTCGACTCCATCGACTTCGTAGCCAAAGATGCGGGAGGTCGCGCCCAGTTGATCGCCATAACCCAGCTGCGTGTCCTGGAACGCCCAATGTTCGGGCCGGTAAACCGTGTAACCACCGCTGCCCTGACCGACGCAGCGACCCAGACCGGCATAGACGCCTTTCAGCCCGTTCGCGCCGAATGTCCGGGCACCCGGCCAGTTCACCGGATCAACCTCCCACGCCGCCGTGACCATATGCGCCTGATCGGTGCCGACCAGAGGATCGCGTTCGGCGGTGTATTTGTAGCAGATCTGGGTGCGGCCCTGATCCTCGATCCGGATCTGCCACAGAAAGTTGCCACCAAACCGCGCGACCCGCCCGCCAGCCTCGACATAGGCGTCGACTGCGTGCCGCATATTGGCGGACCAGTATTCGTCATGGCCGACGAAGATCACGCATTTGTGGCGGTTCAGAAGATCTGGATCCGCCTCGAGGTCATGTTGGGTGGCAAAGTCCAAGTCGAACCCCTGCGCCTCGGCCCAGCGCGTGAAATGGCGTTCGTAGCTTGCCCAGCCGGCCGAGGCGTATTTCTTTGAATACCCATAGGCATAGGCCCATTCCATGTAAGGATATCGCACCATGCCACCAGGCACATGCGGCACCTCGGGCACTGCGCGGGGGGCGCCGTTCGGCAGTTTGCAGAACCCGCGCGTCCAAGGACGTTGGGTGGAAACAACCGGCGAGAATGCACTACCTTGGGGTCCGGTGATCCCCTCGTAGTGATTTGAGCCGCCCCAGCAGTTATAGGCCAGCCAGGTGCCCGTGGCGCAGATCAGCAGATAAGGCGCGGCCTCCTTCTCAGGTGCACGGCGCAGCAGGAACAGGTGATGTTCCTCAACCCGATCCCCATCGCGCTCAGCGCTGAGCGTGACCAGATAGCCGCCCTCGCTCCAGTCATCGGGGATGGTGAAGTCAAAGGAGCCTTCCCACTCGCAACCATTGACGGAACAATCGACGGGCGTGTCCTGATGCACGCCGGGCAGACCAGTTTCGCAAAGCAGCGGTTCATAGTTCAACCCATCGCGCCCGACCTCGAGGCTCCACTGAGTTGCAGTGGTCGACACCCGCAAGGTGACCGTCTCACCCGGGGCATAGGTCATCCGGTCGGTATATCCCCAGATCTCAAGCACCGTGTCATCACGCGCCGGACCTATGAAGTAGTTGTCCAGAATATGCCGCGCCTTGGCCCGTGTGCGGGGCGTCGTGGCGGGGCCGGGCGTTTCCGATTGGCTCATCCTTGCGTCCTATTCCGGCAAATACTTTTGGGACCAGCTTTCGCTCGCTGCTCGGGTCTTGATCATGGCCTCGATCTGATCGTTAGAGAAGCCGATTTCGCCCAGAACCCGACGTGTGTCGGATCCGTATTTGGGCATCGGCCCCGGGATAGTGATTGCCGCGCGCGTAGGTCGGACGGCATTTGGCGCCACCAGATCACACCAGCGGCCCATCGGATGTTGGTCGTGCCGGATCACGCTAAAGGTATTCTTCGCCAAGTCGATTTGCCCTTTGCTCTCCAACTGTAGGACCGCGTCGCGGGTATCATGTAGGGATCCCAAGGGCATTACGGTGGAAGAACCCCCAGCAAAGGCCTGTGCCCAGTGAGCCGCATCGCGGGTTGCGAACCGGTCTGACAGTGCCGCCACCATCTCTTCTTCAGGGGTATTGGCCAAGTCAGCCAGTTCCGGCACCCGCGCCAGTGCCGCACACCCTTCCGTGGGTGCGACGAAGAACATCCAACCATCCGCGGCCTGATAGCAGTGATAATATGGACCCCAGCCGAGTGCCTTGCGTCCCGACGGTTCATCAAAAGGGGAGCGCCCGTCGAAATCATACATAAACTGCGCCTGGATTAGATTTCCCGCACCCGCCAGCGCGACACGGGCAATGCCGCCCTTTCCTGTCTTTTCGAGCCTCAGAAGCGCCGCGCCCAAAGCGGCACATGCGCAAAAACCGGTCAAAACGTCGATGGTTCCGAAATGCGCGTGCTCTTCGGGGGTCTGCATACCACCGCCAAAGCGCACCATAACCCCGGTCGCGGCCTGGGCCAGGTCATCGTAGCCCAGGTGATCCGATTTCGGGCCCCGTGCCGGACCACCGAAAGCATCAAGCTGCACCAGGATCAGGCGCGGGTTTATCGCTGCAAACTGCGCTTCACCCAGTCCCAGGGCATCGCGCTGTTCGTCGGTGCCGTTCATGGTAATCACATCTGATCTTTCGATCAGTTTGCGCAAGGCCACCTGCCCATCCTCTGAGCGCAGGTTCAACAGGACGCTTTCCTTGCCGCGATGCGCGTGCAGACCAAACACGACTGTGTTCCAGGGATCGACCGAAGGATCGACCGGCTGGACCGAGGTCACATGTGCGCCATAGCGTGCAAGGGTCGATCCGATGGTCGGCCCGGCGATCACGTTGGTCAGGTCCAGCACCTTCAACCCGTCAAGCCAGCCTTCCGCTCCATCGCCAACCATACCTGTGCGGGGGTCCTCAGCCAAAATGTCGGACAAAGGTGCACTATCGGGCTCCGGCCCCGGGCGTTTGACCAAGGCACCCTCATCTCCGGCCAGCCACGCCACGTTCCCCATTTGCCGCATCTTGCTATGGCGGGGGTCGTCGACCTCCAGCACCAACCCCGAAGCCAAAGCATGAGGGTCCGCCAGCCATTCCTTGGAAAACCTCTGGGCCGTGGCGGGCGCCTTGGCCGCCCCAAACAGGGCCTCCCATTCATGCGCGGGTTTGGTCAGGAACGCTGTCTTCATGGCCGATGACACGCGCGCTCGGTCCCGGTCGCCCACTGGATAGTTGCGCAGGGACCAGTCACTCGGCCAGTCCGCCGTATCCAGATTGGCGTCAAAGTCAGGCAGTTCATCCGCCAGTTCTTTCAAGCCCAGCGTCTCCAATACTCGGCGTGGATGCGTCTTGACGCTCCCTGCCACCACGTAAAAACCACGCCCATCGGCGCAGGTATAGGTGCGATAAAACGGGTCCAAGAACTCTTCCAGCTCAGCAAAGCTGAGGTTCATGGGCAGATCCTCAGCCGCTCGCCGGTCAAGCTCCACCTCACGCGGGGATTTGTAGCGTTCGGGGTAGTCCTCGATCTGCTCGCAGTTATGAGCGAGCCCCTCCAGCAGCGAGGAAGCCAGCGGCACCTCAATGTGCTCTCCTCCATTGCGGTCCCGCGCAAGCAGCGCAAATTGAACCGCCATTGCGCCAAACGTCGCCCCATAGGCCGAGGCGAGCGTCAACGAAGTGAAGGACGGATTGATCCCCATCAACCGACGGTTCAGACCCATGTCGGTGAACTGCCCGGTGCACGCGGCGATCACGGCCTCCCAGGCTGGCAGATCTGCCAGTGCCGGGTCGGTAGAGGCGAAGCCCGGCAAGGACAGCGACACAATCCGCGGGTTGATTTCGCGCAGCGCGTCAGGTCCCAAACCCAACCGTTCCATCACGCCGGGGCGGAAGTTTTCGATCACCACAAGCATCCAGGGGCCGCAACAGATCTGTTATCCGGTCTTTTAACCAAAGGTGTGGTGGACTGTCAGAAAACCGACGGTGCCAAATCAAATCCAAACGGGCCGGTTCAACCGGGATCGGTGGCTGGAACACATTGAGATTTGCTGACTTTGCAACGCGATATGCCAATGCAGATGGTAGCAAGGCGATAAGGTCGGAACTGGCGACCGCTCGGTATACGCCCGAGAAAACTGGCAAGGTCATTACCACAGTGCGTTTACGCCCAATCCGCGCAAGAGCCTCATCCCCGAGACCTTTGGGATTACCTTCAGTCGAAAACAGGACATGCCCGAGGTCGCAGAAGAGCTCGAGCGGCATGATATCACCTGTTTCAAGCGCAAGCTCTGTTGTCCTTGGATGAGATTTTCTGGCAATTACAGAAAAGGGTGAGTTGAACACCCGTTGACCTTTTGCCCAGTCGGGCAACCGTGTTTCCGGCAGCAGGGCAAAATCCACATCATGGCTTGCCAAGGCGCCGACCCGGTCATCCGGGATAAGGTCGACAAGGTGAACACGCAATGAAGGTGCGTGTACCGACAAATGCTTGGCCAATGCGGGCATGAGCATTTCCGCAAAAAAGTCGCTTCCTGAAATCACGAAGCTGTATTCTGCGGTCGCAGGGTCAAACACGTCTTGTGCACTGATCAGCGTCTCGACACGGCTCAGGATCTCTTGAAGTGGGTCTTTGAGCGAAAGGGCGTACTCGGTCGCTTCGAGCTTCTGCCCGCTCCGAAAAAACAACTCATCGCCAAGTGACAGGCGCAGCCGTTTCAGTGCGCCGGATACGGCTGGCTGGGAAAGCCCCAAACGTTCACCGGCTTTCACCGTGGAATGCTCAATCAACAATGCATCGAGCACCCGCAGGAGGTTCATGTCGAAACTGGATAAATTCGCCATGTCAATTAATACCATACAATCAATCGATTTAACAGATTACCCGGGTGCGCGTAGCCTGCGATCAGTTCCAACGATCAGTTCAAGGAGGATAAAGATGCTGGATCGCCCCCGTACTTACAACGTTCTAAACATACTCATGAAGTTCCACGCCTTTCCGTCCGAGACGATGGACAAATTCTGTCTTGTGGAATGCCTTGTCCCGGTTGGCGCCGGTGCTCCGCCGAACCACCATGCTGGCGAGACCGAGTCATTCTATGTCATCGACGGAAAGATTGGTTTTATGGTCGATGGCAAGGAAATTCTGGCAGGGCCAGGCGATCACGTCGCGATTCCCGACGGTGCCGTCCACGCGTTCCAAGCTGTCGGAGACAAGCCCGCCCGTCTATTGATAATCAACGCACCAGGGCAAATGCACGACAAGTTCTTTACCGGAGTCGGACAACCCCTTCCTGAGGGCCAGACCGAATTGCCGGAACCCAGTGAACCGGATATTTCGTCTGTTTTATCCGTCGCCGAGCAAGTTGGCATGACTATTCTTGCTCCGGCCGAAGCACCAGCTTGACAGCCCCCGTAAGCCACAATGAACTTGAGCCACTAAAGTGGAGATGAGCAGGCTACCGTGACCTCGGGGTCGGGCATTTGGAGTTCAACCAGCCTGATCCCGCTCAGGCCAAGGACGCGAACGCGAACGCGAACGCGAAAGTTCAGATGGTCGCAGGGGACTCGTCAATTTGAGTTACAGAATAAAATCCCCATCTGCGAATTGCAGCACCTCGGCATGGGTCACGATATTTGTGCCATCTCCTGTGCCGGGGCCGATGTATTCCACTTGCCAGCTGATCCCGGCCTCGGTGGTGAAGGCATCTCGCGAGGTGATCGAATACTGGTCGCGGTCAAAACCAAACACCACCCGATCAACGCCAAAGCCGGTGTCGATGATGTCATCGCCTGCCAGGCCAGTGACCACATCGTCCCCGCCGCCGCTGACGATGAGGTTGTCGCCATGATCCCCGGCTATGGTGTCGTTACCACCAAAGGTAAAGACATCCTCGATATCGATCAGGCGGTCGCCATCCGTCTCTCCGGCCCAGCCACGCCCAGCCAGCAGCGATAGGTGCACTGCCGCTCCGTCATTGCCGGCCTGAAGCGTGTCGCGACCTGCCCCGCCATCAACCTTGTCCGGCCCGGCGCTGGCCATCATGACGTCATTGCCCGCAAAGCCCCACATCAAATCAAGGTATTGCGTGGCCTCTAGTGTGTCGTCACCAACTGTGCCGTTGATCAGGATACCCGTCTCAGTGAACTGGTCCGCGACAACATCATAGGTACCGTTGCGGAACTGCAAAAACTCGACCCCAGTGACCAGATCGCGACCAAAGCCAAATCCGGCGTAGCTGTGTTCGACAAAGTACCCGCTTTCGGAGGAGATCCCTTGGCCAGCAGAACGTGGCGTGATGATCGCCTCATCATAGACGTAGTCGAAGATGGCCGTATCGACGCCGCCATTGCCGACCAACGTATCATCGCCATTCAACCCGCGCAGCGTGTCGTCTCCGCCACCCCCTTGCAGGTGGTTTGCGGCGGCGTCGCCTTCGAAATGCATATCTGTCATGCCGAACGGATCATCGGTATAGATGCGTTCTATGCCGGTATAGACGTCCCCCTGGGCCTCGCCGCCATAGCCGCGGCCGAGTGTCAGTGACACGAAACTGCCTTCGGAGGCATGGCGGACAACGACGCTATCCTTGGTTCCTGCTCCGCCATCATATGTATCGGCACCGGGGGAGGTGTAGAATGAATCCGTGCCTCCGAGGCCCCTTTGGACGTCGCGGCCGACTGTGCCAAAGAAGCGGTCATCGAAACTGGTGGCTGTGATCGCCTCGATCCCGATCAGGGTCTGGTCCGCGCCATCCGCAGCGTTGAACGCCGTTAGCTCCATTCGGTATGGCATGTCATCAAGGTTAACTTCGCGCATGAGGATACCCTGAATGCCGCCGCTTATGGCGAAGGTCACAAGGTCATAGCCCGAACCGCCGTCGAGCGTATCATTGCCCACAGAGCCATAGAGCGTATCGTTGCCGGCAAGCCCGCGAAAAGAGTCGGTAGCATTTGTGCCGTAAAACCGGTCAGGCCCGTTCGTGCCAGTGATCACAGGTTCCTGGACCAAGGGAGCAAGGTCCCGGTCGCGAAAATCATCGAAGCGTACAACCTCTACATCGCGAAGGAGTGCTGTCTTGAAGTCACGATGGTTGCCACCGACATAGCGTACCTGCACTGTGTCCGCATCCGTCCGGGTGATTTCCGCTTCTCGCAGTGGAAAGCCGAAGACAACTGTGTCTTGGCCGTCCCCGCCGTTCACCGTATCGATGGCACTGACCTGGTCAGCCCCACCCACAAGCCGGAAGATGTCGTCCCCGGCACTGCCGTCAAAGCGGTTCGCTACATCGTCGCGTGTGTTCGTGACGTCAAAGGACGCGCCGGGTGCGTCAGAGATCATCTTGATATTCTCGATCCCGATATACCGGTCCCCTGTCGCATCCCCGGTCCAGCCGCGCTCTAGCAGCAGGTTGACAACAATCACCGGATCGTCGGCATGCCGAGTAATCACCACTGTGTCGCTGCCGTGACCGCCCCAGTATGTGTCCGCGCCGGGGCTGTCGTAGAATGTATCGTTGCGGCTGAGACCCGACAGAATGTCGTTGCCGACCGTCCCACGCAGTGTGTCTTCCCACACCGTGCCGATCAAACCTTCAACGTTGTAAATGTACTGAAGATCCCCCCGAAGCGAGACCTGTTGTACGTAAGGCCGGGTCTCAAGATCGACATCTCGCATCACTATGCCTTGGGACAGCCCTGATATTTCGGCGTAGGTGAGCGTGTCTGAACCCGGCCCGCCATTGATCGTGTCATTGCCAAGGGTTGCAATCAGTGTGTCGTTGCCGCCCAGACCTTCGTAAAGGTCATCGCGGACGTCGCTGCCTTCAAGGGAGTCGTTGCTATCCGTGGGGAAACCTACGCTCATGCTGAAACCTCTTTGCAAATAAAATAATGCCCCGGCATTCCCAATATGGACGACGGTGTGATTACAGCTTCGCTTGAATCTGAATGCTGATCAAGGGTTGTGCTCTGTCGGGTGTCTGCAACCGCATCAGCAGGCGGGGCTTGTATCCCTGTGGTGCCAAGTTAGAGTGCGCGAGCCGGTTCTAGTTTGGCGACTCCTACCAATTGAATTGCAAGCGAATTTGATGTCGGGCAGCTACATTCGGTCACGTGCAAAAATCGGTTGCAGTCCTCGAACGCAAAATTGCGGCTTACTTGATGATCTGTGTCGCAATGCGTGTCGCGATCAATTCTTCTTCCACCAAAGCGTAGATCTCCTCCGGCGGGGTTCGAAGCGAGTAGACCATTAAAGACGGATCCACCCCCATCTCGATTAGGTATTCCATGGTTTCGCCTTGGCTGACCTGGATATCTTCCACCGCAAACACTACAGGCAGCAGTTTCGACTGTTCACAGTAATGCTGGTGCAGTCCAACAACCGAACGAAGAGAAACCGTACGCTCCGTTCCGGCCGCCAAAATGTACGGACAACTGGATAGGCAGAACGCGTTTGAGAACACTCCTGTTTGAAGGTCCCGCTCCCTGATGAGGCGGCCAATCTCTTTAGCCTCGGCAACTATTCCCCCTGGGCTGTGCAAGGCGACCACTTGGGGAACGGTCGAAAGGGTATCCAAGTAATTCTTGAATCTTTCGGCGTCGCCGACTTCGATACCGCCTGACAGCAACACAACCTCACCAATGCCATCAACGGATAATTGAGAGAAGTTGAGGCGATCCGAAAATTCGTCTGGCAGCGGGATATCCGACGGCTCGTCCACGGTCAGAAGCCCGGGATTTGGTCTGTCGGTTCGGTATTCGCGTCTTTGGTCGCCAGGCGACACCGGACCAACAGGCAGCTCTACTGGCTTCCGAAACACGGTCGGAAGATCACGGATCAATTCGTTTGCAATCAACAGTCCGGCCAATCCAAGTTGGACGATCAAAATTGTTCGCATCCCACCCCGTGGGTCGAATTTTGGAAGCCAACGCATCATGCGTCTTGAACTGAGTCAGGTTTAGCTGAGGACGTTCGTTCGTGGATTGCCGCGTCCGCAGCACCCATCGTGATCTCGACATCCTTCATCGCGTTCATTGCAGCCTTGAGGTCGGCAAGCGTGAGCGTCTCTTCGATGCTCATGCCATCTCGGCCACTTCTGATTGCGGCTTGAGTGATGGCGAGCACGAAGACCAAGACCGCAGGCAATAGATCAATTGCGATTGCTCCGGCCCAGGACGGAACAAAATTGTGTGCATAACGTATGACGGCATCCGCTGCTGAAATCGGATTGTAGGCGGTCTCAACCGGCGGTTCCATTTCCAGGACTTCCTGGGCGGCGTTCTTCAAAGTTCGGCTTCGCTGATCAAGCGCATCAAGGACGGAGTTGATTGTGGCGGATTGAGCATCTCGAACTGTCGAATTCCGTCCGTCCAGCTCTGGAAGGACTACAGATGCAGGTAGGTCTTCCGCCGCTCGCACGACCAGAGCAGCGACGCTGTACTGATTCAGCTGGGAGAGTACTCCAGCCAGCTTGACGCTTTCCTCCGAAAACTGAACCGATCTACGATCAACTGGTCCCGGAGCGACGGTCAGTTCGCGCATGCGCGCGAGGATTTCGTTACCATCTTGAAAGGCTTCTTCAATCAATGGCTGTTGAGACGCGATTTGCTCTTCCAGGTTTCTGAGTTCTTCGGACTTCTGGGTAAGCACTCGGAACACAGCGCCTTGACCAGCAGTACCAGACAATTCACCAGATCGTTCCAGTTCCGCGAGTTCTTCGAAGCTCTGTTGTGCGCGCTCCACCTCGCGGCCTAGTGCTTGACCGCTCAAGGCGATGTCGTGCGCTTGCTCCAAGGCTGATTGGTAATCGCGCACTGTGTTTTCCAAATGCTGCTCTACAGCGGCTGATCCAGCGAGAGCTGCTGCGTTCAGCCAGCTCGACATTGCTATGATTGCAATGGACCCAACCATTGTGGAGACGGTGAGGCCAATGAAGCCAGCGGCTGACCGCATGGAGGGTAACAGTCGCAGCATATAGCTCCAGAAAACGAAAATGCCGACCGAAACTGCAATGGAGTAGGCGACAGCTGCAAAGAACGAAATCGCTCCGTTGTCTTCCAGCAATGAAGAGACACCAAGGTAGGTATAAATGCCTGATGCGATGGCGAGCACGCCCAGCGCGGCCGGAGTAAACGTTTCAAGCCAGGCAAGGTGGCTTTCGAGTTCTTTTGCTGTCCGCAGCCCCTTGGCTTCTTCCGCTGTGAGGCGGCCATTTTCGTCTACCATTGATGAAGCCTTCCAAGAAAAACTTAAGCAGTGCGCTCAAACTAGCAATGAGCGTCATGGCTTAGGTATCGTCGCTAGAGCCGGATTTGTTACGAACGCTTGCCAATGGTTTTTGTTTTTTTGCCAACCCCACAGAATTTCGCGGATACGAGCCTGGTATCCACTCGATACAGGCACAGTTTGATGTGACATCGAAACGAGGTAACCAATCCTTCAGAAACTGGATTCCACACCAGGACACTCGTTGGAAGCGAGTGATCACCTCATCTTCGCACTCTTATCAGGAGGTCGCGCGGGCTTGTGCACATTCCCCTAGTCAGTGTCTGATTAGATCTTTCCAAAAGTCTCTTTAAGTTCTGCGACTTGAGCAACATTCAACATCCGAGTTGGCAAACCGCGCAGAGCCACGAGCAACTTGGCCGTTTCTTCCAGTTCTTCTGCCGCACAGACAGCTGAGAAGAGGTCCTTTCCCGAAACAACGGGGCCGTGATTGGCCAACAGAACCGCACTATATTTGCCGTCCAGTTCACGGATAAATTCACCGGATTTCGGGTCACCGGGCTTAATGTATGGAACCAGTTTGACCGTGCCGACGCGCATCACCACATATGGTGTAAGCGGTGGAATACAGTCGTCTGGATCAGTGTCTTCCAGGCAGGACAGAGCAGTGGCCCAGGTCGAATGCAGATGAACCACAGCGCCCGCTTCTGGCCTAGTCTCATAAAAGGCTTGATGCAGAAAAACCTCTTTGGTCGGCTTGTCCCCAGAGACGTGGTTCCCATCCAAATCAATCTTGGCGATGCGCTCGGGGTCGATATCGCCCAAGGTCGAATTCGTTGGCGTCATGAGGATGCCGTCATGTAGTCGGGCAGAGACGTTGCCCGCAGTGCCAACGGAAAAGCCACGCGCAAAAAGTGAGGCGCACAGCTCTGACATCTGTTGCCGCAGTGCCTGTTCTTCAGAACTCATTGGCCTGCCTCCATCATTCTCAGCGCTTTTGCGAAGAAGTCTGGAGCGCCAAAGTTTCCAGACTTCAAAGCCAGCGCAATGGGTTCGGATTTTCCCACGCTCAGGACTGGCACGCCCGGGTCGATTTCTGGACCAATTGACATGGCCGGTGCCCCCAGTGCCTCAGAGATGGCTTTGGCAACCGCTCCCGACGTCTCCCCTCCTGCCACCACAAGGCGTTTGTACCCCGTTTGGGCAAGTTCTCGTGCTGTATCTGCAAAAAGCCTGTCCAGCTTTTCGGCCACGGCTTCCTGACCAAATTTGTTTTGGATCGCGCGCACATCATCCGGGCTTCCCGACGAATACGCGAGCGGCGCTTGGCCCGGATGCGCTTCGAAGAAATCCAGAAGCGTTTGCGTGGTCACATCACCGGACATGACACCTGGCACATCAATGGCGAAGGACGGATGGGATTGTGAATGAACATCAATCTGCCCACGTGTGGCACCCGAGCAGGAGCCGGCAAGGATTGCGGCAGGCCCAGCGATGCCGGTGAACACGCTGCCAGCACGTTTGGGCGAAGACTCTCTCAAGAAGTTTCTTGGTAGCCCCAATGCTATCCCCGACCCGCCAGTAACGAGCTTGGTATCCTTTAGAGCCTCGCCCCAGGCCAACAAATCTTCGTCCGAAATCGCATCACCGATCAGAAATCGTTCGTCGACGTTCCGCAAAGCAGTCGCAATCGCCTCTGATCCTTGCTTCACGACGCCGATCGACACCAACCCGACCGGTTCTTTGGTTTGATGCTGCAACCATCGCCTGATGTTGGCGTCCGTCATCGGAGTAAGTGGGTGGTTTTCCATCCCGGACTCGTTCAACAGCTTACCGAGCACAAAGAGATGACCGTTGTAGACGGTGCGCCCTGTTGTCGGAAAGGCCGGACAAAAAACCACCTTTTGCGCACCCAGTTCATTGGCGAGCGCTTCCGCAACGGGGCCGATATTTCCCTCCTTCGTGGAATCGAAGGTCGAGCAGTATTTGAAGATGAACTGGCGGCATCCTTGCTCTTTTAGCCAGCGCAGAGCCCGAAGGCTGTCCGCAACAGCTTCTTCAACAGGCGCGGTGCGGCTTTTGAGCGAGATCACACCCGCTTCGATCTCTTCGCTGGCCGGGGTCGTCGGTATACCTGGGAACTGCGCGGTTCTTAATCCACCTTGCGGCTCGACGCCCTTCGCCAGGGTGTTCGCAATGTCGCTCGCACCAGTGAAGTCGTCCGCTATGACACCGATTTTCATAGTTCAATGTCCCGCGTCGGCCCTAGATCCAGCCTATGGATATGGGGTTCTGCGCCGACAGGAAAAACCTCTCGCACAAGTGGATCATGGCCGGGCACGATAAGTCGAGGATGCGAAGCCAACCTCTCGAGCGTCTCGAAACCATCCATCATGTCCTGCAGGTCGACGACGATGGGAAAGGCTTTGCGCGCCATGAAATTCTCGTAGTAATGCGAGGCATCAGAGGCGAGTACCATCCACCCGGCTGACGTTCTTACGCGCACACATTGCAGCCCACGTGAATGCCCGCCGATACAGTGCACCGTGACCCCATCTGCAATCTCGGCTTCTCCATCGTAGAACACGACCTTGCCTGAATAGAGGCGTCTTACGACCTCGCAGACATGGTCGGCCGTGAAAGGCGCACGCAGGTGGTCATGGCACATGCAGGGACCTGTCGCGAAGGCCATTTCCGCCGACTGCATGTGCAACTTCGCATTGGGGAACATGTGCAGCCCCCCTGCGTGGTCATAGTGAAGATGGGTCACGATGACCTCGGTCACCGCTTCCGGCGCAATGCCTAGGGGCCGCAAAGCCTCGCGAGGGTCCATCGCGATGGGACGACCACGGGCGGCGGCCTCTTCGGTATCGTAGCCTGTATCGACCAGAATGACTTTGTTGCCGCGTTTGAGCACCCAAACGAAATAATCCATCGCATGAGGCGCGTCGTGATTGTCATCGATGATGAAACTATCCGCCCGCGTCCGGGCATTTCGATCGGCGTATTTCACGGCGTGGATTTCCCAATCGTTCATCGGATAACCTCGGAATATTGGTGAACCACCTTGGTGGCGATCATATCAGCCACTGCCGCATCGAAGGACTGAAAATGCGCGCTCTCTAGGTGGGCAGAAAACGCTACGCTGTCATCGTAGACCTCATAGAGAAAAACTGTCTCGGGATCGTCGCCGAGGCAAACGTCAAACTGCTGGCATCCGGGTTCTTCGCGCAAAGAGGTCGATGCGTTTTCTACCATCAGCGGCAAGAAAGCGTCTCTCGTACCGGGTTTGAGAGTGAAAGTAACAGTGACTACAAACATCAGACAGAAAGTCCTTTCAGACGTGAGAAAGCGCGCTTTGCGACGGGCAGTTGGCTGAAGATCAGGCCAATGTTAAGCACCAGTAGAATGGCCGCACCGGGTCGTGAAAAGAAGACCGAAAGATCCCCGTCCGCCAAGAACAGCGACCGGCGGAAGGTTTCGTCAAACAAGCCGCCCAAAATAACCCCGATCACCAACGGCGCGATTGGGTATTTCATCAGGTTCATGAAATAGGCAACGGCGCCGACGCCCAGCATCAGGTAGAGATCATTGATGCCACCGCCGACGCTGAAAGAGCCGATTGTTGTCAGAACCATCACAACTGGCAAAAAGATGGTCTGCGGGATGGCGAGTATCTTGATAAAGACCCGAGCCGTGAAAAGTCCCATCAGGAACATCGTCAGGGATGCCAAAACCAGGATCGCAACCACACGCAGAATGATCTCAGGATCAATCGTCGGGCCTGGGATCACGTTGTTGATTTTGAAAGCGCCCATCAAAGCGGCGGCGGGCGGTGAGCCGGGAATGCCCAACACCAAAAGCGGGATCAGCGCGCCTCCAATGCAGGCGTTGTTTGCGGTCTCAGAACACAGCAGACCGTCCAATGACCCTTTGCCGAACTTATCGCCCTCGGGAGATACGGTCTTACCGACACCATAGCTGACCCAACCGGCGACATCTTCGCCAACTCCGGGAAGTGCGCCTACCCCAGTTCCAATCACGCCTGACCGGCCAATGGTGGGCAGATAGCGTCGAATAGAGCGTAGGTTCGGAAGGATACGACCTTTCAGGGCCAGAACTTTCCCGGCCTCAACGTGCTTCAAACCCTCGATGATTTGGGGGATGGCAAAAGCCCCCATCAAAACTGGCACAACCTGAAATCCGCTCATCAGGTAAGACCAGCCGAAGGTATAGCGCGGCTCAGACAACAGAGGGTCGAGCCCCACCATGGACATCGCAAGCCCGATCAGACCGGCGATCCATCCTTTGATCACCAGGTCTTCGCTCATCAAAGTGCCAGAAAGCAGAATGCCGAACAGGGCCAGCAATGCTTTCTCGGGGCTTGCGATGTTCTTTGAAACCAAAAGCAGCGCCCAGACAAAAATCAAAAGCGTGATGGTCCCAATGACTGTACCAATGAAACTGGCTGTCGTCGTCAGCCCCAGAGCCTCGCCCCCTCGGCCCGCTTTGGCCAAAGGGTAGCCGTCCATGGCTGTCGCCGCGCTGGCTGCTGTGCCAGGTATATTCAATAGAATTGAGGGGTAAGAGCCGCCATAAATCGCGCCGACATAGGCGCCGAGCAACGCGATGAGCGAATAGTCCAATGGGATCTTGTTGCCGAAGAAACCCGTCAGGATCGTCACGGCCAGGGTTGCCGTCAGGCCGGGCAATGCGCCGAATGTGATGCCGAGAAACACGGATGCGATCAAATACAGATAGGTCAGCGGGTCCACTGCCAGACCCAAAAAGGCGGTTCCAAATCCAGCCAATTGCGAAAGGATAAAGTCCATTCGGTCAGTCTTTCCATAGCGGACGAAGCGTCACGTAGTAGTGGTATTCGATTTGCTTGAAGATCAGCCCGCCGCGCGCGGGCACGTTCTGCCGGAAAACAAAGGCCATCGCGCAAACAAGGATGAGCGGGGCAAGTATTGCCACCAAGGGAACGAACCGCAAAACGCGTTCGGAAGCCGCTTTGGTCAACACCACTAGTGTTAACGCGACCCACAAGGCCAGTGTTAACCAATCATCACCGTGTGCATTCCAATCTGCCTGAGCAGGAAACACGGCGAACGCAAACAAACCGGCGACGACAACTGCGACACAGGCCACCAAAGCACGCCGAGCATGGCCGCCGTAGTAGCCGTAAGTCAAAGCCGTGATCAGCAATCCAGAGCACAGAATGAAGTCCACTCTGGGAACGAGCCCCACGACATATGCAAGAAGGATCAGGCCTATTGTTGATGCTCGATAGGCCTCCGATTTATCCCACCCGATCCCCAAAGCAGTGAGCGCGTTTTGGGCCCCACCAGAGCGGATCGAAATAGCCAGCAAAACGAAGGACAAGCCAAGCAATCCCCCGAAGATGAACAGCGGTACAATTGCAGCCGAGTTGTACCAATCCGACCCACTTACACCTGCACGGTTTTCGCCCCAAAGGGGGATGTCCGACGTCTTCCAAAGGAAAAAGACGGACACCGAAATCAGAACAATCGACGCCCAGAAATCGCGCGCCCGCATGAGCAGTGTTTCGTCAGGTTTGTCCATTGCCTGCCTCCTGAAGGAAAGGGCGCCATCAAGCGCGCCCTTTCAAAAATGATCGGATTAGGGCTTCTCGATACCCAGCGAGGCCGGATCGACCGTGGCAGCGCCAAGGTCCTGCAAGGTGTAGGCAAAGGTAGCCTCAAGGTTCGCGAACAGTTCTTGAGCCTCTTCGCCGTGCTGACCACCGACGTCATAATTGTTTGCCGCAGCCCACTCCGCGACGGTGTCGGAGGCAATCGCTTGCTCGAAGGCATCACCAAGCGCGGCCTTTACGTTGTCCCCGGCGGAGCTGTGAACAGCAAACCCAATGGCCTGTTTAAGCGGCAAGTACTGATCAAGACCGTCATAGATGCCAAAGGCAGAAGGGACTGTCGCCCCAGCAATCTGCGCATCTTCGGGCGTCAGCATCGCAAGCGGTTTAAGCTGACCGCCTTCGATCAAAGGAGCCTGTTCAGCCAGTGACGTCACAACCAACGCAACTTCACCCGCTATCGCCGCCTCCTGCCCGGGCGCTGAGCCTTTGTATGGAACAAACTTGAATTCCGCGTTGGACCCTTTTTCGATGGCCAGAAGGTTCAAGTGGTGGATCGAACCAGCACCGGAAGCCGCCGCTGGAATTGTGCCAGGCGCAGCTTTTGCAGCGTCGACCAGTTCTTCCAGAGTATTGTACGGGCTGTTAGCCGGAACCGAGATCAGATCAGGTGATCCGCCAACAATGAACGGATACCAAAAATCAAACTTCTTATCCCAACCACCCTGCACGGCAGCGGTGACGTTCGATTCTGACAGACCAACCAACGTATAGCCATCGTCCGGTTGGTTCATGACATAGACCATGCCGTTGGAACCCGCGACGCCGCCAGTTTGATTGATCACATTGATCGAGACCGGAAGGTGCTTTTCCATCTCTGCCATAATCATCCGATTGATCGTGTCGGTACCGCCACCGGCGCCCCAGACCACGGCCGTTGTAATGTCTCGATAGGGGTAATCCTGCGCCATGGCTGCGCCAGTGATGCCAGTTGCGAACACAGCTGCGGCGACCAACCGCCCTAGCTTTTGTTTCATTTTCAAATCCTCCCATACAACTTTGCGTTTCTTGTTGCATTTGTTTACGTATACATTAAATAATGCACTGTCAACGGGCTGTAGCCAAAGCTGCTATCGCGCTATGAATGCGAAACGGGAAGGACGCGGGCAAAAAATGAAAAAGACTTATGATGTGGCAGTCTTTCACGGGGATGGGATCGGTCCTGAGATAATGGCCCCGACGCTTGAAATTCTTCGCCGACTCTCCACCAGTAGTCCAAGCTACGATTTGGTGTTCACGGATGCGCCAGCAGGCGCATCTCACTATGCAAAAACCGGAGAATCCTTTCCCGCTGGTTCTCTTGAAATTGCACGTAAAGCTGATGCGATTCTGCTTTCTGCAATGGGCTTGCCGGATGTTCGCTACCCTGACGGAACCGAGATTTCACCGCAGATTGACCTGCGAAAACAACTGGGGCTTTTCGCAGGTGTGCGGCCGGTCAAGGTAAGCAGCGGACAAATGACTCCCTTGGCGCTGCCTCTTGGAAAGGAAATCGACTTTGTCCTGATACGCGAAAGCACCGAAGGGTTGTTCTTCACCCAAGGCACTGGCGACGTCACCGATCACGAAGCACGCGAGACCTTGCTGATCACGCGTGAGGTATCCGAAAAACTTTTCCGATTTGCCTTTGACCTGGCCAAAACCCGAAAAATTTCTGGGCGCGGGCCAGGACGGGTTACATGCGTGGATAAAGCCAATGTATTCAGGGCCTTTGCATTCTTCAGATCAATTTTTGACGCCGAAGCTGCCAACTATCCGGAGTTGCAGGCAGACCATGCCTACGTCGATGCTACCGCCCTTTGGATGGTCCAGAAGCCGTGGGAATTTGATGTCTTGGTCACTGAGAACATGTTCGGAGACATCCTCTCTGACCTTGGTGCGGGTCTCATGGGTGGTCTTGGGCTGGCACCTTCAGCGGATATTGGGTTAGAGCATGCTGTATTCCAACCCTGCCACGGTTCCGCTCCGGACATTGCTGGACAAGGCATTGCCAACCCCTTCGCGATGATACTGTCCGCAGCAATGATGCTTGAATGGTTAGGCTTGGCTCATGATCACCCGGAGCTGTCCAGTGATGGCGCACGACTGCGCGAAGCTGTCGAAAAGGTGACTGCGAACGGACAGAACCTCACGCGAGACTTGGGTGGCACCGCCGGAACGCAGGATGCAGCCGCATCGGTACTGGAAGCACTGCAGGCATGAATACTCGCCAAGCAATCAGAGTCGCATGTGTGGGAGCAGGGTATTTCAGCAGATTCCACTACGAAAGTTGGTCCCGAATGCCCGGAGCGGTTCCGGTTGCCTCTTGCAACCGTGATATCGACAAGGCGAAAGCAACAGGACTGACTGCCTACGATGATCTGTCAAAAATGCTGGAGGCGGAAAAACCGGATCTCTTAGATATCATCCTGCCACCTGTGGCGCAGGCCGACGCGATCCGGACTGCGCTGCGCTCTGGTATCAAGTGGCTGATCTGCCAAAAGCCATTCTGCATGTCTTTGGATGAAGCAGAGAAGATCGTGTCCGAGGCTGAAGCTGTAGGCGCGACTATTGTCGTGCATGAGAACTTTCGCTTTCAGCCTTGGTATCGTGCGATCAAGGTGGCTATGACCGAGGGTCGAATTGGTACACCTCTACAAGCGACTTTCCGGCTTCGGCCCGGCGACGGACAAGGTCCACGCGCCTACCTGGACCGGCAGCCGTATTTTCAGGACATGCCGCGTTTCCTGGTTCATGAAACAGCGGTTCACTGGGTAGACACGTTCCGTTTTTTGTTCGATGCGCCCAGCGCAGTTTATGCAGACTTGCGCCAAGTTAACCCCGTTATCGCGGGCGAGGATGCGGGTTACATCCTGTTCGACCACCCTAACGGCTTGAAAGCTTTGTTCGATGGGAACAGATGCCTTGATCACAGCGCCGAAAACCTGCGTCAGACTATGGGCGAGGCCCTAATCGAAGGAACCGAAGGATCACTGGTTCTTTACGGTGACGGTTCAGTTGAGCTCCGTGCTTTTGGAAAACAGGAGCGACAGCAGATTTTATCTCCGAGCGATCATGATGGGTTTGGAGGAGACTGTGTACACGCCTTGCAAAGTCACGTCGTTTCAGGCCTTGTAAAAGGCACGCCGCTGGAAAACACGGCCCGAGACTATTTGGACGTGATCCGCATTGAAGAGAACATCTATCTCTCGGCTGCGGAGGGACGAAAAATCAACCTGGAGACGCCGTGAAGGATCAGGACGCAAAAACTCTTTCCAATACACAACGCGCTGTCAGGGATTTGCGGAAGATGATCCTGTCCGGCGAACTTGCGGCAGGAACTGACCATCTGGAATCGGAACTCGCCGAGACCCTTGGCATGTCCCGCACCCCGATACGGGAAGCTGCGCTGATGTTGGAAAGTAAGGGGTTGCTGGAAATGCGGCCCCGCAAAGGCGTTCGCATACTGCCTGTTTCATCAGACGACATGCGCGAAATCTACGACATCCTGACGGAACTCGAGAGTCTCGCAGCACAGCGCGCTGCCGAAGCGGGATATTCTGAAGATGAACTGGCGGTTCTTGCTGGATCAATTGCAAAGATGGACCAAGCCATCGAAGCCGAAGACCTTGAAGCCTGGGCCGAGGCCGACGAGTTGTTTCATCAGGAACTCGTTCGATTGGGCGGCAACAAACGGGTCGAAGCGATTGTCGCCATGATGAGCGATCAGGTGCGCCGCGCCCGCGCAACAACGTTGTTCATTAGGCCCCTGCCCGTCAAATCCAACGAAGATCACCGGGTTGTTTTCCAAGCGATCAGTGAAGGTCGACCGGACATCGCCCGTGAACGTCATCGGGAGCACAGGCTCCAAGCCAAAGCCATGCTTTGCGGGATACTAGAGAAGCACCGGCTAACCAGCCTTTGATCTACCTGCCCATTTGATGCGGATTCGCTCGGCCGTTTTAGGGCTGGTTCGCATGTTGGGTCTTGCTGACAGTGTCAAAGATCCCTTGAAGCGCGCCAGATCAGAGACGGAATACACTCTGACTACCTCGCTTACATCGAGGTAGAAGCGTCTCAGAAAAAAAGCGCAAGTCCGGTCATCGAAACAACTAGGAAAAGCAGCGTCATGATTCCGCCAGAGCGGACGAAATCGACCACCCGGTAGCCTGCCGGGCCCATGATCAATGCGTTCACCTGGTGGGTTGGAATCAAGAATGAGTTGGACGTTGAGATCGCCACTGTCAGGGCAAACACGGCCGGATTACCACCAGCCGATATCGCAATGGAAACGGCGAGTGGCACCAGCAGAACAGTTGCGCCGACGTTCGACATGACCAGCGTGAACGCCGTCGCCAAAACAGCAATTCCTGCTTGCAAAGACCAGATCGGCCACCCCTTAAGTAAGGACAACACATGCGCGGCAATCCAATCCGCAGTACCAGTGTTCTGAACTGCCTGGCCCAATGGGATCAGCGATGCGAGTAGAAAAACTGTGCTCCAGCTTATCGACTCGTAAGCCTCATCAATCGACAACACTCGGCTTAAAACCATGCCTATGGCGCCGATCAAAAGGCACAACGACAAGCGCAGATCGGAAAACAAAATCAGGCTCAGCGCAATGAGGAAGAAGGCGAGCGCCCAGCCGACCTTGTGTGGCCGCAGCTCCTCTTGCGGAAAGTCTGATGTTACGATGACAAAATCCCTGTCCGATTTCAGTTGGGTCAGTCGTTCCCATTGTACATGCACGACACATGTATCGCCCGCTTGCAGGGGGACCTGCCCGATATGCGTGGCGGCGTGATCCTCGGTTTCGACGTGGCTCAGCGTATCTTCGCCACGCTGAATGGCCAGCAAGGACAGCCCATGTGTCTGACGGAGGCGCAATTCAATCGGGGATTGACCGATTACAGATGAACCGGGTGGAATGACAACCTCTGCCACACCCGATTGGGTCGCAGCAAAATCATCTGCGAAGACGTCCAGATCGGGCAGAATCTCCAAGCCGTATGGCTCCGCGAACTGCTGTTGAACCACCCGACGCAAACCAAGCACTGCAAGGCGCGCCGGCGCTTCAATCTTTGTATCCGCCATCGGTGCGATGACCTTGTGACCGCGAAAAGATGTGCCCAGAATATACATGTTGTGGGCAACCATCAGATCCGCGAGCGTTTGCCCAATGATGATCGAGCCTTCAGGAACACGTATTTCGAACATGTCAGCCCTAAGCCCATATGTGTTTTCGACATAGGTCTGCATCGACCGAGCCGAACTTGCGTCTTCTCCACGCTCCCGCTGCGCTGGTAGGACCCAACGACCAAAGAGCACAAAGTAAAGTACACCTGTCAGCACCAGCATCACACCGATGGGCGTGACCGAAAACAACCCAAATGTCTCCATTTGTTGATCAGCCGGAAGGGAGGAGTTTGCCGAAACAATCAGGTCATTCAACAGGATGAGAGGCGACGACCCGACCATTGTGATCGTACCGCCCAGAATCGCACAAAATCCCATGGGCATCAGCAATCTGCTCATCGGGATTTCGGTACGTGCCGAGATGCGGCTGACAACAGGCAGAAACAGCGCAGCAGCCCCTACATTCTGCATGAAGGAGCTGATGACACCGACTGTTGTTGATATGATCGGGATGATCCGAGCCTCAGTCGTGCCACCATTCTTGAGGATCAGGGCCGCGACCTTGGACATAAGTCCAGTCTTATCAAGCCCAGCCCCTATCACCATAACTGCGATAATGGACATCACAGCGTTAGAGGAGAAACCCTCAAAGAGTTTGGACATATCGGCTAAATTACCAAGACCCGGTATATAGCTGAGCGCGCCGAGCATGACCATTACAAGTATCGCTGCAACATCAATCCGAATGATTTCGGTGACGAAAAGCAAAACCGTAAAGGACAATAGACTCAGTACGGCTATCATCTCGTAGGTAAGTGTTGGTAATTCCATATCGTACTCCCAACGTAACACTACATGACTAGGAGCAAATACGAAGGACCAACTCTAGGCAGCGGGTAAGGCCAAAAGCCATCTAGCCAACTTTCCCACCCCTAATGGTAAGGGCCAAAGTTGCGGGTGCGAGATGGTTCGTGAAACCGACCGGGCCACAAGTATTTGGAACCAACCAACAGCGGTTCGTCCATCCAATGCAGAATCGACTTGCGCGTACATTCGGTGATCTCAATCCGCACAGAGCGCTTGGTCTTGCTTTGACTGACGCCCGAACCTTGACCTGGTCTTAGGTAAAGACGTCCGAGACCTTCAAATCCACTAGATCGCAGCCGCGAAACTGAAGAGCCAGGTCACGATAGTTTTCGCGATTTCAAGACGCACGCGGATAGCCAAGGCATGCCTTGGCATCAGCGGACGTTTTTGTCCGGCGACATGACCTTTGTTCCAGGCGGTTCGCCAAGCACGAACGTTCTGAAATATGCGCATCTACAACGGACTTCTGCTATCCGCTCAAGTTGCTTGATTGCGGGTTCGCAACCGGGTTTCCTTGGATTGCGCAAAACTATGGGCGAACTGCGCAAATTTATGGGGTGTGCGAAGTGCTATTCGCACACCTACACCAATTTAGAAATCGAGATTTTCCACGCTCAACGCGTTTTGTTGGATGAACTCGCGTCTTGGTTCCACCACGTCACCCATGAGCTTGGTGAACAGATCATCCGCTTCAACCATATCATCCACGCGCACTTGCAGCAGCGTGCGCGCGTCGGGATCCAGGGTGGTTTCCCACAGCTGGTCAGGGTTCATTTCACCCAACCCCTTGTAGCGCTGTAGCGACAGGCCCTTTTCGCCTTCCTCCAGGATCGCGCGCAGCAGATCCAGAGGGCCGTGGATGATTTGCATCCGGTCACGTCGGATCAACTGGCACGAGGTCGAATAGACCTCTTGCAGGCTTTGGGTGAAACTGCCGGTCTTGCGTGCCTCGCCCGAACGCAGCATGGGGCCGTCAAGTGTGCGAACCTCTTCGACACCGCGCAGGATGCGGGCCAGACGAATGCCGTGATCCTGCGTAATTCGACCCTGCCAGCCGCGCTCGTATTCAAGGGCGATCTGATCCAGGCGGGCGGCAACCTTGTCGGCAACGCCTTGCAGATCACTGTCCACCGCGCCGGGCACAAAGGCCCCGGCAACCGCAGCCTGTTCCAAGATGTGGCGGGGGTAATGCGTCGGGAAGGCATCCAGCACGCGCTTGAGCTGACGTGCCTCATCCACCACACGGGTCAGATCCTGGCCCACGATTTCTTCACCAGTGCCCAGTTTCAAAACGGCACCCTCGACCCCCTGATTGATCAGATAGTCATCCAGCGCGGCCTGATCCTTTAGGTACACTTCGGATTTGCCGCGTGACACCTTATAGAGCGGCGGCTGCGCGATGTAGAGGTACCCACCTTCAATCAGTTCGGGCATCTGCCGGTAGAAGAAGGTCAGCAGTAGCGTTCGGATGTGCGCGCCGTCGACGTCCGCATCGGTCATGATGACGATCTTATGGTAGCGCAGCTTTTCGATGTTGAATTCGTCGCGGCCAATCCCGGTGCCCAGCGCCATCACCAGGTTGCCGATCTCTTGGCTCGACAGCATTCGGTCAAACCGCGCGCGTTCCACGTTCAAGATTTTACCGCGCAGGGGAAGAACGGCCTGTGTCAGACGATCGCGTCCGGTTTGCGCAGATCCACCGGCCGAATCCCCCTCGACCAGAAAGACTTCGGTCTTGGACGGGTCTTTTTCCGAGCAATCCTTGAGCTTGCCCGCCAGATAGTTCACGTCCATCGCGGTCTTGCGGCGGGTCAATTCACGGGCCTTGCGCGCAGCTTCGCGGGCCAGGGCGGCCTCGACAATCTTGCCGACGATCTGCTTGGCGGTGTTCGGGTTCTCTTCGAACCACTCAGCCAGCCGTTCGTTCATCAAGCCCTCGACGGCGGGGCGGACTTCGGATGAAACCAGCTTATCCTTCGTTTGCGAGCTGAACTTGGGATCAGGCACCTTGACCGACAGCACGCAGGTCAGACCTTCGCGCGCGTCGTCACCGGTAAAGTTCACCTTTTCCTTTTTCGCGATGCCGCTGGACTGCGCATAGTTGTTGATTGTCCGTGTCAGCGCACCGCGGAACCCCGCGACGTGCGTACCGCCATCGCGCTGCGGGATGTTGTTGGTAAAAGGCAGAACCGTTTCGTGGTAGCTGTCATTCCACCACATGGCGATTTCCACGCCGATGTCGTCCCGCTCACCCTTGATATAGATCGGCGCGTCCATGACGGCGGTTTTCGACCGGTCGAGGTATTTGACGAACTCGTTGACCCCGCCCTCATAAAACAGCTCGGTTTCCAGCCGCTCGGCTGGGCGCTCGTCAACCAGGATGATGCGCACGCCCGAGTTCAGGAAGGCCAGCTCGCGCAGACGCTTTTCCAGCGTCTCGAACGAGTATTCCAGGTTCGAGAAGGTATCGGTCGAGGCCAGGAACCGAACCTCGGTCCCGGTTTGGTCACCACAGTCGCCAACGACTTCCAGATGTTTGGCGGTCTCGCCGCGCTCAAATCGTGCAGTGTGTTCCTTGCCATCGCGCCAGATGCGCAGTTCCAGCCAGTCGGACAGGGCATTCACCACCGAAACACCGACGCCGTGCAGACCGCCCGACACCTTGTACGAGTTGCTGTCGAACTTACCACCGGCGTGCAGCTGGGTCATGATGACCTCGGCTGCCGAAACGCCTTCTTCCTCGTGAATACCCACCGGAATCCCGCGCCCGTTGTCGCTGACAGAAACGCTGTTGTCGGCGTGGATTTTGACGGTCACATGGTCGGCGTGACCGGCCAGAGCCTCGTCAATTCCGTTGTCCACGACTTCGTACACCATGTGGTGCAGACCCGAGCCATCGTCGGTGTCACCGATGTACATGCCGGGGCGTTTTCGAACGGCTTCCAAGCCCTTGAGAACTTTGATAGAATCGGCGCCGTATTCTTCGGGTGCCTGATTGTCTTCGGACATGCGGTGAGTACCTTCATTATTTTGTCACCTTATACGTTTTCTGGGGGGGATTGTCACGCCATCCCACCACATTTTGTGTCACGTAAAGGGAATGATCAGACCGACGCAGATCAACAGGCAACCGGCCACGATATTGGTCCGTCGCATGGCTTGCGGCGAGGTCAAAACACTGCGCACCCGGTCGATGAACAGGGCAAAGACCAGGTTACCCAGCAGTGGTACAGTGAAGGACAGTGCAAGGATTGGAAGGATGTCGGTGCGGGTGATCTGGCTGAGGTCAAAGAAGCCCGGCAACATGCCCATGTAGAACAGGATCGCCTTGGGATTGGCCAATATAACGATCAGACCGGCCATGAAACCCGCCCATTTTCCGGGCTTGGTCAGTGCCTTGTTTTCGCGGATCGTATCACCAGCATGGCGCAGCACCCCTGCCCCCATGACGAGGAAAACCGCACTGGCAACGTATCGCAGCACGGTCATGAAGCCTTCGATCTCGTTGACCAACCAGGACACGCCGATGATCGCCAGTAGCGGCCAAAGAATGTCCCCGATTGCCACCCCAAGCGCGAGCGGCCAAGCGGCCTGAAACCCTCCACTGAGCGAGCGCGCGATCAGTGCCAGCCAAACCGGTCCCGGTGTCAGAAACAGCACCAGCAAAGCGCCAGCGTAGAGCGTCAGCTCCCAAAAGGTGACCGTCATTGCTTATGCACCTCGGACACGCCGTCGGTGTCGGACACTTCCAGAAACTGCGCTCGGGTCTCAAGCTCGGCAAACAACTCTGGTCCGGTGCCTGTCATCCAAGCCTGTGTCCCCAGGGCGCAGATCTCGTCATAGAGCGCTGCACGTCGATTGGCATCTAAATGCGCCGCGACCTCATCGAGCAATACAATCGGTGGCGCTCCGGTCTGTGCTGCAAGAGCGCGGGCGTTGGACAGGATCAGCGACACAAGCAGTGCTTTCTGCTCCCCGGTCGAGCAGTCCTTAGCTGGCACACCCTTGGCTGCAAAGACTCCATACAGATCGCTGCGATGTGGGCCAACCAAAGTACGCCCTGCCGCCAAATCGCGGAAGCGGCTTTCGATCAGCGCCTCGCGCAGGTCCGGTTCTGTCTCGGGCATCGCCCCTTCGGTTTGCACCAGCTCGAGATCGGCGGATGGAAAGGCCGTTTGTGCCTGCTCTTGCGCCTGCCGGACCAGCTCCAGTGCCGACAGCCGCCCCTGATGAATGCGGTTGCCCGCCTCGGCCATCTGCCGTTCCAAGGCCACATACCAATGATCGTCGCGGATCTGCTCCTTGAGCAGCTTGTTGCGCTCGCGCATGGCCTTTTCGTACAGCAGTGACGCCTCGGCATGTCCAGGATCAAAACTCAGCGCCATGCGGTCCAGAAATCGGCGCCGCCCATCGGCCCCTTCGATCCACAGCCGATCCATTGAGGGCACAAGCCAGACGACACGCGACAGCTGCCCCAAAGCCACCTGATTGGCCGTTTTGCCGTTGATCCGCACCTGCCGGGCACCGCCGCCATCGGACCAGGTTTCGATCTCGTGGGATTGACCCTGCACGTCCAGCACGCCCTGCAGCTTCCAGCCCAAGGCCTCGGGCCGCCGGGTCATCTCGGCCGCACTGGCGCGCCGCATGCCGCGCCCAGGGGAAAACAACGACACCGCTTCAAGGATGTTGGTCTTGCCCGCCCCGTTTGCCCCATGAATCGCAACCGGTCGCCCGTCCAAAGACAGCCGCGCCACTTTGTGGGATCGGAAATGGGAGATGGTCAACTCGGTCAGAGCCAACACGTGACCGCCCCCTTCATCTTTTCAAAAATACTCGCGCCGCAGGCATCGCGCAGAATGCGCGATCAAACACGCATCGGCATGACGACATAGACTGCGCTCTGGTCATTGCCTTCGCGCATCAAGGTCGGGTCGCCGGCCGAGTTAAACATGAACACTGCATTCTCGCGGTCCACCTGAGACGCGATTTCCAGCAGGTATTTGGCGTTGAACCCGATCTCGAGCCGCTCGTCGCCATAGGCAACGGCCAACTCTTCCTCGGCTGCGCCACTGTCGGGAGCATTGACCGACAGGATCAAGCGGTCCTCTTCCAGCTGCAATTTCACCGCGCGTGAGCGTTCGGACGAAACTGTGGCAACCCGGTCCACGGCCTGGGCGAACTCGGATGCATCCACTTCCAACCGGCGGGTGTTTCCTTGCGGAATAACGCGCGTGTAGTCGGGGAAGGTGCCGTCGATTACCTTGGACGTCAGGGTGATGTCGGGCGTGGCAAAGCGCACTTTGGTTTCGCTGACCGAGACCGCGATATCCATCTCGTCATCGTCCAGCAGCTTGCGCAGCTCACCCACGGTCTTGCGCGGTACGATCACGCCCGGCATGTCCGCAGACCCTGCGGGAAGCTCGGCGTCGATACGGGCGAGGCGGTGGCCATCGGTGGCCACGGCGCGCAGCACCTTACCGCCATCGGCGTCGGTGACATGCAGGTAAACACCGTTTAGGTAATAGCGGGTCTCTTCGGTCGAGATTGCAAATTTCGACTTGTCGAACAGGCGACGCAACACTGCGGCAGGTGCTGTAAAGTTCGACTGATATTCGGACGAGGCCATGACCGGAAAATCTTCGCGCGGCAGCGTCGCCAGCGAGAAGTTCGACCGGCCTGCATCAACGGTCAGACGGCCCGTGGCGCTGTCTGCGGTGAGCGTTACAAGCGCCCCGTCGGGCAGCTTGCGCACAATCTCGTGCAAGGTGGTGGCGGCAACCGTGGTGGCACCAGCGCGCTCGACCTGAGCGGGGGCCTTGTCCACAACTTCGATGTCCAGGTCGGTGGCGCGAAACTGCACGCTGTCGCCTTCGGCTTCGATCAGAACGTTTGCCAGGATCGGGATGGTGTTGCGGCGTTCCACAACGGATTGAGCCTGAGACACGGCCTTGAGCAGCGTGCCGCGTTCGATGCTGATCTTCATAATCCCTACATCCTTTTCTTGGGCCAGCGAGATGGCCGGGACAGGCACCCTAACGGGTCACGCCTGTGGTACAAGTTTTTTCATGGATTTGTCCGCTGGAATGCAGGGGGCGTCAAGGCCCGCGTGGCGCTTGGGACACAGATGAGAGCAAAACGTTGATCGCAGCACACACCGGCGAACAAAAAAGGGCCCCGGAGCATGTCCAAGACCCTTTTTCATGAGTGGTGGTCGTAAGTCTACGCTTCGAGCGCGCGGCGCAGCATCTCGACATCTTCGGCGATCTGACCGTCGGTCAGTTTCAACTCTTCGATGCGCTTGACGCCGTGCATGACCGTGGTGTGGTCACGCCCGCCAAAGCGGCGGCCGATTTCGGGCAGCGAACGGCTGGTGAGCTGCTTGCACAGATACATCGCAACCTGACGCGGGCGGGCATAGGACCGCAGGCGCTTGGGGCCAATGATGTCACTGAGACGGATGTTGTAATAGTCGGACACTTTGCGCTGGATTTCCTCGACCGTGATCTTGCGCTCAGAGGCGCGCAGCACATCGGCCAGGCAGTCCTGCGTGAGGTCCATGTCAATCTCGCGCCCCACCAACGAGGCAAAGGCAAAGAGACGGGTCAGAGCGCCTTCGAGCACGCGCACGTTGGTCGAAATCCGGTGCGCCAGAAACTCCAGTACGCCATCTGCGATCTTGAGGTCGGGATAGGTGGCTTTGTGCTGCTGAACCTTGTTCTGCAGGATGCCCAAACGCAGTTCATAGTCGGTCGGATGCAGGTCGACGACCAGGCCGCATTGCAGGCGCGATTTTACGCGATCTTCCAGATCCTTGATCTCGCCCGGGGCGCGGTCAGCCGAGATGATGATCTGCTTGTTCTGATCCACCAGGGCATTGAAGGTGTGAAAGAACTCTTCCTGTGTCGAATCCTTGCCGGCGATGAACTGCACATCATCCACCATCAGCACGTCGACCGAGCGGAACAGATGTTTGAAATCCATCATGCGGCGCTCGCGCAGGGCCTGCACAAAGCGATACATGAACTGTTCTGCCGACAGATACAGCACGTTCAGATCGGGGCGCTTCGATTTAAGCTCCCAGGCGATGGCGTGCATCAGGTGCGTCTTACCAAGGCCAACGCCGCCATACAGAACCAGTGGGTTGAAGGTCACCGGGCCGCCTTCGGACACGCGGCGCGCAGCGGCATGGGCCAATTCGTTGGGCTTGCCAACAACAAAGCTGTCAAACGTAAAGCGCGCGTCCAGCGGCGCGGCTTGCAGCGAATCCAACGGGTCAAATGCACTGCCCGCTGCACGTGTGTCCGTGGACCCTGTTTCTGTGGCCGGGGCCTCAGGCTTGCTCTCGGTTGGGCGTTTGCCGACAGAGGCGGTCGTTGCCTTAGGCCGTGCCGGTGAATTCGCAGCAACTCGAAACGCAATGCGCTGCACGGATTCGCCCGAGCTGTTGAGCTCGTACAGGATCAGGTCAGCGAAATTCTGGCTGACGTAGTTTCCCATGAAGTTTGTCGGAACCGTAAAGACTGCAACCCCATCGTGCAGTTCCTGGAACTCAAGCGGTTCGATCCAGGTCGAGTAGTTATTCTGTCCAACTGTCTTGAGCAGTTTTTGACGGAGTTGTCCCCATTTTTCTTGTGTCATCCAGCGCCTCACGCGTCCCATCATCAGCGGCCATTCAGCCTGTTATTACCCATCCAATTCACCGGACCAGTCCCGGCGGCGACCACCCATAGGGATAGGGTTCACCGATGTGTGAGCATCGGCGTCATGCGATTGCCAAATCGCATGAAAACAAACAACGAAAGACAAACACCCGTCTTGTCCCGACGGATTGTATATCCTCGTCACCCGTAACACTCATTTTCGACAGGGCTAGGGCGTTTTGAGTATACCCACAGCAGACCGACCATGCCGGGTGGCCCCGACTTTCGGCAATCGCAAGTGCCTTCCCTGATGCCTGTCAGGTCGGGTGCCTTGCAGCCTGTCCCCCCAAGCGAGTGAATCGCTGGAACAGTGGTAGCAAGTCCGAGTGCAGAGCGGCAACGAAACTCTGATGTTGACTCTGCCTTTGGCGGCAAAGAATCTCTCGCGCTCGCAGCAACGGGGCATCCGTGCAACAGGCACAAAAAAAGGCGCTGCCGATGGCAACGCCTTTTCACAAAACGCTTTTGTGCGAGTCGCGAATTAACCCAGAGCTTTGACTCGGGCTGCCAGGCGCGACATCTTCCGCGATGCGGTGTTTTTGTGGAACACGCCTTTGGTCACACCGCGCATCAGCTCGGGCTGAGCAGCGCGCAGAGCAGCGGTTGCAGCTTCTTTGTCGCCGGATGCGATTGCTTCTTCGACTTTACGCAGGAAGGTGCGGATGCGCGAACGACGGGCTTTGTTGACGGCAAAGCGGGTTTCGTTCTGACGGGCGCGCTTTTTTGCCTGGGGCGAATTTGCCATGGTTTTCTGACCTTTATCTCGGTTCGGTTTGTTCAAGTTAGCGCAATGCCAAGCCCAATCCGGATATCAGGTCACCGGTGTGATTCTAGCCAGAGCGGGCCGCACGCGCATGTATTGCGGCGCTATCTAGCCAAGTTTGCCCATAATGCCAAGCCGATTCTGTGCCCGGCTCTCCAAAACGAAACGGGCAGGTCCATGACCCGCCCGCTCATCAGAAGTGATTCCATTACGCGACGTCATTTATCGCGGAATTGGGCCTCGCGTTTTTCCAGGAAAGCGGCCATGCCCTCTTTCTGGTCTTCGGTGGCGAACATCGAATGAAACACGCGACGTTCAAACAGCAGACCCTCGTTCAGGGTCAGCTCGTAGCTGCGGTTCACAGCTTCCTTGGCGGCCATTGCCGTCAGTTGCGATTTCTCGGCAATCTTCTGAGCCGCAGCTGTTGCTTCTTCGATCAGTTTCTTGGCCGGAACCACGCGGCTCACCAGGCCCGAGCGTTCTGCCTCTTCGGCGTTCATGAAGCGACCGGTCAGGTTCATGTCCATGGATTTGGACTTGCCGACAAAGCGGGTCAGGCGCTGCGTGCCGCCGATGCCTGCGATGACGCCCAGATTGATTTCAGGCTGACCAAATTTCGCAGTGTCCGACGCAATGATGAAGTCGCACATCATGGCCAACTCACAACCGCCACCCAAGGCATATCCGTTGACCGCGGCGATAATGGGCTTGCGGATCGCACCCACACGGTCGCCAACCTCACCGAAGAGGTTTTCGGTAAACACCTCGACATAAGTCTTCTCAGACATCTCTTTGATGTCTGCTCCGGCGGCAAAAGCCTTTTCCGACCCGGTCAGGACAATGCAACGCACCTTGTCATTGGCATCAGCTTCATCCAGCGCAGTACACAACTCATTCAGCAGCTGACTGTTGAGTGCGTTCAATGCGTCCGGGCGGTTCAGTTTGATAAGAGCTACGTGGTCTTCAACGTCGACGATGATCGTCTCAAAGGCCATAGAGATGTGCTTTCGGTTGTTCTGTCCTGGACCGATTCCTTACCACGAGGGGGAGATGGTTCAAGTTATCTTTGGCATTGCGGACAGTAGAAAGATGAGCGTCCCGACTGGGTGATTCTGGTCACCGTCCCATCGCAACCCTGGGTACGGCAGGGCTCGTTCTCGCGCCCATAGACATCAAAGCTGTGTTGAAAATATCCAAGTTCTCCATCGGCTTGGCGGAAATCCTTGAGCGACGATCCACCCGCGTCGATGGCGTCTGACAGCACCTGCCGGATGATTGGAACAAGGGCGGCAACGCGGGCAGCGGAAATTTTTCCGGCTTTGCGACGTGGCGAAATTCCGGCGCGAAACAATGCTTCGCAAACATAGATATTGCCCAAACCTGCGACGATTCCCTGATCCAACAGTGCGGATTTGACCGGTGTATTCTTGCCGCGGAACGACTCAACCAGATGTTGTTCGTGGAAATCATTGCCCAGTGGCTCTGGCCCCAGCACCGACAGCAGCTTGTGTTCGGTCGCTGTCGCGGTCGGCAGCAGGTCCATCGCCCCAAAGCGGCGGGGATCATTGAATGTGACCCGCGCACCGTTGGCCATGTGGAACACCACATGATCGTGCTTTTCGGGCATGGGGTGATCATGCACGAACTGCCCCAGCGGATCGCCCGATACCGTCATCCGTCCCGACATGCCCAGATGTATGAGCAGCGTCTCGCCCGTATCCAGATCAGCCAGAATATACTTCGACCGTCGCCCCAATCGCTGAACCCGCGCGCCAGTCAGCCGCTCGGCCATCCGTTCGGGAAAGGGCCACCGCAGGTCCGGACGATTGACGTCAGCCCGTTCAATCACCTCGCCCTCCATCGCGGGGGTCAGGCCACGTCGGACGGTCTCGACCTCGGGCAGTTCAGGCATTATGGGGCTCCTAATTCCAAAGGGCCGCATTGTGCCCGTGTTCCAACGCCCTATAACAGGGTCGAAATCAGAAAACGGCAAGGCCCATGTCCGAGAACAGTCAAAAGACCACTCACTTTGGTTTCTCCGAAGTTCCCGAAGGTGAAAAGGCCGGGCGCGTTCAGGGCGTGTTCAACTCGGTCGCCAGCAAGTATGACATCATGAATGATGTCATGAGCATGGGCATCCACCGGGTGTGGAAAGACGCCATGATGGATTGGCTGGCACCGCGTCCGGGGCAAAAGCTGCTCGATGTGGCCGGTGGCACCGGCGATATTTCATTCCGGTTTCTGGACCGTGCGGGCCATGGTCACGCCACCGTTCTGGACCTGACCGAACCGATGCTGGTCGAAGGGCGCAAGCGGGCCGAGGCGGCGCATCTGGCCGACAGTCTGGATTGGGTGGTGGGCGATGCCATGTCCCTGCCGTTTGAGGACAACACCTTCGACGTTTACACCATCTCGTTCGGCATCCGGAACGTGACCCGCCCGCAAGAGGCCCTGAACGAGGCTTACCGCGTGCTGCGCCCCGGTGGCCGACTGATGGTGCTGGAGTTCAGCCAGCTGCCCAACGACGGGCTGCAGAAGCTCTACGACCTCTACAGCTTCAACGTCATTCCGCGCATGGGGCAGGCGATCGCCGGGGATTACGACAGCTATCAGTATCTGGTGGAATCGATCCGCAAGTTCCCTGACCAAGAGACGTTCCTAGGCATGGTGCGCAGTGCGGGCTTTGGCAATGCCAAGTACCGCAATCTGTCGATGGGTATCGCGGCATTGCATTCGGGTTGGAAGCTCTAACCGATGCGCGGACCTCACAACATCATTCGCCTGATCCGGACAGGCGCAACACTCGAGCGGACCGGCGCCATGAACGTGGTGCTGGATGCGTTCGAGGCCCCGCCGCTCTTGCGTTTTGTGGCACATGCACTTGGCAAACCGTTCCAGTGGCTGGGGTACAAGGGCGACCCGGACATGCCCCCCGCCACGCGCGCGCTGACGGCTCTTGGTCCGGCCTACATCAAATTTGGTCAAGTCCTGTCGACGCGGCCTGATGTGGTGGGTGATGAATTGGCCGAGCAGCTGCGCGTTCTGCAAGACAAGCTGCCGCCCTTCCCCCGGTCCGAGGCCATGGCTGAGGTCGAGCGCGAGTTGGGCCAACCCCTGCCCGAGATGTTCAGCGAGTTCAGCGAGCCGATCGCCGCCGCCTCGATCGCGCAGGTGCACAAGGCGACGCTGGCGACCACGGGTGACGAGGTCGCGGTTAAGGTCCTGCGCCCCGGCATCGAGAAGGCGTTCCGCAAGGATGTCGATGCCTTCTATCTGGCCGCTCGCATCATCGATCTGTTCGCCCCCGGTGCGCGTCGTCTGCGCCCGATGGAAGTGATCGAACACTTCGACGGCGTTGTGCGGGGAGAGCTGGATTTGCGGCTGGAAAGCTCTGCCGCGTCGGAATTCACCGACAACACAAAGGATGATGCCGGGTTCCAACTGCCACCCGTGCGTTGGTCATTGTCCTCGCGCCGCGTAATGACGCTGGGGTGGGCCGATGGGGTGCCTCTGGGGGACAACGACGCAATTGATGCCGCCGGCCATGACCGCGTCGATCTGGGCGAGCGCGTGCTGCGCCTGTTCCTAATGCACGCGCTGCGCGATGGCTATTTCCACGCCGACATGCACCAAGGCAACCTCAAGGTTGCGCCCAATGGGGACATCATCGCCTATGACTTTGGCATCATGGGCCACATCGACGAATACACCCGTCGGGTCTATGCCGAGATCCTGTTCGGCTTTATCCGCCGCGATTACAAACGCGTGGCCGAGGTGCATTTTGAAGCGGGCTATGTTCCCGCCAATCAGGACGTCGATGAGTTTGCCCGCGCTCTGCGCGCCGTCGGAGAGCCGATCTTTGGGATGGACGCCACCCAGATTTCGATGGGGCGTTTGCTGAACTACCTGTTCGAGGTAACAGAACGCTTTGGCATGGAAACCCGGACCGAGCTGATCCTGCTGCAACGCACCATGGTTGTGGTTGAAGGCGTCGCTCGTTCGCTGAGCCCGCATATCAACATCTGGGACGTCGCGCGGCCCGTGGTCGAGGACTACATCAAAAAATCCATCGGCCCGCGTGCCTTGGTGTCGGATCTGTCGAAAACCGCCATGGTCATGGCCCGCTTTGGCCCGCGCCTGCCTGCGCTGGTCGAAAAGGCCCTGATCGCGCAGTCGGTCGAGGATGAGCCAAAATCCATGTCCTTCCAAAGCCGGGTTTGGCTGGCTCTGGGCGGTGCTTTGGCGGGCGGTGTGTTCGTGATTTTGGCGGACGCACTGTTCTGAGCTGAAATCGTGCTAGGGTTCGGGTCATGCCGAAACCGAACCCATACCGCCCGTTTGAGCCAGACCCCGATCAGGTCGCACAGCAACCCGCAATCAGCGGAAATGACATTAACGGATTGGGCGAGCATCAACCGCGCAATCCGTCTATGGTCTATTGGGCGCCCAACCCAATGGACATCCCGCACGGGCCTTTGCAGCTGTATTTCTATGAGCAATCTGCCAAGGAACCGGCCTTTGGTGAGAGGCGGGCAGCGCGGCAACATATCCTGGATGCTCCGCTGCCTGAGGTGTCCAACGTTTCGACCTCAAAAACCCCGGTGGATTGGACGGTTGGGCTGGAACGGTTTGTTGCGGACGGCATCTGTGAAATGACCGGCGTTGCCGAGATGCAGCCCGAGTGGGTGTTCAAAGGCTATGACATCCCGCAGTCACGGGTGATCATCTTGGGTGTTCAGCATGACTATGCCGAAATCTCGACTGCACCTCAGGTGCGCGCGGGGCTGGAAGTCATGACCCAATACGCCCGCGCGGCTTTGGCGGCCAAGACGGTGGCGGGCTGGATCAGGGAACAAGGGTGGGCGGCCGAGGCCGTTACAGGCCCGATGACCGGGGCATTGGCGATGATCCCGCCGGCATTGGCCTGTGGGTTTGGCGAATTGGGCAAGCATGGCTCGATCATCAACCCTGAACTTGGGGCCTCGTTCCGACTATCCGCGGTGTTGACCGACGCCCCGTTTGAGCCGACACCAGCACGCGAGCATGGGATTGATGCGTTTTGTCAGAATTGCCGGATTTGCGAGGATGCGTGCCCACCCGAAGCGCTGTCACCGGACAAGCAGATGGTTCGAGGGACCCGCAAATGGTACGTGGATTTCGACAAGTGTTTGCCGTTCTTCAACCAAACCCACGGCTGCGCGATCTGCATTGCGCAATGCCCTTGGTCACGCCCCGGCGTGGGGCCGAACCTGGCCGCCAAATTGGCCCGAAAAAAGGAAAGGGCCGCAGTCGAATGACCGCGACCCTTCCTGATTTTCTCTGATAAATCAGAGGCGTTCCAGCGCCAGTGCGATCCCCTGACCGCCGCCGATGCACATGGTGACAAGCGCCTTGGAGCCACCAGTGCGCTCCAGCTCATAAAGCGCCTTGAGGGTGATGATCGCGCCGGTTGCGCCGACCGGGTGACCCAGGGCAATCGCGCCGCCGTTGGGATTCACCTTGGCCGCATCCAGACCCAGTTCCTTGTTTACTGCCAAAGCTTGCGAGGCAAAGGCTTCGTTGCTTTCAATGACGTCGAAATCGCCCACTGAAAGGCCCGTTTTGGCCATCAGGTTCTGCACAGCAGGAACCGGGCCGATGCCCATAACTTCGGGGCGGACACCAG
Organism: Tropicibacter sp. R16_0; assembly: GCF_017743935.1. Taxonomy (GTDB): domain Bacteria; phylum Pseudomonadota; class Alphaproteobacteria; order Rhodobacterales; family Rhodobacteraceae; genus Falsiruegeria. The sequence goes on from NZ_JAGHRE010000010.1 coordinate 46,572, forward strand.
CGTGGGCATAGCCCAGGACGCGGGCCTTGGGTTTCAGGCCTGCCTTTTCTGCTGCGTCGGCTGTGGCAAAGACCATCGCGGCCGCGCCGTCGTTGATTCCGCTTGCATTACCGGCAGTTACGCGACCGTCTTTCTTGAAGACAGGGCGTAGACCAGCAAGAGCCTCGGTCGTCGTGGCCTTGGGGTGTTCATCGACCATGAAATCGACCATGTCCCGCTTGACCTTGACCTGAACGGGGGTGATCTGGCTCTCAAAGTGGCCCGCTTCGATCGCGGCGGCTGCGCGGGTCTGGCTGGCCATGGCAAACTCGTCCATCTGCTCGCGCGTGATCTGGTGTTCGTCGGCGACGTTTTCAGCCGTGACACCCATGTGGCCGGTGCCAAACGGGCAGTTCAACGCGCCCAACATCATGTCGAGCGATTTGACGTCGCCCATCTTTGCGCCCCAGCGGGCCTGCTGCATGATAAAGGGGCTGCGCGACATGCTTTCGGCACCGCCCGCCAGGGCAAAGTCCGCATCACCCAGCATCAGAGATTGAACTGCAGAAACAACGGCTTGCGCGCCCGATCCACACAGGCGATTGACGTTCATCGCAGGCGTGCCGTTGGGAATACCCGCCTGCATCGCGGCGACGCGGCTGAGGTACATGTCGCGGGGTTCGGTGTTGATGACATGGCCAAAAACCACATGCCCGATCTGCGCGCCTTCGACGCCCGACCGTTCCAGCGCGGCCTCGGTTGCGACGGTGGCCAGGTCGATGGGTGCGGTCGAGGCAAGCGCCCCGCCAAAGGTGCCGATGGCGGTGCGGGCACCGTCCAGAATCACGATGTCGTTCATAATCTCTCCTCTCGATTCCGCGCCATTATGCATGTGCAGCATGGGTCTGTCTGCGGAAACGTGCCGTCATCAAAAAGGCGGAAAACCCATGTGCACAACCTGTACACTATGCGTGCACTACCCGTGCACCGGTTTTACGCGGCTTTTTCCAACCCAAGCCCATCTTCAAGGCCGGGGTGATCCGGCCCCCAGATGCGTGCGATGTCTCGATTCATGTGGGCACGTTCCAGACGGTCGAGCTCGCACAAAGCGGCCTGGACGTTGCCCCGATGCCGACGCATGGCCTTGGCCCAGATCCGCTCGGCTGATTTCACCGACCAACTGAGCATGGCGTGCTGCAACCAGCCGCGCAGCTCAGGCGGGAGGCGATCAAAGCGTGTCATCGGTGCCGCCTTGCGGCGCCGGAGGGAAGAGGTAACGTTTCTTCGCATGAGTATATGTAATGTTATTACGTAACGAGTATCTATCGACCGCGCCCAGAGTTGACAAGAGCGACAAAAGACGGGCAGAGACTCCGTTATGACGGAGAATGCAGACGATATCCTGACACGCCTGCCCGCTCGCCTGAAAGAGGCGCGGCGGGCGCAGGGCCTGTCGCTGGAAGCCGTGGCAAACCTGTCGGGTGTGTCCCGCTCGATGGTCAGCCAGATCGAGCGCGGCGAAAGCAGCCCGACCATTGCGACCCTGTGGAACCTGACCCGGGCATTGCAGGTGGATTTTGCGGGTCTGCTGGAAGATGGCGAGGCCGCCGACAAGATCGAGGTGCTGCGCGCCACGGACGTGCCCAGCATCGACAACATGGGCCACGGCTGCCGCATTCAGATCCTGTCGCCCCCCGAAGAGGCCGGTGGTCACGAGGTCTATGACATCCGGTTCGAGGCGGGTGGCGCGTTGAACAGCCAGCCGCATACGCGCGGCGCCAACGAGCAATTGACGGTGCTTGAGGGGTCTGTGCAGATCACGTCCGGCAGCGCAAGTAACACGCTTAACGCCGGTGACACGGCCCGTTACGCCGCGGACATCGCCCATTCCATCCAGGCCGGAGATCAGCCCGCGCGCGTCTTTCTGATCGTCAAGAACGCTTAACGCTAAAGTCACGTCCAGCCATTAAGGTGGTCCCCGCCAAAGAGGAGGGGGTTCTCTTTGACGGGGAAGGCCAGGCTGGGTGTAGCGGCAAAGCCTGGCCAGCGGTCAGGTCGCCCTGAAAATTGGGGTTCCTGACCAGTCCATCGATGCGCCTGCGTGAGCAAGGATACGTATTAAACACCTTCGACCTGCAAACTGGGGGGTGGCCGAAGACGTCAATGCACCGACGAAATTCTGTATTTCAAACTCATCCAAAAGGTAGTGCGGATTATCCATTGGTCGACGCTTCTGGTCGTGGAACTTGATCCGCCTGTGTTCAGTGTCCCCAATTCTATCATGTTTCTGGGTGCAGTTGGACGTTGTGTCCCCGTCAAAGCAACCGCGAAAAGCACCCAGCTGCGTCAGAGGGCAAAAGTGAGCAAATTCACGCCTATGCAATCTGGGGTTGTTGGCGAAAACTGGCCCGTTCCGCGACTTCGGTGATGAACTTGGGTCAGCCTTTTTCGCTGATCGGCGTCAATTTGACGGGTTTTTCCACAATAAGTATGCATCATACTGCGCGTGAGAGGAGAGTGTCATGTCCGAACCCTTGGCCGAGCTGGAGGATTTACCGCAGGCGTATCGCGATGAGTTGGAGCAGGCAGGCGTAGCGCCACTCTGGCCGATGATGCGTAACGTGTTGCCTCATGGTGCGCCGCAGCCGGTGACGCAGGCGGGGTATTGGAACTACCAGGCGCTGCGGCCCTTGCTGTTGAAAGCGGGGGAACTGACGCCGGTGGAAAAGGCCGAACGGCGGGTGTTGGTGCTGTCTGATCCGGGACGTGGAACCGGGGCGATGCAGGCGACGGCATCAATCTATCTGGGGATGCAGTTGCTGCTGCCGGGCGAAAGCGCGCCTGCGCATCGACACACGCCTTCGGCCGTGCGGATCATAGTCGAGGGCGCGGGCGGCTATTCGGTTGTCGACAGCGAACGCCTGCCGATGGAAGAAGGCGATCTGGTTCTGACGCCCTCGGGCGAGTGGCACGATCATGGGCATGACGGCGATGAGCCGGTGGTGTGGCTGGACGCCTTGGATCTGCCGGTGTTTGTCCAGCTTGAGGGGTCATATGCGATTGAGGGCGAGTTGCAGCCGCAACGCAACCGCCCCGATGCCAGCGAGGTGGAATACAAGGCGGCGGGTCTCGCCCCCACCCGGAGGCCCGGTCACCGCGCCCGCCGCTTTCCGATGTTGCGCTACCCCTGGACCGGGACCGAGGCGGCGTTGCGCCAGATGGCGGCTTATGGCGGGGATGAGATCGCAGAGCTGGATTACATCAACCCCGAGACCGGTGAGGACATCCTGCCAACATTGGGTTTCACGGCCATGATGTTTGGCGCAGGGCAGTCGCAGCGCCCGCCGCTGCGGTCATCATCCTGTGCGTTTCACGTGATCAAGGGACATGGGCGGACAGAGGTTGACGGGCAAGTGATCGAATGGGGGCCAAAGGACACGTTCACCGCGCCGGTCTTTGCCGCTATCTCTCATCAGGCGGAGAACGAAGCCTTTGTGATCCGCATTCATGACCGTCCGCTACAGGACAAGCTTGGTTACTATGAGGAGCGCGCGCGATGAGCGACAGCCTGTTTTCCCTGCCCCAGACCCCCAGCATTCCAGTGAATGGCGAAAGTGCCACCTATCCGATCGGGCGGATCTTCTGCGTTGGTCGGAACTATGCCGCGCATGCGGCCGAGATGGGGCATGAGGTGGATCGCGAAGCACCGTTCTATTTCACCAAATCGGCCCCCAATGCGGTGCTGACAGGGGCGACGGTGCCCTACCCTCCGGGCACCGAGAATTTCCATTATGAGATGGAATTGGCGCTGGCGATTGGCAAGCCGGTGTTTCGGGCCGATAGCGGGCAGGCTTGGGATGCCGTATATGCCTATGGCTGTGCCTTGGATATGACGCGACGGGATCTGCAGATCCGCGAGCGCAACAAACAGCGGCCCTGGGATCTGGGCAAGGATGTTGAGCAATCTGCCGTTTTTGCGCCGCTGACAAAGGTGGACGCCTGGGCGCCTGAGGAAGACAAGCGCATTCATCTGTCGGTGAATGGTGAGGTCAAGCAGGACGCCACCCTTGCCGAGCTGATCTGGAAGATTGATGAGATCATTTGCCATTTGTCTGGTTTCTACCACCTGCGCCCTGGTGATCTGATCATGACTGGCACGCCCGCAGGCGTTGGCCCTGTGGTGGCGGGTGATGTGATCGAGGGCGGAATCGACGGCCTTGACCCGATTGCCCTGACGCTGAGCGACGCGGAGTAAGCGATGAGCCAAGACCGCATCCTGATCGCCGGTGGCGGGATTGGCGGTCTTGCCGCAGCGCTGGGCCTGGCCCAGCGCGGGCGGCACGTCTTGGTTCTGGAGAAAGCCGCGAGGTTTGGCGAGATCGGGGCCGGGATACAGCTTGGCCCCAATGCGTTTCATGCTTTTGACTATCTGGGCGTCGGTGATGCGGCGCGGGCGATGGCCGTTTACATCGATAATCTGCGATTGATGGATGCGCTGAGCGGCGAGGAAATCACGCGGATCCCGTTGGGCGATGAATTTCGCGCGCACATGGGCAACCCATATGCCGTTGTGCATCGGGGTGAAATGCACGGGGTTTTCCTGAGCGCGTGCGAAGCGAACCCGTTGATCGAATTGCGAACCGAAGCGGCAGTTCAGAGCTATGAACAGAAGGACGGCAGTGTTCATGCGGTGCTCGGCGACGGTACGCGTGTTGGCGGCGCAGCGCTGATCGGGGCGGATGGGCTGTGGTCGAACGTGCGCAAGCAGATGCTGGACGACGGACCGCCCCGGGTGTCGGGGCATACCACCTATCGTTCGGTCATTCCCGTGGATCAGATGCCCGAGGCGCTCAGGTGGAATGCGGCGACACTGTGGGCCGGACCCAAGTGCCATGTGGTGCACTACCCGCTGTCGGGCGGGCAGAATTTCAACCTGGTTGTGACCTATCACAACGACGCACCCGAGCCGGTGGCAGGCAAGCCCGTTCCGGTCGAAGAGGTGCGGCGCGGGTTCGAGCATGTTCATCCCCTGGCGCAGCAGGTGATAGAACAGGGGCAGGATTGGAAGCTGTGGGTGCTGTGTGATCGTGATCCGGTTATGGACTGGGTCGAGGGGCGCGTGGCCCTGCTGGGCGATGCTGCCCATCCGATGCTGCAGTATTTTGCCCAAGGCGCCTGTATGGCGATGGAGGATGCGGTGTGTCTGTCGGACATGGTGGCCAATCACGATGATCTGGAACAGGCTTTGTGCGCCTATCAGCAGAAACGGCGCTTGCGTACGGCGCGGGTTCAGTTGCAGTCTCGGGAGATAGGAGAGCACATTTATCATCCCTCGGGGGCACACGCAGAATTGAGGAATGCCATCATGCGGGCAAAGACACCGCACGAATGGTACCGGGAGATCGAATGGCTTTACGGCGGCACCGGGTTGGAGAGCGCGGCGTCGTGACCAAAGACTGTAGCAATATATTGCATTGATGATCCAGATTTGCATTATATTGCCTCAAAGAGGGATCAAAGGGAGGAAATCATGACTTATCGCAGAACCCTAATGGGTCTGATCGGGGGCGCGGCCGTAGCAGCCATGGCCACCGGATTCGGGGCAACTTCGGCGTTGGCGCAAGAGGTTACGCTGAAACTGCACCAGTTCCTGCCAGCCCAGGCCAACGTGCCAAAGCTGGTTCTGGATGTATGGGCCGACAACGTCGAAAAGGATTCGGGTGGCCGGATCAAGGTCGAGCGCTATCCGTCGATGCAGCTGGGTGGCAAGCCACCAGAGCTGATGGATCAGGCGATTGACGGCGTGGCCGACATCATCTGGACCGTTGTGGGGTATACTCCGGGCCGGTTCCCATCCACCGAAGTGTTCGAGCTGCCGTTCATGATGACCGATGCGCGCGCGATGAGCCGTGCTTATTGGGAAATGTTCGAAAAGCACATGAAGGACACCGAGTTCAAAGATGTGCACATCCTGGGCACCTGGGTGCACGGGCCTGGCCTGATCCATACGGCTGATCCGGTGGAAAGCCCGGCAGACTTGCAAGGCATGAAGATCCGTGGTGGCTCGCGTTCGGTCAACTCGCTGCTGACCAAGCTGGGCGCGACGCCGGTTGGTATGCCTGTGCCTGCGGTTCCTGAGGGGCTGAGCAAAGGCGTGATCGACGGCACCACCATCCCGTGGGAAGTGACCGCCGCGCTGAAAGTACCGGAACTGGTGGAAAACCACACCGAGTTCACTGGCAAGGCGCTTTATACGCTGACCTTCGTTTTGGCGATGAACAAGCCCAAGTATGAGAGCCTGCCCGATGACCTGAAGAAGGTGATCGACGACAACTCGGGCCTTGAGTTTTCGGTCTTTGCCGGTGGCACCATGGCGGATGCCGACGGCCCGTCGCGTGTGATTGCCGAGGATCTGGGCAACAACATCATCACGCTGGATGCTGACCAGACCGCCGAATGGCAGGCGCTGGCCATGCCGATCTATGACGAATGGATCGCCGACATGGAAAGCAAGGGCAAAGACGGCAAAGCGCTGATTGAAGAAGCGCAGATGTTGATCGAAAAGTACTCGCAGTAAGTACATCTGACCGTGGCGGTTCTGCCGCCACGGTTGCCATTCCAAGAAAGACGAACGACCGATGCACAAGCTGATGATGGGATTGGCCCGCACGCTGGCCATTGTCGGCGGGATTGTCCTGAGCGCGCTGATCCTGTTGACCTGTGCTTCCATCCTGGGCCGTCTGCTGAACGGCTTTTTCCATGGCGATTTCATGCAAGGGCTGGCGCCCGGGTTTTCGGATTGGGCGATTGCGATTGGCATCGGCCCTGTGAATGGCGATTTTGAGCTGGTCGAGGCAGGCGTTGCCTTTGCCATCTTCTGTTTCATGCCGCTGTGCCAGATCACGGCAGGCCATGCCTCGGTCGATATTCTGGCGAACAATTTCCCCAGGGCTGTGAACCGGTTCCTGCGGATGGTGATCGAGGTCGCCTTTGCCGGCGTGCTGGTGCTGATCGCCTGGAAGCTGGGCGACGGGATGCTGAGCAAAAAGGAATACGGCGAGACAACGTTTCTGCTGCAATTCCCGATCTGGTGGGCCTATGCGCTCAGCTTTGTGGCCTCGCTGGCCGCAGCCATTGTCGGGATCTACATGGCTGGCGTTCGGATTTATGAGTTTCTGACAGGGCGGATCGTGATCCATGACGGGATGGAGGCAAGCCATTGACCGCGCTTGAGATTGGGATTGCATCTTTCCCCACGCTGATGGTGCTGATTTTCCTGCGGGTGCCGATTGGGCTGGCGATGTTTCTGGTGGGGCTGGTGGGCCTTGTCTGGGTCACCGATGGAACACAGGTGGCATTCGCGCGCCTGAAGAACGAGACTTACACGACCTTTTCCAGCTATTCGCTGACCATCGTGCCAATGTTCCTGCTGATGGGGCATTTCGCAACCTTGGGCGGCATGTCGAATGCGCTGTTCAAGGCGGCTGAGGGCTGGCTGGGTCACCGCAAGGGCGGTGTTGCGATGGCCTCCATTGGAGCCTGTGCCGGGTTTGGCGCGATCTGCGGATCATCATTGGCCACGGCGGCCACCATGGGGCGCGTGGCCCTGCCCGAGTTGAAGCAATACGGCTATGCGGGCGGGTTTTCGACCGCGACCCTAGCGGCGGGGGGCACGCTGGGCATCCTGATCCCGCCCTCGGTCGTGCTGGTGATCTATGCGATCCTGACCGAGCAGAACATCGCCAAACTGTTTCTTGCGGCATTCATCCCGGGCATCATGGCGGCGTTGGGCTATGTGATCGCGATCTCGGTTTATGTACGGCTTTACCCTGAAAGTGCCGGCACCCGGCCTGCGGTGCCCTACTCCGAACGGTTTGCAGCCCTTGTTCAAGTCTGGCCGGTGCTTCTGGTCTTTGGCTTGGTGGTGGGCGGCATTTATCTGGGCTGGTTCACCCCGACCGAAGGGGCCGCGGTTGGAGCGTTCGGTACGGCTGTGATTGCGTTCTTCAATGGTGGTCTGACACGCAGTTCTCTGGTCGAGAGTTTCACCGTCACTGCCCGCTCGACCGCGATGATCTTTTTCATCGTGCTGGGGGCCGGGTTCTACAATGGCTTTCTGGCGCTGACACAGGTGCCGCAAGAGCTGTCAAACTATGTGGTCAGCCAGGGCTTTAGCCCATGGATGGTTCTGGCACTGATCCTGTGTTTCTATCTGGTCTTCGGCTGCCTGATGGACAGCCTTTCGATGATCCTGCTGACGATCCCGATCTTTTTCCCGGTGATCTCAGCGATGGACTTCGATCTGGTGAACCTGGCCGCTTTGCAGGCCGACGCCGCGCGCGAGGTTCTTGCGGCCGGCGTGCCCGAAGGGATGGCAGCCGAGACGCTGGCGTCGATCAAAGAGGCGATTGCCAACGGGACCGAGCTGACCCGGGCCGAAATGAAAGAGCTGGGCATTCGGATAACCAAAGGCATGGCCAACCGGATGGAGGCCGAATTTGTGGCAATCTGGTTCGGCATCCTGGTGCTGATCGTGGTCGAGGTCGGGTTGATCACCCCCCCGGTGGGGATGAACCTGTTCATCATCAACGCAATGGACCGGAAGACCCCGATGATCGAGACCTACAAGGCCGTCATGTTCTTTGTCGGCTCGGACATCATCCGGGTGATCATCCTGGTGGCCTTTCCGTCGATCACGTTGTTCCTGTTGGCCCTGTAGCGCACGCGACAGCCCGCCCAATTGGGCCAGCAGCTTCACGCAATCGAGCACGTTTTGTCCATGTCACAACATGGGCCAGACCAGGAATGCTGCACACACATCTTGCAAGTTCCCGGCTCGTCGTGGGCTTGAAGCAGGTTCAAAACCCGTAGCCTGTCGTGTTGCACACCGATGGGTGTGCAACCGATTTTCCCAGCAAATTCAATGAGTGTGGCGACCCCGGCAGGAGGGGTCTCTATGTCGTCGAGAGCACTGATAACTCATTGATTAAGAGAATATTTTTGAGAAACTTTGTGGTGTCCAAGCCGCGTGGTGTATGGGACACCACTGCCCGAAGCAGACTACCAGGCCACTTGAAGTTCCAAGTCTTCGGATATCGAAAAAATCCCCTTTTCTTTAAGTGATGCTACACAAGCTCTTATTGGTTCACGCTCTATACAACAGCTAGCGTGTTCACGATGGGCGCATCGAAAAGGTCGGTTGATACAATCCTGCGATGACAAATGAGCGAAAACCACTTCGATCGCTTTGTTTACGTCAAGTTTACCATGCCAATCACTCACAGATTGCAGGACGCAAACCTCTCCAGTTGTGTCATTGAGCTTCGTTAGTGCCTCCCTTAACGCTTTTTGACCAACCAACAATGCCAAAAGCCCGGAAGTCAGAAGCGCATCGACTAAAGCGCAACCTGCAGACAATGATGCGGCTTTTGCAGACAACCAATATCGCTTCTGCATAACCATCATACCAATGGTTCCAGGCGGGAAGTTCGGTGCGCGAAACTCGGTGGTTATCTTTCCGTCATCGTTTCCCAGAATCGAGTTGAGTGCTTCGACGATGGCATCGACATCTTGCGATCGACCAGAGAAGTCGCAGCCGGAAACTTTCGAGAGGTTTTTCAATAGCTCAATCTCAGAAAGGTCATTTTTTACTATCGTTGATTCCTGCAATCGCTCTTCCTCGCCAACTTCAATCATGGATGAATATTGATTCAACTTCAGATTGCAGCACTTTGGATCTAGTGTCACCTTTTTGTTTGAGGGTTTTCTGGGTGCAGTGCCCAACGATCACAGTGCACGACAAACTTACCCACCTTGAGCCTGCCTCTGCGCTCTCTTGAAGAAGTGCCTAGTTGCCTGCTCTCGTGCTTCCTTGTCCGTCATCACAACACTCTTCATCTCATTGTCTTGCTGGAACATCCTCACCATGCCTTGAAAGAAGGCCTGAGAGAACGCGTTGTAGACTACGTCAGCAGGGTTGTTCCGCATCATGTCGAGCATCTCATCGTCGAGGATTTCACGGTTCACCCTTTCGAAGCGCAAGAAGTCCTCGCGCGTGAAGTTGGTTCCGTGACGGTCATTGAAAGAGCCAATGATCTCAGAAAGCGACTTTTCTTCCTCCTCAGTGTAAGGGTTCGCACCGAACTCCGTGATGGGCTGAAGTGTAGTGGTTTCGCCAGCCTGCAGCGAAGCATTGCCCTCAGCTTCTTGCTGCAGCCGGAAAGCCGATAGCTCAAGCATTTCGTCCGACACTTCGATGTCGGGTGGCACATCCCGAGAAGGCAGCAAGCGCGACAACCATGAGGTATAGGCATAGAGCTTTTCGAGCCAAGGGTCGTGCAGCTTCACTACTTGAGCAACAAAAGTGTAGAAACGGGCAAAGCTCTTGAGAAGCTGCCGGAACTCCTCCTTCTGTGCCTCATCCTCGTCCAGTTCAAAGCGAGACACGGCCAACCGAACAGTGCCTTCGAGTTCGAGCCTGTCCTGAGTGTCCAGTTCTCCCTTGAAGAAGCGTTCGGCAAACCGCTCCACCTCGTCAGAGATCACGTAAGACGAACCCGATATGCGTTGTTCGAGATCGTAAATCTGGTTCAGGTCCGTTCGCTCCTCAAGTGCCGTCACTTCGAAGAACGGCGAGAAGGCCTCTTTGATTTCGTCCATAGTGTTTTGGAAGTCGAGTATGAAGGTGCGCTCCTTGTTTGCACGCGTCCTGTTGAGCCGCGCTAGCGTTTGCACCGCCTGAAGACCAGCTAGCTTCTTATCCACATACATGGCCACGAGTTTGGGTTGGTCGAAGCCCGTCTGATACTTCTCGGCGACAACCAGTATCTGGAACTCGTCACCATCAAAACGTTTCGGAAGTTCAGTCTCGGGGAACCCGTTAGCGCCTGCTTCGGTCCACACCTGATCGTCCACCTCAAGGTCACCCGAAAAGGCAACAAGCGCCTTCAAGTCCGAGTATCCCTTCCCTTCAATGTAGGCGTTGATTTGCTGCCAGTAGCGCAGCGCATGCTCTCGGCTTTGGGTCACAACCATTGCCTTGGCTTTGCCGCCTAGTTCCTTGGCCACATGTCGGCGGAAGTGCTCTACGATCACCTCGACCTTCTGGTCTATCGCGCTTGGATGCAGCGAAGCGTATCGGGCGACCCTCGCTTGGGCTTTCCGTCCTTTGAACTCCGGGTCATCCTCAATGGCCTTCTCCAACTGGTAGTAGGCCTTGTAGGTCGAATAGTTCTGAAGAACGTCTAGGATAAATTTTTCCTCGATAGCCTGTCGCATTGAATAAAGATGGAAAGGGTGCGGCTTTCCGTCAGAGCCAATGCGCCCAAACCGTTCCAGTGTCACGTTTCGGGGGGTAGCGGTGAAAGCCAGGAACGAGATGTTCTTCTGCGGTCCCCTCGCGGCTTGGTGGGCAAGTATGAGGTCTTCGATTTCATCTGAACTGGATGCCGCGCGGGTCAGTGCATCGGACATAGCCTGAGCCGCCTTGCCAGACTGCGAGGAGTGAGCTTCATCGATAATCACCGCGAAGTTCTTCGAGGACTGCCCAGAGATGGCGGCAAGGTGTTCCGTTCCAAATTTCTGAATGGTCGTGATGATGATACGAGCACCGTCCTCGATGGCTTTCTTGAGGTCGCGAGAGGTTCCGTCGATTTTCTTCACCACACCTTCGGTCTGGGCAAAGCCGCCTATGGTGTTCTGCAACTGCCGGTCCAGAACCAGCCGGTCAGTTACGATAATTGCCGTGTCAAATAGTGGCAGATCGTCATCATCATGAAGGTTAATGATCTGGTGAGCGGTCCACGCGATGGTGTTGGACTTGCCAGACCCTGCACTGTGCTGAATGAGATAGTTTTGCCCAGCGCCTTGGGACTTCGCGTCCGCCAGCAGTTTCCGCACTGCGTCCAACTGTTGAAAGCGGGGAAAGATCAGCGCTTCCTTGCTGCCACCGCGTTCGAGATGGATGAAGCGGCCAATCAGGTCCAGTAGCACCTCACGCGACAGCACCGCTTTGCCATCCGGCAAGTCTTTGTAGAGATACGCCGTTCGGTTCTCCCCAAGCACATCGGGGTTCCCTGCCCCCCCGTCACGGCCCCTATTGAGTGGTAGAAAGCGCGTCTTGCCATTCATCAGGCGGGTTGTCATCGACACGTTATCTTGGTCCACCGCTAGGTGCACGATAGCGCCTCGCTTGAAGGTCAGCAGAGGCTCACCTGCAGGCGAACGGTCCTTGCGATACTGGCGTTCGGCATGCTTGAAGCTCTGCCGAGTCAGCAGGTTCTTCACCTCCAGCGTCGTCACCGGAATGCCGTTCACGAAGGTCACGAGGTCAATGGCGTTCCTGTTCTTGGCCGAATAAGTCACCTGTCGCATCACAGAAAGAATGTTGGCCTCATACAGACGGGTCAGGTCGGGGTTCAGGTTGGAGGCCGGTTTGAAGAAGCACAGCGAGAACCGGATGTTTGGCACCAGCTTAATGCCCTCACGCAGAACCACATGGGTCGGGTTCTGCCTTAGTGCTTGCTCAAGACGCTTCAGAACCTCGACTTCAGCCTGTGCGCTGTAGTGATCTTCCAGCGTCTGCCAAGCCTCTGGTTGCGTGGACTTGAGAAAGCGGAACAGCAACTTCGTGTCGAGCGCGTAGGCAACATCGTAATGAGACGGGCAGTCGCGTTCGACGTATCCTTGCTCGCCAGTTAGGCAGGCAACGATGTGCTCCTCGAAGACCTTCTCCTGATGAATATCGGCGGTCGTATGGGTTTGATCGGACATCAAAACTGCCCTCTAATATCTGAAATTCGTTTCGACATTAAACCACGCAGCCGCAGAAGATGCCTCACTTGTGCCGGAAGCTGTGTCACGTCGGCAAAGGGTGCACCGTGAGCCACCACGTTCCTCAGCTCTCTGATTTCGTCGCTCTCGTTGCTCACCCATAGCGCGTAGTGGGTGCCCTCGAAGCAATGAGGCAGCAAATCGAGCTTGACTGCAAAATCCACAGACAGAATGGGCTGACCTACGCTATCGTTCTTGCCAGCGCGCTTCAGACCTGCACGCAACTTTCCTGCAAGGTGAGCCGCAATCCGCGCCTCCCAATCTGCCGTGTCAGGGAAGCGGGCTTTGATAAGGTCGCCCATAAGTCGCTCAACGTCGATGATTTGAGCAAACAAGGCGGTCCTAACAGGGAGGCGTTCGAGGTCGAATGGCGTCACCAACCCTACGATTTCGCTCTCTGAGCTTACAAGCTCAACCGGATGTCCGCTCAAACCATTGATGTAGACAAGCAGGTTCCTTTTGGACGGATGCGCCTTGTCTAGAGCGGATGTGTCCGCACAATCAGCTGCTCGGGCAGACGGATTGCGAAAAGGGATACTGTCGCGATGAAGCAGACCGAGAACCGGAGCGGCAATGTCCGTCGGGTCATTGGAAGCGACTACGGGAACGGCGTCGAAAACCTCGGAGACGCGCTCCATAACACTGTGCGCCGGTTCATCGGCACTGCAACAAATGAACTGCTCCCGAGGCGTCATTATGTTGGAAAGCGTAAGCTGTCCCTGAACACTCATCAGGTCGCTCAGATGACGCTCGTCGGAGAATTCAACCACCGCTGCATTCATGCGCCCATCTCCTCTTGAATGGCGTCGAGGCGGCGGTCGGGGGTGCCGGATTTGGCGTAGGTCGTGACGTCGATCTGACCTGTTACCGCGGCGGTGATCAGGGCGGAGCGGTATTCTTTGAGGCGGTCGATGGAGGCGTTCACACTGCTCTTTGTAGCAGCGTAGCGTTCCCCATCCCTTTTTACCTTCCCAGAGATTTCTCCTTGGACGCTTAGTGGCGGCAACGGAAATGCAAGGTTTGCGTATTTCTCAGCGCTTACATTTTGGATGGTCGCCTGAATATTCGTTCCAAGAATATGGTTCCAGAATTGATCAGTTGAGGTGAAACACTTGAGGAAGTCTGGCGAAACGAGCTGCCTGTTGACGCGGGCGCGAATTAGGTAACCAGCGTAGCAACATTCGCCCATGTGTTCTCGGTAGATGAAAGACTTGCCAACCGTGGCACCGCTCCGCGCAAAGAGAATGTCGCCATCTTCAAGGATGTAGTCACGGATGCGTTCACGCGGAAGGCTCTTGAAGGTGTCATCACGCAGATTGCCATCCGCAGCGATGTCGGTGATGCGAATGTAGCGAACATCGTCTGGATCGTCGCCGTCTGAAGGTTCGTTCGCGCCATATACCAATCCAGCGACCAAGACATGTTTCAGTCGCCACATCCGATGATCGAGCGCTAGTTTTTCGAATAAAGACGAAACATCGCGTCTCGCCTTCTCCCCCAGCAACGCCACCAACCCCTGCTTTTTCTCGATCAGCAGGTCTATTCTTGCGGTTTCACGGTCCAGAAAGTCGGCGATTTGGCGTTGGGTCGCGTGGTCGGGGACGGGCACTTGGATTCTTCCAAGAGCACCCATTCCGATGTTCTGCTGGGTTCCCCACGACCAATTGATAGCAATCGCGTCTTGAACGATCTGACTGCGGATTGCGTGAAGCACAAAGCGACTGTCCATCGACGGTTTCGAGCGGACAACCGCCAGCGGTGACCAGATGTTGAAGTCTGTATCTTCGCCGACCATCGCTGACTTGCCGGTCGTCGCACCAGATTTCACGACATAGATGTCGCCGGTCTCAGGAGAATACTTGCGCGAGTAACGGCGATTATCCGTCTCTGAGATGAACCCCCGGCGACGAGCGAAGTCGATCTTTCCATCCTGTATCGCCTCAGCAGAGATGAATACGACGCCTTCATCTAGGAACTCGGGTGTCTCGTGGGGACCATCCGTGATCGGCGTTGAGACGATCATCTTGATCGGCAGAACCTGCCAGTCGCTTGGGAGACCCGATGCCCAAGCGGGTTTGGCGAAGCGCGAACTGTCGACGCTCATTCAACTACCTCCTGCAGCAGATTTGCGATCTCTGCTTCCAGCGCCTTCAACTCGGCGTCGATCTCTTCGAGCGGGCGGGGTGAGACGTATTTGTAGAAGTAGCGGTTGAAGTTGATCTCATACCCGACACGCCCGACGCCGCCATCCTGCGCGTCGGTGTGGGTCTTATCCACCCAGGCATCAGGAACGAAGGGTAAAACCTCACGTTTTACATAATCCTGCCACTCCTCGTTCAGCGGCACCAGTTCATGGTCTCGCAAATCAGTGTCGGGTTCGGGGTTGCCTCTTCGATCAGTGCAGACAATGGCTTCCTCGTCCCGCTCTGATAGTGCCGAAAACACTGTCTTCTTGACAGGCGCACCAATCCTCACACCAGCCCCCTTGAGCGCCTCCGCCAGAGCCTGATCGAACACAGCGCGGTCCATCCAGCGATGGCCCTGAGGCAGCCCTTCTCGTAGCACCTGAAGTACACCCTTACGGTCCCCTTCATCCAGCCGCATGAATGGCTTTGCCTCCTGCAACGCCTCAAGCCGTTCCTCGGTTATCTCGAAAGCTAGCTTAAGCGGGCGCTCCACACGAATTTCCCGATGGCCAAAGTCGATGGCGTCGAAGATCTTAGAGAACTCGCCCCAACCAGAACTGCCGTTCAACATGTCAGAGTAGATGCGGGTGATCTCGTCACAGGCCTCTTCAGGGATTTCCCGACGCTTGGACCCGAGGGACTTCCGCATAGATTTCCAGAACCGTTCCCCGCTGGCGTCAATCAGTTGCACCTTGCCGCGCCTTGCAGTGTCCTTGCGGTTGGTCAGCAGCCATACATAGGTCTGAATGCCCGTGTTGTAGAAGAGGTCGGTGGGCAGCGCGATGATCGCCTCAACCCAGTCGTTCTCGAGCATCCAGCGGCGGATTTCACTTTCGCCAGACCCTGCCCCACCCGTGAACAGCGGTGACCCATTCATGACAATGCCAATGCGCGAGCCTTGCTCGTCATGTCGCATCTTCGAGATCATGTGCTGCAGGAACAGAAGTTGCCCGTCAGAGATGCGTGGCAGGCCAGCCCCGAAGCGCCCTTCTAGGCCTAGCTCTGCGGCCTCATCCTTGATCGGGTCGGCATACTTCTTCCAGTCCACGCCATAAGGCGGGTTGGAGAGCATGTAGTGGAAGGACTTGCCCTTGTGCGCGTCCTGCGTGAGCGTGTTGCCGAAGGCGATGTTCTCGGGGTTGTGCCCCGTCACCAGCATGTCCGACTTACAGATGGCAAAAGACTCAGGGTTCAGTTCCTGTCCGAAGAGTTCGACGCGGATGCGTTCGTTCAGCTTTTTCATCTCCATCTCGGCAATGGAGAGCATACCACCTGTGCCCGCTGCAGGGTCATATATCTGGCGGATAACACCAGAGCCTGTGAGCGCGTCCTTGTCATTAATCAGCAGCAGCGAAACGATCAGGCGGATGACTTCACGGGGCGTGTAGTGTTCCCCTGCGGTCTCGTTCGAGATTTCCGAGAAGCGGCGTATGAGGTCTTCGAACAGGTAACCCATCTCAAGGTTGGAAATGGCGTTCGGGTGAAGGTCGATCTGAGATAACCTATCAAACACCTGGAACAGCAAGCCAGCATCGTTCAGGCGCTTGAGTTGGTCGGTGAATAGGAACTTCTCGAGGAAGATGTCACGGACGTTGCCGGAAAACTTGGTGATGTAGTCGATCAGGTTCTTGTGGATGTCCTTGGCGTCCTGCCCCTTGAGCGATGCGAAGGTGAACCGCGAAAGGTTGTAGAGTTGGATGTTCTGACCAACCACGCCCGACAACAACGTGTCTCGCGCGTCATCGTCCATCTCATAGGGAAGCGACGCGGCCATATCCAACACGGCCTGTTTCGTCTCATCAAGAATGCAGTCCAAGCGACGTAGGACTACGAAGGGCAGAATGACCTTGCCATACTCCGATTGCTTGAAGTCTCCCCTGAGAAGCTCCGCGATGGACCACACAAAAGACCCTAGCGACTTGACGTCGGCTGCACTCATCTCTGTCCCCTTTGATAGTTGGTTGAAATCATTAACCATACAGCTAAGGGTTGCAAGTTGTTGGCTTCGCCAATGCCAGAGAAAGCGAAATGGTTTCGCCGGAAAAATCTGAGGCCCAGAGATAGATAATGCTGCACCGCGCTTCCCCCCGTGGGGGTGCGTCATCCGAAGTGTATCCAGAGATTCAATAGAAGAAGATGACCATCGGCACCAGAAAGAACACCATCCAGCCCCAGCGCCGTCGAAAGGCTGCGACTACCGCACAGATAAGGAAGATCAAACTCATGAAACCAAGATACCAACTTCCGAGTTTGTTTGTCTTGCCAATCTGATGTGAGTTTCAGCCATTCGCGTCGCGACCTTGTTGTCCGATTTGACCAACGATAAAGGACACCTGCCGGTGCCCCTGAAAAGGCGTCCTAAATAAATCGTGTTGACAGTTATCGGACACATTCCTAAAAGAGTCTTAAGAGACAAACGAGACACATAGGAACTGAACATGTCGCACATCATCGGATACGCACGGACCAGCACAGTTGACCAAGTGGCAGGCTATGAAGCCCAGCAGCGTGATCTTGATAAGGCTGGTTGCACCCGCATCTTCAAAGAGCAGACCAGTGGCGCTGACGCTGATCGACCAGAGCTTGCCAGAGCATTGGACTATCTGCGGGATGGTGACGTGTTCGTGGTCACGAAGATCGACCGGCTCGCACGGAACACCAAGCACCTGCTTGAAATCGTGGAGACCATCGAAACCCGCAAGGCCAGCCTTCGCATTCTTGATATGGGCCTTGATACGGGCACCCCGAACGGCAGACTGATGCTCACCATGTTGGGAGCCATCGGGCAGTTTGAACGGGAGATGATGCTGGAACGCCAGCGGGAAGGCATCGCCAAGGCCAAAGCCGATGGGAAGTATACCGGTCGGAAGCCCATGGAAGCCGATAAGGTCCAAGCGATCAAAGATGCGAAGGCGAACGGGATGGCACCGGCCAGGATTGCTAGGGAATTTAACGTTGCGAGATCAACGGTCTATAGGGTTTTGGCCATGTGATTGGCCAATTTCTCCACACCCTTGGACAAACTTGCAGCCAATTATCCCCAATCTATGCCCTACACGGAACCCGGACGGGCCACGCTATGGGACCTGCGAGTGGGGCTGACTGGTGCCTGAAATTCAATTCGCCCACGCACTAGCATAGATGGAAGGTTTTTTGTCCTGAACACCTGCGACGAGCCACACCTTGCGCGACACGATAGCCTGACTTTTCTTGGAATTTTCATCAGGCGTCGATGTTAGCGATCTGGGTGTGTCTCTTCGGAGTTGTTCGAAGGTCGCAGACCGTGGCCTGCTCATTGCTCCATTCTCTTCTTTCGTGGTTGGCCGGGAGTGTCCCTGACGGGGTGCTTCCGGTTCCGCGAGACCAGTAGCCGAGGGCGAGAACTTCGTTGATCGAAGTGCAGCGGTCAAATGGGACACGCATGTCCCTTTTGGTTTCAGCCACTTTGACATACCGTGCGGCCTGCCTTTTACGGGCTTCGACGTCGTGGGACTACATATACATTCCACTTCTTGAATATTAATGCCTTCGTCAGAGCGTCAGGGTGTCAATCAGTGGTTTTCCCAAGTTGCAGCGGTCCCGATGGAAGAGACCAAAACCCCTCAAAACCAGCATGACAAAGGATAGACCATGCAGAAGAAATTGATGATGATCTTGCCCCGCCAGATCACCTTCGACCCCGCGTTCAGCTACCGTGATGAACCCCGCAAGGTGAAACGGAAGGCAGGCGAAGGGGAGAAGAAACCGACCAACATCAGCGGCACCCATCTGGCCGCCCTTCGCAAGACCCTGCGGAACACCGGACAGCTTGACCCCATTCTGGTCTGGCAAGAAGCCGACGAAGCCGGTGAAGCAACCGGAAGGCTGGTCCTGCTGGATGGTCACTATCGAGTGGCTGCCTATCAAGCCGAACAGGCGCAAGGAACCATCACAGGCAATGCCATACCCGCACGGGTCTTGATCGGGCCACGTTCACTGGCCGCTCTGGCTTCCCTTCACGCCAATGCGAAGGACACCCTACCGTTGTCCCAGACGGAGCGGCTGAACGCTGCTTGGCGGTTGGTCCGAGAATATGGAAAGTCCATCAGCATGCCAAAATTGGCGACGGCTTCCGGCGTTTCTGCCCGAACCGTGTCGTCTATGCGGAAGCAGGCCAAGGCGTTTTCTGAAGCTCTGGAGGCACCTTCAGGGGATTGGCGGGTTGACCGTCACTGGCCCGATGAAGGCGACTTCACGCCACCTTCGGACGAAGAGAAGCAAGCCAAGATCCAAGCCATCGCGGCTGCCGTTCGGGGTGCCCTGAAAGAGCAGCGAACGCGAGATGCGGAAACCATTGGCGATGCTCTGGCTGATGCGATGGACCAACACACCCTACGCTTGGTCTTGGACTACCTGACCGGCGAAGACAGTGAAGCAATAGCCTTGATGGCTGTCGATGATGTTGATGGTGGACGTGAAAGGGAACCCGCGATGGGTCCTGAAAGTGACTTCCGGTGACCCAAAACCACGCACCCTACTACCACGCAAATTGCGCGGTTTTGTAATCGGCTGACTAAGCCAAACCAACACAACAACAGGCCCCTGTCGGTGAACCGGCGGGGGTCTTTGCATTTCCATGAAAGAGAAAACCATGACACCGACACAACAACGCACCCAGGACGCTTGGACCCTGACCTGCCATTGCCCTGCCCTGTCAAAGGCGGACGTGATCGCAGCAACAGGCGCGACACGCACGACCGTCAGACGCATGCGGGCACGGAAGCGGGACATCTTGGAAGCTGGTCTGGCCCTACCATCGACGTGGACAGAAGCCCGCAACCTACCGCTTCCGGTGGATGATACAGTCGAAGTGATCGACCAGCCATCCTACGAACGGGCTTGCCAGCGCCGGGACAAGCAAACCCTTCGCACCACCATCACGAACCTGTTCAGACGCACCGCCACATAAACCGTTCAGAGAGACTCACACAGCGCCGCTAGGGGGCCGCAGGTATGTCGGGGCCATCTGACACGCTTGCGGGCCTGTAGGCCTGCCCAGAGAGTCCCTGACGGTCATTCTGATACACAAGGAACATCACCAATGATCACATCACACAAACGACCGGATGAAGATGCCCGTAAGGTGGGCGCTGACAAACGCATCCGGTTCACCCGATACCTACGCCAGACCGGCTTTGGTGTCTTCGGATACATGCCCTTCCAGAACCAGCTTGACGCTTGGAAGGTGGAGCAATTTGAACGCACCGGCAATGTGAACCCGCTCCCGTGGGTAAGCATGCGCGTCAGACCGGAAGTCACGGCCACGCTGGTCCTGCTGCAGAAGCAACATCTGGAAGCGACCGGCAAGGAAATCTCACAGTCAGAAGTCTTGTCTGCACTGGTGGCGGCAGGAGCCAAAGCCGTGTCCCGACACGAAGACTTCAACACCCAGAACGCTGGCTAAGACCAGCACCTACAACCACCACGAAAAGGAAAACCAACCATGTGGATTCAAGCAAACGGCGAGACCAATAGCGACAGTATGTCGAACCTCGCGCCAGAAGACGCCCAGCGCGGGCCGATCATCGAAACATCTTTCCAAGGCGAAGTCCGTGGAGACCAGTTCATCCAAGGCGGGCCTTCGTCTTACCAAGCTGGTGCCCACAGCGATGCACCGGCAGGGTCCGTGATGGAAACCCTACGGGATGAAGGCAACGGCACCATTATGGCCCGTGCGGTCAAGTTGTCTGATACCGTCGAAGTCCAAGGCATGCGGACCAGCATCGCCAATGCTCTGGCGTTGGGCGTGATCGAGCGCACCGAAACAGGCGGCTTCCGTGACGCCACCGCCGCCCCCGAAGAGGCCACCGAAAAGGCACCAGAAGGGAAAGCTGAGGCAGCCTTCAACATTGGTGAAGCGGGTGAAGCGGCAATGAGCGAGCTTGTCGGTAACATCGACCAAGGTGGCGTCATGTCTGCCATGGACCAGCTACTGGCCGGTGTCGATGTATCGGACAACACCGTTGGGCGGCTGGCAACGGCTGCTGGGGTCGAACCGGAACAGATGCGTGAAACCATCAACACCGTTCACACCGCCACCTATGACGCAGCCATGACCCGTCTGGAAGCACAAGGCCTGTCTGAAGAAGGACTGAGCGCCTTTGCCGAAGCTGACCCTACAGCCTTCCGAATGATGCAGGATGCTGCTCGTGATCTTCTGACGACCAACGACACCGCCGGTCTTGATGCCCTGGCCGAGACCTACACCGCTGCCCTCGACCGCTTCCAGACCGCAGAGGTCATGGGTGCCTTGACAGAAGCTGGCTACGGTTACCAGCCGGATGGCCGGGGTGGTCTGATCGTCGTCCTGAACGATGGGACAGAGGTGCCGTGGTCCGTCGCCGTCCGCCAAGGCATCATCAAGCTGTCGGCATGACCCTTGAAGACACCCCACGGCTGACCCGCAGGGCGAAGCAACGGCTTGCTGAAAAGATGGAGCGCAACGCTCTGGAAGACGAAGCCAAGCGGACGACGCCAGAGACCTACGCGCTGGAAGCGAAGCGGCGGTTTGAGGCGACCAAGGTGGTGTCAGGTGGTGAAGGCTTCACGACCACCAGCACCCCCGCCCAGCGCCCCTGCGGCCCGCGTTAATACCCAACCAAATGGCCGTCCTGTTGAAGCAGGGCGGTCACCTTTTCCTGTTCCTTCGCAAGCTCCTGAACCTGTAGACCGTGGTCGTATGGGTCAGAAGTTTTCGAAGGTGCAGACCATCCACCCAAGTCGTGTGTGTCATCGACGGAGAGACCCGCGCGGCGGGCAGTCGTGCGCCAAGTGTGCCGAAGACTGTGGAAGGACAAGCGACCATCTGTGCCCCTTCCCAGCACCTTACGGCGAACCCGTGTGAACTCTTGGGACAAGCTGCTGGCATTGCCTGTCGATGGCTTCAACGAATAGGCGTGGAACAGGCGGTCATGACCACCGGCCATGGCGTCAGCACGAAGGCGCTGGATGATCGGGCGGGCAACCTCTGGCACCGGCACCACGCGCTGGGCATTGGCTGTCTTGCCATCTGCGATGTAGAACAGCGAGCCGTCTTCGTCGGCGTCTTCAACGCGCACCTTCACAATCTCCGTAGCCCGCGCTCCGGTCACCAGAGCAAGCCGGAACACATCGCCCAAGCGGGAACCTACAGGGGCCGCAGCGAGAACCTTCTGGGTTTCGGGTGGCTGGTATTGGTCGCGCTGCTGTTCGGGCTGTTGTTTGGCACGACGGACGCCGCGTGGAAGGTCGAACGGATTGGCCGAACCATCCGGCAGCTTCTTGTGATCAAGCGCCCAGCGCCACAGACCGCGGAGCATGGTGGTCAGCTTGTCGATGGTCCCGATGGACAAGCCCTTACCTGTCTTCTTGCTGGTTTGGGCTGGTAGGTATTCGCCACGAAAGGCAATCACATCTTCGCGGCTTACGTCCGTCAGGAAGACCAGATTGGCTTCTCGCCCGATGTGGTCGGCCAGGTAGCGGATTGCCGTGTGCAAGTCGTTGATGCTGGTTTGCTTCAAGGGTGCATAGCCGAAGCCGTTGCCGGGTGCCCGGTCGGACAGATAGCGTTCGACAGCCACGGGCAGCGCTAGCGTGTTTGATAAGGCCACCTTGCGGAAGCCTTCACGACGGCGTTCAGGGGCGGCTTTGATTTCGTCGTAGATCAGATCCCGGACGAAGGCTGGACTATGACCACCGGCAGCACCACCGGACTGCAAGGCTTCGGCCCACAGTTCGGCCCGCTCTTGGCTGAACCGTTCGGACGCACGGTAGCTGGCTTCGATGGCGCGGACTTCGGCCAAGCGCATGTCGCGCAGCTTCTTGGCTGTCGGCAGGTGACGTTCACCGCCCAGAGACCTGATGATCCAAGTCCCGAACGGCTTGCCCGTCTGCGGGTCTTCGCGCCCGACCAAGGCGGCTGGTGTCTTCATGCGGAAGCGATAGGCCGTCCCTTGCCCACGTGGCTGTTCGATGTAGCGCATCGCTGGTGGTCCTTGTTGACTGAGGGCGTGGTGTCCCGATGTGGTGTAACTTTCAACACAAACCGCTACCACCACCTTCGCATATCTTCAATAAAATAAGGGGTTTTAGGTGAGTGGCGACCCCGGCAGGATTCGAACCTGCAACCTGCCCCTTAGGAGGGGGCTGCTCTATCCAGTTGAGCCACGGGGCCGAGTTCGGGATAAGCAGACACCTGCAGAGCGTACAACAAGCAGTCGTTGGTTCCCTATTTTGACGTTCATCCATAATTCAATCAGATGAGCGTTGCAAACCTGCTTTCCCAACGTTTGGCGTTTGTAACCGAACCCTTTTTGATTGCACCCCGAGCGCTTGTGTCTGAGTGAATGTTCACGTTAACATCGTCTCAAATCAGAATGCTCAAAAAGGGTTCATCTTGACAGCAGACACAAAACGCCCGCTCACCCTTCGTGATGTCTCCGAAGCGTCAGGAGTGTCCGAGATGACCGTCAGCCGGGTGTTGCGAAACCGTGGGGATGTGTCCGATGCGACCCGCGCCCGCGTCCTCGCCGCTGCTAAAGAGTTGGGGTATGTTCCAAACAAGATCGCTGGCGCCCTGGCATCAAACCGGGTCAACCTGGTGGCGGTGATCATCCCGTCGTTGTCGAACATGGTCTTCCCCGAAGTTCTGACCGGCATCAATCAGGTTCTGGAAGACACCGAGTTGCAGCCCGTTGTTGGTGTCACCGATTACTTGCCCGAAAAAGAGGAAAAAGTGCTCTACGAGATGCTCTCGTGGCGGCCATCCGGCGTGATCATTGCCGGGCTTGAACATTCCGAGGCCGCGCGCACGATGCTGGATGCGGCCGGCATTCCCGTGGTCGAGATCATGGACACCGACGGCAAACCGGTGGATGCGATGGTGGGCATTTCGCACCGGCGCGCAGGCCGGGAAATGGCGCAAGCCATCCTGAAAGCTGGCTATCGTCACATCGGGTTCATGGGCACCAAGATGCCGCTCGATCATCGGGCTCGCAAACGTTTCGAAGGGTTCACCGAGGTTCTAGGTAAGAACGGGGTAGAGATCGAGGACCGCGAGTTTTATTCCGGAGGATCGGCCCTGGCCAAGGGCCGCGAGATGACCAAGACCATGTTGGATCGCTCGCCTGACTTGGATTTCCTGTATTATTCCAACGACATGATCGGGGCTGGTGGCCTGCTGTACCTGATGGATCAAGGCATCGACGTACCGGGCCAGGTGGGCCTTGCGGGCTTCAACGGGGTTGAACTGCTGCAAGGTTTGCCGCGCCAATTGGCAACCATGGATGCCTGCCGACTGGAGATCGGGCGCAAGGCGGCCGAGATTATTGCCGCCCGCCTAGAAGACCCTGAACAAGAAGTCGAAAGCCGCGTGACCCTGACCCCCAAGATCAGCTACGGCGATACGCTGAAACGGCGCTGATCCCATGTCGGCCCCGGTGTTGGACAACACATCCGCCCGCGCGCTGTTTCTGGACCGTCATGCGCTAGCGGAACAGCCCGCAGGCCCGGCCAAGGGCCAACACCTGCTCGAACTGATCGAACGGTTGGGGTTTGTTCAGCTCGACAGCATCAACACTGTTGCACGCGCCCATGACATGATCCTCTATTCGCGTCGGCCGACGTATCGCCCCAAGCACCTCAAGCGCCTCTACGAATCCGACCGGGCCTTGTTCGAACATTGGACTCATGACGCCGCCGTGGTGCCGATGGCGTACTATGCGCACTGGCATTTGCGATTTCAGCGTGACGCCGAACTCTTGCGATCACGGTACAAGAACTGGCATCGCGACGGGTTCGAACAGCGCTTCGATACCGTGCTGCAGCATATCCGCGATCACGGGCCGGTCAGCTCATCAGATGTCGGCAAGGACGAGAAGAAGGGCTCGGGCGGTTGGTGGGACTGGCACCCGTCGAAAACGGCGCTTGAATATCTGTGGCGCAGCGGCGCCCTGACGGTGATAGGGCGGGACGGGTTCCAGAAACGCTATGACCTGACCGAGCGCGTGATCGAGGAGCACCTGTGCCCCGGTGCAATCCCATGTGACGCCGAACAAACGGTGGATTGGTTGTGCAACGCAGCGCTGGACCGATTGGGATTTGCCACATCCGGAGAGTTGTCAGCCTTTTGGGACACCGTGTCGTCGGCTGAGGCCAAAGACTGGTGCGCGGCAGCCGAGCAGCGCGGCGAGATTGAAGTGATCGAGGTCGAAAGCGCCGATGGCTCCAGGCGCAAACACTTTGCCCGTCCCGGAACAGTTCAGGCCGCATCTGACGTTGCTGCACCGCCGAAACGGCTGCGCGTCCTGTCCCCGTTTGACCCGGCCTTGCGTGATCGTAAGCGGGCCGAGCGTCTGTTCGGGTTCCACTATCGGATCGAGGTCTTTGTGCCAGCGCCCAAGCGCATCTATGGCTACTACGTCTTTCCACTTCTCGAGGGGGACAAGTTGGTTGGCCGCGTCGACATGAAGGCGCACCGCGACTGCGGCGAGTTGCGGGTTCGGGCACTTTGGCCTGAACGTGGGGTGCGTTGGTCCAAAGCCAGAACCCAAAGGCTGGAGTCTGAATTGGATCGTGTCCGCCGATTTACCGAAATGGACAGGGTGGTGTTCGCGCCCGATTGGCTGCGCGACCCCATTTGACCCGTCAGGTGTCAGGCCGAAAGAAACCCTCGATCCACCACCAGATCTTTTAGTCGAGCAAAAGCCTCGTCTTCGCTCAACCCCGATGTGTCGAACTGTGCAAGTGCCTTGCCGTACAGGGCCTCGCGGCTGGTCAGAATGGATTTCAGCTGTTCCATCGCTTCGGGGTTTCCAGCCATCGGGCGTTCGTCGCCTTGCGCGCGGACCCGCTCCATGTGCTCGGCAGGAGAGGCGCGCAGCCAGATTGTGTGGAAATGACCCAGCAGGGTGTTGTAGGTCTCAGGCTCGGCCACGATGCCGCCCGCAACGGCCAGGATCATGGTCTCATGCGTGGCGATCACACGGCTCACGGCCTGCGCTTCGAGCTTGCGATAGCCCTCTTGCCCATAAAGTGCCATGACCTCGCTCACCGGCATACCGCTTTGCTCTTCGATCTCGGCGTTCAGTTCGACAAAGGGGACGTCCATTTCATCCCCCAAGCGGGCGCCCAAGGTTGATTTTCCGGCGCCTCGAAGCCCTACAAGGCAGACCCGTTTGGCCCGCAAAGCCTCAGCCGGTTCAGGGCTCAGGATGCGCAGGGCCGCCTGTTGAACATCCGCATTGGCCACACGAAACAGATCTGCCACGCGCACCGCATCCGATGTCCAGGGGTCGTCCTCGCCCACCAGCCATTCGATACGATGATCCAAGGCCACGGCGACGCGTTGCAGCAACCCGATCGAGATATTGCCTTCACCCGCTTCAAGCTGCGCCAGATAGCGCGGCGAAACGCCTGACATCTCGGACAGAACCCGCCGCGGAATGCCACGACGCTGCCGCGCCTCGCGGACCCGTTCACCCACGCGCACAATCAGGCCGTCGACTGAAGCCTCGGTGTGGTCGCGCGTGTCCTGTGGACTGCTTTCGCCGCGAAAGTTGGTGATTTCTGTCATCAGCTCCAGCCGTTATGCAAAATAGTGCGTAATTCTACGACGGCACTGCCAAATTGGCAATGCGACACAGCATTATCTTGCATCTCGCTGGATTGTGCGGGTCAGTAGGTTTCTACGTGGTACCGTCCGTCTTCGCGCATTTTATCGCGGATCTCGGCCCAGTTCAAACCGATACCGCGCGCAATGTCCTTGAGCGCCTCCTCGACGCCTTGCTCCATCGCTTTGAGGCCGCAGATATAGATGTGACCCTTGGGATCCTGCAACAGTTTGCTCACCTTCTCGGCCTCAGCCCTCAGCTTGTCCTGCACATAGTGCTTGGTCTCGCCCTCCATCCGGGAGAATGCGAAATGCTTGGCCATGAAGTCATCAGGCACTTTCCCGAGGGGGCCAAAATACGGCAGCTCTTCGGGACGTCGGGCACCAAAGACCAGGGTCAGACTGTCCTTGAGCTTTGGGTTTTCACGCTGTCTGCGCATGGTGAAGGCACGGAACGGAGCTGACCCGGTGCCGGTACAGATCATCAGCAGATGCGTTTCGTGGTCAGCAGGCAGCAGGAAGGTCGCCCCAAACGGTCCGGTCAATTGAACCGTATCACCCGCTTTCAGGTCACAGACATAGTTCGAGCACACGCCGTGTTCTTCGCGTTTGACGGTCAGGGACAGGTTGTTGAAGTTGGGGCGCTCGCCGTCACGCGGGCTGGACACAGAATAGAGACGCGGCAAATGCGGTTTGCCGTCGGCGTCGGTGCCGGGTGGGATAACCCCAACGCTTTGCCCTTCGAGCACGGGAAAAGGCAGCGCGCCGAGGTCCAGGATGATGTGGCGCACGTCACTGTCGCTGTCCTGGTCCGTCAACCGATAGTTCCCCTGCACCTTTGCCTCGGCCGGTTTGCCAATGGTGTAGAGGTTGATCGTGGGTTTCGAGGCGGATGCAGGCGCCGTGGCCTTGCCGCCAGCCCCCTTGTGCGCCTCAGCCAAAAGGGCCGCCATCGCATCATCCAGCGCCTCAAGGCCGGTGTCATCCTCCGGCAGGTCTTCCTGCGGGGGGAGCTCCATCCACTCGTACTGCTCGTCGACCGAATAGGGTTCCGCCACCACACGCCATTCGTCGATAGACCCCGTTGGACAGACGGGAATGCAATCCATGCAAAAGTTGCACTTCGAGGCGTCGACCACGACGTTCATGTCATCATGTTCGATCGCCTCTTCGGGGCAGGTCATCTCGCAGGTATAGCACCGGATGCAGATTTCCGGGTCGATCAGATGTTGTTTCAAGGGTTGGTTCATGGGGTCGTCCCTCGCCGCAACACGATCTCGGGCAAAGTGGCTACCTCGGCCAGGGCGAAACAGACGCCCCGGCATGTGGTGCAGCCCAAACAAGGGGCATTCTGGTCGATCACGATCCGACCAACTTCGACCGTACGCCCGGTTCTGGGCGCGCTTTGTTCGACCTCCATGGCCTTCTCCTGGCTTGGACGATTACGCCATGTGCAGTTGCACGTATTCGAAATCGCCTGGCTTGTTGTCGATGCCGACTTTCGGCGGAGAGATCCAGCTCGCGAACTTGCCGGGCTCGAAGCAGGGCTTCATCAGGGACTGGATGAAATCGCCATCCGCCTTGGTTGGCAGCCAATCCTTGACCTTGGCATCCCACTCCTCTTTCGGGATGATGTTGCCTTCGGGATCGACACTAACACTGGCAAAAACACCAATTTTGCGGTGGAACCCTTCGTGTGGCAGTGCCATCGCAAATTCGATCCCGTTCTTTTCGATGATCTTGTTCCAGCGGCCCACACCACCTGCGGCGTCTTTCACATAGTCATCGCGCAGACGCATGTTGATCGCGGTCAGGGCGGGGACCTCTTCGGCGAGGATCGCGCCATCTTTTACCGTGCGCACAACGTAGGTGTCGTCGCTCAGCTTGTGGTCGTCCTTGATCCGCATCTCCATGAACCGGCCCTTGATGCCCGCGTTGAACGCGTTGGCGGCGTTGGTCGACACTTCGTTTCCGAACAAGTCCAGTGACAGTGTGTAATGCAGGTTCAGCTTTTTCTGGATCGTGGGCAGGTCGATGACACCCAGATCGCGGATCTTGTCGATGTCGTAGGGATCAGTGATGCCCGCCTTGTTCATTGCCTCACACGTCGCCTGGATGGTGCGGCCAACACCGGTTTCACCAACAAACATATGGTGCGCCTCTTCGGTCAGCATGAAGCGGCAGGTACGGCTGAGCGGGTCGAACCCGGATTGCGCCAGGCTTTCCAGCTGCATCTTGCCGTCGCGGTCGGTGAAATAGGTGAACATGAAAAACGACAGCCAATCCGGCGTCTCTTCGTTAAAGGCACCCAGCATCCGCGGCGCTTCGTCCGATCCGGACGAGCGGACCAGCATGTCGTTGGCCTCTTCCCGGCCATCGCGGCCAAAATATTTCTGCAGCAGATAGACCATCGCCCACAGGTGCCGCCCCTCTTCGACGTTGACCTGGAACAAGTTGCGCATGTCATAAAGCGACGGTGCCGTCAGACCCAGGAACCGCTGCTGCTCGACCGAGCCCGGCTCGGTGTCGCCCTGGATCACGATCAGACGTTTGAGCATGTTGCGATACTCACCGGGTACCTCTTGCCAGGCGGGTTCGCCGTAATGCTCGCCACAGGGAATGCGGCGGTCTTCGACCTGTGGTGCCAACAGAACACCCCAACGGTATTCCGGCATCTTCACATAGTCGAACTTGGCCCACCCCTTGGGATCCACCGACACAGCGGTGCGCAGATAGACCATGCTTTCCTGAAAGTTCTGCGGGATCAGGTCGTTCCACCAGTTGATGTAACCGGGATGCCATTTCTCCAGCGCTTTCAGAACCTTCTTGTCCTGACTCAGACCCACATTGTTCGGGATCTGGGTGTCATAACTGACGTTGATCAGATCGAGCATTTCATTCCTCCCCAGCCGATGGCCCCGCCACCGCCGTTACACACGTTCCATGTTGTAGTTGCCGCGCACGCCAGTGCCATAGCGTTGCAATGCGCCGTCTTCGCCCACTGCGTTGGGGCGCTGGAAAATCCAGTTCTGCCAGGCGGTCAGCCGCCCAAAAATACGGGTTTCCATCGTCTCGGGACCGGCAAAACGCAGGTTCGCCTCCATCCCGGTCATTGCATCGGGCGAGAAGCTGGCGCGCTCTTCCATGAAGATACGCACCTCATCCTCCCAATCGATGTCATCAAAGGCGTAGGTGACCAGGCCCAATTCCTCGGCCTCATCCGCCTCAATCGCTTCGCCGATCTGCGCCTTGGCTGCATCGACCGCTTCGGGCGACCCAAGAAAGCGGGTTTCCAGCCGCGTCAGGTCGTTCGACATCGGATAGCGCCCGAAATTGCCGTCTGTCAGCGTGATCGCCGCCAAGGGCCGATTGTCGCCTTCGAACTCTTCGAGCATCATGTAGGTCCGGTCGACGGACCACAGCAGCTCGGCCAGAACCCCAGCAAAACAAGACCCATGTTCGACCAAAGCCACCAGCGAGCGCGAGGTCATGTCGACCCGCTTCAGCACCCGTTTCCAATAGGTCAGGATTTCATTGGCCAGCCAGTGGTCTGCATTCTCAAGCAGCAGCTTTTCATGGGCGATCAGCTTGTCCGCGTCTCCTTGTGTGGTGAAGACCACCAGCCCAAGCTCACGCTCGTTCAAGCGCAGATGCAGGATCGCATCGTCAAGCTCACGTGCAAGACGCAGCAGGTAGGCCTCTGCCCCTTGTTCGACCAAAGCATCGGTTGATGTCGGCGCTTCATCCTCTGGACCCTTAATCAGGATGATCGCGCGTCCTGCGTCCCGCTCTACTGTCACTTCGACCGTGGAATAGGTCACCGATCCATCTTCGGCGAAACTGCGGGACAGGGGTGTCAGGGTGATGCCTGCAGCAACATCCGCCTTGTCCGAGGCCTCTGCAAACTCTTTCGCGCGCTCTTGCACGGTGTCATCGAACTTCGAATTGGCGATGACCTCGTCCACAAGCTTCCAGTCCACCGCGCGTTGGCCTTTGACGCCTTCTTCGACCGAACAGAACACATCGGCCAGATCGCGGCGCACCTTGCGTTTGTCGGTCACGCGGGTCAGGCCACCAGTGCCTGGCAGAACAGCGAGTAGCGGCACTTCGGGCAGGGCCACGGACGACGAGGAATCATTCGTCAGCATGATATGGTTGCAGGCCAGTGCCAGCTCATACCCGCCCCCGGCGCAGGCGCCCTTGACGGCGGCCACGTATTTTTGCCCCGAGTCCGCCTCTGCAGCTTCAAACGTGTTGCGGGTCTCGTTGGTGAATTTACAAAAGTTCACCTTGTGCGCATGGCTCGCGCCGCCCAGCATCCGAATGTTGGCCCCGGCGCAGAACACCTTGTCCTTGGCCGATTGCATAACCACGACCTTGACCTCGGGGTGCTCAAACCGCATCCGCTGCACCACATCGGCCAATTCGATATCAACGCCCAGGTCATAAGAGTTGAGTTTCAACTCATATCCGGGAAACAGCCCCGCCGTTTCGTCCACGTCCATGAACAGGTTCGCAACGGGCCCGTCGTATTCGACGCGCCAATGACGATAGTTTGAGGGATCGGTCTGAAAGTCGATACGTTCCGCCATGCCGGTCTCCGCCTTTGTTGGTTGATGTGCAACATAGTACGCTAAATGATGTGCGGCAAGTTCATATTGGCATGATAATGCACAAAATGAGGTCGAAATTGCGACGAAAAGGGAGAATTCCTGGACTCGCGTGAAGATTCAAAAGCATAATACTGCACTATAATGCATCATCGCCTTCGATTCGCGCCTCCAATGCGTCCAAGCGTTCCAGCACGCTCGCAACCCGGATGCCCATGACTTCGGTCGACGCACCGTTCAGCCCCGCTCGGCAATCAACGCACAAACGGCGTACGGCCTGTGGCCGATCCATCTTTTCTTTCAGCAGCGCATTGGCCAATTGGATGACGGCCTGAACAAATCGCCGCTCGGCCGAGTTTGGCGGCAGGACCAGCCAAACCGCCTCCCACACCTCATGCGCCTCCCAAAAGCATTCGGCCTCCAGAAACGCCCAACCCGCAGTCCAAGCGTCAGAATCCGCAAGATCACAAACGGACATTCCCGGCCGTGCCGTCACCCTTAGCGCGTCATATGCCCCCTCTTCGGGGCGCGGGGTCGCGCCCGGAACATATGGAACCGCTGGCAGTTCCACCGATCACGCAGTTTCGACGTGCGCCGCTTCGATCCGCTCCAACCTGTCGCAGAATTCCGTCGCCGCGGCGAGCGTTTCTTCGGGAGCTTCAAGATGGGGCGAGTGGTTG
Organism: Tropicibacter sp. R16_0; assembly: GCF_017743935.1. GTDB lineage: Bacteria > Pseudomonadota > Alphaproteobacteria > Rhodobacterales > Rhodobacteraceae > Falsiruegeria. Next base: position 78,484 of record NZ_JAGHRE010000010.1, read on the forward strand.
CAATCCAGCTCGACTCGATCAACGGGACAATAGGCCCGGTCAGTGATTTCATCCAGCTGTGCCATGGTGCCATATTGGTCGCCATGCCCCTGGATCGCCAGGATGGGAACCCGGATATAGTCGATCACCTCGGCCACATTCCAATCGGCAAACCCTGGATCAAGCCAGACATCCGCCCAACCCCGAAACGCACCTTCGGGATCTAGGTGGTATTTACTCATCCGCGTCGAAAGGTCGGTGGTATTGAACATGTCGCGCGCCTGCTGGATCTCGGCCAGCCCCATGGGTTCGGTAAAGAAATGCGGGGCCATCAAAATCACCCCTCGCACCCGATGATCTTCGACGCTGCCCGCATAGACCGCGGCCATCGTTGCACCGTCGGAATGACCAAATAGGATGCACCGCTGAATGCCTGCCTGATCCATGATGTGTGGCAGCACTTCAAGCGGCTCTTTGGACTGGTAATCCAACCCGCGCGGCAACTGGATCGGGTCCGAGTTGCCGTAGCCCTGTCGCGAAAACACCAGCACACCGAACCCGGTGCGGGCCGAAAGCTTTTCGGGGAAATCCCGCCACAGAGCGACGCAGCCCAACCCCTCGTGCAGCAGGACGATCGTCGGCGCCTGATCCGGTGCAGGGCCGTGACAGGCGTATTCCAAGGCGATACCATTCACCTTCATCGGAAAGCTTGGGGTCAGACTCCATTCGAACATCTTTTACCCTTCGCGCAGCTTGAAACGTTGGATCTTGCCCGTTGCGGTCTTGGGCAGATCGTCAACAAAGTCGATCCACCGAGGGTATTTCCATTTCCCTACCTTGTCTTTGACAAATGTCTGCAACTCTTCGGTCAGATCATCGACCCCGTCCTGCTTGAGAACGATAAAGGCCTTGGGCTTTTCAAGATCCTGCTCGTCCCGCATTGGAACAACGGCGGCCTCCAATACGGCGGGGTGTGCGCTCAGCGCCTGCTCGACCTCGAACGGCGACACCCAGATGCCGGACACCTTGAACATGTCGTCGGTGCGCCCGCAGTACACATACCGCCCGCTTTCCGTCAGCTCATATTTGTCGCCGGTGCGGGTCCATTCTCCTTCGAATGTCGCCCGGCTTTTGTCGCGCTTGTTCCAATAGCCGTCCGCTGCTGACGCTCCGCGCACCAAAAGCTCACCCAATCCGCCGGCAGGAACGTCATTGCCATCTTCGTCGACCAACCGGACCTCATATCCAGGCACCGGGCGACCCGACGTGCCATAGGCCACATCATCTGGCGCATTCGACAGAAAGATGTGCAGCATTTCAGTCGAACCAACACCATCCAAGATGTCGGTTCCCCAAAGACCACGCCACGCGGTTCCGATGTCTTCGGGCAAGGCCTCTCCGGCTGAAATGCAGCGCCGCAGCTTGGTGTCCGGCACATCGCTTTGCTCGAGCAAGGCAACCGTCGCGGCATAGAGGGTGGGCACCCCACAAAACACGGTGGGTTTCTCGTCACGCAGGATCTGTACGGTCATCTCGGGCGTAGGGCGGCCATTGAACAGGATGGTTTCAGCACCCACGGACATGGGGAAGGTCATGGCGTTGCCCAATCCATAAGCAAAAAACAGCTTTGCTGCAGAATAGACCACATCGCCTGGTTCGATCTGCAACACTTGCGCGCCATAGGTATCGGCCGTGGCCTTGAGGCTGCCGTGAACATGGCGCACCCCTTTGGGCTGTCCGGTCGACCCGGACGAATAGAGCCAGAATGCCACGTCATCCTCGGACGCATCGACCGTATCGGAAGGGGCACAATCCGCAGTGAAATCCGCATAGCTGACGGTGCCCCGGGGCGCGTCACCAATGACGACGATATGGCTCAGATGGCTGGATGCCTTTGCAGCAGGTTCCACGATCGGCCAAAGCTCTTGGCTGACAAACAGGATGGTCGCACGGCTGTCTTCCAGGATGGCCTCATAGACCGGGGCGGCCAGTAGGGTATTGAGGGGCACAGGGACCACGCCCGCTTTCATGCAGCCCCAAAAGATCTGCGGAAACTCGATCTGATCCAGGACAAGCATGACGGCCCGCGCCTCACGCGGGATGCCTGCACGGGTCAACGCGGTGGCCACGACACCGGCCCCTTCGGCCAAGGCACCATAGGTCAGGGACCGCTTTTCCCCAGCCGCCTCGCGAAAGGCCGACCTGTCACCGCGCCCTTCGCTGACATGACGATCCACAAAATATTGCGCTGCGTTTCCGCTCATCCACCCCTCCCTGACGTGATTGGCCGGAGCAGCGCGCGAGCGGCTCCTCCGATCCGACTCGCGCGCGCCTCTCCCCTGCCGCGCCATAATGCATTCGGACTCAGTATATGCAAGATAATGCTCATCACGAAAGTGGGAACTTGCACTTTATCGCATATTTTTCTGAATCCCCGCGATTGCCCGACCTGTGTCGGACACACCTGCAATCGCCAAAAACCGTGCAAAGTCACGTTGGTTGACCATTCGCATTGCGTTTCTGGGGACCGCCGATTGTGGCTGAACTGGCCGAGTAGACACATTGCGTTAAGGTCAATTCACTGATTTCATCCCCTTCACCTTGAAACGCACCCGACCACAGCCGTTCCACGATTGGCAAAGCTGCTGAGCAATATCTTTGTCCGCCGTGCGTCAGCCATGGATACATTTGATTGGACCACCCCTTGAGCACCTACATGTTTAACCAAGACCTCCTGTTGCGGGTCCAAGCCAATCTCGAGCAGTTTTCGGTACAGCCCAACACGCAAGCAGAGTTGCGAAAGGCAGCCGTTGCCATAGTGATCACGCAACATGTTGAGACGGGCGAAGGTTGTATTCTGATGACATTGAGACCCTCGAAGCTGAATCGCCATGGCGGGCAATACGCCCTTCCTGGCGGTCGTCTGGACGAAGGTGAGCACGATGTCCAAGCCGCCCTCAGAGAGTTGCACGAAGAGTTGGGGCTGGAGCTGGAGGCCGGTTCTGTTCTTGGTCAGCTCGATGTTTTCCCCACAAGGTCCGGCTTTCAAATTTCGCCAATCGTGGTTGCCACCTCGGGTCCGGTGGACCTAAGCCCCGACCCAGCAGAAGTAGAGCAGGTGTTTCATTTGCCGTTGTCAGAGCTTGACGACCCTGAGATCCCAAGGCTTGAAGAGAGCCCAAACAGTGAGCACCCGGTGCTGTCGGCATTCTTTCCGACTTTGGGCCACTACATGTATGCGCCAACGGCCGCCATCCTGTATCAGTTCCGTGAGGCTGCGTTGCATGGACGACAAACCCGCGTCTCGCACTTTGACCAACCCACATTTGCCTGGAAATAGCGCCCAAAGACCTTGGTGAGATCGCTGCCCGGACAAGCTGTATACAATTCCGCATCCACTATTGTGGGCAATTCTGTTGACATTCCAAATGGCTTCAGCAAAAACAGATCAGTCAATGGAAAAGGCATCCACAGATGAGCACAAGCGTTGATTTGGTCTATGAACAAGTCCGTCAGATGGCCGCCAATTTCGAGTTCAAGCCAGCCGAGCGGATCAACGAAAGCGAACTGTCCAAACAGCTGGGTGCCAGCCGAACCCCCCTGCGCGAAGCAATGAACCGGCTAACAGCCGAAGGTCTGTTAGTGTTCGAACCGGGGCGTGGGTTCTTTTGTCAGCCATTGACGCCAGAGCTGGTTGTTCATTTGTATGAGGTTCGCGAGGCATTGGAAACAGCGGCCATTCGCGCCGCTGTCGAGCGTGCAGGCGATGATGACATTGCAGCGATCCGGCAGTTTTTGTCGGACACGGCTGAACGCTACGCCGACGGCACACCCACCAAGGAAATCGTGCGCCTGGACGAAGAGTTTCATCTGATGATCGCGGGGCTGTCCGGCAACCCCGAGTTGGTCAACATGATCAAGCTGACCTACGAACGTATCCGTTATGTGCGCTGGATCGCGATGCGCGAGCGGATCGACATCACCCATTCAGCGCATCTGCATATCTTCGAGGCGCTGGAAAACCGCGACGCGCAAGCTGCCGAAGACCGCATGCGCACGCATATCAAGACCCATAACGCCGAGGCGACCGAGATTGTGGGCAAGGCGTACAGCAACCTTTACGTCCCTCAACACTAGGCTTTTCGGGAAAGGGCCCAAGCAATGGCAACCGAATTTGGTGGAAAATCCGTCTATGGCGCTGTGCTGGGCATCCTGATGCTCGAAGCCCGCTTTCCGCGCATCTATGGTGACATCGGCAACGCCACCACCTGGCCGTTTCCGGTGCAATACCGTGTGGTCAAAGGGGCCAGTCCCGACAAGGTCGTGCGCAAGGATCCGATGCTGCTGGTCGATGATTTCATTGCCGCCGCCAATGAGCTGGTCGAAAGCGGCTGCGATGGGATCACCACCAACTGCGGGTTTCTGGCGCTGACACAGGACCGGATCGCCAAGGCAGTACCGGTCCCGGTTGCAACATCGTCCCTGATGCAAATTCCGATGGTTCAAGCGCTGATGGGGCCTGGCAAGAAGGTCGCGGTTCTGACGATTTCCAAGACCACGCTGACCCCGGCCCATATGAAGGCTGCGGGCGTGTCGGACCTAGAAGACGTGCCAATTTTCGGAACCGATGGCGGCCGCGCCTTTACCCGTTGCATTCTGGATGATCACCCAGAAATCGACTTTGACGCTTGCCGTCAGGACATGATTGACGCAGCACGCGAGATTGTTGAGACGGACCGGGACATTGGCGCGATCGTCCTAGAATGCACCAACATGGTGCCCTACGCCCGCGACGTGCGAAAGGTCACGGGACTGCCTGTATATTCGATCTATTCCTTCGTGAACTGGTTCCATCAGGGGCTGATGCCGCAGCGGTTCCCTTTAGAGCTCGACGATCCCCGCGCGGGCCTGTTCTAAAGCTCGTTTCTCTGCCTGACGGCTCGAAAGGAAAAGAAAGCAGCGGCCGCGCCGGGGGAGTAATTCTTACTCCCCCGGCGCGGCCGCTGCCCTGCGTTCCGTGATCCGGAGATGAACAGCTTGGACGCTACTCAAAGTAAGGCAAGTTCTTTGCCTTCGCGGCCCGCACCCAGTTGGGCACGAAAGGGATGATCTTGTCCTGCGTCGGCACCATCATCTCGACAAAGCTGGCGCCGTCGTGATCAAGCGCCTCTTGCAGGATCGCTTCAATCTGATCCTCGTTGGTGATCCGCGCTGTCTTGAACCCGAACGCTTCGGCCAGTTTGACATAATCCACCGCACCAAAATCGGTCGACCAAGGCTCGTCCACATCATCCAGCAGGATCGCCTCACCCCGGATCCAGCCAAAGCTATCGTTGCGATTAAGGATGACCGTAACATTCTTGCCCGACCGGCGGATGGTCTCCATGTCACCCAACACAAAGCCAAAGGATCCGTCCCCGGTGAACGAGATGATCGGTCCATCAGAGGCATAGGACGCGCCCAGCCCTGCAGGAACAGAATAGCCCAATGCCCCCATCGAGTAGTTGGTGATGTAGCGCCGTCCCGGTTCCTTGATCGTCAACAAGGCCGAAGGGTAGATTGCACTTACCCCCGGTTCAGACGTGATGATCGCATTGGCGGGCAGGATCTTGTCCAACGCCTGGCTCAGCTTGACCGGGGAAACTGTACCCTCGGGCATCGGGATGTTGGAATTGAACACCTTGTCCAATGCCGTCATTTTGATCGGGTTCAGGTCGATCTCATCGCGGATCAGATTGGGGTGCTCGGACCTGATGATCTCAACCATGTATTCCAATGTCGCGCGCGCGTCCCCGACCAGACCCACCTTAACCGGGAACATGTTGCCAACATGCGCCTCAGCAATATCCAGATGCAGGAACGTCTTGGCTTTGGGATCACCATATAGCCGCCAATGGTCCGTGGCCGCGCTGTCGGTATTGCTACCCACGAAAAAGATCGTGTCTGCTTCACGCACGTAAGTGTTCGAATACTCCATGCCGCCGCGCCCGCCGATCACCCGCAGCGCAAGAGGATGGTTTTCCGGGATCGTGCCTTTGCCGGGTGTCGTCGTAGCAACCGGGATCTGCAACAGCTCTGCCAAGTCCAGAACCGCCTGCGTAGCGCGCGAAATCAATGCGCCCTGCCCGCAGACGATGGCGGGTTGTTTGGCGGCCAGCAGCACATCTATGGCCTCGCGAATTTTGCCGTGATCCGCGACCGGGCGATGCGCGGGATAGCTGCCGTATTCGGGCGACGCATAAAGGTCATCAACCTCGGCCTCTTCGTGAAAGACGTTGATCGGCACGCGAATATGTACCGGTGCCGGACGGCCTGAGGTCGCTACACGGAACGCCCGACGCAACATGAACGGAATTTCACGTGCGTTGGTCAGGGTAAAGCTTTCCTTGCAGATGCTGTCATAGAGCGCGGTTTGATCGACGCCGGTCAGCCCGTGCTTCTTGTCCTGATTGAGCGGAATGTCCGAGCTGAAGTAGATGATCGGGACAGAGCTCAGATAGGCCTCGGTGATGCCGGGGGTACAATGGGTGACACCGGGGCTTGGCGCCTCGAGCACACAAGGTTTGCCGGTGATCTTGGCATAGGCCTCGGCCGCGTAGGCCGCTGTGCGTTCATCCCGGGTCAGCACGTATTCGATGTTCGAGTTTTCGCGCCACTCCTTGTACCAGCCGATTGTCGTCTCTCCTGGCAAGCCGAACACATGTTCGACGCCGTGCAATTCCAGCATTTTCAGGATGATCTGAGCGCCATTCAGGGTGGCCGGTGTGGTGTTGGTCATCACAAGGGGGTCCAATCGGATCAGGGAGTCGCAAAATTGTATACAGCTTGTAATACCATTTTCCACACAGATCAACATTCAGATTTCTGATCACCGTACTTCGCCACCAAAACAAAAGAGCCGCCGATCCGAAGCGGGATCGACGGCTCACGGGGAGAGACCCGGTCCATTTCATCTCCGGACCAGGCGAGGGAGTTCGCTCAAGCCGCGCCTGGCAGCTTGTTTTGCATTGCGTCACTGTTCACGGTCAGCGTGTTGAACATCGTCTCGATCCAGGACACAGCACCTGAGGTCAGCAAAAACACCTCGGGCACGACGACCCATTCGGCAATCCAGACACCGCCCGAGCGTTCGTGCTCGTGCTGGGTCAGCTCGCCAATCTGTTCCGCCCTTTGACGACCCAAACGGGCCACGGCTTCGCCAAACTCGGACGCACGTTGATTGCATTTATGCCCCATCGAGGATGAGGCACCTTTGCCCTGTTCATACACCTCATGAACCTCGCCAATGTCCGAAGACGACAGCAGGTTCACGTTGTGCGCAATCTTGCAGAGCGTGGCACAGAGTAGCCCCAAGGCCGCCACCACATCAGCCACACCATCGCGGGCGTTTTGCCAATGTGGGTCGGTTGTGAAGAGGCCAAGAGCATCCGCAACACCCTGTTTGACTTTCGGACCAAAGCCATCCTCATACCCGCGCAAATCACCAACCGGTCCACCGACCTGAACATTCAGGCCACGGCGCGCGGCCTCGGTCAGGGCATCCGACCGGCGGTTCAACTCGGACTGCCAGAGCGTCAGCTTGGTCGCCAACCGGATTGGAACAGCGTGCTGACCGTTGGTGCGGCCCATCATCCGTGTATCGGGATGCGCCGAGATCAAGCGTGCCAGGCCAGTATCGATCCGCCCCAGCATGTCCTGGATGTGCTCCAGCCCGAGTTTCATCTGCAATGCCACGGCAGTGTCCATGATGTCTTGCGTGGTCGAGCAATGGTGGACATGCGCGCCATGCGCCCCAGCCTTGGACCGCAACTGTTTGACCAGACCAACAATTGGACGCCCCACCAGCATCATCTCGCGCTGGAGCTCTGCATGATCGAGATCGCAGACCGACACCGCGTTGATGGCCTCGGCCGCTTCGGCCGGGATCAGGCCCAGCTTGGCCTGTTGCCCAGCCAGAACCTGCTCGACCGTCAGCCAGGCCGACATCGTGGCGTGCTCGGACCAGATCGACCGCATATCAGCGCTGGAAAAGCAGTCGCGATAGAGGCCGAAGTCAAGCATCGCCCAAGCCCCCCTGCAATTTGCGCTCTTTCATGATCCCGCGCACCCGCAGGGCGATTGCAACAACACCCAGAAGCAGGAAACCAAGGGCGACCGGACGTTCGACAAAGATCAACGCGCCACCATCCGACATCAGCAGGGACTGGCGGAATGTCTCCTCGGCCCCTTTGGCCAGAACAAACGAGATCACACAAGCCGCGATGTTGAAGTCGTACTTTCGCATCAACCAGCCGCCGAAACCGGCCACGGTCATCACAGTCACGTCGAACATCGATCCGCGTGCGGAATAAGATGCGACAAAGGCGGTCAGGAAGATCAGCGGATAGAGTACATTGGTCGGGATCTTGAGGATCAGCTTGGCGACCTGAGTGGCACCAAAGTAGCCGATGAAGCCATAGGCCAGAATACCCAGCATGCCGCAGGCGAAGAGTTGATAGACAAGCTCCTTGTCGGTCAAGAACAGGGTTGGACCCACCTGAATACCGTGGATCAGGAACACGCCCAGCAGGATTGCACCGATGGTCGAGCCGGGGATGCCCAACGTCAACAGCGGGGCCATCGACGGGCCGGAGACCGCGTTGTTGGCCGATTCCGGGGCGGCGACACCTTCCAGCGCGCCCTTGCCCCATTTCTCGGGGTTCTTGGCGCGGCGCTTGCCCTCTCCGTAGGAAATGAACGCAGCGATCGCCGAACCCAGACCCGGCAGAACACCGATGCCTGCGCCGATGAAGCCCCCCCTCAAGGCATGCGGCAAACAGGGTTTGTATTCGTCCCAAGTCAGCGAGTTGCCGTCGCCTTCGCTTGCGTTTTCTTCGACGTCACCAGTGGCCTTGCGGCGCGATTCCATCTGGGCGAACACCTCACCCAGAACAAAGACACCGATCATCAGCGGCACCAGGCCGATCCCGTTTGACAGGTCGAAGGAGCCGAAGGTGTAGCGCTCTTCGCTGGAAATCGGGTCCAGACCGATCATTGCGATCAGGATACCCAGCACAGCTGAGGCCAGCCCTTTGGTGATCGAGCTGCCGATGACCGAGCCAATCACGACAAAGGCGGCAAAGTAGATCGCAAAGGTCTCGGGCGGGCCCAGTTTCAGAGCAATCGCGGCGATGAAGCCGACCCCAACGACCAACAGGATATCCCCCATCAGGTCCCCGATGATCGACGAAATGGTGGCCACCTTCATCGCCTTCCCGGCCTTGCCCGCGCGGGCCAAAGGATACCCGTCGATTTGAGTGGCGGCAGAAGCTGCAGTGCCGGGAGTGTTGAACAGGATCGCAGCAATCGATCCGCCATAGCGGCCCGATTTCCCGATCACGTAAAGGAACGCCAACGCAAAGAGCGGCGGCATGTAGAATGTGATCGGCAACAGCATCGCGATCGCAGCCGAGGCCGTCAGACCCGGCGTTGCACCAACGATCATGCCGACAGCAGCCGCCAGAACGATGGCAAACAAAAGGGTCGGATCCGTGATCACCGACAGCATTGCGGGAAAGATTTCCATGGCCCCTTACCCCTTGATCCAGTCGAGCAGGTCAAAGACCTCGCCAAAGGGTGGGAACACCCCCAGCAACTCGAAGAAAATGACGTGAAACACCAGCGGGCAGATCACCACTGACAGCGCCAGACCGATCCAGTTGCGCACACCGAACATGTAGAGGACAATGGGCGCGACGATGGCAGTTGGCAGCAGATAGCCAAACCAGCGGAACGATTGCTGATAGATCAAGGCGATCAGGAACAGGCCGATGATCTCGAATGTGGCGGCGTGATCGGTCTTGGCCTTACCCGATGCGGTCTGTTGAGATGCACCCAAGATCATCAGACCTGATAGCACGAGCAAGGCGAGGCTTGCGGAAAAGGGCACGATCCCTGCCCAGGTGTCACCGGGTGTGGCCCCGGGAACTTGCCAGGCGCCCCAAAGCGCCACCAGCGAAATCGCGGTCAGAACCAACCCTTCGGCATATGCACGCATGGTATCCTCCGTCTTTCAGATGGAAAACGACCGGGCCGATGGTGCAGCCCGGTCGTGGATGGAGCTTACTTGCTCAGACCTTCGACCAGCGGGGCGGCGTCAGCCTTCATCGAGGTCAGCGTTGCCTTGGCATCTGCACCGTTCTGATAAACCGGACCGGTCCCGCGCGAGGCCAGCAGTTCGGCGAACTCAGGCTTGTCGGCGATCTCGGCCAGGGCGGCCTCCATCGCGGCGACAACTTCGGCGGGGGTGTCTTTCGGGGCGAACACAATCACCGGCGAGGAGACGGCGGCGAAGGGAATACCCAGCTCACCAAAGGCCGGCACGTCCTTCATGATCGTATCGCGGTCTTGGCTGTTGACGGCCAGAGCGCGCAGTTGCTCCTCAAACCCGGCCAGCTGTTGAACACCCAGGAAACCAAAGTCAGCCTGCGACCCGATCAGGGCGGCGCGGGTTGGTCCGCCCCCTTTGAACGGAACGTCTTGGGCTTCGATGTCGTTATTGGCCAGGAAACCCAGACCACCGACATGGTGGAAGCCGCCACGACCCGAATGTGCCCAACGAAGGGAACCGGGGTTGGCTTTGGCCGCGTCGATCACGTCCTGCACGGACTGGAACGGGCTGTCCTTGGGCACCATCAGAGAGGTGCGGAGCTGACCAACCTGAGCGACAAACTGAAAGCTGTCCAGCGCGTCGATTTTGGTGTCACGGGTCATGGTCGACAGCAGGAACGACCCACCCGATGTCATCATCATGGTGTAGCCATCAGGACGCGCACCCACGACCGAGTTTGCACCGTTCAGACCGCCCGAGCCCGGCTTGTTCACAACGACGACGGGCACGTCCAATACGCCTTCGGCTGCGGCCGAGATCGCGCGAGCGTAGGCATCCGTGCCGCCGCCAGCCTTGTATGGCACAACCAGGTTGATGGGGCGTTTGGGCCAATCCGCAGCCAGGCTGGCAGTCGCGGAAACAGTCAGGGCGAAGGCGGCAACAACGACGCCGAGCAGGGTTCTGCGTTTCATGAGGGTCCTCCCAAATAAGATCGTATTCACATTACGGGAGTTGCTTGTTTGCAAAAAATGCAAAGATGTTTGATACTCTTGCAAAATACGAAAGCTTTGCAGATGAACATCAAGGCTCTCCGCGCCTTTCGCACCACCCTGTCCGAGGGGTCTCTGACCGCCGCGTCCGAGATCATGCACCTGAGCCAACCCGCGATCAGTCGGCTTATCTCGGGATTGGAGGCAGAGCTCAAGCTGACGTTGTTTGACCGCAGCGGGCGGGCACTCACCCCAACACCAGAGGGCATGTCATTTTATCGCGAGGCCGGGCGTATCTTGGACAATCTGGACGAGGTGCCCCGCATCGCCGCCGAAATCCGTGCCGGTCGATCAGAAAGCCTGCGGATCGTAACCATGCCGCGCATTGCGCAGGCCGTGACCATTCCGGCAATTGCCCGATTCATGAAGGAGCACCCCGAGGTCAACGTGAGCCTTGACGTGCGCAGCCGCCGGGACGCAGGCAATTGGCTTGCCGGGCGCGCCTATGACATCGGGGTGGGTGCCCTGCCGGTTCAACACCCCGGTATCCGCACGCAGGCTCTGATCCGCGTACGCGGGCAAGCGGTTTTGCCATCGGGCCACCCCCTGTCCAATCGAACCGAGGTCACTGCCGAAGATCTGATTGACGAGCCTGTGATCCGTCTGATGCACGGCCTGCTGCTGCGCGAACAACTCGATGACATCTTCAGCTCTGCCGGTGTGTCGCCCAAGCAATCGGTCGAGGTTGCCTCGTCGCAAACCGCCTGCGGATTGGTGGCTGCCGGGGCCGGTATCACCATTGCAGACGAATTGAGCGCAGCAGAAATCCGGCCCGGGCTTATCGAGCTTGTCCCACTCAGCCCGGAACGTTGGATGACCTTTGGCACTCTTGATCCGATCGCGCAGAAATCGTTCAAAGCGCTCGAAGATTTCAAGGCGATCCTTTCGGAACATACCGCTACACTGGCCGAAAACAGCCCGACCCTTGCGGTCGCCTGAACACCGGAGACCTGCGCAGATGACATCCCTCTTGATCGTTTATCATTCGCGTACAGGCGGCAGTCGGCAGATGGCCGAAGCCGCTTATGATGCAGCGAAAGGGGAAACGCAGACCACGTTGAAAGAAGCAAGCCAAGCGGGGCCAGAGGATGTGCTGGCGGCCTCGGGTTACATCTTTTGCGCGCCGGAGAACCTGGCGACCATGTCGGGGATCATGAAGGACTTCTTTGACCGTTGTTATTATCCGGTGTTGGGCCAGATCGAGGGGCGCGCTTATGCTCAGATGATTTGTGCCGGATCAGACGGTCAGGGCGCCGTCCGCCAGATCGCCCGCATCGCCCAAGGGTGGCGACTGAACGAGGTGCAACCCGCGATCATTCTATGCACCAACGCCCAAACCCCCGAGGCCATTTTGGCCCCGAAGGTTCTGAGCGAGGATCAACTGGCCCCGTGCCGCGACCTGGGACAGGCACTTGGCGCAGGGCTCAGCATGGGGGTGTTCTGATCACTCACTCGGCGGCGGCAACGTCCGGCTTGGCCCAATCGTCCCATTCCGTACCTGCCGTATAAACCGGCCCGGTCCAATTGAACGGCACCTGGTGGATGATGGTGTCATCCCCGTTCACCAGCAGCACGAAGTACGCCGGTTCCATCGGTGCGCCTTGCAGCAAATCCGCCTCATGCAGATCCGGCAGCGACTGGTTGCCGGTCGACGGCACGCTGGCAAATTGAACCCCAGCATATCGCCCATGGATCGGCGCGTGGACGTGGCCAAAGTGGACATAGTCGATACGGTCTGCGAACTCTTCGAGCAGGGCGCGGAAACCAGGCCGATCCTCGGCCACCAGAGCGATCTTGTCTTCGGCAGGCAGGCCAATTTCCATCGGGTTGTGATGCAGGAAAATGCGCGCGCGATCACATCCCTCAAGCTCGGCCCGCAGCCAATCGCGGCGCTTGACGCAGAAATGACCGGCATGGGTCTTGTCGCCCACGCTATCAAGGTAGATCAGGCGGACCCCGTCGAGCGTCTCGGCATGGTTGACGAAGCCATTGGCATCAACCGGGTGATCGACAAAGACCTTGCGGAATGTGGCGCGATCATCGTGATTGCCGATCATCAACCGCACCGGCACAGGTGCCCCCGCAACCGCCGCCTTGAGCGCTTCATACGCACCCTCTTCGCCCCAATGGGTCAGGTCGCCGGTGATGACGATACGGGCGGCATCTGCATGGTTGTTGCCGATGTCGGCCAGGGCGCGGGCGAAACGCGCGTGCGGATCAAGCCCGCCCATCTCTTCGCCGGGAAGGGTCAGGTGGATGTCCGAGATATGGATGAGTTTCATGGAATGTCCTGAAATTGAAACGGTCGCCCGCAAAATCACGGGCGACCGAAGATCGAGTTAGCCGTTGGGCAGCAGGTCGGCGACTTCTTCGACCATCTCTTGCTGCAGCTCTTTCATGTCGGTGGCGTCGCCGGTCACGATGCGTTCGATCCCGTCATAGATCACCTGCGTGATCGCCAGGCCGTTGTCACCCGGATAGGCCAGCCAGTCACGCAGCAGCGGCAGCTGATCGACCGCAGTCTGCTTGTTGGGGTTCTGGTCATAGAAGTCGGCCAGGATCACCTCGTTCGCGGCCTTGTTGGGCGGCATGTAACCGGTGGTCTTGGCGACCTCGGCGGCGCCCTCACCGCTGGTGATGAACTTGAGCCAGGTCCAGGCCGCTTCCTGTACGCGCGGGTCGTCCGAGGTTGAGGTCAGCATCGCGGCATTGCCACCTGCGGGCAGACCCTTGGGCGTTTCGCCCATGCCGGGGAACGGGCCGGTCTTCAGCTCAAATTCACCCTGCGAGCGCTCGACGGCACCCAGAGCGGAGGTCGACCAGAACATCATGCCGATCTCACCCGCCGAGAACGAGGCCAAGGCGGCTTTCCATTCCAGGTTCTGCATTTCGCACTTGGTGAAGATTTCCTGCATCTGCTCCAGCGCGGCCAGAGCTTCGGGGCTGTCCAGCGTGACGCGTCCCTGATCAACGATGGCTTTGTCCTGGCTCCACATCAGGGCCTGCATGAACCAGTTGCCGGTGATGTTCCAACCCCAGAACATCGGGTTCTGGGTGCCGTTTGCCTTCATCGTTTCACAAGCGGCGATGACATCATCCCAAGTGGTGGGCAGTTCTTCAATGCCAACCTTTTTCAGAACATCCATGTTGTAGTACCCAACCGGCAACGAGACCGAGAATGGCAAACCGTGGACGTTGTCGCCAAAGGTCGACAGCGACAGCATGGCGTCGTGATAGCCGTCCTTGGCGAAATCGGCTTCTTTCTCGATGAAAGGCTCCAGCGACTGCGCGATGCCCTTATCCACCAGGATCTGTTGGCGGTTCAGGCCCTGCATGGTCACGTCGGGCAGGTTGCCGGACACGGCTTCGCGCAGGATGGTGTTGGTACCGTCTTCATAGGATTCGTAAGTGGCGCGGAATTTGACCTCGATGTTCGGGTGCGCCTTTTCAAAGGCGGGCATCATCGCCTCGTACGTCACGTCGAACAGGTGGCTGTAGGGATAGGCAAACTCGACCGTGACTTTGTCTTGGGCGAAGGCGGCGCTGGCGGTCAGGGCCAGGGCCATTGCGGTGGCAGTCAGTTTCATGAAAGATGTCCTCTCTTGCCGGGTCTTGGAGCCAGAAGTTTGCAGACGGGCGGCTCCGGGGTTCATCCCTGTTGGGATCTTGGGTTGGGCGTGTCCTGATCGGGCACGCCCGGTTTCATTTCATACCGCTCAGCGTGATCCCTTCGATGAAGCGCCGTTGCGCGATCAGGAAGGCAACAATAAGGGGCGTGACGATCACGGTGGCGGTGGCCATCATCGGGCCAAAGAAACTGCCATCCCCGTCGCCTTTGAATTCGCGCAGGCCAAGCGGCGGGGTGAACAGATCGCGGTTGCCGGTCACCACGATGCGCGGCCAGAAATAGTCGTTCCAATGGGCAACGACCGAGAAGATCGCAAAGGCCAGCAAGGCCGGAATCGCGGTGGGCAGCATGACACGCCAGACGATCGCGAACTCTCCCATCCCGTCCATGCGGGCGGCGTCGATCAGATCATCCGGCACGGTCATGAAGAACTGCCGCATCAGGAAGATGCCAAAGGCCGAGATCGTCCAGGGCACCACCAGCGCGGCATAAGTGTTCGTGAGCCCCAGCTTGGCCAGCAGGATGTAAAGCGGCAGCGCAATGGCATGCACCGGGATCAGCAGGCAAAACAGGACCAGCCCAAACACCGCCTCGCGCCCCCAGAACTTGAGCTTTGCCAAGGCATAGGCCGCAGGCAGCGCCACCACGACCTGCAACAGAAAGATCGACACGGTGACAATCACGCCGTTGAGCAGATAGCGCAGCAGCGGCGCCTCGGTGAAGGCCTTGGAGTAGTTGAAGACCACCGGACGCATGGAACACTCGACCTCGGCCTCGGCCACCAATGCATCGCGGATCTGGCGTTCGCTTTGGCCGGGGAACCGGTCGGCAGCAGCGGCGATGTCGGCGCGGCTGGGATCACGCAGGGCAACGCAGCGCGGATCGACCATCAGCTCTTGCCGCCCGAAAAAGCCGCCTTCGCCCCGGTCAATCTCGCCGGGAGATTTGAACGAATAGCTGACCATCATGTAGAACGGCGCGATGACGACGATCACACCCATGATCAGGATCAGATGTTTCCACCAATCGCGGGTCATCAGTAGTGCACCTTTCGCTCGACCAGCCAGCGCTGGATCAGGGTGAGGAACATGACGAAGATCAGAAACAGAACGGTGATGGCCGAGCCGATGCCGATCAGGTTCTGCTGCACGCCCTTTTCAAAGATGGCGAACATCATCACGTAGGTGGATTTGTTGGGACCGCCGCCCTGGGGCCAGAACGCCTCAATCGTGTCGAACACCTGAAAGGCGCGAATGCAGCTGATGGTGACGACAAAGACGGTGGTGGGGCCAAGGGCCGGCCATGTGACCAGGCGGAACCGTTCCCACGCCGATTTGGCACCGTCCATTTCCGCCGCATGATAGAGCTCGCGGTGAACGCCGGTCAGCCCCGCCAGGTAAAGCACCATGTTAAAGCCAAAACCCTGCCAGATGCCGATGAAACAGATCACCCAGATCGCATAACGCTTGTCGCCCAGCCAGACAGGAAAGCCATCAGCGCAGCCCGTGGCCATGAAGGGCCAAATCACCTCGATCACCGTGCCGCAACCCATTTCAAGCGTTTGGTTGATCATCCCGATGGACGGGTGCAGCATGAACTCCCACGCGATCGCCATCGCCAGCAGGGTTGCCATCACCGGCAGGAAATAGATGGTTTTATAGATCTCGCGGAACCGGCCAAGCGAGTTGATCAAGAGCGCCGCGCCCAGACCCAGGCCCACCGAAATCGGGACCACCGTCACCACATAGGTGAACGTCGCGATGAACATCTTTTCATAGGTCGAGCGGGAAAACAGTCGGTCGTAATTCTTGGTTCCGATCCAATCGAAACTGTCATTCCCAAGCGAGTAGTTGGTGAAGGACAAGACCAGCGCCACCATCACCGGCAGCAACAGGATCGCCACCATCAGGATCAGAGCAGGCGCCGTCAACGACCAGGCCGCGCGACGCTCTTGCGCCTGCGCGTTGTTGGTGATCGCAGGGGGCGTTGTGTCTAGGGTTGCCATCTTATGCCACCTCGACCGCGGTGCGAGAGGCGACCTGAATGTTGCGCACACGGTAGCCATTTCCATCAAACACCAACGCGCCGGAGGCGTCGAACCCCAGGCTCACGGGGGCGCCTACCCGCAAGGATGCTCGCTGTGCCGGGGTGGCGCGCAGGGTGATCCGGTTTTCCAAACCTGGAACTTCGATCTGCACAAACACCTCAGACCCCAGGTTTTCTGAATGCGCCACCGTGCCATGCAGAACCGCATTCTCGGTCGCCAGATGCAGCGCTTCGGGCCGCAGCCCGAGCGACACCGCCCCGTCGATCCGGGTTGCACTACGCAGGTCCAAGCCCTGTTCGAACAGGAACAATTGCCCGTCCGTCCCCTGGCTCAGCGGTAGGATGTTTATCTTGGGCGATCCGATGAATTCGGCCACTTCGATGGTGTCGGGATCATCATAGACCACCTCGGGCGTGTCACATTGCAGGATGCGTCCGCCCATCATCACGGCGATCCGGTCGGACATGGTCATAGCCTCGACCTGATCGTGGGTCACATAGATGAAGGTTGCGTTCAGGCTGCGGTGCAACTGCGCAATCTCGACCCGTGTTTGCACCCGCAGTTTTGCGTCCAGGTTCGACAGCGGTTCATCCAACAGAAAGGCTGCAGGATCCCGCACCAGTGCACGGCCAAGGGCGACCCGCTGGCGTTGCCCGCCTGACAGTTGCCCCGGTTTGCGATCCAGAAGATGGGCGATTTCCAGACGTTCGGCGGCGGTTTGAATGTCCTGTGCGATTTTCTCGGTCTGAGGTTTTGCACCTGGAATGAAGCGCCCCACGAAGGGCAAGCGCTGCGCCCCCGTCAGCCGCCGCATCCGCAGCGGCACGGCGATGTTTTCGGCCACGCTCAGATGTGGGTAAAGCGCATAAGACTGGAACACCATCGACAGGTTGCGATCTGCCGCGCGCAGGCCCGCAACTGATTGCCCCGCAATCTTGATGTCGCCTGAGGTCTGCTCTTCAAGCCCTGCGACGATCCGGAGCAAGGTGGATTTGCCACAGCCCGAGGGGCCAACGAGCGAGACGAACTCGCCATCCGCAACGTCCAGCGACACGCCTTTGAGCACCTCGACGTCGTCAAACCGTTTGGTGACGTTTTCTATATTCAACCCGGCCAAAGCGCTTCCCTCAGTTGTTTGGAGGCTTTCTACGCAGGCGGTCTCTCACTTTTGTGACGTCATATTAGTGAGACTAATGGTGCCTATGGCTACCCCCGAAAAGGAGGCCTCATGCGCGCCAATCACCATCAATTCGTCGCCTTTGCTTATGTCGTGCGTGAAGGGAGCTTTTCTGCTGCCGCCACCCGATTGGGCGTGACGCAATCGGCGGTGACCCAGCATGTCGCCAAGCTGGAAAGGCAGGTTGGAACACCCCTGTTGTTGCGCAACCGAGACGGGGTATCACTTACCCGCACGGGGCAAGAGTTTTATGATCTGGCCGACCGGTTGGTTGCCTTGGAGACGTCTATCTCCGAGCGCCTGGAAGGGTTTGAGGCGATGGCGCGCGGGCACATCAAGATCATCGCCAACGCGCCCCTGCCCGCGCTCAAGGCGATCAGCCAGTTCCACCGCACCCACCCGGATGTCGAAATCGACTTTGCCCTGCACGCCTGGACCACCGCCTCGCGCCTGCTGCGCGAACGGCGGGCGGATGTGGGGCTGATCACCGATCCACCGCAAACAGATGATTGGGACAAGGTGGTGGTGCAAAAGGTGCGGTACGCCGCTTACATGCTGCCGAGCTCGGGTTTTGCAAAGCGAGAGATGTTGTCCTTGGCCGAGCTGGCCGGGGAAACGGTCATTCTGCCCGAAACAGGGTCGTTGACCGAGCGAGTGGTGCGCGAAGCACAAGGCAAGTGCGGCGTCGTGTTCCCTCGCACCATCCGCATGACCACCTTTCCGTTGATGTGCGAGGCTGTGTTGCAAGGCGCGGGCATCGCCATTTTCCTGAGCAACAGCGGGCTGATCTCGCGCGGTTTGGTCGAAGTGCCGATCGTCGAGATGTCAAAAACCCACGAAACAGCCATCGTCGCCCCAAAAGACCGCGCGCGGCTACGCTTGGTGGCAGCCTTCATCGACATCGCGGCAGCCTCAGCGCTGGACTAGAGCCCCAGAACACTCCCGCCCGTCGTTGATGCCCCTGACGGGACATCGCCTCCCGTTGGGCCAGGCTCACGCGGGCTTTGCCCGCGTGAGCCTGGCCCCCCTGCCGTCCGCAGGACGCAAGGCCGATAGGCCGCGCAGTTTGGACGCGTCGCAGGGGACCTCAGCCAAACATCCGTTTCTTGCGCGCTCTTGTCTCGGCGGTGGCTTCGGGTGAGCCATCATGGAATGTTCCGAACCATCGATCCCAGGGCATCTCCTGGTTGCCGTAGTTGCATTCGTAATACCGGTGGTGCAGCTGGTGATAAAAGGTGCCCAAAGCCAGCTTGCGCTTGTCCTTGATCAACAAGTCCTCATACCCCGTATGTGTCATCGCCGCCCCTGGGCCCTGAAACACGATGTGGAAGTAAAGGTGGATCGGGTGGCTGGGCACGATCCAGTGGATGCACAGCGTCGACAGGTAGAAAAAGTGCTCGACCGGATGCATCGAAAACCCCGACCATGGCCCGATGTTCACGTTGCGGTGGTGCAGGCTGTGCACCTTCTTGTACAGAAACGGTTGGTGCAGCAAACGGTGCACCCAATAGAAATGGAACGCTGACCACATTGGCAGAATGATCAGCCAAGCCAGGAACCAAACCGGGTTTTCGGCAAATGTGATCACCGGCGCGTACCCATTGGCCATCAGCCACATGGTCACCACCTGAAATGCGGTCAACTGGAAAACGCCCGACCCCAGCGACCAGAACATGTTGTCCTTTACCTGATCGCTGAAATCCCAGAGCTTGTTGTTCTTGCCCTGATCTCTGCGTTCAAACTTGAGCTTCTTACCCTGAGCCTTACGAATGTAGAAATACCAATGCAACCCACCGGCAACCAAGAAGATCATGGCAAAGTTCACCACATAGATCTGCGCGATCCAGCCAAAGGCAAAGCTCTGCGCCACCTCCAGCGAAGGGTAGAATAAGTACCACAGCGCCACAGCAAGGATCGCCATCATCACCCGCTCACTGAGGGTCAGCCAATTGCGCGCAAGCCAGCCGATCAGAAAGGCCGGGTTGGGCGGCCATTGAAAGATCGATGGGTTCTGCAATGGCAGATCCGGGTGATAGTTCCATTCACGGCTCATATCCTCCATCTGCTCGCCCGCTGATGGGGCGGACATCTGGTCCAGGCTGGGTGTCGTATCAGTCATTTTGGCATCTCCTCTTTGGCCAAAACTTCAGATTTCGCGCGACAGAAGCGCGTCTTCGAACGGGTAGCGCGACAGGCAGACCGCGCCGGTTTCTGTGATCAGGTATTGGTCTTCGAGCTTGACGCCTTCGTGCCCGCCGAGCTTGCCGACATAACTTTCGACGCAGATGACCATGCCGGGCTCCAGCTCGCCATCATAGTGGAACTGCGCGTCCGCCGGGTAGTAGATCACAGGGTATTCGTCGGCCATGCCAAGCCCGTGCATCATGCAAGGGTAGGTCTGATCGTTGTATCCGTCGGGCTGGCGATATCGCTGCTCGATCAATTCAGTGAACGAGATACCGGGACGCAACAGCGCGCCGTTATGCATGACCTCGTTGTGGGCGTATTGATAAAGGCGGCACTGCTCATCCGTCGGGCGCCCTGGCCCGCAATGGTATGCACGGCTGATGTCGGCGCCATAGCTCCACGGGCCTACCATGCCGCAGTCAAACACCACCAGATCGCCCGCCCGAATGGTGCGGCTGGAGGCCTCTTGCTGCCAAGGGTTGGTGCGTTCACCAGACGCCAGCAGGCGATAGTCGATCCACTCACCGCCGCCTTCGATGTTGGCGGCCCACATGTGGGACCACAGCTCTTGCTCGGTGATGCCGTTGACCAGGTTGTTGCGCATCCGGGTCATGCCATCCTCGGCCACGGCAATCGTCTGGTTCATGCACAGGACTTCTTCGGGGCTTTTGATTTTGCGGGCATGCGCCAAAACCTCGCCCGCGTCGACCAAGATCAACCCGGCCTGTTCCAACGCCATATGCGGCAGGGGGGCAGTACGTTCGACGCCCACACGGGTCTCTCCCCCGCAGTGTTCATCCACCAACGCCTTCATCTGAGCGGCCCATTTGTTGCACCATTCCTGATGGCGATAGCCCGCGAACATATAGGACAACGGCAGCAGGTCATCGCGGATCTCGTCGATGGTTTCCAGCTGCGCGCCGGTTTCCCGGCCAGGCTCGCTGTCGAAATAGATCACCGGCCCCTCGGCAGGCAGAAATAGATAGCCCGCGTGAATATGCATCTGAAACAGCGTGCAGTTTCGCACGCCCGTGGCATATCTGATCGACAGCGGATCCGTCAGGATCACGGCCGCCATTCCATGCGCCTTCATCTGCTCGCGCAGCCGGTTCTGGCGATACCGCCGCATCCGGGGCACGTCGATCATGCCTTCGGTATCGGTCAGCTGCATGGGCGGCGTTTTCCACGCGGCCTGTTCCAGCGTCAGCGGCTGCGGCTTGGCGGCAAAGGCGCGTGTATAGTCTGTGGCGTCATTCATGGCGCTCTGATTGTCCCTGGCTTGGGGGCCGTCTGGCCGGTCTTGCGAAAGAGGGTCCGATAGGTCGAGCGCAGCTCGCCCCGATCGATGTAGCAACCGCGCAGGTGGCGATGGCCGCTGTCCGCGGAATAGGCCGCGCGGCCATGCACGATGCGGTGATTGTCAAAGACGATGCATTCGCCCGCGTTCAAGCGAAACCGCACCAGGTAGTCTGACCGCCTAAGCCACCGCATGAAGCGAACAAAGGCAGGATAATAACGATCCAGCAGGTCCTGCGGCATGTCGAATACGTCGGCCATATGCTGCGAGACGGTCAGGCCCGAAACCGCGCCACCCGCGTCCAGCTCGATCACCCGCTGGCGCGCGCGCCAGTCAAATGCGTCGTGTTCATAGTAGAATGGGGCCGTCACGGTCGCGAGCAGCTCGAACGCCTCCGGGTATTCATTCCGAAAGTCCTCGGCCGCGGCTGCCCCGTCCAGAAACAGGCTGTCACCACCGTCGACCGAATTGGCGCGGCAGTGCAGGAACTGCACGCCGGGCGGGGTTTCTTCGGCTGGGGTATCGGTGTGCAGCTCCAGTTCGGCGGCCGTATACGACAGGTTCACCGGATCAATATGCACCCGCACATCAAAATATGAGCCCGCTACAGAGGGTCGAACTTCGCCCAACAGGTTTGCCAGATCGGTGAGTGCTGCATCGCTGTCCGCAAGCCCCTCGACAATGGCGACACCATCTTCGATCAGCGCGCGGGCCCAATCGCAGCGACCCTGATCGCAATCCAGATCGGCGCGATTGAACCGCTGAAACACCTTGTCCGACCGCCACAGGGCTCGCGGAATCGCCGCCGCATCAGGCCGTGGCGCACCATTGGCACACCTTGCCAACCAATCCAGATCATAGCGGCTCTGATGATCCTCGCCCTGCCAGTCCACAACCAGCGCATCGCCATCGACGTGTGCCGCAGCGATCACCGGGTCGCCGTCAAGCGCGCAGATGTCAAACACCCGCTCTCGCGTCTCGGCGTCAAACGAACTGGGGCAATTGTCGCGCAGCCAGAAGGCGTTGAAATATGCCTCGCCATCCGGCAATGCGACCCGCAGGCCGGTGTCTGTCAGGGTGACGCTCATTGATGCAGGGTGCTCCACTTGTCGAGCGCCTCGCGCAGTTTGTCCTCTTCGCCTGGCAACATGCCGACCGTATGTGCCTCATCCGGGAACGCGCCAGATTGCACGTCGGTGCGGAACCCGGTCAGCGCCTTGTCGCGCTCTGCGGCCAATTGCTTGCGGATCGACAGAACATCCCCCCAGGCCTTGGCGTGGCGCGGTGGGTTTTCCACGTCGCCGCAGATGTCCTCCATGAAGGAAAAGATGATGTCGCCGCCCGAACCCGCACCAATCGAATGGGTCAGAAGCGAGGTCTTGTGATTGATCGCCTGCAGCGCCTCGACCGCGACACATTCAACCTCGACCGCTGCGGCGCCTGCATCCTCGTACCGACGCATCCACTCGAGCAGCTGCATTGCCTCTTCTGCTGTCTTGCCAAAGGTCTTCAACCCCCCTGTTAGGGTCGATTTTCGCGGCACCAGCCCCACGTGACCCTGCACCGCCAGCCCCTCATTCGCGATCAGTTCAACAATGCCCATCCCGCGTGGCGTAAATATCGCATCGGCACCTTTCTCGGCCGCCTTCAGTGCCGCCGTCAGGCATTCTTGCGGCTCGAAATACTGACACATGGTCTGGCTGGAGGTGATGAAGGTATGCGGCGCCCCGGCACGCACGGCGTCATAGTCCAGATCGGAAATGGTGATCATGTCGATCCCCA
This sequence comes from Tropicibacter sp. R16_0, assembly GCF_017743935.1. GTDB lineage: Bacteria > Pseudomonadota > Alphaproteobacteria > Rhodobacterales > Rhodobacteraceae > Falsiruegeria. The sequence continues at coordinate 101,720 of NZ_JAGHRE010000010.1, forward strand.
TCTCTTCGCAAGCGCGCGCCTCATCCTCGCTGATGGCCGAGACCTGGGTCATTTTCTTGCCTGCCGCCTTGTTGCGGCGCAGGCAGTCGACGGTCAGGTTCCGGCGGGCGGGTTTGCCGCCATATGTGTAGATGTTCTTCATGTCTCTTCGCCCATGGCTGCAAGATAGATGTCGTGGAAATGGCGCATCGCGTGTTCCGAGATGTCATGCGCATCCGGGTCGGTGACGTACCAACCCTGCTCGAACCCGCGCTGATGCATGCCGCGCTGCACGCTTTCGCACAGCTCACGATCCTCGACAGACACGATGTTGGTGGACCATTCCGCCCGTTCCGCCGACCGCGCTTCCATGTCCGGATCCGTCGGTTCCGGCGTCGTCAAAGAGATCGAGCGCCGCTCGGTCAAATCCGGAGTCACCGGATCGAACCGCGAGGCATAGAAGCCACGCGCGCCGGGGAATTGGCCAAAGATCGTGTTGGGGAACAGGAACCAGAATTGACCGTCCAGAACGTCATGCTCCAGATCCAGCCGAAACGCCTGGTTCTCGGCTTTGCGTGCGGTGGGGGCATGTTGATAGGTATAGTTCTGGTACAGCTCGAACCGGTTTTCGGCGATGTTCATCATGTCGTCGAACGAATGATGCGCCGGGCCGCAGTGGTGACATTCCAGGTAGTTGTCCAGCATCACCTTCCAGTTGGATTTGCAGGTGTAGGTGTGGCCGTATGCGCTGTCGCCCTCGATCACCAGACTGGGCAGTTCCGGAATCCGCTCCAACATCTGCGCCTCAAGCCCCGGCGCAAACTCGGCCAGGCTGAGCGCGTCATCATCCAAATTCACGAACAGGAAACCGGCTAGGGATTCGACCCTAACATTAGACAAACAGATCTCAGACCGAACAGGAGCATCTGTTCCATCCCGCTTGGGCATCCCTCGCAAGTTGCCATCGAGCCCGAATGTCCAAGCGTGGTAGGGGCAGGTCAGAACCGCCTTTTTCCCGCTCCCCTCGACCAGTTGATGCCCCCGATGCGGGCAGACGTTGTAGAACGCGCGAACTTCCCCTTCGCGACCCCGCACTAGGAAAATGTTCTGATCAAACAGCGACAGCGTGATGAACTGCCCCGGCTCAGCCAGTTGCGTTTCATGGCCCGCGAGTTGCCAGCTGCGCAGCATTAATTCGCGTTCGGCCTCCAGCGATTGGGCAGACGTATAGTGTCGGGCGGCAAGGGTGCGCGCCCGGGGGTTGGCGGTATCCAACATGGGATGTCCTTTCTGGCTTGGCGGCTAGCGCCGCTTAGCTCGCGTAATCAGACCCTTCTGCGTCCAGGATCGCTTTCATTTCGCGCATGTGCGCTTCGGCCTGGCTTGGATAATCCTCAAGCTCTTGTGCGGTTTTCTCGGCAATCTCGTCGCTCAGCACCCGCAGCTTTTGGCCGGTTTGCAGGGCGCGGATATAAGTCTCGGCCGCACGTTCAAAGTAATAGAGGCGGTTGAACGCGTCCGCCGCATCGCTGCCGATCACCAGCACGCCATGGTTGCCCATGATCATGACCTTTTTCTTGGGGTCATTCAACATCGAGGCACAGCGTTCCCCTTCGCTTTCAAAAGCCAGGCCGCCGAACTCTTCATCAATCACATAGCGGTTGTAGAAGGTGGCGGTGTTCTGGTCGATCGGTGGGATATTGCTGTCCGCCAACGAGGCCAGAACCGTGGCGTGGATCGAATGTACATGCATCACGCATCGCGCATGGGGGCAGTGACGGTGGATCGAACCATGCAGCCCCCAGGCGGTCGGGTCCGGCGCACCGGGCATATCCATCGTGTTCGGATCATTTGCATCCAGCAGCAACAAGTTCGATGCCTTCACACGACTGAAGTGCATCTGGTTCGGGTTCATCAGGAACTGCGTGCCGTCGTCATTTACGGCCAGGCTGAAGTGGTTCGCCACGGCCTCGTGCATGCTCAGTTTGACGGTCCAGCGAAAGGCCGCCGCCATATCAACCCGCTCGGACCAGTGATCCATATTGGGTCGCAGATTTGTCACGCTCATCGCCGATTCTCCTTGATGCCGAGGCGGTTTCCCTGGGTGACCTAGAACCTGCATCCCGGACTTGCATTTGACCAACGAAAAAAACGAAGCTATTCCATTAGCGTTGCTAATGGCAGAGTTATGCGTATGCAGAAACCCCTTCCCCCTTTGGGCTGGCTTCGCACGTTCGAGGCCGCAGCGCGCCACCTGTCGTTCACCGGAGCTGCGCGAGATTTGAACATGACACAAAGCGCGGTCAGCCAGCAGATCAAATCGCTGGAGGGGCACCTGGGACGTCCACTGTTTCATCGCCGTCCCCGGGCATTGGAATTGACGGAAACCGGGATCACCTACCTGCCGGTCGTGCGCGAGGCGTTTCGCACCCTGGTCCGGGGGACTCAAGCGGTGGTCGGCGATCAGGTGAATGCGGTGCAGGTTCAATCAAACATCACCTTTGCCGTGAATTGGCTTGCGCCAAAGCTGCCCCGGTTCCGCGCGCTGCATCCGGACGTTCAACTGAACATCTTCACCGAGCTTTGGGAACCACGAGAAATGGCCGAAGGCGCAGCCGTCGAGATCCGCTATTCCCTGCGTCCTGCAGACACGGTCCGGACAGAGCTGCTGCGGACCGATCACTACTATCCGGTGTGCGCGCCAGGGTATTCTGTGACATTGGAAAATGTGCAGGATCAACCGCTCTATGATTGCTCGAACCTGTTGTCGAATTGGTCGAACTGGGCCGAAGATCAGGGTCTAAAATGGGGAAATCCACCGATCACATATGCCACCACATATATGGTCAGCCTGTCCGTGGCGATGGCCGGAGGAGGGTTGTGTCTGGCCCATGACACGATCGTACGCGGATTGATCGACGAGGGTCGCCTGATTGCCCCCTTTGCGCATCGCGCTGTCATGCCAGAGGCTTACTATCTGTTGTTGTCACCTCAAGCCGAAGAAAACCCCGGCGCCATTGCATTCACCAACTGGTTGAGGTCCGAGGTATCAGCTGAAGTTTCTCGCTGATCCACAAGCCCTCCCGCCCGTCGTCGATGTTCCTGACGGAACACCTCCTCCCGTTGGGCCGGGCAGGCGCGGGCTTTGCCCGCGCCTGCCCGGCCCCCTGCCGTCCGCAGGACGCGTGACCGCAAGGTCGCGCCATTTGGCAATTGTTCAAACTAACTTTTGGGTTTGCTTGGCACCCAAGCATACCCGTCAGCGCACAGAATATACGCTTCGCGCAGCCCATGTGGTTTGTCTGTTGCCACTTGCAAAACCGTGGCCCCAAAAGCCTCGGCCCGTTGCACGGCCGCATCCGGGTCGCTGTCATACAGACGAATTTCCAATCCAGCTCCGCGCGGTGGGTTTTCCGGCACAAGATTCAGCAATGGGTTTGCGTGATAGGTGCCATCGCTATGCAGCTGAAACACCTGGTCGCCATAGGTCACGATGGCAAAATCCGCTGTCACCTGATGACTGCGTATCCCGAACACTTCCGCCAGAAAGGCGCATTCAGCTTGCACATCCCGCACCAGCAGGTTCAGGCCGATCCCTTTCAGCGACCGACCGAATGCATCAGCATCCACCGTTTCATAGTCCATGACGTGCCTCCCCTTCTGTTCCTCGATGAGAGCGAAAAGAGGGCCAACCCACAAGGGGATTTCAGACTGGATTACAGTTTATTCCGGCAACCGGTTGCCTTGTTCATCAATCAGCAGCGCACCATCCTCCTTGGACCAAGGGGCGGGCGGCCAATTGTCCAGCAGATCCAGGACTGCGCCGGACGGACGGCAGAGCTTTACCCCGTTGGCGCAGGCCACGATGGGGCGATTCACCAAGACTGGATGCGCCAGCATCGCATCAAGCAATGCGGCGTCCGAAACGGATGGATCGAGTAATCCTAGCTCTTCGGCCGGGGATTTGCTTGTGCGCAGGGCTTGGCGCGGTGTGATACCAGCAGCGGCAAACAATGCCTGCAACTGCGGGCGCGTCCAGCCGGTGTCCAAGTATTCGACAACGACCGGATCATAGCCTGCGTCGCGGATGATTTGCAGCACATTGCGAGAGGTGCCGCAGGCGGGGTTGTGGTGAATGACGATTTCCATGGGACCCTATACCCGACCAGATGTAACCCTTTCATGATACTGCGACGGGAGGGGTTGCACAGGCGCTAACATTCGGGAAAGTTGAGCCATGGAACAGACAACTTTCCCCAGCTGGCCCGAAGTGGCCCCCCGATTGATCGCCGTTGCCGCCGGGCGCGAAGCCGCTGACACTGTCATCACCGGTGGGATTTGGGTGAATGTGCACACGCGCGAAACCCTATCTGATCATTCGATTGCAATCGCCGCAGGTCGCATCGCTTTTGTCGGCCCCGACGCCAGCCATTGCACCGGCCCCGATACGCAGATCATCGAAGCAAACGGCCGTTACATGATCCCCGGCCTGTGTGACGGGCATATGCATATCGAAAGCGGCATGCTGACACCCGCCGAGTTTGCGCGCGCCGTGATCCCCCATGGCACCACATCAATGTTCACCGACCCGCATGAGATCGCCAACGTGTTGGGTTTGGACGGTGTCCGCATGATGCATGACGAAGCGCTGATGCAACCCGTCAACATCTTTACCCAAATGCCGTCCTGCGCACCCTCGGCGCCGGGTCTGGAAACCACCGGCTATGAAATCAGCCCTCAGGATGTGGCCGAGGCGATGACCTGGCCCGGCATCATCGGCTTGGGCGAGATGATGAACTTTCCCGGTGTGTCCAACGCAGACCCCAAGATGCTGGCCGAGATTGCGGCGACGCAAAACGCAGGCAAGACCGTGGGCGGGCATTATGCCTCGCCTGATTTGGGCCCTGCCTTTGCGGCCTATGTCGCGGGTGGTCCGGCGGATGATCACGAAGGGACGTGTGAAGCAGACGCCATCGCTCGTGTCCGTCAAGGTATGCGGTCCATGATGCGACTTGGGTCTGCCTGGTACGACGTTGAAAGCCAGATCACAGCAGTAACGGAAAAGGGTCTGGATCCGCGCAACTTTATCCTGTGTACCGATGATTGCCACTCCGGCACTCTGGTCAACGACGGTCATATGAACCGGGTCGTGCGGCACGCTATTGCATGCGGCTGTGATCCGTTGATTGTGCTGCAGATGGCGACGATCAACACCGCCACTCACTTTGGGTTGGAGCGGGAAATTGGCTCGATCACACCGGGGCGTCGGGCGGATGTCATCTTGACCTCCAGCCTGACCGACCTGCCAATAGAAACCGTGATCGCACGTGGGCAGATCGTTGCAGAAAACGGCTCTATCACGGTTGATTGCCCGCATTTCAACTGGCCAGACAGTGCACGTGGCACGGTGCATTTGGGGCATGAATTGGGCGCGGTCGATTTTGAGATCAAAGCCCCCGAGGGCGCCAACTCTGTCCGTGCCAATGTCATCGGTGTTGTGGAAAATCAGGCACCGACAAAGGCGCTCAAGGCGGATTTGCCAGTGCGCGAGGGATTGGTCGAAGGGGATGGAGAGACCTGCCAGATCGCTCTGGTGGAACGACACCGCGCCACAGGCGGCGTGACCAACGCCTTTGTCTCGGGTTTTGGTTATCAGGGGCGCATGGCCATGGCCTCGACCGTGGCGCACGACAGCCATCACATGATCGTTGTTGGCACAGACCGGGCGCAGATGGCCCTGGCCGCCAACCGGCTGGCCGAGGTCGGCGGCGGCATCACTATCTGGCGGGACGGCGAAGAGCTGGCCTTGGTGGAATTGCCCATTGCCGGGCTCATGTCCGACAGCCCCGCCACTGACGTTGCCGCGAAAGCCGAGCAGATGGTCGCCGCAATGCAATCGTGCGGCTGTGACCTGAACAACGCTTACATGCAGCACTCTTTGCTGGCTTTGGTGGTGATCCCGGAATTGCGGATTTCGGACCTGGGCCTGATTGACGTGCGCACCTTTGAAAAAATTGACCTACTGGACCCACTTGAATGACAGAATACGCCACCCCTGAAACCCTCGAGTCAGAAAGCTTCACCGACCCGGAGCAAGCCGTCGAGCGGTTGATCGAGCTCTATGATCAGGCGACGGCTTTCCTCTGTCAGCGGTTTTCCGAAGCGATGGTTGAAGGTGCCCCAGAGCGTCATGTCCGTGCATTCTATCCCGAGGTGCGGATCAAGACGACCAGCTATGCGCAGGTCGACAGTCGATTGAGTTACGGGCATGTGACAAATCCCGGCACCCATGCCACGACCATCACGCAGCCGCGTCTTTTCCGGTCTTACTTGACCCAACAGATTGCATTGTTGATCAAGAACCACGGACAGCCCGTCACCATTGGCCCGTCGGACACACCTATCCCTGTGCATTTTGCGGTCGCAGCCAATCCGGGACTTACAGTGCCGCAAGAAGGCGCAGCGGGCTTTACCCTGCGGGATGTGTTCGACGTACCGGACCTGAGCACAACAAACGATGACATCGTGAATGGCACCCATGTGCCCAGCAACGGCACAGGCCCGCTGGCATTGTTCACAGCACAACGTATCGACTATTCGCTGGCGCGACTGTCCCACTATACAGCGACCGACCCGGGCCACTTTCAGAACCATGTTCTGTTTACGAACTATCAGTTCTACGTTTCCGAGTTCGAAGCTTATGCCCGCACCCAGCTGGCCGACCCGAACAGCGGTTACACCAGTTTTGTCAGCACTGGAAATGTAGAGATTGCGGACGCCGAGACACCGATCGAAGCACCCGCCAAGCTGCCTCAGATGCCAACCTATCATTTGAAACGAAAGGATGGGTCAGGGATCACACTGGTCAACATCGGCGTGGGGCCATCAAACGCCAAGACCGCGACGGACCACATTGCAGTCCTGCGTCCGCACGCCTGGTTGATGGTGGGTCATTGCGCAGGCCTGCGAAACACGCAGGCACTTGGCGATTTCGTGCTGGCACATGCCTATCTGCGCGAAGATCACGTACTGGACGACGACCTGCCCGTCTGGGTTCCGATCCCGGCCCTGGCAGAGATTCAGATCGCGTTGGAACAGGCCGTGGCCGAGGTGACGGAACTCGCTGGATACGACCTGAAGCGGGTGATGCGCACCGGCACGGTTGCCACCATCGACAACCGCAATTGGGAGCTGCGCGATCAATCCGGCCCCGTACAACGTCTCAGCCAGTCGCGTGCCATTGCGCTGGACATGGAAAGCGCCACGATTGCCGCCAACGGTTACAGGTTCCGTGTTCCCTATGGCACTTTGCTGTGCGTCTCGGACAAGCCGTTGCATGGCGAATTGAAGTTGCCGGGCATGGCGTCCGAGTTCTATACAACCCAGGTCAGCCGTCATCTGGCCATCGGAATTCGCGCGATGGAGGCGCTGCGCGGGATGCCTCTGGAGCGTCTACACAGCCGGAAATTGCGCTCGTTTGACGAGACAGCCTTCCTCTGAGCGCAAAAAACCGCCGAAAACCCCATATTTTCTTGGTTTTCGGTGCTACTATTCGTTGTGTTACCTCACAATATCCAGTTAGAGTTACGCGATGAGGCCCAACTGATCGGGCACAGTAAGGAGACCAAGAAATGGCAAAGCCTATGACCAAAACTCAGCTCGTGGCAGCACTGGCCGAGGAAATGGGTACAGATAAAAAAGCCGCTGGCGCAGCACTCGACGCCATCACCGGCCTGATTACCCGCGAAGTTTCCGGCGGTGGCGCCGTGACCCTGCCGGGCGTGGGCAAGATCTATTGCCGTGAGCGTCCCGAGCGCATGGTGCGCAACCCTGCCACCGGCGAGCAGTTCAAGAAAGAAGCCGACAAGGTCGTGAAAATGACCATCGCCAAAGCGTTGAAAGACAGCGTGAACGGCTGATCGTATCTTCTTGATCTGAACGGATTGGGGTCGCCAGATGGCGGCCCTTTTTCATTGCTTCGACCCACCAGGCGTTTCCACCGATCACTCCGCATGGTTTGACAGGGTTGCACTATGTTACGTTATAACATATCGATGTCAGTCGTAGGCAGGTCTGGCGCTTCTCCCCGCGCCAGACACTCGACAGAGAGGACCACTTTTGATGACCGATACCCGCCTTCCCGTAACCGTCCTGTCCGGCTATTTGGGCGCAGGCAAAACAACCCTGTTGAACCGGGTTTTGAACAATCGCGACGGGCGCAGGGTTGCCGTGATTGTCAACGACATGTCCGAAGTGAACATCGACGCTGATCTGGTACGCGCGGACACTGAACTCTCGCGCACCGATGAGACGCTTGTCGAGATGTCGAACGGTTGTATCTGCTGCACCCTGCGCGATGACCTGCTGGACGAGGTGCGACGCCTCGCTGGCGAAGGGCGTTTCGACTATCTTTTGATTGAATCGACCGGTATTTCAGAACCCCTGCCCGTCGCCGCCACCTTTGATTTCCGCGACGAGTTTGGTCAGAGCTTGTCCGACGTCTCGCGCCTAGACACGATGGTGACCGTAGTTGATGCCGTGAACCTGCTCGAAGATTACTCCAGCCACGATTTCCTGAGCGACCGTGGCGAAACCATGGGCGAAGAAGACGAACGCACATTGGTACACCTGCTCACCGACCAAATCGAGTTCGCTGATGTCGTGATCCTGAACAAGGTGGCGGATGCCGGACCTGAGCGTGTGGATGCCGCCCGCAAGATCATCCGCAGCCTCAACGCGGATGCCAAGATCATCGAAACGAACCAGTCAGACGTGCCTGCGGGCGAAATTCTGGACACTGGCCTGTTCGATTTCGAAAAGGCGCATGAACATCCGATGTGGGCAAAAGAGCTCTACGGTTTTGCCGATCACGTCCCCGAAACCGAAGAATACGGCGTCACCAGCTTTGTCTACCGGGCCCGCCAACCATTCATTCCGGAAAAAGTCCTTGAGGTTCTGAATGGCAACATGCCCGGGGTCATCCGCGCCAAAGGGCACTTCTGGATCGCAACCCGGCCCGATTGGGTCGCAGAGTTCTCGCTTGCTGGGGCTTTGTCGTCGATCCAGCCGCTTGGCACCTGGTGGGCCACTGTTCCCGAAGATCGACGTCCCGATCATGAAAGCGCGCGCGCCTATATGCAGGCCCATTGGCAGGAACCTTGGGGGGATCGCCGTCAAGAGATCGTGTTCATCGGCAGCGGCATCGACTGGCCCGCGCTGAAGGCCAAGCTCGATGGGGCACTGTTGCCCACCATCGCTGCGACCGGACCTCATGACCTTCCCGATCTGCCAGATCCCTTCCCGATTTGGCGCCGAGCCGAGGCCGCAGCATGAATGTCATCCGCGAAATCGGAACCGGCATCGCATCCCGCGTTGGCGTGACGGAAACGCCCGAGGGTCTGGTCGAGTTGAGAAAACCCAATATTGGTGGCGTGATCTGGCAGCGCAAACCAACTTCGCAGTTCCAATCTTGGATCAGCACGCTTGACCCCGAGCAATTGCCCAGGACCAGGATCATTCTGCGTCCACATGCGGTACGCGATGCCATGCGCAAGGTGTGCGAGGTGTCGGGCACCCCGGACAGCGCTGAACGCGATCTGCTGGTTGATGATGTGGCGGCGATGGCGGATGTTTTTGCCAATCTCATGGGCGCCAATTGGCTGCGCCTGCGTCTTGATGTTGTGACGACAAACGCCTGTAGACGATTTCACATCGACGCCGTCACGGCCCGTTTGGTCTGCACCTATCGAGGAACCGGCACGCAATACGGGATCTTGCGGGACGCGAACGAGCCGGATCACATTTTCACCGCGTCAACCGGAGCGCCAATCCTACTGCGCGGAACGCTTTGGCCCAATCAGTCGAAATCACGCCTTGTTCACCGCTCTCCACCGATCGAAGGGACCGGAGAGACACGACTGGTGCTAGTTCTTGATCCGGTCGAGGAACCGGAAAGTGAGCCAGATCACCAATACATGCATTGATGTGTAGGGGGGTGCCCCATCGTTTCATTCGGGGCATCCTCGTGCAACGCCAGCTCTATTGTATCAACACATACCAACGCACTTGCATGCCTGTGTGATTTGATGAACTGTCCCCTCGCTGCGTGACGGAGAGGGACAGCATCATGGACATGCGCGCCATTATCATGGGGCTGACATTTGCACTGATGTGGTCGTCGGCCTTTACATCGGCGCGGATCATCGTTGCGGACGCCTCGCCGCTTTTTTCCCTGGCTCTGCGATTTCTGATTTCCGGCGTGTTGGGCGTGCTGATTGCGCGCGCCATGGGGCAAAGCTGGCGGCTGACCCGCCCGCAGCTGTTTGCAACGATCATGTTCGGGATTTGTCAAAACGCCCTGTATTTGGGTCTGAATTTCTATGCGATGCAAACGATCGAGGCTTCGGTCGCGGCCATCATCGCCTCGACTATGCCGCTGATGGTGGCTCTGGCGAATTGGTTGATCTTCAAGGAGCGGTTGCGCCCTCTTGGCCTGATCGGCCTGCTCATGGGATTTGGCGGCGTGGCTCTGATCATGGGCGCGCGGATTTCGGGCGGCATCGACATGTTTGGCCTGATACTGTGTGTGCTGGGCGCCCTGGCGCTGACCTTTGCCACCCTGTCGGTGCGCGGCGCAACCTCGGGTGGGAACTTCATGATGGTGGTCGGCTTGCAGATGCTGGTAGGCTCGGCCGTCTTGTTTGTCGCCGCCCCGGTTTTTGAAACGATCTACATCAATCCGACGGTGCCTTTCCTGCTGGCGTTTGCTTATACCACGCTGGTTCCAGGGCTTGCAGCGACTTTGATCTGGTTCCTGCTGCTGGATCGGATCGGGGCCATCCGCGCCTCGACCTTTCACTTCTTGAACCCGGCGTTCGGCGTTGCTGTGGCCGCAGCATTGTTGGGCGAAAGTCTGGGTGTGCTGGACGGCCTAGGTGTGGCGATCACAACGCTTGGCATTCTCGCGGTACAGCTGGCACGCCAACCGGCACCAAAACCCGCCTAGTTCAAAAGCTCTTCGATGGCACTGACGATCTTGCCAGAGTTGGGACGGGTCGCCGATCCAAATGTTGCGGCCACCGAGCCATCGGGCGCAACCAGGACCTTGTTAAAGTTCCATCGCGGCACAAACCCTGTATCCTCTTTGACCTGACGATAGAACGGATGTGCCGATGGACCGCGAACCGATGTGATGTCGGTCATCGGAACATCTAGGCCATAGTTAACTTCGCAGAACTGCTTTACATCCTCGCTGGTGTCCAACTCTTGATTGAAGTCGTCAGAGGGCACGGCCAGCACGATCAGGCCACGATCACGGTACCGATCATAGAGCTTTTGAAGGCCGGCGTATTGGTCGGTGTAGGCGCATTGAGATGCGGTGTTCACCACCAAAACGGGCCGACCCTGCCACTCCTTCATAAAGAGTTGCCCCCCGTTGATCGAGTTAAACACACCGCGAACCGGGCCTGCATGAACCATGTGGCCGATAACCAGCAGCAGGCTTAGAACACCAATTCTGAACATGTTGAACCTCCTGTTGCGATTCATACGTTCACTGAACCTGATTGGATGAATTGCACGTTGCTGCTATCTGAATGAAACAAATCTTTGCTTTTCATTCCACGACCCCACATACGTGTTCAAATCAGAACCGGAGGTTGCATGACCAAATACATCAAAGACCCTCAGGCCATCGCCGCCCTTTCGCGTGAAGAGTTCTATGTGACCCAAAACAGCGGCACAGAACGCCCCGGAACCGGCAAACTGCTGCACAACAAGGAACCGGGAATCTACGTGGACATCGTGTCGGGTGAGCCGCTGTTTGCCTCGTCCGACAAATACGAATCCGGCTGTGGCTGGCCCAGCTTTACCAAACCCATTGAACCGGCCCATGTCCAAGAGCTTGAAGATCGGACGTTGGGCATGATCCGGACCGAGGTGCGCTCGACCCATGGCGACAGCCATCTGGGACATGTCTTTCCCGATGGCCCGTTGGATCGCGGCGGGCTGCGGTATTGCATTAACTCTGCCTCGCTCCGTTTCGTGCATCGCAACGACATGGAGGCCGAAGGCTATGGCGACTACATCAATCAAGTGGAGGATATCGCATGAGCACTGAACGCGCCGTTCTGGCAGGTGGCTGTTTCTGGGGCATGCAGGACCTGATCCGCAAAATGCCCGGCGTCTCGGGAACCCGCGTGGGGTATACCGGCGGGGACGTTCCCAACGCCACCTATCGCAACCATGGTACCCATGCCGAAGGGATCGAGATCTTTTTTGATCCTGCGCAGATCAGCTATCGCAAGCTGCTGGAGTTCTTTTTCCAGATCCACGATCCGACCACAGTGAACCGTCAGGGCAACGATGTCGGCATGAGCTATCGGTCAGCGATCTACTATGTGGACGAGGCACAGAAGGCGACCGCGCTGGACACCATCGCTGATGTCAATGCCAGCGGCCTGTGGCCCGGCAAGGTCGTGACCGAAGTCGAGCCTGTGGGTGACTTCTGGGATGCCGAACCCGAGCATCAGGATTACCTGGAGCGCATTCCAAACGGTTATACTTGCCACTTTGCCCGCCCAGACTGGGTGCTGCCCAAGCGGTCAGAGGCCGCTGAATAAGGAAACAACGCCCCGCCGAGATCGGCGGGGCGTTACTCAATGGGCGTAATCCGGTTCATCCCGATCCAATAGCCGCTTCATCGCTGCAAAGTGAAAGTCGATCTGCCGTTCGTCCCACATGGTTGCGGCCAGCTTTTCAGCGACATCATCTGGAAGAATGGCCAGCGGACGGCCCGAGGCCATTGCCGTCAGCTGGTATTCGCAAGCTACCTCAAAGTTGTAGAAATCGTCGTAGGCCCGCGCCACGGTTTCCCCGACCACGGTGATCCCGTGGTGGGCCATGACCACGATATTGCCGTTTCCAATGGTTGCTGCGATGCGCCCACCCTCACCGTCATCGAACGCCGATCCGCTGAAGTCCCCGTCGTAGGACACCCGCCCAAGGAACCGCAAAGCGTCCTGATGGCAGTTCTCAAGGCGTCCCCCTTCGATACAGCCAAGCGCTGTGGAATAGGTCGGATGGGCGTGCAAAACGCAACGCGCATGGGGAACGGTGCGATGGATGTGGGAATGGATGTAAAAGGCCGATGCCTCGATCTCTCCCTCACCTTCGACCACATTGCCGTCGTGATCAGCCAACAACAGGTTCGATGCGGTGACCTCGGACCAATGCAAGCCGCGGGCGTTGACCAAGAAATGCCCAGCATCAACCGCCAGTGAGAAGTGATTGTCCACGCCTCTTTGCCACCCGTTTCGGGCAGCCAGCCTTAAACAAGCAGCCAAGTCGATGCGGTCCTGACGATGTTGCATTGCGATCCTCACTTTGATGTCAGTACAGACTGCACCAGGATCGAAAGCCAAGATTGCAGGAATCCGTCAGCCGTGTCGCTTTGAGAGCGCTAGCCAACTGCAACACGGGGTCGTCCGCTGGCCTCCACCGTCAGCATGCCCTCGACAAAGACATCCCGCGCTTCGACCCGCGCAGTGCGGATGTCGCGTTCGACCAATACCCGGATGTCCGCTGCGCCAGCAGCCTTTGCTGCACCTTCGGCTTCTTGGCGCAAAACAGTCTCTAACAAGGTCAATGCCGCGTCCGACTCGGTGAAATCCTGTGGCCCTGAGTCCAGATGAACCCGGTACTTGCCCTCGGACGGGGACGTCACGGTGCCGCTACGGCGGAATGTGACCCGCCCGACAACAGCCCCTACGGCATTGGCGACACCTGCGTGCTCCGGCAGGATCATGTTGCAGCGCAAACGCTCTCCTACTGCCGGGTAATAGCTGGGCGCCGAGGCACCAAGCCCCACCACATCGACGTTCAAAGATGCATCCAATGCCAGCAAGCCGCGGTGTTTGGACAACCCCTTTTGCAGCAGAACATGTCGCGCAAGCTGTTCCGGAGAGACACCGAAATCTTCAGCCTCTTCGGCAAAAGCAGTCTCTAACAAGGTCAAAGCGGTCTGTTCGGTCAATTGATCCACGATGATCTGGGCCATGTCGCGGGGTGTCGCGGAAAGGCGGTCGCCTGTCCCAACGCGTTTGCGCGAGAAAAGCTCCAGCGCCTTTTCGGCCGCCGACCGATCCCAACTGTCCAACCGTCCCAAAACATGGCTTGCGTCCGAAGGGGTCACACCGGACACCTGTACGATCCCACGATCCACCAAGCGTCCAAGCGCACCGTGTTCCATGCGGGTTCGCAGAACCTGATCCAAAGGCACCACCCGATCCCCCAGACGTTCAATGAGAACGGCCTCACGCTCGCCCACACCATCAATCGGAATGCCGGGCACGACCCGCGCGAAGCGGGCGTCGTGTTCGCCGGGCGTCGATGAATGCAGCTGCGTGTCCAGCACGTCATGCACCACCCCGGGCGCCTCAGACGCGATCAATGAGACGGGAACAACCCGACGCGGGCCAAGGAACACGCCGCCCGTCAAACCCTCGGTCACTACATGGACCTGACTGTCGCCACCAAGGCCGCTGGTGCGCATGGCGACCGCCTCGACCATGGTGCGGAAACCACCTACCCGCGCGCCTGCCGGGTCAATCGCGGGCTTTCCGTCCTTGATCAGAGCCACATCGGTGGTTGTGCCACCAATATCCGAGACTAACGCGTTTTCCGTATCGGTCAGCCAGCAGGCCCCAACGATCGAGGCCGCCGGGCCGCTTAAAATGGTTTCGATAGGCCGCTCGCGCGCCTGTTCTGCGCTCATCAGCGCTCCATCACCACGCACCACCATCATCGGCGCTGTGATCCCCAGATCCACCAACGTGTCTTGCGCCCGGCCAATCAACCGGTCGATCATACCGATCAGACGTGCGTTCAACACCGCTGTTACTGCCCGCTTGGGGCCGTTCAACTTGGCCGACAGCTGGTGTGAACAGGTCACCGGAACGCCGGTGCGCTCGGTGATCATGCGAGCCGCCTCAAGCTCATGCGCGGGATTGCGAGTGGCGAATTGCGCCGCGACCGCATAGCCCGATATCCCGGTGTTGGCGTCGATGAATGCTTCAAGTGCGGCCACATCCAGTGGTGCTTTTTCACTGCCGGCATGACTGTGCCCACCCGCAATCACCAGCGCCGGATCCCCTTTCAGCGCATCAGAAAGCCCGTGCTTGTCCAGATCCTGCTCGCGAAACCCGATATAGATCAACGCGACACGCCCGCCCTGCCCCTCGACCAGGGCGTTGGTGGCCAGCGTGGTCGACAAAGAGGCCAGCGTCACCTGATCGGCGCTGACATCCGCCTGCGCCAAAACAGACTTGATCGCCTTGCCGACCCCAATCGCCAAATCGGCCCGTGTGGTCAGCGACTTGGCCGAAGCAATGACATCCCGCTCGTCCCGGATCAGAACCGCATCCGTGTACGTCCCGCCAGTATCCACGCCCAAAGACAGCGCCATCTTGAACCTCCATTCGCGTCGTGACCTCACCACATAGCGAGTTCGCGCGACACGTCCTGCCTGTTTGCGTCACTTATTGCAATTGTTCCACGGCCCAACGGGCGGCATCGGCCACAGTTGCATCTGCATCGTCAGTCAAACCCTGTGCGGTTGGAATCAACGCTGCATCACCCGAGTTGCCAATCGCATAGAGGACATTGCGCACGAACCGGTCCCGCCCGATACGCTTGATCGGCGACCCTGAAAAGAACGCCCGAAACGCGGTGTCATCCAAAGCAGCGAGTTCCGCCAAAGCCGGAGCCTTCAACTCTTCACGCGCGGCATAGCGTATGTCGCTGGCGGCCACCGCAAACTTGTTCCAGGGACACGCCGCCAGGCAATCGTCGCAGCCATAGATGCGATTGCCGAGTTTGCCCCGCAGCTCTTCGTCGACCGGGCCTTTGTGTTCGATGGTCAGATAAGAAATGCACCGCCGCGCATCCAACTGGTAGGGCGCAGGAAAAGCATCTGTTGGACACGCCGCCAAACAGGACCGACAAGAGCCGCAATGGTCGATCTCAGGTGCATCTGCGGGCAAGTCGAGTGTGCTGAAAACAGAGCCTATGAAGGCCCAATTGCCCCAATCCCGACTAACAAGGTTGGTGTGCTTGCCCTGCCACCCCAGACCAGCAGCCATGCCCAGCGCCTTTTCGGACACAGGCGCGGTATCGACAAAAACCTTCACCTCTCCACCACCCTCGTCAATCAGCCACCGGGCTAACCGCTTGAGGCGCTTTTTGACCAGATCGTGATAGTCCTTGTTCTGCGCATAGACCGAAATCGCGCCCTTGTCGGGATGGTCCAGAATGGTGCGCGGGTCATGTTCCGGCGCATAGCTTTCGGCCAGCATGATCACCGATTGCGCTTCGGGCCAAAGCTCGGCCGGGTTGCCACGCCAGTGCATCCGCTCGGCCATCCAACCCATCTGCCCGTGGTACCCGGCCTCGACAAAGGCGGCCAGGCGTTCGGGCACCTGCGGGATGTCCCACGGGCGACAAATCCGACAGGACACGAACCCTTCGTCCAGCGCCTGCTGGATCAGTCTTTGTTTCAGATCGGGATCGGTGGTCATCGAAATTGGGCCTCTGCCCAAAGGTCTATCAGAAATCCAGATCGGCGTAATGGGCCGGCGGGCGGAAGCCGGGGATCTGATCGGCCAGGATCGACCGGAACGCAGGCCGCGATTTGATCTTGGCGTACCAATCCTTGACGATCTGGCTGCGGTTCCAGTCCACGTCCGAGATATAGTCCAACGACGACAGATGCGCGGCGGCCGCAAAATCCGCCAATGTCATTGCGTCCCCAGCCAACCAGCGACGGTGATCCAGCAACCAGGCCATGTAGTCCAGATGATACTTGATCGCCTTGGCCCCTGCCTTGACGTTGCGGCTGTCAGGATAGCCCTGACCGGTCATCTTCTTGTTGACCCGCTCGTAAAGCAGTTTCGACGTCACCTCGTGGTGGAACTTATCATCGAACCAACTGACCAGGCGGCGCACCTCATAGCGGGCGTCTGCATCCTTGGGCATCAGGGACGGTTCGGGACGGGTTTCCTCGATGTATTCACAGATGGCGGCGCTTTCGGCCATCATCTTGCCATCCAGCTTGATCACCGGGACCTTGCCCGCCGGATTGCGGCGCAGGAAATCCGGGTCCTCTTCCCAATATCTTTCTTCGACCAACTCGACCTCGATCTTCTTTTCGGCAAGCGACAGTCGAACTTTGCGGCAGAATGGGGAAAGGGGAACGTGAAACAGGCGCGCCATGATGATCCAGTTGAACGAATGGTGTTGATCCAGCAATGCCCTGTGGCGTCGGGATTTTCAATCCTCGAAACACCTGGCCCGCCCGTCTGCGCGGATGGTGGCCGCTCCGTCGATGATCGAAGCGGTACGTCTGCGCACCTTGGCACTTGGTTTCGAGGCCGAGCGCGATTTGGGCGCAGGCAGCACCGCAGCGATGCGCGCAGCCTGCAAAGGCGTGAGCTTATCTGGCGTCACACCAAAGTATTCCTGGGCCGCCGCATCAACGCCGAACACGCCCTCGTCCATTTCCGCGACGTTCAGGTAGACCTCAAGAATGCGTCGCTTGGACCAGATGGCTTCTACTGCAGGCGTGATCGCGGTCTCCAACGCCTTGCGAATCCAACTGCGCCCCTGCCAGAGGAACACGTTCTTGACCACCTGCTGCGAGATGGTCGAGGCACCACGCCCGCTGCCGGAATCGATGGCCGCCCGAATCGCATCAACGTCAAAACCCCAGTGCAGGCAGAAATTTGCATCTTCGGCGGCCACGACAGAACGAGCCATCACCGGGGCAACCTCTTCGATCGGAACCCATTGGCGATCAACCGAGCCCAAGCGGCGCTTCTCGGTCCAGATGGTATGGGTGATCGGTGGATTTACGAATGTGTAGAGCAACACCATCGCCAGAACGACCAGGATCAGGATCGTTGTGCCACGCAGCGCAAGGAACCCAGCCCACGACAACAGCCAAGGCAGCGGTTTTATCCGTGTCTTTGCTTTGGATCTGCTCTTTTTCTTGCCTGCCGTTTTTTTGGCCATGCCCACTCTATACTGGACCCGCGCCGATCCGACAAATGATCTAAGCGGGTTTGGAAGGGCGCAAAAGCCAAGGTCCAACCCGCAACGCAAAGACACCAAAAGCCGCCATCCACAGCGTTGCTGACAGATCCAGCACCCAGCCGGGCAAACCCCAAAGCGACCACGCCGCGCGCAATCCTGCGGCCAGCGCCAGGGCAATCAAGGCCCCATTCATCCACGCATCCGATTTCAACGGACGCCCGGTGTGCCCCATGCTGGCACGCAACATGACGGCCAGCGTCATTCCCCCGATGGCGGCAATCCCAATGACGTGCAGGCCTGCAGCAAAAAAGGCCCAATCGAACGGCGCTGCAGCCAGCATCAGTATCCCCAACGGGATCATGGCAAAGCATCCATGAAGCGCGAACAGGATAGGGTTGGACAACGTCCGCAGGCCGCTCCAACGACCCAAACGCACGGCTTGCAAAAAGGCAGCGATTGCCATTGGTCCAACAGAAACAAGCCCATCCGGGAAAACGACCCACAAGATCAGGGCCAAAATGCTGATCAACAGGCTGATGGCATCGAACCGTCCAAAGGTCGGTGGCAAAGGTGCATGACCTTGCTGTTTAAGCCAATTGCGGGTGAATGCAGGCGTGATCCGGCCCCCGATCAGCATCAGCAAGACCGTGATTGCAGCAAACCCGGTGCGGGTTGCGAATTCGGCGTATCCAGTCAGCGCAGCCTCAATATGAAATCCAAGGTTCGCCAGAGCAAATACACTGACCGGGCCCACCACCATCAGGTTGCGCCAATTGCGACCTGCGACCACTTCGCGCGTCGTGATCGCCAGGACGGCAAACAGAAACAGCGCCTCGATCCCCGCCGCCGTCCATCCGCTGCCCCAAAGCATCACGGCACGGCCTGCGAACCACAGGCCCGTCAACCCCACCAACAGCGACCCGGCAACAGGCACGCGTCCGGTCCAATTGGGCACGGCCGTCAGAAGGAACCCGGTCAGCACGGCCGAAACGTAACCAAACAGCATCTCATGCATGTGCCACATGTAGGGATCCCCATAGAGCGGCAAGTCGGCAGCGCCCCGCAAGGACATGATCCAGATCACGATGGACAGGATCGCAAACAGAGACGCGCCCAGAAACATGGGGCGAAAGCCGTAGGAGAAGAGAGGTGTTTGATGTGGGGACATGGGGCTGCACAACTTGGTCGTATTCCAGGGAACTGCCCCGACGTATCACGCGACCCCAAAGTTGAGTTTGTGATAGATCAATCTTTGCGCGCATGACGGCTTTGCCCGCTTTCCCCATCACAGTTGAGTTTGGTATCCAAACCCCCTATCTCAGCCGCATACGGCGCAAAGGACATCATTCGTGGCAAACCACCTGTACAAGAACGACCTGCCCGACGGGCTGGATCTGGGCCCAATCGTGGCCATCGATTGCGAAACCATGGGCCTGAACCCGCATCGGGACCGCCTGTGTGTGATCCAAATGTCCGGTGGTGACGGCGACGCGCACATCGTGCAGGTCGAAAAGGGCCAGACGTCGGCGCCGAACCTGTGTGCGATGCTGGAAAACCCCGATGTGCTTAAGCTGTTCCATTTTGGCCGCTTCGACATCGCCGCGATGTACAATGCCTTTGGCGCGCTGACGGCACCGGTCTATTGCACCAAGATCGCCAGCCGTCTGGTGCGCACCTATACCGACCGCCACGGGCTGAAGAACCTGACGCAAGAGTTGATCGGCGTCGACATCTCGAAACAGCAGCAGATGAGCGATTGGGGCGCTGAAACCCTGACGCCCGCGCAACTCGACTATGCCGCGTCCGACGTGCTGCACCTGCACCAACTGCGCGAAGAGCTGAACAAGCGCCTGGCGCGCGAAGGCCGAACCGAGATGGCACAGGCTTGTTTTGATTTTCTTCCCATGCGCGCCAAGCTGGATTTGGCGGGCTGGCCCGAAACGGATATTTTTGCACACTCATGACCGATCCACAGTCCTTTCTCAGCACCGCCCGCCAGGTGATCACAGACGAGGCCCAAGCGCTGGAGGCCCTGGCCGAGGGTCTGGATGATCGCTTTGCACAAGCCGTTGATCTGATCCTGAACACCAAAGGTCGCGTGATCGTCAGCGGCATCGGCAAATCAGGCCACATCGGCCACAAGATCGCCGCCACCCTGGCCAGCACAGGCACTCCGGCCTATTTCGTGCACCCGGCCGAGGCGAGCCACGGCGATCTGGGCATGCTGTCCGAGGGCGACGTTGTTCTAGCGATTTCGAATTCGGGCGAGGCACCAGAGCTGGCGAACCTGCTGGCGTTCACGCGCCGATTCTCGATCCCGCTGATTGGCCTGTCCAGCCGTATGGACAGCACGCTGATGAAGAACGCCGACGTACACCTGCAGATCCCGGCACGGGGCGAGGCCTGCGGATTTGGTATGGTGCCCTCGATCTCGACCACGCTGACGCTGGCGATGGGGGATGCTCTGGCGATTGCATTGATGAAATATCGTGACTTTCGGCCCGAGAATTTCCGCGAGTTCCACCCTGGCGGTAAACTCGGTGCGCGCCTGAGCAAGGTCAGCGACCTGATGCATGCAGGCGATGCCCTGCCACTGATCGCCGCCGATACGCCGATGAGCGAGGCGTTGATCGAGATCAGCCAGAAGGGCTTTGGTGTGGTGGGCGTAACGGATGCGGACGGATCGCTGGCTGGGATCATCACCGACGGTGACTTGCGGCGGAACATGGACGGGCTGCTGGACTTGACTGCGGAACAGGTGATGACCGCTGACCCAACCACGATCACACCGGATTCCCTGGCCGAAGAGGCCGTGGCCGTGATGAACCAACGCAAGATCACCTGCCTGTTTGTCACCGACGAAGCCGCAAAAGGCCCGGCGCAAGGTCTGCTGCATATCCACGACTGCCTGCGCGTCGGTCTGGGATAAGGAGCCGACACGGTGGACGGCTATTCGCGTATGGTTCAACTGCTCAAGGTGCTGCTGCCATTGGCGGCGCTTGCGCTGTTGTCGACCGTCTTCCTGCTGTCTCGCAGCGTCGACCCCAACGCCACCATCCCCTTTGCCGAACAGGACATGGCAGATCGGATGCGCGATCAACAAGTGACGAAACCCTATTTTTCGGGCACCACCGCCAAGGGTGAAGAGGTTCTGGTCACCGCCCTAATCGCCCGACCGGGCGGGCCAAATTCACCAGCCGAAGCAACCGAGCTGGACGCACAGATCACTCTGGTTGATGGAAAGATCATCCGCTTGACCTCGGATCTTGGAAAAGTGGCGTTGGATCAGGACATGGCCGTCTTCTCGGGAGATGTGCGGATCACGTCCACCGATGGCACCGAAATTCGGACCGAAGTGTTGAACACTGCGCTTAGCGGGATCAAGGGATCGACCTCCGGAACGATCACCGGAACGGGCCCAATTGGCGATTTCACGGCTGGAAACATGGAAATGGGGGCAAAAAACGACGATGGACCCATTCACATGGTATTCAAAAACGGGGTGAAGCTGGTATACGATCCCCAAAAGCAAGAAAGATAACCTGTGATCTATTTTCGCGCTCTGATTTTCTGCATGCTTTCGATCCTGGGCGCGGCATCTGCCTCGGCGCAGGGTACCAACGTTGCATTCGGCGCGATCAAGGCGGACCCGTCGCTACCGGTTGAGGTCACAGCCGACACTCTGGATGTGAACCAGGAAAACGGATCAGCTGAGTTCAAGGGTAACGTATTGGTGGGACAGGGCGAAATGCGCCTGTCGGCGAAGCGTGTTCTGGTCATCTACAACCAGGAACAATCCGGCATCCAACGGATGGAGGCGACCGGAGACGTCGTATTGGTCAACGGCCCCGACGCCGCGCAAGCGCAACGCGCCGATTACACCATAGACACCGGTATCATCGTGATGACGGGGAATGTGCTGCTGACTCAGGGGGAAAACGCCCTGACCTCGAACAAGATGACCGTGAATCTGATCACCGGAACGGCGCAGATGGTTGGCCGAGTGAAAACAATTCTGAACTCGGACAAGAATTGATGGCGAAACCGAAACTCAGCGTGACCGAGGGCTCATCCGGGCTGAAAATCGAGAAGCTGCGCAAGTCTTACAGCAAGAAGACCGTGATTCGGGACGTGTCGATGTCCTTGGACCGATCCGAGGTGGTGGCACTGCTGGGTCCAAACGGATCCGGCAAAACAACGACATTCTATTCCATCGCTGGCCTGGTGTTCCCCGAAGCGGGCTCTGTCACCATCGACGGACAAAATGTCACCACCCTGCCGATGTATCGCCGTGCACGTTTGGGCATCGGATATCTGCCGCAGGAAATGTCGATCTTTCGGGGCCTGAGTGTCGAAGACAACATCTCGGCCGTGCTGGACGTGACCGTCAAACATGCGCACAAGCGCAAGGAACGGCTGGAAGAATTGCTGTCGGATTTTTCCGTCGAGCACCTGCGCCGCGCCCCTGCGCTGGCCCTGTCGGGCGGTGAACGCCGCCGCGTTGAAATTGCCCGTTGCCTGGCTGCTGACCCCAAATACCTGCTGTTGGATGAACCTTTTGCGGGTGTTGACCCGATCAGCGTCGGCGACATCCGCCACCTTGTGGCCGACCTGAAAAAGCGCGGTATCGGCGTGCTGATCACCGACCACAATGTCCGCGAAACGCTCGAGATCGTGGATCGCGCCTATATCTTGCATGATGGTCAGGTTCTGATGTCCGGCACCCCGGAAGAGGTCGTGGACAACGAAAACGTGCGTCGCGTGTATCTGGGCGAAAACTTCCGTATTTCATGACCTTACGGCGGATGACCGCCGAAGATGGCGAAGATTCGCACAACTTCTTTGCTGCTTTCCGATTGACTCTCGGCGCGTCTCTTGCCTCAATCAGAGTATGGCAAACTTGCGGTTCGATGCTGTCCTGGTTCGCCCCTTCGTTGAGGGGACGAATGCGACGCAATCTACGCAAATGCCTAATCCAATCACCCGTTATTGACAGGCGCACCCAATCCATTGGGCGTGAATGCGGGTGAGAATTGTGAAGGAGATCACATGCGTTACCAAATCAGCGGAAAACAGATTGATATCGGTGAAGCCCTGCAAACACACGTGCAGACGGAACTGGGCGATGCGGTCGCAAAATATGCGGAACGCCCCACCGACGCCAATGTCGTCTTTTCCCGCTCGGCGCATGAATATGTGTGCGAAACAACCGTGCATCTGTCGACCGGGCTGACCGCCCAGGCCAAGGCGCATGCCAATGAAATCTACGCGGCCTTCGAAGCTTGCTGCGACAAGATGGAGACTCAGCTGCGCCGCTACAAGCGCCGCCTGAAGGATCACCATAAGGATCGCTCCGAGCCGGTTGAACTCTTTGGCGCGTCCTCGTATATCCTCGCGTCGGAAGAACAGAACACCGATAGTGAGCCCGAGTCGCTTCAGCCGATTATTGTGGCCGAGATGGAGACAAAGATTCCATCGCTTTCGGTCGGCGAGGCCGTTATGCAAATGGAGCTGGCTGGCGCCCCGGTGCTGGTCTTTCGGAACGAAGGCAAGGATGGGTTGAACGTGGTGTACCGTCGCGAGGACGGAAACATCGGTTGGATCGACCCGTAGTAGGCAAGAATTATCAAATGGCCGCCCTTTGGCCCAAATGATCAGGGGGCGCCCGTGCGGAGCAAGCAAGACATGGAGCTTTCAAGCATCCTCAAGCCTGAGGCGGTTAAGGTATTTTCCGCTGCCTCGAGCAAGAAACGTCTGTTCCAGGAAATCGCCGAAGTGGCGCACACCGCTCATGGGTTTGACCCCCAATCGACGGTTGAGGCCCTGATGGAACGCGAGAGCCTGGGACCAACCGGCGTTGGACATGGTGTGGCCCTGCCACATGCGCGCCTGTCGGGTGTGGACACAGTAACCGGCGTGTTTGTCATGCTGGAAAAGCCGATGGACTTTGGGGCGGTTGATCGCCAGCCCGTCGACATCGCATTTACCCTGTTTGCCCCGGAAGAGGCCGGTGTGGAGCACCTTAAGGCGCTTGCCCTTGTGTCTCGCACCCTGCGTGAACAACCGCTCTGCACCAAGCTGCGGGCCAATTTGGACCCTACAAAGCTTTATGCGATCTTGACCGAAGCACAGTCCGTGCAAGCGGCGTAGGTCAAAACTCAACTGTCAGAATCGAAAAAGGCCCCGCGTGGGGCCTTTTTTGTTGGAATACTCCGGGTTCAACCGCCCATTTCCAACGTCCACCAGATCTTGCCGCTTTTTTCCTGGAACCATGCAAACCCCATGTTGACGGCCGTCGGATCCAAAATCACACCCCGAGGGCCCGGCTCTTCCATCCAGGCTGCCAGTGTTTCCAGCTCGGTCTCATAGGTTTCCGAGATTGCTTCGCCCACAAGGGGGCCCGGGTAACCAGCCCGCGCAACACGGTCGATGGGCGAGGATCCGTCCGAGCCAAAGTGCCAAGGCCGGTTCTGCGCTGCCATGTCACGCGAATGGGTCGCCGCGGCCGCGTTCAGTTGCGCGTTCAACTGCACCGGGTTCAGACCCGAGGCCGAGCGCAGCGCATTGACCGAATCCAACATGCGGAACTGAAGTTTCGAAGCATTGCCGCGAATCTTGTAAACCTTGGGCAGCGGCAAGCCATCCGCGCCCAACTGCTGTGGACCCGAAGTGGGCGTACAGGCCGCCAAGCCCAGAAACAGCATCATCAAAAGGGAAATCAGTCGCGTCATAAGGCACCCCGGTACATCTATCGGGACATGAGATAGCGCGACATCGGTGCCGGCGCAAATGCAACTCTGCCACAGTGCGCGCATTCGAGCCGGTTTGATTTGCGACTGCGGCTTTCGCGCCATATTATGTGTCGGATACCGGGATTGAACACATAAAGGTCTGCAACCATGGTCAAAAAGTCTTTCGAATCCCCGACTCGCCGCAGTTTTTTGATTGGCGCAACGGCGACGTTGGGCACGCCAGCCATCGCTCAATACGTGCCAAACGACCCATTGCGCCCTGCGCCCGAGCCGGAACCGCCGGTTCGTCGTAATATTTCAAGCTTCCGCGCGAAGAGTTGGAAACCCTATTTCAGCAACACCCGCAACGGTGCGATTCTGGTCGATACCACGTCGCGCGCGCTGCATTACTGGTCGGCCGATCAATCAATCTACAAGCTTTATCCGTCGTCGGTGCCTCTGACCGAGGAATTGACCCGCCTGGGTCGCACGAGCGTCATCCGCAAGGTCGAAGGCCCCAGCTGGTCGCCAACCCCTTCGATGAAAAAGCGGAATCCGGAATGGCCGGATCATATTCCACCGGGTCCGGACAACCCTTTGGGCACCCATGCGCTGTACCTCAGCTGGAAATATTACCGAATCCACGGCACCCATGACACGCGCAAGATCGGGCGTCGGTCGTCGAACGGCTGCATTGGGCTGTACAACGAGCATATCGCTGAATTGTTCTCAATGGCGAAGGTAGGCACTCAAGTGTTGCTTATTTGACGACATTTTGGCGCACTGAATCGGGTAAGGGGTAAGTAGCGTTTGCAATTCAACCCCATAGCTGATTAGAAAAAAACCACGAGGTAAGTCTTGGCTGTGCGGTTCTTTATGTCGAATCGCGCAAATTCTGGAGGTTAATATGAAAAAACTCGTTCTTGCTGCTGCACTGACTGCTGCTGCTTCGACCGCATACGCTGGCAACATCGCTGAGCCGGTTGTTGAACCGCCGGTCATCGTTGAAGAAACTCAGTCGTCGTCGTCGGGCATCGTCCTGCCGCTGCTGCTGCTGGTTCTGGTCGGCGCCGCTGTTGCATCGTCGTAAGACTTTCAGCTTCGGCTGATACGGAAAAGGCGGTGGTCACCCACCGCCTTTTTCATTTTCTGGAACTGGCCAATCAGCGTCAGTCTATCCAGCCTGACAGATTCTCTGCCACCACTGTGCTCAACGCCTTGATATGCGCGTCATCGTCGTTCAGGCAGGGAATATAAGTGAACTGCTCACCACCCGCTTCCTCAAAGCTCTCTTTGATCTCTTCGTTGATCTCTTCGAGTGTTTCGATGCAGTCAGCCGAAAAGGCGGGTGCACAGACCGCAATGTTCTTTTTTCCCTGCTTTGCAAGATCAGCCACATGGTCAACGGTATAAGGCTTCAACCATTCCTCGGGGCCGAAACGCGACTGAAAAGTCGAGATGATGTCTGTCTCGTCCCACCCCAAGCGCTCGCGCAGCAGCCTTGTCGTTTTCACACATTGGCAGTGATAGGGGTCGCCCTGCTGCAAATACCGCTCAGGCATACCGTGATACGAGCACACCAGAATGTCGGGGCGTGTTGCCATATCCGCATAGGCCCGTTCGATCGACTGCGCCAAGGCCTCGATGTAACTGGGATGATCAAAGTAGGGGGCCACCGTGCGGCTGGCCGGTTGCCACGCTTCTTGCATCAGCGCGCGAAAGAACTGATCGTTTGCAGTGGCTGACGTGGCCCCGGCATAGTGCGGATACAGCGGGAAAAACAGGATCTTGTCGCATCCCGCCGCCACCATTTCACGCACTTTGGACTGCGTGGACGGGTTGCCATAACGCATGCAGAAATCAACATTCACCCGGTCGCCATAGCGCTCGGTCAGACTGGCCGCCATCTTGGCTGTCTGATCCTTGGTGATCGTCATCAGCGGGCTTTCGCCCTTGTCGTGGTTCCAAATCGACTTGTACGCCGCACCAGACGTGAACGGCCGCTTGGTCAGGATGATCAGCTGCAACAGCGGCTGCCATTTCCATTTCGGATAATCGATCACTCGCTGGTCGGATAAAAACTCGTTCAGATAACGTCGCATCGGCCAGTACGTGTAATCATCCGGCGTGCCGAGATTAGCCAACAACACGCCGACCTTGCCGAATTTCACCTTTGGGTGGTCGGTCGGCGCATGGGAGGGGCGGGTGGCATCAAACATCATTGGCGTCCTGAATATGTCGTGTGTCGAAGGTGAGATAACCGGAAATCCCTTTGGGTCAATCCGACAGTTTGCCTTCTTTGGTCTTGAGAGCGTCCGCCAGCCGCGCCGTTGCGGACCCCGGGCGCAGGGGCTTGGGCTGACTTTCATCGGGGGACCAACCGGTCAGGCAGATCAGATCAAAGGTGGCAGGCAAGCGTCCCAGATCGGTGGCAAAGCTGCTGTGGTAGAGCTCTTGGGCCCGCTGGAACACGGCCCGGCGCGTGGGATGGCGCAGACGGGCGTGCAAGGCGTTGCCCTCTCCCATGGCACGCAAATCGCGCATCAGATGCCAAATGTCCCTGTATTCGGCGCGCAGATCCACATTGTCGGCTACCGGCAGGGCAAAGCCTGCACGCTGCAAAAGACCCCCCAGATCCCGGATTTCTGCCATGGGGGCGATTCGCGGGGACAAACCGCCCGAAACCTCGACCTCGGCCTGTCCCAGGGTCGCGCGCAGTTCGTGCAAGGTTTCACCGCCCAGCGCGACAGCCAGAAACAAACCGTCCGGTTTCAGTGCGCGACGACATTGGATCAACTGTCCGACCGGGTCATTCGCCCAATGCAGGCCCATGGCATGCACAACAAGATCATGCGCTGCAGGCTCCAACTCCAAGACTTCAGCATCTTGGATCACCTGAGCGCCTGGAACTGCGCCGCCCCAAACCTGCGGCAAAGGCGTCACGACCGCTGGCGCCGTAAAGGTTCTGTTAACCATCGAGAGGCGATCCTGCACTTCGTCGATGGCTGCGTCGTGCAGAAACAGCGCATCTGGCTGAATGCGGCGGCGATAGGCAGCGCGGGCCGTGCTGTCGACCAGCTTTGGCGTGTCTTGGGGTGGAATTCTCATGGGGTGCAAATAATCCGATGTGGAGCAGGATTCAAACCGCTGTCGAAATGATCTACCCGCCCCGGTGTCTGGGCTGCGGCGTGCTTGTGACAGCGGACTTTGGCCTGTGCGGGTCGTGTTGGCGCGACACCCCTTTCATCGCGGGCACCGTGTGTGAAGCCTGCGGCATCCCCCTGCCCGGTCAACAAGACGGTTACAGGATCGAATGCGATGACTGCATGGCCACGCCAAGACCATGGAAGGATGGACGCTCGGCCCTGGTCTATACGGGGCGTGCGCGGCGGATGATTTTGGCACTGAAACATGGCGACCGGCCAGAATTGGCACGACCCGCAGCGCAGTGGATGGCGAAAGCGGGCAAATGCATGATGCATGACAAGATACTGATTGCGCCGGTGCCGTTGCATTGGACCCGGTTGCTGAAGCGTCGCTATAACCAGTCGGCTCTGCTTGCACAGAACCTGTCGGATGAAACCGGCCTGCCCCATTGTCCCGACCTGATGGTTCGCAGCAAGAAAACCCCAATGCTCGAAGGCAAGACCTTGCAGGAACGAACTGAAATCCTGTCGCAAGCCATCGAGGTACACCCCAAGCGTCGCCACCGGCTGACCCAGCGGGACATTCTGCTGGTGGACGATGTGATGACCTCCGGAGCAACCCTGACGGCCTGTGCGCAGGCGTGTCTGGCGGCCGGGGCAAATCATATTTTCGTGCTTACACTGGCGCGCGTTGCGAAGGATGCCTAATTCCCCCTAGATTACGCCAAATCTGCCAAGGGAACGACCATGAAAGCCGTTGAAATCTACACCTCGCCGCTCTGCGGTTTTTGCCATGCGGCCAAGCGCCTGCTGAACCAGAAGGGCGTCGAGTTCACCGAAATCGACGTGATGCGGAACCCTGACCGCAAGCCCGAGATGATCCAGCGCGCCAACGGTGGCCGCACTGTGCCGCAGATCTTTGTGGGCGAAACCCATGTGGGCGGTTGTGATGACCTTTATGACCTGGAACGGTCCGGCAAACTCGACCCGTTGCTGGCCGCCTGATGAAAACCGCTCTGGTCCAGATCACGTCGTCCGACGATCCCGCCGCAAACCTTGACATGGTGCGCCGCATGATCGCCGAGGCTGCAAAGGGTGGCGCCAAGTTCATCCTGACGCCCGAGGTCACCAATTGCGTTTCGACCAGCACCACGCGTCAGCGCGAGGTGCTGCAGCATCAAGAGGATGACATCACGCTGGCCGGTCTGCGCGAACAGGCCGCTGAGCTGGGGATCTGGCTCCTGATCGGGTCATTGGGGATCAAGACGCATGACGCGGATGGCCGTTTTGCCAACCGCTCGTTCATGATCAACCCGAAAGGCGAAATCGTCGCGCAATACGACAAGATCCACATGTTCGATGTCCAAGTGACCGAGCATGAGACATTCCGCGAATCCGCCAACTATCGCCCGGGAACGAAAGCCGTGGTGGCCAAGACCGACTTTGGCAAGGTCGGCATGACCATCTGTTACGACGTTCGCTTTCCACATCTGCACGCCAAACTCGCGCAAGAGGGCGCAACAATTTTGACGGTGCCAGCAGCCTTCTCTCCGGTCACGGGTGCGGCACATTGGGAACCTCTGCTGCGCGCCCGCGCCATTGAAACCGGGTGCTGGATACTGGCCCCCGGTCAATGTGGCGAGCACCCCAAGACCCGCGGCAAGACTCGCTACACCCACGGGCATTCCCTGGTTGTTGCCCCCTGGGGCGAGGTCGTGATTGACGCAGGCACTGAACCGGGCATTCACTATTTTGATCTGGATGATACATCTGTTACAGACGCACGACGCAAAGTGCCGTCTCTGACTCACGTTCGGCCGTTCGACGGTCCCTGACCCAGATCTGGAAATGACAGACGAAACCAATGCCTTGGCGGTCACGCTGTTCAGCGAGATTCTGACCGCAGACCAATTGTTGCGCAACCGGCTGAGCCGGGTGCTGCCCAAAGGCATGGAAATTTCGCATTTCTCGGTTCTGAACCATCTGGCCTATGCGGGGACAGAACGCACACCAGCGCAATTGGCATCCGCCTTTCACGTCACGCGTGGTGCCATGACCAACACATTGGCGAAACTGGAATGGGCCGGCTACATCCACATCCGCCCCGACTGGGACGACGCCCGCCGCAAGATGGTCGCCATCAGCCCGGCAGGCCGCCAAGCCCGCGATCAGGCGATTTCATCCATCGCACCGTTGATAAATGAGGTCGTCGGAGAACTTGGGCTGGACCGTGTTCGGTCCACCCTGCCCGTTTTGCGGGACCTACGAATCAAGCTCGAAGCTGGCTAAAGCAAACCGCCTTATTCCGGTTTGACGCTTGCGGTGACGTAGTTGACGCTTAGGTCACGATCTGAAATCGACCAGCTCCACAAGATCGGGTTGAACACAAAGCCCTTGCGGTCGACCGGGTTCAAGCCCGCTTGGCGCAGCAGATCAAACAGCTCATCAGGCGTAATGAATTTGTTCCATTCGTGGGTGCCGCGCGGCAGCCAGCGCATGACAACCTCGGCCCCAAAAATCGCCATAGCGTAGGATTTTGGGTTGCGGTTGATGGTCGAACAAATCTCCAATCCACCGGGTTTCAGCAATTGCTGGGTCGCGGTCAGATAGCCGAGTGGGTCGGCCACATGCTCGACCACTTCCATGTTCAGAACCACATCGAATTGCTCGCCCGCCTCGGCCAATGCCTCGGCCGTGGTATGGCGATAGTCGATCTCCAACCCCGACTGTTCGGCGTGAATGCGCGCGACGGGCAGGTTCCCCTCCGCCGCATCGGCGCCCACAACCTCGGCCCCCAGACGCGCCATCGGTTCGCTGAGCAGCCCGCCACCGCAACCAATGTCCAATAGTCGCAGACCTTCGAACGGGCGCGGCCCTGCCAGATCGCGCTCGAACTCACCGGCGATTTGTTGCGTGATATAGTCCAACCGGCACGGGTTGAGCATGTGCAGCGGCTTGAATTTGCCGTTGGGGTCCCACCATTCGGCGGCCATCGCTTCGAATTTCGCGATCTCCGAAGGGTCAACCGTGTTCGCAGGCGCTTGCATTCCTGTCTCCGTGTGCTCTTTTACGTCTTAGGACTATATAGGGCCATAATGGACAAGTACTCGGACCAAAAGCGCGCAGTGCAATTTCTTTACCCGCCGATCGAACCCTTCGATCAGCAGTTGATGGATGTTGGGCAGGGTCATCGCGTTTATTTTGAACAGTGTGGCAACCCAAACGGCATTCCCGTCGTGGTGCTTCACGGCGGCCCCGGCGGCGGGTGCAGCCCGGCGATGCGACGCTATTTCGACCCCGAAGTGTACCGGGTGATTCTCTTTGATCAGCGCGGATGCGGCCGTTCGCGGCCTCATGCTTCGGTCGAAAACAACACAACCCACCACCTGGTCGCGGATATCGAACTGATCCGGCGACACCTG
This sequence comes from Tropicibacter sp. R16_0, assembly GCF_017743935.1. Lineage (GTDB taxonomy): Bacteria > Pseudomonadota > Alphaproteobacteria > Rhodobacterales > Rhodobacteraceae > Falsiruegeria. Next base: position 133,085 of record NZ_JAGHRE010000010.1, read on the forward strand.
GACATCGAGGCCTGGATTGCCTTTGGCGGCAGCTGGGGCGCAACGCTGGCTTTGATCTATGCTCAGGCCCATCCGGATCGCGTGACCCATCTTGTGTTGCGCGGCGTGTTCCTGATGACGCAGGCCGAGCTTGATTGGTTTTATGGCGGCGGGGCTGGCAAGTTCTGGCCTGAAACCTGGGCCAAGTTCGCCTCGCTCATTCCCGAGAATGAACAGCACGACATGATTGCCGCCTACCACAAGCGGCTGTTCTCTGGCGATCGCCCGCTTGAGACGCGCTATGCCCGTGCCTGGTCGGCGTGGGAGAATGCACTGGCCTCGATCCATTCGTCGGGCACAAGCGGCGAAAGCCCCGGCGATTACGCCCGCGCGTTTGCCAGGTTGGAAAACCACTATTTCATCAACAACGGCTTTCTCGAAGTTGATGGGCAGATCCTGGCCAACATGGGCCGAATCTCGCATATTCCCGGGGTGATCGTTCAAGGACGTTATGACATGATCTGCCCGCCTTCTTCCGCCTGGAAGCTCAACAGCCTGTGGCCTGCATCCGAGTTGCGGATGGTCCGCAACGCCGGCCACGCGCTGTCGGAACCGGGCATCAGTGCTGAGCTTGTGCGCAGCATGGACCGGATCGCCGAGGTGTTGACATGACCCGTATCGACCGCCGTGCGCTCTTTTCCACCGGTGCGGCCGCCGCTTTGCTGGCCGCGACTGGGGTATCACTGGACGCCGCACCAAAGGCAGGCGGCACGCTGCGGCTAGCCGTACCAAAAGACGGATCGCTGGACCGGGTCGCGCGCGGCGCCATGTTCGACACACTGACCGAGATCGCGCCTGACGGCACACTTCGCGGAGAACTGGCGCAAAGCTGGCAAAGCTCGGATGACGCCCGGGCCTGGACCTTTGATCTGCGTGCGGACGTTCTGTTTCACGATGACACGCCGCTCACTGCGCAAGACTTCATTGAGGCCCTGTCGCATCTGCCGAACCTAAGCCGGATCGACACCGTGACCGATCACCAACTGCGGGTAGAACTGACCAATTCTGCACCGGGCCTGCCATTCACACTGGCTGAAGACGCCTTTTGCATCGCCCGAGACACCATCGGCACCGGCTGCTACCGCGCCGCGCATTTGCAAGACGGGCGGCACTTCAGGGGTGAAAAGGTCGCGGATCACTACAAAACCGGCCAAGCTGGATGGCTCGACCGGATCGAAGTCATAACGATCCCCGACGCTGACGTCCGCGCCGAGGCTCTGCGCGACGGCTATGTCGACGTCGCTGCCCTGCCCGCGCCAAATGGCCTGCGCGAGCGCGCCAAATACCGCTATCACCCTTCGGAACGCGATATGGCCTTGGCCGTTGCCGACACCGTGGGTCTGCCTCGTCAGGTCAGCAATCGCACGGCGCTGGACGATGGCCGCATCGCGGAACGGTGGTGGATGGCCTGACGCGACTCGGGTCTCTACCCACAATTTCACACTGCCCCTTGCAGACTCGTCCCATCCGCCGTATATGCGTTGACAACAGCGGCGCGTCGGGTCTCTTGGACCGGAAGCACCACCGGAAAATTCGACGGGCCGCGCGCCCGTTTTTTTGTGCCCGGAGCTTGGGTAGAACCGACAATGACGAACGACCTGATAGCAAAAGCAGCCATCGACCGCAGGTTGGCCGAGATCATCACGCCCGTGATCGAAGATCTGGGCTATGAGCTGGTCCGCATCCGCCTGATGAGCGGCAAGGAAACCACCCTGCAGATCATGGCCGACAAACCCGATGGCGGCATCGAAGTGGACGACTGCGGCGAAATCTCGAACGCGGTCAGCGCCACGCTGGACGTCGAGGACCCGATCCTTGACGCCTATACACTCGAAGTTTCGAGCCCAGGCATCGACCGCCCGCTGACCCGCCTGAAAGACTTCGACATGTTCGAAGGCTACGAGGCCAAGCTGGAAACCACCGAACTCATCGACGGACGCCGCCGCTTTAAGGGCGAGCTGGCCGGGATCGAAGGGGATGAGGTTCTGATCAACCTCGACCAGAACGGCGAGACTGTCACAATCGGTCTGCAATTCGATTGGCTCAGCGATGCCAAATTGGTGCTGACCGACGATCTGATCAAAGAAATGCTGCGCCAGCGCAAGGACGCGGGCGTGCTCAACGAAGACGCATTCGACGACATCGAGACCGAAGGGTCACAAGAGGAGACGAAGTAATGGCAATCACCTCTGCAAACCAGCTGGAGCTGTTGCAAACCGCCGAGGCCGTGGCCCGCGAAAAGATGATCGACCCCGGTCTGGTGGTCGAAGCGATGGAAGAATCCCTCGCTCGTGCCGCGAAGTCCCGCTACGGCGCCGAGATGGACATCCGCGTGTCCATCGACCGCAAGACCGGTAAAGCGACATTTACTCGTGTCCGCACCGTCGTCGAGGAAGAAGAGCTGGAAAACTACCAGTCGGAATTCACCGTCGAGCAGGCCAAGCAATACATGGCTGACCCACAAGTGGGCGACACCTTTGTCGAAGAGGTTCCGCCGGTTGAAATGGGCCGGATCGCGGCTCAGTCGGCCAAGCAGGTTATCCTGCAAAAGGTTCGCGAAGCCGAGCGTGACCGCCAGTACGAAGAATTCAAAGACCGCGCAGGCACCATCATCAACGGTGTCGTCAAGCGCGAGGAATACGGCAACGTCATCGTCGACGTGGGTGCCGGCGAGGCAATCCTGCGCCGCAACGAAAAGATCGGTCGCGAAAGCTATCGCCCGAACGACCGCGTGCGCTGCTACATCAAGGATGTGCGCCGCGAAGTGCGTGGCCCGCAGATCTTCCTGTCGCGTACCGCGCCCGAGTTCATGGCCGAGCTGTTCAAGATGGAAGTGCCGGAAATCTATGACGGCATCATCGAAATCAAGGCCGTGGCCCGTGACCCCGGTTCGCGCGCCAAGATTGCCGTAATCAGCTATGATGGCTCGATCGACCCTGTGGGTGCCTGCGTTGGTATGCGCGGCAGCCGCGTGCAGGCCGTCGTGAACGAGCTGCAGGGTGAAAAGATCGACATCATCCCGTGGAACGAAGATCAGCCCACCTTCCTGGTGAACGCGCTGCAGCCCGCCGAGGTCTCCAAGGTGGTTCTGGACGAAGAAGCCGGCAAGATCGAAGTGGTTGTTCCCGAAGAGCAGCTGTCGCTGGCCATTGGCCGCCGTGGTCAGAACGTGCGTCTGGCTTCTCAGCTGACCGCGCTGGACATCGACATCATGACCGAGGCCGAGGAATCGGCACGCCGTCAGAAAGAGTTCGAAGCCCGCACCAAGCTGTTCATGGACAGCCTGGACCTGGACGAATTCTTTGCTCAGCTGCTGGTGTCCGAAGGGTTCACCAACCTGGAAGAAGTGGCCTACGTCGAAATCGACGAACTGCTGGTGATCGACGGCGTGGACGAAGGCACCGCGGAAGAGCTGCAAACCCGTGCGCGCGAATACCTGGAAGCACAAGCCAAAGCCGCGCTGGACAACGCGCGCGCCCTTGGTGTCGAAGAGAGCCTTATTGAATTCGAAGGCCTGACACCCCAAATGATCGAAGCGTTGGCCAAGGACGACGTAAAAACGCTCGAAGACTTCGCGACCTGCGCCGACTGGGAACTGGCCGGCGGCTGGACGTCGGTGGATGGCGAGCGTGTCAAGGACGACGGTATTCTGGAACCCTTCGATGTCTCGCTGGAAGAGGCCCAGGATCTGGTCATGACCGCACGCGTACTGCTGGGTTGGGTTGATCCCGCCGAGCTGGAAGCCGCGGCCGAAGAGGCCGAGGAAGACGGCGAAGGCGACACCGATCAGGAGGCCGGGGCCTGATCTCAGGCCCCGAGGGCTTCGAGATGGGTCGCGGTGGCGTTCCAAAGGATCACACGGATGGTCCAGACCGCAAGTGCATTGCCACAGGCGACGTGCAGCCGAAATTTGGGCTGATTCGCTTTGTGGTGGGCCCTGATGGTCAGGTCTATCCGGATGTGATGGGCAAATTGCCCGGACGCGGCGCCTATGTCGCAGCGGACCGGGCGGCACTGACCAAGGCCGTGCAGAAAAAGCTGTTTTCCCGCAGCTTCAAGACGCAGGTAACGGTGACACAGGACCTGGTTGATGACGTCGAACGTCAGCTGGCCCGTCGCGTGATCGACCTGCTGAGCCTTGCACGCAAATCCGGCGATGCGGTCGCCGGATATGAAAAGGTCAAAACAATGCTCGACCGAGAAGAGGCGCAGGTGTTGCTGCAGGCCTCGGACGGATCGGGACGCGGGAAATCGAAACTGAGCACGCCACACCGAGGCAAATACATCGGTTGGCTGACCGCAGACGAGTTAGGCATGGCATTTGGACGCCAAACTGTGATACATGCCGCCCTCGCCTCTGGTGGACTCAGTAAACGTGTTGTAGAGGAAGCGCAGCGTTTGCGTGGCGTGCGCGAAACGGATGACGGCGGCAAGGGCCGCACGGAAGGGTAGTTAGGCTTTATGAGCGATAGTGACGGCAAAAAGACATTGGGTCTGCGTGGGTCCCGCCCGGGGAATGTGAAACAGAGTTTCAGCCACGGACGGACCAAGAATGTCGTGGTGGAAACCAAACGCAAGCGCGTGGTGGTTCCCAAGCCCGGCGCTGGCAAGCCCGGGGGCTCGGCTCCTGCGGGTGATCCGTCGCGTCGCCCGGCTGGCATCACCGACGCGGAAATGGCGCGCCGCCTGAAGGCTGTGCAGGCCGCCAAGGCCCGCGAAGCCGAAGAAGCGGCCAAACGCGCCGCTGAAGAGAAGGCTCGGGAAGAAGAACGCGCCCGTCGCCGTGCCGAGGCAGAAGCCAAGGAACGCGAGGAACAGGAACGCGCTGAAAAAGCGCGTCAAAAGGCCGAAGAAGAAGAGCGTAAGCGCAAGGAAGCTGAAGAGGCCGCGAAGCGTGCCGCCGAGGCACCCGCGCCTAAAGCTGCCGCGCCTTCGCGCCCTGCGCCCAACAAACCGGCACCTGCTGCTACACCTCGCAAAGCCGACCGCGAGCGCGAACAGCGCAATAACCGTGGCAAAGGCCGTGATGATGGTCGCCGTTCGGGCAAACTGACTCTGGGTCAGGCCACCGGTGGCGAGAACAACCGCCAGCGCTCGATGGCCTCGATGAAGCGCAAGCAAGAGCGTGCGCGTCAGAAAGCCATGGGTGGCTCGGTCGAGCGTGAAAAGGTGATCCGTGACGTTCAGCTGCCCGAGGCCATCGTGGTGTCGGAGCTGGCCAATCGTATGGCCGAGCGTGTTGCTGACGTTGTCAAGTCACTGATGAACATGGGCATGATGGTTACGCAAAACCAAACCATCGACGCCGATACTGCTGAACTGATCATCGAAGAGTTTGGCCACAAGGTCACCCGCGTTTCGGACTCGGACGTCGAAGACGTCATCAAAGAGGTCGAAGACAAGGACGAAGATCTGGTATCGCGTCCCCCGGTCATCACGATCATGGGTCACGTCGACCACGGCAAAACCTCGATCCTGGACGCCATCCGCAACGCTCGCGTTGTGGCAGGCGAAGCCGGCGGTATCACCCAGCACATCGGTGCCTATCAGGTGAAAACCGAAAGCGGTACGACGCTGAGCTTCCTGGATACTCCGGGTCACGCGGCCTTTACCTCGATGCGCTCGCGCGGTGCTCAGGTAACGGACATCGTGGTTCTGGTTGTGGCCGCCGACGACTCGGTCATGCCTCAGACCATCGAAGCGATTAACCACGCCAAAGCGGCCGAAGTTCCGATGATCGTTGCGATCAACAAATGCGACAAACCCGCCGCCGACCCCAACAAGGTCCGCGCCGAGCTGCTGCAGCACGAAGTGATCGTGGAAGCCATGTCGGGTGAAGTGCAGGACGTCGAGGTTTCGGCTCACACCGGTCAGGGTCTGGATGAACTGCTTGAGGCCATTGCGCTGCAGGCGGAAATTCTGGAACTCAAGGCCAACCCGGCACGTGCTGCTCAGGGCGCCGTGATCGAAGCTCAGCTGGACGTGGGCCGCGGCCCCGTTGCCACCGTTCTGGTTCAGAACGGCACCCTGCGCCAAGGCGACATCTTTGTTGTGGGAGAGCAGTACGGTAAGGTCCGTGCGCTGATCAACGACAAGGGCGAGCGCGTCAAAGAGGCTGGCCCCTCGGTTCCTGTCGAGGTTCTGGGCCTGAATGGTACACCCGAAGCAGGCGACGTTCTGAACGTGACCGAAACCGAAGCGCAGGCGCGCGAGATTGCGGAATATCGCGAACAAGCCGCCAAGGACAAACGCGCTGCGGCTGGTGCTGCGACCACGCTGGAACAGCTGATGCAGAAGGCCAAGGAAGACGAAAACGTCTCTGAACTGCCGATCCTGGTCAAAGCTGACGTGCAGGGGTCTGCCGAAGCCATCGTTCAGGCGATGGAAAAGATCGGCAACAACGAGGTACGCGTGCGCGTTCTGCACTCGGGCGTGGGTGCGATCACCGAGACCGACATCGGCCTGGCCGAAGCATCCGGCGCACCGGTCATGGGTTTCAACGTTCGAGCCAATGCCTCGGCGCGGAACACCGCCAACCAGAAGGGTGTCGAGATCCGCTATTACTCGGTCATCTATGACCTGGTGGATGACGTCAAAGCCGCTGCATCGGGCTTGCTGAGCGCCGAGATCCGCGAAAACTTCATCGGTTACGCCGAAATTCGCGAAGTCTTCAAGGTCACCGGTGTGGGCAAAGTTGCCGGCTGCTTGGTCACCGAAGGTGTTGCCCGCCGTTCCGCAGGCGTTCGCCTGCTACGCGACAACGTGGTGATCCACGAAGGCACGCTGAAGACGCTCAAACGCTTCAAGGACGAAGTGTCCGAGGTCCAGTCGGGTCAGGAATGCGGTATGGCATTCGAAAACTACGACGATATCCGCGCAGGCGATGTGATCGAAATCTTCGAACGCGAAGAGGTCACTCGGACCCTCGACTAATCGCATAACAACTGAAATCGAAAACGGCGGCCTTTAATGGCCGCCGTTTTTCGTTCTGGCGTCAAAAACAAAAAGGGGACAGCAAACGCCATCCCTTTTTTGCAGTCAGTGTGAGTGGTGGTGCAAATTACATTCAGGCGGCCGCGGTAATAGGCTTACCGACGTACACCTTGTCATCCACACGGACGGCAATGCGCCCGTTTGGCAAACTGCGGACAAATGTGCCCTGAATCGAGACACAGCTGCCGATTGTGATCGTACGAAGCAAGTCAAATCCTCCCCAAAGGAACAGACAAGTGCACTATACCATAAAGGAGAGTAAAAATATACTTAAACTCTGCCTTTTATTTCTTGGACTTAAGGGGGAGACCACCAAATATCGTCTATAAGAAGGCTATTCAGCCTAGATATGCCCGAACGATCAAAAGCGAAAACACACCTTTAGCGCGAATCACAGGGTCGTTACAACCAATCCCTCAGGATTGGAATCAACGGTATGTCGGCCGCCGGCATGGGGTAGTCTCGCAACTCGTTCGCCTTCACCCACTTCAATGCCTGACCCTCTTTCGATTGCGGGATTCCGTCCCACTTGCGGCAGGCAAAAAGCGGCATCAGCAGATGAAAGTCATCATAGCTGTGACTGGCAAAGGTCAACGGCGCCAAGCACGACGCCCAGGTGTTGATGCCCAACTCCTCTTCCAACTCACGGATCAGCGCGACCTCGGGCGTTTCTCCGGTTTCGACCTTGCCGCCCGGGAACTCCCACAGACCTGCCATGGACTTGCCTTCGGGGCGCTGCGCCAACAGCACCCGTCCATCGACATCAATCAGCGCAACCGCTGACACCAGAACCGTTTTCATGAGCGATAGTCCGCGTTGATCTCGATATAGCCGTGGGTCAAGTCGCAGGTCCAAACGGTTGACTGCCCGTCGCCCAATCCCAGATCCACACCGATAACCAGCTCCTGGCCCTTCATGTAGGCCGCAGCCTCATCTTCGCTGTAGTTTGGGCTGACCCAGCCGTTTTCGGCCACCAGGATATCTCCGAACGAAATGCTCAGCTTGTCACGATCTGCCGCAGCACCCGACTTGCCGATGGCCATGACCACCCGGCCCCAGTTGGGGTCTTCGCCTGCCACAGCGGTCTTGATCAACGGCGAGTTCGCAATCGCCAACCCGTGCACTTTGGCATCTGCATCAGACACAGCACCCGTGACGCGGATTTCCACAAACTTGGTCGCCCCTTCGCCGTCGCGCACCACCTGATGCGCCAGATCCAGCATCACGCCGTTCAGCGCCTCGGCAAAGGCTGCATTGCCCGTGGCATCAACACCCGACGCGCCCGTGGCGCACAGCAGCAAACTGTCCGAGGTCGAGGTGTCGCTGTCCACGGTGATACAGTTGAACGACGTGTCCGTTTGGCTGCTCAACATCGCTTGCAAAGCGCTCTGTTCGACCTTGGCGTCGGTGAAGATGTAGACAAGCATCGTGGCCATATCCGGTGCAATCATGCCCGAGCCCTTGGCGATGCCCGCTATCGACACTGTCTGGCCATCAATCTCGACCTGCGCACTTGCCCCTTTGGGGAAGGTATCCGTGGTCATGATAGCACGCGCGGCATCTTCGATGGCGGCCGAGGACAACGCTCCATTCAACGTGTCCAGTTGCGCAAGAATGCGGTCATGGGCCAGCGGCTCACCAATCACACCGGTGGATGAGGTGAATACCCGTTCGACCGCAACACCCGTCACATCCGCAACCGCCTGCGTCACCGCTGCGACCGAAGCCTGGCCATAGTGCCCGGTGAACGCGTTGGCATTACCCGAGTTCACAAGGATCGCGGCCGGGCCATCGCTGGCCCCGCCAATCTTCTCCTGACAGTCCAGAACCGGAGCTGCCCGCGTGGCTGAACGTGTAAACACGCCCGCCACCGATGTGCCCGGCTGCAAAACTGCCAGCATGACGTCTGTTCGGCCCTGATACCGCACCCCCGCCTCGACAGTGGCAAATCGCACACCATCAATGACCGGCAGCTTGGGAAACGCAGCAGGTGCCAAAGGCGAGACTTTGGTGATCGTGGCCATTGCGGTTACTCCTGAACCAGTTCGACGTTGCGCAGAATCGACGGCTCGAGCCCCTCGACCTCGGGGCGCTCGATTTCGCCTGCTTTGGTCAGCTCGGCCACTTTGGCGTCAACCGCGTCCTGCTGAATCTTGGTCGCCAACTCACCGCGCACTTCATCGAGCGTGGGCGCTTCGGCCTTGCGCTTGTCGCTGAGCAGGACAACGTGCCAGCCGAACTGCGTTTTGACCGGGTCCGAAACCTCTCCGGGGTTCAGATCAACAACGGCCGCTTCGAATTCGGGCACCATGGCGCCCATGCCGAACCAACCCAGCGAACCGCCGTTGGGGCCGGACGGGCCTGTCGATTTTTCCTTTGCCATCGCGGCGAAATCGGCTCCGTTGTCCAGATCGGCCTTGATGGCCTTGGCCTCTTCCTCGGTCTCGACCAGGATGTGCGAGGCTTGGAATTCGTCGCCGCCTGTCCAATCCGAATACTTGGCGTCATAGGCCGCCTGCACCGCGTCGTCCGACATGGCACCGCTGGCGATGTCTTCCAGCACATCCGCTGCCAACAACGAGCGTTTCTCGTTTTCCAGCGCCAACTCAACATGCTTGGGCACATCCGTGCCACGCGACTGTCCCAGCAGGTTCTGTTGGATCAACTGATCCAGGATCGCCTGATACAGGACCTCATCCGGCAGCTGCTGATACTGCTGCGGCAGGGCGGCCCGTGCCAGGATCATGTGACCCAATGTGATCTCTTCGCCATTGACGCTGGCAACAACCGTATCGGCGGTCGGTTTGGTCTCGGCTGCCAAGGGCAGGGCCATAACCGCGGCAAGCGCCAGCGATGGCAAAAAAGTGAGGCCTTTGGGCATTCAAATCATCCTATTCTCAGGCCGCGACGGGGCGCGGCGTTGACACTCTATGACCTGCCGCTTACATCGCTTGAAGCCTAGGACAGGACCGCCTTTCACCCCCCGTATCTATGGGTTGAGCGCAAGGCGGGCAAGCCTGTCGAAATGCACGATGCTGATAGATCCGTTGGAGTGAACATGCTGGGATTCGGAACGCTTGCCAAAAAGGTCTTCGGAACGCCGAACGACCGCAAGATCAAGGCGACCCGCCCGCTGATCGCCAAGATCAACGCCCTGGAAGAAGAGTTCGAAAAACTGTCCGACGAGGGCCTGATCGAAAAGACCGCCGAGCTGCGCAAACGCGCCTTGGATGGCGAGAGCCTGGACGACCTGCTGCCCGAAGCTTTTGCCAACTGCCGCGAAGGGGCCAAGCGCGCCCTGGGTCTGCGCGCGTTCGACACACAGCTGATGGGCGGCGTGTTCCTGCATCAGGGCAATATCTCGGAAATGAAGACGGGTGAGGGCAAAACCCTTGTCGCGACCTTCCCGGCCTATCTGAACGCGCTGACCGGCAAGGGTGTTCACGTTGTGACCGTCAACGAATACCTGGCCAAGCGTGACTCGGAATGGATGGGCAAAGTGTTTGGCGCGCTCGGCATGACCACCGGCGTGGTCTATTCCAACCAGCCTGACGCCGAAAAGATGGCGGCCTATTCCAGCGACGTCACCTATTCGACCAACAACGAATTGGGCTTTGACTATCTGCGCGACAACATGAAGTCCGAGCTGGATCAGGTGTTCCAGAAGTACCACAACTTCGCCATCGTGGATGAGGTCGACTCGATCCTGATCGACGAGGCACGAACACCCTTGATCATCTCCGGTCCCGCACAGGACCGCTCGGATTTGTATGTGGCCATCGACGCGGTGATCCCCTCGCTGAACGACGATCACTATGAGCTTGACGAAAAATCCCGCAACGTGACCTTTACCGACGAGGGCAACGAGTTCCTCGAAGAGCAGCTCAAGGCGCGCGGTCTGCTGGAAGCAGAGCAGTCGCTCTATGACCCGGAAAGCACCACCGTTGTGCACCACGTCAACCAGGGCCTGCGCGCGCACAAGCTGTTTACCCGCGACAAGGACTACATCGTCCGCGATGGCGAGATCGTTCTGATCGACGAATTCACCGGCCGTATGATGCCGGGCCGCCGCCTGTCGGATGGCCTGCACCAGGCGATCGAGGCCAAGGAAAACGCACAGATCCAACCGGAAAACGTGACGCTCGCCAGCGTGACCTTCCAGAACTACTTCCGCCTATATGACAAGCTGTCTGGCATGACCGGTACCGCCGCGACCGAGGCCGAAGAATTTGGCGAAATCTACAATCTGGGCGTCGTCGAGGTTCCGACCAACCGCCCCATCGCCCGCGCCGATGAAGACGATCAGGTCTATCGCACGGCGAAAGAGAAATACGAGGCGATGATCCGCGAGATCAAACAGGCCAACGAAAAGGGTCAGCCCGTATTGGCCGGCACAACCTCGATCGAGAAATCGGAAATGCTCAGCCAGATGCTGACGGCCGAAGGGATCAAACACAACGTCCTGAACGCCCGCCAGCACGAGCAAGAGGCGCAGATCGTCGCCGATGCAGGTCAGCTGGGTGCGGTGACCATCGCCACCAACATGGCGGGCCGCGGCACCGACATTCAGCTGGGCGGCAACGTCGAGATGAACGTGCTGGCCGCGATCGCAGCCGACCCCGAGGCTGATCCGGCCGAGCTGCGCGCCAAGGAAGAGGCGCGCCACGCAGAAGAAAAGCAAAAGGTGCTCGAAGCAGGTGGTCTGTTTGTTCTGGCCTCCGAACGCCACGAAAGCCGCCGCATCGACAACCAGCTGCGTGGCCGTTCAGGTCGTCAGGGCGACCCGGGCCGCACCGTGTTCTTCCTGAGCCTCGAAGACGACCTGATGCGCATCTTTGGGTCCGAGCGTCTGGACAAGGTGCTGACGACTCTGGGCATGAAAGAGGGCGAAGCGATCATCCACCCTTGGGTGAACAAATCGCTGGAACGCGCCCAGGCCAAGGTCGAAGGCCGCAACTTTGACATCCGCAAGAACGTTCTCAAGTTTGATGACGTGATGAACGACCAGCGTAAGGTGATCTTTAGCCAACGCCGCGAAATCATGTCCGCCGATGATCTGAACGAAATCGTATCAGACATGCGCGAGCAGGTGATTGACGACCTGATCGACCATCACATGCCGCCCAAGACCTATGCCGACCAGTGGGACACCGAAGGTTTGCACGCATCTGTCATGGAAAAGCTGGGCATCGATGTGCCGGTTGTCGAATGGGCCGCCGAAGAAGGCGTCGATGACGAGGAAATCCGCGAGCGTCTGGTCAAAGCCACGGACGAGCAGATGGCCAAGAAGGCCGTCGATTTCGGCCCCGAAAACATGCGCAACATCGAAAAGCAGGTGCTGCTGCAGACCATCGACAGCAAATGGCGCGAACACCTGCTGACGCTGGAGCATCTGCGCTCGGTCGTGGGTTTCCGCGGCTATGCGCAGCGCGACCCGCTGAACGAATACAAGAACGAAAGCTTCCAGCTGTTCGAAGGCATGCTTGACGGTCTGCGCGAGACTGTGACCCAGCAGCTGGCCATGGTGCGCCCGCTGACCGAAGAAGAGCAGCGCGAGATGCTGGCCCAAATGCAGGCGCAACAAGCGCAAATGCAGCAGGCCGCCGCAGAGGCCACCAACCAGGCCGAAGCCATTGCCGAGGCCGAAGCCTCGGGCGATGCCCTGCCCGGCTTCGACGAGAACGATCCAAGCACCTGGGGCAACCCGTCGCGCAACGACAAATGCCCCTGCGGATCGGGCAAGAAATTCAAACATTGTCACGGGCGGCTGGCGTAAGCCCTGCCTTATCTCTGACAAAATGAATCCCAAAGGCGGCCACACGTTGGCCGTCTTTTTTAACGACACTGCCTCTGAGCCAATGTGTGATGAGGTGTGGAATGTTGCCTGCTCGACGTAGAATCCTGATGGCCGCCGGTACGGCGACCTGCGCGCTTGCGACCGGGTACCTGATGCAACAGGACAGCCCTTATCGGAACCCCAACATCGCGACGAAACCGGCAATCGTGTCGGTTCAGCCCGCGCCGGTCGAGGAGATCGTTGCCGCAGAGGCGATGTCCGATGACAACGTGTTGGACAGTGTTCAGGATATCACGCTGACGTCTGCCTTGCCCGATTTGCCTGCGCCCCGACGCCTGCCCGACGCCCCGCTCGAAGGTGTGAATTCGGGCCGAGGCCTGCTGGACGGCGCCGTTCTGCCGGAAACGCCTCAGGACCCCGAAGTTCCACAATTGGGATGTGCTGTGACTGCGGCCACTGCCCCCGCACCGATGGCGAGTGTCACCCTGTCGGTTGAGGCACCTTGTTATGGCAATCAACGGGTCAGCGTGCATCACAGCGGGCTGATCTTTACCGAAATCACCGATGACGATGGCCATCTGAACGTTACTGTTCCGGCCTTGTCCACAAACGCAGTCTTTGTCGTGGACTTCGGCCATGGCAAGGGCGCAGTTGCAATGACGCAAGTGGCCGGTTTGGACCTGATCGACCGCGTCGCCGTACAATGGGACGACCGCGCAGGCTTGCAAATCCACGCACGCGAGTTTGGCGCCGGATATGGCGATACGGGCCATGTCTGGGCCGATGCCGTCGATGCCGGTCAGGGCACTTTTGTCAGCCTGGGCCGCAATGACACGTTCCAGCCGCATCTGGCCGAGGTCTATAGCTTCCCCCGTGGAACCGCAGGTACCGCGGGCACAGTCGCCTTGAGCATCGAGGCGGAGGTGACCCAGGCCAACTGCGGACGCGAGATTTCGGCGCAATCGCTGGAACGTCGCGACGGCAATGCCTTACGAACACGCGACCTGACATTGTCAATCCCCGGATGTGACGCCGCAGGTGATTTTCTGGTGTTGAATAATCTTGTCGAAGACCTGAAAATCGCGGCCAAATGATCCGCAGGTAATTTCAGGTTTCTCATGGCTTGGTCTCGTGCGGCGGTTTTCGCCGCACTTTTTCTTTTGGTCGCCCCCTTGGCCGTGTTCGCGCAGGACATCACCCTGACGTCGCGCGACGGCAAAGTTGAAATCAACGGAACCCTGCTGGGTTTCGATGGTGAGTTCTATCGCGTCGATACGCAATTCGGCGAGCTGACAGTGGACGGATCAGGTGTGACCTGTGACGGACCCGCCTGCCCCAGCCTTGTGGACTTTGTTGCCAAGATCACCCTGTCGGGATCCTCGACCATGGCCGAGGTTCTGCTGCCGGCCCTGATCGAAGGGTTCGCTCTGCGCAACGGGTATCAAGTACAGCGCAAGAACTTGAGCGGCGTACGGTTTTTATACAGCCTTGGCCAAGGATCGGGCAAATCACCGATTGCCGAGTTTACATTTCGGGTGACGTCTACCGATGAGGGGTTTGCCGATCTCCTTGCCAATGAGGCCGACATCGTCATGGCGCTGCGCGAAATTCGGCCCGACGAACGCAAGCTCGCCCGCGAGGCTGGGATGGGTGATATGACGGGGGCCAATCGCTCGCGTGTTCTGGCACTTGATGCCATGGTACCGGTCGTGGCGCCCGGCAACCCGGTGCACCGCATCTCGCTGCCGCAATTGGCTGACGTCTATGCAGGTAAGATCACCAACTGGCAGGACTTGGGCGGCCCGGATGCACCGATATCCGTTCATCTGCCGTCTGCGGGCTCTGGTTTGGCACAAGCCGCCGAGGATCGCCTGTTGCGCCCTTTGAATGCACCGCTGGTTGCAGATGTCATCCGCCACAGACGCAGTAGTGATCTGGCGCGTGCAGTCACGACAGATCCCTTCGCCATCGGGATTGCCAGCTTTGCCGAAACCGGAACTGCACGGGCATTGACCCTCACCGGGTCCTGCGGCTTCTCTCTTTCTGCCAGCCGCCGCACCATCAAGACCGAGGACTACCCCCTCAATTCGCCGATGTTTCTTTACCTGCCTGCCCGGCGTTTGCCGGACCTGGCACGGCAATTCTTGTCCTATACACGTGGGCCCGCAGCCCAGCTTGTGATCCGACGCGCAGGATTTGTCGATCAGACGCCTGAGCTGATTTCGATGAACGCCCAGGGCGACCGCCTGGCCAATGCCATTGCCTCTGCCGGGGAAGAGGTGCAACTGGACGTGCTGCAGCGCATGATCACACGCCTGTCGCCCATGACGCGCCTGTCGACCTCGTTCCGATTTGAAACCGGATCAACCCGCCCCGATGCGCAATCGCGCGCCAACATCGCTCAATTGGCGCGCGCCCTTGAAGCCGGTCAATACGATGCCCGCCAATTGGCATTTGTTGGTTTCAGCGACGGAGAAGGCCCCGCAGAAGGTAACGCCAAGATCGCCATGAAACGCGCCGAAGCTGTGCGTGATGCTGTCCTGAGCGCGGCCGAGACCGCAAACCCCGAACGGGTCGATATCACGGTCGACGCCTTTGGCGAGGCCATGCCCATGGCCTGCGATGACAGCGATTGGGGCCGTCAGGTCAACCGCAGGGTCGAAGTCTGGGTACGTTAAACCCCTTCTTTTTCTAGAAACCCAGCAGGCGCAACGCCCTTACAGATACCCCTCAGCCCGAAAACTCAGCTCGGTCGATTTTCCGATGATCAAATGGTCATGCAACGTCAGACCAAGTGCAACGCAGGCGCTTTGAATCTGGTTGGTCATGTCAACATCCGACTGTGACGGCGTCGGGTCGCCCGATGGGTGATTGTGCACCAAGATGAGCGCCGAGGCGTTCAGTTCCAGCGCCCGTTTCGCCACCTCGCGCGGATAGACCGGCACGTGATCTACAGTGCCGCGCGCCTGCTCCTCATCCGCGATCAGAACGTTCTTGCGATCCAGATAGAACACGCGGAATTGTTCAGTCTCGCGGTGCGCCATCGCTGTGTGACAATAATCCAGAAGGGCATCCCAGCCCGAAATCACCTGACGCTGCATCACGCGCGCCCGTGCCATACGATGCGCAGACGCCTCAAGGATCTTAAGGTCGGTAATCACCGCATCGCCGACGCCTTTAACCTCGGACAACCGCTCGACCGGGGCTGTCAGCACCCGATTGAAATCTCCAAACGTGTCCAACAGCAGACGCGCCAAGGGCTTCACATCCTGTCGCGGAATGGACCGGAACAGCACCAGCTCCAACAGCTCATAGTCCGGCATGGCTGCCGCCCCGCCGTCCATGAACCTCTCGCGCAGGCGCTTGCGGTGATCCTTGATGTAGGACGGCAACCGACCCGATGGCAGCGGGGCCTCGGGCGCCTCGTCCAGGTCAAACAGCATCGGGGCTTCGGCAAAGGCATTTTGGGTCATATCCACAGCCTCCGCCCGAATCGGTTTCTGAAAGGTTAACTGGCCTCGCCTGCCATCCGCGTCGTGGCCTTGCGCACAGCCAGATGCAGCAGCACCGAAAAGACCCCAAGCGTCAGCATCGCGGCAAACATCAGGTCCGTCTTGGCGCGCCCATTGGCCAGCAGCATCAGGTACCCCAACCCCTTGGACGCCCCGACCCATTCGCCAATCACCGCCCCAATCGGCGCATAGACCGCCGCCAGCCGCAGGCCAGACGCAAGATTGGGCAAAGCCGCCGGAATGCGAATATGCCAAAGCACGGCGCGCGGGGTGGCCTGCATCGTGCGCGCCAAATCCAGATACCCCGGCGGCGTGCGCATCAACCCATCAAAGAAGGACGCCGTCACTGGGAAATAGATGATCAGTACCGCCATCGCCACTTTGGACCACAGCCCATAGCCCAGCCACAGCGTCAGGATCGGTGCCAAGGCAAAGACCGGCAACGCCTGGGTAAAGACCAGCATCGGCTGCACCAGCACACGCGCCACGCGCGAGGTTGCAAGCTGGATCGCCGTCACGATCCCTAGCGCCGCACCCAGGCCGAGACCAATCAGCACCTCAACCGCCGTGATCAGCGTGTGTTCGGCAATGATGGCCCGGTTCATCCACCAGGTTTCCGCGACCAACAACGGTCCGGGCAGGATGAACTTGGGCAAGTCCGTCAGGGTGACGATCACCTGCCAGACGGTCACGGCAAAAACGGTCGCGGCCAAGGCGGGAAGATAGCGCGTCATGCTGCCTCTCCCCTCAGCATTCGCAGCAACGCCGCCTGTGCGGCCAGCGTGCCCAGATCATCAACCTTGCGCGGCACATCTGCTTTTGGGGGCGGGCAGTGGGTCAGGCCAGATTGCTCCATCACCACGATGGAATGCCCCAACCGCGCGGCCTCGCCTGGATCGTGAGTCACCAGCAGAACCGTGCGTCCGGCCAACAACTCCACCGCCAGATCTTGCATATCGGCCCGCGTCTGCGCATCCAGCGCTGAAAACGGTTCGTCCAGCAGGATAACGGGTTTGTCCTCCATCAGCGTGCGCGCCAAGGCCACCCGCTGCCGTTGTCCGCCTGACAGTTCCGCCGGTTTCTTGTCGGCATGATCTGTCAGGCGCACTCGCTGCAACAACCGCTGTAACCGCGCCTGATCGGGCTTTTCGCCGCGCAGCCGCGCGCCAAGCGTTATGTTCTGTGTCACCGTTGCCCATGGCAACAACAAGTCATCCTGCGCCATGTAAGCGACGCGCGGCACCACCTCACCGTCATCTGATGCTGTGATCGAGCCGTCAAACACAGCCCCTGTCTGCAACCCAGCAATCAGCCGGAGCACAGTGGATTTCCCAACGCCCGAGCCACCCAACAGGCAGGTCCATTTCCCTGCCGCCAACGACAGCGACAGCGGCACAAACAGTTGCGTCGCACCAATGGTGGCCTGCCCCTGAACGGTGATCTCGGGCGCGGTCATTATGGGGTCATCCCCATCTGCCAGAACCCGACCTCAAGCTGGGTTGCCATGTCGAACTTCTGGCAAAGGTGGTCCCAACGCGGAGAGGTTTCGAAATCGGGGCCAATCCGCCGTGTTAGAGCCGAATCCAGCAGCTCACCCACTGCGCGGCAAGACGCCTGGTACTCTTCGCCTGCATAGGTGTTGATCCAGTCGCGATAGGTCTCGCTTGTGGCTTCATCCGCCAGCCGCGCGCCGATCTCACCATAACCCATCACGCAGGGCGCAAGCGCAGCAAGCAGGTCGAGCAGATCGCCGCTGTACCCGGCCTCGAGCACGAAACGGGTATAGGCCAGGTTTTCGGGCCGTTCGGGCGTGGCAAACAGCTCGTCCTGCGGGATGCCTGCGGCCTCGCAGATGCCGACGTGCAGCTGCATCTCTTCGGCGACCAACGCATTGACGGTGCCAACCGCGCCCAGCATTTCCTCGTGCGTTTCCGACTTTACGATCGCAAGCGCCCAGGCCCGTGAAAAGTGGATCAGGAACACATAGTCCTGCCGCAAGTAGTGCAGAAACGCCTCCCGCGGGAGGGTGCCGTCCTTCATCCCTTCGACAAAGGCGTGGCGGGTATACTCCCGCCACGGACCTGCCGAGCCCTCGCGCATCAGCGCGAAGGCCCGGCCATAGTCAGGGCCGCTCATTTGGCGGTCACGTCGATGGTGATCGCATCAACCGGATTGATGCTGTCGATCATGCCGCTGTCTTTCAGGAACGCCTCGAACCGGGCGTAACGGCCGTGATCGAACCCAGCGGGACGCAGGGCAAAACGCGGCAGCGTGTCGACCCATGCGCGGGCATTCAACTCATCCTGCAACTCGGTCGAGGTGCCCGAGAAGATCTTCCAGCTGTCTTCGGGGTTGTTGACGATGTACTGGGTCGCCAGCTCGGTCGCGCGCAGGAAGCGGGCCACTTTGTCGGCGTCCATCGTCTCGGGGTTGGCGACATAGATCAGCTCATCATACGACGGCACGCCCTCTTCTTCGATGTAGAAACAGGTGCCGGGTTCACCTTCGATATCCATCTGGTTCAGCTCAAAGTTCCGGTAAGCACCGATCACGGCATCCACCTGACCCGACATCAGCGAGGGCGAGAGCGAGAAGTTCACATTGATCATCTCAACATCGCCAAGCGAGACATCGTATTTGCCCAGAACGGCACCCAGAACGGCCTCTTCCACACCGGCAACCGAGAAACCGATTTTCTTACCCTTCAGGTCAGCGGGCGATTTGATCGGGCCATCTTCCAGAACCAGCAGGCAATTCAGCGGGGTGGCAACCAGGGTGCCCACACGCTTGAGCGGCAGGCCCTCATGGATCTGCAGGTGCAGCTGGGGCTGGTACGACACCGCCAGATCGGCCTGACCGGCGGCAACCAGACGCGGCGGGGCCGAGGGGTCGGCGGGCGGAACGATCTCGACCTCAAGGCCCTGATCGGCGAAATATCCCTTTTCCTGCGCCACGATAATGGGCCCGTGGTCGGGGTTAATGAACCAATCCAGCAGGACGGTCATCTTGTCAGCCGCCATCGCGGGTGTCGCGGCCAGCATGGCCAGTGCGGTCAGCATTTTCTTCATGTTCGCGTTTCCTTGTGAGTTATGAGGTTGAGGCCGCAACAAGAACGATCTCGCCCGGCCAAATCTGTTGAATACGCTCTGCCGTGCGCCAGGCGCGTAGGCCTGTGGCACAGCAGAGCGCAATGCGGGTTTCCGGGGCGGGCAGATGGTTCTGCACCTCCTCCGGTGGGATGCGGGTGGCGGTGGCAAGGATCGGCTCGGGGGCCTCCTCCTCTCCGCGCAGTTCGACGATCATGTCCTGATCAGTCAGCTCGGTAGGCGCGGCAAAGCGCAGGGAGGTCTGGGGTTCGGGCGCAGTGTCGAACCGAAAGCTGGTGCTGCGATAGGTCTGTGCGTCGAACTGTACCATCTGACCCAGGGGCGAGGGGCTGAGCACCATCAGAACCGCCAAAGCCATCTGCGCTTGCAGCGCACCGATCATGCCTACTACTGGCCCCAGAACACCTGCCGTCGCGCAGCTTGCGCCGCTGTCGGGGGCCTCGGAGAAAACGGCGCGCAGGGACGGCACGCCGCCACAGAAACCGCCGACATATCCGCCAAGCCCCAGCACCGAGGCGCTGATCAGCGGTTTGCTTTGCACAAGGCATTCGTCGCTGAGCGTGTAGCTCGCCGCATAGCTGTCAGCGCAATCCAGGATCAGATCGGCATTTGCCACCAGATTGGCCACATTCGCGGGTGTTAGAGCCTGTTTCTGCGCCTCAACGGTGATCTCGGAATTCAACGCCCGACACCGCGCCGCCGCGACTTCGGACTTGGACGCCCCACAATCCGCCTCGACAAACAGTGTCTGCCGGTGCAGGTTCGACAGATCGACGGTGTCTGCATCCAGCAAGGTCAAATGCCCTACGCCCGCCCCTGCCAGCAACGGCAGCACCGGCGCGGCCAACCCGCCACATCCCACCACAAGGACACGGGCGCGAGACAGGCTGTCCTGCCCCTGCGCGCCGACCTGCGGCAGGATCATCTGGCGGGCATAGCGGCTCATCGCGTCGCCTCGATCCACTCGTGCACGCGCCCCTCCGGGTCGTCGTTCAGGGTAATGTCGGTCACGGCGGACACGATATCGGCACCTGCCTCGAGCACTCCCGGTGCACGCTCGACGCTCATCCCGCCGATGCCGACCAAGGGGATGTCGCCCACCCGTTCTTTCCATTCGGTGACGCGCGGCAGGCCCTGTTGGTGCCATTTCATCTTTTTCAGGATAGTGGGATAAACCGGACCAAGCGCGACATAGTCCGGGTTCATCGCCAAAACCCGCTCCAACTCGTCGTCGTCATGGGTCGAAACGCCCAGCTTTAGACCCGCTTTTCGGATCGCAGTCAGGTCTGCATCGTCCAGATCCTCTTGACCCAAATGAATCCATTCGACCCCCAGATCAATCGCGGCCTGCCAATAGTCGTTGATCACCAGAACGCAGCCGTATTCGGCGCAAAGGTCGCGCCCCTTGGCGATCTGTTCGCGCACCACCTCGTCTGGCTGATCCTTGATCCTCAGCTGCACCAGCTTGATCCCCAAGGGCAGCATCCGTTCCAGCCAATCGGTGTGGTCAAAGATGGGATAGAAGCGATCCAGATTCATGACAAAAACGCCTTTCCAATGACGGGGGTGGATGCCTCGGCCATATCGCGCGCCTCAATCGGGTCAGCCTCATGCGCCAATCGCCCGGCTTCCACCGCCAAGGCCATCGCCTTGGCCATCACCTGTGGCTCGCCCGCGCGGGCCACCGCAGTGTTCAGCAGAACCGCGTCATAGCCCAGCTCCATCGCGTGCGCCGCATGAGATGGCAGGCCAATGCCTGCATCCACCACCAGCGGCACGTCGGGGAATTCGGCCCGCATCGCGCGCAGAGCGTATTCGTTGTTCAGCCCCCGGCCCGAGCCAATCGGCGCACCCCAGGGCATCAGCACTTCACACCCGGCCTCGAGCAACCGCTCACCCACGATCAGGTCATCGGTGGTATAGGGAAACACCTGAAACCCATCCTCGGTCAGGATACGCGCCGCCTCGACCAGCTGGAACACATCCGGTTGCAGGCTATCGGTGTGACCGATCAGCTCTAGCTTGATCCATTTGGTGTCGAACACCTCACGCGCCATGTGGGCGGTGGTCACCGCCTCTTTGACCGTGTGACAACCAGCCGTGTTGGGCAGGATCAGCACGCCCAGATCCTCGATCATCTGCCAAAACGTCTGCCCCGCGCCGCC
Source organism: Tropicibacter sp. R16_0 (assembly GCF_017743935.1). Classification (GTDB taxonomy): domain Bacteria; phylum Pseudomonadota; class Alphaproteobacteria; order Rhodobacterales; family Rhodobacteraceae; genus Falsiruegeria. The sequence goes on from NZ_JAGHRE010000010.1 coordinate 154,698, forward strand.
CTCGCGTCGCAGCGACACGGTCGCCACGCCCGCGCCGCTGTCGCGGAACGCCTGCTCCAAAATGGCGGGGCTGGGGTATTGTGCCGTGCCCAGCATCAGTGGGTTGGGCAATTCGGTGCCGTAGAACGTCCGCATCACGTTACCCTCCCTGCATCGGGGCAAGCACCTCGACCCGATCGCCATCGTTCAGCCGGTGACCCACACGCAGGGACGAAGGAACAAAATCCTCGTTCACCGCCGTGGCCACACGACCCGAGAAACCGCATTCCTCAAGCAGGGCAGCCAGAGTTTCGGCGGCCACTTCGCGGGCCTCGCCGTTAAGCACGATCTTCATCGACCATCTCCGAATGTTTGTTGTCCAGCACCAGATCCGCCACACCCCGCGCCATCGAAGGGGCCAGCAGATAGCCGTGCCGGTAAAGGCCGTTGGCATAGACCCGACCGCCGATCCGACGAATGCGCGGCAGGTTGTCGGGGAAGGCCGGGCGCAGATCGACGCCGATCTCCAGCACTTCTGCCTCGCCAAAGGCCGGGTTCAGGGCATAGGCCGCGCTGAGCAGTTCCAGCATCGACCGTGCCGTTATCCGACCGCTGTCTTCGCTTTCGATCATCGTCGCACCCAGCATGTAAACCCCGTCACCACGTGGAACGATGTAGAGCGGCAGGCGTGGATGCAACAGGCGAACAGGGCGTATTAGAGCCACATCTGGTGCGTGAATGACCAGCATTTCACCCTTCACACCGCGCAGGTCCGTCAAGACATCGCGCGCCGAAAGACCCCGGCAATCGATGGTATTCTCCAGCCCCTCGGGCGCCGCGACCTGATGGAACGTCACGCCTTTCTCGACCAAGCCAGCATGCAAGTCAGCAAGCGCTTTGCGTGGATCAAGATGCGCTTCTTTCTCAAAATAAAGCCCTTTGCCGAATGCACCCAAATCAGGCTCTAATTCGGCGATTTCGCCACGACCGACGTCCGCGAATCCCTCAGTTCGTCGTGAAAACCGGCGCAGATCAGGCAGATCGCGGGCATTGGCGACCACCAGCGTTCCAGCATATGTCACGTCCGTCTTGCCAGCCCACCAGCCGATGGCCTCTTGTCCCAGACGGAGCACGGGCTCTTCGGCATTCTCATATTCGCACCAGGGCGCGAGCATGCCGCCTGCCCACCACGAGCACCCATGTGGCCCCGGGGGACCAGCGGGATCATAGACGTCCACGGTAGCACCACGCGCGACCAGTTCGGTCGCGACCGCCAAACCGGCAACGCCTGCCCCTATGACGGAAAAATCGCTCATGCCCAAACCTTGTGGAAATGGTGCACGGGTCCGTGGCCGTGACCGACACCCAAAGTATCGGCCTGAACAATCGCGCCCTGCAGATAGCTATGTGCCTGTGCAACCGCCTCGGGCAACTCCAGTCCTTTGGCGAGACCGGCCGCGATCGACGAGGATAGGGTGCAGCCTGTGCCGTGCGTGTTTTTCGTGTTTCGGCGCGGGGCCGTGTAGTCACCAGCCACGCGTTCATCTGTCAGCAGCAGATCGTGGCAGACGTCGCCTTCGGCATGGCCACCCTTCATCAACACCGCATTGGCACCCAACGCACACAAAGCCAGCCCCTGCTCCACCATCTCTTCAGGTGTTTCGGCTACCATCCTGTCCAATAGGCAAGCCGCTTCGGGCAGGTTGGGTGTCAGAACGGTGGCGCTTGGCAAAAGCACATCGCGCAGGGTTTGCACCGCTTCGCGCGCCAGCAGGGCGTCGCCGGATTTGGCGATCATCACTGGATCAAGCACAACGGGGCCATCGAAACCAGCAATCCCATCAGCAACGGTTTGAATGATCTCGGGCGTGGCCAGCATTCCGATCTTGATCGCACCCACGTTCAAATCGGACAAAACCGCATCGATTTGCGCCGCAATCACATCCAACGGAATGCCGTGAACCGCTGTCACCGCTTGCGTATTTTGCGCCGTTACCGCCGTGATCACGCTCGCGCCGTAGACACCAAGGGCCGACATCGCCTTGAGGTCCGCCTGAATACCCGCGCCGCCACCGCTATCGGATCCGGCGATTGTAAGCGCAATTGGTGCCATCGGTTGCTCCATCATCTTGGTGGGCAATCGGGGCATGGAAGGTGAGCCTGTGACTAAGACCGTTTCCTACGCCGGAATTGCCCGGATCAGGTTCGATGGGTTGGTGTCAGACACCTCTCAGCCAATGCAGGCACCCCAACGGTTGTCGCGAACATCTCAGGGGTTGGTCGGATTATCAATAGCCAAAAGCCTTGTTTTATGGGGCCAGACTGGACTTATTAACCTTTCCAGATACAAAAAAGGCCGCCCGTTTTTCGGGGCGGCCTCTCGATTGGTTCAGACAAGGGATCAGCCCTTCATGCCATCCCAAAAGGATTTGACGGAGGAGAAGAAGGTCTTGCCTTCGGGGTTGTTGTCCTCGCTCAAGTCCTCGAACTCGCGCAGGAGTTCCTTTTGGCGGCTGGTCAGGTTGACCGGCGTCTCGACAGCCAATTCGATGAACATGTCACCAACACCGCCGCCACGAAGCGCTGGCATACCCTTGCCGCGCAGACGCATCTGACGGCCCGACTGGCTGCCAGCCGGAATCTGTACGCGGCCGCGGCCACCGTCGATGGTCGGCACTTCGATCGAACCACCCAACGCTGCGTTCGCCATTGAAACTGGCACGCGGCAATACAGGTTCACGCCGTCGCGCTCGAACAGGTCATGCTGGGCCACCTCAACAAAGATGTACAGATCACCCGGAGGGCCACCGCGCATACCTGCCTCACCTTCGCCAGCCAGGCGAATGCGGGTCCCGGTCTCGACGCCTGCAGGGATGTTCACCGACAGAGCACGGTCTTTTTCGACCCGACCTGCGCCGTTGCACACCTTACAGGGGTTCTTGATGATCTGACCCAGGCCGTTACAGGTCGGGCAGGTCCGTTCGACCGTAAAGAAACCTTGCTGTGCCCGTACCTTACCCATGCCCGAACATGTCGGACAAGTGACCGGCTCAACCCCGCCTTCGGCACCGGTGCCGTCACAAGATGAACAGCTGACCGCAGTGGGAACGTTGATCGTCTTTTGCATGCCGGTAAAAGCATCATCCAGCGACACCCGCAGGTTATAGCGCAAGTCCGAGCCACGCGCGGCACGGCGTCCGCCGCCGCCCCGTTGACCACCCATGAAGTCGCCAAACAGGTCATCGAACACGTCCGAAAACGCCGACGAGAAATCACCCGAGCCAAAGCCGCCACCAGGACGGCCACCGCCGCCACCCATGCCATTTTCGAACGCGGCATGGCCAAAGCGGTCATAGGCTGCCTTTTTCTCGGCGTCCTTCAGAACCTCATAGGCCTCATTGGCCTCTTTGAACTGAGACTCTGCGTCTGGATTGTCCTTGTTGCGGTCAGGATGCAGTTCTTTGGCCTTCTTGCGAAAACCCTTCTTGATCTCGTCCGCCGAAGCGCCCTTGGCTACGCCGAGCACGTCATAATAGTCACGTTTTGACATCCGTTATTCCTTCTGCCTCAACGAAAGAGGGCCGGTCCGTCGACCGGACCGGCCCCTTTAAGCCCGGTTAAGCGTTACTTGCGCTTGTCGTCGTCCAGATCTTCGAACTCGGCGTCGACGATGTCGTCATCGGCGGGGCCTGCATCAGCAGCTGCCGGTTCTTCATCGCCTTCTTCCTGGCTCGCCTTATAGATCGCTTCGCCCAGTTTCATGGCCGCTTCGGTCACGTTCTGGATGCCCGATTTGATCTTCTCGGCGTTGTCGGTCTCGATCTCGTCCTTCAGAGCAGCGATTGCCAACTCGATGGCTTCGATGGTGGTCGGATCAACTTTGTCCGAGTGCTCTTCCATCGACTTCTCGGTCGAGTGGATAAGGCTCTCGGCCTGGTTTTTCGCCTCGATCAGCTCGCGGCGTTCCTTGTCCGCCTCGGCGTTTTCTTCGGCGTCCTTGACCATCTTGTCGATGTCCTCGTCCGACAGACCACCCGATGCCTGGATCGTGATCTTCTGCTCTTTGCCGGTGCCTTTGTCCGAAGCGCCCACCGACACGATGCCGTTGGCGTCGATGTCAAAGGTCACTTCGATTTGCGGCATGCCGCGCGGTGCGGGCGGGATGTCTTCGAGGTTGAACTGACCCAGGATCTTGTTGTCGGCCGCCATTTCACGCTCACCCTGGAACACGCGGATGGTTACGGCGTTCTGGTTGTCTTCGGCGGTCGAGAAGATCTGGCTCTTCTTCGTCGGGATGGTGGTGTTGCGGTCGATCAGACGGGTGAACACACCACCCAGGGTCTCAATACCCAGCGACAGCGGGGTCACGTCCAGCAGAACCACGTCTTTGACGTCGCCCTGCAGAACACCGGCCTGAATGGCGGCGCCCATGGCAACAACTTCATCCGGGTTCACACCCTTGTGGGGCTCTTTGCCGAAGAACTTGGTAACCTCTTCGATCACCTTCGGCATCCGGGTCATACCACCGACCAGAACAACCTCGTCCACGTCACCGGCCGACAGGCCCGCGTCTTTCAGAGCGGCCTGGCACGGCTTGATCGACGCCTTGATCAGGTCGCCAACCAGGCTTTCCAGCTTGGCGCGGGTCAGTTTGATGACCATGTGCAGCGGCGTGCCCGAGGACGGATCCATCGAGATGAACGGCTGGTTGATTTCGGTCTGGCTGGCCGAGGACAGTTCGATCTTGGCTTTTTCAGCGGCTTCTTTCAGACGCTGCAGGGCCATCTTGTCCTTGGTCAGGTCGACGTTGTGCTCTTTTTTGAACTCATCGGCGAGGTAGTTGACGATGCGCATGTCAAAGTCTTCACCACCCAGGAAGGTGTCACCGTTGGTCGATTTCACTTCGAACAGGCCATCGTCGATTTCCAGGATGGTCACGTCGAAGGTACCACCACCAAGGTCATAAACCGCGATGGTTTGGGTGTCTTCCTTGTCCAGACCATAGGCCAGAGCAGCCGCAGTCGGTTCGTTGATGATGCGCAGCACCTCAAGACCGGCAATCTTGCCTGCGTCTTTGGTAGCCTGACGCTGAGCGTCGTTGAAGTACGCCGGAACGGTAATAACCGCCTGGGTCACTTCTTCGCCAAGATAGCTCTCGGCGGTTTCTTTCATCTTGCCCAGGGTGAAGGCCGAGATTTGCGACGGCGAATACTTCTCGCCTTTTGCTTCAACCCATGCGTCACCGTTGCCGCCGTTCACAACGTTGAACGGCAGGTTCTTCTTGTCTTTGGCCAGATGCTCGTCGTCGAACCGACGGCCGATCAGGCGCTTGACGCCAAAGATGGTGTTGTCAGGGTTGGTGACCGCCTGGCGTTTCGCCGGCTGACCGACCAGACGCTCTTCATCGGTGAAGGCGACGATCGAGGGCGTGGTCCGCGCCCCTTCTGCGTTTTCGATAACCCGGGGTTGCGAACCATCCATGATGGCGACGCAGCTGTTTGTTGTACCCAGGTCGATCCCAATAACTTTGCTCATGTTCGATCCCTTTTCTCTTCAAGGCGATTACCCGAGGCCTGAACCCGTTGTGGCATCCCGACCTCGATCCGTTTGCGCGAATGGCACTACACCATCGCGCGTCCCGGCGTATATAAGGTCGCGTGAACGGGCCTGCAAGCACTGTGAATTGCGGGTTTTCTGGAATCTTGGACCTTTTTTGACAAGGTTTCGCTAACGAATAAGGAACATCGCGTGGCGCGGCTTTTGATACGGGGGTTCGAGGTCTGGAAATCCCACCTGGATTCCAAGGCCCAAGCCGCGCTGATCGACGATCTGCGCCCGATCCTGAAGGCGGCGCCACTGTTCAACCCCACCACGGCATCCGGCAAGAAAATGTCGGTACGCATGACATCTGCAGGGTCTTGTGGCTGGATTTCCGACAGATCTGGCTATCGTTATGAACCCAATCATCCGGTGGGACGCCCCTGGCCCGCAATCCCAGAGTCAATTCTGTCGATCTGGCGCGACACCTCCGGTCTCGACCGCCTGCCCGACAGCTGCTTGATCAACTACTACGGCGAAGACACCAAGATGGGCCTGCATCAAGACAAGGACGAGGCCGACTTCTCTTGGCCCGTCGTGTCCGTGTCTTTGGGAGATGATGCTTTGTTTCGGATGGGCAACCCGACGCGGGGTGGCAAGACAGAATCCCTCTGGCTCAGCTCTGGCGATGTGGTTGTTATGGGTGGTGAAGCGCGGCTCAGCTATCACGGGATCGACCGTATCCGGTTCAGATCATCCCGCCTGTTACCCAAGGGCGGGCGGATCAACCTGACGCTTCGTGTCGTGACCTAATGGGCGACCAAGGTGCAACACCCTGAATATAGCGCACCGTCTTGATGCAGGTAGTCGACATCCAGCCCATAGGCGCGATCCGACATCCCGTCCGAACATTGTTGTGCCCGAACGACCGCAACACCCGAAAGCCCGACGGTCAGAGAGAAGCGGTCGATGCGCCCCCGCGCCTGTTGCAGGACATCAGCCGTCATGCTCACCGCTTGCAGGCCGAGCCCGTCGAACCGAGCCTGATTGCCTTGCTCGATCTCAAGCGACCAGAACGGTTCGGTCCCGGAACATGACAGCGTTTGCCCAATGGGGACATCCGGATTTTCGGCGTGCGGCGCAAGATATCGCAACGAGACCCAGCCCGAAACCTCGCCCGAGTTCACAAGGCCCCATTTCCCGTCGGGTGACCGATCCACCACTTCGACATTGGTGGCATCATGGGCCAGTTCGGCAACCTTGTCCGAGGACGCTGCTGCCTGTTGACGCACATTCAGAACATCATTGGATGCAACACCGGTCACGTCGTGCAATTGCGGCAACGTAACGGCCCAAACAACGCCCGGCCAAAGGGCCATCAGAATGACCCAAATCCGCATCATCGGCGTGCGTACCAGCTGTTCGATACTTGGCGACGCGTATAGAATTCCAGCATCAAGCCAATCATGATCAACGTGACACCCACCCAAAAGGCGTACTCCCAATTGGAATTGCGTGGATAGTAGTTGCGGAACACAAACCCACGACACTGGTCAATGCAGTGAAACAGAGGGTTCCAATCAAACAACTGCAGCATGAAGGGCGGCAGCGAATTTGCCACAAACATCTTACCCGAGGCGATCATGTTCGCGCGCTGATATACAGTGCTCAGGATGCCCACGACAGTTGGCAACCAGGGCTTCATCGCAAAGAAGACAAGACCAACGGCACAGCCCGTGAACCACGAGAGCATAAGCATGGCAAAGGCGCCCCCGGGGTTGTCAATATAGACCGGTTTGAAAGCGACATGATACCCGAAGAGAATGATGAACAGAGTCAGCAACTGCGTGTAGAGCGAACCAATTGCCGCCGCCAACAGCGAGATGATCGTGTTCATCGGCGCATGTTTCATCATGGGGCTGTTTGGCCCTTCCGCCCCCATGATCGCCCCAACTGACTTGATATGCACCATGAACAGAAACACGCCCGACATGATGTACAGCAGGAAATCACCCCGGATCGCTGAACCGCGCAAGCCCAACAACGAAAACATCAAGTAGAAGATCAGAACAAATACGACCACCTGCATCATGTTCTTGCCAAGCGCGATGAAGGCATTGTTGTGACCCGACCGAATGGATCGAACCACCGCATGAAAAATGATCTCTGCCATGGTGAACGCGCCACTTAGCAGGGATTTGTGCTGTCTGTATCCAAACACTAGAACTGTTTCCTATGTCGCCGCTCAACAATTTGGCACGGAATTCTTGCTGTTCCGTTGCCTGCAAAGCATAAGAACAGCAGGCCCAATAAGCAACAAAACACAAAATCGGAGCATTTTTGTGACCTACGACGACCTTATTCCCGTGATCCGCAGGCTGGCGCTCGAGGCGGGCGACAAGATCATGGAGATCTACAACTCGGATGATTTCGACGTGAAGGTCAAATCCGATGACAGCCCGGTGACCGAAGCAGACGAGGCGGCAGATGCCCTGATCTCGGCCGGGTTACGCGCGGCCTTCCCCGATGTGTTGCTGGTGACCGAAGAGCAGGCCACGTCGCATTCGACAAAGGGCGACACGTTTCTGATCGTTGATCCATTGGATGGCACAAAGGAATTCATCCACCGCCGTGGCGATTTCACGGTCAACATCGCGCTTGTCGAAAACGGTACACCGACGCGCGGTGTCGTCTATGCACCCGCCAAGGGCCGGATGTTCTTTACGCTGGCCGACGGCCAATCGGTCGAGGAAACCGGCTCGTTGGACAAAGAGGCCATGGGTACGGTGCAGCCGATTTCCGTCTCCAAAGCGGACAATAGCGCCCTTTTGGTTGTCGCTTCAAAATCGCACCGTGATCAGGCAACCGACGATTACATTAACAAATACAACGTCAAAGACAGCAAAAGCGCGGGCTCGTCGCTGAAGTTCTGTCTGGTCGCCACGGGCGAGGCCGACATCTACCCCCGCGTGGGCCGCACGATGGAATGGGACACCGCCGCCGGTCATGCGGTTCTCGCCGGTGCTGGTGGCAGAGTCGTCCGCTTTGATGACCACACCCCGCTGCAATACGGCAAGGACGGCTATGCCAACCCGTTCTTCATTGCTTATGCGCCAGATGTTGAGCTGATGGAGGCCTGATGTCCGTCCTGATCGCCATCCCCGCCCGCTACGCCTCGACCCGCTATCCGGGCAAGCCGTTGGTGCCCCTGACTGGCGCCTCGGGCAACAGTCAATCCCTGATCGAACGATCCTGGCGCGCCGCGATGGCGGTGCAGGGCATCGACCGGGTTGTTGTCGCTACCGACGACGATCGCATTCGTGAGGCGGCTGAAGCCTTTGGAGCCGAGGTGGTGATGACCTCGGAGTCCTGTGCCAATGGAACCGAACGCTGCGCCGAAGCGCATGAGGTGCTGGGTGGTGGCTTCGATATCGTGGTCAACCTGCAAGGAGATGCGCCTTTGACGCCGCACTGGTTCATCGAAGATCTGATCGCAGGTCTGCGCGATGCGCCGGACGCAGGGATCGCCACACCGGTACTGCGGTGCGACGGGGATGCGCTCAACAGTTTGCTCAACGACCGAAAGCATGGCCGCGTCGGCGGCACTACGGCCGTCTTTGCCTGTGACAACAGCGCCATGTATTTCTCGAAAGAGGTCGTGCCCTTTACCGCCGAAACTTTTGGTGCATCGGATCCGACCCCTGTGTTCCATCACGTGGGCGTCTATGCCTATCGCAAAGATGCTCTTGCCGCCTATCCCACCTGGGACACCGGCCCGTTGGAAACCCTTGAAGGGCTGGAACAGCTGCGGTTCATGGAAAACAACCACAAGGTTCTGTGCGTCGAGGTCGAGGCGCGCGGTCGCCAGTTCTGGGAACTGAACAACCCGTCGGACGTCCCAAAGCTCGAAGAGATGATGGCCGCCATGGGTCTGGACTAAAGGCGCAGATGACAAACACCTCCACCGCAGACACGCGCAAACTGACATGGGCCGAGGCCTATCGTCTGCGGTGGAAACGGCGTCGCCTGCTGTGGAAGTCGTTTCGCAGCCGTCATACGCTGAGCTCCATCGCGGATCGCACAGGTCAGATCAAACCGGATGACATTCTGATCGTGATGACGGTCAGAAACGAGATGAGCCGCCTGCCCTATTTCCTACAGTACTACCGGGATTTGGGCATCGGGCATTTTCTGGTGATCGACAACGACAGCACCGATGGCACCGACACCATGCTCGCTGAACAACCGGACGTCTCGCTTTGGCAGACCAGCGACAGTTACCGTGCTTCGCGATTTGGCCTGAACTGGATGACATGGCTGCAGCGCAAATATGCCCATGGCCATTGGACTTTGATGGTCGATGCAGACGAATTGCTGGTTTATGCCCACCACGACACGCGCCCCCTGCCCGACCTGACGGCCTGGCTGGAATCCCAAGGCACCACGGTGTTTGGCGCATTGATGCTGGACCTCTATCCCAAGGGCGCCTTGAACGAAGGCAGCTATACCCCCGGCACAGACCCCACCCAAGCGATCGACTGGTTCGACGCAGGCCCCTATCGCTCGCAACGTCAAATGCCGCTTGGCAACCTGTGGACCCAAGGCGGCATGCGCGAACGGGTGTTTTTTCCCGACGAGCCGCGCCGGTCACCCACCCTGAACAAGATCCCCCTGATCAAGTGGCACCGCAGCTATGCTTATGTGAATTCCTGCCACTCGATCCTGCCGCCGGCCCTGAACCGGGCCTACGATGGACCGGGGGACAAACGTGCTTCGGGCGTGTTGCTGCACACCAAGTTCCTGCCCGAGATTGTTTCCAAATCGGCAATCGAGAAAGAGCGCGCGCAACACTTTCACACGCCGCAAGACTTTGACGACTATTACGACAGCATCACTGCGGCACCGCAGATCTGGACCGAAACCTCGACCCGTTTCCGCAACTGGCAACAACTTGAGCAACTTGGGTTGATGAGCTCTGGCGGGTGGTGAATTCCACGAGCCCAAGCCACACCGTCGCATCTGAGCGACAAGGATTGCTTTTCCCCGTGTAACTGTTTCTAAATTCATTGATTCATAGAAGGAATTGATGACATATGACTATAGTTGGCTCGGTATTCTAGGTGCGTAGGTTTCGCTCTATCCGGGTCATGCTCGCGTCATTGAATGGATTGGTTGACACGTGAGCCTTTGGGATTCTTATCGAATGCGATTGCGGCGCCGGCGCCGTCTTTTGCGTTGCCTGCGGAAATCCAGCGAGCTTAAGACCGTTCAGGACAACACCGGCGCGATCCGTCCAAACGACGTTTTGCTGATCAGCACCTTTCGAAATGAAAAGATTCGACTGCCCTATTTCCTGCAGTACTACCGCGAATTGGGCGTTAACCATTTCCTGTTCGTGGACAATGACAGCACCGACGGCGCGCTGGAATACCTGAAAGGCCAGCATGACATATCGGTCTGGCACACCCAATCCAGCTACAGGCGTGCAACCTTCGGCGTCGACTGGATGAATTGGCTGGCGCGCACCTATGCGCACAATCACTGGACACTGACCGTCGACCCGGACGAGTTCTTTGTCTACCCCTTCTGTGATACACGTCCCATTCAAGCGCTGACCGATTGGCTCGACAACTCGCTGATCCGCAGCTTCAGCGCCATGCTCATTGACGTCTATCCAAAGGGCAAGCTGACAGACATCCCGTATCAAGAGGGGCAAAACCCGCTTGAAATCGCCAATTGGTTCGACAGCGGTAACTACACGATCAAAAAGAACCCGCTTTATGGCAACCTTTGGATTCAAGGTGGCCCTCGCGCCCGAACATTTTTTGCCGACACGCCCAAGAAGTCGCCGGCGCTAAACAAGATCCCGCTGGTCAAATGGAACCGCCGCTACGCCTATGTCAGCTCGACCCATACCTTGCTGCCGCGCGGATTGAACCAGGTCTACGACGAATGGGGGGGCGAAAAGGCCAGCGGCGCCCTGATGCACACAAAATTCCTCGACACCTTTACCGCCAAGGCCGAAGAGGAAATGACCCGCAAGCAGCACTATGCCGGGTCTGCCGAATACAAGGCCTATGCCGATAAGCTCAGCTCGCAGCCCGAACTGTGGTGCAAATGGTCCGAGAAATACATCAACTGGCGACAGCTTGAGATCCTCGGCCTGATGTCCAAGGGGAACTGGGCATGACGGTCGGGGTTGTCATGCTGGTCCACACTGCGCTGGACCGGGCCGAGCAGGTGGCGCGACACTGGACTGCCTCGGGCTGTCCGGTCGTTTTGCACGTGGACAAGAATGTCTCGCGCAAAACCTACAAGGATTTTGTCGCGACCTGCTCCGACAATCCGCTGATCCTGTTTTCGCAGCGCCACCGCTGCGAATGGGGCACATGGGGGATTGTTGCCGCGTCGCAAGCCGCATCCGAGTTGATGCTGAGCGAATTTCCCGACGTACGTCATGTTTATCTGGCGTCGGGATCCTGCCTGCCATTACGCCCGGTACAGGAGTTGATCGACTATCTTGCCGCGCGTCCAAGAACCGATTTCATCGAAAGCGCAACCACGGCGGATGTCCCCTGGACGGTTGGCGGATTGGACCACGAACGCTTTACCCTGCGGTTCCCGTTTTCGTGGAAGAAGCATCGGATCCTGTTTGATCGTTACGTGGCTTTGCAAAGACGTCTGAGGTTCAAGCGCAAAATTCCGTCCGGCTTGGTGCCCCATATGGGCAGCCAATGGTGGTGCCTGACCCGGCAGACACTGTCCGCGATCTTGGAGGACCCCGAACGCGACGTCTATGATCGGTATTTCCGGCGCGTCTGGATTCCGGATGAAAGCTATTATCAGACTTTGGCGCGGCTCTATTCCAGTAGCATCGAAAGTCGCTCTCTAACCCTGTCCAAGTTCGATTTTCAGGGCAAACCGCACATATTCTACGACGACCACCTGCAGCTTCTGCGCCGGTCCGACTGCTTTGTTGCCCGCAAGATCTGGCCAAAGGCCGACCGTCTGTATCAGGCATTCCTGACCGATCAGGCGGGTGCGATGAAAAAGACGGAACCGAACCCCGGCAAGATCGACCGCATCTTCGCCAAGGCGGTTGAGCGTCGAACGCGCGGGCGGGATGGTCTGTACATGCAAAGCCGCTTTCCCCGCCACGGCAACGAAAACGGTTTGACCTCGAACCCTTATTCGATGTTCCAAGGCTTTACCGAGCTGTTTGAGAATTTCGAACCCTGGCTGACAAAGGCCACCGGAGCCCGCGTGCATGGCCATTTGTTTGGCCCTGACCGAGCCGAGTTCGCGGGCGGACAGAGCCTTATCAACGGCGCCCTCAGCGACAATCCAGAGCTGCGCGACTATGACGCCAACCGCTTTTTGACCAGTTTGATCTGGAACACTCGAGGTGAACGGCAGTGTTTCCAGTTCGGTCCTGCCGACAATCAGGACATCAACTGGATGGTGGCCCGCGATCCAAACGCCCAGATTTCGGTCATCACCGGGTCTTGGGCAGTTCCGCTTTTCAAATCGAACCGCAACTTTGCCGACCTGCGCAAAGAGGCTGCGCTGCTGCAAAAAGTCGAAAGCGAGCATCTGGAAATCTTGCGATCGGTCTGGACCAAGGCGCGGGTGCGGATCTGGACCATGGCCGAGTTTGTCGAAGCCCCGATGGAACCGATCCAGACCATCATTGACGAGATCGGACCATCAAACCCCCGGCGCCTGAGCGAGGCGCCCAAAATGGTGGACTTGACCGGCTTTGGTCAGTTCCTTCAAAACCTGAAAAACCAGGGGATGCACCCGTACCTAATGGGTGACTTCCCCGTCGAGCAAGGACCAGCCAACATGAGCAAACCCAACCGCAAACCCTATCTGGTGCGATAACGCGGTATGACATCCAAGTTCGACTATTTCATCATCTTTGCCGAAATGCGGACAGGCTCCAACTTTCTGGAAACCAACCTGAACGCATTGTCGGATGTCACTTGTTTCGGCGAAGCGTTCAATCCGCATTTCATCGGCTATCCGAACAAAGTCGAAATCCTCGAGATCTCGCAGGCGATGCGTGACGGCGACCCCGAGTGTTTGATCAATGCAATTCGGAGCACACCGAGCGTGTTGGGTGGTTTCCGCTTCTTTCACGACCACGATCAGCGGGTGCTTGATGTTGCTTTGCCCGACCCGCGCTGCGCCAAGATCATCCTGACGCGCAATCCACTGGACAGCTATGTGTCGTGGAAGATCGCCCAGGAAACCGGTCAGTGGAAGCTGACCAACGTCAAGAAGCGACGTGACGCTCAGGTTCGGTTCGACCCCGAGGAATTCTCGCGACACGTCGAGGCGCTCCAGGATTTCCAGGTTTTTCTGCTCAATAGCCTGCAAGCCAGAGGCCAGACACCGTTTTACGTCGACTACGAAGATCTGCAGAGTGTCGATGTGATGAACGGCCTGGCTGCCTGGTTGGGCGTCGAAGGGCGGCTGGATGGCCTGGACAAGAGCCTGAAACGGCAAAACCCCAGCCCGGTCACCTCCAAGGTGGTCAACGTTGACGAGATGACCGAAGCCCTAGGTGGGCTTGATCGGTTCAACCTGACCCGTACACCGAACTTTGAACCCCGCCGCGGACCCGCTGTGCCCAGCTATGTTGCAGGTGTTGTCACGCCGCTGTTGTACCTGCCGATCCGGGGCGGGCCGGAAGATGAAGTGATGTCGTGGATGGCAGGGTTGGACAGCGTGCCCCCAAGCTCACTCAATACCGGCATGAACCAAAAACAGATGCGCCAATGGATGCGCAACAATCACGGCCATCGTCGCTTCACCGTCTTGCGTCACCCATTGGCGCGGCTGCACCACGTGTTCTGCCGTAAAATTTTGAGCACTGGTCCAGGCAGCTACAAGAAAATTCGTGAAACCCTGCGCCGCCAGTACAAGTTGCCGATCCCAAAGGATGAACCTGACGCGCGCTACTCCCGATCGGATCACCGTGCCGCATTTGAGGCATTCATGGGCTTCATTCGCATGAATCTGGCAGGACAGACTGCGATCAGGGTTGATGGCGGCTGGTGCTCACAAGCACAGGCGCTGTCATCCATGTCGGATTTTGCTGTCCCCGACCACGTGTTTCGCGAGGATGAAATAACCGAGCTGCTGCCCAACCTGGCCGCGCGCTATGGCCATCAAGTGGCCGAAGCCCCAGCTATCGCGCAGCCCGACACCCCGTTTTCGCTGGACGACATCTATGATGCCGACTTGGAAAAGGAAGCTGCCAATATCTATCAACGCGACTATGTGATGTTCGGCTTTGGGCCGTGGCGAAAGAGCTGACCGTTAAGCCCGCAGCGCGATAACGGTACCATCACGCACCATGGCATAGATCTCTTCCATCTCGTCGTTCTTCACGGCGATGCAGCCGGCGGTCCAATCTTTGGTCCGCCGGGCTCGCTTGAGCTCTTTCAGCAGATTCGGCTGCCCATGGATAAAGATTTCGCCACCCGGCTTGCGGCCAAGCGCCTTGGCCTCGGCAATATCGCGCGAGTTGGGGTACGAAATCCCGATCGACAGGTGATAGCTGCTGTTGGGATTGCGCCGATCGATCAAATAGGTGCCTTCGGGGGTCTTGCCGTCCCCTTCGACCTTTTTGTCACCGACAGGAGCAAAACCCAGATCAACCTTGTACTCTTTCAGGATGTCCTGATGGTGCAACAGGTACATGCGACGCTCGCCTTTGTTGACGACGATCGATGTGACCTCGGGTCCATAATATGAACGGAATTTAGGATCTCTGCCGGTACCGCATGCGGACAATCCGACCGCCGCCATTGCACCCAGTCCGAAAACTCGACGTTTCATCTGCTACACTGCCTCACGTTTTACATGGCTCAAATACGATAGATTCGCCGCCAAGCAAAATCACATTTTTGTCTCGGACCGTTCCGCCAACCGCTGCTCGATCGCCTCGAGTCGCGAAATCACCTCGTCCCGATAGGCATCCGTGCGCTCGTGATCCTCTTCCTGGTGGGCATCCTGCATCGAGTTCACGATGAGACCAACCAGCAGGTTCACCACCGCAAATGTCGTTATCATGATGAAGGGCACAAAGAAGGCCCAGGCATAGGGATAGACCTCCATCACCGGGCGGACGATGCCCATGGACCAGCTTTCAAGCGTCATGATCTGGAACAATGTATAGGCCGACAATCCCAGGTCGCCAAACCATGCCGGGAAAGATTGCGAGAACAGCTTCGTCGCAATCACGGCCCCGATGTAGAAAATGATCGTCATCAGCAAAAACACGCTCGCCATGCCGGGCAACGCGGTAATGAACCCCTCGACAACGCGGCGCAGGCGGGGCGCGACCGAGATGACGCGCAGCACCCGCAGGATGCGCAATGCGCGCAGAACCGACAGGCCCTGACCACCCGGCACCAACGCGATGCCAACGATAATGAAATCAAACAGGTTCCAGCCGTTGGTAAAGAAACGCCGCCCCTGAGCGACCAGTTTGAGCACGATCTCAACAATGAAGATGCCAAGGCAGGTTGTATCCAGCGTTTTGATCAGCCCGCCATAGTTCGCCATCACGCTTGGAGAGGTTTCCAGACCCAAGAGCACCGCATTGATCACGATCACACCGGTGATGAACTGACCAAACGAAGGGTGGTCGATGAAGCGGCTCAAACGCTGCCTAAAACTCATTGCGGGCGGTCTCCTTGGAACTTTAGCCGCTGATATGGGACAAGGTGAACGAGGCTGCAAGTTCCGTATGCGAAGACCAGCGGAACTGATCCACCACCTGCACCCAGTTCAAGGTGTAACCTGCCGCCACAAGCGCCTTGGCATCGCGGGCAAAGGTCACCGGGTTGCACGATACATAGGCGATCACGGGCACCTGTGCCTGTGCCAGTTCCGCCACCTGCGCTTCGGCGCCTGCACGGGGCGGATCCAGTACCACGGCGTCCACCTTGCGTAATTCATCAGGCATCAAAGGTCGTCGGAACAGATCACGGGCTTCGGTCGTGACGCGTTTCAAACCTTGGGCCATACGCCATCCTTGGTCCAGGGCTTGGGTCATCGCCTTTTCGCCCTCGACAGCGTGCACTTCGGCATCTGCGGCCAAGGGCAGGCTGAAGGTGCCGCAGCCCGCAAACAAGTCGACGATCTTCTTCGCCCCGGCGACAACCTCTTGCACAGCGCTCAGCAAAGCAGCCTCGCCATCCTGTGTGGCCTGCAAGAAGGCACCCGGTGGCGGTGCAACCTTGGCTGCACCAAACTGCTGGTATGGCGGGTTGCGCATCGCCAGAACCTCACCATCCCAGGCCAGCCGTGCCAACCCCTGCTGTTCCGCAGCCTGCGCCAGCGATGCCTCAAGCGGGCCATCCAGCGGCTTGCCACCCTGAACCGAGACATCCAGACCCGCCGAGGACAACGTCAACGTCACCGCCAACACGCCCTTGCGGCTGCCACCCAAGAGGGCCAAGGCCTCGGCCACGGGGATCGCGGCCAGCAGTTCAGGGGTCAGCAAATGGCAGTCAGGGATTTCGGTGATCACGTCCGATGCGCGCCCGTGGAATCCCGCGAGCGTCCCCTTCTTGGTGCGACGCACCGCGATCGTTGCCCGGCGGCGTGAATGTGGAGGAGACGTATGGATCGGGCGCATCTCGGCCTCGATCCCCTGCGCGGCAAGTGCCGCGCGCACGATATCCACCTTCCAAGCCGCCACAAACGGGTCCGATGCGTGCTGTAACTGGCACCCACCGCAGGCCTTGTAATGACGGCATGGCGGCTTCACACGATCATCCGACGGCGTTTCGATCCGGATTTCGGTCAGCTGCTGGCCGTCAACGTCGCCGGTGACAACTTCACCCGGCAGGGTGCGCGGTGCAAATATCGGGCCCTCGGCGATCCCGTCGCCCTGATGGCCGAGCCTGGCTATGGTATATTGCTGGGTCATGCCGCCTGATAACGGCGGAATGCTCTCAGAGAAAGGGATTATTCCGCCGCTTCAGTTTGAATGAACCCGCCCGACTGCCGTTGCCAGAACTGCGCGTAAAGTCCACCTTGGGCCAGCAACACCTCATGCGTGCCGCTTTCAACGATCCGCCCCTCGTCCATGACAACGATCCTGTCCATCTCGCTCAGCGTTGAAAGACGATGCGCGATGGCCAGAACGGTCTTGCCGTCCATCACCCGATGCAACGCGGCCTGGATGGACGCTTCGACCTCGGAATCGAGCGCCGATGTCGCCTCGTCCAGCACCAGGATAGGGGCGTCTTTCAGGATGGCGCGCGCCAGTGCGATCCGCTGCCGTTGCCCACCGGACAGTTTGACGCCCCGCTCGCCCAGATGGGCATCGTATCCCTTGCGCCCGCTGCCGTCCTGCAACCCCAGAATGAACTCATGTGCTTCGGCTTTTTGCGCAGCCGCGATCAGCTCTTCCTCGGATGCATCGGGCCGCCCATAAAGAATGTTCTCACGCGCCGAGCGATTGAACATCGCCGTTTCCTGCGTAACCATGCCAATGTTGCGCCGCAGGCTGTTCTGCGTGACAGTTGCTACATCCTGCCCATCAATCGTGATCTGCCCCGCCTCGCCGTCATAAAGCCGCAGCAGCAGTGACACGAGTGTCGACTTCCCCGCGCCCGATGCGCCGACGATGCCCAGCTTTTCACCCGCCGCAATCCGCAGGTCGATCCCTTGTACGCCACCAACATCGCGCCCATAGGCAAACGCAACGTCGGAAAATGCGATCTCTCCGCCCGGTACAGTCAGGTCCGCGGCGCCCTGCGCATCCTCGACCCGCACGCGTTGGGTCAGCGTTTTCATCCCGTTTTCGATCTCGCCGATGCTGGCGTACATCGACATCAGTGTGAAACTGACCCAACCGGTCATCTGCGCGATGCGAATGGCCATTGCCCCCGCCGCGGCCACGTCGCCAGTGGTTGCGTTTCCGCCTTGCCACAGCAGCAGAGTCGACCCCATCAACAGCACCGGCAACACGCCGGCCAAAGCAACCAGAAAGAACCTGAATGTCGCCGACAGCCGCCCGAAATCCAGCGCACGTTCACGCAACTCGACCATCGCCTCGCGCGCGGCTTGATCCTCTTGCGTGGCGTGGGCAAAAAGCTTGACCGTCTTGATGTTGGTGATCGCATCCACCACCTGCCCCGACACCATCGCCCGCGCCCCGGCCCGCGCGGCCGAGCGCTTGCGGATGCGCGGCAGATACCAGCGGATCAACGCGAAATAAGCCACCATCCAGACCGCAAAGGGCAAAACCACCAGCGGATGAATCGCCCCAAGCAGCGCCATCGTGCCCACGAGCGTGGACAAGGCAAAGACCACAGCGTTGACCACATCCGTAACGACCGAGGCCAGCGAGTTTGACGTCTGCATCTGTTTCTGCGCGATGCGTCCGGCAAAATCGTCGTCGAAATAGGTGACAGACTGCCCAAGTGTCCACCGGTTCAGCTTGGCCAGAACCAAGGGCGGAATGTTGGGCAACACCACATAGTTGTTCGCAAAGGACGCAAGCCCGGCCACCAGCGGGCGCAGCACCATGAAGAACACCACTGCCCCCAGGATCAGACCCAGATTGCGAACGTCAAAAAATCCTTCGGGGCCACTGGCCGTGGCCTGATCAATGACCTCGCCCAAGATCCAGGCTGTCGCCACTTCCAATGCGCCACCCATGGCCGAGAAACTGGCAGCGAGAAACAGCATCGGCCAAGCCCCGGACAATGCCCAGCGCACAAACGCCCCCAAAGTCTGAGGGGGCGGTGTGTCCGTGTCACGGAACGGCTTGATCAGATCGGCAATTCTCATTCAGCGGCCTCCGGGTTCATGAAGCCACCCGATTGCCGCGCCCAGAACTGGGCATAAAGCCCGTTCTGCGCAAGCAGTTCCGAATGGCTGCCCTGTTCGACGATCCGGCCCTGATCCATCACCAGGATGCGGTCCATCTGCGCGATAGTGGACAGGCGGTGCGCAATCGCGATCACCGTCTTGCCCTGCATCATGCCATAGAGCGTGTCCTGGATTGCCGCCTCGACCTCGGAATCGAGAGCTGATGTCGCCTCGTCCAGCAGCAGGATCGGCGCATCTTTCAGGATCACCCGCGCCAGCGTGATCCGCTGACGTTGACCGCCAGACAGTTTCACGCCCCGCTCACCCACGTGCGCGTCATAGCCCGACCGCCCTTGAGGATCTTCGAGGTCAAGAATGAACTCATGGGCCTCGGCCTGTTTTGCGGCGGCAATGATCTGTTTTTCGGTGGCGTCGGGACGGCCATAACGGATGTTGTCACGCACCGAACGATGCAACAAAGCGCTGTCTTGCTGGACCATGCCAATGTGGCTGCGCAGGCTGTCCTGGGTCACGGTGGCGATGTCCTGACCGTCGATCAGAACACGGCCCTTGTCGGCGTCATAAAACCGCAAAAGCAGCTTGACCAAGGTCGACTTGCCTGCGCCGGAACGACCGATCAGACCCACTTTTTCACCCGCGCTAATGGTCAGATCCAAAGCATCCAACCCGCCAGTTTCGCGCCCGTAATGATGCGACAGTCCATCGAGCTGAATGGCACCTTGGGTCAGGGCCAGCGGCTTGGCGTCTTTGTCATCCATCAGATCAATAGGCTGTGCGATGGTTTCCATGCCCTCGGCCACAACGCCCAATTGGCGGAAGAACGTTGTCAGCGCCCACATGATCCAACCGGTCATCGCGTTCAGGCGCAACGTCAACGCCGTCGCCGCAGCAACCACCCCGACCGAGGCTTGCCCCTGCATCCACAATGCAACCGCCCAGCCCACAACACCCACGATCAGCAGACCGTTCAGCGTCACAAGAACCGCGTCCATGATGGTGAAAATCCGCATCTCGACCTGGAACGTCTTGCGGGTGTGTTCGATCGCTTCCTTGGCATAGGCCAGTTCGTGATCGTTGTGTGCGAACATCTTGACCGAATGGATGTTGGTGTAGCTATCGACCACCCGACCCGTGACCGTCGAACGCGCATCCGAGGCCGCCTGCGATGCAGGGCCGACTCGCTTGATCGTCCAGCGCACAAGAACGGCATAAAGCGCGAACCAAATCAGCAACGGGATCAGCAAACGCACATCAGCAGCCATCAACAAAATCGCTGCACCGATCAGATAGGCCAGCGAGAACGAGATTGCGTCAAAGACCTGAAAGATCACTTCACCAGCGGCGGGCGGGGTTTGCATGATCCGATTGGCGATACGCCCGGCAAAGTCGTTTTCGAACCAACCAACCGATTGACGCAGCACATGTTTATGCGACCGCCAGCGGATCAACGTGCCAAAGTTCGGCAAGATCGTGTTGTTCAAGAGCATCACGTCCAACACATGCAGCGCGGGCCGCAGGAACAGAACGAACAAGGCCATCAGCACCAACTCGGTGCCATAGGTGTCCCATACCTGTTCAGGCGCACCACCTAACAGATCAACAACGCGACCCATGTAATAGATCAACCCAATCTCAACCCCGGCGACGATGATCGACAAAAGCGCGGTCCAGAAAAAGACCGTCATAAAGGGTTGGGAGTATTCCAACAGGAACGGCCACAAACGCGTGGGCGGCGTGTCCACTTCGTCGTAGGCGGTATAGGGGTCAACAAGGTTTTCGAAAAAACGAAACATAACGGATGCTCCACATGAGCGTAAAATTGGACGTGCGAAAGTAGGCGAGCCAAGGCATCACCCAGACGGGGGCGTGACCTCAGCCGATGCTGAACCAGATCCCGTAATACATTCGCATTCATCCGTTAGTTGATGCGGCAAACCTAAACGGAAAGGTTTGCGCTTGTCACCCCGGAAAATGAAGTATCACATTGACGCTACGTCGCAAGCAATTCTTCGCGTGTCAGTTCAAAGCCCGACGCAATCCAGGTGCGTTCCAGTTGGGACAGCTTTTCACCCAACTCTCGCCCTTTGAAATTGGGCAGCAGGTCTTTGGCGGATACCGGTAAAACAGCCTTTGACCCCTGTTCCGCATCACAACGCACATTGGGGGCAATCGGCATTTCCAGCAGAGCAGATCGCAATACCATCGCCTTGATGGCTTGGTCCCGACCCAGACGATACCCAAGCTCTGCCGCGCCCGCAGTTCCAGTTGCAGCCTCGCGCAGCGCCTCGACCGCCTTCAACTGAGCTTTGCTCAACCGCAGGGTTCCGACCACATTGGCATCACCCATCGAGGCCAGCCGCAAAACGGCATCCGGCGCTTCGCCCAATTCACCCTCGACATGAACAACCGGGCCCAGCGCCCGGTCGTCAGCACCCGGCAGAACAGCGCCCAGAACGCCAGCGGTCCGCATGGCAGCAACCGAGGGCGCGGGATCGCTGGCCCCCAACAGCTTCAACATCTCGGCGCCAACCCTTTCGCGCGACAGGCGTTCAAGGCCATCCAGGTTCGCAGCAATTGCGGCGAGCGCATCGGCGTCAAACCCTGCATCGGCGTCGCCATACCATGCGTGGAACCGGAAGAACCGCAGAGAACGCAAGTAATCCTCGCGAATGCGGTGCTCTGCGGTCCCGATGAACCGCACCCGGCGAGCAATCAAGTCCGGCAGGCCGTTCAATGGGTCAATCACCGTGCCATCCGGCCGCGCGTAGATGGCGTTCATGGTGAAATCGCGGCGCGCGGCATCCTCTTCGATGGTTTCGGCAAAAGCCACAATGGCGCGGCGACCATCGGTTTCGACGTCGCGGCGAAAGGTGGTGATCTCAAACGGCTCGCCCCCCTGCACCAGAGTGACAGTGCCGTGCTCGATACCGGTCGGCACAGCTTTGATACCCGCCGCCTTGGCCAGTTCCATCACGCGTTCAGGATGCACATTTGTTGAAATATCGATGTCCGACACTGGAGCATTGAGCAGCGCATTGCGGACACAACCACCAACAAACAGCGCCTGTGCCCCGCCATCTGTGAGCGCCGCGCAGACCTTTTGCGTGGCAGGTGACGTCAGCCAATCCTCGGTGATCCGGGTCATGCCTGCATCCGCGCGGCCAACCCCCGCAGCATCCGTGCAGTGGCGCCCCAAATGTAATAGGGACCAAAGGGCACGGTGTAGTAGTACCGCTGCTGACCCTGCCAGCGCCGCGATTCCACCACGTAGTTTTCCAAGCGTGTCAGGTGATCCAGCGGGACCGAGAACACCTCGTCCACCTCGCCCGGTTCTGCGATCACCTCGAACGGATCATCGAGGACCGCAATAACCGGGGTGACCGTGAACGACGTGACGGTTTCATGAGATGGCAAATGGCCCAGAATGCGTGGCAGTGCGGGCGGCAGGCCGATCTCTTCTTGGGCTTCGCGCAGGGCAGTTGCGGTGACGTCGACGTCACCCTCGTCTTGCTTGCCGCCTGGAAAGGCGATCTGACCGGGGTGATGTTTCAACGCCGATGACCGCTTGGTCAAAATGACCCGAGGTTCAGAGTACGCCAGCGATACCGGCACCAGTACCCCGGCAGGGCGCAGTTTGCGACCAGGTGGCAGCACTGTGTCGGGGTTGAGGTCAAAGTCGCTTGACCCGTCCCCCGCCCGGGCCATGGCGGCCCTCAGTTTTGCTTCGGTTTCATGCACCGCTTTGCTGTTCCGCCTCGAACCCCACACTCTTTGGGTCCAAATCATAATGCGCACCACAGAACTGGCAATCGGCGGTGACGCGACCGTCTTCAGTCGTCATCTTTTTGATGTCCCGCGCCGAATAGATCGACAGGCTTTGACGCACACGCTCCTCGGAACAGGTGCAGCCAAACCGCACCGACTGGGCATCGTAGACGCGCGGCTGTTCTTCGTGGAACAGGCGCACCAGCAGGTCAGTCGGCGGCACGCTGGGGCCGATCAGCTCCAGATCCTCGACAGTGTCCAGCAGGATGTTGACGCGGTTCCAATTGTCACCGTCTTCGCCATCCACCAGATCAGCGGCGGTCAGGATGTCACCTTCGCCATCCTGTTTTGCGGCAAAGGGTGACGCCTTGGGCATGCTTTGCAGCATGATGCCACCGGCGCGCCAATGCTCGCCCACACCCGGCTCGGTCGACTTGCCAAAGCTGAGAGAGAAGCGTGTTGGCAGCTGTTCGGACTGTGCAAAATACGCCTCGGCACAAGCGCTGAGCGAACCGCCCGCCAACGGGGTGATCCCCTGATACGGCTGTGTGCCATTGCCCTGGTCAATCATGATGGCGAAATACCCTTCGCCCACCTGATCGAATGGGGCGCCGTCTGTCAGACGCTCGGCGTCAAAGCTCGAATAAGCCCGGATCTGTGCGGCACGACCATCCTCTTGCGGGGCATAGTAGTCGGTTGCAATCATGCGCACCGCGCCCTTGGACTGCACTTGCAACGACAGTTTCCACCGCAAATCGATGGTCTGACCGATCAACGCCGTCAGCAATGCCATTTCCGCCACCAGCGCCTCGACTTGGGTGGGGTAGTCATGTTGTTTCAGAATGCCATCCAACACACCATCCAGACGGGCCACGCGGCCGCGCATGTCCGATGCATCAAGTTGAAAGGGCAGGACTGTGTCGTCCCACGCGATTTTGGATCCGAGAGTCATGGGGTTTCCTTACACGCCACAGGTTGGCATACCGCGTCCATATAGGTGGAACAAGTCACGATGGAAGGGGTGCATACATGATCCGACGCGTTGGGGAAACCCCGGAACCCGGGCGACGCTATACCCGCCGTCCGGGGGCATATGTTCTGTTGCCACGTGAACATCAGGTTCTGGTTACCTGGTATGACGATGGGCAGAACCCCGAGTTGCAACTGCCCGGCGGCGGGATCGACCCGGGCGAATCGCCCATCACCGCCCTGCACCGCGAGGTGTTCGAGGAAACCGGTTGGTCCATCGCCAACCCTCGTCGGTTGGGGGCCTTTCGCCGCTTCACCTATATGCCGGAATATGATCTTTGGGCTGAAAAGGTCTGTACTGTCTTTTGCGCCCGCCCCGTGCAGCGCAAAGGCCCACCGACGGAAGAGTTTCACGAAGCTGTCTGGATGGATATCGACGCGGCGATCCGGGCTTTGGGTAATCCAGGTGACCGGTATTTTGCGATGCAGCTCGCACAAGGCTTGTAGGAAATTCAAACGCTAGAGACGGTCCCGCAGCACTTATTGCGTAACGAGCGATTTCAAGGCTAGGGGCCATTGAACTCGAAGAAGGTGGCGGACACGTCGTCCTCCATCCCGTATTCGTCTGACATAACCTGCGTCAAACGCCAGAACAGATCGTCCAGGAATTCCTGCCCGCCTTGCTGCGGGTCGCAGTCACGAACCAATTGCAGCAGCCCCTCGGGCTCCAACATCTCGCCGTTGGACAATCGGCACTCGGTAAAACCGTCAGAATACAAAAGCAGCCGATCCCCCGGGTTCAGCTGCGTCTCGAACTGCGTATAGGGAATATCGGGCAAAAGCCCGATTGGTACCCCGCCTTCGCCCACAAACTCGGCGCGCCCGTCCCGACGCAAGACCAACGGATGCGGGTGCCCGGCCTGCACCATTCTCAGCAGCCCGCTGCGCAGGTCGACGATGGCATAGACCATCGTGAAGTACTCCTCGATCCCGGTGTCGGCGATCAGGCGAGAATTGAGAGAGGCTGCAACCTCTTCGGGTTTGCGCAGGGCATAAAATCGGTTGAACCGCTTTTCCATCGCCACGTTCTGCTCAAAGTAGTTGCTGGACAGATAGCTGCCCAAACGCGCGGTCATCATGGCGGATGTGATGCCGTGGCCCGAGACATCGATGCTGTAAAATCCAAGGCGATTGACACCGGGCGAGAACATCCCGACCAGATCACCCCCGATATGGCCACAGGGTTTCAACAATAAGCTGACCCGAGAAGAGCCAAACTCTCGGGTCAATTCCGGTACCAGCGATTCTTGGATCTTGCGCGCCTGCATCAGGTCCTTGTCGATGGCGTCATGGGCCACCTTCAATTCGTCCAGCGCCTCTTCGATCATGCGGTTCTTTTTTGACAGCTCGCGCTGCATGCCCAGAATGCGATCGCCGGCGGAAATCCGGGCGCGCAGTTCGTCCGAGCTGACTGGCTTGATCAGGAAGTCGTCGGCGCCGGCATCCAGGCCCTGAGCGATCTCGTTCTTTTCGCTCTTCGACGTCAGCAGGATGAAATAGGAATAGGCGTCATTGGGTAACTCGCGCACGGCCTTGCAGAATTCCAGCCCGCTCATCCCCGGCATGACCCAATCACTTAGGATCAAGTCAGGTGGCGAGGTTTGGCAGATTTCCAAAGCGGCCTCGCCACAGTCGGCTTCGATCACTTCGAAGCCCCATTTTTTCAGTGAACTCACGAGGATACGGCGCTGCAGACGACTGTCGTCGACCACCAATACCTGCTGGATCGCACCGGATTCCTTTTCGGTCTCCGCCTGCACTTCGTTACCCTGCAACACCGAACTTCCTCACATTCAGTCCCGAAACTGATGGACAGAGCCTAGGGCCGCGCGTCTTAACATCGCGTGAAGTCTGGAACTGAAAAAACCCACCATTTCTTAACGCCATGTTTACGACCAAAGAGCTACCAAAGGGTAAAGTGCGGGGCGTAAACGCCAGAGGGTGAAAGATGATACATTGGTCACGCGTAAACGAGTTGCGGGATGAGGTCGGTGCCGAAGACTTTCGCGAGGTTGTGGATCTGTTTCTGGAAGAAGTCGAAGAGGTGATCGAAAGGTTGCGCAAGGACGGCCCGCGCGATGCGCTGGAGCAGGACCTGCACTTTTTGAAAGGCAGCGCTTTGAGCTTGGGGTTCGAGAGCTTTTCGACCTTGTGTCAGGACGGCGAGCGGCAGTCTGCTTCGGGTGCTGCGGACACGGTCGACATCGACGCGATCATCAACAACTATGAGCAGTCAAAATCCGTTTTCCTGCACGAACTACCGCAACACAGCTGATCAGATCACGAACTGCGCCAATGTCTCGTCATTGGTGATATCGGTGTAGGTAAATCCCGCATCGTCTAGATGGGCAAACAGCCGCACGAAGTTCTCGGGCTTGCTGGTTTCGATCCCGATCAGAACCGACCCAAAATTTCGCGCGGATTTCTTCATGTATTCGAACCGGGCAATATCATCATCCGGACCCAAAATGCCCAAGAACTCTTTCAACGCGCCAGGGCGCTGCGGCAGGCGAAGGATGAAGTATTTCTTGACGCCGGAATAGCGTTGAGCGCGCTCTTTGACCTCGGGCAAACGCTCGAAATCGAAGTTGCCTCCGGATGTTACGCAGACCACAGTCCGGCCACGCACAAAGCTCTGGATATCTTCGACTGCTTCAACTGCCAAGGCGCCAGCAGGTTCCAACACGATACCCTCGATGTTGAGCATTTCGACCATCGTCGTGCAGATCCGATCCTCGGACAGCACATGCACGTCAGACAGGTGCACATTGCGCAACAGATCAAAGGTCTTTTCCCCGATCCGCCCCACGGCGGCCCCATCGACAAAGGTATCCACGTGATCCAATGTCACCGGATGCCCCGCCGCCAACGCCGCCCGCAAACAGGCGCCTCCGGCCGGCTCGACAAACAGGCAATGGGTACGATCACCAAACCAGGTCGCCACGCCCGACGACATACCGCCGCCGCCCACAGGCAACACCACATGATCCGGCACGCGCCCCAGTTGCTGCTCGATCTCGACCGCGAGAGAGGCCTGTCCTTCGATCACATCCTCATCGTCAAAGGGTGACAGGAAATGGCCGCCCTTGTCTGCACACCACGCTTTGGCCGCGGCCAGACAATCGTCGAAATAGTCTCCAATCAGGTGAATTTCGACCTGATCGCCACCAAATGTCCGCGTCTTGTGGATCTTTTGTTGCGGGGTCGTGACCGGCATGAAGATCACGCCCTTAACCCCCAAATGTTTGCACATAAACGCCACGCCCTGAGCGTGGTTGCCCGCGCTTGCGCATACGAACAGGTCCTGATCCGGTTGCTTGCGCATGGCATTGAACGCACCACGGATCTTGTAGGACCGCACCGGGCTCAGATCTTCGCGTTTGAGCCAGATGTCCGCGCCGAACCGCTCGGATAGGTGTATGTTCCGCTGCAGCGGCGTGGCGGGAAAGACTTGGCGCATCGCCTCTTCGGCGGCGCGAGCACGGGTCATGAAATCAGTCATGATGGTTCACTGCCGCAAGGTTCAAGCCAACGCAAGGAATACATCGGTATTCAGTCGACGGGCCGCTCTTCGACAAAGTGCCCGTAAAGCGTTGTCAGGATGCTGACATTAAGCATCGCCAGAAAGGCAGCAAAGAGCAACGGGACCACGAAACCCAACACAGGCACAAACACCAGCTGAGTGCTGATCCAGTCCGCCGCATATTGCAAACCGCCGACCAGAACGACAAGCAACAGAACCTGCCAGAAATCATCTATCGACGCTTCCCAAGCTTCGCCAAACGAAATGGGTTTTTCCAGTGCCGCTGCGGGCAAGGTCACCGCCATCTGGGTGAAAGCAGTCGCCAAAACCGCGCCTGCCAACACGAAGAGCGCGATCCCTATCCAACCCAAAGCTGAGACCACACCCAGCAACAAGAAACCAAGAGGGACACCCAAGGCCAGAAACGCCAAAACCAACAAGAACAGCCGCCAAACATACGTCCCGACGGCCGTGCTTCGGAACTTTGGGATCCACCCTTCAGGAGCTTCTTCGAGCAGGACATATCGGTGCCAGGCGACGACGCCCCAAATCGCCAAGAAGGCCGAGAACAACCAAAACAGCCCGAACTTCAGGAAAAGCCCGGAACTCAACTCGCTACCTGTGAACCGGACGCTCGGCCCCCAAAGCGTGCTCAAAGGAAGGCCAATCGAATAGAAAAATGCCCAGATGGCTCCGCCAAAACAGAGCAGGGGGAACCAAGAAATTCTAATGATGACGGGAAGATTTCGAAAAATCATTGAAATGGAATGCTTAAATAGACGCCAGCCCAACACGGCACGATCCTCAATCTTAGTTAGAAAACTTCTTTTCAACACAGGTAATAGTGGTACGTCACTCAAGACGCAATCCACCAAACCGGGTGCTGAATCTGCTGAAATCAGTCGATGGATCGCCCTTCGACGTAAACACCGTAGATTGTGGTCAGGATGCTCACGTTGATCAGCGGCAAGATCAAGATCGACGGAATCAGAACCAGCGCAAAACCAATGACCGGGATGGCCATGAGCAAACCAAACACCACCTGCACAAGGAGCTGAAAAATAAAGCTAACTATGAGCAGCACGATCAACGTGCCAAAGGTACCTTCGGTTTTGGCCCAAGCCGTGCCAAGTGGAATGGGCTGCCCGATCGCCGAAGCCGGAAGCATAACGCTCAGCCGATAGATACAAAGAACAACCGCCAGGAAATAGAAAACCCCAATAGTCAGGGCAAGATTGACTGCAGACTCACCTAGAACGGCAATGATGATGAAAAGCGGGACCAATGCAAAAAATGCGATCACGCCCAACATCAAAAGCAGGCCGAAATAGGCCAGGATACGATCCGCTCGAAAAGGCGGAAGCCATCCTTGCGGCATTTCTTCAAGCAGAACATACCGATGCCAGGACACGACAATCCAAAACGCAATCACCCAAATGATGATTAAGGACGAGAGGCCAAAGGCCCCAAAACTGTCCAATCCGGTTGCAGGGGGATCTGCATTTGGATTTGATGCAAGACCCTGAAATCCGTCCCAAGCGCCAGTCACCATCGCCAGTCCGACCAGCAAAGCCATCCCGATCACCCCGGGCACCAAAGCAATCTGCAACGCTTGCTGAAAATTCCGCAGAACCATCTGCACTGAGTGTTTGAAAATGCGCCATCCCATCATGGTGTGCCCTGCTCCTCAATCAATACTTGTATAACTAGCCTGTTGCTCATCTAACTACACGCCTGCGACACCGCACACAACTTGCCCCCGCGTGGAAAAACCGTTAGGGGCGATCCGTCATACGTTTAAGGGGAAATGCCGATGTCCGCGCCCAAGAAAGTTGTCCTGGCCTATTCCGGTGGCCTTGATACCTCGATCATCCTGAAATGGCTGCAGACCGAGTACGGGTGTGAGGTCGTCACCTTCACCGCCGATCTGGGTCAGGGTGAAGAGCTGGAACCCGCCCGCCAAAAGGCCGAACTTCTGGGCATCAAGCCCGAGAACATCTTTATCGAAGATGTCCGCGAGGAATTCGTGCGCGATTTCGTCTTCCCGATGTTCCGTGCCAATGCGGTCTACGAAGGGCTGTATCTGCTGGGCACTTCGATTGCACGTCCGCTGATTTCCAAGCGTCTGGTCGAGATTGCCGAACAAACCGGTGCTGACGCCGTCGCCCATGGTGCAACCGGCAAGGGCAACGATCAGGTTCGCTTTGAGCTGGCAGCCTATGCCCTGAACCCCGAGATCAAGGTGATCGCGCCCTGGCGCGAGTGGGACCTGACCTCGCGCACCAAACTGTTGGAATTTGCCGAGCAGAACCAGATCCCTGTCGCCAAGGACAAACGTGGCGAGGCGCCGTTCTCGGTCGATGCCAACCTGCTGCACACCTCGTCCGAGGGTAAGGTTCTGGAAGATCCGGCCGTGGCTGCGCCCGACTATGTCTATCAGCGCACCGTACACCCCGAGGATGCGCCGAACGAGCCCGAGTTCATCGAAATCGGATTCGAAAAAGGCGACGCGGTCAGCATCAATGGCGAGGCGATGAGCCCGGCCACCATCCTGACCAAGCTGAACGAATACGGCGGCAAGCACGGCATTGGCCGTCTGGACTTGGTCGAAGGCCGCTTTGTTGGCATGAAGTCGCGCGGCATCTACGAAACCCCCGGAGGCACCGTCCTGCTTGAGGCACACCGCGGCATCGAATCCATCACCATGGACCGTGGCGCGATGCACCTTAAAGACGAGCTGATGCCGAAATATGCCGAGCTGATCTATAACGGTTTCTGGTATTCGCCCGAGCGTGAGATGCTGCAGGCGGCCATCGACGCCTCGCAAACCCACGTGACCGGCACCGTGCGCATCAAGCTTTACAAAGGTTCGGCGACGTGTGTGGGCCGCTGGTCCGAGCACTCGCTGTATTCCGAAGCGCACGTGACCTTTGAAGAAGACGCCGGCGCTTATGATCAGACCGACGCGGCAGGTTTCATCCAGCTGAACGCGCTGCGCCTGAAACTGCTGGCCGCACGGGACAAACGGGTCAAAGGCTGAGCAACAGCCAAAACCTAACCAGACATCTAAAACGCCCGCTGATGAAAACGGCGGGCGTTTTCTTTAGGTAACCACACAACGCTGCCTAGCTTAAACGCTCCAGATAGGCAGCGTCAGAGTATACGCGGGATAAACGATCCGCATCAAAATCGATGTGGACAATCCGGCGGGTTTCGTTTTCCCCGCCAACCCGACGGAAGTAGAAATCACGCTCGGCAAAGTTTCCGCGTACCATGATCCACCGAACGATCTGTGCCGTGAGCCCCCTGTAAGGGGCGATCAAATCAATGATCCACAGATGATCGCCAGACGTCCAATCCGCCGTATCCAGCGCCTGACCCGTGATCAACTTGCGCTCGGCCTCGGGACTTAGCCAACCCCAGGTGAATATCGCGCGCGGCACATCGTCAAAACGAAAGACACGGAATTGGCCCAAGACAATGGGCGGCTCCATATATGTTCGAAGCGCAGCAACACTCATCTTGGAATGGCGGGCGCTGCGCAACGCAAGAAACGAAAAGTCGCCATAAACACGCAGCCGATCTGCTGATGGCGTTTCGTGGTCCGGAAGCGGTTTGCCCCGACTGTCCACCAACTTGCTCACGCTTGAAGCTCCATCGCATGTGTCAAAAGAGCTGCCTCCCAAGGGCGCAACGCAATACAGGCCGTCTTGCCGTACCCATCGTCGGAACGCAGTTCAGGAAACAGCTCAAACAGTTCGTCCCGAACGGCTCCATCCAGTTCCGATAGGGTGTAGGCGCCGGGGTGAAAGCTCTCGGTCGGGGCCCCTTCTGTAAAAATGATCTGATGCGCATCAAACAGCAGATGAAAGTATTCCACGTCTCCAGTGACCTCGGCCTTTCTGATCGACGATCCGTTCACTAGGCTTTTGGCCGGGACCAAAACCTGATCCTCTCCGAATAAGAGCTGGGCTTGCCAGCCCTGCAAAAACATCCGGTGTTGTGGCGAAACGCTCAGGTCTCGCTCGGGCAGATCCGCGCCCAAAGAGCCAGGTTCAAAGACAACTGGGCGCTTACTTTCGTCAAATATGAGCTCTGCTGCTGAAAGCTTGCGCGACCCGATCCATCGAACGGGTTCAGGGGCACCATCAAGCGTCTCTACCAGATCACCGGTGCTCAAATCTTCGACCGGAACCGAACCCTTGGTGGTCTGAATTAACGTGCCCCGCGTAACGCAGATAAGCAAATTGACGACAACCGTGTCGGTGTCCGAATTGCCCCCCGATGTGCCAGTGACAGTGAAACTGACAACCTGATCCGACCCCGTCGCCAAAACGGCGCCCCAATCCACCGTGAACGTGTAGGTGCCCGTGGTTTCGTTGAAATCCAGCGTTCCCAAAGTGGGGTTGGACAGCGCTGAAAAGCTGTATCCATCCGTGGCTTCGCCCAATGACGCCCCAGAAAACAAGGAAACCACGTCAAAATCGCCGCTGACTGTCGTGGCATTCGACAAACTCAGATCCAGCGTCGCATCCCAAACGTCGACGCCGTTGGCGGTTTCACCGCCAACATCAGAGATGTTGTAACCCATCTTGAACCTGCTCGATCGCACCTGTTTTCAGGCGCTGAATAGTGTTTTGTGGGTATAGAATACTCGAAACGCTCCAAGTTGTCATGCCGTCCTGGTTGGACTCAGCTTTTGCCCGCACAAATCATGCAAAATTACCGCAACCGGTCAGACAGCTCCTGCTACGTCATCGTTGCGAATACCACCCCCTCCACCCGATAGTCGCATTGAATCAGGAGGATCAGATGGCACTGCAAGAAATCGCAAACCGTATTCAAGCGGGGCTGGGCGACAAGAGTTTTGACGGCTCGCTGAAATTCGACTGCGGCAACGATGGCGTGATCGTTCTGGCCGACAACACCGCCAGCACCCAGGACCGCGACACCGACTGCACCATCCGCATCAGCCAGGACAACCTGGTCAAGCTGCTCACCGGCAAGCTGAACCCGATGACGGGGGTGGCCATGGGCAAGCTCAAGATCTCGGGCAACATGGGCGTGGCAATGAAGCTGGGCTCTCTGCTCGGCTAATCCGTTTTCAAGTAGTTCGGAGGGCTCCCGCCCTCGCGTCATGCCCTGACGGGCCCTTGCTCCGTTGGGCCGGGCGCCTCGCTGTCGCTCGGCGCCGTACCACAGAACGCCAGATCAGCGTCTTGGGGCCATGATGATTGGTGATGCCATCTGGTCTCAAATTGCGGTTTCAGATCTTCACTGCTTTCATCTTTTCATAGTAGGGCAACGCCGCCCCCAGCACAGGCTGCAACTGCTCCGGCACCTCGGGCAACTCACCCTCTGGGCCTGCGAACCCGGTGCTGCGCCACACGGCGCCATACCAGTGTGACGCCCACACCCCGTCCTGTGGGTGCCCACCCTGCGCCCAACTGAGCATGTTTGGGGAAAACGGCATGCCAATCGCGTCACACAACCGCTCCAGCATTCCAGCTGGATCGTCGCGGATGTCGCGACTGTCGATCACGACCGGATCCCCGCCCCAGCCCTGAACTTCATCAAACAGCTCGGCCTGTTGACGGAACCCGATGTCATTCAGCGTTGGGTTCTCGCGTTTCGCGCCATAACTGGCAATCACACGCGCCGGATGACGGATGAGGAACACATTACGCACATCGCGCATCCAATCACGCGGCACGCCCGGGATCATGTGCTGCGTCATGTGCTTCTGGTACCAGAACGGGCGCGCCCCAGGCGTCGGGCCAATCAAGACGTCAGCCACGTCGGCGGGGTCTTGCGATTGCGACGCCAGGATCTCTTCGCGCATGGGGTGATCGAGCCCGGTCATCCACAGATAGGCCGCGTAAAACGGCTCGTCCACGACGGCGCAATCGGCGCGTGCACCAAAGCTGTACATCATGGCCGTCGAAAGGTTCCGCGGCCCCGACCACATCGCAATACGCATTCTGCCCTCATTGATCCGTGTTTGCCTGTCGCCGCACCAAACGCCGAAAACCCGCGCAATGCAATCGGAATGCTTGAGCACCTTGACGGCCAGTCTACTTGCATCCCAACTGCAAGGCGCAATCAAAGGGGAACGCCGACATGCATAGGGATTTCTGGATCGACCGATGGGAAGAAAACCGCCTGGGTTGGCACAAGGAAGATGCGCATCCTTTGCTCGTTAGGTTCGTCGACGCGCACCCTTTGCCAAAGGGCAGCCGCATCTTTGTTCCGCTGTGCGGCAAGACACGCGACATCGGTTGGTTGCTGTCGCAGGGTCATCGCGTAGTCGCGGCCGAATTGAGCGAGATCGCCATCCGCCAGTTGTTCACCGAATTGCAAACGGAGCCAACCGTTCAGGAGTTGGGTTCTCTGAAGCGTTTCTCGGCACCTGGCCTGGATGCCTACGTTGGAGACGTCTTTGACCTGACCAAAGTACAAATCGGGACCGTCGACCTGATCCATGACCGTGCGGCCATGGTCGCCCTACCCGATGACATGCGCGCCAGATATGTCTCGCACCTGGCAGAGATCACTGACAGGGCGCCCCAATTGGTGATTTCCTTTGACTATGATCAAGACCTGATTGCAGGTCCGCCATTTTCCGTCCCGCAATCCCAGATCAAAGCCCTGTATGGCGTTTCGTACCGAACCGCCCTGCTTTTTGAACAAGACATTGCAGGTGGACTGAAAGGCGTTGCGCCAGCCAAGGAGCAGGCCTGGTTGATGGAGCCCCGGTAACAATTCATCGAAAAACCTCACCCGCCCTCACCTCGTCGTGACATGACATGACAGTGACTTGCTGCGTGATAAATCGCCTGTCAGCTTATGCTCAAAGGAGATTTGCCATGACACTGACTCACGATCTCAAATCTGACTTCAAGATGATCGCGCTGGTGGTTCTGATTGCCACCGCTTCACTGTTGCGCGTTGGATCCGCCACTGCGGCGGGTAATGAAACGCTGACGGTCGCAGGTGGTTGTTTCTGGTGTGTCGAATCCGATTTTGAAAGTGTTCCAGGCGTGATCAAGGCCGTATCGGGTTATACCGGTGGCAGCGCCAAGGACCCAACTTACAAGCAAGTGACAGCAGGTGGCACAGGGCATTACGAGGCGGTTCAAATCACTTTCGATCCCGCCAAAGTCTCTCGCGAGCAGCTTTTGACCATGTTCTTCCGCTCGGTCGACCCCACCGACGCGGGTGGGCAGTTCTGTGATCGTGGTGATAGCTATCGAACTGCAATATTCGTCTCTAACTCGGGCGAGAAGGACCTGGCGGACAAGGTCAAAGCTGAAGCGCAAAGCGCGCTTGGCCAGAAGATCGTGACACCAATCCTGTCGGAAAGCACGTTCTATCCGGCCGAGGCGTATCATCAGGATTACTACAAGGGTTCGAAACTGGTCTTCACCCGTTTTGGCCCAAAACGCCAAGCCTCTGCCTACAAGGCCTATCGCAACGCCTGTGGCCGCGATCAGCGTGTGAAGCAGCTTTGGGGCAGTGATGCACCCTTTGTTGGAAGCTAAAGAATGGCGTCCTGGACGTCTTTGAGATCCGGGATCACATCTGCCGTGCCGTGCCGCGTGACCATGATGGCTGCGGCACGCATTGCTTGACCAATGGCTTGCGGCATGGGCAAGCCCCGATCCATCCCCGCAAGCACGTAACCAGTAAATGTATCGCCTGCCCCGGTGGTATCCACCGCCTTGACCTTGAAGGCCGGAAAATCCTGCTGTTTGCCCGTGTTAGTGTCGAAAAGCCGCGCGCCCTTGGACCCCAGAGTGACAATAACTTGTGCCACAGGCAGGGATGCGGGCGCCATTCCAGTGGCCTCTTGCAACTGCGCGGCTTCGACCTCGTTCAGGATAAGGAAGTCCAAGTAGGGCAGCACCGCCCGAACTGCCTCCGCATCAAAGGGCGCAGCGGCATAGCAGACCTTCAGACCAAGATCGCGACCCATCTTGGCGGCGTCCACCTGAGCATTCGTTTCGTTTTGCAGAACAAGAGTATCCCCTGCCCCTGCCTGTGACAGAGCCTGCCCCAGCTGGTCCTGCGTAATCGCATGATTGGCGCCAGCCAACAGAATGATCTGATTTTCACCCGACGCCTCGACGGCGATGATCGCGTGGCCGGTTGGCGCCGAGACCTCGGCTATCTGGCGGGTGTCCACGCCGTATTCGGTCAGTCGCTCGACCGCCCAGCGTCCATCCGCACCCACGGCGCCGATGTGGCACACATGCGCCCCAGCCCGCGCTGCAGCGACGGACATATTGGCCCCCTTACCGCCCAGAAACTGCGAAAATTCTGTCGCGGCCAAGGTTTCCCCTGGGCCAGGCAGATGCGGCACGGCATAGACCATGTCCGCATTGATCGAGCCCAGGTTCCAGATCGCCATGGCTTACCCGATATCGCAAGCGGCCAGGATGGCCATGTTCAGGATGTCGTTTGCCGTCGAGCCAGTCGAGCAAATCTGGATCGGCTTGTCGACACCGGACAGGATCGGGCCAATCACGGTCGCCCCACCCATTTCCTGCATCAACTTGGTCGAAATGCTGGCCGAGTGGCGCGCAGGCACGATCAGGATGTTCGCCGGTCCAGTCAGGCGCGAGAAGGGATACGCCTCTTGCTGATGTTCATTCAATGCCACGTCGACGGTCATCTCGCCTTCGTATTCGAAATCAACGCCACGCTGATCCAGAACCGACGGCGCGATGTGCATCTTCTCGGCGCGTTCCGAAACCGGATAACCAAAGGTCGAGAAGCTGACAAATGCCACGCGCGGGTCCAAGCCCATGTGTCGTGCAACCTCAGCCGCGCGCTCGGCAATGTCTGCAAGGTTGTTTTCATCCGGCCACTCATGCACCAGCGTATCGCCAATCAAGACAATCCGACCCTTATGCAACAATGCTGTCACACCTGCAGCACCGTGAGCAGCATCAGCATCAAACACGTGGTTGATCCGATCCAGACAGTGCGCTGACTTACGCGTGGCCCCGGTCACCAGGCCATCGCCGTGCCCATGCGCCAGCATCAGTGACGAGAATACATGCCGGTCACGCGCGGCCAGACGATGGATGTCCTTGCCGTCGAAACCCTTACGTTGCAGGCGTTTGTAAAGGAAATTCTTATAGGTATCGAGGTGCATGGTGTTGGCGGCATTCACAACCTCCAATTCACGCACGGCGTCACCCAAGCCAGCGGCCTCAAGCTTTTCTTTGACGTCATCCTGTCGACCAACGACCAAAGCCTTACCAAAGCCCGAGCGCTGATACATCACCGCCGCACGCAACACGCGGGGATCGTCTCCCTCGGCAAAGATCATCCGGCTTTGAGCTTGGCGCGCACGGGCGTTCAGGCCGCGCAGAATGCTCGCGGTCGGATCCATCCGCGATTTCAGGCTCAGCTCATAAGCATCCATGTCGATGATCGGACGGCGCGCCGCGCCAGTATCCATACCTGCACGCGCAACGGCAGGTGGAATACGATAGATCAGACGCGGGTCAAATGGCGTCGGGATGATGTAATCGCGACCAAAGGTCAGCGACTTGCCATAGGCCATCGCCACCTCGTCCGGCACATCCTCGCGCGCGAGTTGCGCCAGAGCGTGGGCACAGGCGATCTTCATCTCGTCGTTGATGGCACGGGCATGAATGTCCAGCGCGCCGCGGAAAAGGTAGGGAAAGCCAAGAACGTTGTTGACCTGGTTCGGATAATCCGACCGACCTGTCGCCACGATGGCATCTACGCGCACCTCATGCGCTTCTTCTGGCGTGATCTCGGGATCGGGGTTTGCCATGGCAAAGATCACCGGGTTGTCAGCCATCGCGGCAACCATGTCCTGCGTGACCGCGCCCTTGACGGACACACCCAGGAATACGTCCGCGCCTTTCATGGCCTCTTCCAAGGTGCGCAACTCAGTGGTGATGGCATGGGCCGATTTCCACTGGTTCATGCCCTCGGTCCGGCCCTGATAAATCACACCTTTGGTGTCGCAGACGATACAGTTCTCATGCCGCGCGCCCATCGCCTTGAGCAGTTCGATACACGCGATACCCGCCGCACCCGCACCGTTCAGAACAATTTTGACGTCTTCGATCTTTTTGCCCGAAATGTGCAGCGCGTTGATCAGCCCCGCTGCACAAATCACCGCCGTCCCGTGCTGGTCATCGTGAAAGACAGGAATGTCCATCTCTTCTTTCAGGCGCTGCTCGATGATGAAGCACTCAGGCGCTTTGATATCTTCGAGGTTGATACCGCCAAAGGTCGGCCCCATAAGCCTGACCGCGTTGATGAACGCGTCGGTGTCCTCGGTGTCCAGCTCGATATCGATCGAGTTCACGTCGGCGAACCGTTTGAACAGGACCGATTTGCCCTCCATCACCGGTTTTGAGCCCAGCGCGCCCAGGTTCCCAAGCCCCAAAACGGCCGTACCGTTCGAGATCACCGCAACAAGGTTGCCCTTGTTAGTGTAATCATAGGCTGTTTCCGGGTTCGCCGCGATGGCTTCGCATGGAACCGCAACACCGGGAGAGTAAGCCAACGACAGATCGCGCTGTGTGGTCATTGGGACCGTGGCCTGCACCTCCCACTTGCCGGGGGTCGGGTCCAGGTGAAAGGCCAGCGCCTCTTGATCAGTAATTTTCGCTTTAGGCATCGGATCGGTCGTTCTTTTTACAGTTCGGGCTTTTCGCCTCATAGCGCAGGCA
The DNA here is from genome assembly GCF_017743935.1 of Tropicibacter sp. R16_0. Lineage (GTDB taxonomy): Bacteria > Pseudomonadota > Alphaproteobacteria > Rhodobacterales > Rhodobacteraceae > Falsiruegeria. Next base: position 193,116 of record NZ_JAGHRE010000010.1, read on the forward strand.
GCAACCAGTCTCAACGACAATGCGTTTTCGACTTTCACCAGACTGGACGGATTTGTAAGGTCCCGCTCGGTCCAGTCGGAGAAAGAACACGTGTCCACTGTCACACCCATGATGGCGCAATACCTCGAAATCAAAGAGGCGCACGCCGACGCCCTGCTGTTTTATCGCATGGGTGATTTCTACGAGATGTTCTTTGACGACGCAGTCGACGCGGCACAGGCACTCGATATCGCGCTGACCAAACGTGGCAAACACAATGGCAATGACATCCCGATGTGTGGCGTGCCTGTACATGCGGCCGAGGGGTATCTGTTGACCCTGATCCGCAAAGGATTCCGTGTCGCCGTTTGCGAACAGATGGAAAGCCCGGCTGAAGCCAAGAAAAGAGGCTCTAAATCGGTGGTTCGGCGCGATGTTGTGCGTCTGGTAACCCCCGGAACCCTAACCGAGGATGCTCTGCTAGAGGCACGCCGCCACAACTTTTTGGTGGCCTATGCCGAGGTGCGCGACAGCGCCGCGCTGGCATGGGCCGACATTTCGACCGGTGCGTTCCACGTCATGACCGTTTCAAAACAACGGTTGGGCCCCGAATTGGCGCGCCTTGCGCCGTCCGAGCTGTTGGTGGTGGACGAACCGGTGTTTCAAACCCTGCGGCCATTGGCAGATGATTTCAAAATCCCGCTGACACCGATGGGCAAAGCCAGCTTTGACAGCACCGGTGCCGAAAAGCGTCTGCAAGAGCTGTTCAAGGTCAGTTCTTTGGACGGGTTCGGCAAATTCTCGCGACCCGAATTGGCGGCCATGGGCGCTCTGGTCGACTATCTTGAGATCACGCAAAAGGGCAAGCTGCCGCTGCTGTTGCCTCCCGAACAAGACAGCGAAGACCGCGTGATGCAAATTGATGCGGCCACACGACGCAATTTGGAACTCACCCGTTCGCTCAGCGGCGACAAGTTCGGATCGCTGCTGTCGGTGATTGATCGCACCGTGACACCCGGCGGTGGACGTTTGCTGGAACAACGGATTTCCAGCCCCTCGCGCAAACTCGACACGATCCATGCGCGCCTGGCTGCCCTGGATTTCTGCGTCGAACAACCCTCACTGTCGGAACAATTGCGCGACGCCCTGCGCAAAGCCCCCGATCTGGACCGCGCCCTGTCTCGACTGGCCCTGGACCGAGGCGGCCCGCGGGATCTGGCCGCCATCCGCAATGGGTTGATTCAGGCCGAGCAGATTGCCGTGTCGACCGATGACATCGAACTGCCGGATCTGATGGTCCACGCGACCGCCAACTTGCGTGGTTTCGATGATCTTCTTGGGTTGCTTGATGCCGCGCTTGTGGCTGAACCCCCGCTGCTGGCTCGTGACGGCGGGTTCATTGCACCCGGCTTTGACGCTGAACTGGACGAAGCCCGCACGCTGCGTGACGAAGGCCGGTCGGTCATCGCCGGTTTTCAACAGAAGTATGCCGAACAAACCGGCATCACTTCGTTGAAGATCAAGCACAACAATGTGCTGGGATACTTCATCGAAACCACGGCGACGCATGCCGACAAGATGCTTAGTGCACCGTTGTCCGAGACCTACATTCACCGCCAAACTACAGCCAATCAGGTTCGGTTCACCACAGTTGAGTTAAGCGAGATTGAAACACGTATCCTGAATGCCGGGAACCTGGCGCTTGAGATCGAAAAGCGGCTCTATCAAAGACTTTCTGACGATGTTTTAGCTCAGGCCCCCCTGCTCAACCAAGCCGCACGTGGTTTGGCAGAACTGGATTTAGCCACATCCCTGGCAGATCTGGCGCGGGGCGAAAACTGGTGCCGCCCGACCGTCGACAACACTCGATCGTTTAACATAACCGGGGGCCGGCATCCGGTTGTTGAACGCGCCCTACAACAACAGTCCGGTGACGCCTTCATCGCCAACGACTGTGATCTGACGGCAAACGGCGGCGCCGCGGTCTGGCTTTTGACTGGCCCCAACATGGCGGGTAAATCGACATTCCTGCGCCAAAACGCCTTGATCGCGCTGCTGGCCCAGATGGGCAGCTATGTACCCGCAGAAAGCGCAGAAATCGGATTGGTCAGCCAATTGTTCAGCCGGGTCGGTGCTTCAGACGATTTGGCACGCGGACGCTCGACGTTCATGGTCGAGATGGTGGAAACCGCCGCGATCCTCAATCAAGCTGACGAGCGTGCATTGGTGATCCTGGACGAAATCGGCCGCGGCACGGCGACTTATGACGGCTTGTCGATAGCTTGGGCAACCTTGGAACATCTGCATGCCACAAATAGCTGCCGCGCCCTATTTGCCACGCATTATCATGAGCTTACGGCATTGGCAGGCAGTTTGAAAGGCGTAGACAACGCCACTGTCGCCGTCAAGGAATGGGAAGGCGAAGTCATCTTTCTGCACGAGGTTCGCAAAGGCGCTGCGGATCGGTCTTACGGTGTTCAGGTCGCTCAGCTCGCCGGCCTTCCGCCATCAGTCGTGGAACGCGCCCGAGTTGTATTGGACCAACTGGAACAGAACGAACGCGAGGGCGGCAAGCAAAAGGCGCTGATCGACGATCTGCCGCTATTCTCGGCCGCACCACCGCCGCCGCCTGCCCCAAAAGCCTCGGCTTTGGATGGCATGCTTGACGATATCCACCCCGATGAGCTCAGCCCACGCGAGGCGCTTGATCTGATCTACAAACTGAAAGAAGCGGCCAAGTCCTGACCGCTTCTTCATCTTTTTCAAAATACTCTCGCCGAAGGCGAAATATCAGCCCGCCGGGGTCGAGCTTACGCCAACCTGGGCCGGGCGCAGCAGACGGTCGTGCAGCATGAACCCTTCGGCGGATACTTGAATGATGTCGCCGGCTCTGGTGCCTGGCACGGGGGCTTCAAACATCGCCTCGTGCATTTGCGGGTCAAAGCGATCGCCAACCTCGGGCGATACGATACGAATGCCGTGCTTGCCAAAGACATCCAGCAGCGCACGCATGGTTAGCTCAACACCCTCGATCAAGGCAGCGGAAACTTCGCGCTGCTCGTCTGTTGCAGCCTCAAGACCGCGTTTTAGGTTGTCGTAAACCGGCAGCATGTCGCGGGCCAATTTCGAACCGCCATAGTTCTCGGCATCGCGACGGGCCTTGTCGCCACGTTTGCGGGCGTTTTCCGCATCCGCCAGCGCGCGCATGAACTTGTCCTTCAGCGCGTCCCGCTCGGCACGCAGCTCGTCCATTTCGGCCGCTTCGCCGCTGATCTCTGCCAATTCTTCGGCCAGCTCTTCAGCTTCGGCCGTTGCGATGTCATCCAGAAAATCTTCGTTCTTTGGCTCTGCCATCTCTCTACCTCTAACTCCGGTCCGATACGAGCTTGCCGACCAACTGCGCGGTATAGTCGACGATGGGCACGATCCGACCGTAATTCAGGCGCGTCGGGCCAATCACCCCAACCGCACCGATGATCTTTCGATCAGCGTTCATATATGGAGACACCACCAAAGAGGAACCCGAAAGTGAAAAAAGTTTGTTCTCAGAGCCGATAAAAATGCGCACACCGTCGCCGTCTTCGGTCAGTTCCAGAAATTCGGCAATGTCCCGCTTGCGTTCAAGGTCATCAAACAGGGATCTGATCCGCTCCAGCTCTTCCTCTTGCCCCGTATCCGCCAGCAGATTCGCCCGCCCCCGCACGATCAAGCGCGCCGAATCCTGCCCTTCGCCGTCCCAAACCGCCAAGCCGCCTTCGACCATCTCGCGGGCCAGCACATCGATCTCTTGTTGGCGCGCCGTGATCTGAGATTGGATGACCGTGCTCACTTCGCTGAGCGTTCTCCCCTCGATCAGAGAGTTCAGGAAATTCGCCGCCTCTCGCATCGAGCTGGGCGTCTGCCCTGGCGGTGGAGTGAACAGGCGGTTTTCGACGTGTCCGTCCGAGAACACCAAAACCACCAACGCGCGATCATGGGCCAGCGACACAAACTCGATATGCTTGATCTCGGCCTCATGCTTGGGTGTTAGAACCAGCGACGCGCCCTGGGTCACCCCTGACAACACTGATCCAACACGATCCAGCAACCCGCTGACATCAGCCGAGTTGCTATCGACCGTCGCGTCGATCTTCTTGCGGTCTGCGGCGTTCAGGTCACCTACCTCAAGCAACCCATCAACGAACATCCGCAACCCCATCTGCGTCGGCACGCGGCCGGCACTGACATGGGGGCTGTCAAGCAGGCCCAGAAACTCCAGGTCCTGCATCACATTGCGGATCGTTGCAGCGCTGACCTTTTCGCTGAGGGTACGGGTCAACGTCCGGCTGCCCACCGGCTCTCCGCTGTCCAGATAGCTTTCGACGATCAACCGGAACACCTCGCGCGAGCGGTCGTTCATCTCATCCAGAATTTTGCTCGCGTCACTCATTAGGCTTCTCCGGCTTTGACGTCATTAAATCCCACCAGCGGCAAAGGTCAATCGGGGTTGCCCCCTGCGCTGACCAGAGTTATCCCCAAGCCAGCAAACAAAGGATTTCCAATGCGACCCTCTGGACGTGATCTGAACCAAATGCGCGCCGTGTCCATCGAGACTGGCTTTACCAAACATGCCGAAGGCTCTTGCCTGATCAAGATGGGCGACACGCATGTGCTGTGCACCGCCACCATCGAAGACCGCGTTCCGCCCTTTATCAAAGGATCCGGCCTGGGTTGGGTTACAGCAGAATATGGGATGCTTCCCCGCGCAACCAATACCCGCATGCGCCGCGAGGCTGCCAGCGGCAAGCAAGGTGGCCGCACAGTTGAGATTCAGCGCTTGATCGGCCGCGCCCTGCGCGCCGGCGTTGACCGCGTTGCTTTGGGCGAGCGTCAGATCACCGTCGACTGCGATGTGATCCAAGCTGATGGCGGAACCCGCTGTGCCTCGATCACGGGCGGTTGGGTTGCGCTGCGTCTGGCGGTCAACAAGCTGATGAAGGCCGGCGACGTGATTTCCGATCCACTAGTTGATCCGGTCGCTGCTGTGTCCTGCGGCATCTACGCCGGCCAACCGGTGCTGGATCTGGACTACCCTGAGGACAGCGAGGCCGGCGTTGACGGCAATTTCATCATGACCGGATCGGGCAAGCTGATCGAAGTCCAGATGAGCGCCGAGGGTTCAGTGTTTAGCCGCACCCAAATGGATCAGCTGATGGATCTGGCTGAAAAGGGTGTGGGTGAACTGGCTGCTGCGCAAAAGGCCGCCACCGCATGACCCGCAAGTTCGATGGTGACACGCTGGTTTTTGCCACCCACAACAAGGGCAAGTTGGAGGAGATGGAACATCTCCTCACCCCCTTTGGGGTCAAGGTTGTGGGCGCCGCAGACATGGACCTGCCGGAACCCGAAGAGACTGAGGATACCTTTGTTGGCAACGCCCGGATCAAGGCGCACGCTGCGGCCAAGGCCACTGGGTTGCCATGTCTGTCGGATGACAGCGGGATCACCATCGATGCTTTGGACGGCGCCCCTGGTGTTTACACCGCTGATTGGGCAGAAACTGGCAATGGCCGCGACTTTGTCATGGCCATGACCCGCGCTCACAACGAGCTTGAAGCAATCAGCGCGCCCCACCCCCGTCTGGCCCAATTCCGCAGCACCTTGGTGGTGGCTTGGCCCGACGGACATGACGAAGTATTCGAAGGCGTCGCCCCCGGTCAGCTGACCTGGCCGATGCGTGGCGATCAAGGTTTTGGCTATGATCCGATGTTCATACCCGAAGGCTATGACATCACCTTTGCCGAGATGGATCGCTGGGAAAAGAACAAGATCAGCCATCGCGCGCTTGCGGTGCAAAAGTTCGTAAAGGGCTGTTTTGGCGGATGATTGGCAAAACGGGGGTTTCGGACTGTATGTCCACTGGCCGTTTTGTGAGGCCAAATGCCCTTATTGCGACTTCAATAGCCACGTCAGCCGGCAGATCGACCACACCGCCTGGCTTGACGCGTACCTGCTAGAGCTGGAACGCTACGCCGCCCAGACACCGGGCCGTGTGCTAAACACGATCTTTTTCGGCGGCGGCACCCCATCTTTGATGGCCCCTGAAACCGTCGAAGCCGTCATACAAGCCGCGCGCGGACATTGGCACGCCGCCAATGATATGGAGATCACGCTTGAGGCCAATCCAGGGTCGGTCGAGGCCGGCCGCTTTGCCGGCTATCGTGATGCCGGCGTCAATCGGATTTCGATGGGTATTCAGGCGTTGAATGACGAAGATCTGCGCCGTTTGGGTCGTATCCATACGGTGGCCGAGGCGCAAAAGGCCTTTGATGTTGCGCGGAATTGCTTTGATCGGGTCAGTTTTGACCTGATCTATGCCCGCCAGCACCAAACCCTGTCCAATTGGCAGACAGAACTGAAACAGGCGCTGTCTATGGCGATCGACCACCTGTCCCTGTATCAGCTGACAATTGAACAAGGCACAGCCTTTGGCGACCGCTATGCGGTAGGGAAACTGCGCGGTCTACCCGAAGACGATAACTCTGCCGACATGTATATGGCCACGCAAGAGATCTGCGAAGCTGCCGGATTACCTGCCTATGAGATATCAAATCATGCCAAACCCGGTTCGGAATCACAGCACAATCAGGTCTATTGGCGGTATGGTGATTACGTTGGCATCGGCCCGGGAGCGCACGGGCGCCTGACAGTAGATGGTTTAAAACTCGCAACAGAATCCTATCTGAATCCAAACACGTGGCTCACCGAAGTTGACAAGTCCACAGGTGAATCGGTCCGAACACCGCTAAGTACACAAGATCAGGCGAATGAATACCTGATGATGGGGCTAAGGTTGGTTGAGGGAATAAATATGGACCGCTTTCAAGCTCTATCCTCAACCTCTATTCCCCAGGATCGTTTGAGCTATCTGACCGAGATAGGAATGGTGGAACAATCTGGCACCACCCTAAAGGCGACAAAAGATGGACGCGCGGTCTTGAACGCGGTCATTCGAGAACTGTTGGTGGATTAAAAGTATGCGGGTGTTTTGGTTGGTTCTGGGTGTACTATGTGTAGCACTCGCAATGATCGGTGTCGTTCTCCCCCTCCTTCCAACCGTTCCCTTCCTATTGCTCGCAGCCTTTTGTTTTGCCCGTTCATCTGAACGCCTGCATAACTGGCTACTGTCCCATCAAGTCTTTGGCCCAATGATCGACGATTGGAACACCAGCGGAGCCATTCGCCCAGCTGCAAAAAAAGCCGCAACCTTTTCAGTCGCGGCAGTTTTTAGTTTGTCACTGGCTCTTGGGTTGGCCAGCCATATCCTGATCATTCAGGCCGTCACCCTTGGCGCCGTCATGATCTTTATCTGGTCTCGCCCTAACGGCTAAGCTTGGCGCACAAATCGTCGAGTTGATCCAGGTTTTCATACGTCAAAACCACCTGACCCGTTTCCGTGCCGGCTTTGTGATTGATCGCAACCTTCATCGCCAGGATGGCAGATAGATCTTTCTCCAACGCGCGTGTGTCGGCATCTTTCTCCGATCCTGAACTACGCGTTTTTGGTGCAGACGTCGGCTCGTCCTTTTGCTGCTGTCGCTTCACCAAGGCCTCAGTCGCACGAACAGACAAGCCATCGCGCACAACGATCTTAGACAATTCGGACGGGTTTTCCGACGTAATCAGCGCACGAGCATGACCTGCTGACAGCAGCCCATCAATAACCATTTGCTGCACATCTTCCGGCAACGCCAGCAGACGCAGAAGATTGGCGATGTAACTGCGGCTCTTGCCCAGTGCCTCGGCCAATTTTTCCTGAGTATGCCCAAAACGATCCATCAACTGGCGGAAGCCTGCTGCCTCTTCAACAGCATTAAGGTCGGCGCGTTGGATGTTTTCGATGATCGCAATTTCAAGGACTTCTGTATCGTCCAGTTCTCGGATCAAAACGGGCACATCATGCAGCTGCGCCAACTGCGCCGCACGCCATCGACGTTCACCCGCCACGATTTCGTAATCACCGCCATCAACGGGCCGGACTATCAAAGGCTGAAGGATTCCCTTTTCCTTGACCGATGCCGCCAGATCATCCAGATCTTCTTGCTTGAACATACGGCGGGGCTGATCGGGATTTGCTCGCAGTTTCTCAATCGGAACAACGACATCACCACGACGTGGTACACCAGTACTTGTACTTTCCTCTGGCGTGACGTCAGCCATAAGTGCCGACAATCCACGCCCTAACCCTCTGGGCTTACCTTTCTTAGTCGCCAATTGAGCTTCTCCCTTCACGCGGATGTTTTGTTATTCTTTGAAATGAGCTCTTTCGCCAAATCGCGATATGCCTGAGCTCCCTGCGAGTTTGAATCGTAGCTTAACACTGGAAGCGCATAAGATGGCGCCTCACTAACCCGAACATTTCGGGGGATTTTAGTATCAAACACCAAGTCGCCAAGGTTGTCCCTGGCGTCTGCCTCAACCTGTTGTGAAAGGTTGTTTCGACGATCAAACATCGTCAAGACAATCCCCTCGATGCGAAGCTTGGGGTTTGCGGTTTGACGGACTTCTCGAACTGTCAGCATAAGTTGCGATAACCCTTCGAGTGCAAAGAACTCACTTTGCAAAGGTACCAAAATAGAATGTGCCGCGACCATCGCGTTCACAGTCAAAAGGTTCAGTGAAGGCGGACAATCAACCAGAATATAGTCCCACCCAAAGGCATCCATTGCAGTTTGGCGCAGCGCGTCATGGAGCAGAAAGCTTCTTTTTTCATTTGATACCAGCTCGATATCTGCAGAACTCAGATCAACCGTTGCTGGGATGATCGACAAACCGTCGAACCCAGTACTATGAATCACGTCCTCGAGTGCCGCATCATCGACCAGAAGTTCATAGCTGGATTGAGAGCGATCCGAGCGCTCGATGCCCAGACCAGTTGACGCATTGCCCTGAGGATCAAGATCTACAACGAGTACATGCAATCCGCGCTCTACCAAAGCTGCAGCCAAGTTTATCGTGGTAGTGGTTTTGCCAACCCCGCCCTTTTGATTGGCTACTGCGACTATTTTTGGTCCGTCAGGACGGGACAGATCTTGCACGCTCGATTCCTTTGATTTTAAGGATTACGGCCTGTGGTTCAGTAACACTAGTAATTGGATCAAGCTCAAACTTCCATTCCCTTTGAGCCGCCTCGACCTCTTTTTTCCAGGTAATGCCCTTTGGGAACACAGCACTTCCTGACGACTTTAGGTGTCGCTCACAGAACTCCAGCAAAGTGCTCAAATCAGCGAGTGCTCGTGCCGAAACGACATCTGCGCTTTGTGGTTCAACATCTTCAATTCTCTTGGCAATCACCCGAAATCCCGAGGATGTTTCACGTGAAACAGTCCTTAGGAAAGCAGACTTTCTCTGATCGCTTTCAATCAAAGTAACCTGGCAATTCGGTGACAGCTCCTTGGCGAGAATCCCAATAACTGCGCCCGGAAACCCGCCACCACTCCCTATGTCCACCCAAGGGCCAGTACACTTCACGCAGGTGAATGCCTGGACGGAGTCAACAATATGTCTGCGCCAAACATCGTCCAAACTCTTTTTGGAGACGATATTGATTGCAGGATTCCACTTCCTGACCAGGTCAACGTAGTTTTCCAAGCTCATAAATGTTTCACGTGAAACACTGAGACCAGAAACATGTTCAAAGTCAGACTTGTTCATGCGGACCTCGCGCGCTTCACCTTACGCAACCGAGCGAACAGCAAAGCCATCGCGGCCGGAGTCATACCTTCAATCCGTCCAGCCTGTGCCAGGTTTTCTGGACGATGACGATCTAACTTTTGCCGGAGTTCGTTCGACAAACCTTCGAATTCTTCGTAGGAAAAGTCTTCCGGAATCCGAAGATCTTCCTCTTTTTTCAACGTTTCAACATCACTCTTCTGGCGCGCAATATAGTTTGCGTAGAGGGCATCACGTTCAATTTGTCTCTGGATGGACTCGTCTACTTGGGAAAGCTCGGGAATTAACTTCTGCACGTCTGGAAACCCTACGTCTGGAAACGCGAGAACATCCATCCCTGTTCTCTTGTTTCCATCCTGATTTACGCGGATACCGGAGTCTTTCAGCTGCTTTGGTGTAAAGCTATGAGCCTTCAAGGCATCCGTCGCAGAGTTAAGTGATTCTAGCTTGTCTACAAATGCGCGCTCTCTGTCACGCGATACACATCCCATTTCAATACCAATCCCAGTAAGGCGTTGGTCCGCGTTATCAGCTCTCAAAGAAAGACGAAACTCAGCTCGAGACGTAAACATACGATAGGGTTCGGCGACACCTCGCGTCGTCAGATCATCAATCATGACGCCGATGTAGCTGTTTGACCGACTGAAATATGTGGGCTCGTCCTCACGGGCTGCCAACGCAGCATTCAATCCGGCAATCAACCCCTGTGCCGCAGCTTCTTCATATCCTGTTGTCCCATTGATCTGCCCAGCCAGATACAGATTTTGCATCGACTTCAACATCAACTGGGAGTTCAGAGATCTTGGATCCACATAGTCATACTCGATAGCATACCCAAGTTGAAGAATCGTGGCGTTTTCCAACCCTCGGATTGATCTCACATAGTCGGCTTGGACGTCTCTTGGCAAAGACGTCGATATACCGTTCGGATAAACCGTGTTTACGTTAATACCTTCTGGTTCCAGGAAAATCTGATGAGATGTTTTGTCTGCAAATCGGACAATCTTGTCTTCAATAGACGGGCAATACCGCGGACCAACACCGTCGATACGTCCCCCATACATGGCCGATCGTTCCAGATTGTTCCGGATAATATCGTGAGTGGTTTCGTTCGTATGCGTGATTGCACACGAAATCTGTGGTGCTGATGCTGACTTGGTTAAAAATGAGAAGAAGGTCGGATCGTCGTCTCCGTCTTGTCGTTCAAGACCATCCCACTCGATGGTTCGGCCATCCAAGCGGGGCGGAGTACCCGTTTTCAATCGCCCAAGCTCAAGCCCCAGATCTTGAATCCGCTCTGCGAGTTTGATCGATGGCCGATCTCCCATTCTGCCACCTGGCTGAGAAACGTCCCCAATATGAACAACGCCGCGCAGGAATGTACCGGACGTCAAGATTACGGAATGAGCAGAAATCGAACTCCCATCCGCGAGCACTACGCCGGTAGCCCTGTCTTTGTCGGTTTGGATATCGACGACTTCGCCAAAAACCAGATGGAGATTTTCCTGAGCACGTGTGGCGGCCAGCATCTCGCGTCGATAGATCTCTCGATCGGCTTGTGCTCTTGGTCCTTGAACCGCAGGCCCCTTTCTCCGATTCAATAGTCGAAACTGTATCCCTGCCAAATCGGCCACGCGGCCCATAACACCATCAAGAGCGTCGATCTCACGCACAAGGTGCCCTTTGCCCAATCCACCGATCGCCGGGTTGCATGACATAACACCTATGTCGGTTTCAGAAAGAGTTACCAGGGCAGTCCGTGCGCCCATTCGAGCGGCCGCATGCGCCGCCTCGGTCCCCGCGTGACCTGCCCCAATAACCAATACGTCAAAGTCAAAATGTTTCACGTGAAACACTCCCTATTTACCGAGGCAAAAACTGGAGAAGATCTCATCCAGCAGATTCTCAACGTCGATACGTCCAACCAGAGATTCAAGTGCGCGGATTGCCGTTCGAATCTCTTCGGCCCCGATATCATATAGATCTTCACCGCGTTCTAGAATTTTCTTGGCGTCACCCAGAGCCCCGTGCGCCACAAGCATAGCCTCTTTATGGCGTTCACGGGTTGCGATACCTGCCCCAGCACTCCTTTTCAGGAGGCTGTTTGTGATTTGATCGACCAACTGATCAATCCCCTTCCCGCTCTTTCCAGAGATGGAGGGTACATCATCCGCCCGCAGGTCACCTTTTGACAAGACAATCACATCTTGAGGTTCGGGTTCGAATTCAGGTTCATCGCTTGTTTTTTCCAACAAGAACACGCGCAGGTCAGCGGCCAGGGCGCGTTTGCGCGCCAAGGCTATGCCCATGTTTTCGACGGCATCTTCGGTTTCACGAATACCAGCCGTGTCCAACAATGTGACCGGCAAGCCAGCCAGGTCCATGCGAACTTCGATCACGTCTCGTGTTGTTCCGGCATACTCTGACGTGATTGCAGCATCGCGACCGGCCAATGCGTTCAGCAATGTCGATTTCCCAACATTAGGTCGTCCAACAATCGCAACTTCAAACCCGGTTCGAATCCGTTCGGCGATCTTTACACCAGATATCTGGCTAGAGAGATCCGAGATTACAGCGTCCAGTAGCTCATTCACTTCAGGCGTGACATCTGTTGGAACGTCTTCGTCAGCGAAGTCTATGACAGCTTCCAACAACGAAGCGGCACGGATCAAATCGCGACGCCAACGTTCCGCCAACTGCCCCAACTCCCCTTTTAGAATTGTCTGAGCTTGGCGTCTTTGCGCTTCGGTCTCGGCATCGATCAGATCGGCAAGCCCTTCGACTTGAGCCAAATCCATCTTGCCGTTTTCCAAAGCTCGACGGGTAAATTCTCCTGGTTCAGCCAGTCGAGCATTCTCCAATTTGGCCAAAGTCGAAATCACAGAGTTTACAACAGCCATGCTGCCGTGAACTTGCAACTCGACCACATCTTCGCCAGTGAAACTCTCGGGTCCATTGAAGGTAAGAACCAAAGCTTCGTCCAGGCGTTCACCGGATGAGTCTCGCAACGCTCGCAAAGACATACCGCGTCTGGGGAGTTCTTTCTCCGTCAGGGATTGCGCAACCTCAAAGGCGCCGTGACCCGAGATTCGGATCACGGAAACGCCTGCTTTGCCGGGGGCGCTGGCCAAGGCAAAGATCGTATCCATTCCAGTGGCCTCGCTGTTCAGACCGGTGTCAGGTGTTCATCGAGTCGAAGAATTCGCCGTTCGTTTTGGTCTGTTTCAACTTCGACAACAGGAACTCGATCGCATCCGTGGTGCCCATCGGGTTCAGGATCCGGCGCAGGACAAAGGTTTTCTGCAGGTCCAGCTTGTCGACCAGCAGATCCTCTTTCCGGGTGCCGGACTTGAGGATGTCGATCGCCGGGAACACGCGTTTGTCGGCGATCTTGCGATCCAGAACGATTTCCGAGTTACCGGTACCTTTGAATTCTTCAAAGATGACCTCGTCCATACGGCTACCTGTATCGATCAGCGCGGTGGCGATAATGGTCAGCGACCCACCCTCTTCAATGTTCCGCGCGGCACCAAAGAAGCGTTTCGGGCGCTGCAATGCGTTCGCATCGACACCACCTGTAAGGACCTTACCCGACGAAGGCACCACAGTGTTGAATGCCCTACCAAGTCTTGTGATCGAGTCAAGAAGGATAACAACATCTCGTTTATGCTCAACCAGGCGCTTGGCCTTCTCGATCACCATCTCGGACACGGCCACGTGGCGAGTTGCAGGTTCATCAAATGTAGACGACACAACCTCACCCTTCACCGAACGCTGCATGTCGGTCACCTCTTCGGGGCGTTCGTCGATTAGCAGGACGATCAGATAGCACTCGGGGTGGTTCTTTTCGATCGAGTTGGCGATGTTCTGCAGGATCACGGTTTTACCGGTCCGCGGCGGCGCGACGATAAGCGAACGCTGGCCTTTACCAATCGGCGCAACCAGGTCGATCACCCGTGCCGAGCGATCCTTGATCGTGGGATCTTCGACTTCCATCTTCAGACGCTCATCTGGATACAAAGGCGTCAGGTTATCGAAGGCAATCTTGTGCTTGGCCTTTTCAGGATCTTCGAAGTTGATCTTGGTGACATTGGTCAACGCAAAGTAGCGCTCATTGTCCAGCGGCGCTTTGATAACGCCCTCGATCGTGTCGCCGGTACGCAGGCTGTACTGGCGGATCATATCAGGCGAAACATAGATGTCGTCGGGACCCGGCAGATAGTTCGCCTCGGGTGAGCGCAAAAAGCCGAAACCGTCCTGCAGCACCTCGAGTACGCCGTCGCCCGAAATCTCCCAGCCCTCGTCCGCGCGTTCACGCAGGATCTGGAACATCATTTCGCCTTTGCGCATCGTCGATGCGTTTTCGATCTCAAGCTCTTCGGCCATCGACAACAGGTCTTTGGGGCTCTTGGCCTTGAGATAGGCAAGCGACAGGGATTCAGCAGACATGTTCAAACACCCTTTGACCGCGATTGCGCGGCATGGACAGATATAGGTACGGAAGACACGTAACCCGGACGGGTCAGTTGCACCCTACATAGGGATGCAGGGCAGTGGAGTCAAACTGCCCTCAGAATTTCAAAATGACCGACAGCACGATGATGACCATCAAAACTGTCGGAACCTCATTCATGAGGCGATACGTGCGCCCTGAGAGGGTATTGGTTCCCACCTCCAAGTTGCGATGCTGCTTGAGCAGCCAGTGATGGAACCAGGTCATCGCCAAAACCGATGCGCCCTTGGTCCAGGGCCAGATCCAGGACCAGTCGACGATACCGGGTGTAAAGACCATGATCAGGCCACAGACCCAAGTTACGATCATCGCCGGTCGCATGATGATCCGCAAAAGCTTCTCTTGCATCATCAGGAAAATCTCAGGCGCACCCTGAACTTTCTCAGCCTGCTCGACATGATGCACAAACAGGCGAGGGAGATAGAAAAGACCGGCCATCCACGAGATGACTGCCATGATGTGCAGGGCTTTGACCCATGGGTAAATCGTGAACAGGAAATCGGTCATGTGCGTCTCGCGGATCGGGTTCGGGCTTACCTAATAAAAAAGAAAGAAAGAAAAAAGGATGATGATTTTTGTAGGGAGCCGGATTTTCGTGGATAACTCATCTATCCTGTCAGTTTTCCCCATGGGGGAAACATGAGCGAGATAGAGGGGCGATTTCCCCACATCCCATAATTATCTATTTAAAACAATACTTTGATCGAAATCAAAGTTGAGGAACTTGGGGATAACCTTGCGGGTAAATTGGGGTGATCAGGTTATCCACGGGATTCAAGTTATCCTTGTCCCAAAAGGATACAACTCGAACGACTCAGAGATGTTTTTCGCGAAACCCCGGGGGTTGCGTGGCAAGCGGAAAGTCATACAAACCATCAGAAATCGCTCAAAGACTTGCCCAAGGGGTTATCCACATGACTGTCCCCATCGTTCTAGCCTCTGGCTCCACCATTCGGGCGCAGCTGCTGCGCAATGCAGGTGTCCCGTTTGAGGTCAATGTGCCCCGTGTTGATGAAGATACTGTTAAAAATGCACTGATTGCGGAAGAGGCCCCGCCCCGCGACATCGCGGACGCCCTGGCCGAGCTAAAGGCCCGCAAGATTAGCTTGAAAACGCCAGGCGCGATGGTTCTGGGGTGTGATCAGGTTCTGGATTTTCAGGGGCAGCTTCTGTCCAAACCGGCCTCGCCAGAGCAGGCCTTTGACCAACTCAAGGCGATGCGCGGACAACGGCACATGCTGCTGTCGGCCGCCGTGATCTACGAAAACGGCGAACCGATATGGCGCCATGTCGGTCAGGTCCGCCTACGAATGCGGGCGAGTTCCGACACGTATTTGCGCTCATATGTCGATCGGAACTGGGACAGCATTCGCCATGCGGTTGGGGCCTACAAACTCGAAGAAGAGGGTGTACGTTTGTTCACAACCATTGACGGGGACTACTTTAACGTTTTGGGTATGCCCCTGTTAGAGCTGCTCAATTTCCTGACGTTGCGGGGGGTGATCGAACAATGACGAACACACGTATTCCTTTGGCTGGGGTGATCGGACACCCGGTCGCGCATTCCAAATCCCCTCGACTGCACGGGCATTGGCTCAAAACCTATGGCATTGCCGGTCACTATGTCCCGATGGATGTCGCTCCCCAGGATCTGGAAACGGTTCTGCGCACGCTGCCAAAAGCCGGTTTTGTTGGCGTCAACGTGACCGTCCCGCACAAAGAGGCAGTGATGGCGATCGCAGATCAGATCACGGATCGGGCGACGCTGATCGGCGCTGCAAACACGCTGATCTTCCGCGAAGACGGCAAGATTCACGCCGATAATACTGATGGCTATGGTTTCATGGAGAACCTGCACAGCGGTGCCCCCGATTGGGACGCAAAGGCCGGCCCGGCTCTGGTGCTTGGGGCGGGTGGTGCCTCGCGCGCTGTGATTTCCGCCTTGCTCGAGGCTGGTGTGCCAGAGATTTTTCTGTCCAACCGAACACGCGTTCGTGCCGACAAACTGCGCGATGATTTCGGCAAGCGAGTGCAGGTGATTGATTGGGTTCAGGCCGGCAACGTGGTTGAAGATGCTGATCTGGTGGTGAACACGACCTCGCTTGGGATGGTGGGCAATTCCGAGCTGCGCGTGCCGATGGATGGGCTGAAACCTTCGGCCGTTGTCACCGATTTGGTCTATGCCCCGCTAAAAACCAAACTTCTGCTGACGGCCGAAGAGGCCGGATGTACCACCGTCGACGGATTGGGCATGTTGCTCCATCAGGCGGTTCCCGGCTTTGAGCGCTGGTTTGGTGAACGACCAGTGGTCGACAGCGCCACCCGCGCGGCGGCCTTGCGATGAGTTTTCTTCTGGGGCTCACCGGCTCTATCGGTATGGGAAAAAGCACAACGGCCAAGCTGTTTGCTGAAATGGGTTGCGCTGTTTGGGATGCGGATGCGGCTGTTCATCGGCTTTATGCACCCGGTGGTGCCGCGGTCGCCCCGATGCAAGCTGTCTTTCCGGATGCAATCGTTGATGGCGCCGTTAGTCGCGATGCGCTGCGCGGGGTCATTCAGGCCGATCCAACGGCATTGAAACAGATCGAACAGATCGTGCATCCGCTGGTTGGCCAAGACCGAGAACAGTTCAAGGCTGAATCAGATGCCGACATCCTGGTGTTCGATGTGCCGTTGATGTTTGAAACCGGCGGCAACGCCGCGATGGACGCGGTGGCCTGTGTGTCGGTCCCGGCCGAGGTACAGCAAGAACGTGTCCTGGCACGCGGCACCATGAGCTTGGAGCAATTCGAGCAGATCCGCGCCAAACAAATGCCGAATGACGAGAAATGTGAGCGATCCGATTTTGTGATCGTGACCGACACGCTGGACCACGCTCGCCAACAGGTGCAGGCTGTGGTGGAGCAGATCAGAGCAGGGCTGAGTAATGCGTGAAATCGTTCTGGATACGGAAACGACAGGGTTTGATCCCGAAAGTGGCGACCGAATTGTTGAAATCGGGGCGGTCGAGCTGTGGAACCACGTGGCCACGGGCGAGACCTATCACCAATACATCAACCCCGAACGTTCAATGCCTTTGGAGGCGTTTGGCGTGCACGGGATTGGCCCGGACCTGCTGGAATCCCCGCAACCCCCTGCCCCTGGTGCCGTGACGCTGCGGGATAAGCCGGTGTTTGCCAAAGTGGGTCAGGCGTTTCGGGATTTTGTCGGTGATTCCAAGCTGGTGATCCACAACGCGGCCTTTGACATCAAATTTCTGAATGCCGAACTGCGCTGGATGGGCCTGCCGGAAATCCCGTGGGAGCAAGCGCTCGACACGCTGGCCATCGCACGCAAGAAATTCCCCGGCTCGCCGGCCTCGCTGGATGCGTTGTGCCGTCGTTTCGGCATCGACAACACAAACCGGACGCTGCATGGCGCTTTGCTGGATAGCGAAATCCTGGCCGAGGTCTATCTGGAGCTGATCGGTGGCAAGCAGCCCGACTTTGGCTTGTCGCAGGTTCAAGGCGGCTCAGGCGGAGCTGTGGCTGATGATTGGCGTCCAACTGCGCGGCCTAATCCCCTGCCCTCGCGCGTAACGTCCGAGGAACAAGAGGCCCATCAGGCCTTTGTCGAAAAATTGGGGGAAGATGCGATTTGGAAACGCGCCTGAGGGCCGGCCCCAGACGCGTTAACCGAATTGCTTAAGCGTCAGCTTGCTGCTGCTGCGCGGCCTGCAGGCGCGCCAGTTCGTTGCGATACAGTGCAACAAAGTCGATGTTGTCCAGGTTCAACGGCGGATAGCCACCATCGCGGGTTACGTCGCTGACGATGCGGCGCAGGAACGGGAACAGCATGCGCGGGCATTCGATCAGCAGGAACGGGTGAAGCTGATCTTCGGCCACGCCTTCGACGTGGAAGATGCCGCAGTAATCGATCTCGAAAACGAACAGGGTTTCACCAAGCTCTTTCGCTTTGGATTCAATGTTCAGTTTGATCGCCACTTCGTACTGGTTTTCAGTCGAACGCTTTTTGGCATCCAGGTTAACCTGGACGTTCACATCAGGCTGCACGTCGCCCGACGCACCCTTTTGGGCCATCACGTTTTCAAATGACAGATCGCGGATGAACTGTCCCAGAACGCGCATCTGGACTTGCGGCGGTTGCTGCTGCTGTGCGCCTTCGGCGGCTTCGTTTTCAGCCATGGATAAACTCCGTAAAAATCAAATTCGCCATTGCTTAACAGCTTGCCCCGATCACCTCAATGGCGGTCCGGTCCTTCGACCCAACCTGACGGCGGCGCATTGGGGTCGCGCGGTTTACCGACCTCTTCGAATTCACCGTCGATGACGTCGCCAGGGCCACTGTGGTGATGCGCGCCGTGTCTGGGATCAAAGCCGGAATGCATATTCTGGAACCGTGGATCACCGCCCATCTGAAAGCTTGAAACCGTCACTTTGGACCGCAGATACCGGAACACCGCCACCCGAACGCCTGGAACCAGCAATGCAAAGCCGACAGCATCTGTGAAAAAGCCAGGGGTCAGAAGCAATGCGCCAGAAAACAGGATCATCGCACCGTGGGCGAGCGGTTCGGTCGGATCATCCAGGGTGGAAAACGCCTGCTGCAGCTGCCCCATCGCCATGCGACCTTGTGTCCGCACCAACCAGGTGCCCAACACGGCCGTCAGCACGACAATTGCAAGGGTTGGCCACAGCCCAATCAGGCCGCCAACTTGGATGAACAAGGCAATTTCGATGATCGGAACCAGCAAAAAGGCCAGAAACAGGTACATTTAGGTTATCCTTTCCTAAGGGCAGAACGGTGGACTTGCACCGCCCTGTCCCCTACATAGTGGCCTGAGGCCGTGCTTACAAAGCCTCTTGCCTGAAACGAGGACGAAATGGATTCTTCATCACCCATGATCCAGCTATTGGTATTGGCCGGCATCGCCGTATTTCTCATTTTGCGTTTGCGCAGCGTTCTGGGTACGCGTGAAGGTTTCGAAAAACCACCCGTGCCGCAACAGCCCAATGGTCGCACGGCGCGCGACTTCGAAGTGATCGAAGGTGGCCCGGATCGCGACATTACCGATCACGTCGCCGAAGACAGCCCGCAAGCGGAGCAATTGACCGCGATGAAGCGGATCGAACCCGGGTTCTCGGTCAGCGATTTTGTTCAGGGCTCGCGTGGGGCCTATGAGATGATCGTGATGGGGTTCGAACGGGGTGATCTGAATGACATCCAGCCTT
This sequence comes from Tropicibacter sp. R16_0, assembly GCF_017743935.1. Lineage (GTDB taxonomy): Bacteria > Pseudomonadota > Alphaproteobacteria > Rhodobacterales > Rhodobacteraceae > Falsiruegeria. Next base: position 212,550 of record NZ_JAGHRE010000010.1, read on the forward strand.
TCCTGGCCGAAGATGTGTTTGAAACCTTCGTCAGCGTTGTTTCCGATCGCGAAGATCAGGGTTTGAAGATCGAGGCCGAGTTCATCGGCGTGCGCGAAACCACTCTGGTTGACGCCAAGTTCGACAAGGACAGCCAACTGGCCGAAATCACCATGCGTTTTGTGGGTGAGCTGACATCCGTTGTCCGTGACCGTGGTGGCGACATCATCGAAGGCAACCCCAACACCGTCAAACGCCAGAAAGACACGTGGACCTTTGCCCGTACCATGGGCACCGATGATCCCAACTGGCTGCTTGTCGCAACGGACGCATGATTGGGGCGCTGCGGTCGGTATTTCTGGCATGTGCCGTTATGACCGCAGCAGGCTCTGCTTCGGGCGACGGGTCCAATATTACCTATACCGTTGCTTCGTTTGACGATCTGGATGGTTGGGCCGCAGATGATCATGCTGCGGCCTATGACACGTTCCTCAACACTTGTGCTGATTTCGACGATCCTGATTGGACGTCGCTTTGTGCCGTGGCGCAGACCTATTCACGTGAAACGGCACGGTCGTTTTTTGAACTCTTCTTTCGCCCGGTTCTGATCCAGGACGGCAAGGACGCCTTGTTCACCGGGTATTTCGAGCCCGAGCTCGAAGGATCCCGCGTTCCGACCAGCCGGTTCCGCTATCCCGTCTACAAAATGCCACCCGAGGCAAAGGCGTCGAACCCCTGGTTGAGCCGTCGCGAGATCCTGACCAGTGGCGTGATGGACAACCGTGGGCTTGAGATTGCTTGGGTTGATGACCCGGTAGAGCTGTTTTTCCTTCAGATCCAAGGCTCTGGACGCATCCGCCTGACCAACGGGTCGACGGTGCGGGTGGGCTATGGCGGTGCCAACGGGCACAACTATCGTTCGATCGGTGTCGAGTTGGTGCGGCGCGGTGTCTACAAGGCACATCAGGTCAGCGCCCAAGTGATCAAGAACTGGGTGCGGCGCAATCCGGCCGCCGGCGTTGAGCTGTTGCTCCACAACCCAAGCTACGTTTTTTTCCGCGAGGTGCGGCGGGTATCTTCGGCTGATGGCCCTTTGGGGGCGATGAACCGTTCGGTGACGGCGATGCGCTCGATCGCGGTTGATCCGGCCTATACCCCGCTTGGGGCTCCGGTCTGGGTGGAAAAGGATGGCGCGGGTAAAATGCGTCGCTTGATGATCGCGCAGGATACCGGGTCAGCCATCAAGGGCGCGCAGCGCGCCGACATCTTCTTTGGTACCGGTGACGCTGCGGGGCAAGCAGCAGGACGACTACGCGATCCAGGCCGGATGCTGGTGCTGTTGCCCATTCAGCGGGCCTATGCCTTGTTGCCGGATGGATTCTGATGGCCCGGCGCAGACTGTCACAAGAAGAGGTCGACCTGTGGAACAAGGTCGTTGAAAAGGCGGACCGCCTGAACCCTGCTCATGTCGAGGAAAGCCACGCGACCTCGTTGCCGAAACCGAAACCCGCCAAAGCTCTGTTTGAGCCGCTGCCCGAGTTTTCGGTTGGTCAAAAAGCCGGTGCAAAACCGGGGCGCAACAGTCTGAAACCGTCTATTACGCAGCACCTGTCGAAAATGCCGGTGCAGATGGATCACAAGGCGTACGGTCGAATGAAACGCGGCAAGCTCAAGCCAGAGGGACGGATTGACCTGCATGGCATGCGCGTAGACACCGCACACCCTGCCCTGACCCGGTTTATTCTGTCGTCGCAGGCATCCGGCAAGCGTTTGGTTTTGGTGATCACGGGCAAGGGCAAGGATCGCGATGAACCCGGCCCCATTCCAACGCCGCGCGGCGTGCTGCGCAACCAGGTGCCGCAATGGTTGTCACTGCCGCCGTTGTCCAAGGCCGTGATGCAGGTTACGCCTGCGCATCTGTCTCATGGTGGTGAAGGTGCCTATTACGTCTATCTGCGCAGGATACGCTAGAGTGTTTGTGCCGCGCGCCTGACGCCCCAGGACGTCAATGCGCTGACCGCAATGAAATAGACCGCAACACCAATAAGCTGGGCCTCGAACCCGACGCCAAAGTCGATCAGCGCGCCGGTTATGGCCGGCCCAATGGCTGATCCCAGAACCATGACCGCCGTGGCCAGCGCCTTGATCGCACCGATATGGGCGGTGCCATAGAAATCGGCCCAAAAAGCCGGGATCAGGGTGGCGATTGCACCGCTGGTGAGGCCAAGGAACACGAACCCGACCAAAGCCAAAGGCAGCGAACTGCCCAAAGCGAAAGATGAAAACCCGACAACGAAGGGCAGCATGTAGAACGGCATCAAGCGTGCGGTGCCGAACCTGTCCAATGCCCAACCGGTGGTGAGCATCGCAACGATACCGGCCACCGTATAGACCGGGAACAACGACACCAGCTGGATATGCGACCAGCCTTTGATTTCGGCCAGATGCACCTGATGAAAAAACAGCGCGGTCACAAAGGCGGACGGTCCCAGGATCGCGGGTATCAGGATCCAGAACAGCGGATGTCTCAGGGCCTCTGCCCGGGTCCAATGACGCCCTTCCATCCCAGTGCTCGCATTGCTTTTTGCCAAGCTTTGAGGTGTCCGCTCGTGCCGGAGCAACAGGATCAGGATGGGAATGCCCAAGGCGCAAATGCCGGCGCTGAGGATCCACAAGGTCTGCCAATGCACGTGTAGCATCGCGGTGACAAAGGCCAGTGGCAACAATGCCTCGCCAACTGCGAACCCCAACGTGGCAATCGATAGCGCCCGCCCCCGTGTCGCCGTGAACCAACGGGCCATGGCCACCATTGCCAGGTGGCTGCTCATCCCCTGTCCAAAGAAACGCAACAGAAAGACGCTGACTGGCAGGGCCCAGACCCACGTGTTCAATCCCATCACCAGGCAAGCAACGACCAACCCGGCCAGAATGAGCGGCCCCAGAAGCCGCACGCGAAAATAATCGGTGGCCGCGCCGGCCCAGACCATCACACCCGCTGAAACCATGGTGCCAAGGGAATAAAGACCTCCCCATTCACCATGGCTGAGCTCAAACGCCTCTCGGATTTCGCCGGCAAAGACCGAGATGAAAAAGGTCTGCCCGAAACTGGACAAGAACGTCAGCACACCACCGGCTGCCAGCCATCGGGCGTTCAGAGTCAGAAACTCCAGCGCAGATTGTAGCTTCACCTGTCGTAATCCCCGGTGAACCCGCCCTGATTCAACACGATTTCGCGTGCTTGTTCAGGAGTGGAGTCGGCTCCCTGTGGCAAAAAGAAATTCAAACTGCCGGGATCGGATTCAAAAGAATTGTCCATGGCACGTATGGACTGCAGCATCGCGATCAGCGTTGGCGACGTCCCTGCTACAAGGTGCGAGGATTCCGCATCACTCGCAAAGGCCGTTGTATCCACGATGTTGATCGGCAGATCTGCAACCGCCTCGATGGATGAGATGTTCCCCAATCTTTGCGCGTCCGAGTTGCCGCGCAACCGGCCCGAGATATTCAGCGCTTTGTCCTTCTCGGAAACCACCACGACAAAGGGTTGCGGCACCTCCCGCAAGCTGCCCATCTGAGATTTGAACAGATCCACGTCAATGTCCGGGGACAGCAGGACAACGCCGCTCAGATTTCGGTCTGCCCAACCAGGTTCGCGCAGGTCTGCTTGTCGCAGCATTTCCATCGTCAGGACGGAGCCAATGGAATGCGCCACGATAAAGATGTCATCAACGCCAGTCGATTTGACCTTGCGGATCACCTGCTCCAGCCCGTCGCGCGCAAACAGGACGCTGTCATAGTCATAGGCATAGCCAAAGGGTTTGCCTCGGCTGGGCCAGGAATAGATCAGCATCGCACCGGGCAATTGAATGTCGTGGGACAGCTGCGCCGCGCGAAATGCGGTTTCCGTCTGGGTCGAGTTATAGCCGTGCACAAAGATGGTGACGTCGCGCGAGGGCACACTTTCTTTGCGGATTTCCTGATTCAGACGTTGGGAGAAGGCGTCGAGGCTGGAAAACTCTTTGCGCGCGGCAAGGGTGAACTCCTGGCTCGGATCAGGATTGGCATAGGCAAAGTCCAGCGACCCGGGCGTGTGCGACGGTGGAATTGATACGGTCAGTTCCAGCAAGCTCAGGTTTTCGGATCGGCGATGGGCAAAGCTGCCATCTGCCTCTTTCACGCGTGTGGTTGCGGCGAACACGGTTTTGGGCGTGCCCACGTCCAACGCGGCGGGCACAACCGGGGAATAGCTGCGATCGGTGCAGGTCGCGAGAAACAGCCCAATAAACAAAAACCAGTAAATCCGCACGCTGGATGCTCCTTTCGCGAACAAGCACAAGCTAGCGGATTTTCTGCCAGCGTCTAGAGAACGTAGCGGCTGACATCGGTGGATTGCGCCAAGGCGCCGACGTTTTCCTGAACAAAGCCCGCGTCCACGGTTACGGCGTCGCCCGAACGATCTGGTGCAGTGAACGACAGCTCTTCGAATACGCGTTCCATGATGGTGTAAAGGCGGCGCGCCCCAATGTTTTCGACCGACTGATTCACATCTGCGGCGATTTTGGCCAAGGCGGCGATGCCGTCATCGGTGAAGGTGACGGCGACCTCTTCGGTGCCCATAAGCGCCGTATATTGACGCGTTAGTGCATTGTCGGTTTCGGTCAGGATGCGCACAAAATCCTCTTCGGTCAGCGCGCGCAGTTCCACGCGGATTGGCAAGCGACCCTGAAGTTCCGGCAGCAGATCCGACGGTTTGGCGATGTGAAAGGCACCAGAGGCAATGAACAGGATGTGGTCGGTTTTGACCGGTCCATGCTTGGTCGACACGGTGGTCCCTTCGATCAGCGGCAGCAGGTCACGCTGAACGCCCTCGCGGCTGACGTCACCACCGCGTGCATCGGAACGCGCGCAGACCTTGTCGATCTCGTCCAGAAAGACAATGCCGTTCTGCTCAACCGCTTCCAGAGCGATGCGGGTCACGGTTTCATCGTCCAGCAGCTTGTCGGCCTCTTCCCCGATCAGCACATCATAGCTTTCGGAAACGGTCATCTTCTTTCGGGTCGTACGCCCGCCAAAGGCTTTGCCGAACATATCGCCCAGGTTCATCATGCCCATGTTGCCGCCGGGCTGGCCCGGGATCTCGAACATCGACATCGGGTTCGAGGTATCAGACAGCTCCAACTCGATCTCGGTGTCGTCCAAATCGCCGGATTTGAGCTTTTTGCGGAACATCTCGCGCGTGGCCTCGCGGGCGTCGGTGCCGGCGATGGCCTCGATCACACGGTCCTCGGCCGCCTTGTGAGCGCGCGCCTTGACGTCTTCACGCATGTACTCACGGGTCTGTGCGATGGCGGCATCAACCAGATCGCGTACGATCTGTTCGACATCACGACCGACATAGCCCACTTCGGTGAACTTCGTCGCCTCGACCTTGATGAAGGGCGCGCGGGCCAATTTGGCCAACCGGCGGCTGATCTCGGTCTTGCCGACGCCGGTGGGGCCGATCATCAGAATGTTCTTTGGATAAACCTCATCGCGCAGGTCATCGGACAGCTGCTTGCGCCGCCAGCGATTGCGCAATGCCACGGCGACCGCCCGTTTGGCGTCCTTCTGGCCGATGATGAAACGGTCCAGTTCAGAAACAATTTCGCGCGGGGTCAGGTCGGTCATGGTCACTCTATCCGTTGGGTCATCGGGGAACCTAAGCATGGGCGCGAAAAACACAAGCCGATCACGCGCTCTTCACGCCGAAACACGTGCGAAACACGCCTGATCAGGGGCGCGTGAGACCCCCTTACAATCATCGCCCGACTGATCAAATGTCAGCGCAAGGCAATCAAGCCTATGAATTTCAAGGGAGGTCCCCACTCATGATGAATCGTCGTTCTTTGTTCCTGGCCGCAGCCGCCTCTGGCATGGCGCTGACCGTCGCAAGCACTGGTGCCGCGCTGGCTGGTGGCGCCAAAGGCACGTTTAAGGGCCTGAGCAACCACGTCACGTCGGGCGGTGTCAAAGTGGTCAAGGACGGCGACCGTTACATCGTCGAGCTGGGCAAAGACTTTTCGTTGGACGGCGGTCCTGACCCGCGGGTGGCGTTCGGTAAGGACGGCAAATACGACCCCGATACCAAACTGGGTGCGCTGTTGCACCTGACCGGCAAACAGCAATATGCCGTACCGCCGACTTTGGATGCATCAAAATACAACGAAGTTTACATCTGGTGTGAAGTTGCAGGCGTGCCGTTGGGAGTCGCCAAGATCAACTGATCCAGATGATCGGGCGCCGCCACTCACGACGAAGCCCAAAACGGGGGCTGAGCCTAGGCTCAACCCCCGATTTTTTCGACGGTCAGTTTGCCGTTCGTGTAAACGCAGATGTCTGCAGCAATAGCCATTGCATCGCGCGCCACAGCTTCGGCATCCTTGTCGCTGTCCATCATCCCGCGGGCCGCGGCCAAGGCAAAGTTGCCGCCCGATCCGATGGCGGCCACGTTATGCTCAGGCTCCAGCACATCCCCTGCCCCGGTGATCACGAACATATCCTTGCCGTCGGTCACGATCAGCATCGCCTCGAGCTTTTGAAGATATTTGTCGGTACGCCAATCCTTGGCCAGCTCGACACTCGCGCGCGCCAGTTGCCCCGGCGTAGCCTCCAGCTTGGTTTCAAGACGCTCCAGCAAGGTGAAGGCATCCGCCGTTGATCCGGCAAAGCCACAGACCACGTCGAACCCGCCTGGCGACAGGCGGCGCACCTTGCGCGCCGTGCCCTTGATAACGGTCTGTCCCAGGCTCACTTGCCCGTCACCCGCGATCACGACCTCACCGCCCTTTTTCACGCCGATGATGGTTGTGCCGTGCCAACCGGGGAATTGATCGTCTGCCATGGGTGTCTCCAGCTTATGAGTTGCGATCTATATGGGCCGCGTGGCCGACAGAGGCAACGGGGCATCGCATTGGCTGCATTTCCTTTTCTGCTTAAAAATGCGGTTTTCACCACGATTTTGTGCTGTTTCGATATGCATTGGACGCAAATCGGGGCTGTTGACTCAACAATTGTGGGATTCAGTTGGCGGTACTACATGAGGCTCACAACCGACGCAGGGTCGGCTGGTTTCAATAAAAGGAAGCGCATCATGGCAAACGTAGCCACCAACACCGTGCCTTTCGGAGCAGTCGCAACTCTCCGTGTGGTCAACGTATTCGTCTCTGTCAAAGAATCCATCACCGAATGGAACGAGGCCCGCAAAACACGCAAAGCACTGTCCAACCTGTCGGACGAAATGCTGAGCGACATCGGCCTGACCCGCGCCGAGATCGCCAACATCTGATCTTGAGCCGTCTTTGACGAAAAAGAGCCGCCCCATCCCTCGGGGGCGGCTTTTTTGTTTTTTACGATTGGCTTTGCACCCATTTCCCGGCCATGTCGGGCACCCAGGCTTCGACCGCAGCAGTGGCCACGACATGTCGCGTGTCGGCTTCGGCGTCTGAAACATCCAATCCACCTTTGACGGCGTGCACCTCGGCCCGTCCGCGCGGTAGATCTGCGGCCACCAGATCACAATCCACCGCATCAGGGTCCTGCACGCCAATTGTGACCTGTACCCTCATTTCGGTGTGATCGACGCCCAGCTTGGAAAACAGTGTGATCGAGGAGTGATGCAGCGCGTCCTGCACCGCGCGGCGCGCGGCCTTGGTGTAATCCTGACCATACAGGTCGTTGCCCATGCCCATTTCCAGAATGATACGTTTTTCGGTCATTGTGCGGGCTCCATATCAAACGACACTACGATCGCCGCATTGGCGATGACCGTACGACCATCAGTGTGCGGTTTTTCGATGTCCAATCCGCCTTCGACCACAGTGATGCTGGGCTGGCCGTAGGGAAAGACACTCAGCAGCGCGTCAACATCCACCTGATCGGGCTTCTGCACCCCGATCTCGGCATCAATGATCATCGCCTCTTTGGGGAAATCGAACAGCTCGGCCATGTTGACCGAATTGTGCCACAGCGCGTCTTTCAGCGCGCGCAGCGCTGCTTCGGTGTAATCCTCGCGCCTGAGCGATGTGCCCATGCCAAATTCCACCAGAACCCGTGTCTTGGCCATGTTGCCTCCTGTTTGCTGTCTGGCGTCACTTTGCCCGAATTGCAGCAGGGCGAAAGGTCCAAATGACACGCCCCGGTGGCACCAGAACGCCCCATGTTTCTTCTTGTTTCAAATACGGCGGGGGAGTCGCACAGCGACGGGAGCAGGGCCCCCAACCACATTGGCCAAAGAAAAAGGCGCCCCGATAGTGGGAGCGCCTTGATCCGGTATGCCTGTCGAGACGAGCTTAGATCGAGTCGTTGATCCAGCTTTCCAGAGCTGCCTTAGGGGCAGCGCCGGCGCGGTTCGATACAACCTGACCGTCTTTGAAGATGAACAGCGCGGGGATGCCACGCACGCCCATGGCCGCGGCCGAGTTCGGGTTGTTGTCGACGTCGACCTTGGCGATCTTGATCTTGCCGTCGTACTGGGTGGCCAGCTCTTCCAGAGCGGGGCCGATCTGTTTGCACGGACCACACCATTCGGCCCAGAAATCAACCACTACGGGGATGTCCGAGTTTTTGACTTCGGCGTCGAAGGTTGCGTCGGTGACGGCTACGGTGGACATATTCTGTCTCCTGAATGGAATGCGCTTGGGGTCAGAACGTAAGTGCGGCCATAGGGGGCGTCAAGATATCTGGGTGTTTCGTAATGCATCTGTCACAATATCGTGTGGCAGCGGCATCAACTCTCCGGTGCGAGTCCACAGGATCGCAGTGCGAATTTCGTGGGCAGGATAGATCTGCGCCAGTGCCTGAGCATAGGCCCCCATCTGCCGCAACAACCCGCTAGGGCAGCCCTCGGCGATCTCGGGTACCGTGGCATTTGTTTTGAAATCAATGGCCTGAATGTAGGTGTCGGTGATGATCAATCGGTCGATGATCCCATGCATCCGTGCCTCGCCCAGTCGGGCGGTGATCGGAACCTCTGCCAGGGTGTCGGGTGCAAAGACATGCGCCAGATGCTCCGCGCCCAGAACACGCTGGGCTTCGGTGAATACATCCTCGAACTCTGCGCTCGTCAGATCGGGCAGCATTTGCGCGCCAACCTGACGCCAGGCGGTGGAATCGATTCCCGGCAGATGCTCCAGCAACGTGTGGATTCGGCTGCCGCGTTCCTTGGCGGCCTCCTCATCCAGCCCCATATCCCCGGCCAAGGCCTTGGCCCCGCCAAGATCGGATGGGCTGAGGGTGGCAGGCGCCGGAGTGGGTGCAGGCGCGCGTGTCTTGAACAAATCCGGCAGGATGATCGGTTCGCGTTTGGTTGTTGCGTCTTCGTGCAACGGCAAACCGGACCAATCACCGTGCTGCAACCGTTGGATCGCAGTGCCGGGGATCGCCTCGGCACCCGAGGAGCGCATCGCGCCCTCGACCATCTGATACCAGCTGTCGCCACTTTTGCCCAAGTCACCAGCCGCGGCCACGATCAGCCATTTCTCGGCCCGCGTCAGCGCCACATAAAGCAGCCGTAGGCGTTCGTTCATCTGCCGTGTCTGCGCCTCGGCGCGGGCCTGTGCGATTGCACCAGGCGAGGCATCGCGTGAAACCTTCCACAATGGCATGTCACCGGCCATCATGATCTCGTCATCGGTGGGGGCCCGCCGTGCGCCGGTGTCGGGCAAGATCACGATGGGCGATTCCAAACCTTTTGAACCGTGCACCGTCATCACCCGGATCATGTCGCCTACGCCGCCCATCTGGCGCTTGATCTCAAGGTCGTCGGTCTGCATCCAGACCAGAAATCCGGTGAGGCTGGGAATATCCGTACGTTCATATGCCAGCGCCTGACTGAGCAGGGCATTGATCCCATCCTCGGCCTCGGCCCCAAGCCGACCCAGCAGTTTCTGCCGCCCGCCATGCCGGGTCAGGATGCGTTCGATCAAATCATAGGGTCGCAGGAAATCGGTCATGCTGCGCAGGTCGTTCAGCACGGCCATGGTCTCGGGGAAGTCTTCGGCGCGGGTGCGGAGCGCGGGCCACAGGAATTTGTCCGTCCGTCGATGCGCCAGATCAAAGAGCTGCTGCTCGCTCCAACCAAAGAGCGGGGACTTAAGCACTGTGGCAAGCGATAGATCATCCTCGGGCGTGGCGAGAAAGCTGAGCAGGGCGGCCAGATCCTTGACGGCCAGTTCCGCACCCACCTTGAGCCGGTCAGCGCCGGCGATAGGCAGGCCAGCGGCCTTGCAGGCGCGGATGATCTCGGCAAAAAGGTCGGATCGACGCTGTACCAGGATCATGAAATCCCCAGGCCGCACCCGCCGCCGTACAAACTCCCCCGGTTCAGAGCCGTCTTCGGGGATCGTTTCTCCCTCATCAATCATCCGCTTGATGGCGCGGGCGATCTGTTCTGCCAGGATCACGGTGTGGTGCTGCGCGCTGGGCCGATCGACGGGATCGGTCCAGGGGCGGTCATCCTCGTCGTCAACCTTTTCGACCACAGGCCACAGATCGACACGGCCGGGCAGGGCGGCTTTGAACGCCTTGTGCTTGGCTTCGGCATGAAAGCCGGCCTCAGCCTTGCCGTCGAACACTTGATCGACAAGATCCAATACCGCAGCCGACGACCTGAACGAGTATTCGAGCGTCAAATCCACCAAGTTAGAGCCGCTTTCTGCCAGCCTGTGACCAAATTCCTGCTGCATCCGATCGAATGCCTCGGGGTCGGCGCCCTGGAACGAATAGATCGATTGTTTCTTGTCCCCGACCACAAAAATCGTGCGCTCGACATCTGACCGCGCGCCCTCGCCACTGGTGAATTCCTGCGCGAGCTTTTCGATCACGTCCCATTGTGCGGGGCTGGTGTCCTGGGCCTCGTCCACCAGAATGTGGTCAATGCCGCCATCCAGTCGATAAAGCACCCAGGCCGCCACCGAAGGATCATTCAGCAACTGCCGTGCTTTCAGGATCAGATCATCAAAGTCCAGCCAGCCGCGCAGCTGCTTGCGACGCTCGTATTCCGGCAGGAATACATTGGCAAAACGATGCAGGGCCAGCGATTTGCAGGCGGCGACCAAGGCCAGCCGTTGCTCCCGCGCATCTTCGACCCGGCGCATCAGTGCTTCGAGTTGTGGCATGTATGGGGACATTGGCCCTTCGCGCAACGCCTTGGTTGGGAAGCTGCCGATCTTGGCACTGAACGGTTCTTTGGCGGACCCGCCGGTCAGCAGAACGCTTTCCAGAATGGGCAGGGTCGCGAGTGTTCGTTCGGTGAACCCGGCCAGCTTAACGGCGGCCTTGGCGTTGTTGCCCCCGCTGTCGGCCAGCATGGGGCGGATCGCCGCGATCAATTCCAGCTCACCTCCCAGATACACCCGGTCCAACAGCGCCTGTTCGTCAAAGTCGGCAGGCAACTCGAAACAACCCATCAGTTCGGGCCAATCGACGGTGCCTGTAAAGGCATCGCGTTTCCCTGTGATCGCTTGAGTCAGACCGTCAAATCCGGTGTCGGTGACAAAACGTGCGATCCCGTCGATCAGGTGCGCTTGATCCCCTTCGGCCAGTGCTTCGACAATCTCTTCGCGCAACACGGCGGCGGCTCGGTCTTCCATCTCGGAAAACTGGGGGCTGACCCCGGCCTCGAGCGGGAACCGTCGCAAGAGCGACGCACAAAACGAGTGGATCGTTTGAATCTTGAGGCCGCCGGGGGTTTCGATCGCCCGAGCAAAGAGCGTTCGAGCATGCGACAAGCGGGCGGGATCAATCGTACCGTCAACACCCAGATCGTTCAGCTGCCTGAACAGCTGGTCATCCGGCAGCATGGCCCACTCGCCCAGGCGCTTGAACAGACGGTTCTGCATCTCGGACGCCGCGGCCTTGGTGTAGGTCAGGCACAGGATGTGCTGTGGTTGCACGTCGCTGAGCAACAGGCGCGCCACCCGGTCGGTCAAAACGCGGGTTTTGCCGGACCCTGCATTGGCCGACAGCCAAGTTGATGCATCAGGGCGCGCCGCCGTGACCTGCTTTTCGGTGGCTTCATTGCGCGCGCTCATGTCAGATCCTCGGGCGTGGCGTCGGTGGTACGGTCCCATTCGCCAAAGCGTGCCAGATGGTCATAGTCGCCGACATCCGCATCGCTGTGCAGCATCCTGCGGGCTGTGTAGCCCTGTTCAGGATCGAAATACGCCTCGATCAGCTCGCGCAGTTCAGCCCAAACCTTGGCAGGAGGTTCCTTGTCCAGCGGCGCAGGCACCTCTTTGAACGAACCACCAATGCCGATGAACACGGCGCCTGCGACTTGCATCGGGTCCATCCCCTCAAGCCCGCCTTCTTCGGCCATCGCGGCCTCGATCAGCAGTTGTTTGTCGAATTTTGATTGCTGAGGGGCCGAAGGTGGCGCACCGGTTTTGTAGTCATAGATGTAAAGATCGCCGCGTGAGTCCTGATCAATTCGGTCGGCCCGGCCCACCAGTTCAAAGTCCAGCGGATCAAGGCGCTGTTTCAGCTTCGCCTCAAAGGCGATCGGGCTGGCAAGCGAGCGTCTTTGTTGTTCACTGAGCAAAAAGGCATCGGCGATGCGTTCGATCCGCGCCAGCCAGAGTTTGCGCGCAGTTGGCCAGGCCACAAGCTCATCCAGCAGCGCTCGGGCTTTGCCTAGAAACGCCTCGCGCGTCAAAGCCTCGGGGTCTTTAGTCGTTTCGGCGATGAACTTTTCCAACACCTCATGCACGACGATCCCGCGCAACAGGGCATCAGGGGCCTGTACCAGAGGGTCGAGCCGTTTCAGGCGCAACACATGTTTGGCGTATATCGCGTAGGGGTCGCGGATCAGGCGTTTGATCTCTGTCACCGACATGCGGCGGGGACGCGCGGTGACAGGCGGACGAGGAGAGGGGCGCGTGGCAGCGGGTATTGCTGTTGCTTCCTCCAGAACTTCGCTTAGATCCAGCCAATACTGGCCGCGTGCCTGCATCTCTCTCAGAACCTCTGGCCCGCCCTGGTCTGGCAAGCCGCTCAGCAGGTTGGTCAGGCGGTTCACCCAACGTGATGCGACGGTTTCGGCGTCATCGGAACGTGTGGCGCGGGTCAACCAGACCTCTTTGGCGCAAACCGCCTGTTGGAAATCATGGGCTGACAGGCCGATCCGCCGTTCCGGCAGAAGCAGTCCGGCGGCATCGCGCATTTGACGGTTGAGCCAGGGGTCGGGCTTGGCCGCCTCGGGCCAGCTGCCTTCATTCAGACCGCCCAGGATCAGCAGATCGGCGCCGTGAACGCGCGCCTCGAGCGTGCCCCAGATCATGATGTGATCATGCGGTGTATCGCGATCGCGAATTTCTTCATCCGCGAGGATGGCCCCGATCAGGTCAGCGAAATCGCGGGCGGTCATGCGACCGCCGTGTTCTGCTTCTTCCTCGAGCTTGCGGAACACCTCGTGCGCTTTTTGGCCGTTGTTCTTGTCCCAGAGGTTGCTGTCATTGTCTTGTGCGCTGCCGACCGAGATCGCCTCGGCCAAGGTGCGTAGACGCTCCACCCATTGGGTCAGCGACAACTCTCCGTCGACTTGCTGATCGACAAAACACTCACCCAGCCAAGTCAGCCAGGTGGGCGGGATTTCAACCTGACCGGCCAAGCGGCGGGCGGCAAAGGCGTCAAACCCTTCGACATCAGGGAAGGGGGGTCCATAGCGACGCAGATCCAATTCCAGATCGCGGGTTTGGCGCAGGTGATCGCCGCGTGCACCGCCCATGTGGCAGAGAGGATGCTTGAGCAGGGTCAGCAGCGCCTCACCATCCAACCGATGGACAAACAGTCCTGCGACATGGCGCAGGAACCGGCCCGGAGGCGACAGTTGCAAAGGCAGGCCGGCGCTGTCATCCGGGATGATAGACCAGCGATCAAGCGCGGCGCTGACTTGACGGGTCAGCATCCGATCAGGGGTGATCAGGGCGGCCGTTTGCCCGTCTTCGGCAGCTTGACGCAGGCGCAGGGCGATCGCCAAAGCCTCGGCCCGGGGCGAGGGGGCTTCAACCAACGTGATGCCCTTTGTGGCTTCGGGCAGGTCGGTCAATTGCGCGCCTTCCGACATCCACGCATCCGTGACGGGGGCCGGGCGCAGGGCGAGCGAGACCAGCCTGTTGCGTGCGGGTGAGGGGGCCTGGGAGTCGGTCCAGGGCTGTATGTCCTTGGGTTCCAGCTCCAACCCGCGCATCAGCTTTCGGAACCGGTACTGCGGGTGATCTTCCGACAGCAACGCGTCGTCCAGTCCGGACCAGACCGAAGCCGGTTGTGCAAAGTCAAACCCCGGCAGGATCAGCGCGCCTTGTGGCAGGCGAGCAATAGCCTCCATCAACATCAGGGTTGTTCCGCGTGACCCAGTGGAGCCCGCCAGAATGATCGGGTGTTGGGGTGGTGCGACCTCCCACCGCTGGATCAGGTTTTCCACCACCATGCGCTGGCGGGCCTGAACGTCCAGTTCATCTGCTCCGATGAATTGATCGGCGATGGCGATGAATTGCTGTGTACGGTGCCAGTGGCCCGATTGGTCACTGACGTCCAGGTCGTGGATGGTTTGCGGGGGCACACCTTCGCCCTGCATTTCATCGATCAGATCAGCCAGGCTGTCAGAGAGATCATAGAGAGAGGATCGCGCGGCCAGATCCGGTTGCTGATCCAGCAGGCGCGACACCAACTGCGTCAATTGCAGGCGTCGCCGCAGCGGCGGGATCGCCGGGGGCAACCGCGATAGATCCTGTGTTTCACCCAGGTCCGTGATCAAAGAGATCTGCGGTAAAAGGCAAGGTGGACCTGCGTCGAACAGCTCACGAACACGACGCGCCATGCGGCGGGTGTTGACCACCAGTTGCACCCGCGCCAGTGCTTCGGGTGGATGGGCCGCGGCCCGCGCATGAAGCCCCTGTACCAAAGCCTTTGGGAAATCCACACCCGGTGCCTCGGCAAAGACCCGTGGCTGTGCGCTGGGCTCAAACATCGTTGATCAGGCTTTCGGCTAAGGCGATACCGTCTGGATGCCCCACATCGCACCAGCGCCCCGGATAGCTTAACCCGAACAAGCGACCCTGCTCATGTATCTGGTCCCACACCAGGTTCAGAGAAAAGACGCTTTGTTCGATAGACCCCAGAAGCTCGGTCTTCAGGATCTGTATGCCGCCATAAGTTAGTGTGCCCCCACGAGATAGCTTACTTTGCGCATCGAGTGCGAAATCTCCACCCCCGGAATGACCCACGGTTTGGGACACTGGCACACACATCAGAAGCGCATCCATGACGTCCGGGTTCCATGCCTGCAGCAGCTGGCTAAGCGGATTTGGACCGGACCAGATGGCGTCGGTGTTCATCGTGATCACCGGGTCATCCCCCAACAAGGGCAACGCGGCTTTCAATCCACCCCCGGTTTCCAGGATATCGGGCAGCTCCCACGACAGCTTTACGCCCTGAGGCGTTAGGTGGTCGGCCAGAACCTCGGGCATGTAATGCAGGTTGGCCACAAGGGTTGTGACACCGGCGTCGCGCGCCAAGTCAATCGTGTGATCGATCAGGGGGCGGCCCGCCACGGGAATCATCGGCTTGGGACGATCTTTGGTCAGGTGTTTCATCCGCGTGCCAAACCCGGCAGCAAACAGCATTGCGGCGTGGGGGGCTTGGGTCATCGGTCCTTCAACTTTTGCATGTTGGCTGCTGTGGGCGCGGGCAGGGAACTCAGGATCAGGTCCGAGACCGGGGCCAGAGCCGAGTGGTTCAACCCGCGTACCAGATGGTCCCAAGTGGGGGGCATAAGGTCTACGTAGCCAGGCTTACCGCGTTCCACCGCAAGGCGCGCAAAGACACCCAGGATGCGTAGGTTTCGTTGCACACTGAGGACGGCATAGGCCTGACGGAAATTGTGGTCGTCCAGGCCTGTGGCTTGCAGATAGCGGTTGATCATTGTCATCTCTATCCCGGCGGGGACCTTGCGGCGGATGTCTTGCAGCATGGACATCAGATCATAAGCCGGGTGGCCCAGCATTGCGTCCTGGAAATCCAGCAAACCGACACGTGCCAGCCCGGAACGGTCGGGCAGCCAAAGCAGGTTTTCGGCGTGATAGTCGCGCAGGACCACCGCCTTGGGTCCACCCGTTGTGTCGATCAGGATGTCCTGGAACAGTTTGGTGAAGCGGTTTTCGACCTCGGTCTGATCCTCGCCCGTGATCCCCGCTGCGTAGTGAGAGAACGCCATGGACGCCCGCTGGGTCATCATGCGCGGTCCATAGCTTTCCAGGTCCATCACTGGCGACTGGTGCAGATGTATCAGTACATCGGTTGCCGCCTCGTAGAGAGGGCGTTCCAAATCTGGTTGGTCTTCGATAACCCGAGCAAATAGGCCGTCCCCCAGATCTTCGAGCAGGAGGAACCCGAAATCTTCATCTTCGGCCAGGACTTCGGGTGCGCTTAGTCCCAGATCACGCAGATACTTGGCCACCCGGACAAAAGGACGGACATCTTCGCCCTTTTCGGGGTCTGCGTCCATCAAAACGGCGGTCTCTTGCGTCGCCGGATCCGTCAGGCGGTGATAGATCCGGTTCGATGCATCCCCGGCCAAAGGGGCGGGGGTAACGCCAGCCCATTTGGTTCGGGCGATGATTGCTTCGCTGACGACGGCTCGATTTGTCATTTCAGGGGGTCCAGGCGTGTGTCCCATTTGGGATCGTTCCAGTTGAGGGTGAGTTTTCGCCGCGTGTCGTGCAAGGGATCGGCGGCGAAGTGCATTGACAGTGCATCATGAGGCGCCAAATCTCCCAGCTTGTCGGGCCATTCCACCAGGCAGATAGAGGTCTCGAAAGCTTCGATCAGGCCCAATTCCTCGACCTCGTCGACCGAGGTCAGGCGATACAGGTCCGAGTGCCAGATTTCCC
The DNA here is from genome assembly GCF_017743935.1 of Tropicibacter sp. R16_0. Classification (GTDB taxonomy): domain Bacteria; phylum Pseudomonadota; class Alphaproteobacteria; order Rhodobacterales; family Rhodobacteraceae; genus Falsiruegeria. The sequence goes on from NZ_JAGHRE010000010.1 coordinate 229,454, forward strand.
CTTCGGCCGTGTCATAGATCTGTACCAGAGTGAAGGTCGGCGAGGGGACGTCCTCGGGATGAGCAAGCACGGATTGGATCAGGTTGCGGGCAAAGAAGGTTTTACCGCTGCCAATTTCTCCGGAAAGCAAAACGCAATCGCCCGCGCGCAATTGCGGGGCGAGCCAATGGGCCAGTTCGGCGGTTTTTTCCGGCGTGATCAGGTCGATCGACAGGGGTAGGCGGGTCATGGTCACACAATGGCCGCGACCGCCAGTGGCTGCAAGGTGGATCAGCCCTGCGCATCGCTCAATTGCGGGTTCTGGGAAACGCGCGAATGGGCCGTGAATCGGATCATGGTACCGCCGTTCTGAATCGGGCTGACGGTGCAGGTCAGTGTGTCGCCGGACCGCAGGTGCACCAACTCGCGCCATTGAGAGCGGTTTTCGCGGCTGTCCACGAAATCACGGATTTCGCCCCAGACCGGCGTGGCGGTGCATTTGTCCTGCCAGATGCGCGTCGCATCCAACACCGAGACGGTGGCAAAGCTTGCATCCGGGTCCACCTGCCACATTTGGTGATAAGCAACGTTTGAAAAGGCCAGTGCCCCGTCCGACGCAAAGACCGCGATTGCGTCTTCAAGCTGATCCAGGATGGATTGTCCCAGCTCCAGCTCGGACCGAAAGCGACGGGTCAGGGTGATCTCGGCAGTGATGTCTTCGAACAGGAAGGCTACGGCGCCATCAGGATGCGGGCGTCCGCTGACGGAATACACCGAACCGGACGGCAGTGACCATGTCTCTTGATACCGACCGTCTGCCGCGGCCTCGACCAGATCGTTCATCTGCTGCCGCCATCCGCCATAGTTTTTGGGCTCGGGCATCATGTTCTGGTTTCTGAGTCTGTCAAAAAAGCTCATGACACTGGGCCGACTGCTCAAGAAGTCAGCTGGCAAGGCAGTCAAGTCGATCAATGCCGGGTTGAACAAAGCCAGTTGGCGGTTCCGATCAAAGATGGCTAGTCCGATGGATAGCTGAGCAAACGTCTTTGCCAGAGTCTGAACAAAGTTTCGTTGCGCGACTTCGGCATCAACAACCGCATTGATATCGGTTGCATAACAAAGCTGATTGTCGCCTTGTTCTACCACGGACAGATCAAACCAGAGTTTTTGATCGCTGTCCTTTGGTGATACCGAGATCCGTCGGCGATTGCTATTGGGTCCTGTGGGATCTGTCAGGTCAAAGAGCGGCTTCAAGTTGTCAGTTTTCCGCCCTCGCACCTTTCGTGCCAGCCGCGCATAAGCTGCATTGTGCCAGCAAACGGTGCCGCTCGGGTCGACGCACCAAACAGGGTAAGGTGCGCTTTCGGTTGCGGCGCGCACCGGGTCGAGCTGTACTTGCTTCGTTTCTGGCGCGTCCGTCTTGCGCAATTGCACGCGGGTAATGCCATCAATCCATTCGCAAAACACATCTTGCCGCGCACTTGCGTCGACTGGAGTGACCACAATCTCGCCCGCCTGCTCAATTTCTTCGGGCGTTTTCGGGAAATTGGGAAAGCGTTCTGCCAGATGAGCTCTCAGATCGGTCCAATCGGCAATCTTGGCGTCTTCGCGTTCACCCGCGTCGGACAATCCAATCAGTTCACTGCCCTCGAAAAGATAAACATGATCATTGCAGAGTTCTGGTGACACATTTGTGCCCGTCGGAATTGCCCTTGCCCGCAAGGGGACCAGCCAAAAGAGCACCATTGTCGCCGATGTCACGCAGACAATGCCCAAAACTACCAATTCCGAGATCATAGCGACGCCCTTCATTTCAATCCGGTGGGTGTCGCCTACCGTGCTTCACAAAGGTTAACGTCGATTTAACCTGTTTCTGGCATCAAACCTTGAATTGTTGGTTGAACCCGATGGGCACGGCATTCTTGCCGCGCTGGGCGTCAATTTGCGCTCGCGGCCAGCTTACTTGAACGATGGCGCCGCGGTGTTCGGGACGGTTGGTCAAGGTTTGATAGGGGTCCGAGCCATTGGCAAAGCTGAGCGATGCCCCGCTGCGTTCTAACAAGGTTTTGGCAATGAACAGGCCCAGGCCCATCCCTTCGTATTCGGGACGCGACTTTTTCTCGGCGTCTGACCGGCGGCGCCGCATGAATGGGTCACCAATGCGACCAATCATGTGAGGGGAGTAGCCGCGACCGTCATCTGCGATGCGCACGACGATTTCGTCCTCGGTCCATTCGGATTCGACCCAGACGTTCGCGCGTGAGAAATCGACGGCGTTCTGGATCAGGTTACGCATGCCATGGATCACTTCGGGTTTGCGCAAGATGGCAGGTTGCTGGAAATCACCGCCTTCACCCGGCCCCTCTTCGAAATGAACCTCTTTGCCACGGTCCATGTGGGGTTCGGCCGCCTCGTGGATCACGGTGCTGAGCGGAGCCTGGCGCAGGTGCAGGTCGTCTTTGCCCGCGCGCCCCATGTCCCGCAGGATGTCACGGCAACGATCCGCTTGTTCGCGGATCAGGGCGGCGTCCTCGCGCAGGTCGGGGCGGTCATCCAGCTCTTCGATCAGCTCGGCGCTGGTAAGTTTGATGGTGGCCAGTGGCGTGCCCAGCTCATGCGCGGCGGCGGCCACAACACCACCCAGATCGGTCAGCTTCTGTTCTCGAGCCAAAGCCATATGGGTGGCTGACAGGGCCTCGGACATCGACACGACTTCGGCGCTGATCCTGTAGGAATAGGCGCCCAGGAACACGATCGCGATGATGATGGCGATCCAGTTGCCGAACACGAAAATGTCAGGCACCCGCATGACAAAGCCCATGTCTGTCCTGAGCGGCAGATGAAACTGCGCCAGCAGTGTCACCAGCACAATTGCAGTGCCACCAATGATCAAAGTTGACCTCAGCCCCATCACATTGGCCGAGATCGTCACCGGCCCAAGCAACAGCAGGGCAAAGGGATTGTGCAGCCCGCCTGTAAGGTAAAGAAGGAATGCCAATTGTAGCAGGTCAAACAGCACCATCAGGAAATTTTCGAATTCTGACAGGCGCTTATTCTCTGGGAAGACAAAGATCGCGGCCAAATTGCCAACAACGGACACGCCAATGGCCAGATAGCACAGACCCAGCTCAAGCTGCAGATCGTACATCCGTTGAGCCACCGTAATTGCGGCAATCTGTCCAACGATGGCCACCCATCGCAAAACGATCAAGGTCCGCAGGCGGATCCAGCTGCTGCGCTGCTGCCCGCGCCAAAGGCCCATGTTGGATTCCGTCATCGGTCGATTATGTCCTGTTGCAACGGCTGGATATCTTGATAGGTGTCCGCGCCGAAACGATCAACATCCCCTGTGTCGCAAGGTTTGCCGCCATGACCCGTATGTATGCCATTCTCGCCGCTGTTGTACTTGCCATCATTCTTGGAGGTGTCTGGTTGCTGACCTTGGGCGGACGATCTGGTGATCAGTTCGCGCAATGCCGATCGACGCAGATTGCAGGCGGGGCCGGGGCCATTGGTGGGCCGTTCGAGCTGTTGAATGCCAAGGGTGAGACAGTCACGGATACGGATGTCATCACGGAACCCACGCTGGTTTATTTCGGCTACACTTTCTGCCCGGACGTTTGCCCCTTTGACATGTCGCGCAACGCCGAAGCGGTGGATGTTCTGGCCGAACGTGGGCAGAGCGTGACACCGGTCTTCATCTCGATCGACCCTGACCGCGACACGCCCGAAGTTGTGGGTGATTACGCCTTTAACCTGCATGAAAAGATGATTGGTCTCACGGGCTCACCCGCGCAGGTCAAGGCCGCTAGCCAGGCTTACAAGACGTACTACAAGGCCCAGGACAAAAGCGACGAATACTATCTCGTCGATCATTCGACCTTTACGTATCTGGTGTTGCCCGAGGTTGGATTTGTCGAGTTTTTCAAGCGTGATGAGACCCCAGAAGGCATGGCCGACAAGGTAGGCTGCTTCTTGGACGCGGTTTAATCAAGCATGTGTGTTTGACCTTTCCACAGGTCAGGGTCATATTCAGCCTAGGCAAGACATAACAAGACCAACGGAAAGTTCAGAGCATGGCAGATACGCAGCAGCTTGAAATCGGACCGGATAAATCCCTGTTGTTGGTGGATGATGACGAACCATTTCTGCGTCGCCTTGCCAAAGCCATGGAGAAACGCGGGTTCGAGATTGAAACTGCCTCCTCCGTCGCCGCAGGCAGCGCCATTGCCACCGCAAGACCACCGGCCTACGCCGTGGTGGATTTGCGGCTTGAAGACGGCAATGGGTTGGACGTGGTCGAGGTTCTGCGGGAAAAACGCCCGGACAGCCGTGTTGTGGTTCTGACCGGATACGGCGCGATCGCCACCGCCGTGGCCGCGGTCAAGATCGGCGCGACCGACTACCTGTCGAAACCGGCCGATGCCACCGACATTACCAACGCCCTGTTGGCACAACCCGATGAGCTGCCTCCGCCGCCGGAAAATCCGATGAGCGCAGACCGCGTTCGCTGGGAGCACATCCAGCGGGTCTATGAGCTGTGCGATCGTAACGTTAGCGAAACGGCCCGTCGGCTAAACATGCATCGGCGCACATTGCAGCGCATACTGGCCAAACGCAGCCCACGTTAAAAGGTTCCCCATGTCGGAAGAAGAGCTGGATCCAAACGACAACACAGTCCAGCCGATGCCCGAGGGCGGTTGGTCCGAACGTATTGTGACCCTGTCGGATGCAATAGTTGTTCCACCCGATGAAAGCGCTTTTGTTCAACCCGCGGGGGTTCTGGATCGCGATGGCGCCTATTGTCCCGAAGGTGCGCTTTGGCGCAAGTTCCGACCGCTTACTACGAAACCCGAAAAGCCTGTAACTGCTCCAACCAAACTGTCAGGTCGATGGTTATGGGGGGGTGTTCTTTGGGCGCATTTTGGTCACTTCCTTGTCGAAAGCTCGGCCCGCCTGTGGGCACTTGATCACATCGACGGATCAATTGACGGTGTGTTGTTCATGCCCAAGCGACCCAAGGTTGGGGACGCAGTGCGCGGTTTTCAGAAGGAATTTGTGGGGCTGATGGCGCCTGAATTGCCCATTCGCGTGGCAACAGAAGCGACCCAGGTCGAAGAGTTGATTGTTCCGGGTCAGGGGTTCGGGCTGGGTAAGATCACCGAAGGCACGCAGAAGTTCCGCAATGCAATTCACAATCGGTTTGCGCGGGATGTTGAACCCGATGGCGCGAGCAAGATTTATATCTCGCGCTCGGCTCTTGGTGTTGGCAAAGGCGGGTTGTTGGGCGAGGAGCGTTTGGAAGACCTGCTGATCAAGCAGGGGTACGATATCTTCCATCCTGAAAAATACGACCTGAAAACCCAGCTCGCCCGATACAAGGCAGCAAAACATGTGGTCGCGGCTGATGGTTCTGCCTTGCATTTGTTTGCGATGGTCGGCCGTGCCGATCAGAAGGTGGCAATGATCTTGCGCCGTAAGGCGGGGGCAAACAACTTGCTCGCTCGCAATGTGGCCCATTTCACTGGCACAGACCCGATCATTGTCGATGCGTTGCACACGGAATGGGTGCGCTCGAGCAAAGGCAAATCCAATCGACAGTCTTTCGGAGAGCTGAACCACAAGGTCATTGGGCGCGCTTTGGCGGCGGGCGGTTTCATTGATCCAGACGCCGAATGGGAGCCTTTGACCGACAAACAGCGCAAGCAGCTGTTTCTGGACAAAGGGTTGGGGGACACTGGTGAATTCGTGGAATCACCCGAGTACGCCCAACGCCGCATTCGCAGGATGCGTCAGGAGCGCCGCGCCCGCCGTGCTGCGCGTGAGGCGGCTCAATCCAGCTGAGACATCAGGTCGGCGTGCCGCTTGGTGAAATCCCTTCGCACATCAACCGGGGGGCGCAAGGCGATGCTTAGCCCTTCGATCAAGGCGCGATCTGGGCGGCCAAAGAACTTGCTGGCCTCACTTTCCGAAAATCCGGCGATCTGGGTGGCTTCCATCCAGGCGCTGATGCGGTCGGCCCGTTTGATCTGACGCTTGACCGAAGCGGGGATTGTGGCAGGCAGGCCAAAGCGAATGTGAATGGCGGCGGTCAGCCGATCATCCAGTTCGCCATACCCGGATCCCACGGCTGCTTTTACTGGGGAAATCATATCGCCGATCACATATTCGGGGGCGTCGTGCAACAGGGCTGCCAGCCGCCATTTGACAGGTGCTTTGGGGGCGATCCGGCCAAAGAGTTCTTCGACCAGCAAGGAATGTTCAGCCACGGAATATGCAAAATCCCCAATGGTTTGGCCGTTCCAACGTGCCACAAAGGCCAACCCGTGAGCGATATCTTCGATTTCGATATCAACGGGCGTTGGGTCCAACAAATCCAGCCTGCGTCCAGATAGCATTCGCTGCCATGCTCTTGGTTGTGTTGCCATGCTGCCACGCCCCTGTTTTCGTGCCATTTTTTCGCCACAATTCGGGCGCAGCCTGAATGCATCTGATCACATGCTGCCAACGCCAAGTTGAGGTCCCGTACGTTGTAATGGGACGGCATGATCACGATATCAAGTGCTGAGGGGGGCGTGTTTTCTCCTCCCGGCGCGCCCCTCTCAGACTGAAACCTTTGCTGAAAGGAGCTTGTTATGTTCAAGCGTCTGTTGGGATTTGCCCTTGCCTTTGGCATGGCCGCTACGGCCCCGCCTGCTTTTGCCGCCTCCTGCGGGATGCGCGACGCTCTGGTTGAGCAGCTGACCAAGAAGTATTCGGAAACGCTTACGGTTGGTGGCTTGCAGAAAGTGAACGGCGCACAATCCGTCATGGAGATCTGGTCATCCAGCGAAACCGGGACCTATACCGTGCTGTTGACCCATGCCAACGGAACCAGCTGTATCATCGCAGCGGGAACCGATTTCTTCCAAGCCGTGCCCAAAGTCGCGGTCGAGGGGACGAGCAGTTGAGCTGAAAACAGCCAATTTGCAGGTGATTTCGCCAGAAATAGTCCATTTGGCTTCACCCATTCCGGTGTGAAGGGTCATGAGCGTTGCCACTTTCATTGATGAGTGTTAGTGGCAGCAAAATGATTTAACCGGAATGGAGCATCTGATGGCCGGGGACTATATCGTCAAGGACATTGCGCTGGCCGAGTTTGGCCGTAAAGAATTGAACATTGCTGAAACCGAAATGCCGGGCCTGATGTCCCTGCGTGCAGAATATGGTGAAAGCAAACCGCTGAGCGGCGCGCGCATTGTTGGCTCGCTGCACATGACCATTCAGACAGCCGTTTTGATCGAAACCCTGGTTGCTCTGGGTGCGGACGTGCGTTGGGCATCGTGCAACATCTTCTCGACACAGGACCACGCGGCTGCTGCGATTGCGGCTGCTGACATCCCGGTCTTCGCTATCAAAGGCCAGACCCTGGAAGAGCACTGGGACTACCTCGACAAATCCTTCCTGTTCGAAGATGGTCCGAACATGATCCTGGACGATGGCGGCGACGCAACACTGTACATCCTGCTGGGCGCACGTGCCGAAGCGGGAGAAGACATCATCGCAGTGCCGACCTCGGAAGAGGAAGAGGTGATCAAGAAGCAGATCGCCAAGCGTATGGCAGCAAGCCCCGGTTGGTTCACCAAGATGCGTGATCAGATCAAAGGCGTGTCCGAGGAAACCACCACCGGTGTGAACCGTTTGTATCAGCTGGTGAAAGAAGGCCACCTGCCGTTCCCGGCGATCAACGTCAATGACTCTGTCACCAAGTCGAAGTTCGACAACAAATACGGCTGCAAGGAATCGCTGGTTGACGGTATCCGCCGCGCCACCGACACCATGCTGGCCGGCAAGGTTGCTGTGGTCTGCGGTTATGGCGACGTGGGCAAAGGCTCGGCCGCTTCGCTGGCCGGTGCGGGCGCCCGTGTGAAGGTGACCGAAGTTGACCCGATCTGCGCTCTGCAGGCTGCCATGGATGGGTTCGAAGTCACCCTGCTGGAAGACGAAGTTGCAACCGCTGATGTGTTCATCACCACCACCGGCAACAAGGACGTGATCCGCATCGAGCATATGCGCGAGATGAAGGACATGGCCATCGTCGGCAACATCGGTCACTTCGACAACGAAATCCAGGTTGCCGCCCTGAAGAACCACAAGTGGACCAATATCAAGGAACAGGTGGACATGATCGAGATGCCTTCGGGCAACCGTCTGATCCTGCTGTCCGAAGGCCGCCTGCTGAACCTCGGCAACGCCACCGGTCACCCATCGTTTGTGATGTCGGCCTCGTTCACCAACCAGGTGCTGGCTCAGATCGAGCTGTTCACCAAAGGTGACGAGTATAACAACGACGTCTACATCCTGCCCAAGCACCTGGACGAAAAGGTTGCACGTTTGCACCTGGATCGTATCGGTGTGAAGTTGACCAAGATGGACAACGAGCAGGCCGCTTACATTGGCGTGAAGCCCGAAGGCCCCTACAAGCCCGAGCATTATCGCTACTGATCGGCTTACCGATCTGAAACGTCAAAGCCGCGGAGAATTCCGCGGCTTTTTCTGTTCTTGCGCCCCAAATCACCCGGAATCGCTCAACTTAGGTGGTAGTCTCACGAATTCGTTACAATTGGACAGGTCCCCCAGAGCCGTGCAACGCTGATCCCACTATTCTGGAAACGCGAACAGGTGAGCCATGTCTGAAAAGAAGAAAATGCTCGACCCCGATCCAAGAGTCTGGGATTTCGAGACAGAATACGAGCTGGGACAGGACAACATCAGGCCCTTTGGTCTGGATATCCACAATCCCGTTTTTTTGATCTCCAGCATCCTTATTGCAGCGTTTGTGCTGATATCTCTCGCAAACCAAGAGGCTGCGGCGGAGTTCTTTGGATGGCTGCGGCCCTGGCTGACCAGTACGTTTGACTGGTTCCTTGTGCTGTCCGTGGATGCGATAACCCTGTTTTGCCTTGCGCTGATCCTGTTGCCGGTGGGCAAGGTACGTATCGGGGGCAAGGACGCCAAGCCTGACTATTCCTATGCTGGATGGATCGCGATGATGTTCGCGGCCGGTATTGGTATTGGTCTGTTGTTCTTTGGCGTTCTCGAGCCGGTCTATTACAACTTTGCCGAAGATGGCGGCGCACGTCCGTTGAACATCGATATCAACGAGCCGGGCAATGAATACATTGGCGTTGTAGGGACGATCCATCATTGGGGACTAGAGGGCTGGGCCGTCTATGCCGCCGTGGGCCTGTCATTGGCAATATTCTGTTACAACCTTGATTTGCCGCTGACGCTTCGCTCTGCGTTCTACCCGATCCTTGGCGAACGAGTCTGGGGCTGGTGGGGTCATACTATCGACACACTGGCCGTGTTTGCAACGCTATTTGGTCTGACGACCTCACTCGGCCTTGGGGCGCAACAGGTTGCCGCCGGGCTGTATGAAGTCTTTGGCATCGAAACGTCCAACACGGTGGTTGTCCTGCTGATTATCGGCATCACGTTGATTGCGCTTGGGTCCGTCCTGATGGGCATGGATGCAGGTGTGAAGCGTCTGTCCGAGATCAACATGGTCATGGCCGTGGGCCTGTTCATCTTTGTCATCATCATGACAGGGATCGGCACGGCGATCTCGCGGTACTTCGGCGTGATGGTGGACTACGTGCAATTGATCCCGGCGTTGTCGAACCCGTTCGGGCGAGAAGACACCAGTTTCTTCCACGGCTGGACAACGTTCTACTGGGCCTGGTGGATTGCGTGGTCGCCGTTCGTCGGCATGTTCATCGCCCGTATTTCCAAGGGCCGCACGGTGCGCGAGTTTGTGTTGTGCGCGCTGATCGCACCAACCGCGGTCTGTGCCTTGTGGATGTCCACCTTTGGCGGCGCGGCGATTGACATGCTGAACGCGGGCGGCGCCGAAGGCGTCAAGGCCACAGTGATCGATAGCTACAAGCCCGAAGGCGCGCTGTTCGGATTCCTGAAAGAGCTGCCGCTCTATTCGATCGTGGCCCCGATCTCTCTGGTTCTGATCGTGATCTTCTTTGTGACCTCGTCGGATTCCGGCTCGCTGGTGATCGATACGATCACGGCAGGCGGCAAGATGGATGCTCCGGTGGTTCAGCGTGTGTTCTGGTGCACGCTCGAAGGTCTTGTGGCGATTGCGCTGCTTCTTGGTGGCGGTTTGTCAGCCCTGCAAGGTGCAGCGGTGTCGACTGGCATTCCTTTCACATTTGTGGTGCTGATCATGTGCTACTGCCTCTGGCTGGCGCTAAAGGCCGAGCACAAGAAGCTCTGACCAACAACGTGGCGCGCGGGCTCATCTCTCGCGCGCTGCAATTCGCCTAGGGCATCCAATCTCCACGACCTTGAGGCGTCAGGTCCAACAGGTTCCACAGCGGCCAGATGGAATCGACGTGGCGCGGGTGCCAATCGCTAGGGGCATAGAACATCTCGGATCCCCAGAAGTGACGAATTTCGTCACCCTCTCTGACAAAGATATTCATCATCGGCAGCTGATCGCCATTCGGGCTTTGGGCAAGGTAGTCGGTTTGATAGCTGGTCCCGGCTGCCGACAACAGCGGAAGGTCTTGCCACGCCATCTGTCCCTGCAAGGCAGACAGACGTTCGGGGTTGCTTTCAGCCACCACCGCAAAGGCCATTCGCTTGCTGATATGTCTGACCTGACCAACCATCCCATCCAAAAAGGCGGAACACATGGGACATGGCCCCGTCGCCTTGGGCCCGTACATTAGCGAATAGATCGCCAGAGTATCGTGGTCACCAAACAGTGACGAGAGGGGACGGGACGTGCCATCAAGGTCTGTGAACGCATAGTCGGTTGGGATAAGCCCGCCTTTGGGTAGGGCCCTGCGTTTGGCAGCAACGGCTTCGATTTGGCTTCGTAGATCGACTTCGGCCTGCAAAAGAGCTGTTCGCGCGGTGCGGTAGTCCGGACTTTCATTGGGGAATTGAACTGTCATGGAATCTCTCCCTTTGTTTAACGTAAGTGTTAAATGATGGAGCGCCAATTGCAAGCACCTGACGGATTACGCTGTTTTGGGGGGAAGAAAGCGGTCAAAATTTCCCTTTTTGACGCAAAACTCACCATCTAGGTTCGTCTGTGGTGATCACATCACCGTTTGGCACTCACACTCTTGGGAGAACACACATGGGCAAACGCGACGATTTGATCGCTCAATACGCTGACGATCTGAAAAACAAATGCGGCATGGATGCCGACATGGACCTGCTGACCAAAGTTACCATCGGCTGCGGTCCGGCGATCTATGATGCGGATGCGTCGACGGTTGCAGCGACTCAGGAAAGCGAGTTGGAAACGGTCAAGAACAACTTTCTGATCAAGAAGCTTGGCCTGGCGGATGGGCCCGAACTGATGGAAGCGATCAACAAAGTGATCGAGACCTATGGCAAATCCGAACGCAACAAGTATCGCGCCGTTGTCTACTACATGCTGACCAAGCATTTCGGCAAAGAAGCTATCTACGGCTGACCCCGTAAGTCTCTCGGTTTTTTGAGCGCCCGCAAATTGCGGGCGTTTCGCATTTTAGACGTATCTTCAAAGCTTTGCATTTGAACGAAGCCATGGCTTGGGTCATAAAGAATACATCCAGACCAGGACGGTCAGGACCTCGGATTTCATACGCGTGTGGTGACTTGGGAGCACGCGGGGTGGGGGAGGGTTCTGTACCGTCGGAACTCTCCCCGTTTTTTCAAAGCAAAGTCAGTATTAAGCCCATAAGGGTGCAGGCGAGCGTGGCATAGCCGCCGTCAATCACCGTCAAAATAGGTGAGCGGATGGCGTAAAGGTTATTGATCCCGATCCAGGGCGTGATGAACAGCAAGCCGACCCCAGCGCCGGTGGCGGTCCCTTGGGTCATCGACGTGACGCCAGTGCGCAGGAACAAAAACTGAAGTGCTGTCGCCACGATCAGCAACAGAACAAAACTGGACCCAAACACCTTGAGAGACATGCCGCTTTGCGGATCGCCTTCGGCGTTCAAGGGCAGGCGGGCAGCAACTTTCCAGCGATCCGCAAACGCCATGTACCATACCGAACCAAGAATAAAGGCGGCGAGGGCAGCAGCAAAAATACTCAGTGGGTCCATGGGGCGATCTCCTGCGTGATGCAGGATCACACTGCCGGATCAATCCGGCTTTGTCTGCCCCAAGCCGCAGATCACCTGCCATTCGCTTTCGGTGACGGGCTGTACTGACAGGCGCGAGTTCTTGACCAGCACCATGTCATCCAGTCGTCCATCGGCCTTGATCTGATCCAGAGAAACAGGAGCTTCGAAGGCGCGCACTGCCTTGATGTCCACACATTCCCAGCGGTCGTCGTCAGTGGTGCTGTCAGGATGCGCTTCGGCACATACTTCGACGATGCCAACCACCGACTTTTCCTTTTGCGAGTGGTAGAAGAAACCGCGATCACCCAGCTTCATCTCGCGCATGAAGTTGCGCGCCTGATAGTTGCGGACGCCATCCCATTCCTCGCCGACTTCGCCCTTGGCGACCTGATCATACCAGCTCCAGGTCGAGGGTTCGGATTTGAACAGCCAGAACGCCATCAGATCACCTTTTTCCAAGGGATCAATTCGACGGATTCGAACAGCCCGGCTTTGGCGTAGGGGTCATTGTCAGCCCAGTCCTGCGCAGCGGCCATGTCTTCGACGTCCAAAATCACCAGCGACCCGATCATGTCTTCGCCATCCAGCAGCGGCCCGGCCTGTGACACAACGCCAGTGGATCTGAGGTAATCCACATGCGCCGGGCGGTTGTCGAGCCGGGTTTGCAGGGCGCCTGCTTTGTCTTTGGCGATCAGGGCAATCAGCATGTCATTCCTCTTTCAATGGTCTAGCAAGCAGTTGAGCGGTGGCTTGGGCAATCGTCAAGCTATGATCAAGCAAGCCGACGACGGTATGGGTGATGGGCATGTCCAGATCCATGCCGCGCGCCTTGGCATCGACGGCACGGGCAGTGGCGGCGCCTTCGACGGTGACCGTGGGATCGAACCTTTCGCTCCGGCCGATGGCAAGTCCCAAACGATAGTTGCGTGACAGCTCGGATGAACAGGTAAGTGTCAGATCACCAAAACCGGACAACCCGGCAAGTGTTTCCGGCTTGGCACCACAGGCCAACGCCATCCGTTGCATCTCGGCATAACCGCGCGTCATCAGGGCGGCGCGGGCACTGTCGCCCATACCTGCACCGATCACGGCCCCGCACGCGATGGCCATGACGTTCTTCAACGCGCCACCAAGCTCGGCACCCGCAGTGTCAGTGGTTCGATAGAGGCGCAAGTTGGCTGTGGTCAGCTGTTTCTGGAGATCAGCGCAAAGGTCCGGGTCAGCGCAGGCCAATGTGAGGGCCGTGGGCAGACCAGCAGCGATGTCCTGGGCAAAGCTGGGGCCGGTCAGCAGGGCGGCTTTGGCGGATGGTACGGTCTCAACGATCACCTGCACAGGACCAAGACCGGTTGTCAGTTCAATCCCTTTGCAGCAAGCGACCAGAACATGCCTGTCGAACAGCGTGCCGTGTTCCACTAGGACCGAGCGCAGTTTCTGCATAGGCACAGCCAAAAGCAGGGTGTCGGCTTGGGTGGCTTGCTCAAGGTCCGAGGTGACCTGAATCGCCTCAGGCAAGGGATATCCGGGCAGGCGGGCAGTGTTTTCTTGTGCCTCAATCATCGCCTGCGCGTGTTCGGGGTTGCGCGACCACAAGGAGACGGGCTGCGCTCCGGCCAGTGAAATGGCCAATGCTGTGCCAAAGGCGCCGGAACCAAGAACAGCAACGCTCATGCCTTGGCCCCTTTTCTGCCGCTGCCCAGCATTGCGGGTGCGGATTGGTCTAGCGGCCAGCGTGGGCGGGCCATCAAATCCATGCCATCGGTCTTTCCAAGCTTGAACCGTTCCATTCCTGCATAGGCGATCATCGCGGCGTTGTCGGTGCATAGCGCAAGCGGCGGGGCAAGGAATTCCGCGCCCGCTTGGGCGCAGACTTCTTGCAATGCGGTGCGGATCGCGGTGTTTGCAGCAACGCCTCCGGCGACAGCCATGGTTGGCTGCGCGGGATTGTGCTCCAGATAGAGCTTGAGCGCGCGGCGGGTCTTTTCGGCCAGGGTGTCGACAACCGCCTGCTGGAACCCGGCGCACAGGTCAGCGCGGTCTTGACGGGTCAGACCTCCCTTTTCTCCGACAACTTGATCGCGCATCCGCATCAGCGCGGTTTTCAACCCCGAGAAGGACAGATCGCAATCGGGTCGGTCCAGCAGCGGACGCGGAAAGCGGAACCTTTTGGCATCGCCGTTCTTTGCTTCTGCCTCGACCGAGGGTCCACCGGGTTGGGGCAGCCCCAACAGGCGTGCAGTCTTGTCAAAGGCCTCGCCCGGCGCGTCGTCGATTGTGCCGCCCAGGCGAGTGAACTCTTCGGGACCGTGGGAAACCAGGTATTGGCAATGACCACCTGATACGAGGAGCATCAGATATGGAAAGGCCACCCCATCCGTCAGGCGCGGCGTCAGGGCGTGGCCCGCCAGATGATTCACGCCGACCAGCGGTTTGCCTGTGGCTGCGCTCAACCCTTTGGCACACATGACACCCGACATCACACCGCCGATCAGCCCCGGCCCGGCGGTCACGGCGATTGCATCCACGTCCAAAAGCGACAGCCCGGATTGCTCCAGCGCCTGCATCACGCAAACGTCCAGTTTCTCGGCATGGGCACGGGCAGCGATTTCGGGTACGACGCCGCCAAATGCGCTGTGAAGCTCGGTTTGACCGTGCACGACCGAAGACAGGATTTCCGCCGCCTCATCGTCCGTTTGTCGAACCAAGGCCGCGGCCGTGTCGTCACAACTGCTTTCCAAACCCAGGATGGTAAGTGTTTGCCCCATCGGCCCCAACCGTTGCATCATAACCTGATCGCGAGGTATCACCCCGCAGCCGCGCAAACAATCCCGAGGCAGGAGGCGACACAGCCAGTGTATCTTTTGATGACACGCCCTCGGGCCGCCTCCGCGCGATTTGTGGCGCAATTGCCCCCCGAAACCCAGTGGATGTTGACGCCGATCTATTCGCCTCTGCTGGACATCCGACCGGTGGTCGATGCTGTGGATGCGGGTGATGCGAAGGGTTTGATTTTTACGTCGTCAAACGGGGTTGCCACTGCGGCACGATGCTTGGGTGCGCGCGATTTGCCTTGCTTCTGCGTTGGTCAAGCCACGACAGCAGCAGCGGCGCGTCAGGGGTGGACAGCCACCATGATGGGCGAAAGTGCCGAGGCGCTGACTGCCGGTCTTTTGAAGCTCCGCCCTCAAGGGCCGCTGTTGCATCTGAGGGGCGAAAGCGGTGTTGGAAACGTGGCTCAAACGCTCACCCGGTTGGGACTGACGACGCGAGAACAGGTTGTTTATCGCCAGGACCTTCTGCCGTTCACGGATCAGGCTTTGGCCGCTCTTGGCGGGGATGACACTGTCATAGCGCCGCTTTTCTCACCGCGAACCGCGCGACAATTTGCCGACCTTGCCCCAAACGCGGGTGCCTTGTGGTTGGCCGCGATGAGCGATGCGGTGAAGAACCCCCTTATTTCTTTGGGCGCAAATGCCATCCGGGTCGCGAAACGCCCCGATACCGACGCGATGGTGAAAGCAGTTGAAATGCTGGTAAAGCAAGCGTTGCGGGTTGAGGGCGGATCAGACGCGCATTAGTGTTCACTCGCGTCTCGCGGTTAAACAATTTGAGAATCAAAGGGGAATGACGGTGGCCGACAAGAAAGTTTCAGATCTGGAAACAGGCGCCAACCCCAAGACGGATGAGCCCGAAACCGAAGGCCAAGATACGTCTGACCAGGATATCACTACGGAAACGGATCAAACGTCAGAGGACGCTGCGGACAAAACCGAAAGCGGGACTGATCCGGTTGACGGTGAAGCAGTAGAAGACTCCCCGTCTTCCGAGACCGAGACCGAGACCGAGACCGAGACCGAGACCGAGACCGAGACCGAGACCGAGACCGAGACCGAGACCGCCGAAGCAGAAACACCTGCCGAGCCGGAACGCGTCATCGAACGCACCGTTGAAAAACGCGGCGGCTTTGGCGCTGCTCTGATCGGTGGCGTTCTGGCAGCCGTTTTGGGATTTGTTGCGGCCAAGACCCAAGTGATTGACCCATTGCTGCCCCCCGGATTGCGTGCGGCCGACAACAGCGAAGTGATCGAGGCGCTGACGGCGAAAATCGAATCCCAGGCCAAATCTCTTACCGACCTCAAAGCTTCTGTTGCTGCGATCGAAGTGCCGGATATGTCCGGGATCAGCCAACAAGTTGAACAGCTTTCCGGAACCGTAGCTCCACTCGGGGATGAGATCGCAGCGCTCAAAGGCCAGATGGACGGCCTTGGTCAGTTGGACGATCGACTTACGGCTGTTGAAAAGCGTCCGATTTCCGAAGGCGCGTCGTCCGAGGCGATCGCTGCTTACGAACGCGAGTTGGCCAAGTTGCAGGAAACCATCATTACGCAGCGCACCGAAGTCGAAGGCTTGATCAATCAGGCTCGCGCTATGGAAGCTGAAGCACGTGACTTGGAAGAAAAGGCCGCAGCGGACGCACAACTGTCTGCCAACCGCGCCGCCGCGGCCCGCTTGCGTAGCCAGTTAGATACCGGAGCGTCGTTTGACGGCCTGATCGCAGAGCTTACCGCAGGTGGTGTTGCCGTTCCCGATACGCTCACGGCTCCTGCAGCCGAAGGGGTCGTGACCGTCGCCACCCTGCGCGAAGGGTTCCCACCTGCCGCACGCGAGGCCTTGGCCGCTGCCCGCACGGCGGATGCCGGTGGAACCGAGGGCATCGGAGCCTTTTTTCAGCGCCAATTGGGCGCTCGCTCGGTCGAGCCTCGTGAAGGGGCCGACCCGGATGCTGTGTTGTCTCGGGCCGAAGCGGCCTTGATCGCTGGGGATCTGACCAGGGCGCTCGACGAAATCGGGGCTCTGCCTGACTCGGCCCAAGCCGCATTGGCCGACTGGGTCAGCGTGGCCCGCACCCGTCAGTCTGCCATCGCAGCCGCAGATGCGCTTGCGCAAAGCCTAAACTCGAACTGAAGGATCTGCCATGCTTTGGTCCCTGCTCAAGATACTTGTTTTTGTTGCGATCATTGCCCTGTTGGCATTGGGCGCGGGCTTCCTGATGGAAACCACCGGTGGTGTGCAGATCACCGTTGCCGGAACGGAATACACCCTTGGCCCGCTGCAGTCAGTGATCGGTTTTCTGGTCCTGGTCGGCGCGGTCTGGCTGTTCTTCAAGCTGTTGACCCTGCTGATTGCCACCCTCAAGTTTCTGAATGGCGACGAAACCGCCCTGTCGCGGTATTTCGACCGGGGCCGTGAAAAGCGCGGTTATCAGGCGCTGGCTGATGGCCTGATGGCGCTTGCCTCGGGCGAAGGGCGGGTGGCCATGTCCAAGGCGGCAAAGGCTGAAAAACTGCTGCAAAAGCCCGAGTTGACCAATCTGTTGGTGGCCCAAGCGGCCGAGATGACGGGTGACACCAAGAAAGCGTCCGAGACATACAAGAAGCTGATTGGTGACAACGCGACGCGCTTTGTGGGTGTGCGTGGCGTCCTGAAACAAAAGCTGTCCGAAGGCGACGATGACACCGCGCTGAAGCTGGCGGAAAAGGCGCTGGCGATCAAACCGCGGCATGCGGAAACCCAGGACATCCTGTTAGGTCTGCAAACCAAATCGCAGGATTGGACCGGCGCGCGCTCTACCCTGACGGCCAAGTTGAAATCCGGCAGCTTGCCGCGCGATGTTTACAAGCGGCGCGATGCGGTGCTGGCTTTGTCCGAGGCCAAGGACATTCTGTCTGACACCAATTCCGTCGAAGCGCAGGAACGCGCGATCGAGGCCAACAAGCTATCGCCTGATCTGGTCCCTGCTGCTGCGATGGCCGCGCGGGCGTACATTGGCAAGGGCAAACCCAAGAATGCCGCCCGTCTGCTGAAAAAGGCTTGGGATGCGCAGCCGCACCCGGATCTGGCACACGCCTTTGCCGAGGTTGCTCCGAATGAGTCCGCCGCTGAGCGCGTCAAGCGGTTTGCCGTGCTGGCGAAATCGCATCCGCAGCACATGGAAACCCGCTTGGTCATGTCCGAGCTGAACGTTGTGGCCGAAGACTTCCCCGAAGCACGCCGTGCGCTGGGCGATCTGGTCGAGCGCGACGATGTCGATGCTCGCACGTATACACTGATGGCTGCCATCGAGCGGGGTGAGGGCGCATCGGACGCCGTGGTTCAGGGTTGGCTGGCCAAGGCTCTGGCTGCACCGCGCGGGCCTCAGTGGGTGTGCGACAACTGTAACGAGATCCTGCCAGAATGGGTTCCGGTTTGCCCCAACTGCGGCAGCTTTGACACATTGACCTGGAAGTCCAGCTCGTCCGCCGAGGTGACCACTGCAACGGGCGCGCATATGCTGCCGCTGATCGTCGGCTCGATCGAGGACAAGTCGCAGTCGGTCGAGGAAGAGGTTGTTGAAGCAGACCAGGAAGAGGTGATCGAAGTGGCAGCCGAGGATGCGACCGCCGAGGAACAACCGCGCCCGTCCTGAGTTTGTGATTTCATTCATGATCGAAAGGCCCATCTGCAGCCAAGCAGATGGGCCTTTTCCATTTAAGATCTGAACATCCAGCCGGTGGTTTTGGCAGTTAAACCTCCCACGCGCGCAGTCGATCCATCAAGAAGGCCTGACCTCCCTCTGCGCTGAGACTTTCAATTTAAGTTGACTCAACAGTTAACGACTTTCAGAGTGCTTCGAATATTTTCAATTTTTGGCCCCAACGACTATTTGATCGAGCTTGTCTTGGCGTGGGTTCCAATTAACGACGACCAGGAGATTTCTATGGCGATTTCATTAGGCACCACTTTTCCATCTGCTGACGTGGGTATTGGCGGCGTTAGAACCGAAATCGGCAGCGGAGGCATCTATCGCATAGGTGACATCGGCGTAGCAGTGTCAGGAAACCTTGTGTCCGGCTTTGACGATACGGGTGTGTTGTTTGCTGGTGTGGAATATGCGGATGCTTCGGGATTGGGGCTTGGAAACCTGCTGCCCTACCACGTACGAGACAACGGAAACGACACGTTCACCATATACTACCAAGTGCGCGACGCTGATCCTTTCCCGGTGACGGTTAGCAACTTCAAAGTGACGCTGGACATCAGTGGTCAACCTACTGGACCAGCCGAAACTTTGGCCGGGCTTTTGGCAATCACGCAAAGGACAATGCTGGATTTTGCGGCTGATATGCCTGACGGGAACATCCTTTTGATCCCGCAAGAGGAATCCAGATTGTACTTCGTCGACCCGGACGGCAACATTCAGACTACTGCAGCAACGTTTCCGGGACTGAACCGTCATGGGGACGCTGCAGTCCAGCAGCACCCCTATGACGTGGCTTTTTCTGGCGACAAGATCTTCTTTGCCTGGACAGAAACCACCGCAGGCGCAGCGATCAAGACGCGCGGGCAGATTTACAACATGGATGGGACCGTTGCGGTGCCCGCCTTTGATATCAGCGCTGCGGACTCGACAAGTCATGCCCTGGGTTCGGTTCAGGTCGAGACGCTTTCCAATGGAAAGATCGTGGCCGTTTGGACCGATGCCTCGGGACAGGAAAGCAATGCGAGCCAGAGCTCGGTCTGGTTCAGAATTTACAATGCGGACGGCACCGAAGCGGTTGGCCCGACGCAAGTCAATGACGTCACACGCGACCGACAGGATACGCCCATTCTCTTCGCAACAGAGAGCGGGTTTGTCGTCGGGTATTCGGTGCTGACGTTTTCTGTACCAGCCTTCAACGAGGGTCGCCTGAAGGAATATGACAACGCGGGCAATCTGTTGGATACAGAGACCGGCGTGCCCTTTGCCTTGACCGGCAGTGGCGTGCGCACGGACGACAACACGGCATTCCTGCTTGCCGGGAACCTGATCGAAGTTGAACTTCCCGGCGCCGACAGCGGCGGTGGCGGAGGAGGTGGTGGAACCCCGCCTGTCAATGGCACCAAAGCAGGCGAGACTTTGCCGGGGACAGCGGCGTCCGAGCAGATCAATGCGTTGGGAGGGGCTGATTGGATCACGCCAGGTGGCGGGAGTGACACTATCGATGGCGGGGCTGGCAACGACATGCTGTCCTTCATCGATCTGCCTGACTCGCCTGGGCGGACCAATACTGAATTCCGTCTGAACATCGATCTGGGTGCGGGAACTGCACACAATCATGACAATTCCGAGGTGATGCAGATCAGCAATGTCGAACGCGTCACAGGCACAATCTATGCCGACAACATTCGCGGGGACGATGGTGCGAATTATCTGCGTGGCGCAGGCGACTATGACTGGTTCACCGCAACGACCGGCAATGACACGCTGGATGGTGGCAACGGGCTGGATATGGTGACGTTTGTCGAATGGCAGAACGCTGGAGCAAATGCCGTGTCGGACGCGTTTTCACCTGATGGCGCACCGCCGACAGGCGGGCAGGCCACAGGTGTGGTGGTCGATTTAGCCAATCCGGCCAACAACACCAACCTGGCCAGCGGCCTGACGCTGGTGAGCATAGAGCGGGTAACCGGCTCTTCGCGGCAGGACGTTTTCTATGGTGATGGCAACTCGAACGACTTTCGCGGACTGGGAGATTACGATTGGTTTGTGGGGTCGGCCGGTGGACGCGAGCGATACTTCGGCGGTGATGGCATCGATACTGTGACCTATTTCCAGTCCTCGGCTGGCGTGACCGCAAGCTTGCGCAATGGTGCGCAGGTGAACGGGCAAGAAACCGGATACGGCAGCCGGGGTGACGCGGCACGAGATCTATATTTCGAGATCGAAAACCTGGTGGGCACACGCTTTGATGATCATCTGACCGGCAATGCGGGGCGCAACCAATTGTCGGGTTTGGATGGGGACGATTTTCTATTTGGATACGGCGGTGTGGACTACCTCATGGGCGGAGGCGGCAACGACATAATCGACGGTGGCGCGGGCTCGGACTATGCGCTGTTTGACGGCAATCAGTCAGACTATTCCCTGTCTCGAACAGCATCAAATACCGTTACGGTCACGGGTGCTGACGGAAGCGACCTCGTGACCAACGTTGAATACTTCCGGTTCGACGACGGTGACATACGTATCTGGGATCTGGCGTTGTAAGTCCGTTTCTCTCGTAGCTGTAGACAAGGTGAGTGTAGGCGCGTTTTCGGCTTGGTAAGGTCGAAAACGCTCTGATCTTCTTAAGTGTTATTGCCAAGTTCGTCGTTGGGAGCGTGCAAGCTAAGTGGCCGCGATCAAGAGCTTGGGCCACATGTGGCGCCTGAAAGGTTTCCGCTAACGGGTCCCAAGGGAGCACAGAGGAAACGATGGGGCAAAAATACAAACCGATGAGACTATGTTGAGTTCCCAAATGCTCACGACCTCGCGGTCAAATTGAAAGTACTCCACATTGAGAAGGTTGTGTGTTCCGTCCAGGCCAGGGGCGACCACTTCGGTCGAAAACTTTCGTGTCAAAGTTTAGTCACCCGAAGCCCCTTCGAACAACGCGAAGCCTGAACCAGCAACGCCCTTGATGTAATCCTTGCCGCCGAGGCCAATGAGTAAGTCGTCGCCCGCCAATCCATTCAACTGGTTCGTAAAGGCCGACCCTACCGGCCTTTCGTCATGGCTCGATCCGATCAGTTTCTCGATGGAAATGCGTGCCTCTTGTTCTTCGACTGCGATTGTCTTGCGGCCGACATCAGTCCACTCGGTTTTTGAACCAAAGATTAGCACAGAAGGAACAGGACTCTTCACTTACTTAGCAAGTCATCAATGTAAGCAGTTTAGATAGAAACTGGTGCCTCAAGAGGGACTCGAACCCCCGACCTTGTCCTTACGAAGGACCTGCTCTACCAGCTGAGCTATTGAGGCATCACCAATGCTCACAGGCATTGAAGGGATGTCCGCGTTTTCCAACATCTCGCGAGAAACGTCAATTGATAGTAACCGACGGCATCCAAACTCTATGGCGAGCCGTTTCGGGCACTCTGACGTCTGTTGAGCGCGACTCGATTCCCATGCCAAGTCTCACAGTGTCAGCGATTCATACGGTCATTTAGTGTTTGTTTTGTTGTTTTTCGCAAGATGTGGTGTTTTTGATTGTTTGTGGTGGTTGTTTGGTGGGATTGAGGGTTTGTTGTTGGAGTGTTTGTGTTGTGTGTGTTGTTTGTTAAGGTGTTGATA
>NZ_JAGHRE010000011.1 GCF_017743935.1 Tropicibacter sp. R16_0
AGAGGCTACGGTGATGGTGGCATCGCTTTCGGTGGGAGGGGCAGGAACGGGTGGGTCTACAGCTTCGGCTTCCACGCCTAGGATCTCGGCGACTTCATCGGCGGGCATGGTGACATCGGCCACATGGCCTGCGCCCAGGTCAGCCTTGAAGGTGTGCGCGACAGGTCTGGTGGGGGTGAAGAGGAAAAACCCGTCCCCATCGGTGACGGTTCGGCCCAATTCGGCCCCATCGGGCCCGTAAACGATGACCTCTTGATCCACGGCCATGTCGCCATTCGAGAAGCCCAATTCACCTTCAATCGCCTCGCCTGCCGGGAACACCCCGGCAATCACCTTGTGGGCCAGGGCGGGAAATGGCGTCAGGATCAGAATGCAGACAAGGATCAGCTTTTTCATGAGGTTGCCACCTTTACAAAAAGCTCTGGTTTGACTTTGCGGGCAAGCAGAACCGCAAAACCCGTCAGAACGGCCTCGATTGCCATGACCGGGATGTGGGCAAAAAACACCAACTTGGCAGCAGGCAGGAATTCGTCACCCGACAGGGCAAGAGAGATGGCGACAAACCCTGTTGTGGCCGCGATAGAGAATGCTCCGCCGATGCCGCCCCAGATCGCACCTTGGACAGGGGACCCACGCGCGATCAAGCGACCAAAGATCATCCACGTCAGCACCGCAGGCAGGGCGATGTTCACGGTGTTGACCCCCAGCACGGTCAAGCCGCCAAAGCCGAAAAACACGGTTTGCAGAAGCAATCCGACAAATAGGGCAGGGAATGCGGCCCAGCCGAGCAACAGCCCGGCCAGACCATTCAGGATCAGATGCACAGAGGACGGGCCGATTGGCACGTGGATCAGCGAGGCCACGAAAAAGCTGGCTGCAAGCACGCCCGCGGTGGGGATGCGATCCAGATCCAGCGATTTGAGCCCAATTGCGATCCCGCCTGCCGCAGCGACGGCACCGCCGATCACGACAGGGTTGGCAAGGGCTCCGTCCACGATGTGCATAAGGGCTTACTCCAGGTCCCAGGCGCGGATCCAGATCACGGCGTCCTGGCTCAACTCTTTGCCATCATGCTCGGTTTTTGGTCCCGACCCCAAGGCGGCAAAACCCCAGTACCCTGCCTTTGGCACGCCAAAGGTGAAATAGCCGTTGTCGTCCGACATCGCGACCAAAGCCCCACCAGGCAGAGGCGACGCTGTTGGTGCCTTGGATCCGGTGCCCGCCAGGTCCGGCTCGGCGGCCATGTATTCGATTTCGATTTCGGCCCCGGCAACCGGCTTGCCGTCGCTCAGAACGCGACCGGTAAAGGTCGAACCCGCAATGACGTTATAGGGTTTGTTCAGTGGCAGAATTTCCGTGGCCAGGCCCTGCGGCTGATCCCAATCGGTGGGCAGCTCGTTGCGGTTCAGGTAGGCTTTGGTGATCTGCTGAATATAGATGTCTTCGGATTCTTCGTAGTAAGGCGCGGGCACTGTCACCACGACATAGTCGCCCGAGCGCTTGACCGGGACCGAGCCCATGAAGGCCTTGGCGGTGTTTTCGGGGCCGTCAAAAGTGGTCTCTTTCAGCGTGTCCATCAGGTCGGTTTTCTTACCGTTGTGGATCACATAGAACTCTTCCGGCTTTTCCAGGGTCATCACGTGACCGGCTTCGAAGGGGTGCCAGAAGATCAGCTTGACCGGAACGTCACCGGGGCGTTCGATCATGGTATCGTCGGTGTATTCCAGCAGGAAATGGGCTTGTGCCAACGCCGGGATGGCCATGGCAGCTGTTGCGGCCAACAACAGTTTCTTCATGAATTCTAGCCTTCTCATGTTGCGCCTTCCCCGGCGCAGGTATTTTTTGACTTCGGGGAACGCGAAACTATCTGCCTATGCGAGCAAATAGGTCCGGCGCACACCCCGTCGCCGATGAGGAACGCCCTTTCCGGGGGCGCATGTTCGGCAGGTCTCCTGACTCGCGGGTCAAAGCGCTTGGCTGACCTTCCCGGGGTGACCCAGTGGTTTTATCAGCCGCACTCACCGCTTACAGTTGCGGGGGCAGTTGCAGACTTGGCACGCATGTGCCGCACTGCATTCCCTATTGCTTCCGGGGATACCCCCGGAACCGAACATTTCGCGTTCATGCCAGATCATGTTGCCTGCGGTCAACAAACTATTGTGTGGGTTGGTGCTGCTCTGTCTCGAAGGGCAACGCCAGGGCATCAGGTGGTGCTGGAACCGACCGGTTTGATCAAGATAGGATGGATCGGGCGCATCAAAGTTCGCGCGCTGGGCGTTTCCAAAGGTCAATTGGCAATGGCAAGATGGATCGCAAAACCCCAAACGAACGGATCAACCCATGAAAATCTATGTAACGAGTATCTTTGTTGACGATCAGGACAAAGCAGAAGCCTTCTATACCCGCGTTTTGGGGTTCCAAGTGAAGCACAATATTCCATTGGGTGAAAATCGATGGCTGACAGTGGTTTCGAGCGAAGCGCCAGACGGAACAGAACTGTTGCTAGAGCCCAGCAATCACCCGGCTGTCGGTCCTTACAGGGCTGCGCTGGCCGCGGATGGCATACCGGCCCATTCGTTCCAGGTCGAGGATCTGGATGCCGAGCGACAGCGACTTGAAAAACACGGGGTGGAGTTCGTGCAAGGGCCGATGGATGCGGGCCCGGTCCGCATGGCCATCATCGACGACACATGCGGGAATCTCATCCAGTTGATTGAAATGAAAGAGGCCGCTTGAGGGCCCCAGTGAACTGATCACCCCTACATGAGAGCAGACAGTTCTTTCTGCGACAGTTCCGACATCCTCTGTGTGTCGAAAACGGTACCCTCAATGTGGTGCGGCGTGATCTGGGATTTGGCGATCTTGTTGGTTGCGGTGCGCGGAAACTCTTGGACATACGCGACGTAGCGCGGGCGTTTGAATGCGGCCAGCCGTTCGGAATGGTTGATGATGGCCACAGGGGACATGTCGGGCGCCTTGACCCCATCGGCCAGTTTGACCAGCACCATGACCTCTTCTCGTCGCAGATCATCAGGCACCGCAATGGCGGCCGCTTCGGCTATTTGCGGAGCCTCGCGCATGGCGGCCTCGACCTCGCTGGCCGAGATGTTTTCGCCGGCACGTTTGATCATCTCTTTCAGTCGCCCCACGATGCGGTGATAGCCGTCGGCGTCCTTGATGAACAGATCGCCCGAGCGGAACCAACCGCCATCAAAACTGTCGGCGTTGGCGTCGGGACGCTTGTAGTAGCCCAGCATGATCGAGCGGCCACGGATCTGCAGCTCTCCGGCCTCGCCTGGGGCGCATTCCTTGCCGTTTTCATCGACCACGCGGGTTTCCCGGAATGGCGCAGCCAAGCCACAGGTGTTGGTTTCCAGTTTCTCACCTGCTGCATGGGGGCAGATGATGGCCGGGCCAACCTCGGTCATGCCAAAACTGTCCCGAGCAACAAGGTTGAACCGCGCCTCGGCCTCGGCCCGCGCAGAAGGGCGCCAGCCAAAGGCGTGCACATAGTTCAACGGGATATTGGCGTCCTCAGGTGCAGGTGGCACGGTTTTCAGGATTGGTTCAGGTAGCACGCAGTAATGCGCCTGATGCTCGTGCAGCCAGCCCAGAAATTTGGTCAGGCTCATCTTGGACGCGATGATGGCCTTGCCGCCGATGGCCATGGCCGACAAGAACGACCACTGACCGTCCATGTAGAAAAACGGGGCCCAAAAGAACAGGTTGCGATTGCCATAGTGGGTATGGACCTGGGCAATCGAATGGCTGAGGACGATCCAATAGTCCTGTGTCAGCATGCAGCCCTTGGGAAAGCCGGTGGTGCCCGAGGTGTATTGCAGGTTGGCCAGATCATCGGCCGTGACGGCATAGCCGGGGTCAAAGTGTGCCAGCTCTTCGCCCGTTTCCAGATCGCCCAACGCGCCGGATACAACCACCATCGGTTCATTCAACAGCTCGGGGCGGTTCGTCATCTCATGAAATGCGGGCAGGAATTGATCGCCGATGATCAGCGCCTGCGCGTCGGATTGGTTCAGGATGTAATCCAGTTCCTTGCCGCCATAGGCAGTGTTCACGGGCACGATGACAGCGCCGATTTTCATGATTGCAAACCAGATCAGGGCCGAGGCTGGCCCATTTGGCAGCATCACCGCGATATGGGCGCCCTTGCGATAGCCCCGTTCCTGCAGGTTGGTGGCGATCCGGTTCGAGCGGCGATGCAGCGCGGTGTAGCTGAGTTTCACCCCGTCCTGAAAATAGTCGAGCGCGATGGCGTCTCCGTATTTCTCGGCCTGTGCAGCGCAGAATGCAGGCAGGCTTTCGGGAAAACCCTGCGCCGTCAGCTTTGCGCCCAGGGTGTCGATCTCTTGCTGGCCGGGGTGCAGGGTCATTCCGCCGCTCCTTTTTCCGCCAGTGGCGGCTGCGTTGATTGGACAGAACGGGCCAGACGATACATGTGGCCGGCCATCGCCATGCTGTCCGATCGGCTCATGTCAAAACCGCGCTGATAGCTTTCCATTTCAACCCGCACACCCAATGGCGGGTGTGAAGCGATGCGTTCTGCAGCAGCCCAGGCGGTGTCCATCAGCCTATCCGGTTCCACCACATCGTTGACCAGAAACAGGCGCTGCGCCTTTTCCGCGTCGATCTTTTCACCAAGCAGAAGCAGCTCCATCGCGGCGACATGGGGGATCATCTTGCCCAGCGACAGCGCAGCCCCTGCGCCGCCCATGCCATAGGCAATCTCGGGCATGCCAAAGATCGCATTGGTTGCAGCATAGCGGATGTCCGAGAGCAGGTTGAAGTAAATGAAGCCCTGACCAAAGCAATATCCGTTTGCGGCCCCAACGATGGGCTTGTAGCGGGGCATTGTCATCACCTCATGCTCCCACCCTGGGTATTCCTGCGTTTCAAAGGACCGCGACGGGTTCAGGTGCCGGTCTACGATTTCTTCGCGCGTCCGGTCAGGGCGCTTGGATTTGATGTCGTCGCCCGCGCTGAACGACCGGTCACCAGCCCCGGTCAGGATCCCGCAGCGCACGTCCAGGTCGGCGTTGAACTCTTGCAGGATCTCAAACATCTGCTTGTGCATCGCCGGGGTGAAGACGTTCACTGGCGGGTTGTCGATCGTGATCGTGGCGATGTGGCCGGATTTTTCGTAATTCAGCATGTCTGTCTCCGGGGGGCGGTCAGTCCGCGTTGTTCTTTTCGGCGCGTCGGCGCAGCAGTTCGGCAATGGTCATCGCAAGGGTGGTGACCACGACAAAGAACACGCTGACGGCAGCAATGGTTGGGTTGATTTCGAACCGCAGGTCGTTCCAGATCCGCATCGGCAGGGTCTCGGCGCTCGACATCAGGAAGAGCGAGATGATGAGTTCATCAAAGCTGACGAAGAAGGCAAAGATGCCAGCCGACAGGATGGCGGGGGTGAGTGGCGGCAGGGTTGCGGTCAGAAAGGCGCGCAAGGGGCCAGCACCCATGATCCGGGCCGCGCGTTCCAGCGTCGGGTCGATCTGGCGATAGGCCGAGCCGACCATGAGCACCACAAAGGGCAGGCCAATTGCGGCATGGGCACAAACCAGGGTCAATTCGTTGTCACTCACGCCCATGCGCACGGCCAGGATGAAGACCCCTAGCGCCACGATGATGTTGGGCACGATGGCAGGTGCCACGAAGAGGGCGGTCAGCGCACCGCTGGTCTTGCTGCGTTTGCGGCCCAGGCCGATGACCGACAGGGTGCCAACGAACGTGGCCAATATGCTGGCACCAAGGGCCACGCGCAGGCTGCGGAAGGTGGCGGCCATCCAGACCGGATCACTGAAGTAGTTGATGTACCACCGCAGGCCGAACTCTTCGGGTGGGAAACTGAGGAAGCGACCGTTGGAAAAGGAGATCGGCACCACGATCAGGATCGGGAAGAACAGAAAGACCACCACAAGGGCGTAGAACAGGGCGAGAGGCAGGTTCCGGTCTTGCATCAGTGTGCCTCCTCTTGGTGGTGGACCAGTTTGGCGGATGCGCCCCGGACCAGAACCAGCACCAGCAGCGTTGCGCCCAGCAGGACAATCGAGATTGCAGCGGCAAAGCCCCAGTTGGTCTGACTGACCTGACCGCTGATGACATTGGCCAGCATTGCGTCTCGACGACCACCCAGCAGAGCGGGCACGATGAAAAAGCCCATCGACAAGATGAAGACGATCAGCGTGCCGGTGATCGCGCCCTCGGCCGAAAGCGGCAGGAACACCTCGCGGAAGGCCTTGCGCGGGCTGGCCCCCATGATGCGGGCAGCGCGCAGCAGCGATTGGTCGATCTCGGTCATCGAGGAAAAGCAGGTGACAATCAGGATCGGCAGCATGATCTGCACCATGGCCACATAGACGGCCCCGGTGGTGAACAGCATCTTGATCGGTTCATCAATCAGGCCGAGCCAAATGAGGCTCTGGTTGATGATCCCTTCTTTGCCCAGAACCACCATCCAGGAATAGGTGCGTGCCAGGATCGACATCCACATCGGCACCAGCACCAGGAACATCAGGAACGGGCGCCGCGCCGTGGGTTGGCGGACGATGAAATAGGCGATTGGATAGCCAATCAGAAGGCAAATCAGCGCCACCACGGTCGAGATCTGAAGTGTGCTCCAGAATACCCGCATATAGGCGCCACGGGTGGCGAAGCGCACAAAGTGCTCGGTTGTGAACACCGGGTCGAACAGCCCCTGCTGAAACACGATCCCGACCGGGATCAGGAACAGCATCAGGATCAGGGCAATGCCGGGCAACAATGTCAGCCGCTTGGTCATGGCTTGGCGCTCCGCAAGGACAAGTGGTGGACTGGCCGCCGGCGTGATGCGGCGGCCAGGGTGCATGGGTGGATTATTCGAGGATCCAGTCTTCCCAACGCTCTTTCAGCGAGCCCAGGTTCTTGCCCCAGAACACGGCATCAGTGACAAACTGTTTGCCAACGTTGTCGGGATGGGTCGGCATCATCGCACCCTTGTCTGCAGGGATGTGATCATAAAGTCCTTTGACCATGCCGGGGTAGGGCACCATCGAGGCGAACTTTGCCGCGCGTTCGGGGTTCGTCATCATGTAGCTGATGAACTGCTGCCCGGTTTCGACGTTTTCCGACCCTTTCACGATGGCCACGTATGACGCCTTGATGCCGCCGCCGTTCCAGTTGATTTCGACCGGAACACCTTCGGAGGCCAGCTTGGTGATGCGCCCGTTCCAGGCCGAGGTATAGGCGACCTCTCCGTCCGACAGCATCTGCACGGGTTGCGCGCCAGCCGTCCACCAGGCGGTGATGTGAGGCTTGATCTCATCCAGCTTGGCAAAGGCGCGGTCCTGTCCCTCTTCGGTGGCCAGAACGCTGTAGACATCTGCCGGGGCAACGCCGTCGGCGATCAGGGCAAACTCCAGGTTGTCGATGGGCTGGTTCTGCAAGGCGCGCCCGCCGGGGAAGGTGTCAACATCCCAGAAGTCCGCCCAGGATGTCATCTGCTTGCCATCCGGGAGCTCATCCGTGCGCACTGCCATGATGGTCGAAAAGGTGGCCGCAATGCCCGCATCAGGCAGTTTTGCCTCATCCGGCAGTGTTCCGGATGGGTCGATGGCGGCCCAGTCCAGCGGCGCCAGCCAACCCGAGAGCGAGGCGGTGGCGTATTCGATCGGGTTCAACTCGGTCACGTCCCAGGTCACCTTGCCCGCGACCTGCATCGCTTTGAGGGCCGAGGCCCGGTCCGAGGTGGCCAAGGCGTTGACAGCAATGCCGGTTTCGGCTGTGAACGGGTCGTCGAACACGCCCTTCATCACTTGGCCCAGACCGCCACCGGACCCGGCATAGGTGATGGACCCGTCAGCCCAGGCGGCCCCTGCGGCGAGGGTCGCGCCAAGCGTCAGCGCGGTGAATGTGGTTTTGATGGTCATCTCTCTCTCCCTTTGCGTTTCGATGTTCAGGTGGCGACCAATGGCGCGGCGTCTGCCGGGTCAAAGGCCAGCGTGATGGTTTCGCCTGCGTGTGGCAGGCGGTCATGGCCCGACCGCTGGCTGCGCACCTCAAGCTGACGGCCCGAGGGGAGGCGCACGGTTTGCGCCACGACCGGACCAAAGAATGTCTCGTTCTCGACAACCCCTTGGAAAACCGAAAGGCCGAATGTGTCTTCGCCCAAAACCACGCGCAAGCGTTCGGGGCGGATGCTGATGGCGACCGCGTTGGGATCGGAAACAGGGATGTTGATCCCCATATCGGGCACGGTTGCAGTGCCATCCGAGACAGAGGTCAGGTCGAACATGTTCGATTGGCCGATGAAATCCGCGACAAAGCGGGTGCGGGGCCGGTCATAGAGCGCCTCGGGTGCGTCGATCTGAACGATCTTGCCCCCTTCGAGGATGGCGATCCGGTCCGACATGGTCAGCGCCTCGGTCTGATCGTGGGTGACAAACAGCACGGTCGTTCCGATCTCGCGGTGAATGCGGCGGATCTCGTCCTGCAGTTCTTCGCGCAGCTTTAGGTCCAGCGCGGACAGGCATTCGTCCATCAACAGAACGGGCGGCTCAAACACGACGGCGCGGGCGAGGGCGACTCGCTGACGTTGCCCACCGGACAGGGCGGCAGGCTTGCGCGCGGCAAAGGCACCAAGCTGCACCATCTCAAGCGCCGCCTTGACCCGGCGATCAATCTCGTCCCGCGCAATTTTGCGCATGCGCAGGGGGAACGCCACGTTTTCGGCCACGGTCTTGTGCGGAAACAGGGCAAAATTCTGGAACACCATACCGACGTTGCGGTGTTCTGGCGCGACGCCGGTCAGGGGGCGGTCATCTATGAAAACCTCGCCCGATGTTGCATCCGAAAACCCAGCCAGAATGTTGAGCGCGGTCGACTTGCCCGATCCGGACGCCCCCAGAAGCGTCACGAATTCCCCCGGTGCGATATCTAGGTTGAAGTCGGACAAGGCGACCGTTTCCCCAAAGGATTTGGTGACCTTCTCAAAGTGAACGCGTGAGCCCTGCATGTGCGATCCATTTTTGAACACGATGTCTTATTTTTAGAAGTTGACGAAAAATAGACACTGTGTCAATTATTTTTCATGCAGATGGAAGTTACCCCACGACAAACGCCAAAAACCTCTCAAGTAGAGGGGTTTAGCGTTGCTGACGAATTGCAGGACCGCGCCCGCAGGATGGAAAAACGCCGCAAAAGGGTGCGCACGCGTGCAGCGCTGTTGGCGGTGGCAGCCCGCGAGATTGAACAGGTCGGATATGATTCCCTGACCATGGATCACCTGGCCAATGCGGCCGGAATGGTCCGCGGAACGCTGTATCTGTACTACCACAGCCGGGCCGATATCGTGAAAGCGGTGCTGCGCAAATACTGGGCTCTGATGCGCATTCATCGCCCGCGGGGGGGCGGATTGGGACTAAGGGCGTCGATCCATCGTGCAAACACCTATTCCGTCATGCTGGCCGCCCGAAACCCGCGCCTGCTGGAAGCACGAGAAATCCTGTTGCGCGAAGACGCCGAAGTGGCCGCGCGCATGGCGTCGGTCAACCGCATCTGGTCCGAGCGCATTGTCAGTGATCTGATCCGGCGCGGCCTGGCCGCGCGGGACGATGAAGATTTGTCCTTTCTGCGCCTCAAGGCCCGCGCGGTCATCAACATGTCCGATACGCTCTTGTCGGATGTGCATCGCCTGTCGGGCTGGGACGATACCGAAGGTCCCATCGACCTGGATCTGGTCATTCGGGTGATGGACGATTTGTGGTATCGCTCGCTCTACCTGCCGCAACCAGACAGAGTTTGAGCCCGAGGATTTACGAGGCTGAATTGAAAAACCCCCGACCGGGTTGGTCGAGGGTTTTGTTCTTTCAGTTCGCGGTGTCGCGAATGACGAAATGCTTGGTGGTGGTTTCGACCACTTCCCAGAAGCCGCGGAAGCCATCGGGGATCATAAAGCTGTCGCCGGTCTTGAAGTCCTGGCGGGTGCCGTCTTCGTGGATCAGCGCGCAATGGCCGGACACGATGTAGCAATATTCGTCCTTGTCGGTGAAGGCGTGCCACTTGCCAGGGGTCGAGGTCCAAGTGCCCGCGGACAGCTTGCCATCGGGGCTGGTGAAGTGCATTCCGACTTTGTGGTGCGGGTCGCCTTCGGTCACGCGGTCGGGCAGATCGGCCAGTCGGCGTTCGCTGCGCGAGGCGGGTTCGTCAAACAGGGAAATGACGTGAGTCATAGGTGTCGTCTCCTATAAGGAAAAAGGCCCCCGAAGGGGCCTGAGTTTGGGAGTTAATCAGATCACTTCGTCTTTGAGATAGTACCAGACATAGGCCATGCGCTGCCCCATCCGTCGGAACGGGGTCAGCAGGCCGTGGCTGGGCAAGGGAGAGGTGAAGATGGGCAGGTTGAAGGCCTCATCCTTCTTGCCTGCCACCAGCTGCGCCATGCGACGGCCTGCTTGGGCCGAGTACATCACGCCGTTGCCGCCGTATCCCATGGCATAGAACACGCGCTGTTTCGGATCAGGCTGGAAGATGCGCGGCATCATGTCGTGGCTGACGTCGACCCAACCCCACCAGGAGTAGTCCAGGTTGATGTCTTCGAGTGCCGGGAACTTGCGAGCCAGGTTGGCGCGCAAAAGCTGCAGATGTTTGTCGTTCTCTGCGTCGCGCCCCGTCACCGCAGAGCGCGATCCGATCTGCACCCGGTTGTCGGGCAGCAGACGGTAGTAGTGGCGCAGCGTGCGGGTGTCGGTCAGTGGCGACATGGTCTTGATGCCGCAGTCGTCCAGCTCGGACCGGGTCAGCGGGCGCGTTACCATCGAATTGGACAGGATCGGCATCAGACGGTGCTTGGTCTTGGAGTTCAGGCCCGGAGGCGTGTAACCCGCGGTGGCCAATGCAACGGATTTGGCTTTCACAACGCCACCCGGCGTGCGGACGTGGTGAATGCCGTTCTTGGTCTCCCAGCCCATCACCGGGCTACCAGTGTGGATTTTGACGCCCAGGCGACGCGCCATGTTCACATAGCCGAACGCCAGTTTGCCCGCATGGATGCAGGTGCCATCGGGCTCCCACATTGCGCCATGAGCTTCCTGGTCATTGACGTGCTCGGCCTGCAACTCTTCCTTGCTGATCACGCGTGAGCCATAGCCGAACGTGCCATTCAGCAGGTCGCTTTCCTTTTGCAGCCCCGCCATCACCTTTTCACGGTGTGCGATGTAATAGTGACCGCCAGGCTGCGGATCACAGTCGATGTCGTCGCTGGCAATCAGGTCATTGAACAGCTCAAACGCTTCGGACACTTCGCGATGCATGCCTTTGGCCACATCGACGCCCCAGCGTTTGATCCATTGCGACCGCTTGAGGCGACCGGAGGAAATCTGGGCCTGCCCGCCATTGCGGGTCGAGCAGCCCCAGGCCACTGTATTTGCTTCCAGAACCACGGCCTGAATGCCGTGTTCCTTGGCGAGGTGAATGGCGGTCGACAGGCCGGTATAACCCGACCCGACGATCACAACGTCCGCTTCCATGTCTCCTGACACGGGGCCATCATCAGCAGGCGGTGTGCCCGCAGTACCAATCCAATAGGTTGGTGCATGATCACGGTTGTGTCCCGGGCCAGCATCAATGATCGGATCGTATTTCGGATCATAGCTGGTTTTGGGCCAGTGACGAGGGATGCTGTTGTCCACCATTCTTAACTCCTCCGGTTGCGGCGCGCTGCCTTAGGCTTTGAACATCGGGCGCGATTTGCGCAGCGCCTGTTTCACAGTGAGCAGACCGTCACGCACGGTGAACAGATCTGCGCCTTCGGCTTCGATCCGCATGCCGTTTGCATCGGTGCCCGAGAAGGTCCACTCGGACACGGCGCGATCACCGTGGACGAAGTGGCTGTGGTGATCCCAGTGGGCGTCTTTCATGCCGGCCCACACAGCCGAGAATGCGGCGGCGATGGCTTCTTTGCCTTCGACCTTGTTGCCGAATTTCTCGTCACCGCCGACGGTGTAGAACACGCAGTCATCGGCAAAGTGGGTCATCACACCGTCGATGTCGTGACGGTTGAACGCGTCGAACGTGTCCGCCAGGTCCTGCGCGGTCAGGGTTTTGGTCATTGCTTTTGTCCTTTTGAGTTAAGCGTTTCGAGATCAGGTCGTCGTGCAACATGATGTCGAAAAGCTCTCTGCCCGGTGGAGCAGCGGCCGCCCGCGCATGCCGGTTGTGACATGCGCGAGCGGCCTTGGTTCAGAACCTCACCCGTCGGTGGGGTGCGGGACGATCAGCGTCGGGATGGCTGACCGACGCAGAACGCGTTTGGCCACGGTGCCCAGAAACGTGTGCGAGAACCCATGATCGTGGGCTCCCAGCACAATGAGGTCACAGCCCAGTTCTTGCGAACGACGCAGGATCACCTCGGCCGGGTGGCCGTCGGTCACCTCGATCGAGGCGACCTGATCCTTGATCTTGGCGTCTTCGCCTTCGAACTTGGCCCAGAAGTTTGCCTGCCGCTCGGCCAGGACCTTGCGCACCATCTCGTGGCGACGCTCGGTGGCCTTTTTGCGGGTGTCCTCGTTCAGGATGAACATCTCCATCGTGACCTTGGCATCGTCCGACAGGGGCTCGTTCACGTGCAGCACGTGGATCTTGGCCCCGGTGCTTTGCGCCAGTGCCGCAGCATGGCGCAGAGCGTATGTCGAGTTGTGCGACAAGTCGGTGGCAAACAGGATATGCGTAACCATTGGTTCCATCGAGTTATCCTTTCAGGTCAGTAGCCAAAGACGCGTGGGAGCCACAGCGACAGTTCCGGGAAGAAGGCGATGATGAAGATCGCGATCGTGTTCACGGCCGCAAAGGGCAGGGCACGCAGCGAGATCTGTTCGATCGAGATGTTCGAGATGCCCGATGCGATGAACAGGTTTTCACCCAAGGGCGGCGTTTGGAAACCAATGCCCAGGGTACAGACCATCACCACGCCAAAGTGGATCGGGTCGATGCCCACCGAATAGGCCACAGGCAACATCACCGGAACCAGGATCAGTATGGTGGCCAGTGTCTCCATGAACATGCCCACAAAGAGCAGGAAGAAGATGATCAGCGCCCAGATCAGGTACAGATTGTCGGTGAAGCTCAGCATCGCATCAGCAATGATTGCGGGGATCTGGTTTTCCACCAGCAGGCGACCAAACACGGTTGCGGTGAACAGGATCAGCAACACGCGACCGGTGAGCCATGTGGTGGCCTCCAGCGACTGGAACAGCTTTTCCCAAGTGATTTCGCGGTAGATCACGACGCCCACGAACAGGGTGTAGAAGATCGCCACAATCGCAGCCTCGGTCGGGGTGAAGAAGCCGGTGTAGATACCGCCCAGGATCACCAGAGGTGCCATCAGAGACCAGAACCCGCGGTACATCTCGCAGCCGATGTTGCGTGCGGACCAGCCCTCGGCCGAGCCTTTGTAGCCACGCTTTTTTGACATGAAAAAGTTCAGGGTCAGGATCGAGGTGGCAATGATGAAAGCCGGGACGAAACCAGCGATGAACAGTTTCGAAATCGAAACCGACTGGAAGGTGCCGAATTTCTCGACCGCTTCGGGTGGCGCAGTAAAGCCCAGGGCTGCGATGCCAAAGATCACCATCGGGATCGAGGGCGGGATGATGATGCCCAGACCACCAGACGAGGCGGTGATGGCCGATGCATAGCCGCGCTCATACCCGCGGTCGATCATCGCCGGGATCATCAGCATGCCGACCGCAGCCGTGGTTGCCGGGCCCGAGCCGGAAATGGCACCGAAGAACAGACATGCCATGACGGTTGCAGCCGAGATGCCGCCGGTAAACGGCCCGGCCAGGCTTTCCGCCACGTTGATCAGGCGTTTCGAGATGCCGGCCGCTTCCATCAGCGCGCCAGCAAGGATGAATGCAGGCAGTGCCATCAGCGGGAAGGACCCCACCGACGTAAAGGCGATCTGCACGAATTTGATCGGGTTCTCATCCAGATAAAGGAACGAGACCAGCGATGCGACACCAAGCGCCACCGTGATAGGCGCGCCGATGAACAGCAAGAACAGGAAGGATCCGAACAGGATACCTACGATTTCCGTTTCCATGACTACTCCCCCCTAATCAGTTGGATTTCGCTGCGTCTGTGGCAGCTTTGATTTCGTCGAGGTCGATCTGATCGGGGTCGGCGATGTCTTCGCCCTTGATCAGCTTGCGATAGTTCACCTGAAGGATGCGGATGGTCATCAGCGTGAACGCGATGGGGAGCACCATGTAGATGTACTTCATCTCGATGCCCAAGGTCTGGGACTTCCAGAACTTGTTCATCTTGTTGAAGACGAAGTCGGTTGCCAGGTAGAGGAAGTAGACGTTGAAGAAGAGCCAGAAGAGATCGGCAAATGCTTCGATGTATTTGATCGCCCCGTCAGGCAGGAACCTGAACTGGAAGGTCACCCGGTTGTGGGCTCCTTTCAGCGCGGCGTAGCTTGCACCGAAGTAGACGAACCACACGAACATGTAGACGGACAGTTCTTCGATCCAGCTGAACGAAAAGCCGAACACTTCGCGGGCGATGATTTGCGTGAACAATAGGCATACAAAACCGGACAACAGGATCCGGCAAATGATGCTTTCGATATTGTCCAGGAATTTCCAGAACATTTCTTGTTACTCCTCCCTGAGAAAGGAAAGAGCGCGAGGATCGCGCTCTTTCTGGTCTTTTCTGCGGGGTCTTACTTGACCGGGTCGCGACCGATGGCGGTCAGGACTGCGTTGAGCTTTTCAACGCCACCGATGGACTCGTAGAACTTGGGCCATACGGCTTCGGTCGCGAGCGAGATGAACTCGGCTTCGTCGTTCTCAGGGTCGATGATTTCCATGCCTTTGGCGGTCAGCTCTTCTTTGATCGCTGCTTCGCTGTCACGCAGGAACTGGGCCGACTTGGCGGTTGCTTCCTGACCGGCTTCCAGAATGATCTTCTGGTCTTCTTCCGACAGGCCCTGGAACACGGCTTCGGAGATGATCAGAGGTTCGATCGAGAAGATGTAACGCAGGTTGGTTACGTGGTTCTGGACCTCGTAGAACTTCATCGCGTTGATGGTCATGTAGGGGTTGTCCTGACCGTCGACGACTTTGGTCTGCAGACCGGTGAAGGTCTCGGACCAGGCCATCGGGGTCGGGTTGATGCCCCAGGCCTTGTAGGTTTCGATCATGATCTCGTTCTTGGGAACGCGGATGACCAGATCCTGCAGGTCGGCGACCGAGC
The DNA here is from genome assembly GCF_017743935.1 of Tropicibacter sp. R16_0. GTDB lineage: Bacteria > Pseudomonadota > Alphaproteobacteria > Rhodobacterales > Rhodobacteraceae > Falsiruegeria. The sequence goes on from NZ_JAGHRE010000011.1 coordinate 15,253, forward strand.
TGACCGGCTTTTTCGAGTTGGTCAGTCGGCGGAAGCCGGTGTAAGTCCATGCGATGATGCGAACGCCCGCGTCACGCAGGGTGTTTTCGGTCAGTTCCTGGCCGATCGGACCTTGGGTCAGGGTCTCGGCGTCTTCCAGCGACAGGATCACGTAAGGCAGGGTGAAAACACCCACCGACGGCGAGAACGGTGTGACGTTGTTGATCGCCAGCAGCGACATGTCCAGCGTGCCGATGGCCGCTTCGTTGACGGTGTCCTGCTCGGAACCCAGCTGACCGTTCAGGAACAGGGTTGCCGTGTGCGCGCCGCCCGATTTTGCTTCCAAAGCTTCGACAAAGAACTTGCCGGTTGCTTCTTGCGGGCTGCCCGCGCTGTCGCCAACTGCGATTTTGAAGTTTTTGGCGTCAGCTGCGCCAGCGGCCATGATTGCGGCCACGGAAACGGCGGCAGTCAGGGTGCTGAGCTTCTTGAAAAATGACATGGAGGTCCTCCCATTTGTCGATTGGCCGGGGAGCGCGCTGGCGCGGGGAGAGTTGAGCCAGTCCGATTCTACCCCGGTGGAGGAGGTCTTAGGTTGTTTCATATGTTTCTTGAATGTAAACTTGTTCGCGCAAAGTTTCATAAATAGCGAACGTAAAATGGCAAAAAAGTCTTTGGTCACCCGGATCGGTGACGCCGATTTGAGATTGTTGAGAATTTTCAAGGCGGTGGTCGACAGTGGCGGTCTTTCCGCTGCGGAAACCGAGCTGAACATCGGTCGATCCACGATTTCGAAGCACATTTCGGATCTGGAAACGCGGCTGGAACTGGTGCTGTGTCATCGCGGCCCGGCGGGGTTTTCTCTGACAGAAGAGGGAGCCCGGGTCTTGGAAGCCTCGGATGAACTGTTGGCTGCCGTGAGCCGATTCCGGGTTGAGGTCAATGAGATCAAAGAGAATTTGGCGGGCACCGTTCGGGTGGCCCTGTTCGATCTGTGCGCATCAAACCCCGAGGCCCAAGTCGCCCGTTCGATCAGCAAGTTCAACGATATCGCCTCGGCGGTACAGGTCGAACTGTCCATGGAGCCGCCGACCGTCATCGAAAGCCAGGTGATCGAGGGGCAGTTGGATTTGGGGATCGTACCATTGAACCGCCCGTCCGAGAGCTTGGATTACAGCCCGATCTACGGCGAGCACATGTTCATGTACTGCGGTGTCGGTCATCCGTTTTTTGATGCCGATCAGTTTGGTGTGAGCATGGATGATGTGCGGGCCAGTAATTACGTGGGCATCAGTGTGAACTCTCCGAACTTGCGGATCGGCCAGCAGTTGAAATTGCGGCGTTCTGCCAAGGTGCAGTCCGAGCACGCGCTGATCGTTCTAATCATGTCAGGACGCTACATCGGGTTCCTGCCCGATCACCTGGCAGAACCGTTTCAGGCGCGCGGGCTGATGCGCGCGGTGAAACCCGACGTGCTGCATTACCGCACTCAGTTTGCGATCATCACCCGCAAACGTCCCGAGCCGACCCGGATCACCCAGGTTCTGCGGGACACGCTGATTGCGGATCATCAGCACGTGATCGCCGAACCGGTCTAGGCCTGTTCAGCCCGCGAGCCGCGTTGTCAGCGTGTTTTGCATCACCCGTCCGATGGCGCGACCGGTGTCGAGCATCCGGTTGGAAAAGCCCCATTCGTTGTCATACCAGCTGACGACGCGCACCATCCCATCGCGTGTCACGGTGGTTTGGGCGGCCGCAAAACACGACGAATGCGGATCATGATTGAAATCGGCCGACACCAGCGGGGCGTCCTCGTACGCCAAGATGTTCGCCAGCGGGCCTTTGGTCGCGGCTTGGATTGCGGCGTTGATTGTTTCAACCGTCGCGGGACGCTTCGGTACAAAGCTGAGGTCTACCAACGACACGTTGGCGGTGGGCACGCGGATGGCCGAGCCTTCGAGGCGCCCTTCGAGCTGCGGCAACACTTGCGAGATCGCACGCGCGGCGCCGGTTGAGGTCGGAATCATCGACACTGATGCGGCACGCGCGCGATAGAGATCGCGGTGAGGGGTATCATGTGTTGGTTGGTCGCCCGTGAAGGCATGGATGGTGGTCATATATCCGGTTTGAATTCCGAATTCGCGATCCAGTACCATGGCGACGGGGGCTAGGCAGTTGGTGGTACAAGATGCATTCGAAACGATCAGGTCATCAGCAGTCAGCTGATCATCGTTGACGCCAAAGACCACCGTGCGGTCCATGTTGGTTCCGGGGGCAGACAGCAGAACGCGCTTGGACCCGTTCTGCAGGTGTCTTTGCAGATGTTCGCGAGATGTGAAACGTCCGGTGCATTCAAAAGCGATGTCGACGGTTTGCCATGGCAGCTTTTCCGGAGCGGGTTCCTGCGTGAAGCTTATGGTGTGGTTGCCGACCCTGAGCGTGGGCCCATCCAGGATCACTGACTGTGCCAGGCGACCGTGAACACTGTCGTACTTCAGCAGATGCACCAGGGTCTCGGCCGGAGCCAAGTCATTAATGGCTACAACGTGCATGTCTTCGGCTCCGCTTTCCAGCAGTGCCCGCAGAACACCTCTTCCGATGCGGCCAAAACCGTTGATCGCAATTTTCAATGTCACGTCGCCTCTCCCCTCGCGAAACTTGTTCGACACTCATCATTCGCGCAATAGTTAGCGCTAACATGAGATTAAAGCAAGCGTCTTGTGTGGGATCGCGGTCAACCCGTCTGCTGTAGCGGTGCGAATGCCGCAGCCTGCACGGAAGAGGGCAGCATGTTCAGAAAGACCCAAAAGGGTTGTTTCAGGCACAAGGACAGTGCGCATCCAACTTGGACCTGCAAAGACGAGTTGCGGGAGTTTGGAAAATTGGTCTGGTTCAATTGTCCAGTATTGGAGGTTCTGAGCGTCCATCATGGTTGTTAAGGCAAGACAGCATTAGACGCGTTAAGGACCCCTTTGATGCCCGAAACCATTGCCGCAACACCGACCAAGCTGTCGGTCAACCTCAATGCCGTTGCATTCCTGAGAAATCGCCGCGACATGCCCTGGCCGAGTGTTGTCGATACCGCGCGCCTTGTGCTGGATGCGGGCGCGCACGGGATCACGGTTCACCCCCGCCCGGACCAACGGCACATCCGATTTACCGACGTTCATGATCTGGCTGCGGTGATTGCGTCGGACTATCCCGAGGCCGAATTCAACGTCGAAGGGTACCCGTCGCGAGATTTTCTTGATTTGGCAATGGCGTCCAAGGCGCATCAGGTGACTTTGGTGCCGGACGATCCCGGTCAGTCCACATCCGACCACGGCTGGCAGGTGGAGCAGAACCAGAATCTGTTGAACCGGGCGATTGAGACCTTGCACGCAAACGGTCAGAGGGTCTCGCTTTTTGTGGATGTCAACGCGGCTGATGTATGTGCGGCGGGCGACGTCGGGGCGGACCGGATCGAGTTTTACACCGGACCTTATGCAGCACTTTTCGAGCGATCCGAACACGGCGCAGAGTTGGGCCGCCTGAACGATGCGGCTCAGGCGGCGCGGCAGGCGGGGCACAACGCCCAGCCCGGATCACGGGGGCTGATAATGAATGCCGGGCATGACCTGACGCTGTCGAACCTGCCCGCGCTGAAAGAGGCCGTGCCAGATCTGGCCGAAGTGTCCATCGGCCATGGGATCACGGCCGATGCTTTGGTGATGGGCTTCCCCGAAGCGGTGCGCCGTTATCTGCAGGTGCTGAGTTGAGCGCTATTGCTTGAGGCGCTGGTTTTGCGGGTCGTATTGCGCGGTATCGTGCCGGATCGCGGTGTGATCCTCACCTAGAATGCGGACATGGCAGGCCTCGTCCATGGCCAATGTCCCGCGTTCCACATAGCCGAGAGCCAGCGTTTTGCCGGTGCGGACGCCGTGGGTGCCTGAGGTGACATAGCCGATGACCTTGCCGTCCTTGACAATAGGTTCGGACGCCAGGGGTTCTGGTGAGGGTTCGGTGACCTCAAGCCCAATCCATTCCCATTCGACGGGTTGATCCGCCTGCTTCACCAGGGCCGCTTGCCCCTGAAACACGCCCTTGTCGGGTTTGGCAAATCCCTGCAGCCCGGCATCGAACAGTGTGTATTCGGTGCCGAAATCAGCGCCCCAACCGTGATACCCCTTTTCGATCCGCATGGAATTCAGCGCATAAGAGCCGAATTGCACGACACCAAAGTCCTCGCCTTGCTCCATGATCGCGCCATAAAGCTTGGGCAAATCGGCACTCGCCACATGCAGCTCCCACCCCAGTTCGCCGACGTAGGACACTCGCATGGCGATGACGTCCACGCCTGCAATCTGGCATTCGGCCACTGACATCCAAGGGGCGGCGGCAGCAGAGAGATCGACCTCGGTCAACCCCGCAAGCAACGCGCGAGACTTGGGGCCCATCACCATCAATGCACCGTCCTTTTGGTGCCCCATCGACAGGGTGACGCCGCTGTCGGGCAATTGCTCTGACAGCAGGTCGAAATCCCGCAGGCTGGCCAGGGTTGGACCGCACAGGACAAAGCGATCTTCGGACAGGCGTGCAATTGTAGCCTCGGAATAGATCCGTCCATTTGGGGTGAGCATATAGCTCAGCTTGATGCGTCCCGGCTTGGGGATGGTGCCGCAGAAGACGCTGTCCAGGTAGGCCTCGGCGCCCGGCCCCTCGACCGTGAATTTGGTGAAGCCGCCATGATCCATAACGCCGACCGAGCTGGCAATGGTCTCGATCTCGCCGCGCACAGCCGCGTGCCAGGGCTCTTCGTTGTAGCTGAGTACGCCAGTGTCGGGGTGCTCGGGCGTTTCAAACCAGAACGCACGCTCCCACCCGCCGATCTGCCCCATCACCGCGCCAGAGGCTTTGAGTTGGTCATACAGTGGCGTGCGTTGCAGCGGGCGGCCCGATTGCATGTTTCGATGTGGGTAGGGGATGGCATATTGCAGGTCGTAGTGCTCGGATGCTCGGGCATGGCCATAATCAGGTGTTGCCCAATCACCAAACCGGCGCGGATCCCAGGCAGAGAGGTCCCACTCGGTCTCTCCTTCTGTAATCCACTCGGCCATCGCCTTGCCGATGGCGGCCGAATGGGTGATCCCAACCTGCACCCCCGTGGCATGATAGAAATTCGGCGCGCCTGCCGCAGGCCCGACCAGGGGCAAAGCGTCGGGAGCATAGGCGATGGGGCCGTTGACGAACCGCTGCGCCCCCGCCTGGGCCAACAGGGGAACGTGCACGATGGTGTCTTCGAGCACTTCAAGGATGTCCTCGACACTGTCGGGAAACAGCTGATGGGCAAAGTCGTCGGGGGGGCCGTCCTGGGGCCAGGCGGGCCGACCGGCGTGCGCGTAAGAGCCCAGAAGGAAGGCATTGCGCTCGCGTCTGAGATAGAAGCGGATGTCCGGATCACGCACCAGCGGGAAAAGGTCGGGATGGGCGTCAAGCTCGGCCAGGGGTTCGGTGACCAGATACTGGTGCTCCAGCGTGATAACCGGTGCGCGCAGCCCGGCCATCGCGGCGATCTTGGCACCATAGAACCCAGCCGCGTTGATGACGATTTCAGCGGTGATTGTTTCGGTCGCGGTCGAGATCTGCCATTCGCCGCTGGCCGCGCGCGCGATGCCGGTCACGGGTGAAAACCGCTTGATCTGCGCGCCCAGATCGCGGGCGCCCTTGGCCAGCGCCTGGGTCAACTGGCTGGGGTCGATGTCGCCCTCGTAAGGGTCCATGATACCGCCCAGAACTGTATCATCGGGCGACCAGAACGGGTGCATGGCGTCCATCTCGGACGGGCTTAGCCGGTGCAGGTCGAAACCAGCGCTGTTTGCGATCCCTTCAAGGTGGCCGAACAGCTCCATCCGTTCCTTGGTATGGGCGGGCCAGAAGGCACCCGTGTGGCGATAGGTGATCGGGCTGTCGACCGTATCACCCAGATCCTTGTAAAGCTGCCAGCCATAGTTCCCGGCCCGCATCCCCAGCCATGAGGTAGCATAAGTCGGGATGTTGCCCGCTGCGTGCCAGGTCGAGCCGCTGGTCAACTCGTCGCGTTCCAGAAGCAGGGTGTCGGTCACCCCTGCAAGGGCCAGGTGATACAGGATCGAACACCCAACGGTGCCCCCACCAATGACAACAACGCGTTTATGAGAGTTCATGAATGATCCTTGGGTAGTTTGATGTCAAAAGCTGCTCGAATGGCAGCCTCGCGGTTCTTGGGCAGGTGGGTTGGCGCTTGCGCGGTCAACTCGCCTACGCGGTCTTTGGCGCGATCGGTCAGGGCAGGGCGTCCTGCCTCTTGCCAGTCTTGCACGCTTTGGCGGTCAGCCAGCGCGGGATAGACGTATTCGGTCCGCATCCGGGCCAGGGTCTGTGCTTCGCCCAAGTAGTGACCAGGGCCGCTGGCAACCGCCTCGATCATTTCCAGGTCCAACGCATCATCGGCCAGTTCAACCCCGCGAACGGACCGCAGGATGGCGGCGCACATGTCGTCGTCGATGACCAGCGCCTCGGGCGAGGCGACCATGAGCGAGCCGAGCATACCAACGCTCAGGTTGATCATGTCCGCTCCGGCCTGTGCGGCCAGGGCAACGGTATAGCCCTTTTCATAGCCTGCCTGCGCGTCCGGCTCCTTGGCGTCCGTCATGCCGGCTGAAACGGTCGATGGAATGTCGAGGTTCAGCAACAGTTGCGCTGCGGCGGCGTTGGCCACGGCGGCCTCTCCGCTGCCGCCGGTCATGGCACCAGTGCGTAGATCGCTGATGAAGGGCATGAAGGCCAGGATCGTTGGGAAGCCGGGGCTCAGTACATTGGCAATGATCAACCCGGCGAGCGACTCGGCCAGCCCTTGCGCCAGAGCACCGGCCAGGGTCACGGGGCTGGTCGCACCGGCCTGTGCCGCGGTGCAGATCTGCAGCGGCATGCCGGCCTTGATCGCGGCCTTCATGATCTCGACGCCTTCGGGGGCAAACCGCAAGGGTGAGACCGCGTGCACGATGATCCCCATGCAAAAGGGCTGCTGCCGGAACCGGCCTTCGCCGCCCAGGGCGATGTCAAACATCTGGGTGATGCGCGGCACGTGTTGTGCGGTATCAAAGCTGATCCCGATGGGCTTGGGGCAGGCCTTGAGGCAGGCAAAAGCGGTGTTTGCGTCCAGATCCCAGGGCGTTTCCATGTCGCGGGCCACGATGGGGCGCACACCGTAGTGGATGTTTTCAGCCCGGCCCACAATCTGCATCAACTGATAGAGATCCGAGAGCTGCGCGGCACGAAACCCGCCTATGTTGTCGGGAACTTCGACTGCCGCACCGCCGGTGCCGATGTGAACATTGCCGCCGCCAATGGTCAGGCCAAGGTCTTCGGAAAACCCGGGCAGGTTGACGCGCCTCAAAGCCTTTGACAGCGCGGCGTCGATCATCGCCTTGGGAAAACACAGACGCCCATCGTCTCGGCGTTTTGCGCCCTGTTCGATCGCCAATGCAGCGACGTCTTCGGGGCAATCGGCCATGCCGATCTTTTCCAGGATATCAAAGGCGGCCTGGGTGATCTGGTCCAGGCGCCGGGGACCCAATGGGCGAAATGTGCCGCCCTGCGGCGGAGGGGTCACGCGAATTCCGCGTGGCGTGTGCTGCTCTCTTGCCCGCCGTGCCAATGTCTGCTCCGATCTTACCGTTTCCCCTCAGGCAACGCGTTGAATGAGACGGTTGCTTTCGAAAAAACGACATGTTGAAGTCGGTTTTTGCGGGCCTAGCGCCAGGCGCCGGGACTTAACATCGGAGCAAGTCGAAGGAGCAGAAAACTATGCATGTGTACCGAAGCATGATCCTGGATGCGCCGATTGATGCGGTTTGGTCCGCTGTTCGTGCGTTCGATGGTGTCGATCAGTGGAACCCCGGCGTGACCGCAGCCCGTATGGAAACAGGCTCGGCCACATCCGTGGGCAGCATTCGGCACCTTGATATCGTGGATGGGGCCGTGTTCCGCGAGACCCTGCTTGAGCTGTCGGACGTGGAGCATTTCTACACCTACGACATCATCGACAGCCCGTTGCCTGTGCAGAATTATGTCTCGACACATCGGTTCATACCGATCACCCATTCCGACCAAACGCTTGGCATCTGGGAAAGCCGCTTCGATTGCGCCAAGGATCTGGAGCGTGACATGGAAACGATAGTCGGTGACGATATTTACATCGGAGGAATGACCGGCCTGAACGCCCACCTGAGCGGAGGCAACAATGGCTGATACTCTTGCCCCTCGTGCTATCATCGGCGTCATGACGCCTGCCATGAACACAGTCGTTCAGCCCGAGTTAGAGCTGTTGCGACCCGACGGCGTGACCAACCAGATGCAGCGGTTTCGTTTGGGCGGGGATGCCGTTTCCGACGATCTGATCGACGAGGCGCTCAAGCTGATGGACTGCAATCCGGCGGCCTTGTGTATCGGGCTGACAACGGATGCAGGCCCCGGCGGTGTCGATCGGCTCGCGCGGCGCGGTAAAGAGCTGGAAGACGCAGTGGGGGTGCCGGTCTTGAATGCTTCGGCTGCCGACCACGCGGCCCTGCGCGCATTTGGAGCCAAACGGGTTGCGGTGGTGACACCCTTCAACGCTGAGATTGACCAACATGTTAAGGCCAACACAGAAGAAGCGGGATTCGAGGTGGTTGCCATCGAGGGAACCTGCGCGCCGTCATTGCCCGAGATTTGCGAAACACCCTTGGATGATATTCGCGCCGTGTTTGCCCGGGTCGCGCGTTCTGACTGTGACGCCATCTTGCAGGTTGGAACGGCCTTGCCTGTGGTTTCGTTGATCGAAGAATTGGAAACGGAACATGGCAAGCCAATTGTGGCCTGCAACGCGGCTGTCTATTGGCAGACACTGCGCACCATCGGCGTCACGGATGCTGTGCCGGGCTTTGGGACCCTGCTCAGGCAATAGGGGCGAAAGGACCCGGTCCCATTATCCGCAGCACGGATCGCCTTGTTGAATGGGCGGGCAGGGGACGGTGGCATACGAACAATAAACGCAGCAATCACCAGCCAGCGGTTTCAACACGGCGCTGCAGGATTTTCATTCATAAAACCACTGGCAGGCATCCGTCGGCATTACCTCAGTCTCGCTGTGCCCGCATTGCGGGCACGTCAGGGTGCTTTCCAGAACGATAGTTTGATCTGCCACGACCTTGCCCCCCGTTGGGTTCACGAATGTAGTGATGCAAGTTTCGCGAAAGGTGACATGCCACGCAAGACGTATCCGCAAATGGGCGAAACCAACGGTCTTGTCGATGATCATAGATGGATAGGTTTTGGTGGAGCCTAGGGCCACCATACCCTCTTTGAAAACACTGCGTTTTCTGCCGATCAGGGCTTCTCGCCCCCACATAGAACCCCTCATATTACTGAATTCTCCTGACTTCAACTGCTGTCAATTGGGCTAATGAAACCAATTTGGCAGTCCAAAACCGTGCTGTCGCGCGGTGCTATCACCTTCATTCAGACAACTTGGCCAACGTGCATTCAACACTGAGGAATGGAAATTGAGAATTGAGTGGGAGCATCCTAGGTGTGTTGCATGTCTTATAACTAAGGAATTGAGCGTTGAGCATGTGATGCCAGATGGCCTTGGAGGCATCCTCACGTCTTGATTTCTTTGTGGGAATGCAACAGCCGATTTGGTTTTTCACTCGAAGGAGCGGAACACCTCGCTCTCGAATTCCGTAACCCACGGGTCAATCCCAAGGCAGTGACAAGAGCGCAAAGTTGAGCTATTATGTCAGTATTATTGACGTATAAATGACGAGATTGACGGTTCTATGCCCCATGACGAGCAACAAGCTAAACGCGGCCCGGATGGCAAGTTCCTGCCCGGGCACAAACCGCCAAAGTCAACCGGCCGACCGCGTGGCGCAAATGGCATTAAAGCACGCGCAGCACGGCTTGCGGGCGAACGGCTTGAAGAGATGCTCGGGCGCGCCACTGACGTAATTTCAGACGAGCTTGATGACGGCAATCCAACCGTAGCCCAATGGCTCGTTGATCGGGTTCGGCCTCCTGCACGCTCTGACTTCGTTCAATTGGCTGACAGGAACAAATTGAACTCAATTGAAGATATCCTCATCGCTTCAGAGAGGAACACAACTGCAGCTTCGCGGGGTGAAATCAGCTTGCAACAGGCAAGGCTTCTTCAGGATGTCCTGGGTTGTCACGCCCAGCTCAAAGGGCTTGAAGAACTGTCCGCACTCCGTGCGGAGGTCGAGGAAATGCGACGTGCGGATAGAACGACCGCCGCAATTGATAAGTCACTGCTACCAAAATGGGGCCGCCTGAGCGAGGAACAAAAATGAAGAGCGGGTCATGGACAGACAGCGGAGGAATGGCTGGAGCTCGCCTGCCAATTTCCGATAGGACCGCCATCAAGGCTGCACTAAAAGCCGCAATCGAAGCGGCTGATAGGTTAGAGATATCAATCCAGCATTCTGAAAAGATAGGTGCTCTGCCTCCAAACCTGATGTCTGGGCAGCGTGAACTCTACGAGGCGAGACGACTATTGGCTTCGAGTATCGCGCACCTAGGAGAAAAGCGTTCTTAGCAACACTTGTACGGGCTGAAGCAAGAAGACGCATTTCCCGCTTTAGAAAAAAGTTTTCCGCAAAGCAGTCGTTCGAGCAAGTTGCAGCGAATGACTGCACTGAGCCCTTTTTTGCAAATGCTGCGGGCGGAACAAACGTCCGTTATCTGAATTACCGCAGCAAATCTTCCTCGAAGGGGAACTGTGACAGCAGCTCAACGCCGGTTTCCGTTACGAGGACCTGCTGCTCCAGCTTGACGCCTTCATGACCTCCAGCCTCGCCGATATAGCTTTCCACGCAGATAGTCATACCGGCAAGGATTTCACCGTCATAGCCCGCGTCCGGGAAATCGCCCTTGTGATAAAGATAGGGGTATTCTCCGGTCATGCCGCAGCCATGGGCCGACAGGTAGTAACGGTTTTCGTAGAATTTCTCGGGGATATCCCAGGCGCGATCCGCGTAGTCCCGAAAGCTCATCCCTGCGTGAAGAATGTCCATGTTGGCCTGCACCTGTTCATAGGCAACCTTGTAAAGTTCGCGCTGCGCCGCCGTCGGTTTGCCCGGTCCGGAATGGAAGGTGCGCGAGAAATCGGAATAGTAGCCGTGACAGCCCACCACATCCGTATCGAGCGCAATCAACTCGTTTTCACCAATCACGCTGCTCGATGTTTCCTGAAACCAGGGGTTGGTCCGTGCGCCCGCGTTCAGCAACCGTGTTTCGCAATAATCCGCGTTTTGCGCGATCACCGATTGGTGCAGCACGGACCAGAGTTCATTCTCGGTCATGCCAGGACGAATGGCCTCGCGTAGCTTGGCGACACCACCTTCCGTGGCCCTGAGCGAGGCATTCACGCATTTCATCTCTTCGCTGGATTTGACCGCGCGGGCCATCTCGACCGGCTGTTGGGCGTCAACGATATGCAAGCCGAAGTCTTTCAGCGAGATGGCCGTACCCGCATTGAGGCGCTCCAGCCCAACAGTTGCGCCTTTGCCGCAAAGCTCTGCGATCAGATCGGCCATCTCAGCAGCCCACTCTTTTTCACGGGCTTGGATATCTGGTCCGGCCGCGACAAAGCTGGCAGTCTTGGAAGGGCGCACTTCGTCAATCGTCTCGAAACCCTGCCCAAGGTGCAGACACCCGGTAAACTCGAACAAGATGGATTTCGTAGCGGTCAACAGCAGGTAGCGCGACGGCGCATTGCGCTGGCAGAACACCTGCATGTTCCGCGCGCCTGTCGCATAGCGGATATTGATCGGGTCGGACAGGATGACGGCATCGACACCATAGTGCTTCATCTGTGCGCGCACGCGGCCTAGGCGATAGAGACGCACTGCTTTCAGGTCTATTCCTTCACTTTCCGGCGCACGATCCAACAGCGCAATTCCTGCCAGATCGCTCCGCTCGGCATGCCAGTCAAAATTTGCCATCGTGTGTCTCCGCTTAGTGTTGCGTTAGAACTAAAACGACTGGGCGGGTGCGGGAATGTTGTAAATTCTCAGGCATAGCTATAACTCTTGGGAATGGTTAATCGTCGAAAATCGCTCCCGCCGCTTGATACGCTCGTGTTCTTTGAAACAGCCCTGCGTGTGGGTAGCTTTAGCGCGGCGGCTTCCGAGCTTTATGTGTCGCAAGCTGCGGTCAGCAAGCGTGTCAAGCAGTTGGAGACATGGCTGGGTGCGGATTTGTTTGAACGTGGTGCGCGTAGCCTCAAACCAACGCCAACTGGGGCGCAGCTGGCCGATCCAGTGGCCATGACGCTGGATTACCTTCAAGGCGCTCTTAACCAGGCGAGATCTCCGACTGCCGCCTGCGTTCGCATCGCATGCAACTCAGCTGTATCGGTCTTTTGGCTGTTTGAACGCCTGAGGTCGTTTGCCCTTAGCGCAGCATCCTGTCCCGTCGAAACCGTTATCACGGATGACCCTCGAGATCTGCTTTCAGCCGACAACGACCTTGCCGTGATCTACGCAAATCAGATACCGCAAGGATGGGAGGGTCATTTGCTCATGAGCGAAGAACTGGCGCCTGTAGCATCGCCCGAACAGGCCGCACGGTTTTACAAAGCACCACAAGATACAAGACTGCTGGACTATCGCCGACATGCGCCGGATTGGATCAACTGGGACGTGTGGTTGCAACGCGAAACTCAAAGTGCTTTGCATGGCTTGCCCAGAACATTGTGCCAGAGCTACAGCAATTCCATTGGGCAGGCTTTGGCGGGCGAAGGTATCGCTTTGGCAAGTTGTTCACTCTTGAAGGAGGAACTGGCATTGGGGCGGCTTTTGCTATTGGTTGATGCGCCTATGACGACCGGCAAAGGCTACTTTCTGGCTTGGCAAAGATCACGAGAGCTTCGGCCCGATATTGAGGGCCTAGCCAGCCATCTTTGCCAAAGCTGACACTGGAGCGCCAGCATCAAAGGTCAGCTCTGTCCCGCATTGCAGCCGTTTGTGTAGGGCGGGCGTCAATGTCCGCCCTGGGCTCGAAGCAGTCGTTCGCTGCACTTGGCATGAGCGGCTGATTTTGAGCGCGAAGCAGACGTTGTTCTTTCTAAATAACGCAGCTGCTTTTTGTTTTGTCCGCGCTACGCCGCCCGCTCCTTGAAGCTGACAAACTTAGCGATTACATACCATTTGCGAGCGGACAGCCCGCAATTCCCCCAAACATGATAACGCTCGTCTGCCGAGCCTTGCCCGTAAGCCGCGGAAGACCGCCGGGGTATGGACCGCCCGAGACATGCTTGCGACCGATGCGAATGGTCTGGATCTAATGCCGATCCACTGATGAGCCTAAGGCAGGGCGAAACCAACAACATCCAGAGCATCACGAAAATCGTGATCACCAACCCCGCCTTGGGGTGGTCGCCGGTGGCAACAGCCAACGGGATGCGCATCAACATGATGAATAGGAGAAATCAAATGAGGCAAGATATCCAACTTGAAGCTGCCGCAGCAAGGCACATCGTCCTGATCGCTATGGCCTACTGTGAAGCCCAAACAGCAACGAGCGGCGAGGAAAGCCCGATTGTACATGACCGGCAGTGGCAGGCCTGCTGTGGTGTCGCTGCGCGCTTTCCGAGCGATCCTGAAGCTATGACACCGCAACTGTGCCACCATGAATGGTGGCTCAGCCAAATGCGGCACAGTCATCCGCAGTTCTGGCCTGCTGCCGCATTTCGCACTTGGGATGAACTCGACCCGATGGACCAGTATGTCGAGCGGGCTGGTTTGGCAGCCATGCGTCAGGCGCTGGACGAATCACGGAGGTCCTCGCGGGGTCGCACCGCGGCGCTGCAATGAACGTCGGGCGTTGAGTAACAGCGTAATGATTGATGTGAACAACAGAAAATATACAGAGGGACGAGATAAAAAACCTCCCAACTTCCCAAACAAACACCTTTTGGGGAAGTTGGGAGGTTTTACTGCATGTCCGCCCACGACGAAATGGCCGGCCTAGCTCGTTTGGCCTCGTTACAAGCTGTCTCACTATTAATCAGACCGCCTTGAGGATAGCGTTTTCGAACCGAGCGCCTTTGCTATTGGGTCCTGGAACGAGACGGGGCTCTACATGACGCAAGCGTCGAGCAAAGCTGTTGCGCGCAGGAATTCGGCTGTCCGATACACCTTCTGCGGCACACCACTGACGGAAATTCAAATACAGATCAGCAACAGTGACGACGTTGTTTGCCCGGATGGATAGTCTCTCTGCCGCCCACGCACGAACTCGGTCGGCATCCCTCATCCACGCCTCCTTGGCGATGCGTGATGTCAAAGGATCCACCATGCGCCGCGTGGTCAAAAGTTCCGCAGCCGCACCAACGACAAGATGTAATAGAAGATCCGCCTCATGTTCGATTATGCGATCTGCCAATCCCTCGTCGGCCTGCTCCTCAGAATAAGCGTTGTCGAAGACCAGAACCTTGAAGCGGCGCTCAACGCCGCTGTCGATCCCCCCGCTAAATGCGGGCAGGTCGTTACAGATAAACACATGCTGCGCCTTGGGACTGAAATAGAACGGTATCCCGTAGGGCAGCCGGGCATGACAGACATCGCCTGTGATTACTTTCTTTAGCGCATCTCCCGAGAGGTCGCGGTCTGAGGTTTCCTCAGCTACGTTTAGGGTGCACCCACGCAAGGTCGCCACAAAGTAGTCCTGTCCGACTTTTGCCGGAGGTACGGATTTCAATGCCTCTGCGGAAATTTGAGACGAAATCACCTTGCGGGTGGTACTCTTCCCAGCACCGCCTTTACCGATCCAGATCAAAGCTTGCGGGTGCTTCAGCTGGGTTCCGATCCCGAGCGCCGCCGCTGCAGCCGTCTGTAGGATAAGCTCGATACGCGCACGCTTGTCTTGCTCTGCGTCCTCCAAGGTCACTTCAAGGTTGGGCGCTTCATGGCGCAGCCGCAACTGGGTTGCTTCGGCTGAGAATAAGCCTTCAAACAATCGCATGACGTCGCTGTTTTTCAGGCGCGATTTAGCATCCTGCAAAGGCCAAGCGCCTCGCACAGCATGTCTGGCGCGATGTCGCCGCGCGTGTGGCTCAAGTCGTGGTTCAAACAAGCCGGTGCTTGGATCGCGATCAAAGCAAATGAAGCCACTGTCACATGTGATACCCAAAGGCACATCGTCAAAAAACCATCGTCTTCGCGTTTCGACATCAGTAACGCTTTAACGCTCTTCACCTTGCTCCAAGTGATCTTCACCTCGCCCCTACCGCCGCCAGGCGTAGGAAAGGTTGCACCATCGAAGCGGGCGATCGTACGCGTCAGCCGATTTTCGTTTAGCACGGTCCACAGCATGCCATTATAGAACCAGACCGCACCTTCTGCTATCACAATTCGACCGAAGAGATCTTCCAGCGTCTCCAAAACACGATCAGCGATCTCTTCATCACTGCCACGTTCCAGTTGCTCAAAAACGGATCGGCGTTTGCGTGCAAAAACGCGATCTGCGTCATCCACGGCATCTGCAACCGCCCGGGTTCCCATGTCCTGCAACAAGTCATTGAGGTCAGCGGTGTCCCCGAGACTGACAGGCGCGGTAACAACATGGACACGCGCTTTTGGATTATCTGCCGCCACAACTCGAGCGATCTGGCGGCAATGTTGAACCTTGTCGTTGTAGGCAATAATCTCGATGCGGCCAGCGTTTCCTTTTATCATGTCAGCTCTTATCGGACCAAGGCACACCCGGATCTCAGCTGGGCTGGCGAGCAGACGCGTTAGTCCGGTTTCAGGACCTTCAGCAAAGGCGACGGTTCCTGTACTCAACTTGTTCCTGATACGCACCAACCCGTCGCCAACAAACCCGGCGCTCAGTTTGACCTTCCTGCCGTTGTCGTCGCGTATCGGTTGCCCATTGCGGTTCAGGATTGTGCCCTGCATGCCAACAATATGTCCATCGTCGTCCGTAACCACCGCCACAAGAGCCGGACTTTTCTTACCACCCGGTTTGCATTGGAAATCGGGAGCATAGCGCAAAGCGTGGTGTTCTAGATCGATCCCAACCAATCCCCGGACTTTGCGCAAATATTCTTCAGCCGGCGTTCCTGGCAATGGTTGCATCTTTGCAACCCTATCTTGAACCCAAGCCATCTTTTTCGCTTTATCCTTTGTTGCAGCTTCGTTTTTCGCATGCTCCTGCGCATCAATCGGATCAACGGGTCCAGCGCCTTCTTTTCCGCTTTTTGGCCCTTCTCCGGCATTGGGTTCCTTTGGATGCTGACCTTCTTCGAAGATCGTTTCACCGGTGATCGCCTCGATTTCACGCACGGCCGCTTGGAAGTCGAGGCCTCTCGCTCTGCTAATTGCATCGGTAAGTGAACAACCCTGTTCCTCAAGGCAGGTGCAATAGACCAGGCCCGCGTCCGGATCGTAACGGAACGAAGGGTTCCTATCTTCGTGATCCGAAAACGGGCAGCGCTGATGCCTTTTCCCGATTTGCGGCTTTGCGCCAATGGCGGCGAGAATTTTATCCGCGTGGGATTTCTCGACGGTGCGGAGACGTTCAGTCAGCTTTTTCATTGGTCCCCTCATGCCCGCGACCGCTGCGTTTCGGTCCGGTATGCTGCAGATTTTGCCTGCATACTTTGTTCCTTTCCTTGGTCTAGGGAGAGCGACAATCATCACTGGCCCCGTTGCGCTCTCCGTGCGGCGGGGTTTCTCTATTCCTATTCCGCTGCCAGATCGGGCGTGTCGATCTTCACCAGCCGCCAGTCGATACCCGCCGCAATTGCACGGACATGTTCTGCGCGCCAGAAATGCTGGCGACCAATCTGGATGGGTTCCGGCGCATCGCCGGTGTCCACCATACGCAACCAAGTGCTTGGCGATCCGGGGAACATGCCCAAATGACCGCTGTGGGTGGACAGTTGCTTAAGGGTGAAAAGGCCTGTCTTCGGGAACGCGTCTGGGGCGATGGGCATACGGGCGACACTCATGCGGGTGCCTCCGTCTGAGCCAAAACCTCCCAGCCCAGCTTTTCAGCCTTCTTGGCGTCGAGGCCTTCGTAGCTGCGAAAGATATCACGGGGATCATCGTTGCAGCCGCCTTCGATGTAGTCGGCGATATCACTGCCGAGATACCGGACCTGTCCGGTTGGGAGGTTCATGAATTTCGGGCCGAGATGGTACTCGCGCCAGTGGTCCAACAGGTAGAACTCGTCGTCGCTGAGACAGAGCAGCGCCGCCAGATACCGCTCATCATAGAGACGGTGTGGAACGGGCACTTCGATGTGATCTGACATTGCCAGCCTCCTACAAAAAGATACTGGCAACGTTGTAAGTCATACATGCCCGACGAACTGATACCCTTGTTCGTTGGGCTTATTTTTATGGCTCAAACAGGTCCATGACCGCTTTATGGGGTGTCATGGAGCTGTGTTTGCGCTCCAATTCCAACCTGTATTTTTCGATCTGGCAATCAATCCGCCCAAGGTAAATAGCCTCTCCTCCCACATCGGAAAATTTTGGTGGTTGCAAGTCGCGGCATTCCTTATGCCAGCGTGCCGCTTTTGCGGCATCGACACCTGCATAACCGGCAACATCCTTGCGCACCTTTTCCTCGTTGGCTTCGATCTCGGCCTTGATCAGGTAATTGATTGCCGCGACAACCTTTGCTCGAAGTATGGTTTCTTCGAGGGTAATGGAATTGCCGCCCATGCGTACCTTATGCTGTCGCTGCCGTTCTTGCTTAAGCAATCGCTTCATGAAGGGGAACTCAAGACCAACCCCATTGAAGAAGTCCAGAACACCGACAAGTTCATCTGACAACATCGCATCATCGGGTAGATCGGGCTGCGAACTGACCCGCGTACGCAGTTCTTCAAGAAGCGCCAATACGCGCTCTGCCTCTGTCTGACTATCCGTCTCACTCATACCTTTGCCTTCACAAGCATCTGCACGACGTTAGCACGGCCTTTCTGCAACTGAACCAGAAACTGCGAATAGGCCTCCATCATCACCCGGCGCTGGGCGAGGAAGGATGTGCGGTCATAAGCGCGGCCATGCTGCTCTTTAGATGCGTGGCTCAACTGTGCCTCTGCCAGTTTCTCATCGAACCCGAGCCGCTCGGTTACCAATGTGCGCAGCGTAGCCCGCAACCCGTGGGCGTCGGTCTCTCCATCAAATCCGATTCTGCGGATCATGTTCATTGTGGCCGGTTCAGACACAGGGCCGTTCTCGCTCGCAAAGACGAATTCGCGGTGGCCGTTGAGCTTGTACATCTCATTCAGGATATCGATCACCGGGTCCGTCAGGGGAATGGCAATCGTAATGCCCGTCTTGGTGACGGGGTTATTCCATACACGCTCACCGATGTTAATGTCCGCCCAGCGCATTTTGCGCACTTCACCTGCCCTCTGACCTGTATGCGCAATGATCTGAACCAGGGGCTTGCCCAAGGTCTGATGCGGCCACGCGTCCAGCGACTGCAGAAACTGCGCCAGACGCTCTGGCTCAACGATAGCGGGGTGGTGTTTCTTTGGCTGGGGCTTGAAGCGGTCGATTACGTTTGCACCCGGTACGAAAGAGATCAGGCCCTCGGCTTCCGCATAGCCCAGAACCTGTCGCAGGATGCGGATGACCCGGCGCGCAGTTTCATGGCTTCCGCGATCTGCGATCTTGAGCGCAACGGCCTTGATATCGACTGCCGTGATATCCGCGACCTCCACAGTCCCCAGCAGAGGGATGGCATCCTTTTCGATCCGGTTGTGGGCGCGGACATAAGTCTTTTCTGCCCAGTGTGAACGCTCCGCTGCCAGCCATGCGCGTGCGACACCGGCGAAGGTGGTGTCCGTCAGGCCTGACCGGGCCTGCACCTCCGCACGCATCTCCGCCACGTCGGGGGTGATGTTATCTTCAAGCAGGTTCCTCTGCACCTCAACGCGCTGGCGTGCATCTTTGAGGCCGACAGAAGGATAGGAGCCCAAAGTCATCTCACACTGCTTTCCACCGACCCTGTAGCGCCAGACCCATGTCTTGCTGCCCTTTGGGTGAACGATCAGCGTCAGGCCGAGACCATCTGCCAGCTTGATCTTCTTGTCGCCCGGTTTCGCAGCCTTGATTTGTCTGTCCGTTAGTTTGGTCATCTGGCATACTTTCCCACTGGAGAACCCCACACAGACCCCCACAATGGGAACTCTGGCAGAGCCCAAGTTTCCTTGGGGGTGAGAAAGACTGACACGTCAAAGGCCTTATTTACAAAGCCGTATGACTGCGAGTGAATTCGAACTGAGGAGAAAAATGGTGGAGCCTAGGGGAGTCGAACCCCTGACCTCTTGCATGCCATGCAAGCGCTCTCCCAACTGAGCTAAGGCCCCATGCCACCGCTGCTGCGGTGGACGGACGTTTATGAAAGGACAGACAGGAGCGCAAGTCAAAAAACGCCGATCGTCCGAAAAATTTTGCCGGTTTGGTGGGCGGCGCCGACAGGCTTCGGCACAAAAGAAAAGGCCGGGAAAAACCCCGGCCCTTCAGTCAATCACGAGTCGTCGTCTTCGGATGAAACGTCGGCGATTTCGTCCAAGGATACGTTGTCCTCGTCGTCATCGTCGTCCAGAACATCATCGCCCAGATCGACATCGACGTCGTCGTCATCATCCAGAACGACGTCATCCTCGTTCATCGACTGTTTGTTCTTCAGGGTTGCCGCATCTTCGGCATCCGCTGCGATCATCCGGCTCTTGCCGGTGTCCAGTTCCACGATTTCGCCCGTGTAGGGGCTGACAATCGGATCTTTGTTCAGGTCATAAAACCGCTTGCCGGTGGTCGGGCAAACGCGTTTTACGCCCCATTCTTCCTTGGGCATGTGAAATCCCCTTGATATCAGGTGAGTCGTCGACGATTCAGGTCACGTGCCACATGACGTGGGCACTGTCAAAGCCTTTGAGTAAATGGGAGCCCGCATGGCCGATCACCACCTGCCTGGACATCCGCCCGTACCGCTGACGGTGCGCCGGTCGGCGCGCGCCCGGCGGATCAGCTTGCGGATATCCCAGTTGGATGGGCGGGTGACGCTGACCATGCCCAACGGCGTGCCCGAACGCCACGCGCTGGAGTTCGCAGCCGAAAAAGAGGATTGGATCAGATCCCATCTGGACGCGAGACAGTCGAACGAAAGTGTCGGCATCGGTTCGGTGATCCCTGTCGAAGGGGTCGAGCGCTATGTGGAGGCCGGGCAAGGTCGCAGTGTGGTTCTGAATGACGCTGCGATCCTCGTGCCTGCCAAGTCCGCGCCGCGTCGGGTGCAAAGGTTCCTCAAGGAATTGGCGCGTGACCGTTTGGCCGAGGCCTCGGACCTTTATAGCGCGCGTCTGGGGCGGTCCTATTCGCGCCTCTCCATCCGGGACACCCGATCGCGCTGGGGGTCGTGTACGGCGCAGGGTGGGCTGATGTATTCGTGGCGATTGATTCTCGCGCCTCCGGTGGTGCTGCAATACGTGGCGGCCCATGAGGTCGCGCATTTGGCCGAAATGAACCACTCGCAAGCCTTCTGGGATCTGGTCGAAGAAATTCATGGCCCCTATCGGGATCAGCGGCAGTGGCTTCGGGATGAGGGCGCGGCGTTGCATCGGTATCGGTTCGATGGTTGACCCGTTTGGGATTTGTGATCACATATGGGGGTCATGATGAACGCCCGCACGACCGAACAAACCGCTTCTGCCCACGACCGAGTGTATCGCATGTTGCGCACGCGGATCATGCACGGAGAGATCGCACCGGGGCAGGCCATGACCCTGCGCGGGATCGGGTCCGAGTTCGAAGTGTCGATGACGCCCGCGCGCGAGGCCGTGCGCCGTTTGGTGGCCGAGGGGGCGCTGTTCCTGTCAAACTCTGGCCGAGTGTCCACGCCCGAACTGACCAACGATCGGATCGAGGAATTGGCCGCACTGCGCGCCCTGCTTGAGGTCGAACTGGCAAGCCGCGCCTTGCCTCGGGCCCATATCGCGCTGATCGACAGGTTGCAGACCATCAACATGAATGTGGCCGAGATGGTCACGAAGCGGGACGCCGTGGGATACATTCGCGCCAACCTGGAATTTCACCGCACGCTTTATCTGCGGGCGCAAGCTCCGGCGATGTTGGCGATGGCTGAAACCGTCTGGCTGCAACTGGGGCCAACGATGCGCGCGCTTTATGGGCGACTGCGCCGCACCGATCCGCCACAGGGTCACAAGCTGATCATCGCAGCACTCAAGGCGGGTGATGAGCCGGGGTTGCGACTGGCAGTGCGCTCGGATGTGACGCAAGGCTTGCGTTTACTCGTGACCTGAGACGCGTTTGCGGGATTGCGCCCAGATTTCATAAAGTCTTAAGGTGAGACGGAATTTTCAGGGGAGAGTGATCATGACCAATTTTTCACGCCGTGGAGCCATGGGCCTTTTGGGTGGCGCCGCCACCTTGCCGATGCTGGGCACACCGGCACTGGCCAACACCAAGATGACCGTCGGCGCGCTGCGTTTTACCAGCCATGCGGCGTCTTTTGTGGCCTTCGAGCGCGGCTATTTCGCGGACGAAGGGCTGGATGTCGAGTTCAAGTTCTTTCAGGCCGCCCAACCCATGGCGGTCGCGATCGCTTCGGGCGATGCAGATTACGCCGTGACCGCGATCTCGGGCGGTTTGGTCAGCCTTGCCGAAAAGGGTGCGGCCAAGGTGATCGGTGGCGCGCTGAGCGAGGAAAAGGGCATCGACGGGCAAAAGATCCTGGCGTCCAACGCGGCTTATGAGGCTGGCCTGACCAGCCCGGCAGCTTTGGGTGGCAAGAACTATGCTGTCACACAGGCGGGCTCGTCGTTCCATTACATGGGATCCAAGATTTCCGCTGCCGAGGGCGTTTCGGTCAAATTCAAGCCGCTGCAAAAGGTTGGCGCCATCATCGGTGCGATGAAATCGGGGCAGGTCGACGCATGGTCAATCGTGCCGCATATCGCCAAAGGGTTGGCTGGGGCCGGAGCCGTCAAGATCATCGGCAATGTGGCCGACTACATCCCGAACTATCAGGTCACCACCGTCTTCACTTCGGCCAACAACGCCGAAAATGAACGCGGTCAGACCGAAGCCTTCTTGCGGGCATTTTCGCGCGGAGCGGATGATTTCAACGCCGCTCTGGTCGACAAGAGCGCGGGCGATGAAGCCGCGACCGAGATGGTCAAGCTGATCCACAAATACGTTTATGCGGATCGTCCGTTTGAAAAGGCTGAAAAGTCCATTCGCAACGGCGCGATGCGGATCAACAAGAACGCTGGGCTCAATATGAGTTCGGTTCAGGATCAGCTGGATTGGTTCAAGGCTGAAGGGTTGATCAAAGAGGATATCACCTCGGAAACACTGGTCGATCCGTCCTACGCGCCGACGATCTGACGACCACATGGACCTGACTCTGGATCACCTGACGCACCGCTATGGCGACATGCTGGTGCTGGATGATGTGTCGCTGCGCATTCCTGCGGGCGAGATTCTGTGTGTGATCGGCCCTTCGGGATGTGGCAAGTCCACCTTGCTGCGGATGCTGGGTGGTTTGGAACAGCCGGACCAGGGGCAGGTTTTGCAAGGGGGCGAGGCACCCGAGGGGTGCCTCAACCCGCTGACGTTCGTGTTTCAGGATTTTGCTTTGCTGCCGTGGCGGACGGTGGCTGGGAATATCTCGCTGGTGCTTGAAGATCACGGGCTGCCAGGGACCGAAGTCGACCAGATCATCGATAGTGTTCTGGCTCGTACCAAGCTGAGTGACTTTCGTGATGCGCTGCCTCGGCAACTGTCGGGCGGAATGAAGCAGCGGGTTGCGATTGCGCGCGCCTTGGCGGTGAACCCGGCGGTGATGCTGCTGGACGAACCGCTGTCGGCGCTTGATGCGCAGACGCGCGAATTGCTGATGGAGGATCTGGTGAGCCTTTGGGCCCGCCAGCCGTTCACGGCCGTCTACGTGACTCACAATCTGTCCGAGGCGGTGCGCCTTGGACATCAAATCGCGGTTCTGTCCCGCCGCCCGGGCCGCATCCGCGAGGTGATCCGGATTGACGTGCCACTGTCCGAGCGCACCCCCGGCCTGCCCGAGTTGGAGACGCTGCAAACGCGCCTGTGGCATCTGATGCGGGATGAGGCTTTGGCTGCGGATCAGGAGTTGGTGCATGGCTGAGCAGAGCGTCCCCTTTCGTGGCGGCGGCTTTCGCCCGCAGACCAAGCGCGGTGTGGGCGTGGTGGTCTTTGTTGTTCTGCTGCTTTTTATTGAATGGGGCACGCGTGCAGGCTGGATTTCCAACCTGACCCTGCCGCGCCCATCGGATGTTGGTGCAACGCTTCTGGATCTGGCCCAATCCGGCGTGCTCTGGACGCATTTGGGGCCATCGTTGACCCGGTTGGTCGTGGGGTCTTTGCTGGGCGTTTCTGCCGGTATTGGTATCGGCGTTTTAATCGGCCTGTTCTCATATGTTCGGGCCGGGTTGGTGCCGGTTGTGGCCGCGATCTTTCCGATCCCCAAGATCGCGCTGTTGCCGCTGTTTGTGATTTGGTTCGGCATCGACGAGGGGTCCAAATACGCGCTCATCGCGCTTGGCACGTTCACACCCACGGTTGTCGCGACCTATGGGGCAGTCGACAACGTGGACCGAGGACTGATCCGCATGGGGCAGAGCTTTGGCCTCGGCTGGTTGTCCATCGTGCGCAAGATCGTTTTACCCGGCGCCTTGCCCGGCATTCTGTCTGGTCTGCGCGTGAGCTTGGCCATCGGGATCATCCTGCTGGTCGCGGCCGAGATGCTCGGGGCCGAATACGGGGTGGGGGCCTATATCCTGCAGGCCGGATCGCTCTATGATCTTGAGCGGCTTTTTGCCGGTGTGGTCATTCTGTCGGCCTTGGGGGTCCTGACCAGCTGGATCATCGGGAATTTCGAAAAACGTCTGCTGGCTTGGCGCGCCTGATCGCGGTATCCTGCCTGCAAAACAATGAGCAGGTATTTATCATGATGGATCGCAGGTTTTTCTCGCTTGGTGTCGGGGCTTTGCTGTTGTCGGCCTGTGGGTCGAACAAAGTGGCGACACCCGCTGCCAAGCCCCGAGTGCAATCGGTGCCGAACGCAGGCTGGGACGCCTGGGTTGACGGGTTCAAGGCCCGAGCTTTGGGGCAGGGGATTTCCCAGTCCACGATCAACACTGCCTTTCGCGGGGCAGGCTATCTGCCCATCGTGATCGAGCGCGACCGCAACCAAACCGAATTCAAACGCAGGCTTGAGGATTACCTTGCCATTGCTGCCTCGGACGAGCGGATTGCGACCGGCAAGCAGATGCTTGGGCGGTACGGTTCGCTGCTGTCTCAACTGGAGGCACGCTATGGTGTGCCGCCGCAGATCGTGCTGGCGATCTGGGGGTTGGAGAGCCGCTATGGCGCACGTCGCGGCGACATCCCGGTGATTTCGGCCCTGTCGACGCTGGCTTATGACGGGCGGCGCGGCGCGTTCTTTGAAAAGCAGCTCGTTGCCGCGCTCAAGATCCTGCAAAACGGCGATACGTCGCCAGCCAACATGACCGGCAGTTGGGCGGGCGCCATGGGGCACACGCAGTTCATACCAACGTCTTATCTGGCCTATGCAGTGGATTTCACCGGCGATGGCCGCCGCGATATCTGGTCGGACGATCCTACCGATGCGTTGGCCTCGGCCGCGGCGTACCTGCAGCGGTCGGGTTGGGTGCGCGGGCAGACCTGGGGCGGAGAGGTCGGTTCAGCCGCTGCGCGTTCGGCAACGCCCGTCTCGGTCATCCAACCTCAGAAACCGGGGCCGCAGTTTGCAGTGTTCAAGAACTTCTCGGTCATCAAGCGCTATAACAATTCGGACAGCTATGCGCTTGGGGTTGGCCATCTGGCGGATCGGATCGCAGGCGGCGGGCCACTCAAGACGCCATTTGGGCCGGATGCAAACGGGCTGACGTTGAATGATCGCAAAGAACTGCAAACGCGGCTGACGCGGGCCGGATATGATACTGGCGGGGCGGATGGCGTGATCGGATCCAAGAGCAAGGCGGCGATCAGTGACTATCAGCGTGCCAACGGCTTGACCGTGACAGGTGAGCCATCGGCGGCGTTGCTGCAACAGTTGCGCGGCTGAAGCGGGCAGGGCGTGCTCCCGCGCCCGCGCTGTTCCCTGCTGACGCAGGAAACGCTGGCGGCCTTGGGCCGGGCCTCGCTTCGCTCGGCGGTTGGCGTCCAGTGTTTCGGTTGGCGATGAATCGCGGACGGTTTGCGGGGCTGCTGGGTGCACGCAACAGCGACCCCAGGCGGGACCGCGCCGAGCCGAAGGCGAGGCGCCCGGCCCAAGGCCGTTAGCGGAGCTGACGAAAGTCAGGTCTGCTCGGGCGCGGGAGCACCCCCGGGCTGGTAACGCGTCTGCTTCCAAAGGGGGACTTAGGCCGCCAGCCCTTTGGACCCCATGTCGAGGAACTTCTTGCGGCGGTCGGCGACCAGCGCATCGCCGTCCATGTCTTTGAGCTCGCCCAGCATCGCTTCGATCATGTGACCGACCGAAGAAACAGCCGCCTCACGGTCGCGGTGTGCACCGCCCTTGGGTTCGACAATGATACGGTCCGCGACGCCCAGCTTGTGCAGGTCCTGTGCGGTCAGTCGCAGGGCCTCGGCCGCTTCGCGCATCTTTTCAGCGTCTTTCCACAGGATCGAGGCGCAACCTTCGGGCGAGATCACCGAATAGACTGAATGTTCGAGCATCGCCACGCGGTTAGCTGTTGCAAAAGCCACTGCGCCGCCCGAACCGCCTTCTCCGATGATGACCGACACCAGCGGCACGCCGATCTTCAGGCACATCTCGGTCGAGCGCGCGATTGCCTCGGATTGGCCGCGTTCTTCGGCACCCTTGCCGGGGTAGGCGCCGGGGGTGTCGACCAGCGTGATCACCGGCAGGCCAAAGCGCCCGGCCATCTCCATCAGGCGGATCGCCTTGCGATAGCCTTCGGGGCGGGCCATGCCAAAGTTGCGTTCAATCCGTGATTTGGTGTCGTTGCCTTTTTCGTGGCCGATCACCACCACCGGCTGATCGTTGAACCGGGCCAGGCCACCCATCACCGAGTGGTCATCGGCAAAGTTCCGGTCGCCGGCCAGGGGCGTGTATTCCGTGAACAGCGCATCGATATAGTCCTTGCAGTGCGGACGCTCAGGGTGGCGCGCCACCTGGCATTTCCGCCAAGGCGTCAGGTCCTTGTACAGCTCTTCAAGCAACGAGGCGGCCTTGGCATCCAGAGCGGCAGCCTCTTCGGCAACATCCATCTCTTCGTTGGCGCGGGCCAGGGCGCGCAGCTCCTCGGCCTTGCCTTCGATCTCGGCCAGCGGTTTTTCGAAATCCAGATACTGGGTCATGACGCCTCTCAACGCGGAATTTGCTGGATATATGACGTCAGGTTGCCGCAGATGCAACTCAGCAAGATTTGTGATCTGCGATTGTGGCATCGATCGAGGTGCGAAACAGACCAGTGAGGGTCCTCATGACCGGCCGATACGAAGACCGCCTGCTGCGGGTTCTGAGCTATATTCACGACAATCCGGCGGGTGATTTGTCACTGGACCGGTTGGCGGATGAGGCGGCGATGTCACGGTTCCACTGGCATCGGGTGTTCCGGGCGATGACCGGCGAGACCTGCGCCCAGGCCGTGCGGCGGATGCGAATGAACCGGGCGGCAAGCTGGTTGATCCAGACGGATTGGCCTGTCGATCAAGTGGCAGCGCGCTGTGGTTACCCCAACAGTGCCAGCTTTGCTCGCGCCTTTGCCGAAGATTTCGGTCAGCGCCCTGGTCCGTTTCGCAAAGCAGGGCGCCTGCGCCCGCCATTGTCGAAACCAGATCCAGAGGATTATCCGATGCACCCCACTGAAATTCGAACCGAACCCAAACGCCGACTGGCCATGCTGAGACACAAAGGGGCCTATTATACGATTGGTCAGAGCTTTGAGAAATTTGGCGCGATCTGCGAGGCGCGCGGGCTCTGGCCACAAGTCGGCCCCGTTATTGGCGTCTATCTGGACAATCCCGAAGTGGTACCTGAAGCCGAACTGACCAGCCTGGCCGGGGCCGAATGGCGCGGCGACGGAATCCCCGAGGGACTGGAGGAATGGGCGATCGACGGCGGCAAGACCGCTGTCATGACCTATAAGGGGCCATATTCGGGACTGGCAGCAGCTTATCAGACGCTGTTCGGTCAATGGCTGCCTGAAAGCGGAGAAGAACCTGCTGATGCGCCGTGTTACGAGATCAGCCTGAACAACCCGCGGACAACGGCACCTGAGGATTTGCTGACCGAGATTTGCCTGCCGCTCAAATAGTCCGGTTTAGGGAAACAAAACCGGATAGAGCGAGACCACCAGCAGCAGGGCCATGGTCCAGTTGAACAAGATCAAACGGCGCGGGTTTGTCAGTATCCGCGCCATTTGCTGCCCCAACACCGTCCACGTGCTGACCGAGGGCAGGTTGACTGCGCCAAAGACCACGGCAACGATCACCACGGCTCCCAAATTTTGGCTGGGCGTATAGGCTGTGATCGCAGTCAGGGCCATGGTCCAGGCTTTTGGGTTGACCCATTGGAACGCGGCGGCCTGCAGGAATGTCATCGGTGTTCCGGCGTCTTCTTGCCCTTTGACCGGGGCAGCGTTCGCGATTTTCCAAGCCAGATAGAGAAGATAGGCCACCGAAACGACCTTCAGGATCTGATAGCTGACGGGAAATGCGTCGAACACCTGCACCAATCCCGCGCCCACAAGCAGAACCATGAAGGTGAACCCCAGTCCAATACCCAGCATGTGGGGGATCGTGCGACGGAACCCAAAGTTCGCACCGGATGCCATCAGCATCAGGTTGTTGGGTCCCGGCGTGATCGAGGACACAAAAGCAAAGGCAACGAGTGCAAGGAGCAGTTCATGGGTCATGACGCGCAGATTCGCTGATTTAGGGCCAAATGAAATTGCGTTTTGTGCTAAGTATGTGCAATTTGCACAACAAATGGCGAAGATGGATAAGATAAATCAACATATATTGCGAGAGCTGTCACGCGACGGGCGAATATCCAATCTGGAGCTTGCAGATCGGGTGGGTTTGTCGCCCTCGGCCTGCCTGCGTCGTGTGCAAGAGCTGGAACGCTCTGGCGTGATCGCGGGGTATCGTGCGGTCTTGAACCCCGCGGCCCTTGGCGTTGGAATCGTGGCCTACATCGGGGTTGGCCTGGGAGAGCACAGTAAGGCGGCGCAAGAGGGGTTTGAAAACGCCTTGCAGCAGGTGCCCGAGGTTGTGGAATGCCACAACACGACCGGCACCATCGAATATCTGTTGCGGGTCGAATGCACCGATCTGCCTGCTTACAAGATGTTTCACACCGAAGTTCTGGGCATGCTGCCGCATGTTACGTCGATCACATCTTATGTTGTTTTGGGGTCGCCAAAGGATTTGCGCGCCTGAAGACCGGATACCCCGGAGGGGGAAATTGTGAACACGCCAACCCTTGCCGCAATGCGGATTGCCGCCTAGGCTCAGCCCAGCTTGTAGCATTTTCGTTGCAAAAGATCGGCAAAAGCCGACGGCGACGTCCTCAACAGGGAGACCAATATGAGATCCATTCTGATCGCAGCTGCCGCCACGCTGTCGTTCGTGATCGCGACAGCAGCCGGAGCCGCGCCTTTGAAACTGAAACCCGCCAGCCCACAGCCTGGTGGTGTAAAGCCCGGCTTGTCGGTGACCTATGGGTTCGCCAAGGAAGGTCGGCACATCAAATACCTGTCCGAGGCCCGTTCCGTCCTGAAATCTGGTGCAAAGCGCGGCGCGCCGCTGCGTGGGCTGGACTATCGCGACAACAACAAGGGTGATCCGACCCTGACCTCGGGTCGGGCCGAGAACGTGGCGGCCGCGATCAAGGGTTACATCCGCTTTGATGCGCCCGGAGTTTACGAGATCGACTTTTTCACCAACGACGGCATTGATGCCCGCATCGGTGGTCAGCGCGTGGGTCATTTCGATGGGCGTCAAACTTGCGACAGCACCATCGTGTCCGAGGTCGAGGTTCCGCAAGCCGGGTGGTACAAACTGGATATCCTCTACTTCAATCGTCTCAACACCTCGTGCCTGATGATGCGGATGGGGGCCAAGGGCAAAAAGATGCAGTGGGTCAAGAACGGCGTGTTCGGCCACTGATCCAATTGCGAAAGACTGCAAAGGCAGGGCCCTCAAGCCCTGCCTTTTGCTTTGGAGCGCGTCTGCACGATGCTACAATCCCAACCCTCGCCTGAGCGCCAGCTCGGGGGATGACAACACCGGAATTGTGGTTGTCACATGCCGCGCAGCCCGCGCCATTGAGGCCTGCGCCAGCAC
Source organism: Tropicibacter sp. R16_0 (assembly GCF_017743935.1). Taxonomy (GTDB): domain Bacteria; phylum Pseudomonadota; class Alphaproteobacteria; order Rhodobacterales; family Rhodobacteraceae; genus Falsiruegeria. The sequence goes on from NZ_JAGHRE010000011.1 coordinate 44,669, forward strand.
AATGGCGGTTGTATCGGGCCAAAGACGCACCGCGTTGTCGATGTGATCAGCGATTGCTTTTGCGAATTGGTCAACTTGTCCGCTGGTGAACAGCTCCCACAGCGTCAACAGGGGGAGTGCTCTGATCGCTGCGGGTTGTCCGCGTTCCTGGAATGCAGATTTGAGCAGGTCACGGGATGGGATCAATGTGCTTTGCAGGCAATAGGCCATCAACACGGGCCCGCCGGCTGCAGCCGCCATTTCCATCATTGGTCGATCAACGCGGATTGCTCCGGCCTGCGTCGCGACATCGGCGATCGTTGTGCAGGTGCAAAGCGCATTTGGCGCATCAGCGATCTCGGCCTGAATCTCCTCGGACAGTGTGACATCAATCCCACCCTGGGCGCGGTCCAGCCAATCGGGACGCACCACATGGGTTAATCTGGCCCCAGGCGCAATGCGCTGGGCCAGTTCATCAAAGGTGGCACGGTGAACCTCGGCGGTGTGAAACAGGGTCAGGTCGGTCATGTGTGCGTATCGGGTTGATATGAGAAATCAGTTTGAAACAGTCGTGCCCCAATTCCCTGTGGGTTTCCAGCCCGCGTTTGTTGCGATGGTCTTGAGAGCAAGGTCGACGCATAGGGTGCAGGGTGAACCGAGCAAAGGCACTGTCTCATGTGATTTGACGGCAACAACTGGCATGACCCAACGTTCAGTGTGTGTCTGCGACAGAGGGGGTCGTTCACAGGACGTTTGGTCGAGGCAGAATCCGTTTAGGTAAAAGATAACTCCGCTGATACAAATGGCGGGCACATGAATTGGGAGAGTACAGTGCAGACATTCAACATGGGCCGGGTTCCTCCGGTGACTTTTGGGGCCGGGCGTATCCGGAAAGTCGGCGATATCGTGGCGGGGCTGGGTGGTGGCCCGGTTTTGGTCATTGCAGATGCGATTCTGGCAGAGCTGGGTGTGACCGACACTCTCGCCGAAAGCCTGACTGCCAAAGGTATATCCTTTGAGTTGGCCGCAGATGTTGCCGGAGAGCCAAAGCAGGCTCTGGTCGATGCGCTCTGTGCTCGGGCCCGCGAAGCTCAGGCCAAGGTGGTGATCGGTCTGGGCGGCGGTGCCGCGATGGATGCGGCGAAATTGGTTGCTGCGATTGCCCCAAGTGGCCAACCTGCTCATACCTTTGATTTGGCGGCACAGCCGCTGCCGGACACTGGCTTGCCATCCATTGCCATCCCCACAACTGCGGGCACCGGGTCCGAGGTCACGCGGACCTCGGTGATTTCGCGAGCGGATGGCTCCAAGGGGTGGTTCTGGGGAGAGGAACTGATGTTCCATCAGGCCGTGCTGGATCCTGAACTGACGCTCAGCTTACCCCCACATCTGACGGCGTGGACGGGGATCGACGCGGTGGCCCACGCGCTAGAGGGTTCCACTGCCCGCACCACCAGCCTGGCAGGCCTGATGTACGGGCTCGAGGCTTTGCGCATCATGAGCGACGCCCTGCCACGGGCCGTGGCGGATGGGTCCGACATCGAGGCGCGGGGCCAAGTGCTGTGGGGCAGCATGGTTGCCGGATTGTCCCTGCACAATTGCAACACGCATATGGGGCACAACATCAGCCATTCGCTTGGTTCGCTTTCGCGGGTCCACCACGGGCTGGCCACTGGATTGGGGCTGGAGGTTAGCATGCCCTGGTTGGTGGATCGCCCTGAGGGGGCCGAGAATTATGCCCGTGCGGCTGAGGCTCTGGGTGCGGCGGCTGAAGCGCGGGCTTTGCCCGGGGCCTTGTCCAACCTGATGCGGTCCTGTGGTATCCCCGCTGCGCTGCCCGCAGAATGTGCGGACGTGAGCGTTTCGGCCCTGGCCGCCGAGATGCGCAACCCCGCCAATCACGGAATGGCGAAAAACGCGGCTTGCCCAATCAGTGATGAGGAGCTGGACGAGATCGCCGCGATGGTGATGGCACTGCCGGTCGCAAAGTCAGCCGCCTGATCCATAGCGGAAACGAAAAAGGGCCTCAGGCGGGAATTGCCTGAGGCCCTTTGTTTTTTTGGTCGCGGGTTTTAGCCCGCTGCGATCAGCTCGGCCTGTGCCACGATCACTTCGGCTTGTTTGATCGACGCGATGTCGACCAGGCGGCCCTTGTAGACGGTCGCGCCTTCGCCGTTGGCCTTGGCCTGTTCCATGGCGGCCAGGATATCACGCGCTTCGGTCACGGCTTCTTCGGATGGGGTGAAGACCTCGTTCGCCAATGCGATCTGCTTGGGGTGGATGGCCCATTTGCCAACCATGCCCAAAGTCGCGGAACGTTTGGCCTGCGCAATATAACCCTCGTCGTCCGAGAAGTCGCCAAACGGGCCGTCGACCGGCAGGATACCGTGCGTGCGGCAGGCGGCGACGATGGCGGCCTGGGCCCAATGCCACGGATCCGACCAGTGCTTCACACCTTCGCGCAGCATGTAGTAGTTTTCCTGCGTGCCGCCGATGCCGGTGGTCTGCATGCCCATCGAGGCTGCAAAGTCAGCCGCGCCAAGGCTCATAGCCTGCATGCGGGGCGACGAGGCCGCGATCGCTTCGACATGTGCGATGCCAGCAGCGGATTCGATGATCACCTCAAAGCTCACCGGCTTGGTACGGCCCTTGGCGCGTTCGATGGCGGTCACCAGGGCGTCGACGGCATAGACGTCTTCGGCACAGCCCACCTTGGGGATCATGATCTGGTCGATGCGGTCACCGGCTTGCTCCAGCAGGTCGACGACGTCACGGTACCAATAGGGCGTGTCCAGGCCGTTGATGCGTACGGACATGTATTTGTTGCCCCAATCCAAGGTATTGAGTGCTTCGATCACATTGGCGCGGGCCACGTCCTTGTCCGAAGGGGCCACCGAATCCTCGAGGTCGAGGTTGATCACATCCGCAGCCGAGGCCGCCATTTTCGGGAACAGTTTGGTGTTGGAGCCCGGGCCGAACAACTGGCAGCGATTGGGTCGCGCGGGGGCGGCGGGCTGAATGCGGAAGCTCATGTGATCTCCTGTCGCGAAGGTAAGGATATTTCGATTTTCTTGAGAAATGGGGTATTAAATTGCGTGAGCTAGCGCAAGGCTCTTTGTGCAGATGCAGCATTGCCTGTGCAGCATCTTCGACATGAACGATCGATAAGCTGCACAAAGTTTAATCGAAGTGAAAACTTGGGATATTTTTGCGCTGATTGCCTAGATCGCGCAAAATTTTCCCTTTGACGGTTTTCAAACGCAACACAACGCGAAGCGCTCGTGAGATCGCCTCATTAGCATACGCCAGAATCAAGAATGGGAGTGCACCGCAATGATCGAGACACCGTATTTGCTGTTTTTGGGCGATGCGCCCGACCAACTCGCGGCCAAGGTTGCCATCGGCATCAAGGACTGGCGTCCTGAGAACGCCGTGGGCCAGTTCCGGATGGACGGCTGCAAGGCTGATCTGGGCCTGAAGGACATGGACCTGGCCGAGGCCAAGGCGGCTGGCGCCAAGACACTTGTCATTGGTGTGGCCAACCGAGGTGGCGTGATCAGCCAGGCCTGGAAAAAAGTTCTGGTTATGGCTCTGGAAGAGGGCTTTGACCTGGCGTCGGGCCTGCACAACCTGCTGCGCGACGAGCCGGATCTGGTTGCTGTTGCCGAAGCCACGGGTCGCAAGCTGCACGACGTGCGGGTTCCGGAAGTCGAGTATCCGATCGCCAATGGTGTCAAGCGCAAGGGCAAGCGCGTTCTGGCCGTGGGTACCGACTGTTCAGTAGGCAAGATGTACACTGCCCTCTGCATGGACGCTGAAATGCGCAAGCGCGGTATGAAATCGACCTTCCGCGCCACTGGCCAGACTGGCATCCTGATCACCGGCGACGGCGTGCCGCTGGACGCAGTGATCGCGGATTTCATGGCGGGTTCAGTCGAATGGCTGACGCCGGATAATGACGAAGATCACTGGGACCACATCGAAGGTCAGGGCAGCCTGTTCCACGTGTCCTATTCGGGTGTGACGATGGCTCTGATCCACGGCGGCCAGCCGGACGCTCTGGTTCTGGCACACGAGCCGACCCGCGAACACATGCGCGGTCTGCCCGATTATCAGCAGCCGTCGTTGCCTGAATTGCGTGACATGGCGCTGGCGCTTGGCAAAGTTGCCAACCCGAACTGCCAGGTTGTTGGCATTTCAGTGAACACGCAGCACATGCCCGAGGATGAGGCCAAGGCCTATCTGGCCGAGCTGGAGGCCGACATGGGCCTGCCCGCCACCGACCCGTTCCGCTTTGGCGCGGAAAAGCTGGTGGATGCACTGGCTGCAATCTGATCTAAGCGTGCCGCCAGAGGAGGGGTTGATCCGCCTCCGGCGGCCGTATTTTGAACGAGAAGAAGGATGGGGCGCGTGCAGATAGAAGTCACCCGTGATGTGTTCAAACTGGCGCAGGTGTTCACCATCTCGCGTGGATCACGAACCGAGGCCCATGTGCTGACGGTGCGGATCACTGATGGTGAGCATCAGGGGTGGGGCGAATGTGTGCCTTATGCCCGCTACAATGAAACGCTGGAATCGGTCGAGGCCGAGATCCGAGGGCTGCCTGAGAACTTTGACCGCGAAAGCCTGATGGACTTGCTGCCTGCAGGGGCCGCGCGTAACGCGGTTGATTGTGCGCTTTGGGATCTGGAGGCCAAACGCGCAGGCAAACGCGCGTGGGAACTGGCGGGGCTGGAGGCTCCGGGGCCTGAGATCACCGCATATACGCTTTCGCTGGCCTCTCCCGAAGAGATGCGCAAGCAGGCCGAAGAAAACGCACACCGCCCGCTGCTCAAGATCAAGTTGGGCACCGCCGATGATATGCCGCGTCTGGAAGCCGTACGCGCCGGAGCGCCGAATTCCAAGATCATTGTCGACGCCAACGAGGGGTGGTCGGCTGAGGTGTATGCTGATCTGGCACCGCATCTGGTGCGTCTGGGTGTGGCTCTGGTCGAGCAGCCTTTGCCCGCAGGTGAAGATGATGCACTGATCGGGATGGAGCGCCCGGTACCGGTTTGCGCTGATGAAAGCTGCCATGACACGTCGAGCCTGCCCAACCTCCAAGGCAAATATGATGTGATCAACATCAAGATCGATAAAACCGGTGGCTTGACCGAAGCGCTGAAGTTGCGCGATGCGGCTCTGGCCGAGGGGTATGAGGTGATGGTGGGTTGCATGGTTGGCAGCTCGCTGGCGATGGCCCCTGCGACATTGGTTGCACAGGGTGCGGTTGTGACCGACCTTGACGGCCCGCTCTTGTTGGCCGAAGACCGCGACACACCGCTGAATTTTGACGACGCCGGAGTGCACCCGCCTGAAGCGGCACTTTGGGGCTGAGGAGACAAACATGACCCGTACTGTTTATGTAAATGGCGAATACCTGCCCGAGACCGAGGCCACGGTGTCGATCTTTGACCGTGGGTTCCTGATGGCGGATGCGGTTTACGAGGTGACCAGTGTTCTGGACGGCAAGCTGATCGATTTCGAAGGTCACGCCGTACGCCTGAAGCGGTCGCTGGATGAGCTGCAGATGGCCGAGCCGTGCACCAAGGACGAATTGCTGGAAATCCACCGCAAGCTCGTCGAGCTGAACGACATCAACGAAGGTCTGGTGTATCTGCAGGTCACGCGCGGCAGCGATGGCGACCGTGATTTTGTGTTCCCTTCGGCGGACACCAAGCCGACCATCGTGCTGTTCACTCAGAACAAGCCCGGTTTGGCGGACAGCCCGGCGGCCAAGAAGGGTGCCAAGATCATCTCGATCGAAGACATCCGTTGGGGCCGTCGCGACATCAAGACCGTGCAACTGCTTTACCCCTCGATGGGCAAGATGATGGCCAAGGCTGCTGGCTGCGATGACGCCTGGATGATCGAAGACGGTCACGTGACCGAAGGCACGTCGAACAACGCGTATTTCGTCAAGGACGGCAAGATCGTGACCCGCCCTCTGTCGAACGACATCCTGCACGGTATCACCCGCAAGGCGGTTCTGCGCATGGCGGCTGAGGCCCAGATGGAAGTCGAAGAGCGCCTGTTCACCATCGACGAGGCGAAAGCGGCGGATGAGGCCTTTACCACATCGGCGTCGGCCTTTGTGATGCCGGTGGTTGAAATCGACGGTGTTTCGTTGGGTGACGGCACTCCGGGTCCGATCGCCAAGCGCCTGCGCGAGATCTACCTGGACGAAAGCCTCAAGGCCGCGATCTGAGGCCAGAACGCGACGCCTCTCTGACGAGAACGGAACAGTTTGCAATCCTCCCTTGGGTCAGCCTGACCTGAGGGAGGATTTTTTATGCGACCGTTCGAAGGCTTACGAGTTTTGGACCTGACCCATGTGTTTGCAGGCCCCTTTTGCGCCTATCAGTTGGGTGTTTTGGGGGCCGAGGTCATAAAGATCGAACCCGTCAGTCAGCCCGACATGACCCGTATGGAAGGGGCAGACGCCACGCTGAACGCCCAGGGCATGGGCCTGTCTTTCCAGGCGCAGGGCGGGGGAAAGCGAGCGCTGGCGCTGGATCTGAAGACCGAGAAGGGCCGTGAGGTGTTTGACCGTTTGGTCGCGACGGCAGATGTTCTGGTGCAGAACTATACGGCGCACGCGGTTGAGGAGTTAGGGCTGGGATACGACCGCCTATCCGCGCTGAAGCCCGATCTTATCTATTGTGCGATCAGCGGATTTGGGGCGACGGGACCCAAAGCAGCCCATGCAGCCTATGACGTGGTGATCCAGGCCTTTACCGGGATCATGGCGGCCAATGGGGAAGCCGATAGTGATCCGGTGCGCGTTGGCCCTGCGATGGTGGACTATGGCACCGGCGCGCAGGCGGCCATGGCGATTTCGGCGGCGTTGTTCGGGCGGTCACGGACTGGCTTGGGGCGTCGGATTGATGTGTCGATGGCGGATTGTGCGTTGATGCTGATGAACTCGCACACGGCGACGACGCTGGCGACAGGGCAAGCGCCTAAGCCGCATGGCAATCAGGACCCGACGCTTGCGGGCTATGCCACCTATGACACAGCGGACGGGCAGGTTATGATCGGCGCATTCACCAATGCACAGATGGCCAACTTGATGCATGTCATCGGGCAGGACGCGCGGGCCGATGCCATTCTGGCGACACCGCGGGCGCAGATCAGTGCGCGCCGAGAAGAGGATGCTGCGGTTTTGGCCGAAGTCCTTGCAACCCGTACGGCGGCTGAGTGGGAGGACAGGCTGAACGCGGCGCATGTTCCTGCTGCTCGGGTGCGTGGTTTGGCAGAGACGTTGGGCGAAGAACAGCTGAACACGCGCCCGATGATCCAGTCCGTAGACAATATGGCGCTTGCCGTTGCCGGCTTCGGCTTTGATCATGGCGGGCCGTCACTGGATCATGCACCGCGCGCGCACGGGGCCGACAGCCGGTCTGTGCTGGCCGAATTGGGGATCGGCCACAGTGAATTTGATACCTTGCAGGATCAGGGCGTGGTGTTCAGCCCTTCTTAGTCACATTCTCTTCAAACGCGACCTCGAACGCGGCCTGTTTTTCGGGGCTCGCTTCGGTCTGATAGTTGGCTTTCCATTCGTCCATGGTCATGCCGTAAAAGATCTCGCGCGCCTGCCCTTTGTCCATCTCGATGCCTTTTTCGTTGGCGGCCTCTTGATACCAGCGGGACAGGCAGTTGCGGCAGAACCCAGCCAGGTTCATCATATCGATGTTCTGGACGTCGGTACGGTCTTCCATCAGGTGCTTTTGCAGGCGGCGAAAGGCGGCGGCCTGGAGTTCGATTTCGGTCTGCTGATCCATGGGGTGGCTCCGAATGGCTATGGTTTGACGTAGAGGTAGCAACCAACAGGGCGTGTTACAACGGGCGCGATGTTGACGCTCGACCCTGTCCCTGCACATGGTGCCGCAGGTGGGCCTTGTCCCCGGATTTGAGCAGGCAGAGATTTCAATGACCATCACGACCAGATTTGCGACAGAGGCGGACCGCCCGGCGTGGGAGCGTATGTTTCTGGCCTATGCCACCTTTGGCAAGACCGAGCAAACAGAGGACATGCGCGCACGCGTTTGGGGCTGGATCATGTCACCGACGGCGCAGACCCGGTGCATCGTTGCCGAAACCGAGGATGGCGGATTGGTTGGCTTTACGCATTTCAGATCTTACGAGCGACCGCTGCCTGCAACCGTTGGCGCCTATATCGACGACATGTTCGTCGATCCAAAGATGCGCGGGCGGGGTGTGGTTGATCTGATGATCAAGGCCGTCGGGGATTTTGCTGAAAGCCAGGGCTGGGATGTGGTGCGCTGGATGACCCGCGAGGGCAACTATCGCGCTCGCGCTGTCTATGACCGGCATGCGGAAAAGACCGATTGGGTGACATACAGCTTGAGAAAACAAGAGTAGCGGAGCGCGCAATAGCGCGTTCCGCTTAAGGTCAGGCCAGTTTCAACGCAAGGTAAGGCGCCACGGCAAAGACCAAGGTCAGTGTCTTGTACTTTGCAAGATAAGCGAAATACGCCTTGCGGACGTCGGCTTCTTCCATCTTGAACATGCGGGCATGAACGCCGGTCACCCAATTCTGCATTGCCAACAGCATCACCGTGGTGAAGGCCAGAAAGCCTATGTTCAGAACGGTCATCCATCCAAAGACGGTGGTCAGGAATTCTACGGTCATGATACCCTCCTTTCAGGGATATCTGGTGTCCTCCTTGACCATGATATGGGGTGCGAAGTGCGACCTCACAAGAATGTGAGCGTCGAAACCCGTGCCCGTTGACCCAGCGTCATGTTGGCGGGTCAGAGCCCACTGTCCTCTAGCGCGGCAGTCAGGATCGGCGCGAGTCGCTCGGCCCATGCTCTCTGACCGGCGTGATCCGCGATCAGGTCATTTCGCAGCTCGATCAACACGTTGGGGCGACCATGCGCGGTACAATGCGTGTCGATGGCATCGCCTGGCAGAACGCCGGTGTAGGGCTCGTTTTCACCCACAGTCAAATCGCCCTCGGCTTTCAAACGGTTGATCAGTGGGCGCGAGAACCGCTCATCCGGGGTGTAGAGGATGCCGATTTCCCACGGGCGGGGATCGCGGCCGCGCAGTTGGCGTGTGAACGAATGGACCGAGACGACGATTGCGTGGGGTAGGGCGGCCATACGCGCCAGTTCGCGGTGGTAAGGGCGATAGCACATGTCCAGCCGCCGTTCTCGCTCGGCCGCGTCGGCGTGGCGATTTCCGGGGATGATCGAGCCATCGTAGAGCTTCATCAACAGCGTCGGGTCGTCCTCGCCCCTGTTGGGGTCGATCACGAGGCGTGAGAAGTTCGAGGCCACAACAGGCGCATTCAGGATCTCGCCAAGATGTTTCGACACCTCATAGGCGCCGACGTCATAGGCGATGTGCCGTTCCATATCCTCGCGCGGCAAGCCCAGATCGCCGCCGTTGATTTCGGGCGGGACGGTGTTGGTGGCGTGATCGCAGGTGATCAGCCAGCGGGAGGGTTTGTTTTCGCCATGGGTGTAGAACGGGGTGTATGTCATGCGCCTGTCATCTCTTTTGTCGCAGGTTTAGGGCAGTTGCCGCAGAAAGGGAATTGCGCGATAAGCGGTGCAAGACCGTTTGCGGTAACAATGTGCGGAACCAAGGGAGCAGCCATGCGACGCCTCAGAAATGTAAAAATCGTGGCGACGCTGGGACCGGCGTCAGAAAGCTATGACATGATCCGGTCGCTCCACGAGGCGGGTGCTGACGTGTTTCGTTTGAACATGAGCCACGGCTCGCATGACGAAATCCGGGAAAAGCATCGGATCATCCGCCAGGTGGAAAAGGATCTGGATAGCCCGATTGCAATTCTGGCGGACCTTCAGGGGCCGAAGCTGCGGGTGGGGGTCTTTGCGGGCGATGCTGAAGAGTTGTTACCTGGCGCACCCTTCCGATTGGATTTGGACAAGACGCCCGGCGATGCAACCCGCGTGTGCCTGCCGCATCCCGAGATTTTCGAGGCATTGGAGCCGGGATCGCATCTGCTGGTGAATGACGGCAAGATCCGGCTCAAGGTCGAGAGTTGCGGTGCGGACCACGCCAATTGTACGGTCGTGATTGGCGGGACGATTTCAAACCGCAAGGGTGTGAACGTGCCGGACGTGGTGCTGCCGCTGGCGGCGCTGTCCGATAAGGATCGCGCGGATCTGGAATTTGTCTGTCAGTTGGGCGTCGATTGGCTGGCGCTGAGTTTTGTGCAGCGGCCCAAGGATGTGTTTGAGGCGCGCGCGCTTGCCGATGGCCGCGCCGCGATTCTGTCCAAGATCGAAAAGCCGGCGGCGGTCGAGGCGTTTGATGACATCCTCGATGCCTCAGACGGGATCATGGTGGCGCGTGGCGATCTGGGTGTTGAACTGCCCGTGGCTGCGGTGCCGCCGATCCAAAAGCGTTTGGTGCGCAAATGCCGGGCCGCGGCTAAGCCTGTGATCGTGGCGACCCAGATGCTGGAAAGCATGATCGAAAGCCCGATGCCCACCCGGGCCGAAGTTTCTGATGTGGCCACCGCCATCTATGAGGGCACGGATGCCATCATGTTGAGCGCAGAATCTGCGGCGGGGGGCTATCCGGTCGAGGCGGTGCAGACCATGGACCGCGTCGCAACCGAGGTCGAGGCCGACCCGACATATGTTCAGATCATCGCCGCCTCGCGTACTGCACAAGGGACCACGGTGGCGGATGGCATCGTGGCAGCTGCACGCGAGATCGCCGAAAAGACCGACATCAAGGCCATCTGCTGTTTTACCCAAAGCGGAACAACCGCACTCAAGACGGCTCGGGAACGCCCCGGCGTGCCGATCATCGCGTTGACCTCGTTGCGGGGCACCGCGCGGCGCTTGTGTCTGTCGTGGGGGTGCCATTGCGTGATGACCCCCGAGTTGGAGCGTTTCAAGGGCGCCGTGGTCAATGCGGCCCGAGCGGCCCGCGCAGATGGGTTTGCCACCGAAACGGATCAGATCGTGGTCACAGCGGGTGTGCCATTCAACGTTCCAGGCTCCACCAATATCCTGCGGGTGGCGCCGTGTGACGAACGGCTGATTTACAACACCGATCCGGGCTAATACGCTTCTCTCCATATGGGGAGCGCGACATGGACACCGATCTGATACTTGTTTTGGGGCTGGTCTTTGCTGTCCTGTCGATACCCTCGATGATCTCGGCCTATAGCGATGACAGATCCATTCGCGCCTCGGCGATTGTGATGTTGTTGTCCCTGGGGGCAATGGCTTATGCGATCGTCACGCACCCAGGCGGGTATACCTTCGATCAAATTCCCGAAGTTTTTTTCGGTGTTGTCGCGCGATTCATGCCCTGACCCTCTTGCCTAAGTGATCCGACTTGCGTAAATGGCGCCTCTGACCGCGCGACCGGCTATTTGTGGCATGCCGAGTCGCGTTTCGAACCGAACCCGAACTCAAGGAGACGGAAATGCCCAAGATGAAGACCAAGTCGAGCGCAAAGAAGCGCTTCAAGGTGACAGCAACCGGTAAGGTCCTGGCGGGCCAGGCCGGCAAGCGCCACGGCATGATCAAGCGGACCAAGAAATTCATCCGTGATGCCCGCGGCAACACCACCCTTTCTGCCCCCGACGCCAAGATCGTCAAGGGCTACATGCCCTACGACCGCTAAGAGGAGATCTGAGATATGTCCCGCGTTAAAGGTGGAACCACGACTCACGCCCGTCACAAGAAGGTTATCAAGGCCGCCAAAGGTTACTATGGCCGCCGCAAGAACACCTTCAAGGTCGCAACTCAGGCCGTCGACAAGGCGAACCAGTATGCAACTCGCGACCGTAAGCAGCGCAAGCGGAACTTCCGCGCGCTGTGGATCCAGCGCATCAACGCCGCCGTCCGTTCGCACGACGAAGCGCTGACATATTCGCGCTTCATCAACGGTCTGAACCTGGCCGGTATCGAAGTTGACCGTAAGGTCCTGGCCGACCTGGCCGTGCACGAGCCCGATGCATTCGGTGCCATCGTTGCCAAGGCACAGGCTGCTCTGGCCGCGTAAGACGGTAAACGAGCGACAGTGAAAAGAAGGGTCGATCCTCAAGTGGATCGGCCCTTTTCGTTTTTCGGCATGGCTTGCGTTCTGCGGTGGTGCGCCGAGCCGAAGGCGAGGCGCCGGGCCCAACGGGAGGAGGTGTCCCGTCAGGGGCATCGACGACGGGCGGGAGCATTTGGCTCTTTTGTGGGCTGCTCAAGTCCGGTCAAGCGGCCTTTGGGTCAGGGCCAGCACGGCCCCGATCATCAACAGGACTGAGGCCGTCAACAGACTGTCGCCGATGTCGCCGGTTCGATCCCCGATCAGCCCGGCGCCGATGGGGCCAACTGTTTGGGATACGGCAAAGACCACTGTGAACATGCTGATCGTCGCGCCCCAGCTGTCTTGCGGCATGTTCTGGCGCGTGAAGTTTGTGATCGCGCCAGGTGCCATGAACACCGACAGACCAAAGATGACTGCCGACACCATCAGCCCCGCAGCAGATGGAACAAAAATCGGTAAGGCTGACCCGATCGCAATTCCGGTCAGGATCATGGCCAAGGGAACGCCGTTTGCGAAACGCGCAAACACCGACCGCCAGGCAAAGGGCGACAGGGTGATGCACACCCCAAGCAAGACCCAGGTGCCTGCGATCAAAGTCGCGCTATAGCTACGCTCCTGCATCCAAAGGGCCAGGAACGTCAGGTAAACGATGTAGCCCAGGCCAAACCCGGCGTAGCCACAGATCTCCCCTACCATCTTGCTTATGGGAACCGATCGGCGGCCAGGCGGCGGTGCCGAAGGGACTCGCATTGCCTCACCCGCCCAGATGCTCAAAGGGCAAATGGCAAAGCTCACCAAGCCGATGCCGATCCAGCTCCATGGCCAGGCCTCTGGTCCCAGCCAGTCCAGCATCATGGGCAAAGTGGCGCCGCAAAGGACGATACCCAGACCTCCGCCGCCGCCAAAATAGAACGCAATCGATAGGGCATTGCGTTTGGGATCATCCTGAAACAAGGCGGCCGCCAGCGCGCCCCCAGCCACAAAAGACCCTGCTCCAAAGACACCTGCCAGAATGCGCCAGACACTCTGGGCCAACAAGGAAGCATTCAAACCGGTTGCAAACAGGCATATGGCGGTCAGGACAACGCCCGCGCTGAACAGGCGAGATGCCCCGACGCGGCGGATCAACGCCACGGTAAAAAGCGACCCCAGAACATAGCCCAGGGCGTTGGCCGTGTTGAGCCACCCTGCTTCCGCATATGTCCAATTTTGTGTGGATTTCATCGCCGGCAAAATCAGCCCATAGGCAAAGCGGGCAAAACCGTTGGTGACACATACACCCAAGGCCAGCCCCAACAGGACCAACCAGGGTTTGGACGGGGTCGCGTTTTGCATGCCGACAGGTCTCTCCTCACATCCAGACGCTTGGGCAGGATGGGAAAAGACGCAAGCGGAACGCTGCGCAAAACTGCAAATTTGATGTGGAGTTCAAAATTAAACCCTATTTTTGCCAGTTTGCGTCAGCATATACGACCACAGAAACAAATGTTTGGTGTACCGCCGTGGCTCGTATCAGTGAACTTCATTACTCCAACGCCTATGCGCGCGCCTCGGGCGTGTCCGAGTTTCTTGAGGTTTCGCTAAGCCCCAGTGAAAATCCGGCCGACTTCACCGTGTCCTTCTATCAGGCCAACGGCACTGTCGGGATCGAGGTGCAACTGGATGATCCCGGGGTTCAGGTGTCCGTCGATCCAGACAATGGTGAGGTCGTCTATGTGATCTCGGCGGATTTCTTCAACATCCGTCTGACAGACCCGGATGGGGGTGGCTCGAACAACTACGAGGCCTATGCGCTGACCAATACGACCACCAACGAGGTGATCGACTTTTATGATATCGGTGGCGGTACGCAGAACATCACTGCAATCGGCGGTGCGGCAGATGGCGCCACGTCCGACAATCTGCCGGTGCTGGTTGGCCCGAATTCGACAACCACGACATTGCAGTTCAACCAGCCCAATCCCGATGTCCTGACCTATGGCACGGTCAACCCCGGCGATTCCGGGCTGGCGTGTTTTGTGGCCGGAACCTTGATCGACACGGCCAGCGGTGAACGCCCTGTCGAGATGATCAAGCCTGGTGATCTGGTGATGACGCGCGATGATGGCCTTCAACCGGTCCGTTGGGTCGGGTCGAAAACGGTGCGGGGGCATGGGCGGTATTCACCGGTTCGAATTACCGCAGGCACACATGGGGCACATCGCGACGTCCTGATCTCGCCCCAGCATCGCATTCTGGTGTCGGGGTGGCAGGTCGAACTTTTGTTTGGCGAGGAAGAGGTGCTGGTGCCTGCGAAGTCACTGATCGACGGGAAAGGTGTCAGCTGGGCGCCACTGGATATCGTCCGCTACGTGCACCTCTTCTTTGATGCGCATCAGATCGTCTCGACCGGTGGTTTGGACAGCGAGAGTTTTTATCCTGGGCAACTGGCTCTTGGCGCGCTCGACAATGAGACAGCGCAAGAGCTTTATGCACTGTTCCCCGAGTTGCGCGAAACGCCCGAGGTGTACGGCGCGCCCGCCCGCGCCATACAAAGCGGCCCGCAGGCCACATTGTTGCGCCGCGCTTAATCGCCCGCCCTTGCTTTCAGCGGCGGCTGTGATAGCAGGGCTGCAACATGTGATCAGGGGACCGTCATGGACGATCTTAAGGCAAAATATCTGGGTCAGATCGCCGATGCGGGCGACGAAGCGGCGCTTGAAGCGATCCGCGTGGCCGCCGTCGGAAAAAAGGGCGAAGTGGCGCTGAAGATGCGCGAGTTGGGCAAGATGACGCCCGAGGAACGCCAGGTGGCAGGCCCCGCGCTCAACGCACTCAAGGATGAGATCAATTCGGCACTGTCGGCCAAAAAGGCAGCACTGGCCGATGCCGCGCTGGACGAGCGTCTGCGCACCGAATGGCTGGATGTGACCCTACCCGTGCGCCCAAGCCGTCAAGGCAGTCTGCACCCGATCAGCCAGGCCAGCGAAGAGCTCACCGCGATCTTTGCCGAGATGGGCTTTGCTGTCGCCGAAGGCCCCCGGATTGAAACCGATTGGTACAACTTTGATGCGCTGAACATCCCCGGCCACCATCCTGCGCGGGCCGAGATGGACACGTTCTATATGCACCGCGACGAGGGCGATAACCGCCCGCCGCACGTGTTGCGCACGCATACGTCTCCGGTGCAGATCCGTTCGATGGAGAAAACCGGCGCGCCGATCCGCGTGATCTGCCCCGGTGGTGTCTACCGCGCGGACTATGACCAGACGCACACGCCGATGTTCCACCAGGTCGAGGGTCTGGCCATCGACAAGGACATTTCGATGGCGAACCTGAAATGGGTGCTCGAGGAATTCGTGAAAGCCTTTTTCGAGGTCGATGGCGTCGACCTGCGCTTCCGCGCCTCGCACTTCCCCTTTACCGAGCCATCGGCGGAGGTCGACATCCGCTGCTCGTGGGAGGGCGGGACGCTCAAGATTGGCGAAGGGGACGACTGGCTCGAGATTCTGGGCTCGGGCATGGTACACCCCAAGGTGATCGCCGCCGGTGGTATTGATCCTGACGAGTATCAGGGCTTTGCCTTTGGTATGGGGATCGACCGGATCGCGATGCTGAAATACGGCATCCCCGACCTGCGCGCCTTCTTTGAAAGCGACCTGCGCTGGTTGCGCCACTATGGCTTCGCCGCGCTGGACATGCCGAACCTGCATGGTGGTTTGAGCCGCTAAGTGTTCAGCGTCAGCTATTACATGGCTGTCGTTTACAATTGGATGTTGCGGCATGCTGAGGCGATGCCGCGTTGGAAAGGTCACGCCATTATTGGCGTGACTTTTGTTTTTTCCGTCGTTGTTTTGTTGATTGCACCGGTCTGGGTGCTCTTGCCTCTTTGGGTTTTTGTTTGGGCCCCTGTTTCCGTATTCTCGCACGCACTAAATTCGGTTTGGAAAGAGCGAGACCAGGTTAAGAAGCATCGCATCGATGCAGCTTTCAGGACTAAGAAACTGCTGAAAGGCTTCAGAGAGTAGAATTGTGCCTGGCGCGGAATCTAGGCCGATAGGCCGCCGCGCCATCGCCAGACCGCCCGCAAGGGCTGGCGATTTGGATGTGGCGCAATTTCGATTAGAGCGCAGACGGATTTGGCAGGGATAAAGTGGCCTGCAACTCTGTCGCGTCGCCATCCCGCGGTCTGGCGATGGCGCGGCTTTCGCCCCACAGAGTTGTGACGTGACACGGGCAATAAGCTGGGTAGGGTCGGGCCATGATCAGAACTGCGCTTGCCTGCCTTCTCCTTTCTGCAACCTCGACCCTCGCCATGGGGCCGTGGAAATCCGACTGCCATGGGCAGACCGCCTGTGAACTGGGCGATCGTTCGTATCATGTGCTGGAACCTGATGGCTGGGACGGTGAGACGCCCTTGCCGGTGTTGATGCATTTCCACGGCTGGTCGCGGCAGGGCGATCTGGTGGTTCGGCATCAGCGGATTGCAGGGCACACGAAACTGCGCGGCGTGCTGCTGGTGGCTCCGAACGGGCGGCACAAAAGCTGGGACTTCTGGACCTCGGACACCGATGACGTGGGCTTTGGTGATGATGTGCTGGCGGATGTGGCAAAACACTATCCAATCGACCCCGAGCGCATCTTTGTCTCGGGCTATTCTTATGGGGGGGCGATGGCCTGGCGTTATGCCTGTCAGTCGGAAACGCCAATCGCGGCGCTCATGGGAATCGCGGGCACCATCCGGCAGACCGAACATTGCCCCAGCACTCCGCGCGAGGTGCGCCATGTGCACGGGCTGCGCGATACGGTCATGGATTTCCCCTTTGGCCCGGATGGGGACACGACGCATCCCGTTGCCCTGTGGCGGGCGCAATACGACTGTGGCGATGCCACGCCCAAGGGAGATTGGAGCGTCGAGCCGTTCCTGACGCTGAGCCGCGTGGAATGGACGAGTTGCCAGCAGGGCAAGGTTACTCTGGACACCCATCCGGGCGGGCATTTCATCCCGCACGGTTGGGTTGGACGCCAGCTGGACGAGTTGCTGGGGCGCGCGCCGACTTATCCCTGACCAGCGACCAGCTCGCCCACATCCTGTGGTCGGTCGGGTGCCAGTGACGCGTCTTCGGCCAGCCAATCCGCGCAAATCTCTTTCAAGCGCCGGATCCGGTTTTCCTTGTCGGGCACGATAATTGACTTGAGCTTTTTCTTGACCATACCTGTCATCAGGCGGCCCATCAGGTTACCACCTTTGGGCGTGGCAAAGCGGACCTTGACCATCGTGCCATCGCCAACGGACACAAGCTCGTTGGTTTCGTACATCGTCAGACCCATGGGCAGGTTGTAGCGGCCTGTCACATACTCACCAGGACGCCAATCGATGATCTCGAATGGAAAGATGTCATCGCCGTGATGGCAGTGGTACATCGTGCCGGGTTCGATTTTACCTTTGTTCAAGCCAAGCAGATCAACGGCATCGGCCCCCAGCCATTTGGCGCGCATGTCGGGCCGGGTGCAGGCCGTAAACGCCGCCGCTGGTGAGACGGTGACCGGTATGGCCCACTCTTCCATCAACAGCTCTTCGTCGGGTTTGACAAAGACCTGTTCTGACCCGCGCCTGCGTTCCCATGCCTGTTTGAGATCGCGGACGACATACTCGATCTCGCCGATGTGCTCGATGTCCTCGGTATAGAACTCGTCCTCCGAGAACAGGCCTTTCATGTCCATCTTGCGCAACGCGTCGCAGGAGACGAGCATATAGGCGTCCATGCCCGTGCGTTCCTTGACCGTGTTCTTGAGCAGACGAAAGGCGGTGATGACATCCGTGCCGGCCAGCTCTTGCCGCCCGCCGGTTTCCTGCACGACGCATTCGCCGTGATGCACCACGATCTTGAGTTCCAGCCCATCGATATTGGCGCAGGCTCCGCAGTCGCATGAGGTGTTGATCTGCATCTTTTCCTTGCTGCGGGCAAAGGCGCAGTAGATCTGTTCGGCGAAGTCGATGATGAACTGTTTGGTCATCACGTCGCTTTCAAACGCAAAGGCGAACACCGCATCGCCTTGGAGACCGGAAATGCTCAGCGGAGATCGGATGGCTGGCACCAGGGCGCCAAACAACTCCTCAAGGATCCCCTTGGCGTGCGTGATTTCAGTCTCGGACATGAATTTCGTGTATCCGGATATGTCCGCAATCACGAAGAAGGCGGACTGTGGTCCGGTTTTGTCGGATGTCATATTGATACTCCCCCAAGATCAATATCGACAGCCTACACACAGTTTCGTGAACAGGTCAAAGTATTCCGATTTATGCATTCGGCCAACGGATTCGGGCAAAATGACATCGTTGGCCCTTGTCCCCTTTCCCCGTCCGGGCTGATCCGATAAAGCCTGCTATAACTTTCTGATCAATCGCGGACGAGACGCAATGAAATTCACCCTTTCCTGGTTGAAGGACCACCTCGACACCGAAGCATCGGTGGATGAGATCGCCGAGGCCCTGACCGATCTGGGTCTTGAGGTCGAAGAGATCGTGAACCCGGCTGACCGGCTCAAGGGGTTTACCCTTGGGTATGTGAAGCACGCCGAAAAGCACCCCGATGCGGACAAGCTGCGGGTGTGCAAGGTCGACACCGACGAGGGCGAGATGCAGATCATCTGCGGCGCGCCCAATGCCCGCGAAGGCATCACCGTGGTGGTCTGCAAGCCGGGCATGTACATCCCCGGCCTGGATATCACCATCGGCGTCGGCAAGATCCGTGGTGTCGAAAGCTTTGGCATGATGGCGTCCGAGCGCGAGCTGGAACTGTCGGATGAGCATGACGGCATCATCGAGCTGCCCTCGGGCGAGGTCGGCGACAGCTTTGTCGGCTGGCTGGCCGAGAACGCGCCCGCCAAGGTCGATCCGATGATCGAAATTGCGATTACACCCAACCGCCCCGATGCGCTTGGGGTTTACGGAATTGCTCGTGACCTGGCCGCGCGTGGCTTGGGGACGCTCAAGACCCGTGAAATCCCCCCGGTTGAGGGCGAGTTCCTGAGCCCGATCAATGTGACCATTGACGAGGACACACGCGAGGCTTGCCCGGTGTTCTATGGTCGCCTGATCCGTGACGTCAAAAATGGACCGTCGCCGCAGTGGCTGCAGGATCGGCTGACCGCGATTGGTCTGCGGCCGATTTCTGCTCTGGTGGATATCACCAACTTCTTCACGTTTGACCGCAACCGTCCTTTGCACGTGTTCGATGCGGACAAGGTGCAGGGTGACCTGCGCGTGCACCGGTCGAAGGCGGGCGAGACACTCGTGGGTTTGGACGAGAAGGAATACACATTCGGCGACGACATGACCGTGATCTCGGACGAGAGCGGGATTGAGAGCATTGCCGGTGTCATGGGCGGTCTGCACACGGGCTGTACCCACGAGACGACCAATGTTTACGTCGAGGCTGCGTTTTTTGACACTGTGCGCACCGCGCTGACGGGCCGCGCGCTCAAGATCAATTCGGATGCGCGTTATCGCAATGAACGTGGCATTGATCCCGACTGGTGTAAGGACGGGATGGAAGCGGCGACGCAGATGATCCTGGATCTATGTGGCGGCGAGCCGTCCAATGTGATCATGGCTGGCGCGCAGCCCGACCACAGCCGGGCCTACAAGCTGGACCCAGAACGGGTGAAATCGTTGGTGGGCATGGACATCCCCGAGAGCGAGCAGCGCCAGACGCTGACGCGTCTTGGTTTCAAGCTGGAAGGGAACATGGCTTATGTTCCGTCCTGGCGCCCGGATGTACAAGGTGAGGCTGATCTGGTCGAGGAAGTGGCCCGCATCGCGTCGCTCACCAAGCTTGAAGGCAAGCCTTTGCCGCGCGTGACCGAAGGTGTCCCCAAGGCGGTGATGACCCCGCAGCAGCGCCGTCAGCAGATGGCACGCCGGACCTGCGCTGCGTTGGGCTACAACGAATGCGTCACCTACTCGTTCATTGATCAGGCTTCGGCGGCGCTGTTCGGTGGTGGTGATGACGCGACGATGCTGGCCAACCCGATCAGCTCGGACATGTCGCACATGCGGCCTGCTCTGTTGCCCGGGTTGCTGCAGGCAGCAGCCCGCAATCAGGCGCGCGGTTACATGGATCTGGCCTTGTTCGAGGTCGGTCCGGCGTTCCATGGTGGGGAACCGGGCGAGCAGCATAACCTGATCTCGGGTCTGTTGGTGGGGCGGACCGGTCCCAAGGATGTACACGGCGCCTCGCGTGCGGTTGATGTCTATGACGCCAAAGCTGATGCCGAGGCTGTGCTGGCGGCCATCGGCGCGCCTGCAAAGGTTCAGATCCTGCGCGGCGCTCAGGATTGGTGGCACCCGGGTCGTCATGGCAAGATCTGCCTCGGTCCGAAAAAGGTGTTGGGCGTCTTTGGTGAGTTGCACCCGCGCGTCCTGCAGGCGATGGACATCAAAGGCTCGGCCGTGGCCTTTACGATCTGGCCGGATGAGGTTCCGATGCCGCGCAAATCTGGAGCAAGCCGTGGCGCGCTGGAACTGCGCGACCTGCAAGCGGTCGAGCGTGACTTTGCCTTTGTTGTTGATGAGGGCGTCGAGGCGCTGACCCTGGTGAACGCTGCAAGCGGTGCCGACAAAGCGATGATCGAAGAGGTTCGTGTCTTTGATGAGTTCATTGGCGGCTCGGTGGGTGAGGGCAAGAAGTCTCTGGCCATCACCGTGCGTTTGCAACCGACGGAAAAGACGCTGAAGGAAAAGGACATCGAGGCGATCAGCGAGAAGATCGTTGCCAAGGTGACCAAGGCCACAGGCGGCGCATTGCGCGGCTGATGTCGTGCAGGCCCGTATTTGAAACGAGAAGAAGGGGCCGGTTGTGCCCCTTTTTTGATGGAGGGAGAAAAAGATGATGAAAGTGTATCTATCCGGTGAAATCCACACCGATTGGCGCGAGCAGATCACTCAAGGCGCCGAAGATCTGGATGTGACATTCAGCAGCCCGGTCACCGATCACGGCGCCAGCGACGACTGCGGTGTCGCGATCCTTGGGGCCGAACCAAACAAGTATTGGCATGACCATAAAGGCGCGATGGTCAACGCGATCCGTACCCGCAAGGGGATCGAGGACGCTGATGTTGTCGTGGTGCGTTTTGGCGACAAGTACAAGCAGTGGAACGCCGCCTTTGACGCGGGCTACGCCGCAGCACTTGGCAAGTCGATCATCGTGCTGAACCCGCCCGAGCATCAGCACGCCCTGAAAGAAGTGCATGCCGCGGCCCTGGCCGTCGCCGAAGAGCCGCAGCAAGTTGTTGAAATCCTGCGCTATGTGCTGACAGGCAATTTGCCGGGTTAATCCCGGGCAGGAATGTTCATGCCGCGCTGCACGGCGGGGCGGTCGCGGAACCGCTCCAGGTAAGCCAGAACGTTCTTGCGGCTGTCCAACTCGACGATCTCGGTCGCGCCGTAGAAGTTCAGCCCGTTCAGCCAGGGCGCAATGGCCATGTCGGCGATGGAATAGTCGCCGGCAATCCAATCACGACCCTCAAGCTGGCCGTCGATTACACCCAGCAGGCGTTTGGCTTCGTTGACATAGCGTTCGCGTGGGCGGGGATCTTCGATCTCGGCGCCTGCGAACTTGTAGAAGAATCCAAGCTGTCCCAGCATCGGACCCACGCCACCCATCTGGAACATTAGCCATTGGGTGATGTGATGTTTGTCACTGGCGGTTTGGCCGATGAACTTGCCGGTCTTCTCAGCCAGATACAGCAGGATGGCCCCGCTTTCGAACAATCCGATCGGTTCGCCATCAGGCCCGTTGGGGTCGATGATGGCCGGGATCTTGTTGTTGGGGTTCAACGACAGGAATTCAGGGCTTTTGACATCGGCATCTGCCAACGTGACCTTGTGGGCTTCATACTCCAGCCCCGTCTCTTCAAGCATGATCGAGGCTTTGACCCCATTGGGGGTCGGGAAGGAATAGAGCTGTAGTATTTGGGGGTTCTGTGCGGGCCATTTCCGGGTGATGGGGAAAGCGGACAGGTCAGTCATGTGGATCTCCGGGTTTTGGTTGCGACCAACTTAAGCGCTCTGATTGGCAAAAACAGGGGGCAAGCTGTGCGCCTTCCATGGGGTGGCTGTTCACATGTGAACAGCATGGGGAACTTGGTTGGATCAAAAACCTAGACGTGACAGGCCTTTTTCTTGAATGATCGCGTCCAACCTGTGCGGGACAGATCTCAGCGCGGGATAATGTGTCATGAAAAGGAGACGCACGTGGAAGAGGTCCTCTCACAAACCGAAGCCTACGGGCCGGTGGTCTTGAATGCGATCAAAGCCCTGATCGTTCTGATTGTCGGCTGGATCGCCGCCGGCATGATTGGTGGCATGGTGCGGCGACGTATCAACAAGACCCCTCAGATCGACCCGACGCTGGGCAATTTTGTGGCCAGTATGGTGAAATGGGTCATCCTGGCGATTGTCCTGGTGGCAGTTCTGGGAATCTTTGGAATTCAGGCAACCAGTATCGTTGCCATATTGGGCGCAGCCTCGCTGGCCATTGGTCTGGCGCTGCAGGGGACACTCAGCGATTTGGCGGCTGGCGTGATGCTGGTGGTGTTCCGTCCTTACAAGCTGGGTCAGTACGTCGATATTGGCGGGACGGCCGGCACCGTGAAGGATCTTAATCTGTTCGTGACCGAACTGGTGACGCCCGACAACGTTCAGATCATCGTGCCCAATGGTCAGGCCTGGGGCTCGATCATCACCAACTATTCCGCCCATGACACCCGTCGCGTCGATCTGGTGTTCGGAATTGATTATGGCGACAGCGCCGACACGGCGATGCAGATCATTGAAGAGGTGGCAACAGCCGACGAGCGCGTTCTGTCCGATCCTGCGCCTTGGGTACGGGTGACCAACTTGGGCGACAGCTCGGTCGATCTGACGGCGCGAATCTGGTGCAACGCGGCCGACTACTGGGAGCTGAAATTCCAGCTCACCAAAGCGGTGAAAGAGGCGTTCGACGCCAAGGGTATTTCGATCCCGTATCCGCATGCGGTCGAGATTCAGAAAAAGGGCTGAGGCCCAAATTTTTTTGGGCCGGATCGTCAGGAATCCGTTTGACACCGGCCCAAGCCTTGGGTACTGCACGCCCCACTGGTTACGGCGTGATAGCTCAGTTGGTTAGAGCACAGCACTCATAATGCTGGGGTCGGCGGTTCAAGTCCGCCTCACGCTACCATTCTCCTCTCGAAGTCTCTGATCAATGTTGGTGGCTGCGCACGCGTCGCATCGCTGTTTTCGCAAAGACATGGTCTGGGCGTCGCACTGAAGTGCCAATGGTCATTCGGATGATCGAGATTTAATCCATGGCAAACAGCATCCGGATTTAGGTCTTTCAGGGCGCGTCGACATTTCTGCCCAGGCCGGGATCGAACCAATCTTGGGAAACAAAGAGTTGCCCGAAATCCTGTTTTCTCACTTCGAATCCAAAGCGCCAGAATTTGGCGACATTCGAAGTATTCAGGACATGTTGCGAAAATCGCATCAAGTTCAGGAGTTTATGCTGATATGAAGTTGGTCGAGTGAAAATCAGATAAACGACGGGCCCAATGAAAGCACATCGGCCAATCTCATGGAGAGTAGTTCGTGAACCGCTGCGATGCCAATCAGCTTACGTCCGCTGGGTTTGTGCTGGTCGGGGGCCCTCGTGATCCTGAGTGTGGTGGCGGTCACCGCGCTCTCAGCAAACCAGCCCCCCAAATCGATGCATGAACAAACCACCCGATGACGAGCCCCGCACCGTGCGAGTTCCGCTCGCTCAACAACTCACTGCGCGTGTGAACCAATGCCGACGACACAAACAAGGAAACAGACATGCGAGCTCCTAGAAACCTCATCCTCTTTGTGACGGACAACCACGCGCGTGACTTTCTTGGCGCGGCTGGCCATGCGGTTGTGAAAACACCCAATCTGGATCGGCTGGCAGAACGTGGGACGCGGTTTGAAAATGCCTATGCTGCGACGACCCTGTGCTGTCCCGCGCGCGCAGCCATGGCCACGGGAAAATACCCGCACCAAACCGGATACTGGGACAACGCGACGATGTATGACGGGGCGGTCAAAACCTGGCACCACCTTCTGCGGGATGCGGGTGTTCCTGTGACGGCCATTGGCAAACTGCACTACCGGTCGGCAGACGATGACAACGGGTTTGCCGAGGAAATCCATACCATGCACGTGGTTGATGGCGTGGGGTCACCACTCACCTTGTTGCGGGCAACGAAAGAGGGTGTGCCAACTCGTGCGGGGCACAAGGCGATCTATGGCAATTCGGGTGAGGGCGAAACCGATTACCAGATCTATGACCGTCAGATCACCGAGCGGGCCGTGGCCTGGCTGAAGGACAATGCAGACAACCCGAAACCTTGGGTTTTGATCGTGTCATATCCCAGTCCACACCCGCCCTTCCGCGCTGACGCCCCCATTTGGGAAGCTTATCCCCCATCGGAAATGCCACTGCCCAAGACCTGGAATGCAGAAGATCGCTATGACCACCCGGCGATGGCCTATCTTGCGCGGATGAACCAACTCGACGATGGCATCGACGAAACCTTTATGCGCAACGCCTATGCAGGCTATTGCGCGCTGATCACCCAGACCGATGCAGAGATTGGCAAAGTGATCGACGCGGCGGACGCGTTTGGCCTGACCGAAGCCACTGGGATGGTCTATACCTCGGATCATGGCGAGGCGATTGGTGCGCACGGTATCCTGGGCAAAGCCAATCTATATGAACACTCCGCCGGCGTGCCCCTGATCATGGCCGGCCCCGGTGTTCCCAAAGGCATTGTGGTGTCTGACAATGTGAGCCATGTGGACCTGTTTCCAACCATGCTGGATTACTTTGATGTAAAGGCCCACGACACCACCGACCGGCTAGGACAATCCTTGCTCTCGGTGGCTGCCGGAATTGCGGAACAGCGGGCTGCTTTTTCGGAATATCACGCTATGGGCAGCGTCAACTCCAGTTTCCTGTTTCGTCAGGGAAAATGGAAACTGATCTATCATGTCGGCATGCCAAATCAGCTGTTCGATCTGGACGCGGACCCACAGGAAGGCAAGGATCTGCTGGCCCAAGACGGGGCGCACCCCATGGAAGAGGTCCTGGTGGATCAGCTTCGCGAGTTCATTGACCCAGAAACGTTGGATGCTCGCAGCAAAGCGGATCAGCTTGCGCGGATTGAGGAACTGGGTGGCCTGGAAGTCGTGCGCAATTTCGGCTCAATCGCGGCGTCACCGATCCCTGGCAAAAAGGTTTCGCTTGAAAAGGTCTGATCTCAATCGGCGTCCAGCACCCTGTTCAGCCCGGTTCTGTAGTTGAACACCTCTTGGCGGATCGCCTCTTTCATGATGGCGGTCGCGCCCTCGACCTCTTGATCCAAGGGCACGACAAAGCCGACCGGCACCGAATGTTCGGTTTTCAACCGCCGAAGCACAAAGCCGTGATCCAGGACCGACTTTGGGAAAATACCATCAGTAACCGCCAGGCTGCCTGCCGCCAGGCCAACGTGGATGGCCACATCCATTGTACTGCTTTCATGTCGTATGTTGGGCGTCAGCCCGGCCTCGTCAAAAACCCTTGCTAGCCTCTGCCGCAGGATCGATCCCTTTTCGATCGAAGACAGGGGCGCATCAGCCAGGACTTCGACCGGTATGTCGCGCTCTGTTGCCATTGGGTGATCGCGCGGGAGGATCACGCACAGCGGAAAATCAACAAGCGGCTCTGCGCGCACCCCGGGGTGGGCAACCGGCACCGAGGTGAGTGCGATGTCGAACATCCGCGAGGCTGCCCAACGTTTCAGATTGTGCCGGGCTTCCACGTTGATGTTGATCCGTGTGTCTGCTCCCGTTTCCGCAAAATATCGTCTTATGGCTGCTGGGATGATCTCCTCTCCCATTCGAGGGAAGCTGAGGATGCGGATCAACTGGTCCTTGGTCGCTCCTTCCCGAATGGCGTCCGAGATCTTGGGCAATTCGTCTAAAACGCTCAGAGCGCGTAGGGCTTCTGGCAAAAAGGAGGTGGCGGCCTCTGTCGGGAAAAGCCGCTGCCGTTCTCGCTTGAAGAGCTTCAGGTTCAGATCCTTTTCAAACGCCGACAACATACGGCTGGCGGCGGAATGCGTCAGATGCAACCGCTCGGCGGCCAGGGCAATAGTCCCGGTCTCCATCACTTCTACAAACAGTTTCAGCGCCGGTATCTTTGGCATTCGTGCAGACATGGTGGCCTCTGAACTGTCGAGTTGTTGCGATCTTCGCATCAACTTTTAGAGGTTCGTCGAAACTAGCGCAAAGTAGCATTTTCGAAGGTGTCGCATGGCGTGACGTTCTAGATTGCTACGCCTGTTTCCCAATAGGCCGCCAAATTCCACGAAATCGCCAAAACGTGACCGAACACAGGGTGTCCAGCCAATCCATCGCCTGATTGATGAACAGAATGGCTTGGGAAACTGAGCCCGAAATCGCAATACTCCCTTTTGAAAGGGCCAACTGGCTTGAAGACCTTGAGTTGCAGCATCATCCCCGCAGACACTTGGTGTCCATGAGTGCGCCGCGAAAGGCAGGTCATCGGATATGCCGTTTCCTGCTTGTCGCCGTTGAACTTTTCTTCATCGACTTGGATGTTGCTCGTCATACCCCTAGGTTACGACCGAGAAAGTTCAGGCTGGGATGGAACAATGCAGTTGATGAAATGCCTTTCTGCGATGGTGTTGGCCATTGCTTTGCCGTTTGTTTCCACGACCGAAGCGATCGCAGAAGAAACCAGCGCTCTCTCTTTGGAACTCAACTCGCTTCAAGACGTTGGCTCAGCCTGTCGTTTGACCTTTTTGGCCAAAAACACGTCAGGTTCGGAAATTGACAAGGCCGTATTTGAAACGGTGATTTTTGACCGGACCGGCAGTGTCGTCAGCCTGAAGCTTTTTGACTTTCGAACCCTTCCATCTGGGCGGCCCCGGGTTCGCCAGTTCGACTTGTCAGGCATGGCCTGTCAGGATGTTGGCCAGGCGTTGATAAACGGCACAAGCACCTGCCTGGTGAATGGGATGGAAAGTGACGTGTGTCAAAACGCACTGACCCTGAAGAGCCGCATTGACGTGGAGTTGTTGGGATGAGCCCCATTGCTGTTCTGAAAGAGCTTTTGAACCTTGGCGGTCCCGTCGTTGGCATCCTGATCGTGATGTCGATCATCACATTGGCCGTAACGCTTTATAAGATATGGCAGTTCTCAGCCTGCGGTGTTGGGCGTCACAAGGTGTTGTCTGACGCATTGGCCCATTGGGAACTTGGCGATTGGCAAAGCGCGCGCGCGCGTCTTGGACAGAGCCGCAGTTACCTTGCGCCGCTCGTTGATGTGGCGATGCAGGGACCGGATACCCCGGGTTTGGACACGCGCCTGGACGCCGAGGCAGGATTGTCGCTGGCCCGGTTGGAGCGCGGGTTTCGCGTGCTCGACACCATCGCACAGCTCGCGCCGCTGTTGGGACTGTTTGGGACTGTTCTGGGCATGATCGAAGCCTTTCAGAGCCTTCAGACCGCCGGGTCGACCGTTGATCCATCCATCTTGGCCGGGGGGATATGGGTTGCCTTGATAACGACAGCCGTGGGGCTGGCCGTCGCCATGCCGACCTCGATGGTTCTGGCTTGGCTTGAAAGCCGAACCGCGCAAGAGCGGGTGTTCGCTGACAAGGCTCTGAGAACCGTCTTGGTTCCGGCACCGGTTCCACCGACCGTTGCCACGTCAGCCGTTCCGGGCCATGCGTAACGTCGCCCCATTTGTCAGGCGCAGTCTGTCGATGACGCCGCTTATCGACATCATCTTTCTGTTGTTGCTGTTCTTCATGCTGTCCTCGACCTTTTCCAAGTACAGCGAAATCGAACTGAGCAACGCCACATCGGGCGGTGGCAGTAGCGCCGATGCCCCCAAACGTACCTTTGTCCAGTTGGGCGCCGACCGCTTATTGGTGAATGGCGTGCCGATGACGTTGCAGGCATTGGGTGAAAGCATCGACGAGGGGCAGGTTCTGGTCAGTCTGGATCAGGACGTCAACGCTCAGGGCGTGATTGACCTGTTGGTGCAGCTGCGGGGCCGCGACGGGCTGAACGTTCTGGTGTTGGAGTGAGCCGATGATCCGACAGCCCACCACGCGCCGCAAACGGGATTCGACGATTGCCCTGATCAACGTCGTCTTTCTGATGCTGATCTTCTTTCTGATTGCGGGAACAGTCGCACCACCCCTGGACCCGGAGCTGACACTTGTTGACACCTCTGAACTGGAGGGCAGGGAACCCCCGGACGCACTGGTTTTGCGACAGGATGGAACGCTGAACTTCCGCGGGGCTGCGGTCGAGCCGGTGGCGTATATGGATCAACACGAGGCTGGCCCCGTTCGAATTGTTCCCGATCGCGACGTATCCGGGCAACGTCTGATCCAGATCACGGGGCAATTGCGTCGGGCGGGGGCAACGTCGGTCTTTGTCGTGACCGAGCAGGCTCTGCGGTGATACGCGGTTCGCTCGTCATTGCAGCCGTGGCCTTGGTGCTGTCGGTGTTGATCCACCTGCTTGGTGTGGGTCTGACGTTTCGCGTCGGTGGGCCCGAGGGCGCGCCCGAGCCTCGGGGTGACTCCGTCCCGGTTGGTACGACATTCGAGGAGCTGGCCGAGGACGTCGCGGAGCCAGTGGCGCCCGAACCGCTGGAAGAGCCTGAGCCTCCGGTGGAAACATCGCCCGAGCCGGAAGAGGCAGATATTCCGACCAGTCAGGCGCTTGTGGCGTCGCCCAATCCGCAGCAGGTGGTATCGCCGGATATCGGAGACGCCACCGAGGTGGCACCTGAACCCACGGAACCAGTTGAACAAGCGGCGGAGAACGCCGAAGAGGTTGGGCCGCAAGAGGGGACGGATGTCCAGCAGGATATCACGCCGCCGCTGGAACCTGACACGGTGGTCGAAGGGCCTGCTGCTCCACCCATCGAAAGCGTGACCGAAGCCGAGGAGGTTCTGCCAGAGCCCACCGAAGCCACTGAGCCAGAGCAGCTTGCGGCAGTCGAGCCTGAGGCAGCTGCGGAACCTGTCGAAACGTCAAACGTGCCGGTGGTGCCGTTGGAAACGGATCCGGTTCTGCCCGAAAGCACCGAGCAAGCAGAGAGCATTGAACCAGAGGTGGTGGAAGCTCCTGACGCTGACGTGGGGTCTGCGTTGGCTGTGGCGCAGTCCATTCGCCCCCGCGCGCCGTCGCGGCCAACAACGCCGACGCCGCCACGTGACGACACGCCGGACCGCCTGTTTGACAGCGCGCGAAACTTCGACGCGCTGCGGTTTCCCGAACAAGCGGTCGAGTCACCCTTGGCGACCTATCAGCGCAAAGGAGTGGATGCCTTTGCCGCTGCCAACGTGGGCGCACAGCCCAGTTCGCGGGGGGGCGGCAACTCCGACACCACCAACTATGCTGGGCGGGTGCTGGTTCATCTCAACAATGCGCCGACGACGCATGTGCCGGGCAGGGGCTATGCGCAGGTGTATTTCGAGATCAATCCAGATGGTTCGCTGGCTCGGGTCAACATCGTGGACAGTTCGGGCTCGATCAAGATCGACAATGCGGCCAAGGCGCAGGTGCGTGCGGCCGCGCCCTTCCCGAAACCGCCAGGTGGTAGAAGCCGCACGATGTCATTCTACTATCGGATCAATTGATCGCATGGGTTGCGATAGTTGAAGGTACTTGCTGGGATGTCACGCCCAGAGAATGTTAGAACAGCGACATCCAATAACTCTCGAGAGGACTGCCACCATGCTTCGCGTCGCCATTCTACTTTCGACACATGCCGCAGCCGTGGCGGTGGGTTTTGCGTTAGGAGTGTATTTCCTGCCCATCCTCACGGCGCCCAAATCGCCTGATGCAGCCGTGTTGCAACAAAACGCCCAAGGCGCGTTGTTCACGGCCGAGTTCACGCGTGATCTGCGGGGAAGCGATTTCCTGCATTGGGGCGAAGGGACGGTCAGCATCACTGATACGCAGATCGTGCATCAAGGCGCGCTGGCGCCAGGTCCGGATTACATGCTGTATCTGGTGCCCGAGTTTGTCGAAGATGAGGATGGCTTTTGGGCCGTCAAAGACAGCTCGCAAAGGATTGGGCCGGTCAAGACATTTGACGGAGTAATGCTGGATATCCCCCAAGGCGTGGACGTGACACAGTTCAACACGGTGCTCGTTTGGTGCGAGGCATTCGGAGAGTTCATCACCGCCGCAAAATACCGCTGACCCCCAGCCGCCTCGCGGCAGATCGCGGCAATGGGTCCCATTTCGCTTGGGCTGCATTCGGTGTTGATGACCCTGTTACCCAAATGGGCAGGACAACGCGCCGCTGGCGGAACAGGTTGCAAACCCCGCTCAAATGGTATACCGCCGCATACAAAGAGCAATCCCGACGCTCGGACAGGTCCGAATTGTCGGGGCTCTAGCTTCGTCAACGCCTAATCGCCGGGATAGCCATGAGCCTGTATACAGACTACCTCACAGAGATCGAAACACGCAAAGAACAGGGCCTGAGCCCAAAGCCCATCGACGATGGTGCGCTGCTGGCCGAGGTCATTGAGCAGATCAAGGACACCGGGAACGAGCACCGTGCGGACTCGCTCAAGTTCTTCATTTACAACACACTTCCGGGCACAACCAGCGCCGCGGGCGTCAAGGCGAAGTTCCTCAAAGAGATCATTCTGGGCGACGTCACCGTCGACGAGATCGCGCCCGAACGTGCGTTTGAGCTGCTGTCGCACATGAAAGGCGGCCCCTCGGTTGCCGTGCTGCTGGACCTGGCATTGGGCGACACCGAATCTGTAGCGGCTCCGGCCGCTGAGGTTCTGAAAACCCAGGTGTTCTTGTATGACGCGGATATGGCACGTCTGGCCGAAGCACATGAAGCGGGCAATGCGATCGCCAAAGATGTGCTGGACAGCTACGCCAAGGCCGAATTCTTTACCAAGCTTCCCGATCTCGATGACGAGGTTCAGGTGGTCACCTATATCGCTGGCGAAGGTGATATCTCGACCGACCTGCTGTCGCCCGGCAACCAGGCGCACTCGCGTGCGGACCGTGAACTGCACGGTAAGTGCATGATCACGGAAGAGGCGCAGAAAGAGATCGAGGCGCTGAAGCTGCAGCACCCCGACAAGCGCGTGATGCTGATCGCGGAAAAAGGCACCATGGGCGTTGGCTCGTCGCGGATGTCGGGCGTGAACAACGTCGCGCTCTGGACCGGCAAGCAAGCGTCGCCCTATGTACCGTTCGTGAACTACGCGCCGGTTGTGGCCGGCACCAACGGTATCTCGCCGATCTTCCTGACCACCGTTGGCGTGACCGGCGGTATCGGTCTGGACCTGAAGAACTGGGTGAAAAAGGTTGATGAAGATGGCAATGCGATCCTCAACAACGACGGCAACCCGATCCTGGAACAGAAGTACTCGGTCGAAACCGGCACCGTGCTGAAGATCAACACCAAGACCCACAAGCTGCTCAGCGAAGACGGTGAAGAGCTGGTGGATGTGTCCTCTTCCTTCACTCCACAAAAGATGGAATTCATGAAGGCGGGCGGATCCTACGCCATCGTCTTTGGTAAAAAGCTGCAAACATTTGCGGCTGAAACCTTGGGTGTTGAGGCGCCGCAGGTCTTTGCACCTTCGAAAGAGATCAGCCACGAGGGCCAAGGCCTGACCGCCGTCGAAAAGATCTTTAACAAAAACGCGGTTGGCACCACCCCGGGCAAGACCCTGCACGCCGGTTCCGACGTGCGCGTCAAGGTCAACATCGTTGGTAGCCAAGACACCACTGGCCTGATGACCATGCAAGAGCTGGAAGCCATGGCTGCGACCGTCGTGTCGCCCATTGTTGATGGGGCTTATCAGTCGGGCTGCCACACCGCGTCCGTGTGGGACGCCAAGGCACAGGCCAACACCCCGCGTCTGATGAAGTTCATGAACGACTTTGGTCTGGTAACCGGGCGTGACCCCAAAGGCGAATACCACGCCATGACCGACGTGATCCACAAGGTCCTGAACGACATCACCGTCGACGACTGGTCGGTGATCATCGGCGGCGACAGCCACACCCGCATGTCCAAGGGCGTAGCCTTTGGCGCGGACTCGGGCACCGTTGCGTTGGCGCTGGCAACTGGCGAGGCTTCGATGCCGATCCCGGAATCGGTCAAGGTGACCTTCAAGGGTCAGATGGCCGATCACATGGACTTCCGTGATGTGGTGCACGCCACCCAGGCGCAGATGCTGGCGCAGCATGGCGACAACGTCTTCCAGGGCCGCGTGATCGAAGTGCACATCGGCACCCTGCTGGCCGACCAAGCGTTCACCTTCACCGACTGGACGGCCGAGATGAAAGCCAAAGCCTCGGTCTGTATCTCGAATGACGAGACACTGATTGGCTCGTTGGAGTTGGCCAAATCGCGCATCCAGATCATGATCGACAAAGGCATGGAGCATGAAAACGGCATGCTCGCCAAGCTGATCGCAATCGCCGACAAGCGTATTGCCGAGATCAAGTCAGGTGAAAAGCCTGCACTGACCCCGGATGAAAACGCCAAGTACTTTGCCGAGGTGGTTGTGGACCTGGAGCAGATCGTTGAGCCGATGATCGCCGACCCGGATGTGAACAACGCGGATGTATCCAAACGCTATACCCACGACACCATCCGTCCGATCAGCTACTACAATGCTGAAAAGAAGGTGGATCTGGGCTTTGTTGGTTCGTGCATGGTGCACAAGGGTGACATCAAGATCGTCGCGCAGATGCTCAAGAACCTCGAAGCTGCCAATGGCAAGGTTGAATTCAAAGCCCCATTGGTTGTTGCGGCGCCCACCTACAACATCATCGATGAGATGAAGGAAGAGGGCGATTGGGAAATCCTGCAGAAGTACTCGGGCTTTGAGTTCGACGATCTGTTCCCCAAGGAAAAGGCCCGTACCGAGTACGAGAACATTCTGTATCTTGAGCGTCCCGGCTGTAACCTTTGCATGGGCAACCAGGAAAAGGCCGCCAAGGGTGATACCGTTCTGGCGACCTCGACCCGCCTGTTCCAGGGGCGTGTTGTGGCAGACAGCGAGACCAAAAAGGGTGAATCGCTGCTGGCATCGACCCCGCTGGTGGTCTTGTCGGCAATCTTGGGCCGGACGCCCACGCTCGAGGAATACAAGACTGCAGTCGAAGGCATCGACCTGACCAAATTCGCGCCGCCGATGGAAAAACCGGCCGGTGCGCGTTCGGTGCACTTCTAAGTTACACGCTCTGATCAAAGAAAAGGGCGGCGGTGCGGTTTGCATCGTCGCCCTTTTTGCATTCCGGGTGATTTACTGCGTCACGCGCCTATTCCCAGCGTGTCGGGGTTACCCGCGGCCGACCGGTCCACAGCTTTCGCGGACAACAAGATCGCCGTGCATCATTATTTCTGAGTTGTCCAAATTCTTACCCTCAAGCTTGTCCAGCAAGAGGGTCATGGCTTGCGCGCCGATCATAGTTCGGGGTTGTCGAATGGTCGTCAGCGCGGGGGTAATATTGCTTGCAAATGGGATGTCATCGAACCCGATTACAGAAAAGTCGCGTGGGACGTCAAAGCCGCGCAAACGCAGTGCTGCGATGACGCCGATTGCTGTGTTGTCATTGAAACAGAAGAACGCGGTCGGCAGGGTATCTTTGATGAACAAGCGCTCCACGGCCGCACGCCCGCCTTCGCTGGAACCATCGCCTTCCATTCGCCAATCCGCCAAGTCCTCGGCACATTCAGCAAGGCCCAGACGGTATCCCGTATGGCGGCGTTCGGACAGGACATCCCCGACGCCTCCGCTGACAAACACGATCCGCCGATGACCCAGTGAAACCAGATATTCAGTTGCCATCTTCGAGGCGGCGACATCGTCCACTCCGACGAAACTGCTTTCGGCCGTTTCCAGGGGGCGTCCAGCCGCGACAGTTGGCGGCAACTTGATGCTGGGATTTTTGGGTGCCCCTGCAACGGGCTCGTGACCGGTCAGCAAGACAAGACCATCCGCGACACCCGTGGCCAGGAATCGCATGTGGTTCTCTTCGAGCGAGATGGCGCCTTCGGTGTTGCCGATCAGCACACCATATCCTCGCGCGTGTGCTTCTTTTTCCAGGCCAATCAAAATACCCGGAAAGTTTGGATCAGCGATAGAGGGCGTCAGCACCATGACCATCTTTGACCGCTGCATGCGCAAGTTTTGCGCCATGACGTTGGCGGTATAGCCCGTGCGCGCAATCGCGTTGGTCACCTTCTTGCGGGTGCTTTCCGCGACCTTTTCGGGGTTTCGAATCGCACGGCTCACAGTGGCAATTGAAACGCCCGCAAGCTTGGCGACGTCCTCGATCGTTGCAGATTTCTTGGTCGGAAGCGTCACGTTTGGCACGCCTGTCATCGTTGGTTTTTTGTCTTTACGCCATAAGCGCTTAAGGGGCTTATACCCGTATTATCTGGCGCTGAAAAGGTTTACATCAAGCTATGTAAAGGTTTACACGGTGTATGAAAAGGTTTACACACGCCAGTCAAAGACCTCACAAAGAGGTGAAGTGCCAGGGAGGAGTCGACGTGCCGGATGGCTTGTCAATAAGTACGCCGATTTTGTCGGCGGACGGGATCAGCAAATCTTTTGGATCGGTTCCGGTCTTGTTCAGCGTCAGCATGGACATTCGCGCCGGCGAGGTACACGCGCTGATCGGCGAGAACGGCGCGGGCAAGTCGACCTTGATGAAGATCCTGTCAGGCTTTCTGCAGCCGACATCAGGGCACATTCGCGTTGAAGGTGTGGAAACTGAACTGCCCGGCAATGGTTTGTCCGAGGCTTTAGGGATCGTGCTTATCCATCAAGAGCTCAATCTCGCCGAGCAGATGACCGTCGAAGAAAACGTATTCCTGGGCCGAGAGCGCCAGAGCAGGGGCGTGCTGGACCGGGCAGCAATGCGGACCGCCGTGCGCGGGTTCCTTGATGACATTGGTCTGGACATCTCTCCCCAGGATCGCATTTCGCAACTGTCGATCGCGCAGAAACAGATGGTCGAGATCGTCAAGGCGATGAGCCGCGATGCGAAAGTCCTTATCATGGACGAGCCAACGGCGGTGTTGACCGAGGCCGAAACAGAGCTGTTCTTTGCGCAGGTCCGCCGATTGAAGGAACGTGGAACCGCCATCGTTTTTGTCTCTCACAAGCTGGCCGAAGTCAGCGCGATCTCGGATCAGGTCACGGTGCTAAGGGACGGGCAATGGATCGGCACACATGCCACCAAGGATCTGACACCCGACAGCATGGCGCAGATGATGGTCGGGCGTGAATTGAGCGACCTTTACCCACCCATGAACGAGGTGGATGTGGATGCGGACAATCTGCTCTCGGTGCAGGGGCTGACAGCGCCTGGCGTACATGACGTGAGCTTTGACCTTAGAAAGGGAGAGATTCTGGGGTTCTCTGGCCTGATCGGAGCAGGCCGGACAGCCGTGTTCGAGGCGGTTTGCGGCCTGACATCAAAAAGTGGCGGATCCATCGAATTCGACGGCTCATCCGCG
Organism: Tropicibacter sp. R16_0; assembly: GCF_017743935.1. GTDB lineage: Bacteria > Pseudomonadota > Alphaproteobacteria > Rhodobacterales > Rhodobacteraceae > Falsiruegeria. The sequence goes on from NZ_JAGHRE010000011.1 coordinate 80,345, forward strand.
ACCTTCGATTCCGTTGCCGCTGCACGGGATGCAGGCGTCGTTTACCTGACCAAAGATCGAAAGGAAAAAGGCCTGCTTCTGGGGCAGAAGATGCGGCCGAATTTGTCGCTCTTTGCCCTGCCCAAATTTGTAAAGGGGCTGAGCCTGGACCAAAAAGCCGAGGACGCCGCCCTGGAACGCGCAATCCGGCGGTTCGATATCCGCGCGCGGGATCCAAACGTGAATGTTGGCGACTTGTCGGGTGGCAACCAGCAAAAGCTGTTGTTGGCCAAGGTGATGGAGTGCGATCCGCGCATTTTGATCATTGATGAGCCGACACGCGGCATCGACGTTGGAACCAAGCAGCAGATCTATCACTTCATCGCGGCCATCGCTGCAGAGGGTGTCTCTGTCGTCGTCATATCTTCGGAAATGCCCGAAATCATAGGGCTTTGCCACCGTGTGGTGGTGATGCGCGAAGGCGAAATTACCGGCATCCTGACCGGCGAAGACATCAATGAAACCGAAATCGTGCGCTATGCCGCAGGACTGAAGCGGGAGCGTCAACAATGACCGAGACAGCCATGACGACAGCCAAGAGCAGTAAACTGAACGGTTTTGACTTGAAAACAGCGGGTCCCGCGATCGCGCTTCTGATCCTGTGCGTGATCGGGTTCCTTCTTAATCCGGCGTTTCTGAGCGAAGGCAACATAACCAATTTGCTGACCCGCTCGGCCTTTATCGGGATCATTGCGGTTGGGGCGACGTTTGTGATCACGGCAGGTGGTATTGATCTGTCGGTCGGTTCGATGGCCGCGGTCATCGCGGGCGTTATGATCATCGTCATGAATGGGGCAGTGGACACATTCGGGACAGGCCTGACCACGGTACTCATTGGGTGCGGATGTTCGATTATCCTTGGTCTTGGGGCGGGTCTTGTGAACGGGCTGCTCACCACCAAAGGCAAGATCGAGGCCTTTATCGTCACACTTGGCACCATGGGCATTTACCGTTCGCTCGTGACGTATTTTGCAGACGGTGGAACGCTGTCGTTGAATTATGACATCCGCGGTGTGTATCGACCGGTCTATTATGAGAGCTTTCTGGGCCTGCCGATACCCGTCTGGGTGTTCATCATCGTGTCTATTGCGGGTTGGTTCCTGATGAACCGCACGGCATTTGGTCGCTACTGCACAGCCATCGGTTCCAACGAAAGCGTCGCCAAATACTCGGCCATCAAGGTCGATCGCGTCAAAACGCTGACCTATGTGATCCAGGGGCTCTGCGTGTCCTTGGCCACCATCATCTATGTGCCGCGCCTTGGATCGGCTTCGTCGTCGACCGGCGTCTTGTGGGAGCTGGAGGCGATTGCGGCCGTGATCATCGGGGGCACCGTCCTGAAAGGCGGGTACGGGCGGATTGGCGGCACAATTCTGGGCGCGCTGATCCTGACCACCATCGGCAACATTCTGAACTTCACCGACATGATCTCGAACTATCTGAACGGGACCATGCAGGGCCTCATCATCATCATCGCAGTCTGGCTGCAACGCGGGGATTGGGGCCGCAAAACGTCGGCGGATTAAGGGCCGACACACAACACACGAAGGAGTTTCTCGCACCGACACGTGCGAAAGAACCGGGCGTCACCGGAGAGGAGAGGTGCGTCCAAATCAGAGGGAAGTCAAAGGACTTGTAGGGAGGAAAACATGAAGACCTTTAGCAAACTCGGCGCCTTGGCCACGGTGGCCACCATCGCCCTCACGGGCTGGGCAAACGCAGAAAACATCAAGATCGGCGTCAGCTATCCGACTCCGACCCACGCTTGGGCGGCAGGCATGAACTGGCACGCCGAAAAGGCCGAAGAGCGTCTTGAGGCGCTTTATCCGGATGTTGATTTGATCCTGGTGAACTCGCCAGATCCAAGTGCGCAAGCCAGCGCGCTTGAGGATCTTGTTTCCGTGCATCAGATCGACGCACTGGTGGTGTTGCCGTTCGAATCCGAGCCGCTCACCGATCCAGTGCTGAACGTCAAGAAATCTGGTGCGCTGATCACCGTCGTGGACCGTGGCCTGAGCCAACCTGGCATCGAGGATATCTATGTCGCGGGCAACAACCCCGAGCTTGGGCGCGTGTCTGCGCAATACATGAAGGGACGCCTGAAAGAGGGCGACAACATCGTCATCCTGCGTGGTATTCCAACGCTGATCGACAACGAGCGCTTTGACGCCTTCATGGCGGAAATCGAAGGGTCGGGCATCAACGTCCTGGATCACAAACACGCCAATTGGAACCGCGATGACGGGTTTGAAGTGATGCAGGATTTCCTGTCGCGTTTCCCGGATATCGACGCGGTCTGGGCGCAGGATGATGACATTGCAATTGGTGTTGTGGCCGCGCTGAAACAGGCAGGTCGCGATGGCAACGGCATGTTTGTGGTCGGCGGCGCCGGTATGAAAGAGACGATCAAGGGGATCATGGACGGCAACGAACTGGTGCCGGTGGATGTGCTCTACCCGCCAGCGATGATTGCAACCGCGATGGATGTGACAGTTGCCGCCTTCAAGTCCAACGGTCCGGTTGCCGGGCGTTACATCCTGGGTGCGACCCTGATCACGCCCGAGAATGCCGCCAGCTTCTACTTCCCGGACTCGCCCTTCTAAAGCGCGATTCGGGTACCAGGGAAGAGGCCCATCTCCCAAGGGGCCTCTTCCCAAGAGAGGAGAAGAACCATGCAGACCATCAAAGGCCCCGCCTTGTTCCTGGCTCAGTTTGCCAGCGACGACGCCCCTTTCAACTCGTGGGACACCATCACCAAATGGGCCGCCGACTGTGGCTACAAGGGGGTACAAGTGCCCAGCTGGGACGACCGCCTGTTTGACCTTGGCCTTGCAGCCAGCTCGCAATCCTATTGCGAAGATCTGGTCGGTGTCGCACGCCAGAACGGTGTCGAGATTACAGAGCTGTCTACACATCTTCAGGGCCAACTTGTGGCCGTTCATCCGGCCTATGACGAATCCTTTGACGGATTCGCCGCCCCTCAGGTGCGCGGCAATCCAAAGGCGCGCCAGGCTTGGGCTGTCGAGCAGGTAAAGCTGGCGATTACGGCAAGCTACAACCTGGGCATATCATCACACGCGACATTCTCTGGTGCTTTGGCGTGGCCCTACATTTATCCGTGGCCGCAGCGGCCCACCGGTTTGGTCGAAGCGGCCTTTGATGAGCTGGCCAAGCGATGGCGTCCCATTCTGGATCATGCAGATCAGATGGGCGTAGACATCTGTTACGAAATCCATCCGGGCGAAGATCTGCACGATGGCATAACGTTCGAGATGTTCTTGGAGCGTGTCGACAACCATGCGCGCTGCAACATGCTCTACGATCCCAGCCATTTCGTGCTGCAATGCCTGGACTACATCGGTCACATTGATGACTACGCCGACCGCATCAAGATGTTCCACGTCAAGGATGCCGAGTTCAATCCGACCTCGAAACAAGGTGTTTATGGCGGCTATCAAAGCTGGGTGGATCGCGCGGGTCGCTTTCGCAGCCTGGGAGACGGGCAGGTCGATTTTGGGGCGATCTTCAGCAAGATGGCCGCCAACGACTTTGATGGCTGGGCCGTGGTGGAATGGGAATGTTGCCTCAAACACCCCGAAGACGGAGCCCGCGAAGGCGCGGCGTTTGTTCGCGATCACATCATTCGCGTCACGGAAACCGCCTTTGACGATTTTGCCGACGGGGGCACCGACGATGCAGCCAACAAACGTATGCTGGGGATATCGTGATGAGTGAGTTTCAAAGACCAATCCGTCTGGGCATGGTGGGCGGCGGCAACGACGCCTTTATTGGCGCAGTACACCGCATCGCCGCCCGCATCGATGGCCAATATGAACTGGTTGCCGGCGCCCTTTCGTCGACACCGGACAAGGCACAGGCCTCGGGCAAAGCCCTTGGGCTGGCCCCCGACCGCACCTATGACGACTTCAAGTCCATGGCGATCCGCGAAGCGCGGTTGAAGGACGGGATCGAGGCCGTTGCAATCGTGACCCCCAACCACGTACACATGGCCGCCGCGCGCGAGTTTCTGAAACGCGGCATCCATGTGATCTGTGACAAGCCGCTGACCTCCAACTTGGCCGACGCCCGCAAGATGGCGCAAGCGGTTGAGACGTCGGACGCGCTTTTCATCCTCACGCACAATTACACCAGCTATCCTCTGATCCGCCAGGCACGCGACATGATCGCCAGCGGCGATCTTGGCGATATCCGTGTGGTGCAGGTGGAATACCCGCAGGATTGGTTGACCCAAGCGCAGCCTAAGGACAACAAACAGGCAAGCTGGCGCACCGACCCCGCCCGCTCGGGCGCCGGTGGTTCCACCGGCGACATCGGTACCCATGCCTTCAACCTTGCTTGTTTTGTCACGGGCCTGACACCTGACAGCCTGTGCGCCGACATCCAGAGTTTCGTCCAAGGGCGACAAGTTGACGACAACGCGCATGTCATGCTGCGCTTCCAGGAAGGCGCCCGAGGCATGCTGTGGTGCTCGCAGGTCGCGCCGGGCAATGAGAATGGTCTGAGACTTCGGGTATACGGTGCCAAGGGCGGGATCGAATGGGAGCAGGAAACCCCCAATGTGATGCGCCATACCGCCTTTGGCGAGCCAACACGATTGCTCACACGTGCGGGGGCAGGCACGGACGGTCAGCCCGAACATCTTGTTCGAACCCCCGGTGGTCATCCCGAAGGGTACCTGGAAGGCTTCGCAAATATCTATCTGGAAGCAGCCGAATGCATTCGTGCAAAGCAAGACGGGCGAGATATGCAAAGTGAGACGCTTTTGCCCGGGCTTAACGAAGGTCTGATGGGCATGAGGTTCATCGATGCCTGCGTTCGCAGTTCGGCCCGCAATGCGGCGTGGATTTCGCTGCAATAACAGTTCGAAAAATTGAAACGTCTCGCAACGACGCCAGAGGTCTTGCCACTGTTGTCTGGTGGAACTTGCGCCACGAAAAAAGCCCCGGCCTGCTGGCCGGGGCTTAAGTCGTTAGATGCGTCTGCTACGTTATTTGATCACCAGTTGCGGCGACACAACGTCGATACCCAAAGCTTTGCCAACCGCATAATAGGTCAATTGCCCCGCATGAACGTTCAGGCCATTCAGCAGGTGCGGGTCGTCGGAACAGGCTTGTTTCCAGCCCTTGTTCGCCAGGTTCAGCATAAAGGGCAGCGTTGCGTTCCCCAGGGCCTGGGTCGATGTGCGGGCCACCGCGCCGGGCATGTTGGCGACGCAATAGTGCATCACGCCATCGACCTCATAGATCGGGTCGGCATGCGTGGTCGCTTTGGAGGTTTCGAAACAACCGCCCTGGTCGATGGCCACGTCGACCAAAGCTGCGCCGGGTTTCATCTCGCTCAGCTGCGCCCGCGACACCAGCTTCGGTGCTTCGGCGCCGGGGATCAGGACTGCGCCGATGACCATGTCGGCCTCGCGCACCAACTCGGCCGTGGCGCCCGCTGTGGAGTACTGGTTCTTGAAATCACGGCCAAAGACATCATCGAGGTACTTCAGACGGTTCAGCGAACGGTCCAGAACGGTGACGTCTGCCCCCATGCCTGCGGCAATCTTGGCGGCGTGTGTGCCCACGACACCGCCGCCGATGACCACAACCTTGGCTGGGGCCACGCCCGGAACACCGCCCATCAGAACGCCACGACCACCGTTGGCCTTTTGCAGGGTCCAGGCACCGACCTGCGGGGCGAGGCGACCAGCAACCTCGGACATGGGCGCCAACAGAGGCAGGCCGCCACGGTCATCAGTCACGGTTTCATAAGCGATTGCAGTACAGCCCGACTCTAGCAGGTCATGCGTCTGATCCGGATCGGGTGCCAGATGCAGATAGGTGAACAGCAGCTGGCCTTCGCGCAGCATCTTGCGCTCGCCTGCCTGGGGCTCTTTGACTTTTACGATCATGTCGGCCGCGGCAAAGATCTCTTCCGCGGTGTCGATGATTGCTGCACCTGCGGCGACATAGTCCTCATCCGTAAAGCCGGCACCAGCACCCGCGCCTTTCTGGATGATCACCTCGTGGCCGTAGTTGACCGCTTCGCGCGCGGCGTCCGGCGTCATGCCGACGCGGAACTCCTGGGGTTTGATTTCTGTGGGGCACCCGATTTTCATTGCGATTCCTCCGTTCACAATCTGCCTAAATTATGTGCAGAGATGGACCGCAATTTTTCTGAAACCCCCCTCGTATACTGCGGTATTTTTGGGATAATATCGCGTGAATGGGATAAAACACGCAAAGGACGTGCGTCAATGAGCTTGGATGCAACGGATCGGCGGATCCTCAGGGCCTTGCAGCGCAAGGGGCGGATGTCCAATGCAGAGTTGTCGGAACAGGCCAATCTGTCTCCATCTGCCTGCCATCGGCGCGTTCAGCGGCTGGAAGCAGACGGCTACATCCGTGACTACGTGGCCTTGCTGGATTCCCGCAAGCTGGGTGTACCCACGACGGTGTTTGTCGAGATCACCTTGCAAGGTCAGGCGGACGAGGTTCTGGATGCGTTTGAAAAGGCGGTTGGGCGGATACCGGACGTTCTGGAATGTCACCTGATGGCGGGCACGGCCGACTACATCCTGAAAGTCGTGGCTGAGAACACCGAAGATTTCGCGCGTATTCACCGCCAGCATTTGGCCCGACTTCCCGGTGTGGCGCAGATGCAAAGCTCTTTTGCGTTGCGCACGGTGTTCAAGACCACTGCGCTGCCTGTTTAGGCGGGCCCGGGGTAGGTAAAGAACAGTAAGTGTGTAAGGTTAAAGCCAAAGTGGATGAGAACTGCATAGCGCAGCCGCCCGCCATACCATTGGCCCAAACCACATGCGGCACCAAGTAAGGTCGCAAAGACCACCACCGCTGGACCCGCTGGAAAATGCACCAGGCCAAATAGCAGGCTGGTAGCGGCAATGCCGCCAACCATCCCGATGCGTGCCGTCAGCGCTTTTTGCAGAAAGCCACGAAAGAAAGCCTCTTCTGCCAGGCAGGTCATCAAAAGATTGACCAGCGCAAAGAGCACAATCCAGTCGGGCAGGCTGAACTCGATCTGCAAGGCATCAGAGGCGATGGCTAGGGGAAAGAGCGCAAAGGCCAGAGCCACCGAGAGCAACAGAGGCACCGTTTGCCGGTGGCGATCCTGTTCCAACAACGGGCGCCAAGCTAGCAGTAGGGCAAAAAACACCAACGGTTTGTCGGCATTCAGGTGCAGGGTGAAAGGGCTGCTGTTTGGCCCCGATAGGACATCGTCCAACACAATGGGATTGTTAAATCCGGGGATCAGATGCGCGCCCATGGCCAGTGACCACAGCATCAGGACGCTCCATCCTGCGACAGCCAGTGGCCCCGACGCGGTGCGGAGCCATGCAGCCAGACCCAAGCCCATGATTACGGCGATCAAGGCTACTGTGGATATGATACCAATCAGGGTGGCGACACATATCCATGCTGCAAGCAAGACAAATGCGGTGCGTCGGAGCCCGACCCATCCGCAGCCAAGTGCACCCAACAAGATTAGCCACGGCCATAGTTGGGCAAGATTTGACAGCAGATAGGTCATGCCGTTTCCTGTGGCTTTTTCAGTCTCTCCCGCCTCACGTTGATCAAAATCAATGCGTTGGCAAGCATTTGCCTGCAAACAAATTGCGGTTGTGTTGATCTGCCAGCCATATCATCATGTCTTGTCTCAAGCCCGCCGTTCATTGTTGGCAGGTTGGGATGGTGGTGGCCGTATTGAAGGCTGACACCAAAGCGTTACCTGATCTTTGTATTGGGTGTTTGTTGAATTGAAGGAAGGAAGCGGCCCCGTGACCGAGGAATCTAACACATCTGCAATGGACTGGTTGGAAGCCGAGCTGGAGGACACGCTGGACGAGGATTTTGAGATCGAGTTCAGCGAACCGATGCTGTCGATGGAGATCCGCAAGATCTATCGCGCGCAGCACCCCGAGATGCTCGACCGCAAAGTGTATTTCCGCAACCTGCTGCGTTTGCAGGCCGAATTGATCAAACTGCAGGACTGGGTGCAGCACACCGGCCAAAAGGTGGTGATCCTGATGGAGGGCCGCGATTCAGCCGGCAAGGGCGGTGTGATCAAACGGATCACCCAACGCCTGAACCCGCGTGTTGCCCGTGTCGTGGCCTTGCCTGCGCCCTCACGTCGTGAACAAAGCCAATGGTATTTCCAGCGCTATGTGCCGCATCTGCCAGCGGGTGGTGAAATCGTGTTGTTCGACCGATCTTGGTACAACCGCGCCGGGGTTGAACGTGTCATGGGCTTTGCCACCGAAGATGAGGTCGAGGCATTTTTCCGCGACGTGCCTGAATTTGAGCGGATGCTGGTCCGGTCGGGGATCATCCTGTTGAAGTACTGGTTCTCGATCACCGACGAAGAACAGCAATTGCGATTCCTGATGCGCATTCACGACCCGATGAAGCAGTGGAAGCTGTCCCCGATGGACTTGGAAAGCCGCATTCGGTGGGAGCAGTACACCAAAGCCAAAGAAGAGATGTTCGAGCGGACCAACATCCCCGAAGCGCCATGGTACATTGTCGAGGGCAACGACAAGAAACGCGAACGTTTGAACTGCATCGAACACTTGCTGACGCAAATCCCGTATGAGGATGTACCAAGCGAAAAGGTCGATCTGCCGGATCGCAAGTACAACCCGGAATACGAGCGGCAGTTTCTGCCTGACGAGCTTTACGTGCCGAAGGTCTATTGATCCGGCGTCAGGATCAGAACCCGGCAGGCATTGTCGATTAAGGCCCGTGCATGCGTGCGCGGGTCTTCTGCGTTTCGACCCGATAGCCATGCCCGGCAAAAGACTTGGGCCGGGCCGATCAGCTGGGCAAAGAACATCATCTCGGACATCGGGTGCAAGGCCCCGGCTTTGGTCAATGGTGCGCGCCAAGTTGCCAGCTGTTCGGCGAGTTTGGCGTTTTCACCGGCTTGTTCCGCGCGGATGCTGTCCAGCCATTCAGGCCGGGCATGTTCAAACAGAAACCGGGCCAAGGGGCCGGATGTAACCACCCACTCCAGATGCGCGGTGATCAGCGCCGCGATCCCGTCCTGCGCCGTCCTGGGAAGATTGGCCACCAACGCTGCGTGGTAATCCTTAAGCGCCAGTAGATAGATGTCCGCGCACAGGTCGTCGCGGGTTTTGTAGGCGTGAAAGAAGCTGCCGTTGGATATGCCAACTTCTGCTCTGATCTGCGCGATCGAAGTTGCCGCGACGCCGCGTTCATCGAACAAGCGCAGGGCAGCGTTCTGGATCAGCTCTTTGGTTGAAGGGGACATGGGTTGTGTTGCCGTGAGTTAGAGTTACACTCTAGAGTATTGCTCTGATTCCGTTTTGTCACCAGGAGATCACCCGTGACCGAAATTATCGATGCCTGGGGGCAGCACCCCACGCTCCGACACGCCCAGAACCCGATGTTCGATTCGCTGCGGCGATGGACCAAAACTCCGACCCCGACTGAAGAGCTTCCGGTGGCGACCACGGTTGGGCTGATGGATCGGGCGGGGGTGGACCGCATGCTGATCAGCGCATGGGAAGCCCCGCGCAACACGATGATTTCGAACGACGAGGTGGCGGGATTTGTGGCCGAAGCGCCCGATCGGCTGATCGGCGTAGGCTCGGTCAACATCGCCCGCCCGATGGAGGCGGTACGCGAAATCCGCCGCTGTGTGACCGAGCTGGGGTTCAAGGCAATCCGCGTTCTGCCCTGGTTGTGGGAGGTGCCGCCAACAGATCGCCGATTTTATCCTGTCTATGCGGCCTGCGTCGATCTGGGCGTGCCGTTTTGTACGCAGATCGGTCACACCGGCCCGCTGATGCCGTCCGAGGTCGGGCGACCGCTGTACCTAGATCAGGTAGCGCTGGACTTCCCCGAACTGACCATCGTGGGCGGGCACATCGGCTATCCTTGGACCGAAGAGGCCGTGGCCGTCGCGACCAAGCACGAGAACGTCTATATCGATACGTCCGCCTACACGGTGGGGCGCTATCCGCCGGAACTGGTGCGGTTTCTCAAGCGGCACGGCGCGGAAAAGGTGTTGTTTGGCACCAACTATCCCATGATGCCGCCAGAGCAGGCGTTGAAAGGGTTCGATGCGCTGGGCCTCGATGAAAGGCAGGCCCAGCAGTTTTTGTCTGGCAACGCCAAAAGGGTGTTTGGCCTTTAGCGGTCGATATTGGCCAGACGCTGGATTGTGTCTGGCCGGGATCGGGTCAGAAGCAGAATGAACCTTCGTCCCACATCGGTTGCGAGAAAAACGCGCCCAGGTCGTCAGGGCTGAAACACCAGGCGTCCTGATCCTCCGCGGTGGGGCGGTCAGCGTTCAGATCCATCAGCGCGAAGTCCTGCGGTTGCGCCATGGCGGGGTCGATCCGGGACCCTTGGTTCACCGGCCACCACTGGAAAACAATCTCGTCGCCGCTCCAGCATTCAAGCAGCATGTCGGCGATTGGGGTCGGCGGGCTTGTGGGCTGCTCGGGCACTTCTGCTTCGGGCGGGGGGATGTCTTCGGGTTGCGCGATCACAGGTTGCTCTGTTTCGGGCTGTTGGGTCACAGGTTGTTCAGGCTCTGGGGTCGGCGTTTCAGGAACCTCAACTTCCACCACTTCTGGGGGATCAACCGGAGTTGTGGGGGTGCTGGGGGTCTGATCCAACTGTACGTCGGCCTGGGTGCGAGCAAAGTTTTGTGTGACCATCACGGCATCGTAACCCTGGTAATCGCCGGTTTCGATGCCGATGCCGACAACTGTGACATTGGGATCCAAGATGTTTGCACGATGTCCGGCGCTGTTCATCAGACCCTCATGCAAATCCTCGACATCATCAGACAGGCCCGGCGCGCCGCGTTCGCTCTGCCAAGCGATGTTCTCGGACCAGGTCCAGTTGCCCGAGAATTCGAACCCCGCGTCTTCCATCCGGTCCCCGGCGCTCGATCCGCTTGCGCCGGTATGCGAGAACACGTCCTGTTGCAGCACCCAGGAACTGTGATCTTCGGATGCATCGTTCAATCTGAGCTCGAGCTGAACCGGATCCAATCCCCGCGACGTGCGCTCTTCGTTAATCAAATCAAGCATTTGCCGCTCTAGTTCGTTTGCTTGTGACATGGTGTTCTCCCTTGTGCTGAGTGGGCGGGCTATGCCGCGTCCATGGCACTAAGAGACAGGAGGAGTGACAGAAACAGACAGTTGCGGGGTCCGGAAATTCACGCGAGGCGCCGCCTTTTCCCCCATCGGGATGCGCAAAAAGCTGCGGTTCCAAACGCCTGAAATCACCAACGGCAACTTCAAGCTGAGCGCGTGACAGGAAACCGGCAAACATTGTCCCAGGGGCAAAAAATACGCGCAGGCGCAGAATCAGGATCCCCAAAAAGACAAACCCCCGCGGCAAGGCCTCGGGGGTCGTCAAATAGCGTCTGAATTAGCCGCTGATCTGCTTAGAGCAAACCTTCGCGCTGTGCTTTCTTGCGTGCCAGTTTGCGGGCACGGCGGATCGCTTCAGCCTTCTCGCGTGCTTTTTTCTCGGACGGCTTTTCGAAATGTTGCTTGAGCTTCATTTCGCGGAAGACGCCTTCACGCTGCAGCTTTTTCTTCAGGGCACGAAGCGCCTGATCGACATTGTTGTCACGAACACTAACCTGCATGTGGTTTTCACCACCTTTCTAGATAGAGTTGCAAGGATTTGCAGGAAGTGGCCGTATAGCAAAGCGACACTAATATGTCTAGTACGTGTGTAACGGTTCGGAGATTGACCATGACCATGCCTTACGAAGACCTGCGCGAGACCCTTTTGGACGCCGCCCTGATCCATGTGCCATTTGATGGTTGGACCGAGGCGACGTTTACCGCTGCTGTGACGGATGCGGATATGGACAGGACGCTGGCCCGCGCGGTTTTTCCCCGCGGCGCGGTTGATCTGGCGCTGGCGTATCATGCACGTGGCGATGCACAGATGGTTGCGCGGATGCAGTCCGAGGACATGAGTGAGCTGCGGTTCAGCGAAAAAGTGGCCGCAGCCGTCCGGTTCCGTCTGGAAGCCTCGGACGACAAAGAGGCGGTGCGGCGGGGCACGACGCTCTTTGCTTTGCCCGCTTATGCCGCCGATGGGGCGAAGGCGATTTGGGGAACATGTGACCTGATCTGGGACACGCTTGGCGACACCTCGCAAGACGCCAATTGGTACACTAAGCGCGCAACACTGTCGGCGGTCTATTCCTCAACCGTGTTGTTCTGGTTGGGCGACGATTCGCCAGATCACCACGCGACCTGGGAATTTCTGGATCGCCGGATTGACAACGTGATGCAATTCGAAAAGCTCAAGGCGCAGGTGAACAAGAACCCCCTGTTCAAGCCGTTGCTGGCCGGGCCGAACTGGCTGATGAGCCAGATCAAGGCGCCGTCTGGTCGCAAGGATCTGCCGGGGTCGTTGACACCGCGCGGCTGATCGCCTGACATGCCCCCGAACATCAAGCAGGAGACCCTGATGACCGAAACGATGCGTGCCGTCGAAATCACCAAACCCGGCGGCCCCGAGGTTCTGCAACTTACCGACCGCCCTGTGCCAACGCCTGCGCATGGTCAGGTGGTGCTCAAGGTTGCCTATGCCGGCGTCAATCGCCCCGATGCCTTGCAGCGGGCAGGGGCCTATGATCCGCCTCCGGGTGCCAGCGATCTGCCTGGGCTGGAATGCTCGGGTGAAGTGGTGGCAATTGGCGATGGTGTCGATAGCTTGAGCATGGGCGACAAGGTTTGCGCCTTGCTGCCGGGTGGTGGCTATGCCGAATATGTGGCCACTCCTGCCGCGCATTGTCTGCCGGTCCCAGCGGGCATGGGTATGAAAGAAGCCGCCTGCCTACCCGAGACCTTCTTTACCGTCTGGTCAAACGTGTTCACCCGTGGCGGTTTGAAAGCGGGCGAGCGGTTCCTGGTGCATGGCGGCTCCAGCGGGATCGGGACAACCGCGATCCAATTGGCAAAAGCGTTTGGCGCGCGCGTTTTTGCCACTGCCGGGTCGGATGACAAATGCCAGGCTTGTCTGGAACTCGGAGCTGAGAAGGCGATCAATTATCGGGACGAGGATTTCGTCAAGGTAATGAAAGCCGAAGGCGGCGCCAACTTGATCCTGGACATGGTGGGCGGCGATTACATCCCGCGCAACGTCAAATGTTTGGCCGAGGATGGTCGATTGGTGCAGATCGCGTTTCTGCAAGGTCCGGTGGTCGAGTTGAACTTTGCCATGATGATGGTCAAACGCCTGACGCTAACGGGAAGTACCCTGCGTCCGCAAAGCGATTTGGCCAAGGCCCGGATTGCGCAGGACCTGCGCGAGGCGGTCTGGCCGCTGTTGGATGCGGGCACCGTTGCCCCGGTCATGGACAGCGAATTTGACTTTTCCCAAGCCGCCGATGCGCACGCGCGCATGGAAAGCTCTGGCCACATCGGCAAGATCGTGATGAAGGTCGGCGGCTAAGCCGATAAGGCGCAGGCCGTCTCCGGCCTGCGCATGTTTTTACGCGATGGCCCGGCGATACAGGTGCCAGGTCGCATGGCCCAAAATGGGCATGACAAAGATCAATCCCAGCAGCATCGGAATCGAACCGATCACCAGCATGGCGGCAACGATCGCGCCCCATGTCAAAACCACGCGCGGGTTCTGTCGCATGACGCGGACGGACGTGACGACAGCCACCGGGACGCCGACCTGACGATCCAGCAGCAAAGGAAAGCTCACGATGCTGATGGCCAAGGCGATCAGCGCAAAAAGGAAGCCAACCGCAATGCCCACGATCATCATGGTCCAGCCTGCCGCGGTGGTGGTCACGTCGGTCAAGAACGCCATCAGGGATACAGGCGCTTCGGGGCCCAAAGTCTGGGAATAGATGCTTTGCGCGGTCAGGATCCAGGTCACGAAAAGGGCGGTCAGGTACAGCCCCAGGGCCAGGATCGCCCCGAACGCAGGGGATCGGAAGACACCGAACGCATCCAGCCAATGCACCTCTTGCCCCTGTTCCCGACGACGGCTGATTTCATAAAGACCAACCGCGGCCACCGGGCCCAACAAGGCAAACCCCATCACCAGCGGTGCCAAAAGCGGCACCATGTCCATGCGCAGACCCAGCCCGAACAACACAAGCCCGGCCAGCGGGTAGACCACCGCAATAAAGATCGCGTCGGCCCGGCTGGCCAGAAAGTCGTCATAGCCCGCGCGCAAGGCGTGCCGAATGTCGTCAATGCTGAGGCTGCGGATTTCCGGCAATTCTCCGGCGGTTTCGCCACCAAGTTGGGTGACAGTTTCGCCCATATGATCGCTTGTTGCGCCCAGGTTCTGGGCCGCCCAGCTGATCGGATTACCAATTGTTTTTGCCATATCTTTCCCCTTCCGTGGCGTCGCAACGCGCCATGAAAGGGGCCTGACACATCGTTGCGCCCGGCCCGGCCGATCTGCAACGCATGGGACCAGTATAGCACAAAATGATTTCGCGTGCTTTCACGGCTACGAGACTGCGCATCAGCTGCGTGGTTTCTCCATCTGCCAGGTCAGGTTGGCGCGCACCGCAGGCCATTCTCCGGCGATGATGGAATAGACGGCTGTATCGCGCAGGGTTCCGTTGGCCATCACCATATGCGAGCGTAAAACGCCGTCCAGTTTGGCCCCCAGCCGCTCGATCGCACGGCGGCTCTGGTGATTGAGCGCATGGGTGCGAAACTCGACCGCGATCGCACCGAGTGTTTCAAAGGCATGACGCAACAGCATCAACTTGCATTCGGTATTCAGCGGCCCCCTTTGGGCGGAGAGGGCATACCAAGTGGAGCCGATCTCCAGCCGTTTCGCGCTGTGGTCGATGTTCATATAGGTTGTCATGCCAACGGCGCGGCCCGAGGCATCGAGAACGGCAAAGGGCACCATGCTGCCGTCGTCTTGCAAGGACAGGCGGCGGGTGATTTCGTCACCGACCTGATCTGGAGCAGGGATCCATGTGTACCACAACCGATGCAGCTCACCATCGGCACTGGCGGCGGCTAAGTCATCGGCATGTGCTGGGTCTAGTGGGACAAGGCTGGCGTGTTCGCCGCGTAAAGTGACAGGGGTGGCCCACATCTTGAAGCTCCTGAAGTTCAATCGAATTTCACAGGATGTGACGCAAAACCGGAGTGTAAAGAAGTTCCAAATCTTGAAAAGATGAACAGACCAATTCTTCGAGCTCAAAAAAAACCGGCGCGAAGAACGCGCCGGTTTTCAGTTTGCAGCCCCAAGCGGGGAGAGAGGGGCATACAAATGTCAGTTAGCCAAAGACCCGCCCCAGGGCGCCGTCAACGGCGTCGGTGATCTGGTCGATGTCATCTGCCGTCGCGATCAGCGCCGGCGAGAAGCACAGGGTGTTGTTACGACCCGGCAGCGAACGGTTGGTCGCGCCGATGATCACACCTTGGTTCATACAGTCGGCCACGACGGCCTGAACCAGCTTTTCTTCGACGGGGTCCTTGGTGGCACGGTCAGTGACCAGCTCGGCACCCAGGAACAAGCCCTTGCCGCGCACGTCGCCGATGATTTTGTGCTTTTCCATCAAGCCCTGCAGGTTGCCCAGCATGCGCTCGCCCATGGTGGTGCAGTTGCCCAGCAGATCTTCGTCTTCGATGATACGCATGTTTTCGATCGCAGCAGCCGGACCAGCGGTGCAGCCACCAAAGGTCGAGATGTCGCGGAAATACCCCAGCGGATCGGCTGCGTCGTCTTTGAACATGTCAAAGACTTCTTCGGTGGTGACCATGCAGGCAATCGCCGCGTAACCCGAGGCGACACCTTTCGCCATGGTCACGAAGTCGGGCTTGATGCCGTACTGCTGATAGCCGAACCAGGTGCCGGTACGACCAACGCCGCAGACAACCTCGTCGATGTGAAGCAGCACGTCGTACTTCTTGCAGATCTCTTGCACGCGCTCCCAGTAGCCTTCGGGCGCTTCGATCACACCGCCGCCTGCGGTCACCGGCTCCAAGCACAGCGCGCCAACGGTTTCCGGACCTTCGCGCAGGATCACCTCTTCGATGGCGTCTGCGGCGGCCTTGCCGAATGCTTCGCCCGACAGATCCTCGTGACCCAGCTCGTGCTTGCGGTATTCCATGCAGTGTGGAACGCGGACAAAGTCGGGCGCAAAGGGACCGTACTGCGCGTTGCGCTCGTCCTGACCGCCGGCCGACATCGTCGCCAGGGTCGAGCCGTGATAGTCGCGGTCGCGATACAGGATCTTGGTCTTCTTGCCGCCATAGCGCTTGTGCGCAATCTGACGGACCATCTTGAAGGCCTTCTCGTTCGCCTCGGAACCTGAGTTGGTGTAGTAGACGCGGCTCATGCCAGGCATCTTGTCGATCAGCTTTTCAGCAAAGATCGCGCCGGGAATCGAGCCTGCGGTGTTTGCGAAGTAGCACAGCTTCATCAGCTGGTCGTAAACCGCCTTACAGATGGATTCGCGGCCATAGCCGACATTCACGGTCCAGACACCACCGGACACAGCGTCCAGATGCTCTTTGCCTTTTTGGTCCCAGACACGCATGCCTTTGCCTTCGACAATGATGCGGGGGTCATTGGTTTCAAAGGGTTTATGCTGGATCAGGTGATGCCAGATGTGGGCGCGGTCGGCTTCGACCACGTGCGAAAGATCGTTCTCGTTGAACGTGCCGTCCATGACATGTCCTTTCAAAATTCTGCCAGATATCGACTCTATCTTTCGAGAGGAAATCAGAGCCGTCTTCAAGACTCCAGAGACTTTAAAAAATAGGCGCCCGGATAGGGCCAGATGCTGCGGTGCGGTAAGTCCAGTACTGATTTCACGCCGAAATTTCGCTTGCCTGTTACATCAATATTTGTCTGAAAAACCACGGAAATCTGCGGTTTCATAATTTGGAAGCCTCAATTTCATCTTCTCTCTTTTTGGTGAACCCTCAGAAAAGGCATTGATTGCGTGAGGATTTTCGGCTCGGATCAATGTACGGGCCCCACAAAACCTCCTGGGGTACCGTCCTGAACACTCATAGAGGCGGAATACCGCCCAAGATATCCGACCTGCCATTTCGGCAGGCAACAGGGAGACGACGTATGACTTTCAAATCCAAGTTGATGGGCGCAGCGGCAAGCGTGGCCATGTTGGCAGGTGCTGCACCTGCGATGGCCGAAGACCTGACCGTAGCGTATTTCCTGGAGTGGCCGATGCCGTTCCAGTTTGCCAAAGAAACCGGCATGTATGACGAGGCGCTGGGAACCAAGATCAACTGGGTCAGCTTTGACACAGGCACCGCGATGTCCGCGGCGATGGCATCGGGTGATGTACAGCTTTCGGTCAGCCAGGGCATCCCGCCCTTCGTGGTTGCGGCTTCGGCCGGTCAGGATCTTCAGGTCGTTGACGTCGCCGTGTCCTATGCGGACAACGACAACTGCGTTGTGCGTGCAGATCACGAGATCGACAAAGACAGCGCAAGCGAACTGGCAGGCAAGAAGGTTGCCGTTCCGCTGGGCACCGCCGCGCACTATGGCTTCTTGAAGCAGATGGAGCACTTTGGTGTTTCGCTCGACAGCCTGGAAATCGTCGACATGGCTCCGGCCGAAGGTGAAGCGGCACTCAGCCAGGGTGCAGTTGACATGGCCTGTGGTTGGGGTGGTGCGCTGCGCCGCATGCTGGAATCCGGTAACGTTCTGCTGACCGGTGCTGAAAAGACCGAGCTGGGCATCCTGGTGTTCGATGCAACAACCGCGCCGACTTCTTATGTGGCCCAAGAAGGCGACATGGTTGCCAAGTTCTTGGCCGTGACTGCCGAAGCCAACGCAATGTGGGCTGATGAGGCCAACCGCGCCAAGATGCTGCCGGTGATCGCCAAGGATGCAGGTATGTCCGAAGAAGATGCAGCCGCGACACTCAGCACTTTCGTCTTCCCGACGGTTGAAGAGCAGCTGAGCCAGGCATGGCTGGGCGGCAACGCGGCGGCGTTCATGAAGGGTGTTGCTGACGTGTTCGTGGCCTCGGGTTCGATCGACGCAGCCAAAGCTTCTTACGAAGACAACGTGAACGCAGGCCCACTGGGCGCCAACTAAGCCTTTGCATGAAGCGGGGTGGGTGTTTGACAAAACACCCACCCCTTTTTCGCTTTACCTGTAAGGCGATCCCACCTTGGAAAGAAGGGGATCCAGGTGTCTGGACTTCTCATAAATGATATCTCGATGCGCTTTGACCTGCCCAATGGCGGGCATGTCCAGGCGCTGAAGAATGTGACGCTGGACATCAAATCCGGCGAACTGATGAGCGTGTTGGGCCCGTCGGGCTGTGGCAAAACCACGCTTTTGAACATCGTTGCTGGCTTTTTGGCCCCGACCGAAGGGCAGATCGAACTGAATGAGCATGTGGTGACTGGCCCCAGCCCGGAACGCGGAATGGTGTTCCAGCAGGGTGCCTTGTTCGAATGGATGAACGTGCGCGACAACGTCAGCTTTGGTCCCGACATGAAGGGTGTCAGCAGGGCCGAAAGCAAAGAGAAGGTTGAACATCTTCTCGAAGTTGTTGGCCTGCAGGACTTTAAGGAAAAGGCCATTTATGAACTTTCGGGCGGTATGCAGCAGCGCGTGGCACTCGCACGTTGCTTGGCCAATGACCCGGACGTCATCTTGATGGACGAACCACTTGGTGCCTTGGACGCGCTGACGCGTGAAAAGATGCAGTCGCTGGTTCTGGACCTGTGGAAGGACACCGGCAAGACCATCATCCTGATCACCCACTCGGTCGAAGAGGCTTTGCTACTTGGTGAACGCCTTCTGGTGATGGCCCCGCGCCCTGGTCGCGTGCACAAGGAATACCGCCTGCCGTTTGCGGACCTTGGCGTCGGCAACGACCTGCGGGAAGTGAAGAAACACAAGGACTACGCCGGAACGCGCGAAGAGATCCTTGAGATGATCTGGAACATGGAAGAAGAAATCATGGGCCGGACGGAGGAAAGCGCATGACCGGTTTGCTCGTACTCGTCCTCTATATAGGCGCGTTCTTTGGGTCGTTTTTCATCGCAAAACGCGTGTTCAAGAGCGCGTTTGAGAAAAAAGGCTTCAACCGACTGAAGACAGTGACCTTTGGCGATGAAAGCGCGATCACCGCCAACCGCGTCGCTTCGGTCATTTCGGTCATCACAGTGTTCTGGCTGTGGGTGGCTTTCACCAACTCGTCAATTCCTCTCCCCAAGATGCCCGGCCCGTTCCTGGGTGACACAAGCTTTACCTACACGGTACAGCTGGAGGACGGTACCACGGACGAAGCAACCGTTTCGGTCCGGGTTTACCGCGAAGACATCCAGCAGACCGTCGATGAGAATGGCGAGCCGGGTCGCGAGCCTGATCCGATCGCAGTTGAGCCGGGCGATGGTTTCGCCAAGAACGACACGCTGACTGTGGCGCGCTATGCGTTCAAGGTTGTGAACGTCTGGAAAAACGATGAGGTCAGCAAAAAGGAAGGGTCCAAGATCATCACGATCAATGGCCAACCCATCGAACCGGGTGGAGAGGTCAAGACCGAGGATGGTACCATCCGTCTGACCGACAAGGGTACACCGACGTTTGAACCGGCCAAGGGTCTGCGCATGGCGCGGCTTTATCTGCCGGCGCCCGAGGTCGTGTTGCAGCGCTTCTTCTGGCTGAACAAGGAAGGCTATCAGGGCTACACCCTGTTCGAGCACACGCGCTATTCGCTGCAGCGGGTTCTGCTGGGCTTCTTCTTTGGGGCCTTGATCGGTATCCCGATTGGCTATGCCATGGGTCTCACAGGCTGGGCACGTGGTTGGTTCGACCCGATCGTCGAATTCATGCGTCCGATTCCGCCCTTAGCGCTGATCCCGCTGGTGATCATCTGGTTCGGGATTGGTGAATTGGGCAAGGTTGTCCTGCTGTTCCTGGCGGCGCTATGGATCATGATCATTGCGGCCCGATCAGGGGTCTCGGGGGTTGCGATTTCCAAGGTGCACGCGGCCTATTCGCTGGGGGCGTCCAAGTGGCAGATCCTGAGCAAGGTCATTGTCCCGAACTCTTTGCCTGACATCTTTACCGGTGCCCGTGTCGCCATGGGTGTCTGTTGGGGTACGGTTGTTGCGGCCGAACTGGTTGCGGCAAACGTGGGTCTCGGCAAGATGATCGTGACCGCGTCCAAGTTCCAGCTGACCGACATCATCATCGTCGGTATCATCGTGATCGGCGTCATCGGCTTTGCCATCGAGGTTGGCATGCGCAAGCTGGAAAACTGGCTGATCCCGTGGAAAGGCAAAGTCTGATCCGGGCTTGATTTGAACATGAACCGGGGCGCGCCTGATGGCGGGCCCCGGTTTCTTTTTTGGGTCCTTGTGATGAGACACTTTGCCGGTTGTGAGCGGTCAGAAGTTGAACCAGCCTTCCACTATGGCCGCTGACGCTTTCCCCTTGTCCCTCTCTGATCAGGTCGCCGATGTCATGACGCGTCCGGCCGTGACGGTCATGGATGCGCAGTGTGCGCTTTGCGCGCGTGGTGCGGCCTGGATTGCCCGCAATGATCGCACTCAAGAGTTCCTGATCGTTCCGATGCAAAGCGAGCTTGGTCGAACCCTGCTGGTGCAGCATGGGCTGGACCCGGATGATCCGACCTCTTGGCTGTATCTGGAGCAGGGCCATGCCCATACGTCGTCGGATGCCATCATCCGTGCGGGGCAAAAGCTGGGCGGCAGATGGCAGCTTCTGACTGTATTTCGGATCATCCCCAGGCCCGTTCGGGATGCGCTCTATCGAATGGTCGCGCGCAATCGCTATCGCTGGTTCGGGCAGGGTGACATGTGCTCGATGCCCGATCCGGATGTGCAGCAACGGCTGTTCAAATGACTGTTCTTTACCGGCGGGTTCTGGGCGCAGCCCTTGATGATATGCCACCGCAATTGCGGGCTTTGCACGACAGTGCCGATCCTCGAGCCTGGTCAGGACAGGCCAAGATCTCGCGCGGGGCGGGCGTGCTGTCTCGACTGATCGGATGGGTGATGCGTTTACCCCCGCAGGGGGACGCGATTCCGGTATCGGTCAGCTTCATTCCAAAAAACGGAGGTGAAGAGTGGCAGCGTGACTTTGGCGGTCACGCGTTAATGTCTTACCAGTACCAGGCACCAAACGCGCAGCCCGGCATCATAAACGAGCGGTTCGGGATGATCGACGTGACCGTTGCTTTGCAGACCGACGGGGAGCGTTTGGTTCTTGAACCGATTGCATGGGCCTTTGGGCGTTTGCCTTTGCCCAATGCCCTTCTGCCCGTGGGTCAGAGTTTCGAGACGCAGATAGACGACCGCTTTGTGTTCGATGTCGAAATCGCGATGCCTTGGGTGGGGCGGATCGCTGCCTACCAGGGCTGGTTGCTGCCGACTAAGTGAGGCCGGAACTAAAACAGGAAAACCGGGTCCGGTGAGCGCCGAACCCGGTCTTTCCGCCAAATCCCTCATGGCGGAGGTGTGATGCAAGCTTGAGAGGAGAGAAAAGCTTGCATCGGGTGGTTCTGGTTTCGAAACAGGCGATGTTTGCGGCGCGGGTACAGCATGTGGTGTGCAGCGGTCGTCCGGTAGTTGAAACCGCGATGCCATTCCCGCGCCTCAAGTCGCCTGCTCGGGGAGAGGTCAGGCGGCCTTTTGAGCCCCCGATCGTCGGTCCTGCAAGATCATGTCGCTGGCCTTTTCGCCGATCATGATCGCGGGCGCGTTGGTGTTGCCGCTGACAATTGCGGGCATGATAGAGGCGTCCGCAATACGAAGCCCGCCAATGCCATGTACCCGCAGCCTGTCATCGACAACCGCCTGATCGTCATGACCCATCCGGCAGGTCGAAGTCGGATGATAGATAGTCTGAGCGATGTTGCGAGCGGCCTCAAGGTGTTGTTCATCTGTTTCAACCGGACCCACAGGAACGTGTTCGCGCACGATGAAGGGCGACAGGGCCTTGGTTTTGGTCATCGCGCGCGCAAACTTGACAGCTCGAATGGCGCAAAGTTGGTCGGCCTTGGCCGAAAGATAGTTCGGCACGATCAGCGGGTGGTCCTGGGATCGAGGGCTGTTGATGTGGATGTGCCCACGACTTTCGGGGCGCAGCTGACAAACGGAAGAGGTAAAGCCCGAGAAGGGGTGCATTTCGATCCCCGGTTTGTCCGCTGACAGCGGTTGAAAGTGGAACTGGATGTCCGGAGTTTCCAACCCCTCCATCGACTTGGCGAAAATGGCCACCTGACTTGCACCAAGGCTCATCGGGCCTGTGCGTTTGAGAGCATATTCAAGGCCAATCCCCATGCGATGCACGAACGAATTGATGGCGTCGTTCAAGGTCGGAACGTTCACCTCATAGACCAGACGGATCTGCAGGTGATCCTGCAGGCATTCGCCCACGCCGGGCAGTTCGTGCCTTACGCCGATCCCGGCCTTTTGCAGAACTTGACCTTGTCCAATGCCCGACAGCTCCAGGATCTGCGGCGAGCCGATGGCACCTGCAGACAGGATGACCTCTCCACCGGGGCGAAGGCGGGCGGTTTTGGGGGCAAGTTGGTGGATGAAGTTCACGCCAGTGACCTGCTTGGGCGCGTCACTGGCAAAGGCCAAGCCGGTGGTGTGGGCGTGGGTCAGAACGGTCAGATTGTCTCGCTTGCCCTTGATCGGGGTCAGGAACGCTTTGGCAGACGAGCAGCGAAAGCCCCCCTTGGCCGTTTGGTGAAAGTAACCTGCGCCTTCCTGGTTTTCTCCGTTGTAGTCATCGGTCCGGGGGACGCCCATCTCGACCGCGGCATCGATGAAAGCTTCCGAGATTTCGGATTTGGCGCGGATCAGGGATACCGACAGCTCACCATCCTGACCGTGCAGGTCCTCTTCGCCGCTTTCATGGGTTTCGGACCGTTTGAACAGGGGCAACACATCGTCATAGGACCAACCCCGGTTTCCCAGTTGGGCCCAATGGTCGTAATCCTCTTTCTGGCCGCGCACATAGAGCAGACCATTGATCGAGGACGAGCCGCCAAGGGTCTTGCCGCGCGGCCAATCCAGGCTGCGGCCGTTCAGACCCGGGTCAGGCTGTGCCTTGTAGCACCAATCAGTGTTGGGGTTGTGCAGCGTCTTGAAATAGCCGACCGGGATGTGGATCCAGGGGTTGTTGTCCTTGCCGCCCGCCTCGAGCAGCAGAACCTTGATCGACGGGTCCTTGGACAGCCGGTTGGCCAGTACACAGCCGGCCGAACCGGCGCCCACGATGATGTAGTCGTATTCCATTGTTCACGCGACCTTGTCGGGTTTCGCCGGGGCCACATAAGGCAACCGGGCTTTGGCCTTGGTGTCAGCAGCACCCGCGTTGCGGATGTAGCGGCGGTCGTCATCCTCGCGCACGAGATTGACGTATGAGGGTTCGCCCCCCGTGATCTTGTGGATGGCCAGACGGCGCTCCTGGCTGGCGCGGATCTGTACCCGCAGGGCATCCGGGTCCCAGCCATCAAACAGGATCTCCTCCAGCTCGGCCCGCAGGTCGGCGTGGGCCGGATCATCGGCCAGGTTGTTGACCTCATTCGGGTCGTCGTCGGTGTTGTAGAGCAGGGTATCCACCCCCTCGAGCCACATCAGCTTCCACGGTCCACGCTTGACCATACGACTTGGCCCGGTGGAGCCGTCGGCGGCGAACTCGCCAATGCACAGGTCGGTCATGGCATCGGTGTTGCCGTTCAGGGCAGGCACCAGAGAATTCCCGTCGATGGGTGCGGCGTACCCGTTCCAGGCCTCGCCTGCCGCCATGTCCATCAGCGTCGGCATCAGATCCACGAGCGAGCAGTTTTCTTTCACGCGAGCCGCAGAATAGCGGTTTGGCGCGTGCACGATGAACGGCACTTTTGAGGCCCACTCAAAGAAATGCTGTTTGAACCACATGCCCCGCTCACCCATCATTTCGCCATGGTCGGCGGTGATGATAACGATGGTGTTCTCGGCCAGGCCGGTCTTTTCCAAGACCTCCATCATCTGACCGATCTTCTCGTCGATGTAGGAAATCATGCCGTAGTACCCGTGCCGGGCCATGCGGCGGTGCTCGTCCGTGACGGTGAATTCATGCCGCGACTGGCAATAGTGCAGATTACGGCTCAGGTGATCCATCGCGTTCTCTTCAAGCGGCGGAACAGCGGGGCTTTCGATGTCGTCGTGATCGTAGAGGTCCCAGTACTCCTGGCCGATCACAAACGGCGAATGCGGAGAGGTAAAGGAAACCGTCAGCATGAAGGGGCGGCCATCATCCTTGCGCGCCAGATCATAGAGCGCTTGGGTTCCATGGTAAGCGACCTCGTCATCGTAATCCATCTGCAGCGTGCGCACGGCGGGGCCGCTTTCGATGATCGGGGCCATGGTCAGGTTGGTGGGCTTGTATTCACGCCCTTTCGACCAATCGACGGTCCAGGCAAAGTTTGCGGGATAGATCTCGGTCGTGTGGCGTTTTTCATAGCCGTGCATCTGGTCGGGGCCGACAAAGTGCATCTTGCCCGACATCTCGACGCGATAATCCAAGCCGCGCAGGTAATGGGCAAAGGTCGGGATGTCGGCGTGGAATTCATTGGCGTTGTCGTACATCTCGATGGCGAACGGCAGGCGTCCGGCATGCATTGAGGCGCGTGAGGGGCCGCACATGGGCAGGTTGCAATAGCAGTTTTCGAAAACGACCCCTTCGTCCGCCAGCCGGTCGATGTTCGGCGCCTTGACGGTCTTGTTGCCATAGGGCGCAAGTGCGTTGGCAGCGAGTTGGTCGGCCTGAATGAATAGGATGTTGGGACGGGTCATCGTGTTAAATCCGATTGATTGTTTCAGGTGGGCGGCACGGTGGGCGCGCCGCCCATAGGTCTCTCGTGAGTGGTGATCAGCGAATGGTGAGACCCAGTCGATCCAGCGCTTGGTCAAAGACGTTGTACTGCGCTTCGACAAAAGCCTTGGTCTCTTCGGGGCTGCGGATGTCCACGACGTTACCCAATTGCTTGGTCATGCGGTTCCAGGCTTTGTCATCCTTCAGCTTTTGCAGCGTGTCGGTCCAGGCGGCGACAACATCTTCGGGCAGATCGGGCGGGCCATAAATGGCGCTCCAACCGATGATCTGTTCCATGTCGGGGTACCCTAGTTCCGCAACAGTCGGGATGTCACCCACGGCTTCGAACCTCTCGGGTGTGGTGATGGCCAGCGCCTTGAGCTGTCCGCCCTCGATGGCGTTGATCACGCCCGACAGGTTCTGCCACATGAAATCGACCTGACCGCCGATGATCGCGGCCCGCGCCTTTCCGCCACCTTTGTAAGGGACGTGGATCAGGTTGTCGGCGTTGGCCCCCATGGTGTCGGCCATGACAGCGGTTGCGATGTGCAGCAGCGTGCCAACCCCGGCCGAGCCATAGGTCATTTCGGTGCCGTCTTTGATGGCTGCCTCAAACTCGGCAAAGCTGTTGATCGGGCTGTCACCGGCCACCACCAGAACAAAGGGGTTGGTTTCGATCAGGCCCAGCATGGTGAAGTCGTCCCACTCATACGGGATGGTCTTGTTCATCGCCGGTACGCCCATCTGCGAGCCCACGCGAGCGGACAGCAAGGTATAGCCGTCTGCCTTGGAGTTGATGACGAAGTTCGAGCCCACAACGCCGGCCGCGCCAGTGCGGTTCACGGCCAGGATCGGCTGTCCCAGATAGCTGGGCGCGGTGCCCGAAATCAGACGTGCGGACAGGTCAGCAGCACCGCCGGGGCCGTATGGGATGACCATGGTGATCGGGCGATCGGGATAGCCTTCGGCATGGGCCGAGGTCAGCGATGCAACCGCAATCGCGGCGCCCGCTGCCAGTGATTTGATGAGTGTTTTCATGAGTTCCTCCCAGAGAGATTCGGCCTGTTTTTCCTTGGCCGGGTAAGGTTTTGGTTGACTTCAGCCCTTTCTGAGGGCAGTTTGTTACTGTCTGTAATTAACTCGGAACCGAAAACAAATGCAAGACACTTTGCCAAACACACTTTCCACGGCGGGCATTCGGCGCGCCAATCGAGAGGAGATTTTGCGCACGGTTTTCTCGCACGGCGGGACGACCCGTTTGCAGCTGGTCAAGCACACAGGCCTGACTGGTGCTGCGGTCTCGCGGATCACCCGTGAACTGATCGAGGCCGGGCTGTTGGTCGAAGGCGAGCGTGTTCAATCCAAAGGGAAAACCGGTCGCAAAGAGGTCACGCTGAGCATGGCCCAGAACACGGCATTCGTTCTTGGGTTCACGGTAACGGCCAACCGTCTTTCGGTTGGTGTTTCGGATGTTTCAGGCACCCAGATCGAGACGCGCCAATTGCACATCAGCCGTACCCGCGCCGAAGAGGTTTTGCGCGCTTTATGCGAGACGGCACACGCCATGATCGCTGAGCTCGGGCTTGAGGCGAATCGCATTATCGGCGTCGGCGTGATGGTTGCGGCACCCAGCCGAAACTGCGTCGACGGGGTTGTGACATCCGCGCCTTTGGGGTGGACCAACGTGCCTGTGGGGCAACTGATCGAAGAAAACATGTGCCTACCCGTCAGCGTCGAAGTGCGTGCCGTTTCGCTGCTTCAGGTCGAAATGACACGCGGGCAGGGGGCCGGGCAGGGCGATCTGGTTCTGGTCAACAACAGCCTTGGTATCGGGGCCGCGGCGGTGCTGGGCGGGCATCAACTGGCAGGCGCATCCTGTGACATCGCGCATCTGGCCTTTGCCGGGGACAGCCGCTCCTGTTCGTGTGGGCGCAAAGGGTGCCTGGAGGCCACGGCATCAGGGTTTGCGGTCGTGGACCAGCTGATTGCGGCCGGAAAATTGGAACCCGCACGCGACAGTAGCCGCAAGGCGGCAGCTTTGGCCCGCGCATTGCAGATGGCCGAAGATGGGGATGGAGAGGTCAAGCGTGCGTTTTTTGAGGCAGGTCAGCGCATGGCGCTTGGACTGGATGCCGTAGCTGCGCTTTTGGGCCCTTCCAGCATCATTCTGGCCGGGGAAACCGGCCGCCAGCCCGATTTCGTCGAAGGCGCGCGCAATCACCTCAAATCGCTGCGGGTCACGGACCCCGGCTTTGAGCTGTTGGTCAGCCAGGTCACGTCGAACACCGCTGTCATCAACTACGCGTTGGAGCGGTTCTTGTTCTCCAGCGAATTGGATCTGGATCGCCTGCAGGCGGACTAAAGGAACCGAAGGGAGGAAACATGTCAAAATCTTCGGACATCATAGCAGGGGCGGCCTTTCTGACGCTCGGGGTACTGCTGATCTTTGTGCTGATACCTGTGGGTGTCGATGAGCCCCGCAAGGTGCCGTTTGCTGCGGCGTCGCCGTCGTATTACCCCAAGCTGATCGGCTATGTGATCGCGCTTTTGGGCGCTGGCATTCTGGTTCAGGGGCTGCGGCGCGCTCCAGACGATACCCCGTCGGTGGGGTTCGCGCCCTATGCCAAGGTGCCGGTCGCGATGGGGATCATGGCCGTCTTCTATCTCGTGCTGCCGTTTCTGGGCTTCATCCTGGGCGCCATGCTGGCGCTCTGTGCTTTGATGCTGCTGGCGGGCGAGCGCTCTCCCAAGGTTTTGGGGCTGGTTTCGGTCCTGTTGCCGATTGGCCTCTACCTGTTTTTTGCCAAGGTCGCGGGGATTCCGATCCCGTCCGGTCCCTTGGAACCCTATCTGATAAGGATCTGAACCGATGCTTGATACCCTGGCCAATGCCTTTGCCCTGTTTGCGTCGATCGACAATGTCATCGTGCTGTTCATCGGCGTGGTCGTCGGAACGGTCGTGGGCGCAATCCCTGGCATGACAACCCCGATGGCGGTGGCGCTGACGCTGCCGTTCACCTTTTCCATGCCACCAGTCACGGGCATCCTGCTGCTTTTGGGAGTTTACAAGGGCGGGATCTATGGCGGGTCGATCACCGCAATTCTGATCAACGCTCCGGGAACGCCCGCCGCGTCGTGCACCGTTCTCGATGGCTATCCGCTGGCACGCAAGGGGCAGGCGCGGCGCGCGCTCGACATTGCGCTCTATTCGTCCTGCGTGGCGGACTTCATTTCGAACATCTCGCTGATCCTGTTCGCAGGCATTTTGGCGAGCTTTGCACTCAAGTTCCAATCGCCCGAGGTTTTCACCCTGGTCGTGTTCTCGCTGACCATCATCGCGGGCGTGTCGGGGGATCAATTGCTCAAGGGCCTGGGATCTGCTGGTCTGGGTCTGCTGTTGGCAACGGTCGGTCTCGACCTGCTCTATGGCACCAATCGCTTTGTCTTTGGCGACGTCAATCTGATGAGTGGTTTGAACTTCATCCCGGTCCTGATTGGCTTGTTCGCGGTGCCCGAGATCATCAACTATTTCGTCAAGAACGACGTCGAGCTGGAGCAATCCAAGCTCGCGGGCATCGGAGCCACTTGGAATGACTTCAAAAGCTGTCTGAAGTCGATCATCCGCGGCTCATTCATCGGTGTCATCCTGGGGGCTGTTCCGGGCATCGGCGGGGCGCCATCGGCGTTTCTGTCCTATTCCGAGGCGCGCCGGACTTCAAAGAACAAGGCCAACTTTGGCAAGGGCGAGATCGAAGGTGTCGCAGCAGCAGAGGCGGGCAACAACGGTGTGGCCGGTGCCACGATGATCCCGCTGCTGGCGCTTGGCATCCCGGGCGACATCATTACGGCAATCATCCTGGGGGCGTTCATGATCCACGGGCTGCGCCCCGGGCCGCTGATGTTCCAGCAGAACATCGACCTGATCTATGCCATCTTCATCGGCATCATGCTCAGCTCGTTCTACTTGCTGATCGTGGGCAAGGCGTCGATCCGGATCATTTCCAAGATCGCGGACATCCCGCAGCGGGTGCTGTTCCCGATCGTGCTGATCCTGTGTGTCTTTGGTGCCTATGCCGTCAACAACTCGACCTATGATGTCGGCGTGATGCTGGTGATGGGTCTGGTGGGCTATGCGATGCTCAAACTGGCCATACCTGCGGCACCGTTCCTGATTGCCTTTATCCTTGGCCCACTGCTAGAGGACAACTTCCGCCAGTCTCTGACGATCTCGAGAGGGGATTACAGCATCTTCTTTAGCTCGACGATCTGTTGGGTATTCTGGGGGCTGACCGCGCTGACCGTGGGGCTGCTGATCTGGCAGCGCGTGGGGGGCGTCAAAACCGAGGTGCCACTGTCGTGACCGAACCATTGTTCACATTCGCCGTCTTCACCGACACTCATATCCGCGCGCCCGAAGGGGACTTGTCGTCGCCTTATGCGGTGAACACCAAGGCCAACGCGCGGGCCGAGGTGGCGGCGGCGCTTGTGGCAGCGCAGAACCCCGCGCTGACGATCCACCTTGGTGATATGGTCCATCCCCTGCCGCATATGGCGGCCTATGACCCGGCGTGTCAGGAGGCGCGCCGGGTCTTTGCATGTCTCGAACCCAACCTGCACTTTGTGCCGGGCAACCATGACATCGGCGACAAACCACATGATGCTTCGCCCGCAGGCGCGGTGACCCCCGATGCGGTTGCGGCCTATTCAGGTCAATTCGGGGATCAGTGGTCGCATGTGGACCATGGAGAGTGTCGGTTCGTTTTGATCAACTCATCCATCGTTGGTAGTGGGCTTGATGCCGAGCAGGAGCAGTTCGACTGGCTCGAAGAGGTGCTGGCCACCGAAAAACGCACCTTTCTGTTCTCGCATTATCCGCTCTTCATCGACTCGGTGGATGAGGATGAGCACTATGACAACTACGGGCTTCAGGGACGCGCGCGGCTGCTGGAGGTGATCGAACGACACGACGTAGAGGCGGTGCTGTCCGGCCATGTGCATCAGTTCTTTTACAACCGTGCAGGCGAGACAAAGTTCTATTGCCTGCCCGCCACCAGTTTCACGCGTCAGGATTTTGCCGAGCTGTACAATGCGGGCCCCGAAGCCGAATTTGGTCGCAACGATCGCGGCAAGTTCGGAATCATGTTGGTCGATGTTTTTGCCGATGGGCACCGCCTGCGGTTTGTTCCCACCGGAGGTGCGGAATCCGATGCTGTCGTGGATATGAGCCAACGCAAGCCGCCGGCAAACTCGGGGCTTGTCCCCTTCATGCGACATGCCTGGTATCAGAGCCGTGATCTACCCTACACCGGCGCTATGGAAGAGTTCTCGCGCAAGCGGGCACGCAATGACTATCCGCTGTTGCGCTTGTGGCAGATGGGGATCGAAACAGTCCGCACGCCACTGGCCGATCTGGCCCGACCCGAAAGCCTGCGCCGGGTGCAGGACTTTGCTGCGACGGGCATTCGGTTCCATATGTTTACCACGTCGATGCCGGATGAAAGGATGCTGGAGCTGATCGCGGCCAATCGCGATGCCCTGGCCGGCCTTGAGATCGTACAGGTCGAACCAGATCTGGCGCGGGTCAAGGAAACTGCCAAGGCGCTGATGAAAACCGTGGATGTGCCTCTCTACGTCAGTCGCGCGGCAACGTCAGCCGACAACGCGGTCGAAGGGCAGATCTATGCCCACAACGTCTGGACTGGCTACCGCTATGCGCGCCGGGCCGAAATCCTGGATGGTCTGGCCGACACTGGTCTGCCACTGCGACCGATCTTTGCTGTTGGGTGGCGCGCGGACTGGTTGGGCAAGATCGGCGGCTTGCAGGATGCGTTTGAGCATCGCGGGATCGAGGGCGCCGTGGCGGTCCAACTGATGACCGGCAGCCCGGCGACTGCAAATTTCGACGATGACTATATCGTCGAAAGCGTGGCCGAACTGGTGCGTGGCCGAGCCCGGCATCCTCGTGTCACAGTCATGCTGGACACGTTCGAGACCATCGATCGTGGCTATAACCCGCGTCATGGGCTGATCGACCGGCTGGGCAATCTGACCCCTGCAGGGCGGTCTTTGACCTTGTCGCGTGACTAAGCACCTGTGACGTCGGGTCGCAAACAGCCCGCGCTCCGACGCCAACTTGATATTGGCGTCGGGCGTTTCCTGTGATCATTATCCCTGCACCTGCAAAATGCGCGGCACCACAGGGGGAGAGGTCATGGCACAACCAAATATCTACGAACAGCATCTGGATCAGAACCGGGCCAACCACACCGCGCTGTCCCCGCTCAGCTATCTTGAACGCACGGCGCTGATCTATCCCGACTATCCCGCCCTTGTGTACGGGGACCGTCGCCAGAACTGGCTTGAGACTTATGCCCGTTGTCGCAGGCTGGCCAGTGCGCTGGACCAGCGTGGCATTGGCAAGGGCGACACCGTTTCGATCATCGCCGCCAACATCCCCGAGATGTATGAGGCGCATTTTGGTATTCCCATGACCGGCGCCGTTCTGAACGCCATCAACACCCGATTGGATGCACCCATCGTGGCCTTCATCTTGCAGCACGCCGAGGCCAAGGTGCTGCTGGTCGACCCTGAGTTTTCCGGCGTGGTGAAAGAAGCGCTGACGCAATTCGACAGCTCGAACCTGCTGGTGATCGACATCGAAGACGACAGTTTTGATGGCGGCGAGAGACTGGGATCACTGACCTATGACGAGTTGCTGGCCGAGGGCGATCCGGCGTTCGACTGGTCCTTGCCAGCCGACGAATGGGACGCGATCACGCTAAACTATACATCCGGAACGACCGGCAACCCAAAGGGCGTAGTCTATCATCACCGGGGGGCGGCGTTGAATGCGACCTCGAACATCCTGACCTGGGGCATGCCGCAGCATTCCGTGTACCTGTGGACGCTGCCGATGTTCCACTGCAACGGGTGGTGTTTCCCTTGGACCATGGCTGCCAATGCGGGCACGTCCGTCTGTCTGCGCGCAGTGCGGGACGAGCCGATTTATCGCGCATTCCGTGAAGAGAAGGTCACCCATTTCTGCGGCGCGCCCATCGTGCTGAACATGCTGGCCAATGCGCCGGATGAAATGAAAGATTTCGACCATCAGATCAAAGTCATGACAGCAGGCGCCCCGCCACCGGCTGCGGTGATTGCGAATATGGAAGGGATGGGGATCGAGGTCACCCATGTCTATGGGCTGACTGAAACCTATGGTCCGTCCGTCGTCTGTGCCTGGAAAGACGAATGGAACGACCGACCGACTGAAGAGAAGGCAGCGCTCAAAGTCCGTCAGGGGGTCAAATACCTCGCGCTCTCGGGCCTTATGGTGGCTGACCCCGAAACGCTGGAGCCTGTCCCTGCTGATGGCGAAACGATGGGTGAGATCTTCATGCAAGGCAACATCGTGATGAAGGGTTACCTCAAGAACGCCGAAGCGACCGACAAGGCATTCAACGGCGGTTGGTTCGCCAGTGGCGATTTGGGAGTGATGCATCCCGATGGCTATGTGGCTCTGAAGGACCGCTCCAAGGACATCATCATCTCAGGCGGCGAAAATATCTCATCCGTCGAAGTCGAGGATATCCTGTACAAACACCCCTCTGTGATGGAGGCCGCCGTGGTCGCCCGTCCGGACGACAAATGGGGCGAGACGCCCTGCGCCTTTGTCGAACTGAAACCGGGGCAAGACGCGACCGAGGCAGAGATCATTGCCTTTTGTCGCGATCACATGGCCCACTTCAAGGCGCCAAAGACGGTGGTGTTTGGCAGCCTGCCCAAAACCTCGACCGGCAAGATCCAGAAATTCGTTCTGCGGGATAAGGCGCGCGCGCTTTAGTCAAAGATCGACAGGTCAAGCTCCAGCAGTTCGCCCATCCAGACAGCCCGATCCCGGTGATCCTCAAGATGCTCACCGGTGTCGGGGTGGGTGAAGATTGTCAGCCCTTGCCGGTTCAACATCAGCCAAGGCAACACCTGGTCCAGTGCATCAGCGCCAAAACCCAGCTGGCAACTCCACCGTGGATGCGGCCCGACATTTCGTTCGTGCATCCGGCCCATGGTGACGGCAGGAAACAGCCGGGCAGCTTCTTCGCAAACGGTTCGTGCGGTTTCGACGGTGTCTGCGCCAAAGTAGACGTGTGCGTGATAACCTTTGATCTCGGGCATGTCGGCTCCTATCATTGTTGGAGCAATGTGACATCCGCACGCCCGGTATCGTCAAGTCACGACTGCAAGCGTCGGCGCACAAGAGCTGTGCGCCGTTGAAACTGACGACCGCCAGCCGCCTTTATTCGTCGCGATGGTGCAGGATGCGTCCAATGGAGTTCATCAAGAGCTGTGCCGCCAGGATCGATGTGCTGCCCGTCGGGTCATAGTCCGGCGCAACTTCGACCAGGTCCATGCCGACGATCTCGCCGCGTTGTGCCAGTCCGTCGATTAGTTCCAGGACCTCATAGTACATGAAACCACCATGGCTGGGTGTGCCGGTGCCGGGCGCGATGGACGGATCAAACGCGTCGATGTCCACGGTCAGGTAGTAACGGGCGCCTTCGGGAATGCGTTTGAGCATCGCCTCGATACCCATCTTTCGAACATGGCGGACAGACTGAATGTCCGATCCCATCGAACGGGCGTCTTCGTAGCCGTCTTTTGCGGTGGACGAGACGTTGCGAATGCCGATCTGGCTGAGCCCGGTGACATAGGGTTTCTCGGCCGCCCGACGCATCGGGTTGCCGTGACCATAGCGCACACCGTGGCGTTCATCGACAAAGTCCAGATGTGCATCGATCTGCACCACATGGATCGGCTCTTGGTCGTCAAAGGCGTTGATGCAGGGGATGTTGATCGAATGATCGCCCCCCAGAACCACCGGCAGAGCGCCGGCTTGCAGCATCTTTCGGACACCGTGTTCGATGTTGGCGTGGCTTTGAATTGTGTCAGTGTGGACGATGTCGGCGTCGCCGATGTCGACGATGGTGACCTTGGCGGGGTCCAGATAGGTCACGTCGTCCTCAAAATCATACGCTCCGGCGTGGCCAAAGGAAAACAGGGTCGATGCCTCACGGATCGCACGCGGCCCCATCCGAGTACCCGAACGCCACTGGGTGCCGAAGTCAAACGGCGCGCCCATGACGGCCACATCGGCGTCGATCTGGTCCCAATCTTCGACGTATGGGTATTTTCCGAAAGTGCAGATTCCTACGAAAGGCAGGTTGAGGCGTCCGCTGTCGTAACCGTGTTTGGCCATGTTGTGTTCCCTGTCATTTTCCTCAGCCTAGACTGCTGACTTGGGGCAAGAACAGTTCGAAAGCGTCAAAACGCGTCGGAGGCCGCGCAATTTGCGGCCTCCGTGCGGCATTTAGTAAAGCGCAACGGGGTTGATGATCATCTGAACGGTACCGCGAATGCGGGCCTGGCCCAGAACAAACATGAACTCGTTGACGCCATCGGCCAGGACCGGGCCCGTGTTCATGGTTTCAAGGATGTAGATGCCATGGTCTTTGAGCAATATGACGTGGCCATAGAACGCGCCATCGCCCGGCGCAGGCGGAACCGGCTCGATGCCCCACGTGTCTGCCCCCACAGCCATTACGTCGAGCGAGGCCAGATAACGGGAACCGCTGACACTGATACCGGGTTCACCCGATACCCAGGCGGTGGGGTCAGCCTCTAGCATGTTTTCGGTCCAGCCTGTGTGAAACAGAACAATGTCACCTTTGCCGATACTGACACCTTGTGCCTCGGCGGCAGCCTTGATCTCCTCTTCGCCAAAATGTTCGCCGGCCGTCAAGAAATCCTTACCTGCGTGTTTAGCCATGTCGAGGATAACTGCGCGGCCAACCAATGGCGGGATGTTGTGCACACCCAACTTGGTCAACCCGGTGATGGCCGAGATCTCTTTCTCGTCGGCGCAGTTATAGTAGAACCCACCTTCGCCCAGATGGCCCAATCCGTCGATCTGGCTGCCGATGCCGACCCAAGTCTGGAGCAGGTCATCGTTGTAGTTGCCCGGATAGCCAAAGGCGGTAAGTTTTTGGCCGCCCTGTTGGTTGGGCTGAACCACTTGCAAGCTGAGCGAGCGCGGCGGAAAGGCGGGTGTATTGGAATCGATTACAATGCCAAGCGGTGTAGATTTGCCCTGCTTGATCAACGCCGCGGCCTTAATCGTGTTTTCAGGGCTAACCAAGTTGGCGGAACCAAGTTCGTCGCCTTCACCCCATTTGGACGGGGTGCAGTCAGCGGCCCAGGTGCTGGTTGCAAGGCTGATGGCACAGGCAATTCCTGCGAATATTGATGTCTTCAAAGGTCTTCCTCCCAATTGGTTCGGGAAAACGCCGAACGTGTACAGCCTAACACGAATTGGCAATTCACAAAGGGGAGGCGCCGGAGAAGCTACCGCATAGGTAGAATTGTCCTAACGTCACGTTTCAGTAGGTGCCCAGCGATCGGGGTGGGCTGCGGCAAAGGCCGGGTGAGCATTGCACGCTGCTTCCACGCCCAGAAGGCGCGGCATATCGCTGATGTCAGCACCCCAACGGCGGGCGTTATAAAGCTGCGGCATCAGGCAGATGTCGGCCAGTCCTGGGGTGTCGCCGGTGCAGAACGGGGTTTGGTCATAGGCGCTCAGCAGGGTCTCGAACGCCTGCAAACCGGGTCGGATGAAATGTGTCATCCAATCCCCTGGCATTCCGTCAGCTCCCCCACTGAGCCCAGTCGCATGTTTGGCGACCTGCAGGTTGCAGACCGGATGAATGTCGACGGCAATGGCATGTGCAAGGGCTTGCGCTTGCGCGCGCGGTCCAGGCTCTGTGGGCAGCAGACCCAGGTTTCGCGTCTGATCCAGATAATCCAGGATTGCCAGAGATTGCGTCAAACGAAGCCCGTCGATTTCCAGTACGGGTACGAACCCTTGCGGATTGCGTGCAAGATGCTCTGGGGATTTGTGCTCGCCTTTGACCAGATCCACGGAAATGGCCTGATACTGGATCCCTGCCAAGTGCAACGCAATGCGCAACCGATAACTGGCCGAAGACCGCCAATAGTCAAAAAGGATCGTGTTGCTCATCGGGGCCTCCGTACGCGTGCCTTCGACCGGCCCTGATAGGCCGGCCGTTTACTCAGTTTAGCGGGTTTAGCCCGCTTTGTTCAGCTCTTTGGCGTGCAGCCAGTCGGCGTGTTTGGGGGCTTTTTTGGTCACGGACCATTCGTTCAGCATGTCCCACTTCACCTCATCCATACGCTTGAGCATGGCTTCTTCTTCCGGATCCGGGCAGGCCAGTTCGACACGGTGGCCGTTGGGATCAAAGAAATAGATCGAATGGAAGATCGAATGATCGGTGACACCCAGAACTTCGACGCCATTTGCCTCAAGGTGCTCCTTGAACTCGATCAGGGTCTCGCGGTCCTTGACCTTGAACGCGATGTGCTGAACCCAGATCGGGGTGTTCGGGTCGCGGCCCATTTCAGGCTTGGTGGGCAATTCAAAGAACGCCAGCACGTTGCCGTCGCCTGCATCCAGGAACAGGTGCATGTAGGGATCGGGTTCGTGGGTGGACGGCACGTGGTCCTCGGCAATGGCCAGGATGAAATCCATGTTCAGCATCTTGCCGTACCATTCCACCGTCTCCTTCGCGTCCTTGCAGCGATAGGCGACGTGGTGGATTTTTTCGACTTTCATGTATCAAACCTCCTTATTGAGCGCGGCAGCCGCCAGCGCTTGGGTCAGGATCGCGCGGTTTCCAATGTGGTTTGCCAGCACCAGTACCAGCCGCGCGTTCAGCGCGTCGCTGTCGGCCTTATCGAGGCCCTCGTGGGTTGCCAGCAGTTCGGCGTAGAAATCATCTGCGCCGTCGATGTTCGGGGTCAGGATCAGGTCATCCATCTGGGTTACTCCTTGCCTGTGGCGCGACGGATCGCGGCGCGGATCTGGGGTTCGTCAAAGCTGGGTCGGCGCGCGGCCACATGCTGATCCGGGCGGATCAGGTACACACCGCTGTCGTTGTCTCCCAGGTAGCGTTCTTTCAGTGCCAGGGTCGCATCGTCCTTGACCGACAGCGCCAGGCGGGTGACCTCAACGCCGTCTTCTTCGATCAGATCCGGAGCGTCCGCGTCGATCGTGAGGAGGGTGAATTTGTCTGCCAGCTTGGGCAACAGGAACTCATCCCCCAGCGGCGCATCGGGGCAGGGCGAGCCGGGTCGCGTGCGCGCCGGGCCATCCAACGCGTCGGCCGAATTCAAGGGCGAGCCATCATAGGTGCAGGGCACCGACAGGCGGCCCGAGTTCACCAGCGGGCGCGCAAATTCGTGATGCTCACTCAGGTCCAGTACAGCGTCGCGCAGGATGCGGCTCATCTCGGATTTGGGCGTGATGAAGTCGGTGGAACGCGACGAGTTCAGGATGTTTTCATCCGCGCCGTGAACCCGCTCCATGTCATAGCTGTCCAGCAGGCTTTCGGGCGCTTTGCCTTCCATCACCAGTTTCAGCTTCCAGATCAGGTTGTCGGTGTCCTGCAGGCCCGAGTTTGCCCCTCGCGCGCCAAAGGGTGAAACCTGATGTGCAGCGTCGCCGGCAAAGATCACGCGACCATGACGGAACTGCTCCATCCGGCGGCATTGGAAGGTGTAGATGCTGACCCATTCCAGCTCGAACTGGACATCTTCGCCCAGCATCGCCTTGAGGCGTGGGATCACGTTTTCGGGGCGCTTTTCACGCTCCTTGTCGATGTCCCAACCCAGTTGCAGGTCGATGCGCCAGACGCCATCAGGCTGTTTGTGCAGCAGCGCCGATTGGCCCTTGTTGAAAGGCGGATCGAACCAGAACCAGCGTTCGGTCGGGAAATCGGCATCCATGATCACATCGGCGATCAGGAAGTTGTCTTCGAACACGCGACCGACAAAATCTTTGCCCAGCATCCGGCGTGTGGGTGAGCCTGCACCGTCACAGGCGATCAGCCAATCGGCTTCGAGCGTATAGGACCCTTCGGGGGTCTCGACCTCAAGCTTCACATGGTCGGGGTGGGTGCCGATGGCTTCAACCTTGTTGCGGCCGCGGATCTCGATCGGTGCGCCTTGCTCTTGCAGCTCGCGGACGCGGTTCACCATGTATTCTTCGAAATAGTACTGCTGTAGATTGATAAACGCCGGGCGCGCGTGGCCCTCTTCGGGCAGCAGGTTGAAGTCATAGACCTGGCGGTCGTCAAAGAACACCTTGCCTAGGTTCCACTGCACCCCCTTGTCGACCATCGGCTGGCCGCATCCCAGACGGTCCAGGATTTCCAGCGGACGTTTGGCGAAACAGATCGCGCGGCTGCCAAAGCTGACCTTGTCGTTGTCGTCCAGCACGACAACCTCGATCCCCTGCTGGGCCAAGTCAATCGCAGCGGCCAGGCCGACGGGGCCTGCGCCGATCACCGCGACCTTGTGCCGGACCGGCGCGGGCGCGTCCTGATCCGGGCTGCGGTCATAGGCATAAAGTGGAACTTCGAAAATCTTGTTCATGGGCTCTCCCCCCTCAAACAGTGCCATTAGGCACAAGTTTCCTGGGACCCGGCGGCGACCCGCCGGGAGTGATGGTTCATGGTCTTACGTTTCGGTCCGGGGCGACACGATCTGGATCAAATCCGCCCCGGCGGGTGCCTTAGCCCTGCAGCTCGGCCCACATTTCCAGATCGCGCTTGTCGGTCCAGATCCGGGGGTGAGCGATGCCACGGGCCTCGTCATAGGCGCGGGCGACGTTGAAGGGCAGGCAGTGCTCGTAGATTGCGTAATCGGCAAACTTTGGATCGCATTCGGCGCGCACCGCGTCCCAAGCCTCCTTCAGCGAGCCACCGCGTGCGGCGATGCGCTGAACCGGGCGATAGGTGCTTTCGACGAAATCGCGGGTGTTTTCGATGGCTGCGTTCACCATTTCTTTGCCGACAAGCGCGTCGCCGCGACCTGGCGCAATCGCGTCCACGTCATAGGCTTTGATGTTGTCGAGCGTCTGACCCCAATCGGCGAAGTGGCCATCACCGCAATAGCAGGCCGAGTGGTATTCGACGATGTCGCCGGTGAACATAACGTTCTGGTCCGGCACATGGATCACCGCGTCACCGGCCGTATGGGCGCGGCCGATCTGTTTGATGTCGACCCGGCGTTTGCCGAGGAAGACGGTCATCTGATCGGTGAACGTGGTGGTCGGGTAAGTTAGACCGGGGATGCTTTCGTGGCCTTCGAACAGGCGGGGGAAGCGTTGGAACTCGCTGTCCCAATCCTCTTGCCCGCGTTCCAGCACCATGTTGTAGGCAGCGTTCGACATGATGATCTGCTGCGCGTTGAAGGCCGAGGCCCCTAGTACGCGCACCGCATGATAGTGGGTCAGCACAACATGGGTGATCGGCTTGTCGGTGACCGAGCGCACGCATTCGATCACTTTGTTGGCCAGACGCGGGGTGGCCTGTGCCTCGACGATCATCACGCTGTCGTCGCCGATGATCACGCCCGAGTTCGGGTCGCCCTCGGCTGTAAAGGCGTAAAGGCCTTCGCCGATCTCATCGAATGTGATCTTTTTCTCAGACATGTCCCCTTGGGACGCGAATGCTTTTGCCATTTTGGTGTTCCTTATTCTGCGGGCCACGCAACAGCGGGCAGGATTTTCCCGGTGCAGTCGCCAAAGCCGATTGTGTAGCCGTCGCCGCGCGCATTGCCGCGCAGGGTCAGCGTGTCGCCGTCTTCGATGAAGCCGCGGGTTTCGCCAGTTTCCAGCGTGAAGGGTTCACGACCCGCCCAGCTGAGCTCCATCAGCGAGCCGTATTCCTCGCGAACGGGGCCGGAGATTGTGCCGGAACCCAGCAGGTCGCCGCTGTTCATCTCGCACCCGCCGATGGCGTGGTGGCACAGTTGCTCGGCGGCCGAGTAGTACATGCGGTTGTAGTTGGTCTTGGCGATGACAGACGCGGTGTCGGCGCCTTCGGGCTGCATCAGCACCTCAAGCTCGATGTCATAGAGGCCATCTTTGCTGCCGTTCAGGTAAGGCAGCAGTTCCTTGTCGCGGGAAGGCGTCGGCGCGCGGAAGCTCTCCAGCGCTGCAGCCGTCACGATCCAGGGGCTGATCGAGGTGCCAAAGGCTTTGCCCTGGAACGGACCCAGCGGCTGGTATTCCCAGCCCTGGATGTCACGCGCGGACCAGTCGTTGAGCAGGACGTAGCCAAAGATCATGGCATCGGCCTCATCCACGGTGATCGGCTGGCCAAAGTCCGAGCCGGTGCCGACGATGGCACCCATTTCCAGCTCGATGTCCAATCGCTTGGACGGGCCGAACGAGGGCATCTCGGCATCGGGTGCCTTGGTCTGACCGTTGGGGCGATGGATCGGCGTGCCCGAGACCACAACGGACGAGGCGCGACCGTTGTAGCCGATCGGGATGTGCAGCCAATTGGCGGGCAGATCGGGTGAGCCACGCAGGATTGCGCCCATGTTCTGGGCATGCTGCTTGCCCGCGTAGAAATCGGTGTATTCGCTGACTGCAAAGGGCATGTGCAGCTCGGCGTCAGCAGCAGGGATCAGCAGCGGCTCGACCTTGTCCTGCTCATCGGATCCTTCGGCCAGCAGAGAGGTCAGACGCTCACGAAACGCAGCCCAGACGGCGGGGCCTTCTTCCATCAGAACGTTCCAGAACGGCAAGTCGAAAAGTGGCTCGTCCGACAGAGAGATCAGCCCCTCATCTTCGGCTGCAGTGACGTCCAGGATCATGTCGCCGATGGCGACACCGCAGCGGGGGTCGGTGCCTTTGGTCGAAAACACGCCATAAGGCAGGT
This sequence comes from Tropicibacter sp. R16_0, assembly GCF_017743935.1. Lineage (GTDB taxonomy): Bacteria > Pseudomonadota > Alphaproteobacteria > Rhodobacterales > Rhodobacteraceae > Falsiruegeria. Next base: position 121,029 of record NZ_JAGHRE010000011.1, read on the forward strand.
TGTTGAGCGGAAACGGGTGGTTGGCGTCGTTGGCCGAGGTCACCCAGGATGTCATCAATGGCATTCCATATCCTTTTCGTATCTCGCAAGGGTCTTTGCCCCGCGCATATCTTTAAGCTGCCGGTCGCAGCGATTTCAGGCCCAACAGGATCGCGGCGACAATCATGAAGCTGCCTCCGATCCGATCAAGCCAGAGTTTTGCAGGCCCTTTGAGCCGGTTTGCCAGCCAACTGGCGCTGGCGCCATATGCGGTCAGAAACAGCCCGTCCAGGGTCAGGTAGGTCGCGGACAGGATCACGAACTGCGGCCAGAACGGCAGGCTGGCGTTGATGAACAGAGGGAACAGCGCGGCAAAGAACACCACTGCCTTGGGGTTGGCCGCCGAGGTGATGAACCCCTGCAGCCACAGCGCCTTGCGGCTTGTACGCTGTGCGTCTTGCGCTGCGCCGGGTTTGGCCCGCAGGATGGTGCGGGCGCCGAGAAACACCAGATAGGCAACTCCCAGCCACTTGATCACCGTCAGTGCCGTGGCCGAGGTGGCAATCACCGCTGCCAGACCCAGACCTGCGGCCAACATCTGGAACAGGTTCGCCGTCAGATCACCCGCTGCGGTGAACATCCCGCGCCCCAGCCCGTTTGCTGCCGAATTGGACAGCATCAGCAGCTGGCTGGGTCCCGGTGTGCTCATCAGCAGCAGGACGGTGACAACATATGTGATCCAGATGTCAAAGCTCATGATCGGCTCACTTCATCCCCGGTGTGCCATCGAACTTTTTCTCGATGTCTTCCCAGCAGTCGATGTAATCATCCTGCAGCGGTGCCTCATTGGCGGCAAATCCGGTCAGATGCTGCGGGAAACGGGTTTCGAACATGAAGGACATGGTGTTGTCCAGCTTTTCGGGGCCAAGGTTCGAATTCGACGCGCCCTCGAATGCGTTCTTGTCGGGGCCGTGGGGCAGCATCATGTTGTGCAGGCTCATTCCACCGGGGACAAAGCCCTGCGGTTTGGCGTCGTATTGGCCATAGATGTTGCCCATCAGCTCGGACATGATGTTCTTGTGATACCACGGCGGACGGAAGGTGTTTTCCGCCACCATCCAACGTTCGCGGAACAGAACAAAGTCGATATTCGCAGTCCCGGGCTGGCCCGAGGGCGCGGTCAGCACAGTAAAGATCGACGGGTCCGGGTGGTCGAACAGGATCGCGCCGACCGGGCAATAGGTGCGCAGATCATACTTGTAGGGCGCATAGTTGCCGTGCCAGGCCACCACGTCCAGCGGCGAATGCCCGATCTTCGTGGTGTGAAACTGGCCGCACCATTTGACGGTAACCGTGGACGGCGCGTCGCGATCTTCGAACGCAGCAATTGGTGCCTTGAAATCACGGGGGTTCGCCATGCAGTTGGCGCCAATAGGACCACGTCCGGGTAGCTCGAACTTCTGACCGTAGTTTTCGCAGACAAAGCCACGACATGGCCCTTCGAGCACTTCGACACGGTACACCAAGCCACGGGGCAGGATGGCGATCTCTTTGGGTTCTACGTCGATGATCCCCAGCTCGGTCGCAAAGCGCAGGCGGCCCTCTTGCGGGACAACCAGCATCTCGCTATCGGCCGAGAAGAAATAGTCATCCTCCATCGACTGGGTCACCAGATAGATATGCGTGGCCATGCCGACCTGGGTGTTCACATCGCCTGCTGTGGTCATGGTGCGCATGCCGGTCAGCCAGGTCAGCCCCTCATCCGAATGCGGCACCGCATCCCAGCGGTATTGGCCCAGGCTGATGACATCGGGGTCAACGCAAGGGGCCGACTTCCAATAAGGCAGGTCGATCTTTTCATAGCGGTGCGAGTGCTTTACCGACGGCCGGATGCGATAGCACCAGGTCCGTTCCGGCGGGTTGGCGGTAAAGGCCGTACCGCTCAGCTGTTCGCCATACAGGCCATAGTTACATTTCTGCGGGCTGTTCATGCCCTGCGGCAGCGCACCGGGCAGAGCTTCGGTTTCAAAGTCGTTTCCAAAGCCTGGCATGTAGCCTTCGGTCGTGCCGGTGGCCGATGTGGCCTGCACAAAATTATGTGTGTCGGTTGGACGATTCATCGCGCGTTCCTCCGTTCTGACTTGTCGAATAATAGTTGATTTTGTAACTAACAAGAAGAAGGAGAGTGAAAATGACTGAAAAAGACGACTTTGATTTGCGGAATTTCATGCCGTTTCTGCTGAATTTGGCCGCAGAACAGAGTTCCTTGGGGTTTCAGCGCACCTACAAGAATCGCTATGGGATGCTGCGGACCGAATGGCGTGTGCTGTTCCACCTGGGCAACTATGGAGAGATGACCGCCAAAGAGATTGGTGAGCGTGCCGTCATGCACAAGACCAAGATCAGTCGCGCCGTGGCCAAGCTGAGCCAGCGGCGTTATCTTACACGCACACGTGATGAACGGGATCGCCGGTCCGAGCGTTTGGCGTTGACCCCGGCGGGCCTTGTCGTCTATCGCGAGCTGCGCCAAGAGGCCGAAGCCTATGAATCGCAGCTGGGCAAGCAATTCACCGCCGGAGAGGTGGTTCTGCTACGTATGATGCTCAGACGGCTGGCCGGGTTGGACTGAACCTGAACTGTGAATCAAACACAGTGGCCCTGTCCAAACGCGATGTGAATGCACATATCGGCGGTAACAAAAAGAAGCGGACAGGAGATCCCAATGACCGATGTCGGGCAACGACACGCACCTAACGATGCATCTGCCGAGGTGCTGAACACTTGGCTGCTGCAACGCGGGCTAGAGGGGGCAACGCAGGAAGAGGTGCTGCACGGCTATTGCTCGCAGTTGGTGGATCTGGGCATTCCCCTTTATCGGTTGCACGTCGCGCAGAGTGCGTTCCACCCGCAATACGGCGGGATAGGGTTTGATTGGTTGCGCGAAGAAGGGATGAGCAGCGAAGAATACAGCTATTCAGAGACGCCTCGCGCCGAATGGCTGCGCAGCCCGCTCTACCATTTGCTCAAGAACGATCTGTCCGAATACCGGGAGCGTTTGGTTGACAGCAATGAACCCAGTCAATTCCCGATCTTGAACGAGCTGCGCGAGCGGGGCGCGACCGACTACTTTGCTGCTGGTGTGGTCCTGGAGGCGCGGGACGAGACCGTGCCGCTGGATCCGACCAATGCACCAGAGGGGGTTCTTCTGTCGTGGACAAGCGATGGCGCAGATGGGTTTCACGACAGTGATCTCTCTGTGATCCGGGCTGCGCAGCCTTATCTGGCGTTGGCTTTGAAAGCGGCGGCGAACCGACGTGTGGCTGCGGATTTGTTGCAGGTCTATCTGGGGCGCGACGCTGGACGACGTGTGTTGTCTGGGGAAATCCAGCGCGGGTCTCTGCAGCAGATTGATGCGGTTTTGTGTTACTTCGACCTAAAAGACTTCACCAGTCTGACAGAGCGAACGCCAGGACCGGATCTGATTGCGATGTTGAATGACTACTTTGGCCTCGCGGTCGGGGTGATCCAGGGGCACGGGGGCAACATCCTTAAGTTCATGGGTGACGGTATTCTGGCAATGTTCAATCTGCCCAGCCTGAAGGAGTCGGTGACCGCAGGCCTGAATGCGGTTTCAGAACTCCGTGAAAAAATGGATGCCAAAAACATCGAACGCCAGGCCAGCGGCGAGACCACAACAGGGGTGACACTGGCGCTGCACGCGGGCGAGATCCTGTATGGCAACATCGGGGCAGAAAACCGTCTGGATTTCACGGTGATTGGCCCGGCGGTGAACCTGACGGTTCGATTGTCAGGAATGCACCGCTCTGTTGGGCAGAGTGTGATCTTGTCGGAACCAATTGTGCATGCGGCTGGCGAAACGAACCATGATCTCGTTAGTCTCGGGCGCTACATGCTGCGCGGCGTGTCTGAACCTCAGGAACTCTATACGATCTACGTGAAACAAAGCTGAAACGCCGCACCTGCGCGACCTATCGGTCTTGCGTCCTGCGGACGGCAGGGGGCCAGGCTCACGCGGGCAGGGCCCGCGTGAGCCTGGCCCAACGGGAGGAGGCGTTTCGTCAGAAACGTTGACGACGGGCGGGAGTGCCCCGGGGTGGTTAGAAATCGATCTCGACGCCCGGCAGGTTGAGCGCCTTCATCATGTCGCGCAATTCCTGACGCGCCGCGATGTTCGAGATGTTGAGCTGTTTGACGCCGATGTCTTTCAGATCCAGCAAGGTCAGGCCCCGTGGGAACAGCTCGCGGAAAATGACCCGTTCGGAAAAACCCGGTGCGATACGGAACCCGATGCGGTTCGACAGCATCTCGATCGCGCGTTGCATCTTTTCCTTGTTGACCATGCGCTGCGTACCAACGCGATTGCGCACAACCACCCAGTCGATGGGTTTGAGGCCGGCTTGAGCCCGCAGTTGCCGCGCATTCCAGACCATTTCGGAATAGACCGACGGACCCAGGATCTTTTCGCCTTGGGGGTCGATCCGCGCCAGTAGGTCAAAGTCGACAAAGCTGTCGTTGAGCGGGGTGATCAGCGTATCCGCGAGCGAATGGGCCACCTGGCTCAAACGCGTGTGCGAACCGGGGCAGTCAATCAGGATGAAATCGCTGTCTGCTTCCAGCCGCGACACCGCAGCCGACAGGCGATGGTCATAGATGTTCTCGCCCGGTTTCAGTGAGGCCGGGTCAATTTCGGGGAGGTCATGCGTGTGCGGCGTCGGCAATTCGAGCCCCGCTTTGCTTAGAAAGCTGGTGCGGTTTTCCGAATAGCGGCCCAGGCTGCGTTGGCGCAGGTCCAGGTCCAGCGTGTTGACCTTGAACCCCATCCGCGCCAGCGCGGTTGCCACATGCATCGAGACGGTGGATTTGCCCGCGCCGCCCTTTTCGTTTCCGACGACAATGATATGCGCCATCTGCCCCAAGTCCTTTGTTCCGCCCAAGCCGTCTTGCGCGATTTGTCGCCACTATATGTTGAGACGCACACCATGAAAAGTGTTCTTGGGTGTCCCCTGCTCAATCTATGGGAGGATCGAGCAGGCGTTTGCGGCGTCAGCCTTTGCGCGGTCTGCGAGGCGCTGCGTCTCCACCCTTGTTGGGGTTGTAGCGCTTGGATGCATCCAGGGCGCGTGCCTTGTTCTTCTTGCTGTTGGGCTTGCCTTTGGGTGGCGGCGGGCCTTTGGGTTTGCCGCCACGGGGTTTGTCTGACGGCTTGCCCGCATAGGGTTTGCCAGCAGGTTTGGGGCCGCGTTTCTTGGCCGGTTCTGCCTTGAACTCGGGGCGTGGACCATCCTGTTTGGCGCGCTTGTGCGGCGCGCTGTCTTTGCCTGCTCCGGGCTTGGGCTTCTTCTTGCGCGGCTCGGGTGTGTCGTTCCAGTCAATCGGTGGGGTCGAGCGCGCGGGCTTGTCGCCTTTGGGGTGGCGCGGCTTGCGCTCGCCGTCTTCTTTCTTGAACCGGGGCTTGCTGTCCTCGTCACGTCCCTTGCGATAGGGGCGGTCGCCCCGATCCCCACGGTCGCCACGATCCGGGCGCGGTTTACCCTTGAACTTGGGGCGCGGCGTGAACGTCAACTCCGGTGCGGCATCCAGCTGTTTCAGCGCGGCACCTGGCTCAAGTTCGGTCTTGCCACCCAGATTGGTCAGGAACCCCTTGAGCGCCTCTTCCTTGATCTCGAAATAGGTCTCGCTCTGCTGCACCCGGATCGCGCCGATGTCGTCGCGGGTCAGGTCGCCCGCCTTGCAAATCATCGGCAGGTAGCGGCGCGGCTCAGCCCCCACATCATGCCCGCCGGTGATCGAGAACCAGACGCTGGGGCCAAAGGCCTCGCGCGGTTGCTTGGCCTGCTTGGGCTTCTCGGCGTCGAAGGGGATCAGCTCTTCGGGGGCTGAATGGCGGGTGTGGTAGAGGCGCAGGTAAGCGGCGGCGATCTGTTCGGCGCTGAACTGTTCGGTCAGCTGAGCCACAATCGGCTGTTCGCTGTCGGTGACGGCGTCGGACCAGGCGGGGTCGGCCAGCATACGCTCGGTATCGCGGGCCTTGACCTCATCCGCCGAAGGCGCAGTACAAAGCTCGGCGGTCAGTTTGGCAAAGCGCAGAATGCGCTGCGCCTTGGAGCACGCCTTGGGGGGCACGATCAGCGCGCTGACGCCCTTGCGCCCGGCACGGCCGGTGCGGCCCGAACGGTGCAGCAGTGTTTCGTGGTTGTTGGGCAGTTCGGCGTGAATCACCAGATCCAGACCGGGCAGGTCGATGCCGCGCGCGGCGACATCGGTCGCGACGCAAACCCGTGCACGGCCATCGCGCATGGATTGCAGCGCGTTCGTGCGTTCCGATTGCGTTAGCTCGCCCGAGAGCGCCACCACCGGGAAGCCCCGGTTCGACAGGCGCGCGGTCAGGCGGGCGACCATGGCGCGGGTGTTGGCAAAGATGATGGCGTTGGGGGCCTCATAGTACCGCAGCACGTTGATGATTGCGTTTTCCGCATCCTGCGGGGCCACGGCCATCATGCGATATTCAATATCGGCGTGCTGCTGGGTTTCGGCCACGGTGGTCACGCGCTCGGCGTTGCGCTGATAATTCTCGGCCAGCTTGGCAATGCCGCGCGGCACGGTTGCAGAGAACAGCAATGTGCGGCGCTCTTCGGGGCATTCGCCCAAGATGAATTCCAGGTCCTCGGCAAAGCCCAGGTCCAGCATCTCGTCCGCCTCGTCCAGAACGACGCCGCGCACCTGGCTCAGGTCGATGGACCCGCGCATGATGTGATCGCGCAGGCGGCCCGGTGTGGCGACAACGATATGCGCGCCGCGGGCTAGCGCGCGGCGTTCGTCGCGCATGTCCATGCCGCCCACACAGGACGCCAGATAGGCACCGGCGCCGCGATAGAGCCAACCCAGCTCGCGCTTCACCTGCAAGGCCAGCTCGCGCGTTGGCGCGATGATCAGAGCCAGTGGTGCTGCAGCTTGGTCAAATGCCTCGCCGTCGTCCAGCAAAGTGGGGCCAAGCGCCAGGCCAAAGCCCACAGTCTTGCCCGAGCCGGTCTGGGCAGACACCAGCAGATCGCGCTCATAGAGTTCAGGCTGCGTCACGGCCTCCTGCACTTGGGTCAGGGTTTCGTAACCACGCTCTTTCAGCGCATCGGCAAGAACTTGTTTCACTGGGGCGGCTTTCTCGCGGGCAGATCCCGCGCGGAGGGGAGGGAATGAAAAAAGGCTGCCTTAGGCAAAAGGCAGCCTTTGGGGTCAAGTGAGGGTCGAGATGGCTTAGAAGCCCAGACCTTCGTATTTCTTCTTGAACTTGGACACGCGGCCACCGGCGTCCATCAGGCGGGTGTTGCCGCCGGTCCAGGCCGGGTGAACCGAGGGGTCGATGTCCAGAGCCAGCTGGTCGCCTTCGGCGCCCCAGGTGGATTTCATCTGAACCACGGTGCCATCGGTCATTTTGACGTTGATGATGTGGTAATCGGGATGTGTATCTTTTTTCATGCGACCGATCCTTACGCCTGAGCGCCCGACTTGGGCTTGTAGTTGGAATCTTCTGCGATACGTGCGGACTTACCACGGCGCGAACGCAGGTAGTACAGCTTGGCGCGACGGACGCGGCCACGGCGGACAACGGTGATGCTGTCGATGTTGGTCGAGTGCAGCGGGAACACACGCTCCACGCCTTCGCCGAACGAGATTTTGCGAACGGTGAACGAACCGGCAATGCCCGAACCGTTTTTGCGGCTGATGCAGACGCCTTCGTAGTTCTGGACGCGCGAACGCGAGCCTTCGGTCACTTTATAGCCGACGCGGATGGTGTCACCGGCTTTGAAATCGGGGATGTCTTTCCCCAGGGCGGCAACTTGTTCCGCCTCGAGTTGTGCGATCAGGTCCATCGCAGGTCTCCTAAATTGCTCGTGGTTGGTCCACGAAGATTGTGCGTAACCCAAGAACTCCAGGTCTTCCTCGGGTCCGCATGATGCGCCCGCCGGAGGATAAGGTCAGTCATTTCCGTCATCTGAGGGATGCGCCTTGTGCAGAAACCGAAGAAGGTTTCAAAGGATATGCAACGCCCAAAACAGCCCGATTCCGCAAAAGCGATTCCAGACTTGCCGTGCCTTAGGGGATTTTGCGGGTGGGATCAAGAGAAACAGCGATTTTCGAGGTAACGAACACCCGCCCGGGGCGAACGTTTACATTCACGGTAGAGCGTACAGTGTTCGCTAACAGCCTCTGGGGGCGATTGACCAGGGAAGATCGACAAGATTTTCTGTTTTTCATAGCCGTATTGGGCTGCACCGTTCTTGGTACGTAGAGATCTGGCAAAACCTTGGCGTCGGGGTGCCACATTCGTCCACAGTTGAAACCAGCGGGAATGATAAACCGTTCACGATTAGCGTAGCCGAAGACGGAACACTCGCCAGGGTCGCGTCCAAGACAAACGATTTCACTTGTATTGGAAACGATGCCCGTCACACGGCAGCCGCAGCAACAAGCTGCCAAGTGAGCATGACCCTCGATCTGTTGGGGGTCGATGTGAAGAAATCTGAACTGCAAATGCCGCAGAGCAAGGTGACCGGCTTCAACAATTGGCGGGTTGATCCCGAAAGCTGAGGGCCTTTGACATAGCGAATGCCAAGCGACGACCCGCACTGACGGCTGAGAAACACTGAACCGGGCTATACGGCCCGGTTCGGTCTAGTCGACCATTAGTCTCGGATCAGGTCAGATCTTCAACGCGTGCGTCCGGGGCGTTGTTCTTGACCGATTCAATGCCGCCGTCACGGCCCGAGGCACTAGCGTAGCTTTGGGATGTTCCGATTACCTGACCGTTGGTGGCCTTAAGGTTGAACATATGCTTGCCCGAGGCGGTTTCCTTGCGCTCATAGCGCGCATCCTCGGTGGAGTTCTTGCGCACGGACTCGATGCCGTTTTCGGCGCTGGCGCGCTGTTTGTACCCTTCGCTTGCCAGAATGTTCTCGCCGTTGCCTGCTTTCAGGCGAAAACGAAACTCGTCTGCGTTGTCCTTGTAAAGTTCGAATTTCCCAGCCACGGCTCAAGTCCTTGTTTCCAAAAAATATGACACGCGAACTAAAGCACGACTTGAACCATGCGGCAATGGCGCAGTGTTTGGCTCATTCCTTCTTGGGGTCTTGCCGTTCCAGATGTGCCTGCCAGAGATCGGGGCGGCGGTCTTGGGTGATGTCCTCGCTCATCTGGCGGCGCCAGTCCGCGATCTTGCCATGGTGACCTGACATCAGCACATCGGGAATTGGGCGTCCCTTCCATTCAGCGGGACGGGTGTATTGCGGGTGTTCGAGAAGCCCGGAGGAAAAGCTCTCTTCCTCGGTCGAAGCCTGATTGCCCAGAACGCCGGGGATCAGGCGTACGGTGGCGTCGATGAGGGCTTGCGCCGCAATCTCACCGCCGGTCATGACGAAATCCCCAAGCGAGACCTCTTGGATGCCATAGTGCTCGAGCACACGTTCGTCGACGCCTTCGAAGCGTCCGCACAACAGGGTGACCCCGTCGGCGCGTGCGAGGTTGCGCATCATCGACTGATCCATGCGTTTGCCACGAGGCGAGAGGTAGAGAATAGGCCAATTGCCGCGAACCCCCTCCATCGCGTGTTCGATGGCATTGCCCAGAACATCGGCCCGCAGCACCATTCCTGCGCCGCCGCCCGCAGGCGTGTCATCAACATTTCGGTGCTTGCCGATACCGAATTGGCGCAGGTCGGTGGTTTCCAACTGCCACAGACCCTCTTGCAGCGCCTTGCCGGTCAGGCTTTCGCCCAAGACACCGGGAAAGGCGCTCGGAAAGAGGGTCAGGATTTTTGCTTTCCACACACCATGCAGGTCCGGCGTCGCCGTCATCAGCTCGCGTGGCTTAAAGGTGGGGCGGATCGCCTTGCGGCCATGGGATTTGTTGGGGGCGTCGGTCATGGGGCTGTCATACGGGACTAAAGCGGGCCGGGGAAGACTGCGGTGTTCAACTGAATGCCTGCGGCACGTTCGATTGGCGCCTACGGCGCGAGGACGAGGCGTTGGGTCGCGCTCCGGAAGGAATATCGGATCAGAGGAGACCTTCGGGCGGGTCCACGATAATGCGGCCGGTGGCGAGATCAACGGTAGGGACGGCGGCCAGCGTGAATGGCAGAAGTGCCGTGCCCTTGATCCCCGGCCCTTCGATCTCCAGCAGGTCCGAGGCGCCGTGGTTTTGCACCGATTTCACGCGACCCAATTGGGTGCCGCCTGTGTCGAAGACCGCAAGACCCATCAAATCGGCGTGGTAATACTCATCATCGGGCAACGAGGGGAGCTGATCGCGATGGGCAAAGAGGCGGGTGCCGCGCAGGGCATCGCCATCTTCTTTGGTTTCCACATCGCCCAAGTGGGCCGCAAAACCGTTCTTGATCGCGCGTGTCAGCAGGATGGTGAAGCTCTTGGTGCCGGTTTCATCGGTCAGCGGCGAATAAAGCTCGATGTCTTCGGGGACCGCGCAATAGGATTTGATGCGTACTTCGCCACGCACCCCGTAAGAGCCGGCGATGGCGCCGACGCAGACCAGGTCGTTGTCATTGGTATCGGTCATGGGACCTCAGCGGGTTTCGATGGGCAGTTGTGCGTGACGCTGTTCCCAGCCTTCGCTCTGCAATTCGGGTGTATCAGATATCTGTTCCGGCCAGCCAATGCAAAAATAGCCGATCAACTGCCAGGCAGGATCAGCATTCAAATCCAGGGCCAACTGCTTGGGGTCGAGCACCGAGACCCAGCCCAGACCCAGCCCTTCGGCGCGCAGGCGCAACCAGAAAAGGGTGGTGGCAGCAACGACCGAGTAACGGCGCATTTCAGGCATGGTGCGCGCACCCAGGCCGTGGCCTTTGGATGTTGCGTCGTCACAGTAGATTGCCAGGTGCACCGGGGCCTCTTGCATGCCCGAAAGCTTGAGCTTGCTGTAGTTTTCGGCCTGGTCGCCAGAATAACCCGACAGGGCCTCGGCGTTGGCGGTGCGGAAATTCTCCAAAGCGGCGCCGCGAACGGCCTCACTTTTTATGCGCAGGATGCGCCAGGGTTCCGACAGCCCCACCGAAGGGGCCATGGAAAAGGCGTCGAGGCAACGCGCCAGCGTCGCCTCGTCCACCGGATCGGTGCGAAACCGGCGCACGTCGCGTCGGAGCCGCATCAACAGGTCAAGCTGCGTGCGAAAATCGTCTGTGAAAGGCTGATCCTGCACGCAGATGATCCCTATTATTCAGTCGCTTCGGCGGCTTCTGCTGCCTTGGCGGCTTTCTCTTCTGCGCGCTCCTGGGCTTTCTTGCCGGGGGCGCCTTTCTTGGGGTTGCTGCGCTCGGCTTTTTCGCGGACGCCAGCAGCTTCGAGCATACGAGCGATACGGTCGGTGGGCTGGGCGCCCTGGTCCAGCCAGTACTGAACGCGCTCCATGTTCATTTTCACGCGCTCTTCGCTGTCTTTGGGCAGCAGCGGGTTGTAGGTGCCCAGCTTTTCGATGAAGCGGCCGTCGCGCGGCATGCGGCTGTCAGCAGCCACGATGCGGTAGAAGGGACGCTTTTTCGAGCCGCCGCGGGCGAGACGAATTTTCATAGCCATGGGTTTATCTCCTTTAGATGGCGTAAGCAGGCAGGCGCCTGTTATTCTTGGTGTTTCTTGTGGTGTCGGATGACTTCCTGAATGATGAAATTCAGGAAAGCCTTGGCGAAATCAGGGTCCAGATCGGCCTTTTTCGCCAGGTCTTCGAGCCGCTCGATCTGCGCCGCTTCGCGGGCCGGATCGGACGGGGGAAGGTCGTGCGTTGCTTTCAGTTGCCCAACCGCCTGGGTGTGCTTGAAGCGCTCGCCCAGAGTATAGACGAGGATCGCATCGAGGCGGTCGATGCTGTCGCGGTGGTCTTTCAGCAGCTCGGCTGCGCGGGTCACGGGATCAGTCAAGTGCCCATCCTTTCGGTTTGAACAGCGGATCGGCGTAGTGGCCAATTTCCATCTCGATGCCATGTGCCAGCTGCGAGCCATCGAGCTGTGCAGGCGAGGGGTGGCGATAGACCGCGTCGTTGCCGTCGATGGTCTGCGCGCTCTTGTCTTTGACCGCGCCCAAACGTTCGGCCAGGCGAATCGAGTCCAGGTTTTTCGGGTCGATGTAGCTGACTGCGCCGTCCCAGCCGAGCTGAGTGTAGAAATAGCGGCGCGCGGCATCGACCGCCTCAAGCGCATAGCCCTTGCCAGCGGCATCGGGCCAGATCACCCAGGCCAGTTCCTGCTCCGGCCATTTGGCGGGCTTCCAGCCGCCGGCCATGCCATAGGTCTCGTCCGTTGCCTTGTCATGGATCATCCACATGCCATAGCCGCGGATCTGCCAATGGCCGATTTCGGCGGCATAGAGCATCCACGATTCATAAGCGTTCAGCGGCCCGCCCATGAAGCGGGCGCGGTAGCTGGTGAACGTCGCCTTGAAGTCCGGATAGTCATCCGGTTCCGGGCCACGCAGGATCAGGCGTTTTGTTTCCAAGGTGGGAATCGAAACGGTCATTGATCGCCTCCAACCTTTGGGTGGCGCCAGACCTGGCACGTTTTGCCCAACAATTCGCCCTCGCGCTCGTATGTGGCACCCAGACGGGTGGCCAGCGCCATGGACCGGTCGTTGGCATGGGCGATGTAGCTGATGACGCCATCCAGGCCCTGGTTGCGCGCGGCAAAGTCGCGGGCGGCATGAGCAGCCTCAAACGCGAACCCTTTGCCTTCGGCCTCGTCCATCACGGTCCATCCCAGTTCGGGCTCGTCCCAACCGGGGGCAAAGATCATGCCGGTCCAACCAACAAAGGCGTTTGTTGCCTTGTCGGTCAGATGCCAGAGGCCAAAGCCGTTCAGCGTCCAGTGGCCGAGGCGCCGGACCAGTGATTCCCAGGTTTCCGCAGCCGTTTTGGGGCCACCCACCATATGGCTGCGCGAGGTTTCAAAGAACGCAGTCATACGCGGCAGATCGTCTGCGTGCGGGGCGCGCAGGATCAGGCGGTCGGTTTCTACCGTGGGGATGTTCGGGTCCAGCGCGGTCATGCGTAGGCCTCCACCCCACCAGAGGCGAGATCATCAGACGATGGGTGACGCCAGATTTCCAACGCGCCGTGCCGCTCGTGCTCGTAGATGCCTTCGTATGAGGCGCCCATGCGTTTGGCGACATTGCGCGAGCCGTGGTTTTCAGGGGCGACAAGGCTGATTGCAGTTTTCCAACCCAGCTTGTCATAGGCGTATTCGCGCGATGCCAGCGCAGCCTCGGTCGCGTATCCTTTGCCTTCGAACCCGTTCATCAGGTCCCAGCCCAATTCGGGCTCGGGCCAGCCGTGGGGAAACCAAGGGCCGATAATGCCGGCAAGTTCGCCTGTTGCGGTTTCTTCGACCGCCCAACGGCCGAAACCACGCAGCTGCCAGTGGCCCAGTTCGGTGGCCAGCGCGCGCCAGCTTTGTTCGGCCGTCATCGGGCCACCCACAAATTTCGACCGTTCCGACGCAAAGAACGCCGCAAAGCTCGCGAAATCGCGGGCTTCCATCGGGCGCAGCGTCAGGCGCGGGGTCGATATGGTGGGGATCTGGATCACGTTATTTCTTCTTGCCGAAACCGCTCAGGCCTGGAGGCAGGCCCATGCCACCGCCCAGACCGGGCAGACCGCCGGGCATGCCGCCCTTTCCACCCATGGCCTTGGCCGCTGCTTCGAGCGCTTTGGGGTCCATGCCTTGGGCCATTTGTTCGGGCGAGGGGCCGCCTTTGCCGAACATGCCTTTCATGGCCTGTTTCAGCATTCCGCCTTTGCCCATCTTGCCCATCTTTTTCATCATGTCCGACATCTGCCGGTGCATTTTGAGAAGTTTGTTGAGGTCGGACACCTCCATGCCTGCACCTGCCGCGATGCGTTTCTTGCGGCTGGCTTGCAAGAGGGCCGGATTGGCGCGCTCTTTCTTAGTCATGGATTGGATCAGGGCGATCTGGCGTTTGAGGATCTTGTCGTCAAAACCGGCTTCTTCGACCTGTTTGGCCATTTTGCCCATGCCGGGCATCATGCCCATCATGCCCTGCATGCCGCCCATCTGGATCATCTGTTCAAGCTGCATTTTCAGGTCATTCATATTGAAATGACCCTTCATCATGCGCTTCATCATCTTTTCGGCCTGTTCGGCCTCGATGGTTTCCTGCGCTTTCTCGACCAGGGCCACGATGTCGCCCATGCCCAGGATGCGGCCTGCGATGCGGTCGGGCTCGAAGGTCTCGAGCGCGTCCATTTTCTCGCCCAGGCCGACAAAGCGGATGGGTTTGCCGGTGACCGCGCGCATCGACAGCGCGGCACCGCCGCGGCCGTCGCCGTCCATCCGGGTCAGGACTACGCCCGAGATGCCGATTTTGGCGTCGAACTCTTCGGCGACTTCAACCGCGACCTGACCTGTCAGGCCATCGACCACCAGCAGCGTCTCGCGGGGGCTGACGACGTCGCGAACATCCTCGACCTCTTGCATCAGCACTTCGTCGATCTGCAGACGGCCGGCGGTGTCGAGCATGTAGACGTCATAGCCGCCCAGAGCGGCTTGTTGCTTGGCGCGTTTGGCGATGTCGACGGGTTTCTGGCCGGGCACGATGGGCAGGGTGTCGACGCCGATCTGGGCGCCCAGCACCTTGAGCTGGTCCATCGCCGCAGGGCGGTAGACGTCGAGCGAGGCCATGAGGATCTTTTTGCCCTCTTTTTCCTTGAGCCGCTTGGCGAGCTTACCGGTGGTGGTGGTCTTACCGCCACCCTGCAGGCCGACCATCAGGATCGGTGCGGGCGGGTTGTCGATCTTGAGCTTGCCGGGATCTTCTTCGCCGCGCAGGGTATCGACCAGCGCGTCATGCACGATCTTGACGACCTGCTGACCTGGGGTGACCGACTTGGTCACGGCCTGACCGGTGGCCTGATCCTGAACGCGCTTGATGAAGTCGCGGGCGACGGGCAGTGAAACGTCCGCCTCAAGCAGGGCGACGCGGACCTCGCGCAGAGCGGTTTTGACGTCCTCTTCGGAGAGAGCACCTTGTTTGGTGAGACGATCAAAGACGCCAGAGAGGCGTTCGGATAGATTTTCAAACATAACGCGTCATGGCTCCTTTGCCGGTTCTTGCAGGTGCCCCCAACTTAGGAGGCGGCGGGGTCGTTTCCAATTGCCCCTTGTGGCGCAGGGCCGATCAGGGCGAGCCATACAAGTTTACCCCCACGGGCGTAACACGCTGGTGGGGGGCGATCCCTGAACGACTCATGGGACCGGAAGGCACAATGCTCCCGGGTGTTTGGGCGGGAGGTATGCGGAAAGTGGCAGAGAGTCAAGGACGGCCGTTTGGTCCCCCAGCGATAGGGCGGTGAGCTTTTGGACGTCGCATTGGATAAGACCGCTTGCCATATGTAATGATATAACATTGCACAGTAATCTACTGTCCGGAACCTTTCGTGTTCTAGGACGCGTTTCCAAACGACGGTTGGGGTGCAGACATGATGTTGGTGCGGGGGATCGAGAGCGACGCCGAGCGCAGCGTCAGGATTGCCACCTCTCCCGAAGGGTTGGTTGCGATTCAGAATCCAAGCTGTGCTGCCGCCATTTGGCACCGTGAGCCTTTGGCAAGCTTCCAGGAGTGGATCGATCATGTCCCCGCGCACAAGTTGCCTATGACGCGCAGCATTCTGCAGCCCGGTGCGGTTCGACGCGCGTTGTACGAGCTGTGTCAGGCCTCGGGTTTGCCGGAGTGTGAACACCGCAATCTATTGGTGGATGATGTGTCTGCCTTGGCCGCGATGTTTTCCGAGTTGACGCATGCCGAATACCTGAGGCTGCGCCTGGATTTGGTGACCACCAACGCCTGCCGCAAGTTCCACGTCGATGCTGTCACCACCCGACTTGTGTGCACCTATCGCGGCACCGGTACGCAACATGGGGTCTCGGATGACGGGGATGACCCCGAACGCATTCTTACTGTTGGCACAGGCTCCCCCATCTTGTTGCGCGGCACGCTGTCGCCAGAGGTGCCCAGATCCGGGCTCTTGCACCGAGCGCCGCCGATCGAGGGGACGGGAGAAACCCGTTTGGTGCTGGTTCTGGATCCGGTCACCGCACTGGGTGCCTCAGCTCAACCGCATACGATTCACTAGAAACCCCAGAATTCAGGGAGGAACAAATGAAAACACGCGCCGCAATTGCATGGGCCCCGAACCAACCGCTCGAGATCGAAGAGATCGATCTTGAGGGTCCCAAGGATGGAGAGGTTCTTGTCCGCATTGTGACCACCAGCCTGTGCCACACCGATGTGTTCACCCTGTCAGGCGAAGATCCCGAAGGGTTGTTTCCCTGCATCCTGGGGCACGAAGGCTGCGGCATCGTCGAAGAGGTTGGCAAGGGCGTCACCTCGGTCAAGCCGGGCGATCACGTGATCCCGCTCTACGTGCCCGAAGACCCGGATTGTCCTTATATCAAGTCCGGTAAGACCAACCTGTGCCAGACGATCCGCGCCACACAGGGCGCCGGGCTGATGCCAGATGGTACGTCGCGGTTCTCGTACAAGGGCAAGCAGATCTTGCACTACATGGGCACCAGCACATTCAGCGAATACACAGTCCTTCCTGAGATTTCGGTTGCCAAGATCTCGAAAGATGCGCCTTTGTCGAAGGCGTCGGTCATGGGGTGTGCCGTTCCCACGGGGATTGGCGCAGTGCGCAACACCGCAAATGTCGAAGCCGGTGCAACCGTGGCCGTCTTTGGTTTGGGCGCGGTTGGTATGGCGGTGATTCAGGGTGCGGTCCTGCGCGGGGCATCCCGGATCATCGGGGTGGATGTGAACCCCAACAAGTTCCCGCTTGCCCAATCGCTGGGTGCCACCGAATGCGTCAACCCCAACGATCATTCTGCGCCGATACATGATGTGCTGATCGAAATGACCAACGGTGGCCTGGATTATACGTTTGAAGCCGTTGGAAACGTCGGCCTGATGCGCTCGGCGCTTGAGGCCTGCCATAAGGGGTGGGGCGAATGCACCGTGATCGGCGTTGCGGGCGCGGGGCAAGAGATTTCGACCCGCCCGTTCCAGCTGGTGACGGGGCGCGTGTGGCGCGGCACCGCCTTTGGCGGCGTTCTGGGACGGAGCCAGCTGCCGGGCATGGTGGATGAATGGATGAACGGGGACTTCAGCGTTGATCCCTATATCACCCACAACATGCATCACGATCAGATCAACACGGCCTTCGACCTGTTGCACCGGGGGGAGTCGATCCGCTCGGTCATCCACTTCCAGCCCGAGGAGACGATGACGGTGAATTCACTGCCAGGGCAGATTGTTACCAAGTGATCTGTTACCAGTAAGTTGGACGCGTCGGCCCCGGCAGGCGCGTCTTTCCTTTTGGTCTTAGCCCGCGTTCTCTTTGTCGTAATGCATGCGGCGTTCGCGGACCTCATCCATCTGTTCATGCGACCAGAAAACCAGGGGTTTCAACATCTCAAGCAGGCTGCGGCCCAAGGGGGTCAGGGCGTAGGACACCGCGACCGGCGGGCCGGGGTCGACGGTGCGGGTGAGGTATCCGTCGCGTTGCAATCCACGCAGGTTTTCGGTCAGCACGCTTTGCGTGACATCCCCGATACAGCGTTTCAGATCGCCAAAGCGCTTCGGTTCATCCTCAAGCGCGAGGATGATGATCATCCGCCATTTGCCCGTCACGTTGGACAGGACAGACCGGATTGAACAGTTCGAGGCTTCGGCTTTGCTGGCGACACCAATAGGTAGCATATCAGGTTCTGGTAGTGGTTTGATACTTGTATTTAGCATAGGGGCAAGCGGGTCGAAACACAACAGAAGGCCCCTACAGGTATGGTTAAGCATACCTGGTTTGTTGAGGGTACGTAATTGCGATATGGTAGTGAGTTGATACCACGTATTAAGAGGATACGAATCGAAAGGATCACATCATGTCCCCCAAAGAGCTTGTTCTTGCACTGTTCACCGCGGCCTTCGCAGATCACGAGCCAGAGACCGCGCGCCAATTGGTGACGCCCGATTACATCCAGCATAACCCGCAGGTGCCCACAGGGGCCGAGGGGCTGGTGGGGTTGATCCCTTTGGTGGAGCAGTCGGGAATGACCGTCACCACTCATCGCGTCATCACCGAAGGCGATCTGGTGGTGCTGCACAACACCTTTGACGGGGCCGACGCCTTTGGCGCGCCCACGTTGGCCGCGTTCGACGTGTTCCGGGTCGAGGATGGCAAAGTTGCCGAGCACTGGGACAACCTGCAGCCCGTGCCCGAAACGACCATGTCGGGGCGCGGCATGACCGATGGGCCGACCGAGATTACCGATCTGGACAAGACCGAGGAAAACAAGGCGCTGGTGTTGGGCTTTGTGCGCGACGTCCTGGGTGGGGCCGCACCTGAAAAGGCGCCGATGTATTCCGAGGTCTACATGCAGCACAACCCGAACCTGGCCGATGGCATCGACGGGCTGATCGCGGGGACCAAGGCCTGGGCCGATCAGGGCTTTGTCATCACCAAGTTCGACCCGCAGATCGTGGTGGCCGAGGGGAACTTTGTCTTTGTGGCCTCGGACGCAACGGTCAGCGGCAAGCCTTGGGCGTTCTTTGATTTGTGGCGCGTCGAGGACGGCAAGATTGTCGAGCATTGGGATGTTGTATCCCCGACGCCAGAAGAGATGGCGCATGGCAACGGCAAGTTCTGATGGTTTTGATGGCGGGGTTTGTGCCCCGCCATCCCCTGCAGGCTTGCAGCTTTTGGTTGTGCGACTTAGTGCTGGAACACCAAAAACCAGGCGGGATGTTCCATGAAGGGTATGATTGCGATTTTGGCCATGGTGCTGAGCGCGGATGCGGCCTTGGCGTCGGACCGCGAAGCCTTGATCGCGCAGATCGAGGCAGGTGGGCAGAATGAACACGAAGATCGACGCCACGCAGTTGAGGTCAACGAATGTCAACTCACGACCTATTTCTGGAAGAAGGTCGAGGGCGAAGGGTGGGTACTCTGGACTTCGTTCAAAATTCCTATGTTGTTGGTGGATCTAGCTGAATCTAAAACAGAGGACGGGTTTCGACATTTCTTTGCCGCTAACGGTGAGATGCCGATTGCAGTCATCAATCTCAAGGCCAAGGATGGAACGGACTTTCCCCATGAAAAATCTGTGCTGCGCAAACCGAAAGGAGAGTTTGTTCCTTCCCAACGCAATGGCGGAGATACGCACTTCATCGAACGTCAGACGGATGTGATTATCATGCACGTCGGACCGGATGTGATCGAAAAAGCCGAGATGTTCACCAAGGGATACATCCGCTATGTGCAGGAGTACTGCGCGTTTATCGGTTGACCTTGGATACTGGTCACCTGTCTTGAACCGCCCTTGCGATAAGCATACTGAATAGGATGATCAATCCGGGGGCATCCATGGGCAAGATGGAAGCAAAGCGTGAGGCCAAGCGGCGCGCCATTCTGGCGGCGGCGCGAGATGAATTTCTGTCGGTCGGATTTGAAGCCGCCAACATGGACCGCATCGCCGCGGCGGCTCAGGTCACCAAGCAGACCGTCTATCGCTATTTCCCGTCCAAGATCGACGTGTTCGAGGCCACGCTCCAACTGATCGGCCAATCCAGCGGGGCTGATTTCCTGCACCATCTCGAGGGGGAGGAGCCCTGGCGCGCCTTGGTTCAATTTGCCGAAGGGTTCATGCGCTGGCATTTGGAGGAAGAGCCGCTGCGCGTGTTCCGCCTGTTGGTTGCGGAATGTGCACGATCACCCGAGGTTGTGAGTACGTTTTTCACTGCCGCGCCGGACCAGACAGACGCGGCCTTGGCAACCTTCTTTATCCAGCGGCTGGGTGTGGCAGAGCCAGAGGCACACATGAGCCTTTTGACCTCGATGCTTTTGGCACATCGCGATGATGCTTTGTTGGGGCGGGGGCGGCCGGACGATCCCGAGATTGCCCGGCACGCCGAGATGGCAGTTCGCATGGTATTGGCAGATTTGGGCTTCCTCGAAACCAGTTGACGGTTCTAGCCGTCAGCTTTGGCCAGGTGCAACGTGTAAGCTGCGATGGTGATCAGGATGACGGCCCCACCTGCAAGGCTCGCAACCGCGGGCACTTCGGTAAAGAAGACATAGGCCCAGATCGGTGCCAGAACGGTTTCCAACATCAGGGTCATCGAAACCTCGGTCGCGGTTGCATACCGGGTGGCGACCATGGACAGCACGCGGCCAAAGGGGGCGGTGAGCAGACCCATGGCGCCCATGATAAGCCAGGTTTCCATGCTGAACTGAGAGGGTTCGGTGACAAAGAACATGGTCCCGGCGAGCAGGAAGCCCCCAGTCCCGACAGCGCCCATGCGGCTGACATCCGGGAACTTGCGCAAGAGCGTCATCATCAGCGCCAGGCAGGACACCGCAAAGACCGCAAGCAGGTCGCCGAACCAAGTGCCGGACCCGGTGGAGCCCGAAACGACGATGGCAATGCCGACAATGACACCCGCGATAGCCAGCAGGGTCTGTTTCGAGGCGACCTCGCGCAGGAACAGCCAGCTGAAGATCGCGGCAATGGCCGGTGTGGCACTGAGGATCAGGAAGGTGTTGGCGATCGAGGTGTTCTTGATGGCAAATACCAGCCCACTTGCGCTGCCCAACATCAACAGGCCCGCAATCAGAAGCGGCCAGCCGCTGTCGCGCAGAACCTGTATGACGCCGCGCTTGTCGCTGAGTTGAATGACCGTGGCCATGGAAATCGCGGTGAAGAGGCCAAACAGGAACGAAGTTTCGAGCTCATCGACGCCGGAAAACCGGATGAACACAGGATCAAGGCTCATCAGGGCGGCGCCAGTCAAGGCGATGCCAATGCCCTTGAGGCGGAGGGCGTGCGGGGGTCTGGAGTGAGAGGTGTCCGTCATCGGGTGTGTCTTTCAGTGATGCTCTGCGAGGTCATAATCATACTAATCGGTGTGATTTCAGATCTGTCGGGGCGAGTCAAGAAAATCATACGATTGGGTATGATTTTGATGGATTGCCTTTTGCAGGCTGCGTGGTAGGCGGTTGGGACTGACCTTTGACACGGGAGCCAAGACCCATGGACGCCTCATCCGCTTTTCAGGACACTCTTCCACTCAGCTCGGACGCGCTGCTCGAGCGACTGGACGATTGGGGGCTGGGCTATCGGCTGCACTCTCACGTTCCACTGCGCACGGTCGAAGATGCGATGGCGGTTGAGGATCAGTTCGCGGTGACCGGAGAGGCAGCGTTGCGGGTCAAGAACCTGTACCTGCGAGACCGCAAAAAGCGGAACTACCTGGTGACGCTTGAACAAAGCCGCGAGATTGATCTGAAAGCGCTGGGCGCGGAGCTGGGGGTGGGCAACCTGTCATTCGGATCGGCGGATCGGTTGTTGCAAAACCTTGGCATCCGTCCTGGCGCAGTAAGCCCGTTGGCGATGATCAACGGGGTCGAAAACGGGGTGACGTTTTTCATGGACGCAGCCGCGCAAGAGGCTGACGTCATCAACATGCACCCGCTGGTCAACGACCGCACGGTGGTCATGGCGCGAGCCGATGTAATGGCGTTTTTCGACCGGATCGGGTGCGAGGTGAATTGGATTTGAAGCGGGCAGGCGGAGCCTGATGGGCAATTGGACGCACTAGGTCGGTCGCCCCAGGCTGTGTGGTGTTGTTTCGACCTCGGTTTCGCTTCAGGCCCTTGGTCTGAGCTTTGGCGATGACCGCTGCATTCATCCGCGAGATGTTCCCAATAAACGAGCGCAACATGTCCGTGATATGGATCGCAAAGGGTCGTGACACTGTCGGTATGGCGGCTAGGGTTGCATGGTTGGGGAATTGATCTCTACAGCCTGAATTGAAACGGCTTCTTGAACACAATCGTCGCCCGCAATGCATATTGCAGGCGACCACATTGGTGTTTCATTGTGGGCATTCAGCCCGTGCTTCACGCAGCCAGTTTTGCGACTGCGTCTTTAGCGGCTTGCAGGGCAGTTTCGGGGTCGGTGGACATGCCTTCGGCGGCGACGAATTCCACGTCGGACAGGCCGATGAAGCTCATGATCTGGCGGATGTACCCCGAGAGGTGATCAACTGGCGAGCCAAGCGGCACGCCGCCTGTGGCCACGGCCACAATGACCCGTTTGCCGTTCAGCAGGCCTTGGGGGCCTTCGGCGGTGTATTGGAACGTAAGGCCGGCGCGGGCGATCAGGTCGACCCAGACCTTGAAGCTGGCCGGGGCGCCAAAGTTGTACATGGGCAGGCCGATGACAATGGTGTCGGCATCCTTGATCTCGGCCACCAGTTGATCCGACAGCGACAGAAGATCTTGCTGCTCGGCGCTGCGCGCGTCGGCGGGGGTGAAGTTTGCGTTGACCCATTCCTCAGTAATAAGGGGCAACGGGGTGGCCAGATCGCGGCGGATGATGCGGGCGGGCGAGATCTGTTTTACGATCTGGTCGGTCAGCTCGCGGGTGGTCGAGCCCTGGCGGCGGGCTGACGTGTCGATGTGCAGAACAGTGGAGGTCATGAGCGATTGTCCTTGAAGGCGGTTGCGGGAACTGTTCCATTGGACATAGCTGTTGCAAAATTGAACGCAATTGCCATAGTCGAACAAGTTTTGTTTGTTTTTGCACATTGGCGAGCGGTGTCGGGAGAGGTGTCATGGACAATTGGGATGAGGTGCGTACGGCGTTTCAGGTGGCGCGGATGGGCACCGTCAGTGGCGCGGCCGAAGTGTTGGGCGTCCACCATGCAACTGTGATCCGTCACATCGACTCGATCGAGGCGCGGTTGGGGATCAAGCTGTTTCAGCGCCATGCGCGTGGCTATACGCCAACCGAGGCAGGGTCCGATTTGTTGCGGGTGGCGCAGGCGACCGAGGATCAATTCAATCAGTTGGTCGGGCGCCTCAAGGGGCAGGGTGACGATGTCTCGGGCGAATTGGTGGTGACGTCACTGGCTGCGGTTGGACCACTCTTGGTGCCCGAACTGGCTGCGTTTCAGCAGATGCACCCCGGTCTGGTTGTACGGTATCTGACGGGTGATCGGGTGTTTCGTCTGGAATACGGCGAGGCGCATGTGGCCATTCGCGCTGGGGCGGCGCCGGATCAGCCGGACAATGTGGTACAGCCGTTTGTGTCGGACACCATGGGGCTCTATGCCAGCCCGTCTTATGTCGAGCGTCATGGGTTGCCATCAGGTGTCGATGATTTCGATGGTCATGTGTTTGTGGGGCATGACGATGAAAACAGCCGCGCGCCCTTTTATCGCTGGCTGCGCAATCACGTGTCCGAGGATCAGATCGCCTTTCGTTGTACCGACATCTTCTCGGGCCACGCTGCCATTCGGGCCGGAGCGGGTATCGGGTTCATGTCGCGGTGGGTCGCCTCGCAGCAGCCCGATCTGGTGCAAGTGACCGAACCGATGCCCGAGTGGTCGGGCAAACTGTGGCTCGTGACCCATGTGGATCTGCATCGCACCACCAAGGTGCAAGCGTTCCTGAAGTTTCTGAAAGAGCGATCCAAGTCGTGGGAAATCTGACATTTGCGATGCGCGGGCACCTCGCGATGCTGTGTTTTTCGGCTTTGGTCGCGGGCAGCTTTTCGCTAGGCGGTCTGGTCGCAAATGAGATTGCACCGACAGCCCTGAACGCGGTGCGATTTGTCATCGCGGCGGTGGTAATCGGTGTGGCGGCCTTGGCCACAACCGGTCTGCCGCGCTCAGCGGCGCAAGCGCCCTGGCGGTACCTGGTGTTGGGTGGGCTCTTTGCCACCTATTTCGTGTTGATGTTCGAGGGGCTCAAGACCGCGCCGCCGGTGAGTGCGGCGGCGGTGTTTACGCTGACCCCTGTGATGGCAGCGGTGGCGGGTTGGGTACTGTTGCGGCAGGTGACCACGCCCTGGATGGCGCTGGCCTTGGCAGTCGGCGGGGCCGGGGCCCTGTGGGTTATCTTTCGCGCTGATCTGGCGGCCTTGCGCGCGTTCGAGATCGGGCAGGGAGAGATCATCTATTTCTGGGGCTGTGCTGCGCATGCGATCTATACCCCGATGGTGCGGAAGTTGAACCGGGGCGAGCCCGCGGTGGTTTTTACGTTTGGCATGCTGGTGGCGGGGGGCGTTCTGCTTTGGATTTATGGCTGGGCGGACATTCGCGCCACCGATTGGGGCAACTTGCGGCCCATCGTCTGGGTCACGATCTTCTACGTTGCAATCTTCGCCAGTGCGGCGACCTTTGTGTTGTTGCAGTTTGCGACTCTGCATCTGCCTGCGGCCAAAGTCATGGCCTATACCTATCTGACACCCAGTTGGGTCATCGTGTGGGAGATTGTACTAGGCCACGGTGCGCCGTCAGGGCTGGTTTTGATTGGGGTGGCGTTGACTGTGGTGGCGCTGTGGATGTTGCTGGACGTTGGGCAGTCGCGGACGTCCGGGTCGATACAAAAAGGGGATTGAGGATGGGTGACACGCCTTTGGTTCGGGTAGCGAGGCCAGAGGAGGCGTCCAAGGTTGCACAGTTGGTGGCGTCCCTTCTGTCCGAGCTGGATGGGCAGCCCGTGGACCCTTCTCTTATCGCAGCGAGTGCAGAGAGCGTGCTGGCTTTGCCGACGGTAACGGCTTTTTTGGCGTTTTTCAGAGAGGAGCCGATCGGCGTGCTGGTTCTCAACGAATGCGCGGCAATCTACGCGGGTGGCGCGTTTGGCGAAATCTCAGAGCTTTATGTCAATCCCGAGTGGCGCTCTTCTGGTGTGGCGAAGCAGTTGGTTCTGGCCGCGCAAACCTTTGCGAAAGAGCGTGGCTGGAAACGGCTGGAGGTCGGAGCGCCGCCGCAACCCGAATGGGCGCGGTCATTGGCGTTCTATCGTCGTGAAGGGTTCGAAGAGGTCGGCCCACGGTTGCGGTGCATTTTGTGATCCGGACTTGATCGGACCAAAGCTATCGTCCTGCGGTGCCGCGCCTCGCGCCAGCGAGGCGCCCGGCCCAACGCCGTGAGGGCCCCGCAGGGCATGAAACGGGGGCGGGAGAGCTATGAGTTTTATGGGTGCTTTTCGGCATAGGCGGGGGGCTCCCGCCCGTCGTCACTTTTTCTGATGAAAAACCTCCTCCCGTTGGGCCGAGCGCCGGGCTCTGCCCGGCGCGGTCGCTTTTGTGAAACGCCGTTGCATCAAATCTGGTCAGGGATATGAGCGCTTCAGGTCCGAGGCGTGTCTTGGTCTGACAGCTCTTCTTCGAGAAACCGTTCGAAGGCATCCAGGTTGACCGGTTCGAATTGACCGAACCCCTGCATCCAGACACTGGCAGCGCGCATCGCATCCGGCTCTAGCTTGCACCATTTCACGCGCCCCCGCTTTTCTTGGGCAATCAGCCCGGCGCGGGTCAGGATGGTCAGGTGTTTTGAGATGGCGGCAAGCGACATTTCAAAAGGTTCGGCCACATCCGTCACGGCCATATCATCCTCGAGCAGCATCGACAGGATCGCGCGGCGGGTGGGATCGGCAAGGGCGGCAAAGACGGTGTCGAGTTGGTCGGTCATGCCTTGGTCATAGCCCGAGTTGCCCTGCCCGGAAAGGGCTCAGAGCATCGGATGACGGGTTGTCTGTGATGGCCATTGCAACTCGAGCAGCGCTTGCTGGGTCAATGTCAGCCCGGCATCGCGGGCGAACCTGTCGTCCCGAGGCAACGGGCCAGTGGCCGTGTTTGCCCTTGGGCGCAGCCATGTGAGGGCGTTGTGCCAAAAATGATCAGTTTGTTCAGTGGGCCGGATCAGGTCGATTGCGGTCATGTCACACCTATGTTCTTTTCTTTGTTGATGATATGGGGGTGATATCGCATCCTCACAATTTCAATTGCTTGACATCTTATGTGCAAAAAATGCACATATCGGATATGTCCCGCCCTTTGCCCCCTTTGAACGCTCTGCGCGCCTTTGAAGCCGCCGGACGGCACGAGAACTTCAGTCGTGCGGCACAAGAGCTGAACGTCAGCCACTCGGCCATCAGCCGCCATGTGCGCGGGCTGGAGCATCGCCTTGGCGTTGCCCTGTTCAGGGACCTGCCGCGCGGGTTGGAGCTGACGGCCGAGGGACGCAACTACTTGTCACGGGTGACTGTGGCGCTTGATCTGATCTCGGACGCGACCGAGGATCTGGGCGAGGCGCCCGAAGGCCGGATCACGGTCAGCAGCGAGCCGCTCTTTGCGCTCAAGGTGCTGATGCCGCGGTTGAAACGTTTCTATGCGGCCTTTCCGGATGTCGAGGTGCACGTCGAGGCGACCAATGCACTGGCGGATGTGGATCGATATGAGGCGGACATTGCCTTGCGGTTCGCGTTTCGAGGCGTGTTGGATGCGCCGTCCGATCTGATCAGCGACACACCGCTGCATGTCTATGCCGCGCCGGATCTGCGACCCCAAGGGTGGCGAGACCCAAGCGAAGTGCTGCAATACCGTCGGTTCAAAGATCGGGGGATGGACATCTGGGACCGTTGGGGCCAGTTGGCGGGTTTGGCGCCGGGTGAGGTGCCCGATCCGCGGAAACATCTGGAAACCGAA
This sequence comes from Tropicibacter sp. R16_0, assembly GCF_017743935.1. GTDB lineage: Bacteria > Pseudomonadota > Alphaproteobacteria > Rhodobacterales > Rhodobacteraceae > Falsiruegeria. The sequence continues at coordinate 147,592 of NZ_JAGHRE010000011.1, forward strand.
CTGGCGTTCGAGGCGGCAGTGCAGGGGCTGGGTGTTTACCTGGGTGCTGGTGATTGTGTGGCCGAAGAGGTTGCAGCAGGGCGGTTGGTCCGCTGTTTTGATGTGGGCTTCCGCGACGGGGCAATGCGGTTGGTGCAAAGTACACGGGCGCGGCGACACAAAGCGGCGCGGGCGTTTCGGGAGTGGCTGCTGGAGGAGACAGCCGACCTTAGGGGGTGGACCTGTTCCGGCTGGTGATCCTTTCGGCATTCTTTGAAAAGTGGCGAAAAGACCAAGATTTTGGAAGTTAGACAACATCCGGTACACAATTGGAGCACTCATCTGCGTTGCAGTCATAACGCGTCGCCGAGCCGCACAACCCAAAACTGTTTGTGAAACAAAACACGGAGCGTCTAACCTTCTCTCGAAAGGAAGCAAGGTGATGAAAAGAACACTCGCTGTCATCGCATCGCTGCTTTGCAGTTCGGTTGCCGCTGAAACATACGACATCGTGATCGCAAACGGACGTGTCATTGATCCGGAAACCAAGTTGGATGCTGTGCGGAACGTCGGCATCATTGGCGAAGAAATCGCGGCGGTCAGCGAATTTCCTTTGGACGGAAATATGACCATAGATGCGACCGGCCAGGTCGTGGCACCTGGCTTTGTTGACTTGCATGCGCATGGTCAAAACATCGGGGACTATCGGATGTTGGCCGTGCAGGGTGTAACGACGGCCTTGGAGCTGGAATCTGGCGTGCTGCCCATCGCAGCTTGGTACAAGGATCAGGCAGAAAAGAACTTGCCAATCAACTATGGCGCGTCCGCCGCGTGGACCTATGGGCGGATTGCCGCATTCCTTGGTGAAGGACCTGTTGCCACGGTCGAGTATTTTCAGGACGCGCAATCCGAGGACACTTGGAAGTCCGAAATCGCGGTTGGTACGCTAAAAGACAAAATTCTGTCCCTTGTTGAGCAGGGCCTAATAGAAGGCGCTTTGGGAATTGGTATCAATGCGGGGTATGCCCCCGGATACGGGCAGAAGGAGTATTTCGCGCTGGCAAAAATGGCGGCTGAGTACGGGGTCGCCACGTATACCCACGTTCGCTATGCCTCGAATTTGGAACCTCAAGGGTCGTTCGAAGCTATCAAGGAACTTATTGCCAATGCGGCTCTGACGGGCGCGCACATGCATATTTGCCATATCAATTCGTCATCCCTTTCCGACATCGAAGCAACACTTGATCTGGTCGAGCGCGCTCAAGCCCAAGGGATAAATGTGACTGCTGAGGCGTATCCCTATGGTGCAGCAAACACCGTGGTTGGCGCGGCGATGTTCTCAGGCGACGGCTGGCGCGAGCGAATGAACTCGACCGCTCAAAACTTCCAGTTGGGATCCGACAGGATGACGGAAGAAGAGTTGGCGGACTATCAGGAAAATGCGCCGGGCACATTCATCACATGGCACTTTCTGGATGAAGCCGACCCGGATGCTTTGGCAATTCTGGACAAGTCCATCACGCACCCTGCCGTCATGATCGCGTCCGACGCGGTGTTTTGGTCCTATTTCGATGAGAACGGAATGGTCTTGAACTATGAAGGGGAAGAATGGCCTCTGCCTGATCGTGTTTTCAGCCATCCACGGTCGGCTGGCGCAAACGCGAAAATTCTTCGTTCTTATGTGCGCGAGCGCGGCTTGCTGTCCATGTCCGAGGCAATACGCAAAATGTCTTTGATGCCAGCTCAAACGCTTGAAGAGTTCGTTCCACAAATGCGCAAAAAGGGCCGTCTGCAAGTTGGCATGGACGCGGACGTAGTGGTTTTTGATCCTTTGACCGTCACGGACAGAGCGACGTTTGAAAACGCAAACCAGTCAGCAACAGGTGTACGGACCGTTCTGGTGAACGGGACGCCTGTTGTGCTGGATTCGGAACTTGTTCTTGATGCCGCGCCGGGAAAGGCAATTCGCCGTTCCGTGAAATGAATGACATAACTATGGACTTAAAGCGACCGTTCGTTGGACCTGAAGGTGCACAATTCAGCACTGGAATTTAACATCAGGGATCGTTTTGTCCTGACTGCAAGTATAGGGCGTGTGGTGGCGCCTAACGGGCCACAATGCCCGGGCCGCAGATTGCGGGCTTCATGTCGAGCTTGGTTGCAGAAATCGTTAATCAACCTTTTGGTTGAATATGGGAATCCGGGGATTTCAGGAGGTTTTGCGACCAGAGTTGTGTTCCGGGGGACTCCAGGCATCTTCTTTTTTGGTTACAAAACAGCATCTTACATGTATTTCAACTGCGGCATAACTGTCGTTGACTCTGAGCCCCCTGAGCCTTAGCACCACACCCAAGACAACGTGAGGGGTTCACCCGTGACCGAAGAGGACCAAAAGCAGCGCCTGTCGCAGCTGGAGGCGCGGATCGCGACGGTGAAAAAGGCGCAAGAGCCGGCCGAGCGTGTGGATCGGGGCTTTTCCCATGGCGAGCTTGCCTGGCGAATGGTCATCGAAATGACGGCCGGCATCGGGATCGGCTTTGGCATTGGGTACGGGTTGGATTACCTGTTCGGGACGATCCCGATATTCCTGGTGTTGTTTACACTGTTGGGCCTTGCCGCCGGCATCAAGACGATGATGCGCAGCGCGAAAGAGGTTCAGGACAAGGCATTGGCCGCCGAACAAGATACCGGCGCCGAGAAGAACGAGAGGGACTAGATCGTGGCAAGCGATACGACCGCAGAAGGCAGCAGCCTGGTTTTCCATCCGATGGATCAATTCATCGTCAAGCCGCTGTTTGGCGACGGCGCGGTTGGTATGTTCACCATCACCAACGTGACCCTGTGGCTGGCTCTGGCCATCGTCGCCGTCATCGCCCTGCTGGTTCTGCCGACCTCCAAGCGTGCCATCGTCCCCGGCCGCGGCCAGTCGATCGCGGAACTGACCTATGGCTTCATCTACAAGATGGTCGAAGACGTCTGCGGTAAGGACGGCATCAAGTTCTTCCCCTACATCATGACGCTCTTCATGTTCATCGTCAGCGCCAACTTCCTGGGCCTGCTGCCGATGTCCTTCACCACCACATCGCATTTTGCCGTGACCGCCGTACTCGCTCTGGCCGTGTTCCTGACCGTGACCGTTCTGGGTTTCGTCATTAACGGTGCCGGTTTCCTGGGCCTGTTCTGGGTGTCGAGCGCGCCTCTGGCGCTGCGCCCCATCCTGGCCGTGATCGAGCTGATCTCGTACTTTGTACGCCCCGTCAGCCACTCTATCCGTCTTGCTGGTAACGTTATGGCCGGTCACGCGGTGATCAAGGTGTTTGCAGGCTTCGCCGCAATCACAGTGATCTCGCCGGTATCCGTTCTGGCAATCACGGCCATGTACGGCCTGGAAATCCTCGTGGCCTTCATCCAGGCCTACGTGTTCACAATTCTGACCTGTGTGTATCTGAAAGATGCGCTGCATCCGTCGCACTAAGGTTCTGAACCCCCAAAATCGAAACTTCCAATCGTAAGGAGAATTCTCATGGAAGGCGATCTCGCACACATCGGCGCAGGCCTGGCAGCAATCGGTTCCGGCGCAGCCGCAATCGGTGTTGGTAACGTGGCTGGCAACTTCCTGGCCGGCGCTCTGCGCAACCCTTCGGCCGCCGCATCGCAAACCGCGACCCTGTTCATCGGTATCGCGTTCGCAGAAGCTCTGGGCATCTTCGCATTCCTGGTCGCTCTGCTGCTGATGTTCGCCGTCTAAGACCTTCGGGAACCGACATCCTTACGGTTGGGCAGTTCGACACGCTCGCACTGCCCAATGTAAGCTAAGTTTCCAAGGAGACCGACATGGCAACTGAGACCAAAGACATCGTCAGCGCCTGCGTCGACTCGTACGGCAGCGCGGTCGGTATGCCCCAGCTCTGCGGAGAGTGGATGGGCAACCAGATCTTCTGGCTCGTCATTACGCTGGTCGTGATCTTTCTGATCCTGTCGCGTGTGGCTCTGCCGCGCATCGGTGCCATCCTGGCCGAACGTCAGGGCACCATCACAAACGACATTGCCGCCGCCGAGGACTTGAAGGCCAAAGCGGTTGAAGCGGAAGAAGCCTACAACAAGGCTCTGGCCGATGCCCGTGCGCAAGCACAGGCCATCGCAGCCGAGGCACGCGCCGAAATCCAGGCAGATCTGGATGCAGCGATTGCCAAGGCAGACGCCGAGATTGCCGCCAAGGCAGCTGAATCGGAAGCGGCAATTGCCGAGATCCGTGCCGGTGCCCTGGACAGCATTCAGGCTGTTGCCAAAGACACCGCAGGTGAGATCGTGACCGCCCTGGGTGGTCAGGCAGATGAGGCCGGTATCGCTGGTGCGGTCGACGCCCGGATGAAAGGATAAGAGCCATGCGTAACACTCTCGCCCTTATCCTGACAGCAGGCGTTGCAAGCCCCGCGCTTGCCGCAAGCGGTCCGTTCTTTTCGCTGGGCAACACCGACTTTGTGGTGACGCTGGGCTTCCTGGTGTTCATCGGGGTGCTGTTCTACTTCAAGGTGCCCGGCATGATCGGCGGTGCGCTGGACAATCGCGCTCAGGGCATCCAGTCCGAGCTTGATGAAGCCCGTGCATTGCGTGATGAAGCCCAAGCCCTGCTGGCCTCGTATGAGCGCAAGCAGAAAGAGGTTCAGGACCAGGCTGCCGCTATTGTGGCCGCTGCAAAAGAAGACGCCGCTCTGGCAGCAGAGCAGGCCAAAGCCGATCTGGAAGTATCGATTGCACGCCGTCTGGCCGCTGCTCAGGACCAGATTGCATCGGCTGAGGCTTCGGCTGTCAAAGAGGTTCGCGACCAGGCCATCGCCATCGCCGTTTCGGCGGCAAACGAGGTGATCGCCAAGCAGATGACTGCAGCGCAAGGCAATAAGCTGATCGACGCGGCCATCGCTGAAGTGGACGCAAAACTGCACTAAGCTGATCGCGACAAACGATTTGAAAGAACCCGGCTGGTGAGGCCGGGTTTTTTTGTGGCTTGAGAGGCTGGTACATTGGAGGAGCTCCCGCCCGTCGTTGATGCCCCTAACGGGACATCGCCTCCCGTTGGGCCGGGCCTCGCTGCGCTCGGCGGTTGTTTGTTTTGGCGGAGCGACTGCCCCAAACGGACCCGCGCCGGGCTTTGCCCGGCGCTCGGCCCAAGGCCGTTAGCGGTGCTGGCGCAGCCAGGATCGCTCGGGTGCGGGAGTGCCCCCGTGTCTAGCGCGTGCGAGGAGAGGTGTTAGCCCTGACCGGTTTCGTGTTCCAGCCGTTGTCGCGCGATGGCCTCGTTGCGTTCGGCGATCTGCTGGTCGGACAGGCACTGTTTTACGAAACTCAGATGCGCTTCAACCGCAGCCTTGGCGCCGATGGGATCGCGGGCCTGCAGAGCATCGTTGATGGCGCGGTGCTGATCCAGGATCGAGGCGCGGGTGTGTTGCTGGTGGAACATGATCCGCCGGTTGTAGAACACGCCAGCCCGCAACAGATCGAACATCGACCGCATCATATGGAGCATCACGACATTGTGGCTCGCCTCAAGGATGGCCATGTGGAACTCGGCGTCCAGTCGCGCCTCTTCGTCCGAACCAGGAGAGCCATGGGCCACGACCATCTTGTCAAAGATCGCTTGTATCACCTTGAGGTCGCTGTCCGACCCCAGCCTTGCCGCCCGCTCTGCCGCCAGACTTTCAATGTCGCGCCGGAATGAGAGGTAGTCGAACATGGCCTCGTCATGGGCGCCAAAGAGCCGCGTCAAAGCGGGGGAAAATGCGTTGCCCAGGACCTCGGCCACAAAGACGCCCGAACCAGCCTTGGCGGTGAGCAATCCCTGCTCTTGCAGCTCGGCAATGGCGTCACGCAGGGACGGGCGCGAAACTCCCAACCTGTCGGCCAGTTCGCGCTCTGACGGTAGACGTTCGCCCGGGCGCAGGATTCCGCGGAGGATCAGCAGTTCGATCTGACGCACCACCGAGGTCGACAGTTTCTCGGGCTGGACTTTCTGAAAGGGCATGACCGGGCCTTCGTTCAAATTGGTCAAAACATATGACCACGGCTGCAGCGTGGCTGCAAGCGGGGAAAGGTCAGAGAGGCTGACTGATCACAATTGCTGTAACAAAGGTCAGCATATTTGACTTAACCCGATGTCCGCCTAGGCTGGCCCGCAGTTTTGGAGGAGAGAGACAGATGAAGTTAGAGGAGATGTTCGCGACCCGCGCCGACCGGCTCAAGGCCTCGGAAATCCGCGAGTTGCTGAAACTGCTGGATCAGCCCGACATCATCTCATTTGCAGGCGGAATCCCGGACCCGGCGCTGTTCCCGGCCGAAGCGTTTCAAGCGGCCTATACCAGGGCCCTGGACGCGCAGCATCAAGCCAAGGCGCTGCAGTATTCGGTGAGCGAGGGATATCTGCCATTGCGGGAATGGCTGGCGGATCACATGGCGAGCATCGGAGTGCCTTGCGACGTGGACAACATCCTGATCACATCCGGTTCACAGCAGGCGTTGGATTACTTGGGCAAGCTGATGCTGTCGCCGGGGGACACGGCACTGGTCAATTGGCCCACGTATCTGGGAGCCTTGGCGGCGTTCAACGCGTACGAGCCGCGATTTGATCGGTTGGATCTGGGCGTCAATCATGACGTGTCCGACTATGCCGAACGAGCAGAAGCGGCTGGTGGACGGGTCAAGTTTGCCTATCTCTCAGCAGATTTCTCGAACCCAACGGGCGAGACGGTGGATGCAGCAGGGCGCGTTCGTCTGCTGGACATGGCCGACACGCTGGATTGTGCGATCATCGAGGACGGAGCCTATCAGGCATTGCGTTACGACGGTCAGGCGATCAAGCCGATCCTGGCGATGGAACTTGATCAGAAAGGCGATCTGGAGGCCTGTCGGACGATTTATTGCGGGTCGTTCTCCAAGACCCTCTCGCCGGGGCTGCGTGTGGGCTGGATCGTGGCCGCCAAGCCGGTGATCGCGAAGCTGGTGCTGATGAAACAGGCGGCGGATCTGCATTCGCCGACCATCAACCAGATGGCCATTCATGGTGTGGCCGAGGCTTGTTTTTACGAGCACGTAAGCAATCTACGCGCAGCCTATAGCGCGCGCCGGGATGCGATGCTGGCCGCTTTGGCCGATCACATGCCTGAAGGCGTTGAATGGACAAGGCCCGAGGGGGGCATGTTTGTCTGGATCACCCTGCCCAAGGGCATGGACGGGGCCACACTGTTGGACCGTGCGGTCCGAGAGGAGCGGGTGGCGTTTGTCCCAGGTGGCGCATTCTTTGCCGATGGATCAGGGACCAACACGATCCGGCTGAGTTTTTCCAACTCGGATAAGACGGCGATTGATGAAGGCGTGGCCAGATTGGGTGCGGTTCTGCGGCGGAGTCTGTCTGACTAAGGAATTGTTAACCATTCCTGCCGAGGGTGGCGGCATGATCCGGTTCCTTGCCTTTGCCACCCTTTGGCTGGCTGCCGCCTGCGCCCCGCCCGAGGCGGGGTTCACCGCAGGTGAGCCGGTTCAGAGGTTGAGCGTCGGCGGCTATTCCGTCGAGGTTCAGATCAACGACAACGTGGTCAAGGCGCGGCGACGTGTGTCGGACCTGCACAATGCGGATGCCTATTACGTGGCGCTTGAGCAGATGATGGGCAAGCTGTCGGGCTGTCCCATCGCCAAGGTGTACCGGGTCAGCCGCTTTGTGACTTGGGGCGTCAAGGGGTGCAATCCGGCACAAGCGAAAGCGTTCATTGCGCAAGCGGACAAAATTGTTGCTGAGATCGCGGATGCGGGCCAGACGCCTCAATATGACTGTCGCGAATGGAATTCGGTCACGGCTTCCAGCGGGGCCGAGGTTTGGACAGACGTCACCTGCACGCCCTATGGCGGGACAACGGGGCAAAGTTTGCCCAAATTGGAATGCAGGCAGCGAACTTGGATCACGGCTTCGGGTGAGACGCGGACGGATATGACCTGCGACCCACAGTAGCAATATCTTGTGGATAACCTGAGGCGTCAGTCTAGATAAGGTGGCGTCAGCGTTGACAGGTCGCCAATGGCTGCGCAGGCTGGGTGAGACAAGGAATCACAAGGGCCCGCCATTTGCGCTTTTCCAAACTCCGACTGACCGGCTTCAAAAGCTTTGTTGATCCGACCGATCTGATCATCGCGGACGGGTTGACCGGTGTTGTGGGGCCAAACGGCTGCGGCAAGTCCAACCTGCTGGAAGCGCTCAGGTGGGTGATGGGCGAAAACCGTCCCAAGGCGATGCGCGGTGGCGGGATGGAAGATGTGATTTTTGCAGGCGCCGCGACCCGGCCTGCACGCAACTTTGCCGAAGTATCTTTGCTGATGGACAACTCGGAACGGTTGGCGCCGTCTGGGTTTAATGACAGCGATCAGTTGGAGATCATTCGCCGCATCACGCGGGATGTGGGCAGCGCTTACAAAACCAACGGCAAGGATGTGCGCGCGCGCGATGTACAGATGCTCTTTGCCGATGCCTCGACCGGGGCGCATTCGCCTGCGTTGGTGCGCCAGGGGCAGATTTCCGAGCTGATCAACGCCAAGCCCAAAGCACGGCGGCGTATTCTGGAAGAAGCGGCGGGGATCTCTGGCCTGTATCAACGTCGGCATGAGGCCGAGTTGAAACTGAAGGGGGCTGAAACCAACCTGACCCGCGTCGATGACGTGCTGGAGCAATTGGCGGCGCAGCTGAGCCAGTTGGCCCGGCAGGCGCGTCAGGCGGCACGCTATCGTGAGATTGGCACGCTCTTGCGGCAGGCCGAGGGAATGCTGCTCTATCGTCGTTGGAAAGAGGCGGACGAGGCGCGGTTGAGCGCCGAAGAGGTGCTGCGTGGTCGCACGACAGAGGCAGGTCAGGCCGAGGGCATGGCCCGTCAGGCGGCCAAGGCACGTGGCGCCGCCGAAGAGGCCCTTCCGCCGCTGCGCGAGGAAGAGGCGATTGCGGCGGCGATTCTGCAGCGGATGCAGGTGCAGCGCGATGCGCTCAGCGACCAGGAAACCCGCGCGCGGCAAACGATCGAAACGCTTACAGCTCGGATCAACCAGCTGGGTCAGGACATTGAGCGCGAGACGGGTCTGAACCGCGATGCTGGCGATACGATCGAGCGGCTGGAATGGGAAGCGCGCGAGTTGGCCAAGGCCAGCGAAGGTCAGGCCGACAAGCTGGCGGAGGCGGCCGAGGTTGCGCGTGAGGCGGCATCAGTCCTGCAAGAGCGTGAGGATCACCTGTCGCAGATGACCGAGGACGTTGCCCGCCTGGCCGCGAGGCACCAATCGGCGCAGCGTCTGGTGGATGACAGCCGCAAGACGTTGGATCGGTCCGAGGGCGAAGAGGCCCGAGCTCGCGATGCGGTGAGTGAAGCGGAGCGGGCCTTGGAGCAGGCCGTGGATGCCTATGGCGAGGCGCTGGACGCCGAAGAAGAGGCCAGCGAGGCGGCAGAGGCCGCCGAAGAGGCGCTGGCCGCAGCAGATGAGCTGCGCAATGACACGCAAGCTCGCGAGTCTGAGGCCCGAGCGCAACGATCAGAAGCCGAGGGTGAAGTGGGCGCGATCCGGGCTGAGACCACGGCGCTGGCCAAACTTGTGGCGCGGGATACGGCAGAGGGCGGGCAGGTGATGGACCTGCTGCGTGTGGCGCCGGGCTATGAAAAAGCCCTGGGGGCGGCACTTTCGGATGACCTGCGCGCACCTCTGGCCGAGGATGACGGCCCATCGGGCTGGGTGGATGTCCCTGGGTACGATGCGGACCAGTCTTTGCCCGAGGGGGCAGAACCGTTGGCGTTGCATGTGTCGGGGCCGGACCGGCTGAGCCGTCGGATCGCGCAGATCGGGATTGTGAGCGGCGATGACGGTGGGCGGCTGCAAGCGGCGCTGAAACCAGGACAGCGGCTGGTCTCGCGCGAAGGGGATCTGTGGCGCTGGGACGGCTTCCGCGCCTGGGCCGAGGATGCGCCAAGTGCGGCGGCGATGCGGTTGGAACAGCTCAACCGTTTGGAAGCTTTGAAGCAAGAGCTGGAGCGCGTGAGTGCCCAGGCTGACGGGGCACGCGCCGCGCATGAGGCACTGTCGCAGCAGTTGGCGGACGTGACGGAGGCAGATCGTCGTGCGCGTGAGGCGCGTCGGGCCGCCGATCAGCGCGTGGCCGAAGCGGCGCGGGCGCTGTCCAAATCCGAAGCCGATCGCAATCTGGCGCAGGGGCGGCTCGAGACGTTGGGGCTGGCCGTTGACCGGCACAAAGAAGACGCGATGGCTGCGCGGGTGCAGATGCGCGAGGCAGAAAAGGCCTTATCCGAACTGGGCGATCTGGATACCGCGCGCCAGCAGGTCGAGGACATCAAGCAAACGGTTGAGGCCGCGCGGATCACCATGCTGACGCATCGGTCGGCCCATGACGAGATGCGGCGCGAGGGCGACGCACGCACCAAGCGTTCGCAAGAGGTGACCAAGGACATCAGCGGCTGGCGCCATCGCCTTGAGACAGCTGAAAAGCGGATTGCCGAACTGGTTGAGCGTAAGGCGACATCTGAAGAAGATCTGGCCGAGGCAATGTCTGTGCCCGGAGAGATTGCCGAGGCGCGCGAGGAATTGGCAGAACAATCCGAAGCAGCCGAAGAGCGCCGCAAGGGCGCGGCCGATGCTCTGGCCGTGGGCGAGGCGACCCACCGCGAGGCGATGCTTGCCGAGCGTGAAGCAGAGCGGTTGGCGTCCGAGGCGCGTGAAGCGCGGGCGGCGGCCGAAGCGCGAGCCGAGGCTGCACGCGAAACGGTGGTAGCAGCGGCCGAACGGATTGCAGAGGATCAGCAGCTGACGCCGAACCAGCTGCTCAATGATTTGGACGTTGACCCGGACAAGATGCCCAATGCGGAAACGCTGGAGGCCGAGGTCAATCGGCACAAGCGGCAGCGCGATGCCATGGGCGCGGTGAACCTGCGCGCCGAGGAAGACGCGCGCGAGGTGCAGGAAGAGCATGACACGCTGGCGGCGGAAAAGGCGGACCTGGAAGAGGCAATCAAGACCCTGCGCAACGGTATTGCCAGCCTGAATCGCGAGGGGCGCGAGCGGCTGTTGACGGCGTTCGAGCAGGTCAATTCCAACTTTGCCATGCTGTTCAAACATCTGTTTGGCGGTGGCGAGGCCAATCTGGTGATGGTCGAAAGCGAGGATCCGCTGGATGCGGGGTTGGAGATCATGTGTCAGCCACCGGGCAAGAAGCTGTCGACATTGTCTCTGTTGTCTGGGGGCGAGCAGACGCTGACGGCGATGGCGTTGATCTTTGCGGTGTTTCTGGCCAATCCGGCGCCGATCTGTGTGCTGGACGAGGTCGACGCACCGCTAGATGATGCCAACGTCACGCGCTTTTGTGACTTGCTGGACGAGATGTGCCGACAGACGGATACGCGGTTCCTGATCATCACCCACCACGCGGTGACGATGGCGCGGATGGACCGGCTGTTCGGGGTGACCATGCAAGAGCAGGGTGTGAGCCAATTGGTCTCGGTTGATCTCAAGAAAGCGGAATCTCTGGTCGCTTGATCACGCATTGGTAGAAAATCAAGAGATTCTCTGATACCCTACCAATATGCGCGCTGTTTATGCCTTTGTTATCATCGTCTTGGCGAGCCCGGCCTTCGCAGACGAATTGGCGTTGTGGCGCATTGGGGCCTCGCGTTTCGGAACCGATTTTGCAACCGACGGCAGTACAGTGTCCGGATTGCAACAGATGCACTACGAGCCGGAAGAGGGTGGCCTGAGCGGCGGCGAGCTTGCGGACCGCTTCGGCGAAGGCGTGTCCGTTGGGAGCAACGTCAAACTGCATTGGAAGGGCCACATCTGTGTGAACCTGCGCAGCCAGCCGGGTGAATGTGACGTTCAGATCGATAAGGACGAGGTCAAACTGGTGCGACGTCAGAAGGCAGGACGTCTGCCGTTGATCTTCGAGTTTGGCATCCGACCTTGATGCCTTCACTGCAACGTGATTCCCAAAACGACGACGGTCGCGGCAAGATCGGGCTATGCGATATCTGTTGATCTTTCTTCTGGCGTCCGGGTCTGTATCTGCGGCGGAGTGGTCCTTGCGCGATGGGGACATCCCTTTGACGAGGGCCGAGGTGCAGGCGCTTGAGGGGCGCGTATTGACGTTCTACGACGATGGCCAATCCCGGTATTCGGCAGGAGGCGCCTATTCCTATACCTACTCGGTCGAGAACGGGGGTGGGACGGCTTTTGGAACCTTCGAGGTGGCCAACGACGGCAGCGTCTGTACGGAATTTCGTAACGGGTTTCATCGCTGTGATCTGTTTGTTCACAGCAATGGTCGGTTAGTGCTGATCAACGAAAAGGGCGAACGCTATCCGGTGCGGCCTGACGTCGCGCAATGAGATTTGGCGGCTCAAGGGGGGCTCCCGCGCCCGAGCAAACCTGACTACGTCAGCTTCGCTAACGGACTTGGGCCGGGCGCCGGGCAAAGCCCGGCGCGGTCCCGTCTGTGGAGGACGTTTGGTGAAAAACATCCGTTGACCATGACGCGGCGCTGGTCGCAACTGGATGCCAACCGCCGAGCGAAGCGAGGCCCGGCCCAACGGGAGGAGGTGTTTCTTCAGAAACACTGACGACGGGCGGGAGTGCTCCCTTTGCCGGTCAAAACAGCCGTCAGAGGCGTCCCAGCAACGCCGGGGTCGGCCAGGCGTCAGCGGGCAACCCAAGGCGAGCCTGCTCGGCCTGCACAGCGGCGCGTGTGCCTGCGCCCAAAATGCCGTCGACCTTGCCCACGTCGTGCCCGCGTGCCTGTAGTTTGCGTTGCAGTTGCTTCATCTGCGCGCCATCCAGCCCCTGATCCGGGTTGCCGGCGTCATAGATCTGCGCGCCCTCGAGCCGGGTCGCGAAATAGGCTGCCGTCAAAACGTAGACAAAGCTCTGGTTCCATTCGAAATAGACGTCGAAATTGGGATAAGCGAGGAAGGCCGGTCCCTTGTGGCCCTGTGGCAGGATCAGCGAGGCGGGCAGATTGGCGAGCGACCCGGCGCGCGGCTGAACGCCCATGGCCTGCCAGTCCGACACCGAACGGGGCTTGCCGGGGCCGCTCAGCGACCAGTCCATGTTGGCAGGCACCGTCACCTCTTGCAGCCAGGGCTGACCTGCGGCCCAACCCAAGTGCGACAGCATCTTGCCGCCCGAGGTCAGCGCGTCGGGGGCCGAGGTTTTCAGCGAAACGGTGCCGTCCCCGTCCGCGTCTACGCCATTTTCCAGGATGTCGCGGGGCAGCATCTGCACCATGCCAATCTCGCCGGCCCAGGCACCGGTGGTGCGGGCCGGGTCGAAATCGCCCTGTGCATAGAGTTCCAGCGCGGCAAAGATTTGTGGCCGGAACAGCTCAGGTCTGCGACAGTCGTGGGCCAGAGTGACCAACGCGTTGCGGGTGTTGAAATCGCCCTGGAACGAGCCGTAGTCGGTTTCGAACGCCCAAAAGGCCAATATAACTCCGCGTGATATGCCGTACTGCGCCTCGATCCGGTCAAAGACCGCGTTGTATTTCTTGGCCATGGCGCGGCCCCGATCGATCCGGTTCTGCGAGATCAGACGGCGGGAAAACTCGATGAAGGGCTTTTGAAATACGCCCTGTGCCCGGTCGGCGCGCAGAACCTTTTGATCCTGGCTCACGCCCTGAAAGAAACGATCCGCCGTGGCAGCGTCATAGCCTTGCGCGACAGCTTCGGATTTAAGGCCTGAGACAAAGCTGCTGAATGACCCGCCGCATTGGGCAAAGGCCGCGCCTGGAAACAAGATGAGGGCGGCGAGAATGGAGGAAATTTTCATGAAATCTAATCGGTCCAATGTTCGTTTGATTTAGAGTATCAGCATCACCACGAGACAGGCAATCACCAGTCCCAGGCACAGCGCCCAGACCTGCCAGAGCATGTTGACCGCGCGTTCAATCTCGCGCGCACCGATGTCTTCACGCGCGCCCTCGTTGACCCAGGCGAGGTGGCGGACCTGGCCGTGATAGCTGCGCGGGCCAGCCAAGGCCACGTTCAGTGCGCGGGCCATGGCGGCCTCGGGCCAGCCGGCGTTGGGCGAGATGTGGCGTTGGGCGTCTTCGATGATCTCGCGCCCCTTGGACCATTGGTTCGACAGCACCACGATCAGCAACCCGGTCAAACGGGCGGGGATCAGGTTCAGCAGGTCGTCGAACCGGGCCGAAGCCCAGCCATATTGCAGAAAACGCTCGTTGCGGTAACCCACCATGCTGTCGGCAGTGTTGATCACCTTGTACATCAAAAGCCCGGGCAACCCAGCGACCAGGAACCAGAAGGCGGGTGCAACCACCCCGTCGCTTAGGTTTTCGGACGCGCTTTCGATGGCCGAGCGGGCCACTTGCGGGCCGGTCATCTCACCGGTGTCGCGGCTGACAATGCGCGAGACCATGTGACGGGCATCGGTGAGCGACAGGCGCAGCGCGTCAGCCACGTCTTGTACATGAGTAACGAGTGATTTCTGAGCCAGCAGAATGGCACAAACCAGGATTTCGACGACCGGGCCAAAGGCCGAGAGCAGAGCGCCCAGACCCCAGGCACCAAGTGTAAGCATAACAACAGAGGCCAAGCCTTTGAGCTGCCGATTGTCACCCGTGTTCAACCGCTTTTCGAGAAATCCCACGCAGTCGCCCATCAGAACGGCGGGATGGCGAATGCGGGACCAGAGCCAATCGGGCTCTCCCAGAGCTGCATCCAGCAACATGGCCGAGGCAAGGACAAAGGGCGTCATAGGGCGCGCTCCAACTGCTCCCAGCGGTCCACGGGCGGCAGGCCGAGGCGCAGGAAGGTTTCAGAGTAGGGGAAGATGCGGCTCCAGATGTGATGCTCGGCCAGCCGGTCTTGCCAGGCCTTGGCATTTTCGACGCGGTAGAGGCGGAACAGTGACGTCCCACCGGCAAGCTTTGCACCTTTTTCCGTCATCAGATTGTCCAGACGGTCGGCATCACAGGCGAGTTGGATACGCGTGGCCTCGGCCCATGTCTGATCCTGCAGCGCTTGGGTGCCAACACGCAAAGCTGGGCCGGACACCGCCCAAGGGCCGGTCATGTCGTTCAGCCGCGCAATGATCTCGGGGCGGGCAATTGCAAAACCAAGGCGCAATCCAGCAAGGCCCCAGAACTTGCCAAAGCTCTTGAGGATCACCGTATTGGGGTCTTCGGCCAATTGGATCAGGCTGGCCTCGGGCGTGACGTCGCAAAAGCTTTCGTCGATCACGGTTAGGTCGTGGCCTGTGGCGTCGTCTTTTGTCCAGAGCCGCCCGTCGGGGTTGTTGGGGTGAACCAGAACCCGGGCTTGGGCCGGAGCGTGATCGGTCACCTGCCAGCCTTGCGCCGAGAAGGCAGCGGCGTGTTCGTTGTATGTGGGCGGTGTGATCTCGACCTGTGCAGGTGCGGCCAACATCGGCAAGCGCGCGATCAGGGCCGAGGCACCGGGTGCGGGCAGAATCGCGGCTCCATCAGGCACATTCCAAAAGGCGCGGGCGGCGTCGACCAATCGCTCGAACGCGTCATGATCGGGAAGGGCGGCCCAATCCTGCGCGGTCAGCCCCTCGACCGGGTAGGGCGTGGGGTTGATGCCGGTGGACAGATCAACCCAATCCTGCGCGGTGCCGCCGAACTGTGCGCGCGCCGCCGCAAGGCCGCCGCCGTGATCGCGTTTGGCACGCGGGTCGATGTCGATAGGTTCTGCCATGCCACGGGTCCGATTTTGCGGTATGATAGGTTGGATTCGGTTCAAGCGGAAACTCGCCACAAACACAAGCGATGCGCATATTCCTTCAGTCGCACCGTATTGTGTTAAGAGTTTGTTAAGGGAAAAGAAAGATCACGGTTGGAAAGGGGAGAAGCACAGAATCTGAAAAAGAACGTGCTCAATGTCTGCTATGAATGTTCTGATTGTTGAAGGCAATCCAGATCTTGGATTGCTCTGGAAGCGCCATCTTGAACGGCAAGGTGCCGAGGTGACCTTGGTCAACTCGCAGGAAGAGGCGATTCTGGCGCTCTACGGGACAGATTTCGAGATCATCGTGCTGGATCTGGTTCTGGATGGGGGCAGTGCCTTGGCTGTGGCCGATTTTGCCAGCTATCGGCGCCCTGATGCGCGGGTGATCTTTGTCACCAACACCAGCTTCTTCTCGGACGGATCGATCTTTGCCCACAGCCCAAACGCTTGCGCCTATGTGCAAAGCGGAACGCCGCCAGAGGATCTGGCGGCGATGGTCGAGCATTACGCGGCGGTTCGTTAACCGCGCCCGTGTGCCTCGAGATAGTCGATAACGGGATTGATCGGCACGATTCGATGTGGGTTCAC
Organism: Tropicibacter sp. R16_0; assembly: GCF_017743935.1. GTDB lineage: Bacteria > Pseudomonadota > Alphaproteobacteria > Rhodobacterales > Rhodobacteraceae > Falsiruegeria. The sequence continues at coordinate 163,944 of NZ_JAGHRE010000011.1, forward strand.
ACTGTCGTGGCTGTAGTGATAGTGGCGCACGATGTGCTGCATGTTCACCGTGTCAGCCACGCCGGGCCATTGATACAGCTCGCGGGTGTAGGCCCAGAGGCTGGGGTAGTCGATGATCCGCTTGCGGTTGCACTTGAAATGCAGGTGATAGACGGGGTCGAAACGGATCAAGGTGGTAAAGAGGCGCCAGTCGGCTTCGGTCAGTTTATCACCCATCAGATAGCGATTGCCGGTCAGGCGTTCTTCGAGCCAATCCAACGTGTCAAAGAGCGGATGAACGGCCGCATCATAAGCCGCTTGAGTGGTGGCAAAGCCGGACTTGTAGACGCCATTGTTGAGTGTGTCATAGATGCGGGCGTTCACCTCTTCGATGGCGTCGCGCATCGGCTCGGGCCAAAAATCGTCAGTGTTGCCGGTCAGCCCGTCGAAGGCTGAGTTGAACATGCGAATGATCTCTGAACTTTCGTTGGACACGATGGTCTCGCGTTCCTTGTCCCAGAGGATCGGCACGGTCACGCGGCCGGAATAGGTGGGGTCGGCTTTGGTATAGACCTGATGCGCATGGCTCAGTCCATAAAGGTCATCGCCGGTGGCGCCGTGATCGTCTGCCTCAAAGCTCCACCCTTGATCCATCATGTCGGGGTGCACGGCCGAGACGGTGATGTGATCGCTCAGGCCCTTGAGCTGGCGAAAGATCAGCGTGCGGTGCGCCCAGGGGCAGGCATAGCTGACATAGAGGTGATAGCGCCCGGTCTCAGCCGCGAAACCGCCGGTGCCTGATGGCCCCGGGGCGCCGTCGGCAGTGATCCAGTTGCGGAATTGCGCAGCGCTGCGTTTGAATGCGCCGTCGTGGGATTTGGTGTCATACCACTGGTCGTGCCAGGTGCCGTCGATGAGCAGGCCCATGTGTGATCTCCGATCTGTGTCTGGGTTCAACTTAATGCCAAGGGTTGGGACCGCACATGGTCAGGGGCGCGCACGATCTCTGCGTGGCTGCACAATGGGTCCGCGAGGGAATTGAGGATTTGGCGCAACGCCTTAAGTGGATTCAGATAGTCATGAAAACTTATCTTGATTTTAAGACCATCTCGGTGAGGCTAGTGTTTGTTCGTCTGGAGGGAACGGCATGAGCACTTATGTGTCGAAAGAAATCAGCGACGGGTTGAATGCAGCCCGGATTGCCAGCCTGAAAAAGGCCAGCCGCTTGCGCGTCGAGATGGGGCAGGAGTATTTCAAGGTCCTGCGCCTGTGGAAGGATGGCTTTGCGGTTGAGGCCGAAACGACGCCTCGGTTGCGCGGGTTGGTCGATTTGTATGATGGGGCGAACCACCTCTATCAATGTCTGATCATCGCATCTGAGGACGAGGCAGGCGAAATGCGATATGAGTTCAAGCGCAATACGGTGGCCGCAGACAAAGCTCCGCTGGATTTCTACCGCGAGCCGGATGCGCCGATTGCCCTATTGGGAAAGGACGGCTGATCGTAGGCATGGTTGGGCAGGGGGTGCTCCCGCGCCCGAGCAGACCTGACTGCGTCAGCCCCGCGAGCGGCCTTGGGCGGGGCGCCTCGCTTGTCGCTCGTCGCGGTACCGCTTGAGGCAGGCGTTCCATCTTTGATCGAATCGGGGTGTACAGTGCGCCAACCGCCGAGCGCAGCGAGGCCCGGCCCAACGGGAGGAGGGCATCTTTGATGCCTGATCGACGGGCGGGAGCATCCCTGAGTCAGGGGCGAATTTCTACCGAAGTGCCGATGGGGGTTACGGACCAGAGCTCTGCCATCTGAGCGTTGCTAATGGCAATGCAGCCTGCGGTCCAGTCGCCCGGTAGCGCAATGCCGACAATCCCATTGGGCTGGCCGTGGATGAAGATGTCGCTGCCGGGGTCTACGCCGTCAGCCTTGGCCCGCGCGATGTCTTGCGGCCTGGGATAGTTCAGGCCAAGGGACAGATGAAAAGCGCTGTTGGGGTTGCGGCGATCGATAACAAAGTGACCCAAGGGCGTCTTGCCGTCGCCTTCCTGTACCTTGTCTCCTTTTGGCGCGAACCCGAGCGCCACCGGAACTTGCATGACCACCTGGCCATCGGACATGGCGGTCAGACGCCGCTCCGACTTCTCGATCAAGATGTGATCGATCCGATCAACATCCAATGCCATGGGCGGAGGTGCTGGACGCGGCGCAAAGCGGTCCCACAGCATCACACTGGCGCTGGTCATCAAAACCAGCGCCAGAATGGACCAGAGGATCCGCCCCAGCATTGCTACTGCAAATCACCAAATGCGCGGGTCAGGCGGGCGCAGGCCTCTTCGATGCGCGAGCGCTGGGTCCCGAGGTTGAACCGCAGGAAGCTTTCGCCACCCAGGCCAAAGGTGGTGCCATGGTTGGCGGCAATCTGAGCGTCTTGCTCGACGCGGTTGGTGAACTCCTCGCGCGGCATACCAGTGTCGGTAAAGTCGATCCATGCCAGGTAGGTGGATTCGAGCTTCATCGAGGATAGGCCCGGGATATCCTCAATGGCCGCGTCAAAAATCTGCCGGTTCTGGTCCAGATAGGCCACCTGTGCATCCACCCATTCAGCCCCTTCTGGCGAATAGGCCGCAGCTGTTGCGAACTGACCGACCGAGTTTGGCGCAAGGCTGAGCGCGGCCATGCGGGCCGCAAAGCGGGCGCGCAGATCGGGGTCGGGGATGATCACCTGGCCCGTGTGCAGGCCGGCGATGTTGAAGGTCTTGGATGGTGCCGTCAGCATCAGCAACCGGTCGGTGATCGACGGGTCGGCGTTTTGCATGGCGATATGTTTGTGCCCTGCATAGACCAGATCATGGTGGATCTCGTCCGACAACAGCAGCAGATCATGGCGCTTGGCGAAATCGGCAACGCCTTGCAGCTCTTCCTGCGTCCAGACCCGACCGCCAGGGTTATGGGGCGAGCAGAGGATGACCATCTTTTCCGAACCGGTCATCATTGCGTCGTACGCTGCGAAATCCATCTCGTACCGGCCATCGTTGTTGACCAGCGGGCATTCTACCACGGTGCGACCCGATGCGCGGATCACCTTGGCAAAGGCGTGATACACTGGCGTAAACAGGACAATTCCGTCGCCCGGCGCCGTAAACGTGTCCAGGCACATGCCGACACCATTCACCAGCCCGGTGGTGGTAAAGATCGCATCCTGCTCGATGCTCCAGCCGTGGCGATTTTCCATCCACCATTGGATTGCACCTTTGTAATGTGCATCCAGGTTGGTATAACCCAGAACGCCGTCTGCGACCTCGTGGATCTTGCGGCGCACCACTTCGGGGGCTTGGAAATCGGTGTCGGCCACCCACATCGACAGGCCCGTATCCGCGGGAACGCCATAGAGCGGTTCCATCATATCCCACTTGGCGCAGTGGGTGCCGCGGCGGTCAATCAGGTCGTCGAAATTCATGAGCCTCTCCTGTCATATGCGCCGGGCAGGCTAGCGGGAAATCCACGGGGCGCAAGGGGGGCGTTGCGGAGACGCCTACTATGCCCTAAATCACCGGCATGAAACGTAGCATTCTGATCCATCCCGACCCGCGCTTGAAAAAGCTGTGCGATCCTGTGGCCGATATTTCGGACGATTTGCGCAAGCTGGCCGATGACATGCTTGAGACGATGTATGACGCGCCGGGCATTGGTCTGGCCGCGCCGCAGATCGGCGTGCTGAACCGGTTGATCGTGCTGGACTGCGTCAAGGAAGAGGGCGAGACACCCCGCCCGCTGGTGATGTTCAACCCCGAAATCGTGTCATCGTCGGACGATCTGAACGTCTATGAAGAGGGGTGTTTGTCGATCCCCGATCAATACGCCGAAGTGACCCGTCCGCGCGAGGTTGAGGTTGCCTGGATGGACCAGAACGGCAACGCGCAATCAGAAGTTTTCGATGGTCTTTGGGCCACGTGCGTGCAGCATGAGATCGATCACCTGGATGGCAAGCTCTTCATCGACTACCTCAAGCCGCTCAAACGGCAGATGATCACGCGCAAGATGCAAAAGCTCAAGCGTGAGCGGGCGCGCGCCTGAATGGCGGTGCGGCCGATCCTGACCTGGCCCGACGACCGGCTTGCGACGCAATGTGCGCCGGTGACGGAACCAGAGGACGCGCTGATCGCAGATATGTTCGACACGATGTACGCAGCAAACGGCCGAGGCTTGGCCGCGCCGCAAATCGGTGTGCTCAAGCGCGTGTTCGTGATGGATTGCGGTTGGAAAGAGGGCGAGCCGACCCCTTTGGCGATGATCAACCCCTTCATCATGGCGGCCGAGAGGACAGAGGTGATCGGGGCCGAGGGTTGCCTGTCGATCCCGGGCATCATGGTCACCGTTTCGCGCCCCAAAGCTGTCACTGTGCAATGGACGGCACCCGAGGGCGACATTCACATGGCCGATTTCGACGGGTTCGAGGCGCGCTGCATCCTGCACGAGTTTGACCATCTGAACGGGATGGTCACCTTTGACCGTCTTGACGAGATTGCCCGCCGCACGGCCGAGGCGCATTACAAGGAAATGAACGCATGACTGTCCGCAAATGCCTGCCGTGGCCCGACAAGCGCCTGCGCACCAAGGCCGAGCCGGTGAGCGAGATCACCGATGAGATACGCGAGATCTGGACCGACATGATCGACACGATGGAGGCAATGCCGGGCGTTGGCCTCGCGGGCAACCAGATCGGTGTGATGCTACGGTTGGCTGTTGTCGATGGTTCGGCCGAACGGGGTCGGGCTGTGCGCATGGCCAACCCCGAGATCCTGCACTCTTCGATCGAGCTGCGCGAACATGACGAGGCCAGCCCGAACCTGCCTGGTATGTCAGCCAAGATCAAACGCCCGCGTGCGGTTACGGTGCGGTTTCTTAATGAGGACGGCGCGGTGGATCGGCGTGATTTCGTGGGGATCGAGGCCACAAGTGTGCAGCATCAGATCGACCATCTGAACGGCAAGATGTATTTCGACCGCCTCAGCAAGGTCAAACGCGATATGCTGCTGCGCAAGGCAAAGAAACAGAACGGCTGAGGCCCAAGTCCGAGCAGGGGAACGCGATGCGCATCATCTTCATGGGAACGCCCGAGTTTTCGGTACCGGTGCTGGATGCTCTGGTCGAAGCCGGGCATGAGATCGCCGCAGTCTATTGCCAACCGCCGCGCCCGGCGGGGCGCGGCAAGAAAGAGCGCCCCACGCCAGTGCATGCACGTGCGGTGGAGCTGGGGTTGGATGTGCGCCATCCGGTCTCCCTGAAAGGGACGGATGAGCAGGCGGCTTTTTCTGACTTGAGTGCGGACATTGCGGTGGTTGTGGCTTATGGCCTGATCCTGCCGCAAGCAGTGCTGGACGCGCCTGCCAAGGGATGTCTGAACATTCACGCCAGCCTTTTGCCGCGTTGGCGCGGTGCGGCGCCCATTCATCGCGCGATCATGGCAGGTGATGCTGAAACCGGCGTGTGCATCATGCAGATGGAAGCGGGATTGGACACCGGGCCCGTGCTGCTGCGCGTGGCCACGCCGATTGGCGGCGAAGAGACGACCGCGCAGTTGCACGACCGTCTGTCAGGGATTGGCGCGCAGGCGATTGTCGATGCTTTGAAACAACTGCCCGGTTTGACGCCCGAGGTGCAACCCGAGGAGGGTGTGACCTATGCGCAAAAGATCGACAAGGCCGAGGCGCGGGTCGATTGGAGCAAACCTGCGATCGAGGTCGATCGACAAATTCGCGGACTGTCGCCGTTCCCCGGCGCCTGGACCGAGATTGAAGGGCAGCGGGTTAAACTGCTGGCCTCACGGCTGGCCGATGGTTCGGGCGCTGCGGGTATGGTGTTGGACGATGGGCTGACTGTGGCCTGTGGCGAGGGGGCCGTGTCCCTGTTGCGCTTGCAACGGGCGGGCAAGGGTGCGCAGGATAGGGAAGTTTTTCTGCGCGGTATGCCGGTGGCCAAGGGTGCGCAACTCTGAAAAGGATGACGCGATGTTCATGACGCTGATGGGGACCGTGGTGATCGCCGGGATCGTCGGTTATGCATCCGAGCGCACGGGCTGGACCCGCAATGGCATCCTGCAGTCTATGATCATCTGCATCGGTGGCGCGTTTCTGTTCTATTTCATCCGCATCATGTTCGGGATCGGTTTTGCCTCTCCGGGTATGAATGCCATCGTGTCGAGCATCGGGGCGTTGATCATCGTTCCGTTCCATTGGAGGCGCTGACATGACGGTTGTTGCGCTTATCGTGATCGGGGCGGCGGCCGGGTTTCTGGCCACGCGGCTTATGCGGATCGAGGCCGACATTCCCACCACCATGTTCATCGGCATAATCGGCGCGCTTGTCGGCAGCTTTGTCCTGCGTTTTCTGTCAAGCGTGATGGGAATCCTCTCGGGCTTTGTCGGTGCCGTGCTTGGCGCGCTGTTGGTGATCTGGATCTGGAAAACCTATTTTCACAAGCGTTGACAGGGGCTTGACCTGAAAGAGCTTTGATCGCCAACTGCCCGAAACCGAGTTTCAGGGTGGAGGGTGCGACATGATCACAAACGCAACGATACAGGATCTGGAGGCAGGCGATGTGGCCCTGATGGGCGTGCCGCTGGATCTACATAGTTCATTCTTGCAAGGCCCGGCCTTTGCCCCAAACCGCATTCGCGAGGCGCTTCACTCTGGTGCGGCGAACCTGACGGCTGAGGATGGCACCGATTTGGGGGCAACCGATAGGGTCAAGGACACGGGCGATCTGGACGTGTTCGAACAACGCGGCCCCGAACCGATTGCTGCAATCGAGACCGGCGCGGGCGCGCGCATCGACACAGACGCACGGCTTCTGTCTCTGGGTGGGGACCACTCGGTGGCCTATCCACTGATCAAGGCACATGCCGACCGGTACGAGGGGTTGAACGTTTTGCACATCGATGCCCATCCTGATCTTTATGATCAACAGGACATTGGTCCGCTGGGGCATGGCTGCCCGTTTGCGCGGGTGATGGAGACAGGCAAGATCAAACGTCTGATGCAGGTTGGGATCCGGACGATGAACGCTCATCAACGGGAACAAGCAGACCGCTTTGGGGTTGAGGTCGTGGACATGCGCAACTGGCACAGCGATCTGACGCCAGAGTTTGACGGGCCTGTGTATCTGTCACTCGATCTGGACGGGCTGGATCCGGCTTTTGCGCCGGGAGTGTCACATCACGAACCGGGGGGCCTCAGCACGCGTGACGTCATCGACCTGATCGCGCGGTTCCAAGGGCAGCTGATCGGGGCGGATATCGTCGAATTGAATCCGCATCGCGATCCTTATGGCATCACGGCCATGGTGGCTGCGAAAATGGTCAAGGAAATCGGCGCACGGCTTTTACGCTGAGGGTGCCACCTGCGCGGCCTAACGGCCTTGCGTCCTGCGGACGGCAGGGGGCCAGGCTCACGCGGGCAAAGCCCGCGTGAGCCTGGCCCAACGGGAGGAGATGTTTCGCAAGAAACCTCGACGACGGGCGGGAGTGCCCCCTAGTCGCGGTCTCGTGGTGGGCGGCTTTTATAGACTGGCAGGCGCCAGCCAAACAGCAAAGAACCGGCGCGGAGACCCCAGCAGGAAAAAGCGGCCAGTCCGAGAGTGGTGAGTTGTGGCAGGTCTTGCGCATGGGCTACTAGTGCGACGCAGGATCCGATCAGCGCGCAGGTGACGTAAAGCTCGCCCTGCTTCAGAACAAGCGGGATTTCGTTGCAGACCACATCGCGCATCAGCCCGCCCAGACAGCCGGTCGTCATGCCCATCAAAACCACAATCACCGGAGGTTTGCCCAAAGTCAGCGCAACGCCCGTCCCTGCAGCGACGGCGATGGCCAACGCAAAACTATCCAGCCAGATCAACCAGTTGTATCGGCTCTCCATCAGATGTGCAGTGAAGAACACCAGCAGCGCTGCCGAGGCCGCGATTACGATATAGGTGGGCTCACCAACCCAGAACACCGGATGCCGATCCAGCAAAAGGTCACGGACCGTGCCACCACCCACCGCGGTCAGACAGGCCACAAAAGCAAATCCCACCAGATCCAGCTGCGCCCGGCTGGCCACCAGCGCCCCGGTCAGGGCAAAGACCAGGACCGAGGCATAGTCCAGCAGGGCAAGGGAGTTCACGCCTTGGCTTTCTTGGGTTTGAAGGGCGCCATGCCCGCGCGCGCCAGCTCATCCGCCCGTTCGTTCTCGGGGTGGCCTGCGTGGCCTTTGACCCATTCCCAGGTCACATCATGGCGCTGTTGCGCAGCATCGATGCGTTGCCATAAGTCGACGTTTTTCACGGGCTTCTTCGAGGCGGTCTTCCAACCGTTTTTCTTCCAGCCAAAGATCCATCCGGTGACACCATTTTTGACATAGGCGCTGTCGGTGACGACGGTGATCTTCGATGGCCGCTCCAGCGCTTCAAGCGCGTTGATTGCGGCCAGCAACTCCATGCGGTTGTTGGTGGTTTCGCCTTCGCCGCCTTTCAGCTCGCGTTCCTTGACAACCGTCTCACCATCCATCGCACGCAGCAGCGCACCCCAGCCGCCTGGGCCGGGGTTGCCCGAGCATGCGCCATCGGTATAGGCAAAAAGTTCAGGCATGTGCAGTCACCGTGATCCAATCAGATGCCGTGCCGTCCAACCCGACGCCGTTGCCAAGGCGATGGGTATCAATGACAAACCCGGCCTCAGTCAAGAGCTGTTCCAGCTCGGTTTGTGTGTAGTAGGTGTAAAGGCGCCCGATCTTGTCGCGCGCTTCACCCGTTCCCAGTTTGAGGCCGATGTGAAACCGCCCGCCGGGTTTGAGGGCGGAATGCAAGGCGCTCAGGTGCCGGGGCATGTCGGCGCGCGGGGCGTGGAGCAGGCTGAAATTGGCCCAGATCCCATCATAGACTGCCTCGCCCGCGATCTCATCGAACGTTGCTTGCCAAGCGGTCACGCCGGGATGTTTGTCCGCCATTTCGACCATGGACGCCGAGGCATCGGTTGCGTCAACGGTCAGTCCTGCGGCTGCCATCACGGCGGCCGAGGCGCCGGGACCGCAGCCCAGATCCAGCACCCGCCCGCCTTGGGCGCAGGTTTCAATGAACTGTGCCAATAGCGTATCGGCCTGGTTCACATCATCGGTGCGCTCGGCGTATTCGCCTGCTTTTGCGTCATAGACGCGTATGGTTTCGGGATCGCTCACAGCAGCACTCCGACAGCAAGGCAGGCCACGACGATCGTGGTCAGCAGGATGCGCAAGGACATCCACCAGGCAGGGGTCACGCCCCAACGGGAGAATGCACCGTCCAAGAGCAGCAGTCCCAAAAAACCAAAGATAAGGTTGGTGCCCGCACCGACGGGGCCACCGCCTGTCATGAAGAACGCCCAGAGCGCAGGGATCACGGACAGGGCGTAACCGGTGGCGGCCTGCGCGCCTTCGGCCTTGGTGGCAAAGCCCCACAGAACGCCGGACATGAAGCTCAGGATGATCGCGCCATAGAAAACCTGGATGTATGGCCCAACAAAGCGTGGACCAAGTGCCGAAACACCCCAGTTCTGCAAGGCCGGGCTGAGATAGGTCAGGGCGCCCCAAACAAATGGGATCAGACCGGCGAGGCCCAGGATCAGCGGTGCGGCTGGAATACGTGTCATGTGCACACCAATGTCCGTTGGGCCGCGTGGGTCATGCGGGATTTGGTCAGAAAAAGCAGCTGAAGTGTCAATTCGGCGCTCCCTTCAGATTACGTCCGCAGAACGCGGGGTACTTTGAATTCGACGTTTTCAACGGCAGTTTCGACCGTTTCGACCGTCACATCAAACCTGTCGCGGAAAGCCGCGATTACCTCGTTCACAAGCAGTTCGGGCGCCGAGGCACCGGCAGTAATCCCGACCGAAGTGATCCCCTCTAGTGCGCGCCAATCGATATTCTCGGCGCGCATGACAAGTTGGGCATAGTTGCAACCTGCTTTTGATCCGACCTCGACCAGGCGGCGCGAGTTTGACGAGTTAGGCGCACCGACGACAAGCATGGCATCCACCTTGGGGGCGATGGCCTTGACCGCCTCTTGTCGGTTGGTGGTGGCGTAGCAGATGTCTTCCTTGTGGGGCCCAACGATCTTGGGGAAACGCGCCTGCAATGCTGCGACGATGTCTTTGGTGTCGTCGACGCTGAGGGTGGTCTGGGTCACATAGGCGATGCTTTCGGGGTCACGGACCGGCACGGTGGCGACGTCATCCACGGTTTCAACCAACAGAACCTCGCCCTCGGGCAGTTGCCCCATGGTGCCGATGGTTTCGGGATGACCCTTGTGGCCGATCATGATCATCTGCAGGCCAGCGTCCGAGTGGCGCTGTGCCTCGACATGTACCTTGCTGACCAGCGGGCAGGTGGCGTCGACATAGACCATGTTGCGGCGCGTGGCTTCGGCGGGGACGGATTTTGCTACGCCGTGCGCGGAAAAGATCACCGGGCGGTCGTCAGGGCAGTCGTCCAATTCTTCGACAAAGACGGCGCCTTGATCTCGCAGGCCATCGACCACGAATTTGTTGTGTACGATTTCATGGCGGACATAGACCGGGGCGCCCCATTTTTCGAGCGCCATTTCCACGATCTTGATGGCGCGATCGACTCCGGCACAAAAACCGCGCGGCGCGGCCAGATACAAAGTGAGGGGCTGTTTGGTCATGTTGGCGTCTCCTTGCGGGCGACAGGTAAGGCTTTGCTGAGGTCAGGTCCAGTGCGGGATGTTGTCACGAATCTGACATGGGGGCCTTGTATCAGAAGGGCATAGAGTGACCTGGGTATAGATCAGCAAACTTGCGAGGCCTTTTGAGGCCATGTGGGTGAGCGATGCATAGATTTGAAAAGACCCCGATCCGCAGGGATCGGGGTCTTTATTCTAATGTCGCTTGCAGGCGACGTCCGGCCTGTCCAAGCCCCAAATGCGAGAAGCCGTGTCTTATTGACCGGCTGCTGCCGCCACGCTGCGGGGTTCCATCGGCATTTCGCGCGGCGGGCGTCCGATTACATCGCGCAACTCTTCAAGCTCGATGAAGTTGTCAGCTTGGCGACGCAGTTCGTCCGAGATCATCGGCGGCTGGCTGCGGATGGTCGACACGACAGACACGCGCACGCCCTGGCGCTGCAGGCTGGCCACCAGCGGACGGAAGTCGCCGTCGCCAGAAAACAGCACGATGTGGTCGACACGGGGCGCAAGTTCCATGGCGTCGACCGTCAGTTCGATGTCCATGTTTCCCTTGACCTTACGGCGGCCCATGCTGTCGGTGTATTCCTTCGCAGGCTTCGTCACCATGGTGAAGCCGTTGTAGTGGAGCCAATCAACGAGGGGGCGGATTGGCGAGTATTCGTCATTTTCCAGGAGCGCTGTGTAGTAAAAAGCACGAAGCATCTTGCCGCGGCGCATGAACTCTTGGCGCAGCAGTTTGTAGTCGATATCGAAGCCCAGTGCTTTGGCGGCGGCGTAAAGATTCGAACCGTCGATGAACAGCGCTAGCCGTTCGTCCTTGTAAAACATAAATATGTCCTTCCGGTATAATCCATTCGCCTGTTGTCCGTGAGTGAGTGCTTAAATCGGCGAAATGGTGCCATTAACTTAGGAGAATTCGCGTGTTCCGCAAGTATGATATCTTTATCTGCAGGGGTCAATGTTGACACAATCTCGGTCAAAAGCGGTTATTGCGTTGGGCGGAAACCTACCTTTTCAAGGGGGCGACCCCATGGTGACCTTGCGGCAGGCGGTGGATCGTGCCGCAGAAACTGGATTGGTGATTCGCGAAATCAGCCGATTTTACCGCACTCCCTGTTTCCCGCCGGGGGCTGGCCCGGACTATGTCAACGCGGCGATTCGCGTCGAAACCGAATTGTCTCCGGCCCGACTTTTGCAGCTGTTGCATGACGTCGAACATGAGTTTGGTCGCGCACGCGCGCAACGGTGGGGGATGCGGACGCTGGATTTGGACATTCTGCTGTTCGATGACCTCGTGCTGCCAAATCTGGAGGTATTCGAACGATGGCACGGCCTGCCGCTCGAGGAGCAAGTCCGCGCGACGCCCGAGCAACTGATCCTGCCACATCCGCGTTTGCAGGATCGGGCTTTTGCGTTGATCCCCGCACGCGATGTCGCGCCACATTGGCCCCATCCGGTGAGTGGCAAGACTGTCGAGCAAATGTGTGCGGAATTGCCTGAAGAAGCCGTTGTCGAAGTAGAGGCGCTGTGAGGCGCGGGCGCTGTGTCGATTCCCGCTTGTCAAGCAGGGGATTCGCGCTTACATACACCCCTTCTGGACAAGGTTTCACTTTGGAGATTGCCCAATGGCCCGCGTGACGGTTGAAGACTGCGTAGACAAGGTACCGAACCGGTTTGAGCTGGTTATGCTTGCCGCACATCGTGCGCGCGAGATTTCTGCGGGTGCGCCGATCACCGTGGACCGCGACAACGACAAGAACCCTGTTGTGTCGCTGCGCGAAATTGCTGACGAAACCCAAAGCGCTGCAGACCTGCGCGAGCGCCTGATCGAAAGCAACCAGTCGCAGATCGAGGTGGACGAGCCTGAAGAAGACCAGATGGCGCTTCTGATGGGTGCGGATTCCGACAAGCCGGCCGAGGACGACATGTCCGAAGAAAAGCTGCTGCGTGCATTGATGGAAGCACAAGGCCAAGGCTAAACCGCCGCGAAAGGATGCGGACCGGACATGATTGCAGCCGAAGATCTGATTGCGCTGGTCCGCAACTACAATCCTAAAACGAATGCCGAACGCCTCACCGATGCCTATGACTTCGGCGCGGAGATGCACGAAGGGCAGTTCCGCCATTCCGGCGAACCCTACTTTACGCACCCTGTCGCCGTTGCCGCCATATTGACCGAGCAACGGCTGGACGATGCGACCATCATCACAGCGCTGCTGCACGACACGATCGAGGACACCAAGGCGTCTTATGGCGAGGTGGCGAAACGCTATGGCGACGAAGTGGCGATGCTTGTGGATGGTGTCACCAAGCTGACCAACCTACAGCTGTCGAGCCGTGAAACCAAACAGGCCGAAAACTTTCGCAAGCTGTTCATGGCCATGTCCAAGGACCTGCGGGTCATCCTGGTCAAACTGGCTGACCGTCTGCACAACATGCGCACGATCAAGGCGATGCGCCCGGAAAAGCAGGTGGTCAAAGCGCGCGAAACCATGGACATCTATGCGCCGCTTGCTGGCCGCATGGGCATGCAATGGATGCGTGAAGAGCTTGAGGATCTGGCATTCCGGGTTCTGAACCCTGAAGGGCGTCAATCGATCATCCGCCGCTTTATCACCTTGCAGCGCGAAACTGGTGACGTGATCCACCGCATCACCGGCGACATGCGCTTCGAGCTGGAGAAGGCCGGTATCGAGGCCGAGGTGTTTGGCCGCGCCAAGAAACCCTATTCGATCTGGCGCAAGATGCAGGAGAAAGAGCAGGGGTTCTCGCGTCTGTCCGACATCTACGGGTTCCGGATCATCACGCAATCCGAAGAAGACTGCTATCGCACATTGGGGGCGATCCATCAGCGATGGCGCGCGGTGCCGGGGCGGTTCAAGGATTACATCAGCCAGCCCAAGTCGAACGGCTATCGCTCGATCCACACCACGGTGTCGGGGCGCGATGGCAAACGGGTCGAAGTGCAGATCCGAACCCGCCAGATGCACGATGTGGCCGAAACAGGCGTTGCGGCGCATTGGTCGTATAGGGACGGCGTGCGCACCCAGAACCCCTTTGCCGTGGATCCGGCCAAGTGGATTGCAAATCTGACCGAGCAGTTTGACAGCGAAGAAGATCACGAAGATTTCCTCGAGGCCGTCAAACTTGAGATGTATTCGGACCAGGTGTTCTGCTTCTCGCCCAAGGGTGACGTGGTCAAGCTGCCGCGCGGGGCAACGCCGCTGGATTATGCTTATGCCATCCATACGCGGATCGGCCACGCCTGTGTGGGCGCCAAGGTCGACGGCATTCGCGTGCCGCTGTGGACGCGCCTCAAGAACGGGCAATCGGTCGAAATCATCACCGCCGAAGGTCAAACACCGCAGGTAACCTGGCTCGATATTGCTGTCACCGGCAAGGCCCGCACCGCCATCCGCCGCGCGCTGCGCGAGGTGGATCGTGAGCGGTTCATCAAACTGGGTCAAGAACTTGCACGCTCGGCCTTTGAGCATGTGCAGCGCAAGGCGACCGATAAGGCTTTGGATACGGCCGCCAAGAACCTGCGCCTGAAAAATCGGGACGAGCTGTTGGCCCGCCTTGGTAGTGCCGAATTGACCGCCCATGACGTGGTGCAGTCGGTCTATCCCGAACTGGCCCCGGATGAGGGCGACGCCATCCCGTTGCGCCGCGCCGTGATCGGTCTGGAACCGGGCCAGAGCTTTGAGCGCGCGCCGTGCTGTCAGCCGCTGCCGGGTGAGCGCATTTTGGGCATCACATATCGTGGCAAGGGCGTTGTCGTGCATTCCATCGATTGCGACCGTCTAAGCGAGTTCGAGGATCAGACCGAACGCTGGGTCGACCTTCACTGGCATGCCGGGACACACCCTGCCGTTTATGGCACGACGCTTGATTTGACGATTGGCAATGACGCCGGTGTCCTGGGACGGATTTGCACATTGATTGGCGAGAAAAAGGCCAATATCTCGAACCTGGAAATCGTGGACAGGAAACCGGACTTTTACCGATTGATGGTCAACGCAGAGCTGCGGGATGTTGAACAACTGCATTCTTTGATGTTGATGCTCGAAGCGGAAAGTGACGTGGCCGCTGTTGAACGGTATCGCGAGAAAAACCCGGGGAAATCCGGGTCCAGCTAAAGCCGATTTGGCACGGAAAGGAACACGCGGGTGGTATTCAAACGCCGAGATCGACGCACGCCAGTGCAGATCGCCTCGGAATTCGTGTATCCACGTGGCGGTTGGACCCGGGCCTTTCATTACGTCAAGCACCGCGTGCGCCGACTGCCGGATTCGCCGGAACGTATCGCCCGTGGGATCGGGGCAGGGGTGTTTGCCGCTTTTACCCCGTTTTATGGGGTCCATTTTTTTATTGCCGCGTTTGGCGCTCGGTTGATCAACGGCAACATTTTGGCCGCGCTCAGCGGGACGTTTTTTGGCAATCCGCTGACCTATGTGCCCATCGGCGTCATCTGCCTGCAGTCGGGACATTTCCTGTTGGGGACCGAGTTTGACGAGGGCGACAAACGCAGCTTTCTGGGCAAGTTCGCGGATGCGGCGGGGGATCTCAAGGACAACACCATCGCGCTGTTCACAAGTCGCGAGGCGGATTGGCACGATTTGGGCGTCTTCTATGACGAGGTGTTTTATCCCTACATGATCGGCGGGATCATTCCGGGGTTGGTGGCCGCGGCCATCTGCTATTACCTCAGCGTGCCGGTCATCCGGGCCTATCAGCAAAGGCGGCGGGCCAAGATCAAGGCCAAGTTCGACGCCATCCGCAAAAAAGCCGAAGCCGAGGCTGACCCGCTGTCCAAAGCGGACTAGGCTCTGGCCGAATTGAACAAGAGGAAGCGAAGCATGTCGGGCAACAAACTACGCCTTGGTGTGAACATCGACCACGTCGCCACAGTGCGCAATGCACGGGGTGGGGCCTATCCTGATCCGCTGCGTGCGGCGAAACTGGCCGAAGAGGCCGGCGCTGATGGCATCACAGCGCATCTGCGCGAAGATCGTCGTCATATCTCGGACGCCGACATTGACGGGCTGATGGAGGTTCTGTCAGTTCCATTGAATTTCGAGATGGCCGCGACCGAAGAGATGCAAAAAATTGCGCTGCGTCACAAACCTCATGCGGTGTGCATAGTCCCGGAAAAGCGCGAAGAGCGCACCACCGAAGGCGGGCTGGAAGTCGCGCGCGAGGAAAATCGCCTGGCGCACTACATCGCGCCTCTGCGCGAGGCGGGCTGCCGGGTGTCGATCTTTATCGCCGCCGACCGTGCCCAGATCGAAGCGGCGCACCGGATCGGCGCAGAAGTGATCGAGCTTCACACGGGCGCCTATTGTGACGCCCACGCCGAGGGGCGCTTTGAAGAGCGCGACCGCGAACTGGAAAGCCTGCGCGAGATGTCGGCCTTTGCCAAGTCACTGGGGTTGGAAGTGCATGCAGGCCACGGGCTGACCTATGAGACGGTCAAGCCGATTGCGGCGTTTCCCGAGGTGATGGAGCTCAATATCGGCCATTTCCTGATTGGCGAAGCCATTTTTCGGGGAATGACACCCGCGATACATGAAATGCGCCGCTTGATGGATGAGGCGCGCGCATGATCACGCCGGGGTTCGTCGCGATCTGGATTGCCTGGTTGCTGGCGGGCGGCTCGCCCGGCCCTGCAACCATGGGCATTGCCGGAACCGCGATGACCGAAGGCCGCCGGGCTGGTTTGGCCTTTGCGCTTGGCATCTGCGCGGGATCGGCGGCTTGGGGTATCGCGGCAGCGCTTGGGTTGTCGGCGATCATGCTGGCCAATGTCTGGGTGTTCGAGGTGATCCGCTACATCGGTGTTGCCTACCTGGGTTGGTTGGCAATCAAGGCGTTGCTGCGGGCATTGCGTTCAGACGAGGTTGCACTTGGCAATCCGGTGAAAGGCTCGCTTGGCACGATCTTTGCCAAGGGCGCGGCGATCCACTTGACCAACCCCAAGGCGATCCTGAGCTGGGGTTCGATCTATGCCATCGTAGCCCCCAATGACGCGAGCCTCGCCATGCTTCTGGGGTATTTCGGCATGTTGTATGCGGGATCGCTGCTGATCTTCATTGGCTATGCCTTTCTGTTCTCCTCCGCGCGCATGGTCAGCGGCTATCGTCGCGCACGGCGCTGGTTTGATCTGGCCTTCGCCGGTTTCTTTGGGGTGGCGAGCTACAAAATCCTGACGGTCCGGTTGTCATGATCCTGGGCATCGGCACAGATCTGGCAAACATCGAACGCATCCAGGGCACACTGGATAGGTTCGGCGATCGTTTTCGCAATCGTGTGTTCACGGACATCGAACAGCGCAAGGCTGAACGGCGCCATGACACCGCCGGAACCTATGCCAAACGCTGGGCCGCGAAAGAGGCGTGCTCCAAGGCGCTTGGGACCGGTTTGCGTATGGGGATCGCTTGGAAAGACATGGCCGTTACCAATTTGCGCACCGGGCAACCGGTGATGCATGTGACCGGTTGGGCCGCCGAGCGATTGAAAGAGATGACACCCGAGGGGCACGAGGCCATCATTCACGTGACTTTGACCGACGATCATCCTTGGGCACAGGCCTTTGTGGTGATCGAGGCGCGGCCCCTAGCCGATGCCCCGCGCGAACCTTGACTTACCCCGACCCCACCCGCATGTAGCCCCAAACACTTTATTGGATCGATTGGATCGGAGAACCGAATGGCCACCAAAGCCAAATCAGGAAACGCCATCTTGGAGACGATCAAAACCGTCGTCTATGCCCTGCTGATTGCTGGTGTCTTTCGCACGCTGTTTTTTCAACCGTTCTGGATCCCGTCGGGGTCGATGAAGGAAACGCTGCTGATCGGTGATTTCCTGTTCGTGAACAAGATGGCCTATGGCTATTCCTATGCGTCTTGCCCCAGCCTGATCGTCGATGCCGAAGATATCTGTGGCTGGGCCAAAGGTGACAACACGCGCATTTGGGGTGGTGAGCCAGAGCGTGGAGATGTTGTGGTGTTCCGCCACCCGGTGTCAGGGCGCGATTACATCAAGCGCTTGATCGGTCTGCCGGGTGACAAGGTCCAGATCAAGGACGGGTTGCTGTATCTCAACGGCACGGCGGTCAAGGTTGAAGACGACGGCGTGTTCGAAGAGGTCTATGCCGAGCAAGGCCCGCAACGCCTGCGCCCGCGCTGTGAAAACGGACCCGTCGGTGAGGGCGGTATCTGCCAGAAATCGCGCCAGATCGAAACGCTGCCCAATGGGACCAGTCACGCGATCCTGAATATCGGCAACCAGGCATCGGACCACACCGGCATCTACACTGTACCCGAGGGCCATTACTTCTTCATGGGTGACAACCGCGACAACTCCAGCGACAGCCGCTTGCCGCAGTCGGCGGGTGGTGTGGGCTTTGTGCCATATGAAAACCTGATCGGTCGTGCAGATCGCATCATGTTCTCGTCCGCTGGTCGGTCGATGTTGTTCTTCTGGACCTGGCGGGGTGATCGCTTCTTCAAGGGGGTCGAGTGAAGCTCTCAGTCGAAATGAAGGCGTTCCAGGAGCGGATCGGGTATGAGTTTGCCCGGCCCGAGCTGTTGGTGCGCGCACTGACCCACGGCTCGATCTCGTCGCCCACGCGGGGTGACAACCAACGGTTGGAGTTTCTGGGTGATCGCGTGCTGGGCCTGGTGATGGCCACCGCCCTGCTGGATCACGATAAGAAAGCAACCGAGGGCCAGTTGGCGCCGCGCTTCAACGCTTTGGTGCGCAAAGAGGCCTGCGCCGATGTCGCGCGTGAGATTGATCTGGGTGTGGTGCTGAAACTTGGCCGGTCCGAGATGATGTCTGGTGGCCGCCGAAAGCAGGCCCTGCTGGGCGACGCGATGGAGGCTGTGATCGCTGCCGTTTACAAGGATGGTGGCTTTGATGCCGCGCAGGCGATGATTCTGCGCCTTTGGGGCAATCGGATCACCACGGTCGAGGCAGACGCGCGCGATGCCAAAACCTCGCTTCAGGAGTGGGCGCAGGCACGGGGCCAGAAACCGCCGGTGTATGAGCAGGTGTCGCGATCAGGCCCGGATCATGCGCCGGTCTTTACCATCGTGGCGCGTTTGCAGGACGGGACCGAGGCCAAGGCCACCGCAGGGGCCAAGCGGCAGGCGGAACAAGCCGCCGCCAAGGCGCTGCTTGAGGCTGTGACCAAGGCGTGAGCCACAAAGGTTTGCAGGCTCTGGCCCTTTCGGTGAAACTCGGTTAGATACCGCACCTTCGAAAAAATGAGGTTGTCCATGACCACACGTGCCGGATTTGTCGCTCTGATCGGTGAACCCAACGCGGGCAAGTCCACGTTGCTCAACCGCATGGTCGGCGCAAAAGTGTCGATCGTGACCCACAAGGTGCAAACCACCCGCGCCCGCATTCGCGGCGTGGCGATGGAGGGCGACAGCCAGCTGGTGTTTGTCGATACACCTGGCCTATTTCAGCCGCGTCGGCGCTTGGACCGTGCCATGGTCGCAGCCGCCTGGGGTGGGGCCGCGGACGCAGATGTCATCGTCCTGATGGTCGAGGCGCATCGCGGCATCACCGAAGGTGTAGAGCGTATCCTGGAGGGTCTGGAAGAGATCGGGCAGGGGCGTATCGTGGCACTGGCGATCAACAAGATAGACAAGGTGCAGTCCGAGGTTCTGCTGGGCCTGACCCGGGACTTGAACGAGCGGTACGGATTCGCAGAAACCTTCATGATTTCGGCTGAGCGTGGCCATGGTGTGGACGATCTGCGCAGTTGGCTGGCGGGTAAACTGCCGGAAAGCCCATGGCTGTATCCCGAGGATCAGATCGCGGACCTGCCGATGCGCATGATTGCGGCCGAGATGACGCGTGAAAAGCTGACCCTGCGCCTGCATCAGGAACTGCCCTATCAGTTGACGGTTGAGACCGAGAATTGGGAAGAGCGCAAGGACGGCTCTGCCAAGATCGATCAGGTGATCTATGTCGTGCGCGACGGCCACAAGGGCATCGTGCTGGGCAAGCGGGGCGAGACCATCAAGGCAGTGAGCCAAGCCGCGCGGGCCGAGTTGGAAGAGTTCCTTGATCGCAAGATTCACCTGTTCCTGCAGGTCAAGGTGCGGCCCAACTGGCTGGACGAGGCCGAACGCTATTCCGAGATGGGTCTTGATTTCAAAGACGGAAACGCATGACCCGGCTGACGGCCGAGTTTTGGGTTCAGGCCTATCTGGCGCGGCTCAGGTTTCAGGAGATTCCCGCCTTTGTCGTGGCCCATGGGGATGACACCGCCGGTGCTGTTCTGGTCAAGCTGAACACGCTGGACGGGCAGGCCGCGGCCTATCAAAGAGAATACAACCTGATGACGGGCGAACGAGCCTGGTCTGAACTCGCATCAGGTGCCGAGATGGATGTAGACGCCGCCATTCATCGCCAATGCGGGTTTGACCCGGATCTGTGGGTGATCGAGGTCGAAGACCGCCAGGGACGGCATCTGCTGGGGGACGAGGGGCTGGAATAGCTGCCTCACCAGTTCCCTGTTTTGGTGACGATGTCATGGCCAGTCGCAGTCGGTGCCCCACCTGCGAACTCTCTGACTTTGCCTGCAAACTCCTTGAAATAGGGCTGGGATTGCACGTGAGCCAAGGTTTCAGCACTGTCCCAGCGACCCCAATGAATGCGCGTTTCCTTGTCATCGGCGACCGCAACTTGGTACGAAAAGCGGCCGCCCAATTCTTTGTCTGCATCCAATGCCGAAACAAAGGCGTCGACGGCGTTTTGCCAGTCGGTTTCGTCGCCGCAATAGGCATATGTGATTGTGATTGCGCGCATGGCATCACTCCTTTTTAACTACATGGTTAAATAAAGGTGCTGGCGGGCGAGGAGTCAAGTGGGCTTGCAGCGTCTCGCGGCTTGCGTTCTGTTAGCCTTGGGTGTTTTGAGGGGCCGTTTCTTGGACTGGCGTGATCATGGAATTTTGCTGACCGTCAGGCGTCACGGAGAAACGTCGGCGATCATCGACGTGTTCACCGAAGGGCACGGGCGTCATGCAGGTGTTGTGCGTGGTGGCACCAGCCGCAAGGTTGCTCCGATCCTGCAGCCCGGTGCGCAGCTCGACCTGCTGTGGCGTGCGCGGCTTGAGGAACACTTGGGCGGCTATCAGGTCGAACCCCTGCGCAGCCGGGCAGCGGTGGCGCTGTCGGGGCGGTTGCCGCTGTCGGGGTTGAACGCGGTGACAAGCCTTTTGGCCTTTGCCTTACCCGAACGAGAGCCGCATTCGGGCCTGTACCGTCGGTCAGAGCAGCTCTTGGATTTGCTGGGGCAGGACGAGATCTGGCCACTGGCGTATTTGCAGTGGGAAATGGCCTTGCTGGATGAACTGGGGTTCGGGATGGATCTGTCGGTCTGTGCAGTGACCGGGTCGGATCAGGATCTGGCTTACGTTTCACCCAAATCTGGGCGCGCCGTCTCGCGCGCGGGGGCAGGAGAGTGGGTCGACCGGTTGCTGGACCTGCCTCCGGTGATGTTGGGCCAGGGAGGCGCCTCGGATGACGAGGTCGCTCGGGCGTTGCGCACCACCGGGTATTTTCTGGAACATCGATTGGCACCCGCCTTGGGGCCGCGTCCCCTGCCAGAAGCGCGCGGACGGTTCGTTGACGCCTTCACTCGGCGGCTGTGAATACCATTTCGTTGCCCGCATCATTGCGCAAAATCAGGGTACGGCCGGAAACCTCAGACTGGGTCATCGACAGAAGTGCCGCGAAATAGGTGCCTTCTTCGACGAGGTGAGGACATTCCACGGTGTCAGCACCAAATGCTTTGAGTTCGAACCAGGGATAGGGAGCATCAAGGGCGGCACGATAGACGTTGCACGGTGCTTGCCCTGCAATCTTTCCGGTTTCTGGGAACGTCAGGGTAATGGGGACAGAGAAGCGGTTCGTGTCGATGCTCCGCAATTCCCAGGTCACACCCGCAGCGCCATAGGCGGCTACAGTTTCATCCGAGCTGCATTGCAGCATGGTGAGAAAGGGAAGGACGAGCAAAGTTCGCATGACAACTCTCCGGACGCGTTGCGCCTTTGGTAGATGAGATGCCCGGTGTTCTGCAATGGGGGAGTGCTCCCGCCCGTCGTCAATGCCCCTGACGGGACATCTCCTCCCGTTGGGCCAGGCTCATGTGGGCTTTGCCCACATGAGCCTGGCCCCCCTGCCGTCCGCAGGACGCAAGGCCAAAGGCCGCGCAGGTTGTGGTCGCGGATGGTCGGAGGAACCGGAGTGCCGGAAAAGAAAAGGCCCGGTGTTTGAAACCGGGCCCAGTCGAGGAATGTTCTGACGTTGAAGTCTGTTAGCCAAGCAGGCGGCGGGCGATGACCTGCGCCTGGATTTCTGCGGCTCCTTCAAAGATGTTCAGGATACGCGCGTCACACAGAACGCGAGAGATCTTGTATTCGAGCGCAAAGCCGTTGCCGCCGTGGATCTGCAGCCCATTGTCTGCCGCTGCCCAAGCCACGCGGGCGCCCAGCAGTTTCGCCATCCCGGCCTCCAGATCGCAGCGTCGGTCGTGGTCTTTTTCCCAAGCCGAGAAATAGGTCAACTGACGCGCCACCATGATCTCGACCGCCATCATCGCCAGCTTGCCTGACACACGGGGGAAGTTGATCAGCGCCTTGCCGAACTGTTTGCGATCCTGTGCATATTGCATCGCGATATCCAGCGCGCATTGTGCCACGCCGATGGCGCGGGCAGCAGTCTGGATGCGGGCCGACTCGAACGTTTGCATCAGCTGTTTGAAGCCTTTGCCCTCTTCGCCGCCCAACAGGTTCTCGCCCTTGACCTGGAACCCGTCAAAGCCCAGCTCGTATTCCTTCATGCCGCGATAGCCCAGAACCTCGATCTCGCCGCCGGTCATGCCGGGGGTCGGGAAGGGGTTTTCGTCCGTTCCGGGTGTCTTTTCCGCCAGGAACATCGACAGACCACGGTGGTCGGTGGTGTTCGGATCGGTGCGCGCCAGCAGGGTCATTACATGAGTACGCGCAGCATGGGTGATCCAAGTCTTGTTGCCGGTGACCTCATAATCGCCCTCGGCGTTTTTGACCGCACGGGTGCGCAGCGAGCCCAGGTCAGATCCGGTGTTGGGTTCGGTGAAGACAGCGGTGGGCAGGATTTCTGCGCTGGCAATCTTGGGCAGCCAGTTTGCTTTCTGCTCTTCGGTACCGCCGGCCATGATCAGCTCGGCGGCGATCTCTGAGCGGGTACCGAGCGAGCCCACGCCGATGTAGCCGCGCGAGAGTTCTTCAGAGACTACACACATCGACGCCTTGGACAGCCCAAAGCCACCGAACTCTTCGGGGATGGTCAGGCCAAAGACGCCCATCTCGGCCAGTTCGTTGATGATCTCGAGCGGGATCAGCTCATCCTTGAGGTGCCATTCGTGCGCGTCCGGCTCGACCCTTTCCTGCGCATAGCGGCGGAACTGGTCACGGATCATCTCCAGCTCTTCGTCCAGGCCGGACGCCCCGAACATGGTCGAGCCTGCTTGTTCTTCCATCAGCTCAACAAGGCGCGAACGGGCAGCCTGGCTGTTGGCAGAGGACATCAGCGATTGCACTTCAGCGCATTGGAAACCTGACAGCGCATCCCAACCCAGCCCCATGTCCTGCAGGCGCACGACCTCGGTCTGGTTCATGGGGATGCCGCCTGCGATCTGGTGCAGATACTCACCAAACGCGATCTGGTGGAGCAGCTGCTCCATCTCGCCAAAGTTGCCGTCGGCGTGCAGCGCTTCGGCCCAACGCTGCATTTGTTGCAGTGAATTCTGGTAGGTTGCCAACCACGCCAGGCCATGTGCGGCGGTTTGATTGGCCTCGATCAGCGCACCCGAGATCTTGCCATCGGTGCTTACCATATCGCGAACCGAAGCACGGGCGGCGTCGAACACGGCGTTGACCGGGGCAATCGCCGCGCCGGTCAGCGTCAGAAGGTCGGGCAAAATCACGGGGTTCGTCATCGTCGTCATATCCTGTCCGTCATGGGCCATGAATCACATCCTTTGTTCTTGGCTTGGTCATATCATTTTGCACGTGCAGCGCAACATAAATACGCGAAAACGCTGCGTATGGTTCATTTATTGCGTATTGATTTTTGCAGTGCAGCGACTGATCAGAGTGATATGGGTGGGATATGATGACCCTGTTTTCGATCCTCAGCCCGATGGAATGGGCCCTGGCCTTTGGTGTGCTGTTCATTGCGGGATTGATCAAGGGCATGGTGGGCTTTGCCATGCCAATGGTCTCCATCTCGGGTTTGAGCTTGGTTTTGCCGCCCGATTGGGCTCTGGCTGGGCTGATTATTCCAACGCTCGTGACCAACGGGATGCAGTCGTTCAGACAGGGCGTGCCTGCCGCCATCACATCTGTGCGGCGGTTTCGGGTATTTCTGAGTGTGGGATTGGTCTTTCTGCTGATCGGTTCGCAGCTGGTGACGCGCGTCGAACCTGACACATTTCTGTTGATGATCGCCGTTCCGGTGGCGTTGTTTGCGATGGTTCAGCTGTTGGGGTGGCAATTCACGCTGTCTGCCCCATCGATGCGGATCGAGGCTGCGACAGGTGCGGTCGCTGGATTTGTGGGCGGTATGGCCGGCGTCTGGGGACCGCCCACGGTGGCTTACTTGACTGCTCTCAATACGCCCAAGACAGATCAGATGCGGGTGCAAGGCGTGATCTATGGCCTGGGGGCCATCGCGCTTGTTGCAGCCCATTTGACCTCGGGCATTTTGCGAAGCGAGACGATGGTCTTCTCATTGGCGCTGGTGGTGCCGGGTGTTATGGGCATGTGGGCCGGGGGGCTGCTGCAGGACCAGATTGATCAAGCCATGTTCCGCCGGATCACCCTGATCGTGCTCTTGGTGGCGGCGTTGAATCTGCTGCGTCGCGCGCTCATGGGATGAACGTCACAGGATCGGCAGGCGCGCTCTGATTTCCCGGTCCTGATCTGCGGTCAGATAGTTCGGGTGATGTTCATCCAAAATGGCCTGTGCCTTGCTGCGCGCCACCGACCAGGCATCTGGCGCGCCCTTGTCTTCCCAGGCTTTGGGCGTGTCGCGATCGGCAATCCGAGGATAGAAATAGTCTCGCTCCATTGCAGACAAGGTATGTGTTCCCCCTAGGAAATGCCCTTCGCCCAGGATCGCTTCGCAGATTGCATCGAAGCCAAGGTTTTCGGGCGTCACTTCGACGCCACGCAGGGCGCGATAGGTATGGGCGTGCATCTCGTCATCCAGAACAAAGGCCTCGAAGCTGACCCCGAGTAGAGAGGCCATCATGCCTGAGCTTTCGTAGATCAGGTTGCCCCCGGCCAATGCGGCCGCCAGGGAAGTCATGGCTTTTTCCACGCCGTATTGCGCATCTACCGCCTTGGCGTCTGTCATGGATGCTGCCACGCCCGATGGCAGGCCCAGCCAGTTCGAAAGCTGTGCCGAGGCGGCGTTCAGCACGGCAATCTCGCCACCACCACCGGAAAACGCGCCCGTGCGCAGGTCGATAACAAGGGGCCAGTTCGAAAACACCATCGGGTGCCCCGGTTTGATGGTTTGCACCATGACGAGGCTCGCCAGCGTTTCTGCCAGCGATTGCGCCAGGAACCCGGCAAGGGTGGCCGGTGCTGTTGCTCCGGCCTGGGCTGCAGTGATGCACGAGACGGGGATGTTATGCTCGAGGCAGGCAAAGGTGACGTCGACCGCATCCTCGGCATAGCGCATGGGGGAAATGACCGGCGAGATATGCGTTTTCAGGAACGGTCGCTGCGAGAAGGCGCCTGGGCCACCTGCGGCGATGTCCAGCATGTCGACGATCGGGCGGACGTGTTCGGCAATTGTAAATGCGGTGGCGACAGGTTTGGTGGTGTTCCTGAGCAGCGTGTAAGCGGTGTTCACATCCAGCTCGAATGTGTCTTCGATGTCAGTGGCGATGCAGCAGCGCGTGAACCAGCTGATATTGGTCAGGCGGTCTTGCAGTCGGGTGAAATCGCGCAGGTCCTGCAGGGTTGAGGCGCGGTACTGGCCGCTGTGAAGGTCTAGTGTCTGCACGGCTGCGCCGCCAGTGCCGAAATGGACATGTTGCCCGCCCACTTCGATGCTGCGGGACGGGTCTCGCCCATGAAGAGGAAACTGACGCGGAGCTGCCGCCATGGCCGAACGAACCAATGTTTCCGGGATTTGAATGCGATCTCCCGATCGCGTTGCACCGGCTTTGACCAGGGCGTGCGCCAGCCGGTCGGGTGTTTCGCCCATGCCAAGCTCGGCCAGCAGGCGCAAGGCCGTGTCGAAAATGACTGTCATGTCTGCTTCGGATAGGGGCTTGTACTGCCCGCCAATCTGCCCAGGCGGGCAGGGGTTTACTTTCGGCGGAGCTGCGCGCTGCGCATGGCGTTCCTTGCGTCCTGATCGACGTGTCCGGTTTGATCTTGGCGATGTCACGGGTGGTGCCTCGTATTCAAGTTACGGGAACTAGACACGAGCCGAGGGGCATGGCTCAAGAGCCGCGACCCCGTTGCGGTTTCGTCAAATCAAGTTTTCAGATCTTGGAATGTTGCCCAGAGAGCAGGAGGTATACCCAGCTGATATTGGCAACCCAATAGCCCCACGCGGAACCGCGCCGAGCGATAAGCGAGGCGCCCGGCCCAAGGCCGCTAGCGGTGCTGGCGAAGCCAGGATCGCGCGGGGGCGGGAGCGCCCCGTCCATCTGGAATTCAGTTCCCTGAGGAGTTTCGGCGCATGAAGCGGAAGACGTAGAGCAACCCCAGCATAAGAAAGAACAGGCCGAAAATATCGCCAATCAGATAGGCCACGTATTCGACCGTTTCGCTTCCAAAGGCCATGTTGGTCAACAGCGCCATCAGCACCGATGTCACGATGCCGACGCCCATAACGCAGGGCCAGCAGGGTGTCTTTCCCGGTTGTGGTCGAATATCCTGTCCAACAAAGGCCAATGCCATGAAAACTGCAGGCGCCACTGTGACGGCGATGGCGATTGCAATCAGCCTGCTGGGCAGGAACACGTCTGTCCCACCGACGTACAAGAACACCAAAAACACACCCGGCAACAGCGCCGGAATGGCGCGCCAGCCCAATAGCCACGCCGTCAGAACGCGAATGCCATGAGGCAGGAACAACAGGCTCGCCCGGCTCGGAAACTCGGGAAAGAACATGCTCTGCAACGGCGTCACAACCTCGAACACAACCAGGAAGGCTGCGAGGTAAAGACCAGAAGCTATGAGCGTTTCCTTAGCCAGCGTACGCACGAGTGGGTCCGCTGGACTGTTTTGTCAGATTAGATTCTCGGTCCATTAACCGTGTATTGCCCTCTGTTCACCGAATTGCAGTGCGACAGGTACCCTTTGTTGACCAGGGATTTCAGCGCACGAAAAAACGTAGGGCGGGAAACGGTTTGGAGTAGGGTGTGTTCGATCAAACCAACGGTTCGCACCCCATTTCCATTCTCTGACAGCTCGTTGGCGGCATAGTAAATGTCACGTTCAACCGGTGTAAGGTCTTGTAATCCCAGCGAACGCTCCATGCTGAGCATGAGTTTTCTGAGTTCCGCCAGTTTTGAAAGTTCACACATATGTTCAGTTGCCTGTTAAGTGACCTGTTGATCTAAAGCGCCATGCAGTTGCGATATCATCGCAGCCAAAAGTTACTGATTTC
This sequence comes from Tropicibacter sp. R16_0, assembly GCF_017743935.1. Lineage (GTDB taxonomy): Bacteria > Pseudomonadota > Alphaproteobacteria > Rhodobacterales > Rhodobacteraceae > Falsiruegeria. The sequence goes on from NZ_JAGHRE010000011.1 coordinate 191,328, forward strand.
CGTAGGTATCACATTGACACATGAAATCAATGGCGTAGTCTACATAGCGTTAGGCTGCTTTTTTGTGAGTGGTGGCAGCCAATAAGATCCTTTCATTGCGTTGCCCGGTGCCGTCAGGTGCCGGGTTTTTTCTGACACAAGAGTGTAGCGAAGCTTGATTGATCAGGCAATCAATAAGGGATCACAATTTGTGCAAACCCAATGAAAAAGGCCCCATATTTTGTGATGGGGCCTTGGTGTTTTCAGCTTATGAGACGAACGGGTTTCAGCCGATCGCAACCGCTTTCACATCATCGTCGATGTAGGGGATGTACTGCTCGAAGTTGTCGGCAAACATCTGCACCAGCTTGGCGGCCTGCTTGTCAAACGCGCCTTGATCATCCCAGGTGCGACGCGGATCCAGAAGAACCTCGGCCACGCCGGGCACGGTCACAGGCACGTCAAAGCCAAAATTGGCGTCCTTGCGGAACTCGGCCTCGGCCAGCGAGCCGTCCAGCGCTGCGGTCAGCAGGGCGCGGGTGGCGCGAATCGGCATGCGCGAGCCCACGCCATGTGCACCACCGGTCCAGCCGGTGTTGACCAGCCAGCAGGTCGCGCCGTGCTGGGCGATCTTTTCACGCAGCAGGTTGCCGTAGACTTCGGGACGGCGCGGCATGAAGGGGGCGCCAAAGCAGGTCGAGAAGGTCGGCTGCGGCTCGGTCACGCCACGCTCGGTGCCCGCCACCTTGGAGGTGAAGCCCGACAGGAAGTGATACATCGCCTGCGCCGGTGTCAGACGCGCGATCGGAGGCAGAACACCGAATGCGTCACAGGTCAGCATGATGATGTTCTTGGGATGACCACCCATGGCCGAGGCCGACGCGTTCGAGATGTACTCGAGCGGGTAGGCACAGCGCATGTTTGCGGTCAGGCTGTCGTCATCGAAGTCCAGTTCTTTGGTTTCTTCGTCGAAGATCATGTTTTCGATCACGGTGCCGAATTTCGACGTGGTCGCATAGATCTCGGGCTCGGCTTCGGCGCTCAGGTTGATGGTCTTGGCATAGCAGCCGCCTTCGAAGTTGAAGGTGCCGCGGTCCGACCAGCCGTGCTCGTCGTCGCCGATCAGGGTACGCGAGGGGTCTGCCGACAGGGTGGTCTTGCCGGTGCCCGACAGGCCAAAGAACACGGCCGCGTCGACCGGGTTGCCGATGGCGTGGTTGGCCGAGCAGTGCATCGGCATGACGCCTTTTTCGGGCAGCATGTAGTTCAGCAGGGTGAAGACAGACTTCTTGTTTTCGCCTGCGTACTCTGTGCCGCCGATCAGAATGACTTTTTTGTCAAAGTTCAGCGCGATCACGGTTTCCGAGTTGCAGTTGTGCTTGGCCGGGTCCGCTTTGAAGCTGGGGCAGTTGATGACCGTGAAATCCGACACGAACTCATCCAGATCCTCGCGCGCCGGACGGCGCAGCAGGTGACGAATGAACAGGTTGTGCCAGGCAAGTTCGGTCACCATGCGCACGTTGATCGAATACGCCGGGTCGGAACCACCAACCAGATCCTGCACGAAATAGTCCTTGCCCTTCATGTGCTCGAGCATGTCGGCATAAAGCGCATCGAACCCTTCGGGGCTCATGGCGGCGTTGTTTTCCCACCAGATTGTGTCCTTGACGCTGTCGGTTTTGACGACGTGCTTGTCCTTGGGCGAACGGCCAGTGAATTTGCCGGTGGTCACCAGGAACGCTCCGCCATTGCCCAGCGTACCTTCGTCACGCTTCAGGGCGGCTTCGATAAGCGCCGGTTCCATGAAGTTGTAATAGACATTGCCCAGACCCTCGATGCCCTGATCTTCGAGGCGGAATTGCGGGTTAACCCGTCCAGATGTCATGCTTTAATTCTCCTGTGTCGGCGCGCGGCGCTTGAAACCGATCTGTCACCGTTGGGGCTTTTGGTCCGGCCTGATCGCCGGTGAGGCGGGTCTTAACATGACGGTTTGGGACATGAACAGGACGCTTTGGCGCAGTTAGCGCAACCAAGGCAATGTTTAGCGCAACCATCTTTTTTAAGCTGCTTTGACGGGCACTTATTCATTCCCGAGTAAGGTTTTTTTGCCTCAATGCTCGGGAAAGAAGGGCTCGAATCGCAGTTATGGATTGATTCGCCCCCTTAAAAGAGCGATGAATGGGAAAAAAATAAGGCAGAATTGAGCAGCATAGGGGCACATTCAGATGTCAAAAATTGCTTTGGTGGACGACGACAGGAACATCCTGACGTCGGTTTCCATGACTCTCGAAGCCGAAGGATTCGAAGTCGAAACATATAATGACGGCCAAGCCGCGCTGGATGCATTTAACAAGAAACTGCCTGACATGGCAGTGTTGGATATCAAGATGCCGCGCATGGATGGCATGGATCTGTTGCAGCGTCTGCGCCAGAAAACCCAGATGCCGGTGATCTTTCTGACGTCCAAGGACGATGAGATCGACGAGGTGCTGGGCCTGCGGATGGGGGCGGACGACTACGTCAAAAAACCCTTCTCTCAGCGTCTGCTGGTTGAACGCATCCGCGCACTGTTGCGCCGACAAGATGCCGTTGCGGGTGATGCCGCTGGCGCCACCACGGGCGAGACCAAGGTCATGGAACGCGGCCATCTGCGGATGGACCCGTTGCGCCACGCGGTCAGTTGGAAGGGCAAGGATGTTTCGCTTACGGTGACCGAGTTCTTGCTTTTGCAAGCGCTGGCGCAGCGTCCGGGCTTTGTCAAAAGCCGCGACCAGCTGATGGATGTCGCTTATGACGATCAGGTCTATGTCGACGACCGGACCATCGATAGCCACATCAAACGTCTGCGCAAGAAGATGCGCAGCGCGGACGAAGACTTTGCAGCGATTGAGACGCTGTACGGGATCGGCTACAGATATAACGAAGAGTAACGGACCGGACCGGTTCAATCCGAAAGGGATGTCGTGCGCGATACCGGCACATCTCAGGGCGATAGCAGCGGCGACGTAGTGCTGGGCGACGATTGGGTTGCCCCGCAAAGCACCGTTTCCAAAGAGCTGCGGGTCAAGCGCGCCCACCGAAGCCTGTTTTCGCTTCGGGGGTCGCCGCTGACGCGTAAGATCATCACGTTCAACCTGATTGCTCTCATCATTCTGGTTGCCGGGATCCTGTACCTCAGTGACTCGCGCGACAGTCTGATCACTCAAAGGGCCGGGGCGCTGGTGGGCGAGACCCGGCTGGTTGCAGACGTTTTCGAGGCACAAATGCCCGAAGGGAGCCCGGTCAACCTGGCAACCGGAGACGGTATCGACGCAACCGAAACGCTGAACGGTTTGAGCCTGCGAGCCGGTGTTGAGGTTTACGTCTACGACAGTGCCAACACCTTGATTGCGCACGGAACCGGTAATGAAGGCTCTGGTTCTTTGTCCAGTGGGGCGAACAAGAACGACGGGACAACCTTCATCAGTGATACGTTGGCGGCTCTTTGGGGGGCTGTATCCAGCCCGTTTTCAACGCCTGTTGAGCAAACTGCGGCTGATCTGGAAACTGAGTTGCAGAAACTTGTGCCATTGGCACTATCTGACGGGACCCAAGTCGAAATCCTGCAGAATGTGGCGGGCGGGCGTGTTTTTGCGACGGCAACTCCGATCGTGCAAAACGGCAACCCGGTCGGTGTGGTCGCAATGGCAAGTCCGTCGGGTGAGATCGACATGCTGGCCAAGCGCGAGCGTGAACGCGTGTATCAGATGTTCATTGTGGCGCTGTTGGTGTCCGTGGGGCTTAGCCTGGTATTGGCGTCGACGATTGCAAATCCTCTGGCGGACCTAGCTGAGGCGGCCGAGTTGGGTCGCGATCGCAACGCGCGCAGAATGAACCCCGGCCGCATCCGTATCCCCGACCTGTCGGCCCGTCCGGATGAGATCGGGCGGTTGAGCCGAGCGCTCCGCGGCATGGTCTCGGCACTGTATACGCGTATCGACGGCAATGAGCAGTTTGCGGCGGACGTGGCTCATGAAATCAAGAACCCACTGGCAAGCCTGCAGTCCGCCGTCGGGACGCTTCGGATGGTCAAGCGTGATGACCAGCGCGAAAAGCTGATGGAAGTGATCGAGCATGATGTGCGTCGGCTTGATCGACTTGTCAGCGATATTTCCAATGCCTCGCGTCTGGACGCAGAGTTGGTTAAAGAGGACGAAACCCCATTTGATCTGTTGGATATGTTGGGCAACCTGAACCAATACTTGGGAGAGGATGCGCGCAACAAGGGCATCGATTACATTACCGATTTGCCACCGGAACCCATCGTCATTCATGGTCTCGAGGCGCGATTGGCGCAGGTCTTTGTGAACTTGATCACCAATGCGATTTCGTTCTGCGAAGATGGGGACGCCATCCGCGTCTGGGCGAGAAAGCGATCCAACCGGGTTCTGATCGTGGTCGAAGATACCGGTCCCGGTATCCCGGATCAGGCTTTGAGCAAGATCTTCAAACGGTTCTATTCCCAACGCCCTGAAGAGCATTTCGGAAACAACTCGGGCCTTGGTCTTGCGATCTCGAAGCAGATCGTCGAGGCGCATGGCGGTGTGATCTGGGCCGAAAACATCCGCCCGACTGAGGCTGACGTGACTTCGGATCCCCTGGGCGCTCGCTTCGTCGTGGGGCTTCCGGTCTGATCCATGCCGCGCGGCGCCGGTGATCAATCATCACATTCAACCATCCTGCATGGCAGCTGTGTTTCGCTGTCTGGGCAGGGTGTGTTGATAAAGGGTTCTTCTGGCAGCGGAAAATCCGCATTGGCTCTGCAGATGCTGGCCTATGGTTGCGATCTGGTTGCCGATGATCGGGTGGTCGTGACCGCTGATGGCCGACAATTGATGGCCGACGCGCCAACGGCTTTGCCCCATTTGATCGAGGCGCGTGGTCTTGGCTTGCTTCCTGTTGTGCTGAGAGGTCCTGCAAACCTCATAGCGGTTGTCGATATGGATATCTTGACAACAGACCGTTTGCCCAAAAAACATGATTTTTCGCTATTTGGGCTGACGCTCCCCTTGTTTCACAGGGTGGACGGACCCCATTTTGCAGCTGCATTGGTCCAGATGCTGAAACGGGGTTGGCATGATCCGGAATGACTGAGGAAGTGGAAAAAACCAAGCAATTGGTTCTGGTTACGGGGCCTTCGGGCGCAGGTCGCACAACGGCGATCCGTGTGCTCGAGGACCTGGAATTCGAGGCGATCGACAACCTGCCGATGGGGATGGTGACGCGTCTTGTTGAAGCATCGACCGCCGAGCGTCCGCTTGCGCTTGGTATTGATACGCGCAACCGAGACTTTACGACCGCAGGCTTGCTGGATCTTGTCAAACACCTGCATAAGATGCCCGAAACCGATGCAACGGTTTTATATCTGGACTGCCGTATCAAGGTTCTGTTGCAACGCTTTTCCGAAACACGGCGCAGACACCCGATGGCACCCGAAGACAGGCCGGAAGTGGGTATTCGAAAGGAATTGGATCTGTTGAGCGCAGTGCGAGACACTGCTGATGTCCTGATCGATACCTCTGATCTCAACATCCATCAGCTTCGGGATGAAGTTGAACGTTGGTTTGCCCCCGAAGGGGGGCGGCAGTTGGCCGTATCGGTGCAGTCTTTTGCCTACAGAAGGGGCCTGCCTGCGGGTGTGGACATGGTTCTGGATTGCAGGTTCCTGTCCAACCCATATTGGGATTCAGATCTGCGCTCAAAGGATGGGCGCGATGCGGCTGTTGCGGAACACGTGCGCAAGGATGAACGGTTTGAACCCTTCCTGAAGCGGGCGTTGGATTTGATCGCGTTTTTGATCCCGGCCTACCAGGATGAGGGCAAGGCGCATCTGTCGATTGCCTTTGGATGCACAGGGGGGCAGCATCGTTCGGTTTTGTTGGCTGAAACCACCGCGAAGGCCCTTGCAGAGCAGGGCTTACAAGTGTCAATTAGGCACCGCGAAATGGAACGCCGTAGAGGCGATTGAGAGGCCGGATTGATCGGGATAGTGATCGTAGCACATGGGGGGCTTGCCAGGGAGTATCTGGCAGCCATGGAACATGTGGTCGGACAGCAAGCAGGTATGCGCGCCATCTCGATCGAAGCAGATCATGATCGAGAGGCCAAGCAGCAGGAAATCTGTGCCGCCGCTGATGCGGTGGACTGCGGCGATGGTGTCGTGATGGTGACGGATCTGTTTGGCGGCTCGCCATCCAACTTGAGCCTGCGGGCCTGCACACCATCGGATCGTCGTATCCTTTACGGGGCCAACCTGCCGATGCTGATCAAACTGGCCAAGAGCCGTCATCTGCCGATTGGGGACGCGGTGCGTGGTGCCATGGAAGCAGGCAAGAAATACATCAACATGCGCAACGTTGCGCCAGACTAGCATATTTGGTTTCACATGATTAATCGGACTTTGAAAATCGAAAACGAAAAAGGCCTGCATGCCCGGGCATCAGCCAAGCTGGTCGAGGTGGTTGAAGGCTTTGACGCCTCGGCCGAAGTGTCAAAAGACGGCCTGTCCGCCTCGGGGGACAGCATCATGGGGCTTTTGATGTTGGCAGCGTCGCGCGGAACAACTATTGACGTCGAGACGTCTGGCCCGGATGCTGAGGCGTTGGCAGATGCGCTCGAAGCTCTGGTCGCCGATAAGTTCGGCGAAGGGTTCTGAGAGCCGCTGTCCTTGGGGGACACACCGGAACAGAAAGACGTGCACGTGGCAGAGACCACCCAGAGCGACAAATCGGGTGCCGTATCCGAAGCTGATGATGCAGCCGGCGAGATTTATGATCGTCGAACGCTGACTTATGCCAATTCCTTTGATGACGCGTGGACGTCGACGGCGATCAAAGCTATCGAATGGTTGACTGGCAAGATCACGATCCTGCGTATGGTCAATCGGTTTGAGAAGCAGAATGAACTCTACCGTGGGCAAAAGTTCTGGCGCGGCGCGTTGAACATCATGGGGATCGACCTGCAGACCCCGCAAGAGCAATTGGCTAACATCCCCGAAAGTGGTCCGGTTGTGGTGGTGGCGAACCATCCGCATGGTATGGTCGACGGTATGATCCTTGCCGACCTTATCGGCAATGTGCGGCAGGACTACCGCATTCTTACTCGATCTGTTCTGACCGGACTGGACGAAGCAGCGACCTCATTCATGATCCCGGTGCCGTTTCCGCATGATCCGGATGCGCAGGCCAAGATGGTCGAAATGCGCGCAAAAGCCATGGGGCATCTGAAGGATGGTGGTGTTGTTGCACTCTTTCCGTCGGGTGTGGTGATGTCGTCGGACACGATGTTTGGTCCTGCGATCGAACGGGAATGGAATGTCTTTACCGCAAAGATGATCCGCCGCTCAGGCGCCAAAGTGGTGCCAATCTATTTCCCGGGGTGCAATTCGCGCTGGTATCTGATGGCGAACCGGATTTCGGCCATCCTGCGGCAGGGCTTGTTGCTGCATGAGATCGTACGCTCTTGCAACAAGCCGCAGGCGCCTGTTGTGGGCGCACCAATCTCGGACAAGGATATGGAGCTGCTGGAAAGCAATCCGCGCGGGTTCATGGCTTGGCTGCGCGAACACACGATGAACCTTGGCAAAATGTAATCCCGCCCCGACCTACCGGGTCGGGACAGGAACATCTCCACGATAGTCATAGAACCCGCGTTGGGTCTTGCGGCCCAGCCACCCCGCTTCGACGTATTTGGTGAGCAGCGGGCAGGGACGGTATTTGGTATCGGCCAAACCTTCGTGCAGCACATTCATGATCGCCAGGCAGGTGTCCAATCCAATGAAGTCGGCCAGTTCAAGCGGCCCCATGGGATGGTTCGCGCCCAACTTCATCGACTGGTCGATGGATTGCACGTTCCCGACGCCTTCATAGAGTGTGTATACGGCTTCGTTGATCATCGGCATCAGGATGCGGTTCACGATGAATGCGGGAAAGTCTTCGGCACTGGCAGCAGTCTTGCCCAGACGATCGACGACACCTTTGCAGGCGGCATAGGTTTCTTCATCGGTGGCAATGCCGCGGATCAACTCGACCAACTGCATCACCGGCACAGGGTTCATGAAGTGGAACCCCATGAAACGCTCGGGGCGGTCAGTGCGGCTGGCCAGACGAGTGATCGAGATCGAGGAGGTGTTCGAGGTTAGAATCGTATGAGGCAGCAGATGCGGTTGCAGTTCGTCAAAGATCGCCTGTTTGATATTCTCACGCTCGGTCGCGGCCTCGATCACCAGATCGGTCTGGCCCAGTTCAGGAAGGTTCAGCGTGGTCTGAATGCGGGCCATCGCAGCCTCAACATCGCTGTCGCCGATCTTGCCGCGCGAAGCCTGACGGGACAGGTTGCCCCGAACGGTGTTCAGGGCTGCGTCCAGTGCATCCTGACTGATGTCGCTCAGCAAAACATCATATCCCGACAAGGCCATGACATGGGCGATGCCGTTGCCCATTTGACCTGCTCCGACGACGCCGACCTTTTGGATGCTCATCTGTTTGTGCCTTTTTCTCCGCGCTAAGGCGACCTTATGCGCAGCGCGGGGGCGGCGGCAAGGGGCGGTGGTGCGAACAAATTGCTTCAAATCCGCACATTAGGGGAATCGCAACGCTTGGGGCCGAAAACTGGCATCGGGTGACAAAACACTTTGGTGGGTGACATGAGTTATGAAATGCAGGGCGCATATGCGCCCGACCATCTGACGTGTCGATATGGGGATTCGAAACTGCACTTTCGCGGGCCGAAACGGTCCTTGGGGGCGCCGTATGTGGCCTGTATCGGCGGAACCGAAACCTATGGACGGTTTGTGTCTGATCCGTTTCCGGCCTTGCTGGAACGTCGGTTGGGCGGGGCTTGCGTGAACTTCGGCAGCGTCAACAGCGGGCTGGATTCAATACTGAATGATCCCGAGTTGATGCGACTGGCGCGAGAGGCTGAAGCCTGCATCGTACAACTGCCGGGGGCGCAGAACCTGTCTAACCGGCTGTACCGGGTCCATCCTCGACGCAATGATCGCTTTCTTGAGGCGTCCAAACTGTTGAAGGCGCTGTATGATGAGGTGGATTTTACCGAATTTCACTTCAACAAGCATCTCTTGGGGCGGCTGCTTGAGATTTCTCCAAGCCGGTTTGAAATCGTGCGCGAGGAATTGCGGCAAGCCTGGAGGGCGCGCATGCACTCTCTGGTCGAGGCGATCGACGGGCAGGTGCTGCTTCTGTGGCTGCGCTATGTTCAGCCCGAGGATGGAGAGGCACCCTTGGGCGCGGAACCACTGATGGTCACGTCGGATATGGTGGACAGCTTACGAGGGGCCGTCGCCTCAGTGATCGAGCTTCCGGTCAAGATGGCGGGTGAATCGGATGAGCTTGGTGACATGATCTTTGGGACGATGCAGGAACCCGCGGCAGAGCATATGATTGGGCCTGCCACGCATCAGATCATCGCTGAACACGTGCATCGCGCGCTTCGAGATTTGGATTGAAGCAAAAAGGCCCGCCGGATTGGCGGGCCTTTTGTGGTCTTTCAGGGTCGGTGACTTAGCCGAGTTTTTCGGTCAGCTCGGGGACAGCCGCGAAGAGGTCCGCG
>NZ_JAGHRE010000012.1 GCF_017743935.1 Tropicibacter sp. R16_0
GTGGTTGGCCGCCAGTTGGAGACCACCGAAGAGGACCTGATGAACACGGTCTTCCCGCACCCGACCCTGTCCGAGATGATGCACGAAAGCGTCCTGGACGCCTATGACCGCGTCATCCACATGTGATTTGGCGATCTGAGCTGAAAAAAGGGGGCCTCTGCGGCCCCCTTTCTCATTTCACCTCGATGGTCTGTCGCATTGCTGTTTCGCGGTCTCGGAACTTATAGCGCAGCTCATAGGTGCCGGGGGTGTCCGGGGCCGTCAGCGTCACCGGGTTTGTACCGCGCGTGTAGGCGTAGTTGGTGTAGCTGTCAGAGTCGACCGGCCCGATCTGAATATTGTCGCCCCCCTGATCAGGGCCTTTCCACCCGACTTGAAACTGCGCACCTGCCGAGACACTGTCTGGGGCGATCAGAGAGATCTCTGGCGCTGTCACGGTCAGTGGCATCCGCAGGATGTTCTCGCGGTCGCGGAAGCTATAGCGGATTTCGTAATCACCAGGTTGGATAGGGGCCACCAGGTTCACGGTGCTGCCTTCGCGCGTATAGACGTAGTGGGTGTATGTGTCCGAACCCGCCGGTCCGATCTGAATATTGTCGCCGCCCTGGTTCGGGCCGACCCAGGTCACCGGAATGACTTGCCCCCCTTCGACAGTTGCCGGAAACTCCAGGCTCACGGTCATGGCCGTCACTGTGATGGGCATGCGCAGGATGTTCTCGCGGTCCTGAAAGCTGTATCGGATTTCGTAATCGCCAGGCTCTGCCGGGGCGATCAGCGTCACCGGGTTGCCCTTGTTTGTATATTGATAGCCAACGTAGCTGTCCGTGCCTGCGGGCCCGATCTGAATGTTGTCTCCGCCCTGATCGGGGCCTTTCCAGGCGACGTCAAAGCTTTGGCCCGCTTGCACCTCGGCCGGGAAGTCCAGGCTCAGTGCGGCGGCTGTCACGGTAAGCGGCGTGCGCAGGATGTTTTCGCGGTCGCGAAAGCTGTACCGGATTTCATAGTCACCAGGTTCGGCGGGCGCGATCAGAGTGACCGGATTGCCCTTGGTGGTGTATTGATACCCCGTGTAGCTGTCTGACCCGCGTGGACCGATCTGGATGTTGTCGCCCCCTTGGTTCGGTCCTGCCCAGGTGACCTGAAAGCTTGACCCGGCTTCGACCGTATCCGGGTGAGACAGCGCCAGCTCGGGCTCGGTCAGGGCAATCGGGTGGGTCGCGATGGTCTCGCGGTCGTTCAGCACATAGCGCAGCTCATAGGCGCCGGGCTGAGGCGGCAGGATCAGGTTCAGCGGGTTGCCGTCTTTGGTGTAGGTGTAGCTCAGATAACTGGTGTCCCCCACCAGCCCGATTTGAATGTTGTCGCCGGCCTCGTTCGGGCCATCCCATCCCACCGACAGGGTCGATCCTGCGGTGGCGCTGTCGGGGGCGATGATCCGTGCTTTGGGCAGGGCTTGCGGAAAGGTGAGCACCACCTCGATCGGGCCTTCGCCGACAGCCACAAATTGTCGGCTGACCTCGGTTTCAGTGCTCAATCTATAGGCTGTCGCGGTATAGGATCCTTCGGTCAGATCCTGCGCAACCGGATTGCCCTGCACCTCGTCGAACACGGCTGATCCATTGCCGCTGAGGGACCACAGAACCGGGTCGTCAAAGGCTGTGCCCGCGTCCCCTTCGACCGCGCGGAACGTGGTCGGGATCAGCACCGGTTCGGGTTCAGGTTCAGGAGGGGCTGCCGCAACCGTGGTCAGGGCCACCGCCAATTCCGATGCGTTGGCCGCACTGCGAAAAGTGCCGCCGGTCTCATCCGCCAAACATTGCATCTGTGCCAAGGCTTCGGGGTCTTTTACATCAAAACCAACGACATGCGCGGTGAAGTTCACTCCGGTTTCTTCGAGCGTGCGGGCCACGGCGCAGACATCGGGGACACAGGTTTCGATCCCGTCCGAGACAAGAATGACTGTTGCAGCCTCTTCGGTGTGACGCAGGGCTTGGGCGGCGGCCACGACGGCATCGGCCATCGGTGTCTTTCCCTTGGGTTTGATGCCACGCACCGCGCTTGCGATCTGGTCTCGAGTGTCTGCGCCGGGCGTCACCAGGGTTTCGATGTCCGAGCAATCCCCCTTGCGGCGATGACCATAGACTGTCAGCCCCAAGGCTTGTTCGCCGGGCAAGGTTGTCAGCAATTCCTGCACAACGTCCTGCGCGATCGTGATCTTGGCGGTGCCGTCAATCTGCCCCCACATGGAGCCGGAACCGTCCAGAACAAGGATGGCCGATGGGCGTTCCTGGGCGAGCAAAGCTGTGGTTCCCGCAGCCAACATACAGGTGATCAAAAAGGGCAAGCGCATGCATACCTCCAAACGTCTTGATGTCTAAAATACCAGTGTCAAAAATGATCTGTGGGCACAGTCTATCGGCGTTTTCGAAAATTCGAAGGGAAAAAATCTGGCCGCGGCGGAAGCCTCGAGTTGTGGGCCTTCGATAAGAAGCGGATAGGCATGGTCTTACTGTACCTGAAGCCTTGCTAGCGACCGGGTAGCAACACTTGGCGCGTCATTCTTGGGGGCGTAGGGCACGGAACGCTTGAAAATCTCGGACGACCGTCGCATTGCAATGAAGGTGCCTAGACCCCTCAACGCCAGATTGTATAACGGGCAGGTGACCCAGAAAAGGACACGTCATGCCCAGTCTCAATCGCATTGTCATGGCCCGATCCAGCCGCGCCATGATCCGAGAGCTTGATCCACCGAAGCTGAAGGTGGCCGAGATTTCCGGATGGTGGGGCAAGATGTTCGACTTTGGCAGCTATGAGCAGTTCAACTACCCCGAGTATGATGTTTGCGCCGCGCCTTTTCTGGATGACGATGGCAAGATCAGGCAATTTGACCTCATCCTGGCCAATCAGGTGTGGGAACACCTGGATCGCCCGTATGAGGCCACGCTCAACGTGCATGAGATGTTGCGCCCCGGCGGGCACTTCTGGCTGGCGGTGCCCTTCTTTGTGCCATTCCACGCCGCGCCGATGGATTGCAGCCGGTGGTCGGCTCGGGGGCTCAAGAACTTTCTGGTTGAATGCGGTTTTGCGCCTGATGCCATCCGGGCCGAGCAATGGGGGAACAAACAGGCGGCCTTGCGCAATCTCGAAGACCGTTGGCCCCCACAGTATGATCCTGAAACGGATTCACTGGAAAACGATCCCAACATGCCGATCTGCTCTTGGGCGATGGCGCAAAAAATCTGACCCTCTGCGCGGCGAAAAAATGTAAGTTCTCACTTTGTTCTAATTTTTCGGTTGGAGACTCGGCTGCGCTCAACTATCTCTTAACCACTTGAGTGCAGGGGGCCCGAATGGCTGAGCTGAAGAACATCGAGGTGCGCGGCGCGCGCGAACACAACCTCAAAGGCATTGACGTTGATATCCCTCGGGATCAGCTGGTGGTGATCACCGGCTTGTCGGGGTCTGGCAAGTCCTCGCTGGCGTTTGACACGATCTATGCTGAAGGGCAGCGGCGCTATGTCGAAAGCCTGTCGGCCTATGCGCGCCAATTCCTTGATATGATGGAAAAACCTGATGTGGATCACATCAGCGGGCTAAGCCCCGCCATCTCTATCGAGCAGAAAACAACGTCGAAAAACCCCCGCTCGACCGTCGGCACCGTGACCGAGATCTACGACTACATGCGTTTGCTCTTTGCGCGCGCGGGTACCCCCTATAGCCCCGCCACCGGACTGCCGATCGAGGCACAGCAGGTGCAGGATATGGTTGACCGGATCATGGGCATGGAGGAGGGCACACGCGGCTATCTGCTGGCCCCTATCGTGCGTGACCGCAAGGGTGAGTACAAAAAGGAATTCCTGGAACTGCGCAAACAGGGGTTTCAGCGGGTCAAGGTCGATGGTGAGTTCTATGAACTCGATGAACCGCCCACGCTGGACAAGAAGTTCCGCCATGATATCGACGTTGTGGTCGACCGTCTGGTTGTGCGCGAGGGCATGGAAACCCGCTTGGCCGACAGCTTGCGCACTGCGCTCGATCTGGCCGATGGCATCGCGATCCTTGAGACTGCGCCGAAAGAAGGTGATCCCGAGCGGATCACGTTCTCCGAGAATTTTGCCTGTCCTGTCAGCGGGTTCACAATTCCCGAGATCGAGCCGCGCCTGTTCTCGTTCAACGCGCCCTTTGGGGCATGCCCAAGTTGTGACGGCCTGGGGGTTGAGCTGTTTTTTGACGAGCGTCTTGTGGTGCCGGATCAAACGCTGAAGGTTTACGATGGTGCGCTGGCGCCTTGGCGAAAAGGTAAGTCGCCTTACTTCTTGCAGACCATCGAAGCCATCGCCAAACACTACCAGTTCGACAAGAACACGCCGTGGAAAGACCTGCCCAAGAAGGTGCAAAAGGTCTTCCTTTATGGCTCGGGCGAGGAAGAGATTGAGTTCCGCTATGACGAGGGGGGCCGTGTCTATCAGGTCACTCGCGTGTTCGAAGGCGTCATTCCCAACATGGAGCGCCGCTATCGCGAGACGGATTCAAACTGGATCCGCGAAGAATTCGAACGCTATCAGAACAACCGGCCTTGCGGCACCTGTGAGGGATATCGCCTGCGCCCCGAGGCCCTGGCGGTCAAGATCGCAGGCCTGCATGTGGGTCAGGTGGTTCAGATGTCGATCCGCGAGGCGTTGGCCTGGATCGAAGATGTGCCGAACCATCTGAGCCCCCAGAAGCAAGAGATCGCGCGCGCCATCGTCAAAGAGATCCGCGAGCGCCTGGGTTTCCTGAATAACGTTGGTTTGGAATACCTTACGCTGTCTCGTTCAAGTGGAACGCTGTCAGGCGGCGAGAGCCAGCGGATCCGTCTGGCCAGCCAGATCGGCTCGGGCCTGACCGGGGTTCTCTATGTGCTCGACGAGCCATCCATTGGCCTGCACCAGCGTGACAACGATCGACTGCTCGGCACGCTCAAGAACCTGCGTGATCAGGGCAACACGGTGATTGTGGTCGAGCACGATGAAGAGGCCATTCGCGAAGCCGACTATGTGTTTGATATCGGCCCAGGCGCCGGTGTGCACGGCGGACAAGTGGTAAGCCACGGCACGCCGGGACAGATTGCAAGCGATGCAGCCTCGGTCACGGGGCAGTATCTGTCGGGACAACGCGAAATCGCTGTGCCGACCGAGCGTCGCCCAGGCAACGGCAAGACGCTGACTGTGGTTAATGCGACCGGGAACAACCTGAAAAACGTCACGGCCGAGTTCCCGCTTGGCAAATTTGTCTGCGTCACCGGCGTGTCGGGCGGGGGGAAATCCACGCTAACGATCGAGACGCTGTTCAAGACCGCATCCATGCGCCTGAACGGCGCGCGGCAGACACCTGCACCGTGCGAGACGATCAAGGGCCTGGAGCATCTGGACAAGGTGATCGACATCGATCAGCGCCCCATTGGGCGAACACCTCGTTCAAACCCAGCAACTTACACCGGGGCCTTCACGCCGATCCGCGATTGGTTTGCGGGGCTGCCCGAGGCCAAGGCGCGCGGGTATAAACCCGGTCGCTTCAGTTTCAACGTCAAAGGCGGCCGGTGCGAAGCCTGTCAGGGCGACGGCGTCATCAAGATCGAGATGCACTTTTTGCCCGACGTCTACGTTACCTGCGAGACCTGCAAAGGCGCGCGCTACAACCGCGAAACGCTTGAGATCAAGTTCAAGGGCAAGTCCATTGCCGACGTGCTGGATATGACCGTCGAAGACGCGCAGGAGTTCTTCAAGGCGGTGCCCTCGATCCGGGACAAGATGGATGCATTGGCCCGTGTCGGGCTTGGCTACATCAAGGTGGGTCAGCAAGCGACCACGCTTTCCGGTGGTGAGGCACAGCGGGTGAAGCTGTCCAAGGAACTGTCCAAGCGCTCGACCGGCCGGACGCTCTATATATTGGATGAACCCACAACCGGTTTGCACTTTGAAGACGTCCGCAAGTTGTTGGAAGTGCTGCATGAATTGGTCGATCAAGGTAACACGGTGGTGGTGATCGAACACAATCTGGACGTGGTGAAAACCGCCGACCATATCATCGATATCGGTCCTGAGGGTGGTGATGGCGGTGGCCGGATCGTGGCTCAGGGAACGCCCGAGGAGGTTGCCGAATGTGAAGGCAGCCACACCGGGCACTACCTGAAACAGATGCTCAACCCGGAACGGGTCGCGGCGGAGTGACGGGTGAGGGGCGCTGCCCCTCTGCGTCCGCTGGACGCATTCACCCCGGAGTATTTTCGAAAAGATGAAGTTGCAGTTCAGGCTGCGGCTTCCTTTGACGCGTGGGTCATCAAGATCGGTACTAGGAAGAGCGCCAGAAACCCCGAATTCATCACCACATTGAACCAGGCCCCTGCAGCGAGTGAGCCCAGGCTGTCGGGGATGTACCACGCCAACAGAGTGAGGGTGATGATGCGCCGGGCCAAAGCGGTATCTGTTGCATAAAGGTGGTCGGTGATCAGCCAGACGGCCGCACCCAATCCGCAGAGCAGCCCGCCACTGATGGCGCTTAGCAGTGCCTCGGTGTCCGTGTTGATCTGTTGTGCACCGTCAAGCGGCAGATGGGCGAGGTCCACAAAGAAGCTCAGAGCCGGGGCAAGAAAGGTGAACGGGGCCATCGCCATGGCCAATCCGATCGCGATGCAGAACACGGCTGCGGATTTGAGCCACTGGGCGGTGTTGTGGGCGGTTATGGTGTCGGTCATGTCAGGGTCTCCTGTTTGATCCTCTCAACCCTTGCCGGTGTCACATATGTAAAACAATTACCTCTCAGGTAAGTGCATTCCAGCGTTGATCCGGTAGTCTGGTCGCCGGAGGTGCCACATGGCGGATTTTGGTCCAGTGTTGAAAGAATGGCGGAGAACGCGGCGGATGAGCCAGATGGACCTTGCCCTATCGGCAGGCGTGTCTGCACGGCATCTGTCGTTTTTGGAGACCGGACGTGCACGGCCCAGCCGGGGCATGGTGTTGCGGCTGTGTGATGAGTTGAGTGTGCCCAATGCGGGCCGCAACCAATTGTTGACGGCGGCGGGCATGGCCCCGGCCTATGCCTCGCGCTCGCCCGACGCCGAGGATCTGAAACCGCTGAAAGAGGCGGTGGCCTGGATGCTGGACAACCATGCGCCATACCCTGCAATGGCGTTGAACCGGCATTGGCAGCTGGAGGCGATGAATGGCCCGGCGGCGATGATGCTGAGCACGTCGGGCTTGCGGCTTGGGGACAGTCTGATCGAGGCTTTGGTGAGCAATGAGGCGTTGCGCGGCGCTTTGGACAATCTCGAAGAGGTCGAGCGGCATACCCTGGCGCGGCTCAGGACGGAACTCACGCATTTTGGCCGTGATCCGGTGATCGAACGGGCGGTTGAGGCATTGCAGGCGCGGGTGTCCAGGGATGACGCGGTTCTGCCAGCGGTCATACCTGCGCGCTATCGGATTGGCGACCAGCTGTTGTCGTTCTTTTCGACCATCGCACAGTTTGGCACAACGGGCGATCTGGCGATGTCCGAACTGAAAGTAGAGTTGATGTTCCCTGCCGATGACGCGACGCGTTTGGCGTTAACAGGGGGCGTTTAGGCACAGGTCCAGCAGGCGGGCGAAATCGGACGCGGACAGGCTGTCAAACCGCGTGCTCAGATCTTCGATCTCATCTGCGCGGGCCCGGCCCAGAACCGGATCGGCAAAGAGGTGGAATTTGTCCGAGATCTCTTGATCGCTGAGTGGCAGGTCGGTGTCGCCACGTGGCGTGCGGGGCTCGGACGTCAACCGGCTGCCGTCCTGCGTGACCAGCGTCACTTGCGCCCATCGTTTGCCGACGCTGATCTTGGTGAAATGGGGATCATCGATCAGGGTGGTGGCGCGGCTCAAGCGCAGAATGTCAGGGTCGGTCAGGGTTTCCGGAGCCAGTTCCGGCACGCCGACCTGACCGCGTACGATCTGCGTCGCGACCGGGAAGGCGATGGAATAGGCAAATTCATCCGGCGTGGCCGGTTCGTGACCCGCCAGCCGCGTGGCGTTGTGAAAGGTGCGGATTTCCACCTCGGCCACGTTGTCTTGGCTCAGGTTGTGCACGGACATGAGCTCGGCGGCGGCATCGAGCGCCGGGTGTGCCCATCGGCAGCAGGGGTAGGGCTTGTAATGGGTGTCCTCGACCAGCCGCCAGCCGTCACCCAAGTCGGACCAGAACGCAGCGGCATCGTCACCTTCGCAGGTCAGGGCAGGGGCGCCGGTGAAGCCCATGGTGGCCAGATAGGCTGCGGTCACGCCCGACGGCGCGCCCCAGCCAACGCCGTCGCGCACCATGGTGGGGTGATCGATGCAGCGCATCATCTGGCTGCGGGGGCCGTGGTATTCGCCGATGCCCGCTGCGTGGCGGATGGTGGCGGCATCTGCGCCCAATTGCCGGGCTACGGCGGCCGCAACGCCAACAGAGGTCCAGGCCCCGGATGTGTGGTAATCGGCGCAGGTGGCGTGCTGGGCGAGGCCCGCGCGATAGCTGACCTCGTAAGCGATCGCGAGATGGGTGGCAAACTCAGTCCCCGGTGTGGGGTGCTGCTGCGCGTCTGCGACGGCCATGAGGGCAGGGAAGATCGCCGATCCTGCATGGCCCTTGCAGGGGGATGTGCCGTCGTGGGCGTCGATGCTGTCGATCGTAAAGGCACCGGCCATGGCCGCCCCTGCGGGGCTGACACGCGCACCGTTCATCATCATCCGGGCCGGACCTGCGTCGGTCACGCCAAACAGCGCGGCGGCGCCCTTGCGGGCAATGGCCGCAAGCTGAGTGGTGGAGCCGACTGCCGCGACGCCCATGGTGTCTAAAAAGCTGCGGCGCAGGACCTTCAAGACCGGTTCAGGCAGGTCGGCATAGGTCAGATCAGCGGCGAAACGGTCGAATGAAGGCATCTGGAACTCCGGTCGTTTCACCCGAGCCTAGAGGCGGTGCCAGCAGAGGCGTTGTCTGTTTGCGACAGAAAGTGGTTTGGTGCGCGCCAACGGGTGGCGCGCACCATTTCAGGCGCGTGTCATTCGCGCCCGCGCTTTTCAAACCGGGGCAGCATGGCGCTGAAATCTTTGCCTGCGCCGTCTTCACCTTCAACAAACTGTGCATAAAGCGCCTGTGCCAGCTGACCCATCGGTGTGTCCGCATCGGCGCTTTCCGCCGCTTGCTGCGACAGGCGCAGGTCCTTGAGCATCAGATCGGCAGCAAAGCCGGGGGTGTAATCGTTGTCGGCGGGGCTTTGCGGGCCAACGCCGGGTGCGGGGCAATAGGCATTCATCGTCCAGCTGTAGCCCGACGAAGTCGAGACCACATCAAACATCTTTTGCCGGTCCAGACCCAGCTTGTCGGCCAGAGCAAAGGCCTCACAGGTGGCGATCATGGTGACGCCAAGAATCATGTTGTTGCAGATCTTGGCGGCCTGACCGGCCCCCGCGTCACCGCAATGCACGGCCTTTTGGCCCATGATGTCGAACAGAGACTCGGCCTTGGCAAAAGCATCCGCACTGCCGCCCGCCATAAAAGTGAGTGTGCCGCCTGCCGCGCCGCCAATGCCGCCCGATACCGGCGCATCGACAAACAGAAGGCCAGCCGCCGCCGCATCGGCATCGACCGCACGGGCGCTGTCAACATCCACGGTCGAGCAATCGACCAGCGCCGCGCCTGCTGCCATCGCCGGGATCACGTCTGCGGCCACCGCGCGCAGGATCTGACCATTGGGCAGCATGGTGATCACAACATCTGCGCCTGCCGCTGCTGCCGCGGCGCTGTCGGCCATGCTCACTCCGTCGATCGCGACATCTACCATGTCAAAGCCGGTGACGTCGTGGCCTGCCTTGGCCAGGTTGGCAGCCATGGGGCCACCCATGTTTCCAAGTCCAATGAACCCGATCTTCATACCCTGTTTCTCCTCCTCGAATGACAATGCGTTCTTGCCCAATGGCTGCAGCATTTTCGACACGGCTGCAACGGGAACGTTCTGGTCAGCAAACTGCCAGGCCGGGTTGCGGTCTTTGTCGATGATCTGCGCGCGGATGCCTTCCAGGAAATCCCCATGCTCCATCGCGCGATAGGTAAAGCGGTATTCCAGCTCCAACGCCTTGCGAATGGTCAGCGACGGGCCCCGCAGGCGGCGCAGCATCTCGATGGTGCAGGCCATCGACAGCGGCGAAATACGCGACATTGTCTTGAGCGTGTCGGTGGCAAACTCGCTGTCCAGCGTGCGCAGCGTGTTCAGGATGTCACCCAGGCTCTCGCCGCCAAACGCCTCGTCAATCTGCGGCATCTGCGCCTCGAGCGCGCTGTCGGGGGCGGGCTGTGCGTGGGCTTCTACGTGCGATGCGTCGCCCGAGGCTTCGAGCATGGCGATCAGATCGCCCCAGCCGTCACGCGGGATATAGTGATCGGCAAACCCCGCAAAAATCGCATCGCCAGGCCCCATGCGCCCCGCCGTGAGCCCGAGGTATTCGCCCAACCGACCCGGTGCCAAGGCCAGCATCAAGGTGCCGCCCACATCCGGCACCAGGCCGATGCCATTTTCCGGCATCGCGATCTTGGAGCTTTCGCAGACAACCCGATGCGAGCCATGACAGCCGATGCCAACCCCGCCGCCCATGGTGAACCCTTGCAGGAAGCTGATCACTGGCTTTGGGTATTCAAACAGCAGCGCGTTCATCCGGTATTCATCGCGCCAGAAGGTGCGGCCATACTCGAAATTGCCTTTGGTGCCGGTGTCATAGAGCTCGGCAATGTCACCGCCAGCACAGAACGCCTTGTCGCCCTCGGCGTCAAAGATCACCAGATCAACCGCGTCATCCTCACGCCAGTTGCGCAGGGCGGTGTCGATGGCCATGCACATGTCATAGCTCATGGCATTGAGGGCCTGAGGCCGGGTCAGGGTGATACGGCCCGCACGGCCGGTGACGCGGATGTCGATGTCAGACATGTTGGTGTCCCCAATCTTTCAATTCGTTCTGTGTGTCCTGTAGCAGGCTGTTAAGCGAGGTGGTGTTGCCAAACACTGCCGAGAAACCAGCAAAGTAGCCACGGTGTGTGTCATGCAAGGCTCGGAGCACGATAGGACCTGCTGCCACGACGTATGCCAGCTGAAAAAGTGCAAGTCCTAGCATTGCGTGCTCTGACACTCCGGCAGACGTTGCGACATGAAGCCAGGACACGGACAGCACCGTCACGGGCAGAAACCACCAAACGGCGAGCAATGTGATAAGTGGAAAGCAGTACAAAATCCCTGACGCTGAAATCGCCTTGGCCGTCCACACACGGTGAACAAGAAACGCCCGATAAAGGGTCGAGCGTTTCAGGGTTTTGTACCAGCCTGGTGTCATCTATTGGCCAGCAGGTGGCGGGCGGTAATCACGCGCATGATCTCGTTGGTGCCTTCGAGGATCTGGTGAACCCGCAGATCACGCACCAGCTTTTCAATGCCATAATCCGCCAGATAGCCATAGCCGCCGTGCAGCTGCAGGCATTGATCGACGATCTTGGATCCGGCCTCGGTCACGAACTTCTTGGCCATGGCACAGTGTTTCGACGCATCCGGCGCGCTCTGATCCAGCTTCCATGCCGCTTGGCGCAGGAAGACGCGGGCGGCTTGCAGCTCGATCTCCATGTCGGCCAGACGGAACTGAAGCCCCTGGAACTGGTCGATGGATTTGCCAAAGGCCTTGCGCTCGGACATGTATTGAAGCGTCAGATTCATCGCGGTCTGTGCCGCCCCCAGCGAACAGGACGCGATGTTCAGGCGGCCGCCGTCCAGCCCCATCATGGCATATTTGAACCCGTCGCCTTCGGTACCGACCAGGTTGCCTGCGGGCACTTTGCAGTCGTCAAACTGCACCTGCGCGGTGGGTTGGCTTTTCCATCCCATCTTGTCCTCGAGCCCGCCAAAGCTCAGCCCCTCAGTGCCATCCTCGACATAAACGGTCGACACGCCCTTGGGCCCGTCCTCGCCGGTGCGCACCATGCAGACGTAGGCGTCGGAATAGCCGCCGCCCGAGATGAACGCTTTGGTCCCGTTGAGCGTATAGCCCTCATTGGTGCGCTCGGCGCGGGTTTTCAGCGCGGCGGCGTCCGAGCCAGAACCCGGCTCGGTCAGGCAGTAGCTGAGCACGGTGTTGAGGCTGAGGACATCCGGCATGATCCGTGCTTTCAGCGCGTCATCCGCAAAACTGTCGAGCATCTTAGCGCACATGTTGTGGATCGACAGGAAAGCCGCGACCGAAGGGCAGGCCATGCTGAGCGCCTCAAACACCAGCGTCGCGTCCAGCCGGGTCAGGCCCGAGCCACCGGCCTCTTCCGATACATAAAGCCCGCCGAATCCCAGCTCACCGACTTGGGGCCACAGCTCTTTCGGGATGGTTCCCTCGGCCTCCCACTGGCGGGCAAAAGGTGCAATGTGCTCTTGTCCGAACTGATAGGCCATGTCGAAAATGGCGGTCTGTTCCTCGGTAAGCGCGAAATCCATGTGGTGCCTCCTCCCCAGTGACGATCCAAGTGCATATGAATTGAACGGCTGTTCTATTTCGCGATTCTTACAGAACTATTGCAAGGTCAGAAAGGTCATAAGTCGACTTGTCGCGCGCCACAGAAAGTCGCAGCAACGCGCTTTTCATCCATAGCAGGTGACAGGCCTGTCACTGATCGTCGAAGTCACCTGCGCCGGGATCGATGAGTTGAGCCGAGTGGAATGCGAAAACTGGGTTCGCATGCGGTTCGACTCGCCACAGTGGGAGCAGCCTGCTCGGGATTTCGCTGATCGTGGGACTTGACCAAATCCAAACCGTCAAAAGTGAAGAGACCTCGCGTTCGAGGTGTGCTTGAGGGTGTTTGTTCATGGGGTGGGGTATCGAATTCTGCGGCGCTTTTTGGACAAACAGCCAACTCGCAAATTTTTTTCTTTCGCCTCTGGACGTCCCCAAATGCGGTTGCTATACGGCGTGCACCGTTCCGGCGTAGCTCAGCGGTAGAGCAGTTGACTGTTAATCAATTGGTCGTAGGTTCGATCCCTACCGCCGGAGCCAATTCCTCAAATATTTATAAATTTCAGCGCTTTGCGCGTGTTGGCTGCAGCTTCTTTCGCTGTTCTCCGGACCTGTCGATCGCCTGCGGTGCAGGACTTCACTAAAGGTGATGTGGAGACTTCTGCGGCTTGGCGTGACGCTCAGCGAGGTCAGGAGGAACACGAGGATGCTCGTCGCGGAGTTCACCACAATCAGTCAAAGCACCGGTAATGTCCTGAACGCCAGACCCGTTTTCGCGTCAGATACACCCCTATACCTGAAGCGGCTATTTGCGCCCGCCATAAAGCACGATCACTGCATCAACGCCAAGACGTGCGCAGGATACTGAGTGTTGACCATGCACCTATGTTCGGTTGATCAGCCAGCAAAGTCCCAGCGTTGCAAAACGTCCCGCCAAGTCGCCGAGCCGACAGCCGCCGCCACATCTGGTTGCAGTCTATCGGGGATGTTCAAATCCTCTGCAAAACCGCAGGCAGCACATCGGATTTCTTCACTCGTGATGCTCACGTCCGATGAGCCGCACTCAGGACACTTTGCAAGAACATCATCGTTGAACATTTACACTCCCCGGCTGAACATCCGTAGCTGGCACCAGAGCGTTGGATGTTTCGGGAAACAACGCGGGCACCAGCTACATCGACGTGCGAACTATCGATGATGCGGAGTTAGCTTCGGCTCACAACCGGTCAATAGCAGTAGCAGGTAATTGAGGTGAGGATATCTGCGCAAACACGGTACGACTGTTCCTCCCGTGTACCGCAGTGCGCCACACGGAACGCCATTTGCAGTGCCAGAAACGAGAAAAGCGACCCTTGCGGGTCGCCTTTTTCTTGGAAATCAACCTCTTGGAGGAGATTTGGCTCCGGCGGTAGGGATCGAACCTACGACCAATTGATTAACAGTCAACTGCTCTACCGCTGAGCTACGCCGGAACGGTTCGCGCCGTATAGCAATGCGGCTTTCGACCGTCCAGCAGATTTTCACCGAATTCGAGAACTTTTTTCGCGCACCTTCAGAAAGGCCGATCAGAGCTTTGAAAACTCGGCTGTGGCTGAAAGCTGGCCCGCTGGTTTCACCTGGGATTTTCCGAACAGATCCACCAGATGGGCAAAGACGTTCCGCTCGGCCGCGGGCAGCAGGGCAGGCGGTGTTTCGGTGTAGATGAGTTCCGCCAACCCGCGTGCGGTGGCAGGCCCCTGATCGAGTGCGGTCAGAATCTGGGCCTCGCGCATCAGGCGGTGCTCGATCAGCCAGTCCAAACGTCCCGCGGGGTCATCAATGGGGGCGCCGTGGCCGGGGTGAAACACCGACCAGTTGCGCGCGCGTAGACGGGCGCAGGCGTCCATGAAGTCGGTCAGATCCCCGTCCGGAGGCGAGACCAGCGAACTGGCCCATCCCATCACATGATCGGCCGTAAAGCAGACGTCCCCCAAGGCCAATGCGATGTGATTGCCCAGGTGGCCCGGTGTGTGGATCACCTCAAGGTCCCAGCCGTCGCCTTTGATCACCTCGCCCTCTGCAACGGTGACGTCCGGGCGGAACCCTGTATCGATCCCTTCGCCGCCGCCTGCCAGCCCGGCTTGCGCCAGTTCGGACATGACGGCGCTGCGCCCATCCTCGGCCCCGCCAAAGGCCCAGATCCTGGCGCCGGTGCGTGCCGCCAAGGGGGCGGCGAGCGGGGAGTGATCCACGTGAGTGTGGGTCACGATGATGTGGCTGATGCTTTGGCCCGGTTCCAGTGCGGCCAGGATCGCCTCAAGATGTTCTGGCGATGTTGGGCCTGGGTCGATCACCGCCAGTTCCCGATCCCCGATGAGATATGTGTTGGTGCCACGATAGGTCATGGGCGAGGGGTTGGGCGCCAGAATGCGGCGGACGCCGGGGGCCAGTTGTATCGGCTGACCAACGGGGGGATCAAAATCGTCTGGTGCTTGAATCATCTGGTCTTTCTCTCGGCTTGGCTGCCCGCTAGGCTTAGCGCATGTCTTTCGGTTGGCTCAAACACTATATGCCGCGCAGCCTGTATGGCCGGGCCGCGCTGATCCTGGTTCTGCCGGTCGTTGTCCTGCAGTTGGTTGTTTCGGTCGCGTTCATCCAGCGCAACCTGGAGGACGTGACCAAACAGATGACGCTGACCATCGTGCGCGAGATCGAGATGATCGGCGATCAGGCCGCGCGGGCCGAAACCCAGAACGAGATGCTGAGTGCGATGCGCCCGTTTCTGGCAGCGTTGCACATGCAGGTGCGGTTCCTCAATGACGAGGCACCGCCCGACAGGGACACGCGCCGTTGGTACGATTATACCGGCCGTATCGTGACGCAGACGTTTCATTCCCGACTGGAGGGGACTTTGGCGGTCGCGCTCAGTGACAGCCGATTGGCGCAGGTCTATATCGACAGCGATCTGGGGCCGGTCGAAGTGTCGTTTGATCGTCGTCGATTATCCCCTGCAGCGCCGCATCAGTTGATCGTGACGATGGTGTTCTTCGGGATCCTGATGACGACGATATCGTTTCTCTACATGCGAAACCAACTGCGCCCGATCACACGGTTGGCCGATGCCGCCCAGGCATTCGGCCGGGGGCGCAACGTGTCTTATTGGCCCTCGGGCGCGATCGAGGTGCGTGCCGCAGGCAGTGCGTTTCTGGACATGCGCGCCCGGATCGAACGGCAGATTGAACAACGCACGATGATGCTTTCCGGTGTCAGTCACGATCTGCGCACGCCATTGACGCGGCTCAAGCTGGGGTTGTCGATGCTGGATGAGGACGACGCAGAACCGCTGCTCAAGGACGTGGATGAAATGCAGAAACTGCTGGATGCGTTTCTGGAGTTCTCGCGGGGCACATCCGAGGCTGCGCCCGAGTTGATCGAACCGGCGGATCTGATCCGCAGGATCGTCGAGGATGCGAAACGGGCCGGACGTGATGTGTCGCTCGGTGAGTGCCAGGCTGAAGGCGAGATCCTGTTGCGCCCACTGGCCATGCGGCGGGCTGTCGAAAACCTGATTGGCAATGCTGTACGCTATGGCACGCGGGCGCGGGTCAGCGTCGTCATGACCCCGAAATCGCTCAGGGTCAGGGTCGAAGACGATGGGCCGGGCATCCCGGTCGAGATGCGGGGCGAGGCGATCAAACCGTTCTCGCGCCTGGATCCTGCCCGCAATCAGAACCAGGGCTCGGGCGTCGGGTTGGGGTTGGCCATCGTGGCAGACGTCGCGCGTGCACATGGCGGCACGTTGCGTCTGGGCCAAAGCGAGGACCTTGGCGGCCTTTGCGCTGACATCGTGATCGGGCGCTGATGCCACCGGTGCAGGCATGCGAAACCTGTCTCGCGCAGGCAAGTGCAGGCTGTCCACATGTGCTGAGGTTTGCGCCTGCGCTTCCGAGGACAAATCAGCGTGCCAACTCGTCCTTGAATTTCGCGCGCCAGGCTTGAACCATGCTGGCGTAAGGGGCTTCGTCCCGGGCCATGACTGCAATCTCCTCCGTGATCTGATCGGCCAAGGCTCGGATTTTTGTGGTACTTTTGGCGAGAAGGGCGGAAATATGCGCCTCGGTTGATGTGGCCTCTTCAATTTCGTCGGCCAAGGCATGCAATTGGACGATGACGGATTTCAGGAACTCCAGCCGTCGCAACAGTTCGGTTCTTGCCTGCACCAGATCCAAACGGTTGAGGCCGTAAACATGGATCGATACCGCGCCCTTCAGGCTCAGGTCGTCGTCGCCGCGAAATGTATCGCCGTCGCCGTCTGGCAACGTTGCAGGCAGCATGAAGGACACAGGCGCAGGGGGGGCACCGTCCACACTTTCGGTGACCGAGGTAAAATGATGCGTCAGATGCGCCTCGGGTCGGTCGTTGCAGGGGTTGAGCAACAGCGGCTCTTCCTTCAGCAACCCCGGGCTGGACAGCGCGATCAGGTTGTCCTTGGCCCCGGTGGGCGCGTCAAAGATCCGTTCGCCGGTTTCCGTGATCGGAAAGCTGTCCTTCTTGCCCGAAGCCAGTACCTTGGACTGGCTGAACTCGGGCGTTCCGTTCTGGATCAGTGCCACTTGGCGCACGTCGCCCACTGGGGTGATCTGCTTGCGTTTGCGGTTGCAGTCGATGCAGGACGGCAGCAGGTTGTCCCATTTCATCGCCAACCACCAATAGCCGTCATGGTCGTCATCCTCGGACACCGCGCCCTTGGGACGGTAGTGTTCGACATCCATTGGCTGGGCGGCGGAATAGAAGGTTTCGCAATAGGCGCATTTGCCGTGGAACATGTCCTGCAAGAGCTGTTTGATCTCGGGCCGCTTGTAGGTCTTGAAGGTAAAGCTCTTGGTTTTGGTCGGGTCGTTGCGATGGGCCACGACGTCGTCATATTCGTCCTTTGCGCGGCCTTCGAAATCCTCAGGCACCTCATCGCTGCGTTGAACAAACCGCATCACACCCCCTCAAGCGCAGCAAGGATGCGTTTCTTGGTCTCGTCACGCAGATCACGCAACCGGTTCTGTGTAACCGTCCGCCGCCGGGCCAGAAATTCAGCGATGGCCTGTTGCACAAGGCGGTGCACCTCTGTGTCACCGATGGGGAGGGCGGCGCTCATCTCGGACAGATAATCGCGCACCGCCTGATCGTCTTCGGGGCGTACACCCCGGGCCAGCTTGTCCTCGACCTCGGCCTGCGCCTTGCGGGCCTCGCCGCTTTCGGTGGACTGCAATTGAAAGAAGTCCGCCGTCAGCAGCTGTTGGATTGTCCAATCCTTGTTGTCCGGCAGGTTCACCAGTGTTTGCGTGTGCACCGGCAGGCCCTGTTCGCTGACCTCGCGCACCCGTTCCAGCACCAGAACCTCGTCCTTGCCCATACCTCGCAGGCAGAGCGGATCGTGCGAGGTGGCGATGAAACAGACACCGGGCAGGGCGCTGCGCAGCCCCGACATGATCGACACCTTCCAGCGCGGGTGCAGATGGGCCTCGATCTCGTCGATCAACACCAGCCCGCGCGCGGTGTCCAGCGTCTGAAACGACGGGTTGATCTTCTTGTTCATCAGACCGTGCATCACATCGCAAAGCATGGCCAGCACCGATCGGAACCCTGACGAGACCAGCGACAGAGGCGTTCGGGTCTTGGGCCCGTCGGGCTGAGACCCGATGGCGCCCACGATGTAGACCTCTTTGTCGTCGCGTTCGAGCACGTCGAACCCGCCCTCGATGCTAAAAACATCGCGCAGCGCACGTGCGACCATTTCGAAATCGTCGTTGTTCAGCCGCACCAGCCATTTTTCCGGGTTCGATAGCAATTCGTCCGGCTCAAACAAGGATCGTACGTGGCGATGACGCACGTGGCGACGCTCCGATGTCAGATATTGTCTGAACGCCCCATAGGCAAAGACGGGCAGGGCGTTCTTGACCCCGTCGTCCTGGAACCCGGCAAGCGCGTTGTCCTGCGCGCGACGAATGGTCAGGGTCTTGTCGTCCGCATCTCCATAAGAAACGAAAACCTTGGCCAATTCCAACGGATCGGCGTCGCCACCCAGATACTTAGGGTCCAGAACCATCTTGTTCGGGTCCAACCCCCGCAAGGCCCGCCGTGTGCCCGGATCCATGAGGGCCAAGGCCATCGCTTCGAGGATCGTGCTCTTGCCGGCGGCATTTTCACCCAGGATCAACAGGGACGGGGCCGTGCGCGGCTTGTCCTTGGGGGGATCGGGCAGCGACACCTCGATCTTTTCCAAGGATTTGTAGTTGTAGATCTCAACCTTACTAGGCAAGTCATAGGTTCGGTCCCGGGTGCCCATGCCCGCGCGCATCTGCTCTTCGGGGTTGACCGCGTCGTCCACGTACCACTGGTATTCCGCCGCGGAAAGCTGCCCGATCGCATCGTTGAACCTGTCCATGGCGTCTGGCAGATCCTTGAGCCGGTTCAATTCACGTTCAAGGTTGTCGGATGGGCGTGCGCGGCCAAGCGCATTGCCTAAAAGTTCCCGTAAAGCGATCCGCCAACTGCCGAAATGCGGCAGGCGGCCGGGGTCCAGCAGCGCCGTTGGGGCCGTGGCGTTGGCGTTCGTCAGGTATTCCTTGGCGCGTTCGATACCCCACTGAAATGTCTCCTCTCGCGCGGCCTGGAGGTCAGAGCGGTTCAGGTCGAAGTGTTCAATCGTATCGCGACCACGCCGGTCGCGACCGTCCAGCAGCCCCTGGGGGAACAACCTGAAATGCCGCCACAGCTTGCGGTCATAGCAGGGATCAACGAGCACCGGGTTTTCGTCCAGTGGAAAGCTGGGCCAGCGGCCATCGTCGCGCTCGGCAAAGGCCACCAAGTCTTCGTGCTGGGGCAACGGAGCGCGCCGGTTCGATGTTACGGGAAAATGAAACGGGTCGCCCGGACGGCAGTCTGCACAAATTGGGTAAAGGTTCTGCCACGCCTCGGCCAGCCACGCGTAATAAAGATGCGCAGTACTGGTATCGGTCACAGGCGTGGCGCTGGAGATTGGGCGAAAACGGATCACGTAAGGGTTGTCGCGAAGCTCGCTTTCACAAAAAGCACAGCGCCCGTCAAACAGCTCGGCCAAGGTCAGCGCGACTTCGCGGCGATCCGGGTCGCTGGTGTCGGAAAACTCGACGGGTTCAAAGCTGCGGGTTTGGCTCAGGCTCTTTTCGTCCATCCCGAAGTAATCGACGAGCATGAACCGGTTGTTGCGGGCCTCTTCCATTGCGAACCATTTGGGTGGGGCCACTCGATCTCGTTCGACAAAGCGCATGTGTCACCTTTTGGATCAGGGTTGCAGGATCGCCAGCGCGCGGCGCAATTCGGCTATGTGATGGGGCACCTCGGGGTGATCGGTGTCGCTGCCTTTTTTCGGGTTCCAATAGTTGTTGTGCGAAAAGAAGGTGCGGTGGTGTTTGTCCGCCTTTTCGCCGTCCTTGGTCAGCGCGGGCAAAACGCCGATGTCGCGAATTCCGCTGACGATGGTGCCGTCAACATCGGCGCCGAAGGCTTGGCCGACGGGGCCTGAAATCAAGTCACCGGTCAGCAAAAGCAGCTCGTCCGAATAGAGGTTGGTCCAGCGCGTATAGGCAAAGAGCGCCGCGTGATGCGGTTGTCGCGGATGTGCGGATGTGCGTTTCGAGGTGTAGTCAGGGTCGTATGACACGTGCCGCAGTTTGGTTGTTCCGTCATGTTCCGGCATCGGCGGGCAGGTGGGCATCAGGCGATGCGCCTGCCGTCTGCGCAGATCCGCGTGGCTTTCGGACATCAGGAACTCGGCATGTGTGAGGGGGGAGCCCAACGTGACGAAGTCCGAAATGATCCAGGGGCTGCCTTGTGCCCGGAATTCGGCCAGTGCCTTTGCCTGTTGCGCCTGATAGGCGTCAACGTCCATCGGGTGTCCTGATCCGTCTGCTCCGGTCGACAGGGGCAGTCCGGCCGCATCGCGGATCATGTCTTCGAGCTTTTCGCGCTCGGGCTGGTCGCCTGGGGCTAAGGTGCTCAGGCCCTCCAACTCGTTGTATTCGGCAAAGAGCATCGACAGGATGTCATAGGCCACAATGGTGCCCAGGGAGTGCGCGACAACAACGATCCGGTCATATTCGCCGGATTTGATCAGCCGCTGCAGCAGGTCCACCCCGTTCTTGCGGATCTCTTGGCGCCGGTCCACGTTGGGGGGCAGCGCCTTGACATAGCGGGCCACGTCTCCGAACCGTTTGATCAGCACGTTCGACACAAAACTGGCCACGATCAAGCCAACGACCCCGGACAGGATTGCCTGGGTGGCGGTGGGGGGCACGCCGTCCGACGGCAACATCCCCTTGAGCGTGAAGTACACCGTGACCGCCGCAATGATCCAAAGAACCACCCAGGCATGAAAGACCCGCCGCGGGACACGTTTGAAGGGATTGCGGAGCAAAAGATCCATGATCCAGCTCTGAACATGTTCCCACGTCGTGCCATGCATCAGATGCGCCCAATAGTATTCATAGAAATCGGTGTAGTTGCCCGCATCGTCCCGTTCGGTGGTGATCCTGCGCAGCTCGCTTGACGTGTTGCGGTTGTCCGGTTTGGCCCAGAACGCATTCTCGGATCGCGCGGCACCTGTATTGGGGTCCGGTTTGCTTTGATTCACCAGTGATGTGTCCGTGGTCCAGACTGCATCGACAAAGGTGTTGAGGGTCTGCATGGGGATTTGCTCGCCCATGCCGTGTATAATGACAATCGCCTGTTTCATCTCAAATCGCCTTGCTGAAATGCAGTGATTATGGCCGATTTTGCCGCAAATGTCATGGGGCAATGGACCCGGCAGTGGCCAGGCGGTGTGATGAAAGGGGGATCTTCCTAGGGGATGAGGGACTTGAACCCCCAACCAAAGCGTTATGAGCGCTCTGCTCTAACCAATTGAGCTAATCCCCCAGGAACAGGCGGTGGTTACAACAAAGTCTTTGCGCCGCCAAGGTTTATCGCGGCGCCATCGGCAAATATTTTCTACCCTTCGTGGTTGCGGAAAACCGGCTATTTCCTCCCGCGTCACCCGTGACCGTTGCATGCAAGGCCACAATCGACTAACCCGCGCGCAAGCAACTCACGAGGATGGACCGATGACAGCGGGCAAGAACGGGATGACCTATGCCGAGGCAGGCGTGGATATTGATGCAGGCAACGCACTGGTCGACCGGATCAAGCCCGCCGCCAAGCGCACCAATCGTTCGGGCGTGATGAGCGGTCTGGGCGGTTTTGGCGCCCTGTTCGACCTTAAGGACGCTGGGTATTCCAACCCGATCCTGGTGGGGGCCACGGACGGTGTTGGCACCAAGCTGCGGATTGCCATCGACACCGGCGTGGTGGACGGTGTTGGCATCGACCTGGTGGCCATGTGCGTCAATGACCTGGTCTGCCAAGGCGCCGAGCCGCTGTTTTTCCTGGACTATTTTGCCACTGGCAAACTGGAAACCGAAACCGCTGCCCGCATCATCGAAGGCATTGCCGAGGGCTGTGTGCGCTCGAACTGTGCGCTGATCGGGGGCGAAACGGCGGAAATGCCGGGCATGTACCCCGAAGGTGATTTCGACCTCGCGGGCTTCTCGGTCGGCGCGATGGAACGCGGCGCAACCTTGCCTGCGGGTGTGGCTGAGGGCGACGTGCTGCTGGGGCTGGCGTCAGATGGCGTGCATTCCAACGGCTACTCGCTGGTGCGCAAACTGGTCGAGGTTTCCGGCCTGACATGGGATTCGGATTGCCCGTTTGGCGAAGGAACAGTGGGCGAGGTTCTACTGACCCCCACGCGGCTTTATGTGAAATCCGTGCTGGACGCGATCCGCGCCGGGGGTGTTCACGCGCTGGCCCATATCACCGGCGGCGGCCTGACCGAAAACCTGCCGCGCGTTCTGCCCGACGACATGGGCGCCGAGATCGACCTGAACGCCTGGGATCTGCCGCCCGTGTTCAAATGGATGGCCGAGACCGGTGGCATCGTTGAGAGCGAGATGCTCAAGACCTTTAACTGCGGCATTGGCATGATCGTTGTCTGCGACGCAGAGCAGGCCGATGCCCTGACCGCACTGCTGAGTGAGGCGGGCGAGAGCGTTTCGCGCCTGGGCACAGTGACGCGCACTCCGGGTGTGGCCTATTCGGGCCAGTTGCTGTGAGCCACAAACGCGTTGCGATCCTGATCTCGGGTGGGGGCTCCAACATGGTGGCCCTGCTCGACAGCATGGTGGGCGACCATCCGGCACGACCTTGCCTGGTGTTGTCCAATGACGAGCACGCCGGTGGCTTGAAAAAGGCCGCCGAGCGCGGGGTTGCAACGGCCTGGGTCGACCATCGCCCGTTCAAGGGCGACCGTGCTGCGTTTGAGGCCGAGCTGATCAAGCCCATTCTAGAGGCCAAGCCAGACATCGTGTGCCTGGCCGGGTTCATGCGGGTGCTGACCGGGGATTTCGTATCACACTTCCAAGGCCGGATGCTGAACATCCATCCCTCGCTATTACCAAAATACAAAGGCCTCAACACCCATGCCCGTGCCCTGGAAGCAGGAGATGCCGAGCATGGATGCAGCGTGCATGAGGTGACGGCGGCACTGGATGACGGCCCGATCCTGGGCCAGGCGCGGGTGCCGGTTCTGGAAGGAGACACGCCAGAGACGCTGGCGGCCCGTGTCCTGATCCAAGAACACCTACTTTACCCGGCGGTTTTGCGCCGTTTTGCTGAAAAAAACAGCACTCCCGTTCACTTGGGGTGAGATTTTCACCAATGTCGGGTCAGCGGATTTACACAGTCTTGTGATTAGTCATAAGATTGTAACAATGACCCTGAAACGCCGGGGTGAGGGCGTAGAAACAAGAAGAAAAAACATACTGGCCGGATGAAAACCCTAACAACGACGCAAGACCTTGCCGACTTTTGCACGGCGGCAGCACAGCACCCCTATGTCACTGTAGATACCGAGTTCCTGCGGGAGCGGACGTACTATTCCAAGTTATGCTTGGTGCAACTGGCACATCCGGGCGAGGGCGATGAAAATGCCGTTCTGGTGGACCCGCTGGCCGATGGGATGTCGCTGGAACCGTTGCACGAACTGTTTCGCAACACGGATGTGGTCAAGGTGTTTCATGCCGCGCGTCAGGATCTGGAGATCTTCTGGATCGACGCGCAGGTGTTTCCCGAACCGCTGTTTGACACCCAGGTCGCGGCCATGGTCTGTGGCTTTGGTGAACAGGTCGGATACGAGACGCTGGTGCGCAAGATCTGCAAGCAGGGGCTCGACAAGACATCGCGATTTACGGATTGGTCCCGCCGCCCGCTGAGCAAGGCGCAGCAGACCTATGCCTTGGCCGACGTTACCCATCTGCGGAAGATCTATGAATACCTTGCGGCCGAGCTGGAGAAGTCCGGCCGCAGCCGTTGGGTCACCGAAGAGCTAACCATCCTGACATCTCCGGCGACCTATGACATCCGCCCCGAAGATGCCTGGAAGCGCGTGAAAACACGCACGACGTCGGGCAAGTTTCTGGCCGTCGTCCGGGAATTGGCGCAATTCCGCGAAGAATATGCCCAGGCCAACAACGTCCCGCGCAACCGGGTCTTCAAGGACGACGCGCTGGTTGAACTGGCGTCGACCAAACCGCGCAATGGCTCGGATCTAGGCAATTCGCGCCTGTTGCTGCGCGAGGCGCGCAAGGGAGCGATTTCCGAAGGGATCCTGGCTGCG
This sequence comes from Tropicibacter sp. R16_0, assembly GCF_017743935.1. Classification (GTDB taxonomy): domain Bacteria; phylum Pseudomonadota; class Alphaproteobacteria; order Rhodobacterales; family Rhodobacteraceae; genus Falsiruegeria. The sequence goes on from NZ_JAGHRE010000012.1 coordinate 24,244, forward strand.
GTGAAACGCGGCGTCGACTGCCCGCCCGAAAACTATCCCAAGATCGACAAAAGCCGAGACAAGATGCAGGTGAACCCGGCGCTGGCCGACTTGCTGCGCGTGCTGTTGAAATCCAAGACAGAAAGCGCGGGCGTTGCGGCCAAGCTGATTGCCCCCAGCTCGGATCTGGATGCGATTGCGGCTGGCATGCGCGATGTGCCAGCACTGAGCGGGTGGCGCTATGAGGTCTTTGGCGAGGATGCGATGCGCCTGTGCGAAGGCGAGATCGCGCTCACGGCCAAAGGTCAGGCCGTGAAGGTTGTGTCACTGGGATAAGCGGAGCGGGCGCGGTCAGCCGCGCCGCCGTGACTCGCGTACGTTTTCCTGACCGATCACACGGATCACACGGACACTCTGCAGATCCTGCCGAGACAGGCTGATGGCCTGACGGATGGTCCGCGTGCGTTCCGATCCTTGGGGGGTCGGATTTTCGGGATAGGTCACGAAGAACGTATAGGTAAGAACACCTTTTTCCGCTTCCTCTTCGGAAGGGGTCAGTCGCAGCTCGGCGTTATAGGCGCCTTGGCGGTTGGCCACGCCAACAACCTGGATGATCGCACCGGTGTTGGTGGGGTCGATTTGCAACTCGGTCACCTTGGTAATCGCGACACCGCGATCTTCTTCTTCGGGACGTGAAAAGATGCCGCGGCGGGACGGGGGGATCAGCGGGTTGGTGTTGACCGCCTCTGTGGTTTCGACCGGGGTCGAGGTGCTGCCGCCGAACCAGTTGGTCGGATTGACACGCGAGTTGCGCCAGCTGTTGCATGCCGACAGGGTCAGCCCCGCGATCAATAGAACTGCGAGAGGTTTGTTCATCATACCGGCCCCGTACTGACGTCTTTGTTGCAAGTCTTTTCGTATCCTTCGGTTACCGCATCTGGAACCGCTTGAAAAGCCATGGCAGGTCTGGACAGCGACCTGCGGGCGGCTTAGGTCACAGCTGGACAGATGGAAGGATACGGAACATGGCCACGGCGGCGTTCGAAGAGTTGGTGGAAGATTTTGAATTCCTGGACGACTGGGAAGATCGCTATCGCCATGTGATCGAACAGGGCAAGGCGATGGAGCCGCTGGACGAGGCATTCAAGGTGCCTGCCACCAAGGTTCACGGATGCGCCAGCCAGGTCTGGCTGCAACCCAGCATCGAAAACGGCGTGTTCCAGTTTGACGGTGACAGTGATGCGTTGATTGTGCGTGGCCTGATCGCGGTTCTGCGCGCCTTGTACAACGGTGTGCCGGTGTCTCAGGTCGGGCAGGTGGATGCGCGGGCCGAGTTGGAGCGCCTGGGTTTGAACGAACATCTGTCGGCGCAGCGGTCGAACGGGGTTCGGTCGATGATCGAACGCATCAACGAGGTCGCACTGGCCGCAGCTTAAGCAGGGGGGCGTTTCGCCCAGGCGGCCATGGTGGTCTCAAGATCGCCATAGCCGGTAAAGCGGCGTTCAAACGCCAGCCCCATACGCTCGGCAATCTCGCGGGCGCGCTCGGTCAGCGCGGGGTCGTCGATCTGTGCCTGATAGACGACTTTGGTGTAATTGCCGAAATACATCTCCAGCAGCTCGGGGTGGCGATCCAAGCCCATGGGTTTCCAGATGAATGCATCAAACTGCCGGGCCAGGAAATCCGTCAGGTAAAAGGCTGTGGTCTCATCCTCTTTGCGGGCGTCGAATGCATCGTTGCCTTCGAAGAAGGAATAGCAGTGCGGGCCCTTGACCATTTCGACCCCCAAACGCTCACACGCCGCCTGTAGATGTCCCCCGGTGCCACAGTCGGCGTAGACCACAAAGACCTGGTCATAAACCTCGCGGTGACGGATCACTGCGTCTTCGACCGCGTCCGTGATGCGCTCGGGATGGACGTGCAGGATTGCGGGCAAACAGGTCAGGTCCATGTGGTCCCATCCGTTGCGTTCTTTCACCGCAAGGATTTCGCGCGCCAAGGCACCGCACGCGATCAGCAGGATGCGACCGGTCTTGCGTTCGGGCGGGGCAAGGCCCTTGTCTGTCAGGCTTTGGTCCTGCAACGAGCGACCCGTTGCACGCAAAACGGCCCGCCTTTCAGGGCGAGCCGTTCTGCTGCGTCTGGCCATCGGCTCAGGCGCTGAGTTGGTTGTGCTTGCGACCGACGAAATCCTTGGCGGTTTCCACGGCGACAGCAGCGTCACGGCAATAGGCGTCGGCGCCAATGGCCTTGCCGAACTCTTCGTTCAGGGGCGCGCCGCCCACCAGAACGATGTAATCGTCACGCACGCCTTGCTCGACCATCGTGTCGATCACCACCTTCATGTAGGGCATGGTGGTGGTCAGCAGGGCGGACATGCCCAGGATGTCGGGCTGTTCGGTTTCCAGTGCTTCCAGGTAGTTTTCGACCGGGTTGTTGATGCCCAGATCGACCACCTCGAAACCGGCGCCTTCCATCATCATCGAAACAAGGTTCTTGCCGATGTCGTGGATGTCGCCTTTGACGGTGCCAATGACCATCTTGCCAACGCGGGGCGCGCCGGTTTCGGCCAGCAGCGGCTTGAGGATGGCCATGCCGCCCTTCATCGCGTTTGCGGCCAGCAGAACCTCGGGCACAAAGAGGATGCCGTCGCGGAAGTCGGCGCCCACGATGGTCATGCCGCCAACAAGCGCTTTGGTCAGAATGTCGTACGGCGCCCATTTGCGCTCGAGAAGAATATTGACGCCCTCTTCGATCTCTTCCTTGAGACCGTCGTAGAGGTCGTCGAACATCTGTTGAACAAGTTCCTCGTCGTCGAGTTCCGACAGGATGATGTCATCTTCTTCCGACATGGTGCGATTCCTTAAGCTGAGCGGGGCGCGCCCCGACTGATGGCCGTTTTTTCTGTTTTTGCCGTTTGGCCGCGTTTCGACTGCGTCAGTTGCGACACAGACGGTTCTGCAACCGACCTATAGGGGCGAAATTGAGCGATTGATAATGAGAAATTCGCAGAATGATCTTTGAAATGATGCATGTCCGGGCGCTTAGACCCGCTTTTTGCATGTACCATATTCGCGAATCTCTGGTTTCTGGCTCTATGTGCGCAGGATCATGAAATGCCCAAGGAATCAGCGGGTTATTGCTGCATCGCAGAATGCCCGTTTTGATTGTGGGTTGCGATTGTTCGCGCTTTGTTCCATTTTGATGCGATGGAACGTTTGGACACCGAAAAGCTGATAGGTCGAGAAGTGCGCGGGCGCGGCGTGGCGTCGAATGCGGCGGGTCGATACGAGGCAACGACCCGTGCGGGTTTCGACGACGGCTGGGCAGCGAACGACAGTTTGCCGCCGCTACGCACCGAGGTTTCAGAGGAAGTGGCGCGGAGCCTGATCACATACAACCGATCCCCGGACCTGCCATTCGACCGCTCGATCAACCCCTACAGGGGGTGCGAGCATGGGTGCAGCTATTGCTTTGCCCGTCCCACGCATGCCTATTTGGGGCTGTCGCCTGGGCTGGACTTTGAAACAAAGCTGATCGCGCGCCCCAATGCAGCCAAGGTTCTGCGAAAGGAACTGAGCGCGCGCCGATACAAGGTCGCTCCGATTGCGATCGGAACCAACACTGATCCCTATCAACCCATCGAGCGGGACAGGGGGATCGTGCGCGACTGCCTGCAGGTGTTGGCCGAGTTCAACCATCCTGTTGCCATCGTCACAAAGGGAACGCTGATCGAGCGGGACATTGATGTTCTGGCTCCAATGGCAGCAAATGGCCTCGTGCGTGTTGGTATATCGCTCACCACGTTGGACCCGGGGCTGTCCCGGCGGATGGAGCCGCGCGCACCCGGACCGATCCAACGTTTGCGGGTCATCCGGGCGTTGACCGGGGCAGGGGTGCCGGTGCGGGTCATGACCTCACCCTTGGTGCCCGGCCTAACCGATCACGAGCTTGAGGCTTTGCTGGCGGCTGGCAAGGAGGCTGGTGCCGATGCGGCCAGTTGGATCATGCTGCGCCTGCCGCGCGAGGTGTCTGCCCTGTGGCAGGAATGGTTGGCCGAGCACGAGCCGAACCGGTTCGATCGCGTCATGGCGCGTCTGCGCGAGATGCACGGGGGGCGGGACTATGACCCGCGGTGGGGGCACCGGATGCGGGGCGAGGGGCACTATGCCGAGATCGTGGCGCAGCGCTTTGAAAATGCCACCCGGCGGTTGGGTTTGGCGCAGAAGACCGACCCTCTCAGGACCGATCTGTTTGCGGTTCCACAACAGCCGGGTGACCAACTTTCACTGTTTTGACAGGGCGTTAGACGGCAAAGCCGCTGTCAGATCCACGCTCGACCAGGACCACGTTGCTGACCGACAAGGATGACGCCGTGACCATGGCCACAGCGGCACCGTCGGCTTCGACGGTGTGCGTGCCGTCACCATTGTCTGTAACGCTGATCATGGGTTCGGGGTCGCCTTCGTCATAGACATAGACAAGAGAATCTTCTTCCGCGTCATAGTCCAGAATGATCGCCATATCAGTCGCGACACCATCCAGCAGCACAAAGTCATCCGCCCCTGCACCGCCTGTTCCGGTGTCTCCATCGCCCAGATACAGATCGTCGTTGCCGTTGCCGCCGTCCAATGTATCGGCCACGCCGTCATCATTGACCGAAAGGCTGACACCTTCGGGCAGCGTGGTGATCTGACCACCTCCGGCGAGCAAGTCGCGCACCGCTTCAAGCTCGGTTGTCGTCAATGACCGGTTCAGGAAGTCGCCATTGAACAGAAGATCGTCACCGTCGCCACCATTGAGCTCATCCGATCCGTCGCCCCCCAAAAGGGTGTCGTTGTTGTCTCCACCAAGCAGGCTGTCGTTGCCCTCGGCGCCTTCGACCCAATCGTCGCCCTGGTTGCCGTTGACCACGTCGTCCCCGGTGCCACCGAGCATCAGGTCGATCCCCGAGCCACCGCGCATCGAGTCGTTTCCGGCCTCGCCCATCAGGATATCGTTGCCGTCGTTGCCGTTGACCGTATCATCGCCTTCACCGCCGGACGCATTGTCGTCGCCATCGTTGCCGGTGAGGGCATCATTGCCCAGATCGCCCGCAAGCGTGTCATTGCCAAACCCACCGCTCAGCGTGTCGTTTCCAGCTCCACCGGACATGCTGTCGTCGCCGTACTGGCCCGCAGCGTTGTCGTCGCCGTCCATGCCGTTGATGGTGTCGTTGCCGTTGCCGCCGACCAAGCGGTCGTTGCCGTCGTTGCCCAGCAACTCGTCATCACCGTTGCCACCGTTCAGCGTATCATCACCGCCTGCGCCATCGACGGTGTCATTTCCGCCTGCGGCGTCGACACTGTCATTGCCAACAAATGCAAGGATGGATTGGTCTTCATCTGTCCCGGCCAGTGGGTTGTCATCCGTGGGCGTTTCGCCGCCATCCGGATCACCCGTTACGGTATCCACGACTTCGTTCTGGCCGTCGTCTCTGCCCCATTCGTAAACACCATAAATTGCCAGAGCCCCCAAAAGGCCCATCAAATAGATCGGAAGCATTGTTACTTTCCCCCCAGAAAGTGAAAATATTTATATTTTAGCATAGTTTGGCGCAAATGTGCGTCAAGATCGCCTGTGGTGGCGTTTCTGGTCAGGAAACAATCACGTCGACCTGGACCAGAATTCTTGGATTCTTGGATCGCAGCAAAGACAATTGCGCTGAGTCTCTTCAGAGACCTTATCACAGTTCGCAACTTGGCTGCTTGAGAGAGGGCGTTGTTTGTTTCGGTTGCTTGCAGCGCACCCGAAAAGAACGCCTGACCCTTGGCGAGTAATTGAGGGTCTTGATCACTGGCTTCCAGGTGAGCTTTTTCGAAGGATGCGCTTCCCCGAAAAAACAATCCCGGCTCAAAATAGAAAGGCCCGCGCATGGGGTCATGCACGGGCCTGAAGAAATTAAAGACTGCTGATCAGCGGTTTTCGATGTCGACGTAGTCGCGTTCGGTTTCACCAAGATACAGCTGACGCGGACGACCGATCTTGTTCTGCGGATCGCCAATCATTTCCTTCCACTGCGAAATCCAGCCCACGGTGCGCGACAGCGCAAAGATCGGGGTGAACATCGACGTCGGGAAACCCATCGCCTCAAGGATGATGCCCGAATAGAAGTCGACGTTCGGGAACAGCTTTTTCTCAGCGAAGTAGGGGTCGTTCAGCGCGACCTGCTCCAGCTCTTTGGCAACCTGCAGCAGCGGGTTGTTTTCGACACCCAGCAGATCCAGAACCTCATCCGCCGATTGCTTCATCACGGTCGCGCGCGGGTCAAAGTTCTTGTAGACGCGGTGACCAAAGCCCATCAGGCGGAACGGATCGTTCTTGTCCTTGGCGCGGGCTATGAACTCGGGGATGCGATCGGGGGTTCCGATTTCCTTGAGCATCTCAAGACACGCCTGGTTGGCGCCACCATGCGCAGGGCCCCAGAGGCAGGCGATACCGGCTGCGATGCAGGCGAACGGGTTGGCACCCGAGGACGACGCCAGACGCACGGTCGAGGTCGACGCGTTCTGCTCGTGGTCCGCATGCAGGGTAAAGATGCGGTCCATCGCGCGGCTCAGGATCGGGTTCACCTCATAGTCTTCGGCAGGCACGGCAAAGCACATGCGCAGGAAGTTCGAGGCATAGTCCAGATCGTTGCGCGGATAGATGAACGGCTGACCGATCGAATACTTGTACGCCATCGCCGCAATGGTCGGCATCTTGGCGATCAGACGATGCGAGGCGATTTCACGCTGGCGCGGGTCGGCGATGTCGGTCGAGTCGTGATAGAAGGCCGACATTGCGCCAACCACACCCACCATGATGGCCATCGGATGCGCGTCGCGGCGGAACCCGCGGAAGAAGTTGTGCATCTGCTCGTGCAGCATGGTGTGGCGGGTGATTGTGCTCTCGAACTTTTCCAAGTCCGCGGCCGATGGCAGCTCACCGTAAAGCAGCAAGTAGCACACTTCGAGGAAATGCGATTTGCCTGCCAATTGATCAATTGGGTAACCACGGTGCAAAAGTTCACCTTTTTCACCGTCAATATAGGTGATGGTGCTGTCGCAGCTTGCGGTTGAGGTAAAGCCGGGGTCATAGGTGAATACACCCGCGGTGCCGTAAAGCTTGCGAATGTCGATGACGTCCGGGCCAGCGGTCGGAGAGAAAATAGGCAGCTCATAGGATTCGCCATTGAGGCTCAGAGTGGCTGATTTCTTGCTCTCGGTCATAGATGTCCCTTCCTCTGTACTGGCACGAAACGCGCCAATGTTTGAAGACATTGGCGCCGTGAACGTGCGGGCAGCGCCTGCGCGGCTGTCGCGCAGGTCCGTCGTATCTGTGCAGCGTTACCCGTTTATGAAGACTGGGCTTTCTCCGCTGCATCCTGAAGCCGTGCCAGGCTTTCGTCCTTGCCCAACACCAGCATCATGTCAAAAACCGAAGGTGTTACCGCTCGTCCTGCCAACGCAGCCCGCAAGGGGCCGGCCAGTTTTCCGAACTTTGTCTCTCGTGCTTCGGCAAAGCCGTTCAGAGAGGCCTCCAGATCATCTCGGGTCCAGCTAACATTTTGCAGCTGCGGCGTCAATTCACTCAGTATACCATTGGATACCGATGCAAGCGCTTTCGCGGCCTTCGCATCTTGCTCGATGGGGCGGGATGTCAGCGCAAAGTGAGCCTTTTCAAGGAGTTCCGGGAAAGTGCGTGCCCGATCCTTGAGGCAATACATCGCACGCTCCAAATCACCTGATTGTGTTTCCGTGAGAGCAGGCTGATTTGCCGCTGCCAAATACTCCTGAATTTCTTGCCGCAACGCAGCATCATCTGCGATCGCAATGTGCTGTCCACACAGGTTTTCCAGCTTTTTGGTGTCAAAGCGCGCGGGGCTTTTCCCGATTCCGTCCAGATCGAACCACTCTTTGGCTTGGGCGTCGGTAAAGAACTCGTCATCGCCGTGGCTCCATCCCAGACGAGCCAGATAGTTGCGCATGCCAGCCGCCGGATACCCCATCGCCTGATATTCTTGCGCCCCAAGCGCGCCGTGACGTTTCGACAACTTCTTGCCGTCAGGCCCGTGGATCAGCGGAATATGCGCCCAGACCGGTACGTCCCAGCCCATCGCCTCGTAGATCATCATCTGGCGGGCGGCGTTGTTCAGGTGGTCGTCGCCCCGGATCACATGGGTCACGCCCATGTCGTGATCATCGACCACAACGGCCAGCATATAGACCGGCGTCCCATCCGAGCGCAGCAGGATCATGTCATCGAGCTGATCGTTGCGAATGGTCACATCGCCCTGGACCTGATCGCGGATCACGGTGGACCCATCCTGCGGGGCTTTGATACGGATCACAAAGGGTGCGTCGGGGTGTGTGGTCGCATCGGCATCGCGCCAGGGGCTGCGAAACAGGGTCGACTTGCCCTCGGCCCGGGCCGCGTCGCGGAAAGCGGCGATCTCTTCCTGGGTCGAGAAACACTTGTATGCCTTGCCCTCGGACAGCAGGTGATGGGCGACCTCAGCATGACGCGCAGCGCTTTCGAACTGGCTCACAACCTCGCCATCGTGATCCAGGCCGAGCCATTCCATACCTTGCAGGATGGCCGCAGTTGCCTCGGGGGTCGAACGTTCGCGGTCGGTGTCTTCGATCCGCAACAGGAACTTGCCGCCGCGACCGCGGGCGTACAGCCAGTTGAACAGGGCCGTGCGGGCCCCGCCGATGTGCAGATAACCGGTGGGAGACGGGGCGAAACGGGTGACGACCTGATCGGACATATGCGGCATTTACCTTTTGGTAACTATGGTGGCGGTAACGTTTCCGCCTGTCTAACCAGACGGACGGATAGGAGCAAGCATGCGCGTTCTGGTACGGACCGAGGCCGCCCTGCAAGAACAGCGCGGGTACCTGTTCCCCTGGTCGCCTGTGTGCCTGGGCATCGGGATCGGTTTGTATTTTCTGCTCAAATCCGAACCCGATTTGTGGGCCTATGGGGTCTTGTCAGTCACGGCCGGTGCGGGGTTCTTTCGGGCCTTGCGGCACCCGGATGTCTGGACCCCGCTGATTGCCTGTATCTCTCTGATCTCCTTGGGCTTTGTGTTGGCCGGTGTCCGGGCGCACGCCGTATCGGGGCCTGTCTTGGATTGGCGTTACTACGGCCCGGTCGAGGGGCGGGTGATCGCCATTGACCGCTCTGCTTCGGACGCGGTGCGGATCACGCTGGATCATGTGCGCCTGAACAGGGTGTCGCCGGATGAAATGCCCCACAAGGTGCGCTTGTCCCTGCATGGCGCATCACCTGTTCTGACGCCGGGCGATGTCATCATGACAACCGGTCACCTGTCGCCGCCGCAAGGACCGGTCGAACCGGGCGGTTTTGATTTCCGGCGTCATGCCTGGTTTCTGGGGCTTGGCGCCGTCGGATATACGCGTACCCCGGTCCTGAGGACGGGAGCGCCGGACTATGGCGATTGGGGTGTCTGGATCTACCGGCTGCGTTTGTCGGCCTCGCGCCATATCCAATCGATACTGCCCGGAGAGGTTGGGGGCTTCGCTGCCGCCATCACCACCGGTGACCGCAGTGCCGTCAGCCAAGAGACGTTGCGGGATTTGCGCACAAGCAACCTGGCCCATCTGTTGGCGATCTCGGGCCTGCATATGGGGTTGCTCACGGCCTTTGTGTTCGGAGCCTTGCGCACAGCGCTGTCCTTGATCCCGTCGCTGGCCCTGCGGATGCCCGTCAAAAAGATCGCAGCCCTCGGCGCTTTGGCCGCCGCTGCGGTTTATCTGGCCCTGTCTGGCGGTAATGTTGCAACAGAGCGCGCCTTTGTCATGGTCGCCGTGATGCTCTGTGCGGTGCTGGTGGATCGCCGTGCGCTGTCGCTCAGGGCGGTTGCGGTTGCGGCGATGATCGTTTTGGTGCTGCGTCCCGAAAGTTTGCTGGGGCCCGGGTTCCAGATGTCTTTTGCGGCCACCACTGCGTTGATCGCGGTGTTTGGCATGATCCGGGACATGGAATGGTCTATGGGGCCCAATTGGCTCAAACCCGTCTTGGGGGTTGTCATCAGTTCTGGTGTGGCGGGGCTGGCCACTGCGCCCTTTGGGGCAGCGCATTTCAACACCATTGCCAGCTATGGGCTGATCGCCAACCTGTTGTCGGTGCCTCTGATGGGGGTCCTTGTCATCCCGGCTGCCGTTTTGGCCGCGTGTCTGGCGCCCTTGGGGCTGGAATGGATCGGGTTGGAGCTGATGGGCGCGGGATTGCGGTGGATTCTGTGGGTCGCACATTGGGTGTCGGACATGGAAGGCGCGCAGCGCCGCGTCATGTCACCGCCGGAATTGACACTGCCGCTCCTGGCGATCGGGTTTCTTTGGCTCATGCTCTGGCGTGGAGGCTTGCGGTGGATGGGGGTGGTGCCCGCGGCTGTCGCACTGGCCCTTTGGACCCAGGCAGAACGTCCCGGCGTTCTGATTGCGGACACGGGCGGGTTGGTCGGCGTGCTGACGCAGGACGGTCGCGCGTTGAGCAAGCCCAAAGGGGCAGGGTTCATCGCGACAGTCTGGCTGGAAAACGACGGGGACGCGGCGGATCAGCAGCATGCGGCCTTACGCTGGACCGATGGTCAAGACAAGCAACGCCGAATGACCGCGGGTGATTGGGAAATCATCCATCTGGTCGGCAAGCGCGCGGTCGCCGGCTTCAATCACTGCGAAGAGAACCAGATCGTGGTTGCCTCGGTTCCGGCGACGATCCCTGGGGGGTGCCACTTGTTTGACCCGCAGCGGCTGCGCGAAACGGGGAGCCTTGCAATCTCAGCTGCGGGCATGAAAACGGCGACCCAGATCACGGGCCGCCGTTTGTGGAATACGCCGGAGTAACGATCAATAGGTGCGGATCAGACCGACAAGACGACCCTGCACCTTGACCTTGTTGTCAGGGAACATGCGCGTCTCATACGCGGGGTTCGCCGCCTCGAGCGCGATGACATTGCCACGGCGGAAGAACCGCTTGAGCGTTGCTTCCTGGTCCTCAACCAAGGCAACAACGATGTCCCCGTTGTCAGCGGTCGAAGTTTCGCGAATGACCACGACATCGCCATCGTTGATGCCGGCATCGATCATCGAATCGCCTTTGACCTCAAGGGCATAGTGCTCACCGCTTCCAGACAGCATCTGCCCGGGGACCGCAACTTGATGTGATTGCTGGTTAATCGCTTCGATCGGCACACCGGCCGCGATGCGGCCCATGACGGGCAGTTCGACCGCGTGAATGCTGATGGGTTCGGAATTGGCGGGGCGGCCCGCTTCGGGTCGGTCGCCGTCGATCACACGTGGGGTAAACCCGGTCGAAGGCTCGCCACCCAGACTTTCGGGCAGCTTCACGATCTCGATCGCCCGGGCCCTGTGGGCCAACCGCCGAATGAACCCGCGTTCTTCCAAAGCTGTGATCAAACGGTGAATGCCGGATTTGCTGCGCAGGTCCAGCGCAACCTTCATTTCATCGAAACTGGGGGGAACGCCGTCCGCTTGGAGCCGTTTGTGAATAAACTCCAACAAATCCAGTTGCTTCTTGGTCAGCATCACGTCACCTCAGGATCTATGCGTTTACATTTGTTCTACGCATGTTCCTGTTTTGTGTCAACGCTTGTTCTTGAGCAAGCTTACAACGGCAGGTAGTGCAATGTCTCTCCGGAGCTGCGTGCAGGATCATCCGGAGCACGGACCGCCAGTGCATTTGACCGCGACAGAACCGACAAAAGCGAGCTGTCCTGATTGTCGAACACGGTGATTTGACCACCTTCGACCCGGGCGCGCATATAGTGCTGCCTGGGTCCGTTTTGCGCTATGTCGTGGCCGAGGGTGGCGGTCATCAGGGCCTCATCCGCTTCGCCCAGGCCCAACATCTTGCGCAGCATCGGCAAGATGAAGACATAGCCGCAAACCATTGCCGAAACAGGGTTTCCTGGCAGGCCGACCATGGCGGCGCCTGCCAATCGACCCGCCATCAGCGGTTTGCCGGGGCGCATCCGAACCTTGTAGAACGACCGTTCCATCCCCAGTTGCTGCGTGGTCTGAGCCACCAGATCGTGATCTCCAACCGAAGCGCCACCAATTGTCACCACCAGATCAGCACCTTGTGCCAATCCAAAGGTGGTCTCGAGCGAGGCGACGGTGTCTCGGGCGATGGGCAAAACGCGCACATGGGCGCCGTGGCGTTCGAACAAGGCCTTCAGCCCAAAGGTGTTCGACGCGATGATTTGATCTGGCCCCGGAACCTCGCCGGGCATGACCAATTCGTCGCCGGTCGAGATCAAGGCAACCACCGGCTTGCGGCGCACCGGCACGCGGGGGATGTTCATCGAGGCCATCAGCGCCACATCCTCAGCCCGGAGGCGGCGCGGAGCGGTGACTGTGTCGTCAACCCGGAAATCGACGCCAGCGGGGCGGATGTTGTCCTTGTGCCCAGGATCGTCCGAGATCGTGATCAAGTCGCCTTTGCGATCCACATCTTCCTGAATGACAACAAAATCAGCGCCTTGCGGGATCGGCGCGCCGGTGAAAATGCGGACGGCTTGACCGGCGCCGACCGTGCCATCAAATCCATGTCCGGCTGCGGCTTCGCCGATCACCTTGAACATGGCGTGCAGCTCGACCTCGGCAGCCTTGACCGCATAGCCGTCCATAGACGATGCCGCAAAGGGGGGCTGATCGCGCGTGGCGGCCACATCACTGGCCAACACACGGGTGGCGGCCTGCGCCAGCGGAACCTCTTCGATATCGCCGGTCTGTACCAGATCCAAAAGCAGCGCGCGGGCTTCGTCTACGGTGATCATTTTGCCTCGTAACGGCCTGATTTTCCGCCGTCTTTCAGCTGGACGTGGATGCCGCCGATTTCCATGGATTTGTCGACGGCCTTGGACATGTCATAGATCGTGAGCGCCGTGGTCGACACCGCGGTCAGGGCCTCCATCTCGACGCCGGTTTGGCCGGTGGTCTTGACCGTCGCTTCGATCCGGACACCGGGCAGATCCGCGTCCAACTCCATCTCGACTGAAACCTTGGTGATCGGCAGGGGGTGGCACAGCGGGATCAGGTCGGCGGTTTTCTTGGCACCCATGATGCCCGCCAGACGCGCCACACCCAGAACATCACCCTTTTTGGCGCGACCTTCTGAAATGATATCAAAGGTTTCGCGCTGCATTTTGATGTAGCCGCGCGCCACGGCGATACGGGATGTCACGTCCTTGTCGGACACATCCACCATATGCGCGTCGCCTTTGCCGTCAAAATGCGTAAGCACCATTACATCGCCCCCGGAACCAGTGGGTTGGCCAGGATCTGGCGCGTTGCGCCGGTCACATCGTCCTGGCGCATCAGGCTTTCGCCGATCAGGAAACAGCGCGCGCCATACCGGGCGATGTCGCTGAGGTCGGCGGCGGTGTTCAGCCCGCTTTCACAGACGATCGTGCGATCGATCGAAACTAGCTTTGACAGACGCTTGGTGGTGTCCAGAGAAGTTTCAAAGGTCTTGAGGTTGCGGTTGTTGATCCCGATGAGCGGGCTTTTCAACTGCTCGGCACGCTCCAATTCGGCTTCGTCGTGCACCTCGATCAAAACGTCCATGCCCCAGTCAAATGCGGTCTGTTCCAACTCGGCAGCCTGGCCATCCTCGACCGAGGCCATGATGATCAGGATACAGTCGCCGCCAAGTGCGCGCGCCTCGACCACCTGATAAGGATCATACATGAAATCCTTTCGCAGCGCGGGCAGGCTACAGGCGGCCCGTGCTTCGGTCAGAAAGGATTTGTCGCCCTGAAAACTGGGCGTGTCGGTCAGCACCGACAGACAGGCCGCGCCACCTGCCTCATAGGCCTGCGCCAGGGCTGGCGGATCGAACTCGGGGCGGATCAAGCCTTTGGATGGGCTCGCTTTCTTGATTTCGGCGATCAGGCCATAGCCATCACGGCTGGCCTCGACGAGGGCCTTGGCAAAGGGGCGCACGGGGCCTGCATCGCGGGCCTCGGCCTCAAGCGCGTCCAGCGATTTTTGTGCCTTGTCGGCAGCCACTTCTTCCAGCTTGTAGGCCTTGATTTTGTCCAGGATTGTGTCGGTCATGTCGTGCCTTGTGTAATCCGCGCCAGGGCGGTGATCTTATCTTTGGCCTTGCCGCTGTCGATGCTCTCGGCTGCGATAGTGACACCCTCGCGCAGGTCCGATGCGGCCTCGGCCACCACCAGCGCTGCAGCTGAATTCAGCAGCACAGCGTCGCGGTACGCCGACGGGGCGCCGTCCAGCAGCGCGCGGAAGGCGACGGCGTTCTCTTCGGGCGTGCCACCGACGATGTCGTCGAAAGGATGTACTGGCAGGCCTGCGTCCTCGGGGTGCAGTTCCACCTCCTTCACGGTGCCGTCTTCCAGGGCCGCGACCCAGCTGATGCCGGTGATTGTCAGCTCGTCCGTTCCGTCCGAGCCGTGCACCAACCACGCCCGGTCCGAGCCCAGAATGCCAAGCGTTTCAGCCATCGGGCGGATCAACTCGCGGCTAAAGGCGCCGGTCAGCTGGCGCTTGGCGCCCGCAGGGTTGGTCAGCGGCCCAAGGATGTTGAAAATCGTGCGCGTCCCCAACTCGGTCCGCGTGGGCATCACATGGGCGGTCGCGGGGTGGTGCATCGGGGCCATCATGAAGCCGATCCCGGCCTCGGACAGCGCGCGTTCCACCACATCCGGGCCCACCATCACGTTGATGCCCATCTGCGATTGCAGATCTGCGGTGCCGGATTTCGAGCTCAGGTTGCGGTTGCCGTGTTTGGCCACGACCACCCCGGCGCCAGCCACCACAAAGGCGGTCGCGGTCGAGATGTTGAGCGTGTTCTTGCCATCGCCGCCCGTGCCGACGATGTCCATCGCCCCTTCAGGCGCGCGCACGGCGTTGCATTTGGCGCGCATCACGGCGGCGGCGGCGGCGTATTCATCCACCGTCTCACCACGTGTGCGCAGGGCCATCAGCAGACCGCCGATCTGGGACGGCGTTGCCTCGCCATTGAACAAGATGCCAAAGGCGGTTTCTGCCTCGTCACGGGTCAGCGCTCGCTCGGCTGCCGCGCCGATCAGCGGTTTCAGAGCGTCACTCATGCCGGGACTTTCATGTCGTTGAGGAAGTTTTGCAGCAGCGCATGCCCGTGCTCGGATGCAATCGATTCCGGGTGGAACTGAACACCGTGAATGGGCAGTTCCTTGTGCTGCAGACCCATGATGGTCCCATCCTCCAATTCTGCCGTGATTTCAAGGCAGTCGGGCAGGGTGGCACGGTCCACGACCAGCGAGTGATATCGCGTTGCCTCAAACGGCGAAGGCAGCCCTGCAAACAGTCCTTTGCCGGTGTGAGACATGGTGCCCATCTTGCCATGCACGATCTCATGGCAGCGTATGACATCGCCGCCGAACGCCTGACCGATGGTCTGATGACCAAGGCAAACGCCCATCAGTGGGGTGCGCGTCTCGGCCGCGGCCTTGGTCAAGGCCAGGCAGATGCCCGCCTGATCTGGGTCGCAAGGTCCAGGGCTTAGCAGGATACCGGCGGGGTTCATCGCCATCGCTTGTTGCACATCAATGGCATCGTTACGGTGAATTACGACCTCGGCCCCAAGCTCGCCCAGATAGTGCACAAGGTTGTAGGTAAAACTGTCGTAGTTGTCGATCAGCAGCAGCATGATGATCCGTCCATTAAGGGCTGGTGCCAAAAGCCTCAGCCGCAGTATAGTGTTGGCGTATACATGTTCAGGCTTGCACGGCAGCGTCAAGGGCGCTTGTCAGGGCAAATGGTATCGATCATCAACGCCGCTTAGACGGTGACAGGAATGCAACGGGCAAAAGGGGCACGGCAGCGATGCGTGGATTTTTCGGAGGACTTCTGGTCGGGGGCGTCGTGGTGACAGGCGCGGCGGCAATTTCGTCTTTGTCGTTCCCTTTGCCTCAGCGGCCTGAACTGGTGGCCAACACACCCAAGGCGGCCAGCGATCCGGCACCGGCCGAGGAAGGCAGCGGTCAGGCCCCAGCAGGCAAGGATGCGGATCTGGTCGAATTGGCGCCACGCGCGCCGGACGCCGGTCAAACCTCTGGCGACGATCTGGACGCGATGGCGGACAGCGACACGCAGCCCGGAGACAAGCCATCGGTCGGAGAGGCCACCGGCGGCCTGGATACGCCGCAAGCGGCTGCCGACACCGATGTCGCGGTCAATACAGATGATCCTGTGGCCCCATCCTCCTCGACAACCGAACTCCCCGCGCCGGATGATCAGGCTCAGGCCCCGAGCGTCGTGGAACAACCCAGTCAGCCCACGGCCCCAAGCGTCGAGGACAGCAGCACAGGGTTTGGCACCTCGCAAACGGCCGAAGATACGGCGCCTGCCACACCCGCCCCGGAACAGTCCGAGCCGGAAACAGCGACGGCTGCTCCGGAAACGCAGGCCCCTTCGACCGAGGATGCGCCAAACCCGGATACGCAAACCGCCGAGCAACCCGCGCCCGAGGCCCCGACGCCCGAGGCAGAGGCCGAGCCACCGCAACAAGCCGAGGCCCCCAGCGAGGACAGCCTGGCAGGAACCGCACCCAGCCCCAACATCGGAACACCCGTTGTGCCGCTGACCGAACGTGACAACGTCGCCACAGCGCAGGCCGATCCGGATGCGATCCCCCCGATCAAAGCTTATGCCGCCCCGTTCGAGAACACCGAAGACAAGCCGCTGATGGCGATTGTTCTGATCGATGATGCGGATTCGCTGGGGCTCGAGGCGCTGCAGGAATTTCCCTATCCGCTGTCTTTTGCCATCGATCCGTCCGAGCCGGGCGCGGCTGAAAAGATGAAAACCTATCGCGATGCCGGGTTCGAGGTGTTGGCCATGACCAACCTGCCGGCCGCCGCCACCGCGCAGGACGCCGAGGTGTCGATGTCGGTCTGGTTGGAGACCTTGCCCGAAACCGTCGCCATCATCGAAGGCACCGGATCAGGCATCCAAGGCAACCGCGCTCTGTCGGATCAAGTCGCCGCCATCGCCGGAGGCACGGGCCGGGGTCTGGTCATGCAGGACAATGGTCTGAACACGGCGCAAAAGCTGGCGGCGCGTGCTGGCGTGCCGTCTGCGGTGGTGTTCCGAGATTTCGATGGGGCGGGGCAGACGCCCACAGTGATGCGCCGCTTCCTGGATCAGGCCGCATTCCGCGCCGGACAAGAAGGCGCCGTGATCATGCTTGGCCGCGTGCGTCCCGACACGATGTCCGCACTGCTGCTTTGGGGCCTGCAAGATCGTGCCAGCCGCGTAGCCCTTGCGCCGATTTCGGCGGTGCTGACGCGGGATCAGGAATAGGTTTATGAGTCCCAAAGGATGCGCCCCACAATAAAAGTTGGTCTCGCGACCAAGGATCAGGCGGAGGATATCAGCCGCGTCATTTGTGACGCGATCCGAGAAGTGAATGCAAAGGACTATCCTCCTGCGGAAATTGATCGGTTGTTAGGCAACTTTACATCCGCCCATGTTCTGAACTTTTTGACGCAGCGCATGACCTTTGTCGCGGTTCTCGATGACCGGATCGCAGGCACCGGTGCGCTTCAGGGCTCTGAAGTAAAGTCTGTTTTCGTATCGCCGGATTTGCACCGTCTGGGGATCGGTACAGAGCTTGTCAAGGCGATCGAAACAGCTGCCATGTCTGCAGGGTTACAAGAACTTGCGGTTTCTTCGTCGTTGTCCGCGGTCAAATTTTATACTTCGCTTGGTTTTGCAGAGAAGCGCCGGAGGTTTTTTGGCCAAGAAGAGACTGTTGAGATGGTCAAAGCGTTAATCTAATGCAGTCAGTCGCGTCAATTCTCTGATCCGTCAGCGTTTTCACGGCACCAGAACGCGACGGTAAACCGAAAACCCGACTACCATGTGGCGGGTTTTCGCATTTCATAGGTATTCTCAGAATACAGCCCGAAGGGGGCGACAACAGAGAAATTTACAGCTGAATCCGGAACCGCGCGAACCCGTCCGGGCCTTCGCCTGCGGGCTCGATGGTGACGCCTTTGACGTCGTTCGTATAATCCGCCGCCTTGGGGCCGGTGTCGAACAGGACCGAGGTGCCCTCAAGCGGTGCGAACGACCAGTTGGCGTCCGCCTTCGGACTGATGGTGCCTTTTTCCACGATGTAACGAACGATGACGTCGCGGTTGGTGTCCGGGCCCTCAAAGATGATCGTGTCGCCCAATGCGCCAGGGAACTTACCGCCGCCGCCGGCACGGTAATTGTTGGTTGCAATCACGAATTTCGCATTCAGATCAAGCGGCTGTCCGTTGAACTGCAAGTTCACAATGCGGTTCGCGCCGGGGTTGGCCATTTCGCCCTTGGGCGTGAACATTGACGGTTGGCTCAGGTCGATCTGATAGGTTACCCCGTCGATCACGTCAAAATTGTAGCTGGGGAATTCGGGGTTAAGCAGCACTTGATCTGCCTTGCCGGGCTCGACCTGGTTGAACATGCCCGCCGACCGCTCCAGCCAATCCTTGACCTGCTGTCCCGTCACCAGCACAGCGCGGGCGGTGTTGGGATAAAGGTAGAGGTCCGAGACGTTCTTGATTGCCACATCGCCCTTGGGCACATCGGTGAAATACTCTGGCCCACCACGTCCACCGGCCTTGAACGGCGCGGCGGCCGACAGGATCGGCAGGCCCTCGTACTCGGTGCCCTTGAGCATCTGTTCGATGTACCAAAGCTGTGCGATCGATACGATCTGCACCGACGGATCATCCGCAACCAGCGCAAAATAGGAATGCAGCGGCGCGTCGGTCTTGCCAACGGCGCGGCGCACATAGGCCAGCGTGGCGTCATGATCGGCCTGCACGGAATCCAGCACGTCCTGCTGGCTTTCGACCAGTGCGGTGATGGAACGATCTTCATTGCGTTTCGAAATCGGCCGAGCCTCGGCCGAATGGCTCACGATCTTCCATTCGTTGCCCGAGCGTTCCAGCATCAGGTCGATGAGACCCAGGTGCGAGCCCCAGAAGCCGCCCATGGCCGCCGGCTTGCCGTGGATGGTGCCCTTGGCGGTATCAACAGCCGCCATGCCGTCATAGGCGGACGAGGGGAAGACGCGGTGATGGTGCCCTGTCAGAACCGCATCGATCCCGTCGATGGCGGCCAGCGGCACACTGGCGTTTTCCATACCGTCGCTGTGGTTCGCATCGCCAATGCCCGAATGGCTGAGCGCGATGATCAGGTCGCAGCCCTGTTCCTTCATTTCTGGGACAAAGGCCTGCGCGGTCTCGACAATATCACGAGCCTGAACGTTCCCTTCCAGATGGCGGCGGTCCCAGTTCATGATCTGCGGCGGCACAAAGCCGATCAGACCGATCTTGATCGGATGTGTGGAACCTGCGCCATCGGTGACCTCGCGGTCGAGGATCACATAGGGCTTGATCAGCGTCTTGTCCTTGGTCGGGTCGCTGCCCTGTTCCAGTGCCACATTGGCGCTGACCACGGGGAAATCTGCGCCCGCCAGTGATTTCATCAGGAAATCGAGACCATAGTTGAACTCATGGTTACCAAGGGTCGAGGCGTCAAAGCCCACGGTGTTCATCGCGGTGATGACCGGGTGCATGTCGCCTTCTTTCATCCCACGCTCATAAGCGATGTAATCGCCCATCGGGTTGCCCTGAAGAAAGTCGCCATTGTCGATAAGGACCGAGTTCGTTGCCTCATCCCGGATCTCTTTGATGATCGACGCGGTACGGGCCAGGCCCACGGTATCGCGGGGTTTGTCGGCGTAATAGTCATAGGGGAAGACATGCACATGCAGGTCGGTCGTCTCCATGATCCGCAGATGCGCCTGATTGCTGGCTGCGCGGGCCGAGAAGGGGTGGAGGGCGATGAACCCGGCGGTGGTGCCCAGGAATTGACGGCGGGACAGCATGAGACGTGACATGGCGAACCTCTTTCTGCGAATGGTCTTTTGAAACGAAAAAAACCGACTCGGGATGAGCCGGGTGTCATGTCGAGACTATAGCAGCCTATTGTAACGGTTGTCCTGTGGTTGGCGAATTCGCGCCACCGGACAAAGAAAAAGCCCGGGCAAGCCGGGCTTTCTTGATCAGGTCGGTGATGTCGTTACCGGTTTCCATTTCCGGTGAACCGCGCCGCATCTGCAGCCGCGCGGCGGATGGCGTTGGATTTATGGACGGTCTCCATATACTCGGCCTCGGGGTCGCTGTCATAGACCACACCGCCGCCTGCCTGGATATAGAGTTTTTGGTCCTGCACCACTGCCGTGCGTAGGGCGATGCACATGTCCATGTCGCCACCGGCGCTGAAATAGCCCACACCGCCGCCATAGACGCCGCGCTTTTCCGGCTCCAGCTCGTCGATGATCTCCATCGCGCGGACTTTGGGCGCGCCGGATACGGTGCCTGCGGGCATCCCTGCAAAGAAGGCATCCAGTGCGTCTTTGTCTTCGGCCAGTTCCCCCACCACGTTCGACACGATGTGCATAACGTGGCTGTAGCGTTCGATGATGAACTGCTCGGTCGGGCGCACGGTACCGATCTTGGCAACCCGGCCGGTGTCGTTGCGGCCCAGATCCAGCAGCATCAGGTGCTCGGCCAGCTCTTTCTTGTCGGCCAGCAGATCGGCCTCCAACGCGCGATCTTCCTCCGGCGTTGCGCCGCGCGGACGAGTACCTGCGATGGGGCGGATCGTGACCTCGTCGCCAAAAACGCGCACCAGAATTTCGGGGCTGGCGCCCACGACCTGAAAGCCGCCGAAGTTGAAATAGAACATGAAGGGCGACGGGTTTGTGCGCCGCAGCGAGCGGTAGAGCGCAAAGGGCGGCAGCGGGAAATCCTGCGTCCAGCGCTGTGCCGGGACCACCTGAAAGATGTCGCCCGCGCGGATGTACTCCTTGGCCTTTTCAACCGCTTCCATGTAACCGGACTTGGTGAAGTTGCTGACCGGCTCGGCCACTTCACGTGCGTCCCCCAGATCGCGGGTTTCGGCAGGCATGGCGCGTTCAAGATCGCGCACCGCGTCCATCACACGTTCTGCGGCCTGCGCATAAGCGGCCTTGGCCGATTGTCCGTCGCTGACCCAGGCGGGTGACACAACGGTGACCTCACCCTTGACCCCGTCCAGAACCGCCACGACCGAGGGGCGCATCATGACCGCATCGGGCAGGCCAAGCGGGTCGGGGTTCACATCTGGCAGATGTTCCACCAGCCGCACCATGTCATACCCCAGATAGCCGAACAGGCCCGCCGCTGCTTGAGGCAGGTCATCAGGCAGATCAATGCGGCTTTCGGCCAGCAGCGCCCGCAGGTTCGCCATCGGGTCGCCGTCCTGGGGCGAGAAATCATCCGCATCGAAGCGGGCCGAGCGGTTGAGCGCCGATTGCTCCCCGTGACAGCGCCAGATCAGGTCCGGCTTCATCCCAATGATGGAGTAGCGGCCGCGCACCTCACCACCGGTCACCGATTCCAGCATGAAGGCGTCTTTTTGCGCGCCTGTCAGCTTGAGCATCAGCGACACCGGCGTGTCCAGGTCAGCGGCCAGTCGGGTATAGACGACCTGATTTTCCCCGGCCTCATAGGCGCGGGCAAAGCTGTCATAATCGGGGGTCAGGGCCATGCTCTAGCTCTTACTGAAAGTTGGCCTGCACCGCGTTCAGCGCGCGCTGATCCAGCGTAGGCTGGGCACGGGTCTGAGCGTCGCGGACGTAGACGTCAAATAGGTTGCGGGACAGCGCCTGGTTCATCTGCGCGGCCACGGCGGCTTGGGTCTGTTGCAGCTCGGCCGTTTCTTCGGGCGGCAGGATGTCGTCCAGACGAACGACAAAGGCGCGACCTTGGCCGCCGATGACGCGCAGTTCGCCGGGTTCCATCTCGAACACCTGGTTCATGAAGTCGACCGGCACGCCGTCAAGAAAGGCGGTGCGGGTCAGGCCGTTTTCAACCCGTGTGGGCAGGCCGGTGGCGGCAAAGTCGCCTTCGGTCACCAGCGTTGCCAGAACACTGTCGGCCTGAGATTGCAGAGCGATGTTTGTTTCGGCTGCGGTCCAGGCGGCAGCCACACGCTCGCGCGCGCTGTCCAGCGGTTCGGGGCGCGGCGCCAAAACTTCGTTCAGGCGCAGGGCAAAGATCGAACCGTCCTCGAGAAAGCCGATCTCGGGGAAATCACCATCGCGCACGGCCTGAGCGGCATCGCGGAAACCGGCATAGGCGGCCACGCCGTCCGAGCTTTCGGTGGTCCATTCGATCTCACCCACCGTCATCTCGGTCTCGCCGGTCAGCTCCTCAAGTGTGGCGCCACCGGCCAGCAGGTCGTTGATGTCTTCGGCCTGCGCCTCGATCAGGCGGCGGGCGCGCTCGGCGGCCAGTTCATCACGCAGCTCCGCTTGGACTTCTTCGAACGGGGTGACGCGCGCAGCCAGCGTGCCATTGACACGGTAGAGCGCGGGCCCAAGCGGCGAGGGAAGGGGGCCGACCACATCGCCAACTTCGGCGGCAAAGATCGCCTCGCCAGCTTCGCCCAATTCCTCGATCGCCTTGTCGCCCAGGTCCACATCGGCCAGCGACAGTTCACGGTCTTCGACCAGGCGTTCAAAGGTGGTGCCGCCAACCTCTAGCTGGGCTTTGGCGTCCAACGCGGCGGCATCGTCTGTGAATGCCAGTTGCTCGACCAGGCGGCGTTCAGGCTGGTTGTACTGGGCTTCGCGCTCTTCGAACAGGCGGCGCACAGATGCATCATCCAGCTCGACCTGATCCAGCAGCATCTCGGGCGAGAGCAGGGCATAGGTCAGGCGTTTGGTCTCGGGCAGGGTGAACTGCTCGGTGTTCTCGTCATAGTAGGTTTGCAGCTGCGTATCTGTCGGGGCCGGAACCGGGGTGGTCAGGGCATCCGCCGACACGGTGGCGACGGTAAAGCTGCGGCGGGCATAGACATAGTCGATGATCAGGTCGGTCATGGTGCTGGGCATCTCGACGCCTTCCATGATCGCGCCCTGCACCAGCGTACGGGCGGATTCGCGACGCAGGTCTTCTTCGAACTCGGCCTCGCTCAGGCCCGCCTGTTCCAGCGCAAAACGATAGCCTTCGCGGTCAAAGGTGCCGTCAACACCCTGAAATGCAGGCACTTCAAGGATTTCCTGCTGCAGGTTCGTGTCGCCGATCGACACGCCCAATTCGGCCACTTCGTTGTCAAGCGAGGCGAGGTTCACAAGGTTGGCAAGCGCAATCCGGTCGATGCCCAACTCGCGCGCCTGCGCCATCGGCAGGGATTGACCGGTTTGCGCCTCGACGGCGCGGATTTCGCGCTGAAGCTCGCGGGCATAGTCATCGACGCTGACGGTCTGGGTGCCAACTGTGGCGACGGTGCGCACGGTGCCGGTCAGGTTGGTCGCGCCAAAACCCGCAAGGCCCAGCATCAGCAGGCCCATCAGGATCCAGACAAAGGTTTTCGATAGACTTTTGACGCCTGCGGCCATGGTTTGCCCCCTGTTTCGGCTTTTTCCGCCGTGTTGATCGACGCCTTGTCTACGATGGCCCGTGCCGGTGGGCAAGGGCCGAACGGGATCAGAGTGTCAGGCTGCCCAGGCGCTCGAACAGCTGCCCGATCCCGTCGCGGTCGAGATTGGCAAACGCCACCCGAACCTGACGTGTTCCGGCCACGTCTCCGGCAGGCATGAACATGGTTCCGGGCAGCAGCAAGACGCCCGCCTCGGGCACCAGTTTGCGGGCCAATTCGTCCGAGGGCAGATCAAAGGGATGTTCGAGATAGGCAAAATACGCGCCAAGACCCAAAAGCTTCCACCCCTTGGCCTCAAGCGCAGGCATCCCGTCAGTAATGGCGGCGCGGCGGTCCAGAATTTCCTGGCGTTCCCCTGCCAGCCAGTCGCCCAGGTTTTCCATACCCCACAGGGCGGCATGCTGGCCGATCTGGCCGGGGCAGATCGCGACGGTGTCCAGGAACTTTTCGATCTCGGACAGCAATGCGGGGCTGGTCGCCAGCGCGCCAACCCGATGACCGGTCAGCCGGTAGGCCTTGGAAAAGGAATAGAGGTGGACCAGCGTGTCATCCCAGTCGGGTTGCGAAAACAGCGGATGCGGCGCACCTTCGCGGCTGTCAAAATCGCGATAAGTCTCGTCCAGCAACAGGCGTATACCGTGTTTGCGGGCCAGATCAAAGAAGGCTTTGACCAGGTCCGCGGGGTATTCAACGCCACCAGGGTTGTTGGGCGTGACAAGCGAAATTGCCCGCGTCCGCGGTGTGATCAACGCCTCGGCCTTGTCCGGGTCGGGCAGCAAATCAGGGCCGGTGGTCAACGGCACGGCGGTCACACCCGCCATGTCGAGCCACATTTTATGATTGAAATACCAAGGGGTTGGCAGGATAACCTCATCCCCTTCTGTGGTCAGGGCCGAGATGGTGCAGGCAAAGGCCTGATTGCAACCCGAAGTGATCGCGACCTGATCGGCGCGCACAGATGCGGCGTAGTGATCAGAGATCTCGTGCGCCAGCCCCGCTCGCAGGTCATCGTTGCCCAACACAGGCCCGTAAAGATGTGCGCTGTCTTCGGTCAGGGCAAAGTCGGCCATCGCTTGCCGCAGGGGCTGTGGCGGCGGATCGACCGGTGCCGCCTGGCTGACGTTGATCAGCGGGCGGTCCGCCGTGAATGTGACACCTTCGAGCCACCGGCGCGCCTCCATCACCGGAGGGGCAAAGGTGGTCGCGGTACGGCTCTGGGTCATCGGTTGGGTCCTGTTGTCAAATTGTGCGCCTTTTGGCGCGCTTTGATTTTTTGCGTTTGGGGCTCGGGCTCACCAAAGCAGCAGCATCAGAGCCGCCCTGACCTTATGCCTTGTCTGACAGAGCCCGCACGACTGCTCAAGACAAATAGCCGTATCCCCGCTGCGCGGGGCCCCTCAGCGATTTTTCTTGATCACGCGCGCATGCTCCGTCCGCCAGGCTTCAGGCGAGGGCGGCTCCGAAGCAGCAGTTTGGATCAATCGGTGCCGCGATAGGGTTCGACGTATTGCAACGCCATGTCCCACGGGAAGAAGATCCAGGTGTCCTGGCTCACCTCGGTGATGAAGGTATCGACCATCGGGCGGCCCTTGGGTTTGGCATAGACGGTGGCGAAATGAGCCTTGGGAAACAGCTCGCGTACCAGTTCCAGGGTTTTGCCGCTGTCGACCAGATCGTCGATGATCAGAATACCCTCACCATCGCCCATCAGATTGGCGTCGGGGGATTTCAGCACCTCTGCCACACCTTGATCCTGATGGTGATAGGATTTGACGCTGATGGTATCGACCGTGCGGATATCCAGTTCGCGCGCGATGATCATGGCAGGGGCCAGGCCGCCGCGTGTAATGGCAACAATGGCGCGCCAACCACCCTCATCCGGGCCTTGACCGTCCAGGCGCCAGGCCAGGGCGCGGCTGTCGCGATGGATCTGGTCCCAGCTGATGTGGAACCCTTTTTCGTGTGGCAGACGGTCGGTCATGGTTATTGCTCCCCGCTGGATAGTGGCGTCAGGTGGCCGCAACCTTTGCTGCGAGCAGGGCCAAAAGCCCACCAAAGGTGCGATCGATCAGGTGTTTGAGGGTCATATAGAAGCGGCGCGTTTTCTCAAGGGCGAAAAGCCGGGCCACTAGGGCGTTCCAGAGCGTTTCGCCCAGGAAAATGCAAAAGAGCAGGGCGGCCAGCGTCCAAGTGGGCGTCTCGGCCGGAACCATGCCGACAAAAACCGCCCCAAAGAAAACTGCCGGTTTCGGATTGGCGAACTGGGTCAGGACACCCAGCCGAAAGGCCGACCAGACCGAACGGGGCGTCGCCGTGGGATCAGGCTCGGCAATCGGTTCATCCGCATGTCGCCACATCGAGATGGCCAGCCAGATCAGAAAGGCGGCTCCTCCGATCTTAAGGGCCGTCAGCAGCATGGGCGCATATTCGAACAAGAGAGACAGCCCAAAGAGCGCCGCAGCCGCCCAGGCCACGGCACCTACGCCAATCCCTGCGGCCAGGGCAAACCCTGTCCTGAACCCTTCGGCCAGACCAACGCGGGCGGCCATCAAGACGGCAGGGCCGGGGCTGACCGCTGCCAGCAGGCAAACGGCCCAAGTTGCCAGAAACGCAGCGATTGTCATGGCGCGTTTACTTTGAGATGTCGGGGGCGTCGACCGCCTTCATGCCAACCACGTGATAGCCCGCATCGACGTGAAGGTTTTCGCCGGTCACACCCGCGCTGAGGTCCGACAGCAGGTAAAGCGCCGAATTGCCGACGTCGTCGATGGTCACGTTGCGACGCAGGGGTGAGTTGTATTCGTTCCACTTCATGATGTAGCGGAAATCGCCGATGCCGCTGGCGGCCAGTGTCTTGATCGGGCCTGCGGAAATGGCGTTGACGCGGATGCCGTCCTTGCCCAGATCCTCGGCCAGGTATTTCACCGAAGCTTCCAGCGCCGCCTTGGCCACGCCCATGACGTTGTAATGCGGCATTACCTGTTCGGCGCCATAGTACGTCAGCGTCAGCATGGAGCCGCCCGCGTCCATCATCTTTTCTGCCCGTGCCGCAACTGCGGTAAAGGAATAGACCGAGATATCCATGGTCAGCTGGAAATTTGCCCGGCTGGTGTCAACATAGCGTCCGCGCAACTCGTTCTTGTCGGAAAAGCCAATGGCGTGGACGATGAAGTCCAGTTTGCCCCATTTTTCCTCAAGCGCGTTGAACAGGCCGTCGATCGACGCCTCGTCGCTGACGTCACAGGGCAGAACGATCTCGCTGCCCAGTTGAGCGGCCAATGGGTCGACACGTTTCTTGAGCGCGTCCCCCTGGTACGAAAATGCCAGGTCTGCGCCTGCGTCGGCGAGCGCTTTTGCGATGCCCCACGCGATTGATTTGTCATTCGCCAGTCCCATGATGAGGCCGCGTTTTCCGGCCATCAGCTGATTTGACATGTTCGGTTCTCCGCCTAACGTCGCGTTGTGTGCCGATTGGTTTAGGCGATTGATTTGTCGGCTTCAAGGGTGCGAGCAGGGCTTGCCGGGCGATAGGGTTAAGCCTAGTGTCATTCTTGGATGGACTATGGGGATGGAATGACTGATCGCGAAGGCATCTTTGCGGGTGATGACCCGTTTGTAATCGCACGCCGTTGGCTGTCCGAGGCCGAAGGCACGGAACCCAATGATCCCAACGCAATCGCGCTTGCTACAGTGGACACCAGCGGGTTGCCCAATGTGCGCATGGTGTTGCTCAAGGAAATTGAAGACGACGCTTTTGTGTTCTACACTAACTACGAAAGCGCAAAGGGCGTCGAGTTGGACTCCGCTGGCAAAGCGGGCTTTGTGATGCACTGGAAATCGCTCCGGCGCCAGGTTCGGGTGCGTGGCGAAATTTCGCGCGAAGATGGCCCGCAAGCGGACGCCTATTACGCGTCCCGCTCGTTGAAAAGCCGTTTGGGGGCTTGGGCGTCCAAACAGTCACGTCCGCTCAGCAGCCGGGCTTCGCTGGTGGCTGAGGTGGCCAAGGTGACGGCCAGACATGGGACCAACCCGTCGCGGCCGCCCTTTTGGGGGGGATATCGCCTGAAGCCGAGCTATATCGAGTTCTGGGCTGATGGGGCGTTTCGACTGCACGACAGGTTCGTCTGGAGCAGGGAGAATTCGGAGGAAAGATGGTCAGTGGAGCGTCTAAATCCATGATGTTCACGTGTCGTGAAATGCAACATGTTGATATGAAACATGTTTTTTCGCTTGAATTTCGGATGCAAAATCCGGCACATCAAGGGCCTGAAATATTGTTAACTAACACTCCGCAATGGAAGAGCAGTGGCTGAAGATCTAAGCAGTTTGTACCACGTGAATGGCCACGTGAAATGGTTCGACCCTGCAAAAGGGTACGGCTTTGTCGTGTCAAACGATGGCGGCCCTGACATTCTGTTACATGTGAACGTGCTGCGAAATTTCGGCCAAAGTTCGGTTGCCGATGGTGCTCAGATCGAGATCGTGACACACCGCACCGAGCGTGGTGTCCAGGCCGTCGAGGTTATTTCCATTGCGCCGCCCGAGCGTGGGGAAGCAGCCGTCCTGGCGGACTTTGCGGAACTCGACGCCGAGGCTATGGAAAACGCCGAGCTGGAGCCGGCTCGCGTCAAATGGTTCGATAAGGGCAAGGGGTTCGGCTTTGCCAATGTGTTTGGCCGGTCCGAGGATGTGTTCCTTCATATCGAAGTGTTGCGCCAATCTGGTTTGGCGGACTTGCAACCCGGCGAAGCGTTGGCCATGCGTGTTATTGACGGCAAACGGGGTCGGATGGCCGCCGAAGTGCTGGCCTGGGAAGTGGCAGTCACCCAAGACGAGGACTAAGAGTTGATTTACCGAGTTATGGCGCTGGTGATGTTTCTGTTTGTCGGCGCCGTTTCTTCGGTGTCAGCCGCGTGTCAGGCGAACGTCGTCACCCTGAAGAACGATCAAACCGAAATCCGGTTCAACATCGAGCTTGCGCAAACACCACAAGAACGCTCGCGCGGGTTGATGTTCCGCGACCATCTTGCTTCGCGGGCCGGGATGCTCTTTGTCTTTGAACAGCCGCAACGCGTGGCGTTCTGGATGAAGAACACGTTGATTCCCCTCGACATGATCTTTGTCGACAAAACCGGCACGGTGACCAAGGTCCATCAGGGCGCGATTCCGGGCGATGAGACGCCCATTCCCGGCGGTGATCAGGTCTTTTCGGTGCTGGAAATCAACGCGGGACTGGCCAAACGCTATGCAATTTCCAAGGGTACCGTTCTGCGACACAAAGTTTTTTCAAATGGACCCGCTGCATGGCCTTGTTAGGGGTTTTCAAATCAGAACAAGCCCGCTAGGAAGGCGCACGGTCCGGGGCGTGGCGCAGTCTGGTAGCGCACCTGTTTTGGGTACAGGGGGTCGTGAGTTCGAATCTCGCCGCCCCGACCACTTCTCTCACAAACATATGTTTTGAGCTGCATCCCTTGTCTGAAACGACGGGGGTGGTTGCAGTTTCCTTCATAAAAATGAATGTGTTGCCCGATATTCGGACACTTGATCTGTGTCAATTCGCGTGGCCCGCATCTGTGCGTTTCTCAAGCAAACGAAACAGAACGATCTCTGTCAGGTCGTTCACTCCTTGGAACGCATCACAGGTCGGGCGCGCACTAGGTCGGTATCGTCGGTTGTCAAATGTTTTGACATCTACCGGACTCGTTGTAACCTCGATTCATTATATTCGAAGAGGTTAAGGTGTTATGTCAGATACTCCGGACTTCCAAGATGATCCAGCGCACCCGAGCAAATCGGATGAACGCACGGCTTTCCTGATACTTGCTGTTGTTCTTGCCCCGGCACTTGCTGTCGCCATCGTTGGCGGATGGGGCTTTTTCGTTTGGATCCTGCAAATGATTTATGGGCCGCCCACCGGCTAGAAAGAAGAAATGTCCATTCAGGCTCGTTCCCCCAGCTTTCGCAAGGTACTAACGGGTCGGTCGGCAGACTTTCGACCGCCATGGTCCAGCGAGACCTCGATCAAATCGAACTGCACCAGTTGCAGCCGCTGCATTGAAGCCTGCCCCGAGGCGATCCTGAAACCGGGGCCTGGCAATACGCCCGTGGTGGATTTCAACGCCGGGGCGTGCACCTTCTGCAAGGCATGCGCAGAAGCCTGTCCTGAACCGGTTTTCTCGGACACGTCTGGGCCTCCATGGGCGCTGGTCGCACAGATTTCGGATGGGTGCATGCTGTCGATGGGGATCGGTTGCCAGCTGTGCACCGATATTTGCGACCGATCGGCCTTGCGTTTGGATCTGCGGGTGCGGCCCGTGGGGCGTATCGCAATCAATCAAGACGCTTGTACCGGCTGTGGTGCCTGCCTGCCACTTTGCCCGACGGATGCAATCACACTTGGCGAACATATCGTGGAGGCCGGGCATGAAGGATGAGGTCCACATCTCAAGCCTACTGCTCAGGGCCGATCCGGCGAACCTGGATGCGGTTTGCGCTCGGGTTCTGACACATGACGGGGCCGAGGTCGCCATGACCGACGACACCGGAAAGATCATCGTCACGCTAGAGACGGACAGCGAAGCGGTGATCGTCGAACACATGAATTCACTGAGCCTGCTCGACGGCGTGGTCAGCGTGGCTCTGGTCTATCACCAAAAGGAACAAGGTCTTTAAATCGGGGAGATTGAAATGCCTAACTTGTCCAGACGCGATGTCATCAAAGCCCAGGCCGTGGCGGCCGCGGCGGCGGCGGCAGGGTTGCCGATACCGGCAGCCGCACAAAACCTAGTCACGGATGCACAGCTCACCGATTTGAAATGGTCCAAAGCGCCCTGCAGGTTTTGTGGGACGGGGTGTTCGATCATGGTCGCAACCAAGGCCGGCCGCGTGGTGGCCAGCCACGGCGATGCCGAGGCCGAGGTGAACCGGGGCCTTAACTGCGTCAAAGGCTATTTCCTATCCAAGATCATGTACGGCCAAGACCGACTGACCCAGCCCTTGTTGCGCAAGAAAGACGGCGTCTTTCACAAGGACGGCGCGTTCGAGCCGGTCAGCTGGGATGAGGCGTTCGACATCATGGCCGAAAAGTGGAAGGCCACATTGAAGGAGAAAGGGCCCAAAGGCATCGGCATGTTCGGTTCGGGCCAGTGGACGGTTTGGGAGGGGTACGCCGCGTCGAAACTGATGAAGGCCGGGTTCCGGTCAAACAACATCGACCCCAACGCGCGCCACTGCATGGCGAGTGCGGTTGTGGGCTTCATGCGCACGTTTGGCATTGATGAGCCGATGGGCTGCTATGATGATTTCGAGAATGCGGATGCCTTTGTGCTCTGGGGCTCGAACATGGCGGAAATGCACCCGATCCTGTGGACCCGCATCGCCGACCGTCGCTTTGGTCATCCGCATGTCCAGGTCGCGGTGCTGTCGACCTTCACCCACCGCAGTTTTGACTTGGCCGATATTCCGGCCATCTTCGAGCCGCAGACCGATCTGGCGATCCTGAACTACATCGCCAACTACATCATCGAAAACGATGCGGTGAACAAAGACTTTGTCGCCAAGCATGTGAACTTCAAGAAGGGCGCGCAGGACATCGGCTATGGCCTGCGCCCGGAAAATCCGTTGCAACAGGCCGCCGCCAACCCCGATAGCGGCAAGTCGGATCCGATCACGTTCGAAGAGTTCGCCGAATTTGTGAAACCCTATACGCTCGACAAGGCGCATGAGATGTCGGGCGTTCCGAAAGAAGCGCTGGAGAAAATCGCCAAGCTCTACGCCGACCCTGACACCAAAGTCATGTCGCTGTGGACCATGGGCGTGAACCAGCATACGCGCGGTGTTTGGGTCAACAACATGATCTACAACCTGCACCTGCTGACCGGCAAAATCTCGACCCCCGGCAATTCGCCGTTCTCGCTGACGGGGCAGCCCTCGGCCTGTGGTACGGCGCGTGAGGTCGGTACCTTCTCGCACCGTTTGCCTGCCGACATGGTGGTGAACAACCCCGAGCACCGCAAGAAGGCGGAAAAGATCTGGAAACTGCCCGAAGGTGGCGTGCCCGATTGGGTTGGCGCCCATGCGGTCAAACAGAACCGCGATCTGAAAGACGGCAACATCAACTGCTACTGGGTGCAGGTGAACAACAACATGCAGGCTGCGCCCAACATGATGGAGGAGGGGCTGCCGGGCTATCGCAACCCCGACAATTTCATCGTGGTGTCCGATGCCTATCCCACCGTGACGGCCGAGGCCGCCGACCTGATCCTGCCCGCCGCCATGTGGGTCGAGAAAGAGGGCGCATATGGCAATGCCGAACGTCGCACACAGTTCTGGCATCAGCTTGTCGATGCACCCGGCGAATCCAAATCGGACCTGTGGCAGTTGGTCGAGTTCTCGAAACGCTTCACCACGGATGAGGTCTGGCCCGCCGAGCTGCTGGATGCCAACCCGGACTACAAGGGCAAGACGCTTTACGAGGTGCTCTATGCCAACGGCAAAGTGGATTCCTATCCGCTGGATCAAACTTCGGACGACTATGCCAACCACGAGGCCGAGGACTTTGGGTTCTACATCCAAAAGGGTCTGTTCGAGGAGTATGCCGAATTCGGACGCGGCAAGGCGCATGATCTGGCACCGTTCGACACCTATCACGAGGTGCGGGGCCTGCGTTGGCCAGTCGTCGACGGGAAAGAGACCAAGTGGCGGTTCAAGGAAGGGTCCGACCCATATGTCACCGCAGGAAGCGATTTCGAGTTCTACGGTCACAAGGACGGCAAGGCGATCATCTTTGCACTGCCGTTTGAACCGGCCCCGGAACAGCCGGATGACGAGTATCCGTTCTGGTTGGCCACAGGCCGGGTGCTGGAGCACTGGCATTCAGGCTCGATGACGCAGCGGGTGCCGGAACTGCACAAGGCGATCCCGGACGCTCTGGTCTACATGCATCCTGATGATGCCGAGGCGATGGGGGTCCGACGGGGCTCTTCGGTCAAGGTGGAATCGCGGCGCGGTCATATCCTCAGCCGAGTTGAAACTCGCGGGCGCAACAAACCGCCCAAGGGGCTGATCTTTGTGCCCTGGTTCGATGCGCGCCAGCTGATCAACAAGGTCACGTTGGATGCCACCGATCCGCTATCGAAACAGACCGACTTCAAGAAATGTGCGGTCAAAGTCGTACCAGTGGGGGCCTGATCATGACACGCAACGTATGGATTACCGCAGCCGTCATCAGCTTTGCAGGCGCCGCCTTTGCCCAAGAGCATGTGGCCACCCTGCGATCAGGCACACCTTTGGCCGACAACGCCGAGCCGCCCGCGATCGCCAAGGTCGTGAATTCGGACCTGCGCCAGGTGCGCAACTACCCTGAGCAACCGCCGCTGATCCCGCATAAGATCGATGGCTATCAGATCGACCTGAACGCCAACCAATGCATGCAGTGCCACAGCCGCACCGCGGTCGAGGTGAGCCAGGCGCCGATGATCTCGATCACGCATTTCATGAGCCGGGACAACCAGTTCCTCGCCTCGGTCACGCCGCGCCGATACTTCTGTAACCAATGCCATGTGGTTCAGGTCGAGGCACGCGCGCTGGTTGAAAACGGCTTTGTCGACATCGACAGCGTGCTTGAATACGTCGAACAGAACCAGGGGAGCAGCGATTGATGTTTGGTTTCCTGCGCAAACTCTGGGGCACGATAAGACGCCCCAGCGTCCATTACAGCCTGGGCGGGCTGACGATGGGCGGGTTCATCATGGGGGTCATCTTCTGGGGCGGGTTCAACACTGCGCTCGAGTTGACCAACACAGAAACCTTCTGCACCGGCTGTCACGAGATGCGCGACAACGTTTTCGCCGAGCTGAAGACGACCATTCACTATTCCAACCGCTCTGGCGTACGCGCCACGTGCCCCGATTGCCACGTGCCGCATGAATGGACGCCCAAGATCGCGCGCAAGATGCAGGCCAGCAAAGAGGTCTGGGGCAAAATCTTTGGCACCATCAACACGCGTGAGAAGTTCCTGGAGCGAAGGCTTGATTTGGCGCAACACGAATGGGCCAGACTCAAGGCCAACGACTCGCTGGAATGCCGGAACTGCCATTCGGCCGAGTCGATGGACATCACCCGACAAAGTCCGCGTGCAGCCGATTTTCATGAGCGGCTTTTGTTCACCGGCGAAAAAACCTGCATCGATTGCCACAAGGGCATCGCGCATGAGTTGCCGAACATGAAAGAGGCGATGTTGGAGGGCAGCGTTGTGTTGTCCAGCGCGCAAGCAGCAGCCTCGGACGATCTGCACGACTATCTGAACCAGCACGCGCAACCCTAAATCTGGTAGCTATCAACAGGGGCAGGGCCGAGAGATCGGCTCTGCCCTTGGTGCGTCCAAGGACCATACCACGATATCTGGTGGCTGCCTGATTTTCGGGCAGGGGGCCGAACCGCCCCCCGATTCTGTGTCGGTTGGGGGTTTAGTCACGCGGTTCGGCACTGCAGTTCACGTCTGATTTGACAATTTTGTCACAGGAAGATGCGGGCCAGGTTTTCGTGCCGCATTGCAGAGAAAAGCGTTAAGAATTGTTAATGAAATCTAGTAAGTGTGCCGGAAAAATTGAGAAATCCCAATCCTGCTTGAGGCATCCCCGATGCTGCACCTTGGGCATAACTTGTGGAGGAATCGGAGCCGACAATGACCGGCCCGAACCGGGGCGCGCGTCAATATAAATCTTTCCTAAACGTTGGTAAAAAGAGCGTTGACCTTCTAGGCCTCGATACGTCAGATTGTGGGGGCCGGACGCATTGCCACTAAATCTGGTAGGGA
This sequence comes from Tropicibacter sp. R16_0, assembly GCF_017743935.1. Classification (GTDB taxonomy): domain Bacteria; phylum Pseudomonadota; class Alphaproteobacteria; order Rhodobacterales; family Rhodobacteraceae; genus Falsiruegeria. Next base: position 58,597 of record NZ_JAGHRE010000012.1, read on the forward strand.
TGACCAGAGGGGCAGCAGCGCGGCACGACAATGGGGTAACTCTCGCACAATAGGCGCGACAGCGCTGTTTTTTGACGCGGCTTCGGCTGCGACGGGATGTTTTTTCCTTCTGTCATTGCCCTGGGACTGGTCCGGGGCGCGATCATGGGCTGATGGGGCCACACGTTGAAAGCTGGAATTTAGGGGCAGCGGGATGAAGATAGAACGGAAATTCACCAAGGCAGGACAGGACGCTTACGCAGAGCTGGACTTTGTATCGGCTACATCCGAGATCCGAAATCCCGACGGCACGATCGTGTTCAAACTCGATGACATCGAAGTGCCCTCGAGCTGGAGCCAGGTCGCCAGCGACGTCATTGCACAGAAGTATTTCCGCAAAGCTGGCGTACCGTCGCGTCTGAAAAAGGTCCGCGAAAAGGACGTTCCCGAATTCCTGTGGCGCTCGGTCCCCGATGGGGATGTCGAGTTGGGCGGCGAAACCTCCTCCAAACAGGTGTTTGACCGTCTGGCGGGCGCCTGGGCCTATTGGGGCTGGAAAGGCGGCTATTTCTCGACCGAGGATGACGCGCGCGCCTATTTCGACGAGATGCGGTACATGCTGGCGACACAGCGCGCCGCACCGAACTCGCCCCAGTGGTTCAACACAGGCCTGCATTGGGCTTATGGCATCGATGGTCCGGCGCAGGGCCACCACTATGTCGACTACAAGACCGGCAAGCTGACCAAATCGAAATCGTCCTACGAGCATCCGCAGCCCCACGCGTGTTTCATTCAGGGCGTCGAGGACGATCTGGTCAACGATGGCGGTATCATGGACCTGTGGGTCCGCGAGGCACGCCTGTTCAAATATGGCTCGGGCACCGGCACCAACTTCAGCCATCTGCGCGGCGAGGGCGAGCCCCTGTCGGGTGGCGGCAAGTCCAGCGGCTTGATGGGCTTTTTGAAAATCGGCGACCGTGCCGCGGGCGCGATCAAATCCGGCGGCACCACCCGCCGCGCGGCCAAGATGGTCATCGTCGACGCCGATCACCCGGATATCGAGGATTTCATCAACTGGAAAGTGATCGAAGAGCAGAAAGTGGCGAGCATCGTCGCAGGCTCCAAGATGCACGAAGCCAAGCTGAACGGCATTTTTGAAGCGCTGCGCACCTGGGACGGCAAAGCCGAGGATGCCTATGACCCTGCCCACAACGATGCGCTGAAAAAGGCGATCCGCGAAGCCAAAAAGGTCGCGATCCCCGAGACCTATGTGAAGCGCGTGCTGGATTACGCGAAGCAGGGCCACACCAGCATCGAATTCCCGACCTATGACACCGACTGGGACTCTGAGGCTTACAGCTCTGTCTCCGGCCAGAACTCGAACAACTCGATCCGCGTCACCAACGCCTTCCTCAAGGCGATCGAAAAGGACGCCGATTGGGAGCTGATCAACCGCACCGACGGCAAGGTCGCCCGCACCGTCAAGGCGCGTGATCTCTGGGCGCAAGTGGGCCATGCGGCCTGGGCCTGTGCCGATCCTGGCATCCAGTACCACGACACCGTGAACGAGTGGCACACATGCCCCGAAGACGGTGAAATTCGCGGCTCAAACCCTTGTTCGGAATACATGTTCCTGGACGACACCGCCTGTAACCTGGCGTCGATGAACCTGCTGACCTTCCTTGAGGACGGCAAGTTCCAGGCCGACGATTACATGCACACCGCGCGGCTGTGGACCCTGACGCTGGAAATCAGCGTGACCATGGCGCAGTTCCCGTCCAAGGAAATCGCGCAGCTCAGCTATGACTTCCGCACGCTGGGTCTGGGTTATGCCAACATCGGCGGTCTGCTGATGAATATGGGCTATGGCTATGACAGCGACGAGGGCCGGGCGCTCTGTGGTGCGCTGACCGCAATCATGACCGGTGTGGCCTATGCAACCTCGGCCGAGATCGCTGGCGAGGTGGGGCCTTTTGCGGGTTATGAGCGCAACGCCAAGCACATGCTGCGCGTCATGCGAAACCACCGCAACGCGGCCCATGGCGCGGTGCACGGCTATGAAAAGCTGGCCGTGAAACCCGTGCCGCTGGATCACGCCAACTGCCCCGACGCGCGTCTGGTCGATCTGGCCATGTCGGCCTGGGACGAGGCCCTGTCTTTGGGTGAAAAGAACGGCTATCGCAACGCGCAGGCGACCGTGATTGCCCCCACCGGCACCATCGGTCTGGTGATGGATTGCGATACCACAGGTATCGAGCCTGACTTTGCCCTGGTAAAATTCAAAAAGCTCGCGGGCGGCGGTTACTTCAAGATCATCAACCGCTCGGTGCCCTCGGCGCTGGAATTCCTGGGCTACAGCTCGTCCGAGATCGAGGAAATCGTGTCCTACGCAGTGGGTCACGGCACCATCGGCAATGCGCCGGGGATCAACCACACCTCGCTGACGGGTCACGGCTTTGGCCCGAATGAACTGCGCAAGGTCGATGAAGCCCTGGAAAGCGCGTTTGACGTGCGGTTCGTGTTCAACCAGTGGACCTTGGGCGAAGAGTTCTGCACCGGCGTGTTGGGCATCCCGGCGGACAAGCTGAACGACCCCACCTTTGACCTGCTGCGTCACCTTGGGTTCACCAAGGCGGACATCGAGGCGGCAAACGACCATGTGTGCGGGACCATGACCCTGGAAGGGGCGCCGCATCTGAAGGAAGAGCACTATCACATCTTTGACTGTGCCAACCCCTGCGGCAAGAAGGGTAAGCGCTTCTTGTCGGTCGACAGCCACATCACCATGATGGCGGCGGCGCAGTCGTTCATTTCGGGCGCGATCTCGAAGACGATCAACATGCCCAACGATGCCACCATCGAGGATTGCCAGAAGGCCTATGAGCTCAGCTGGTCGCTGGGGATCAAGGCCAACGCGCTGTATCGTGACGGCTCGAAACTCAGCCAGCCGCTGGCAGCGGCCCTGGTCGAAGACGACGACGAGGCGGCCGAGGTTCTGGAAAGCGGCTCGATCCAGGAAAAGGCCGCTGTGCTGGCCGAAAAGGTGATCGAAAAGGTCGTCGTCAAGGAAATCATCCGCAGCCACCGCGAAAAGCTGCCGCATCGTCGCAAGGGGTACACCCAGAAGGCGGTTGTTGGTGGGCATAAAGTCTATCTGCGCACGGGTGAGTTCGAAGACGGCAAGCTGGGTGAGATTTTCATCGACATGCACAAGGAAGGCGCTGGCTTCCGGGCGATGATGAACAACTTTGCCATCGCGGTCTCGGTCGGCCTGCAATACGGCGTGCCGCTCGAGGAGTTTGTCGACGCCTTCACCTTTACCAAGTTCGAACCGGCGGGGATGGTGCAGGGCAACGACTCGATCAAGAACGCGACCTCGATCCTGGATTACATCTTCCGCGAGCTGGCCGTGTCTTATCTGGACCGCACCGATCTGGCGCATGTGAAGCCCGAGGGCGCCACATTCGACGACATCGGTCGCGGCGAAGAAGAAGGCGTGTCGAACGTCAGCGAAATCAGTGAAACTGCGGCCTCCAAGTCTTTGGAAGTGCTGAAACAAATCAGCTCGACCGGCTATCTGCGCAAGCGTTTGCCGCAGGATCTGGTGGTTTTGAACGGGGGCCAGTCCGAGGCGACTGGGCTGAATGGCGCGGCTGATCCGGTCAGCGCGTTGCAGACCATCGTGCCCGAAACCGTAACCGAGACCACAGCCGCCATGGGCATGGACGCCCGCACCAAGGCCAAGATGCAAGGGTACGAGGGTGAGGCCTGCGGTGAATGCGGAAACTACACGCTGGTGCGCAATGGCACCTGCATGAAGTGCAACACCTGCGGGGCGACGAGCGGCTGCTCGTAACGCGCAGGCCACAAGATCGCGTCCCCTGGGGGATGCGTAGGGGCCCAAGGATCCACCCTCGGTGATCCTGGCCCCGACGAGACAGGGTGGGCGGAAGACCAGTCCTTCCCACTCTACCATCGGGGCGGGTGCGCTCGCCCCAGACGCAGTCCAGGCCGCAGGCAATAAAACACCGGGCGGTAAACTAGATGAGCCTGGATGGCGAAACTCAAAGGGGGCCGTTGGCCCCCTTTTTTTGCGACTCAGGGCAACCGGCCAAAAGGCGCCGACGTGGGCTTGGGGCGTTTTTCGGCAAAGGGATGCTTGTTTCCGGATGTACGCAGCGGCGAGTTCCGCCGGTGGCGATGCGCGGGATTTTGCCCCGCCATTCCTTGCGCAGTCAGGCGGGTGAAACCGGCGCGAGTTGGCTGAATTTTCGTTATGTTCCCCCCATGGGGTGACGGGATCGCCGCTTTAGCAGTTTCTGAGTGCGTCCAACCCACGGACGACCAAAAAACACAGGAGACCCTTATGAAACTGTTCAAAACCCTGCCGATTGTCACTGCTGTCTTTGCAACCCCACTTTGGGCCGCAGGGCAAGTCGATGCCAACGCGGATGGCGTGCTCACATTGGAAGAGGTTCAGGCCGCTTTCCCGGAATTGGATGCCGACAGCTTTGTTGCCATGGATCAGAACGCCGACGGCGTGCTGGACGTGGATGAGGTGTCGGCCGCACAGACCGCAGGGCTGCTGCCCGCAAGCGACGGCTAATCTGTCACCACGAGGGGGTCACGGGAGGGACGCGCAGGCGGTAGGGGCTGCTGCTTGCGCGTTTCCACTGGCAGAGCGGGGTGTGATTGTGCCAAGACGGGACAGACCTGAGTTACAAGGACCTTCCATGTCCCGATTGAAAAACCACGCCGCCCGCGATCAATGGATCGAAAAGACGCTCAAAGCCCTGCCTGAAGGGTCCAGCCTTTTGGACATGGGGGCGGGGGAATGCGCGTATAAACCCCATTGTTCCCATCTGGATTATCTGGCGCAGGACATTGCCGAATATGACGGCACTGGCGATGGGGCGGGATTGCATACAGGCGAGTGGGATACCTCTCGACTGGATTTTGTCTGTGACCTTTACGACATTCCCGAGGACCGGCAGTTCGATACCGTCTTCTGCTCGGAAGTGATCGAACATGTTGTCGATCCGGTGCGCGCGATCGAGAAGATGGCACGCCTGACCAAACCCGGAGGTCTAGTGATCGTGACGGCGCCCTTCAACTCGCTGACGCATTTCGCGCCCTATCACTATTGCACCGGCTTTTCGCAATATTTCTATCGCCTGCATTTCGAACGTCTGGGGTTCGAGATCGTGGAACTGACACCCAATGGCGGGTTCTTTGATGTGATGGACCAGGAGTTGGGCCGTGTGACTCGCGTGCGCAAACAGTTCAAGGCCGGGTTCCGCGAACCGATCACATGGCTTTTGATGACGATCGCGCGGCTGAACGTTCGTCTGATTGCCGCCGCAGATGGTGGTCGCATGGCGCGCAACAGTTCGGAACTGCAGTGCTTTGGTTGGCACGTAATCGCCCGAAAGACATCCGATTGATGGTATGGGGCGAGAATTTACTCGCCCCATTTCAATGATTTACGCGGGCAAGTGAATGTTAAATGCGTCGCGAATTTTCTGATCGAGTTCCGCATCGAAATGGGCGGGGGAACGCTCGCGCAGGATCATTTCTTTCTTTTCGATCGCCTTTTGAACCAGGTCGGGTTTGCCCAACTCCGCCCATTCCTTGGGCGAGGTGCGATCACCCAATGTGGGATAAACAAAGTCCTGTTGCATCCGGCTGAGCGTCGCATCGGTGCCCAAATAGTGGCCCGTGCCACCCAGACAGACCTCGGCGATCTGATCCACCGCCAATGTCTCGTCCGTCACCTCGATCCCGCGCACACAGCGCAGCGCTTGGCCCAGCAGGTCGTCGCTCAGGATCAGGCTTTCGTGGCAGAACCCAAGCAGCGAGGCATGCATGCCGGCGGCCTCATAGACCATGTTCAGCCCCGAAAGGCCGGTCATGACGGCGGAGCACATCTGCTCCCACCCGGCCTGCATGTCGGGCAATTTGGAATCGGCGGCCCCGGCGGCGGCCCCGCCCGGCAGATCATAGAACCGGTGCATCTGCGCACAGCCCGCGCTCAGCAACGCTTGTTCGCCCGAGCCGACGGTCATCGCGCCGGTGCGCAGGTCCAGACCAAAAGGCCAGGTGCCCATGATTGCGGGGTGGCCTGGTTTGACGGCGTTTACATAGACCAGACCGGCCAGACATTCGGCGGTGGCCTGCACAATGGCACCGGCCACGGTCGAAGGTGCCGTAGCCCCGGCCATGCCTGCGGACAGCAGCAGCACGGGCATGCCGCCTTTGATGCACTCCTCCATCACTTCGCAGGATTCGGTGGCAAATTTCATCGGCGGAACGACGAAACAGTTCGAGTTCGACATGAACGGCTTTTCACGCCACTTGTCCTCGCCACCGGCGATCATGTGCAGCATTTCCAGCGCGGGCTTCACATAGGATGGCTCGGTGAAAGATGTGCCGATGTGTTTGTAGGTGCCGGATGTGCAGGCGTAGATGGTGTTGAGATCCATCTCGCGGTTGTCGGGGATGTCACGGCACACCATCGGGCGCTGGACAAAGTGAATGTTGTCGAGCTGCTGACAGATCCGTGCGGCATCGTGCAGATCCTGCACGGTAGAGTCACGGTAATTGCGGCCATCGACATCCACCATCGATACGGCGGCACCCGCAGTGCCATAGTGGACCTTGGCCCCGGTCAGATCCAGATCGGTTTTGCCATCTCGGCTGTAAAGCGTGACCTCGCGGTTTGCCTTGGCCAGCGTATCCTCGACCAATGCGCGCGGGAACCGGATGCGGCCATCGTCGCCCAGGGTACATCCGGCACCCACCAGATAATCAATGCCACTCTGTGGCGCGTCGGCAAGGCCGATGGTTTCCAGCGCATCGAGCGCGGCGGAATGGATGCGTTCCATGTCCTGCTGGCTGAGCAGGTTCAGCGCACGGCTTTCCATACCGTGGCGTACCGGGCGCAGGTGGTCGGGCAGGGCGGCTGCACGGGCAGCACGGCGCGCGGCGCGTCCGCCGCTGCGCGAGGTGGATCGGGATTGGTCGTTCATATTGTTTGGTCCGATGTGAGTTGACTGGAGTGTGCTACAGATCAACTCCGGCCAGGGCGCCCCCGGGCCGCACGGCCACGATCCGCACCAATGGTACGGCTTACCAGACAGATTTTACTCTGTTCTGCTTGCATGGCTCTCTCCCTCAACCGGTGTCCAGTTTTTCAAGAGGTGCATGGCAGGTCTGTCCTATTTGCGACGCTGAAAACGGTGATTTTGGGCAGGATTTCGCCCGATGCGCGAAATTCTGCGGGATATACGCGGGCCTTCGCGCGTTTTCCGGGGGGTGTCTTGAAGCAAACGATGTGCGTTTCCATCTGACCATCACACAGCACGGGGATTGGTGCAAAGGTTTGCTGTTAAACGGTAATCCCTGCGCGGTGTGCAATAAAGTTTGGAGTGAAACATGAAACTCTTGGTTCCCGCAGTAACCTCTATCGCGCTGCTTGGCGCACCTGCCGCGATGGCCGCAGATTGGACCGGCCCCTATGCCGGTTTCGGCATCGGACATGCCGATGTTGACGGCCCGGGCGCGGCGGATGGCAAAGAAACCACTTTTGGCGGTCACATCGGCTATGACTATGACTTTGGCGATTTCGTCGTTGGTGGCGAGTTGGAGGTCAACCGCGTTGACCTGGCCCTGCCTGCTGGCGGCGGCACAATCGACAATGTGGCCAACCTCAAGCTGAAAGGCGGCTACGACTTCGGCCCCGCGCTTGGGTATGCTGTTATCGGCGGGTCGCGGGCCTTTACCTCTCTCGGCAATGACACCGGTTTTGTCTATGGCCTGGGGGTCGCCTATCAGGTGAACGAGCAATTCACCGTCAGCGGTGAGGTTCTGCAGCACAAGTTCGACAATGTCGGAACCACGACGTCGGATTACGATTCGACATCCGTGAACTTGCGCGCTTCGTTCCGCTTCTAGATTTTTCGGTGTAACGAGTGTCCGGCGCGGCGATGTCCACCGCGCCGGTTTTCAACTATTGAGCGGCCACGGCGTTGGCGCGCTCGGTAGCAAAGGCGCAGAGCGTCTGCAGCGCCTGGGCAAACTCCTCATCCGCGATTGTCATGGCCACCCGGATGTGACCGGCGGCGGCCTGGCCAAAGCTTTCGCCCGGCATGACGGCGATATGATGCGTATCCAACAGCGCATTGGCAAAGTCTTCGCCGCTCATGCCCGTCGCACGAACATCGAGCATTAGGTACATCGCCCCTTGGGCGGGCACCAGGCCAAGGGTGTTTTGCTTGGCAAGGATCTCTTTGGCCAGCTGCCTGCGACGACGGAAGGGCGCGGCGATCTCTTCTTCCAATTCGTCGCCTGCATTCAGCGCAAAATCGGCCGCATCCTGAACGAACCCCGGCACGCCATAGGTCGTGTGGGTCGCCAGGTTGATCAGATGGGTGATCACATCCTCTGGGCCCACGATCCAACCGCAGCGCGAGCCGGTCATGGCGTGGGATTTCGACATCGACCCCACCACCAGCGTCCGCTCGGCCATGCCGGGCAGGGCGCGGGGGGAGATGTGTTCGCCCTCCCACACTTGCGTGTCATAAACCTCGTCCGAGATCAGCCACAGATCGCGTTTTTTGCAAACCTCGGCGATGCCTTCCAGTGTTTCGCGGGAATAGACCACGCCCGTGGGGTTGTTGGGCGAGTTGATCAGCAGCGACACGGCCCCCTCGGCGGCGGCGTCAATCTCGGCCGCGCGGGGTTGGAATGCATCCTCGGCGTGAGTTTGCACAGCCTTGGCAACAGCCCCGACACCCCGGATCGTGCCGGGGTAGGTCGCGTAGTAGGGATCAAGATAGAGCGCTGTATCGCCAGAATTGCAGGTCGCGGCATGGGCGGCAAACAGCGCAGCCTGACCACCGGGGGTGATCAGCACATTGTCGGCCGTGGTCGGCACGCCTGTCTGCTCCTGGATCCGTTTCGCCACGGTTTCGCGCAGCGAGGCGACACCCGGCACCATGGCATAACCTGTATGCCCGCCCCGGGCCGAGGCATCCATGGCCGCCAGAATCGAGGCGTGCGTTCGAATGTCATGTTCCCCGATGGTCAGTTCCGACACCGGGACGCCCTCGGATTTCATCCGACGGGCGCGGTAAAAGACGTCCCAACCATCCGAACCGCCACCGGTCAGATGCGTGATACGACGCGACAACTGCATGTTAGCCTCCCTCAGCAGATCACCGGCGGAGAGGGGCAGAGCCGCGCTGATTTGTCAATTCCGGTTCTGATTGGGACATGCTCAATTTCCGAACCCATCATGTGACCGCAAGGCACAGGGGTTCCCGTCCGGATCTGTGAATTCTGCGGTGGTGCCCCAACTGTGATGATGGATCGTTGCTGTTATCCCTTTGGTTTTCAGTTCTTTCGCGGTTGCTGCAACATCGCGAACGTTAAAGCGGAGTTTCGTCGGATTCTGCGCAACCGTCTTTGGCTGGTCTGAACTTACGCCGCCCGTTTCGACCATCAGATAGGTGTCGCCCAACTTGAATGTTGTGAGGCGCTCGCCAGGCCGGTCGATGCTGTGCAACAACTCAAGACCCAGCAAATGGCCATAGAAATCGACGCAGGCCTCGTAGTTTTGGGTGAAAAGGATCACGCCGGCAGTGGTGAAGTTCATGACAGCTCCCTGATGGTGGTTTTGTCCAGATGAAGGGAGCTTGCGGCCTCAAGTTGGGTTTAGGTCAATAGGGGAATGTCGGGGGGCGCAAGACGTGCGTGGGCCTTCTGGTCTCTGCGAAGTGCGACGCAGGTCATACCCTTGGCGCGCCGTTCGTGAGCACCGAAAAGGGGCGAGGTTCAGGTTCTTGGATCAAGTGTCGCTTGCAATTTTTTGGTCAGGCCGGAGCGGACAATGTCATAGCTTGTCTCAAGCCTGTGCTGCATTTCATCCGCGTCCGTGTCCCATGGCAACCTGATCCAGCTGCGATGGAAATAGGGGGCTTTGATGCCCACGCCTGCCTCGATCAGCATCTGCGCCGTCTCGATGTCTGGTGTTTTGACCGATACCCCGTCGCCCATCGACCCCACGCAGGCAAACATCTTGCCGCCCACCTTCCACGCGTCATGGCCTCCGCCCCAAGGATCCGACAATTCGGCCCCGGGAAAGGTTTCGCAGATGGCATTGACGATCTCTCGGCTCATGCGGGCAGTGTGACCCGGAAAATCCCATCACTCAAGGCTTGGCGGATTGATCCGCCCGTGTTATGCGGGGTCCATGAACCAGACCATTTGCATCATTATCTGCTGCATTCCCTGCTGACATCGTCGCGGGCTGGTTTCTTTCGTTTTCATTTACAAGACAACTTGCTAAGCCCGCGGCCAGAAATGGCGAGTGGCGACACGTGCCTGTTCTTGAGGACAAACGAGATGACGACGATCAAACTGCACAACACACGGACCCGGAAGAAAGAAGACTTTGTTCCGATCGATGAAAACAATGTGCGGATGTATGTCTGTGGACCGACGGTTTACGACCGGGCGCATCTGGGCAATGCCCGCCCGGTGGTGGTGTTCGATGTGCTCTACCGCTTGCTGCGCCATGTCTATGGGGCCGATCACGTCAAATACGTGCGCAACTTCACCGACGTGGACGACAAGATCAACGCGCGCGCGGCCGAAAGCGGGCGCCCGATCAGTGACATCACCGAAGAAACCATCGGCTGGTTCCTGGACGACATGGGCCAGCTTGGCGCGCTGGAGCCTGACGCCGCACCGCGTGCCACGCAATACATCAACCAGATGATCGCCATGTGCGAGTTGCTGATTGAAAAGGGCCACGCTTATGCGGCCGAGGGGCATGTGCTCTTTGCCGTCGACAGCTGGAAAGAGGGCTATGGCAAGCTCTCGGGCCGTTCGGTGGATGACATGATCGCAGGCGCACGGGTCGAGGTTGCGCCGTACAAGAAGAACCCGATGGATTTTGTGATGTGGAAACCCTCATCCGATGACCTGCCGGGGTGGGAGTCGCCTTGGGGTCGCGGGCGTCCGGGCTGGCACATCGAATGCTCGGCCATGGCCAAGGAACTGCTGGGGGTGAGTTTCGACATCCACGGCGGTGGCAATGACCTGATGTTTCCGCATCATGAAAACGAAGTGGCGCAAAGCTGCTGCGCCAACCCCGAAGGCGATTTCGCCCGCTATTGGCTGCACAACGAGATGTTGCAGGTCGAGGGCAAGAAGATGTCCAAATCGCTCGGCAACTTCTTTACCGTCCGCGATCTGTTGGATCAGGGCGTTCCGGGTGAGGTTGTGCGGTTCGTGTTCCTGTCGACGCACTATCGCAAGCCGATGGATTGGACCGAGAAGAAAGCCAAAGAGGCCGAGGGCGTGCTGCGCAAGTGGCGGGCGCTGACCGCGGGCATCGAGCCCGCGTCCACCGCTGCTGCCGCGGTCCTGGACGCACTGTCGGATGATCTGAATACCGCAGGAGCCATGGCCGAGCTGCACAAGCTGGCTGCTGCCGGGGACGCGGCGGCGCTGCTGGCGTCGGCGCAGATGATGGGGTTGCTGACCGATGAATTGGGCGCTTGGGCGGAAGCCGAAGATGTGGATCTGTCCGCCTTTGTCGATCAACTGGCCTCGGCGCGCGAAACTGCGATGGAAACCAAGGATTTCAGCGAAGTGGACCGGTTGAAGTCTGCCTTCATCGCAGCCGGACTGGAAGTCCGTATGAGCAAAGCCGGGGTCGAGCTGGTGCCAACCGCCGGTTTTGACGCTGCCAGATTGCCGAGCGCCTGAATTGATACGCGTCCGAAGTGGTTCGGGCGCGGTGTACCTACCCGAGGTCGGGCGATGCCCGAGCTAGCCAGAGAGCCAGAAGCCAGAGAGCAAGAATATGACCAAGGAACGCCTCTACCTCTATGACACCACCTTGCGCGACGGGCAGCAGACCCAGGGCGTGCAGTTCTCGACCCCCGAGAAGGTGCAGATTACCCAGGCGCTCGATTCCCTTGGCATCGATTACATCGAAGGCGGCTGGCCCGGGGCGAACCCGACCGACAGCGCCTTTTTTGCCGAAGCGCCCAAGACCCGCGCACAGTTGACCGCCTTTGGCATGACCAAGCGCTCAGGGAGGTCGGCCGCCAATGATGATGTGCTGGCGGCGGTGCTGAATGCGGGCACCGGGGCGGTTTGTCTGGTGGGCAAATCGCATGACTACCACGTGACCGAGGCCCTTGGCATTCCGCTGGAGGAGAACACCGAAAACGTCGCCGCCTCGATGGCGCATATCGTGGCCCAAGGGCGCGAGGCGCTGTACGACGCCGAGCATTTCTTTGACGGCTACAAGGACAATCCGGACTATGCGATCTCGGTCTGCAAGGCGGCCTTGGACGCAGGTGCGCGCTGGATTGTGCTGTGTGACACCAATGGCGGCGCATTGCCGTCCGAGGTGGGCCGCATCGTGGCGCAAGTGATCGCCGCAGGCATCCCCGGCGACCGGCTGGGCATTCACACACATAACGACACCGAACAGGCGGTGGCCTGTTCGCTGGCCGCCGTGGACGCTGGCGCGCGGCAGATTCAGGGCACGCTCAACGGGTTGGGCGAGCGTTGTGGCAACGCCAATCTGACCGCGCTGATCCCGACGCTTTTGCTGAAGGAACCCTATGCCAGCCGCTTTGAAACCGGCGTGAGCCGTGAGGGGCTGGCCGACCTGACACGGATCAGTCGGATGCTGGATGACATCCTGAACCGGGTGCCGTCGAAACAGGCAGCTTATGTGGGCGCCTCGGCCTTTGCGCACAAGGCGGGGCTGCATGCCAGCGCGATCCTGAAAGACCCTTCGACCTATGAGCACGTTGACCCTGCTGTGGTTGGAAACACGCGCATCATCCCGATGTCGAACCAGGCGGGGCAGTCGAACCTGCGCAAGCGTCTGGCAGATGCGGGCATGACCGTGGAAAAGGGCGATCCGGCCTTGGGTCGCATTCTGGAGCGGATCAAGGCGCGCGAGGGCGAGGGCTATTCCTATGACACCGCGCAGGCGAGCTTTGAGTTGCTGGCGCGCGAGGAGTTGGGGCAGCTGCCGCAGTTCTTTGAAGTCAAGCGCTACAAGGTCACGGTTGAGCGGCGCAAGAACAAGTACAACAAGATGGTGAGCCTGTCGGAGGCGGTTGTTGTGGTCAAGGTCGACGGTGAAAAGAAGCTGTCGGTCAGTGAAAGCATGGATGATACCGGCAGCGACCGGGGCCCGGTGAACGCGCTGGCCAAGGCATTGGCCAAGGATCTGGGGCAGTACTCCGCGATCTTGAGCGACATGAAACTTGTGGACTTCAAGGTGCGGATCACCCAAGGCGGGACCGAGGCGGTGACCCGCGTCATCATCGACAGCGAAGATGGGCAGGGGCGGCACTGGTCGACGGTTGGGGTCAGCGCGAACATCGTGGATGCTTCGTTCGAGGCGCTGTTGGATGCGATCCAATGGAAGCTGATCCGCGACTGTGCCGGGGCGAAGTAACGGGCGCATGCAGTTCGACGCGGATCTCACAGCTTGCGCAGCCTTGGTTGAAAAAGCCGATCCGGACCGGTTTCGCGCTGCCATGGCAGCACCTGTCGAGGCGCGGGCCGTGCTCTTTCCGCTTTATGCTCTGAACGTGGAAGTCTCTCGTGCGCCTTGGGTCACGCAAGAACCGATGATTGCTGAGATGCGATTGCAATGGTGGCGCGATGCCCTGCAAGAGATCGCTGACGGGGGCCCGGTCCGACGGCATGAGGTTGTGACGCCTTTGGCTGGTGTCCTGTCGCCGCATCTGGCGGCAAGTCTAGATGAATATGTCGCTGTAAGGCGCTGGGATATATACAAAGATCCCTTCGAAGATCGGGAGCATTTCGACAACTACATCACGTGCAGTTCGGGCCGTCTGATGGTGGCCGCCGCGCAGGCGCTTGGTCCGGCCGAGCAAGAGGTGGTGCAAGATTTCGCCTTTGCGGCGGGCATAGCTGGATGGCTGCGTGCCATTCCTGAACTTGAAGCGCGCGGCCGGATCCCGTTGCTTGACGGTACGCCGGATGGCGTGCAGGCCCTGGCGCAAGAGGCTCTGGCGCGCTTGTACAGCGCCCGGCGCAACCGGTCGGCCGTGTCCAACCCGGCGCGTGCAGCCCTTTTGGCCGGATGGCAGACCGAACGGGTGTTGAAACGGATCGTGGCTGCCCCGCATCGGGTTGCCGCGGGCGATATGGTCTTTGACGATGTCCGCAGCCGCCTGCGGTTGGCGTGGGTTGCGCTAAGCGGCCAGTGGTAAGGCTGGTCCGTTGCGTTGGGGCTTGTTCAAACACGTTGACTGTGGATGTATTTGCACTGAATTGATGCGGTAGAGCGCAATGAGGGTCAGGTGACAGATTTCGAAACGCGAGAACGCGCGTGGATTGCGCTCAACCGGGTGCGGACCCGGATTTATCGCGATGCAGAACGGGCCTTGGTTGCAGCGGGTTTGCCCAAGCTCAATTGGTACGACGTTCTGTGGGAGCTGGAGCAATATCCGGACGGGTTGCGACCGGTTCGATTGCAAGAGTTGCTACTGTTTGATCAATCCAGCTTTTCACGCCAGGTCATGCGCATGGCCGAAGAGGGGTTGTTGACACGCGAACCAGCAGAAGATGACAGGCGGGGCAAGGTGCTGCGGATCACGCCCAAGGGGCGGGAGATACGCGCCCGGATGTGGGTCATCTACCGCTCGCACATTGATAGGGGCATGCAATCGGCAATCGAGGCTGGAAGCCTCGAGGATGTTGAGGTTGCCTCTCGTCGGCGCTGATTTCGCCACTCTGTTCAGTATTCCACATTCGGTTCAGTATCTCGGTACCGCGCCTCGCCATAGGCGAGGCGCGCGGCCCAACCGAGCAAGTGCCCGTCAGGGCATGCGGCGAGGGCGGGAGTGCATCGAGGCTTGTGGTCAGGCCTCTTTCGGGCGCAGAACCAGCCAGATCAGTGCGCCGCCGGCCAGCACCAGGAAAGGACCCATCGCCAGGTTTACGGCGGTCCAACCCTCGATCGGTGAGCCGCCCGAACAATTCATCAATCCGCCCGAGGCCAGCGAGGCGACGGTCACACCGCCAAAAACCAAGAGGTCGTTGAGCCCCTGCATCCGTCCGCGCTCATGCGGTTCATGCGCACCGGCGAGCATGGTGGTGGCGCCGATGAAGCCAAAGTTCCAGCCAAGCCCCAGCAGGATCAAAGCAATGAAGAAGTTGCCGATATCCACGCCCTGCAGCGCCACAGCGCCCGCACCTGCCAGGATGATCAATCCGGTGGCCACGATCTTTTCCACTCCAAAACGCGCGATCAGATGACCGGTGAAAAAGCTTGGCGCAAACATCGCCAGAACATGGCTGGTCACCACGTCCGCCGCGTCGCCTTCGGTATAACCGCAGCCTACAACCGCCAGCGGGGTCGAGGTCATGACCAGGTTCATCAGAGCATAGGATACCATGGCGCAGATCACCGCCACGGCGATGCGCGGCGTGGTGATCAACTCCCACCGGGTGCGGCCCTTGGGGGCGTCTTCGGCAGGGGCTGCGGGTTTTGGGATGTCGATGAAGAAAAACAGCAACGAGCCAATCACGTTGACCGCAATCACCGCCAGATACGTGCCCATGAACGGCACGACAAAGGCCTGGCTGGTGGCCTTGACCAGCTGCGGGCCTATGACGGCAGACACAAGCCCACCTGCCATGACGTACGAGATCGCCTTGGGTCGGAACGCCTCGGACGCGGTGTCGGCAGCGGCAAAGCGGTAAAACCCTTGGGCGCTCATGTAGATGCCGGTCAGGAAACTGCCGAGCAAGAAGATCGGGAAAGAGCCCAGATACAAGCCGTAAGCGCCCACAAGACCGCCCGCAGCCCCGCCAGCACTGCCGATCAAAAAGCCCGCGCGACGCCCCCATTTCTGCATGATTGCCGAAATTGGCGTCGCCGTCAGCATCGAGCCCAGAACGATCAGCGAAATGGGCAGGGTGGCCAGGCAGACATTGCTGGCCAAGGACTGGCCCGCCAGACCGCCGATGGTAAAGATCATCGGCATTTGAGCACCCAGCAAAGCCTGGGCGGCAACAAGAACGGCAACATTGCGCTTGGCGCGGCTGTCATCTGCGGGAGATGGAAGGGGGGCAGCGGTCATGGTCATGACGCATGCGTATCCCTGAAACTGTTCGCGCACAAGCGGGTTGAAACGAGATGTGATGCAGGTAGGGTGCAGGGCAGGAATACAAGGGCGCGCATGACTGACATCGGACGCATCATTGAGACACCAGAGTGCGTCATAGAGGGCGCGGATTGGCTGCGCGATGCTTGCCCGCGCATGGCCTATGCGATGGATCAAACCGGTCCCTTGCCCTTGCGCCGCAGGCCAGATGGCTTTGAACAACTCCTTAGTGCAATCGTCAGCCAACAGGTCAGCGTCGCGTCGGCCAATGCCATCTGGAAGCGCATGAAAGACGCCCGCCTGACCGGACCGCGCAAGATCATGTGGGCGACGGATGAGGATTTACGCGCGGCCGGATTGAGCCGCCAGAAGATGCGCTATGCCCGGGCCCTGGCTGAAGCGCGTATTGATTTCAAAGCCTTGCGGGACGCTCCTGATGCAGATGTCATATCTGTTTTGACGCAAGTTTCAGGCATTGGTGTCTGGACGGCCGAGATCTATGCGATGTTCTCGCTGGGGCGGGCTGACGTCTTTGCCCATGGCGATCTGGCCCTGCAAGAGGCCGCGCGCGTCCTCTATGACCTGCCCAAGCGACCGACCGAAAAGGAAATGCGCGAGATTGCGAACGCGTGGTCGCCCTGGCGTTCGGTTGCGGCGCGGGTTCTGTGGGCCTATTACCGCGTTGCCAAAGACAGGGAAGGTATCAGATGACCAGAGTTTTGAATGCGCTCCGCAAGGAGCCGGTTTCGGGCAGCACACGCTCGGTTGTGGTGTTCGTGCACGGCTATGGGGCCAATGGTGCCGACCTGCTGGGGCTGGCGGATCCTCTGGGTGAGCATCTGCCGGATACGTTGTTTGTGGCGCCCGACGCGCCCGAGCAGATCCCTGGCATGCCGAACGGCTTTCAGTGGTTCCCGATCCCGTGGATCGACGGCTCCTCCGAAGAGGAAGCGATGCGCGGCATGGCGGCGGCAGTTGATGATTTCAATGCCTTCCTGGACGCGCTGATGGTGGACGAGGACGTTCTGCCCGAGCAGGTTGTTCTGTTTGGCTTCAGCCAGGGCACGATGATGAGCCTTCACGTGGCGCCGCGCCGAGAGGATCCGGTTGCTGGCATCGTGGCCTTCTCGGGTCGTTTGCTGAGCCCCGAGACGCTGGAGGACGAGGTGGTCAGCCGGATGCCCGTCCTGCTTGTGCACGGCGATGCCGACGATGTGGTGCCGCCCCAATCGCTGCCGCAGGCGGCAGAGGCGCTGCAAGCTGCTGAATTCAAAGAGGTTTATGCGCATATCATGAAGGGTACCGGGCACGGCATTGCGCCAGACGGCCTGAGCGTCGCACTGGCCTTCATGCGGGACAAGCTGAGCCTCTGATCATGACGCTGACCGTCCGCCCCATGATGCCCGAGGATGTGACCGCAAGCTGCCGCATTCTGAACGACATCATCGAGGCGGGCGGGACCACCGCCCATGAGATGCCGTTCTCTGAAGCGCTGTTTCGCGAGAGCTTTCTGAGCGGGGTTGATATGGTTTGTTGCCACGTTGCGGTTGATGCGGGCAAAGAGATTGCCGGGTTTCAGTGGCTGGGCATTTCCGAGGATCTGCCTCCGGACTGCGCCGATATCGCAACCTTTGCAAGACAGAGCAGAGCCGTTCCGGGCGTCGGACGGGCCCTGTTTGCCGAGACCGCGCAGGTGGCGCTCAATCTTGGATTTGCGCAGATCAACGCCACGATCCGCGCCGACAACGTTCCTGGGCTGGCCTATTACACCAGGGTGGGATTTCAGGATCATTCCGTGTCCCACAGCCGTCCCTTGAAGGATGGGACATTGGTGGATCGCATCTCGAAACGGTTTGTTCTGAACCGCCAGTAGAGGCGTAGGCAGCGCTCGAAGCGCTCCCGCCCTCGCGTCATGCCCTGACGGGCCCTTGCTCAGTTGGGCCGGGCGCCGGGCTGCGCCCGGCGCGGACCCGCAGATCGCGGGCGGGACGTGGGTGTCAGCGACGTCTGGGTGTCTTGCGCCGGTCCTTGCCGCTTGGGCGCGAGGCAGTATCAATCATCGGAACCTGGAGGTCGTCCCAGGCACCGCTGCTCAAACCGTCCAAGGTCCAAGCTCCGATTCCATAACGGATCAACCTGAGCGTCGGGTGTCCGACGGCCGCGGTCATGCGGCGAACCTGCCGATTTCGGCCTTCGCGGATGGTCAACTCGATCCAGGTGTCGGGGATGGATTTGCGTATCCGAATGGGCGGTGTTCGGGCCCACAATTCTTGCGGTTCCTCTATCACCCGCGCCTTGGCGGGGCGGGTCAGACCATCCTTGAGCTCCACCCCCTCACGCAGAGCCTTGAGAGCGTCCCGGTCCGGGCTACCTTCGACCTGAACCCAATAGGTTTTAGGCATCTTGTGCTTGGGGTCCGAGATCTGCGCCTGCAACTTGCCGTTGTCGGTCAACAGCATCAGCCCCTCGCTGTCGCGATCCAGCCGTCCGGCGGGATAAACGCGGGGCACATCGACGTAATCCGACAACGTCGCCCGCGGGCTGTCGGCACTGGCCCGGTCAGTGAACTGGGGCAACACGTCAAAGGGTTTGTTGAAGCGGATCAGGCGGGTCATGGGGCCTTGCATACCGCGCGGATGGTGGGCTCTGCAAGCTGTGGATAAGTGTCATATGCCCGTCACGGAATCACAGTAACCATCCGCGATATATTGTGGGAATTCGGGGCTTGTCAGAGCTTTGCCACGATATATAGTTGTGGGTAAGCTGGGGCGGGGATCCCCGCCTTGGTGTCCGAGAGGCGGGCAGTTCAAGGCGAGGAGAGAGTCTTTGATGGACGGTGACTTCAGAACAGAATTCGTACGCGAACCGGGCGCGTTGAAACAGCATCCGGCGTTGGTTCTGAACGCGGATTACCGGCCCTTATCCTATTATCCGCTCTCGCTGTGGCCCTGGCAGGATGCGATCAAGGCGGCCTGGCTCGATCGGGTCGATATCGTGGCCGAATATGATGAGGTTGTGCGAAGCCCATCGACCGAAATCAGGATACCTTCGGTTGTTGTGCTGAAAGACTATGTCAAACCCAGAAAGCGCGTGGCCTTCACGCGCTTTAATTTATTTCTGAGGGACGAATTCAGCTGCCAGTACTGTGGTGCGCGCGGGGATCTGACGTTTGATCACGTGGTGCCGCGGGCATCGGGTGGTGTGACCAGTTGGGAAAACGTGGTTGCAGCTTGCAGCCCGTGCAACCTGAAGAAAGGGTCCAAGTCGCTGCGTCGCGCGGGCATGTCCCTGCGCAAGCCGCCGCGTCAGCCCCAGGCCGAGGAACTGCGCAACGTCGGCCGCAAGTTTCCACCCAACCATCTGCACGACAGTTGGATGGACTTTCTGTACTGGGATACGGAACTCGACGCCTGACCAGGGGGAGGGGGCGCGGCCCCCGCCGTCTTATTTTCACCGAGAAAAACTTCGGGATGCTTCAGTTGGGCGCGGCGCGTTGCAGCATGCCAAACAGGTCGCGCGGATCGTCCGGATCGGCCAGCAGATCAAGTGCGTGGTAGAGGCCGGTTTCCTCAAGTTGATCACGGACGTAGCGCAGGGCGCTGAAATCCTCGATCGCAAACCCGACGCTGTCAAACAGGGTGATCTGACGCTCGGATGTGCGGCCCTTGTGTTGGCCAGTGACGACCTGCCAGAACTCGATCACCGGATGATCGTCGTCCAATTGTTGAATCTCGCCCTCAATTCGCGTCTGCGGTGGGTATTCGACGAAGATGTCCGAGCGTTGCAGGATGCCTGCAGCCAGTTCCGTTTTGCCGGGACAGTCGCCGCCGATGGCGTTGATGTGCACACCACTGCCGACCATGTTGTCGCTCAGGATCGTGGCATACTGCTTGTCCGCCGTGCAGGTGGTCAGGATCTGGGCTCCCTGAATGGCGTCTTCCGGCGACGTGCACGACACCACTTCGATCCCATGTGCGGCCAGATTGGCGGCGCATTTGCGGGTCGCGGCCGGGTCAATATCGTAAAGGCGGACGGATTTCAGACCACAGATCGCTTTCATCGCCAGCGTCTGAAACTCGGACTGCGCGCCGTTGCCGATCATCGCCATTGTGTCGGCGCCTTTGGGGGCCAGATGCTTCGCCACCATGGCCGAGGTCGCCGCCGTGCGAAGCGCCGTCAGCATCGTCATTTCGCTCAAGAGCACCGGGTAACCCGTTGCCACATCAGCCAAAAGACCAAATGCAGTCACAGTTTGCAGACCCTCTTTGGTGTTCTTGGGGTGGCCGTTGACATATTTGAACCCATAGACCTCACCGTCCGAGGTCGGCATCAGCTCGATCACGCCCTCGGTCGAATGGCTGGCCACGCGAGGCGTTTTGTCGAACAGTTCCCAGCGGTGAAAGTCGGCCTCGATATAGTCGGCGATGCCACGCAGCATCGGCTCCAGCCCGATCTGGTGAATCAGTTGCATCATGTGATCGACCGAGACGAAGGGCACCAGGGCTTTGTCAGAGGGGGTCATGCGGCGTTCCTTTCGGGGCGGCGGGTCAGGTGGATGCCGGCGATCATGCAACGGACCGAACCGCCGGCGCTTTCGAGTGTTGGGATGGTCAGGGGCACAGGCGTGGCTGAGCGTTCGATGACATCGATCTGTTCGGGGCGCAGCGCATCCAACGCGCGGGACGACAGCGCCAGAATGCGGCTGTTCCCGGTCAATTCGATGGCGTTGCCTGCAAAGTTTTCAATCTGCCACGGCGTCAGGGCAATAACCTCGCGGCCGGTTTCCGCCAAGCGATCGACCACGGTCTGTCTGCGTTCCGCGTCTGGGATCAGATCAAGGCCGACCAGGGCAAAGTCAGTGCCGATGCCCATCAGAACGTTGGTGTGATAGATCGCCTGTCCGGCGGCATCATGTGCATCGAACGCGATGGGTTCATAGTTGAAATGGGTACAGAACCGCTCCAGCACCACCGGATCGGCCCGATTGGATTTGGCGACAAAGGCAATACGACCGATGTGATCCAAGACCATGGCGCCGGTCCCCTCAAGCGCCAAGCCATCGTGTTCCAACCCGCTGTAGTCGATCACGTCCGAGACGCGGAAATCGCGTTTCAACATGTCGATCACATCCGAACGCCGCTCGCGTTGGCGGTTTTTGGCAAACATAGGATAGAGCGCCACATGACCGCCTGCGTGGGTGGAAAACCAGTTGTTCGGGAACACGCTGTCGGGCGTGTGCCGGGTTCCGAAGTCTTCAAACACGTTCACATCGACGCCGTGGCTGCGCAGGGTGCTTACGGCGGCGTCAAACTCGTCGCGCGCCTTCAGTGAAACATCCTTGGGCGTCGGTGTCTGAAACGCATTGTCCCCTTGGGTTTCCGGGTTCGAGCAGAACGCATGCGGCCGGATCATGACGACCGATTGGGGGGCTTGCAGCAGGTTCATAGAAAGCTCCGGGTGGGGCGGTCAAAGACGCGACGTCCCAGCGAGGACGCAGCCAGATCGACCATGACCTGCGCAGTGCGACCGCGCTCGTCCAGGAACGGGTTCAGTTCGACCAGATCCAGAGAGGTCATCAGCCCGCTGTCACAGATCATCTCCATCGCCAGGTGCCCCTCGCGGATGGTGGCGCCGCCCGGAACCGTGGTGCCAACGGCAGGCGCGATAGAGGGGTCCAGGAAATCCACGTCTAGCGAGACATGCAGAAGGCCATTGTGCTGGGCCACAGTTTCCAGGAAGGCGGCCAGCGGTTTTGCAATCCCGCTTTCATCAATCTCGCGCATGTCGTGGAACCAGATGCGGCTGGATTGCAGCGCTTCGCGCTCCGCGCTGTCGACCGAGCGCAGGCCGATGATGCAGATGTTTTCTTGTGGCACCGGATTGGTGATCACCGGGAAACCTGCAAAGCCACCGCGCCCGGTGACATAGCCCAGGGGCGTTCCATGCAGATGGCCCGAGCCGGAAGTTTCCGGTGTGTGAAAGTCACTGTGCGCGTCCAGCCAAAGGACAAACAACGGACGCTCGACCTTGGCGGCATGGTTGGCCACGCCGGCAACACTGCCAAGGGCCAGCGCGTGATCGCCGCCCAGAAAGATCGGCAGACCGCGCGGCATGGTTTCTTCGGCGGTGCGGATCAGACGGTGGGTCCAGCCAACGGTCTTGCTGGGCTGGTGCAGGTGAGTATCGCCGGGCTCTGTCGGATGTGATGCAGGCGTCAGGTTGCCCAAATCCTCGACCGTGTGACCCAGGTCGGTCAGCGCCTCGGCCAGACCAGCGGTGCGATAGGCATCGGGGCCCATCAGACATCCCGCACGACGCTTGCCGCTGTCGACCGGTGCGCCGATCAGAATGCAGTGTTTGGCGTTCATGTGAAACCTCGAAAATCAGTGTTTCTTCCAATTTCTGATCGAAATGGGTTGAAATACAGAGGTAAATTTGGTCAAAGCGACGCCAATATGATCGAATTGGAGTTCCGAAATGGACAAAACGGATGAGCGGTTGGTCGCGGCCCTGCGTCATGATGCGCGGGCCTCTTTGTCGGATCTGGCGCTGCAGCTCAACCTGTCCCGCACAACCGTTCGGGCGCGTATCGAACGGCTGATTCAGCGCGGCGATGTGTTGGGGTTCACCGTGGTCCTGAAAGAGGATGTCCTGCGCGACCCCGTGCGCGGCCTGATGATGATCGGGATCGAGGGGCGTGGAACCAACCGGATCACCCGCGCGCTTCAGGGATTGAAAGAGGTGCGCGCGGTCCATTCGACCAATGGCCGCTGGGATCTGATCGTAGAACTGGGCACCGAAACGCTGGAAGAGCTGGATCAGGCGCTGGCCAAGATTCGCATGTTCGAAGGCGTGCAGACGAGCGAAACCAATCTGCTGCTGTCGACAAAGAAATCGACTTAGCGCGACGCGCGGGCCGCTGCGAACCAGATCGCCGCCAGACCCAGCGAGATCAGCGCGTTCCAGCTGGCCATGGACAAGGTGAACAGCTCCCACGGAACCTCATCACAGCGGGTGAGGGGGGCCGACATGATCTGTTCCATCAATTGTTCTGGGGTCAGTCCGCCGATGGGGCCGGAGGTGCAGGTTGACGGACCTTCCCACCAGCCGCGCTCGACGCCGGTGTGGTAGAACCCGATGCCCGAGGTCGCAAGCGCTGCAAATCCACCAAGCAAAGGCAACCACCGGCCCGGCATGAATATGGCCAGAACGCCGATCACAAAGGCTGCGGCGTGCGGGTAGCGCTGCCAATAGCACATTTTGCAAGGTGCCATTTCGCCGATGTATTGAAACCCCCAGGCGCCAAGCAGCATGGCAGCCGACCCGGCGGCGGCGGTCAAAATCAGGTTTGTGCGTGTGCTCATAGGAATTTAACCACGGCAAAGCCTCCGATGAGGAGGACGATGAAAAGGGTGAACATCAGCCCCAACCGCTTTTCGATGAACTCGCGGATCGGGGCGCCAAAGGCCCACAAGAGGCCCGCGACAAGAAAGAACCGCAGCGCGCGCGCCAGGATCGAGGTGGCGATGAAAGTGCCAAGCGGCATGCCGGTCCAGCCCGACATGATGGTGATGACCTTGTAGGGAAACGGGGTGACACCTGCCGTCAGAACCGCCCAGAACCCGAAATCGTTGAACTTGGTGTTGAAGGCTTCCATCGCTTCGGCCTTGCCCATGGCGGCAAGGATGGGCTGCCCGACACTTTCATAGAAAAACGCACCGATCGCATAGCCCAGCATGCCCCCCAGAACCGAAGCCACCAGGGCCACGGTTGCGATCAAAAAAGCCCGATTTGGTCGGGCCAAAATCATCGGGATCATCAGCACGTCGGGCGGGATCGGAAAGAACGAGCTTTCGATAAAGGCCACACCGGCCAGCACCCACAGGGCCTGCGGATGTTCCGCCAGAGCAATCGTCTTGTCGTACAGGCGTTGCAGCATGATGGTCGTCAACTCTTGCTCTGTGTCCGAGTGTTGGGAGAACATGATCGCACTGCGGGGTCAAGCGGTACCGATTGGAACTTCTTGGTGGTTTGCAGCTTTTTGCCTCTGGACCTTCCCGAACAACACGGCTAATTCAATGCGAAGTGGCCCAAGTGGCGGAATGGTAGACGCAGGGGATTCAAAATCCCCCGCCTTCACGGGCGTGAGAGTTCGAGTCTCTCCTTGGGCACCACTAAAATCAATGACTTACCGGGCGTTGGTCGAATTGGGTGATCTGTCCGAATTCATCCACTCACACAGCCTACTCACACATCCTGTTTTGTTTTTGTTCTGTTCCGAGCTGCTTTTGACAGTGCTTTACGACTTGCCTTCTTGCGGCAATACACGACCATTTCGGTACTTTGGTTCGTAACGGCCTGAATTTCAGCATCGGTGCATCCAGCTTCCGCCAGCCGAATAATGGACGACTTGCGAAGACCATGCAGGACATAGGGCTTGGCGGCGTCACCTAGATCCTTTCTCTATCCCGATGGCGCGGAGGGCTGGGTCAGCAAGCCGTCCGGCTACCGCGGCCGGAAGGCGATCGAGCACGCGGATGCCTTCGATCAAATGGAGGCGCAGGCGCGCTAGCTGCTCTTCACGCCGGGTCAAAAGCAGATCGGCCGTCTCTATGCGACGCTGATGGAGAAGCTGGCCTCGGCCGACATCCGCTGTTCGACGATGGAGGTCAGGCAGGGCAGCTTCAGTTCAGGCGGGGGCTACATCGAGGCGGTGGTGCGCGATCGGCGGCAGCTGGATCTGCTGCAAAGGCGGATCGGGCAGGGGGTGGCGATGGAGGTGCGCAAGATCCGGCCCTCACAGCGCAACCAGCGCGGGCCGATCCCGGACCGGGCTTTGGTGGATGCGGTCTGCCTGCAGGGCAAGACCATCGCGGGGGTGCTTGAGCGCCACGGCTGGAAGCAGTCAGGCCCCAGCCCGCGGCGGGTCAGCACATCAAAGCGCTGCGTGCTGCCCTCTGCGCCGCCCTCGATCGCATGATCGGGCCCGTCACAAGCGGGCTGCAGGTGCAGGGTTGCGACGACATCGCGGACGCCATGCAGAGCTGGGTGCGGGGAGAGGGGTGAAGTGAAGGGCCTTCGCAGCTGCATGGTGTGGTCTGTTGCGAAGGTCCGTAAGAGGCCCAGAGCGGACATTGACGTCCGCCCCACACAAAGGGCTGTAATGCGGACAAAGAAGCCTTTGGTTTTCTAAACAAATCGGCCATTTTTGGTTTTAGACTAGGCGGCTGTGAAGAGTGACAGGATTACTTGTCTTCTCTTAAGCAAGCACAATATCTCAATTGGCACCCTCATTGGATGCTAAGGAGGCCGCTACCTATCGAATTTCCATCATATCTTTAGGTCCAGGCGCGGCTTCCAAAAAGGGCGGAAGAGTTCAATCTTGGGACATCGGTTCATCACGACTTTAAGGCCCGCCGCTTCGGCGAGTTGCGCTGCTTTGTCGTCGTACACACCGATTTGACCCCAAAGAACTTTTGCCCCGATTGCGATAGCCTTCTCGGCAAACGCATATAGCTCTTCCTTCGGGCGGAAAACATCTACCATATCAACATGTTTGTCGATCTCTTCCAGTGAGTTGTAGACCTTGAGCCCTCTAATTTCCGAAACATTTGGGTTAGGATTCACCGGTAAAATATCGTAGCCGATTTCACTCAGCTGTCGCAGAACGCCATAGCTGAATTTCGTTTTGTCCGCGCTAGCCCCCACCATTGCAATTGTTTTAACCGACTGCAGGATGTCGG
This sequence comes from Tropicibacter sp. R16_0, assembly GCF_017743935.1. Lineage (GTDB taxonomy): Bacteria > Pseudomonadota > Alphaproteobacteria > Rhodobacterales > Rhodobacteraceae > Falsiruegeria. The sequence continues at coordinate 84,497 of NZ_JAGHRE010000012.1, forward strand.
CGAGGTATTTGGGGTCATAATCGTAGATGCGGTCGATATCTGCTTCAGGCATAGGTTAACCTTCCTTCGGCGTCGCAATGTCAGCCTTGAGTTCGTGGGGTTTGAGAGGGTCGAGAAACGGATTGCGGTACAGCTTGTCATGGCTCTCCACCCCGATCTCAAGCGTGATGTCGGATGTCGGACGTGCAACGCAAAGGATCACATAGCCGTTCGCGATTTGCCGATTATTCAGCGCAACCTGTCGGCGTTGATCGATCGCGCCAGTCTTTAGTTTTGCCGCGCAGGTAATGCAGCCGCCATACTTGCACCCAAAAGGCAAGTCGACGCCCTGTTCTCTCAGCGTTTCCAGAAGTGGACGCCGCGCATCCACACAGTATTGCGCGCCATCTCTGTTCGCGATCGTCACGGTATACATATTCATAGCCAGATGTCGCTTGTGCAATCGCCGCCCGGATACCGGCTCTCGTGACAGCGCGACGGACCATTCGGTTCTTTGCCAAAGTCCACAATGAAATCCTCATTGATCTTCATACCACCGTTTTCAGGGTCGCAATCGATCATCACCATTACCCCGCCCTTTTCGCGGATCTCGGGATAGAACTGGTTATCCCACGTCGAGAACAGCGAGGTCGTGACATAAAGCCTTCGGCCGTCGAGAGAGAGCTGGAACATTTGCGGACCACCCGCGACCTCGACCCCGTTAACGATCGGAGCTTTACCCAAAAGGCCTCCCATAAACACTTGGCCGGTCAGCCTGGGATTATGCGGGTCGGTGATGTCATACTGGCGCATGTCTCCATGCAGCCAATTGTTCAGGTACAAGTATTTGTCATCCATCGAGATCAGGATCGCCGACATAACCCCCGGCAACGGGATTGGCCATTCGGGGTGCATCTCGTTTTCCACGTCGATGATCTTTTCCCACCGCCACTTTTTGGCATCGTCTTGCCACCAATGGATCACATTGGTCGAAAGAGCTGCGCCGCAGAACCCATGCGTGCTGTCGGGGTCATGGTGGAACTTGACTTCCAGTGGCAACAACCCGTCTTCACCCAAATAGAAGCTTTCGACCGGTTCGCGCTTTTCGAAATCCCAAAAATGCAGCTCCCGCCCATATTTCAGATGACCCACCTCTTCCAGATCGAAGCCCGGCATGAAGGTATTGGGCGCAGCCCATTCGGAACTGACCATCACGTTGTGGCGCGGTTGGTACCAGAAATCGTAGCCAAACTTGATATCGCCCATCGAGGTTTCCCAACGACCGACGATGTTGAACTCTTTGTCGAGATGCAGATAACCTCCAGGAGCTTCACCCTTGGCATTTCCAAGGAAGGAAATGATGATTTCCGAGCCCAAACAATGCACTGTGTGCGGGCCCGATAAATCTGCCTTGGCCTTGATCTCGGCCCCGTCGATGACCTTATGCAAGCGCGGCGCACGTGGGTCAGTGGCTGTATCAACGATGTGAAGGTTGTTAGAGCGTACGCCTGGCAGGATCAGGTATTTGCGGGACATCGAGCCGTCGTCGTGACAGGACGAACAGGCGTTCCACCCCATGTGGTGAAGCTCGTCCCCAATACCCGGCATTTCCAACCTATTGATCACCTGAGAATAGGTCGGGCTGTCAGGGTCGACATCCACTGTAGCCAGGTAATCAGGTTTCTGGATCCCTGTCCCGGTGTAGATAGCAATCGTGTAGAGTAGCTTTTCTCGGGGGGCTTTGATGGCTTCTTGCGGACTCTTGAAGCCCGGTCCACAGCATTGTCCATCCATCGTGTGCTCCTCCCTTGATGCCCATGTCTGTATCGTATATTGAAAATTGTATTATCGCAAAGTGAGAAGAATGCATCTCGAACGATTAGCGCTGATTTTGGAGATCGTGGGTCAAAAAGAACGCGCGTCTGTAACGGATATCTGTGCCCAGTCCGATCTTCCCAAACCTACAGCCTACAGGCTGGTTCAAGACCTCGTTTCGTCTGGCCTACTTGAATCACCAACTCGCGGTGAGTTTGCAATTGGGACAAGACTGAAGCGTATCACGCTGAGCGATCACTCTGATCCCGCTCTTTTGCAAGTGATTGCGCCTGCGCTCTCCGGCGCCGCGAATGATCATGGCGCTGCGTTTTTCTTGTCTCGACTGCGGGGTCATTGGGTCGAGATTATTCATGTGGAGACACCGCAGACAGGCGTGTCTTTTCTTCATCCGGGTTTGGGCAAACGACCAATGCACGCTTGCTCTTGCGCCAAGGCAATCGCCGCTGTGTCGCCTGAACTGCTGTCTCATGACGAACTGAAGGGGCAGCTCAAGCGATATACAGAGCGTACCATTACAAGCCGAGAGGACCTGGCCGCGGAACTCGAGGCCATTCGGGTCAAAGGGTATGCCGAATGTGTCGAAGAGTTGGAGCGTGGGATCAGCTCTGTGGCAACAACACTGAAAAAAACAGGTGTTGGTGCGACGCTGTCAATCGGCGCCACAGCGTCCCTTCGGGTGTTTACACCTTCGAAACGAGAAAAGATTGGTCGTACACTTACAACAATGTCACACGAACTTGCACGTGCGCTAGGATGGGGTGAAGCAGATAAAGAAAGGATACCCGCTTAGGTTCATGGGTATCGCAGTGCTGTAGGTTAACGGCATCCAGCAGGACAGGTGTATTTTGCGACCTTCGCCGCTTTTAGGTCAATGAGGGAGACAAAAATGGACGATGCAATGTTTGGTGGGTTCTTCGTGATCAACGTAATACCTGAGTATCGGCAGCCCTTTTTGGACGCCAGCATCTTCCAAGCGCAAGATGTTGTCAGTGAAGAACCCGAAGTTTTCCAGTTTCATATTATGGTGGATGAGACAAACCCAAATCGTTTCTATCTCTACGAAGTGTTCAGAAACGAAGCCGCGGTCCAAGATCATTGGGAATCTGAAACCTTCAATAACTGGTTGAACACTGTCCGAAAGATGCTCGATGGTGAGATCGAACTTGTTGCCAGGATGCGCTCGCTTTTTCCGACGCCGAAAGGTTTCGAGGCGCAAAAAGCAAGCCTGCTACTATGGTAAAATTGACCGCCGTTTGAGATTCTCGTCCGTGCGAGAACATTACGGATTTTGGTTCTGGTCCGCTTTGGGCTCGGAGCGGACGTCCGCTGCTCCATGCTTGGATGGCTGCTGGCAGCCCTTTTTGGTCATTCGCAGAAGGCAATGCACGCCCTCCGTTGCAGATACGAAATGTCAGGGGCATTTTCCTAAAATCGGGCTGTCGATGGTGAAATTGGGATTGTGCTGATGCCGCCGCCGCGCCGATGTCAGCGAAGCGCAGGTAGCGTGCACTGCAAAGTTGCGATTAGTGGTCGCGATTTTCGCTCAAAGATTTTATCCATCGGATGAACTACCGTGTTTTCGGTGTTTATTGTGATTAATAAGGGACACTGCGATGATCGAAGACGGTGCAGTAAATTGGGGTGATGGTGGATCGAAACCAGTGGCTGACGGCTTCGATATGGAGGCCCGAGAGAAGTCAATCTACGAGTGGGTGAGGCAGGTGCGCGGTGGGGTGCTTGGTGGCGCTTTCACTGTCGAGCGGCACCTGAGCGCAGCCATTACCTATTTCATGCTGGGCGACCGTATTGAGCGAGAAGATGTGCAATCCGCCTTTAATGAGGGATTGCTGGCCCCGCTCACCTTTGATCGGCGGATCAATCTAGTATCGCTGATTGCACCTCACTTTATGACCGAGGACAAAGCTAAGACTCTTAAGGGCGATTTGAACGAACTGCGTACCATTCGCAATTCTATGGCGCACAAGCCGTTTTGGTTCCATCCGGAACTGAACGACATGGGTGAGGTGTTCAATCTTGTACCGATGATTCAACGTGGCAAAGCACCGGTCGCACTTACAACTGAATTCATTGCGAACCTCAACGAGCGGATCGCTAGCCTTATCGAACAAAGCTCAAAGCTCGCTGAGGCCGCCGGAGAGCGAGAGATGGGCTAGCGAACTATTATTTGCACTTTGCACCTCCAGCCCAGCCGCCCCTGGGACCTACATTTTGGATGCGCTGACCGCGAATGTCGCAGCCCAAAGCGGTCACGGGGCTAGCGGATTTAGTCAAGGACGCCACCAAGATGCCGTTCGCTAAATGTGTAGTATTGGTTCCTCTGTGCAGTGGGATTGTGCGGAGACCAGAATTTGTAATAGTATACTCAGCTAGTCGTGTCAGGCAGCTCAATATCAAACTCCTAGTTTTATTCGAACAAAACCTTTCCCATCCCAATCAACCCAGTTTGGGACGAAGCCAGCCTTCCGATAATTAAACTCGTACCTTCCTCTGTATTTGTTAAGAATTGGAAAAGCTTCAGTTAGCTCAGGGTATTCTGCAAGCCAAGTAATCACGAACGCACAAATCCGGTAAGTGATGTCGTGCTTTATGTCATCGTTTACAAGTAGTTTCAGGTTTCCTGATTTACCCTCTCCATGCTCCCTCTCGATCCTATCTTGAGATGCGGCATGGGCACCATCGGCGTTGGCGAGTGTTTTGATTACTTCACCAATGGTCTGTCTTTTTCCGACGAACACGATTGGCTGTTCTAACCAATCTTGAATAGAGTAGAGGGTGTCTGGTCGTGCTGTAAGTGACTCAAAACCCATTGATATACTAATGTCCAGCTTGATGCCTTCCGGCAAATCCGCCCCTGGATTATGGCCGACAATTGATGGGAAAAGAATGTTCAAGCCGCATCGCTTACTCAGTAACGGCTGAGTACCCTTTGTCTTTTCTTGGAGCAATTTGCGCAGATCAACCATTAAAGTCTCAGCAAAGGCAGGCTTGATTTCCGATTGTGAAAGGACACTGTCTATGCGCTCCAAACATCTTGCAATCTGATCCAAATCCCGTTGATCTTGCGTCAGCACACCCCTGGCATCCGAATACTCAAGGTAAATCTCTTGAAATAAGTCATGCGCTTCCTCATGGTCGCCTGACTCCTTTGCTGGGAACATATACATGCTGATTCCCATAGCTAGTAAAGATACACACCCTATTTGAGGTTGAAGCCTCATTGGCTTACCGTCTCGGATCATCTCTAACAGCCTGGAGAGAGCCACCTTGGCTTCGGGTATGTTTTTACTCTCTAGCTGACGCAAACCATAGAAGTACAATACCTTAGGGTGGTTTGGATCGATGTTCTGCATCGCTCCAATTATGTTGTCAGCATCCTCATATTTCTTGCTATTTAACAAGCCTTGGACAACGCCGGAGATTGCCTCCATCACTTCGGGGTATGCGTCGTAAACCTTACGAAATAGACTTTCGTCTTCTAGTAGTCGTTCATAGGTAATTGGTGTACCTTTTGTCATGCGGTAATCTCGTTTGGATATTCAAAATACGTTTCTTGAAAGCGTAGACTAGAGTCGGGCCTCACAGCCAGAAAATATCGATTGCGGCTAGGGCGATGGCTGGCAAGAAGTCCTTCGGGCTGTCATCGTAATGCATTGCCACACGTCGGCAATGGGTTGCGGCCCACGTCTTTGCCACTCGGGGAGTCAACCCGGTCAATGCTGTTTGCAGCTCAAGGCTGATACCCTGACCAATACCAAGGTCTAGTTTGGGAAATGGCATAGACTTTGCAAAGTTCGCAACCTGCGCATAGCCGCCGTTGCCGTTAGTCATCGATGCGGACATTTTTGCATTCAAGTGGCCTATGATCGGTTTCCACCCAAAGCGGACATGAATGGTCACCAAAAGTTTCGAATAGCCACCACGCGGGAAGGGCGGATAGCCGACTTTCTCTACGAGCGCATCGACCCAATCAAAAACTTCAAAAGCGGACATACACTTGTTCAGTCAGCAGTGTTTTGCGGCTTGACCGTCAGATCGAGCGTATCGGCGAGATCGTGCTGCGCCACGCTTTCAAAAACGATTGAGGTCTCGATCCGGCTGATCTCTTCGCGCGAGGAGAACCGCTCTACAACCAACCGGTGCAGGTGCGAGGTGTCCTTGGTCAGAACTTCCACCACCGCGTCAAAGCGACCGCTGATCATCCAACCTGCGCGCACTTCGGGAACTTTCAGGATCTCTCTGAGAATGCGGTCCAGGTCGGTTTTTTTATGTTCCGACATCTGGATGAACAAGAGCGCCTTCAGGGACAGGCCCAGCCGCTCCAGTCTAATATCGGTATAGGTTCCTGCGATCAAACCGCCCTCTTGAAGCCGCTTGAGTCGTTCATGCACGCTCGATGCTGCCAAACCGACCTCATGCGAGAGTTCCTTGTTGGTCATCCGAGCATCTTTCGACAAAAGCGCCAGAATGCGTCGATCTGTTCGGTCAATGTCCATTTTCACCCTCTATTTCCGAATTCACTTCGGTAGATACTCTCAAGGCTGATATTTAGACATATATCACGGTAAATTTGCCGAAGATGGTTCGGTAATTTGCCTTACATAGCTACAACTATTCGATGTAGAAGGTGACCATGGAAGTTTCGGCATTCTTCGTCTTCGCGCTCATCGCGTCAGTAACCTCGGGCCCATCCAATGTAGTGCTGACAACGGTCGGCGCGCAGGTGGGCGTCCTGCGCGGAATGCCCGCGTTGATAGGGACCGCCCTGGGAACCGGGCTGATCCTGTTTGTCGTTGGCTTTGGCCTGGGCGCGACCATCCTGGAAAACCATGTGGTGTTGATGGTGCTGCGCATTGTGGGCATGGGCGCCATTCTTTGGCTGGCCTGGATGATCGCTACCGCCCCCGTATCCGCTGAGACCGCTAATCAAGAGGGCGAGATGAGGTTTGGTTTCCTGCCCGCGATGCTGCTTCAATGGGTCAATCCGAAGGCATGGATCGTTTCCGTCTCGATTGTCGGGACCTTCATGGCCGTCGAAGGATCGGGCTTTGAACAGGCCGCAGAGTTGAGCCTGGTCTTCATCCTCGCTGCCTGTATCGGCTGCTTTCCCTGGCTCGCAAGTGGCGCGGCCCTGCGTGCCCTTCTGCAACACCCAACCATCGCCCGCCTGTTCAACATAGCGCTTGGCCTTGGCCTCGCCGCGTCGATGATTACGCTGATTTAACAAGGACCGACTGAAATGTTCGACACAAAGATCGCCATCATCGTCCGCGATGACCTCGCCACCTGGCAAAAGCTCAATGTGACGGCCTTTCTAATGAGCGGCATCACCGGTGCCAACCCCGATCTGATCGGCGCCCCTTATGAAGACTGCGATGGCAATGCCCATCTGCCGATGTCAGTGCAGCCGGTGATCGTGCTGACCGGGCCGACCAATGTGCTGACCAACATCCGCAACCGCGCCCGGACGCGCGGCGTCGACACCGTCGCCTATGTCGAAGAGATGTTCGCCACCGGTCATGATGACGCCAACCGCGCCGTGTTTGCCGAACATGGCCCGGATGAGTCAAACACCGTGGGGATCGCCCTGCGTGCTGACAAGAAAATCGTCGACAAGATCACCAAAGGAGCAAAGATGCTTGGTTGAACAGAAGGCATTGAGCGTCGGAGAGAGCGTCACCAGCAGGTCGGCGCGGCTAACCCGAGAGGCCGCCATCGGCTTTGCGCAGGAATTTGACCCGCAACCGATGCATATTGACGAAGCTGCCGCGCAGGACGGGTTTTTTGCAAGTTGGTGGCCAGTGGCTGGCATGCCCTCGCATTGACCATGCGTCTTGCGGTCGAGACCCGCCCTTTTGGCGATGCCCCGCTGATTGGTGCCGAGCTTGGCCAGATACGGTTCACCCAACCAATCCTGCCGGAAACCGACCTGTGCGTTCGCATCACCTTTGAAGCCATCGAAGAGGGGCATGGGCAGCGCAGCTACAATATGCTAAAGGTAGAAACACTCGACGCGGCGTCTGGTGACACCCTGATCCGTCAGCGATGGCGGATGCTGCGCACCTGACCGATGAGCGGAAATAATGGACGGGCTGTGCAGGGCATAATGGTCTGCAATTACGGGCCGCGTTGCGGCATTCTGGATGTTGATCCAACGGCGGGTTTGGGCCGTCCGCTAGGACGGCCCTTGTGGTTAGATTTCAACGGCTTCCGATATAGCCAACGCATCTTCGAGCTCGACACCAAGATATCGAACGGTGCTATCCATCTTCGTGTGGCCGAGCAAAAGCTGCACCGCTCGCAAATTTCCAGTCTTGCGATAGATGTGCGCGACCTTGGTTCTCCGCATCGAATGCGTGCCAAATGATGTAGGATCGAGCCCGATGGATATGACCCAATCGAGAACCAAGCGTGCGTATTGACGGGTCGAAATATGCAACCGTTCGTGAAACCGTCCGGGCCACAGATATTCCGAACCAACCATCAGCGGCTCCTGCATCCATCGCAGAATTGACTTGCGCGTGCCTTCGGTAATTTCAAACCGCACTGGTCGCTGCGTTTTACTTTGAATGATTGATGCACGCTCTTTGACCTGACCCGAGGCGTAGATGTCCGCGACCTTCAGTTTCACCAGATCACAACCGCGAAGCTTGCTGTCAATTGCAAGATTGAACAAAGCCAGATCACGGTGGTTCTCGGCGATTTCCAGCCGCACTCGGATGGCCCAAACATGTTTTGGCATCAGAGGGCGTTTTTGCCCAACGACGCGGCCTTTGTTCCATGCTGGTCGGCACGCACGGATGGCAGGTAAGTTTGCAATGGTCATGATGGTTCCTCCCATCCACCACGATCCACCACAGCGCCAACCAGACGTTGGCAACTCAGGATAACAAACTCGCGTGCATCTGCCGAGAAGGTCAGGTGAGAGCCCAACCTGTGAATTGACTTTTTTGCTGCGCACGCACGCGGCGCGAAAATCGCTGCACTTGCTCGGCTACGGACGTTGCTGGGCGTCGGCGAAACAGGTCACTCATTCTTGCCGCAGCACAAATGGGGCGAGCAAGGGTCAAGTGCGGACAAAACTGCCATCGGACATCAAGTTGTCAGTGACCGCTTCTGGTTCTACGCGCCCATCAAGCGCGACGCGTAATGCTGCAGCTTCTCGGTTTGCGCCGTTGGGAGCCCAGAAAAACGCAGCTGCTTTCGGCACGTCGCTTATAGTGCATTCAGCCAGAAAAGAACCTTTTTGGGCTGCAAGTCGAGAAGCGCCAACAGTTTGAGTGCGGGGCCACCAGGACGACGACTACCCACTTCCCAGCTGCGATAACCGACTTCGCTCATGCCAAATAGCTCGGCCATGTCTGGGCTGCTGAGTCCCAATTTCTTCCGAACAATCCTCGGCAAGAGGTCTTGCCGATTATCAGAGGTTTCATTGTCATCTTTAGGATGATTACCGGTGGCCTGCTGGAGTTCGGGATTGGTCATGGTTCCTGCTCTTTCGTTTTTTGTTTGTGGTGAACTGCCGGACAAAGCAGCAAAGTTTCCCGCTGTTTAGAGAGCCCTCTGCAGCTGCTTCTCAATCGCGCCAAGTTTGCGCAAAGATTGCGAGAGTTCTGCCTTCAATTTGCGAATGTCGTGCAGGGACGAAGACAAATCCGCGCCGAGTTCAGGCGTTTCGACTGTTTCTGGCACACCGTCACCTTCTCCACTCAGAAGCCAAGTCAATGAGACTCCGAGAACGCCTGACATCATTTGCGCCTTGTTTGCGCGTGGCTCGGTCCGGTCGCCCTCCCAGGCCTGTACGGTTTTGAGCTTGACGCCCAACTGCCGGGCGAGATCCTTTTGGGTCAACCCCGTTGCTTCACGCGCAGCAACGACACGGTCTCCCAATGTGGTGGCTTCCTCAGCGCAATAGGCGGTGTCATTGTCAATCGTCATATGGGTCAATCTGCTTTCGTTTCAGGTGCCTTGGGTTTGCACTACACTTATTAATTGACGCGCGTTTCGGACTTAGACGGGGTTGTTCGTTTCGCCAGCGAGTTGAATTGTGACTTGGTTGTCATTTTCGTGCCGACGGCGTGGCTGTAGCGCTTGGGTGAAGAAGGGTGTGATTTCCATGCGGCTGCGCTGCCATCGTGCAAAGCGGCGAAAGAGGGCCCAGGTGACATCGTCACATGCGCTTATCGTGGTTTCCACCTGGGTGATCTCGGCACAGACCTTTCGGCGCATCAATTGCCCCAACATCAGAGAGCCAAGCCCCTTGTTTTCTTCGTTCTCGTGGATCACCACTTGCAGGATGTTCAGGGTGTTGGGGGCGTAGGGTGGGACATAGGCCAAAACGGCCCCAACGACTTCTCCATCCACCTCGGCAACGATCGAAGTATTCATGAACTGCTCAAAGTCTGAGAGTTCACCAAGCAGTTCTCCAAAGGCCTGCTTGCGATCATCTTTCGCCAGCAATGCAACGCGCTCTCCATCTTCTGGCTGAGGTGCGCGCAACGTCGGAATTGGTTGCTCAAACAATTCAAGTGAGTGTTTCATCGTTTCTCCTAAGCTTTGATTGACTAACTATCATACCGAAGCAAAAAATTCAATTTGCTAAGTAAATTTCCTTGTGTAAGGAGAAATTTTGAGGTTCTTGGTTTCATTTTGCTTTGCGTTATGAAGCTTTCAAAAGTGAAATCACTTGAGATTCCAATGCAAAATTGACACTCTCGATCCATCCTCGGTGTGGAGCTTCATATGGATCGTATCGACAGTAGCCTGGTTGCATTGCGCCAGATCCTTCGAGCCACGGAAATTGCAGGGCGCGAACTGGCGTTACAGGCCGGGCTGACGTCGGTACAATTCCGGGCCCTGCAAATGGTCGGAGAAACCGGTCAAACCACGGCCAAAGCCATTGCGACCCGGATGCATGTAAGTCAGGCAACTGTAACCGCATTGGTCGACAGGCTGGTCGCGCGCGAGTGTGTCGCGCGTGAAAAGTCACTGGAAGATCGGCGTCAGACCAATATCGTCATTACTGAATTTGGGCGGCACACTATCGAAAATGCCCCCGATCCGCTTCAGCAACGGTTTGTTCGGCGCTTCAAGGACCTCGAAGACTGGGAGCAAGCAATGCTTGTCGCATCGCTGGAACGGATTGCGTCAATGCTTGATGCCGAAGATCTGCCAGCAGGTGCTGTACTGACGACGGGCGAACTGAACAAAACTTGAGACGTTCTTATTGGCGAAGTGAAACGGCCGCTGGCTGCAACGTAAGGGGCGCATCCCACAACCAAACCCCATTCAAAGAGTGAGGCGCGCGGTTCAGCGATAGACCCGATGGTTGCGCTGCCCCCAGTCCGTGTAGAGGTCTGCCATGATGGTTCGGAACTGGGTTTCAGCCGTTTCCGGCAGGATGGATGTGACATCGCCTTCTCCGAACACCCCGACGGTATCACCAACAGCGATATCTTTGATGCCGGTCACATCCGCCACGATTGCATTCATTGAGATCTTTCCCAGTACTGGCGCCAGTGTATCCCGGATCGCGACAGCACTGCCTTCATGAGCAACGCGCCTGAACCCATTCTCGTAGCCGATCGAAATGCAGGCCAGACGACAATTCCTATCCAGACGGCAGGCACGGTCATAACCGACTGTCATCCCTTGCGGATAGTCCTGCAGGCTGACGACGCGGGCCTCAAGGTCCATTGTTGGTCGAAAACCCAGGTCAGGCCTCAAGATCCCGTAAAGGATTGCGCCACAGCGATACATGTCGGTCGCGACGTCCACGTCCGAGATCAGCGTCAGAGAGCTGCCGACATGCACCAAAGTCTCACTGCGTTTCAGATCGCTGTTTTCAAAGACCCAAGCGGCCTGTTGCTGAAACTGGTCCGCGCTTTGCCTGAGGTGTGCAGGTTCATTGGATGGAAAATGTGAACAGATCCCATGAATCTCAGCCCCCAGAGTGGCAAGGATTTTATGGCATGTGTTCTGCCCGTCCGCCGACGAAATCTCTAGTGCATCGCGCGACATGCCCGCTGCATTCAACGCCAGATGGACACCGGTTCGCAGTTTTCCCGCGTCCATTAGGGCGCGAAGCTGCCGCGCGGTGGTGACCGAGGTGACCTGTTCTTCGACACGATCATCCAGCGCGCCTTCGATTTCCTGCAGTGTAGCCGCGCGCAATCGGATCAGCGTGCCGTCGAACCCTGCGTCGCGAACAGCGTGCGCTTCGGCGTTTGATGTGATGCCGACAGTCTCGACCCCCTGTTCCCGGATCAAGGGCACGACTTGCGCAATGCCATGCCCATAGGCATCGGCCTTTAACACGGCACAAAACGTGCGGCCGTCAGGGACAAGACCCCGCGCGAGGTCCAGATTTCGCGAGATCCGGTCGCGGTGAATGGTGCACCAGGATGTTGCGCTCCCGTTTCGCATCTTTACTGCGCCTCAGGGCTCAGGATGTCCCGCAGGATCTGGAAGAACAGGTCCACCGCCACAGGGATGAGGGCATCGGGGAAATCATAGTCGGGGTTGTGAAGTTGGGGATGACTTTCGCCAGCCCCAAGATAGAGCAAGGCAGCTTTGGCCCCATCGTCCCCAAATCGCCCGAAGTCCTCGGACCAGCGCATGGGAGACGGCATTTCAAGGCAATTCTGCCCCAAGGCCCCTGCTGCAGTGCGGGCAATGCCCGTGGCCTCAACATCATTCACCACGGCACGAAACACATCATGCCACAAGATATCAACAGAAAGCCCCTGAGCGTGTTTCTCAACTCTGCGCAGCGCCTCTTGCATGAGCGCATCCATACGCTCGTTGGTCATCGATCGCAGCGTGACGCGCAATTCGCCATCCGCGGGGGCGATGCCAAAGGTTGGTTCGCCCAAGCTCGCATGGGTCAAGGTCGCCAGCGAGAACGCCTCATCCCCGATGGTCCCGCCGCTCAGTTCGGGTAGGCTTGTCATCAGAGCCGCCATGGCTGGCCCCGGAGACACACCGTCCTCGGGTGCAGCGGCGTGGGAGCTTTTGCCTTCAAGCACAATCTGCATGCCGCGTGAGGCACAATTGCCGGGTCCTTCGCGCAGGCCAACCTCTCCCAACGGGCGGCCGGGGACGTTGTGATAGGCAAAGGCAAAGTCGGGGCGGAGTTCTGGCCAGCGCGGATCGTCAATCACCGCCTGAGCTCCCGCACCGGTTTCTTCGGCGGGCTGGAACAGCAAAATGACGCGACCCTTTTGCGGACGTGTGGCCAACCGTGTCGCGACGCCCAGCATCGACACCATATGGCCATCATGGCCGCACAGGTGTCCCTTGCCCGGTATGGTCGACTTATACGGCAGGTCCGAAATCTCGCGGATGGGCAATCCGTCCAGTTCACACCGCAAAAGAACCGTCGGGCCATCCTCGCGCCCGGCAAACTCGGCAGCAACACCATGCCCGCCCAGCCCACGCCAAAGCCGGTCTGCCCCCAACGTGGTCAATTCCGCAGCGATGCGCTCTGCTGTCCGAATCTCTTCACCGGAAATTTCGGGCGTCTGGTGCAGTTCGTGGCGCAGGGCCACCAGATACTTAAGCTGATTGGGAGACAAGTATTGCATCAGTGCCACCTCAGAGTTTCTCAACGCCGCACCAGTCGGCGATGAACATGGCGGTGGCCTTGGTCACGCGGCGCATACTTTCCAGTTCAACGCGTTCGTTGAAACCGTGGATCGCCTCGGCGCGCGGGCCATAGACCAGTGCGGGCGTATCGGCATAAAGGCCAAAGAACCGTGCGTCAGTTGTGGCCGTGATCGCTTCGCGCACGAGGTCTTCGCCAGTGGCAGAACGGTGCGCGCTTTCGAGTGCACTAATGGCAGAGGTGGCCATGGCGGAACTGTCCTGTGACAGGGCATACCCTTCGGCATGAAACCCGTGATAGACGATCTCGGGCAGAGAGTTGCGCAGGAAATCGTTCTGCCGTGCCGCATCCAGAATGACCTGCTCGATCTCGGCCTTTGCAGCCTCGATGGACTGACCCGGAAACAGCCCCATACGCACGTCAAACACGCACCACGCCGGAACCGAGCTGGTCCAGTCACCGCCTTCGATCTTGCCCACATTCAGGTTCAGCGCGTGATCCATATGGGCGTAGTCGCGGGTCCGGTTTTCGGGCCGGTTCCAGCGGTGTTCCATCTCATGCAGCGCCGTGATCAGGGGAACGGCCGCTTCAATCGCATTGGCGCCGTTGCCGGCATAGGCCACATGCGTCGGCAGCCCTTTCAGGTGCACCTGGAACCACAGGACACCCAGCTGAGCCGCGACCAGATGTTCCGAAAACGGCTCGGGGATCAGGGCGGCGTCAGCTGTATAACCACGCGCCAGGCAGGCCAGCGCGCCATTGCCGGTGCATTCCTCTTCGACGACGGATTGGAAAAAGACGTCCGCAGCCGGGGCGAGCCCACAGGCTGTCAGCGCATCCAGTGCAAAGAGGTTCGAGGCCAGCCCGGCCTTCATATCGCCACCCCCCCGGCCATAAAGCCAGCCATCCTCGACCCGAGGTTCGAAGGGCGGTGTATCCCACATGTCCAGCGGCCCGGCAGGCACCACGTCGATATGCCCGTTCAGGATCAGTGATCGGCCCGCCCCGGTTTTGGAACGGTGCGTGCCTACGACGTTTACGGCGTCTTCATAAGGCCCAAGTACCGGAGAGAATCCGGGCAGGTGCTGGATCTCGGCAACGTCGATCTGCCACTGATCCAGCTCATACTTCCGATCCGTCAGCTCCCTGGCCATGAACGCCTGAGCGGATTGTTCATTGCCCCGGGTCGACGGATGCGCGGTGAGGTCGGACAGAAAGGCGACTTGCCGGTCGAACGCGGCATCCACGGCATCGCACAAACGGGTGTTGAGTTCGGTCTGCATCATAACCTCAGAAGACTGGCAGATTGGAATCAGGCACGATCAGGGGCGCCCCGGTGGCCTCACGGACCTCGGCAAGGCTGACCCCCTCGGCCATCTCGACAAGCGCATAACCTTTGGGCGTGACATCAATGACCGCCATCTCGGTAAATATGCGCGACACACAGCCCCGCGCCGTCAGCGGCAGGGTGCATTCATCCTTGAGCTTGGGGTTGCCCGCCCGATCGGTATGGGTGGTCAGGACCACAACCCGGCGCGCCTTTTGCGCCAGTTCGATGCCGCCGCCGACGCCAGGGCTGAATTTGCCGGGGATCTTCCAATTGGCCAGATCGCCTTGGCTGCTGACCTCAAACGCGCCAAGCATGGTCAGATCCAGACGACCCGAGCGCACCATGGCAAAGCTGGTCGCGCTGTCAAAAAAGGCTGAGCCGGGTACGGTCGAGACATAGGCGCCGCCGGCATCTATCAGGTTCCGGTCCGCCTGATCGGGTGGCAGTGTTGGGCCGATGCCGGTCAATCCGTTTTCCGTATGCAGACAGACGGGGAAATCAGCCGGGAGGTGGTCAATAACCTTGGTCGGTAGTCCGATGCCAAGGTTGACCACCATGCCGGAAGCAATCTCGCGTGAAGCGCGAGCGATCATGCGGGCCTTAGCGCTGGACAACGGCGTATTCCTTGGAAAGCGCACCCAATTCGGTGACGTGATCAACAAACACACCGCTTGTGTGAACGGCGTCGGCATCCAGCGCGCCCAATGGTGTGACGGTTTCAGCCTCGACAATCACGTGGGGCGCAGCCATGGCCATCAGCGGATTGAAGTTCCGCGCGGTCGCGACATAGGCCAAGTTGCCAAAGGTATCGGCCCGGTCGGCATGGATAAGAGCAAAATCAGCGCGCAACGCCGTTTCGACAAGGTGCGGTTTGCCGTCCACCTCGACCACCTGCTTGCCCTCGGCCAGTTCAGTGCCGATGCCGATATCGCTCAGCACAGCTCCGATCCCGGCCCCGCCTGCGCGGATGCGTTCAGCCAGCATACCTTGAGCGTTGAACTCCACCTTGATCCGGCCGCTGTTCATCAAGTCGATGGCATGGCTGTTCAACCCAAGATGGGTGGTGATCAGGCGCGTCACCTGACCGCTTTGCAGCAAGTGGTCCAGCCCCATGCCCGGTTCGTTTGCGTCATTCTTGATCAGTGTCAGATCACGGGCGCCATGATCGACCAGTGCATGGATCAACGCCATCGGGGTGCCGGGCACACCAAAGCCACCCACCATCACCGTGGCCCCGTCCTTGATCCGGGCTACGGCTGCGGCCATGTCGCAGCGTTTGTCGGGCAGCTTCATGCGGACACCTCCAGAGGGAGGCCAACCTCGGTAGCAAACGCATCCAGCGCGTCGCGCAGGATCGTCATCATCTCAACGATCTGCGCTTCGGTAATGATCAGGGGCGGCGCAACCAAGAAGTGATCGCCTGCCGTCCCGCCACGGGTGCGGCGGGAATAGATGATTAGCCCCCGTTCATAGGCCAACTCGACCAGACGGTCATAGGCGTTCAAAGCCGGATCTAGTGGCTCCATGGTATCACGGTCCGAGACGAGTTCGAACGCGGTCAGCAACCCCTTGCCGCGCACGTCGCCGATGAAGGGATAGCGCTCCATCAGCGCGCGCAGTTCATTCATCAGAACCTCGCCCATGGCGGCCGCGTTGGCGATCAGGTTCTGGTCTTCCAACTCCTCCAGCACCGCCAGCCCCGCCGCACAAGCCAGAGGGTTGCCCGCATAGGTGAAGCCATGGGCAAAGCCACCGGCGTCCAGAATCGGTTCGACAAGACGTGCACCGGCAACAACGGCGCCCAGGGGGGCATAACCCGCACCAAACCCCTTGGAGAGCGCCACGATGTCCGGAGTGATCCCCCAGTGTTCCGCGGCCAGAAACTTGCCCGTGCGGCCGGCACCGGTCATCACCTCGTCATAGATCAGCAGCACGTCGAATTCATCGCAGATCTCGCGGATGCGGCCATAATAGCTGTCCGGCGCGACTAGGGCGCCGGTCGAAGCCCCTCCGACAGGTTCCATCAGAAATGCCAACACAGTGTCCGGCCCTTCGGCGAGGATCTTGTCGCGCAGAAGTTCGGCGTATTTCAAACCACGTTCGTCTTCGCTCAGGTTGTCGCGGTCCAGGTAGGTCGCAGGGGCGGCGATCTTGGGCATGCCCGCCAGCATCGGCGCAAAAGGGTTGCGCAGCGGATCATACCCGGTCAAATCCAGCGCGCCAAACGTGCAGCCGTGATAGGATGGAAATCGCGAAATCACTTTGATGCGTTTCTGATGCCCCTGTGTGATCGCATATTGCCGCGCCAATTTCACTGCGCTTTCCACGGCCTCGGAGCCACCTGAGACAAAGAACACCCGGTCCAGCCCGTCTGGCGTCATGGCAACGGTTTTGGCGGCCAGATCCTCGGACGGATGCGTGCGGAAATGCAGCCGATAGCCAAAGGTCGCGCGATCCATCTGTGCTTTGATCTTGTCCAGCACGCGCGGGTTTGAATGCCCGATATTGGACACCATCGCCCCGGAAGAGCCGTCAATATAGGGCTTGCCGCTTTCGTCGAACAGATAGATGCCTTCGCCCCGGTCCAGAAACGGACGCGGGTTGCGGGACTGATAGAACAGATAGGATTCTTCGCTCACGACGCACCTTCGATGTGTTTGCGTAGGAATTCGCGGGTTCTGTTCTGGGTCGGGTTTTTGAACAGAACGCTTGGCGGGCCTTCCTCGACCACGACGCCCTTGTCCATGAACAGCACACGGTCACAGACCGAGGCGGCGAAATCCATTTCATGGGTGACGATGATCATGGTCATGTGCTCTTCGGCGAGCTTTTTCATCACCAGATTGACCTCTTCCACCAGCTCGGGGTCGAGCGCCGAGGTGGCCTCGTCAAACAGCATCAGCTTGGGTTTCATCGCAAGTGCGCGGGCAATCGCGACGCGTTGTTTCTGGCCACCGGAAAGCTGCGAAGGGTAATAGTCGATCCTTTCCAGCATCCCGACCTTGTCCAACTGCTCCTCGGCCAGCCTATCGGCGTCGGCCTGGGACAGGCCCTTGAGCATTTTTGGCGCCATGGTGACGTTTTCGCGCGCGGTCATATGCGGAAAAAGGTTGAAGTGCTGAAACACCATGCCGACGTGCTGGCGCAGCTCGTTGATGTGCTTTTCATATTGGCGATGTGGCAGGGTCTTGTTCACCTGCACACCGTCCAGCCAGATTTCCCCACCGGTCAGCGGGTCGAGATCATTGATGGCGCGCAGCAGCGTGGATTTGCCCGATCCGGACGATCCGATAATCCCGACTATCTGGCCGCGCTCGACGTTCAGGCTGATGTCCTTGAGCACCTCGAGCGAGCCAAAGGATTTCTGCGCGTGACGGATTTCGACAAAGTGTGTCTGTTCGGTCATGGTTGGCCTCTTTGGTCAGCGCGAGATGGAAATGCGGCGTTCGATCTTGCGCTGCACCCATTCCATGCAAAGGTTGATGACATAGTAGAACGCGGCGGCGAGGATGTAGAACTCGAACGGGCGATAGGTTTTGCCGATCACCCGCTGTGCCGACAATGTAAGCTCGCTGACCCCGATGACTGATACCAGCGCGCTGTCTTTCAAAAGCGCGATCATGTTGTTGCCAATCGGGGGAATGACTGCGCGCACCGCTTGCGGGATCACGACCTTGCGCAAGGCTTGCGCGCGGCTGCATCCCAATGTGCGTGCGGCTTCCATCTGTCCCTTGTCCACAGCAAGGATCGCTGCCTGGATCAGTTCCGAGTTATAGACGGCAAAGTGCAGCCCCAACCCGATGATCCCGGCCACAAAAGCCGGCAGGTCAATGCCGATCTGCACCAGCCCGAAGTAGATCAGGAACAGTTGCAACAAGAGCGGCGTGCCCATGAACACCCATTCGATCAACCGGAACGGCTGGCGAATGAGCCAAGGGGCGTAGAGGGCGATCACGGCAAAGATGATGCCGCCGACAAAGCTCAGCAAAGCGGCTGCAACCGTGATCCCGATGGTCCAGCCAACACCCAACAGGATGATGTCCATGTATTTGGGAATAATCGAAAAATCGAGGCCCATCTGTCTGTCCTTTTCCGATCAGGTGATCTGTACTTTACGATCCAGCCAGGCAACGCCACGGCCGACCACGTAGATGATGATCATGTAGAGAACCCCCGCGAGCAGGAACATTTCGAAGGGCTTGTAAGTTGATCCGATGTACCGTTGCGCGGTGTAGGTCAGCTCGACCACAGCGATCGCGGCCACCAGCGCGGTGGCCTTGATCAGCATGTTCAGGTTCACACCCAGTGGACGCACCATCAGGCGCGCGGCCTGAGGCAGGATCACCCTGTAGGTGGCCTGCCAGCTGCTGAGCCCCAATGTGCGTGCGGCTTCGCGCTGTCCTTTGTCGATGGCGATGATGGCACCGCGGATCGTCTCGGTCATATAGGCGCCCGCATTGATGCCCAAGCCAATCACACCGGCCTCGAACGCGTCAAGCTGAATGCCGATCTGCGGTCCGCCGAAGTAGAGAATGAAGAGCTGGATCAACGCAGGCGTGCCGCGAAACACGCTGACATAAGCTGCGCCCAGAAACCGGAGTACCGCAAAGCGTGAGAGCCGGGCGGCGGCGCCAAGCGTGCCGCAGATCAACCCCAGTATCGCCGTCAGCACTGACAGTAAGATGGTGACCCACGCGGCCTCCAGGAAGAAGGGGTAGACCTTCAACATCAGATCAATGTCCATGCGTCGCTCCTCTTGGATATCCAACCCAAAATTGTCCGGACGGCGCAAAGGCTGCCTCGGCACGTGTTGCTTAAGGTATCGGATAACTTTGGCGCCCGTGGATGGGGCAGTAAAGGATCATCGGTCCTTCAACCGGCAGCAAATGGAAGGTCCCCGCCGCTGTTGGGCGGCGGGGAAAGATGTCTTAGCGAATGTCTGCGCCAATCCATTCATTCGCAATGGTCAGATAGGTGCCATCATCCATCATGGATTGCAGCGCAGCCTGCATTTCTTCGGCAAGCTTCGGGTTGCCCTCGCGGATGGCAATACCTGCGCCAAACGGGTCGGTCGTCGGATCGCCGAACATCTCGAATTCTTGACCCTTTTCACCCATCGCAAGGATGGCTGCGATCGAGTCGTTCACGATAGCGTCCACGCGGCCGTTTTCCAGTTCCAGCAGCAGTTCAGGCAGACCCTTGTATGTGTTGATGTCATAGCCCTTTTCGCGCGCCCAATCCTCGTGGGTTTCGCCTAGGGTCAGGCCAACTTTCTTGCCTTCCAGATCCTCAAGGCTGGAAATGCCCGAGCCCGGCTTGGTGAAGATGGCGCGCTTGTCCGAGTAGTAGGGACCAACGAAATCGACCACTTCGTCACGCTCTGCGGTGATGGTCATCGACCCGACGATGGCGTCATACTTGTTGGCCAGCAGGCCACCAATGATGCCGTCCCATGCGGTGGTGACAATTTCCACTTCCATGCCCATACGCTTGGCGATCTCGGTGCCAATGGCCGGGTCAAAGCCAACGACTTCATTCTGATCGTTCACGAAGTTGAACGGAGGGTAGGCGCCGGACATCGCAATGCGGATCACGCCTTTTTCTTTCAGCGTGTCGAGCTCTTCTGCGACAGCGGTGTTCAAGCCAAACACCGCAAGGCCCGCGGCGGCAATTGCGGATTTCAAGATGGTACGGCGAAAAGTCATTTATCTCTCCCTGTGAGAATCATGCCGGGGTGTTTCCCGATCAATGCCTGCGAGCGGACCCGCTTGCAAAAAAACTTGCATGACTCGTCAATATTGCGCAAACAGATATTAGCTACATTCAGTATAGATTTGATCTATGAGCCTTCCGCAGCAACAACGCTTTCCCTGGAATCTGGACTGGAACCTTCTGCGCACCTTCATGGTTGTGGTCGAACAGGGGGGCATATCCAAGGCCGCCGACTTTCTGGGTCTCAAGCAGCCCACCGTTTCAGCAGCCCTCAAACGCCTTGAACAATCGACAGGCAAGCAGCTTGTTATCCGCAAGCCCAACGAGTTCACCATCACGCGACCCGGACAGACTCTTTATACCGAATGTGCCAATATCTTTGGCACCATTTCACAGCTTCCCTCGCTGCTGGATGACGACCGTGCCGAACTCAGAGGGCATCTGTCGATCGCCATCACGAGCTCGGTGATCTCCGAGCATTTCGATGCGATCCTAAGTAATTTCTCCAAGATGCACCCGCATGTCACCTATTCTTTCTCGGTCCACGAAAGCGAGGATGTGGAAACGATGGTGAACCAGAACCGGGCCAGTTTCGGAATTTGCCTGCTTTCAAAAATGCCGCGGAACTTGAACTGCGTGGTCTTGTACCGAGAGTTTTTCGGCCTGTACTGCGGTGCGCGCCACCCTCTGTTTGGCGTAAAGGAAATCAATACAAAAGATCTGGAAGGCGAGCCCTTTGTCGCCTTCCAGACAGAGGCCGAGGGCGGGCCGCTACATGCCATCTCTCGCCTTCGTGCACGTCTGGGTTTGGCCACCGACTGGCGCGGCGTATCCTCAAGCCTCAATGAGATCCGCCGCCTGATCATGGCGAATATCGGCATTGGCGCCCTGCCGCTTCACGTTGCAAAACAGGACGTTCTTGCCGGCAATATCCGGCAGCTGCCGCCCTATGATGAGCTGCCCATGGTGAACATCTACCTTGTCACCAACCCGACGCGCCGCCAGTCAGATGCCGAGGCCGAGTTCCTGTCGGTATGTAAGGCCGAACTGGATGCCATAGATATCGAAGAACGCACCTATGGTCTGGACTGATTTTGAGAAGCCTGAGGTTGCCGCTACATTTGGAGTACCGCAAGATCAGTTCAAGTTGCCGTCCTGCGTCATCGAAAGTTTGAAAATACGCAGCAATCTGGATCGATAATCGAGTTGTCGTTGGTCAATCCGTATTGCCCGTTCTTCACCGCTTCATGCGGCTATAGCTCATCGAGATATGGGCCCGCTGTATGAGCGCGGCCGCCTGAAGATCTCCCAGTTCAATCGCGGCGGTCACTTCATCGACCTCGCGCGCGAAAACGCGGATTTCTTCGTTAAGGTCAATAATTGAGGCAAAAAAGGACTTCAGCCAGATCCGGGCGGTCTGCACGTAAAGTCGCTGGGAAACTTCCTGCAACGGCGCGTTGTCGGTCAAGGCAAGTCGCGCGAGGAAAAATTCCATGTTGAGCTGGGCAAAGGCGCGTGGCTCGGGGTTTTGGACCAACGCCTTGGCGCGGTGCGATAGTTCGGTCAAATGAGCCGAAAGCTGTGCGTCCGGCTGCTTTGGAGATAGCTTGCCCACCATTTCCGCCAGCTCCATGCGCAGTTGATAGGTCTGTGCAAGTTCATCGATGTTTACATCGGTTACGAATGTTCCGACGCCTTGGACCGACTTGACCAGACCTTCATCTTCCAGGCGGGCCAAAACACGTCTGAGCGGCGTGCGTGACACGCCAAACTCTTCCGCCAATTCCGTTTCCGAAAGCCGAGTGCCGGGTGCGTAATCCAGCAAACAGATGCGATTGCGCAGTTCTTGGTGCAGGATCACAAAGCGATCGCGGGCTTTGAAGTCGTTGTTTTCCAAAATGGCTGAGGTCACGGTAGTTGAGGCTCCTATGGGCGGCTAAATTATGCTCTCAAGAAGCTTAGGAGAACCCGAGGGCCGCATTAGATCAGCTTGGCCGAAAGGAGGGTGAGCATGTCCAGGCATTGCTCCATCTGATCGACCGAGACAAATTCATCCGGTTTGTGCGCCTGATCAATGGACCCGGGGCCGCAGACGACTACAGACATGCCAAGCCCCTGAAAGATACCAGCTTCGGTGCCAAAAGGCACTACATCAGCGCCATTGGCGCCGGTCAGCTCCATCACCAGATCGCGTGCTTCATTCTCCGTCATAGGCTCAAGCCCATCGACCTCGCCGATCACCTCGGTCTCGATCCCGGCTTTCGGATGTACGGCTTGCATCGCAGGGATGAGCGTGTGCGCACAAAACTGGTGCAATTCTTCTTTCACATAATCGGCATCAGATTTCTGGACTGGTCGCATTTCCCATTCCACACGGGCTTTGCCGGGAATCACGTTGTGGGCAACGCCGCCCACCAATGCGCCGGTGTTGATGGTGGTCCAGGGCGGTTCAAACCGGCTGCCCTCTGGCGCGCGGCTGCGCAAATCAGTTTTCAACTCTAGAAGCTTCGAGACATAGCGCACGGCATATTCCACAGCGTTCACGCCCCGGTCGGGACCGGAACCATGCCCTTCGAGGCCAGTGAAATGAGTGGTGTATTCATAGCAGCCCTTGTGGCCCTCGATGATCCGCATTGAAGTCGGCTCGCCAATGATGGCCACCGCAGGTTTGATGCCCTTTTCACGCAAGGTGTTTGCGAGCGCGCGGGCACCGAAACAGCCGATTTCCTCATCATAGGTGAAGGCAAAGTGAACCGGGCGCTGCAAGTCCAGCTCCGCATAGCGGGGGGCCATGGCAACGGCGGCGGCAATGAAGCCCTTCATGTCACAGGTGCCACGCCCAAACCATTTGCCGTCCTGCTCTGTCATCGAAAATGGATCAGAGGCCCAATCCTGATCGGTCACGGGCACAACATCCGAATGCCCCGACAACACGATGCCGCCGTCGCGTTTTGGGCCAAGGGTGGCGAACAGGTTCGCTTTGGTGCCGGTCTCATCATGCCAGATTTCGACCTCGGCCCCGCAGTCGGCCAGGCGCTTAGCCAAATGCTGGATCATGTCCAGATTGCTGTCCGAAGACACGCTGGGGAAGCCGATGAGCTCCTCCAGCAGGGTCTTTGTGTCTGCAAGTGCGTTCACGATCAGTCCTTCACAAAGAGTTTCCGGTCCATATTGCACAATGCCTCGGCCGGTCCGTTTTCAGTGATCAGGATGGTTTCGGTTGTTTCCAGCCCCCAGCTCTCCATCCAAAGCGCGGGCATGAAGTGGAACACCATGCCAGGTTGCAGAACAGTCTCGTCCTCGGTGCGGATTGAGGCGGTGCGCTCGCCCCAGTCCGGCGGATAGCTGAGCCCGATCGGGTATCCCATGCGGCCTTCGCGCGAGAGGCCATGTTTTGCCAGCACATCAAGAAAGGCGTTGGCGATGTCGCAGGTCCGGTTGCCTGCGCGCGCAGCCTCAAGTCCGGCGGCGATGCCTTCGATTTGAGCTTGTTCCGCAGCCCGCATTTCGGGCGGTGGCGTACCAAGATAGACAGTCCGACAAAGCGGCGCGTGATAGCGCCGGTAACAGCCCGACAGCTCAAAGAAAGTCGCTTCACCCGCGCCCATGGGGGCGCCGTTCCATGTCAGGTGGGCGGCTGTTGCGTCCAGCCCCGATGGCGTCAGCGGAACGATCGCCGGATAGTCGCCCCAATCGTCATCGACGCCCGTGATCCCGGCATGGAAGATATCCGCCACCAGATCGTTCTTGCGCACACCCGGCGCGGCGCGGTCGATAGCCGTCTGGATGACCTTTTCAGAAATACGCGCGGCCTTGCGGATAAAGGTGATTTCCTCGACTGATTTGACCAGCCGCTGCCAGTTCACCAAGGCAGTCGCGTCTTGGATGGCGGCGTTTGGCAGCTCTGCGACCAGCACTGCATGGGCCTTGGCCGAGTAGTAATAGTTCTCCATCTCAACACCGATGCGGGCGGTGTCCAAGCCCAGTCTGCGGATATGTCCGGCCAGATCCTGCATCGGGTGGCGTACGGTAGATTGCACATAATTGTCCGCGTAGCCGTGGATATTGTCGTCAGACATCCAACACGTCCGCCGTCCGCCAAGTGCATCCATATAGCGGCCCCACCAGATGGGCTCGCCCTCAAGGCCCAGAAGGACGCCCTGATGAACATAGAAGGACCAACCGTCATAGCCGGTCAGCCACGCCTGATTCGACGGGTCGGTGACAAACAGCAGGTCCAGCCCTGCTTGTTCCATCGCCTGACGGGTCTTGGCAATTCGGCGATCATATTCGACCTGACTGAACGGAGCATGTTCGATGGGCATTGCGACCTCATAGGTAAGATGTAGAAGGTTGTGTACAATTTGGATGGATCCGCCGTTGGGGCGGCACTCTCTTGCCCAAGCTAACTGCAAGTAAAGGTGGGGTAGTTGTAAAAAAACGGCGCTTGAAGGTCGTATTTTCACATTGATCAAGACGAGATTTCTATAGTGTTGTACACAACTGGCGGTGATCCATATGAGTTGCATTGGCTCCGGCTGTTGCTTGTTAGCTCGACAAACGTGGAAGACGACAACCTTTGATGGCTGAAATGACCCTGGAACTTCATCATATCCTCGATGCGCGAAATCGCATTCGCGGCGTGGCGGACAACACGCCCCTAATCCCGTCTCCGTTCATGTCGAAGGTGGCGGGCCATGACTTCTTGATGAAGATGGAGAACATGCAGCCTGTCGGGGCGTTCAAGCTACGCGGTGCGATGTCGGCGGTGATGGCATTGCCGGACGATGTGCAGGGTGTGACTTGTTGCTCGACAGGCAATCATGGGCGTGGCGTGACTTTTGCTGCCAACCGGCGCGGGATGAAGGCGGTGATCTGCATGTCCGAGCTGGTTCCGCAGGCCAAGGTGGATGGGATCAGAGCCCTTGGTGCGGATGTGCGTATCATTGGCACCACCCAGGACGAAGCAATGTACGAAAGTCAGCGGCTGTGTGAGATTGAAGGCTTGGTAGAAATCTCTCCGTTCGACGATCCGCATGTGATTGCAGGTCAGGGTACCATAGGGTTCGAGATGCTGGAGACACGACCTGATTTGAATATGCTCCTGGTGCCGCTTTCGGGCGGAGGCCTGGCGGCCGGTATTGCCACTGCGGCCAAAGCAATCAATCCAGACATCAAGGTGATCGGCATCACTATGGATCGCGGTGCGGCGATGTATGAATCGATCCACGCGGGCAAGCCGGTCGAAGTTCCGGAATACGCCTCGCTGGCGGATTCTCTGGGCGGCGGCATCGGGTTGGAGAACCGCCTGAGCTATCCGATCTGCCGCGATCTGCTGGACGACACCATCCTGGTGACAGAAGAGGAAATTCTCCACGCCATGCAGGTGATGTTTTACGAGGATCGCATCGTGGCCGAGGGCGCCTCGGTCGTGGGTCAGGCCGCGATGCTGGCAGGAAAATTGCCCAAGCCAGACGGCCCCGTTGGCACGGTGATTACAGGGCGCAATCTGGACATGCCAACATTTGCAAAACTCATGACCGGACAGGACGTGATGATCGGAGACCTTGAAGTGAAAGGTAAAACCTATGGCGCATGATATTCAAATCGTCACCGAAGCCGAGTTGAGGGAGGCCGTGAAGCTCGACCTCACTGCTGTGGATGTGGTGGAGCAAGCCTTCGTCGCCCTGGCCTCCGGCAAAGTGGTGATGCCCCCAATCCTGTCGATGGACCTGCATGAGGCCAACGGCGAGGTGGACGTGAAAACCGCCTATATTCCGGGCTTTGACGGATTTGCGATAAAGGTCAGCCCCGGCTTTTTTGACAATCCGAAACTGGGCCTGCCCAGCTTGAATGGACTGATGATCCTGTTCTCGGCCAAGACCGGATTGGTCGAGAGCCTGTTTCTGGACAACGGCTATCTGACCGATGTGCGCACGGCCGCAGCCGGTGCCGTAGCCGCACGTCATCTGGCGCCAAACACGGTCGAGACCGCTGGTGTGATTGGCACGGGGGTTCAGGCCCGCCTGCAAATGATCGCCGCCCATCTGGTGCGCCCATTCAAACGGGTTCTGGTGCATGGCCGTGATCCTGAGAAAGCCGCCGCCTGCGCCGCCGATCTGGCCAAGGCCTTGGGGATCGAAGCCGAGGTGACGACCGATCCGGCAGAGCTGGTTGCTCGGTCGCAATTGGTCGTCACCACCACCCCCGCGCGCGAACCTGTGCTGCAAGCCGAGTGGCTGCATCCGGGGTTGCACATCACGGCCATGGGTTCGGACCAGGCGGGCAAGAACGAAATTGATCCCGCCGCCCTGGTCACGGCAGATGCGTATATCTGCGACAGCGTCAAACAGTGCGAGGTGTCCGGGGAACTGGAAGCGGCCATGGCTGCCGGGCTTTGGAATAAAGACACACCAGCCGAACTGGGTGAAGTGATCACCGGGGCAAGACCCGGTCGCATATCACCTGACGCGATCACGATCTGCGACCTGACCGGCACGGGCGCCCAAGACACCGCCATCGCCACTCATGTCCGCAAACATTTTGGTAACGCCGGAACTGTCATTCAGGCCTGACGGGATGATGTTGGACAAGCGCGATATCCAGATCCTGTCTGTTCTCACGCAAGAGGGGCGGATCACCAAGGCGGCGCTGGCCGAAAGGATCGGGTTGTCCCCCACACCATGCTGGGAGCGCCTGAAAAAACTGGAAAAAGCGGGCCTGATCGACGGCTACGGTGCCCGCATTAACCTAAAGAAACTCGCGCCACATGTGACGGTCTTTGTTGCGGCTGAAATCGCCGATCACACGGCGGCCAGTTTCCGCGCCTTCGAGGCGGCGATGGGCCGGTATGATGAGGTCGTGGCTTGCTGGGCGCTTGGCGGCGGCTTCGACTATCTGTTGCAGATCGTGACCCGCGACATCGACGCCTATCAGCGGCTGATCGACGAAATGCTCGACGCTCGCATAGGCCTGTCCCGCTATTTCACCTACATTGTGACCAAGCCGGTAAAGGGGCAGGCGGGACTGCCATTCGATGTACTTCTGGGAGAACAGAGTGGCAGTTGAATCATCTGCTGTCGCTTTGAACTTAAGTCACATCTTCTGCCAACGACGCCTAGTTTCCTCTGTAACAAGAGGAGGATACACGATGTCGGAAACGGCGCTCTCCGCGCGTACGGATATCGAGGACAAGGCGCTTGTGCGTTCTTTTTCTTATGTAAATGGAAAATGGGTGGCTGCAGCGTCCGGCGACAGCTTTGCTGTGACTGATCCCGCCAATGGCGACCACCTGGGTGATGTAACGGCTATGTCGGCAGAGGAATCATCTGCCGCGGTTGACGCAGCTCAGGCCGCGTTCCCCGCATGGGCTGCGCTGTTGCCGCAGGAACGTGCCGCCACTCTACGCCGGTGGTTTGAGCTGCAGCTGGAGCACAAGGAAGACCTGGCGCGCATCATGGTGCTGGAACAGGGCAAACCCATCTCCGAGGCGCGCGGCGAAATCGACTATGGCGCGGCCTTTGTAGAGTTCTATTCAGAAGAGGCTAAGCGTCCCAATATTGAAGGTGTGACCAGCCATTTGCCGGACGCGGAGGTTGAGCTTTGGCGCGAACCTGTGGGGGTGGCCGCGCTGATCACACCGTGGAACTTCCCCTCGGCCATGCTGACTCGCAAGGCGGCGGCGGCTCTGGCGGCGGGCTGCACTGTGGTGGCGCACCCGTCGGGCGAAACACCTTATAGTGCACTGGCGCTGGCTGAGCTGGCCGAACGCGCGGGCATTCCGGCGGGCGTCTTCAATGTTGTCACCGGCGTCGCCCCGACCGTAGTGGAACCTTGGACCCGCGATCCGCGCGTGCGAGCGTTGTCCTTCACCGGCTCCACCAATGTGGGCAAGCTGCTCTACCGCCAATCGGCCGAATCCGTGAAGCGCCTTGTGCTGGAACTGGGCGGCCATGCGCCAGTCATCGTCTTCAAGGGCGCGGATCTGGACGTGGCCGTGGCCGAGACCATCAAGGCGAAATTCGCCACCTCCGGACAGGATTGTTTGGGGGCCAATCGCATCTTCGTGGAACGTCCGATTTACGACGAATTCTGCGCCAAGTTCATCGACGCCACCAAGGCGCTGACCGTAGGCATCGGTATGGACGACCCAGACATTGGCCCGCTGATGAACGAAAGTGCGGTGCAGAAACAGGAAGAGCATGTGGCCGACGCGTTGGAAAAAGGCGCGAAGCTGGCCTGCGGCGGCAAACGCCACCCGTTAGGACCGCTGTTTTTCGAACCAACCGTGCTGGTCGATGCGCCCGCAGATGCCTGCATCATGTCGGAAGAGACCTTTGGCCCCGTCGCCCCGATCACCTCGTTCGACACCGAGGACGAGGTCGTGGCATGCGCCAATGACAGCGAATACGGTCTGGTCGCATATCTGCATAGCCACGACCCGCGTCGCATCTATCGGATAAGCCGCGCGCTGCAATACGGCATGGTCGCGGTGAACCGCACCAAGGTCACCGGCGCGCCGATCCCCTTCGGGGGCACCAAACAATCTGGTCTGGGTCGCGAAGGGGCGCGTCTGGGCATGGAAGAATTTACCGAAATCAAATACGTCTGCCGCGACTGGGCGTGATCCCACGCGGGACTAGAAAGGAACTCAAATGCTGAAGAACGACCAACTCGACCAGTGGGATCGCGAGAACTTTTTCCATCCCTCGACCCACCTGGCTCAGCACGCCCGCGGTGAAAGCCCGAACCGGGTGATCAAGACCGCCAGCGGTGTCTTCATCGAAGACCGTGACGGCAACAAGCTGCTCGACGCCTTCGCCGGGCTTTACTGTGTGAACGTGGGCTATGGCCGCCAGGATATTGCCGAGGCCATCGCCGACCAGGCGCGGGAACTGGCTTATTATCACTCCTATGTCGGCCACGGCACCGAGGCCTCGATCACCCTGTCGAAAATGATCCTGGATCGCGCGCCGAAAAACATGTCCAAGGTCTACTTCGGCCTCGGCGGCTCGGACGCGAATGAAACCAACGTCAAGCTGATCTGGTATTACAACAACATCTTGGGCCGTCCCGAGAAGAAAAAGATCATCTCACGCTGGCGTGGCTATCACGGGTCTGGTCTGGTGACCGGCTCGCTGACGGGGCTTGAGCTGTTCCACAAGAAATTCGATCTGCCGGTTGAGCAGGTGATCCACACTGAAGCCCCTTACTACTATCGCCGTGCCGATCTGGACCAGAGCGAAGAACAGTTTGTCGCCCATTGCGCCGCCGAACTGGAGGCGCTGATCGAACGTGAGGGCGCCGACACCATCGCGGCCTTCATCGGTGAGCCGGTTCTGGGCACCGGCGGCATCGTGCCCCCGCCCGCCGGATACTGGGAAGCCATTCAGGCCGTGCTGAAAAAGCACGATATCCTGCTGGTCGCAGATGAGGTTGTCACCGGATTTGGCCGCCTGGGCACCATGTTCGGCTCGGACCATTACGGGATCGAACCGGACATCATCACCATCGCCAAGGGGCTGACCTCAGCCTATGCGCCGCTGTCGGGCTCGATCGTGTCAGACAAAGTCTGGAAGGTGCTGGAACAGGGCACCGATGAAAACGGTCCCATCGGCCATGGCTGGACCTATTCGGCGCACCCGATCGGGGCGGCGGCCGGTGTGGCCAACCTGAAACTGATCGACGAGCTGAACCTGGTCGGGAACGCAGGCGAGGTCGGCACCTATCTGAACGAAACCATGACCGCCGCGCTGGCCGATCATGCCCATGTCGGCGACGTGCGCGGCGAGGGCATGCTCTGCGCGGTCGAATTCGTGAAGGATAAGGACAGCCGTACCTTCTTTGATGCCTCCGACAAGATCGGTCCGCAGATCTCGGCCAAACTGCTGGAACAGTCCAAGATCATCGCCCGCGCCATGCCGCAAGGCGACATCCTGGGCTTTGCGCCACCCTTCTGCCTGACCCGCGAAGAGGCCGATCAGGTAGTGGCCGGGACGGTCGAAGCCGTAAAAACGGTGCTGGGCTAAACCGCACGCAATTCTCACAAACAGGGCCGGCTTATGTCGGCCCTGTTCAGTCAGGTGCGGAAACCTTCGCCCGGAAGTACAAACCATCAAACTTGTTTCTGGTATTGAGCCAACCTGTGGCGCGCTTGCAGACTGTTAGCTCACGCCACCTGCTGAAGATGGTCTTCGCGTGACGCCTCGACCAGAGCCGCATGCAAAGCCATCACCGCAGCATCAGCAGCTTCACGCGGGACAACGAATTGAATGTCCACATTGCGTGGTGTCTGGTGGGCGGCAATCAGGTCGATCTCCGCCGTTTCCAAAGACATCAGACCTCGACTAAAGGCTTTCAGCCCACTGAGGTCACGCCCGATCGCCGAGACAATCGCCACATTGCGAGCACTGATCTTTGCAGAGGGGTTCGCGTCTTCCAAATCAGACACCACGCGACGCACGATTTTCAGCGGGGCCTCGACATAGTGGGTGATCGAATTGGCGTTCGACGTTTTCGAGGCGATACGCACGTTGTGACGCCTGAGCGCGTCCAGAGCGGCTGCGTCGTAGCCTTTCACGCCCACCATGTCCTGTTCGAACAGCTCCAAGGCGACAACATTCAGCCCAGTGATTATTTCCACGCCCGGTGCGCTTGCAGCCTGTTCATCGATAAGCGTACCCGGGTCAGCGGGCTCAAACGCATTGGTGACCCGCAACGCCACCTTCGATTGACGCAGGATTTTGGCGGCGTTGGGGTGAATGGCCTCCATCCCCATGTTCGAGAGCTGGTCGGCGACATCATAGTTGGTATGCCCCAACTTGCGGACCTGCTCCGCGCCAACCAGAGCAGGATCGGCAGAGGACAGATGAAATTCCTTATGAATGATTGCCTCTTTTGCCCCGGTGAAGGCGGCGATGTTCGAAAATGTAACTTCCGAATAGCCACGGTCGTACTCGCGCATCAAGCCTTCACGACATTGCGCGTAGCCTGTCACGATGGGCAGTTCTGTGGCCAAGTCTATGTCTTGAAAGGCGCCTGCGATACGAGCCTGCAAATTGCATTCGGTTTCATCGCGCCAACCGCTGAGGTCGACAAAGCGGGCATTGATCCCGGCACGCTGCAACATGAGCGTCGTGACATAGGCGGAATGCGCCTCGCCCAGGCCGGACAGAATCTCGCGCACGATCATCATCTGGCTCGACAACCGGAAATGCCCGTAAGAGCACAGGCGACGCAGGTCATAAAGACAATTGCGCGCGCCTTCGATCCGGTCACGGACGAAATCTTCGGCCAGGGTGCGGTCGGCGGCATTGTGCAGCACCTTGTTGTGACACGCGCCCATTGCTTCGGCTACGCGGGTCAGCGCATCCAGCCAGCTGTGATCATTGTCGTCATTGGCAAACAGAGCATAGACGCCGGGTTCGCCGGTTTTCTAGTGCTCCAGAAGCAGGTTTGTGATCCCGCCAAAGGCAGAAACCACGAAAACACGGTGGAACAGGGCGTCCGCCTTCCGATCGCCAACGATCAAGGCATCGCGCAGCTCGTGGATGCGCGACATGGAGGTGCCGCCGATCTTCTCGACGGTATGTGCAGGGAAGGTCACGATGTGTCATCCGGCTGATGCCAGAGCCTCTTAAGCTGTTTCCAGGTCGTCTGCCGCCGCATACGAGCCATCTTCGCGGTGCACTTCGGTGCCGGTGACCGGCGGATTGAAGCAGCAGGCCATGATCAGCTCTTCTTCTGCGCGCAAAATGTGGCGGTCGTGCTTGTCCAGCGCATACATCACGCCGGGCTTGATATAGTGGGTTTCCCCAGTGGCCAAGTCCGTGATCGAGCCGGTACCCTGCATGCAATAGACGCTTTCGAAATGGTTCTTGTATTCGAACGTGTGTTCTGAGCCCGGCTCAAGAAAGGTGACGTGGAAGGAAAAGCCCATCCCGTCATCAGCCAGTAACATGCGAACGCTGCTCCATTGGGCGTCCGACACGACCCGATCGCGTTCTTTTGTGATGATCTCGTTGAAATCGCGTACAATCATGTCTTACTCCGCTGCAAATTTGCTTGAATCGGTGGCGATGCGCATGGCATTCCGCAGGATTCTGAGACCTTTCAGGAAGGTCGCGTCATCGGTGGTCAAGGGGGCCAGAACCTTGACCACTTGATCCTCGTTTCCCGAGGTTTCGATGATCAGCCCGTCTTTGAAGGCGCTGGCGCAGATAGCCACCGCCAGGTCGCCTGATCCGACATCCAGCCCCTGCATCATGCCACGCCCTTTGAGCTTGGCGCCGGGCAGAAACTCGGCCATTTCCTCCAACGCCGCGGTCAACAAGCGCGCCTTGGCGGCGACCTCCTTCTGGAACCGATCATCAGCCCAGAATTTTGTCACGGCCACGCGGGCGGTGACAAAGGCGTGGGTGTTGCCCCGGAAGGTGCCGTTGTGTTCAGCAGGGCCAAAGACGTCATGCTCAGGACGCACCAGCAAGAGCGCCATGGGCAGGCCAAAGCCCGAAACGGATTTCGCCAGTGTGACGATATCCGGGGTGATGTCCATGTCCTCAAAAGAGAAAAAGCCGCCGGTCCGGCCACAGCCCGCTTGGATGTCATCAATTATCAGCAATGCGCCATGTTCCTTAGCCAGCGCGGCAACGCGCTGGATCCATTCGGGGCGGGCAGCATTCAAGCCGCCTTCGCCTTGTACGGTTTCCAAGAGAATTGCCGCCGGTGCATCAATCCCGGACGAGCGGTCCTTGAGCATGGCTTCAAGGAAATCGGCTGTGTCCGTGTCGCCGGGGAAATAGCCGTCATAAGGCATGCGCGTCACGCCGTTCAGCGTGGTGCCCGCACCGCCCCGGTGATAGCTGTTGCCTGTCGCTGACAGCGCCCCCAGGGTGACACCGTGAAACCCGTTGGTGAAAGCGATCACACTGGTGCGTCCGGTAACCTTGCGCGCCAGTTTCAGCGCCGCTTCCACTGCGTTGGCCCCGGTGGGGCCGGTGAACATCACCTTGTGATCCATTTTGCGCGGCTTAAGGATGTGTTGGTCAAACGCGTCCAGAAATGCGGCCTTGGCATCCGTGTGCAGATCCAGTCCGTGGGCCAGACCATCCGACTGCAGATGATCAATCAACGCCTCTTTCATGTCCGGATCGTTATGTCCGTAGTTCAGTGACGAACACCCGGCCAGGAAATCGATGTAGCGCGTGCCATCGCGGTTGATCATCTCGGACCCTTTTGCCGAAGTGAACACAGCGTCAAATCCCCGGCAATAGCTGCGCGCCTCGGACTCGCGACGTTTGAAAATGGCAATATCGGCGGGGTTCGTAGACATACGACCTCTCTTGGGTTTTGGGGGATGAATGAAAAATAAGCTGCTGAGTATAGAAGGTCGCATGGCTCAGGCGGCCAGTTGCGCCCGGTTCGCCAGCGAAATCGTGACCATATACTCGGTCTTGTGACGCTCGTGAAAATGCAGTGCTTGCGTGTAATAGGGCGTGATATCCAGCTTGCTGTCCTGAAGGCGCGCGAATTTGCGGAACAGGGCCCAGGATGCGTCGTTATCGACGGTGATGGTGGTCTGCAGTCGGGTCACGTCTTTGCACTGCGGACGGTTCACGATGTTTTGCAGCATCAAGCCGCTCAATCCCTGACCACGCGCGATTTCCGAGACCGCGACCTGCCAGACGAACAAGGTATCAGGCTCGTTCGGCATGACATAGGCGGACACCCAACCCGCTAGCTCGCCTGACATTTCGGCCAGAACACAGGTGTCGGCAAAGTGATCGCACTGCAGCAGGTTGCAATACATGGAGTTCTCATCAAGCGGGCGACAGGCTCGGACAAGTTTCCAGATATCGGCGCCATCTCTGGCGGTGGGCTTGCGCAAAGACGGTAGATCGACGCGCATGGGGTGAGCGGGGTGTTGCATTGTGAGCTCCTTTCGCTTCAGGGGTCGAAGTATCAAGGAGAAGCCGAAAGTTCAATAGTCAAAACAGTAAGGCGACGTAGCGTGGCAAAAAGTAGCTTTTTGCGATAGTTTTGTAGGGTTTTTGCCTGAGAGTCGCCAGATACAACTTCGTCATTCGAAATAATTTTGAATTTGCGCGCAAATATCAAACCACGTATGCTTTGATAATCAAATCAATGGGGGCGAATTGGACCGGATCGACAGCAGCTTGATTGCCTTAAGACGAATTGTCCGCGCGACTGAACTGTTCGGGCGCGAGATTCGCCAGTCCACGGGCATCACCCCCACCCAGTTTCGCGTTCTGCAAATCGTCTCGGAACAGGGATACGCAACCGCCAAAGCCATCTCGTTGCGCATGCGCGTTTCGCAGGGAACCGTCACGTCCTTGGTAGATAAACTGGTCCGCGACAGGCTGGTCGTTCGGGAAAAATCCAACCTGGACCGACGCCAGATAAACATCCTGCTCACCGACGAAGGTGGCAAAATCCTTCAAGAGGCTCCGGACCCGCTCCAACAGCGTTTCGTGCGTAAGTTCGATGCCATGGAAGATTGGGAACAGGCCATGCTGGTGGCCAGCCTTGAACGCGTGGCCACCATGTTGGACGCAGAAGATATGGACGCGTCGCCGGTGCTGGATACTGGTGAAATCAGACCTGCTGGTTAGGTGCTTGATGGTATGTTTCGCGGCCAGAGCTTTTGGGCGTTTCGGACAGTAATGCATGTAAGTCTGCGCCAGGCGTCCCGGACTTGGATGGCGGAAATTTGACAAGTTACAACAGAAAGGCGTTTTGTTCCGAGTTGCGCTGATTGGTCTCGATTACAGCGAGGTGACGGTTTGAACTGCGTCCCGCAGATTGTCTCTCAAGGATCGGCTTGATGACATCGACCGCAACGCAGTGATGAGTATGTCGCAACAGTCACAAGAAACTGCGTCAGCGAAGTCCACGTATCCATGGTCGGATTTGTCCGCACTCCCGACCTTAGTCGACGCACCGTTTTTGCGCTCGCAGCGAATGACCGGCTCAGAGAAGCTGCGCTGCGGCGTGATCTCGGCCGATGAATGACTGCTAAGGGCCGACAACGCTGGTTGCCTTGCTTCCGATCTTGCGACTTTGCAAAGGTCTATATTGCGCATGGCAGTCGTTGGAGAAGAGTTTGGTGAATAGCCGTTTCTGACGATTTGCTGCGGGTGTAGAATAAGTTGACTTATCGACTCCTTGGTCCGCGCACTAAGGCCAGTACATGTCTAGTCCCCCAGATCAACCTTTAGTCGCAAGTGAATTACCCCCAACCCAACTCACCCCATACGGTTGGGAACTGCTCGTGTTGATGTATTTTGTTGTCGCTGAAGGTGCGTGCGATCATAGTTTGGACTTACGGATCGAAACAGGAACCGCCCATGCCAGCACGAAACCGCTTTGCCGAACTGCATGACGAAATCACTGAATGGCGGCGAGACTTTCACGCCCATCCCGAACTGCGGTTCCAGGAACATCGCACGGCGGCCAAGGTGGCCGATCTTCTGAGCAGCTTTGGTTGCGACGAGGTTGTCAGCGGAGTTGGTCAGACCGGGGTTGTCGGAG
>NZ_JAGHRE010000013.1 GCF_017743935.1 Tropicibacter sp. R16_0
GCCCCTAATCTAGGACGGCCTCGCTCCGGGCTCAAGGGGCTGCGGTTCAACAAAAAAGGAACCGTTCCCTGGGGGGCGGGAACGGTTCCGGTGACGGGCCTGATGGGGGTGGGGGATCAGAGGCCCATGCAATTGGCGTAATAAGTCACCGTGGCAGGCCAATCCGAAAACACGCCTTCGACGCCCACGTCCTGTGCCAGGACATCCAGCACCTGGAAATACATCGCGTCGTTGTGGGTCAGGTCCTTGACCGACTGAAAGTACCACCCGCCGCCATTTGCCAGCGGGCCAGACCGCTCCAGGGTCCAGGTGATGATCTTCAGATCAGCCGCCTTGGCGGCCTTGGCCCAGGCCGAGGGCACCATCTTGCCGTCTTCGACACTCAAGAGCATCCAAAGAGGTGGCGCGATGTAGTTGACGCCTTTTGCCTTCAGCTCGGCGAAGTCATGCGGAAAGGTTGCGGGGTCGGTATGGTCAAACCCCTTGACCCGGTACGAGGCATCCAGGTATACGGCCTGTTTTCCGAATTCCGGTTCGTTTTCAATCCAGTACAACACGTCTTCAAGGTTGAAGGATTGCGCCCAGACGTCCGTGGCTGGCACACCGGCGGCCTTGTATTCATCGATCATCTTCTGCGCATAGTCGGCCTGGCTGAAGCCGTCATGAGGCATCTCGACAGCGGGCGATTTCAGCTCGGGCGTGAACTTGGCGCCCAGATCGCGGAACAGCGCGATGGATTCGGCATGGGTCATGCTGCGTGCACCATCGGCGTAGAGCGTGGTCCGCCAAGGTGCGACGCCGCCCTGATAGGCCTCTGCCGTGGTCGCCGTTTTGTCCGCGCTGTCCATCTTGGGCTTAAGGGTGCGAAACTGCTCCAGCGTCAACTCGGATGTCCGGCACTCGGCAGTTGCGGGCGTGCCGCCAGAGGCGGGCGAGAACGGCACGATGCAGGTCTCGGCCAGGTCACTGGTCAGGATATTCGTGGTGGTGTGCAGATCATTCTGGGCATGGCGGCAAACCAGCTCGTGATCCTTGGTGAAGGTCACGTCGCATTCCAAAATGCCGGCCCCCATGCGGGCGGCGGCGACATTCGATTCCACTGTGTGCTCGGGATAGAGCAGCGGCGCGCCACGGTGGCCGATCGAAAACAGGCTGCGTTTGGGGGCCTGGCCTTCGCAGGACTGCAGCTTGGTCTTGAGCGCGCCTTCGGGCAGCTTGCCGATCAGATAGGCGGGGCGATCGCCATAGCTGAGGGTGGGCTCACCCACATCAGGCTGGTCGCCTCCGACGGCATTGGCGAAGGTGGGGCACAGCAGCAGTGTGGCACAGGCCAGGACGTGGCGCATGGGATCATCTCCGACGGTCATTGATGGTCACGATCTTGCGCGGCAAGTATGACAGCGATCCGTCGGAAAGGTAACGGGCGCACAAAGATTTTGTGACAGCCCGTTGGTTTCTGTGGATAAATTTGACGTGCCCAGATGGGCGAATTACATGAAGCCCAGCTCGAGCCGCGCCTCGTCGGACATCATTTCCATACCCCAGGGCGGCTCCCACGTCAGTTCGACGTCAACTTGTTTGACACCGGGCAGCGGGTCGATGGCGTCGGCAATCCAACCGGGCATGTCGCCCGCAACGGGGCAGCCGGGCGCGGTCAGGGTCATGATCACCCGAACCTCGTTTTCTTCATTGATGTCAATGGTATAGATCAACCCCAACTCGTAGATGTTGACCGGGATTTCCGGGTCATACACGGTCCGGCAGGCATCCACTACGGCGTCATACAGCGGGTGGCTGACAGAGGACGGCGCAATCAACGGCGCGCCTTCCATGGGTTCGGTCGAATGGGTCATCAGGGCCTCGATCTGCTTCCTGAGTGATTATATAGGGAAAGCACAATGTGGCGTCCAGAGGTCGCGTGTTCGTGCACCGTGTGTTGCAAGCCGTCCTGGACCGTTCTGTGACGTGTGCGAACTGCCTCGCAGCAGTGCATTGTCACACCAGAGCCCGTTCGCAATGTCTTGGGCCTTGTGCGCCTGTTGCTTGTCCGACGGGGTTGATGATCGTAGGTGTTGATCAAGATCGACAAGGGGATTGGGATGACACTGCTGACTGAGCGTTCGCATGCGATGATATGGGGCGCGCTGGTGGCGGATGCGGCCTCCATGGGGTTGCATTGGATTTATGATCAGGCGCGCATTGCTGAAGTTGCCGGAGAGCGGCCAGAGTTTCATGGGCCGGATGCGGCCGATTTCGAAGGTGCTAAAGGGTATTTCGCACACGGTGGTCGGCGACGCGGAATGCAGTCGCAATATGGCGAGCAGGTTCTGGTTATGTTGCGGTCTTTGGCGGCCACCGGACCCTATGACAGAGCCACCTATGAGGCCATGTTTCAGGCGCATTTTGGATATGGTGGGGCCTATGTCGGCTATATCGATCGGGCCACGCGGGACACTCTGGATAATCTGGCACAGGCCGATCGTATGGGGGGCGTCGAGGCTGCGACGTTCTATGGCTCGGACGACACGCAACTGCCTGCCGTCGCCAAACTGCCGCCGTTGATCGCAACTGGGCAGGTGGATGAGGTCACGTCTGCCATTCGCGTGACCAACAATTCGGATCAGGCCGAGGCATATGGCCGGGTCGTTGCGGCGATGCTGCAGGCGGCGGTCCAGGGTGCGGCACCCGCCGAGGTGGTTAAATCAGGCCTATCTGCGGCCGCGCCAGAGATTGCCGAGGGGCTTGCGCGGGCAGTTCAGGCAACGGGTCAGAGCGTGCCTGAGTTCACGGCCGAGGTGGGGATGGCGTGTGAGCTGGCCTTTGGTGTGCCGAGCGTGATGCATGCCCTGTTGGTAACGGGCAGCTTTACAGAGGCTGTGCGGCAGAACATTCTGGCGGGCGGCGACAGCTGTGGACGCGCAGTTGTTCTGGGTGCGATCCTGGGGGCCTGTCATGGGATAGGCGGCGACCAGGGGATACCTGTTGAATGGGTTGATGCGCTGGCACACCGGGATGACGTGCGGGCATTGATGGATGAATGCGCAGGCGCAGGCACTGGGTGAGCTGACAAGAGCTGGAGAGCCCCGATGGCATGGGGAATGGGATCAAGCCTCTACTTTCGACGGTTTGCTCTGAATGGGGTGTACGAAGAGATCGAGGGATAACTCCTTAACGGAATCTCGGATGAAGGGGGCACTCCCGCCTGTCGTCAATTTTTCTGGCGAAAAACCTCCTCCCGTTGGGCCGGGCCTCGCTGCGCTCGGCGGCTGGCGCTTGCCGCTTGTGGATCGATCAGGCACACACCCTTCGCGTCATCCGGGACCGCGGCGAGCCGTAGGCGAGGCGCCCGGCCCAAGGCCGCTTGCCGAGCTGACGCAGTCAGCTTGGCACGGGCGCGGGAGTACCCCCGTGAGTCTGATGGCACTATCTACCAAAGCGGCCCGCCCAATTGGGCGGGCCGTTGAGTGCCGGGTGCGGGTAGCGCGCTACCCGTTGATGTCATCCTCGAAGTGCTTCACCTGACCGGTGCGCAGGGCAAAGCTGCGGCGCAGGATCAGCCAGGCGGCCAGGGACAGCGCGGCAAAGATCAGGGCCAGGACGGGCAGGGTCCAGGTGATGGGCAGGATCAGCAGAAGGAGGCCGGTGACTGCCGCCCCGATGGCAAAGCCCAGAAAGATGAAGCCCGGGGCCAACACCTCGATGATCGCCAGCAAAAGGGCTGCGGCCATCCAGACCCACCAGACAGACCAGAGCGCGTCCATCATTTGCCCCCTTTCAGCATTTTGAAGGCGTCGCCAAAGGCCTCGATCGCATTGGCGGGCAGCACGATAGTCTGTTTGCCCGCGCCATTGCCAAGCGCATTGAGCGATTCCACCTGTTTCAGGGCCACTTGGTACTGCGCGGCCTCGATGCCGTTGTCGGCGATGGCCTTGGCGACAACTTCGGTGGCATAGGCCTCGGCGTCGGCCTGGATGCGGCGGGCTTTGGCGGATTGTTCGGCGGCATAGAGCTCGGCGTCGGCTTGCAGCTCGACAGCGCGTTTCTGGCCCTCGGCCTCGGTCACTTGCGCACGGCGGGCGCGTTCCGCGTTGAGCTGTTGCAGCATCGCGTCGCGGGTGGCCTGATCCAGGTTCACGTCCAGGATTT
Source organism: Tropicibacter sp. R16_0 (assembly GCF_017743935.1). Classification (GTDB taxonomy): domain Bacteria; phylum Pseudomonadota; class Alphaproteobacteria; order Rhodobacterales; family Rhodobacteraceae; genus Falsiruegeria. The sequence continues at coordinate 4,147 of NZ_JAGHRE010000013.1, forward strand.
CGGCGCGGGTCACCTGGATGCCCCAGTCGTCCACGGCGGTTTCAACAGCCTCTTGGATGCGCGAGATCAGCTGGGCGCGGTTCGATTGCACCTCATCGAGGTCCATCTTGCCGATCTCGGCGCGCACGATGCCGGCCACGGTGGTGGCGATGGCACCGTCGACGTCGCGGATGCGGTATACGGTCTTTTCCGGCTCGAGGATGCGATAGAATACGGACGTGTCGATCTGCACCAGCACGTTGTCCTTGGTGATCGCGTCCTGGGTGGCGTTGGCAACTGGCGTTCCAGGATCGAGATCTTGTGACGGGCCACATCGAGAAACGGCACGATGAAGTTGATACCGGGCCCAAGCACCGAGTGCAGGCGGCCAAAGCGTTCGACCACGTATTTTTCGGACTGCGGCACGATCTTGATGCCTTTGAGGATGACCACCACGATAAAGATGGCGCCCAGCACCAGAACGATGTTCTGGGTGATCAGGCCAAGGATCTGGTCTTCGGTCATATGCTGCTCCTTAAGTTATTGGTGTACAATGGTATACATTTGGGGGTTGAGTCGCCGATTTTCAAGACAGGTATGAGGGGAATGGCCCGGCTGGCAAGGGGAATTGACCCTTGCGCTGGAACCCAACGGGGCTGGTGTGGCCGTGTCTATGGGCGTAAAGGGCGGGCCATGAAACTGATTATCGACACCGATCCTGGCATCGACGATGCCATGGCGATTGCCTATGCCCATGCGGCGCCCGACATTGACCTGCTGGGACTGACCACGGTGTTCGGCAACACCCATGTGGCGCAATCGAGCCGAAATGCCCGCTATCTGCTGAACCTGTTGGGGGCCGAACTGCCTGTGGCGACGGGGGCGGCTTTGCCCTATGGCGCCGAAACCTATCTGCCGTCAGCTTATGTCCATGGGGACGAAGGGTTTGGGCATTTCACGGATGTGCCACAGATCGGTGCGGATCATCATTTGCCTGCCGCCGAGTATCTGGTCGAAATGGCCCGCGCGCATCGTGGCGAACTGTCGGTCTGTGCCATTGGGCCGCTGACGAACATAGCCGATGCGATCCGGTTGGATCCTGAGTTCCTCGGCAACTTGGCGCAGTTGGTGATCATGGGCGGAGCCGTGTACTGCCCGGGCAACATCACTGCGCACGCCGAGGCCAATATCTACCACGATGCCCAATCGGCGGCCGAAGTTCTGGGGGCCGAGGGCAATATCGTGCTGGTGGGGCTCGATGTGACCTTGCAGACGCTGTATCAGGCCCAGGATTTTGCGGCTTTGGCGCAAGCGTCCAAGACCACGGGTGGGTTTTTGCAGGATATCTCGCGCTTCTATCTGGAGTTCTACCAGAACGTCGCCGGGGAAGAGGGCTGTGGCCTGCATGATTCAACTGCTGTCATAGCCTGCACCCATCCGCATTTGTTCGAAATGGTCGAGACTGGCCTACGGGTCGAGGTGAAGGGCGATGCCGTGGGCGCGACGCGGGCTGTGGACATTGGGGCCAAGGTTCGCGTGTGTCGCGGTATTGATAGCCCGGCCGTTGTGGACTTGTTTACCGCGCAGGTCGCCAGCCTGCCTTGATCGCTTGCATTAGCGGGGGCGATGGGGCAAACCCTGCGGGCTGAGCGTATCTGCCTGCAAAAGCTCCAAGGACCCATGATGACGACGCGTTTTTCATTCGAGTTGAAAGCCACCGATGGCAAGGCCCGCACCGGTATGATCAGCACCCCGCGCGGTGAAATCCGCACGCCAGCCTTCATGCCAGTGGGGACGGCAGCGACGGTCAAGGCGATGATGCCGGAAAGCGTGCGCGCCACGGGCGCCGATATTCTGCTGGGCAACACCTATCACCTGATGCTACGGCCCACCGCCGAGCGCATTGATCGGTTGGGTGGGTTGCACAAGTTCATGAACTGGGAGCGGCCCATCCTTACGGACAGTGGCGGGTTTCAGGTGATGTCGCTCGCCGGTCTGCGCAAGCTGACCGAGAAGGGCGTGACGTTCAAAAGCCATGTGGACGGCTCCAAGCACGAGCTGACGCCGGAACGGTCAATGGAGATCCAGCGGTTGTTGGGCAGTGACATCGTGATGTGTTTTGACGAATGCCCGGCGTTGCCTGCGGATCGGGACCGGATTGCCGAGAGCATGCGCCTGTCGATGCGCTGGGCCGAGCGATCGCGGGAGGCCTTTGGCGACCGGCCCGGGCATGCTCTGTTCGGGATCATGCAGGGCGGGCTGGAGGCGGACCTGCGCGAAGAGAGTGCCGAGGCGTTGAAAAAAATCGGTTTTGATGGCTATGCAGTTGGGGGGCTGGCCGTGGGCGAGGGGCAGGAGGCGATGTTCGACTGCTTGGACTATGCGCCCGGGTACCTTCCCGTGGACAAGCCGCGGTATCTGATGGGGGTGGGCAAACCCGGCGACATCGTGGGTGCGGTGGCGCGAGGCATCGACATGATGGATTGCGTTCTGCCGTCCCGCTCGGGTCGAACTGGCCAAGTGTTCACCCGGCGGGGTGTGATCAACATCAAGAATGCGCGTCATGCGGACGATCCGCGCCCCCTGGATGAACACTGCACTTGTCCGGCGTGCCGCAGCTATTCGCGCGCTTATTTGCATCACGTGTACCGCTCGAACGAAATGATCGCGGGTATGCTGCTGACCTGGCACAACCTGCACTATTTCCAGGAAATCATGCAGGGCATGCGCGATGCGATTGCCGCCGGAACCTTCGAGGCCTGGCAGGCCGACTTCCACGCGCAGCAGGCGCTGGGCGATATTGAACCTTTCTAACGGGAGGACGGCGGGACGCCGCTTGTGCTGCGCACGTCGCCCCGCCCGCCGTCCCGTGTGATCATCGCTGGATGAGACGTGGGGCGGAACTCTGGGGTGCCGTGTCCCTGAAGGGGCGCCCTATCTGATCCGGCCGCCTTGACCAAAAATTAAACCTTCCGCCATTCGTCCCTTGCGGCTGCCGCTGCGGCACGTCATTGTCCCGTTCACGAATTGATCCGTGCGGTTGAAATGGGGGGTGAACCGCCCCACCTATTCAATCCATGACCGGAGATGGCCGAGTGTTGCCTGCATCAGGGACCAGCGCCGTCTTGCCAACGATAAGGAAAGAGCATGCAAGAGCCTCTCAACTCCTCTTACCCCGTTCTGCCGCTGCGCGACATTGTCGTGTTTCCGCATATGATCGTGCCCCTGTTTGTGGGCCGCGAGAAATCGGTGCGCGCGCTGGAAGAGGTGATGCAGGACGACAAGCAGATCCTGCTGTCGAGCCAGATCGACCCATCGGTCGACGACCCTGAACAGGACGGGATTTTCAAGGCCGGTGTCCTGGCCAATGTGCTGCAACTGCTGAAGCTGCCCGATGGCACCGTCAAGGTGCTGGTCGAGGGGCAGGCGCGGGTGCGGATCACCGAATTTCTGGACAATGACAATTTCTTCGAGGCGCGCGCCGAGTATCTGACCGAGATGCCGGGTGACGTGACCACCACCGAGGCGCTGTTGCGTTCGGTGGGCGATGAGTTCGAGCGCTATGCCAAGGTGCGTAAGAACATTCCCGAGGAAGCACTGGCCGCCGTTGGCGAAGCCACGGAACCAGCAAAGCTGGCCGACCTGGTATCGGGTCACCTGGGGCTGGAAGTCGAACAGAAGCAGGAGCTTTTGGAAACTCTGTCCGTCAGCGAGCGGCTGGAGAAGGTCTATGGCCTGATGCAAGGCGAGATGTCGGTCCTGCAGGTTGAGAAGAAGATCAAGACCCGCGTCAAGTCTCAGATGGAGAAGACGCAGCGCGAGTATTATCTGAATGAGCAGATGAAGGCCATTCAGAAGGAGCTGGGCGATGGTGAGGACGGCGGCAACGAGGTTGCCGAGCTGGAAGCCAAGATCGCCGAGACCAAGCTGAGCAAGGAAGCGCGCGAAAAGGCCGATGCCGAGCTGAAGAAGCTCAAGAACATGTCGCCCATGTCGGCCGAGGCCACCGTGGTGCGCAACTATCTGGATTGGATGCTTTCGATCCCGTGGGGCACCAAATCCCGCGTCAAAAAGGACCTGGGTCGCGCGCAAGAAATCCTGGATGCGGATCACTATGGTCTGGAGAAGGTCAAGGAGCGCATTGTCGAGTATCTCGCTGTGCAACAGCGCTCGAAAAAGCTCAAAGGCCCGATCCTGTGCCTTGTGGGACCTCCGGGTGTGGGTAAAACCTCGCTTGGCAAATCGGTTGCCAAGGCGACCGGGCGTGAGTTCATCCGGATTTCCCTGGGCGGCGTCCGGGACGAGAGCGAAATCCGCGGTCACCGCCGGACCTACATTGGCTCGATGCCCGGCAAGATCATTCAGGCGCTGAAAAAGGCCAAGACCACCAACCCGCTGATCCTGCTCGATGAGATCGACAAGATGGGGCAGGACTTCCGGGGCGACCCGGCGTCGGCCATGCTGGAGGTCTTGGATCCGGAACAGAACTCGACCTTTGTCGATCATTATATGGAGGTCGAATATGACCTCTCGAACGTGATGTTCCTGACCACGTCGAACAGCTACAACATGCCCGGGCCGCTTCTGGACCGGATGGAGATCATTCCGCTGTCGGGTTACACCGAGGATGAAAAGCGCGAGATCGCCAAGCAGCATCTGGTGAGCAAGCAGGTCAAGAACCACGGGCTGAAAGCCAAGGAGTTCGAGCTGACCGATGAGGCGCTGACCGAGATCATCCGCACCTATACCCGTGAGGCGGGCGTGCGGAACCTTGAGCGTGAGATTGCCAAGGTGGCGCGGAAATCGCTGACCAAGATCGTCAAGAAAGAGGCTGAGGAAGTTACTGTAACCGCCGACAATCTCGACGATTTCCTGGGCGTGAAGAAGTTCCGCTATGGTCTGGCCGAGAAAGAGGATCAGGTCGGTGTTGTTACCGGGCTGGCCTATACTTCGGTCGGGGGTGAGCTGCTGTCCATCGAGGCGCTGCGCCTGCCGGGCAAGGGTCGGATGAAGACCACCGGCAAGCTGGGTGATGTGATGAAGGAGTCGATCGAGGCGGCGTCATCGTATGTGCGCTCGATCAGCCCGCAGCTGGGTGTGAAACCGCCGCAGTTCGACAAGCTGGACATCCACGTTCACGTGCCTGATGGCGCCACGCCCAAAGACGGACCAAGCGCGGGTCTGGCCATGGTCACGGCCATCGTGTCGGTGCTGACCGGTATTCCGGTGCGCAAGGACATCGCCATGACGGGCGAGGTCACACTGCGCGGCAATGCAAGCGCCATCGGTGGGCTGAAAGAGAAGCTGCTGGCGGCTCTGCGAGGCGGCATCAAAACGGTGCTGATCCCGCAAGAGAACGAAAAGGATCTGCCCGAGATCCCGGACAACGTGAAAGAGGGGCTGGAGATCATTCCGGTCAGCCATGTGTCCGAAGTTCTGAAGCATGCGCTGACGGCCGAGCCGGAGCCCATTGATTGGGACGAGGCCGCCGAAGAGGCTGCGGCCGCCAAAGCGTCGATCATCAGTGGTGATGGGGCTTCGGCCACGGCGCACTGACCAGCGTGAAAGATTGAGAAAGGGGGCGGGCCAATAGGGTCCGCCCTTTTTTGTTGGTGTGGTTTGGCACGGCAATCTGGGGCCGATATGTGACGGATTGGAAACTTTCGCCTATGTTTTCTGGTTTTTAAGGGTTTTTGTCGCTATGCTGGCAACAGATAACAAATACGCAGGTATGAGGCACCCCATGGCTAAGAGCACCACAACAACAACGCGCACGCCGCGCAAAACGCCCGCGCGCCGGACCCCGACCAAGGCTGCAGCCCCCAAAACCACGGCCGCCAAATCGGCGGCTCCGAAGGCCCCCGTAGCGAAGACGGCATCTGTTGCAGAAACGGAATTGCCCAAGGTAGTCAAGCCTGCTGCCGCTGACGTCGAGGTGCCCTCGAATGATGGCCCCGAGATGAAAAAGCGCGAGCTGATCGACCTGGTGGTGGACCGCGCCGGTGTCAAGAAAAAGGACGCAAAACCCGCGATCGAAGCTGCCCTGGCCATCCTGGGAGAGGCGATTGCGTCGGGGCGCGAATTGAACCTGCAACCGCTTGGCAAACTGCGCATCAACCGGGTGGATGAAAAGGACAATGGCCGCGTGATCGTGTGCAAACTGCGCCAGAGCAATTCGACCGGTCCGGATGAAAAAGAACCTCTTGCAGAGGCGGCGGAGTAGGGTTAAACCCCCGCCCAATGGGTGATTAGCTCAGTGGTAGAGCGCTTCGTTCACATCGAAGATGTCAGGAGTTCAAATCTCTTATCACCCACCATCCAACCCCTTGAAATAGCATGACAGTTGTTTGGGTTTGTTCCCGCGCGGACTGTGACCCGATTTCCTGCGCACCAGGTGACTCCTTTGAAGCTGGGGGAAGCGATCACGTTGGTGATTTTCCTCCGGTAAATTGGTGAGAATCTCGCCTTTGCGATACCCAAATCCCGTTCGCGCAATCGAAGCAACAGTGCGGCACCAATTCCTAATTGCCTAGGGCCATTGCGCATGGGCATTAGAAATCGTCGTCGCGATAGACTAGGGGCCAGTTAAGCGGCAAGGTTCAAGCTGGGGCTGACTCCGGGTCCTTGTCTGTGGTTCAGCTTTCCACGGCCTTGACGGTTAAATTGCCAAAGCCTCTGTACCGCACATCCTCTTTCATCATCCCGAGCGTCTTCAGCAGTAGTTTACGCTTTTCCACTAACTTGCCCCTGGGTTAGCTAGGAGTGGAACGTGAAAGTCGAAACATTATTGCTGTCTAAAAGGTCAACCGACGTTAAAGGCGTCGGTCCTGACTTCACATTGAGGGACACCGCTCAGCTTTTACTAGAGCACAAACTTGGCGCCTTGGTTGTGACCGATGACGACAACGAGATGATTGGAATAGTCTCTGAGCGGGATTTGGTTCCAGTTGTTGCCAGTAGGGATCCGTTGGCGGGGGATCAACTCGTCTCGGACGTGATGACCACATCGGTCGTTTCTTGCAGCCCCGAGGATGAGGTGGCTTTTGTCCTGCGGTTGATGAATGACCATTCGTTCCGGCACATGCCTGTGGTTGAGGGCAAGAAGCTTGTCGGGATACTGAGTATCCGCGAACTGACAAAGGCCTATGACCTTTTGCAGATCGAAGCGAACACCGACCCTTTGACCCAAGTGTCAAACCGTCGGCCATTTCTGAAAACGCTTGAGGCGAACTTTCAGAAGGCCGTCGAATTTGGACAGCCGCTTTCCGTTGCGATGCTGGACGTGGACCATTTCAAACGCATCAATGATACCTATGGTCACGATGCGGGGGATAAGGTTCTGCAACAGTTGTCCAGGATGCTGATCAGAGAGTTCCGGACAATTGACCTTGTCGGTCGGCTCGGCGGTGAGGAGTTTGCTCTGGTCTTCCCCGAAACCGACCTTTCCGGTGCATTCATTGCGTGCGAGCGCCTGCGCAAGAACGTGATGCAGCAGGAGATCAAAGCAGATGCCCACAAGATCCGTCTTACAGTGAGTATCGGGCTCTCAGAGATTGGCGCAGAGTCTGTGGACGGGGCATCGATGCTCAAAACGGCCGATGAATTGCTCTATATGGCAAAGCACAGAGGGCGAAATCAGGTTGTCGTTGCCGGTAACCTTGAGATCACGAGCGCTGCCAAAACGCCACATTCATTGGGGGTAGAAGTCCCGTAGCTGAGCCGGTGAAACGAGAGAGAAGGGCCGAGCCGTCCGGATTGCAGGTCTGCAATGGGTTGAACCCTTGCGGCGACGCGATCAGGTAACTTGTTCTATTGCAACGACGCATGGTGGATTCAGTACATGTTCGGGTGGTTTCCTTCTCCTTTGATTCAACAATACCCCAAAAAATTCCCTCGCTGATTTGCGGTGAGGGAACCGAATTTTGAAACCACCCCAAATCTCTTGAGCGGCACGTGTGGGCATTCACCAGAAAGTTGCCTAATCGCTCTTGTGGTGCATAGGCCCACCTTTGAAGCGCGGGAAGCCGTAGCCATTGACGAAAACCACATCAATATCGCCTGGTTTCTCTGCAATCCCCTCGTTCAGAATTGCCTGGCCTTCCTCTTGTAGGGCCCGCATACACCGGTCTGTTATCTCCTCGGTGGACAACGCCCTTTGTTTGATCCCGGCCTGCTGTGCAATCTCGCGGACCAGTGTCAGAACAGCGTCGTCCAATGTCGGGCTGTCCCCGTCGTAGCGGTAGAAACCAGCCTGCGTTTTGCGCCCTTTGCGCCCAAGTTCGACCAGCCGGTCGTGCACATGAAAGGCGTGCGGGTCAACCGCGCCTTTTGGCAGCGCCTTGCGCATGAGATAGCCGATATCGATGCCCGACAGGTCCAGCACCTGAAACGGACCCATGGCCATACCAAATTGGCGCAGCGCTGCGTCCACCGGTTGGGGCGAGCCACATTCCAGCATCAGCAGCCCGGCTTCGCGCTGATAGGCCTGGTACATGCGGTTGCCAATGAAACCATGGCAAACTCCCGCGATGACACCGATCTTGCCCAGCTTTTTCATCACCGAGGCAAGCGTAGCCACGATAGCTGGATCGGTGACGTCGGTTCGAATGATCTCGACCAGTTTCATGATGTGTGCAGGGCTGAAGAAATGCAGGCCTGCCACACGGTCGGGGCGCGATGTGGCGGATGCAATCTCGTTGATATCCAGATACGACGTGTTCGTGGCCAGTATCGCGCCCGGATGGCAGACCTGATCCAAGCGCGCAAAGATCTGTTTCTTGATCGCCATGTCCTCGACCGCCGCCTCGATCACCAGATCAACAGTGGCCAACGCCTGATACTCTGTTGTTGGGGTGACGCGTTGCAGTATTTTTTCGGCGCGCGCTGTGTCCAGCTTTCCGCGGTCAACGGCTTGTTCCAGATTGGTACGGATCCGATCTAACCCGGCCTGCGCGGCCTTGTCCGAGATTTCGACCAAAGTGACAGGAATGCCTTGTGTGGCAAAGACTTGCGCAATGCCCGCGCCCATCGTACCGGCCCCGATGACCGCGACGCTGCTGATGTCTTTGGCCTGCAATAGGTCGAGGTCCTTGACCTTGTATGTCGCGCGTTCGGCAAAGAAAATATGGCGCAGCGCAGTGGATTGGGGGCTTTTGCGCAGATTTAGGGACATGGCGCGCTCAGCCTCCAATCCGGCATGAAAATCCGAACCCGTGGCCGCTTGTACAGCGTCGATCACCGCCAGCGGTGCATCCAGCCCACGCTTTCGTTTGGCGCACATCGCGCGCCATTGATTGAACACACCCGCATCAAAACTGTCGGGCGAAATGGGCCGGTTCAGCTTGAACGGGGTTGGATCGACACCGACCAACGTGGTGGCAAAGGCCACGGCGTCTGCTTCAAGGTCTTCGACAATGGTATCGATCAGCCCGATGTCGCGCGCCTGTTGCGCTGACTTGGGCTTGCCTTCGACCGCCATCTCCAACGCGGGCTCTATTCCGATCAGACGGGGCAGGCGTTGCGTGCCGCCAGCGCCCGGCACAAAGCCCAGATTGACCTCGGGCAGACCAAAGCGCGCCTGCGCCGTGGCAATGCGGTGCGAACAGGCCAATGCAATCTCAAGCCCGCCCCCGAGCGCCTGACCGTGGATCGCTGCGACCACTGGCTTGGAGCATTTTTCGATGAACAAGACCAAATCATTCAGATGCGGCGGCACCGGAGGTTTGCCCAGTTCCGATGCATCCGCACCCGCCATAAAGGTTCTGCCTACGCAGACCAGCACCGCGACAGCAATCTGGGGGTCGTCCGCGATGGTCTGAAATGCGTCCCACAATCCTTGTCGCACCGCCTGCGAAATTGCGTTGACCGGCGGAGAATCCACCCGGATGAGTCCAACCAGTCCTGCTCGCGTCAGCGTCACCGCGCTCATGTCCTGTCCTCCGGTTTGTTTGATAGGTTGCGGGCATCTGTACCTAAGTTCTGCCTCTCGCGGGCATAGAGAGTTTCGATCCCCGCCAGAGGTAAACCCTATGGGCCGCTCGGATACCGGGGTGGGTTGGCAGATGCCCTGCAATTCAAGGTGAGGGTGCTGGTGTCGCAAGACGGTCTTTCCCATGCCTAGCGATCACAGCCCTTTGAGCTGACCACGTCGATGCTCAGGAACCGGCGCTGCCGCGCCGACGCAATCGCCTATCTATGCTTTTTCCACAGACCGCCAAAAGGGTTTGATCGCCACCGGCGGGCTCCCATTTGATCCTGGCGGAGTGAAACATGGGCTGGTCGAACGCCCCGAAGTGTTTGACGATTTAGGCGTGCCGGATGATTCCCAAAGGGTGAGACCCGATTGCGATGCAGCGGCCTTGGGGCTTCGCATGGACAGGCCGTGCGCGTGGTTGCGTTGAACTCGACATATGACACTGATCGACCAAGCAGAAACCCCACGATCTGTAATACGAAGATCGGTATGGACGGGGATTTTGCTTTTGGTTGGGCTGGGTTACGGGATGGAGCTTTGATCGTGTAGGTGTACCGCGGAGAGAGAAATCTTGGCATATGATTTCCTTATGAGGGAAATCGAAAGATAATATTACCCTAATGCCTCGAGCCAACGGTAGCCTTGAAAAATGAAATGTCAGGCAATGGCGCGATGCCACGAACTCGATGGGAGGAGTACTATGACAAAACTTGGATGGCTGAAGAGCCTGGCCGCTGGCGCGGCATTGGCTGTGACAGGAACACTGGCCCAATCCGGTGAATTCCCCGAACGTCCGATCGACATGATTGTTGGCTTCAAGGCCGGCGGTGGCACAGACACCTATGCCCGCGCGCTTGCCAGCGCAGCTGAGGCACATACCGGCGGCCAACCTGTTGTTGTGGTAAACAAACCTGGCGGCGGCGGCCTTGTCGGGGGTCGTTTCGTGGCGGACCAGCCGCCCACAGGCTACACCCTGTATCTGGCCTCGGCCGGTTCGATGGTTCTCAAGAACCTGATCAAGCCACAAGTCGTGTCGACGGACGATTTCAAGATGGTGGGCACCATTGGCGAACTAACGGCCGGTATCTTTGTGCCTGCAGGGTCGCCCATCCAGTCGCTTTCGGACCTGATCGAAACGGGCAAGTCCTCGGACAGTGCGCTGCGCTGGGGCCACACCGGTCGGGGCAATGTCTGGCACATGGCAGGTCTGGGTGTGTTGAACCCGAACAACGTCAAAACCAAGGACATCCCTTTCAAAGGTGGGTCGGGCGTTCGTGCGGCTCTTGCAAGCTCGGAAGTTGATTTCGGTGTGATGGGCGCGCATCTGGGCCGAGGGTTCGAAGACGAAGTGCGTCTTTTGGCGGTTCTGGCCAACGAACGCCACCCGGCAGCACCGGATGCACCAACCGCCAAGGACCTGGGCATCGACTTCATCCCTGTTTCGTCGCAGATGATCGTGATGGCTCCGGCCCGCACCCCGGATGACGTCGTGGCGCAACTCTCTGACGCTGTTGTGGCGATCACACAGGATGCGTCCTATCTGGAGACGCTGAATACCGCTGGCCTTCCAACCTCGAGCGTCAGTGGCCCGGACACCGCTGCCAATATCGAGGCATCGAAGGCGGATTGGGGCAAGCTTTTGGAAGGTCTGGAATGACCCGGGATGCAAATGTCGATGTGGCGCGCACAACAGCGCGCCACAACATCGTGGCAGGGGCGGCGCTGGCCGCATTGGCCACCTTCTTTTTCTGGAAATCCTTCAACATCTCGCTGGATTTTGTTGACGAGGAAGGTGTCGGACCGCGGTTTTTCCCACAGGCCATCTGCGTGGCACTTGGGCTGATCGGGCTGACCCTGATCGTGTTTGGTTTGCGCGGACAAGCCGCACCAGCGGACAAAAGCAGTTTTGAGGCGAAGCGCTTCTTCTCGGATGCAGTGCCGCTGTTTCTTCTGGGGCTGGCGTTTGTCTGGATGTTCGGGGCTTTCGGCTACATCGTCGCCTGCTTCGTGCTGCTGTTGATCGCGTCGCTGCTGTTTGCCGTGCGCCCTCCGGCGCTGATCCTGCTGCCGGTGATCGGGACCACAGCGCTCTATCTGCTGTTTTTCAAGCTGATGACCGTGTTCGAGCCGAGCGCAACCATCTTCAACCCTCTGTCCCTCTTTGGGCTGAAGTGAGGAAAGCCTTATGGAACTCTTGAACGGTTTCTACACCATTTTCACCACGCCCGAGACGCTGATGTTCGTGGTGATGGGCTCAATCCTGGGTGTGATCGTCGGGGCGGTCCCCGGGCTGACAGCATCAGCCGCCATCGCGATGCTGGTGCCCATCACCTATTACATTGATCCCCTGTCGGCGCTGGCGTTCCTTTATGTGATCGGCAAAGCTGGCCGATTTGGTGGGTCGATATCGGCGATCTTGTTCAATACGCCGGGGACGACCGCCGCCGCCGCAACGGTGATTGACGGGCACGCGCTGACCAAGAAAGGGCAGGCGGGCAAGGCGCTCAAGACTGCCACGACCGCGTCGGTCATCGGCGACTATATCGGTGAGTTCATGCTGATCTTTGGCGCGCTGACCATTGCGCAACTGACCCGGGAACTGGGGCCGCCGGATTACTTTGCCATCTATGTCTGTGCCTTCCTGATCATTGGTTCCGTGATCTCGGACTCGGTTCTCAAAGGTATCGCTTCAACCCTGTTCGGCGCCACCCTTGCTATGATCGGGTTGGACCCGATCACGTCCGAGCCGCGCTACAGCTTTGGCATGGTCGAACTGTACAATGGCTTTTCGCTGGTGCCCCTGCTGATTGGCATGTTTGTGATTTCCGAAGTGTTCGCACAGGTTCAGGCCGCCCGGTCCGGGCAATCGCACCATGATGAGATCGCAGCCAGAAAGCCCGAAGACGACCAACTCAGCTGGGTCGAGTTCATTCGTTGCCTTCCGTTTATCGGGCGCGGGTCGTTCATAGGTGCCCTGGTCGGTTTGATCCCCGGCGTGGGGTCGGCGGTGGCCTGTTTTGTGGCGTATGGCTCGTCCAAGGCCAAGGCCAAGAACAAGGAAGAATGGGGCAAAGGCGCCATCGAAGGCGTGGCTGCGCCCGAGGCGGCCAACAACGCGGTCTCCGGCCCGTCCATGATCCCGCTGCTAGCGCTTGGCGTGCCGGGTTCGACCATCGCGGCGATGCTGATGGGTGTGTTCCTGATCCACGGCATTCAGGTTGGTCCGAAAATCTTCGAGACCTCGGGCGACATTGTCTACGGCCTGTTTGCCGCCGGTCTGATCGGTATCGCACTCTATGGTCTGATCGGATGGTTCCTGGGACCACTCATTGGCCGCGTCATCGACAAGGTGCCGCAGCGGCTGATCTATCCGACCATTCTGGCGGTGGCCCTGATCTCGGCCTATACCGCGCGGTCGTCGATGTTCGACGTGCTGGTGGCCTGTATCTTTGGCCTGATCGGGTACTTCATGCGCACGCTGAATTTCAGCCCCGCAGCCGCGATCATCGCCTTTGTGCTGGCTCCGGGGGCCGAGCAGGCGCTGCGCCAGTCGGTGCTGCTCACCGATGATGGGTTCGGCATCTTCCTGCACCGCCCCGTGGCGCTGGTCTTCTTTGCCATCCCTGTGATCGCAATCGGTATCCGGATCTTCGGACGGATGCGTGCCCGCAAGGCCACGCCCGCCGAAATGCAGACCTGACAAACCCTTGCCCGAGCGCCCAGACCGGCGCTCGGGCACTCCAACAGGGATTCCGAAGATATGCTGGACGACACCTCGCCAAATCTGAGGCACTATCTGAATGCCCTGCGTGCTGACGGCTTTTGCGGCGACATTACCGATGATCAGGGTGGGCGGCTGGTCGGTGCAACCGACAACAGCATCTACCACATCACGCCTCAGGCGATCCTGTTTCCAAAAGATGCCTCTGATGTGGCGAAGGCGGCGGCTTTTTCCGATCAGTTTGGCATCGCGCTGACCGCGCGGGGGGGCGGGACAGGCACCAACGGCCAGTCGTTGAATGACGGTGTGGTGATCGACATGTCGCGGTACATGACCGGCATTCTGTCCCTGGACACGGATGCGCGCACCGTCACGGTTGAACCGGGCGTGGTTTTGGACCAGCTCAACGCATATCTAAAGCCGCAGGGCTATTTCTTTGCTCCTACGGTTTCTACGTCTTCGCGGGCGACGGTGGGCGGCATGTTTGCCACCGATGCCAGCGGCAAGGGCAGTCGGATCCACGGCCGCATGTCCGATCACGTCATGGCCGCCGAAATCACCCTTGCTGATGGGCGTAGAGTTCCAGTCACCACGCATGGAAGTTCGGATGAAGAATTGGGGCGCATTGCGACTGCCATTCATGCCGACCTGGATGCTCACGCCTCAGAGATCGCCCGCCGGTTTCCCGTCATGAACAGGGGCCTGACCGGCTATAACCTGGACGAGGCGCGCGGGGGGGCAGGCGATCTCAACCTAGTCAAACTGCTGGCCGGGTCCGAGGGCACATTGGCCCTGACAACCCGTCTGACACTGCGCATCACGCCGATCCCAAAGACGCGCGCGCTGACGGTGTTGGCCTATGACAACTGCGTGGCGGCGCTGGATCATGTTCCATTTCTGGTCAAATCTGATCCAGCAGCGATCGAGTTTCTGGACGACAGGATCCTGGCCCTGGCCGCAGCCTCTCCGATGTGGAGCGAGGTGGAAAGCGTGCTGGGTCAAGTCGGTGAGGCGGGCGGATTCCTGTTCGTCGAATTCACCGGCGACACCAAGGACGAGGTGCGTGCCGGTCAGGACCGCCTGGCGCGTATTCTTGAACAGAACCACGTCCCTGTCACCGCTCAGGTGACCACAGACGCCCCGGCGGAAATGTCCGCGCTGTGGGAGATGCGCAAACGTTCGGTCGGCTTACTTGCCGCCGTGGAAACCAGCCGTATCGGCCTGCCTTTTGTCGAGGATGCGGCCGTTCCACCGGAAAACCTGTCGGCTTTTGTGGCTGAGTTCGGCCAACTGCTGGATGCGCGCGGCCTGACCTATGGCATGTTTGGCCACGCCGATGTGGGCTGCGTGCATGTGCGACCGATGCTGAACATGCGCGACCCGGCGGATCGGGATCAGATCCGCCCGATCTCGGACGCGGTGTCGGCGCTGTGCCAAAAACACGGCGGGCTGATCTGGGGCGAGCACGGCAAAGGGATGCGGGGCGAATATGTCGAAACCTACATGGGGCCCGACCTTTATGCGGTGATGCGCCGGATCAAGGCGGCCTTTGATCCCGGCAACCGTTTGAATCCCGGCAAGCTGGTAACGGCGGCAGGCAGTGATTTGGCGGTGATGAAGCTGGACGCTGTCCCGATGCGCGGCGCGCGGGATGCTCAGATCGACGAAACGGCCCATGCCGAATTCGACCGTGCCATCGCCTGCAACGGCAATGGAGCCTGCCACAACTGGGCCCTCAGCGATCCGATGTGCCCGTCCTACAAGGCCACGCGCGACAAGGTTCAGGCCCCCAAAGGCCGCGCAAGCCTGTTTCGCGAATGGGCCCGGCTGCGCTCGACCGGCGAAGATGCCGACCGGGTGGAAGAGGCGCTGAAGGACAGTCTGGACACCTGCCTGTCCTGCAAGTCCTGTACTGGCCAGTGTCCGGTCCGCGTTGATATTCCGGCGATGAAATCCGCCTTTCTGAACGAGTATTACAAGACCCGCGCGCGCCCCGCACGCGACCATGTGCTTCGACATATGGAGGGGCTGTCGCTCGGCCTGCGCAAGCTGCCGCGATTTGCCAATGCATTGCTGGGCAATGCCTTGAGCCGCGCTGTGCTGAACCAGGTGTTTGGCCTGATCGATGTTCCGCGCTATTCCGCCCTGTCCGCTGAACAGGCAGTGCAAGGCGCCGGAGGGCGCATGGCCTATGCGCACGCACCCCCATCGAATTGGGGGGAACGCCCCGTTCTGCTGGTGCTGGACAGTTTCACAGGCGCGTTCGACACCCAGGTGATTGCACAATCGGCGGCTCTGCTTGTCCGGTTGGGGTTTACCGTCTGGGCCGTTCCGCCGGTGGCCAACGGCAAGGCCCGGCAGGTGCGGGGCATGATGGACGCATTTCAGGTGCAACGGGAGCAGACAACAGCGGTGCTGTCACAGCTTGGGGCGGATGATCTGCCCCTGATCAGCCCGGAGCCCGCCGTGACCGACCTGCTGAACAAGGATTACGATCTGGGCCCGCGCACAATCCTGTCCTTGGATCGTTTTCTGTCCGACAGACTAAACGATCTGCCCCGTCTGCCCGCTGACAAGGCCGCGCGATTTACCCTGTTCACCCACTGCACCGAGAAAACCGCCGATCCCGCCGTCCCTCGGCGTTGGCAATCGGTGTTCCGGCATTTCGGGCTGACGTTGGACATTGCCGACACCGGGTGCTGCGGGATGGCCGGGTTATTTGGTCATGAGGCCGAACACCGCGCCATGTCCAGCCAGCTTTTCGACCTGTCTTGGCGCGCACCGCTGACCTCTGCCGGGTCCACCGCGCTGGTCACCGGGTTTTCCTGCCGGTCCCAGGCCGGGCGGTTTGGCGATGCCAAACCCGCACATCCCTGTGCTGCGCTTTTGGCGCGGCTCGAACCGTAACCAAAAAAACGAGGTCCCAATGACCGCCCATAACATGATCGTCCTGATGTCAGATGAGCACGCTTCCAACATCATGGGGTGCGCCGGTCATCCGTTCATCAAGACCCCCAATCTCGACCGGTTGGCGGCTCGGGGCACCCGGTTCGACAGCGCCTATACCAACGCACCGATCTGCGTGCCTGCGCGCGCGAGTTTTGCCACCGGCAAATATGGTCACCAGACGGGCCACTGGGACAATGCCACGCCTTATACCGGCGATCCGAAATCCTGGGGTCACTACCTGCAGCAGAACGGCAACCCCGTGGGCTCGATCGGTAAACTGCATTACCGCAACGCCTCCGATCCTGTGGGGCTGGATTTCCAAAAGATCCCGATGCATCTGGTCAATGGCGTCGGCGACGTATTGGGTTGCGTCCGCGAGCCGATGCCGCGCCGATGGAAGGCACGCGATCTGGCCGACAGTGCAGGCGCGGGCGAGACGTCGTACACCACCTATGACCGCAACATCACTGATGCGGCCTGTGACTGGATTGCCGAGCGCGGCAGTGAACCGGCAGGCGACAAGCCATGGACCGTGTTCATCTCGATGGTTGCACCGCATTTCCCGCTGACCGCCCCGCGGGACTTCTATGACCTCTACAAGGACATGGACCTCAAGCCCGCGAAGCCCGCGCGCGACGATGACCACCCGTGGCTCAAGGCACTGCGCCATTGTTTTGTCTATGACAATTTCACCGAGGAACGCACACAAGCGGCGCTGGCCGGGTACTTCGGTCTGGTCAGTTTCATGGACCACAATGTGGGGCGTATTCTGGATGCGATCGAAGCCGCCGGGCTGAGCGACACCACCAATGTCCTCTATGTCAGCGACCACGGCGACAATATGGGCGAGCGCGGTATGTGGGGCAAATCCAACATGTATGAAGAGGCGGCCGGCATTCCGATGATTATGGCCGGGCCGGACGTGCCAGGGGGCAAAGTCAGCAAGACACCCGTGTCACTGGCCGACGTTTTCCCCACGGTGCTGGAATGCGCGGGGCTCAGCGCCGATGACCCAGATCTGCCCGGTCGGTCGCTGTTCCAGATTGCCGCCGAGGGCGATTGCCCGAACCGTGCCGTGTTCTCAGAGTATCACGCCGCGGGGGCAATGGCGGGGGCCTTCATGATCCGCAAGGGGCCATGGAAATACATCTACTACACCGGGCTGGAGTCGCAGCTTTTCAACCTCGACTCCGACCCCGGCGAGATCAATGATCTCGGCACCGCGCCCACGCACGAGGCGATCCGCGCTGACCTGCATGCCGAATTGCTCAAGGTTTGCGACCCGGATGCGGTCGACCGTCAAGCCAAGGCCGATCAGGCGGCCATCATCGAAAAGCACGGCGGCGTCGAGGCGGTGCTGGAACGTGGCGGGTTTGGTGCAACGCCGGCGCCAGGCGTCAAGGCTGACTTTATCGCATCGAACGAGAGCGCGACGTGACCGGTACCCCTCCGCAAATCCCGGTTTGCGCCGGTCCGGACCCGACGCCGCGCAAGCCGCGATTTGAGATGCCACCGTTGGCCTGCGATTGCCACTCTCACGTGTTCGGTCCGCAAGCACAATTCCCGATGGTGCCCGACCGCTTGTACACCCCACCCGAAGCCTCGTTGGATTCGTATGAAAACCTGCTGAAAACGCTGGGATTTCAACGTGCCGTAATCGTGCAGCCCAGTGTCTATGGCACCGACAATCGAGCGACGCTTGAGGCTGTCGCCGCCGATCCCAAGCGCTTCCGCGCTGTGGTGGTGGTTGACGGCTCGGTGACAGATGAAGAGTTGCGGCAGATGCATGATCACGGTGCGCGCGGTGTCCGGGCCAATCTGCTGTTCAGCGGT
Source organism: Tropicibacter sp. R16_0 (assembly GCF_017743935.1). Lineage (GTDB taxonomy): Bacteria > Pseudomonadota > Alphaproteobacteria > Rhodobacterales > Rhodobacteraceae > Falsiruegeria. Next base: position 22,602 of record NZ_JAGHRE010000013.1, read on the forward strand.
GACAAGGCCATGGCTGAGGTGCGAACCATCGCCGACCGCATCGCGCCATTGGGCTGGCATCTTCAGGTCCTGTTGGACATCAGCACATTCCCCGATCCACACACCTATTTCTCAACCCTGCCGGTGCAAACCGTCTTTGATCACATGGGTCATTTCCCGGCGGCAAAAGGCGTGGGAAACGAAGGGTTTCAGGCGCTTTTGCATCTGATGCAGGATGGCAAAGCCTGGTCGAAACTGTCGGGCGCGTACCGCATCACTGGAAGGGCTTCACCACCTTACGACGATGTCACGGCAATTGCGCAGGCCCTGATCGCGGCAAATCCGGATCAGGTCGTCTATGGCACCGACTGGCCGCATCCGCATATTCCGGTGGCGATGCCCAATGATGGGGATCTGCTTGATGGTGTCGCTATCTGGGCCCCGGATGCCGCAACGCGCCAGGCCATCTTGACCGACAATCCAGCGCGTCTTTACGGATTTTGAGCCCAGGATCTAGCATTGCTGAGCACCCGCGGATCACGCCTCGATCGACTTGGCATGCAAAGTGCACCCTTGTTCTGTGCATCAGGTGCACGCAGCTCTCGTTACCGTCGCGCCGACTGGCCAATTGGGTGGATCAGGCGGTGCGGGTGAATGGCCGGTGCGTTCAACCAAGATGCTTATTATCTGATTTTTTGATGTTTTATGGCTCGATAATTGCATTTTTTCGATCAAGAAAAGCCGCCTAGGTTCTGAGTGCACGTTCCACGTCTGCCCGCGAAGCAAGGAGGTTTCATGCCGAACGTCACCGTTTTCAGAGCTAAGAAGATCATCACGATGGACCGCAATTGCCCTCAGGCGACCCATGTGGCGGTGCGGGATGGGATCATTGTCGGGGTAGGTGGCGCCGAGTGTGGCGACGGTTGGGGCACCGTTACGCGGGACGACCGTTTCGCGGATCACGTTATCATGCCAGGCTTGATCGAAGCCCATGCCCATGTTTCAGCAGGTGGCGTCTGGCGCTTTACCTATTGTGGGCACTACCTGCGACAGGATCCTGATGGAAAAGACTGGCCGGGTGTTACAGACGAAGATGCGCTTATCGCTCGCCTTCGGGACATTGCTGCACGCACACCTGAGGGTGAGCCGGTTGTTGGTTGGGGCTTTGATCCGGGGTTCGTGTCGGGGCGGCGCCTGGATCGCGATCACCTTGATCAGGTTTCCGACAAACACCCGGTGGCGGTTCATCATTCCAATGGTCACGTCCTGACCGCAAACTCCATGGCCATGGACCGCGCAGGCATCGGGCGCGATTCAAACATCGAAGGCATATTGCGCGGGCAGGACGGAGAGCCGGTTGGGGAACTGCACGAGTTTGCAGCCATGGGCCCTGTGATGAAGGTTGTCGGACTGGGCATGGGTGTTCTGTCAGATGCCGAAGGGGTCAGGGCCTATGGCAAGGTGGCGCGCAACTGCGGCGTGACCACGGTGGCGGATCTGTTTTCAGACCTTCATGACGACGAGGTGACGATGCTCGAGCGCGTGACCGGCGAAGCTGCTTTTCCAGCGCGCTATGTCCCGATCATGAACGCAATGGTCGACGCGCCTGAACGCGAGGCCGAACGGGCTGTCGCCCTGCGCTCGCGGTCGACGGAAAAGCTGCACCTGGGCTATGCAAAGCTGTTCACCGACGGCTCCATTCAGGCGGGTACAGCCAAGCTCAAATCACCCGGCTACTATGGCATGGAAGATCACGGGATATGGAACATGGAGGTGGACCACTTCCGTGCCACCGTCAAAGCGCTGCACGAGGCGGGTGTGAAAACCCATATCCATACCAATGGCGACGCGGCGTCTGAGCTTGCAATCAATGCGATTGCGGATGCCATGCTGGAATCACCCAACCCTGATCTGCGCCACACGCTTGAACATGTTCAGCTGGCAACTATGGATCAGTTCAAGCGCATGAAATCCCTGGGGATCACCGTCAACCTGTTTGGCAATCATCTGTACTACTTCGGCGACATTCACTGGACAAAAAGCGTGGGGCCAGAGCGCGCGTCCCGAATGAACGCCTGCGCTGACGCGTGGTCCGTGTTTGGCGGCGATTTTGCCATCCATTCGGACGCGCCGGTCACGCCGATGGGGCCTCTCACAACGGCCTGGTGCGCTGTGAACCGGGTGACCGAGCAGGGGCGCACCCTGGGCAACTCACAACAGATTTCGGTGGCGCAGGCGCTCCACTGTATCACTCTGGGGGCGGCCTATGTGCTGAAAATGGATGCTCAGGTCGGCTCCATTCAGGTCGGAAAACGCGCGGATTTTGCGGTGCTGGACCGGGATCCCACAACTGTGGATCCCATGGCTCTGAGGGATGTTCAGGTTCTGGGCACGGTCCTTGGCGGCGTTTCCACGACCTAGATCAAGGTCCGGACCTTGGTGGCGCGGACTGGAGCGTGCCCCTCTGGCGGCGGCGAACTTTGCCGAATGATCCCGCCCGGGTGTTGACATTTTGTTCTCTATCTCGCGATAGTCGGTGAAAACCAAAACGGGGGCATCTCATGCAAGGAAATCTGACATCGCTGGAGCTGTGCGCAGGCGCCGGTGGTCAGGCTCTGGGCATCGAGCGGGCCGGTTTTGGGCATGAGGCCATGGTCGAGGTCGACAAATGGTGTCGTCAGACCTTGTCGCTGAACCGCCCGCAGTGGAATGTCATCGAGGGCGATGAGGCCGATCTGACCAATTTCGACGCGCGCCCCTTTGCCGGTGTTGATCTGGTGGCGGGCGGCGTGCCCTGTCCGCCGTTTTCAAAGGCGGGCAAGCAGTTGGGCGCGGCAGACGAGCGCGATCTGTTTCCCGAAGCCCTGCGTGTCGTTGATGAAGTGCGCCCCAAGGCGGTGATGCTCGAGAACGTGCGCGGCTTTATGGATGCGGTGTTTCATGATTACCGCCAGAAACTGAAGCGCCAGCTCAAGAAGATGGGCTACAGCTTTGTTGACTGGCATCTTTATAACGCGAGCGATTTTGGCGTGTCGCAGCTGCGGCCCCGGGTGGTGATCGTGGCGGTGCGCGATGAGTTTGCCGACAAGTTCGAATGGCCCAAGGGGGGCGACATGCAGCCACCAAGCGTGGGGCATCTGCTGCATGATCTGATGGGCGCGCGCGGTTGGGCGGGTGTCGATCAGTGGCGTGATGGCGCGGATGAGATCGCGCCGACCATCGTGGGTGGCTCCAAAAAACATGGCGGTCCTGATCTGGGCCCGACCCGCGCGCGGCGCGCGTGGGAGGTGTTGGGGGTCAACGGCAAATCCATCGCCGAAGAGGCACCTGATCCCGATTTCGAAGGGATGCCGCGCCTGACCGTGCGCATGGTGGCGCGCATTCAGGGGTTCCCGGATGACTGGCAGTTTGCCGGGCGCAAGACCAATGCATACAGGCAAGTGGGCAATGCCTTCCCGCCGCCCGTGGCCGAGGCCGTGGCGCGCAACGTCAAGGCGGCGATCACCGCGCGGCGTCTTTACGCGGTTGCCTGAACATGACCTGGCTGCGCGAGGCGCGGGCGCGGTTTCATGCCAAATGCTTGTCCGGTCCCATTACGGAAACACGCGGTGTCCCGTCGGTGGCAGATGTCTCCAACACATCGAGCCGTGAGATCGCCAAGGCGATGGTGGCCAAGATCGGCCCGCTGATCAGCCATGCCGAGAAACCGGCAGGCCAAACCGCAGGCAGCCTGTTTGAGGCCGCGTGCCAGGACTTCATTGCAGAGTGTTTCGAGCAGTTTGCCCACCTGCGGCCGGGGCGGTTTTCCGTCGAGCGGGGGCAGCCGATTTCACGCTATGCGCAGTATGCGCATCTGGATGAGCTGCGCGCTCTGGCAGATGCGAGCCGGACGCTCAAGACGCATCTGGGCACGGACTACCTGATCAAGCCGGATGTGGTTGTGGTGCGCGGGGCCGAGACGGATGCGGTGATCAACCGGAGCGGCGATCTGGTGGATGCGTCGGTGGCGCGGCACTCGGGTCTGCGCCAGGCTAATGGGGCGCGAGCGACATTGCATGCCTCAGTCAGTTGCAAGCTGACAATCCGGTCGGACCGGGTGCAGAACACGCGCTCCGAGGCGCTGAACCTGATCCGCAATCGCAAGGGACGGCTGCCGCATATCGTGGCGGTGACCGCGGAACCCGTGCCGTCGCGGATTGCCGCGATTGCGCTTGGGACGGGGGATATGGACTGTGTGTACCATTTTGCGTTGCCCGAGTTGGTCGAGACCTTGCGCGAACAAGAGCGCGACACGCTTGAGCTTGTCGAGACGATGATCGACGGACAGCGTCTTAGGGATATCTCGGATCTGCCATTGGATCTGGTGGTGTGAAAGAGGAGCCGGGGGCTCCCGCTCGTCGTCAACTTTTCTGTCTAAAACCTCCAACCGTTGGGCCCAATGAAACAGGGGTGCCTCGCTGCGCTCGGTGGTTGGCGCTTGTGGGGAAACAGATGCCCTAAGCGGGACCGCGCCGAGCGACAAGCGAGGCGCCCGGCCCAACGGAGCAAGGGCCCGTCAGGGCATGATGCGAGGGCGGGAGTGCTCCCGGTTCCGAGGACGCAATCGGGGTTCAGTCGCGAAATGCCTCGGCCAGCACATCCTCGGCCTGGGGCGCCACGCGGCGTTCGGCCCGCAACAGGCGCAGCCGTTGGCGATGCCCCGCCTCGATATGAGCGCGCATGGCGGCCTCGGCTGCGTCCGCATCCCGGTCACGTAGCGCGCGCAGGATGGCCTCGTGCTCTGTGACGGAATCTGCGGCGCGCGTGGGATCTGACAGGATGATCGGACCCAGGATCAGCAGGGTTTTCTGCAGCCCTGCCATGGCCTTGATCAGAAACCGGTTCTTGGCTGCATCCAGCAGGGTCAGGTGAAACTGACGGTTCAAGTGATAGGCCTGGGGCAGGTCGCTGCACGCGGCCATGTCGGCGTTCAGCGCTTCGAGTTCTGCCAATTCGATGTCGGATGCCGTGCGTGCCGCCATCCGCGCAGCGGTGCCTTCGAGCACGGCGCGCATGTCATAAAGCTCCATCACCTCGGCATAGCCCAGCTTGCGGATTGTGGCCCCCACGCGGGGGACATGTTCGACCAACCCGTCCACCTCAAGCATGCGGATGGCTTCGCGCACGGGCGTGCGGCTCAGCTCCAACCGGGTGGCTAGCTCGGTCTCGGTCACCCGGTCGCCAGCCTGCAGGGTGCCGTTGCGGATGTCATCCAACATCCGCGCATAGGCGATGGCGGCTGATGAGTTTTCTTTCCGCGGTGTGCTGCTCATGGGGTTGGCCTTGGATTGACAGTATTGCATCCTGCTGTATACGACTGGATGCAGAAACGCCAGAGCCTGAGTCTGCCCATGTCCTTGCCACCACGCTTGGTAACTTTTGTGATCGCTGCACTTGGGGCAGGGGTGTTCTGGGCGCTGGCCTTGCCGTTGCCGTTTCTGTTCGGCCCGATGTGCGCCTGCCTGATCGCGGCGCTGGCAGGGGTGCAGTTGCAGGGCGTCAAAGTGATCTCGACCTCGGCCCGCACGGTGCTTGGGGTTGCCGTGGGCAGTGCCATAACGATCGACTTGATGATGAAACTGCCCGACATGGCGGTGACGCTGGCGATCATGGCCGCCTATATCGCCCTGATCGCGGTGATTGGCGTTCCCTTCTTCACGCGGATCTGCGGCTTTGACCGGGTGACCGCGTATTTCAGCGCCATGCCGGGCGGATTGCAGGACATGATCCTGTTCGGGCAAGAGGCGGGCGGTAATGTGCGCGCTTTGTCATTGATCCACGTGACCCGCGTTCTTGTGATCGTCTCGATCGCGCCGTTCATCCTGGCCGAGTTCTACGGGGTCTCTCTTAGCGGGGCCGTCGGTGCACCGGTGACGGACATACCGCCCTCGCAACTGACCGTGATGGTGATGATCGCCATCGCTGGCTGGAAAGGGGGCGAGCGAATTGGGCTATTTGGTGCAGCGATCCTGGGGCCGTTGATCCTGGGCGCGGTGGCAACGCTTTTGGGAGTGCTCAGCCATCGTCCGCCAGCCGAGGCGATCTTTGTCGCGCAATTTGTGATCGGCATGGGATTGGGGGTCTCCTACACCGGCATCACAGCCACCGAGCTACGTAAGATTGTTTTGTCCGGCGCGGCTTTTGTTGTGGTGTTGGCGGCAATGGCGGCGGCGATCACGCAAGCGGTTGTTGGGATGGGGCTGGCGGACCCTGTCGAGGCGTTCTTGGCGTTCTCACCCGGGGGGCAGGCCGAGATGACGGTACTGGCACTGGTCGTGGGTGCCGACCTGGGATTTGTTGTGCTTCATCACCTGGTGCGGATGGTCGTTGTCATCGCAGGTGCTCCGGTGGCCGCGCGATATTTCCTGAATGAAAAAGAATGACAAAAACTGCGCGTTTCCCTCTTGCGTCTGCCTGTCAGCTTGGGTAAATCCGCCCTCACGGGTGATTAGCTCAGTTGGTAGAGCGCTTCGTTTACACCGAAGATGTCGGGAGTTCGAGCCTCTCATCACCCACCATCCCCTTCTTGATATTGTAGTGATACCAACGCGTTGGACGGCGCTCTTCAATCTGTTGGGCTGTGCTCGCAGGAGTAAAAAGGCCGCAGCAGAGACCCGCGGCGACCTGAAATCTTTCGGTTAATAGGTGGGCTTACATGCCTGGCAGACGGTCCAGGATCGATCGGCGGCCAAATGTGGTGCCGGGGCGGTCGCCCAGGTTGAACTTCATGCCAAAGCCGACAAAGGCGTCGTTGGAGCTGAAATTTGCGATGCGGGCGTTGCCGTTGCCCAACTCGCCATAGAGCGCCACGCCGCTGCCGAGCTCATAGTCGGCACCGATGGCGAGGCGGGTCAGGTCCGAACCGGTTTTGTTGTCCATATAGTCGAACTGCGCGTTCAAGTTCAGATTGGCGCCGACGTCGCTGCTGATCTTGGCCCCAAGAAGCGTGGCGTTCTGCCCCTGCACGCGACCGCGTGAGAAATACCCTTCAACTGTAAGCGCGGTGAAATCATAAGTCGCTTCAAGACCATAGAAGTTGCGGTCGATGGTGTTTTCATCCTCGGTGCCCCAAAAAGCGCCAACAGCCCCGCCATAGTTGAACTGGTAGATCCCGTGCAATGTTGCGGAATGGCCGGATGTGTTGCTTTGGCCAAACTTGTAATAGCCCAAGTCGATCTGGGTAGAGAATGTGTCGCTCAGACCAACTTCGAATGACCCGCGCAAAGCCTGCCGCGTGCCTTTAGAGTTGTTGGTGAACTGATAGTGGGACACGTCAACATTTGCGCCGCTGATCGCCTGAGCGTTCGCGCTGATCGGGACGAGCCCCATGGCAAGCACCGCCGCCACTGCCTGGGGTTTCATTGTTCTGCTCCTTTGCCTCGTGCTGTGCACGGGTTTGCCTGTGTGCATCTCTGCATGGCGCTTTGCGCGCTCTGATAGGCACAATCTAATGCATGGAGCGAATCAGGTAAAGTATTAAAGGCAATGAAGGAATCGTCGGCGCCTTACATGGCGCCGACGTTGCGGTTGGATCAGAGCCCCGGCATCTTGTCCAAGAAGCCACGGCGGCCAAAAGTGGTGCCGCGTTTGGCGCCGAAATTGTAGCGCAAACCAAAGCCGACAAAGGTTTCGTTGGCGCCGACGGGGCCCGCGTTGGCGTCAAAACCGCCGACTTCGGCGTAGAACGCCCCACCTTCGCCAAAGCTGTAGTCCGTTCCGACACTGTATCGTGTGGCGTCCACGCCATTGCGCGCGTCGATGTAATCAATGTTGGCCTTCAGGCGCCAGGCCTCGTTGATGTTGCCGCGGATTTGCAGGCCGGCGAGGGTGCCGTTACTGTCGTTGTTTCCGGCCGCGTCAGCGATGGATGCATAGCCTTCGAACTCAACACGACCTGCTTCATGCCCGGCCTCGACCCCGTAGAAGTTCACGCCCTGGTTGTTGAGGTCGTCCCGGCCTGCAAAGACGCCAAGCGATGTGAATTCGCCCACATGGAAGTTGCCATGCAGGGTGACGTTGGTCCCCACTTCGCTGATCGCGTTCAGATCGTGAACACCAAGATCCGCCTGCAGGCCAAAGGTGCGAGTAAAGGCAATTTCGCCAGATCCCGTAAGCGAGCGTTTGGAGACGCGGGTGTTGTCGGTGAACGCGGAATAGCCGACGTCGACATAGCCACCAACCAGTTCGGCCGCTGTTGTGGATTGCGCGAACGCGATTGTCAGCCCGAGGGCTGACAGCGTCAAAGTTCTCATGGACCTGCTCCAATTATGTTATGTTTTTTCGCGCTTTAGCGCGTTTTTCTATCAACTATCACATTGAATCAGGGGCGATACCAGCCAAGCGGTAAAATGGTGATGTTGTTGCGGGGTGAACACAGCCGCCGTACGCAATTTGTGCCACGTGACACTTGCACATGAAAAACGGCCCCAACCAAAGGACGGTTGGGGCCGTGAGCTTGCATGCAAGCGGCCGAGTGCCTCAGAGGATTGCTTCGAACAACGCTCGGGTGTTCTCGGTCGTCATCTCGACAGGGTTGCCGCCCGTTGACGGATCGTTCAGCGCATCGCGCACCAGAGCATCCAGATCGGGATCGGTGACACCCAGTTCGGTCAGTGTCTTGGGGATGCCAAGGCTCTCGTTCAGGTTGTCAACATAAGCCGCAAAGCCGTCAAACCCACCGTCGATGCCAAGATATGCGGCGGCTTGGGTCAACACGCCCTCGGCCGCAGGGCGGTTGAATTGCAGCACTGCAGGCATGCAGACGGCGTTGGTGGTACCGTGGTGGGTGTGGTGATGCGCGCCGATGGGGTGCGACAGGGCGTGAATGGCGCCCAGACCCTTTTGGAACGCGGTGGCGCCCATGGCAGCAGCCGACATCATATGCGCGCGCGCCTCAAGGTCGGTGCCATCGGCATAGGCGCGCGGCAGGTAGTCCTTGACCAGGCGCATACCCTCCAACGCCATGCCCTGAGACATCGGGTGGTAATGCGGCGAGCAAAAGGCCTCGACACAATGGGCGAATGCATCCAGGCCGGTACCAGCGGTGATGAACTTGGGCATGCCCACGGTCAGTTCCGGATCGCAGATCACCACCTTGGGCAGCATCAGCGGATGGAAGATGATCTTCTTCTCGTGAGTTTCCGAATTGGTGATGACGCCCGCGCGCCCCACCTCTGATCCAGTGCCGGCGGTGGTGGGCACAGCCACGATCGGGTGGATGCCTGCAGGATCGGCGCGGGTCCACCAGTCGCCGATGTCTTCGAAATCCCACAGGGGCCGGGTTTGACCCGCCATGAAGGCCAGCGTCTTGCCAAGGTCCAGGCCTGAGCCGCCGCCAAAGGCGATCACGCCGTCAAAGCCGCCTTCGCGATAGACGGCCAGCCCGGCCTCGACGTTTTTCTCATTCGGGTTCGGGTCGACGTCCGAAAACAGCGCGCGACCCAGGCCCGCCGCCTCCAGCAGGTCCAGCGTCGACTGCGTGATCGGCAGATCGGCCAGGCCTTTGTCGGTGACCAACAAAGGCTTGGTGATGCCAGCCGCCGCGCAGGCGTCTGCGATTTCGGAAATACGGCCCGCGCCAAAGCGCACGGCGGTGGGGTAGGACCAGTTGCCAACAAGGTTCATCAGATCAGCCCTTTTTCAGGTGGTAGGATTTGGGGCGCGTCAGAGCATGAAAGCCCAGAACGGACAAGCCTGCACCGCGCCCGGTGTCTTTGCATCCGGTCCAGCACAGTGCGGGGTCCAGATAATCGCAGCGGTTCATGAAGACGGTGCCGGTTTCCAGCTGTGCGCCGATCTCGTCGGCTTTGTCTGTATCGGCTGTCCAGATCGAGGCGGTGAGGCCAAACTGACTGTCATTCATCAATTCGATGGCTTCCTCGTCGCTGGACACCTTCATGATCCCCACAACCGGGCCAAAGCTCTCATCCCGCATGACGCGCATGTCGTGCGTCACATTGGTCAGGATCTGTGGCGTCAGATAGGCGCCGCCGTCATCGGCCTCCATCGTCTCGATATGGGCCACGGCGCCCGCGTCGATGGCTTCGGCGATCTGTGCACGCACTTCTTCGGCGAACCGCACATGTGCCATCGGGCCCATGGTGGTCTCGGCCTCCAGCGGGTTGCCCAGCTTATAGGTGTTCACCAGCGCCACGGCTTTTTCGACAAAGGCGTCATAAAGGCTGTCATGCACATAGATCCGCTCGATCCCGCAGCAGCATTGGCCTGAGTTGAACATGGCCCCGTCAATCAGCGTGTCGACAGCAGCCTCCAGATCGGCGTCAGCGCGGACATAGCCTGGGTCTTTGCCGCCCAGTTCGGTCGAGACGGGGATAAAGGTGCCGGCTGCCGCGCGCTCCATCGCCTGGCCGCCGCGCACCGAACCGGTGAAGTTCACGAAATTCACGTGACGGCCCGAGATCAGCTCGGCGGTGGTGTCGTGGTTCAGGAACAGGTTCTGGAACACATCTTGCGGAATGCCTGCGGCATGGAACGCTTCGGCCATCCGCTCACCCACCTGCAAGGTTTGGGCGGCGTGTTTCAACAGCACCGTGTTGCCCGCGATCAGGGCAGGGGCCACGGTATTGATCGCGGTCATATAGGGATAGTTCCAGGGCGCCACGACCAGCACGACGCCATGCGCCTCACGCTCGATCTTGCGCAGGAAGGCATCGCTGTCCTCGACCACGATCGGCGCAAGCGCGGTTTCCGCGATCTCGGCCATATAGCTGGCGCGCTCATTGAAGCCGCCGAACTCCCCCCCATAGCGCACCGGGCGGCCCATCTGATGGGCCAGCTCGACTGCCATACGATCGGTTGTCATGCCCACCTCGGCTACAGCCGCCTGCACCAGAGCAATCCGCTCGGCCAGGGGCCGCGCAGCCCAGGCCTTTTGCGCCGCCTTCGCGCGAGCCGCGGCGGCCAAGGCCTCCGCCGGGCTGGCCAAGGGCCGCTCCAGATACACCGATCCATCAATCGGCGAGATACATTGAACGGTTCCAGTCATCACTGAACTCCAACTGCGGGGCACCATCGCCCCTGACTTCATCTTTTCAAAAATACTCCGGGGTCTCGGGCAGCGCCCCAGTCCGACATATCAAGCCTTTTCGAACCCGCGCGCGATTTCCCAGTCGGTCACCACGCGGTCGAACTCTTCCTGCTCCCATTCGGCGCAGCGGGTGTAGTGATCGACCACCCAATCCCCCATCGCCTCGCGCAACATGGCCGAGCCGCGCAGGGTTTCCACCGCATCGCGCAAGGTGCGCGGGATTTCACGGGCGTCGCTGTCCTCATAAAGGTCACCGGAAGTGGGCGGTGCTAGTTCCAGCTTCTCCTCAATCCCCTTCAGGCCAGCGGCCAGCAGGGCGGCCTGCGCCAGATATGGGTTCAGATCTGATCCGCCGATGCGGCATTCCATGCGCACACCCTTGGTGCCTTCGCCGCACATGCGGAAGCCCGCGGTGCGGTTGTCGACGGACCAGACGGTCTTGGTGGGCGCAAATGTGCCTTTCATGAAGCGTTTGTAGCTGTTCACGTAGGGTGCAAGGAAGAAGGTGTAGTCGGGCGCATATTTGATCATGCCAGCACAGAACTGCCGCCCCAACTCGCTCAGCCCGTGGGGGGCATCGGCGTCATAGAACTCGGGGTTTCCGTCGCGCCACAGCGACAGGTGCACATGGCTGGCGGACCCTACGCGATCATGATGCCATTTTGGCAGGAACGATGCCGCGTGGCCGTGGAAATGCGCGATCTCTTTGGTGGCATGTTTCGCGATGGTGTGGTTGTCGGCGCAGGCGAGCGCGTCGGCATAGCGGATGTTGAGCTCTTCTTGCCCGGCCTCGGCTTCACCCTTGGTGTTTTCCACAGGAATTCCAGCGGCATAGAGGTGATTGCGAATGGGCCGCATCACGTGCTCTTCCTTGCTGGTCTGCAGGATGTGATAGTCTTCGTTGTAGCCCGAGATCGGTGTCAGATCACGGAAGTTGCCCTTGCGGATCTCGTCAAAGGTGCGATCAAAGAGGAAGAACTCCAGCTCGGTCGCCATCATTGGCGTCAGGCCCATGGCTTCGGCGCGAGCAACTTGTGCCTGCAGGATTTGGCGCGGGGAATGCGGGACAGGTTCGTGCGTATGGTGGTCGAGCACATCGCAGAGCACCATCACCGTTCCCTCAAGCCAGGGCATCGGGCGCAGGGTGGACAGGTCGGGCTTCATGACATAATCGCCGTAACCCGCTTCCCAGCTGGTGGCCTTGTAGCCATCCGGCGTCGCCATTTCCAGATCGGTGGCCAGCAGGTAGTTGCAGCAATGGGTTTCCTCATACGCGCTATCCAGGAAGTTCTGCACGTGAAAGCGTTTGCCCATCAGGCGGCCCTGCATGTCCACCAAGCACACCAGAACCGTGTCCACTTCGCCCGAGGCGGCCTGTTCCTTGAGGGTTTCGAAAGTCAGCATGACGCACCTTTTCTGCGGTCGCGGGTTCTTTCAACAAACCCGCCAAATTTTGTTCAAGGAAATCTGGCCTGCCCGAAAGCAGGCCAAATCTGTTCATATCAGCCGTAGCGGTAGGGGCGACCGGCCTTTTCCATATCCGCGTTGTACTGTTTGAAGATCTCAACAACCTTCGCCTTGGTCTCGGACTCGGATGCGATCTCGTCCCAGAAGACGCGCGCAGCTGCTTCGACCGTGGCCCATTCTTCGTCGGGGATCGAGGTCAGCTCCATCTTCGGTCCGTGGACGCGCAGCTTGGCCTCGCCGCCCCAATACCACCACTGGCGGTAGTAGTGCGACTGATCACAGCAAACGCGGAACAGGGTCTGCAGGTCTTCGGGCAGCTCGTTCCAACGGTCCATGTTGGCAAAGAACGACCCGGCCCATGCGCCCGAGATGTTGTTGGTCAGGAAGTAGTTGGTCACATCGGCCCAACCCACGGTGTAGTCCTCGGTGATGCCCGACCAGGCAATGCCATCCAGCTCGCCGGTCTGCACCGCAACCTCGATGTCTTCCCAAGGTAGGGTGACTGGCACGACGCCGAACTGGCTCAGGAAGCGGCCCGCGGTGGGGAAGGTGAAGACGCGCTTGCCTTTGAGGTCTTCGAGCGAGCGGATCGGATCCTTGGTGGCAAAGTGGCAGGGGTCCCAGGAGCCTGCGCTGATGTGCTTGACGCCGACCTTGGAATATTCTGCATTCCAGATCTCGTTCAGGCCGTACTGGTTGAACAGCACCGGCACATCCAGTGAATAGCGCGAGGCGAAGGGGAAGTAGCCGCCAAACACGGTGACTTCGGTGGGCGAGGCCATCGAGTCGTCGTCCGACTGCACCGCATCAATGGTGCCGCGCTGCATGGCGCGGAACAGCTCACCGGTGGGGACCAGCTGATCGGCATAGAACAGTTCGATCTGCATGCGGTCGCCTGCGATCTTGTTGAACATCTCGATCGCCGGGTCGATCACGTGGGCCGCCAGAGCTGCGCCGGCATAGGTCTGCATCCGCCATTTGATGGTGGACTGCGCCAGCGCCGGGGTGGCCAGCGGGGCCGCGGCGGTGCCGACGGCGGCGGTGGTTAAAAACTTGCGTCTTGTCGTCATTGGTACTCTCCCATGGTTGTTGTTGGTCGGGTCGGGTGCCCCGGTAGGGTCCGGGGTCAGTTGTTGTAAACGTAGTCAGGCAGCCACAGCGCGATCTGCGGGAAGGTCATGATGGTCGCCAGCGCCAGCGTCATCACCAGCACAAAGGGCAGGATCGAGCCGTAGATATCGCGCAGGGTCACCTCGGGCGGGGCCATCGCGCGCATCAGGAACAGGTTGTAGCCAAAGGGCGGGGTCATATAGGCGATCTGGGTGGTGATCGTGTAAAGCACGCCGTACCAGATCAGGTCGAACCCAAGCGCGCCGACCAGCGGCACATAGAGCGGGGCAACGATGACCAGCATGGCCGTGTCATCCAGGAAGGTGCCCATCAGGATAAAGCTCAGCTGCATCAGGATCAGGATCATCCAGGGGCTCAGGCCAAGGCGTTCGGTGAACACGCCCTCGATCGCCTTGACCGCGCCCAGTCCGTCGAACACGGCTCCGAATGCCAGGGCGGCAAGGATGATCCACATGAACATGCAGGAAATGCCCAGGGTGTTGCGGACCGAGTTTTCGAAAACCTCACGCGTCATGCGACCCTTGAGGACCGCGGCGGCAAAGGCGGTCAGCGCGCCGATGGCCGAGCTTTCGACCAGCGAGGTCCAGCCGTTGACAAAGGGCACCATCATCGCCGCAAAGATCCCCAGCGGCAGCAGACCCGCGCGCAGCAGGCGCAATTTTTCCGCCATGGGCACATCGCGCTCTTCTTTCGACAGGGCGGGCCCGAGCGCCGGGTTCACCTTACAGCGGATCACGATATAGAGGATGAACATCGACGCCATCATCAGGCCGGGGATAACGCCAGCGAGCCACAACTGCCCCACCGGTTGGCGCGCGATCATCGCATAAAGCACCAGAACAACCGAGGGTGGCACAAGAATGCCCAGGCTTGATCCGGCCTGGATCACCCCCGTCACCATCCGTTTGTCATAGCCGCGTTTGAGCAGTTCGGGCAGGGCAATGGTCGAGCCAATGGCCATACCCGCCACCGACAGGCCGTTCATGGCCGAGATCAGGACCATCAGACCGATCGTGCCAATCGCCAGACCGCCATTCAGGCCGCCCATCCAGACGTGGAACATCTTGTAAAGGTCGTCGGCGATCTTACTCTCGGACAGGACGTAGCCCATGAAGATGAACATCGGCAGCGTGAGCAGCGGATACCACTTCATCAGCTTCATCGCGGCCGAGAACCCAATGTCATAACCGCCCCGGTCGCCCCAAAGCAGCAGCGAGGCCACCACGGCCACAAACCCGATGGCTCCGAACACACGCTGGCCGGTCAACAGCATCAGCATCATGGTCGAGAACATGAGGATCGCGATCAGCTCATAGGACATCAGATGGTCTCCTTCGGAATGTCTTCTCCGCGGATCCGCAGGATGTCTTTTAGAAGTTCGGAAATCGCCTGCAGCAGCATCAGGAACAAACCAACGCACATGATGGTCTTGATGGGCCACAGATAGGGGCGCCAGGCGGTGGGGCTGCGCTCGCCATATTGGAACGAATAGCTCAAGCTGTCATAGCCGCCGTAAAGCATGACGCAGAGGTAGAAGATCAGGAACAGAACCGTTAGCGCATCGGTCCAGGCCTGCCGTTTGATCGACCATTCGCCATACAGCAGGTCCATGCGCACGTTGGACCCCATCTGGATCGAATAGGGCCCGCCCAGAATGTAATAGGCGACCATGGCAAACTGCGCCATTTCCAGCGTCCAGAGCGAAGGGAGGAAGAAGGTCTTGGAGACCGAGGACCAGAGCAGGATGCCCATCATCACAAAGATGCCGTACATCACCACGCGTCCGATCAGCCGGTTCATCCCGTCGATCCAGGCAATGTAGCGCCGCGCCAGGGTCATTCCGCCGCCTCCGTCGTCAGTTGCTCGACCATCTGTGCCAGCATCGGCGCCAGCAGGCCCGAGATGCGGTTCACGCCCGCAGGCGAGTTGATCAGGTCATTGCGCACTTCGATCATCACGTTGGGCAATCCGCGTTTTAAGGCATGCTCGCGTAACGTGTGTGTGACACCGTCGGTGGCCGAGTAGGGCTCGTTGAGCGCGGTGTCGAGCCCGCTGCCCTGCGCCGCCTCCAGCAAAAGTCGCGCGGCGCGGTCATCCGAGTCATGCAGGATGCCCAAT
The DNA here is from genome assembly GCF_017743935.1 of Tropicibacter sp. R16_0. Lineage (GTDB taxonomy): Bacteria > Pseudomonadota > Alphaproteobacteria > Rhodobacterales > Rhodobacteraceae > Falsiruegeria. Next base: position 38,383 of record NZ_JAGHRE010000013.1, read on the forward strand.
TCGACCGTGCGCGGCTGGCCGCGATAGATCGGCGTGAAGCTGTGGATGGTGATCATAACCGGCGGGATGGGGCGGGCGTCCAGCGTCCGGCTCAGCAGATCGCGGAACGGTTCATAGACTTCGCGCACGCGGGCGGTGTTTTGTGCGTGCGTCAGGTCGGCATTTCCCGGAACCTCAAATCGCTCGCTTTTCGCCGGGATGGCATCTGGGGCAGACGGGGGACGGTTGCAATCATAGACCAGACGGCTGATCCGTGAATGCACCAGCGGCGCATCCAGTGCGCCCATAAGTTCGACCGACAATTCCAGCGCGCCAATATCCCAAGCGGCATGAGAGCGGGCGGCCTCATCGCTCAGCCCCAGACCATTCAGGCTGGCAGGGATGAAACGGCTGGCATGTTCACAGACCAAAAAGGCCTGACCCTGGCCGCGCACATTCAGGGCACGCGCCGCGGGGCGCTCCAGTTCGGAAAGGAGAGGTGACTCGGTATTCGCAGACATGTGTAGCATTAGTTACAGCCGGTGGCGGCCTGTCAACATAATTTCTGTAGACATCGCTACAAAGCTGGTTAGGCTGTAGCAAATGCTAACCTGACGTTCCCGATAGGAAACGCGGAGCAGCCAGCGAGAAACAAGAGGGATAGTTTTGACCCCGACCACCAAGCTTGTGAAACAATTGCTACAGGACCACACCGCCGAGCTGACGCCGTCAGAGCGGCAGCTGGCCTCGGTCCTGTTGCAGGATTATCCCATGGGTGGGTTGCAATCGATCACCAAGCTGGCCTCGTCTGCAGGTGTCTCGACGCCGACAGTGATCCGCATGGCGCGCAAGTTAGGCTTTGATGGGTTCCCTGATTTGCAGGATGCCCTGCGAGAGGAGGTGGCGGCCCAGATCAAGCAACCGCTGTCCAAGCGCGACGCCTGGATGGTGGATGACAGCGCCGAACACCCGTTGATGCGGTTCGCCCAAGTGGTCTGGACCAACATGCGCCACACGCTGGAGCGTGTGGACACCGAGATGTTCGATACGGTGGCGCGGCTCTTGGCGGATAAATCCCGGCCTTTGTATGTGGTGGGCGGGCGCATCACCCGGTCGAACGCGGACTACCTTTTTAACCACATGCAGATCATCCGCCCCAACGTGACCATGCTGGGCAATTCCGCCAACGTCTGGCCGCAGTACCTGTTGGACATGGACAAGAACTCGGTCCTGGTGATCTTTGATATTCGCCGGTACGAGGCGCATCTGGAGAAGCTCGCCCAGATCGCCAGCGAGCGCGGTGTGACTGTGGTTTTGTTCACTGATCAATGGGGCTCTCCCATCGGGCGCTGCGCGGATTACACGTTCAACGGGCTGGTCGAGGCACCGTCGAGTTGGGACAGCACCATGGCGATCCTGCTGATCGTCGAGGCCCTAATTGCCGAAGTGCAAGACGCCCGCTGGGAAGAGAGCAAGGAACGGATCGAAGAGCTCGAGTCGATGTTCTCGTCCACGCGGCTGTTTCGCAACCAGGGGAACTGATCCCAAAGGCGATAGGGGGCATTGTCGAGTATAGGCGGCCGAAAACGGCAACTCGATGCCTCTGCAGATTGGAGAATTGGCAGGCCGATTATCCGTCATTTGCGAATGGGGAAAAGCTCGGTGAGACATGGCGGCGGTCACGCGGATAAAAATATCTGTATCCAACGCACCTAGCTTGATAGAGTTTTGAGATATTTATTTCGGCCTTGCTGAGAGAAGACGTTTTTTTGTGAGCTTTGGTTGTGTTCGGCGACGGGCCTCCTTGGGGTGGGAGCACTTTCGTGACGCAAAGACCTTATCGGGCCACGGCCTATTATTCGCTGAGCAATGTTACTTTTGAGGGAACCCAGTTTCGGCCCGGGTCGACACTTAGTTTTGAGACCGGCGGCGCCACGCGCTCGTACGATCATGTGCACGACGTTGGGAACAATGGCATTCTGACATTTGATTCAGACTATTGGGCCGACGATATCTATAACCGTGTTTTTACAGGCTATACTATTACCGGAACTGATGGACGGGAATATGGTGTGTTCTCGTCAAATGTTAACCGTTCTACCAACCAATATTATGTCCCGGTTGGCGGCGATTATCAGACCACCGCCCTGATCCCATCGTCGGGTGTATCAAACACGTTCCAGTATAATGCCGACGCCGTTGTCCAGTTTGTCGTTGATCCCAGGATCGCGACCTACGAAGGCGACAGCTTTTTGGTGAATACATACACGCCGGGGTATCAATGGCGCCCAAAGGTTGCCGCACTTTCGGATGGCGGGTTTGTGATCACCTGGATCAGCGACGAGCAGGACGGGAGCAACTATGGTGTCTATGCCCAGCTCTATGATGGGTCTGGCACCCCTATCGGGGATGAGTTTCGGGTCAACGACATCACTGGCGGTTACCAGACAAACCCGGTTGCAATCGCAAACCCCGACGGCGGCTTTACGATCTTTTGGAACAGTTCGAGCGTCTCGCGGATGCAAAAGTATCAGGCGGACGGTGCCCGGGTGGGCGAACAGGTTGTCGTCGATGTCAACAGCACCGTGGTGTTCTCGACCGACCAAAGCGGGAACTTCCTCGCCAAACGCTCTGATCTGAACGAAGAAACCGGAGCGTATCAGTTTGGATTGCGCCTTGTCGACGCACAGGGGACTGCAAGCAACCTCGGCTCGGGGTTCGAAGTCGAAACGGTCGTCAACGGCAATTCCGGAGCCGTCTCCAGGTTTGAGATGGGTCCCTTGTCCGATGGTGGGTTTCTGGCGACCTGGCAATGGCGTCGCGATGGCGAGGAGGTTGAAAGCCAGATCCGGGCGCAACGGCTTGACGCCGGCGGTGATCCGGTGGGCGACAGTTTTGAAATTGCCGAAGTTGGCAGCCACGATGCCCGCCACTTGGCAATGGCCGCTCTGATAGGGGGCGGTTTTGCCGTTGTCTGGGATCAGGGCAACAACGAATACATCCGCGCTTTTGATAGTTCTGGTACCGCGCTGTCAGATGAGGTTTGGCTGAGGCCAAGCTGGGGCGGAACGAGCCACCGAGAGCCTGCCATAGTCGCGCTGCGCGATGGTGGCTTCCTGGTGGCTTGGGATGCCCCCGATGATGATGTCAGCGGAATGTGGGCGCAGCGTTTCGATGCAACCGGTGTTGCCCAGGGCGCGTCATTCACACTCAATCTGCAGTTGGAGGGAAATCAGTGGCATCCGGCGCTGGCCGAGCTGGCAGACGGCAACGTTGTAGCCACTTGGGCCGGGCTGGATCGGGCCGGTGAAAACACCAGCTTTGACGTCGTTGCGCGCATTCTTGAGGTCAACAGCGCGCCATCCGGGGAATTGACGCTCAGCGGCACTGCGCGCGAGGACGAAACACTGACCGGGCAATCGACGGTTGTTGATCCCGACGGGATAGAGGATGGGACAGTCGTCTTCGAGTGGCTGCGAAACGGCGAGGTTATCGCCTCGGCAAGTGGCACCGAATTCACGCTGTCCCAAGCAGACGTTGGCGCCCAGATCTCGTGGCAGATGCGTTACACCGATGGCAAGGGGCGGGCCGAGACGGTCACCAGCGATTTTGTTGTCCCAGAGAACGTCAACGATGCGCCGACCGGCGGGATCACCATCTTTGGGGACGGGTTCGAAGACACGCTGCACGCCGTTGATCGGACACTGCTGAGGGACGAAGACGGCCTGGGGAACAGTGGCGCCTATGTCTATCAGTGGTTCAGCAACGGGATCGAGATCCCCGAGCAGACAAGTTCCTTGTTTCGACCCTTGCAGGCGCACGTGAATACCAACATCCACGCGCGACTTACATACGTTGACGAACAGGGTAGCACCGAGACGCTCGAAACCCCGGCGCGCCGCATCGAAAACGTCAATGACGCCCCGGAAGGCACGCTGACATTTTCCGGCCCGATCGGCGTGGGACTGACACAACGCGCCGATGTCTCGACCATCACGGACGAGGACGGGCTTGGCGCGTTCACCTTCCGCTGGTCCCGCGATTTCCAAGAGATTCCGGGTGCGACGGGACAAGACTACACTTTGACGGCCGATGATTTGGGCAAGACCCTGCGTGTCCGGGCAACCTATGTCGACGGGTTTGGCGGCAACAACCGTCTCGACAGCGAAGGCGTGTTGATGGACAACCCCGGTGGCGGCGAGATTTCTGTCACCGGCCTGCTGATCGAAGGGCAGACCGTACAGGCGGACATTTCGCAATTCTCGGATCCAGACGGCACCGGAAGCGTTGCGTATCAGTGGTATCGCAACAGCTCGGCCATCAACGGCGCGACCGATGTCCGCTATACGCTGCGCGAGAATGACATCGGCCAGGCGATCTCGGTCGAGGTGCATTTGACAGACCCGTATGGAGGGGAAACCACCGGAACCAGCGCTCGTAGCGCACCCGTGGGATCCATTTCGCCCACCGCGCGGGGATCCGAGATACAGGTTACGCCCAACGTCAATCCGCCGGTCAATGCAGGCGTATCTGGCTATGATCCGGCTGTGATCGCGCTGGCGGATGACAATTTTGCCATTTTCTGGGCCCAACAGCGCGGCACAATCGGGGCAACCAGCATTCTTGGTCAACGGTATGATGGTGAGGGGGCGACCGTTGGCGAAACCATCACGGTGGCCCAGGACGGAGAGTTCACATTCTCGCCCCATACCGCATTGTCCGCGCTCGCCTTGACGGGCGGCGGCGCAATTGTGCTCTGGGAATTTGATGCCGATCCATACGATGGAGCCACAACCTATAGGGTGCAACGCATCGGCCAAGACTTTTCGCTGGACGGCGCGGACTTTGAGGTGATCCGTGAACCGCAAGGGGGGTATCATGACACGAACCCCCAGCTTGTTGCCTTACCGGATGGCGGGTTCCTTTTGGCGTGGAAAAGGCACGTCGAGCGGTTCTCGGACGAGAGCTTTTTGATTGTGCAAAGCTATGATGCGAATGGCACAAAGGTTGGACCGGAACGCCAGATCAGCGCATCAGAGCTTGGCAGCCCGACTTTCGGCAACACCACGCTTGACCCTGACCTTCCCGACCCTCAGTCCCTGTTGGTCGCCAGCAACGAGACCGGGGCGCTGGTCACCTATGTCGAACAGGGTTTGTACGAAAACCAGTGGGGCAACTTAACCTACAAGAATTACCTGTTTACGCAGAAATTTGACGCAACCGGAGCCCCCGAAGGAGGGCTGAACCGAGTTGAAATCAGCGAGGCAATGAATTCCGGCGGGCTGCCTTACAGTCCGATCGCGTCAGCCTCTCATGCCAAAGCGTTGACACCGCTTGCAGATGGCACGTTTTTGTTTGTCACGCGCCTCAATTCCGGATTTCTGGATGCGCAATACCGCGGCACCATCCTTTCGTCCAACGGGACAGCGACCGGGCGAGCGTTCGACTTTGAGATGCCTCCGCTAGGAACCATCCGAGCCTCGAAAGACAACTATGTGGATTCAAGCTTCAGCGTTGTGCCCCTGGACGATGGCGGTTTCCTGTTGATCCAAGGCTACCATGACCCGAACCGCGATACCGACAATTACCTGTTCGGCGATGAGGTCTTTGCCAGACGCTTTGATGCGCAGGGCGATCCGGTAGGTGGGCTGTTGCAGGTGAACTCGGAAACGCGCGGTCCGCAGGATGCATCAGATGCCGCAATCCTGTCGGATGGAACCATTTTGGCGGCCTGGAAAAGTGAATACAGTGCAAGCGGCGGCACCCGAGACCCCGAAGGAACCCCGCACGACATCCGCGCTCAGCTGATTTCCGCAGCGGCCGTTCCTGCATCCTCGACACCTCCGATCACCGGAACTGAGGCGGGCGAGTTGATCGAAGGGACACCTGAACCCGATCAGATAAACGCATTAGGGGGCAACGACTGGATCCGTCCCCTTGTGGGGAACGACACGATTGATGGGGGCGCCGGGATCGACATGGTCGATTTCAGCACCACGCCGGTCAACCCGGCGCGAACGAACCTCGATTTCATGCTCTCGCTGGATCTGGGCGCGGGCACAGCCAACATCTTTGGTGGTGATGTCAATCGCCTGGTCAATGTCGAGAATGTCACGGGTACGATCTTTGCCGATGTGCTGACCGGGGATGCAGGCAACAATCGCCTGCGGGGGTTGGGAGATTACGATTGGTTCATCGCCACCGAAGGGAACGATAGCCTTGAGGGCGGGAACGGCTTGGATATGGTCAGCTTTGCCAATTGGGGCGGCACCGGATCACCAACAGTCACGGACATCCTGCGCCCGTTTTCGATAACGACGTTCAGCGGCGTCCGCGTGGATCTGGCCGACCCGAGCAACAACACAAACCTCGCCGCGGGCCAAACGTTCGACAGCATCGAACGGATAACGGGCTCGTCACATCAGGACATCTTTTTTGGAAACGGTGAGCAGAACGATTTCCGTGGTCTTGGAGGGTATGATTTCTTTGTAAGCTCGGACGGTGGACGGGAACGATATTTCGGAGGGGCTGGGATCGACACGGTGTCCTATTTCAACGCACCGGCGGGCGTGATTGCCAGCCTGCGCAACGGGCCCCTCATTGATGGCGAACCTTCGGGGTACGGTACTGCGGGATACGCGACCCGCGATCTCTATTTTTCGATCGAGAATTTCATCGGGTCACGGCTGGATGATCAGTTGATCGGAAACGACCTGGTCAATCAGTTGCGCGGATTGCAGGGGGATGACTTCATTTTCGGATATGGGGGCAACGACCGGATACGCGGAGATCTGGGCGACGATACGCTGGATGGCGGCGCCGGGTCCGACTTTGCGATCTTTGGGGGAAATCGGGCGGACTATACCCTGACACGGATGTCTTCGACTCAGGTGACGGTTTCCGGACCGGACGGGACAGACAGCTTGGCCAACATTGAATATTTCGTCTTCGATGATGAGACGGCAAACATTTGGGAGCTGAGCGTCGTTTAATTTGCCCTTGGCAAATTGGGGGCTTGGGTAAATTCCAACGCGACGCGACCCATTGGCGGTGGTGTCAGGCCACTGCCGCCTTTGCCTTTCGCGATCAAGCAACCCGCATCACAGTGGGACGTCCAACTTCCGTTGCGATTTCATTCAGCAGTGCTCGGGCAGCGTCGCTGCGGATCTTGGGATTGGAGCGTGCGACATAGGCAATCGCCGGAGGCTCGGGGAAAACACCCTCGATAACCTCAATGTCTGGGGACACGTGCAAACCATTCATGAGCGCGACGCCAAGTCCGGCGCGTGTTGCAGCAAGAATGCCCGATACACTCGGACACTCGAGCACAGTCTCGAATTGCAGCTCGGTTCCATCACTCTGCGCTTGGGCCCAATGCTTGTAGAAACAGTTCTGATCGAAGGCGAGGAACGGTACAGGTGCGTTCGGTTTCAGCGGCAGGTCATGTGACTTGATCCAGTGCAACCTGTCCTCATAGAGAACGATGTCGTCGCGCAGCACGTCGTCTCGCAGAACCTGAATTACTGCGATGTCGATCTCACCCGATGACAGCCAATCGGACAATGTCAGGCTCTGGCCGATCCTTGTGCTGACTTTGGTGTCTGGATGCAACCGCGTGAACTTCCCCAGAATGCGCGCCACATCACCGCCCGTTGTATCCTCGGTCATGCCCAATCGGATCGTACCTGCCAGTGGTTTCTTTCCCAGGGCGGCCAGCGCTTCGTCATGCAAGTCCATCATTCGGCGCGCATATTCCAACAGGCGCGTCCCGGCCTCGGTGAACAAGGGCCCGCCCGCACGGCGCGCCAAAAGTTCACAATCCAATACGGTCTCGAGCCTCTTGATCTTGTGGCTCACTGCAGGTTGCGACAGCGCCAAATGCTCGGCCGCGCGGGTCACGCCGCCGTGGGTCGAAATCGCGACCAAGGCGCGCAAGCCTTCAATATCGAGACGTTCAGCCATTCGGATTTCTTATCATGTCATGACAACCATTCATTTGATGTATTTGATATCCAAACGCTATGGCTTGGGAAAGCAGAAAATGGAGTTTCCCTCATGTCTCACCTCGTCGATCAACATGTCCTCATCAACGATACACGCATTGCACATGGCGTGCATGGCGACGGAGACCCCGTCGTTCTCCTCCATGGTACGCCGTCCTCTTCCTATATCTGGCGCAATGTCCTGCCGACATTGGTCGACGCAGGATACAAGGTGCATGTGTATGACCTGCTTGGCTATGGCTTGTCAGAGCGTCCACAGGACCCGAGGATCGATACCTCCGTCACGGGCCAAGTTCCGATTTTGGAGGGGCTGCTTGGTGTCTGGGGGCTCAAAGACTTCCACTTCATCGCCCATGATATCGGTGGCGGCGTTGCCCAGAGGTTCGGCATTCAGTCTCCGGATCGGTTGCGCAGCTTGACCATGATTGATGTGGTCAGTTTTGACAGTTGGCCTTCCAAACGCACGAGGGAACAGATGCAAGCGGGTTTGGAAAAGCTGATCAAGGCGACCGATGCCGAGCACCGCGAACACTTCCGCGACTGGCTCTACTCAACAGTTCAGAACAAGGAGCACTTGGCTGAAACCTCGATGGAGACCTACCTCGATTTCATCTGCGGTCCGGTCGGGCAGGGAAGCTTCTTTCAGCATCAAGTGATGCATTATGACCCCAAGCACACGGACGAGGTGGCCCTGCGCTACGCCGAACTTGGTCAAATTCCGGTGCAACTCATTTGGGGTGCGGATGATGCGTGGCAGGTCGTGGATTGGGCGCACAAACTGCATGCGGCAATTCCCGGATCAGAACTGCATGTGATTGAAAACTGTGGTCACTTCTCAATGGAGGATCAGCCAGAAAAGATCTCGGCATTGCTAGCAGACTTCCTCGGCAGGCATTCATGAAGTAATCATCGAAAGTTGCCGTTCATGAGGAGAACTTGGACGGCAACTTTTTCCGCTTAGGGCTGAGAACACTCATTGTATTTGACGCATCTCAGCTCCGCGCGGATCAAGATCTCAAAACGCGATTTCTGTGCAAACCTAAGGGTGGTGATGGTCTACCATAGGCCCGTGTGATCGGATGAAACTTCATTCGGGCGCGGCGAAGGGGGCAAAGATGGCAAGCAAGTACAGTGCAGATACCGAGCGGGTGGAGGTGGAGGCTGCGCAAGCACGGTCTCTGGTGCGCGCGATTCTGGTGGCCAAGGGATGCCCGCAGGACATCGCCGAAGAGGTGGCAGAGCATGTGATCGAGTCCGACTGGTCCGGGGTAGAGTCGCACGGGACTTGGCGCATCCTTCCTTATGCGGGGTATTACGACAGCGGGTATCTGAAACCGGACGTGCGGCCCGAGTTGAAGCAGAACGCCAAAGGGGCCTGGATCGTGGATGGTCTCGGCGGGATCGGTATCCCGGCGATGAGTATTGCCACGCGCGATGTGGTGGAACGTGCCAAAGCCACTGGGATGGCAGCGATCGCCTTGCATAATGTGGGGCACACCGGACGGCTTGGCGCTTTTGCGGAAGAGGCCGCCAAACAGGGCTGTCTGATCATCATCATTGGCGGAGGCGGGCGCAAGAACTGGCGGCCGGTGGCCCCGTATGGCGGGCGCAAGGCGCTGATGTCCACGAACCCTTGCAGCATCGGTATCCCCGGCGGGGATCGTGGCCCGGTGGTGGTGGACTTTGCCACCTCTGCCGCTGCGGCGGGCTGGGTCTATGGCGCCAAGATCGCGGGCGCGCATCTGCCCGAAGGTGTGCTGATCGACAAAGAGGGCGCGCCGACCACCGATCCACAAGACTATTTTGATGGCGGCGCGATCCTGACCGCAGGGGGCGCCAAGGGCTATGCGCTGTCGGTGGCGGCCGAGATGATCGCCGAGGCGTTGCTGGGGCCTGCAACGACGGAATGCAACTGGCTGATGCTGGCGATGGATTGTTCGCTGTATCGCGAACCAACACAGATGCAGAGCATCGCCGAAGAGATCCTGGATGAGTTCCGCAACTGCCCCCCGGCCGCAGGCTTTGACCGGGTCGAGATCCCCGGAGAGCGCGAGGCGGATGCTCGGGTTGGAAACCAAGGCAAACCAATTTCCCTTCCCTTGGCCACGTGGAAACATATTATCGAATTGGCAGATGACTTGGATGTTCCGCTTTAGGGCAGGGGTAGCGTCGCCCGTCTGTGCTTTGAAACTGAATTGATGGACGGAGTTTGAAGTGACGGACAGGTTAGTTCTTTTGTTGGGTGCCGTAGGATTGGTGCCAATTGCCTTGTCTTATGGTCTGATGCCTCAGACCACCGTGACATGGTTGTTTGGCTTCCCCGTGGAGGGGACAAATCAGACCCATATTTTTCGCGCGATCATGGGGCTCTATCTGGCAAACGCCGCTTTTTGGCTTTTTGCAGTGTTTCGACCCGGGCTGCGCAGAACTGGATTGTGGATCATGGTGTTGTTCATGGTGGGGCTGGCAGCGGGGCGTGTGCTGAGCATTGTTGTAGATGGAATGCCGGGGATCGTGCTTTGGGCTTACCTTGGAGCAGAAGTAATTTTTGCCCTGCTGGCGATCAACTGTCTAAAGCAGACGGAGAAGCCTTCATGACACTTCATAAGCAAATGCTTCTAGGAGCGATCATTTCGTCGTTCTTCTCGATCGAAGCAACGGCGCAGCAAGCTGTCCAAAACCAAGTGGACCAAAACGCCGAAGCCGTTCAAAGGGCGGCAGAAGAGGCCGGGTTGGACGCTGTTGTTGCAATTGACCACGCCCGTTTAGCTGCAGCCGAAGGTGTCGAAATGCCAGCCTCTCGGGTACAGGTGTTTTCGGATGCTGAACTCAATACGGCGATACTGTCTCAGAACATCAGAGCGGGTTTGGACCTACCTTTGAGGGTCCTGTCCTTTGACGAAAAGGCCAAGGCCACCGTTATGTACACCGATTTTGCCTTTCTCGGTAAACGTCATGGTCTGACCTCGTCCGAACTGGCGGATGCGTTCAAGGCACAGATGGGTTCTGCTCTGGCTCCAATAGAGGCGATTGCCGCCCCAACTCAGGGATTGACGGAAAATTATGGTGTTCTGGAACTGGTTTCCGCCCACGGACATTCTGAGACCATCGAACGACTACGAGCAGCTGTCATGTCACAAGGTGATACTGTTTGGTTCGGAGAGGTAGACTTTACCTTGGATGCTAAGGCGCTGGGCCATGACATTGGACCGGCAACTCTGTTGTTGTTTGGCGGCCCCGCACCGGGTGGCGTGGCCATGGCAGAATTCCCGTCCATCGGGTTGGACGCCTTTTGTCAAAAGCTGCTGGTTTTTGAAGGTTCCGACGGCTCGGTCAGGGTCATCTACAACGACATCGCAGCGCTGGCCGAGCTTCATTACGGCAAAACGATAAAGCTGCATCACCAGTTGAACGAACGTTTGACCGCGACGTTTTCAAAGGCTGTCAAATAGAGCTGCGATGCGCGTTATGGTCATTCCGCCTCGCGGGCCTTGTCCAGATATTCTCTCACCTCGATCAGCATTGGCAAGGCGTCTGCAATTTGTGAAACGTTGATGCGCTGGGCCATCTGCGCCATGTCCGGGCCAAGGGCTGCGATGGCGTTTTCGCGAAAAGCGCGGCCCTGATCGGTGAGCATCACGCATTTTGACCGGCTGTCCTTGGGGTTTGGCTCAAATGCGATCAAACCGGCTTTGTGCAGACCTTTGAGCGTGTGGGTCATCGAGGTTTTGGGCACCTGCAACGCCTGCGCAATCGACAGGGGCGTGCGGCCATCGCCTAGACGGGTCAGGTGGTTCAACACCGCAAAATGTGAGACCAGAAACCCGTCCGGCAGACGGGTTTCGAACAGGCGGCTGGACAGTTGGCTGATGATGCCGATCTCGTTGAAAAGGGTAAAGATCGTTGGAATGTCCTGTTCAGGTTTGGACAAGTTTTGCCTCCAATGGCCAGCGTGGGCTTGGCGCCACCTGCGGACCGTACCCGATGCGGGCAAACATTTGAACCGTTCCCCCGTTCGGCGCAAGGCGGTTGTGGATGTCGCGGTAAAGCTCTGCCATTTCAGGATATTCCTGCAAGGCCTGGCTGAGCGGCTGCATGCCCAAACCGATGTCCGTAGCGGCCAGGTTGAGCCTCACCCAATCGGCGCCTGCCGCGATCTGATCGCGGCGGGTGTTGGTCTTGGTCACCAGCCAGATGTGCCCCATCGCCGTATCGGTGTTGGCAAAGACGGCATCCAGCCCGCCGGTATAGGCCATCGAGGTTGTGTCCAGCGCCACGTCTCGTGTGAACAGACCGGTCATGTGAAGCGTTTCAAACATGGGCCCGGTAAAGTCGATACCATCGGGGTTGGCGTCGACTTCGCGGTGGCCGATGCGGAACAGATCGACACTTTCCTTGTAAGTCGCCGGTGTTTCGATCTCGATCCTCAGCGCTTCGTGCGACAACTCGCGATAGGTGGCGATGTCATCAGGCTCTAATGAGCCGCCAAAGGTTGTTGCGGTTGCGGCGGCTTGCAGGGTGCCAAGTTCGGACGGAAGAACCGCGCGGGTGGTGTCAAAGGGCTCTTTGAGGGAGCGGCGGTTCATCACATGGGCAAAGAGCGGATCGGGGCGCTGGTTCGGATCTTTGGCAAATCGGGCGCGGGCTATGGGGCGATTGTCGAGCCTCGTCGGATCTTCGCCTTCGGGGAAAAGGTCCATATCGACGCGGTAGCCGTCCTGGGCGGCTGCCATGCGCATGACCTCTAGGAAGCAACCAAGACCGATGGTGATCTGACGGCTGAAGGGGTCGGTTTCCGGCAGAACCCGATCCGGGTCGCAAAACAGGGTGACCTCATCCTTTTGGGACAGGTCGACCACCCAAGGCTGCCGGTTGTGCGGGTTGGGGGCGAGCAGGGCAAAGGACAGCGCGTTGCGGCGCGGATCGGCGTATTGCCCGGCAAGGGTCCAAGGGCGCAGGGCCTGATTTGGGCGACGGGTGATGGTGTATCCGGCGGTGGCGGACGCAGCGACGATGCAACCGCCGCCAATCAGTGCGAGGGTCTTACGGCGAGAAAGGGACATGAGGGCTCTCCACTTGGTGCGATATCGTATTAAATAGTGCGACATCGAACCAATGCAAGAGGCATATCCAAGAAGCGGTGTGTTCTGTGGCGGGGGTGCTCCCGCCCGTCGTCAATTTTTCTGTCGAAAAACCTCCTCCCGTTGGGCCGGGCCTCGCTGCGCTCGGCGGTTGGCCATTGTGGTGATCCAATCGCCCCAAAGCGGAACAGCGCCGAGCCAAAGGCGAGGCGCCCGGCCCAAGGCCGTTAGCGGTGCTGGCGAAGCCAGGATCGCTCGGGGGCGGGAGCACTTCCGGATCGTCTAGATATCTCAGGTCACGAAGAACGCCCGCTCCATCAGGAACGGGCGTTGGCGCATGTCTTTGCGCCATCTCGCGAAGACCAATCATACTCCGCGAGCATTCGTGATCCTCAAAGAGAGGAGAACGCCTGGTCCAGGCCGTCTGCCACGCGGTCTACATCCTCGAGCGAGAGGCACATGGGTGGCACCATGCGCAGAGAGCTTTGGAAGGGGCCGGATTTCGACAGGATCAGGCGTTGCGACCGGCAGTGTTCGAACACGGCAGCGGTGGTGGCCGCATCAGGTTCCTTGGTCTTGCGGTCCTTGACCATCTCTATGGCCAGCATGAGCCCACGTCCGCGCACGTCGCCGATGGCAGCGTGTTTGTCCTTCAACTCGTGCAAACGCGCGAGCAGGGCGGCGCCCACTGTCTTGGCGTTTTCCATCACCTTGTCTTCGCGAATGACCTGCAGCACCGCACGTCCCGCTGCGCAAGAGGTCGGGTTCGCCCCGTATGTGTGGAACATGAACTTTTCGGCCATGGGCGCCGCGATTTCTTTCTTCGCCACAACGGCCCCGATGGGGAAGCCATTGCCCAGCCCCTTTGCCATCACGATGATGTCGGGCACCACGCCGTCCGCCTCAAACCCCCACATGTGATCGCCCGTGCGGCCAAAGCCTGATTGCACCTCATCCGCGATATACAGACCTCCGGCCGCGCGCACGCGCTCGGCGGCGCCGGACATGTACCCTTTGGGCATTTCGATGATGCCGCCATAGCCCTGGACGCTTTCCACGAACATGCCTGCGATCTGACCGGTGGTGGCGGTGCGGATGGTTTGGTCGATTTCGTCCAGATAGGGCGCGGCGCCCGCATTCTCGCCAAAGATGCCACGATACTGGTTGGGTTCGGCGACAAAGGCCACGTTGCCGGGCATGCCGGGATGCCGCCAGCCGCTGATGCCGGTGAGCGATTGCGCCGAGGCGGTCGGGCCATGATACGCCGTGCGCAGCGCCAGCAGGTCCAGATTACCAGTGTAGCTGCGCGCCATGGTCATCGCCAGGTCAATCGCCTCGGACCCGGAATTGGTGAAATGCACCACCCATTCGTGCCCTTTGGGCATGGTCGCGGCCAGTTCTTCGGCCAGGTGCGCAGGCGTTGGGTGGTAGAACATCGTCGTGCAATGGGTCAGCTGTTGCGCCTGTTCCATCGCTGCGGCCACCACGGTGGGGTGTGAATGTCCGACCGAGATGCAGACGTTCATGCCCAGAAGGTCGGTGTATTTGTTCCCCTCGGCATCCCACAGGTACTGCATCGATCCCTTCTGGAACACGATCGGGTCCTTGAAGGGGACAAACTTGCGCTGACTGGCGGCATAGTAGTTGTCGCGCCGGGCGGCAGTAGCCTCGGTTGACCATTCGGTGTTGAGCGGTTGGTGGGTCATGCTTGCCTCCCTCAGGCTTTCAAGCGCAGGTTTTCGGGGTCAAAGGGCGCCTCTGGCAAGATCGTGGCCTGCGTCTTGCGCCCCAGGATGGATACGGTGAGGTTCTCTCGCGCTGTACGGTCACGCAGATAGGCCAAGGCCAGCGTCTTGCCGGTGCGATGTCCATGCGCGCCCGAGGTGACAACACCAACGATATCATCGCCTTGCAGGACGGAATGGGCATAGAACGGGTCGAACTCGGGGTCGTGGATTTCGAGCAGAACCATGTCCCAGCGGTCGTCTTTCGCTTTGCGCTCCAGCATCGCCTCGCGCCCGATGAAGGCACGATCCTTGGTCCGGGCAAACATGCCCAACCCGGCCTCATGCAAGCTGCGTTCCGTGGTCAGATCACCACCCCAACCGCGATAACCTTTCTCAAGTCGCATGGAGTTGGCGGCATAGGCTCCGTAATAGCCCATGCCCAACGGTTTGCCGGTGGCCTCGAGCGCCAGAAACACCTGTTCCGCGTCGGCGCGGTCCATGTGCAGCTCCCAGCCCAATTCACCCAGATACGACACCCGCAGGGCACGCACTTGCACGCCCGCAACGTCAATCACTTGTGCGCTGAGCCAGGGAAAACCGTCGCCCAGGTCGGCACTGGTATGTTGGCTCAGGATGTCACGTGAGAGCGGTCCCATCAGGCCAATCACCGCCATCTCGTCACAGCGGTTGGTCACGGCCACGTCGAACCCTTTGGCGTGGGCTGTCAGCTGATCCATGTCGATCTGTTCTGCAGCCGCCGCCGAGGTCAGATAGGCGTGGGTGTCGCTGAGCATGGTCACTGTGAACTCGGACAAAACACCGCCAGCAGGCGTCAGCACATGGGTCAGGCCTATGCGCCCATTGGAGGGCGCGCGGTTGGCGCCGAGGCTGTCGACAAACACCCGCGCATCCGGACCGGTGATATCGAATTTCGAAAACACCGACAGATCGGCCAGCCCTGCCTTGGTGGTGACAGTCTCGACCTCACGCGCCACATGGGGGAACCAGTTCGGGCGGCGAAAGCTTTCATGCGCGATGTCGCCCGGTTTGTCCGAGAACCAATTGGGCCGTTCCCAGCCATAGGCCGCACCCATCACCGCACCACGTTCCACCATCAGATCATGCAGAGGGGACAGGCGCTTGCCGCGCCCGGCGGGGCGTTCTTCGAACGGGTAGTGTACCCCGAATTGCAGGCCGAAACACTCGATGGCTTTCTCGACGCGATAGTCGCGGTCGGCCCAAGACCCGAACCGGCGGCTGTCCACCGCCAAAGCATCCATTGGCGGCGCGCGATGGGTCATCCAGTGCGCCAGGAACCAACCCGAACCGCCGCCCTCCATCACGCCCATACTCGATCCGGTCAGTAACCAGGCGTTTTCCAACCCATGTGCAGGGCCAATCAGAGGGTTGGCGTCGGGGGTAAAGGTGATCGGGCCGTTGACCACGGTTTTCACGCCGCCGTTCATCAGAGCCGGAATGCGCTCCATCGCGGCCTCGATGATGTGCTCGACCCGGTCCAGATCGGGCGGCATCAGGTCAGCGCCAAACTCGGGCGGGACGCCATCGACGGACCAGACCTGCGCCTCTTTCTCATACGGGCCCAGGATCAAACCGTCGCGTTCCTGACGCACGTACCAGCTTTCTTCCGGGTCGCGGATCATCGGCAGTTCGGGCAGCTTGGCGTCGATACGCTCGGTCACCTCGGGCACGGCATCGGTCACCAGATACTGGTGCAGCACCGGCACGGACGGGATGTTCAGCCCCATCATATGCCCGATCTCCCAGCCCCAGGTGCCAGCCGCGTTGACGATATGGGTGGCGCGGAAGGTTTCTTTCGCAGTTTCGACAATCCACTTGCCATCTTCGCGCCGGATGGACTGCACCGCGTTGTAGCGACTGATCTTCGCGCCGTTGCGCGTGGCAACCTGTGCCATGGCATTCGTCGCAAGCGTCGGGTCCACATGGCCGTCATCGGGCTCATAGATACCCCCCAGCAACCCGTCCAGCTTTGCCAGGGGGTGCAGCTCGGCGATCCGGTCCGGCGTCAGCACCTCCAGCGGGTAACCGGTGAAATCAGACAGACCGGCAACATGGCGGAACTCATCCATCCGATCGGGGTTCGAGGTGATGCGCATCGCGCCCGAGCGGTGAAAGCCGCAGTTCTGCCCGGTCTCTTCCGGCAGGATATCACGATAGAGGCGCACGGATGTGGCGCGCAGCTCTTGAATTGTGGGGTTGTGGGCAAAATGCGTGCACAGCCCGGCCGCATGCCAGGTCGAGCCATGGGTGAGGTCGTTCTTTTCAACCAGCACCACGTCGGACCAACCGGCCTTTGTAAGGTGGTACATCAGCGACACGCCCATGGCGCCGCCCCCGATGATCAGGACCTGAGCGTCGCTCATCCGCGCATCCTTTCGCCTTTGGGGTCAAATGGGGCACGGGGCAGGGCCCGCGCCGGATAGGTTTTGCCTGCAACGTCGAAGGTGAAGTCGCGGTTGCAAGTTTCCGCAAGCTTTTCGCCGGGTGCGATGTCGATCATCCCAAGCGCCAGTGTCAGGCCGGTGCGCGCGCCTTTTGCACCGGATGTGGTCAGGCCAACGACGCGGCCATTCTCAAGGATCGGCTCGTCATGCAGGATCAACGGATCGCCCTCGACTTGGAACAGGCAGAGCTTGCGGGTCAGACCTGCGGCACGCTGCGCCTCTAGCGCCGCCTTGCCGATGAAATCCTTGTCCCAATCGATGGTAAATCCAAGACCGGCCTCCAGAGGTGTGATCTCGGGACCCAGATCATGGCCCCAATGACGAAAGGCTTTTTCGATCCGGCAAGCGTCAAGCGCATACATGCCCATCGGTTTGGTGCCAGTGGCAGAGAGAGCGTCGAATACGGCCTGGGCGTGCGCAGTCGGAACATTCAATTCCCAGCCCAGCTCGCCGACAAAACTCATCCGGGTGGCGCGGCAGGACACGTCTGCGACCACCACATCACGCGCGGTAGAGAAGGGGAAGTCGACCCAATCCGCGTTGCTCAAGCCGCTCAAGATGTCACGGGAGGTTGCGCCCATTAGGCCGATCACACACTCGTCGTCGGTGACATCGTGCAAGGCAACCCGCCAGACCGCGAAGCGGCGGCGCAACAGCGCCCCGTCCCGCCAGCGCGTCGCAGCACCCGAGGTGATGCGATAATGCTGGCTGCCCAACCGGGTCACGGTCAGATCGCCCTCGATCCCGCCCTTGTCGTTGAGCATCGGCGTATAAACCGCGCGGCCCACTGGAACGTCCATCTGGGCGCAGACCAGTTCATTCATGGCTTCAACCGCATCGGGGCCAATGACGTCGAACTTGCCAAAGGGGGACAGGTCCAGCAGCACTGCGCCATCCTGCATCCGCGCCGCTTCACGCTGCGCAATCGGATACCAGGGCTGCGCACCCACCGAATAGGGCAGGTCGCGCTCGGCGTCGCTCTCGGCATACCACAGGGCGCGTTCCCAACCTGCGGTCAGACCAAAGACAGCACCTTGTTCGGCCCAGGCGCCATGCAAATCAGAACACCGCAACCCGCGCCCAGCCTTGGGCTGTTTGAACGGCCAGTGCATCGCCATCAGGTCGGCCACGCTCTCGGCCATGCGATCCGCCATATGCGCATCCGTCGACGCACGCGGGTCGGCGCGGGCCACATCGACCTCCCACAGGTCCATGGGCGGCTCACCATCCACGATCCAATCTGCCAACACCCGGCCAATTCCGGCCGACGACATGATCCCGACCGAGTTCATCCCCGCCGCCACAAAAAGCCCGTCCACCTCAGGTGCCGCCCCAACCAGGGGCCGCGTGTCATTGGTGAAACTCTCCGGCCCGTTCATGAAATGCTGAATGCCGGTCTCAGCCAGGGCCGGGACCAGTTCCAGCGCCGCCTCCATGAACGGCATGAACTGCTCCCAATCCTCGGGCATCTCAAGGAAAGGCCGATTGCCTTCGGGGCCAAAGGCGTCCCAAACCTTGGCGTCGGGTTCAAATCCGCCAATCACCAGCTTGCCCGCGTCGCCCTTGATGTAGATGCCGGTGTCCATGTCTCGTATCACCGGAAAGGGATCGGGCAGGCCGGGCATGGGCTCGGTGACCACATACATGTGCTCGACGGCCTGTAGCGGCAGATGCAATCCGGCCCCAAGGGCCAAGGGTTTCGACCACGCCCCGGCGCAGATCACCACGCTCTCGGCTTCGATCTCTGTTCCATCGGCAAGCGCGACGCCCCGCGCGGTCCCGTCCTTTGTAAGGATACCGACAACGGCGCAGTTTTCGCGGATTTCCACGCCTTTGGAACGGGCCGCGCGGGCATAGGCCATGCACAGGTCGACCGGGTTCACATTGGCATCTTCAGCCACCCACATGGCGCCCGCGTGACCCGAGACATCCAGTCCCGGCACTTCCACTTCATCGGCGCCGATCACATGCGCGGTCAGACCGAAGTGCCGTCCCAGTGTGGAAATCCGATGCAACTCATCCAGCCGTTCTTCGCGCCGCGCCAGCCAATAGCCGCCCGTTTGGCGGTACCCCGTGGCCATCCCGGTTTCGGTCTCAAGCCGGGAAAATAGCTCCAACGCGTAGCTTGCCAGTTTGGTCATGTTCGGAGTTGCACGCAGCGGTCCGACGATCCCGGCGGCGTGCCAGGAAGTGCCCGAGGTCAGCTGGTTGCGTTCCAGCAGCAGAACGTCCTCGACTCCGCGCTGTGCCAGGTGATAGGCCACTGACAACCCGATGGCGCCGCCGCCGATGATGATCGTGCGTCCCATTAGAAGTAGTCCATGTCTGGAGTTTCGGACTTACGGTGCGCAATGTAATCTTGCAATTCCTCGTCGATGGCCGGATCAAGGCCGGGGTCCTCGTATGTCTCCAGATGCTTCTTCCATAGGCCGTTGGCCCGCTGTGCCGTATCCAGAGACCCGGCTGCCTCCCAATGTTCATATGCGTTGTTGTCCGGCGTCTCGGGCCGGAAGAGGGCGGTCATGAAATTGGCCTGGGTGTGTTCACTCCCCAGGAAATGCGCGCCGGGGCCGGTGGCCGCGATGGCGGACATGGCTTGCGCGTTTTCACTCAGGTCTATGCCATCAAAGAAGCGGGCCAGTTTGCCGCAAAGATCGGCGTCGATCATCGTCTTTTCAAAGCTGGTCACCAGACCACCCTCCAACCAGCCAGTGGCGTGATTGATCAGATTGGCGCCTGCAAACATCGACATCATCAGGCCCCAGGTTGCCTCTTGCTGGCTCTGCGCGTCTGGCACTTTCGACGCAGACAGCGTCCCGACCGTGTGCAGCGGCACCCCCAAACGGCGCGCCAGTTGTCCGGCGGCCAATACCATCTGACCCGCCTCGGGCGAGCCAAAGGTGGGCGCACCTGATTGCATCGACATGGTCGAGGCAAATGAGCCCATCAGCACCGGCGCGCCTGGGTTCACCAGCTGCGCCAGCGTCAGACAGGCCAGCGCCTCTGCCAGAACCTGCGCCATGGTGCCGGCCACAGTGCAGGGGCTCATGGCGCCTGTCAGCACCCAAGGTGCTGTGGCAACCGGCTGCCCGGCGCGGGCATAGGTTTTCAACGCGCCCGACATATGCGCATCCATCACCAGCGGCGCATTGGTGTTCGACACGCAATAGAGCACCGGGTTTTCGGCTACATAGTCCGCGCCAAAGACGATGCGTGCCATGTCGAGCGCATGACCCGCGCGTTCCGCTCCGATGAAGGCCCCCATAAACGGCCGGTCGGAATAGCGGATGTGGGCATAGAGCATGTCCAGATGCCGCTTGTTCGCGGGCAGATCGACAGGCTCACAGACCACGCCGCCGGAATGATGCAGCCACGGAATAGTGTGGTGCAGTTTCACCAGCGTCTGAAAATCGTCATAGGTCGCATAGCGGCGGCCGCGGTCCAGATCATGCACAAAGGGCGGCCCCCAAGAGGGGCAGAGCACCGTCGCATCACCCCCCAATTGCACTGAGTTGGCCGGGTTGCGGGCGTGCTGCATGAACTGCTTGGGCGCGGTGGCCTGGATCGTCTTGCGGCAGAATCCGCGCTCGAACCGCACCCGGGTGCCGTCCACGTCGCAGCCTGCACTCGCAAAGATTTCAAGGATCTCGGGGTCTTCGACGAACTCCATGCCGGTTTCAGCCAGGATCGTGTCGGCGTTCTCTTCGATCAGGCTCAACCCCTCTTCGCCGAGGATGTTGAACGTGCCCAGCTTGCGCAGGATGAAGGGCGCACGGGGCTGTCCGACCTGGCCGCGTGATGCGCCCCGATCGCGTTTGCGACGACGTTTTACAGGTGTCTCAGTCATGACCCGCCTCCCTTGGTTGCGCACAATCTGGCGGTTGCGGGGCATTCGATCAATTGACAGTTGTCAGTATTAGGATTTCTAATACTGCTAGGTTCGAAGGGCTGATCATGGACGTAAAATTCACAACGAATGCAAATATTATCAAAGCGTTGGAGGTTTTTGTTGCGGTTGTTGAAACTGGGCAAATGACGGCGGCAGCGCGGCTGGCTGGCATGACGCAATCCGCCGCTTCTCAGCACATCGGCACCTTGGAAAAACACTATGATGTCAAATTGTTGGACCGATCAACGCGCCCGGTGAAGCCAACCCAGGCAGGGGTCATGATGTACCGCCACGCGGGCCGCATTCTGCAAGCGGTTGGGGAGCTGGCCAGTGACATGCGCCATCAAGGCCCGACGCCCATCAGCCGGTTGCGGCTTGGATTGCAGGCCTCGATCGCCACAACCTTGTCGCCGGGATTGGTGCGAATGGCCAAGGACCGCTTTGGCGTGCAGGACATGGTGCTGCATGCGGGCCAGAGCGGCGATCACGAAGCGCTGCTCAGGACCAAACAGGCTGATATTGCCATCACGTCGGACCCGCTGTTGGACATGGACGGCTTGGAACGGCACGCAGTTCTGACCGAGGCGTTTCTGTTGGTCCTGCCGCCCGGATTTAACCAGCCGGTGCAGGATCTGGAGCAGGTGCTGCGCCACCTCCCGCTGGTGCGCTTTGCCGACACCACAAACGTGGGCCGCCGGATCGGTCAGCACTTGCGCCGCCTGCGCCTGCAGCCCGAGCGGGTGATCCAGGCCGACCGGTCCAGCATGGTGACGGCCTGCGTCGCCGATGGCATGGGCTTTACCTTGTTGACGCCGACCTTGTTGATCGACGGGTTGGTGGAACGTATGCCGTTGGATCTGCGTCCCTTGCCCGGCGCGGGGATGAGCCGCTCGATCACCGTCGTGGCCCGGGATGGGGAGCTGGGAGAGCTGCCCAAAGCCTTTGCCGAATACGCCCGGGTGTCGCTTGTGGACCAGATTACGGGGCAGATGGGCAAGATCGGCACCGCCGCTTTGGCTGGTCTGGAGACAGAGGAGGAGCCTTTATGACGCCGAACGATTTGCCACCCCAGATTGACACGCCCGCCGCCTGGGTCGGACGTGATCTGGCCGCGCGGCCCAAGGATTGGCTGTATCAGCTGACACCGGATGACGTCGCCGACCTGGAACAGGCCGCGCGGCATTTCCTGTCGTTGGATCGTGATGTCGGAGAGATCACGGCCGAGGATTTTCCGCTGTCGCAGTTTGCCGATCACCTGAGCGCCTTGCGCGACAAGCTGCTGAGCGGTGTCGGGGTCGAGGTGCTGCGCGGCCTGCCAATAGAAACCTACGATCAAAAGATGGCGGCCACGGTATTCTGTGGCATTGGTGCACATCTGGGCTCAGCCCGGTCTCAGAATGCGGATGGGCATATCCTGGGGCATGTGCGCGATGTCGGGCGGGACCCCAACGATCCCACGGCGCGGATCTATCAGACCGCGGCCCGGCAAAGCTTTCATACCGACAGTGCAGACGTGGTTGGGCTGTTGTGTTTGCGGGATGCCAAAGAGGGGGGCGACTCACTACTGGTGAGCGCCGAGACGATCTTCAACCGGATGCGGGCCACGCGCCCCGACCTGCTGGCGTTGCTCTTTGATCCCATTGCCACCGACCGGCGGGGCGAGGTGCCTGAGGGGATGGAGCCTTACATGACCATCCCGCCGTTCAGCTGGCACGCGGACAAGCTGACGGTGTTCTATCAGCGTCAATACATCGACAGCGCCCAACGGTTCGAAGGGGCCATGCGCCTGACACCCGCCCATGTCGAGGCGCTGGACATGTTCGATGCGCTCGCCAATGACCCCGAGCTGCACATCACCATGCGGTTGCAACCGGGCGATATGCAGTTCGTCTATAACCACGCGATGCTGCACGACCGGACGGGTTTCATTGACTGGCCGGACCCGGATAAGCGCCGCCACCTGTTCCGCCTGTGGCTGTCGCTTCCCGGTGATCGGGTACTGCCGCCGGTGTTTGCACAACGTTATGGCGACCTGACCGTTGGTGCGCGGGGCGGGATCATTACGACCCACACCCGGCCTCATGCGCCCTTGGATTGACGCGAGCGGACTTGTTGGTTGGTCGCACAAAAGGAGAGTCGACCTGTAATATTCATCTGTTAGAATGACTGGGTGCTGCGCTTTGGTGGCACGTATTTTTAGGATGGAATAATGACGAAATTCAGAAAGATCGCAGCTGTTTCCTTGCTTGTGGCAGGGATTTCGACACCAGTCTTGGCACAGACGTTTGTGCCCTTTGGCGAAGCCGGGGAATGGAAGGTTTACACCAAAACCGATGACAATACCTGTGTTGTCGAGACCAACAAGGATGGCCTGATTATTCAAATGGGCGTTCTCAAAAGCGGTATCGGGTACATCGGGGCCTTCACGCATGAGCCGGACGGCGCCACGACCGATGGCGGCACCACGCTGAACATCGATATCGATGGAAACCAGTACTATGCGCCAGAAAATGTCGTGCACGAGAACGAGCAGGGCTTTTCGGGCTCATACATCGCTGCAGACAATCCCGCATTCATCTCGGATGTGGCCAATGGTCAAACCATGAAAGTCGTTGATGAAACCCGGGTGTTTACCTTGGATTTGACAGGCACAAAAGCGGCCATGGAAATGGGACGCGACTGTCTGGCAGCCGCGGGCGGCTGATCCGGAAATGACTTCGGTGCCAGGTTGTGCCGCGCCCAGTCTTGAGCGCGGCACTGTCTGTGCGTTCTTGCACCGAAGGTATGTGATTGCTCCTAATTGTGCGTTTGCCGCAGGGCCCTAAGTTGACGGGCAAGCAACCAGGAGGCACTGCAATGAGCTGGAACCCAATACTTGACGCTGACATTCCCATTGGCGACGCCGTGGATGCCATTGAAACCGTCATCGTGCCACGTGCGCGCGATCTGGGCGGGTTCGAGGTGCGCCGCGCCTTGCCCGCACCCAAGCGGCAGATGGTCGGCCCCTTCATTTTCTTTGATCAGATGGGCCCGGTTGAGTTTCTGACCGGGCAGGGGATCGACGTGCGTCCGCATCCGCACATCGGGCTGGCGACGGTCACCTATTTGTACAAGGGCAAATTGCACCACCGAGATTCGCTGGGAACGGACCAGTGGATCGAACCGGGCGCGGTGAACTGGATGGTGGCAGGCCACGGCGTGACCCACTCTGAGCGCACCGATGAAGAGGCGCGCAAATCGCCGCTTTCGATGTTTGGTCTTCAGACCTGGGTGGCTCTGCCGGACGAGTTGGAGGACACGCCCGCCTCGTTCGAACATGTGGGTGCGGCAGAGTTGCCGGAACTGACCGGTGAGGGGAAAACCGTGCGCCTTATTCTGGGCGACGCCTATGGCGAGCGCGCACCGGTCAAGACGCCGAGCGAGATGTTCTATGCCGACGCCGTGCTGGACCCGGGCGCCGCGATCCCGATGCCCGACAATCACGAGGATCGGGGGCTGTATGTCGTCGGCGGGTCTGTGTCCATCGCGGGGCAAGAGTTTGAGGCCGGGCAGATGGTGGTGTTCCGCCCCGGTGACCGCATCAGCGCCAAGGCCGGCCCCAATGGCGCACGGCTGATGCTGCTGGGGGGCGCGACGATGAACGGGCCGCGCCACATCTGGTGGAACTTTGTTGCCTCGTCGAAAGAACGGATCGAGGCCGCCAAAGAAGCATGGCGTGCCGGGGACTGGATGCATGGGCGGTTTCAGTTGCCTCCGGGTGATGATCAAGAGTTCACACCCTTGCCTGAACGCTAAGGGGCTGGCACCACAGGCGGCATGAAGATTCGTGCCGCCACCAGTGATGATTTGTCGGCCATCCGTGACATTCATGTCCAGAGCTGGCGCAGTTCATATGCCGGAATGCTCCCGAATGACTTTCTGGAGGCACCCTTGCATGCCGCGATGACGGACCGATGGGCACAGATGCCCGGGGACGATGTGCTGCTCCTGGTGGCAGAAGAGGACGGTCTGCTGGGGTTTGCCTGCATCCGCTGCGATGACGTGGATGGCCCGCTATTGGACAATCTGCATGTGGCAGGTGCCGTGCAGGGGCGGGGCGTTGGGCTTCATCTGATGCAAGCCTTGGCTAAACGACTGACAGGCATGGGGAAAACCACTCTCTGGCTGGAAGTGCTAGAGGCCAATACGGCGGCAAGACGGTTCTATGACCGCCTGGGCGGCGTCGAGGGCCCTGTTTTTCAGGATGATCTGTTCGGCAACCCGGTTCCCGCTCGCAAGGTGATCTGGGACGGGTTCGAGAAAATATTCGCGCCGGGTGAAAAAAGTTGAAGTCGCCGCTTGACGATGCCGAACCGTAGCCATAATACACCCCAACGTTCCGCAGGGAACGACAACAAAAGCAGCGAGCGGTTGTAGCTCAGTTGGTTAGAGTACCGGCCTGTCACGCCGGGGGTCGCGGGTTCGAGCCCCGTCAACCGCGCCACTGCTTTGCCCCTTTCCCGGGGAGTTGGGATCCGGCCCGGACAGGGCATTGGTGGTCTCCACCAGAAGAAAATGCGCGGTTGTAGCTCAGTTGGTTAGAGTACCGGCCTGTCACGCCGGGGGTCGCGGGTTCGAGCCCCGTCAACCGCGCCACTTTCTTCCTCTCTTCCTTCCAGATTGATTTCGTCTTGAAGCAGAGGCGCGTAGCGTATCTGATTGCCCTGTCGGGGGAGAGAGGGCGTTTTCGTGTTGTGTCGTGTCGGAGAGGTCGAGGTCTGGCGAATCCTTGAGATCAACGGGCCGTTTGTGGAGCCCGAAAAACTCTATCCAACTGCGGGCCCTGAATTGCACCACGTGTTGCGCGAACATGCGCCGGGGCAGCTGTGCGAACACAGCGGCAAGCTGATTCTGCCGATCCAGGGGTTTCTGCTGAAAACACCTGATCACGTGATTCTGGTAGACGCCTGCGTGGGCAATCACAAAACGGCGTCACATGCGGACTGGCATCAACGCTCGGACGGGCGGTTCATGGCGGCGCTGACAGCTGCCGGAGTGGCGCCCGGGGACGTGGATTATGTCCTGTGCACACATTTGCACCCGGATCATGTGGGCTGGAACACACGGCTGCAAGACGGGCGTTGGGTGCCAACCTTTCCAAACGCCAAGTACCTGATCCCGGCCGATGACAATGCCGCCTACAGCGCCAATCCAACCGACGCCTACACCGAAAGCGTTCTGCCGGTGATCGAGGCCGGGCAGGCGGAAATGGTTCAGCCGGGGCATTGCCTGGGCGATCATGTGCGTTTGCTGCCAACGCCCGGGCATTCGCCGGGCCATGTCTCGGTCCTGGTGCACAGCGGTGACGCCGAGGCGCTGATCACCGGCGATGCGCTGCATTCCACTGCCCAATGTCATCGCCCAGATTGGCATTTCACCTTTGATGCGGATCCCGAAATGGCGGTTCAGTCCCGCGTGGCGTTGTTGGAGGATTCGTCGGAAACCGGTCGGCGCGTGTTGGGGAGCCATTTCACCTTACCCTCAATCGGTCGTGTCCGTGCTGCGGGGGATGCGTTCCGCTGGGAGTCCGACTAAGGGGCGTTTTTTCCACTGACCAAACACCGTGAAACCATTGGGATTTCAAGATTTTGCCGCAAACAGCGGGGATGGTCTGTCTTGATTGTCCTGTGAAAGTGATTGCGTCTCATGAGTATTGCTTCGGTTCTGAAAAGCCACGCGGCCCTGTTGATCCGCCCCATTCCCAACAGCATCTCCACCGGGCTGGAACCAATCCGTTTCGGCGGCAGGCCTCGGCTGCCCAAGGGCACGGATTGGCCCACGCGCACGTGCCGATTTCGGGATCGGGAGTGGACCGTCCAAGATCACTTTGTGGCCGAGATAGATTTTGCACGTCTTCCCAAGGCGGTTGAGGGGCATTCGATGCCTCTGATGCCGGGACGGGGTATTCTGTCAATCTTTCTGCCACTGGACGGGGACCGCATCTATACCGGCGAAACCGAGGTGGCGGTGCACTTTTGGCCGGGCGACCCGGCGGATCTGTCCGAGCGCGCGCCTCCCAAGGATCTGCCCAATATGCGCGACACCGGGTTCGATCATGTTCATGACGACGGAACGATGGATGACGGCCGGTCGCTGGTGCCCCTGCGGGCCGAGGTCTTGCCGTTTCTATCCGCCCGCGCGGTGAATCCGCTGGCTGTGAACATGGCCGCAGCAGAAGGGGCAGATGTATCCCCCCGGAAAAAAGCGCACGAATCTCACGAAGACGCGGTCGCGCGCGCGTTTGCGCAGGCACAGGCGGAACGGCCGTTTCCGCCGCCACCAGAGCTTGCCATACCCGAGCATATGGAGATCCTGCAAGCTCAACTGTCTCGCATTCCCAAGGAGTTCCGCGATTTCAATTGGATGCTCGAGGCTCATCATCTGGATTGGGCGTTCATTTTCGATTGGTCCCGCGTTTTCTTTGCCGGATGTCTGACCATTGCGTTGAGCGAACATCGGGTGTTTTTGAAGTCGGGCGACATGTCCAACCTGATGCGACGCACCATGGAGCGGCGGGTGCGCAAGATGACGGCGCAGCGCAAGCAGACCAAGACTCGCAGCTTTGGGCAGGGCCGTAAACCGTGGTTCCGGTTCTTCGACAAGCCTGCTCCGGTGGACATGAACTTTGACTACCAGGCGCGGCGGTGGCTGAACCTGTCGCGGTTTGCGACGGGGTATCCTTCCGAAGATATGCTTGCCTGTTTTGCCGATACGTTGATCGAGTTGAAGCGCCACTATGACGAGACGGATGACGAGGGCTACAACCTTGGCCCAAGGATCTGGCGCTTGGACGCCAGCATCGATGGGCATGACGCCCATGCGGGCAACACCCTAGTGGCTGCAAAAGATGCATTCAAAACGGCCTGCAAGAATGCAGAAAAACGACATAAATCCCGGTTCGATATGATGTCTCAGGCAGATCGGTGGGACAGCCGCGTGATTCATGAAAGCGGGCAATCAGCCGCGCCGGGGTTCTCGTTGGGGACCATGCCGTTGCAGATGTTCGGCCAGGGGTTCGAAATACAATCGGCCGTCAGCGATCATGTGGGCGACATTCTGTTGCTGCAATTGGGGGACAGCTGCGGCCTGCCGGTGGGCTTTGGGCCGGACGGGATCGTGCAGCTGTGGATTACGCCCGAGGATCTGGCCAATGCCAGGTTCGACAACCTGCGGATGACGTTTGAAATGACGTGATGTGCGAGAGGCCCCATTCGGGGCCTCTGCAAGTGTGGCTTAGCTCAATGCTGCCAGGACACGAGCCCACGAGCGGATGCCTTTGTGAAAGCTCTCCATGTCGTATTTCTCGTTGGGCGAATGGATCTGGTCGTCGTCCTTGCCAAAGCCGATCAGCATCGCGTCGGTGTCGACGATTTCCTTGAAAAAGCCCGCGATAGGGATCGACCCGCCACAGCCCACATAGGCCGCCGGGATGCCCCATTCATCGCTGAGCGCCTGGCGCGCTTTTTCAAAGGCCGGATCTTCGACCGACATTTGTGAGGCGGCCGAGCCCTTTTCGGTGCGGTATTCGACGCTGAACCCGTCAGGCAGGTTGCTTTCCAGATAGTGGCGGAACGCGTCGCGGATCGCGTCGGGGTCTTGCTGGCCCACCAGTCGAAAGCTCACTTTGGCGCTGGCCTGGCTGGGCAAAACGGTCTTGAACCCGTCGCCTGTGTAGCCGCCCCAGATACCGTTCACGTCACAGGTCGGACGCGACCAGATCTGCTCCAGCGGGGTGCGATCTTGCTCACCTGCCGGGGCTTTCAGGCCCACGTCACCTAGGAAGGTCTGGTGATCAAAGTTCAGGCCCTGCCATTGTGCGCGCATCTCGTCGGACAATTCTGTCACGCCGTCGTAGAAGCCGGGCAGGGTGATCGCGCCAGTGTCATCGTGCAAACCGGCCAGGATCTTGGTCAGCACGCGGATCGGGTTCATTCCAATGCCGCCGTACATGCCCGAGTGCAGATCGCGGTCGGGGCCAGTGATGGTGAAATCCTCGCCCAACAGACCGCGCAGCATGGTGGTGATGGCGGGCACTTTGCTTTCAAACAGACCCGTGTCGCAGATCAGCGCGATGTCCGATTTCAGCTCGTCGCGGTTTTCTTCCATGAAGGGCACCAGCGAGGGCGAGCCCGATTCCTCTTCACCCTCGAAGAAGAACGTCAGCTTGCAGGGCAGGGAGCCGTGCACCTCTTTCCAGGCGCGACAGGCCTCGACAAAGGTCATCAATTGACCCTTGTCGTCGGATGCGCCTCGTGCGCGGATCACTTTGCCCGCGGGCGTCTCCTGGATCTCGGGGTCAAAGGGATCGCGGTCCCACAACTCCAGCGGATCAACCGGCTGCACGTCGTAATGACCGTAAAACAGCAGATGCGGGCCGGGCCCGTCGATGTGTCCCACGACCATCGGGTGGCCAGGTGTGGGGCGCTTTTGCGTATCAACGCCCAGGCTTTGCAGATCGGCTACGAGCCAGTCGGCGGCAGCATCACAGTGCTCCTTGAAGGCCGGGTCGGTCGAAATCGACGGGATCTTGAGCAGCTCGATCAGGCGGTCGGTGGCGGCGGGCAGGTCGGCATCAATGCGCGACAGGACATCATCCAAAGACATCGCAGGTTCCTTTTCATTGGGCGAAACGATTTGGCGCGAAAGGTATCAGCGCGGGCCGCACTGTCCAGAGGGCGCAAGCTGATCTGTGCTCAATTCTCGGATCGGAAACTTTTGAAACTGTTTCGGGCTGGCTTGCGACGTTTTCGCGCCCCCAAGGGGCGCAGTTTGTCTTGTTACATGTGAACTGGGTGTATATTTGATGCAAATCAATGTCGCATCCGCCTGCACGGATATAGGCAATTGAGAACCATGACCTTTGTTCGTTCAGGATTGAGCGCTAGGATGCAAGGGAACATGTCCAAAACCGGCCCCGGGAAACTGGCCTTGGGTCCGATAAGACCAATGGAGACCTCGGTGGACTATACCGCGAAACTCGACGACGCCATTCAAAAGCTGCACGACGAAGGCCGCTATCGCACGTTTATCGACATCGAGCGTCGCAAG
Organism: Tropicibacter sp. R16_0; assembly: GCF_017743935.1. GTDB lineage: Bacteria > Pseudomonadota > Alphaproteobacteria > Rhodobacterales > Rhodobacteraceae > Falsiruegeria. The sequence goes on from NZ_JAGHRE010000013.1 coordinate 68,632, forward strand.
GGGAACTTCCCCCATGCTGTCTGGACCCGTCCGGATGGCAGCGAACAGGACATCACCGTTTGGTGTGGCAACGATTACCTGGGCATGGGCCAGCACCCCGTCGTGCTCGAAGCGATGCACGAGGCGATCAAATCCACCGGCGCAGGCTCGGGCGGCACCCGCAACATCTCGGGCACCACGGTCTATCACAAGCGGCTTGAGGCCGAGCTTGCCGATCTGCACGGCAAAGAGGCATCGCTGCTGTTCACCAGCGCCTATATCGCCAACGACGCGACACTGAGCACGCTGCCGAAGCTGTTCCCCGGTCTGATCATCTATTCCGACGCGCTCAACCATGCCTCGATGATCGAAGGCGTGCGCCGCAATGGCGGCTCCAAGCGCATCTTCGGCCATAACGATGTGGCGCATCTGCGTGAACTGCTTGAGGCGGATGACCCAGAAGCACCCAAGCTGATCGCATTCGAATCGATCTATTCCATGGACGGCGATTTCGGCCCCATCGAAGAGATCTGCGATCTGGCCGAAGAATTCGGCGCGCTGACCTATATCGACGAGGTTCACGCGGTTGGCATGTATGGTCCCCGCGGCGGCGGCGTTACCGAGCGTGATCGTCTGGCGCATCGCATCGACATCATCAACGGCACGCTGGCCAAGGCCTATGGCGTGATGGGCGGCTATATCGCCGCGAGCGCAAAAATGTGTGACGCCATACGCTCTTACGCGCCGGGCTTCATCTTTACCACGTCTTTGCCGCCTGCTGTGGCGGCGGGTGCGGCGGCCTCGGTCGCGTATCTGAAAACCGCGCCTGAGCTGCGTGAGCGTCACCAAACCCAGGCGAGCATCCTGAAGCTGCGCCTGAAGGGGATGGGTCTGCCGATCATCGATCATGGCTCGCACATCGTTCCGGTGATCGTGGGCAACCCTGTGCACACCAAAAAGCTCAGCGACATGCTGCTTGAGAACTTTGGCATCTACGTGCAGCCGATCAATTTCCCGACCGTGCCGCGTGGGACCGAGCGTTTGCGGTTCACCCCGTCGCCGGTTCACGGCCCGGATGAAATGAACCGTCTGGTGCAAGCAATGGACGAGCTTTGGTCCCATTGTGCGCTGAATCGCGCCGAATTGGCGGGCTAAGTTCACGGCACTGTGTGCAAAACACTTGCCTCGTGTTAAGCTTGCGGTAACAAAAAGCGCGGACGAATCGTGATAGGGGCGATTCCAGGCGCTGCTGGCAACTCGCAGCAGGCAGAATGGGGCGGCAGGTATGATTGGGCGCAGGTCACAGCGCAAATCAGAGGACGTAGAGGTCGAAAAACCCAAGGGGTTTGACGACTTCGAAGTGAGTCTCGGCGACATGATGCGCGGCGAACGGGCGACGATGGGGAAATCCCTGCTCGACGTTCAACGCGAACTGCGCATCAAGGCCAACTACATCGCTGCCATCGAAAACTCCGACCCGACCGCCTTTGACACCCCCGGATTTATCGCGGGCTATGTCCGGTCCTATGCCCGTTATTTGGGCATGAACCCGGACGAGGCCTTTGCCACCTTCTGCGCGGAAAGCGGGTTTGAGGTGGCGCATGGCATGTCGGCCGAGGCGTCGAGCATTCGCAAGCCCGGTCCTGACCTGATCGCAAAAGGGCCCAAGTCAAGCGATCCCTTCATGACGCCCAACACGCCCTTTGTTCCCGCGGGCGAGAGCTTCCTCAATCACATCGAGCCGCGCGCCATCGGGTCGACCCTGGTGCTGTTGGCCTTGATCGGGGGCATCGGTTATGGCGGCTGGTCGGTTCTGAAAGAGGTGCAGCAGGTGCAGTTTGCGCCGGTTGAACAGACGCCGGTCGTGTTGTCGGATCTGGATCCGCTGGACCAGGCGACGCAACAGGCCACTCCGACGGCCAACGCCGGATTGACACAGCCAACAGCTGATGCTCTTGACCGCCTCTATCGTCCTCAGGCGCTGGATGTACCTGTTCTGGTGTCGCGCGACGCCCCCATCTCGACGCTTGATCCGCGCACTGTTGGCAATTTTACAGCGCCTGCCTTGCCGGATGTGCAACTGGCCGAGGCGCTGCCATCACAGGATATCCCCGGTCAATCCGTGCCGCAGGTGGTTGAAAACCTGGCGCCCTCGCTGACCATGGTGGCGGTGCGCCCGTCCTGGGTTCGCGTCACGGCTGCGGATGGTACCCATATCTATGAGACAATCATGGAGCCCGGCAGCACCTATCAGGTGCCGCTGACCGAGGATGCGCCGACCCTGCATGCCGGGGAATCGAGCGGCATCTATTTCATCGTGAACGGTGAACATCGTGGCCCCGTCGGCGAGCGCGGTGTTGTCACCCGGGGTGTGGTGCTGTCGCCCGATGCAGTGGAAGAGCGCTATTTGGTGGCTGAGATCCCTGATGAGGATCAGGTGATGCTGAACAAAGTCGCCGAGGCTTTGACGTCTTCTGCTGCGGCGAGTGAGACAGACGAATAAGCCGCCATTGCACCAGGGGGGGCATCAGCCTATCTAAGGCGCAGGCCCAACTGGATGCGGATTCCCAAAGCGATGTCACTCAACCACGTGCGCCCCTGGCGTAATATCTACCGCCGCAAGTCTCGTCAGATCATGGTGGGCAACGTGCCCGTGGGCGGGGATGCACCGATTGCGGTGCAGACTATGACCAACACGCTGACCACCGATGCAGCCGCGACCATCGCGCAGGTGCAGGCCGCGGCCGAAGCGGGCGCGGATCTGGTGCGGGTGTCGGTGCCGGATCAGGCCTCGGCCAAGGCGCTCAAAGAGATCGTGCGTGAAAGCCCGGTGCCGATCGTGGCAGACATCCATTTCCACTATAAACGCGGGATCGAAGCGGCCGAGGCAGGTGCGGCCTGTCTGCGGATCAATCCGGGCAACATCGGCGACGAAAAACGCGTGGCCGAGGTGATCAAGGCGGCACGCGACCACAATTGCTCGATCCGCATTGGGGTGAACGCGGGCAGCCTTGAGAAACACCTGCTGGAGAAATACGGCGAGCCGTGCCCGGATGCGATGGTGGAATCCGGTCTGGATCACATCAAGATCCTGCAGGATCACGATTTCCACGAGTTCAAGATTTCCGTGAAGGCCTCGGATGTCTTCATGTCGGCGGCGGCCTATCAGGCCCTGGCCGAGGCGACGGATGCCCCCATTCACCTTGGGATCACCGAGGCCGGCGGTTTGGTGTCCGGCACCATCAAGTCGGCCATCGGTCTGGGGCAGCTTCTGTGGATGGGGATCGGCGACACAATCCGCGTCAGCCTGTCCGCCGATCCGGTGGAAGAGGTGAAGGTGGGGTATGAAATCCTCAAGAGCCTTGGGCTGCGCCATCGCGGCGTGAACATCATCTCGTGCCCCTCCTGCGCGCGTCAGGGGTTTGACGTGATCAAGACGGTGGAAACGCTGGAAAAGCGCCTGGAGCACATCAAGACGCCGATGAGCCTGTCGATCATCGGCTGCGTGGTGAATGGCCCGGGCGAAGCGCTTATGACGGACGTGGGCTTCACGGGTGGTGGTGCCGGGTCCGGCATGGTCTATCTGGCGGGCAAGGCCAGCCACAAGATGTCGAACGAGCAGATGGTGGATCACATCGTCGAAGAGGTCGAGAAGAAGGCCGCGGAACTGAACGCAACCAAAGACGCGGCGGAATAACCAGATCCCGGGGGCACTCCCGCCCGTCGTCAATGCCCCTAGCGGGACATCTCCTCCCGTTGGGCCAGGCTCAGGCGGGCCTTGCCCGCCTGAGCCTGGCCCCCCCCTCTACGTGCCGTCCGCAGGACGCAAGGCCGACAGGCCGCGCAGGGGTACAGTCGTCTACACCGTAGACTTGAAACGGTGAGCTTTGAGGTGGAGCGCCGCGCCAAGGGTGATCACCCCCAACAGGACCAAAAGCATCAAATCATATCCACCCAAGGTCCAGATCAGCGATCCCAAATAGGGGGCCATCGCCGCTCCGGCGAGATAAGGCAGCGCCAGCGCGCCCGACTTGGCACCGAAGTTTGCCTCGCCCAGGATCTCGCGGGCCAGCAGGGGACGCAGGATGCTGACGGTTCCATAGGCGCTTCCGAACAAGATGACGAAACCAGAGAGAAACCCCGGCGACGTACCGCTGACCAGAAGCATTACCATCGAGAGCGTCATGGCCAGAAAGGCGGCCATGGCAACACCGTGGTTCGAGAGGTATCTTTCCGAGGCCATTATGGCGATCCGACCCGCCACCTGCATCGGACCAATGAACGAGGCCGCCAGGACTGCCATCTCGGGCGACAGACCCCGTTCATCCAGGATTGGCAGCAGATGTTGCAGGGCGGCGCCATGTGCCATGGCGAGGCAGGCAAAGCCAAGCGCCAGGTACCAGAACGCGGGTGTTTTCAGGAACTGCCGCGAATGTTGTTTCGGCTCGGGTGCGGCGCGCTCTGTACGGTTGTCTCTTTCCAGAAGGTGCCCGCCCAGCCACAGGATCGGAGAGACCACAAAGATGACCAAGGCGGCAAACACCTGCACCGCGCCGCGCCAGCCCAGGGCCTCGGCCAGGGTGTAGACCGCCGGATAGCTTATGGTGCTGGCAAACCCTGCAACCAGGGTGACCAGGATGATCCCGGTCTTGGCCTTGGCCCCTCGGGCGCGGGTGATCAGGGCAAAGCAAGGCTCATACAGGCATCCGGATGTGGCCAATCCGATCAGGACCCAGACTGCGAAGAACTGCCATTTCTCGGTGACGCCGGACAACAGGATCAGACCAACACCCCCGATAAGGGACGACAGGCCCAACATCAGCGCGCCTTTGCCGTGGTCGATGATGCGCCCGGCCAACGGAGAAGCCGCGGCAGAGACCAGCACGGCGATCGTGATGGCTGCCGTCAAATCAGCCTTGGACCATCCCAGATCGCTCTCCCACCGCAACAGCAGGGCCGGGAAGATATAGTAGAGCGACGCCCAGACGAGCGTTTGCCCCAAGGCGAGCAAGAGCACTGCAGTGTCGCGTTTCATGACCGAGTCCCCTTGCCAGCGCTTGTAGGCCTTCGATCATTTATGGATCTTCAATGCCTGATCATCACCAATGGCTTAGGCACATCAGGTCGAGGCGTCAATAATCCAATGAACTAGTTTATTAGGTTGGATGAGGTGGAAAAAACGCGGCGCACAGGGCATGGGCGCCGCGGTTTCTCAAGGGCAGGGGGTAGGCGCGTCAGCCGCGCTCACGCACCTCTTGCGCGATCAGCTCCATCTGATCGGCCGGCAGATAGCCGCGAAGAAGCTCGGTGCCCAGAACAAAAGTCGGCGTGCCCGAGATGTTCAGCTTCTGCGCCAGCGCCCGGGTCTGCGCGATCTCTTGGGTCACGGCATCGCTGTCCATCTTTGCAAAGACGGCGTCGGTGTCCAGGCCAAGGCTGTCAGAGAGGCGACGCAGGGTGACCTCGGTCGGCTCGCCACCAAATTCCAGCAGCGCGTCGTGCACCTGCTTATAGGCATCGTCGCCTCCGACATGTTTGGCGGCAACGGCAAAGCGGGACGAGATCATTGATGCTTCGCCCAAGATCGGGAATTCCTTGATCACCAATCGGATGTTTCCGTCGCTTTTCAGCAGTTTGGCCACTTCGGGCACGGCGCGGCGGCAGTATCCACAGCGGTAGTCCATGAATTCGACCAGGGTGATGTCGCCGTCCGGATTGCCGCCAACCCAGGAATAGCCATCGTTGAACAGCTCGTCCTTGTTTGCCTCGACCAGTTCGATGTCGGCCTGCGCCTCGGCCAGCTCGCGGCGCTGTTCGAGGATCTGAAAGGCTTCGAGGATCAGGTCGGGGTTTTCCAGGATGTATTCGCGAACCTGAGCGCCAAAGGCTTCGCGTTCGGCGGGTGACATGTCGGACAGGTCCAGGGCCTGAGCCGGGCCCGTAATCAGGGCAAAAGCGGTCAAGGCAGGGGCGGCAAGACGGAGCATCAGCGTTTCCTTTTGTTTGCACGTTCAGACGCAAGGAGCACATCCTGTGCTCTTTGCCAACCCGTTGAGCCAACGGGCAATTGCCCGACAGCGCGTCGGGCGTGGAGTTCTGCATCCTCGGTCCGGCCCTGCAGCGCATAGCGCTCGGCCGTGACCAGCGAGGCCATTCCGTTCTGTCCGGTGCTGGCATAGGCCACACCCAGATCGCGCATCATGCGTGCGTCGCGTGCGTCGCGGGCGCGGGCTTTTTCCAGCACCTCTAGCGCGGCCTTGGGCTGTTTGGCGGCCAGCAGGGCGCGACCGTGACCCGCAAGGATCAGCGGATCGCGGGGGGCGAGTTCGACAGCTTTGCCATAGGCTTCCACCGCAGCATTGACCCGGCGACTCTCCAGCAGGATCTGTCCCTTCAGTTCATAATAGAATGGATCGTCCGGGCGCAGGGCGATGGCGGCATTGATGCCTGCCAGAGCCTTGGACAGGTTGTGATTGCGGTGATGCGCCACGGCCTGACGCATCAGGCGGATATCGTCGTGCGTTTCTTCGCCCGCGCGCCGCAACGTCCATTTGGGTGCGCGCGTGAAGGCAGAGATCTTGCCGCGGATGCGCGCGAACCAATAGTCTGCATTTGCGTTTGGCAGCGATTGATCCCCATGCGCCTCGAAGAACGCCTCGGCGGCACGAATTCGGTCCCGCGACAGCGGGTGCGAGCGCATGTAGGGGTCCTGATTGCTAGGGGTCAGCAGATCCTGACCGGCAAAGGCGCGGTGCAGGTCGATCAGGCCACGCGTGCTGATCCCGGACAGACGCAGGTAGTTGGCGGCCGAGCGGTCGGCCGAGGCTTCTTCGGCGCGGGTGTGCGCCAGAAAGGATCTGAGCGCCGACGACTGGGTGCCAGCGGCGATCCCGGCGGCAGCCTCACCGCCGCCCGCTGCCGCGGCGATAAGGGCAAGGGCTACGCCCAGGTTCGCAACCGTTTTTGCGCCTTCGAGATTGCTGATCCGGCGCTGGATGTGGCCGTTGGCAATATGCGCGGCCTCATGTGCGATCACCGCCTGCAAGACATCGGCGCGGGGCACCTTAAGGATCAGGCCGTAGTTCAGAAAGATGGTGTTGTGATCAACCACAAAGGCGTTGAAGCCGCCATCGTTGACCAGCAGGATCTTGACGCGATTGGGGCTGAGACCGGCGGCCCGCAGGATGGGAAAGGCCAGTTCGCGCAGTCCGTTCTCGATGTCGGGATCGCGCAGCAACCCGATGGCCGCGGCCGGAACGGTGCTCGCCAGATAGACCACCAGGCTCAGGCTCATCGCCAGCATCTGAAGCAACGCGTGCGGACGCCAGAAGCGTGGGATTGACGTCAGCCGGGATACGCGTTCAAAAGCCATGGCGGCAACATGGGAGAAGGCCATGCGAAACTCAACCCGGTCCGATGTCGATCCCTTCATTGTGATGGACGTGATGGAGGCCGCGCGCCGCGCCGAAGAGGCGGGCAGGCGGGTGATTCACATGGAGGTCGGTCAGCCCGGCACCGGTGCGCCCAAGGGCGCGCTCAAGGCGCTGGCAGGCGCGTTGGAGGCTGACCCGCTTGGCTATACGGTTGCTTTGGGGCTTCCCGCGTTGCGGCGCCGGATCGCACAGATGTATGGCGAATGGTACAACGTTGATCTGAACCCCGAGCGGGTGGTGATTACGCCCGGATCCTCGGGCGGATTTCTGCTGACGTTCACAGCTCTTTTCGACAGCGGCGACCGGGTGGGCATCGGCGCGCCCGGTTACCCGTCGTATCGACAGATTCTCTCGGCGCTTGGGATGGTGCCGGTTGACCTGCAAACTGCGCCGGAAAACCGTCTGCAACCAGTGCCGGGTGATTTTGCCGGGATGGATTTGGCGGGGCTCCTGGTTGCGTCTCCTGCGAATCCCACGGGCACCATGCTGGATCGTCCGGCGATGCGCGCGCTGATCGAGGCGACGCAAGCGCAAGGGGCCTCGTTTATCAGCGACGAGATCTACCACGGCATCGAGTATGAGGCGAAGGCCGTGACCGCCTTGGAGGTCGCGGATGAGTGTTACGTGATCAATTCGTTCTCCAAGTACTTCTCGATGACCGGATGGCGCGTGGGCTGGATGGTCGTTCCCGATGATCAGGTGCGCGTGGTCGAGCGGATCGCGCAGAACATGTTCATCTGCGCGCCGCATGCAAGCCAGGTTGCGGCCCTGGCGGCGATGGATTGCGACGAAGAACTGCAGGCCAATCTTGATGTCTACAAGGCCAACCGCGCGTTGATGCTGGAGGGGCTGCCAAAGGCAGGCTTCACCAAGATCGCGCCGCCGGATGGAGCTTTCTACGTCTATGCAGATATCTCGGACATCACCGATGACAGCCGCGCCTTTGCGGCCGAGATCCTGGACAAGGCAGGGGTGGCTGTCACGCCGGGATTGGATTTCGATCCGGTTCGGGGCGGCGGTACGCTGCGGTTCTCTTATGCCCGCGCGACCGCCGACATTGAAGAGGGGTTGCAGCGTCTCGCAACCTTCATGGCCAACCGCGGGTGAACGATCCGAACGAGGTGAGAGAACTCGAAGCGCTCCCGCCCGTCGTCAATGCCCCTTGCGGGACATCTCCTCCCGTTGGGCCAGGCTCAGGCGGGCAAAGCCCGCCTGAGCCTGGCCCCCCCCTCTACGTGCCGTCCGCAGGACGCAAGGCCGACAGGCCGCGCAGGAAACCTAGCCTCCACAGTTCTTGATGCGTTGCTCCCGGCCCAACCCTTGGGATAGGTTGACGCAAAACAGGGGAGACACCCGGATGATGAGCAGGATCTTGACGTTGATTGCCCTATTGGGGCTGATGGTGAGTGCTGCCGTCGCGCAGGAGTTTTCGGGTCTGGCCCGGATCGACGCCGATCAGTCCCGCGTCAGCGATGCTGGACGCAAAGGGGTCGAGGTGACGCTGGACCTCAGCCAAGGGGTGCCCTATCGCCTGTTCACTCTGACCGAACCTCCGCGTTTGGTGATGGATTTCAAAGAGGTTGACTGGACAGGTCTTGCGCGTGACGATTTTGTTCAGACCGATCGGATTTCCCAAGTCCAGTTCGGCACTTACGTCCCGGGATGGTCGCGCATGGTGCTGAACCTTGCAGGCCCTATGGAGGTGTCTCAAGCCGGGTTGAGCGTCAATCAAACAACTGGTGGGGCGCAGCTGGCCGTGCGGCTGTCGCCAGTCTCAGCCGAGGTTTTTGCCGAAACCTCGGGGGCGCCGCAGGATGCCCGCTGGGATCTGCCACAACCCGCAGACCTGCCGTCGAAACCCGGTCGAGGGGACGATGCGCCCCTGCGCGTGGTGTTGGATCCGGGCCATGGTGGCATCGATCCGGGGGCAGAAAGTGGCCGCGTCACCGAAAAGCACCTGATGCTGACCTTTGCGCGTGAACTGGAAGAGATCCTGTTGCGCAGCGAAGGCTTTGAGGTCGTGCTGACCCGCACCGACGATTATTTTGTCTCGCTGGAGCATCGCATTGCCCTGGCGCACCGGGCCGAGGCGGACGTGTTCCTGTCCTTGCACGCGGATTCACTGGCCGAGGGGTTGGCGCATGGCGCGACGGTCTATGTGCTGTCGGAAGAAGCGTCTGATATTGCCAGTGCCAAACTGGCCGAGCGGCAGAACCGATCGGATCTGCTGGCGGGTGTTGATCTGAGCGACACTGACGATCAGGTCACCGATGTGCTTTTGGATCTTGCTCGGACCGAAACCCAACCACGCACCAATGCGCTGGCCCGTTCGCTGGTCGAGGGGATGGCACAAAGGGGCGGACCGATGAACCGCCGTCCGCTGCGCTCGGCCGCCTTTTCGGTGCTCAAAGCGGCGGATATCCCTTCGGTCCTGATCGAGATCGGATTTCTGTCCAGTCCTCGGGACCTGAAGAACTTGCAAAACCCCGAATGGCGGGTGTCGATGGCCGAAGGAATTCGAAATGCGCTGCTCAACTGGCAAAAAGCGGATCTGGAAAAGCGGGATCTTGTGCGGCAATAGGAGTCAGCCCTCGGTCAGGGCGGGATGCAAGATCGCTTGCGCCTCATAGCTGCGCAGCAGCATCCGGGCGGCCTTGCCAAATCGCAAGCCATCTGCTTCGGGCATGTCGTCGTCAAAGATTGAGGACAGCTCCTGCAGGGCCTCTGACGACAGTTGGTACAGGGCCTCTTCACCCAGAAAGAGGGATTCGGCCGGTACACCATCTGCATCCAGAATCTCGTGGCGGTCCAGCAGGATGTGGAAGTAGTGGATGTCATCGTCGGGCAGCACGATCTCGATTCCTGGCCAATGGCACAGGTCGCTGGCTCTCGCCAGAGCTTCGGCGCCCCCGAACATTAACTCGATCGCGGGCCCGCACAACAGAATGCGGTGCTGTTGCGAAACATATAGATCGTTGCGGGGCTGGCCGCGCCCCAATGCGCCTTTGCTGATCCGAACCGGCCGCAGCAGGGGATCACGCTTCATCTTACCGCGACGCACGGCGCTGGATTCGATCCATCTGATCCGTTGCATGCCGTGATCACGTGTCCAGACCTTGTCGCCCACGCGTAGGTCCTCGACCTTCTGGTACCCCTGAACGGCACGGATCAGCGTGCCCATGACAAAACAGACACCTTCGATGTTGATGGTGATCTGTTGTGTTTCGGTTTCGACGAACAATTGCCCGCCGGGGCTGAAGGCAAAAGCGCTCACTTCGACCAGAAACGTGTCCTGGACGATCTCGCCGTCATCGAGAGCGTCGAATTCAGCCTGATCTACGGTGTATGTCCATTCACCGGTTGTGGGGTTTATGGTGGCTGCACCTAAATCGGGGGCGTCCGCGATATCCCAGGAGGAAAAAAAGAGGGTCCACCCCGGGTTGGGAAGGTCAACGTCCGCGTCCAGATCTCCGGTTGCGACGTTTGGCGGCGAGCCGGTTACAGAACCGGTCGTGTCGCCGGTGATGGTGATGTTGATCGCATCGCGTGGCGCGTTAGAGACCATCGTCGGTCTCCTCGGCTTTTAGCTGTTTGCGGAAGGCGGATTGCCGGTACAGGCGCATGTGAATTTCGCCGTCTTCGTCCCGGCGCCATTCGACGATGCGATTTGTGCTCAGGTCGCTGTCCAGCCGGTTGGCCCGGACGCGTGGATGTGGAATTGACTGCTTGAGTTGGTCAACCATCTGCCGAACTTGCCCAAATGGCGCCACCAGATCGATCAGCCAGAATGAGTTGCCTGATGCGTAGTCCTTGGGCTTGAGCGCTTGTCGCTTGATCGCAAAGCGACGCTCGGCCTGGTTGGACAGCCCGGCAAAAGTGACAAATCCGCGAGGGAACCCGTTTTGGCGAAAGATGTGATACTGCCCCAGCCGCAGAGGCGTTTCAAAGGTATAGACGGCCTGGGTCAGCAAACGATCCCGGTGTACTGGCGTCAGGGACGACAGATACAGCATGGCGCCGAAATCGGCGTATTTTTCGGGCGGTAGATCAAACCACCCTTTGGGGAACTGCTTTGCCAAGAACTGCTCGCCTTTTGGGGACGCATTCCGATTGAGGATTATGATGTGCTTGGGCAGGGTGTTTTTGCAAGAACCAAGGCCCTTCAATTGGATGGTGTTGCCGTTTGCCCCCGCGGCATTGGCGAAAAAACGGCGAAATATGGCCTGTGCAGAGCTTTGACCCTGTGCCCAAGCCACCCTATATAGGGTCCACTCATAAAAGGTGGGCAGCTACGTGATCCGGTTCATTCTTTCGTTCTTTGGGGCGATCTTCAGTCTTGTGACGCTTGGCGTTTTCATGGTGGCCCTGACCATTGGCGGGGTGTTCTGGATGTATGGCCGGGACCTGCCCAGCCATGAATCGCTGGCCCAGTACAAGCCGCCCACCATCAGCCGGATCTATTCGGGCGAGGGGCATCTGATCGACGAATTTGCCAAGGAACGCCGCCTGTTCACCCCGTCCGAGGAAATCCCGGATCTGGTCAAGCAGGCGTTCATCTCGGCCGAGGACAAGAATTTCTACACCCACCAGGGCTATGACATCCGGGGTATTGCTGCGGCTGGGTTCGAAGCCGTGCGCTCGCGCGGGCAGAACGTGCGGGGTGCGTCGACCATCACGCAGCAGGTGATGAAGAACTTCCTGCTGTCGGGCGACCGCAAGGCCGAGCGCAAGATCAAGGAGATCATACTGGCGGCCCGGCTAGAGGATACGCTGGACAAGGAACAGATCCTCGAACTCTACATGAACGAGATCTTTCTGGGGCAAAACTCTTACGGTGTGACGGCTGCGGCGCAGACCTATTTCAACAAAACCCTGCAGGAACTGGCCCCGCATGAGGCGGCCTTTCTCGCGTCGCTGCCCAAGGCGCCGTCCGATTATCACCCGGTGCGCCGCAAGGACCGCCTGCAAGCGCGTCGCGATTTTGTTCTCAAAGAGATGTACGAGAACGGCTATATCGACCAGGCGACCTATGAGGTCGAGGTGGCGCAGCCGCTACGTTCGGTTCAAAACGGCGACTTTGAGAGCTTTCGTACCGCCCTGCCGCCACGTGACTATTTCACCGATGAAATCCGCCGCCAGTTGAGCGAGGATTTTGGCGAGGGCGAGTTCTTTACCGGTGGCTTTACCGTGCGCGCCTCGATCGACGAGGAAATGCAGGTCGAGGCGGCCAAGGCGCTGCGCACGGCGTTGCAAAAATATGACCGGGGCCGTGGTATCTGGCGCGGTACCGGTCAGACCATCCCGGCCGAGGCGTTGGGGGATGAGGCCGCGTGGCGCGAGGCGTTGCGCAATGCCGAAGTATCGCGTGATGTCGATCTGGGTGGTCGGTGGTATCCGGCGGTTGTTCTGGATGTTGCGGATCAGACCCTGACCGTTGGTGTTGAAAAGCACGACGGCACCGGCACAGTTCCCCGCTCGGACATCAAATGGATGAAGGGCAACTTTCGCGACAACTTCACCGTCGGTGATGTGGTTCTGGTCCGCAAGGCCGAAGAGGGCGATGGCTGGTCCCTGCGTCAGGTGCCCGAGGTGCAGGGCGGCTTTGTCGCCATGGACGTGAACTCTGGGCGTGTTCTGGCGATGCAGGGCGGGTTCAGCTATCAGGATTCGGTGTTCAACCGCGCCACACAGGCGCAGCGCCAGCCCGGGTCGAGCTTCAAGCCCTTTGTCTATGCCGCGGCACTGGACAGTGGATATAGCCCGGCGACGATCGTGGTTGACGCCCCGATCGAGGTGAACACACCGCAGGGCCTGTGGCGTCCCAAGAACTCGTCGAACAAATTCTATGGCCCCACGCCGCTGCGCACCGGGATCGAACGCTCGCGGAACCTGATGACCATTCGTCTGGCGCAAGAGGTGTCGATGCCGGTGGTGGCGGGTTACGCCGAGCGCTTTGGTGTCTATGACCACATGGGCCCGTTCCTGGCCAACTCGCTGGGGTCCGAGGAAACCACGCTTTACAAGATGGTGGCGGCCTACGCGATGTTTGCAAACGGTGGCGAGCGGGTGGAACCCACGCTGGTGGACCGCATCCAGGATCGCTATGGCGAGACGATCTATCGTCATGACGACCGCGATTGCGTCAACTGCAACTCGGCCAACATCGCCCCCAACGCGGCGCCCACCATCGTGACCAACCGCGAGCAGGTGATGGATGCAATCACTGCCTATCAGCTGACCTCGATGATGAAGGGCGTTGTGGATCGCGGTACTGCGAGCCGCACCGTGAACCTGCCGGTTCCCACCGCAGGCAAGACCGGCACCACCAACGACGCCAAGGATGTCTGGTTCGTCGGCTTCACCTCGAACATCGTGGCGGGCTGCTACATCGGCTATGACCGCCCGCGTGCGCTTGGCCGTGGGGCCTCGGGTGGTGGCATGTGTGGCCCGGTGTTCCAGAGCTTCATGGAAGAGGCGGTCAAGAAATACGGCGGCGGTCCGTTTGATGTGCCCCCCGGCGGGCATTTCATCAAGATCGATCGCTTCACGGGTGGACGCCTGCCGGATAACGCGTCGGGTGAATATGTCGTGGCCGAGTATTTCCGCGACGGGGCAGAGCCGATCTTTGGCCTTGCTTACGACGGTGGCTTTGCCATGGGTTCGGACTTGCCTTTGTTCGAAGAGGTGCAGCAATCGGGTCAACAGGTCACCACATCAACCGGCCAGACCACCACAGTGGGTCCCAAGGCCAACTTTGGCACGGTCAGTTCCGGCGGGCTCTATTGATCCGTCGGCGGTTGAAAAGGTGTCGATGGCCAAGACGCCCTTGATCCCATCCGCCTTGTTGGATCGCCCCGGACAGTTGGAGATCTCGCCAGGCATCTTGTCGGGCGGGCATGTGTTCCTGACCGGCATGACAGGAAGCTTGACCGATGGGTCAATGCCAGATGATCCAGTGGTTCAGTTTCACAACGCCTTTGCCAAGATTGCCGAGGTTCTGAGCGAGGCTGATCTGACGCTGGATTCGATTGTCGAGATGACAACCTATCACGTCGGTATGGAGGATCACTTTGATCAGTTCGACCGGGTCCGCCTTGAGGTTTTGAGCCCGCCATACCCCGCCTGGACAGCGGTCGAGGTGGCCGGGTTGCGGCGGAAGGGCGCTTTGGTCGAGATTAGGGTGATCGCATCCGTCGAGGGTTAAACCTCTCGGGCGCTTGCAAGCAGACCTGACAGCAAGTCAGCCTCGGGGTTATCTGATACCGGGCCAGCCGCGCGCCAGACGATGGACAGCGCGCATTTGACAGCGGCCCATTGGGCCAGCCGCTGCTCGGGAACATCAAGCGCCTTGGCGTAGATGCCGCGACACCAGATGATCCAGTCGGGATCACGCAGCAGGTGGGGCAGGGCACCGGGATGGCGAAAGGCATTGGCCAGTTCATACCCGATGTCACCGTGATAGCCTTTGGCATCCAACACGCGCGATCCTGCATCGGTTACGATCACGTTCGAATGATGCAGGTCGCCGTGAAGCGGGCGCAGATCCGTGGCCGTGTTCAGCAGATGCCGCGCCAGGGCTGAAGCCTCTTTCAAGCTCTTGCGCAGCGGATCAGGGCAACTTTGGGCACAGTGCACATCCAAGACAGGTGCCAGGACGGCAGGTAGCTCTGGCAGATCCAAGGTGGGCAGGATCGGAATTTCGTGCAGGCGCTGCGCAACCTCGGCCAACATCACAACAGCCCGCTTGGGGTCATCATTGATCGCCACATCCGCCAGCGAGGGCCCCTCGAGCCATTCCATCACAATGGCTGGCCCGTCTTTGGCCAGAATGCGCACGGCGCCACGATCGGCCCAGGCCTGCAACAGCGCGGAACCTGCCGCCTCGTTCCCGCGATCCGCGCGCTTGTGCAGCTTGAGAACTGCCTGCGTGCCATCCGCTTGCCGCACCCGCCACAGGATCGCTCCAGCCGTCTCGGCCAGCCGGTTTGGATCGCGCAGCGCAAGCCGCAACAGCGCCTGTTTCAGCCCGTGATGCATTCCCGTCTCAGTCACCTTGTAGAGCGTCTCAGGTCTTGGTATCACGCAAGCCTGATCAAGCAAATCGAGACCCGACCATGCGCGCCGAAACCCAGAACATCGTGACCGAGATCGAAAAATCGCTGGAGCTTTTGGCGCAGCGGATGGATCACGAAACGGCCGCTTACCGGTTGGAGGAATTCAACGCCCGCGTCGAGGATCCGAACCTGTGGGATGATCCCGAAGCGGCGCAAAAGCTGATGCGCGAGCGGCAGATGCTGGTCGATGCGATGGACACCTTCAACTCGATCAAGACCGACCTTTCCGACAACGTCGAACTGATCGAATTGGGCGAGATGGAAGAGGACGAAGAGGTCGTCAAAGATGCCGAAGAGGCGCTGGCCGCTTTGCGCGAAAAGGCGGCCGAGAAAGAGCTTGAGGCGCTGTTGGATGGCGAGGCTGACAGCAACGACACCTTCCTGGAGATCAACGCAGGTGCCGGTGGCACCGAAAGCTGTGACTGGGCCTCGATGCTGGCGCGGATGTATGTCCGTTGGGCCGAGAAAAAAGGCTATAAGGTCGAGCTGCAATCCGAGAGCGCAGGCGATGAGGCCGGGATCAAATCTGCCGCTTACAAGATTTCCGGGCACAATGCCTATGGCTGGCTGAAATCCGAGAGCGGCGTTCACCGTCTGGTGCGGATCTCGCCTTATGACAGTGCCGCCAAGCGCCACACCTCGTTCAGCTCGGTCTGGGTTTATCCGGTGGTGGACGACAACATCGAGATCGAGGTGAACCCGGCCGACATCCGGATCGATACCTATCGGTCGTCCGGTGCCGGTGGTCAGCACGTCAACACCACCGACTCGGCGGTGCGGATCACGCACAATCCGACAGGCATAGTCGTGACCAGCTCGGAAAAATCGCAGCACCAGAACCGCGACATTGCCATGAAGGCCCTGAAATCGCGCCTGTATCAGATGGAGTTGGACCGCCGGAACGCGGATATCAACGCTGCGCACGAGGCCAAAGGCGATGCGGGCTGGGGCAACCAGATCCGGTCTTACGTTCTGCAGCCCTATCAGATGGTCAAGGACCTGCGCACCAACTTTGAAACCTCAGACACCAAGGGTGTGTTGGACGGTGACTTGGACGGGTTCATGGGCGCGACGTTGGCCATGGATGTGTCGGGCAAGTCGCGGGCCGAAGCGCAGGGCGAGGACTAGGCTGTTCGGGGGCGCTGCCCCCATCGCCTGCGGCGATTCCCCCGCCGTATTTTTCAACAAGAAGAAGCAGGAACGCGGTCGGGTTGGCCGCGCCGAAAAAGATTCATTCAAACAGTGGGTTTTAATGGAAATTCCGCCCGGCTAGGCTGACCCGACATCGGGAGAGCAGGGGGGAGCGGAATGGACTTGAGCCAGGTTTCAGCGACGGGGCTGGTTGCAGATTTGCAGGCGGGACGGATTCGTGCCGCTGAAGTGATGCAGGCAACTTTGGACCGGATCGCCGCAGTTAACGGACAGGTCAATGCCATCGTGGCCTTGCGCGATGCGGATGACCTGATGCGCGAGGCGGAGGCCGCCGATCGGGTTGAGGCGCGCGGATCGCTGCATGGGTTGCCGATCGCGGTCAAGGATCTGGTGAATGTGGCGGGCATCGCCTCGACCAGCGGGTCGCCGTCGCTCAAGGATTTTGTGCCGGACAAGGATGATGAGCTGGCCCGGCGCCTGCGCGCGGCGGGCGCCATTCTGATCGGCAAGACCAACACGCCCGAATTCGGTTTGGGCTCGCACACCTTCAACCCGGTCTATGGTGCGACCCGCAATCCCTATGACGCGAGCCGCAGCTGCGGTGGGTCATCCGGCGGCGCAGCGGTCGCGTTGGCGACGGGGATGCTGGCTTTGGCAGATGGGTCGGACATGATGGGATCGCTGCGCAATCCGGCGGCCTGGAACAATGTCTATGGGTTGCGGCCCAGTTGGGGGCGGGTGCCGTCCGAGCCGGTGGGTGAGATGTTTCTGCATCAGCTGTCCACTCTGGGGCCCATGGCACGCAGCCCGGAAGACATCGGCTTGCTGCTTGACGTGCTCTCGGGTCCTGATCCGCGTCACCCGCATGGGGTGCCCGGCGCGCCTGTATCACCAGTTGCGGCCCGTGAGGGCAAGGGTCTGCGCATCGGTTGGCTGGGCGATTGGGGCGGTGCCTTTGAGATGGAGGACGGCATCCTGGCGCTTTGTGAACAGGCGCTTGGTGTGTTTGCCGACCTTGGATGCCAGGTTGAAGCTGTGCCAGCCCCCTTTGATGCGGATGCAATGTGGGACAGCTGGGTGGACCTGCGGTCCTGGGCCGTTTCGAATTCTCTTGGGCCCCTGTATGAGGCGCAGGCCGATCTCAAGGACAGCGCGATATGGGAGGTCGAGCGCGGGCTTGCCCTGTCGGGTCGTCAGATCCAACGGTCCAGCGCCATCCGATCGGATTGGTTCCGCAGCGCGGCCGCGCTGCTTGAGGAGTATGATGCGCTGGTCCTGCCTTCGGCGCAGGCCTGGCCATTTGATGTGACCCAGCCCTATCCGACACAGATCAACGGGGTTGAAATGGACACCTATCACCGCTGGATGCAGGTAACCGTGCCTGTCAGCCTGATCGGGCTGCCCACGCTGGCGGTACCTGCGGGCTTTGGGCCGCACGGGGTGCCGATGGGTTTCCAGCTCTTTGGCAAACGTGGCAGCGATGCGGATCTCTTGAACCTGGGCGCGACCTATCACGCAGCAACGCAGTGGCCGCAAAAACGGCCTGCGCAGCCGGTACCGATGGAGGGCACGGTATAATGACGAAACCATTTGGCGTTCCCGCGCTGTACCCCGCTTCTGTGTCGATGTTACGGCAAGCCCTGTCGCTTGGGTGGTCCGATTTCCTCAAGGCGCCCCTCTATGGGCTGCTGTTTTCGGGCATCTACATCGCGGCCGGTTGGGCGATGTATTGGATCACCGTGAGCACCGGGACGACCTTTTGGCTGGTGCTGGCTGCGATCGGCTTTCCACTGATCGGCCCCTTTGCGGCCGTTGGGCTGTACGAGGTGTCACACCGTCTGAAACAGGGGCAACCCTTGGAGTTCGGTGCAATCCTGGGCGTCGTGGTGCAACAAAGCCGCCGCCAACTGCCTTCGATCTGTGCGATCATCGTAGTGGTGTTTCTGTTCTGGTTCTTCCTGGGGCATATGATCTTTGCGCTGTTCCTAGGGCTGTCGACGATGACCAATATCTCTTCCTCGTTCGAGGTTTTCCTGACCCTGAACGGGCTCACGATGCTGGCCTTTGGCACCGTTGTGGGGGCGCTCTTTGCGCTGCTTCTCTATATGATCACGGTTTTGGCGATCCCGATGCTGCTGGACCGCGAGTTGGATTTCGTGACCGCGATGATCTCCAGCTTTGCCTATGTCAAAACCAACCCTGTGGTCATGCTGGGGTGGGCGGCTTTCATTGCCTTGGTGACTTTTGCGGCATTGATCCCAGGGTTCTTGGGGCTGTTTGTGGTCCTGCCATGGCTGGGACACGCCAGCTGGCACCTTTACGAACAGATCACCACCGAGCCGGTGTTGTGACTCAGGATCGGCAGCCAAGGGAGAGGCTCGCGCGGGCGCAGCCCGCGTGAGCCACGCCCAACGGGAGGAGATGCCCCGTCAGGGGCATTGACGACGGGCGGGAGCGCCCCCGTTGCCTAGTTTTCCGACAAATCGGTCTCTCGGCCCTGCTGCGCAAGGTGGCGGCGCAGGTCATCTGCAACCGGCAGGCCCAGTTCCAGGGCAAAGACCATGGCATGGGTCAAATAGAAACAGGCGCTGTCAATGTCGGCGGCCTGGTCGGCGGCCTCGGTGTATAGATCCACCAAGGCGCGCTTGTCCTCTGCGGCATGCGCCGCCAACAGCCGGTCGTTCAGGTCGCTCATTCGGCGGCCTTCAACCCTCTGTAGGCTTGCAGCTTGCTTGCAACCCAATCGTGGAACACATGGGTTGGCCCGTCCATCGCCGGCGAGAAACGACCACCGTCAAAGCCCGGCGCGGCACGCCCCTTTTGCATGCCCTCGACGACAAAGATGTCCTCTTCGAACACGGTTTTCCACTGCTCTGTGTTCTTGCGCCGCAGCTCGGGGCTGGTCTCTTCGGTGGTGTAATAGAGATGGACGTTCTCAACCGTGCGGTCCTGTGCCTCGGGCACCAGAACGATGGCAAAGCTGTGGTCGCGGTGCACGCCCAGCAAGACGTTGGGATAGACGGCGATGTATTCAGCGGCGGTGTCCCACTTGTCGCTCAACCCCTCGAAGTCTGCAAAGACCTCGCCCTTGTCCCCGGTCAGCTGGCGATAGACCAGCGTGCCCTGGCCGGAATAGGCACCGGGATGTTCGATGTGATAGTGATCTTCCAGCCGGGAATAGCTGTTGAGCCCCGGATGCACCCAAGGCAGGTGATAGCTTTCGCAGTAGTTTTCGACTGCAAGCTTCCAGTTGCAGTTCACGGCGAGCTGGAACTTGCTGTCGTCACCGCCGTGATAGATCGGCTTGTCGAACTCGGACCAGCGTTGCAGCAGGTCGGCGTGGACGTCTTCAAACGCAGGTGCATGACCCGAAATGTTGATCCAGACAACGCCCATCCAGATGTGGCTGCGCACCTCGATCAGACCCAGGGTGTCGCGGTCGATGCCGTCGTGGGTGTTCTGCCCCGGTCCGCCCACATGCGGGGTCGACACCAGGCGCCCTTGGGTGGAATAGCACCAGCTGTGATAGGGGCAGCGAATGGCACCTTCGATCTTGCGCGGCTCTTCGACCAGGATCATGCCACGGTGGCGGCAGATGTTCTGAAACACGCGGACCTCACCGTCGCGTCCGCGCAGCAACAGCAGCGGCATTCCCAGAAATGTCAGCGGCACCGCATCGCCTGCTTCGGGCACATCGGCGGTCACGGCCAGGCCAGCCCAGCCATCGGCCAACAGCGCCTGATTCTCTTCGGCAAAGACGGCGGGATCGGTATAGTGGGCGTTCGGCAGACCGTTGGCACGTTCAATCGGTTGGGTCACGTCCGACAGGGTGGTTGTGGCTGTTGTCATGTCTGGCTCCATACTCTTGGACACCAGAAACCACGAACCGACCGCGTCAGCCATTCAATCAGCGACGCGCGTTTGCAGGAAACGACATAGGTGTCGATTCCTGCAAACGGACTCTCAGAACGGTGTTACCTGAAGGGATCCTGCGGTTGCAGCAGGCGCCGATGGAAGGGCATCAAATCATCTTCGGAGATGAACCCGGACGTTCGGGCAACTTCAAAAATGCTGGTACGGTCTGTGCCCAAATGCTCATAAACCATGCGGGCAGCACGCGTGCCCGTGACGCTTTCGCGGACCGTGCGGGTGACGTAGCCAACCCAAAAGTTGTTTTCGAACGACGCGACACGGGACAAGTAGTTGAAAGAGCAGGTCATCGCCTTGCGACGTGAAATCACCAATGCAACGCCATCTTCCTGGCGCGCTACAAACCCACGGAACTCGCGTGTCCGCGCGTCCGTTGGCAGGCCTTGTTGCGACATCGCTTCCTTGGCTTCATAGCCCCGCACATATGTCTGCCCTTCGAAGCGGTAGACATAGACGAGGCCGACGATGAATTGGCTGTCATTCACAAAGCTGCGCCGGGAGAAACGGTAAAATCCGCTGGGAAAGGTCTCTTCCGGCAGGTTTTTGACACCGGCTCCGAAAAAATCGCTCAAGATTGGACCGTTCAGGATTTGCCCCTGCGAGGGAATGTTCTCGACCGGGTCCAGCAAGATACGCGCATCGACGTCAAAGAAGACGCAGATGCGCTCCAGAACATCTGGTCTTGGGAAGCTTTCTCCGGACAAGTAGCGGTTGAACTGCGTCCGATTGATGCCCAACCTCCGAGATAACTCGGATATCGAAGGGTATTGCCGGGCAAGAATGCGCAAGTTTTCCCCAAACATGTTGCGCAACTCTGCAGGCGTGCGTGTTGACTTGGTCATTTGTGTCCCAGCACTGATTTTCGTTCGTTGTTAGAAACCGTGAAAAGCGGACGAGTGGGCGCCGCTTTCAAACCAAATATCGCACCTTAGACGCAATTTAGCGTCAGTTCGGACGCGCAATTGCGTCACAAAGCTATCGACGTAGACACAAAAAGCAATAGCAAGACGCGCAAATAAGCATGTTTGTGGCATCAAAATTGCCCCAATCTTAAGGAAAACGATAGAATGGAACGGAATATGTTTGGTGTAGTTCTCTGGAGTAATCCAGTTGACCGCAAAGCGGTCATATGGTGCGAAGATCAAGGCGACCTGGCGTTCTATCGCCACACGGATGAAACGCAAAATCTGTCATTGGAAGCGGGGGACTGGGTTCAGTTCGAACTAGAGACGCAGCGCAAACAGAGGTTTGCCTGCAATCCGAGGTTGATCCAAGGCGGCGCTTGCCGTTCCCTGCCTGACATGTTGACCGCTGCTCGGGATGAAATGAGTGGGGGATCGGCGCAAGGTACCGATGCAGGCCGGAACGGTGGAATTCAAACCGCCAATGTCATTCCGTTCAATCCAACGGGGCGTCGTTCCGGTGCAGAATTGATAGAGACCAAGGCCCGACACGCTTAAGCATCAGGCCTTGATCCAAATTCGTATCAGTCACCGCGCAGCAATGCGGCAACGCCTGTACGTGCGATCTCTGCCAGACCCAGAGGGCGCATCAAATCCGCAAAGGCGTCGATCTTGTCCGGCGCGCCGGTGATTTCAAAGACAAATGAGTTCAGCGTGCTGTCGACGACATTGGCGCGGAAAATATCCGCCAGCCGCAACGCTTCGACCCGCTTTTCACCATCACCGACCACTTTCAGCATCGCCAGTTCACGCTCGACCGAGGGGCCTTCGACGGTCAGGTCGTGCACATCGTGCACCGGCACAATGCGCCCCAGCTGCGCCTTGATCTGTTCGATCACCTGAGGCGTGCCGGTGGTGACGATGGTGATGCGGCTCAGGTGGCCGGTGTGATCCACCTCGGCCACGGTCAGGCTTTCGATGTTGTAGCCGCGCCCCGAGAAGAGGCCGATGACACGGGCCAGAACACCGGGTTCGTTTTCCACCAGCACAGCGATGGTGTGGCGTTCCTGAACATCCGAAAAGTTCGGACGTAGGTTATAGGCGGAGTGGCGCGTTGCGCCTTTTTTGATATGTAGGGCAGACATTTACGTCCCTTTCCTAAAGTCGTTGGCGCGCCCAACTCCGGCTGCGCCGAATTCTGTAAGACAGGCGGTGCAGGTCAGACCAGCACCGAACCCTTTGAATCGATCACGCCCTGCGTCTCGGCCTCGCCAAGCAGCATTTCGTTGTGCGCCTTGCCTGATGGGATCATCGGGAAGCAGTTCTCGTGCTTTTCAACCAGGCAGTCAAAGATCACCGGACCGTCGTAGTTGATCATCTCCATGATCGCGTCATCCAGATCGGCGGGGTCAGAGCACAAGATACCCTTGGCGCCAAAGGCCTCGGCGAGCTTGACGAAATCAGGCAGTGCTTCGGACCAGCTGTGCGAATAACGCTCGCCATGCAGCAGCTCCTGCCATTGGCGCACCATGCCCAAACGCTCGTTGTTCAGGATGAACTGTTTTACCGGCAGGCGGTACTGCGCAGCGGTGCCCATCTCCTGCATGTTCATCAGCCACGAGGCTTCGCCAGCGACGTTGATCACCAGCGCGTCAGGATGCGCCATCTGCACACCGATGGAGGCGGGGAAGCCATAGCCCATGGTGCCCAGACCACCCGAGGTCATCCAGCGGTTGGGATCTTCAAAGCCCAGATACTGCGCGGCCCACATCTGGTGTTGGCCCACCTCGGTGGTGATATAGCGGTCGTGGTTCTTGGTCAGCTCTTCAAGACGCACCAGCGCATGCTGCGGCTTGATGGTCTTGCCTTCTTGCGTGAAGGCCAAGCAGTTGATCTTGCGCCAGTCGTTGATCTGCGCCTGCCATTGGGCCACGTTTGCCGCATCGGTCTTGCGGCCGCGCGATTTCCAGACCTTCAGGATATCTTCGAGCACATGGGCCACGTCGCCCACGATCGGGATGTCGACGCGGATCACCTTGTTGATCGAGCTGGGGTCGATGTCGATATGCGCCTTTTTCGAGTTCGGGCTGAACGCATCGATGCGACCGGTGATGCGGTCGTCAAAGCGGGCGCCGATGTTGATCATCAGGTCGCAGTCGTGCATCGCCATGTTGGCCTCGTAAAGACCATGCATGCCCAGCATCCCGATCCAATTGTCGCCAGACGCCGGATAGGCGCCAAGGCCCATCAGGGTCGAGGTGATCGGGAACCCGGTCGCGTCCACCAACTCGCGCAGCAATTGGCTGGCTGCGGGGCCTGAATTGATCACGCCGCCGCCGGTGTAGAAAACCGGCTTTTTGGCGGTCTCGATTGCGGCGACCAATTCGGTGATCTCTTCCATGTCGCCTTTGACGACCGGCTGATAATGCGAGGCCGATGGTTTGGGCGGCTGGTATTCGCCGTTGGCGAACTGCACGTCTTTCGGGATGTCGATCAGAACCGGGCCGGGGCGGCCAGCGGTTGCGACGTGGAACGCCTCGTGGATGGTTTCGGCCAACTTGTCGGTCTCTTTCACCAGCCAGTTGTGCTTGGTGCAAGGCCGCGTGATGCCAACGGTGTCAGCTTCCTGGAACGCATCCGAGCCGATCATGAATGTCGGGACCTGGCCGGTGAGAACGATGATCGGGATCGAATCCAGCAATGCGTCGGTCAGGCCGGTCACGGCGTTGGTGGCCCCTGGACCGGATGTCACCAGCGCAACGCCGGGTTTGCCGGTCGACCGCGCATATCCTTCGGCGGCATGCACCGCGCCCTGTTCGTGGCGGACCAGGATGTGGCGGATGTCGTTTTGCAGGAAAATCTCATCATAAATCGGCAGAACGGCGCCGCCTGGGTATCCAAAGACGGTGTCGACGCCCTGATCTTTGAGGGCTTGAACCACCATTTTTGCGCCGGTCATTTCACGTGTCATCTGCTTTGCTCCATTGGCGACATGCGTCCTGTTTGCATAAAAAAAGCCCCCGAACTTTCGGAGGCGCATGGGTTTGATTGTGGTCTACCGTCACCGGCCCATGCGCGTTGTTCCTACGATTACGACTAGCTTGGTCATAGCCAGCGGCTCCTTTTTAGCTTGGAGGCGACATTATGAGCGGCGCGCGGGGGCGTCAACAGGCAATGTGGATGAATTTGTAACCTGAGGGGGTGATTTTGCGACATTTTCTTGCGCAAACTGAAGGGTGCGACGAAATATCCGGCAAATGACCCTGCGTGAGGGCTGAGGTGGGTCGATTTTCAAGGTCTGAATCCGTCATCGCCTTGTCCAAAAAGTGCCAGATCAGGGGGAATTGGGGTGGCAGGCTGAGGTCAGTTCGAGGTTATTGAGGAGGTGAGCGATGCAATTGCAGGATCTGGTGGATCTGGGTCGCTATCCGATTGACCGCCCCGACAGCCCCGCCTTTGAGCGCATGATCCAGGATCTGCGCCGCGAATTGGACACTGATGGCTGCGCCGTGCTGCCGGGATTTGTTCATGACGAGGGGATCGCGGCCTTGGTGAAAGAGGCGGACAGGGTGGCACCAAATGCGCATCGCTCATTCGGGCGTACAAATGCGTATTTCAGCCAGGATGATCCCAAGCTGCGGCGCACGCACCCGATCAGGCAGTTCTTTGAACGCTCAAACGCATTTGTTCCGGCAGACAACTTTCCGGCAAAGGGACCTTTGCGGCGGATCTATGAATACCCGGGCTTCATGCCTTTCATTCGAGCCGCCCTGAACGAGCCCGAGGATCGGTTCTTTCGCTATGACGACCCGCTGGCGGATGTGATCATCAACGTGGTGGAAGAAGGGCAGGGGTTTCCGTGGCATTTTGACACCAACAACTTCACGGTGACGCTTGCGATTCAGAATGGCGAGACGGGCGGCCAATTCGAATATGTGCCTGGGTTGCGGACCGGCGAAGACGAAAATTTCGAAGGTGTCGCGCGGGTGCTGGATGGGGACATGCGCAATGTCCGGCAGTTGGAGTTGCAGCCCGGTGATCTGCAGATCTTCAAGGGGCGTTATTCCTTGCACCGTGTCGCAGCCGTCAAAGGGGAGCGGACCCGCTATGTAGGCATCTTTTCATTTGTTGAAACCGAAGGGATGTGCGGCGGGGTAGAGCGGACCAAGCAGCTCTATGGCCGGGTGTTGCAGCACCACTATGACCGCGAAGGGCGTCGGTCGGATCAATTGTTGGACTAAGTCGGGGGTGCTCCCGCCCGGTTCACGTGCATCAAAGATGCCCTCAACCGGTTGGGCCGCGCAGCCCTGCGGGGCTTTGCCCCTTGTGCTGTGGGGCGCTGCGCCTAGAGCGGTGCGCCGGTGCCTTGGAGCATGCCGTGTTCCATTGCATAGCGGGTGAGGCCCGCGGTCGAGGAGATACCGAGCTTGCGCTTGATGTTCTTGCGGTGGGTTTCAACGGTGCGGACCGAGATGTCGAGTGCGATCGCCACCTCTTTGTTGGATTTGCCCTGGGCCAGTTGCAGCAAGATGGTCTGCTCGCGCCCGGTCAATGCCTCGCGGGTGGTGCCGTCCTTGGGCTCTAGCGAGCCCTTGGCGCCGGTGCAGAGATACCTTTGGCCATTCATCACGGTGTCGATGGCCTGTTTGATCTCGTCCGTGGGCACGTCCTTGAGCACGTAGCCCATGGCGCCGTGGCTGAGCGCGGTCGAGATGTATTCGGGACTGTCATGCATTGACAGGATCAGGATGCGGGTATCCGGCGCGCGTTCCAGCAGGATCTCGGTCGCGGACAGCCCGCCCAGGCCGGGCATGTTCAGATCCATCAGGATCACGTCCGGTTTCAGGGTGCCGGTTTGGTCAACGGCCTCTTGGCCATTGCCGAGCGTGCCGACAACTTCGATGTCGTCATAGCTTTCCAGGATCGACTGGATCCCTTCGGCAACCATGGGGTGGTCGTCGACGATCAGCACCCGGACCGGTTCATGTGTCATGACGTCATCTCCTTTGGCGCGGTTTCGTCCTGTGGCGGCAACAGGTGCGAGAGGGGCAGATGCACCTCGATCACGGTTCCGCTTTGCGCGCCGCGTGATGACAGAATGCGCAGGGTGCCGTCAAGTTGCTCAATCCGTTCCTGCATGTTGCGCAGGCCCAAGCCCGAGCTGACATTGTCCGGCCCCGAGCGGATGCCGCGCCCATTATCGGTGATCCGCATCGTCGCGCCCTTCTTGTGGCCGCGCAGGTCCATCGTCACGTGGGTGGCGCCCGAATGGCGTTCGATATTGGTCAGTGCCTCTTGCGCGATACGGTAAAGCGCAATCTTGGCATCCTGGTCCAGACGGTTGCGGAAGACGACCGTGGTGAACTCGGTCTCGATCCCCGTTCTTTCGCTGAAATCATCTGTCAGCGCCTTGAGTGCGGGGCCAAGGCCCAGATCATCCAGCACGCCGGGGCGCAGGTCGCGACTGATGCGGCGTACCTCGGTGATGGCGGTGCCCAGATTGTCGAGGCCCTTGTCCAGCGGATCTTGTGCGCCGTCGTGATCCCCGCGGGCCAGACGGCGGCGGGTGTTGTCGAGCGCATAGCGCACGCCCACGAGGATCTGGCTGATGCCGTCGTGCAGCTCGCGCGCGACGCGGCCGCGTTCCTCTTCTTGGGCGTCGAACACCCTCTGGGTCAGCTCCTTTAGCTTGGCGTCCGCCAGGCGGCGTTCGCGGATGTTGAGCATCATGCCGGACAGAAAGACGGTGAGCAGAGCGCCCAGTGTAATCGCACCGATATAGACGAATGTGCGCTGAACACGCGCTTCGACCTCGGCCCGAGCCGCAGCGACCGAGGCGAGAACATCGTCAATGAAAACGCCGGTCCCAACCGCCCAACGCCAGCTTTGAAAGCCGGTGACATAGGCGACCATCTGCGCCTCTTCCCCGGTGGAAGGCTTGGGCCACATGAAGGTATGCCAGCCCGCGCCTTGTCGGGCCAGGCGGATCAACTCATCCACCACCGGTGTGCCCTGGCTGTCCGTCAGGCCTGCCCAGTTTTCATTGATCATCTCGGTCTGGCGGGGGCTGACGATGTTGGTGCCGTCGTATTCATAGACAAAGAAGAACCCGTCGGTGCCGTAGATCATCGCCGACAGAATTTGCGTGACCTGGTCCTTGGCCACCTGATCGTCGGGCTGGGCTGAGCCATAGATGTAATAGAATCCGTTGCGGGCCTGGGTCACATAGTTGCGCAGCTCGGCTTTCTTGGCCTCGAGCAGCTGCTGTTCCAGCGCGTCGATCTCGCGTTCGGCCAGGGCGCGGCTTTGATAGGCAACCAGTGCGGCAATGGCAGCCACGGCGCAAACCAACGGCAGCGTCGCCAGCAGCGAAAGCTTTTGCGCATAGTTGGGGCGCAGGATGTTGGTCAGGAACCGCATGGCGAATCGATACGAGAAGTTGCGCCAAAAAGCAAAGAGGCAGGAAAAATACATGTAACGAGCGGTGCAAACGGGCGTGATTTCAGTAACTTTTCCTGCGTCAGAGGCAAAAAATCCGGCTTTCTACGCAGTACTAGGTATTCACATCAAAGTGAGGGTCGCTAGGCTTGGCCACACTGAAAACGATCCGTCCGCGCCTTTGAGAGGGGGCTCGGGCAATGTACAATTTTGGGAGGAATGTCTCTGATGGATCGCCGTTCTTTTTTGAAAACATCCGCACTTGGCGGTAGCGCCGCAGCAGCCACAACGCTGGCAGCACCGGCCTATGCGCAGGGCAAGCGGACCCTGACCATGGTTCAGTCCTGGCCCCGCGGCTTTGCGGTTCTGGATGACGCGGCCAGCTACATGGTCGAAATGGTTGGTGCCATGTCCGATGGTCAGCTGACCATCGACAAGAAAGCTCCGGGCGAGCTGGTGGGCGCGCTGGAAGTGTTCGACGCCGTGTCGTCGGGCCAGGCAGACATGTACCACTCGGCCGACTACTACTTCATCGGTCAGCACCCGGGTTATGCCTATTTCACCGCTGTTCCGTTCGGCGGCACCGCGCAGGAAGTTACCAACTGGTACTACCACGGCGGCGGCGAAGAGCTGCACGACGAGCTGGGCCAGATCTTCAACCTGAAAGGCCTGCTGGCCGGTAACTCGGGTTCGCAGTCCGGTGGCTGGTTCCGCAAGGAAATCAACTCGGCCGCAGACTTCAACGGTCTGAAGTTCCGTATGCCGGGTCTGGGCGGCAAGGTTCTGGGTAAACTGGGCGCGTCCGTGCAGAACATCCCCGGTGGCGAACTGTATCAGGCGCTTTCGTCGGGTGCTCTGGATGGTCTGGAGTGGGTTGGCCCGATGGCTGACGAACGCGCCGGCTTCCAGGAAGTTGCCAAGGTCTACTACACTGCGGGCTTCCACGAGCCGGGCTCGGCTCTGGCCGCGTCGGTCAACCTGGACGTTTGGAACGACCTGACACCGCAGCACCAGGCAATCCTGCGCAACGCGTCGATGGCCGTGACCCACTATCAGCTGTCGGAAACCCTGGCCAACAACGGTGCCGCTCTGGCCCGTCTGCAGGCGCAAGGCGTCAAGACTCTGCAGTTCTCGGACGATGTCTGGGATGCATTCGGCAAAGCTTCGGCAGAGGTCATGGATGAGAACATGGGCGACGAAATCTTCGCCAACATCCGCAAGTCGTTCGAAGAGTCGCTGGCAAACTCGGCGTCCTGGATCAACAAGTCGGACGGTTACTACGTTCAGCAGCGCGTTCGCGTTCTGGGCGGCTAAGCCATCATGTGACACGAAAGAGGCCCCCCATCGGGGCCTCTTTTGCAGTGCACCCGGCACTGTCAGAACGGACCCCAAAGATGGGTCGCGGGGAATACACTGGGGGACACCATGCAGGAAGAGAGTACTGCGAGCCTCGGCTCGGCGTTCGGCGCCCTATGGAATGGGTTGCTGTGGACGCTGCAAAACCTGGCCGAAGCATTTTTGAACATTGGATACGCCATCGCGAACCCGTCGCTTTGGCTGGATTGGTCCAACAAGGAAGCGGTCATGCGCTTCGTCTATTACGGGGGATCGGTGGAGTTCTTCTTTGCCGTCTTTGTAATTGTCCTGGTGATCACCATCATCGGCATGATCCGCCGCAACTTCATGTGGGGGTGTGTGCGCGTCCTCGAAGGGTTCGCCAACACGGTTGGCCGCTTCTTTGCCTGGGCCGGTCTGCTGATGGTGCTGCAACAGATCATCATCGTCTTCATGCAACGGATTTTCACCCGTCCGGACATCGTGTTCGGTTTTGGTGTGCCGCTGCAGTTCGACATCAGCTGGTACGCTGAAGAACTCAAGCTTTACAATGCGTTGGTCGTCTCTCTTTGTGTGACTTACACCTTTGTGCAAGGCGGCCACGTCCGTGTTGACCTGATCTATTCGGCCGTGCGTTTCCGCACCAAGAAGGTCATCGACATGTTCGGTTCGATCTTCTTCATGATCCCCACCGCCGTGCTGATCTGGATGTATGGCTGGTACTTCATGTGGCGTCACCTGATCGTGCCGAAGCCTTCGGCCAGTGACACGCTGGACCGCCTGCTGCTGAAATCGCGGGCAATGCGGTGGAATGTGGAAACCATCGGCTTTTCGCCCAACGGTTTCACCGCCTACTTCATCTTCAAGATCCTGCTGGTGGCTTTTGCCGGTCTGGTCTTCATCCATGCGATTGCCTTCTTCTACCGCTCGTATCTCGAGTTCGTCGAAGGCGAGGGCAGCGAAAACAAATACCTCGACAAGGATAGCCTTGGAGAGGGTGAAGAAGCCTATGAAGGCGCTCATTGAGAATAGGAACCTGAGCTATGCTATTCGGTCTTGATGGCGTCGAAATCGGCCTCATTATTGTATTCTTCTGTCTCTTCGGGGGCATTCTGTCCGGCTTTCCGGTGGCCTTTGCCATCGGTGGCGCCGGGATCATCTCCTTCGGTATCATTGCCGCGCTCGACAGCGCGGGGCTGCTGATCCACCAGGCCATCGACACCTCGTCGACGGTCTATCGCGATCTGGTCAACTCTGGCGTCAAGCCTGACTCGATCTCGGTCTTTAGGTATCCGGAGTTACCCAGGGTGGCCGAGGCGGTCTTCCCCAAGGGGTGGGAAGTTGCGATGGATCGCAACGTCTCGTTCATCGTGAACCGCATCAACGAGCGTGTTTTGGCGGGTCAGTCGATTGAAACCCTGCTGGCGGTTCTGATGTTCGTCCTGATGGGCATCACGCTGGAGCGCTCCAAGATCGCGGACGATCTGCTGACCACCATGGCGCGTGTCTTTGGTCCGCTGCCCGGCGGTCTGGCGGTGTCGATTGTTGTTGTGGGGGCCTTCCTCGCCGCTTCGACCGGTATCGTTGGCGCGACTGTTGTCACCATGGGTCTGTTGGCACTGCCGACCATGTTGCGGAACGGGTATTCACCCGAGCTTGCAACCGGCGTCATCGCGGCATCGGGAACGTTGGGGCAGATCATTCCGCCCTCGATCGTGATCGTTCTGCTGGGTACCCTGGCGGGTGACCTCTATTCGGCGGCACAGGAAAGCCGTGCGGTTGCAGCGGGTTGTACTGATGCGTTGACCTATCTGGGCAAGCCTGCGGTTGTGTCCGTAGGGACCCTGTTCCAGGCGGCGCTGCTGCCGGGGATCATGCTGGCACTGCTCTATGCGCTTTATGCCTTCGGCTATGCGATGCTGAACCCGGACAAGGCACCGGCTGTGGAAATGGGAAGCTCGAACAACGAGCCGATCACCCGCAATGAAGGCCTGCTGTGGTTCCTGGCTGCACCCGTCGGTCTGATCGGTGGCGTGTTCCTGCTGGGCAGCGTTGGCCTGGTTGGATCGCAGGACATCACCGTCTCGGCCTTCTCGGACATCGGTGAGGGCGCGAGCCTGCGCACCAATGTCGGTGAGGAGTGCCAAGCGTCGATGATCGAGCTGCACGGGCAAGAGGCGTGGGATATCGCCCTGGCCGAGCAGCAGGCGATCAACGATGCAGGTGGTGTGACACAAAGCGAACGCCTGAGCGACGAACAGATCGCCGAGGCCCGCCAGGCCAAGATCGACGCGGCCGCGCCGATTGGCACCGGGCTGGCGGTTCTGGCGGTTCTGTTGGGTCTGACCCTGATCCTGGGTCGTGGCATCGCGCCGTCCAAGGACACCAAGCCGCTGATCGTGGGGGCCATCGGTCTCTTGCTGATGGTGTTGGTGGACATCCTCTTTGTGAAGCCCACAACGTCCTCGGGCGTGATGGCGGTGATGCTGGCCATTCCGGCGATTATCACGCTCTATGGCTGTAAAGAGGCGGCTCTGCGGGCCACCAAGAATGAGCTGATCCGGGTGGTCTTCCCACCGCTGGTTCTGATCATCGCGGTTCTGGGTTCGATCCTGGGCGGCATCACCAACCCAACACCGGCTGCGGCGCTTGGGGCAGGTGGGGCCATCATGCTGGCGGCTTATCGCAAGCTGCAGGACGACGGGCGTTCGGGCAAGGTGATCATCATGTCCACCTTTGCGATCCTGATCTGTATCCTCGTGGGCATCAATTTTGACCTGCGGATCAACCAGGATGGCGTAAGCGTCGAAAGCTGGATCGCCTTCTTCGTGGCCTATGCGGCGTACCTCTATGCGCTGTTTGGTCTGATCTTTGGCTGCTGGGTTCTGTACGGTGGCGGGGTCCTGACCCCGGTCGTCCGCGAAACGGCCAAGGTGACGTCTATGGTTTTCACCATTCTGATCGGCTCGCAGCTGCTCAACCTGGTGGTCATCTCCTTTGGTGGCGAGCATTATATCCAGCAGTTCCTGAAGAGCTTTGACAACGAGTTCACGGTTTTCCTGATCGTGATGCTGGTGCTCTTCATCCTGGGCTTTGTGCTCGACTTCCTGGAGATCATCTACATCGTGATCCCGATCGTGGGTCCGGTGATCTATGGCGGGTCGTTTGATCCGAAATGGGTCACGATCATGGTGGCGGTGAACCTGCAGACCTCGTTCCTGACGCCACCCTTTGGGTTCGCTCTGTTCTACCTGCGCGGTGTGGCACCAAAAGAGGTCACGACAGGGCATATCTACCGCGGGATCCTGCCGTTTGTGCTGATCCAAGTGGCGGGTCTTGCACTGTTGTGGACGTTCCCCAGCATCGTGACCATCATCCCGGACCTGATCCCGAATTGATGTTGGTGCAGAAATGAAAAGGGGGCCTCAGGCCCCCTTTTTTGTTTTATGAGCACCGGCCTTAGTTCTGAACTGCATCCAGGAACGATTCCTGTGACACTTCCGAAATGGTCATTTTGGCGCTTGCAAACTGTTGTTTCAGATTGATCACAAAGTACTGCGGTTTGCTTGGGTCGTTGACATAGGTCAGCGAGTTGGTTCGCAAGCCAAGATCGATCCCTTTGAAATCGATGTTCAAAACATGCTTGCCGGGCGGTGTTTGAAACGTGCCGACCTCGTTCACGGCAAGTGACTCGACCTCTTGGCCGTTCAGCAAAACGGCAATGGGCACGGCACTGCCTGCATAACCAGTGCTGCGCAGAACAAAGGCGGTGTTGCCATCTGCTTGTTGCAATGCCGAATTGATTGCATCGACCTCTCGTGTTCCGGTGCCGGTGCATGCGGCAACCAGACCGAGCGAGCAAAACAGAACAGCTGATTTAAGGGGGAATTTCATAAGGTTAGTCTCGTGTGTAACGTCAGTGGCGGCAAATTTTCAAATAGGTGAGGGATTTGCAATCAGGGTTAAGAGGAATCTTTACTAAATTCGAAGCGTGTGGCTCTTGGAAAAAATGCAACCAATAAGCGCATAATGAGGCATGTGTTGGACCCTTGTTTCAGCTTTGATCGAGCATTGGACTGCGTAGAGATCAAAGCCTAGAAAAAAACAGGGTGTTTGGGTATCCTTTGACGGTTTTCCAACCGCTTGCATCACAAGACGTCGCTTGCCACCAAAGGCCCAGCACGTTGCGCGATCAGGGGGCGATTTCGGCCGGAAACGCTTGGGTCACCTATGCAGGGATATCGTCCACGCCTGATCCGCGGGGGTTTTGCCAGCCAAAACCTCGCGATAGGCGGATTCTACCTGGTCCAGTCCCTGCGCGTGGTTGATCGTCAGCCAATCCGCGCTCTTGTGCATCGCTTGCGTCCAGAAGGCGCCCGAACGGCGCTCAAACTCACCCGGTCCCCAATCGGCATTGCGTTTGGCAATGTGGCCGGGAGCAAAGAACATCTCGGATCGCTCGCGAATGTAACCATCGCCCATCCCGGCCTCGGAATAATGCGTCAGGCCCACGTGGCTGGTGAACCGCATATTGTCACCCAAGTGCTGGTGCAGGCGCGAGATCACCGGGCCAGAGCCCGACATGTCGATGATCAGGGTGGGAACGTTGTCGAGTTCGGCCTCGATCTGGTCATAGGTCAGCACCTGATCATACAGATCCAGGGCATCAACCTTGGCCTTGTTTCCGGTAGATGTCAGTCCGACGATCTTGGGGGCATTCGGATCGGCCTGAAAGGCATAGCCCGTGCCGATCCCGGTTTTGGACGAGGCCGAAACGATGAGCACCTGTTCCGCGCCATACCAGTCTCCGGCCAGAGCAAAGTCATAGAGACAGAAGGAGGTCGCATAGAGGGGCCAGAGCACCATGCGCATGTCATCGGTCGCGGGATCGTCCTGCGGATCGTTGGACAGGCGCAGATAGCGATTGTACACGGCAGCAAGGTCCTTGCGATGATCCGAGGCGTCGAAAAACCGCGTTTGGTCAATGCGGCCAGGTTCCAGCACGGCATGGCTGCCCATTGGCCAATATCCATAAAGCCGCTCACCAACCGCGATCTCGGGCAGGCCGCTGGCCTCAACGATACCGATGCCCCAAACCGGGATGACACCGAACGCGTCGTCCACGGTTGGGAAAAACTTCCAATAGCCGATGCGATCACCGACAACGCCATAGGTGATGTTGTTCGCGGTCATCCCAAAGCGCTCGATCCGCACAAGGATCTTTCCGCTCAGGTCATTGGGGCTGTGGGTTGTGCTGACACCAAGTTCGCCCAGGTTTGTCTTGCGGACCTGCATGGTCGTGATCTCGGTCATGCGACTCTCCCATTTCGCCTGATCTTTCTTCCGCCACAGAGTGCCACGTTCATTTTGAATGGGTAACGGTGACGTTGCGCTGCCAAATGGTACCTGCTTCTGGCATCAGGGACGATGAGCAATCTGCGATGACGCGCCGAGCGATAAGCGAGGCGCCCGGCTTGGGCGGGCGGAGATGCCCCGCAGGGGGTATCGACGACCGGCGGGAGAGCCTGGTTTGACCACAAGCGTGGAGGCATCAGGAGAACTGCAGCAGGTCCCACCGATTGCCAAAAGGATCGCGCCAGACCGCAACCGTGCCATAAGGTTCATGGCGTGGCTCTTCCTCGAACTCCACCCCTTGGGCCAGCATCGCGGCGTGATCTCGGGCGAAGTCATCCGTGGTCAGAAAGAACCCAACACGCCCGCCGGTCTGATTGCCAATCGCAGCCTCTTGGTTTGCGCCCTCCGCTTTGGCCAGAATGATCGAGCCGGATGTCCCGCCGGGCGGCGTCACCCGGACCCAACGCTTGCCATCGCCCAGATCCTCGTCCTGATCCAGGGTAAAGCCCAGCTGATCCACATAAAACGCCAGTGCCGCATCATAGTCGGGCACCACAAGGGCGATGGCAAAAAGCTGTTGTGGCATGTCAGATCAGGGCGCGCGACGGTCGGGCAATTGGATATTGGCGACCTGTTCGGCGATCGGGTCGGTGGACAGCGGGTGCGAGGCAGATTCGTAATCCTCGGGGTTCTTCATCACTTGCCACTCCCCGCCCACGTAAACCTCAAGGCCAGAGAACCGCGCCTTGTAGCCCATCTTGGGGCTCTCTGGTACCCAATACCCCAGGTAGACATAGGGTAGGTCGGCTTCCCGGGCGATCTCGATATGATCGAGGATCATGAAGGTGCCCAATGAGCTGCTGCGCAGTTCTGGCTCATAGAAGGAATAGACCATGCTCAACCCGTCTTCGAGCACATCTGTCAGGCTCACGGCCGCCAAAGCGTCCGTCTTGCGGTCACTGTATTCGATGACCCGGCTGCGTATCGGGGTTTCCTCGATCATGGCGGCAAATTCGAACACATCCATATCTGCCATGCCACCGTCGGCGTGGCGAATGTCCAGGTAGCGGCGAAAGAGCTCATACTGCTCGTCCGTGGCCCAGGGCGATGTCGCCCGGCGCCCCAGATGCGCATTGCGCCGCAGCGCGCGGCGTTGGCTCTTGTTGGCGACAAAATCGCTCACCTTGATGCGGGCTGAAAGGCAAGCGGCACAGTCGGCGCAAGACGGACGGTATAGCACGTTCTGCGAACGTCGAAACCCCTGTCGGGACAGGGCATTGTTCAACTGATCAGCCCCTTCGCCCTGCAAAGCGGTGAACAGCTTCCGCTCCATACGATTTTCAAGATAGGGGCAGGGTTGTGGGGCCGTCACGTAGAACTGTGGAACAATCGGCAGCGTGTGGCGCATCAAAAAAACTCATAAGGCGGCTCGCGGTTTCAAGGGATGATAGCAATCGATCCCAAAGCCGCCAAGTGGCGATTGCAGGACCTTTCGGTCCTGCGTCCTGCGGACGGCGGGGGGCCGGGCAGGCGCGGGCAAAGCCCGCGCCTGCCCGGCCCAACGGGAGGAGATGTTTCGCCAGAAACACCGACGACGGGCGGGAGTGCTCCGAAGCAGTGCCCTGGCTAGGGTCTGCGTCAGGCGACAGCGCGCCGGTTGATGGCAACGGTGCCCAGCATCGCGTCTGTCAGACCTTGGGCGCGGGCGCTGGTCAGCATCATGATGACCGAGATCACCTGCAAGACAGGCAGAGCCATTGAAACCGTGTAGCCTGCGGTGTGAGCCAGGGCCAAGCCTCCATCCAGACGGGCGCCATAAGCGTCGCGAAGCTCGATCCCGACAAAGTGCATGCCCCAGGTGGCCGACCCGCTGGCGATGGTCGCCACGCGGTAGACAAATCCGATCGCCAGATAGAGCAGCGGCCAGACAAAGAGACCAACAAAAGCGGTCATCAAAACAGCAAGCAAGCTCAGCGCCAGAATGATGCAACTGTCGAGAAGCCAGGCGAACAGCCGCTTCATCGCGACGGTTTCATAAAATTCTGGCTGGTGGTCGGGGTGGGGAAGATCTGTCATCTCACTCGAATTCCGGGGGGAGGGAGGG
>NZ_JAGHRE010000014.1 GCF_017743935.1 Tropicibacter sp. R16_0
GCCCGGGCTGAGGCGCGTTGATCAGGCACAATAACCGGAGGCTTCTGTTAAGGCGCCTCCGGTTCATCTATGACAAGCACGGTCTGGATCGTGTTGCATGCAATCAAATTCCGGCTTTCGAACGCGGTTTGAACCGAAAACTGCTTTTCAGTTTTCTCCAACCTAAATCTGAAGGGCAGAGATCAAATCCGTAAAGCTGTCCACTTCAATGTCATAAGTGCCGGTTTCACCCCGATCCGGCGTCTCGGAAGGCTTGTTGCCCCACTCCAGCGGTCGCCGAACCAGCGCCGTTCGGAACCCCACCCGACTTGCAGAGTCAAGGTCATAGGGGTGACACGCAACCATCAGGCATTGCTCGGGCTGCAGTTGCAAACGTTCAGCGGCCCGCCGATACGCCCTGGGCAGCAGTTTGTAGACACCAAGCCCTTCGCAGGAAAGGACCCCGTCCCAGACCAACCCGTTCCTGCGCGAAGTTTCGATGATCAACCGGTAGGACAGCAGCGTGAACGAGGTCACGATGAACCGCTCGCGCAGCGCTGCCAATCCGGGCCGCACGTCCGGCCAGGCGGCAAAACTATGCGGTGCATCCCACGAGATCGCGTGCCGGTCCTGCGCGTCGAATGCATCCAGCCCTTCTTCGTCCAACAGGGCATCCAGGCAAAAGCGGTGCGCGTCGTCGAAATTATATTCCGGCGGGCCGTTCTCACCCAAATTTAGCATTGCCTGCATCGTCCGGTGACGCAGGTCATTTGCCAGCGCGGCCCAGTCACGCCTGATGCCGTGACGTTGTCCTGCCGAGGCAAAGGCTTCGCGGAAGCCGCTGTGCCAATCAAGCACCGTGCCGCCGGTGTCAAATGTCAGCGCCTTGATGCCGGCAAGACTCATGGGATCAGCACCGTCGCGCCCAGCGTTGTGCCGGATTCGATGGCTTCATGGGCCTTCACCGCATCCTTCAGCGCGTATTCATAGTTGATATTGGCATCCAGAATACCGTCACCGATGGCCTTGAACAGATCGCGCGCGGTCCATTCGAGGTCAGACCGTTTGGAGACGTAATGCATGATTGCCGGGCGCGTGATGAACAGCGACCCCCGGCGCCCGAGATCCTGGATCACGTCGATAGGATCAGGCGGACCTGAGACATGACCATAGGCAGCGCAGACGCCCATCAATCGCAAGGAGTCCAGAGAGTCCTGCAAGGTGTCTTTGCCAATCGCCTCATACACCACGGCGCAGCCCTCGCCATCGGTCACGTCGCGCACAACATCCACAAAGCTCCGCTCGGAGCGCACGACCGGGTGATCGCAACCCGCTGCACGTGCGACCTCGGCCTTTTCCGGTGTTGAAACAGTGCCTACGATGGTCGCCCCAAGGGCCTTCGCCCATTGGCACAGGATCAATCCCATACCGCCAGCGGCCGCATGAACGAGAATAGTGTCGCCGGGCTGCACCGCATACGTACGGTGCAACAGGTAGTGCGCGGTCATGCCTTTCATAAGCAAGGCCGCAACCTGCTTGTCGTCCAGCCGGTCCGGCAGGTGCAATAGCTTGTCAGCGGGATAGTTGCGGACCTCGGAGTAGCTGCCCAGGGGCGGGATGCCATAAGCGACACGGTCGCCAGTCTCGAACTCGGTCACACCCTCGCCGACCCCTTCGACGATCCCGACGCCCTCGAAACCGATCACCACCGGTTCGTCTGGCACTGGCCACGGATGAGAGATGCCGGCGCGGTGGTAAGTGTCGGCGTAGTTCACGCCCACTGCTGTATGGCGCAGGCGTACTTCGCCCGGGGCCGGGTCGGGCACATGCCAGTCTTCCCATCGCATACAGCTGGGCGGTCCTTTCTTGTGGATCACTTGTGCTTTGCTCATCGTCCCCTCCTTCAATGTTAGTGTGTGATCGGTTTGGGTTTCAGATTTTGAAAACAGTCCTGAGCACCCGCAAATTTCCGGCGATTCGATTGCCTCCATAATCTTTGGCCAACCGTTGCAGAACATCCGGAAAGCCGTAATCCGGGATCGCATTCTCGACTCTCGACACTTGTGCCTTGCTCAGCCCCTTGCGGATCATCCCTCCGGATGCGTCTATCCAGTCGCCCTTGCGGACAGCATTCACCACATCCGCGCCGGGGCCGGAATAAGGTGTGATCTTGTGGTGCCAATGGATTGCGGCGCGCAGAATCTCTGGATCGAGGCCAAGCCCAAGCTTTTCGTTGTCGCGCAACGCCAGCGTCTCGGAAGGTTCGAGGTAGGCAAGGTTCTTCTCGGTCCAGAGCCCGATGTCATGATAGACCAGCGCCGTTTCGACCATGGGGCGATGGACGTCCGCATTTCCAAGAAAATGCATGGCGTAGGTGATCACGCGATACACATGCCCCCGGTATGCCGGAAAAT
This sequence comes from Tropicibacter sp. R16_0, assembly GCF_017743935.1. Taxonomy (GTDB): domain Bacteria; phylum Pseudomonadota; class Alphaproteobacteria; order Rhodobacterales; family Rhodobacteraceae; genus Falsiruegeria. The sequence goes on from NZ_JAGHRE010000014.1 coordinate 2,394, forward strand.
CGTCGCCAATAGTGTCGCGATATGGGTCAAAGAGCCCTTCGACCCGATCACAATAGTCTATGATTTCAATCATGCCACGACTGTCCTCAGCTGCTTGAGGATATTGGCATAATTCCCTTCACCCTGCGCACCGGTGACAAGGTGCTGACGTTCAAAAATCATCGCAGGTACACCCTGAACACCGCGGCTGGTCCAGAACTGTTCTTTCTCACGGATTTTTTCGGCACGTTCGCCGCTATCCAGCATCGCGCGGGCGGCATCGCGATCCAGCCCGATCTGACCCGCGACCTCGACCAATACGTCAATATCCGCCACATCCTCGCGCCGGGTGAAGAAAGCGGCGAACAGCGCTAGCTTGGCCTCATGCGCCTTGCCATGTTCTTCGGCCCAGTCGATCAGCTGATGGGCGCGGAAGGTGTTGTACATGCGCATGTCGTCGGCATAGTTGAAGGTGAAGCCAAGCGCGGCGCCCATCTCGGTCAGACGCGCGCGCGCTTTGATCGAGCCTTCCAGCGTGGTGCCGTATTTCGCGGCAAGGTGTTCGCGCAGGTTCTCACCTTCCTGCGCCATATGGCGGTTCAGTTCGAACGGGTGCCAGTGGATATCGACGTCGATGCCGGTCTCCTGCACTGCACGGGCCAGTTGGTAATAGCCGATAGCGCACCATGGGCAAACAACGTCCGAGACGATGTCAACGCGGATGGGCTGGGTTTGGTCGGGCATCGGGTTACTCCTTGTAATTGGCAGCATTTGCGGCGGCAGCGGCCTCGGTGTCGCCTGCGCCAAAGACGGATGGTCTGGGTTTCGGCAGTTGCAGCGCTGCTTGCGTGGCCGGGCGTGCATCGATCCGCGCAAACCAGGCGTTCAGGTTGTCCAGTCCCGAGACATCAACCCCGGCCCAGAAATACGAGCGCGCCCAGGGATAGGTCGCGATATCGGCAATGGACATGGCGTCGCCCACCAGCCAGTCACGCCCGTTCAGCCGGGAATCCAAAACCTCGAGCAGGCGGAGGGATTCATCGACATAGCGCTTGATGGCATAGGGGTCGTCATGACCGTTGGGCCGCGCGATGCGCTGGAAGAACATTGCCTGCCCCATCATCGGCCCGATGCCACCCATCTGGAACATCAGCCACTGGATCGTCTCGGACCGCTCCTTGGGATCATGGCTCAGGAACCGGTCGTATTTCTCGGCCAGATAGAGCAGGATCGCACCGCTTTCGAACACCGCAAAATCGTTGTTGCCACGATCAACGATGGTTGGGATGCGGCCGTTTGGATTCAGCGTCAGATAATCCGGCGCCTTCTGTTCCTTTTTCGAAAAATCAACCGGCACCAGTTCATAGGGCAGATCAGCCTCGTGGAGGAAGATCAGTGGCTTCCACCCATTCATCGTAGGGGCGGTGTAAAGCAGAATATCGGGCCGGTCGGTCTTCAAGAATTCAACCTCACACGGTGGCCCCGTATCGCGAGCGAGCCCAGCGGACGACCTCTGTCCCCTCTTCGCTGTCGATGACGCGGGCATATCCCGGTTGGGCAAAGCACCGGTTAAGCCAGCGTTGAATCGAGGGCCAGCGTTCGGCATCCAGCACGAACCCGGCCAGTTCCGCCCCGCGCAGCCAGCTTGACATCGCGATGTCAGCAACGCTGAACGACCCCGCGGCATAGTCGGCATCGCCCAGCAGGTTGCCAATGGCGTCCAGCAATTGCGGCGCGTAGTCGGTCATGGCCTGAGCGACCATATCCTCTTTTCCGTGGTCCTTGCCAAAGTAATAAGGCACCACGATCCGCTGACCGAACATCATACCGCCAAAGACCTGCGCCATCTGGCTATCGGCGAATTGCTGAATCTGCGACGCGCGTTGGCGCAGTTCTGGTTGTGGTGGGATAAGATCGGGCAAAGGCACGGTCTCTTCCGCCCAGGCGACGATGTCCGCGCTTTCTGTGATGGGTGCCTGCCCCTCAGCGGGCAGCAGAACCGGCACGGTTCCAGCCGGGTTGATCGGCAGAACTTTTTCTCGCTCGGTATAGGGGACGACCGGGTCCAGATCGTACCCGATACCTTTCAATTCCAGCGCCACCCGAACCTTGCGGACAAAGGGCGACACCGGGTAACCGACAAGTTTCACAGTCATCGCATCAAGCCTTTTTCACGTCCGACGCAAAGCGCGCCGCGTTTTCCTTGAGAAAGGCATCAGCATCTGCGTTTTCGTCCCAGAATTGCGGCTGCGCCTTGGGGATGGTCAGCGCCTTCTGCACGGCTGGGCGCGCGTCGATCCGGTCGAACCAGGCCTTGAGGTTCGGCAGATCGTCAACCTCGACCCGCGCCCATGGGTAAGCCCGCGCCCAGGGGTAGATCATCATATCGACGATGGAGTAGTCGCCCACGATATAGTCACGCCCGTCCAACTGGGTGTTCAGAACTTCCATCAGGCGGCGGGATTCGTCGACATAACGCTTGATCGAGAACGGCTCCTCGTGCCCGTTGGGCGCTGCGATACGCTGGAAGTACATCGCCTGCCCCATCATCGGACCCACATGACCGACCTGAAAGAACAGCCATTGCAGCGTTTCCGACCGGGTAAGCGGATCGTCTGACAGGAACTTGCCGTATTTCTCGGCCAGATGCCAAAGGATAGCGCCGGATTCGAAAATGGCCCGCCCCTCGGCCCGGTCATAGATCGTGGGGATCTTGCCGTTCGGGTTCAGCTTGAGGAACTCTGGGGCTTTCTGTTCCTGTTTCGAAAAATCAATGAAGGTCAAGTCATAGGGTACACCGGCTTCTTCCAGAAAAATGACCGGTTTGTAACCGTTCATGGTGGCGGCGGTGTAAAGGTGAATGTCCGGTAGGTTCATGTCTATCTCCTCGAGAACAAATGTTCGGGCCCAAACGTTATCGCGCTGGCCCGACCGGTTCAGACTTCCAGAGTCCAGTATTTCTGTTGGTAGTCCTGTGCGTCTTTGATCGCCCGTTCCGGGAACACCGTGCGGAACTTGTGGTTATCGGCCGCGATGACCTCGGCCATTTTGTCGATCATCGGCTGCGGGTCCATCTGTAGCTCGTCGCCGGCGAACAGGTCGCGGACATTGCGGATCGCTTCCGGCGGCGTAATGCTGGTCGCCGGATCGTACCACTCGTCCATCTTGTCATACATCCGGTCATCGAACTCAGTTCGAGACGTACCCAGATTGAGTGTCGCGACCTGAACACCCATTGGCTGAAGCTCTTCCCGCATCAGTTCTGCGATTGCCTCCAACGCATGTTTGGACGCGGTATAGGGGACCAGGTATGGGTAACTCAGGACCCCGGCGACAGAAGAGACGAAGATCACTTTGCCGCGCCTGCGGCGGGCAAAGACCTGCGCATAGGGCTGCACGAACTCGACAGTCGAGAACACGTTGAATTCGAAAACATTCCTGATCCGGTCCACGTCAACTTCTGCAACCGGTCCGGAATCGCCGATTGCAGCATTGGCTACCACGACATCGACCTTAGCGCCAAAACGGGCAAATGCTGCCTGACAGTCCTCTACGTTTGTGATGCCCAGCTTTACTGTTTCCAGCGTCAGCCCTTGTTCGGCCGCTTCTGCCTTAAGCTTTTCCGCGCGTCCCCCGCAATGGGTCGTCGCGATCACGCGATGGCCCTGTCTCGCCAGTTCGAATGCCGCACCTTTGCCAAGCCCGGCGCCCGCACCCGTAATCAGGATAGTCTTGCTCACTTGTCGTTCCTCGCATCAGCCTAGTGGCTCCATGTCACGTTCCAATCGCTCGAACGGCGCGGCCTTGAGCTCGAAAACTCAGACTTTGCTGTCTACAGGTCACCGCGCATGAAACCGCTATCGACAAACTGGTTCTCAATGGCCGCGACATGGTCGAGTTTGATTGGCTTCGCGTCGCCATTGATGAAATGGCGGATTTCGTTGGGATAGCAGAGCAACTCACCCGTCATCCCAGCGAGCGTCTTCATACGAACTAGACGCGTAACACCAATGTTTACTGGCTCTTCATAAATTTTTGACGATGCCACGTCGGCCAGCGGTTCACGCTGGCCTTCGATGATCAAGGAAGAGCTGCTCATCTTATGAGCCTCCATTTTTGGAATGATTTCCGCAGGCGCGGATCAGGCTACTTCCGATACAGAGTTGGCACCGAAGACACAGGCCAGATGCGCGTCAAAGCGGGCAAAATCCGATTCTACATCGGCGTTCTTCATCACATCAAAGGCGCCATAGGTCGGCAGCGGCGACATGCCAAAGAACTTGGCGTTCAAGTGCATCGGGCGCAGCAGATCGTCCAGAGATGCGCCTTCAAAGAAAGGCTCTGCCGGGTTGTCGAAGGATTCGGCCGGCGCGTTCAGCGTGACGGACAGCATGTAGGTGGTGCCGGACAGCGAGCCGCCCATGCCGTAGTTTGCCTTCGGGGCCTCTTCGGTGCGGCCGTCACCGGCGCACAGGCGACCGTCCATGCCGGCGGTATAGACTTCGTCCATGTATTTCTTAAACGACCACGGCACTCCCATCCAGTTTACCGGGAACTGCATGATAACGGTGTCGGCCCATTGGTGGTTGGCAATTTCCTGCTCGAAGTCATAGCCTTCGGCAATCTTTGTCACGCGCACGTCATGTCCGGCTGCTTTCAGGAACTCGGTGGCCCGCTCAATCAGCGCTGCGTTCAGCTCACCCTTGGCGAAGGGGTACGGCTGGTGGCCATTCAGAATGAAAATGTTGCTCATGGGATCGTCCTTACGATGTTCAGTGATTCAGCGGGCCTTTCCGCTGTTCAGGTGTCAACTTGCTCACTGCGGAAAAAAAGACAATTAGTATACTTTTGGTAACCTAGTGCATTGGCGGCTTTGCGGCTCACACACCAATCGGCGTTTGTATTGAGAAGATTAAAAAAGCCCCTGAAATCACTGCATTCTTACCCCAGGATCACGGCGCCGCTTGGCGTCTTTCGTAAATGCAAGATACGCTTGGAGTCTGCATTACCTCTGGAGAATGGCCCATTGAAGGTCAGACCAAGTTTCTTGGACTGACCAAATATGCTTCGCCGTCATAGCGGTGTGGGGTGAAAAGCTCACTAAAGGTCGGAGAGTTCTTTGCCACAATGAGGGCAGTATCCTCGTCTGGCTCCGGCCTCAGCGTGTATTCGATCCCGGATCTGATCTGCGGCCCGACGTGACAAATTGAGTTGCTTGCGCAGAGCCTCGATCTCAGTCTCCTCGGCTTCACAAATTGTACCGTCCTCCAGCGCGTTGCGGAATTCGCGTTCCAGACTGGCGCGCCGACGGTGCAATTGATCGTTGAGACCGCTGGCGATGATACCTGCGGGCAAAGCTGCCATTCCAATACCGATGACTGTGATGACCGCTCCGAACATCTTGCCGACCACCGTAACAGGCGTCACATCGCCATATCCAACTGTCGTCAATGTCGCCATCGCCCACCACATGGCCGCCGGGATCGAGCCGAACGCGTCGGGCTGAACTTCGTGCTCGGCCAGCCAGGCGCCGCTGGCGGCAAAGATCAGCATTACCATCAGGATGAAAAACCCGGCAAAGAAAGCGCCTGCCTCTTCCTCGAATACGGCAAGCAACATGCCAAGTGCGGGTGAATACCGGGTAAGCTTGAGCAGGCGCAGCATCCGGAACGCGCGCAGAATGCGCAGATCGATGGGAATGAACAGGTACAGCAGAGCGGGCAATATCGCCAGCAGGTCGATCAGTGCCAATGGAGACGTCGCCCAGGACAGCCTGGACTTATATTCAGGATTTTCCGGCGCTGCCCACAGTCTTGCCGCGTATTCCACAACGAACACGGTCAGCGAGAAGCTTTCGAACAGCTCAAACGCTGCATTCCATTCGAAATAGATGGAATCTACCGTTTCCAGAATGACCGCCGCGACATTCAGCGTAATCAGGACGATCAGGGCAATGTCCAGAAACCGGGGGCCGTCTGCATCCCGGTTGGGACGCTCCAGCCACCAATAGACCCCGGCGCGCAGACTTTTCAGGTCCTGTACAAGGCTACTCATGGCGGAATGTCAGCCAGGCCCGGGAAACGGGCACAACAATCTGCGACAGCAGCGCTGTGCCCCAGATCAGGTTGGCCACCAGAGAAGGGACGTACGGGACGGCAAAGAAGCAAGCGATCGCCAGCACAATGCCAAACAGGCGCACATCCCCTCGTCCGAAGTCGGAGGCAACACGATGCTCAATGATTGACCTCAGCACCCAGAGCATGGCGATATAGCCTGCGAGGCCGAAACATCCGATGGCGGCGTATTCGGTCGGATAAGGATCCCAGAATCCGATTTTGACCTCTGCGGCCAGTGCCACACCGACCAACACACCGCATACCATCAGAACAAGATGGGCCAACCACCAGATCACAAGGGTCGCGGGTTTCCTGTCCTTCGGCTTGGCATTGCCGGCAAAGTCGAAATAGATCCAGCACATGACAAACATCGACACTCCACCGATGACGAAGTTGACCAGAACGTCCGGGGATACCTTGTAGATGCCCTTTTCCGACAGTGTGGTGACGAGCTTGAAGAACCCCTCGCCCAGCACGATCAGTGTCAGCAGTGCAAAACGCTCGGACATATGCCCCAGTCGTGGCGCGAACCGCTCAAACCGCAGGACAGATATGCCCGGGATCATGTAGATCGCCTGTGTTGCCACCATTGCGATGCCAAACGCCCAATAGGCCAGCGGTTTCGGCAAAAATGCGATTATGGCAAAAACGATGGCGAAGAACGAGAAGTTACGGACTTTCTCGGACGTCATTGAGCGACCGGTAATATTCACCCGCCGCGCCCTGAAATACAGCGCCGCCAACATGGCCCGGTTGGCCGCAAAACCTAGTACGAAGAACTTCCAGCCTTTTCCTTCGATGGCCGGAATGGACGCCGCCATGAACATCACCGTACAGATCATCACGCACATGATCACACGGTGCCAGACATCGGTGCTCACGTAGATCGAGTTGAAGATGCTAAGCTCGCCCCACGCGTACCAAAGTGCAATGAACACCCCCGTAAACACCAGGAATCCGTGCCAATCCAGGTGATGCGAGAGGTAGTTCCCAAGCAGGAATATGGTCACGACGTGAATCAGGTCATAGAATAGCTCGGCCCAGTGAACATGTTCATGCGCGTGGTCGAGGTCGTGATGATGCTGCGGCTTGCGCCACATCGGGTGGTCTTGCAGTGCCATGGGCTGACGCTCTTTCTTCTGGGGATCTTTCGTGCGCAATACGGCGCTTGTTTCTTTTAGCCAGGAAGCTTCGATCTGATCGTCATCATTAGCGGGCTTTCCAACCCCTCTATCGTTGCTTCACTGAGCTACTTGACATGCTGGCGGTTTGCGGCCACTTAAGTTGGCAGGGGTAATTGGTCAACTAGTATACTTTTGGTAACCTGCCGTTGATAAATTGGAGCCAGTAAGTGCGAGCACGCGTAGAACAAGACGAAAAAGGCCGTCGAACCGCTTACGATGCATGCGTTGAGCCCTGCGCGATAGAACGTGGCATGCGCATTATTGGGGGGAAATGGACCGGTTCGATCCTGTGGCACCTAAAGGACGAACCTGTTCGTTTCAATGACTTGGCGAGGATGATCGGCGGCGCCAGCAAGAAGATGATCACAGAACGTCTGCGTCAATTAGAATCCCAAGGCTTGGTCCAGCGCCAGGTTCTCGACACCGCCCCAGTTTCGGTTCAGTATGCTATTACGGAGCTCGGCTGCACCGCTTTGGGTTTCCTCGACGAACTGCGCAAATGGAGCGAAAGCTTGCCAAAGGGCGTCACTGTTGACGTCTGATCAATTGCGACGTTTGAAACCAAACCCTGTTCCGGCTATCCATCCGGTGCCTGAACGGGCCGCAACAGCAGAGTTGACGCAAGTTTATGACCGCACCAAACGCGGTTTTGGCGTCCCGTGGATGGGCGTCGTCGCAATGGCGTTTGCCCACTACTCCAATTTCTACCGTTGTTTGTGGACCTCGATCGAACCCGTCGTGGCGACAAACGCCTTTGGTGACGCCTGCCGTGAACTCCGCGCCTGCGCTGAGGCGCAAGCGGGCGTTTTTGCGCCACCTGCCATCGACGCACAGCTGACTGAAATTGGATATGACACGAACGAAATCAATCAGATCATAGCCTGCAACGAGGTCTTCTCCGACGGCAACATGCCTTATTTACTTCTGGCGTCACTGGCACGGGCGCTGCTGGAAGGCTTCGAATGGTCAGGCCGGGTTCCGGGTTCTGCCCTTTCCCGCCCGGCTGTTGAGATGCCACATCCGGTACTGATGGAACCGCATCATGTCGATCGGAAAACAGCGGCGATCTATGATGACATTCGCGAAACCCTGGGGCTGCCTTTCGTCAACACCGACTATCGGGCCTTTGCCCGTTGGCCAAGTTACTTTGCTTTGGCATGGTGTAATCTGAAGCCCGTGATCCAGTCGACCGCATACGAAACAGCAGTTTCGCAAATCCATAGCCACGCGGTAAAACTTGCTGTCGATTTGCCAAATGTTACCGGTCTGTCGCCGCAAGACTTGGTCGACGCGGCTGCTCGTGACGCAGACCCGGCCGAAGTTCTGGCTGTTGTACGACTATTTCAGTGGCTGCTTCCGGGTTTGGCGTTTAATGTCGCCTTTTTTCGCGCTCAACTCACTGGCTCGGCCCAGCCGGTTGGATGAACGCAGCCGCTTCCGGATTGTCACGCCTTACAAGATGTTTTTCTTCTGACCGGCCCTCTCGCACCCTGAAGTCAGAGGTTTTTTCCATCGTAGATGACTTCGGGTAAGCGTAGAGCGTCCAACTCGTCTATGCATCCCAAGTTTACTCGATAGTGACCTGGGTTCAGACGCGTTTCGACAAATGTATGAATTCCACACCGGTTGCAGAAATAATGCCGCGCCGTTTCTGTGCCAAATTGGTAAGTAGAGAGAGCATCCTGCTCACTCCTGACAGTAATATCTTCAGGCGCAATGACTGTTGCGCTCATCACCATGCCTTTGCGGGAACACATTGAACAATCGCACCGCATTGCATGACCAATATCCGATACCGAAAGCGTAAACTCTACAGAGCCGCAATGACAGCTGCCTTCAAGTTGTTTCACCTTTCACTCCCCCAGTTGAACATGGAAGCAACACCCAAAAACACCTGTTAGTCCTCAGGGACTGCCGACCTTTCAATTAGCCACCATTGGGCTCCCATCCGGAACCGTTGTGGCATCACCAACCACTATCCGGCGGCTATCGCAGATGATTGCTTTGATCAAAGCAAAGCCTCCCGGTCCTTGGACCGGAAGGCGTAAGGGTTTCAAACACTCTAGCAGACTTCATTTCCATTTGTGGAACTCGTCACCGGCTAAAGCATTCTTGGTCTCGTTTGTCATTACGGGAGCCAGCTGTCGACAACAGCCGAGTTATCTTCAACCCATTGTTTTGCAAATTCCTCTGGGTCCTCTTTCTCGACCGCCAGTGCAAATGACATTTCCGAGAGCATCTCGGTCTCCAAGGTGACATTGCTTAGCAGGGCAACGGCATCAGGCAGCGTGCTTTCCAGGCTGGTCGCATAACTGACATGAAGATCGTCAGTATCCCAGGCAACCCCGGCAGTTGACTTCTCCAACCAGCCCGGGATCGAGTTGGGCGGCACGATAATCCATTTTGAACTTACGTGTGCTGGCTCGCTCAGTAGGACAAGGTCATGCACTTCGAACATGTAGTGCGGCTGATAGCAGTAGAATACAACATTCTCATTCCGCTCGGCAGCAACCCCCAGTTCCGCTAAGGCATCGGCTTCGTCCATGATCCTGAGGCTCATAGTCTTGTGATAGCCGTAGGAACGTGCTCGGACCTGTTCGATGGAAGTGGAAGTCCAACCCTCTGCGCCGATCCAGACTTCACCTTTCCCGTCACCGTTACTATCAAATTTCAGGGCCATTTCCGGATCGGAAAGCTGCTTGATATCCGTGATGCCAGTGCGTTCTGCCGTGCCCTTTGTCACGCACATTCCTTGTGCGCCCTTGGGGCCGCTGGACTTTACCTGAACCGATTTTCGGCCGTCGACGTATTCCCGTCGAAGGTAGTCGAGACTGGGCAGCCAGACCTCAGGATGCACATGCAGAGTTCCGGCGTCCATAGCCGCAAACATAGCTGCATTGGTGCTGTCCTGTAGTTCGACTTCCAAGTCTAGCCGACTTTCCAGGACGACCTTCAAAATATGCGCGGTGGCTTCGCCTGAGGGCCAGTTAGGCACTCCGATGACCATGTCTGCCGCTGAGGCGGTGGAGGCTGCAGTTACTGCAGACGCCACACAGATAGCTGCAAACGATTTACGCGTTGTCATTTCGAAATCCTTTCATCACTATCAAGCCTCACTCTGCAGCAGATGCCGGGGCGGTGGTCGGAACACCTTCAGCAATTCTGCGGCTATCGTTGTAGATTGCCTTGATCAGCGCAAAGCCCATCAGAACCATCGCCAGACTGAAGGGCAAAGCGGCGATAACCATGGCGGTTTGGATAGCACCCAGCCCCCCAATGACAAGCAGGGCTCCCACCACCAATGCCAGGGCGGCGCCCCAGAAATAAATGTGAGGTTTAGCTTTCGGGCCGTCATCGCCTGCGGCGTTGATTGTATTTACGATCAAAACAGCAGAGTCAGCCGTGGTCACGAGGTACGTCAACAGAAGGACGACGACGATTACCGAGAATACCCATGTCAAGTTGTCATTCAGAAGAACCGCCAATGTCGCAAACAGCTGATCTGAGATACCGACGCCCAGAATTGAGCCGCCCGCTTTGCCTGTAAGTTCAAGGTTGATGGCCGTACCACCAACAAAAGCGAACCAGATGAAACACATCATTGCCGGGACAAGCATTGCACCCAACACAAACTCGCGTACTGTTCGCCCACGCGAAACCCTCGCAAGAAACAGACCAACAAACGGGGTCACAGCGATCCACCAGGCCCAGTAGAAGACTGTCCAGCCACCCTGCCAGCCGGCGAGCGCGGCGCCCGTTTCGGTTCCGTCATCGGACCAAACAGTAAAGCTGATTCCCGGCAGCGCCAGCAGGTAGTCCCAGATGCCGACAAACATGGTTTTCAGACTGAAGGCCGTCGCGCCGAAAATCAGGAAGAACGCCAAAAGGAAGAAGCTTAGCCCCATGTTGATGTTGGAAAGCCATTTGATCCCTTTTCCGACACCGGAAAGTGCCGAAAGGGTCGATGCACCCATGATGACAACAAGGGCGAAAATAATGGCGGCAAAGGACGCTTTTTGTGTTCCGCCCTCTCCGGTCACCAGCAGCCAGTCACCGAAACCAATCCGATTAAGACCGGCTACAAACTGCTCGACACCAAAACCAAGGGTCTGGGCAACGCCCAGGATAGTCGCCACCACGGCCACGATATCGATGACGTGACCAATCGGGCCCGAAAGCGACTTGCCGAAAAGCGGGATGAGAGCGGTGCGCACCGTAAGTGGCAGATTCCTGCGATAGGAGAAATAGGCGAACCCCAGCCCGGCGATCGCATAACACGCCCAGGCCGATAGCCCCCAATGCGCAAATGACCAGATATAGGCTGACCTTACGGTTTCAGCAGTTTGCGCAGGCGCGTCTCCCATGATCACATGAGGGTTGTTCTGAAAATGGTAAATCGGTTCAGCCGTCGCAAAAGTCAGCATCCCAATGCCGATCCCGGCGCTGAACATCATTGAAAACCATGAGAAATTTGAAAATTCAGGCCTTTCATCGTCCTGGCCCAGCCGAAGCCTGCCAGAAGCCGGCAACGCTGCGAGAACAAGGCAGAGTATCAGGAAAAACGCTACCGCGTAGATGTACCAAGAGTTAAAGCTTGCCAGAATGAAGCCATTCAATGCTCCGAGTGTCTCCGCTGCACTTTCCGGAAAGGCCACGGCCCACACAATGAGCAAACCCACGAGGATTTTCGCGGACACGGCAACGTTCTTTGAGAACCCTTCATAAAAGCCGCTCTCGGAAACTGGAATGTCCAATTCGCCTAAAGGTGGTTTCATACTTTCCTCCATTGTATGCTGATTTTGAACCGTCAGCGGACCGTGTCATGGGTTTGCTGGCGGGCTTTGGATATTGCGAATGCCAGCTAGGCCGTTTCTCCCATCAGGCGCTTATCGAGCGGGTAGGTCGAAATCGTTTCGAACCCGCTTTCAGTCACAACTCCCTGATCCTCCAGCTTGACCATGTGGTCGCCGCCGACCTCACCCACCAGCGCTTCGACACACAGCGTCAGCCCGGGTTCGAGAATGGCGTCGAAGGCGCCGTCCACCAATCGGTCTGGATAGGCGATCAGGGGCCACTCATCACACATCCCGACCCCGTGCATCGGCGAGGAGTATTTGAGCGCCTGATATTTGTCCTGCAGCACGTGCAGGGAGCGGGTCAGCTCCTCCATATGCAGCCCGGGCCGCAGGAGCGCCGTGTTGTAGCGGATGTGTTCGACAGCCTCGGCGTAGCTCTCGCGCATATGCTTCGGTGCAAGATCGTCACCGATCCACCATGTGCGGCTGAGGTCAGCACAGATGCCATAGGGCCCGATCAGATCCGTATCAAATGCGAGGATCTCATTCTCTGAGATGACCCGGGGCCCGCATTCCTGGAACCAGGGGTTTGTGCGCGGCCCCGAGGTGAGCAGCCGTGTTTCGATCCATTCGCCGCCACGTTTGATGTTTTCGGCATGTAGCACGGCCCAGACGTCGTCTTCGGTCACCCCGCCGTTCGGAATCTCGGTGCGCGCGAAGTCTTCCATTGCGGCCATGGCGCGTTCGCAGGAATGGATGGCGCAGCGCATCGCTCGCAGCTCGTGCTCGGTCTTGATTCCCCGCGTGCGTTCGGTGACTTCCTCGCCGTCGCAATACTCCAGCCCCGCGCGGCGGATCGCGTCCAATCCGGCAGGCTGGATCTTGTCGATTCCGATCTGAGTATGGCCCGGTGCGTGAGTGGCAAGCAGATCGGCCACCTCAGCGGCGAAGGCGTCGGCCGCCGGGCCGATCCGGTCGCCGCGGGCGAAATAAAACATGTCAGCACCGGATCGGCTCTCGCGGACAAGGGGATTATACTCGGCCAGGAAAGGCGCGTTCTTGTAGTCCCAAAGCACCATGTAGCCGTCGGCGCAGAGCAGACAGGCCCGAAACGGGTTGTGGGTATTCCACAATTGCATGTTCGTCGTGTCGGTCGCGTAGCGGATGTTCAGGGGGTCGAACATCAGAAGGCCGCCATAGCCGCGCGCTACGATGGCGTCGGTCAGGCGCTGATGCCGGGCTTTGCGCATCTCGGCCAAGTCGGGCAATTCCAGCCCCGCTGCACGCCATTCGGCATGAGCAAGCGCGGTCGGTCCGATCTCAACCCGGTTGCCATCATTCTGCGTCCCGTCGCCAAGGAGCGCTCCCTGGCTTGGGTCGATCTTACGGTTGTCCCTGTAGTGCGGGTTCATCCTGTGCCTCCCTTTTCAGAAGTCTGGTGACAGGCAAAAGATGCGTCCTGTCTCGTACGGCCATTCATTCACGCTGCGCACATGGCCTGTGCAGCGAATTTCGCTGGTTTCGAGTTGATCTCATTGCTTTTGTCCGAAGTTAGTGAGCAAGCACGACCTTTTCCTCGCGAGGCGAGATACCGAAGTGCCTTCTGTAATGCTTGGAAAACATGTTTTGTGTTGAGAACCCACAAGCCGTAGCGACGTCGATCACGCGCATCTGGGTCTGCTGTAGCAGTGCCCGCGCCCTTTCGAGTTTTATGACCATCATGTAGGTCTTGGGACTCATGCCGAGATGTCGGCTAAACAACCTTTCAAGTTGCCGTGTCGATATCCCAACCTGACGCGCGATTTCTGAAGGCGAAACAGGCTCTTCCCATGTTTCCTGCATTACATCTATCGCTTTAGATAACTTTTCGTTCCTGTGTTTGGGATTGTAGAGACTGGACAGGCTCTGACGGCAATCTCCATCCCGCATAGACCCACACAAGAGTTGGTCAGCGACCTGACCTGACACTTTTGGGCCCGTTTTTTGGCGGATCAATGCAGAAAATAGATCCAGCGTAGCAGCCCCTCCCCCACATGAAACGAAGTTTGGTGCCTCTTCGAAAATTGTGCAGGTAGGCTCCAGGTCCAGATACCCTTCCTCAAAGACCGGCTTTAATCTCCAGTGTGCGCTTATGCGTCCTTCGTTCGCCAAGCCGAGGCGGGCAAGTAGCAAGGCTCCGCCGCCCAGTCCGCAAAACCGTGCTCCCAGTCTTGCTGCCTGCCGGAGCCAAGCGGCCGTTTTCCCAGACTTAGGGTATTGTTGGGAATTGAATGCACAACAAACAACAATGCAGTCCCCCCGGCGTATTTCAGGTAAGTCGCAGTCGACTGCCACTGTTAGCCCTGCTGAAGATTCGACGTTTTCCCCCGTTTCGCTGGTTGTTAGCCAGCGAAAAAAGGTCTTCCCTAAAGCTTCATTCGCGGTGGCCAGAGAGTCGATGCCGGATCCCAGTTCTAGGGCTGAAAACCCAGGCATTACTATGAAAATGAAACGGTTCACCTCGACAAGTTCACTTAGAACCAGTCCTATGTCTTTCTCTGGTCGACCCATGGTCATAACTCCTACTCAAGAACGCATGTTTGCGCCGTTGGCGTCGTAGATTGGTCCTGCCAGAACCTGCGCATCATAGAAGTTGCCCAGAATTTCCACCTCGAGCGTCGTTCCAGGCGTTGCGAACTCGGCCGCGACGTAACCCATCGCCATCGACTTTCCGACATGGTGCGCATAGCCACCCGAGCTGACATAGCCGACCGGTTCGCCATCTTTCAGGATCGCCTCGTCATGGGCGACGTCGATCCCCTCAACATTGATGGTCAGTGTCACCAGCTTCTGCGAGACACCCTCATCGCGCGCCTTCAGCGTTGCCTCTTTACCAACGAAGTCCTTTTTCCAGTTGATGAAGACAGCCATGCCGGATTCGACAGCGTCGAAGTCGGGACGGTATTCCATCGTCCAGACACCCCAGCCCTTCTCGAGTCGCATCGACAGCAGCGCACGCGCGCCGTACCAGCGATAGCCAAGGTCTGCACCGGCCTCTTCGATGGCGTCTGCCAGTCGCATCAGATATTGCGGTTTGCAGTAGATCTCATAGCCCAATTCGCCAGAGAAGCTGATACGGTTGATGATCACCGGCACGCCGCCGACAAAGGTCTGGCGCAGGTCACGGAACTTGAAGGCTTCGGCTGAAACATCGTCACGGGTGATCCGGGCCAGCAGGTCCCGCGATTTCGGGCCGGACAGGGCAATCCCGTGCCAGTCGTCCGAAACGTTGGCATAAGAAATGCCTGCGGGCAGGTCTTTTTCGAACCAGCGGCGGTGTGCCTCTTGCATCGCGCCCGAGCCGAACAACATAAAGTGATCCTCGGCCAGGCAGGCAACCGTCAGATCGCCGTAGAGCTTGCCCTTGGGCGTCAGCATCGGCGTCAGCGCCAGGCGTCCGGGCTTGGGAACGAACCCGGCAAGGATATAGTTTAGGTATTCGCGAACGCCTTCGCCCTTGAACTCATGCTTGGCAAAGTTGGCAATCTCAATACCGCCGACAGCTTCGCGCACGGCCTTGATTTCCCGGGCGACGTAATCGTGAGACCGGTTGCGCTCGAACGAGGGAACCTCGTGCGCATCTTCCGGGCCGTCGGCATACCAGAGTACGTTTTCGAGGCCGAAACCCTGATCCATCACCGCACCTTTGGCGATCATGCGATCATAGAGCGCGGTGGTCTTCTGCTTGCGGCCCTTGGGCAGGGTTTCATTCGGGAAGGTCATCACGAACCGGCGTTCGTAGTTTTCCGACGACTTGATTGTGCCCCAATCCGGTGTCGCGAACTCTCCAAAACGCGCCACGTCCATCGCCCAGACATCGATGGATGGCTCGCCGTCGATCATCCATTCCGCAAGGGTCAGGCCCACGCCGCCGCCCTGGCAGAAGCCCGCCATGACACCAACGGCCACCCAGTAGTTCTTCATACCCGGAACAGGGCCGATCAGCGGGTTGCCATCAGGGCCAAATGTGAACGGACCGTTGATCACATCCTTGATCCCGGCATTGGCCATGGCCGGAAGACGTTCAAATGCGGTTTCCAGACGATCCGCCACGCGATCCAGATCTGGCGGCAGCAGTTCATGACCGAAATCCCAGGGTGTACCGCCGACTTTCCACGGGGTTGCTTGGGCCTCGTAGGTGCCCAACAACATGCCCTGCCCTTCCTGACGGCAGTACACGTTGGCCTCGAAGTCGATGCCATGCGGCAACTGCTGACCGAAGTTCACGACCTCGTCCATGCGCTCAGTGATCAAGTAGTGGTGCTCCATCGGCTGAACCGGCAGATGAAGGCCTGCCATATGGCCCACCTCACGCGCCCACAGACCGCCACAGTTTACGACGTGCTCTGCATTGATCGTGCCCTTGGGGGTGACGATGTCCCAGCTGCCATCAGGGCGCTGGGTCATATTTGTGGCGCCACAATGGGTGAAATACTGTGCGCCGTGCGCCTTGGCAGCTTTGGCAAACGCATAGGTCGTGCCGGACGGATCCAGATGGCCATCCTGTGCGTCCCAAAGAACCGCATGATAGTGATCCGGATCGATCAGCGGATGACGCTCGGCCAATTCCTTGGGTGAGATAAATTCCTGATCCAGCCCCATGTATCGGGCTTTCGAACGCTCGCCCTTCAGGTAGTCATACCATTCCTTGGTGGAAGCAGCGTAGAAGCCACCGGTCTGATGCAGGCCAACGGACTGGCCGGACAGTTCTTCGATCTCTTTATAAAGGTTGATCGTATAGGACTGCAGGCGCGAGATATTCGGATCCGAGCTGATGGTGTGGATACCGCCGGCCGCGTGCCAGGATGAGCCGGATGTCAGCTCGTCACGTTCAAGCAGGACCGCGTCCTTCCAACCGAACTTGGCCAGGTGGAACAGGATCGAGCAACCAACAACGCCGCCGCCAATAACAACGACTTTGGCGTGCGACGGCAGTTTCTTTCCGCCTGTGAACTCGTCGGTCTGAATAGTAGGCATATTTCGTTTTTCCTCAGGAATTCACCTTTCACTCTGACTGCATTTGGGTGCACGCTCCTCGTTTTGACCCAAAGCATCTATCTTGGTGAAAAGGGGTTCTCTTCTTTGCAGTGGATTGCTGGTCGGCAGAACGATCCCGATCATCGCGATCGTCCTGCCGAACCTGCAAGTGTCAGAAATCCGTGGCAGCGCCGCCCTCGGACTTGCGCTTGGTGACAAAGGCATCGAGCTCTTCGCTGATCCCCGGGTCCAGAGCCGGAGCCTCGTAAGAGGCGAGCCGCTTCTTCCACTCGGCGTTGGCACGCTCGATCGCAATCGGCGATCCGGCCTCCTGCCAGGTCTCAAAGTTGCGCCAGTCACTCAGGATTGGCGAATAGAAGGCATCGCGGTAACGCGCCTGGGTGTGTTCAGTGCCAAAGAAGTGACCCGCTGGCCCAACTTCATTGATGGCCTCCAACGCCAGATCGTCCACGCTGGTCGAAACCGGCTGAAGAAATTCCGTGACCATCTGCAACAGGTCGATATCAAGCATCACCTTCTCATACGAGCAGCACAGCCCTCCTTCGAGCCACCCTGCCCCGTGCATGAGCATGTTGGCGCCGCCATTGATCGCACCCCAAAGCGAGAAGACCGCCTCATACGCCGCTTGCGAGTCTACCGTATTGGCCGCGCACACATTCGAAGAGCGATACGGGATGCCGTAGCGCCGCGCCAGCTGTCCGCCGATATGCTGCGCCTTCATGTATTCCGGTGTGCCAAACGCTGGCGAACCGGTTTTCATATCTACGTTGGAAGTGAAGCCGCCATACATCACCGGCGCACCTGGCCGCACCATCTGGGTAAAGGCCACACCCGCCAGAGCTTCGGCGTTTTGCAGCGTTACGGCACCGGCAATCGTGACCGGCGCCATCGCCCCTGCCAGCGTGAAGGGTGTGATCACAACAGGCTGGCCCATCTCGGACAACGCCATCACGCCCTGCATCATCGGAATATCGAGCTGCAGAGGAGAGTTCGTGTTGATGATCGAGAACATGCAGGCCTGATCACGCATCTGGTCATGGGTCAGACCATGGGCAATCCGCGTCATCTCGATTGCATCGGAGACACGCTCCTCACCAAGCGAATAGATGCAATAAGCCTTGTCTGTCAGCGTGATGTAATCCTGAATACAATCAAGATGGCGAATAGACGCGTGAATGTCGGTCGGTTCCACCGGATACCCACCCGTCACGTGCAGAACATTGTGCATCTGAGCCAGTCGCAGGAAGTTGCGAAAATCTTCCTGATTGCCCGCGCGCCGACCTCGATCCGTATCCGAGCAGTTCGGCGCGCTTGCCATCATGTTGAATACGATGTTGTTCCCGCCCATGGTCACGTTGTGTTGGGCGTTTCGCGCGTGCAGCGTGAATTCCGACGGCACACTTGCGATGGCTTCGTTGATCAGATCCGGATCGAAGCGCACACGTTCTTCACCGTCCCGGACATCGGCCCCCGCCTTTTTCATCACGGCGCGCGCGTCATCATGCAACACGTCCAGGCCGGTTTCTGAAAGCAGTTTCAGGGATGCCTGGTGAATATGTTCAACCTGATCATCCGAAATCAGCTCAACAGCCGGGTAGGAACGCTTAAGCTGCGCGAACGGGCGCTGTACGATTGCCGGGGCTGTTGCCCCACCGTCACGGCGGCGCCCCCGGCGCCCGCGCGCCTTCTGAGCCAGTTGTTCAGTGGTCATCCGATAGTACCTTCATTTTCGGAGTTAAGCCTGAGAGCGAGAGGTTTGGGCGTTACGCCTCAAGTCATTTGCTGCTTATGGCGGCAGACAAAGATGCATGTCCGCGAATCGCCACTCAATGCCGTGCGGACCTGCGAACCCAAAAGCCCGCAATTACATGGAGGTACCAGTCGTTGTTTCACTTCGCATTTCCAATATGCCGCACAAGATACGGTATATTGGAAATTTACGTCGATTCAGTCAATACACTTTATGTGCCTTCTCAGACTGACGCTGTAGGTTCCTGATACTGAGTCGGCTGAGCCACGAGGAGGATCGCCTCGGTTTCTCCGTCAGCCTCATTGCAAATGCGATGATTGCAGTCACTCCGGTATCGCAAGGTATCCCCTGCTTCCGCCCGAACAGTTCGACCGTTGACGGTAACCGACAACGCACCGGACAAGCAGGTCAGGTGCTCGAAAGTTCCAGGCGCATGAGGCTTTGAATCAAGTTCACCTCCAGCCTTCATAAGCAGCTTATGCCATTCGACCGGAAGAACGGTGCGTCGTGGGCTCAGCATATATATCTCGCATTTTCCGTCTGCACTGCGCTGCATTGGCGTGGAATAGTGATGAAGATGCTCGATCGGATCCGCTTCACCAGGCGCGCCCTCAAGCATGCTAAGATCAACCCCAAGAGCTTGGGAAAGAGACCAGACTATTGAAAAGGTGGGGTTTGTAGCGCCCCTTTCAATGGCGGATAACATCGAGCGGGACACACCGGTCCGCTCAGAGAGGCGCTCGAGGGTTAGGCCCAGGGACTTCCTGGCGTCCTTCATGATTTTGCCAATTTCAGGGGCGGCTGACTGCGTATTCATTCCTCATTTCCACTATATTAGATTTTTGTTTACGTGCGGCGAAGGTCTTGCTAAATCCACAATATTGGAAATCTTGGAAAATGCCATGCTGTACTCTAGTACTCGCGGGAACGCTCCCGCTCGCTCCCTCCGGGAACTGCTGAACCGCGGAACCGCAGAGGATGGTGGCCTCTATGCGCCAGAGGCTTGGCCTGAACTTACAGCCAGCGAACTGTCCGCTATGGGTGAACAGGCCTACGATCAGATTGCCTCAGACGTTCTGGCGCTGTTTGGCGGAGATGATTGGCAACAGAGCGACTTCAGCGCTGGCATCAGAAAAGCGCTGGCCGGTTTTGAGCGCAGCGATGGACCGCCTCTACATCATCTGGAGGACCAACTTTGGAGCATGGAGCTTTTCCATGGACCCACATTCGCTTTCAAGGACTACGCCCTCGCCCCTTTGGCGGAAGCGATCGATCGAGAACTCACAATCTCTGGCAAGCGCGCCACGGTTCTCTGTGCGACGTCCGGTGATACGGGTGCTGCCACAGCAAATGCTTTTGCAGGACGCTCGCAAGCCAATGCAGTAATTCTGTTTCCGGAAGGCCGCGTCTCTGACGTGCAGCGACGGCAGATGACATGCCTGGGAGCTTCAAACGTTCAGGCAATTTCCGTTCGGGGAGACTTTGATGACTGCCAAAGCATCGTCAAAAGCCTATATCAAAGCGAAGCCGCCAAAGAATACAGCTATACAGCTGTTAATTCGATCAACCTGGCCCGGATCCTCCTCCAGACGTCCTATTACATTTACGCTTCGGTCAAGATCCATGCCGAATGCGGCCAGTCCGTGAACTTTGCTGTCCCCAGCGGAAATTTTGGCAATATCTTTGCCGGCTATATCGCGAAGCAAATGGGCGCTCCCATTGGGAAGTTGATCGTCACATCGAACGAAAATGATGTCCTTCCCCGGCTGTTCGAGACTGGTATGATGTCGAAAGCAGAGACAATACCGACAATCTCCCCGAGCATGGATATTCAGGTTTCCAGCAACTTTGAACGTATGCTGTGGATCCTGAAAGGACGCGACGGGACCGCAACGCGCGACATGCAAAAACAGTTGGCTGAGCGGTCTTTTTACGAACTCTCGCAGTCCGAGCATTCCAAACTGACCAAAGACTTCGGAGCGATGAAGTGCGGCAAAGGCGACGCCTTGGACACCATGCGCCAGATCCATGAGCAGTTCGGCAAGATCATTTGCCCGCATTCAGCGACCGGATACTTCGCGGCGGATCAACTGAAGGCCACGCTTGACGGCCCCATTGTTGTCACTGAAACGGCCCATCCGGCCAAATTCCCAACTGCCGTGGAGGAAGCGCTCGGCATGCTTCCGGATACGCCCGCGCGGCTGGAAGACCTTTTTGCCTGCGAGGAAGAGTTCGTAACCGTCAGTCCGACGGTAGAAGCTGTGCAAAGCGTGATCGACGGAAAATTCGGAACGCCATGAAACTGACGTGCTTACCCCCGGAAGTTCAATCTCTTTTGAATGAACCACGTGACATTCTCCTGATCGGGATGTCGGGAATCGGAAAAACGCTCCTCTCGAGCTATTTGAACCGATCCGGGGCGTGGCGCTATGTGTCGATAGACGCCCAAATCCAGGGGTGTTATTTGCGCGAACAGATCCTTGAGGTCTTCATTAACGAGGTCAGCAAGGGTGCAATGCTGTCCAAGCTGCAAGAGCTGGGCGTTCTCAGTTTAGACGACGAATTGTGCAAGGATTCGCTTGCACCGTTGACGTCCTATCTGGGGATGCCCGGGGACCCAAGCAAAGGCGGGATTGAGTTCACCGAATACGTGAAACGGCAAAACTTTCATCGACAGGCTGAACTCACTGCAGTCGCAGACCTGCTTAGCCTGAGTTCCCAACGGCCGGTTCTGGCCGATTCAAGTGGGTCGTTCTGCGAATTGTTTGCCCCCGGGGATCCCATATTCTCTGCTTTGAAAGACAGGTTCCTTATCGTGTCGCTTAGGGAAACTGACGAGCTCGTCCAGAGACTGATAGCCAGGTATGTCGAGAACCCAAAACCAATTTACTATTCTCCCGATTTGCTTTCTGAATATTGGGGCGAGTATTCGGCAAATGTTGGAGGCAGAGATAGGTATGTCGACCCAAGAAAATTCGCGCTTTGGTCGTATCAGAAGATGATTTCGGTCAGGCGCGACAAATTCGCGGAACTGGCCAGACACAGCGACATATCGATTAGCGCGGCAGACTTGCGATACGCGTAGGCCGTTGTTCACCTATGCCGGAGTCTCACGCAATTGGAACGCCGGACGTGTCAGCCAACCTCGGCCTTACGCGGCTCCATGCAAGGGTAAACTAGTGAAAAACTATGACGGCCTACGGATGGCCTTAATTCGTTTTTGTCAAAAACTGTGATTTCTGATCTGTCTTAGGGTCAGGATTCATAACCAATAAATTACGAAAGCAGCGAGAGCGATTGCTAAGAGGAAGACCTTTGGGCAGCGGTCGTATCGGGTTGCCACCCTGCGCCAATCCTTGAGCCTACCGAACATGATCTCGATCCGGTTGCTCCGTTTGTATCGGCGCTTGTCGTACTTGACCGGTTTCTTGCGCTGTTTTCGGCCCGGTATACACGCGCATATGCCCTTGTCTTTCAACGCTTCTCTGAACCAATCGGCATCGTATCCGCGATCACCGAGCAGCCAATCGACATTTGGCAGGCTGCTCAACAATGCCCATGCGCCGATGTAATCGCTGACCTGACCGGCGGTGGCGAACAGGTTGAGCGGTCGCCCCTGGCTGTCACAGATGGCGTGCAGCTTGGTGTTCATGCCGCCCTTGGTCCGGCCAATCAGGCGACCACGCCCCCCCTTTTGACGGCCATGCTGGTCGCTGTACGGTGGGCCTTCAGGTAAGTGGCGTCGATCATCATGGTCTTCTCTTCGCCGTGCTCGGCGGCCAGACCTGCCATCATCCGCGCGAAAATGCCTTTCTCGCTCCAGCGCTTCCAACGGCTGTAAAGTGTCTTGTGCGGGCCATATGCGTCAGGAGCATCGCGCCACCTTAACCCATTGCGGTTGACGAATATTATTCCGCTCAACACACGCTTGTCGTCAACCCTGGGCTTTCCGTGAGACTTCGGAAAGAAAGGTTGCAGACGCGCCATCTGCGCGTCGGTAAGCCAGAAAAGATCGCTCATGTCACCGCTCCGTTTTCGGAGCGTGAATCACCCAACGCGAGGGAAATCAATGCATCCAGACCCTAATGGGTCCTGACCTTAGGGCTGCTACTCATCTTTCCTCGCCTTAGCGCGACATCAACCTGTGCGTCAGAGTGCCAATATTCGATAGTTTTCGCTGGCATACCATCCCGTTGAGGTTTGAAACCTACTCCCCTCAATCAAAGTGTTTGGGCGCATTTGATATGTTTATCAGAGTCGATTTACGTTGGGGATCAGAATGCGTGTTTTTTGATCTCTACATCAGTATCTTCTGAGTCCACATCACAACATACGATAATGATCACTTATCGTATGTTGACTGGAGCGCGCGGTTTTGCCACCTTCAGCGCATGGAAACCCGGCCAAAACCACTCAGCGCAACGAGAGAAACCGCCTTGCCCGCCTTGGTTTCAAACTTAGGTCCCAAACGGGTTTTCCAGCGCCACACCGGTTGGCGCAAAATCATCAACGTTGCGCGTCACCACGGTTGCCCCATGATGCAGCGCCGTTGCCGCAATCATCAGATCTGCACCCGTGTGGCCGATTTTGGCGCTGAGCCGCCCCCAGATGCGGGCGTCTTCCGCGCCAAACTCCAGAATGCGGTCGCCAAACACCAGAACCGTGCGATCGAGCCAAGCTTGCAGGTCCCGCGCAAAGCCAGGGTCGCGTCGTTTCTGTTGCTGGATGCCGCGTTCAATTTCGCCCAGGGTGATCACGCTCAGAAACAGCGACGTCTCTGGCTTGCCCCGCAACCAGGCCGTAACCTGCGGCGCACGCTTAGGTCGTCGTGCCGCCGAAAGCACATTGGTGTCGATCACATACATTCAGAATGCCACATCACGCGGGGTGACCTGCGCGCGCTCCATCTCCGTGTTATCGTCAGAGACGGGAAAGGCCAGCAGGTGTTCGGCAAAGCTCTCGCGCGTTTCAACGGCACTCTGCACCAATTGCTGGTAATCCGAGGCGCTGAGCACCACCACCGCCGGTTTGCCACGGCGGCTCACTTCTTGCGGCGTGCCGGCCAGCGCCGCATCCACCACGGCAGAGAACTTGTTCTTTGCGTCTTGAAGGGTCCACATGCCAACCTCCTATATTCATCTAGCTATATAGCTAGACAGGTTCAGAAATTCAAGCCATGCCCAACTCAGTGACCCCGCATCACCCCCCTGCTCTGCCCTCTTTGGATGTCGAGGACCGTGCGGCGCTGGAAGACCTTTTTGTCCGCGGCACGCCGGAAAACACCCTACGGGCCTATGAGCGGGACCTGGTCTATCTGACCGCCTGGAAGAGGGCCGCGTTTGGCGCCGCGCTGGACTGGCCGGAGCAGGAGGAAGTGGCGCTGCGGTTCATCCTCGACCACAGCCGCGATCTCGCGGACGCAGCCGGTCGGGCGCGGGAAACAGCGGATCATCTGATTCAGATGGGCCTACGCAAGTCCCTCACCTGCCCGGCCCCTTCGACACTCAACCGGCGGATCGCGTCCTGGTGCGCCTTTCACCGGATGCGCAATCAGCACAACCCTTTTGACGCGCCGCTTGTGCGGCAGGCGCGGGCCAAGGCGCGCAAGGCAATGACCCGTCCCCCCGCCCCAAAGTCCGCCCATCCCATCACAAAAGATGTTCTGCTTCAGTTGCTTGAGGCCGGCGGGCCGGGGCTGCGGGGTATACGCGACCGGGCCATTCTGCTGCTGGGATGGGCCAGTGGCGGGCGGCGGCGGTCCGAGATTGTCAGCCTAGATCGCGATGACATCAAATTGGACGAGTTTGACGAGAAAGGGCTGGTTTGGATCACGCTGCTGGGCACCAAAACCACCGAGGCGGGGAAAACGCCAAAGCTGGTGCTCAAAGGTCTCGCCGCACGCGCCCTTGTCGCCTGGATTGATGCGGCGCAGATCGGGGACGGTCCGCTGTTTCGGCGCATCACGCGCACCGGAGCTCTGGGGCAAAACCGTCTGTCCGCCGCCGCTGTATCGCAGATCGTCAAACGTCTGCTGGTCGAGGCCGGTCTTGATCCATCCTATGCCTCCCCACACGGGCTGCGGTCGGGCTTTCTCACCCAGGCCGCATTGGATGGCGCGCCTTTGAGCGCTGCAATGCGCCTGTCGCTCCACCGTTCCGCCGCACAAGCGCAGAAGTATTATGACGACGTGGATGTGGCAGACAATCCGGCGACGGATTTGCTGGGGGTCTAAGGATCATAAATCGCGAATTTTCGCGACTGATCCTCATCATGTTTTTTCGCGAACATGCCCCCTCCCCTTCGCGGCGTCGCATTGCAGAGTCTCTCCAGAAGTCGCCCGGGATCTTACCCATGGGTAAGATCCAAGATCTCAACTTTCCTGCAGCGTATCGATCATCTCGGCAATTGCCTGTTCCAGCTTTCGCCGGTCAACGCGCGTGAAATCCAGGTCAAAACGCAGCTCCATCCGACCGTTTGACGCCGAACATTTTGCCACGCCGCGCGGGTGGTTGACTTGAAACGTCGTCTTGGCCTTTCGGGATTTTGGCGGCTTGCCCTCCACCGCACGAACCGCTCCCTCTTCGGCCTCGGGCGACCTCGTGAATCCTCGCAGGATCGCCACTTCTTCCGCCGCTGTTCGATCAGGTTTGGCCAACAGTGCCGCACTCAATTCGCGCTGCAACCCAGCGTCGCCATCTAGACGGCGCTTCAACTCGACCCCAACATTCCGCGGGATGTCATTGGGATGGTTCAGCAGCTTTTCCAACCGCATCAACAGGCTTGCAAAGGCGCGGATATAGCTGCGCTTGGCGTAGCTTGCGGATTTGAACAAGATCGCAACCGCCTTGTCCACATCATCACATTCGTTGGCAGGGTCTTCGGCATAGGCGCGCGCAAGCGTTCCCATTTCGGCAAATGAGATATCCCGACGCACCAGGTTTTCATCAACCATCCGGCGATAGTTGTCATCGGTTGAACTCTGCGCGACAATGCCTGCCGGGATATGCGCGTACCGGTCGTCACCGGTCTCTGCCAATAGCGCCCGATAGGCCGACAATCGGCGCATGCCCTGAATCAGTTCAAACTTACCATCATCGCGTCGCTCCACGCGGATCGGATTGGACAGGCCGATCTCGCTGATCGACAGGGTCAGTTCATCAAGTTCGGGATCAGGCCCCGCTGCACGGTCGCGGGTCAGCTTGTCCGTAACCACATCGTCCAAAGCGACCATATCGGTCACAAGGCCCTCTTTCTTCAGGCGGACCAACTCATGCGCGAGACGGTCGTTTTCGGCGCGAATGGCGTCCTCGGTCGATTGCCGATCACGCAGGGCATCCGCGTTTTCCGAGATGGCCGTTGCCATGGGCCCCCGGCGTTTTTCCAACGCGCGATCTGGCACTTTGCCCGTTGGGATGTCGTCGACCTCGGGCATGTTGATGTCAAAGATTCTGCGCTTGCGGCTCATGCCTCATCCTCCTCCAACTTGTCCCAGGCGGCTATCAACGTGTCGCGGAATTCCTGATAGGCCCCATCAAACGTGCCCCGTGCGCGGCGCCAGGTTTCGCGCGTCATGTCGCGATAATCCATCTCGTAGACCGAGCTCAGGAACCGGCCCGATTGTTCGACGGCCCGGGTCATCTCGACCGGGTGTTGGGCGACGTGATCACCGAACACCTGCTTGAATGCATCAAACATCGCCTGATGCAGCGCATTGCCGGGTTCGTACCTGGTCAACAGGAACTTGATCTCGCAGAACGCTTTGGGAAGACCGATCTTACCCGTGGGTAAGGTTTCATCAAACCCATAGGCCAGATCCTCAAGCGCTTCGGCCAGCTGTCCGATGAAAGAGGTGGTCGAGTCATATTCCCAATACCCAGGCCCCGACGGAATATAGAGCAGGTCTGCCGCAAAAACCGCATTCATCGACTGATACCCGATGGCAGGCGGGCAATCGAACAGGATCAGGTCATAGCTATCGTCGGGGATCTGATCCAGAAAGCGCGAGACCGCTGCAAAGAACGACCACTCGGGGTTCAGGTGCCGGTACTGGGCCGACGCAAATTCAACAAAGGCTGCATTGGCGCACGAAGGGACCGCATCAATCGTCGGCCAGGACGTGTTCTTGACAAAGTCGGACACCCGAAGATCGCCCAAGCCCATGTTGGTGATCGATGACGGCAACTGGCGTTTGGGCAGGGCGGTGCCGCTTTCAGCGGCCGCCGGGCGGTTGTTCATCCGTTCCGTCTCGCGGATCAAATCCCGCGCCATGATGCCCCAAACGGTGTAATCCTCGGCCACGTCTGTCAGCCCCATGGAGTGGCTGAGTGTCGCCTGAGGATCGAAATCAACAACCAACACGCGGTAGCCATCCAGCGCGGCGGCATGTGCCAGATGCAGCGCCACAGTGGACTTGCCTGCGCCGCCTTTGAAGTTCGCAACCGCAGCCCGGATCGCGCGCTTGCCAGCAGGGCGGGGCGGCATCAGGGATTTGCGGTTCGCCTTGATCCGGCGGCGCAGCTCATTGACCTCTTCCAGGCTGAACCAACGCTGTCGGCCATCGGGCTCGACTTCGCCACCAGGCAATGTTGGGTCTGCTGCCAGCTTGCCGCGAAAGGTCGACTGGTTCATCTGAAAGATCAGCTCGGACACCTCCCAGCTGGAGAACCGACGCAGGGTCTTCTCCATCTCGGGGCTGAAGGTCTGCTGCCGGATCCAGCCCTGCAGTTTGAGCGATTGGTTCCTGAGTGTGTTCAGGTCTTCGTGTGTATACATGCCTCGTGCCCCGATCCGTTAGGACGTTGATTTCTTCTCTTTCCTCATTTACGCCTGATTTGTTTTTTTCGCAAAAGAAATTATCGTAAGATTGCGATCTTACCCACGGGTAAGAATACCAAGAGATTAAGGCTGCACAAAAAGCGTTGGCGATTCGGGTCAATCATAGGGCAGGGCCCGATTCGAATGTGACAGATACATTGGGTTTCACCCCAGATATAGGGGGACACCATATGGGCTATCACAGTCAATAGGGGGACATTCCCGCAAGATAAGGGGACAGCCAAAGTGTCCCCCATCACCATAACTTCACCAATTTCTTTTGATTTTTGAATCTGAAGCTGACCAGAAAAGATCGTCCGCTGAAGCCCGGTCTTGACAGAATCGTAGAATTGGACGCTAATCAGCCCAAGATACGGAAAAGCGTTTGAAACAGCTTTCCAAGCATCAAACCGGACCCAAGATCCGGAGGCCTGATCCCAGGCAGAGGCAGACAACGTAGCGGGCGGCAGTATGCAAGTCAGGAAACCAGTCGGCAACAACGCGTCGGCGTTGAAATATGATATCTTATCCGCCCTGGGCGTCCACGCCTTGGCCGGAGACAAGCATCGGCAGAAGTTGGTGCTGCGTCTGATGACATTGATCACCACACGCTACAACTGGCGCAACAACGAGCTTTCGATGGGTCGCGAAGAGATCGCACGCCTTTGGTCAGTCAACGAACGCACAGTCAAACGCGATGTCGGGAAACTGAAATCCCTGGGATGGCTGTCGGTCAAGCGGGCAGGGGTCCGGGGCCGGGTCACGGTATATGAATTGGACCTTAAACAGATCCTGGGAGACACCCGCAAGGCATGGATGTTGATCGGCCCGGATATGCAAGCCCGCATTGAAGACCAACCCGAACCCGCGGATTGTGACAACGTGGTGCCAATCCAGGCGGCATCATCGACGTCAGCACCAGAAGGGGAGGGGACTTGGGCCAAGGTTCAAAAAACACTGCATGCCCGGGACCCCGAACTGTGGTCTAGCTGGTTTCAACATCTGAAAGAGGACAGCAGGGTAGGGGACGAGGTAGTCCTGAGCGCTCCAAGCCGCTTCATGGCAGACTACATTGCGTCGCGATGGTCCGAACGTGTTTCATCTGTTTACATGCGTCTTGACTCATCTGTCCGGACGGTCCGGATCATTCAGGCAGAGAACCCTTGATACCAACAAATCGGTCTGAAAACCTTCGATGTTGGTGCGGTCAACACGCTTAGATTCACAACTCTAGTAGGTACAGCAGAACGTAGGATATACAGAGACGCGGGTAAGGACCAGCCGAGCAAGATTGACGTGATCAGATAGGCTTCAATCGATGGGTGTCCTAAGACGGATAAGGGCCGTCAAAGTGGGCGAGGGGCATAAAATCTTTGCGATCTTCAAGGCAGATGACCTTGACATCTCCTTTGAGGGCGATGCGTTGTTGACGGCTACGAAACCTACAATCAGCTCTTCAATGATGATCAGTTCGGCGTTCGCGGACTGTATTTGAACAACTCTCATCGGACTCTTTTTCTTCGGGTGTTTGCGGTGGCACCCGGATCAAAAGCGTCTAATGAGAACTTTGGTTTCGGGTGACCTTCACGTTAATGAAGGAGGCCACCTTGCCCACTCTTACTACTCCCGAAAAATTCACCGTCGGTGACCTTGTCGCGTTCGACTTTCCTTACGCCGATGGCGGGTCAAAAACCCGTATTTGTGCCATAGTCGCGGAAGACCCGGAACAGGGTGAGATTGTTGTGGCTTATGGCACGAGCAATTTGCGCCTGAACAACAATCCCGATCTTGCCTTGACCGTGTTCTCTCAGGCCGATTGTCAGGCAGCGGGATTGCATGCGGCCACCCGTTTCCAGGTCGACCGCCGCGTTCGCGTGCAACTCGGGGATCCCCGCTTCAAACAGCGTAAATCGTTGGGAACCGCGAAGGTCGGGCAACTATCCCCGGGCCTCTCGCACCGGCTTGCCGAATTGTATGCTCGGCTACCACCCGTTGATCGCCTTGTTGAGAAACAGGGTATACATCCAAAATCACGATCCAAGGCAAAGAACATCAGGAAACGTGGTGTGCGTTTCCTGGGTCGTCGCGAGACAAAGCCGAGAGAGATTTTCGCTGCCTGAACGACCAGTTTTTCTATGGGGTCCGATCTGTTCATGTCATTTTCTGGAACTCAACTTGATACCGCCCTTCCGCGGCTACGGGAATTTTCAGTGGCATGGCATGGCATGGCCTGGCTCTCGCCGAAGCTGCGTCGCAGATTTCGAAAACACGCTTTGAGATACTGTTGGTTCACCCGGGATGCACTTTTGTTTCTGAGAATCCAGTCCGCTAGCCCCGGCGTGCCACGCGGTTCGCAGCATTCCGGATCGTGCGTCATAGCTTCCTCTGCAGTCCCGGTCAGCAAAGTGGTCACCGCGTAGGGTAGGGTGGAGGAGGACATGACGAGGCCGGATTGGGTTTTGCCGCAGATATTCATCACGGTCAGGGTATCGAGCGTCAGGTAAGCCTGGCCGGAATGTAGTTGGTGTCCATATCGCTCAGCCATCGTGGCCACAGCGTTGCCGACCTGTCCCACAATGGCACTTTGAATGCGGTCTTCAAACCGCGCAAGCGCGGCATAAAAAGAGCCTGGCAGGTCGGTTGCTTCAACGCGTTTGAATTCTGCGCCATCTGCGACAACAACGGCATCGATCAGCAGCCTGCTCAATTCGAAAGGCTTATCAGTGAACACAAAGGAGACGCCCTGGATCGGTGTCTTTGCGATCGGCCATTCAGCAAACAGTGCCCACAACTGGGATCGCGCGTCTTGAATCACACGTCTGACCATCACTTGGTAGGGCAGCGAACCTTCAGGCAAGAATAGGAGACAGTGCTCTGTCGCCTGCTGTTCGATCAGTTCTGTGCTTTTGACGGTATTGGGGGTGCTCATTTTTCAGATTACCTCTTCTTGATGGAGTGACGCCGCCTCGGAGTGAGGCGGTACCAACGAACTGGTGTTCTTCGCCAAATCAGAAAAACCGATTGTTTGATGCTGCGGTTCTTTGGGGGACCACCTAAACCCAACCGAACGGCTATATGGCGCTTCATGTCGCTCTGCTGGCGTGCGCGTTCGGGTCGCGGTGTGGGTTGTCGTGACTATTTTGACGAAATTTTTTTCCGAACGGCCTCACGGGACCATCTCCCTTCCAACGATTTGGAACAGGAGACCTAAAATGATCGTATCCCCAGACGAAACCTTCTCCGCACGCGAAGCGGCCGACTTTCTGCGCAAGTCCGAACGGCAGGTGCAGCGTTACCTTGCGGACGGAAAACTGCAGGGCAGCCGCAAGAATGGGCGCTGGCAGCTCACCGCGTTGGAGCTGTGGCGGTTCCAGGGAATTGCCCGGGAAATGCAGGATATCTGGATCGACTACTGCGTTCGGGTGGCGAAACGTGACGAAGAATAAAACCCTTCCAAAACAGTGGGTTGAAAATCTCGGGGAAATAGGCCGGTCTTCATTGTGTGGGAATGCATACCACCCAGTTTTCTCCGAAGTCGGCATGTGTCGCCCCGGGTCGGGGGCTGTCGCCGTAGGGCAGGGGGCGTCTGCCCCTGTCACTGGTTCGGGAGTGTTCTGAAAGCGCGTCTGATCTCGAACGCCCTTTCAGAACACCCCCATCCCAGTCGACAAGAAAGGAAATAACATGCTGGATAGTACACACCCAACAGGCACCACCGCGGACGTGATTTCGGTCCTGCGCCTGACACCGCTCAACGCCTCCACACGCATGATCACAATCAACTCGGTGCGCTCGCTTCGAGAGGTCCTGTCAGACGGAGCCGATATCTCGGCCGATACGTTCTTTGCTGCGGCGGAAACCGCTACGCCGGAACTGCGCGCGCAGATTGGCGATCGTCACAGTCAAATCCTCAGCGATGTGAAGCGCGCCAAACGGGCCTGGGCAGACCCGTTCCGCCGGGATCTGGTTCTGCGGCTGCGGGGGCGCCTGCCGACCTTGCAGGATGCCATCGACGCCGTGGATGCAGGCGGTTCTCCCAAACAGGCCAAGCGCACGGTTCAGTCTCTCCAGAAACTGGCGGCGTCCCAAGCAACTTTACCTGCCAATATTGTGGCGACGGCAATTGTCGTGGAGCCGCTGCTACGCAGACTGACGCCGGAAGATCTCGACGTCCACACGCCCAAATCCCTCAGCAACAAGCTGGCGCAAATCCGCGCTGCGGTGAGGCTTGTGGATCCCAATGCGATCTCGGGCAGGGCTGCGGATATCAAGACCCTGCCACAAAGCTGGCGGGATCTCCTGGACATGCTTACCGGCAGGCTCTCGGACTCAGACACAGCAGTATGCGCCGCCTTTCGTCGGCTGGCGGTGCGGGCAGACCGGGACGGTCTGTTGCCCGGAGATGTGCATGACGCGTTTTTGAGGAATTTCGTAGAGCATGAGCTGGCGACCAAATCTGATAGCCACAAAGACAAACTGCGCCGCGCGGGACGTATCTGGAACGAAGTGATTGCCGGGGCAGGTCTGCCCGCCGCACAGTTTGAAAATGCCGTTCGGCAAGACCGGTTGCCGGATGTGTCCTGGCAATCCGTTCCGGAACCGATCCGTGCCCGTGTTGACATGCTGATGCATCGGATGGTGGCCCCGCAAGGCGATGAGGACTGGTCCTCCTTCATCGAAGAGGATGATGACGACCTCGGTCTGGGAGACCTGGTTGACGATACCGATGCTTCAGGAGCAGCCATCCCGCGTGAGCTGGGCACGCAGGGTAATCTGCGTGACGCAGTCAAAAGGGTATGGCATGCGGCCGAGACCAGTTCAAAGGTACCCCGGAAACCCGAGCGGCTCGAAGATCTGTTTCGCCAGGATAGTCTCGTAGCAACCGTGTCGGCCATTCGTGAAAAGCGGCGGGTGAAGGTTGAAGCCCGGGGAGAAACCTGGGATGCGCACAAGAAAGGGCGCTATGAATGCTCTTTGGTGCAGGCCCTCTATTCCGTAGGCAAATCCTGTGAGCTGCCGGAGGAAGTTCTCGAACCGGTTCGGAAACTAACACTCAAGCTGGACCCAAGCGTGGTCGGCACCAAGCTGAAACCCGATGGCACTTTGGCTTATGTGTATGAAGATCGGAAGATCGGCAAACACCATGAAGGTATGCTGCGCCAGTTCAACGAGGACACGGCCCTGAAACGGTGGTTCCAGGCTCCAGGAACCCTGTGGAGGGAAGCCGAGAAATGGGTGAAGCAAGGCAAGCATAGGCCGACATTGGCCCAGGCTTCTCTGGCGCGCTCGGCGCTGATTGCCCAATTGGCCCAACGCGTGACGCCGATGCGCCGGACCAATTTTGCGCGGTTGCGGGCCTTTGGCGATGAAGCTCATTTCAACGTGCCGATCGGGGCAGGGGAGGGGACTCTGATCCTGCCCGGCGCCGAGCTGAAAAACCTGCGCTCTATCCATGTGACGATTGACCAAGAAACGGTCCGAATGCTGAAACGCTTCATCGAGATTTATCGCCCGCTGTTCGTCGAGCGCGCGAAAGCGGATCCGGAAAACCCGCATCTCTTTCCTGGGATCGGAAGCGAGCGTAAGGAGCGAGGCAAGACTGGAGGCTATACCAAAGGCTTCGGTTACATGACGAAGACCAAGCTCAGCCAGCGGTTCCGGCAGCATCTGTGGAAACACTGCATGCTGCGCATGGATATGCAGGTGATGCGCCATATCGCCGGCAAAGTCATTCTGGACATGGATCCGAGTGCGATGGGGCTGGTGCAAGAAGTTCTGGGTCACAAGAGGATCGAAACCACGCAGTCCTATTACGCCCAGGTCAGCAAGATCGTTGCGCAGAAGAACTACCTGAAGCTGCTCGATCAGTATTCCCGCCGCGTCATGTCGGACATCCGTTTCAACATCGACCCCGAAAATGAGAAGGAGGGCTGAACGATGCCAAAACACCGTCTATCCTTAGCACCATCAGATTGGCCCGAAGACATTCGGGCCCGGTTCGACACAGCCTTCGCGGAGTCTTCCCAGCACCAACGCCCCCGCCTCACACAAGGACTGGGGCGCTGGCTGCTGGAAGCCCGGCAGGATGATCTGCCCCCGGAGTTGATTACACCGGCGCTGCTGGAGCGCCGCCTGGGGCATCTGCGCCCGGAAATGCTGGCCGCCACCCGCCAGGCCCTGCAAGCGGTCTTTCCCGAAGCCAATGTCTTCGAGCGAGACGCCCGTGTGAAGGTCGAGAGCAAGCGCGCGGCATTGCAACGCGAGATTTCCCGCAATTGGCATCGCTTGCCACCCGCATGGCAGGAGGCCGCGAAACCCAAGCTGTTTTTCTGCCCCGAGGGTTTGAGTGATGGGCTCCTGGTCGAAGCCTGGACACCAGATACGGTGCAATCACGGTTGCAGACCGCTTGGGCATTCTTCGACTATTGCCGGGAACAAGGTTTGAAGGGCGATATGACGCCAGTTAACGTCAGGGCTTACCTCAACCAGCGTCAGGAGCTTTTCCGTGCCGGCAAAAAGTCGATCGCGACCATCCGGGGAGAACTCCAGCGGCTGAAACTGCTTGGCGTTGCCCTGTTTCCCGACCGCAATTGGAGCTGGTTCGATCCGGTTTTGCGCATTCTGAAGAAAAAGGCTGCCTTGCAGCCCTCCCGCAATGACGCGCGCATTGTCGATCTCGCCGAGTTGAGATTGGCGGCACTCAGCTGTTCCGAGGTGGCGCTGCGGCGTCGCGAGGCTGCAAATGGCTACAGAAAACGCGCAAGCGCCAACAAGCTGGCGCGCACAGGGCTGGCGATTTCATTGCTGGTGAATTCACCCATTCGCCGGAAATCCCTTGCCACGCTGGATCTGAAGGAGAATTTCGATGCAGGCTTTACCCGGCTTTACCTTTCGGCACACGAGACCAAGGACGGGCAGCGGGATGAACGGCTGCTGTCACCGGAGGTACAGAAACAGCTGCGTGACTACATCGAACACCATCGTGGCGTGGTCGCGCCGACACGGGAAACCGCGCTGTTTGTCGGCAGCCGCGGCAAACCCGTGGCGCCAGGCTATCTGAGTCAAACGGTCGGCGATCAATGCGAGAAGCTCTTTGGCAGGCGCGTGACACCACAGGTCATTCGCAACATTATCGCTGGTTTCATTGTCTCGCAGGCGCCGGAACAGGCCAGCCTGGCCAGTATCGTGCTGAACCACGCGTCGACCGCAACCACTGAAACGTATCGTGCGAATGGCAAGCAGGTCCAGGCCGCAAAGAAACTACGTGCGGCGAATGACCATGGTCGGGCGGAACACGGTGTGGAAACGACAGGCTCAGAGAAGCCCGGGCAGGGGAGGAGGGGGCGCAGTCGCCCGTCCAGACCGGTGCGGGAGCGCCCACCAAGACGTCGGCGCAGGGCGGCCTAACCGCAGATGAGAGCGGTGCTCAGAGGCCAAACAACCAAAAACTGGTGCGCGGTGGTGGTTACAGGTACCGGGGCTCTTGTCGTGAAGCCCGGTCCCTGAAACCAACCACGCAGCACTGAACATCCACAATACAGAAAGGAGCCATCTTGAAGCCGAGGCATCGCCGCGTGACGCCCCCGGTCAGCTTCCTCACAAAGCTGACCGTCTTGAAGAAAGCCGCAATCCCGCGTGCTCAAAAACCGGGAGACCACAATGTCAAATCTCGACCCCCTCGAAGACCTCATCTACGATACGCTGCGCCAAGGGCGCATATTCGCGGAAGCCTGGGAAGAAGCCGCGCTCGACACATCCGGCAGCCTGCGCAGGCTCTGGCCCGCTACGATTACGCGGCTGAAAGAGGGCGACTGCCTGGAAGACCAGGATACGGATGTGCTCAAATGCATGGCAGAAATCATTCTCGAAGCTCGTGCCAACATCAAATCCAAGCTCGGCGAGCAGGGGCGCAATGACCGCGACTATCTCTGCGCCCGCAAGATCGAGCTCGACCTGCTTATGGTGTATTTTGGGTCATTCTGGAAACGCAGGCAGATGGTGTTCGATCGTCAGAAGACCGAGGAGCTCTATGGCAGGCAGTTCTGAATGGCCTGCTAAGAACTTCAAATCCGAACTGCTGCTCTCCTCGTTCTAAGAAAGGGAGGGGAGACAGCCGTTCTGGTTAAGGTGCGAGCGAGGAAATGGAGTGAACGGCCCAAAGGCGAAATCAAACCCGATGCTTGGATGCTGCGGTGCGGCCCGTCAGATGAGACTTTCGCTGCATACGCAAAATTCAACGCTGGTTGAACTCACAGATCGCTGGATTTTTCGGTCATCCGGGTGTCCGGCTTTGCCGACGTAGCATATGTTCGCAGAGTGTTCGGCGGTTACATGTTGGTCTATTCGATCGCTCGACATATGGAGCCGGAATGGCTCGACGAAACCCTCATTCCTGACGCTGCTGGTCTACATCCGAAGAAAATGGATTGGGGGTACGTTGGAACGTTTCTGATTGCTGCCTAAGTTGCGCTGACAGTGTTGTCGAAACCACTGTTTAGTTTTTGGAACTTGGGCTTTGCACCTGATTGGGCCAATCGCGCTATGAGCACGGTCGCTTCGCCACACACCCCTAGCAATCTGGCAGTTCGCGAAAATAAGGCCACGGACTCAACAATAGAACGAACAAGTTGCTAGTATGAACCGATAACAAGAGGATATTGGCCTGAAAAAGAATATTCCAAACGCCAAACTTTTGGCAGACCGCGTCGTCCCTGTGCTGAAAGGACTAATGCGCCTCGTGCTCGCGATTGTTGCGATCGGGCTGATGACCATCAGTGCAAAGCAGGTTTACGAGCTTTGGCCTGCTGAGAAGTGGAAACTGTCGCTAAGCGACAGTTCCGAAACGCTGCTCATCAAACCTGGCGAAACACTGACGTCGATGGATCCAAGAATGCGCGAAGAAGAACAGCCCCGTCATTATATCAAAGTGCATACACATTTTGAGAACATCGATTTCGACAATGAAGAAGTCACGTTCTCTCTGGAAGCCAGCATCGAAACTACTTGGATCGGCTGGATCACCAACGACTATCCAGACGCAGAACTATGGTTTCGGCTCTTTCGCATGGTGCCTGAAGGTGTAGACATGACGAAGAAGATAGCAGGGAATTACGAAGATGATGCTGCGGATTTGGTTTGGGACCTAGGGACCTATACTCAGAAGTTCGACACGAATGCGTCCTCCTTTCCGCTAGATGAGATCTTTCAGGTCGCGCAATACAGCATGGTCGTCATGAGTTCTCCTGATCGTGGTCTGCCGGAGGACGCAAGGGCTGTTTACACGTCTTGGACCTACAGTACCGCGCCAAGGACCATTGGTTGGAGGCTTGAGGTTGAAGCTATTCCAAATCCGCGCCATGAGTCCCGACACAGCGCAAACCTGTCTTTTAGGCGGGATGCAAATACGATCACGCAAGCGGGTATCTATTTGGCAGCCTTGTTTTGTGTCGTTTTGTCCGTCGCGTTTTTTAGCGTAACACATGCGCGGAAAGATGGGGCGCATCTCGAAGAGGTTGGTGGCGTCGTCGCGTTGGCGCTTGCCATTCCCGCGATCCGATCTTTGCTTCCTGCACCCGGTTTCGGCATTTCAACATTGATGGATGCCGGTTTTTTGTTTCTGTTTTCCATTCTCATCGCAGCGATCTTGCTGCGTATCGCGATCCAGATCAGATAAGATAACGATGTCATCAGAGCAACGGCTGAGACCGGCGTGATCTAAGCAAGGTAGGCCGGCAAAGCGCCTCAAGTAAGCAAAGGCGCGGCCCTCTGCCCTATCAAGTGTTGGCCCGGAATAGTCTGGTAGGAAAAAGCACGACCGACTGCGCGAGGTTTAGATTTGGAGTTGGCACATATGATCAAAGCGGCGGCAGCTTCAAGCGGTCCCTGTATACTCCGATGCGTTTGCGTGCACGTTCCACGACGTCCCCGTAGAAAAGAAGTTCCGAGTAAAGCTGGCCAAGTGTAGCCTGGCTTTTCGGCTCCTTCACATCGTCAGTGCTGAAGAAGCCGTTTTCGCCGGGCAAACGATTGTAGCCACGCAGGCGGATTGTATTGATGGTATCCCCTATTAGGTATCCGTAGAACTTCTTCAGCCTTCCGTTGGACTTCGCGGCCAAGAGTGTAGCGTATTCCATCAGGTCATTGTCGTGCTCGTCGAGACTGACCCCGGGCGCCTTGAACTCAACGATCACCACGGAGCCTTCTTCGTGAAACAGCGCTATGTCCGGACGGCAGCCCCCGTTCTCGTCACCTATCCGAGTTAGCAACTCGCCAACGGCCTCATCGACGTCGGCTTCGAAGAGGTTCTGGCCGTTGTCCCATTTGATCTGGTTCAGCGGCATATCAGAGGCGATGTAGTTGTAGTAGTGATACTCCTCGCTTAGTAGCCAAACATCATGGTCTGAGACCTCCTCACTGTCCTTTCGCATCGGGAAGAAGATACTGTGGATCAGAGCCTCGTTCTTGCGGCGCTGCCCGTCAGGAAGTTCGGTCTGGACGTTGAGCCCTTCATTCACGGCTAGGTCCAGTACGTCGATCAATGCTGACCTGCGAACGACCAGCTGCGACAGGTTGGCCATGTCTATCGTCTTGAGCGAGGAGGCGTATTCCCACGAAAGGTCGTCGATCTTGCGCCGGAAGTCATCACTGTCCGGAGCAAGCTCTTTGATCGCTTCCTTCATAGCTGAAAGGCTAGACGTCTCGTTGACCACCTGCTCTTGAAGGTTCGTCAAGACACGCTTCGCGACCTCGTTCGGGGTGTCTCCGAATTTCACACGCGTATTCGAGTACGAGAGCATCTCTTCAGAAACGCCGAAGTCCTGAGCCACGTCATTTACGATCGTATCCCTGGACCAATCAGGTGGAGTTATGAGCTCCTGCACCTTGTCGTCGAGAACCGAGAATATGTCCTCAAAGGTGACCTGCATCCCTCCGAAAAGATCGGCTGAGCCGTCGTCCAATGGGATCTTGTCGAACCCATCGCGTTGTTCGTTTACACCATCATCCAACAAGGGGCCCTCGACCAAGACGATGTGGTAGTGACCGTCAATCGCGTTGTTTTCGAGCGTCTTGGTTTTGAGGTAACGACCGGTGATGAGTTCAGCGATCGACGCTTTGGCGCACAAACCTATGATGTTGCGCGGCAAAGGGTACTGTGTTTCGTCCAGCTTGTAGTGCGTTATGGTGAAGTCGGCCGATACCTTGTCCTCACCTTCAACGTGTTCGACGGTAATTGGCGTCACGGAAGTGTGCTCAGGGATGTCCGCAGGCGTCAGGGTCTATTCAGACTTGGTGCCTCCAAGATCACTGACGAACTTGATCTGGAAGTCGCCGAGGTCATCCTTGAGACTGACGAACCTCTGCAGTAGGTTGAAGAGAACGTGCTGTCGGATCGCCTCGGCAGTGAACATCCGGTGCACGCTGGACACCGACAGGATAGTCTCGCGAAGCTTTGGCATCAAGTGAGACAGTTGTATATGGGTCCCGACTTCGCCAGTGTCCCGATCCTCTACCGTGAAGTCGGTCTCTTCGATCGTCTTTCGGTCGCGCAGAAAAGGCAGTGAGATGTGCTTGAACCCGTCTCCCTCTCTGCAGATTGATGACAGTGAGACCGCCCTGAAGTGGTGGAAGAACTGGACGCGACCGGTTCCCTTGCACTTCCCGATGCCAGGGATGTTGAGGTCGTCCTTGTAGGAGGTGTCCTTAGTCAGGAAGGCCTTGCGCTGCTCTGGCCCAAGACCGCAGCCGTTGTCCTCGCAGGTGATCTCGAGGTCGTACTCCTCACCCAGCAAGTCGGCTTTCGTAGCTTTCACCTGGAGGGTTACTTGCAGAGCGACCGCGTTGGCCTCATCCCTCTTTCGGATAAGGAACGCATCGATCGAGTTAGCCAGTAGCTCGTCCACGACCACCGATGGGTTCTTACTGATGCGCGTGTTCTTCAGGCTACCTCGGATATCGAGCGTCACTGTCGGTCCCCCACCATCTAACGATTTGTTTTTCCCACTTATCCTAGCGCGCGCTTTCCATGTCAATTTTCGCATGCTTGAGTCTTTGGGGCTCCGTGAAGAGGTACCCCGAGTTCATCGCACTGCCGGAACGGTATTTTTCCGCTGTACTGTGTCTATGCTGTTCGTGGACAATCGACCTGATTGCTGCAAGTCCATAGGCTCGTACCGACAACGACACAGACGTGTTGCAGGTACGAGAGGCCTTCCAGCATTTTGAGATGCCTAATGGCTGCTTACGCAGGCCTGTCGCGGCGCGCCACCGACCAAGCAAAGATCGGGTGAGAAGTTAATTGCGTTCCGACTACCAGTGCAGCGGGCCCAAGTCGAACGGCAGCTTTTTTAAGTATTCTTGTTGATGATGCACTTGCAGCTAGTGACGGCTTTCCGCCCAGTTCGCAGTTTCCAACAACACTATTTCAGTCAATTTGCACGTTTCCTCTTTTCAAATCAGGAGACGTTTCGTACGAAGATCAGAGCACACCGGTGGGTTGTGTGGACTACCTATAGTCATGAAATATTGAAGAAAAATACTTCGCCTTCTGGGATCCCCCTGGGCGAGAATGAATAAATGCGCGCTGATGTTTGACAACAAGGACGACAACACTCAAAGCTCAGACGAAATCAAATGGCTCGATCGGGATGACGCGCTCATTCAGCTGAAATCGCACATCCAGCTGTTCCTGAGAGACGCAGAAAAGTGGCACCAGACAGACCCTAAAGAGGCGCCTCCGGTGCTTGGAATGAAAGTCTCTGCTGGTTTGGGGAAAACCCGCTCGACGTTGGAAAGCATCGCCGAGCAGGGTGCGGAGATCCTGAAACATGGTCACATCTTCA
Source organism: Tropicibacter sp. R16_0 (assembly GCF_017743935.1). GTDB lineage: Bacteria > Pseudomonadota > Alphaproteobacteria > Rhodobacterales > Rhodobacteraceae > Falsiruegeria. The sequence goes on from NZ_JAGHRE010000014.1 coordinate 42,909, forward strand.
TCTATGTGCCGACGCTTGATTTGGCCGACCAGGCCGCGCAGGATTTCAAGGAGTTCAATTCCGGCCTGCCGCACATGGTGCTGCGGGGCCGCTCGGCGATCAATCCGTCAACCGGCGCGCCGATGTGTTCCCGGGCAGATCTCGCGGATGCCATTGTCGGCAATGTCAGCTCTGTTACCCAGGCCTTGTGCCGGAAAGCGGTTTCGGAAACCGAAACCGTTTACGCAAGATGTGCCACGGGGTGCGCGTATCTCGATCAGACCAAAACAGAAGACCACCGCATTGTCTTCCTTGCGCATGCCTACCTCAGGCTGAGGGTGCCGCTTGAAGGTGAGGTGGCACTGCGCATCATCGACGAAAAGTTCTGGGGGCCTCTTGTTCATACGGAGACGCTCTACAGGGATCATTGGCTGACGCCGCAGTACCGGGCCCCGTCAAAAGACGAGGAGATCGAAACAGACCAGGCGCACTTTGAGCTCAGTCGCAAGGTCCGCCACGCGGTCTCTCTCGCACTCGAAACCGGTGAGCCAATCCATGGCAATCTGCGCGACCTCGAAGTGAAGAAAAGGAAGCTGCAAAAGCTGGCCAACTATGAAGCCAAACAGGTCCCAGGTCTCTATCTCCGCCCTGACTGGAAGGATGACACGCTCCGGAAGAAACGCGACAGTTTCGATGCTGGTCTGGCAGATCGCGCCAGGGTCCAGGCGAAGATTTTCAGGCTGCTTGCTGCCACCGCGGATCAGGACACCACAGAGCGTCTGAGCCTTGCCAGGTTCTCACAAGACCATCCGGACCGGGTCACGTTCAAAGCTCATTTTCTGGATGATTTGCCTCAGACATCACCGTGGTTGTTGTTGGATGCTGATCTGGACAGCACGATTACCCGACAGTTCTTTCCCAATGCCGAAATCGTAACACTGCACGCCAGGCCAAAGGCAGATATCATTCAGGTGCGGAACCGAACCCTTTCGGACACCTGGTTGACGTATCACGAGAAGGCTGAGCATCATCAGGATCTGGTGCTGAATATCATCAAGCGCGAAGTCGCCCTCGCGGCCTCTTCCGACAATGGTCGGCTTCTGGTTGTTGGAACCAGAAAGGTCCTGAAGGCGCTCTTCGAGCGGGCAGGGGACAAAAATGGTGTCGCGTCACAGGACGATCCGTCGATCCCATCGCAGCTCCATGGGGCGGACGTGCGTTGGTATGGTGCCAAAATGCTTGGCATCAATGACTACAAAGAGCATGCAACGGTGATTCTGGTGGGGCGAATGCAGCTCAACGTCAATGCGTTGGAAGATCAACTGAAAGCGATGTTCGGGGACAGTGGCGAACCGCTGGTACTTACTCAGGACAACAGGCTTGTTGAGGAGGGGGCGGGTTCGACTGCCTCCTCAGAAAGCAGAGAACGCGGATCAACACGTGGACCCCAGGTCCATCCGGATGAACGCGGCACTGCACTTCTCCGCCAAAACCGTGAGGCGGCGTCCGAGCAGGCCATTGCCCGCCTGCGGCTGGTGTTTCCCAATCGAGCAAAAAGGGTTGTCATTCTGAGCAACGTGCCGCTGCCAAACCTGCCCGTCGATACCTACGTGGAACTCGAAGCCTTCGCAGAAGGCCGACATGGACATCGGAGAACATCAAACTACCGCAAATTGGAATCCGCTGTTACTTCCAACGATGGCGCGCCAAGCGTCAAAGGTCTCCGTACCGGCAAAACGGGCCTTTTCCAGGACGCACGGCACTTTTTCACGAAGCCAAGTGCTACCAAAGAAATAACTGACGAGTTGTCCAATGGCGGCGTTACAGAAGCTCTGGCCCAAATCGCTTCGGATAGAAACTGGAACGCCACCGAAGTTACTCTGGCCCCAAGGCGAGGTGGCAAACCGTTCAGCGCCGTCGTGTTCTCCTCTCCGGATCAGGCCCTCGATATCGCCAGTGAGCTCTGGCCAGGTTTCAAGGTTGCCTTGGGACGGGCGCTGACTTCCACCATCTCGGATCAGGAAGACGTTATCGAGGACGCATAGTCTCTGTCCCCTGCGAACTAATCTGAGGGAGATCGAAGCCCCCACGCCACGCTGCATTTTTGCCTGTATGGTTTGAAGGGATGTGGCTGCCTGCCAGGCCGCCACGATCATTGTCTCCGCAACTCACCAATTCCCATCATAGGATGCGAAGATGACCTGGTTCCCGACGATGAACGGGCTGCCCGGAAACGGGTTCTTAGGCGCGAGTCCTGCGCGTTCCATCTGGTATTGGTCGTTCACCATTTCGTAGGCGCAGAGCAAGGCGAGGTTTTTGCTTGGCAGTGGAAGGGCAGAAGCTGTACCGACGACATCCGGCCAACCCTCAGGGACATTCTTCAGCAAAAGCTCGGCATACCAGCCCGCCTTGTCCTCGCGGACAATCAGCGACCGGATGTTGCTGATGCAGATGTATGGGGACAGGTGTGTCCCCTGAAACCTCGCGACCGGCTGAAAGTCCGGATCGAAGGGGTGTTGCTCAGCCGCTTCGAGAGCCTTTTTCAGGATCTTCTTGCCGCGCTTGATGTCAGCTTTGGTGATATGTGCAATAGCCATGATTTTTCCTGTTCGTTAGGGAATTGAGAGAAGGGGAGGGGGCAGTGCGCTTGCCCTTACAACGGGGCCGTCGGCGGATCCGGCCCCTGCACAATGAGCCCGTTACGGCTAAGCCGTTCCTCGACGCATTCATCTGTCATTGAGAACTCCTTCTGTTCTGATCTCAGGAAGAAAGTGGGTTCGTTCGTCAGTTCGCAAAAACGCCTTTCCCGAAAAAAAGGCGGGTTTCTGAACTTCGAATGCTTGGCTGAAAGTCGGTCAAAGGTGGTGGGGCGCTAATAGTGTTTCCTATTAGGCCTGCCCCACCTTTGCTTGAGGCTGGGTCTAAGACCTCCGGCAGCCACCCCTGTGTGTGGCTGCACGTCCTGAGTTTGATGCAGGTGCATTTCCGGTCTGACCGTGCCGTCGGAAGCAGAGGCACGGTCAGACCGGAAATCACCCTATAGAAGAACGTTCAAAGCGCCCTTCCTGGCGCGTCCGGGTATTTGGTGGATTTTTTTTTGCCAAATCCGCTTCGGGATTCCGGGAAACGGCCAATCTCCTCTTTACCCGGCCCGGACGTTCCCGGGCCCCACTCAAACCGGGCGCGATACGCCCGCAGCAAAGGATGTCACATGCCACACAGAACCGTTTGCAAAGCTTTCCTGCTGGATGAAATTGACGCTCAGGAAGAGCTGGCAAGCCCCATCGAAAGCTTCGAACAACTGGGCGAGATCATGCCCGAATTGCTCATTGAGGAAATCGGCTGGCCCGATTACCCGGTTCAGAACGTCATCGCTCTGGCGTCAGAGCGGTTCGATACAGGTCGCGTGACCTCTGGATTTGGCGGAGCCGAATTTGTCCGGCACGACACCAGCTGGAAGGGGACGATTGCCCATATCGGTTGCGATGTCGGCAGGATCGGGGACGCTGTCATGACGCGGTTTCTGGAGAACGAAGACATTGCGTTCCTGTCCAGCCACCTGAAAGACCTGATGCGGAACCATATCGCGCAGGACACCTATAACGGTGCACAGGAACACCTGCTTGCGCTGGAAACCCTGTTGGATAGCGGACTGCCCTGCTTCGAGCCGCTTTATCAATACAGCCGCGGTGGCGGCCCCAGCCTGTTTGACGCGCGCACAAAAGATCATGGTGCTGGCACCGGTACCCGCGTGCTGGTCGAAATCCTGCAAACCTGGTGAGGAGACGCGCTGAACGTCCTGAATTATACCGGTTCTGGGTAAACCCGGACCTGACCTTGCCCCGGCCCGCAAATGCGCGGGCCGGATGCCATTCGCTTAGCTCAATCAACCGTCGGCAGCATGCGGTTCGGAGGGGGCTGAATGCCGGGCGGGAGCCTTTCGTCGATCCTGAAGCCAGATGCCTTTGACCGTCAGACCAAGCATGGAAAGCACGTCCTGGCGGGTCCTGTAGGGCCAGAAGGGTGCATGTTCAGGAACACCAATCACATCCGGCACCCCATGCGGTACGCGTTTCAAAAGCAGGTCGCCCGTCCAATAGCCCTCCTTGTTCTGGCGAATGATGATGGATTTGAGGTTGCGCACGCGCAGATGGGCAAACATTGCATTGGCGTCTGCCGAGTACGGTTTTAGCTCGAAGTGGTCCTCTAAAGATTGCTCGCGCGGAAGCTTTTCCAGAATTCTGGCAAGGAGCTTTTTGCCGTCGGCGACTTCCTTGCGGGTGAAACTGACATATTCCATCAGGTGTCCTTTCTCGATTGTCGTGAATGTTGAGAAGGGCTGCGACCAATCAGATCAGTGATGCGCTTTGCGGTGGGTCGCGCCTTCACATCAGAAGGCGCGGGCTGACCGCCAAAGCGCTCAGAGATCAGGAACCTGTAAAGTGGGGGCGACAGCTGCTTTCCGCCGGCCACAACTTTCGGGTTCAGATGGCGGCCGGGCAGGACCGGACAACCTCGCGTGTGCGCATCCTGAGCAGGGTCCGCAAGATGTTGTTCACCAGGTCCCCAGGGTGAGACCTGGTGAACAACATCCCGCTTCCCCTAAGCAACAAACAGTTCAACCGGGTTCTCTTCACACCGGGACTATCCCGAAAGCGTATCCGAAAAGCCAAACCGTGCTTCCGGCCCGACAGGGCAGGGGAGGCGGCGCCTGTTGGAACGCATCACCTGTCGGCAATGAAAGGCCAACCATGAACACATCCAAAAAACACCTGCTCCATCAGGCTGCTATCCACCTTGCAGGCGACTTGCGCCAAGAGAGCCTGAAATACGGCATAACCGACCAGAAGCACTTTATTGATTGCCTGCTCGGCCTGGGCAGGGGGCTACGATCCGTCATTGTCAGTGACAGAGAAGCTCTCCGCATCCATTACTGTAATGCATCCGCGCGCCTGCCTGAAATCCGTGCGCTTCACGCATTTGCCGCAGAGAAGCCCCGGCTCGAAGGGCAGGGGGCCTGCCTGATGGCCAGTGACGGAGACCCGCTCCGGTTCGTAGATCCGTCCCTGAAGATGGTGCTGTCCGCTGCCCTGGCAGTCGGTGCGGGCGCACAAGAGACTCTCTACATGGTGGCCGTTGTCATTGCGCTGACGGTTCTCCCCGACGACGACATCTCGGAGAGGCTGATTACAGAGAAGCTGGCCGAATAGGGCAAAGGGGGCAGGGGCTTAATAGGGTATTCCATTAGGTGACCCCCACCTTTGCTGAACCATGAGATCCCGGGAAGAATGCCACCAGCCCTGTTGTGTGAGGGCCGATGGACATTCTCCCGCGCCCCACACCCGTGATTTCGATCACCTGCTATCCAGCCAAAACCAACAGTGCATTCACGCACATTTCTCTTCCCCTGCAATCAGACAAGAAAGGAGTCCCTAATGGGTCTTGATGTCGATTTTTTCATTCCGGGCAACAATGAGCCCGTCCACGACCTTCGCAAGCACGACTGGCTTTTTGATCAGTTTCACGATCTGGCCGGCGATCTTGTCGACGAAGACTATACGGATTTCTACGTTGATGAAGAGGCCTTCGACGTGGTCACAGAACGGGTCATCGCCGAGCTTGAAGACCTGGGGCTGGATCCGGCTCAGATACCACCAGACGTGCCGGGTGCCACCCAGGTCTGGAGCGAAGACGATTTCTCATGGGAAATCATGCTGTATTTCTACCTCAAGGTACTAACAGAGTTGCGGAACGCCGCCTCCGAACATGGCCCTCTGATCTGCGCCTGGTCGGCCTGATCCGCATCTGCTGGCCAACATGGTCTGAGATTGCGGTCAGCAGATCGCCGATTTTTTTCGAAACTGCCCTTCGGATTTCAAGAACTGGCCAATCTTCTTTTCACAGGGCCCGTGACTGCCCGGGCCCTGCCCCCTCATCAAACACTCCCTGCGGGAACAGTCGTTCCGCAGGCCAAGAAAGGAATATCTTTGAACCACGTCACCACCACTACTCCGATCGGGCAGGCTATAGCCGCTGCCAGGGGCGATTATGTGCACGACCTGTGCTGCGCCGTTGAACTGATTTCCAACCTCGGCCACGCCATGTCCCGGGCCGCCAATATCCTGTACGACGAAAGCCCCGATGGCTCGGGTGATGCTTTTACAGAGGCATATCTGCGCCATGCTGCCAACTACCGGGATGTGATGGCGCATCCGGATTTTCCGGCCTTCAAAGCCGAGCTCGAAGAAGCCTGGTTTGGCCCGCGGTCCCCGGGAGCGTTTCTGAGAAGCCTGTCCCGGGAAGATATCGCAGGTGTTGTGGCAGACCTCATGCTCGCATGGCGCAAGAAGAACGCGGCGACCTATCTTCAAATGGTCGAACAGCTTGCCATTCAGAAAGTTGCTGTAATGGCCGCAGCCGCCGTCCCGGGGGAGGAAGAAGCCTGCATCGCAGATGATTACCGCACGACCGGCGAGGAGATGAAGCGTTTCCTTGGCCCGGAACAAGTGACCGATCTCGAGGGTCGGTATTTCACGGGCGACGGCACGTTGTTCCCCTCGTCTGGTTCCATGAGCACCTGCCAACTCGCCGCGCAAGTGTTCCTCGGCAAATAGCAGGCTTTCGAAGCTGCCAACTGAACAAAGCCAGATCCCGGGTTCGGGGTTTGGCAACCATACAATCTCTTCCCCACCACCGGGTATCCACCCAGAAACACCAGGAATAATCACATGCGTGCACTTTTGCTCTGCCCGAAATCCGCCACTGAAGCAGCCGACCAGGGTCTTGCTGCTGACGAGATCATGAACGCCTTTATCACCGAGATCGACATCGACAGTGAGCCCGCTGCCTGCGCATCCGCGCTCAGCACCGACGGTCTCCAGGTTGTCAGCACTGAAGCTATTGATCTGCGTTGCCATGACAGAAACCACGATTTGATCTTTACCGAAGAGGGACAGGCAGGACCTCTCAAACACTTCACCTATACCATGGAGGAGGAGATGAGGGGCTTCTATGCAGAAGGCCGTTGCCTGATTGTCGGTTTGGCTGATGACAATGGCTCCCCCACTGACGCCACGATGACTTTTGAGGAGGCCAGTCGCTTGTTCCGGTATGCAGCGCTGGAGGACCAGTACGCCACAAGAACCGGCCCATATCTGGCTTACGACGAGTTCTACAATACCTCCGGCGAGGCCTATGAACTCCTCGAAGCTCTGCCAGCCCATCCGGATCCGGCAATTGACGAAGCGATCAACGCTGCCATGGACGCCATTGGGCACGCGCACCAGCTGACCTTCTCTGGTTGGATGTGAGCTTTCAACGGCCAACAAATTTGCCCGAAGATCTGTCACGGGTCGCGCCCGTGGCAGGTTCTTGACAGCCGCAACAGGCGATTTCCGGATCTGCCTGCTTGGGTACCATTTGATCCTTAGAAAAAAAGACAGGACCAAAAAATGAAAGACAGTTCAGCCCTTCTTGAAGAAATAGGAATGTCGGTCAATGACCTTGAAGACTTGGTCAGGTATTCTTCCATCCACGATGTGTGGGAGGAGTTTGGTGAATACCGAACCATCAGGCGTTCCGCCCGACCGGGGGAGTTCGGAGTATTGGAAATATGCCACTCCGATGAAGATTTTGCACTTTCAGTTCTTCTGCCCTTCGACCAGGAAGGCGCGCTGCAAGGACAATGTCGTGTCGCTCTGTCAGACCGGTACAGAGAGCTTGTTTGCAGAAAGATTGATGTTGAGACCAGCAGCGAAATCTATGCTGAAGTCGAGAGTGAAATCCTCAAATCTCTGCCCGATCTTTCATGGGAACTCGTTTTGGGTGCAGCTTTCTGCACTGGCGACCACATCCACTCTGTGAGACGCGAAACCGGCCTTCTTCGGACTTGAGGGCGTCCAAACAGGTCTGATCGGTTTCGCCGATAGCAGGGTGACCCACACGGCCCGAAAGCCGCTCTTCAGGCAGCCATACACTCTTACCAAGACCGATCAGAACGCTTAACTTTTTTCCTTCTGGAAAAACCGGATGAACCCATGTCCTTTCTACAAACAGGTAGGAAAACACATGAAGATCATCATACATGACGACCAATACATCTCCTTTCCGTTCGAACTGAAAGACGCGTTTCGGGAGGCCTTTCCAAACGCGAAATGGAATCCGACACGTCGGGAATGGAAAGTGGTCAAGGGCGCCGAACAGCGCCTCGCGGATTGGGTGAAAGAGGTTGAAGCCTCCGGCCTCCTTCAGGAAATGCTGGATCAGGAAACTGCGCGATTGTCGGAGGAAGAGGTCCTGCGGCTTCAGATCCGCCTGTCCAAACTGAAATATGACATTACCGTTGAGGAAGACGTCACCGAGCGTGCAGCGGAGGCAGAATTGCGGGCAGTGCAGCTGAAAGAGCAGTTGGCCGGGCTCGAAAAACAGCTTCGCACTCGGAAAGAGGCAAGAAGCCAGGCCGAGGCAGAGAAAGCCAAAGCAAAGGCAGAGGTGATGGTGATCCTGCGAGACGTCGCGGATGTTGACGAAATCGAATGCCTGCGGATGGGGATGAAGTCAGATTGGCGATCCATCAAGGCTGTCAACAAGGACCGGTTTGAAGAAAAACAAAACCGTCTGCGTGAAATCCGCGACGATCTTGAAACTGTCGGCCTGTATTCCGAGGCGCTCTCCAAGGCGATTTCGGCAAACTACAACCGTCGAGACCGGGATCTTCCGGATCTCTCCGTCGAGCTCGAGTTTGAACTAGACGAATAATCCGAAACCCAGTTTGGCATGGAGCTGGCGCGTGTGTCAGCTTCCTGCCAACCATATGTTGGCTTCATTGCCGCTGAATGGTCGCTGACAGCTGGCGGGCGGCCCCTTCGAAAACACTGCTCCGTCAAACTTGCGCCCCTGGCACTTGGTGTCTTGTTACTCTGGAAACCCCCGGGACCCGCAATGCGACATGCCTATGCTTCAAGACCAGCGTTCATCTGGTTCATAATACCCGGGTGCTAGGCCGGGTATTCCGTTTTGTTGCTACGAGCCAGACGGCCTCAATAGCAACTGTCAGAGAGCCCAATACACTCTCATTTCGACAACGATGCGCTTCCCACTGCCGAAGTCCTCCGGGCGCGCATCGCATGGTTCTTCTTCCTGGCTGTCGTAGTAGAAGCTGTCGGTTGCAAAACCTGGGACGCGGCTACGCTCAAGAGACCAAAGGGTGGTTTTGTGGATATCATCGTGGCCCTGGCGGTAGCTCGCACCTGTTTCCAGGCTGGTTGACAACCAATCTTTGATTTCGGCCGTCGAGCCAGATGCGTTGTATGCTTCGATGAGGAAATCCGGCAACCCCGTGCATTCGGACAGCACTTTTGAAAAAGATGTGGTCCAGTCAGCATCAAGACGCTCAGACGCGATCCAGTCGAGTTCGATCGAACACTCATCCAGATCGTCATAGGGTGCGATTTCGTCAGAGATCAGATCATAAAGCCCGCTTTCAAGCTCTTCGAGCGATGCTGCTGCTGGAATGTCCAACTGCGCTTCGTCGAACAAAACAAACTTTGACGTGTAAGGGTGTCCCATCGATATTCTCCTTGTTTCAGTGACAAGAAGGAAGTGGGTTCGTTCGCAGATCGCGAAAGAATTTTTTTACATAAAATGGATTATGAGGTGATCTTATGTACGTGGGAGCGCGCTACCCTGAAGTGCGACTTTTGTTAGAAAACAACGTGTTGTATAACGAGAGGATATTGCCATTGGTGCTGTTTATTCGCAACTGTCGCTGTCTGAACGCCGTAGAATAGAAAACTGGTGGCACGCGAATGTCCCTGTGCAAAAATGGCGCGGGTTCTGAAACGCCATAAATCGTCTATCTTTCGTGAGATTAAGCGCAACTTCTGGGCGGATGACTCCCTTCCTCGGAAGTACGCAGGCTACTTCGGATCGGTCGCTCATCTGTATGCTCAGAAGCGCCGTTCCGTTCAACGTAAGCTCATCCGTCATCCCGATCTGTGTCGTCGTGTTGTTGCGCGTCTAAAGAACGGTTGGACGCCCGAACAGATCGGCAATCGGATGATCTATGAAGGCGCAAAGTTGCGTGTCTGCGAGGAAACGATCTATCGCTACATCTATTCCAAGGAAGGCATGGCGCAGGAGCTGTGGTGGTACCTGCGCGAGCATCGCAAATCGCGCAGATCGCGTCGTGCCAGAAAACGCCGGGCTCCAAAGTTTGACCGCGATGTCAGTATCCTGTTCCGCCCAGATGATGTGGCCCACAGACGCCAGTTCGGCCATTGGGAAGGTGATTTAGTCCTGTTCAAGCAGCGCTTTGGGCAGACAAACATCACATCTCTTGTCGCGCGGATCAGCCGCTTCACGGTCCTGCTGAAGAATCTGAACAAGCGCACGAAGCCTGTTATGGGCAAAATCATGAACGCTGTGCGTGACCTGCCCCACCTGGCGCGTAGGTCGATCACGTTTGACCGAGGAACTGAGTTCGTCAGCTGGCCGCATCTGCAAGCAGAAATCGGAAGGCAAACATGGTTTTGCGACCCCTCTTCACCTTGGCAAAAAGGCACCGTCGAGAACACCAATCGAAGGGTGCGAAGATGGCTCCCCCGCAAACGCGACATCACGGCGGTCTCAGATCATGAATTAAAGATGATCTGCGACCGCCTCAACAATACACCCCGCAAATGCCTCGGATGGAAGACGTCGGCAGAAGTCTTCAGAGAAAAGATGATGGAAGAGGTGGGATGACGCCCCTACCCTGATGCCAGACAAGAGTCGCGGTTCAAATATCGCTCACACCAGCCTGTGCGTGTCAGCCATGAGACGATCTATGCCTACGTTTACAGCGCTGAAGGTCAATCAGAACCACGCGCCCGTCATCAGCACAGTCGAAGAAAGAAACGGCAGCCGCGTTTTGCCAGACATCCCAGAAGCTATGAATTTCCGTTGGATCGGTCCATCCATGAGCGTCCAGACTACGTGAAGACACGTGAGAATTTCGGCGAATGGGAAGGCGATTTGATGATCTTCGAACGCTCTCAGGACACGATGAACCTCGCCTCACTTGCCGAACGCAAAACGCGGTTTGCGGTTCTAAAAACGGGTCAACCAAGAGATCTTCGAGGGAATACGCCTTACTTCGACAATTGCGCTTTCACCTCTGCACAAACTTGTCGGCGGAACTCGAAAGGTTCCTCGCTTCCTTGGTTTGTGCAACCGGGAAACGTAAAGCTACAAACCTTCGTGGACCGGTTCGCCATCGAAGAGTGCGGTCGGTTGTGTACCGGTCGCTTGGGCAAGGGTGATATCGTCGGGGGTGTAAGATCAGAAAGCACTCATTGGTGTAACCCTCAGGTATGTTGGGTAAGCCCCAAGATAGAGCGCGCTTCGGTATGTGTCGCAACCGAGCGGTCAAATCTGGCGCATATTTCGGCTGTGCGCTTTACGAGGGCGGCGTTTGATGGAGCGAGTCTGTCTCGGTCGAGGCGTATGTTGTCCTCCAAACCCGTGCGGGCGTGTCCACCGGAGGCGATGGACCACTCGTTGATCCTGGTCTGTTCCCGGCCTATCCCTGCCGCGCACCAAGGCGCGCCAGGAAACAAGCGACCAACTGTCTTCACATAGAAGTCAAACACATGCTTGTCTGCGGGCATAGCATTTTTGACGCCCATCACGAACTGCACATAGGGCGTTCCAACTAGCTGACCTTTGTCCATCATATCCCGCGCTTTGAGAATGTGGCTCAAATCGAACGCCTCGATCTCAGGTTTGACGTTGTACATCAGCATTTCGGCGGCCAGCCAGTCGACGAGGTCAGGCGGATTTTCATAGACGCGGGTTGGGAAGTTATTCGAACCAACTGAGAGGGACGCCATTTCAGGCTTAAGCGCCAGCATTCCACCGCGCGTTTTCCCGGCGCCGGAGCGACCGCCGGTCGAGAACTGGATGATCATACCGGGGCAATACTTTTCTAGCCCTTCTTTCAGTCGCGCGAACCTCTCGGGATCTGACGATGGCGTCTGATCGTCATTGCGCACATGGGCATGGCAGATCGTGGCGCCCGCCTCGAAGGCCTCATGTGTGCTCTCGATCTGTTCCGAAACTGAGATCGGCACTGCTGGGTTGTCTTCTTTTCGGGGTAAAGAGCCGGTAATGGCCACGCAGATGATGCACGGTGTGTTCATGATTTCACCATCACAAAGTCAAAAGAGGCGCGCCACTGGGTTTTTTCCGTGTTTGGTTCAAACGGAGCAATCAGGGATTCCTTGACCCCAAACACCGCGTCGGAGCTGAGCCATTTGTCTTCGCCATCGAATATGTGCGTTACGATTTTCTCATAGCCTGGTGCGGTAATGAGAAAATGCAGGTGGGCGGGACGGTTCGGGTGCCGACCCAAAGCGCTCAGCATTTTTCCGACCGGGCCGTCATCGGGGATCGGATATGCAACCGGTTTGATGCCTACAAAGGAATAGATCCCGTCCGCCTCAGTGATAAAGCGCCCACGATTGTTAAACTTCGGTTGGATGTCTGGTTGCTGCACATCGTAGTAGCCATCGGCATTGTCAGACCAAACATCGACCGTGGCGCCCTGGATCGGATTGCCGTCGATATCGACAACGCGGCCTTCGAATAGGCAACTCTCACCTTTGCTCTCCAGGTTGATGCTGTCGCCCATCGCTCGGATCGGAGCTTCAGCGACATGGAAGGGGCCAAAAACCGTGTTTTCGGTGGCGCCCGACGGACGCCGGTTGTTAATCGCATCAACCAGCATGGAAACCCCGAGCGTGTCGGACAGCAGGATGAACTCCTGTCTTTCCGGCGAGCAAATTTGCCCCGTGCGGGTCAGGAATTCAATCGCGAGATCCCATTCCTCTTGCCTAAGATCAATATCCTTCGCAAAGGCATGAAGGTGGCGCACGAGCGAGCTCATCACCTCGGCAAGGCGCGGATTGATATTGTCGCCCATCCGTGCATTGACGGCCTCGGCAGAGTCTTCTTCTGTGAAGTAGCTTTCCTTGGTCATGATCATCCCCTTAGCGAGCCAGCACTGCGCTTAGCGCACGCTTGAGTTCTGCTACCGGATTTGCGGCCATGTCTTCGACGCGCCAAGCGACGTGCTGGTCGGGGCGTACGAGCAGACAGCCGGTATCTCCGATTTCGCTCGCGCGTGCCCAGTCTCCGGTGTGATCGACATAGGTCTGCCGAGGACCGATCACATGTACGCGCAGAGGCACTCCGATTTCGGCTGAAACTTGGTGTGCGGCCTCGACCCAGGCCTCGCCGCCAATACCGGTCAGAATTGTGAACCGTCCTCGTCCGCACAAATCCAGGGTGGACATTTTGGTGCCAGTAGTGTGCTCGAAAACCCAGACATGCGGAATGCGGGCGCCGGGCCATGTGGTGGGTTGGTAGTGCAGCTCGGCGTCAAGCTCGAAAGCAGGTTCCATCTGGCCATCCGTCAAAATCGCGTCTGATTTGTATCGCTGGTTCATTTCCACCCCATGGGCGTCGAACTCGTACTTCTTGAATGCGATGGCTTCCCGGATCGCTACGCGTTGCTTTTCAGCCTCCGCGCCAGCATCACAACGCGCGTCCATATTGGCCTTGATCACCTCGTGGTCTGTGTCGCCGGTCATGCCAAGACTTTCAAAAATCGGTCCAAACTCGCTAATCGACTGGTTCGCACGGGTGACGATCTGCTTCGCCACCGGAGCGCGTTCAACACTGTAACTGTCCAGGAGCGCTGCGCCGGCCTCGCCTCTTATCACGGCGGCCAGTTTCCAAGCGAGGTTAAACCCATCCTGAATAGAAGTGTTCGAGCCAAGCCCGTTTGATGGCGGGTGGCGGTGGGCTGCGTCGCCCATAATGAACACGCGATCCTTTTGCATATGGGTCGCGTACATGTTGTTTACAGTCCAAGTATTGGCGCTCAGCAGCTCAATCTCAAGGTCCGGATCACCCACCAGCTGGCGCGCCACCTGAGTGGCCATCGCCTCATCCACCACAGGCGGATCTTCGTTGATGTCGTACCCCCAGACAATCAGCCACTCGTTCCAAGGCCGGACCATGCGCACGAGACCCATGCCAATCCCCCCTACGTCGGAGCCCGGCTGCATCACCCAATAAAGTACGGACGGGCGATGTGCGACGTATTTGGACAGATCAGCACGGAACACGATATTCATCGAACCGCCAACACCCATCTGACCCTCGAACGGCAGCCCACAATGCTCTGCGACCATGGAGTTCCCGCCATCGGCGCCGATCAGGTATTTTGACCGGATCTGAAACTCTCGCCCTGAGAGACGGTCTCGGCAAGTGGTTGTCACGCCGTCTTCGTCTTGTTCATGGTTGAGATATTCGGTGCTCATCCTTGCTTGAGTGCCGCGTTTGCAGGCCGTGCCAAACAAAATCGGCTCCATAAAGGTTTGTGGCAGATCATTCATCATGGTTGGGCTGGAAAGCATGTGCTCTGCTTTGGAAAGCGGGTGATTTCCCCAGCTTTTCATTCGCCCAATTTCTTCGCCCGCAAGGCTTTCGCAGAAAACGTTCTCTCCCATCAGGTCCTGATGCGCAGCGTGCATATAGGCTTCGGCTTCCACCTCATGACCCAGATCGCGCAGCACCTCCATCGTTCGTTGATTGGTGATATGCGCCCGGGGCGTGTTGGCCAGCCAGCGGTAGCGGTTGATGACTATATTATCGATCCCATAAGAGGAGAGCAGCGCAGCGGTCACAGACCCCGCAGGCCCGGTTCCAATGATCAGAACGTCGGTTTCAATCTCAGCCATAGGTTTCTCCTCTGCAGGTCTTAGGTCGTTTTAGTATTTGGAAGTGTCGAGCGGGCCGCCACTCAGGCGACGGCGTATCGGGAAGAGTTGGATGCCCGTTTTTTCAGTGATCAGCCCCCATAGGCCTCGGGGTGCAAAGAGCATAACGACGATACCGATGATGCCGAGGGTGAAGAGGTACCAGCTGCCGTAATCCGCCAGCAAAGATTGCAGCAGGAAGAAGATGATGACGCCGATGATCGGCCCCTCGATCGTGCCAATCCCGCCAATGATCACGATAAAGAGAACATAGGCAGTCCAGTCCGTGACGCTGAACGCGGCATCCGGGCTGATCCTCGCCTTTTGCACATAGATCAGCGCGCCTGCGAGACCGGTGCCAAAAGCCGAAGTCAGAAAGACAAACCATTTCATACGCCCAGCATCCACGCCCACCGATTTCGCAGCCTCCGGATTGTCCCGAACGGCCGAAAGCGCAAGACCTGGCTTGGAGCGTAGAAGCGCGTAGATTGCGATGATGGTGGCCACTGCTAGGGCGAGTGCGAGCCAGTAGGTCAGGATGTCCCGCGCCGCTGAATTGCGCACGTCAAACAACTCTGCGATCCACTCGGTGGCCCACATCTCGCGCGTGGCGGATCGCGGCAAGGACGTACCAGTGCCGCCACCAAGCGCTTTGACCTGCGCCATCACCAGACGCATCACCTCGGCGATGACCCAAGTACCAATGGCAAAATAGGGGCCTTGCAAACGGAAGGCAAAAAAAGCGGTCGGAACAGCCACAATGAGCGAAGCCAGCCCGCCCAGTAAAATTGCAGGGATTGGATCGATACCCGCCAGGATCACACCACCGAACATCGCATAGGCGCCCATGCCAACGAAGGCCTGTTGCCCAATCGAGACCATCCCGCCATAGCCTGCAAGAAGGTTCCAGAATTGTGCGAGAACCAGCATCGTCAAGATAAAGAACATGTCCTGAATCAACACCCGCCCAGCAAAAAACGGCAGGATGATCAACACGGCAATCAGGGCCACAGCCAACATCATGGTGATCTGAGAAGCCCGAGTTTGCGTTGTGACGAAATAGGGCGTGGAAGGTGTATGGGTATGCATCAGTCAACAGCTCTCGGAAAAAGGCCTCTTGGGCGCAGCATTAGGACGATGAGGAAAGCGACGTGCCCGGCGAGGATCTGCCACTCGGGGTTGATGGCTGCGCCAACGGTTTGGGCCAACCCGATAATAATCCCGCCCACCAGCGTGCCCCAAAGGCTCCCAAGGCCGCCAATGATCACCGCCTGGAATGCATAGATCAGACGCGCCGGACCAATACTGGGGTCAAAATTCGAGCGCATGCCGAGATACAGCGCGGCCAGCGTGACCACGAGCATCGCGATCGCGGTGGCCTTGGCAAAGATGTTGCTGGGGCGGATACCCATAAGGCTTGCAGTCGTTGCATCGTCGGAAGTCGCCCGGAAGGCCCGCCCCAGTTCGGTGCGGTAGAAAAGTTGGTTGAGGCCCACGATCACTGCGACGGCGGAGCCGAAGGTCAGCAGTGGAAGCACGCCCAATGTCAAACCACCCATGTCAATCGATGCAGTGGAGATCGCGCCTGTGGGCAACCGCTGACTGTCCGCACTGAACGCTTCGAGCAGAGCGTTTTGCAACGCGATCGACAGGCCGAAAGTCACCAGCAGCGGAGGTAGGATGTCATTTCCAAGGGTTCGGTTCAGGAGATGTTTCTGGAGTCCCCAGCCAACTCCGTACATCAGTGGCGCGGCAATAGCGGCAGCCAGAAAAGGCGATAGGCCAAGCAGCGTCACGAGGAGCAGGATCAGATAAGCGGCCATCACGATGAAATCGCCATGCGCGAGGTTCACAAGCCGCATGATTCCAAACACGAGACTGAGCCCGGCTGCAAAAAGCGCGTAGAGTCCGCCCAAAAGGATGCCTTGAGTCAACGTATCTACCCAGATCATGCGCTTACTCCGAAATAGGCTGCGTGGATGTCATCACGGCTAAGGTTGTCGGGCGTGCCTTCGAGCGTTACCTGGCCTTCCATCATGCAATAGACCCTGTCGGCGACTTTCATCGCCTGACCGATATCCTGTTCCACCACGATAAGGCTTGCGCCACTCTCCTGAATCTTTGGAACAGCCGCGTAGATATCCTTGATGACGACAGGCGCGAGTCCGAGACTGATTTCATCACAGAGCAGCACTTTGGGGTTCGACATAAGCGCCCGGCCGATTGCGACCATCTGCTGCTGTCCGCCTGAGAGTGCTGTACCGGGATTGTTCCGCCGCTCGGCCAAGATTGGGAACAAATCATAGATCGTCGCAAGGCTCCAATAGCCTTCAACTTTGCGGCCATAGGCGCCGATCAGCAGATTTTCCTCAACACTCAAGGACGGGAACAGGCACCGCCCTTCGGGCACCATGGCCAATCCAAGCGGCAGAACTTCATCCGCGCTCATTCCGCCGATCCGCCGACCTTCGAGCGTGATCATGTCAGGGTCGTTCTTCAGAACACCAGAAAGCGATCGCATCAGCGTCGTCTTCCCCGCACCGTTTGCGCCAATGATCGCGATCGTCTCGCCTTGGTTCAACGCTATGTCGACACCAAACAAAGCTTGGAAATCGCCGTAATGGGCCGTGAGCCTCTGGGTGTTCAAAAGGCTCATACGTCGATCCCCAGATAGATTTCGCGCACATCCTGACGGTTCATGATTTCGTCCGGCGCGCCGATGCCTATCACCTTGCCGAAATCGAGCACGAGCAGCCGTTCGACAACGCTTGTCAGAGCATGCAATACGTGCTCGATCCAAATGATTGTCACGCCACGTGCGTGCACTGATTTGATCGTGTCGATCAAAGCAACACATTCAGCGTCCGTGAGCCCGCCCGCGATTTCATCGAGAAGCAACAGCTTGGGGTCGGTGGCAAGCGCCCGCGCCATCTCTAGCCGTTTGCGCTGCAGAAGCGACAAACCAGACGCGGCGTTGTTGGCGACCGACATAAGTTCTGTTTGCTCCACGATCTCTGCGCATGCTTGTTCGACGGCTTTTTGGCTAGCGTTGCGGCCATGCATGGCGGCGACGAGCAGGTTTTCAAAAACAGTTAGATTGGCAAAGGGTTGTGGAATCTGAAACGAGCGCCCGATGCCTGCAAAGCAGCGTTGCATCGCAGGCACTCTGGTCACATCCCGTCCTTCGAACGAAATGCTCCCGGCATCTGACATCAGATTGCCGGTAATCAGGTTGAACAAAGTGGATTTTCCAGCCCCATTTGGCCCTATAATACCTAGAGCTTGCCCCTCGGGCACTTCAAAGCTGACATCTTGGGTCACCTTCAACTGACCGAAGCTCTTAGAGACATTTTGCAACGCGAGAATGGGCATGACGGGTCCTTCGCGCGCACCCGAAGGCGCGCGCATGTTAAAAGAGAGGTCTGCGCCGAGAGGCGCAGGGCATAAAGGTCAGGCAGTGATCTCTTCCATCACACCGCCCGTTGGAATGAGCGGCTGATCGGAATTGTCCACGATCACAAGATCATAGCCGCCGCTGTCGCGCAGTCTCCACTGGCCGCCTACGAGCGGAGTTTTGGCGACATTGGCCGCTGCGAAGGGCGGTAGGCCCGAGCCGTCGAAGGCAATCCGACCAACGAGGCTGTCAAGTTGCGTCGCTGCGATCGCCTCGGCAACTGCATCGGGATCACCACTGTCTGATACCCGACCCATGACGTTTGCAGCCATTTCAAAGAGTGCATGCACAAAGCCAATCGGCTGGGTCCATTGTCGCCCTGTTGCGGCGGTGAATCCGGCTGCAACTTCAGCAGCACTTTCACCGGTCACTGACGAGGAGAACGGGTGCGACGGCGACCACCACACTTCAGAGCTGAGATTGTGGCCCGTATCACCGAGCGCTTCGACCGCTTGCGGGAACAAGATCGCCTTGCCAATTGAGGCGGCCTTTGGCGTGAAGCCCTGTTGTTTGGCTTGGGTCCAGAAGGTGGTGAAATCTGGTGGAATTGGAACACCGGTCATGATTTCGACGTTGGCGGAACGGAACGCGTTTATCTGGGCAGAGAAATCATCGGTTAGGTTCTGGTATCGGCCGGGATCGGTCAGCCCGTAACCCTGCTCGGCGAGAACTGGTGGGAAGCCCACACTGGGGTCGCCCCATGCATTACCATCACCGTCGTTGGGAAAGAGCCCGCCGACCTGTTTGTTGGTAGACAGCTGGTTCCACATTGAGGTGAAGACGGAGATCACGTCCTCAAGCCCCCAGAAAAAGTGGTAGCTGTAGTAGAAACGCTCCCACGACCCTGGATCACCGGGATTGCCTTGCTGGCCAATGAAGTAAGGTTGCCACGGCGCGACTGTAGAAATGCAGGGAACTTCCTCTGCTTCGCATGTTGTGGCCACCGGGTTGGTCGTTTCCGGAGTCGAGGCGACAAGCATCAAGTCAACGCCGTCATCGATGATCAGTTCGCTTGCAACATCTGCCGCCCGATTGGGGTTCGATTGGCTGTCTTTGACAATAACCTCAAAATTCGCGCCCGCTTCAGAGTCTGCAAACGCGTCGAGAATGAACTGGTCGGCGTCAGAGAATGCCGCCAGTGCTCCTGATTGCGGGCTGACATAACCTAGCTTGATCTTCGCGCCTCGCGCGATGGCCGGGGCGGCGAGGCCACCGGCGGCCAGAGCGAGCCCTGCGGCGCTCGTGGATTTCAGTAGTTTGCGGCGTGTAATCATGTGTCGTCCTCCCAAACGCATAATTTCTTCAGGCCATAGGGGCAGAACCCTCCCAGGCGCGCCCAAGCAATGCGCGGATCCCGTCTTTGGTGATCACGCGCGGGTTCCAGTAAGGGTTTTGCGTGGCCAGATCTGCCATGCGATCCAGATCGTGTTCGGCAACGCCAAGGTCTTGCAACGCCATCGGCGCGTTCAGCGATTTGGCAAAGTCCCACAGCGCTTGCCCTGGCTCTTGCCCACCAAAGAGCTCCGCCACGGGCGCCAGTTCGGCACTGGCGGTAGATTGATTGTAAGCTGTTGCGTGAGGAAGAATGATCGCATGGGTTTCCGCGTGCGGCAGGTTCAGCGAGCCACCAAGCGTGTGACAGAGCTTGTGATGCAGCGCCATACCAACTTGGCCAAGCACTGTCCCACAGGCCCACGCCCCTTCCTGTGTCGTCTGGCGTGCGTCTAGGTCTTTCGGGTCTTGCAATACCGCCGGAAGCGCCCGTTGAAACGCGGCAATTCCTTCTAGTGCAAGCTGTGTTACGGTCTCGGTGCGGTCTTTTGCATAGAGCGCCTCAACTGCATGCGCCATTGCGTTCAATGCACTGGTGATGGTCATCTCCGCAGCCAATGTCGTCACAAGTTCTGTATCGTAGAGAACGATACCGGGACGAAGCTTGGGTTCACTCATGGTTGTTTTTACGCCATTCTTGGTTTGACCAAGAATGGGCGTGCATTCGCTTCCGGCATAGGTCGTAGGTATCGCCACGTGGCCAACGTCACTGCGCAGAACCAAGGCTTTACCTAGCCCGATTGTTGAACCACCACCAACTGACAGAACACTATCAGCCCCCGATGCGTTCAGATGTGTCAGGGCTTCCTCGGTCACATCAGCCGGCGTGTGCATTGTGGCCTGGGAAAACACCCCAGCGGCCATGGGGCCAAGTATTTCAGCGAGCTCAAATCCGAGTTCGCTTTGTTGTGGCGTTGTCAGGATCAGAGTGCGGTCATAGCCGGCGGCGCGTATCGTGTCTCCCGCATGACGCCGCTGTCCAGCGCCAAAAGCGACGATTTGGTCTGTCGTGTATTGTGCGATGTCCAACACGAGTATTCCTCCCTGTTGCATCCCACTATGGTCTTTGAACAAGGCATCTTGATCCAATCTTCGGGTCGCAATATAACTTAGGGTTATGAAAGTTGATCCGCGCCAGCTCGAAATGCTCTATGCGATCGTCGAAAAAGGCGGGCTTAGCGAGGGTGCGGAAATGCTCGGCAAGTCTCAGCCGAGCCTTAGCCGCTCACTCTCCCTCCTCGAACAACGGATCGACACTCCCTTGTTCGAAAAAGACCGGCGTCCGCTGCGTCCGACAGAACTGGGCCTTGCCCTTGCCGCAGAGGGGCGCAAGATCTACGAGGCAGGTCGCATTAGCACAGAGGTTCTCGCACAATACCGCGATGGCAGATCCGGTGGCGTGCGCGTTGGCGGTACGCCCTTCTTCTTTGATGGCGTAGTTTCAGGCATGCTGGCCAGTTTTCAATTCGAACGCCCGGATGTGCGCATCGATCAGATCTATGGATACATGAACGACTTGCTTCCAAAGTTGCTTGACGGTTCGCTTGACCTTGCGGTTCTGCCGATGCGCGATAGCTCCATCCCGGAAGACCTCGAATTCAACCAGATTCTTCCTGGGCGCAACGTTATTGCTTGTCGGGCTGGTCATCCCCTTGTGCGACGGGGGTCAGTGACGCTTGCAGATATCGTGCAATATCCGTGGATTTCACCGCCTGCGGGTAGCCCACTTTATCAGGACTTGCGAGCTGTGCTCCAGGAAATTGGCATAAAAAACTTTAAGGTGAGCTTTGCCGGCGGTTCGTTGAGTGCGACAGTCAATATCCTCACCGGGTCCGATGCTCTAACTGTGCTGCCGTTCTCCGTCGTCTTCATGATGCGCAACCAGCGTTCGGTCAGCGCTCTGCCGATCAAAATCGGTGATTCCGACCGACATTTGGGTATCTTGAAGCTACGAGGTCAAAAGATGAAACCGGCCGCGCAGAAAGTCTACGCGCATATCCGCCATGAATTTGATGTTCTCGCTTCAAGCATAACGCGGGTGAGCCAAGCTACGGTTTGGCGTCCTTGATCCGGACGGAAAGCTCTAAGTTTCAGTGTTTCTGAGCCCACCGCGCGGCCAGCGCTGTCTTACTGGGCAAACTGCACCGCCTTCGAGAATCCAAGAATGTCATGAGCATCGCGAGCCCACTCGCTGCCGTTGCAAGCGGGCCAGGGTTTAGCCTGGTTCACCCAAAGAGGATGTCAGACCGAATGATGTATTTTTCACCCCTGGTGATTTGCTCGCTCGAATGCAGGCAATGCAGTGGGTGATGCCCATGCGGAAAGCACAGCACCGCGCCTTTGGGTGTCCGCACCTCAACAAGATTTACGTCGTCGGACCGTTTCGCTGGCTCCGCCGGATTGGACTTGCTGACCATGAATTGCGTGCGACCGCCCTCGTATCCATCATTGAGGAAGATGAGGTAGGTGTACTGGCTCAGCTGGCCCGGATAGGCGTTATCGACAAGTTTCCCGTCGATCACACGACTGCCCGGCCACGCTCCATCAGAATGCGGCTTGAAGTAGTCACCTTCGTCATAACGATAGAACCGGAAACGGGCATTGATACCAGTTGCGGTTTGGTCGTTCACGACCTCGGGGATCAGATGCTTCGAGCGATCCCAGAAGACGCGATCGATATCCTCGCTGACCACCCAATTCACATTCTGATTGTGCCGTACTTTATGCGGAAGCGAGACGGGAGCATCCTGGTGGAACCCGAGTTGTTCTGCCAGCGCCACGATATTGTCGGCCTCTTGATCCGAGAGCACGTTCAACAGTTGGAACGCGCCTGGCACTTGGGGCAAATCTACCCTGGTCACATCGCTTTGATCGCGCTGTTCAAAGGGATTGATCGTTCCGGCCTTGTCGGTCCAAATCGGCAGAGCGTCTGGCCCAAAACCGGTCTCCCGGTTGACCACATAAAGATTGTCAGACATGGCTTTGTCCTTTCCCTGAGGCGCTTGATTCAATCGAACCGAACCAGCGCGCGGGTTTCGATGCTTTGTCTTGGTTTTGCGTTCTTCGGCAGTACTGTGAGATCGACGGCAGAGTGTCCAATAGCCGGGGTTCCTGCGCTGTCGAACGTGGTGAACACCACCGCTTCTTCAGGGGTCATCTCGGACATATAGAGCCACCGATGCTCGTCATTCCGCTTGAGGCCGGTGATTTGACCGCGCCTGTCGGGGTAAATCATGTCGATGTCTGTCCAGTCGCCTTCCTGAACGGTTGTCGGATCTGCAAAGGCAAGCGGAGCCGTCTGCACCGGGTGTTTGATAGGACGCCATACATTGATGATGCCATATTGCCCTTTCTCCCATTCGGCGGCAGTCTCATCGCCGAGCAATTCGCGCAGGCGAACCGGGCCGGACGTTGCGGAATAGTCGCCGTGGACGTGCCGCGCCGGACGCCGGATATTGTTGTCATCCACCCGTACAGTGTGATCAAAAATGACCACTTCCTGCGCGCCGCTCACCTTCTTGATGAGCGCGTCGATCTCCGGGTCGTACGCCGCGCGGAAGGTTTGATCCGCTCCGAACTCATCCACCTTACTCGGAGCGTTTATGAACTCGAGTCCATGGCTTGAAAACTTCGGGGCCTCACCTTCCCGAACGTCACAGAGCGTCACGAGCGTTTGTTCACGAACTGGATCGATGCGGCGACCTATTTGACCGTCGGGATCAATGAAAATCTGAGGTCTCTCCGTATCGGCAGGAAGGTAATTCACCGTCGCTGTTGCGATCTCTTTCTGCGTGGTTTGCATTGAACGTCCTTTCCATCGCGCTTGTGATTATCGTCGTTGCGGCCAATTTAGGGTTTGGCACTGTTTCGAAAAACAGACCGAACCGGAATTCATCATTCCTATTTTCGCAACAACTGGCTAAAGTGATCCGCTAGACGCCACACCCTGGAGCGCTACATGCCTGACCTTGCACACAGCCTGAAGGTTTTCACAAAGGTCGCAGACCACGAGAGTTTTGCGGCTGCGGGCCGGGAATTGAATATGGCCAACTCCTCCGTCACACGGCAGATTGCAGGCTTGGAAGAACAACTTGGCGTGAAGCTGTTTGTGCGCACCACGCGGTCTGTTCGGCTGTCACCAGCAGGTGTGCGTGCCTACGAACGGGCTCAGGAAATTCTGGACGGGTTTGAAACCCTCAAGCGTGACATCCACGGCGAAGACGGCCGTGTTGCGGGCCAGCTGCGTGTCTCTGTCCCCTGGCGTTATGCCAGGCTGTATATTGCGCCGGTCCTCAGTGGGTTCCTAAAACTCTACCCGGATGTCCGCATTGACATTGTGAGTGATGACAGGATCATCAATCTGGCAGACGCCGGATTTGACGTGGCGATCCGGATCGGGCGACTTGCCGACTCCGCGCTCATTGCAAAGAAACTTGGCAAGCAGGCATTCGTTCTCGCCGCGGCACCCGCTTATCTGCGGGCCCATCCAGATATCGAAACCCATGAAGATCTGGACGGCCAGACCATCCTGGCATTCTCCTATTCCACGGCGAACTATTCCTGGAAACTGATGAAAGATGGCCAGACGCATCGCATTCCGACGCGGCAGGGGAGGTTGACCACCAACAACGCCGATCTCATTACGGCCGCTGCGATTGACGGAGCGGGGATCATCATCCAGCCCGCCTGGGCGATTCAGGATCATATCGACAACGGGGATCTCGTGAAGATCCTGCCGGATTACGACGTCACGTCCACGGCTTTTGAAACTGGTGTTTTCGCAGTCTACGCAAAGGAAAATAGACACAATCCCTGCGTTCGGGCGTGGGTCGATTATATCGCCGAACAGTTTCGCAAACTAAGCGGAGCCGAAGTATAATTTGTTTGGGTTGTCTGCATTGGCCTCCATTCCGAAGGTATGGACGCCATGCAAAGCATCGCCGAGTCTTCTGTTGGTAAGCGCTGGATGGGGTTTCGCGGCCTCGGCAATCTTGCATGTGAGTATTGCAAGTCTTGGGAAATCCCCACGCTATAGCTTCCCTGGCCACCGCAGTGGCCAAGGAACGGGAGCTGTACCCGGTGCGTTCCTATTAGAAATCGCGCCCTTCCGCTGCGAATTCTCGCAGGATTGCCGGCGGCTGAAAACGTGGGCCGTATGTTGCGGTCAGTTCCTCACAGCGGGTGATGAAACGATCCAGACCGTAGGTGTTCACATACTGGATATATCCTCCGGTGTGGACCGGTGCGCCGATGCCCATGATCGACCCGATATTGCCATCGACGGCACTACGCAGAACGCCTTCCTCGAGACACCGCAGGCTTTCCAGGACCACGCGGAAAAGGATACGGTCCTGAATGTCGCGATCCGATATTTTGGCATCGTCCTTGCGCCATTTGGACAGGCCGGGCCAGATCGTCTTACCGCCATCAGTGTAATCGTAGAACCCTTTGCCCGTCGCGCGACCGTGGCGGTCGTGATTGTCGAGCATATCCGCCAGCATCGCCCGCGCCTCGGGATTTTGTTCTTCAGCAGGATCCAGCAGGCCCATTTCGATCTGCGTACGATAGATATCTGTTACCAGCTTGATCTGAACTTCGTCCAGCAACGACAGCATGCCCGTGGGCATTCCGATCAGTCTGGACAGGTTGTCCACCCGCAAGGGATCATGCCCTTCGGCAACCAGTTGCACGCCTTCGATGATCTTTGTGCCGATCGCGCGCGATGTGTAAAAGCCCGTCTTGTCTCCGACGATAATGGGCGTCTTGCGGATTTGCTGGGCAAAGTCGAACGCCCGCGCCAGCGTCTCGTCCGAGGTTTCCTCGCCAGCGATGATCTCCAGCAGCGGCATCTTGTCGACCGGTGAGAAGAAGTGCAGGCCGACAAAGTTCTTCGGGTTCTGCGCCTTTGACCCCAGCCGTGTGATCGGCAGGGTCGAGGTGTTCGAGCCCCAGACGCCGTTCTCGGCCAGATACTCTTCGGTCTCGGCGATTACCTTGTCCTTGACTTCGATCTTTTCGAACACCGCCTCGATGATCATGTCGCAGCCGCGCAGATCTTCCATATCTGCGCTGGCTTTGATCCGGCCCAGAACCTGCGCCGCTTTTGTCTCGTCCATGCGGCCCCGCTGTACACGTTTTGCCAGCAGTTTCTCGGTATAGGCTTTGCCGCGATCAGCAGCCTCTTGCGTCATGTCCTTCAAGACAACCTCGATACCTGCCATGGCCGAGGAAAAGGCGATCCCCTGCCCCATCATCCCGGCGCCCAGAATGCCCAGTTTGTTGACCTTGCTGCGTGGGATGTCCTTGGGTCGGCTGGCGCCGCCATTGACTTGATTCAGGCCAAAGAAGAAGGTCGAGATCATGTTCTTCGCTTCTGGCGATACAACCAGCGCACAGAACTGACGGCTTTCATAGCGAAGCGCCGTGTCGAAATCCAGTTTGCCGGCTTCGACCATGACGTCCAGAATCCTGGTCGGCGCAGGCAGCAGGCCACGGGTTTTCTGGAACAGCATCGCCGAGGCCCCCGCAATCTTGGAAACCAACTTGGGCGAGTTCGACCCGCCACCCGGGATGCGATAGCCCTTGCTGTCCCAAGGCTGCGTTGCCGCCGCCTCGTCGCCCTGAACGGACAGAATCCATTCGCGGGCGCGGGCCAACAAGGCGTCCGCCTCGACAACCTCGTGCACCAGCCCCGCCTGCAGGGCCGCGGCAGGGGCGAGTTGCTTGCCTTCCAGCAGGAACGGCATCGCCGCTTCCAGTCCCAAGAGCCAGGTTAAACGCACTACACCGCCGCCGCCGGGCAACAACCCCAGCGTGACCTCGGGCAAGCCAATCTTGGATTTCGGATTGTCAGCGGCGATACGGTAGTTAGAAGCAAGGCACAGCTCGTAACCGCCACCCAAAGCTGCGCCGTTGATCGCGGCGACCACCGGAACTGCCAGTTTTTCCAAACGCCGCATGTCGGCCTTCATGCCTTCTACCTCGTCAAACAGGTCCTGCACCTGATCGGGCTCGACCGCTACCAGCCGTTTGAGGTCGCCCCCGGCAAAGAACGTCTCTTTACCTGAGGTCAGAATAACGCCTTTCAGCCCCGTTTCGGCATCGAGCTTGTTCACCATGTCGGTATAGAGCGACCCGAACTCTTTGCTCATCGAGTTCACGGGACCGTCCATGTTCATAGTCACAGTTACAATGCCGTCCGCGTCTTTTTTGTATGTAAATTCGCCCATGCGACTATTCCTTCTCAAACACGCTCGATAAGCGTGGAAATTCCCATGCCGCCGGCGATGCACAGCGACACCATTGCCCGTTTGGCATCCCGCCGCTCTAGCTCGTCCAGCACGGTCGAAACCAGCATGCCGCCGGTCGCACCCAGCGGGTGGCCCATTGCGATCGCGCCGCCGTTGACATTGGTGATTTCGTGATCGATGCCCAGATCTTTCATGTAGCGCATGGCCACAGAGGCGAAGGCTTCGTTGATTTCCCAGATGTCGATGTCCTTGACGGTCAGCCCCGCCTTTTCCAGGCACTTGTGTGCTGCCGGTCCCGGACCGGCCAGCATGATGACCGGGTCGGTGGCAATCACGGTAGAGGCGACAATCCGCCCGCGCGGCTCCATCCCCAGATCTTTGCCAGCCTGTTCCGAGCCGACCATGACTGCCGATGCCCCATCAACGATCCCCGAGCTGTTGCCGGGCGTGTGGACGTGATTGATAGCCTGAACTTCGGGGTATTTCGCCAGCGCCATGTCGTCAAAGCCAAAGCCGCCCATCTGCGCGAATGAAGCTTTCAGAGCCCCCAGCTTCTGCATGTCGGTGTTGGGTTTGATGAAATCGTCACGTTGCTGAATGACCAGACCGGATTCGTCCCGGACCGGTACGACCGAGCCGTCGAACCAGCCATTGTCCCGCGCATGCGCAGCGCGGCGCTGGCTTTCCACCGCAAAGGCGTCGACATCTTCGCGGCTGTATCCGTCGATTGTGGCGATCAAATCAGCGCCGATGCCCTGTGGGGCAGACTTATTTTCGACAACAAACTCCGGGTCAAAGAACATCGGGCCGCCGGACGATCCAAGCGGCACACGGCTCATGGCCTCCAGACCGCCTGCGACGACCAAATCCTGCTGGCCCGAGCCGACCTTGGCAGCGGCGATGTTCACGGCCTCAAGCCCCGACCCGCAGAACCGGTCAAGCTGCACGCCCGGCACGGCCTCGTCCCATCCAGCGGACATCACCGCCGCCTTAGCGATGCAAGAGCCCTGATCCATCAAAGGCGCGACGCAACCCAGCATCACATCCTCGACCTTCGCGGTGTCGAGGTCATGGCGCTCCTGCAAAGCCTCCAGCAGCCCTGCAGCCAAGCGAACCGGTTTGACTTCGTTCAATGTTCCGCCGGCTTTCCCTTTGGACCTCGGCGTTCTCACTGCGTCGTAAATATATGCGGCGGTCATATCTTATACCCATCGTTGCGGCCCTGATTGAGGGCGGTATCGCAAAACAATGGACATTCAGCCTCTGGTATGGCAATTGCAAAAGGATACAAAAAACAGACAAAACATGACATTTCAGGCGATGATAACCTTTCCTGACGCACTTGTGGCTAACCTGTTGCACGGATTCGTGGCAAAGGGCGGCGCGCTGGATGAAGCGCTGACGCAGGCACAGTTGAAGCCAATGCCGGCCTCGCTTTCGGTCCATGAGTTTGTTCGGCTATGCCGAGCAGTAACAATGTTACTGGACGACGAATATGGCGGGCAAAACGAACGCCCCCAACCCATTGGAACGTTTTCGATCATGGCCGCTCATGTTTCTCACGCAACCACTGTGGATAGAGGGTTTGAGCGGCTGGCCGGCTTCCACAACGTCCTGGATAATACGTTCAAAGTGTCTTTCCACCGGCACTCGGATACGGCGCATTTTATCGTTCAACGCAAGAACCCGATCTTCCCGGTAACTGAACTCGGCGTGGAACTCATACTAGTATTGACACACCGGTTTCTAGCCTGGCTGGCGGGTACATGGATTCCCATAACGAAAGCCTGGTTCGACTATAGTTGTCCAAACCACTACAAGACTTACAATCAATCTTTCCCGCACGCAAAATTGGCATTTCAACAAGAAAATAGCGGGTTTTCGATTCCAAGAAGTGCGCTGGATTTGCCCCTGCGTCGCAGCGAAGAGGAAGCTGTAGGTTGGGCGCGCCGCACGCCTCTGGACGCTTTTTTGCCTGTCACAATCGAAGAAGGCCTGTCGTTGCAGGTCGCGAAACTTATCGAAAGTGCGATCGAAAGAAAGGAAGAGCTGCCTTCGATGCAGGATCTGGCCGATGCATTGAACATGGCCGACTACACCCTGCGCCGGAGGCTGAAGCGTGAAGGGCGTGACGTTCCGGCTATTCGCCACCGTGTGCGGCGCGACTTTGCGCTGCGGCTGCTCACCGAAGGAGACGACTCGATTGAGGTCATCGCCATCCGACTGGGTTACAGTGAAACAAGCGCGTTTGTGCGGGCCTTTAAGGGTTGGACCAACGTGACGCCAAAATCATTTCGTCAGTCTGGCAGGCTATCCGTGCGGCAGGATTGAACCAAAAGGGTTTGTAGCATTGTAGTTGATGAAATTGACAATACATAACAAGGCATGTCGACCAAAGCGCAATTCGACTTCCCAATTGAATGGGAGGTTTCATGACTGGGACTATGCAGAAACCTGATGGACCAGCGAGTGCGTAAATTGTTCGCCCACCGGGTGCCGCGTTTCTGAGCGACTGGTTGGATCACGACAACTATCGACGCACTCGCCTGGGCAAAATATATTTCGATAAAGTGCTGTTCCGGGCCAGTTTTGAAGGCAAAAGATCTGTAGGGAACAGATTCAAAACCAAACTTGACCTGGCAAACACCGCTGGAGTGACTATCAACTGCCAAATCAAGTCTGAAGGTTTACATTTCTGTCGTTATAGCCCGCCCTCGCAGTGAGTGCAGGGCTCCTTCGAGCATCAGATCAGCGCGCAGTTGCACACTACTTCTTTGTCACTCCCGGCATCATCTGCATCATTGTGTTCATCAGATCTGGGTTTGGCGCCAAGGCGCCCATCCAGCGTTGAGCAATTAACTCCGGAGAAAGTTTCTCGATTTCTTCTCCGACTTTGTCCTCGATTTTCGATATCCAGCGATCCTGAGCTTCCTTGACATCAGGCAGCCCGATCGCTTCGCGCAATTCCGCCGGTGTGATTTCCAAGTCTATGTTGATTTTCACAGCATTCTCCTAACTTTGCGTTGGTAGGCGAGATGTTATCTGTCGATTGAGCGCGCAATCAGCTCTTTCATGATCTCATTCGAACCGCCATAGATCATCTGCACACGTGCATCCGCATAGAGGCGCGAAATCGGGTATTCCTCCATGAATCCATACCCGCCGTGAAGTTGCAGGCACTCATGCATGATTTCGTTCTGAACCTCGGAGCCCCAATACTTCGCCATCGACGCGGTTGCGGCATCAAGTTTGCCCTGAGCCAGCAAGCCCAAGCAATGGTCCACGAAACTCCGCAGCAACTCGGCCTTTGTTTTGCACTCGGCCAGCTTGAAACGGGTATTTTGGAAATCCATTACGCGTTTTCCAAACGCTTTACGCTCCTGGGTGTAGTCGACGGTTAGCGCTAGAGCATGGTCGATTGAGCCGAGCGCCATGATCGCAATCAGCAGCCGTTCCCAAGGAAGCTGCTGCATCAACTGGTAAAACCCTTGACCTTCTTCACCGCCAAGCAAGTTGGTCTGCGGTACTTTGACGTTTTCAAACGCTAGCTCGGCCGTGTCGCTGGACTTCATGCCGGCTTTCTTCAGAGGTTTACTGCGGCTAAACCCTTCGGCCCCTTCAGTTTCTACCAGAATCAGCGAAATGCCTGATGCTCTCGAACTGGCATCTGTTTTGGCAACCAAGATCACTAAGTCAGCCAGATAGCCATTGGTGATAAACATTTTGTTCCCGTTGATACGGTAGGAATTTCCGTCTTTTTCCGCAGTCGTGCGGATGGACTGGAGGTCAGACCCGGTGCCTGGCTCTGTCATGGCAAGCGCACCCACTGTTTCACCACTGACCAGCCCTGGCAGCCAGCGTTTCTTTTGTTCTTCAGATCCGAAAGCCAGAAGGTAGTGCATGACAATGGATTGAATGCCATAACCCCAGCCGCAGTCGCCTGCAGCGGCTTGTTCATAGATCGTGACAGCGTCGAATGTCACGGACCCACCAACGCCGCCGTAATCTTCATCAACCGCCCCGGACATAAGACCAGCCTCCCCGGCCTTGGTCCAGAAATCTCGGTCAACCATGCCCTGAGCTGTGAACCTTTCGATGTTTGGCACAAGCGCGTCCCTGAAGAATCGGCTAGCGCTGTCGGCGAACATCTCGTGCTCTTCAGATTTCCAAGTCGAGGTTGATGTAAAGAGTGTCATCTTTGATGATCCTGATTTAGCTTTCGGCTTTATGAGTGCCGCGCCACTGCGCGAAACTCGCTTGAGCCTAAAATCAGGCAAATCCAGCGATCCATAAACGTCAAAAATTTCAGTGAACTTGAAGAAAGTAGATATCATTTTGGGGCGGCTACACCTAAAAGCCCTATTTGGCGACTGGCAATTTGAATCTTTTGCCCGGCGCCGGTGCGAGATACTGAAAAAGAGGCCACCGCCGATTGCTTTCGCCTATGCTGATCAAGAAGATGGGTTTACGTAAGCGGTGGATGAAAAAAATGGGCTACACGTTGTTGTAACATGCAGCCCAAGTCACGGGAGGTAACTGTTGTTCATCAGGCTGCAACACCTCAGTTCATTAGATTGCACCCACGGATGTTCACTGCCCAGATGACAGGCTATCCAAATTGGTTGAACTCGACTTCGGACATTATTCGGCTGCCAGATCCTGTCGTACGCCCCAACTGTTCAAGATTTCTTCTGAATGCTCGCCGGGTTTGGGAGCCTTCCGCGTCGGATAGTGGGAGACCCCTCCAAATCGCGGTGCAGCAGCCGGCTGCACAATGCCGTCATAGGACACGAATGTTTCGCGCGCGGCGTTATGGGGATGCCTCTTGGCTTCGGCCAGGGACAGAACCGGTGCAAAGCAGACATCGGTGCCTTCCAACGCCGCGATCCACTCTTTCCGTGTCTTTTGCACGATCACAGCAGCCACGGCTTCTTTCATGCTGGGCCAGTTCGCGAAATCATACTGATTTGCAAATTTCGCGTCGGTGTCCAGACCAGTTAACGAAAGAAGCTCTGCGTAGAATTGCGGTTCAATCGAACCGATAGACACAAATTCTCCATCTGCACATTCATAAGTGTCGTAAAATGGCGCCGACCCATCCAGCAAGTTTCCGCCACGCTTGTCTTGCCACAAGCCCAGGCTTTGCAAGTCGTGAAACATCGCCATCAACAAGGCGCTACCATCACTCATTGCTGCATCGATAACCATTCCTTGACCGGTAGTGCGTGCTTGCAAGAGCCCTGCGAGCATTCCCGCCAGCAGGAACATCGCACCGCCACCGTAGTCACCCACAAGGTTCAAGGGTGGAGCAGGAGGTTCACCCGGCCGCCCCATGGCGCCCAATGCACCACTGATCGCGACATAGTTCACATCGTGCCCTGCCGACTTTGCCAAAGGTCCCCATTGGCCCCAACCGGTCATGCGTCCGTACACAAGACGCGGATTCAACGCCTGCGCGACTTCAGGGCCCAGCCCCATTCGTTCCATTACACCGGGACGAAAACCTTCGAATAGCGCATCTGCCTTTTTGATCAGCGCGAGCGCGGTGGTGCGTCCTTGATCTGTTTTCAGGTTCAGCGCGATTGAACGCCGCCCGCGACCTGTTACAGGTCCAACGCCTTTCGGTACGGTTTCTGGGCGGTCAATCCGGACAACATCCGCGCCCATATCAGCCAGCATCATGCCGCAGAACGGACCGGGGCCGATCCCCGCGAACTCCAGTACTTTCAGGCCCTCAAGAGGTCGATTTGTCATGACATACCTTAATTTACTGTTGGACATGGCATCTTGCGTTCTGATTTGACGGAAGATGCCCATGGACCTTTCAATGAATCAATTCTATTTTGCAGGGGTAATATCTAAGTTAGGCATACTATGTTCTCGTCTACCAAATTGAGGCAGATCGTTGCTGTAGACCGGGCTGGCTCGATGTCGGCCGCCTCTCAGCAACTGAATGTTAGCCAATCTACCCTAACCAAGGCAGTCGCGGACGTTGAGCTGGATCTGGGTCTGTCATTGTTTCATCGGACGGCAAAAGGCGTGATCGCGACACCGGAAGGTCGGGAATTTTTGGATCGTGCAGAACGTATCGTTGCGGATTTTGATCTGCTGGTAGAGGACACCAAAGCACAGAAAAAGGAAGCCGACCAATTCCTGCGAATTGGCTTCTCGCCGGCATGGCAGGAAGGGCTTTACAACCGCGCAGTTGCGCACGTTTTGAAAGCGAACTCTGATCTTTCGATGACAGTATCGGGACCGGAAGTGGATCGAGGCGTCCGCATGTTAAAACGGGGTGACCTGGATCTGTTGTTCGCACCGCTTGAGGTATTGAAACACGAGACCGATTTCGCAGTTGAGCACCTAGGTGATGTCCACACCCTGTTGTATTGCCGTAAAGGTCATCCGCTTTTGGCTGAACAGAAGATTGATGCGGAGATGTTGTCCCACCATCGGATCATAATCCCAGACTATTACAGGGTGCATGTACAGAAACTGACAGCTTTGATGAATGAAACTGGGACTGATCCACGCCGCAAACTTCTTGTCATAGACAGTTTCGCTGTCGCACGCGAAACGGTTTTGCAGACCGATCTGATTGGTGTTGTCAGCCAATCTTACGCGACCTCGCGCCGGTTCCGTGAGAAGTTTGGGGTTCTGAACCACGAAGAACTCGATCCGCTTCACATGGGCGTTGCACGTATGTCGCGTTGGCATCCGAGTCGTGCGATGCGCGCATGCCTTGCCGCAGCCAAACGTTTTCCGATCGACCAGCGCGCTGACGCTTCCTAACTGAAGCCACCTTGGCTGCTTTGACGAACCTTCAACGGGGTTTCCAGAAACCAGCGCTTGAACGCTGTCGAAAAGGTGCTTTGTTCTGCATATCCAAGGTTCTCAGCCACTTCTGACAAAGGCATTTTTGTCTGCGTCACCAAGACAAGAGCGCGATCCCGGCGCCATTGGTCCACCAGTTCCCGAAAGTTCGCCCCCTCTTCGCGTAGTCGGCGTTGCAACGTGCGTGGTTCTGTTCCGAGCGCTTCGGCCACGGATTCTATGTCGCAATAACCGGCTTCCATTCGTCGCGCGATCTCTAAAGATACGCTTTGCTTTGCAGTACGTTTGGAACTTCGCAAGGCACGTTCGAAATAGGCTTTGAGCATCCCGTTCTTTGTTGATCCTGCCTGTCTCAGTGGTCGGTCTAGAATGGCGCGATCAAAGTAAAGGGCGTTGTGAGGCGCTCGAAACTGTACAGGACAGCCGAAAAACGACTCTATTCGCTGGGCGCTGGATACTCTTTCATGACGAAAATGCACTTCGATGAGTTCCACCGGCGCTTCTGAGAGCTGCACCAAGATATTGCGGGCCACACCAATCACACGCTCGACATATTGACGGATTGGGAAATTGCTGGGGATAACGTCAATCAGGATTGCAGCAACGTCTGGATCACCGTCGTCATCGACAACGACGACGGGCGCATTTGACTGCAAGAACAAATTTTCAGAGATCACGGCCAGCGCATTCCCAACCGAGCTTTCGCTTCGACTCAAGAAGCCGAGAGACCCAAGTATCTGGAGGCTTTGATGCTGCGCAACACGCAATCCAAAATCTGGGACTTGCCACTGTGTCGCGCAGGTTTCCAAGACTTGGCATAAGCCACCGAATGGGATCAAACCGTTGGGGCTTTCGATCAGGTCGACCTCGATCCCGACTGCATCCAAGATTGGCATGACATCATACCCGAGCTCCGCCGCTGCATCGCGTATTCCGGAAAAGGAAGCCGCCTGAATATAAAGCTCGCTGTCCGAAGAGTCGCTCATCTTTTGGTTTAGCCAATTCAGTTAGTGGTTAGTCCTGGGTACGTCGAAGACGAGATATAGTCTGATTTTGTCGTATAAACAAAAAAACAGACGTCTCAAAAAAAGATTGAAGTGTGCCGAATCTCATATTTCCAACGGGAGACCAAGGCAGGTCCGCTGAAACATTGCAACACATCCGGGCAAGATCCCAGAGGAACAAACAAGTGACTAAGACAACTACAGAGACCAAGAAAACACCAGAAGTCCAGGAAACCTCGATCCCGATGGGAGAGCGTTTCGAAACCGTGGGTGTCTTTGCCAAGGATTTTGCCGGAGCGGCACAAACAGGTACCAAGGCTTATTTCTCAGCTGTTGCTGAGATCGGAAGTCTCGTCTACGGTTTTGGCAAGCAGTTCGTCACCGAAACAACAGAACATGCCACCAAAACATTGAAGGCCAAAAACATCAACGAAATGGCCGAGATGCAAACCGAGTTCGTCAAACACCGAGCGGAGACGGCCGGCGAACACATTCAGGAATTGGTCGAACTTGCGCGGGACAAAGCCGAAGAGGCTGTGAACCCGTTCAACGAGATGTGGAAGCCCAAAGCGGCGTAAACGCTGCAAGAGCACATCTCGATCTATCGGATCACATGTACGGCGGTGTCTGTTTCTCTGCCGTCCAAATGCTCGCCTGCCCCGCTCTCGGCAGGCGAGCTGCACACATCTCTTGACAGAAGGGCACTTTATGGCACGCCCTCAATTCCTAACGATTACAGCAAACGATGTAGACTTTCGCGTAGCACTTTGCGGCCCACAGCGAGCTACAGATACATTGGTGTGCTTTAATGGTGTTGGCTTGGCCTTGGAGGCGCTATTGCCTTTGGCGAAAGAGCTGCACAAACACCGGGTTGTTCTGATCGACGCACCTGGTATCGGTGGATCGAGCGAGGCGCACGGGCCTTACAGGTTGTCACATTTGAGCGCATCCGTCGCCAAGGTGTTGGATGAACTTGGGTTTGATCGCACGCATCTGTTTGGCGTGTCCTGGGGAGGAGCGTTGGCACAGCAATTCGCTTATCAATATCCGGAAAGATGCGTCTCTCTTGTACTTGCGGCAACCTCGTCTGGCCTGCTCTCGATTACGGGAAACTTGGGGCTTTTTGCACAGTTCACGTCACCAAAAAAGCTTTTGAACCTGTCTTTCCTGTCCAAGATCTCGCCCGAACTGACGACTGCCGGTCGGGCGGCGGTTTCGACGCACTCCATACTGTTTGGGGCGGCGATGAAGAGCCTCAGACCAAAGGGATATGTTTACCAGTTGATGGCGATGACCGGGTGGACTAGTTGGCCCTGGTTGCCGAAAATCAAGACACCAACACTCATCCTTTTGGGCAAAAAAGATCCACTGATGCCCCCGACGAACGGACGTATCATCTGCGGGCGAATGCAAAACGCGCGGCTTGACGTTCTGCCTTACGGACATCTCTTCGTTTACACCCAACCTTTCGAAACTGCACGCAAGATCGACGAGTTTCTGTCGTCCATCCAAGCTGCTGCAGTCGCATGAGCGCAGTGACTGACATATATTCAGAAGATCTGGAAAAGCGCCGCGCAATTTTGCGCATACGACGCGTGGCAACGCTGATCTTAGTTGTGCTGAGCGCTATATTTTTCATAACGCACTTCTTTGACCATCTGGGTTGGGGCGTGGTTCTGCTTCAAAGTATGGCAGAGGCAGGCATGATTGGTGCCTTGGCTGACTGGTTTGCAGTTGAGGCCTTATTTCGGCGTCCCCTGGGTCTGCCGATTCCGCACACCGCGCTTTTGCCCGCCAACCAAAAACGAGCAGCTGAAAATGTT
This sequence comes from Tropicibacter sp. R16_0, assembly GCF_017743935.1. GTDB lineage: Bacteria > Pseudomonadota > Alphaproteobacteria > Rhodobacterales > Rhodobacteraceae > Falsiruegeria. The sequence continues at coordinate 79,386 of NZ_JAGHRE010000014.1, forward strand.
GGTCGGTTCTTTCAAACATATTTTTTGGAGAAGGAGTTAATCCGGGTCCGGATCCTTGAATTGCAGCCAGCGCGCTATGCTTTTTCTTGGCTTGTCAAACGTCAGAACGCGAGACAGATATCGGGTTATATTACGGGCATCCTGGAATTTCTGGTTGTCGGACAGGATCAAATTCGCCTGACCAGCAAGTTAAGCAATCAATTGCGCAAGATTGTGATGCGCGCGGCGCCCAGTGAAGTACTCGCCGCCGAGATTGTGAAGCTGCTAAGCACATCGGCAAAGGCTGAGTTAACGGATGATTTGCTGCGACTGGTCCGCTCTGCATTGGAAGACAGCCGCGAAGATGTTGTGACTATGGTGCAGGATCGAAGCCGTTGGTGGATTGCCGCCCGGGTCGACCGTGAGGTCGCGAACCGCATTACGGATGCTGTATTGTCAGTCATTGATGAGTTGATGGCGCCATCATCCAGATTGCGCGTCAATTTCGATTCTACCATCGAAAGGATCATCAAGAAACTGGCGGAAAATGGCAGCTTGTCGGAGGTCGTCTCGCACGGCAAAGAGCATCTCATAGCGTCTGAAGCTTTTGATGACTTGGTCGCATCTATCCTTAACCAAACACGGGACCAGATTTCTGCGCAAGTGCAACGTAATCCACAAGCATTTGCTGACGACCTAGCTCAACCAATCCGCATGTTTGCGGTCAAAATGTCCAAGGACAAAGAGGCGCGTCAGAAGATCGAAGACGGATTTGCAGATGCCGTTGCCGCTTTGATTAGCGAACTGAAACCTCTACTGGGCAACTATGTGTCTGACATGATTGGGTCATGGGAACCTGAGATGCTAATCGACCGGTTTGAAGTTGAGGTCGGGCGCGATCTTCAATTCATCCGCATTAACGGCTCGGTCCTGGGGGCGGCAATTGGTGGCGCGATTTGCCTGATCAGCTTTGCCCTGAATTGAAGTACTTATTGGCTCGCGCCGCTCACGCTATCGAAGAAATGCGCGTTTGATCACCTTTTTCAATGAGATCGATAGGCTTGATTGTGGTTAACCTCCCCTCCGAGACAAACAAGTCATCGTAAGGCTCTTAGGGCCTAAGGGAAGGAGCGATGCACTGTGAGCGTAGGCCAACGCCGCGTCGAGAGCGCAAAATAGTGGGTTCGCTCCATCGGATTGCACCTGACGTAAGCTCATACCGTGCATCGAATAGGAGGAAGAATGCACATTCTCGAATATCGATCACCGGTCGCCTGGCTAAAGCACTGGGCGCAAGTTCAAGGCTCTTCGGTGTTTTTGCGTCAACCTGTTAACCGTGTCGTAACGGAATACACTTGGTCAGACACTTGGGACAAAACACGTCGCCTGGCAGCGGCGCTAAATGGCATGGGGCTAAAGCCCGGCGATCGCGTCGGCATCATCGCCAAAAACTCAGCCGAGTGGATCCTTTCCGATCTTGCAATTCAGGCTGCGGGCCTTGTTTCGACGCCAGTGTATCCAACTGCATCCAGGGACACGATTTCCTATGTGCTCGAACACAGCGAAGCAAAAGCCGTATTCATCGGGCAACTTGATGATCCGGCCACGGTGCAGGCGGCGTTGCCGGAAGGGCTCCCAAAAATTGGTTTTTCGAATGCAAGCTTTGCTTGCGACTACTCGATCACAAAACTGATCTCCGAAAATCAGCCGATTGCCACCGCCAACATGGGCAAAGCGGATGACCTGTTCACAATTGTCTACACTTCTGGCTCGACCGGCGTGCCCAAAGGTGTCGAACTTACCTATGGGAATTTCCACTATAGCTCCGCTGCGCACGCTGCGCATCTGGAGTTCAGCCCAGCAGACCGGCTGGTCTCCTACCTGCCATTGGCCCACATGTTCGAACGGTCCTGCATTGAACATAGCGCTGTCTACAGCGGCGCTTCGATCTGGTTCATTGAGTCGCTTGAAACCTTTGCCGACGACCTCAAACAGGCACAGCCTACCTATTTCCATTCGATTCCGAGACTCTGGATGAAGTTCCAGGCAGGTGTCTTGGCCAAGATGCCCGCACAGAAACTTGCGCGCCTATTGAAGATACCGATCCTTGGTAATGTCGTTCGCAAAAAAGTCAAAACGCAGCTCGGCCTCCAACACGCCCGCGCCTGTACGTCTGGCTCGGCGCCAATTTCCCCGGATATCTTGCACTGGTTTGCAGATCTGGGCATCCCAATCAGTGAAGGGTGGGGCATGACGGAAACCGGCGGCGCGTCTACCGCCAACTATCCGTTCCGCCGTGACAAGATCGGCACAATCGGCCGCGCCTTTCCTGGTTCCGAAGTGAAGATTTCCGATGACGGCGAAATCCTGATCAAAGGCGCCGCCATTTTCTCCGGGTACCATAAAAACCCCGAAGCAACAGCAAAGGACATGGGAGAGAATGGGTGGTTTCACACAGGCGATCGTGCCGAGATGGACCGAGACGGGTACCTCAAGATCACTGGCCGCGTAAAGGAATTGTTCAAAACCGGAAAAGGAAAATACGTCGCGCCAGTGCCAATCGAAAGCCATCTTTCCGTGGACGAGCACATTGATCTGGTTTGCGTAATGGGCTCTGGCTTGCCACAGCCTGTAGCCGTAGCCGTTCTGGCTGCTGAGACAACGAGTGGAAAGACAGAAGACGATATCCGTTCTTCACTCACTAAAACACTGACAACAGCAAATGGGCAAATTGAGAAGCATGAGCAGCTCGATCGCATCATAGTTGTCAAAGATCAGTGGACAATCGAAAACAACTTTCTGACGCCGACGATGAAAATCAAGCGCGATCAAATCGAAAAGCAGTACCAATCTATCCTTGAACAACCAGTCAAGGACAAGGTTGTGTTCGCCTGAAGTGTCGGAGACTCAAATAGTGCCAAAGCTACGCGCTAATCGCATCAACATAGAATATCAGGAGTTCGGAGATCCGGCCTCGCCACCAATGCTGTTCATTGGTGGCTGGTCCGTCCAGCTAACGTTCTGGCCTCAACCCTTCATTGATGCGTTTGTCGACGCCGGTTACCGGGTTATCGTTTTCGATAACCGGGACATCGGACTTTCGCAAAAGATGCGCTATTTTCCACCCACTAGCCCTTTTGCACTTCATGTGCTTGCGGCGCGCGCACTGAAATCCAGGCGTCTGACGGCATACACGCTTGAAGACATGGCCGAGGACGCCCGCGGCGTACTTGATGCGCTTGGCATAGATCGCGCCCACATATTGGGGCTGTCGATGGGTGGTATGATTACGCAGATACTTGCGGCAAAGCATCCCGATCGAGTTCTTTCGACAACGATCCTGATGTCGTCGACAAACCGTTTGGGTTTACCGCTGCCTCCAAAGAGGTTGGCTGCTCGTATCTTGCTTACCCCGCTTCTCAGCACAGCAAAGGCGAGTCGTCGGCGCAGTGAAAAAATCTGGCGAACCATACGCACACAGGATGGTGGCTACGATGAAGCACAGTTTAATGCGGGCCTGACGGCGACAGTAGATCGGAGTCACGCCTTGGCTGGGCGCAAGCGTCAGCTTGAGGCGGTTATCGCTACAGGGGATCTACGAAGGTGGACACGCCGCATCAAAGCCCCAACTTTGGTTATCCATGGCAGTAAAGATCTTCTGGCCCCGCCTGCTGGTGGCAAGGACATCGCATCCTGTATTCCCGACGCACGTTTTGAGTTAGTCTCTGGAATGGGTCACGATTTGCCGCCCAACCGCCTTGATTATCTTACAAATCTGATAAGAGCGCATCTGAACAGTGTGTCAGTTCCAGCTTAAGCTGGAACTGACCAATCATTTCAAGCCGACATCATCAGGTTGTTCGTCGCGACCTCGACATCACAGCTCAAAATGACGAGGTCATGTAGAACACCATCTGTGTCCATGACATGGTCCTTCAAAAGCGCCTCTCCGGAAAAGCCCATCTCCTCAAAAACTGAGATTGCGCCCCTCTGATCCACAGTCATCTGCGCTGTGATCTTGCGCAAACCTTGCTGCAACGCCAAAAAGAAAGTATGCGCAACCAACAAACGTCCAACGCCTTGTCGGCGGACAGATTTGTCAACGATGACACGGATTTCACCGACATGTCCTGACCAGGAAAGCTTGTCGACCGCCAGAGCGGACATCCCGACAATCACCCCATCTTTCTCAAGGATCAGCGTCTCGAAATCGCCGCTTGTCGCTTTGCGAATCCAGGCGTTGATCACCGGGAGCTTCGTCAGATCCCGATTGACATAAATCAGATCCTGTTGCGGCAATTTCAGCGTCAGAGCCTGAATATGCTCCGCGTCATTTTCCTTGATTGCCCTGAGTACAAACTGTTCTCCACCCAACTCCACTGTCTGGGGATAAGTCATATCGCTAATCATGTTGATCTCTCCGAAAGCCAGTCATCTAGAGCGGGCCACATCCGGCCAACGGCGCTCGCGCCGGCGACCAGGGTGATATGGCCGCCCTTAAGTTCAAGTGCGAGTTTATCCTCCGAAGCCACCTTTTCTACCAAGGGTGCACTTGCCTCGCGGCTGACAAGATTGTCGTGGAGGGCTGTCGCGTGAAACACAGGCACCTTAATGTTGGACAGGTCTGCCGTGCGACCGCCAATTTTCAGAGTGCCTTTCATCAGTTTGTTGCCCCACATCAATTCTTTGATGGATTCACGGAAATATTCGCCAGCGATGGGAAGGGTGTCATGCGCCCAACGATTATAGCGCCGCCAGGCGTCAACATAGTTCGAGTCCCACATATTCTTCCACAGATCGATCTGGCTGAATGTTCGGCCGCTAGGTTGGTTCGCTTCAAAGCTGGATTGGACAAAACTCGGCGGAATGTTTCCTACACTGTCCACGAGCTGATCGACGTCAAAATTCCCTTTGTTCGACAGCTTGTTGAACATGCCCATCTTTGAGAAGTCGATGGGTGTGGTGAAGCAAACCAGATTGCGGATTGATTGACTGTGGGTGCTTGCGCAATACGTCGTCGCCAGGACGCCGCCCATGCAATATCCGACCAGTGTAACCTCTTCTTCACCCGTCGTTCTTTGAACAATCTCAATGCACTCACGGATAAAGTTATACGTGTAGTCCTCAAGGTTACGCGATTTTTCCTCGGGACGAGGCGGGGCCCAATCCATGAGAAAGACGTCATACCCTTTCTTGCTAAAGTAATCGACGAAGCTGACCCCAGGCATAATATCAAGGCAATAGCTGCGATTGCTCGTTGGAGAAACGATTAGGAGCGGGGTGCGGTATACATCTTCGGTTTGAGGGCGGTAATGAAATAGTGACAGGGTTCCACGTTTGTGGAGCACATCTTTGGGTGTTTGCCCTACCGGAGGGTCAGGTGAAACAAAGTAAGATAAGCCATTGATATTACGTTTAATTGTTCTCTCGACAAGCTTTGAGATTGAGTCGTTTTCAGATTTTTTCTGGGATTTGCTATCGCTCTGTGCCACGTCCGCTATCCTCTTTGATCGCCTTAGCTCGACGATTTCTTCGGTGAGCTTTTGGAAGTCGTGGTCTTCGCTTCAGGCGTTTCAACAGGTTTGGGTTTGCGTGTCCGTGTCCTTGGCACTCTGGCAGTAGAAGGTGACGACACTCCATCGGATTTGTCGACAAGAGTTTGCAGCATCTGCTCCAAATGCATAAGGCGCTCCTCAATACGATTGCACTGATCTGCAATCGAGCTGAGATCGTCCTGTGAGGGCATATTGTAAAAGCTCAGGCCCTTGGCCATCTGCTCTGAAAAGGTCTGCTGCATGGTGGTCTGAGCAGACAGGGCGCCGTGCATCAGTTTGCCGTATTTGCTATCGCCAAAAATGGCGCGCCCCATTACGTCCATGCGCTCTTGCAGAGCTTCCAGAGAAAGAGTCTCTTTCAAGCTCTTTTCAGTTGATTTGTCTGCGCCCATGAGCCCACAGTCCTTTCGTTTTTTTTGGCAATCCATTTGGGTCACTGGCCATAGCGCTTGTTGTTGCTTAGCCAGCCCAAACATCCAGAACGTAGCGTTCGGATGAGGTCATCTCGTCAATCCACGCTTCGGAGGCTTCTTTGCTGCCTCTGGTCTTCTCGTGATGAAGGTCGACCAATGCGGCGCGTACATCGGGTTCCATCCGTGCGCCATCGCCACAGACAAAAATCTTGGCGCCTTGCTCAATGAGCTCCCAGACACGCTTGCCCTGTGAGCGAAGAACGTCCTGCACGTAGGTCTTTACATCACCGTGACGGGAGAAAGCGGTATGCAGCTCGACCAAACCTTTTTGAGCATACTGCTCCAGCTCGCTCCGATAGTAGAAATCCTGTTCCGGGTGACGGCAACCGAAGAACAGCATGGCAGCGCTTTGCTCTACGCCTTGTTCTTTCCGCCACGACCGTTCCTGAAGGAATCCACGGAACGGCGCCAGACCCGTGCCGGGGCCAATCATGATCACTGGCGTATTCGGGTCCTCAGGAATGCGGAAGTCCGAGCTCGGCTCCCGGAATATCGCCAGCACATTTTCGCCAATCGAGGAGTCAGCCAAATGGTTCGAGCTAATACCCTCATATATGCCATTTCCTGACCGGGCGGGGCCGCGCAGGACACCGACCGTAATAGAACACTTACCAGGCGTGGCATTGGGCGAAGATGAGATCGAGTAGTAACGCGGACTGATGAAGGGAATGATTTCAAGGAAAACGGCCAGCGGCAGCTCACAGGCGGGGAATTCCTCGAGCAGATCAAGCACCGATTTGCGCTTGTCTGCTACTTCGTCGCGATAGGGATCCTCATCGCCCTGAGCAGCCGCGGACAAACGGGTCAGAGCAGCTTGCGTATGTGGGCATCGGGTGTATTTCGCCAACGTCTTGATGTCGCGGCGCGTCGCCACGGCCTGCAGCTCGCCGACACTCTCGGCAAGGTGCTTAATCGAAAACGTGCTACCGCTTGGAAACGGGCCGCGCATTTCGCTGCGTGAGTCAACTTTGATGTAAGTGTCTTCTTCGAGGTCAAACCTCGAAAGCATCCGCTTTACGACATCAGGTCGGTTCTTCGGCACGACGCAAAGGTGGTCACCGGGCCGATAGCTGATGCCGTCTGGCACAGACACTTCGATATGGCGCGTAGAGCGTTGCTCACCCTCCGTCACTACGCCCTGTAGTTCTGTATTTTTCGTCACGACCATATCAACTGCACCAACAGTGTTCGCCACTGGGTTTCCGGTCACACTTTTGGTTACTTTCACACTGTAGAGCGGCGGCTCATCAGGGGACTCGCTGAAGTCGATAGAAAGCCCTGCGTCGTCCCCGACAGGCTGCCACAAGGCACCGCTCCATTCCTCGAACTGGCTGTCGATGTCGTCTTTGGCGTCCAGCTCCGCAGTATCGATCAATCGGCTTGCGCCGAGCTCCTGAAACCTGGCGTCAATTTTTCGTGGCACCGCCTGGAAGGTGGCGGCCCAGTCACTGTTGCCGCATCCAAGCATGGCATAGGTCACACCATCCAGCGCGCCGGGTTCCAGCGTTTCAAGCCAGGCCATGAACTTTGTCGCGTTGTCAGGCGCACCTCCGTTGTAAGAGGAGCTTGCCAGCACCACAGTGCCTTTGGTTGGAACATTCTCAACCGCTTCGTCCAGGGTAAGCACCGAAACATCAAAGCCATTGAATTCGCCAGAGCGCGCAAGCTCTTTTGCAAATCCTTCGGTTGCGCCCAGATTAGACCCATAAAGAACAGTCAAAGGCGTACCGTGCGAAGGATGTCGAGCCGCAGCAGGTATATCGTCCGCGGTCTCGTCTTCGACGGGCTTTTCGGTGGTCCCACGAATGACACCATCGCGGAGTTTTACGCGCATCGCGAAGTCTTTGGGCTTGATCGAAAGCGTTTCAGCGACTTCCAGTGCATAATTTGTATGATCATAAAGTTCGAAACGCTGAAGGATCATGCCCAACACAAGAATGGCTTCCTGGATTGCAAACTGCCGACCGATGCACGCCCTCTGCCCGTTGCCGAAGGGTTTGTAAGCGTCCGGATGACGTTTGGCTTCCGCGTCGCCCATGAAGTTTTCCGGATCAAAGGCGTCGGGATTATCGCCCCAATACGCCTTGTCGCGGTGGACGGACGGCACCAACACCATGACACTGGTACCTTCTGGGATTTCGTACTGACCACCCAAAACTTCATCCTGCAGCGGAGCGGTCAAATAGGTTGGCGCGGTGGGCCACAGGCGCAGCGCCTCGAGTAGGATCGCGCGAACATATTTCATCTGCGCGATCTGTTTCATTGTGGGCATTTCGTCGATGGTGCGCCCAAGAACCTCGTCCACCTCGGCCTGTGCTCTGGCAAGGACATCGCGATGTGACAACAGCAGAGCCAATGTAAACGAGAGCAGGCCGCTGGTCGTTTCGTGCCCGGCGATCAGGAACGTGTTGATCTGATAACGGATATTCTCATCCGACAACCCTTCGCCGGTGTGTTTGTCTTTGCCGCGCAGCATGAAATTCAACAGGTCGTTCTGGTTGCCCCCTGTCTGTCTGCGCTCGCGGATGATCGCATCCACCAGGTTGTTCATATACTCAACGTCCTTCGGGAACTGCTTGAGCTGCTTCCGCATGACTGCGCTTTCCAAAGGCAGTCCGCGTTGTAATTTGGCGGTTACCATTGAGCGTGACAGGGCGTCGATGAACGGGTGGAAATTCTCGCGATAGAAAGAGTTGAAACGGTAGTCGAATCCACAAAGCCCGATTGTATCCAACGTCAGGGCAACCATGTCGCGGGCCACGTCGATTTCATCGTCAGAGTTCAGGCGTTCCCACTTGACCATCAGCTGCAAAGCGATGTCATACATCATGGGAAGGTAGTCACTCATCGATTTTTGGCTAAATGTCGGCATAAGGATGTTATGCGCTTTGGCCCAGTTTGGCGCTGCCGTGTCCGAAGTGAAAAGCGCATCACCCGTGAAGGGTCGAAACTTTCTCAGCGGGCCACGGACAACTTTATCGAAACGCTTTTCGTCGCTGATCTCGGACACGAGGTCGACACCGGAAACAACCACGACCGGCGAGCCCATAAAGTCCAACCAGTAGATCGGACCAAGCTCCTCGGCCAAGGACATCATACTTTGAACCGGAATATTTCCATCCACTGCAAACAGATTTCCAAAGACCGGCATTGTCTTTGGCTGCGGAATTGATGCAAGTTTTTTGTGCGAAGCCACGATAGTTCCTCCTGGGACACAGAGGTCGCGACTGTGCCCACTTGCCGTCAAAGCTAAGACGTTGCCACCTATGCCAGAAGTCGAAATTTTTCGCTGAATATCGAAAGGACGAATGAGGGCTTTCTGATCGCGAGCACTCGCTTAGGTTTTGCCCCAAGGCGACTCCATCGAACTCAGCGCCGCCGCTTTGCCGTGCGATAACCTCAAAGATCCCGATGGCGCGCTCTGTCGATTGAAGAGTGTGCAGGGCATGGGCTCAAATTCAGAAATGCTGAGCGACTGTCACGCATTTCCCGCCTCACAACTTGGCGCGCGCGAGCCTCTCCCTTGTCGTCATATCGAGCATCAGATGCTGACCGTGAAATAGATGCCTTGACCTGCAGGATAGAATGGTGGCCCGTCGCGCCCGAAACAGCCTCGGCTACGGAGATGAAACAGCTGCACGCAGGCGTTCCGTCAGGTTGGAAATCTGATCGCGAAGCGCTGCGATATCCGTATCATCCCGGTCGACGGCACGGGTGACGCAAAGACCTATGTCATGCGCCCTGCCCTCAAGATGCTTACCCTTTTCTGTCAGTGTCACCTCAACACGGCGTTCATCTTGAACGCAACGACGGCGTTGAACCAGGCTCGCGACCTCCATCCTCTTCAACAACGGGGTAAGTGTGTTGGTTTCCAGCGACAGAGCTTTTCCCAGTTCACCAACGGTCTGGTTGTCACGTTCCCAGAGCGCAAGGAGCACCAGATATTGCGGGTAGGTAAGCCCGAATTCGGCCAGCACCGGTCGATAGAGACGTCCCATAGCGCTATTCAGCGAATAAATCGCAAAACAGAACTGCTGGTTCAGAGGTAAAGCATGTTTTGTCATCCCACCACCATACATAGATCGCGCACGACACTATCGCAAGCGGTTGACAATCAATTGAGCGTGCATAAATATCGCCTGCGATATAATCGTAGACGATAAAAGGAATTCTCAATGTCTGTCTCCCCGATTTACACCGCCCATGGATCCGCAACCGGTGGGCGCGATGGTACAGCCAAAGTTGCCGGCACCGACCTGGTGTTAAACCTCGCTCCGCCGACCGAAATGGGCGGCAACGGTAAGGGCTACAACCCAGAGCAATTGTTCGCTGCAGGGTATTCCGCCTGCTACATCGGTGCGATGAAATTCGCGACCACCCAGGACGCAAGCCTGCCGAAGGTGCCCGGCGACGTAGAGGTCGAAACCGCTGTCGGCATTGGACCGCGCGACGCGGGAGGCTTTGGCCTGAAGGTCACGCTTGCCGTTTCGCTGCCCGGTGTCGACAAGGAAGCTGCCGAGCGTCTGACTGAAGCCGCTCACCAGCTATGCCCCTATTCCAATTCGATTCGTGGAAATGTCGAGGTGACGACAGAAATCCGGTGACCACAGACGGTTGTAAACCGCTGTGAACGAAACGCCCTTCAAGGTTCGGCCGCCACATTGCAGTGCGGCCGAACTTGTTGGTGCGAGCCCCGTTGTGGCTCGACCACTCCGAAGACGGCCCAGGCTGGAATCAGCGTCAGTCAAATTGACCTATGGCTGCACTAGCAGGAGCGAAAGCTGCGGCAGGAATGTGACCAGCATCAGCACAGCGACCATGATCGCGATGAATGGCAGAACCGAGAAGCAGATGTCTCGGAACCGTTCCCGGAAAGCGGTCATGGCGACCAACAGGTTCAGCCCGACCGGTGGTGTCAGTAGACCAATTTCCAGGTTGATGACCATGATGATGCCAAAGTGCACAGGGTTGATGCCGAAGCTCTGTGCCGCGACAAACAGGATCGGCCCCAGAAGAAGGATGGCCGAGACCACGTCGATCAGGCAACCAATGATCAGAAGCGCTGCGTTGACCGCCAGAAGGAATGCAATCTTTGAACTGACCGCCCCATGCAGCCATCCCGCGAAATCCTGGGGAATGCCTTCGATCGCGAGGAGCGTCTTGATCGATAGGGCGACGGCGACAATTGGGAATAGTGTGCCCAGCATCTGCGCGGTTTGTAGCCCGACTGCAAAGAAATCTCTTGGCCCCAGCTCGCGATGAATGAAAAGCTCGACCAGCATGGCGTAGCCGACCGAAACTGCCGCCGCCTCCGTTGGTGAGAAATAGCCCGAGTAGATACCGCCCAAAAGGATGACCGGTAGCATCATCGACCAGATGCCTTCTCTCAGAGCCTTGATCAGGCGGCCAGGCGAAAACGGTGCACGCGGGACGTGGCGGTTGGAAACCACGCTGTAGAGACCCAGCACCAACGTTAGCAAAATACCCGGAATCAAACCTGCAAGGAACAGATCGACGATCGAGGTTTCGGTCACGACGCCATAGATGATCAGTGGGATAGAAGGTGGGATGATTATTCCCAGCGTGCCGGCGGAGGTGACTGACCCCAGAGCAAAGCTTTTTGGATATCCTGCCTCTTTGAGAGCCGGGTACATGATCGCACCGACGGCGAGAAGCGTTGCCGGCGAGGAACCAGAAATGGCCGAGAACAGTGCACAGCTCAGGATGGCGGCAAAGCCCAGCCCGCCAGGCATCCATTCCGTCAGGGCGCGCACGATTTCGATCAGCTTGGCGGCAATCGAGCCGCGCGACATCAACGCGCCCGCGATGATAAACATCGGAATAGCCAATAGCACCGAGTTGTCCATGGCCGTCCAGATGTCCTGGATCAGATAGACAATAAAACCGTCGCCCCAAACCAAGTGTACATAGGCCGTTGCCGTCAGCAGGATCAGAATGACGCTTTGTCTGAGGACGAGAAGCGTCGCAAATAGGGCCAATAGACCGAGTGTTTCCATGATTCAGCCCTCGCCTGCATGTTCTGGCTTAACGCCTGGGATCAAAAAGAAAGTCAGATGCCGAAACGCCGCGGTCCCAAAGGCATATGGAAAGACTAACTGTATCGGCCAAAGCGGAATGCCGATCACCTCGGCCTTGTCTTCAAATTCAATCGATTCACCGACAAAGATGATCGCGTAATAGCACAAGCCCATGAACAGCAGGCCGGACACAAGATCACCGACCCGGTCTACCCATAGCCAAGGCAGAATCTTGTCGGCAAAATTGGCCCGCAAGTGGGCATTATTGCCCACCGCGATGGTCAAGCCGAGGATGCCCGCGACAATCGCCCCGAACACAGCGATCTTCTGTGCGCCCCAGATCGATTGCGATAGGAACTCACGGGCAAAGACATCGGCCAGAAGCAGCCCGCAGGTGACCGCATATGCGATCACCGCGATCAGACCTTCAAGCCGCAGGAGGGATTTTAGAATGGTTTTCATAGCAACTCTCCACGGCTCGAGCAGCGTCAGGAACCGCAGGCAGTTTTGGCTGCGGACAGGGCGTCGACCAAGGTTTCTGCATTTCCGCCAGCTTCGGCGGCGACGGCGGCCGGGACGTCAGCCGCGGCGGCTTTCCAGGCGGCCAGTTCTTCTTCGCTAAGGTAGTGCACAGGGATACCTGCATCTTCGATCTGGCCCAAAAGCGCCTTTTCGGCGCCCAAGATAATGTCGGTCAACTGCGGACCCGCACCGCTGAACACCGCGCTCAGCCATTGCTGTTCCTGCGCGGAGAGCTTGCTCCAAACACGCTTGGAAACGGCGACGGTGCCGATCAAGCGCGAATGATTGGTGACGATTACGTTGGGGGCTACCTTGTGGGTGCCGATAGCGATGCCGAACACGGTCGGGAACACCGCAGCATCTACCGAGCCGGTTTGCAGCGCAGGAATGGCATCGGTGGTGCCCATCGGAACGCCTGAGGCGCCGATGGCATTGGTCAGCGCCACGTCGGCGATCGTGGGTGCGATACGCACCTTCTTGCCGTTCAGATCAGAAGGAACTTTGACCGGGTCCTTGGAAAACAGAACATTGTGGCCAACTTCCATCCAGGTCAATGGAACGACACCAGCGCTGTCCATCATCTCGCCCAGAACCTCGGCCATGTGCTGATGCGCAACACAGCTGCCTTGCTCGGTGCTTTCAAACAGATAAGGCGATGACGGAATCGCCAGCTCTTCCGAAATCAAGGTCAACGGCGCGTTGGACACGAATGCAATGTCCAGACGGCCCTTCATAGTTTGGCGAAGGATCGTTTGCTCGTCACCCGCCTGCGCATCGAACAGCAACTCGATCTTCAACTCACCGCCCGAAACTTCCTCGACCTTGGCGGCAACCGCTGTCCCCCATTTTCCCCAGGGCGAACCGCTCGGTGCAACTGCCGCCATTTTCAGGACGGTTTCAGCGCTGGCCGCCAGTGGCGACAGCGCAATTCCCGCTGCAAGGGTAAGGCTTTTGAATTTCATGGCGTTCATTTTCCACGAAGAGGTAGGAGTGAAGTGGGTCATCGCGCGTGTCCTTTTGTCGATCTAGTCCTGGCCAAAATCCGCATTACGCAGTGCCTTCAGGCAGTTTCGGCAATCGACACCCCCTAATGAAATGCAAAAATACGCTGGACTATCTAAAACCTCGATTGCGTTCTCTGCCTCGCGCGACCAGCAAAAAGCCGTCATTCGCGTCCAAGCTGCAACGTCGTCGAATGCATCTTGTTTGTCGAATTCTGTTGCGATCTGTCAGGAACAGGAAACTGTTTAAGGGATTGCAGAGGAAACAAGCTGCCAGTTTTACGCATTGTTTGCGGTCGGTGATCCAACATTTTCGGCTTTGAAAGACGGCTTTCTCATCGTGCCGCTAAGGGGGGACGACGAACCCGCTGCCTCCACCAAGATGACACCGTACCGGGGACGACTTACCCAAGTCTCCCATGTATGCGCCTAGCAGCGTAATATGCACATGACGTGTACCTGCCTCCAAGCGCCTAGAGGGATCAATGCGATTGCCCACCCAGCTTCGAGCGCATCGTCACCGCCTCAAGGTTACCAAAAGTATACTAGTTGATAGATCACTCTTGCGAGATGTAGGTAACCACTAAAGGCACCCTTCCTCCGGGTGTCAAAAACCCGAAGCTCTGCCGAAAACCTTGACGACAAGCCAAAGAGAGGACTTCCCCCAAAATGACGGACCTGACCATTAACGGAAAGGACGTGTCGCTCGAAGTGCCGGGCGATACACCTTTGCTCTGGGCGCTTCGCGACGACTTGCGCCTGACCGGAACGAAATTTGGCTGCGGCGTCGCCCAATGCGGCGCCTGCACCGTCATCGTCGACGGCATGCCCGCACGGTCTTGCATCACCCCAGTCGAAGACCTTGAAGGCTCAGACGTGACTACGATCGAAGCGCTGGAAGGCCCCGAGGCCGATGCGGTGCGCAGGGCCTGGGTCGAATTGGACGTGCCACAGTGCGGCTACTGCCAGTCCGGACAGATCATCTCTGCCGCCACGCTTCTAACCGAGATCCCAAACCCGACGGATGAGGATATCGACTTTGCGATGGCTGGGAACGCATGCCGTTGCGCCACCTATGTGCGCATCCGCAAGGCGATCCATCAAGCCGCCAAGATGCTGGAGACCTGATTCATGACCGAATTCTCCCCTACCCGCCGCGGTTTTCTTGCCGGTGGCGCTGCGCTGATCATCGGAGCGCATTTGCCAATGGGCAACAAGATGGCCGCAAAAGCTGCGACCGGCCCGGTTGATCTGAATGCCTTTGTCCGCATCGGCGAGGACAACACGGTCACCGTGATCGTCAAACACATCGAATTCGGCCAAGGCCCTTTCACGGGCTTCGCCACGTTGGTTGCCGAAGAGCTGGACGCCGACTGGTCGCAGATGCGTGCCGAACATGCGCCCGCCGACACTGTAACTTATCAGAACTTTGCATTCGGCATTCAGGGCACCGGCGCGTCAACAGCCGTGCGCAACGCCTTTACCCAGATGCGCCAGGCGGGCGCCGCCGCCCGCGCCATGCTGGTTGATGCGGCTGCCCGCGAATGGGGTGTTTCGGTTGATGAGATCACCGTCGCAAACGGCGTGATCAGCCACACCGGCAGCGGCAAGACCGCGCAATTCGGTGAACTGGTCGCAGCGGCCAGCGAAAGTACACCACCTGCCGAACCCAAACTGAAAGACCCAGTTGAGTTCAAACTGATCGGCAAGGAAGAAGTCCGTCGCCTCGACAGCGCCATCAAGACCACGGGCGAAGCCCAGTTCACATTGGATGTCTATCGCGACAACATGCTGACAGTCGTCGTGGCCCACTCACCTTGGATCAACGGCAAGGTCGCATCGGTTGACAGCTCGGCCGCGCTGGCCGTGCAGGGCGTTGAAAAAGTAGCACAAATCCCGACCGGTGTCGCTGTATATGCCAGAAACACATATGCAGCCCTCAAAGGGCGCGATGCACTGCAGATCGAATGGGATCTGAGCGAGGCTGAAATGCGTTCGGCTGACGATCAGATGGAAGAGGTCGCCGTAGCTGCACGAGATGGTGAAGGCGTCGTGGCCGAAACCTATGGTGACCTGAACGCAGCATTCGATAGCGCCGCGCAGGTGATCGAGGCCGAATACCGGTTGCCTTTCCTAGCCCATGCACCGCTCGAAGCCTTGGACGGCGTGATTGAAAACCGCGGCGATGCGGCTGAAATCTGGATGGGAAGCCAGATGCAGACCGTCGACCAGATGGTCACCTCTGACATCCTGGGCATTCCGTTGGAAAATGTTGCGATCAACACCCTGCTTGGAGGCGGCAGCTTTGGTCGCCGCGCACAGTACGATTCGCAATTCGCGCAGGAACTGGCACAGGTTGCCAAGGCCGGGGGTAAAGGCACCTTTAAGCTGGTCTGGACCCGCAGCGATGACATCCAGGGCGGATATTACCGACCGCTGGCCGTTCACCGCCACCGTGCCGCGCTGGACGAAACCGGCCGCATCATCGGATGGGATAACAAATTCGCCACCGAAAGCATCATGGGCGGCTCGGCCTTTGAAGCGGTAATCCAGAACGGCGTTGACCCGTTCTCGATCGAGGGCTCGATCCACAAGCCCTATGATTTCGGCGCGTTCCAGGCCCGCTGGGTCCGCACCGACAGCAAGGTGCCGCATCTGTGGTGGCGCTCGGTCGGCCATTCGCACACTGCCTTTGCGAACGAAGTGTTCCTGGACGAGGTGCTGCAGGGCCAGGGCAAGGACCCGATTCAGGGTCGTCTGGAGCTGCTCGGCGACAAATCCCCACGCGACCGCCGGGTGCTGGAGCGCGTGGCCGAGATGGCGAACTGGAGGGGTGTGCAAGGCGCCGACGGCAAGGCATATGGCGTTGCGCTGCATCCCAGCTATGACGCGCATTTCGCCTATATCGCCGAGGTCTCCGAGGTCGACGGCGAACCCCGCGTGCACAAGGTCTGGGTCGCTGCCGATGTGGGCATTGCGGTCAACCCGGATGTGGTAAAGGCGCAGATCGAAGGCGGGCTGGGCTATGGCCTCAGCGCAGCGCTGTTCAACGAGATCACCTTTGCCGAGGATGGCCGCATTGAGCAGGAAAACTTTGACACCTATCGCCTGCTGCGGATCAACGAAATGCCCGAGGTCGAAATTGATCTTGCGGTGAACACCGAAAAGCCCGGCGGCATTGGTGAGGCTGGTACCCCGCCCATCGCCCCCGCCGTCAGCAACGCCTGGCGTATCCTTAAGGGTGAGCCCGTCCGCCGCCTGCCGCTTGTGCGCGTTTGACAGGAGATCAAGCTATGAAATTCGACATTCGTGCCACGGCGCTGACCGCTGCAATCGCGCTGACCGGGCTGCTGCCCGGTGGCGCGGCGCAGGCCGAGGAAGTCAACGGCCTAACAACCGCCGCGAGCTTTGAAAGCATCGAATCCGAGCAAGCCCGCTCGGTCGCGATCTTCGAGGAAATGGCCAAGGTCATCACTCATGCGCGCTGCGTCAACTGCCATCCGGTCACCGGTGGCCCGCTGCAAGGCGAAAACCAGAAACCGCACTCGCCGCCGATTCCGCGGACCGAGGACAATTTCGGTGTGGTCGCAATGCGCTGCACCACCTGTCACGGCGAGGAAAACCGCCCTTTTCTGGGTGAAACCGGCTCGGTACCCGGCAACGGTCACTGGCAACTGGCCCCGCAGAGCATGGGTTGGGTCGGCCTGACCGTGCCCGAGATCTGCGCCCAGTTGAAAGACCATGAACGCAATGGCGGTCGTACTCTGGAAGAGGTCGCGCATCACATGGGGCATGACACCTTGGTCGGCTGGGCCTGGACCCCTGGCGAAGGCCGCGAGCCAGCGCCCGGAACCTGGGAAGGATTTGCAGAACTGGCCGTAAACTGGATCGAAACCGGCGCGGCCTGCCCGGGCTGAGGCGCGTTGATCAGGCACAATAACCGGAGGCTTCTGTTAAGGCGCCTCCGGTTCATCTATGACAAGCACGGTCTGGATCGTGTTGCATGCAATCAAATTCCGGCTTTCGAGCGCG
>NZ_JAGHRE010000015.1 GCF_017743935.1 Tropicibacter sp. R16_0
CGTTGGCCTGCGCCCCGCTCGGCGGCGCGCCAGTGGCCGAGAACACATCCGTGATCGTCGCCCGGCCGGCGCCCCCCCATTCCAGGAAGGTGATCATGTCCTGCCCGTTGCCGCCATCCAGCGTGTCATTGCCGGTGGTCGCGATGAACCAGTCATAATCGCCCAGGCCGCGCAATTCGTTGTCGTTTTCATCGCCGCGCAGCAAATCTGCGAAGATCGTGCCGGTGGCCCGCTCGATCGAGATCAGATCGTAAACCTGGCTTGGGTCATGACTGTGCGCCTTGCCTTCTTGCAAATTTATGCGGATCCGAAATTCAGCCGCCTCGCGCCCCGGCGTGTCCTGCAAGTTGACGAAGGACGCGGTGTTTGAACCACCGTTGCCGTTCATGTAGTGACCATTCGGCCCAGCCAACAGCCAGTCGTTGCCATTTCCGCCATGTAACTGTGCTGTGTTCGAGCCAGCGATCAGAACATCTGCACGTTCCGATCCGATAACCCGCTCGATCGAGGTATAAGTATCGCCTTCCGCAGCGCCGCCATGGCCGGTACCAGCGGCGAGATCGACGCGGATGCCCTCTCCGACAAATCGGCTCTCATCCGAGACAAACCAAGCATCGCGATAGTCAACGACATCAATGCCTGCGCCCCCATCGAAATGGTTTGGCCCCAAGGTGCTGTCAAAAACGTCATCTCCGCCGCGCCCCTCAAAGGAAACACGGTCTGTGTGTCGATACCCCTGCTGTGAGCGCACGCTGAAAAAATCATTGTATTCAGAGCCGACAAAGGTCTCTACCTGTGTCACCTGAATATCATGCTTTGCCTAGAAGCGTTGCCCATCGGGACCCGTGCCGACAGTTTGATCCAAATAGAACGTTGGTGCTTCTCCATCCGTTTCCGAAAAATAGCCAGCCCACTGAACGTAAGATACGTTAACGCCGCCAAATGAAATATCCGCCACAAATCGGTCCTGACCGCCGAGGCCGTTTACATAAGACCCGCTATGAGAAGCCATAAACACATCATCGCCGCTGGTTGCGTCCGTTGTGTTGGTTCCATGATCGATGACAACGGAAAATGGATCTGAGACTGTATAGCCATAGCCTCTATCGAACCCTCCCCGATCGGGCGGAGAGGCGTATTGGAGATGATACCGGCCGGTTTCGGTGGCTTCGAAATGAAAAGACCTGGTGAGGTGGGGGTTTCCATATCCATCCCACCCCTGGCCAAACAAATTCGTTTCGCTGCCATCCGGGCTAATCAGCGTGTATAGGTTCTGAGAGATATAACCGCCAGCCTCCAATGAAAGCTTATAGGTCTGCCCAGCTTCCAGGTCGATCGCATAGGTGTCCGTGTCCCCCGGAAAATCGACCCGCATCGGTCCAGAGTCTCCCACGGTCAAGACCGGGTTTCCCGAGTTGGGCGCACCGGGTACCGCATCCACAAAACTGCCGATCAAATAGGCTTGGTCCGCAAATTCAAGCCAGGCAATGTTGCGCACCACATCCCGGCCGTCCGACCCATCACCGCCCACATGGTCCACGATGGCCGACAGTTCATTGTCGGCATCCTCAGTTACGGTGACCGTGTATTCATCCCGATCAAAACGGAAAACAGCGCGATCCAGATAACTTGGCGGGGGTGGATTGGCTTGCCAGCCGTAAGACGGTCGGGTTCCGCCATCCAGCGTATCATCGCCACCCAGCCCCATCAGACGATCAATCCCGTCACCACCATTCAACAGGTTGTCCCCGTGATCGCCGGTCAGCGTATCATCAAAGGAACTGCCTATCAGGTTCTCGATCGAAATCAGTTGGTCTCCTTCGGCGGCACCATGCAGGCCTGTCCCCCGCAACAACGACACATCAATCGAGTTTCCCTGCCCCGTACCATCGGATGCGCCCGAGTAATCGGCTGTATCAATCCCTGATCCGCCGTTGAAAATGGTTGCCCCAGCCGTTGAGCCCAGCGTGTCGTTCCCGTCCAGGCCCAGCCAGGTGACCTCGCTGATAGTGCTGCTTTTCGAAATGGATGGATGTGGAGCATGAATGCGCTTGAAGTAATCACCTACAAGACGATCGTCGCCCTGTGTCCCTTCGATTATTTCGATATTCTGCATCCACACGCGAAACGGTGGCTGTGTAATGTCCTTACCGGTTATGGTGCCAGAGAACAGCTGCAGTTCGATAGGGTTTGAAAGATGCGCAAACGACAACGTATCGATGCCATCGCCGCCATCAAAAACGTCGTATGTGCTGCTCCAGACCATCGTGTTGTCTTGCGCATCACTGGGCGCAAGATTGGCTTCGGTCAGGGTAAAAGTATATTTCTGTGTCGTGCCATAAGCCCCGCGCACTGAAAAATGCAACGTGGTATCAGCCTCATACTTCAGTACAAAATCTTTATGCGTTCCATACGCGGTTAAACTATCGGGGTGGTAGCGAATAGAGGGGACATCCTCAGCGTTTCCATCCTCGTCAAGCAGGTGAAAGACGTCACCATAGCCGACTTGATCATGTATCGCCCGCAAAACATAAGTTGTTCCGACTTCCAATTCCATTCGATACACATCTGTGTCGCGTGTGCCGCGCTGGTTATAACCAACGAAAGAGCGCCCCACTGGTACAAGGGGGTTTGCGCCATTAATTGTGTTGGGAATTGTGTCCGTTCCGGGATTTGACATAACTCATTTACCTAAATCATAAAAATGGGGAATTTTATTCTAGAATACGCATCCTGCAATACACCCTCAAGGCGCAAAAAATTCGACCTACGGAATGCGGGCCGGGGGCACTTATTCGGATTGGCGCCTTGGGTCCGTCTCTCTGAGACTATAGATGACCGGCGCGGTGAGAGCGATGGCAGGCTGCTCGATCGGGCCCGCGTGCAGTTGTCATCGCTTACCTGTCCAACGGTCGTGGACGGGTTAAGCCAGTTTCCCTATCACACATGCCTAACATCTGCGGCCGTGCGATTGATGCGCCGTGAAACTGGTTGAGTCACTAACGATGACCTCTTTTCAAGGCTCTGCTTTCAGGAGGCCAACCACGCTAAACTAGGGAGACAAGCGAACCCGGTGCCTGTTCAATGAAGTCTAGGCATCAAGGTTACTGAAGCTTGTTTGCGGTGGCTGTTTTAAGAACCGGTCTTTTGCTGCGCTTGCTCTGGTATTTCAAACCCTCCGATCGAGGACAGCATTTTGACGATCTCCGGGACGCCCTGTCTGTGCTTCAAGGACGTAAACACATAGGGCCGGTCTTGCCGCATGCGGCGGGCATCGCTGTCCATGACCTCCAATGAGGCGCCAACATGCGGTGCAAGGTCGGTCTTGTTTATGATGAGAATGTCGGACTTGGTGATGGCAGGCCCGCCCTTGCGGGGGATCTCTTCACCAGCGGCCACATCGATCACGTAGAGGGTTACGTCCGCCAGTTCCGGGCTGAAGGTGGCCGACAAATTGTCGCCGCCGCTTTCGATCAGCACGATCTCGACCTCGGGGTGGCGATCGACCATCTCGGCCACGGCGGCAAGGTTGATCGAGGCGTCCTCGCGGATCGCGGTGTGTGGGCAGCCACCGGTTTCCACGCCGATGATACGATCCTGGGGCAGGATCTGCATGCGCATCAGCGCTTCGGCGTCTTCCTGCGTGTAGATGTCATTGGTGATGACGCCGATCGAATGCGTCTCGCGCAGGGCTTCGCTAAGGGCTGCGGTGAGGGTTGTCTTGCCAGCGCCAACCGGGCCGCCAATGCCCACGCGCAGGGGGCCGTTCATCGTGCTCATGTCCTGAAAATCCTTGAATACTGGGTTTCATGCTTCATCGCGGCGATGTCGCCAAGGAAGCTCGTGCTGTTGAGGTCGTCGAGTGAGGCCCTGCGGGCATCTTCTGCGATCTGGGTACAGAGCGGGGTAAGGTCTCGGATCAGCTTTTGGCCGTCGGTTTGCCCCAAGGGCACCAGCCGCATCGCAACTGCCGCAAGGTTCGAGGCAAAGGCCATTAGGTAGAACTGGGCAGTGAGGTCCAGCGGCAAGCCTTCGAGCCGGGCCGCGCGGCCGACCGCAACCGGATAGGTCAGGCCCGCAAGATCTGTAGCCCAGACCTTGGCGGTCACGTCGCAAAAGGCTTCGCCCTGAAGGCGGGTTTCTTTGAGCCGCTCAGAGGAGGCGGCAAAGGCGCGGGCGGTTGCGTCGATTTTCGCCAGGTCCTCGGCTTCCACATGATAGGCCGCTGCAAGGAACAAGGCGTCGTTCCACCCGGCACCATGGCGCAGCATGTCTTCGATCCAAGCACTTGTCTGCGCGGCGGTTGCCACATCGCCCGCGTCAATGGTCCACTCCAGCCCATGGGAATAGGCGAAGGCCCCCACCGGATAGGCAGGAGAAAACCACTGCGTCAGGGTGAGGATGTCAGTGGCTGTGGCCATGGGTGCGTCCGTGCCCATAGGCTCCGCCTTCGGGGGTGAAAGGCTCCACAACCTCGCGCACCGTGGCGCCGATCTTGCCCAGCATGTCGCGGATCACATGATCGCGCTGGATCAGCAGGCGGCCCTCTTCGATCTGGCAGGGGGTGTGGCGGTTGCCGATGTGCCAGGCAAGGCGCGGAAGGTTGGGGCCGGTGACTTCCAACAGTTCCTCGGGGGCGGCGACGATGCCGACCTCGCGGCCATCTTCCAGCACCAGAACACCGCCGTGGTCCAACGAGGTTGTCTTGGGCAGGTCGACCAGCACCGATTGTCCGTCATCCGTGATCAGAACCTTGCGGCGTAGGAAACGGCCCTCATAGTCCAGCGCCACTTGGGCAGTAAGGTCTTTGTGGGCATGGGCGTGATAGGCCCGAGCGATGGTTTGGGTCATTTTCACACCTTCAGAATAGGAAATAGCGTTGCGCCATGGGCAGAACCTCGGCCGGTTGGCAGGTCAAAAGCTCACCATCTGCGCGCACTTCGTAGGTTTCGGGGTTTACCTCGACCTCAGGCGTCGCCGTGTTGAGCTTGAGGTGGGATTTGCCGATGTTGCGGGTGTTTTGAACCGCCAACGTCTGCTTGGCGAGGCCCAGCGAGCTGCCGATCCCGGCATCCTGCGCAGCGGCGCTGACAAAGGTCACGGCAGAGTTTTCCACCGATCGCCCATAGGCGCCGAACATGGGCCGTGAATAGACCGGCTGCGGCGTCGGGATCGAGGCATTGGGATCACCCATCTGCGCCATTGCGATGGTGCCGCCCAAAAGAACCATTTCAGGCTTCACGCCAAAGAACGCAGGATCCCACAGCACCAGATCGGCGCGTTTGCCTTCTTCGATGCTGCCAATCTCGTGGCTCAGGCCATGAGCGATGGCGGGGTTGATCGTGTACTTGGCGATATAGCGACGGACGCGGAAATTGTCGTTGTCACCGGTCTCTTCGGGCAGGGCCCCGCGCTGTTTCTTCATCTTGTCGGCGGTCTGCCAGGTGCGGATCAGCACCTCGCCGACACGGCCCATGGCCTGACTGTCCGAGGCGATGATCGAAAAGGCGCCCATGTCGTGCAGGATGTCTTCGGCGGCGATGGTCTCGCGGCGGATGCGGCTCTCGGCAAAAGCGACATCCTCGGGGATCGACTTGTCGAGGTGGTGACAGACCATGAGCATGTCCAGATGCTCTTCCAGCGTGTTCACCGTGAAAGGGCGGGTGGGGTTGGTCGACGACGGCAGCACATGCTCTTCGCCACAGATCTTGATGATGTCCGGCGCGTGACCACCGCCAGCCCCTTCGGTGTGAAAGGCGTGGATGGTGCGGCCCTTCATGGCGGCAACAGTGTTTTCGACAAACCCGGACTCGTTCAACGTATCGGTGTGGATCATCACCTGCACGTCCATATCGTCGGCCACAGAGAGGCAACAATCGATGGCTGCAGGCGTGGTGCCCCAGTCTTCGTGCAGTTTCAACGCGCAGGCCCCGGCAAGCACTTGTTCTTCTAGCGCCGCTGGTAGGGACGCGTTGCCTTTGCCTGCAAAGGCCAGGTTCATGGGGAACGCATCGGCGGCCTGCAACATGCGGGACAGATGCCAGGCACCGGGGGTGCAGGTGGTGGCCAGTGTCCCATGGGCCGGCCCGGTGCCACCGCCCAGCATCGTGGTGAGGCCGGAATGCAGCGCGTCCTCGATCTGTTGCGGGCAGATGAAGTGGATATGGCTGTCGAACCCACCAGCGGTCAGGATGCGCCCTTCGCCCGCAATGGCTTCGGTGCCGGGACCGACGATAATGTCCACGCCTGGCTGTGTGTCAGGGTTCCCGGCCTTGCCGATTTTGTGGATGCGGCCGTTCTTCAGGCCCACGTCGGCCTTATAGATGCCCGTGTAATCGACGATCAGCGCATTGGTGATGACCGTGTCCACGGCGCCATCTGCGCGTGTGACCTGCGACTGTCCCATGCCGTCGCGAATGACCTTGCCGCCGCCGAACTTGACTTCTTCACCATAAACATCGTCGCGCAGGCCCGTTTCGCTGAACTGGGCCGCCGTCGCGCGATCGACGATCAGATCGTCTTCGACTTCGATGATCAGATCGGTGTCGGCGAGCCGAAGCCGGTCCCCTTTGGTGGGGCCGAACATGGCGGCATAATCACTCCGAGATATCTTGCCCGGCATCTTTCAGCGCTCCCATAATGTGTTGGTTGAAGCCGTAAATGTGGCGCCGCCCCATGAAGGGGACCAGCATCACCTCGCGCCGCTGGCCTGGCTCGAACCGCACCGCTGTGCCGGCCGGAATGTCCAGGCGCATGCCAAGCGCGGTGTAGCGGTCGAAGTCGAGCGCGCTGTTGGCTTCGGCAAAGTGGTAATGACTGCCGACCTGAACCGGCCGGTCGCCGGTGTTTGCGACCATAACGGTGCGCGGGCTCCGCCCGGCATTCAGTGTCAACGTGCCCTCGGCCGGGAACAACTCACCTGGGATCATCGGCGCGGGCCTTTGCCAATGCGGTGGCGCACAAATGTGATGGTGCTGACCACGGTTACGGCTGCCAGAACGACGGCCAGCCAGGCTTCGGAACCGTGCGGGTGCAGATGTGCGCCGGAATGGGCAAATGCAGGCATCGCGGTCAGGGCTGCAACGGGTGTCAGGACATACTTCATCTTGGGCCTCTTTCAGCGGATGGGGTTGTGAACGGTGACAAGCTTGGTGCCGTCGGGAAATGTGGCTTCGACCTGCACTTCGTGGATCATCGACGCGATACCCTCCATGCATTGGTCCGCAGTGATCACCTGCGCGCCTGCCTCCATCATGTCGGCGACCGAGCGACCGTCGCGGGCACCTTCGACGACGGTGTCCGTGATCAGGGCGATGGCCTCGGGGTGGTTCAGTTTCACGCCGCGCGCCAGTCGCTTGCGAGCGACCTCGGCAGCCATGGCCACCAGCAGCTTGTCTTTTTCTCTTGGGGTCAGGTTCATGTCATATCTTCCAGCATCGGGGGAGCGGGGCACCATTCAACTTTTGCAGAACGGGCAATAGGGTTTGTCGCAAGGCAAAGCTGTCTTCGGCCAGAAGCCGCATCACCAGCACATCCTTTTGCAGCAGGCTGACGCCGCCGGTGGCGGGCAGGGCCTCCTGTAGATCGGACAGATGCGCCTCGGCGTTGTTTGCAATCAGCACCACCAACGCCATGGCCCCCGCGCCACCTGCAATGAATGGCTTGGCAAGGTGGTCGCGCGCGCTGCCGGTCAGGGCCATTGCGTCTATGAACAAAGGCTCGCCTTCGCGGCGGATCTCGATCCGGTCACGAAAGCGCAGATCTGTCACGTCTTCGCCCATGGCAGGGCGACCAAAAACCAGGGGCTCCACCATCAACAGCGATGCGCCCATGGACAGATCAACCTTCAGACGGCGATGCAGGGCGCTGCCGTTGAACAGAATGGTTTCCTGGGGGAGCCAGTTAATCCGTGCCCCTGCATCGACCCGCAGGCGGTTGGTGATCTTGCCGATCTCACCCGGCTGCGCCTTGTATGCACGCTCGCAAGCCTGGGTCGTCAGGGTAAGTGTGGTGCCGGGGGTCGCCTGCGCAGAAAAATCGAACTGGTCGCCGCCGGTCACGCCGCCGGCCGTGTTCAACAATACCGCATCCAACGTGGATCCGCGCCGCCCGGGGAACAGACACTTGAGCGAACCTGTCTGTCGGAACCTGTCCAGCACAGTGCCCACGTCGGCGCGCTTGGTGCTCAGATAAACCGTGCCGCGCGCGCGAGGCTGATCTGAAACGCCGTGTGGGTTTATGTCTGCCTGATGGGTGATCGGGCCGTCCTCGGATCGTGTTGCTATGCCATCGGTTTTGCGGCCACGAGAACAAAGCACCATTGCAAACGGCATAACGGGAACCGCAACCCGGTTCATTTGATGAATTGTTGTGCGGACGTGGTGGCAGCTGGTCAAAAAACAGGCATTCACCGGGGTTGGTCGGAAATTCAGCGGTGGCAAGTTTGCTTGTTTTGCTGCGATGCAGAATCGATTGGGCACCTGCTGGGGACACGATGTCTGACAATCGCGGGTGTGTGGCGACCATACGAATTGGACCTCGAAGCGGCCGCCACACGTTATGCAACATCAAGTTGCGGGGACAGCTAAAGGGATCGGGCACATCTGTGCAAGCCCAGACGCGAAAAGCCTCGCCTGGAGGATCGTATGAACTTTCTCAAATCCACGCTTGCCGGATCGGCAGTATTTGCCTCGTTTGCCACTGCTGCCTTGGCCGCCGAGGATACCATCAAGGTTGGCGTGCTGCATTCGCTGTCGGGCACTATGGCAATTTCGGAAACCACACTGAAAGACACCATGCTGATGCTGATCGACCAGCAGAACGCAAAGGGTGGCCTTCTGGGCAAACAGCTGGAAGCCGTGGTGGTCGACCCGGCATCGGATTGGCCGCTGTTTGCCGAAAAGGCCCGCGAGCTGCTGACCGTGCATGAGGTTGACGTGATCTTTGGCAACTGGACCTCGGTTAGCCGCAAATCGGTCCTGCCGGTGATCGAAGAGCTGAACGGGCTGCTGTTCTATCCCGTGCAGTACGAGGGCGAAGAAAGCTCGAAGAACGTCTTCTACACCGGTGCTGCTCCGAACCAGCAGGCCATCCCTGCTACCGACTATTTCCTGGAGGAACTGGGGGTCGAGAAATTCGCTCTGCTCGGCACAGACTATGTCTACCCCAGGACCACCAACAATATTCTGGAAAGCTACCTCAAGGGCAAAGGTATCGCGGACAAGGATATCTTTGTGAACTACACGCCCTTTGGCCACTCGGACTGGTCCAAGATCGTGGCGGATGTGGTGGCGCTGGGCGCAGATGGCAAAAAGGTTGGTGTGATCTCTACCATCAACGGGGACGCCAACATCGGCTTCTATAAGGAGCTGGCCGCGGCTGGTGTTTCGGCAGATGACATCCCTGTTGTCGCCTTCTCGGTGGGTGAAGAAGAGCTCGCGGGTCTCGACACCTCGAACCTCGTGGGTCACCTGGCGGCGTGGAACTATTTCCAGTCGGCCGACAGCGATGTGAACGCCGAGTTCGTGGAAACCTGGAAGGCGACCATGGGCGAAGAGCGCGTCACCAACGACCCGATGGAAGCGCACTATATCGGCTTCAACATGTGGGTGAACGCCGCAACCGAAGCGGGCTCGACCGAAGTCGACGCGGTGCGCGCCGAGATGTATGGCCAGGAATTCCCGAACCTGACCGGCGGCACCGCCGTGATGCTGCCAAACCACCACCTGGCCAAACCGGTCCTGATTGGCGAGATCCAGGAAGACGGTCAGTTTGACATCATCAGCCAGACCACTGAAGTGCCGGGCGACGCCTGGACCGACTATCTGCCGGAATCGGCGGTTCTGATCTCGGATTGGAAAGAGCTGGGTTGCGGTATGTACAACACCGAAACCAAGTCCTGCGTTCAGACGCTGTCGAACTACTAAGACCCATGGGCGAAGGGGCCGGGTTTCCGGCCTCTTCTGCTCCAAGACGCGGATAATCCCTACATGTTACGACTATTCCTTGCGAGTCTCGCAATCCTCTTGTCATGCGTGACAGCAAGCGCCGAAGAGGGTGCGATACAGCCCCTCTTGCAAGAGCACAAAGAGGTGATTGCCAAAAGCTCTCGCAAGACCATTGGCCCGGCCATTGATGCCATTGCAAACAGTGGTCTGCCCCAGGCACAGACAGTGCTTGAGACCTGGGCGTCAAAGTCCATGTGGATGCGCAAGTCGGATGGTCAGTTCTTTGTTGGTGAAAAGGCGGACAGCAAGAATTATCGCCTGATTGATTTCGATACGGGCCAAGAGGTTGGGACTTTCCCCAAGAAAGAGCTGAAGCAGCTTAAACCAAACAGCGGCGTTCGTGCATTGATCGGCACTGCATTGGTCCAGTTTCAGTTGCTGGATGAAGATAAGGCCAAACGTCAGGCGGCGCTGACCTCGATCCAGCGTGATCCTGAGGCAGCTTTGCTGGCCCCTTTGCGCGCCTCGATTGAACAAGAACCGGATGCAGGGTTGAAGGCGCAGAAACAGCGCCTGGAGCGGTTGCTGACGATCGGTTACGACGCCGACCCGGCCGCCCGTATTGCTGCCATAGAAGAAATGTCTGACGATCTGGGCGTCGACGTGCGGGCCACGTTGAACCCCTTGGTCGCGACCACACGCGACGTGGCGCTGGGCACAGTGCCTGAGGGGGTGAATGTCGCCGCGACCCTGACACCCGGCGAGGAAGGGTTTTCTGAGGTTGAGGCCTATGACCTTTTGGTGGCCAAGGGGCTTGCGCCTGCACGGGTGACACCAGATGAGGTGCGCCTTGCGCTGGCCGAGAACATCGAGGGCGGCACCGTGGGGGGCGTTCCGGTTGCGCAACTGGACAAGGATGAGGCTCGCATCCGCGCTTATGCCGCATTGGCCGAGGCGGGCAGGGTGCCGCCTTTGGTGAACCTGGCGGATATCCAGGCTGCGCTGGCTGCGCACGCCTTCTTTGAAACCTATGCCGAGCCCGCTGCCGAGGTGACCACCGCCGCGCAGGACGCGCTCGAGAACATCACGTTCAAGGTCGGTGTGAACCAGACGCTGGACCTGACGCTTGACGCCTTGTCGCTGGCCTCAATCTATTTCCTTGCGGCGATCGGGCTTGCCATCACTTTCGGCGTGATGGGTGTCATCAACATGGCCCATGGTGAGTTCATCATGATGGGCGCCTACACGGGCTATGTCGTGCAACAGATCATCCCGGATCACACGGTGTCGATCATCGTGGCGATCCCACTGGCCTTTGCCGTGACCTTCGCCGCTGGCGTGGCGATGGAGCGGTTGGTGATCCGGTGGCTGTATGCCCGTCCGTTGGAAACACTGCTCGCGACCTTCGGTATCTCCATTGCCTTGCAACAACTTGCAAAGAACATCTTTGGCACGCAGGCGCGTCCGCTAACTGCGCCGGGCTGGCTGGACGGGGCGTGGGTGCTGAATGACGTGGTGTCGATCAGCTATATCCGTATTGCCATTTTCATCTTGGCGCTGATTTTCCTTGGCGTCTTTCTGTTCATCATGAAACGGACCCGGCTGGGGCTGGAAACCCGCGCAGTCACGCAGAACCCAGCCATGGCAGCATCGATGGGGATCAACCCGGGGCGCGTGAACATGCTGACGTTTGGGCTTGGCTCAGGCATTGCCGGGATCGCCGGGGTGGCGATTGGGTTGTTTGCGAAAGTGACCTCGGAACTGGGCAGCGACTACATCGTGCAGAGCTTTATGACCGTGGTGGTCGGTGGCGTTGGCAACATCTGGGGCACGCTCGCGGGGGCGACGATGATCGGTTTCCTGCAAAAGGGGATCGAGTGGCTGAACCCGTCGAACACGTTGGCGGCGCAGACCTACATGATCGTCTTCATCATCATTTTCATTCAGTTCCGGCCTAGGGGCATCATCGCCCTCAAGGGTCGCGCGGCGGGGGATTGATCCATGCAACGTTCCTTTATTGCCAAGAACCCGTCTGTTCTGATCTTCCTTGCCTGCCTTGCGCTGTTCACGCTGATCGTCACTGTGCTGTCCGAGGGGCTTGGCGTCGGCATGATCTCGACCAGTTTCGTCAAAACGCTTGGCAAGACCCTGTGCCTTTGTCTGATCGCTGTGGCGATGGATCTGATCTGGGGCTTCACCGGGATCCTGTCGCTTGGGCACTTCGCGTTTTTCGGGCTGGGCGGTTACATGATCGGCATGTGGCTGATGTATGAACGAACCCGACTGATCGTGGTCGAGTCGCTCTCTCAGGCAGAAATTCCCCCCACCAGTTCCGAGGTTGTGGATGCCATTGGCAACCAGATCTTTGGCGTCGTGGGGTCGAGTGAGTTTCCGTTGATTTGGGCCTTTGCGGACAGCCTGTTCCTGCAATTGTTGCTGGTGGTGCTGGTGCCGGGGCTGCTCGCACTTGTCTTTGGCTGGCTGGCGTTTCGCAGCCGCGTCACGGGCGTATATCTGTCGATTTTGACGCAGGCCATGACGCTGGCCCTGGCGCTCTACCTCTTCCAGAACGACAGCGGGTTGCGCGGCAACAACGGCCTTTCGGGTCTGCAAAACCTGCCAGGTGTCGAGGCATCGCAAGACGTGGTGTCGCTGTGGTTTCTCTGGGCGTCTGCTCTGGCGCTGGGCCTTGGCTATCTGCTTGCCGCCTGGGTGGTTTCGGGCAAGTTCGGTTCCGTCATTCGCGGCATTCGCGACAACGAGGCGCGGGTGCGCTTTCTGGGCTATTCGGTCGAGACCTACAAGCTGATGATCTTCACGCTGACGGCTTGCATCGCCGCCATCGCCGGGGCGCTTTACTACCCTCAGGCAGGTATCATCAACCCGGCCGAGATTGCGCCGATTGCCTCGATCTATCTTGCAGTCTGGGTCGCCATCGGTGGACGTGGTCGGCTCTACGGCGCGGTGATTGGTGCGGCGTTCGTGAGCCTTTTGAGCACCTGGTTCACGGGTGGCCAGGCACCCGACATTCCGCTGGGCTTTTACACGATCAAATGGGTCGACTGGTGGCTGGTGCTGCTGGGTCTGTCCTTTGTCGCTGTCACGCTCTTTGCGCCAAAAGGCATGGGCGGGTTGGTCGACCTTTGGACCCAAGCACGCGCGCCCAACCGCCACGGCGCAGACCTGGGGCCTGATGACGGCGCCCTGCGCGAACAGGAGGCCAGCAAATGAGCACACTTCTTGAGGTTTCCGGCGTGTCCGTCACCTTTGACGGCTTCCGCGCCATCAACAACCTGTCGTTCCAGATTGGCGAGGCCGAGTTGCGCGCCGTGATCGGGCCGAACGGGGCGGGCAAGACAACGTTCATGGATATCGTGACAGGCAAGACCAAGCCCGACGAGGGCAGGGTAATCTGGGGGGAGAAATCGGTCTCGCTTTTGTCAATGAGCGAGGCGAAGATCGCGCAGTCCGGCATTGGACGAAAGTTCCAGAAACCGACGGTGTTCGAAGATCAGACGGTGCAGGAAAACCTATTGATGGCCTTGAAGAAGCCACGCGGGTGGCTCCCGGTTCTGTCCTATCGAGCGAAGTCGGAGGACCTGGATAAGGTGGCCGAACTGGCAAAGGAAATTGGTCTGATCGACGAGTTGACCCGCAAATCCGGTGAGCTGAGCCATGGGCAGAAGCAATGGCTTGAGATTGGCATGTTGCTGGCACAGGAACCGCGGTTGTTGCTGGTGGACGAACCTGCCGCAGGTATGACGCCGCAGGAGCGTGAACACACCACTGACCTTTTACTGGAGGCCGCAAAGACCCGCGCCGTTGTGGTCGTGGAACACGACATGGAGTTTGTCCGCCGTCTGAACTGCAAGGTGACCGTGCTACACGAAGGCTCGGTTCTGGCCGAAGGCAGCCTCGACCACGTCACCTCGAACCAAGAGGTCATTGATGTCTATCTGGGGCGTTGAAGCATGCTGAAACTGAACAATCTGACCCTCCACTACGGGCATTCGAAAATCCTCAATGGCATCTCGATGGAGGCCGCCCAGGGAGAAGTGACCTGTGTCATGGGAACCAATGGCGTTGGCAAGACCAGCCTCATCAAGGCGATCTCGGGCACGCATCCACGCTCGGGCGGGGATGTGATGTTGGACGGGGAAACCCTGGGCGTGTTGCCCGCACACAGGCTGGCGCACAAAGGGGTTGCATATGTACCGCAGGGGCGTGAGATTTTTCCCTTGCTCACAGTGCGCGAAAACCTGGAAGCCGGGTTCGTGTGCTTGCCTCCATCCGAGCACTTCATTCCCGATGAGATTTTTGAGCTTTTCCCCGTTTTGAAGGAAATGCAGAACCGACGGGGCGGCGACCTTTCAGGTGGACAGCAGCAGCAACTTGCGATTGCCCGGGCCTTGATCACCAAGCCAAAACTGTTGCTGCTGGACGAGCCAACCGAAGGCATTCAGCCCAACATCATCCAACAGATCGGTGAGGTGATCCGACTGCTACGAGACCAGGGCAACATGGCAATCGTTCTCGTTGAGCAGTATTTCGAGTTTGCCTATGCCTTGGCCGACAGTTTTGTTGTGTTGCGCAGGGGTGATGTGATGATGGCCGGGTCCAAAGCGGATCTGTCGAAAGAGGCCGTCTTGAAAGGGGTTTCGGTCTGAAGCAGCGTGCAACGGGGTTTTGGGGATACAGCTTACTTTAGTTGCTCTGAATGATCAATTGATGGCCTTGTGGCTTTCAGCTTCCCTGCATCCAGCGCAGATCCAAGTTTGGGGCACAACGCGCGTAGAACCGGCCCATCCGGAATGCAAAGGATCTGCGTGCGGGGCAAGATGATCGCAGGGGTTATACACCGACCTCACCCTGGTTGACGGCGATCCGGTGAAAGACATCAATCTGATGACTGACCCAGAGACCGATCCCACGGTCATCTTGGAAAATGAGGCAGTCTGCAAGAACACGCTCAACTGATCCGTCCTGAAATTCCGGTGCAGTTTTGGCGATCAAAATCAACGGCTTCGTGCAGTTGCTCGGGGCGCGGATCAAGCCGTGCCGGGTGCTGACGCTAGCAATCAGCATGGTGAGACGCGACACCAATACAAAGGTGAACAGGTGCGGGCAGGGGCCCAGCCAGATCGAGGGAGGATGACTTGAGCAACGACGGTGAAAACACTTCTGCGGTCCACGTCGAACTGGATCCGGATCACGAGGATGCGGTCGTCCGGTGGTGCAACCGAATGATCCGTCACGGCGTTCGCGTGATGTCGGTTCTGATGCTTGTCATCATAGCTCTGGCGATCATCGATGCCGGGTTCACGACGTTCCAGAAGCTTGTGGAGCCTCCGGTATACATTCTTGAGGTCAGCGATCTGCTTGCTGTCTTCAGCGCCGTTCTGGTCGTTCTGATCGCGATCGAGATCTACACAAACATTTCGCTTTATCTGACTGCTGATGTCATTCACATCAAATTGGTGGTCGCTACGGCCCTGATGGCGGTTGCTCGAAAGGTCATCACACTCGATGACAAGACTTTGGAGCCCGAATATTTTTGGGATACGCCGCGCTTGGGCTGTCGCTTGGGGTGACCTATTGGCTGATAGCCAGAAAGCCGTAAATACGGCTTTCGGACGCAGACGCATGTCCAAGATCGAAGCGAATTCAATGGTGTTTAGAGAGATCTGACGCGGGCCGTCAAACAACGACATTGACCACTGCCTCTGGGCCCTTTGGCCCCTTTGTGAAGGCCATGGAGACGGCCTTGGCTTCTGCCTTGGACATCCTTCGGAAAAGGCCGTCTCTGGCGTTGTCGGGTTCCCCATCAACATAGAACTGAGTGGTCAGAACCTCTCGGCGCCCAACAAAGACCTTCACGTGGATATGCGGTGTGCGTCCCGGGTATCTGGTTGGCTTGATCGTGCGGAACGCATAGTTGCCCGCGTCATCGGTGATGTCATGGCCAAACCCCTGGAACCCCTTGTCATAAGGCACCGACCGATCATCGCCGGGATGCAGATACTTTCCGTTTACGTCGCATTGCCAGATCTCGATGCGCGCACCTGCTAAAGGAGCCCCCTTGCGATTGGTTATCTGGCCCTTGAGCGTGATGATTTCCCCGCCCGCCTCGCGCACCAGCCCGGCGACCTTAACCAGGTCGTTGTCAGTATCCTGCACACGCATGGATCTGGTCGGATAAAACGGACCCTCAGCTGCGCGCGGTGTCATCTCTGCTGCCATCACGGTCCGGGGCAATAGCAGACTGCCAATGGCAGTCGTGGCTCCGGCCAATAGTGTTCGGCGCGATTTTCTTTGGGGCATTTTCCTGTTCCTCAGTCATTCCATCGCTGCGACGACCTGTTCAAACTTGACGATCTTGCCGTTCTGGGCGTGCCACACATGCGCAACCCGCGCGGAGAATTCTTGGCCTGCTGCATTGAGTGTATCATGGTAACCCCCGGCAAAGGGAAAACCAGCTGTTTCGATCTCATTCACATCGTGCGGCAGCTGTGGCTGAAGATGGGGTTCTTTGTCTTCAGGTATATCATCTTCATGGGTGCTTTTGACATTTTCCAACCGGGGGCTTGCCTGGCTTCCAAGGGACGACCTTGAAATTCATGACATGCGCCATGGCCTGACGGGATGAATGTGATCTGGGGCAGGAGGGCGTGGCATCGCCCCCGCCCTCCAGTGTCGTGCGCCAAATGAGTTGCGGCGCAGGTGCGGCGCTCAGGGCCAGGATCGTTCGCCTTCGATGACCTGCGCACCAAGTTTCAGATCGCCCACGTTTTCAAAGCTTGGATAGGCGGCCTGCATCGCGGCGATGAGCTCTTCCGAGCCGTTTGCCTTTTCTGCCGCAGCCTCAAACGTGGCGACGTATTCCTTGGTAAAGTCGACGATGCTGGCGTCCTCGGCGCTTTCGCCCATCACGTGGCCTGGAATGATCCGATCGGGGTTCAGTGCAAGAAGCTGATCCAGCGTCGCACGCCAGCTGTCGCGGCTTTCAGGTGTTTGGGTGTCGGCCATCCAGACGTGAATGTTTTCATACAGAACAACGCCGCCCAAAACGGTCTTTTCCGATGGCACCCACAGGAAGGTATGAACCGGATCGTGACCATCAAGGCCAACAACCTGCACGGTTTCACCATCCACTGTCAGGCTGTCACCCTGCAGAACGTCGGGAACAATCAGATCGGTTGGCGCGTTCTCTTTCAGGATCGGACCCCAGAAGTCGTACTTGAGCTGGATGGTCTTTTCGATGCCTTTGACGGTTTCGGGCGAGGCAACAATTTTGACGTCAGGATAGGCCGCGCGAATGGTGTCCAGGCCGAAATAGAAATCGGGGTCCTTGTGGCTGATAAAGACGGTTGTCAGGGATTTGCCTGTTGCCTTGATCATGTCGACCAGTTGCTGGGCATCGTCCTTTTCGAACTGTGCGTCGACCAGGATCACCTCGCTCGGGCCTTCGATCAGGTTTGAGGATACCGGGAAAAGGCTGCCTTCGTTGGGGGTGAAAGAGGTGATGGTCAGATCCGCGGCAAAGGCCGCGGTGGACAGCATGAGGGCTGCGGCAGAGGTGAGGATCGTCTTCATGGGGATGCTCCTTGCATTTAAGCGGCCAAGGCCGCGATTTCCTCGGGAATGGAGTAGTGGGCTGAGATTTCGACTTGGGTTTTTGCGGCGCTGGTTCGTGTCAGCAGGGGAGGGGCACCTTGGGTGCCGAACCGAGCCTGCAATCTCGCGCATGCCGAACTGATCTGTGTGGTCGGCGTCGGCCCTCATCCACCGAATGGTCGATGCTGAATACTGCCAATGCATCGATCACCCGCGCGGCGCCGTAGCGCCAGCCGCAATAGGTATCGTAGGTGTAGATGAAGCGCATCATTGCGGTCTCCGTTTTGGTGAACCACAGGTAAGGCGCCGTCATTGTTGACTAAAGACACGTATCCAAGACACAGTGTCAGCTAAAAGATGACGATCGATGAAGAAGCCGAGCTTAAACCGTCTTGAGTATTTTGTTGCCATTGCCGAAGCGGGCACAATCACGGCCGCCGCCGAAAGGATGCGCATCAGCAAGGCGGTGGTCAGCAAACAGCTTCAGTTGCTCGAGGAAGAGCTTGGCGCCACGCTGATCGTGCGCAACTCGCGCCACCTGAACCTCACAGAAACGGGCCAATCGTTTTACGAAGCTGCGCGCGCGTCGGTGGCGCAAGCCGAGGAGGCCTTTGAGATGGTCCGGCAGGGGCGGGCCGAACCGACCGGTAACCTGCGCATCACTGCGCCCCTGGACATGGGGGTCACCTATGTTTCGCCAGTCGTGGCAGAGTTTCGCACCGCCTATCCGGCGGTCACGGTCGATCTGACGCTGAGCGACACGCGGTTGGACCCGGTCGAGTCACGGTTTGACATCGCTTACCGGGTGGGCTGGCTTTCCGATTCTGCCAACGTGGCGCGCAAGCTGGCCGATTTTCAGCAAATTGTGGTGTCTGCACCTGAATTGGCTGAGCAGTTTGGACGACCAGATCATCCGGACGAATTGGCGGCATTTCCCTTCGTCGAACATAGAGCCCTGCCAAACCCGCTGACCTGGCGCTTTTCAAAGGCGACAGGTGAAAGCACCGAGGTTCAAATGACCGCCGTTCTTCGAGCGGACGTCACACCTGCGATCAAGGCTATGGTGCTCGAAATGGCAGGGATTTCCATTCTGCCGGATTTCTTTGTCAAGAAAGAGATTGAAAGCGGCACACTGATCCGCCTTGTTCCGGATTGGACGCTTCCAAGCGGGGGCATCTATGCCGTCTACCCGCCAACGCAGTTTCGATCAGCGGCCACAAAACAGTTTGCGGAACTGTTTGCCGCAAGACTTCGCAAGAGTCTGTCTTTGTAATTTGACCCTCGAGCATTGCATCGCCTCAATCGAATTGGGTTTGATTGACGCAAAAAGGCTATCCCTCAATTTGAAAACTCGGGACGCCAATCGTCTCCCCAAGCGTCTTGCCAGAGCTTTTGATACGTCACGTTCGATTTTGCTGAACCACGGCGCCAAAGGTCGTATTCGGGCACGGAATAGCTGTCAAAGAATGACGTGACCTGGCCTTGCAGATCAGAAATCACCCCAGAAAACTCGGGCTGATCGATCAGGTTTTGCTTTTCATTCGGATCATCCGTAAGCCGATAAAGCTCGTCCTTCATCGGATAGGACGGCGCGCCCTGGAAGCGCATGGCATAGAGCCAGTCCTTTGTCCGGACCGCCCTTGTTTCCTCTTGTTCGAAAAACACAGCCTTGGCCCCGCCTAAGGCCTCTCCGCGTAAAGCAGGGCCAAGATCGCGGGCGCTGCTTGGCAGGCTGGGGCTGGCTTCTGGGGCACCGACCAACGACGCCAAGGTGGGGAAAAGATCGATCTGACTGCTCAAGCCGTCACAGACGTCACCCTCGACGATGCCGCTGCCCGCCATGATCATGGGAATGTGATAGGATGGCCTGTGTGCACTGGCCGGGAAGGCAGCAGCGCCGTGGCCCCAAATTCCGTTGTGGCCAAGCGAGAAACCGTGGTCGGACGTGTAGATCACGATGGTGTTCTCATCCATCCCAAGACGCTCCAGCGTGTTCAGAATGCGCCCGACGCCGCTGTCGATCAGGCTGACCTGGGCAAAATAGTTGCGCAGCGACTCGACGTTGTTTGGCAAAAGGAGCGGGCCCTTGAACTGTTCGCGCACACCTCCTTCGGCAACGCGCAAACCAAATCTTTCCAACACCTCACTTGCAAGCCCTTCTCTGGGGATCGAATGCATGTCGGCAGTGTCATAGAGGTCTGCAAACTCGATGTCGGGGCGCCCCTTGATTGCGGGCCAGTGCCCATAGGGCCCGTTATACGGAACAAAGGCGAAAAATGGGTCATCCTCACCCGCCTGATGCTCGAGAAATTCGATGGTTTTGTCGGTGAAGAAATCGACCGTATGACCGGCAAAGCGGTAACGCTCTTCCTGATCAATCACGTCATTGTCGTAGAAGCTGGTTGTATGGCCGTGCGGAAAGGTGACCCAGTGATCAAAAGCCAGTTGCGGCACGAAAGGCACCCCAAGATGAAACTTGCCGATCAATGCGGTTGTGTATCCGGCCTGTTTGATGATCGAGGGAATGTTGTTGTACGCACCAATGGCTGACCAGTTCTTGGGCCAGTGGTCTATCAGCCTGTCGTCCAACCAATTGTGAATGCCATGTTGGCTGGGCATCAGTCCGGTCAGCACCGATGCGCGGCACGGTGAGCACATGGCATTGACGCAATAGGCGTTCTGAAAGCGCACCCCACGCGCGGCCAATTGGTCCAGACAAGGGGTCTGGACCTCGTCGTTGCCATAACACCCCAACAGATCCGCAGGCTGATTGTCGGACATGAACAGGATGATGTTTGGGCGTGTCATCGGCTTTCCCTTGGTTTCCTCGGTGCGGTTGTCGGTTCAGCTCACTTACTCGTTCAAGACAAAGCTCCTGGCATGGTGCGCGGCACTTGAGGTGAATAATGTTGCGCTTGCCATATATTGCATTTGCCAATATATTGCTTAACAAGTCAAGAGATTCTGCAGGAGCGACGCATTGCACGGAGCACTCATTCCATCAGAGGAAATCGACAACTTCGTTACCCTGAGGGCTCGGAAATTCACCAGTTCGGTCCGGCGGGCATTGACGCGCGATGTTTTGCAAAATGAAAACCTTGCGGTGCTCGAATGGCAGTTGCTGTTTTCAATCGCCCGGTTTGGCAGCTGCCACGTTGCGTTTGTGACCAAACACACATCGATTGATCCCGCGCACGGCAGCCGGGCCGCCACAGCGCTTGAGAAAATGGGACTGATTTCGCGCCTCGAAGACCCGTCAAACAAACGCCGCAAGTTGATGTCGCTCACGCCAAGCGGGATCGAAACGGTCGAGCGCATTTGGCCCAAGGCCAAACAAGTCACCGCAAATTTCACGGACCGGTTGTCGCCTGAGGACTTGGAGGAACTCAAGCGGTTGCTGGACCTGTTGAACGGCGCGCCGCTGATCACTGGTGGCTTGGAGGATAGCCAGGAAGAGGCGGAGGTCTTCCAGACCAAGGAGAATTTGGTCGCGGAATAGGTGCAAATCTCGCCGCGGCGACGCGGAACACGAAAAATAGGTTTCAGAACCAGGGAGGAAACTATGAAACCAATGAAACTGATCGCGGCTGCGGTCGCATCAATGACAATGGCAACCGGCGCTATTGCGCAGGTCAACCTGACAGCTGAAACAGCAAGCCCCGGCGGCGCGACCCACCTTTCACTCGCTCACATGACCGAGGTCGCCGGCACCTCAGGCGTTGCCAACATTCAATTGGCGGACGGTCAAACACTGACCAATTCGATCCAGAACGTGGCAGAAGGCAAAACAGATATTGCCGGCACGCCCTATATTCTTCCGTTCCTGATGAACCGCGGTGTTGGCCCCTATGGCTCTCTGGGTAAAGAAAAAGGCGCAGAACTGGCGGGCAACCTGCGCGCCATCAACCCTTTTGTTCTGGGGATCTTTTTCCTCTTTGCGTATGACTCCAAAGGCATTGGCGGTTGGGACGACCTGAAAGGTCGCAAAATCTATAACGGTCCGCCCCGAGGCGGGGCTTTGACCAATGCCCGCAGCATGATCCAGATTGTGGCGGGTCTGAAAGACGGCGAAGATTATGAAGGCATGCAGATCAACTGGGGCCAGGGCGCCACACTGATCAGCAGCGGTGAACCGGATGCGATCGTTCTTCCGGAACTGTTCCCAAGCCCGCGTCTGACCATCCCCAGTGCCGCCGGTAAAATGACCGGTTGGTCGATGCCCAAGTCGGCCTATGAAAGCGAGGCGATGGGGAAATACATGAAGGCCCCTGGCAGCGCGCCATGGACCGCTCCTGTTGCAGATATCGCGGCCGTCATGGGCGATGACTGGTCGTTCATCTCCGAGGATGACACCTTCCGCGCCTTTGCCACGATTGGCGGCAATGTTGTGCACAAGGACATGGATGATGAGCTCGTTCATCAGCTGGTGACGACGTACATCCAGTCTCTGGACGAGCTGAAGTCCAAAGCGCCTTATGGCAACACCGTTGGCTTTGACTTCCCCATGCAAGGCATGTGTGGTGCCAACCCGGTCAAATACCATCCCGCCGCAGCCCGTGCCTGGCGCGAGGCCGGCTATGAGGTGGATGACTGCGCCGTCGCGCAATAACCCCAAATCGCCAAAAGAAATGAGCGCCGCCAGGTTTGGCGGCGCTGGACCTCTTCGTTCAGAAGGCTGAGACCAAAGTGGCCGACCAAGAAAAACAAGACTTGAATAACGCGCTGTTTCCCAATCGGGCAGTATATGTCCTGGCGCTGATTTTTGTGGCCATGGGGGTCGTGAACAGCACGCCCGTGATCCCCGGCTGGACCGAGATGTGGCAAAGCCTTACAGGCGCCGAGGACCTCAAGGTCCGCAGTTTTGCAACCGAATGGTTCTATCCCATCGTGTTTTTCATCATGATGCTCATTGTGATGCTCGCGCATTCTATGTGGCGATCGTGGCGGGGCACGTCCCGCGCTTGGTTCGGCGCCTTCATGGATGTTGCTCTGATCGTCGCTGCAGGGGCCATATCACTCACGTATCTTATTGAAATCGATAGTGTCTGCCTGATCGATACGTTGAACGGCGACCGTGCGCGGATCATGGCGGAAACCTTGGCGGCCGAAAAGGAATTCGCCGAAACCATGGGCCTGCCTGCGCCTGACACCGTAGAAGACCCGAAATGCGTCAACACCACGGGCGTTTGGCTTGTCGCCATCGTCGGCGCGGCCATGCTGATTTTCCTGGGCTACAACATCAAGGTTTGGGGGCTTCCTCTGGTCGCGGTTGCGATCTTGATCGCGCTCTACACCATGGGCACCGTTCTGGTGTGGTACTTCCACGGACCGGACGACATCAACAAATACTTCATGACCAAACTTGGTGGCGAACCCCGAACCTTCCTTGATGGGGTGCCCAATGTTCATGACGCGCTGGTCAACAACGCCTCGGGCATTCTGGGGCGGTTCATGAACGTCATCATGAACATGGTCTTCCCTTACATCATTCTGGGGGCGCTTTTTGGCAAATCCGCCGGTGGTCGAACGCTGATCAAGATCGCCTTCCGTTGGACCCGCCACCTGCGCGGCGGCCCGGCACATGCGGCCATTGTCAGCTCGGCGCTGTTTGGCACAATCTCGGGCGGGCCGGTCGTCAACGTACTTTCAACCGGTGTTCTCACGATCCCGATGATGCTGAAGCGCGGGTTTTCCAGAGTCTTCGCGGGCGGGGTAGAAGCCGCGGCCTCCTCCGGCGGTTCGATCATGCCGCCGGTGATGGGCGTTGCGGCCTTCATCCTCGCCTCGATGACTGGCGTGCCGTATCGGGATGTGATCATCGCGGCGGCCCTGCCTGCGGTGGCGTACTTCCTGTGTCTGTTCCTCAGCGCCTCGTTCCAATCGCGCAAGCAAGGGATCGAGGCCTTTGGTGAGCTGACCGAAGACATGCGGATCGACCGCGAGGACATCATTCACCTGATGCAGATTTTCCTGCCGATCCTGATGATCCTCATTTTCCTGCTGACCCCCAAGGACATGGTGGGATGCGGACCCTTGGCCGCGCTGCTGGGTGCGGATGCCGTGTTCCAAAACGACCGCTGTGTCGTGACCTCGCTGCCGTGGATTTTGCAGGTCTTTCAGAACGCCGCAGGGGATGCAGGCGCGACCGGCTGGTGGGCTGCGGCCTTTGTTCTCGTCCTGCTTTTTCTCGACAAGGAGTTCCGCGCACAGCCACGCAAGGTTCTGGACGCTTTGGCAGAATCGGGCATCACCATCTCAACCCTCTATCTGATGCTGCTCGCCGTGACCGTCATCGACGTCTGCCTGAATTTCACTGGGCTCTCCAAGTTCGTGGCCATTGATGTGCTGCGTTTCCTGTTGTCGCTCGATCTTGGTGGAGGCGGCTCCACGACCTTCCAGTTTGTGGCCCTCATTATCACGATGCTACTGGCGGTGCTGTTGGGCATGGGGATGCCTGCCGTTCCCGCCTATATCAACGTGGCCTTGCTGATGGGGCCCTTGCTGGTGGGCCTTGGGATCGCAACCTTCACGGCGCATATGTTCATCTTCTACTTCGCCATTGCCTCGGCAATCACGCCACCGGTCGCGCTTGCCGCCTTTGCTGCTTCGACCATCACCAAGGCCGAACCGATGGCGACCGGGTTTAGCGCGGTGCGATCGGGGATCGTGATGTTCGCAATCCCCTTTGTGTTCGCCTTCTATCCGGAACTGTTGCTGGTGGACCAAGCCTTGCTTGACCCGGCCAGCACCTCAGGCGAACGCCTGCCCGGGTATGAGGACGGCATCCAGACCGGGGCTCTCTTGTGGCTGTTGGCGCGATTGATCCTGGCCCTCTACCTGGTTGCAAGTGCGCTTGCGGGGCATGATGCGCGACCGCTTTCAATCGTCTGGGTTCTCATCCGGCTTGCGACCGCCGTGGCCGTGTTGATGCGCCCGGAGACCATCCAGTTCGCAGCCATCGCTTTTGCAATCGCAACACTCGCCTGGCATCGCGTTGGTGCCCGGCGCGCCGAAACCGCTTGAAGGCAGGAAGAGAGAGAAATGAAGAAACGCCCGAACTTCCTGTTTTTCATAACGGATCAGCAGCGTGCAGATTGGCTGGGATGCTACGGCCACCCGGTTCTGAAGACCCCAAACATCGATTCCATCGCAGCACGCGGCACACGGTTTGACAACTTTCACGCGGCGTCGCCTGTCTGTATGCCAAATCGGGCCTCACTGCTGACTGGCCGATACCCCAGCGTGCACGGTCTTCGTTATAACGGCTGTGTCCTGCCAGAGAACGCCTGCACCTTTGTCGATGTGCTTGCCGATGCGGGCTATCACACTGCGGCCATTGGCAAGAGCCACTTGCAGCCCTTCACCGGGATTGCGCCCATGGGCAAAGACCCAAAGGACATCGCAGCTGCGCCGGAGGCCTGGAAAGACACTCGGTTGGCACAATACGAAGAAGAGCCCGAGCACTATCAAGGCGAAGAGCGCTACGACATCAAAACCCCTTACTACGGGTATCAGCATGTCGATATGGTCACCTCGCATGGGGACCGGTGCGGGGGGCACTATCAGCAGTGGTTCCGCGAAAATGCCGAGGATTGGGAGGCCCTTACCAATCCAAAGAACGAACTTCCGCACAATTATTCCTGCCCGCAGGCGTATCGAACACCGATACCCGAGGATCTCTATCCCACCGGGTACATCCGCGACCGGGCCATCGATTACATCCGGGCGCGGGCGGATCAGGACGAGCCCTTCTTTGCCTTTGTCAGTTTTCCCGACCCGCATCATCCCTTCAATCCACCAGGCAAGTATTGGGACATGTACAGCCCAGACGATTTCGATGTGCCCCTGCCGTTCCAGGCACACAAGAACCCGACACCCCCAATGCGCTGGCTGCATGACCAGTGGAAGAACGGCGGCGGTCAGGCCACTCCTCAAACCGCGATGATGCTGGGCGCGCAACAGATCAAAGAGGCCATGGCCCTGTCGGCGGGTATGATGGCCTTTATCGACGACGCCATCGGAGACATCCTGAAGTCATTGGAGGAAAGCGGGCAGTTGGACAACACTGTCATCTGCTACAACTCGGATCACGGCGATTATTTGGGTGACTTCAACATGATGCTCAAGGGCGCATTGCCCTTCCGAAGCATCACACGTGTGCCCTTCATCTGGTCCGACCCTGATGGGCCCTCGGAGCCCTCATCGGATGCGCTGTGTTCAACTGTGGACCTTGCCGCAACCATTCTGGATCGCGCCGGGCTGAAACCCTTCAACGGCAATCAAGGGCAGAGCTTTCTGCCCGCAACCCAAGGCGGCCAAGGCCCCCGCGGTGAAGCGCTGGTCGAGTACAATGATGGTGGCAATCGCCTTGGGTTCGATCTACCGGCACGGGTGCGCTCTCTTGTGACGCCCGAGTGGCGTTATACCGTCTATCGAGACCAGGATTGGGGTGAGCTGTACGACCTGACCAACGACCCAAATGAGACCGAAAACCTTTGGGACAGCCCCGATCATCAATCCGTCCGGGCACAGCTTTCCGAACGGCTTGTGCACCAATTGATTGCCCAAATGGATGAAAGCCCGCAGGCAGATCGCCTCGCTTGAAAATACAGTTCTCCGTGCTTTCGCCACGGATCCAAAGAAAGGACACCGCCATTGCCACATGCTGATGAAATCTGGACAGGTGGCACAATCCTGACGATGGATCCTGCCAATCCCTTGGCCGAGGCGATGGCTGTCACTGACGGAAAAATCACGGCGGTTGGTCGCGCTTCTGACGTTGAAAATCTCACAGGCCCCGGGACCACCATCCACCAGTTGCATGGGCGCTTTGTGATGCCGGGTCTGGTCGAAAGTCACACCCACGCGCTCTGGGGGGCGTGCCGCACGTTGTTCGATATCTACGTGGGCTTTGACGCCAGTCTTACCGATTTGCTCGACGCCGTCCGAGAACGCTGTCGAAACAATGATCCGAGCGAGGTTGTGTTCGGTGGCCCGTGGCGACCGGCCATGCGCTCGGAAATGGGCGCGAACCCGCGCGAATTGCTCGATGCGATATCGACAGAGCAGACGATCGTGCTGCACGATGCCAGCCAGCATTTGTTGTGGTGCAACTCTCTTGCCTTGCAACGCGCGGGCATAGGCCCTGATGCCTTGGACATTCCGGGTGGCATCATCGAACGTGACCCTGCCACCGGCGCGCCCAACGGCATTCTCGCTGAAACCGCCACCGCCGCAGCCCGGGCCCTTGTGGCACGCTCGCCGGATCAGCTTGGCCAAGCTGTGCGAGAAGCCGTGCGCTATTTCACCAGCTTTGGGTTTACCGCGTTCAAGGAACCGATGGCGTTTGAGGAAGAGCTTCGCACCTATCAGGCGGCGGACGAGTGCGGTGATCTGAGCATGCACATGGCCGCGCATATCGTGCACTCCAGCCCGTTGGGCGGGGACCTCGTTCCTTATGACGAGATGGATCGCCTGCGGCGAACATACGCCAGCGAGAACGTACGATTGAATTTTGCCAAGCTGTTTCTTGATGGCGTAGCACCTGGGTTCACGGCGTCTTTCATCGAACCCTATCTTGCCGAAAGCGGATATGACGTCGCCTCACATGATCCGGATGCAACC
Source organism: Tropicibacter sp. R16_0 (assembly GCF_017743935.1). Taxonomy (GTDB): domain Bacteria; phylum Pseudomonadota; class Alphaproteobacteria; order Rhodobacterales; family Rhodobacteraceae; genus Falsiruegeria. Next base: position 27,186 of record NZ_JAGHRE010000015.1, read on the forward strand.
TTGCTTATCCCGCCAGCCGAGTTGAACGACATGCTGATCCAGTTGGACCGACGCGGGTTCACGGTGAAGATGCATGCGGTCGGGGACAATGCGATACGCAAAGGGCTTGATGCAATCGCCGCGGCCCGAGCGGCCAATGGCCCCAGCAACATGCGCCATGAGATCGCACATTCCAGCTTTGTCTCGGATGCGGATTTGTCCCGTTTCAACAGCCTGAATGCCGTCGCCGAGGTTTCGCCCAAGATGTGGTATCCCAATCCGGGCACAGCGATTCAAAAGGCTCTGCTGGGAACAGATCGGGTCGAAAAAAACCACCGCATCGCCGATCTTCTCACCGCCGGGGCCGAGGTGATCTTTGGCTCGGACTGGCCCGCAGCCGCGCCCGACGCCAACCCCTGGACCGGCTTGTCAGGTATGTTGACACGTCGCAGCGCCGACCCGAACTTTCCCGGTGCATTGGCGCCGAACCAAGCGATCTCGCTGGCGAATGCTCTTCCAATCTTTACGACAAATGGCGCGCGGTCACTGGGTATGGAGCGCGAAACGGGTTCTATCCAAGCGGGTAAGTGGGCCGATTTCATTGTCTTGAAGGAAGACCTTCCAAATACCCAGCCGATGGACGTTGCAGCGATCCGTCCTCAACAAACCTATTGGAAAGGACGGGCCGTGTTCGAAGCCTGCGCCTGAACTCCGAGGCCGTCGCGTTATGCAAGTTGCGCTTCAGGAGCGACTAACTCGTGACCTTTCAGAGGCTCGCCAACTCCAATGGGGCAGGGCGTATCCACTGTCGGGCAAATCGGACTTTGTTCAGCGTCTCAACGTAGCAGTTTTTATCGCGATCAGGTGACCGATCCTACACCCAATCGCGATCAAAAGTGCCAACTCAGCAATGGCGTAAGGGTCACGTCGCGCCAACGCTCGCTTGTCGCAGCAGGAACCTTTGAATTTTGCCGCTGGGTGTCTTGGGCAATTCGTTGACGAATTCAATTAGTCGGGGATAGGCGTGTGCGGAAAGGCGCTGTTTGACATACTCCTTCAGCTCCGCAGCCAGCTCTTCATCCCCTTCCATGCCTTCCGCAAGTACGACCACGGCCTTTACTATTTCGGTTCGTTCCTTGTCGGGCACGCCCACGACCGCTGTTTCCGTGACAGAGGGATGCTCGATCAGAGCGCTTTCCACGTCAAACGGTCCGATGCGATAACCGGAAGAGGTGATAACGTCGTCGTTCCGTCCGACAAAGGTGATACATCCGTGCTCATCACGCTCTACCGTATCCCCGGTAAGATAATACCCGTTCTCGATCGATTTGTTGCCCTTGTTCAGATAGCCACCAAAGAACAAGAGGGGTGAATCCGCGATGTGAACGGCCAGTTGGCCGGGCTCATTGAGATCCGCGATGCTGCCATCCTCTGCCAGGACCTCGACCCTGTATCCCGGCATTACATAACCGGCGGACCCCGGACGCACCGAATGTTCAAGCCCGTGATGGTTGTTCACCAGCATCCCCGTTTCGGTTTGCCCATAGTGATCCTTTATCGGTGCGTTCAACTCTGCCTCGAACCAACGTATGACCTCGGGATTCAAAGGCTCGCCTGCGCTGCTGATGCAACGGATCCGATCTTTCAATTGTGCCGCATGCTCGGTTCCCGAGGCGATGATCAACCGAAATGCAGTGGGCGCACCGGCAAAGTTGGTGACGTTCAATCTGGAAATCACATCATATGTGCTGTCCACCGTGAATGGCCCTTCGACCAAAGTGGTTGCGTGCCCCAGCAGCAGCGGACCAATCACTGCGTAGTAAAGCCCGTATGCCCAACCCGGATCAGCGATGTTCCAGAAAACGTCATCAGGCCGCAGGTCGATCCCTTCGACCATGTAAGATCGAAAGGCCGGCATGGCCTTAAGCGGAACGGGCACACCTTTTGCCGGCCCGGTCGTTCCAGAGGTCGCCATCATGAACATCAGATCATCGCCGTGCCGCAACACTGGGGCAAATTCATCCGATTGCATTGCCATCGACCGACGAAAATCGATGTCTGCGGGGACAAGCTCTTGCGGGGAGTCCGCGATCGTCGCAACAGGCGGACAGCCTTCGACACCCTCAAGCTTGTTTCGGTTTGCTGCGTCAGTCACCACCAGCTTGGCACCGCTCATCGTCAGGCGATCTTGTATGGCTTTTGGCCCAAAGGCTGTGAACAAGGGCTGATAGGCCGCACCCGCCCGCAGAGCACCAAGTACAACCGTGACCAGATCTGGGGTTCTCGGCAACAAACCGGCTATAATGTCGCCGGGTTGGACGCCTTGCTGTTTCAGCAAATTGGCAAAACGGGCAGCTTCGGCACGCAACTCAGCAAAGCTGCGGGTCTCATGGTGCCCGTCCAGCGCAATCCAATCCAAAGCTACGGTGTTGTTCTGCAAATGGGCGTCGCAACACTCCACACATGCATTTATCCCATCGCTGAAATTGCCAGAAAAAACAGACGTCGCAGCATCCAGATCAAAGTCTTCCAGCGCTGTGGAGTAGTCGGGGGAAGTTCCAGTGTAAGACTTCGATGCCATCAAGTGTTACTCCTCCAAATCAATCCGGTGATCACCTTGCACCCAAATGGGTCGAAACTCCACGGCCGAGATTGTGCGCGCTTTAGCGCCACGAGTGCTCCAGTTGCTGACGAGACGGCCACTTCGGGCTCGATCCTGCCGTTGGCTCCATCTGGTGTGACTGGCTGCAAGCCGCCCGTTTGTTCGATGCTGCGCAATACACAAGAGTCCGCATTGTAAACAATTGCGTTTGAGAGTTCGTGGCCGTTGCAAAGTGAAGCGATTGCGCGTTTGTTTGACGAAGATGAAGAGGACTGCTGTGCCCAAGATACCTGACAACATAATGGGTGATATCTGGCCGGACGCATCGCCCGGTCCCGATGGGGCGAATTACGGCACGACGTCGTTCATGCCTGAGGGTCGCTTTCCGGTGCGATCCTTTCAGTCCTTTCAACTCGTCTACACGGTTGGGGAATTCGGACTGGACGATACCGGCGCGATCATGGTCGTCACCCGCTGGACGAATGATGGCGGCGCGGTTCAGTTCGACGATCCCAGTGCCATCAACTATGTGACGGCCCATGCGTCAAACGGCGTGCCGCTGGAAATGTATGCGGAACGGTACCCCCACCAACGCCCCTGGTACAACGGCATCCGCATCACTGTGAAACGTGGCTATTTGAGCCCCGACGACACGATCACGATCGTTCTGGGTGATCGCAGCAAGGGGTCACCGGGGCTTCGACTGCAGACCTTTTGTGAATCGGCATATGAGTTTCGGCTTCTGGCCGACGTGTGCGCGACTGGTGTATTCCTGCCCGTTTCCTCTCACACCATAGAGATTGGCCCCGGATCCGCGTCGAAATGGGTCGTGACGGCACCGACCCTGCGTCGCACCGGCGAGCCATTCAGCCTGGGCGTTCGGGGGGAGGATGAGTGGGGTAATGCCACGGACCAAATCCCCGCCGGGCTGACCGTCATGGCAGACAGAGAGGTCAAGGGACTCCCGAAAGCCGTCACATTCACATCCGGCGCCCGTGGGGCCAGCATCGACGGCCTGTGCATCGAGCACGAAGGAGAGTGTCGGTTTTCCTTGTTGAACCCGTTAGGCGAGGTACTGGCTGTCTCTAACCCGATGATTGTCCGCGATAACGGATATGCTTCCTATTGGGGCGACCTGCACGGACAAAGCGGTGAAACGGTCGGGATCAATCCGATGCGCGAGTATCTCGAATTCGCCCGCGACGTCGCCTTTCTGGATGTCACATCCCATCAGGCAAACGATTTCCAGGTCACAAACGATTTCTGGCAACAGATCAACGAGCTGACCGCCGCATTCAACAAGGATGAACGATTTGTGGTCTTTCCGGGCTATGAGTGGTCCGCAAATACGCCGTTAGGCGGGGATCATAACGTCTTCTTCTCAACCGAAGGCCAGCAAATTCACCGGTCCTCACATGCCCTGCTGCAGGATCGTTCTGACATCGCAACCGACGCGAACACCCTGCCTGAGCTCTTCAGCGCCCTGAGGGGGCAGGATTGTGTTGTCTTCGCGCATGTTGGAGGCCGACCTGCAGATATCTCCAAAGCCGAAGATCCGCGGCTGCGCACCGCGGTCGAGGTGCATTCGGATTGGGGGACATTCGAATGGATTCTGACCGACGCTTTCCGGCTGGGATATCGCGTTGGCGTGGTTTGCAACAGTGACGGTCACAAGGGTGCCCCGGGGGCATGTTATCCCGGAGCTTCGGAGTTTGGCGCCTATAGCGGGCTGACCTGTTTTCTTGCCGATAATCTGTCCCGCGAAGACATCTTCAAATCCATGCGACAGCGAAGGCACTATGGAACCACCGGGTGCCGCATGCATCTGGAGGTGACCGCGCTTCTTGGCGAAGGCGGCGGCGTCTTTCCCATCGATCCACGAATTGAACCTGTCGACCCTGTGCCCTCGGCAACAGCCTTGATGGGGGATATCGTTCGCCTGGACGGGGATCAGATGGATCTGTCCATCCATGTCGAGGCGCACGCGCCGATCGAGCGGGTGGATATCTTGAATGGTGCAGAAACGGTTCAAACCTTGCGCCCGTACGCGCCGGACCCGACGGGACGCCTCAGAGTGATCTGGCAGGGCGCTGAATATCGCGGCCGCGGGCGCACAACACATTGGCGCGGCAGCATTAAATTTGATCAGGCCCGGATTCGGGATATGAAAAAGATCAATGCCTGGAATTTGGACCGTGTCTTTGAAATAAAAGACGACAACACGATCGTTTTCGACGCGGTCACGACCGGAAACTTTGGCGGATGTGATATCTGGTTGAACGGCAATGAAGGCCGGGTTTCCATCGAATCCGAGCTGGTGTCGGGGGATTTTGGTTTGGCTGAAATCCGCGGCGAAGAAACGGTCTTGGATGCTGGTGGTCTAGACCGAAAGCTACGGCTCTTTCGACTTCCAAATGTGATGGAGCAGTGCAGTCTGGTAGAAACGGTCTCCATCCAATTGGCACCCGGCCGAGACAATCCGCTTTGGGTGAGGGTTGTGACGGAGGATGGTTTTGTTGCCTGGTCCAGCCCGATCTACGTTACAAAATGAAAGCCCTCGGAACCTTGAATCTTGATGATTGTCGCATCATCGGTTTCATGGATAGAACCCAGGCATTCGCTGCGCCGCGCACCAAAGTCTGCTTTGCGCAGAAAACCGCTTTTGCCTGCTTCTATGGGGCATTGATCGTAACATCGTTGCAAAGTTGAATTTGTCCCGCACACTTCGTTCAATTGCGAATAGAAGCAACGAGGAATGGACCATGAAGAAGATTTTCACTCCGGCGGTTGTGCTATTGAGCACTTTGCCCCTTAAGAACTATGACATATCGACTGTCCGGTAACCTTTGTTTTGGGCTGCAATTTTCTAACATCATTCAGCGAAGGGTCATCTAATGAACCGTAAGACACTCAAACTCCTGACACCTATGTTTGTATTTGCAGACACAGCTGCGTTGGCAATGGCCATGCCGCGGTCGGCAGACTGCTGATGTGAGTTTTCCAACTCCATACCTGAAAAGAGGGGTAGCGAGTTGCATATTGATTGGGCACATGCGGCGGCTGCTATTGCCGTTTTGTCGTCACAAACCTGGCATTGAAATCGGTTGGTGTGATCAACGACGAAAACAAACACCCGTGGAGCTGGAAAGTTATTCTAGCCTACTTCGTCGGCGTCGCTATCATCGATCTTGCGTGGCCAATGTAAAGCTCGAGGGCGCTCAGCCTCATCCCGGCATGGCCACAGTGCGAAATCTCTCTAAGAGCGCATCCGGACGTAAGGATGCTGGCACATTGGTTTGAAGAATAGAAAGGTACTGGCATGCGATTTTTGGTATCCCTTGTTTTTGCGGTTGCTCTCGCAACCACCGCAAGTTCTGATGTGACCAGTCGAAACGGCGGCGCGAGTAGCAGTCAAATGCTCGCTAAAGGTAAAGACGGAGGGGTTGATGGCATCTCTTTCTTCCGGCCAGTCTTAAGCGGGGTGTTGTATCGATCCGGTTTCAAAGGCGGGGACAAGGATCGAACCGGCTTGAGTGACGGTCAGCGCAAAGCTCTCTGTAGCGAGGGGTTTTCGACCGGTTTTTATGCCGACTTCGGCAAGAACACCGAATATGGCCGTACGAGTTGCGGAAACGGGTCTTTTGATTATCAAAGTGCCAGATCATCCCGTCCCAAGGCCGTTATGACCTCCATACACAATGTGATCGAAAACCCAGGACAGGGACCCGTTTTGGTCCACTGCATGTGGGGCGTTCATTCCTCTGGCGCGCTATCGGCAATGGCACTCGTTCAGTTTTGCGGGTGGTCGGAAGAAAGAGCTAAGGCCTATTGGAACGAAGCCCGAAACGGAGCCCCCTGTTCAGGTGGATGTGACAAATGGATCGACGCAAAGTTCTCTAAATTCAGTGTGGATCTCAATTTGAAGATTTCCGCCCAACAACAGGCAGCGATTTGCCCCAAATAGCATAACGAGGACTTTTCCGATGAAGTTCAGTCTTATGACATGCTTGGCTCTTGTCTTGCCCAATATGCTATTGGCGAGTGATGAGGTCGTGGGTCAGGCCACCACATTTGAAAGTCCCAACGGCGTCATTGAACGTTGCATTCGGATCGAAAGCATTCCAACCGGCGTCTACACGAGCAGCGATCTCAAGGTCGAAGAAGCATATTGCGAGATCGACTTCTACGCCCCAAACACCGCCATCTGCCCGAAAACCTGGAGCACCAGCCCAGGGATGGCAGTTTATGATGTATCCAAGGGGCCATACGCAGGGAACCGGCCCGAATTTGAACGAAATGCGTGCAAAGAGGGGAAGTCGGCAAAGGGCTTGGCCAAGGACAGGGTGGCAAAATTCAAATCCACCATGAACCAAAAGGGCACCAGCGGTACGTTTTCCACCTCTTCATTGCTCTACTACCACTTCTCCAGATACTTCGACACCACTGTAAATGTTCCCGTTTCCGTTTGGCGTAGCATGGATGCAAAGGCGCATCTTTCTGAAGTTGCAGAACCCGGGCTTGCGATTTCTGGTGGCTCTCATGGCGGGCGCATGAACCATGAGGGTTGGCGGGTTTTTGTAGCTGCGGACTCTGACCCGGCCACTTACAAGCCGACAGACGATCTGTTCACCAAGGATCGATCACAAATCTACGGTGTTCTGCTTGATAGTCCGGGTCATCGATATGGCTCTGAAATCAACGGCACCCGGAAATCTGGCTGGGGCAAAGGTCAGAACCGCGATTTCCAGGAAACCCCGGCGTTCTTGGCGTTGCGTTCCTCAAAATCCTTGCCCGAGGCCATTGTTGAAGGCCTCGAAAAAGGTCGAAAAGACAGGCAGATAAACAAAGACCTTGGCCCGGATGTCAGCGATCGGCAGATGGCATTCTGGATGCAGGAGCTTACTGAGATTGTTCTGCTCGACTTCATTTTCAGCCAGCAGGACCGCGTCGGCAACATAGATTTCACACCCTACTGGTATTGGGTTGAAGACGGTGAGCTCAAGCATAAGAAGGCGAAGCATCATGAGCCAGATGATGGCGATGTTCCGGCCAACGCAGAATTGATCCGACGCAGCAATTTGAACGACAACGATGCCGGGGGCCGCGTCGAGTACGCCAATTTTGCAAAATCTACTCAGATGCTGGAAAAGATACGACACTTCTCTACAAGCACATATCGTCGTTTGGTTGCGCTGGATAATGATCTGCAAGTGCAAGGTCCAATTTTTGTCTGGTTGAACCAGAGCCTTGGACTGTCGGACAGGCAGGTTACTCAAGTTGTGAAGAACACTGCGCTCGCATCGTCCATTCTACGGAACAGTTGTTCGGCTGGGGACTTGAAGTTTGACTTGGACCCGGTCGCCTTCTTCTTGAAGAATGACGCCAGTGCCGAAGCGATAGACTGTAATGACCCCTAAGTTCCGTGCCCTTTTCGCGAGCGTCATTCTGACCTCACTGATCGCAGGTAGGGCGGCGGCACTGGATGTTATCGTGATATCGGATCTGAACGGCAGCTATGGTTCAACAGATTACAGTGCCCGCATTGGTGCAGCGATTGAGCGCATCGTCGAGATTGAGCCCGATCTGGTGATTTCGACTGGTGACATGGTTGCGGGACAGCGCACTCCCAACCTGTCTGACAAGCAGGTCAGAGAGATGTGGAAGTCTTTTCACAAGGCTGTCTCAGATCCCTTGAAGTCGGCGGGGATTCCGTTTGCGGTGACCCCTGGAAACCATGATGCCTCTGCCTATGGTGGGTTCGAGCGCGAAAGAAAAATCTATGCGCAGGAGTGGTTGCCCAGGAAGCCAGAACTCGACTTTCTTGTTTCGGATGACTACCCGTTTTTCTACGCATTCGAGATGCAGGGTATAACGTTTGCCTCTTTGGACGCCACGACCCTCGGACCGTTGTCCGGCAATCAGATGGGCCGACTTCAAGCGCTGGGTGCGAATGGAGATCCTGTTGTCACTTTCAGTCACTTGCCGCTGTGGCCGTTTGCGATCCAGCGAGAGCGCGAGATTATCGGTGACCCAACACTCGAGAAGGTCTACATCGATAGCGGGGTTGTTCTGCATCTGTCTGGTCATCACCACGTCTTCTATCCAGGGTGGAAAGATGGTGTCGCCTATGTCTCGCAGGCTTGTTTGGGAGGGGGAGCCCGGCGGTTGATCGGTACGGCCGACAGATCGCCACACAGCTTCACTCATATCACGTTCGAGCCAAACGGAGAGTTTGATATTGCCGTGTATCGAGGTCCTGATTTCGAAAGATCGACGGATTTCAGGTCGCTCCCGAAAGAGATCAGATCCCCGAGTGCCGTATTGAAGCGGTTTGATCTTGTAAAATGACTAAAGGTTGAGTTTCAGCTCAACCTTCTCAGGGACTACCTTGATGATCATCTCTTCGATCCGGGCTTCTGAAAGTCCACCGGTAGTGATGTAAAGCAGTGTAACCCGAGATTTGCCGGGCACGTGATGCTTTCGGACCAATTGCCAACCGGCATCTGTGGCCATGGCTTCAATGGCACCACTGATTTCCAAAGAATGCTCTTCGTCCGAACCTTTGAGGGAAACCTCTACGCCTCTGTTGCGCCCGCCGAGCCAAATGAAACACCAGCACACAACTCCAACCAAGGCTGCCATAAGTGGCAAGCCCAGACCGACGGCCAACCCAAGAACGGTTACGATTATCATTTCGACCGTGTCTACCGGATCGTCAAGATTGGAGCGGAACCTGAGCAACGCACCAATCCCAAAGACAACAAAACCGATCATTGACCCGTGTTGAATAACCAGGAATCCGACGGCCATTCCAATCAGGGCATAGAGGAAGAACAATCTGGGCATGACCAGGTCGCTTACACTTCGTCGTGCTTTGCGCCTTACAGGATGATAGACGATCAACGCGGTCAAAATAATCGTCACAACGACGTCCAGCGCAAAGAAATACAGTTCCCGTTTCCCACGGAACTGAGTCCAGCCCTGCTCAATGACGATTTCTGTCTCAGACGTGCCCGCAAGGAGGGAAGCAGGATCTATTTGTGAATAGCCCATGCTCGGAGCAAGCATCGCCAAAAGGAGAGCCGGTGTCACGAGTAGCGTCCTCAAGAGTTCATCCCTCCTGCTGTGCGGTCGCAGTGTACGTCTCAGCCGAGCAGATCGGCTCATTTGTTCAGTGATCAGCGACCAAGACGCATTCCTGCGTGTCCATTCAACCTTATGTGTCTGAAACCGGCAAAGCATTACTGCGTCGAAAGCCAGACATTTGTTAATCACTGTGTTAGGCTGAACATCATCCTAGCTTTGGCTGGCTAAGGGCCTGGTGAACATCAAAGCAAAAATAACTCATATGAAGCAGTCAACTGATAGCCCCTACAGAACAAGTGGTGTCTGCGCGACTTTCTGTTTAGTTGTCAGCGGTCTGGCTTTGTTAAGCCCAGTAAAGGCGCAAACTGATGTGCTGGAACTCATCGGTTCATACAAGGTCGCCGACAAATCCGAAGGTTTTGCAGAGCCATCCGGATTGTCGCTTTCCAGTGTTGATGGCTTCTTGTGGGCCGTAAGCGATGAAGCCTCAAAGCTACATCTCCTTGGAAAGGACGGACGACTCAAGAGTTCGTTCAAATTGCCAGAACAGATGGGGACGGACCTGGAAGGCGTCGCAGGTCGAAAAGACGGATCCGTTTTGTTGTTGCAAGAGACTGACAGGTCCATCGTGACGGTACACCCTACAGATCCAATCACAGTCAGTGCGACATCAATATCTTCACTAAAGGGCTATGAGACAGTTGCCGCGATGCTTGCTCAGAACCCCCTGAACAAGGGCCCGGAGGGGATCACCGTAGATCAAGATACCGGGCAGGTGTTTGTTGTCATTGAGGGTCAACCAAGACTGTTGCTCGCTATCTCTCCCGAGATTGACGAAATCGTCGATGCCGTTCCACTAACAGCAAAGGATGGTTTTGTGTCACCGCGCGCCACCGACGACGAGTTGGATGTCAGTGGGATCGCCTGGTCCGGGGCAACGGAGTCTTTGTGGATACTCAGCGACAAGGGACGAAGGATATTCGTCTTTGACTACAAATCAAAAACCACAAGAATTCTGGACCTTATCTACTCAAAAAAAGGGGACCTAAGGGAAGTAAAAAACCCTGAGGGGATAGCCTTGGACGAAACAAACGGTGTCCTTTATGTGTTGACGGATAATGGCAAAAAGTCCCGGCTCTTTGCGTTTTCTATGCCGCAGTTTTGAGTGCCAAGGGGCTCTGTTGCGCAAACCGGCTAAGGACGAGACTTCCCCCCACGTGAGACGGACGTGTCGATGGCATCGATCTGGCATTTACACCGGGCACCGGAACGCCCGAGACGGGAGGTCTCTCGCCGCGAGAGGTTCAGGCTCTCATCCGGGGACTGGAGGGCCTGCACTTGGTCGGGGCCGATGTCGTAGAGGTTTCGCCACCTTTTCATCAGTGCGGCAATATCGCGTTGGTCGCGGCGACGAAGTTGCGGGAGCTACTTTGTGTTCTCTCCGTCTCAGTAGCCAACAAAGGGTCGTCATGAAGAGTTGAGCAATAGGGCTTCCATTACCTGCCTAGACCCAGGATTGCCGATGCATGGAGGGTGGTACACGGGATCCTTGCAGCACGTGCCATTGAAGAAAAACTTGGAGTGAGAAGCAGACTACGCAATGCGACCGTTTCCGAGGACGTAGTCGTCCTGCCGCAAGGGAGCTTCAAGCTCGTATCGGAACCACAGAGTGTTTTCGGCCCCGCCATTGTTCCCTCCAACTCCACCTTGGCGTCAAGCCGATCGGTCCACCGGACTCAAAACTTGACGCGCTGCTTCCAGACCTGAAATGCGCCCCAACACAACCGCTGACAAAAGGCCGTTTCCTGACAGATAACCACTGTCACCCGTGCCGGACACTCCGACAGCAGCCCCGCCGGCAGCAAACAAGTTCGCAAAGGACGCTCCGGGTCTCCGAACACGCCCTTCTGGCGTCACATTCAAACCGCCTTGCGTGTGAAACAACGCCCCGGTCACTTTCACTGCGCAAAACGGCGCCTGGAGGGGTGGCTTGGAAAAGAGCCGTCCATACGAGTCCGTTCCCTCGGCTGGCAATTCTGCCAACGTCGTCTCCAAGACCTCGGCTGGTAAGCCGCACATTTCCGCAAGTTCGGAAATCGTATCAGCCGTCCGGACAGCGCCCACAGCCTCAGCATCCTTGAAATCCTGGAATTGACGCGCGACCTGGGCAATCCGCGTGTCGAAAATGGTCCAGGCCACACCTTCGGGCTGTGCCAACACCGCGCGGGCGGCCTCGGAATAGCCTTGGCTTTCGTCCCAGAACCGCTCGCCGTTGGTGTTCACCTGAACGCCACCTTCGGTAATGACCGCCCAGGTGATCAGAATACCATGCGGGTGCGCGACGTTGCCGTGCCCTTGGTACGCGCCTAAGTGAAGGCATTCGGCCCCCAACGTCTTACCCCAGTTTATCGCATCTCCGCGGTTGCCATCGTGGCCAAACCAAAGGGCGTTTCCAATTTCGGGCATGTGCTCTGCGACCATCTCGCGATTACCGCCAAACCCATTGCAGGCCAGAATGAGCGCGTCGCAGCCAATTCGAACAGTTTCACTTGGACCCTGCGCTTTCACACCGACAATAAGGTCATTTTCAATGAACAAGGACTGGGCCCGATGGTTGCAGACGATATCAATACCCTGTTCTTCGCAAGTCGTGCGCAGACGGTCGACCAGCTCTTGGCCCGAGCGCGTAGGCAAGCCGTGCATCCGGCGCTGTGAGTGACCCGGGTAATCGAAATCGGTAATGACCGAAAACGGAAGGCCGTATCTGTCTGCCAACCATTCGATGACAGCGGCAGAATTACTCGTCAGCACATCGACGAGTTCTTGCGTGTTTTCGCCCTTGGCCTTGCGTTGAATATCCCTTGCGAACAGGTCAGCGGCGTCCTTGATGCCCGCGTCTTTTTGAAAGCATGTTCCCGCAGCGGGTATCAATCCCGCTGACAAGGCGGTGGAGCCTGAGGGCACTGCATCAGCCTCGATTACAAGGACTTCGGCGCCGCTATCCTTGGCGGCGAGCGCAGCGACCATACCGCAGGCTCCAGCCCCGATAATGAGGACCGCCGTCTCGATATCGAAACCCGACGTGGGGGCGCCCTCAACCCCCATGGTCAATCCGCCTCGCGGTTTTCGTAGCGCAACCCGTGTTCCAGCATCTCGGCTGTCCCGATCCGGTCGTTCAATCCGTTGAAATCATACATGCGATCCGCGAAGGGCCGATTGGTTCCGTTGGCATGCAGGCTTTCGTAGTAGTCGCTTGCTGTTTTCGCCAGCGCGCGGACGATGCCACCCGGGAAGATCACGATAGAGTATCCCAGAGCTTCAAGGTCTGACGTGCTCTGCAACGGAGTTGCGCCACCTTCGACCATATTGGCGAGCAGTGGGATACGGTCGCCAAAGTGCGACGCAGCACGTTGCAGCTCATCACCAGAGCGAAGCGCCTCGATGAACAGAACGTCGGCGCCAGCTTCGACGTACAAATCGGCGCGTTCAACGGCGGCATCAAACCCTTCGGTTGCCACTGCATCGGTGCGCGCAATGATCAAGGTGTCATCAGATTGGCGCGCATCCGCCATGGCCGCGATCTTGCCCACCATTTCCCCGGCCGGGATCAGGGACTTGTCAGCTAGGTGGCCGCATCTTTTGGGGAACGTCTGATCTTCGACTTGCAGGGCCGAGGCGCCCGCGCGTTCGTAAAGGCGCATCGTACGTTGCGCGTTGAGGGCGTTTCCGAAACCGGTGTCTGCATCGATAATCACGGGCAGATCGACCCGGTCCCTGATCAACGACATGGTCTCCGCCATTTCGGTCACTGACGTCAAACCGATATCCGGTCGGCCCAAGCGGGTGTAGGCCACGGCAGCACCCGAAAGATAGAGCGCCTCGAACCCTGCTTGTTCTGCGAGGTTTGCGGTAAGCCCGTCATAAACCCCGGGCGCGACCAGGATCGATTGCAATTGAAGCCGTTCGCGTAGAGTCATGACAAAACCTCCATCACTTGGGCGCAGGTCATGGTCGGAGAAATTGACCCCAACGAAACAAGGGTGGCCTCATGCACCTCGGGTTTGAATGCTGCGCATCCATCCGACAGCAGAATGGTGTGAATGTTGCGCAGGTGCGCGTCGCGTACCGTGCTGGCGACGCCGCCATTTGTGACGATGCCGCCGACGATCAACGTGTCGATGTCGAGCGCGCGCAGGATGTATTCCAGCCGCGTTTGATAAAAGGCCGAGTAGGCGACTTTTTCGACGGTGTAGTCAGCTGGCGCAAGTGTCTCGACAAGTGCGTGCCCAAAGGCGCCGGGTGCGAAGTCACCTTTGCCAAGAAAGGGGCGCAACTCTTTGAGGTGCGGAGCGATCAAAGGCTCTCCACCCGGTCCGGGAACCAGCGTGAACTGGGCACTGATGTAGGTGCCGCCTTTGGCGCGGAGAGCCTCAGCCACGGGCTTTATCCGCTTTGGAAGCGCAGCGATGGCGTCCGAGCCTTGTCCCGCACGGCCATAGGCGCCTTCGGGGTGTAAAAAGTCGTTCTGCAGGTCAATCGTAAGGAGTGCCGTTTTCCGGGGGTCAATCGTATCGCTCATATCATGCCCCTTCCGCCGTTATGATGGTATTTCCAAAGTCATCGGTACGTCCGACAAGACCGGGATCGATCAAGACGGTTGTGTCTGGTTGCACCAGGATGGCCGGACCAGGAACCGCAGACCCGACCGGAAGCGCCAAGCGATCATAGATTGCAGTTTCGTGCCAAGCGTCGCCGAAGTGGACCTTGCGACTGCCCAGTTTTGCTGCCGCGATATCCCCACCGGCCGGGGCTAGTGTTCTGAGATCGAACTTGGGCCGCCGACCGATGACGGCGGTGCGCAGGTTCATAACGCGGCGTATGCCATTCTTGAGTAACCGCCCATAGGTTGCCCGATAAGCAGCGTCAAAGGCGGCCTCTACCTCCTCAACGGTTGGGGGTGTGACACGTCCGTCAATCACTTCTACGGGCAAGGGTACGGATACCGTATGCGTCTGGCCGATATAGGCCATGTCCAGTTCAAAGACGGTGTCTCGGGCTTCGAACCGCGATTGCGCCGCATCCAGAAGGGCAAGCCCGTCGTCCACATGACCTTGCATGAGCAATTGCATGTTTTGAGTATCCAGCGCGCTGGTGGTCGTATTGATCGTTTGGACAAAATCCTGGCGCATATCGGCGATCACGCAGCCCATCGCGCTGGTGACGCCGGGATATCGGGGCACAATGGCGCTGCCAATCCCAACCTCTTTTAGCATCGCGCCGGTGTGCAAGGCTCCGCCGCCGCCAAACGGCATGAAGGCAAAGCGTTTGGGGTCGAACCCCCGCTCAATGCTGACAAGGCGTATCGCCCCGGCCATGCGCGAGTTGGCAACGGTAAGGATGGCCTCGGCAGCCTCGACTGTGGAAAGGCCAAGCGCCTTGCCGACGTGTTCGTCAATGGCCCGGGCTGCGGCATCGACGTCCAGTCGGTCCAGTTTGCCGCCAATCGGGCTGTCGGGGTCAATCCGGCCAAGCACCACATTGGCATCCGTTACCGTGGGCCGGGTGTTGCCCAATCCATAGGCCACTGGTCCGGGCGTCGATCCCGCGCTTTCCGGGCCAATGTTCAGCAGCCCGCCCTTATCTACCCAAGCAATTGAACCACCACCTGCACCAATCGTGGTAATCTCGATCATCGGCGTCCGAACCACCATCCCGAAATCGATGGAGGTCTGAGGCGACAGCATGGACTGACCTTCGGAAATCAGGGCAACATCAAAGCTCGTGCCGCCCATGTCCCCTGTAATCACGTTCTCGAACCCGGCGGTATGCGCAATATGACCGGCCGCGATTACACCAGCAGCCGGGCCGGACAACGCCGTTCGCACTGGCAGGCTGCAGGCCGTGTCGGTGCCCATGACCCCGCCGTTTGATTGGACGATCATGAACTCGCCTTCAAACCCGCCCTGTTTGAGCGCGTTGTCCAGACGTTCGATGTACCCGGAAACCTCGGGCTGCAGGTAGGCGTTCAACGCGGTCGTCGAGAACCGCTCGAACTCACGGATTTCCGGGAGGATCTCCGAGGACGCGCTGACATGCGGGTTGGGCCAGATGGCGCGCACCGCCTCAACGGCCGCCCGTTCGTTTTCCGGATTGGCGTAAGCATTTGCGAACAAGATCGCCACAGCCAAACAGCCTTGGTCGATCAACTCTCGCGCCGCCGCTTGAACCGCTTCAAGGTCGACCGAGACACGCACAGTGCCGTCTGCCAGTGTCCTCTCGGGCACCTCCAATCTCAGGTTCCTGGGGACCACCGGTTCAAAGTCACCACGCAGCCCCCAGGTTCGGGGTCGGTCTCGACGCCGCATTTCCAATACGTCGCGCAGACCTTCGGTCGTGATAATCCCGATCTTCGCGCCCTTGCGCTCCAAGAGCGCGTTGGTGCCTGCCGTTGTTCCATGCACGACGACGCCAACACCGGACAAATCCTCGACCTTGCGTGCAATCCCGTCGAGGAAACCACCCGATTGGTCAGGGCGCGACGTCGGCACCTTTGCAACCTCGGCAATACCGCTTGCTTCGTCCAGAACGAACACATCCGTGAACGTGCCACCGACATCCACACCGATCATCTTTGTCATTGATCGGCCTCCTTCCACGTTGAGCCGTAGGTGGCAGTGGCCTCGGCTTCGGTCATGTACCCAAGCGCCACATCTTGCGCGACAGACATCGCGGTGCGTTCGGACGCAGGCCCGTACCCTCCGCCGCCCGGCGTTTCGAGGCGCACGGCCTGACCTTTTTTCAGCTTGATACCCAACATCTTTGAGGCCAGTGGCGGGCTGTGCCACCCATCCTCTTGCTCATAGGCAAAATGGTTCATGGCCGCTGTGTCACCTCCAACGACACCCTTCGGCGCATAGCGACCACGCTCGCCAAACAAAAAGGCCTCGGCCTTTTCTTCCAAAAGCTCAATTTCATAGACCGCCCCCAAGCCGCCCCTGTGCTTGCCAGCCCCTGCGCTGTCAGGGCGCAAGGCCCAATGGCGGAACATGACCGGGTAGGCGGCTTCGAGGATCTCCATCGGAGGGATGGTTGCCGTGGAAATCGGCGCATTGCCGTGGTTCAACCCATCACTTTCAATGCTGCCGCCGTGACCGCCGCCGTAGAAACTGAACATGACCCAAGGCTGACCGTTCGCCTTCTTGCCTGCAATCGAAAGGGCATTGATCGTCCCATATGCGTTGGCAACAACGCGATCCGGTGCAGCTTGTGAGGCAGCCGAGAAAATCACATCGATCATACGCAGGATGGTTTCCGTATAGCCCCCAACCGGTGCCGGGAACTCGGCGGACAAAAGTGACCCATCCGGCACGCGCACATCTACAGGACGCATCACACCGGCATTGGCAGGCAGGTCCGGGAATATGTGTTTGATGGCGACATAGGCGGTCGCAACCGCGGTTGGCAGTGCGATGTTCACGGGACCTGCCGTAACCGGGGCGGTGCCTTCGAAATCCAGCACCATCCGGTCGTCAGAGATCTCCAAGGCTACCTTGATCGGTAGCGCTTCGTCGGTGATCCCATCATTATCGAGGTAGTCGACCGCTTCCCAGCGTCCGTTTGGCAAGCTGGACAGTTCCGATCGCATGAGTGTTTCTGCGCGATTGCCCAACGCGTCCAGCGCCGCCTTTACGGTTGCCGGGCCGTATTCATCCAGCAACTCATTCAGTCGTTTGGTTCCCAGGTCCAGCGCACCCAACTGCCCGTTCAGATCCCCCATCGCGGACTGGGGCAGGCGCGTGTTGCGCATCAGGATGTCGATGATGTCCTGCTGAAGTTCGCCGCCACGCACCAGCTTTACCGGTGGAAGCACAAAGGCTTCTTGGAATGCCTCGGTGGCAGAGGGGTTGTAGTTTCCGGGAACAGCGCCGCCCACATCGTGCCAATGGCCGACACTTGCCAAGTAGCAAAAGATCTCGCCATCCCGATAGAAGGGCCGAACCAGCCTCATGTCACTTAGGTGGGTCCCGCCCATGTGCGCATCATTAAAGATGTAGATGTCACCATCTTCCAGATCGCCAGCTTCTGCCGCCTTGTCGATGACGGCTTTGACGGCGAAAGACATGACGCCAACAAAGATCGGCAGGCCGGATTTCCCCTGAACCAGGGTATCGCCAGTTTCGGCATGGTAGAGCCCGTGCGACGCATCATGGGCTTCAGCAATAATGGGGTTAAACGCCGCCCTAAACAGAGTGGCGTCCATTTCATCGGCGATTTGTTCCATCCGTCCGGCCAGAACAGCCAGCGTGATTGGATCGATTGCATCAGCCATTCGCGCGCACCTCTGCCAGATCGTTCCATACGTCCTGTTTCACGATTTTTCCCCCTGACACCTCAAACCGGTCGATGAACCGAATGCCTGCAAACGGCGTCCCGTCCGGCCATTCGCCCGAGAGTGTCCCTTGTGTGTAAACAACGGCGACATCGCCTGATTGAAAGGCCTCGACGTTGTCATAAGTCTTTTTGACGAAGCGATACCGATCCTTCGCCCAATCGATGAGTTCATTGAGTGATGACATCGATTGGGCCGCGGGGAACACCATGCTGAACTCCTCCCCAAGCATGGCGTTCGCCGCGGCTAAATCGCGCTCTTCCATCGCGGCAAGATAGTTGAGCACGATTTGTGACGGATCAGGCAGAGCCGGTGCCGGAGAGCGATGCTCTCCACCACGTGCATAGTTCTCAGACGCATATTCGCTCACCAAGACGGTGATCGCCTCATTGGTCGCAGGAACGACGAAGCGAATCGCATCTGTCAAAGCCGTGATCAGACGCTTTTTCTCTTCTGGAGCATAGCCTTCCAGAATGCGTGCCTCGACAATTGGCATCTTTTCCCTCGCAAAATCTGTACTTTTCATATAACAGGTTTTGGTATATGGAAAGGTCAAAATAAACACACTAGAGAAGCCAGGTGATCTGCGGGGATCGCCGAACTTCTTTAAGGTGAAGGACCAGGAACAGGGGACTGACTGCGGTGAACGCGCAAGGCAAACATTCACTTCCAGAGGGCGGAAAGGCCCGTAGAGTCTATCTTTTGTTGCGGGACGACATCATCAATGGGGTCGTGCGCGAGGGCAGCCTTTTGCCTGGTGAGAACAAGCTGGCCGAAACATACAACGTCAGCCGCATAACGATTCGCCGAGCGTTGGATGCATTGGCCTCGGAAGGGTGGATCGAGAAGAAAACGGGCGCCGGTTCGATCGTGTTGCCGCGTTCTGGATCTGGACAAAAGATCTCGGCGAACTTTGCGACGCTCATTCCGCAACTGGTCGACATCGATCGCTCCACCACCGCGCGTCTTCTCACCTTCTCATATGGTGCGCCGCCCGAAGCCGTCGCCGATGCGCTTGATCTATCCAAGGGCGAAAAAGTCCAAACCGCGGTGCGGGTTCGCTTGGTCGATGATCAGCCTTATTCGCATCTGACGACACATGTGCCCGAGCAAATCGCACGGAACTACGACGAAACTGACCTGGCCACACAGCCGCTTTTCCGCCTGCTTGAACGCAGCGGGGTCAAGGTGGACAGCGCGCAGCAGTCGTTGTCTGCGACCCTGGCCTCGCCAGAAGTTGCCGAGGCATTGGGCGTGGTGGTCGGATCGGCGCTTTTGTCTTTGAAACGTGTTGTGCGCGACGAAAACGGACGCGGAGTGGAGTATCTGTCTGCGCTCTATCGGCCCGAGCTGTTCCGCGTCGAAATGGAACTGTCGCGCGTTGGTTCTGGTGAAACCCGATACTGGCAACCAGTGATCGGAGCGCGCACCGAATGAAACCCCAGACCCTTCTTGATAAGCTCTGGCAAGAGCATGAGGTCAAACGGCGCGACGATGGGGCGTCGCTGCTCTGGGTGGACCGTCATCTCGTGCACGAGGGGTCTCATCATGCCTTTGCCAAGCTCGATGCGAGGGGAATGAAAGTTGCAGAACCAAGTCTGACCTACGGGGTCGCCGATCACTATGCCCCGACACGGGGCGCCCCTGCCAGTGCCGACATTGCAAGAATGATTTCGACCCTGGAAGCCAATGCCACAAAGCACGGCATCACGTGTTTTGGTCTGGATGATCCGCGGCAGGGCATCGTGCATGTGATCGGACCCGAACAGGGGCTGACCTTGCCGGGCATGCTGGTCAATTGCGGCGACAGCCACACCTCAACCCATGGTGCCTTTGGCGCGCTGGCCTTTGGTATTGGGGCGACAGAAGTCGCTCATGTGTTGGCCACCCAGACCATATGGCAAAAGAAACCCAGATCCATGCGGATCACTATCAATGGCCAACTAGGCCCGGGAGTGGGCGCAAAGGACATTGCGCTGGCATGGATTTCCAAGCTTGGCGCAGACGGCGCGCGCGGCCACGCGATCGAATACGCGGGAAGCACAGTTCGCGCCTTGTCGATGGAAAGCCGTATGACGTTGTGCAACTTGTCTATTGAAGGCGGCGGGCGGTTTGGCATGATCGCGCCCGACCAGACGACCTTTGATTATGTGGCGGGGCGCCCATTTGCGCCAACAGGCGACGCTTTGGGCCAAGCCCTGTCGTCGTGGAGCCAGTTGGCCAGCAGTGCAAACGCAGTCTTTGATCGCGAGGTCGAGATCGACGCGGCCGACATCGCACCAATCGTGACTTGGGGCACCACTCCTGAAGAGGCTTTGCCCATAACGTCGACCGTTCCGGACCTAAAGACCCTTTCAAAGGAAGAAGCGCAGAAGCTTGGCGAGACCCTGGACTACATGGGCCTTCGCTCTGGCCAATCTCTTTCGGACATTGAGGTGGATCAGGTTTTCATTGGCTCTTGTACGAACGCCCGCATCGAAGATCTGCGTGAGGCGGCAACCGTTCTTGCAGGTCGGAAATCCAAGGTGCCGGGGCTGGTGTCTCCGGGATCAAAACTCGTCAAGGCTCAGGCCGAAGCCGAAGGTCTGGATCGTATCTTCACGGATGCGGGTCTTGAATGGGTCGGCTCGGGCTGTTCGATGTGTGTGGCGATGAATGGCGACGCGGTCGCACCTGGCAAACGCTGCGCCTCGACGACCAACCGGAACTTCCGCGGGCGCCAGGGACGCGGTGCGCGCACGCATTTGATGTCACCTGCGATGGTGGCGGCCGCAGCCGTCAACGGTCGCTTGTCGGACGTACGTCCGTTGCTTGTTGGGCGGGACGTGGCGTGAGTGGGTGGAGCACACATACCGGCCTGGCCATCGCTTTGGACCAGGAGAACGTGGATACGGATCAGCTGATTCCAGCCCGGTTTATGTCGACACCACGCAGTGAAGGATACGGCCAGTTCTTGCTGAACGACTTGCGCCGGGATGAGCAAGGGCGGAGTAGGGGTGAGCATCCTCTGAACCGACACCCTGAGGCGACGGTGCTTGTGTCTCGTCGCAATTTTGGCAGCGGTTCATCACGCGAAGCAGCGGTTTACGCTCTTGTTGATTTTGGCATTCGTGCGGTTCTGGCCCCCAGTTTTGGTGACATCTTTGCATCCAACGCAGTGAACAACGGCTTGTTACCTGCGCGGTTGTCCGAGGACGTCATCGACCAGATCATCACGCAACTCGGCGATACGGTCGAACCCGCATCTGTCGATCTTCAGGCACAAACGATTTCGCTCTTCGGGGAAACTCTGAATTTTGAGATCGACCCCACGTGGCGCCAGAAACTGGTCAACGGATGGGATGATATTGATCTGACGCAGGCGCATGCGGACGCGATCTCGGACTACCGCACGCGTCGCGCGAAACAGCAACCATGGATTTTTCCGGCGGGAGATGGGGCCGGATGAAAGCGGGCGGACTGACCGCCCAAAAAGTGTGGCCGGGGCACCGGTCGGGGAGAAGGAGGATTAACCCATGAAGATGCAACTCGTTGCCGGCTTGGTTGCCGGTGCCATGATGGCAGGCAGCATTGCCAAGGCAGAGGAAACAATCTCGGCTGTGCATGCCTTTCCTGAATCGCTGATCTACACCAAGAGCTTTCTGTCCTTTGTCGACAAGGTGAACGAGGCCGGCAAAGGCGTCATTCAGATTGATGTGCGCGGCGGCCCCGAGGCAATCGGCATGTTCCAGCAGCCTGACGCCGTGCGCGATGGCATTGTGGACATGGTCTATACACCGGGTTCGTTCTATGGTGGCTCGCTGCCGGAAAAAGACGCGATGGTGTCGTCCAACCTGACCGCAATTGAAACCCGCCAGAACGGTGGCATCGCTCTGATCGACGACATCCATCAAGAAAAGATGGGACTGAAGTACCTGGGTTGGTTTGACAGCGGCGTTTGTTACAACCTTTGGACGCGTGAAGAACCCGAGTTTGATGATGCCGGGAACCTGAAGGTTGAAGGTCTAAAGCTGCGCGGCAACGCCGTCTACAACGCGTTCTTCACCAACTACCTTGGCGCACAGGTGATCGACCTGCCCACGGGCGAGGTCTATGCGGCCCTGCAACGGGGTGTTGTTGACGCAACCGGCTGGACCCAGATTGGCTTGATCGACCTGAAGTGGAACGAATTCCTGAACTACCGGATCGAGCCCTGCTTCTTCTCGACGGACCTTGGTGTCATCGTGAACCTGGAAAAGTGGAACTCGTTGAGCCCCGAAGCTCAGAAAGTTCTTCAGGATGTCGCCATCCAGCATGAGGCCGACAGCGTCAATGCTCTGCGCGCCAAGCGTGACGAAGACTTTGCGGCCCTTGACGCACAGGGCATGAAGGTCGTTTCCCTGGAAGGCGAAGCCAAAGCGAACTACCTGGCAGCCGCGCGCGAAAAGAACTGGGAGCGGATGAAAGGTCTGATGGAAGAGCATCCGATGGGCACCGGCAACTATGACCGGTTGATCGAACTCTTCTACGATGCCGACGCCGACAAGTAAGTCGAAAAAAGAACCGATCCGGGGCGTTTGCCCCGGATCAGCTTTTCCGGAGACCGCATGCGCACGATAACACGAATGTACGATGGCCTTCTCAATCTCATGGCCCTCGTTGCTGCAGGTACGCTGATTTGGCTGATGGTGGCGGTGGTTGTCTCTGTCGCCATGCGGAATTTTGGCATTCAGCCCTTTGCCTGGCTGTTTACCAGTACCGAGTACGGTCTTTTGTATATGACCATGTTGGGCGCCCCCTGGCTTGTTCGGGAAAGGGGCCATGTTCATATCGAGCTGGTCACTGCAGCCCTGCCTGCCAACGCGCGCCGGATTGTCAGCCGGGTTGTTGCCTTTGGCTGCGTCGCGGTTTCAGCCATCTTGGCCTGGTACGGCTTTGAGTTGTTCCAAACCAACATCGAACGCAACGACTTTGACGTCAGAGCCTATTTCTATCCGCGCTGGATGCTGACCATCACGTTCCCGATCGCCTTCAGTTTCATGGCGATCGAGTTTGGTCGCTTTGTATTTGGCAAGGAACTGTTGCACTCGGGCGAAGCAGGAATTCACGAATAATGGAATGGTACGAAGCACTTGGCCTGTTGATCGGCAGCATCATGTTCCTGATGGCGATAGGCATGCCCGTGGCGCTCGCCTTTCTGGCCGCCAACATCATCGGTGCGTGGGTCTTTATGGGCGGCGAACGCGGGGTTGTTGCGTTGCTGAACAACGGTTGGGGGTCGTTGACCAAGTTCGCTCTGGTCCCCATTCCGCTGTTTCTTCTTATGGGAGAGATCTTTTTTCATACCGGTCTTGGGGGGCGCATGTTTTCCGCCATCGATCGGCTGCTTGGAAAATTGCCCGGCCGTCTGAGCTATGTCACCGTTCTTGGGGGAACGGGATTTTCCACCCTTTCAGGGTCCTCCATGGGTTCAACCGCGCTGCTGGGGGCCTTGATGGTGCCCGAGATGAACAAGCGTGGGTACAAGAAACACATGTCCATCGGACCCATCCTTGGGACAGGGGGCTTGGCAATCATTATCCCGCCGTCGGCCTTGGCTGTGCTTCTGGCGACCCTCGCGCAGATTGATGTGGGGGCCTTGCTGATTGCAGGCATCATTCCGGGTCTCATTCTTGCGGGTCTCTACATTTCAACGATCTACCTGCAAACGCGCCTCGACCCCGAAGCTGCGCCCGCGTATGAGGTGCCGCCTCAGTCGATGGTGGAAAAACTGGGGCTGCTGTTTCGGAATGTTGTTCCAATGATCGGGCTGATGGTGCTGATCGTGGTCATGATGATCAGGGGCATTGTCACCCCGTCCGAAGCAGCGGCTTTTGGCGCATTGGGTGTCTTGTTGCTCGCGGTCTTCTATCGCTGCCTGACATGGGACGCGGTCAAAGCTTCGGTACGGGGCGCATTGCGCGTTACCCTAATGGCCTATTTGATCGTGTTCGGCTCGGCCACTTTCAGTCAGCTCCTTGCCTTTTCCGGGGCCTCTCGAGGACTGATCGGATGGGCGACCGGGTTTGACCTGGACCCAATCCTGATGCTGTTGGTGATGTTCGCAGTCCTGCTGATCCTTGGCATGTTCATGGAACAGATTTCGATGATGTTGCTGACCGTGCCCATCTTCTTTCCGCTTGCAACAAGCCTTGGTTTCGATCCGATTTGGTTCGGATTGATCATGCTCTTGGCGCTTGAAATCAGCTTTACGACGCCACCCTTCGGACTGCTGCTGTTCGTCATGAAGGGCGTCGCTCCCGCGGACACAACGATGCGCGATATCTATACGGCGGCCATCCCGTTCATTGTTTGCTCTCTGATCCTTGTTACCTTGTTGATCCTCTTCCCTTCACTTGCGACTTGGCTTCCAGGAACAGGCTGAAACCCAAGCGCGCCAGATCGCGGCCAGCTTTATGGGAAACGGCCGCCTTTTCTGTAAGCCGGACATCTGTGCGCCAACAGATTCTGCACCCGCAGCGATTGCCTTCTGTGACGTTTCGCATTGCGGCGGCGAACCCCGGGGCGAATAGCTGTATCGGGCTATCCTTATTCGACAGAGTTGAGCCATTTGGGCAATTGCTGCGCCTGCTCCAATGGCAACGGAAAGCCGAGAACAGACCTGGATAATGCACGCAGCCAATACGATGCAAGGACGGCGGGTGTCTTTTTTTGAACAAACCGAACACGTCCCAGTGACATTTTGTCAAAACCGCTATCCTGGTCATAAAAAAAGGGCGCTTTTTTATCACCGTTATAACTGCGCACTGAGAGTCCAATTTCAAATTTCATCTTGGGAGAAGAAGTATATGAAACCAATTGCTATCGTCAGCGCGTTAGCCCTGTCATTGACGGCAACTTTCGCAAACGCGGACGGTCATGCCGACCCTTAAGCGACCCACCACGAACTTGGGTTACAGCAAGGTTTCCCACCGTCGTCGGATAAACAGGTGACGCGGGACAACGCGCTGATTTCGGCGCCGTTCAACCGCTACTCCTATCAGAACACGCGCGAATTCTATCCGACGGTGAACATCCCTCCGTCGACCAATTCACGCCCGTTGAACGTCAATCCCGATGGCGGCATCGAGAGGTTAGGTTTTGTCGCCCCGGACGGCAGCGCCGTGACACTGGCTGAGTACCTGACCCAAACCTGGACCGACAGTTTCATCGTAATCCATGGCGATGAGATCGTGTTCGAACGCTATTTGAACGGCATCCATGCCGATCAGCCGCACCAGATGATGTCCGTGACGAAATCCTTTGCCGGTATGTTCGGCCTGATGGCCGCCGAGGCCGGGCTTGTGTCCGAGGTCACACCGGTTGCCGAGATTATCCCGGAATTGGCGCCATCGACTGCCTTTGGTGACGCAACCTTCGGCCAGGTTCTGGTTATGACCAATTCGATGGATTTCTCCGAAGATTATGCCGATCCCGCCTCTGGGATTCAGCAATATGCGCAGGTACTGGGGTTCCTGCCGCGCGATCCCAGCCTGGACTTGCCCAACAGTATCTACGGCTATCTGCCTACATTGCCGATTGATGCCGCCCATGCCCATGGCGAGGTGTTCCATTATCAGACACCCAAGACCGATGTCGTCAACTGGGTCACCAATCGCGTGACGGGCGAATCCTTCTTTGACCAGATGACAGCGCTGATGGAGGCCATTGGTGCCGAAGGCGAAACCTATGTCCTGCTGGATAAAAACGGGACTCTGTTTGCCGGCGGCGGTCTGAACGCGACGCCGCATAACTTGGCGCGGTTCGCGGCGATGCTGCTGAATTACGGGATGGTCGATGATCAGGTGATTGTGCCTGAGTCGGTTATCGAAGCGCTGGAAACCGGTGGTGACCGCTCTGCCTGGACCAATGGCCCCAACGAAGGGGAGATGCCCAATGGCGAAGGCAGCTATCGCGCGCAATGGTGGGTGCGTCACAACGAAGGCCGCGAGGCATTCACCGCGCTGGGGATCCATGGTCAGTGGATCTACATCGACCGCGCGCATGACGTGGCAATCGTCCGGCAGGCATCGCAGCCGATGTCAACCAGCAGTGAAATCGATATGTCTGTCTATGCCGTAATCGACACGATCACAGATTACCTGACGGGCGAGTAACGCGATCTGGTGGAGCGGCTCTAAAATGCCGCTACACCACCCCAAGTTCCGGAGATCAGACCCGCCAGTGACTGCAACACCTGCACAGTAAGCGCTCGAATAATCTGAGATCATGCCATGCAGCGAAAGTTTGGTTTGGCGTAGCGCGCTGCAACCCTATTTGGCGACAGATGTCTGCTGAGGGTCGTTTGCATCGCGTGACTGGCAGCGGTCACAGCGACTTTGAGGAGGTCGCTGCACGCATGCCTGCCTATGATCGAGTGAGCTGCATACGGCGACAGTCCGCCCGATCATTGAGACCAAGGGAGACATGAACCCCATGCTGCTTACCATTTGCAACCATCAGAAAAACACGCCTTACAGCACGCGCTTTTGAAGTGGTTTTCCTTTACCGATCTGATGCTCAGTGCCCGGCAAAGCGGCGCGCGAATCGACACAAAGTGGATTGCTGTAGGCGTGCGTCCACCTGGAAGCGCTATGCGTGATTTGCGTGGATTTGCACGGAATCTGGGTATTTATCTGGTGAGATTTGACAGACTTGCAAAGCCCGGAAAGCTGCGATCCATGGCTTAAGTTATTGTTTTGGGGGATTTTCATGGTGCTGCTGGAGAGAATTGAACTCTCGACCTCTCCCTTACCAAGGTCGGGCGAAAAACTCAGATAAAGGTTTCATTTCAAACGTTTGGTGCGGGCAGGTGGTTCGCCGTGTACGCGTTTTGTACGGATTGCTTCGCGTACAGCCCGTTCATCGGTTTCCGCATGGGCATATACACTGTCCGGCAAATCGGACTTTGTCCAGCGTCCCATAGCAGCTGCTGTAACCGGGTCCATCCTTTGGCGGATCCGCAACTCGGTGTAGTAGCCGTGACGTCCAGCAGCATGCGGCGAGCGATAGTCCACACACGCGTTCTTACAAGCTGTTCGTAGGGCTGAAGTGAAGCCTGTACGATTTGCATACCCGAAGACACGGTAGGGGAGCGTCTTACCTGTTTTTCTGTTTTTAGGTTGACGCGGCCGCAGGCTGAACAGGGTGTGTTTCATGCCTTGACTGATCTGGATCCATTGAGCTGGGTGTCCTTTTTGAGCGACAAGCCATACGCGTTTACGATCAAGATCCAGGTCTTTTGGTTTGATCGCGATCAGCTGGCCGATCCTACATCCAGTTTCAAACATGAATTCCAACCCAGCGATAACGTACGGGTTTGCGTGATCACGTAGACTGTTGATCCACTGCCAATCACCTGGCGTCTTCCGCTGGCGACTTTGCCTTCCTCGTTTTTCGTCCCGCTCTATGCGTTGTTTGGATGAGAAACCTTTGATCCGAATGGGCGGGCACTTACCAAGATCATGGGCATTGTTGATGACGGCGCTGACAGGGGACAAAACCTGGCGTTTCCACGTGTCAGTTGCTGCGGTTGGGTAGATATTTGGGCATGCGCTGGAACGGCTCCCATGAGTGCAAGTCCATGTGGTTTGACCTGGTCAACCTGGCGCATGGGGAAACCCCCGTGGGCACGCTGCCCGACAATCCCAAACGGCTGGCCAGGATGATCCAGCCCGCGGTGGAGCGGGATCACTTCGAGCGCCTCTGTGCCATGGAGTATGGCCCCCTGCATGGCTGGCGCCGCTGCCGTTGTGGCGATGAGGTCCGGCTGATGCACCCGGTGGTCACCCGCATCGTCACCTCGGCCTTCGCCTCGCGCGCCAATCACGCGGCCCGGGTTGAGGCCGCCTCGCAGGCCCGCAAGCTGGCCCGGCTGACCGAGGATGTGGCGCAGCTCTCGCCGGAGCTGGCCACGGACAGCCGCAAGGTGCGCTGGATCAACCATGCCATCGAAGAGCGCATTGCCCAGCGGGGCGGGGTGCGGCGCACCGCGGAAGACCTGCACCTGGCTGTGCAGGGCTGCCTGGCCGAGGCGCAGAAGGGCCGCTTTCCGGAGAAGCCTGATCGTTAGTGTCCGCTAACGTCCGTCAATGTCCGTCAGACACTAACGGACATTCGCCAGACACTAACGGACACAAAGTTAATGTCGTCATCGATAAGGAGAAAGACAATGAGAAGAAGAAGGAGAAGACCACTGTCGCGCCTTACGCAGGCGATGCGCCTGACAGAACCGCTGGATGTGCAGAGAAAAGGGTAGGGGCGATGGACGACAAGGGGCAGGCGGCAGGCGAGAAGCGGGTCCGGGAGCATCTGATCGAGCCACTGCTGGCGTTGGGGCTGGCACGGCCGACAACACTGACCAAGGCAGCCTTCGAGACGATGCTGCGCACGCTGGCGCAGACATTGGCGCATATGAGCGCAGAGGAGCTGGGGGATCTGAAGGCCTGGGCGCAGGACAACCCGGGCGGGCCCAAGAGGGACCGGTTCCCGATCGCGGTGCACATCCTCGACCGGGCGAAGGGGATCCGGCCACCGGAGACGGGTGGGGCGTCTCCCTTCCTGCGCCGGGTGATGGCGTCCCGCGTGGGAGACGCGGCCCTGGCGGGCGGCTATGCCCCGGAGCTGCTGGAGCATGCCAGGGCCAACCGGGGCAAATGGCCGGGCCGCTTCACGGTGACCCAGCTGCAGGCCAGTGCAAGAGAGGCCTTCCGGCGCTTTGAGGATCTGCAGCTGAGGGACAACCGCGGGGACGAGCTCACAGCTGAGGAGCGCAGGTTCCTGGCCCACCGGACAGCGCAGATCGATCGGTGCCGCGAGATTGCGGCATTGGGCAAAGGCGGGGAGCAGGCTGCTTGAGCAAACATGTGATGATCGTGGCCCCCGATGGCGCCACGGAACCGGTCGAGACCTCGAAGGTTCAGCACTACCTCGCGCGCCGCAGCCGCTGGCAGGCGGAAGAAGACACGCGCATCGAAGAGATCAAAGCCAGGGGCAAGGTCCCGGACCTGTGCGGGCCCGAGATCCCGGAGGCACCGGCCCGCGGGGCATTCCGGGTGTTTGAGCCTCAGGGTCTCTATCCCGATGGCGCGGAGGGCTGGGTCAGCAAGCCGTCCGGCTACCGCGGCCGGAAGGCGATCGAGCACGCGGATGCCTTCGATCAAATGGAGGCGCAGGCGCGCTAGCTGCTCTTCACGCCGGGTCAAAAGCAGATCGGCCGTCTCTATGCGACGCTGACGGAGAAGCTGGCCTCGGCTGACATCCGCTGTTCGACGATGGAGGTCAGGCAGGGCAGCCTCAGTTCAGGCGGGGGCTACATCGAGGCAGTGGTGCGCGACCGGCGGCAGCTGGATCTGCTGCAGGGGCGGATCGGGTAGGGGGTGGCGATGGAGGTGCGCAAGATCCGGCCCTCGCAGCGCAACCAGCGCAGACCGATCCCGGACCGGGCTTTGGTGGATGCGGTCTGCCTGCAGGGCAAGACCATCGCGGGGGTGCTTGAGCGCCACGGCTGGAAGCAGCCAGGCCAGCCCGCGGCGGGTCAGCACATCAAGGCGCTGCGTGCTGCCCTCTGCGCCACCCTCGATCGCATGATCGGGCCCGTCACAAGCGGGCTGCAGGTGCAGGGCAGCGAAGACATCGCTCAAGCCATGCAGAGCTGGGCGCGGGGAGAGGGGTGAAGTGTCGCTTTGGTGGAACTTCGTAGCGCCCGCCGCAGTCCGCTGCAAATGTCTACTCTCACCACAAAGCAGACTCCAAAAGCTACTCGCGATGCTATGTTTAAAAACCTCTTTGTCCCAATTCTCCACGCCGGAACAATTAGCAACGATGGCATCAAACAGTGGCGGGGTCCTCAACCTCTCGCGCTCAATTCTTTGATTTTGATGTTCAGGATTTCGTCGTTTTCGTTGTAGTCAACAGGGCAATCGATAAGGTGCACGCCCTTGGACGATAGACATTTGTCGAGCGTGTCACGAAGTTCGTCGGCACTTTCGATCCTGTGTCCAGATGCCCCGTAGCTCTCGGCATACTTCACAAAATCCGGATTGCCATAGGTGAGCCCCCAATCCTCAAAGCCCATATTGGCTTGCTTCCAACGGATCATGCCATAGCTGTCGTCTCGCAGTACAAGAACAGTCAGGTTAAGCTTGAGGCGCACTGCGGTCTCCATTTCCTGACTATTCATCATGAAGCCGCCGTCACCGCAGATCGCCATGACTTTGCGGTTGGGATACAGGATCGCAGACATCATCGCCGAAGGAAGACCCGCGCCCATTGTTGCAAGTGCATTGTCCAAAAGTACGGTGTTTGGCATGGCGGCTTCGTAGTTGCGCGCAAACCAGATTTTGTAGACGCCGTTGTCCAGGGCGATGATCCCGTCGTCGGGCATGACATTCCGAACAACCTTGACCAGATGCGGCGGGAAGATGGGATAGCGCGTATCATTTGACAAACTGTCGTCATGCGCCTGTTGTGACGTCTTTGCGCAGTACATCGCATCAAAGTTCCACTCCGGCGAGACCGCGAGCTCTTCTTTCATTTGCCAGATGGCGTTTCCAATATCGCCAATGACTTCGATCTGCGGGAAATAAACGGGATCGACGTTGGCGGTATTCATCGAGATATGCACAACGTTCGCGCCGCCTTGCTCCATGAAAAACGGAGGTTTCTCGATGACATCGTGGCCGACGTTGAGGATGAGGTCCGCTTCGCTAATGGCCCGGTGCACAAAGTCATTGGCTGATAGTGCGGCGCATCCCATGAACTCCGCGCGGTTTTCGTCAACCACCCCTTTGCCAAGTTGCGTTGTCACGAACGGGATGCCAGACTTCTCGATGAACTGCGTGAGCATGCGGCCCGTTATGGTGCGGTTGGCCCCGCCGCCAAGCACCAAGATCGGCGACTTGGCCTCTTCAAGCATCTTTATTGCCGCGCGAATTGCTTTTGCTTCGGCAACCGGGCGGCGGGCAGTACTGGCTTTGATGGGGGTGGCGTCCGTTTGCTCAGCTGCCACATCCTCAGGAAACTCGATGTGCGTCGCGCCTGGCTTTTCTTCCTCAGCAAGCCGAATAGCCTCGCGCACGCGGGTGGCAATGTTGTCTGCACCGGCGAGTTGATGTGTGAACTTGGTGATCGGCCCCATCATGTCGACGACATCGAGGATCTGAAACCGGCCTTGCTTGGAATGCTTGATCGGCTTTTGCCCCGTCACCATCAGCATTGGCATCCCGCCCAGCTGCGCATAGGCTGCCGTGGTCACGAGGTTGGTGGCACCTGGCCCCAGTGTTGCCATGCAAACCCCAGCCTTGCCCGTGTGTCTTCCATAGGTGGCGGCCATGAAGCCCGCGCCCTGTTCATGTCGCGTCAAGATGAGTTTGATCTTTCGTGATCTAGAAAGGCTGTCGAGCATATCGAGGTTTTCTTCACCGGGTACGGCAAAGATGTACTCCACGCCTTCTTCTTCCAAACATTGTACGAAAAGATCAGATGCTTTTGTCATCAAAAAGAACCACTTCGCCGCTATACCATCGAGTGCTTTGTACACCTGTCATTGACGGAGTATAGCCGCTCGTGGGGCGACATACAGAGATGAATTGCTGCAGGTCCTAAAGGCAGATCGCAAAGGTAGACTCTACCTGCCCAAAGCCGACTTCGGGTAGGCCTTTCGGTTACTACTGCCGCAGCCCGCAGCCCGGACGTTCATCGTGTTTGTGAAATCTGCGACCGCTCAAACTCACTGTCTCTAGACAGAACGGTCATTGGCGCCCGTCTCACACAAAGGCTGCAATGCGAACTAAATGGGTTTTCACTGCGGCTGCGCCAACGTCTGTGTTTTCCTTCGCTACTTTGCTTTTAGCGGCACATGCTGCCAAAAGTGACGCCATGTTCAACCTGCCAAACCAGATCAAGGTCATAGCGAGCGGGTTCTTTCTCGCACTGTGCCCACCCATTGCTGCATGTGCAGAGCCAGTTATTGATGCCGTTCGCAGTATTGAACGTGATCTGGGGGCTCGCGTCGGATTCTATATGCACGATACGCAGACCGGAGAGGTGATAACTTACGCGGCAGATGACCATTTTCCGTTGAACAGTACCTTCAAGCTTTTGGCATGCGGGGCGCTCCTTAGCCAAGTTGAGAACGGTGAAGCCCGATTGGCCGATACGGTAAGTTTGCAGGACGTTGAATTCGTAGATTATTCGCCAGCGCTAGAGGCCCATAGACAAGCAGGAAATTGGGAAGTATCGCTTGGCGCGGCATGCGGAATGATGTTGTCCGTGAGCGATAACACCGCTGCAAACATAGTTTTGTCGGCGCTTGGCGGGCCGGGTGCTTTGACTTCCTATCTTAGATCAATTGGTGATCAAGCAACGCGGCTGGACCGATGGGAGACCGCGCTAAACACGGCTGTTCCAGGCGATCCACGTGATACGACCACTCCACGCGCCATCGCACAATCCGCTCAAGATTTGATCATAGGAAATGCACTTCAACCAGCATCACAGGCAACGCTGCGAGCATGGCTTGAAGATCATCGTGTTGCGGATGGGCTATTTCGTTCTGCGCTTCCCTCCGCTTGGTCGATAGACGATCGCACTGGCGCTGGCGGCTACGGATCGAGGTCGATTGTGGCCGTGATTTACCCACCAGAAAGAGCACCTATCATTGTGTCGCTATTCATGACTGAAACCGAAGCAAGTTTTGCTAGAAAAAACGCCGCTGCAGCTAGAGTTGGTGCGGCGATCGTTGGGCATGTCGCACAACAGTAATCAATCGACTGCTGGCACTCATGCGGAGGGCAACATCGGTATCATTGGGTTCCTGACCGACGTTCACGGCCTAATGCCGAGATGGCTACTGGGCAGCCCTAAGCAGACGTTACACGCAGTCCTGGGCAGCAACCGTTAGGTGGACAGACTTTGAGTTTGCCGCAATTGCGTCAATGACAGCTTTTTCAGGGCTGGGTATTGCCTAACGCGTTAATATGATTGCGCAGACTTTGAGAAACACCGTCACTGTTGGGTAGGTTAGAAGCGCCACGCCGACAGAGAATAATACGAAACAGGTCCACCGCGCGGCTTCAAAACGAGTATTTTGATAAGAGAACCATAACGCAAGAACATCTCGATCATACATCTCGCTAGCTTTTGGTCGGTCATGTTCCTTGTATCGGTCAAAGGTTTTTTGAATCCGCAAGGTTTCCCCAGGCGAGCTCTTGTCCAACACACCGCGAATTCGACGGTTAAACTCGTGATGAAACACCTTTGTGTTTTCAGCAACGTAATCTTCAACGTGCCAAAATTTCTTTACTTCATGGGGGCATAACCCCTGGAAGATTAAGGTAGATAGACCAATAGCGGAAAGAGCAATGTAGATATTCACTACCTTGCGAAGCATGAAGTCATCATCCAGCTTGGCGAAGCCATCGTCACCACAAGCCACGCTCTGAAATGCGGCACATGCCCATTCCATGGATGATCCTACCAGCGCGACAAAGGCGTCGTTGAAAATAATAAAGTATCCAAAAACTGGGACAAAGACACTCAGTTTTGCAAATCTTGAGCTGCCAAAAGACCGAAGCAGCTCCCACGTTGGAGTGAATGACATTCAGGGATTCCTGCGTAGGTAAGTTAGTTCAGGTATTCAGGCCGTAGCCACGCTTGTCCATCAGTTTGGCCATGAGCTACTGCTCGGATGGACGTTCGTGCAACGAGCAGCTTTAGTCAATATGGGCTCCTGCCGGACGTTCGATGCAACTGACGCGGATGACCGGACGCAGCCCGAAGTTGACATTGACGTCCGCCACACACAAAGGGCCGCGATGCGGAGATAGTGTTGAAGAAGTCGACATTGGATCTACCGATGGGCTCAGCCCAAAGCAGTCGGGCCGCTCCTCTCAGCCTGTTGGTTCTGGTTGAGGAACCAACTTGGCGAGTTTTCTGAGGTTTTGGGTCGTGGCTGCGAGTTGGAACTGTTCATATGCGCCTTTGGGCCCTCGAAGTCGCATCATTGGCACGCCGATGTATCGCTTCAGATGAGCGAAGAGCGCCATGCTCATCCATTAGGCTCACGGCATTGAT
This sequence comes from Tropicibacter sp. R16_0, assembly GCF_017743935.1. Taxonomy (GTDB): domain Bacteria; phylum Pseudomonadota; class Alphaproteobacteria; order Rhodobacterales; family Rhodobacteraceae; genus Falsiruegeria. The sequence goes on from NZ_JAGHRE010000015.1 coordinate 61,334, forward strand.
ACACGCGATGACGCCGTCAATCTTGGCGTAGCCTTACCCAAATAGGCGGTTGTCTCGTTTCTTGAAGCGGCGGTTGCCGCTTGGCGTATCATCAACCAGCATGCTGGCCACGTTGTAGCTCGCCAGCGGTCAGTGATTGTGCTGTATCGCGTCATCAAGCATGCGGCTTGCCGAGCAGCTTGCGAGCATGGAGAAAGCCAGTGAAGCTCAACGAAGAATTCTGGAGGCGGCGGCTCGCTGCCCTCGTAATCGCGACGAGCTGGTTGACCGGCTGCGCCACGGCGGGTTCTGAACCTTGTGGCTTGGCAGCATGTCCGCCAGTCGTGGAATACAGCAGGGAGTTCCAAGCGCAGGCGGCTGAGGAATTGGCGACACCCCGGATGGGGCGGCGGTCGCGGAGATGCTCAGCGACTATGAAATGATGCGGGAGCAGTTGCGCGCATCGAACCTGTATAGGCGGGTTCAGAGCCCCCAGATGTTCAGCGTGGTGTCGTCGAAGATGAAGTATTCCACGTCGATCAGGCTGTCGTTGCCGTCGGGACCGACCACGGTGACGGTGTTCGAGGACGTCTTGGTGAGCGTGTATTCCGACCGGTTCCCATCGAAGAGCGCAAAGTCGGACGAGCCGCCGCCGTTGATCGTGTCATCGCCCGCGCCGCCGCGCATCCGGTCGTTGCCGCCATAGCCAAAGATCAGGTCGTCGCCGCCCAGACCGTTGAGCTGGTTGACCAGGTTGTTGCCCGTCAGGCTGTCATCCTGGGCGGTGCCCACAAGGTTCTCGATCGAGAAATACAGGTCCCGCGTCGCGTCGCCGCGCGTACCATAGCCCGAGGGCTCGCCATCGATCAGTGGACCGTTGCGCAGGCTCGCCGTGACCCCGCCCGCCGACAGGACATAGCTGACAGTGTCGATCCCCGCGCCACCGAAATAGCGCTCGCGCCCGCCGGCCGAGCCGACGAACATGTCATAGCCGCCGAGACCCCGGAAATCGTTCTGGTTGGCATCGCCGATGAACAGGTCCTGATGGGACGAGCCGGTGATCCGCTCGATCGAGCTCAGCGTCTGGCTGGCGGCCAGCCCTGCGTTGTTGGCCGCATTGCTCAGGTCCAGCACGACACCGCCCAACTGGGCCCCGCCCGGCAGCGCGCCATCGGCGCTGAGCACGTCCTGGATGACCGGCGCGCCGCGATCCTCGGCCAGCAGAAAGCTGAGCATATCCAGACCGTTACCCCCTTCGAGCGTGTCATTGCCCTCGGTCGCGATGAACCAGTCATAGTCGCCCTGGCCACGCAGTTGGTTGGCATTGGCATCGCCCTTGAGCATGTCGGCATAGATCGTGCCGGTGACCCGCTCGATGTTGATCAGCTGGTTCATGTCGCCGCCAAAGATATTGGCGGTGCCCTCCGCCAGGTCCAGCGTCAGCATGAAATCGAGGTTGGTGCGCGCCGGGTTGAAAGGCGTGCCGAGGAAGTCGGCCATGTCGTTGCCCGCACCCCCGTCGATCGTGTCATTGCCCGCGCCCGGACGGATCCAGTCATTGCCGCCAAGACCATTGATACGCTCGGACGAGTTGGTGCCCTCGATGGTCTCGCCGTCATTTGTGCCATTGCGTATCTCCACGCCTGCCATGGCCAACAGCTGCGAAAAGCTGAGCGTTGTGTCGGTAAACACGATTGCCTCTACATCGCTTGCGACAAAATCACGTCCTTCGCCGGATTGAACGTGCAAACCGTCAACCGCTTGCGAGACCGTCACATTGGTCTCGGATGGCGAGATGTAGGCGGCATCTTCGATGGCAACCGTGTCTTGGCCGCTACCACCCCAAAACACGTCATTCCCACCGCCCCCGCGCAGAAAATCATCCCCGTCGCCGCCCCGAAAAACCTCGTCCCGGTCGGAGCCGACGAGGGTATTCGCCAGGGCGTTCCCGACAACGGTCAATGCCGGGAAGGGAGATGGCAAAACCCGGGCCTCGGTGAAAACGGGCATGGGAAGGACCAGTTGCGTACCGTCGACAACGACGTTGTCATGGTTCCGACCCAGATCGAATTGAGTCTCGTTTCCAGGACGCCAGATGATGGTTTCCTTGACCTCCGGATCGCCTTCGCCGAGGTCCTCGTTGCCCTCGGACCAGATTACATGGCCGTCGGTATCAAGCTCGATGATTATCGTGCCACCCAGGCTGTTGAAGTGGTCCTCGTTCTCTTTCTCGATGCTCAGCATGGCATTTGCGAAAATCGCCTTGATGATGCCCTCACCGACACCAACAATTGCAGATGGAACCTTGAACGGGGCCAAAAGGAGCTTGCCGGCCTCTGCCGCCACGCTTTGGGGGGGCTCGGGGCAATAGTCCCCCATCAAGGCGTCAATGCGGCTCGACGCAATCACACCGGCGACATGCGCCGAGTACTGCTCAATTGCATTGTCCAGATAGACTTCAATCGCCTGTCGGAAGCGATCAGAAAGCTCCTGTTTCAAATTGTCGTTCAGGCCTAGTTCCGGGTTCTCCGGGAACAGCCGCTGCAGGAAAACCTCCCATGGATCCTCCGCGACGCCTGGAAGCCCCAGGAAACCACTCACGCCCTGATCTATGTGACTGTCTATATTGGTTTTCACGGACCGAAGCGCCATGAGAGCCTCGATCACAGGGCGCCCGACGCAGACGGCTTGCCGGACCAGGTGCGCGGTATCGCGTTCCCACTGGGCGTCGTCAAAATTCTCTTCAACGGTGTTGATGCGCACGCCGGGTCTGCCAAGGATTTCCTCGGGTTGCAGGGATACTTCGTCGTTGATTTCTGAAAACGGGTTTCGTTCGAATTCCACAACTCCAATATTGGTAAGCGCGGACGTGGTGAACTTGAGAATGGCGGTGGTAGAGGAAAGGTGGTTCTTGTAATAGAAACTCATCTGGCTGGCGTCGGAAATGTCTCCCATGAAGTAAAGCGGCTCGTCTACCGGGTTCCAGTCAACGATGATGTCGCGGGACGGCGTATCGACGCTTGCGCCAGTGCCCACAAGGAATGTGTCGTCCGCGCCGTATCCCCGCAGGCTGTCATCGCCCGACCCGTCCCAGATCAGGTCAACGCCGCCACCCCCATGTATGGTATCGTTGCCACCGTGGCCGAGCAGAAAGTTGTAGTCCCACCCGTCCCAATCAAAGACACCGCCCCAGATAGAATCGTTGGCGCTGCTGCCAATGATCAGATCACTCTCTCCGCCGCCATGTGCAAACCGATCGCCGGGCAACATGATGATCACGTCGTTTCCACTGTTCCCGTCGAGCGTGCCGTTTTGCCCCCCGCCGATCAGGACGTCGGAATAGCCCGACCCTTGCGCACCTTCCAGGTTGGTGAACGTGTCCAGGACCTCTCCGGTTTCAACGCTGAGCACCGTTTGCGATGGCGCGGTTCCCCCTGCTGAAATGACCGAGAAATAGGACCCTAGATCAAGCTCGTTGTCCGGGTCGATCCCCTGAAGGATTCCGCCGAGATCGAAGGTGCTCGTGCCCAGGTTAACGACCGCACCGGCCGTGGAATGGCCGGACAGGAACCTCCCCGACCAGGAGTCCATGCCGTCACCGCCGTCAAGCTGATCCGATCCCCGCCCGCCGGTCAGTGAATCATCACCTGCGCCGCCAAGGAGGATATCGTCGCCGTCACCGCCAAAAAGTACGTCGTCGTCTGCCCCTCCATCCAGGGAATCCGCATCCCCCTCACCAAAGAGTTCGTCGCGACCATCCCCGCCGAGCAACGTATCTTCGCCAAAACTGCCGAAGAGTTCGTCACTCCCACCACGACCCTCAAGCAGGTCGTTCCCATCCCGCGTGTCATCCCGACGGGTGAGTTGCGGATTGCTAAATCTGTTTAGAGTGTAGCTGGGGTCCCAGATTGCGTGGCCCCCGCTCAGGTAGTCTCCGCCATCGCCACCGATAAGGGTATCGTTGCCGAGACCCCCGTGAATGATCTCTCCGGCCGACGACCCGTTGGGGCTTGCCGAAACGTGATCATTGCCGTCGCCCGCAAAGAAAGGGATCCACGCGGAATAAGAGGGTTGAGAGGGACCGAACATGATTTCAAGGGCGGCATCCCCACCCGCCAGAACAACAGTGTCGTTTCCGGCCCCGGATGACATCAGCTCGGATTTGAACCGCCCGATGTCGTTCCCGTCACTGAACTCTCGGAGCCCGGTATAAGCGTTGGGATCATTCCCGAAGGCAAACGTGTCGTCGCCTTCGGTAAATGGCAAGGAAGTGGCCCAGAAGCGCACGGTGATATCCGGGGCCGACGACTCGTCTTCATTTTGCGTACGACTCTCGGTAAACGCTCGGATGGTCGTTCCCCTTCCGCCGGTCACAGCGACGCCCCCCAAGGGGACGATCATTTCGCCGTTGGAATATCGTTCGAAGTCCGTGTTCCACGCTCCGAAACCCAAGTAAATGGAATAGAAGTCTTGGGTGGATTGGATGTAGGCCGCGCGTTCAAAATAGGTGCGCCCGCCGTCTTCGGTGTTAATGAAACCGGCGCTTATGGCGCGCCCGGGTTGAAATGTTTTGTACGAGATTGCGTATTCGTGACGTACGACGGTATACATTGCTGACCTCGTCTTACGGAAAGGTTGACCTTAGGTTAGCGCAGCGCAACCTGTTCAGGCAACAAGTGCCACGTCGCGCGCCCCGTAGGGGGCGCCCGATTTCAGGTGGATCTTCCACCGTGCAAGACCGCAACACCGCGGAAACCTTGAGAGGTGGCCTGAGGAATCTGAACAGGTGAGTTAGGTGGATTTTCCGTTCCTGATCCGGCAGCGTGCCGGGGACGTAGGGGCGAAGATGGCAAGACGACCAAGACGGAACCACAGCCCTGCCTTCAAGGCGAAAGTCGCGTTGGCGGCGTTGAGAGGCGACAGGACCATGAGATCTGGCAACGCCGTTCGATGTGCATCCCAATCAGATCAAGCAGTGGAAAGATCAGCTTCTTGATGGCGTGACGGTTGTCTTCGATGACACGACCAAAGCGTCGAAGGGGCGCGAGATCGATGTCAAATCGTTGCACGCAAAAATTGGTCAGTTGACGCTGGAGAATGATTTTTTTGGAAGGAGCGCTCGCCAAGGCCGGTCTGTTGGGGAGCGCAAAGAAATGACAGATCATGACCACGTCCTGAGCCTGAGCCGCCAAGCCGAACTCCTGAGGATCAGCCGGGGCAGCCTCTAGTACAAGCCGCGTCCTGTCAACGAAGAAGACCTCAAGCTGATGCGCCGGATCGACGAGCTGCACATGGAGTATCCGTTTGCGGGCAGCCGGATGATGAAAGGCCTCTTGCGCCAGGAAGGCTTTACCGCCGGACGGCTGCATGTCGCCACCTACATGAAGCGGATGGGTCTTCAAGCCTTGTACCACAGGCCCAACACTTCGAAACCGGCGTCGGGCAACAAGGTCTATCCATACATTCTGCGAAAGCTGGCCGTGACACGGCCGAACCAGGTCTGAGCGATGGTCATTACCTACGTCCCAATGGCGCGTGGCTTCGTCTATCTCGTCGTCGTGCTGGACTGGTTCAGCTGGAAAACTCTGGCTTGGCGGCTTTCAACGACACTGGAAACCGAACCGTGCGTCGAAGCTCTGAAAGAGGCGATGCGCTGCCATGGCAAACCTGAGATCATGAATACCGATCAGGGCAGCCAGTTCTCGTCCATCGACTTCATCATGACCCTGAAGGATGCCGACATCCAGATCAGTATGGACGGCAAAGGCGCGTGGCGGGACAACGTCTTCGTCGAAAGGCTGTGGCGAACGATCAAATACGAAGTGGTGTACCTGCGCGCGTACGACAGCGTCTCGGCCGCGCGCGAAAGCCTGGGCCGGTATCTGGTCTTCTACAACAGCAGGCGGCCACACTCCTCGCTGAACGGGCAGACGCCCGATCAGGCATATCTTAACCCGTTGCCATCAATCCCGGTGGCAGCATAACCGAGTGGGAAATCCACTGACGAAACATATCGAAACTGTTCAAACGAACCGAACCACCTCTCAACGGTCATATGCCAACTCAACAAGCACAGAACAAGTTTGCGGTGTTACAATTGCCTTAAAATCCCCAAAAGAGATTGTCCGAAAATTACAACTATTGGCCCTCGTACAACCCGTAGTCCAACTTAGAGTCTCTCTCAAGTTTCTGCTCAAAGCTACTCCCACCAACGTCGGTCAACATGGGCTCAAAGCCGTCTTGCGGCGGTACAGAGTGCTGATCACTGGGTTGGATGACTATCGTCGCCGCCGTCGGTGACAGCAGCCAGCCCAAAACGGACTTTGGTGCAGGCTGCGGCGAAACCTCACTTTGAGCCCATAGCCAACCTTAGGGACCAGCACAGCATTCGTCGTAATGGGCGGAACGCCGTCATTCGCTGCGGTTGCGAACCGATCAAGCCGCTACGTTGAAAGCCGACATCCACATTCGCTTGAAACCGAGATGTTCTCTGCGCTGCCGCAAGGCGGCTGTGAGCCCGAAGCCGACTCCCTATTTTTGTCCAGTTTGCGCCAGCGGCATCTTGCAGCGACTACTTGCGAGCCGCAGCGCGGCGTGAGAACCGGACCTTCGTGCGGTCCGCAGCGAAAATTGCAGACGCTACGACTGCAACGCGGATAACCCGTAATTCAGGTTTTGTTCGCCGACCGGTGTCGGCCCAAAGCTGCCGTCGAATAGCCCACTTGGATGCTGCGTTCGCAGTTTATATCGGACATTCGATGCAACCGCTCGATCTCGCCGTCGCTGGATGTCCGGGTCGCGGGACTTTGCCGCCATTGTCCGCCTAAGGACAAAGGTTCGCTTTGGGAAGACGTACCCAGAGAAACCCGATCAGAAGCGCAAGCAGTACAGCCAAAGTTGTCAGGGCCGATTTAACAATTGTGGCTGTACTGGTGGCATATACCAGGGCAATTGATGCCTCTGGCCAGCTCCAAATCATGGCTGCGATTCCAATGTTTTCGAAATAATCGAACAAGGCACAGCCAACCGAAAGAATTATACCAGAGCGAACAAGCTTGCTGCTGGGCATACGTCGCCCAAACCAGCTAAACGTGGCTATCAAAGTCAGCGCGAGCAAAGCCGGGTACAATGTATCCAGAGTGATCTGGTAACTGAGATAATACTCTCGCCCTTCTGCACCTAAGGCTTCAAAAAGCATCGCTGCGTCTTCGGGACGATAGCCGAGCGGACGCATGTCGAATGGGATCTGCCCTGAGATAGCTTCGATGTGGGCAAGCGTAACGCTGATCATCAACACGTAGATAACTGTAGCAATCAACCCGCAGCCGACGGCGGCAAAACCGACATACTTTGAAAGACGTGTGTGAATCATTTTGGGACCTCCTTGATCTGTGCCAAGTTGCCCTTGGGTGAAGCCACACGCATTATCATTTGATAAGGCATACAAAGATGGATCTACGGAAATTTCTCACACAGTCACCTGACTTGTCTGACATGAGTTTTGTAGACGATTTTGCGTCTCATTGGAGAAGTAAGCCTTTGAACAAAGGCGCGCACCTTGTCCACCAAGGACAACCTGAATCAGATGAGTTCATTCTTTTGGATGGGTGCCTAGCCAGCAGCATTTGTGACCAAGACGGCAAGGAAGTATGCGTTGGGCTCTATGTCGGTCCTTGCGTTGTCACGCCGAATATCGCGCGAACGCGGGGAGCAGTATCCCTTGTGTCCATCCAAGCAACCAGAGAGGCTTCGATTTATTGGATCGATACAGATCGGCTCACAAGTCTGATGATAGAATCTGAACCAATCCGAAACTGGGCAAATGGTATTCTAAGAGACGCATTGAGTGAAAAGGCGGAGCGCGAATGGTGTCTCGCCGCTCTCGGCGGGGCGGAGCGGCTGAACTGGTTTCGCCAAGCATTTCCCAGCCATGAAGACATTTTTACTCATTCGTTGATAGCATCCTTTTTGGGGATCACGCCGGTCACGATGAGCCGTCTACGCGCTAGGTAAAGAGCAAAAAGAAACGGACATCTATGCATCCTGCAGCATCCTGCAATATGGGCTCCTTCCCGCCTTTCTCCTCGATTGCATCTGGGAGTGTTACCTTTGATTGCCAACGTCCGGTTGGTGCTGTGGTGGATCGTGGCGGATGGGAGAAACCATCATGACCATAGCCAACTTACCCGCCATTTGCGCATGTCGCCCTGCTTGGAATAAAGGTCGCGTCGTCGGGCAGAAACGTCCATTGATGCCAAAGCATGTTTGGGCAATCCGCGTGCGGCTTGAAATCGCGGAGAACCATCGTGATTTGGCTCTGTTCAACCTCGCCATCGACAGCAAGCTTCGCGGTTGCGATCTGGTAAAACTGAAGGTCGCGGACATCTTTGCATCGGGTCAGGTCAAAGAGCGTGCGTCGATCATGCAAAGCAAGACACAACGGCCCGTGCGGTTTGAGATCACCGAGGGCACGCGCAAATCAATTCTGCGATGGATGGAGGAGCCGCTGATGGTTAGTTCGGAATATCTGTGGCCCGGTCGATTTCACGAACGGCTGCATATTTCGACCCGTCAATATGCGCGGCTTGTCCGTGAATGGGTCAAATCTATCGGACTTGACCCCACATTCTTCGGAACCCATTCCATGAGACGAACCAAGGTTGCACACATTTACCGCAAGACCGGCAACCTGCGCGCGGTTCAATTGTTACTCGGCCATACGAAGATGGATAGCACCGTGCGATACCTCGGTGTCGAACTCGAAGATGCACTGGCTATCTCTGAAGCCATTGAAATCTAGACATAAGGGCCGTCTTCGCGGACGGCCCTGAGCTGCCATTGACACGGCCTCTGTCTATTGACGGCTGTCAGTGCAAAGACGACACACAGTCAGACGGCACAAAGTGACCTCAGAGGTTAATTCTGAACCTCAGCCCAACAATCCATGGATCAACATTGTTAAAACCTGAATTGTTGATGTGCTGAAGATCGGTTGTGATCGCGATATTGTCGGACAAGTCAAACCGATAAAACGCCTCCCATGTGGTTTGAGTGTTCAGCGTGCTGTCGCTCGGATCAGCGATAGTGACACCAAAGCCGAATAGGTCGTCGTAAAAGCCCGGTCGCCACAAAAGCCCTGCGTTGACCGCGCGCCTGGCAATAGGCGCAGTGCCCTCAGACCACCCCAATCGTCCAAACAACATCAAGTCATTGTCGAAGGTGTGATTGGCGGACAGTATTGCGCCCTTGGCTGAGGGAACACCTGCATCCGTGCGTTCGTCGACGTGATACAGGCCCAGATGCACGTTGGTCAGGTAACGCTTCGACGGCGCAGGTGTCCACCCGATCTCCCCGTACTTGTAGAACTCAGATCCGCTAGGAAACCAGTCTATGTCTGTCAGTGAGCCGTTGGCGTCGCTGACCAGACCAAGCGCGTAGATCTGGTCCGTCAGAAAGCCACCCGCGGCAACGCCAAACCCGGGATCTGGAATTGGAAGCACAGGGCTGAACAGGATTGAATAATTCGAAAACGTCGTACGAGGGTTCACATAACCAAGTATGTCGCTGTAATCACCGGGATCGATCCGCCCAGCAACGAAACCGGCGCGTCCGCCAGCCAGGGACTGGGACCAGTACGCAACCGACAAAGTGGTATCCGTGTCCGAAAAAGTGACGCCCGTCGCCCCGACATATCCTATCTCGCCGGCAAGCGCCGAGGGCGCAATGGGTTGCCCAAGGCGATGACGGTTTTCCAATATGAATACGAAACTGCCGCTGTTATCCCCTCCACGGTTCAAAAGCTCCCAATTGCCGAGCATGCGAAATTGTCCAGAGGCGGCTTCATCTGTTCCTGTAAGGCTGTCAGAGGATTTCTGATAAAGTGTTTGGTAGTCAAAACTGAGATTTAATCCAGTACGCTGCCTAAGGCTTTCTCGCCCGGCCTCAATCGGATCGAACCATCGGTCAATTGCCGGAGAACGGCTGTCCTCTAATCGCCGCAGCCTGTCCTCTTCAAGCTGCGCCGGTGCAGACCCTGGTCCACCGATGGAGGTTTGAGCGGTTGCCTGTAACCGCTCTGTAGCTGAACCTCCTATTTCCTCCGCCCAAACAGTCGGCGCGATTATGACAGCTAAGGCGGCTAGCCACGCGGTTTTAGAGATCTTTTCAATCACTAAGCGCCCCAGTTGGCCATATAAAGACGCATGAGATTGCCGCCCATCAAGCCTTTGACTTCGTCTTCCGTCCACCCATGCTGCTCTTCCAATACGCGAGAAACGGCCCATGCGTCCGCGGGCGGAGCCATCTGTGTCGGAAGGCCATACCCTTGTTCTGGAGGGTATTTGCTCGGATTTCGGATGATCGGATCAAGAGCGACACCATAGTTCTCTACGTAGTCCACGCCAAAGCAAGTCGCCTGTTTTCCGACCAGCTGCCCAATATAGTTGATGTGTTTTGCGATAGCCTCCGGTGACGCCTGGACCTGACCGTTCAAGAAGCCACCCAGGAAGTTCACACAAACAACACCACCTGTTGCAGCGACGGCGCGGATCGCCTCGTCGGATACATTCCGCAGGTTCTCATACAGCGCGTACGAATTGCTGTGTGAGATCATCATTGGCTTAGTGGTGAGTTCCGCCGCATCTATGCATGTCTGCCAGGATGAATGCGAACAATCGATAATCATACCGACGCGGTTCATCTCGGCAACGACGGCCGCCCCCAGTTCGGTAACGCCGATGTCGGTCGCGAGAGGGTCATTGTCTACCATGCCAGCCGAATATGGACCCGTCTGGTTGTACGAAAAGTTCATCTGACGAATGCCAAGATCCCAATATCGTTGAACGTTTGTTATATCCTCGTCGAGCATGTCCATGCTTTGCGAGTTCAGCATCACTGCGATAACGCCTGCGTCCTTTGCATCAATCAAATCTTGCACGGTCGTCGCCAGAGAGAAGCGGCCAGAGTTTTCGTCAATCCACTCCTTCATAACGTCGATGCGTTCCAAAACTGCAAGTGCGCCTTCTGAGCCATTTGATATGGTCGTGCTGAACGCCGCATATCCGTATTCTTCATAGTGGCCGGCGAGGCTTTCCCAGTCTTTCAGAAGGAAGTCGATGCTCTCGAAGCCCGGAGAGCCAACCGCAAGCGCATCAATCATGTATGCGTCCGAATAACGTTCTCGGTATGGCAAGTCGCCTTGTCGGGCATCGTCGCTTCTCGGGTCCGCCATTTCGACAAGCTGTTCAATCCGCGCGGCAATTTCTTCATCGCTTGGCGTTTCCTGCGCAATCGCAGCACTCGAGACACTGGCCAAGCCAAACGTTATGACAATCCCAGCAAGTCTTCTCATCACATTTTCCTTTCCAATTTGATTTGCCATGAGGCGCGTCACTGTTCCAACAGCGGCCAACAGAGAGCGCGCCACGCCAGCGGATATTTGAAATGCGCGTCTGTCTTTCATGTTACGGTTCTCCCAATTGAGTTTGGGTCATGTTTCTTTCCAAAGGTCGCCTTGAGCGCGTATGCAGAAATCACGTTCCAAAGGTTTTCTAAGGCCCGGTCTCCAGATTGTTCTGCAAATCAAGCCATCGCTTCTGATCAAGCCCATCGCATTGATCTCGTCCTCTGTAGAGCTCGATTGCTGGACCAGTTGTGCCGCCAAACTACTCCCAAAAATTCGGGATCATTGACCCGGCACCGCCGAGGTTTGCATAGATTTCCAGAAAATCGCCCTTCGAGATTGCAAGACCACCATTGGCGAGATTTTCGATATGGCTCATTGTCACTTCACCAGTTGCGGGGAACGCATCAGTTACACCTGCGCGGAAACCGTTTTCATCCCAGAGGTTACTCATAGAGGGATGCCCATAGCGCACAGAACCAAGCGTAATCCGCGTATCAAGGTATTCCTCAAAATGGCTTCTCGGCGTTCCGACAGACGCCTCGGCCTCAACACTTAAGAGCGCGAGCACATAACTCGTTTTCCATGCCCAAGACCGGAATTCTGGGGGGTGCCCCAGTTCCTGTTCCTCCGCTTTCCAACGGAGTATGAAGTCCTCAATCTGGTACATGTCCTCGTATCGTCCCGACGAGATCGGCCAACTGTTGGTGTGCATGACAGTTGCCATGCCCAAAGCAGGCCACCCACCAAAGACATTGGTGTGTCCATTTGGAGCACCACCGGGATGCCAAAAACGGAACGGATGATCGTTTTCGTCCCGGTCAAGTTTCCACATCAGACCCTGATCGTAATCACCAACGTCAAAGGCTGGCGTCAACATGGCCTCGATGGTCTCTGGGGCTGCAATTGTTCCGCCGTCAAGTGTTCCACCTTCGATGAACGCCATGGGCAATCGGACGAAATCGCTCACGGTTGTTATGATGCCCCCAGCAGGTGCCTCTAGACCAATTTTGTGGCTGTCCCCAAAGAGGAATTGCCCGACGCGCGTATTACCCAAAGAACGGCGTTCCCAAAGATCAGCGCGCGTGTATTCCTCTGTGATCAACACAGGATGCTGGGTGTCGTTCATCGACAATGGCCCAAAAACCTTTTGGTCAAGATACGCCTCAAGGCTAAGCCCATCAGGGTTCATAATCTCGACAAGATATCCAATCGTGGCTGTGCCGCGGTTGCTGTACTGCCACTTTTCACCGACCGGAGCGCCCCATGTCGGGGACAGGGTCCCGTGGTAGAGGAGGTTGAACTCAGGTGCGTTCTCATAGGAATTGGTGAGATGCTCTTCCAATAAAGGAACGGGCTGCTCTGCGGGAAAGAGCCCACCACCCGGGTTGGTCGACAGCCCGGTTTGGTGGGTTAACAGATGGCGCAGCGTGACATCTCCGCCCCCAAGGGGATTCTCGATCTGAAAGGCAGTCAGGTACTGGTTGACTGGTACATCAAGCTCCAAGACACCCTCTTCCACCAATTGCATGGCAGCGAATGCAACAACGGTCTTGGCCATTGATCCTGTAAAGAAGGTCGTGTCAGCAGTCATCGGCGCCCGGCTTTGAATATCCTTGTATCCAAACCCCGCGTCGTAGATGATCCGTCTGTCCTGGCTCACAGCAATTGCAAGGCCCGGAGTACTATGCTGGCGCATCACATGGGGAATGTAGTCGGTCAGAGCGCGGGCGAGCGCGGCTTCTCCTTCAGATAAAGACGCCGTCGGTGTGGCCACCGATAAAGGGATGTCCGACGTGGGTTGCGCTATGGCAGCGGTCGCTAGGCTGGCGAGGCCCGACAATGCAATAATGAGCTTCCTCATGGCGCGTTTCCTTTCAACACTTCTAAAAATTTTTTGTTTGTGTCCTATGCTTCGAATACAGCTGACATTTCCGTTTTAGGCGCATGTGCAAAACGTTTCGCTCATTTCACCGCGACATCTAATTCGCTGGCGCTTTGGGGCGCGGCAATGCTGACGAAGCGGGTGCGCCGGATATCTCATATTCTGCAAGCTTGCTCGCCGCCACTGCCCGAACCTCGGGGCTTGCATTTGCATTTCCGGAAAGAGCCGTCAAAGCAGTCGCGGTTTCGTCCGCCACGATTGACTGCAAGAGAGCCAGTGTCTCAACCTCAGGGGGCGTCGCGTTTACAAGAGATGTGATCATCACGTCTATCGTCTCGGCCAAGCTCAGCTGGGAGTCATCAAGCGCATACTGGATCATGAGACGTTGTGCGCGGTCTGGAGCCATCAAAGGACCAACGACAGCCGCTGCGAGCGAGCGGGCCGCTGACAAGGTATCCACCGCGCTCCCAGACCGTCCGATGATCTCATCCGTGCTGGGCGGCATGCGCTCTGGTTGCGGGCCGATCAGTGCAATGACCTCGGGCGAAATGGCCAATGCTTCGGGTCGCAAGGCAGCCATCAGCCGCTCGAGGACTGCGCGCTGCGTGTCGGCATCGACATAAGTAAATGGCTCACCGGTTTCGCCGCGCCGCGTGAAATCCTCATGGAAGCCGCCGATGTTCTTGACCCCGCGGTCCAGCGCAGTGCGATGATAGTAATACGCAAACTGGAAGTTATCGCGGAGGCGTCCATAGAAGTCGCCTTCATTCACTGATCTCTCGCCAAAGTTCGCCAACATTATGTTTCGTTGGGCCATGTGGGCATCCAGCTGCTCTACCGGATCGGCGTAGTCATCATATTCGTTCCACCGGGCATCCGCCTCTGTTGTCAGGATCAGGCCTTGTGCGCGCATATCCTCGATGATCGCGTTAAGCCCTTCCGCTTCCTCGCTCTCCGAAAACGGCGTGTAGAGGTAGCGGATCATGGCAAGGTCATATGGGCCTATGCCCTGCGTGTGCCACTCGGCAAAGCTGAGCTTTCCGGCATCGGTGATGTCAAACCGGGGCGCCATCACATAGTCCATGATCGAAGACTGTCCGGCGACTGACGCGCTCATGTTATGACCCAGTCCAAGGCCGTGGCCGATTTCATGGAGCGACAGCATACGAATGCGATAAGCGGCATATTCTTCTTGCGACGGCCTGATCTCGCCTGGGTCGTCAGGGTCAATTGCACTGCGCATCATGGCCCACATGTTCGCATGGTATTGCGGCCTATGACTGTCAATCCGAACTTTGAACGACAGGATTTCACCCGTTTCCTGGTCCAGGAACGTTTCGCCCTGTGCCACCGAACGTGTTTCATCTTCAGACCAAAACACGTAATTCGTCCGAACATCGAGCGGATCCACGCTCTCGTCAGCGACTTCCACGCGAATGGCGTTGCTGTACCCGGCCACTTCGAAGGCGTCGCCCCAATCAAGTGCCGCATCACGGATCGCGTTCATGTAAGGTTCGGGAATGCGTGGATCGAGGTAGACCGTGATCGGATTGATCGGATCACTCACATCGGCCGACGGGTCACTTTTCTCCAATCGGAAACGGTTCACCAGATGGACCCGGCGCGGCTCATCTGCCGCTGCGGCGGTATCGAAATAGGCGATGCCGATTGTGCCAAAGTTCACTCTGATCGCACCAAAGTTGCCCGACGCGATCAAGGGGTGTCCAACACGTGGACGCATCCCCTCCGGCGGGCGAACAAAGGCGTGGCGCACCCGGATGGTCATGGATTTTGCGTCGGGAATGACCCTGTTCAAGGCCGCACTGGGCGCTGGGTTTGCAAAGGTCAGAACCGTCTGCACTTCTGTGTGGTCGGCCAGAGCTTCAGAGTTCTTCATATCCACGAAGCTACGCGTGGGATCCAATGCAACTGTCTGTCCACCTCCGATCTGAGCTTGCAGAGCATGCCCGCCTGCATCCAGCGCCGACAGTGGCGAAGTGTCGATCAGAAGGCACTCCTCTGACGCATGCACAACGGGCAACATGGCAAGGATGGACGTGGACACCTGATCTTCAAGCAACTGGCCAAAGATAGGGTCCCGCCCAACTTCCCGGAACCGTCGGTTGCGCAGTTCCAATGCCACTTGTTGTCCCACACGCTCGAACCTCACAAGCCCGGCTTTGTACCCCCAGAAATCCTCATCCAGCCCCAATGAGCCCCCGCCAGCGACAGCACCTGCCAGAAAGACATCCATTGCGGCAGGCGAGCTTGCGCCATAGGGGAAATACAGCGCCTCTGCGGATAGGTCGTGGATTTCCATAAGCACGCGACCCGTGCTTTCTTCAATTTGGAGCGGCAGAAAGTCCCCCGAGGATCCGCCCATGCACTCATGGTCAGCCTGATTTGCCAAAGCAGGCAACGCGCCCACGCAAAACAGAGCGGCGAAGGTTGTGATAAAGGTCTTCATTATTTGTTCTCGTTTTCTGAAAATACGCCCCTTAGAGCGCGCACTAATACTGGTCGGCGGTTGCGGCTTGCCTGGCCTCAAGCCTTCGAATGAGCTCTTCGCTCCAGCCCGACACCCGCGAGGAGGACGGCCCGGCGGCTTTCTCGGTCAAAAACGATTCAACCGCCACGACATCCATGGCAAAGGTGGCTTCAAGCGTCTGGATCCCATCCACAACCATCAAGCGACGCTTGTCTGGCTCGATCCGCAGTTGCCCCGTGATGACCACCGGTTCGTGAAGGATGCGCGGCGACCAATCGTCAGACAGGCGCAAGCGGACGAGTTGGTTGGCAGGAGGTGGCGGAACATGGCTGCACATGCCACGTTGTGGCACAAGATAGGCCATTGGTGTGCCGTCGGCATCCGGAGGTGCCGCTATCGCAAAACCTGCCAGCGAGACTTGTACCCCATCAAGCGCTGGGTTGCCCGCCGACGCCGCGCGTTCGCGCCGCTCGGTAACAATCCATCTCTGTGAAACCAGCCAATCGGCATCGATCCCCTCGTTTTTGAGAAGCGTATTTGCCTCGCCAATCTGCGCGGCAATCGCTGCCCGTTCATCATCACTGACGGTGCTTGCTTCGAGACGCTCCTCCAATCTCACTTTCGTCCGGAGTGCAGACAGCTGCTCGTATGACAAATCCAGAAACGGGTCTTCGTAGGACTGGGCGTCGCTGTCTATTAAGTCACTCCATGCGATCCGGTCCCGCTCGGCCAAAACCGGGCCAGTACCAAGGCACAAAATCAGTGCCGCAAGAAAAGCGCGCATCGCGGTCACCCCCCGAGCGTGTTCTTGTAGATCACGCCGTCTTTCATGATGAGGAGAATGGGTTCAACTTCTGGGCCGCGAGGTGCAGCATCCAACCACTCGGAGTTGCCACCAATTACCGTGATATCCTCCAGAGGATTGCCGTCAACGATGATGATGTCAGCAAGGGCACCTTCTTCGATCACGCCGATTTTGCCGTCATACGGATTGTTTTCACCGGTGAGCGCGGCCACCTCGCCGCCGTAGGACGTCATTGCCCGAAGGGCTTCAAGGTTGCCAATACCGTTCGCAAGAGCCCATTTTTCATGATCAAGATGCGACCGCATCGGCGCACCGGTTGTGAACACGATGTCGGAGTTGAACACGACCTTCGGCTTAACCTCTTTCAAAACGTCAAACAAATTCGCGCTGTCTCTCATGAATCTCTGAACCTTAGGGTATTGCGGACCCTCCGGATTGCCGTAGACAGGATGCTTGAGCAGATCCGGGTTCATGCCAGCCACGTTCGGCGAAATAAATGCGCCTTCCTCCTTCATGCGCTGTGCTGTTTCCACTGATATGAACTGCGCATGGTCAAACACTTTGATCCCCGCATCCAACCCGCGCTGGATGTGATCGTCCAGGTAAACATGCGCGGCGACATAGGTGTCCCAATTGGCCGCCTCTTCGACTGCGGCTTCAACCTCCTCCATGCTGAATTGCAATGAATGAAGGGGATCTTTTTCAGAAGATACACCACCACCGATCATGATTTTGAGATAGTCGGCCCCACCGGCGAAGTTGGAGCGCGATACGCCACGCACCTCGTCGACACCATCTGCAATGCGGGAGATGCCAAGCCGCACCGTGTTGCTGATTGGACGGTCAAACTGACCAACCGCGCCACTTTCTGAACGAAAATCGCCGTGGCCGGACGTTTGAGAAATGAAACCGCCTGCCGTGTAAATGCGCGGCCCTGCGATTAGGCCATTGTCGATCACGCGTCGCATACCCTGATGCATACCGCCCATGTCACGAATAGTCGTGAACCCGTTCTTTAACCACTCTTGCGCTGCGTAGACCGCATAGGCGCCGATCTCTTCCCATGTCGCGTTCTCCAGCGCGAGAGGTCCACCGGGGAGCATGAGGTTAAAGTGCGTATGACTGTCGATCAGGCCCGGCATCAAGGTATGCCCACCACCATCGATGACGGTGGCATCAGGCGCTTCTATTGCCTCGGTGGAGATTTCTTTTATCAAATTGCCTTCGATCAGAACGCTTGCATTCTCGACGCGTTGCTCGTTCACACCGTCAAACACATAGACGTTTACGAACAGTGTCTGCGGCAAAGCTTCATTTGCAGCAGCGCTTCCGGCCGCCATTGTGTAGATTCCAAAGATTGCAAAAATTTTGGTAAGAAATTGCAATTTGAAGCTCTCCTTCTGGCGAAAAATGGGGGCGCGGGGTGCCGAGGTTTTTTCACCCCGCGCGACACTCATTCGAGTGTATTTTTGTAGATCACGCCGTCTTTCATGATCAGATCCATGGCAGGAATGTCACCCGGCTTTCGGTCCGGCGCTTCGAACAGCGCTTCGCTCCCGCCGATCAACGTGATGTCTTCCAGCGGGTTACCGTCAATCAACAGAATGTCCGCGTAGGCACCTTCTTGGATGACCCCAATTGGACCCGCAGGATACGGGTTCAAAAGGCCGGTCAGCGCTGCGAGATCCCCACCGATGGACGTCATGGATTTCAGCGTCTGGAGATTGCCGAATTTATCAGCCCAGAACCAGATTTCATGGTCCCGGTTCCGCATCGCGTTTGCGGGTGTCACTGTCACCGTATCCACACCAAAGGTGGTCTTTTCCATCAGCTTCGGGAACTTCAGAAGGATGTCTGGAATCCGTGCCATGCCTTCGGCAACCTGCAAGGACTTGGATTTGTTGACAGAAGGTTCCGGCCCGAACGTGCGTTCAATCGCTTCCAGGGACGACACCGAGAGCTGGGGATTATAGAAAACCCCTGCCTCTTCCATCATCGCTGCGGTTTCTTCATCGAGAAACTGCCCATGCATGATTTCTCCGAGTCCAAGTCGCAGCCCACGCTGAATGTCTGAGGGGTTGTTCACGTGGGCGGTCGCATAGGTGCCCCACGCTGCGGACGCTTCGACAACGGCACGGACTTCGTCATCGGTCCCTTGCACGGTGTGCAGCGGGTCTTTGGAGGAAAACACGCCGCCACTCAGCATCATTTTGTTGAAGACAGCCCCATTCGCCAGATTCTGCCGCGCGGCGCTGAGAGTCGCGTCATAGCCGTCCACGATATGTGTCATGCCCAGTGTTGCGGCTTTGAACGTGTACCGGTCATCAAGGCGTGTTTGGCCCCGCAGGCGAAAGTCCCCGTGGCCAGAGGTTTGGCTGATAACCGCACCTGAGGCATAGATGCGCGGGCCGATGGCATCCCCGCGGTCAATCGCCCGCTTGATCCCGTCTTGAGTGGCACCGGGATCTCTCACAGTCGTAAAGCCGTCCATCAAAAGGCTTTGTGCGGCGTATGCCGCCATGGCGCCGATTTCCTGCCAATCGCGCGATTCAATCGTGTCATAGCCACCGACCATGTGCTGTAAGTTCAAATGAACATGGCTTTCGATTAGTCCAGGCATCAGCGTCCGTCCGCCGCCATCGATGATTTCGGCGTTGGCCACAGCCAAGGGTTCGTCGGATACTTCGGCGATCAAATTGCCTACGACAAGGACATTGGCATTCTTGATTAGTTCGGGGTTTCTCCCGTCAAATACCTCAACATTGGTGAACAGGATCCGGGTTTCTTCCTGCTGTGCGAATGCGGCACTGGACATCACAACACTCGCCGCCAATGCGACAGAGGCTAGTGCAGTCTTCACCTTGATCGTCATGTTGGTCTCCATCAATTCGAAAAGAATGTAACTTTCGCCACCTTAAAGGCGAATCGCACATGTAGCTTTTCAAACGAGATTGTAGACAGGCCTCAGAATATTGCCTGACACTTTGGCCGGTACTCAGAATTAGATTTGGCAAACTGCAAGGTTTGTGGATTTTTCGGTAGGTTTTGCGACCATCTCCAGATTAACAGTCAGGTGACAGGAGACGCAGATGAGCATCGAACCCGATAATAGCTCTGAACAATCAATACCGCTGGTCCGGGCGTCCGTGGCCGCGCCTGTGATCGCTGCCTTGCGCAAAGTCGGGGTCGAGCCAGCCTTTGTTTTGGACCCTTTGGGGCTCAACGAAGCGCAGGTTATGGATCGTCAGAAGTTCCTGCCGCATGACACTGTCTATCGGATCTACAATGCGGTTGCCGATGCCACATCGCCGGACTTCTGCGGCAAGGTGGGCCAGTCAGTCGATCTGATCCAGTTCCTTCCTCTCGGTGACATGCTGGCAGAGGCGCTGACCCTGGGGGACTTCCTCACCCGCTATACCCAAGCGGTTTCAAAAGAGTCCAACGCGGTCACTCAGTCATTGTTCGTGGAAGGTGATCATACCTACTTCAGCGCCAAGCGAAACTTCAGGGTGTCAACCTCACCCGGTCAGACGGATGCATTTCTGAGCAGTATCTGGGTATCACTACTGCACAGAGTGATGGATTTCAGGTGGGACCCGAGCCAGATCATCCTGCGGGTCAGCGACCCTGATGCGCTACCGCGGCAGTTCCATGGTGTTCACCCCATCAAGTGCGGCCACCAGGGTTTTTCAATACGCTTTCCTTCGAGTTGGCTGAGCCACCGACTGGCCCCTGAAGTCTTGGAAAATGGCCCAGATTTGAGCATCAGCGATGATGATCTCGCAGCACCTCAGGATTTTCTGGCCGGGCTCGAAAGCCTCATCCGATTTCACCTTGCCGATCCCGGTTTCGGGGTTGATGAATTGGCCAGCCTTTGCGGGTTTCATCGGGAAACACTAAACAATCGGCTGGCGCCCTATGGTCAATCCGCCTCACAGGTGATTGTCAGCATCAAGCTATCAGAAGCTAAAAAGCTCCTCGGTGAGGAGCACAGGACCGTCAGTGAAACCGCCCTGCGGTTGGGATACGCAGACCCGACAGCCTTTTCGCGGGCCTTCCGGAAATGGACAGGCATGTCGCCGGCAGCTTTCAGGAAATCGGCAAAGGAAAATCAGTAATGGCCCTGAACATTATCATCGGTTTGTTATCCGCCTTCTTTCTGTTTGCCAGCTCGATCAAGATGTTTGGCTGGCAAAAGAAGGTCTTCGAAATCCAATTGGACATGTTCAAGAGCTACGGTCTGAACAGGCAGATCATGTTCCTGGTAGGCTGTGCCGAACTGTTCGGCGCCATCGCCATCTGGTTCCAGGGCTCCTGGGTAGGTCCCTTGGGTGCACTTGCCCTGCTGGGCACTTCCATCGGCGCGATCTTCTGCCACCTTTTCTTCGACACCTGGAAACAAGGCGTTCCAGCGATGGTGACAGGGGTATTTTCGGCAGCCGTTACATGGAGAGGGTTTGAACAGTTGTTAGGGGTTCTTGCCTGAACATTGCTTTGCTCCAAATCTCAGAAGACTCAGGTACGTTGGAATAGGAAGAACAATGACCAAAGTTTTGATCATGATTGGAAAATGGGCGCTTGCCCTGGTCATTCTTCTGGCCGCCTTCGTTTGGATGTTGCTCGCAGCTCCGTTCTTTTCCGACGCCCGGCAGAAGATCGTGGCTGATGTTCTGACAGATCAGCTTGGTCAGGATGTTCTTGTTCAGGATGACGTCAGTGTTGTTCTTGGCCCCGTCAGTCGGATCCGCGCCGGCGGGGTGTTGATTCCGAGTGAGAATATCACCGGAACCAATTTGGCGGAACTTGCGCTTCTGGAGCTGGACCTTGATGTGCTGTCGCTGCTGAACGGGCGGATTGACCTGGACAACATCACCGTTGACGGATTGCAGGTGAACATGCTGACGCAGGACGACGGCGCCACCAGTTGGACTGCTTCGGACCGAACAAAGTCTGCCGATGTACCAGAGCAAACCTCTGAAGAAATGGCTGAAGCCCCCAAAGAAGAGAGTGGAGGAATTCTTGGGTTCCTTCGTCACCGAACCGCGTCTTTTACGTCCATCGGGCTGACTGTGGATGATCAGGTGTCCGGTTTTGTCTTTGCCTTTGATCTGGAGAGTCTTGCCTTCGACCAATTGGACGATGGAAATCGGCTTGGCGTGAGCGGGCTAGGAACAGTGAACAACCAAGCCTTCGAGATCGAAGGGAGCTATCCGACCGGGGCACCTTTCACCACACAGGCCAACTTCGGCGAGATGAAACTAACCTTCGATGGTAATCCTATACCTGCCAGCGATGGTGGCGGGTTCAAGGGAACCTTAACCCTGGATACAGGCTCGTTTGGGGATTTCCTTGATGTGATCGGATTGGACCGGGTGCTGGAGGGATCCGGCAAGATGAAGGCAAACCTAACCAGCCAAAATGATGTGTTGAAAGTTGCAGAGTTTTCAGCCGTTGTAGATCTGGAAAAAGGACAGCAGATCAAAGCTGAAGGTGATGTTGAAAACCTGCTGAAAGCACAAGGGCTCGACGTCAAACTGAATGCTCGCTTCCACCCAGAAGGCCAGCCACCTGCCGATGCTGACGCGTTGAAGGACCTCAAGCTGACAGGCTTTTCGACCCACATCCTTGGTGATGGGAACGGGATTGAGTTCGATGAATTCCTGATGACAACCAATGCCTTTGACCAGGGCCTTGATCAGGTCGGCCCAGTCTCAATCGGGAGGCTTAGAAGAACACCTGAAGGTCATCTGGCCATGGAGGACATTCATCTCCAGGCCGGCCCACGTGAGGCGCCCTACATTGTTGCCGAGGGAAACATCCGCAATCTTCTTCAGCTCAAGCAGCTTGACCTGGCAGGAAAACTGTCCGCGCCTGCCTCACTGGTACTCAAGGGTCTCGGGGATGATGTAGCCGCCTCCTTTGGCGGCGTCGAGGCTGATTTCTCGGTCGATGACACGAAAGGTCATCTGAGCCTGAACAAATTGGATGCCAGAACTGTAAACACCGATGTCTGGGCGCTGGCAGCCCACCTGTCACTCGGTGATGTCACCGGCCTGGATGGGATTGAGTTCGATTTTGATCTCGACATTGCTGACGGCGCGCATTTCCTGGGCGCCTTGAAGCTGGAAGAGATCGACACCGGGCCGCTGGAGTTGAGCGCTGCCGCCCAAGGTAAGGGCAAGGATTTTGCCACCCGGCTTGGTTTGGCGGCGGGTACATCGCGCCTTGAAGCATCGCTGGAAACATCCGTCGCTCAAGGTCGTCCGACCATCGATGGGCGTGTCTTCAGCAAAAAGCTGGATATCGAAGACCTCAGAAAGGCGATCTCCGGCGTGGTTGAGCTGGGAAAGATAGGCGACAGCACGAAGAGCGCAGAGGAAGAACAAAAGCTAGGCGATACGGAAGCTAGCGAGCCGGAGTTTCAGCCGCTTGTCCTGCCCGAGGAAGATGACAAGCCAACGGATCTGGTGGATTTGGAAAAGTTGTTTCTGGATACGGATCTGACCGTGACCATCGACATCGAAGAAATCACCGGTCAGCAGGGCGTTTCCAGTTTATCCAGCGAATTGATCGCCCAGGATGGCCAGGCCCGGTTGGGCCCCGTCGAAGTCACTTATGGCGGTGGATATTTCAAAGTCGCCGCCGAAATGGATTTGGTGGAAACACCTGAGTTGCTTTCTGTATCGGGGGCAACGAGCGGTTGGGATTTTGGCAAGATCCTGGACGCGGTCGGGTTGGGAATTGATGCTCATGGCACGTTGAGTGGCCAGTTCGACGTCACTGGCAACCGGAAGTCGGTCCGCACGTTTATCAATTCGATGTATGGTTCGGCATCCATATCGATGAGCAAGGGCGATGTGGCCACCAGCCTTTTGGAACTGGCAGGCCTGGGCATATTCCCGTGGCTATTCTCTGAGGAGTTTCAACAGGGCTACACCGACATCGTCTGCGTGGTTGCCCCGGTGCAGGTCAATTCCGGCAAGGTCAGTTTCGACTCCATTGTGGCCGAAACCGAAAGCGTCCAACTGGTGGCACAAGGTCAAGTGGACTGGATCAATGACACCATTGCTTTGCGGGCCGAGCCCCGCCGCGTCGGCAAACCCCTGGCCCGTAGCGCCTGGCCGTTCGATGTGACCGGCAAGCTGAGTGAGCCAAAGTTCAAGTTGGACGTTGGAGGGTCACGTAGCAAGCGGACCGATGGTGCCGACGAAATGCCTGCTGATCGCAAACCCTGTGTGCCGGATCTGAGACAGTTGGAGTGAAATATTTTGAGAGTTAGTCAGGCGGATCGTCGAATTCGGCGACCTCAATCTCAATTCACAAAGACTGTGGCCAGCTCGCTGATAGAATTCAGTTTGCAGCAGAAAACTACTCCCAGACCAATCTAAAGACCGGGCCTTTACATAATCCTGACTGGTGACCACCGTTCGTCAGGAGCCGTCCCAATGTCCGTTTTCGGGAATTCAGTCCAGCTTTGCAAATTCCGCTTTCTGCGCATTGCAGCCATTGGTTCAGAACGCAGCGAATGGCAGCAATCCGCTCATGTCTGCAGTCAGCACTAACGGTAGAGTTTAGGTCGATTTGACAAGGGAGGGTTTGTAGCAAATCGTAACCACCAAGAAGTGGAGATGAGAAAGTAACGCGGAACCGGAACGGTCGCGTATATGAAAAGCCTACGCTGAGACTTTTCTAACAGATGTTAGGACACTAGCAGCCGGTGCTGAAGCTTCGCCGGTGAACATCTACAACTACACGGGTGCCAACGTCAGCGTGGAGGATCGGGCAGGCGGACGCGCTGTCATCATCGGGGAAGCCGTTAATGCGGTGCAGGAGAATTTTTTACGGCAGATGGCAACGGGTCAGGGTGTCTTCCCCCGTGCGATTGCGCGCGGTCCTGCTCAGCCGACCAGCCCTGGTGAGCCAACCAGCGGTCGCTTAGGCATTTGTCATGCTCGTACCACCACACGCCCGGTTGTCTGACCTGTATCCGACCCAACGCTGCCTTTCATCTGCCGATCGGGATGCCGCGGCGCGGCTCGTCAAACCCGCTATGCAGGAGCAATCCACACAAGACATTCGCTGCGAGGGTCAAAACTTAGGGCTATCGGACAGAGCTGGAACAGACAATTGCTTGCACTTGGCTAGCGGTTGATTGAACTGGCACATGGGTGATCTTTTTACTTTAAAGGCCACGAAGCATATCAGTAGCACTGTGTATCCGCGGCCTATAGCTCGCATTGCGAATTGGATTTGCTTTATTGAGCCATACAAACATGGCAACAGGCATCTTTGCGTATCATTTGCCTTTTGGTCTTGCACCAACTCTTGGGTGAACGCGTGTGTCGTCGGACAGCGCAACGCACAAAATCAACTCATCCGCGCGTGGGGCGTCTGCAATGTTCAGCGTCATCGTATCGATGAAGTCGAACGACCATGGATCGTCTTTGTGCCCAAGTGGCAGATCGATCCGGTCGCCCATGGCGCCGACCTTGTGGTTCGACGGCATCAAAGCTTGTCCACCCCCGATTGCTGCACGGACAGGTGCGCCAAGTTTTGGGTGCAGTACCGCTGCGCCATGCTCCATTGCACCAGCTGAGCCGCCTAGGGCTGCTTTGCCGTAGCTCAACGCTGGACACGGCAGCATCGTGACCAACTCAGCCGTCATTGTTGGGCCAAGCTCTGTTGCCAGTTGAAACAGGTCAGAGAGCTCCTCCTGGTCTTGCCCAGCGAAAGGGTTTCGAACGACCGACATCGCCGCAACCCGGGTTATCGGCTGACAGGTTTTTCCCAACTCATCCGAGGTGATGATTTCTTTGGTGAAAAGGGTCTTTCGAACAATCATGCGGTTTGCTCCTTCTGGTGCACATCTTTGGCACGCGTCTTGAAAAGGGTGAATGTGAGCGCAAGAGGCACAACACTTGCGAAAAGGACCATGGCCAACAGGATCGACACGTTGGGTTTCCCTGTTGCGTCCAGGATCGCGCCGGCGGCGGGTGGCGTGGCCAACATGATCGCGTAGTAGATGGTGAAATAGGCGCCCATTCCGAAGGCGCGGGTCTCTGGTCTAAGCGCCAATCCGGCCAGGGACATGATCACGCCCGCCGGGGCCATGCCCACCAGGCCAAAGAGCAAACTGGCGACCACTCCTGCGCCTGGTTGGTTTAGCATCCAGAGTGCGAGCACGGCGCCTGTCATACAAATTGCCAGAACCATGTCGCGACGGCCAAAGCGGTCGACGATCTGGCCGCAAAGCGCACCGGATACGATCATCAACCAACTGCCGATGCTGATGATCCCCGCTGCCGCCACGGTAGGTGTTCCACTTGCTTCAAGCACCTTTGGCCCGAAGGTCAGGTAGGTGACATAGGCCGCATTGAACACGCCCCAGGCCGCCGCCGCGCAAATCACCAGTCGCCATTCTTGGTGGGTCAGTCGGGACGAAGGCTTAGAGACGGTTTTGCTCCGATCCTGCGGCGCGCGATACAGGGCAAAAACGGCCGCAGCCGCCAGTAGGCAATAGGCAGAAGCCACCTGAAAGGGCGCGCGCCAGTCAAAGACGAGCTCTAACCACGAATGGCCCACTTGCCCCATGGCAATCCCAAAGGGCCAAGACATCACAAGGATGCTCATCGCCGTGGCAATCTCGCGCCCCTCGAACCAATCCGCGACCATCTTGGTGAAGTAGAGGGTCGTAAATAGGAACCCTGCGCCTGCGATCACGCGACCAATCCCGATGCCGTTGCTGCTTCCGGCCATAGACGAGACGAGCCCGCCAACAGCCAAGGCCACCAAACCCAGAACCACCATTTCACGGTCTGCAATCAGACGTCCGAGATACCCGGCGGGCAAGGCCAAGAAGAGCCCCGGTGCCATGAACAGGCCAACGAGCAGCCCTACGGCCGCATAGTCGAGCCCAAAGGCCAAGACCAGCCCGTCGCTCACGGAGGCGAGGGTTTGAAACTGAAATCCCAACCCGATCCGGGCAAAGAACAACAGCGCAAGGATCCGCCAACGCATCACGCCCAGCCCAATCCGCGCAGCGCGTGAACGTCATTCCAGATTTTGGTCATATGGGCGATCTTGTCCCCCTCAAACCGCATGACATATGCATAGTCTGACACCACCGCGTCGCCGGTTGGCGGTACAGGGCCTCCTTCGCCTGTGTGCGTGCCATGGTACTCTGCCGTTGCCACAGCGGTTTGGTGCGCCTCGTCCCAGGCGAAGGCTGTCAACACGTATCGCCCATTCGGTACCGGCGTCAGAAGACCTTTCATCCAATCGCAATAGGCGGCAAGCGTCTTCGTCTCCGCCAGAGCGTCCGCCTGACAGGAAAAGGTTGCCTCCACGGCGCACCAGGCTTGGCAGGCGTCCCAGCCTTGACCGGTTTCGCAGGCTTCAAAAAAGGCTTGAGCGGTTTCGCGATGTGTCATGACGATGTCCTCTTGCTGTCATTAACTGCCTAGAATTTATCGAAGAGGCCTCGTGCGCCGTATCCGGCAGATGCAGTAAATCCTGGATCAACCCTGCAGTATTTGACTACAGCATCTGCAGGATTGTCCGACCTTGCGAATTTTGCTTAGCTCACAGGTGGATAGGGAACGGACATGAATGCATGCCAGACAGCAACGAGCTCAGCCCAAGGGAAAACCAGATCGCCGAGAGCTATGCTGCAGGCTGTAGCTACCAGAAAATTGCATCTGATTTGCACATTGCGCCCTCCACTGTGCGGACGCATCTGGCGACGATCTACCGAAAACTTGAGGTCTCTTCCAAGGTCGAGTTGGCTAATCGACTTGGTGGATCCAGCCTCGCGCCCCAAGACGAGGTGGACCACGCGGCCATCATTTCAGAACTCGCGTTGAGCCTGGAAGAAGCACTGAGCCGTGAGAAAGCGCTCACCGAGGTGTTGCGCATTATTGGTGCGTCCCACGGCGACCTGAACTTGGTCATGCCCGCGATCTTGCGCTATGCGCTTGACCTCTGCGATGCGGAGTTTGGCATACTCTTTGAATATCGAGACAATAAGAGATACTGCGCCAGCTTCACTCTTGGCATCCCACAGGCCTTTCAGTCGTGGCTGGACGACAACGGTACGTTTGCGGTGAGCGATCAGACAGGCCTTGGGCGCATGACCACACTGCGCGAGGTGATCAACATCATCGACGTGAAATCCGAGGCCATTTACCGGACCGACGATCCGTTGCGCTTCGCCACTGCTGATTTAGGGGGCGCGCGGTCTTTCGCGGCGATCCCGATGGTTGCGGCGGATCGGTTGATTGGTGCCTTCACGATCTATCGCCAATCGGTGCGCCCGTTCTCCGACGATGCGCTGCGGTTGGCTCAGATCTTTGCCGCGCAAAGCGTCATTGCGTTGGAAAATGCACGCCTGCTCGGAGGAGCGAGACCGTGACGGATCTTTTGACGGATCGCGAAGCTCAAATCGCCGCGCAATATGCGGAGGGCCAAAATTACCAACAGATCGCCGATGAACTCTGCCTCGCCCCGTCCACTGTGCGCACCCATTTGGCCTCGATCTACCGCAAACTTGAGGTCTCCTCGAAACTTGAGCTGCGCGACGCGATGGGCGACGTGCAGGAGCAAGCGCCAATTGCCATCCCAAACGCCCAGTTGCCCGAACGGCCATCGATTGCGGTTTTGGCGTTTGAGAACATGTCCCGTGATCCCGATCAGGATTATTTGTCAGACGGGATAGCCGACGACATCATCACGGCCTTGTCGCGCTCGCCCTGGCTGTTCGTAATCGCGCGTAACACCACGTTCACCTATCGCGGCACAAACGTGGACCTCAGAGAGGTCGCGCATCAACTTGGTGTCCGGTTTATCTTGGAAGGCAGCGTGCAACGCTCCGCGAGCCGTGTGCGGGTCTCTGCACAGTTGATCGACGGGGCGACGGGCGGCCATGTGTGGTCCGAACGCTATGATGGGCGGATTGAGGATGTGTTCGATCTGCAAGACGAAATCACACGCAATGTCGTTGCATCCATCCAAACCGTTGTGCAGCTCAACACAATCTCAGAACCGGTGGAACGCAAGGCCCGTCCCGAGCTGACCGTTTGGGAGCTCACCATGCGGTCTTGGCGGTTGCTCTATGAATTTACCCCTGAGGCCTATACCCATGCCAAGGCCCTGCTTGAGCGCGCCTTGGCGTTGGATCCGGAAAGCGCCGAGGCCAATATGGTGTTGTCCTTGATCAATCACCACATTGCCTTGCTTGGGTTTGCGTCCGACCCGCGCCCATCGATGCAAGCTGCTTATGCCTTGGCGCGGCGCGCTGTCGTTCTGGATGCCCGCAATGAATACGCCCATTGGGCGCTTGGGATCAGTTGTTGGGCGCTGGAACGGTTTGACGAGTCTCTTGCCGCGCTGGATCGGGCCGTGGCGCTCAACCCGAACTGTTCGCTGGCCTATGGCAGTCGAGGCACGCTTTTGGCTATCCTGGGTCAGGCAGATGCCGCCATCGAAGACCAAGAGATTGCGATCCGGTCCAATCCTTTGGACCCTAGCATTTTCTTTCGCTTTTCAGGCTTGGCCCTGGCGCACTACGTAGCCGACCGCTTCGACCAGGCCATCGAGTGGGCTGACCAAGCGCTTCATCGCAATGATGAATGGTATCTCGCGCACTTTCTGAAAATAGCCTCACACGCGGCCAAGGGCGATATATCGAAAGCTCAGGAGGCACGGTGTATGTGCCAAAAGGCGCTTCCCGAGGCCAGCGTCGATCTGTTGGACAGAATGCCCCTTCAAAACAAAGCCATGATGGATGAGTTTCGGTCCAGACTGTCACGCGCCGGAGTTCCAAGTTTGCGCGAAGCCGGACTTAATCAGTAGTTGAAAATCGGCCTCACTCTTTGCCCATAAAGGTATTGCGAATACTTGGGCATAGGCGCTGCGGCATACACCGACCGGGATGGCAGGAGAACAGACCGGATCGTTTGGCCCCTGTTGATCGCCTTTCTGGACCGCACACGATACCTTGTTGGATGGTGCGAGACCAAAGAAAACTAGATGACTGATTTCGACCCGCTGCCTTTGCAATCAGGAATAGCCGATCATTTCGTCTTTGCTTTCGAAAGGCTGGGGGCGCTCGACTGCATCCAGCATCCATGCAGCCACATCGCGCTTGGAAACCACTGAGGTTGCTTGATAGAATTCCAGAATCCGAGCCTCGCCGCTTGCTTCATCGCCGATCAGCGTCACCGGGCGCACGGCAAGGGTGTCCAGGCCGCTTTGAGCCAGGACGCGTTCCATCTTGTCCAGATCGCGAAACGACACTGCCACATTGCTTGTTGCCACGATGTTCATGATTTCGGGGGCCGAGACGGCTTTGCTGGCGCCGACGCCTGCTGCGCTGACAGCGATAATGCGCTGCACACCACAAGACTGCATCGCGTTTACAGCGTTGATGGCACAGACTTCTGTGAGGTTGACCGGCGAAAGGACCGGGGACCACGGATTCGCCTGGGTTTCCCTCCGGATGCCCAGAGCGGTGAGCACAGCATCATGCCCCGGCATGACCCGTTCCAGATCCGCTGCATTCATCGGATCGCCTTCAACGATGGTCAAACCCGCCCGATCCTCGAGTTTTGCTTTGGACCGAGCTAGCGCGGTCACTTGATGGCCCCGCTCCAGTGCCAGTTCGACCAGCCATTGCCCGATGTTCCCGGTGGCGCCCAGGATGAGAAGGTTCTTGCAGGACATGTTCCGGCTCCTTGTGAATTTACCGATTTAGTCAGTGGTGTAGTTCAAATATCCATGCGCAAAGTCGAAATGAATTGCGCATCCATGCATTCTTTCCATAAAAAAAAGCTTGGATTGGAAGACCGTTTCATTCGACTGGAATCAGATCCGCGCGTTCCTTGCGACCGCAGAGGAAGGGTCGTTTTCGGCAGCCGCCCGGGCATTGGGGCTGACGCAGCCGACGCTCGGCCGTCAAATCGCAGCACTTGAAGTGCAACTCGGGGTTTTGCTGTTTGACCGGGGCGGACGGTTTCCGGTGCTGACACCCTCTGGGCTAGAACTGCTAGAGCACGCGCAGAGCATGCTGCAGGCCGCCGGGCAACTGACCCTGGCAGCGTCCGGTCAATCCCAAGCTGTTGAAGGCGAAGTGAGCGTCACTGCAAACGAGCTTATGACCGCATA
Source organism: Tropicibacter sp. R16_0 (assembly GCF_017743935.1). Taxonomy (GTDB): domain Bacteria; phylum Pseudomonadota; class Alphaproteobacteria; order Rhodobacterales; family Rhodobacteraceae; genus Falsiruegeria. Next base: position 92,052 of record NZ_JAGHRE010000015.1, read on the forward strand.
CGTCCTGCCCTCTGTTGTCGGAAAGCTGCGCGCGCTGGCGCCAGGTATCAGGATCAGGCTGGCGGCAGCGGATGATCTCCGCGATCTGACAAAACGCGAAGCGGATATCGCCGTCCGACATGTGCGCCCGGAGCAATCCGACCTGATCGCCCGGCTTGTCGGTAAAACCCGGGCGCACCTCTATGCCTCAAGCACTTATCTCGATGAATTGGGGCGGCCGGATCTGATGCGTGATCCAGCCCGCATCGAACTCATCAGCGATGAAAGTCAGGACCGTACTATGCGCGGCCTGAAATCAAAGGGGCTGCAGCTCGAACAAGCGAATTTCAAAGTGGTTTCCAACAGCCGGGTGGCGGTGTGGGAGATGGTGAAACAGGGCATGGGTATCGCAATGATGACGGATGACATCGCTGCGAATACGCCGAATATTGAACGCGTCTGTGCAGATCAGGTGTCTTTCGAAATCCCGGTCTGGCTCGCGACCCATCGGGAGCTTCGAAGCAGCCGCAGGATACGGTTGGTGTTTGACGAATTGGTCGAGCACTTCACGTCAAGCCGTCGATACCGAGGCTGAGAAACCGGCTTTAGATCACCCCAGTTGTCAGCATTGACGTGGCAGAAAGTCTCGCTACCAGCCCGCTCCGAGAACGCTGGAACACACAGCAAGGGCGCGGGAACCGAGCGTCACGGCTCTTCGATCAAGAGTTTCGATTGACCGCCGATGGTTCCAAAACCGGCCGATCTTCAATGCGCAGTGAACACCCTGGAGATCGACGCCTTTCCGACGACCGCGACCCCTTTCTGCCGTTCGCCACGATTCAGGCATGCCGTAGTTCGGCCTGTCAAATCGGGCTGTAGCCGCGTAGGCAAAGAGAGGCCGTTGTACAACCAGTTGGTGCGAAACTTTGAGGTGTCTAACTCACTTGCCCCGATGACTGCTTGTTGGTTTTTTGCCTTTCCTAGAAAAGCACTGTGAGCGGAGAACTGGCGGATTTGGTGCCAAGGTCAGCTACATAACGATTAGTCGCGGTGACATGCGCCAAGGTATTGGTTCTGTGGTTCAAAATTTGTCACCTGACCGATCATGCAAAAGTCCGATTTCAACGCCACATTTGAACATGCCTATGTGAATAGTACCCAGGGCGAGTTCGAAGCCTGGTTTCGCGCTATGATGGAGTGCGTGTACAAAGGCGACTTTGAATTCTTCAAGGCGGGCGGCCAGCATGGAGACAAGAAAAGCGATGGTCGACCTATATCTGAGGATACCGTTTCTTAATGCTATGAGCTGACAGGACAACTGAGATCGAGCAACGATCACTCAGTCAATGAGAGGCTCCATGAGGAAAATTCTCAGCATGTGCATTCGGCCTCGATCAAAAAGCCTGTTGATTGGAAGCCCATCTAAATCGTCAATGGTCTCACGCGGGGCAAGCATACTCATTCATTTGCGGTAGAGTAATCGGCTCAATCCAGGGCTAAGTGATAAGTCCAGCATCAACTACCCTTGAAGGATTTCTGATGAAACATCCCTTTGCCATAGACGGAAAGAAAGTCCTGATCACTGGCGGCACAAGCGGAATCGGGCTGGCGACGGCAAAGAGATTCCGTGAGTTCGGCGCCGACGTGATCATCACGGGCCGACGAGAAAGCGGAGCAGCCATCGCTGACGATATCGGAGTGGGCTTTATTGCCTGTGATTTGACGAAACCGGATCAGATCGTCGAAATGGTTGGCGAAACGGCGAGCAAACTCGGCAGCCTCGATGGGGTGATTTGCCACGCAGGCGAAGTGATCGATATGGTGATGATTGAAGACACCGACGACACCCTTCTGCAAAGCATGTTCGACATCAACATGTTCAGCCACTACCGCGTTCTGCGTGCGGCCCTGCCGCACCTTAACCCAGGTGCGTCCGTGCTTTTCAACGCAACCCTTCTAAGCGGGATCGGCAACATGGGGGAAACCGCTTATGGTGCGGCAAAGGCAGGACTCATCAGTCTTACGCAATGTGCGGCGATGGAACTGGCCCCGCGCGGTATCCGTGTCAACATGATCAGTCCCGGTGCAACCGATGGCGCAATGTGGCCCAAAGACCACCCACAAAGAGAAATCATCGAAACGCTTTGCCCACTTGGGCGTTTTTGCCAACCCGAAGAAATCGCTGCTTTGTGCCATTTCCTGACTGCGGATGATTGCGGCTGCATTACTGGGGCGAACATCGCTGCTGATGGTGGCATTACAGCCGGTTTTTCTCCGAATATGCTTGGTCGATTGATGGGAGAATAGGACCGCGGGCGGCGCTGATTTAGGCATGCGCCGCCAAGCCTTTTCCGGATCTATTGGTTGAGCGCCTGCGCCAGCTCAGCCTCGTCATATAAGTATTCTTCGCGGATGATCTTGTCGTCTTCCACTGTAAAGATTCCGACTTCTCTGAAAATGAAGCGGATGCCGCTGTCGTTCATGGTGAAATCGGATTTGATCACCACAGAAAATCCGCTGGCCCCGATGAACGGACCTTCGGCAACATAGACTGCGTTTACTGTGGCAATATCGCCCTGAATCATCTCTTCATGCCGGATCAGGTTGTCCCTGCCTCTCAATTCGTTGCCGAATTCTCCAAGGCTGGTCGGTTCCACTTTCACTGCGTCTTCAGCATAAAAGCGACGATAGGCTTCCGGGTGTTTTCCTGCATTCCAAAGCGCAATGCATTGATGCGCGATATCCGCGAATGTCTCATGCCCCATTTCGGGTCTCCTGAAAATTTCGTTTTCATCAATCTGGTGTGACAGTTCAGGTAAGAGAATAACTCATTTGAGGCAGAGACGGTTCTGCCATCTCAGACTAACTCTTGTTTCAATCGTCGCGCGCAGTGGACACGAAGAGGAACTTGTCATGTCTTCATCTACCATTGATCTGATTGTTATTGGTGCCGGTCCCGGCGGCTATGTTGCGGCCATTCGTGGTGCGCAACTAGGCCTGAAGGTGGCTGTGGTCGAACGCGAACACCTGGGCGGCATCTGCCTGAACTGGGGCTGTATCCCGACCAAGGCGCTGTTGCGCTCGTCCGAAGTGTTCCACCTGATGGAGCGCGCCAAGGACTTTGGCCTCAAGGCAGAGAACATCGGCTATGACCTGAGCGCGGTCGTCAAACGCTCGCGCGGGGTGGCGGCGCAGCTGTCGGGCGGCATCGGCCACCTGCTGAAAAAGAACAAGGTCACCGTGGTGATGGGCGAAGCGACGATCCCCGCCAAGGGCAAGGTTTCGGTCAAGACCGACAAGGGCGTCGAAGAGCTGACGGCCAAGAACATCATCCTGGCCA
>NZ_JAGHRE010000016.1 GCF_017743935.1 Tropicibacter sp. R16_0
TGGCCAGGATGATGTTCTTGGCCGTCAGCTCTTCGACGCCCTTGTCGGTCTTGACCGAAACCTTGCCCTTGGCGGGGATCGTCGCTTCGCCCATCACCACGGTGACCTTGTTCTTTTTCAGCAGGTGACCAATACCGCCCGACAGCTGCGCCGCCACCCCGCGCGAGCGTTTGACAACCGCGCTCAGGTCATAGCCGATGTTGTCTGCCTTGAGGCCAAAGTCCTTGGCACGCTCCATCAGGTGGAACACTTCGGACGAGCGCAACAGCGCCTTGGTCGGGATACAGCCCCAGTTCAGGCAGATGCCGCCCAGGTGTTCGCGTTCGACCACGGCCACCTTCAGGCCCAGTTGCGCACCACGAATGGCCGCAACATAGCCGCCGGGACCGGCACCAATAACAATCAGATCAAAGGATTTCGCAGCCATGGTCACTCCTCGCCGCAGGCGTTTTCAAAAACTAGTTTACCGTTAAACTATTTTTTCACACACATCAATCCCTGCCCCCTGCGACATGTGTGACGCAGGGGAAGATGACAAGGCAATGCGCAGGAATCAGCCTATACCGCCCACCTGCAAAACGCTAGAAATGCTCCAACGGCGCCTTTTTGCAGGCGTTAAAGATTTGTTTTTGAATTCAAACATTGGATGCATCATGGCCAAGACTCTCAAGGACCTCGCCCTCGCCCTGCTCAACGCCACTCTGATCCTGCTGGCGCTTTGCCTGTTTCTGGCCTGGAAGGTGGTTGCAACCGCCGACGGGCTGACAGCCACATTTTCCGAGAATCTGATCAAAGTGACCCCGTTGCGCGACGAGGTGGCCGGGCTGCGCAGCGATCTGTCGGGCATTCGCGACGACCTGGCGGTGCTCAAGACACAGACTGGCACCTTCAGCACAGCGACGCTGAACAGCTTGCAGCAAAAGGTTCAAACCTTGGAGGCAAATGTACAGGGAGTTCAGACCCGGGTGCGCCAATTGGTCGACACGCCTGAGATGCTGATCGATCATTCGATAGAAACGGCTGCGGATGCCCTCACCCGCAGCATATCGGATGTCAAAGGATGCGTTCCCGCATCCTGAGGCAGGTCGCTAGCCCGCAGCCTGCATCTGACGCACGGTCTGACCGTATCCACCGTCCGAGACATAAACGGCCTCTTGTGCGGTCGGTGTCCGGTGCAGCGCATCGTTGCGATACGGGAACCGACCGAACTGGCGGATCACTTCGCGATGCGCGCGGGCGTGCAGCATGTTGCTGGCACCGCTTTCAGGCATGCGCTCGCACAGCAGACGCACACAGCGTTCCTGATCACACAGGTTCTCTGAATGCATCATCGGCAGATAAAAGAACTGCCGCGCCGGTTCGTCGATGCGCATATCCCACTTCTTGTCGACCGCGCATTTGGCTGCCGCCAGAGCCGCCTTGTCGGTCTTGAAAGCACGGGCATCGCCGCGGAACATGTTTCTGGGAAACTGATCCGTCAGGATGATGTAGGCCAAAGCACCGCTTGGATAGGTCAACCACATCGAGAAGCGACCTTCACAGGCGGCCTCCCACGTCGATTTGAACTTTTCGGTGATTTGGGCATCAAGCGCGTCGTCTTGTACATACCACCCGGCCGGACCAACTTCATCCAGCCAGAAACTCAGAATATCTTCGGGACCAACCATTGGCCTCACCCCACTTCTAATTTCCCCCAGGGAACATAGGTATTAAAAAATCTTTTACACAATTGTTACAGTAACATATTGCAACATCCGCGACATATTTTGAAGCAAAAAGCGACTTATTGCGCCTCTTGCTCCTCCAATTCGGCCTCGATGGCAACTTCTTGCGCAAATTCAACGGCTACCGGGGTCGAAGTTGGCGTCATGACGGTAAAGGAGCCAGTTTCCTCGACCGGGATCGCGGCGCGCTGTGTGGTGCGATAAAGCGCGTAAACCGCCATCGCTGCCAGCAAGGCCGCCATAAAGGCAAAGAACCCGGACGGCCCCATCACGCCTTCGCCCATGAGCCAACCGGTGATCATCGGACCTGCAATGGCCCCCAACCCGTTGATGAACACCAAGCCGCCGGATGCTGCGGCCATGTCGTCGTGATCGAGGTAGTCGTTGGTGTAGGCAATCAGCAAAGAATACAGCGGGTTCGACATGCCACCGATCAGGAACGCCGCAACCAGCAGCATCGAAAACTGACCGCCCAGCATCATCCCCAGCACGGCGGCCACGCCACCCACGGCCGCGACCAGCATGATCAACACGCGCCGGTCCATGCGATCGCTCATCCAACCCAGCGGATATTGCAGGATCAGTGCGCCCACATAAAAGGTCGCAACAAACAGCGAAAGGTTGCCCAGCGACAGACCAATGGTGGCGCCATAGACCGAGCTCATGCCGAACTGGGCCGAGAAGATGCCCCCCAACAGGAACATGCCGACGCAGCCCAAAGGCGAGATTTTCATGATCTCGCGCAGGGTCATGGGCTTGGTGGTGTCAAAAGCCGGGGTCGGCGAGATCGACAGCAAAATCGGCGCGAAAGAAATCGAAACCAGGATCGAGGCGATGATGAACGCCTCATACCCGCCGGGATCCCCCACTTGGATCAGGCCTTGGGCCGAGATGATGCCGATCATCTGCACGATCATGTACAGCGATAGCGCCTTGCCCCGGTTCGAGTTGTCGGCGGCGTTGTTCAGCCAGCTTTCGGCCGTCACATACACGCCCGAGAAGCAGAAGCCGATGATCACGCGACCCAGGATCCAGACCCACATGTTCGGGAGAACGGGATACAGGATCATGACGGCCGAGATGAACGAGGCCAGCGCCGCAAAGACCCGCACGTGGCCCACGCGTCGGATCATGTTGGGCGCCATCCGCGAGCCGCCGAGGAAGCCGATAAAATAGGCCGACATGACGATCGACATCTCGAAAGTCGAAAACCCTTCGATGTCGCCACGCACACCCAGCATCGTGCCTTGCAGCCCGTTGCCAACGAGCAGCAGACAAATACCCAGAAGCAGCGCCCATGCGCTGGAAAGAACCTGAAGCATCGGGCGTCCTCGCTCGTATCCGACTGAATTGGCTTCGGTATCTCATCAGACACCAGCACAGGGCCGCTTGTCTACGACATTTGCCGAGTCGGGTTTGGCGTTTTCGCCTTAGTCGGGATCAAAAGCGACGCGTCGCCGTAAGAGAAGAAGCGGTATTCTGATTTCACCGCATGCTTATACACCCGCGCCATCCGCTCTTGCCCCATCAGTGCCGACACCAGCATCAGCAAGGTGGACTTGGGCAGATGAAAGTTCGTCATCAGCGCGTCGGTGACGTGGAATTCGAACCCGGGGTAGATGAAAATGTCCGTGTCGCCGTCCCAGGGTTTCAGCTTGCCGGTTTGGGCGGCACTTTCAATCAGACGCAACGCGGTGGTGCCCACCGGGATCACCCGGCCACCTGCGGCTTTTGTCGCCTCGATCTCGGCCACGGCCTGTTCGCTGACGCGGCCCCATTCGGAATGCATCTTGTGGGTTGTCACATCATCAACCTTAACGGGCAGAAAGGTTCCCGCGCCCACATGCAGCGTGACATAGGTGAAGCCCACGCCCATATCCTGCAGCGCCTGCAACAGGTTGTCGTCAAAATGAAGTGAGGCTGTTGGCGCGGCCACCGCCCCTGCGTTCTTGGCCCAAACCGTCTGATAATCGGTCTTGTCCTGCTCGTCCGCGGGCCGTTTGGCCGCGATATACGGCGGCAGCGGCATGGCACCGGCCTGCGCAAGCGCCGCGTCAAAGTCATCGCCCGACAGGTTGAACCGCAACCGCCCCTGCCCGTCTTCGACACCGGTCAACTCGGCCGACAGATCATCCGAGAACACGATGGTCTCGCCGGGCTTCACCTTCTTGAGCGGTTTGATCAGTGCCGACCAGCTGCCGTCCGCCGCCGGGTCAAGCAATGTGACCTCGATCTTGGCCGAAACCGGCCCCTGAGCGCTGTCGCGGTGTCGGCGACCGCTCAGGCGTGCGGGGATCACGCGGGTGTCGTTCAGCACCAGCCTGTCGCCAGGACGCAGCCACTCGGTCAGGTCGCGGACCACCGCATCGGTGATGACATCACCTTCGGCCACCAGCAGGCGGGCCGAGGTGCGAGGCTGCGCCGGGCGGGTGGCGATCAGCGTCTCTGGCAGGTCGAAATCAAAATCACTCAGTTTCATGCCCGCGCTATACGTCGCCCGCGCGCGCTTGACCACACCCCTCAGCGGTCTCCGGCTCCACTGTCCTGGGTTGGATCCTTTTGCACCTGAGGTGGTTGCCCCCGCGTCGCAGGCGCTTGCGGAGCAGGCTCGCGCAGAAAATCGCGCAAGAACCCGGGCGCCAGTCCCGACAATGGGTTCACCCAAACCTGAGGTGAGGTCATGGCCCCCGTGAGCGTATAGTTGAACCCCACCAACCCTTCCCCGCGGCGGGTGGACAACACGCTGCCGATCACGTTGAGCAGATAGACCGGAGAGATCACGCCCCGCAGGTTCAGCAGCCGCCGCTCGGTATCGACAGTGCCATCCACCGACAGCCCCATCGACGGGCCAACAGCGCTGCCTTCGTAGACGGTGACCTGTTCGGGGTCCAATCGGAACCGGCCATCAATGGTTGAAAACTGAATGCCGGACCCGGCCATTTCGTCCAACAGCCCCACAACACTGATTGCATTGAGCAGCGCCGCCATCGCAGGCGCATCCTTGATCCGCGTATCGCGCACCTTCAGTGTACCGTCATACGTCCCCGGCCCCCCGGTCGGTGTCAATGAAAGCTGAAAGGTGCCGCCGCGTGCCTGGTTGAGCAGCTGCGCCGAGCGGAACACCCCGCCTGCGTCGTTGGATTGTACAAAAAATCCGCTGCGCCCGCCTTTGGGCAGGACCTGACCATTGACAGGCGTCTGGCCATTGATCCGCCCGGAAAAGTTGCCGGACATTCCCCCGGCTTGCGCAAATTTCCCCTGGAACCCGGTCAGCGCAATGCTGTCGGTGATCTGCAACCTGTCGAGGGTCGCAGTCACGCTTTGCCCGGCCCCCGCGCCCGAGGCCCCAGGCGTGGCATCGCCGCCGCCCAGGTTTGCGCCGCGCATATCGACGGTACCGCCCCGGATAATCATGTCCGGTGCCTGACTGCCACGGCCGATCATGTCCAACTGCACGTTCAGCCAATTCCCGACACTCAACGAGCTGAACCGGGCACTTTCCATCGTGCCGGTTGTGTTGAACGTCATGGTACCTTTCGCGGACAGCCCGGCGGCCTGCAGTTGAAAATCCTCAATTGCATCGTTTTCGCCAAACTGAGCCGCCAGAGACAGATCACCGGTGGCAGAGGGCGGTTTTTGCCAGCCCAACTCGGCCACGCTCAGCCCGACACCTGCCAAATCCGACTGGGCTGTCAGCCGCGGCGGTTGCGCCGGTTGCAGATCCAACCGATAGCGCGCCTGCCCCTTGCCGCTGACCGCGCGGATGCCGAACTCCGAGTTGAGCTCTTGCATCAAGGCCTTGGACAGCTCGATCGTGCCCTCAACCTGACTGCCTTTCGGCGTATCCTTGTTGCCGATGGGTTGGGTCCAGGTTGCCGTCATCGGCACCTGCCCCAAAAAACCGTTCCCGGACAGGACGATCTGCGTCTGATCCCCCACCGCTGTCAGGCGCTGCGCGCTCAGGTCCAATCCGGGCACCAGAACAGAGCTCTGCATGTCCGAAATTTCACCAGTCAGGTGAAACTCCATGTCGTCGATCTGGACCTTGTCCTTGAGTGGCAGGGACAGCGTACCTTGTACCGAGACCTCTCCTTCGGCCAGTTCGATGGGCAGTTTCGATTTCGACATCAGGCTCAAAGGTGGCCTGTCCAACAGAGACAGAACCGCTGGAACGCTTCCCGTTCCGATGATGCGCGCGATGCCCGGGGCGGCCCTTTTGATCGAGATATCGGGGATGATGAAAGATGTACCAGCGGCGTCGATGACATCGCCGTGGTCGGTCACAACCTGGCCCGCATGTGCCAGTACCGCAAAGCGTTGGCCCGTCAGGCTCGCCTGTCCACGGGCGTTTGTCGCGGGCGGCAGGGTCTTGGCAAACCGGATCGTCGTCTGGTCGAAATCAAAGTCGGCATAAAGATCGGGCCGCTGCCCCGGTTTCAGCCTCACCGCAAAGTCACCATTGGTGAAAGTGCCCTGTGTCAGGTTCTCCTCAACCCATTTGCGCGGTTTGGGGGCCACCGCAGACGGCCAATACGCCAGCAACTCGCCCGGTGTCATCCGGTCCAGCGTACCATCAAGCGAAACGCGCCAGCCCCGAGGGTCGGCGGCCAGCCGTCCCCACGCGTTCAGCAATTTGTCGTCATCCGAGACTGTCAGGCGCCCCACCTGAACACGGAACGGGTTCAATTCCAGCTTCAGATCGACCTCAGCGCTGTCCAGAGCCACGGGCTGCGGCATCACCTGAGCGGGGTTGAGCGACATCTCGGTGAACCGTAATTGTCCCACCAGGCTCTCAAACACGCCGGTTTCCACGCCGTTGACCACGGCCTGCCCTTCGGCAGTGACAGAGCCCCATGAGCTGTTCACCGAAAACTCGTTGAAATCCAGCAGCTGCTCGGCCGGGTCATAGGTGAAATAGGTCCGGGCGCCGGTGAACCGGATGGGGCGCGTTTCGGCGTTCGGCTGTACCGCACCCTCTCCGATCTGCAAGGTGGCCGAGATCTGGCTGGGCGCGCCTTGGGCATCAATGCCACCGCGCACCGCACCAGAGATGGGCGCCTCAAGCACCTCGAGCCATGAGACGGCGGCGTTTTGCAAAGCGATGTCTTCGGCCGCGATGTCGCTGACGGAAATGCCGAACTTGGCCTCGGGCGAGCCAAGCGTGCTGGTGTAATTCGCCTCGATCGAGCTGGCATAATCGCGCCCCGACAGCAACGAAAACCCGGTGGCTATGCGCATGTCCTGATCATGGCGCGTAAGCTGGATGTGACCCCCGTCCAATGTCCAGACGCGCCCTTTTCCCAGATCCTCCAGGCTCAGGGTGATGCCCTGAACTTCGACCGCAGCCAGAGCCGACAATTGATCGGACAGGAACACCTTGTCCGCAGCTTCGATCATCTGCGGTAGGTTGGCCGCCTGCCCCACGGGTGCCGCCCCCTCGCCCAGCGACAGCGAAAGATTGCCCAGCGCGTCGCGTTGCATGGTGACAAAAGCCCCGCTGAGAACGATCTGCTTGGGTTTGACCTGCCCCTGCAGCAAGGGGCGCATCGCAAGGCTGGCCTCGGCATCGGCCAGCTGCGCGATCATCTGCCCCTCTGCGTCCCTGAGCGCCACGTTCTGCAAGCTGATCCGAGGGCGCCAGCCGTCGAGAATGATGAACTTCACCTGCCCGAACTCAAGCTGCAAACCGTTCAGGTTCCGTTCGATCCGGTCGGCGACCCGTTCGCGCAGCCAATCGGGTGCGCTGAACGTCTGACCAATGGCCATGACAGCAGTGACCGAGGCGAGACAGATCAGGATCATGACACCACGAAACGTCCAACGCCCCACCTTGGCCCGGCGACGCGGTGCCTTGGCCTGGTTGGGCTGTTGATCCTTGGTCACGTCAGATCCCTGGGAATTTCCGTCTGTGCCTTTCAACTTCTTTCTCGACACCTATTATCCAAGCGAACACTTTTGAAACCCTTACCGGAGTTGCCTGATGCCCGAAGTTTCCGATACCGCACCTGATTTCACCTTGCCCCGTGATGGTGGCGGTACGGTCAGCCTGTCTGATTTGCGGGGCGACCTTGTTGTCCTGTTCTTCTATCCTCGTGATGATACCCCGGGGTGCACCAAGGAATCCATTGGCTTTTCTGAACAGTTGCAAGCCTTTGCCGATGCGGGTGCTCAAGTTTTCGGCATCTCCAAGGACAGCGTGGCAAAACACGACAAATTCGTGGCCAAGCATGAGCTGACGACGCCGCTCTTGTCCGATGAGCACGGCACCATGTGCCAGGACTATGGCGTGTGGAAGGAAAAGAGCATGTACGGCAAAAAGTTCCTTGGCATCGAGCGGTCGACCTTTGTCGTGGATCGCGAGGGCAAGATTGCCCACGTCTGGCGCAAGGTCAAAGTGCCCGGTCACGTGGATGAAGTCCTCGAAACTGTCAAAGCGCTCTAACTTTTTGACGATACCGACAAAGGGCGTGGTTTACAGACCGCGCCCTTTTTCCTGTCTGTGAGGTCTGGCACAGACCCTGTGCAGGCGTAGAGATTGGATCGCTCGCCCCTTCCTCCCACTTCCTGTGGCGAAAGGAGCGAGACCATGACCCAAACCACTTTTGACATCCGAACCCACGACATGCCGGACGAGATGCGTGTCTTGCTCGACACCTATCCGCGCGACAGTTGGGATGCTCACCCCGGCTTCAAGGACAAGACCCGCCAATGGCTGGGCGCCCATCAGGGCTTTCGCAAGCTGGCAGAGGTTCTGCGCGAAGATGCCGAGGTTTATCTGGACAAGGACATGGGCGATGACACCTATGCCGCGCGCCTGTCCTATTACGGCAATGCGCTGGTCGGGAACCTGCATGGGCACCACGGGTGGGAAGATCGCAGCTACTTCCCCGAGCTGTCCGAGGCTGATCCCCGCTTTGATCACGGGCTTGAGGTGCTGGAACAGGACCATGCCGATCTGGACAAGGTACTGGACAGCTATACCAAAACGGCAAATCGTGTGATCAAACTGATGCAACTTGATCCCGGTCAGGTCCGCGACGAAGTGGGCGCCTTGCACGGCACCTCGGAAGCAATCGAGGCGTTCTTGCAGCGTCACCTGAGCGATGAAGAGGAACTGGCCGTTCCGATCATCCTGCATCACCGACTGAGAGGATAAGACCCATGGGCGACCGTTCCACCCAAGAAGACCAGACCGGCGCCACAGAACGCCGCGCACAAGGTGAATTTGTGCGCGGCGTCAGCGGGTTCCGCCATGCCATCGGCGACCCCGACTTCCCCGCAGAGCCGGGACGCTATCATCTGTTTGTTGCCTTGAACTGTCCCTGGTGTCACCGCGTGACCCTGGCTCGCAATGTGCTGGGACTACAGGACAGCATAACCTTGGACGTCGCCTTTCCCAATCGGACGGATGAAAACGACCCGGACGGCCCCAACAACTGGCAATTCGCGCCTGACATGGTAGCAAGCCTGACAGGCGGCACGTTGCCCGAATGCACCGTCGAGACCGGCACAGGTCAAGGATTTCGCCTGGTCAAACAGATCTATGAGGTCGAAGGCGCAACCGAGCGCTCTGTCCCTATCCTCTACGACAAGGTGCAAAAGCGCATCGTGAACAACGAAAGCGCCGAGATCATTCGGATGCTGGGGGAACATGCGCAGGCCCTTGGTGGCGACGGCGGCATTGACCTTTACCCGGTGGACGCGCGCCCCGAGGTCGACGCGTTGAACGAGCAAATCTATGTCTCTATCAACAACGGCGCCTACAAGGCGGGTTTCTCCTCGGATCAGTCGGTCTATGCCAGCGCCTATGCCGCATACTTTCACACCCTCGACGAATTGGAGCACCGCCTGAGTGATGGCCGTCCCTATCTGACCGGCGACCGCTTCTCCGAGGCTGATCTGCGATTGTTCCCTACGCTCTATCGTCATGACCCGGTCTATTACCTGCGCATGAAACTGAACGGGGCCAAGATCCTGAACTATCCGCATCTGTGGCAATGGCTGTGTCGGGTCCATGCCCTGCCAGGTGTCGCGGACAGTTGCTCGCTGGTACATTGCCGTCAGGGGTATTTCGGACGCAGCTGGAACGGTGTTGTTCCGCTGGGACCGGACAAACCGATGCCCTACCCTGAGGCCTATGATCACCCCGAGCTCGCCTAGAGTCAGGATCATTCAAAACACAAGCAGGTCTGTGCAAGTATCCTTGAGCCTTCAAGCGCATGTTCCGGATGCGTGGCGGGCACATCAAAAGCGCCGCCCCTCTAGGAGTAGAGCATCATGACAGACAAAACGCGCATCGCATTAGTGACCGGTGCCAATCGCGGCATCGGCAAAGAAGTTGCGCGCCAACTGGCACAAGATCACGGCGTCCGGGTGCTTGTTGGCCCGCGCAGCCTGCACAAGGGCGAAGCCGCAGCGCGCGACCTCGGCCCACTTGCAAGGGCCGTGCAACTGGATGTCTCGGATCAGGCGTCGATTGACGCAACCTTTGCCAACATAACCCGCACGTTTGGACAGCTGGATATCCTGATCAACAACGCGGGCGTCGACTATGACACCGATCAGCAGATTCAAAGCGCAGACCTGAACCGGGTGCGACGGGCGTTTGACACCAACCTCTTTGGTCCATGGGCCACGACCATTGCGGCGACCCCCTTGCTCGAACGGTCCGCGCATCCGCGCATTATCAACGTCTCATCCGGCGGTGGCGCCTTGACCGGCATGTCCGCAGGCACGCCCGGTTACGGCATTTCAAAGGCCGCATTGAATGCCCTGACGATCAAGACAGCCGCCGCGTTGAAGCCCAAGGGTGTCCTGGTCAACGCCGTCTGCCCAGGATGGGTGGCAACCGATATGGGCGGTGGCGGGCGTCCCGTGCCACAGGGCGCCATGGGCGTGACATGGGCCGCCATGCTGCCCGACACCGGCCCAACCGGCGGCTTCTTTCGCGACGGTCAACCGATCGACTGGTAGGCCCGTTGTGTCTGCGTTTCGGGGCGGACGTGCTGATATTGCCTCTGTTAACCGGGATCGGAACAGCGTATCGCTGCGCGCAGACATTGGGGCAAACATGATGACTGATGCTGTAGGCACTTCCACTCTCGGGAACCGTATTTCTCTGGCGCAAATGGCCGTTGACGTGCTGACCACCGCTGATGGTCGCGCCAAAACGGCCAAGTCCCGCGCTTATGCCGCGCAGTGGAAAACCGCGCGTGCCGCGGGTGAACCTTTGGAGATCGGACAGGCCACGCCGCCCGAGCATCCTGCCCGCCCTGAAAAGCCTGACCTGCTCAGCCCTCGCGACGTGCCAAAACGCAAGCCCGGCTCGCCCGCCGGTCGGATCGCCCTGTTGCATGCGGTGGCGCATATCGAGCTGAACGCAGTTGACCTGCATTGGGACATCATCGCGCGGTTCACGGATGTGCCGATGCCCTTGGGGTTCTACGACGACTGGGTGCAGGCCGCAGATGAGGAATCGAACCATTTCAACATGATGTGCGACTGTCTTGAGGCGATGGACAGCCATTACGGCGCGCTGCCCGCCCACGCTGGCATGTGGCGCGCAGCTATCGACACCGCCGAAGATTTGCTGGGACGGCTGGCGATTGTCCCTATGGTGTTGGAGGCGCGCGGGCTGGATGTGACCCCCGGCATGATCGACATCTTCAAGAAGGCGGGCGAGACACAGGCCGTTGGCTGCCTTGAGACCATCTATGCCGAAGAGGTCAGCCATGTGGCCTATGGCTCGAAATGGTTCAATTTCCTGTGCGGGCGCGACAACATCGACCCCAAGGAAGAATTTCACAAGCTGGTGCGCCACTACTTCAAGGGCGGGTTGAAGCCACCGTTCAACGAAGAAAAACGCGCGGATGCGGGACTGCCACCCGATTTCTACTGGCCTCTGGCGGATCAGTACCCGGCGCATGTTCGGTGATACGCCCCTGCGCGCGCTGACGGTTTTCCGAGGCAGGTCCGGGGCAACCCTCTGACTCCTTGCGTAAAAACACGCCTCATCGGCAAAAATCCGCTCACCCTCGGCGCGAAACCCCGTCAGATTCGGCCAACTGGTTAACAAACTTGCCCAAACGGCCCTGTCTGGTTATTCAGTCGCCCCAAGGCTGACGGTCACTCACCGAAAACGCCGTCAGAGGGGTAAGACAAGGAAAGACGCGTGCGAACACGTCTGGCAATCAAGATTCACGCGTTTCTGGAAAGTGTCTTTCCCGAGCGCCGCCTGTTTCTCAAATCCGACACCGACACCAGGTTCATCCGGCTCAGGCCGGAAACACAGCTGATCGCCTATGCCGGTGTGACCGTGGTTGTGGCCTGGGCGATTGTGGCGACTGCTATCCTGCTGATGGACAGCATCGGGTCGGGCAACTTTCGCGAACAGGCCAAACGCGATCAGGTGACCTATCAGGAGCGTCTCAACGCCCTGTCGGATGAACGCGACGCCCGCGCAGTAGAGGCCATCGCAGCCCAGGAACGGTTCAATGCGGCCCTGGCACAGATCTCGGTCATGCAGTCCGAACTGCTTGAATCCGAAACCCGTCGTCGCGAATTGGAGACCGGCATCGACGTGATCCAAAGCACGCTGCGCAACACGATGAAAGACCGCGAATCCGCCCGTGACGCGCTGGCACAGCTCGAGGCGCAGAACGAAGACGAAACAGCGGTCCATCACGTGGCGGCCTCTGCCCCGTTTCAGATGACCTTTATGGCGGATGCACTGGAGCGCACGGCACAGCAGCGCGACCAAGTGATCACCGACGCTCAGGACGCGCTGGATCAGCGCGACGAATTGGAATTGGAAATCCGCCTGATGCGGGAACAGAACGACCAGATCTTCCGTCAGCTGGAAGAGGCGATGGCCATCTCGGTCGAGCCACTGGACAAGATGTTCCGCAGTGCAGGCATGCCCACCGACCGCATCATCGAGCAGGTCCGGCGGGGTTACAGCGGTCAGGGCGGTCCGCTCACCCCTTTATCCCTGAGCACGCGCGGTGAAGAACCCTCGGCTGACGAGGCCCGCGCGAACCAGCTGCTAAGGCAGATGGAGCAGTTGAACCTGTACCGTATCGCCGCCGAAAAGGCACCCTTTGCCAGCCCGGTACGCGCCGCCGTGCGCTATACCAGCGGCTTTGGCTTCCGCCGCGACCCCAAGACTGGCGGTCGGCGCATGCACAATGGTTCTGACTTTGCAGGCCCCCACGGCACCGACATCTTTGCGACCGCCGATGGCGTTGTGACGCATGCCGGGTGGCAGTCGGGTTTTGGGCGCGTGGTCAAAATCCAGCATGCCTTTGGAATTGAGACGCTTTACGCCCATAACACCCGGATTCGCGTGAAGAAGGGTCAAAGGGTCTCGCGCGGGGATCATATTGCTGATATGGGTAGCACCGGACGGTCGACTGGCACCCACCTCCATTATGAGGTACGCGTGAACGGAAGACCCGTAAACCCCATGATCTACATCAAGGCTGCAAGAAATGTTTTCTAAGAGCAAAATCAACGAGCCGGGTGCAAAGGCCCCCGAAGCTGCCGCCAAGCCGGCGGCCCCGACGTCTGCACCGGCAGCGCCTGCCCAGAGCGATTTCAAAGCCAGCGCCCCCAAAGCCAAGCCGCCCGCATCGGTCCTTTCGTCGGACCTGCATATCACCGGCAACCTGAAGACCACCGGTGACATCCAGGTCGAAGGCACCGTCGAAGGCGACATCCGCGCGCATCTGCTGACCATCGGCGAAAGCGCAACAATCAAAGGCGAAGTGACCGCAGATGACGTGGTGATCAATGGCCGTATCGTGGGTCGTGTACGTGGCCTCAAGGTGCGCCTGACCTCGACCGCGCGCGTCGAAGGCGACATCATCCACAAGACCATCGCGATCGAAAGCGGCGCCCACTTCGAAGGTTCCGTACAGCGCCAGGACGATCCGCTGAACCCTGGCCGCGCCGCCAAGCCAGCCGCCAACCCGGCAGCAGCGCCTGCAGCAGCCCCGGCCGAAAGCAAATAATCTCGCGTCCATTTCGCGGATCAAGCAAAATGCGCCGATGCGGGGGTTCCGTGTCGGCGTTTTTTTATGCGTATCACGTGCCAGATTCGCGGAATTTGCCTGTAACCCCTTCCCTCTTCGGCGGAATTCCGCACAATGGCGACCATGCAGCCCCTGCAAAATGCATGCGCGGCAGCACTCATATCTAGGGGATCACAATGAAACGCATTTTGCTTGGGGCAGCACTGGCCGCACTCACCTTTGGCTCGGCAGCTGTCGCCGAAGATCTGGAGTTCTTTCTGATCAACGAGTCCAGCGCGGACCTGATCGGCTTCAACGTCAGCGCAGCCACCTCTGACGCATGGGAAGACAACCTGCTCGAAGGCGGCTACCTCGCGCCAGGCTATGAGATCGGCGTCGTGATCGCTGATGGTCTGAGCACCTGCATCTATGACATCCGCGGCGAATTCTCGGACGGGGGCGAGTTCGAGGATTACGGCCTCGATCTGTGTGATCTGGGATCCTACACCTTCACCGACGGCTAAATCAGTCAAAACCGGGCGTAACGCTCGAGATCAACGGTCTGGCCGGACAGTGGGCAATGGACCCGGTTCGGCCAGTCGTTCGACGGGGTGCAGCTTTGACGCGCGCCCAATGGGTCTATGCGGAACCGTCCGTTCTGACCAATCATCACGCGATATCGAAATTGCTCAAGCGCCGGGTCTGCAAAAGGCAGAACCTCGGTCAGCGGCAAATCGTGTTCGCCACAGATCGCTTCAACGACCTCGACACCGGTGGCCTTGTAGAGTTGCGCGCTGCGCTCTTACTGCATCGCGCATTCCACCCAACCATCGGTTTCCGTGACCTGCATCTGCAGCTCTCCGTCTGCGGACAGGGTCAGGGCCAGCAAAGCAATTTTCAGCATGTTCATTCGCCATCAAACAGGGGCAGGAGCGCGCCGTGCGCGTCCTTGATTGCTACCTGACGAAAAGCTGGGTGGTCTGTGTCTCGGCTACTTCATTCCGGAGCCGTTGGCGAGGGTTATTTCAACATCCACTGACCATTGGGCCAGAATGCGTGATAGGCAAAGGCAAACATGACATCGTGCGGCAGATCCCGCCCCTGCCCGTCTGTGACGCGAATGCTGCCCACGTCCTTGCCACGTGAAATGCGGCCCGTGTCCAGTGCCGACGCCTGACCGGCAGTCCAGGTCAGTACAACACCGGCCTCGCGCAGTTCAGGGGTATCGCGCAGCCTGGACACCGGCCAAGCGCGATCGCCCACCCGCACCACACGCGCAAGCGGCGGGATGCCATGGGGTGGAAGCTCACCGTTATAGAGGAACGGTTTGCTCAGGCTGTCGTAGCCCTCATAGGGGTTGCGGCCATAGGACCGGTTGTAGCTGGGTTGCGCCATCACCAGGCCCTGCGGATTGCGCGCCTTGTACTCGGCCCAGCTTTCCATCCAGGTCGGCAGCGCCCTCAATTGGGTTCCGTTCAGCTCTCCGACAATGGCCGTGCCAATGGCCTGCTGCCACCAGCTTTGGGTTTCGCGGTCATACATCACCATGTCAGAGTTACGCAGCTTGCCCGAGACACCAAAGCTCAGCTCTTGCCCCCTGACCCGCCTGTCGAATGTGATTCCGGAGTTGCAGAGCGGGCAGAAGGTCACCGCCACGGGGACACCGCCCACACTGTCGTTCACGATCTCATGCCACATCAGGTAGCGGATCGGATAAGCGCGCGGCTCGACCCCGTCGATTTCAACCGTGATCACCGGCTCGCGGTCTTTGATACGGCGTTCATCCTCTGCGCGCAGGAAGCTGGGGTTGCTCAGGGCCGGTATACCATCCTTGGGCGGGCCGCCTGACAGGATCTCTCCCCAGTTCTTGACGCTCGTGCGCGAAAAATCGGTATCCGGCCATTCGCTGCGCCAGAACTCAGGGCTGGCCAGAACTGTGGTCGCGATCACAGAGAAGAGGAATACAAACAGTCCGCGCATGGGTCACACAATCAAAGTGTTTCGACGCGGAAAGTCTGTCGGCCCAAGGGGCAGCTGAACAGCCCCTTACACGCAATTTTGACCAAAGGTGCGGTGCCCCGGACATGCGGGGCACCGCGCAAAGCATCACTCGGTCACGGTGACCTTTTTCATCACGTCCGGTTGCCCGATCACGGAACCGTTCTGGCCTTTGCCGCGCTTGATCTGGTCGACAACGTCCATGCCGCCGGTGACCTTGCCCACAACGGTGTATTGACCGTTCAGGAAATGGCCCGGATCGAACATGATGAAGAACTGCGAGTTGGCGCTGTTGGGGTTCTGCGACCGCGCCATACCCACGACACCACGATCAAACGGGATGTCCGAGAACTCGGCCGGCAGGTCCGGGCGGCTGGAGCCGCCACGACCAGCAGCCGCCATGTTTCCCCCAAGCTTGCCAAACTCGACATCGCCCGTCTGCGCCATGAAACCTTCGATCACGCGGTGAAACACCACGCCGTCATACTGCCCCTCAGCCGCCAGGGCTGCGATCTGTTCCACGTGCTTGGGTGCCACGTCTTCCAACAGGTCGACGGTGATCGTGCCATTGGCGCCTTCACCTTCGACCTCGATCTGTAAACCGGTGGCCAGCGCGGGGCTGGCCATCAGTGCAAAGACAGCTGCCAGTTTACGCATCTGCGGCAACCTTGACGCTGATCATGCGGTCGGGGCTTGCAGGCGGCTCGCCGCGCACGATGGCGTCGACATGCTCCATGCCTTCGATCACGCGGCCGTAAACGGTGTACTGGCCGTTCAGGAAGTGGTTGTCCTTGAAGTTGATGAAGAACTGCGAGTTGGCGCTGTCTGGGTTCGCGGAACGGGCCGCGCCCAGGGTGCCGCGATCATGGGGCAGCTTCGAGAACTCGGCCGGCAGGTTCGGCAGCGACGACCCGCCGGTGCCCGCCATGCGCAGGTTGAACCCGTCTTCCATGTCGCCGTGCTGCACGTCGCCGGTCTGCGCCATGAAGCCGTCGATCACACGGTGAAAGGCCACGTTGTCATACTCGCCTGCGCGCGCCAGCTCTTTCATCCGCTCGGCATGCTTGGGTGCCACATCGGGCAGCAGCTCGATGACGACATTGCCGCCCTTCAGCTCGACGATGACGGTGTTTTCTGGATCCTTGATCTCGGCCATTGGGCCCTCCTGTAGCAAGTTGTTGGGCGAATACCTAAGCGCCCCCTGACCGAATGCCAAGTCGCGCATTGACCTGAGGGCGGATTCCGGGGAAAGAGCACGCAGATTTGTTGATTTCACGCGGAGCACATGATGGCCTGGAAAACACTCGACGACATGGATCTGAACGGCAAGCGCGTTTTGGTGCGCGTGGACATCAACGTACCGATCGTGGATGGCGTCGTGACCGACTCGACCCGCATCCGCCGCATCGCCCCTACTGTGCGCGACATCCTGGCCGCTGGGGGCCGTCCGATCCTGTTGGCGCACTTTGGTCGTCCGGGTGGGGAACGCCGCGAGAACCTGTCGCTGAACCAACTGGTGCCAACGCTGGAGCGCGCGTTTGAAACCAAAGTGCTGTTTGCCGCCGATTGTGTTGGTGCCGAGGCCGAACTGGCCGCCGAATTGCTTCAGCCCGGCGAGGTTCTGCTGCTGGAGAACACCCGGTTTCACGCCTCGGAAACCAAGAACGACCCTGACCTGGCCGCTGGCATGGCGCGTCTTGGTGACGTGTACTGCAACGACGCCTTTTCCGCCGCGCACCGCGCGCATTCCTCGACCGAGGCGCTTGCCCGCTTGTTGCCCGCCTGTGCCGGCCGCCTGATGCAGGCCGAGCTTGAGGCACTGGAAAGCGCGCTTGGTCAACCCGAGCGCCCGGTGACAGCCGTTGTTGGCGGGGCCAAGGTCTCGACCAAGCTGGAATTGCTGAGCAACCTGATCGAAAAGGTGGACTACCTGGTGATCGGTGGCGGCATGGCCAACACCTTTCTGGTCGCCAAGGGCATGGGCGTCGGCAAATCGCTGGCCGAGCGTATCATGAAGGATACCGCGGCAGAGATCATCGAAAAAGCCGAAGGTCTGGGATGTCAGATCATCCTGCCCAGCGATATCGTCGTCGCCGAGACCTTTGCAAGCCACGCCCCGCATCAGGTGCTGCCCGCCGATCAATGCCCCGAGGAGGGCATGATCCTGGACGCAGGTCCCGACAGCGTTGCGCGCATCACCGAAATCTTCGGCCAAAGCAAGACCGTGATCTGGAACGGCCCCCTGGGCGCGTTCGAGTTGGAGCCCTTTGACGCGGCGACCAATTCAGCTGCGTTGAAAGCGGCCGCGATGACCCGCGCCGGGCAACTGACATCGGTCGCGGGCGGTGGTGACACTGTGGCGGCCCTGAATGCTTCGGGTGCGGCTGGCGACTTCTCGTATATCTCAACCGCGGGTGGTGCCTTCCTGGAATGGATGGAAGGCAAGACCCTTCCGGGGGTTGCCGCCCTGGATCAGGCAGGCTGAGCCACACAACCTTAACGGCTGAAATCATTGTGAATTCCCTGCATTTTGGGGATTCACAAGGTGATTCGCCTGTGCCATACTGCAAAACAGACGCCCACCAAGGGTGCGAGCAGAATAAATCCAGAGGCAGGACAACGGCGTGCCCCGTTCCAACAGACCCAGTTTTGGTGCATTGATCTTTTTCGCAGTGGCGTTTGCCCTGGGCACTTATTTCACCTTTGCCGCCGTGCAAGGGGATTTCGGGCTGTTCCGCAGGGCCGAGATCGCGGCCGAGGCCGACGCCCTGTCGCGTGATCTGGATCGGCTGAATGCCGAGATTGATCAGATGGGCAACCTGACCCTGCGCCTGTCGGACAGCTATCTGGATCTTGATCTTCTGGACCAACAGGCCCGCTCGGTCCTAGGCCTGCTGCGAGCCGACGAGATCGTCATCCGCTAGACCTTTCGCACATTTCCCAAGCAGATTTCAGCGCGACTTTCCCCCGCGTCACAATTTCACTCGCCTTGTGATGGGAAATGCTCTATTAGATAGTTTAACGCTAAACTATCTTGCCGGAAGGGGGAGATCGCCACGATGGCCGCGCGAAAAAGTACAAAGAAACCAAATGTTTCTGCTGAAGAGCTTTTGAATTATTACAAAGAGATGTTGCTGATCCGCCGATTCGAAGAAAAGGCCGGTCAACTTTATGGCATGGGTCTGATCGGTGGGTTCTGCCACCTTTACATCGGCCAGGAAGCCGTTGTTGTCGGCCTCGAGGCTGCTGCCGAAGAAGGCGACAAACGCATCACATCCTATCGCGATCACGGGCACATGCTGGCCTGTGGCATGGACCCGGGCGGCGTCATGGCCGAACTGACGGGCCGCGAGGGTGGCCTGTCCAAAGGCAAGGGCGGCTCGATGCACATGTTCTCGAAAGAGAAGCATTTCTACGGTGGACACGGCATCGTGGGCGCGCAGGTACCTCTGGGTGCCGGTCTGGCCTTTGCCGACAAATACAAGGGCAACGGGCGCGTGACCTTCACCTATTTCGGTGATGGCGCGGCAAACCAGGGTCAGGTGTACGAGGCGTTCAACATGGCCGCCCTCTGGGATCTGCCGGTGGTCTTCGTGATCGAAAACAACCAATACGCCATGGGCACAGCCCAGGCGCGCTCGACCTCGACCCCCGACATCTATACGCGCGGCGAGGCTTTCGGCATCCCCGGCGAGGCCGTCGATGGCATGAACGTGCTGGCGGTCAAGGAAGCCGGTGAAAAGGCGGTTGCGCACTGCCGCTCGGGCAAGGGCCCCTACATCCTCGAGATCAAGACCTACCGCTACCGGGGCCACTCGATGTCGGACCCGGCCAAATACCGGACCCGCGAAGAGGTGCAGCGCATGCGCGAAGAGCGGGATCCGATTGAACAGGTCCGTTCGATGCTGTTGACGGGCAAACACGCCAGCGAAGATGACCTCAAGGCCATCGACAAGGAAATCAAGGACGTGGTGAACGCGGCCGCCGATTTTGCCAAGGAAAGCCCCGAGCCCGCTGTTGAAGAGCTCTGGACTGACATTTACGCCTGAGGGGAAAGATAGACATGGCAACCGAAATTCTCATGCCCGCCCTGTCGCCGACCATGGAGGAAGGCACGCTGGCCAAATGGCTGGTCAAAGAGGGCGACACCGTATCCTCGGGCGACATTCTGGCCGAGATCGAAACCGACAAGGCCACGATGGAGTTCGAGGCCGTTGACGAAGGCACCGTTGGCAAGATCCTGGTGGCCGAGGGCACCGAAGGGGTCAAGGTGAACACCCCCATCGCCGTGCTGCTCGAAGACGGCGAAAGCGCCGACGATATCGCGACCCCCGCAGCGCCTGCTGCCGCGGGCAACGAGGCGGCCTCCGCAGGGGGCTCCGAGGCGCCCGCCCCTGCCCCGGCTGCTGCAGCACCCGCTGCACCGCAGGTTGATCTGACACCGGATTGGCCCGAAGGCACCGAAATGAAGCAGCAAACGGTCCGCGAAGCGCTCCGCGACGCCATGGCCGAAGAAATGCGCCGCGACGAAGACGTCTATCTGATGGGCGAGGAAGTCGCCGAGTATCAGGGCGCCTACAAGGTGTCCCAGGGCCTGCTGGACGAGTTCGGCTCCAAGCGCGTCATCGACACGCCGATCACCGAGCACGGCTTTGCCGGCATCGCCACGGGCTCGGCCATGGCCGGTCTGCGCCCGATCGTCGAATTCATGACCTTCAACTTTGCCATGCAGGCGATCGATCACATCCTGAACTCTGCCGCCAAGACGCTCTATATGTCCGGTGGTCAGATGGGCGCACCCATGGTCTTCCGCGGTCCGAACGGTGCTGCTGCCCGTGTAGCCGCGCAGCACAGCCAGGACTATGCCGCCTGGTACATGCAGATCCCCGGTCTGAAAGTGGTCATGCCCTATTCGGCCTCTGACGCCAAAGGTCTGATGAAAACCGCGATCCGCGACGAAAACCCGGTGGTCTTCCTGGAGAACGAAATCCTCTACGGCCGCTCGTTTGACGTGCCCGCGATGGATGATTTCACCGTCCCGTTCGGCAAGGCCCGCATCTGGCGCGAAGGCACCGATGTCACCATCGTCTCCTTCGGCATCGGTATGCAGTATGCGCTCGAAGCAGCCGAAAAACTGGCCGAGGAAGGCATCAGTGCCGAGGTCATCGACCTGCGCACCCTGCGCCCGATGGACACCGGCTCGATCATCAATTCGGTGATGAAAACCAACCGGCTTGTGACCGTCGAAGAAGGCTGGCCTCAGGGCTCCGTCGGCAGCTACATCAGCTCGGTCGTGATGCAGGAAGCGTTCGACTACCTCGATGCGCCTGTCATCAACTGCACCGGCAAGGATGTCCCGATGCCTTATGCAGCCAACCTGGAAAAACTGGCGCTGGTGACCACGGACGAGGTGATCGCCGCCGTCAAGCAAGTGACCTACCGCTGATCGGATGGAGGTTCGGGGTCGTGATCCAGGAACCGAATGTTACCGCGTCACCCACAAAGTGGATGGGCGCACAGTGACAGCTCTGGTTCCTGAACGACTGGCCGCCGACCTCCGCCTTTTCGGCTCCAGGCCGTCACATCAGATGGCATACGTCTGGATGGCCGAGAACAAAGACAAGATCGAAGCCGCAATCGCCAAGCTGGCGCGCGGCAAGGGGGCTCCCCGGCCCCCATTTGACCAAATCACATTGATTGAGGAGCGCTGATATGCCCACCGAAATCCTGATGCCTGCCCTCTCCCCCACGATGGAGGAAGGCACCCTGGCCAAATGGCTCGTCAAGGAAGGCGACACCGTTGCCTCGGGCGACCTGCTGGCCGAGATTGAAACCGACAAGGCGACGATGGAGTTCGAAGCCGTCGACGAAGGCACCGTTGGCAAGATCCTCGTCGCCGAAGGTACCGAAGGCGTCAAGGTCAACACCCCCATCGCAATCCTGCTCGAAGACGGCGAAAGTGCCGACGACATCGGCGCCACGCCAGCGGCTGCTCCCGCAGCCGCCGCGGGCAACGAGGCGGCCCCCGCAGGGGGCTCCGAGGCGCCCGCCCCTGCGGCCAGCCCGGCACCGGCTGCACCGGTCAAAGCCGACGGTGGCCGCATATTCGCCTCGCCGCTTGCCCGCCGCATCGCAGGTCAAAAAGGCCTCGATCTGACGCAGATCACCGGCTCCGGCCCACATGGTCGCATCGTCAAGGCCGACGTCGAAGGCGCCACCGCAACGGCCCCTGCCCCGGCGCCAGCCGCTGCAGCGCCTGCACCTGCCGCTGCTCCTGCTGCCGCTCCCGCAACCGGCCCCTCGGCCGATATGGTCGCCCGCATGTACGAAGGTCGAGACTACGAGGAAATCTCGCTCGACGGCATGCGCAAGACCATCGCTGCACGCCTGTCCGAAGCCAAGCAGACCATCCCGCATTTCTACCTGCGGCGTGACATTCAGCTGGACGCCCTGCTCAAGTTCCGCAGCCAGCTCAACAAACAGCTCGAAGCCCGCGGCGTCAAACTGAGCGTCAACGACTTCATCATCAAGGCCGTGGCCAACGCTTTGCAGCAGGTCCCCGAATGCAACGCCGTCTGGGCGGGTGACCGCGTGTTGCAACTGAAGCCCTCGGATGTCGCAGTCGCCGTCGCGATCGAAGGCGGTCTCTTTACTCCGGTTCTGCAAGACGCCGACACCAAATCCCTGTCAGCTCTTTCGACCGAGATGAAGGATCTGGCCGGACGCGCCCGCGAACGCAAACTGGCGCCCCATGAATACCAGGG
Organism: Tropicibacter sp. R16_0; assembly: GCF_017743935.1. GTDB lineage: Bacteria > Pseudomonadota > Alphaproteobacteria > Rhodobacterales > Rhodobacteraceae > Falsiruegeria. Next base: position 22,498 of record NZ_JAGHRE010000016.1, read on the forward strand.
CGGCACATTTGCCATCTCGAACCTTGGCATGTTCGGCATCGATAATTTCGACGCCATCGTGAACCCACCACACGCCGGTATCCTGGCTGTCGGCACCGGCGTCAAAAAGCCGGTTGTCGGCGCGGATGGTGAGCTGACCGTAGCGACCGTCATGTCGGTCACCATGTCGGTCGATCACCGCGTCATCGACGGCGCGCTTGGGGCAAACCTGCTCAAAGCCATCGTTGAGAACCTGGAAAACCCGATGATGATGCTCGCCTGAAACACAAACGCACATCAGATTTGAGGGCGGCTCGAGACCTTGGGCCGCCTTTTTCTTTTGATCTGACCTCTGTAGGTCTGATAGCTGGGCGGCGCTCCCGCGCCCGCACAGACCTGACTAAGTCAGCCCTGCAAACGGCCTTGGGCCGAGCGCCCGACACAGTCGCCTGTGGCTTCTGTCCGGGCACCGTTCACAACCGGTCGCGCCCTGCCGAGCGCTGCGAGGCGCGGCCCAACGGGAGGCGGTTTTTCGTCCGAAAAACCAACGACGGGCGGGAGAATTCCCCTATTCGGGATGCCCCCCCTATTCGGGATGCCCTACCCGCAGAAGGAATGGTCTCTCAGCCCGCGTCGGGTCCCAGCATGTGGTCCATGCTGACGGCAGGCTGGTCACAGCCGGCCTCGCCCACGATCTTGGCTGGAATGCCCGCTACGGTCTTGCAAGGCGGCACCTCGGACAACACCACCGAACCAGCAGCGATACGGCTGCAATGGCCAACGCGAATGTTGCCCAACACCTTGGCCCCGGCCCCGATCAACACGCCATCCTCGATCTTTGGATGACGGTCTTCTTCTTCCTTGCCGGTCCCGCCGAGCGTCACCGAATGCAGCATCGACACGTTGTCGCCCACCACCGCTGTCTCACCGATGACGATGGAATGGGCGTGGTCGATCATGATGCCACGGCCGATACGCGCGCCGGGGTGAATGTCGATGCCAAAGATCTCGGAGATGCGCATCTGGAAGAAATAGGCCAGATCCGTCTTGCCTTGACTCCACAGCCAATGGGCCACGCGATACCCCTGCATCGCCTGATAACCCTTGAAGTACAGGATCGGCTGCAACAAGCGGTGGCAGGCCGGGTCGCGTTCATAGACAGCAACCAGATCGGCACGCGCGGCTTTCACCAGATCGGGGTTTTCCTGATAGGCCGTATCGGCGATCTCACGCAGGACAACCATCGACATCTCGTTCGAGGCCAGCTTGGCCGCAATACGATACGACAGCGCCTTTTCCAGCGACTTGTGGTGCAGGATACAAGCATGAACCAACCCGCCCATCAGCGGCTCGGAACGAACTGCTTCCTGAGCTTCGGTGGTGATCTGATCCCAAACCGGATCTACCGTCGAAATCTTAGCGCGTGTTTCTACCATGGCTCGATATCCTAGCGTTGTGCGAGATACCTTATGTAACGCACAATACCATCCCCGCAAAGGGATGGGTCATGAAATAAATTGACCGAAGCGATCACAGTTTGAAAAGGTTTCCGAAAATCAACAGGGCGGGCGCCATGCAAAAATGGCGCCCGCTTTGGGTTTGGTTCACTCTATGCAGGCAAGTCGACCCGAGTTATCGGTCCAGCCCCATAGCGTGACGACACCTGCGCCACCTCAACGGCCAGAGGCGCGCCAGAAGCATCCAAAGCTTGCTGCGCCGCGGTGTAGGTCCACTCCGGCGAGCCGACCGTGGTTTCGCGCAAAACCGTGGAGCCTTCCATCACGCGCACCAGATAGCTTTCGCTTTCCTCCCCCAGGGGGACATCCAGCCCTGACCAGTCGTCCCCTTCGATCCGGGTGCGGCGAATCCAACTGACGCCAATATCGCCCGAGCTGGCCTTGACCGCACGCAGATGCGCTGGCGAATAGGGACGCAATCCGTTGCCGTCAAAAGCCTCGATCCGATGCAGATAAGACGGGTCGTCATAACCGCGCCGTGCCGGACCAATGCGATAGTGTCGCGCGATACGACGCTGAGCACTTTTCAACGGGATCTGGTCCACCCGCCCATCTAGCAGCACAAACACCGATCCTTCTGGCCATGCATCCGGCATAAGCGCATCAGTACCTGCCTGCCCCCGCAATCTGTCTTTCAGGATATAGGTTTTGGGTCCGACCAGTTCTGCGGTTTGGAATTGAAACAACTCCCAATTGTCGCTCGACCCATCGCCAATGGCACAAAGGTTGGCACCACCCAGAACAGCCTCGAGCGTTTTGCTTTCCAGATCACCCGAGATAAGTTTCACCTGCAACCCGTCGCCCTGATCCCAAAGCCCCGGGGCAGCTTTGCGTAGAACCGTTTGGGTCGTGCCGACCACGGCCCGCGCCGCGACGACCTCATCCAGCACATAATCCGCATCGCTGCCGGACGAATAGACCGCCGCCGTCCCCGGCCACGGATCCGCCGTGACCGCGAGATGAGGGGCGTGAGGTTCCTCATCACCGCTGAGCAAAGGCAAATCAAGGAAGTAGGGCAACACGGGCAGCGGCGGTACGAACTCGCGCAAGTTGGGTTGATCATCTGCCATTTCGAACGGCTCATAAAGCTTGGATTCGGTGCGTACTGCATCGATCAGCTGACTTTCCGCCTGCTCAACCCGGTCGATCCGGTAGAGCCCAGGCTCGACAACCTGAGTGCCATCCAACTCGACAACATCGCCCGCGCCCAAATCCAGTTTCGACAATGGCAGGGCAAAGCGTACCTTGTCGCGCGACACCCGCGCCTCGGCCAGCCAGCGTTCTACGGTCTGACGCCCGTCGGCGCGTGACATGGCCAATGGAAACTCGCTGGTCGACACGGAATGTGTCGCGTCGTCGGCCAAAACCGCCTCTTCCGAGACCACATCATGATCCGCCCCGGCCTGCACAAATCGCAAACGCACACGACCACTCATTTCGGCCTCTGCATCCCGGCTGTGTTCGACTGCGGCGGACAAATCACCCGAGACAGCAAAGTCATCGTCTGCGATCTTGACCGGATTGCGCAAGCCACGCGGCACGAACTGCAATTTGCCGTCCCGGTCAATGGCATCAAAGCCGTATTTCAACATCAGAGGTTGCAGAGCCGACCGCGCATCTCCCACCGCGTCCAAGGTATAGCCAATGACGATGCCGTGCAGCTCGCTGACGTCGAATGCGGTCAACCCGGATCGGCGACAAATCTCGGACACAACCGAGGCCAAAGTTCGGCTGCCACTGCGCCCATTGAGCCAATGCCCACGCGAATAGTTTTCACCATCGCTCCAAAGCTTGGCGTTGTTGGGAAAGGCCGGATAGGGTCGCGCGTCCCAAGACCAGACAAAAGCGTTGCTCATGTCGATCATCGAACCATCGTATTCGCTGGACGAGGGGTTGTTGGCAGCGTCTGACCAATACTTCAGCATGACTCGCAAGTATTGATGCTGGATCAGATCGTCCCGAAAGCCGTTCGAGAAGTGCGGCAAGCTCGATTCAGACGACTTTGGATCCAGGAACTTGTTGGGCTGGTTGGTGCCCTTGTCCACAGCTGCGCATCCCAACTCTGTAAACCAGATCGGTTTCGATTGCGGCACCCAATCGGTCGCTTGGGCCTGACGCACCCCGTCAATACGCTCGTGGTGGGTATTCGACCACCAACCGCGCAAGTCCTTGTAACGCCAGATCCAGGGCTCATCATGGGCCTGATCTTCGATCTTGGTACGGATCTGGGCCGCGCGGGCCTCGGGCGAGTGATAGTACCAATCGAACCCCTCGCCGCCTTCGATGTTGGCGGCCAGATAGCCCTCGTCATAGATACTTTTCCACCCTGCTTGAGCATCGCGATGATCCTCATCATCGCGCCAATCCGACAACGGCATATAGTTGTCGATGCCAATGAAATCGATGTTCTCATCCGCCCACAGCGGGTCAAGGTTGAAGTATCGGCTGCCGGGCTCGTAAACGGGCTGATAACCGAAGTATTCGGACCAATCCGCTGCGTATCCGATTTTGGTCTCGGACCCCAGCAAGATGCGCGCCTGCGTAGCCAGGTTCTTCAAAGCCGCAACCATTGGAAAGCCGCTGGCGCCCCGGATCTGGGTCAGTCCACGCAGTTCGGAGCCGATGCAAAAGGACGCAACACCACCAGCCGCCGCGCAGAGTGCAGCATAGTGAAGGATGAACCGGCTAAAGGTCCACTCATCCGGCCCTGTATAGGTCACAACACCATCCCCAACCGTGAAATCGGCCGCCGAGGCTGTTCCCACAAAGGCCGCAACCTGCGCATCAGCATCAGCGGTCTTGTCGGGGCTGCCATCTTGTCCCGGAGCCTTGCTCAGGGTGATCCGGCCGCGCCAGGGCAACTTCGCTTGATTGTCCGCCGTGCTCCAGGGGTCAGGCAGACCGTTGCCCTCCACTTGATCCATCAGGATGAACGGATAGAACATCACCTTCTTGCCATCCTCATTGAGGTGGCGGATCGCCTCGACCACCGAGGCGTCTGCAGGCGTCGCGCCATAGACCGGCCGGTCCTCGACTCGTGCGACTTCCTTTGCGTTCCCTCGCGCCAGGCCTGCGACCGTCCAGGGCATGTTGATCCCTTCGATGGTCTTCTTCCCGACCTTGGGTTCCAACTCACAAGACCCGCACCGCAGATCGCCCCCAAACCAGGACACAACCAGTGAGGCCGCCTGACATTCCGGCAGTTCATCCGACAGCGCATCCATCGAGGTTACAAAATCGCTCTTGCCCGAGGGCGAATTTACATTGGCCGCCCAAGTGCTGCCGGGACCGTCCGAATAATTCACCTGCGAGGTCGCCAATGCATATTCACCGGTGCCCGGAATGATCGCCACGCCCTGAACCGCTTGCGCAACCCCGTCCGCAAATGCCGGATCGTCCGGCTGTTCTTGCCGAACCACTTCAAACGAAAACTGCGGCACTCGGTTGCCAAACTGATCAAGCGGCAAGTCTTCCAGAACCACATAAGCGGTGCCGCGATAGGCCGGAACCTGCCCCTCGCCCTCGACCGCCTCGATCACAGGGTCTGGCAGTTGATCCATCGATCCGGGATAGACCCGCATGTTCAGATCGTCGATGGCCACCTCTTCACCATCCGCCCAGACCCGACCAATCGACGCGATCTCGCCTTCGCAAATGGCAACGGCCAGCGAAACACTATAGCTGAAGGTGGTGGTTTTGGGTTGCGGGCGCGAGCCTTTGCCCCCGCCACCGGTCGTAGTCGAAGTCTCTTTGAAATCCGAGGCCCAGATCACCTGACCACCGGCACGCACGCGCCCAAAAACCCGCGCGACCGAGGCCCCCTCACCGGTTTGCGTCAGGCGAAAGCGATCGACGCGCCCGGTCTCAACAGCCGCACCGCCGCTCCCCAGCAAACGCTGATCTATCACCCGACCTACCGTCGCACCAACGGCGCGACCGACAACGCCTGTGGCAATGCCTGCAACCGTGCCGCCAACCGAACCGCCAAGTGCGGCCCCTGCCGCAGAAAGAAGAATGGTCGCCATCAGTTACCCTCCAGTGGAAATTTGAAACGCGTGACCAGCCGCTTCGCCCATGGCAGGCTCAAGCGGCTTTCGACCACGCCGTGGCCGGAATAGGCATGCACAAATCGGGCGTTCTCGGCCTCGGTGACTATGCCCACATGTTTGGCAACCGATCCCTGCCGCATGCGAAAAAGCAGCACATCACCTGCCGCAATCTCACTTGTGCGAACCTCGGTGAGATGCTTGCAAGCCGCGGCCCACATCAGTTCCTCGCCTTGGGGCTCGGACCAGTCCATCGAATAGGCCGGAACCTGCTCGGGCTCTTGCCCGAACAGTTCTCGCCAAACCCCGCGCACCAATCCCAGGCAATCACTGCCCGCCCCCTTGCTCGAGGCCTGGTGCACATACGGCGTGCCGATCCAGGATCTGGCAATCGACACGATCTTCCTTTGCTCAGGTGTCACCGCAGGCTCCCCCCGGTGTTGCGTCCGGTCTGTTTGGGAACAGCCATCACCCAGTCTTCGGTCGGGATGTCGGGAAAACCTTGAAAGTTCAGCAGGTTGTTGAACTTCAGCCGACAGGTTTCCATCCGCTTGTCGCAGCCTGCCAAAAGTTTGACGGTATCGCCCGCCTGCAAGCCGCCGCGCATCGGCTCCCACAGGTGAATGATACGGCCTGCCCCGTCTGACACATCACGTTTTATCAGGCCCCATAGACCCTTGGCCGAGCCCGACAGAACACTCAATCGGCCCCGCTCGAACCAGCCGGGCTCAAACCCAGGCAGGTCTTGCCAGCGCAGGACCAGGCCATTTTCGATGACTTCTACCTCGCGTTCGACCGTGTAACCGGGTGCGCTGGTATCAAACCGGCAAGACCCATCACCCAAAACCGCAGTACAGGGTTTCTGAAAGATCCGGCCCGTTGGTTGGTTCAAGGCCTCGGTCAAGCCACGCAACTCGGCCTGAAACGCATTCCCCGACCGCCGCAACTCGCCAATCGTGCCACGAAACTGCAGCCAGCGCATATCCGTGTCGGCCCAGTTGACCAACCAGGCTTTCACCTCAGCCCCGTCAAAACGCCCTGCCTCGATATCCTCGGCCTTGACCGAGATATCACTGATCGCGCCCAGTGCTTCGGTGTTGTCCACCGACAAGCCGGTGCTCTGCTCGACAGCCAGAGCCGTCAGGCCCGTATCAGCCTTGAAGTCCAACCCGTCGAAACTCAATGTCCGGTCGTGATCGGTGAACCCATATTCCTGCCCATCCGCCCGGCGAATGGCCCAGCAACGCGCCAGGGTCGTCATCCCGGTCTGCAGATGTGATTTGAAACGTTCATCCATTGGTCTGCTCACACCCTTACTTCGACGACGGGCACATTAGGCACATCACCGGCTTGAAAGCTCGCAACGCTGGTCTGGATGCGGTCGGTGTCAAACCGCACCGGCACATCAAATTCGAACCCCGCCACGATCGGCAGTTCCTCGGCGGGCGGGTGGACAAAGATCACTTCACCCGTGGTCAGATCCAGGGTGTAATCCACGGCCTCTTTCAGCTCATCCTGTTCGACGCCCACCTTCACGGATCCTAGAACCGGTTTGGCAATCGGCCGCTGATAGATGTATTCCCCCGACCGATAGGTTTTGATCAGTTGAAAGCGCGTGGTCTCACCGTCGCCCGTGGCAATCACCTGATCGTCAAAGGCCACCTCACTTGTCGCCCGTGAGGTCTTGTAGTCGGACCAATCCTTCCAGCGGAACCCGAACATCTGCCCCTGACGCGCCTCATAAAAGGCAATCAGCGTCTCGATGTCATCCAGGGACCGCATTCCAAGGCCCGCGTCATAGCGGCGTCGCGAATGCGCCCAAGGCGTGTTTCGCTCTTCGAACCCGTTGGCAAGGGTTACGACCTCGGTTCGACGCTCCGGCCCACCAACCGACCCAAAGCTCAGGTTGGCGGGAAATCTCACCTCGTGAAAGTTCATGTCTGTCTCCCCGATTTAGCGGTTGCGGTTGCCGCGGTTCAGCGCGCGCGTCATCTGCGCGGCGATCTGCCCCTGCGAGCGCTGAAAGCTCTGCGCGTCCGGTGTCGAAATGTTCATGACCACACTCACAGGCCGCCCCCCACCTGCGCTGCGCACGCCCAGCTTGCCGTCGGCGCCACGGGTCAGCGGCATGATCGCCTCGGGCCCCGCTTCACCCATCAGGCCGGTGCCGCCACGCATGGGAAAGGTCACCGGCCCATTGACGATGCCACCATTGGCAAACGGCATGACCCGCCCCTGCGAAAAGCTGCCGCCTTTGGCAAACCCGAACAGGCCGCCAACAAAGTCGCCGATGCCGCTGGAAATCGAGCCCGAGATGCCATCAATGACCGGGTTCACGGCCGCATTATAGGTCGAGCGCACAACAGAATTGGCTGCATCCTTCAACACATCCGACAGCTTGCCGCCCTCGAACACCAGATCCTCGAATGCGCCTTTCAAACCCGACCGCATGCCGCGCTCGAGCCCGGACATGTCCTTGACCAAACCGGCCAGCGCCTTGTCGGTCGCATCGGACGCACGCCCCAGTTCGGCCAAGCTCATGTTGGTGCCACGCACCGCCTGGGATGCGCTTTCGCTGGCATCTTCCAGCTCGATAAAGCTCTCACTCTCCGCCATCACATTCTCCATCTCTCTGGCCGTTCTTCTGGTCGGGATAGGCCTCAAGCAGCGCATCCAGACCGGCCCGGTTCAACGGGGCGTTCGCCCCGTCCTGGCCAAGCATCAACCGCAGTTCAGCAGGGCTCAGACGCCAGAATTGCTCTGGCGTCAGTTTCAGTCCGTACAGCCCGGCCCGCATCAGGGCGGGCCAATCGAACCTGCTCATGCCTGGTCCGGCAAAACAAAGGCCCGCGCCAACAGCGTTCCCGCGGCACGCGCGGCAGCCATTGGTCCACCTTCGATCTCGGCTTGCAGCAGGTCAGCGCGCGCAACATCCGCGCCCCCGCCGCGCAACCCGGCCAGGATCAGTGCTAGCACATCGCGGCTTGAAAACTCTGCCTCTTCAAACCGTTGTACCAACTCGATAAGCGAGCCGCACTCCAGGCTGTCTTCCAATTCGGCCAATGCGCCCAGCGTCAGCTTGAGCACCCGCCGCTCTCCATCGATGGTCAAAGCCACCTCTCCCGTCCACGGATTGGCCATTGGATCAAAGCGCCGTAAAGTTCAGCGCGCCCGCGCTTGCCAGGCTCAGCTCGTATGTCGCCTCGCCGTTGTGCGAACCGGCGTATTCGATCGCTGTCACTTGGAACGGCCCCTCCACGGTGCCAAAGTCCGGGATGATCACCTGAAAAGCCGGTGTCACACCATCAAAGAACAGCTGGCGCGTGCGTTCATCGGTGCTTTCGTCCTTGAACACCCCCGAGCCCGAGATCGAGGCCGATTTCACTCCTGCGCCAGACAGCAGCTCGCGCCAACCACCCTGGCTCTCCAGACTGGTCACATCCACGCTTTCAGCATTGAAGCTCACCCGCGTGGCCCGCAGACCGGCAACTGTCTCGAACTGGCCTGCGCCGTTCATGTCCACCTTGATCAGCAGGTCTTTTCCGTTTTGAGCACCCATATCGTCTCTCCAATGATAGGTTGATTAGTTGTCTTCCACACGGGCGTGGAACCTCAGGTCGATCTGGCGAAATTGACCGGTCGAACCGGTTTTCCTGGCCGTGGCCCGCTCGAACCACAGGCCAACCACACGGCCCCTCGTCAGCGTCAGCGAGGCGTTGCGCAGCGCATCCCCGATCGCGACCGCCAACTGCTTGGCAGCTGCGAAACCGGATGCCTCGGACATCACCGTGACGGTAAACCGATGCCGCGCACCCTGCCCCGTTTGATCAGACGCATCGCGCACATCTTCCGGCCCCAGCAGCACATAGGTTGGTGGCAGGGTGCCTGCCGGAAGCGCGTCATAGATCGCGTCTCCCACAAGGGCTTCAATGGCCGTATCGGCCTGCAAAAGATCGTAAACTGCGCTTTGCAGCGCTGCCGCCGCTCCATAGCTCATACCGCCACCTCTTCATCAGCAAAACACGTCAGGTACATCCGCGCCGGATCGCGCTCCGCCACTGCGCGAATGACAAACACCCGGTCGCCTTCCCGAAATCGCTGGTCAGGCGACGGGCGGCTGTCGGCCCCCATCGGCGCGTTGCGCACGACGATCTTGAACCGCATCTGCGAGCGCGCAGCACCGCCAACGCGGCGCTCGGACCCTGTTCGGGCAGACACTTCTGCCCAAAGCTGACCAGCTGCAGTCCAGGTTTCGTTGAACCCTCCAGCGCCATCGGCCACACGCTCGGGACGCTCCAACGTCAAACGACGGTTCAGGTGGGGCCGCTTCATTGCGCTGCTCCCAGGCCAAAACGCACCATGCGATACCGCTGGATCAAGCTGGTCACGCCAAAGGGCATGCACCCGTCGCTCAACGCGGTCTCATCACGGTATTCATAGTAGTGCGCCGCCAGCAGCAGAACCGCGTGCCCCAGATCCGCAGGCAACCCGCCCCAATCCGACGCCATCCCGGCGCTGAATGTGATCTTCGCCGAACCACCAGTAGCAATCACAGGCAACAAGGCGCCAGCCGGGCGCAAGCGCGGGCGTTGGCTGTCTTTCTCCAGGCGATAGTCCTCGGGGGCGACAGCCGCCTCCAAACCTGCGGCATTTGACACCAACAAGGCCGATATTTCGCGTACCGGCGACACGGGCAGCACCTCGCCCGCACGGTCGCGCCAGCTGTTCACACTCCAGGAAAACTCCCGCGTGATCAGCACCTTGCTAATGCGGGCCTCGATGGCGGCAATCGCGGCCACCAGAAACCCACGCAGCGCGGCATCCTGAACCGTGTCATCGGCAAAGCCGCTGCCCAACCGCAAATGCGCCTTGAATTGTTCCACCGGCAACGCCGCCACCGGGATCGTGGTTTCTTCGATCAACATCATCGCGTCTCTCCGCAAGCTCGGGGCCCAAACGGGCCAAATCCTTCGGCTATCTGCGGGCACACGCCACCTCACGTTGCTCGGACGGAGGGGAGCAGCTAGACAACGCAAGGACCCATTCCCGGCGCATGCCCGCCCCGGGACCGGCGAACCGGCCTCGGTATCAGCACTGCTTAGGCAGTGCCGAATTTCAGCAGCTTGATCGCAGCAAAATCGCTCACGTCGCCGCCCACGCGCTTGGTGGCATAGAACAGGACGTGGGGCTTGGCGCTGAACGGATCGCGCAGCACGCGCAGATCCGGACGCTCGGCGACGGTGTAACCCGCAGCAAAGTCACCAAAGGCAACGGAATAGCTGTCGGTTGCCGCGTCGGGCATATCCTCGGCAATCACCACCGGATAGCCCATCAGACGCGCAGGCTCACCCGCCGCCAGGCCATCCGACCACAGGAAACGGCCGTCTGCGTCCTTCAGCTTGCGGATCACGCCGGCGGTTTTCGAGTTCATCACAAAGGTACCGTTGGCGCGGTATTGCGCACCCAGAGCATAGACCAGGTCGACGATGTCATCGGCATCGACGCCACCGGCGACGCCCGATGCGACATAGCCAATGTTGCCCCAGCTCCAGCTGTCATTGTCGACTGCTGTGTGGTTCAGGAAGCCGCGCGGTTTGTCCGCACCGTCACCGTTGATGAATGCATCCGCCTCGGCACGGGCAAACTTGTCCGCGATGCGGCCAGCCAGCCAACCTTCGATGTCGAATGCACTGTCATCCAGCAGACGCTGCGACGCCTTGGGCAGAGCCGACAGCTCGTGCAGCGGGATCGAGATGCGGTCGATCGAAGGCGTACCGGTCTCGACGGTCGCAGTTGTTTCATCAGCCCAGCCAGCACCCACATCGGTGTGGTCGATCAGAACATCGAAAGAGTTCGCCTCGACGTTCACGACATTGGCAATCGAACGGATCGATGCGGTCGATTTCAGAACCGATTTGACGGTATCCGCGGTCTGCGGATCCACCAGATAGCCGCCCTCGCTGTTGACGGCAGTCGACAGCGACTTGCCTTCCATGTCCAGGCCGCGCAGGGCGTCATCATCACCCGAACGCACATAGGCGTTGAACGCTTTCTGATGGGGCGCACCTTCGTCGATCGAGGCGGCAAGATGCGGACGTGCCGCGAATTGAGATTTACGATCCAGCATGGTCAGTCGCTCTTCTGTCTGTTTCAGTTTGGTTTGAACTTCGTCTTGAAAGCCCTTGAATTCACTTACGAAGCCGGTCACTGCCTGCTTCACTTCATGAACCAGGGGCGCACCCTCTCCGGCCAAGGCCGCGATATCGGTCTTGCTCATCAGCACGTCCTTTTGTTGGGTGGGTTTGCGGCGCCGTTACCTGCGCGCCATTTCCTGCCGGGCGCTGTCAAACACCTCGGCAATGCTGCGCCAGGCGTCTTCGGCATCCAGGGTTGTCCCCTTTGCCGCTACCCGCGCACTGGGAAGCATCGGGAAAGTCACAAGCGACACTTCCCACAGCTCCAGTTCCGTCAAGAGCCGCTGGCCCTTGTCATTCTTGCTGGCCCGTTTGGTGCGGTAGCCGATGGACAACCCATCAATCGCCCCTGCCTGGATCAAAGCCGCCGCCTCACGCCCCTTTTGCGTGGTTTCCAGCAGCCGCCCCTTGACCCACAGGCCCTTGTCGTCCTCGCGGACCTCGTCCCAGACCCCGATGGGCTGTGCCGGATCGTGCTGCCACAGCATCTTCACCCGCTGACCCGAGGCGTTCAGAATTTTGAGCGAGGCGCGATAAGCACCCTTCTGCACGTTGTCGCCCCCCTGATCGGTCTCGCCAAACAGACTCGCATAGCCCTCAATCACCGCGTCGTTAGACACGGTCAGCCCTTCACCGAAACGCGCGAATTTATGTTCAAGTCCGGTATCAATTTCCATGAGGTACTCCTCGTAACCCACTGATGTTTCAATTCGTCGCAGCGGTAAGAACCGATTGAAAGGCCTGCGCCAGGATCACCGCAACGACGCCATAAACCGTCAACCACAGCCGCTTTTCCAACCGCTCCATCATCTCTTCCAACTGGTCCAAACGGCGGTTGATGTGCTCCAATTTAATGGTCATCACCCGCTCGTGTGCCGCCAGCTTCAGACCCGGTGCGCACTCAAACGGAGGATGCCCATCAGCCATCCGTGTCACCGGTCACCGCTGGCAACCCCAACAGGGCCCGCTTTTCGGTATCGGTTAGGAAATCCGCCCCCGTCACCCGCGCCCACTGCGCGTCCCGCTCGGACGCCAAAGCAGGCACCTGATCCAGATCCGGTTTCAACGTCAGATCTTCACCATTGAACCCCGACAGCCAATCGGCCAGCGCCGCCGCCACCCGCGTCACCAGGGGCAGAACCGTCAGGCGATAGAACGCTCTGTTGGCCTCCTGATAGTTCGAATAGGTCGCGTCTCCCTGGATGCCCAGCAACATCGGCGGCACCCCAAAGGCCAGCGCGATCTCGCGGGCGGCGGCTTCCTTGGTCTTTTGAAACTCCATGTCCGACGGCGAAAAGCCCATCGGCTTCCAGTCCAGGCCGCCCTCCAGCACCATCGGACGTCCCGCATTGCGCGCGCCCTGATAGTTGGCCTCGATCTCATCGCTCAAACGGCGGAACTGATCCTCGGCCATGACACCCTGCCCGTCGCCACCGTTCCATACCAGTGCGCCAGAGGGGCGCGCAGCATTGTCCAACAGCGACTTGGACCAGCGCGAGGCGCTGTTGTGCACATCCACCGCCATCGCCGCCGCCTGCATCGGCGCAAAGCCGTAGTGATCATCCTGCGGATGGAACGACTTGATGTGGCAAATGGCCTGCGCATCAAACCGATGCTTCTTGGCACCGACGGTGTAGTCAAACGCCACCGGCCATCCATCAGCCCCCGGCACAACCGCCATGCGGTCGGAACGCAGCACATGCAGCTCCAGCGGCAGACCGTCCTCGGCCTGCACCGCCTCAACATAAGCATTGCCCGACAGCAGCAGCTGCCCAAACAGCGCCTCCATCAGCTCGGCCCGGCCCTGCGCCCCGTTGGGCCGCTTGATCAACGACAGCAGCGGATGCACGTCATAACGCTGTTCACGATCCTGCAACACCAACGGCAGAGCAGCAGCGGCTTCGGCGATCAGCTTGACCGATCGGAACCCCACCGGGTTGCCCGCAAAGCCGGTCCGCGTCAGCGACGCCGTGTCCCGCGGGCTCCACGCCACGCGACCACCGGTCTGCCAGGCCACAATCGGACCCGCCGCGCTTGCCTTGCTCTCGGGCGCTTTGCCCCCGGCCCCATTCCCGGCACCACGTCGCAAGAAATCGAAAACCATATCTGATGCTCCTATCTGCTCACCGCTGCGCCGGACGCGCCGCTCGGCCTGTTGATGAGAGTTATCGCTGAAGATTGTTGAAGGCTTGGAAACAGTGCGAACGCTGCTGTTGCAACACGCGGTATTTAGATGTCAGCAGGGAAACAAAGGGCCGCCACACCTGACGCTCAACCAAAGTCTCCAAACGTTTTGGAGCGCGACAAAGCCCGCACAAACAGCCACCGCGCAAACCTTAACCGCTCACAGCACCCGCACACGTGGCCGCCGAAACTGCGCCGCCGGTGCTATCATCAACTCATGCATCGCCCACACCAGCGCATCCACGCGGTCCGGCGATCCTTGCCCTTCGAACCCATGCGCCGTCATCTGGCACATCTGTTCCTCCAGCTCGGACAGATCCCCCACATGCCGCACCTTGCCCTGCTCGTACAAAGCCGCCACAGGTTCCGCCCTTGCCACCTTGCCACGAGAGGCATGCACCGCCTTGAATGGCACCAACGGATCAATCTGGCGCACAACTTCTTCGACCAACTGCCCGCCCTGGTTCACCTCGGCCACCAGCCGCTCAGCCCCAAACTCATCCATTGCCGCAATCGCCGCCGCGGCCCACCCCGACGGCCCCTTGCCGCGCACGGTCCGATCGGCCAACACATAGCCACGCCAATCCTGCGGCGGGCCCTTCATCTGCACACCAGCCACCACGATCCCGCACTCATCCGCCTGCGCGCCGGACGTCACAGACGGGTCAATCGCCACCACAACCCGATCCAAAGCCGGGGCTTCCCCCTTGCGCGCCGTCTCCAACTGCTCCGACGACCACAACGCCCCCTCGGCATCCTGCAACAGAACACCGTCCAGTTCCTGCCGCCCCAACCGCGTCCCCGCATAGCGCGCCCGCACCTCTTCCAGGAACGACGCCGCCAAGTTCGCCCGGTTCGCCTCGGTCGGCGCATGGGTCATCACGGTCGAAGGCGACTCCAGCAACGTCTTCAGAACGCCAACATTGCGCGGCGTCGTTGTCACACAGACCTGTGGTCGATCCCCCAATCGCAGCGCAAACTGCAACATATCCCAGGTCTCGCCCGCCTTTTTCCACTTCGCCAGCTCATCGACCCAGGCCCCATCAAACTGCGGCCCCCGCAGCCCCTCGGGGTCATGCGCCGAAAACGCCTGCGCCTCGGCCCCATTGGGCCAGATCAGCTTGCGCTCGCTGGCTTTCCACGTCGGACGGCGATCCGGCGGCGAGCACTGCAAAATCCCGCTGTCGCCAAAAATCATCACATCGCGCACCTGATCGAACGTCTCGCCGATCAAGGCCACGCGCTTGCATTGACCGCCATCCAGCGGTTTGCTCCCCTCAACGATCGAGCGCACCCATTCGGACCCGGCGCGCGTCTTGCCCGCGCCACGCCCGCCCATGATCACCCAGGATCGCCAATCGCCCTCGGGCGGCAGCTGATGCGGCATCGCCCAGAACTCAAAAAGGAAAGGGAGGGCGCAAAGCCCTCCCTCCCCGATCTCACTCAGAAATGTCTCGCGCGTCGCAGCAGGTGCGGAGGCGAGCCAACCTGCACCCGATCTCAAACCGAGCTCGGTCAAGGTCGAGCGCATAGCCTCCTTGGGCAATTCCGGCCTGTCTGTTGTGTTGTTCGACAAAACTCGTCTCCACTTTCTGACAGTTGTTGATCAGCGTATTGACCGATCCCAACTGCTTGCTGGTTCCAGCAAGATCTGCATCCTCCCCGGTCTCGATCTGCTTGCGCAGGTCTTCCGCCGCTTGCCGCAAATCGCGAATGGACCTCTCCAGGGACTGCAAAAGTTCAGCCGTCTGCGAAATCCGCTCCTCCGGGGTAATCAAAGTCATGTGTGCTTTGGACCTCATGCGTGAGTGATCTCCGCACGAGAGAAACGAAAAAACGGCCTCCGGATCATCTCCGGGGCCGTTTGCCCACTTCTTCTAGCATGACACAACCTATAGCTGAGACAGGCCGCTCTGTCAAGGTTTCGCGCAACAGGCGCAACACCTAAGCGTTCGATATCATTAATGAATTCTTAAGCCGAACGAAAATGGGCGGCCTAGGCCGCCCGTTTCAATTGTTGTTTCTTTCAGCTTCGATCTCGCGCCATTTGGCCACGTTCCGATTGTGCTCCTGCAGCGTCTCGGCAAAGGCATGACCACCGGTCCCGTCCGCAACAAAGAAGATGTAATCCGTCTCATCCGGCGCAACCGCCGCTTCCAGGCTTGCGAGCCCAGGGTTGGCAATCGGAGTCGGAGGCAAACCGTCAATCAGATAGGTATTCCAAGGCGTTATACGGCGAAGCTCACTGCGACGCAGGCCACGCCCCAATACGCCTTGGCCCTTGGTGATTCCATAGATAACGGTCGGGTCGGTTTGCAGCTTCATGCCCTGGTTCAGGCGATTGGTGAACACGCTTGCCACCTGCCCACGCTCCTCGGCAACACCAGTTTCCTTCTCGATGATCGAGGCCAGGATCAACATCTCTTCCGGGCTATCCAGCGGCAACCCCTCCTGGCGGCTCTCCCAGACGGCATTGATGCGCAGTTCCTGCTTTTCCTGCATCTGCGCCAGAACCGCGCCTCGTTGGGTACCTGGGGACACCTCATAGCTGTCAGGCGCCAGCAACCCTTCACGCGGGATCTCGCTCACATTGCCTTCCAGCAGGTCCAGCGCTTTCAGTCCCTCAACGATCTGCCAGCTGGTCACACCCTCGGCGACGGCGATACGGTACCGTGTGTCCCGCTCGGCACGCTTCTCGCCATAAACAGCGGGAACATCCTCGGCTGTGGGATCGAAAGAGGCCAGCTCGACAAAGCGCTCCGTACTTGGATCCAACTCCCGGATCTGGGTTTGCAAGCGCGTCACCCCAATGCGATAGACGATCTCGGTGCCACAGGTGCTTGCGCCGCCTTTGGTGATCTGCTCGACGATCTGCTCCATGCTGGAGCCTTCGTCGATCAGAAAACTGCCCGCTTTCAGCTGGTTGGCCTTGTCGGCATAGTCCGCGCCAAGGCGAAAGATCGTTCCGCTCGACACCGCGCCCGAACTTTCCAGCTCGCGGCTGACCTGCGTCATGTTCGAGCCCGTCTTGACCCGCAAACAGATCGCCTGATCCAACGGCCCCTGAGCCGTGTACTGCGACTGTCCCCACAGGATCACACCCGCAGCCAGAAACATGCCAACCACCAGAATGGTCAGCATGTTCGAGGCAAGAGACCGCCACATTAGTCAGGTTTCCCGAAGATCACGCTTGCGTTGGTGCCACCAAACCCGAACGAGTTCGACAGAGCGACATCAATCTTGCGCTCCCGCTTAGCGTTCGGCGCCAGATCAAGCGGCGTCTCAACGGCCGGGTTGTCCAGGTTGATCGTCGGCGGTGCCACCTGATCCCGGATCGCCAGGATCGAAAAGATCGCCTCAATCGCGCCAGCCGCACCCAACAAGTGGCCCGTGGCGGATTTGGTCGAGGTCATAGTGGCATTTGCCGCATGCTCGCCCAACAGCCGCTCCACCGCGCCCAACTCGATAGTGTCCGCCATGGTCGAGGTGCCGTGTGCGTTGATGTAATCCACATCCTTCGGCTCGAGCCCCGCACTGCGCAGCGCCGCACGCATCGACCGCTCGGCCCCATCACCATCCTCGGAAGGTGCGGTGATGTGATAGGCGTCACCCGACATGCCATAGCCCAGCACTTCGGCATAGATTTTGGCACCACGCGCCTTGGCGTGCTCGTAGTCCTCCAGAACCACGATGCCCGCGCCCTCACCCATGACGAAGCCGTCACGGTCATTATCATAGGGGCGGCTCGCGGCTTGCGGGTTGTCCGCATATTTGGTCGACAACGCCTTGCACGCGTTGAAGCCCGCAATCCCGATTTCACAGATACAGCCCTCGCCGCCGCCTGCGATCATCACATCCGCATCCCCTGCGCGAATGATCCGGCTTGCGTCCCCGATGGCGTGGGCACCGGTCGAACAGGCCGTCACCACCGAGTGGTTCGGGCCTTTGAAACCATGACGGATCGACACCTGACCCGAGGCCAGGTTGATCAGCGCGCCTGGAATAAAGAACGGCGACACCCGACGCGGGCCCTTGTCGCGGATCAGGTTCGCGGTGTTGGCGATAGAGCCCAAACCACCAATGCCCGACCCGATCAGAACACCGGTGCGCAGCTTGTCTTCTTCGTCCTCGGGCGTCCAGCCTGCATCCTGCACGGCCATGTCGGCAGCCGCGATGGAATAAAGGATAAAGTCCTCGATCTTGCGCTGCTCTTTCGGCGGCATCCAGTCGTCGGGATTGAACGTCCCGTCGGTGCCATCGCCACGCGGCACTTCGCAAGCATAAGTGGTGGTCACGCCCGATGCCTCTGCATCGAACAACGTGATCGGACCCGCGCCCGATTGCCCATCCAGCAATCGCGACCAGGTCTCCTCGACTCCGCTGGCCAACGGTGTGACCAACCCCAAACCGGTTACAACGACTCTGCGCATGAACTGCCCTCTTGCCTGCTTGCCTTTGAAAACCGCTCATACCCCGCCCAAGGGGATGGGGGCAAGAGCAAGGGCCGAATTGACGCAAGCGCAATTCGGCCCAA
Organism: Tropicibacter sp. R16_0; assembly: GCF_017743935.1. Lineage (GTDB taxonomy): Bacteria > Pseudomonadota > Alphaproteobacteria > Rhodobacterales > Rhodobacteraceae > Falsiruegeria. Next base: position 40,952 of record NZ_JAGHRE010000016.1, read on the forward strand.
CAGCCCATATTGGGCCAAAATTCGCGCCCTCAAGGGGCGCGGTGCATTTTTTGACGCGTTATTGGAACTCGGCCACCGGTTCCGGCCCCGGCTGCGACACCGACAGGGCCTCGGCCAGATCCACGGTCTTGCGGAACAGCGCCCGCCCAACCAAAGCGCCCGAGATGTTGGGAAGATACGTCAGCCGCGCGATGTCATCGACGCTGCGCACGACACCGCTGGCAATGATCGGCGTACGCGATTTCTCGGCCAAACCGGCGATCAGACCCAGCTGCGCCTCGACATCTTCCATGTCGCTGTCGATGTCGGTCACGACGATGCCTGCAAATGGCGTGTCGCCAAAGGCTTCGACAAAACCTTCGGGCGTGAAGGCGCTGGAACTGCGCCAACCTTCGGTCATGACCTGCCCCTGCCAGACGTCAACCGCCAGCACGACCTGATCCGGGTGATGCTTGGCCATTTCCTTGACCAGTTCGGGATCCCGGGCCGCCAAGGTGCCGACGACAACGCGCCCCGCCCCCTTATCGATCCAATGCTCGATGGAATCGCGTGTGCGCATGCCGCCACCCAGCTGAACCGGGATACCGGCCGAGCGAATGATCTCTTCGACCAGTTCGGCATTAGCATCGCTGCCATCAATGGCATCAAAATCCGTCAGGTGCATCCATTCGGCCCCGGCCGCAGCCCAAGCCCGAGCGGTTTCGACCGGATCGACATGCCACAGCATCGCCGAATCCAAACGCCCCTTGTCCAGGGTCACGCATTTCCCCTGCTGGAGCTCCATAGTTGGGTAAATCATCATGAGCTAATTCCTCCGCTCAATGTGGCCACGCTCTAATCGAGTGTACCATACAGCGGCGAATCTGTGCGCAATGCCCCAGTTTCGGCATCGTCCGTTCTGTTTGCGGCGTGCAAAACCGAAGGTGTTTCACGAACCAGACGGCGGACCATTTCGCCGAAACAACTCCACTTCCGTGCCCAGGTATTCAGCCGACCTCAACGAGGTGTAGCCCAGCTTGCGTGCCAGCTTCACGGACGGTTGGTTTCGGGTATCCACCATTGCGACCAGAACACCGGGAATCACCCGGTCGAACCAATCATGCGCCGCCTGCACCGCTTCATAGCCGATGCCCTGCCCCTGCGCCTCGGGCAACAGCACCCATCCAGCCTCGGGGAAGACGTCGAAATCCTCACCCAAGGCACGGTCCTTGAAGAAAAAACCGGCCTGACCGACCATCTTGCGCGTGCTTTGCAAGACGATGGCCCATTGTCCGAACCCGGTCATCTGCCAGTGTCCCGCATTGCGCAGGAATGCATCCCAGGCCTCGCCGCGCGTCTTGGCCTCGCCCCCGATGAAGCGGACAACGTCCGGATCTGTCCAGATCTCGACAAACCGTTCGAAATCCTCGGGCCGCATACCGCTCAGGGTCACCCTGGCGGTGTTGATCATGGGAATATTGCGATTCATTGCGCGTGTGGTCTTGGTTGTTCTGCCTCACGACCACCGTGCATTTCCCGCAGGCTCAGGGCAAGCCGAATTCAGCCACCTCAAATAAAAACGGCGCCTCCCCGCCGGGGAAGCGCCGCTTTTTTGCTCACGACAAAGCTTAGGAAGCTTCGGTGATGAATTTGACTGCGTCGCCAAAGGTCTGGATGGTCTCGGCTGCGTCATCGGGGATCTCGATGCCGAACTCTTCTTCAAAAGCCATGACCAGCTCGACGGTGTCCAGGCTGTCTGCGCCCAGATCGTCGATGAACGAAGCGCTCTCGGTCACTTTGTCTTCTTCCACACCCAGGTGCTCTACAACGATCTTCTTTACGCGATCTGCGACGTCGCTCATGTCAATTCCTCATTCATTCAGGGCACATGTGCCCGGTTCTGCCCTTGCCCGCTCGGGGTGGCTTGGTTTTGCCCGATCCGGGCGGTTAAGGTCCCGGGGTTCCGGGCAACTGCGGAAACAGACCCCATCGCCCGTCCCCATCAAAGATGCGCCGCCTATAGCATAGACGGACGCAGAGGCAAACGATTTCGCCGTTTGCCTCTGCGTTGCGATTACAACATGGCCATACCGCCGTTCACATGCAAGGTCGAGCCTGTGACATATGCGGCCTCGGGGCTTGCAAGGTACAGAACTGCCGCAGCAATTTCGCTTGCCTCACCCATGCGACCGGCCGGAACCTTGGTCAAAAGGCCCGCTTTTTGATCGTCGGTCAGCTTATCGGTCATGGCGGTGGTGATGAAACCGGGCGCCACGGTGTTCACGGTGATTCCCCGGCTGGCCACTTCGTGCGCGATGGATTTGGCCATACCAACCATGCCCGCTTTGGACGCGGCATAGTTCACCTGGCCCGGGTTGCCGATCGCACCAACAACCGAAGACACGTTCACGATGCGACCCCAACGGGCTTTCATCATGGGGCGCATGACGCCACGGCACAGGCGCATGGTGGCGCTCAGGTTGACGTCAATGACGCTCTGCCATTCGTCATCCGACATCCGCATGAACAGATTGTCGCGCGTGATGCCGGCATTGTTCACCAGAATATCAACCGAGCCCATGGCCTCGATTGCTTGTTTCGGCAGCGCCGAAACGGCCTCGGCATCGCTCAGGTTGCATGGCAGTACATGCGCACGCTCGCCCAATTCATCAGCCAGTGCCTGCAGCGGCTCAACCCGTGTGCCCGACAGGCCCACCGTTGCGCCAGCGCCATGCAGGACGCGGGCGATCTCGCCACCAATGCCGCCAGACGCCCCGGTGATCAGGGCGTTCTTTCCGGTCAAATCAAACATAGTCATATCCTTCCTGCACCCCCGGCGTTAACCATGCCCCCAGGGGTGTGAATATTGCAAACATTCAAGAGTCGTTTTGGACGACCTTTTGCACATCTTCGGGTGTTCCGACAGCTTTCGAGGCGATCGAACGGTCAATTTTGCGGATCATGCCAGACAGGGCCTTGCCTGCACCGATCTCCCACGCCTCGGTAACGCCTTGGGCAACCATGTACTGCACGCTTTCGCGCCAGCGAACCGAACCGGTGACCTGTTCGACCAGCAACTGACGAATGGTGTCGGGATCGCTCACGGCCTCCGCCCGCACGTTGGCGATTACCGGCACGGCGGGCGCGTTGATGGTGACACCGGCCAGGGCCTCGGCCATCGCGTCCGCAGCAGGTTGCATCAGAGCACAATGGAACGGCGCACTCACCGGCAACATCACGGCGCGTTTGGCACCCTTTTCCTTGGCAATCTCGGCCGCGCGCTCAACCGCCGCCTTTGCGCCGGAAACCACAACCTGTGTGGGGTCATTGTCATTTGCGGCCTGACAAACTTCGCCTTGCGCTGCCTCTTCGGCAACGGCACGCACCGCCTCCAGGTCCAGCCCCAGAATTGCAGCCATTGCGCCCTCACCCACCGGAACGGCGCTTTGCATCGCTTGTCCCCGGGTGCGCAGCAAGCGCGCTGTGTCCGCCACGGAAATCGCGCCCGCCGCCGCCAGCGCCGAGTATTCACCCAGCGAGTGACCGGCCACAAAGGACGCGGCACCGATTGTGACACCCTCGGCCTCCAGCGCGCGCATCGCCGCCATGGATGTGGCCATCAGCGCGGGTTGCGCGTTCTGCGTCAGCGTCAGTTCGGCAATGTCACCTTCCCAGATCAGCGCACTCAGCTTTTCCCCAAGCGCCTCATCCACCTCGTCAAAGATGGCCTGCGCGGCAGGATAAGCCTCGGCCAGGGCCTTGCCCATGCCGATGGTCTGCGCCCCCTGACCGGGGAAAACAAAAGCTGTGGTCATTGCGATCTTGTCCTGAACTGTCCAAAGTTGACGCCGGGTTTAGACCGACACGGGCCGCCGCACAAGCAAATGCACACGAACCCGCCCGGGCCTGCACACAAGCACGACTTCTGTGCAGCATCGCATATTGTACGCCACGTCACGCACGATAGGGTGACCGCAGGAATACACAGGAGCACTCCCCCATGTCCCTCTCCAACTCGTTTCAAAGCTATGGAGGTGTGGCCAAGACCTTTCACTGGCTCACCGCGCTGCTGATCCTGACGGCCCTGCCCCTTGGCCTGATCGCGGACAATCTGGCCGAGGCCGTCATTGACCCCGCAATTGCCAGCACCGATGCGGATGTGGCCCGGGCGGCCCTCCTCTTCTCGCTGCACAAGGCCGTAGGTGTCACTGTTTTCTTCGTGGCGCTCCTGCGGATCCTCTGGGCACTGACACAGCCCAAGCCCGGTCTTTTGAATGCGGACCACAAGCTCGAGGCATTGGCGGCGGAAACCGTTCATTGGCTGCTTTATGGCTCGCTGGTCTTCGTGCCGCTCACCGGCTGGATCCATCACGCTGCCACCACCGGCTTTGCACCGATCTGGTGGCCCTTTGGGCAAAACCTGCCGTTTGTGCCCAAAGACGCCCATGTGGCCGAGCTGTTCGCCGGGCTGCACTATGTCCTGCAATGGGTGCTGATCGGGGCGTTGGTTCTGCATATCGCGGGCGCCGTCAAACACCACGTCATTGACCGCGACATGACCCTACGCCGCATGCTGCCCGGTTCATCTGACCTACCACAGCCGCCCGCACAGAAGCATTCACTCTTGCCGCTGTTGTGCGCCCTGATCCTGTGGGGCGGCGCTTTGCTGGGTGGGTCCATGATCGGCGTCTACTCTCATGCCACTGATCAGGCCGAAGTGGCCGAGCTTGAGGCGGTGCAATCCGACTGGCAAGTGACCGAAGGGACTTTGGCCATCACGGTGCAACAATTCGGCAGCCCCGTGTCGGGTGCCTTCGCGGACTGGACCGCCGCAATCACCTTTGACGAACCCAGCGCGCCAGGCCCCGCCGGCTCGGTCGATGTCACCATATCTATTGGCTCGCTCACATTGGGGTCGGTCACGGATCAGGCCATGGGCGCGGATTTCTTCAATGTCGAAGCTTTCCCCACCGCAACCTTCAAAGGTGAGATCATCAAGACCGAAACCGGGTACGAAGCCACCGGCCCGCTCACGATCCGGGATCAATCTGTACCGATCACCCTGCCCTTTGCGCTCGACCTGCAGGACACCACCGCCACCATGACCGGCGCGCTACAGCTCAATCGCCTGGACTTTGCCGTGGGCGCACACATGCCGGACGAAGGGTCGCTGGGATTTGGCGTCAGCGTGGACATCAACCTGACCGCCACCCGCGGTCAGTAAACCCCCGCACAAATGAAAATGGCCGCCAGATTCTCTCTGGCGGCCATTTCTTGATTCTAACGAAAGGCGCTTAGTCGGCCTTCATCGCTTCGATCGAAATCTTCAGGTTTACTTCATCCCCAACAAAAGGTGCGAATTTGCCCAGGTTGAAGTCCGACCGAACCAGCGTGGTGGTGGCATCAAAACCGGCCCAGGGCTTGCCTGCCATCGGGTGCTCGCCAACCTGGTTCAGCTTCGCGTCCAGAACAACCGGCTTGGTCACGTCATTCAGGGTCAGATCACCAGTGATCTTGGCCGTGCCTTCACCGGTCACTTCGATCGCGGTCGACGTGAACGTCACCAGATCACCCTCTTTCGCGCCAAAGAAGTCTTCGGACATGAAATGGCCGTCACGCTGCTCCCAGCCGGTGAACATCGACATCACGGGCATCGAGACCGAAACCGACGAGTTTGCCGGATCTTCCTGATCAAACATGATCTCGCCTTCGAACCCCGAGAACATGCCATAGGTGGTCGAGAACCCAAGGTGGTTGTAGTCGAACAGGATCTGGCTGTGGCTGGAGTCCAGTACATACTTCTCAGGGGCCGCGAGGCCCGCGGTTGCAGCAGTTGCCAAGGCGGCGGCCAACAGGGTGGTTTTCATTGGAAAGGCTCCGTGCATTGAATACGCAAAAATCACGCGGCCGCTTCACGACCACGTGAAAAGAAATGTGCCGCCCAAGGGCGGCATACAAGTCTCAATTATCCAACAGAGTCTGTTCCCAGATGAACATCCCGTGATCGACAGCGAAAATCAGCTGGCGATGTTCACCATTCCGCTCAATTGCGTGCGCAGGGCCTGACGCACCTCTGGCGAAGCCAGCGGCAATCTCATAAGGATCGAACCATCAACATCATAGAGGTCCATCTGGCGCTCGTGGAACTTGACGCTGCCCAGGCTTTCATAGCTGCGGCGCAGAACGGTCTGCGGACGGCCACGGTTGTTCTTTTGCAGAACGCGCACCTCGCGGCGGATCGGATCGAAGTAGGCGTCGGGCTGGTTGTCTACATGATGCATCATCAGCAGAACCATACCACACAGCAGCAGAAAGAAAGACAATCCCAGCTTCATCACGATCAGGTCCGGATCAACGGACGTGCCGGGCATGACCCACATACCAGCCGATCCAAGGATCATCGCGGTTCCGAAAATGCGGAAGATCACGGTCCGAATGGGCCAGTTGGGTGCAAAGGTGATCATCAAGGGGACGGTTTCCTCAAACGAGGGCATCGCCAAAGGTTGTTGAAGTACTTGCTGTTGAACCGCAGTCATGTCTGTCGTGTCCTGTCGCACTATGCTCCTGAGACGGGCCAATCCCGCCTGCTTTGGTTAACCATGGGTAAACAAAATGACGGGATTGCGGCGCGGACGCGGCCAAATGGGGCAATCGCTGGGTATTGTGCGGGCACAGGGTTAACGAAAATTGAGGCAAAGTTGGCTGACAGCTGATCTTGCCTGATACTTTCCGGTTAAGTCCAAAGACAGCCGGGAGCCCAAAGTACCGAATGCTGCGAGTTGTGCATATGTCCGGTCTCACTCCGGTCGCAGTGGGAGGATGTCAGGAACCTTCGCGTAGGGTGCGGGGGGCAGCCAGTTTTGAAATGTCCGCGCCAGTCGCGGATCACCACTCAGAAAGAAGGAGCCCAGTTCCGTCTCCTTTGCCAGCGTCGTTCGCCCCATGATGATGCCGCCCATCGCGACCAATGTTGTTTCAACATACAGGTCAACATCCAGATCAGGATCGTGAACGCAAAGCTCTGGAGGCGTACCTCGCTGGGCTAAGAACCAAAATGTGTCGTAGTCCGTTGGCTCATCCCTGAAATGAAAGCGGATCACGGATCGCTTGTCAGGCAGAGCATCTACCTGGAGCACGCTTTGACACTTCCACATCATGGGTGAGGCAAGTGTTCCGGCTAGCGCAACCTCAGCTTCGATGTTCTGCTGTGCCCAGACCCCGAGCGCTTTGATGACAGGTTCCAACGCTTCGGACTTCGGCGTACGGAAATAGTCCACGGAACCCGTTGCTTTGTCTTCGACGCGCTCAACTAGACCATTTTGCTCCATCTCCGAAAGTCGCCGTGAAAGTACGCCGGGGGAGATGCTGCCGAGGCGTCGTCGCAATGTGTTGAACCTGGTGGCTCCGGCCCAAATCTCTGTCAGGATTGGAATAGTCCATCTTGGTTCCAGTAATTGGCTGGCACGGGAAATCGGGCACAAAAGACCGTATGGTTTAACGTTCATGACAAACTCCTCAGCACTCATCATACCCTGCAAAGCCACTTGGGCTAGTACGTCTGAAGTACCAGCATCAGTACCTTCCACGCACTACTCTGACAGAACTCCACCATGGTTGAGTTGGTCATCTCATAGTGAGGAGAAAACGATGACAAAGCACAACACCATGACAGGGGTCGCCAACGGAGAGTTGTGGGGCCACCGGGCGCAGGATTGGGCCAAATATCAGGAAGCCTCAATCGCACCTGTTTTCGATGCGGTTCTCGACCGTACTCGCGTGAGCGAGGGGACAAGATATCTTGATATCGGTTGCGGGGCAGGAATGGCGGCAGCAAAGGCAAGCGCACTGGGCGCGGTGGTGACCGGGCTAGATGCATCAAGTGCCTTGATCGATATTGCCCAGTCCCGGTTACCGGCAGCGACCTTTAACGTGGGGGATTTGCAGCAGCTCCCGTTTGCAGATGGCAGCTTTGATCTGGTGACAAGTTTCAACGCCATCCAATATGCCGGGGATGTCGCCGAGGCTCTTTCAGAGGTGAAACGCGTTCTTGCACCCGGTGGCACAATAGCTATCGCGACTTGGGGCAACCCGGACGGCATGGAAGCAGCTGAGGTAGTGACAGTTTTGAAGCAGCTCTTGCCGCCGCCGCCACCCAACGCACCAGGCCCATTTGCCTTGTCTGATGACAACGTTCTCCGTCAGTTCGTCAAGAAAGGTGGGTTTGAAGCATACGATGTATTCGATGTCGACAGCCCCTGGTCGTATCCCGATGAACCGGCGGCCCTCGCGGGTCTCGCCGCATCTGGCGTAGCAGCCAAAGCAATTGGTTTGGCAGGGAAAGCTGCGGTTGATAAGGCGCATCGTTCGGCTATTGCGCCATTCCGAAATGCAGATGGCCGGATCGAATTTGGTGCCACCTTTAAGGTGGTTCTGGCCAAGTCACTCAACGCATAGTGCTTGGCGCGAAAAACCTAGCCCTCAAAAGCGGCCGTTGCAGAACTCCGGAGCAATGGCCGCTCTGTCCGCACAGCCGCCTTTCGCAAAGACGTGGTTCTCCCTCCTCCCAAGGTTTCGCGGCAATCCCCCTTGCCCACACCGCCCAGCCGTGTATATGGGGCCATCCTTTCACAAAACGGATAACCGCGCAGCCTCTCGTGGCAGGGTCGTGAAAGGGAATTGGCCCCGCCTTTGAAATGCGCCTTGATAGAAACAGGAGTTCACATGCCGCTGTATGAGCATGTAATGATTGCGCGTCAGGACCTGTCCAACACGCAAGCCGAAGGTCTCATCGAACACTTTGGTGCCGTTCTGTCCGACAATGGTGGTAACCTGGTCGACAGCGAGTACTGGGGCGTCAAGACGATGGCCTACAAGATCAACAAGAACCGCAAGGGCCACTATGCCTTCCTGCGTTCGGACGCACCTGCGCCGGCCGTTCAGGAAATGGAACGCCTGATGCGCCTGCACGACGACGTGATGCGCGTTCTGACCATCAAGGTCGACGAGCACAAAGAGGGCCCCTCGGTCCAGATGCAGAAGCGCGACGAGCGCGAAGGTCGCCGCGAGCGCCGCTGATCTTAGCTTGAGAAAAGGACACTAAACCATGGCCGCAAAACCATTTTTCCGCCGTCGTAAAGTCTGCCCCTTCTCGGGCGACAATGCACCGGCAATCGACTACAAGGACACTCGTCTGCTGCAGCGCTACATCTCTGAGCGCGGCAAGATCGTCCCCAGCCGTATCACCGCCGTTTCGGCAAAAAAGCAGCGTGAACTGGCCCGCGCAATCAAGCGCGCCCGCTTCCTCGCCCTGCTGCCCTACGCCGTGAAGTAAGGAGAGACTGACATGCAAGTTATCCTTCTCGAACGCGTTGCGAAACTGGGCCAGATGGGCGACGTCGTTGACGTCAAGCCCGGCTACGCCCGCAACTTCCTGCTGCCCCAGGGCAAAGCCCTGAGCGCATCGGATGCCAACATCGCGTCGTTCGAAGCCCAGAAAGCCCAGCTGGAAGCACGCAACCTGGAAACCAAGAAAGAAGCCGAAGCACTGGCTGAAAAGCTGGACGGCCAGCAGTTCATCGTGATTCGCTCGGCATCGGACGCTGGCGCCCTCTACGGTTCGGTCACCCCGCGTGACGCCGCAGAAGCAGCCACCGAAGCAGGCTTCACCGTCGACAAGAAACAGATCGCCCTGATCGCTCCGATCAAGGAACTGGGTCTGCACGCTGTTGCCGTGAAACTGCACCCCGAGGTCGAAGTTGAGATCAACATGAACGTTGCGCGTTCGGAAGAAGAAGCCGAACTGCAGGCATCGGGCAAGTCGATCCAGGAACTGGCCGCCGAAGAAGAAGCAGCCGCAGAATTCGAAATCGCCGAATTGTTCGACGATATCGGTTCGGCTGCCTCCGAAGACGAAGATCTGGCCCCTGCCGAAGAAGCACCGGCCGAGGACGACACCACCGCCTAAGGTGTCTTCATCAAAGAACAAGAAAAGCCGCGCAGTTCGCTGCGCGGCTTTTTTCGTGGCGCCACTATTCAAAGGGCAAAACTGATCCTCCTCGTGCCTTGCTCCGTAACCAAAGTGACCGGTCCAGATCACCAGAGGAGGCTAGAATGCCTAAACCACATCGCAAATCGCTTTTCCTTGCCGCCAGTGCTTGCCTACTGCTCTCAGCTACCGTTGCCCAGGCGGGTCTGAGCATCCGCTTCATCGAGGGCGCACCAAAAGATCGGTTCCAGATAGAAAACACCGGAAGTTGCGACATCACCGCAGCCACGCTGCGCCTTGATTTGTCATCGTCCCAAGGGGCGTTGATCTTTGACGTCACAAGCACTGGAGCGGGCGTTGAGGTGTTTCAACCCTTCGAGCTGGTCGAGGGCCAAGAGGCGTTGGCAAGCGTGCCTGCCGTCGTAGACGGTCAAAACACCTTGGATTTGGCAGTTGACCGATTGAAACCGGGCGCAGCCATCGGGTTCACAATCGATGTCGATGATACAATTGGTACCCGACAGATCACCGTGACTGGATCAGAAATCGAGGGTGCAAAGGTATCCATTACCCAAGGTGCAGAGGTAACGGCGGCGACCTTCAACGGTAAGGCCCGTGCCGAACTGCAAACAACTGGCTGCTGACGCAGGTTGGTCGGCATGCCCACAGCAACACTCGATCCCGCGCGCATAACATGGGCCATGCGGGCAGCCTTTCTTGCCCTCGTTATCGGCGGCGGGCTGACCATCGGCGCGGTCACGGCTCCGGGGGAATGGTACGCGGCGCTCAACAAACCTTGGTTCAACCCGCCCGGTTGGATCTTTGGTCCGGTTTGGACCGTGCTTTATGTTCTTATCGCCATGGTGGGCTGGCGCGCCTATGCGGCAGGTCCTTCGTCACCGCGCATGCGTCTGTGGTGGGGGCAGTTGGCGCTGAACTTTGTCTGGTCGCCGGTGTTCTTTGCGCTTCAACGCCCTGACTTGGCGCTGCTGGTCATCTTGGCCCTTCTGATGACCCTGGTGATGCTGTTGCGCACATGCTGGAGCAAGGACCGCCCGTCGGCCCTGGCACTCCTCCCGTACCTTGCATGGGTGTCCTTTGCCTCGCTGTTGAACCTGTCTATTTTCATCTTGAACCCATGAGGCCCCACATGTGGAGCAAAGCACTGTTCCTGGCTGCGATCCAAACTCTGTTCCTTGGAGGAGCAATGGCCATAGCCGAACCGTTTGAAACCTTTGAAACTGCACCCGAAACCCGCTGGAGCTATGTGGCGGATACGGTGATGGGTGGTGTGTCCACCGGCACGGTTCAATTCACACGAGAGGGCCAAACCGCCTTTGCTCGGCTTGAGGGCACCGTCAGCACGGCAAACAACGGCGGATTCATCCAATTCCGGCGTGCCCTGTCCGACGCCGCTGACGCCGATGCCCAGGGCCTGCGCCTGCGTGTTCGCGGCAACGGCCAGACCTATTTCGTGCACCTTCGCACCACAGGAACCCGCCTTCCCTGGCAATACTACCAGGCCAGTTTTGAGACGTCTGGCAATTGGCGCGAAATTCGCATCCCGTTTTCCGCGTTTGAACGCTCAGGCCGACTGCTGCGCAAGTCCGTCAAGTCCGGGGCGCTCACCTCGGTTGGCATCGTGGCCTATGGGCGCGATCACAGCGCGCAGGTTGATGTGAGCGAAGTCGCCTTCTACTGACTCCCGTCTCGGCGACTTTTGGCACATGGCCCGCATTCAAGTTTCCGCCTTCCTTCAGGTCGGATAGGGTGAACCCGTGACCGAGCGGAGACATTCATGAGACACCTGACACGCCGATCTGCCATTGTGTTGGCCTTGGGGTTTGCGACGGCTGCGTGCAGCCGGGAAGAGCCCGCGCCACCCGTTTTTGACCCGCCGCTCTACCCCAATGAAACCCCTGAGCTGCGCGCGTCGATCAACAAATGGGCAGACCACTATGAATTACCGCGCGAGATGGTGCACAAGCTGGCCATCCGGGAAAGCACACACCGCCCGTGGGCCGTGAACAGACCATACTATGGCCTGCTGCAGATCCTACCTGCCACGGCGCGGTCCATGGGCTTCAAGGGCAAGCCTCAGGACCTGCTTGACGCGGACACCAATCTGGAATTTGCGTTGAAGTATCTCAAGGGGGCTTGGCTGCTGGCCGATGGCGATCAATCGCGTGCCATCCGGCTGTATGCCACCGGCTATTACTACGAGGCCAAGCGCCGGGGAATGCTGGTGGAAACGGGCTTGGTCAAGCCCAAGAGCTGATCCTCTGCCCGCCCCTTGTTGGGGCGAGCAGGCTGTCTATTTCGCGGGTCAATCGTCCGACGACAGAACCTTCCAGACAATGGCGCCCAAAGCTGCACCGATCAACGGAGCAACCCAGAACATCCAAAGCTGCGCCATGGCCGGGCCGTCGGCAAACAGCGCTACGCCGGTCGACCGTGCCGGGTTCACGGATGTATTGGTGACCGGGATCGAGATCAGGTGGATCAACGTCAGGCCAAGGCCAATCGCGATTGGGGCGAACCCCGCAGGCGCGCCCTTGGACGTGGCGCCCAGGATGATGATCAGAAAGACCGCGGTCATGACCACTTCGGTCACGAAGCCAGAGACCATCGAATACCCCTGCGGCGAGGCCTCGCCATAGCCATTCGAAGCAAAGCCGCCGACACCTTCGAACCCGCTCTGCCCGGAAACGATGATGTACAGAACAACGGCGGCGACAATGGCACCGACAACCTGCGCCACCCAATAGGGCAACAGTTCTTTGGCGTCGTGCCGCCCGCCAATAACCAGGCCAAGCGTTACCGCTGGGTTGAAATGCCCACCCGAGATATGTCCTACCGCAAAGGCCATCGTAAGAACGGTCAGACCAAAGGCAAACGAGACCCCGAGCCACCCGATCCCCACGTCGGCCACGCCTGCGGCCAGTACGGCACTGCCACAGCCGCCCAGCACCAGCCAAAAGGTTCCGACGAATTCCGCCATTAGTTTGTTCATCATGTCGCGCACTCCAATTCACTGTGGGCGCCTGTCGGCTGCCCTTGTCCCTGTTGTCCTTCTTGTCTTGTTGCTCGGCTCGAATACTGCACGAGCAGAGCGTCTTTCGTGGCGACCTCAAAGTCGCATGCACACGTTAACTTTCACGTCAAACACATGTATCTAGGACCTTTTTTTCAATCTTTTCAAGAAAGCCGTTTGTTACCCAACGAAATTATCAACCCTGAGAGGAATAAATGTTGCCTGACACACTCAGGTCGGGCACTGTTTCAGAACAATGTGCATCCAGTGATCACGGAACAACGTCTCCGGTTCAGGCGGCGACCTTATTGCGTGTGATCGCTGGTGAGTTACGGGTGATCAACGCATGAATTCGATAGACAGCCTAGTCGGCTCAAAAATCCGCGCGCGGCGGACATCATTGGGAATAAGCCAGGTGGAACTTGGCCGCGCCATCGGGGTGCGCTTTCAACAAGTTCAAAAATATGAATCCGGTGTGAACCGTGTCAGCGCGTCGCGCCTGTGGATGATCGCCGAAGCGCTCGATCTCCACATCAGCCATTTTTTCGAAGAACAGTCATTGGATTCAGTGCCGCATTGCAAGCAATTCGACCCACCAAAACGGTTCAACCAACCCAGAGACGAACAGGCAACACAGGAGCTTGTTGACCTCTTTACGGACTTGTCAGCCGAGCAAAAGCATGCTGTTCTTACCATAATCAAGAACATGTCGGCCCCCTCTCATCCGTCTCTGTCCAAAATAGACGTCGAAGGTTAGGTACCGGCACCCTAACGGTCCAGGCTGATGTCTAAAATGGATATTGTGGATCTTGGCGCGCTGCCAAAGACAGAAAGTCACTACAGTGGCTTTCTAGATCAGGTGCGCGAGAAGTTTGAACTGGACAATGTGGCCTATGCCGGGATCAACCCGGTCAGCGGAACAATCCACGGTCACGTGACCTATGACGATGCCTGGAAGGCCCACTATACCGAGCACAATTTTCAACTCATCGATCCGACCCTGCATATGCCTCAGCGCAGCATCGCGCCCGTGGATTGGAGCAGGCTCGAGCGCAGCGATCAGTTCCGCAAGGTGTTCCGCGACGCCAATGATTTTGGCATTGGAGATCAGGGTCTGACGATACCTGTACGCGGGCCTTATGGCGATGTCGGCCTGCTGAGCGTCACCCGCGATTGCAGCAAGACGGAATGGAGCAAGTTGGTCAGCCACGTGATCAGCGATTTGCAGTCCATGGCCGTCCACATCCATGATTCTGTCATGAGCTCGGATGCCCTCACCCGTGTTTTGCTGCATCCATCGCTTTCGAAACGAGAGGTTGAGATCCTGCAATGGGTGGCCGCAGGCAAGTCGCAGCAGGATATCGGCGATATTTTGTCAATTTCCCATCGCACGGTCGAAGTTCATTTGCGTTCTAGTCGCGAAAAGTTGTATGCCCTCACCACAGCCCAAGCCGTAGGTCGCGCCATTGGGCTGGGCCTCATCTTCCCCGGCTAAATCATCATCTCCGCCAGACTACGGGAATCCCCCAATGGTCCCCTCGGACCAGATAGGTAACGATTGGTTTACCGTTAACCACTTGATGGGGGAAAAGATGATTGTTGTGATTGATGCTCTTAACAAGCACCTGTTCGGTTCTGTTCTTGAGGACATGTTTCGTCTTCGCGGTAGGGTCTTTGGCGGACGTCTGGGATGGGACGTGACGATCGAAGACGGCAAGGAAATAGACAACTTCGACAACCTGGATCCGGCCTATGTGGTAGGCTTGGATGATGACGGCAACGTCATCTCGGCCGTTCGGGCGCTGCAAACGACCGGGCCGCATATGCTGTCGGATGTGTTTCACGCCATTCTGGACGGCGAGGCGCCGTTGCGCAGCGCAACCATTTGGGAATCCACCCGCTTTTGTGTCGACACACAGCGCCTGACGCGGGGCAAAGACCGGAATTCGGTATCGTACGCCACATGTGAACTGATGATCGGCTCACTGGAGTTCGCCCGTCGTTCGGGCATCCAGGACATCGTCACAGTCATGGATCCGGTCATGGACCGTGTCCTGAAACGGTCCAACAACGCGCCCTATGGCTATGTTGGCAAGACCGTCCCGATGGGCAAGGTACCTGCGCTCGCCGCCCTGCTCGACTGCACCGAAGAGCGCATCAACAATGTTCGTGAATTTGCAGGCATCGAACATGACGTTTTCCTCACTGAGGAAGAGGCACTGAAACTTTTAATCCACTCAAAGAGCACCGAAAAAATGCCATTGGATACCGCGACCACCAGCACTCCCGCCAACCGTGACCACAAGCCGCTCAGCTCGCTTGAAAAGTACTTTGTCGAGCAGATGCGCGCGGCCAAGACCGAAGAAGAGGTCAAATCGGTCCTTGAACTGATCGAGGCACTTAGCGACAGCTTTTCGCCCGAGCAGCGTCGAACCTTGCGTCAGACCCCCTGGGCCCTCGCAAACGAAGCATGATCCTGGCCCACGCGGGCCGGACAGTAAGATGCTCTCCTCTAACGAAAAGAGCCGCCCATTGGGCGGCTCCTTCTTTTTGGACCTGTGAAAGGCAGTGGGACGATTACTCGTCCTCAAGCGCCTCAACAGCTTTTTCCAGATCGTCTTTCGAGACCTCTTTTTCGGTCACTTCGGCCAGCTCGAACACATAGTCGACGACTTTGTCTTCGAAGATCGGCGCGCGCAGCTGCTGCTGCATCTGAGCGTTCTGCTGGATGAACTCAAAGAACTGACGTTCCTGACCCGGATACTGACGCGCCTGCGCCATGATCGCCTGGGTCATCTCGGCGTCGGTCACTTCAACTTCGGCTTTCTGGCCCAGCTCGGCCAGCAGCAGGCCCAGGCGGACGCGGCGTGCGGCCAGCTTGGTGTGCTCTTCAGTCGCTTCGATCTCGGCGTGATCGTGGCCTTCAACCTCGGGGTTCTCTTCGTGCCACAGCTGATGTGCGATCTGCTTGGCTTCGGCATCCAGCAGCGACGGCGGCAGGTCGAACGACACTTTCTCGTCCAGCGCGTCCAGCAGAGCACGCTTCTGCACAGCACGTGCAGCACCGGCGTATTCCGCTTCCAGACGCTCGCTGATCTGACCTTTCAGGGCAGCCAGGTCTTCGGCACCGAATTTCTGCGCCAACTCGTCGTTGATCTCGGCCGCAACCGGCTCTTTGACCTCTTTGACGTTGCACGAGAACACGGCTTCTTTGCCGGCCAGGTGCTCGGCCTGATAATCCTCGGGGAAGGTGACGGTGACGTCTTTTTCTTCGCCGCCTTTCACGCCAACCAGCTGATCCTCGAAACCGGGGATGAAGCTGTTGGAGCCCAGAACCAGCGGATAGTCTTCGGCCGAACCACCTTCGAAGGCTTCGCCGTCAACCTTGCCGACGAAATCGAACACGACCTGGTCGCCATCAGCGGCTTCGCCGTCTTTGGTGTTAAAGTCCTGCGCGGTCTCGGCCAGGTTGCCCAGGGCCTCTTCCACGGCGGCATCGTCTGCCTTGACGACCATCTTTTCCAGCGAGATCGACTTCAGGTCGACTTCGGGGATCTCGGGCAGCGCTTCGTATGCCATCTCGACGTGGACGTCGTCGCCCTCTTTCCAGTCTTCGTTGGTCATTTTCACTTCGGGCTGCAGCGCCGGACGGTCGCCGCTGTCCTCAAAGTGCTGGTTCATGGCGCCGTCGATGCTTTCCTGCATCGCTTCGCCCAGCAGACGCTGACCAAACTGCTTTTTCAGCAGGGCCATGGGCACCTTGCCCTTGCGAAAGCCCTTCATTTCGATCTCGGGCTGCGCCTCGACCAGCTTTTCGTTGACCTTCTCGTCCAGCTCGGCCGCAGTCACGACGATGTTGTAGCCGCGCTTCAGACCTTCGTTCAGCGTCTCGGTAACCTGCATTCTTAGTCCCCATAGGATTCGGGGCGCGCAAAACGGGCGCGCCGGGAAATTTGACGCCTTCTATTTGCCCTGCCCCGCCGGTGCAAGAGGCTTTGCACAAGAACAGGCCGGGACTTGCCGTTAAACCAAAAAAAACACGCCGCACGAGGGAATGCGGCGTGTTCTCTTTGACTGTCTGATGGAAGGATCAGAACTTCCAGCGGGCGCCCAGGATCATGGACGTGTTGTCCTGATAGTTTGCCGCAACCGCATCATGCTCGTGCTGCTGGTAGCCAAAGTAGACGTCGGCGTTGATCGGGTCGACACGCTGCGCAACACCGATACCGATTACTTTGGTTTTCGAACCATTGGTGTCAAAGTCGCTGCCGTCTTTGTAGTGGATACCGATGCCGGTGGTGCCGATCGAGAACCAGTCCTGCTCGTAGGCGATCTTACCGTAGACATAGCTGGGATCGGTTGCGCCGGCTGCGTCATCGCTGCGGTTACCTGCCGCCATGGTGAAGCTCAGGCCGTTCTGCAGCTTGACCGAGGCCGAACCAACGGTGTCCGAACGCTTGGCCCCGTTTGCGCGGTCCCGCACCAGGTGCGCGATGGTCGCTTCGAATTCGGCTGCGCCAAAGTCGTTCGAGTAGTTCAGGGCAATGTCATAGTAATCGTCGTCGTCAGTGCGCGACAGCGTGTTCTGACCATAGGCGATCGCTGCCGAGAAGCCGTTGAACACGGGCGTGTCATAACGCAGACGGGTCCGTCGCGGGCCGTCCAGGTCGCTGACGGTGTCGCCAACAGTCGGGCCGCTCAGCGCGCCTGCGGTATCGCGGAACAGGAAACTGTCGTTGTAGTCGGTTGTGGCCGAGTTCAAAACGGTCCCGACATAGGACAGGTCGACACCCGCCGCGCCGTCCGAGGCCATGCTGCCCTGACCTGCCGAAAACGTACCGTAGCTGCCTTTCAGGGCAAAATCGATGTGACGGATATCTTCGCGCGACCAACCGCTGGTGTTGCGACCGAATTGGTCGATGTCAGCCGAACCCGGCAGGCTCAGACCGGTTTCGAAACGGAAGGTGAAGGTGTTCGCACCGAACTCCTGACCACCGCGTACACCGATCCGGCTGTTCGAGATCGAGCTGTCCGTGACGTTGGTCTCACGCTGCTGACCGTCGTCAACCGACGTGATCGCCGGGTTGAACTGACCGTACAGCTGGACCCAACCGCCGTTGCCGTTTTCATAGCGCAATTCGGCAGCAGCCGGAGCGGCAATGCTTGTCGCAACAAGCGCGGCAGCGGATGTAAGTTTAAGTTTTTGTGACATTTTTTCACCACGGTGTTTTTCTGATAGTAACGCTCAGGAACATGGCGACGGATCGGCGAACTTGAAGGGACACACCCGCCAGATCGACCCTCTATTGCAATTCGGACACAGTGAATTTGAGTCGGAAATGCCACTGCGCCAGCATAGCAAGGGCTTTGCGAAACAAGGGGCTGTGTCTGAAAAATTGTCACAAGAGAAAATCGGACAGATACTCATGTCCTGACCACATAGCCGCCTTGCAGATGAGCAATGACGACGGCGGCGAACCGCTCATCCCGAGCTGCCCCCGTGCAGCATTCCGCTCAAAACCACCCACCACAGCAAGCCGCTGGCGAAGCTGCAAAAAACTTTTTGAATTCAATTCTGGAAGAACACAAAAAAAAACGCCGCGCAATCGCGCGGCGTTCCACAGTCGTGTTGATCTTATGTTGGTTCAGAAGCGCCAGCGCGCACCAAAGAGGACCGCGTTCACGTCCTGATACGCCACGCCGGGATCCGACAACTCGTGCTTTCTGTAGCCCAGGTAGACCTGCGTGCTGATGCTGTCGATGTTCTGGTTCAAACCGACACCCATGCTCTTGGATTTGCGCCCGACAAGCCCAAAGTCCTTCCCGTCATAATAGTCCACGGCGATCGACGTTGTACCGCCCTGCCACCAGTCCGCTTCGTACCCGGCCAGGAAATAGGTATAGTTGCCGCTGTTCTTGCGGCTGCCTGCCGAGAAGGCAAAGTTCAGGCCGTTCTGGAGTTTGACGGCAAGCGATCCGAACGTGTCATCGCGGTCGACGCCGTTGCGATCCCTGCGCGAGAAACCAATGCCACCGGCAACCTTGGTACCGCCGAACTCCTGCACGTATTTCAGGGCAATGTCATAGTACTTGTCGTTGTTGTTGGGCGTCAGAACATCCTGACCTGCGGACAGAGCCACCTGGAACCCATTGAACGTCGGCGAGTCGTAGCGAATACGCCCCTGACGTCCACCGTCCAGGCTGGGGGTCACGCTGCTGATGCTCACCCCGGACAATGCGCCACCTGCGGTGCGGAACTGAAAGCTGCCCGCAAAGTCACCAACGCCGTTGTAAGTGGTCATGGCATTGTTGTTGAGCGACTTGTCAGCAACGCCATCCGTCGCCATCGACCCCTGCCCCAGGTACACTGTCCCCCAATCCGCCTTATAGGCGAAGTCGACCTTACGAATGTCGGTTCGGTCCCAATCAATACCTTTGGGCGTGTTGGTCTGGCTGACACCGCCCGAGCTGCGCAAGCCAAGCGCGGTTTCAAGGTTGAAACTGAATTCGCCCCCCGACATCGGCTGACGCACCCACATGCCGACCCGAGTGTTCGAGTGTGCGTTGTCCACCAGGTTGTCGGTTGTCTGCACCCCGTCGTCGACGGATTGGAAGGCCGGAGAAAACTGGCCATAGATCTTTACATATCCGCCCGAGGCATTGTCCCACTTGAGTTCAGCAGCTGCCGGAGCCGCGATACCTGCCGCCAGCAGCGCTGCTGTCGAGGTTAGTTTAAGCGTCTGTGTCATAGTCACCACCACTGGGAGTTCTGAATTTGAGGTATGAAACATGTGGCACCCCGTCTTGTATGTTGAAGAGGCCGTCCCATTTGACCCGATTGATATTGCATTAATGTAACAGTCACTTTGAGACACCAAGCGAAAAACCCAAGCAAACAAAAGGGGTTGGCACCTCAGTCGGTCCTCGTTGAAAATTCTGGCAAGCAAAATTCAACCCAAGACCCATGGGTTCACATCATAACCGACATGCGTTGAATATCATACCCTTGGCATGGGTTTGGGCAAAAACCGGCGAAACCTGCGCTGCACGGGTCAAAATAGACGACATGCTTGGCAAACAAGAGCTCTCATGTCGCCACCTTAAGAAAACATGCGACGGGTGAGGAGCTAGGAAAGTGACGCCCTCAATCCTTTTGTCGAGATGATGGGGACGACGGACGCAAGCAGCTTCACTGCCCCCGTCCGCCGATGCCGCAGCGCGCCCCGCACTGCACGTCCAACAACATTCCGCCCCCCTATCGCCTCTCTGAACTGGCCGCGTATGAGGGCATCTATTGACCGCCACCTTTGACTTCGTACTTCAGTCCCTTGGCAGTGCCCTGGGCGAAACCACGCCAATAGCTGTGGTCTTCCTTGGGGGTGCCATCTTCGTTCATGGACCAAACACCTGCGTTTGAATCCTCAACCAGATCAAGATAGGCGGCTTTGTCCGCGTCACCTTTCAAATGATTGTCCATCCACGCCGTGACAAAGTGTTGAGCGATGTTATTCATGCGCACAGTGTCCCACACGGGATCAGAGTAATGCTCTGAAATATTGAACCCCTTGTCTTCGCTGAAGTAGTAGCTCTCTTTCGGGGCGGGAATGGGGGCCGCAGTGTTATGCCCACCGTTCACATAAGTCAGCAAGGCATGAGACATGTCCGAGGCCTGCTCCCAGATTGCGCGCACCCCATTTTCATAAAGCGACGTGTCATCCTGCGACCCTGCGATGAACAGCATCGGGATCTGGATGCCTGCCAGGCCTTCTGCATTCCAGAAGCCGGTGTTCATTCCCCATGGGCCGATGGCTACGGCTGTTTTCACACGCGCATCCGGCAATGAATTGTGGGTTTCGCTACCCGCCTGGTGGATGCCAAGCGTGCCATGTGGACCACCCCAGGGATACGCAACAGATGCTTCTGTTACGCCGCCACCAGCGGTAACAATCGCGCCATAGCCCCCCATCGAATAGCCGATGATCCCGGCATTGCTGGCGTCATAGAGCCCGGCAAAGGCCCCGCCGTCGTCAGCCATGGCCGCCATTTCATTGAGCACAAAGAGCTGATCGAGGGAGCGGTTTACAAGCGTTGATCCAAACGCGGCCTGGGTGCGGTACGTGCTGTCCGTGTGATCAATTGACACGACCACATAGCCTTTGGACGCCAGGTTTTCCGCCAGATGGGACATCAAGAACCGGTTGCCGGGATACCCGTGGCTTATCAGGATCAGCGGGTAGCCCTGCCCCGCTGGGGCCGCATCCCGCACCGCTTGACCGACCAGTGTTACCTCTGTGACACCGTCGCGCAGGAAAGCGTTAAAGCTCTGCTCTCCTGTCGCTCCAGCCTCGGCGGGATACCACATCTCGACTGTCAGGGGGCGATCATAGGTGGGAAGCTCGGCCGGTTTGTCTGCGGCCGGATCAATGGACAGGATGTCGATCTGATTGGGGTTCACCAGCTCAAGCTGACGCACCCCGACGTTCAATTCACCATACGCGGCCAATTCTGGCGCATTCGGCAATTGAGTATCGATCCGGTTCTCAGCCATGAGGGCGCTCCCTGCAAACGCAGTCACAACTGCAAACGATAACGTCATGGAAGTATTGCGTGTCAAAGTCTTTGTCCTCCAAAAAAAAGGCTAACCAGCAGAATGGTTTCGACCACACCAGCGGGGTCGAGTTGTTCAAATAAGATACTCCAGATTGAGTAGTCGTCCAGACAAGTCACTCGTGACGCAGGGGCGCTTGTCGGTATTTCCGCGCCAGAGACGGTTGCACCTTTCCTGCGCGGTTAGAAGATCTGGATCTTGGGCCGCTGCAAAAGAAGTCGACGCTCGCAATCATAGCATGCCGACGGAGCCAAGAACTCTGGCCGTCTGATCAGAGGCTATACAACGTCCGTTTCCAGCGCAGAGACGACATTGGTTGTTCTTCTCGCGGCCGTTGCGTCGGTGGTCCGTCACTCGCCCAAGGCCAATTTCTCTGATACCAACTGACCGGCAACCTAGAGAAAAAGAGGTTTCAAGCGCAGGCTAGACACTACTCACATTCAGCCGCTTACGATCGATCAGATAGGGAAGTCGTGCTTGGGCAGCTGCCACCTTGTCCAGTTGCAGTGTCCCATAGATGACCTGTGCTTCCGCTTTTGCACGCACCAGTTCCTGGCCATCCGGCGTTGCGATAAAGCTTTGACCCAGAAAGGTCATGCCATGTTCGCTACCGGCGCTGTTTGCATAGGCAAGAAAGACACCATTTTCGTAAGCCCGCGTCGGGATCATGCGGTGTGCCACCCATTCCCACTGAGCGCCGAGGGCAGTCGGCACAAGGACAAGCTCTGCCCCCATCGAGGCCACATGCCGTGCGGTTTCCGGGAACTCGGCATCATAGCAAATCAGCGTTGCGATCCGCACACCACGGTAAGTGAAAAGTTCGCACCCTGTTCCGGGTGTGAAGTGATCCCCTTCGAAACCCGGAGGAATGGCCAGCTTGCGGTGACCGCCCAACCGCGTGCCATCCGGCCCGATGCATTGCGCCGAATTGAAGATCACCTCTCCTTCAGCTTCGGGGAACCCATAGTGGATTGCGACGCCGTGGGTTTTGGCCAGTTCCGCTATAGCTTTGGCAATCGCACCGTCTGCAGGTTCGGCGCGTGCTGCGACGTGCTCACCAATGTTGTAGCCACTGGCAAAAAGCTCGGGCAGGACCAAAAGGTCGGCACCTTCGGCGGCAACCCCGGGCATCACGCTCGACAACCAATCCATGCGATCACGCACCGAGGGCAATTCTGCCGGTGATTGACCAACAGCAAGTCGAAACGAGCGGCCCATCCTCAGCTATCCGTGACCAACAACGTGCGGGGGTATTCGGTGATGTAGTCAAATCCCGTCTCTGTCACCACAACTGAATCGCCAATCCGCCCTGCCGTCACCCCATCGACCGAGATACCTCCATCGACCGCAAAGGTCATGCCTGGCTGCAAGATGGTGGTGTCACCGGCCTTCAACTCTGGTGCCTCCAAATAGGCCACACCGATCGACCGCCCGGTGCGATAGCCGGTTTCATACCCACGCTCGGCGTAGACCTCGTTTGCGGCCGCCGCCACGTCCTGCGCTTCGATGCCGGGGCGGATGGCGGCGATTGCTGCCTGCTGGGCATCAATGGCGGCTTGTTGCACACGGGCGGCATCGTCGCGCACCTCGCCGATGTGGAACATCCGATCAAAGCCCAGCTTGTACTGCTTGAACTGCGCCATGTTGCAAAAGCAGAAATAAACCGGATCAGCGCGTTGATACTGGCGGACCGAGGCACGGCGGTGCACCATGGATGTGTCTTTGCCGCTTTGAAGAATTTGCAGGTTATGGATCATCGGCGAGACGAACCTGTCCCAGCCCTTGTCCGTCAGAAAGGTAGCCGCCTTGCGCGACCCGGCGTCGATCACGGCCAGAGCGCTTTCATATTCCTGCCCCCCTTCATGCAGGCTGCCATGCGCGGCCTTCATCATCGCACCGGCAATTTGACCCGCTTCTTTCATCACCTGAATTTCAAACGGAGACTTGATCATCCGCATGGCCCCCAGAACAGGCGAAATGTCTTTGATCGACACCCCTGGATAGGTTTCATCCAGATGGTTGCGTACGATGGCGGGGATGCTGCTCCGCTCCACCCAGATCTCTTCCGGCTTATCGCCCAAAGCTCCTGCAAGGGCCCGTCCCCAGGTACGCTGCCCCATGTCCTCCCATGTGCGTACATCTTCGACCCAGGTCATAGCAGCCACCATTTCGCTTTCCATCAGCGGCGTGATCACTATCGGCGCCTCATCGGCGTTCACGACCAGCATCGTTGGGCGGCCAAATTCGATCCCCAGATACCCCCAGAACCCCGAAAGATAAGCGATTGAACTTTCGTCCGTGAAGACCGCGCGCTGAATGCCCAGATCCTTCATGCGGCTCTGAAGGGTAATGGTGCGGGTTTTGGCTTCGTCGAGCATGGGCGTACCCTCAATTTTTGATCGAATGTCTCACCGAACGGATAAGCTGCATACAGGTTTTGAGTCAAACTTAAAAATTTATCGCATTATTGCAGGATTGCCGCGACTGATGTATGCACCTAGGTGCAAGGAGGATTCTAATGCCCCCCTCTCAAAAAACCCCTGCGGCGGAAATCAAGTACACAGTCGAAGACATTCAGTCCGAGATTTTGCACAGGATCTGTTTCCTGGATTATGCCCCGGGCGAGCAGTTGAAAGAGGCTGAACTGGCTGCCGAGTTCGGGGTAAGCAGAACCCCGATACGCGATGCGATTGGCCGGATCAGCCACCTGGGCCTGGTGGAAACCCGGAATGGTGTGGGTACGGTCGTGGTCGCACTGTCGACTGCGCAAATCCGCCACGTTTATGACATGCGGTTGGAGCTCGCGACGCTGATCGGAACCCTGTCCCCCCGCCCCATCACCCAGGCCGACCGTGAGGCTGTGCAAACACTGCTGTGCGAAGCCAAGGTGCTACAGGGTGCTTTCGATCCAAGGTCGTACATAGAGATCAATCATCGCCTGCACGAGTGGATTACCAGCCTGATCGGCAATGACACTTTGAGATCGTTTTGGTGGCAGACCTACTGCCAGGCTGCCAGCACGTGGTACCGTCTGAGCAACGAAAGAAGCTGTGACATGGCCAAGGCGCTGGTGGCGGAATTGAACGATCTCAACACCGCGCTTGACGTCGGCGACGCCACAGCAATCGGATACATCCAGCGAACCCATATCGGATACGGCTACCAACGGATCAAAACCCACCTGTTGGCGACCGAAACAGATGAGGGAGCCGCATCGGCTCGGGTTGTGTCAGGATTGAGAAATCAGAAGACGGCTTAGTTGGTCGCGGGCACCAATTGAATCGCGCGAATGACCTTGTCCATTGTTCCCGGATCAGAGTTGAAAAACCGGGTCGCAACGGCTTGCGCCCGGAATTCCGGCCAAGTGTCTCTCATCTCCTTGACGGCTGCTATCGCACCTTCGGTTTCACCCATTTCATTCAGGGCCGTCGCCATCAGCATCAACGTGGGTCCGCTGACGGGTGCGCCGTTGTTGGCGGCCTTGGCATAGGTGTCGGCCGTTTCCCGATAGTTCCCAAGCATCAGCTGCGAAACGCCCCAGATGTTCGAATAGGCAAACCGTCCTGATCCGGTTCGCGGCCTTGTCGGGTCAGATACCTGAGCCGCAAGTTCAGCGTCACCAACAAGGATCCCGGTCAAGCCGATCAAGTCCAGGCTGTGCCCATTCTGCGGAGGAAGCGACTCTGCAATCTTCGAACGTCGAACTGCTGCGGCATTGTCGCCAGATACCGCCAGAACCAATCCCATAGCCGCATTTGACCATCCATCAGCAGGAGCAATTTCTATCGCTGTTTCCGCAGCAACAAATGCTTGATCCAACAGCTCTGCGCGCAAGTCCGGCTCTGGTGACAGCAAAGACAAAAGCGCCAACACCTGAGCGGACCCTGCGTAGCCGTCGGGCAGTTGGGGATCAAGTTCAATGGCATGCCTGAACATCTTCAGGTTGATCTGCTGGCGAGCCGGATCAAACAAAGGAAAAAACTGGCCGCGTGCCTGGTCTGCGATGTTCGCAGATTGGACGCTCTTGAAGGACCGCTCTCGCAATGCGGCAAGCCTCGCATTTTCGTTGAGGACGACAGCGGGTGTTACATCAGTCCGCTGATAAGAGAACGATACTACGGCAATGACCAGCAATGCCGCAAACGCCACCCCCACACCTGCATACAGCCGCCAATCCCTTGTCCTTTTTGCAATCGGCGTTGCGTCACGTGTTTCCAGCTCGTTCTCGGACTTTGCATCGGCCTCGGGGGTGCTGCGACGTTCGATCCGGGGTTTGTATCCACCAGTGTCCAGGCGAATGATCAGCTGTTCATCCCTGCCCTCGTTGGCGTAGTATTCCTCCAGCGCCCGACGCAACCGTCGCGCTTCGACGCTCACCAGGTTCTGGGCGTTTCCCGCTTCGTCTATTTCGCGCTGATAGACTTGGACAGCGATCGACTTTCCTTTGATATCCTCGCCGCGCCCTTCGATTACTTCGGTCACAACGAACGACAGAAAATCCTGAAGACGCGGAGAATTCGAAAAAGCCTCCGTTTCGTACATACGCTTCAGAGCTTCGCTAAGTTCTTCGGAACAGTGCGAAAAATCAGTTTCATGTCCATTCATATCTGCGCCAGATCACCTTGAGCTAAAGACAACTCACTGTCTTGGATCACCACAAAGATAGCATTGTTTGAATATCGGTAAAGTTTGCGGAGGAATAACCCGACGTGACTGACGACAGTCTGACAGAGCTTCTATCCGTGCTGGATGAATACGTCGCACAAGCCGCCGTGGTGGATGATCACATCGTTGGCGCTCTCAGCGACATCCGCACTGTTCAAAACGAACTGTCCAAAAAGGACATCCAAGGTCAAGCGCGCGCGGATTGGGAAGCCACGTATCAAGAACTGTTTGCTGAACTGCTGCGTTTCAAAAAGCGCATCGAACAAGAGCAATGCCAGGCGCGACGGGACGTACAGCCAAAGGCCGAAAGCAAAGTCACCAATCAAGGAGAAGCAGATGTCTCAACCTCGTAACCCCTACGGTAGGAGGCCCGGCGGTGGGATCACCTTGCCAGAGTATTTTCGGCCGACGCCCTCCTGTACCAGCAACAACTTTTTTCCGCCAAACGAGCCATTGGCCAAAGGGGAGATGCGCATTTGCTTTCCTGGCAGCACACCCTGGCCGCCGACACTTGTACAATCGGGAACGTCGATCGTGCTTGAACTCGGCAATGGCACACCCTTCCCGCGTCGGTTGTTTTTCGATTTCGGCAATGGCTGCGTCAAAAACATTCTTCAGATGGGCATCCTCCCCCCGATGGTCCGGGACATTTTCATCAGCCACCTGCATGTAGACCACTATGCTGACTTGCCCTACTTCATGCCGTTCCGTGCGTGGTCAGGCGGCTGGCGCAACGGGTTGCGGATCTTTGGTCCGTCGGGGGATCGCCCTGAGACGGGCACGCAGTACATGGTCGACAAGATGCACGAAATGATGACGTGGCACTTGGAGAACTTTGACCATTGTCCCATCGGTGAAGGCTACAACACCGAAGTTGTCGAGTTCGACTATAAGGACGAAGGTGGCGTCTGCCTGGAAGAGCCCGGATTGAAAGTGACGCATTGGGCCCGCAGCCACGTCAAGAACGGCGCGTCTGCCTTCCGCGTAGATTGGGAAGAAGCAGGGCTGTCCTTTGTTTGGACAGGCGACGGTCGCCCGGACGAAAGCACAATCAAGTTTGCCAAGGGTTGCGATGTCTTCGTCACCGAGGGTCAGGCAGATCTGCCGCAATTGCTGAACTACAAATACGGCACACCCAAGGAAGTGCTGGAGTTCACACTCGATACCTATCACACGCCGTATTATGCGGCCGGGTATCTGATGAACGAAATTCAGCCCCGCGTTGGTGTGATCTGTCACTACACCGAAGAATCCGCAGGCGAAGCAATTGCCGAAATCCGCGCACACTGGGATGGGTTGTTCTTGTTCGGTGGTCCTGACACCAAAGTGATCAACGTCACCAAGGATCGTGTTTGGGAGCGGATGGCGCTACGGCCCGAAGCAGCGGCGATGCAGCCACCAGATCCACGGACCTTGTTCCCGGAAGGAGAGATTCCGGATTACATCCAGATCCCCAAGCCACGATTGCCGCGTGAGGAACAACAGGATGCCTTCTTGCGAGATCGTGAGTTGGATCCAGCGGTCTACATGCCAGAGGATGTGCTGCGTCCACTGACACAGCATTATGACGAAGAGTCGTTCCGCTTCGATCTCAAGGCGCTGATCGCGGCGCGTGATCATACCGACTGACCCTGAAATCCATCACGCACCCGGCTGGCCTTTGGCCGGGTGCACCTCTCTTTCAAACACAGGTGCTCAACCATGGACACAGTCACGCAGTCGCCCGTTCCACTTACCATTCTCACCGGTTTTCTTGGTGCAGGGAAAACCACGCTGTTGAACCATATCCTGACCGGAGACCACGGATTGAAAGTGGGGATACTTGTCAACGACTTCGGCTCCATCAATGTGGATGCCGAACTGGTGGTGGATGTCGAAGACGGGATGATCAGCCTTGCGAACGGCTGTGTGTGCTGCCAGATCCGCGATGATTTGATTGAGTCGGTCTCGGACTTGCTCGACCGCGATGATCCGGTGGAATACATCATCCTGGAGGCCAGCGGTGTCGCCGATCCAGCGGGGATCTATATGACCTTCGTTGACTCTGCGTATCGCGATAAAATCAGGCTCGACAGCGTGACATGTGTCGTCGATGCCGATCAGGTCTTTTCGTACGATGATCCGGACCTGGCAAAATTGAAGCTTCAGCAGATCGGATTTGCGGATCTTGTCATCTTGAACAAGGTAGACCTTGCCGGTGTCGAGGGGTCCGCAAAGGTCAAACGATGGATCGAAAGCCACTTCACCCGCGTCCGGCTGGTGCCTGCCATCAATTGCGAAGTTCCATTGGACATACTTCTTGCGGTTGGCCGGTTTGACGTGGAACCGGCGATGTCGGGCCGCGAAAGCCACGACCATCACGATCACCACCATCATGAACACGACCACAATCATGGCTCGTTCTTCAATACCTGGAGCTATCAAACCGATGTGCCGGTATCACGATCCGCTCTGGAACGCATGGTAAAGCGCGAGCTGCCGGGCAACATCTATCGCTGCAAAGGGTTTGTACGGATCGCAGAGGACCCGGAGCACCGGTATGTTCTTCAGGTTGTCGGTCGGAGGATGGATTTGTCCAAGGATCGTCCTTGGGGCAGCGACACACCGCAAAGCAGGATCGTTGCCATCGCACATAAATCCACTCTGAACGGGGAACATCTCAAAGCGCTCTTTGATGCTTGCGCAACCCCTGCCCCCCAAAGGACAGCCTCGCGGAATGCAGCGGCAGCGGCCGGGTAAAGGCCATGCACGGTGTCGAAACCCTGATCGTTCAAGTGGCAAGTTGGCTTCAGATCATTTTCGAAGCATCGAGCGTGTTGGTCGTCGCGGCCGGCGGCGTGGCTTTCGTTACGGCATTCATTTCCGAACGCACGAGCAACGCAGAGCCCCGGGCCCGTCGCACCTTGGGAAAGTACCTGATCATTGCTTTGGAGTTTCAGTTGGCCGCAGACATTATCGCGACAGCAACGGACCCTTCCATTGAAGAACTCGCAAAGCTTACCGCGATCGCCTTTGTTCGGACGTTCCTTGACTACTTCCTTGTCCGAGAAATCAGAGAAGAGCGTGTCGAAGACATTCAACGTGCCAAAGCGGCTGGAAGTGAGACCACAAAATGATCTTTGATGAAGATGACGAACCCATCAGATCCTCGACTGACTTGGCAGAAGATCGCACAGAGCTGGCCTTTGAACGGTCCAGGCTGGCGTCCGATAGAACCACCATGGGGTACATGCGCACCGGGACGTCCCTCATCGGGTTTGGGTTTTCGATACCAGCCCTGTTTCGGGTGATGACCGATGTTCCGGGACTTGAAGACGCACCTGTCGAGCGTGCGCGATTTATCGGCCTGTTCATGTTGGTTCTGGCAGTTCTGATGCTGTCCGCTGCAATCGTTCAGCAGATCGTCTTTCTACGCCGATTGTCGGACATCTCGGGCAAACCGTTCCCGATCTCTCCCGCGCTTGTCACCGCTGTGTTTGTGCTTGTGGTCGCGCTTTACGCGACTGCGAACATCCTGCTCAGCGTCGAGCCCTACTGACGGACCTCAGCATGCCTTTTGAAGCCACCGTCGAGCTTTTGATCCACATCTTTATTTCGTTGGCGATGCTTTGCATCGGCATGAGCAGCAGCCTTAAGGACATGGGGCGGTTCATTCTTGAACGCGAAAGACTGCTGCGGGTTCTGGCTGCAAATGTATTCATCCCGCCCATCATTGCCGTTCTGATCATTGCCGTATTCCCTATTCCACGCGCGTCAGGCGTCGTGCTGTTCTTGTTGGCTTTTGCACCGGGCGGCATCAATGCCGTACAGTTTTCAACCAAAGCCCCGGGTCAGAACACGGCGGCTGGAGCGCTGTTGTTTCTTCTGTCGCTCATTGGCTTGATCCTGGTGCCAGCAGCAGCGCAGGTGTTGTTGCCGGTCGACGTTTTGGAACGCTTTGCCTGGGATCAACTGGCGCTTCGCGTATTCGGCGTTGTGGGCGTACCGCTTGTCGCGGGTGTGCTGATGCGGGTGTACCTGCCCGATGTCGCCGAACAGATCTATAAGCCAGTCATGTTGATATCGACGGCTTCCTTCATCGCCTCGGTGATGATGAGCCTGAGCATCAGACAAGAAGCCGCCTCAGAGCTTGGTTTTGCCACGATCCTTGCCATGCTTGTCTTTATCGTCTCGCTACTGGCCGTCGGTTGGTTTCTGGGAGGGGATGACCCGGATTTCAGTCAGGTGCTGGCCATTTGTACAAACCTGCGGAATGTCGGCTTGGTGTACCTCCTCGTCGAGGAGTGCTGTTTCAACCCACTGTATTCAGTCAGCATTCTTGCCTTCATGGCGCTCATGGTGCCGGTAAATCTTGTTTTCACAATCCTTTGCGCGGTCATGCGGAAGCGTCGGGAAAAACTTCAACACCAAAGCAAAAGAGCAACCGAATGACGCGGGTGGTAACCCTTGCTTTTGCAGCGGCTCTTTGGGGGTCAGCCGTCTACGCAAGTGGTACAGCCGGTCGGGGGGGCGACAGCAATGATGGTAAACTGTCTGACGACCCAACAAAAATCGTGACCAAGATCGGCCTGCGATACACGGATTATGGTTCGATTTTTGGTTCGGTTGCATTTGGACCGGTAACAAAGCTGAATTTTGTCGTTTCCGAAGACGAACAGTGGCGCATTGGCGGGTCCTACCTGTTCGACTTTGGCATCGTGAACGTCTCTGCGTCGCGCCAAGATTTTGAAAATGGTATCAACCAGACACAATACGCGATTGGAACATTTCTGCCCCTTGTCGCAATGGGCATTCAGCCGAAGGGTTGGCTTTTGTTCCCAGCAGCAGGTGCGAACTACACAGAAGGTTCGTATGGACGGGCGGATATCGATTTCGCAGGTACGTTTGACTTCGAGGTTGCGAGCAAAGGCGCCTATGTCGGATTGCTTGGCCTGAAACAATTGTCCGAAAAATGGGTGTTCAAGTCCGGTGGGGTCGTCTCGGCTGGGTCGAACGACTATTCGGGCGTGAGCGCGGGTTTGGGCCTGACATACACCCTGACGCCCAAAAACAGCCTGAGTGTCGTGGGAACCTATACGGACAACAGCTTTGGGGAACGAAGCCTGCTCGGCGTCAGCTATACGTTCGAATTTTGACCACTAGATGAAGTAAGAAAGGGCACGGAACATGCTTATCATTCTTGGGCTGTATTTCGGGGTAATCTGGCTCGTGTTTTCGAAGCTCAAGCTTCTGCCTTGGAATGGTTTCTTCAAATCAGTTGTTTATGGTGGAGCGCTGGTCATTGCTCTGGTCGTCATCGGAGCGCTCAATCATACGACCCCTTCGGGCCGGGTCTCCATTCAAGGTGCCGTAGTCAATATTGCGCCCAATGTCGCCGGACATGTCACTGAAATCCCCGTCGTTACCAACCAACGTGTCAAGAAAGACGATGTTCTGTTTCGCATCGACGACACCACGCAGGTCGCCGAGGTAGCGCGGCTGGAAGCGGCATTGTCCTCGGCACGCGCAAGTGCAGATCAGCTCAAAACCGATTTGATCGCGGCCGAAGCAGACATTGCGTCACTGACTGCGCAGCTCGAGTTTGGGGTCAATCGCCGGGACGACATCATCCAGCTCGCTGATAGAGGTGCTTCCACCGAGTTTCAGCTTCAAGAAGCCGTCTCGACCATTGAACAGCTTGAAGCGGGTTTGCGATCCGCCAACGCGCGCAAAGCCGGGCTTGAACGCCGCATTGCAGCTCAGATCGACGGCGTCGACGTTTCAATTGTCGAAGCACAAGCCGCTTTGACACAAGCACAATGGGCACTGGATCAAACGACCGTCCGCGCGCCCTCAGACGGTATCGTCACTGGATTGACTCTGCGCGTTGGAAACCGGGTGACGACGGTACAGGGGGCTGTCAATTTCTTGATACCGGATGATCGCAAGCTTGTAGCGACATTGCCGCAGAGCAGTGCAGCAAATGTTGCAGTTGGGGACACTATTCGCATTGCGCTGGGAACCATGCCCGGACGCCATTTCGAAACAGTGATCCGCGATCTGCCCCCTGCCACGCTGGAAGGGACCTTGGATACGCGAGCTTCCTTACCACGCTTACGGGATTTGGCCGGTACGTCGCAGTACACTGTCGTGATGGATGTGCCCGACACCCTTTCTGACGTTCAGGCGCGCCTGGGGGCGTCGGGCACGGCGCTTGTCATAACGGAAAACGCCGGCGCAATCGCAGCATTGGCAGAAGTCCTGTTCTGGATTGGGAAGATGATGAACTACTTGTAAGCCCGCCTTTGGGATCCATCTTTGGCAAATCAGGCACACCGGAACAAAGTCAACGTAATATGGAAAGTGGATACCTGACGGCCTGATCTGAGCGACCCAAGACAAAAACTGGTGCATGGCTGGCCTTTGATTAAACGGGACGATTAGAGTTTCACATAAGTGGATGCTGAGGAACGTTTGCCGCTGTTCTTTCAGCGCGTGGCAAGAAACTGAGGTGACGGATCACTCGCAAAAGCGGCAAACAACGGGTTCTCGCTTACCAAAGCCGTCAATCTTCCTCACCTAAGTTCCAGCCTTGTGGCACGTGTCCGCCCTCGCAATCTGCACCGCAGGGTTGGAACCGACAGGCGGCAAGTCGCTTTGCATCGGTCCATATATTCGCAAGATTGCTATAGCCTCATGACGCAGCTTCGGTGATCCTGTCAAAAGTGTACGGGGCCTCAGCCGTCACACTGCAGCACAGAGGGAACGCAACGAATGGATCACACCACCGCACTCGAGCACGATCGACCCGGCCTGGGCACCAAACCGTTTGGCGAGCCCGTACAGGTCTTTCTGGCCCCTCGTGGAACACCGCGTTTGCCCCGTATTTCCCATGGCGAGGGGATATATTTCTGGGATACCGACGGGAACCGATACATCGATGTGTCGTCAGGGCCTGTTGCCAACAACCTCGGCTCTGGCAATCCGCGCGTTTTGGAAGCCATGCGAACCCAAGCCGAACGCGCGGCTTTTGCCTTTCCGGGCCAGTTTGAAAGTGAAGCAAACGAAGCACTTTCTGATCTTCTGACGGGGTTGGCAGGAACAGGATTGGAGCGTGCGTTCTTTGTGTCAGGCGGCAGCGAGGCGGTGGAATCGTCGATCAAGCTGGCGCGCCAATACGCCTTGGCGACAAATCAATCCGGTCGCTGGAAAGTAATCTCTCGCACGCCCAGCTATCACGGTGGAACGCTTGGCGCTTTGACGCTCACTTCAGACCGCCAGATGCACGATGTTTTTGGCCCGATGCTGCGCGACATGCCAAAAGTGCCCGCTCCGCTGACCTATCGGATACCGGACAATCACACCATCGAAAGCTATGCGCGTCACTGCGCGGCAGCTTTGGAAGAGAGAATTGTCAAGGAAGGACCAGAAACCGTGCTGGCCTTCATCATGGAACCGATTGGCGGGCTTGCCACTGGCGCCATGGTGCCAGAGCCGATCTATGTCAGCGAGGTGCGGCGTATATGCGACAAATACGGAGTGCTTTTGATCCACGACGAAGTGATGAGCGGTGCAGGTCGTACCGGGGCCTTTCTCGCCAGCGATCACTGGCCGGGCGCGCGCGCGGACATCGTTGTCCTCGCAAAAGGGATCGCCGCAGGCTACACGCCCATGGGTGCTGTTCTGGCGTCCGACAGGATCGTCTCTGCTGTGGCCGACGCGGGCGGTTTCATGAATGGCTTTACCTATTTTTCAAACCCGCTTTCTTGCGCCGTTTGCCACGCGGTTCTGACCGAAGTCGTCGAACGTGACCTGATCGCGAATGCGACAGCACGCGGCGCCGAACTGTCCGCATCTCTGGAAGCGCTTAAGGGGCAGTCTCGGATATTGGGCGACGTACGGGGCCGCGGTTTGCACCTCGCCATGGAACTCGTCGCGGATCAGGAAACCAAGGCGCGACTGCCGCTGGACCTCAATGCGCCTGCTCTGTTTCAAAAACTCGCGCGCGCCAACGGCCTTGCGGTCTATTGCAGGCGAACCAGTTATGGCGATTTCGGCGACTGGTTGATGATCGCGCCGCCGTTGATCGTCACCTCGGCACAAGTCGAAGAGATCGTCGTCGGCCTTGCCGCCACTCTGCGCGATTTTGAAATACAAATGGACGCCCTGTAATGCGTGCGCCAAACCAACCCGAATCCGTCACTCCGCAAGATCTCGCCCGGGTTCTGCCGATCACGGGGTATCTTGATCGTCTGTCCGGACGGCCCGGCCAGAAGATCGCAGTCAAGGTGAGCGCACAAGGTGGCGGCCAATATGAGGCTGACGTTGTCAGAATTGTCAGTGGTGATCCGAACCCGTCTGGCCCCGGCCTAATCTACGAGCGGCAGGATTTCGGGAGCGGCACCTATGATGCGCGCTCCCAGTCAATTGATCGTGGTTCCTATGCGGTGGTCCCAACCGACCCGGTATTCTCAGCCCCGGCACTTTGGTTCTCGGCGCATGTGCAACCCTGGCTGTTGCGTGACACACCATCGACAATCGCCGCTGCAACTGGGCCTGATGGTTCTGGTTGGCGATTGGAAATGAGCGCCAGTGAACTGCGGTTCTGCCATATAGATGACCAGGGACGGGTTGAAACAGTTGACCTGAAGCACGGGATCACACCAAAGAACTGGGTGCGTGCCTGGGCAGGTTTTGATCACTCTGCCGGCCGCGTCGAGCTTGGATATTCTGCCGTGGTCGGCGATCTCGAAGGGCGCACCGAACGGCAGGCACCGCTTGGCGATTTTGGCGGGCCATTAAGGCTCTCCTTCGCGGCACGATTGGACGATGACGTGTCGCATGCGCATTTCAATGGCCGCATAGAGGCGCCGAAACTGCATTTTGCAAGCCCCATGGCCAGCGATGGCCAAAGCGCAGGCAAACTTGCGGCCAGTTGGGATTTTTCTCAAGGGATCAATACGTCCAGTATTGTGGATTGCGGGCCGCACGGATTGGCCGGTCGCCTTGTGAACTTGCCAACGCGGGCCGTTCGCGGCGTTCATTGGGACGGAACTGCCATGGATTGGCAAGTTGCGCCCGAACACTATGCGGCAATTCATTTTCATGAGGACGACCTGTCCGACTGTCGCTGGGACACCGACTTCGAGGTGCATCTGCCCGACGACGTGCGCAGCGGCGTGTATGGCGTGCGGCTTACAAGCCAGGATGGGAGCGACGTGCTCCCTTTCTATGTTTTGCCTGCTCTTGGCGCACCCAAGGCCCCGATTTGTGTCTTGGCCTCAACACTGACCCATCTGGCATATGCAAACCATGCGCGTGGAAACACGGATACTGCGTTCAGGGCGCGGATGAATGACTGGGGGGCTGCTGCCAACGCAGATGACTACCCGATCTACGGCAGATCGACATATAATTTTCACCCGGACGGAAGTGGCATAAGCCTGTCGTCCCGCCTGCGGCCAGTGCTGTCGATGCGGCCGGGATACCTGACCTTTGACGATCCGCGTGGGTCCGGCCTCAGACACTTTCCGGCGGACACGCATCTGACCTATTGGCTTGAACAAAAACAGCTCGAATTCGACATCGTGACGGACGAAGACCTGGATGACGAAGGCGCGCAATTGCTGGACGGCTATCAAACGGTCGTCACAGGGTCGCATCCTGAATATCACACCCCGCGAATGCTCGACGCGCTGCAAACGTACCGGGATACCGGTGGAAAGCTGGTCTATCTTGGCGGCAATGGGTTTTATTGGCGTATCGCACGACGACCCGAGCAACCCGGCGTGATCGAGATACGCCGAACCGAGGGCGGCATTCGTGCCTGGGCTGCCGATACCGGCGAAGCGTATCATCAGCTGGATGGCGGCTATGGCGGCCTGTGGCGACGCAACGGGCGCCCGCCACAAGCCTTGGTTGGTGTTGGATTTTCCGCGCAGGGTGTTTTCGACGGAAGCTACTATCTCCGCACCAAGGCGTCTTTTGACAAAGAGTATTCATGGATATTCG
This sequence comes from Tropicibacter sp. R16_0, assembly GCF_017743935.1. Taxonomy (GTDB): domain Bacteria; phylum Pseudomonadota; class Alphaproteobacteria; order Rhodobacterales; family Rhodobacteraceae; genus Falsiruegeria. The sequence goes on from NZ_JAGHRE010000016.1 coordinate 77,213, forward strand.
ACGGCGTCTCAGAGGAACGGCTTGGCGACTACGGGTACTCGGGCGGAGGGGCTGCAGGCTTTGAACTGGATCGCTCTGATACGGCACTTGGTACGCCTGAAAACACGGTTATCCTTGCGGTCAGCACAAAGCACGGTGACAGCTTTGTCCCAGTGCCCGAAGAACTGCTCAGTCATCTTCACACAGTCACAGGCGAACCGCCGAAAGACCTCATCCGGTCCGAGATGATCTATTCCCGCCTCAAAGGCGGGGGCGCTTTGTTTTCAGTTGGCTCAATCACATTCTGCGGCAGCCTACTCAGCAACGCATGCGAAAACGGGGTGTCAAAAGTACTGGAGAACGTTCTGCGCCGCTTCACTTCAGGTGACCAAGGCTTGAAATAGTGACGCTCCTGAAGCAGTTGGCCCAGGTCATAGAACAGCAAGCTTTCAACGACCGGTCTCGGACAATGCTGTAGCTGAGCCAACGAGAACCAGCGCAAAGGTCGTCTAGTCCAATCCGGCAAGGGCGCGCATATAGCACTGGCCCGAGCCAGGAACCCGCTTGCCCTCTTGGACGCCCTCGGTGCTTGCCCAAGACCAGACGCATCACGCGGCATCTGATCAGGCGATGCTCAGCTCCCAGATATTTGCTGTCTCATCGTCGAACTGGAAATACTCCACGTTCACAAGACTGTCGGTACCGTCTGCGCCGGTGACCATCACTTCTGTCGAAGATGTACGTGTCAGGGTGTAGTCAGCGCGGTTGCCATTGAACAATGCGAAGTCCGAGCTCGCGCCGCCATCAAGCGTGTCATTGCCAGCCCCGCCTTTGAGGTAGTCAATGCCGCCATAACCAAGCAAGTAGTCGTCGCCATCAAGCCCGGACAGCTGGTTGCGCTCGCGGTTGCCCTCCAGCCGATCATCGAAGTCGGTGCCGACAAGGTTCTCAATTTCAAAATAGAGATCCCGGATCGCATCGCCAGCCGAGCCAAAGCCCGTTTGCTGGCCGTTGAATTCGCCCGCGCCGTTGCGCAGGGACGCGATCACGCCAGAGGTCGATTGGAAATACGTCACCGTGTCCAGACCATCGCCGCCGAAATACCGCTCGCGCCCTCCGGTGGACCCCACGAACCAGTCATAGCCGCCCAGCCCACGGAAATCGTTCTGCTGCGCGTCACCATAGAACACATCCTGATGGCTCGACCCCGTGACGCGTTCAACCGAGATCAACGTCAGCCCTTGGGCCAGTCCTGTGCTTTGCGACGGATCAGAAAGGTCGAGCGTCACGCCGCCCACCGCTGCCCCCATCGGGGGGGCGCCATTGAACAAAAAGACATCCTCTACAACCGGCGCGCCCGAGGATGGGGCCTCGAGGAAGGTGATCATGTCGAGCCCGTTCCCACCGTTGAGCGTGTCATTGCCGGGCGTGGCTATGAACCAGTCATAGTCCCCCAATCCGCGCAGCTCATCATCGCCATCTGACCCGCGCAGCACATCCGTGAAAATCGAACCGGTTCCCCGTTCGATCGATGTAAGGGTATCGACCTCTCCACCAAAGATCCGGGCCCGGCCTGCGCCCAGATCCAGATCCAGCAGAAAGTTCGTTCCGCGACCGGGAACCTCTACGAGGTCCGAGTAAGAGATCATGTCGCGCCCCGGTCCCCCATCGACCGTGTCATTTCCGCGGCCCGGTATGATCCAGTCAAACCCCTCCTCTGCAAAGAACTGCTGGGGCTCGTCCGTCCCTTCCAGCGTCTCCGACGCAGCAGTTCCGGTAATTGCATTCAGGCGAAAGGCATCGGCAAAACTGAGTCTGATATCGTTGAATTGCAGGAACTCGATATCGGTATCGATGGTGTCGTTGCCTTCTGCCGATGTAATCAACAGGCCGTTCCGAACGCTTGAGTCGATTGGCGACACCAACTCGATACTGGCCACGGAAACGTCGGTGCTGACGATGTTGAAGTGCGCCGTGTCCGATCCGTTGCCACCACCCAGAAAATCATCGCCGACGCCGCCATCCAGTGTGTCGTCGCCCGACGCCCCGATCAGGCGGTCGTTGCCCGCGCCGCCGTACATTTCGTCGTTGCCGTCACCACCATCCAGGCTGTCATCGCCGCCGCGTCCGACCAAAGTGTCGTCTCCACCTTCGCCCCTGAGCGAATTGTCAGCTTCTGACCCGCTGATGACCTCTGTTCCGATGCTGCCGAACACATTTTCAATGTTGGTCAGCGTGGTGAAATCAGCCCCCTGGAAAGTCGCGCCATTCACGATGTCGAGGATCAGTTCGCCCTCAACAAAACTGGCAAATGACTGGACATAGGTGTCGATCCCGTCACCCCCATCGATCCTGTTTCTTGCACCAAAGAGATCCTGGAAGACATCGTTGCCAGCGCCGCCCTCCAACGTGTCCGTGTCGCCCCATCCAACAAGGGTGTCATTGCCACTGCCGCCGAACAGCATGTCAAATCCGTTGCCGCCATGCAGGAAATCGTTTCCGGACAAACCGGACAATGTGTCCTGACCGTCGAGGCCAAAGAGACGATCCCGTACCGAGGCATCGTCACGCCCGTTCATGCGATTGTTGTCCGCGTTTCCGGTGCCGCTGAGGTCACCGAGCGTGCCACTCAGGGTCAGGTGCTCAAGGTTGTCACCCAAGGTGTAATTGATTGTCGTTATGACGGAATCCAGGTCGATCGTATCGCCTTCGACGATCACGTCACCGACATTGTCCACATAGTAGATATCGTTGCCGTCACCGCCGACCATGGTATCAGCACCCGCACCACCGTTGAGACGGTCGATGACAAATCCGCTGCCACCAATCAGGCTGTCATTGCCACCAAAGCCAAACAACGTGTTGGATTGCCCATTGCCGGTCAGAACGTTGTTGCCGTCGTTACCTGCCCCAACCACGGCCGAGCCAATCAGCGTCAAGTTCTCAACATTGGCATAGTTCGACGTCGACAGGTTTGCAGACACAGAGGACACAAGCAGGTCGATCCCGCCACCGACGTCTTCGACAATGACATCCAGAAGGTCATCCACGCGCAGCGTGTCATTCCCGCCACCGCCAAAAAGCGTGTCGGCACCACCGCGTCCATCCAGATCGTCATTGCCGGTAAATCCAAACAGTTGGTTTGCGGCACCATCGCCCACCAAGGTGTCGTCGCCCACGTTTCCGCGGACACCCTCGACACTCGTCAGGCTGAGCAAACCGTTCGTGAGTGAAAACGCACCACCGCCAAGATCGCGTTCGATGCTGTAGTCACCTGTGGTGAGATTAAGGCTGAAGTCCGCGTCGCCGATAAGGTCGACAAGATCAATGCCGGTCCCGCCATTGAATGATCCGGCGAACAAGATGTTCGACGCGCCGTTGAGCGCCAGCCAGTCATCACCGGCATTTCCGAAAATGGTGTTGTTTCCGGCGCCCGCGTTCAGGGTGTCATTGCCAAGGCCGCCATCCAAATAGTCGTCGCCAGCACCGTCATGGATGACATCGTTTCCGCCCTGCCCCAACAGCGTGTCATTTCCGTCGCCGCCGTTCAGCGTATCGTCCCCACCGCCGCCGGTGATGTAGTTGTTCAACGCATTGCCCGTGGCCACTGCGGAAACACCGATCAAGGTCAAATTCTCGATTGCATCCGTTCCAGCGTTCGGCTGGCTGAGGTCAAAGCTGAACGTGGAAAAGACCAGGTCAACGCCGGATCCGTTGTTTTCAATGACATCGTTCACGCTGTCCACAAAGAAGGTGTCGTCGCCATCCGAGCTGATCAGGGTGTCATCACCGGTTCCACCGTTCAGTATGCCCGTGCCAACAAGCCGGTCATTACCGGCCTCTCCCAACAGCGTGTCTCGTCCTGCGCCACCCGCAAGCGTATCGTCACCGGCACCGCCCAGAAGGCTGTCATTGCCATCCCCACCGTCGATGCTGTCGTTGCCGTCGCCGCCATCAAGCGTGTCATTGCCACCGCGGCCAACAAGGGTGTCATCGCCTGCGCGACCTTCCAGGATCTGTTCCGAACTCGAGCCCAGCAAATAGTTGTTGCCCAAAGAGCCGCGCAATATGCCGCCTGCCTGGAAAATATACCCGTTTTCAACGCCTTCAATGGTGCTAAGCCCGGCCATCCCATCAAACCGGATGGTACCCGCAGTTTCGGTCGCGCTCGCCCCGGTTCCGGTGATCGTCGACAGTTCCACCACCAGGTTCGCAAGCGAACCCGTTACAAGGTTGTCGATACCAGTGCCGCCGAGGATGCTGGCGTTTCCGTCGAAATCCGACCGCAGCCTGATTTCATCATCGTCACTGTCACCGCGGAACTCTCCGCCGCCCGCGCCCGCTTCGAGCGTATCGTTCCCGGTGCCGCCTTCCAGACTGTCCCGCCCTGCGCCGGATCTCAGCAGGTCATTGCCGTTGTTGCCCGACAGCACATCATTGCCGTCGCCGCCGACCAGAGTGTCGTTGCCGTTGCTGGCGGTGATGAAATCGTCGCCTGCACCACCATCGATGGAATTGTCCTGCAGGTTACCTTCGATTCTGTTGTCGAGGTCGTTGCCGACACCGTTGATGGCCTGATCGCCTTCGAGTTCGAGCCTCTCAATCCCAGCAGCAAGTATGTAGCTCACGGTGGTGGAGACAACGTCGAGATCGCCGCCTGTATCGATCACCCGATCGCGTGCGTCATCCACGACGTAGGTGTCGTTGCCTTCGCCGCCTTCCATACTGTCTTCGCCGCTGCCGCCGTCCAACAGATCATCGCCGGCACCGCCGATCAGCGTGTCGTCACCACTTCCCCCAAGAAGCGTATCATCCCCATCACGCCCCTCAAGGCGGTCTGATCCTCCTTCCCCTCGGAACGTGTTGTCGCGCTCGTTCCCGATCATCACATTGTTCAGACCGTTGCCCGATCCGGATCGCCCGCCCGCCAACAGGGTGAGGTTTTCGACCCCTCCGTTGTTGGGTGCCAAACTGCCAAGCGTGCCCTGATTGAGGTCGAAGTTGTCCAGACTGCTGCGAACCTCGTCGATACCTGATCCGGAGTTCTGGACGACATCGCCCGTGTTATCGACGATGAACACATCGCCGGATCCTCTGCCGATCAATGTGTCCGCACCGGTGCCACCATCCAGAGTGTCACTGCCGAACCCACCGACCAGGCTGTCGTCGCCGTCCAGGCCAAAAAGGGCGTTCCCATCATCATTGGCGGTGATGACGTTGTCGTATGCGTTGCCCGTGCCGCTGGTTGCGCCGCTCAGCAATGTCAGGTTTTCGATCGGCCGCGCGGATTGATTGTAGCGGCTGTCATCCAGGCTGAAGGTGGCCAGGCTGGTCCGTATCTCGTCTACGCCAGATGCGCCCTCGCTTTGGATAACGTCGTTGACATTGTCGATATAGAAGATGTCGCTGCCTGTACCGCCATCCATCGTGTCGACACCGGTGCCGCCGTCAAGGACATCATCTCCACGATTGCCCAAAAGGCTATCGTCGCCTTCATTGCCTTCCAAAGTGTCGTTTCCGGTCCCCGACTGAAGCGTGTCGTTTCCGAGGCCACCGACGATCGAGTTGTCCCCTTCGCCCCCGTCGAGGCTGTCGTTATCATCGCCGCCGTTGATCGTGTCATTGCCGTCGCCTGCGAATATTCTGTCGTCTCCAGCGTTGCCGTCGACCGTGTCGTCGCCCCCGCCTGCGCCTATGGTGTCCGCTCCGGCACCACCGGTTATGGTGTCGTCACCGTTTCCACTGATTACGTTGTCATCGCCAGTTCCGCCGGAAAACACATGGCTGCCGGATCCCGTCGAAACCAGCCTGTCGTTCCCACCGCCGCCTTCCATCGTGTTGTTGCCAAAGCTGGCTTCCAACGTGTCGTTACCTTCTCCGCCGACAAGGCTGTCATCGTGGTCACCGCCGATCAGGCTGTCGTCACCGGCGCCACCCTCCAAAGTATCTTCGTCAATTCCGCCGTTCAGCGTGTCGTTGCCTTCTCCGCCTTCCAGCAGATCGTTGCCGCGGCTGCCAAAGAGACTGTCATTTCCGATCCCGCCGCGCAGCGTATCGTTCTGGTTTCTCCCAAAGAGCGTGTCATCGCCTTCGGCACCGCTCAAATCGCTTGCCGTGGCAGAACCTTGCAAGAGGTTGTTCAAGGCATTGCCGACACCCGTGGTCGAGCCTGTCGGCAGTGTAAGGTTCTCAATACCGCCGTCAGCACCTTCCCATTCCACCCGATCGAGGGAAAATGACGCCAGCGTTGTCTGAATTTCATCGATGTCGGTTCCTGTTTCGACAATCTGATCCCCGGCGTTGTCGACCACATATCGGTCAGACCCAAGGCCCCCGATCATCGAATCCGCATCGGCTCCCCCATCGAGCGTGTCATTGCCCGAACCACCTTCCAAGGTGTCCTCGCCCGCATCGCCAACCAGGCTGACATTCCCGTTCGATCCAGACAAGCTGTCGTCGCCAACACCGCCACTGAGGCTGTCATCGCCACCGCCGCCGATCACGGTGTCATTCCCAGCCTGACCGAAAAGCGCGTTGGCAGCTGCGTTGCCGCGCAAAACATTGTCAATGCCGCTACCGACACCGCTGACTGCACCCGTCAACAACGTCAGGTTTTCAACAGGCGACCCACCTACGCCACCGCTGTATGCCGGTACCTGCAGATTCAAAGTGGTCAGCGTTGTCCGGATTTCGTCGATACCAGAACCGATTTCGGAAATGACATCCGATGTGCTGTCGATGATGTAGACGTCGTTGCCTTCGCCACCTTCCATCGTGTCGGCGCCTGATCCGCCATCCAGGGTGTCGTTGCCGGTGCCCCCACAAGGCTGTCGTTGCCGGCATCCCCCTGCAGAAGGTTGTTACCTGCGGTCGATGTCAGGGTGTCTGCGCCATCCCCACCGATCAGCGTGTCATTACCTGCGCCTGCAAACAGAGTGTCGTTGCCGTCGCCCCCATCTAGCGTGTTGTCACCATCGTCAGCCAAAGGATCAAAATTCTGATTTGACGCGAAAAACCCGCCTCTGATTTCGTCATTTCCCCGGTTGCCCGCCAGACTGTCGTTGAAATCTATGTCCGAGGGGGTTGAGACGTTGTCGGCACCAAGGATTGTATCGTTGCCGGTACCACCCACCACGGTATCCGCACCTGTGCCTCCGAGCACCAGGTAGTTCCCGCTGAACACAGTGATCAGGTCATTCCCTGCTTCACCATGCATCTGACCGTTTATGCCAGCCGCCGCTTCCAGCGTGTCATTGCCGCCACCGGCAAAAATGAAATTGGCGTCGAAAATGTAGTCGTTGCTGTTGAAAATGATCGTTGTTTGTGTACCGACATCAAAGATGCTTTCGCTGACTTGTGTAAACGTATTTCCCATGACGGACATCCCGCCATCAATCACGTTATCAAGCTGATTTCCTGAAAGGACGGCGCCGTTGGCACCTCGAAACTGCAATCGCTCAACGAAATCCGGTATTCTGTAGCTGCCGACAGAATAGATAACGAGGTCATCGCCTTCGTTGTTTTGTTCGATGATCGTAACGCCTGCCTCATCAACGATGTAAACATCGTCGCCAGCCAGCCCGATCAGCGTGTCAGCGCCCCCAAGACCATTGATGGTGTCCTCGATCGCGGTCCCTGTCAGCGTTTCCGCAGCAGGTGTTCCATTCCGTAACGGCATACTGTGGCCCCCCCCAGTATTTTAGGCCTAAGTCCCGCGATAATTCGCTTTTGGGTTCAGAGCCTAATGACCTTGGTAGCGGAAATGGCCTCATCCGTCCAACTTATAGCACTTTGCACAACGTATGATTTTCTTATGGCTTCCGGTAAGAACCGACCTCGGGGGAGCGAAAATGTTTCTTTCCAAAGGGTTGAAACCCTTGAAAGCAGGGTTGTCACTTCCCTTGGTAAACTCGGAGAATTCCTCTGCATCACGCCCAGCCAAACCCACCGCCTGGATGCTGATGCAATGACCAAAGCAGTCCATTTTCCGAAACATGCAGACGTCCAGGGCGCGAAAACCAAAAAAAGCGTTCAAGCACGTTGGCGCAAATCAACCCAAATCTTCAGTGTATTTTTGTGGTGGTGCGGGTGGGGCGCACCTAATTTTCGTTACAATTCTGATACTTACTAAAATTTTGTGTAAAAAATGTGAACTGGAGGCTGCATTTTGTTCTGCTCTACCCCGGCCCGGGTTGTTCCGGCCGCATAGGTAGACCGTTGGGCGCTTCGACATCATGAGCGATCAACCACTCGCGAATCCGCGCCCACCTGTCAGAATTGTTGGGTGTCGCCCGCCATTCATCCAACTCGCGCAAACGCCGTTCGAGATCCGGCCACCATGGCAGCTTGATCCGCAGCCCGTGACGCCTGGCCCAAGCTCGCAGCGGCTTTTCCCAATCAACCACTTCGTGGTCTTCAAGTAGAATATCGAGATCGTGCGGGATGGCGTTAGGCCAGGCGGGCATGATCATTCCTACAACGGCGACAAGAGACGCTTTTAATGTCGATTCTTCGTTCGTATTTCGTCTTGCACACCGCATTAGTGCAAGACTGTAATTCTACCTGAGACTGATCCATGAACCTGTGATAACTGACCTTACTAATTGGCTGTCTGCTCATTGGATGTTCCCCAAGTGTTCCACCATTTTTACGGGGTACCCCGGGGCCAAGGAACGGGTCAATCACTGAATAGCTATAGAACGCAAGACTTCAGCAATATCTAGCGCGCGGCAATCGTGACTTAGCTGCTGGCGTTTCAAGGTGGCGATATCTGCCGGCAGAATATCGAGCGCAGTCTAGGGCTTGCCCGGCGGCTATCGCCGCTGCACCGATGTCCTGACCGTTGATGTAACATACACCGATGTAGCGATCATAAGAGCGCTCTCCGGTCAGATCACAAGTCACTGCTCCACCTTGGCGAAGAAAATTGACCATCCAACGCTTGGCAGATTGTCCAGCCGCTGTGCCTAGTTCTGGCCCATCCACACCGTTCAGACGGACAGGCGTACCGTTTATGACGATTGTGTCGACGTCCCTAACCGTTACGCCAGCCGCCGCTGGAGTTGCGAACAGCAAAAGAGCTACGAGAATCTGCTTCATGTCTGGGTTCCATTAGTTTTTCCAGACAGACATAGGCAGCCTAATATGGACACTCCATTAAGAGATTTCGCCATTGTTTTGGGATCTTACGCCTGCATATTACCCAAGTGCAGCCTCTGCTACCTTAGCCCGGCTACAGAAAAGCGTGGTGCGGTGCTTTGAACGGTTGCGGGACTACAATCATCCAATGGAACACGCCTTCGTCACCCCAACTTTTGAGGTTAAGCGATCGAGAATTGCCAGATGTTCGCGGTCTCGTCGTCGAACTGGAAATACTCCACCGAGATCAGGCTGTCGGTGCCGTCCGCGCCCGTCACCGTCACATCCGTGGCCGACGTGCGCGTGATCGTGTAATCGGCCCGGTTGCCATTAAAGATCGCATAATCCGACCCCGCGCCGCCGTTCAACGTGTCGTTGCCCGCGCCGCCCTTGAGGTAGTCGATCCCGCCGTAGCCGAACAGGAAATCGTCCCCGTCCAGACCCGACAGCTGGTTGCGCTCGTTGTTGCCGGTCAGGCTGTCGTCGAAGTTGGTGCCGACCAGGTTTTCGATCTCGA
>NZ_JAGHRE010000017.1 GCF_017743935.1 Tropicibacter sp. R16_0
GAGGGAGGGGGAGGCTTGGGTCCCCGCATCTCGCGGGGACCGGTGGGAAGAGGGGCCTGCGGATCAGGCCACGTCGTCCTTTTTGTCGTCGGAATTGGCCGCTTCGCGTGCCCGGTCATTCATGAACTGATCGAACTCGGACTTGTCCTTGGCTTCACGCAGCCGCTCCAGGAAGGCCTCGAAATCCACCTGCTCTTGCTCCAGACGGGCCAGGGTGTCGGCCTTGTAGCTGTCAAAGGCGGTGTTGCCGGTCTGGCGCATTGCGTGCATGCCATGACGTTTCCAGGATTTGCTTTGGCGGCGGCAGGATTTGCTGAACATGCGGTCACTCCAGATCATGTAGAACAGTAGGGCAAGGCCGATGGGCCAGAAGAAGACAAAGCCAAGGACCATGGCGGCGATCCATGCGCCTTTGCCTTTGCTGTCGAGCCAAGCTTCGGTGCGATGCAACCAGCCCGGGTTCGACGGGGCGGTGGCAACGGGGTCGGTCATAGTGGTCATTGTCAGTCTCTCCAGATCAAGGTTTATGTGAATGCCTTTCACATTGGGTAAGATGGGGGCTGGATCCGAGGATGCAAGAGGTGATGTGAATGTTTTTTACATTGACGCTTTCGAGCGAGCGCGACAGAGAAAGTTGCATGGCGCAACACTGTAGCGCGACACAGAAAGTTGCACGGCGCAACACAGAAAGTTGCAGCAACTCAATTCTTGCTAGGAATGGATAGGGGTGGGTCGAGCAAGATGTCCGAGAGCTTGTAAACGCCGGTACCAAATGCAGCGATCGAAACCAAGCCAAGTAGAACGGCCAGTAGGTGCATTGCACGGGAACACCACTTGTAGAAATCGGAAACGCAAGTCCTATGTATGTACGGAGGGTGGTCGGAGAGATGATAGCTCGCAGCGTTGGCTCCCTGAAGGTACAAAACCGCATAAGCGGTCATTGAAGTGAACACGGCTGATCCTGCCCCCCAGGCAAACCAAATCAACGCACTCACGATGGCAGGTAAGTCTGTTACCACCTGTGACCCTTGCGAGGCGACAGAGGCAACAAAACCTAGCATGGCGACTGCCGCCCCGCCGTTTAGTAACAGCATTGCCTTTATGGCATCCGACGACATTCCCGTTGCCGTTTGGTTGGCAAAGGCAATGTAGTCCGAGACTCGCTTCCGAGCATTTTCAGCTGCTTGTCGATCAGTATCTTCGTTCATTTTGGTACCTTGGGCTATGTTTTTAAGGGTGTTTGAAAGGTTCAAAAAGGAATAGCGAAATCCATCAGACTAGTCTGGAGCCGCCGACGCCGCATTCCACGCTTTGTCCCCTATTACTTGTTGGACGGGCTCGTGCTTGCCACTCTTGAAACCAAGCAGCATCGAACTTTGCCTTTGGAACTCGCGAAGATTTCAGTATTCGCCCGCTTTGCCAGCGCCAGTTCAGGTGCGAGGGCCGCAGCACCTTCGCACTAGGCCCATGAACCTAATCCGCGAAGTAAACCAACTGTGGGCTATCTGTGTTCCGTCCAAGCTCGTAGGTGCATTGAGAGTTAGTTCTCTGGTTCTTGAGCCAATTCTATGAGGTATTGATAAATGGAATCCGCTGCATCGTTCAGATACGCACGGTCTAGCAGATCGCCTTCTGCCAGACGATGTATCCTTGGTCTTCTTGTTTTAGAACTCCGGACACCGCCTCTGGGACCAATTTCGTCCGGTCTACTGAGATCCAATATTTCCACGTCGAATTGCTCAAAGTCTTGGTCTTCGGCAACGTGATTGTAGTAAATCAGAGATAGACAAACCCTCAGCTCATCTGAGGACAGTTCTTTGCTCCGCGGATAGACGAATTGAAAGGCACCGCGATCCCCGTCGACCACATAATGTTCAACACTCATGGGGACAGCGCGATCGACACCAAATTTCAAAGTGTTTCGGGGGTGATCGCCGTATGCCTTCCATGGCTTGGAACGGACAAAATCAAACATACAACGAGCCAGTTCTAGGTTGGCCGGTTGATCTTTTTTCTGTGAAACAATCTTCAAGGAACGCTCGATAGCTTCGAGGTCCATAGTGTTCGAGGGATCAAGCCCTAGAGGTACACCCATAATGTTCTTGATTTGACTGCGAAAACCCTTGTACGAGGGCCAGTTTCCCCTGGCCCGATCAACATACATACGCAAATGATCTTTTCTTTGCGAATCTGGCTTTGAAACGGCGGTTGCGAAGTCTATGAAAAGGTAGCGGTTTAATAGATTGATTATCTCTTTTTGCCGTTTACTTCTCACCTTGCCTCCTACGCGACGCTCAACCCTTCAAAATGGCTGGCAATCATCTCGTTACTGATTCTCATTCCAATGTTAGCAGATTGCTTTGATGTACTCCGAGTCATTGTCCAAGGTGTACCGTCGGAATGAGTAATTTCAACCAATTCGAAACTAGGGATGGCCAGATACTTCTCGAGATGTCTCTCAATTGTCTCACGGGCTGTATTGCTTTGAATAGGGGGCAGTTCTTTGGTTGTGCGCCGAATTGGATCAAATGCCGTCGCAAATTCTGTGATCGGTTGGTCTTCAAATTTCTTGAATGCATTGTAAAGGCTGCGCTGAACAGGACCGTAATCCCATGCTTCGAACGCTGAACTAATGAGCGGTTCTCCGTGCTCCACTAGATGATGTCCGCTCAAGAAGTAACAAATCTTTTGGATGTCGATCTGAGTAACGTCGTAACCCTTGGACCATGCCGACTTTAGGACTTCATTTGCTACCACTCGTGCATCGTACATCTCACACACTCCCCTATGTTCTTGTCCGCGCTGCTACTAAAGCTTGCCTCACCTTTCAATAATCTGACCAGAAAATAGTGATCTTCATTCGCAAAACCTGCGGCAATTTCACGTTTTCCTGTGATTTTTGTCACAGAGTTAGAGACTTGAACCGTCGCATCCGGAGCTTCTATCGAACTCTACCTGCCACACTGTTTATCCTTCATTGACCGGAATCAAACTAACTTGGCCAACTGAAGCGATCGGGAGCATGCTCTGGTCGGCGGGATTGAACAATGATGCACCACACCCCGTGCCGGGGGAGCTTGTCCCCCGGCCTTCTGCCCTTCGGGATTACCCTCGATACTCGCTGATCAGGCGCAGTTCGATGTTGTCCAGGACGTCACCGGACAGTGGTGCGGCGGCGACCCAGCAACTGCCAATGTCACCCTTGAAGCCATATTCAGGCGCAGCACCTGGCAAGCCGGTGGCACCGATACGGATCTGTTGGGCCCCACCGACGGTCGAGATGTCCTTGTCAGCGCCCCCGCTGGTGCGGGTGTCGATGTCGGCCCAATCGCCGCGATCGACCCGCACGCGCAGACGCTGCAATGCGTGGTCGAACACGCCGACGGCGATGTGCCATTCACCATCACGGAAGTCACCGGTCCCTGCGGGATTGGCAAAGAGCGAGTCGCCGTTCAGACAGCAGCGGATGTCCTCGGTTCCCGAAGACGTACCCCAGCCAAGCGTCAGCCCTGAGTAGCGGAAATTGGTCGACGTGTTGTAGGTGCGGCTCTGGTTCAGGGCGTTGCCGATGATCGCGCCGCCACCATCGGAAGGGCAGCGGAAGGCGGCAACGAATGTGAAACCGCTTTCCACTGCCAGCACGGTCTGGGCAGGATCGCTGATCAGGCTGCCGCCCTCGATGACCGAACCGCCTTCACCTGAACCGATAAAGGACAGATGACCCTCTTGGACAGTTGGCTTGAACTGAGCCTCGGCCGGGACCATGCGGACCCCGTTGACGAAGGACCGCAGGGCAAAGGGCTTGGACGATACCAATCCTTCGGTCATGGCCTTTCCGGGCTTCAGGACCGCGCGGGCGGCGGCGTGTTCGGCAAAGGCGATCTCGGCCGGGTCGAGCAGGGCGCCGGGCAGGTTCTCGTTGTTGGTTTGGGCATCATTGCGCAGAATGCGAGCTTTCATCTCGGACCTCACAGGTTGAAACCGGCGCGGATCAGCCGCGACCGGAGGTTGGTGTAATCGTAGGATTGGACGGGTTTCGCCCCGTCACTCAGGCATTGCGCCGCCAGGGTGCCGCAGACCTCGCCCATCATCCCAAGGAGGGGTTCAAGGCGGATTGCGCTCCAGGCGACGGAGGTGGACGAGACCAGGTTGCTGACCAGCAGGTTTTCCATGCCGGTGCCAGGCTCGGTCATCATCATCTTGGGGGACACGTCAAAAGGCTCGGTCGGATCGGGGCCCACGATGTAGCCCTCGACCTGGACGGCAGTTGCGTCATCGGGATCAGGCCAGACCGTGACCTCTTTGCTGTCGTGCTTGTAGGCAAAGCTGGCGACCCGGTGCGGGTTGGCCGTCACGTTGATCTGGTCCAGGCCGGTCATGCGTTCCCAGCCGTTCAGGCGCAGACCGGCGCGGACATAGAGCCAATGCGGGAAACCTCGCCCATAGGGGCTGTCGCCGAATTCATCGTCAGGCAGCCCCCAGGTCGCCGCCTTGTCGCGGATCACCTGCGGCACGGCCGTGTCGTTTGCCATGAAGTGAAGGAACCCGGCGCACCAGCGGGCCTGTTCCTCGGCAAACGTGTCCCGCGCCGCCCAGTTGCCGTCCCGGTAGAGCTTGGAGCGCCCAGGCAGATGCAACGACAGGAAGGGGCTGGAGTTCCAGTTGCCGACGCCACCCTGCAAGTCATAGGCGTGGAAGCGGCCCGCGTCTTCGCCCGGCGCCAGGTTGGTGACAAAGGCCGTTTCGCCATTGGCAATGATCTGCTCTGCCACGGGGGCAAATTGAGCCCGATCGTAGCCATCTGGGGCCGCAAAGGGCAGGGCTGTGGCTTCGGCACGTGCAGCGGCGATCCCGTTTGGCATGAGTTCCGCGTTTTCGGCGGCACGACGCAGCAAGGTCTTCAGGCGGTCCGCTTCGTCGCTTGTGTCGGCTGTGAGCTTTTCGGCCTGGCGCAAGAGATCCTCGACGGTGATCATACCGTCGGCCATATCCCTCAGGGGGCCGTCAGGAATGGCTTTGCAGGATCGGCGGTATAAGCACGGTTAGGGTTCATCTGACAATTTCTCCAAAGAGCAGAAGGGCAAAAGGGAGGGCGAAAATGCACAGCGCTCCGATGGTCTCGCCCGCCCAGAAGGCGACGACACAAAGGCGCTGGCGGAATAGGTGCCCCTGAGCCGACGTCGAAATGTCGATCGGCTCAGGAGCCTCACCTGTGAGTGGTGGTGAATAGAAAGTCCCCGCGCTGGAATTACGCGAACCGGAGGGAAAGCGACCAGGCGCGGGGCAGGTTCCCAAAGCCGCCACAGGGTCAATATCGGATGAGACCAACGGCTGAGGGGGTAGGGAGTTTCTTGAGGGTTCAGACGGCATCAGGACGCACCCTCCGAGGCCCCATGGACCTTGGGGCAATAGACACCCTTCGCCTTCAGGTGAGGGATGACATCTTGTTCTGGGCTCTCGATTGGGACGCCGAGCGTTAGGAGAAAGCAGCGCATGGCTTTGGCCGAAGGATTGGGGTCTTCGGCTGTGAGGAGGTTCCTCAAATACCCAGGCGAGTAACCCGACAGTTCGGACAGGCTCCGAAGGGTGACTTAGAATGTCCTGCGACCCATCAGTAAACCAAGTCCAGGTTGAAAGATCTACTGGAGGAGGAGAGAACAGTCGCCAGCTTTTGGCTAGGCTGGTTGGGCGAGCGGCCTAGGCGTCTCGGCATTTAGAACACATCTATGGTGGCGTCAGTTGCGAGCTACTCCTCAGTGTTTGGACAGTTTTTGAAAACCCAATAATTCAACAGGCAGCTTCAGGGCCAAAGAAGACGTTCAGTCTACGCTGGGTAACCAACTGATTTTAGGTCGGTGCATTTGGCCATCCAGCTTGGTCCTGCCTCTCCCAAAACTCAATTAGATCCCTAAGCAATTCATCGACCGATACTTTAGAGCCGTCGTCCTGGACGATGTTGAGTGGCCTTGCGAAACCAAAGCTAAAGCCCGAAGAAAACCCTGTTTGAGTCACGGTCTCGATCTTTGGGTTTGCATGCTTTACGCCATTGGACACTCGTCTTGCGAGATCAAACCGTTCGAGTAGGTTCAAGTCATTGGGGTACAACGTCGGAAAGCTATCTGGGCGGAACTTTTGACCAGTTGCCCATTCGTACAAATGATAGGTCATGACAATTGCGCAGACGGCAGCGCCGACGTCAGAGTTCGACTGAACAAAACGCTGATACTGCGGGATGACAACGTCTGAGAAGAAATGTTGAGGCGATCCAATGATAAAATCGGGCATAAATCATCTTTCCAAAATAATCCTCGGCAAGCAGACTTGTTAAATCAGTTCACTAGCCGAGCTATTCTAAGGGTCTAGGTATCTTTGCCCTGCTTCGAGAATGTATACAGCAAGAACTGACCTTAGTTCATGAGGTCCCTCTGGGTAGCCCTCTCGCGGACCACCGAAGCCTCGAGAAACATTTACGAAGCCATAGCGTTCTGCCTGTTCAATGCCTCGAAGAACATCATAAGGATCTTGTTCCACCATAAGCTCATGTTCCAATAGTGCGGGTAGATCAGGGCCTACCCCCTTTACATTTGGGCCTACAATCTCTCGGATGGCGTGCAAAATTCGTAGTGTGACTTCGTCCAGCAACCTAACCTCCTGACAGCAATGGCCGTCTGCATGTATCTTCCTGCCTAGTAGGGTCACCATTGGCTCATGGTGAATCAAATTTGGCCCGTGTACAGAACACTTAGAGCTCATTGAAATTCCCTACAACTATGAGTTTCGAAGCGGAACTCGCAAAGTTGTAAGGATACTAGATCCGGGAGAAAACTTGGACGGATACTCTGAAAGAACTCGCATAGAGGCGTGAGGCTGGGCAGGAGAAGCAAGGAAGGGATCTCGAAACTTCGAAGGGATAGGGCGATTGTTCTATCTGGCTGTTCACAACGGTATTTTGCCCATGTACGCTGCTCCATGTTTTGGGCATTTGAGGCTGGGGTTGAGATGTGGAATTGGATCAAAATCAACTGGGAACGAGTCTTCCTGTTCCTTGCAGCACTGGTGTTTCTAGCTTTCAGCATCCGGTTTCTAGTCAAATCGGAAGTGTCTGGTGCCACAGCAGCCTTCGTCATGTTTTTTCTTTGTTTGGTTTATGGAAATGTCTCTCGTTTCAAGCGGTTCAAGGGATTGGGTATCGAAGCTGAGCTATGGGAAGACAAGCAAAAAGAAGCCAATGATCTTATCGACCGTTTGAAAAGCATCGTACAAGTCTACACTGATGAAATCGTGATGACGAAGGTAATGGCGGGAAGGTTTGGCGGAGGTTCGAGATGGCCAGATCGCTGGGCGCTTTACGAAGAACTTGTCGGACAACACGATAACCTTGGTCAGAAGATCGACTTCCTGCCGCTCAAGGAGAAGGTTTATCGAATGATGGTTTTTGATGCCGTAGCTTTCCTATCTGGAGAGATTCATAAATCAATTAGTTTGGCGCGCCGACAGGCACATGAAAAGGTCGACAAAGAATTTGGAAGCCCCATCAAAGATCACTACGGCTACGAAAAACGATGCAATGAACTGAGGGAATTGAAATTTGAAGAAAGAGATTTGTTCGAGGTTTCTAAGTCCGAAAATGTTGCACACTTCGTTTTGAGCAATGCTGAGCGAATAGCGCAAAGCTTGCGGACAGAGTTTGGAATCGAATTGGAGCTCCCGTCCGGCGAAATTACAAAGTTAAAGCGGGTCGACGAACTATATAGAGCGGGAGACTTCCGCGTCGATCCGGAACTCGTCAAATGGGCAGATCGAGAAGTCTAGCGCGTTGCGAGCTGGAGTTTCACGTCGGTCAAGACCTCGGTACCAGTTATAGTTAGTCTTTCGCTAAGCTGAATACCACGGCGGGGTACTTGCGGAGTGCAACAACATCTGTCTCAACATCGCCTGGCGCGCCCGTGAAGGCCGGTTTAAGCCTTTTTGCAAAACAGCTGACACTCGTTTTCCTCGATCTGATACATCAGACCCGGAGAGCGAGCATCCTACGAAATCACGTCACTGGACAAGATGGGACTCTCACACTAATTTTTTTATATAGACCAGTTTGATATCAAAACTTCATTTCAGTTCGGGCGGCTTGGATGACCAGCAATACCTACTACGTTGAATATTTGATTGTCGGTAGCATCTCTGTCGCATTGTTTTTGTTTGGTTCCGATTTGGTCCTAACGTTGCAGAAGGCCAATGCTAAGGAGTTCCAGTTGGTTTGGGCTCTCATGATCGTGCCCATATCTTACATGTGCGGGATTTTAGTCGACGCAGTAGGGTACTTGGTTATGGAGCTTCCAGTTAGGCGCTATACTGGAGACTACGAGCGAGACCGGAAGGAAGTGAAAAGTGCTGCTTCTGGGCCCGATTTGGCTGTTAGCGATACGCGAGAAAAAGCCGGAGCGAGCGCGAGTGGGATCGACACTGAAGCCTTCTCCTCTATCCTGCCAAGGCACGATTCACGGACAGCCTTTATTATCGTGACTGACGGAAATCTCTACGCACATCTGCGGATGCTGCGCAGCCGTGACCGGATGGTGCGGGGCAGTACGCTGGCTCTCTTCGCGAGCTGTCTTTTGGACATTGTGCCTGGCTCTGGATTAGATAGCCCTAAACTGGAACCGGATTTGGATTTCAGCGGCGATTGGCTACGGTGGGTGGCGACGTTCGTCCTCTTTTGGACATGGTTTTTCTTGCATGCCCAAACGCGTAGGTTCAAGGACACGGCCTGCAAACTCTATTCGCCTGAATCTAGTTGATCCGCTCGTCCCACAATCAGAGACCCATGGTTGGCTCATAAGCATGCTGATGGCTGAAGGTCTCACGCTGTTTCTCTTTCAAGTTCAGACGCCTGCCAAGTCTGATCGAATTTGCGTTAGTGCTTGAAAAATTAGGAATAATCTCGTTCTTGAAAGCCGGATTCGAACTTGAAAGGGCTCTTTCAAGTTCGGCGGTGCAAAAATAAAGGGCTAGGGGGCCTTCCTGGGCGACTTCGTTACCGAAAGCCCTTATTTTGTTGGCTTTCAGCAGTGCGCCTGGAATTTGCAAGTATCTCTGTTTGACAATAACATAATGGCGCTTACGTGGCCGATCTAAGCCTTTTTGAAAAACATCGCGGTTTGGGCCATTACCATGCCGTCATCCCTGTCATAGCCCTTGCTTTACAGGCTCTATCCGAGTTCTTCCGGTATCTTCGGGGCTCTTCCGGTTACTGCAAGTATTTGTGTCTCGTAACAAGCAACTCTTTTTTTCTAACGGTAAGGCTTGGGTGTGTTTTGCCCTTATAAGGGGCTGTAGTGGCGCTGGTCTCGACCTATATCGTGACCAGCGAAGCGAACGCGGTCTATGTGATCGCCCGTTTCGGGGCATCAGGAGGAGATGGGCAGTTCACGGTCATTCGCTGGGGCTATTCTGAAGGTCTACTCTACGAGCAAAGCGGACACATGTCTTATTCCTTGGTCAATTTGAAGAACCGTCCTAAGGTTTTGCCTAGAACGGGGAGAAAGTCATGAAACCAATTGCAATTGCTTTGGCGGCGTCCTGCGTGGCAACCGCTGTTGTCGCTCAAGATGAGCCACTACCACAGACACTTTTCACAAACGTGAACGTGTACGACGGCGTGACACCTGAGTTGATTATGGATGCGAACGTCCTTGTCGAAGGAAACCTGATTGCACAGGTCTCGACCGAAGCAATCCAAGCTCCGAACGCCACAGTTGTTGACGGAGGTGGCAGGACACTTACGCCGGGTCTTACCGACACTCATACGCATCTTCATATCGTAGCTCCCGCAGTGGACATGGAACAAATGCCTGGTCAGGAGGCGGGTATCCGGGGTGCTGTTGCCGCAGAAGACATGCTAATGCGCGGGTTCACTACGGTGCGCGACTTATGTGGCAATACACATGGTATGCGCAGAGCAATCAACGACGGCGTTATTCCAGGTCCGCGTATCGTATCAGCAGGTGCTTGCATCGGCGGATGGTCAAGCCACGCAGACTTCATGACGGACACGTCTGTCAAAGGGCAGACGAACATGGAACGGATCGGTATGGTTCGGATTGCCGATGGTCCGGACGAGGTGCGGTTGGCAATTCGGGAAGAAATGCGGAAAGGTGCCAGCTTCATTAAGATTATGATCGGCGGTGGTCTTTCAAGCCGTTATGACCCACTTGATGTCACCACAATGTCGAAGGAAGAGATTGAAGCTGCCGTGGACGAGACAGCACGGTGGGGAACATATGTGACCGCGCATGCATACACCGACGTCAGTCTGAACCTTGGCATGGACGCTGGCATGGTTACGTTCGAGCATATGCATCTGGCGGGCCGCGAGACTTTTGAACGCCTGGCTGAAATCGGAGCCGTTGTCAGTTCGCAAGTTGGTGTAGTTCCAACGCTATGCGACAACCCACTGTTCAACACCGCAGCGACGAAGGCTAAAGCTTGTAACCTTCAAGAAGGCGGCATTGCGTCGTTCGGCTTCATCAACGACCTGAACATCCGGACAGGGTATGGCGTCGACAGCTTTGGCTCTCTTGAAGGTTACAGATACAACAGCGAAGCAATGATCGTCCGCAAGGGCTATTTCAGCAACGACAAAATCCTTGAGCAGATGTTCGCGAACAACGCTGAGCTGATTGCAATGACCGGCGAGCGCAACCCCTACAAAGACGGGCCTTTGGCCGTAATTGAACCCGGTGCCTACGCAGACATCATTCTGGTCGAAGGTGACCCAACAGAGGATGTAGCTGTGTTCTCTGACTGGGAAAACGGGATAGACCTCGTGATGAAGGACGGCGTTATCTATCGCAACGATCTTTGATGATGCTATCGATTGGAATTGTAGCGGTTTTTGGGGCCGCTCTCGCGATCTGCGCCGGGGACGTATCGGCGCAGTCCTTTGAACATTCCGTAGCAGGCGAAGCAAAGCCATGGACGGAGGAGTTGAAGCCAAACGGCACAAGCGACCTGACTTTCATCCTACACTCTGACCTGACGGGCGGCGAACGACCCGGCATATTCGAGCTTGCGGCTCGGCAAATGGCACTCTTGCGACCGGAGTTTGTGATCAGTGTAGGCGACTTGATCGAAGGCGGTGGAGACCGGGATGACTTGATTTCCGAGTGGGAGAGTTTCGATGCGCGAGCCGCGTTGATTGGTGCGCCTTATGTCCACGTCGGGGGTAATCATGATCTGTCGAGCGCAGTAGAGCGTGCGGTTTGGTCCGAACGCTATGGTCCACCCTATTTTCATTTCCGTTTCAAAGACGTGCTCTTCCTTGTACTCGACACGGAAGACATGACAGCAGAGCGCCGGGAAACGCTCGCTGCACAGCGCGCGGAAGCCGTTGAAATCTACAAAACTGATGGCTCGGAGGCTTTCGCTGAAACGCCGTACGCCTTGAGCACCGAACGCGTGACCGGAGCCATTAGCAAAAGTCAGGGCGATTACTTCGTCGAAGCTGTTTCAGCAAACCAAGACGCGCGGCACACCTTTGTGATTACGCACAAGCCTGCCTGGGAGGCTGAGAAAACTGAGTTTCATCGCATCGAAGAGGCTCTGTCCGATATGCCATATACAGTGTTCAACGGCCATGAGCATTTCTACGAGTATCGGGAGCGGTTCGGGCGCGACTATATCCAGCTTGCGACGACCTCGGGTGAACAGTTTCCAGACAAGGGGCTGTCAGAAGATCACATCATGCTGATTTCCGTTCGCGGTGATGAAGTGGAGTTGGTTAATTTGATGCTAGAAGGCATACGAGACCGGAAGGCCGAATACCCAGGCATGCTGACAGAACCTTGCTTCGCAACCAAAAGATGTTGACTAGCTGCCCTAGGCCTGAAGCCGCCAATCGCTGCGTTGCGGCCAAAGACCAGTTTGGGCCGTTTGTGTGGTGTGCCTGGCTGTGGGCGCAACGACTTAGTAAAGGTCGCTAACTGCGCAGAGCGGGCCTGCGGCAGTGGCTCAACTTTGGCCGTCGGAAACGGCGTTGAGCTTGATTGGGTCAGCAGGGTTTAGTTTCGACGCTTGGTCCCTGTGCCGGGAGCGTCTGTCCCCCGGCCTTCCTTTCTGTGTGGTTTACCCTCGATACTCGCTCATCAGGCGCAGCACCCGGCAGGCCGGTGGCACCAATACGGATCTGTTGAGCCCCACCAACGGTCGAGATGTCCTTGTCAGCGCCCCCGCTGGTGCGGGTGTCGATGTTGGCCCAGCTCAAATTCACCAGGACCCGGTGCGAAGGGCAGGGTGCGACGTGGTTGCTCAGGCGGCGCTTCCGGGCGTTATCGCATTGACGCGGGCGGCGGGGGATGGTCACCCTGCGGGCATGACCACACCGCTGCATATCTCCCGCACGCCTCGACCTTTTGACCCTGACCTTGGCACCGAAACGCTCGACCGGTTTCCTGCATTATCGCCTGAACGCGCGGCGCTGATCTCGGGCACTGCGGGCAGCAGCCCGTATCTGAAAGGCGTGCTGGAGCAAGAGGCCGCGTGGCTGGCTGAGGCGCTGGACGATCCAGAGGGCGCGGTGGCGCGGGTCTTTGCGGATTGCCGGGCACTGCCGTTCGATCAACTCAAGCCGGGGTTGCGCCAGGCCAAGCGGCGGATCGCGGGGCTGACTGCCCTGGCCGATCTGTCTGGCGGCTGGCCTTTGGAGCAGGTGACGGGCGTTCTGACCGACTTTGGCACCCTGGCGGCGGATGTGGCAGCCAAGGCCGAGATCGCCAACCTGATCCGGCGCAAGAAACTGCCGGGGCAGACCGAGGACGACATCGAAACGGCGGGCGGCATGGTGATCCTGGCCATGGGCAAGATGGGGGCGCATGAGCTGAACTACAGCTCGGACATCGACCTGATCGTGCTCTTTGACGAGACCCGCTATGACCCCGATGATTTCTATGAGGCGCGACAGGGGATGGTGCGGGCGACGCGGAACTTTTGCGCCGCGCTCAGCGACCGGACGGCGGATGGCTATGTGTTCCGCACCGATCTGCGCCTGCGCCCTGATCCGGCGGTGACGCCCGTGTGCCTGGCGACCGAAGCCGCTGAGCGGTATTACGAAAGCCTGGGCCGCACCTGGGAGCGGGCGGCTTACATCAAAGCACGCGCCTGTGCTGGCGACATTGCCGCGGGGGAGCAGTTCCTGAAGACGTTGACGCCTTTTGTCTGGCGGCGGCATCTGGATTTCGCCGCCATTCAGGACGCCCACGACATGCGGCTGCGTATTCGTGAAAACAAGGGCACAGGCGGGCCGATCACGGTGCCGGGTCACGACATGAAGCTGGGTCGGGGTGGCATTCGCGAGATCGAGTTTTTCACGCAGACCCGTCAGCTGATTGCAGGTGGCCGCGATCGCGACCTGCGGCTGCGGGGGACCGTGCCGGGTTTGGCGGCGCTGGCGGCCAAGGGATGGATCCCGCAGGATGTGGCCGAAAAGCTAACCGATCACTATCGCGCGCACCGGGATGTCGAGCACCGCATCCAGATGGTGCATGACGCGCAAACCCACCGCGTGCCCAAATCGCAGGACGGGATGGAGCGAGTGGCCTGTCTGATGGATCTGGATCTGGCCGATCTGCAAGCCGACCTCAAGGACCGCCTGACCGAGGTGCATGACCTGACCGAGGGGTTCTTTGCTCCCGATGCGGCACCAGCCCCGGCAGATGACCCTGCGCCGGTCGAGTTTGACACTGATGTCATTGCCCGTTGGCCGACGTATCCCGCACTCCGCTCGCAACGCGGCGCGCAGATTTTCGAACGCATCAAGCCCGAGTTGCTGTCGCGCCTGTCGCGCACCGCCAAACCGGACGAGGCGCTGATGGCCTTGGATGGGTTTCTGGCCGGGTTGCCCGCAGGCGTGCAGCTGTTTTCTCTGTTCGAGGCCAACACACAGCTTATTGACCTGTTGGTGGATATCGTGGGCACCTCGCATGCCCTGGCTGGGCACCTGTCGCGTAATGCATCCGTGTTCGATGCGGTGATCGGCGGGTCGTTCTTTGATGACTGGCCGGGGGAAGAGGCGCTGCAGGCCGAGCTGTCTGACGCGTTGGCTGCTGAGGGAGACTATGAGCGCCAGCTCGACATGGCGCGGCGCTGGACCAAGGAATGGCATTTCCGTGTTGGTGTGCATCATCTGCGCGGTCTGATCGACGGGGCGACAGCGGGCCGCCAGTACTCTGACCTGGCGAGTGCCGTGATCGCCTCTATCCTGCCGATTGTCACTGCGCAGTTCGAGGCAAAACATGGGCCTGCTCCGGGGCGGGGCATGGCGGTTCTGGGCATGGGGTCGCTGGGGGCCGAGCGGCTCAATTCGACGTCCGATCTGGACTTGATCGTGATCTATGACCCGCAAGGGGTCGAGATGTCCGACGGCAAGCGCCCGTTGTCGACACGGCCCTATTTCGCGCGCTTCACCCAGGCGCTGATCACGGCGCTGACCGCGCCGATGGCGCAGGGCAGGCTCTATGAAGTGGACATGCGCTTGCGCCCCTCGGGCAGTCAGGGGCCGGTTGCCACCAGTTGGAGCAGCTTTACCAACTATCAGCAGAACGAGGCCTGGGTATGGGAGCATCTGGCCCTGACCCGTGCACGCGCCGTGGCCGGTGATTCAAGCCTTGGCGAAGACATCGAGGTGTTCCGCCAAGAGGTGCTGATAGCGCCGCGCGACCGCACCAAAGTTCTGACCGAAGTGATCGAGATGCGCGCGCGGCTGGCAGCGGCCAAGCATCCCACCGGGATCTGGGACGCCAAGACCGGGCCAGGACGGATGTTGGACATCGAATTGATGGCCCAGACGGGCAGCCTGCTGGCGGGCAATCCGGCGCGTGATGTCCATTCCGGTCTGGATGCAGCGGTCGCTGTTGAGGCGCTGAATGTCGCGGATGCCCAAACCCTCAAAGACACCTATGACCTATGCTGGTCGGTGCAAACGGCGGCGCGGCTGCTGTCGGGGCAAAGCATCGAGGTCGAAAAGATCGGCGAAGGTGGTGGTGCATTCCTGTGCCGCAGTGCCGGGTTCGATCGGATCGAGGATCTTGAGGCGGCGCTGGCCGACGGGTATGCAAAAGCGGATGCGGTGATCACTGCGGCATTGGAGAAGGGGCAGGGATGACAGGGAAACGGGATATGTTGGACCCCAAGGGGTTGATCCGCGAATCCTATCGGATCGAGGGCATTGTGGCATCGCAATGCCGCAGCATCTTTCTGGATTGGGCGCTGAGCCTGCCCGACGGTCAGGATTCGCGCAAGGCGATCACGGCGCTGCTTGAACGCTATGCGGACCAACCCGAAGATCACCCGATGACCACCGTATTGCGCGAGGGGATGACCCAGATGACCGCCCCAAAACGGCGCGGCGGATGGCGTTCCAGGCCCCGCGATTGACCTGTTGGCCCGGTATTTTTGGCCGGAAACAATCTCTAAATCGGTCAGAAATTGTCTCAAAGTTGCCTCAATTGGGCAGCAAACCTTGATGCATCAAAAGTGCAAAGAGTCTCATTTGGGGCTCGTTCAAGGAGAAGAGACAATGAAATCCATGCGACTGATTCTGCTGATGGGTTTGGGGCTAACTGTCTCGGCATGTGCTGCTGTCGACGTGCCGACGCGCAACGCCCCTTACGAGCAACTGCCTGATGGTGCCGTAGCGGCCCCGGCAGGTTATGAACTCACACAAATCGAACGCCAGCCTGTTCCCACAGCCGCTGTTGGGCAGGTGGCCATTGCCGCATCGCGTGCTGCAACCGATGACGCCTCGACCGGTTTGGCCAATGCGCTGACCATCGTACCGGGCCAGGCTCCGGTGTCGGTGAACACCGTGACCGTGCTGGTGCCTCGCGCGCTGAAAGTGTCCGAAGCCAACCGGTATCTGCCGCGCGGCGACATCGTGTGGCGCGAAGATCCGATTGGTGACCGCCACGCGCAGGTGCAGAAAATCGTGCAGGATGCCATCGTTCAGGGTGTGACCCCGCTGAACGGTCCGGTGTCGGCTGACGTCGTGATCCAGGTGAAGCGTTTCCATGCGCTGACCGAAAAGGCCCGCTATACCACGGGCGGCGTCCACTCGATCACGTTCGATCTGGCGCTTAAGCACCCCGAAACCGGTGAACTTCTGGTGCCTGTTCGCGAAGTGCGCGCCGATCTGGACGCCTTTGGTGGCCAGCAGGCGCTGCAGGCCGAGGCCCGCGGTCTGACCCAAAAGGTCCGCATCACCAACCACCTGGCCGAGGTGATCCGCCAAGAGCTGACCAACCCCGAAGGTTACAAGAACGCCTCGCTGGGCTTCTACCAGGTGCTCAACAACATCTGAGCCTTTCACAGCCAGACCAATCTTAGTAAGAGGGCGCCATGACAGCGCCCTTTTCCGTATCTGACCGCCCGACCGTCCGCCTGAAACCCAAAGCCAATGCCCGCGCCCTGCGGCATGGGTTTCCGTGGGTATACGCCAACGAGCTGGTCACTGACCGCCGTACCAAAAAACTGGCCCCCGGCACGTTGGCCGTGCTCGAAGATGACGCGCGCCAGCCTTTGGGGCTGGTGTCGGTCAATCCGAACTCAAAGATCATCGCGCGGATACTGGACCGTGATCCGGCTGCCAACCTGGATGCGGCCTGGTTCGATCGTCGCCTGCGTCGCGCGCTGCAGCTGCGCGAAAATCTGTATAATACACCGTTCTATCGTCTGGTGCATGCCGAAGCTGATGGCTTGCCGGGTGTGGTGATCGACCGCTTCGGCGAGGCTTGCGTGCTGCAACCCAATGCCGCCTGGGCCGAGGCTCATCTGGATCTGCTGTCCGAGGCGCTGGCGAAGGTCACCGGGGTCACCACCATCCTCAAGAACGCTTCGGGCCGCACGCGGGGTCTGGAGGGGTTGGATGATGTCAATGCGGTGCTCATGGGCGCCGCGCCGGACGCCCCTGTTCATGTGCCGATGAACGGGGCGACCTATATGGCGGACCTAACCGGCGGCCAGAAAACCGGGCTCTTCTTTGATCAGCGGGAAAATCACGCCTTTGGCGCGCGGTTGGTTCACCCGGGCGCCAAGGTATTGGATGTTTTTTCGCATGTGGGCGGCTTTGGCCTTGCCATGCTTGCCGGTGGCGCGGGCGAGGCGCTGTCAGTGGATGGGTCTGCCGCCGCCTTGAGCCTGGCAGAGCAGGGCGCTGAGGCAAGCGGGATGGGGGGCCGTTTCACCACGCGCAAGGGGGATGCCTTTGACGTGCTGACTGCCCTGGCAGATGAGGGGCAAAGTTTTGACGTGGTGATCTGCGACCCACCAGCCTTTGCGCCCTCTAAACAGGCACTGGATGCTGGTCTGCGCGCATATGAACGTGTGGCTCGACTGGCCGCACCCCTAGTGCGCGAGGGGGGCTATCTTGGTCTGTGCTCCTGCTCCCATGCCGCTGATCTGGGCAAGTTCCGCACCGCATCGGCGCGTGGCATTGGACGGGCTGGGCGTAATGCGCAGCTGCTGCACACTGGATACGCAGGCCCGGATCACCCGCAACTGCCGCAACTGGCCGAAAGCGGTTACCTCAAGGCGGTCTTCTTCCGCCTATGAGGGCCGTTCTGGACACCTGCGTCATCTATCCCACAGTGATGCGCGAGATGCTGTTGGGCGCGGCCAAGGCGGGTTTCTACACCCCGCTGTGGTCGGCCCGCATCCTGGAGGAATGGGCGCGCGCCAGCATCAAACTGGGCCCCACGGGAGAGGCGCAGGCCCGGTCCGAGATTGCACTTGCGCGTGCGAATTGGCCAGGGGCCGAAGTTGCGCCGACACCGGGGCTGGAACAACGCCTGTGGCTGCCTGACGCGGCGGATGTTCACGTGTTGGCCGCAGCGGTTGCGGGATCGGCGGATGTGATCGTTACCGTCAATCGACGCGACTTTCCGCGTCATCTGTTGGCGGAAGAGGGGCTGGACCGCATCGACCCTGACACCTTGCTTATGCAGTTTTGGCAGGGCGGGCCCGATCAGATCGCCTCGGTCGCGGCAAAAGTGCTGGACGAGGCCAATCGTCTGTCCGGGGACGCATGGGAACTGCGCCCGTTGTTGAAAAAAGCGCGCCTGCCGAGATTAGCAAAGGCTCTGTCTGTCTAGCCGCAGTTTGATGGCTTTTGGGCGCCTCATTCGCCAATTGGCGGAAAATTGGCTAATATGTCTCTTTTTGACACTTTGTCAGTCAGGGGGACACCATGTCGACCACCGCAGCGAATTTTGTCGGAGATATCCCGCACCACTATGACACGGGTTTGGGACCAGCGATCTTTTACGACTATGCGGACCGATTGGTCGAGAGATGCACCGCAACTGCGGCGGCTGATGTTATCGAGATGGCGGCAGGTACGGGTATTGTCAGCCGCAAGCTTCGCGATCATCTGAACCCGGACGCAGCCCTGACGGTAACCGATCTGAATGCGCCTATGTTGGACATTGCGCAATCAAAGTTTTCAGAGGGTGAGAAGGTATTGTTTCGGACGGCCGATGCGATGCAGCTGCCATTTGACGACGACAGCTTTGATCTGATGCTGTGCCAATTCGGCGTGATGTTTTTTCCTGACAAGCCCGCGTCCTACCGCGAGGCAAAGCGAGTTCTAAGATCCGGTGGACGCTACGTGTTCAACGTCTGGAGCGCGATGTCTGAAAACCCGTTCTCCGAGGTCGCGCACACCGTCGCCGCCAGCTTTTTCCCCGATGACCCGCCAGGTTTTTACAAGGTTCCGTTCCACTATGGTGACCCGGATGTCGTTCGTGCGGATCTGGCCATTGCTGGCTGGTTGGATGTGGAGCACGTGACCACAAAGATCGACAAGGTGGTGGCTGACCCCAAGGGCTTTGCGACCGCTCTGGTCTATGGCAATCCGCTGATCGAACAAATCAGGGAACGGGGCGGTGTTGATCCGGATGAGGTGGCAGATGCAATGCTGAGCGCGCTTCAGGGTCAGTTCGGCTTGGATGAAATGACGATGCCCTTGTCCGCAACTTTGTTTGACTGCCGTATGCCGTGACCGCATCGGTTGCCTGAAACACGACACCCGCGCCAAAGATAGCGCGGGTGTAAGTGCATTTGGCGGGCTGTTTACGATCCTGCACCCGGCCGGCAGGGGGTGAATTCGATCATCCGGCGACCTTCGTTGGCCTGGGCCATCGCGTCGGCGCAGACCTGACCGCCGTTCAGCTCATGGGCGATCTTGGCATCGGTGATCGAGTAGCTGATCTCGGCTGCGGTCGAGAAGTCGCGCACCGTCACCACATCATCACCCAGGATCGTCCGGCTGGTCTGCCAAGTGGTGTAGGTGTCTCCGATGGTGGGATCGATGACCTGTGCCGGGACGCTCGCGCCACTGTCGTACATGTTCTGCACCGTGCCAAGCGCCTGTGCTTTGGACATGCCTTCGAGCGTGATGTTCTGGTTCAACCAGGCCAGGCGCAAGTGACGGCTGGGCGACGAAATGTCAGCGGGCACATTGGCAGCGGTCTTGCCATCTTCGGCGTTGAACTGGGCGATATTGGCGCGGTGCTCTTGCAACAGCGGGGCGTTGGCTTTGACGCCAAGGTCGCTGTCGGCAACATTGCCGGTATAGACCATGACCTTGCCGCCTTCGTTCACCTGGAACAGGATGACGTCGCCGTTGGCATCAACCGCCGAGACATGGACACCGTGTTGACCGGCTGCGCCCAGATCCGCAGACCAGGCAAGCTGGAACTCGCCGGCCTCATAGGCGGCGGCGATCTGCGGGGCGGTGTCGTACATTGCGACCAGATAGCCGGGTGCGTCGGCCAGGTTCACGGCAGGGGCGCCGGTGTCCTGATATTTGCCGATGAACTCTGCGCTGACGCTCATGTAAAGCGTGTCGGCCACCATCCCCTTGTCGTTGAAGGCCTGCGCCTGCACCCCGTGGAAGGCATTGTTTTCAACCCAGGCCACGGTGAAGTTGCGGGCGTCTGCGTCAGCCTGCGCGGCGTAGCCGTCTGCTGCATATGTGGTGACATCGTCGCCCACGCCAAAGGTCACAAGGTCCATCCCGGTTTTCTTGCCCCAGTCGACCGAGCGTACATAGGCGACGCCGTGGTCCGAGGGTTTGGCCAGACGCGAGCAGGCGTCAGCGGCAGAGGCAAGAGCAGTTGAGGTCATCAAGGTGGCCATCATCAGTTTCGAAAGGGAGGTCATATCGGTTCTCCGTCTATCTTGGTGGATTGATCATCGTTCTGATGTTCAGATAGACGTTCAATCATCGCTTTGCAACGGTGTGCCGTGCGATTTGATTGCATGGCTGCTATGCATAATGTGTTCATGTGGGTTGATAACCGGAGTGTTCGGCGTTAGGTCAGTGACGTTCAATCATCGCGACTTGGGGAAATGACGTGCATTTCAAAGATGACGCCGAACTTGGCAAACATATCGCAAGCAAGATCGCGGCCCTGATCGAGGAGCAGGGAACCAACCCCGGTGCCGTGGCGCGCGAGGCAGGGCTGGGGGTTACATCGGTGCGCGATATCCTGAGCGGTCGCGCCAAGACACCCAACGTGGCGACGTTGGTCAAGATCGCAAATGTACTGCACGCGGACCCGGGTGATCTGATCACGCCGATGCAAAGCGACCCGCAGGCCAATGCGCTTTATTTTGCGTTGGACGAGGACAATCAGCGCCGCGTGCGCGCGATCATGCGCGCGCTGCTCAGCGATCAAGAGGCGCGCGGCTAGGCCTGACCCCAGCGGGTTTCCAACGCTTCCAAAGCGGCGATGCGTTCAGTGGTTTTGGGGTGGCTCATCAACCAGGCCGGGGTGACGCCCGCGCGCTGGCCGGTCAGCTCTTCGAGCTTGTGGAACAGCGATTTCTGCGGGCCGATCCCGATGCCTGCCTTGGTCAACAGGGCCGCAGCGTATTCATCAGCCTCGTATTCATCGGAACGGGACAGGCGTGCGGCCAGCAAGGATGTCAGACCGCCCGCGATCCAGGCCCCGATAAAGGGGATGAACCGGCTCAGGATCATGGCCAACGCGGTGCGCATGGCGTTCTGGCCGGAAAAATCGATCATCCGGCGGCGCGAATGCCCTAGCGCCACATGCCCCAACTCATGCGCGATGACCGAGGCCATTTCCGGCCCTGTAATCTCACCATTCTTGTATTTGCGATAAAACCCGCGCGTGATGAAGATGCGCCCATCCGGGGCGGCCAACCCGTTCACTGGATCGATTTCGTAGATGTAAACCGGGATGCGATGCAGGTCGAGCGCTGCGGCCAGCCGGTCGGTCAGTGCCTTCAGGCCGGGATCGGCCAGCTCGGTCGATCGTGCGTCAAGCTCGCGGTTGGTGCGCCAAACCGAGAACCGGTACATCGCCAGCGCATACAAGATCGCCAGCAGGATTGGGGTGAACCTGATCATGTTTCAAAGATGGGGCCAAGGGGCGGGCAGGGCAAGGGACCCGCCCGCATTGTGATCATCCTTCGGGGGCATACCAGATGGGTGAGGTATAGGCGCGCTCTTGCCCGATGCGGACCGCATCCGCGGGAACCTCGGCCCCCAGGCGCACCTGGTCATAGAGCACCCAACGGGGGGTCGGGATCTCCAGAACGCGGGCGTAGTAGAAGGCCTGCTGACCGGCATCGAAATCCGGATCGGTCCAGACGGTGGCGAGTTCCGACGCGCCGATGGTGTTGGTCCAGCTTGCGGCCTGCTCATCGACCGTGTTGCCGACGGGCGGAACCTTTCCGTTGGCGTCCGGTTCCCGATCACCGGACCAGGCAACGTCATAGACCTTTTCATGGAGCGCACCCTCTGCGTCCATCCAGCCCTTGATGATCTGCACCCGGTCCAGATTGGCCCCAATGGGGTCGCGCAGGGCGTAGACCATGAACGTAGGCGCGTCCGAGGTCGCCGCGCGCAGGTCACCGCCCATGGGCACGCCCTTGTCATAGCCAACAAAGGCGGGGTTGCGGGTGCGCAGGTCAGCGTCCGAGAACTCCCACCCGCCAAAGAAGCGCACCGCCATGCGCGGGCCGGTGGTGGCGTAAACCTCGCGCCGGACCATGGCGTCCCAGATCGAAGCGCGGGTGTTCTCTTCGGCCCAGACCCCGGTGTAGCCCGAGGCAACCAGCGACCAGCCGGGGAATTCACCTTGATCGGTTTTGGTAAACGGATGCGTCATGCGGGTGAGCGACGGTTCGGCGTTGGTGGCCTTGCCGAAATAGTTGTCGCTGTCGGCGGTCGCGAGCGATGTGTGGCTGTCGGTCGCGCCTGAAAAGCCAAAGCGATAGGGGTTGATGCCGAACTTCTGTTCCAGCGCAAAGCCCTGTTTCAACGCCTCGCGGGCGTATTCGCCGCGCAACATCTCAGGGGTCTTGGCCTCGGTCAGGTCGAGGTTGCCGGCATCCCAGGTCTCATAGTCGGCAAATTCGTCATCCGGGCTCAGAACCGGATGGGTCTCGCCATCGCCCTTGATCTGGGTGATTTCATAGAGCGGCTCCCATTTTGCCCGGGCAATGACATAGGCTTCGTCGACCATATCGCCGGTAAAGCGCTCGTCGGTGGGAAACATGATGCCGTTTGACAGGTTGCCGTTGTGAGCAAGCGCAAAGGCCTGACCGCCGGTCTTGGCCTCATAATCCTCTAGCCAGGCATAAAGCCCCATGGGGTCCGTCGTGCCGCCGGGGCCTTGGGTGACCATCGGCTCGACCTGCTGCGCCCTGTTGGCACCGTCGCGCAGGATCACATTGCGGTGGAGGTTGTTGCCCTTGTCGAGCGAAGTCCATTCAAAGCCGTGAAAGGCGGTGAACCGGCCGGGCTCATTATAGGTCTCGGCCGTTTGGATCAGGTCCTCCCATACCGATGCATAGATGGGGGAGCCGGGCGAATAATCCGCAATAAGTTTCGGGTCCATTTCACCTTGGGAAAAGGTTGTGATCAGGTCGAGCGTGGCGTTGACCGAGGCTTCTCCACCCTCATTGATGGCCTCGCTCCAGCGGCGGCCCTGATCGGTGGCCAGAACGTTTGGGGCGCCATCCTTGAGGTCAAAGATCATGCCCATGCCGTCGGAGTGTTCGGTCACGACCAGCCAATCCAGCGGGCGGGCCAGCTTGACCGGTTGGCCCGAAGCGGCGGTGACTTCCTCGCCCCGCGCGAACTTATAGGCGGTATCGGGGCCGGTGGTATTGCCAAACAGGCCCGCATCCATCGAATAGCCGGTGTGCAGATGTGTATCACCCCAGAACACGCGGCTGGGAAACGAGCGCTTGGCATAGGGCGAATAGGCCTTGCCCGGATAAAGCCCCTGAAGGGATTCCTGAGAGGGGACAAATTGTGCAGCGGCGGGGCCGGTCAGGGCAACGGCGGCGGCGGAAAGAAGCAATAAACGTTTCATGAAAACCCCCATGAGTCTGAAGCAAAGTCATAGCAGCGATGGCCATAGCTTTGCACGTAAGGGGTGAGATACGAAGGGAAATCTTCCGCGCAGCGCGTTAGCGCGTCAACTCGCGCATGCCCTGTTCCAGACCCGAAAGGGTCATCGGCACCATGTTGTCGGCAAAGATCTCGCGGATCATGCTGATGGAATGGGTGTAGTCCCAATACTTCTTGGGCACAGGGTTGATCCAGAGGTTTGAATTCCACTGATCCCGCGCGCGTTCCAGCCAAACCTGACCGGCCTCGGGGTTCCAATGCTCGTTGGCACCGCCGGGATAGGCGATTTCATAGGGGGACATGCTGGCGTCGCCCACAAAGATGCATTTGTAGTCTGGCCCATAGGTGCGCAGCACTTCATGCGTGGGCATCTGTTCGTCCCAGCGGCGACGGTTGTCGCGCCACACGCCCTCGTACAGACAGTTGTGGAAGTAGAAATATTCCAGATGCTTGAACTCGGCCCGGGCCGCGGAAAACAGCTCTTCCACCACCTTGATATGCGGATCCATCGAGCCGCCGACGTCCAGGAACAGCAGCACTTTGACCGCGTTGTGACGCTCGGGGCGGGTTTTCACGTCCAGATAGCCGTGCTCGGCCGTGGCGCGGATGGTGCCGTCCAGATCCAGCTCTTCGTTGGCACCTTCGCGCGCCCAACGGCGCAGGCGTTTGAGGGCCACCTTGATGTTGCGGGTGCCCAGCTCGACGGTGTCGTCCAGGTTCTTGAACTCACGCTTGTCCCAGACTTTGACCGCCCGTTTGTGGCGGCTTTCCTTCTGGCCGATGCGCACGCCTTCGGGATTGTAGCCATAGGCGCCAAACGGAGAGGTCCCGGCGGTGCCGATCCACTTGTTGCCGCCCTGGTGGCGCCCCTGTTGTTCCTTGAGCCGCTCTTGCAGCGTCTCCATCAGCTTTTCAAAGCCGCCCATGGCCTCGATCTCGGCCATCTCTTCGGGGCTCAGGTGCTTTTCGGCCATCTTTTCCAGCCAGTCGCTGGGAATATCGACGGCCTCGATCACCTGCTGAAAGCTGATCTCCTCCAAACCCTTGAAGCTGTGCGCAAACGCCTGATCGAACTTGTCGATGTTGCGTTCGTCTTTCACCATCGACACGCGGGCGAGGTAATAGAACGCCTCGACATCGTATGTGGCCAGACCCCGTTTCATCCCCTCCAGAAAGGTCAGGTATTCGCGCAAGGATACGGGAATGCCAGCTTTGCGGAGGTTTTCGAAAAAGGGCAGGAACATGAGATCAGAGCGCCAATCGGTGAAGGATAAGTGTTGCTACCACCCCAACAAGCGCAAAAGCAATTCCGTAACCGGCCGCATACTGGGCAATATCCGCCCCTGTGCCGTTACGTTTTTTGGCGGTCATACCGCCCAGAACCGCCCCTACAAGGGCAAATCCGATAATGATCATCTGCGTTTAGCCGCCCGCTCGATTGTTGGGGTTCAACGCCGAGATTTCACGCATCCGGGCGCGAACCGCGTGGTCCGAGCCAAAGCCGTATCGTGCCCAACCCAGACTGTCCAGTCTGACGGCACGTGCCTCGCTGCTGCGGCCCTGCATTTCAAGCGCTTCGGCCTTGAGCAGCATCAGCATCGACATGAGCGACGCGTTCTCGGCGCGTGCGGCGGTGATGATGGCCGGATTGATCTGACGCAAAGCCCCGTCGGCATTCCCGCGCGAGATTTCATAGGCCGAGGTATAGGTGGCGATGTTGGCCATATGCAGCTCTGTTCCCGGAGTGCGGGCCAGGAACTGTTGTGCGGTGCCGAAATACTGTTGTGCCTTGACCGGATCGGTGGCCTGGGTCACGCGGCCGAGGTTGAAGAGGCTGAAGGCGTGGCGGTGATCCTGCCATCCTTCACGCTGTGCAATCGCGACCGACTTTGTGGCTGCCGACTTGCGCTGCGCGGGGGACGATCCTGGGCCGAACGTTTTTTGTACCGTGTCGATCCAGTCGCGCGGGGTCGGCGTGATCGGCTGCGCCGGGATCGCATTTCCACGCGGGTTCATCCGGGCCAATAGATCGGGCAGGATACGGGCGACCTGTTCGCGGCTCATGCCGGTGCGAAGCTCGGGCGCATAGGTGGCGCGCAGGATCAACATGTCGAACCCGGTCAGGACGGTGTGGATGTTGTCGTCGTTGAACACAGAGTCCGGCAGGCGATAGAGGTCATTGAGCGGCCCAATGGCCTGAGCCAGCTCTTCATGAAGGCAATCGCGGATTTCCTGCGGGCTGGCGTTGTAGGGCAGGAAAATCCCAAGACGTTCGCGCGACTTGATCTGCAACCAGTTGGTGCGAGGCTTGCGGCGATCGCGGCGGAACTCGGCCAGGCTGGAAACGTTCGGCACCACAAAACATGCTGCCTGAGGCAGGGCCCGGCGGATTTCATCGCGGCTGATCGCCTCAATCGTGATGTTGGCGGGCTGGTCCGAGCGGACCTGAGTGATGTTGATCCCGGCCTCGTGGCGCAAACGACCAAGCAGACGTCCAAGATCGCCGTTCAACGTAGACGACGGCTGACCGGTGACGCGCACAGTGATTGGTGTCTCGAACCGGGTGAACACCGGCAACGCGCGCCCGCTTTCAAGCTGAAAATGCAGCGACAGGAAATCCTGGGCGATATTGTTGTTGGATCGGATCGGGGCCGTTGGGTGCGGGGTCACAAAGGCCTTGATCGGCGGCAGCGAACTGTCGGCGATCTGGGCGCGCGTGGGCGTGTCTTCGAGGGGCACGGTGTTGCAGCCGGCTAGAAATACAGCCATGGCCAGCGCGGATTTGCGGATCATCAAGTTACCCCCAAGCATCAGACAGACGTTGCCGCCGTCCGGTCACAATAAAATTGTTCAAACACGTAAAATAGCGCACATGGCCGCAAGGCCAGCCTTTTCCGGTCACTAGCGCCTAAGGCGCGGGATATGTGCAAATTGATCACTCTGGGTCCGGTCCAATTGGCGTGACGTGCGAATTCGCTTAACGTGCAGCGCCTTCGCGTCAGCAGTATGGTCGCATTCTGACACTGTTAAGGCAAGGCGCCGACAGATTGCAACGCATGATACGAGCGGGCAGGGCAGGCACAAAAAAGCCCGCAACCAATGGTGCGGGCTTAGTTGAAATATTTCAGTGGTTTAGCGCTGTCCACGCGCCATAAAGGCGAGGCGCTCGAACAGATGCACGTCCTGCTCGTTTTTCAACAGCGCGCCGTGCAATTTGGGCAGGGCACTGGCGCCATCGCGCTTCAGATCCTCTGCTGTCAGGTCTTCGGCCAAAAGCAGCTTGAGCCAATCCAGCACTTCGGAGGTCGAAGGCTTTTTCTTCAACCCCGAGGTTTCGCGGATCTCATAGAACTGCGTCAGCGCCGTGGTCAGCAAGCCCTCTTTGATACCGGGGTGGTGGACCTCGACGATCTTGCGCATCGTGGTTTCATCGGGGAAGCGGATGTAGTGAAAGAAACAGCGGCGCAGAAAGGCGTCGGGCAGTTCCTTTTCGTTGTTCGAGGTGATGATGACGATCGGGCGCTGTTTCGCCTTGATGGTTTCGCCGGTCTCGTAGACATGGAACTCCATCTTGTCGAGCTCCTGCAACAGGTCGTTGGGGAATTCGATGTCGGCCTTGTCGATTTCGTCAATCAGCAGCACGACTTTTTCGTCTGCTTCAAAGGCCTGCCACAGCTTGCCTTTCTTGATGTAGTTGCTGACGTCGTGAACCTTTTCCTCGCCCAGTTGGCTGTCGCGCAGGCGGCTGACGGCATCGTATTCATACAGACCCTGCTGCGCGCGGGTGGTGGATTTGATGTTCCATTCGATCATGCGCAGACCCAAGGCCCCCGCGACCTGCTTGGCCAGTTCGGTCTTGCCCGTTCCCGGTTCGCCCTTGACCAGCAACGGACGTTCCAGCGTCACGGCGGCGTTCACGGCAATCGTCAGATCGTCTGTCGCCACATATTCGGCGGTTCCCTGGAAGCGTGCGGTCATATTTGGCCCTCTTTCACTCGGATATCGTGGCGCA
This sequence comes from Tropicibacter sp. R16_0, assembly GCF_017743935.1. Lineage (GTDB taxonomy): Bacteria > Pseudomonadota > Alphaproteobacteria > Rhodobacterales > Rhodobacteraceae > Falsiruegeria. The sequence goes on from NZ_JAGHRE010000017.1 coordinate 27,450, forward strand.
GTGCGCGTTGCCCCATTGCGTAGTTTGGTCGGGGTGGTTTGACAAGGTGCGCCGCTGCGTCCCCCTGTTGGTATTTCTGCGGAAAATTTCAGCACGGGAGCAAAACGCAGGCGTGTTGGTGCTCCAGTCCGGGACTGAGTCGCAAAGTGATAGTTCAAACCGGCCAATTCTGTCGGAAATCCGGTCAGGGGCGGACACGACCGGTAACTGTTGGGTAAACAATAGGGGGCACAATGGCCAAATTAAATTGGGGTTTGGCCCGGTTTTGCCACAGGTCGGGGGTTCCCGGTTCCGTGATGGTGTTTGTGTAGTGACATTCTTAATAGCGTCAGATAAATGCTGCGGCAGAAGGGGGAGCCAAATGTCTGGAGAAGCAAGATGACGGACGTTGTGGGCCATACCGAGGGAGCCAAGATGAAGCAGGAAGTTTTTCTGCCGGAGGACTACCGTCCGGCCGAAGATGAACCTTTTATGAATGATCGGCAGCTTGAGTATTTCCGCCGCAAGCTGCTCAACTGGAAAAACGAACTTCTGGCGGGAAGCCGTGACACCATCGAAGGTCTGCAGGACAGCACGCGCAACATCCCCGATGTTGCCGACCGCGCGAGCGAAGAAACCGACCGCGCGCTTGAGCTGCGCACCCGTGACCGGCAGCGCAAGCTGGTTGCCAAAATCGACAGCGCCCTGCGCCGCATCGACGAAGGTGAATATGGGTACTGCGACGTCACGGGCGAGCCCATCTCGCTCAAACGTCTGGACGCCCGTCCGATTGCCACCATGAGCCTGGAAGCTCAGGAACGGCACGAACGGCGCGAAAAAGTTCACCGCGACGACTGAGGTCCAGTCGCGGATTGCTAGATCAAAACGCCGGGGCCTGTTGCTCCGGCGTTTTTTGGTTCAAGAGGCCCGTATGGAACTGAGCGGTCAAAAGATCATCGTTGTTGGGGCAGGCGTCGGCGGTCTGGCCGCCGCTCTGGCTTTTCGGCAACGCGGTGCGGATGTCACCGTGCTGGAGCAGGCCGAAGCCATCACCGAGGTCGGCGCCGGTCTGCAGATCAGCCCCAATGGCGGTATGGTGTTGCAGGCGCTTGGTCTGGCCGACGATCTGGCGCAGCGATCGGTCAAGGCCGAGACGGTTCAATTGCGCGACTATCGGCGGGGCACGCCTGTGGTGGCATTGGATCTGGCCAGCCATGCGGCCGATCAAACCTATCTGTTTGTACACCGAGCGGATCTGATCGATGTGCTGGCGCTGGCCGTGCGCAAGGCGGGCGTGCATGTGCGGCTGCTGCAAAAGGTTGATCAGGTGGCGCCGGGGCGGGTGCCTGCCGTGTCGCTGGCCAATGGCGCGCAGATGCAGGCGGATCTGATCGTGGGCGCGGATGGTCTGCATTCCAAGGCCCGCGTGGCGCTGAATGGCGAGGCCGAGCCGCAGTTCACCGGCCAGGTGGCCTGGCGCGCAACCGTGCCCAACGATCTGGAATTGGGACCGCACGCCCAGGTCTTCATGGCGCCGCGCCGACATCTGGTGTGCTACCCGCTGCGGGGTGGTGATCTGGTCAACATCGTTGCGGTGCAAGAGCGCGCCGCCTGGGTCGCCGAAGGGTGGAACCATCAAGATGACCCGGAGGCCCTGCGCGAGGTGTTCCGGGACTTTGGCGGACAGGCGAAACACCTGCTCGACCGCGTTGATCAAGTGCATCTGTGGGGCTTGTTCCGCCATCCAGTGGCCGAGCACTGGCACGGTGATGGTCTGGCCATTCTTGGGGATGCCGCGCATCCGACGCTGCCGTTTCTGGCACAGGGCGCCAATCTTGCATTCGAAGATGCCTGGACGTTGGTCGACAGCCTTGTGCAGGCCGGATCACAAGCCGAGGGTCTTGAGCTTTACCAAAGCCGCCGCCGCGACCGCGCCGTCCGCGTGATCGAGGCCGCCAATGGCAACGCGTGGAAATACCATCTGAGTTTTCCACCCCTTCGCTTTGCCGCCCATACGGCGATGCGCGTGATAGGGCGGTTTGCGCCCGAAAAGATGGTCAGACAGTTTGACTGGCTCTATCGCCACGATGTGACGGATCAGAGATCCAGCTCGACCCAGACCGGCACGTGATCTGACGGCTTCTCGCGTCCGCGCACTTCGGCGTCGATCTGGCAGTCTTGCAGCAGGTCGGCCGCCGTGGGTGTTAGCAGGAAATGGTCGATGCGGATGCCATCGTTGCGGTTCCATGCCCCGGCTTGATAGTCCCAGAACGAATAATGCCCGGGGCCTTGGGTACGGGCGCGGAATGCCTCGGTAAAGCCCAGGTTGACGATCCGGCGATAGGCCGCGCGGCTTTCAGGGCGATGGAGCGCATCCTCCAACCAGGCTTCGGGGCGTTTGGCATCCTCGGCCTGTGGAATGATGTTGTAATCGCCCGCCATCAGGGCAGGGGTCTCGTCCGCCAACAGCTCTTGCGCGCGAGCATGCAGCCTGTCCATCCAGCGCAGCTTGTAGTCGTATTTGCCGCCGGGCACCGGTGTACCATCATCCTGCAGTTCGACCGGGTTGCCGTTGGGCAGATACAGGCCGCAAACCCGCAGCGCCTGCTTTCCGACCACGGTCGCCTCGATCCAGCGGGCCTGTTCATCACTGTCATCGCCCGGCAGCCCGCGCGAGACATCTTCGAGCGGCAGTTTCGACAAGATCGCGACCCCATTGAAACTCTTTTGCCCGTGGGTCTCGACGTTATAGCCGCGTTCTTCGAACAGCTCCCGGGGGAAGGCCTCGTCCACGGATTTGATCTCTTGCAGCAGCACCACGTCCGGCTGCGCCTCGTCCAGCCAAGCGGGCAGGGCCTGGGCCCGGGCTTTGATGCCGTTGATGTTGAACGTGGCGATTTTCATGGGACGATCTCCGGCTGACTGCGGTTTGATCTATCGCCCATGTAGGGGGGCAGGGCAAGCGTTGGATTGGATGGAATCGGGTCCAGGGATTCGGCGCAAATGGGGTGGAAATGTGACCGCAGTGTTATGTGATTCGTTTTCAATCAGGGGTAGATAACGGCAAAAAGCTCGAAAAATCAGGCCTGTGGATAAGAATTTGTGTTCGATCTCGGAAATTTCAAGAGTCGAGTTTTGCCATATTCCTGCCCAATTTTCTTAATGTGGATAACTTCGGTTACCCACATCCATGAATTGAAAAACCAGTTTGAGACTCTCGGTTAAGCTGCAAGCGTGAAAGGGCATTCAACTTCGCAAAATGAGGAATTGACCATGTCTGCTCAGCACAAGATCACCGCCACCACCGAAGCTCTGATCACTGGCCGTAACAGCCTGTTTGATGGCGAGGGCACTGCCATGTTTTCGTCCGGCTCTGCCCCCACAATGACCACCGATGCGTTCGGCGGCGACGCGACCGAAATGTTCTCGTCCGGATCCGCACCCACCCTGACCACTGAGGCCATCACAGGCGACGCGGTCGAGATGTTCTCGTCGGGTTCCGCGCCCGCCACCACCTCTGCCACAGCCGGTGACCTGGTGCAAATGTTCTCGTCGGGCTCGGCCCCTGCCGCCAGCGCCGATGTGATCACCGGTGAAGGCACTCAGATGTTTTCGTCTGGTTCGGCGCCTGCGGCCAGTGCCGATGCGACCACTGGTGAAGGCACCCAGATGTTTTCGTCCGGCTCGGCGCCTGCGGCCAGCGCAGATGTGACCGTCGGTGAGGGCACCCAGATGTTCTCTTCGGGCTCCGCTCCGGTTGCCAAAGCGGACACCACCGCGGGCGACGGCACCCACATGTTCTCGTCGGGCAGCTGATCTGACGCGCACCTGCGTCTGAAGTTGAAACGGGGGCGTTCAGGAAACGCCATTTGAAACGGAGACCACCCCATGACAAATGTGATCCACCTGAACGCGCCTGTTCAACGTCTGGACCCGAAAGTGCGCAATGCCAATCTGGTGGCCGGGTTCGCCCGCCACCGGAGGGTCGGCGACGATGTGTTCTGGCTGAAAGAGAACGCAGAACTGCTGAACATTCTGGAATGCACCGGCCTGTCTCTTTCCGATGACGCCCTGGCCCCACATCAGGGGTTCTATGACCGGATCGAGCAGCGGTTGGGATTTTTCCCGCAGTATTACCGCTTCTTGCTGTCGATTTGCCTGGATCTGGAGGATCTTGGCATTGAGGGCACAAAAGGTGAGGCTTTGTGCCATTGGATCGCCCGGGAAGGTTTGGCCGAGGCCGAACTGTCGGATCTGCAACGCGCCGAAGCCCGGCGTTTGTTGGCGCGACGTGGGGTGGACAGTGGTGCAGACGACGGGTTGACCGAGCGCCTTCATGCCTTTGTTAACCGTTCTGAAACTTTTGCGCTGCCCAATAAGAAGGCGGCGTACGAACTGACCCACATCCTGTTCTACCTGAGCGAATACGGCCGCCGCGACCCACAGGTGTCAGAGCAGGCGATTACAAGCTTGGAGTATGCCGGACTATTGGCCTATCTCGATCAAAATGCCGATCTTTTGGCCGAGGTCTGTGTCGCTCTGCGCTATGCCGGGGCCACGCCTTCACCGATTTGGGAGGGGTGGATCGCGCGCGAGGTTGCGCGTTTTGCGATCCAGACCGAAGATCACGCAGATCCGCAGGATGACTACCACGACTATTTCGTCTGCAACTGGCTGTTGGCCACGTCCGAACAAGAGGCGTTCAAGCACACCGCTGGCGACACGCGTATGAGCTTTCATCGCGCCACCCACTGGCCGGGGCCGTTGCGGGACATGTCGGAATGCCTGTTCCAGTTGGACGACCATCGCTGTGACGATTGGCAGGTGATGCGCCTGCGGATCGAGCCCTCACTCAGCGAGATCGGTCATGACATACTGGCTGAGGCCGAAGAGAGCACCGACAAATTCGACAGCTTTTTCAGGGCGTTCTCGCGTACTGGGTTGCGTGGGGTCACTCTATGAAGGCCTCACTTCTTGGTGCGGCTCTGGTCGCGCTCTACACCATTTTGATCTCATCGGCCGATGCGATCACCAAATTGATCGCGGGCGGTTACGCCGCGCCGCAGTTGTTTTGCCTGTCCGGACTGATCGTTGTGGCGCTCAGCCTGTTGGTGGATCGCATGCCCTCACAACGACAGGGTCTGCGCACCCGCAGCCCTTGGGCCATGACGGTGCGGTCGGGCGCCACGGTGATGGCGGCGGTCTGTTTTTTCAACGCCTTTGGGGCGCTGCCGCTGGCTGATGTCTTTCTATACATCGGGTTGATGCCGCTGCTGTCGGGGCTGATGTCCGGTCTTATCCTACGCGAACAGGTGCGCCCCTCGGCGTGGTTTGCGCTGACCGCCGGGTTCATCGGTGTGCTCAGCCTGTTCCCGGGTGGCCTGCAGGCGATCACGACGGGCCATCTGTTTGGCCTGGGGGCGGCCGTCTTCGGGACGCTTTCGATCGTGATGTCACGCTTTATCGGGCGACATGAGTCGAACGTGCTGGCGCAGGTCTTCTACCCGAACCTCGCGCTGTTTGTCGCGATGGGGGCGGCGCTGCCCTTTGTCTGGGTGCCAATGCCGCTGTCCGATCTGGTTTGGGTTGTCGTTTACGCTGCCGTTCTGTTTTCGGCCCGCTGGGTACTGGTTCTGTCGCTGCGCACCCTTGCGGTCTATGTGGTCACTCCGCTGATGAACCTGCAATTTGTCTGGATGGTGATCCTGGGGGCGGTGTTTTTTGGCGAGTTGCCGACAACCGCGACTCTTCTGGGTGTTGCCATCGTCATGGCCTCGGGCCTCTATCTGGTGTGGGAGCAGTTCGCCCCGGAACAGACAGAGGACACCTTTGCGCGAAACTTTAAGACAGATCCGTAATAATCTGTTTTACATAGAGAATGATGTTCCGCAGCCGCAAGACGATGTGGCGTTCGGGTTCTCGATCACAAAGCGCGCGCCGATCAGTTCTTCGGTGAAATCGATCACTGCGTTTTCCAGGAACGGCAGCGATACGGCATCGACCACGACCTTTTCGCCCTGACCTTCGAGGATCAGATCATCGGTGCCGGGTGCGTCCAGCGCAATCTCGTACTGAAAGCCCGAGCATCCGCCGCCTTCGACGGCCACGCGCAGGGCTTGGCCCTGATCGGACGCGCCGATTTCGGCAAGGCGGGCAAAGGCGCGGTCTGTGACTTTGGGAGGCAGATTCATGCCGGACTCCAACGGTTTCTTTATGCTGCGTTGTGCAATATAGAAGTCTCAAGGACAGGCGACAAGGACGGGGCTGCACATGAGGGCAGGTTTTGCCTCGGATCCGGGCCAGGCGCGGGGGCGTTTGGTTCCTGAGGAGGAGAGCAGTTTCCGCTCCTGCTTTATGCGGGACCGGGATCGTATTATTCATGCAAGCGCGTTTCGGCGGCTCAAGCACAAGACGCAGGTCTTTGTCGAACATGAGGGCGACAACTATCGCACCCGGCTGACCCATTCGATCGAGGTGGCGCAGGTCGCGCGCACAATCGCGGGTGCTTTGGGGCTGAACCCCGAACTGACCGAAGCGGTGGCGCTGGCCCATGATCTGGGTCACACGCCCTTTGGCCACACGGGCGAGGATGCGTTGCACGAGATGATGTTGCCTTATGGCGGGTTTGATCACAACGCGCAGGCCATCCGCATCGTCACCAACCTGGAACGGCACTATGCCGAGTTCGACGGATTGAACCTGACGTGGGAAACCCTTGAAGCGATTGCAAAACACAATGGGCCTGTGACAGGAGAGCTGCCTTGGGCCCTGGCCGAATGCAACACAGGTTTCGATCTGGAACTGAACACCCACGCGAGTGCTGAGGCTCAGGTGGCTGCGCTGTCAGACGACATCGCTTACAACAATCACGATTTGCATGATGGGCTACGGGCGGGGTTGTTCACTGATGACGAGATCGCCCAACTGCCTATTGTCGGCGCGTGCTACGCCGAAGTGGATCAGATGCATCCTGACACCGACGCTTACCGCAGGCGACACGAGGCGCTGCGGCGGGTGTTTGGTGTGATGGTGAGCGATGTGATCGACACCTCTCGGGCGCTGTTGGCAGGGTCCGGGGCTGAAAGCGTCGAAGATGTGCGCTTGCTGGGGTATCCGGTGGTGCAATTCTCACCTCAGCTTTGGGCACAGCTTAAGGTGATCCGGGAGTTCCTGTTCACCCGCATGTACCGGGCGCCATCGGTGATGGTGAAACGGGCCGAAGTGTCCAAGGTGGTTGAGGAACTCTTCCCGATTTATCTCAATGATCCCAAGCAGATGCCCGCACGTTGGCATGCGGACATCGAGGCCGCCGCTGATGAAACGGCATTGGCGCGGATTGTGTCGGATTACATCGCGGGCATGACCGATCGCTTTGCGCTGCAGGACCACGCGCGGCTCACCGGTAGCGATCCTGCGCGGATCTGATCACTCTATGCCTATATAGGCGATTGCCCAGACCTGCATGGCGGGGATGGCTTCGGCGTCTTCGGCATTGTCGGTGGGTGCAAAGACCACAATTGTCGGACCATAGCCGCCAATTCCCATTGGTGCGCCGTCCGCATGTGTGGCCAGGATCGGGTTCAAACGCTCGATCATGTCCCAGGGGATTTCGGCCTGATACCCATCCATCGCCATAGGCAGGGCCGATTTGCCGTTGGCGCCGGCCATGGTCATCACATCCGCCAAGAAAGGCCCCGAAAACGCATAGGTCCGTTGGTTGTCTTCAGGACCATAGGGGATCGTGATGGTATGTTGCGGCAAGCTGCCCAGCATGGCCGTGTCAAGACCAACGGCGGCGTCATATTCCACCTCGAGAAACCCGAACAACCCGCCATCGTCGGCACCGCGTCGGGGCAAGTTGCTTTCGCCAACCGCACCACCCAATGTCACCAAAACAGGGCCGGTGGGCGCGGCGATCTCTGCCACAGCGGGCAGGGGAGACAGCAAGGCCACGCACAGGGCGGCGGTTCGTGCAAGTGTCATGAAAAGCTCCAATCGGTTGATCTGTCCCGACCCTAACCGGGAAATGGCACAGGCCAAGTGAAACCTTGTGCGTGCCGACATTGACCTTGGCGCTTTGCGTGGTAAACCGCCACCCAAGCAAAAGGACATCGCAATGAACCTGTTTTCCGAGATCCGCAGCCTCGTGCTGGACGCGCTTGCGCAAATGCAGGCCGAAGGGACCCTGCCCGAGGGGCTGAGCTTTGACAATGTCGCGGTCGAGCCGCCCCGCGACGCCGCCCATGGGGACATGGCCACCAATGCGGCCATGGTGCTGGCAAAGCCCGCCAAGATGAAGCCGCGCTACATTGCGGATGCTCTGGCCGCCAAACTGGCCGACGACGCGCGCGTGACCTCGGCCGAGGTTGCTGGCCCGGGTTTCCTGAACCTGCGTCTGGCCGATGCTGCTTGGCACGGCGTTCTTTCCGCCATCCTGGAGCAGGGCACGGCGTACGGTCGCTCGGACATGGGGCAGGGCAAGAAGGTCAACGTCGAATATGTCTCGGCCAACCCGACCGGCCCGTTGCACGTCGGCCACACCCGCGGCGCCGTCTTTGGCGATGCTTTGGCGAGCCTGTTGGACTACGCGGGCTATGACGTGACCCGCGAGTATTACATCAATGATGGTGGCGCGCAGGTCGATGTTCTGGCGCGGTCGGTGTACCTGCGGTATCTCGAGGCGCACGGCGAAGCGGTCGAATTCCCCGATGGCACCTATCCGGGTGAATATCTGGTCGAGGTCGGCCAGACCCTCAAGGACAAGGTGGGCGACGCCTATGTTGGCAAGGGCGAAGAGGTCTGGCTGCAAGAGATCCGCAACTTTGCCACCGATGCGATGATGGACCTGATCCGCTCGGATCTGGCGCAGCTCGGCATTGAGATGGATGTCTTCTTCTCGGAAAAGTCGCTTTATGGCACGGGCCGGATCGAGGCCGCTTTGGAAAGCCTGGATGCCAAGGGGCTTATCTACGAAGGCGTGCTGGAGCCGCCAAAGGGCAAAAAGCCCGAGGATTGGGAGCCGCGCGAGCAGACGCTGTTCAAATCGACCGAGCACGGCGATGACGTCGACCGCCCGGTGAAAAAATCCGACGGCAGCTGGACCTACTTTGCGCCGGATATCGCGTACCATTTTGACAAGGTTTCCCGTGGTTTCGACGAGCTTATTGATGTGTTTGGCGCCGACCACGGTGGCTATGTCAAGCGGATGAAAGCGGCTGTTTCGGCTCTGTCCGATGGCAAGGTGCCGTTGGACATCAAACTGACCCAGTTGGTGAAGCTGTGGAAAAACGGCGAGCCGTTCAAGATGTCGAAGCGTGCAGGCAACTTTGTTACCCTGCGCGATGTGGTCGACCAGGTCGGTTCGGATGTGACCCGTTTCGTGATGCTCACCCGCAAGAACGACGCGTCGCTTGATTTCGATTTCGACAAGGTGCTGGAGCAGAGCCGCGAGAACCCGGTGTTCTATGTGCAATATGCGCATGCCCGCATCCAAAGCGTTCTGCGCCGCGCCGCTGAGGCCGGGATCGCCACGGATGAGGCGACCCTGAAAGCGACCGATCTGGCCAAGGTTGGGCATGAGGCCGAGCTGGCTGTGGCCAAGAAACTGGCTGAATGGCCACGCCTGGTCGAGATTGCTGCCCGCACCAACGAGCCGCATCGCGTTGCCTTCTACCTCTATGAATTGGCGGGCGATTTCCACGCGCTGTGGAATCGTGGCAACGAATTGCACGAGCTGCGTTTCATTCAGGATGGCGATGCCGCCACAAGTCAGGCAAAAATTGCATTGGCACAGACAGTTGCCGTTGTGATTTCGGCTGGCCTTGGTATTCTTGGGGTCACGCCGGCGCAGGAAATGCGGTAACAAACTCGCCAAGCCGCCGGTCTGAGGCAGACGACAAGAGAACCTGAGCACGGCAACGTCCGTGCAATCGGGGCAGTGAGGCGGACATGGCTAGTTTTGATTATTCGGGGCAGGTGCCCCCGCAACAGGTGAATTACACCTATCAGATGCCCCAGTTGGAGGCGTCGGAGTATGTTGAGGACACCTATCCCGAACCCGAAGGTGAACCGGGGAAATTTGGCCAGATCGCCGCGCTGATGGGCGCGGCGGCGTCGGTGGCATTGGTCGTTGGCGTCGGCATATGGGGCTACAAGCTGGTCAGCCGCGACGTCAGCGGTGTACCGGTTGTACGCGCCATCGAAGGCCCGATGCGGGTGCAACCTGCCAGCCCCGGCGGCACCCCGGCCGACCATCAGGGCCTGGCGGTCAATACTGTCGCAGCCCAAGGCACGGCGGCCCCGCCGCCAGATCGCCTGGTCCTGGCCCCCAAGCCTGTCTCGCTCAGCGAAGATGACACCCCGATGGGCGATCTGGAGCCGACCCCGGTTGCGTTGCAGGATGACGCTCAGCCTGTTTCTCTGTCCGAAGAGGCCGTCACCTCGTTCCAGAATGGTACTGTTGATGCGCTGGTGGCAGAGTTGACCCAAGGGGTCGAGCCGCTTGTGGAAAACAGCGATCCCGCGCCGACCGAAGAGACGCAATTGGCCGCAATCGTGCAGCCCAACCCGGTTTCTCTGACTGATGTGATCGAAAATGATGTAGCCATCGACCCCGTCGACTTGGCCGCGCTACAGCCTGATCCGGCGGTTGTGAATGCGCCGGGTGTGCGTCAATCCCTGCGCCCGCAAGTGCGCCCGGCACGCGCAGTTCCGTCGAACGCGACTGAAACAGCCACACTGAACGCGGCCATCAATGCAGCCGTGGAAACCGCGGCCGGTCTTGATGTCGACCCCGAGAGCTTGCCGGTGGGCACCCGCTTGGCTCAGCTGGGTGCCTATGACACCCCCGAAGTCGCACGCGCCGAATGGGACCGTCTGAACACCCGGTTTGGCGACTATATGGATGGCAAGAAGCGCGTGATCCAAAAGGCCAGCAGCGGCGGGCGCACATTCTATCGCTTGCGCGCCATGGGGTTTGACGACCTCAGCGACGCGCGCCGGTTCTGTTCGGCCCTGGTTGCGGAGCGCGCCGACTGTATCCCGGTCACCACCCGATGAGGTTTGGCGCCTCGATCCTTGGCGCCGAAGGGCTACGGCTCACGGCTGAAGAAAAAGCTCTGTATCGCGCGGTGAACCCCTTTGGGTTCATCCTGTTTGCACGCAACATAGACACAGCCGATCAGGTCCGAAGCTTATGTGATGAGTTCCGCGATACGGTGGGCTACAATTGTCCGATCACAATTGATCAAGAGGGCGGGCGCGTGCAGCGCCTCCGCCCGCCGCTGGCTCGGCAATGGCTACCGCCGCTCGATCATGCACAGATCGCCGGTGGCAACGCCGCGCGGGCCATGTATCTGCGGTATCGCCTGATTGCACATGAGCTTTTTTCGATGGGCATCGACAGCAATTGCGCGCCGATGGTCGACATCGCGGTCGACGAAACGCATGAGTTTCTGCGCAATCGGTGTTACGGCGAAACAGCCACTGACGTGTCCAACCTGGGTCGCGCGGTTGCTGACGCGCATCTGGACGGGGGTGTTCTGCCCATCGTCAAACACATCCCCGGCCATGGCCGCGCGACGCTGGACAGCCATTATGACCTGCCGCGCGTGGACATCGAGGCCGAAGAGCTGTTCGACACCGATTTTGAGCCGTTTCGCGCGCTCAACGATCTGCCTTTGGGCATGACAGCGCATCTTGTGTACGACCGCATTGACCCGCAACCGGCCACGATCTCTCATCGCATGATGCAGCTGATCCGCGAAGACATCGGCTTTGACGGGCTGATCATGACCGACGACATCTCGATGCAGGCGCTTGAGGGGACGCTGGCTGAACGCTCGCGTGCCTCGATTGCGGCAGGCTGTGATGTGGTTCTGCATTGCAACGGCCCGCTTTCGGACCGTGCCGAAGCTGCGGAAGCCGCCGGAGAGATGACGGAGGCCGCGCAAATCCGCGCTGACCGCGCCCTGGCTGCGCGTCGAAAGCCCGATGAGCTTGACATAGAGGCCGCCGAGGCGGAACTATCTCAGCTCATGAACGGGCAGGTGTATGACGGATAACCTTTTCACCGAAGATCAGACATCGGTGGCCGAACGGCTTGCAGCCGAGGCGCTGATCGTCGACGTGGACGGGTTCGAGGGGCCCCTGGACGTGTTGCTGACATTGTCACGCACGCAAAAGGTGGACCTGCGCAAAATCTCGGTTCTGGAACTGGCACGGCAGTACTTGGCTTTTGTGGAAAAGGCCAAAGAGTTGCGGATCGAACTGGCGGCGGACTACTTGGTGATGGCGGCTTGGCTGGCGTTTCTGAAATCCCGTCTCTTGCTGCCCCCTGATCCGACAGAAGAGGGACCAACCGGAGAGGAACTGGCAGCTCATCTGGCGTTCCAGCTCGAGCGTTTGCAAGCCATGCGCGATGCGGCTGCCCGACTGATGGGCAGAGATAGGTTGGGGCGCGATTTCTTTGCCCGCGGGCAGGGCGAGGATGTGACGCGCATTCGTACCGTGACTTATTCCGCGACCCTGTTGGACCTGATGCAGGGCTATGCGCGGATCCGCACGCGCGATGAATTCCGGCCCTTTGTGATGGATCGCGATGCGGTGTTCACGATGGAGCAGGCGCTGGACCGGATGCGGGGTCTGATCGGGTTTGCGGGCAGTTGGACAGATATGGTCAGCTATCTGCCCGAAGGCTGGGGCGCGGATCCGATGCGCCGCCGCTCGGCCACGGCGGCGACCTTTGCGGCCTCGCTGGAGCTGGTCAAGGAAGGGCACCTGGAGATTAAGCAATCGGACAGCTTTGCCCCGATCCATTTGCGGAAAAGGAAAGACCAAGCGTGACGGACAAGACCGAAGGCGAAATCGACAGCCTGTTCGAAGCCCCCCCCATGGCCGAGCAGGAACGGATGGTCGAGGCGGTGCTGTTTGCCAGCGCCGACCCGGTGACAGTGCGTGATCTGGAGCACCGAATGCCGCATGGCTGCGACGCAGGACAGGCGCTGGAGCATTTGCGAAACCGTTATGAGGGGCGCGGCGTGCGGGTTGTCCGCGTGGGCGATGCCTGGGCAATGCGCACCGCGCCGGACTTGGGATTCCTGATGCAAAAAGAGACGGTTGAGACCCGCAAGCTCAGCCGGGCCGCGATCGAGACTCTGGCTATCATCGCCTATCATCAACCCTGCACCCGCGCCGAGATCGAAGAGATTCGCGGTGTGTCCGTATCACGCGGCACAATCGATCAGTTGATCGAGATGGAATGGGTCCGCCTGGGGCGCCGCCGCATGACACCGGGCCGACCGGTGACCTTTGTTGTGACGCCCGTGTTTCTGGATCATTTCGGCTTGGAGAGCGCCCGCGATCTGCCCGGGCTCAAGGAATTGCGTGCCGCCGGTCTGTTGGAAAATCGTCCCCCGCCTGGGTCCATGCCATTGGGAGAGGATAGAAACGAGGATGATACCGACGATGGGCAGCCGGAACTCTTCGAAGAAGAGTGATCGGTTCTGCATGGAAAATCGGCGAGATTCGTGTAGATTGATCGTGAGCAGACATCAAAGGCAAATGCCATGAACACGAACCAGATCCTCAACATGATCATGCGGACGGTGATGCGTCGCCTGATCAATTCCGGCGTGAACGCCGGGTTCGACGCCGCCGCAAAGATCGGCAAACCCAAAGCACCCAAACAGGGGAAGCCTGTCGGTGAACCCGAGTTGACGCCGGAACAGCAAGAACGCGAACGCATTCGCGCCATCCGTCAAGCCCGGCGCGCGGCGCGGAACAACTCGCAAGGGTGAAGGTCGGGATAGGGTGTGCCGGGGGCACTCCCGCCCGTCGTCGATGTTTCTAACGAAACACCTCCTCCCGTTGGGCCGGGCCTCGCTGCGCTCGGCGGTTGGCTTCTTTGGCTAGTTGAATAGTGCCACGAAGGCCAAATTTTAGTTTCAAGTAAGAGTGTTATCCGGCGCTTTTGAAGTGCTTGGACAGTTTCAAACCCTGACCCTGATAGTTCGATGCGATCCCGGCACCGTAAAGCTGTGTGGGCAGTTCGGACATCCGCTCATAGACCAAACGCCCAACGACCTGACCGTGTTCCAGCACAAACGGCGCCTCATGGCAGCGGACCTCGAGCACACCACGCGAGCCGGTTCCACCGGCTGCTGCATGTCCGAACCCCGGGTCGAAGAACCCTGCATAGTGCACCCGAAACTCGCCAACCATCGCCAGATACGGTGCCATTTCTGCGGCGTACTGCGGCGGGATGTGCACCGCCTCGCGGCTGACCAGAATGTAGAACGCGCCGGGGTCCAGGATGATACGACCGTCGCTGCTGCGCACCTCTTCCCAATACTCGGCCGGATCGTATTGGCCAATCCGATCCAGGTCGATGACGCCGGTATGGGGTTTGGCTCGATAGCCCACCAGATCGGTGTCCTGCAGGCGCAGGTCGACCGAAAAGCCCAAACCGTCCTGAATAACGGCTTCGCCATCCACGAGCGGTGTGTCTGCGTGCAGCGCGGTCAGTTCGGCGTCCGACAGTACGGCTTGGCCCTGGCGGAACCTGATCTGATTGAGCCGCATGCCCGGGCGCACCAGAACGGAAAAGGAGCGGGGGCAGATTTCGGCGTAAAGCGGCCCTGTATAACCTGCTGGTACCCGGTCGAACTCGGTTCCGCCATCGGTGATGGTCCGTGTCAGCAGGTCCAGTCGCCCGGTTGAGCTTTTGGCATTTGCCACGGCGCTCATGTCATCCGGCAGGGCCAGCGATTCGAGCAGCGGCACCAAATAGACGCAGCCTTTTTCCAGAACCGCACCCTGGGTCAGGTCGATGCGGTGCATCTCGAACTCTCGCAGGCGGTCCGCGACGGTGTTGCCGTCACCAGCCAGGAACGAAGCACGTACGCGGTAAGCCACTGTACCCAAACGCAGATCCAGGCTTGCGGGTTGGATCTGTTCCGGCAGAACAGCAACCTCGGCCCCGATGGCGCCATCTGCAATCATGGTTTCGATTTGCTGATTTGGACACACGCCTGTCATCCGGCCTCTCCCCCTTGGCAGAGGCCCCGGCACCCGGTCCGGCTCCCCATTCGGGGTCGCCTCAGATTGTATCGTCGGTGTGATTTGGTCGGGCTAGCAGGACTCGAACCTGCGACCTTCCGTCCCCCAGACGGACGCGCTACCAGGCTGCGCCATAGCCCGACGATGTGAGCTTCATAATGGTTTTCACGGCAGGGGCAAGAGGAAATCATTGCCTTTTTTCATCCAGCCGAAATTGCCTCTTGCCGCTCGATCCAGGCGCGCAACTCACCCGCCAGGGGCTTGAGCTCACCTGCCTGTTGGGGCGTCAGTGTTTCGAGAGCTACAAGCTTGGAAAGCAGGCCCGGGTCGGCCTCAATCGCGTCGTCAGCGGGAACGTCGGCCACCTCAACGCTGAGGGGCTTGGGTTGAGGGGCAGGCTCGGCCACCGCAACGGCTTCGACCGCTTCTTCGATCGCGGGCGTTGCAGATTCGGCTGCGACCGCGTCCTCGGACGGTGCAGGTTCCGATGTCGGCTCGACCACCGGGTCGATTTCTAGCGAGGCCTGTTTGGGCTCGGCTGTGGGTTCTGACGGCAACTCGGTCTTGATTCGCGCCGGTTTCCTCAGGAACGAGGGCAGCTCTTGGTCCTTGGCCTCGACGGCGGCGTCCGGGGCAGGAAGGTCCATACCCATTTGACCGTCTGTTGCGTCCTCTGGCGCGGCTCTGGCGTGAAGCTGAACAACGGTGTCGTCGGCAACTTGGATCAGCTCGGGGGCGGCAGTCTCGTCCAAGCCTTGCGACAACTCGGACACATGGCCCACGCCCTGTTCGCGTAAGATTTTCTGAACGCCCTTGATGGTCAGCCCATCGTCATGCAACAGCCGCTTGATACCACCAAGCAGCAGCATGTCGGCAGGGCGATAGTATCTGCGCCCGCCTGCACGTTTTACCGGTTTGACTTGGGTGAACTTGCTTTCCCAAAACCGCAACACATGGGCTTGAATCCCCAGCCACTCCGCAACTTCGCTGATGGTGCGAAAGGCGTCAGGTGATTTGCTCATGTGTACTTAATCCTAAAGCTATTTTCGATTTCCGGCTGCGACCCGGTCTTTCATCAAATGCGAAGGCCGAAAGGTCAGAACGCGGCGGGGCTGAATCGGCACTTCTTCGCCCGTCTTCGGGTTCCGGCCGATGCGGGCCGATTTATCGCGTACGCTAAAGGTACCAAATGAAGAAATCTTTACCTGTTCGCCACGAACCAGAGCGTCCGACATATGCTCGAGCATGCTCTCGACCAACTGCGCGCTTTCGTTGCGCGACAGGCCAACTTCGCGGAAAACCGCTTCGCTCAGATCCATCCGTGTGAGAGTTTTTTCACCCATACCATCCCCCATGTTCTTGCCAGAGCATAGGGGGTCGGGAATTTCCCTGTCAATATCAATGAATTGCGTCGGGCGCTTTGCGCTGCATCGCGCCACGTTTCCGCAGGGTCATCCGTGCTGGATCACCAGCGCAGAACAACCGCGCCCCACGCCAGGCCGCCGCCGATGGCTTCGGTCACGATCAGGTCGCCGGGTTTGATCTGACCGCGCGATTTGCCAACCGACAAGGCCAGCGGGATCGACGCGGCCGACGTGTTGCCGTGGTCCTGAACCGTGACAACCACCTTGTCCATGGGCAGGCCCATTTTCTTGGCGGTGCCCTGAATGATGCGGATGTTGGCCTGATGCGGCACGATCCAATCGACGTCGGTGCTGCTCAGGCCTGCTTTGTCCAATGCCGATTCGGCAGTTTTTGCCAGTTTTTCAACGGCATGGCGGAACACCTGATTGCCCTGCATTCGCAGATAGCCGGTGGTATTTGTCGATACGCCCCCGTCGACGTAAAGCAGATCTTTGTAGCGTCCGTCGGAATTCAGATCGACCGACAGGATGCCGCGATCTTCGGACGTCCCGGCACTGTCCTGCTTTTCCAGAACCAGCGCACCGGCACCATCGCCAAACAGGACACAGGTCGAACGATCGGTCCAATCCATGATGCGAGAGAAGGTCTCGGCCCCGATGACAAGCACCCGATCGGCCTGACCGGACACGATCAGCGCGTTGGCGTTGCTGAGCGCATAAACAAAGCCCGCACAAACCGCTTGTACGTCAAAGGCAAAACCGCGGGTCATTCCAAGCGCGGATTGCACCATGGTCGCCGCAGAAGGGAAGGTCAGGTCAGCCGTCGATGTGGCCACCACAATGGCGTCGATGTCGTCGGCCTCAAGCCCGGCGTCGGCCAAAGCCGCGCGGGCCGCATTGGCTGCCAATTGCGACGTGGTTTCGCCCTCGGCCGCGAAATGCCGCCGCTCGATGCCGGAACGGGCGCGAATCCATTCATCGGACGTATCTAGCGTCGCCTCGAACTCGGAATTGGGAACGATGCGCTCGGGCAAATAGTGCCCGACTCCTGTGACGACTGCACGGCCTGTCATGGGTTGTTATTGCCCTTCTTGTCCTTTTGCGCCTGTTGACGCTGGGTGAGCTTCATCTTGGGTAAGCTCGACGGTGGATGCAACCCGTGCAGCCAGTTTTTCAGCGAAACCCGATTGCGCCAGCGTGAACGCCAGCTTGACGGCAGAGGACACGCCTGTCGCGTCTGCGCTGCCATGGGATTTCACCACAGTTCCGTTGAGGCCCAGAAAGACCCCACCATTGACCCGGCGCGGATCAATACGTTTTTTCAAGCGGTTGAGCGACGTAATGGCCAGAACCGAGGCCAGGCGCGACAGAGGCGAATACCGGAATGCTTCGCGAAGCAGCTGGCCGATCAGGCTGGCGGTGCCTTCGCCGGTCTTGATCGCAACATTTCCGGTGAACCCGTCGGTCACGATGACGTCAGCCTTGTCGCCGGGAATGTCTCCGCCTTCGACAAAGCCCACGAAGTCGAAATTTGCGGCGTCGGCAAACTCCGAGATCATGGCGTGCGCCTCTTTCAGCTCGGGCCGCCCCTTGTGCTCTTCGGTGCCCACATTCAGCAGGCCGATGCGCGGGCGTTTAAGCTCCAGACCGTTGCGGGCGTAAGACGCGCCCATAAGCGCATATTGCAACAGATCCTTGGCGTCAGCGCGAATATCCGCGCCGACATCCAGCATCACATTGAACCTTTGCGGGTTCGTCGACGGCCACAAAACCGCGATGGCAGGGCGGTTCACGCCTGGCAGCTTGCGCAGACGCATCATGCTCAGCGCCATCAGGGCGCCCGTGTTGCCACAGGAAACCGCGCCGGCGGCCTCGCCGCTGCGCACCGATTCCAGCGTCGACCACATCGAAGTGCCCTTGCCATTGCGTACGACCTGGCTGGGCTTGTCCTCCATCTTGACGACGTCCTGAGAATCGCGAAAAGCGACGCGTCCATCAAGGATGCGTCGCTTGGCGACCAGTGGGCGCAATTTGTCCTCGGGGCCGTGCAGAATGAACCCGATGTCCGGGTTCTTGTCTGCTGACTTTGCAATACCTGCCACCACGACCGACGGACCGGCGTCTCCGCCCATTGCGTCAACCGAGATAATGATGCGCCCGGCGGGAGTGCCGATCTGATCGGGCTGAGCAGTCATTAATGCGTGGCCTGTAGCTGCAAGGACTTAGGCTGCGTCGTCTTCCAGATCGATCTCGTCGGCCTGTGCAACGACTTCGCGGTCGTCGTAATGGCCGCACGATGCGCAAACGTGGTGGGGGCGCTTCAGCTCACCACAGTTGGGGCATTCGTTCGGGTTAGCAGCAACCAGGGCATCGTGCGCACGACGGTTGTTGCGGCGCGACTTGGATACTTTGTTCTGTTGGACAGCCATTGTCTCAACCTTTGTCTCAGAGGGCCTGGGAAACACTTCCTTGGGCCGAGTTTCAGTGTTCGTTCTCTTGGTGTGACGCGCGTTTAGGCCTGAGCCGCGGCAATGTCCAACCGTAAATCCGATGAGCGCGCGAAAATACTGCGATTCTCGTTTTGCGCAAGGGGTTTTTCTGCAGGCCTGCTATGACAGCTTTCGCAGGCTCTGTCATTCCTATTTTTTCAGCTTGTCCCGCAATTCTGCAAGACCGGCAAAGGGTTTGACGTCCTCATCGGTGAGCGCCGCCTTGCCGGGTTCGGTGACATTCAACTGTCCCAACTCGGCCCCATCCGCGCGCGGATATTCAGGCAGGTTCAACGCCAGAGCTTCGACCATCATTGCAAAGACGTCGATTTCCGTACCCAATTGATCGGCTTCTTCATCTTCGGTCATTTCGACCTCGGTCTCATCGGGGGCGTCCCACTCGGCCAGAAGAATGCGTCGTACCGGCATGTCCAGCCGCGTCGTCACGGGCTCCAGTGTGACGACACAAGGTTGCACCACAGTGGCGCCCAGATCCGCGCGGACTTCCCAATCTTTCTTGCCGCTGGCAGTGATCTTGCCTGCAAAGCTGAGTTTGCGCAGCCCCAGAAGCCCCAGTTGGTCCTGGATCTGGCGCAGCGTGTCCGCGTCAGGGCGTACAGCAAACGAAGTGGGGGCGTTCTGCGGCAGATCCGCGACCCGCCACACGGTTTTGTCGGTCATGAAACAACTTTCG
Source organism: Tropicibacter sp. R16_0 (assembly GCF_017743935.1). Lineage (GTDB taxonomy): Bacteria > Pseudomonadota > Alphaproteobacteria > Rhodobacterales > Rhodobacteraceae > Falsiruegeria. Next base: position 47,033 of record NZ_JAGHRE010000017.1, read on the forward strand.
TTGGTTGAACCAGAGGCTCGGTTTCTGTAATCGGGATAAAAGGCGCAATTAGCCAAGGCAAGAGGGCAGACATGTTCAAGACCGCAGACCTGCTGAAACCGGCGTACCGTATTGCAATTCTGGGTGCAACGGTGGGGGTCCTGACAGCCTGTACATCCATCTACCGCAATCATGGCTATGTGCCGTCCGAAGAGGACCTGGCCACGGTTCAGGTCGGTGTGGATACCCGCGATAGTGTGATCCAGGCGGTTGGCGCGCCCAGCTCATCCGGTGTGCTGGAAGAAAGCGGTTACTATTATGTCTCGACCCGGATGCGTCACTACGGCCCTCGCAAGCCCGAAGTGGTCTCGCGCCAGCTGGTCGCGATCAGCTTTGACCAGCGCGGCGTGGTGCGCAACATCGAACGGTACAGCCTGGCGGATGGCCGCGTGATCCCGCTTGAACGCCGCGTGACGGATTCGAGCATCGAGGACAAGACGTTCCTGCGTCAGCTGCTTGGCAACCTGGGCAACTTCAACCCGGGCACCGTCCTGAACCAGTAACCCCACAGGTCGTCACCACGGTGTCATATCTTGTATGCTAGGCGGGGCTTGGCTACGGTTTTGACGTGATCATCGTGCGGAGGAACGGGATCTTGGCATCTGGGACACTTCTGAGCAGAGGTCGGTACCACGCCCGCGTCGGCCATGGGGCTGATGATGTTCTGGCGGCACAACAGCTGCGCACAGGGGCCTTTGGCACGGATGCGCTGGACAGGGATGATTTCGACGACATTTGCGCGCATATCCTGATCGAAGATACCGAGGCAGGTCAGTTGGTGTGCTGTTTTCGAATGCTCACCATGGAAGGGGGGCATGAGGTTGCCCGCAGCTATTCCGCACAATTCTATGACCTCTCAGCGCTAGGCGACTTTCAGGGCCGTATGGTCGAGATGGGGCGGTTCTGCATCGACCCTGCGCTGAATGATCCCGACATTCTGCGTGTGGCCTGGGGCGCGATGACCGCTTTTGTCGATGACAACGGGATCGAGATGCTGTTTGGCTGCTCGTCCTTTGCGGGCACCGCAACCGAAGAGTATCTTGATGCTTTCGCCATGCTCAAGCATCGCCATCTGGCCCCCAAACGCTGGTTGCCGCGGGTCAAGGCACCCAATGTGTTCCGCTATGCCGCGCGGCTGCGGCGCAAGCCGGATGCCAAAAAGGCGATGCTCAGGATGCCGCCCTTGCTGCGCACCTACCTTATGATGGGCGGCTGGGTCAGCGATCACGCGGTGGTCGACAGTCAGATGAACACGCTGCACGTCTTTACAGGCGTTGAAATCCAGGCGATTCCACCCGCCCGCAAGAAACTGCTGCGCGGTGTGGCTGGCAACGCCACTTGATCTTGTTGCAACGGACCTTCGGCTGACATAGTCAGCAGTCATGTCGACGATACCTCTTTTGCAGATGTCCGGGATTTCGCTGACCTTTGGCGGCAACCCGGTGTTTTCCGAACTCGATCTGGTTGTTCAGCCGGGCGACCGTGTGGCGCTTGTGGGCCGCAACGGCTCAGGCAAGTCCACCCTGATGAAGGTCATGGCCAGTCTGGTCGAACCGGATGAGGGCACCATCGTCGTGCCGCCCGGAAAATCCGTCGGTTACATGGAGCAGGACCCCACGATGGAGGGGTTTGCCACGCTTGGTGACTATGCGACCAGCGCTCTGGAGCCGGGCGAGCTCTATAAGGTGGAACGCGCGGGCGAGGGGCTGAAGTTTGATCCCGCACGCGCCGTCGAAACGGCCTCGGGCGGTGAACGCCGCCGCGCGGCCCTGGCCAAGCTGATGGCCGAAGCGCCTGACCTGATGCTACTGGACGAACCCACCAACCATCTGGACATCGAAGCGATCGCCTGGCTGGAACGCGAGTTGGGTGCGACGCGGGCGGGCTATGTGCTGATCTCGCACGACCGGGCGTTCCTGCGCGCACTGACGCGCGCGACGCTGTGGATCGATCGGGGGCAGGTGCGGCGGCAGGAAAAAGGCTTTGACGCGTTTGAGGCCTGGCGCGATCAGGTCTGGGAAGAAGAGGACATGCAGCGCCACAAGCTGAACCGCCTCATCAAGTCCGAGGCCCGATGGGCCGTCGAAGGCATCAGCGCCCGCCGCAAGCGCAACCAGGGTCGGGTGCGTGCGCTGCAAAACCTGCGCGCAGAACGGGCCAGCCAGATCAAACGGCAGGGCACCGCGGATTTTGCCCTGGAATCAGGCCCCAAGTCGGGCCGCAAGGTGATCGAGGCGCAGGGGATTGCCAAAAGCTTTGGCGACAAACAGATCGCGCGCGGCTTTGATCTGACGGTGCAGCGCGGCGACCGTGTGGCCTTTGTTGGACCCAACGGCGTAGGCAAAACCACGCTGCTCAAACTTCTCTTGGGTCAAGAAAGCGCGGACGAAGGCATCGTCAAGCAAGGCACAAACCTTGAGATTGCGGTCTTTGATCAGGCCCGCGCGCAGCTCGACCCGGATATGAGCCTGTGGGACAGTCTGACAGGCGATCCCGACATGCGGGTGTCGGGCAAGGCCGATCAGGTGATGGTGCGCGGCACGCCGAAACACGTTGTGGGCTATCTCAAGGACTTTTTGTTCGACGAACGTCAGGCCCGCGCGCCCGTACGGTCATTGTCGGGGGGCGAAAAGGCACGGCTCTTGCTGGCCAAGCTGATGGCCCAAAGCTCGAACTTATTGGTGCTTGACGAACCGACCAACGATCTGGACGTCGAAACGCTCGACCTGCTGCAAGAGTTGCTCGATGACTATGACGGTACCGTCCTGCTGGTCAGCCACGACCGCGATTTCCTGGACAGGGTGGCCACCACGACCATCGCGATGGAAGGGAACGGCAAGGCGACAGTCTACGCTGGCGGTTGGAGCGACTACATCGCGCAACGTGGTCCATTGGAGGGCGAAAAGGCCGCAAAACCAAAAGCTAACAAGCCGAAGGTCAAGCAAGAGGGCAAGCCGAAATCAGGACTGTCCTACACCGAAAAACACCGCCTTGAAAAACTGCCAGCCGAGATCGAACGCCTGGAGGCTGAGATCGCCAAACTCGAAGAACTGATGGCTGATCCGGAGCTGTTCACTCGCGAACCGGTCAAGTTCCAGAAAGCGACCGAGGCTTTGGTGCAGCGCCAGGAAAAGCTCGCCGCCGCCGAAGAGGAATGGCTGGAACTGGAAGAAAAGGCCGAAGCATGACGCATCCGATCCGACTGGCCACACAAGACGACGCCGCAGCCTGCGCCGCGATTGTGAGCGGTTGGATCGATGCGACACCCTGGATAGACCGGTTACACAGCCTTGAAGAACTGCAAGAGATGATCCACGCGGGTATCCCCCTGCGCGAGTTCTGGGTCGCGGGGGATCCGGTTGCGGGCTATCTGTCCTTCAACGTGGACGAGGGCTGCGTCATGGGCCTTTACACCGCTGCGCCCGGTTCGGGCGTTGGCAAGGCGCTGTTGGATCAGGTCAAACAGGGGCGGGACCGGGTCACGCTCTGGTCGCATCTGCCCAATACCGGCGCGCATCGGTTCTATCGGCGCGAAGGGTTTGCACCGACCGGCGAACAACGGGATGGGGACGACGGGCTGGTCGAGATCGAATTCGCCTGGGAGCGGTAAGTGGCTCAGGTCATCCTACTGAACGGTCCGTCCAGCAGCGGCAAATCCAGCTTGGCGCGGGCGTTGCAAGCACAGGCTGACGCGCCATTCTGGCATATCTCACTCGATCATCTGCGCGACGGTGGCATCCTGCCAATGGATCGGTTCCGGTCAGGTGATCTGGATTGGAAAGCACATCGGGCTCGCGTGTTCGACGGGCTGCATGCAATGGCCTCTGCCGCAGCAGATGCAGGTAACAATCTGATTTTTGAACATATTCTGGAAAAACCAACATGGATCGACACGCTAAAGGGCAGCCTTGGGGCACATGATGTGCTTTTTGTTGGCGTTTACTGCGATCTGGATGTGCTCAACACGCGTGAGCGGGAGCGGGGCGACCGTCCGATTGGCAGCGCGGCGCTGGATCATGCGTCGGTTCATGTTGGTCGAACCTATGACATCACGGTGGATGGGACGGCACCCATTGAATCGAATGTCGATGCCGTCCTGAAGGTCTTGGGCAGTGGGCGGCGCGTGTCCGAGTTTCACACCGCCCGCTGACATCACCGCATCCGCAGCGCGCCGTCCAGGCGGATCACTTCGCCGTTCAGATAACCCATCTCTACCATGAAGCCGGCCAGACGCCCGTATTCCGCCGGATCGCCCAGGCGAGCAGGGTTCGGCACGTCGGCAGCCAGCGATGCCTGAATGTCCTCGGGCAGACCCGCCAGCATCGGCGTCATGAAGATGCCCGGCGCGATGGTGTTTACGCGAATGCCGGTCGAGGCCAGATCACGCGCCATCGGCAGGGTCATGCCCACCACACCGCCCTTGGAGGCGGAATAGGCGGCTTGGCCCTTTTGGCCGTCAAACGCGGCGATCGAGGCCGTGTTGATGATCACACCGCGTGCGCCATCGGGTTCCGGCTCGTTCCGGCCCATTTCCATAGCGGCCAGGCGCGAGACGTTGAACGTTCCCACCAGGTTGATGTCGATGGTGCGTTGAAAGGCATCCAATGGGTGCGGGCCATCCTTGCCGACGGTTTTGATGCCATAGGCGATGCCGGCGCAATTCACACAGGCGGTGATCTTGCCCATCTTGTCCATGGCATGTGCGATGGCTGCGGCAACGGATGCCTCGTCGGTGACGTCTGTCTCGGCAAAATAGCCGCCGATCTCTTCGGCGACCTTGGGGCCGCGCTCGGCGTCGCGGTCCAGGATGGTGACCTGTGCGCCCTTGCTGGCAAAGTGGCGGGCGGTGGCTTCGCCTAGACCGGACGCGCCGCCGGTGATCACCGCGGCCGTGGTGGACAGTTCCATTTTGGGCTCCTCTCCCCGTGATATGAACATGTGTTCAAATAATCACGCAGATGTCAGCCTGTCCAGTCATCACGCATCAGCTTGGCGTCCCACGCGGCGAGGGGACGCAGCGTTTTGCCCAAGGGCGGCCACCAAATCCAGGTTCCGCCAAGCTTGCGGGGGTTGGCCCCGGTGCCCAGTTTGAACCGCGCCAGCCCCGGCGCGTCCTCGGTCGAGATCAATCCCAGATCGAGCCGCTGCCCGCCTTTGCGCGCGGCCCAAGTCATTGCTGTCCACAGAAGCAGGTTCTGCGCCGAATGATGTCGTCCACGCGCCGTTGTATGGGCAACGTGATAGGTGGCCACCGGGCCGTGCCGCAGCAGCAGAAGACCTGCAATCGGGATTTTGTCGGCGAAGGCCGTGAAGAGCTTGGCCTTGCCAGGGTTGGTCTCGGCAAACGCGCTGGTCAGCGCAGCAGGCCAGTTGCGATAGCGACGCTGACGTTGCCGGTTGGCATCTTCACGTAGCAGCCAATGGCGCGGATCGATGGGCATGTTCTGACGGGTCACACGCAGGTTTTGCCGCTCGGCCTGCTTCAATCGATTTCGCCATTTCTGATGCAAGCCTGCGCGCAGATCGCCCGTCAGGTCCAATTCGGCGCAGGTCGCAGGGCTGACAAGGGGCAAGGCGCCGATCTGAGACAGATCCGGGGCCGAGTAATCCGGGTTCAACAGGATCGGCAGGTGCATACCCGCCAGCAGTGTGGGCAAGTCCCGCACTTTTGTCTGAAACCGCGACAACATCAAGCACGGGCCACGTTTCAGTGCCAGTGTCCCATCGTCAAGCCGCAGCGGAGACCGGCCAAACCGCGTGAGGGCTGCGGCGAACTCTGGGCTTTGTTGCAGTGCGGGCAGGGGGGCAGAGGCAGCGAAATCGAACATGGTCCCGATTAACGCATCGGAAACCTAAATCGCGGTTAATGGCTCCATGACACGCGTATACGGCAAATCGGCCCCCAGTCCACGAATGACCAAAACTGCAGCGCTCGTGCTGGCGATTGGACTGTCAGTGCCTGTCTTTGTGATGCTGAGCCTGATCGATTGGCTTTGGCTTTAGCAAAAGAAAAACCGCCGCCCGTGAAAGAGCAGCGGTATTGTGTTTGTTAGGTTTTGGTCAGCCCAGCTGAACCAGCGCGTGACGCTTCTTGCCCGCGCTCAGCTTGATCGGCGAGGACAGCGCGCCTGCGTCAATCATCAACCCGCCATCGGTCAAGGGGGCATCGTCCAGCTTGGCACCGTTTTCGGCGATCAGGCGCTTGGCCTCTTTGCCCGACTTGGCCAGACCGGATTTGACGATCAACTGAACGATCGAAACAGGCAGATCGCCCTCGGCTAGGGTCAGGGTGGGCAGGTCGTCGCCAACACCACCCTTCTCGAACACTTCGCGCGCGGTTGCCTCGGCCGCAGCTGCCGCATCTGCACCATGACACAGCGTGGTGACTTCGTTGGCCAAGACGATCTTGGCATCGTTGATCTCGGATCCGGCCAACGCCCCCAAACGCTCGCATTCGTCCACCGGCAACTCGGTATAAAGCTTGAGGAAGCGGCCCACGTCGGCGTCCGTGGTGTTGCGCCAGAACTGCCAGAATTCATAGGGCGAGCGCATGTCGGCGTTCAGCCAGACCGCGCCGTCCTGGCTTTTGCCCATCTTCTTGCCGTCGCTGGTGGTCAGCAGCGGTGACGTCAGGCCAAACACCTCGCCTTCGATGGTGCGGCGGGTCAGGTCGATGCCGTTGACGATGTTGCCCCACTGATCCGATCCGCCCATCTGCAGGATACAGCCATAGCGGCGGTTCAGCTCCATGAAGTCATAGGCTTGCAGGATCATGTAGTTGAATTCCAGGAACGACAGCGATTGCTCGCGATCCAGCCGCGATTTCACGCTTTCAAATGACAGCATCCGGTTGACCGAGAAATGCCGACCGATGTCGCGCAGAAACTCAAGATAGTTCAGATCGTCCAGCCATTCGGCATTGTTCAGCATCAGGGCCGCGTTCTCGGCGCCGCTGTCATAGTCGATGTAGGCCGAGAACACCTTTTTGATGCCGGCGATATTGTCGTCAATTTGCGCCTCGGTCAGCAGCGGGCGTTCGTCCGCCCGGAACGAAGGATCGCCCACCTTTGTGGTGCCGCCACCCATGAGCGTGATTGGCTTGTGGCCGGTCTTTTGCAGCCAGCGCAGCATCATGATCTGGATCAGCGAGCCCACATGCAACGACTTGGCTGTTGCATCAAAGCCGATATAACCCGGTTGCACACCCTTGATCAGTGCCTCATCAAGGCCCTGATAATCGGTGCAGTCAGCCAAAAAGCCGCGCTCGATCATCACAGCGATGAAATCCGATTTGGGATGGTAGGTCATGTCTTGCCTCGGGTTTGTGTTGCGGGGCAGTGTATAGAGCGCAAAGGCAGGAGAGGGAAACCATTTTCCGTCTGTTTTTGTGGGGTGGGACAACAAAGGACAAGGCCATGAGCAGGGCCATCAGACAAGACGGGTCGATCCGGGCTTTGGGGGCGATGTCGGGCACCTCGCTCGATGGGGTGGACGCAGCCGTGGTCGAGACCGACGGCGCGCGTATTTTCGGTTTTGGACCAAGCGGTTATGAGGGCTATACGCCCGAACAGCGCGAGGTGTTGCGAGCAGGTTTGGGACAGTGGACTGGCGATGCAGTGGATGCCGCCGGAGAGCTGGTGACGCAAGCCCATGCCAAGGCGTTGTCGGGTTTTGAGGGCGTGGAGCTTGTGGGCTTTCACGGGCAGACGCTGGCGCATGACCCGCAGGGGCGGCGCACCCTGCAGGTGGGCAACGGGGCAGAGCTGGCGCAGGCTTTGGGCCGCCCGGTGGTCTGGGATTTCCGGTCCGATGATGTTGCCATGGGCGGAGAGGGCGCACCACTGGCGCCCTTCTTTCACTTTGCTTGCGCCAAATGGATTGGGGCGGACGCGCCTCTGTGTTTTCTGAACCTTGGCGGGGTTGGCAACTTGACCTATGTCGATCCCTCATTTGACAAGCCGGAACAGCCCGGTGCCTTGCTGGCGTTTGACACCGGCCCGGCGAACGCACCTATCAATGATCTGGTGCAGGCGCGCCTTGGATTGCCGATGGACAAGGATGGCGCCATTGCTGCGGGCGGCGAAGTTGAAACGGGCGCGCTGGAGCTGTTTCTGGCAGAGCCATACTTCTCAAGAATGCCGCCGAAGTCATTGGACAGGAATGATTTTGCCGAAATGATTGGTTTGGTGGCCGAGTTGGGAGACGCCGACGCCGTGGCCACTTTGACCGGCATGTGCGCCGCTGGAGTGGTTCAGGGGATGGAGCATTGTCCCAAGCCTCCGAGCCGCGTTCTGGTCACCGGAGGCGGCCGTCACAACCCTGTGCTGATGGAGATGCTGCGCGTCTCACTTGATTGCCCGGTCGAACCGGTCGAGGCGGTGGGGCTGGATGGCGACATGCTCGAGGCGCAGGCCTTTGCCTTTCTCGCGGTGCGCGTGGCGCGGGGCATGCCAACGTCCTGTCCCGGCACCACAGGTGTTGGCGCTTTGGTTGGTGGCGGGATCGTCAGTGTTCCGGAGGTTGGATAGCAGGTCAGGGGGCTCTGCCCCCGTCGCCTTGCGACTCCCCCGGAGTATTTTCAAAAGGTGAAAAGAGTAGATCAGCGCGACAGCGCGCGGGCGTAGTCAGCCGTAAACTCGGCATAGCCGTTTGAGGTGGATTTCAGATGCTCTTGGGTCCAGCGGTGAAAGGCAGGGAGTTGGTGGAACGGAACGTTGGGAAAGCTGTGATGTTCCGCATGATAGGGCATGTTCCACGCCAGAAAACGAACGATCCTATTGGTGAAGGTGGTGCGAGAGTTTTCCAGCATGTTGGCCACTGGTGGGCAAAGTCCGTGTTCAGCCAGCAGATAAAGCCGCAGAACCGGCTGGCCCAAGATCAGCGGCAAGAGCCAGACCCAAAACAGAAGGGGCGCCCAGATCAGGCTGAGGGCGCCAAGTGCATACAGGCTCAGTAGAACGCGCGCTTCGCGTCGCATCGCACCGTGCTGGCGCTCCGGCAGATAGGGGGCATCCAGCTCTCCCTTTGCATTCGCGACAAGCGTTTTTGCCATCCCGGACCAATAGAACCAGCCGCTGAGGTAGACCAGCATATCGGGCCAGTTGCCGGGGCGCGGTTTGCCCGCCAATTCCGGGTCACGGTCCGGGTCGTTGGTCCATTTGTGATGGGCCAAATGAAAATAGCGAAACCAGACAAAGGGTAAAGCGATCAGCAGGCCGACGGCATGGCCCACCACCTCGTTCAGCCAACGGCTTTTGAACGGGGTTTGGTGGGTGCACTCATGACTAAGCGTGAAAAGGAACACCAGCAGAATGCCCTGCGGCAGGACCAGCAAGCCCCAGAGCGGAACCTGCATTGCGATGCCAAGCGTGCACAGCCCCAGGGCGGCGGCATACAGGCCCAAGTGTTTCAATCCAGCCCGGTCAGACCGTTCGGTCAGCTTGGCTTTGGCCTCGGGCGGTAGGCTGGAGATAAGCGCGCGGTGATCCATGCAGGCACCCTGTCAGCGGCTTTTGCGTTTGGCAAGCACCTCATGCGCGGGGAATGTCGAACCCTTTGTCCGCCAATTCGAACCCCTCGAATTGGAACCCCGGAGAGACGGTGCAGCTGACCAGCGTGTAGTCGCCTGTTGTGCGTGCGGCCTGCCAGTGGCCTTCGGGCACGATCAGCTGCGGCGCGCCTTGGTTCAGATCGGGGGACAGCAGGTGATCCTGTGCCGGACCCTCATCCGTGGCGCTGATCGACAGGGTCAGCGGCGCGCCCGCGTGATAAAGCCAGATCTCGGTCGCGTCGACCCGGTGCCAATGGCTGCTTTCGCCTGCTTTCAGCAGGAAATAGATGCATGTGCCCGTGGCGCGGCCTTCATTTTCTGCCACCCAAGTCTGACGGTACCAGCCGCCTTCGGGATGGGGTGAAAGTTGCAGGTGGTCGATGATCTGTTCAGGTGTCATTGATGCCTCAGGTGTTTGGTTTGGCAGGACTATGCCGGGTACCGGCGAAATGTTCTATGGCAATTGTGCGATCCGCCCTTATGTTGCGGCGCATGACACTGATGATCCCCTTCGACAACTCATATGCACGCCTGCCGGGCGTGTTCTATTCCAAACAAACGCCGGTTCCGGTGCGCGCGCCGCGCCTTGTGGCGTTCAACACGGATCTGGCTGCCGTGATGGGTATCACGCCCGGAGAGGTCGAGGAGATGGCGCAGGTCTTTGCCGGCAACCAGGTGCCCGAGGGGGCGGACCCGATCGCACAGCTTTATGCGGGGCATCAGTTCGGCCACTACAACCCGCAGCTTGGCGACGGCCGCGCCGTTTTGCTGGGCGAAACCGTCGGGGCGGATGGCCTGCGGCGTGATCTTCAGCTCAAGGGATCGGGCCGCACCCCATATTCGCGGCAGGGTGACGGGCGCGCTTGGCTCGGGCCGGTGTTGCGCGAATATGTGGTGTCCGAGGCGATGCATGCGCTTGGCATTCCAACGACCCGCGCCTTGGCTGCAGTTGAAACCGGTGAGACGGTGCTGCGCGAGGCTCCGCTGCCGGGGGCGGTGCTGGCGCGCGTGGCCTCCAGTCATTTGCGGGTGGGCACGTTTCAAGTCTTTGCCGCACGCGGTGAGATGGGCAGCCTCAAACAGCTCACCGACTATGCCATTGCACGACATTACCCGCAGGCCGATGGCCCCATGGGCCTGTTGCGCGGGGTACGGGACGCGCAGGTGGAGCTGATCGCGCAATGGATGGGGGTGGGCTTCATTCACGGGGTGATGAACACGGACAACAGCTCGATCGCCGGGGAAACCATCGACTATGGTCCATGCGCCTTCATAGACAGCTATCACCCAAACACGGTCTACAGCTCGATCGACCGGATGGGGCGCTATGCCTATTCCAACCAGCCCGATATCGCCGTGTGGAACATGGCGCAGCTGGCAACTTCGCTGATTCAACAGATGCCCGACCGCGAGGCCGCCGTGGAAGAGGCGACCGAGATCGTGCACGCCATGCCCGATCTGCTGCAAGAGGCTTGGCTGACGCAGTTCCGGCGCAAGCTGGGGCTGACTGAGGGGCAAGATGGTGATGCCGAGTTGATCGCCGATCTGCTGCAACGCATGGCGCAGAACCAGGCGGATTTCACCAACACCTTCCGGAATTTGGGCCGGGCTGAAGCACGGGATCAGTTCCTAGACCCGGTGGCCTATGATGAATGGCTGGTGAAGTGGCAGGCAAGGGCAGGGGCCGACGCCCTGGAGGTGATCGCCGCGACAAATCCGGCCTTCATCCCCCGCAACCACCGGGTGGAGCAGATGATTCAGGCGGCGGTTGATGGGGATTATGCCCCCTTCCACAGGCTGCAAAAGGTTTTGGCGACGCCTTTCAAAGATCAGACAGATCATGCAGATCTGCAAAGCCCACCGGCCGAGAATGAGGTCGTACAGGCCACGTTCTGCGGAACCTGACCCGCGTTAGCGACGGTTTACATACCGCACGTTCTGCGATGACGCGCCTCGCCGCAGGCGAGGCGCCCGGCCCAACGGAGCAAGGGCCCTTCAGGGCATGCCGCGAGGGCGGGAGGGCTCCCGAATACTCAAGGCCTATTGATCAGATAGATGCCAGCCGCCACAAGCGCCAATGCGATCCAGATCTGCAGGCCGATTTGTTCGCCCAGCAAGGCCCACCCCAGAAGAACCGCCAACACCGGCGACAGAAAGCTGAATGAGGCCACACCACTGGCCTGATAGATCGCCAGCAGACGGAACCAGGCCATGAACCCCAATCCCACAACACCAATGGCTTGAAAGGCCAGACCCGCCAGGTGAAGGGGCTGCACGTCGCGCACCAGCTCCCCAAACAGCGGGGCAGTCAGCAACAAAAGCGGGGCAGACACCACCAGCTGACACATCAGTTGCATTTCGGCGCTGGCCTTGGACAGGTCGGTCATCCGCACCACCAATGCGATCCCGGCCCAACACATGGCGCCGATCAGGGAATAGATGTCGCCTGCCAAGCTCACATGCCCGCCGTCGCGCTCGGCAAAGGCCACGATGATGCCTCCCATGGCCAGCACCAGCCCTGCAATCCGCACCGGGTTGAGTTTCTCACCCGGCAAGAGCAGATGGCCTGCCAGCGTCAGCCAGACAGGCATCGAATAGAACAGGATGGATGTCCGCGACACGGTTGTCACATCCAACGCCGAATACAGGCTGATGAATTCGACGGTAAACAGCGATCCCGACAGCAACCCACCCCAAAGGGCTGTGCGTGGCATTTTGATGCGTTTGCGAAACACCCACATCCAGCCAAGCAGAAACACCAAGGCGATGGCCGAGCGCAGGCCTGCCTGAAAGACCGGGCCAAAGCCGGTGCCGGTGACCTTGATCACCACCTGGTTGAAGGCAAGCAACAGCGCGACCCCGATCAGGGCGGCAGCACCAGTGGCATCGACGGGGCGTTTTTGATCCATGTGCCCACAGGATGGGCAATGAGTTGTTATGTCAACTAGAAACGAGTCCTAGACAAGGGGTGAGACCTTGCGTCCCTTGAACCTATCCCGCAACATCGCCCAGATTGCGGATATTCTCATTTCGGACCCCTCTCCATGCTTCGATTGGCCAGTTACAATATCCAGAAATGCGTCGGTCTCGATTTTCGGCGATTGCCGCGCCGCATTTTGCAGGTTCTGGACCGGATCGGCGCGCAGATCGTGGTGCTGCAAGAGGCGGACAAACGTCTGCCACCACGCCCCGCGGCGCTGCCGCATTTCGTCTTGGATGAGGCAGGCTGGAACATTGTCGATCTGGGCGGGGCGGGCAGCCTGGGCTGGCACGGCAATGCCGTCATCTGGCGGGGCGAGGGGCTGCGCGAGCTTGAAACAGGGCAAATGTCCCTCCCGGGGATGGAGCCGCGGGGCGCGGTTTGGGTGACCTTTAGCACGCCCATCGGTCCGTTGCGGGTCGTAGGGGCGCATCTGGGCCTTTTGTCCCATTCCCGCCAGCAACAGGTGATGCACATCAGCCGTCACATTCAAAAGCTGCCTGAAATGCCCACCGTCTGGGCTGGGGATTTCAACGAATGGTCACGCCAGCCGGTGCTGGATCATCTGGCACCCCGGATGCGGTTCTTGCCGCCCTTGCCAAGCTTTCCCTCGCCACAGCCCATCGGCCCGCTGGACCGGATCGCCCTCGGGCCTGGCCTCACGGCCGCCCGGCATGGAGTGCATTCAGATCGCCCGGCGCATATCGCGTCGGACCATTTGCCGATTTGGGCCGATCTTCAAGCTGGGTGAAACTGCTGGATTACAGAGTCGAGAACAAAGCGCCTTCATAGTGTTTCAGCGAGGCGCGCGCCGTTTTGTGGTGCGGATAATGCGTCGCGAACAACTCGGGGAACAAGGTCGCGATCTCGATGCTTGTCTGGTCATCCTCTGGCCATTCCGCCAGGTAAGCCGGATCGAGGCTCTCGCTGGCGCAGCCTTCGGCATAGATCACTTCGTGCCGGTCAAACAACAGATGTAGGTAATGGACCGTTCGCATGCTGGTGTCCCGGCGCACCGAGTTGTCGTCGCAGAGGTATTTCGCCGCAATCAATACCTCGGGCTCGCCAAAATACAACTCGGCCTTCCATCCGGTCAGCAGCATCTTGTGCTGGGGTGAAACCAGCAGATCGCGGTCATTGTCCAGGCTCCCGGCCGTGAAACGGATGGGGGCATAGGCGCCCTGTGCCGGAACTTCGCGCCCGCCAACCCAACGCAGCGGAACCAGCCCGTGGTCGCGGGTGACGATCCTGTCACCGGGGTGCAACTCTTCGATGGGAACGGGGCCCATGTCCGTCATGATCCGCGTTCCCGCGACAAAACAGGGAATGGGCGGGTCAGGATCCAGGCTGGTGCCGACGAAGAAATTGGCATTCTCGGTCCCCACAGGATCGCCGTTTTCGTCCTCGATCTCCTGCTCGCGGACAATGTTTGTGACCGCGGCTTCGGCGAATGTGGCATCTAGTGCAAAGACCATCGTGCCAGAGATGGGGGGAAACGGAGAGATACCGGCGGGGGTGCTGACGTCATCATTGGTCGTGAAAAAGGTATCACCTTGTTCAATCGACTGTCCCGGATCAGAGTTTGAGGCGCCGCTTTCCTTGATCTTGGAGCCGTCATCCACCTGAAATTCATACACGTCGTCGCCCCGCCGCACTCGGATCGAGACAAAGATCACCTCGTCGAAGTCGAACTCGCCATCGGCTCGGATGCTGGAGTTCAAAATATCGATCTCCACAACGTCAGTTGGCAAAAATGGCTGTTGTGACACTGTGATATTGGCCGAGACATCTCCATCGTCCGAGGAGATATCGTCGAAGAAAGCCACATTTGCGCCGCTGAAATAGAGCGTTGTCACGTTTGTTGGGTCGAACAGGCGCGGGGACGAGATGTTGAAGCCGCCGCCTGCGTTCGGATTGTCGTTGTCGAAATTGCGTCCTGGCCCTGCGACCGTCCAGTTCGAAGTGTTCGAGATTGCGGCCATGGCGCCGGGGGCGCTGACCGGGTCGGGCAGGGCATCGAACCCATCAAAGACCATGTAGTCATGATCGCCGTCAATGATGATCGCGCCGTTTTCCTGCGTGAGCCCTGTGTTGTCCAGATTTGGCGTCGCGCGGTCTCCACCGTCGGCCTCGTTGCCGATGACGGCGACGAAGTTCTCGGGCGTCACGTCATCGCCGACGCGGGTGCCTTGAAAGGCCCAAACCATTTCATTGTTGGACGCCAGTTGCCCGCCGCCCTGGATATAGTCGATGCTGCCGGATACGTCCCCGGTCAACTCGGCGGTGTCTGTTACCACGGCTCCGCCACCGGGCGTCATGTCCAGCGTCAGAACTTGCCCCGCTGGAATGCCTTCTGGTGGTACGATCCATTCGATCAACTGCTCGCCGGGCAGGAAACTGGTGCCGTTCCATTCGCTGTCGGTGAAATAGATGACCTCACCGCCTGCGATCGCAGCAGTGGTCACAAAGGCGACGTCTTCGTTGTCGCCATCCCATCCGACAAAAATCAGGTCTCCGGGGTTCAGCATGTCTGCGTCCTCAGGATCTTGATACGGTGCTCAGATAGGGCTTATCGCCTTTGTGTCGCGGTTTTTGGGCTGAATTGGGGCTAAAGCGACATATTCATTCAAAGCCTTGCATGAATGGGGGCGTCTGTCCATTCAACTGCCCATGCATGGGCGTGCAACACTGTGTTTTCAAACAAGTCGCGCCCCAAAGTGGGGCGCGATCTGAGAGCTCAAGGGTCAGGCTGCCGAACGGGGACCGGGTTTGCCGCCGCGCTTGGGACCACGACGGCGACGGTTGCCACCGCCCCCGGGTTTTGCTCCGGCGCCACCCTGCGGACCCCCGCGGCTGCCACCCCGGTTGCCACCGCGGCGCGGGCCTTTGCCACGCGCGGGTTTGGCCTCTTCCTCGACAGGTTGCCAGGGGCGGCCCGACGCAATCGGGATCTGTTGGCCGATCACCTTTTGGATGGCGCGCAGCTCGTCCATCTCGTCCGGGGCGCAGAACGCGATCGCAGCACCGTCCTTGCCGGCGCGCGCGGTTCGGCCGATCCGGTGCACATAAGCGTCCGGCACGTTCGGCAGATCATAGTTGTAGACGTGTTTGACATCCGGGATGTCCAGTCCGCGCGCGGCCACATCCGTGGCCACCAGCACCTTGACCTCACCCGCCTTGAAGGCCGCAATTGCGCGTTCCCGCTGGCCCTGACTTTTGTTGCCATGCACGGCGGCGGTGGCATAGCCTGCCTTTTCCAGCACGCGGGCCAGTTTCTCGGACCCGTATTTTGTCCGGCCAAAGACGATTGCGCGTTCTTCGCGGTGGCCATCCAACAGTTCGATCAGAAGGTTTGTCTTCTCGGCCTTGGCGATGAAATGGATCGCCTGGGTGACCTTGTCGGCGGTCTTGCCTGGGGGCGAGACCTCGATCCGCTTGGGATTGCGCAGATAGCTTTGGGCTATCTCGTTCATCTGCTTGGGCATGGTGGCCGAAAACAGCATGGTCTGGCGGTCTTTGGGCAGCACGCCCGCGATTTTCCGCAAAGCGTGGATGAAGCCCAGATCCAGCATCTGGTCGGCCTCGTCCAACACCAGGAAAGAGCACTCTTCCAGGTCCACCGCATTGCGGTCCATCAGGTCCAGCAGGCGGCCGGGCGTGGCCACCAGAATGTCGGTGCCGCGCTCCAGGCGCTTGATCTGCGGGTTGATCGACACGCCACCCACGACGATCGTGACCTTGATCGGCGTGTTCTCGGTCAGCGCCCGTAGGGTTTCGGCAATCTGCTGGGCCAGTTCGCGGGTCGGGGCCAGGATCAGGCTGCGCACGACGCCTTTTGCAGGCTTGCGGCCGTATTTCAGCATCAAGGTGACCAGCGGCAGGCCAAAGGCCGCGGTCTTGCCGGTGCCGGTTTGGGCCAGGCCCATGACATCTTCGCCGTTCAGAGCATGCGGGATGGCACGTTTCTGGATCGGGGTCGGGTCGGTGATGCCCATATCGGTCAGGCGGTTAACCAGGACCTTGGGCAGGTCCATCATTTCAAAATCGCTCACTTCATATCCTTTCGCGCCTGCCAACACGGCAAACGCAACATGGCCGCCCTCTACGGGCGACCTCTTGGGGCGCGCGGAGCCTCGGGCTTGCGGGGCCGAATGCCCTTCAAGCCGGTCCGGCGCTTTGCCCCACGCGTGATTTTGGGAACAGTAGGTTCAAGTCCCTGACGGCGATCCATATTGTCGGATCGGGCGGTTCGGCCGCTCTTTGGTCTTATCTGCTCACGCGGCAGAGGACAAAAACCTGCCGCTCACATGGAGGGGCCGATGGGTTTTGTCAAGCCGTGGGTCACAGAACGCATATGACCTGCGGCGTGAAGCACCCACCGCCGCATGGCAGGAAGGGGGCGTTCAAACACGGCGGCAAAGGCATAGCAGATCAACACCGTTGTCGTGAAAAGCGCCAGATTGCTCATGCCTGGAAGGCTCGCGTCCAGCCACTGCAACACAGGGTAGTGCACCAGATAGAGCGAGAAACTGCCCCCCGCGCACCAGTTTGCAAGTCGCGCAACGCGCGTCAGATCGGCGTGACGCGCCAACCCCGCGGCCCCCAGCAGGTGCAGCGTGGTCAAGCCACCCAGCAGCGCATTCCATAGGTATTCGTCCGAGAACCGAAGGTCATGCCCGCCAAACACGGGTTGCACGGTGCTTTGGAGGATCCCCGGCACGTCGATGGCCAGGCACACGGCATAGGCTGCGACAGGGCCCAGGGTCAAAAGCAACAGAAGCTGCGGGGATAATCCATTGACCAGATGCAGCTTGCGATACAGCAACACGCCCATCAGCCAGGCTGGCATCAACAGCAGCACGTTCAGGCCAAAGAGCAGGCAGAACAGTACCAGTAACGCCGCGCGGCGCAGACCGCTCAGATAGAAGCAGACGGCAAAGAGGACATAATAGGCGGCCTCATAGCTCAAGGACCAGAAAGGGCCGTTGCTGCCCAGACGCGCGCTGAGGCCCGACCATTCGTTGGAAAAACTTAACCCTCGGGCCAGCATTTCCCAAAGCGGCAAGGGCGCGTAGTAGGGGGCAAAGTAGCTGGCCGGGTCAGCGGTGCTGCCCATGCGATCCAGAACCCAGGTTAGCACCAATGCAGGAAGCGCGACCGAGATCAGACGGGACAGGCGCGAAAATGCAAAACGTCCCATCGTGTCGTCTTTGCGCTCCGCTGTCAGGGCTATGACAAACCCGGAAAGCACAAAGAAGATGACAACCGCGTCCGAGCCCAGGTTCAGCTCGCGCACCCACATCCAATCTCCGCCGGAAAAGCGCGGATAGGCAAAGTGAGACAGCAGCACGACCATCGCCGCGCCAAAGCGCAGCAGGTTGAGGTAGGTGGAAAAGCCAGGGGTCATATGTTCACTCGGCCGGGGTTACGGTGGGCTTGGCGTTTTTTCGGCGCAGCTTTTTGCGGATCTGGCGCAGGCTGTCACGGACGGGCACAACAAGGGCCGCCGTCAGGCTGTCGTGGCGCTGTGTCAGACGGTTGCCATGGGCGTCGCCCAGACCGAATTCCAGCTTCTCGGCCGCCTGCGGGACGTAAAGCGTGCCGAACATCCAGTCCCAGATCGCCAGAACTTCGCCATAATTGGTGTTGTGATGGGCCGGGTCGATGGAATGGTGGATCTGGTGTTGCGCGGGCGAGATCAGGATGTGCTCCATCACCCGGCCATAGCTGAGCCAGATGTGCGTGTGGCGGAAATTGGCGCCCAGCATGTTGAAGAGCAGATAGCCCGCGTTCACACCCAAGAGCATGCCCATGGTCACGCCGCCGGGGAACATTGCCAGTAGGACGCCTTGGGTTAGGCCGATCATGGCGCCATGGATCACGGATTTGGTCAGGTCATAGATCGGGTGCTTGCGGTAGACTGTGACCGGCGTCATCACCTCGGCCGAATGATGCAGCGAATGAAACGGCCAGAGGATGTGAACCTCATGATGCAGACGGTGCACCCAATAGGTGGCAAAATCACTAACCACTAGCAAAAGCGCCGCGATAACAAGCGGATGCGGTTGGCTGCCGGCCACTTGCGGCAAGGGCAGATGGGCCGCCACAAAAGGCGCCACAATCGTGCTGAGCGCGATGACATTGAAGGCGCCAGCCACGGTCAAAAGCCGCGACAGCGCAAAAACCTTGAGGTCAACGATGTGCGAGGGGTGCAGCCAGACGGCTTTGGGCATCAGCCATTGCAGAAACGGCTGGCGTTCGCTCCGCAGACGATACAGCACCACGGCGATCACCAGCGTCGTGATCAGATAAAGCGGCCACAGCCGACTTTTGTTGCCAAAACTGGCATCCCACAGATCCACCCCGATCCCAGATAGATATTCCATATCACCACGTCCGACTGCTCTTTTGTTATGCACACAGACTAGATGGCGTTTTCGTCAGCAATATGGCGCGATTTCCGGTTTTCCTGTGACCTGTTATGGCTTAAACCGGAAAGCCACTTGACCTCTGGGGGCCGCATACATGCCGGACACAATCATTTCGCGCTGCGAAGCCAAAGGGCTGCGCATGACCGGTCAGCGGCGTGTGATCGCCAAGGTCCTGCAGGAAAGCGACGATCATCCCGACGTCGAAGAGCTTTACGCTCGCGCCAGCGCGCTTGATTCCGCGATCTCGATCGCGACGGTTTATCGAACGGTCAAGCTGTTCGAAGAGGCGGGTATTCTGGAGCGGCTGGAATTCGGCGATGGCCGCGCGCGGTACGAGGATGCCGAACGCGATCATCATGACCACCTGATCGACATGAACTCGGGCGAGGTGATCGAATTCTGCGACCCCGAGATTGAGGCTCTACAGGAAAAGATCGCAGCCAAGCTGGGATATGAGCTGCGCGGTCACAAGCTGGAACTCTACGGCGTGCCGCGCAACAAAGACTAGTCCTTGATCGTCCGGTCGTAGCAGTACGCCCGCGCCTGCGCCGAGCTGAGGACGTTTCCCACCAGGTCAACCGTGTTCGAAACTGAGGAGACTTCGCCCTGTTGTGGCGGTGTCAGGCTGAATTGCACGGATGTTTTGCCAGGCTCGCCCACGCTGGCGCCGCGACCCCGCCAGACAAAGATGCGATCGCTCGAAGATCTTGACAGCTGCGAGATCACATAGTCGCCGGCACCACACCAATAGTCGCCGGGCGCGCGGCCGCTTTTGACCACCACTTCGAACACGTTTGCGGCGACGGGATAGACTTTGAAGTTGTTGGCATACCCGGCCTGCGCCATGTGGCCTGGCACCATGAGACCCGCCAATACGGCGGCTTTGATCATGTCCATGTTCTCTCTCCCCTTTGGTATGCATGTTACGCATCACGGTGGGGGACGGATCACTCGCGGGCGCGGTTCACCGCCTCGCGGTGAAAGATATATAGCGACGAGGCGATGATGATTGCGGCCCCAAGCAGGGTCATCGCATCGGGTATTTCTGCAAAGAAAAAGAACCCAAACGCCGAGGCATAGATCAGCTTCATGTATTGAACGTTGCCGATGATGCTTGCCTCTCCCAAGCGCAGCGCCTGCACGCCCAGCCATTGCGCCACTGTCGCAATCACACCAAGGGCGATCATGAACAAAAGATCATCCATATCCGGCGTTTGCCAGAGCCAGATCAGGGGAATGCCGGCCAAAAGCCCGACAAAGAATGACTGATAGATGAGCAGCGTGGCAGTATCCTCGGTCTGTGACAGCTTGCGGATGCAGACCCCTGCGGTGGCCGCCCCCAAGGCCCCGACGACGGGGATCAGGGCATATGGATCGATGAACCCGTCCAGCCCCGGTCGCATGGCCACGAGAACACCCAGGAAACCCACCCCAATGGCGGCGATACGATGTCGGCCAACGTTTTCACCTAAGAAAAAGGCGGCCAAAAGCGCCAGAAAGAACACCTGGGCAAAAGTCAGCGTCACGGCGGTTGCCAGCGGCAGTACAGCCACGGCCCAAATGCCCGCCGTCAGCGCCACAAAGGCGCCTGCGATGCGGATGGCATGAATGCCGGGGCGACGGGTGCGCAAGCTGTTCGGGAAATCGCGGATCACCTGCGGGGTGGCCGACAGAAACACCACGATCTGACGAATGAACAGGATTTGCAGCACGTGGTATTCGGTCACCGCCACCTTGGCCATGGCCGCAGTGGTGGAAAAGAGCGCCACCGACACCATCGACCACAGGACACCCTGGAGGTTCCTCGACATGCGCTGCTCTCTCCCCTTCGCGTTGCCCGTACCTAAGTATCCGCCAGCGACCGAGCAATGAAAAGATCAACCGTTTGCCGCTTGCACAAGTGATGCGAATTCGTCATGGCTTGCGCAGTACACGACCCTTTTTGTGGAACCCCTGACAATGGAAAATCTGCGCGGCGCCGGATTGATGACGCTGGCCATGCTTGGCTTTGCGTTCGAGGACATGTTCATCAAGCTGATGGCAGACGCCATGGCGACCTGGCAGATCATTCTGGTGCTGGGGGCAGGCGGAGCGTTTGTCTTTGCTTTGCTGACCTTGACGAAGCGCCAACCGCTCTTTACCCGCGCCTATCTGAGCGCGCCTGTGATGCTGCGCAATCTGGGCGAACTCATCGGCACGCTGGGGTTTGTCACGGCGATTGCACTGACGCCGATCTCGCAGGCCTCGGCCATCCTGCAGGCAACGCCATTGGCCGTGACCCTGGGCGCGGCGCTGTTTTTGAACGAGCCCGTGGGCTGGCGGCGTTGGTCGGCGATCCTGGTGGGTTTTGCCGGGGTCATGCTGGTCATCCGTCCGGGGACCGAAGGCTTCGACATCCGTTCGCTTTTTGCGGTGCAAGGCGTTGTTGGGCTGGCGATCCGTGATCTGGCCACCCGCAAGGTTCCTAAAGAGACGTCGTCGTTCCAACTGAGCTTTCTGGCCTTCCTGATGCTGATTCCGGCAGCTTTCATTCTGTCGCAGTTCAGTGATCAGGCATGGGTAGCACCCACACCCAAGATCTGGGGCTTGTTTGTGGGCGTCGTGGGGCTGGGCGTGGCCGCGTATTATGCCATCGTGGCGGCCATGCGGATCGGCGAAGTGTCTTTTGTGACCCCATTTCGCTACTCGCGTATGATCTTCGCACTGATCGTTGGTTTCGTGGTTTTCAACGAACGCCCCGACGCGCTGATGCTGGCCGGGGCGGCGGTGATCGTGGGTTCGGGGATCTATACGATCTGGCGTGAGCGCAAACATCGCCCTGCGGCTTAAGAGCCCCTTTTATCATGGGCTTTTGCCCGGTATGAGGCGCGCAAAGCATCTCTACTGGGACGATATCATGAGCACCATTATCGACATTCACGCGCGCGAAATTCTGGATAGCCGGGGCAATCCGACGGTCGAGGTGGACGTGATCCTGGAAGACGGCACATTGGGCCGCGCCGCCGTTCCCTCGGGCGCGTCGACCGGCGCGCATGAGGCCGTTGAAAAGCGCGATGGCGACAAGGATCGTTACCTGGGCAAAGGCGTGCTCGAAGCGGTGGCATCGGTGAACGGCGAAATCGCCGAGGCGCTGGTTGGCTTTGACGCGACCGAGCAGGTGGCAATTGACGCCACCATGATCGAACTGGACGGCACCCCCAACAAAGGCCGCCTGGGCGCCAACGCGATCTTGGGCGTGTCCATGGCCGTCGCCAAAGCCGCAGCCGAATTCACCGGCCAGCCGCTGTTCCGCTATGTGGGCGGCACCTCGGCCCGTGTTCTGCCGGTGCCGATGATGAACATCATCAACGGCGGCGAGCACGCCGACAACCCGATCGACATCCAGGAATTCATGATCATGCCCGTTTCGGCCGCGAACATCCGCGAAGCCGTGCGCATGGGCGCCGAAGTATTCCACACCCTGAAAAAAGAGCTTTCGGCGGCGGGCCTGTCCACCGGCATCGGAGACGAGGGTGGCTTTGCCCCCAACATCGCCTCGACCCGTGACGCGCTGGATTTCATCAAGACCTCTGTTGAAAAAGCGGGCTACAAGCTGGGCGAAGACATCTATCTGGCGCTCGATTGCGCCTCCTCCGAGTACTACAAGGACGGCAAGTACGAGCTGAAGGGCGAAGGCAAATCGCTGACCTCGGAAGAGAACGCGCAATATCTGGCGGACCTCTGCGCCGACTACCCGATCATCTCGATCGAGGACGGCATGGACGAGGATGACTGGGAAGGTTGGAAACTGCTGACCGACAAGATCGGCGACAAGGTGCAGCTGGTGGGTGACGACCTGTTCGTGACCAACCCCGCACGTCTGGCCGATGGCATTGCACAGGGCGTGGCAAACTCGATGCTGGTCAAGGTGAACCAGATCGGCTCGCTGACCGAGACGCTCAAGGCCGTCGATATGGCGCACCGCGCCCGCTACACCAACGTGATGTCGCACCGCTCTGGCGAGACCGAGGACGCGACCATCGCAGACCTCGCCGTGGCCACCAACTGCGGCCAGATCAAAACCGGCTCGCTGGCGCGCTCGGACCGGTTGGCGAAATACAACCAGCTGATCCGTATCGAGGAACTGCTGGGTGAGACTGCCGAATATGCGGGTCGGTCGATCTTGAAGTAAGGCCACCTTGGTGGTTTGAAGGATTCGTGCCCCGGGCCGATGGCTCGGGGTGTTTCTTTTTTGGCAGAACGACAAGGCCCGATCTCATGTCTGAGAAACAGTTGACCGAACCGGCACCAGGAAATGGATTTCAGGCCGATCATGCCACGTTGCTCATGGCATCTTTTGCCCGGGTCACCGGTCGGCCATTGCTCGACGGTGCGAACCCAAGGGCGCTTTATCACGCGCCTTTTCCGATCCTGTCGCACAATACCGCCGAGGATCCAGTGCTGACCTACGGCAATCTGGCTGCGCAACAGCTGTGGGAGATGGGATGGGACCAGCTCACTGCCTTGCCGTCACGCCTGACGGCAGAACCGGCAGAGCGGGGCCAGCGGGACGCGATGTTTGCCGAAATGCGCGCCAAGGGGTTCATTGAAAACTACGCAGGCATACGTGTTTCGGCGACCGGCAAACGGTTCGAGATCCGCAACGCCATCATCTGGCCGCTGCTGACAGAGGATGGCACCAAACTGGGTGAGGCGGCTACGTTCAAGGACTACACATTCCTCTGAGGTCAGATGCCGTCGACTAGCATCAGGTCCGTTTCAGCCGCCATTTCGCGCACCAATCGGGCGGCGGTGTATTCCTGTGATTCATAGAACTGGCGGGCCCCGTTCATGTCGTCGAACTCGATCACGATGCTCAACCCGCGCAGATCGCCCTCGCGGTGATCGGGGGCGGGATTTCGGACCAGAACGCGGCCACCGTATTGCTGGATGGCGGGACCGGACATGGCTTTGAACTCTTCAAATTTCTCGGAATCGTGCACCCGGATGTGGGCGATCAGATAGGCTTTGGGCATGGCAATGACCTTTCGAAAACAAGATCGACCATAGACTGAATTGCCTGAGTTTTGAATACGCGCGGTGTTCACGGGATTTTCAGCAGCCCGGCCCGAGGTAATTCGCCGGGCTGCTGACATGCGTGGGACCGGTAATCCGTCAGCCGCGCATTTTCTTGACGATCATGCCGACGACAACCTGCACCACCAGGCCCGCGACGCCGCCACCCACCAGGGTGGCGGCCATGACGCCCAAATCGACGCCACCAGCCGCCGCTGCTCCGCCTGCGCCCATGAGGCCGCTGATCAGCTGGCCGCCGCCGACGCCACCCACGGCACCTGCAAGCATGTTGCCCAAACCACCCATGTCCGAGCCGGGCATTGCCTTGGCCCCGCCCACGCCGCCAAGGCCGCCACCCAGGATCTGCGCCAGTAGCTGTTCCATCTCTCCACTCCCTGTTCTTACTCGTTATCAAACGTGACGGGGACCTAGCCGGGACGCCGACAGGGCGTCACGGGGAAAGCGCGGGAAAAATTGTCCGAATTGAACGCGTCAGAGCGTCTTGCTCATCAGCATGTAGCGCTCGCGCGGTCGAAACCCGGTGCGGGCGTAGAGCCGCTGTGCCGTCTCGTTCTTGCGGTCGACCTCAAGGTGCAGCGCGGTCAGCCCCGCCGCGGCAAGCGCCTTGGGCAGTTGGATCAGGACTTCGGTCGCAATTCCGCGCCCGCGCACAGCAGGGCGGATGTAGATCTCGTCAACAAAGCCGTCCATGCCGCCGAATTCGACCGACCAGCCAAAGGTGACGATGACATAGCCCAAGGGCGCCCGGGCCGGACCGATCAAATAGACGCAGCCATGCGGTATGCCTTCGAGCAGGGGGATCAGCGCGGCATAGCGGGCCTCGTCGGTGCTCTCCAACCCTTCCTCGGTGTGGAATGCGGCCACCAAACCCAGCAGGCGCTCGATGTCCTCAGGGCGGGCAAGATGCAGGGCTGCGCTCATGTATAGTGCTCCAGGGCCTTCGTTTCCGCCTTGTCGATCCAGTCCGCCTTGCAGGCGCCATAGGCCTGGTGATCGCCGGGGTGCAAAGCTGCACATCGGGATTTGACAGAGGTATAGGCCGCGCGCAAGGGCGCGTTGTTTCTGAGCGCATCGCGAAAGGCTAGATGCCGGGTGATTTCGGCAGAGCCTTGCGCATAGCAATGCGCGTGAAACAGGCGTTTGCCGGTGTCTGGGTCGATCAGGCGGACATAGCGCCGACCGGGCAGGCCAAACCCGCCAAGCCATTCATAGCCAAGGCTCTCGATCCCTGTCTGAGCGGCGTCGCAGGCGTCGATCGTTTCGAAAACGGGCAGCAGGTCGATGATCGGCTTGGCGGGCAGGCCCGGGACCGAGGTGGAGCCAATGTGATGGATGGCCACCAGCCCCGGCAATTCCAACGCCCGCCAACGATCAGCCTCGGCCTGGGCTTGAACCGGCCAGTTCGGGTCAGGGGCGACGATCAAGCTCACAATCGGGCCAGACGTTCGGTGAGCAGATCAAAGAAGCCGTCGGCATCGAGATCGCCCATGAACATGGCATTGGGCGCGCGATCGGTGACGCGCCACCAATCGGCGACCGTCATGCCAAGGGTCAGCTCGGACCGGGTTTCGATTTCGACGTTTATGTGCCGACCTGTGAACAGCTCAGGGCGGATCAGATAGGCAGTGACACAGGGGTCATGCAGCGGAGCGCCTGCCGAGCCGTATTTTTCCTTGTCGAAGCGCTCGAAAAAGTCGGTCATTTCGGCCACGGCCACGCCCACTTTGGTGCCAAGAGCACGGAAGGCGTCATTGCGCGGTTTGGTGACCAGCGCCTTGTGCGTGACGTCCAGCGGCATAACCACAATTGGAACACCGGATTTGAACACGATATCAGCGGCTTCGGGGTCGACGTAGATGTTGAATTCAGCCGCGGGAGTGATGTTGCCCACCTCGAAATAAGCGCCGCCCATCAGGACGATCTCCTGCACCTTTTCGACGATGTCAGGGGCTTTTTGAAAGGCCGTGGCGATGTTGGTGAGCGGCCCCAAGGGGCAGAGCGTGATTGTGCCGCTTTCGTGGTTGCGCAGGGTGTCGATAATGAACTCCACCGCGTGCCCCTCGGCAAGCGGTATTTTGGGATCGGGCAGGACGGGGCCATCCAGGCCGGTTTTGCCATGCACATGCTCGGCGGTGACCAGCTTGCGGCTAAGCGGCGCGTCACAGCCTGCGTAGACCGGGAAGCTGGTCTTGCCCGCCAGCTCACAGACGATGCGCGCGTTTTTTTGGGTCAGCTGCAGCGGCACGTTGCCGGCCACGGCGGTGATGCCCAGAACGTCGATCTCTGCGGGGCTGGCCAAGGCCAGCAGGATGGCAACCGCGTCGTCCTGGCCGGGGTCGGTGTCGATGATGATTTTGCGGGCGGTCATGGGTGGCTCCGATGTTGGTCAGGGTGGGGGCTCTGCCCCCGTCGCGTTGCGACTCCCCCGGAGTATTTTCAAAAGGGTGAAGGAATCATGTGGCGCTTTTTTCGCGGGTTTTGGCCAGATCCCAGAGGGCGTCCATCTCTTCAAGGGTTGAGGTCTGCGGGGTTTTGCCTTGTTTGACAAGCGCGGCCTCGACCGCTTCGAAGCGGCGGGTGAATTTGGCGTTTGTGCGGCGCAGGGCGGTTTCGGGCTCAACGCCCAGATGACGGCCCAGGTTGACCATGACAAACAGGAGATCGCCAAATTCGTCTTCCATTGCGTCGGCATCCAGCTTGTCGCGCGCCTCGACCAATTCGGCGGCTTCTTCGGTGATCTTGGCCAGCACGTTACTTGCATCGGGCCAGTCAAAGCCGACGCGGGCCGCGCGTTTTTGCAGTTTCAGGGCGCGCAGCAGGGCGGGCAGGTTTGGGGCGACGCCGTCCAGCGCACCTTTCTGCTCTTTGCCAGCCCGTTCGGCGGCTTTGATCTGTTCCCAATCGGCGGTTTGTTGATCGGCGGATTTGGCGTTGGATTCATCGCCAAAGACATGTGGATGACGGCTGACCATTTTGTCGGACATGGTGCGCACCACGTCCTGAAAGGTGAAATGTCCGGCTTCCTGCGCCATCTGGGCGTGAAACACCGATTGGAAGAGCAGATCGCCCAATTCACCTTTTAGCTCATCCCAGGCCTCGCGCTCGATCGCGTCGGCGACCTCATAGGCCTCTTCGATGGTGTAGGGCGCGATGGTGGCAAAATCCTGCTCGACGTCCCAGGGGCAGCCGGTTTCGGGATCACGCAGACGGCGCATGATTTCCAGCAGGCGCTCTATCCCTGCGTCAGAGTCGTGGATCAGAGGGTTTTCGGGCATTGCGGCGGCTTTCATTCCGGTGTCAGATGCATCCATTCCGCACCTTACCTCAGGAGTCCAGACCATATGCCCATCGTGAACCGCATCGCCGACTTTGCCGCCGACATGGCAACCTGGCGTCAGCATCTGCACACAATCCCCGAATTGGAGCTGGAATGCCACCAGACGGCGGCTTTTGTTGCCGAACGTCTTCGGGAGTTTGGAGTGGACGAGTTACACGAGGGAATTGCCCAAACAGGTATCGTGGCGATCATCAATGGACGCGAGCCGGGGGCGACCATCGGGTTGCGCGCAGACATGGATGCGTTGCCGATGACAGAGGAGACGGGCCTGGATTATGCTTCGACCCATCCGGGCAAGATGCATGCCTGTGGCCACGATGGGCACACCACGATGCTGCTAGGTGCTGCGCGCTATCTGGCCGAGACGCGGAATTTCGCGGGGCGCGTGGCGTTGATTTTCCAACCGGGCGAAGAGGCCGGGGGCGGTGCGGATGTGATGGTGCAAGAGGGCATCATGGAGCGGTTTTCGATCACTCAGGTCTATGCGCTGCACAATGCACCGGGAACCGAAGAGGGGGCGTTCTTTACCACGCCGGGGCCGATCATGGCGGCGGTGGATACGTTCCACGTGCATATCCAGGGCAAAGGCGGTCACGGCGCCATGCCGCATGAGACCCGCGATCCGGTGATGGCGGCCTGTGGCATCGCTCAGGCAATCCAGACGATCGTGAGCCGGAACCATTATGCTTTGGATGATCTGGTGGTGTCGGTGACCCAGATCCACACAGGTACGGTCGACAACGTTATTCCCGATACCGCCTATATCAACGGCACCGTGCGGACCTTTGACCCTGCAGTGCAGAAGATGGTCATGGAGCGGATGGAACAGATCGTGGCCGGGCAGGCGGCGAGCTATGGCGTTGGGGCCGAACTGGTTTACGAGGTTGGCTATCCTGCGACGATCAACGATGCGAGCAAGGCAGGTTTTGCTGCCGATGTCGCGCGCGAGGTTGTGGGCGAGGGCAAGGTTGTCGCCGATGCGGGCCGCGAGATGGGGGCAGAGGACTTTTCCTATATGCTCAATGCGCGTCCCGGGGCCTATCTGTTCCTGGGCCAGGGTGAGAGCGCCGGGCTGCATCACCCCAAGTACAATTTCAACGATGAGGTGGCGCCCATCGGGGCGTCCTTCTTTGCACGGATCGTGGAAAAGGCGCAGCCGGTTTCCCAGTAAGAGATGTGGGAAGACGCCCTTTTGAGCGTCGCCCTCCCACCC
>NZ_JAGHRE010000018.1 GCF_017743935.1 Tropicibacter sp. R16_0
CCGGGGGGCGGGGCAGGTGGGGTCAGGTCCACATAGCGCGCGGCCCAGGCTGAAATGACATCGGCGGCATATTCGGCATCGGCGGCCCGGGTGATCAGGTGGTCGGCATCGTCAAGTGTGACAAAGCTTTTGGGGTGTTTGGCGGCCAGAAAGATCTCGGCCGCGTTGTCGATGCTGACGGTGTCATCAAGCGGGGCGTGCAGGACCAACAGAGCGGCATGCAATTCGGCAATGGCCGGTTTCAGCTCGGCGCCGGAAATGTCATGCACAAAGTCGCGCCCGATGCGGAAGGGGCGCCCGGCAAGGCACACCTCGGCCGATCCTTGTTCTTCGATTTCGGGCAGGGCGGCATCGAAATGATGCGAGACATGGCTCGGATCAGCGGGCGCGCCCAAAGTCACCACACCTTTGACGGACGGGATGCCCGCTCGGGCCCGCAGCACCGCAGCGCCGCCCAGGGAATGCCCGATGAGCAAGGCAGGGGCCATCCTGCGCGACGCCAGATACTGCGCCGCTGCAATCAGATCCTGCACGTTTGAGGTAAAGGTTGTGTTGGCAAACTCACCTTCGGAATGTCCAAGCCCGGTAAAATCGAACCGCAACACGGCGATCCCCATGGCAGACAGGCGCGCGGCGATGCGGCGGGCGGCGGGGATGTCCTTGGAGCAGGTGAAGCAATGGGCAAACAGCGCCGTCGCCAGGACGGGCCCATCCGGCAGATCAAGCCGGGCGGCCAGTTGATTGCCATCGTGACCGGGAAAGTTGATGCGTTCAGTGGGCATATCGGGCTCTTTGTCTTGTACGGAAGGGTTGGCCCCAAGATGGGCCAGCGCAGCCCCTCGCGACAAGGTCTGTGACAGCCCGGTCACGGCATGGTGAGGGAAGCGGAGCCACAGTTTCCCCACAATTGTTCTCAG
Organism: Tropicibacter sp. R16_0; assembly: GCF_017743935.1. GTDB lineage: Bacteria > Pseudomonadota > Alphaproteobacteria > Rhodobacterales > Rhodobacteraceae > Falsiruegeria. The sequence continues at coordinate 918 of NZ_JAGHRE010000018.1, forward strand.
TTTGACCGCAGTCTTCTCAAATTCTCTTCAATTTGTTCTGCCTATATCAAGTCTCAATCGAATACCTGAAATGTAGCGAAGAACGACATGTAACCGACTGTGCGGCTTGGGGGCTGCGTGCTTGTCCAGGCAAGCGGAGGTGTCAGCAATGCTGGACCTAGCGAGTGAACATGTAGTTGTGGCGCCCCCCTGGCGCGATCGGGTGAGTTTGGGTCTAAAGGGGAAGAACAACGCGGTTGCGCGGGCAATTGCCCGTGACACGGACGCGCGCGAGATGACCGTCTCGCTGATCAAGCAATCGGCCCGATCCGTCTGTGCGCAGGTGGATGTTGGCGAACGAAGCGCGTTTCTCAAGCTGTTTGATGGTTCCGAGCAGGCGGATCGCAAGGCCTACATGCGCGAAAAAATCAGCTTGTTGACCTTGCGGGACAGTGGGTTGGTGCCGCGTCTGCTGGCGTTCAGCGATCCGGGGCAATTCATTATCACCGAATGGATCGGCAAGGGGCAGGTGCGCGATCGCCTGGACCGATTGAGCGCCGAGGACACGGGCGACAAACTGGGCCGTTGGTTGGCGCGCTACGACGCCGTCAGCCCGGCAGAATCCGCCTGTGGCAATTGGTATTCCTACCTGAACCGCTTTGGATCAGAGATTGATTTGCAAGCGGTTGAGACCGCGCAGGATCTGCTGTTGGAAATCCCGCTGTGCGGCCGTTCCCTGGCGCGCAACGACGCGGCGCTTGGTAATTTCATGCTGACCCACAAGGGTGACATCATCGCTTGTGACTTTGAGGCGGCGACCATGCGCCCGCGGGGGTGGGACTATCTTCAGCTCTATCGTGCGCTGATCTTGCGCTTTGCCGACCGCGCGGCGGATGCGGTTGAGGCATTCGCCGCAGGCTATGCCGCCGAACACAAGGGTGCCTTGATTGCGGATGAACTGAACGTTGTCGCGGGCATCCTCTTTTGTGCTGAAGCCGTGGCAGGTCGCAAGGATCGCGAGGCTCTGGCATGGCTGTAGAAGTCCTTACGATCTTTTTGGACGATGATGAGGAAAAGGTCAAAGGCAAGGACCTGATCTCAGGCGACGAGGACGACAATCAGATCGTGACCGTTTTGGATGGTGGCGATCTGGGAGACGAGGGCACCTATGTGTTCGAGTTCTGGGGCAAGGGAACACCGACTGAACCTGGTGCCGGGCCCGGTGGAGATGACCAGTTTTCATTTGACCTTTCCGGGTTCGACGATGATTTCGATATTGAGATCAAGAGCTTTGACGAAGGCGATTGCTTTATCTTCACCAACTTCGACAGCTATAGCGTGGTCGGCAATGTTTGGACGTTCGACTACACAGGTTCGGACGGGCAACCACATACGGTTTCTATCGATGCGGAATCCACCAATGGCACGGGCGTGGCCTGCATTGTGGTCTGCTTTGCCAAAGGCACCAAGATCCGCGTGCCTGCGGGGCAAATGGCGATCGAGGATTTGCAGGTCGGCGACATGGTCCATTGTGGCGATGGCATGCAGCGTCCCATCCGCTGGATCGGCAGCCGTGCCATTGATCAGGAAACACTAGACCTCCACCCCGAATTGCGCCCGGTGCAGATCAAGACAGGAGCGCTGGAACCCGGCTATCCCGCCCGCGATCTATACCTTTCGCCCCAGCATCGCGTGTTGCTGCGCGACTGGCGGGCCGAGTTGTTGTTTGGTGAGGACGAAGTCCTGGCAACCGCATCGTCATTGATCAACGACAGCACCATACGGCCGGACATGGAGTGCACGCAGGTCGAGTATTTTCACCTGCTGTTGGATGGGCATCAGACCGTCTTTGCCAACGGGGTCGAGTGTGAAACGCTGATGCCGGCAGAGATGGCGCAGAACGCCTTGCCTGCCGAAGCCCGGACCGAGATTTGTGCGATCTTCCCGGAACTGGCCACGGACCTTGGATCGTTTGGTCCGCTTTATCGCATGGCCCTGAAACCCACCGAGATCAGGGCCATGATGGCGCTTTAGGCGCTTACTGCCCCATCAGAACCGGATCAAAGGGGTATTTGGTCAGGTTTTCATAACCGTCTTCGGTGATGAGAACCTGATCCTCAAGCTTGATCGAGAAGGCCCCGCCAACGGCACCCACGCAGGCCTCGACACAGAGAACCATGCCAGGTTCCAGCGGATAGTCATAGGCCCCTTCGACGGCTGCGTCAGGGTAGGCGACCAACGGCCATTCATCGCACAGACCCACGCCATGCATCAGGCAGCCGTATTTCTGGGCCTGAAACTGGTCGTCCAGCACATGCGCATTTGCCGTGAGTTCAGGGATCATCACACCGGGTTTCAGCATCTCCATGTTGGTCATGATGTGCTCATGGGCGTGCTGCATGGCATAGACCATTTCGGCCGGTGGTTTTTCGTCGCCAATCCACCAGCTGCGCGAAATGTCGATGCAGATGCCGTAAGAGCCCACGAGGTCGGTGTCGAACGAGATGATCTCGTTCTGTTGCGTGATCCGCGGGCCGCATTCCTGGAACCAGGGGTTGGTGCGCTGACCCGACGCCAACAGGCGGGTTTCGATCCATTCGCCGCCACGGCGAATGTTTTCCGCATGCAACACGGCCCAGATGTCATCTTCGCTGGTCTTTCCGTCACCGACATTGGCGCGAGCAAAGTCCTCCATGGCGCGCACCGATGTCTCGCAAGCGTGGTTGGCGCAGCGCATGGCCAGAATCTCGTCCGGGCCTTTGACGGCGCGGGCCTTTTCGGTGAGCTCTTCACCCTCCATGATCTCGAACCCCTGCGCCTCGAGCGCACGCAGGCCGTGCAGCATGATCTTGTCCACGGCCAGCCGCATGTTGCCGCCACCGTGTTCCTGGATCAGTTCGCGCACCTCGTTCGACAGCTTGTCGGCGGCGACGTCGACCTTGTCGCCACGGTCGAAATAGAACAGATCCGCGCCGGATCGCTGTTCCCGAACAAGTGGGTTGAAGGTGCTCAGGAACGGCGATTGCTTGTAATCCCAGATCACCATGTAACCATCGGCACAAAGCAGCAGCGCGCGGAACGGGTTATGCGTGTTCCACAGCTGCATGTTGGTGCTGTCGGTGGCATAGCGGATGTTGAGCGGATCAAACAGCAGCACGCCGCCATAGCCCCGGTCGACCACATGCTGGGTCAGCCGCTTCCAGCGGTGTTCGCGCATCCGCTCGAGGTTGGGTAGGATCAGCCCGGCGGCCTCCCACTCGGCAAAGGCCAATTGCGTCGGGCCGATCTCGACCCGGTCGTTGTCGTTGGGGGTTCCATCGCCCAGGGTCGTGCCCTTGTTGGGGTCGATCTTGCGTCGGTCTCGGTAATGCTGGTTCACTGACTGGCTCCCTGTCTCTTGGCGATCACTGTGCCATCCGGGGTGACGCCGTGTCCTATCGGAAAGCGACCGACACATGTGTCGTTTTTCGTCAGCAGGTGCTAGGGCGGGGGTATGAGAGAGATCCTGCAGACATCGATTCCCTATGATTTTCAAACCGACAAGCCCTTGCCGGGGATTGCACCCATCGGCGCGGAGGGGTGGCTGCATCAGGATGAGGCCTTTGCCGGGCAGATGGCCTATCGGGACGCGCTTTTGACCCACAAGCGGGACAGGGTGCTTGCATTGGATCACCAGGCAGTTCCCGCCGCACAAGAGTTGTTGGGTGAGGTGCTGGCTCAAACCTATCCAGGGCAGATCAGTCAGGTCGATCGCCCTGATGGCGTGACCGTGCCCATCGACCGTGAGGATCCCTTGGGCACCTTGGGGCGCATCGTGCAGGAAGATTTTTGTATTTTGCAAAAAATCGGCGACGAACATGTGATGACCGGCGCCGTTTTGTGTTTTCCCGCCAGCTGGACCTTGTCCGAGAAATTCATGCGTCCGCTGATCGGCATTCACGACACCGTCGACTCATACGACGCGGGCATCGCCAAACGGGTGCAGCGCCTGTTCGATGGCGTCAAGTCCGGCCGCCCGATGTGGCGGTTCAATGCCCTGTGGTATGTGGACCCCGATCTGCACCAGCCGCGCAGCATTCATGACAGACGGGACAAACCTGATCCGGCCAAAGCTGATTACTTTCGGTCCGAGCGTCAGTGCATCCTGCGATTGCCGCAAAGCAACGCGGTCGTGTTTTCAATCCATACCTATATTTTGGCAAGGAAAGACGTGCCAAACGACGAAAACTCCGCGACCTGTTAGGGTGCGGAGTTTTGCAATTTCAGGGCTTCAATCACATCGGCAAGATCGACATAACGCTTGCCATGGCGCCAGAGCTTTGCAGGAACACCAGTGCGCCAGTCAACGACAGCACCTGCGTGTTCAGGCGAAAATCTTCGCCGCGGGCCAGGTTGACCGCCGCCAGGGACAACGCCACCGGAGCCGAGACAAAAGCCAGCGTGCCGGTCATCGCCCAGCTGGTCAGACGACGGATGTCGCTCTGCGCGCGCTCTTCGGGCGACATGCCGTCCAGCTCGTCCGGATGCGGATCGCTGCGGAACGCCAGGGCCAGGGCCTCTTCGTCTGTCAATTCGATCAAGCCGAATTCACCGCCGTGGGGCGTTTGACCTGCAATCGTGTCATAGCGCATTGCCAGATCGGGCGCTGTTTCATCGATTGGTGCAAAACGATCGCCATTTTCATAGATGATTTCCTGACGTCCGCGGACGCGCCGGGGCGAGACATTTGCGAAGGCCCCCAGAAACTGCTCGATGGTCAGCGAGACGTTGGGATCCAGCCATTCGATATGCTCGGATGCATAGAGGTCAACCATGCGATAGAGCATGACAACCAGCATCAATTCGGTGACATCGCGGTCGTCGTGCTGCTCGGACACGGGGGTGAGCGCGATCACCAAACGGTTGCGTACGCGTTGGCGGGTATCTTTTTTGCCGCGGTTCAACCCGGCGGCATCATCCAGACGCGCAGTATGATCGACGCACACGGGGTTCGGATCGAGCGACAGCTTTACGTGAAACTGGCTTGTGACGATCCGGGCCTCGTGCGGGCCAGAAAGAGTTTGACGTTCGACTGAGTGGCCGTAGTCCTCGAGCGTCGCAGTAACAATGCGACTGAACCGGTCCAATGAGCCGTCTTGGTTACCCAGGAATACTAGTCCACCGTGATACTTGCCTGTCTGTGTCACAGTGAGAATCCTCCGTTGTGTGTGTGTTCTCGAGATCAAATCTACTCACCGATCAGGGAGAAATTTTGACCCAAACAGACAGATCACGGGGCAATCTTGGGTTTTGTTAAAGATTGATGACGGATCGGAAACCAGTGTTTTTATGGAAAATTCGTTGAAATTTGACGGAATTGGGGCGACCAGAGGGCGAACGCGGGGCTGCGATGCGACCTCTAGTTGTCTATTCGGGCCCCCATGATCGCAATCGACTTTTGGTAAACAGTGGCAGCATTCCATTGCTTTATCACAGCAAAATTGGGTTCTCCGGGCTGATACCCTTTGCCCGGCTTCCATCCCTTCTGTCGAAGGAAGTTCGCCGTAGAGGCGAGTGCATCCGTCAGGTTGTAGAAATCGACCCTGCCATCTCCGGTTGCATCGACCCCATAGGTCAGGGCGTTGCCCGGCAAGAATTGCGTGTGCCCCAACTCCCCATGTTTGGCACCTTTGGTGGCGCCGGTGATCGCGCCCTGGTCCACCAGTTTCAGCGCGCCGATGGCGTGCGGGACGAAGAAATCCGATCTGCGGCAGTCGTAGGCCAACGTTGTGATGGCCGATACAACTTGGCTGTCGCCCATGAAATTGCCAAAACCGGTTTCCATCCCGTGAATGGCAATCAAAACGCCGGCGGGCACACCGTATTGCCGTTCCAGCGTTGCATAGAACTGTGCATTACGGGCTTTGCGTTTGCGACCCTGCGCCACGATCGTATCGGCACCGCGGATCTGCATGAACTTGTCCAGCGAATATCGAAAGCTCTTCTGGTTGCGGTCCGCAGCAATGGTGCGGGTCGCATAGCGGGCCTGGGACAGCGCCTGCAGGCCGCGCTTGCGCACGCCTGCCTTGCGCGCCTCTTTGGCAAAGTCCTTTTTCCAGGCCTCAAAGCCTGAGCCCGTATTGCCACAGGGCGCGGCCAGCAGGGGCTGTCCCAGAAATCCAAGGGCGACGAGGGCGGGGACCAAAATGGATCGTGGCATGGCGTAACTCTCACTTCTTCAAATCCATGCGCCAGGGGGCGACCCCTGGCAGCAATCTCAAGGCAGCGTCGGCGCCACCATGTGCAGGGCATCCAGGGCAAAGCCGGGTTCGACGCCGGGCAGGGCGGTCTGAAAAATGTCGGCCATTGCACCGGAGCCGTAAAGATCGGACAGGACAGAGTCGACCAGCAGGCGGAAATCCGCATCCCCGCGCGCCATGGCAAGCCCGTGTTTCTCGACGGTCATGATCTCGCCCGAGATCTTGAAGTCATTGCCCATTCCTGCAGCGATGAAGTTCACCAGCAAGATGGACTGATCCGCGAAATAGGCCGAAATCTCGCCGTTCTTCAGTGCGGTGATCCCGGCAGGATGGGTGTCAAAGCGAACCATCTGCGCCTCGACCCCGGCCGCGCTGAACGAATTTTTCACCGCCGTTTCGGTTGTGGTGGCGCTGCGCATGCCGATTTTCTTGCCTGCCAGCTGTCGCAGATCCCCGCTTGCATCACGGGGCAGCAAGACGTCGGTGCCGTCGATGTAGGTGGGGATCGAAAAATCGACCTGCTCGCGGCGGCTGAGCGTGATGGTGGCCGCGCCGCACAACAGATCGATCTCGCCACTGGCAACCTTGTCGAACCTGTTCTTCGAATCGACCGGGATGAAGGTGGCGTTCATCTCATCCAGCTCCAGCCGGTCGGCGATGGCCTGGGCGATCTGATCACAGATGATGGGCGAGTAGCCCGCAGGTTTGTCGTTGTTGTCCAGATAAGACAGCGGGGCGGCATCGGTGCGGAACCCGATGTTGAACTGTTTGGTTTCTTTGATCCGGTCTAGGGTCTGGGCCGTGGCTGCCCCGGCGACCAGTGTGGCGGTCGCCAAAGCGAGGGAAAACAGGCGCATGAAAACTTCCTTTGTGTTCAAACTGCTCCAAGCCTAGCGGCAGAGGTCCGGAACACAAAGGGGAATATGAATGCATGCACCGTCAATTTGGCGCGCTCAGCCCATGCCGAGTTGCGCCTTCAACGCGCCGATGAAGGCCGCATCCTCTTGTGCCTTGCGGGCGGCCATATAGGTTTCCGCATCGGCACCGGCGGTATAGCGCAGCGTGGCCGTGCCGTCGGTAACAGCGGTCCAGATGACCTCGGCCACCAGATCGGGATCCGAACCCGCATCGCCAGAGCCCAGTTGCGCAAAGGCCGTCATCAGCGCCTGAACCGTAGGCGCATAGTCCGGCAGATCATCGCTTTGGGCAAAGTCAAACGAGCGGCCGCCGAAGTCGGTGCGGATCATGCCGGGTTCGATGATTTTCATGCGTATGCCCAGAGGCTCCAGCTCATAGTGCAGGGCCTCGCTGAGACCTTCGACCGCGAATTTGGTGCCGTGATAGAGCGTGCCCAACGGGAAGGTCATCTTGCCGCCGATTGAGCTGACGTTGACGATGGTGCCGGATCGTGCCGCGCGCATGTGGTGAAGAACGGCTTTGGTGACCTCAAGCAGGCCGATGACATTGGTGTCGAACTGGCGGCGGATGCGGTCCATGTCAAACGCCTCGAGTGGTCCGTAGGCGCCATATCCGGCGTTGTTGAGCAAGACGTCGATTGCGCCAAAACGGTCAATTGCGGCCTCAGTCGTGGCCTGGATCGAGGCGCTGTCAGTGACGTCGAGGCGGGAGACCAGAGTGTTGTCGAGTGCCGCGAGCTCGGCACCCGCTTGTGGATTGCGCATCGTGGCAACAACGTTCCAGCCGCGGGACTGAAAGAGTTTTGCGGTCTCGAGGCCGATGCCCGAAGAAGCTCCGGTGATGAGGATCGTCTGTGTCATGTGGAAGTCTCGTTTGGTTGCTGTGCCAAAGAGATGGTTGTCTTGGTGTGGCTGCGCAAATGCAGATCGTGCCAACCGGCATGCGGACCGTGCCATTTTCGAAAGCTAAACTGCGCGGCCTTTCGGCCTTGCGTCCTGCGGACGGCAGGGGGCCAGGCTCATTCGGGCAAAGCCCGCATGAGCCTGGCCCAACGGGAGGAGATGTCCCGCAAGGGGCATCGACGACGGGCGGGAGCACGTCCGAGGCCAAAGAAAAAGGGCGCCCCAAAAGGCGCCCTTGATCGTGGTGATCCGGTGAGGATCAGCAGCTGTAGTACATGCCGTATTCAACGGGGTGCGGCGTGTGCTCGTAGGTTTCGACCTCTTCCATCTTCAGCTCGATGTAGCCTTCGATCTGGTCCTTGGTGAACACGTCGCCCTGCAGCAGGAAGTCGTGATCGGATGCCAGGGCTTCCAGGGCTTCGCGCAAGCTGCCGCAGACGGTCGGGATGCCGGCCAGCTCTTCGGCGGGCAGGTCGTAGAGGTTCTTGTCCATGGCTTCGCCCGGATCGATCTTGTTCTTGATGCCGTCCAGGCCGGCCATCAGCAAGGCGGCAAACGCCAGATAGGGGTTCGCTGCCGGATCGGGGAAGCGGGCCTCGACGCGCTTGGCTTTGGGCGATTCAGTCCACGGAATACGGACACAACCCGAACGGTTGCGGGCCGAGTAGGCGCGCAGAACGGGGGCTTCAAAACCCGGGATCAGACGCTTGTAGCTGTTGGTCGAGGGGTTGGTGAAGGCGTTCAGCGTCTTTGCGTGTTTCAGGATGCCGCCGATGAAGTACAGCGCTTCGCTCGACAGATCCGCATACTTGTCGCCTGCAAAGAGCGGCTTGCCGTCTTTCCAGATCGACATGTTCACGTGCATGCCGGTGCCGTTGTCGCCGTAGATGGGCTTCGGCATGAAGGTTGCCGATTTACCATAGGCGTGCGCCACGTTGTGGATCACATATTTGTACTTCTGCAGTTCGTCGGCCTGTTTGGTCAGGCTGTCAAAGATCAGACCCAGCTCGTGCTGGCAGGAGGCAACCTCGTGGTGGTGCTTGTCCACTTTCATGCCCAGACGCTTCATGGTCGACAGCATTTCCGAACGCAGATCCTGGCTCTCGTCGATCGGGTTGACGGGGAAGTAACCGCCTTTGACGCCCGGACGGTGGCCCATGTTGCCCATCTCGTACTCGGTGTCGGTGTTCCACGACGCGTCGGTTGCGTCCACTTCGAACGACACCTTGTTGATGGTGTTCGAGAAGCGCACATCGTCAAACAGGAAGAATTCCGCCTCGGGGCCCATATAGGCCACATCACCGATGCCCGATGCTTTCAGATAGGCTTCGGCCTTTTCGGCGGTGCCGCGCGGGTCACGCTCGTACGCTTCGCCGGTGTCGGGTTCGACGATCGAGCAGTGAATGCAGATGGTCTTTTCCGCATAGAACGGATCCACATAGGCCGACGTGGTGTCGGGGATCAGTTTCATGTCCGAGTTTTCGATCGACTTCCAGCCCGCGATGGACGACCCGTCGAACATGAAGCCTTCTTCGAGGAAGTCTTCGTCAACCAGGTCCACGTCCACGGTGACGTGCTGCAGCTTGCCGCGCGTATCGGTGAAACGGATATCGACATAAGCCGCGTCTTCGTCGCGGATCATCTGGAGAACTGCGTCTGCGCTCATTCCCTTTGTCCTTCTGATAAGTGTCTGTTTGCGTTGTTGAGTTACAGCGCGTCCGAGCCGGTCTCGCCGGTACGGATGCGGATTGTCTGTTCCACGGGGCTGACAAAGATCTTGCCGTCGCCGATCTTGTCGGTCTTGGCGGCGCCCACGATGGCGTCGATGGCGGCATCGACCTGATCGTCGTCCAGCACCACCTCGACCTTCACCTTGGGCAGAAAGTCGACGACGTATTCGGCACCACGATACAGTTCCGTGTGCCCCTTCTGACGGCCAAAACCCTTGACCTCGATCACGCTGAGGCCCTGAACGCCAACGTCCTGCAGCGCTTCCTTCACCTCGTCCAGTTTGAACGGTTTGATGATGGCTTCGATCTTTTTCATGGCGGTACCTCGCATGCTTGTCATCGGCTCTCAGATCACGTCTAAGTTTTGCTCACAATCGGATTGCGCTTTGGCGGCTGTTGCGGTGCAGCAAATGTGCGGGGTGTGTCAAATTTTGAGCATGTTGCACAAAAAATGCGCAGAATTGAATCGAGCTGGGTTTGAGCCATGACGGAATTGCTGACAGCGGCGCAGATGCGGGCCATCGAACAGGCCGCCATCGACTCGGGTGAGGTTACCGGCTTGGAACTGATGGAACGGGCCGGGCGCGGTGTGGTCGAGGCGATTTTCGAGGAATGGCCTGAGCTGGCAGAAGAACACCACGGGCTGACGCCCGATCTGGCAACGGATTGGGGGCCAGCACCGCAGCCGTTGGAGGCTTTCGATGCGGAGCCACGACCCTTGCAGGCGGTGGTTTTGTGCGGGCCGGGGAACAATGGCGGCGACGGGTTCGTTGTGGCGCGTCTGTTGAAGGAGCGGGGGTGGGGTGTTGAGGTGTTTCTTTATGGGGATGCCGAGAGACTGCCGCCGGATGCGCGGGCGAACTACGAGAGGTGGGTGCAACTGGGAGGAGTTCAGGTATTTGAGACATTCGAACCGGAGAATTGGGAACGGGAAGCCGATGTAAAAACCGATTGCGACTTGATAATCGATGCGGTTTTTGGAACCGGGCTAGTTCGCCGTATTAGTGCGGACATGTGGCTGCATGAAAAAATTGCCGTTCTCACAACAGAAGTTGCAAATGCCCGCCGCGTGGCAATTGATCTACCCTCTGGGTTATGCGCTGACTCAGGTAGGCCCCTAGTTGATACCGAGGACGAGATTGGTCAGGGGAGATTGGGATTTGAACTGACTGTCAGCTTTCATCGAGAGAAGATCGGGCACCGGGTTTCGGATGGCGCTGCCTTCTGTGGAAAAACAGTCCTCAAGAGTATCGGGTTGGATGAGCTACCGTCTAGCCGTGCTAAGACACGGGCAATCGGCGGAGAGATCGTGCGCTCGGCTTACCCCAGCTTTGTGGGAAAATCATTCGTTGATCACAAATTCTCCCATGGTCACGCCCTGATCCTTACGGGCGGCGCAGGCAGAACCGGAGCAGCCAGGCTCTCGGCTCGGGGCGCGCTTAGGATCGGGGCGGGGTTGGTGACCTTAGGCGTGCCGCCGTCTGCACAGATGGAGGTCGCGTCGCAGATCTCCGCTTTGATGATGAGCCGCGTCGAAGGGGGCGAAGGGCTGAAGGCCGTCCTGGAGGACGTGCGCCTCAATGCGCTTTGCCTCGGGCCGGGGATGGGGCAGGCGCGGGCTCGGGAAATGGTGCCAGTGGCGTTGGCAGCAAAACGTGCGACGGTGTTGGATGCGGATGCTTTGTCGGCATTTGCGGATGAGCCTGATGCTCTGTTTGCGCCTTTGCACGAGGAGTGTGTGCTTACTCCGCATGGGGGCGAGTTTGCACGGCTGTTCCCGGATATTGCCGCCAAACTGAACGAAACGCCGACCAAAGGCCCGGCTTATTCCAAGGTGGACGCCACGCGCGAGGCGGCCAAGCGGGCAGGGTGCGTTGTGCTGTTCAAGGGGCCGGATACTGTGATCGCGGACCCTGAGGGGCGCTGTTCGGTCAGCTCGGCGCATTATGATCGCGCGGCGCCTTGGCTGGCGACCGCTGGGTCCGGAGATGCGCTGGCGGGGTTCATCACCGGGCTGTTGGCGCGCGGGTTTGCGCCAATGCAAGCGGCCGAGACAGCCGCCTGGTTGCACGTGGAATGCGCATTGGAGTTTGGCCCCGGCCTGATTGCCGAGGATCTGCCCGAGCAGCTTCCGGCGGTGTTCCGAAAGCTAGGGGTTTAAGCGGCGGGGCGCACTTCTGCAGCCAGAGTTTGCGCGCCCAATTCCAGCCCACCGGCATACAGGATGTGAGAGCTGTCGAAGTGCAGCTGGAACAGCTCCATCTCTTGCTCGCCCAGGTCGCGGATGAATTCGCCGTCCAGCAGGGCGTCGGCCCGTACCATCGCCTGGGGCGCACCGAACATGGCTTTGGCGCGCCAGTCACGGATCAGAACGGGCTGGCCTGCGGGCAGGATCAGATCCTGATCCGGGCGGGTGTCGCCCAGCGATCCGGCAGCAAAGGAAATCGCTCGCGTGGTTTGCCGACTGCGGGTGACGCCCAGAACTTTCACAAAGCCCGCGTCGCGGGTGATGATCTTGTCGCCCGCCGAGATGAACTCGACCGGCATTTCGCCGTCCTGGGTCAACAGGATGGTTCCGGACAGAAATCCGATGTCATCCATCGGATTGGAGAAGGGGTGCGATAGCGGGGTTTGCCCACCTGCACGCCCGACCGTATTCGGTTTCATGGCGTTTCTCGCTCGGTTGCCTCATTATTTTGCCATTCAGAATATGGCAAAATCGTGCACAAGTCGCGGCTTTTTTTGACAAAGGCGCGTGGGGGCAGTGTCGACCACGCAGTTGGCGGACGGGAAACGAACGAAAACTGTGATGGCGGCACTTGCCCCTGGTTCTGCGGATGTGTATCAGTCGCCGAGTCTCCTCAAGGCAGGCCCGGATGGCCGCTGCGATGAGCTTTGGATGCGGGTGTGGCGGAATTGGTAGACGCACCAGATTTAGGTTCTGGCGCCGCAAGGTGTGGGAGTTCGAGTCTCCCCACCCGCACCACAGAAAGTTCAAGCATGTTCTGTTTTGAGCTCAAGTCCCTAAAATTTATGGGCTCTTTCTGCACCGCGAGCTTTTTTGTCTCGCTTGCGTGTGTAGAATTGTGCAACGCTTTACACACATTTCGCGCATTGTGTGTAATTCATGGCCTCAATTACCAAGACACCCAAAGGATACAGGGCTTTTGTTGCCCGTAAAGGGATTCGCAAATCCAAAGTTCTGCCCACGAAAAAGGAGGCTCGCGATTGGGCGGCGCGGGCAGAGTACGAGATCCTGAACGGCGACAAGATCGCAGCCAAGATGAAGCTGTCCGAGCTGTTCGACAAGTACGCCAGAGAAGTAAGCCCCAAAAAGAGGGGCGCCAGGTGGGAGACACTAAGGCTGGAGAATTTTTGCCGGGACAGCCTGTCAAACGTTTCTCTCGACGCGCTTTCGCCCAACGATTTCGCTTCCTGGAGAGATCAGCGGTTGCGTGAAGTTGCGCCTGCGACAGTGGCGCGAGAAATGCAATTGATGTCATCTGTCCTCAATGTGGCTCGCAAGGAATGGGGATACATTGGGGTGAACCCCCTAAGCGACGTCGCCAAGCCTAAGAAGCCTCCGCCACGGGATCGCCTGCCGACAGAGGATGAAATTGAAAGGCTGCGGCACTGTGCTGGGGAGGATCTATCAAAGGCCACGACCCGAGCGTTCCATGCTTTCCTCTTCGCTCTGGCAACGGCTATGCGGGCCGGTGAAATAGCGGGTTTGGAATGGAATAGGGTCGATCTGGAGCGTCGTGTCGCAAAGCTCACTCACACCAAGAACGGACGCCCGCGAGAGGTTCCACTGTCGTCAGAGGCAGTGCGATTGTTACGAATGTTGCCCGAGCTTGATCCAGTTTTCGGGCTGTCCAGCAGACAATTGGATGTGCTGTTTAGGAAGTCTCGAGACAAGGCACAAATCGAGGACTTACATTTCCACGATTCCCGACATGCTGCGATCACTGCGCTGGCAAAAAAGTTGGATGTTCTGGCGTTGGCTCGAATGGTGGGCCACTCTGATCTGCGGATGCTGCAGATCTACTACAACGAAAGTGCCGAGGATCTGGCAAAGCGATTAGACTAGAGTATGGGCCTATGAACAGGGTGAGAATCAAAAGCAGCTATCGCCGGGATACGGCGACTTTCTATCGTTCTATTCCAGGCATAGTCGGTCGTTGCCAGCCTTAAAACATACCATTCTGATCGGCACTTGGGACGAAGACCAGACGTCCGCTTCGCAAGCGTGGCTCGCAACGCGACCAATGAGGGTGGATTCGCATCGATATCATGGGCGAATAAGCGTGCCTGTTTGCAAATTCGCAGAGGTAGAGCGGAAACCATTGGCTACTTTTCAATTTCTGAGAGGTAGTTGTGCTTGAGCAGGTAAGCGTAGTCTTCCGCAGAAATCGAACCTCGCACAAGACTGTGCGCGTGGTTTATTGCAATATGATCCTTAATCGGATCGAGAAGACCTTTCGTGGTTGCGTCTCGTAGGAGCACCACCCATGTGCCGCTAGGTAAGCCCGGAAAATTTTGGAGGATGTTTCCGTGACAAAGGCATGAATAGAATAAATCAAGAAACACTAACCACTTTGACGTCAAGCGATCTTTGCCCTTTGAAATATTACCGAAAAGAATTGCACAAGCATCCTTTTCACTCTGGGAGGGGGTGCCATTACTAAGTAGGTTTTGGAAAACGGCCAAAGTTGATTTTTCAAAGATGCTCACCAAGTTCGCTGGAATTGGATCGGCTAGCACCCGGCTAACTCGGCTCAATCGGAATATCGCATCTTCATGCTCTGCGTGGACTCCAGCCCAAGCCATGATATGAGCGGCAATGTCCAGACGTAAATCTGAGCGCGACGATAGCGCTTTTGAAACGAATACAGCTGATTCGAGCCTCCAGTTCTCGAGAAACCATGCCTCACAGTGCGACTGGATTTCTTCGTAAGGAAGTTCGGCATCCAGCCAGGCTTTGTAGACGAAGTCTGCCTCCCGCGATTGACCGTGCTCTTCCACCCAGAGGTGAAGTTTTTCACGAACTGTCTCCACTTCGCCCTTGGCGCCCAGCCAGGCTTTGTAGACGTACGACGCCTCCAGCGATCGACCGTGCTCTTCCATCCAGAGGAGTAACTTTTCGCGGACTATCTCCGCTTCGCCATCGGCGTCCAACCAAGCGTTATAGACGCGCGATGCGTCCAGCGATCGACCGTGCTCTTCCAACCAGAGGAGTAACTTTTCACGGACTGCCTTCACTTCTCCCGTGGCGTCCAACCAGGCTTTGTAGACGTACGACGCCTCCAGCAATTGACAGTGCTCTTCCACCCACAGCAGTAATTTTTCGCGGACTGCCTCAATTCCCCCTTTGGCGATTAGCCAAGCTTTGTAGACGTGCGACGCTGTCTGGGATTGACCATGCACTTCCATCCAGAGGATCAACCCTTCACGGACTGTTTCCACTCCCCCATTGGCCTCTAGCCAAGCCCTGTATACGTGCGACGCTGTCGGTGATTGACCGTGCTCTTCCACCCAGAGGTGAAGTTTTTCTCGAACTGTCTCCACTTCGCCCTTGGCGTCCAGCCAGGCTTTGTAGACGTACGACGCCTCCAGCAATTGACCGTGCTCTGCCACCCACAGGAACAGTTTTTCACGAACAGCCTCTAAATCGCCCGTGGCGTCCAGCCAAGCCTTGTAGACGAACTGTGCATCAGGTGATTGACCATGCTCTTGCAGCCACAGGAGTAATTCTTCGCGAATTGCATCCTCTTCGCCTGCAGCGTCCAGCCAGGCATTGTAGACGAAGTCTGCCACCGGCGATTGACCATGTTCTTCCACCCAGAGGAGCAGTTTTTCGCGAACAGCGTCCACTTCGCCCGTGGCGTCTAGCCAGGCTTTGTAGACATACTGTGCGTCATGCGATTGACCATGCCTTTCCAACCAGAGAAACATTTTTTCCCGGATTGTCTCCACTTCCCCCTTGGCGTCCAGCCAAGCTTTGTAGACGTGCGATGCTTTTAATGCATTGTCGTTCTGTGCAATCCAGGGCACCAAATGCGGTAGAACGTCATCTGTCGGTGTTCCCAATGTCAACAGAGATACGATCAAGTAATGAGTGTGGAGAGCCACCGGAGCTGCTTGAATTCGCTCAATGACATCGTCGTGAAATCGCTGGGGATCAAATGTATAGGCACAGCGCAAGACCATGTTGCTGTGGTGTCGAAGGGCAACTGCGCTTCCAAGAGGAGCGCTCAATGCCGAAACAGCCAAACTTCGGTCAATTTCGAATTGACCTTTCGTAGCCGCCCATTCAGCTGCAAGCGCAAGGGCGACATGGGTCTCTGGCGCTTCAGCTATTCGAATTCTCAGGACATTGGAGGATGCCAGTAAAGCTATTAATTCTGCGTGATTTAGTAAGCGGCTTTTTGTAAAACTAGGCAAAGCAGCAAGTGTTTTGCCACTATCATAGGCCATCAAGGCTTCAATCAAAGACTTGCCTGAAAGCCTCTCGAACACAGGATGATCACCCAGTCGATCCAAAGCAGCCAAGCAACGGTCAAGCCGATCTTCTTTCAAAGCCGCAACTACGATGTCGTTGAGCCGATCTTGTTCAGTTCCAGGCATCGCGGACAAGTGGCGAGAGAGAATCGCGTCTGTAAGAATGTCATGTGCTGCTGAATATGTTTCTCCCTCAGATTCAATCCATCTGTCGGCTTTCAGAATGTCGAAAACATCGCGCTTCAAATCTGTACTAGCACGAAATAGGGCGGCCTCAGCTATCGACATCGGCATTTGCACAGCCAACTCAGCCAGTAGACTTTGAACAGGTTGCCCTGGAAATCGATCTTCTATCGCCTTTAGTCGATTGGAAGACCAACCAGTGAAATCCTTCACTGAAGCCAAATTTCCGAATTGCAAGTCAAACTGCGTGCGATCCTTTTTGTATAGGAACCCTGCAAATGCTGCCATCACCGGCAGTCCTTTGCAGCTCTTTGCCACATGTTCGGCGTGTGGAATACAGAAATGACCGACGATCTTATCTACGAGCCAGTCAGTATATCCATCACGTTCCTTTTCCGGAAGAAGGCCCGTAGTTTCCGCTTGGAGGTCGCTTAGAAGATCCGTTACTTTTTGAAGGGAACTTGATCGGGTCGATGCTATGATCGCAACTTGATGCCCACCATCAGATACAAGTCTTGTTGCAGCTTCTGCCAGCCGATCAAGCCCCTCAAAGGCCTCCGCATAGTCGATGAAGAGAAGCAGTTTTGCAGCAGTGGCATGGCTTTGGCAAATTGAATCCAGTTCGACAACGCTTGCCTTTCGATCAAGGCGGATAGGCCACCACCCTAAATCTCGCGCTTTTTCGCACAGTTCAATCGAAAGGCGCGTCTTGCCAACCCCGCCTGGCCCAAATATCACTTGTGCCTTAGCATCGTTTCCTTGTGACAAGAATTTTAGGATAGTGTCAAATTCCGAGGCAGATCTCAGCTTTGTTTCCATCAGATGGGAATCACGAGAGAAATAGGGTAGATTTCGATTTGCCAAAAATTGTTTGAAACCCGTTTCGGCGCCGAAACTTGCAGAAATCTCACCATAGCCATGCGGGAAACCACCAAACCAGCGGTAGAAAAGAGGCGCAAACATCGCGCTCTTTCCTGCGATGTCGTCCCAGTATCTTAAGTCCACTTCAACACTTTTGAGGTGGCTCAACTCGTCATGTTTATTGGATATATTGCTAAAAAAACCCGAAATTTCTGCGCGCAATTTGTTTCGCGCGTCTGCACTTGGACAGATTGAAGATGAGATAAACGTGTACGTCTTCAGGTCACCCTCAGATTTAAGCCAAGGCCTATACTTCTTGCGGCGGTTCTCATCCCCGCGAGCCAATCTAAGCAAGTTGTTGTCAAGATGGCGTTTCACCTCGCCCCAGCGCTCTTCAGCAGTCGACTTAGTTTCGGCTCCTATGAACTTACACTCAACAATGTGCTCTAACTTTTGGCCAGCATCGGTTAGGTCGATCGCGCCGTCGGCACCACGAGCAAGTCCCCGGACCAGCCTTTTCTCAGGTTCCTCCAAGCGAAGAAACTCATCAACAAATTGTTCGAACGCGGCACCGTCATCCTCCCTGCTGACTATGCGATCATCGAAGCGCTTTCCAATGAAATCAGGCATCTTTAGAGACTTTCGAATTTGATTTTATTGAGTTTAAATCATTGGTGTTTTGTGAACAATAACGAGAAAAATTTTGGGGGTAAGCAGAAATCCGTGTTGCTATTGAGGGGGCAGTTACGTGGTCCCGAACTTGGTAGGCCTCCGAAGCTACCTAACCGTTTACTCTGTCCTGCGTTGCTGCCAAATGGCTGCACTCGAAATCAAAGGCTACAACTAACAGCCGGTTTGGTGAAGCCGCATTGCGGAATCAAAGCAACAGTTGGATGGATGCTCGAGGGCACACTCTGAACTTTGCAAAGCCGATTGTCTGAGAATTGCTGTCACGAGTCACCACTCAATGGTGGGGTGCGGGCCATAGGATGGAAGGGTTGTTTCCCGGGTGATGGACTCGTGTCACGGTATTGCCTGCTAAATTCGACGGAAGGAATTTGCACCGGACGGCAAACTGTTTCACTGGGACGAGCAGTCTTGGAGGCCGGTCCCGTGGCTAGGCGATGTCTGGGTTTTTGACCAATTTGCCATTGGTTTCGAGCTGCCCATTCCTGATCCACCGACGAACTGTTGCGACTGAACGGTCAACGCGGCTCGCATAGTCCCGGACGGTAATCCAGCGAGGAGGCGGTGTAATCGACGCCTTGGTCAGAAGCCGCTCTACCTGATCCAGCTTCTTCATTACGGCTTCCACGTCAGCCTTGGTTGCGATTTGGTCTGGGGTCATGCGGCGGTCCTCGTAGCGTGGTTGGCCCATTGAGCGGCCGCGGCATCCATCATCCCGGGGAACGATCGGCTGCGCAGTCGGGCGCGCTCTGGTCCTGGGGGCATGCGGTGGACGCGGTTCCAGCGTTTCCATTCGTCTGAGCCGCGCGCAGGCTCTGGCAGGCGGTTCGTCTCCATCAGCTCGGGCAGGCCGCGCAGATACCAGCCGGTTTCCTTGTAAGCTGGTTCTCCGAACCAGAAGGGCTGCACCAATTGGGGCTTGGGAAGATCCGCCGGCATGCGGTCCTTGGCAAGGTCATTCATCACCGGGTTCTCGATGGCGACACGCTCGATTGGAGCGTTCCAGCAGGTGGTGAAAATGTCGACGCCCAATTCGAACTCGGCCCGCAGGATCTCGACCGTCTTGCCCTTGGGGAGGCGCTTGGGCGGCGTCCACTTGCCGGGGCCGCTCATCCACTGCCGCCCGGATCTGCAAAGACGGGTGCAGGGCGGGTGCATCACCGCAAGCAAATCCCAGCCTTCGTGCAGGATACCGTCCCGAACATCACAGATGATATGGCGGTTCGATCCGTCCTCGGCTGGCGCCAGGTCACAGGATGTCGTGTCAAACCCGTGGGCCTCAAAAGCGCGGCGAGCGATGCCAGACGTTTCGCAGGCGACAAGAGCGCGAAGCGAACGGCTCATGGGTGGTAATCCCTTGGCTTTGGGATGACGCCGCGCCAGGCGTCGTATTCGGTGCGCAGGACTGCCAGCTTTTCGCGGGCGGTCTCGTTGGTTTCGAACTCGCGGCGGCTGTCGATGCCGCAGAACTTGCGCAGGTATTCAGCGGTGGCGCTGTGGCCGAATGTTCCCCTGGGAAACCCGCATTCCAACGCTGCGAAATCCTGGAAATGCCTCGTGTTGCAGAGGATGCCTGCCTGCGACTGAGCAGGCAGGTCGCTGAATGGGGTGCGGACGCTCATGAGACCGCCTCGGCCGCAATTTGGTCCGTTGCCAGGATGGCGGGGAAGTCATCAGCCCATTCGCGCAGATCGCGCAGCGCTAGCAGGACTGTCAGGGTCAAGGCGATGACCGCGAAGAGCAGCGCCCACAGTGTGATGGCTGTCAGCCTGGGCCAGACCCTTTGGTTTTCGGGCAAGCCGGGGCAGTCAGGGCGCACAGTGCCGCCGGGGCAGGCGCAGCGGGGCCATTCGGGGCAATCAAAGGCCTTGGGCGCGCGCGGTTTGCTTTCGTGAGTGGTGGGCTTTGTCGCGCGCGCCCCGTGCAGGGGATGCCTGTGGTCCCCTCGTGTCATTCGGAAAAAGAGGCCGGAGACGGCACGCAGCGCGCCCCCGGCCAGTTTGGCGGTCCGATTGGAACCACTCAGGGAGGTATGGGTGTAGGGGCTTTGCATCACGGCAGCACCCGATGGCCGATTGCGGCCTCGGACAGGATCAGCGGGTCGGGGCGGGTCTTGCCGAGCTCGACTGCGCGGGCATGAATGCGCGCGCGAATGGCGCCCAAGGGGCTGACCTTGGGGGTTTCGATCAAATGTTGTGGGGTGCCGATGCGGGCCTTGCGGTCATCGGAGATTGGATGGCCCTGTTCCTCTTTCGCGGCTTCCCAGGCGTCGGTGTTGAGCGCGGGGTGAAAGTGGGTCTTGGGGTTGCCGACGATCTCGGCGGCGGATTTGAAAACGTCTGAGTGCTGCAAGGATGCCTCCATCGGTTGGATGGAGGCAAAGTGCGCATAATGCGTACGCTAGTCAAGCGCAAATTGCATACGATTCTTATTCAATCATTTGGCGGGCTAGGTTGATACGCCGAATAAGCTCGTCAATTCCATCTTTGTCGACGGTTGCCGCGAGCTGGATTGTGTCGCCGACAATTGCGAGCTTGATGGTGCCCTTGGCATCCTCGGGCGAATTCTGTGGCTTCTCAGGCTCGTCCAGTAAGACGGATACGTCTATTCTGGGGGTCCGGCTTTCTCCAAATCCAGGCATGCTCTCTCCCTGAGCAGTGTCGCTCCCAACGCCTAAGGCGAGGACTCTGCTGGATTCTATGCCGCATTCGTTAAGAATTGGTTCTAATTTTAAGATTAGGTCGTAAGGCAGGAAGTCCTTTTTATACCTGTTCTCATAGTGGGTGTAAGTTGATGGACTTGGCATCTCCAGTGCCTCGGCCATCTTTCGAATGCTGATCCCGGCTTCCTCGCGGAGGGCTTTCAGCTTTGTTCCTGCGGTCTGCTTTTCCATGTTTTCAATATGCGCACGTTATAACATGCGCGTCCGTACGCAAAATGCAATTGACGTTTGATTGCAAAATGCGCACAAACGCTGCATGACCTATGTTGAAAAGATCGTTGGTCGCTTCGGCGGAGTGCGTCCCATGGCGGAGAAGATCGGCTATCCGGTATCCACCGTGATGAGTTGGAAATCGCGGGGTAGTATTCCAGACGAACACAAGCCCAAAGTGTTGCATTTCGCACGCGAGAATGACCTTGAGCTGACGGAAGTAGACTTCTTCCCAAATGATCAGCTGTCCTGTGTCCGTGCCGGGGATGCCGCCTGATGTCTTTGTCATCGCTTCCTCGTGTGTTGTCTTCTGGGGTCAAGTTTCTCCTGAACGGGCGCGAAAAGTCTTTCATCGTGAACCGGGTCGAGGCGCGCGATCTGGCGCGGTCGCGGTTTGGCGATGCGCTGCGCGAGGCGTTTCCGGGCGCCAGTGACACCGAAACGGCGCGACAGGCGTCCAAGGTTCTGGGGCGGTCGGAGCGGCAAGTCCTGAATTGGTTGTCTGGTGAAAGCAGCCCCGTGATCGAGGACGTCTATACCGTCTGCGCGATCCTGGGCGTGTTCCGCACTATGGAAATTCTGACGCGCGATCAAACCCGTAACGACATTCTGAACAGGATCGGGCAGGGATGAGCGTGATGGCAACCGAGTTCAATTCGCTGCTGCACAGCGACCTGACGGCCGCCGGGGCCGAGGCCGTGACGGGCCATTTCGTCTGGATCGCGACGGTCAGCCTGGCGCATTTCGGGATCGGCATGCTGTTGAGCGCCGTGGTCCTGTTCCGCGACCTGTCGGTTGGCTGGCTGTGGGCCGGGATGGCGGCGATCGTTCTGAAAGAAGTTGCAGGCGATCTGACAAACGCCGGGTTTTCCGCCTTCGTGATCCTAGACAGCCTGTGGGATCTGTTCTGCTACTTGGCCGGGTTCTTTGTCCAGTGGGGACTGGTACTGAGTGTCGTGGAGGGCAGGAAGTGATGTGCCTACCACTTGCAAGCCTTTCTGAGCGGTTCGATCGCTTCGTCGAGGCCAGAAATCACAAACTTCGCCGTTTGCGGGTTGCTTCCAAAAGGGGTGAACCGGGTGAGGAACGTATCTGCCGTCAGCATTTGCTTGATTACCGGAATGGAAGATCTGCCGTTCCAAAGACCGAGGGAGCGGTTGTTCGTGCTTTCGTCAAAGTTGCGGCTGTTGGTTTTGTTGTCATCGATCCGATATTCAACTCTTCCGTACCCACCGTGACCAGAAGCCAAGTGGCAGGACGTCGCAATAATAAGGCTAGTTGTGTTCTCTCGGCAACGCAGAATGAGTGTCGCCTCTCTTGGGCTACCGTAGCCGCACGTCAATGGCTTTTCCGAGTCAACTCTCAGGTATACATCTGTGGTGTCTTCGAATTCGGATTTTTCCGTCCGGATTTTCCAGTTGCTGTTTTCGATAGTATCGGTTTCAACGGTAGGTGTTCTTCCGCTTGCTTTGTCATAGCAAGCAAGACGGTCAAGATCGTTGTCGATCGCTTTGCAATCCTGAGCTTGGGCTGTAAAAGCCGCGAAGGACGCAATAGCTGCACCGGCCAACATGCAAATCCGGTTCATCGAGATTCCTCACAAACTAATCAATCAACGGTTGATTACTGCCATACACAGAAATTGAAGTCTAGTGTTGCAGGATGTCTGCCAAACGCCGGGTTTTCGGCCTTCGTGATCCTCGACAGCCTGTGGGATCTGTTCTGCTACCTCGCCGGGTTCTTCGTCCAGTGGGGGCTGTTGCTGAGCGTCGGGGGCGATGATCGATGAAGGATGTCGACACGTTTCCGCTCGCACACTTCGAACTGGCCTTTCGGTCTAGCGACTGCGATGGGCTCTGGTTCGGATTGAGTTTTCCGCAGGCCGCGCGGCCAAAGGATCGCGGGCCGCTGTGTTCCGGGCCGGTGCCCAGCGACTTGCCAGAACAGCTCAGAGCCATGGCTGATCACGTTGAAGCGCTGCAGGCGAGGTTGGCATTGTCGTCGTCGGATTGCTCTGGTGCAACCGAGGTGCGTGGATGAGCCATCACGCGACGAGTTGGGCCATTCGGCAGCGGGGTTTGAAGCCTGCGACGAAGCTCGTCCTTTGGCAGCTTTGTGACCGGTACCATCCGGATCATGGCTGCTTTCCGTCTCAGGAAACCCTGGCAGATGATTGCGAGATGTCGCGGGCGTCGGTGAACCGGCATCTTGATGAGCTTGAACGCCTGGGTCTGATCCGCCGAATTCAGAGGTCCGAGAAGAAGACAAATCGCCAGAAATCCACCCTCTACATCCTCGGTTTTCAGCCTGAAATCCGGGTCGAGAATGCGGGTGAAGCTGAGGGCGAAGAAACGCAAAAGCTGTGTCGCAAAATGAGACACGGAGCCGTGTCTCAAAAATCGCAAAAGCCGTGTCTCAAAAAACGCGAAAGCCGTGTCTCAAATTGCGACACTAACCTTGTAAAGGAACCAGTAATAGAACGCGCGCGCGAACCGAAACCGTTTTTCACCGACGATGAACGGTTCGAAGCACGGCAGATTTCGGAACATTTGAGATTGGGGAAATCGGTTCGGTTCGAAGCGGTCGGGCGGCGGGTGTTGGAATGTTTGATTGCTGAGAATGGGCTGAGTGAGACGCAGACGGCGAAGTGCCAGGAATTGCTGAGGAAGGAGCAGGGGATATGAACGGGCAGCAGGTAAGCACGGAAACCAGCCGCGACCGGGTGCGGCGCATGGTGATCACGCCGTTGGCGGACAGCGGGTTCCGGTTCAAACGCGGGACGCCGGATGAACAGCAGCGCAAGGTTCTGGACCGGATGGCCGATGCGTTGGGCTACATGTCCGACCGGGGGTTGTCGGCCTTGCAGGCGACCCTGGCGACCAAGGGCGAGGGGTCGGCCAAGTGTTTTTGGCCCTGCATGGCCACAGTCATCGGATGCGCCGAAGCCTTTGAACCGCGTCCGCTGGAAGAGTTGCCGGCCGTGGCGCGCTGGTTCGGTTCTCAGGCCGGGATCGAGGCAGCTCGGGCTGGGCGGCTGGTGGCCGAGTACGAGTTCTGGCGTAGGAAGAAACGCCCGCCCATGAACGTCCAAGAGCGCAAGGTGGTGTCGGATCGGGCGGCGACCTGGTCGGCGCGGGCGGATCGCGTTCGGGATCGCATCGACCGCGGTTTCGCACCGTTCGGCGACGATGGCGAGTGGCTGCGCTGGTACGACGCCACAAAGGCGCGCGCTGCGGCGTTGGTTGGCAAAGCGGGGCGGGTGGAATGAAGCACTGGCAGACGATTGTTGTGGACCGGGCTGGTGTCGCTCGCGCCAAGGATCTGCGGGCGCTGCACGAACCGGAACGGATCGCGGATGTGCGGTCAATTGGGTTTGTGCCTGATGACGTCGGCGATGAGGTGGTAGAGGCTCCAGCTCGTGGACCGGTCCGGATGTTTGAGGGGCGGGCGATGGTCCGCACTGAAACAGGTGGCTTCGCCAGCGTGAAGACCGGCTACGCCGGGCGCAAGACGTTGCAGAGGGCCGATAGCTTTGATGTGATGGCAGCAAAGGCTGCGCGCCATGGTCGGCCGTCGCCTTTCACGCCGTCGCAGATTGCCATGGGGCGGTTCTATCGGGACTTGGTTGAAAAGCATGCGAGCGCCGGTGTGAAGTGTTCTTCGCTGGAAAGCCTGTCACAGCGCAGCGCAGGCAGCGGTAGCGATTACATGGATGCAGTGCTGCGGGATCGCGAACGCATCGGTGGGCTGCGCATGCGCATCGGCAGCGGCTCGGCCATGGTGGTTCGACGCAACCGCCCATCGGCGCGGGGGTCGCGCGTGACCATCACGGATCGGCGGTTGGTTGACATCGTTTGCCTTGAAGACGGCACCATCACGGACGTGCTGCGCGCGCATGGGTGGGCGATCAAAGGCGAGCTGGTGAAGTCGCTTGTTCAGGCTCTGGCAAAGGCGCTGGACCGGATGATGGGGCCAGTGCAGCGCGGCGGTACTTCGGTCGCGCAATTTGGTACGAGGGGTGTGCCGCGTTGGGACTGACGTTTAGCCAGCTTCGCGTTTGAAGTCCGCGACGATTTCTTCCAGTGCATCCATGGCGGCGCGCGCAAGAGATCTTGGCGATCCGTACATGATTGTCCGCCCGCGAATAGTCGATGGGAATGGCACTGTCGTCTTCTTTTCTGGATTTGCAATGGGGCCCAGCTTAACCTCGGCAGGGTGTTCGCGAAGTGCAGCTGGACGTTCGCCTTTGAGGTTGCTGACTTTCCCACCAGATTGATCAAATGAAATCTCATCGCCGACAATTGGTTTTCCGTTCTGCGTCAGGTTTCTAACTGTGACGTCCGTCATGTGTCCACCGGTCAGTACTAGCGCGCCGTCACCAAAAACGACTTTGGGGTCATGGTAGCTTCCAAATGACACCAGCCCGTGCTGGCTGATGTTTCTGGCTTCGCGCAGGTAACGCAGTCCTTCGTCGTCCTTGGTCGATTGATTTTTGAGGCGATATGCCCAAGATTTTGTAGATGTCTCGCACAATCCTGCAGAGATCAGGCGATCAATCGTTTTTCCATAGTTGTCGACATATGCTTCCCAAGCGACACGCAGTGCTTCACCAGACTCAGCGCTCATGGTCTCTTCACATGCTTTGTTTGTGTAGAACAGGCAGCGGCGTATTTCGTCAATGTGCTGGCTCAATGATTTATTCCCGAGGTTTGCAGCCGAAAGATAGGTTTGAATGAAGCGTCGTTTTTCGGAAGCTTTGACAACAGGTTGCTCATCTGTCTAGGGAAATTGCAACTCTATACTTTCTGATGAGGGGAATGAAGGGCGCCTGGCGGCGAGTTTTTGTTGGATAGTGTAACTTTCAAAAAAAAGAAGTTTAAGTATTCATCAACCTACGATGACGTTCGTAAGTTGTTGTTTTTGAAAGTTGCATACCTCTAATGAGGCCTGTTTTTTGAAGTCTGGCTGGACTCTCTTTACGTGTATAAGGATGATCGGAGGACTTGACACAAGCAGTTTGCTGTGGACTCGTATAGAAAAACTGGCTGGAAGACTTAACTTCTTTTCGCATCCATTAGTAATTTGTCAAAGACTGTTGGAACTATGAGATTTTGTACAATTTTTGCTTCACTTTTTCTTGTATTGCCTACTTTTAGTGCGGCCAATGTAACAGTTGATGCTGTCTGTCAAATTGTAGGATGCGAAGGGGACCAAACGCATCAAAGTGCAGTACAATCAGCTCTGACACCATCCTACTACGTCGTAAACAGAGGTCATGTTGGTGTTTGCGATCGATTGAAAAAGGCGAACCGCCTCTACAGTTGCACTGATGAGCAAGAGACTAAACTCGGGTGCTTGATGGGCACTATGAATAGAGCAAAGCGGAAGAAATTTTGTTCAACCAACAGCGCACCTGGTGGTGATGTTGTGGTGGTTGGGCCAAATACATCTGCGGGCGCTGGTAAGACCGAACCATCTATCGAAGAGACAACGAACGCAACACCATTGTCGGGTGCTGGATACGTTCGAGTAAGGTATGCGTTCGTCAATTCCAACACGGGTCGCAGGATTGATCGATTCCGAGCGCCTGAATGGGAATCTCTTTCCAAACGCGGTCTGGGAAATTGGTTGCGATACCTCCTTGCGGAACATGAACGAGATGCAGCCTTGTTTCTACGGATCTATGAGGAAAACAAAGCCGTCATCGACCATCCGGTCTTTTTCTGGTCTAGGAATGATGAGTTCAAGACAACAGCGCAGGATTTCAAGATAGACTACAATGGGTACCTTGGTGGGTATCAGAAGGCCAATGAAACCGTTACTTTTGGGATAGTGGTGAAAGCAACAAGCGCGACGCAAACTCGCACAGAAGAAGTTGCAAATCTGATAAGTACCCTCAATGCCATCAGGGCGGGCCAACTGAGCAAGTTCAAATTGAATGACAAAACTGCCTCTGAGGACGATGGGGTCAAGGTCGAGGACGTTAACAGCGTTGTAGACTATGAAGCTTTCCGAAAGCACTACGAAGACATCGACGCAAGGTTGGGGAGCTTCAAGAGCGAATATGATCTCGATAAAAGATGGACCCTGTCGCGCAGCAATTCTTTCCACTACAGTGAAGTCTTGTTCAACTTTGACGAGATGCAATCTCAAACAGGGCTGCCCCCGCTTGCTATCAAAATTGAACTTGAGTACGTGGAATCCCTTTTGAAAGACGAAAGTGTGGGTAATGTACCGAACACTAAGATTTATGTTGGCGGTACATCGGTAAACTCGATGAACCAGTTCATCCGCACGGATCCAAAGACGGAGAATGAGTGGAACAACCTGGGCGCGTCTCCAGAGAACCTTAGCAGAGCGTGCAAAGAGGCCAATACAGTTCTAAAGGCCCAACTTCAACCGGTCGATCAATTCATCGCGATCTCCAGCTTATTGCATGAGCGTGCTACCGAAGTCAAAAGGATCGGCTGGACCAAAGAGATTGAAGCCAGTTGTTTTGCGCCTGCTGACTTGCTCTCAGTGAAGAATGATTTCTCTGACGTATATGCAAAGTACAGCTTTCCTCTTACGATAGCGAAGCCTTCAGATCTGCCCTTGTACACGGCCAAAGATAGAACCCTGGGTAACAAAAAGTACAAAAACTCCAAGGCGAAGAAGGAGGACGTTGTAGAGTACGTAAACTCCCTCCTGAAGCAATCAGCTCAGGGACAACTCAACATCCAGAACGAGCTATTGGCTAATGCGTTGATAACCGCAGTAGATGAACATCTGTTCGCCGGGCAGGCGGGCAGTTTCGAGATTTGTGATCGAAATAGCGCAATTCGTAAGCGCAGTTTCTTTGATGGAGTATGTGAGAAGTATACATCCAGTGAGTTTTTGAGGCTATTGCAACGTGAACCGGTTGCGTTGGGAAATGACAAGAAAGGGGAGCTGGTTGGGACTGGTTGCTATTTCCATTTCAGGCCTCAGGTTATTGGGGCACAGGCAAGCGGCTTCAGTGACGGTAAAGGTAACGTCGCAACGCCGAATAGAATAGTTTCGCTGGCATACTTGAAAGGCGAACTAACCCAAATTGACTGGGTGTTCCAAAACTACAAGGGCGATCCGGTACTTGCGAAAGCTACGTTTACACCTGCGGGTCCGGATGAAGAGATGTTCTTCAAAAACAATAAGGGCGCTGGATGTGGAGACAACTTTGAGCGCATTATCTATGCGCGAAACAATGGTTCTGATCAAGTTGTGGCTGACGCTGGTTCACAGTAAGTCCAAGCGGGTAATCGGTTAAAATCCATTGTTCCCAATATTCTTCGTGTTTTTTATCAGTGAATTAGTCCAGCCTCTGGAAGAAGAGCATTGACGGTTAGTCCATCGGAAGACTATGAATTATGCATCATCTACAAAAGCGCCCGCGGGAAACCGGCGGGCGCTTTTGCGTTGGGTCTTTTGATAGCTGCGGTTGGTGCGAGGTTTATGGTGCCGAAAAAGCCATGTGTTCATCTTGGCTGTAGTCGTCTGGTTGATGTTGGCGATACTTACTGTGCGGATCACGCTGTTCAGGAGAAGCGCGAGCGGGATCGGTCATCCCAACAACGGCGGCGGACCGATCGACCAAGTCGGAAATGGTATTCCAAGGCGGCTTGGCGCGGAAAGAACGGGCGCAGGACACTGCAGCTTGAGAAAGAGCCGATCTGTCGTCTGTGCCCTGATCATTCGAAGCAGTTGGCGACTGTGGCTGACCACGTAACACCGCATCGAGATGACTATGCGTTGTTCTGGTTTGGCGAACTGCAGTCGCTCTGCAAGTCCTGTCACGACATCAAGAAACAGCGCGAGGAACGTCGCTCCCAAGGAGGGGGGGATGGAAAAGTCCACGGGCCTCGAAACTGAAACCGGCGGGGGTAATCAGATTTTTCCGCGTGTAATTTTATAGGGGGGGGTATGCCTGATCTGAACAGTCTCGAGCAGTTGATTGCCCTCTTGGGTGGTTGGCCTGAACACTTTGGCGCTGAAGAGGAAAAACACGCGTTGGCGATGTTGACCGCAACAAAGCGCGAGAAAGTGATCGATGAGCCGGTTTTCCGACTGGTCTGTCTATGGGGGCTGCATATGGCGGCGCATGATCGCCTGTCGCGCAAAATTGACGAGGCCGACTTCACCGCGACCAAGGACAAATACCTGTCCGGCGACGAACAGCGCCGGGCGTTTCACGAAAACAAGATCATGGGTCTGCAGCGTGAGCTGCTGGCGACACCCTATGCGCGTTCCAAGAATGGCAATGGGGCGCAAACCAGCTTCCTGGACGATTTGTTGGGAGGTGCCGACACCCAGCCGAAAGGCAACGTCACGCCGTTTCAGACCTTCCAGCGTAGAGGTCGCGGCGGTCAATGAGCGCGGCGGCAGCAGTGCAGGTCGAGACACCGATTGTGGATCGCGCGCTCGATTGGGTCGAGGACGTTCTGTCGAACAAACAGCCAAGCTGCAAACGGGTAAAGCAGGCTTGCAAGCGGTTCCGGGCCGATCTGAAACGCGCATGCACAGACCAGTTTCCTCATGTCTTCGACTTGGAGGCGGCGGAACACATGTGCGCCTTCATGGAGGCGCTGCCGCACATCGAAGGCGCTTGGGCGGCGCGCGGTGAAACCATCACTCTGCTGGGGTGGCAGGCGTTTCTGATCAGCCAGATCGGCGGTTGGCGTCACATGGTCACCGGCGTTCGCCGGTTCCGTACCGCCTATGTCGAGGTGCCACGAAAGAACGGCAAATCAACCTTGCTGGCTGGCGTTGGCCTCTATTTCCTGACGGTGGATGGTGAGCCGGGCGCCAAGGTTTATTCCGCAGCCGCTTCGACCCATCAGGCGCGGATTGTCTTTGATGCGGCGCGCGTCATGGCCCTGTCGGGTCAGGTTGGTGGCATGGCCTTGGACGAGGTTCTCGGGCTGCAAGTCGAAGAACACAAGATCAAGACCGGAGATCCTGCGGCGCTGTTCCAGGCGGTCGCCAGCCAGACAAAGTCGAAGGATGGCAAGAACCCGCATTGCGCCATTGTCGATGAATTGCATGAGCACGAAAAACGCGACGTGTGGGATTCAATGGCCAGCGCCCTGGGGGCCCGCGAACAGCCGCTGCTGATTGCGATCACCACGGCAGGCTATAACACGGCGGGGATCTGCTATGAGCAGCGTAAGTATCTGCAGCGAATTCTGGATGGCACGTTCGAGGATGACAGCTATTTCGGACTGATCTTCGAAGCCGATGAAGGTGATGACCCGAGCGATCCGATCGCCTGGGAAAAAGCCAACCCGTCCCTGCATGCGGCCAAATCGCTGCAATACATGCAGGACGAATGGAAGAAAGCAGCGGCCAGCCCGGCGGCGATGGGTGAGTTCCTACGCAAGCATTTGGACATCTGGACCAGCGTGGGTGCGTCCGCCATCGACATGGAAGGATGGCGCGCTGGTGAAGACACGTCGCTCAGGATCGAAGATTTTGCCGGGCGGCGCTGTTACATCGGCGTTGACCTGGCGACCCGCCATGACCCGTCAAGCGTGGTGGTGGTTTTTCCAGACGAAAGTGACCCGGCAAAGGGGCCGATGACCGCCTTCAGTTGGCATTGTCTGCCGCAGAAAGTGGTGGACGCGGCTGGCAATGACCACCTTTGGGGGTGGGCCAGCAAGGGCTTGATCACGACAACGCCCGGCGCGGAACTGGATCTGCGGTTGGTCGAAGCGCTGGTGATGCAGCTCTGTGGTCATGGTGCGGACCATGATCCGCGCAACGAATGGGGCTGGGGCGATCTGCCCGCATTCGACGTGGAAATGGTGGTCTATGACGCGCAGTTTGCACAACAGATGGCGGCGACCTGGGATGCGGCCGGAATTTTGGCGGTGGAACTGCGCAAGCGCGCGGCAAACACAAATGAGCCGTTCAATAAGCTGATTGCTGCGGTGGATGATCACAGGTTTCTGCACGATGGCAATCAGGTGCTGACCTGGATGGCGGGCAACACGCTGCTCAAGCAGGTGCCAGGCGGCGACTACATATTTCCGGCCAAGCTGGCACCAGAAGACAAGATCGACGGCATTGATGCTGCGATCAACGCGATTTGGCCGCTGTGTCAGGCAGAGGAAGACGATGACAGCAAAGAGCGTCGCAGCAGCTTCTTTGCATCGCTAGGAGCAACTTGATGGGAATTTTGCACAAGGCGCTGGCTGCATTTGGTCTGCAGGTGAAATCGTCTGACTCGGTAAAATGGACGGACAGGCGCGGCCATTCGGACGTGTCGGTCGAGCGCGTCACGCCACGATCCAGCATGGGGCTTTCAGCAGTCTGGGCCTGCTCGAACCTGATCAGTGGTACCTTGTCGTCGCTGCCGTTTGAAATTGTACAGCGGGATGACGCGGGATTTCCGAAAGTGGCGGGCGCGCATCCGCTTCACAAGGTGATCTATGAGAGCCCGAACTTCGATCAGACAGCACTGGATTTCTGGGATTTCATGAACCTTTCGCTTGAGTTGCGGGGCAACTGCTATGCGGATGTGTCGCGGGACAGTCGCGGCGTGATCAAAGCGCTTTATCCGATTCAACCGGATGCAGTCTCTGTGCGGCGTCTGAATAATGGCCGGATCGAGTATCGCTGGACCAGCGAGGGAAAAGCGTTCACCCGGTTGGATCGCGACGTGTTTCATGTGCGCGGTCCGGGTGGCAATGCACTTGGGGGAATGTCCACACTGCAATTTGGCAGCCGAACGTTTACGGCAGCGCTGGCCGCAGAGCAGGCCGCGGCCAGCACCTTTGAAAATGGGATGCGTCCTGGTGGGGTGCTCACCTTCACCGACTGGCTGAGTGAAACTGAGCGTGCAGTCGTTGATGGCATTGCGGAGAAGTACATTGGTGCCGCGAACAGCGGTAAGCCCTTCATTGCTGAGGGCGGCATGGAATTCTCGCCGATCAGTGTTTCGCCCGAAGATGCACAGATGCTGGAAACCCGGCAGTTTTCAGTCGAAGAGATTTGCCGGTTCTTTCAGGTGCCACCGGCCTTGATTGGTCATGCCGGTTCATCAACTGCCTGGCCAACCAGCGTTGACCAGCAAGTTCTGATGTTCACCAAGTTCTATCTGCGGAGGCGCGTGAAGCGGATTGAACAGGCCGTGCGCAAGCAGCTTCTCACGCCACAGGATCGGGCAGCGGGGTTCTCGGCGCGTATCAACATGGACGGGCTGTTGCGCGGAGATCCCGCCAGCAGGGCGGCGTACTATCAGATCATGAGCCAGATCGGTGGCCTGACCATCAATGAGGTTCGGGCTTTGGAGAACCAGCCTCCGGTCGAGGGCGGCGATGTGGTGCGCATGCAGATGCAGAATATTCCGATCAATGAAACAGGAGAAGCGTGATGACGTTGGAGACCAAGGAAATGGCTGTCGATCTGAAAAGCGTTTCAGAGAACGGTGCAATCGAAGGCTATGCCAGCCTGTTCGGGGAAGTGGATGGCGGCGGTGATATGGTCGCCAGCGGGGCGTACAAGGCGAGCCTTGCGAAATTGGCCTCTGACGAGCGGAAAGTGAAAATGCTGTGGCAGCATGATCCGGGAAAGCCAATTGGTGTTTGGGAAGAGGTTCGCGAGGACGACAAGGGCCTGTGGGTTAAGGGGCGCATTCTGAGCGAAGTCACCAAGGGGCGCGAAGCGATTGCCCTGATCAAGGCGGGATCGGTGGATGGTCTTTCGATTGGGTACCGGACGATAAAGGCCCACAAAGAAGACAATGGCGTCCGGGTGTTGACCGAGCTGGACCTGTGGGAGGTTTCGCTGGTGACGTTCCCGATGCTGACGAGCGCGCGTGTGTCGGCCAAGACGGACGTGCCGGAAGAGGTGTTGAACAAGCTCAAGGCCGGGGATCGGCTGACTGAGCGGGAGTTCGGTAAACTGGTCAAGGGAGTTGGCCTTTCGAACTCACAGGCGGAGCGTGCCGCGCGTGTCCACTTGAAAGGGCAGGGGGATCCTGCCGATGCGGAGACTGAGGCGGTGGCGTTCTTCACTGCTCTCAACGGGTGAAAAACCCTCCAATCTGAACAGAAATCAGGAGAGATCCCATGTCGGGTGAAACGAAATCGGCTGCCGAGCTGGCAGCGGAAACCAAAGCTGCGTTCGACAAGCAGTTCGACAAGCTGAAAGAGATCGCAGAGGATGCGGTTGGCAAGGCTGAGGCTGGCGAGAAACTGAGCCAGACGGCGAAGGATGACGCGGACGAGGCGTTGACCGGAATGAATGATGTCAAAGCCAAGCTGGAAGAGCTGGAGCAGAAGCTGGATCGCGGCGGCGATGATGGCGCGGATCAGCAAAAGTCGGTTGGTGCGCAGTTTGTCGAATGCGACGAATTCAAAACCTTTCAGGACAATCCGCGCAAGGGCGACAGTGCCTCCCTGGAAGTCAAGGCGGACCTGACCACCACAACCGGAGGCGCGGGTGGACTTGGCGCTGCTGTGCATTCAACACATCTGCCAGGCATTCAGCCGCTGCCACAGCGCCGGATGACGATCCGTGGCCTTCTGATGCCTGGTCAGACCGATAGTTCGCTGATCGACTATGACCGCGAGACCGGGTTTGCGAACAACGCCGACATGGTGGCCGAGGGCGGTTTGAAACCGCAATCCGACTTCTCCATCGAAGAAGTGCAGACCCGCACCAAAGTAATCGCGCATTGGATGCGTACCTCGAAACAGACCCTGTCCGATGTGGCTCAGATCCGGTCCATCATCGACAATCGCCTGCTCTATGGATTGGCATTCAAAGAAGAGCTGCAGTTGCTCTTTGGCGACGGGACCGGCGAAAACCTGAACGGTATTGTTCCGCAGGCCACTGCCTATGCGGCTCCGGCTGGTTTCCCGGCAGGCACATCCATTGATCAGATCCGCTATATGGCGCTTCAAGCGGTTCTGGCCGAGTATCCCGCTACGGGCATTGTTCTGCACCCAACCGATTGGGCGTTTATTGAAACCCTGAAAGACAGCGAAGGCCGCTACATCATCGGCAATCCGCAGGGAAGTCTTGCACCTACGCTTTGGGGCCTGCCTGTTGTGGCCACGCCTGCAATGATCGTGGACAAGGTGCTGGTAGGTGCGTTCGACATGGGGGCTCAGATTTTCGACCAGTGGGCTTCCCGCATCGAGACCGGTTTCCAGAATGATGACTTCACCCGGAACAAGGTGACCATCCTCGCGGAAGAGCGATTGGCGCTGGCTGTTTATCGTCCTGAGACCTTCATCTACGGCGATTTTGACCGCGTGGCCTGATCCGCCGCCGGGGCAAACAAACGAGGGGCGTTCGCGCCCCTTTTTCTTTGAGAAAGGACAATCCGATGGAATACAAAGTCATGCGCCCGCATCAGGGTGACAAGTGGTATGACGTGGGTGATCCCCGCGACGCCAAGCCGAACAGCGTTGCGCATCTGGTCGCGAGCGGCACTCTGGTCGATCCGTCCGCTGATGATGGCGCGGCTCAGTCCGAGGGCGAGAAGTCCGAACCCACGGTCGAGAACAAATCCGACACGCCTGCGTCCAACAAGGCGCAGAAGCCTGAAAACGCCAAGACGACTTAAGTGGGGCTGAGCGATGTGGTTGGAACGGCAGAGCGGCGCGACTTTGGATCTGGTGAGTCTCGATGAGGCCCGCGATCATCTTCGGATCATCGGTGGGGATCATGACGCCGACATTCAGCAAGCCATCGCCGCGGCCTCTGCGTTCCTCGATGTGGACGAAGACGGGTTTGGCGGATTGGGCTTTCCAATGGTGGCACAACACTGGTCTGTGAAGGCCAGCGGGTTCACTCCGAAGCTTCTGCGACTGCCGTTCCCGCGTATCTCTTCCGTCGATGAGATGCGCTACCTGCCCATGGTCGGCGGGGTCCAGGTTGTTCCGTCCGAACACTACGTGGTGAGGCGCGCGGGACGGCTTTCTCAAGTGGCGCTGTTACCTTCATTTGAGTGTCCGCCGTTGGCTGATCGACCCGATGCCGTCGAGGTTCGGTTCACAGCAGGGTGGGCCGATGTCGCCTCGGTTCCCACGGACATCAAGCAAGCGGCAAAGCTCTTGATGGCGCATTTCTTTGAGAACCGTCAGGCGGAAATTGAGGGCGCAATAACTTCGGAACTTCAGCTGGGTGTCGACCGGTTGACTGCCCGATACCGTAGATTTGCCGTTTAGTTTGGCGTTTTGGGGGCTGATTTTATGAACATCGGAAACCTCGACCGCAAGATATCCCTGCGAACTCGGCAGGCAGGCAAGAATGCTTTGGGCGAACCGCTCAAGGGTTTTGATGACGGCCCCAAGGTTTGGGCGGCTTACTCGCCTGTCAGCGACAGTGAACGGATGCGGGGCGGGCATGTCGAAGGCGTCAGCGCTGCGCGGTTTGTGGTGCGATACAGCGCGAGCATGGCCGGGGTCACGGGCGATGACCGGCTGATGTTCGACGGTCGCGAATGGCAGATCACAGGGGTGAAGGCCCTTGGGCGCCGTCGCTGGATCGAGATTTCCGCCTGGACGAAGTGAGGGCCAATGTCAGTCAAGATGAAGATCGAGGGCGCGGGCGACATCGAACGCGCGCTGGCCGGTATGAAGCGGGGCACCGCCAAGGGGGTGATGCGCCGGGCGATGAAGAAATCCCTGCGGCCCGTGGCACATGATGCAGCGGCGTCCCCCTTTGAGATCGCGATCACCAGCAAGCTGACGCCACGCCAGAAGGCGCAGGCGCGTGGGGATCAGGGACGCAGCAAAGTCGCGCTCTATGTCGGGCCGGTGGACGATGAGCGGCGCGGGGCACCGCATGCCCATCTGATCGAGTTTGGCACCGGGCCCCGTCATCACAAGTCGGGCAAGTTCACGGGCGCGGTTATGGCTGACCCTTTCATGCGGCCCGCCTGGGACAAGAATCGGGCGCGCATGTTGAAGATCCTGCGCGCAGAGGTCTGGTCAGAGATCGAAAAGACCCTGGCGCGGGCGGCGCGCCGGGCAACGAAGGCGGCGAGCTGATGGAGGAGACGCTTTTCCAGGTTCTGTCGCCGCTGGGTCATCCGGTGGTGTGGGGGGCGTTTGACCAGCAACAGCCGTATCCCCAGATCTCGTTGCAGCAGATCAGCGGGCCGGGAAAGCACACGCTGACCGGGCGTGGTGGGATCGAGACCGCGCGGGTGCAGATCAACGTGGATGCCGAGACTTATCTGGAAGCGCGCAACACGGCCGCTCAGATCGTGCAGGCCCTGGAGGCCATTCGAAACACTGGCGGCATTGTCCGCTGTTATGAACTTAACCGGCGGGCGGCGCATTCGGCGGCTGACGGTGACGTAATCCGGCGGTTCTCGCTGGACTTCAAGGTGCGGTACCGCGCCTGACCACTGGCCGGGGGACCGGCTTTCTTAACATCATGAAAGGAACAAGGTATGGCAGAAAATGTCATTCCCGGCGATCTCGTTACGGTCAAATGGTCCGCAACCGAAGGTGGCCCGTACACGACAATCAAAGGGTGCAAGACAGTCGGCATTCCTGAGATCTCGCAGGAATACCGCGACCGCACATCGCTGGACAGCCCCGATCGTTTCAAAGAATACGGCCTGGGTTTGAAAGACACCGGCGAACTGACCCTGAGCTGCTACTATTCGCAGGCGCTCTATGAAGAAGCGGCAGGGTTCAACGCGAGCGGGAAACCCGTTTTCTTCGAGGTGCAATTGCCACCGGAAACCGGCTCGGGCACGGGCGACAAGTTCGAATACAAGGCCTTTGTCACCCCGTCGCTGCCGACTGCGGACTATGACGGCGATATCATGACAGATATCAAGCTGCGTCCGACCGGTGAGATCACCTGGACGAAGGGAGCCGTCTGATGATCGGCTCTGTTCCCCTAAAGCTGGGCGGCAACAAGACCCACAAGCTGAAACTGTCAACGCGAGCCCAATACCGCCTGGAGCAGGAGTTTGATGGTCAATCCATCGACAAGGTGTTGCAGGCGTTTATGGATGGTTCCAAGGGCGTCGGCATGGTTCTTGCGATGATCAAGGCCTGTGCCAACGATGGTGCAGGGTTTCATGATCCGTCCGAAGTGGACGACGATGGGCCAAGCGCCGAAGACCAGGCCCTTGACCTGGTGGAAAGCGCTGGTGGTCCCAGTGCTGTCGTCCCGGTTCTGAGCAAGGCTGTGGCGGCGGCATTCCAGCAATCTGACACCCCCGATAAAGGGGGAGATGAGGGAAACGGAACGGCCAGTCCGAGCGACTGAGCTGGGATGAGCTGATCGCGGTGTGGGTCGAGTTTGGCCTGCACCACCGCGATTTCTGGGACATCACCATCCGCGAATACAGTCTGATCATCGGGGCCCGCCGAAAGGCCAAGGATGCCGAGGTTCAGGCTCAAAGGGTGTTGAACCAGGAGCTGGGGACTATGATCCAGTTCGCGTTTCACGATCCAAAGAACATGCCCGACTTCGCCAAGGCTGGTGAGACTGGGCCTCGGTCCAAGCCTATGAGCAATCAGGAGGCTCGGGCCAAACTTCACGCCTATTTCAGCAGCGTTGCTGCACAGGCAAATTCCTAACTTTCGAACAGGTGAACTGAGCGATGTCAGCCGTCATTGGCGCTCTGCGGGGCGTTCTCTCTCTCGACTCTGCTGCCTTTGAAACCGGCGCGAAGCGGTCCATGGCAACCATGGGCACTGTCGAACGCCGCATGGTGCGGTTTGCCGGAAAGATGGAAGGGGCCGGGCGGCGTTTGTCGCTCGGCTTCACAGCGCCCATGGCGGCGATGGCGGCGGTCGCCCTCAAATCGAGCCTCTCGGTTGTGGATTCTCAGGCCAAGATGGCCCAATCGCTCGGGACCACGGTTAAATCCATGCAGGTGCTGGATCGCGCTGCGGATCTGTCGGGCGTCTCGATTGGTGAAGTTGAGCAAGCCACGATCCAACTGACCAAGCGATTGAGCCAAGTCGAGAGCGGCGGGGCCAAAGGTGCGGCCAAGGCTCTGGAGCGCCTGCATCTGTCTGCACAGGACCTGCACAAATTGCCGCTTGATGAACGTCTGGCGGCCATCCAGACGGCAATGAGCCGTTATGTTCCCGAAGCAGAACGCGCAGCGATTGCATCTGAGCTGTTCGGGAGCCGGGCAGGTGTAGTGTTCAGCCGGATCGATGCCAGCGCGTTGCGGGTGGCGTCCGAGGATGTCGCCCGGTTCGGCGTGGCTGTTTCCGAGGTGGATGCTGACCAGATCGAACGGACCAATGATGCCGTGTCGCGCCTTGGACTGGCGGGCCGTGGCGTTGCCAATCAGATCACCGTGGCGTTGGCCCCGGCCATTGAGGGGATTTCAGATCGCATCGCCTTGGCAGGGGAGTGGTTTGCGGGGTTGAACGACAAGGCCAAGCAATCCATCGCCATCGCGGGGACTTTGACGGCGACGGTCGGCCCCTTGGCGCTCGGTCTTGGTGCCGTTCTGAAGGTCGCGGCTCCTCTGGTTGGGGTCGTCGCATCTTTGGCAACGCCGGTTGGGGCGGTTGTTGCGGGCCTGGCATTGGCGGCGACGGTTGGGACCGCATTTGCCGGATCGATGCGAGACACGACGTCCTTTGCCGAAGCGCATGCTCTGGCGATGGACAATGTGACCTATGCCATGGGGGATCAGTATCGTGCGACGGCTCGTTTGGCCGATGCCTTGCGCGAGGGGGGGCCAGTTACGCTGGCCACTATCGAGGCCAAGATGGCCGAGGCCGAGGCGCGCCAGGCGGTGACCGCAGCACTGGTGCGCGAGCGACAGGAGAAAGAGCTTGAGGCGCTTGGATATTACCAAGTGTTGGAGGCGATAGGGCAATATCAGGCCGCTCTAACGAGCATGCGCGCGCCGGGTGATGATCTCGAACAAATGCCGGTCAAGCTGCGCGCGGCCTATGAGGAAACAGAGCAGGCGTTGGTGCGGGCGTTGACCGAGCAGCGGCGGCTGTTGGACGGGGTGCGCAGTCAAACCCATCTGACCAAGGAAGAGCAGGCCAACCTCGAACAGATCGCGGCAAATATCGCGGAGTTGCAACGGCGCTGGAACACGCTCAATGGGATCACTTCTGAGAACGTGGATCTGACCGAACGCAATGTGGTGGCGGCTGGCAACCTTGCGGGCAACCTCGGCCAAGCCGCGGGGCAGGCGGCAAACCTCAAAAGCTTCCTGTCTGGTCTGCCGGGCGCATTGGCGAGCGCCGATGCCAAGATTGCGGGCTTGCGGGCGGGGATCTCGGCGCTGGCGTCGGGCGGTGGTGAGATGAGCGCCAATGTTGCCAAATACCGTGCTGAGTTGGAGGCCTCACTACCTGCGCTAGACAGTATGCATGACGGGCAGCGGAGGCAGGTGCAGGCGGGGATCGATCAGCGCGTCCAGCAGTATGAGCTGGAACAGCAACTGACGAAGGAATACCAGGACCGCACAGCGGCGCTCAATAAGCTGAACACGGCCAGCGGCGGCAGCGGCGGGGCCAAAAAGGTCGAGAGCCAGTTGACGCGAGAGATCGCTCAACGCCGCACCCTGTTGGGACTGGCTGGCAAAGAACGCCAGATGTATCAGGCGGTCTTGTCGGTGCAGCAGCGTCTCGGAACCGAGGCGGGTAAGTACTCGCAGGCACAGATCAAGGCGCTGGCCGGTCAGGTGGTGGCGCTGGATGATGCCGAGGCCGCGACGCGGCGCGTGGCTGATCAGCAGTCCCGGTGGGCCGACAACATCACGCGCACGGCCTTTGAGGGCGGTAGCCTTGGCGATACCATTAAGGGCATGCTGAAAGACGTCGCATTTCAGCTCGCCAATACCAAGTTCACCCTTCCGATCATTGCCTCGGTCACCGGCTTTCTGGGTTTGGATCGCTTGGCGTTGGGCGGCACGGCTGGGGCCGTCCTTAGCGACGGCGGCGGTGGCGGTGGCTTGCTGGGCGGGCTGTTGGGATCGCAGGCCAGTGGTCTGCTTGGCGGCGGTGGTTTCCTGGGGGGCGGTGGCCTTCTGGGTGGCATTGGCAGAGGGCTGGGCGGTGTGTTGTCTGGCGGTGGCCTGGGTGCTTCTTTCGCGAACCTTGGCGGGTTGGTTTCCGGCTCTGTTGGCGGTCTTGGGGCAATTGGTGCAGCCCTGCCTGCTGTCGGTGCGCTGCTGGCCGGGGTCTACGCTCTTTCGAAAGCCTTTTCGCGCAAATACGCGGGCACCGCTTTGCGTGGGACCCTCGGCGTCGATGGTTTCGACGGTACTCAATTCGATTTTTATAAGGGGGGTGCGTTCCGCAGCAACAAGGCCGTTTACAAGCCGGTCCCGGATGAGATCCAGACGAGCCTGGACAAGACCATGCGTGGCGTCACCACGGGTTTGAAGGCCATGGCCTTGACCCTGGGGCTCAGCTCGTCTGCGCTCGCCGAGTTCAACGATGAACAGTTCACGCTCTGGACGCACGGGAAGACACAAGCGCAGATACAGCAGGAACTGAGCGGGCACATCGACGCCGCATCCGAGAAGATGGCCGCATTGGTTCTGGGCACCGATGCCTTTTCTCGAACGGGTGAGAGCGCGCAAGAAACACTCAAGCGGCTGTCGGACAGCCTGAGTGCGGCCAATGATATGGCTGATCTTCTGGGCCATCGCGCCTTTGCGGTCTCTCTGGCTGGTGCAGATGCAGCATCGCATCTGTCCGATGCGTTCGGCGGGATCGAGGCCATGAGCGCGGCGACCTCGGCCTATTTGCAGGCGGTCTACTCCGAGAGCGAGCGCAGCGAGATCACGCTGCGACGGTTGCGGGATACCTTTGGAGATCTCGGTCTCGTCATGCCGGAAAGCCGGGCGCAGTTGCGGGCAATGGTTGAGGGCTTTGACACCACCACGGAGGCCGGGCGCAACGCCTACGCCGAAGTCATCAAGCTGTCGGGTGCTCTGGACAGTGTTCTGCCCAAAGTCGAGGCGCTGACGATTTCCGTGACGGGGCTGGTCGATCAGATCGGGGGTGCCGTCGGGGCGCAATTGGATGATGCCCGCAAAATGGTGACCGAGAGCAAATCGGCGGCGTCCTTGTGGTACCGCGTGTCGGAAACTCTGCGGGACTTTCTGCGCCAGTTGGTTGGTTCGACCCTTGGCGGCGCAGGTCGGGATCAGGCCGCTGCGGCCAATCGGGCGTCTTTGGATGCAGTCTTGCAAAAGGCGCGCAGCGGGGATGCAGAGGCTGCGCGCGATGTTCCGGGGCTGGTGAACGCCTATTTGACCAATGCACGGGCTACCTCGCGCAGCGATCTGGAATACCGCCGAATTGCGGGGCAGTTGCAGGGAGAGGTCAAGTTTCTGGCTGGCCTGGCTGAGCTGGAAGGGGCCAACCAGGACGTTCTGCAGGGGCTCTACCGGCAGCAGGTGGATGTGCTGACCGGGTTGAGCAACTTCCTGCAACTCGAAGGGCTGACGAATGAGCAGATCGGGAAGCTTGATGTGTCCATTCAGGACCTGGCCCGCGACTTCGATGGGACCATGGCGGACTTTCAGGCCTCGCTGTCGGGGCTGGAAGGAGCCATCAAGGAGGCCGAGGCGTTTTCCTATGATGCGCTCAAACAGCGATTGCAGGTCGCGGTGGATCTGCTGCCCCAAGTGGACATCCCGGACTATCTCAAAGCCCTGATCCGCAACGCCGAAACGGGGCTGACCTCGACCATTGATTTTGTCGTGCGCTCGGATCTGCCTGCGCCGGACAAATGGTTGGCGCTGAATACAGCCTCGGAACACATCAAGGCCATCAGCTTTGTGCTTGATGGCAACGACATCGCGCCGGAAACGCGGGCCCTGGCGTTGGCGACGAGTGGCGATCTGCGCCGAACCCTTCAATTTGTGGTTGGCGCTGATCTGGATGAGCAGACACGTCGCCTCGCTTTGGTCGGCAATTCCGAGCTTGTGCGCACAGTCAATGCGGCGCTGTCGTCAGGCGCAGATCCGCGCGCCGTGCGCCTCGCGTTGCAGAATGTCGGGACCTTTGACGTCGCGGTGCGGGCGGCGCTGAGCCAGTCTGTCGGATGGGATGTTCGCAAGTTGGTGCTGGGGGGCGTCCAGACGCTATCTATTTCGGTCCTGGCGGCTCTGTCCGAGGAGATTCCACCCGGCTTGCGGCGTGCCGTGCTGTCCGAGCAAGGACGGTTGGCTCTGAACATCGAAGCGATTTTGAATGCCGGGGTCTCGGAACCGGTGCGCGCGTTGCTGCTCAAAGCGAACACGGCGGCTCTGCGGGCGGTCACGATTGAAGCGGTTTATGGTGCCTCACTGAACAGCGCCGATCTGGAGCTGCTGCGGGAAACCAGCACCACGGCCAAGCGCGTCATCAACGCACAGCTCAACAGCCTGGAGTTCACCACCACAGAGGCGGCTCTTCTTCGGCAGCTCAACCTCGGGACCGGAACGGTGCAGCGGGTGATCAAGGGGCTGGTGGATACTGGATCGTTGACGTCTGATCAAAAGGCCCTGCTGGCCTCGATCAGTGGGGCCAGCTCGGGGACGATTACCCTGGGCGGGTCGTTTCGGTTTGACCCGTCTGCGGGGTTTTCGAGCTGGTTTGGCACAACGTTGCAGTCGGGCATTGCGGTCCCCATGACTGACCTGACCGGTGCTCTTGGTGCGCTGCGCAAGGCGATCACGGATCAGCCAAAGCAGGCTGCGCTGGACAGCTATGCAGCCGGGATGCTGCGCAACGACAAGGGGCAGTACATCGCGACCGAGCAACAGCTCAAAAAGCTGGCTGAGCTGGCGGGTGTCAATTCCACCGGAACGGCGAACCAGTTGGCCTATCGGGTCAAATCATTCAGTGCCAGCGACAAGCTGGATGACATCTATGTGGACCGCTCGGGCTATCAGACGCGCCAGGCGCTTTTGGGTCTGGTCGGCTCGGCCGGTCTCAAGGTCAAACCAGCGGCCTATCTGAATGCCTATGGTGACGTGCAGCGCGCAGGCGTTGGCGCGCAGCGGCACTTTGATCAGTACGGGCAGGACGAGATCGCGAGCGGGCGGCGGGTGTTCAAGCCGGGTGCGCTTGATTGGTCATCCATCGGGCTGAATGTGCCCGGCTATGCGGCGGGCGGGGCGCACCAGGGCGGCTGGCGTATCGTCGGTGAAACCGGGTGGGAGTTGGAGCACACCGGCCCCAGCCGCGTGATCAGCAACTCAGACGCTTCGGCCATGCTCGATCAGCGAAACGTGGTCAGCGTGTTGGATCTGCTTCGTCGCGATTTTGCTCAGGCAATCGCCCGTCTGGGCCAGATCAATGACCGGGTGCGGTCAAGCGACAAGACACTGCAAAAGCTGGATCTGGATGGGGTCAAGCAGAGAGACGCTGCATCATGAATATCATCGAAGCCATGGTCGTTTCCGAGGCGAGCATAACCTACAGCAACCTGCCTGCCCTGGATCATCCCGCTTATGTCGCCGGGGTTGCCTATGCCAAAGGGGATCGGATCTGCGCCGCCAAGCCCTACAAGGTCGGGGTTGTCGATCTGATTGGGCAGCATGTGTTTGAATCGTTGCAGGACAACAACCAGGGCAATGATCCGTCAGCCGATGATGGGTCGAATTGGTTGGTCATCGGGCCCACAAACCGCCTGCGCGCCTTTGACGGCACCATTGGATCCGGCACAAGCCACGCGGGTTCCGTGGAATTCAAGGTTCAGACGGATCGCACCTGCGATGCGCTTGCGTTCTTTGGGCTGCGGGGCGGGACGGTTCGGGTGCGCGTGTACACCAGCCAGGACGCGCTGATCTGGGACAAGACGTTTTCTCTGTTCGATCCGATCGAGGTCAGCAATCAGTTTGATTTCTGGTTTGCAGAACGGGAGTTCGCGCGGGTCTACCTGGTGACCGGATTGCCGCGCGGCGGGAACCGGTTTGTTCATGTCACGGTGGATGCAGGAACCGGAACAGCGGAAATCGGCGCGATGGTGTTGGGCACTCAGGCGAACCTGGGCATCACCCGGCCTGGCACCACGGTGGACTTCCGGGATTTCTCCGAACTCAACGAAGACGAATATGGAAACATCGCACCGGTGGCGCGGCAAAAGATACGCCTGGTGAACTATCGCTTCAGCTACGAGACCGAGAACACCGAGCGCATTTTGCGGCGTGTCATGAGGAACAGCGGGCGCTTGGTTGTCGCCTATCAGGCGCTCGGCACCGAGCGCTACGGGACGCTTGTTTACGGTTTGATCAATGATCTGGAACTGCCCGGTGAGGCGGTTTTCTCGGATGGGCAATTGGAAATGAGAGGGGTGGTCGAGTGAGCATCATCAATGCGTTTGGCGGCGTTTTGCCGGATG
Organism: Tropicibacter sp. R16_0; assembly: GCF_017743935.1. Classification (GTDB taxonomy): domain Bacteria; phylum Pseudomonadota; class Alphaproteobacteria; order Rhodobacterales; family Rhodobacteraceae; genus Falsiruegeria. The sequence continues at coordinate 45,169 of NZ_JAGHRE010000018.1, forward strand.
AAAATGATCCTGAATTCAACAACCGGATGCGGGATCTGCTGGAATGGTTGTTGGGATTGCCGGGGCAGTTCAACGGGCTGACGGCGAGCGAGTTCTTTCAGGTTGTCGAAAACGCCTTGGACCAGACGCCGGGCCGTCTGTTGCGTGTCGGCTCGTTCGGGCTTGGCGCGACGGACAGCATCGAGGGGCGTCTATTGGATGGGCGCGTGCCATTGGGGGCTGGGTTCTATTCTGGCGCAGGCGGCTCGTCTGACCTGGCCACCTTTCCCGATAGCTCGTCACGTTATGGTCCAATCATCAACGCCACCCGTCGCAATGGTCCGGACGTCTATACGATCCGGCGGGTGTTCTTTTCCGGCAACCGACCGATTGTCATGGGCAGCGCCGACAATGGTGCCACCTGGTCGGGGCCAAATTCGCTTTATGGGACTGACGATGTTGTCGGTTCTGTGTCGCAATCCGGGGGGACAATCACCGGTGCCGTGATCGAGCGGGGCAGCAATGCCAATGGCGAGTATGTGCGCTTTGCAGACGGCACTCAGATCTGCTGGCATGTGCTGGATCTCGTGGGGGGTGGGGATGTCACGATCTCAGCCAACTGGACTTTCCCGGCGGGCTTCACTGGTGATCCTGTTGTGCATCTGACCTCTAAAGCCCCGCCGCCATCGGGCACCCGTGAACGCAGCTACTGGACCGGCAGCGGGGCTTTATCTCGCAGCCTGAACGTTTCCATGAACGCGGTCTGGCCTGCAAACACGTCTGAATCTCATCAAGTTTGGGCCGTTGGCCGCTGGTACTAAGAAAGGACCGAGATGCACATAGCCTTTACCCCAATCCGTCACGACAAACCGCTTACGGCTGCGGTTGCGGGAGATGTCCTTACCCTCAATGGGGAGGCCTTCGATTTTGCTGCGCTGCCCGAAGGGGCAACCCTGCCGCGCGATGCCGTGTCCTGCGATTGGCTGGCCTCTGAAGTTGAACGCATCGAAGGGCAAATCCACCTGACCTTGCTTTTGCCTCATGGCCCAAACGCGCCTGACGAGACGCGCTTCCCGGCGTCAATCATCGTCACGGGCGGTATTGTCCCAATTCCCGTTCACAATGTGGTCGCGGGGAATGATCTGCCCGACGAGGAGGATGACGCATGAGCAACATCGACCTGAGCCAAATCATCACCGCTGACGCCAAACAGTCCAAGCGTCGCGACCGTCGCACAACGCTGGTTAAGGCCGAGTGCCGTCGCCGGATCTTTGCAGCCGCATCGGACACGGCCCAAACCAACATCACTGCCGCAAGCTCGGCGGATCTGTTGGATGCTCAGCAAAAGGTAGCCTGGGTGGCTGCTCTGGGGTGGGTTCAAGCCATGCGCGCGGCCTGCCTGCCGCTGATCGAAGATCCGCAGGCTGACGTCACACACGACAGCGCATGGCCAGATCTGCCCGAAGGCGTTGCCGAGCTGATCGAGCAGTTCTGAACCATGAACGGAGCAATGCAAGACAGGCCCGTGGAAGCACCTTTCTCGGAAAATGAGCGCGCGGCGTTGCACTCTTTGGCCGAGATGTTCCAAGACAAGAAGAGCCGGGATGAATTGCGTCGCCTAGTCCACGAAGGCACGACCCTGCGCGAGATCATTCTTGCCTACAAAACGAACCGCCGGGTGGTCTCGACGCTGAAGACAGTCGGTGGATTGATCATACTTTTGGGGGGTTCTGTTGCTGCCCTCAAGGGCCTCGGCCTCTGGCCAAAGTAGGCGCACCGGCTCGCTCACCAACGATCCCCAGAAAACCCGTGAAACCTAAACCCCGCCTACGGGGTCTTTTGCATTGGAGGAACCAATGACGACGCTTTCCTATGATGTGCGCTGGCTGCAGCGCGCGCTTCAAACGCTTGGCTTTGATCCTGGTCCGATCGATGGGATCAAAGGCCCTGCAACAGATCGGGCCGTGATTGCCTTCAAGTGGTCAGAGGGGCTGCGCCCGCGCGCCTATGTCGGGCCGATTGCTCTGGCCCGCTTGCGGGGTGCCGTGTCCGAAGCTGAGCCCGTAAAGTTCGGGCCAGAAACCGCCCCGGAACCGCCATGGCTGGTCGAGATCGGCAAAGTCATGGGACTGCATGAAGTCCGCGACAATGCTGAGCTGCGCGCCTGGCTGGCTTCTGACGGATCGACCTTGGGGGATCCGGCCCGGTTCCCGTGGTGTGGCGATGCCGCGATCACGGCGCTGGAGCTGGCGCTGCCGGATGAACCCCTGCCGCCCAACATCGAGCGCAATCCTTATTGGGCGCGCAACTTTGCGGACTACGGCGTCAAATGCGGGCGGGTCTATGGCGCGGTCGCGTCGTTCACGCGCGGCAAGGGCGGGCATGTCGGTTTCGCCGTTGGCTATGACCCGAAAACCCATCGCTACCGAATTCGGGGCGGCAATCAGTCGAACATGGTCCGCGATAGCTGGCTGGCAGGCAGCCGGTTGCTGGCCTTGCGCTGGCCGTCGACCTGGCCTGCAGCCCATCAACGCCCGCTGCCGGTCATGAATTCGGCGGGCCAAATTCTTTCCACCAACGAGGCCTGAGCCTCAACAATCCGAAAGGGAAAATACCATGCAACACATTCTTGATGCGGTGAATGCCGCACCTGCCTGGCTTCATGCAGTGACCGGCCTTGTGACCGCGGCAACAGCCGTCACAGCACTGACGCCCACGCGGTCTGATGACAAGGTCATCGGTGTGACGCTGCGCGTCCTGAACCTGCTGGCAGGCAATGTCGGCCGGAATCGTAACGCCGACGATGCAACGGGCAATCCGGGCCGCTTTTGACCAATCCTTCGTGGTGTGTGACCTCTCTCTTCGATTATGTCGAGCGCTTAGAGGTCACACCCCTGTGCTATTGTGGCTTGCGGTTCTAGTGGCTTCTATCCTGAGATTTCTGGAGGCACCGGCGCTGGTTTGGTGGTCTCACCTGGCGTTGGTGCAATCAGTGCACGGGTCGGTTCCGGCGAAAAGCTGCTGCAAACGAGGGGTTGAACGTTGATGAAGGTAGCGCCGAAAATCAAGAGCGGTGGAAGAACCTCTGTTATCCAGAGCATTCCAAAATCCTGAACTGCCAATCTAGGATATCGCCTTTCTTGTGCTCGGATCGCTGTCTCTCTTTCCCCTTGGATCTCATTTCGTCGCTTTGTTTCCTCGTCCAAGAGATCACTTGGCTTCTCCGAGAAACCTCGATTTTTCATCCGTGATCGGACGTGCGTTTCCAGATTTTTGTGCTGAAGAGCGGCAAGATCGTTGATTTCTTCCATGCGGGTTTCGGCTTCGCTCTTCCTTTCCCTAACGAAAGAATGCCATCGGTTAGCGCCCACTTCGGACCTGATTCTGACAACGAAGATCACAAAATAGATCCACATGAGGATACTGAACGCTCGCACCAAATCAGTATCAGTTAGATGAACGTTCAAGCCTAAAATGCTTGTCGTGGTAAATCCGGAAGAACACTGTGAAATAAGGAGTTGTGAGATCGAGCAGATTGCGAGAGCGCGCCCCGCTTTTCTATGATCGTTGTGATCGAGTAATGCAACCAAAGTACTTCCCCTGCTAATAACACTGGCGGGGGCAGCGGTGCTACCAACACCGCCACCGTGCAGCCATAGTTTCAATCAAGCTGCACCGACATGACACCAGATAATGTCGCCCGACTCTCGCGAGAGCGGTAGACTGATATTCTGGAATCAACCATGACGACAATGAAAAAAGTGCCGGCCGCTGCGCCGGTCGCCCTGTGGCTGGGTGGAAAGAAGGCATTGAGCGCCCACATCATCGAGGGGATCGAGGCCGTCGAACATAGGGCCTATATCGAACCCTTCATCGGCATGGGCGGTGTTTTCCTGCGCCGCACCTGGAAGCCGGTTCTGGAGGTGGCGAACGACTTCAACGGTGAGATCACCAACCTGTTCCGGATCCTGCAGCAGCACTATCCGCAGTTGATGGACGTCATGCGGTTTCAGATCGCGTCCAGGCGCGAGTTCGAGCGCCTCCGTGCGGTTGATCCGTCCACGCTGACAGATCTACAGCGGGCCGCGCGGTTCCTCTATCTGCAACGGCAGGCGTTCGGGGGCATGCGCGGTCACTTGGCTTTCATGTTGAGTTGCCGCGTTCTGAGCGTCTTTCGGCTTCAGTTTTGTATCGGTCGATTGTGTCTAACGCCTCTTGAGGGGACTCCATCTTTTTGGCGATTGAAACAAGCTTCCGGCGCAGTTGGCTCTTTCTAAGCGATTTTTCATAGGGGGTATCTGTATATTTCAGGACGAGCAGGGCGAGGGTGGAAACAATTGTAAATGTCACAAGAGTTATGTGTAGGTCGGTCTTGTTTAAAATCAGCTGGATGTTGAGAGTTAGGCCGATTGAAACAACGAGGATAGGTGTCCATTCGGCAAATATTTTCATCTCCAAATTGCTAAATTTTGAAGCTTGCTCCTCGTCGTGAGCAAATCTTTCTGGCAGAAGCGTCTCTTGGTATTCAAGAGTGTTTGCGTAGTTTTTAATTGAATTTTCCAGCCCTTGGATTTTTTGAAACGTGAGGGGTACATCCGCTTCTTTAAGTCCTTCGTGGGACGATAGACTCTTTGTGGAGAGTTCTTTTATAGCTTCGTGATGTACGCCTAGGTCAATCCCAGGGAACTGTGTGTTGTATTCATAGAGTTTTCTGAGAATCTTCTCCGACTCAGCAGAGGGTAAGCCCGCGCTATTCCCTGGAAACAGTCCTGCTCCCGTCTTCCCTATTTCATGGAGTATATCTCTTCCGACTTCGACGCAGTCTTTGAACTCTTTGATCAAGAGATTATAACCTTGCATCGCCGAATGCAATTTCGCCAGTAGGTCTCTGTTTTCTTCGAGGTTGATCCTGGACAGATTCCTTTTGAATGTATCGTTCTCTTCAAAAACGGGTTCGAAAATCTCTTCGATTTTGGAGGCATATTTTTTGGTGTATTCATTCAAGCTTTCAAATGACTTGTTTCGCTCGTTTCGATGAATCGGTATCCAAACGATGGTCCTTACCATGAGGTAGCAGAGAGCAAAAAAGAGCACTATGGCGAAAGCACTTGTGGGTACCTCTGTGTAACCAGATTTGGAGAAATCCAAGAACCCGATGCTCTCTAAGTCGAGGCTTGGAGTGTAGGTGAATATGATGAGAGAAATGGCGGTGAAGACTATTGAGGTTCTTCTCGTTGAGTCAAGTGAACTGTCGTCGAGTCTTGAAAGCATAGGGCATAATCTTTGTTTTGGTCGGTTAGTCGCGCTTCGACGTTCTGATGATAGCTGCTCCAAGTGTGATGCGTATTAACCATCAGCTAAGTTGCGAAGCTATCACGCAGAGGTTGTACAGACTCATGGGAAAAAGCGAAAGTTCTTCAGTGTTACTGATGACCCTTGAAGAGCCTCGGTGTAGAGAACGGTCGCAGAACATCAGAGAGTCGCATTACCGAAAGTCTTTTGACCAAGCCTCTTCAATCTGGCAGCAAGTATTCCGAAGTATAGTCGCTGGCGACAGCTTGACGCGTTGCCTTACAAGTGCCGTTGGAGCCAAATCCGATTGGTTTAAGGCCGATATTTCCCAGAGCGAGAATGTTTATGATATTCAATATCAACGAAGTTGACCAAGCTGTATCCGGCAGTGAACAGAATGACACATTCTTATTGAACGCCGTAGAGGCATCCTTCCCGCGCTCTGCGAAGGGCTTCTTCGACGGCGGAGCTGGTATAGACACCCTGGATGCAAGAAACATTTCCACAGGTCGAAGCTACACTGGTATCGACGATAATTCTTTTGTGGACCGAGAGAACGGTCTGCCAAATGTCTTTTCTATTGGTGATCTGGATTTCACCAATTTTGAAGTCATCTGGGGAAGTGCCGATCATGGAAATAGGTTTCTCCTACAACATCTGGAAAATGCCGTAACCCTTCATGGTTCGAGCGAAGTTGATCGGTTTTTCACTACGGCTGCGTTTGCTGACACAATGTATGGCTATGGCGGCGACGACGAGTTTCGTGTCCGCCCCGGCGATCGGGCCTATGGTGGCGCGGGCGATGACATTTTCGATTTGTCAGGTTCGTCAGACGTGAAGGGCGGGTATGCAGATGGTGGGGACGGGATCGATACGCTCGACTTGAGCTTTGGGTGGATTGTCGATTTGCGAGAGGAAACGGCCAGTTGGATCAGTGACTCTCCAGCGCGCACTTACGAAGTGTCGAGTATGGAAAATGTATCCGTCTATGCGTGGCGAGGTTATGAGACGCTCGTGGAGGGAACCGACACAGCAAACCTGTTTTCGGTCGATCCAAACTTCAATGATGGCAGTGTTGGGGTGGTCTTCGACGGGCGTGGGGGAAATGATGTTCTCAACGCCAGTGCGGGTAACGATACTCTCATGGGGAATGAGGGCTATGACTGGATCATTCCGGGGCGTGGCAATGACACCGTGGACGGTGGCGTGGGGCGGGACATGGTGTCTTACTCGGACGCGCCGGAAGTGGCCGGGCGGGGGACGAACTTCATGCTCGACCTCGATCTGGGCGCGGGCACGGCCGAGCTCTTTGGCGGCGAGACCGACCAGCTGATCAGCATCGAACGGGCCACCGGCTCGATCTTTGCCGACGTCATGCGCGGCAGCGATGGCAACGACGAGATGCGCGGTCTGGGCGATTACGACTGGTTCATCGCGACGGCCGGCAACGACACGCTGGACGGCGGCAACGGGCAGGACATGATCACCTTCCTCGAGGCAGCCTCCTCG
>NZ_JAGHRE010000019.1 GCF_017743935.1 Tropicibacter sp. R16_0
CCCATCGCCCGCCCTTCGGTCATGATCGTCAGACCGCCGTGGTTGAAGATCAGCGGCACGATGTCGTTGCGATCGACGATGGCGGGCGGGCCGATATCGGAAAACCGGATCGGGCGTCCGGGGTACAGTGCGACACGCGCCTCTTGCCCGATGACCTCGTCGGGGTGGGATACGGCACCCGGCACATCGGCCGATTTCGACACCAGATCCCGCGCGCCGATGATCTCCTTGGCGCGGATCGTACGTGCGGGCACCAGGATCTCCGCCAGGGTGGGTGTACCGAACACCACCAGCGCAATGACAGCCAGAACCCGCATCAGCGCACCTGCGTGGTCGCGCTCATCATCTGGTCGACAGCCGAGATGACCTTGGCATTCATTTCATATCCACGCTGCGCCTCGATCAGCTCGGTCACTTCGCGCACGGCATCGACCGAGCTGTCCTCGATGTATCCCTGCCGCAGCGTACCCAGCCCGTCGACACCCGGTTCGGCCACCACGGGCGCGCCAGAGGCCTCGGTTTCCTTGAACATGTTGCTGCCAATTGCCTCCAGCCCCTTGGCGTTGGCGAAACTGGCCAGTGTGAATTGCCCCAGCAGCTGACCCTCGGCCGCGTTGTCGAAATAGGCGAAAACCTCGCCCGCCGCATTGATCGAGATGCTGCGCGCGTCCGTGGGAATGGTGATCTCGGGCGTCACCGTATAGCCGTCTGACGTGACGATCAGCCCTTCGGCCGAGCGTTTCAGGCTACCATCGCGCGTATAGGCGGATTGACCGGACGGCAGGTTGACCTCCAGATATCCGCGACCCTCGATTGCGACGTCCAGATCATTGCCGGTTTCCGACAGCGCACCCTGCGCCAGATGGATCGACACCGCCGCTGGCCGCACGCCCAACCCCAACTGTACGCCGGTCGGCAGCACCGTTCCGTCCGCTGCATTGACTGTGCCCGCCCGGGACACCTGCTGATAATGCAGATCCGCAAACTCGGCCCGTCGGGCGTTGTAGCCGGTGGTGTTCATATTGGCGAGGTTGTTGGAAATCGTCTCGACCCGCAGTTGCTGAGCCGTCATTCCCGTCGCCGCAATCTTCAAGGCACGCATGAGTTTCTCCTGTCTGAAAAGTTACCGCGACAACGCTTTGACGGCGCTGCGAATGCGTTGATCTTCGGTTTCCAAAAAGCTTTGGCCCAGTTCATACCCACGCTGGATCTCCACCAGTCGGGCCACCTGGCCAATGGCGTTGACGTTTGATCCCTCTAGGAACCCTTGCATCACCTTGGCTTCTTGCGTGGGCTCCGAGCCTTCGTCAGCACGGAACACCACGCCGCCTTCACGGATCAGGCCCGAGGGGTTCACCGGCGTGAAGACACCCACCTGCCCGAGCAGTCGACCATCGCCACTGATGGTGCCGTCAGACGCGATCTTGATGGTCTGCACATCCGGAGGAATGAAGATCGGGGTGCCACTGACATCCATCACCAAATGTCCGTCCATGTTGACCAAATCGCCCTGGGCGTTGGGGGTGAAACTGCCTGCACGGGTCAGACGCTCTCCTGCGCCCGTCTCGACTTTGAAAAACCCATCCCCCTCGATGGCGACATCAAACTTGCCGTTGGTCTGCGTCAGGGTGCCTTGGGCAAACGACGTGTTCCGCACCTGCGCCCGTGCCATCGACAGCGACGGCTGGTTGGGGCCGTCCTTGATGAATTCAGAAAACACCAGCCCCTCTTGCCGGTATCCGGTGGTGGCCGCATTGGCGATGTTATTCGCGATGACCCGGATCTCGTTCATCAGACCGGATTGACGCGATAGCGTGGCGTAACCTGCTGTTTCCATTATAAACCTCCGGCAATCAGGGGAATGATCGTTGCAGTAAAGAAAGACACCAGCGTCTTGGTCATGAACCCCATCGAGATCCAGAACACGACAACAATGGCGGCCAGTTTGGGGACAAACGTCAGGGTCATTTCCTGGATCGACGTCAGCGCCTGAAACAGGCCAACCGCCAGACCGGTGATCAGCGCCACTGTCAGGATCGGCACCGAGACGATGACCGAAATCCACAGCGCCTGCCGCACCGTGTCAAAAAACAGACCCTCACTCAGCATGTCAGACAGGCATCCTCAGGATTTCCTGATAGGCTTCGACAACCTTGTTGCGCACGGTCACGGCCGTCTCAACGGCCAGTTCGGTTTGCGCCAGCGCCTGCACCAGCGCATGAGGATCGGCCTGCCCGATCATCGCCGCCTGGGCGGTCTGTTCGCTGTGCTGCAACGTCGCCGCAAAGTCGGAAAATGTCTGGCGCAGGCCCTGCGCGGCCCCCTGGTGATTGGGGTCTGCCTGCGTCGCAGGGCGGGCCGAAGCATAGCTGCTGGCGGCCGAAAGTGAGCGGATATCCATTCTGGCTGTCCTTGTTTTGGGAAAAAGTTACTTGCGAAGAAGGTCCATCAGGGACGACGACATTTGCCGCACCTGCTCGAACATCTTGAGGTTGGCCTCATAGCTGCGCTGCGCTTCGCGCGCGTCAGCGATCTCGATCATCAGATCGACGTTCGACCCTTTGAAATTGCCGGCGTCATTGGCCAGCGGATGCGACGGGTCATAGATCTCGTTCAACTCCGAACGGTCCAGATTGACCCGTCCGACCTTGACCATGTCGATGCCTGCGTTCTCGGCGCGATTGACCTCGAAGGGGACAATCTTGCGACGATATCCGGGCGTATCGGCGTTCGAGATGTTTTCGGACACATGGCGCAGGCGGGTTGCCTGGGCGCGCAGGGCGCTCGCAGTTACCGAAAGGGATTTGGAAAACTCACTCATGACAACACTCCTTAAGACCGGCCAAGCGTGCCGCGCAGCACTGCCATCGAGGATTTGTAGATCGCGATCGCGCGGTCATGCTGGCGCTTGACCTCAACGGCTTTCAGCATCTCTTCTTCGATGGCGACATTGTTCTGGTTGGGATCGTTGGGCAGGTCAGGATGGAACACCGCCCAATCGGGCGCGCCCCGTTCCACACCATTCAAATGCCCACCACGACTGGCTTGCATTTCAATGCGCGCACCGTTTTTCACATAGGCATTGGAAAAGGATTCGATGTCGCGGGCCTGGTATCCGGGCGTATCGGCATTGGCCATGTTCTGCGACACGATGGCCTGTCGTTTACCCGCATGTGTTGCCATGGCGTACGCCATCTTAAAGACGTTCAAGTCAGAGAACATCGGGGCTTCTCCCTCGATCAATTTCAATCAAGGCTTAACCCCGATTCCTTTAGAAACCGTTTTCAGGAACAAAACGGAGAATCCTTATGTCCGCCCCAAACCCGGCCCACCTGAAAGCACAATTCCAAGCCCTCAGCCTGTCGCGACACGTCGGGCGCGTGATGGGGGTACAGGGGGGCGTGATCCGGATTCAGGGGCTGGCAAACGTGGCCCGGATCGGCGACCGGTTGGAGCTCAAGCGCAACACCGGCACATCCCTGCATGGCGAGGTTTTGCAGGTCGACGCCGATGCCATCAACATGCTGCCCGACGCCGCGCCTGACGGGGTTGCCCTGGGCAATCGGGTGATCTTGCAGCAGATGCCCGAATTCGCGCCCAGCGCGTCCTGGATCGGGCGTGTCGTGGATCCCTTTGGCCGCCCGCTGGATGGTCGCCCCCTGCTGAGAGGAGAGGGCAAGCGTAACCTAATGGCCTCGCCACCGCCTGCTGTCGAACGCAAACCTTTGGGGGCGCGCATGTCGACCGGGATGTCGGTGCTGAACACTGTTCTTCCAATTGTTCAGGGACAGCGGATCGGGCTTTTTGCCGGGTCCGGTGTGGGTAAATCCAGCCTGCTGGCGCAGCTGGCCAAGTCGATGCAAGCCGACGCCGTGGTGGTTGCGCTCATCGGTGAGCGGGGGCGCGAAGTGAATGAATTTGTTGAGAAAACACTAGGCCCCGAAGGGATGGATCGCGCCGTGGTCGTGGCCGCAACCTCGGACCAATCCGCATTGGTCCGTCGCCGCTGCGCCTGGGCCGCGATGAGCGTGGCCGAAACTCTGCGAGACGAGGGGATGAATGTGCTGTTCCTGGCCGATTCGATCACCCGCTTCGCCGAAGCTCACCGCGAAATCTCGGTCTCGCAGGGCGAGGCCCCTGCCCTGCGTGGCTATCCCCCCTCCGTGACACCGCTGATCACCGGCCTGTGCGAACGCGCGGGTCCGGGCACCCACGCACAGGGCGACATCACGGCCGTGTTCAGCGTTCTGGTGGCGGGCTCGGACATGGATGAACCGGTCGCCGACATCCTACGCGGGGTCCTTGATGGCCATATCGTCCTGAACCGCGAGATTGCCGAACGGGGCCGCTATCCCGCCATCGACGTCAGCCGCTCGGTCTCGCGCAGCTTGCCTGACGCCGCCACTGCAGAGGAAAACGACGCCATTCACGACGTCCGCCGTCTGATCGGCGCTTATGAGCAGTCCGAGGTGATGATCAAGGCAGGCCTATATGCCGAAGGGGCCGACCCTGTGCTGGATCAAGCGGTCCGTGTGTTTGATGAGCTCGACGGTTTCTTTGCCCGCCCTGAACCGGACTCGGTACAGGCCAGTTTCAATCGCCTGAACCTGATCTTGCGGCGCGCAAATACCCCGCCGCCGATGCGCTGATAGAATATGCTCCCCCCATCTGGGCACCGGTCTGGGGTTCCCAACGCCCAAAGACTCACATGATCAAAGTGCCATCATCCGCGCATCGCGAGCGCGCACCACTGGCAATGCGGTCTTCTTCTGCAAGGCCGTCACGTGGTTCAACTCGGGGAACAGCCTTAGAATTTCGGCCTGCGCCTCGCGGTCCGAACGTTCCAGCGCGTGACCAGGGAAATAGCTTTCAGACGGCACCCCATTGGCAAACACCACCTCATGCGAGGCGAACAACAGGTGGATGTATTCAATTTCGTCACGCTTGACCTGCTTGACCGTGTCGCCATTCACTAGCGCCTTGGCCGCAACCAGGATCTCTTTGTGACCAAAGAAATAGAGCGCGCGCCAATCGTCGATCACCATGCGGTGCTGTGGGGACACCAGCAGCGGGCGCTTGGCCCCCAACACACCCGCCTTGAACCGGATCGGTCCCATCTCGCCACGCCCATCCACGGTGGTCCGACCGATCCACAAAACCGGCTGATCCCCGTGTTCGCGCGTCGTCACCAAATCGCCGGGCTCCAGCTCTTCAATCCGGCGCTCGCCAAAGGGTGTGAGGATCTTGGTGCCCGCAGTGAAACACACCGGCGGCAGGTCATTCACATCCAGCGACCCTTGGGTGTTCACAAAGGTCGAGCCCTGAAATGTCCCGTTCTGCAAGACCTGACCATCGGTTGGCGTGAACATCCGCCCGCCGCCCGAGAGGTAGAAGGTGATTCCCGTATAGGTCACCGGCCCCACGTTCGGCACATCAATTGTCACCGTGTCACCAGGCCAGGAACTGACGATATCGACGCCATTGATGTTGTCCCCCGCAAAGCGGTTGATCAATCCGTTGTCGTTTTGGTCAGTCAGGGTAACCTGCTGAAAATTAATCTGAGTTCCCACCGCTGGTGGGTTGGCAGGATCAAGCAGAAACACCTGATCGATATAGTCAGTAGGCATATATCCCCCCTACCGTGAACACGAACAAACTGTGGGCCGTGGCAGCGGCCGTATCGAAAACTAACCTAAAAATGGGCCGATTTTGTGTTCGAAAAAAGGGGACAAGGCCATGTTACCTCCCCCAAAACGTAAAAAGCCCGCGACCAGATCCTGATCGCGGGCTTTTCATGCTCGTTGTGTAAGGCTTATTCCGCCGGAACCGCCTGCTCTTCCGTGCTGAGCGGCGCGGGCAGATGCACAAGCATCTCTTTCGGGCAGACCTGAAGGAAGTTCGCCTTTTCCACATCCCAATGCTGCAGGATGTCGGCGGCTTTGCGGCTGCCGGTTTCGGCCAGGTGCCGTTCCACCAGGCCTTTCAACTGCGCTTCCCAATGGTCCACGGTCACCGTGCAGGTCACCAGCGTTTCCATGTTCATCACGGTTTCGGCCTTGCCTTCGGGATCATACAGATACGCCATGCCGCCGGTCATGCCTGCGCCAAAGTTTGCACCGATATCGCCCAGGATCACCGCGACACCGCCAGTCATGTATTCACACCCGCAAGCACCACAGCCCTCGATCACCACCTTGGCACCCGAGTTGCGCACCGCAAAGCGTTCCCCCGCGCGGCCGGCCGCGAACAGGTAGCCATCGGTGGCGCCATACAGAACCGTGTTGCCGATGATGGTGTTTTCCGATGCCTTCAGCGGGCTCACCTGCGGCGGACGCACCACAACGGTGCCCCCCGACAGACCCTTGGCGACATAGTCGTTGGCATCACCCGACACTTCCAGCTTCAGACCCGGTGCGGCAAAGGCCCCCAACGACTGCCCGGCCGAACCTTGCAGTTTCACCGTCAGGTGATCCTCTTGCAGCGTGTTGCGCATGCCAAAATTGCGGACGATGTGGCTGGATGTGCGCGTGCCCACGGTCCGATCCGTGTTCTGGATCGCATAAGACAGCTGCATCTTTTCACCGTCCTGCAGGAACCGCGCTGCGTCGCGCACGATCTCTGCATCCAGCGTATCGGGCACCGCGTTGCGGTCCTTGTCGCGGTTGTAGACGATATTGGCCGAGCCATCGACGGTGATCAGCAGCGGGTTCAGGTCCAGGTCATCCAGATGAGCCGAACCACGGGAAACCTGCGCCAGCAGATCCGCACGCCCGATCACCTCTTCAATCGACCGCGCACCGATCGAGGCCAGAACCTCACGCACTTCCTGCGCATAGAAGGTGATCAGGTTCACCACCTTATCGGCATTACCGGTGAACTTGGCACGCAAGCTCTCGTCCTGGGTGCAAACCCCAACCGGGCAAGTATTGCTCTGGCACTGACGCACCATGATACAGCCCATCGCGATCAAGGCCGCTGTGCCGATGCCGTATTCCTCGGCCCCCAGCATCGCGGCAATCACGATGTCGCGGCCTGTGCGCAGACCACCATCGGTCCGCAGCGTGACCCGCTCGCGCAGGTTGTTCATCGCCAGAACCTGATGCGCCTCGGTCAGGCCCATTTCCCACGGCAGACCCGCATATTTGATCGAAGTTGCAGGCGAGGCACCGGTGCCCCCGTTGTGGCCCGAAATCAGGATCACATCCGCCTTGGCCTTGGCCACACCGGCAGCAATCGTGCCCACGCCCGAGGACGCCACCAGCTTGACCGTCACCTTGCAGCGCGGGTTGATCTGTTTCAGGTCATAGATCAGCTGCGCCAGATCCTCGATCGAATAGATGTCGTGGTGCGGCGGCGGCGAAATCAGGGTCACGCCCTTGGTCGAATGGCGCAGACGCGCAATCAGGTCGGTGACCTTCATGCCCGGCAGCTGGCCACCCTCACCGGGTTTCGCACCCTGGGCCACCTTGATCTCCAACTCTTCACACTGGTTCAGGTATTCGGCGGTCACACCAAAGCGGCCCGACGCGACCTGCTTGATCTTGGCCGACGGGTTGTCGCCATTGGGTTCGGGAACAAAGTGTGCGGGATCTTCCCCGCCCTCACCCGAATCCGACTTGGCCCCAATCCGGTTCATCGCCACGTTCAGCGTCTTGTGCGCCTCGGGGCTCAGCGCCCCCAGCGACATGCCTGGCGTGACAAAGCGTTTCCGGATCGAGGTGATCGATTCCACCTCTTCCAGCGGGATCGCCTTGCCCAGCGGTTTGAAATCCATCAGGTCGCGCAGGTGGATCGGCGGATTGCTCTGCATCTTGGCCGAATACTGCTTCCACAGCTCGAACGAGGCTTTGTTACACGCCATCTGCATCATGTGCATGCTGGTCGCTTCCCAGGCATGCGTCTCACCCGATTTGCGCGCCTTGTAGAAGCCACCAATGGGCAAAACGTTGGCCACATCACCCCAGCCTTTGGCGTGCACTTCTTCAGCTTTGGTCTGAATACCGGTCACACCAATGCCCGAAATCCGGCTGGTCATTCCAGGGAAGAACTCGGCACACATGGCACGGCTCAGGCCCACGGCCTCAAAGTTCAGACCACCGCGATAGGACGAGATCACCGAGATACCCATCTTGGCCATGATCTTGAGCAAGCCCTGATCAATGGCTTCACGATAGCGCGCGATGTTCTCGGTCAGGGTACCGTCCAGCAGGCCGCGCTCGATACGATCCGCAATCGAATCCTCGGCCAGATAGGCGTTCACCACGGTCGCGCCGCAGCCTATCAGAACCGCAAAGTAATGCGGGTCGATGCATTCGGCCGACCGAACGTTGAGCGAGCAGAAGGTCCGCAAGCCCTTGCGCGTCAGGTGGCTGTGAACGGCAGAGGTCGCCAGGATCATCGGCATCGCCACCTTGTCGGCGCTCGAATGCTGATCCGTCAGCACAATGTGCCCCGCACCCGAACGCACGGCCTCTTCGGCCTCGGCCCGGATGCGCGCCAGTGCCGCGTTCAATGCGCCCTGACCGGGTTCAAAGGTACAATCGATTTCCACCAGCGCGGCATCGAACCCTTCGACCAGATTGTCCCACTGCGCATTGCCGATGAACGGGCTTTCCAGCACCACGATCTCGGTCTGGCTGCTGTCCTCGTCCAGCACGTTTTTCAGGTTCCCGAACCGGGTTTTCAGCGACATCACGCGATATTCGCGCAGACTGTCGATGGGCGGGTTGGTCACCTGGCTGAAGTTCTGGCGGAAGAAATGGCTCAGCGGACGGTACATCTTAGACAGAACCGCCGACGGGGTGTCATCGCCCATGGACGCTAGCGATTCCTTACCGTCCTCAGCCATCGGCGCCAGGATCTGCTCCAACTCTTCGATGCTGTAGCCAGCCGCGATCTGCCGCTTGCGCAGCTCCTCACCGCTGAACATCGCGGCCTCGGTCACGCCTTGCAGCTTGTCCTCAAGGTTGACGATCTTGCCGACCCATTCACCAAACGGACGGCTACCCGCCAACGCATCTTTGATCTCGGTGTCGTGGAACAGTTTGCCCTCGGCCATATCTACGGCAATCATCTGCCCCGGACCCAAAGCGCCTTTCTCCACAACGTTTGCCTCGTTGATCGGCACCATGCCCGCCTCGGACCCAGCGATCAGAAGGCCGTCACCGGTCACAACATAACGCATCGGGCGCAGACCGTTGCGGTCCAGACCCGCACAGACCCAGCGACCATCAGTCATCGCCAGCGCGGCGGGGCCGTCCCACGGCTCCATCACCGAGTTGCAATAGGAGTACATGTCAATCCACGGTTGCGGCAAATCCACCGCCTGCTTGGACCACGACTCGGGCACCAGCATGGTCTTGGCCATCGGTGCATTGCGGCCTGCGCGCACCATCACCTCGAACACAGCATCCAGCGCCGCGGAATCCGACGAGCCACCCGGTACGATCGGCTTGATATCTTCGGCCATATCGCCAAAGAAGGCCGACGCCATGCGGATCTCGTGGCTCTTCATCCAGTTCAGGTTGCCCTTGAGCGTGTTGATCTCACCGTTGTGGGCCAACATGCGGAACGGCTGCGCCAGCCACCACTGTGGGAAGGTGTTGGTCGAATAGCGCTGGTGATACAGGGCAAAGGCAGACTCAAACCGCTCGTCCATCAGGTCGGGGTAGAACACAGCAACCTGCTCGGCCAGCATCATGCCCTTGTAGATGATCGACCGGCACGACAGCGACGCAATATACAGCCCCGAAACACCCGCAGCCGAGGCCGCCTTCTCGATCCGGCGACGGATCACATAAAGCTCGCGCTCAAAGGTCTCTTCATCGACACCCTTGGAATTCGCGATCAGGATCTGTTCAATCTCGGGCCGGGTCGCGTTGGCCTTTTCGCCCAGACAGGTCACATCCACCGGCACATGACGCCAGCCATAGATGTAATAGCCCATCTTCAGAACTTCGGTCTCGACAATGGTCCGGCAGGTTTCCTGCGCGCCAAAGTCGGTGCGGGGCAGGAACACCTGACCCACCGCAATCAACTGATCTTCGCGCGGCTCGTGGCCGGTGCGCTTGACCTGGTCATAGAAGAACGGAACCGGGATCTGCACGTGGATGCCCGCACCGTCACCGGTCTTGCCATCCGCATCCACCGCACCTCGGTGCCAGATCGCCTTCAGAGCGTCGATCCCGGCCTCAACCACCTTGCGGCTTTTCTTGCCATCGACGGACACCACAAGGCCCACACCGCAGGACGAGTGCTCCTCTTCCTCGGAATACAGGCCATTCTCGGCCATCCACTGACGCTTGGCCTCTTCGGCGCGCACCCAATCGGCATCACATTTGGTCATTGGTTGTCTCCTTCTTCCGACGGGGCATACATGGCCATCATCTCGGCCTCGGTGATCTGCTTGCGATCGCCTGCAAATGCATAACCCTCGGGTTTCTTGTCGATAAACAGTTCCAGGCTCAGCTTGCTGCCGCCTGCATTCTCAAAAAGTCCGGCCGCCATCTGGGTCTGGCCCTGCATCGGACCCGGCGCGGTCATCCGGTACCACAGCGCCGATCCGCACACTTCGCAGAACGCGCGCTCGGCCCAATCGGACGAGGTATAGGTCTTGACCGGGCCCAGCGCGGCATAGCCCGGCTCGGCCTGAAAGGTCATGAGGGCCGAGCTGGTCCAGCGGCGACACATGTCGCAGTGACAGGCCCCGATGGCATTCTTTGCCGGGGTCGCCGTGACACTCACGGCGCCACACATGCATTGTCCGTTCAGTTCGGTCATCTCGCCCCCCTCACCCGTCGCAGCCAAAATCGGACCGCGTCGCCAGGAACCCCGGCTCGCCCTCGAACCGGATGGCGCGGGGGGTGTGATCCACGGTGAACGACTCGCGCCCACGCGCGTGGTTGACCAGGTCACCCTCGATGAACAGCCCCAACTCCTCGGACACATAGATGTCGATGTCGAACCCCAGCCAGCTGCTGTCGATGCCCTCGCGCTGCATCTCGCGGTGCAGGGTGCCTTTGCGGAACGTGTGCCCGCTCAGATCGACCTCTTCATCCGTCAGCGTATAGGACCCTTCGATCAGGAACTCGCGGTTCTTCACCACACGGGTCGAAAACAGCAGGATGTCGTTCTCTATGTCCTGGCCATCCGCAATCAGATCAGCCAGCTTCATCATCTCGCCCGCACCCGGCTTGCGATCAAACCGGGTCTGAGCATTGGCTTGATACAAAAATCCCGCCAGTCCCCAATCGCCGTCATAGAAATGCACAATGTCAGGCCGCCCATCGGCATATGTCAGCACCTGACGGCCCGCGCCACACATCAACAGAACCGAGGTCCGGCAGCCGTTCTTGTGAACCGTCACCTGCGGCGTGCAGCCTTGGGGCACCTCGGCCAGATCCTGCGCCGTGGCCACAGAGCCAAAGGTGCTCAAGAGCAGAGCAGCAATCCATCGTGCAATCATCTTACTGTCCTTTGGCTTGATGGGTCACTTTCGCTGACCCTTTGGCTGCAGTGCCGCATCAGATGTATGCAGCGGCGGTGTACGGGTAGTGCACGCTTGGTGCACGCATGTCACAGGCGGATTTCAACCCTCATTCAGCGGCGATTGCAGATGCAGCATCCAGCTTTTTCAGGATCGCCTCGGCGCAATCACGGCCGTCACGAATGGCCCAGACCACCAGGCTCGCACCGCGCACGATGTCACCCACGGCATAAACGCCGTCCATCTCGGTCTCGCCGGTCTGAAACGCCGCCTTGACGGTGCCCCAACGGGTCACGGGCAGCTCTGGCTGACCAAACAGCGTCGGCAGATCTTCGGGTTCGAACCCAAGCGCCTTGATCACCAGATCGGCCTCTTCGACGTAATCCGCGCCTTCGATCACTTCCGGAGCCTGACGACCGGATGCATCCGGCTGACCCAGGCGCATTTTCTGCACCATCACGCCGGTCACGTTGTCGTCTCCAGTGAAGCCCTTGGGCGCACTCAACCACTCAAAGATCACGCCTTCTTCTTCGGCGTTCTGCGTCTCGCGCTGCGAGCCGGGCATGTTGGCGCGGTCACGACGGTAGAGACACTTAACGGATGTCGCGCCCTGACGGATCGAGGTGCGCACACAGTCCATCGCGGTGTCACCGCCACCTATCACGACAACCTTTTTGCCTTCGGCATTCAGGCGGCCATTGTCAAAATCTTCGACCGCGTCGCCAAAGCTCTTGCGGTTCGATGCGGTCAAAAAGTCGATCGCCTTCTCGATGCCCGCCAAACCGCTGCCGGGCATGGTCAGATCGCGCGATTTATAGACGCCTGTGGCGATGATCACCGCGTTGTGCTTCTCGCGGATTTCGGCAAATTTAGCTGCATCCACGTCGCAGTTCAGCTCAAACGTCACGCCGCCATCTGCCAGCAGATCGTTGCGGCGCTGGACCACGTCTTTCTCCAGCTTGAAGCCCGGGATGCCGTACATCAACAAGCCACCCGCGCGGTCATAGCGATCGTAAACCGTGACCTGCACACCGGCCTTGCGCAGCATGTCTGCGGCGGCCAGACCACCGGGGCCCGCGCCGATGATACCAACGCTCTCGCTGCGTTCCTGGGTCGGAGCATTGGGCAGAACCCAGCCTTTTTCCCAGGCGGTATCGGTGATGTATTTCTCGACCGAGCCGATGGTGACGGTGCCGTGACCCGACTGTTCGATGACGCAGTTGCCCTCACACAGACGGTCCTGCGGGCAGATGCGGCCACAGATCTCGGGGAAGGTGTTTGTGGCCTGGCTGGTGGCATAGGCCTCTTCCAGACGGCCCGTCGCGGTTAGGCGCAGCCAGTCGGGGATGTTGTTGTGCAGCGGGCAGTGCGACTGACAATAGGGTACACCACATTGGCTGCACCGGCTTGCCTGCTCTTCGGCTTTTGCCGCGGCGTACTCGGCATAAATTTCGTCGAAATCTTCCCTGCGTACAGTAGCGTCACGCTTTGCAGGCATGTCGCGGTCGATCTGGACAAATTTTAGCATCGGTTGCTTGGCCACGGGTCAAACTCCATGAATTGGCTACGTCGCGATTGTCTACAAGACGCCCGGCGACATTAAAAGTCAACTATGCTGACCTTTTTTCTAGATTTCTGGCATCGGTTTAGAATTTCAGAATAAAAAAGACAAGACTTTAGGTCCGACTCGGACCTTATTATCGACTTTCTTTTTGAACCAAAGAACTTATACCCACTCTCAAGCCAACGTCGCCTGAAACGAGTTTCAAAAAATGCCTCTGTTTCAACTACTTCTCATCGCACTGATTCAGGGAATCACCGAATTCCTGCCCGTATCCTCATCGGGCCACCTGATTCTCCTGCCGGGGCTGACCGGGCTGACGGACCAAGGTCAGGTGATCGACGTGGCTGTCCATATCGGCACTTTGGGCGCAGTTGTTCTCTACTTCTGGTCGGACGTAAAACTGGGCCTCCTGGGCCTTCCCCGCGCCTTGACCGGACGCATCGACACCGATGGATCGCGCTTGGCCGCCGGGCTGATCATCGCAACAATCCCCACTGTCTTGTTCGGCCTTTTCCTGCATATCACCGGCCTCAGCGCCTCGCTGCGCTCGGTCGCCGTGATCGGCTGGACCATGCTGATCTTCGGTCTCATCCTGTATTGGGCTGACCAAACCGGGGCAGAGACCAAGACAACCCAGGACTGGGGCATAAAGGATGCGATTCTAATGGGGTTGTGGCAGGCGATCGCCCTGATCCCGGGCACCTCACGCTCGGGCATCACCATCACCGGAGCACGGCGCCTGGGGTACAACCGCGAAGATGGTGCTCGCATCGCGATGCTGATGTCCATCCCCACCATCATTGCCTCAGGCACCCTGCTGGGCGCCGAGGTCGCGCTTCAAGCCGACGCTGCCACAGCGCGGGACGGAGCGATTGCAGCTGCCATGGCTTTTATATCGGCCCTGCTGGCGCTCAGCCTGATGATGCGCCTGCTGCGCAGCATCAGTTTCACCCCATATGTCATCTACAGGGTGATCCTTGGAATTGTATTGCTAGTCTACGCCTACGCCTGATCAGGCCCGCAGATTCTTGGCCGAATCCTTGATGGCGTCGTACTGCCCCGATGGGCGGAATTTCCACAGATAATCGGGCAACACCGATTCCATGGTCGCAGGCTCGATCCCCAGATCTTCAAAGCCCCTGGCCCCCTCGGCAACAACATTGTCGCGCCCCAGATTGCGCACCTGATCACGGGTCAGGATGTTGTTGGGGAACAGCTGGAAAGAGACGAATTTCACGATGTCCAGCACACCGGCCATGATCCGCGCCGCAAACATAGGCATGCCCAGGATCACACGGCGCCGGTGGATCACGTCCAGCATCACCTTCATCAACTCGCGGAAGCTGGCAACCTCGGGGCCACCCAGCTCATAAACACCGCCTTCAGCTTCGCCCAACACACCTTTGACTGCGGCCTTGGCCACATCATCCACAAAGACGGGCTGAAACTTGGTTTCAGCGCCGACCAACGGCAGAAACGGGCTCAGACGCGTCATGCCGGCAAAGCGGTTAAAAAACTGATCTTCGGTCCCGAAAATCACTGACGGACGCAGGATCATCGCACCAGGCATATGCTCCAGAACAGCTGCCTCACCAGCGGCTTTGGTCTGCGCATATTCGCTGTTCGATTCCGCATCGGCCCCAATGGCCGAAACATGAACCATCCGCTCGATCCCCTCGGCTGCTGCCAAACGGGCCACACGTCCGGCCCCGTCGGACTGAACCGCGTCGAATGTGTTCTTGCTCAACTCGTTCAAGACACCCACGCAATTGACGACCGCATCCGCGCCTTTCATGGCCAACGCGACCGAGGCGTCATCACGGATGTTACACAGAATGGGCTCGACCTGGCCGACGACGCCATAGGTTTTGACATACATCGCTTCGTTCGGGCGACGAACTGCGACGCGAACACGCCACCCCTCATTGGCCATGCGCCGCGCAATATAACGACCGACGAATCCAGACCCGCCATAAATGGTGACCATTTTCGACATGAGAGGCTCCTGTTGACTGAGACACAGTTCGATGTACCGCTCCAAGCCTTCGCAAACAAGGTTCTAATATGCCGCAAAGGGACGCGTTGCCGTCAATTCCAGCGACGGCGTCTGCGGCATCCGGATGCTCTTTGGCAGGGGCATCAAAAAAGTTTCACAAAGTTCAAAAATCCGGTTGACGCCCCCCGCAGCTAAGCGTAAATCCCGCCCCACGACACCGGCCCAGGTGGCGGAATTGGTAGACGCGCTAGCTTCAGGTGCTAGTGTCCGTATGGACGTGGAGGTTCGAGTCCTCTCCTGGGCACCATTTCTCAAAATCATCATCGGAGAAAACCGCACACAAGCGGATGCTGATCGGAGTCCTCTACCAAAGCCCATAGACCACTGCGATCTGTAAACGGGCAGACACCCAGACAGCCCCCTCTCAATGCCCTCAACTCACCACGAATGCGGGGATGTCCGTTCGGGAATCAGCCCCTACGCAGAAATCCGATGAGCGAACACGCAAACGCCGCCAGAAACTGATTGGTGTTTTGAAAAAGGAAACCGCACACGAACACCGTGGCGCTAGATCAACGGCTCAGTGCAGTGTGATGATGTTCGGTTGATAAAGAAGTGGTGAGCCGTGCAGGATTCGAACCTGCGACCCACTGATTAAAAGTCAGTTGCTCTACCAACTGAGCTAACGGCCCACTCTTTTCTTCTGGATCTCTTCGATCCGTGGCGCTCTCTAAGACATTTTACCGGGAAGGTTCAAGGCCTTATTTTGCGCATCGTGTCGCTTTGTTTCCGGTGTTTCCGGCGACCCGATAGGCGGCCTAATTAGGGAGAGGGCGCGGGGGGGTCAACCCCTTTTTTCCAGAATCTTTCCTCAACTCTGGATTCATCCCGAAACGACAGTTATATGCCCGCCATGCAACAGAACACCGACAGCAATTTGCCCTTTATGAAGATGCACGGGCTTGGAAACGACTTTGTCGTCGTGGATGCGCGCGTAGGCGACATCGCCATTACGCCCGCCATGGCAAAGGGAATCGCGCACCGTCAGTTCGGTGTCGGGTTCGACCAGTTGGCCGTGATCGAGAAGGGCGCAGGCGACGCCCATCTGGTGTTCTACAACGCGGATGGATCGACCTCGGCTGCCTGCGGCAATGCAACACGCTGCATTGCTCGGCACCTGATGGACGAGAGCGGCAAGACCGAGCTGCATCTGACCACCGACCGCGGCGATCTGTGGGCGCGTGAGGCCGGTGATGGGCTGACGTCGGTGAACATGGGGCATCCACAGCTGGAATGGCATGAGGTGCCGCTTGCGCATGAGATGGACACTCTGCGCCTGCCCATCGACGGCGAACCGACGGCGACCGGCATGGGCAATCCGCATTGCACGTTTTTTGTCAATGATGCCGAGGCCGTCGATCTTGCCGCCTTTGGTTCCTCGCATGAGCACCATCCGCTGTATCCCGAACGCACAAATGTACAGGTGGCCCAGATCGTGGGCCCTGATCACATCCGCATGCGCGTGTGGGAGCGGGGCGTGGGCATCACATTGGCCTCTGGCTCGTCTTCCTGCGCCACGGCTGTGGCCGCTGCCCGACGCGGGCTGACAGGGCGCTCTGTGCGCATTGATCTGGATGGTGGCACGCTGCATGTCGACTGGCGCGACGATGGGGTCTGGATGACCGGGCCGACGATGCATGTCTTTACCGGCGCTTTCACCCGCGAATTCCTGGAGAGCCTCGCATGAGCGCGCCCAAATTCACCACACTCGGCTGTCGCCTGAACGCCTATGAAACCGAAGCGATGAAAGAGCTGTCGCAGCAGGCGGGCCTGAAGGACGCGGTGATCGTCAACACCTGCGCCGTCACCGCCGAGGCCGTGCGAAAAGCGCGCCAAGAGATTCGCAAACTGCGGCGTGAAAACCCCAACGCGCGCTTGATCGTCACCGGCTGCGCCGCCCAGACCGAGCCGCAGACGTTTTCCGCAATGGAAGAAGTCGACGCCGTCATCGGCAATACCGAAAAGATGCAGCCCGACACCTGGAAGGGCATGACCGCTGATTTCATCGGCGAGACCGAAACCGTGCAGGTCGACGACATCATGTCGGTCACTGAAACCGCCGGCCACCTGATCGACGGCTTTGGCACACGCTCGCGGGCTTACGTGCAGGTCCAGAACGGCTGTGATCACCGCTGCACCTTCTGCATCATCCCCTACGGCCGCGGTAACTCGCGCAGCGTCCCTGCGGGCGTTGTGGTGGATCAGATCAAGCGACTGGTTGATCGCGGCTATAACGAGGTCGTGCTGACCGGCGTTGACCTGACGTCCTGGGGCGCGGATCTGCCTGCCCAGCCAAAGCTTGGCGATCTGGTGATGCGGATCCTGAAACTGGTGCCGGATCTTCCGCGTTTGCGGATCAGCTCAATCGATTCGATTGAGGTGGATGAAAACCTGATGCAGGCCATCGCCACCGAGCCGCGCCTGATGCCACATCTGCATCTGTCTTTGCAGCACGGCGACGACTTGATTCTGAAACGAATGAAACGCCGCCATTTGCGCGACGACGCCATCCGCTTCACCGAAGAGGCGCGCAAACTGCGCCCCGAGATGACCTTTGGGGCCGACATCATCGCCGGATTCCCAACAGAGACCGAGGCGCATTTCGAAAACTCTCTGAAACTTGTGACCGACTGCGACCTGACCTGGCTGCATGTGTTTCCCTATTCCAAACGCGAGGGCACCCCGGCCGCCAAGATCCCCAACCAGGTCAACGGCAAGATCATCAAGGAGCGTGCTGCCCGCCTGCGCGAAGCAGGGGACAGACAAGTCGCGCAGCATCTCAAGGCGCAATTGGGCAAGACACATCATATCCTGATGGAAAACCCCAACATGGGGCGAACCGAGCAATTCACCGAAGTGCGTTTTGATGCGCCGCAGGTCGAGGGGCAGATCGTGCGCGCAAGCGTCGTTGGGATAGACGGCACTCAGTTGGTGGCCTGACCGCTACCAGATCAGCGGCAAGATGCGATAGCGTCTGATTTGGCAATAGCTCTCATACCCCGGCAAGGTGTCAAGCAGCATGCGTTCTTCAACGATGACGCGGACCGACAAGGCCAGGAATACCGGCACCAGCATCACCAGGCTGGCCGGCGATCCCAGCCAGAGACCAGCACCCGCCTGCATGATCAGCGCTGACAGGTACATTGGATGCCTGACAAGTGCGTATGGTCCCGAAACAACCACTCGCTGCCCGACGCCGGATTGGTCTTCGACATTCAGGATCGCGAACTGATTCACGAAGATCACCCAAACGATCAAGGCAAAGCCTGCGAAGGCAATCCAACCGCCGATTGACGCAACCCACGGCGCGGGCGGGGGCAGCAACTGCCAGACGAAAACATCCATCGGTACAAAAACAACCGACGCCAGCAGTGCAATCAGGATAACCACCGTCGCCCAGAAGTCCTCGGTCGGTTGCGCGGCGCTGAACGGGGGCGTCAAGCGCGCCTCTAGGCTTTTGGGGGCCAACCATGCCAGCATCACCGTCGCAGCGCTCACAAGTGCGCCATAGGTCAAGATCAGCTCGACCCCTCGTGCCCACATCCATGACCCGCTGACCAATCTCACCGGGCCGATTAGCGCGGCGTAGAGGACCACAAGTTGCACGGCAACATTCAACAATCCACGGATCACAAGAGGCATTACCGACCCTACAAAGCAACAAAAAAACCCCCGGCACCTTGCGGGCCGGGGGTTTCGATTACCAGAGCTTTGATCCGGATCAGGCTTTCTTTTTGCCCTTGATCGGAGCCCAGAGGCGCTTGTTGGTCAGGTACAGCAGAACCGACAGCAAGGTCAGGAACAGCACACCGACAAAACCTGCCTGCTTGCGAGCCATCATCTTGGGCTCAGCCGTCCACATCAGGAAGGCCGAGACATCTTCGGACAAGTGGTGCAAATCGTTGGCGTGGCCGTCGATGAATTCAACCTGCTCGTCCGACAGCGGCGGCGCCATCGAGATCCAGCCACCCGGGAAGGCGGTGTTCTCATACAGGATGGTGCCTGCTTCTTCTTTTTCCTTGCCGGTATAGCCGGTCAGCAACGAGGCGATGTATTCCGCGCCGCCCATACCTTTGACCAGCTGGTTGATACCCAGGCCGTAGGGGCCGTGGAAACCGGCACGTGCCTTGGCCATCAGGCTCAGGTCAGGAGCACCCAGAGCTGTGACGGCCGGGAAGTGGTCCGACGGGATCGCGGGGCGATCATCTTCCAGCTCTTCATCGTAGACCGAGAAGTTGTCAGCCGCGTAGGCACGCACCTGGTCCTCGGGGATGCCGGGGCCGTCTTCGTCCGACAGGGTCCGCAGAGGGACGTACTGCAGGCCGTGGCAGGCTGCGCAAACCTCGGTATAGATCTGCAGACCGCGCTGCAGCTGGTTCTGGTCGAATGTGCCAAAGGGACCTTCGAACGAGAACGCGAAGTCCTCGATGTGCTGGTCGCCACCACCTGCCGCAATTGCTGCGACAGGGGCAAAGGCCAGAGCGGCACCTAGTACAAGTTTCTTGAACATGGGTTTCGGTCCCTCTTATTCAGCTGGCGTGGCGTCGGCGTCAGCCTTGCCATAATGCGCGTTGAAGTCTTCTTCGATGGTTTCCGGCTGCGGCAGCGGCTTCTCGATCACGCCCAACAGGGGCAGGATGACCAGGAAGTAAGCGAACCAGTAAGCCGAACCGATCAGCGAGAAGGACGCATAGGGTTCTTCGGCGGGCATGGCACCCAGCCACATCAGGACAAAGAAGTCCACGATCAGCAGGTAGAACCACCACTTGAACATCGGGCGATACTGACCCGAACGCACGTTCGAGGTGTCCAGCCAAGGCGCCAGAGCCATTACGGCAATCGCACCAAACATCGCGATCACACCAAAGAACTTGGCGTCGATGATGCCACCGGTCACAAAGCTGACAAGCTGCACCAGCCAAACGTCGGCGGTAAAGGCGCGCAGGATCGCGTAGAAAGGCAGGAAGTACCATTCCGGAACGATGTGTGCGGGCGTCACCAGAGCGTTTGCTTCGATGTAGTTGTCGGGGTGACCCAGGTAGTTCGGCATAAAGCCGACGATGGCCCAGAAGATCACCAGAACAACGGCCAGACCCAGGAAATCCTTGATCACGAAGTACGGCCAGAACGGCAGGGTGTCTTTCTTTACGTCTTCTTTCGAGGTGCGGCGCACTTCAACACCGGTCGGGTTGTTGTTGCCCGTGGTGTGGAAGGCCCAGATGTGCACGATCACCAACGCCGCAATCACGAACGGCAGCAGATAGTGCAACGAGAAGAAGCGGTTCAGGGTTGCGTTGTCCACGGCCGGACCACCCAGAAGCAGGGTCTGGATCGGCTCGCCGATGAACGGGATCGCGCCAAACAGGCCGGTGATCACGGTTGCGCCCCAGAACGACATCTGACCCCAGGGCAGAACATAGCCCATGAAACCGGTGCCCATCATCAGGACAAAGATCAGCATGCCGATGATCCACGTGATTTCACGCGGAGCCTTGTACGAACCGTAGAACAGGCCACGGAACATGTGGATGTAGACCGCAACAAAGAACAGCGAAGCGCCGTTCATGTGCAGGTAACGGATCATGTAACCGCCGTTCACGTTGCGCATGATGTGCTCGACGCTGGCGAACGCCAGGTCAACGTGCGGGGTGTAGTGCATCACCAGAACGATACCGGTGACAATCTGCAGCGCCAGGCAGAACGCCAGGACGATGCCCCAGATCCACCACCAGTTCAGGTTCTTGGGGGTGGGGATCATGATGGTGTCGTAAATCAGGCCGACGATGGGCAGGCGGCTGTGCAGCCACTTTTCGCCATTGCTCTTCGGCTCGTAATGATCGTGCGGAATTCCGGACATGAAAGAGCCTCCTTAACCGAG
Organism: Tropicibacter sp. R16_0; assembly: GCF_017743935.1. Classification (GTDB taxonomy): domain Bacteria; phylum Pseudomonadota; class Alphaproteobacteria; order Rhodobacterales; family Rhodobacteraceae; genus Falsiruegeria. The sequence continues at coordinate 20,984 of NZ_JAGHRE010000019.1, forward strand.
CTTGATGGTGGTTGCGTCGACGAATTCGGCGATCGGAACCGGCAGGTTTTCGGGCGCGGGCCCCTTACGGATACGACCCGAGGTGTCATAGTGCGAGCCGTGGCAGGGGCAGAACCAGCCGTGGAACTCGCCTGCGCCATCACCCAGAGGCACACAGCCCAGGTGGGTACAAACACCCATCATCACCAGCCATTCGCCGGCTTCGTCCATCGCACGGTTTTCGTCCGATGCGTCCAGGCCGGGCTTGTTGGCGTTGCGGTCGTCCTTGTCGATCAGGTCGTCCAGGTTGACGGCACGCGCCTCGTCGATCTCTTCCTGCGTACGGCGGCGAATGAACACCGGCTTGCCCAGGAACTTAACACTGATCTGAGTGCCAACCTCGACACCGCTCACGTCCACGCGAATCGAGGACAGCGCCTGAACGTCCGCCGACGGGTTCATTTGGTTGACCAGAGGCCAAATGGCAGCCCCTGCGGTTACAGCACCTGCGCCAGCGGTGGCGTAGTAGAGGAAATCTCTGCGGGTGCCTTCGTGGTCTTCTGCGTGGGACACGAGGTTTTCTCCGATTCCAGCGCCCGGCGAACGGGCAAACATGCATCAGCACCACACGAATGCGGTGACTTATCGCGGGTGTCTAGCGGCAGGAAATTGGTTCGTCCAGCGGTCATAGGCGCGCAGGAGTGAGTTATTCGCATTTCATGTCGCGGTGCGGACACATAATTTCAAGCAGCAGCACCTGCGAAACTCCAATTTCCGTCCGATTCTCACCCTTCGGGCGGGCGAGTCGCTTCCAAACTGGGCCGCGATTCGAATTCAGCATACCATGCGGCCAAAGCATCATTTCCTTTGCGCCATCCGCGCGCGTCGTGGCGGAAATCCACATATCCCAGGGCACAAGCCACCGCGATTTGACCCATGTCCAAAGGCCCCGCCAGATGCGCCATCCAGCGTTGGTTCAACGCCGCACAGGCCCGTTCGATCTTGGACCATTGCGCATCCGCCCAGCTGTCCCATTGCATTCCTTCAGGACGAAGCCGACCTTCGTAGGTAATTAGCAGGGCTGCATCCAATATCCCGTCCGCCAGGGCCTCCAGCGTCAACGTGTCCCACCGGGCATTGCCGTCAGGATAGAGGCCACACTGCGCCCGTGCGTCCAAAAATGCGCAGATCACACGGCTGTCGAACAAGGTGGGGCCATCCGGGCGCTCGAGCGCGGGCACTTTGGTCAGGGGATTCTTGCCCATCAGGGGATCAGCCGGGTCCAGGGGCGTACCGCTGGCGCCGATCAGCTCGACATCATCCAGCTGGTCGGTTTCATGCAAAAGAACCATGACCTTGCGCACATAGGGCGACGTTGGGCTGTAGTAGAGTTTCATGGCAACTGCTCCGTGTTCGACCAAAATGACTTGGGCAAATGTGTAGCAATCAAAGTCGCCGTTTCAAATTCTTTTGGGCGAACTCCTCTGTAGAAAGGCATTCGCGTCAAAGAGTGCGCTCAGTTTCGGGTTTTGCCCCAACGTTGTGTTTGTGCAGCTAGCAATCCGCCACTTAGGCTCGCCTAAATAGTCCCAGTCGATCATGAAGGTGCTCTCTTGCAACAGACGTCCGCTCTAGAACGAAGTACCTGCGAGGTCAGCAGTGTTACCCTAAGCTTTGTCGAGCGACACGCAGAACTGCGAGAGCAGGGACCAACGTTGCTACTTGCACATGCCACCGGATTTCATGCACGGATATGGGATCAGGTCATCAGACATCTGCCCGCGGTGCATTCCATCTGCATTGATCTGCATGGTCACGGGCAATCCACCGGGGGGCCGTTTTCCAGCTGGTCAGAACTGGGCAATGAGATTTCAGATTTCATTCAAACTCTCGGTCTCACCAACCTGATTTGCATAGGGCATTCTCTGGGCGGTCACGCTTTGACTCAGGCAACAATCAAAAACCCAAAAGCCGTGCGCGCGCTGCTTCTTGTGGATCCAGTCATCATGAGCCCTGAGATCTATGCCCTGGCCGATACCCTGTCACCCAAGGGCGCACAGCATCCCGCAGCACAACGGAAACGCAATTTCACCTCGGTCCAAGAGATGGTCGACCGTTTCCGCGATCGATCGCCGTATTCCTTGTTCACACCTCAGGCCTTGCAGGACTATTGCGAACATGGGCTGCTGCCGACAGAGGGCGGGCTGACCCTCGCCTGTCCGCCCGAAGTCGAGGCCAGTTCATACATGTTGCCGATGACCGGCGCGTTCATCCTGGATCATCTGGATCAGATCACGTGTCCGGTGACCGTGCTGCGCGGCCATACGATGGATATGAAATCATTCGGCGACTTCACTCGCTCCCCCACTTGGCCAGGCTTGGCTGACGCTTTGCCGAACGGAACGGATGTTCACCGCCCGGACCTGTCTCATTTCATGCCCATGCAGGACCCTGCCTTTGTGGCTGACCATGTCGCACGCGTCGCTCAGTTGACACAGGTTCAACCTGCCTAATCCACGTTCCGCATCCACTGCGCCAGAACCTCGGCCTCTGATCCCACGCGAGACGCCTCAATGCCGTCGGCCGCACCCAACCGTGCGTCGGCAGTCTTGTTCTGGTTCAGCTTCCACGTGCCTTGAACATCCTCGATCATCAAACGACACGGCACGATCTGGCGCATCATGCGACCTAAAGCCTCCGGGTCCATCTTGTCGGAAGTCCAAGCTGGTTTTGGCGCAAGGCGCCCCTCGAACACCGCCGACTGACGATCCAGCAAGTCCCGCAGCTCTTCCTGAGGTCGCAGTTCAAGCCGTCCGATCAGGTGCACCGCAACGTAATTCCAAGTCGGCACCTGATCCGGCACCCCGTACCAATCTGGCGAGACGTAGGCATCTGGCCCGCTGACCGCGAGGCGGGTTTGCAGCGGCTGCTTGAGCGCCCTGACAATTGGATTCGACCGCACAAGGTGCAGATCGGCCCAAGCCCCGTCATCCGACAGAACAAACGGCACATGCGACAGCAATGGCGCGCCATCTACCGAAACCGCAAGAACGCCGAATCCCCGCTCGCGTGCGAATTGCAGGTTGATGTCATGGCTCTCGGTTCGAAAAACAGGATTTGGATGCATCACTTTTCCCTTCGCCTTGCAGAATCGGTCTTGCAGATTGCGTCCCTCGTTGGCAAGGTCGGCGTCGTTCTCAGGGCGGGGCGAAATTCCCCACCGGCGGTATGCGGGCATCATGACCCGTAAGCCCGCGAGCGGCCCTTCTCCAAGGGTGTCAGCAGATCTGGTGAGATGCCAGAGCCGACGGTCATAGTCCGGATGAAAGAGAACGTGCAGGACGGGGATAGGCCCGGCCCTGTCCGTGATCGCCTTGGGTGACGTGTCAGAACCAAAGGAGATTACGATGACACACACCCGCTATGCCTTTATCAAGGCGCAATGGCATGCCGATATCGTCGACCGCGCGCTCGACGGATTTCAGGAATTGATCCCAGCCGACCAGATCGACGTCTTCGACGTCCCCGGCGCGTTTGAAATGCCCCTGCTGGCGCAAGAACTGGCCAAGACCGGACAATACGCCGCCGTCGCCTGCGCGGCCTTTGTGGTCGATGGTGGCATCTATCGCCACGACTTTGTCGCCCAGGCCGTGGTCGACGGGCTGATGCGCGCAGGTATGGACACCGGTGTTCCGGTGCTGTCCGTTTCGCTGACGCCGCACCAGTATCAGGAAACCGATCACCACAACGCGATCTACCGCGCGCATTTCGTGGAAAAGGGCCGCGAGGCTGCAAAAGCCGCGCTGATGATCGGCCAGACCCGCGCAAAACTGGCAAACGCGGCCTGACCCTTCACCCTTTTGAAAATACTCCGGGGGAGTCGCGCAAGCGACGGGGGCAGCGCCCCCTCCCCCGATCCGGACAAAGCAAATCCTCTTGAGGCCTAAAGCCCAGCCCGCTAAGCACGGGTCGCAAAGGAGCACGCCCCATGTCGATGAACAGCTTTGGACACCTCTTCCGCGTCACCACTTGGGGTGAAAGCCACGGACCCGCCCTGGGCGCCACGGTCGACGGCTGCCCTCCGGGCGTGCAAATTGACGAGGCGATGATCCAGCACTGGCTGGACAAGCGCAAACCGGGCCAGAACAAGTTCACAACACAGCGCCGCGAACCCGATCAGGTAAAAATCCTGTCCGGCGTGTTCGAAGGGCAAACCACCGGCACGCCCGTCCAGCTGATGATCGAAAACACCGATCAGCGCAGCAAGGACTACGGCGACATCATGGACAAGTTTCGCCCCGGTCACGCCGACATCACCTATTGGCAGAAATACGGCATCCGCGACTATCGCGGTGGCGGGCGCAGCTCGGCGCGTGAAACCGCGTCGCGTGTGGCCGCTGGCGGCTTGGCGCGCGAGGCGATCAAACAGATCGCGCCGAACGTGCAGATCACGGGCTACATGACCCAGATCGGTCCGCACAAGATTGACCGTGCAAACTTTGACTGGTCGCAGATTGAGCAGAACCCGTTCTGGACCCCTGACGCGACAGCCGCCGATGACTGGGCCGAATACCTTGACGGCTTGCGCAAATCCGGCAACTCGGTTGGCGCCGTGATCGAGGTGGTCGCCCGCGGCGTCCCCGCAGGCCTTGGCGCGCCCATTTATGGTAAGCTGGACACCGACCTAGCCGCTGCGATGATGTCGATCAACGCGGTCAAAGGCGTCGAGATCGGCGAAGGCATGGCCGCTGCCGAACTGACGGGCGAGGCCAACGCAGACGAGATCTTCATGGGTCAGAACGGCCCGCAATACAGCTCAAACCACGCGGGCGGCATTCTGGGCGGCATATCGACCGGGCAGGACATTGTGGTCCGCTTTGCGGTGAAGCCCACAAGCTCGATCCTGACCACCCGCAAGACCATCACCAAATCCGGTGAAGAGACCGAGATCATCACCAAGGGCCGCCACGACCCCTGCGTCGGCATTCGCGCCGTACCGGTGGGCGAGGCGATGATGGCCTGTGTGATCCTGGATCACCTATTGCTGCACCGCGGCCAGATCGGAGAGAACCGTGGCCCCATCGGCTGAGCTGCGCGAACAGCTGCGCGCCATTGTCGCCGAGCGGATGAGCCGTGACAGCGCCCATGATCTGGCCCACCTCGACCGGGTGTGGCTGAACGTGCAAAAGATCGCGCCAGCCGAGGCTGACCAGACCGTTCTTCTTGGCGCGGCCTACCTACATGACCTAGTGAACCTCCCTAAGGATTCCCCCGACCGTTCCAAAGCCTCTCGCATGGCGGCTGCCGAGGCCGGACCGATCCTGAGCCACCTTGGGCTTTCCGAGAGCGAAGTCAAAGCAGCCCAACACGCTATCGAAGCGCATAGCTTCTCGGCGGGCATCCCGCCTGAAACCATCGAGGCACAGGTTCTGCGCGATGCCGACAGGCTGGACGCGCTTGGCGCAATTGGTGTGGCCCGCACCTTTGCTGTGGCGGGGGCGTTGGGGCAGGAATTGTATCACCCCACCGATCCCTTTGCCGTGGCACGCGATCTGAACGACATCCGCTTTTCTGTCGATCATTGGCGGGTCAAGCTATTGTCCCTGCCCAAGGGCATGATCACCGACAACGGGCGCGAGCTGGCACAATCCCGCGCGGCGCTGATGATCCGGTTCCTCGATGACTTTGCCGAAGAGATTGGCACGACAGTGCCCGAGGCCTGGACAACGTGAGCACCGACATCCTTGCCATCACCTTTCCGATCTACGCCGCCATCGCAATTGGCTATGTGGTCGTGAAACTGGGATGGTTCGGACAATCGGACATGCGCACCCTTGGCAAATATGTCATGGACATTGCCCTGCCTGCGCTTTTGTTCAACGCCATGGCCAGCCGCGACTTTGCCGAGGTGTTTCACCCCGGCTATATGTTGGTGTTTGCCTTGGGCGGCCTGGCGACAATCACCGTGAGTTATCTTTGGTTTACCGCCACAAGTACCGAGCCATCACGCCGTGCCGTGGCCGTCATGGGGACCACCTGTCCAAATTCAGGCTTCATCGGCTACCCAGTCATGCTGCTGACTTTTCCCGATCTGGCAGGCGTCATCCTGGCGCTGAACATGCTGGTCGAGAACATCCTGCTGATCCCGATCTGCCTGATCCTGATGGATCTGGCCCGAGGCGGTGAACAGGTCTCCATCTCGAAACGCGTGGCTGGCATCCTGTGGGGTGTCCTCAAGCGCCCGATGGTGATTGGCCTTTTGCTGGGGCTGGCCGTGTCGGTGGTGCGCGTCCCAATCCCCGGACCGGTCGCGCAGCTGTTCCAGATGCTCGCGGCGTCTGCCTCGGCGCTGTCGCTGGTTGTCATCGGCGGATCGCTGGCGGGGTTGTCTTTGCGTGGCAATCACTGGAAAGCGGCCCAGGTGGCACTCGGCAAGCTGATCCTGCATCCCGGCTTGGTGGCGTTGGCAACCGTCGCCGTCACTGCGATGGGGCTGTCACTATCAACCGAGCTGACCGCAGCCGTGATCTTGTCCGCTGCGATGCCCATGTTTGGAATCTACTCGGTCTTGGCGCAGGAAAGCGGGCACGAAGGCATGGCCTCGATCGCCATGCTGATTGCAACCGCCTTTGGGTTTGTCACGTTGTCGGTTTTGCTGGGTGCCCTGACTTAATCCCAAGACGCGGGCGACGACCCCAACTCAGCCGATGGACGATCCCACCGCATCGGCGCACCGGCGACTTCGATCCCCGGCTTCAATCGCTTGGCCGGTCCCCAAGGTGAATTTTCGATCCAGTCATCCAAATCTGCAGGCGAAGATCCCGTTACTTCAGGCCCGGAAACAGGCTCTAAGTTGACCAAAACCTTTGCCGTGCGTGCCAAAGACAACCTCGCGCGGTGTATGCCATCGCCCCGCACCGCACTTGTCAGAGCCGATATCACAGCCGCCGCCATGAAGTAGCCGGTGGCGTGATCCAGCGCCTGAACTGGCAGGGGATGCGGTTTGTCTGAACCCGACCAGCTCCTACCCGCATCGGCAATGCCGCAACTCATCTGCACCAGCGAGTCGAACCCGCGGCGCCCGGACCACGGCCCGGTCCAGCCATAGGCATCAAGGCAAACCTCGATCAGATTTTTCGGGCGATCCGGACCGATCATTGCGTCAAGCGCACCAGGTCTGTAGCCATGCACCAGCACATCCGCCTGTGCCAACAATTCCTGAAAAACTGCCTTATCAGAGCCTGTTTTCAAATCCAGATGGCAGCACCGCTTGCCAAGCGTCACATCTGGCACAACACCGGGTTCACCCCAACTCGCCGGGTCCACGCGCAGGACATCGGCCCCAAAGCCCGCCAGCGTCCGCGTGGCAACCGGGCCTGCCAACACACGCGTTAGATCAAGCACGCGCAACCCCTCCAAAGGACGATCCGCCGTTGCCTGCCACTCGCGAACCTGCCCATGATGGTGTTCCCAATTCACCAGCGGCTCGGACGCTACGGCCAAACCTTGCGGGTGCACCTGCCACGCCGCGCGGCTGCGCATGGCAGCGGCGGCACCACCAGCTTCGACAATTGCGTCCTCTAACGCGTTTGCGTCCCATCCAGACACCGCCTGCGCAACCACATCCCGATCGGCCATGCACTCCAGCACGGACAAGGCCGCCGCGCGATGATGCGGTGCGTTGGTGTGCAGTTTGATCCAACCATCGCGGGTCTGGTAATCGCCGGCGATCGCGTCCCAGGACGGCGGCACCTCCCACCCTTGCGGATGGATCGACCAAGTGAACCAAAGCGAGGCCAACCGACGGTCGACCTGCACGTCAGGTTTTGGGCCAAGGTTCAAAGCCTCGACCAAATCCGCAACAGCGCCACCAACAGCACCCATCGACTGACAGGCCAGTTCGGTCACGGCAAAGCGGGATTTCCAGGCGCCCTCTCCGACCACTCGGGCTGGCGACGTTCCAAAGGCCTTGGCAATCTCATCCATCAGCAAAAATCCCGGAATAGGTTTCGCGTAGAGCTTTCTTTTGCACCTTACCCATGGTGTTGCGCGGCAATGCATCCAGCAAGATCACGCGCTTGGGCTGTTTGAACTTGGCCAACTGTCCCTGCAACGCTTCACTTACAGCCCGGGCCGAGGTTCCGCCGCCTTCGGGCACGACAACGGCGACGACCCCCTCGCCAAAGTCGGGATGCGGCGCGCCAATGACAGCACTTTCCAGCACGCCAGGCAGATCGTCGATCAGGCTTTCAACCTCTTTTGGGTAGACGTTGAAGCCACCAGTAATGATCAGGTCTTTCTCGCGGCCCACGATAGTTACGTATCCGTCGGCATCGATCTTGGCCATGTCACCGGTGATGAACCAGCCATCGGGCTTCAACTCCTCGGCTGTCTTCTCTGGCATCTGCCAATAGCCTTGGAACACATTGGTACCGCGCACTTCCAGTACTCCGATCTCGCCTGTGGGCACCTCGGCCCCTTCATCCATCACACGCGCTTCGACCCCCGGCAATGGAAACCCGACCGTTCCCGCGCGGCGTTCCCCGTCATAGGGGTTCGATGTGCTCATGTTGGTTTCGGTCATGCCATAGCGTTCCAGAATGCGATGGCCCGTGCGGGCCTCCCACCGCTCATGCGTGTCGACCAGCAATGGCGCCGAACCTGAAATGAAGAGCCTCATATTGCTCGCCCGTTCCCGAGTCAGGCGATCATCTGTCAATAGCCGCGTGTAGAAGGTGGGCACACCCATCAACGCGGTCGCAGTCGGCATCGCCTCTAGAATTGTATCCGGATCAAAACCGGGTAAGAACACCACCTTTGCACCGGCCAACAGTGCCACGTTGGTCGCCACAAACAGCCCATGAGTGTGAAAGATTGGAAGCGCATGGATCAGCACATCGTCCGCCGTGAACCGCCAATAATCACGCAGCACGGTGGAGTTCGAGGCAAGGTTGTCATGGCTCAACATTGCGCCTTTAGACCGCCCCGTGGTGCCAGAGGTATAGAGGATCGCCGCCAGATCGCCGGGTTCCCGCGCAACCACGTCGAACCCATCTTGCGCATCGGCCAGGTCCTTCAAGCTACCTTGCCCGGATGCGTCCAGCGTCAGGACCTTTGCCGTACCGGAAATGGCTGAAATCTCTTCCAAGCGATTAGGATCGCAGACGACGACGCACGGGCTAGCGTCGCCAACAAAATACGCGACCTCGGGGCCGGTATAGGCCGTATTGAGAGGCAGAAAGATACCGCCTGCCATGACCGTGCCCAGGTAGAGCTCGATCGCCTGAATGGTCTTGGCCACTTGAACGGCCACCCGGTCCCCCGGCTCAACACCGCAGGATACCAAAGCTGCAGCCATCCGCTCGGCCCCAGCAAACAAGGCACCAAAACTCACCGTTTCACCGGCCTGCAAATACGCGAAAACATCATCCTCGCGTCCTGCCGAAGCCTCTTTGAGTTTTGAAATCAGGTGGTTCCGGTCGTACATGGCCTATTCCTCTTTCTGCGGGTGCACAATGAGTGAACCAACACGCGAAAATCAAGCAATTGATCTTTCCCAAACAAAGGCGCAGGTTCGCGCCATGGCAAAAAACTTAACATCGCATCGGCCTTTGCTCGCCATCGGCCTCAAGACCACCGCGATCTTTCTGTTCACGGCAATGGCCGCACTGGTCAAATACCTGTCCGAGGATATCCCGGCTGGTGAGGCCGTGTTCTTTCGCTCGTTCTTTGCCATCCCGGTCATCGTCATCTGGTTGATTTCACGCGGAGAGTTGCGCAACGGGCTAATTGCCAAAAAGCCGATGAACCATTTCTGGCGCGGCGTGCTGGGGACATCAGCCATGGGGCTGACCTTTACCGGTCTGGGCCTTTTGCCCCTGCCCGAGGTGACCGCAATCGGCTTTGCCACACCGATTTTCACCCTGGTTCTGGCCGCCATCTTTCTGGGCGAACGCATCCGCATGATTCGCATCGGCGCGGTTCTGGTTGGCTTGCTGGGGGTTGTCATCATGCTCTGGCCCCGACTGGGTGGAGATGCCAAAGCCGAAGATCTCGCCCTGCTTGGGGCGCTCTGTGTGCTAGCGGCGACTTTTGCGCGGGCCTTTGTGCAGATCCACATCCGTCAGATGGTTCAGACCGAACACACCGCCGCCATCGTGTTCTATTTCTCGGCTACAGCGTCCGCGCTTTCGCTGCTGACACTCCCCTTTGGCTGGGTCATGCCGACGACCGAGCAGATGGCCTTGCTGGTGCTGGCCGGAGTTGTCGGGGGATGCGCTCAGATTCTGGTGACATCATCGTATCGGTTTGGACCGGCCTCGATGCTCGCACCGTATGACTACACATCAATGCTCTTTGCCGTGTTGATCGGCTATTTCTGGTTCAGCGAGTTGCCGACCGGGATGATGATCGCCGGTGCCACGCTGGTCATTGCCGCAAACGCTTTGGTCGTGTGGCGGGAACACAAGCTGGGCTTGGAACGGGGCAAGGCGCGGTCGGTGACAGACCCCAAAAGTTGACTTTACCTTTGCGCCATAGCCCCTAGGGTATGCGGCGCAATACAAAAGGGTTTCCCATGAGCGACGCAGAGAACCACAAAGAGAAGATGAAAGAGGTGCAGGCCAAGCACCGTGAGCGGGTCTCGCAGCTGCAGGACCCTGAACAAGGCCTGGTTCTGATCCACACCGGCAAGGGCAAGGGTAAATCATCGTCCGCGTTTGGCGTCGTCGTTCGCGCCCTGGGCTGGGGCCAGAAGGTGGCTGTTGTGCAGTTCATTAAGGGCAAGTGGAAAACTGGCGAGCGTCGGTTCTTTGAAGAGCACGGCAAAGTGACATGGCACACCATGGGCGAAGGTTTCACCTGGGACACCCAGGACAAGGACCGCGATATCGCCGCCGCGCAAGCCGCGTTTGGCAAAGCCGCAGATCTGATCGCCAGCGGCGACTATGATCTGGTGGTGCTGGATGAGGTCAACATCGCCCTGCGGTACGAATACCTGAGCGTGGAACAGGTGATCGAGGCACTGGACAAGCGCGGCCAGAACACTGGCGTAATCCTGACCGGTCGCGATGCGCCAGAAGCTTTGTGTGAGTATGCCGATCTGGTCACCGAAATGACCGAGGTGAAGCACCCCTTCAAAGCCGGAATCAAGGCTCAGCGCGGCGTCGATTTCTGATCTGATTCGCGTCACTTGATGCGGTTTAGAGACTGTTATCCGACCAAAACGATCCGAAATACCACTTGTGGTTGTGGGTGAAGGCGGTTTAGCATCGCCTCACCTATCTGTTTGAGCACGACATGAAACAGATCATTGCCTCTCTTGCCCTGCTTTTTGGTGTGGGTTTTGCCGCTGCCGGTTCGGATTTGCAGGAAGCGGTGGACTTATGGCTAAGCGGCAACGACGCCGAAAGTCTGCCAATCCTGTCGAAACTTGCCAAATCCGGTGACACAGACGCACGCCTGCTGTTGGCCCAGATCGAAGTGACGGACAAAGGCCCCTCGCCGTATCGCTTGTCATTGAGCAAACAACAGGCGCGTGATTTGTTCCGGCAGGTGGACGAAACTTCGCCCTTTGCGACCAGTTGGCTGACGGTCGAGGCTCAGAGTGGTGATCCATTGGCGGCGGCGCTTTTGCGCGCGCGAAGTGCCGACCCCGATCCCGAAGTGATCTTGCAACTTGCCGCATTGGGTGAGCATCAGGCCACAGACCACCCCAGCCGGATTGTTTCGCTTTATGGTACGCCAGAAGACAGGCAAACGCTGGCAAACAGCCCACATCTGCTGTCCGAACTGGCCCCTTACGTTGCCTATTTGTCGGATACGCCAGAACCGCGTGGAGACGGGTTGGCAGCTCTGCGACATATCATTGGACGTACTGAAGGCATTGACGCGAATGATGCCGAAACTCTGGGAATCGCCGGGCTCTTGGCCTTGGGGTTTGGCTTTGGCGATGCATCTCCAGCGAACCGCTGGTACAAACCGGTGCAAGAATGGGTCATGACCGCGCCTGAAACACGCCCGATTGCCAATCTGTGTAACGCGCAATGTGGGTCGCAAGCCCCGGCGTGCGGGATGGCAATGATGGCCTTGGCCGGTGGGTATTTCGAGGTGATCCGCATTGACAGCCCGCTGGAAAAGCTGATCCCTCAAAAGGTGTTTCTGGACAGCAAGCGCGCACAGCTGATGACACTACGCCGCGCAGCGCTGGCCCGGTCCGAAACGAACAACCCACCTGGCCTGAATGAAATCGCGGCCTTTTCCCAATGTGCTGCAGATCTGGTCCAGCAAGAACGGCAGGCTTACCGAAAATTGAAGTAGGCGCCCCGGGCCATTTGAACCAGGGCGCCCATTTCATGACAATCAGATCGCGCCGGTTTTCGGGTCCAGCGTCACCGACCACAGCTCGGTGTCGGCGCGATCCATCAAGCGCACGGTCATCTGCTCAGTGGCACCGTCGATGTCCACCAAACCAAAGAACTGCAGCCCTTCGGATGGCGGCAGGTTCACACCCTGACCTTCGGCCGGGGCTTTGACGAATTTGACCTCGGGTCCGAATGTGCCGTCCAACTTGTTGGGTCCAAAAGTTCCGGCGTGCAGGGGGCCCGAGACGAACTCCCAAAACGGTTCGAAATCCTGGAATTGCGCTTTGTTGGGGTCGTAGTAGTGCGCAGCGGTGTAGTGTACGTCAGCCGTGAACCAGACGGTGTTCTTGATCCCGCCGGTCTTGATGAACCGCAGCAGATCGGCAATTTCCAACTCGCGCCCTTTGGCCGGGCCGCTGTCCCCGTTCGCGATTGCCTCGGCACCGGCCTGTTCGCGCCAGTTGTCCCAGACAATCAGGCCGATTGGCATATCTGACGCGATCACCTTCCACGTTGCTTGCGACGCCGCCAATTCGCGCTTGAGCCATGCCAGCTGTTCTGCCCCCAGGATGCGCGACTGATCGGTGATCTCATCCTCCATCGAGGCACCATTCGGGCCGCGATAGCTGCGCAGGTCTAGGAAGAAAACATCCAGCATCGGCCCGTATGAGATCTTGCGATAGACACGGCCCGGTTCTGCTGGTGTGATCCGCAGCGGGGTCATCTCGTGAAACGCACGGCCCGCGCGCGATTGCAGCACGTGAACGGACTTCTCGGTGTAACGATCGTCAGATATCAGATCCTTGGCATCCGACCAGTTGTTTACAACCTCATGGTCGTCCCATTGGAAGAAGGTCGGGCAGACGGCGTTCATCGCCTTCACATGCTCGTCCATCAGGTTGTATTTCCATTGGGCGCGGAATTCATCCAGCGTCTCGGCCACCTTGCGCTTCTCGTCGATCAATGTGGTGTTCTTCCAGATCAGCTTGCCGTCTTTTTCCACCTCGTCCTGCATTGGACCATCGGCATAGACCGTGTCGCCTGAGTGGATAAAGAAATCAGGCTTGTGCTGCGCCATGGTGGCATAGGTGCGCATGCCATCATCATCGATGCCCCACCCCTGACCGGCGGTGTCGCCCGACCAGGCAAAACGCACATCGCGGCGTGAGGTCGGCGCAGTGCGGAACTGGCCCACGATCGGTTCGGACGTGATATTGATGTCGTTCAGATCAGCGGCGACAAAACGGTAAAAGATGTCCTGATCCGACGGCAGACCATCAACCAGACGTTTGACCGCAAAGTCGCTGTTGGGAATCGCATCCATCGGCGCCAATTTGCGGGCATTCGCAAAGCTTTCGGTGGTCGATACCTCCATCATAACGCGCGAGGGACGGTCCGTGCGGGTCCAGATCATACCCGAAGACGTGTCGACATCCCCGGATTGAACACCGTGCGTGAAAACCGGGCGCGAGGCTGCGCGGCTGATGGCCGGCATCGCCAGCGAGGCGGCAAAAGCAGTACTGCCCGCCAAAAAGGCACGACGATGGGGGCGAAGGATCTTGGTCATAATGCTCTCCTGTCTTGCGATCTTAGTACGACCGCGGGATTGGTGAGCTGATAAAAGCCGCGCCATTGTAAAAGGCGCGGCTCAGTTTTCTAACAGTATCACGATGATACTGTGACATCCATCGGAGTTATCTCAGGCGGTAACGCCCTGCTCGGGCGCGCTCAGCGAGATAACGGCCACCACCGCCGCTCCATTCACCCAATAAAACAGGGCATCCAGACCGGTGAAGCCGAACAGGCCGGGTGCAAACAGAAATGCCAAACCGACAAGCAGGTCGACGGCCAGGTGAAATTTGTAAGGCAGCAACCGCCAGACGCCCAAATGATGATCCGTCAAAACCGTCAGGACCAAAGCGGCCAGGCCAGTCACAACCGACAACCACAAAGCCAGCGGGCTGGATTGCCCCACCCCCAGCAGAAACGGCAAACCCATCAGTGCCAGCGCGACAGGATAATCCAGGTAGGCGTGAATCGAGCGAGTAACAAAGCGAAGAGACATCCGAATTCCTTTCCAAACTTGGTGTGACCCCAAGCTAGGAAGAAGCGCTCGAATGTATGAAACCAGATCGTCCCCAAGTTATTGCAGATCGTCCAGAAGTTTGGGTGATTTCCGTTTTGATCGGTATGCCGACGAAAAAAGCCCCCGCAAATGCAGGGGCTTGATCGGTTTGCTTTGTCAGATTTAGGCGCGAACGAGCTTTTCGTAGTCTTCTGCGATTTCACGGGTCAGGGCTCCGACCTCGAATTTGTAATCGCCGATCTGACCAACCGGAGTGACCTCTGCCGCGGTGCCGGTCAGCCAGCACTGTTCGAAATCAGCCATCTCTTCGGGCTTGATGCGACGTTCGTGCACGGTGATGCCTTTGTCCTTGAGCATCTGGATCACGGTTTGACGAGTGATGCCGTTCAGGAAGCAGTCGGCCAGCGGGGTATGAACCTCGCCATCTTTCACAAAGAACACGTTCGCGCCGGTGGCTTCGGCCACATAGCCGCGCCAATCCATGAACAGAGCATCCGAGCAGCCCTTGGCCTCGGCCTTGTGCTTGGAGATGGTGCAGATCATGTAAAGACCGGCGGCCTTGGCGTGAACCGGGATGGTCTCGGGCGAGGGGCGTTTCCACTCGGCAATGTCCAGCTTGGCGCCCTGCATCTTGGCGTCACCGTAATAGGCACCCCAACCCCAGACAGCGATGGCCATACGCACCGGGTTCTTGGCGGATGCGACACCCATGTCTTCGCCCGAACCGCGCCAGACAACGGCACGCACATAAGCGTCGGTCAGGCCGGATGCCTTCAGGGTTTCTTCCTTGGCGGCTTCGATCTCGTCCACCGAATACGGCATCGGCATGTCCAGCGCCTCGGCCGAGGCGATCAGACGCTCGGAGTGCTCGCGGCTTTTGAAAATCTTGCCGTTATATGCCCGCTCACCTTCAAAAACCGAGCTGGCATAGTGCATTGCGTGGGTCAAAACATGGACCTTGGCCTCGCGCCAATCCACCAGTTCCCCATCCATCCAGATCACTCCATCGCGATCATCATAACCCGACATGCTGCATCCTCCTGAGCGAGCCGTTTTTGCACTTGTTGCGCAACTTACGACCGAAACGGTCACAATATTGCGCCAAAACTGCGACTCGATAGCTGTTCACTATTGGAATGTCAATAAGACTGACTTAAAGTGAGCCAAAGCAAGAATGAGGCTCAGAATGTCCGACGGACGCTCGACCCCGGTCTATGGCAGCGAAAGCTTGCTGTTTCTGACCGATGAACAGCTCAGACAAGGGATTGAGGCGATGTTCTTTGCCTATCGCGGCTTTACCGCCGATCCCGACCGCATTCTGGCCGAAATGGCTTATGGCCGTGCGCATCACCGCGCGATCCACTTTATTAACCGTGCGCCCGGCACAACAGTGAACAATCTGTTGGCCATTCTGGGCGTCACGAAACAGTCTCTTAACCGGGTTCTGCGCACGTTGATCACGGACGGGCTGGTTGAAAGCCGCGTGGGCAAGATCGACAAGCGCGAACGTCACCTGTACCTGACCGAAGATGGCCGTTCGCTTGAGGCAACGTTGTCGGACGCCCAGCGCAAGCGGATGCGTGCAGCGTACAAGGATGCGGGCCCCGAGGCGGTGGCCGGGTTCAAACTGGTGCTCGAGGCGATGATGGATGCAGATATGCGCCGAGCGTATTCAAAGTTGCGGGATGGTACCTCATGAGTGAACTTGATGCTCACCTTTTGATCGTCGACGACGACGAGCGGATCCGCGATCTGCTCAAGAAGTTCCTGATGCGCAATGGGTTTCTGGTGACCGCAGCCCGCGACGCAGCGCATGCGCGGCGGGTGCTGTCGGGCCTGGATTTCGATCTGATCGTGCTGGATGTGATGATGCCGGGCGAGGACGGGGTGAGTCTGACCAAATCCCTGCGTCAAACTCACAGCACCCCCATCATGCTGTTGACGGCGCGGGGTGAAACCGAAAACCGGATCGCAGGGCTCGAAGCGGGCGCAGACGACTATCTGGCCAAGCCGTTCGAACCCAAGGAATTACTCCTCAGGATCAACGCAATCCTGCGGCGTATGCCGGAAACCACGGCGCAGGACGCCGCACCAAAGGTGCTGCACCTGGGTCCGATCCGCTATGACATCGAGCGCGGCGAGATGTGGCAGGGCGAGGAGTTGGTACGTTTGACCGCCACCGAAAGCCAGTTGATGAAGATCTTTTCGGCGCAACCAGGCGAGCCGGTCAGCCGTACAAAGCTGGTTGAGGATTTGGGTCGCGATCGTGGGCAGGCGCAGGAGCGCGCAGTCGATGTCCAGATCACACGCCTGCGCCGCAAGATCGAGCCGAACCCCAAACAACCCCGTTATCTGCAAACGGTTCGGGGTGCGGGGTACATGCTGGCCACCGATTGATCGAACCAACGATCCAATGAATGCAGCCAAGATGAAAGCGATCCGCAAACTGTGGTAGAGTGATTCCAATTCATTTCATTTGGAGTCGCCGATATGCGCAAGATTGCTTTTCTAGCCGCCTTTCTTATCCCAGCTGCCGCGCAGGCGCAGATGTGCCAGGGGTTTGGCCCCCAGACCCCACGCGACATTGCGCTTGCGGCTGGTGCGAACAGTGTCACCTTCCCGCGCGCACCCGAAGCGAACCAGATGAATTTGTGTGACATTCACACGCACACCAATGCCGAACATAAGGGCCCTGGGTTCTCGGTTTCGGGCGGCCCTGGGGAACACGGCGGTTGGAAATGCAATCAAACTGACACTCTGACCGAAGCCGAATTGTCTATGCCAGAAGGAACAGAGGCTTTTCATGGAGTAAAGCCCGGCGACACGATTGAAGTGCATTGGGTCTATACCACCTGCGATGTCATCCCCGGCCCCACTTTGAATTCGTGCTTCTCTGACGCCTGCGCAAACCCGGCTTTGCGGGTTGAGAGTCAGGTTTTTCTGGTCGTGAATGACGAAGGAGCACCCGACTTTGGCGATTTCGCATACGACGGCAATATCTCCAACGGGTTGCACCAACCCAAATCTCTGCCATCTGGCACCGGGGACCCTGTTGTGTTCGCCGGATCGACCACCGGACCAAGCTATACCCAAGCCATCTGTTCGCCCATGCAGGTGACATGGAGTGTTCGTCCTGAATGCATGAAAGTCTCATACCAATCCGTCCAGCAATGGGGCGCAAAGGGAAATGTGTTTGGTGAGGATCACAGCCACGGCGTACGCCAATTGGTCACCGCGCCAGAGCTGCTCGCGCCGATCAACTGACATGTAACGAGCGTTTGCCTGTCGGCGTGCGGATTGATAGCGTGCCCGCCATGAAAACCGCTTTGATCACACATGCCGATTGCCTTGGCCATGTCACCCCCGAGGGGCACCCTGAACGGGTTGCCCGTTTGCAGCACATCCTGCATGCACTGGAACCTTTGGACCTCAACCGGGTCACGGCCCCCATGGCTGCTGAAGATGACATTCTGCGCATCCATCCCGCCGACTATGTGCACGACATTCGCGCAACCCGCCCGACGGATGGCTTTAGACAGATCGACGGGGACACTTTCATGTCGCCCGGTTCGGTCGATGCAGCCTTTCGCGCGGCGGGTGCCGTTGTACGCGCGGTCGACATGGTGATGGGTGGTGAGGCGCCCAATGCATTCTGTGCGATCCGCCCGCCCGGGCACCATGCCGAAACCAGCACCGCCATGGGCTTCTGTCTGTTCGGCAACGCCGCTTTGGCCGCGAAACACGCTCTGGATCACCACGGGCTGAGCCGTGTGGCCGTTGTAGATTTCGACGTGCACCACGGCAACGGCACGCAGGACCTGCTGTGGGACGAGGCGCGCGCGCTGGTCATCACAAGCCAGCAAATGCCGCTTTGGCCCGGTTCGGGTCGCCCGGACGAGGATGGCGTACACGGCCAGATCCTGAACATCCCGCTTGCTCCGGGTTCCGGCAGCGCCGAGATGCGCGCCGCGTACGAGGGGCAGGCCTTTCCGCGTTTGCGCGCTTTCAAACCGGAACTGATCATCATCTCGGCCGGGTTTGACGCCCATCAGGACGATCCGCTAGCCAATCTGAACTGGACCACCGGCGATTTCGCCTGGGTCACGGAACAGTTGTGCTCACTTGCAGGTGAGCTATGTGAGGGCCGTATCGTCTCGACTCTTGAAGGCGGGTATGATCTGAACGCGCTGAGTGCCGCAACCAAGGCGCATGTTGAAGAATTGATGAAGGCAGCGACATGAGTGACACCCCCGTCGACCAGATGACATTCGAACAGGCGATGAAAGAGCTTGAGACCGTCGTCGGCAAGCTGGAACGCGGCGATGTCGCGCTGGACGAGTCGATCTCGCTGTATGAACGCGGCGCGGCGCTGAAAAAGCGGTGCGAGGATGAGCTGAAGCGGGCCGAAGAAAAAGTCGCCGCAATCACCTTGGATGCTAGCGGTCAACCGACCGGGACAAAGCCTGTCGAAGGTCTGTAAATGTTTCGCGAACAGTTGGCGCGGGATGCCGCGCGCATTCAGAACCAGTTTGACCTGGTTCTGGGCGGTCTTGATGACCTCGATGTCACACAGGCGATGGCCTACACCACCCAAGGCGGCAAGCGGTTGCGTGGGTTTCTGGTGCTGGAAAGCGCGCGCTTGCATGACGTGGCCGAGGAGCAGGCAATCTGGCCTGCCGCCGGGATCGAAGCGCTGCATGCCTATTCATTGGTACATGACGATCTGCCCTGCATGGATGACGACGACCTGCGACGCGGCAAGCCCACCATTCACGTGAAATGGGATCAGGCCACCGCCGTTCTGGCGGGTGACGCGTTACAAACACTGGCATTTGAGCTGTGCACCCGACCCGAAGTTGGTGCGGCAGACGTTCGCGCCGAGCTTGCACTGACACTGGCGCAGGCGAGCGGTGCGCAAGGCATGGTTCTGGGTCAGGCGCTCGATATTTCCGCCGAAACCGCGGCCGAGCCGTTGAATCTGGACGAAATCACACGTCTACAGGCAGGCAAAACAGGCGCTTTGATCGAATGGTCCGCCTGCGCGGGTGCACGTCTTGCTCAGGCCGACACGACCCCCTTGCGCCAATATGCCCAAGCCTTGGGTCTTGCTTTCCAGATCGCAGACGACATCTTGGATGTTGAAGGTGACGCCCAGAAGGCCGGGAAACGGCTGCAGAAAGACGCGGATGCGGGAAAGGCGACATTTGTGTCCTTGTTGGGACTGGACGCTGCCAAACTGCGTGCTGCGGACCTGATCGAACAGGGCTGTGCCGCGCTTGATACATACGGGTCGCGGGCCGATACCTTGAAGGAGGCCGCCCGCTTCGTTATTGCCCGCGACAGCTAGCCGTTAGAGGACGCCATGTCTGATCGCCCGAACACACCGCTTCTGGACCTTGTGACCCGCCCTGCGGATCTCAAGCAGTTTTCTGACGCACAACTGACCCAATTGGCCGGTGAACTGAGGTCCGAAACTGTCTCCGCCGTGTCCGAAACTGGCGGCCATCTGGGTGCGGGTCTGGGTGTGGTGGAATTGACCGTGGCGCTGCATGCGGTGTTCGACACGCCGCGCGACAAAGTGATCTGGGATGTGGGCCATCAGTGCTATCCGCACAAGATCCTGACCGAGCGCCGCGATCGCATACGCACCTTGCGGCAAGAGGGCGGGTTGAGCGGCTTCACCAAACGCTCTGAATCGCCTTATGACCCCTTTGGTGCCGCGCATAGCTCGACCTCGATCAGCGCCGCGCTTGGCTTTGCCGTGGCCCGTGATCTGGGCGGTGTCACGCCCGAGGGGTTGGGCGATGCGATCGCTGTCATCGGTGACGGGTCGATGTCGGCTGGTATGGCGTTTGAGGCGATGAACAACGCAGGCCACCTGAAAAAGCGCCTGATCGTGATCCTGAACGACAACGAGATGAGCATTGCCCCGCCCGTTGGCGCGCTGTCGTCCTATCTGTCACGCCTTTACGCCGAAGAGCCGTTCCAGGAATTCAAAGCCGCCGCCAAGGGCGCGGTCTCGCTGCTACCCGAACCTTTCCGCGAAGGGGCCAAACGCGCCAAAGAAATGCTCAAGGGCATGGCTGTCGGTGGCACCCTGTTCGAAGAACTTGGGTTTTCCTACCTCGGCCCGATCGACGGGCACGACATGGACCAGCTGATGCCGGTACTGCGCACCGTCAAAGCACGCGCAACCGGTCCGATCCTGATCCACGTGCTGACCAAAAAGGGCAAGGGCTATGCCCCCGCCGAAGCTGCCAGAGACAAGGGTCATGCAACGGCCAAATTCGACGTCCTGACCGGCAAGCAGAAAAAGGCGCCGTCAAACGCGCCCTCGTATACCTCGGTCTTTGGCAACGCGTTGGTGAGCCAGGCAGCCAAGGACGACAAGGTTGTGGCCGTAACCGCAGCTATGCCAGACGGCACCGGGTTGAACCTGTTTGCCGAACGCTACCCCTCGCGGTGTTTCGACGTGGGCATTGCCGAACAGCATGGTGTGACCTTTGCCGCGGCCCTGGCTGCGGGCGGAATGAAGCCGTTCTGCACGATGTACTCGACCTTCCTGCAACGCGGGTATGACCAGGTGGTGCATGACGTGGCCATCCAACGCCTGCCCGTGCGCTTTGCCATCGACCGTGCGGGTCTGGTTGGGGCTGACGGCGCAACCCACGCCGGGTCTTTTGACATCGCCTATATGGCCAACTTGCCCGGCATGGTCGTGATGGCTGCTGCGGATGAGGCCGAACTGGTGCACATGGTGGCTACGGCCGTGGCGCATGACGATGGCCCCATCGCCTTTCGCTATCCGCGGGGCGAAGGGGTTGGCGTCGACCTGCCCGAGCAAGGTGAAGTGCTGGAGATCGGTAAGGGTCGCATGATTCAGACAGGTGCGCGCGTGGCGCTCTTGTCATTCGGCACCCGCCTGGCCGAAGCACAAAAAGCAGCCGAAGCTCTGACGGCCAAGGGTATCACCCCAACAATCGCCGACGCCCGCTTTGCCAAGCCGCTGGACCGCGACATGATACTTGGGCTTGCTGCCAACCACGAGGCACTGATCACCATCGAAGAGGGTGCCGTGGGTGGCTTTGGCAGCCACGTGGCCCAGCTGTTGGCTGATGAAGGCGTGTTCGACAACGGGCTGAAGTACCGATCGATGGTCCTGCCCGATACCTTCATTGACCAGGCCAGCCCTGAGGCGATGTACAAGGTTGCCGGTATGAATGCCGAACAGATCGAAGCCAAGGTTCTGGACGTTTTGGGCGTCGCCTCAATCGGCGAAAAGCGCGCCTAGCGCGCGAGCCGCATGTCCGAGAAGTTAAAAACCGGTTCCCGCTTTTGAGCGGCATGCTTTAGAACCAGGCGTCTGATTTCCGTTCCAAGGCTTCGGTTTCTACCTTGAGCAAGGCGCGCAATCCTTCGCGGTATGAGGGGTAGAGCAACTCTACCCCAAGTTCCGACTTGATCAGGTCATTGCGCACCCGCTTGTTCTCGCCATAGAAACTGCGCGCCATGGCACTCATCCCCGCCTCGTCAAAGGGCACTTCGGCAGGTAGGGGCAATCCAAGCAGCTCTGCTGCCAGACCGATCACGTCCTGTGGCGGCGCGGGATCATCATCACACAAGTTGTAGATCGCTCCCGGCCTTGGTTGCGCGATCGAGGCACGCAACACCTGCGCAATATCTTCGACATGGATGCGCGAGAACACCTGCCCCGGCTTCACGATGCGCCGCGCCGTGCCCGCGCGCACTTTGGAAAATGGCCCCCGCCCCGGGCCATAGATCCCGGCAAGCCGAAAGATGTGCAGCGGCAGGCCTGGAATGGACTGCCAGTCGCGTTCCGCCGCAACCCGCAAATCCCCCCTCACAGACGAAGGTGCGATCCCAGTGGTTTCGTCCACCCATCCGCCGTTTCGATCCCCATAGACCGCCGTTGTGGACAGATACCCGACCCAGTCGAACTGATCCGCCCGCGCCGCTATCTCGTCGCGGAACTCGGCCAAAACCGGATCACCAACCTCACTGGGACCTGCCGAGATCAGCAGGTGAGTCACGCCCTCCAAACTGGGGCGAGTGCCGGGCCATTGATGCATCTCGACCCCGGGTAGGGCCTTGGCACCGTCCTCACCACGACTGGTGCCGATAAAGCGCCAGCCGTCATCCAGGCTGCGCACCAAAGCGCGAGCAGTGTATCCAAGGCCAAAGGAGAAGAGCGTCTTAGTCATATCCCCTAGATGGTCCGAGCAGGGTCGGGATGCAAGCATTCCGGACGTCTCACTTGATTCGAATCCCTACATCGGCGTTTCATTGAGATATGAGTAAAAAAGAACCCGATCTGCACAGTGCATATGCACTTGAAACACCGGACGACCACAAACGGCTCTATGCCGAATGGGCTGGTGATTATGATGACAGCTTTGCCGCGCGCGAAGACTATCAGCTGCATATCCACACCGCGCGGGCGTTTGTGAGCGCAGGTGGTCAAGGGCCAGTATTGGACGTGGGCGCAGGCACGGGCCTGTGCGGTGGTGTACTAGCGGGGCTTGGAGTCGGGCCGATTGATGCCACCGACATCAGTGCCGAAATGTTGGATCAGGCGATGCGCAAAGACATCTATCGCGACGCGATCGAGGCCGACCTGAACGACGGCATCCCCGTGCCGCGTGAAAGCTATTCCGGCATCGTGTCATCAGGCACCTTCACGCACGGGCACGTCGGCCCCGAAGTGATCCCCGCTCTGTTGCGCGTGGCCCGTCACGGCGCCCAGTTTGCATTGTCGATCAACGCCAAGCATTTCGAGGCGCAGGGATTCTCTGACGCACTAAAAGTTCTTGATGGGGACAAGATTCACAATCTGTCCCTGCCTCAGGTGCGTATTTACGGTGACTTGGCTGCGGGAGAGAACAAGGACGACACAGCCTTTGTCGCCCTGTTCGAAAAGACCTGAGGTCTATTTACCCTTCCACACCGGATCGCGTTTTTCGGCAAAGGCGCGCGCGCCTTCCAGATTGTCCTCGGACCCATAAAGCGTATCAATGGTTGCCAACTGTCGGCGCTGTATCTGGTTCATGATATCGCGGAATTTGGCGTCTTCAGACTCGCGCACGACCTCTTTGATCGCCGCATAGACCAGCGGCGGGCCGCTCGCCAACAGACGCGCCATTTCCCATGCGCGGTCCATCAGTTGGTCGCCTGGCACGATCTCGTTCACCAGACCCCAATGCTTGGCTTCTTCGGCATCGAACCACCGACCCGTAAGCAGCAACTCCATCGCCACGTGATAGGGGATGCGCTTGGGCAGTTTGACGCTAGCCGCATCCGCAATTGTCCCTGAACGGATTTCGGGCAGGGCAAAGCTGGCGTGGTCGGCGGAAATGATGATGTCGGCCGAGATCATCAGCTCCAGCCCGCCACCACAGGCGATGCCGTTCACAGCGGCAATCACCGGTTTGTTCATGTCCCGCAGCTCTTGCAGGCCCCCAAAACCGCCAACGCCATAGTCGCCATCGACCGCATCACCGTCAGCGGCAGCCTTCAGATCCCAGCCAGGGCAAAAAAACTTTTCACCACCACCTGTCAGGATCGCGACGCGCAGTTCGGGATCATCGCGAAAGTCGCGAAAAACCTCGCCCATCACACGGCTGGTCGCCAGATCGATGGCATTGGCCTTGGGCCGGTCCAGCGTCACCTCAAGGATTGCACCGTCGCGTTTTGTCTTTACCGGGTTCATGAGCTTGCCTTTCGGATCAGAGCATCGACCGCCACCGCGCCTGTCGCAGTGCAGATCAAGGGATTGATTTCAACTTCGGCCAGGGTGTCGGCATTGGCAAGCACATAGGCCTGCACCGCGTCCACGGCTGCGACGATGGCGTCAACATCAGCCGCCGGTTTGCCGCGATAGCCATGCAGCAATGGGGCGCATTTGAGCTTGTTTAGAGCCTGTTTTACCTGACTTTGGGTGGATGGAACCAGTAAGGATACCGTGTCCCTCAGCACCTCGGTCAACACGCCACCTGCCCCCATGGTCAAGACGAAACCATGTGCCGGGTCGCGCGTCACGCCAATCAGCAATTCAACCACCCCACCATCAGCCATTTCCTCAACGAGGACAGTTTCTGTGCCTACAGCACGGGCGGCGTCATCCAGGTCGGAGGCCTGCACACCCAAGCGAACGGCTCCATGTTCGGACTTATGCGCAAGTCCAATGCCTTTGACTGCAAAGGGAGGTGTCAACCCAGAGCACGCCTGAGCCGCATCCAATGCAGGCACCACCATGTTCCGCGGGATTGGCAGGCCATGTGAAGCCAACGCGTCTTTGGCTTCTGCCTCTGTCAAAACCAGATCTGGTTCGGCTGTACCCGGCAGACATACAGGCTCTAATATTGGGGTTTTTGTATGGCTCGCGGCCTCGGCTGCCGCAAGCGCCTCTTCCAGCCCCATGATTGGAACAACCCCACCGGCCATCAATTCGTCAGCCACGTGTTCAGGCAT
The DNA here is from genome assembly GCF_017743935.1 of Tropicibacter sp. R16_0. Taxonomy (GTDB): domain Bacteria; phylum Pseudomonadota; class Alphaproteobacteria; order Rhodobacterales; family Rhodobacteraceae; genus Falsiruegeria. The sequence continues at coordinate 45,899 of NZ_JAGHRE010000019.1, forward strand.
CAACTCGGGCAGTGTTGCGACGACAGCAAAAGGCGCGCCTGTTTCTGCCCGGACAGCCAAGGCCGCTTGCGTGGCGCAGGTCCAATCAGTGTGGTCAGTGTGCGGGTAGTCGACGATGGAAAAGGTCATGCCGATCCCCTCGCCTGTCATCCCTTTCCACGCGCGTGTCATCGCCTGCGTGTCGCGCCAGATATAAGTGTGGTAGTCCAGCGGGTTTGCCAAGGCCACCATCGGGCCAAGCGCGGCCTTCAGATCCTGTTTTTGTGGCTCTGACAAAGGGGGAAACACCAGATCGCGAGCGGTGGACAAGTCCGCAATCAAGCTCGCCTCGCCCCCCGAGCAGCTGATCGACGCGATCTTGTTCGAGGTCAGCGGACCATTTGCATGGAGCAGCTTCAACGTCTCAAGGAACGCGGGCAGCCCGTGCAAACGGGCGATGCCCAAACGATCCAACAAAGCTTGCGCGCCCGCATCGCTGCCGGCAAGCGAGGCGGTATGTGACACCGCTGCCGCCTGTGCTTGCTCGGACGCACCGACCTTAAGCGCCACCAGCGGCACGCCCCGGTCATGGGCTTTGGCAGCCAAAGCCTCCCACTCGCGCAGGTTTCCAAAACCTTCAATATGAAGGCCGATGGCCGTGACACGGTCATCGTCGAGCAACTGCATGGCAATCGCCGCCTGCGATGTCTGCGCCATGTTCCCACAGGTCACCATATAGGCAATCGGCAAACCCCGGCGTTGCATGGTCAGGTTGATGGCGATGTTCGAGCTTTGGGTCAGGATCGCAACCCCCCGCTCAACCGGCTGCATCCCATGCTGATCCGGCCAGATCGCGGCCCGATCCAAGGCATTGACGAACCCATAGCAGTTCGGACCAAGGATCGGCATCCCACCCGCAGCAGCCACCAGCTGGGCTTGCAAGTCAGCGCCGCTGGCATCCTCGGCCAAGGCCTCGGTAAAGCCGGAGGCAAAGCACACCGCACCGCCCGCGCCCAATTCTCGCAAGGTCGATACGACCTCGAGCGTGGCAAAACGGTTCACACCGATGAAGGCGGCGTCGATTGGGCCATCCCAATCCTCAAGCCGTTCAATCGCCTTGATACCGGCGATCTCTTTGCCCGAAGGGTGCACCGGAAAGATCTGCCCCTGATAACCGATGCGCTGTGCGGCCTCGATGATCGAGGCACACCAGGCCCCGCCGCCAATCACGGCGATCGAAGCGGGGTTGAGAACCCGTTTCAAATCGCGGGTGACAGTGTTGCTTTCAACAGAGGGTTTTTTCGCGCCCGGCGGTGACGCTGCTGTAATCGTGGATGTGTTCATCTAGTCCTGTGAAGTGTCTGCCGCCCTGTCCAAATGGCCCAGGTCGCGTTCCGGATCGATCCGGTCCCGCACGCGCGATTTCAGCTCTTTCACATCCGGAAAGCCGCCGTCCCGCTTGCGTTCCCAGATCACCTCTCCATTCAAAGTGATCTCAAACACGCCACCCGTCTCACCCGGCACCAGCGTCACCGAACCCAGATCCTCCTGAAAGGTCGAGAGCAGCTCTTGCGCCATCCAAGCAGCGCGGAGCATCCAGTTGCAGCCAATGCAGTATGTGATTGAAATGGCGGGTTTTGTCATGAGGTCAGCCTCCTAGCGGTCTCAGCAGTTCTCGGCTGATGATATGCCGCTGAATCTCGCTTGTCCCCTCCCAGATGCGCTCGACCCGCGCGTCACGCCAGATGCGTTCCAACGGCAGCTCGTCCATCAGGCCCATGCCGCCGTGGATCTGGATCGCCTCGTCGGCGACCATAGCCAGCATCTCAGTCGCCTTGAGTTTGGCCATCGACATGTCGGATTCCGTCACCGTCCCCTGATCGAACTTCCAGCCCGCTTCCCATGTCAGCAGGTTTGCGGCCTTCAGCTCGGTCGCCATATCGGCCAGCTTGAACGAAATGCCCTGGAACTTACCGATCTGCTGGCCGAACTGCTTGCGCTCGGCCGAATACTCCACAGCGTGCTGCATCGCCCGTTCGGCACGGCCCAGACAGGTGGCCGCAACCTGCAGACGGGTGGCACCTAGCCAGGTGTTCGCCACATCGAACCCTTTGTGCAGCTCGCCCAGCATGGCCGATTTCGGGATGCGACAGTCGTCGAATTCTAGCACGGCGTTGGTGTAACCACGGTGGCTGACATTTCGGTATCCGTCCCGCACGGTGAAACCCGGTGTGTCCTTGTCGACGAAGAAAGCCGTGATCAACTTCTTCGGCCCGCGCGGCGTGTCCTCTTCCCCGGTCGCCATGAAAACGATTGAAAAGTCGGCGATGTCCGCATGGCTGATGAAATGCTTGGTGCCGTTCAGGATGAAATCATCGCCATCCGCCCGCGCGGTCGCTGTCATGCCGCGCAGGTCCGACCCGGCGCCCGGCTCGGTCATGGCCAGGCAATCCCATTTCTCACCCTTCATGCAGGGGTAGAGGTATTTCTCTTTCTGCTCGTCGGTGCCCGCCATCAGGATGTTCGATGGCCGCGCGACGCAGGTCCAATGCAGCGCATAATTGGCGCGCCCCAGCTCTTTTTCGTACATCAGCCAGGTCAACGTATCGAGGCCCGCGCCGCCCACCTCTTCGGGCATGTTGGCGGCATACAGGCCTGCCTCCATTGCCTTGACCTGCACCTCTTTGATGATCTCCATCGGCAGATGGCCGGTGCGCTCGACCTCAGCCTCGTGCGGGTAAAGCTCGTTTTCGACAAAGGCGCGGGTGGTGTCGATGATCATCGACTGTTCTTCGGTCAAGCCAAACTGCATCTCTTGCGCTCCGGACAGAGGGAATTTCCCGCGTATCCTGATCGAGCTTGCGAAGATCACTATGCAGAATTAGAAACTGATCATGCAGGATTGGTCAAAAACTTCCGCCGCGACGCAGCAAGTCGGCGTGCTTCTGTTCGATGGATTTTCGAACCATTGTCTGGCCAACACGGTCGAACCGTTGCGTGCTGCCAACATGCTGTCAGGTCGACCGTTATACGACTGGCAATTCCTCGCCTTGGGTTCCGGCGTCGTGACTTCGTCTTCGGGGTTGCAGGTCGCACCGCATCAGGCTCTCAGTCAGGCGCAGGGAGACATGTTGGTTGTCATGCCGTCTTATGGGTTTCTGGAGCATAGCGGCTGGAAGACGCAATCCGCGTTGCGCGCTGCCAAAGCGCGTTTCGAGTCCCTGATCGGTATGGATACAGGAAGTTGGTTGCTGGCTGAGGCCGGGCTGTTGGATCACCACCGTGCAACCATCCATTGGGAGGAACTCACAGGTTTCTCCGAGCGGTTTCCCGAGGTTGACGTGGTGCGCGAACGTTATGTCATTGACTGCAATAGGATCACATGTTCGGGCGCCATGGCGGCGTTTGATCTGGTAACGCACATGATCGGGCGCGATCAGGGCCAAGCTTTGGCGTTGGAGGTTGCGCAGCTGTTCATGACCCGGGAATCTGCTCGTTCTCACTCAGGCGGAGCAGGGTCAGCCAGCACGTTTGTGAACAAGGCCTTGGCCATCATGCAAGAGAATCTGGAGCAACCACTCTCGGTTCCCGAAGTGGCAAGGCGAGCAGGTCGCACACAAAAGGTGCTTGAAGCGCGGATGCGGGCCGATCTGGGGGCCACACCTGCAACGGTTTATCGCCGGTTGCGTCTGAACTTGGCTCGCAAGCTGGTAATGGAGACCGACTTGCCCGTGGCCGAGATTGCGTTGCGCTCGGGCTATGATGATCCAAGTGCCATGACTCGCGCCTTTCGCACCGAATTCGGACGATCCCCAAGGGCTTTGCGTCGCTAGCTGGGCTTTACCCTCATCCGCTGGTTCAAACGCCACACGCCCCATGCCAATGGGATTGCAGCCAATCCACCCAGAAGATAGGCCAGCGGCTGGTCTGAAAAGCTCTCGAACATCTGCGTGTAACCGTGTATCGCGGCAAAGGTCAGCCCAGCATTGAACAGCCCTCGCTGACTGTGACGCGCGGCCCAAACGATGACACCCGCCAAGACCACAGCCCAAAGGACCGCATAAGCTCCATCGGGGATGGTCAGCGCCTGATCACGAAAGGCGTCGCGGGCCGCGCGGTAGCTTTCCCAATCCGAGTATCCATCACTGTACCGTCCGGGTCCCCAGATTGTTTCCCCAACAACATCGCCCCACAGAGACCCCACCAAAGCGCAAAGATTTGCGACAATGAACCCGAGCACCGCCAAGATGCGCAGGTGACGCGCATCCCGGTCAGCCAGTGTTCTGGCCCCCCAAATACATGCAGTGATCAGCGCCACCATCTGGACGATGGTCAGAGTTGGTTCCGGAGAGTAAAACACATACGCAGCATGAAAGTAGGCTGTTCCCGTCTCAAGAACCTGGGCAAAGGGAACAATCGCCAGCGCCGTAACCAAGCGCACATCAATCATCCAGCCGATCGTTCCAACTGCGATTGCATAGTATAGCAAGATCAGGTTTCTGAGCGGTGACCCAACCTGGTGCTGCATCACCAACAGCTCAATCCCGACCAGATGCACGGCCAATCCCATCAGGATAACCGCGCCCAGAACAAAGGCAGCGGACAAGGCGCCCGATCGCCACCGCCAGACCCCCAAAATGGTCACGAAGGCACCTGCCGGGGCCATGATCCATCCCGCGATCTGTTCATATTTGTCCACAAGCTCGATCGAAGCGCCGCCCATCAACATCCCGGCGCCAATCAAAATCGCGGAATTGCCAAACATTCGAAACGCTTCTGCGCCCTTTGCCAGGATGAACAGCCCCAAGATCAGCATCAGAACCCCGGTGATCGCGACCGCCACGGCATTGGCCAGCCAGAAAATGAACCCCGCGGTGGCCGCAATGATCCCGAAACAAAGGATAGCGTTGACCGCAAGCTTGATCATCACGTCACGCGAACGCGTTTCGATCTCCAAGGCTTGCTCTGAGGTCAGAACTCCATCTTCGACAAGAGCAGTTGTATCCGCGACGACATGCATGTGTAGACCTTTGAAACAGTAAGCTGTCTGAAACCATACATCATTCCGGCCGAGGCTGACCATTGCCCCCTAGATGCGACATTCCCTGGGTAAGGTCGGCATTGAGAATGCTAAATGAGTGTCAATTTGCGTTGACCAGCTGTTCACGGCAAAAGCGAGGTTCGAATTTCACTGGCAAGTGCGTGCAATTTCTGGATCTCCGCATCTTCCAGCCCCAAGTCATCAAGATGGCGTACAAGCGAGTCGAGATAGGCGAAGTTTGGGCCCAGATTGCCTTCGGCGCGTGCGATCATCTGGGCCGATGTTTCCAGTGATACGTCGGGCATATACCGATTGTTGGAGGTGTCCATAAGGAAAACCAAAGCCTCCACAACACCTTGCGGAGTGTCCACATCCAGAAACACTGGTTGGTATGACCCAGAAAACATCTCGCGCCGCCACATGAACTGGGTTTCCTGGTCGGCAAGCGTCGAGGGAATTCGAAAGACGACGCCGTCGCAATGCCCTCCCTCGTCCAGAGCGGCCATTAAACCCGGTTGGTCGTGCGACCCGCGTCCTCCATCCAAACGCATACAAAATCTTCGATGCCATCCTGGCAGAGACCCGTACCGATATTCGTCAACCTGTACCGCCGGGTCCCAAATCAGGGACCCATAGGCAAAGACCCAAAGGTCCTGATCTAAACGACCAGCAAGAACCTCCTGCCGGTTGGCTTCCCGCTGATCGTGATCCATGCGCCAGCCTGTAGGCCAGCCTTCCTTGATTGCTTGCAGGTCAAGCTCATCGAAGCGATCCAGTCCAAATCGCATTTCAGATTGGTCTGGTGGAGTGATCTTGCCGCGCAAGGCAGGCGTGTGTCGGAAGGTATGGTCAGGGAACGGCATAGTGCAATTAAGCCAACAATCTTCGTTGGTAC
>NZ_JAGHRE010000001.1 GCF_017743935.1 Tropicibacter sp. R16_0
CTGCAATCTCGTCGAACGGGTTCATCGACATTTTGACATTGGCGAGATCGACACCGCTACCATCCGCGTTAACGCGAACCTTCACATTGTAGTCAATCACGCGCTTGACAGGCACAAGTACCTTCATTTTTGCGTTTGCTCCTTACAAAAACGGCAAGCCGCAATGCGACTCCACCAATGCTCTCCACGGCTAGATAGCGCCTTGGGTCAGATCGCAACAGGGCAAAATCGTCACGTCAGCGTCTATCGACGTCGCGTTTCGTCATTTCGTGAGCGCTAAACGCAAGAAAATTTCGCTCATGCGCAGTCACCGCCCGAGTCGCTTGGACGCGGGAGGGGCCAATTTGTCGCAACTGGAATGCAGGTTTCAGCGGTTCGCGCCAGGGATCCAAAGTACGTCGTCCTTGCCACCGTTGTTGGCGACACGGGCGGCGACAAAGAACCAGTCGCTGAGTCGGTTCAGGTATTTGACCACCGCGGGGTTCACCGGCTCATGTGCTCCCAACTCCACCGCCAACCGCTCGGCGCGGCGGGCCACTGTGCGGCATACATGCAGGTGCGCGGCCAGTGCAGAACCACCAGGAAGGATGAAGCTGCGCAGCGGATCCAGCGCGTCGTTCATGACGTCAATTTCGCCCTCAAGGCGGTCGACCTGTTCAAGGGTTACGCGCAGGGGCGGATACTCGGCTTCGGCGTCTTTTTCCATGTCGGGACGGCAAAGATCGGCGCCCAGATCAAACAGATCGTTCTGGATGCGCGACAGGGCTGCATCGATGTCGCCCTCGGCCACGAGGCGGGCTACGCCAACAAAGGAATTCAACTCATCAGTGGTGCCGTAGGCGGTCACGCGGTCCGAATATTTGGCGACCCGGTCCCCATTGCCCAAGGCGGTGTCACCCTTGTCGCCGGTGCGGGTGTAGATTTTGTTGAGAACGACCATCTATTGGCCTCCTTGTCCGCGCAGATAGACATAAAGAACGATCAGGATCACAGCGATGGCCTGAAACAGGATGCGCAGGCGCATCATCTTGTTGGCGTATTTGGCGTTGAACTTGCCGCCTGCACCAAACCCTCCGATGCCGATGGCCAAGACAAGCACGACGGCAAACATGGCCCCGAGCATGACGACAAAAACCAGGTTTTCCATTTGCGGCCTCACAGCAGAAAGGTGAACTCTTGCCGGTCATCTAGCGGCGGATGGGACAAAAGCGAACAGGTTTTTTTGTCTCAGAGCCGCGTCAGGATGCGGTCAGTAGCCCGAGTGGACAGGACGCGCCGCAGGAAACCACCGATGTAGGTGGGTGTGGTGACGTAGTAACGCGGGCGGGGGCGCGCGGCGGTCGCTGCGTGCACGAGGCGTTTGGTGACGTAAGACGGGGGTAGTTCGAAAGTGTCCGGGCCTGAGCTGTGATAAAGGCGCTTGAGCAGAGAGCTTTCGTATTTCGCGCGCAGGGCCGAGTTTTCCCAGTCTATGTAGCGTTCGAAAATCGGGATCGCCTTTTCCCGAAGTTTTGATGTGATTGGGCCGGGTTCGATCAGTGATACCTCGATTCCGGAACCGTGCAGTTCCAGCCGCAAGGTATCGGTCAGCCCTTCGAGCGCGTATTTGGTCGCCACATAGGCGCCACGCCATGGAAATGCGACAAAACCAAGGATCGAGGAACACTGGATGATCCGCCCGTGCCCTTGGTTGCGCATAACCGGGACGACCCGGCGGGTCAGCTCGTGCCAACCAAAGAAATTGGTCTCAAAGATATGTCGCAACCCGTCGGTGGGAATATCCTCGACTGCACCAGGAAACCCATGCGCCCCGTTGTTGAACAGAACGTCCAAGCTGCCGCCGGTTGCGTCCAGAACCTCTTGCAGGCCTGAGGCAATGGACGCGGTATCGGTGTAGTCGATCAGGGGGCTGTCAAAGCCTTCTTCGCGCAGGCGGTCGCAGTCGGCTTGTTTGCGGCACGATGCGAACACGCGCCATCCCTGTTCACGCATGCCCAGGGCCGCGTCATAACCGATACCGGATGAGCAGCCTGTGATCAGGATGGTCTTTTGCATGTCGTACCTCGCCTGCGTTTGCACGCAGCTATGCCGATTGCAGCGGGCGAATCAATGCAAGGTGGGGATCAGGGTGACTTTTTGCTGACAAGCGATGCCGCGATCCAACCCATCTGTTGCTCGGGCAGAACCCGCAGGCGCAGCCATCCAGTGCCGGATTCGCTCAGAACTTCGACCTTGTGGCCGATGTTCAGCCGGGCAACGACAGGATAGATCGTGCCGGGCCCGTCGCGCATGTTCACACGGGTGCCCAAAATCTCGCGGATGTCGGCCTTGGGTTCTTCGGGTGCGGCAACTTGGGGCGCTTCGGGTTCGGTGTTTGTCTGAAAGGACACCGCGCCCTGTTCCAGCGAAGCCAATGTCAGGCTGGCACCGACGTTCTGCCCAAAACCGTTCAGCCCCGATTGTAGACCGGGCTTGATCTGGGCAAGGCGCTTTGCCGTTTCTTCGGCAGTAAGTGCAGGCTCTTCAACGGGTTCGGGCGCTTCGACTTTGGCCTGCCGCGGCTTGAGAACGGGTTTAGCCACCAGTGCGACGGCCGTCACCGGCTCGGCAACGGGTGTTGGTTTGGGCGCCGGGCTGTAGGCCACTTTTTCGGGTTCGACCGGACGGACACCGCGCGGCTCGAAGTCGGCACCTCCGCTGAGCTCGTAGAATGCGAAGCCCAGAAAGGCGAATGATATCAAAACAAAGCGCATCGCGCGCCTCCCCCACAGGCAGAAGGTGAATCAATAGTAGAAATCGACAGCAGACTTATCGATGAACATTACCATATAGCGGGCAGAGAGTCGAAAGCTCGGGGAAGCAGGTCGCAATCCTCCCCCTGTGGCCGATTTGCCGAGTTGTCCCCAGCAAAATGACCCTTGCTTGCTTTACCCGCGCCCGCAGGCGGCGTATCACATCATCTATGACGGATACTATCGACGACCCCAACATGAAGTCCCCCGAAGGCGCCGGAGAAGTGGCCGAGCCGCTGCGCCGAGCCATTGGTGAGCGCTATCTGACTTACGCGCTGAGCACGATCATGCACCGCGCCCTGCCGGATGCGCGTGACGGGCTTAAACCGGTTCACCGGCGAATCCTTTATGCGATGAATCGCTTGCGGCTGGCGTCGAACGGCAAGTTTCTGAAGTCTGCCAAGATCTCGGGCGACACGATGGGGGATTTCCACCCTCACGGTGATGCCGCGATCTATGACGCGATGGCGCGATTGGCGCAGGACTTCAACGTCCGTTACCCACTGGTCGACGGTCAGGGTAACTTTGGCAACATCGACGGCGACAACCCGGCGGCCAGTCGATACACCGAGGCGCGGATGACCTTCGTGGCCGAGGCGCTGTTGCAGGGCCTAGACGAGGACGCCGTTGATTTCCGCGACAATTATGACGGGCGTCTGACCGAGCCGGTGGTTCTGCCGGCCGAATTCCCGAACCTGTTGGCCAATGGCGCCAGCGGCATCGCGGTTGGCATGGCGACGAACATCCCACCCCACAACATCGCCGAGCTGTGCGATGCTTGCCTGCACATGATCAAAGTGCCGGATGTGCGTGACGACACGCTGCTGAACTATGTGCCGGGGCCGGATTTCCCAACCGGGGGCGTTATCGTCGAACCCAAAGAGGACATCGCCAAGGCCTATCGGACAGGGCGCGGTGGTTTCCGCCTGCGCTGCAAGTACGAGGTTGAGGATCTGGGCCGGGGCCAGTGGCAGATTGTTGTCACCGAGATCCCGTATCAGGTGCAAAAGTCCAAGCTCATCGAAAAGATCGCCGAGCTGATCCAGACCAAGAAGATCCCGATTTTGGCCGATGTACGTGACGAATCGGCCGACGACATTCGCATGGTGTTGGAGCCTCGCTCGAAAAACGTCGATCCAGACGTCCTGATGAACATGCTCTATCGCAACTCGGACCTTGAGGTGCGGTTCAGCCTGAACATGAACGTTCTGATCGATGGGGTGACACCCAAGGTCTGTTCGCTCAAAGAGGTGCTGCGCGCCTTCTTGGACCACAAACAGGACGTGCTGCTGCGCCGCTCGCGCCACCGGATGGCCAAGATCGACCACCGGTTGGAGGTCTTGGAAGGCTTTATCGTGGCCTTCCTCAACCTTGATCGTGTGATCGACATCATCCGCTATGATGACGACCCCAAAGCCGCGCTGATGCGCGAGGATTGGGGCATCAAACACGTCCGCGCCATGGATGAGGCGAGCTATGTTTCGCCGTTGCCGGGCGAGGGCGAATTGACCGAGGTGCAGGTCGACGCGATCTTGAACATGCGTCTGCGCAGCTTGCGCCGCCTCGAAGAGATGGAGCTGGTGCGCGAGCGGGACGCCCTGATGGAAGAGCGCGCAAACCTCGAAGATCTGATTGCTGACCCGGCCTTGCAATGGGCCAAGATTGCCGAGCAGCTCAAAGAGACCAAGAAGACCTTTGGCAAGGACTATGAAGGCGGCGCGCGCCGGTCTGTCTTTGCCGAGGCCGGGGCCATCGAAGAGGTGCCGCTTGAGGCGATGATCGACCGCGAGCCGATCACCGTGGTCTGCTCTCAAATGGGTTGGATCCGGGCGATGACCGGCCACATCGACCTGAAACGCGAGTTGAAGTTCAAGGACGGCGACGGGCCGCGCTTTATCTTCCACGCCGAAACGACCGACCGCCTGCTGGTCTTTGGCACCAATGGCCGCTTCTATACCGTCAGCGCGGCGAACCTGCCTGGCGGGCGTGGCATGGGTGAGCCTTTGCGCCTGATGGTCGATCTGCCCAACGAGGCCGAGATCGTCGACATTCTGATCCACAATCCGGAACGCAAGCTGTTGGTCGCCTCGAATGCGGGCAACGGCTTTGTGGTGCCCGAGCCGGACGTGGTAGCCCAGACTCGCACAGGCAAACAGGTGCTCAACGTCAAGGGTGACGACGAGCGTGCGATGATCTGCAAACCGATTGAAGGCGACCATGTGGCCGTTGTATCTCAAAACGGCAAGCTGCTGGTGTTCCCAACATCCGAGCTGCCCGAAATGGGACGAGGCAAAGGGGTGCGCCTTCAGAAATACAACATGGCGCGCGGCAAGCAGGGGGCGCTGGAACTGGACGGTGGTTTGTCGGACATCACCACCTTCAATTGGGATGATGGGCTCAGCTGGCCGATGGGTGGAGACAAGACTCGGCACGAACCGGATATGTCACAATGGCTGGCGAAACGGGCTGGCGTTGGCAAGCGCCCGCCCTATGGTTTCCCGCGTAGCTACAAGTTTTCGTGACGTTTTGAATGCATGTGCGAGGAAAAGCGCCGATGCTGCTTGGCATCGGCGACCGCGCTGCGATACACCATCCCAAACATAGGCATATCGAGACCCGATCCATGATCCGACTTCTGTTTTCCCTCGCTTGCGTGTCTTTTCTGGCCGCCTGCGGCTCGACCCAGTTGAACGAGGCACCCGAAGACTTGGGTGCATTCAGCGCTCGGGTCATTCACGTCTACACCGACAAAGCCAAACAATGGCCGCTGTCGCGCAGCGCCGAGCCGTCGGAATGGAATGCGCCGATGGAAAATGCGATGGAAACCAGATTGCGCCGCTATCAGGGGGGGCAGGAATACGATGTGGCCGTCTCGCTCGAAGGGTACATGCTGGCGCCTCCTGGCGTTCCTGTCCTGGTCAATCCCAAGAGCGTCGCGGTGGTGAATGTCTTTGTCTATGACGTGGCCAACGAGACATTCCTGGCCAAGAAACAGCAGATGGAAATCTTTGAGGACACCACCGGACAGAGTGCGATTCTGGGGTCCGGACACAGCCGCACCAAGGAAGAGCAGATTGCGGGTTTGTCGCTGAATATTGCCGACGCGATCGAAGAGTGGATTGCCGAGCAGCACGCTGAAAATGGCTGGTTCAACGCACGGGCCGAGCCTGCCCCGGCCTCGGAATAGCAACAGCGCCAGTAAAACCATCTCAAGGGCGATCCAGAGTGCAGGATGCTCTTGATTTTCCCTCTGGAACCAAATATCCCGCGCGCGCAGATGCAAACCGGGACCAAGGGTCCCCCAAATCGCAAAAGGGCGCCTGAGGAATGGCAAAGGAAAAGTTTGAGCGTACAAAACCGCACGTCAACATCGGCACGATCGGCCACGTTGACCACGGCAAGACCACGCTGACCGCAGCAATCACCAAATATTTCGGCGACTTCCGCGCTTACGACCAGATCGACGGCGCGCCGGAAGAAAAAGCACGCGGCATCACCATCTCGACTGCACACGTCGAGTATGAGACCGAGAACCGCCACTACGCACACGTTGACTGCCCCGGCCACGCTGACTATGTGAAGAACATGATCACCGGTGCGGCACAGATGGACGGCGCGATCCTGGTTGTGAACGCAGCTGACGGCCCGATGCCCCAGACCCGCGAGCACATCCTGCTGGGCCGCCAGGTTGGCATCCCGAAGATGGTCGTCTTCATGAACAAAGTTGACCAGGTCGACGACGAAGAGCTGCTGGAACTGGTGGAAATGGAAATCCGCGAGCTGCTGTCTTCGTACGACTACCCGGGCGACGACATTCCGATCGTTGCAGGTTCGGCTCTGGCCGCGATGGAAGGCGACAAGCCCGAGATTGGCGAAGAGAAAATCAAGGAACTGATGGCGGCTGTTGACGACTACATCGACACGCCTGAGCGCGCTGTGGATCAGCCGTTCCTGATGCCGATCGAAGACGTGTTCTCGATCTCGGGCCGTGGTACCGTTGTGACCGGCCGTGTCGAGCGTGGCGTGATCAACGTTGGTGACGAGATCGAAATCGTCGGCATCCGCGACACTTCGAAAACCACCTGCACCGGCGTTGAAATGTTCCGCAAGCTGCTGGACCGCGGTGAAGCAGGCGACAACATCGGCGCGCTGCTGCGTGGTGTGGACCGTGACGGTGTTGAGCGTGGTCAGGTTCTGGCCAAGCCGGGTTCCGTGACCCCGCACACCAAGTTCGAAGCCGAGGCGTACATCCTGACCAAGGAAGAGGGTGGCCGTCACACGCCGTTCTTCGCCAACTACCGCCCGCAGTTCTACTTCCGGACCACCGACGTGACCGGCACCGTGAACCTGCCCGAAGGCACCGAGATGGTTATGCCTGGCGACAACCTGAAGTTCGACGTTGAACTGATCGCGCCGATCGCGATGGAGCAGGGCCTGCGCTTCGCCATCCGCGAAGGCGGCCGCACCGTCGGCGCCGGCGTCGTGTCGAAAATCACTGAGTAAGGCGCGCAAGCGCGCCTAGTTGCGGCAGGCGATTTTCCAACGGAAAATCTGCCGAGAGCAACACGGTGAGAAAAAATCGAAAGGCCGCTCCATTCGGGGCGGCCTTTTCTATTTCTATAGCTGCCGCACAATCCGACAGGGATTGCCCGCAGCGAAGACCCGCGCAGGCAGGGACTGTGTCACAATCGACCCCGCGCCAACAGTGGTTCCATCACCGATCTCAACCCCGGGAAGGATGATCGCACCCCCGCCGACCCAGACGTGTTTGCCGATGGTCACAGGTTGGGCGGACGTGCGGTATTTCGGCAGTCCATCTTGGGTATAGATGCGGTCTTCGGCCTGGATCGGATGGGTGGTGGCGTAGATCTGCACCGACGGACCCAAAAGGGTGCCTTCGCCGATGTGAATTTGATCGCCGTCCAGCATGGTGCAATTGAAGTTGATGAACACGCCCGCATCCAGGTGAATGTTGTCGCCATAGTCGCAAAAGAATGGCGGTTCGATCCAAGCGCCTGGTCTGCAGGTGCCGAGCAAGGCGGAAAGTATCTGTGTGCGTGCATCCCGCTCTTCGGCATCCGATGCATTGTACGCCTTGAGCAGGCGGCGCGCTTTGGTATGGCGCGCCATGATTTGATCGGTGCGAGTGTCGAATGTATCGGTCACTTAGGGTCCCGGGGTGTTCTACTCAGCCGGAGCAAAGCCGGTGATCAGTTGCTTCAGACCAATGGCAGCGCCTGCGAAGATCGCGACAAATGCTACTGGCGCACTGTAGGCCAGCACCGAAAAGGCCGAGACGCCTTGGCCAAGGCTGCATCCGACGGCGAGAATCGCACCCGGTCCCATGATGACGGCGCCCAGGATCTGACGGCGTAGCTCGCGGGGGTCTTCACAGGCTTCCCATCGGAAATGGCCCTTGGAGAATGATCCCAGACACGCGCCCAGGATGACGCCCACAACCGAACCGACGCTGAAGGACAACGTGTTCCCCGAGGCGGTCATGCCGTAGTAGATGGTGTCACCAATTGGGGCGACGAAACTGTGGGTTTCGATGGGTTCGGCGTCAAATCCGGTATGGGCGACCCAATAGGTTCCGACCCATCCCGAGACCACGGCCAACCCCACCACGGTGCCCCAGAAGATGTGTTTGGGCGAGGCGCGCAGCGCCGCGCTGGACAGGGTAAAGACAAGGATGGCCCCGCCGATGCTCAGCCCGGTGACAAGGGGTGAGATGCCCCAGAATTTCTGGGCATAGGCGCTGAAACCTTGGGGCGTTTCGGCGTTGAATTCTACCGGGAATATCATGACCCGTGTGTGCGCAAGGGGACCGGACATCACAAAATAGGCCGAAAGGCCCATAACAATTACAATGACAAAGGCGCGCAGGTCGCCACCACCCAGCCGGGCCAAAGCGCCGTAACCGCAATTGCCGCTGAGCGCCATGCCATAGCCGAACATCAGCCCACCGATGATTGTGCCCATCGGGCTCCAGACGCGATCCAGATAGGTGGTTTGCGCGACATCCATCGCGCCATAAGACATCGCGAGATGTACCCCGATGATGGCCACTCCGATGGCGATGCCCCACATGCGCAGGCGCCGGTCGTCCGCGCCGTAAAGAACATCTTCGATCGCGCCCAGAGTGCAAAACCGGCCGATGCGGGCTGCCAATCCCAAGGCGATACCACCGATCAAACCGATCAGGGCCGCAGTATTGGCCTCTCCCAAGTTTTCGAGCAGCTGTTCAAGCATGGGCGGCCTCCTCCCCAAAGGCAGACCAGCGATGGTCTTGGATCAGTCTTGCCTGCAAAAGAGGTCATAGACCACTTCCATGATTTGTTTGGGGCGGTCGTCTGTCAAGGAATAGTAGATGGTCTTGCCATCGCGGCGGGGGGTGACCAACCCCTCCAGCCGCAAGCGCGACAGCTGTTGGGACACGGCGGCCTGGCGGGCGGACAGCAGCTCTTCGAGCTCGGTGACCGATTTCTCTCCGGTTGCGAGGTGGCACAGAATCATCAGACGCCCCTCGTGGCTGATCGCCTTGAGGAAGTTCGACGCCTGCTGTGCATTCTGCATCATGCGCTCCATATCCTCGGCACACATGTTGGGGTCAAAAACGGGCAGGCGCGATGCTGTTTCGGGGCGGGGTTCAGGTGTCATGGCACTCATCCTGTTGTGTCCAGGGGGATCCTTGCCTGTTCAAATATCTGATTGAGTAGGCCCCAAAAAAAGTCTTCGCCCGGGTATCCTTCGACGCGGCCCACCTCGGCCCCATCCTGAACAAGGATGAAGGTCGGGGTGAAGTGGACGCGGCGCACAAAGGTAACGTCGGGCGTTTCGCTGTGCAGGTCATAACGCCTTAGTGGCGCTGTTTTGCCTTCGACCGTCTTGGGGTAGATGTGGGCAATCTCTTCGTTCCACTTTGCACACCAATAGCAGCCGTCCTCTTCCGCCATCAGCAGATAGGTGTCAGCTGTGGCGGCCAAAGGGAGCCAGCCCAAGATTGCGATCAGAAAGGTGCCCAGCAGTTTCACGTGGTTCCCCAATTGACGAGTCACTGTAATACATCATAATCCTATGTTTGAATATTACAAGCTTGGCGATTTGAGAGGCACCATGTTCGACGTCACGTATTTTGGGGCTTTGATTGCTGGGCTGCTGTCCTTTTTGTCGCCGTGCATTCTGCCGATCGTGCCCTTTTATCTGAGTTACCTTGCAGGTGTCGGCATGAACCAGATCTCGGCCGATGCTGCGATCACATCGGACGTCCGGCGACGGGCCTTTCTGGCGGCTTGCTGCTTTGCGCTTGGGGTGATCACGATCTTCATGGGGCTGGGGGCCACGGCCAGCGCCTTTGGCCAGATGGTGCGCGAGTATTTCGACATTCTGCGGTGGGCTGCTGCTGCTTTGATCATTGCGATGGGTCTGCATTTTCTAGGCGTTGTTCGCATCGGGTTTCTATATCGCCAGTTCCGCGCGGATGCAGGGGATACCAGCAACGTTGGCTATATCGGGGCCTATGTCATCGGGTTGGCCTTTGCTTTTGGCTGGACTCCTTGCGTTGGACCTGTGCTGGCCGCGATTCTGTTTACGGCTGCGGGGCAGGATTCAGCGGCGCAGGGGGCGACGCTCTTGTTTGTCTACGGGCTTGGTATGACCCTGCCGTTTGTGGTTGCGGCGCTCTTCATCGGGCCGTTCATGTCGTGGATGTCCCGGTTCCGACGCCATTTGGGAACGGTCGAGAAAATCATGGGCGGGATGCTGGTTCTGTTCGGTGTTCTGATCGCGACCAATTCAATCAACCTGATCGCCCAATGGATGCTGGAGCACGTTCCGTGGTTCAGCGCCATTGGCTGACATAGTGGGAGGAAGACCATGTTTCGAGCCTTTGCTCTGGCCCTTGCGGCCCTGATTGCAATGCCATTGGCCGCTGCCGAGATCGGTGACGACGGCCTGCACAAGGCGCCATGGATGCGCGACACATTCAAGGATCTGCGCGAGGACCTGGACGAAGCCAACGCCGAAGGCAAACGGCTGATGCTGATCATCGAGCAGCGGGGTTGCATCTATTGCAAGAAGATGCACGAAGAAGTTTTTGTGGTCGACAAGATCGCCGACTACATCGAGGCGAACTTTTTCGTGGTGCAGATCAACATGTTCGGCGATGTCGAAGTGACCGATTTTGACGGCACCGCGCTGTCGGAAAAGGACATGGTGAAACGCTGGGGCGCGTTGTTCACACCCAACATCTATTTCCTGCCACAAGAAGTGCCTGACACCCTGACCGCCGCGCAGGCTGCAGTGGCCAATATGCCTGGTGCATTTGGCAAGGGCACGACATATAACATGCTCAATTGGGTGGTCGAAAAGGGCTATGAAGGCAGCGAACCTTTTCAGAAATACCATGCGCGCAAGTTGCAAGAGCAAGAAGGTTAAGGGCTTTTCTGCGGGCGCGAAAGAAATGTTCGCCAGTTTCTGCATGTGCGAACAGATATAAAAATTCATGTAGTTGAATTTGATATTGCGATAACGCCTCGGTGTGCATTAGTGTGCAACAGACGACGGAGAAGAATCGTCTGAGGGAGGACACATGAAACGCGCACTCATCTTGACGCTTTGCACCGCTTTTGGCGCGACTGCGGTTGCAGCCGGCGACGTAAAGCCTGCGGACGTTGTTTATGAAGACGGGGTGGTGAACGCCTCGTTGACGGGACAGGCGGGCGATGCGGCCAACGGTCGAAAGGTCTTTGCAAATCGCAAGCAGGGGAACTGCCTGGCATGCCACGCAAACTCTGACATGCCGGAAGAGGGGTTCCACGGTGAAGTCGGCCCCATGATGGACGGCGTCGGTGAACGCTGGACCGAGGCGGAACTGCGCGGCATCGTATCCAATTCCAAGATGGTCTTTGAGGGCACGATCATGCCGGCCTTCTACATCGACAGCGGCTATGAACGTCCGCTGGATAAATTCGCAGGACAAAGCATCCTTTCGGCGCAGCAGGTCGAAGATGTCATCGCCTACCTGATGACGTTGAAAGACAGCTGACGCCCCGAACCTAGGAGAACATTATGAAACTAACTCGGCGCAATCTGCTGATCCTGAGCTCGGCCGGCGTTGCGGCCACGGCAATGGGGTCGCTGCCTGCATTCGCCTCGCTGACGGACGATGAAATCGCCAAGCTTACCGGCGGAGCAGATCTGGGCGAGGGTGCAATCACCATCACCGCACCTGAAATCGCGGAAAACGGCAACACCGTTCCGATCGAGGTAAGCGCACCCGGCGCGGTCGCAATCACGCTCTTTGCGGACGGCAACCCGGTTCCCAACGTTGCGACATTCAACTTTGGCCCACTGGCGGCATCGCGCAGCGCATCGACCCGCATCCGTCTGGCGTCGACGCAGAACGTTGTTGCCATTGCCAAAATGGAAGACGGCTCGTTCCAGAAGGCTTCGGCCAACGTCAAGGTAACCATCGGCGGCTGCGGCGGCTGACCCGGAACACGAGGAGAAATAACATGGCATCTGGTGTAAAACCCCGCGTCAAAGTCCCCAAGTCGGCTGCTGCTGGCGAAGCGATCACCATCAAGACCCTGATCAGCCACAAGATGGAAAGCGGTCAGCGCAAGGACGATGATGGCAACGTCATTCCGCGTTCGATCATCAACCGCTTCACCGCCGAGTTCAACGGCGAGAGCGTGATTGACGTGACCCTGGAACCGGCGATCTCGACCAATCCCTATTTCCAGTTCGAGGCAACCGTGCCCGAATCCGGTGAGTTCAAGTTCACTTGGTATGACGACGACGGTTCGGTCTACGACACAAGCAAGAAGATCAAAGTCCAGTAACAAAAACGGACGATCTCGCCAGGGAGGAGGGACCGAAATGACCAAGAAACTGTGGGCTACATTTGCACTCATAAGCCTAGGCACATCTGCCGCCGCACAGGACAGCAACTCTTTGTCGATCGACGGAGAGGCAATGGTGACCGAAGTTGCCGCACCGGCGCATATGGAAAACGTCGACACGATCTATTCGGGTTGGCGCTTCCGTTCTGCGGAAACGCAGGCGCTGGAGATGGATGACTTCGACAACCCCGCGTTTGTATTTGTCGAGCAGGCCGAGGACCTGTGGGACAAGGTGGACGGTGCGGCGGGCAAGGCGTGTTCGTCCTGCCATGAGGATGTCGCGGATTTTGCGGGCCTGCGCACGCAATTGCCACGTGTTGACGATGGCGAGTTGGTGACGATGGAAAATCTGATCAACGACTGCCGGACCGAGCGAATGGAAGCCGAGCCTTGGAAATGGTCCAAGGGCAACATGACCGCGATGACGGCCCTGATCGGTCTGCAATCGCGCGGCATGGCCATGAATGTCGCCATTGATGGCGAGGCGGCTCCTTTCTGGGAAAAGGGCAAAGAGCTTTACTACACTCGTGTTGGTCAACTGGATATGGCCTGTTCGAACTGCCACGAAGACAACTATGGCATGATGATCCGTGCGGACCATCTGAGCCAGGGGCAGGTCAACGGTTTCCCGACCTATCGTCTGAAAAACGCCAAGCTGAACTCGATCCATGGTCGTTTCAAGGGCTGTATGAAGAACATCCGCGCAACCCCGTTCAAAGAGGGCGGCGATGAGTTCAAGGCGCTTGAGCTTTACCTCGCATCGCGCGGGCAGGGCCTGTCTGTCGAAACCCCGTCGGTACGTAACTGACCTGACTGTGGCCCCGTGCCTTTTGGGTGCGGGGCTCTTTTCCACATATTAAATTCATACATGCGCATATGTAATGAAAGAGGTGCACATGATTTCGCGGCGGGATTTCCTACAGGTTGGCATGGCGGCTTCGGCCATTGTCGGGGCGTCGGGTTTTGGCAACTGGGCCAGGTTGGCGGCGCAGCAGAAGCTGACACAGGATCAGTTGCTGGAGTTTGACACCTTCGGGAATGTCTCGTTGATCCACATCACCGACATTCACGCGCAGCTCAAGCCGATCTATTTCCGCGAGCCGTCAATCAACCTTGGTGTTGGTGGCAACAAGGGCGCGGTGCCCCATGTGACCGGGGCCGATTTCCGCAAGCTCTATGGTATCGCGGATGGCTCCCCCAGCCATTATGCGCTCAGTTCGGGCGATTTTTCGGCGCTCGCCGACATGTATGGCCGCGTTGGCGGGCTGGACCGGGTGGCCACTGTGGTCAAGGCGATCCGCGCGGATCGACCGGATGCCATTTTGCTGGACGGTGGCGACACCTGGCATGGATCCTACACCTGCTATCACACCCAGGGGCAGGACATGGTCAACGTCATGAACGCCCTGAACCCCGATGCGATGACTTTCCACTGGGAATTCACGCTGGGGTCCGAGCGGGTCAATGAGCTGGTCGAGAGCTTGCCGTTTGCGGCGCTGGGTCAGAACATCTTTGATGCGGAATGGGACGAACCCACGGACCTGTTCCCGCCTTACAAGATGTTTGAGCGTGGCGGCTCCAAGATTGCCGTCATCGGCCAGGCCTTCCCCTATATGCCGATCGCCAATCCGCGCTGGATGTTCCCTGAATACTCGTTCGGCATTCGCGACGAAAACATGGCCGCGATGGTCGAAGAGGTGCGCGCCGCAGGTGCCGATTGTGTTGTCGTGCTCAGCCACAATGGCTTTGACGTGGACAAGCAGATGGCGAGCGTGGTGCCGGGCATTGATGTGATCCTGTCGGGCCACACCCATGATGCGTTGCCTGAACCGGCGGTGGTCGGGAATACGATCATTGTTCCGTCAGGCTCGAACGGCAAATTCGTGTCACGCGTTGATCTCGATGTGCGCGATGGTCGGATGATGGGATATCGCCACAAGTTGATCCCGATCTTCTCGGACGTGATCACGCCGGACGCTGAAATGACGGCCCTTATCGACGAACAGCGCGCGCCCTATCTGGATCAGATGACCGAGGTGATTGGTCAGACCGACAGCCTGCTGTACCGCCGCGGCAACTTCAACGGCACCTGGGATGATCTGATCTGTGATGCGCTCTTGTCCGAGCGCGAGGCCGAGATCGCGCTCAGCCCCGGTGTACGCTGGGGGCCGTCGCTGGTACCCGGTCAGGACATCACGCGTGAAGACATCTGGAACGTCACCTCGATGACCTATGGCGAGGCGTACCGGACCGAAATGACGGGCGAGTTCCTCAAGGTCGTGCTCGAAGACGTGGCCGACAACATCTTCAACCCTGACCCCTACTACCAGCAGGGCGGTGACATGGTGCGCACCGGTGGTCTTGGCTACCGCGTCGATGTGGGGCAACCGCAGGGGTCGCGCATTTCCAACATGACCTTGCTGAAAACTGGCGAGCCGATTGATCCGGCGCGGTCCTATGTCGTGGCCGGTTGGGCCTCGGTCAATGAAGGCACCGAAGGGCCGCAGATCTGGGATGTGGTTGAAAACCACGTTCGCAAATTGGGCACCGTCCGGGTCGAAGAAAACAACAGCGTCGAAGTGACCGGCGTTTGATGATGGAGACGATGAGAGATGGATGAATCCGTGAAACCAACCTCTCGCCGCGCCTTTCTGAAAGGCACGGCGGCAGCGGCGGTGGGCTCGGTCGCCGGTGCGGCGGCCGCTGGTACCCCCGATCCGCTGATCACCGAGTTACAGGATTGGGCCTCGGTCACAGGCGCGGGCGTGGACGAAACCCCCTATGGCCTGCCGATCCGGTTCGAAGCTGACGTGATCCGACGCAATGTGGAATGGCTGACCGCCTCTCCCATTTCGTCGATCAACTTTACACCCATTCACGCGCTGGACGGCACGATCACGCCGCAGGGCTGCGCGTTCGAGCGTCATCATTCCGGTGCGATAGAACTCACCAAGGGTGACTATCGCCTGATGATCAACGGTCTGGTCGACCGCCCGCTGGTGTTCACCTATGAGGATCTGGAACGTTTCCCGCGCGAAAACCATGTCTACTTCTGCGAATGCGCTGCCAACACCGGGATGGAATGGGCCGGTGCGCAGCTGAATGGCGTGCAATTCACCCACGGCATGATCCACAACATGGAATACACCGGCGTTCCACTGCGTGCGCTTCTGAACGAAGCCGGGCTTGGCGCTGCAGGCGACTTCAAAGACAAATGGGTGTATGTCGAAGGTGCTGATGCTTCGTCGAACGGTCGCTCGATCCCCATGGAAAAGGCGCTGGACGATGTGCTGGTGGCGTTCAAAGCCAATGGCGAGGCACTGCGGATGGAGCATGGCTATCCCGTGCGCCTGGTTGTGCCCGGTTGGGAAGGCAACATGTGGGTCAAGTGGCTGCGTCGGGTCGAAGTGACCGATGCCGCCGTCGAAAGCCGCGAAGAAACCTCGAAATACACAGATGTTTATGAGGACGGGACCGCGCGCAAATGGACCTGGGTGATGGATGCCAAATCGGTCATCACCTCTCCCAGTCCGCAGATGCCGATCACCCACGGCAAGGGGCCCATGGTCATTTCCGGCTTGGCGTGGTCAGGACACGGGCAGATCACGCGTGTGGATGTGTCCAAGGATGGCGGCATCACTTGGGAGACCGCGCGTTTGGGCAAACAGGGCGACACCAAGGCGTTGACCCGTTTCTATCTGGACACCGATTGGGACGGCGCGCCGATGCTGCTGCAATCGCGTGCGATGGATGAAACCGGCTATGTCCAGCCGACCAAGGACCAACTGCGCGAACAGCGCGGGGAAAACTCTGTCTACCACAACAACTGTATCCAGACCTGGTACGTGAACGCAGAAGGGATCGCCGAGAATGTCGAAGTCTCCTAACCTTGTGCTCCCCGCAATTGGCGGGATTGCCCTGATGCTTGGGGCCGCTTACGGGTTTTCGTCCCGCAATTATGGTGCAGACACCATCGCGCTGCTCGAAGATCGCGTCGAAAAGGCCGAGGCGCGCGTGTCCTCTGCCAGCGACAAGGCCAAGGCCGAAGCCGAGCGTGCAACTGCGCTGGAACTCGCTGTGGCCGAGGCGCAGGAACAGGCTGCAAAGGGCACCAACCTGACGTCACCGGCACCCCAAATGGAAGGGGCTTATGGTCTGGGCCGCGTGGCGCTGGCCGAGGAGATCGCCGCCTGGGACGTGGACGTTCTGCCCGACGGGCGGGGCCTGCCGGTGGGCAGTGGAAACGCCTTTGACGGCGAAGAGGTCTTTGCCGACAAATGCGCCTCTTGCCATGGTGATTTCGCCGAAGGCGTTGACAACTGGCCGGTTCTGGCCGGTGGTTTCGACACGCTGGCGGACGAAGATCCGGTCAAAACTGTGGGCTCTTATTGGCCGCATTTGTCGACGGTTTATGACTATGTCTATCGTTCGATGCCCTTTGGCGAGGCAGGCACTCTGACCCCGGATGAGACCTATGCGATCGTCGCTTACATCCTGTACTCCAACGATCTGATCGATGATGAGTTCGAGTTGAGCAACGAGAACCTGGCCGACTTTGACATGCACAACAAGGACGGTTTTGTCATCGACGACCGGCCTGATCTTGAATACGCGACCTGGCGGACCGAGCCGTGCATGGAAAACTGCAAGGACGCGGTCGAGATCACCATGCGCTCGGTCTTTTTGGTGGAAACCCCGCCCGAGGGTGGCACCAATTCCATGATGAACCCGGCCAAGGTCGAAGGGCTCCCAAGCTTCTCGGCAGATGGTCCGTCGTTTATCCCCGAGGCTGCGCCGAAACCGGTCAAAGCCGCGGTTGAGCCCGCACCAGAGCCTGCCAAGGCTGATGACGGCGACGCTTTGATCGAAGCGGGTAAAAAGGTCTTTAAAAAGTGCAAGGCTTGCCACCAGGTGGGCGACGGGGCCAAGAACAAGACCGGCCCGCATCTGAACGACTTGTTTGGTCGCACCTTTGGTTCGGTCGATGGCTTCAAATACTCCAACACGTTCAAGGCTGCGCTGGAAGAAGGCCGCGTATGGGATGAGGCATCGCTGGCCGAGTTCCTGTCCAAGCCAAAGGCTTACATGAAGGGCACCAAAATGTCGTTCTCGGGCCTGAAAAAGGACAGTGACCAGCAAGCCATCAATGCCTATCTGGCGACGTTCGGGAACTGATCCATGACGCGGTGCACTTGGGTACTTTCAACGGTTGCGGCGGCTCTGATCGGGGCCTCCGCAAACGCTGGCGAATTCGGTGACCCCGAGGCTGGCGCCAAAGTCTATTCCCAATGCAAGGGCTGTCATCAGGTCGGTGCCGGGGCGATCCATCGCATCGGCCCGCATCTGAACGGGCTTTTTGGCCGACCCGCTGCGGGGTTGGAGGATTTCAAATACTCCAAAAGCTTTCAGCGCGCCGGCGCCAGCGGGCTGGAATGGCATGCCGAAACGCTGGATGCCTTTTTAGAAAATCCGCGCTCATATGCATCCGGCACCCGGATGAGCTATCGTGGGCTCAAGGATGAGGCCGACCGAAAGAACGTGATCGCATACCTGCGGACGTTCTCGGATGATCCGGCCAACATCCCCGAGGCTGATCCCACGGCGACCCCAACGGATCACGACATCGACCCGGCGATCCTGGCGATCCAGGGCGACCCGGAATATGGGGAGTATCTGAGCAGCGAGTGCACGACCTGTCATCAGGCGAGCGGCGGCGATGATGGCATCCCGTCGATCGTCTATTGGCCCGAGGATGAGTTTGTCGTGGCCATGCATGCCTACAAGAACAAACAACGCCAGCACCCGGTCATGCAGATGATCGCGGGGCGGTTGAACGACGAAGAGATCGCCGCTTTGGCGGCATACTTCAAGAACCTCGATAACTGAGGTTCCAGTGGGAGGAGAACGCGACATGAAACTGAACAGACGCACGTTCCTTGGAACAACGGTGGCCGCATCGGCCACCTTGGCGGCCCCGATGGTGTTGGGCGATGGACACGGCAAACCCCGTGTCGTCGTGATCGGTGGCGGAGCAGGCGGCGCAACAGCTGCGCGCTACATCGCCAAAGACAGCAAGGGCGCGGTTGACGTGACCCTGATCGAACCGACACGCACCTATTACACCTGCTTCTTCTCGAACCTCTATCTGGGTGGGTTCAAGGAAATGAACGATTTGGGCCACAGCTATGGTGGTTTGGCTGCCAGCGGTGTGAATGTGGTGCACGATTGGGCCGTGGGCGTGGATCGCGATACCAAGACCGTGACACTGGCGGGTGGCGCGCAGATCAAATACGACAAGCTGATCCTCAGCCCCGGTATCGACTTTGTCGACATGTCCGTGCCCGGTTGGGACGTCACCACGCAAAATGCGATGCCGCATGCCTATAAGGCCGGATCGCAGACCGAACTGCTCAAGGCGCAGCTGATGGCGATGCCCGAGGGTGGTGTCTTTGCCATGGTGGCGCCCCCGAACCCCTACCGCTGCCCGCCGGGACCGTACGAGCGGATCTCGATGGTGGCGCATTACCTCAAGAACAACAATCCGACGGCCAAGATCATCGTGGCCGACCCAAAGCCGAAGTTCTCGAAAATGGGTCTGTTCCAGGAAGGCTGGGCCAACCACTACGAAGGCATGGTCGATTGGATTGGTGAGGATTTCGGCGGCGGCAACGTCAGCGTCGACGCCAGCGCCATGACCGTGACAATTGATGGTGAGGAAACCAAAGTCGACGTTTGCAACGTCATCCCGGCCATGAAAGCGGGGCGCATCGCTGATATCGCCGGTGTCACCGATGGCAATTGGGCACCGGTGAATGCCGCCGACATGTCCACCAAGGCGGATCCGGATGTCTATGTGCTGGGCGATGCCTCGCAACAGGGCGACATGCCGAAATCGGGCTTTTCGGCCAACAGTCAGGCCAAGGTTTGTGCCAATGCCGTGCGCGGTGCACTGACGGGGTCCAAAGTGTTCCCGGCCAAGTTCTCGAACACCTGCTGGTCGCTCATCGCCGCCGATGACGGGGTCAAGGTGGGTGCCACCTATGAGGCGACACCAGACAAAATCGCCAAGGTGGACGGGTTCATCTCTCAAACCGGCGAAAGCGCGGATGTACGCAAGGCAACCTATCAGGAATCTGAGGGTTGGTATTCGGGCATCACAGCCGACATGCTTGGGTGATCTCCCCCCGTGTCGCCCCGGTCTCTGACATGGCTCAAGGACTGGGGCGGGTAGGGATGCCAATGTATGGCGACGGAACAGGAGGAAAGAACATGAAAGCGTTGAGTTTTGCACTGTCGATGGGGTTGGCTTCGGCGGCCTGGGCCGAAGGGCCGGTTACCGTCCCTTTCGACGGCTCCTTTGACGACGCGACATTTGCGGTCGAAAGCGCCATCGTGGGCGAAGGGCTGGTGATCGACTATGTCAGCCACGTCGGCGAGATGCTGAACCGCACCGGCGCGGATGTGGGCAGCGATGCCAAGATCTTTGCGGCGGCTGATGTTTTCCTGTTCTGCTCGGCGGTCTTGTCGCGCGAGATGATGGAGGCCGACCCGATGAATATCATGCATTGCCCCTATGGCATCTTCGTGGCCGAACGTGAGGGCGAAGTGATGATCGGTTATCGACCCTACCCTGAGGGGCCGATGAAAAAGGTCGAGGATCTGTTGGCCAAGATCGTCGCTGAGGCGGCTGATCAGTGATGGATTTCGACGGGTTCTTTCGGGCAGAGCTGGACCAGTTGCGTGACGAAGGCAACTATCGCCAGTTTGCCGATCTCGAGCGGCAACGCGGCGCCTTTCCCCGCGCCAAAAGCCACGACCTGAACCGTGATGTGACGGTTTGGTGTTCAAACGATTACCTTGGCATGGGCCAACACCCCAAGGTGCTGGCCGCCATGCACGAGGCCATTGATCGCAGCGGCGCCGGGGCTGGGGGGACGCGGAATATTTCCGGCACGACCCATGCCCATGTCGAGCTCGAGGCCGAATTGGCCGACCTGCACGGGAAGGAAGCTGCGCTTCTCTTTACCTCTGGCTACGTATCGAATTGGGCCGCGCTGGGCACTTTGGCGGCGCGCATTCCAGGATGCGTCGTGCTGTCGGATGAAAAGAACCACGCCTCGATGATCGAAGGCATCCGCCACAGTCGCGCGCAAAAGGTGATCTGGAAGCATAACGATGTCGCCGATCTGGAGGCCAAGTTGGCCACCTTGCCGGCCAATTGCCCCAAGTTGATTGCCTTTGAAAGCGTCTATTCCATGGATGGCGACATCGCCCCCATCGCGCAGATTTGCGATCTTGCAGACCGCTATGGCGCGATCACCTATCTGGATGAGGTACACGCCGTCGGCCTTTATGGGCCACGCGGCGGCGGGATAGCCGAACGCGAGGGGCTGTCGCACCGTTTGACAGTGATCGAGGGCACACTGGGCAAGGCCTTTGGAGTTGTGGGTGGCTATATCGCTGCTTCGGCCGAGCTTTGCGATTTCGTGCGCTCCTTTGCGTCGGGCTTTATCTTTACTACCGCATTGCCGCCTGCGATTGCGGCGGGTGCTGCGGCCTCGGTTCGGCACCTCAAGCAAAGCAGTGTCGAGCGGCAGGCACATCAGGCCCGCGTGGCACGGGTGCGACGGCGGCTTGATGCCATTGGCTTGCCGCATCTGGAAAATCCTAGTCACATCATTCCGGTGATGGTGGGTGATCCGGTGAAATGCAAATACATCTCGGATATTCTGCTGCGGGATTACGGGATCTACATCCAGCCGATCAACTATCCAACGGTGCCAAAGGGAACCGAACGCCTCAGGATCACGCCATCGCCGGTGCATTCGGACGCGGACATCGATGTGTTGATCGACGCGTTGGAAGCCCTTTGGGCGCAGTGCGAACTGGCCCGTCAGCCGTTGGCTGCACAGTAGTCAGGCGCTGCGACGCCTGGCCGCCAGGTTCAGCGCGGTATGGGTGGTGACGGCGCCGACCCACATGGAAAATACCGCGACCCACGCGGTGAGCGCGAAAATCGCGCCACCTGTCATACCTGCACCCACGGCGCACCCGCCAGCTAACATGCTGCCGAACCCCATCAGAACCCCGCCGATCAGATACCGCTCCATCGGCAGGTCCGCCTCGAAGCGCTGAATGCGGGCCTCGCCCTTGATCAGGGCCACAGTCATGGCGCCAAGAAAGACACCGGGCACCAGACCCAACCCAAAGGTCAAAGGGATCGAGCTTTTGTTGATCAAAGCCATGAGCGTGTCGGTGGAAGGACCGGTGAAGGTCACGGATTGCACGGCCACGACCTCGAAGGAGGTACTGGCAATCGCATAGGTCATTACCCATCCACCGCATACGGCAAGACCGACAATGGTTGCGGACCCAAGTTCCAGAGGTGTCAATCCGCGCTGGCGCCCAAACCAAAGGGCCGTCAGAAAGGCAAGCGTGGCAAGGGCATCCACGGCAAAGAACAGTGGTCCGTGCGGATCAAACAGTACCCGGTCAGGACCGCCCGGAATGGTCCAGAGCGTGCTCAGATCCTCTCGCAGAGGGGACAAGACACCACGCAGCGATGCCTGTGCTGTCAGCGTCAGAACCAGGCCTGTCACAATGGCGCGCAGGTTGCCCGAGGCTGACAGAACCAGCAGGCGACTTGCGCAGCCTCGGGCCAGGATCATGCCTGTTCCGAACATCAGCCCGCCCAGGATTGCACCTGAAAGGCTGCCTGTGGTGGCGATCTGTCGGGCGTTGGAAACATCCAGGACACCCGCCAGGATCGACAGTTGAACCGAGGCCAGAGCGGCAAGAAACGCTGTCAGCCAAATCGCTAGTTTGGGTCCCAGGATACCATCGGCCACCTCGGCACAAGCGGCGCGCAGACAAAAGCGGGACTGGTAGGCAGCGGCGCCAAAGATCAGGCCAACAGCCGCGCCTGCCACCAGCAACAGCCAGCCTTCTCCGAATTGGTCGATCAGGGTTTCCAACATGATTTGGCGACCTTTTCCCGTTTCGACACGGATGCCACATCCCGACCCACTGGGCCTTGATGTGGCTCAATTGGCGCTATTCGAACTCCATCTGCTCATAGACGCGGCCAGCATTCTTGGTCGCCAGTTCGTCGTAGGTGTCGAGGTGCTTGAACGGAGTTTGGTCGACGTAATAGGCGTCGGCCAGTTCGCCGCCGTTGTCGATGTGCTCGCGGATCTGGGCGCGCAGATAGACCAGGTAGTCCTTGGTGTAGCGGCGCACCTGATCCATGTTTGTCGGATGGCCGTGACCGGGGATGACATAGGTGGCGTTCAGGGGCTCGAACTCGGCGTCCCAGGTTTCCAGCCAGTCGGCCGTCATCGTGTCGCCAAAGATCGGCAGCATCCGCTCGTGAAACGCCATGTCACCGGCAATCACCAGGCTTTGTTCGGGCAGCCAGACGGACACGTCACCGGGACTGTGTGCCGGGCCAAGATAGCGTACCTCAAGACGGTAATCGCCCATTTCGATGATGTATTCATCGTCAAAGGTCTCAGTCGGTCCGGCCAGAAACGTCCCTTCGGCCTTGTCCTGGTTGTAGCGCTGCATGCCTTGCAGGATCTGCGCGCCATATTCCTCGAACTCATGCGCGGCATCCGTGTGGGCCACGATCGGGACGCCTTGTTCCGACCAATAGGAGTTGCCGAGCATCGCATGGCCTTGACCGTTTTCATTGACCACGACTTTTACCGGCTGATCGGTGATCAACTTGATCTCATCATGCAGGGCTTTGGCCAGGCCATGCGCAGCACCACCATTGATCACCACGACACCATCGCCCGTGACCACAAAGCTGAGGTTGTTGTTATGGCCCGCGTTTTCATAGGTCGGCGGAGCGGTGGCGCCGATGGCGGACCAGACGTTGGGGATCACCTCAACCGGTTTGGAATACAGCATCGAGCCGGGGTATTGATCGGCGATATCCTCGTCCGCCCACAACGGCACGGCGATGCTGGCGGCCAGCAAAAGGGCAAGTGTTCTCATGTCTTAAATGTCCTGTGTGAAACGGTAACCGTCTGAAGCCTGTTCTGCGCGTCCGATGCCGCCGTTTGGCAGATGAAAGCCGATCAGGGTCATGTCATCTGCGGTCAACCGGTCGAACAGCTGCGCACGGGTCTGCGCGGCACGCGCCGCATCCTGATCCGAGCCACTTGGCCAGTCAGGTTTGCGAAACGCCACGTGATGGTTGCCAATGGCATCCCCGGCAATCAGCGCGGCGTTGGAGCCATTGCGGATCTCAAAGCTCATGTGCCCCGGCGTATGTCCGTATGAGGCAACGGCTGCGATCCCCGGCAGGATTTCCTGCCCATCATCAAAGCGTTCGATCTGATCCTCGATGGCCTCGAGCCGCCGTTTGGCGCCAACGGCAAAGGCCGCGCGCGCTTCCCCGATGGTGTTGACGGTATCCGGGTCCCACCAATAGTCCCACTCGTCCCGACCGATCATATAGGTGGCATTGGCGAAGACCGGATCGTCAAAGTCATCCAGCAGCCCCCAGATGTGATCGGGGTGGGCATGGGTAAAGACAACATGCGTGATGTCATCAGGTGCGACGCCAATGGCGTCCAGACTGTCGACAACACTGCCCGCGGTCGGCATGAAATCGGGGCCAGAGCCCACATCGAAGAGAACCGTGTTTCCACCGCCCTGGTACAGGGTCACGTTGCATTCGGGCTCTAGCCGATCGCGAGCGACGCCCGCCTCTTGCAACACTGTTGCCAGCTCGGCCTCGGGCATGTGTTGAAAGATGAAATCACCTGGCAGCATCAACGACCCGTCGCTGACCGTCGTGACCTTGGCATCGCCAAGTGCAAGTTCGGCCCAAACTCGGGCAGGGGCAAGGCTCAGGGCCGCCAAACCTGCGCCCGTGCAGAGCAACCGTCTTCTGGTAAAACGCATTTTCTGATTCTCATTAATTCTCACATTAGAATATGATTAATCGTTTGCGAGCAGCAAGAAAATTTTCTGCAAGTCTCGTTGAGACAGCACAGTATCAACGGGCGGCTCTTGCATGTTCCAACGGTTGACGCGAAGGGTTGGAACGCGATGTCCGATACGCAAAACCACCGCCTCGCGCTGCAGGGAGACCAGAGATGAAATGCTACAAACTGTTTCCCGACTACAGGAAACACGTTCCAAGCCTAAACTATCAACTCTCCCTGGACAAAACGACTCCGGCGATTCCCGAACCAGGTCAAAGCATCAGTCTCTATGGCGGCGTTGCCTATATGCCCGACTGGCGGTTGACCGAAGAAACCAAACGTGAATTGCAGCGGATGTATGTGCTCATAAATCCAACATTTTTGGAACTGCCTGATTTCTGGGGGAGTTTTTCGCCAGTGGTCTTCAAAGACAGCAACGGTGGCCCTGAGATGATTTCGCCTGCCGTGCAAGCGATGCTGAACGAGCTGATCCCTGGAAAATTCGAAACCCTTCCCGCTGGTCCCATCATCGACCGTATTCATGGGCGCGAAATTACAGACCATGGCCATGTCTATGTGACTTTTCTAGAGGAACGCGACACCTATGATCGCGAAGAAACGCGGATCAAGCCATTTACACGGGGCGATGGCCGCACATTTCTCGAGGTACGTAGTAGCCTTCCTACCATCGATGCCCGTGCTGCCAAAGGTGGCGTAATCTGGCGCGAGGCAGTGGATGGCGCGTTGGTTGTGTCGGACCATTTCAAGGACGCGTTCGAAAAGATTGGGGGCAAAGGCGTGGACTTTCACCCTCTGCCCATGTCGCATTTGTAATTAGAGATTAAGCCCATCTCCGATATGCAAAATCACTTCGCACCACAGGGAGTCCAAAAATGAAATGCTACAAGCTGTTTTCTGACCGAAGGGAAGACGTTCCAAGCCTAAACTATCAACTCTCCCTGGACAAAGACACTCCGGCGATTCCCGAACCAGGTCAAAGCATCAGTCTCTATGGCGGCGTTGCCTATATGCCCGACTGGCGGCTGACCGAAGAAACCAAACGTGAATTGCAGCGGATGTATGTGCTCATAAATCCAAGGCTGTTGGAGCTGCCCGACTTCTGGGGAAGTTTTTCGCGCGTTACCTTCAAAGACGGCAACGTTGGCCCTGTGATGATTTCGCCCGCCGTGCAGGCGATGCTGAACGAGCTGATCCCTGGCAAATTCGAAACGCTTCCCGCCGGCCCCATCATCGACCGTACGCATGGGCGCGAAATCACCGACCATGGCCATGTCTACGCGACTTTTCTAGAGGAGCGCGACACCTATGACCGCGAAGAAACGCGGATCAAGCCATTTACACGGGGCGATGGCCGCACATTTCTCGAGGTACGTAGTAGCCTTCCTACCATCGATGCCCGTGCTGCCAAAGGTGGCGTGATCTGGCGTGAGGCAGTGGATGGCGCGTTGGTTGTGTCGGATCGTTTCAAAGACGCGTTTGAAAAGATTGGGGGCAAGGGGGTGCGATTTCAGCCTCTGCCCATGTCGCATTTATAATTAGAGATTAAGCCTATGTCCGATCGACAGAACTGCCGCTTTGCGCCACAGCATTGGCCGTCCGTCGGTAAGAACAGAAACGAGAATGTTCGTCGCTTACAAGCTGCTCAGTTCCAAACAAACACCACAAGGCATTGCGCCCAAGGTTTTGGACAGCGGTTGTTGTTTCTACAAATGAAGGATTTGGTGGCAGGGGCACCAGGGCTCGAACCCGGGACCTACGGTTTTGGAGACCGTCGCTCTACCAACTGAGCTATACCCCTATCGTGGCGATGGAGATATGCCAGCCGCGCGCGGGACTCAAGAGGCTTTTTTCATTTCGTGGTCGAAACTGCATATGGTTCAGAAACGAGTTGCACGGATGGGTGGTTCCAGTATCACCAAAGGAACCTGACAGGAGGAACCAAGGTGAGCCTGCGCAAGAAAATCGCAGACAGCGAGGCCGTACTCAATTGGGTGGCACGGCGCATCGCGGGCTATGCCAGCCGGGTGTATCGCAACACCAAATGGCAGCGGATCGGGTTCGAAGAGCTTGATCGGCTGGCCGAGGCGGGTGAACCGGTTGTCGTGGTTCTGTGGCATCAACGCCTGGTCATGTCGCCGTTCCTCTATCCGTTGGACAAGGGGCGGATCTGCACGATCACGTCGGCGGCCCGCGCAGGCAGCATGGTGGGACGTGTGCAGCATCTGCTGGGCATGGATACGATTGCGATGTCCAGTCACAAGCGCCACGTTGCCCTGTCGCGCGAGGTGTTGGGAATGACCAAACAAGGGGTATCCATTGGCATCGCCGCGGATGGTCCGCGTGGGCCGGAACGGGTCTTGTCGAATGTGCCGCTGATCTGGGCCAGGACAACGGGCAAGCGGGTGTTCTGTCTGACCTATTCGGTCAAGCACGGGCGCGAAGCCAGCAGTTGGGACCGCATGTTGTTGCCGCGTGTCTGGGGGAATGAGGGCGTGTTCTTGTGCAGGGAATGGCCACATGAGGTGCCCCGCAAAGCGACCGATGAACAGACCGAAGAACTGCGTCTGTCGCTGGAGGCACAGATGAACGAGCTGACAGCCGAGGCGGATCGGATGGTCGGGCGCACGCCTTGGGAACCGCCGGTCGCATGAACGCCCGCGTTTGATTTTGCCTGATGGGTCAGTTGCGTTACCTTCGTTTCAGGGAGCACGCGGAGGGGACAATGCGCAAACTACAGGTACAAGGCGTTCATCACATCACGTTGACAGGCGCGGGCCGTCAAATCTCGCTTGATTTCTGGGAGGGCGTGCTGGGCATGCCTTTCATCTTTGATCAACCCAATCTGGACAACCCGGACGAGGGGCATCTGTATTTCGATCCCGGTGACGGGCGCTTGATCACGGTCTTTACCAATGAAAAACGCCAGCCTGTGCATGACCGGACGCCCACCGATCCCGGCTGCGTGCATCATCTGGCCTTTGCTGTCAGCCAGGCGACGTTCGAGCAAGCCGTCGTGCGTCTGGACGAGCGCGGGATCTCGCATTCGGGGGTCAAGGATCGCGGCTTCATGAACTCGATCTATTTCACCGAGCCGATGGGGCTGCTGATCGAACTGGCCAGCTATGTGTTCGAGCCGCCAATGGGGTGCAGTCACGCGGATGTTTTGATCGAAGCGCATCGCTTGCGTGTGGCGCGGGGCGACCACAATATCGGCCGCATTCATCTGGCCGACGCGATCGAAATGCTGGTGGAAAGGCGACAGGACAGCCTGTCATCTGACCGTGCGCCCAAGAACCCCTATTGATCACTTCACCAGCGTGGCTGGAATGCGTGCCATGACAGAAATGCCGCGAATGAATTCAGAGCAGGCATCCGGATCCGTGATCGGGATCATGTGGCCGCGCCCTTCAAGTGCCTGATAGCTCAGCCCGAATTGCGTCATTGTAGGACCGTGATCTTTGGCCGGAACGATCGGATCTTCGGCACCGAACAGCACGCCGCCCGGGGTGCGCAGATACGGGTATTGATCGGCTTGCGCGCGAATGGATTGCTCGGCCCAGACCAGGTCGGCGGACGCGGTGACAAAGGCTTGCGGACGCAGACCAAGCGCGCCACCTGCGTTTTCCAGGAAATCCTCGGGGCAGCTTTCGGGCGCAAACACCATGCGCAGGGTTTCTGCCGCGGCGCGTTTGCCCATGGGCACTGCGATTGTGTTGCCGATCCAGCGGCGCACGCGGGGTGAACGGATTTCCAGTGGCTTGAATGCCGGAGCCGCGCTGTCCACCGGATGCGTCAGAGGGCAAATCAAGGCCAACGCGGCGATGTCGCGCGGGCGTTGCAAGGCAATGGCCAACGAGACGGCACCGCCCAAGGAATGTCCAACAAGTACCGGATCCTTGATGCCCTTCTTGTCAAAAAACTCACCAATCATGCGCGCCTGTTCGGGCAATTCCGCCAACGCATCGTCATCACGGGGGGAATACCCACAGCCAGGGCGATCCAGCGCGATGACATGATGATCCTGCGCCAGATCCTGCGCCAGGGCATAGGTGAAATGCTGCAATTGCCCGGACAGGCCATGGATCATGACAAGCGTCTGTTTGCGGGGATTGCCCATCTCGACGTAGTGAATGCCGCCACCGCGCACGGGGATGACGTCTCCGGCCTGGGGCACCAGTTGCTCGCCCATATGGGCCAGCCTTTTGGTCCAGAGGTAGAAAAAGACCGGCAGCCCGACCACAAGGATCAGGATGCTCAGCAGGATCGCAGCAAGTAGGGACATCAGGTCAAACTCCTAGCGTGCGCCATCTTTCGGACAGGGCGTGCGTCGTTGCAAGCCTTGGGTTTGATTGGGGGGCGAATATCGAGTGTGCGTTGCAAATCGCACCAAAAATCACGCCGGGGTGTTCAATGCGCTCAGGTCAGGTTTGGGCAGGGTATCCAACAGCGCAAACACGGATGTCCGGCAGTCTTTTCCGCGCCACTCATCGGGGAAAAACATCGGCGGCAAGTCCGGGTTGCGCAAGACCACCCGCCGCCAGCGGTGCACGATCAGAGTGCGCAACGTCGCAACCTGAGCAGCAGTCAGGTCCAATTCGTCTGGGCGGGTGTCACGGACAGTTTTCACCGCTTCCGACAGCGAACCGCAGGCCTCGATCAGATCGGGGGGACACAAGCGGGACTTGAGCCAATCAGGCACATTTCGGGCCGTGACATCGAACAGCACCAGGTCATCGCAGTTTGGCGGAACGGCACCCGACCCTAGGGCCGCGCTGCGTCCGATGCTGATGTAATTTTCGGTCAGCAACAGGTCATCCAGCGCGCCGCCGCCCTCAGATATCAGCAGGTGCCAATCCTGCGGAACATTTGGATCACGATCATAAATCCGGGGCGTGACGGCCGCAGATTGCACCCTGCCAAATTCGGTCAGATGGTGCACGCTTGAACGGCCAGAACGAGCGCTGTCGACCCAGCCATCCTTGCGCAGCCGATGCAACGCCACACGGATGGCCTCGGGTTTGACATGCATCGGCTGAATGATGCGGGTCAGTGCGGCACCGCTGATCCGGTCGTCGGGGCCTTGCGCAAGATCACCGAACAGGGAAACGATGATCGACCACACGCGCTGGTTCTGGGGATCCGCCAGGCGCGTGATCGCGCTGTCGAACCATTGGTCTTGATCTGTCATGACGCCAGTTTACGACGCAAGCTGCGGTAAGACCACGCAAAAAGGGCCTTTGGAGTCTTTAGGGGCCCAATTCGCTGAACGGGCAAACGTCGTTTTCGAATGGAACATGGCGGTGCCTGAAGGTGGTGTCCTCGACGGATTGTGGGGCACTGATCCGGTCCATGCGAAAATGTCGGAAGTCCGCGCGATTTGGATCCCATGCCACCAGGTACCAAAGCGGCGGCAGGATCAACATGGCTTGCGGCTCGACGTGTCGTTCAGTTTTCTGGCCCTTGGCGTCATGGTAGTCGAACCGGATCAGGTGTCGATTCAGGAAGGCGCTTTGAAACACGGGCAACAGGTCCGGATCCATCGCACCCATGTTGGACAAATCCTGCTGCGGTGAGAGTTGCCCTATGTGCAAACGGTCCAGAAAAGCGCGCAGCTCTTTGACCTTGTCAGACGGCAACGCCCTTTCGATCTTGGCCAGTCCCGCGTCGGCCAGATCAAAGAACGGCAGGTTTCCCGCTGCCCGCATCGCGGCGACGCTGATCAGCAGGGCAAAGACCTCGGGCACGGACAGCCGTGTGGTGGTCTGCATGGACTGCGGGTCAAGTTGCAGGCCACCACCGCGCCCCACGTCGGAGTGGATGACAAACCCTTCATCCCGCAGCGCACTGATATCGCGCAGAACAGTGCGGCGTGAAACGCCAACCTCGTCAGCCAGATCATCAACCGTGGCTGTCCCGTTGCGGCGCAGGCTGCGCATGATGGCGTCATGGCGGGTGCGAACATTCATTTGGCAACCATAGCATAAAAGGTGACATTTTTTGGCACTGTTTTGATCTATTCGAGTTTCAGCAACGAGAAACAAGGAGCATCGAAATGAAACGCACCCCCGTGAACCCGTGGGATTGGTCGCTCAAGCTGGGCTACAATCAGGCCGAGATGATCGAAGGCAGCAGGCGTCAGCTGATCTGCGCGGGTCAGACTGCGGTGGATGAGACTGGCGCACCCCAGCATCCGGATGACATGCGCGCCCAAATCAGCCTTGCGCTGGATAATCTTGAGGCTGTTTTGTCAGACGCCAAGATGGACCTGAGCAACGTCACTCGATTGGGCGTCTACGCCACGGATGTGGATGAGGCCATGAGGAATTTCGAAGTGATGGGGATGCGGTTTGGTCCGCATATGGTTGCGCCGCCAATGACCCTTTTGGGTGTCGCGAGACTGGCGTTGCCGGGTCTGATGTTCGAGATTGAGGCGACGGCGGTAGCCTGAGAATAGGCGCGCGGGGTCAAACCGCGCGCCCTTTGTCTTAGTAGGCGTTCATGGTCAGCAGTTCGTACTCCGCGACCAGCTCGTCATCCTGGTTGGTCAGGGTCACATGCCAACGCACCTCGCCATAGTCATCGGTGCGGCGGGTCTTTTTCTTGACGCTCAGGCGCACCTTGATGCTGTCACCGGCGCTGACCGGCTTCATGAACCGCAGGTTGTCCAGTCCGGTGTTGGCCAGAACCGGGCCCTCGTTGGGTTCGACGAACAGACCGGCGGCAAAACTGAGCAGCAGGTAACCATGCGCCACGCGACCGGGGAAGAACGGGTTCCGCTTGGCGGCGGCGTCGTCCATGTGGGCATAGAACGTATCGCCGGTGAAGTTCGCAAACAGCTCGATGTCGTCCATCGTGACCGTACGCGCAGCGGTGTGCAGCGTCTCGCCAATCGACAGCTCGCCGAACTTGCGGGTGAAGGGGTGTGCGGGACCTTCGACATCGGGTCCACCGGGCACCCAGGTGCCGCCAATGGCGCTCAGCATTTCGGGTGAGCCCTGGATCGCAGTACGCTGCATGTAGTGTTTCACGCCGCGCACACCGCCCATCTCTTCGCCGCCGCCTGCACGGCCGGGGCCGCCGTGAACCATGTGGGGCAGAGGAGAACCATGCCCGGTCGATTCCTTCATCGAGGTGCGGTTGTTGATGTAGATCCGGCCGTTGTAGGCCGCCGATCCAAGCACCACGTTGCGCGCCACATCCGCATCGTTGGTGATCACGGATGTCACCAGCGATCCCTGACCGCGATTGACGATATTCACCGCGTGGTCCAGATCACGGTAGCCCATGATGGTCGAGACGGGGCCAAAGGCCTCGGTGTCGTGAATACGTTCTGCCTTGTCCGCGTCGGCGCAGTGGAACAGCATCGGCGGTAGGAACGCGCCCTTGTCTTTGTCTGCGCCTTCAACTTCGAAGTTTTCAGGATCGCCAAAGACGCGCTCGGCCTCTTGCCCAATGATGGCGGCCTTTTCTAGAACGTCCTGTTTCTGGCCGTTCGACACCAGCGCGCCCATGCGGGTTGTTTCCAGGCGGGGGTCGCCGATCAGGGTTTTCGACAGGCGCGCGGACAGCGCCTCGATCACCGCCTGCACGCTGTTTTCGGGTGCGATGATGCGGCGGATGGCGGTGCATTTCTGACCCGCCTTAGCGGTCATCTCGCGGCTGACCTCTTTGACGAACAGATCAAACTCGGGCGTGCCGGGTTCGGCGTCCGGCCCAAGGATCGAGGCGTTGAGGCTGTCCTGTTCCGACACAAAGCGCACGGCGTTGTTCACGATGGCGGGCGTCTGGCGCAGTTTGAGGGCGGTGTCGGCTGAGCCAGTAAAGCTGACCACATCCTGCATGCCCAGACGGTCGAGCATGTCGCCCAGGCCACCCGAAACCAGTTGCAGCGCACCGGCAGGCAGGATGCCGCTGTCGAGCATAATCTTGACCGCCAGTTCCGTGACATAGCAGCTGTTGGTTGCCGGTTTCACGATTGCGGGGACACCTGCCAGCAGGGTGGGGGCCAGTTTCTCCAACATGCCCCAGACCGGGAAATTGAAGGCGTTGATGTGGACTGCAACACCGTGCAGCGGGGTACAGATGTGCTGCCCCAGGAAGGTGCCATTGCGGCTGAGTTGTTCGACATCGCCGTCCAGATAGACCTGCCCATCGGGCATTTCGCGACGCCCTTTGGAGGCAAAGACAAACATCGTACCAATGCCGCCGTCGATGTCGATCATGTGGTCGCTTTGGGTGGCGCCTGTGTTGAAGCTGAGGTCATAGAGTTCTTGTTTACGCGCGCCGAGTGCCCCGGCAAGGGCCTTGAGCATCTTGGCACGATCGTGGAACCCCATCTGGCGCAACGCAGGCCCGCCCACGTTGCGGGCGTAGTCCAGCATGCCCTGCACATCGAGCGCGCTGTTGCCCGCGCTGGCAAACGCTTCACCCGTGATGGCCGAGGCGATGGTGCGGGCACCGGTGCCCGGCGCGATCCATTCACCGGCGGCAAAGCTGGAAATCTGCTGCAAACTCATCGGAAGTCTCCTTGGTGTCGATCAGGCAGAGTCGTCGCCCGGTTTTTCTCATGTTATGATTAACCGAATGATCGGTCAATTAATTGAGTCAAAAAAATCCGCCGAAGCGGAAATGGGCCGGACGCAGTGGCATCCGGCCCGAGTTTATCAGTGGCCCAAAGCGCCCATCTGCTGCGGCAGGTAGAGTACCACGATGGGAACCAAAACGATCAGCGCCAGGCGGAAGATATCCGCGACCCAAAAGGGGGTGACGCCCCGAAAGATCGTGCCGGTGGATACGTCGCCCACCACCCCTTTCAGGATGAAGACGTTCAGACCCACAGGCGGTGTGATCAGAGAGATCTCGGTTACCACAACCACCACGATGCCGAACCAGATCGGATCATATCCCAGCGATGTCACGAGTGGGAAGAAGATCGGGACCGTCAACAGCAGCATCGAGAGTGATTCAAACACGCAACCCAGGATGATGTAGATGCCCAGGATCATCAGAATCACAACAAACGGTGCGACTTCGTAAGCTGTCACCATGGCGATCAGCGCCTCGGGCAGGCCTGCTAGGTTGATGAAGTTCGAAAAGATCTGAGCCCCGATCAGCACGGCGAACAGAGCCGCTGCAGTGAAGGTGGTTTCTTTCAGAACCTCAAACGTCGACCCTATGGTCAGGCCACCCCGGAACAACGCGATCAGGAACGCGCCTGCCGCGCCCATGCCCGCCGCTTCGGTGGGCGAGAAGGTCAGGTTCAACGGCTCGAAATCAAACGCTCCATAGAGCCCGCCAATCACCAGGAAGAACAGCAAGAGCACTGCCCAAACCGAGCCGAGCGCCTTGAACCGTTCACCCCAGCTGGCGCGCTCGCCTGCCGGGCCCGAGTTCGGGTTGCGCCAGACGGTCCAGCGGACGGCAAACAGGTAGAACAGGATGCCCAGGATGCCCGGAATGATGCCGGCCATGAACAGCTTGCCGATCGAGGTCTCGGTCAGCAGGCCATAGATCACCAGGATCACCGACGGCGGGATCAGGATGCCAAGTGTACCACCCGCCGCGATCGATGCGGTCGACAGCTCATCGGAATAGCCATAACGGCGCATTTCCGGCATCGCGACCTTGGACATGGTGGCAGCAGTCGCCAGCGACGAGCCACAGATGGCTGAAAAGCCACCACAGGCTGCAACGGTTGCCATGGCGATCCCGCCGCGCATGTGACCCAGAAACGCGTTGGACACCGCATAGAGCTCGCGCGCCATGCCGCCTTTGTTCACAAACAGACCCATCAGGATGAAGAGCGGGACAACCGACAGGCCATAGTCCTGTGCGGTGTCGGTGATCTGACGACCAACCATCGACATTGCAGCCTTAAGGCCGCGTTCGTCAAAGATCGAGCCGCCACGCTCGTAAGCAAAGCCAAGCGTACCAACAAGGCCCATGGCAAAAACGATTGGCATCCGCACAAGCACGAGCACCAGGACAAGGAAGAATCCGATCAGGGCGGCGGTCATTGGGTCGGCTCCGCAAGAAGGTTGGGGGCAAAGAGAAGGATCAGACCATTGATGATCATCGCAATGGCCGAAACGGCGACAGTGAGGGTGATGAACCAGCCGACGTAGAAGACTGGGATCGACAGATATTCGGTCACATCCCCATAATCACGCGCACGTTCCGCCAGGATCCAGACACGTTGGACAGGCCAATACAGCAGTGCGCCGCAAATGACGTTCAACAACCCGTCGCGCAGACGGCTCAGGCGAAATTTGTTGAACAGGCCGTCAGTCAGGTCAACAGCGATGTGACCGTTCTGGACAGAGATGATGGGAAGCACGGAGAAGACCAGAACCGCCATCAGGATACGGGTCAGTTCGGTTGCGGCCTCGATGGGTGAATTGAACACCGATCGCAGAATGACATCGGCAAAGGTCATGATCATCAGGATGAACAGAGCAATGCAGGCCACTACGATGGGTACAATGCTGGCGCTACGGGCGAGCTTGATAAGGGGAGACATGTGGGCTCCTTTGCAGGGGTCCGAAGGGTGGGGCGGCAGAACCCGCCGCCCCAAGGACTGGCGTTGAGCGATTTCGGGTCAAACAGAAAAACTGGCAATAAGCCCGGCACCAAAGGCGCCGGGCCAACATCGAACCGCTTTAGTTCGCAGCCATGTCCGATTTGATCTGGTCGTATGCGGCTTGCGCATCGATGCCAGCCTCGGCGACTTCGGCAAGAACCTTGGCGCGCACCTCTTCGGCGATGGCGTTGAACTTCTCCATGTCCGCGTCCGTGGCTGCGTTGATCGCGTTGCCTTCGGTTTCGGTGGTGGCGTCACGGCCGATGCCGTCGATCTCGTCCCAGATCTTGCCGATTTCACGGCTCAGCGGCTCGCCAAAGACTTTCTCGTCCAGTGCCGCCTGGATGTCGGCGGGCAGGTCGGCAAAGGTGTCTTCGTTCATGATGAAGGCGAAAGAGCCGCGATACAGACCGCCGGGAACTTCGTAGACGTTCTTGGCAACCTCGGTCAGCTTGAAGCCCTTGCGGGATTCAAACGGCATGACAACACCGTCGGCCGCGTTCGAGGCCAGGGTCTCGTACACTTTCGGGGCAGGCACCTTGATGCCGGTTGCACCCAGGGCCGCGCCCACGTCGCCGCCCACACCGCCGGGGATCCGCACCTTGAGGCCAGCAATCTGGCTCATGTCGGTGACAGCCGCGTTCGAGTGCAGCTGCGCGGGGCCATGTGTGTGCAGCGCGATCAGCTTGACGCCGCGGTGCTCGTTGGCCTTGGACAGGTAGTTCTCGTAGGCGCGCCAATAGGCAACCGATGCAGCCTCGGCCGAACCTTCGTAGCCGGGCAGCTCGATCAGCTTGGTGGTGACAAAGCGGCCGGGCTGATAGCCGTGGAAGATGATCGAGGCATCAGCGGCGCCGTCCTGGATCAGGTCCATCTGCGCGGGGGGCGGGGCGATGCCCAGTTTCAGCTCGGCCGTGACCTTGCCGTCGGTGGCTTCTTCAACCATCTCGACGAACTTGGGCCACATCTTGGCGTTGATGCCATGGGTCGGCGGTGCCCAGCTGGAAATCGTCAGCGTGTAATCAGCTGCAAACGCTGCTGCGCCCGATACGGCCAAGGCCGCCGAGGCCAGCAGAGTGCTCAGTTTCGTGAATTTTACCATTGGGTTTCCTCCCTCGCAGAATGGTGTTGATGAACGCGGATAATGGTTGTTTTTGTAACCATCAACGCATTGTGGGTGGTCTTATGATCGGTTCATTTTCCCGATTTGGGGTGTGTCAGATAGGTTTTGGATTTCGTTAAGATGCAGATTTCATGCAGCTTTTTCCTGCTTGGATGAGGCCAGAAACATCGGCCCCCCACGCCAGCGCGGAAATCCGTAGCCAAAAAGTTTCACGACATCCACATCTTCGGCGCGCTCGGCGATTCCCTCGTTTACGATCTGCTGACCTTCTTGCGCCAGCACGTCCAACAGCCGATCCGAGATCTGGTCTGAGGTGAAGCTGTGGCGGGTCAAACCGTTGTCCTTGGAGTAGGCGACGATCAGGTCTTCGACCTCTGTATCGCGGATCGGGCTGCGCGATCCTTCCTCGTAACGATACCAGCCCTTGCCGCTGCGCTGGCCCAGGCGGTCCATCCCGCACAGCGTGTCGGCAATGCGCTCGTAGCGCTCGTTCGGGTCGCGGGTTGCGGCCTGACGTTTGCGGTTGGCCCAGGCGATTTGCAGCCCGGTGAGGTCCTGCAACTCAAACGGGCCCATGGGCATGCCCGCCGCGCGCATCGCGGCATCGACCTGATACGGCAAGGCTCCATCGGCCAGCAGGTATTCCGCCTCGCGCCGGTATGCGGCCAGCATCCGGTTGCCGATGAACCCATCGCAGATGCCCGACAGGACCGAAACCTTGCGCAGCCGCTTGCCCAGGGCAAAGCCTGTGGCGATGACCTGCGGGTCGGTGTAGGGCGTTTTGACGATCTCGAGCAGCTTCATCACATGCGCCGGGCTGAAAAAGTGCAAGCCGAGGCACCGCAACGGGTTGGGGATACCGTCAAAGATCAGGGTTGGATCGAGGTATGAGGTGTTGGTCGCCAGGATTGCGTCCGGGCTCATGACGGCCGACAATTGGCGGAACACGTCACGTTTGACGTCCAGATCCTCGAACACGGCCTCGATCGCAAGGTCCGCGTTGGCGGCGTCGGCATACCTGTCTGTTGTCGCCAGGCGCTGCATCATATCTGCGTGTTGACCGGGCGAGAACTTGCCGCGTTTGACGCCACCATCGATGAGCCCATCAACGCGTGATCGCGCGGCTTGGGCGGCGGTTGCGTCCCGTTCGATCAATGTCACTGACAGACCCCCGCTCAGGCAGGCCATGGCAATGCCGGCGCCCATCAGGCCACCGCCCACAATGGCGATCTGGTTCAATTGGCGCGGTGCAACACCGTCGATCAGCTTGGGTTTGCTGACAGCGCGCTCGGCAAAAAACGCATAGCGCAAAGCGCGGCTCTCGACCGAGTGGCGCAGCTTCAGGTGCAAGGTGCGCTCGACCGGCTGACCCTGTTCAAACGGCAATGCAGCCCATTGCAGCGCCTCGAGGTTCAGAACTGGGGAGTGCTGGCCTTTGGCGCGTTTTTTCAATGAGGCTTCGGTTGCTGCATATTCCTCCAACGGCAATGCGGCGACGGTACGGTCACGTACTTTCACAGGGCGTTCGGGCAGGTTTTGGGCAAATGCGTGGGCAGTCTCTTTCAGGTCACCCTGTACAATCTGATCCAATCCGCCCAGGTCCAGCACTTTCTCGGCAGATAGAACCTTCCCCGAGCAGGCCATGTCGATGGCGGCTTGCATTCCAATCAGGCGTGGCGCGCGTTGTGTGCCACCTGCACCGGGGATCAGGCCGACGTTGACCTCGGGTAGGCCAAACCTGGTTCCGGGTGCCGCAATCCGCCAGGCGCAGCCCATGGCAATCTCGAACCCGCCGCCCAGAACGTTGCCGTGCATCGCAGCGATGAAAGGCGTTTCGCTGTCCTCGATCATCTGAACCACATCTGGCAGGTGCGGTTCTTCCGGGGTGCGGTCAAACTCGGACATGTCACCGCCAGCGACAAAGGTGCGACCGGCGCAGGTCAGGATCGCAACGCGCGCGCCTTGGACCTGTTGAACGGCGGCAGCCAGACCCGCACGCACCGCAGTTGAGGTGGCGTTCACCGGGGGATTGTCAATCTCAACCCAAGCGATGTCGCCCTCATGCGTGACCGTAACAACCGTGCTGTCCGTCATGTGCCTTGCCCTCAAAATCGGAGAATCAACATATTCGAAAAATTTATTGACCAACCGTTCGGTTAATGCAACTATTTTGTCGAAACATTTGCAAAGCGGGCCTGACATGAGCGATACGATTCTTGCGCAAGACCATGGAAATTGGGTGGAAATCACCCTGAACCGTCCAGATCGCCTGAACAGTTTCAACGACGAAATGCACTATGCGCTGCGCTCTGCACTGGAAAATGCGCGCGATTCTGGTGCTCGTGCGGTGCTGCTG
Organism: Tropicibacter sp. R16_0; assembly: GCF_017743935.1. Classification (GTDB taxonomy): domain Bacteria; phylum Pseudomonadota; class Alphaproteobacteria; order Rhodobacterales; family Rhodobacteraceae; genus Falsiruegeria. Next base: position 38,716 of record NZ_JAGHRE010000001.1, read on the forward strand.
ACCGGGGCCGGTCGTGGGTTCTGTGCAGGTCAGGACCTGGGCGATCGCGACCCGTCAAAGATGGACGGTCCCCCTGATCTGGGCAAAACGGTGCGCACATTCTATGCGCCGTTGGTCACCCTGATCCGCTCGCTGAACTTCCCCGTCATCTGCGCCGTCAACGGTGTGGCCGCCGGGGCAGGGGCCAATATTGCGTTAGCGTGCGATATGGTGCTGGCAGGTGAAAGCGCCAAGTTCATCCAATCGTTTTCCAAGGTCGGCCTGATCCCGGACACCGGCGGCTCATGGCATCTGCCGCGCCTGCTGGGCGAGGCACGCGCCAAGGGGCTGGCGTTTACGGCGCTGCCCCTTCCCGCGAAACAGGCCGAAGACTGGGGTCTGATCTGGAAGGCCCTGCCTGACGACGCATTGATGCCTGAGGCGCGCGCTTTGGCCGAGCAGTTCGCCAACGGTCCCACACTGGGAATGGGTCTGACCAAACAGTGCATTCAGGCCGCCGCAACCGACGATCTGATCGAGCATCTTGAAATGGAAGCCGATGCCATGAAAACCTGTGGCGAAAGCGCGGATTACGCTGAAGGTGTCACCGCGTTTCTGGAAAAGCGCAGCCCCAAGTTTCAAGGCAAGTGACAATGACACCAAAGACCCGCGCCGAACGCGCCGCCCAGGCCATGTGGGATGGGGATCAGGCCTCGAAATGGGCCGGAATGGAGATCACCCATATTGACGAGGCGACGGCAACGCTTGAGATGACGGTCGAGGCGCATCACTGTAACGGGCACGGGATCTGCCATGGCGGCGTGACCTTCATGCTGGCCGACAGTGCCTTTGCCTTTGCCTGCAACAGCCGCAACCAATCGACTGTTGCCCAACACAATGTGATCAGCTTCATCGCGCCCGGAAACTTGGGCGACAGGCTGATCGCCACCGCAACCGAGCTGAGCCTGACCGGGCGCAGCGGGATCTATGATGTAACCGTGATCAATCAGGACGGCCAACAGATCGCCGAATTCCGGGGCTTTTCCCGGGCGATCAAAGGCACCCTGTTTGATGAAGATTGATGCGTGGAGGACGCCATGAAGGACCTGACCCCGAACAAAGCCGACCTGGACCCGATCGAGATCGCCTCGATTGACGAGATCCGCGCAAAACAGCTGGAGCGGATGAAGTGGTCAGTGCGCCACGCCTATGACAACGTGCCGATGTACAAACAGCGGTTCGACGAGGCGGGCGTGCACCCAGACGATCTGCAAAGCCTGTCGGATCTGGCCAAGTTCCCGTTCACCTATAAAAACGACCTGCGCGACAACTATCCATTTGGCCTGTTTGCCGTCCCGCGTGAACAGATCATTCGCCTCCATGCCTCGTCCGGCACCACCGGCAAGGCGACGGTTGTGGGCTATACCGCCAATGACATCAACAATTGGGCCGATCTGCTGGCGCGTTCGCTGCGGGCCTCGGGGCTGCGCAAGGGTGATATGGTGCACAACGCCTATGGCTATGGCCTGTTCACGGGTGGTCTGGGCGCGCATTACGGCATCGAACGTCTGGGCGCGACTGTGGTGCCGATGGGCGGTGGCCAGACCGAAAAGCAGGTGGGCCTGATCAACGACTTTAAACCCGACGGCATCATGGTGACGCCCTCCTATATGCTCAACATCCTGGAACAGTTCCACAAGATGGGTCTGGACCCACGCGAAAGCTCGCTTTCGGTGGGTGTCTTCGGCGCCGAACCCTGGACCAACGCCATGCGGCTGGAGGTCGAGCAGGCGTTCGACATGCATGCGGTCGACATCTATGGCCTGTCCGAGATTATGGGGCCGGGCGTTGCAAATGAATGCGTCGAGACCAAGGATGGTCTGCATGTATGGGAAGACCATTTCTATCCCGAAGTCATCGACCCCGAAACCGGCGAAGTGCTACCTGATGGCGAGATGGGCGAGCTGGTATTCACCACGCTCACCAAAGAGGGCCTGCCGATGATCCGCTATCGCACCCGCGACCTGACGCGCCTGCTGCCGGGCACAGCGCGTTCGCTGCGTCGGATGGAGAAGATCACCGGCCGTTCGGATGACATGATCATCTTGCGTGGGGTCAACGTGTTCCCGACACAGATCGAAGAACAGTTGATGGCCACGGGCGGGCTGGCCCCGCATTTCCAGATCGAGCTCTACAAATCCGGGCGTATGGATGCTATGCGGGTCTTTGTCGAAGCCAACCCGGATGCAGCTGACGAGCTGAGCAAGACCGCCGCCGCGCGGATGCTGAGCAAGCGGATCAAGGATATCGTGGGCGTTTCAACAGAAATCATCGTGGGCGATCCCGGCGAGGTGGCGCGCTCCGAAGGTAAAGCCAAGCGCGTCGTCGACAACCGAGACAAGGAATAGAATTTGGCCCGCACGATTGCAAAAGACCATGATCAGAAACGGGCTCAGATCCTGAAATCCGCCGCGCGCGTCTTCGCGCGCGAGGGATTCGACCGCGCGTCCATGACCCAATTGGCGCGCGAATGCGGGATATCAAAGGCGAATATCTATCACTACTACGACAGCAAGGATGCCATCCTGTATGACATCCTGGAAATCTATTTGCGTGAACTGCGGGATCTGATTTGCGGCATCGACCTGTCCGGGTTGGATGACGCGGCCCGTTTGCGCAAGGTGATCGCCGAGATCTTGCTGGCCTATCAGGGGGTGGACGACGAACACCGCGTTCAGATCAGCGGCATGTCCGCCTTGCCCGAAGACCAGCAAAGGATCCTGCGTGGCTATCAGCGCGATATGGTCGACTATCTAAGCGACATCCTGTGCCAAGTTGCCCCCGGTACATTCGAAAACAGCCCAGGCAAGCTTCGGTCCACGACAATGTCGATATTCGGCATGCTGAATTGGTACTACATGTGGAATACAGGTGCGGGAACGCAGGCGCGCGAAGACTATGCCGATCTGGTGACCAAACTGACCTTGGATGGCGTTCGGTCACTCTGACTTGGGGTGCGGTCGCCTTCGTAGGGCAGCCTTTCGTGCGAACGTGACCGTATCCAGATAGGTTTGGGATAGCTCGGAGCGGGTATCCTTCAGCAATAGATCGCCATAGCTTAGAAACCGCTGCGCCCCTGTCAGTTCATAAAGCTGATAGAGCTGCCGAATGGCCCGACCCGGCAAATAATCCCCTTCAAACCAACGTCCCAGGGCGTAACGGCTGTAGGTGCCGGGACGACGGAAGCACGCAACGGTTGCTTCGATCGTTGTCGCTCCGGCCCGAGTGAGAGTTCCGAAACCCTGCCCCGGAAAGCGAAGCGAAAGCTCATGCAGCGCCAGAACGGCAAATATGTGACCGTTTTGAACCCGCGTGGCGCGCCCGTTGGGCAATGGATACTCATCGAACCAAAGGTATCCCGCGCGATCTCGAAATGAAATCCACCGGTCTGGGGCAACACGTCCTTGGGCATGGATCTTTTGAAACGCGCGGCCGTACAGCAAAAGGTCTTCGTCCACGGCAAGATGTTTGGAAAGGCGAAGGCAGCCAAGGATCGCAAAGGCGTTCGAGATGGCGCTGACCCAAGGCGCGTCCAAGGCGGGCGACGTCGAAGTCAGGGCAAAGCGATTTTCGACAAATGCCGCATCTCCATCGCGAACAGTGAAGGCGCGCAACCGTTCCAGCAGCAGATTGACCAGTGTCAGGGCAGCCAGTTGCCGCGCCGGGTCCAGCTCGGATTTCAGGTATTCGTCAAGGGCGATGGCGTTCCGCCAGAAAACGACTGGCTGAAACAGCTGCCTATAATCCTCGGTGTAGGTCTTGGACCAGGGGAAAGGCAGGGCCTCTTCCAAGGACAATGACGTATCCGGATGCCACCCCTCTGGCGGCGACAGAACCGGATGCTGCCCGACGACAGGCGTTGTCAAAAGATCGTAGTCCACCACCAAAAACCCGGGCAAGTCAGAAGCAATCGAATGCATCTGCGCCGCCTTCGGTCGGGTCGGGCGCCATCGTTCCCCGCCTTTGAGAAGGCGGGCGTAATACACCATATGGACCAGAACATGCTGTGTGTAGTGCCGACAGAAATGCAGCACAGGACGCACAACTTTCCGCACCCTAGGAAGATTTTGAGTAGAGGGTTTCACTATTCTGGAACCAAAGGACTAAATGTCAAAAAATGGTATGCAATCTTATGTTGCAGGACATGACACGCTGTCAATGTGGCGAAAGTGAGTATGCAAGCGGCCGCAGACAAAGCTGCGGCCATTCAGATTTCAGTTTGCAAAGGCCAAGCCTCAGGACGGAACGTCCAGGCCAAAGCTTTCAAGCAAGGTGGTCGCCTCTGCCTCCCAACGGGTTTTCAGTTCCGCGTTGGTCGACTTGCGCAGGCCCATTTCCTTCAGGCTTTCGGCCTTGGTTGATGAGCTGGAGCCGAAGCTTGCAGCGACACGGGGCCACCAGTAGTTGACGGCGGCTTGCAAGGCAGCGGTTTCGCCTTCTTCGATCAGCTTGATGACGCCCTCGGCAGCCAGTTCTGCATGACGGGTTTCGATCGGGGTGATCGTGCGGAATGCTTCGGCCAGCGGCTGATATGAGATCATCGAGAACTCGGTCAGTTGGATGACGACTGCCCGGCCCATCAGCAGATTCATCGCCACGGCGTCCACCCAACCATCAAGCGGATAGTTGAACACCGCCAGACGCATGTCGTGGTCCGTACGCGAGGTTCCGATGTCTGCATCCCGTTCCAAACGTGTGGTCCAGGGGTGATTGTTTGCGTAGCGATCTGCATCAGCGCCGAAATCACCCATGATCCGAAGCACACGGTCGGCATTGTCGGTTTTTTCCAGCACGATCTTGGCTGCGGCAATGCGTTCCTTGATGCCGGGACCTGCGTTGATCACATCGGCAAAACCTGCTGCGCCTGCCAGTTCGCTGTCGACAAAGGTCGCCATCAGTTTCATCAGTTCAGCGCGATAGCGCGGTGGCACATTGGTGGGATTGGTCAGCACCCCGCCGGCGGCCAGGTAGCTTTCGATTGTCATATCTTCTGCCATGATCCCTCTCCTTACTGATCAAAGTCGACTGTGACGGTATCCGTCAGCGGGAAGGCCTGGCAGGACAGGACATAGCCTTTCTCGACTTCATAGTCCTCCAGCGCGTGGTTCGCGACCATTTCGACCTCGCCCTCGAGCACTTTACAGCGACATGTTGAACAAACTCCTGCCTTGCAGGCATAAGGTGCGTCCATCGCGTTTTCGAGCGCACCATCAAGGATCGACATGTCCTTGGGCATGGTGATTGTCTGGGTCGAGCCGTCCATCGTGATGGCCGCTTTGGTCTGGTTTGCACTGCTCGCAGCATCACCCGAAACGGTCTTGCGCTTGGCACGACCCGGCTGGGCGCTGGCAAACAGCTCGAACTTGATCTGGGCATCGTCCAGCCCGTGATCGCGCAGCGCAGCAGCAATGCCCAGCATCATCGGCTCGGGCCCGCAGATGAATGCGGTGTCCACAGTCTTGATGTCGATCCAGTGCTTGAATAGCTCGGCGCATTTTTCCTGCGTCACCAGACCGGTGAACAGATCAATGTCCTGCGCGTCGCTTTCCAGGATGTGGATCACGTTCAGGCGGCCCATATAGAGGTTCTTGAGGTCTTCCAGCTCTTCGCGGAACATGATCGTGTTCACGCCCTTGTTGGCATAGACCAGCGTGAACCGCGCCTTGGGTTCGCGCGCCAGGGTGGTTTTCAGGATCGACAGAACCGGGGTCACGCCCGAGCCGCCGGCAAAGCCAAGATAATGCTTGTCCGCATCCGCATCGAGCGCGGTAAAGAAACCGCCCATGGGTGGCATCGCCTGGATGGTGTCGCCGACCTTCAGCTCTTCGTTGGCCCAGGTCGAAAAAGCACCGCCGTCGACGCGTTTGATGCCAACCTGCAGGATACCATCATCCTTACCGGCGCAGATCGAATAGGACCGGCGCAGCTCTTCGCCGTCGAAATCGCGGCGGAACGTCAGGTATTGACCTTGGGTGAAATCGAATTCTTCGGCGGCACCGTTGACGGGCTGCAGCGTGACCACGACGGCGTCGCGGATGGTTTTGTGAACGTCTGTGACGGTCAGATCGTGAAAGCGCGCCATGGGGCGTCTCCTCTTATCTGGGGCTCAGATGCATTTGAAATAGTCGAACGGTTCCAGGCAGTCGGTGCAGCGCCAATGCGCCTTGCAGGGGGTCGAGCCAAACTGGCTGACCTTTTGCACATTCTTGCTGCCACAGTGTGGGCACCGTTCCGGACCGCCCGCAGGTTGCGGTGGGGCGATCCCATAATCTTCCAGTCGGGCCTTACCGCGCTCGGTCAGCCAATCGGTGGTCCAGGCAGGACTAAGCTGCTGTTTGAGTTGCAGCTTTTCGATGCCGTGGTCCCTTAGGGCTGTCTCGATATCCATGTTGATCACGGATGTGGCAGGGCACCCCGAGTAGGTCGGCGTCACCGTGACAGTCAGCGTGCCGTCTTGCCACGCGACGTCCCGGATGATGCCAAGATCCACGAGCGAGATCACAGGGATCTCGGGGTCGGGAACGGCATCCAGCCATTCCCAAACCTGTTTGACGCTTGGCTGTTCCATGGTGCTTTACCAGTTTCCGTCCGGATAGGCCCGTTGCAGCCACTGCATCGAGCACAGCAGGTGGCCCAGATGCTCGGTGTGCATGGTGCCGGTCTTGCCGCCCTTTTGCGCAAAGCGGTTACCGGGCACGGTCAGCGTGGCCTCATCCATCACCTTCTGCACCAGCGCGTCATATTCTTCGCGCAGGGTGCCGGGATCCGGAGCAATGCCCGCTGCCACCATCTCGGCGTCGACCTCATCGGTCAGGAACATCTCGCCCACGTAGGGGTAAAGATAATCCAGCGCCTTCTGCATACGCGCATGGCTTTCTTCGGTCCCGTCACCAAGAGCCACAACCGTGTCGGCCGAACGCTCCAGGTGATAGGCGATTTCCTTGCTGGCTTTTTCGGCAATCTCGGCCACGCGGGTGTCGCTGCTCTTCAGCAGGCGCGCGATGTAGATCGAGTGCCAGGCGTCAAACAGGAACTGACGCATGATGGTCTGGCCAAAATCGCCGTTAGGCATTTCAACCAAAAGCACGTTGCGGAAATCCCAGGCATCCCGGTGAAACGCCAGACGGTCCGCATCACGGCCTTCACCTTCAACCTCGCCCGCATAGCCCAGCCAGAACTGGGTCTGACCGATGAAATCCAGCGCGGTGTTCGACAGCGCAATGTCCTCTTCCAGGACCGGGGCCATCCCGCACCATTCGCTGATGCGGTGTCCCAGGATCAGGGTGTTGTCCCCCATACGCTGGAGGAACTCGAACAGAGCCTCGTTGCGAGTCATCACATGGCCCCCACTTCATCAGGAATGTCAAAGAAGGTCGGGTGACGATAAACCTTGCTTTCGCTGGGTTCATACAGCGGGCCTTTGTCCGACGGGGACGAGGCGGAAATGTTCACGGCCTCGACCACCCAGATCGACACGCCTTCGTTGCGGCGAGTATAGACGTCGCGGGCGTTCTTGATCGCCATCTCGGCGTCGGGGGCATGCAGGCTGCCCACGTGACGGTGGCTCATGCCGTGCTGGCCGCGGATGAAAACTTCCCACAGGGGCCATTCATTGTTCATAGCTTGGGTCTCCTCCTGGCTGGGCGCGAGGGGAGAGACCGGTGGCAAAAACCGGGCCCCTCGCACAGCGGATGTGTCTTCGTTTGTTACTCTGCCGCGACTTTGGCGGCTGCTTTCTTGCGGGCGTGGGCCAGCATGCCTTCGCGCACCCAGGCACCATCGTCCCAGGCCTTGTTGCGGTCGGCCAAGCGGTCGACGTTGCAGGGGCCGTTGCCCTTGATCACGTCAAAGAATTCAGACCAGTCGGGCTGGCTGAAGTCATAGTGACCACGCTCTTCGTTCCATTTCAGGTTTTCATCCGGAATGGTCAGGCCCAGGAATTCGGCCTGAGGCACGGTCTGGTCCACGAACTTTTGGCGCAGCTCGTCGTTGGTGTTGATCTTGATCTTCCACGCCATCGACTGCTCCGAATGGACCGAGTCGCCATCCGGCGGGCCGAACATCATCAGCGAGGGATACCAAAAGCGGTTCAGCGCGTCCTGAGCCATCTTCTTCTGCGCGGGCGTGCCCTCGGCACAGGCGCGGATGGCGTCATAGCCCTGACGCTGGTGAAAGCTCTCCTCCTTGCAGATGCGGATCATCGCGCGGGAATAGGGGCCATAAGACGTACGCTGCAGCGGCACCTGGTTCATGATCGCCGCGCCATCCACCAGCCAGCCGATGGCACCGATGTCGGCCCAGTTCAGCGAGGGGTAGTTGAAGATCGACGAATACTTCATGCGGCCGTCCAGCAGCATTTCGGTGATTTCGTCCCGGGTGACGCCCAGTGTTTCGGCCGCACAGTAGAGGTAGAGGCCATGGCCCGCCTCGTCCTGCACCTTGGCCAACAGGATCGCCTTGCGTTCCAATGTGGGTGCTCGGGTGACCCAGTTGCCCTCGGGCAGAGTGCCGACGATCTCGGAATGGGCGTGCTGACCGATCTGACGGATCAGTGTCTTGCGGTACCCGACCGGCATCCAGTCCTTGGGTTCGATCTTCTCGCCTGCGTCAATGCGGGCCTGAAAGGCTGCCAGCTTTTCAGGATCTTCCTGTGACGCTTCGGATTTGACCATCTGTGCATACATGGCAGTTCCCTCCTTAAACTCGTTCCAGGATCAGGGCGGCACCCTGTCCTACGCCAACACACATGGTGCACAGCGCATAGCGCCCACCCGTGCGTTGCAATTGATAGGCCGCAGTCAGCACCAGACGTGCGCCCGACATACCCAGCGGGTGCCCGATCGAGATCGCACCACCGTTGGGGTTAACATGGGGTGCATCATCGGCCACGCCAAGCTCTCGCAGGGTGGCAAGACCCTGGCTGGCAAAAGCTTCGTTCAATTCTATCACATCCATCTGCTCGATGGTCAGACCAGCGCGGGCCAGCACCTTGCGGCAGGCAGGCACTGGGCCGATGCCCATTATGCGGGGCGCGACACCTGCCACAGACATCCCCACAACGCGGGCCATCGGCTTTAGGTTGTTCTTGGCCGCTGCGGCTTCGTTTGCCATCAGGATCGCCGCCGCACCGTCATTGACGCCCGAGGCGTTGCCTGCGGTTACGGTCTTGTCTGGGCCGTTGATGCCCTTGAGCCCGGCCAGCTTTTCGACGGTTGATCCGGGGCGGGGGTGCTCGTCGGTATCGAAAACGATCGGGTCACCTTTGCGCTGCGGAATGGTGACCGGCGCGATTTCGTCCTTGAAGACGCCAGCGGCGTCGGCGGCGGCCCAACGAGCCTGACTGCGCGCGGCAAAGGCATCCTGGTCAGCCCGGCTGACACCATAATCATCCGCCACGTTGTCAGCGGTTTGCGGCATGGTGTCGGTGCCGTACATTTCGTGCATCTTCTTGTTCACGAAGCGCCAGCCGATGGTGGTGTCATAAACACTGTTGGCGCGGCTAAAGGCGCTGGTGGCCTTGGGCATCACGAAAGGAGCCCGGCTCATGCTTTCGACGCCACCGGCAATAACCATGTCATAGTCACCGGCCTTGATCCCGCGGGAAGCCATTCCGACGGCGTCCATGCCGCTGGCGCACAGCCGGTTTACTGTGGTGCCCGGAACATCGATCGGCAGACCCGCCAGCAGCCCGGCCATCCGCGCCACGTTGCGGTTGCTTTCGCCGGATTGGTTGGCATCGCCAAAGATCACGTCGTCAACACTGGCCCAGTCTACATCGGGGTTGCGTTCCATCAGGGCGGCAATCGGCAGCGCGGCCAAATCGTCAGTCCGGACCCCGGACAAGGATCCGCCGTAGCGTCCGATTGGGGTGCGCTGTGCGTCGCAGATGAAGGCGTCCATTCAGAATAGTCTCCAATTGTTGGCTGCACCATAAGGTGACCGCTTGGTCGGGTAATACGTGTGAATATGATTCGCGGCAAGTAAAATGTAACACATTTTTCGAAAGTCGGTAAAAATGGTAACATATGGTCGCTGAGAACGTGGGGTCGCACGTCATTGGCGACCGCTTCGCCGAACCGCCCACATCCATCCGCAGGCCAGCAGTGGGATTGCAATCGTGCGCAATATGTCAGCCAAACTCTCTTGCCATCGCCAACGGGACAGCGTTTTCAAATCGTCGCGCAAGTCCAACGCTTCCATTGCCACGGCCAAAGCGAATGAGATCGCCAGCGCCTGCAGGCCAGGTCGCAACCCCAGCTTGCGCCTGGACAACGCAAGGACCGAGATCAGAACCAGCGCGCCGATCAAGACATGCAGAATGTCCCGGTCGATCGGAACGTAATGGGCGAGCCAAAGCTTGAAGGCCTGATAGTTCGAAACCTCAGAGCTTATGTGGGCATCGGCCATTCAGGTTGCGTCCTATGTCGCGTTCTTCAGTCCGTAGGTGGCGTGTAGGGATCTGGTGTTCCCGGTGCGATCGGGGGGTATTTCTGGAACGTGGCCAAATGCTCGCCCAGTTGTGGCAGAGCTTTTTCGGCAACCCAGGTGTATGGGAACAGCACGTTGTCGCGTTCGCCAGGATCGTTCAATAGATTGTAGACTCGAGGGGTGTCAAAGGTTTCCGTTGGGCTGAAGATCGTCGCGTTTTCCTTGAACAGAACCTTCCAATCCTGCCACTTCACGCCAAAGATCTGCTCTCCCATGTAGACAATCACGCCGTCCCGGTTCGAATTCTTCTGTTGGCCCAGAAAGAAAGCGGATTGATCGATCCCGTCAAAGGCCCGGTCTTGTGGAACCTCGCCCCCGGCAAAGGCCGCAAGGGTCGGAAACAGATCCATGGAATGCACCACCTCGTTGCTGGCTGACCCGGCGGGGATCTTGCCGGGCCACTTGATCGCAAATGGAACACGCATGCTGCCTTCGAGGCTGGTGAAAAGGGTACCGCGGAAGGGGCCAGCGGTTCCTTGCACGGCAGGTGTGGGGGACACGTTGGAACTTCCGACCGGCAACGCTTCGGGGCCGTTGTCTGCAGTAAAGATCACGACGGTATTGTCGCTGACACCTGCCTTTTCCAAGGCCTCGGTTACACGACCAACATAGGTATCGGTTTGAAGCAGGATATCCGCCCAAACACCATTCCCGGTTGCACCGTCAAACTCTGGATGAGGGATATTTGGATAGTGCGTGTTGGTGTAGGCCAAATACAGGAAGAACGGGTTGTCGGTCTCGCTCTTTCGGGTGATGAAGTCGATGGCCTTGTCCGTCAGGTCCCCATCGATAAGGCCGCGATACTCGATGTCATAGTCCCGGGCTGCTGTCGCGGGCTGTCCGGCCACGCCTTGCATGACAACAGGGGCTTCCATGTCGGCCTCGGCAAATCCACTCAGTGTGCGCCAAACCGTGACGTCCGTTGTTTCGACGCCATAAAATTCATCGAACCCCTGATTTGTTGGGAAACGCCCTTCGGTCCAGCCCAGATGCCATTTGCCGAGCATTGCAGTGTCATACCCGGCTTCTTTCAGCATCTCGGCCATCGTAATTTCCCACTGCACCAGACCGTAGACGCCGCCACCCAAGGGAACCGTGTGATTGCCGCTGCGAATGCCATACCTGCCTGTCATCGTGGCGGCGCGCGACGGGGTGCATTGGCTTTCGACATTGAAATTGGTCAACCGCAGGCCTTCTGCGGCCAGCGCATCCATTGAAGGCGTTTCGGTCCCGCGGATAATGCCGCCACCATTGAACCCGGGTTCACCCCAGCCGAAATTGTCCAGAAAGATGAGGACGATGTTGGGTTTATCCTGGGCTGCGGCCATGGACGACAAAGAACACGCCAGACCGGCCGCTATCATCAGACTGCGAAATATCTTCATGAAAGTACCTCCAGTTCAACTGGAGGTATTCTAGCGTTTGAATGCGAGCCTGAGTCAACAGCCCAAACCTTGGGTTCAAAGCTGTCCGGCGTCTTCCAGAACCTTGCGGGCCACGCGGAAGCACTCCAGCGACTGCGGAACCCCGCAGTAAATGCCGATCACGTGGATAATGGCGCGGATTTCCTCTTTGCTGACCCCGTTGTTCAACGCGCCGCGGCAGTGAATCTCCCACTCATGTATCTTTCCGAGGGCGCCGATCATCGCCAGGTTCATCATCGAACGTGTCTTGGGCTCGATCACGTCATCGCCCCAGCCAAAACCCCAGCACCAGGCGGTCATCGCCTCTTGAAAAGGGCGGGTGAAGTCATCGGCCGCAGCCAGGTTCTTTTCGACGTATTCGGCACCAAGGGTGCCCTTGCGCTGCTCCAAGCCTTTGAGGAACAGATCTTCGTTGAACAAATCGGCCATATGTATCTCCGTGTCGGTCTTGGCGTTTGGTCAGCTCTCAGATGGCCCGCGATTGCGTGCCGCTTGAGAGCTTTGGTGTTTCGGTGTGTCGTCGAACTTGTGCCGCGAAAGCGGGTTGCTGGACGACCCGGTGGCGGTGGCTTCCCTGCAATTCCGTCATTTCAATGTCTCGCCGCTACAATGGATCATGGCCATCAGCCGAGCCCGCGTATCTTGGCAAGTCATCAGCGAGCTTCATCCACGGCACCCGTTCGGCCCAATGATAGTGCGCTTGGGGTTCGAACAGCTTGGGATCGTCCAAGGTCGCCGCAAACAGATGCGTCTCATCCGGCCAAACATCAGCCTGGTAATAGAGTTGCGTGCCACAGTTTGCGCAAAACCCTCGGTGGACGCCGTTCGAAGACGGCCGATCCGAGATCTCTCCGGTCCAGGTGACGCTATCACGGGGAACGCCGAAGAAGCTTGTGACCGGGGCCGCGCTTGCGCGCCTGCAGCTGTCGCAATGGCAATGCCCGGCCCAAAGAACCGGACCCGAAGTTTGCCAGGTGACAGCGCCACAGGCGCAGCGTCCCGTTTTTTTGGTCACAGGTCTCCTCCTTGCAGCGGGCTAAGGATCAACCGCTTCGCGCATCCATTGTTGCAGCTTGGCGATCGAGTGTTCAGACATCACCCCGCCGGACGGATCCAGCACCAGTGGTCCGGGTTTGTAGCCCCGCGATTTAAGGCCGCGATAGACCGATTCCACAAGGTGAATGTCTTCCTCCACAGTGGTTTCGCGATCCTGTACCGCGAGCTGCCGGATGACCGCGCTTTCCGAGCCGCCCTCGGTGTACCAGCCGCGCCAGACGGTGCAGTGATCGGTGTCATTCGCGCGCCAATGATAGGTGTTGAGCACATTGCCCGGATAGCATTGGAACGAGAACATCGGCCACAGGAACCACGACTGATAGTCACCCGCATGAGGCACCGACATGTCGATGGGATAGGTCATCTTGTCGAGAGCCTGACACTCGGTCGTGTGGCGCAACACATAACCTCCGCCCTCATCGGGTTTGATGTCATAGGTCTCGGGCTTGACCACACCTTCGGCAAAGGTGGGATGGTTGGTCGGGCAGTGATAGCATTCCGAGTAGTTCTCGATGCTGACTTTCCAGTTGCAGTCCTCTGGTACTTCGACCCATTCCAGCGGTTCAAGCGCGTCAATGTGGGGCACGTAGGCGCGGATTTCCTCGCGCACGCCGGGGTACCATTCGTCCATTGGGGCGGCGTCATCGTCCAGGTTGACGAAGATGAAGCCGTTGAACACTTCGGTGCGTACAGATGTCAGGCAGATGGTCGAGCGGTCAAATCCCGGCACTGATTTGATGTTGGGCCCTGCGCGCAATTCGCCTGACAGCTCGTAGGTCCATGAGTGGTATGGGCACACGACCACGCGGGTGTTGCCCGCGCCTGTGACCATTTCATGCGCGCGGTGTTGGCACACGTTATAGAACGTGCGGATTTCCCCGTCGCGTCCTCGGATGCAGAACAGGCTCTCACCGGCAATCTCAAAGGCAAAATAGTCCCCAATCTCGCGCACCTGCGCGATATGGCCAGCAAATTGCCACGTGCGGGCCAGAAGACCCTGCATTTCCTGCTCGAAAATCGCAGGATCAGTATAATAGCGCGCGTCCAGAGACTGCGTCAGGGGTGCGTTCATTCAGGCTCCTCCGCATATAGGCCCAATTGATGGCGACGACGATGAAAACGCTCGACCCGTTCGACAATCTCGTCGCTGGACACCGCGATCACAAAGGATAGCAGCGTTTCCAACAAAGCGATGGTCGAAACGGACGAGGGGAAGAATTGCGGCGTGTCGGCGGCAACGACAAAACCGTGATGGGCGTTCAGGATCACCGGGCTCGCCGGGCTGTCCGAGATGCCGACAACCGTTAGCCCCTGTTCGCGCGCCAGTTTGATCGCCTCGATCACCTCGGTCCGATAGGGGCGGCAAGTCATGGCGATCAGCACATCCTGCTCATCCGCCCAGGCCAGATCGTCAATTGCTGCTGATCCAGGCCGAGGGATCGCGTGAAACTGCTTCATGCCGGTCGAGGCGAGATAGGTGAAATTGCGCGCGTTCGAGTTGTTGACGCCGACGCCCAAGGTCAGAACTTGCCGCGAGTTCCAGATGTCAGTCGCGGCCGCCTTTAGGGCTTCTTCGCTGATGCCGCCAAAGGTCTCTTCGATGTTTCGGATCGCAGCGCCGACCATATCGGCATAAAGCCCACCAAGCTCTCCGGACTTTCCGATGTCCTGCAACCAACGGGCGCGATCGGGGAAGGACACGGTTCCGCGTCGAATCGCATCGCGGAACGGCGCGCGAAAATCCTCGTACCCGTCAAAGCCAACTTGCCGAGCCATGCGAACAAATGTGTTGGGCTTCACATTGGCGGCTTCGGCAATCTCGCGCACGGTCGAAACCCCCACATCTGCAGGGTTTTCCAGCACGTAACGGGCGGCCTTCTGCGCCTCGGGCGTCAGCGCATCCCATTCCTCGGTCAGCCGGTCCAGAACGATTGATGATACATTTGTGTCATTCATGATTGACGATGGTACAAATGTGGAATTAGCCTGTCGAGCAGAATCGTGATGCATGAAGTGGAAAAATCATGTCCGAGAATAAACTGCCGTCGCACGCCCGCGTTGTCATCGTGGGTGGGGGGGTCATGGGGGTGGGGCTTGCCTATCACCTGGCGCACGAAGGCTGGAGTGACGTCGTCTTGCTGGAGAAGGGAGAGCTCACATCCGGCTCGACCTGGCACGCAGCCGGTCAAATCACCCATTCGACCAGTTCCTTTGGTCTGGGCAAATGCGTGGACTACAACATCGGGCTCTACTCCGGTGCGCTAGAGGCCGAGACAGGGCAGGCCGTGACCTGGCATGGTTGCGGTTCGTTCCGCCTGGCCTATACCGAGGATGAGATGGATTGGCTGCGTCATACCTTGTCCGTGGGCCGGTCGCTGGGCTTCAACATAGAGCTTGTGGGTCCCGAGAAGGTGGCCGAGCTGCACCCGTTCTACAACCTCGACGGGGTTCTGGGTGCGCTCTACACGCCGGATGACGGCCACGTGGATCCGACCAACGTGACGATGGCGATGGCTGCAGGTGCCCGTGCGCTGGGCGTTAAGATCGTTCGCCGCTGCCGCGCCACAAACATCACCCAGGCCGACACCGGCGAATGGGTGGTTGAAAGCGAACAGGGCACCATCACCTGCGAGCATGTGGTGAATGCGGGCGGGACCTATGCGCGTCAGATGGGCGAATGGTCGGGGCTGCAATTGCCCATGACCTCGATGACGCACCATTATTTTGTCACCGACCCGGTGCCCGAGTTCGAGGGGCTGGACAAGGAACTCCCCGTCATCCGCGACGACAAAAAGGTCTCGGGCTACATCCGGATGGAGCAGAAACGCGGCCTGATCGGCATCTATGAAAAGGCCAATCCCAACGCTGTCTGGATCGACGAATGCCCTTGGGACTATGAAAACTGGCTGTTCGACGCCGACTATGACCGTGTGATGCCCTGGCTTGAAGAGAGCCTGAACCGCATGCCGATCTTTGCCGACCTGGGGATTTCCCGCGACGTGCATGGCGCCATTTCGCATCCGCCAGATGGCAACCCGCTGATCGGACCTGCGCCGGGTGTGCGCAACTATTGGTGCTGCTGCGGCACTCAGATCGGTATCGGCTGGGGGCCGGGCCTGACGCGCGAGCTGGCGCGCTGGATGGTGCACGGGTCCGCCGACATTTCCATGCGCGAATACGATCCGCGCCGCTTTGGCAGCTATGCTACCAAGGACTGGCAGGTCACCAAGGCCAAGGAAGACTACTGCCTGCGCCACGAAATCCCCTTCCCGCATTTCAACCGTCTTGCGGGCCGCCCAATCAAACCCTCGCCGCTGTATGAGCGGCTCAAGGACAAGGGCGCGGTCTATGAAGAGGTCTATGGCCACGAACGCCCTCGCTGGTTTGCAAAGAACGGTGTCGAGCAGCGTGATCACTACTCGTTCAAGCGCAACGCGGTGCACGATATGGTTGCCGCCGAATGCAAAGCCGTGCGCGAGGCGGTCGGCATCATGGACATCTCGGCATTCACCAAGGTCGAGGTTGCTGGTCCGGATGCCGAGGCACTGCTGGACCGGCTTGTCGCCAACCGGCTGCCACAAAAAGTCGGGGGGATTGCGCTGACCCACATGCTCAACCGCCGGGGCCGGATCGAGCTGGAAACCACCGTCGTGAAGCTGGACGAGGGGCGTTACTATCTTGTCTGCGCCGCCTTCTTTGAACAGCGCCTTCTGGATCATCTTGAGCAGCAGCGTGATGGCGAAAATGCTGAGATTATCCTGCGCTCCAACGATTGGGCTGCCCTGTCGCTGAACGGCCCTGCCGCCCGTGACGTGATGGCGGCCTGTACCGATGCGGACCTCACCAACGCCGGATTCAAATGGCTCACCGCGCAAGAGATCGAGGTCGCAGGCCACAAGCTTTGGGCCTTCCGTATGTCCTATGCAGGTGAGCTGGGGTGGGAGTTGCACATCCCCCGCGATAGCACCCTGGCTGTTTATGATGCGCTTTGGGCCGCAGGTGAGGCGCATGGCATCACCGACTATGGCTCTTTCGCCATGAACTCGCTGCGGATGGAGAAAGGGTTCAAAGGGGCAGGTGAATTGACCAACGAGGTGACGTTGGCCGAGGCCGATGTGCTGCGCTTTGCCCGGCAGGACAAGGACTATCTGGGCAAGGACAAAACGCTCAATACCGATCTGCCCTGGGTCTGCGCCTATCTGGAGATTGAACCCGATGGCGTCGAAGATGGTCATGGGGGTGAGGCCGTGATGCTGGACGGGCAGGTGGTCGGTTCAACCGCGTCGGTCGCTTACGGGCACACCGTCGGCAAGATCCTGGCCTTTGCATACGTCAAACCGCACGCCAACCAACCCGGTGCCAAGGTTGAGGTCATCGTTGCGGGCAAACCCCGCAAGGGCCGCATCCTGGGCGAACCGGCTTACGACCCGCAAAGCCTGTTGCCGCGCACGGATGCCACCAAGGTGGCCGCAGAATGACCGAGGCTCTTCACCCTTTTGCAAATACTCCGGGGGGAGCCAAAGGCGGGGGGCAGCGCCCCCCCTCTCACCTTGAAAGGACACAAGACATGACCATTCCCGCAACGATGAAGGCCATGGTGCTGACCGGACACGGCGATCTGGACAAATACGAATGGCATGAAGATTGGCCCACGCCGCAGGCAGGTCCGATGGAGGTGGTGATCAAGGTCGGGGCCTGTGGCCTCAACAACACCGACGTGAACACCCGCACGGGCTGGTATTCCAAGGCGGTGGACGAGGCCACAACCGGCGGCGCCTATGATGAAGTCGACGACGAAGATAGCACCTGGGGCGGCGCGCCGCTGACGTTTCCCCGAATTCAGGGAGCAGATGCCGTCGGCGAGGTTGTCGCGGTTGGAGAGGGCGCCGATCCGGGCCTGATTGGCAAACGCGTCATGGTGGCAGGCTGGCTGCGCGACTGGGATGAGCCGATGAACCGCGACAAGGCGGGATACTTTGGCTCGGAATGCGATGGTGGCTATGCCGAATACACCAAAGCCGACGTTCGCGGGATCGCGCCAATCGACTGCGATCTCAGCGACGCCGAACTGGCCACCTTCATCTGCTCTTACGTCACGGCCGAGGGCATGGTGGATCGCGCCGACGTGGGGCCGGGCGACACCGTTTTGATACCCGGCGCATCGGGTGGCGTTGGCGGTGCCCTGATCCAACTTGCCAAATTGCGCGGTGCCCGCACCATTGCAATGGCGTCCGAGGCCAAACATGCCGAGGTCGCGGAATTGGGTCCGGACATGATCCTGCCCCGAGACCCCGGAAATCTGCGCAAGGCGCTCAAAGGTGAAAAGATCACTGTGGTTGCCGACGTGGTCGGGGGTGACAACTTTGGCAAGTTGATCGACGTCCTTGAACGCGGCGGGCGCTATACATGCTCAGGCGCCATCGCTGGCCCGCTAGTCGAGCTGGACTTGCGTACCTTCTATCTGCGCGACCTGACTTTCACGGGCTCGACCGTCAATCGACCGGAAAACTTCACCGATGTCGTGAAATTTATAGAGGATGGCAAGATCAAGCCAGCTTTGGCCGCGACCTACCCCCTTAATCAACTACGAGAGGCCCAGCAGGCCTTTATCAGCAAAACCCACACTGGAAACATCGTAGTGATCCCATGACCCTCGACGCTGTCCTTGAAGCCGCCCGGCAATTGCATGCCGCGCACCCAGATCTGAACGAGTTTGCCCCCTGGCCGGATGATCTGACCCCATCCGGCCTGCAACCGCGTGCCATTCCCGCCTCTGATTTGGTCGCGAATTTACCGTTGCCGGGAACACAGGAAACAGATGCCTTGGTACAGGCGGTCAAGGCGGCCACAGATCTGGCAAGCTGGAAACGCACCTACACCGAAGAGGAAGTCGGCGCCGATTTCCGCAATCGTTATGGCTATTTCGAACTCTTCGGGCCCACCGGTCATTTCCACTCAAACCAACTGCGCGGCTACATCGGCTTTTGGGGAGAGGGACTGAGCTATGACTGGCACAGTCACGAGGCCGAGGAGTTGTACCTCAACATCGCGGGCGAGGCGACATTCTACGCTGATGAGGATCAAGCAATCGTCCAGGCGGGCGAAACGCGCGCCCATACCAGCTGGCAAAGCCACGCGATGGTGACAAACAACCAGCCCATACTGACCTTCGTGCTCTGGCGTGGGGCAGGTATGGCGGGTTTGCCGTTGATGGATGCCGCATGAAAATCACTCGCATCCGCGTCTTTCAAACCGATCTGCCTTATGTGGGCGGCGCCTATGTCTGGGGTGCTGGCAATGCGATCAAAGTTGCGCGCGCCTCGGTCGTGGTGATCGATACGGATGCGGGCTTGCAGGGCTGTGGTGAGTTCACACCCTGCGGTGAGAACTACATGGTAGCGCACTCCGAAGGGGTGCCTGCACTCGCCCGTCTGATCGCGCCGCATCTGCTGGGCGAGGACCCGTGCAACGTGGCCCGGATCGAGCAGGTCATGGACCATCTGGTGCAGGGACACGGCTACGCCAAATCGGCGTTTGATGCGGCCTGTTGGGATCTTCTGGGGCAGTCGTTGAATGCGCCCCTTTGGGCAGTGTGGGGCGGCAAGCTGACGGATGGTGCGCCCATGTACCGGGTGGCGCCACAGAAAGGCACCGAAGAGACCATTGCCGAGATGGAGGGCTATCGCTCACAAGGCTAT
This sequence comes from Tropicibacter sp. R16_0, assembly GCF_017743935.1. Classification (GTDB taxonomy): domain Bacteria; phylum Pseudomonadota; class Alphaproteobacteria; order Rhodobacterales; family Rhodobacteraceae; genus Falsiruegeria. The sequence goes on from NZ_JAGHRE010000001.1 coordinate 58,421, forward strand.
CGCCAGTTTCAGATCAAGGTGGGCGGTGATTGGGCTGCCGATATCGACCGTATCCGGTCTACCGTGCCGTTGCTGAAACCGGGCGAAAAGGCGATGGCGGACGCCAACCAAGGCTGGCGCGTCGACAATGCGATCCGCGTGGCGCGCGCGACCAGTGACCTGGACTACATCCTGGAACAACCTTGCCGCACCTACGCTGAATGCCTGCAGGTCCGCGCCCGGACCGACCTGCCGATGAAGCTGGATGAATGCGTGACCGGCATGGCTGTGGCGCAGCAGATCGTGGCAGATCGCGCGGCAGAGCTTGTGTGCCTCAAGATCTCGAACCTTGGTGGCCTGTCCAAAGCCCGTCGCGTGCGCGATTACCTTGTCGAGAACCGCATTCCGGTGGTGGCCGAAGACACCTGGGGCGGTGAGATCACAAGCGCCGCACTTGCTCATTTCGCGGCCACCACGCCGACCGAGTATCTGCACAACACCACCGATCTGATGAACTACAACACGCGATCAACCGGCATCGGCGGGCCAGAGGCACGCGATGGCAAGCTCTATGCCACCGACGCGCCGGGTCTTGGTGTTGCCGCTGATTTCGACAGTCTCGGCACACCGGTAGAGGAGTTTGTCCAATGACAGAGCAAGCCAAAGCCACCCAGATGATCGACGACGACCGGGTTCGGGTCACTCGGTTCGATTTCGCGCCTGGAGCCGAGACCGGCTGGCACCGTCACGCGATGGATTACGTCATCACAGCCGTCACCGACTGCCACATGCGGTTGGAACTGCCCGACGGCACGACAAACGAAGTCACTGTCCCTGCAGGCACCTCATATCGCCGCGACGAAGGTGTCGAGCACAATGTCATCAACGCCTCGGATCAGCCGATGAGCTTTGTTGAAGTGGAATTGAAATGAAAATCACCCGCATCACGGTCTATCACGTCGACCTGCCGCTCGAGCATCCTTATTGGCTTTCAGGCGGACGGCTCAAGTTCGAAGTATTGGATGCCACGCTGGTCAAGCTTGAAACCGACGAGGGGCTTGTTGGATGGGGCGAGGGCACGCCGTGGGGTCACACCTACGTGCCCGCCCATGGACCGGGAATCCGCGCCGGGATCGAAACCATGGCACCCTTCATCCTTGGTCTCGACCCGCGCCGTGTTCTAGTGGTGGAGCGTGCGATGGATCTGGCGCTGCCGGGGCATCTCTATGCCAAATCCCCCATCGACATGGCGTGCTGGGACATCGCGGGGCAGGCGGCGGGCCTGCCGATTGCTGACTTGATGGGCGGTGGGTCTCGAACTCCGCGTCCGATCGCCTCCTCAGTCGGTGCAAAGACGGCGGCCGAGACCCGCGCCGTCGTCGACCGCTATCGCCAGCGCGGCTATGTCGCCCATTCCGTCAAGATCGGTGGCGACGTCGAACGCGACATCGAACGCGTCCGCGATATGGAAGACATCCGCCGCCCCGGTGAGATCGTTCTTTATGACGTCAACCGTGGCTGGACCCGGCAGCAGGCCCTGCGTGTGATGCGCGCGACCGAAGACCTGCACGTGATGTTCGAACAACCCGGGGAAAGTCTGGATGACATTGCTGCCATCCGGGCGCTGCATTCCGCGCCTGTCAGCGTCGACGAAAGCCTTGTCACCCTGCAAGACGCGGCCCGCATCGCCCGCGATGGTCTGGCCGAAGTGTTTGGTATCAAGCTCAACCGCGTGGGTGGACTGACCAAAGCCGCCCGCATGCGCGACATTGCCCTGGCGCATGGCATCGACATGTTTGTCATGGCTACCGGCGGCTCGGTCTTGGCGGACACCGAAGCGCTCCATCTGTCGGCCACTATTCCCGATGCCAACTGTCATGCGGTTTGGGCCTGTCAGGACATGCTGACGCTCGACATCGCTGGCGGTCGCGGCCCCCGCAACATCGACGGCCACCTCCATCTTCCTGAAACACCTGGTCTTGGCGTGTCTCCGGACGAAGACGCCCTGGGCAACCCGGTGGCGGTCTACACGTCATGAAACTCACGCGCATCTCTCTGTGGCACGTCCCGCTGACCAGCCACACCGCTTATTACATGGCTGACGGCAAAACCTGCGACACGGTTGAAACGGTGGTCGTGGCCCTTGAAACCGACACTGGTCTGACCGGGTGGGGAGAGGTCTGCCCGATCCCCCACTACCTGCCCGCCTACGCCCGGGGCGTGGCCCCCGCTGTGCAAGAGATGGCTCCGGTTCTGCTCGGCGCTGATCCTGTCGGACCCGAGGCCCTGATGACCAAGCTCGACAAACACCTGCAAGGGCACGTCTATGCCAAATCGGCGCTCGACATCGCGCTGTGGGATCTGACCGGGCAAGCCGCCAATCTGCCGCTTCATGCACTTCTTGGTGGGCGCCGCGCCGAGACGATGCCGCTCTATCATTCGATCACCTGCGTCGCGCCCGATGAAATGGCCCGCATCGCCCAGACCGCTTATCAGTCAGGTATGCGCCAGTTTCAGGTAAAGCTGGGTGCAGACGGGGATTGGCAAGCCGATGTGGCCCGCTTGCGCAAAGTACGCGAAGCGGTCGGTGATGGGCCGCTGGTTTATGGCGATTGGAATTGCGGTGCAACCTCGCTGGATGCCTCTCGCGTGGGGCGCGCGGTGGCCGATCTGGACATTATGCTCGAACAACCCTGCGCCACCATCGAAGATTGCGCCCGGGTTCGGGATGCCACGGGCCTGCCGATGAAACTCGACGAAAACGCTCATGACACGGCCAGCCTGTTGGCAGGTCACGCGCAGGGCTGCATGGATGCGGTGGCGCTGAAGTTGTCCAAGTTCGGCGGTCTCTCGGCCACGCGCCGTGCCCGCGACCTGTGCCTGCACCTGGGCGCCAAGATGTGCATCGAAGACACCTGGGGCTCGGACATCACCACGGCCGCGCTACTCCATTTGGGCGCGTCGACTGACCCTGCGCGCGTTCTGAACGTCTGCGATCTGTCGGGCTATGTGGCCCCGCGGCTCGCCCCTGATGGTCCAACGCGCGACCAAGGTCGCATCGCGCCTCCGGATGGCCCCGGTCTTGGCATTCAACCTGACAAAGATGTGCTCGGCCCGCCCGATCTCGTTCTTGACTGATTTTTGACTTTCTGGTCAAAATTTTCAAAACCCAAGGAATCCCCTACGGCAAAGGATCACAGCCATGGACAAAATCCTCTCACAAGCCGACTGGTTCGATCGCGCCAAGTCCGTCCTGCCCGGCGGTGGGTTCGGCAACTTTGACCCGACCATGTTCATTCGCGATGGCAAAGGCAGCCGGGTCTGGGACGAAAACGGCAAGGAGTACGTCGACTTCCTGATCGGCTCGGGCCCGATGCTGTTGGGCCACGGCCACCCCGAGGTGCTCGACGCGGTCGCCGAACAGCTCCCAAAGGGCATGACGTTCTTTGCCAACAACGCCGCAGGTGTCGAACTGGCCGAAGAGATCTGCCGCGCTGTGCCGTGCGCGGATCAGATCCGCTATGTCTCGTCTGGGGGCGAAGCCGACATGTACGCGATCCGTCTGGCCCGTGCCTTCACCGGACGTGACAAGGTGGTGAAGTTCGAAGGCGGCTACCACGGCATGAGCGCCGAAGCGCAGATGTCGCTGGCCCCGTCGCGCATGGTCAATTTCCCCCAGGCCGTGCCGGACAGCGCAGGGATCCCCGAAAGTGTGCGTGCCGAAATGCTGATCGCGCCCTTCAACGACCCCGATTACATCCGCTCGCTTCTGGCCGAGCACGGAGATGAGGTCGCGGCCATCATCGTCGAGCCGCTGCAACGGATCATCCCACCCGCACCCGGCTTTCTGCAGTTGTTGCGCGAGGAGGCCGACAAATACGGCATTGTCCTGATCTTTGACGAAGTGGTGACGGGGTTCCGCTTTTCCTACGGCGGGGCGCAGGAGCTTTATGGCGTAACACCGGACGTGGCGACCCTGGGCAAGGTTATCGGCGGTGGCTTCCCTCTGGCCGCAATCGCAGGGCGCGCCGACATCATGGCGCATTTCGACAAGGCAACTGTCGGGGCGGACAAGTGGCTGATGCAATTGGGCACGCTCTCGGGCAACCCGGTGGCGGCGGTTGCGGGCCTCAAGACAATGGAGGTGCTGCGCCGCGACGGCGCCTATGATCAACTGCGGGCGAATGGTCAGCGGTTGATGGACATGGCTGGTGCCGCGCTGTCAGAGCAGGGCATTGCGCACCAGATTGTTGGTGATCCGACCCTGTTCGAGATTGTCTTCACCGACACCCAGCCGCGTGACTATCGTGATGTGTTCAACGCGGACACGGCCAAAGGGGCCAAGTTCAACGCGGTCCTGATGCAAGAAGGTATCTTCAAGGCACCGGGCAAGACCTATCCATCTCTGGCCCTGACCGAGGCTGATTTTGAACTGACACAACAAGCGTACAAAGTCGCAGCGGCGGCGTTGGTCTGATACTGGTCCGGGGCCCGCAAGGGCCCCCGATCAATTACAGAACGTCAGCCATCACGTGGCGTATGATGTTCTCGCGCTTGACCCCGCGGGCCTCCAGTTCGGCGTCGCTCAGGCAGGACAGATCCTGAATGCGACGTACTTTCGCATTGGCTTCGCCGATCTGTGTCAGGGACTTGGCGATGCCCACAAAGATGTCGGCCATGGCACCAAGGATCGAAGAAACGGTGTACGAGCGTGCAACAGTAGCAGCCATTGTCTCAAATCTCTCAATTTCGGTTTTGGTTGACCGTAAAGTATGCTGCAGCTGCAGCATTGAGTAGGGGTGGGATGGGAATAGCCGATGTGCATGCCATGCAAGGGTACATTTCCGGCGCATGTTTTTGCGATGTTGGCGGCCAAGGGCGCGGGGGCCACACGCGGTGGGTTGGCTTGGCACCGGGGGCGCAGCATCGCCTGATCCGCGATGCCCGACCCGGTGCCTTGCCCCATGAAGCCCCGCCAACGGGTCTTGCGTTTTGGCGCTCATCTCCTCAGGATGCTCCAAAAGAAACGGGGCATAAGGACCTGAGCAGTGACCGATACCCAAACCGTTGCCGCAGAATGCCTGGGCGTCAAAGTGCCCATGACACGGTTTCTGCACGAAAAACGCATCGAGCGGATCAAGGCCGCTCGCTATGAAGGGCAGGAAATCGAAGGCTCGCTTCACGTCGTGACACCCGACGATACGGTCCTCGAAATCGGTGCGGGCATTGGCTTGGTGGGGGCCGTCATCGCCCACAATGGCAAGCCCAAGGCCATCCACTCGTTTGAGGCAAATCCAGAGCTCATAGACGCCATCAACGAACTCTATGCGCTCAATGACCTGCAAGATCGCATTTCGGTTACCAATCAGGTGCTCATCAGCGCCCAGGACCGACCCGAAACGTTGCAGTTTCACATTCGAACAAGCTACCTCGGCTCTTCGTTGCTGAACCCCGGCAACCGCCCATCCAATGTGGTGGATGTGCCTACCGCCTCTTTTTCCGAGGTTTGCGATCAGATTCAGCCGACCGTGTTGGTCATGGACATCGAAGGGGGCGAGCTGGAGCTGTTGCGCCATGCAGATCTGTCATGCTTTCGGGCCATCGTGCTGGAATTTCACCCCGAGGCTTACGACGTCGAAGGCATGCGCGAGTGCAAGTCCATACTGACCGATGCAGGATTCGAGCGTGTCAGCGACAAATCCACACGCACGGTCTGGACTTGTGTGCGACCCGCAAGCTGACGCCTTGTCGGCGGGCGCAGGCTGATCGCCGAACCCAAATTCAACCTTACGTCGCTTCGTCGAATTCTCCTTGATCTTGGGATCAGGGCGGACCACCCTCTGCTTGCGGAACGACGTTTCGCAACGTGAAATGACCGCCGAACCTGTCATTGGGAGAGAACCCGCCAGCGGCAAGACCTGCCACAGGCGGTGACATGTTCGGCCCAGGGAATTGGCGTGCCTCATCTGCCTGGCGCGCAATCTGTCAAAGGGGAGTAGATGCCGATGTCAGAGGCAATTGGGTATGAGCTGATCGGGGATATCGCGGTGCTGTCCGCACAGAACCCACCAGTGAATGCATTGGGTTTGGACGTGCGTCAGGGGCTGGTCGATGGCATGGCCCGCGCCGAGAAGGATGGTGCCAAGGCGGTGCTGATCTACGGCGAAGGGCGCACTTATTTTGCGGGCGCTGACATTCGTGAGTTTGGCAAGCCGCCGACCGGGCCGTTTTTGCCTGATGTGTGCACACGCATCGAAGCGTCGCCGTTGATTGTCGTCTCTGCACTACACGGCACCGCGCTCGGGGGCGGGCTCGAAATTGCATTGGGCTCGCACTATCGCGTCGCGGTGCCCTCGGCGCGTGTGGGACTGCCCGAAGTTCTGATTGGTGTCATGCCGGGGGCGGGTGGAACACAGCGTCTGCCGCGTCTGATTGGTGTCGACGCCTCAGTGGACATCATCACCTCAGGCCGCCAAGTCGGAGCCAAAGAGGCCCTGGAACTTGGCATTCTTGACCGTGTCGAAGATGGCGCGCCCCGCGACATCGGTCTGGCCTATGCGCGCGAGCTGATCGACAGCGGCGCGCCCCGCCGCGCTGTCAGCGAAATGGCGGCGCCCGAGGCAGTGGATTTCGACGCACTTTATGATGTGGTGCTGCAAAAAAGCCGGGGCATGATCGCGCCTGCAAAGGCTGTGCGCGGAATTCAGGCCTGCTGCGAGCTGCCGTTTGATCAGGGCATGATCCGCGAACGCGAACTGTTCATGGAGCTCATGGCATCGGACCAGCGCCAGGGCATGATCCACGCGTTCTTCTCTGAGCGCGCGGTCGGAAAACTGCCCGAGCTTAAGGGTGTCGAGCCACGCGATCTGAACGCCATCGGCGTGATCGGGGGCGGCACCATGGGTGCAGGCATCGCCACGGCGGCGCTGTTGTCGGGGCTGTCTGTCGTTATGCTGGAAATGTCGCCCGAGACGGCAGAGGCGGCAAAAGGCCGGATCGAAGGTAACCTGGGTGGTGCGCTGAAGCGTGGCAAGTTGAGCCAGGCCCAATTCGAAGACCTCACCACCAAGGCGCTGACGCTGTCGACGGACTATGCCGCCCTTGGCGACGTGGACCTGGTGATCGAGGCCGTTTTCGAAGACATGGATGTAAAGAAATCGGTCTTCACGCAGCTTGATGCGGTGTGCAAGCCGGGCGCGGTGCTGGCGTCGAATACATCCTATCTCGACATCAATGAAATCGCGGCCTGTACCAACCGTCCTGGCGATGTGATCGGGCTGCATTTCTTCTCACCTGCGCATGTGATGAAACTGCTGGAAATCGTGGTGGCCGACAAAACGGCGCCGGACGTTGTGGCGACCGGCTTTGCGCTTGGCAACCGGATGAAGAAAACGTCTGTGCGTGCCGGGGTCTGTGATGGCTTCATTGGCAACCGCATCCTGTCGACCTATCGCACCTGTGCTGATCACATGATCCTGGACGGCGCGTCGCCCTATCAGATCGACAAGGCGCTGACCGATTTTGGCTTTGCCATGGGACCCTTTGCCGTGGCGGACCTGGCGGGGCTCGACATTGGCTGGGCCGTGCGCAAGCGCAAGCGGGCCGAGGGGCTCGACCCGCGTGCGCGTGACAGCTCTTATGCGGACAAGCTGTGCGAAGACGGGAACTTTGGACAGAAGACCGGCAAAGGCTACTACGTCTACGAAGCAGGCAAGCGCGCCGGTGTTCCCAACCCCGATGTCATGCCCCTGATTGAGGCTGAGCGGGCAGAGCAGGGCCTGACTGCGCGTGAGTTTACAAACGAAGAGATCGTGCGCCGCTACATGGCGGCCATGGTCAATGAAGCCGCCAAAGTGGTGGGAGAAGGCATCGCCCGTCGTCCGCTCGATGTGGATGTGACACTGCTTTATGGCTACGGTTTCCCTCGTTATCGCGGCGGGCCGCTGAAATGGGCCGATATGGTTGGGCTGCCCGAGCTGTTGGCTGACATCAAGACATGGGCCGCAGAAGACGACTATTTCTGGCAGCCTGCACCGCTTCTCGAACAACTTGTGGCCGAGGGCCGCACCTTTGATGATTTGAACAAGGAATCTGCATGATGAAACAGGCCGTAATCGTATCGACAGCCCGCACCGGGTTGGCAAAATCATTCCGCGGGTCGTTCAACATGACCCATGGCGCAAGCATGGGCGGGCACGCGGTTCAGGCCGCGGTCGAGCGGGCCGGGCTGCAAGGCTCAGACATTGAGGATTGCGTGATCGGCTGTGGCCTGCCCGAGGGGGAAACCGGCGGCAACATCGGCCGCCAGATCGCGATCCGTGCTGGTTTGCCGGTGACCGCATCCGGCATGACCGTGAACCGCTTTTGTTCATCGGGTTTGCAGGCTATCGCGCAGGCCGCCAACGCGATCACGCAAGAGGGCGCGGGCCCGATGGTTGCGGGCGGGGTCGAAAGCATCTCGCTGGTGCAATCGAAAATGCGCCCGGCACCCGATCCGTGGATCCTGGAACACAAGCCTGCCATCTACATGACAATGATCGAGACGGCAGACATCGTGGCGGAACGCTATGGTCTGAGCCGTGAGTATCAGGATGAATATTCGCTGCGCAGCCAACAGCGGATTGCGGCGGCGCAAGAGGCAGGCAAGTTCGCTGACGAGATCGTGCCGATGACCACGACGATGGCGGTCAAGAACAAGGAAACCGGTGAGATCTCGCAGAAAGAGGTCGTTGTGGACCGCGATGAATGCAACCGTCCCGGCACAACGATGGAAGGGTTGGCAGGTCTTGATCCTGTGCGTGGCCCCGGAAACGCGATCACGGCAGGCAATGCCTCGCAACTGAGCGATGGCGCGGCGGCTGTTGTCCTGATGGAAGCGGCAGAGGCCGAAAAGCGCGGGCTTGAACCCCTGGGCGCATTCAAGGGTTTTGCTGTTGCGGGCTGCGAGCCGGACGAAATGGGCATTGGCCCTGTGTTTGCCGTGCCACGTTTGCTGGAACGTCATGGGCTGAAGGTCGATGATATCGACCTGTGGGAGCTGAATGAGGCGTTTGCGAGCCAATGCCTCTATTCCCGTGACCGCCTGGGTATCGACCCTGAGAAGTACAACGTCAACGGCGGCTCGATCGCAATCGGTCACCCCTTTGGCATGACCGGTGCGCGGATGACGGGCCACTTGATGCTGGAAGGCAAGCGTCGCGGTGCGAAGCTGGGCGTGGTGACCATGTGCATCGGCGGCGGCATGGGCGCAGCTGGCCTGTTCGAAATTTACTGATTGGTGGGGGCCTTTGTCCGGGCCATCGAGGCTCGGACAAAGGCGGCCCGGCACGGGGTGCCGGGCGGTGCGCTTCGCCGCAGATGTTGAGGGAGAAGGATCAGGTATGGATCTGAGTTATTCGGAAGAAGAACTGGCGTTCCGCGACGAAGTGCGGACGTTTCTGGAGGAAAAGCTGCCCAAGGACATGTCGGACAAGATTCGGCGTGGGGAACATATCGGCAAGGAAGGCCATGAGCTGTGGCATTCCATCCTGAATGAAAAGGGCTGGCTGTCTTATGGCTGGCCCAAAGAGTTTGGTGGTGCCGAGTGGAATGCCGTTCAGCGCCACATTTTCGAGGATGAATGTGCGGCTGCTTATGCGCCTCGTATTGTCCCCTTTGGTTTGTCGATGTTGGCGCCGGTGCTGCAAAAGTTCGGATCAAAGGAACAGCAGGATCACTATCTGCCCCGCATCCTGGATGGCACCGATTGGTGGTGTCAGGGCTATTCCGAGCCTGGCGCCGGATCCGATCTGGCCTCGCTCAAGACCCGTGCGGTGCGCGACGGTGACCACTATGTGGTCAACGGGCAAAAGTCCTGGACCACCTTGGGTCAATACGCCGATTGGATCTTCTGTTTGGTGCGCACCGATCCGGAGGCCAAACAGCAAGAGGGCATCTCGTTCCTGTTGATTGACATGAACACGCCGGGCATCGAAGTACGCCCCATCGTATTGCTCGACGGCACGCCGGAAGTGAACGAGGTGTTTTTCGACAACGTTCGCGTGCCGGTCGAAAACCTTGTGGGCGAAGAGAACAAGGGTTGGACCTATGCCAAGTATCTGCTGACCCATGAACGCACCGGGATTGCAGGCGTTGGGTTCAGCCGTGCAGGCCTGGACGCGGTCAAACGCGTGGCGCGTCAAGAGAGCGCCAATGGCCGTCCGCTGATCGAAAACCCGCATTTCGCGGCCCGAATGGCGCAGGTCGAGATTGACCTGATGGCGATGTCCACCACCAACCTGCGTATCATCAGCCAGGCCGCAGCCGGGCAGGCCCCGGGGGTCGAAAGCTCGATGCTCAAGGTCAAGGGAACCATCATTCGGCAAGAGATCAACGATCTGGCCCGCCGTGCGGTTGGGCCCTATGCGATGCCTTTCGCCTCGGAGGCGGTCGAAGGGGACAACGACCCCATCGGACCGGATTATGCCGGGCCGGTCGCGGCGCAGTATTTCAACAACCGCAAACTGTCGATCTTTGGCGGATCAAACGAGATCCAGCGCGGGATCATTGCCAAGGTCAAGATGGGGGGCTGAGGAACATGGATTTCAACCTGACCGAAGAGCGGCAGATGCTGCAGGACACGCTGCGGCGCTTTCTGTCCGAACGCTATACCACGACCGAGCGCAATGCGATCATCGACAGTGATACTGGGCTCAGCGCCGAGATCTGGGGCGAGTTGGCCGAGCTGGGTGTCATTGGCGCACTGTTCACCGAAGATCAGGGTGGCTTTGGCGGCGCGGGTTATGATATCTCGACGGTGTTCGAGGAATTGGGGCGCGCTGGCGTGGTCGAGCCGTTTTTGGATACTGTCATTTTGGGCGGTGGGCTGATTGCGGCGCTTGGCAATGATACACAGCACAGCCTTGTCGAAGAGGTGATTGGCGGTGGTTTGCATCTGGCCTTGGCCCATGGCGAACCTGCCAGCCGCTATGATCTGAGCCGGGTGGAAACCACGGCCAAAGTCGATGGCGATGATATCGTGCTCGAAGGCCGCAAAGCTGTGGTGATCAACGCTGAGGCTGCCGGGTATTTGATCGTCTCCGCGCGGGAAAGCGGCGGGCCGTTCAGCTTGGATGGTATCTCGCTTTTCCTGGTGCCCGCTGATGCCTCTGGTCTGACCATGCAGGGCTATCCGATGATGAGCGGTGGCCGGGCGGCCGAGGTGACACTGGACAACGTGCGCGTGCCAGCTTCGGCTCGGCTTGGCGCCGAAGGGGCCGGTTTCCAGGCGCTCACGGATGTTGTTGCGCGGGCAAATGTTGCGCTCGCGGCCGAGGCCATGGGGGCAATGGAAAGCGCCACGGAACTGACCCGCGAATACCTGATGACCCGCAAACAGTTTGGGCGACCCATCGGGACGTTCCAGGCGCTGGCGCATCGCTTCTCGGACCTGCTGATCGAACTGGAACAGGCGCGGTCTGCTGTCACCAATGCCGCTGGTCATCTGGACAGTGATGATCGGGATCGTCAGATCGCCGCCGCGCGCAACTTGATCGCCCGCACGGGTCGCCTGGTGGCCGAAGAGGCGATCCAGATGCACGGCGGTATTGCCATGACGCAAGAATACGAGCTTGCCCATATTGCCAAGCGGATCGTCATGACAGACCATCGGTTCGGCGATGCAGACTATCATCTGGAGCGATTTATTGGACTCAGCGCAGCCTAGCCCTCCTGCTTCGTGGACACGTCAGAAATCCGGTTGTCAGACGATGACCGGATACGAGATCGACCACAGCCGCACGGGCATAAGCCGGGCCTGTTATCTGGATATCGGGCCCGAGCATCTGAACTATCACGGCATCCTGCATGGTGGGTTGGTGTCGATGTTGCTGGACGTTGCGTGCGGTCAAACAGCTTCAGCCATGTTCTGCCCCGAGGACCCCGCACCCGTTGTGACGGTTGCGTTGAATGTGCAGTTTGTTTCTGCGGGTCGCAGTGGCCGCGTGACAGCCGTCGGGCAGCCCGCGGGCAACGGGCGGTCGATGGCTTATGTGTCCGGCGAACTGCGCAGTGAAGACGGGGAGTTGCTGGCCATGGCGCAGGGTACGTTCAAACGCAGCAACAAAAAGGCCGACCCATGAGCCTGGCTTGGATCGAGGATCAGGGCGATCGGCTGGTTGTGGTCAACGGAAACACCGCAAAGCGCGGGGCGCTGACACCTGAGCTGTATGATGCCATCCGGGCAGCGGTTGATCAGGCCCAGGATGAGCGCATTCGGGCCATTGTGCTGACCAGTGAGGGGCCGTTCTTTTGCGCCGGTGGCGATCTGAATGTGCTGATCGAACGACGCAAGCTGTCCGAGGACGAGCGGCGCGCGCGCGTCGACATGCTCCACGATGTTATTCGCGCGGTGCGGGGCAGCCCGGTGCCCGTGATTGCCGCCGTTGAAGGCGGGGCCGCAGGCGCGGGTCTGTCTTTGGCCTTGGCCTGCGATCTTATCGTGGCGGCAAAGGGCGCCAAGTTCACCGCCGCCTACGTCAAGGCCGGGTTGGTCCCGGATGGCGGTCTGACATCGGCGATGGCTCGGATGCTGCCACGGCCATTGGCGACCGAGATGTGCCTGCTGGCCCGCCCGGTTGAGGCGGAGCGCATGGCGGCCCTTGGCGTTGTCGCAGAGCTTGTTCAACCGGGTGAGGCGCTGACGGCAGCGCAGCAATTGGCAGATGCATTGGCCCGAGGGCCACGCGAGGCGCAGAAAGTGATCCGCGGGCTTGTAGGGCAAGCCTATGAACAGTTCGAGGCCGCGCAATTGGATGCAGAACGCGACGCCATGGCGCGGGCTGTGGCAGGAGACGAGGCAGGCGAGGGGATCTCGGCCTTTCTGGAAAAGCGCAAACCACGGTTCTAGCGCTTCGCTTGGACGACAGGGGAGGGTCGCATGAGCAAATGGCATGATTTTCTGGATGATCAGATCAAGGTGCGCCCTGATGCTCTTGCTTTGATGGACGATGGCGGGGCCACATGGAGTTTCGCCGAATTCGGTCAAGCCGTCGACGCTTTGGCCGAGGAGCTGAAGGGGCGGGGTGCCCGGGCCTGCGACCGGATCATGATCGTGTCCGAAAATTGCTGTGCGGCCATTGCCGCGCTTTATGCGTGCTCGCGCATCGGGGCTTGCGCCGTGCCCGTAAACGCGCGTCAGACCGGAGGTGAACTGGCCCGCATCGTCGAACACGCACGGCCGACTTTGGTTCTGTTGACGACAGCAGCTTCGCCGGATGCGGTGAAGCATGCAGAGGCGATGGAGGCTGAGGCGCTGAACGGCGCGTTCGGCGCGCTCCACATCGCGGCTCCCTTTGCCACCGATCCGGATGCGGATTTGCATGATGTGGCGGTGATGCTTTTTACGACCGGAACAACCGGGACGCCCAAGGGGGTCATGCTGACCCATGACAACGTGCGCTTCGGCGGCATGACTTCGGCCAATCTACGCGGGATGACGCCGGATGATGTGGTCTATGGCGTACTGCCGATCACCCATGTGTTCGGCCTGTGCTCGGTGGTCACGGCGGCGAGTTATGCCGGCGCGCAGGTCCGGCTTGAAGCCCGGTTTTCGGCTGCACGGCTGTACGCGCAACTGCAGGATGGAGTGACCCTGTTTTCCGCCGTCCCGCAAATGCACGCGCTGTTGATGCAATACGCCAAGGAACAGGGCGTCGATGGCGTGCGAGATTGCGCCTTGCGCTACACCTCGTCAGGGGCTGCGCCTCTGGATCCTGCCTGGAAACGCAAAGCCGAGGCGTTCTATGGCGTTCCGATCCAGAACGGCTATGGCCTGACCGAAAGCACCGCCGGGGTGAGCGCGTCGAGCAATGAATTGGGCGATCCGGACATTTCTGTTGGAACCGCCTTGCCGGGTGTCACAGTGAAGGTTGATGAAACGGTTGAAGGTGGCGGAGAGGGTGTCGGCGAAGTGCTGACAGCGGGCCCCCATGTGATGAAGGGCTACTATCGCAATCCCGAAGCCACTGCGGCGGCTTTGCAGGAGGGTTGGCTGCGCACAGGTGATCTGGGGTATTTCGACGATCAGGGACGATTGCACATCGCGGGTCGGTCGAAAGAGCTGATCATCCATGGGGGGTTCAATGTATATCCTCCCGAGGTCGAGGCGGCGCTGAACGATCATCCACAGGTCATTCAATCCGCGGTGATCGGGCGCACGGTGAACGGGGATGAACTCGTCTATGCCTTTGTACAGGCGGCAGAGGGGGATTTTCCGGATGTCGACGATCTGGCGCAATTTGCGGCCGCGCGCCTGGCAGGCTACAAACGCCCCTCTCGCATCATCGTGGCAACCGGGCTGCCTGCGGCACCCACAGGGAAGATCCTGAAACACCGGCTGCTCGATCACTTTGCCGACCGCTTGAGCTAAACAACTCGGGGGTGCTCCCGCGCCCGAGCGATCCTGACTGCGTCAGCCCCGCCAACGGCCTTGGGCCGGGCGCCTCGCCTGCGGCTCGGCGCGGTCGCGGTAAGACGCGCACAGTTTGTTTGGTCGCAAACGGGTGCTGCAAGCACCCACCGCCGAGCGGAGCGAGGCCCGGCCCAACGGGAGGAGATGCCCCGTCAGGGGCATCGACGACGGGCGGGAGCGCTTCGCCTCTTGAATGGAACCGTTAGACGTAGACGCCCTCGGCTGCTGCGCGGACGGCGCGGATGTTCTCGCCATAAACGTCGGGGTTCGAAACGGAACCGCCGCGGAACACGGCCGAGCCTGCGACCAGCACATCGGCACCAGCCTGGGCCACCAGAGGGGCCGTATTCGGATCAACGCCACCGTCGATTTCGATGTGAACGGGGCGGTCCCCAATCATCTCGCGCAGGCGGCGGACCTTGCTGGTCATGTCGATGAACTTCTGTCCGCCAAAGCCCGGGTTGACGGTCATCACGCAGACCAGGTCCGTCAGATCCAGCAGATGTTCCACGGCTTCGGCCGGAGTCCCTGGGTTCAGCGCGACGCCTGCCTTCATACCCGCGGCGCGAATGGCCTGCAGGGTACGGTGCGTGTGCGGCCCCGCCTCGACATGTGCGGTCAGTACATCAGCACCTGCATCTGCATAGGCGTCGATGTAGGGATCAACCGGAGCAATCATAAGGTGTACGTCCATCACTGTTTTCACATGCGGACGGAAGGCTTTGACCGCCATCGGGCCGAAGGTCAGGTTCGGCACAAAGTGCCCGTCCATCACATCCACATGCACCCAATCCGCGCCTTGCGCTTCGATGGCTTGGATTTCCTGGCCAAAGTTCGCGAAATCGGCGGACAGGATCGACGGGGCGATCTTGATGGAACGGTCAAAGGTCATGAGTGGCACCTGAATGTGAGTGAAACCGAGCGAGTCGCTGGCTCATATAGGCCCAAATGCTGCGCGCGAACAGAGGAAGAGCAGGATTTGACCCTGTCTCGGAGCTTCCAATCGTCTGGTTTTATCACTGGATCCGCCAATTCGGTCGTTACAAAACCTTCACCGCTTCGACACATACGTTTTGTCTTTGCCCCTTAGCCACCCGACATCAATCACTGGGGGTGGCTCGTGCTGCGGATCAACAAACTTACCAAACGCTTTGGCGCAAACACCGCTGTCGATGCGGCGACGCTGGATGTGGACAAGCCCTGCATGATCGGGATCATCGGTCGCTCTGGTGCGGGTAAATCGACACTCCTGCGCATGCTGAACCGCCTCGAAGAAACAACCGAGGGCACGATCACGTTTGAGGGTCGAGACGTCACCGCCCTCAAAGGCAAGGACAAGCGCGCCTGGCAGGCCGAATGCGCCATGATCTTTCAGCAGTTCAACCTGGTGCCACGTCTTGATGTGGTGTCGAACGTTCTGCACGGCACGCTCAACCGCCGCTCGACGCTGTCGACCATGTTCAACCTCTTTCCCATGGCCGACATTCACAAGGCCATCGACATCCTGGATCGTCTGGGCATCGCCGAGCATGCCCCCAAACGGGCCGAAGCTCTCTCAGGTGGCCAGCAGCAGCGCGTGGCCATTGCGCGCGCCCTGATGCAAGACCCCAAGATCATCCTGGCGGACGAACCCATTGCCTCGCTAGACCCCATGAACGCCCAGGTGGTGATGCAGGCCCTGCGCCGTATCCACGAAGAAGACGGTCGCACGGTGATTGCCAACCTGCACACGCTGGATACAGCACGCCGCTATTGTGACCGCGTGGTCGGCATGCGCGACGGGCGCATCGTGTTCGACGGCTTGCCTGAACAGCTGACCACGGGTGTCGCCCGCGAGATCTATGGCGCTGGCGCCGATTTCTCCGAGGCCGCGACCTCGACCGAGATCGACACACTGGAAGCCGCTTCAACGGCAAACCCCGTCAAAGAAGCGGTCTGATCCGCTCCAATCCCTTTCATCACCCGGGCCCGATGGGGGGTCGGGAAAACTTAACCGGAGAACCCAAAGATGAAAAAACTGATCGCAGCCCTCGTGGCAACCACAGCCCTGGCAGCACCAGCCATGGCAGAAGAAATCAAGGAATTCCGCATCGGCCTGCTGGGTGGCGAAAACGCTCAGGACCGTCTGAACAACAACGAATGCCTGCGCGCCAAGACCGAGGAACTGCTGGGCGTTCCGACCAAGCTGTTTGCCCCTGCCGACTATAACGGCGTGATCCAGGGTCTGCTGGGCGGCACCATCGACATGGCTTGGCTGGGTGCATCTGGCTATGCAAAGACCTATCTGTCGGACCCCGAAGCGGTTGAGCCGATCCTGGTCAAGGTCAACAACGACGGCGGCTATGGCTACTACTCGATCGGTTTTGCCCGCAAGGACAGCGGCATCACTTCGCTGGCCGAAATGAAAGACAAGACCTTTGGTTTTGGCGACCCGAACTCGACCTCTGGCTTC
Organism: Tropicibacter sp. R16_0; assembly: GCF_017743935.1. Classification (GTDB taxonomy): domain Bacteria; phylum Pseudomonadota; class Alphaproteobacteria; order Rhodobacterales; family Rhodobacteraceae; genus Falsiruegeria. The sequence continues at coordinate 75,301 of NZ_JAGHRE010000001.1, forward strand.
CTGATCCCCTCGATCGAGATTCCCGAAGAGACCGGCGCGACCATGACCTCGGGCGACTATTTTGGTGAGGTCAAGTTCACCGGTGGCCACGAGCAGACCATCGTTGCTGTGAACAACGGTGACGTTGATGGCGGTGTGACCTGGGCTGACGGTCTGGGCGAATGGGAAGACGGCTACAACTCGGGCGCGCTGCGCCGCGCGGTTGACGCGGGCCTCGTGGACATGAACGACCTGGTCAAAATCTGGCAGTCCAAGCCGATCCCCGAAGGTCCGATCGTTCTACGCAAGGCTCTGCCCGAAGACGTCAAAGTCAAATTCACCGCTCTGATGGCCTCGCTGCCGTCGATGGACCCCGATTGCGCCTATGGCGTTCTGTCGGGCGAAGCCAAGGGTGTTCAGCCTATCGGTCATGACGCGTACGAAGTGATCATCGAAGCGCGCAAGCTGAAGTCCAACTGATTTAAGCACCAAGTTCGCGGGGCCTGGCACATACGCCGGGCCCCGTTTTTGACGGGAGCATTCCAATGACAGACCTGAGTGCAGGGTCCCCTTCGGTCGCAGACATTCGCGACGATTACTCCGCGCTGGTTCAGCGCAAACGGGTCTATGGTGGTATTCTCCTGATCCTCTTCATCAGCTTGATGGTGGCGGGGTTCCGCACCGCAGATGCGCGCAACGCGGGGTCCTTTGCGGACGGATGGCGCCGCATCCTGGATTACCCGACCGAAGTGTTGAGCGAAGCCTGGGAAAAAGTCGCTCTGCTGCCCGGCCATCTGGCGCATTTCATGCCGGCCCTGATCGAGACGCTGAACATCGCAGCTGCCTCGACCCTGGTCGGTGCTGTGTTGGGTACGTTCCTGTCACTGCTGGCCACGCGCGGCATGGCGCCTTGGCCTGCTCTTATCCCGGTTTTCCGCCGGATCAGCGACATTTGCCGAGCCATCCCCGAGATCGTGATTGCGCTGGTGTTGATCTTTGTTCTGGGCGGCGGTCCGGTTCCGGCGATGATCGCCATCGCCATTCACACGGCCGGTGCTTTGGGCAAGCTGTTCTCGGAAGTGAACGAAAACGCCTCGCTGAAACCGGTTGAGGGGCTGCAGTCGGTCGGCGCATCCTGGGCGCAGCGGATGTATCTGGGGGTGATCCCGCAGGTTGGCCCGAACTATGTCAGCTATGCGCTGCTGCGGTTCGAAATCAACATTCGCGCTTCGGCCATCCTGGGCTTTGTTGGCGCTGGTGGCATCGGCTATGAGCTGCGCAACTCGATGTCCTGGGGGCAGGGGCGCTATGACGAGGCCGCCGCCATCTTCGTCCTGCTGTTTGTCACAATCGTTCTGGTCGACCAGCTGTCTGGCGTCCTGCGTAATCGCCTGACCCACGGAGCCGCAAAATGAGCACCTTTGCAACCAATCTGCCCGTCGAGGCGCTCAAGTCTAAGGCCGACAAGATCTTTGTTCGCAAGCGCATCATGAACTTTGGCCTGCCGATCCTGGTGCTGCTGTATCTGGCCTATGTGTTCTTCGCCTTCGACGTACCGGGCCTTTATGAAAAAGCCAGTTGGAAGAACGGCAAGACGCTGGTTTCGGACAGCTACAGCTACAAGACCCATGTGACCCGCGACAACCGCAATGGCGAGGTATCCGTTGCGATCGAGGGTGAGCGCAAAGGGGAATATCCCGAAGGCATGTCGCCCGACTGGGTCGAGATGGGCGCAACCACTGTGATCGACCTGGAAGACGGTCATGTTGTGACCTTTGGGGCCGAGAGTATCGAATATGACGTGCCGGGCTATGGTCTGATCCGCGCTACGCCGGATCGTCGCAAGGGCGTGCAGGCCGAGCTGCCCGCAGGGGATGTGCCAGATTGGATCAACGTGTCCAAAAACCGTCTGGCGGTGACCACGGAGGCGGGCCGTCTGACCGTCACGCGCAACCGGTCCGAAGTGTTCCGCTATTTTACCGGCTGGGAGCTGTTCTGGTTCACCCTCGACAGCCCGTATTACGGCAAGGGGCCGGGCGAGCTGATGGGTCTGGCCTTTGCGGGCGAAGCGGGCGCGATCTGGAATGATTTCTGGACCAACAAGATGTGGCGGCATCAGGATGTGGCCTGGGCCATTTTCGAGACGATCCTGATGGCTTTCCTGGGCACGCTCGGCGCAGGCCTGGTGGCTTTGCCGCTGGCCTTTATGGCGGCGCGCAACTTCAACCCGCTGGGGCCGCTGCGTTTTGGCGTGCGTCGGGTGTTCGACTTTGTCCGTGGTGTCGATGCGTTGATCTGGACCGTTGTGCTGAGCCGGGCCTTTGGTCCGGGGCCATTGACGGGCGCGCTGGCGATCCTGGTGACGGATACCGGCACCTTCGGCAAGATTTTCTCGGAAGCGCTTGAAAACGTCGACAAGAAACAGATCGAGGGTGTGCAATCCACCGGGGCCAACGCGCCGCAGCGCTATCGGTTTGGGGTGATCCCGCAGATCACGCCAGTGCTGATCAGCCAGCTCTTGTATTTCCTGGAATCCAACACCCGCAGCGCGACCATCATTGGCGCGATCACCGGAGGCGGTATCGGCCTGTTGCTGACGCAGGCGATCATCACCCAGAAGGATTGGGAAGAGGTTGCATACTACATCGTGCTGATCATTCTGATGGTGATGTTCATGGATTGGTTCTCGGGCTGGCTGCGCCGCAAGTTGATTTCGGGCGAAGTCAAATCACCGCGCAAGCGCAAGGCGGATCCAAAGGCGAAGCCCTTCGTTCTGCCCTGAAACTGAGAAATCGAAGCGTCGCTGATGGAGATGATCTGTCAGTGACGTTTTCCTTGAGAAAGACCACAATATGACCCAGCCCCGGCTGAAGCCTGACGCGCCCTTCCTCCACCCCGATTGCCAAATCCACGACAGCCAGTTTGGAGCCTATGTCGAGATCGGCGCAGGCACCCGGCTGAACAACACGATCTGGGGGGATTACTCTTATTGTGATCGAACCTGTGATGTGGCCAATGCCCAGATCGGCAAATTCTCCAACATCGCCAGCTTCACCCGGATCGGGGCGACAGATCACCCGATGGAAAAAGCCTCCCTGCACCATTTCCACTATCGCTCGGCGGATTACTGGACGGATGTTGAGCATGATGCGGACTGGTTCGCCTATCGTGCCAGCCGAATGGCGCAAATTGGCCATGATACCTGGATCGGTCACGCGGCCATCATCAAGCCCGAGGTCACAATCGGCCACGGCGCGGTGATCGCATCCGGAGCTGTTGTGACCAAAGATGTGGCCCCCTACACAATTGTGGCAGGCGTTGCAGCCACCGAAGTGCGCCGCCGGTTCCCTGAACAGGTTGCCGAACGCATGATGGAACTCGCCTGGTGGGATTGGGGCCATGAGGTCCTGCGCGACCGACTCGCTGACTTTCGCGCGCTGAAGGCCGAGGCGTTCTTGGAGAAGTACGCTTGAGCCATTCGGGGGCACTCCCGCGCCCGCGCTGATCCCGGCTTCGCCGAAATCGCTGGCGGCCTTGGGCCGGGCGCCTCGCCTTCGGCTCGGCGCGCCCGCGCGTGGGGCGACTGTTTTGCCACAATTGCCAACCGCCGCGCGCAGCGCGGCCCGGCCCAACGGGAGGAGGGCATCTTAGATGCCTGATCGACGGGCGGGAGCGCTCCGCCTATGTTTCCCCCAAGGTCAGCGTGACGTGATCGCCGGCGAACCAGGTGCGCCCAAACTCGACCGGCGCCCCATGCGGGTCGACATTGACGCCCACCGATTGCATCACTGGCGCCCCTTCTGGAACGCGCAGGTGCAAGGCTTGCGTTGCACTGGCGCGACGGGCCGTCAGTCGGGTCCATTTGCGGGTGTAGTCCGGGATGCCGAGCCCTTGCAGTGCGCGGGTGACGGATTGGGTGTCTTCGAGGGCCTGCAGCATGTCGGGAAAGCGGCCAGCTGGAAAGACACTCTGGAACACCGCGATCGGCAGCCCATCGGCGAGCGAAAGCCCATCATAGACATGCACTTGGTCTCCGGTTTCCAAACCCAAAGCTTCGGCTTCTTGTGCGTCGGCCGCGCGTGTGGTTAGCGCCAGGATCTGCTTGCCGGGGATCTTGCCGCTGGCCGAGATGTTCTGATGGTATCTCACCCGCCTGCCGATGGGATACTCGGTTGGTCGCGCCGCAACGAAGACACCCGCGCCGCGTCGCGCGTGCACCAGTCCCTGTTCTGATAGTTCGGCCAAAGCCCGCCGTACCGTATGGCGGTTCACGCCATGGGTTGCGGACAGTTGCGCTTCGGTCGGCAGGCGGTCGCCATTGCGGTATCGGCCCTCGGCAATGTCCGAGGTGAGGCTGGCGGCGATGGTTTTCCAGACGGGCGTGCGGCTCATGTCATCAAATCTTCACAAGATGCAGGATTGCGGGGCGACCCCTAAATCCGTATGATTTGTCTAGTTGTATAGTTGTTGTAGACAACTTCGCCAAGAGGCTAAAATGGCAAATGAGATGAATATCGGCAATTCAGCGCGCAAAGCGTGGATGAGCCTTATGGCGTCCGCGCCCGAGGGGGCGATGATGGCGCTATGGGATGCGGTGGATGACCGCCCCAAATTTGACTGGCTGCGCGCGCCCGAAGTGGGGGGCGTCATGGTGCGGGGTCGTATGGGCGGCACTGGCGCGCCCTTCAATGTGGGCGAGATGACCGTGACCCGCTGTTCGCTGGTTCTGAAGGACGGCACCGTTGGCCATGGCTACGTGCAGGGCCGCTCCAAGCCCAAGGCCGAAGCCGCCGCATTGATTGATGCCCTGATGCAAACCGAGGCGGCTGACAGTGTGCAACGTGATGTTCTGTCACCGTTGGCAGATCAGGTGGCCCAAGCCAAGACAGAGCGTGCTGCAAAGGCAGCCGCGACCAAGGTGGAATTTTTCACCATGGTGCGAGGAGAAGACTGATGCAGACGCAAGCAACGCAATTTGCGGGCGGGTTTTCCGATGCGCCGATCGACGCGGCCCACGCTTTTCGCGCGGCCATGACGGTCATGGCCTGTCCGGGCAAGATCCGCACCCTGACTGGCGCGCAAGCGCCTGCCCCCCTGTCTCAGGCTGCAGCGACCCTGTTGCTGACACTTTGTGACCCGGAAACGGGGGTTTTTCTGGCGGGCGAGGCGGACACGCCTGACGTGCGCCAATGGTTGACCTTCCACACAGGCGCGCCTTTGGTCGATGCCGGGCGTGCTGACTTTGCAGTGGGCACCTGGACGGATCTTCAGCCGATCAATGCCTATCGGATCGGCACATCCGAATACCCCGATCGCTCAGCAACCTTGATCGTCGAGTGCGCTGAGCTGTTGCAAAACGGCGCCGTGCTTTCGGGCCCCGGCATCAAGGACACCGCACATCTGAACTTGCCGGACATTCCGGCGTTTCAGGCCAATTCCACGCTCTATCCGCTAGGGTTGGATTTCTTTTTCACCAGCGGCACCCAAGTCGCGGCACTGCCGCGCAGCACGCAAATCGCAGAGGGCTGAGGCATGTATGTAGCTGTCAAAGGTGGTGAACGTGCCATCGAAAACGCCCACGCCTGGCTGGCCGAGGAACGGCGCGGCGACACGTCAGTGGCGGAACTGTCTATCGCCCAGATCCGCGAACAGCTGAGCCTTGCGGTGAATCGCGTGATGGCCGAAGGGTCGCTGTTCGATCCTGACCTGGCGGCGCTGGCGATCAAGCAATCGCGCGGCGATCTGATCGAGGCGATCTTTCTGATCCGCGCCTACCGCACCACCCTGCCTCGGTTTGGGGCCAGCTTGCCGGTGGAAACCGGCGATATGGCGTGCGATCGCCGCATCTCGGCCACCTTCAAGGATGCGCCGGGCGGACAGGTTCTGGGGCCGACGTTTGATTACACCCATCGCCTGCTGGATTTCAAACTGGCAGCAGAGGGTGAGGTTGCGCCTGCCGAGCAAGGCACGCCACGCGAAGAAGCCACGCCGCATATCACCGAGTTTCTGCAGGGCGAGGATGTCATCCAGCGGGAACCCAGCAGCGACGCGGTACCGGGCGATCTGACCCGCGAACCGATGGAGTTTCCGGCCAACCGCGCTTTACGTCTACAGTCGCTCACGCGTGGGGACGAGGGGTTCATCCTGGGCATGGCCTATTCGACCCAACGTGGCTATGCGCGCAACCACGCCTTTGTGGGCGAGCTGCGGATTGGCAAAGTCGCGGTCGAGATGGAGATCCCCGAGCTGGGCTTTGCCATCGAGATTGGCGAGTTGGAGCTGACCGAATGTGAAACGGTGAACCAGTTCCAGGGCTCCAAAACCGAACCGCCACAATTCACGCGCGGCTATGGCCTAGTCTTTGGGCAGTCCGAACGCAAATCCATCGCCATGGCCTTGGTCGACCGGGCGCTGCGGTGGGAAGAGCTGGGTGAGGACAACCTGGGCGCCGCGGCACAGGACGAGGAATTTGTACTAAGCCACTCCGACAACATTCAGGCGACCGGATTCCTGGAACACATCAAGCTGCCGCATTACGTCGACTTCCAGTCCGAGCTGGAACTGGTCCGCAAGCTGCGTCGTGAGGCGGAAGAGCGCACCGCCGGATATCAAGAGGCCGCGGAATGAAAGCCGTCGTCTTTGATATCGGCAATGTGCTGATCCGGTGGGATCCCTACCTGGCGTGGCTGGACGACTTGGGCAGCCGCAGTGCGGTGACCGAATTTCTGACGCGGGTTGCGTTCTTTGACCGGAACCTGCGGGCAGACGGGGGCGAAACCTTTGCCGATCTGGCGGCCGAGCTGGACAACGCCGAAGATCAGCGCCGCCTGAGCGCCTATGTCGAACGCTATGCAGCCACTGTGCCTGACAAGATCGAGGGCACTTGGCACTTGCTCTACCAGCTCAAGGAACGGGGCAGGCAGGTGCATGCCATCACCAACTGGTCAGCTGAAACCTGGCCTGTTGGCGTCGGCGCGCATCCCGAGTTGGGCGAGGTCTTTGATGTCACGGTCGTGTCCGGACAAGAGAAGCTGCTGAAACCGCAGCCAGAAATCTTTCACCGCCTGTGCGAACGCGCAGGACTGACACCACAAGACTGCATCTTTGTCGATGACACGCTGAAAAACGTCGAGGGTGCGCGCGCCGTCGGCATGGACGCCATTCATTTCACCACGCCCCAGGCTTTTGAGGCGGCCTTGAATGAAAGAGATTTGCTATGAGCGAATACAATTTTGCCTATCTGGATGAGCAGACCAAGCGGATGATCCGCCGCGCCATCCTCAAAGGCCTGGCAGTGCCGGGCTATCAGGTTCCCTTTGCCAGCCGTGAAATGCCAATGCCCTATGGCTGGGGCACCGGCGGCGTACAGGTGTCAGCGGCGACGCTGACGCCCGAGGATACGTTCAAGGTAATTGACCAAGGAGCGGATGACACCACCAACGCGGTCTCGATCCGCAAGTTCTTTGAGAACACCGCAGGCGTAGCCGTGACCGAAGAAACGGAAAAGGCCACCGTCATACAGACCCGCCACCGCATCCCCGAGGCCGAACTGACCGAGGATCAGATCCTAGTCTATCAGGTGCCGATCCCGGAACCCTTGCGCTTTCTGGAGCCACGCGAGACCGAGACGCGCAAGATGCACAGCCTTGAGGAATACGGGCTGATGCACGTGAAACTCTATGAGGACATCAGCCAGCACGGCGACATTGCCACGTCTTATGCCTATCCGGTGATGGTGCAGGACCGCTATGTGATGGACCCATCGCCCATTCCCAAGTTCGACAATCCCAAGCTGGAAATGTCGGCGATCCAGCTCTTTGGTGCGGGCCGCGAGCAGCGCATCTATGCCGTGCCGCCGCACACCAAGGTGGTGAGCCTGGATTTCGAGGATTACCCGTTCGAGGCCACCAAAGCTGATCACGCCTGCGACCTGTGCGGCAGCGAGCACAGCTATCTGGACGAGGTGATCCTGGATGACGCGGGCAACCGGATGTTTGTCTGCTCGGACACCGACTATTGCCGCTCGCGCCGCGCGGCGGGCCACATCGGCCGACTGGGTACTGATCTGGAAACGGGGGACGCAGCATGACACCGCTGTTGCAAGTCAAAGGCATCGAAAAACGCTATGGCGCGCGGATCGGATGCAAAGATGTGAGCTTTGACCTCTACCCTGGCGAGGTTATGGGGATCGTGGGCGAAAGCGGCTCGGGCAAGTCGACGTTGCTCAACTGTCTGGCAGGCCATTTGGACTCCGATGCAGGGCAGGTCATCTTTGACACCCGCGCTGACGGGCCGGTGGACACGCTGCAAATGTCCGAGCCCGAGCGGCGGATGTTGGGGCGCACCGATTGGGCCTTTGTCCATCAGCACGCCCGTGACGGGCTGCGCATGTCGGTGAGTGCTGGCGGCAACATCGGCGAGCGGCTGATGGCAGTCGGCGATCGCCACTATGGCGATATCCGCGACAAGGCGATCGACTGGCTGGGCCGGGTTGAAATCTCTGAAAACCGCGTCGATGACCGCCCGACCGCGTTTTCCGGCGGGATGCAGCAGCGTTTGCAGATTGCCCGCAACCTGGTGACAGGACCAAGGCTGGTGTTCATGGACGAACCCACAGGTGGCCTGGATGTCTCGGTTCAGGCGCGTCTGCTCGATCTGCTGCGCGGTCTGGTGCGTGAGATGGGGCTGAGCGCCATCATTGTGACCCATGATCTGGCCGTGGTGCGCCTGTTGGCGGACCGGTTGATGGTGATGAAAGACGGACATGTGGTCGAGGCTGGTCTGACCGATCAGGTGCTCGACGATCCACAACATGCCTACACGCAGCTGCTGGTCTCCAGCGTGCTGCAAGTGTGAGGGGCGAGAGAGATGATTGAACTCGAAAACGTAAGCAAGAGCTTTACGCTGCACAACCAAGGCAGCGCCGTCATCCCGGTGATGGAAAGCGCAAATCTGAAGGTGAACCCCGGTGAATGCGTCGCCCTGACCGGGGCCTCGGGTGCTGGGAAATCCACGCTGATGCGGGTGATCTATGGCAACTACCTCGCGGCCTCGGGCCGTGTGATGGTGGGGGGCGTGGATGTGGCCCAGGCCGAGCCGCGCGAGATCCTGGCCCTGCGCCGCGAGACTCTGGGCTATGTCAGCCAGTTCCTGCGCGTGGTGCCGCGCGTGCCCACGCTCGAGGTGGTGGCCGAGCCGCTGCTGGCCGTTGGTGTCGACAAAGCTGAGGCGCTTGAGAAGGCAGCCGGTCTTTTGGCTCGTCTGAACATACCCGAGCGTCTGTGGACCCTCAGCCCCACCACTTTTTCGGGTGGTGAGCAACAGCGGGTGAACATCGCGCGCGGCTTTGCGCATGAGTACCCGGCCATGCTGCTGGATGAACCCACCGCTAGCCTTGATGTCACCAATCGCGAGACCGTGCTGACCCTGATCGAAGAGGCCAAGGCGCGCGGCACTGCCATCGTCGGCATTTTCCACGATGTCGAGGCACGCGAGCGGGTCTGCGATCGTGAGGTCAACGTTTCGCATTTCACGCCGGAGGCTGCATGACACTGGCAACAGTCATAGCCGTCGTTGGGCCGTCTGGCGTGGGCAAGGACAGCGTGATGGAGGCATTGGCCGCGCGTGCCGATGGCCTGCAGCTGGTGCGCCGGGTGATTACCCGGCCAGCAGGCGAGGACGGCGAAGATTTCGCACGCGCAACCGAGGCCGAATTCGACGCGGGCCTGGCAGCGGGAGATTTCCTGCTGCACTGGGACGCACATGGCATGCGATATGGCATTCCGGCGGCGATCCACGATCAGCGCCGTCAGGCGCGCGGCCTGCTGGTGAACCTCTCGCGCTCGGTACTCTTGGACGCGCAAGAGCTCTTTGGCGACTTTGTGGTGGTCTCCCTCACGGCATCCCCCGAGGTTCTGGCGGCCCGGCTCGACACCCGCGCTCGCGAGAGTGTCGAGGACCGGCAACGCCGGCTGGACCGCGCGCGCCTGAAGTTGCCCGATGGTCTGCGCCGGGTGATCGAGGTCGACAACTCCGGCGTATTGGACCAGACGGTCGAGACGATCTTGTCCCGGCTTCAGCGGGAAAGCGCGTAACGATGGATCATCTGGAACCGGCCATCGCTGCGCTCGCCCACAAGCGCCAGATCGCTGATCACAAAGGGTTTGGGCAGCATCGGGGTCAGAATTTGGTTCAAAGCGTCCTGAACACCGGGCAGCTCGGGCTTGGGCAGCTTGCCGGTCAGGGTGATGTGAAAGCGGAACTCGTCCATCACATAGGGATAACCCCATTGCAGCAGGTTGGCCTCTTGCGCGGGGTTCAGACCCGCGGCCCGGCGACGTTCCAACTCTTCCGGTGGGGCAGGGGCGCGAAAGCTGTCCAATTCCCGCACAACTTGCGCCGCGAGATCCCCCAACTCGCTGGTATTGCCCATTGGACGCAGTGCCAAAAACCGACCCAACCGCGCCAGCTCCAACCCGTCCAACCAAACGGGGCCAAGCGTGTCGGCCAAGTCGCCGCACGCGCGTTCCAGCGCCTCAACCGTTTGCCACTCGGCCAGGCGAAACGGCGGTTTGATGGTCCCGTGCAGCCCGTATTTATGCGGCGTTGCCGTGATCTGGGACACATCCAACCCTGCGAGATCAGGATGGGTCACCGTCTCACCGGTTTCCATGTCCCACCCCAACCAACTGGCCCCAAAGCGGGTCCACTCCGCATCAGCGGGTGGCGCAAAATAGATCGCGTATCGCGAGAATGTCACATTGGCCTCCTATGTCGTGGCCTTCCCAATAGCTCAAACCACGTGAAGTTCAGATGACAGAAGAATTGATCCTTGCCAATGCAACGCTGATTTTCCCCGACGAGACCCGCACCGGGTCCTTGCGGGTGGTGGGCGAGCACATCGAAGCCATCGACAGCGGTACATCCGTGCCCGCAGGCGCCGTGGACTGCGAGGGGGATTTTGTCTGCCCGGGTCTGATCGAGCTGCACACCGACAACCTGGAACGGCACATCCAGCCGCGCCCCAAGGTCGATTGGCCGCATGCGGCGGCCATCATCGCCCACGATGCCGAGCTGGCAGGCACCGGCATCACCACGGTTTTCGATGCCATGCGTGTGGGTTCGATCCCCTCAGGCAAGGCGCGCTATGGCAGATACGCGCGCGACCTGGCCACCGAACTGCTGGAGTTGCGCGCCGCCGATGCGCTCAAGATCAGCCATTTCCTGCATCTGCGCGCCGAAGTGTGTTCACAAACCCTGGCGGACGAGCTGCGCGAGTTTGGCGAAGAGGATCGTGTGGGTATTGTCTCGCTGATGGATCACACGCCGGGGCAGCGGCAGTTTCGCGACATGACCAAGCTCGAGGCTTATGTGAAGGGTAAGCATTCCATGAGCGATGACGACTTCCTGCAGCATGTCGCGCAACTCAAGGGGTTGCGGGATCAGTATGGCGATCTGCACGAGGCCGAGACTGTGAGACAGGCAGGCGTTTATGGCGCGGTGTTGGCCAGCCACGATGATACCACGGCCGAACAGGTGGCGGTGTCGGCAGGCCACGGTATCCGACTGGCTGAGTTTCCGACAACGGTCGAGGCTGCTCGGGCCTGCCATGAACATGATATCAAGGTGATGATGGGCGCGCCGAACCTTATTCGGGGCGGTTCGCACTCGGGCAATGTGGCGGCGCGGGAACTGGCCGAGCTGGACCTGCTGGACATCGTCTCGTCAGATTACGTGCCGTCGGCACTGCTCTTGTCGGCGGTGAAACTGGGCGAAATCTGGGGGGATATGGCGCGCGGGATCAAAACGGCGACGCAAGCGCCTGCGCAGGCCGTTGGTCTGGGCGATCGCGGCGCCTTGCGCGTTGGTGCCCGGGCCGACCTGCTGCGGTTCCGCATGCGAGCCGGGGTTCCGGCCTTGCGGGCGGTCTGGTCGCGCGGGATGCAGGTGGCGTGACGTCAGGCGCTCTCGTCCTGTGATGCGGCCAGGACAGCAGAAACCGGGTGCGTCTTGCGAGGCTCATCCGGCTCAGTCCGGATGAGCCAGGCCCAACCAGAGGAGGTGTCCCGTCAGGGGCATCGACGATGGGCGGGAGCCTCCCCGTCTTTCGCGCCGCTTCAGGCGCGGTAGAACAGGTAGCGGTCCGGCGCGATGGTTTCGGGGCCTTTGATCTGTTCGAACCCGACCAGCGGTTGACCCGACACCAGCAGTCCGCCGGGCTGCATCACGGCGGCGATCAGCGGGCTCAGTCGTGCGGATTCGGCGACATCGTCTTCCTTGATCCCCATGCCAAAGTCGTAATGTGCCAGGGCAATGCTCTGCCCATGCTCGGCCAGTTTGATCAGCATCGGCTCTGCCTCTCCCTGCAGGAAATCCTCTTCAGGGGGGACGCAGGACGGGTGACATTGCAAGACGCGGTCCATCACCCAGATGCGGCGGCCCGGCAAGATCTCGCGCAGGTGGTCATAGGTCCGACCATTGCCAAGCCCCATGTCCAATACATCGCCGTCCAGTTCAGCAACAGCTTGGGCTGCCCAATTCAACCCGTCCCGTTGGGCAGTAAAGCGGCGCAACATCGAATCCAATCGGCTCATGGGGTGGGGTCCTTTTTCAGGGTTTCGGCAAGCGTCCAGACACGCGCGGGTCCGTCCATCAGGCGGAGCAGCACCTCGCGGGTGAATTGCCAGATGTCTTCATCATGAACCAGGTGATGGGTCAACAGCCCGTAAGGTTCGCTATTGTCGGCCATGCCGGTTCGGCGGTCTTCAAGGTGCTGAACCAGTTGGGCGATCAGGTGCTCATGTGACACCAGACCACGGGTGCCGCGCCAATCAATCGGATCGAGATGCGTGTTGATCTGCCACAGTCCGGGGGCGGCCAAGGTGGCCTTGCGTGGGGTCGCCGTGGACAGAACCCTATAGCCGAGCGCTGGCAGTTCCCGCACGACCTTCTTATCAATCCGGTTCCAAGGGGGTACAAACATGGGTGCCAGTGACGGCCCGAACAGCGCTTGCAGCTGCTCCAATCCGTCCTTGGCATCCCGAGTTGTCGCCTCTATGGGACGATGCGCGCGAAACTCAGCCTTCTTCTCGGACGCGGGTGCGTGGTTCTGATGCGCCCAGCCATGAACCACAGGGATCATGCCGGGGCTCGCCGTAAGTCTCGTGGCCAAGGCCTTGGACGCATGCGCGGGGATCACGGCCAAGTGTACCGGAACTCCAAGCTCTTCGGACATCGCGCATAGCTGCTCCAACTCGGCCGTGGGTTCGATGGCATCGTCATCCCGCCACCAGAGCGGAAGAGTCAGATCTTGCTCTCGCCACAGCGCCAGCTCTCTGTTCAATGGCGACCAATCCGGGGTCATAGACACGCCTCCAGTCGGCTTTCGATGATCTTGACGGTCTTCAAGGCACCATTGAACTCGGCGGCCTGACGTGAACGCAGGGGTGCGGATATGGCATCCTCGATCGAACGTGCGAGGCGACCATCGGTCAGATCAGCACTTGGCAACACCTCGAACCCCGGCAAATCGGCCAAACTGCGCGCGCGCAGGGTCTGTTCTACCTCTTGTCCGTCATCAAACGGGATCAGAACAGCAGGGGTGCCTGCCTGCAGCAGGTCCAAAGCGGTGTTGTAACCGCACATGCTCACCGAGGCGGCAGCGTGATGCAGCATCTGTCGGAAATCCGGGCGCGCGGCCTCAATGATCACGTTCTCTGGCAGCTCGTCTTGTTGCAACATCGAGATCCGCGCTGTGCTGTCGGAGCCACCGACCAACAGGCGCCAGCGTCTGTTGGTGATCTTTCGGGCGGCCTCGATGGCCGCGCGAAAGATCGGTTCGCCCACCGTTCCGCCACCCGCGCTGACAAGGATTTCTCCGGTGCCAAGGCCGTCGGGATGAACGCTTGCAGCCGGGGGCGCGACATATCCGGTGTAGATCAGTTTCTCAGCCAAAGCCTCGGATACGGGCCAGCTGACCTCAAGACGCGTGGCGTTGGGGTCCGAATGGACCAGAACCGCATCAAAAAACTCCAAAAGGATCGCGTCTGTTTTCCGGACCTTCTCGGGTCTCGACGGGGGGGCCAGGATATCGCGGATCGAACAACATATCAGCGGGCGTTTGGGCAAGGCGCGCGCGGCTTTGAGCAGGGCCTGGAATTCATGTCGCAACACGCGTCTGCCAAATGGGAACAGCTCGGTGATCAACGCATCGGGCTGCACCTCTTGCAGCATTTCCACCATCGCCTTGGATCGCGCAGCCAGATAGGGCGCGTCCGCGACCTCACCCAGATCGGTCAGCAATCGGGTGAAATTTGTGCCGTCCGACCGGAGCGGAGGCAATTGGCGCAGATCAACTCCACGGCTGTCCAACTGCGGAACGGCAAAACCGCCCGAGATCACCACGACCTCATGCCCTTCTTGCGCAAAGGCACGGCCCAGCGTCAGGGCGCGGCTCAGATGACCGCTGCCCAACAGGTGGGTGACGGCAATCAGGACCTTCATGCAGCGTCCTCACGGATCAGCCGGACAGGTTCCGCCTGGGGTTCAAACGTTTCAAGGTCGACGACAAACAATCGGTTGCGCTTGATTTTGAACGGGGCCTCGCCGTCAAAATCCCATCCGTGCGCCTTGGCCAGGATAACCCGCATGATCCCGATGTGACACACGGCGACCGTGTCCGCGGTGCGCGCGCGAACCCAGGGCTCCAGCCTCGCCCACAACTCACGCGGGCTTTCACCTCCGGGCGCGCGGTAATCCCATCCCCAATGCTCGATGTGGCGAAACCCGCTGTCCGGTTGCGCCAACAGATCGATGCCACGTTTGCCTTCCCAGTCGCCCCAGTTCATCTCGGTCAGTTCGGGCGCGGTCAGTGGCGTGCGCCTGGCCACGATCTCGGCGGTTTCGCGGGCGCGGTGCAGGGGGCTCGACCATAGTTCTGCATCGGCCCACTCGGGTGGCAGGCTGAACTGGGACAGATCGCGGCGGGCCTCGTCATCCAGCGGAATATCGCTGCGCCCCTGGATCTGACCCGCACGGTTCCACGCGGTATGTCCATGACGAAGAAGAGCAAGACGGGTCATCGGGAGCCTTTCAAAAGCGGGGCAACGGCAGACCAGAACCGCGCGGTTGCGGCAGGCCTTAGGTGGGTGTTTGCGATCATCTCGCGGGCGTTTGCACCCCATGTTGCGCGATGGTCGGCATCGTGCAAGAGCGACGTGACCAGAGACGCAAGCGCCTTTGCTCCGTCTTCTGTTGCAGGGTACCCATCGCCCAGCAGAACATCCCTTACGCCTGGGCGGTCCTGTGCCGCCACCGGCAGGCCATGCGCCTGTGCCTCAAGGTAAACCATGCCGAAGGCCTCATTCACACCCGGCCACAGGAACAGGGCCGCCGCGCGATAGGCTTTGTCCAGCGCAGTGCGATCCAACTGCCCCAGAAACCGCACGCGCGACCCATAGGGGGCCATCAGTGCCTCGACCTGTGAGCGGGCAGGGCCGTCGCCTGCGATGTCCAGCTGCCAATCGCCTGTCAGATGCACAAGCGTTTCGGCGATGATCTCATACGACCGCAGCTTGTCGCCTTCGCGCATCATGCCGGTTGCCAGCATCGGACCCGAAAGGGTGCTGGCCTCGGGCAGATGATCGGCGGGCAGAAACGGCGGGAAATGTACCAGGGTTTGTGTGCCTGCGCGTTCGCGTTCAAGGGTGATCAGGTCGTTGGCCGTCACGTAGAATATCACTCGGGCCGCGTCGCAGGCATCGTGGGCGGCTTGCGCAAACCCAGACCAGGGACCGGTCAATCGGCTGTAGGCCCGGGTGCTTTCGATCTGGACGTATGGGATATCCAGCGCCGCACAGACGCGGGGCCCGATCAGATCAGGGGCTTTATAGTAGTTGTGGTAGGTGACCCACAGTTCGGTGTCTCGGGGCAGGTCGCGGATCAGGCGTTCAACTTCACCCTCCGCTTGACGGCGCAAATCTGCCTGCCGCGCCGTGTCGCCTGCCTTGTCATAGATCTTGAGCTCCGAGACCAGATCGACCTGCGCGTCGTCGCCCTGTCCGATGGCGGTCATCAAGTTGCGCGCCATCTCACGGTCCCCCGAAGGCACCGCGCTATGGGGCGACTTCATGGGGGCGTAAAAGGCGACGCGGGGCATGGGCTCAGCCGCCCTGCATCAGCTGGGTCAACCGGGACGAAAGGCGCGCGATGCCCGGAGCCATGCCGAACTCTCCGACCAGGCGGTCATAGGCGGCTGTGGCATAGGCTTGGGCACGTGCGGGATCGCCTGCCAGATCCTGGATGGCCGCGGTCAATTTGGCCGGGTCATCTTCGACCAGCAGGCCGTGTGTGCCGCTGTCGATGAATTCGGGAATGGCCGAGACCGGGGTCGACAGGATCGGCAGCATTTGCGAGGCCGCCTCCATCAGCACATTGGGCAACCCGTCGCGGTCGCCGTCTTTGGCGATCCGGCTGGGCAAGACAAACAAATCGGCGGCGCGCATGGCCTCGATCACCTCGGGCTGATCACATGCACCGCGCCAGGTGATGCGGTCTGCGACACCTGCCTCTTTGGCTTGCGCCTGCAGCGCGTCTTTCAAATCGCCGCCACCGATGTGTGTCCAATGCCAATCCATGTCTGCAGGCAATTGTGCAAAGGCTGCGATCAGACGGTCAAAGCCCTTCTTTTCGACCAGACGGCCAACCGACATCATGTGAAAGGGGCTGGACGTGTCGCGCAACGGGCGCTTGGGCGGCGCGGGAAAGCGGGTCAGGTCGAGGCCGTGATAGACCAGATCAACCCGGGCCGGATCATCTGCCATCTCGCGCAGGTGCTCAGCACCAAAGGCCGTGCAAGTGGCACCAAAGACGGCGCCATGGGTGTCGGCGCTTAGCTTTTCGCGCTTTTCCCATTCGTCAGACGTCCAGATATCCTTTGCATGGGCGGCAAAGCTCCACGGCAGGCCACGCATGATGGCTGCGTAACGCGCGACCGACGACGGGGTATGCATGAAATGGGCGTAAAGGCCTTGGGTGCACTCAGGCAATTCTGCGGCCAGAACACAGGCTTGGCCGAAGCGTCGGATGCGGTTGTGAGTCCGGTCGCGCGCCAGATCAGCGCGCCAGACGCGATAGGCCTCGGCATAACCGGGCAGCTGTTGAGCTGCTGCGCGCGCGCGCCAGATCCGCTCGGGGTCTTCGTACAGGTATTCGGGCAGGTACCGCACCTGCGCCTTGATCCGGTCGTGCAGCGGGTGGCGCTTTTTGTCGGTGGGATAGCGCAGTGACCAGATGTCAAACGCGTGGCCGCTGTCTTCGAGCGCGACCAGTTCCTGAGCGATGAATGTCTCGGACAGGCGTGGCCAACCTTTGACCACGATCGCCAGAGGCGGATTTGGGGACGTCATTGAGCGGCGTGTTCCGTCTTGTTGGTCAGCAGGGCGTTCACCCGGCGCGTGACATAATCGAGCCCGTCGAGCAGCCCCGACGAGATGGCCTGCGAGGGTTTGGGCTGCGTTGCCAGTCCGCGAATGGCCTGAATCATGGTGTCTGGCGTCAACCCGTCGCGGGTTTCATCCAGCATGCGCACCAGCCCCAGGTCCTCGGCGCGGGAGGCGCGCAACCATTGTTCCAGACGCGGCGTGGTCCGGGGCACGATCACGGCGGGTTTGTCAAAGGACAGCACCTCGCAAAAGGTGTTATAGCCCCCCATGCAGATCACGCCCTGGGCGCCTTTGAAGATGGTTTCAATCTGCGATTCGAATCCCACTGCGGTGACGCGCCCATTCAGCGCATCGACGCGGGTTTCAAAATCTTCGCGCAGCTCACCCGACAGGAACGGGCCATAGACCAGGACCGCGCGTGGGGCGAGTTCGGGGTCTTTTTCATAAGCGCTGAGCACCAGGTCGACCATGGCCTTGCCGTCACCGCCGCCGCCCGGCGTGATCAGAACATAAGGCTGCTCGGGTGGCTTGCCGTCGGCGTTGGCTTCGCGTCGTAGATAGCCGGTCCAATGCATCCGGGCCTGGGCATCGGCCGAAAGCGGCAGGCCCGCAGTTGGATCATAGATTGAGCGCAGGCCATAAACCCAGATCTCGTGATAGAACCGCTCGGTCGCGGTCACGGCATCCTTGCGTTCCCATTCGGCCGCCAGAACTTCTGGCTCGTCCAGCACATCGCGCAAGCCCAAAACCAGTTTGGTTTTGCCTTCACTTTGCAGCGTCTCAAGCGTCGGCAATAGCTCGCCGCGAAAACCGGTGGGTTCCTTGTCGACGATCAGAACGTCGGGCTCATATTGTCGGGCTGTGGTGCAAATCAGGCCGGACCGCAGATCGGTCACCTCTTCGATGCCCATTCCAATTGTTTGCGAGGCATAAGATCCGTCGCTGCGTTTGGTGACGCCGGGGAGACGTACGTGATCGACTCGCCGCGGAAAGGTGAAACGGCCCGCAACAGGCGACCCAGTCAGGATCAAGGCAGACGCCTCTGGATCTGCGGCCGTGATGGCGGCCGCCAAGGCGCGGGACCGTCGCAAATGACCCAAGCCAAAGGTGTCGTGACTGTACAGCATGATGCGCGGCGCTCGGCACCCGCCCTTGTGTACTGTCTTGATTGCGTCCCCGCCCATGTTCACGTTGTAGACCTCGGAATAGCTCCGGACAAATTGGTTGCTTCGAGCGCACCGTAGCGAATTGTGCGGCGAATTCCAAAGCCTCGAATTTGGGCAGCATTCATTTGGTCATTTGCCACGTGCGCTGCTGCCACATCATCTGCTTCGCCACTTTGAATGAACGGCGCTTTGATGCAGGTCAATCCGAAGTTTTCAGCCAAGCTGGATAGAGCGCAGAAACAGGCGGACAGTTGGGCAACAGCTGATCCGAAGTGCGCCCAGTCGATGGCGTCGTGCGAGGGGCGTGCCGTCATGGCCAAGTCCTATGGTCGGCCGATCTGCGTCGGCTGTTATCCTTCGTGCAGGCACGGTATGAACGTCACAGCCGTCTTGCCCTTCTGTGTGCTCTACTATTTGACCCGAACGAGATTGAAAATACGATATTGCTCATGAAAAAGGTGGATCGGTCACGTGACACCGTTGTTTACCCAATGTCGGCACTGTGTAAGCAAGCCATTTGAACAACATGCACCTGTCCGATAGGTTCTCTGCCAGGTTCAGTTAACCAAAGAAAGACCTCCATGCTGACCATTGTTCTTCGCATTCTTGCAATGTTGGCGCTGTTCTTCGTGGTGTCCACCACAACCGCACATGCCCAGTTGTCACTTTATTCTGGCGCGGGTGGCTCCAGCAGCAGTGAAACCCCGGCGGACACGGATCTGGCAACGGCCATTCGTGAAGCAACCGAAGCCGGTGCCAGTGTCATCGTCATCGACAGTTCCGGCAACCTGGCAACGGCGGGGCAAACACCCGGTGCCGATGGAGAGGGCGAGAAGGCTGACCCGATGGGCGAAGCCTCGCAGCTGATGCAGGCGCAATCGCAATGGGCCGAGTTCCGCAAAGCGCTGGAAGCGCGCCTTGCAGCTTTGCCTTATTCGATTTTCGAGGTGCAATATATCCTGCGCCAGACCAGCCCCGACGGTCAGATCAGCACTTACCTGTGGGTTTTGGCAATCAACATCGTCCTGCTTCTGATTGGGCGATGGTTGTCCGTGGAAATCTATGGAAAGCGGGTTGCCAAGAAATACGTGGTGTCGCGGATCAAGGAAAACCCGGTCGGGTATCAGGACAAGATGCCGTTCCTGGTGTTCCGGTTCGTCATGGGGATCGGTGGCACGCTGTTTGCGATGCTGTTTGCCACGATCATTGGCTTGTTGGTCTTTGGCGAGTCCGAAGACATTTCGATCCAGTTCACTGTCACGGCGATTTTCACGGCGTATTTCTTGTCGCGCACTGTTTCCGATCTTTGGCGGATGGTCTTGTCGCCATTCCTGAGCCAATACCGTATCCCTCCGTTTTCGGACAAGGATGCCAAGCGGCTGTACATTTGGGCGTCGGTTCTGGCGACCTATGACATTTCGACGGTGCTGTTCTCTACCTGGGTCGCGGATTTTGGTCTGAACTACAACGTCTACGCCATGGTTTATGGTGTGCTGACAGCAGCGGGTGCTGCGTTCAACGTGCTGATGATCCTGTTCAACGCCAGGGCCATTACAGAGGCCATTCGCGCGGGTCGCAGCAAAGAGCAGGTCTCGTGGATCCTTTGGGCGATTTCGATCGCATGGGCTCCGGTGCTGATCCTGTATATCGCGTTCAGCTGGTTCTCTCTGGCGTTGGATCTGGTGCTGGAGAACCCGATTCCGATTCCGCTGATTGCCGGCACCTACGGAATATTCATGTCCGTCGTCGTTGCCTATGGCGCGATGAACTACATGTTGGAGCGGTACTTCAACCGGTCACGCAAGGTGCAGCAGATCAACGCTGAACTGGCCGAAGCCGAGGCCAGTGAAGACCCCCAACCGGCTCCGCCGATGGAGTTGGCGCATTCGATCTCGACCTATGAGGATCTGGCACGTCGGGTGGCGGGCATCCTGGCCTTTGTGGTTGGGGCCTATGCCCTGCTGGTGATCTGGAACCCCGATGCCGATTGGACCCAGGATCTGCCGATGGAGCGGGTTCTGGACGTGATGATGATCCTGTTCATCGGCTATGTCGTCTTCCACTTTTTCCGCATCTGGATTGACAGCAAGATCGCCGAAGAAGGTGGAGACATGGAAGAAGGCGAACTGGGGGACGAGGGCGGTGGCTCATCCGCCAGCCGTCTGGCGACCCTGTTGCCGCTGTTCAGGGGTGCGATCCTGGCCGTTGTTGTAGTATCGATCGTTTTGATCGTGTTGCTGGAGATCGGCATCAACGTGAGCCCGCTGTTCGCGGGTGCGGGTGTTGTTGGTCTGGCGGTGGGTTTCGGCTCGCAAACGTTGGTGCGGGACATCTTCTCGGGCGCGTTTTTCCTGCTGGACGACGCGTTCCGCAAGGGGGAATACATCGACATCGGCGATGTGAAGGGCACCGTCGAAAAGATTTCGGTCCGGTCGTTCCAGTTGCGCCACCATCTGGGTGCGCTCAACACCATTCCCTTTGGTGAAATCAAGGTTCTGACGAACTACTCGCGTGACTGGGTGATCATGAAGTTGCCCCTGCGGGTGACCTATGACACCGACGTGGAAAAGGTGCGCAAACTGATCAAGAACCTCGGGAAAGAGCTGCTGACCGACCCCGTGATCGGCGACAACTTCATCCAGCCTCTGAAATCGCAGGGTGTGATCGAGATGCAGGATTCCGCAATGATCATCCGGGTCAAGTTCATGACCAAACCGGGCGATCAATGGCTGGTGCGCAAACGTGTGTATCAAGACATCCGCGAGTTGTTTGCCCGCGAAGGCGTCAAGTTTGCACACCGTGAGGTCACGGTGCGTCTGGCAGACGAGAAAGAAGCGGGCGATCTGACCCCCAAACAGCGCGAGGCTGTGACAGGTGCTGTTCAAGCGGCCATTGACGAGGATTACCTTGACGATATCGGACCGGGGGGCGGCGACCGCGACTAAGGATCAAGGGCGGGGCGCTCCCGCCCTCTTGGTGCCTTTCTGACGAAAGACCCCTCGGGGTTGGGCCGGGCGCCTCGCCTTCGGCTCGGCGCGGTTGCGTTGCGCGGCTGATCGGGCGTGCCCTCTCAGTCGGTGTAGAGCGCTCTATTTCGTTCCTTTTGAAAATGCACCGGGAGGAGGGGCAGCGACGAGGGCCAAGCCCCCGTCATCTGGCCTATTGCTGATACGGATCGAGGCTGTCGCGCAGACCGTCGCCCAGGAAGTTGAACGCCAGCACCACGATGATGATCGGGATCATCGGGATCGCCGTCCAGGGATAGATCTCGATCGAGGCCAGGTTCTGCGCGTCATTCAGCATCACACCCCAGCTCACCGCAGGTGCCCGCAAGCCAAGGCCCAGGAAGCTGAGTGCCGTTTCACCCAGGATCATCGCCGGGATCGAGAGGGTCGCACTGGCGATCAGGTGGCTCATGAAGTTGGGCAACAGGTGCTTGCGGATCACCCGACCCGAGCTTGCCCCCATCATCTCGGCCGCGCGCACGTATTCCTCTTCGCGCAAGCTCAGGAACTTGGCGCGGACTGCACGGGCGAGGCCCGGCCAATCAAGAATGCCAAGGATGATCGAGATGATGAAGAAGACGGCCACCGGCCCCCAGTTCGATGGCACCGCCGCCGACAAGGCCAGCCACAGTGGCAGTTCGGGCAGCGAGCGCAGGATCTCGATCACGCGGTTGATGACCCAGTCGATGCGACCACCAAAATAGCCCGCGATAGAGCCGAGCAGGATGCCCAGGAAGAAGGACACCGAAATACCAATCAGACCGACGGTCAGTGACAGCTGCGCGCCATAAAGGATGCGGCTGAACACATCGCGGCCCAGGCGGTCAGACCCCCACAGGAACAGCGTTGCGCCATCGGGCGCACAGAACAGATGGGTGTCGCTTTTGATCAGGCCCGCAAGCTTGTATTCGGCGCCCTCGCAAAAGAACTCCAACGGCATCGGGGTTGAGGTGTCGGGTTTGAACACCCACTGGAACGTCTCCAGATCCGCCTCGGCTGTGATGGGATAGACAAAGGGACCCAGGAACTCTCCCTCGTGCACCCAATGTACTGCCTGTGGCGGAGCATAAAGGTGGTCCGAGTTCCGCTCATTCGCGCCATAGGGGGCGATGAAGCCCGCAAAGGGCAGCATCAGATAGCACAGCAGCAGGAAGACGCCCGAGACCAGGCCCAGCTTGTGGGTCTTGAACTTGCGCCAGACCAGCACCCAATTTGGCGCGTCCAGATCGCGGCGTTCCAGCTGTTGGATCGAAACCTGCGGGTCGTATGGCGCGTCATCGACGTAGCGCCCGTCGGGGAGTTTGGTCATGACTCGCGCCCTTCATATCTGATGCGCGGATCAAGCATGACCAGCAGGATGTCTGATATCATGGTGCCTATGAGCGTAAGCAAGGCCACAAACATCAGGATGAATGCCGACAGGAATTGATCCTGTGTCTTGAGTGCGGTCAGCAGAGCCGGGCCAATGGTTTGCAGGCCCATCACCACCGAGACCAGAACCGAGCCTGAGACCATCGAGGGCAGCAGGTTACCGATGTCGGCCACAAAGGGGTTGAACGCCACGCGCAGGGGATACTTGGTCAGCATCCGGCTGGGGGCCATTCCCTTGGCAATCGCCGTTTCCACGTAAGGCTTGCCCAACTCGTCCAGCATATTGGCGCGCAGACGTTGCATCATGGCAGAGGCGCCTGCGGTGCCGATCACGATGGTTGGCACGATCAGGTGGACCATGATGGACTTGGCCTTTTCCCAGGTCAGCGGCTGGCCCTCGAACGAGGGGTCCATCAGGCCACCGATTGGAATGTTCAGGTATTTGCGCCCGTAGTAATACAGGATCAGCGCCAGCAGGAAGTTGGGCGTCGCCAAGCCGAGATAGCCGACAAAGGCCGAGGTATAGTCGATCCATGTGCGCGACTTGGCTGCTGCGATCACGCCCAAGGGCAGGGCCAGCGCATAGACAAAGACGATTGCGGCCATGTTGACCAGAACCGTCAGCCAAAGGCTGTCGCCAACGATCTCGCGCACTGGCCGGTCGAATTCGAAGGACCAGCCAAAGTTGCCTTGGATGAGGCCTGAGAAGCCATGAGGACCGGGCATGAAGCCCATCCAGATCATGTATTGCTCCCACAGCGCACGGTCCAAAGCGTATTCCTTGCGCAGGAACTCGGCCTTGGCCACACCGGCGGATTGGCCAGAGGCCTTGAGCTCGGCGATCTGGTTCGACAGGTAGTCGCCGGGGGGCAGGTTGATGATCACGAACACCAGCACCGACACCACCAGCAGGGTCAGCAGCATGGTGCCAAATCGATAAATTGCGTAGCGCAGGATGCTCATTCAGCTTGTCCCGTCACTCGGCCATGAAAAATTCATCAGGGCGGTGGACGCCGAAATGCGCGCCGGGGTCCCAGGCCCACAGGCCCTTCTTGGGCACATTGCGCATCCGGTTCGACACGACGATGGGCTGCGGGGCCTCGGCCAGGATACCGATGCCGAAAAGCTGTTCGGAGTGGATATCAAGCATCTCGGTCCAGGCGGCGGCGCGCTGTTCGTCGGTATCGGCGCGGTCCCAATCCAGAGCCAACTCCATCAGGCGCTGTGCCTCTGGCATATCGGGGGCTTCGCCGACGTCACCGTTCGTTTGGTAGTGCTGACCCCATTTGGGCCAGGCCAAGAACTCCTGATGGCGCGGCGCAAGGTAATCGGGAGAGGTGTAGGCTTGCGGGATGCCATTGTCCCAGCCGAACCAGACCGAGGCCATGGTGTTGCCCGCATAAACCCGATTACGCAGGATATCACGATCCAAGGGGCGCATGACCAGTTTCACACCAATCTCGCGCCAAGTATCGGTCACAATTTGCAGCGCGTTTTCAACCTCTTGCCGCTCACCTGCCGTTTCGATGACGATCTCCATCGGGCGACCATCTGGCAGCAAGCGGATGCCGTTGCCATCGCGTTTGTCCAGCCCGGCCTCGTCCAGCAGGGCGTTGGCGGTTTCGGGGTCAAAGGCAGCCCAGGCGTCGCGCAACTCCTGTTTGAAAAAGGGCGAGGCAGGCAGCACGGTCATTGAGCCGGGCTTGGCCAGCTTGAAATATAGCGCCTGATTGATGGTTTTGCGGTCGATGCCAAGCGACAGCGCACGGCGCACGCGAACGTCGCGCATAATCTCGCGCCAGACCGGATCGGCATAGTTCAGGTTGGGATAGATCGCGATCTGCGAGGCCACGCCCGTCTGCCACAGGTTGGTTTTGTAGTTCCCGTCAGTTTCGCCCTTTTTCAGGATTGAGGTGTCGCGAAAGTCCAGCCCCCGCCCTTGCAGGTCGACCTCACCGGCGTTGGATTTGGCCGCGACCAGACCGGGGGCGACGATCTCCATCTCGACGATGTCGATATAGGGCAGCTGCACGCCGTTGCTGTCGATGCGGTGATAGTACGGGTTGCGGACAAAGTTGTGGCGGATCTTCTTGCCCGCGCTGGCATTGATCCAGGGCTGCAAGGTGGGCAGTTCGGAATTGTCGAACTTGTACATGTTGTCGCGCTTGTTGTGCAGCGCGGCCCAGCTTTTGACCCGGGCGTCTTCAACCTTTTCAGCCAAAGCGTCAGCGTCGGCGAAATCGCCATGGTAATCCTTCAGGAAATGTGCCGGGCGGTAGATGAACGGTGGGCGCGCCTGGGCCAGCGATTGCAGGAAGTTGGGGTTCGGATGTTCCCACTCATACACAACAGTCAGCTCATCGGGGAACGAGACCTTGGGCAACTCCCCCTCGATGCGCAGGAAATCAAGCGGACCAGCGGGGCTGAGCAGCGGGTTGTTGGCAACGTCTTCCCACCAGTACTTGAAATCGTCCGAGGTGAACGGCGCGCCGTCCGACCATTTGTGGCCGGGGCGCAGGCGCAGGGTGAACTTGCGGTTGTTTTCGTTCTCGTAAGACGCCAGCAGATCCGGCACCAACTCGTAATTTTCATCATAGCCGACCAGACGGGCATAGCCGTAAACAACCATCTGTCGGATGTCCTTGGACCGGGTCACCATGGTCGACAGTGTTCCGCCTTGCTGACCGAATTCACGGCCTTTGGCCTCCATATCAACAATGATCGGTTCGTCCGGGATGCGCTCGTTCACCGGAGGCAGATCACCGGCATCAACTTCGGCCTGCCAGAAGGTGCTTTCCTGTAATGGTGGGATAGGGTTCGCTCCGGCAGGCATCAGGCTGGCGATCACCAGCGATGCGGCAAGAAACAAAGAGCGGCGTTTGGGTTCAAACATGACAGCGTACCTTATGGCCGGGTTCCAGCTCCACCAATGAGGGTACCATGGTGTCGGTAAAACGGAAGGCTTCGGCCCATTTTTCAGGAGAGCCGGCGCCTTGGGCGACCAGTTTGAGGTTGATGGGGCGCTCGATATCCGGCTCGGGTTGAGCCGCGATCAAGGCTTTGGTGTAAGGATGTTGGGGATTATAGAACAAAGTATCGGGTGGGGCCTGTTCGACGATCAAACCCTGTCGCATCACGGCGACCTCATCAGCGATACGGGCCACAACGGCCAGATCGTGCGAGATGAAGAGATAGCTGAGGCCCAGCCCCTCTTGCAGTTCTTCCAGCAGGGTCAGGATCTGCTCCTGCACTGACACGTCCAAAGCCGATGTCGGTTCGTCACAGACGATCAGCGAAGGATCCAGCATCATGGCGCGCGCAACGGACAGGCGCTGGCGTTGCCCGCCCGAGAACGCATGCGGATAACGTTTCAGCATGTCCGAATTCAGGCCGACGCGCTGCAACATCTGGGCCGCCTTGTCGCGCTGTTCGGATTTGGTGCCAATGTTGTGGATCTCGAGCGGCTCGGTCATCGCATCCTGCACGCGCATACGCGGGCTGAGCGAGCTGTAGGGGTCTTGAAACACCATCTGCGCGTCGCGTTGGAAGGCGGTGCGGGTGGCGCGGTCCATCTTGTGGACGGTGACCGGATCCGCGCCCGGTGTCGCGCGGAACAGAACTTCGCTGCCCTCATCCGGCAGCTCCGCCCCAAGGGCAATGCGGGCCGCCGTGGTCTTGCCCGAGCCGCTTTCGCCCACAATGGCGAGCGTCTTGCCGCGTGGCAGTTTCAGGTCGACACCCCGGCAGGCATGCACCAGAACGTCCGGCTTCCAGGCCGAGCCTGAGCGCATGGTGAACGTCTTGTTGACCTTGTTCATCTCCAGGATCAGGTCGTCGTCGGGCAGCGGGGGCGCGAGCGTTGCCTCTGCCGGAATGGCGGGGGCCGCGTTGAACAGTTGCTGCGTGTAAGGGTGCGCGGGGGATTTGAGCAGCGGCTCGGCGGCACCAGCCTCCATCACGCGGCCCTTGTGCATGACAACGACCTTTTCGGCCATGTTCGCTACCACGCCCAGATCATGGGTCACCAGGATCAGCGCCATGCCGGTTTCCTGTTGCAGTTCCTTGATCAGGCCCAGAACCTGCGCCTGGGTGGTCACGTCCAGGGCGGTGGTCGGCTCGTCCGCAATCAGCAGATCGGGTTTCGACACCATCGCCATCGCGATCATCGCCCGCTGGCGCATGCCACCCGACATCTCGAACGGATAAGACCGATAGGCGCGTTCAGGGTCGGGAAAGCCCACCCGCTCGAAGGTTTGCAGAACCTGACGCTTGGCCTCTTTCTCGGATGCGCCACGGTGCAGCCACAGAACTTCGCTCACCTGATTGCCGATCCGATGCAGCGGTGACAAAGAGCGCATGGGTTCCTGAAAGATCATCGAGACCTGATCACCGCGTACATCCCGCATCTTGCGTTCGGACATCTCGGACAGCGTCAGGGGCCCTTTTTCCGTGTTCAGCGTGATCCGACCCGACCGGATTTGCGCGGCCCTTGGCAGGATGCGCAACACAGCACGGCAGGTGACAGTCTTGCCTGATCCGGACTCCCCGACCAAGGCAAGCGTTTCACCGGGCATCACGTCAAAGTTCACGTCTTTGACGACGGCATCACCGGACCCGAATCCAATGCTCAGATTTTCGACAGATAACAAAGGGGTCATTCAGGCTGTCCACCCGACTGGCCGGTACGCAACATCAGTCTATCGATCCCCCTGGTCATTCTGCGTCACTTTCGCGCGCGTACCCCCCTCTAGTCAAACCCGAAATTGTGACTAAACGTCACGAAACAGGGAGAATTAGGGCAACTGTGCCTACACAAGCGCACCCGGATTTGGCATGAGGGGGGTAGTTGCGGCCCAATGGGCCGGTTGCGCCAAAGGAGTACCGCCCGTGAGCGAAGACGTCAGCCGCCTTGATCTTTTCATCGACCGGATGGTCTCGCAGCGCGCTTGCCTGGATTTTGCGATTGCCGAAACGGCCGCAATGACGGGTCCTGTGTTCGAGTTGGGTCTGGGTAATGGCCGCACCTATCACCACATGAAAACGCACATCAAAGGGCGTGACACTTACGTTTTTGAACGCGCCGTGGCCTCGCACCCGGATTCGACGCCTCCGGATGAGATGCTGATCCTGGGCGATGTGCGCGAAACGCTGCCTGCCTCGGTCGAGCGCTTTGGGGCCACTGCCAGCCTGATCCACGCAGATCTTGGGGGGCACAACCGCGAAAAGAACGATGTGTTTGCCCGGTTTGTGTCGCCGTTGATCGAACCCTTGCTGGCGCCCGGTGGGCTGATGGTGTCGAGCGATCGGATGTATTTCGAAACCCTGACCGAACTGCCGTTGCCGCCTGGCGCAGTCGAAGGGCGCTGTTTCGTCTATCGCCGCTAGGGGGGCAGATATGGCCGGGCTTCTGACGCTGAATGCGGGGAGTTCCTCGATCAAGTTCGGGGTTTACCTTTCGGCACCCGAGCCCGAACTGTTGCTGTTGGGTCAGGTCGAAAACCTTGGTCCCGTCGCGCAACTGGTGTTCAGCCATCCGGACAAGAAGACGGTAGAGATCGGGCCTGCTGATCACGTGACAGCCGTTCAGGCGATTCTTGAAGCCATTCAACCGGCATTAAAAGGCCATCTGGTCACAGGCGTGGGCCATCGCATCGTGCATGGTGGCAAGACCTTTACCGGGCCGGTGGAACTGACGGATCAGGTCATGGGGCAGTTGGAAACACTGGTGCCGCTGGCGCCGTTGCACCAGCCGCATAACCTGGCCGCTGTGCGCGCGGCCCAGGTTGCCTTTCCGGACGCCATTCAGATCGGCTGTTTCGACACTTCGTTCCATCAAGGCCATCCCTTTGTGAACGATGCCTTTGCCATTCCCCGGCGGTTTTACGAAAAAGGCGTGCGACGGTACGGGTTTCACGGGCTGTCCTATGACTATGTGACCGACACGCTGACTCGCGAACATCCAATCCTGGCGCGGGGGCGGGTGGTGATCGCGCATCTGGGCAACGGTGCATCCATGTGTGCCGTCAAAAAGGGAAAGAGCATAGGCTCGACCATGGGGTTTTCGGCGCTGGATGGCTTGCCGATGGGCACCCGCTGCGGGCAGCTTGATCCGGGTGTGATGCTCTATCTGATGGAACAGGGGCATGGGGTCGAGGCGCTGACCCATATCCTGTACAAGAAAAGCGGTTTGCTGGGGCTGAGCGAGATCAGCCACGATATGCGCACTCTGTTGGCCAGCGATGATCCTCGCGCGGCAGAGGCGATTGACTATTATGTCTTCCGCATCAAGCGAGAGCTTGGGGCGATGGTTGCCATCATGGGCGGGCTGAACGCTGTGGTCTTCTGCGGTGGCATCGGCGAAAACTCCCCGGATATTCGAGCCCGTGTTCTGGACGGTTTGGAGTTCATGGGCCTGTCGCTGGATGCTAAGGCCAATGCCGCGAACGAACAGGTGATCTCGGATGGGGATGTGCCAGTTCTTGTGATCCCAACCGATGAAGAGCGCGTGATTGCCAGGGCATTGGCAGCCCGCGTGGTGCCGTAGGGTTATTTCCCTTGGGGCTAGGCGCGGGCGCCTGAGGTTGCCATCGTTGCATGGAACCCGACAGAAAGGCCGCCCCATGCTGTTTTATGATTGCTCTACTGCCCCCAACCCCCGCCGCGCACGGATGTTCATTGCCGAAAAGGGGCTGACGATCGAAACCCGCGATATCTCGATCGCAAAGGGAGAGCAGCTGCAACCGGAATTCAAAGCTGTGAATCCGCGTGCAACGATCCCCGTGCTTGTCACGGACGAGGGCACGGTGCTGACCGAAAACCTGGGCATTGCCGCATACCTAGAGGCACATACGCCCGAACCACCGCTCATGGGGCGCACGGCGGACGAAAAGGGGCTGGTGTTGATGTGGAATTCCATCGCCGAGCAACAGGGCGGCATGCCCGTTGCCGAGGCGCTGCGCAACACGCATCCGGCCTTCAAGGATCGCGCCATTCCCGGGCCCGCAAATCATGCGCAGATCCCTGAACTGGCCGAGCGTGGATTGGCAAGAATCGATCAGTTCTTTGATGTTCTCGAAGAACGTTTGCAGGACAGTCGCTATGTCGCGTGCGATCATTTCACATTGGCCGACATCTCGACCTTTGTGTTTGTCGACTTCGCCCGCGTGGTCAAGAAACGCCTGCCGGAAACCCACACGGCGGCGATGGATTGGTACGAGGCCATCAAAGCCCGGCCAAGCGCACAGCTGTAAACTTAGCCCTGTACCGGTGGGATCGCGCGCCGGTACAGGTGCCATGTGGTGTGTCCCAGAACCGGCAGCGTCACGATCAGGCCCAGAAAGGCGGGCGCCAGCGACAGAATCATGACACCCGTGATGATCGCGGCCCAGGCCAGCATCACGACGGGGTTTTCCTTGACCGTGCGAACAGATGTGATCATCGCCGTGACGAAATCGGTCTCGCGATCCAAGAGCATGGGCATCGCAATGACGGTGACCGAGAACAACACCGCGGACAGGACAGCCCCCGCGCCGGTGCCGATGAGCAGAAAGAGCCAGCCCTCAGGCGTAAAGAAGACAACATTTAGGAACCCGCCAAAGTCCGAAAAGGACGCGTCGCGCAGAATCACGGCCAACCAAAGGCGGATCTGATAGATCCAGACCCAGAATACAAACAGCGTGACAAAAGCCATCCACCCCATTTCCCGCTTTCGCTGATTGGCCACGACGCCCAGGATATCTGCCCATCCAAAGCTTATGTTTGCCTCTCGTCTGCGCGACATCTCGTAAAGGCCAGCGGCGGCAAATGGCGCGACCAGGGGGAAACCCGCAATGGCAGGGATGATCACCCAAAGCTGACCAAGCTTGAAGAGGCTCCAGATAATCAGGATGCCAAAGGCAGCATAAATCAGGCCAAAGAAGCCGCTCATCACTGGGCGAGCCAGAAAATCCGCAAACCCGGCCTTGAGCGCGGCGGTGATGTCCTCTGCGCTCAGCGTGTTGACCTGCGGCATAGTCTGTTGCGGCAGGTCTCCCGGTGGTGTGGGGCTTTCGGTCTTGGACGCCATCGCTCTCCCTCCGAAACGGGGTGTTGGGGACAGCATAAATGCCCAACGCGGAAAAGTCAGCTTTCACGCAGGACTGCCCTTTCACAGCATTGTACAGAAATGTCTAGACAGGTGTGAACAATCGCAATAGCGTCGCTTTGACATCAGGTAAGGGAGGGTCCGATGAAGTCGAATTATCGCGTGGTTGTCATTGGGGGCGGCGTTGTTGGTGCCTCGGTTCTGTATCATCTGGCCAAATACGGCTGGACGGACGTGTGCCTGATCGAACGCAAGGTGCTGACTGCCGGGTCCAGCTGGCATGCGGCGGGGGGTATTCATGCACTGAACGCCGATCCAAACATCGCGGCCTTGCAGGCCTATACCATCGACCTGCTGCCCGAGATCGAGCGCGAAAGCGGGCAGAACATCGGCCTGCACATGACAGGTGGTCTGACAATGGCCGGAACGCCCGATCGATGGGAATGGCTGCAATCGGCCTATCGCGTGTTCCAATCCATCGGCATTGAGGATTGCCGCCTTGTCACCCCCGAAGAGGCGCGCGAGTTAAACCCGGTGATGTCCACCGATGGTCTGCTTGGTGGCATGTGGGCCGACCGCGAGGGATACATCGACACCACGGGTACGGTGCAGGCCTATGCGGGCGCGGCCAAGAAATACGGCGCGACCGTTGTGGAAAACAACCGCGTGCTGGAACTGAACCAGACCGCCGACGGTTGGGAGGTTGTGACCGAAAAGGGTACGATCCAGTGCGAGCATGTGGTGAACGCCGCAGGCCTTTGGGCCAAGCAGGTGGGGCGCATGGCGGGCGTGGAACTGCCGGTCTCGCCACTCAATCACCATTACCTGATCACCGATTCGATTCCAGAAGTTGCTGCGCTGGATTTTGAGCTGCCGATGACCGTCGACCTCGAAGGGTTCACTTATATGAGGCAGGACCAGAAGGGGATGTTGGTCGGCATCTATGAGATCGATCACGACCACTGGATGGAAGACGGCGCACCTTGGGAATACGGGTTCGAGCTGCAGCAGGAGGATCTGGGCCGGATCGAGAATGAACTGACGCTGGGGTTCCAGCGTTATCCTTGCCTCAACGATGCGGGCATCAAGACCTGGGTGAACGGCGCTTTCACTTTCTCACCCGATGGCAATCCGCTGGTCGGTCCGGTTCCGGGTAAACGCGGCTACTGGACGGCCTGCGCGGTCATGGCCGGGTTCTTGCAAGGGGGCGGCGTGGGCAAATCCCTGGCCGAATGGATGATCCATGGCGAGCCCGAGGCGGATGTCTATGGCATGGATGTCGCCCGCTATGGCGATTTTGCGCAGAACAAACGATACATCCGCGAAACCACCGGGCAGTTCTACTCCCGCCGCTTCGTGATGACCTATCCTAACGAACAGTTGCCTGCAGGCCGTCCGCTGAAAATGGCCCCAGCGCATGATGCAATGACATCAGCGGGCTGCAAATGGGGCGTCAGCTGGGACCTTGAGGTGCCTCTCTACTTCGCGGAACCGGGGTTTGAGGAAACGCCAACTCTGAAACGCTCCAACGCACACGACATTGTGGCCGAGGAATGCAAAGCGATCCGCGAGAACGTGGCACTGCTCGACATCACCGGGTTCTCGCGGTTTGAGGTCTCAGGGCCGAACGCGACTGCCTGGCTTGATCGGATCATGGCGTCAAAGCTTCCAGCTCCTGGTCGGGCCAAGCTGGCTCCGATGCTCAGCGAGACCGGCAAGCTAAAGGGCGATCTGACAGTGCTGAATTGGGGCGATGGGCGCTATTGGATCATGGGCAGCTACTATCTGCGCGCGTGGCACATGCGTTGGTTCAACGATCACATGGATGATGGCGTCACGGTGCGGGATCTGGGTGAAGAGGTCTGCGGCTTTGCCGTCATCGGCCCGAACTCGCAACAGGTGGTCGAGAAGCTGGCAGAACAGGACATTGGCGCGCTCAAATTCATGGGGTGCGGTCAGTTCGACATCGGGCTGGTGCGCACCCATGTGGCGCGGATGTCAGTGACGGGCGAGAAGGGGTATGAGCTCAACTGCCGCTATGGCGACCACATCGCCCTGCGCCGGATGCTTCTTGAGGCGGGCGGTGATCTGGGCATTCGCGAGGTCGGGTTCAACGCCATGCTGTCGACCCGGATCGAAAAGAGCTTTGGCATCTGGTCGGCCGAATTCACCCAAGGCTATACGCCCGGCATGACGGGCATGGACCGCTGGATCGATTGGGATAAGGACTTTGTCGGACGCGACGCCGCCATGGCCGAGCGCGATGGCAACGGTCCGGGACAAGTGCAGGTCACGCTTGAGATCGAAGCAGATGGAGCCGATGCCAGCGGGTACGAGCCGATCTGGTCGGACGGCAACCGCGTGGGATTTGTCACCTCGGGCGCATACGGACACCACACCGGTAAATCGCTGGCGATGGCTCTGGTCGATCGCGAGCAGGCCACCGTGGGCACGGACCTGAGCGTGCATATCGTGGGGGTCGAGCGGCAGGCCAAGGTCATCGAAGCCTCGCCCTATGATCCCCAAGGCAAGGCGATGCGGGGGTGATGCATGACCACTGACAGCCAAACACGTGGGGAGCCAAGGGGGCGACGCAGGCGCGGGCGGGCCGAGGCCGCGCCAACGCCAAACCGCGAGGTGAACTATCGCCAGTTGAAGAACCCCTTTCCGCTGATGGAGGTGTTCCCGGCGGATCAAATCGCCGATATGCATGAAACCGCGCTCAGGATGCTCGAAGAGCTGGGGATGAAAGTGCTGTTGCCCGAGGCGCGGCAGATCTATGCCAAGGGCGGTGCGCGCGTCGATGAAGACAGTGAGATGGTGTTCATCGGTCGCGACATGGTGGAGGCGGCTTTGGCGACAGCTCCAAAGTCGATCCCCTGCCATGCAGGCGCGCGGCACAGGGATTTCACGCTGGAACTGGGCAGCCTGGTGTTCCAACCCGGCGCAGGCGCGCCCAATGCCACCGATCTGGTGCGCGGTCGCCGCCCGGCCTCGGGTCAAGATTACCTGGAGTTCCTCAAACTGACGCATCACTTTGACGTCTTCCAGATGATCTCACCCCAGGTCGAGCCACAGGATGTGCCGACCCACCTGCGCCACTACTTCACCACGCAGGCGCAGATGGAACTGACGGACAAGTTCCCGTTCTTCTTCTCGCGCGGGACGCCGCAGGTGATGGACTGTTTCGAAATGCTGTCGATTGCGCGTGGCCTGTCGGATGACGAATTCCGCAGCGCGGCGCATTCCTATACCATCATCAACACCAACAGCCCCCGCACGCTGGACATTCCCATGGCGCAGGGGCTGATCGACTTTGCCCGCTATGGGCAGGTGTCTATCGTCACGCCGTTTACCCTGATGGGGGCGATGGCGCCGATCACGGTGGCGGGCGCGATCACGCTCAGCCACGCCGAAGTGCTGGCGGCGCTGGTTCTGACCCAGCTGACCAACCCCGGCGCGCCGGTGTGTTATGGCACTTTTACCAGCAACGTGGACATGAAGTCGGGCGCGCCTGCCTTTGGTACGCCCTCGCATTTCCAGGCCTCTCTGGCCGCTGGACAATTGGCGCGCCATTTGGGGCTGCCCTGGCGCTCGGCAGCAGGATCAGCCTCGAACCTCAACGATGTGCAGGCGGCGAACGAGAACCAGTTCGGCCTCTGGGGCTGTTTGATGGCGGGGGCCACGGTGGTGATCCATTCGGCAGGCTGGCTAGAGGGCGGTTTGACGGTGTCGTTTGAAAAGATGATCTGTGATGCCGAGGTTCTCAACATGGTGGCCGAGCTCTGCGCCGGGGCGCAGGCGGGCACGGCCGAGATCGGCTATGACACAGCTCTGCGCGAGGTGGACCCCAGCGGGCATTTCTTTGCCACCAGCCAGACTATGGAGCGCTACAACACCGCGTTTTATGCGCCGCATGTCCATGACTACGCCAATTTCGGCACCTGGACCGAACGTGGGGCGGTCGATGCAAACAACCGTGCCACCGGCGTGTGGCAGGGTATTCTGGCGAACTTCCAGCCGCCTAAGCAGGACGGTGACCGCATTGGCAATCTGAAAGACTTCATCGCACGCCGTACCGAAGAAGGCGGCGCGCCGCCGGAGAGTTGAGAGAGGACGCAACATGAGTAATCCAGACGCAATCATCATCGGCACCGGCGTCATCGGTGCGGCCATTGCATTCGAAATGGCCAAGGCGGGTCGCAACACCCTGTCGTTGGACCGCAATGCGCAAGTGGGCCATGGCTCCACCGCCGGGTCCTGCGCGATCATCCGGATGCATTATTCGACCTTCGACGGCACCGCCTTTGCCTGGGAGGGGTACCACTATTGGCGCGATTGGGCGGATTATCTGGGCCTGCCTGAAGGGGCGAACTTGGCGCAGTTCAAACAGACCGGGTGCCTGGTCATGAAAACGGACGCCAACGGTCAGCTTGAGAAGCACATGAAATACAGCGCCGAGCTCGACTGCCCGTTTGAGGAATGGTCGCCCGAGCAGATCACCGACAAACTGCCCGTCTATACTCTCGACAGTTTTGCCCCGGCCAAACGAATGGATGATCCGGAATTTGGCCATCCCAACGGGCGCAAGATGGATGGCGCGGTGTTTTGGCCACAAGCGGGTTATGTCACAGATCCGGCGCTGAGCGCGCAGAACCTGATGGATGCCGCCCGTCAGCATGGGGCCGAGGTACGCACCGGCGCCGAAGTGGTCGAGATCCTGCAATCAGATGGTCGTGTCAGCGGTGTCAAATTGGCGGATGGAGAGGTAATTCACGCCCCCGTGGTGATCAACGTGGCGGGGCCCGGGTCGGCCATTGTCAACAAGATGGCGGGCGTTCTGGATGACATGACCATCGAAACCCGGCCCTTGCGGCAGGAAGTCGTACATGTGCCCAGCCCCGAGGGGTTCAATTTCGAAGAGCAGGGCACCATCGTGTCGGACAGTGATATCTCGCTCTATGTGCGCCCCGAGCATGGCAACCATATCTTGATCGGTTCGGAAGACCCTGAATGTGACCCGCATCAGTGGTGCGCGGATGACAAGGACTATAACCGCGAGTTCACCGACCAATGGACCACCCAGGCGATGCGCTATGCGCAGAGGGTGCCATCGCTTGGCATTCCGTCAAAAACGCGCGGGGTGGTGGACCTCTATGATGCCTCGACCGACTGGATTCCGATCTATGACAAATCCAGCTTGCCGGGGTTCTACATGGCCTGCGGCACCAGCGGGAACCAATACAAGAACGCCCCAATCGCTGGTAAGATGATGGCTGCTTTGGTCGACTATTGCGAGGGCGGAGGGGACCATGATGCCCAGCCGCTTCAGTTCAAACTGCCCTATACCGGGCACATGATTGACGTCGGTTTCTATTCACGCAAACGCCCGATCAACGAGGAAAGCAGTTTTTCGGTATTGGGTTAATAACTGGATCAGGGGGATGACCGGGCTAATTGGCAAGGTCTGAACCAGCAGCCGAGGGCCTCCTGATCATGACATCCACCGGACCAAAAGTACTGATCCTGGGCTCTGCGCCCTGCGTGCAAGAAGCAGCAGATTGGTCGCGTGGGCCCTTTACCCACATCCTGGCCATCAACAACGCCTGGCGGGTGCGATCGGATTGGGATTTCCTGATCCACCCCGAGGATTTTCCGGAAGAGAACCAGCCCCAGCACCTGCTGCCCAACCAGCAGATCATAACTGCGCAAGACTATGTGCCGGCGCAGAATGCCTATGGCGGGTTTGTCTATGCTGGCGGCACCATGGCCTTTACGGCGGGTTATTGGGCGCTGCACGCGTTGAAGCCGGACGTGATCGCATACTTCGGTTGCGACATGGTTTATCCTGCGCAGGGCAACACGCATTTCTACGGCAAGGGGCAGGCGGATCCGCTGCGGAAGGACATCACCCTGCGCTCGCTTGAGGCCAAATCCGCGCGTTTGATGCAATACGCCGCCCGCCAAGGGTGTCGCATGGTGCGCCTGTCCAAAGGAGAGAGCCGTTTGGTGTGTCCTTCGACCGACCCGAACCACATGAGCCAGACCCATCTGGCCGATGCCTCACGCCTGGACCATGTCGAGGCACAAGAGCGCGCGCTGGGCTATTTCGTCCCCTCGGGCCGCTATTGGCAGGTTGCGACCCGGTTCGACCCAGTAGAGTTGGACCGGATTGACCGACTGTGGCTTGGCAACATACAGCCGCAGGATGTTAAGGCTGCCTAGTTCTTTAAGGCGCTCTTAAGGTCTGTGAACTTGGCTTTGGCATCTTTGACAGCCTGTTCGCGCACTGGCCCGTATCCGCGAATGTCATCTGCTACGGACAGGATCGCCTGCCAAGCCTCGGTATCCGTTGCTTGATCCAACAGCCCCTCGTACCATGCCAGCGTTTCGCGATGCATCTTGGCCTCGGAATGGTAGCCGAACGGGTTCAGAGGTGAATTGCGCAAACCTTTGCCCTTGGCCAGAAGCCCCAGAACCGGCTGCATCCATGGCCCAAATGCGCGCTTTGCGGGGCGTCCGCGACCGTCCTTACCAAAGTTCAGGATCGGCGGGGCCATGTGGTAGTTGACCTTGAAATTCCCTTCGAACTGCTGGTCCAACTCGTCGGCAAAGGCCTGTCCAGTCATCAGGCGCGCGACCTCGAACTCATCCTTGTAGGCCATCAGTTTGAACAGATTGCGCGCGGCGATCTTGGCCAGATCATCCGATGTTCTGGCGCGGAGTTGCTCAATCCGGTCGGTGTAGCGTTTCGCGTAGTCCGCGTTCTGATAGTCGGTCAGGAACGCGGCGCGGCGCGCAATCATCTGGTCCAGAGTTTCTGGCTGTACCTCGGGCGTGATCATATCGTTCAGGCGCGTAGGATCCGCCGCCATAGCACGCCCCACGGCAAAGGCCAGCTTGTTCTTTTCAACGGCCACACCGTTCAGCAGGATCGCTTGTGACAGGGACATCTGGTCAACCGGGACCAGCCCCTTTTGCCAGGCAAAGCCCAGCATCATCACATTGGCAAAGACCGCATCCCCCAGCACCTGTTCGGCCAGCGCGTTGGCATCGAACCCGGCCACATTACCGGCACCCACAACCCGTGAAATCTCAACCTCTCGGGTGTCGACGTTCAACTGCGCATCGCGGCGCAGAACCAGATCGCCGGTTGGCATCTCGGCCCGGTTCAAGACCACTCGCGTGCCCGCCCGATAATGCGCCGACGCCTTGGGGGCCGAGCTGACCACCACATCGCAGCCGATCACCGCATCCGCCGTGCCCTGGTCGATCCGCACCTGGTTCAGCGCCTCGGGCGCAGCACCCAAGCGGATATAGCTGAGCACGGTGCCGAATTTCTGTGCAAAGCCCGTGAAATCGAGGACTGAGCTGCCCTTGCCTTCAAGGTGCGCAGCCATGGTGATCAGCGCGCCGACGGTCACAACGCCGGTGCCGCCCACCCCCGTGACCAAAAGGTCAAAAGGGTCCGTGAGTGGTGGAAGCTCGGGGGTGGGCAGACCGGCCTCGATGGTCTCCAGATCCAGTGTCACGGCGCGTTTGCGCCGGGTGGCACCTTCGACAGTGACAAAGCTGGGGCAGAACCCTTCGAGGCATGAGAAATCCTTGTTGCAGGAACTCAGGTTGATCTTGCGCTTGCGACCCAGGGGTGTTTCGCGCGGCTCGACGCTCAGGCAATTCGAGGCCACCGAACAATCACCGCAGCCTTCGCAGACCAGATCGTTGATCCAGGCGAACCGCTTGGGGTCGTCCATCGTGCCCCGCTTGCGGCGGCGGCGTTTCTCGGTGGCGCAGGTTTGTTCGTAGATCAGGACAGTGACGCCGGGAATATCGCGCAGCTCGCGTTGCACCTGATCCATTTCCTTGCGGTCGTGGAATGAGGTGTTAGCCGGGAAATCAGAGCGTGAGAATTTTTCGATGTTGTCCGACACCAAGGCGATCCGATCGACCCCCTCAGCCCGGCAGGTCTGGGCGATGCCAGATACGCTGACAGGGCCGTCCACAGGCTGGCCACCGGTCATCGCAACCGCGTCGTTATAGAGGATCTTGTAAGTGATATTGGTGCCTGCCGCGACCGCCTGACGGATCGCGAGTGAGCCGGAGTGATACCAGGTGCCTTCGCCCAGGTTCTGGAAAATATGCTTGCCACCGTTGAATTTGGAGGTAACCACATGCGGCACTCCTTCGCCGCCCATCTGCGCATATCCCACGGTCTGGCGGTCCATCCAACTGGCCATGACGTGACAGCCGATACCACTGGCTGCGGTGGACCCCTCGGGCACTTTGGTCGAGCTGTTGTGCGGGCAGCCCGAGCAGAAATACGGCGTCCGGGTGGCACCGGGCACGTTGATCAACTGCGGCGGCGTGTCGGTCAGCGCTTTGGCTTTGGCGGGTAGACCCTCTTCGGGGAAAAACGCATCCAGACGCGCGGCGACGATCGGGGCCAGCATCAGCGGGCTCAGCTCTCCGGTCCAGGGGATCAGCGGCTCACCGTGGCTGTCGTATTTACCGACCATCTTATGCGGTTTGTCACCTGGCCAGTCATAGAAATACTCCTTGAACTGGCTTTCGATGATGCCGCGCTTTTCTTCGACCACCAACACCTCGGCCTTGCCTTTTACAAAGCGCAGGGCGTTGCGGCGCGCCAGCGGCCAAACCATGCCGACCTTGTAGATGTCGATGCCCAATTCACGGCACTTGGCCTCATCCAGCCCCAGCAGGCGCAAGGCCTCCATCAGGTCCAGATGGCCCTTGCCGGTGGTGACAAAACCGAACTTGGCCTTATCGATGTCATAGACGCGGCGGTCGATCGGGTTGGCCTCGGCAAAGGCACGCACGGCGCGCAGCTTGTGTTGAATGCGGGTTTCAATTTCGGGCGAAGGCAGATCAGCAGATCGCACATGCAACCCGCCCGCCGGCAGGTCGATCTGGGGCAGCTCAAACACGCGATCAGGGTGCAGTTCCACCGAGCGCGCGCTTTCCACCGTCTCGCTGATTGCCTTGAAGCCCACCCAAGTTCCGGAAAACCGCGACAATGCCAGCCCGTATTCACCGTATTCCAGATACTCATCGATCGACGCCGGGTTCAGCGTCGGCATGAACCAGGACATGAAGGCCACGTCGGATTGATGCGGCATCGAACTGGACACGCAGCCGTGGTCATCGCCTGCGACCACAAGCACGCCGCCCTTGGGCGCCGAGCCGTAGGCGTTGCCGTGTTTCAGCGCGTCACCCGAGCGATCCACGCCGGGGCCCTTGCCGTACCACATGGAAAACACGCCCTCGACCTCGCAATGCGGGTCCAGCGTGGCCTGCTGCGCGCCCAAAACAGCCGTGGCGCCCAGATCCTCGTTCACTGCGGGCATGAATTTGATCTTGTCCTCGCCCAACCGTTCCCGAGCGCGCCACATCTCCAGATCCAACGCGCCAAGCGGCGAACCCCGATAGCCCGACACGAAACCGGCCGTGTTCAGCCCCGCCTCGCGATCGCGCCGGGCCTGATCCATCATGATCCTCGCCAAAGCTTGGGTCCCGGTCAGGAATACCCGTCCGGTGGTGTTGGTATAGCGATCCGAGAGTTGATACGGGCGGAGGTTCGGCGCGTGCTGTGTCATGGCTGGCAAACAATCGTTGTTGGCGTGGGTCTGAACAATTTGCCTTGTTTTGGGTGGAATAGCTTTCCAATTTTCGCGGTGAATGATGAAATTTTGGTTTGATCAACCGGATAGGGGCGATATTTTGGGTGAATGAACCAGAGTCTTCAATTCGATGACCGCGACCGAAAAATCCTGCGCTTGTTGGAAAAGGACAGCCGGATTTCCAACGCTGATCTGGCCGATGCGGTCGGGATGTCGACCTCGGCCCTTTGGCGGCGGGTGCGCGCGCTGGAAGAGGCGGGCGTGA
Organism: Tropicibacter sp. R16_0; assembly: GCF_017743935.1. Taxonomy (GTDB): domain Bacteria; phylum Pseudomonadota; class Alphaproteobacteria; order Rhodobacterales; family Rhodobacteraceae; genus Falsiruegeria. Next base: position 116,249 of record NZ_JAGHRE010000001.1, read on the forward strand.
TCGAGCGGTATGGGATCGTGGTGAACCCCAAAGCGATGGGGTTCGGGTTTCAGGCCATCGTCCACGTACAGTTGACGCGACATGACCCTGAAAAAATCGTGGATTTCATCCGTGCTGTTGAGAACGCGTCAGAGGTGCAGGAGTGTTTTGCCACGACCGGTCAATCCGACTATCACCTGCGGGTGATCTGTGCGGACCTGGATCACTACAACCGCTTCCTCGAGGATTTTCTGTTTCGATTGCCGGCCGTGGCCAGTGCGCAAACCAATGTGGTGTTGCGCACGATCAAGGACCACGGTCCGGTTGCCCCTGCCTGAGGGCGTGATGCGGGTCACGCCATCCGATTGATCAGCATTCGAACCATACTTTGGACGGTTCGTTCGGAACCTCGGTCAGGAATGTTGCACCGGAACAGGTGCTCTGTGCGGCTTGTGTGGCGGACGCATTGACGGTGCCGGATTGAACCCTGGGCAACGCACTGGTTTGATATGAACAGGCGGAAACGGCAAAAACCGCGACGATAGCTGAAATTCGAATGAGCAAAGCAACCCCCTCTTGGAAACTAGACCTGGAGAAAGGCTAGCCATCTGCCCGACGCCTGGCAATGTTCAGCGTTGATCAGGGATCACGATTGCACGCAAAGACGGCGACAATTTCAACATCCTTGACGTATTGCCATCAAAGCGGCGACAATCAGAGCGTGGTTAACGCCTGGGACCCTCTATTTCTTGTCTTGGGCACGCGTCTTGTAAAAAATATTGTAGATTTTTTATTCAAAGACTTCGGTTTGGCTGGCTGTGGGAGCAAGCACGATGAAGTTCCGATTGATAAAAGCTTTGACGATGTGTGTTGGTGCTAGCCTAGGGACGGGCGCGGCACTGGCGGACTCCGATCCATTGGATGCACCGTTACAGATCGTGGAGTTCAAGCAAGGTGATACCCTGCGCGGAGTTGTCGGAGAACACCTCCGCGATCCTGACCTTTGGCCTGCGGTTCTGAAACTCAACAACATTGGGTCTTCTGCTGAACTGGTACCTGGCACCCAATTGCGCCTGCCCGTGCGCCAAGTGGCGACAGCGGATGCTGCGCTGTTGTCTTCGTTGCAGGCGATCCAGAAGGCTAATGCAGAAGGCGCGCGGATTTTTGCACCGGACGAAATTGGTCAGGCGATCCAAAGCCGGGACGAGGCCGTCACCTCTCGCGAGATCGGCGAATGGCGCGAAGTGGTGAATTATGCGGGGGTGGCCCGCGACTTTGCCCGCGAAGCGCTGGATATCTCGATTGCTCAGCGAGATCGGTCCGCCGAGGCTGTTGTGTCTGATGTGCAAGGCAACGTTGAAGGGCGCGCGCCGGTCGAACCCAGCTGGTCGGACCGCAATCGCAATGACATCCTTGTTGAATTCGAACGCATTCGGACCCTGTCCGCCAGCACGACGCAGGTCACCTTCCGCGACCTCAGCCGATTGCGGTTGAACCCGAATTCCAACGCCACCATCCAACGGATGCGCTCGGACCCGTTGACTGGCGGTGAGGTGACCAAAGTGTCATTGGCCGAAGGGGACTTCTATGCGCTGCTGAACCAGCTGTCCGACAAGACCACGTTCGAGATCGATGTGCCGGGGATCGAAACCACGACCAACTCGGCCGATTTCTGGATCAAGAACGATCAAAGCGGCGCGCGCTTTGTCAATTATGACTCGCCCGGCCTTGAGATCGAGCGCGAAGGCCAGACGTTTGAGTTGGGCGAGAACGAGGGCGTGGTGATCGCGGGAACCGGTGCCCAACGGGCCGAAGTGCTGACCAGCCCGCTGTTGAACCTGCCGAGTGTGGGGGAGATCCTGTATTCCGAGACGGCGAGCCTGAGTTGGGAAGTATTTTCGGGGGCCGAAGCCTATTGGCTTGAGGTCGCCAGCGATCCCGGGTTCAACCAGATGCAGATCTCGGAATGGGGTATTCGTGATACGGCTTTTGCCGCCACGGGGTTGAAACCGGCGCGGTATCACTGGCGGGTCGCGGCGCTCGACAAGCTGGGCCTGCCAGGTGAGTGGAGCACACCGCGTGATTTTACCTTGCGGGTCGACAACACGCCGCCCTTCCTGACGCTGATGTCCCCTGCTGCCGGCACCATCGCAACCAAGCCGCAGATCGAAGTTCTGGGCGCGACCGAGCTTGAGGCGACGCTGACGCTGGATGGCAAACCGCTCAAAGTCGATGGAGACGGCAGTTTTGTGGCTAACGTGGATCTGGCACCTGGCGAGAACGTCATCGAAGTTGTTGCAATTGATCTGGCGGGCAACACCAGCCGCCGCAGCCAGTCGGTGATCTATCGTCCCTCGGCCGAGGTCGAGATTGCGCTGTCGGATCAGATCGCCCGCGTGGATCAGGCGCTGGCCTCGCGTACGGATCAGCTTTCTGTATCAGCCAGCACAACAGCTGAACCCGGGGCCGCTGTGTTGGTGCGCGATGCATCGGATGCCGTGGTGGTCAAAACCCAAGTAGGAGCGGCCGGTTCCATCGGGTTCACCGTCCCGGTTGAGGACGCCGCGCGCGAGTTCACCATCCAGATCCTCGCGCCAGGTGGCGCGGTTGAAGGGGCACTGCGGTTTGCTGCGCTTCGCGATCAGATCGCGCCCGAGATCACGTTGGACCTGCCGCCGCCGCGCGCAACCTCGGACGAGGTGTTGTCTGTGACCGGCGCAACAGGGGACGCGGTGCGGTTGACACTCAATGGAACAGATTTGCCTGTCCAGGACGGGCGCTTTGACCTGACCGTGACGCTTGCGCCGGGGCCAAACGCCTTTGAACTGGTGGCCGTGGATGCCGTGGGCAATGTCAGCGTTACGCGGCTGAACACGCTGCTGGATGTGGACCCGCCCGAGGTTCTGAGCGTCGAGCTGGGACGTCCACAAGGCGATACCGGCCCGATCGAGATCGATGTTCAGGCGCGCGATGCATCGGGGCTGCGACAGGCGGCACCATTTGTCATCAGCGTCGACGGGGCCGAAATTGAAGGGTTTTTGCGCTGCGACAGCGTCAGCGGATTGTGCCGGGCGGTTTTGCCGCCCGAGACCGGCGAACTGGAGCTGGTTGAACTGATCATCGAAGATTACGCGGGGAACACCGCCTTCGAATAACCAATGACCTGACCGGTGTGGGGGCATCGATTGGGTTCAGAAGGAACGGCAGAGGGGAACGGAACATGTGGTGGAAGAAAGGCTGCGCAGCTGCCGCGCTGGCTATGATTTTGTCGCCCATTCCACTTGTGGCGCAAGTTGCGACGGTATCGGATGGTCTGCTTGTGGTCTATGGCCCACAGGCCCCCGCCCGCGAAGGGGATGTCGACCGACGCGAGCAGGTTTTCTTCAGCATTCCGGCCGATCTGAAAGACCGTGTTTACGTGCGGATTTTCGATCCCGAAGTTGGCGGTGACAATGATTTCACCTATGGCGGACCGGGCGACTCTGAAACCACGTTTCGGGTGTTTGGCGGGGCCGGGGCCTATACCGATGCCGACCGGCCCGAACCCGTCGCAGACGGTGCACGCGAGCCGCGTCTGATCCCTTATGATCCGGTCACACAGCCAGGCAAGCTGATCCGGGAAAAGGCCTGGGGCGCCGATCGCGCCACCGATGGGCGTTGGGTCAGCCTGGGCGCACTGCGCGCGCGTCAGGGCGAGATTGTGGAGGGCCGCGCCTATTTCCGCATCGACGTGCAGGGCAGCAAGGGCAACGACGGCAACGGCTATACCCTGGGTGTCAGCCTGTCCCGCGACCGGGCCCGCGCGCCTCAAGGGCTCGAGATGTTTTCCTATCGTCCAACCGTGCGCTGGTCTGCGGGCGCGACCGCAACGCAGGTGTGGTTCACACGCAAAACGGACGGACCGTTTCAAGTCCAGAGCTTTGATGGTGCAAATGGTGAATTGGCGCTTGTGACTGACTATGGCGATCTGGGTTTGCGTATCTCGGGTCAGAATTTCTGGACCTCGGACACCGTCGACACGGATGAGACCAATCTGGCGATCAGCCTGCTGGGCGGGTTCGAGACACCCAATGATGTCACTTTGGCTGTTTTTGACGCGGCTGGCGATCCGGTGCCGCTGGACATGCCGCCAAAACTGGCGCCTGAACCATCGCGCCCCACGGCAGTGGGAACTGGCCAACCCTTGGCCGATTGCCGCTCGGTTGCGTTTGATGGCAGCCAATCCATCGGTTTGACGCCCTTGGGGTACGACTGGGATTTCGGCGACGGCAACACGTCGACCGAACCCGTAGTGGCGCATCGCTATGCCGATCCGGGCCGCTACACTGCACGCCTGCGCGTCCTCGATCCCGGCACCCGCCCCGGTCGCGGGGATGAAGTCACGGTGCCGGTTCACGTCCGCAATGCACCTGTCGCGGTGCCTGGAACGGATATCGTCGTTGCCCCTGGCCAGACGGTAGAGTTTGACGGATCAAATTCGCAACCATCGGACAGTCCGATCACCGGCTACGGCTGGACCTTTGGCGATGGGGGCAAGGCCGAAGGGGCCAGAACCGCCTATGTCTATAAAACCCCCGGTCAATACCGCGCTGTGCTGCGCGTCAGGGACGACAGCACCCATCCCTGTAACGTGGGTCTTGCGACCCGCCGGGTGGTTGTGAACTTTGCCCCGGTGGCCGAGGCCGGAACGGATCAGAGCGCCATCGTCGGCCAGACAGTGATCGTCTCGGGTGGGGCCAGCTATGATGTGGACGGGCTGATCAATACCTACCGTTGGTCCATGGGCGACGGCACAGTTCTGGAGGGCGAAACCGTCACCCATCAGTACGCGGAAAGCGGATCCTATCAGGTGCTGCTCACCGTCATCGACGACAGCGGTGTTGCCAACAACCTGGCCACCGACGGCATGCGGATCGAGGTCAACGCGCCACCCGAACCCACCTTCACCATTCCCGACCGTCCCGTGTCCGTCTCGGAATTGGCGATGCTGGATGGGTCTGCCTCTTCGGATGCAGACGGGCAAATCCTGTCCTACATCTGGGACTTTGGCGATGGCGCCATGGGCGAGGGGCCAAAGGTCGACTATGCTTGGACCCGCGCGGGCGAATACACCGTCACGCTGACGGTCGAGGATGACAGTGGCACCGCATCCGCGCTTCAGTCCTTTTCCCGTATCATCCGTGTCGATGCGGCGCCGGTGGCGGATGCGGGCCCCGATCAGTTCGTGACCGCCAGCGAAGTTTCTTTCTCGGGCGGCGGTTCGATCGACCCGGACGGCACGGTGACGGAATGGCTTTGGGACTTTGGCGATGGTGGCACAGCGTCCGGCCAGAACGTCAAACACGCCTATCTGCGACCCGGCACGTATGAGGTCGCCCTGACGGTGCGTGATGACAGCGGCGCGCCGCTCAACACCGACCGGGCCACGATGCAGGTCACCGTCAATGCCACACCGATTGCGGACGCCGGCCCACCACAAGTGGTGGCCCCGGGTGAAGAGTTTGTGGTCTCGGGTCGTGCGTCGGTCGACCCGGATGGCGAGGTGGCAGACTACATCTGGACCTTCCCGGATGGGCAAACCGTCCGCGGATTGCGCGCGGCACACACGATCAACGAACCGGGCCTGTACCGGATTGGCTTGGTGGTGCGCGACAATTTCCAGGGCGGCGCGGCCGAGGATGAGTCCGAGGTTTTCATCACCGTCAACGCCCCACCCGTGGCCGTTGCAGGTGCCGATCGCCTGATCGCACCGGGGGATACGCTGCAATTCGATGCGGGCCAAAGTTTTGACAGCGATGGTCAAGTGACCAACTTCCGGTGGGAGTTCGACGATCTGGGTGACCCGCTTGAGGCGCGCACCGTTGAGCGCCATTATCCCACGCCCGGTGTCTGGTCGGCGCAGTTGGTCGTCACCGACAACAGCGGCGTTCTGAACAGCACCGCAACCGACGACATGACGATCCGCGTGAATCACCCGCCCGTGGCCGAGGCGGGGCCGGATATCGACACCGACAAGCTGTATGTCGCCTTTGATGCCTCGCAATCCAAGGACGCTGACGGCGATGCGCTGATGTATGAATGGGACTTTGGCGATGGATCTCCGGCCGCTTATGGCACACAGGTGACCCACGTCTATCCGCGTTCGGGCGTGTTCCCGGTGACGTTGCGGGTGGACGATGGCACTGGGCTGTCGAACGCGCGGGCCATCGACGCCACCCGCGTCACCATTCGCGCGCGTCCCTTGGCGGATGCGGGCGGCAACCGTGATGTATGCTCGGGCGAGCCGATCCTGTTCGACGCTTCGGACAGCGCCGATCCGGATGGCGGCTTGCTGCTTTATGAGTGGGACTTTGGCGATGGCAGCAACTCGGATCTGATCAACCCGACAAAGACCTATGAGCTGCCCGGGGTTTATCCCGTAACCCTGACCGTGCGAAACGAGACAGGGACACAATACGGAACCGACATAGACCGGATCGCGGCCCTGGTGCGCGAGGGGCCGATTGCCGATGCAGGGGGCGACCGGACCGTCTGTTCAAACCAGCGGGTGCGGTTTGACGGCTCGGGCTCGACCGATGCAGATGGAGCAGTCAACGCGTTCTCGTGGACCTATGGCGATGGCAACACCGGCAGTGGTGAAAGCCCGGTCCATATCTTCAAGCGTCCTGGCACCTATGCGGTGACCCTGACGATCACCGGCGAGGCGCGTGGCGCCTGCAGCCCGCTCGACAGTGACGTGGCCAATATCACCGTGATTGCAGCCCCAACGCTTGAGATCTCGGGATCGGACCGCGCGGCGGCTGGAATGCCTGCAAGTTTTGCTGCGGAATTGGGTCAACTGGGTGGCGCGCAGGCGCAGGGGTTCACTTGGGAGGTCTCGGATGGCACCACGATGGAAGGCCCGGAGTTGGTCCATACCTTTGCTGAGCCGGGCGAGTATTTCGTCACCCTGCGCACCAATTTGACCGGCGGCACCGAAGGCTGCACCGATCTGGCGGTGGTGCGCAAGGTGGTCGTCAACGCCGCCCCCGTCCCTGCCATCGATGTGGTGGCCGAGGTTGCCGTGGGCGAAGAGGTGCGCTTTGACGGCGGCGGCTCGACCGATGCGGATGGGGCAATCACCCGCTTCCGCTGGGACTTTGGCGACGGTGGCGCGGCGGATACCGTACTGGCCTCGCACCGGTTCACCGAGCCGGGCGACAAGACCGTGGTCCTGACCGTTTGGGATGACGCGGGCGTCGGCAACTCTGAGCAGAAGCTTGAAAAGGTTATCCGGGTGACACCTGCCCCTGTGGCCGGATTGGTGGCCGACGGCGCCGTCTGTCCGGGCGTAGACACGCCATGGAGCGTGAATGTGGCCGACGGCACGCAAGTGATCTGGACCTTCGGTGACGGTACCCAGGCCCAAGGGGCCACGGTCGATCACGTCTTTGCCGCCCCGGGCCAATACCCTGTTCGGGTCAGCATGGATGACGGGCGCGGGTTACTCAGCAGTCAGCGCAACGAAGAGACCTATGTGCGGGTCAATTCCGAACCCACGGCCCTGGCCGGCCCTGACCGGATCGTATGTCCCGGTGACACGGTGACGTTTGATGCAGGTGCCTCGGGTGACCTGGACGGAAAGATCACCGATTGGAGCTGGGAGTTCAGCGATGGCGTGATCCTCGAAGGAGAGCGGGTCGAGCGTGTCTTTGACAGCCCGGCGGATCTGATGGTGCGCCTGCGGGTGCGCGATGACAGCGGCGCGTTTGGCTGTGACGTCGGCACTGATGCCGCGCGGGTTCTGATCAACTCGGCCCCGGTGGTGGATGCCGGTCCCGACCGCACGGTGCCGGTGGGGGCCGCGCATGACGTGGTGCGCTTTGCCGAAGAAAACGCAAGCGACCCGGACGGGCAGGGCACGCAGGTGACCTGGGCCTTTGGCGACGGGACCGAGGCCAGCGGCGCCGTGGTCCGGCACCGATATACGACGCCAGGCAGCTACACCGTGACGGTGCGCGCGCAGGACAGCACCGGTCTGGTCTGTGGGATTGGTCGTGACACTACGACGATCACCGCTGTGGCACGAGAGTGAGAGGTGGAATTATGAAGACGTGGTTGGGGATGTGAACTAGGATCGGCGCCAATGAGATTCCCTTTGCGCCTTAAATTCTTTGTTTTTGCTGTTTTGCTTGCCATCGGTCCCCTGGCCTTGGTCGGGCAGAACCTGACTCAGCTTTCGCGGGATGAACTCAAAAGCGCGGCCAACGAAGATCTGACCACCGTGGCTGCGCAATTGCGCACGGCTTTTGACAACACGTTCGAAGGGCGTTGGCTGACGCCGTTGATGGTCATTCGCAACGGTGTGGACAGCAACGAATTGGGGGTGCCGCAGAAAGTGTCCCTGCTGACCCTGGGGTTGGAGGAGCTGCCCCAGGTCGTCGCGTTGCAATTGTCGGTCGAAGGCTCGGATCTGCCCATCCTGGTCACGAACGAGGGGTTTGCCAATAAACTCGCACAGGCCGGGTTGGATCCGGTCGGGACCCTTGCGACCTCTCCCGATCTGATCCGTGCGTTCGCAGGCACGGGCCAGTTCGGCCGCCCCGTTGTGAACCGGGTGCCCGAAACCGGCGATTGGCTGGCAACTCTGGCGCTGCCGCTGACAACGCAGATCGCGGGGCGTCAGGTGACGATGGCGGCCAAGATCGAACTGTCGATCCTGGGCGAGATGGTGCGCCGCCACCCCTTTGCGCAGCGCGGCGAGATCTCGATCGTCGATCAGGCCGGGCGGCGGGTGCTGGGCGACAACCCGGAATTGTTGATCCAGCGCCAAATCGTGGCCTCGACCATGCCGTTGATCGTGGCGGGCGCGCGGGCCGACGCGCTGGAACCCTATGTGCGCCCCGATGGTATGGCGATGCTTGGGGCTTATGCCTTTCCCGACTGGTTCCAATGGGCGGTGATCACCGAGTTGAGCGAGGACAACGCGTATGCGGTGGTCAATGCCATCACGCGACAGATCCTGATCGTTGGTCTGATCGGCTTTGCCATCGCCGCCATAGGGGCGTTGATCTTTGCCCGCCAGCTGACCCGGCCGATTTTGGCGATCGGGTCAGTGGCGGAAAAGGTGGGCGAGGGGGATTTTGCCGCGCGCGTCGAAAATGTCCGGGCGCGGGATGAGATCGGCGATCTGGCGCGCCGGATCAATCAGATGATCAGCCATCTGGGTGAGCGGATGGAATTGATGAAATTTGTTTCGCACGGGACAATGTCCGCAATCCAAAAGGCAGAGACCGAGGGGATGGAGCGCGGGGGCGAACGTCGCAAGATCTCGGTCATCTTTACGGATATCCGCGGCTATACGGAGTTTTCGGAGCGGGTGCCGCCAGAAGTTGTGATTGAAGTGCTGAACCAGTATTTCGATGTGCAGGCCGACATCGTGACCGAGTTTGGCGGCGATGTGGACAAGTTCATTGGCGATGCACTTGTTGCAGTTTTTGAAGGTGATGACATGGAATTGCGCGCGGTGGAGTGTGCGGTGGGGATCACGCACGCCATGGCGCGGCTGCTCGAGCAGCATCCCGAACACAACCTTCATGTGGGCATAGGCGTGGCCTCGGGTGAGGTGGTGATGGGGGCCATGGGGGCACGAGATCGGATGGACTTTACCGTGCTTGGATCGACCGTGAACCTGTCAGCCCGCCTCTGTTCCAAGGCCGAACCGGATCAGGTGTTGGTCGATCAAACCACCCGTGATGCAGCGCTGGATAGAAACGGAGTGACCTTTGAGGCGCTCGATCCGATCCCGCTCAAAGGGTATGCTGACCCGGTTCCTGCCTTCTCTGCCAGACGCGCGTGAACGGGCCGAAATCGGGGGAGCTCCCGCGCCCGGACGATCCCGATTGCGTCGGCACCGCCAACGGCCTTGGGCCGAGCGCCGGGCATAGCCCGGCGCGGGCCCGCCAAGGGGCGGGCTCCCGTCAGAGGAAGTCCCATATGGTTGTGGCCAGACACAGCCGCCGAGCGCAGCGAGGCCCGGCCCAACGGGAGGAGGTGTCCCGCAAGGGGCATCGACGACGGGCGGGAGTGCCCCCGGATGCTTGAACAGAACAGGTCTCTTTGATCATGGGTCAGGCCGCGTAGCTTACCCAGGCCCAAGTCATCGCCACATAGGTCAGGTTGTGCAGGCATTGATCCAGTCCGACCGCGCGCCAGAATGCGCCTTGGGTCGGGTTCAGTGCTTTTTTCTCGGAATAGCTGGCTTTGCCAAAGTCAATGTTGAAATGGACGATCCATTCCAACGCCACAAGCACGGCAATGAACGCCAACGGCGCGCCCATGATCAAAAACACGATGATCGAGCCCAAGACATGCACGCCTGCATGCATTGCGCGCCCCATGTGCCAGTATTGGCAGCGCCCAGACAACATTTTTGGCGTCTGCAGATAGAAGTCCGCAAACATATGCTTGACCATCAGCAAGCTAAACAACAACAGCACAGAGCTGACCAGTTCAGGCAAAGCCATCCTCCCGAGTTTTGCCGAGAATCAGCTTATGCGCATATTTGGCCACCTGCAAATGAACTGGTTCACAGACGGGGCAAACAATTCGTTCGTAAATCCATTTGCCTGCAAACCGTGACGCAGAGTAGGTTTGACCGGTAATGACGAGGTTCGCCACGTTTGGCATTCGGTCGCGCTGCAATTCAGGAACAGACCCATAGAACGTTCGATATTTAGCTTTATCTGGAAGTATTCGAAACGCGACCAGCTGATTTTGCTGGCGGTGACGACCACACTTTTCCCGTTACTGTACCTGACGCTGGAACTGCCCAAGCGGATCATCAACGACGCCATTGGTGCGGCAAGCTCCACGATTGATGTGTGGGGCTACACCTTTGATCAGGTCACCTTTCTGGGCATCCTGTGTATCGCCTTTTTGCTGTCGGTGCTGGCGCACGGGCTTATGAAAATGCGTATCAACACGATGAAGGGCGTGCTTAGCGAACGGATGTTGCGCCGGTTCCGCTATCAGTTGATTGCGCGGATCATGCGCTTCCCCCAGCCCTATTTCGAACGCGTCAGCCAGGGTGAAATGGTGTCCATGGTCACCGCCGAAAGCGAGCCGATGGGTGGTCTGATGGGTGACGCTATCAGCCAGCCGGTGCTGCAAGCCGGGCAGATGATCACCATTCTGTCGTTTCTGTTCCTGCAAAGCTTCTGGTTCGGGCTGGCCGCTATCGCGCTGATCCCGTTGCAGGCCTGGCTGATCCCCAAGCTGCAAAAGCAGATCAACCTGCTGAACAAGACACGCATCCAGGAGGTGCGCGTGCTGGCCGCTCAAATCGGTGAAAGCGCGGCGGGTGCCTCGACGCTTCGGGCCAATGGCGGCTGGCGCTATCGTCGGGCGGCGATCACGGATCAATTGGGGCGGCTGTTCGATATCCGCTTCGAGATCTACCAGAAGAAATTCTTCATGAAGTTCCTCAACAACTTCATCTCGCAGCTGACCCCGTTCTTTTTCTTCTCCATCGGCGGCTATCTGGTGCTGCAGGGTGCGGTGTCTCTGGGCGCATTGGTCGCCGCGCTTGCGGCTTACAAGGATCTCAGCAGCCCATGGAAGGAACTGCTGACCTACTACAACCAGACCCAGGACATGTCGATCCGGTGGGAGGTGATCCTGGACCGCTTTGCCCCGCCCGGCATGGTGGACGAAAACCTGTTTGAAGGAGAGCCGGAGAGCCGCCCCAAACTGGACGGAGACATCGAACTGGATCATGTCTCGGTCCGGGATGCGGATGGCAATCTTGTATTGGACGATCTGACGGCAACTTTGCCCGGCGGGGGCACTATCGGTATCGCCGCCCCAAGCGAAGAGGACCGCCGCGCCTTGGCCGAATTGCTCACGCGCGAGATCATGCCTGCAAGTGGCTCGGTGCGGATCGCCGACAACAGCCTGTCCGAGTTGCACCAGGCGGTGATCGCGGCGCGGATCGGCCATGCCACCTCGCGGCCCGTCATGTTCCAGGGCAGCATCGGGGACAACGTGATGATGCCGATGCGGCACCAGCCGCAGAGTGACAGCACGGACGGAAAGGCCTATCGCGAAGCGGTTCGGGCGGGCAACAGCGACGACCCCTTTGATGCAGATTGGCTGGACCCGCAACTTGCAGGGCTCGAGGATGAGGCCGCCCTGCGTGCCTGGTGGTTGCGTCTGGTCGAGGGGATGGGCTCGGGCGCGGCACTGTTCCGGCGTGGGGCAGAGCAGAAGTTCGATGCTGCCGATCACCCCGAACTGGCTGAACGACTGATCGAATTGCGCCCCGTCGTGCAACAAGCGATGAGGGACGCCGGGCTTCAGGCGCAGGCATACCTCTTTGACCCCGATGCCTATAATCCGGCGCTACCAGTGGCGGAAAACTTGCTCTTTGCCACACCAAGGGTGGCATTTTCGCAAGACATGATCGCCTCGCAAAGTGAATTCCTTGCCCTGCTGCGTTCGCTGCATGTGGATGAAACCCTGGTCCGTTTGACCCAGGATGTGATCGACATGCTGCGCCAGATTTTTGGTCTGGACGGCACCGATCATCCGCTGTTCCGCAAGCTGGGGCTTGAGGTCAAGACTTATGAAACCGCCGTCGAGCTGGTCGAAAAGACCCGCACCGATGGTGCAGCGGCCCTGGATGACACCGAGTTGGCAAACCTGCTGGCCGTGCCATTCCGCATCTCAGCCGATCAGATCGGGCCTGCGTTTTCAGACGAGCTCAAGGCGCGCATTCTGGAAATCCGGCGCGGGCATTCGGCGGAACTGTTGCAGTCTCTGGATGGTGTGTTCACGCCGCTGTCGCCGGACAGCTATGCACCGGGCCTGACGGTGCTGGAAAACGCTCTGTTTGGTAAAGTGAGCGAAGTAGGCGGCGCCAAATCGGATGAGCTGCGCAAGCTGATCGCGGATACTTTGGCCGAGCACGGCGCACAGGCGCAGGTGATCGAGCTGATTTATGATGTCCCGGTTGCCTTGGGTGGCACCAACCTGCCGGCCGTATTTGCCGAACCGCTGGCCTTTACCCGTGCGACGATCAAGAAGCCCGATGTGCTGATCCTGGACAAGGCGCTGGACAGTTATGACATGGACACGCAGGTGGCGGTTTATCGGAACCTGCGGGCATTGTTGCCTGACACGACGGTGATCTATTTGAACGATCAATTCCAGTCGCCGGGTGTTTTCGACGTTTTCCTCGAGATCCAACAAGGCCGGATCGTCAGTGAAGAGGCCCAGACCGAAGCTGAAGAAGACAGCGTCGCCTCGGCTGATTTGGCGCGTAAACTGCGGGCCTTGGAGCAGACGCCGTTGTTCTCAGGTCTTGATCGTCGACAGCTGCGGCTGCTGGCCTTTGGTGCGCGCTGGTATGATGCCAAGGCGGGCGAGGTGGTGTTCCTGAAGGATGATGAGCCCACCGACGGTGCCTATATGATGATCGACGGCGAGGCGGGCCTCTACCTGCCGCAGGATGAGGCCGAGGATCAATTGATCGCCAAAGTGGGCGCTGGAACCTTGGTGGGCGAGTTGGGCTTGATCCGCAAGGTGCCACGCGCGTTGTCGATGGTGGCGGAAACCGACATTACCTGCCTTCGTATCGGGGAAGAAGAGTTCCTGGCTGTGGTCGAAAACGATGCGGCGACGGCGTTCAAGCTGTTGCAGGTGGTTGCAGGCTACGTTTCGAACTGATGGCTTGCGCTTGCGCTTGCGCTTGGGCGCGGTGTGGCTAATTTGAGGGTGCCGATTGGGCGGCACCCGGGTCCGCGGACAGCTGTATCAGCACCCATAGACTGACGACGCATCATGCGGTTTTTTCTCTCCTCCGAGGAGCGGGCCAACGGAGACATGAGTGAGGAAACCCAATGAACACTCCCATCAATCGCCCGTCGTTGGACCACCTGCGCAGGCAGGCCAAGACCCTCAAGAAGTCCTTTGCGAAGGGGGAGGCTGACGCCAAAGCCCGCGTGGCGCAGATTTTGCCTCAAACGCAGGCTTTGACCCATAGTGCAGCACTGCATGTGATCGCCCGCGAGGCGGGGCATGACAGCTGGCCCAAGCTCAAGTTCCATATCGAGGCTCTGCAGATGGACCGCGCCGCCAAGGCCGAGCAACTGAAACAGGCGCTGTTTCAGGGCGGTCACTGGCGGGTCGAGCATCTGCTGGCCGAGACACCGGATCTGGCAGATGATCACTTTGGATTGCTTTGTGCGCTGTACCGAGTGGATGCAGTGCGCGAATGGCTGGAACGCGATAAAGAGGTTGTGGGGCGCCGACTGCAAGGCCCGCGCCGCCCGATCCTCCATTTGGCCTTTTCACGTCACATCCAGGCGCAGCCCGAGTTGGAAGGCGACATGCTGACCACAGCAGAGCTGTTGCTTGCGGCGGGGGCGGATGTGAACGATGGCTATCCGTCTGAACCCGGCAGCACACATATGTTGTCGGCACTTTACGGAGCCATTGGGCATGCCAACAACAGGGCGCTTGGGCAATGGTTGCTGGATCACGGGGCAGATCCCAACGACAATGAATCGCTTTATCACGCAACCGAACTGGGACATCTGGATGGGTTGCGGATGTTGCTGGCAGCGGGCGCCGATCCCAAGGGCACCAACGCATTGCTGCGAGCGCTGGATTTCAACGCTCGGGATATGGTTGCGCTGCTGCTGGAAAACGGCGCGGACGCGGATGAGTTCGACGCGACGCCTGTTGGCGGTGAGGAACCCTGGGTGATGCCGTCGCTACATCAGGCCGCGCGTCGGATGGTGGATGGCGATATCGTAAGGTTGTTACTGGATCATGGGGCTGATCCCAACCGGGTTTACGGGGGTTGCACGGCCTATGGGTTCGCGCGCGTCTTTGGCAATGTCGCCTTGGCGCGAGCCATCGAAGAAACCGGGAATGCACCGGTTTTGACCAAGGCTGAACAGCTTTTGGCCAGCGCTGCTGAAGGGGAGGTGCCTCTCGGCGCGCATCTGCACACGGATGACCTGCCGCGTGAATATAAAACGCTGATCCGCTCGATCTTGCATCTGCCGGGGCGCTTGGATCACGTCAAACGCTTGGTGGCTCTGGGGCTTGATCCTGAAGAGCCAGACCGCGAAGGGCTGACCGCCTTGCATGTGGCCGGGTGGGAGGGTTTGCCCGAGATGATGGAATATCTGCTCTCGCTGGAGCCGGACCTGGGTTATCTCAACGGTTATGGCGGCAACATCACTACGACGATCCTGCATGGCGCCGAGCATTGCTTGGCGCGAGATAAACGCGACCATGCGGGCTGTTTGCAGATGGTGTTGGATCTTGGGCTGCCGCTGGGACGCAATGTGTTCGAATTCACCCAGAACGAGGCGGTGATGCAGGTCATGCAAACCTGGGTCGATGCACACCCAGATCGACTAGTGGACAGAATCCCCTAACACTCGAAGCACTCCCGCCCGTCGTCGATGCCCTTGCGGTGCATCTTCTCCCGTTGGGCCGAGCCTCGCTGCGCTCGGCGGTTGGTACATGGGGCGAAACAGGTGCTCCAAGCGGGACCGCGCCGAGCCGTAGGCGAGGCGCCCGGCCCAAGTCCGTTAGCGGGGCTGACGCAGTCAGGTCTGCTCGGGCGCGGGAGTGCACCGTCGTTTGGGCGCGAGGTGTCCTAGTTCTCTTGGGCGCAGAACAAGCTGTGCAGCAGTCCGATGACCTGTTCAGTTTTGTCATCCAGCAGTGAGTAGTAGATCGTCTTGCCATCGCGACGTGTCGTCACCAGCCCCTCGTCACGCAGGCGGGCCAGCATTTGGCTGACCGCCGCCTGCCGCATCTGCAACAGTGCTTCCAACTCGCCCACAGACCGCTCGCCCGTGCCCAGGTAACACAGAATCATCAGCCGTCCTTCATGGGCCAAGGTCTTGAGGTAGGCCGCCGCTTGGCTGGCGCTGGCGGCCATGCTGTCGGGCGTATCGGGCGAGAGAGAGACAGAGGGTTGAAGAGTCACTGTTACCGGGTCCTGCAAAAAACGTGACCGCATAATGCCCCAGCCGCTGGGCCAATGTCACCCCTCCTTGGCGGGTGCACCCCCCTGAAACGCGTTCCCGCCCTTGTAGTTGCAGGGCTCTTCTTGCATCTGCAGGTGCAAACCGTCGTCCGTGTAAGGGTGCGCACGGGCCAGATCCTCATCCACGTCGATGCCCAATCCGGGCGTGTCGGGCGGCGTGATGAAACCATCCTCGACCCGGATCATGCCCTTGATCAACGCGTCATGGAACGGGGTCTCGATGCTCTCGGCCAAAAGGATATTGGGGATCGAGGCGGCCAGATGGATGTTGGCGGCCCATTCAACAGGTCCCGCGTACAGATGCGGGGCCATCTGGGCGTTGAACACCTCGGCGATTGCGGCCACCTTCTTCATCTCCCAGATGCCTCCGGCCCGACCAAGCGCAGGTTGCAAAATCTCTGCTGCACCGGTGCGCAGGACGGTGGCGAATTCCGCCTTTGTGGTCATCCGCTCTCCGGTCGCCACCGGGATGCGCACATTGCGCGCCACGCGGGCCATATCCTCGATGTTGTCGGGCGGTGTGGGCTCTTCGAACCAGAGCGGGGAATAGGGTTCCAGCGCCTGCCCCAGCCGGATCGCGCCCGCGGTGTTGAATTGCCCGTGGGTGCCAAAGAGCAGATCGGCCTTGTCGCCGACCGCGTCCCGGATGGCCTTGCAGAACGCCACCGACAAAGAGATGTCAGTCATCGCAGGCATATGCCCGCCCCGCATCGTATAGGGGCCAGCCGGATCGAATTTGATCGCGGTATAGCCCTGGCGCACCATTTCAGCGGCACTCTCGCCGGCCAATTCGGGTGAGGTCCAGAATTCGTTCAGATCGTGGTGCGGCAACGGGTAAAGGTAGGTATAGGCCCGGATGCGGTCGTTCATCCGACCACCCAGCAGCGCATACACAGGCCGGTCGCGATCCTTGCCCAGAATGTCCCAGCAGGCGATTTCCAGTCCTGAAAACGCGCCCATGACGGTCAGGTCGGGGCGTTGGGTGAACCCGCTGGAGTAGGCACGGCGGAACATCAGCTCGATGTTTTCGGGGTTCTCAGCCGCCATATGCCGGTCGAACACATCACGGATCACAGACTTCATTGCCTCGGGCCCCACGGAGGAGGCATAGCATTCGCCCCAGCCGGTGATGCCGGTGTCCGTGGTCAGCTTGACCAGGATCCAATAACGCCCGCCCCAACCAGGCGCAGGCGGGGCGGTGACAATGATGTCTAGGTCTTGCAGCTTCATGGGGGTTACTCCATCAGGTCGCCAAAGGCGGTCAGTTCCCGTTCGATCTCTGCGATCACGGGTTGGGTCGAGAAAAAATACAGATCCGGTGCGTCGATGTCGTCCATGAAGACCTCGATGTTGATCTGAACCTTCGCGCCGTCGAAATCGCCATCGATCTGCCAGCGCTGTTTGCCGTCAATCGGGATGCCGGGCAGTGCCTGCGCAATGGTTGCAGGCAAGTCGGTCGGCAGGCCAAAGCGCGGGTTGTTCAGCAGGCCGATCAGAAATGGTTCAACGCTGCCTGCGTCGAAATTCATCGAGGTCTCGGATGTTATCGGCGGCGCCTTGGCGGCCTGAGGTTTGAACAAATCAGTGAGGAAGCTCAGCATTGGGTCCGCTCCAAAGAGGCATTGAATTCGCGGCAGGCCGCGGCTTGGGTGGCTTGCATGTTGTCCTCTCTGCTGCTTGGGTCAACCGTGGCGCGGGGGCGTCGGTCCTGCAAGCCGGAAACCGGTATCGCGGCGTCGGGATTACGCCACTGTGATGCGTGTGCGCAGGAAGACAACCAACCCCAACAGCAAAAGCACCATCGCTACCAGGAACGGCGCCCCGGGCAGATAGAGGCTTGCCCCTTCACGGGTGTAATGCGCAAAGACGCCGGCCATCATCAAAGGCGATACGATCATCGACAACGCGTGAACCGCTGTCATGACACCCTGCAACTCACCTTGCTGATCATCGCCAACCGATTTGGACATGATCCCCTGCAACGCAGGTGAGACGACGGCCCCCAAGGCTGAAATGGGGGTCAGGAACAGGGCCAGGGTTCCGCTGGTTATGAAGGCCAGAAACCCAAAACTGACAAGATCCAAAAGCTTGCCCGCAACAACCGTGCGTCGCTCGCCCAGGTATTTGAGCGCGACCCGGATCAACCCGCCCTGGACGATGGCCATCATGATACCAAAGATCCCCAGCGACAGTCCGATCATCTGCGGCCCCCAATCAAAGCGTGCCTGGGTGTAGTAAGACCAGATCGCCGGGTAGACATAGATGGCAACAGAATAGAGAAAATAGACCAATAGCAGCCGGGCGATGCCGGGGATCTCGGCCATGGCCTTGAACGCGCCAAAGGGGTTGGCCCGGCGCCAGTTGAAGGCCCGGCGTGTTTTGTCCGTCACTGTTTCGTTCATCACGAACCAGCCCAGGACAAAGTTCATTCCGGCCAGAATGGCAGCGGCGTAAAACGGCGCCCGCGTTCCAAGTTCGCCGAGCAGACCACCAATCAGCGGTCCCAGGACAAAACCCATGCCAAAAGCCGCGCCCAACAGGCCAAAGTTGGCCGCCTTCTTGTCCGGCTCCGAGATGTCGGCGATATACGCGCCGGCCGTCGCGTGCGTGGCTGCAGTGATTCCGCCAACGATGCGCCCGATCAGCAAGAGCCAGATGGTCCCGGCGACCGCCATCACCAGATAGTCCAACGCCATCACAAACAGCGACACCAGCAGGACGGGCCGCCGCCCGACGCTGTCCGACAGGTTGCCGATGATCGGACTGAACAGGAACTGCATCACCGCAAAGACCGTGCTCAGAACCCCGCCCCACAGCGCGGCCTCGGCCAGCGTGCCGCCCTGAACCTCGACGATCAGGTCGGGCATGATCGGCATGATCAGGCCGATGCCCATGGCGTCGATCATGACGGTGAACAGGATGAACAGGACTGGCAGCCGCAAAAGATCGCTCCGGATGGTCGGGACTTCAGCGCAACCTATGTCCGGTTACGTCCAAGGAAAAGGGCAGTCTCAGGTTTTCGCCACGGAACGCGCTCGTTCGGCAAAACTCCGGGCCGCCGTCGGAGCCTGTCCCATTTGATGTGCAGGGTCGAACAATACGTCGGTGTTCAACTGCGGCCAATCGCGAGCGACGAGCGTGCGCAAAGGCACGTCGGCTTCGATGGCCTCCTTGCACAAAGCCTTGGTAGCGGCCTGTGCCTCCGGGCGCGACAGGTGTTCGGCAAGGGCGAAACTCAGCGCCTCGGCATGGATCAGGTCTTTTGAGCCGTCGAGCGCGGCACGCATCTGCTCGGGGTTAGGGGCAAGCCCCTCGCACAGAGTCAAGCCTGTTTGGGCGCACGAGGCGGCCCCCAGAATGATCTGCGGCAGGCACATCCATTCGGTGAACCAGGCAGCCCCGTCACGTTGATGGCGGTGCATCGCCGCCCCTTGCAGCACAGGTATGAGACCGCTGGTTTGGCGTGACAGCGCCACCAGAACAGAGGGTGCCACCGGGTTCTGTTTCTGGGGCATCGTGGATGAGGAGCCGCCGCCGCCCAAGGACAGCTCGGAGATCCCGCTTTGCACCAGTTCGGTCGCATCTTCGCCCATCTTGCCAAAAGCCAGCGCGACGCGGCTGCACCAATCGGCGATCCGCAGCACCGGTGTCCGGTCCGTGTGCCAGGATCGTTCCGGATCGGTCAGGTTGAGCAACTTGGCTAATGCCGCGCGGGTCTCAACCGCTTGCGGGCCAAGCGCAGATGCGGTGCCCGCAGCGCCCGACAGGGACACCAACAGGCAGGACTTGCGCAAATCAGACAGTTCACCCAACAACCCCAAAAGCGGCTCGCCCCATGTGGCCACAACCGCTCCGAATGAGGTTGGCGTTGCGTGTTGCCCATAGGTGCGGGCGGGCATGGGCGTGTCGGCGTGATCCTCGGCTGTTTGCGCCAGATGGTCCAACGCCGCCGCGATGTCCTTTTCGATCAGACCCAAAGCTTGGCGCAGCCGCAGCATCAACCCGGTGTCGATGATGTCCTGCGATGTCGCGCCCCAATGGGCGAATTGCGCATGCTCTGGCGCCTGCATCTCGGCGCGAAAGGCAGCGACCAGCGCGGGGACGCTGACCCCGTTCTGACCGGTGGCCTGCGCCAAGGCTCCGGGATCCAGCTGGACCTCCATCGCTGCGCGGCTGATGGCGGCGGCGCTGAGCTCGGGGATGATCCCCTGTTCGCCCTGTACCTTGGCCAGCATCCCCTCGACCAGCAGCATGGCGCGCAGTTCGGCGGTGTCGGTGAACAGCCGTCCCACCTCGCCAGTGGGGAACAGTCGGGAAAAGAGCGCGCTGTCAAAGACGGAGGCCGCCATCAGAATTGCCTTTCGATCTGGGTCAGGAGCGCCGCCAGGCCGCTTGGGTCGGCCAGGAACGGCGAATGCGAGCTGTCCATAACGTGGACCCGCTCGACTGGCCAGTCGCGGGTCATCTCGGCCTGATATTCTGGCGGAATGGTCTGGTCCTGCGCGCAACGGATGTAGGATTTGGGCACGCTGTCAAAGGCTGCAGTGGTTGGCAGCGGCGTGTCCTGCGGCGCGATGGGTTGCGGGCGCAAATGCTGCATCGCGTAAGCCACCGCCTCGGGTGGGCAGTCGTGATAGAACAGATCTGGCGCGCGCGCAGGGTCGACCGTGTAAGACACGCCGTCATCCGATTTGATCACCGCGTCAGCAAGCGTTTGGCGGGGGGAACGTTTGCGCCTGTCCACCATCGACAGGCCATCGGTTGGAAAATAGGCGCAGAGATAGATCAACCCGCGCATCTGGTCCGGGGCCGCCTCGGCCGCCGCGCTGATCGGATAGCCGCCCCAGGAATGTCCCACCAACAGCGTGTCCGGGGTCGAGGCCGCCAGCACCGCATCCCGGCAATCATCCAGGGTGATCCCCGCCAAAGGTGTCTGATCTGCACCCATGCCAGGTAGATCAATGGCGCGGGCTGTGTGGCCTTGCGCCTCTAGCGACGGAATCAGGTCACGCCAGCACCAGGCCCCGTGGCACGAGCCGTGGACCAATAGGAAATCAGCCATGCCTAAAGATGCCCGGTGTCGTGGATGAACTGCGTAAGCACGCGAGCGTATTCTTCGGGCTGTTCGACACAAGGAAGGTGGCCCGCCTTGCGGATCAGGTGGAACTGCGAGCCGGGAATGAGCGCCGTGGTTTCTCGCATCAGATCAGGCGGGGTCGAGCCATCCTCGGACCCTGCGATACCCAGGGTAGGCAGACGTAAACCACTCGTGGGCGTGTATAGGTCGGTGCCCGAGATCGCGGCGGAACAGCCCCAGTACCCTTCGGCCGGGGTGCGCACCAGCATGTTGCGCCACAGCTCCAACTCAGGCGTGGCGCGGAAAGCCTTGGAAAACCACCGCTCCATCACGCCATCGGCCAAGGCCTCGATCCCGTCTTTTTTGACGGCAGCGATACGCTCGTCCCAGATCGCAGGCGTGCCGATCTTGGCGCCCGTGTTTGAAATGACCATGGCACGCACCAGATCCAGCCGTTTGACCGCCAACCCTTGGGCTGTCATGCCGCCGATCGAGAGGCCCACGAACAGGCTGTTCTTGACCTCGAGCATATCCATCAGGCGTTCCACGTCGCGCACCAGATTGCCCATGCTGTAGGGGCCTGCAGGTGTGGATGACAGACCATGACCGCGTTTGTCATAGCGGATCAGCTTCAACCCCTTGGGCAACAAAGGCAGGATCGGGTCCCACAACCGCATGTCCGTGCCCAGAGAATTGGAAAACACCACAGGCGCGCCATCGGGGTCGCCATCTATACGATAATGTAGTCTGACGTCACCAAAATCCGCGATCTGCATCTGTCTTCTCCTCAACCTGATTTCTGCCTAGCTTAGGCAGCGCGCCTCTGCAAACCAATGGGGTGATTTTCCGTGCAGCAGCAAAACCATGAAGGACATACTATGACATCACTTGCGGGGCAGGTTGCATTGATAACCGGGGCGTCGGCCCCGCGTGGGATCGGTCGGGCGATTGCAATGCGACTGGCGCAGGAGGGTGCGCGCGTTGTTGTCACCGATACGAAGGGGCCAGTCGAGATCGAGGGCCAGATCCAAGAGCGCGGTGATCTGTTGGACCAATTGGCACGGCAGATTGATGGCCTTGCGGTGACGTTGGACGTCACCAAACCCGACCAGATCGCCAGCTGCATCGAAACGGTCCGCCAAAGGCTTGGACCGGTGGACATTCTGGTCAACAACGCGGGCTCTCTGGCGGGGTCCGACAATTTCCTGTCCACGACGCCCGCGCAATGGCAGGCGAGTTTTGCAGTCAACCTGCTGGGGCCCATGCAACTGGCACAGGCCGTCATCCCTGCCATGCAGGCCAAAGGGGCAGGGCGCATCATCAACATCGGTTCGACCGGTTCTTTGGGGGCAGAGCCGGGGTTCGGCGCCTATACGGCGATGAAACACGGGCTTGTGGGGTTGAGCAAAACCCTTGCGGCCGAGTTTGGGCCCGATGGCATCCTCTGCAACACCGTGTGCCCCGGTTACATCGCCACGGACATGCACATGGCCGCCAATGCACGCTTGGCGCAAGAACAGGGTGTGTCGTTGGACGAGATGAAGCGCCGCCGCTATGCCGATGTGGCGC
This sequence comes from Tropicibacter sp. R16_0, assembly GCF_017743935.1. Classification (GTDB taxonomy): domain Bacteria; phylum Pseudomonadota; class Alphaproteobacteria; order Rhodobacterales; family Rhodobacteraceae; genus Falsiruegeria. The sequence goes on from NZ_JAGHRE010000001.1 coordinate 138,925, forward strand.
TTCGGGACGCAGGCACACCCGAAGACGTGGCCGAGGCGGTGGCCTATCTGGCGGGCCCGGCAGGGCGCTATGTGACAGGCATCAACCTGCCTGTGACAGGGGGCGTACCTTACGGCATCTGAAAGCGGATTTGTGCGGTCTTTGCCTGACATGTTTTGTCTTGCGCACATCATGTTGGGTGACGCGACAGGGGAAATTCGACGTGAAACGGATGATTGCACTTGGGGCCGTTCTGCTGAGCTTGGCCACCGCAGGGCAGGCCAGCTTAGAAAGCAAGACATCTGACAAGGTAAAGCAATTTGTGCAGGACACCATTTTTCTAGGCATGCGGGCCAGTCCCCATGGCACCAGCTGGACCAAGTATTCTCAACTGCGCGACTATTTCCAGCGCGCGCGACGATGGGATCACTGGGCACGAGATGACTCTGGCCGCTGCTGATATGTCGTTTGAGACGCTGCTGGAGCGGGACTATCATTTTCGCAGCGTAATGGGTGAGCAGCCGCAGAATTTTCTGGTCGTGAACCAGACTCGTGACATCGAAGCTGCCCATGCTCAGGGCAACACGGCGGTGATCTGGAACAATCAGACAGCGACCATCCTGAACGATGATCTTAAGAAGATGGCGCTGCCCAAGGATATGGGCATCAAGAGCATGATCCTAGCCTATATCGATATTTTGCGCACCGGTTCCGGGCAATTGGCGGCATACAACGGCAATTACATCGGCTTGACGCCCTGGGGTAGGTCGGTTGTTGACGAGATGGTGCGCTTTGGCATCCTGCTGGATCTAAGTCACACCGAGTCCAAGACCGCCAATGACGCTATGGACGACATGGACGCCAGGAATCCGGGGCGGCCGTATGTCTATATCCATTCGGTTCCGGCGGGTCTTTACAAAAGCGAACCGGGCGCCACGCCTCGCGGATGCTATCGGGCTATTCCGGATGATGAGGCGCTGCGCGCGGCCAAGTCGGGCGGCTATAACTCTCCGACCTTCACCGAATGGATGATGGACGGCATCTCGCCCGAGGATATCTCGGCCAAGCAGGCGGCGGACATGATCGACGCTTTCAACAAGGGCGCGACCGGCAACTGCGAGTTGGCAAAGATCCTCGCCGCGATTACAGATGACCTGTGGGCGCGGGGGTACTCGAACGAGGATCTGACCAAGATCTTTGGCGGCAACAAGATGCGCGTCTATGCGCAGGTGTGGGAAGACAAACCACCCGAGTGGTTCCTACAGGAATTCCCCCGAACGCCTGCGTCTGCGACAAGAGTTTCGCGATCAGTCTTATTCTCGGTAAGGCCGAGGGCTTTTGTTCAAGTAAGACGGGGGTGCTCCCGCCTGTCGTTGATGCCCCTTGCGGGACATCGCCTCCCGTTGGGCCGGGCCTCGCTTCGCTCGGCAGTTGGCAATCCTTTGCAGTCGAAGCGATTACAACACCAAACGAGCAATAGGCCACAGTCGGGACCGCGCCGCGCGCAGCGCGGCGCCCGGCCCAAGTCCGTTAGCGGGGCTGACGCAGTCAGGTCTGCTCGGGCGCGGGAGCGCACCCCTTGCCCGGCTGAATTACTGTAGCCGGATATGCGCCATGATTTGGCCGTGGTCCGACGCAAGCTTGTTATAGGGCGCTTCGGGGTGTGATCCGTCGGTCAGGTGGTCATTGAAGACGCTGTAGTACTCCATCTCTCCCATCGCCTTGTTCCAGGTGCTGTCGAAGTGGCGCGACATGTAGATCTGGTCGATGCTCTCATACACACCGCCAAATGCCGCCGTATACACCATGTCGCGCAGGGACTTGCGTACGAACATCTTTTCGGCGGAACGTAGCCGAACCCGGTCCACGGCTTCTGTGATTTGCTCATTCTCTTCGCGCGAATAGCGGTCATTGGGGGCCTTGGCGTCGTGCCGCAGCATCCAGGAGTAATTCTTGAACGGATGCTCGCCCGAGATGATCTCGGAACTCACCGCGTGTTCGCCATCGTTGAAATCGCCCAGAACCATCACGGGGTGTCCCTTGTCCAACTCGGCGACGATCTCGCGCCGCAGGACCCAGGCCTCGGCCATGCGCCGCAAAGCCGAGCGTAACGCACCCATGGCGCGGCCCACCGGGTCATAAGCGGTCAGGACGGCCTCGGGGGCAAACTCTGCGCCTTCGGGGCGGACGAACTCTCCCAGCTTCGATTTCAGGTGGCAGTTGAAGACAGTGATGACCTTGCCCCCAACCGGCACGCGAGCCTTTAGGATCGGACGTGAGATGCGGGTCAACGTGTAGTGACCAGCCCCTTCTTCCCCGCCCAAAGACGACATGGGGATGCGCAGGGGCTCGGGCAGTTCTTGGATGATCTCCGGTGCCTCGGCAAAGCCAAAACGCGACAGCACCGCCAACCCGGGGCGTCGCTCGCCCGGGCCGCCATCTGAGGCATTGGCGGCAAAGGCCAGAGCCGCATCCTTGTAGCCGCCAAAGGCCAGTTTCCGAAAGATTGCCTTCTTGTGATAGCGTTTCGAGGTATCCGGCAGGTTGGCTTCATTGGCCTGCATGCCGCGCCGATCCGTCTCGGCGATCACATCACGCAAGGCTTCCTCTTCAAAGATCTCCTGAAACCCCACGATGTCGGCGTCCATGGTCAGCAGCTGGTCCGCCATCCAATCCTGTTTCCAGGCGTATTCCTCGGGAGTGTACTTTTGAAATGCGTAGTATTCCTTGTCCGCGCCAATCAGGTTTTTGACGTTGAAGGATGCTATGGTGAAACGGGTCATGCGAACCGCTCCAGGGCCGTTCTGAAGATATCAGCGTCCACATTCCCACCTGAGGCGACGGCAATCACAGCCTCGCCTTCGATCTGATCCTTGCGGAACAGCGCTGCGGCCAAGGCGACGGCCCCGCCCGGTTCCAGCACGATCTTGAGGCGTGAAAACGCCAACGCCATGGCGCGCAGTGCCTCGTCTTCGGTGACGGTCAGGCCCGGGCCACAGCGTTCGTACATGATTGGGAAGGTGATCTCGCCCGGTGACGGGGTCAGGATAGCATCACAAATGTTGCCCGAGGTTGCCGGGTTCTGTTCGATCTGGCCCGAGGCCAGCGAGCGTGTCACGTCATCAAACCCTTGCGGCTCGCACGGCCGGGGGCGCATATCTGGCGCGTGTTCTTCCAGCGCCAGTGCAATGCCCGAGGTCAAGCCGCCGCCACCACAGCAGATCAGAACGTCGCCTTGGGTAACGCCGTGCTCGGCGGCCTGTTCAGCGATCTCCAAGCCAGTCGTGCCTTGGCCTGCAATCACCTGGGGTTCGTCATAGGGCTTGATCAGGGTCAGGCCGCGTTCCTGCCGCAGCCGCTCGCCGATCTGTTCACGGCTTTCGCTGCCACGATCATAAAGCACCACCTCGGCCCCCAGTGCGCGGGTGTTGTCGATTTTCATCTTTGGCGCATCCGACGGCATGATGATCACGGACGGCGCACCATGTTTGGTGGCAGCCATGGCAATGCCCTGCGCGTGGTTGCCCGACGAAAACGCCAGAATGCCGCGCATGCGGGTGTCCTCATCCAACGCAGACACAGCCGACCAGGCGCCACGAAACTTGAAGCTGCCAGTGTGTTGCAGGCATTCGGGTTTCACGAACAGCCGCCGCCCAGCGATCTCGTCCAGAAACGGAGAGTTGAGAAGCGGTGTGCGCCGCGCGTGGCCCTTAAGGCGATCTGCGGCGGCGTGGATCATGTCAATCGAGCTCATAAGGCGCGCTCCAGAATACTGCGGATAAGGGAAAGGGACTGAGGCTCGTCCAGAAACGGCACATGGCCCCGATTGGGGATGACCGCTGTCAGCATCTCGGGGTGCCGGGTTTGCATCTCGGTCAAGGTGCCTGGTTCCAGAATATCCGAGTTTTCGCCTCGGATCACGCCGGTGGGCAGCGGCTTGAGCGCCTCGAACAGGGGCCAAAGATCGGGTACAGGGCCGGCGGCGGCCTGCTCGATCAGCGCATCGCGCAGCTTTGGGTCATAGCGCAGGGTCAGGCCATCTGGGCTCTCGTCGAATTGCACCTCGACCTGCTGGCGCCAGACCGCAAGCGGGACATCGGGGAACTGTGGCGCCAGGGTAGTATGCATCGCCTGGGCCGCCTGATCATAGGTTTGGGACACGGTTGGTTTGCCGACATAGTCCATGATCCGCGCGATGCCCTCGGCGCTGACGACCGGGCCCACGTCATTCAGGATCACGCCCGACAATCGTTGCGGCTGCGTCGCGGCCAAGGTCATTGCGATCAGCCCGCCGCGAGAGGTGCCCAAAAGGGTCACGCGTTCAAGGCCCAGGTGATCGAGCAGTTCGATGGCGTCCTGCCCTTCGCGCATCACGTTGTAGTTCATGTAGTCGGGGTCATATTCTGATTGCCCGCGTCCGCGATAATCCATCGTGATCATGCGCAAGTCGGTGACATGCGGGGCGAGGTGGGAGAAATCCCGCTCGCAGCGGGTCAATCCCGCCAAACACAGGAGCGGCTGACCGCTCCCGATATCGCTGTAATGAATGCTTATGCCGTCCGAGGTGGTGAAATCGGCCATCAAACCCCTGCCAGTTGCGGAATGCTCGTGAGGTCGGACAGTACATGTGCAGGCGTCCATGGCAAGCGGTCCATCGGCTCTCCAGCGCGATTGACCCAAGCGGTGGTGAAGCCATAGCCGCTGGCCCCGGCGGCGTCCCAACCGTTCGAGCTTACGAACAGGACCTCGTCCCGTGCGCAGCCGAAGCGTTGGCCAACCAAATCGTACACGCGGCTATCCGGCTTGAAGATGCCGACGCTTTCCACCGACAGCACGTCATCCAACACATCGCCTACACCAGCGGATTGAACGGCTCCGTCGAGCATCGCGGGCGAGCCGTTCGACAGGATCGCTGTTTGCAAACCGGCATCCTTGAGAGCGCGCAGCATCTGCGGGACCTCCGGATAGGCTTGCAGCTCCCAGTATAGATCGAGCAATCGTTGGCGCAGTGCCGCATCACCATCGAGGCCCGATACTTCCAACGCCCAGTCCAGCCCGTCTTGGGTAACTTCCCAGAAATCGGTGTGCGCGTCCGTGATAGCCCGCAACCAGGTGTATTGCAGCTGTTTCAGGCGCCAGTGGTTGGCAACCTCCATCCACTTATCCTTGAGCGCGGCATGTGCGGGCTCGGCTGCGGCCTGCCGCGCGGCAGCCGCCACATCGAACAAGGTGCCGTAGGCGTCGAATACGCAGGTTGTGATTGCCATGATGTCCTCTCCCTCAACTTCGGGCGCAGGGTTGCACAGGCGGGGCAGGGGGGAAAGGCCCACTGCCATCACATCCCGGTGCCTTTACATTGGCGCGAGGCTCCGTCAGGGTGCTGCATCTTTTAACTCCCACGCGATCGGAGACCCAATGACCAAGGTCAAATCAGGCGACACAGTGCGCATCCACTACACCGGCACCCTTCTGGACGGCAGCACATTCGACAGCTCGGAAGGGCGCGATCCGTTGGAGTTTGTGGTGGGTTCGGGTCAGATCATCCCGGGTTTGGACAAAGCGCTTCCAGATATGGGAGTGGGGGAGAAGAAGAAGGTGACCATCGATTGCAAAGAAGCCTATGGCCCGATCAACCCCGCCGCCCGTCAGGCGATCCCGCGAGAAGGCATCCCGGATGACATTCCGCTGGAGATCGGCACTCAGTTGCAGATGCAGACCCCGGACGGTCAGGCATTGCCGGTGACGGTGGTTGAGGTGGACGAGGCGACTGTGACGCTGGATGCCAACCACCCGCTTGCGGGCCAGGATCTGGTGTTCGACTTCGAGATCGTCTCGATCAACTGACTTGTTGCACTTTGGCGGACGGGGCGCTCCCGCCCGTCGATCAGGCATCAAAGATGCCCTCCTCCCGTTGGGCCGGGCCTCGCTTCGCTCGGCGGATGGTGTTTCTTTGAGGTCTAAGCGCTTTTGAGGCCGGGTTAGCGCACGACGCTTGCTGCAGGCGGGACCGCGCCGCGCGCAGCGCGGCGCTCGGCCCAAAGCCGCTAGCGGTGCCGACGCAGTCGGGATCGCTCGGGTGCGGGAGCGCCCCCGAAACGGTCGCGCACAACGCTGATGCAAGGGGCGGTACAGGGAAAGAATGGACTTGGTCGCTAGACGTGCTTCGCGATCATTCGCCGAATGCCACGCCGCCTCTGCGTACGGGAATGCGGCTGCGGGGCATGGACGAGACAATTGGTACGGCGGGTGTGTTGGACTGCTCAGCCTCTCCTCCCAACACGTGGCCTGCGTGGGGCAGGTTGAGGCTGTCGATCCATGCGGGACCGGGGTCCGCGGATGACGGAGAGATTGTGTCAGGGAGCGCCATCTTTTCGACGACCGGAGGTGCCGTTGGCACCTCGATCACATCTGTCGCCGATGCGATTTCGATCTCGACAACCTGAAACGCATCACCGCGCGCAGTTGATCCAGACAGCAGGTCCTGTATCTGAGGCGAAGACGCCAGCACCACCGCCAGCAAGCACCCGCATCCGGCCAGCAGCGTGACCTTCAACCCGCGCAAGGGGTTGGTGTTGGGCTTAGGGCCGGGCATTTGGGCGCTGAGAGTGACATCAGGCTGGGTCATGCAAAGACCATGACCCGAAACCTTGGCGATCAAAGGGCGGGGCCGTGGCAATCTCTTGCAGGCCCGGCCCCCCGAAAATCACATGCTTTCGGGCTGCGGCATCCCCAAGACGTGGAAGCCGCCGTCGACGCGAATAATCTCGCCCGTGGTGCAGGCACCTGCGTCCGAGGTCAGGTAAACCGCTGTGCCGCCAACCGCCTCGAGCGTCGCGTTTGAGCGCATCGGCGCGTTGCTGTCGGCAAACTTGAAGGTCTTGCGCGCCCCGCCGATAGCCGCTCCGGCCAGGGTCTTCATCGGTCCGGGCGAAATGGCATTCACGCGGATGCCCTCGGGACCCAGATCGTTGGCCAGATAGCGCGTCGCCGATTCCAGCGCCGCTTTGGCCACCCCCATGACGTTGTAATTCGGGACAACCCGGTTCGACCCTGCATAGGTCAGCGTCAGCAATGTGCCACCGTTGTCTTTCATCAGCGGATGCGCCCGGCGCGCCACTTCGATGAAGGAATAGGCCGAGATATCCATCGAGTTCTTGAAGTTGGCCCGTGTGGTGTCCAGGAACCGTCCCGTCAGTTCGGTCTTGTCGGAATAGGCGATGGCGTGCACCAGAAAGTCGATGGTGGGCCAACGCTCACCCAATTGGGCAAAGGCCGTGTCCAGTGACGCATCATCGGTGACATCCACATCCACCATGAAATCAGAACCGACGCTTTGCGCCAGAGGTTCCAATCGCTTGCCAAAGGCCTCACCCTGATAGGTGAACGCCAGTTCGGCTCCGGCCTCGGCCATGGCTTTGGCGATGCCCCAGGCGATCGAGCGGTCGTTGGCGACGCCCATGATCAGCCCGCGTTTGCCCTGCAATGCTCCGGTCATCGGATTATCCTTTGTACTTGCTCAGGATCATCGATCCGTTGGTGCCACCAAAGCCAAAGCTGTTGGTCATGACCGAATCGAGGCCCGCGTTTTCGACCAGATCGGTCGCCACTTCGCCGGGGTTGATCCCCTCGGCCAGGGTTTCGACGTTGATCGACGGTGTAATGAAATCATTGTCCAGCATCAGCAGGCAGAAGATCGCCTCGAGCGCGCCAGCTGCGCCTTGCGCGTGGCCTGTCATCGACTTGGTCGAGCTGATCGGGGGCACGTTACCCTCGCCAAAGACGCGGCGCACGGCCTCAACCTCGCCCACGTCGCCCACCGGGGTCGAGGTGCCATGCGCGTTGATGTAGCTGACCTTGCGGTCCTCGGGCAGGGTCGACACGGCCAGACGCATCGCGCGCTCGCCGCCTTCACCGCTGGGGGCCACCATGTCATGGCCGTCCGAGGTTGCCGCGTAACCGGTCACTTCGGCATAGATCTTGGCACCGCGCGCAAGCGCGTGGTCCAGATCTTCGAGTACGACGATGCCGCCACCGCCGGAGATCACGAACCCATCGCGGTTCTCGTCAAACGCGCGCGAGGCCTGTTCGGGCGTGTCGTTGTATTTCGAGCTCATCGCGCCCATGGCGTCGAACAGACACGACAGGGTCCAGTCCAGTTCTTCGCCGCCGCCCGCAAACATCACGTCCTGTTTGCCCAGCATGATCTGCTCGGCTGCATTGCCGATGCAGTGCAGCGAGGTCGAGCAGGCCGAGGTGATCGAATAGTTGATGCCCTTGATCTTGAACGCCGTCGCCAGGTTGGCAGAAATGGTCGAGCTCATGCATTTGGGCACAGCAAAGGGGCCAATTCGCTTGGTTGCGCCGGTTTTGGCAACCACCTGATGCGCCGTCAGCATGGCACTGGTCGACGGGCCGCCCGATCCGGCCACCAGACCGGTGCGTACGTTCACGACGTCATCCTCGGTCAATCCGGCATCGGCGATAGCCTGGCTCATTGCGATATGGGCATAGGCAGCTCCAGGCCCCATGAAGCGCAGCGTGCGTTTGTCCACGTGCTCCTTGATGTCGAGCTTGAGCGTTCCGGCGATCTGGCTGCGAAAGCCGTGTTCGACCATCTCGTCACTTGCGACGATCCCGGATTTGCCTGCCTTAAGCGAGGCCACGACCTCTTGGGCATTGTTGCCGATCGACGAGACAATGCCCAGACCGGTGACGACGACACGACGCATGAAAGAACTCCTCTGCTGCGTTGAGCATGTTTAAGACAGTGCAAGAAGCTGAGCAAGCGATTAGACTTTGGGTGTGCGCACTGTCGGTAATGTACCTGATCTTGTGGCAGACATGCTGTGAAGCGGTTGAAAATTTGACGCTTCGATTTGCCCAAATGGGGAAAAAAGCGCACTTTCTGAACATAGCATGTGAGATGGTATGCAAGGGATGAGCGGCAAACAATCCGATGGGCGGATGTTCCCGGTTTTGCAGGATAAAACCTTCCTGCTTTGCGTCGGAGCAGCCAAATGTGCGACCAGTTGGCTGTACGATTATCTAGGAAGTAAACCCGAGGTGACCGTCTCGCCACTCAAGGAAGTTCATTTCTTCGATGCGCGCTATCCGGTTAATGCGCTTGGGGACGCGGATGAATTCGCGATGACCCGACTTGTTTTTCACTTACAACAGGCGGGGGGCGCGGCTGCAAATCTAAAAGACCGGCCGACGTTTCAGGCCAGCGTAGACCGCGCTCGGATGATTTATGACGATAGTGCGTACTTCGCTCATTTTGCGCGCTTGTGTACAAATGAAACGACGTGTTGCTGTGATTTGACACCGGCATATTCCGCGATCGGTGCCGAAGGCTTCCACTTTGTCAGAGATTTCTTTGCGTCGCAGGATTCAAACTTGAAGCTTTTGTTTCTTATGCGCGACCCGGTAGATCGCTTCTGGTCACAGCTCCGGCACATGCAACAGATGAACCCTGATCGGGACGTGATTGGAAACTGGCGAAATGCAATCACCTCTCCGGCTTTGCTGGCGCGTGCAGACTACAGGGGACTCGTTACGACCTTGGATCGTATCTTTCCCCGTGAGAAACTTCTTTACCTGTTTTATGAGGCCATGTTCGAAACCGATCACGCGCTGCGCGACCTGTGCAGCTTTGCCGAGCTTCCTTTCTCCCCGGGGGTGCCGATGAGGGTGAGGAACGAAACGACATTCAAAGCAGCGATACCAGCACGGGTGCAGGCTGCTCTTCTGCATACTCTCCGCCCTCAGTATGAATTTTGCCGGGAGCGCTTCGGTGCAAGGATCCCCGAGACGTGGCTCTCCTGAGCCCTTCCAGGTGGCCGACTCGACTTTTGGGCCATTTTTTGCTAAGGTTTGCTTCTTTCAAAGTCTCCGAAATCTGCTTGAAAACCGTTCGAGTCAACGGGCGGGTAAGGTGTGCTTGCTGATTTGCAGAGTTATATTTCATAGGAGGAAACACCCAATGCCAGAAGACGCACTAATTGGCTTCCATTTCTTTACGACGGAAAATGACCTGTCCATCGCGAATGAGAACGCAAGGAAAAATGCAACGGAACACTTGGTCAACGAAGTTGCGTTCCGAAACGCTCTGGAACATCTCGACAACGCCAAAGATGCAGTTCGGGATGCGACATTCCGAAAAGTTCGTGGAGAAGAACAGGAATGGCCCGACAATGTGCCGCCGGATCTGGGCGACACGGACGATTTTTTTCTGCTCTGACTTCGAGATTTAACTGAGTTTGCAGAACGGACATCGTGCGCGTTCCAGCGCCTGTCAAAATTTGTCAGGGACGTTTGGGCAACTGAACTTAATCGCCGCTCAGGATGTGTGGTAAGTTGCCCGTCTCGAAGGGGTTGGTCCGGCGCGGGGTGCGGCTACACCGGAGCAAGTGATGAAGCTGTCGGCCGATGTGCTGATTGGCGCTGCGCCCCTGCACGAACTTGATCTGGCACCGCGGGCCAAAAGCTCGTGCAGCTGCTGCGGCTAAATCAGAACTCGTTGGGCAAGGAAGAGTGGTGCAGGACGATGCGCAGGGTGCCATCCGCATCTTTCTTGTAGCCAAACGACTTGTCGACCTTGGTGACGTTGCCGTCCTTGTCCGTCAGCATGACCCAGCCCATCCACATGGCGATGTCACCTTCGATGTATTCGGCTGACGTTACGCTGTCCATGGCACGCCACCCTTGGATCGCAAACCCGTTGTCCCGGGGATATTCCTCGGAGTGGCCGCAAAAATAGGCCAGGGCGCCTTCTTTGGTGGGTCGAAAGGTTTGCGGACCGCTGGCCATCGTGGGTTTGAACAACACGGGTCCCAAGTTGTAGCCATAGATCGCATCCAGATGAGCCTCGGCAACCTGGCGCGCCGCTTCAATGCCGCCCTCTTCGAAGGCTTTTGAAATGGCAATCTTACCCTGGCCCCAGGCGGTGCGGGCATCCGATAGATCTTTGTGAGTGATCGACACAACGTTGTCCTCTCTGTTGCAGGTGCGAAAAAGAGGCCCGCGAGCCTCTCATTCGGTATCGGTTTTTGTGTGGCCTCAGCTTTCGGAAAGGGCCACTTTCATGTCTTTGACCTGATAGATCACTTCGCCGTCAGCCTCGACGATGCCGTCGGCGACACCCATGGTCAGGCGCCGGGTCTGGATCGCCTTGGTGAAGTCGATCTTGTAGGTCAGCATCTTGCGGTCCGGACGGACCATGCCGGTCAGTTTCACTTCGCCCACGCCAAGTGCATAGCCGCGCCCCTGCCAGCCGCGCCAGCCCAGGTTGAAACCGGTCAATTGCCACAGGCCGTCCAGACCCAGACAGCCGGGCATGATCGGGTTGCCGGGGAAGTGGCAGTCAAAGAACCAGAGGTCCGGGGTGATGTCGAATTCCGCCAGCACGTGGCCTTTGCCATGCGCGCCACCATCGCCCGAGATGTCGGTGATCCGGTCCATCATCAGCATCGGCGGGGCCGGAAGCTGGGCGTTGCCGGGACCGAAAAGCTCGCCGCGGGCGCACTTCAGCAGGTCATCTTTGTCAAAACTGCTCGGGAATTGGGACATGCTGCCGCGTCTCCTGCCTGGGGTGTCAAATTTTGCTTTCGACCCTCTAGCATCGCGCCTAGCTGTCCCGCAAGTACCGGACAGGCGGATTGCGACGTCGGGTCCACGCAGTTGCGAATGAATTTCATTTGAATTTACGGTGGGGACGGCCCTATATATACAGTCAGCCATTAGCGAGTCTTTACGTGATGACACCAGATAGCAATCAGATAGCCACCGATTGGTTGGTCGACGCAGGTCTGCGTCCGACCCGTCAGCGTGTAACGCTGGCCGAACTTCTGGTGGGCGATGGCCGTCACCGTCACGTCACCGCTGAAAGCCTGTTCGAGGCCTCAAAGACCAAAGGCGCCTCGGTGTCGCTGGCCACGGTCTACAATACGTTGCGGGCTTTCTGCGACGCGGGCGTCCTGCAGGAAATCACCGTGGACGGCTCGAAAAGCTATTTCGACACGAACACGCATGATCATCCCCATTTCTATTGGGAGGATGAGGCCCGCCTGTCGGATGCTCCGTCCGATCAGCTGGTCATCCAGCGCCTTCCCGATGCGCCCGAAGGGGTCGAGATCGCGTCGGTCGATGTGGTGATCCGCCTGCGCAAGGTGTGATCAGGGCCTAGGCGCTTTCAGCGTTTCTGTAAGTATCATCATTGCATCGTCGATGACCCGGTCGCCGGGTCCAGTTCCGTGCCGCGTCAGGATCACGGGCTCGCGGGCGTCCTGATCTTGGATCGGCACCATCACCAAGGGCTGACCATCGTAGCTGTGACTGGCGTGGGGTGCGGCATAGCTGATGCCTGCTCCTTCGCCATGGGCGGCAAGACTGCGCATGATTTCAAGCGATTGCGTGCGATGCGCCACCACCGGTGACAGGCCATGACGGCGAAACAGACCCAGCATGTGTTGCGCCGACAACCCTTCGTCCGACAGGATCAACGGGTGCGCGGACAAATCCCCGAGCGATATGTCCCGACGATCCGCCAATGCGTGATCCGGTGACAGAACCGCCACGGGCCTCTGATGAAACAGCGTTGTGCGGCTGAAACCCGCGTCCAATCCCAGATCATAGGTCACGGCGATATCGATGCTTCCGTCCAGCAAAGCGCCGATCAACGGCTCAAAGGCGGCGGCGCGATAGCTGACCGTTATCTGCGGATAGGCCTGTCGCAGTGTCTGCAAAGCGGGCGCGAGCAGAAAGGGCGCAAGGTCGGAAAAACACCCAAGCGTCAGACGGGTTGTGGCAGGTTGCATACCCCGCCCTGTTTCCAGACTGGCCGCGCGGGCCAAGAGCGCTTCGGCCCGGTCCACAAACCGACGCCCTTGCGGCGTGACGGCCAGTGCGGCGCCTCGTTTGCGGATAAACAGCGGATACCCAAGCTGCGCATCAATCCGGTCAAGCGCGTTGGACAATGCAGGCTGTGACACGTTCAGCCGCGCGGCGGCCGCCGACAGGCTCCCCTCGGCTGCAATGGCGCAGGCATATTCATAGTGGCGGAGTGTCAGATATAACATGAAGTTAAATATGTCATTTCCAGATATGATTTGAAATGTTGTTTTTGGCGGGGCAGATATTCATCAACAACGTGGATGGAGGATCCTGATGACGCACCCGCTCGTGACACCTGAAATGATCGAAACCTATCAGCGCGACGGCGTTGTCCTTGTGCCTGGCCTTTTTGCCGATCATGTCGACGCCCTGCGTGATGGGATCGAGGTCAACATGGCCGAGCCGGGACCTTATGCCTCTGACAATAAGAAAGAGGGGCAGACCGGTCTGTTCTTTGACGACTATTGCAACTGGACCCGTATCCCGCAGTTCCGCGATGTGATCCAGGCCTCGCCCGCTGCGCAGGTGGCGGCTGATCTGATGCAATCCGAGACGGTTCAGATGTTCCACGACCACGTTCTGGTCAAAGAACCTGGCACGTCGATGGCCACGCCCTGGCATCAGGACGGGCCTTACTATTTTGTCGAGGGTCAGCAGACCGTCAGCTTCTGGTCGCCACTTGATCCGGTAAAAGAGGCGACCCTGCGTTGCGTTGCAGGTTCGCACTTGTGGGAGAAAGAGGTTCTGCCGACCCGTTGGGTGTCGGAAGAGGGGTTCTTTGCCGACGAGGGCCAGTACATGCCGATCCCCGATCCGGATGCCGAGGGCATGAAGGTTGTCGAGTTTGAAATGCAGCCAGGCGACGCGGTGGCGTTCAACTACAAGATTCTGCACGGCGCCCGCGGCAATACATCAAGCAGCCGTCGTCGCGCGTTTTCCTTGCGTCTGGTCGGGGATGACGCCCGCTATGTCGAGCGCCCCGGCCGCACCTCGCCGCCGTTTCCCGGGCACGACATGCAGCCCGGTCAACGCCTGCGCGAGGATTGGTTCCCGATGCTGATCGGTTGAGTAGAAGGGGGGCACTGACCCCCCATTGCTTAGCTTTGTCGGGATGTTTTGGTCCAGAAGGATAGGGACGGTGGCGCTAGAACCACTGCCCCGGTTCCATCAGCCCCAGATCAAGCAATTGGCGCGAGTGCCATTCGAAGGGGGTGGAATTGTGCCAGCGGAAACTGTCGATCTCGAACGTTGAGCCCGGGTTGCGTTTGAGCGCCTTGGCGGTGCGGAACGAGCAGATCGCCGCCGTCAGATTGTGGTGCCAAGGGCAGGCATAGGTGTTATATTCCTGATCCTCGAACGTGTGGTTCGGCAACAGTTTGAGCCCGGGGGCCGACTTGAACAGGGCGATCCGGTCGATCTTGCGGCTTTCTTTCGGTATGTGCTCTTCGTATCGCCAACGGACCCCGCCGAAAAAGTCGAGCTGCCGCTCTCGGGGGTGGCCGGTGTCCGGGTCTTTGCGCGATTGCGCGTAATACCCTGACTTGTCCAGATTGGCCCGATCCAAGGAAACACCGTCCGGGTGTTTTTTCAGGTCATCGGCATACAGATCGATGACATAGGTCAGCATTGAATCCCGCCGCTCTTCGGTGTGGAACATCAGCATTTCGCCAACGCTGCGGGTCTCGCAGAAGGGATAGAACAGGTATTCGGCGTTGTAGCAGTAGTACATCCACACGCCCGGTGCGGCTTCGATGATCCGGTTGATGGCATCAACCACCGATTTGCGGGGGCCGCAGTCAAAGGGGATGCGGTGCACCCGCGCCTCGACATCCTTGGGCAGTTGGAACGCGTCGGGCATGAACGCCAGGACAGCGGCAAAGCCACACTGCAAGTGATGGCGCATCGTAGTGGCCAGCTCGACATCATCTTCGACAAAGATCAACGCCAGCGGGCCTTTGGCCAGCGTCTCCTTGCCCGTGCGCAAGAGATGATCGAGTGAGTTGTATTCCATCTGCGCGTCCCTGATTTGCCGTGCTGGCATCAAACACCAAAATCGGTTAATTGCACGTGCATTGCAAGCGGTGCCGGAACGGTATAAAGCCCGCCGCTGATCCCGCGAACGCAAAGGCCAGAATTATGTCCGAGCCCAAGAAGCTGTATATCAAAACCTATGGCTGCCAGATGAACGTTTACGATAGTGAGCGTATGGCCGAGGCATTGGGCGGAAAGGGCTATGTCGAGACCAAATCGCCCGATGATGCGGACATGATCCTGCTCAACACCTGCCACATCCGGGAAAAGGCTGCAGAAAAGGTCTATTCCGAGCTGGGTCGGTTCAAAGGGCTGAAGGCCGAGAAACCGGATCTCAAGATCGGCGTGGCGGGCTGTGTGGCCCAGGCCGAAGGTCAGGAAATCATGCGCCGCCAGCCGCTGGTTGATCTGGTTGTCGGCCCGCAAAGCTATCACCGCCTGCCCGAGATGGAGGCGAAGACCCGGACAGGGGAAAAGGCACTCGACACCGAGTTTCCGGAAGAAGACAAGTTCGAGAAGCTGAAAAGCCGCCCCAAGGCCAAGCGTGGCCCGACCGCATTCCTGACCGTTCAGGAAGGATGCGACAAGTTCTGCGCCTTCTGCGTTGTGCCCTACACCCGCGGGGCCGAAGTCAGCCGACCAGCCGATCGTATCATCCGCGAAGCCAACGAGTTGGTCGAACGCGGCGTGCGGGAAATCACCCTTCTGGGTCAGAACGTTAACGCTTACCACGGAGCTGGCCCAAAAGGCGACATGACCCTGGCGCAGCTGATTTGGGAACTGGACAAGGTCGATGGTTTGGAGCGCATCCGGTTCACCACCAGCCATCCCAACGACATGATGGATGATCTGATTGAGGCGCATGGCACTTGTTCCAAGCTGATGCCCTATCTGCACCTGCCGGTGCAGGCCGGATCGGACAAGATCCTGAAGCGGATGAACCGCAGCCACACTGCCGAGAGCTATCTGAAGCTGATCGAGCGTATCCGCGCGGCACGGCCCGATATCGTGATGTCAGGCGATTTCATCGTCGGCTTCCCCGAAGAGACCGAAGAGGATTTCCAGGCCACACTCGATTTGGTTGAGCAGGTCAAATATGGCTACGCCTATTCGTTCAAATACTCGACCCGCCCCGGCACCCCGGCAGCGGAACGGCCGCAGGTTGATCCCGCCGAAGCCGACGACCGTTTGCAGCGCCTGCAAGCGATGATCACCCGTCATCAGCGCGAGATTCAGGACAGCATGGTGGGTCGCGAGGTGAGCGTATTGTTCGAAAAGGCGGGTCGGTTTGACGATCAGATGGTCGGTAAATCCGAATATTTGCATGCGGTTCACGTGACCGGATCCGGTGCGGAAATCGGAGATATCGCGCGCGTCAAAATCGTTTCTTCCGGCGCAAATTCGCTGGCTGGCGAGGTTATCCGCTGATCGCGTTGAGATTGTGTTCGGGCGACTCACTCAATTTGTTTGCGGGGTCAGAATTGCCGAATTGGCGACAATCGCGTGAATTTATGGTGAGTGTTCCCTGATCCGCCACAATATATGGTGGATTTTGCTTCACAATTATCTCTTCTTTTCCTAACCTTAAGTCAATTGGGTTATGGGTGCTCGCCGATGCACGTCAGCGGTGCCAATTTTTTGGGGGAACTACGGTGAGGGATATCAGCGGTGTTTAGTTTGAAAATCAAGAGCGCCTTGGCGGCGCTGACAGCCATTGTTGCGATTGCCGGGGTCACTGCCAGCCCTGCCAGCGCACAGAACCAACGTACAGTCATCGGCGAGCGCTATGTGCCCACCATCTGGGTTGACCCGGATGGGTGCGAGCACTGGGTGATGGATGACGGGGCCGAGGGTTACATGACCCCGCACGTCAATCGTCAGGGCATTCCGGTGTGCCGCCGCGGCAACCTCTGCGGCACGCTGCCTGCGGATCAGTTCTTTGCCACCGACAGTTTCCGGATCAGCTCGGCGGGTCAGGCGCGTCTGCGCGAGTTCTTCCAGACGACACGGGCCAATGGCTACATCGTCACTGGCCACACCGATAGCCGCGCCTCGGACGCCTACAACCTGCGTCTGTCGCAGAACCGGGCCAACTCGGTTGCGCGTGTTGGTCGCAGCGCCGGCGCACGCATCGTTGATGTGCGCGGCTATGGCGAGCGTGATCCACGGGTGCCGAATACCAGTGCGGCGAACATGGCGCAGAACCGCCGCGTCGAAATCATCTGCGTGAACTGAGGAGAGCTGTCATGAAACTGATCAAAGGCATTGCGCTTCTCGCAGCCATGGGTGGCCTAGCTGCTTGCGAAATCTCTGACAAGACCGTGGACCGGGGTATCGACTCCAAGGACCTGTCGAACCTGAAGGCCGGTATCTGGGTTGATCCGCAAGGATGTGACCATTGGATCATCGACGATGGCCTCGAAGGGTACCTGTCCCAGCGTCTGGATCGCAACGGCAAGCCGGTCTGTTCGGGTGCGGCACCTCCGGGTGTGGCGACGGGGCCGTTCAAGAAAGGCTCGAACATCGTCGACGCGCTCTGATCGCGCACGGATATCAATGCAAACCGCCCGGCAGGAACCTTGCCGGGCGGTTTTCGTTTGAACATGAGGGGGGGGCGAGCCCGGCAGATTATTGCCTCAGTCTTCACCATTTTTGTTTCAGTTGGATGAAAAGTGAACATGGCGACTTGCGCGTGCGCCGTGATCGTGGCTACGCTTGGATCAGACTGCCAAAACAGGAGAGCAGATTGGCCATTGGTGCCCTGACCCCACCGCCAACCGAAGGCGCAACCCGCGAGGCGCAGATCGAATTTTCTGACAACCGACTGTTGATCGACCTTTGCGGCGAATACGACCGCAACCTGGCCATGATCGAAAAGGCGCTCGACGTGCAGATTGCACGGCGTGGCAACCAATTGGTGATCATGGGCGGCGAGGCGTCGCAGAAACGCGCGCTCGAAGTGCTGCAGGCGCTTTACGACCGCTTGCAGGCCGGCCGCACCGTCGAACCCGGTGACATCGATCGCGAGCTGCGCATGGACACCTCCGCAAAGGACACCGGCACGCGCGACGGCGACCAATTGGAGATGTTCAAGGGCGGCAAGGTCGAGATCAAGACGCGCAAGAAACTGGTCGAGCCGCGCACGGACGCGCAAAAGGCCTATGTCCAGTCGCTGTTTGAAAACGAGCTGGCCTTTGGCATCGGCCCGGCGGGCACCGGCAAAACCTATCTGGCCGTGGCCGTGGGGGTGTCGATGTTCATCGGCGGCCATGTGGACCGGATCATTCTGTCCCGTCCGGCGGTCGAGGCCGGCGAAAAACTGGGCTATCTGCCCGGTGACATGAAGGACAAGGTCGATCCTTACATGCAGCCGCTTTATGACGCGCTGAACGACTTTCTGCCCGGCAAGCAGCTGGCCAAGTTGATCGAGGAAAAGCGAATCGAAATCGCGCCGCTGGCCTTCATGCGGGGCCGCACGCTGGCCAACGCCTTTGTTGTTCTCGATGAGGCGCAGAATGCCACCACCATGCAGATGAAGATGTTCCTGACCCGTCTGGGCGAGGGCTCGCGTATGGTCATCACCGGTGACCGCTCGCAGGTGGACCTGCCGCGCGGGGTTCAATCGGGTCTGGCCGACGCCGAGCGTCTGCTCACTTCGATCCCCAAGATCAGTTTCAACTATTTCACCTCCAAGGACGTCGTGCGCCACCCGCTTGTGGCCGCCATCATCGAGGCGTATGAGGCGGACTCGGGCCGCACCTGAGGCCCGGGCAAAGAGGCAGAGATGCTGGATATCGCAATCGAAGACGATCGCTGGCAAACCGCCGGTCTTGAGGCGCTGGCCGAACGCGCCGCAACCCAGACGCTTGCGCATCAGGGGGTGGACGCTGACGAGGCGGAAATTTCGCTTTTGGCCTGCGATGATGACCGGATCGCGGTTCTCAATGCCGAGTTCCGCGATAAACCGACGCCAACTAACGTGCTCAGCTGGCCGACACAAGAACTGGCAGCGGCTGTGGCGGGCGGTGACCCGGCCCAACCAGAGCCCGATTTCATGGGCGAACTGGCCTTGGGTGACATTGCGATCTCATACGACACCTGCGCGCGTGAAGCACAGGCCGCAGGCAAGCCGATGGCTGATCATGTGACACATTTGATCGTTCATGGGGTGTTACATCTGTTGGGCTATGACCATATCCGTGACGCCGATGCCACTGTGATGGAGGCATTGGAGGTCGAGATACTTGGCAAAATGGGCATAAATAACCCATATATGGAATGAGTGGGGCCTTTGGCCTTGATTTTGGAATAGGAATAATGGGCGACACAGACGGCAGTTCTAACGCAGCGCATCGCGCGCAGCTACAGGACCAAGCAGATTTCTCTACCGGCGATACGTCGGCAGAACGGGGCTTTTTCTCACGCATCATGGATGCGATCTCTCCATCGGAAGAGCCCGAGCCGGTGGAGGCGAACCAACCGGCAGACACTGCATCTCAACCTCATGGCATGATCAACCTGCGCCGAATGCGGGTCGAGGATGTGGCAATCCCCACGGCCGAGATCGTGTCTGTGCCCAATACCATAACCCGCAACGAGCTGGTGCAGGTGTTTCGGGAAAGCGGTTTGACCCGAATTCCGGTGTATGAGGGGACGCTGGACACGCCGCTTGGCTTTGCCCACCTCAAGGATTTTGCCCTGATCCACGGTTTCAACGGCAACTCGACCGAGTTTGATCTGCAATCCATGGTTCGGCCGCTGCTCTTTGTTCCGCCCTCCATGCCGATTGGCGTCCTGCTGGCCAAGATGCAGACCGAACGGCGGCACATGGCGCTGGTGATCGACGAATATGGCGGGGTCGATGGCCTGCTGACGATCGAGGATCTGATTGAACAGGTCGTGGGCGAGATCGAGGACGAACACGACACGGGCGAGGACCAGACCTGGCTCAAGGAAAAGCCGGGCTGCTATGTGGCCCAGGCGCGTACGCCGTTGGATGAGTTCGAGGCCGAGATTGGCCGCTCGCTGACCAAGCACGAGGATGTGGACGAAGAAGAGATCGACACGCTTGGTGGTCTGGTCTTCATGCTGTCGGGCCGTGTGCCTGCGCGTGGCGAGGTCGTCTGCCACCCCGATGGGCCTGAATTTGAGGTCATCGATGCTGACCCCCGCCGGATCAAGCGGCTGCGGGTCATGCTGCCCGATCTGATCGAATGAACCGTCTGCTGGCGGGGCCTTTATGGTCAAGGATGGCGCTGGCTGCACTGCTGGGTGCCATCGCGGCCTTTGGGTTGGCGCCCTATGGCGCCTGGTGGGCAACGCTGGCGGTTCTGATTGTGATCCCTGCGATTTTGGTGTCCGCGACCACCCGGCGTCAGGCCTTTGGTCTGGGTTGGGCCTTGGGGCTGGGGTACTTTGCCCACGCGCTCCTGTGGATTGTCGAGCCGTTCTTTGTTGACCCCGAACGCCACGCCTGGATGGCGCCTTTTGCCCTGATTTTTCTGTCAGGCGGGCTGGCCCTGTTCTGGGGTGCGGCCTTTTGGGTTGCTCAGTGGTGCGGCAGATCGCCGGGTGGGCGGGTTTGGCTGCTGATCTGTACCCTGTCATTGGCCGAGTTTGCGCGAGCTTATGTGTTCACGGGGTTTCCGTGGGCCGCCCTTGCGCAGATCTGGGTCGACACGGATGTTGCGTTGTTGCTGGCTTGGGTCGGACCGCACGGTCTTGCGTTGATTACGGTCACGGTGGGTATGGCAGCAGGTCTGCTGTTGGTCGCCCCGCGCCGCGCGCTTTGGAATGCAGCGCCTGCCGCGGTCTTTGCCGTTGCGATTGTCGGTGTTGCAGCAACTGCGCCACAGGTCAGCGGAACCGGCCAAACCGTCCGCCTGATCCAACCCAACGCGCCGCAGCACCAGAAGTGGGACCCGGCCTTTATGCCAACCTTCTACGAGCGTCAGATCGAATACACCGCTGCCTTGCCGCGCCCCGACCTGATCGTCTGGCCGGAAACTGCCGTTCCCGTGTGGCTGGAAACCGGCGGTCCGGCGCTTGACCGGATCGTGGCAGCAGCAGACGGCGCAGCCCTGGCGCTTGGCATTCGTCGCTCGGAAGGCAGCCGCATCTTCAACTCGATGGTCTATTTGGATCCCCAAGGCCGGATCGCGGGCGTTTATGATAAACATCACCTGGTGCCTTTTGGCGAATACGTCCCCTTTGGTGATCTGATGGCCCGGTTCGGAATCTATGGGTTCGCGGCCAACAGCGGGCAGGGGTTCAGTTCTGGTCCCGGCCCCGAGTTGGTGTCAATGGGCGCCTTGGGCCACGCGCTGCCACTGATCTGTTACGAGGCGGTGTTCCCGCAGGACATCAATGGTGCCAACACCCGGCCCGAGTTCCTGCTGCAGGTCACCAATGACGCCTGGTTCGGCGCGCGTTCCGGCCCATATCAGCATCTGGCACAGGCCAGAATGCGGGCGATCGAGCAGGGTGTACCACTGATGCGCGCGGCCAACACCGGCGTTTCCGCCATGATTGATCCGCTAGGGCGCATCACGGCCAGCCTTGCCTTGGGGCAGGCGGGTTATGTCGATGCAGAACTACCCGCTCCGCTGCAGCCCACGCTCTATGCGCGCACAGGTGATTTGATGGCGCTGGTGGTTTTGGCCCTGTTGAGCCTTGCTGTGACTGCAAGTCAACGTCCCAAAACGCGTCGCAAATAGGCGTTGACGGCCCCAATCCTCCCGCGTATCCCTCGTTGAAATTGTCACAACGGCTTCCTGGCGTGACAGTTCTAACCCTAATGGAGCACTATTGATGTCCCGAAATAACTACACATTCACTTCGGAATCCGTTTCCGAAGGGCACCCGGATAAGGTCTGCGATCGGATTTCGGATGCTGTATTGGACGCATTTCTAAGCGAAGAACCCGAAGCCCGCGTTGCGGCAGAAACCTTTGCCACTACCAACCGCGTGGTCATCGGCGGCGAAGTTGGCCTGTCGGATAAGGACAAGCTGCGCGATTACATGGGCCGGATTGACGAGATTGCCCGCGCCTGCATCAAGGACATCGGCTACGAGCAGGACAAGTTCCACCACGAGACGGTCGAAATCACCAACCTGCTGCACGAGCAGTCGGCGCATATCGCCCAGGGTGTGGATGCGGCTGACAACAAGGACGAAGGTGCCGGCGACCAGGGCATCATGTTCGGCTACGCCACCACCGAATCCGAGGCGCTCATGCCCGCCCCGATCCAGTACAGCCATGCGATCCTGCGTCGCCTGGCCGAGGTGCGCAAGAACGGCACCGAGCCTGCGCTTGGCCCTGATGCCAAATCGCAGCTGTCGGTGATCTATGAAAACGGCAAGCCTGTGGGCGTCAGCTCGGTCGTGTTGTCGACCCAGCACCTGGATGAGGCGCTGACCAGCGACGACATCCGCGCCATCGTCGAGCCTTATATCCGCGAAACTCTGCCTGAGGGCTGGTTGACCGCGGCGACGGAATGGCACGTGAACCCGACCGGTAAGTTCGTCATCGGCGGCCCTGATGGGGACGCAGGCCTGACCGGCCGCAAGATCATCGTGGACACCTATGGTGGTGCAGCCCCGCACGGCGGCGGCGCGTTCTCGGGCAAAGATCCGACCAAGGTGGACCGTTCGGCGGCCTATGCGGCGCGCTACTTGGCCAAGAACGTTGTGGCAGCAGGCATGGCCGAGCGCTGCACCATTCAGCTGAGCTATGCCATCGGCGTCAGCAAGCCGCTTTCGATCTATGCCGACACCCACGGCACGGGAGAGGTCGCACCAGCGGCAATCGAAAAGGCGATCGATCAGGTCATGGACCTGACCCCGCGCGGCATCCGCTCGCACCTGGGTCTGAACAAGCCGATCTACCAGCGCACGGCCGCTTACGGTCACTTTGGGCGCACACCGGACGAAGACGGCGGTTTCAGCTGGGAACGCACGGATCTGGTCGAGGCGCTCAAGGGCGCGGTTTAAGTCGGACCGGATTTTGCAGTCTAACACGGGGCGGTTCCACCGGGGCCGCCCTTTTTTATTGCTGGCGTCGAGGTCCAGGGAAGGGGGGGCTCCCGCCCGTCGTCAATTTTTCTTGGCAGAAAAACTCCTCCCGTTGGGCCGAGCCGCCGTGCTACGCGCGGCGGCGGGCGCTCCGACGTGGCCGTTGTGCATAAGGGGCGACAGGGCGGCAGGGCGCAACCGCGCCGGGCATCGCCCGGCGCCCGGCCCAAGGCCGTTCGCGGAGCTGACGCAGTCAGGTCTGCGCGGGCGCGGGAGTGCTCCCCCTCCTGTTGGCACAGGGGCTTTTGTTCCCTTTCTGGGTGCGCTAGCTTCGCCTGCTCGGTTTTTGTGCAAGTGAGGTTTGTTTGATGCGGCGGATCATGATCATTGGTGGCCCGGGGTCGGGAAAGTCCACCCTGGCGCGGGCGCTTGGGGCCAGGCTGAACCTGCCGGTTGTCCATATGGATCCGATCTATTGGCAAGGCGATTGGATCGAGCGCGACAAGGCATCCGTGATGCAGATGGCCAAGGAGGCTGCGGACGCGCCCATTTGGGTCTTTGACGGCAACCATTCGCGCAGCATGGACTATCGCGCCGAGCGTGCCGATACGATCATCATTCTGGACATGCCTCGATGGCTCAGAACTTGGCGCATCCTCTGGCGTTCGGCGCGCTTCTATGGGCGGACCCGGCCCGACATGGGCCCCAATTGCCCCGAGCGTTTTGACCGCGATTTTCTGGCGTTCAGCTGGAACTACCAAACCGACGGGCGTCTGCGAGCCTTGGACTTTGTTGCGCGTTGGTCGGGCAGGCGCGACACCCATGTCCTGCGCTCGAGAGCCGAGGTGCGCGGGTTCCTGCAGCAGCTTTGACGCAACACCCCATCTTGCAACGATGGGCCCAAGCCAGTATGGGCCGGGGCATGAGCACGGATCACCCCAAACGCCCCCGCCGGAACTTCTATGGCCGCTTCAAAGGCAAGAGCCTGAAGCAGAGCCAAAAGACCTATCTGGACGAAGACCTGGCCGCCCTGGCGCCAGGTGCTGTCGGCTGGGACGAGAACCCCACACGCGAGAACCTGGACCTGGATGGCCTCTTTAATGGCAAGCCCATTTGGTTGGAGATCGGTTTCGGGGGCGGTGAACATCTGGTGCACCAGGCTGCCAGCAACCCGGACGTCGGCATCATCGGGGCCGAGCCGTACATCAACGGCGTTGCCATGCTGTTGGGCAAGATCCGCAAGGCAGGCGTTGAAAACCTGGCCGTGCATCCCGGAGACGCGCGTGATCTGTTCGACGTATTGCCCGACCAAAGCATCTCCAAGGCTTTTCTGCTCTACCCCGATCCCTGGCCCAAGACCCGCCACCATCGCCGCCGCTTTGTGACGCCCGAACATCTTGAGCCGCTGGCGCGCGTGTTGAAGCCCGGCGCGATCCTGCGCGTGGCCACCGACATTCCCGACTACGTCCGCCAGACCCTGGAAGAGGTGCCCAAAGCGGGCTTTGACTGGCTGGCCGAACGTCCCGACGATTGGCGCGTGGCTTGGGAGGATTGGATCTCCACCCGCTATGAGCAAAAGGCTCTGCGCGAGGGCAGGGTGCCGCACTATCTGACTTTCCGTCGACAGGGCTGAAAGGGGTGTTAGACTGACGGCATTCATTCTGCTTTATGGAATTTTGCCATGTCCAACATTCGCATCACGAACTGCCACGTGCATCTGTTCCACGCGGATCACGTGCCCGAAGACTACCCCTATTGGGCGCTCAAGCCCTTCAAGAACATGCCTTGGCTGATCAAGGGGCTGGAGCTTGGGATGACCTTGATCGGGCAGCACCCGATTGCCGACAAGCTCAGCCGCCTCTATCGCTTTCAACAGGAAACGCAGGAAGGCAGCCAACGCGCCATTCTGGACAATGTGCGCCAACACTATCCGTCTGATACCCGCTTTGTAGTGCTGCCGATGGAGCTGTCGGCCTTTGGCTATGGTGCTCCAAAAGTACCGCTTGCCGCGCAGCACGACGAATTGGCCGAGTTGATGCGCGATCCTGACGTGGGCGCCTCGGTCATTCCCTTTGCCACGCTTGACCCGCGCGCCGACCCGCAAGCCACCGAGGTTTGGCGCGCCATCGACCAACTACGGTTTCGCGGGGTCAAGATCTATCCACGCCTTGGGTTTGCCCCCACTGATCCGCGGCTGATGACGCACCTCTATCCAAGGATGGAGGAGTTGGGACTGCCGCTCATGACACATTGTTCGCGCGGTGGGGTGCAAGGGCGGGAGCTGTCGGATCATTGGGCCGACCGCTACACCGAACCTGATGCATACATCCCGATCATGAAGGCCCACCCCAAGTTGCGCATCTGTTTGGCACATTTTGGCGGGCAGCGGGATTGGGCGGCTTATGTGAACCCCGACCAACGCAGCCCCTTTGCCGATGAGTACCGCAACAACTGGCAGGTCCGCATCCGCGAGATGATCTGCAGCGGCGATTACCCGGGGCTTTGGACCGACATCTCGTACACGCTGTTTCATTTTGAGGATTACGTGCCCTTCCTGCGGCTCTTTCTGCTGGGAGATGAGCCCGAGCACGAGCGGTTGCGTTCTCGCGTTCTTTTTGGGTCGGACTTCTACATGACCCGACAAGAGAAACTGTCCGAAAAGGCAGTGTGTTTCCGGTTGCGCAATGCCTTGGGAGAGGAAGTTTTCCGTCAGATCGCCGAAGAGAACCCGGCTCGCTGGCTGGGTGAGGCCTGATCCTGGTAGCTGAATTCGGATGTTCCGTATTTGAGCCGAGAAGAAACCGCGGCTACACGCCGTCCCTTCCCAAGTGACGGCGATAGTTCGGTCCGTGAACCAGACTAAGGGGTTGGTAAAGCTCAGGAACCCGTAATGGACAGGGTTTTTTCGACCGGCCAGCTCAGCCACAGCTGGTCCCCCTCTGCGATATTGGGGGGGATGTCCTGATCGCGTGAAATGACTTTGATGTTGGTTCCGTTGTTTCGAAGAATGCAGGTGGCCATCGCCCCTGCGAACACACGACGTTCCAGCACAGCCTGACAGGTCGAGATTGCATCCATGCCCGGCTTGGATGTGGAGATCGTGATGTTTTCAGGTCTTACAGCCAAGGTGCCGCCTGCGGGCAGATTGGCCGGGATGCGAATATCGGTGCCGTCGCCGGATATGTCTGACAATATGTTGGCCTCGCCCAGAAATGCGGCTGTGAACAGATCAACCGGGTTGTTGTACACCTCGCGGGGAGGTCCGGCCTGGATCATTTTTCCATCGCGAAGGATGCCGATCTTGTCGGACAGGGTCAGGGCCTCTTCCTGGTCATGCGTGACAAAGATCGTTGTGATGCCAATCTCGCGTTGAATGCGTTTCAGCTCAAACTGCATGTCCACCCGCAAGGCTTTGTCCAGTGCTGAAAGCGGTTCGTCCAGCAAGAGCACCCGCGGGTTCGTCACGATCGCGCGCGCCAGCGCAACCCGCTGCCGTTGTCCCCCGGACAATTGGTGGGGCTTGCGGTCGCCGTGCTGGCCGAGCTGGACGAGGTCCAAAGCTTCGCCAATGCGCCGCTTTTCTTCGGCTTTTCCGACCTTTCGCACGCGCAGTCCAAAGCCGATATTGTCGGCCACCGTCATGTTCGGGAACAAAGCATAGTTCTGAAACATCATGCCAATGTCACGTTTTTCAACTGGCGTGTTTTCGACGAACTCATCCCCAATCCGGATCGAGCCGCTGTCCGCAAAGACGAACCCGGCAATCGTTCTGAGCAAAGTTGTCTTGCCGCTTCCGGATGGGCCGAGCAGGGCAAAGAACCCGCCATCGGGAAAGTCCATCGTGACGTCATTCAGCGCCTTGAGAGATCCAAATGACTTGGAAATGTTCTGAACAGAGACTTCGGCCATCAGCGTTCTCCTCCGAAGTTTGAGAACCGCGCTGCGACCAGCATCACGGCCATTGAGACAACAATGATAATTGTCGAGATTGCATTGATTTCCGGGGTGAACCCTTTGCGAATGGATGTGTAGATCAACACCGGCAGCGTGCTGTCACCCGGTTCCGACAGGAAATAGGATACGACGAACTGATCAAAACTGACGGCAAAGGCAAAAAGCGCACCCGCAATTATGCCCGAGGAAATCCAGGGCAGCGTCACGCGGCGCGTCACAGTCCAGCCGTCTGCGCCCATGGAACGGGCCGCCTCTTCAAGCGTGGCGTCGAATGTGGCGAGCCGCGCGCTGACAACGACGATCACGTAAGGCAGCGCCAGGGCGACGTGACCTATGATCACCGAGGGTGTGCCACGCCCCAGACCGACACCAAAGAAAAAGATCAGCATGGCAGTGCCGGTGATCAGCCAGGGAATGGCAATCGGCGGGAACAGCATGACCTGCAGAAACCGCTTGCCGCGGAAATCGAACCGGAACAGCGCCACCGAAGCCGCCGTGCCAAGAATGGTGGCTATGATCGTGGTAACGATTGCGATGCCGACCGACCGGGTCGCCGCGTCGATGATCTCTGAGTTTTCGGCTAGTTTCTCATACCATTTCAACGAAAACTCAAACGGCAGCTGGTAATACTGCGAGGCGTTGAACGACATGAAGGCCATCACAAAGATCGGGGCGTAGAGAAAGAACAGGATCAGCGCCAACCAGAGCTTCCCAAGCCTTGCAAGAAACGCGCCGCTCATGTCTGGGCTCTCCTCAAGACGGGGCTGGCCACGGCGAGGATCAGCAACACGACGGCCAGCAGAATGAACGACAGCGCCGCGCCAAGCGGCCAATTGTAAACCGCCACAAATTGATCTTCGATCACCGTTCCGAAATAGGTGCCGACACGCCCACCCAGGATGCGCGGCTCCATGAACGAGCCGACGACCGGCACAAAGATCAAAACAGCGCCCGCCAAAAGGCCCGGCAGCGACAGCGGCAAGATGATCCGCCACAATATGGTGAGTTTGCTGGCGCTCATTGATCTGGCGGCGTCGATCAGATTGTCGTCAATCGCCTGCAGCGCCAGATAGGAGGTCAGAATGACATAGGGCAGGTAAGAATGAACCAATCCGATCACGATGGCGGGTGTTGAAAACATCAGGTTCACGTCCACCTCAAATGGCAGCACTGCATTTAGCCCGAGTTCGAGAACGCCATTGCCGCGCAACACGATGGCCCACGAAAAGATACGCACCAGCGAGTTGGACCAGAAGGGCAGAATGACAAGCAGAAACAGCGCTTCGCGCGACCTACCCTTGATCACTTTGGCCAGCACATAGGCGCAGGGAAATCCGACAAGCACCGAGACCAAAGTGACGATCAACCCAAGTCGAATGGATTTCCAAAGCAGAGTTGCATAGGTGGAGGTCTGAAAGAAGGCTTCGTAGTTTTCTGTCGTATGAAACCACTCGGCGTCGCCGAACGGCACCTCTGAAAGAAAGCTGAAGTAGAGCATGGCTGACAGCGGCAGAAAGATCGCCACCGTCAACCAAAGGTAGGCAGGGGAAAGCAGTCCGAAAATTCTCAGCCGCTCCTGGTTTGCAAGAACCGTTGACATGACAGCCGTCCCTTCTGTGTGCCTTATTGAGCGGCCTTCAGGCCTTGCCACAGCTCCAGGTATTTTCCCCGGTTTTCATCCGAAACAGGGCGCTGGAACTGAACACGGGCGACAACTTCGGGATCGCCAAGCACACGCTTGTTGAATGCGTCATCCGGCAAGGCTGCAGCGGCCTTTGCATTGGCCGATGCAGGGGCACCTTCGGCGGCCCATTTCACATAGAATTCCGGGTCAATCATCCAGTTGATGAACTGATGTGCTGCTTCTTTCTTGGTCGAAGAGCTTGGAATGGAAAGCCCATCAAGCCAACCAATTGCGCCCTCTTGCGGCACAATGAACTGTACGGGCAGACCCGCAGCCATCGACCGGCTTGCCGAGCCAGACCAGAAGGTCGCGACATCCAGATCACCGGCCGCCATGAACTGGTTCCAGTCGTTTTCCGACCCCCAATAGGTTTTGATCTGAGGCATCAGGTCGGACAGTTTGGCTTCGATTGCATCCAGATCGGTGATGTTGTTGATGTCCTGTCCGGTTGCGATCGCCGCGAACTGAACCGCTTCCAGCGCATCGTCCCGAATGGAGACCTTTCCTTCATGCGCGGTGTCCCAAAAGACCTCGATCGACGTCGGCAACTCGTCCACCTCATTGGTGTTCACGGCAAACGATGTAAGCCCCCAGGTCCAGGGCACACCATGCAAAGCACCGCCAGCGTTCAGGTCTTCATTTCCCTTCAGATTGTCTGGCACGTCCGCAAGGTTTGCGATCGACGCGGCATCAACCGGCCCGATCAGACCTTCGTTTTGGGCTTGCGGCGTGAACGCGGCGTTGATCAATACAACGTCATATGCCCCGGGATTCGTCCGCAGCTTTGTCAGCATCTCCTGCTCGGAATTGAAATACTCGTGGATCACGGTATGTCCGGTCGACTCGGTAAAGGCATCCACGGCCCAATCCAGGTCAGTCCCGTAGCCTTGCCAATTCAGGACGCGGATCTCATCTGCCAACACGGCTGTTCCAGTGGCGGACAGGGCCAGAGTGGCGGCCAGTATGATTGGTTTGTTCACAGGTCTTCTCCCAGTTGTTCAGTGAAGTTGGATTGTCTCGACTAACCAGCCTCTTTCTTTTGAGTTGCCTCTTTCACGGCTGCGCGTGTGGGCGCTGTTGCCGGGCCTTTTTGTGTCGTTGACAATGCGGCGGCGACATTTGCGTATTCAGCCGCATGCACGGGGTCATCGCCCTGCGATAGCCGCGCGATGAAACTGCCCACATGCGTATCGCCCGCGCCGTTGGTATCGACCGCTTGCACCCGATAAGCAGGTACTTCACGGCAATACTGATGAGTGGCGACCAAACACCCGTCTGATCCGTTTCGGACAACCACCCCACCGGATGCCGGGCGTGAGGCCGCGAGCGCCTTGGCGGCCTCGGCCAGGTTTGACTTCCCGGTCAGGATCGCTGCCTCGCGCGCATTGGCGCTGACCCAGGTTGCCCGGTTCAGAGCCGCCGACAGAGCCTCTTGCGGGATTGCTGCCACAATAGGGGAGGGATCAAAAACCAGGTTCGATATCGGGGCGTCCGAGTTGAGCCAGGACTGCAGAACATCGCGGGACCCGGCATAGTGCAGGGCATAGCCCGACAACAGCGTCCAGTCGAAATCGGAAAAACTGATCTGCGCCAACGTGTCGGCTGTCACATGACCTTCTGCTCCGTCGCTGGCCACAAATGTCCGCTCACCGTCCTGGTCAATCAAAACCGAACAACATCCCTGGTCACGTTCCAGATCCTGTGTGCGCAGGAATGGTATGCCCTCTGCATTCAGGCCCTCGCGCACAATGTTGGCAAACGGGCCAGAGCCGATTGAGCCGCCATAGCAAACCATCATGCCTGCACGTTTCGCGGCCACCATCGCGTTGAACCCACCACCCGGAGTGATGGAAAACCCCCGAACGATGGCCTCTTCACCAGCGATCGGCACGTGGTCAACTTCGTAAAGAAGATCCGCAACCACACCGGACATCTGAAGAAGACGACCACTCATGATGCATGTTCCATTTTGCCATTCGCGGGAGCCTCGCCATCTGCACGCAGGGCAAGCAAACCCGCGGCGGTGGCTTCAATCGGCAGATCATTGGCGTCACGAACTGTTTTCACGGCGTCGGGGTGAATTGCCTTCAGTCCCACGCAAGCACCTGCCATCGCTCCGGCAATCGCTCCGATTGTGTCGGTGTCATCGCCAATGTTTGCGGCTATTTTGGCCGCTTCCCATGGATCCCCGCCAGCAAGACGAACCACGCCAAACGCGGCGGCGACAGATTCACAAGAGGCAACCGATGTGCCAACTGTTTCAGCCAGCGTTTTTTCCGACGCGTGATTTCCAACGACATCCAAAGCCTTCGCAATGCGGTCGTGCATGTCGAGATGCCCAACCGGGAAACCCCGATCTTGCGCTTGGGCGGCGGCCTGCAATGCGGTTTCAATCGCATCGTCAAAATCAAGACCGTCAATGCCGCAGCTGATCACGGCCGCCACAGCTGCTGCGCCGGCAATTGCCTCGCCTGTGTTGTGCGTCATGCGGCAAGCCATTTCGATACTGTCGATAAACCGCGACATTGGATCAAACGGGGTTGCAATTCCGATGGGCGCGATGCGCATGGCGGCCCCATTGGTTGTTCCGTTCCGACCGGTTTCTTCAGCGGGCGATCCTGCCAGAATGGCGTCCAGCGCGGCCTTTGAGGACGGTCCCAACAGATCGCGCAAACCCCGTGCGCGGATGTCTTCCTCCCATGCGAGCAAATCATTTGCCCAACGTGTTTCGTCAACGCGTCCGCCATCCGTGATCAGCCGGTTGGCCAGCAGGAACGTTTGCTCGGTGTCATCCGTGACCTGCGCGGCCTGCAAACCGTGAGAGACAGGATGATCCGGAAAGGGTGCCATGAAATCTGAAATCACCCCGTAATGGCGTGCAATATCTTCACGAGACAAGGTTTGGGACGGCATTCCAAGCGCATCACCTATGGCGACCCCTGCAAGTGCGCCGCACGCGCGATCAAGCTGAAGCTCGGTAGGCATCCTCAGAATTCCATATGCAAGCCAAACAGCACAGGGTCCAATGTGCTTTCGACATACTCGATGATCGCGTCATCCGCGGCCCTGGTAAGCCTGCGCAACCGCAACATTGGTTCGCCTGCCTTGCGTCCCATCAACTGCGCGTCTTCATCGGACAGCGCAGGCAGCACACTTGCCCATTCATCCCCGCTTGCGACGACCAGGCCTTTGGACCGCAGCGTCTCGGTCAAGGATCCCTTCTTTAGCCCCTCGTCGAGTACTTCAGACAGCCCATCCCGCCATGCGATGCGGCTGCGCTCGAGCGACACCCCTTCGCCGGTCTGGAGACGAAACCGCAAGCGATCCACGGAAAGAAAGTCGGAGCCCAGGTTGTCAGGTGCCCCCGGAATGTCCATCGCGCCACGTGATAGTTGCAGCACTCGTGTGCCAAGCTCTGTTTCACCGGAAGACAGGGCCACACTCCAACCGGAGCGATCGTCGATGGTTTTGCCGCCAAAGGTCACAAATGAGCCGATGCCGCTTTTGGTTGTGATCAACCCTCTGCTGCTCAGAATCTCAAGGCTCTTGCGCACGGTATTGCGACTTACCGAAAACCGCTTGACCAAAGCATTCTCGCTGGCCAGCGGTGCCCCTTTGCCCAGAACGCCTGAACGAATTTCGTTCTCGAGCAAATGCGCGATCTTGACGGACTTGGAGGCGCCAATCAGTTCGCTACTTGTAGACTCATGTTTATACTTGTTCATACCTGTACCTTATTTGGTTCACATCTGCGATGTCAATAACAGAAGACACGGTAGCGTTTGACCTAAAGAAAGCGCCGGTTTGCCCAATGGCGATGTGCGGTCAATCAAAAATCAGGGTCTTTGCCAAAAGGGGGCAAGACACGCGTCGCAAAGCTGCCAGCGCCTGGCTTGTGCGGTCGCAGTTTCGGGAGAAGTCCGACAACCGCCTTTGTCGCTGGACGCTGATGGGTCAATTGGGTAAGCGGGTCGGGACTGATCGCACGAAAAGGAACCGCCCCATGTCCGGACACGGCACGCCCATCCCGATGACCTCAAGCCCCTGCGGTCCGCTGAGCGGTGTGGCCGAGGTGCCGGGTGACAAGTCGATCTCGCATCGCTCGCTCATCTTGGGCGCGATGGCGGTGGGCGAAACCCGGATCACCGGGTTGCTTGAGGGCGAGGATGTGCTGGACACGGCCAAGGCCATGCGCGCCTTTGGGGCCGAGGTCACCAAACATGACGATGGAAGCTGGTCGGTGCATGGCGTGGGTGTTGGTGGTTTTGCCGAGCCTGACAACGTGATCGACTGCGGCAATTCGGGCACCGGCGTGCGGCTGATCATGGGGGCGATGGCCTCCTCTCCGATCACGGCGACGTTCACTGGTGATGCCAGCCTGAATGGCCGCCCCATGGCGCGGGTGACCGACCCGCTGGCGTTGTTTGGAGCGCAGACCGTGGGGCGCAAGGGTGGGCGCTTGCCGATGACCATCGTGGGCGCGGCGGACCCCGTGCCTGTGCGGTACGAGGTGCCGGTGCCTTCGGCGCAGGTGAAATCCGCCGTGCTGCTGGCCGGTTTGAACGCGCCGGGTCAGACTGTTGTGATTGAACAAGAGGCCACCCGTGACCATTCCGAACGGATGTTGGCGGGCTTTGGTGCCGCGATCACGGTTGAAGACACCGACGAGGGGCGGGTGATCACCCTGACCGGACGCCCTGAGTTGAAACCACAGGTCATTGCCGTGCCGCGTGATCCGTCCTCGGCGGCCTTTCCCGTCTGTGCCGCGCTGCTTACACCGGGCTCGGACGTTCTGGTGCCGGGTATTGGCCTGAACCCGACGCGCGCTGGGCTGTTTACCACGCTGCGCGAGATGGGTGCGGATCTGACCTATGAGAACGAACGTGAAGAGGGCGGCGAGCCGGTTGCGGACTTGCGCGCGCGCTATTCACCCAACATGCAAGGGATCGAGGTGCCGCCCGAGCGTGCGGCGTCCATGATCGATGAATACCCGGTGCTGTCCGTTGTCGCCGCCAACGCCAACGGCGTGACCATGATGGCAGGCGTCAAGGAACTGCGGGTCAAGGAAAGCGACCGCATCGACGCCATGGCCCGTGGGCTGCGGGCCAATGGTGTCACCGTGGACGAGGGTGAGGATTGGTGGTCTGTCACCGGCCTTGGCATCGGCAACGTGCCGGGTGGTGGCACCTGCGAAAGCTATCTGGATCACCGCATCGCCATGTCCTTCATGGTGATGGGCATGGGCGCGCAATCGCCGGTCTCGGTCGATGACGGTGGCCCGATCGCCACTTCGTTCCCGATCTTCGAACCGCTGATGGCCAGCCTTGGGGCAAAGGTCGCGCGGGGTTAACCCCCGCGCCCTCGCTCAGATGTAGCCGAGCGACCAGACCACGGTGCCGATGCCGAGGGCAAACCACACCAGCAACACGGTCCAATAGGTCCACGGATCCTCGTCGCTCGCGACGGGTTCCCACAGGTATGTGTAGCCCATGAACAGATCCTTGATCGCCCAAAGGATCAGGCCAATGCCAACATAAAACCAGATATCCATGTTAGTCTCTTGAATTGGGGTGAGTGTACGTTCTTTTACCGGCTGTGTATCGGGCCCGCAATGGCGCGCGTCACGGGGAAATAAGTGAACGATAACTCAAAATTCATGCTACACTCCGATTGCGCCGTTTTGAGCAGGCGCAATCAGGGAGAGATAGATGTTCAAACAATCCATTTTTCAGGCGCTGACCGTGGCCGGGTTTACGCTTTTGCCCACATGGGTCGCTGCCTTTGATCAAGCAGACCCAGCCGAGGTGGGCTTTGACCCGGACAAGGTGGCCGGTATCGCGCAGATGCTGGACAGGGACGTGGTCGAAGGGCGTATTCTGGGCGCTACGGTTTCGATCTTGCGGAACGACAAGCTTGCGTTGCACCACGCGACGGGCAAGCGCGCACCCGATGGCCCGGCTCAGGAGATTGACGATATCTTCCGCATCTTCTCGATGACCAAACCCATTGTCTCGGTCGCGGCCATGATGCTGGTCGAACGCGGACAATTGGAACTCGACACGCCACTCAGCCAATACATCCCGGAATTTGCCGACACCAAGTTGATCGAGGTAAGCGGTCTGTATGAGCCCGAGCGTGAGATCACTGTCCGCGATCTGCTGCGGCACACATCGGGCATCGTTTACGGGTTCTTTGGCGACACTTTTGCCCGCGACGCATACAAGAAACACGACCTGCTCGACACCACGGTCAGTACCGGCGATCACGCCCGTCTGATCGCCAGCCTGCCGCTGGAACATGAACCCGGTGCGGCCTGGGAATATGGCCGGTCAACGGATGTCCTGGGTCATGTGGTTGAGGTTGTTTCGGGGCAAAGACTTGATCGGTTCCTGCAGGCAGAAATCCTGGATCCGCTCAACATGACCGACACTGCATTCTTTGTGCCACAGGACAAGGCCGACCGCGTCGCACTGCCGGGGCAGCAGGGGTTCATGTTCGATCCCATGATCGAACCTGCCTATCACTCGGGCGGCAGTGGCCTGATGTCCACCGCGCCAGATTACCTGCAGTTTGTCGGCATGCTGTTGAACGGCGGAGCGTTGGATGGCGTCCGCATTCTGAAACCCGAAACCGTGGCAGATATGGGTAGGGATCAATTGATTGGCGTGCGTCCAGGCAATTATGACCTGCTTGGCGACGAGAACACCTTTGGCCTGGGCTTCGCCGTACGCCAAACCGAGGCAGGCACTGGCAAGGGCTCGATCGGGGATATGTGGTGGGGCGGCTTCGCCGGAACTTATTTCTGGGTCGACCCGGCGCAGGACATGGCCGTTGTCTTCATGATCCAGAACCCTGAACAGCGCGAATACTACCGCCCGGTCTTGCGCAACGCGGTCTATGAGGCGCTGACAGGCAATTAAGCGCTGTCCCCGGCATGGAAAACGCGATGCCGGGGATTGCCAAAGCTGCGCCCAGATCAAATAAGGTGTGACAGACCTTGTTAGGGGAGCCCCAATGCGTTTCACCATCGCCATCGACGGACCGGCCGCAGCCGGCAAAGGCACGATTTCCAAGGGCGTATCGGCGCATTTCGGTTTTGCGCATCTGGACACCGGGTTGCTCTACCGCGCTGTTGGCCGTCGCACGCTGGACGGTGAAGCCGCCGAGGCCGCCGCGTTGGACCTGAAACCTGAAGATCTGGAGCGTGACGATCTGCGCACCGCGCATGTGGCGCAGGCCGCCAGCAAGGTCGCCGTCATCCCCGAAGTGCGTGCGGCACTTGTTGATTTTCAGCGCAACTTTGCCCGCCGCGATGGCGGTGCAGTGCTGGACGGCCGCGATATCGGTACGGTGATCTGCCCCGAGGCCGAGGTGAAGCTCTATGTCACAGCCACGCCCGAAGTACGCGCCGAGCGCCGCTATCTGGAGCTGGCGGGCAAGGGGTCGGACGTGAGCCGCGAACAGGTTCTGGCCGACGTCAAGGAACGCGACGCCCGCGATATGGAGCGCGCGCAGGCCCCACTGATTCCGGCCAAGGACGCGAATTTGGTGGACACCAGCGAGCTGTCGATCGATGACGCGCTGGCGGCGGCCATTGCGATCGTGCAGAGCAGGCTGCCGCAAAACGGCTGAGCCGATCACCAACCTGTGTATCGCTCATCGGGGCGCACCTCCCTAGGCTTGGAACATCCCAAACCCGGAGGTCCGCCATGATCCGTCTTGTCCTGCTCTTGTCGATGCTGTCCCTGGGCTCGATGACTTTTGCTCAAGACGCTGAGGACACGCCCAAGGCCATCGAAGCCGAACAACCGATGACCTACGAACGGCTGGGCAAGATCATCTTTGCCCTTGATCCCGATGCGCAACCACGCGGTCCGGGGTTTGAATTGTCCGTTGCAGGGGTGCCGATCATCGTGGTGACCGACCCGGTTGCCGACCGCATGCGCGCCATGGTTCCGATCCGCCGCGCGGACGCGCTGACAAGCGAAGACATGCAGCGGATGATGCAGGCCAATTTCGACAGTGCATTGGATGCCCGCTATGCCATAGCCAACGGCACGCTTTGGGCCGCGTTCATTCACCCGCTGTCGCCGCTGGAAAAAGATCAATTCATTTCTGGTCTGGCACAGACCGTCAATATCGCCAAAACCTACGGCACGCTTTATTCGGGCGGCGCCGCGCAATACGGCGGCGGGGACAGCGGCAATCTGCAACGCGCGCTGATCGAGGAGCTGCTTAAGAAGGGCGAAGAGATCTAAGCCGACGAAAGCGGGTTAGCGGCGATTGTAATCTGTGTTGCTAGACTGCGGTGCGAAACATGGTTTCGGGACGGTGCTGTTTGCATCAGCGTCTGTATTTCTCCAGCGTGGGTAATGTCTCCAAAAGTGAAGGCATTTTGCGAAACCCGATCAACAGGGCATACTTGGACGCAGCTTGATTTCTGAATTTCCCCCCAAGGAATTCTTCCCATGGTGGCCAAACAACCCAATGTTCTGACCCGATGCGTTGCAGCGATTGGGCTGTCGATCCGTTCCAAACTGCTGATCGCATTCATGGGCATCACCGGTCTGCTCGTCGCCCTTGCGCTTTTTGGGCTCTATTCTCTGCAACAGTCTCATGCGCGCACGCAAGCGTTGATCCGAGATCAGGAACGCATCGAATATTTCAACCAAATCCACGCATATGTCGGCGATCTGATCGTGATGACGGTCGGACAATACACGCCCTATGAACTCGATGTTGCAGGGGGCGGCAGTTTTTTTGGCGCGCCGCTTTATGACCGGGTCGGGGGCCTTCAATTGTTTGTCGCAAAGGGTGTTCGACACTTTGGACAACCTGGCATGCCGGACGCAGACCTTGTTGCGCGCCTTCGATCTGAATTGGCAGTGCTCTTACCGCATGCCATCGAGGTGCAATGCCTGCGTCGCGAAGAGGGCAAGCCGGTCGCAGCCCCATTCGCCATGGAAAAACTGTTTGAACCGCTGCGCGGCATTCAGCGCGATGTTTATACCGTTGTCCAAGACATCGAAAGAGACATGGCCGCCCGGGCCAGGTCGACGGCCGTGGCCTATCAGGCCTCGCGCCAATTGGTGGTCACTTCGGCACTTGTCGCCGTTGGCATATCGCTCTTGCTGGGCTATGCCATCTCGTCCTCTCTGGTCTGGCCGGTTCGTCGGATCGGACATGCGTTGGATACAGTTGCCAAAGGGGGCTTTGACGCCCGTGTCACAGTTCCAAACCGGGATGAGCTCGGTGAATTGGCCAACAATGTCAACGCCACGAGTGAGCAGCTTGGCGACCTTTATCAGGAGGTCGAAAGCCAGCGCGCAGAACTGGCAAAAGAGCATGCCAAGTCCGAGGCGCTTTTGTACAATCTGCTGCCTGCCGACATCGCAGCCCGCCTGAAGCTTGAACCGGACAGGACCATCGCCGATAGCCTGCCCAGGGTGGCGATCCTGTTTGCCGACATCGTGGATTTCACGCCCAGGGCCGTTTCTCTGCCGCCCGAGGATGTTGTGGGTTTTCTGAACAAGATATTCAGTGCCTTTGATGAGTTGGCGGAAAAACACGGGCTGGAAAAGGTCAAGACCATCGGGGACGCGTATATGGTTGCCGCTGGAATGCCGTCCCCGGTTGGGGACCCGGTCCACCGCGTGGCAGAGATGGCCTTGGACATGCTACGGGTCGTGACCGAGATGTCAGGCGAGTTTCCCGACGGCCTGGAGGTTCGCATCGGGCTTCACGCCGGGCCGGCGGTGGCGGGTGTCATCGGGAACCGAAAGCTGTTCTACGATGTTTGGGGCGAGACGGTGAACACGGCCTCCAGAATGGAAAGCCACGGCGAACCAGGCCGCATTCAGGTCACCGCAGCGGTCAAGGCAGAACTGGAGCCAGGGTATCAATTCGTTCCGCGCGGAACGGTCGACGTCAAAGGCATCGGTGAGGTCGAGACCTGGTGGTTGTCTGGAAAACAGGCTGCAGCTTAGGACCTGTTTCTCATGCCAATGTGTTGGCAGCCCTCGTGGCCCGTTCCGAGCGTAGTGTTCTTGTCAAAAAGAGGAGGCCGGAGCAGCCTTTCGGCGCTCCGGCCCAACCCGCCGTTCGTGAGTGATGGCAGGACGTCGTAGTCCACGGCGGGTGTGTCTGATCCTTGCAGTGCAAAGACCGTGCCGCCGTCGGAACATCGTCAAAATCCGGTCCGGGGAGGCAATCTGCCGGACGTACCTATGTCCCCGGAACGAAGGGTTCAATTAAGGTTTTCCATAGTCCGATGCGGGAAAAGCCTATGCAATTAGCCCAAACTGGCGATTTCCCACTCATGACCTTACGTCAATGCGTGTCCTTTTGCCTGTTCAACTCCGCTTGCTCAACGGGTGTTGGCGTGTGGTTGAACACAAAGGCCGTGAGACAGGCCTCTTCACCACCAAGTTCTGCGATCTTGAGGCGCTGATCGGCAAAGGCGCGGGCGTTGACCTCATCGGGGTTACATATCTCGCGCAGGCGCCGTTCGCCTTCGATCAAGGCTGCCTGGACCTCGAGGTCATTCACGCCGTCCACGGCACGGTTCATCCGTTCATGCGGATCCGTGTTCAAATCAAAAAGCTGCGGTGAATGGCCCACGTAATGCACGTATTTCCAGTGTCCCCACCGCACCATGAACGTGCCGGTCTTGGAGCCGCCGTCGTGATACTCGCTGAACCCCGTACGATCCAAATCATCCGGCGCATTGGCAATTGTACGCAGGGACATGCCCGGCAGCGCCGCGCTCGCCTCGTCTTCCGGCACCGCACAGACCTCGCGCGCGGTGGCGGCGATATCAATCAGGTTGGTGCAGGTCGCCACCCGGTGCCCGGCAGGAACTCCGGGACCGGCCACGATCATCGGGACACCGGCACTGGCTTCGTACATCACCTGTTTGGTCCAGAACCCCTGATCCCCCATCATGTCGCCGTGGTCAGAAACATACAGGACCACCGTGTTTTCCAACTGTCCGCTCTCTTCCAGCGCCTTCAACACACGGCCGACGCAGTCATCCATGAAGGACGTCAGCCCGTAGTAGGCCACCTTGGCCTCGCGCATCTTCTGTTCGTCGAAATAGTCGTCGTAGTGGAAGAAGTCCTTGATGTTGCGCAGCTCTGGGTGATCGGGGATGCCCTCGCCGTAACCCACCGGCACATCCATATCCGCGGGATCATACATGGCCGACCACTCCTCGGGGCAGGTGAGGGGGTAATGCGGGCTGACCAGCGACACGAAGGCTGCCCAAGGTTGCTCTTGGCGTGCAGGATCAGCCAACCAGGCTTCGGCCGCGTCCGTGATGGCACGGTCATAGTCGGTGTAGGTCGATGGGCCGACCCCCACATCGCCAGCCAGTTCGGCAGCAGAGTCATAGGGCGGCGGATTTTCCCGCAGCAGACCCACGGCCCAGCCCACGCCCCCCACCACATGCATCGGCAGGATCTCCTCGGAAAACCCGTTGTCATCCTCGCCCGAGCGGAAATGCAGCTTGCCGATGCTCACCACCTCGCGTCCTGCGTCGCGCAAATGGCCCATCCAGCTGCGCGGGTGGCCTGCATAGGGTGTGGCGCTGTCCCAATTGCCGGTCTTGTGCACCCAATCGCCCGTCGCCAGCGCGGCCCGCGTCGGCACGCACATGGGCGAAGGGGTATAGGCCGCGTCATACATCGTGCCGCGCGCAGCCAAGGCATCCAGGTTCGGTGTCTTCACGATCGGATGGCCCGCGCAACCCATCGCATCCTTGCGGTGCTCGTCCGAGATGATGACCAGAAAATTGGTGTGGTTGCTCATGATGCCGCCTTTCGTATTGCCCCTGACGAAAAAGGCGGATGCCGAAAGCACCCGCCCGATCCCTTCATCCAAGCCCTAGCACGTCAGCCAGCGATGCGGTCTTTCAGAAAACGACGCAAAATTTTGCCCGACGGCGATTTTGGCACTTCGTCGATCACCTCAAGCACGCGGACCTGTTTGTAATGCGCCAAACGATCGCCCAGATACCCCTGCACCGCCTCCAGATCCGGAGCGTCCTTGCCCGGGGCTGCCACGATAAAGGCCATGGGCAGCTCGCCGGCCTCGTCATCGGGTTTGCCGATCACGGCGGCGTCGACGATGTCGGGGTGGGTCAACAGCTCGGCCTCTAGCTCGGCCGGGGCCACCTGGAACCCCTTGTACTTGATCAGCTCTTTCAGCCGGTCGGTGATATAGACAAAACCCTCGTCATCGAAATGCGCGATGTCTCCGGTGCGCAGCCAGCCGCCCTCGACAATGGTCTCGGCCGTGGCGGTGGGGTTGTTGAGGTATCCCTTCATCACCTGCGGCCCGCGGATCCACAGCTCGCCATCTTCGCCGTCTGCGGCATCCTGCATCGTCTCGGGGTTCACGATCCGGCATTCGGTGCTGGGGATGGTGACGCCCGAGGCCCCGGATTTGCCCACCCCGTTGGGAGAGATATGGCTGACCGGGCTCAGCTCGGTCATGCCGTACCCCTGATTGACCCGCGCATTGAGCCGCCCGGCCAAAGCATCGCCCACATCCGCGCCCAAGGGGGCGGCGGCGCAAAAGATCTGGTCGGTGAACGACAGATCATACTTGTCGATCAATGGATGCATCGCCAGCGCCAAGGCCACCGGCGGCACGATCCATAGGCGCGGCGTTTTGTGTTCGCTGATCAGGTCCAGGTATTGCTCCAGATCGAACCGGGGCATGGTGACCAGCGCACCGCCTGCGGCCAGATAGATGTTCATCATCACCTGCAGGCCGTAGATGTGGAAAAACGGCAGGAACACCACCGTCCGCTCGCCATTGGTCAGGTCCGATGGCACCAGTGTCTGATCGGTGTTCACCACCAGGTTTTGGTGGGTCAGCATCACCCCCTTGGGCAGGCCAGTC
Source organism: Tropicibacter sp. R16_0 (assembly GCF_017743935.1). Taxonomy (GTDB): domain Bacteria; phylum Pseudomonadota; class Alphaproteobacteria; order Rhodobacterales; family Rhodobacteraceae; genus Falsiruegeria. The sequence goes on from NZ_JAGHRE010000001.1 coordinate 180,383, forward strand.
GTGCCCGAGGAATAGGGCAGGGCGACCACATGATCGGCCACATCCACCGGGGCCTGTTCGGCCATGGGCGCGCCCATCAGGTCGGAAAACGCAACCGTGCCTTCGGGCGCGTCACCGATTACGACAATCTGGGTCACGCCTGTTCCCTTGATCGCCTCGCGTGCGGTGTCCAGAAACATCTCGATCGTGACCAGCGTATCGGCTGACGCGTCCTTGAGCTGATGGTTCACCTCATGCGCGGTGTAGGTCGGGTTGATCGTGGTCACCGTGCCCCCGGCCCAGGCCACGCCATGAAAGGCGATGCAGTATTCGGGGATGTTGGGCAGCATAAGCGCCACGCATTTGCCCGCACCCATGCCGCGCGCGTCCAGGCCCCCGGCCAGGGATTTGACGGCCCCCATGAACTGCGCGCCCGTGTAGCTGCGCCCGGTGGGGCCGTCGATCAGAATGGTCATGTCGGGGTCGATCCCCGCAAACACCCGCTGCGTGATGGTCTGATCGGACAAGGCCACGTCCGGGAATGAACTGGTGATGATACCCACGCGAAAATCTCCCTGAATTCTTCTTTTGATTGCGACCACTTTAGGAGCGTCCGCGCGCAAACCAAAAGAATATTCTCTGGGGGGTTATGCGTCTTCCACTGCGACCTCGGCATCATAGGCCGCGCGGGCCTGATCAATCGCGCCCAGGTTCTCGAGCGCCCATAAGCCCATCACCTCGACCGGCTTGCGGAACGATTGGCCCAACGGGGTCAGGGAATATTCGACCTTGGGCGGAATGGTCGGGTGATAGGTCCGGTTGACCAAACCGTCGCGCTCCAAAGCACGCAACGTCAGGCTGAGCATGCGCTGCGAAATCCCCAGATGCCGCTTGAGTTCATTGAACCGCAGCGTACCGTATTGCGCCAGAGAGATCACGATCAGCACGCTCCAGCGATCGCCGACGCGGCCCAAAACCTCGTTGATGCGACCACATTCAGGGCATTGATTGGCTTTGTTCATGGCGGTGGTTCCCTCTGTGTTACCGGGGCTCAGAGATGTGCCTTCTTGCGAGGCTTTATGGTGTCACATATATCGTCGGTTACAAAATTATACCACCCCTATGGGCCACGGCCCCACCGAGGACACAAGACATGACTAAAAGCACCCTGATCGACAAGCTGAACTGGCGCTACGCAACCAAAAAGATGGACCCCGCCAAACCGGTTGAGCAAGACAAGGTCGACCAGATCGTCGAGGCCGTGCGCATGGCCCCCACCTCAAGCGGCACCCAGCCGTTTGAGCTGTTTGTCGTGACCAACCCCGAGATCCGCGCGCAGATCCGCCCGCACGCTTGGGATCAGGCCCAGATCACCGAAGGCTCGCACCTGCTGGTGTTTGCAGCCTGGGACAACTACTCGGCCGACCGCATCGACGCGGTGACGCAGCAGATGACGGACGAACGCGGCGAGATCCCGATGCTGAACCAGTATTACGAGAACCTCAAAGCCAACTACCTGCCGCGTGACGAGCAGGTGAACCACGACCACGCCGCCCGCCAGGCCTATATCGCGCTGGGCTTTGCTCTGGCCGCAGCTGCCGAGCTGGAAGTCGACAGCACCCCGATGGAAGGGTTCGATCCCGCCAAGGTCGATGAGATCCTGGGCCTGCGCGAGAAAGGCCTGCGCTCGGTCGTGCTGCTGCCGCTGGGCTATCGCCAAGAGGAAGGCGACTGGCTGTTGCCGATGAAAAAGGTCCGCAAGTCGAAAGAGACCTTCGTGACCGAGATCGCCTGATTTGCACCTTGCCGGGGCGGTCCGACGGGCCGCCCCTGTTTTTCTCAGACATAGATTGCAGGACCAACAACATGACCCAGGCCAACGCCCTGTTCCGCCCGCTGGAAACAGAGAAATTGACCCTCAAGAACCGCGTTGTGATGGCGCCCATGACGCGCACCATGTCGCCTGGCAACGTGCCCAATGACGCCGTTGTCGACTACTATCGTCGCCGGGCCGAAGGGGGCGTGGGCCTGATCATCACCGAAGGCACTTTTGTGGATCACCCCGCAGCCATTGCCTATCCGAATGTGCCCGCGTTCTTCGGGGACGAGGCACTTGCCGGATGGAAGCGTGTGGTCGACGCTGTGCACCAGGCAGGCGGCAAGATCGCGCCTCAGATCTGGCACGTGGGTGCCATCCGCAAGCCGGGCGTGAACCCCGGTGGTGACACTCCAGGCTACAGCCCCAGCGGCATGGCCGTGCCGGGCAAGGTTCGCGGCCACGCCATGACCCAGGACGACATCAACGACGTCGTCGCTGCCTTTGCCAAAGCCGCCAAAGATGCCGAAGCGATCGGGTTCGACGCGGTCGAAATCCATGGCGCCCATGGCTATCTGATCGACCAGTTCTTCTGGGACGGCACCAACCAGCGCGACGACGCTTATGGCGGCGACCTGGCCGCCCGCTCAAAGTTCGCGCTCGAGGTGGTCAAGGCCGTCCGCGCCGCCGTCAGCCCGGATTTCCCGGTCATCTTCCGCTTCTCGCAGTGGAAGCAGCAGGATTACGGTGCCCGCCTGTGCGAAACACCCGAAGAATTGGGTGCATTCCTGCAACCCCTGGCCGAGGCTGGTGTCGATATCTTCCATTGCTCGACCCGTCGGTTTTGGGAGCCCGAGTTCGACGGTTCTGATCTGAACCTGGCCGGTTGGGCCCGCAAGCTAACAGGCAAGCCGTGCATCACCGTCGGTTCAGTTGGCCTGAACGCCGACTTCCTGCCCGAAGACGGCACAGCCGACTTCAAGGCCGCAGAGCCCGCCAGCATCGACAATCTGGTCGACCGAATGGATCGGGATGAGTTCGACATGGTCGCCGTCGGTCGCGCCCTGATCGCAAACCCCGATTGGGCCAATCAAGTGCAGGCGGGTAAGCTGGCTGATCTCGCCGCTTACGAAAAAGACATGCTGCACAAGCTGTTTTGACGCTCTTGGCCGTTGAGCGGTCGACAGAAAAAAGAAAGGCCCGCCCCCTGTCGGGCGGGCTTTCGTTTGAGCGGCTTAACCTTTTCCGTCATCCGGCCATGAATTCGGTCGCGACAAGCGTGCTCGTTCAGCCTGTTTGCTCTGTCGCATGTTGGGCAATTTCGGTCACGGGGATGTCCGGCAGGGGTTTCAAGGACCAGGTGACAGTGAACAAGACCAGGCCGATGGCCAGCACGCACATCGCACCGGCAAAGCGAACACCCAGCTCAAACCGCTCAAGGCCCTTTGAATCAGTGTCAAACTTGCTGGCCGCCCATTGACGGCCCCACAACGCGGCGACACCGATCGCCGACATGGCCACCGCCATCCCGATCGAGATGAACACAACCATCAGGATCGCAGGCCAGATCAGGTCGTTTGCCAACCCAAACAGCATCACCAATAGCGCCCCGGTACAGGGCACCACACCCACCGAGGCTGCGAGCCAGCCGCCGCCGCTTTCTGCAGCTGCTGCACTGGCGCAGGCCGCGCATCCACTGTGTGCATCATGTGTATTATGCGCATGTCCGTGATGATGCGCGTGATCGTGGTCATGCCCATGGTCGTGGTGATGATGGTGATGATCGTGATCGTGCGAATGATGGTGGTGGTCGTGATGATCGTGCTCATGGGGCAAGGACCGCCTTGCCAGGATGGCGCGCACCGCTTGCCAGACCATGACGGCCCCGATCGCGATAATCAGCGCATAGCTGCCCAACCGAATGACGCGGTAGTCCGAAGGTGCAGCCCCCGTCGCGTAGCGCACGGTGAAGTCCAGCAGAAACACCACCACCACGGCGGACAGCACGTGAATGACGGCAATCTGAACGCCCATCTTCAGACCACGTTTCAAGCTTCCTCCGGTTCCCACAAAATACGAGATGACAACTGTCTTGCCATGACCCGGCCCAAGGGTGTGCAGCGCGCCATATCCGAACGAGAGAAGCAAGGCGAACCCCATGGCCCAAATGGACCCACTCCCGCCGAGGGCGGACATGCTTTGCGTGAACAGCCCGTTGACCCAGATTTGTGCCCGCGCCATGGCCGGGATATTGGATGCCGAGGCCGCAACGATTTCGCCTGGTTGGCCAAAGAGAGCCGCGTTTTCCATCTCATAGACCGTGGGGATGGCCCGGCTGCCATCGACAAGGAACAGCGGATGGTAATCCGGTTGGTGCTTCAAGACACCGGTCAATCGTACGGGCTCATACTGTTTGCTCAGGCTCATTCCCTCAGGATAGGACACGTGAATGATCTGATTTGGCGGCGGTGCAGGCGTGTGAATGCAGGCCCCGATCCAGGGCACCAGCAAAAACTCCACAACCAGATCCGATTCCCACGTCAGGGGGAGGACATAGCCATCCAGAACCAGGTCCTGATCCAACAGATTGGATGCTATGGACGAGGTCTGAAGAACCGAAACATCCAACCCCAAAGCAACAAATTCTTCGTGTTTGCTCGGGTCCAGCCCATTTGCTGGGGGGACGGACGCGGGGGTGCTCTGCCCTGAAGTCTCTGAGGCTCCTGTCGGAGCCAAGGCATCCCATTGCACCAAATTCGGCGCAGACCAGGACGCCACAGGAACCAGCAGCGCAACAACCAGCAAAGCTGGCAAGATCAAAGTACTCCAAAACTGTCGCCGATTACGTTGAAACAACCTCAGGCCCCTCTGCTGATACAGTATAACATCGTGAAGCAACGCCGGAATTCGTCAAGTGTACATATTCGGGTTTTGCTACGCAATTATCAGGATTCCGCCTATGTGTTCCATGCCGAACGCCACCCCGTGTGGGGGATAACAGTTTCAAACAGGCGAATTGACCGACTTGGGGGGCTGTCGGGCATGTGGCAGAGTGTCTTGCCGTTACCGCTTATTTGCACAAGAAGGCCTCCGCTGGCTTATGTTGGTGACCCGGGTCGGCTGGACGAAAGACCCCCACTCAAACCTGTAGCGAGTTGGAGTAAAACATTCTGGTATTCGCAATCGTTTACAGAAAACCTAACGCGCACTAGCGTCTTCGTCAGGCTGAGTAGGAGGACAAGATGACTGGTTTGGACTATGTGGCCATTGGCATGCTGCTGTTTTTGGCCAGCTTGGCAATTGGGGTTTTTGTCTTTCTCGGAGGGTGGCCGGGGCGCGTGGCTGCCAAACGAAGGCATCCGTACCAATCCGCGGTTTCCATTGGCGGCTGGCTGACCCTGATTGCAGGCGGAGTGTTGTTTCCATTGGTGGTCATGTGGGCCTATGCCGGATCGACTGATGCCGACGTTGCGGCTGCGGATGCGGCAGAGGGGGGTGCGACATGATCCTCTTACTCGTCGGCAGCTACGTTGGCCTGCTTTGGCTCTTGGTCAAGGTCGGCGTGTTTCCCAAGTGGTACGGTTGGATGAAGGTCTCGCCCATTGTTGTTGGCGTGGTCGCATTCATGGCAATCTTTCTGCCTTTGAATTGGAATGCCCCCATGGGCAGCACGGTTGTCACGGTCGGGTCCGTCGGGATCAAGCCGGCGGTATCCGGACCTGTGACAGAGATACTGGCGAAATCACAAACACCGATCGCGGCGGGCGACATTCTTTTCAAGGTCGACAAGACTCCGTACTCGGCTGCCCTTCAACAGGCCGAGGCCCAATTGGGTCTTGCAAAAAGCCAACTGGCCCGCAAGCAGGAACTGCTGTCGCGGAATACTGTGGCAGAGGCAGAAGTGGAAACTCTGCAAGCCAATGTTGCAGCTGCCGAAGCCGCCGTGACGTTGGCAATGGTGGATCTTGAGAATACCACCGTCCGAGCTCCGTTTGACGGCATCATTCCAGCGATGACGCTTCTGCAGGGCAATCGGGTGGCGCCAAATGTACCCGTTCTGGCCTTCATCGACATAGACCGGCCAGTGGTCAATCTGATCCTCAGTCAGAACCAGCTTCGTCACGTCAAGTCGGGTCAGAGAGCTGAAGCGGTGTTCGAAACCCTGCCCGGACAAACCTTTCAGGGAACCGTATCGGGGCTCTATCTGACAGCACCGGAGGCGGAATATGAACTGGATGGTGCAACGCCAGAAGTTCCGACCATAACCGACACGAAGTATGTTGTTGTTCTGGAGCTTGATACGTTGGGCCAGCTTTTGCCGCCAGGAGCAACCGGCCAAGGCTTGATCCTAACGGACCAAGGAACAAAGTTTCAATTTATCAACCAGTTGACTTTGCGCATGACGACCTGGATGAACTTCTTCTAGTTGCTGGCAGTTGGGACGTTTTCGGATCTGATCTTGGCGGGCTTCGGCAGTCTGGCAACGCGTTGTGTTCTCTAGTGTGGAACGACTGCTACAGCCTCGCCGAAGTGCCTTTGAACTTTTTTCTTGCCCTCAAGGTAGGTTGAGCTTGCACAGTCGCCCTCAGACACCAGCCCGAGGATGACATGCACGTACTCACCGTTCTTGACCACCCCAATCCGGCCTCTTTCAGCGCCGCCGCCGCGGCCCGTTTCATGGAAGGCGCGCAGGCTGCCGGACATACTGTGGAACTGGCCGATTTGCACGCCGAAGGGTTCAATCCGCTTTGGACCTTGCAAGAGGCAGAGGGCGATACGCCCAAAGATGTCCTGGCCGAGCAGGACCGCATTTCCCGCGCCGATGCCATCTGTCTGGTGTTTCCGCTGTTTTGGTGGGGGATGCCGTCGATGACCAAGGGCTGGGTGGATCGCGTCTGGAGCTGGGGCTGGGCCTATGATCAACTCGATGATCGCGAGATGTCGCTGCAAAGGCCCCGTACGGGCGTTCTGCTGATCCCCGCCGGTGCCCGTTCGGACGAGATCGAGCAAGAGGGATATGGGCAATCACTGGACACGGCGTGGATCAAGGGCACGTTCGGCTATTTCGGCTGGTCCCCGCGTCGGATGGAGCTTTTGTGCGGCGCCACCGGCTCTTTCGATCGTCGCCGCGCCTTGTTGGACAGGTGCCATCAGATCGGGCGGGACCTGACGGAACCCAGCGGCGGGGCAGGGCCCGCCGCCGGATAAGTCAGATCACAGGTCGCTGACAGCGGTGTGCTCGATCTTTTCCCACTGTTGATCTGCCGTAACCTCGGTGGCTTGGGCATCTTCCAGAAACGCCGCGCGGGTGGCTGCGTTCAGGAACACGAAAAGCCGACCGTTCTGAACCAAGAACTGGTTCGGATCGCCATCGAATTTTTTGCCGACCGACACGCCATACGAGCAGAAGCCACCATGTTCGGGTGCGAATTTTGCCGGATCAGCCTGAAAGGCTGTCATGTTGGCCTCGCTTGCAAAGTAATAGGCGGCCCCATCATGGGTGGCGGCGTAATCTGCCGATCCCTTCACCACCTCGCCGCCGTCGACCAGGCTGACAGGATCGTTTCCACGCAATGCCAAAGGTGCGCCCGCTGCGGTGATCCCGGGGGCCACGTTGACCTCGTCGGCGGCAAAGGCCGGGGCAACCAGCATGGGGGTGATGGCAAGGGCGGCAATCAAAAGAGCTTTCATGAGTGTTTCCTTTCTCGGGTTGGTCGCAGGTTTGTCTTGCGATGACCTGAGAATGGGCGCGGACCTTGGGACGAACAATTTCAGACGATCCGGGAAACTTATCCGATCGTCCGGGCGCGCGCCTCGCCCTGTTTGCGGGCCTGTCCGGGGCCAAACCCGTAGAACTTGCTGAACGCACGGCTGAACGCGGGCGTGGACTGATACCCCACGCTCAAAGCCGCGCCTTCGACGGACTGCTCGCCTGATTGCAGCAGCTTGCGGGCCTTCTCCAACCGCCAGCTGGTCAGGTATTTGAGCGGCGTTGTCCCGGTCAGACTTTGGAACCGATCGGCAAATACCGTGCGGGACATACCCGCATTCCGCGCAATGCTTTCGACTGTCCAGGGCGAGGCCGGGTCGTCATGCAAGGCGCGCAAGGCTCGGGCGATCATCGGATCCCCCATCGCCTTGAGCACCCCTTGCGGCAGGCTTTCCTGCTGCATCCACAGGCGTAGGGCCTGCACAAACAAAACCTCGGTCATGCGGTGCACGATGATGCCGTTCCCGGGAGCAGGGGCGTCGGCCTCAGTCGCAAGCAGGTTCAAGGTCGCCGCTAGCCAGGCCGCCGCCTCATGCGGCAGTTCGCGGGCCAGAATGAAAGGCGGCAAGGTTTGCAGGAAATGACTGCGCCGGGCCTGCGGTGAGAACGAGAAATGCCCACACAAGAGCCGCGTCTGCGCGCCATCGTCCCGCAGCTTGTAGATCAGCTGTCCCTTGCCATCATACCCGGCATCACCCAGCACTGTCTCCAACTCGGGCGCCCGCGCGTTCGGATGGGCCAGCAGATCATGCTGCGCCCCATGCGGGATCATCAGGAAATCCCCTTGCCGGATATGACAGGGGGCATCGGCCCCCTCGATCCGCACATGACACTCCCCCCTGAGCACCAGATGAAAGCGCACCACGTTTTCATAGGCCGGAACGCGCACGCCCCAATCCCCCGAAAACTCGGTCGAGAAATACAGCATCCCGGCAAAATCGAGATGCGAGAGAATATCACTGATCGGATCCATACCGACAGCTTATGGGCTGTCCCGAGGGTTTCAAGCGATCCGGACGATCTGCTAAGTTTGCCGGACGGGTTGCAACGATTTGGCTCTATGCGTCAGTGTTGAAGTTGTCTCGAATGCCAGCTAATTCTCGGGATGGTTGATTTAAGCAGGCAGGATTTCATGCAGGACATTTCAGAGAAAGACATCTGGGAAGATGATCTTCTCGGTTACGAAGACGTCGCTCAGACCTTTACCCGTCTGATCAAGACAATCGACGACACCAAGGTGATCTCGATCGAGGCCGGATATGGCCGAGGTAAGACGTTCTTTCGGGAAAGGTGGGCCAGGCATCTCGAAGACGAGGGCGAGGTTGTGGTCGAAGTTGATGCGCACGTGTCCGATCACACCGGCGATCCAGTTTTGACTTTCATCGGGGCGCTTATCGACAAGCTTCCTGCAAGCGATACGCCTAAACGGGATGCGGTTTTTGAAAAGGGAAAAAAGGTCCTTGGTGTCTTGGCCAGAACGGGTGGCGGGATATTGGCCCGTCAGGGGGCGGGGGCCTTGGTCGACTATATCTCAGGCGAAGTGGCCGACGAACTTGAGGGGCAAGAAGGCCTCCAAAAACATGTCGATGCGTTTGGCGATGCGCTTTCCAAAAAGGCTGGCACGCTGATTGCTGCCCAGATCGAGGCCGAGCGGGTCAGGACCACCGAGTTGCCCCAACAGATGGATGCCCTGCGGCAAGCATTGACAGGCGAGGAAGAGGGGGATGAAGCCAAGCGGATCGTCGTTCTGGTCGACGAGTTGGACCGTTGCCATCCGGACTATGCCATTGCCTTTCTTGAGGCGATGAAGCTGGTGTTTAACCGCGATGGGTTTGTCTTTTGTCTGATGGTCAATGCTGAGTACTTGGAAGGACTGGCCGCGCATAGGTTCGGGAAGATGCAAGCGGGTGAGCGGTATTTGGACAAGTTTATTGACATGCGTCTCGCATTGCCAAAAACCAAAGAGGTTGTGGCAGGTGCCACAGAAACGTTGTTTTCTGACCTCCCAGAGGGGATTCCGTACGGCTCCGGAGAAGAATTTACAATTGGGGCAGCTGCCAAACTCGCTGGACAGCTAGCCTCTATGAGTGAGTTGACCATCCGGCAAGTCAAAAGGATCCGACTGAGAGTTGACCTCACAATTCGCTGTTACTCTGAGCAGCCACTAGACTATTCACTACTTGTGTACCTTGCATTTCGGGCGGTCATCTCAGAAGCGGGACAAACATTCAGTAGTGCAATGTCCAAAACGCTTTCGAGAGCTTCGCTCACGCCGGAGTTTGGAAAGAGCACTGATCACAGTGTACGACAGGACGTATCGGACAGTTCTGCACGAAACGCTAACGATGTAATGCGAGGCAACTTTCCGGAATTGGCGACGCTGCCAGAAGATCGGTACAGACTACCAGATAATCAACACAATCCAAAATGGGCTAAGGTCTGCATTTTCTTAGCAAGGCACTATGTCCCTGATCACGAAAATGCGCTGAATGCTCTGCGTCAGTTTGAAGTGACTGGAGCAGACATGTCTGGCGAATAGGCTTTTCCCTTGCACACAACGGGGAATCTGCCTATACGCGCGATGTCTGAACAGGGCGGTCAACGTCCGGATGACATATCTGAGCAGGGCTGGGGTACACCTCGGCCCTTTGTGTTTGTTTGATCAGATGTGTTCCGGGCCACGTGCTGGATAGGCTTAACCAAGACCGGCGGAGACAACCGCACGGCCAGAAAAAAACCGTTGTAAAGGACACACACGCCACATGGCTGATACATCCATGGAGGAATTCGAAGCCCTCCTGCAAGAAAGCTTCGAAATGGACACCCCCGAAGAGGGTTCGGTTGTCAAAGGCAAGGTCATCGCTATCGAGGCAGGCCAAGCCATCATCGACGTAGGCTACAAAATGGAAGGCCGCGTCGAGCTGAAAGAATTCGCAAACCCTGGCGAAGCCCCTGAAATCGCTGTTGGCGACGAAGTTGAGGTTTACCTGCGCGCGGCTGAAAACGCCCGCGGCGAAGCTGTTATCTCGCGCGAGATGGCCCGCCGTGAAGAAGCATGGGACCGCCTGGAAAAAGCATATGCCGACGATCAGCGCGTCGAAGGCGCGATCTTTGGCCGTGTCAAAGGTGGCTTCACCGTCGATCTGGGTGGCGCGGTTGCGTTCCTGCCCGGCTCGCAGGTTGACGTTCGCCCCGTGCGCGACGCTGGCCCGCTGATGGGTCTCAAGCAGCCGTTCCAGATCCTGAAAATGGACCGCCGCCGTGGCAACATCGTTGTGTCGCGCCGCGCCATTCTGGAAGAATCGCGTGCCGAACAGCGCGCCGAAGTCATCGGCAACCTGTCCGAAGGTCAGGCAGTCGACGGCGTGGTCAAGAACATCACCGAATACGGTGCGTTTGTTGACCTGGGCGGCGTAGACGGCCTGCTGCACGTCACCGACATGGCATGGCGCCGTGTGAACCACCCGTCCGAAATCCTGTCGATCGGTGAAACCGTCAAGGTTCAGGTCATCAAGATCAACAAGGAAACCCACCGCATCAGCCTGGGCATGAAGCAGTTGCAAGAAGATCCGTGGGATCTGGTCGCTGCCAAGTACCCGCTGGAATCGGTACACAAGGGCCGCGTCACCAACATCACCGACTACGGTGCATTTGTTGAGCTGGAGCCGGGCGTCGAAGGTCTGGTTCACGTGTCCGAGATGTCCTGGACCAAGAAAAACGTCCACCCTGGCAAGATCGTTTCGACCAGCCAGGAAGTCGACGTCATGGTTCTGGAAATCGACGGCGCCAAGCGTCGCGTTTCCCTGGGCCTCAAGCAGACCATGCGCAACCCGTGGGAAGTGTTTGCAGAAACACACCCCGAGGGCACTCAGGTCGAAGGCGAAGTCAAGAACATCACCGAGTTTGGTCTGTTCATCGGCCTCGACGGCGACATCGACGGCATGGTTCACCTCTCCGACCTGTCGTGGGACGAGCGTGGCGAAGACGCGATCCAGAACTACCGCAAAGGCGACATGGTTTCGGCCGTTGTCTCCGAGGTTGACGTCGACAAAGAGCGTATCTCGCTGTCGATCAAAAACCTGGGCGGCGACAAGTTCGCCGAAGCCGTTGGCGGCGTGAAGCGTGGTTCGATCGTGACTGTCGAAGTGACCGCAATCGAAGATGGCGGCATCGAGGTGGAATACGAAGGCATGAAATCCTTCATCCGCCGCTCCGACCTGTCGCGTGACCGTGCCGAGCAGCGCCCCGAGCGCTTCAACACCGGCGACAAGGTCGACGTCCGCGTCACCAACGTCGACAGCAAGACCCGTCGTCTGGGCCTGTCGATCAAGGCACGCGAGATCGCGGAAGAAAAAGAAGCAGTGGAACAGTATGGCTCCTCGGATTCCGGCGCATCGCTGGGCGACATCCTGGGCGCAGCTCTGAAATCGGGCGACTGATTTCAATCCGCTTGACTGCTAATGGGCCCCGCAACGCAAGTTGCGGGGCCTTTTTTGTTCTGAGTGTTAGTCCAGCCGTTCCATGTCGTTGAGCTCAAAGCTGTTGTCGAGCAGGCTGGGTTCGGGGCCATAGAACCGGGCCAACAGGAAAAAGCGGCGCTCTGGATCAGTCGGCAGCCAGTTGGTCTCAAAGCCTTTCGGCGCTGTTGGCCCAAAGTAGATGTCGACCGAGCCGTCGTCATTTTTGACAACGCTTTCCATCGTTGAATCGATGGTGCTGGGGTTGATGTCCCGCAGATAGGATGCGGTCACCAGATCATAGGTGGTGATCGACCAGAAATCGCGCACCGGAACATTGGCGGGGACCGTCAGCTTATAGTTGCGACCCCCATCCAGCCATTCCTGATCCGGGGTTTCGGCCAGATCCAGGTAATAGGTCGAGGTGCCATAGTTCTTGATGCTGGTGATGATCGCGTAATACAGCGCCCCGCGCGCGACATAGTCGTAATGGGACGGGTACTCATAGCTCCATTCCGTTTCCCGCGACCCGTTCGGCACCAGCGCCGACCACCGTTTCCCTTCAAACACAAAGGGGTTCAGGACCCGGTGGTATTGGTCGATCATGTACTCCAACGCCTCGGGCCCGGCCGCATCAAACAGGGCCTGCATCTTTGCGTCCGGCTCGAACGGGGCGTTGCGGTTGATGCCCATTCGCGCAAGGGCACCCATCATCACCAGGTCACGGTCCAGCACCACTTCGTCGCTGATCATCTCGTGAATATGGCCATAAATGTTGCCGTCCATGACCGGGGTCATCTCCAGCGGCACACCATAGACGTCGACATATTGGGTCGACACCTCGCCATCTGCTTCGGATAGCGGGTAGACTTTGATCTTTTTGGTCAAGGCGGTGGCCTTGGCCAGGTTCTCTTCGGTGGCGCCACCCGCCAGGATCGGGCGAAGAACGGCAAAGCCATAATTGGTGGCTTGCTCATAAACCAGGGCATTGGGGAGCAAGGGGCCGTCATATCCCGGCGGCACGATCATGTAACGCGCACCCAGACCGCGATCCCGCCCGTTTGATCCCACATCGTCAAGGGGACGCTGCCAGGCATCCATGATTGTCCCGAAAATCCCTACACCCTCTTCGGATGGGGGCATCTCAAAGATCACCGGACCGTCTTTGGTGCTCCAATAGGCGTGGATATAGGGGGTCGTGTTGTTTGGGGTCGCTGTTTGAAACCGCCAATCCTGCACTTTCGAATTATAGCCAATGTCGTTGGGTCCGACCCCGGCCTTGGCAAGAGCGTCGCGGTAGAACTTGAAATTCATCAAGGGCATCGCCCAGACGGCGGCGTCAATGGCCCGGTGGTATGTCAAACGATCCGCCGTACTTGCCGACGAGAGGTCAAACTTCTCGGCGAATGCGGTGGTGGAAACCGTTGCAGCAAGGGCAACCGTTGCTGCCAAGGTTGGAACTTTGAAACGGAGCATCGAAGTGACCTTTCAAATAATTCAATTTGTTGATGGGACATAAGGCAACCTTAGGCAAAGGCACGTCTGCGGCAAAGAAATTCTCCTCTCGCAGGATCCCGGAACCGGCCTGCGCCTTGAGCGTCAACGCCTGCTGGCAGCCCAACGCAAGATCTGTACCCGGGTCTCATGTGGTGCTGCTCGCCCCGTTGGGCGGCGGGTGCTAGGGTGTCCTTGTGTGTGTTCATCAAGGGATGAGACCGATGGCGAAGAACGTGTCTGGTGGGTGTCTTTGCGGGGCTGTGCGTTTTGTGGCCCAGGGGGAGCCCCTTCGCGCGGGGATCTGTCATTGCATGGACTGTCGCAAGCACCACGGCGCGCCGTTTCATGCCTCGGCGATCTATCCCGAGACCTTGGTCACGGTGACCGGTCAGACGCAGCACTATGAGGGCCGGCATTTCTGCCCACGCTGCGGTTCGTCGGTGTTCTCGTGTTCAGAGGGAGAGATTGAGCTGCACCTGGGCGCTTTGGACAGCCCCAATCAGTTTGCCCCATCCTATGAGCTTTGGACGATACGGCGCGAAAACTGGCTGGCTCCCATTGTGGGTGCTGCTCTTTTCCAACGTGACCGCGAAGAACAAGATGACCCACCGTGAGCTATGCTCACGCCGACCTTAACACCAGAAAGCCAACGTCCCTCTGATCGGCATCTTGGTCAAAGATGTGCGTGACAGATGGGCGGATCAACCCCAGACATGAAGCCGCTGAGGCGCGGCATCGCGGCCCGTCATGTGACGTAGCGGCACCGAATCATCTGTTGTCGTCCCTGTAGCATGGGGTAATTGCGGCGATGCAGCACGGCTGCCAGTTGAAATTCTTTCAAAAGGGGACGCAAATTTTGGGCGTCAATCCCGAATTTTCCCGTTAACGCTTTGACTTAACGTTCCCCATGCCTCTAGTTTTCCTGTACGATCACAAAAATAGCTACGCGCCACCATGTTGCCTTGGGAGGGGAACTGACCATGATCCGTTCGGAACTGATCCAGAAAATCGCCGATGAGAACCCGCATTTGTACCAGCGGGATGTGGAGCGGATCGTCAACACGGTGTTCGAAGAGGTCACAGGCGCCATGGCGCGGGGCGACCGGGTCGAGCTGCGCGGCTTTGGCGCCTTTTCGGTGAAAAAGCGCGACGCGCGGATTGGTCGCAATCCAAGAACCGGCGAAACAGTGCATGTCGAAGAAAAGCACGTGCCGTTCTTCAAGACCGGCAAGTTGCTGCGGGATCGATTGAACGGAAAGTAACAACATGCGCTACATTCGCTACGCGTTTCTGGGGGCCCTTGGCATTCTTCTGGTGTCCGTGTCGCTGGCAAACCGCAACTTTGTGACCCTCAAACTTGTGCCCGACGATCTGGCAGGTGTGCTGGGTTTCAACCTGACCATTTCACTGCCGCTTTTCGTGGTGGTTCTGGGCGGTATTGCGGCAGGCATCATCATCGGGTTTGTCTGGGAATGGCTGCGCGAGCACAAGCACCGCAAAGAGGCCTCGGTCAAACACCGCGAAGTCCGCAAGCTGGAACGCGAAGTGACCAAGCTCAAGGACAAGAGCAACGAAGGCAAGGACGAGGTGCTGGCCATCCTCGACGAGGCCAGCTGATTTAGACCATGTCTCAGACTGTCAGTGCAAAGATTTGCGGGGTTAAGTCGCCCGCGGATGTCGTGGCCGCGGCCCAGGCGGGCGCGCGCTATGTGGGTTTTGTGTTCTTTGCAAAATCGCCACGGTATCTCACGACCGAGGAGGCCGCGGCCTTGGCCGCCGACGTGCCCCTTGGTGTCGCCAAGGTTGCGCTGACGGTGAATGCCTCGGACGACGAACTGGATCGGATCACAGGCGCGGTACCGCTCGACATGTTGCAACTGCACGGCAAGGAAAGTCCCAAGCGCGTGGCCGAGGTCAAGGCGCGTTATGGCCTGCCGGTGATGAAGGCTATCGGCATCGCCGATGCCGAGGATCTGCCACAGATCGATTTGTATTCGGAAGTCGCCGACCAACTGTTGATCGACGCCAAGCCACCCAAGAACGCGGACCTGCCTGGTGGCAACGGGTTGGCGTTCGACTGGCGCCTGCTGGCGGGCCGCAAATACTGGCAGACCCCGTGGATGCTGGCCGGCGGCCTGACGCCCGAAAATGTGGCCGAAGCCATTCGGATGACCGGCGCGCGCCAGGTTGATGTCTCGTCCGGGGTCGAAAGCGCCCCGGGTGTCAAGGATGCGGGTAAGATCCGCGCCTTTCTGGCCGCAACCGAAGCTCAGGATGCCTGACCCTTACGAACTGTTGCTGGGCGAGCGTGACGACGTCACGCCGGATGATATCGACTTTTTCGCAGCAGATCCCGGCCGGTTGGAGTTGCTCCGCGCCCGCGAAAGCGGGCGCGACAAACGCCTGATCACCTTGCTGGTCTGCGCCGTCGGGCTGATCGTCTTGTCCAAGATCATCGTCGCGCAATACCCAGACCAGGTTGAGCAATTGATCAGCGATGTCTTTGTCGATCTCTTCTTCGAATTGGGGGCTGCCCTGATCGGCGCGGCGGTAACCGTCTTGCTGATCAACCGCTCGTCCGTGCGCCAGACCCAAAAGAACCTGGAACTGAGGCGCGAGATCGAATGGCGGATCTCTGAAAAACAAGACAGCAACAACTGATCCGACCCGCGCGCTCTGGCGTATCCCCTTTGACAGGAGGGCAAGGCGATGATGGCAGCGATTGGTGGTGTTAGGTTGAAAAGCTGGCTGACAGCACCTGAGTTTTTCTGGCGTGCGCGGCAGGCTTTGCAACAGGCCAAGGATAGCCCCGGATGCCACCATGCCATCGTATTTCCCCGGGGTGACATCTATTTCTCGCTCAGCGTCTGGGACACGCCCCAAGACATGATCGCTTACGCGCACAGCGGCCCGCATGCACGTTTGCTCAAGGTCACGCCGCGTCTTGCACATGTGCTCTACTTCCACCACTTCCCCTGCACTGACATCCCAGCCCCCGACGTTGCGTGGCAGCTTTGGCGGCAACAGGGGCAATCCGCAGCTTGATGCCTTTTTTGCATGGCAAATCCGGCGCGCACCTCCTATGAACATCTGGCACGACGACGGAGACTCTCATGGCCAACGACCTTTTCAACTCCTTCATGTCCGGCCCCGACGAAAGCGGGCGCTTCGGTATCTTTGGCGGACGGTTCGTCAGCGAAACCCTGATGCCGCTGATCCTGTCGCTGGAAGAGGAATATGAAAAGGCCAAGGACGATCCGACCTTCTGGGCCGAGATGGATGACCTTTGGGCCAACTACGTGGGCCGCCCTTCGCCGCTCTATTTTGCCGAGCGTCTGACCGAACACCTTGGCGGGGCCAAGATTTACCTCAAGCGTGACGAGTTGAACCACACCGGCGCGCATAAGATTAACAACGTGCTGGGTCAGATCATCCTGGCCCGTCGCATGGGCAAGACGCGCATCATCGCCGAGACCGGTGCCGGTCAGCACGGCGTCGCCACTGCCACCGTCTGCGCCAAGTTTGGCCTGAAATGCGTGGTCTACATGGGCGCGCATGACGTGCAGCGCCAGGCCCCCAACGTCTTCCGCATGCGCCTGTTGGGCGCCGAGGTGATCCCGGTCACCTCTGGCCGTGGCACGCTCAAAGACGCGATGAACGATGCGCTGCGCGATTGGGTCACCAACGTGCGCGACACCTTCTACTGTATCGGCACCGTGGCTGGCCCGCACCCCTATCCGGCGATGGTCCGCGACTTTCAGTCGATCATCGGCAAAGAAGCCAAAGAGCAGATGATGAAGGCCGAGGGCCGTCTGCCCGACACCATCATTGCCGCCATCGGCGGTGGCTCGAACGCCATGGGCCTGTTCTATCCCTTCCTGGACGACAAAGAAGTCAACATCATCGGGGTTGAGGCTGGCGGCAAAGGCGTAGACGAAAAGATGGAGCACTGCGCCTCGCTCACCGGTGGCCGCCCCGGCGTGCTGCATGGCAACCGCACTTATCTGTTGCAGGACGACGACGGCCAAATCCTCGAAGGCTATTCGATCTCGGCCGGCCTTGATTATCCCGGCATCGGTCCCGAACACGCTTGGCTCAACGACATCGGCCGCGCGCAATATGTCTCGATCACCGATATGGAGGCGCTGGAGGCGTTCCAGCTCTGCTGCGCGACCGAAGGCATCATTCCCGCACTGGAACCCTCTCACGCGCTGGCCCACGTGATGAAGATCGCACCCGAGCTGCCCGCCGACCACCTGATCTGCATGAACATGTGCGGTCGTGGCGACAAGGACGTGCAGACCGTGGCCAATTACCTTGGGTTCGATATGTCCGACACCGAAGGCCGCACAGCAGGCTAACGCGTCCATCCGACCGGACGGTTTTTGAAATTTCTGACAATGGCGGCGGGGCTGAAGTAAGCTCCGCTGCTTTTTCGTTCCCATCAGCCTTTTCGAATGTTGCGCAGATGGGTAATTTTGTTGCGCGCTCGCCACAGGTGCGATTTCGGCCCGAACAAAAAGATTGAGCGAATCCAGCCCCTTGGCCTAAACCCGCCGTCACCGGTCACAACGGGCCGGACCCTAGCGGGCAGAGGTGATCACTCTCCCGGTGCGGGCGGCGCTGCCGTTTTCCGTATGCCAGGGCCGAAACCGGGGATTGGGACATGCTTTGTAGCTCAGTCGGATAGAGCAACAGAACGAGACTCTGTGAGCGAAGGTTCGATCCCTTCCAAAGCCAAATGTAGCTCAATGGGTAGAGCAATCGACTGTTAATCGATGTGTCGCGGGTTCGATCCCCGCCATTTGAAACTGGTTGGTCGCAAGGCCGGTGGGTTCGAGTCCCACCATCACATTGGATGCTATCCAAATCGGTCCGGGTGTTCCCCAGCAGGGGTGGCACCAGTGCTCTGTCGGGGAACCTCGTCAGGGCAGGGGCCTTCGCTGCTCTGGTCCTGGGCCGGAGGGCAGATGACGGTGCCGCCGGGTCGGTGCCCCGCAACGCCTCAAGGGCCGCGCGGCGCACAGGCTCTGCGCCCCTCTCTCTGACCGTCCCGCTGGGGGGCATGGCGCGGGGGATGCCCGGGCTTTTTCCGCCTTTGTTCAAAGGCCCAACACCTGTCGCCCTCCTGGGCGCAACCCACTGAAAATACTGAAAAGGAGGTCGCTTTTGCGACGACGATAGAGCGAGACGAAAAGGAGAGATGATATGACACTGATGCAAACTCTGATCGACCGGGTAACCGGTCACCAACGGCTGACCCTGACCGAAAACCAGCGTATGCTGGTGCTGCGGAACGGGATCATCCATGCGATCCTTGGCCCTGGCAAACACCGACTGCCGCGCCGGGATGTGCTGACCGAGCTGCATGATCTCGAGGCTCTCTTTTTCACATCACCCTATGAACGGGCGCTGCTGCTGAACCAGCCGGGTCTGGCTGCTGAACACCTGACTGAGTTTCGGGCAGGGGCGGACGAGGTTCTGGTGCTGCAGTGCGATGGCGTGCCGGTTTATGTGCTGGAACCCGAAGCCCGGGTGCTGGTCTGGGCCGCCGCTGGTCCGTGGACGGTCGAGCCTCACGCGCTGACCGACACGCTGGCTGCGCCCGCGGGTCTGGCGCAGCGGATCACGCGGGCCGGACTGCGGTCTGTCCTGATCCAGGTTCAGGTGCCCGAGCGGCACGTGGGCATGCTGACGGTCGACGGGGTGCTGGTGGATCAACTGACCCCCGGCGCGCATGCCTTCTGGAACCTGGGCCGGTCGGTCGCAGTCAAACAGGTCGACATGCGCCAACGCACGCATGAGGTGACGGGGCAGGAAATCCTGACCAAGGACCGTGTCACACTCCGGGTCAACCTGAGCGCCGATTTCCGGGTCACCGACCCGGCGCTGGCGGTGGGCGCGGTCAAGGATTTTGATCAGGCTCTGCACCGGTCGCTGCAACTGGCGTTCCGTAAAACGCTCGGCGCGCTGACGCTTGACCGGCTGCTGGCCGATAAGGTCGGGGTCGATGCCGAGGCTGCCGATCAGGTGCGTCACCAGATGGCCGCCATCGGGATCGAGGTGGGCGACATCGCGCTCAAGGACGTGATCCTGCCGGGCGAGATGCGGGACATCCTGACCGCCGTGGTTGCGGCCGAAAAGGAGGCCGAAGCCAACGTGATCCGGCGGCGCGAGGAAACCAACGCCACGCGCTCGCTGCTGAACACTGCCAAGGTGATGGCGGAGAACCCGGTGATGCTGCGCCTCAAAGAGCTTGAGGCGCTGGAAACCATCGCCGGGCGGGTCGAACGGCTGACGGTCCACAACGGCACCGAAGGCCTGATGAGCGACCTCGTCCGCCTGCGCGACTGAAAACAGGGGCCGATCCGGGACAACCCGGGTCGGCCTAATTGCGTCACGCTTCGTGCAGAACCGTCTCGAACCCTTCGAACTGGGGCGGGCCCATGATGGGGCTTTCGCCTTCGCGTTTGCCCGCGTTCTTATGGGCATCGCGGAACTGCTGGGACTTGGTCCAGGCCTCAAAGTCTTCGCGACTGTCCCAGATCACATGGCTGGAATAGAGCGTGTGCTCGTCGCTGGACGGGCCCTTTAGCAGGCGGAACTCGCGAAACCCCTTGAGTTCCTTCAAGCGGCTTTCCCGCGATGCCCAGATGGTTTCGAAATCCCCTTCTGACCCTGGACGGATCTTGAAGCGGTTCATGGCAATATAGCTCATCGGCTGTGCTTTCTTCTAACAGTGCAAGAGGGTTGGCGCACGGCGGGCCTATGCCCCTCACCGTTGGCTGCGGCGCATTAGACCGAAACACGCCCCCATGTGCAAGGTGCAAGACCTGCGTCACACCGCGCCGACATGGGGCAGCAAGGCACTCGAGGCGGCAGAACAAGATGCCAGGTCGAACGCGAGAGGGGGTACGCGGCAAGTGCGCTGATTTCGGTGACTTTTTTGGCGAAGGGCCCAGACCGGCAAAGCGCCCGAGCACGTACTTGGACCCGGACGCCGCCGACAGAAGTTGCAAAAACCTATGCGTTGGCCCGCCTGCGCCCTAGGTTAAGAACAACAACAAAAAAATCGAACATATGGTTGAGTTTGTATTGGAGTAACTTGATGGGTTTTACGTCAGTATTCAGGGCCACGCTTTGCATGTGCGCAGTCTCCGCTGGTCCGATATTTGCTCAAGAGATCGCGGATACCATTTACAACGGCGGAACAATTCTGACGATCGACGATGCGCGGCCGACGGCCGAGGCCGTTGCGGTAAAGGATGGTATCATCATCGGGATCGGCTCGAACGCCGAGATGCTCGCGCATCAGGGCGAGGGTACGGATATTTTCGATCTGGATGGGCGTACGATGCTGCCGGGGTTCATCGACAGCCACGGCCACACGGTGATGGGCGGCCTTCAGGCGCTATCAGCCAATCTGTTGGCACCGCCAGACGGCCCAAATAGCGATGTCGCGGCGATACAGGCCTCTTTGCGCGACTGGAAAGCCAACAATCAGGCGATCATCGATTCCGTCAATCTGATTGTGGGCTTTGGCTATGATGAAAGCCAATTGGCCGAACAGCGCCCGCCGAACCGCTACGAACTCGATGCGGTCTCCGAGGACGTGCCAATCATAATCGTACATCAATCCGGGCATTTCGGTGTCGCGAACTCCCTGGCTTTGGAGATGGCTGGCATCGGCCCATCGTCGACGCCACCACCGGGCGGGATCATTCGGTTCGACGCAGATGGACAGCCAAATGGGGTGCTGGAAGAGAACGCCTTTTTTGCGGTGCTGGTCCTGCTTTTGGGCGACATCGGAGAAGAGGGCTTCAAAACTTTTGCCCGCGCTGGAAGCGAGCTTTGGGCAAGTTACGGGTACACCACTGGGCAAGAGGGGCGCAGTTCGGCCCTGATTGTTGAAACGCTCAAGGAAGTCGCCGCCGAGGGTGGTATTCCGATTGATGTTGTGGCCTACCCGGATGTCTTGGTCGACCGGGATTATATCGCGGCAAATGTGTCGATGGATTATGACAACGGCGTGCGCGTCGGTGGCGCGAAACTGACCATTGATGGCTCTCCTCAGGGGTTC
This sequence comes from Tropicibacter sp. R16_0, assembly GCF_017743935.1. GTDB lineage: Bacteria > Pseudomonadota > Alphaproteobacteria > Rhodobacterales > Rhodobacteraceae > Falsiruegeria. The sequence goes on from NZ_JAGHRE010000001.1 coordinate 201,982, forward strand.
ACCGCCTTGCGCGATCGGCCGTATTATGACCCGGTCGGGGACTATGCGCCCGGGTATGCCGGTTACGCGTCGGCTTCGATGGATCAGACCCGGGATGCCATCAGCTGGGCGTATGAGAATGACATCCAGATTCTCACTCACGCCAACGGCGAGGGGGCGTCAGACATGCTGATTGCGGCAATAGGCGCTGCCCAGGCCGAGCATGGGCAGAAACCGACGCGGCCTGTGCTTATTCATGGTCAATTCCTGCGCGAGGATCAGGTCGACAGTTATCAGCAGCTCGGCGTGTTTCCGTCGCTCTTCCCCATGCACACTTTCTATTGGGGAGACTGGCATCGCGATCACACGGTGGGCCCAATCAATGGTGAAAACATCTCGCCGACGGGTTGGGTCCGACAACGCGGAATGATGTTCGGCACCCATCACGACGCCCCTGTGGCCTTCCCCAACAGTATGCGCGTGCTGGATGCAACAGTGACCCGCCGCACCCGGTCCGGCGATATTCTGGGGCCCAGCCAGCGCGTCGATGTGACAACCGCGCTAAAGGCGATGACGATCTGGCCCGCATGGCAGCATTTCGAAGAGACCCGGAAAGGCAGTATCGAGGTCGGCAAGATCGCGGATTTCGTGATCTTGTCGGACGATCCGACAGCGGTAGATCCAGAAACGCTGGATCAACTGACCGTGTTGTCGACGATCAAGGACGATAGGGTCATTTATGAAGCTGCCGAAGGTATCAGAGAGGGGAGCTTGCGCACCTCACCCTTCATCAGCAATCCAATCGTCGCGCACCAATTCCTGCATGTGATCTATCAGGGAATGGAGGTGGAGCAGCCCTGGTATCCGCAGCTTCTGACGCGGTTCCGCTGATAGGATCTGCTTAAGCTGTCTCGCAGCAGGTGCATTTGCTGATACCGGGTTCGACCCGGCCACCCGTCGTTGACGCCCTTTGCGGGGGCTCGCGGCCTTCTCCGGTTCAGTTGGTGCAGGGGCCATGAGCCAAGGCCCGTCTAGTGGCTGTGCTTTGACGGAACCGATCAGCTCAGACAGCGCAGTCCTGCAATATGCTGAGTGGGACGATTTCGAGGGCGCGTTTGTGGGTGGCCTCCAACGACACATTGGGAGCACAGCCCTCGTCGTGGGCCTGCATGAAACGCGCCGCGCACAAGCACCAGCTGTCTCCGGGTTTCAGCCCTGCAAAGTTGAACTCGGGCCGGGGGGTGCTCAGGTCGTTGCCAACATATTTGGAATAGGCCAGAAATTCGGCCGTCATCACCGCGCAGACGGTATGGCTGCCGTGATCGGCGGCGCATGTGTTGCAATGGCCGTCGCGAAAAAACCCGGTCACCGGGTCCATAGAGCAGGGCTCCAGCGCCCCGCCCAGTACGTTCACACTCTCGTCGCGTTCCATGGCAGCAGCTTACAGGCTTTGGGCGATCTTGCGGAACATTTCTATGTTCTGATTGCTCACACCCTTTTCGCGGAATTTTCGGTCTGCGCCCGTGGTTGTGATCAACACGCCACGGGATTGGTCGAAGTAGAGGTATTGCCCATAGACGCCACGGCCCATGAACTCACCCTCATGCGCGCCCACCGGGATCCACCACTGATAGCCATAGCCGATCTTGCCGGGTGCCGTGGGGGCCGAGGCTGCGGTGGATTCGGCGATCCAATCTGCGGGCACGACTTGCTTTCCGCCGTATGTGCCATCCTGCAGGATCATCTGGCCAAAGCGCGCAAAGTCCCGCGTGGTGAAGTTCAGTCCGCCCAGAACAAAGGCCACGCCCGCGCCGTCGGTGATGTAATACCCATCCCGTTCCAGCCCCAGCGGCGCCAGGATCTTTTCGCTCAAGAGCTCGGAGACAGAGCGCCCGGTGGCCCCGCGGATCACCATGCCGATCACGTGGGTGTCGATCGAAACATATTGCCAGGTGTCACCCGGAGGCGCGAAACTGTCTTTGAGCGAAGCCGCGAAATCATCCAGCTCGCCGCCAAGGGCCACGACACGGCCCATGCGGTTGATGTCTGAATTGTAGTCCAGATAATCCTCGTCAAAGACCACACCGCTCGCCATGTTCAACACATTGCGGATGGTTGCATGCTCATAGGCGCTGCCCTGCAGCTCGGGCGCGTATTTGGTGACCTTGTCGTCCAGAGAGGCAATCTCTCCTTCCGCGATCAACACCCCAAAGAGCGCCGACAGATAGCTTTTGGCGATCGACCACGAAATGCGGCGGTCATCGGCGCCGGTGCCCAGGAAATACTGCTCATAACGGATCTGGCCGTCTTGCATGATCAGCAAGGAGGTTACGGCGCGATCCTCGATCCACTGATCCGCCCCGTCGGGCAGGTTGTATTCCGCGCCATACCCCAACTCTGATGTCGGACCATCCCCGCGTGGCAGGGTGGTGGTCAGAAATGCGGCGTTCATGTTTGAGAAGTTGTTTACGATCTTCTCTTCGGAAAACAGCGAGTTGACGGCCAGGAGGCGCGTGATCTCTTCTCGTTTCCAGACGCCTACGACAACTGCCGCAAGGATCAACGCCAGCAGAACCCGACCAAGCCATTTCCCGAAAGTGCGCATGCAATAAACCTCCACGATTTGAAGGCATCCTGAGGGCGCGCGCGACTAGGTGCAACGGGAACGTCACGGAAACGCGGGCCAGTTGGAGCAATCGAACTCGAAGAGCTCCCGCCCGTCGTCAATGCCCCTTGCGGGACATCTCCTCCCGTTGGGCCAGGCTCAGGCGGGCTTTGCCCGCCTGAGCCTGGCCCCCCCTTCTACGTGCCGTCCGCAGGACGCAAGGCCGTCAGGCCGCGCAGGGGACGGGGCATCTTGATCAGTTGAAGCGATCCATGAGCTTTTGCAGCGGCGAGCGAGTGTCATCGGTGGTTTGAGTTTCGGCTTCTTTTGGCTTTGCCGTCGTCTCGGCCTTGGCGGCGGTTGATTTGGACGACCGTGGCGGCGCCGTTCGCAAGGCCACAGCATTCATGAACTTGCCCCCGTCGCCCTGCGCCAGATGCGCCGCTCCGTCGGACACGCCGCGCAGCACATTGTCCAGCCAGGTTTCATCCGCCTTGGCAAAATCATGCAGCACATAGCCCGAAACCAGCTCCTTGCGGCCCGGATGCCCAATGCCCAGGCGGACCCGGTCATATGCCGCTCCGATGTGATCATGGATCGACCGCAGGCCGTTGTGTCCTGCATGGCCGCCCCCTGCCTTCACGCGAACCTTGCCCGGCGCAAGGTCGAGTTCATCGTGCAGCACGGTCACGTCGGTGCTGTCCAGCTTGTAGAACCGCATCGCCTCACCCACCGACTGGCCTGATCGGTTCATGAAGGTCTCGGGCTTGAGAAGCAGCACCTTTTCACTGCCCAATCGACCCTCCGAGATCTGGCCCTGAAACTTGCTTTTCCACGGTCCGAACCCATGGTCGCGTGCAATCTCGTCCAACGCCATAAAGCCGATGTTGTGCCGGTTACGGGCATATTTGCCACCGGGATTGCCCAACCCGACAAAAAGTTTCATGGCGTGCCTCTCGGGTTTGTCACAGTCTCGAGGCCTAGATGCACCGAAATCCGCGAAAAATCCAGCAGGAGCGGGCTGGAAAATTGCCCAGACGGCGCCGTTGTCTCATCGGATGCAAGGCAGGATCGAAAGCCGTGGGTCGGACGAGGGGCGCTGAGGGTTGCCCCGGCCAAGGCCGCCCAGGGAAGCGTCGCGTGCGGGGTCATCTGAGCGACTATGAGACATTCGGGAGTGTCTGGGCGAAGGCTAGGATCCTGTCGCCGCTTTGAGCCCCGCAAAACTATGAATTGTCTGACAAGCTTTTGAAGTGATTCCGCTGAATATCTAGCAACCAGTGAACCTCCGGGACACCACCCACGCCAAAAGCTCTCCCGCCAGGCCTGACGGGAGCACTCCTGGCGAAAAGCTCATCCCTTGGGCGTGTACCAGATGGGGGATGTATAGGCGCGTTCGGTGGTGACCATCGGGACGGTTTCGTCCATCGTGACGCCGAACCGTTTCGCCTCATACGCCGTCCAGCGCGGGGTTGGGATCTCGATCACACGGACATAGTAGAACGCGCGCACATCCGGGTCGAAATCCGGGTCCTGCCAATAGGTGATCAGCTCAGGCGCGCCGATGGTGTTGGTCCAGGTCGCATTCGCCACGTCCACCGTATTGCCCACCGGTGGCAATTTTCCATCCGCTCCGGGCGCGCGCTCCCCGCTCCAGGCGACATCATAGACTTTTTCGCCACGGCTGCCGTCCGCATTCAGCCAACCCTTGATCACCTGCACCCGGTCCAGGTTGCCGCTGAACGGGTCCTTGAGTGCTGCAATCAGGAAATTTGGCGCCCCGTCACCAGTCCGCGCAGGCAGATCAGCACCCATCGGCACCCCTTTGGCATATCCCAGGTCAGCAGGCAGCCGCGACAAGGCATCCTCTGCGCCAAAGGTCCAGCCGCCGAAGAACCGAACCATGATCCGCGAACCGGTGGTGCCATACACCTCGCGCCGCTCCAGCGCATCGAATATGGCGGCACGGGTATTCTCGGTCGCCCAAACCGCCGCATAGCCACCGGATGCCTGCTGCCATCCGTAGATCGAGAACATCGGGTCCGGCGCCTCGATCACCAGATGCTCCCACCGGTTGGGCTCGGGTTCCACGCCCGAATGCTTGCCAAAAAAGTTGTCCTCTTCCACTGCGGCCATGCCAGTATGCGCATCGGTCGAGCCGATTTGGCCAACTTTGTATGGATTGATGCCCAGCTGCTCTTCCAGCAGAAGCCCGGTTTTATAGGCCTCCCGCGAATACTCATACTGAAGCATGTCCTTGGTCTTGGCCTCGGTGCCGTTCAGGTTCGACGCATCCCAGGTGTCGAAATCGGCGAACTCGTCGTCGGGGCTCAGGAAAGGATGCGCCTCGCTGTCGCCCTTGATCTGGGTGGTCTCGATCACCGGCTCGAACCGGGCGCGCAACCGCGCGTTTTCCTCGGTCAGTGGGGTTTCGTCAAAGTTCGACACCGAAAACAGCCGCCCGTTGGACAGGTTGCCATTGTGTGGAATGGCGAGCACGTCACCACCGGTGCGTTCTTCATAGTCAGCCAGATGGCGCCACAGATCCTCGGGGTTCTTGCTGTCGAATTGCGAAAACGGCACCACTGCGTTGGCCATCAATGCATCATCGCGGAAGATCACGTTGCGGTGGATGTTGTCGCCGCCCTCTGATGTCCACTCATAGCCGATGAGGGCGCTGAAGCGGCCCGGATCGTTATATTGGTCCGCCAGAGCCGTGTAGTTCTGCCAAGCCTTCTTGGTGGCCTTGGGGTTGTCGATTGGCGGCGTGTCCGTCGACAGCGAGGCGACAATTTCCATCGCGGTGGCAAAAACCCGGTCGGTGTCGCCTGATGTCAACTCGTCATACCAGGTCTTGCCTTGCGGCGTTGACAGCACTTCGGGATCGCCACCCAGAAGTTGTGGCATCAAACCGTACATCTCGGCGTGATCGGACACGACCAGCCAGTCCAGCGGCCGGCCGAGTTTGGCCTGCAGGCCATGGGTGGTGGTGATCTCTTCTCCTCTGGCAAAGCGGAAGGCATCTTCTTGACTGACGGTGGTCATGGTGCCTGCATCCACGGACACCTCGGTGTGAAGATGGGTGTCGCCCCAAAGGAGTTTGGTCGGGAAGTTGCGCCCGGCATGAGGCGAGAAATGATCGGTCACGAATTTCTGGGACACGTCATCCTTGTCCGGCAGCATGTCCTGAACTTGGCCAAAGATCGGTGTGCCAAATGCAATCATTGCAACAACAGAAGTGGCGCAGGTGCGCTTCAAAGTGCTTTTCATTATGTCTCTCCCACTCGGCAAAAGGGCCGCAGTTCGATCCCTAAAAGTATTCGAATCAATGAAAGTGTAGCAGCAGCTGGCGGAAAACCGAAAAAGACGACGAACCCAAAAAAGAACACCCCCCGACCAACGGTCGAGGGGTGCGTAACTCAGCCTTGCCCCGAAAGGGACAATCGGCGCAGATCTTATTCTTCTGCGGCTGCTTCGGTTTCGGCCTCTTCGCCTTCACCTTCGCCGTCTTCGTCATCCGACGATGCCAGACCCGACGGTGCCGAGATGTTGGCGATCACGAAGTCGCGGTCGATGGTCGGCTTGGCGCCGCCCGGCAGGTCGACGGACGAAATGGTGACAACGTCGCCGATGGCCAGACCGGTCAGATCAACGGTGATCTTCTCGGGGATCTCGCCTGCGGTGACCATCAGTTCAACTTCGGGACGCACAACGGTCAGCACACCGCCGCGCTTGATGCCGGGTGCTTCGTCTTCGTTCACGAACTCAACAGGAACAAACAGGTTGATGCGGGTGGTGCGGCGCAGGCGCAACAGGTCGAAGTGGGTCGGCAGGTCTTTGACCACGTCACGCTGAACGTCACGGCAGATGACGCGGACGTCTTCCTGGCCTTCGACTTTCAGGTTGAACAGGGTCGACTTGAACCGGCCTGCTTTCAGTTTCTTCAACAGAACGTTGAAGGGGATCTGGATTGCCAGCGGATCTGCGTCGCCGCCGAAAACAACACCCGGAACCATGCCAGCGCGACGCGCTGCGCGAGCGGCGCCCTTGCCTGTCCCCGCACGTTCCTGGCACTCAAGATCAGGAATCTGACCAGCCATTTGAATTCTCCATAAGTTAGGGCGGGAATCCTCCAAGGCTGTATTCCCGCGTGAAGCCGCGCTCATAGACCAGATCGGGGGAATTGAAAAGGGCTGAATCGCAGGCCCGGCACGCAGGATCAAAGTCCGCCCCAAAAGCAAAGGCGCGCGCGCACCCTGTTACACCGGTTTTCAGCGCAAGGGAAAGGGCAGAGACATCACAAGATCACGTCCGCCACAGCCTTGGGGTGTTCGGTAATCTGCTCATATCCGTCTTCGGTGATGATGAAACTGTCGCCCACCTGCGCCCGGAATGTTTCGGTCGTGACCGATCCATCGACGGCGAACACCATGCCGGGCTGCAACACGGTGGTATCGCCTGTCACCAGTTGCGGATGCTCGAGATAGCTGAAGCCCGTGGCCCGCCCGCAGCGGAACGGATACTCAAATCCCGCGCCCTGGATCACGTTGGCATATTCCGCATGCACGCTTTCAGCGGTCACTCCGGGTCGCAAGGCCCGCAGGGCTGCTGCCTGGCTCTCGACCGCAATCTCATAGATGCGTTCCTGCGTCGGGTCGCCGATCTCTCCGATCCAGAAGGTGCGATCGAACCCCAGCTTGAAGCGGTGGAAGTTGGTCATGCCGCAGAAGCATAGGAACACAGGCTCGCCCTGCCGCATGATCCGGGTCGAGGCGCGGTGATGGGTCTTTGTGATTTCACGCCCTGAGGCCATGATCTGTAGAAAATGGGTGTTGGGTGACATGTCGGTGTCATCGTAATGCGCGCTGAGCAGCTCGGCCGCTTTGCGGGTTCCGGCTTGGGATGTGGCAATCGCCACCTCGAACTCGGGCACCCCGTCGCCAATGGCGGCACGTCCCGCTGCCATCATCGCGCCCGCCACCTGCCCTGCGTGACGGGCCAGTTGCAGCTCTTGCGCGGATTTGATCATGCGCATATCGGCCAGAAGCGGAGAGACCGAGCGGATCCGCTCGGTCGACACCAGATCGTCGACATAGGAGCGCACCAGGGGTGGCATGTGATCGGGCTCGATCCCAATGGTTGCTGCCTTGGCCACGGCACCGGGGAGCTCAGCCCTCCACTCCTCCCCAATACCGTCGTTCCAGGCCGCAATCCGATCCACATGGGCCGCAGCCAAGGCGGTGTTGAGGTCGATGGTCGGCGTGATCAAAAGGCTGTCGCCATCGCGAGGGACGACCAGAATGGTGGGGCGTCCAAACTCCATGTGCAGGTAGTCGTAGTAGCCAGTCAGGTAATAGACAGTGTCGTCATCTGTGATGAGGCCCACGTCGATCCCGGCATCAGTCAGTTTTTGACGAAACCGGGTCATCCGCTCGGCAAACTGGCTCATGTCTCTCCTCCTGTTCTGGCCATGGTGAGGGCCAGATTACGAAGAAAGACGCGTGACGATTGCCTGTTTGCGACCTTGCGAAACACCGATCTTGTGCGCCAGATCCCGGGAGGCTCCCGCCCGTCGTCAATTTTTCTGAAGAAAAACCTCCTCCCGTTGGGCCGGGCGCCGCGCGGGTGCGCGGCGCTGCACCGCGGGGCGCCGACGCTGCGATTTGATCTCTGGGGTTTAAGACTGCTGCCAGCCACGCCGACCCAAGGAAACGGTACGGGCCCTGATACGGGCCAGTCCCCCGTCTTCAGATCAGGCCCAACGCCCGCCGAACCCTTCGGGCACCAGCAGATTGTCGCGGTTCAACCCGTCAATCGAGCGCTCTCCACACAGCGCCATTGTGGTGTCCAGCTCCTTGTGGATGACCTCCAGAGCCGAGGTGACCCCAGCCTGTCCCATGGCCCCCAGACCATAGACAAAGGCGCGCCCGATATAGGTGCCCTTGGCCCCCATCGCCATCGCCTTGAGCACGTCCTGGCCCGAGCGGATGCCGCTATCGAGGTGTACTTCGACCTGATCACCAACAGCATCCAGGATCTCGGGCAGCATGCGGATCGAGCTCAGCGCGCCATCAAGTTGCCGCCCGCCGTGGTTCGACACCACGATGGCATCGGCCCCCAGTTTGGTCGCCATCTTGGCGTCCTCGGCATCAAGAATGCCCTTGAGGATGACCTTGCCGCCCCATTCGTTCATCAGCTTTTCGATCTTGCCCCAGTCGAGGCTCGGGTCGAATTGTTCTGCGGTCCACGCCCCCAGCGACGAGGCGTCCGAGATCCCCTCGACATGGCCCACGATGTTGCCGAACTCACGCCGATGGGCGCGAGCCATACCGGCCAGCCAGCCCCATTTCGTAGCCAGATTGAGCAGGGTAGAGGGCGTCAGCTTTGGCGGAGCGGACAGCCCGTTCTTCAGATCCTTGTGCCGCTGGCCCAGGATCTGCAGATCCAGGGTGATCACCAGAGCCGAGCATTTCGCGTCCTTGGCCCGCTGGATCAATCGGCTGACATAGTCAGTGTCTTTCATGGTGTAGAGCTGGAACCAGAACGGCTTCGTCGTGGCGCTTGCCACATCCTCGATCGAGTTGATCGACATGGTCGAGAGCGTGAAGGGCACACCGAAATCCTCGGCGGCCTTGGCTGCTTTCATCTCGCCGTCTGCATGTTGCATGCCAGTCAGACCAACAGGGGCGAGCGCCACGGGCATGGCGACATCTTCGCCGATCATCTGAGTCGCTGTGCTGCGCCCGGTCATGTCCACCGCCACGCGCTGACGCAGGCGGATCTGATCGAAATCGGATGTGTTCTCGCGGAACGTCTGCTCGGTCCAGCTGCCGCTTTCGGCATAGTCATAGAACATCCGCGGGACACGCCGGTGATACAGGCGCTTGAGGTCGTCGATGTTGGTAATGACGGGCATTGCAGACTCCGATCCAAAATTGGTTAGAAGTTTTTACCAATTCTTGTTTTGTTGCGCAAGTGGCCTAAATCTTTGGGTCCAGAACGCGACAAGGCGCCGGAGTGACCTCCCGCGCCTTGTGGAATACGTGCTTGAAAGCAGGGGGTTAGGCGGCGTGTGCGCCGTCGGACAGCGACTTCACGAAGTCCAGCACTTCGCCCACCGGTTTGCCCGCGCCAATCTGGCTGACAATGGCCGACCCCACCACAGCACCATCCGCAACACTGGCGATGGCCTGCGATTTTGCGGGTGTGTTGATGCCAAAGCCCACGATGACCGGCAGGTCGGTGGCGGCTTTGATGCGCGCCACTTCGGGGCCAACGTCTGTGGCTTCGGCCTCGGCCGCGCCGGTGATGCCGGTGATCGAGACATAGTAAACGAAACCGGATGTGTTTTGCAGAACGCGAGGCAGGCGCTTGTCGTCGGTGGTCGGCGTCGCCAGACGGATGAAGTTCAAACCGGCTTTCTGGGCCGGAATGCACAGTTCATCATCCTCTTCGGGCGGCAAATCCACCACGATCAGCCCGTCGATGCCCGCGGCCTTGGCCTGGCTCAGGAACGTCTCGACCCCACGGCTGTAGATCGGGTTGTAATACCCCATCAGCACGATTGGGGTAGTGTCGTCTTCCTTGCGGAACTCGGTCGCCAGCTCCAGCGTGCGGTCCAGCGTCATGCCAGCCTCGAGCGCGCGCTGACCGGCGAGCTGAATGGTCGGGCCATCGGCCATCGGATCGGTAAAGGGCAGGCCCAGCTCGATCACATCCACGCCCGCACCCGGCAGGCCCTTGACCAGCTCCAACGAGGTGTCGAAATCGGGGTCGCCCGCCATGACATAAGACACGAACGCCTTTTTACCTTGGGCGTTCAACTCGGCGAATTTGGCGTCGATACGGGTCATCGGGCGTCCTTGATACTGTGGGTTACGCCCGATGTGCAGAAACTTGGGCGGAAAATCAATCCCGCTTGGTGCGCTTGGGTCAGAATGGGGCGTCAAAACGCAACGTGATAGCGCAAAAGCACCGCGTTGACGCCCGGGTTGAAGCTTGACAACGACGCATTGGATTTATGGGTGATCGCCAACGACAGCGCATCGCCCCGTTCGAACCGATAGCCCAGGCCCAACAGGCTGCGCACCTCGAATTTGCTGCCCAGATCGTTGTTGTTGTCGGCCTCGATGAACACGCCGGGCAAAACGCTGGCCTCGATGAACCAATGCTGGTTCAGCTTGTATTCCGCCGCGATCCCGACCCCCAGATGCACATCTCCGTTGAAATGGACCGAGGCTGCACCCGCCAGGGCCGCGCTGAACCGTTCGCGCTCGTGAAAGGGCGTGTGTTGATACTCGAGAGAGACCAGCGCCTGATCCGAGGATCCCGAGAATTCGAAATCCGCATACCCCAGGCCCAGGATCAGAGATTGCGCGTGCAAGGGGGCGGCCATCAACATGGTTAACGAGAGTGCGCCTGCGAGGTGTTTCATGGTGGTCTTCCAGTGATCTTGTAGTACAAGTCCGAAGTGTTTACCGATCGGTACACTTGCAATGGTCCACCGTTCACAAAGCCGTTGCAGGATTGTGATCTGACTGCCGACAATCCGGGGCGGCTTGCCAATTTGGGCCTGCGCAAATAGAAGGCCCACTGGAATGACAGCAGGAGTCGGTCATGGGCTTTAAAATGGGTATCGTGGGTCTGCCGAACGTGGGCAAATCGACCCTGTTCAACGCGCTGACCAAAACAGCAGCGGCACAGGCAGCGAACTTTCCGTTCTGCACCATCGAGCCCAATGTGGGTGAGGTCGGCGTGCCGGATGCGCGTCTGGACAAGCTGGCCGCAATTGCAAGCTCGAAACAGATCATCCCGACCCGCATGACATTTGTGGACATCGCAGGCCTCGTCAAAGGCGCCTCCAAGGGCGAAGGTCTGGGCAACCAGTTCTTGGCCAACATCCGCGAAACCGACGCCATCGCCCATGTGCTGCGCTGCTTCGAAGACGGCGATGTGACCCATGTGGACGGCCGTGTTGATCCGGTGGCCGACGCCGAAACCATCGAGACCGAGCTGATGCTGGCCGACCTGGAAAGCATCGAAAAACGCCGCGCCAATCTGGTGCGCAAGCTCAAGGGCAACGACAAAGAGGCACAGCAACAAGACCGTCTGCTGGCCGCCGCCCAAGCGATGCTCGAAGATGGCAAACCGGCCCGTCTGGTCGAGGTTGACGCCGAAGACGCCAAAGCCTGGAAGATGCTGCAACTGCTCAGCACCAAGCCGGTGCTTTATGTTTGCAACGTGGGCGAATCCGAAGCTGCCGAAGGCAACGAACACTCCGCCAAAGTGGCCGAAATGGCGGCTGCCCAAGGCAACAGCCACGTCATCATCTCGGCCCAGATCGAAGAAGAGATCAGCCAGTTGGAAGACGAAGAGGCCGAGATGTTCCTGTCCGAAATGGGCCTCGAAGAGGCTGGTCTGGATCGTCTGATCAAGGCAGGCTACGAACTCCTGCACCTGGAAACATACTTTACCGTCGGCCCGAAAGAGGCGCGCGCCTGGACCATCCGCCAAGGCACCGCAGCCCCGCAGGCTGCAGGCGTCATTCATGGGGATTTCGAAAAGGGCTTCATCCGCGCTGAAACCATCGCCTATGACGACTACATCGCCTGTAACGGCGAAAGCGGCGCCAAGGAAGCGGGCAAGATGCGGGCCGAGGGCAAGGGCTACGTCGTCAAAGACGGCGATGTGATGCACTTCCTGTTCAACACCTGATACGACTGTCCCCGGATCCGAACAGGGCGAGGGGACATGACCATCGACAGCTACATCATCTGTACCAACCCCCGGTCAGGCAGCACCTTGCTCTGTGGCTTGCTGACGCAGACCGGTGTGGCCGGACGTCCGGATTCCTTCTTTCGCGGTCCGTCGCGGCAATGGTGGGCCGATCACTTGCAGGTGCCCCAGGCGGTTGATCTGACAGACCCCGCCTTTTGCGGGTCCTTTCTGTCTGCGGCTCTGGCCGAGGGGAAAGGCGGTGGCGATCTCTTTGGTTGTCGCCTCATGCACGAAAGCCTGCCTGACCTGATGGCGATGACGGCCTGCCTGCATCCCGATGCAAAGGATGACCTTGCTTGGATCAAAGCGGTCTTTGGGCGCACTGCCTTTGTCCATCTGATCCGTGAGGATAAGGTGGATCAGGCAATCTCATATGTGCGGGCGGAACAGACGGGCACGTGGCATGTCGCACCCAATGGCGAAGCAGTCGAGCAAAAAGGCCCACCACAACCGCCGCGCTATGACTTTGCCCGCATCCATCAAAAGGTGGTGGAGTTCGAAGCCCATGACGCGGCTTGGGCCCGGTGGTTCGAGCAGACCGGCGTGCACCCGCTCAAGGTTCGATATTCGGACCTTGCCGAAAACCCCAAGCACGAGTTGCACCGCATCCTGTCTCACCTCAACCAGCCGACCAAAGCCGCAGAGCGCGCGACCCCGGGTGTGCGCAAACTGGCCGATGGGTTGAACGAAAAATGGGCCGCGCGGTACCGGGGGGACCGGGAACAGCACGCGACCCATTCTCTATCCTAGGCGAGGCTGGTCCTCAGCGTCGCCCGGATTCGAAATTCCGCTCAACAGGTCCGCCATATTCAATGCGCACCAGTTTCGAATAGGACCGGCCCGCTTGCGTCTCCGGGGCATGCGGCCAGTTCGACCAGCGCGGATCATTGTCCGGTACGCTCTTGTGCGCCTTTGTGTTCGTCTGCGCATCGCCCTTTGCCACGGCAATTGTGGGCAACGTCAGGGCGGCAATCGCCAGGATGGTTGTCAGTCGTGTCATTGTTTGAACCTCCGATACGGGCCTTAAGGCCGGATTAGTGCTGTTGGTCTTGATGAACGTCTGTGTCTTGAACCTGCGCCTGTGGGGGGCTTTCGGCAAATCAACGGCATTCACTGCTGCGTGAGGCGTGGGATTTGACTCAGGTCAAATACGCGGCTGCGGTGTTGTGACATCAAATTTAGTGAACGATAACTAAATTTGGAGTGACGCAATGAAAGTCCATGTGCTGGTACAGCCGTATATGCGCAGCAAGGGAGAGGATGTGGTTCTGCCGGGGTCGGACCCGGATCGTTATGCGACCCTGCTGGACCGCACCACCGAGCAGATGAAATTCGCCGACGAAAACGGCTATGCCGGCTTTTGCATGACCGAGCATCACTTTCAGGTCGAAGGGATCGAAACCACGACCAACCCGCTCTTGTGGAACATGCACATCGCCGCCAACACCAAGAACCTGATGGTGGGGCAGGTGGGCATGGCGCTCACCGCGCATCACCCCATGCGCCTGGCCGAAGACATGGCGATGATCGACCATATGTCCGGCGGGCGGTTTTTCTGCGGTTTTGTGCGCGGCAACACGCCCCGCTGGCTGAACACCCTGGCGCAGCACCTGGACATCACCACCACGCAATCCGACCGCTCGAAAGAAGACGCCCGCAACCGCCGCTTGATGGAGGAAAGCTGGGCCGTGGTCAAAAAGGCCTGGAAAAACGAGACATTTACGCACCACGGCGAGTTCTGGAACATCCCGGCCGACAACATCACCTGGCCTTTCCCGCCAACTGCCGCATACGGCGGTAAGGGCGCGGTTGATGACAACGGAACCCTGCGCAAGATGGGCATCGTCCCACGCCCGCGCAAACGCACCGATGGGCGCGACTTCCCACCGCTCTACGTGCCGTTTTCGTGGTCGATGGAAACCGCCAAGTTCTGGGCCAAAGAGGGCGCCAAGCTGGTGTCCTTTGTCTCCAAGGACGAGTTCATGGACATGACCATGCCGATCTATCTGGAAGAGGCGCACCACCATGGCCACACCGACCTGACCGTCGGCAACACGCTGGTGCTTGGCGGCCACTTGACCATCGGCTCGACCGAGGCACAGGCCGAGCAGCACTATCGCGACTTTGAGGAACTGTTCAACTTCGCCTACAACGCGCCGCCCTATCACGTGCCCATGGGCCGTGTGTGGAAGGGAACCGTCAATCAGGTGATCGACCAGGTGGGTGCATTGAAAGAGAAATACGGGACCGAGGAGTTCGTGGTCTGGCACCACGTTGGCTATTTCGAGCAGGAAGAAGAGCTTGAGATGCTCGAGAACTATTCGAAGGTCATCAAAGCCTTTTCCTAAACCCAATCCGGCGGCAAACCTGCACCTGCGCACATCCTACGTGCGCAGGTGTTTTTCATGTTTTCCTTGCGCAAGTTATAAATATGACTAAATCACTCAGGTAATAATCATTGCGGCGGACGCAGGAGTAAGAGAATGGCGCAAGCAGAAGGACGTAATCTGAAGGTTCATGAGGCATGGAACCTGACCCCGAACATGCGCCGCATCGTTCTGGGCGGTGATGAGCTGCAGGGTTTTCCGGCAGGCAGCGAAAGCGGCTACATCAAGCTGATCTTCCCAAACGCGCCACGCCCGCGACCCGACCGTCCGGCGATGCGAACCTTTACCGTGCGCGCCTTTGATGCCGTGCAGAACCGCCTGACCGTCGACTTTGCCCTGCACGATGACACCGAAGGGACCGCAAGCGGACCTGCTGCGGTCTGGGCCCGAGACGCCAAACCGGGCGATGACATCCTGATCGCGGGTCCAGGCAAGATCAAATGGATCGACACCACCTCCGACTGGCTGCTTCTGGCGGGCGACATGACCGCGCTGCCTGCGCTTTTGTGCAACCTCGAAGCGCTGCCCGCAGATGCCAAGGGCGAGGTGGTCATGGAGCTCACCAGCCCCGAGGACGCGCCAGAGATCACTCTGCCGGACGGCATGACCTTGCACCTGATCATCAACCCGCACCCCGATGGCACCTCAACCGCCTTTGTCGATCACATCCGCTCGCTCACCTGGCGCGATGGCACCGTGTCGGTCTGGGCGGCGTGTGAGTTCAAATCCATGCAGCAGTTGCGAAGCTATTTCCGAAACGAACGCGGGGTGGATCGCACCAAGATCTACCTCTCCAGCTATTGGAAAGCAGGCGTGGCCGAGGATGAGCACAAGAAGATCAAGGGAGAGGATGCCGCCCGCCAGCAAGAGTTGGAAGCGGCAGGATAGAACAACTACCTGACAGTGTCGGCCACTCCATCAGCGGCAAAGAACAAGTCGGCACCGCCGACCAGCCCCCGACCCTCCCGTTTTGCCGGAGGCAAACCTTTGGTTTGACGGGGAGGGGGCTTCACCCCCACCAAGGGTCGGGGGCTGGTCTCTGTTGTTTGCATATGCGTTGCAGGCTCCTGCAGATACCGAAAAACAAAAGCGCCGCCCCGAAGATACTGGGCGGCGATGACACGTTTGCTTGTGCGAATTACAGCGCCGCTTCGCTGCCCAAGACCGCCGTATACTCGTTCGAGAATGTGCCGCCGTTGCCATGCGCGATGGCGATGTTGACGTCATCAATCTGACGCTTGCCACCATCGCCCCGGATCTGCGTTGCCGCCTCAATCAGGCAGAACAGACCGTACATGCCCGGATGCACACAGCTCAGACCACCGCCATTGGTGTTCACCGGCAGGGTTCCACCGGGCGCGATGTTGCCATCGGCCACAAAGGCACCGGCCTCACCCTTTTTCACGAACCCCATGTCCTCAAGGAACAACAGCGTGTTGATGGTGAAGGCGTCATAGAGCTCGACCACATCCACATCCTTGGTGGTGATCCCGGCCATGTCGAACGCGCGTTTCGAGCTTTCAGCCGCGCAGGTGGTGGTCAGCGTCGCGGCTTGGCTGATCTCGCGGTGCGAGATGGCGTTGCCGCCGCCCAGGAAATAGGCGGGCTTGTCCTGATAGTCCTTGGCGCGGTCGGCCGAGGTCACGATAATCGCAGCGCCACCATCCGACATCAGGCAGCAGTCGAGAACCGTCAACGGATCGGCCACACTGGGCGAGGCCAGGTATTCTTCCATCGTCAGATCGGCCTGCATGGTCGCATCGGGGTTCAGCTGCGCCCATTTGCGCGCCGAGATGGCAACATGACCAAAGTGCTCTTTGGGCACGCCATACTCGTGCATGTAGCGCTGCGCCGTGAACGCATACCCCGGAACCGGCACCATCGGCTCATAGGCGCGCTCCCACTGGGGCGTCTCGATCAACCCGTTCAGGTCGCGCGCCGATTTGGCGTTCGAGCCGTAGCAGATCAGCACGTTCTTACACAGACCCGCCTGGATCGCCATGGTGGCCTCGACCAGATACGACATGAAGGACGAGCCCCCCACCATGTCCGAGTTCGCCCAGGTCGGCTTGACGCCCAGATACTCGGCGATCGAAAGGGTGGGGAAGAAGTGATAGAAGGTGCCGCCACAGATGCCGTCAATCTCCGACAGGTCCATGCCCGCATCATCCAACGCGTTTTTGGTCGCCTTGGCGATCAGTTCCATGGGCGAGGTGTTGGGCGTCTTGCCCAGACCCCAATAGCCTTTGCCAACAATTGCGGATTTGCCGCGCAATGCGTGTGCCATGTGTCTAACTCCTTACGCGGGCTTGAAGAATACAGCGGGTTCGCCGGATTTGGCGTTGGGGCCGAAATCGGGGGTCATGACAACAGCCTGAACTTTCATGCCGATCTTGATGTCCTCGTTTGCGCACCCGATGATCCGGGTGAACAGGCGGGGGCCTTCCTCCAGATCAACCAGCACGTTGTTGATGTCGCCACCAAACTTGGCGGGCTTGCGGATGATGGTGCTGGCGTAAACGGTGCCCTTGCCCGAGGCCTCGACCCATTCCAGATCGTCAGCACCGGTGGTGGGTGACAACGCGCGGGGGTAGAAGTTGTATTCGCCGGTCGTTGTGGATCGCTGGATCAGGAACTTGCCAGCAGCCAGGCCCGCGCGGAATGCCGCGTCGGCCTGTGGGCTGGCTTCGGGGAGTGCAAAGTCAGTCATGTTGCTTCCTTGGGTTAAGCGGCAAACAGTGCCGCGTCATGTGTGGGTTCGGGGTTCAGAATGCGCCGCCGCAGCAGCGCAGATTCCGGCAACAGGCGGCTGCGCACATGGGCAGCAGCCGCTCGCAAAAGGGCAGGCTCGGGGGCGTGATCAGCGGCGATTTCCATGTCTGCCCAGACCCGCCCGAAATAGACCAGCCCGGTCAGGCGCATGTAGTCGTTCACCGATGGCCCGATGTCGCCACGGGTCTGCATCGCCGCCGTGGCCTGACGCCAATCCTCGATCGCATCGGCCAGCTCCATCGACGTCTCACCGGTCGCGACCAGTTCGTCAAATGCAGTTGCCGCAGCACCATCCTTGGCCCGGATCGCGCGCCGCGCCACGCCGGTGGCCAGCACGCCATTGGTGCCCTCATAGATGGCCATGATCCGCGCATCGCGCATGATCTGCTCGACCCGGTATTCCTTGCAGAACCCGTATCCGCCGTGGATCTGCACCGCGAGGCTGGAGGTGGAATTCACCGCATCGGTGGCAAAGGCCT
Organism: Tropicibacter sp. R16_0; assembly: GCF_017743935.1. Classification (GTDB taxonomy): domain Bacteria; phylum Pseudomonadota; class Alphaproteobacteria; order Rhodobacterales; family Rhodobacteraceae; genus Falsiruegeria. Next base: position 219,981 of record NZ_JAGHRE010000001.1, read on the forward strand.
TGCAGGTCGGCGTCAGGATATCCAGCAGGCCCTGATCCGCGCCCAGATCCATATCCACAAAGGTCTTATAGACCATCGCGCGACAGCCCATGGTGTGGGCGTAGATGTCCAAAAGCATCCGCTGCACATCACCATGCTCGGTGATCAGGGCAGTGCCTTCGGCCGTTGTCCCCTGACGGCGACCGGCCGCATGGGCGCGGGCGCGTTGGAACGCGACATCCATCTGTCCCACGGCCTGCAACGAGACATCCAGACGCTCGGCGTTCATCATGGTGAACATGGCTTCCAGCCCCTTGCCTTCCTCGCCCAGCAACTCGCCCCGCGCGCCGTCAAAGGCCATCTGACAGGTGGGCGAGCCGTGCATGCCCATCTTGTCCTCAAGCCGCACGGTCTGCACCGTGTTGCGGGTGCCATCGGGCAGCACGGCAGGGCAGGCAAAGAGGCTCAGGCCCCGCACACCCGGCGCCGCATCCGGCGTCCGCGCCAGCACCAGATGCATCACATTGTCGGTGTAATCATGATCACCGCCCGAGATGAAAATCTTGGCCCCGCTGATCGCATAGCCATCGCCATCCGGTGTCGCTAAAGTTTTGATCCGGCCCAGGTCCGAACCCGCATCCGGTTCCGTCAGGCACATCGATGCCATCCATTCGCCCGACACCAGCGGCGGCAGCAGCCGCGCCTTTTGCTCGTCCGAGCCCGACGCCTTGATCGTGCGAATGCATCCCTGCGCCAGGCTCAATACCATCTCATAAGAAATACACGCACCGGCCAGCATATCCGCCAGCACCGCACCAAACACATGCGGCAGGTCCATGCCGCCAAACTCTTCCGGAGAACACAGCCCCGGCCACCCGGCCTCGGCATAGCGCTTATAAGCGGTGACCATCTCGGGTGGCATCCGCACCCGGCCGTTTTCCAGCTTGGCCCCCACTTCGTCGCCAATCACATCCAGCGGCGCGATCTCGGCGTTGATGAACTTGGCCAGCGCCGGGATCACATCCTCGGCGGTCTCATCGCTCCATTCATCCAGCCGCTCGGGCCGCCCGATGTGTTTCAGAACAAAGGCAATGTCAGCCTCGGACGCGGTATAGTCGATCATGCGTGCACCTTGACCGAGGCAATGACGCGCTCGGACCCTTCGTAAAGTTCGCTCACCGCCGCGTCGCGCAATTCCAGCGCCAGACGCTGGTTGATATAGCCCTTGTCGGTGATCTCATTCCTTTCGACCGACGGCGCGTCGGTCTGCACCAGAACCCGCTTCACGCGCGTGGCGCTGCCGGTCTGGCCCGCGTTATAGGCGCTCAGCCGCTCCTCGATGAACGCGCGCACCGCTGGGTCGCTGGCATAGCCCGCCAGGTCATCCACACGCCCTGCCAGCGTCTTGCATTCGTCCGCGTTCAGAAACAGCAGCGCGCCGATGTCGTTGCGGTTGTGGCCGGTGATCACGGCATCGGACACGATGGGTTTCAACGCATCCAACAGCGCAATCCGCAGGTTGCCCACGGCCACCCAGGTGCCGGTCATCAGCTTGAAATTCTCGGACGTGCGCCCGTCGAAATAGATGCCCTTGCTCAGGTCATCCTGATCCACCAAACGCCCCGCGTCCCCGGTCAGGTAAAACCCATATTCGTCAAAGGCCTCGACCGTCTTTTTGGCGTTGTTCAGGTAGCCGGGCGTCACATGCGGCCCGCGTACGCGCATTTCCAGCTTGCCGCCATTGGGCAGAAACTTCAGCTCGTACCCCGGCGTCGGCAGGCCGATCACATCGGCGCTGGGCACCTGGAAATGCACGCATGTGATCAACATCGCTTCGGTCGCGCCCCAGGCGCTGACGAACGGCACCGTCTCCCCCCGTTCTGCCACACCCAGCTCTTCCAGCCCTTCCCACAGGTGATCGGGCAGGCCGGCACCTGAGAAAAAGATCAGCTGCAACCGCTCAAAGAACGCTTTGCGCAACGCCGCATCCTCGCGCATCACCGGCAGCATCATGTCGAACCCTTTGGGCACGTTGAAATAAAGCGTCGGCGATACATCGCGAATGTTGCGCATGGTCTTTTCGATTTCGCCGGGCACCGGCTTGCCATCGTCGATGTAGAACGTGCCGCCGTTCCACAGGATCTGGTTGAAGTTGAAGTTGCCGCCAAACGTGTGGTTCCAGGGCAGCCAATCCACGATCACCGGCGGCTCATCCCCCAGGAACGGCCAGATCTGCACCAGCGCCTGTTGGCTCGCCAGCATCATCTCCTGGTTGACGATCACACCCTTTGGCATGCCGGTCGAGCCAGAGGTGAACAGGATCTTGGCAACGGTTTTGTGATCCACCTTGGCGGCCTCAACCACCACATCACCGCTGATGGGGGTTTGCAGCGCCGCGTCATAGGTCAGCGTGCCATCGTCGGACAGAAGCGTGATGCCCTCGCCACCGAGGTAGTCAAACGCATTGGCAAAGGTCTGTGAATCCGCCGCATAGGCCATGCCGGGGGACGTCACGGACACGATATGGCGCAGCTTGGCCAACGTCTTGTCATGCAGCGAGTAGGGGACGGATACAGGCACCACCGGAATGCCCACATGCATCGCGGCAAGCATCAGCACGCCGTGGCGCACCGAATTGCCCGACAGGATCAACAGCGGCCTGTCCGGCCCCAGCCCTTGCGCCAGCAGAAACGCCGCCAGCGATTGAACCTGCGTGTGCGCCTCGGCATAGGACACACCCTGCCAGGTATCGCCGCCACCGCGCTCCATCAGATAGGGGCGATCCGGGGCTTCGACGGCCCAGCGGTCCAAAAGCTCTGACAGGTTCTTGACCTTGATTTCGAACGGCTGCGGGCTGCGCAGCACAAAGGCCCCGTCGCCCAAATCTTCGCGAACCACTTCGGCTGGGGCAAATTTGGTGGCTGGATAGACCGATCTCATCGTCTCGCGACCCTCTGTGGTCATTTCGTCTCACTCCCTGGCGTCATCTGCCGGAATCACGCCCGTGACGCCGGTTTTGTCAGAATCAGACTACCCAAGAGATTGTTAGTGTGCAAATGTATTATTGAGCGTTCACTTAAGTTCGCAATTCGAGATAATTCGCCCAAGGGTTTGACGCAAGCCGATGGCAGATGTGCCGTCGCGTACCTTGGGCCGGGACATGAGGAGTTCGACATGAAAATCGAAAACGCATCCGCGATCGTAACGGGCGGGGCTTCGGGGCTGGGTTTTGCCACGGCCAAGGCTCTGGTGGAAAAGGGCGCTAAGGTGGCGTTGTTCGACTTGCCGGGCGACAAGCTCGAGGCCTCGGCCAAGGAGCTGGGCGCGGTCGCTGCCCCCTGCGACGTCACCAGCGCCGAGGGCGTCGCCGCCGCGTTGGAAACAGCCATCGCCGCCAACGGCTTGCCGCGCGTGGCCGTCAACTGCGCCGGTGTCACCTATGGCGAGCGTATCGTGGGCCGCAATGGCGCAGCCTCGCTCGACGCTTTTGCCCGCACCGTACAGATCAACCTGATCGGCACCTTCAACGTCATGCGTCTGGTGGCCGAGAAGATGGCTCAGAACGACGCGCTCGACGACAACGAACGCGGTGTGATCATCAACACCTCCTCCGCCGCCGCCTTCGAGGGACAGATCGGGCAGGCGGCCTATGCCGCCTCCAAGGGCGGCGTTGCCAGCCTGACCCTGCCGGCCGCGCGTGAGTTCGCCCGCTCGGGCATCCGCGTACTGGCAATCGCGCCGGGTATCTTCTCGACTCCGATGATGGATCTGCTGCCGCAGGACATTCAGGACAGCCTGGGGGCCAAGGTTCCGTTCCCCTCGCGCCTTGGCAAACCGACAGAATTCGCGCAGCTTGCAAGCCACATGATCGAGAACACCATGCTCAACGGGGAATGCGTGCGCCTGGACGGTGCCATCCGTCTGGAGCCGAAATAAGGACGCCCGCAATGGACTATACCCACATCACCAGCGAGACCGACGGCAAAATTGGTATCCTGACCCTCGACCGCCCGGCCAAGTTCAACGCCATCAACCACGGGCTGCTGTTCGAGATCGAGCATTATTTTGACACCCTGCCGGACGAGATCGGCGCGGTGGTGATCCGCTCGTCGGGGCAGCATTTCTGCGCCGGTCTCGATCTGCTGGAACATTCCATGCGCGATGCCGCAGGCGCCATGCATGAATGCCGCCTTTGGCACCGGATCTTTGACAAGATCGAATACGGCCGCGTGCCGGTTGTGGCCGCGATGAACGGCGGCGTTCTGGGTGGGGGGATGGAGCTGGCCATGACCGCCCACGTCCGCGTCAGCCAAGAGGACACGTTCTATGAACTCCCCGAGGGTCGCCGCGCCATCTTTGTCGGCGGCGGGGCCACCGTCCGTGTCGGCCGCATCATCGGCGCCAGCCGGATGATGGAGATGATGCTGACCGGTCGCCGCTATCTGGCGCAGCAGGGCATGGATCTTGGCCTCGCACACTACGTCGAGCCCAATGGCACAGCTTTTGACAAGGCAATGGAACTGGCCCGCCGCGTGACCGAGAATGCGCCGCTGTCGAATTACATGATGATGCAGGCGATCACCCGCATCAATGACATGTCCGCCAGCGACGGCTTGTTCACCGAAAGCCTCGCCGCCGCCATCGCGCAATCCTCGCCCGAGGCGCGCGCAGGGATGGAAGCGTTCCTGGCCAAAACCGGCAAGCGCGACAATCAGTAACCGCGCAAAGGCCCGGCAACGCCCGGGCTGGCCCAACTTGGGCCCCAGCCGCTGCCAAAAACGTTGAAAATCGCGAACCCTTCAGCAGATTTGGCGCGCCGTTGCGAGTTGACCCCCTCGAAGATGTTTCGAGGGGGTACTCAGACTCCAAATGCAAACACTGACAGAACTCCGGTCATCCTCCGCTTGGACGATGGTCCGTACGTTGAAAGCGCAAAGGCGAATGGCTCCTTGCCACGACCTCATTGGCCAGATCGCAGGTCTCATGGGGCTCCGAAAAGAACTGCGTTCATAGCGCGACCGGGTAGCAAGGTGAACAAACCAGTTACGACCAAGGCTAAGGCAAACAGTGACATCATGATCGTTTGGTGGCGTCTGATGTCTCCCTGACGCGCCGCTTTGATCGCCAGATAAAGGCTAACAAGGGTCACTGGGATCAATAGGTGGATGGGCGAGTAGTTCCCCCAAACACGTATCTCGTGGATGAACACTGCCGTGAGTGCTGTTCCCGCCATAAGCGCAACCCATACGTATCCTGTCAGCCGGTGAAGCACATTGCCTTTCGGAAGAGCAAATTGCACCGCTCCCAAAAAGAGTGCGCCAATCGCCATCAGCGCGTGAGGAGGAATTGGCGGTTCTTTTGCCCATAGATATGACCATTCAAACATCGTCAGTTCTCCGGGTTGTAGTGCGCCAAAAACATGGCGATGCAGTCGTTCAATACGTTCTTTGGTGTCGGGTTTTCGCCCAGGAAAAACTCTGGCCAGAAGAAGAAACTTTTGACGAGCCCCAGCAACTGGTTGGTTGCGAAAACGGGATCAGCCTTTCGGATCACGCCTGCGTCCATGGCTTCGCCGATCAACTTCGTCATCGGATAATCGTGGGCTTCCGTCTCTGAAAAGAACTTCCGAGACCGGTCAAGGTCGCGGATCAGCTCAGATAGAACCATGCGGTTTAACCCGATAGCCGTCTCGTCCGTTATGACCGCAATATACTGCCATAGAGCGTCCTCGAGCTGCTCAACGAAGTCGCGACTTGGGTCATAGGACACCGGTTGCATGCTCTGGTTTTGCTTCAACATGATTTCGGAAATCGCGTCGAACAGGGATTCCTTGCTCTCGAAGTGATTGTAGAGCGTGCGACTCGAAACCTGCGCTCTTTTGGCGATTGAGGTTGTCGTCGCCCCCAGAAATCCCTGCTCGCGGAACTCATCGATGGCTGCATCGATGATATCTTTTCGTTTCTTTTCAGTACGTTTCAAGATTTTCACCCAAAAAGTAAAGGATTATGTTTACATTTTCCATCTTACAGCATAAGTAAACATCATCGTTTACTTTAGCAAGGCGAAACGCCCAGCCCGCAAAAAGGCGGAACGTCACAATGATCAAACTCTCACGACGCCACGTGATCCAAACTGCCTCGGTCGCTTCTCTGATATCCCTTGTGGGCTGGGGCGCGACCGCAAAACAAACACCACTTCTCATCAACGCAGGAACCCCAAAAATGTCCTTCAAACCCGGCTCAAACCCCGTCACGTTCAAATCCTTCGGTCTTGATCTTGTGGGCGATCTGTATCTGCCCGAGAACTTCGATCCGACAAAGAAATACAAAGCCATTGTTGGTGCCAGCCCCTTCCCGCAGGTCAAGGACCAGATCCCCGCGACCTACGGCCCGGAAATGGCGGCGCGCGGTTTCATCTACCTTGGTTTCGACTACATCGGTATGGGATCTTCCCCGGCGCTTCCGGGCGAGCATAAGCAGTCACGCTACATGTTCCGCCTGATCGAGAACACGTGGGACGCCGTCTCTTACCTCGGCACCCTTCCTTTTGTCGAAGAGATCCACGGCCTGGGCGTATGTCAGGGCGGTTCGATCATCGCTTCTGCCGCCGTGACCGACCACCGCATCAAGAAAATCGCCATGGTTTCGGGCATGATGGCAGCGGATGCGTTCCAGTGGACCGACCGCACTATGGCCAACCAGATGATCGCAGGCGCAAACGCCTCGATGCAGACGCAATATGAGACAGGTGAGCCGGACTATGTCGCCCCCTTTGGCCTGACCGACGAAATGTCCCGCGAAGAGTTCACTTCAGCGGCCGCCTTTCCAGAGATGGCTGGCGAGACCTATGACTACTACGGTCGTGACGGTGCCAAAGGCCCGATTGCGGTGCCCAGCTACACCAACATGCATATTGGCGACCAACCCATGCAGTCCTTGTTCTCCATCGGCGAAGCTTACGCCGACAAGATTGTGCAGCCGTCGCTGACCATCTATGGCACGAACGCCTCAACTGCGATCTGCTCGACCGCGTTCGTCGCAAAGCTGACCAACGAGCACAAAGAACTGGCCTTTGACGAATTCAGCCACGTCGACTTCTATTACAAGCCCGAGGCCGTCAAAGCCTCGACCGACGCTGTGGCCGAGTTCTTCAACGCGTAACCTGATGGTGGAGGTCATGGCACGATGACCTCCACCGTCCCCGATCGCAAAGCAGTGATCGGTAAAATGCGCAGCATCTGCCACTCTGGGTTTTGTCGTGTCCCTGGTGCAAAGTCTGCGGCATCACCTGGACCTTAGGCCGGGTCTTTCCGCCGACAATCATGATCAGCTCGTTGCCACAACGCCCGCTCTGCTAACCTTTCATCGCTGGTAAAACCGTGTGTCAGGCGGTGCACGGACGGTGCACGCTTGGTGCACGCATTGTGCCCCGGCAAAAAGCGCAAAATGCAGAAGGTTAACCCCTGCCTCGGTTCGGTCAATTGCGCAGATTGGGTAGAGGGGAAAAGTGGGGAAAGCGAGGAGGAGAGAGTGCTTTCCCCTGAACGCGACCGGAGCAAAGGGAGAAGCCGATCACGATTCAATTTCGAAACACCGGAGCCTTGTGTGAGAGCGTGAGGGTCGGCCCCGGTGTTTGGATCAGGGGCCGAAGCCCTTGAAATCATTAGTCAACAAAGGCACGCTCTACCACGAATGTGGCGGGTTTGTTGTTGGCGCCTTCTTCCAGTCCGAACCCTTCGAGCGCGGCTTTGGTGTCCTTGAGCATCTCCATCGAGCCACAGATCATGCCCCGGTCGGTTTCGGGTGAGATCTGCGGAACGCCCAGATCTTCAAAGACTTTCCCGCTTGCCATCAGGTCCGTAATCCGGCCCCGGAACGGATATTCCTCCCGCGTCACGGAGCAGTAATGCCGCAGGTTCTGCGCCATCTCACCGACCAGCGGATCCTCTTTCAGCGCTTTCACCAGTTGCTTGCCATACTCCAGTTCACCCACCTCGCGGCAGGTGTGGGTCAGGATGACTTCGTCAAACTTTTCATAGGTTTCCGGGTCACGGATGAGAGAGGCGAAGGGCGCGATGCCGGTACCGGTTGAGAACATCCACAGGCGTTTTCCGGGTAGCAAGGCATCGTTCACCAGCGTGCCTGTCGGCTTCTTTCGCATCAGCACGGTGTCACCCACCTTAATCTTTTGCAGATGCTCGGTCAGCGGGCCATCAGGTACCTTGATCGAATAGAATTCCAGCTCTTCGTCCCAGCTGGGGGAGGCAACGGAATAAGCGCGAAACACAGGCTTTTCTGCATTCGGCAGACCGATCATCACGAACTCACCCGACCGAAACCGGAAGGTCGATGGGCGCGTTATACGAAATTTAAATAAACGGTCTGTATAGTGTTCGACCGAGGTGACCGTCTGCGCAAAAACGCCAGCGGGGATCGGGAATTCGGTCTTCGGGGCTTCATCAAGCGACATGGGTCTCTCCGTAGCGGTCAGGCGGCTGCAGGGGTTTCGGACAACAGATCCAGCTTGCCCTCTTTGCCGTTCCAAGCGTCGGCATCAGGCATCGGGTCTTTCTTTTCGGTGATCACCGGCCATTGCTCGGCGTATTTGCGGTTCATCTCGACCCAGGGTGCGGCATCGTCATCTGTGTCCGGACGGATGGCATCGGCGGGGCATTCGGGTTCGCACACGCCGCAGTCAATGCATTCGTCAGGATGGATGACCAGGGTGTTTTCGCCCTCGTAAAAGCAATCCACCGGGCAGACTTCTACACAGTCCGTGAATTTGCAATTGATGCAGTTGTCAGTAACCACATAGGTCATCGTTGAGCGTCCTTTTGTTTGTATACAAATGAATAATCGACTCAGGGAGCATCTGTCAATACGTTTGTGTACGTTCGATAATTCAAGTGAAAGGATGCTTGACTGAAATCGCTATTATATTAGTGTACAAACGAAGTAGAGTGCACTGAAAGCGGGATAAACTAGAGGTTCAATGTTCGCGAGATGTGCTTTCGATATCGTCGTCCTGTCCGATGCCACGGGAATTGAGTCTTCTATGTTCAGCGGCGCGATGAGATGAGAAAATATCCGGAAACAACAGGTTGCTATCTGGAACAGAACACTCCCCGAACTTCCCCTCGGATGGCGTTGGTCACCGAGGGACTTTTTTGAAAGGCACATGAGATGAGCGCACCGCTGCAAGGTCTGAAAGTTGTGGAATTGGCTCGAATTCTGGCTGGGCCCTGGATCGGGCAGACGTTGGCTGATCTTGGTGCAGACGTGCTCAAGGTTGAAAGCCCGGAAGGCGACGACACCCGCAAATGGGGGCCCCCGTTCATCGAGCGCGAAGGGGACAGGACGGCCGCTTATTTTCATGGCGCGAACCGAGGCAAGGACAGCATCGCACTGGATTTCGGTGATGCAGATGATCGGGCCAAGTTGCTGGAACTTATCCGTGACGCGGACGTGCTGATCGAAAACTTCAAGGTCGGCGGGCTCAAGAAATTTGGCCTCGATTACGACAGCATCAAAAAGGTCAATCCGCGCCTGATCTATGCCTCGGTCACCGGCTTTGGCCAGGATGGGCCTTATGCGCATCGAGCGGGCTATGACTTTCTGATCCAGGGCATGAGCGGGATCATGGACCTGACTGGTGACCCGAACGGTGAGCCACAAAAAATCGGTGTGGCTTTTGCCGATATTTTCACCGGGCTGTATGGGGTCATCGGTATTCAAGCAGCCCTCGCCGAGCGGGAGCGGTCCGGTCTGGGGCAGCATGTGGATCTGAGCCTGTTGGACTGTATGACGGGTGTTCTGGCCAATCAGGCGATGAACTTTCTGGCATCCGGGAATTGTCCGACGCGTTTGGGCAACGCGCACCCCAACATCGTACCCTATCAGGTGTTCCCGGTCGCTGACGGCCATATCATCATCGCCTGCGGCAATGACCGGCAATACGCCACCCTATGCACCATTCTGGACGTGCCGGAGTTGATCGAAGATGCGCGGTTTGTGGCAAATTCTGATCGTGTTGCGAACCGTGAGGTGTTGACCGAACTGCTGACCGCAGCTTGCCTGAAGTGGGGCAAATGGGACTTGTTGGCGGCACTCGAAAAGGGTGGAGTTCCCGGCGGCCCAATCAACTCGGTTGCCGAGGCGCTGAGTGACCCGCAAGTGAAACACCGTGAAATGCAGATCGCGCCCGAGGGCGTGCCGGGCCTGCGCACCCCGATCCGCTTTTCCCGGTCCGAGTTGAAGTTGGACAAAGCCTCGCCCAAGCGGCCGGTCAGATCATGAGAGCTTGCGCAGGATCTTAATTAAACTGCGTTGTTCGGCAGCGGTCAAAGGCTTCAACGATTCCGCCGTGATCTCGCGCCCGACCTCTTTCATCTGCGCGACCATCTCTTCGCCTTCGGGCGAGAGTGAGATCATCGTGCGGCGTTTGTCGTTTGGATCAGGGGCCGTCACCGTCAGCCCCTTTTGACGCAGCCGGTCCACGACACCTTTGATCGTGGCGACATCCATCGCCGCCAGGCGGCCCAGATGATTTTGCGAACAGGTGCCCTGCTCGGATATCCGGATCAGGGCCGAGAACTGCGTTGGCGTCAGGCCGTTGACGGTTTTGGATTGAAAGATGGTGGCGTGGCGTTGGCTGGCCAATCGTAATAGATACCCGACCTGATCATCCAACCGATAGTCTGTATCTGCTTGGTCTGCCGTTTCGGTCATCCACTCATCCGCCAATTGCAAAAAACATTAGCAGTATAACAAAAGCGTGCATGCCGACAACGGTAAATCCGGGCGGCGCACCGCCCGGACAGGCGTCAAACCGCCAAGTATTTGTTTGAGATTTCGGGGTTTTGGTCGAGATGTGCAAAGGTTCCGTCATAACAGACCGACCCTTTCTCGATGATATAGGCCCGGTCTGACACCAGGCGGGCAAAGTGCAAGTTCTGCTCGCTGATCAACACCGACAGCCCCTCGCGTTTCAGTTCGGCGATGACATTGGCCATCTGCTCAACAATCACCGGTGCGATCCCTTCGGACGGCTCATCCAGCAACACCATCTTCGGATTACCCATCAGGGTCCGCGCGATGGTCAGCATTTGCTGCTCGCCGCCAGACAGCTGTTTGCCCAGGTTCTTGCGCCGCTCTTTCAGGTTCGGGAACAGTTCGAACAGATGCTCCAACGTCCATTCCGGCGCGTCGTCGCGTTTGTCGCGGCGGCCCACTTCGAGGTTTTCTTCGACCGTCAGCTCACCAAAAATGCGCCTTTCTTCAGGCACATAGCCAACCCCGGCGCGGCAGATGGCATGGCTGGGTTTGCCCAGGATGCTTTGCCCCTCATAGGTGATCTGCCCGGTTTTCTGGCGCACCATACCCATGATGGATTTCATCGTGGTGGATTTGCCCGCGCCGTTGCGACCCAGCACCGCGACCACCTCGTTCTGACCCAGGGTCAGTGACACACCGTTCAGGATCTGCGCCCGGCCATAACGGGCGTCCAGGTTTGCGACCTCAAGCATTGGCGGCCTCCTTCTTGTCTTCGAACACGGTGCCACCGCCCAAATAGACTTCTTGCACGGTTGGGTTGGCGCGGATTTCATCGCCGGTGCCTTCGGCGATCAGCTCGCCCCGGTTCAGCACGAGAATGCGGTGGGAGTGAGCAAAGACCACGTCCATGTCATGCTCGGTAAAGACCACGCTGACCCCTTCGCGTTGAACGATGTCGGCGGTCAGCGCCATCAACGCAATCCGTTCAGAGGGGGCCATGCCCGCGGTGGGTTCATCCATCAACAGCAGCGCGGGTTCATGCGCCAGGGCAATCGCCAGCTCCAGCCGCTTCAAATCACCATACGCCAGTTCCGAGCAGGCGCGCCGGGCATGCTCGGACATCGACACCAGATCAAGCAGCGCCATCGCCTCGTCGACATAGAGCCGTGTGGCGCGTGAAAACATGTCAAACACACGGCGGTGATGTGAGATCAGGGCCATCTGGATGTTTTCCAGCACCGTCATCGACAGGAACGTCTCGGTGATCTGGAACGTGCGTCCCACCCCCATGCGCCAGATCTTGCGGGGCGGGGTGCTCAGCAATTCCTTGCCGTTCAGTTGAACGGAACCGCCGCTGTTGGGTTTCAAATAGCCGTTGAGCATGTTGAAGCAGGTGGTTTTACCAGCACCATTGGGGCCGATCAGGGCCAGGAATTCACCCTTGGCCACGTCAAAGTTGACGTCCTGGACCGCCTTGATGCCCCCAAAGTTCTTGGACAGGTTACGGACGGAAAGAACCGGGCTCATGCCGCACCTCCTTTCTGGTTGGGCAGAATGGCCCGGATCAGTCGGTTGACGCCGCCGGCGATGCCATCAGGGGCCAGCAGAACCACGACCAGGATGATGCCGCCAAAGATGAAGCGCCAGTAATCCAGTCGGGTCACCCAATCCTCGATCATGACAAAGGCCACGGCGCCAAAGATCGGACCGGCAAGCGCGTGGATGCCGCCAAGCAGAACCATGATCAGCCCGTCGATGCTGTGCGCAATTCCCAGCGTGTCAGGAAAGACCGAACCCTTGGAGAAGGCAAAGACAACGCCAGCCAAACCCGCAAGGCTGCCCGCCACGACAAAGCCCATCCACTGGTGAAACTTGGTGTCCACGCCGATGGCCTCGGCCCGGGTCTGGCTGTCGCGGATGCCGCGCAGGGTATAGCCGAATGGCGAGTGTGCGACGCGTCGCAGGAACCAGATCCCGCCCAGGCACAGCACAAAGGCGATGTAGAAATAAACCTTGTCCGAACTCGCCCATTCAGCAGGCCAAACGCCCAGGATGCCGTCGTCGCCGCCGGTGAAATCCTGCCATTGGAAGGTGACCCCCCACAGGATCTGCGCCGCCGCCATGGTCAGCATAGCCAGGTAGACGCCCGACAAGCGCACGCAGAACCAGCCAAAGAACAGCGCAGCTGCGGCCGCAAAGAAGGGCGCAAGCAGCATCGCAGGCAACATGCCAAAGCCTAGGAACTTGACCATCATCGCCGCCGCATAAGCACCGACGCCGAAATAGGCGGCGTGACCAAAGCTGACCATGCCACCGATGCCCATCATGAAATGCAGCGACACGGCAAAGAGCGTGGCGACCATTACATCTACGAGCAGGATCGAGGTGAAATCAGCCGTCACCGCCGGGCTGAAGGCCAGAACCATCACAGCGGCCAGCAACACCATGGTCGACTTCTGGCTCATCAGCTTCAAGGGCTGTTCGGGTTCTTCGGTGCCCACATGCTCGCTGCCCGGTTTTCCAAACAGGCCATAGGGGCGCAGGATCAGCACCACGGCCATGACGATGAACGGCAACACGATAGAGATTTGCGGGAAGATCAGGATGGCAAAGGCGTTGAGCACCGAGATCAGAACAGCGGCCACAAAGGCCCCGCTGACGCTGCCCATGCCGCCGATGACAACCACAACAAAAGCCTCGCCAATGATCGACAGGTCCATCTGCAGGCTCACGGCCTCACGCGGGATTTGCAACGCACCGCCCAGACCGGCCAGGAAGGCGCCAAGAACAAAGGCGGCAGAGAAGAGCCAGGCTTGATTGACGCCAAGCGCGCCGACCATTTCTCGGTCTTCGGTGGCCGCACGGACCAACACGCCCCAACGGGTCTTGTGAAAGAGCAGCCAGATGCCTGCCAATACAGCGGGGCCGATGGCAACTAGGGCCAGATCATACTCGGGGATCGGTTCCCCCATGATGCGGACGGCGCGGTCCAGTCCGGGTGCGCGTGGGCCCAACAGATCCTCGGCCCCCCAGATCGCCAGCGTGGCGTCCTGAAAGATCAGCACAACGCCAAAGGTGGCGACCAGTTGGAACAGTTCAGGCGCGCGGTAGATGCGGCGCAGGATGGTCATCTCGATCAGCAGGCCAATGACGCCCACGATGGCGGCGGCCGCGATGATCGAGAACCAGAAGCCAAAGATGCCGCCATTCAGCGCGGTGACGATGGTATAGGCCAGATACGCGCCCACCATATAGAACGAGCCATGGGCAAAGTTCACGATGCGCGTGACGCCAAAGATAATCGACAAACCGGAAGCAATCAGAAACAACGACGAGGCATTGGCAAGCCCGGTCAACAATTGTGCAAAGTAGAAGCCCATTTCGGCCCACCATCCCTAATCTTGTGAATTGCGGGGGTGGGGCGCCGGATATCGCGCCCCACCTCAGTGTGCGTGAGTGGTTGTTTTATTCAGCAGGGCGCAGCTTGGCGGCCTCTTCTTCGGACGGCAGATAGGCGGCGCCGTCGGCATAGGTCCAATCGACCATCTTGGGTTCGCCATCCACCAAGGCGGTCTTGCCTACATAGGCACCCATGGTCGATTGATGGTCAGCCGCGCGGAACATGAAGGGTCCGGTTGGGCTGTCGGCCACTTCCAAGCCCTCCATCGCGGCCAGCAGCGCCTCGGTGTCGGTGGATCCTGCCTTGGTCAGTGCAGCCGCAATCGCCAGGACCGAGTTGTAGCCGACGATCGAGCCGGTCTTGGGCACTTCACCAAATTTGTCGGTATAGGCTTTGGCAAAGGTGTTGTGACTCTCGGTGTCGATGTCCGCAGGCGGATAGCCGGTGACGATCCAGCCGTCAGGGGTCTCGTTGCCCAAGGGTTGCAGATACTCGGGCTCACCGGTCAGCAGAGAGGCAACAGCGCGGTCTTCGAACAGGAAGCGCAGCGAACCCTCGCGCACGAACTTGGCCAGATCGCCGCCAAAGGTCACGTTGAAGATCGCGTCGGGTTTCGATGCCTCCAACGCGCGCACGGTCGAGCCCGCGTCAATCTTGAACACCGGCGGCCACTGCTCTTCGACAAATTCAACGTCAGGGCGCAGCTTGCTGAGCTCGGACTTGAACGCCTTTACCGCGTCCTGACCGTAGGCATAGTTCGGTGCAACCGTGGCCCATTTGACCGCATCCAGCTTGGCAGCCTGTTCGGCCAGCATCGCGGCTTGCATGTGGGTCGAGGGGCGGAGGCGATAGGTGTATTTGTTGCCCTTGGACCAAACGATAGCATCCGAGAGCGGCTCGGAGGCCAGGAACAGAACCTGCTTTTGCTGGGCAAAGTCGGCGACCGCCAGGCCGATGTTAGACAAGAACGTGCCAAAGATCAGAACTGCGCCTTCCTTGGTCACCAGCTCTTCGGCGATGCGGATGGCTGTGGCTGGATCGCCGGTGTCATCGCGGCTGATCACCTCCAGCTGCTTGCCGTCGATGCCGCCTGCGGCGTTGATCTGTTCGATCGCCAGTTGCCAGCCCTTCTTGTAGGGTTCGGTAAAGGCGGGCAGGCGGGTATAGCTGTTCACCTCGCCGATAACGATCGTGTCCGCGGCCTGCGCAACCTGCGGGCCAAACCCCATCAGGGGTAGGGCTGCCAGGGCACCCAGTACGGTACGTCTGATCATGGTCATTTCTGTTCCTCCGGTTGGTTCAGTTTTTCCTTTTCATGCGGCCGGTTATGTCCGGCTTCTGATTGATTGTCAGTGCAATGTTGACCTAACGTCACCTTTTACCGTAGGCCGTCTTTGCCTTCGGCGTCTTCGTGGGTCAAACCGCCGACGCGGGGCAGGGGGCGACCACTGTCGGTGACGGCGACGGCCACCATGATTTCATTGGCGCGCGGCGCGTCGTTCAGGCGCACCTCGATGCCGTCAAAATGACTGCGCACGTAGGCCGCGTCCTTGTGGCCAAGCGGAACATCCAGGACCTGCCCCGGGCTGCCCATCTTCTTGGACGACGGCACCAGGGCCGCGCCCTTTTCGACCTCTTTGCGCAGCGGCGCCCCCAGTTTTGGGTGCAGCAGGGCGGCGGCATGTTCCAACTCGCCGTTTTCGCCGACCATGGCGGATTTGCCATAGCTTTCGGCCTGCTCGGGCGTGATCCCCAGGGCCTCGACACATTTCTTGCCCAGCAGGGTGCCGAGTTCGGCGCCCATGTCCATCAGAGGCGTCAGATCCTCTTCATAGGTGCCAGCAAAGGGGTTGGCGATCACCGCCACAGCCACTGCCTTGCGGGTCGCGGGTGCAATGTCACGTCCTGCTTCGATATGTGTTTCTTCGACGTTTACAGCGATTTTGCGAATATCCATGGTCATCTCAGACCGTCCTCTCCCTTGATGTCCCAGGCCTCCAACCCGCCCGAGCGTGAATGAATGCGCGGCCCGGTGCTCATCACCAGCGCAAAGGCCAGCTCATCCGCACGCGGCGCGTCGTTGCTGCCCACTTCCATGCTGTCGAAATGCGACCGCACATAAGAGGCGTTGATATGGGTGATCGGCACGTCCAGGCGTGCGCCGACACCGCCAACCTTCTTGGACGAGGGCACGATTGCGTTTGCATTGCCCAGCAGTTGCCGCATGGCATAGCCGCCGGGGGCGTGCCACAGCGCGCCATGCTCCAGCTCGCCGCCTTCGCCGACGAGAGAGCCTTTGCCGTAACCTTCGATGTTTTCCGGCCCGCCCAGGATGTCGAGCAGCTTTTGCGCCATCTGCAAACCCAAAGGTTTGAGGTCTTCCATAAAGCCCTGAATGTCAGGCTCGTACCGACCGGCAAAGGGGTTCTTGATGATTGCCAGAACCGCGGCGCGGCGCTGTGGTGTTTCGGGGGCAGGGCCGCCCTCGTGAAAGATCTCTTCGTAAGACGCGATTGTTTTTCTTAGAATGACGTCAGGCATTTAGGAGTGTCCGCTTGTTTTGTTGTCCGGTCAAACCGGAAGGTCCTGCATGACGGGATTCGCCTTGCAGGTGAAGGGATGCCGCGCGGATCAATCCGGCGTCGCGCATTTTTTCGGCGACGATCAGACCGCTTTGCAGCGCATGGTGAATTTCAGGGCCCGCAAGAGGTGCGCAGTGGGTGGTGACAAGGCGATCGCCCAAGTCACTGTCATCTTGCAGATCGCTGGCAGGGCGGCGGGTGATGGCCGGGTGATCCGGCAGGTCGACGGCGTTTGCGATCAGAGTCGCGGCGACATCTGCCTGTGCTGCTGTGCGAGCCAGAACCGTGACGCTGTCGGCGATACCCAGAGACAGGCTCCGCCCCCCACGGCCAGAAGTGGCGATGCCGCCAATCCGGTCACGAGAGGTGATCTCAATCCGGCCCAGATCGCCACCTTCGACCGAGGCCATGGCAGAGGTGAACCGCTCCCCAGGTGCCAGATGCAACGCGATATCGCCTCCGTTGTTCACATAGGCACGACGCAAAGGCGTAGCCTGACGCATGGTGTTCAGAACCTCATCCGCGACCGACCCCGCCACGGCAGCCATTGGTGTCACAAACGTCCGGCTATGCGGACGAACTGCACGCGCCATGCGACGAGCAATACGGCCCTCAAAGCGCGGGCGATCCGATGTCATGGGTTGGCGCAGCTCTGCGAGTTCGCCAACCAGTTCTTGCAAAACCGTTTGAAACCGCGCCTCTGCGGCCTCGAACGCCGTTTGTCGCGCGCCATCTGCCCCGATGATCAGGTCAATCGGCCCGTGCTGCAGATGCAGCCGGGTGCCACAGGGCAGTATGGCAGCGACGGGCTTCACTTGGCCCAACGATAGTTGGTGGCCGCCATCGGGTCGGGCTGGTTTTCGAACTGCGAGACTTTGCGTGTCTCGTCCGAGACCACTTCGGCCACCGGTTTGATCTCGTCCATGTGCCCACCAAGGGTGCCATAGTCGCTGACGCGCATGGTGAATTCGATGGGGGCGACCAGGGCCGGGGTCGGAACGTAACCGAACGAGCCGGTTGGCATGTCGAGCACATCCACCATCACAGTGATCCCGCCCCCGGGCCAGACATAGGCCTCGGCCCCGCCGCAGGACACATAGGTCAGCGAGTCCTTGACCGACTTGGTCAGGCGAACGGGGTTTTCTGTGACACCGGCGCGCAGGCTGCCGCCCGCGCCGCCCATGAACAGGACCGAACAGACCGACGGTTCGCAGTTTTCGGCGATCAAATCGGCAGACGCCTTGAGCGGCGCCGGAATGTCCGCAGGTTGCGGTTTCAGGTCCGCATCCAACTCGAAATAGGCGTATTGCTCGCCGGTGGTCGACACCATCAGCAGCTTCATACCTTCTTTGGCAAACTTCGGATTGAAGTCGCCCAGGATCTTGAGCGGGTCTTCGATGTCCGTGCCGCCCCAGCCGGTGCCGGGTTCAGCGACCTGGAAGTAGCGACCCGGGGTCGAGCGGCGGCCGTTGATCTTGATGCCGGTTGCTTCGACATCCAGCAGCTTGCCTGCCTGGTGTTCGCTCAGAACGCCGGTGATGTGGTCATCCACGACGACCACGTCATCCACATGATCGACCCATTGCTTGGCGAACATGCCGATGGTGGCCGAGCCGCAGCCGACGCGCATCAGCTTTTCTTCGACGCCGTTGATGACCGGAGCTTTGCCCGCCTCGACCACCACGGTGGTCTCATGACCTTCTTCGCCAATCACCATCTCAACCGCTTCGCGATTACACAGTTTCAGCAGTGCGTCACAGGTGATGCGGCCCTCTTTCTTGGAGCCGCCGGTCAGGTGTTCAACCCCACCCAAGGACAACATCTTGGAGCCATACTCGGACGTCATCACATGGCCAATCGGCTCGCCATTCACCCGCACTACATCGCGTTCGTGGCCAATGTGACGGTCGGTGTCGATCTTCACCTTGACCCCGCAATACGAAAAGATGCCTTCGGTCACGACGGTCACCATGTCGACGCCCCGAACTTCTTGGCTGACGATAAACGGTGCCGGTTTGTAGTCAGGATAGGTTGTGCCAGCCCCAACTGCGGTCACGAAAGGCCGGTTGCCCTGAACGATGTTGCCGTCCCAATCGTCCGGCCCTTGGCTGTCTTTCAGGAAAGGGACCAGCTTGGCCTCGTCCGTGCTTTCGATGACGGTCAAGGCGTCCAGCCGCACCAGATCACCGCGGTGATTGGCATAGCGGTCACAGGCGCCGACCTTGCCATCGGCAATGTAGCACATCACCGGGCAGGCGTCGCAGCGGATCTTTTCGGGTTTGGCGCGTTCAGTTGCCATTGTTCTTGTCCTTGATTGCGGCACGGACGCGGGACGGGGTGGCCGGCACTTGGGTCAGCCGCACGCCGCTGGCGTCTTTGATTGCGTTCAAAATGGCCGGAGCGGTGGGGATCAGCACATGCTCACCCAGCCCTTTGGCCCCATAGGGACCATGCGCATCCGGTTCTTCGATGATGTGGGTCTCGACCGGGGGCATGTCGCCGATGGTCGGGATCAGATAGTCGTGAAGGTTTTCAGTTCGGCCCGGCAGATATTCTTCCATCAGGGCCATTCCGAGGCCTTGTGCGATGCCGCCCTGAACCTGACCTTCGACCAACATGGGGTTGATTGCCTTGCCGACATCATGGGCTGCCACGAATTTCAGCGGTTTGACGGTGCCCAGCTTGGTGTCGACCTCAACCACCACCAGATGCGCGGCATAGCCGAACTGCGCATAGGGGATGCCCTGGCCGTTTTCGTCCAGTGGCTTGGTCGGCGGGTCATAGGTCTCTTCGGCGCGTAGAACGTAGCCCTCGGCGTCCGCAGGCAGTGTGCTCAGGTCGATGATATGCTCGCTGCCCTGATCCGTGATGTTGATTTGGCCTTTGCCGATGGTCAGCGCGGCCTCTTCGCTGGCGTTCACACGCGCGAGGATCTGCGCGCGCATTGCTTCGCCTGACAGGCGCGAGGCACTGCCGGACACATAGGTCTGGCGCGAGGCCGAGGTTTTGCCGGCATCCGGCGTGATATCCGTGTCGGCCCCGACGATCTCAAGCTGCGCGACGGGAATGCCCAAAGCTGTGGCAAAGATTTGGCTGATGACGGTGTTTGCGCCCTGGCCGATGTCCATCGCTCCCTGATGCAGTACTACGGTGCCGTCCGCGCGAATGCCGGACTTAATGGTTGATGGGTTCGGGAGCGAAGTGTTGCCGCAGCCGTACCAGCCGCCTGCAACACCAACGCCACGTTTCAGGGTGTCGTTGCTTGAGTTGAAAGCCTCTGCCGCTGTGCGCTCGTCATCCCATGCAGTGCGTAGAGCTTCGAAACACGGTTTGATCCCGACGCCCTGTTCAAAAACCTGCCCACAAACCGTGGGCATGTTGTTTTCCAACGCGTTGTTGATGCGGAACTCCAGCCGGTCGATGCCAAGCTTGTCGGCCAGTTCGTCAAACAGGCTTTCCTGCGCGATGGCCGATTGCGGCACGCCAAAGCCACGGAATGCACCCGACGGCGGGCAGTTGGTATGGATACCTTTAGATTCCGCGCGGTAGTCGGTGATCTGATAGGGGCCAGAGGCGTGAACCGGCACCCGGTTCGCCACGGTCGGACCCCAGCTGGCGTAAGCGCCTGTGTTGAAGTAGCCGAAGAAGTCGAACCCTTTGATCTTACCGTCTTTGGTGGCCCCGATTTTTAGCGTGATTTCGGATGGGTGCCGTTTGGTGGTCGACTGCATCGATTCCGTGCGCGAATAGCAGATGCGCACCGGCTTGCCTGTTTTCAGCGCGCCAAGCGCCAGATAGGGCTGCACCGAGATATCCAGTTTCGAGCCGAACCCGCCTCCAACCCCGGTTGGGATGATGCGGATTTGCTCGCGGGGCATGCCGAGGATGATCTCCATCGAGTCGAGATCCATGACCGGGGCCTGGGTACAGGCGTGGATTTCCACGCGGCCATTCACGAGTTCGGCAAATCCGGCTTCGGGTTCGATATAGCCATGTTCGACAAAACCGCTGCGGAAACGGCCCTCGACAGTGACATCGGCCTCGGCGATTGCGGCCTTGGCGTCGCCGCACTGGACGAAACCACCACACATGACGTTGTTATCGCGCCCCTCGTGCAGCTGCGCCGCCTCTGGAGCCATGGCGGCATTTACGTCTTGGGCTGCGGGGCGTTCGTCCCATGCCACAGGGAACGTGGTCGGGTCGAAATCGCGTGCGAATTCGGGTGTCGCGACAATGGCGGCGACTGCTTCACCCCGGAACCGCGCCTCTTCTTCGGCAAAGACAGGTTGGTCCATGAAGGCCGGAATGACGCCGAAAACATTGCGCCCGGGGATGTCTGCGGCTGTCAGAACAGCTTCGACGCCTGGAGTATCGCCAAAGGCGTCCAGATCCCCAAAGGTGAACCCCGCGCGCGGGAAGGGTGAGCGGATCACGATCACTTCGAGCGTGCCAGCCGGGGCCACATCGTCACCAAACGCCTCGGTCCCCTGCACCTTGCCCAGACCGTCCAAACGGCGGATGCCTTCGCCTGCATGCCCTTCGGCTTGTGTCGGCACCTCTGCCTGACCGGCGGCAACCACGGCGTCAATGATCTTGCGGTACCCTGTGCAACGGCACAGCACGCCGCCAAGGGCATCTTGCACCTGTTCTTCGCTGGGTGCTTCGGTCTCGCGCAGCAGGGCGACCGCAGCGGTCATCATTCCGGGCGTACAAATCCCACATTGGGCCGCGCCAAAGTTCTGAAAGCTCTCACTCAGGCGCTGTGTGATTTCATCCTCTCGCGCCAGCCCGCCCAGGGTCTCGACGGTTCGACCTGCGGCCTGTTGTGCGGGCATCAGGCAGGCACAAATCGGGTCGCCATCGATCAGGACGGTGCACGCGCCGCAGTCGCCCGCGTTACAGCCGATCTTGACGTCGCGCGCGCCCAATCGTTCGCGCAGGGTCTCGGACAGACGTTCACCGGCAACAGGCGTGGCGCTGACCGGATCGCCGTTGAGGATGAAATCGGTCACGGTTTCGCTCACGCGCTTATCCATTCTTGCCTCCTGCCTGTTTGATGGCCCGCAGGCATTGTTCCGCTACGGCGTCCAATCGGTATTCACCGCTGCCGCGCACGTCGTCGATCGGGGAAAGGGGGGCAAGATGCGCTTCGGTCACTTCGACCTGATCCACTGTCTTGCCAAGCAGGTCGTTTTCCAGCGCAGTGAGGCGCTGCGCCACGGGCGAGCAAGCCCCGACAGCAATGCGCGCGTGGTCGATGCGGCCATCAGCGTCCAGTCCGATGACGCTGGCCGTCATGGTGATCGAGATCACCAGATATCGACGCGAACCCAGCTTTTCGAATGCGCCGCGCGCATTCGACGGCGGGTCGGGAAGCAGGATGGCAGTGACCAACTCATCATCTTGCAAGTCTGTCTTGCGCACACCGGTGATGAAGTCCGCCAGATCAACCGTACGGGTTCCGCGGGCCGATCCAATCTCGACCTGGGCGTCCAGTGTCAGCAGGGGCGGGACGCCATCGGCGGCGGGAGAGGCGTTGCAGAGGTTGCCGGCAACAGTGCCCGCATTCTGGATCTGCAAGCTGCCAACTTCGCGCGCAGAGGCCTGGAGACCTTCAAATGCGGCAGAAAGATCGGTGCGGAACACCTCGCTCCAGCGGGTCGCTGCGCCAATGCGCCATCCGTCTTGGGTTTTGGTGATGCCGGAGAGGCCCGCGATGCGGGTTACGTCCAGAAGATCAGTTTTCAGCGGTCCTTGTGGACGCGCGGGGTAAAAGTCGGTCCCGCCTGCAACGATGTCGACATTGCGCGCGCTCAGGCGGTCAAATGCATCGTCCAGGGTCGTGGGCGAAAAGTAGTCCAAGGTGCGAGTTCCCAGTTGGAAGCGTGCCATTGTTGTTTGTATGCTAATGATATTGCTGGATTCGGAAATTTGTCAACGTAAAGTTTGAAAATGACATCGCCTTGTATTTGCATGGTAAAATCCGCTCATGTCTGGGCCCCGTTGGTCGAGTGAAACTTGAATGGCGTCCATGCTGCCTGAGTCTTTGGCTTGATTGACATTCGTTTCTTGATGACGCCCCTGCATTTCCCTCGCCGTGAAGTTGAGGCTTGCCAAAGCGCGATCTTGGTAGATAGGTTGTCAAAAAAGATCGTTGACACACAAACAATTATTCCCAAGATTGGTGAACGATCACTAACCAAAGATTGGTACGATCAAGCGAATGGGTGCCTATCCACCCGCACGCGAAACCAAACCCTTAGGGAGGGAACAAATGAATAAGTTCAAGTCGTTGCTGGTCGGTGCGGTTGTCGCCGGTTTGGCTGCAACCTCGGCCATGGCGCAAGAAAAAGTTCGAATCGCCTTTATCGACCCGCTGTCGGGGCCGTTTGCATCGACGGGCAACCAGGGCCTGTCGATCTATCGTCATTCGGTTGACGAGCTGGTCAACAAGAAGGGGGCCCTGCTGAACGGTGCAGCCGAGTTCGAGATCGTTCCGTTCGACAACAAGATCAGCGCCAAGGAATCCCTGATCCAGCTGCAGGTTGCCATTGATCAGGGCATTCGTTTCATCGCTCAGGGCGCATCGTCGGGCGTTGCCAACGCGCTGACCGATGCGATCAAGAAGCACAACAAGCGCAACCCTGACAGCCAGGTGATCTTCCTGAACCACTCGGCCGTGGACCCGGCGCTGACCAATGACAAGTGCAACTTCTGGCACTTCCGCTTTGACGCCAACGCCGACATCAAGATGGACGCGCTGACGGACGATATCGCGGGCAATCCGGACATCAAGAAAGTTTACATCATCGGTCAGGACTATTCGTTTGGTAAGGCTGTCGCGGCTGCGGCCACACGGTTCCTGGGTGAGAAACGCCCCGACATCGAAATCGTGGGCAACGAGCTGCACCCGATTGGCAAGGTCAAGGACTTCACACCCTATGCGCGCAAGGTCATCGCCAGCGAAGCGGATGCCGTGATCACCGGCAACTGGGGTGGTGACATGGTTGGCCTGGGTAAAGCGATCATGGGCGCAGGGTTCACCAAGCCGATCTACACCTATTACGGCGCCACCTCGGGTATCACTGCGAACTTTGGTGACCAGGGCGACGGTATCGTAAAGCTGGCCGGTGCCGGTCAGGTCAACCCGCCGCTGTCGGCAGACGCCGAAGCCTTTACGGCGTCCTATTATGAGAAGTTCCCTGAACTGGACCTGGGTCAGCCGCAAATGGCAAACGTTGCTCCGATGCTGGCCGCGGCCATCAACGAAGTGGGCAATGCCGATGACGTCAAGGCAATCGCATATGCTCTGGAAGGTATGGAGCATGACGGCATTCTGACGGGTAAAACCGTGATGCGTGAAAGCGATCACCAGGCGATCCAGACGGTGACGGTACAAGGCCAGGCCAGCGAAGGTTTGACCTTTGACTATGACAATTCCGGCCACGGCATGATTGCCGAGACCGTCGTCGAGCTGGCCTCGGCAGATGCGCCAACCACCTGCAAGATGAAACGCCCGTAACGTTTCGTCACTGCATTAAAGGTTGCCAGACTGTCCCGTCGGGGGTTTCCTGACGGGACAAGACCAAGAAAAAACCGAAAATCTCATCAGGGAGCCGACAACGATGGCATTGTTCCTCGTTAACATTTTGGATGGCCTGGTTACGGGGTTGCTGCTGTTCATGCTGTGCAGTGGCCTGACACTCATCTTTTCGATGATGGGTGTTCTGAACTTTGCCCATGCCAGTTTCTACATGTTGGGGGCGTATTTCGCCTACCAGATCAGCACATTAACCGGGTTCTGGCTGGGCCTTCTGGTCGCGCCGGTCATCGTCGGCGTCTTTGGAGCGCTCATCGAGCGATACGGGCTGAGGCGGGTTCACAAATACGGTCACGTGCCCGAATTGATCTTTACCTTTGGTCTGGCGCTGCTGATCGAAGAGGTGATCCAATTCTTCTGGGGCAAGAGCCAGATGGCCTATTCCGAGCCCGAGGCGCTGAACTTCGCCGCCTTTGCCATCGCCGGAAACTCTTTCCCTGCATACAAAGTCTTCATGATCTTTGTTGCGATGGGGCTGTTCCTGACGCTGCTGTATATCCTGACCAAGACCCGCATCGGCATGACCATTCAGGCCGCGCTCAGCTATCCTGAAACCGTGCAGAACCTGGGACACAACGTGCCTTTGGTGTTCATGGGCGTCTTTGGTGTGGGCACTGCAATGGCCGGTCTGGCGGGCGTGATCGCAGGGCCGGTTCTGGGGACATTCCCCGGCATGGCGGTTCAGCTGGGTTCGATCGTGTTCGTCACAATCGTCATTGGTGGTCTGGGCTCGCTCTGGGGCGCGCTTGTGGCCTCGCTCATCATTGGGTGGCTGCAGACCTTTGCCGCTGCCTACAACGTCGCGATGGAGGATATCCTGACCTTCTTCGGCTTTACCAAACCTGAAAACATCTGGGACCATCCGTTGCAGGATCTGTGGACCCTGACCTTGCCACAGATTGGGCCGATCCTGCCCTATGTACTGATGGTCTTTGTCCTTGTGCTGCGTCCGCAGGGCCTGATGGGGAAACGTGAGACATGAATACCGCAAGCAAAACGCAAGCCGTCTCGAACCCCAATCGTCGGCTCATTTCACTGTCGAGCCTGCTGCCTTGGGCCTTTGCCGCGCTGTTCCTGTTGTGCCTGCCGCTGGTGTTTCAATCCAGTGCAGCCCTAACCATCATGAACCAGATGGCGATCACCATCGTCTTTGCGCTCAGCTATAACATGCTGCTGGGGCAGGGGGGCATGCTGTCCTTTGGCCATGCGGTCTATATGGGACTGGGCGGGTTCTTTGCCATGCACGTGATGAACATGGTCGAGTATGACGGGCTTTGGCTGCCCTTGCCGCTGCTGCCTGTTGTTGGCGGCCTGTTCGGCATGGCCTTTGCCTTTCTTATCGGCAGCTTTTCGACCCGTCGGGCGGGCACCGTGTTCGCCATGATCTCTCTGGGTGTGGGCGAGCTGATCGCGGCTTGTTCGATCATCATCGTCGTCTTTTTTGGAGGTGAAGAGGGCATTTCGGGCGACCGAACTATGGGGCCCGAAGTGCTGGGGTTCGACTTTGCAGCGCAATCCGAGGTCTACTATCTGACTGTGATCTGGCTGCTGGTGGCAACCGTGTTGATGTACCTGTTCTCACGCACGCCCATTGGCCGGATCGCCAATGCGGTACGCGACAACGAGGAGCGGGCCGAGTTCCTGGGCTATTCGCAACGCCATGTGCGGTGGATGTCCTTCATCGCGTCTGGCTTTTTTGCCGGGGTCGCAGGTTCGCTGTTCGCCATCAACTTTGAGATCCTGACGGAAGAGAACCTCAATCTCGCGACCTCGGGCACGATCCTGCTGGTAACCTTTCTCGGTGGCGTGGGCTTCTTCATTGGTCCCATCATTGGCGCAATCGTGTTCACCCTGCTGCAGACGGTTCTGGGCCTATATACCGAGATCTGGGCGCTCTACCTGGGCATCCTGTTTGTGTCCTGCGTGATGTTCTTTCCGGGCGGTTTCGCCGGGATCATCGCGATGCACCGCCGTCCGCTGGCGCTTGGCAAGCTCAACCTGCTTGTTGGGCCGTACCTCAAGGTGGCGATCCCTGCGATCACCAGCGTTCTGTCGCTGGCCGCAATCCTCGAGATCATGTTCCACAAGCGCCATTCCTTTGGGGATGACCACGAGATGAGCTTGTACGGCATCACCTTCGACAGCCACGGCTTTCAGGCGCTTGGCCTGTGTGTCGTGATCGCTGCCATCTCGCTGTTCTTGGTGTCGCGCATCCTGCCGTCGATCAAAGCTGCTTGGGACGAAGCCAATTATGCAGGAGACGCCCAATGACGGTCCCAGCAATCGAACTGCGCAATCTGGAGAAAAGTTTTGGTCTGGCCAAGATTATTCAGGGCGTGAACCTGAAAATCGCGAAAGGCGAGCGCCATGCGGTGATCGGCCCGAACGGGGCGGGGAAATCCACCCTGTTCAACCTGATCACGGGTCGTTTCGCTCCGACCTCAGGCGGGGTGTACCTGCATGGTGAAGATGTCAGCGGCATGCAGCCGTTCGAGATCAACCGCCGTGGCCTGAGCCGGTCGTTCCAGATCACCAACATCTTCCCCAACATGACTGTGTTCGAAAACATTCGCTGCGGGCTGTTGTGGACGATGGGTTACAAATACTCGTTCTGGCACATGATCAACGGCCAACGCGATGTGACGGAAAAGGCAGAACAGATCCTGGAAGAGATCAACCTGACTGCACGTCGCGATCTTCTGGCCGGTACGCTGGCCTATGCCGAGCAGCGCGCGCTTGAGATCGGGATCACCATCGCCGGTGGCGCCGACATCATCCTGCTGGATGAGCCCTGTGCCGGCATGAGCCATTCGGAAACCGACCTGATCGTGGATCTGATCCGCAAGGTGACCGAGGACAAGACGCTGATGATCGTGGAGCACGACATGGGTGTGATCTTTGATCTGGCCGACAAGATCTCGGTCCTCGTGTACGGCGAGATCATCGAGTCGGACGTGCCGGATGCCGTGCGTGCGTCGGCCAAGGTGAAAGAGGCCTATCTGGGTACAACGCTTGAAGAAGAGGACGCGTAAGATGCTCAAGGTAAATGATCTTCACGCATACTACGGCAAAAGCCACATCCTGCAGGGCGTCAACCTTGAAGTCGGCGAGGGCGAGATCGTTTCGCTGTTGGGACGCAACGGGGTGGGACGGTCCACCACCTGCAAGGCGATCATGGGCGAAGTTGAACCCAAGGGATCGGTCCAGTTCCGCGGGGAAGAGCTTGCAGGACGCAAGAGCTTTGAGATCGCCAAGAAGGGCATCGGCTATGTCCCCGAAAACCGCGACATCTTTCCTGGCCTGACAACGCGCCAGAACCTGATGCTGGGCATCAAGCCAGGGCAAAAGGACGGCGACGGGCGTTGGAACATGGAGGACATGTTCGACATGTTCCCCAACTTGCGAGAGCGGGCTGACGTCGATGCCTCGCTGATGTCGGGCGGCGAAAAGCAGATGCTTACGGTGTGTCGCGCACTGATGGGTGACCCGGACTTCATCATGATCGACGAGCCGACCGAAGGTCTGGCGCCCAAGATCGTCGAGCAGGTGGGTGATCTGTTGCTTCAGATCGCCGAACGGGGTGTGTCGATCCTGTTGGTCGAGCAAAAGCTGACCATCGCCATGCGCGTCACCAACCGCGTCTATGTGATGGGCCACGGCCACATGGTGTTC
Source organism: Tropicibacter sp. R16_0 (assembly GCF_017743935.1). Taxonomy (GTDB): domain Bacteria; phylum Pseudomonadota; class Alphaproteobacteria; order Rhodobacterales; family Rhodobacteraceae; genus Falsiruegeria. Next base: position 247,986 of record NZ_JAGHRE010000001.1, read on the forward strand.
GAAGGAACGCCGGAGGACCTGAAAAACAATGCAGAAATCCGGCAGGAGTGGTTGGAGGTTTGACCCTCTGCCAGTTTCGAAAAAAACAGCCAGCAGTGATCTGCTGGCTGTTTTGCGTTTAGAAGTGTGAAATCAGCTCGTTTCGCGCAGAGAATTGGCTAGCCGCAATGACGCAAAGTAGGATGAATAGGCCCAATCCGAGGGTGGCGATAGCGGCGAAAGAGAATCCATTGTCAGATAGAGCCCAATGACGCCCTGCGCGACGATATCGCATTCTGCCTTGGTTGCATTTGGGTTGTTGCGCTGCATGACTTCGCTGGCCAAGTCAAAGAACGATTGCATGGTAGCAATCAATTCCTGACGAAGGCCGGGGTAGTTGTCTGCGGAATGGCTTAGGGATTGAAAGACGATGTTCAGGCGCGGATCCGTTTCGCTTTCCGGTGCGTACAGCGCGTCAATGAAGTCTTTCGCCGTTGGGTACCCTTCGAGTGCCGCGCGCATGTCCTCAACCGACGCGTTGATTTCGGTGATCACATGTTCAGACAGCGCTTTGACCATGTCATCGCGATTGCCAAGGTGATGTCGGATCAACGGGCGCTTCAATCCGGCTTCTGCGGCGATACGTTCCAGTGTGGCGCCCTCTATGCCGTACTTGGACGCACAGGTCAGAAAGGCATCCAGAACCTCAGCCTTGCGCTGTTTTTGAACTGACGGTCGCCCCATCTTTGTGAAATGCCTCTTCCAGATACTTCGTAGATCAGTAGTTCAATACTGACTACTGTCGCGTTCAATACTCACCAATTGACACGATCACAGCTAATTTTCGACTTTCATCAAGCCTGTCAAGACAAACTCGTGCAGCGCGGTTTTGACCTCATCGACGGGAAAATGTCCGATGCTCCAGTGTCGGAGCGCCCAAACCGTGCACAGGAAATAGATGAAATTGGACAGAAGTTCGGTGTTCACGGGGCGAAAGAAACCCTTGTCCACACCGTCGTCGATGATGGCCTGCCAGCGGCGCATAAAGTCGCGTTCCGTGTCGAACACCTTCATCCTGTTTTCAGCGCTGAGCGACCGGGTCTCGGAGTATACCAGATTGATGTATTTCCGATTGTCCCCGATGTAGTCGATGTATTTGTCCACCGCTTGGATCAGGTTTTCTTCAGGGCTGCCAGAATTGAATTCCTGGTTGTCGAAGAATGTGAACATGCCCTGCATGTTCACTGTCATGATCAGGTAAAGGATATCGTCCTTGTCTTTGATGTACTTGTACATCAACGGTACCGAAAGACCGGCTTCGCGGGCAATTTCACGCATTGTCGAGTTGCCAAAGCCGTGGCGCGCAATGACCTTGCACGCTCCTTCAAAGATCTGCAAACGACGCATCTCGGCGGTGCTGGAAAGCGAGTCCTTGCCTGTAGTGGCGCGTTTCTCAGCCTTTTCCGCATCAGTGGCCTGATCCTGAGCTTCGGGCTCTTTGACCTGGAATACACACAGCGCCTCGGCCACGTTGCGCTTTTTTGATGACCCTTCCGCAAGTTGGGACAAGATCACCCGACACACCTGCTGATCCGAGCCTTTGGCCGACAGACGCGTGGATTTTGCAACCAGTGATTCCCCCGACGGCGGGGCCAAAGTGGACACCGTGCTTGTGATCAAATGCAGTTCACCCTCACAGTCACGCTCCAACTCGTGACGTGCGGCTTCGAGGGCCAGAGACGAGAAAGCGCTGTCGCTTTGTTTTTTCTTTATGAAATCAGCCATTTGAGCTGATGAATACGAGTGCATTCCTGGCCTCAAGTTCCCTTACGTTTGATGCATACGATGCGTTCCGCAGCGGTGGTTGTCCAGCAACATTCCGTCCGTTATCAAGAAAAGAAGTGATCGTTCACTAAATTGCATGACGAAAGGTCATTTCTAAACCTCTGTAACATATCAACAAAATTTGTTTGACGACACCGCGTTTTCAGGTGAAAGTTAGTGAACGTTCATTATTGCGGGGAAGCACGCCATGAAATTCAAGATTCTTGCCATCCCGTTCGCTCGGCAACATGGCGAAGACGCCCAACTTGCCGGTCGCGACCCGGGTCGGTTCAACAAGATGATGCATACGCTGCGGGACCAGATGGTTCTGGCCGAAGAGCTGGGATACGACGGGTTCTGCCTGACCGAGCACCACATGCAGGTCGAAGGGGTGGAGTGCACCACCAACCCGCTGTTCTGGAACATGTACATTGCGCAGCACACCAAGAACTTCAAAGTTGGTCAGCTGGGCATGAACTTGACCGCGATGAACCCGATCACCACAGCGGAAAACATCGCGATGCTGGACCACATGACCGGTGGTCGTGTGTTTGCGGGTTTCTCGCGTGGTAACACCCCGCGCTGGACCGCGACCATGGGTCAGCACATCGACATCACCTCGGCGGAATCGGATAAGTCCGAAGCTGACCAGCGCAACCGCCGTGCGATGTACGAGAACTGGCGCCTGATCAAATCGCTGTGGACAGATGACTTGACCGAGCATCAGGGGGAATTCTGGAACTTCCCGTCGAATGTGGAATGGGAATTCAACCCCACCAAACTCTGGGGCGGCGACAACCCGGTTGATCAGAACAAGATCCTGCGCAAATCAGGCATCGTGCCGCGCCCGCTGCAAAAACCGCACCCCAAGGTCTACGCGCCCTTCTCCTACTCGATGGAAACCGCGCGTTTCTGGGCTTCGGAAGGCGCGAAGATGGTGTCCTTCGTGACTGCCGACAAAGAAGAGTTCATGCCTGTGATCTTGGAGCAGTGCTTGGCGGCGGCCCATGAGAACGGGTTGAAAGAGACCACCAACAACGACGTCCTGGCCTTGGGTGCGCATCTGATGATGGGCAAGACGCCGGCCAAGACCAAAGAATATCGCGGCATGTTCGACACCCTGTGGAAGCAGGCTTATGACGCGCCGCCCTATCACGTGCCGCTTGGCCGGGTCTGGGATGGCTCGCGCCAGCAGGTTCTGGATCAGGTCTGTGAACTGGCCGAACGCTACCAGATCGATGAGTTCTTTGTCTGGCACCACGTCAACTACTTCGGTGACGAGATCGAGCAAGAGGCTCTGATCGAGTTTGCCGAAGGAGTCATCAAGCACGTCAACGGCTGATCGCCACGGCCGGGCCTTCAGGCCCGGCCCCCACGACAGAGGAGGTCGCCATGACCCAAGACAACACGCAAGAGCTGTTCAAGCAGGGCATGCAACTGCTGGCGGCCTCGACCACCATCATCACGTCCGAGCATGAGGGCGCGCGCGCCGGGATGGCCGCCACGGCTGTCACCTCGCTGGCGGCAGACCCGCCATCGCTGCTGATTTGCACCAACCGAACCGCACGCACATTCGACTACATCATGGGCTCGGGCAAGTTCGCCGTGAATGTGGTGCCTGACAGCCTGACGGATGTGGTCGGTGCGTTTTCCTCGAAAGAGGACAAGGAAAAGCAGTTCCAGATGGCCGGCACCTGGGACCGGTCGGCCAGTGGCCTGCCGATCCTGAAAGAGGCGGTGGCGTCGTTTGAATGCTCCGTCAGCGAATGGACGGATGCGCACACGCACCGGGTCTTCTTTGGCTTGGTTGATGCAGTGCACCTGAACCCACAAGCCTCGGCGCTGATCTATGCGCAGCGCGGCTTTTACAAACTCGCGCCGGTGGCGGCGTAACCCCGTTGGAGGACAAGATGGCGGATATCGCAACACTCGAAGCCATGATGCAGGACTATATGATCGGCCTGCACGAAGGGGACGTCGCTGCAATCGACAAACAGTTCCTGCCCGAATGTGACCTGTGCTGTGCCAACGATGATGGCACGTACATCCACATGACGCTGCAGCAGTACAAGGATCTGGTCGCAGGCCGCAAATGCCCCAAGGAGCAGGGCTATCCTGTCTATGGCCACGTGGTTCACATCGACCAGTCGGGCCCCAACACGGCGTTCGTGAAAATCGACTGCGCGGTGCAGCCCAAATACTTCATCGACTATCTGTCGCTGATCAAGACCAACGGCGAATGGAAAATCGCCTCCAAGGTCTATTACGTGAAGAAGTACGAAGAGTAACAATCCTTTAGCTTGTCCGAGACGATTATGACCGTGTCCGTGTCCCATCTATCTGCGGTCGAAATGACCGACCTGTTCCGCCGCCGCGAGCTGTCCCCGGTTGAGGCCCTGACAGCAACGCTGGCCCGGATCGAAGAGGTCAACCCAAAGATCAACGCGATCTATCATGTGGATCGTGATGGGGCATTGGCACAGGCAAAGGCATCCGAACTCCGTTGGCGTGACGGCGCGCCCTTGGGTTGGCTCGATGGGGTGCCAACCACGATCAAGGACGCGCTGGAAACCAACGGAATGTCGGCCCATCGTGGGTCGGCCGCCGGCAGCGGGGTGGTCCACTCCTCCGATCACCCCACTGTCGCAAGAATGCGCGACAGCGGCGCTGTCATCGTCGGCAAGAACACCATGTGCGACTACGGCATCCTAGCGGCTGGCGTCAGCTCGTACCACGGTGTCACCCGCAACCCTTGGGATCTGAGCAAGACCACTGGAGCATCCTCGTCGGGTGCCTCGGCCAGCGTCTGCGCCGGGATCGAGCCTGTGTCGATTGGCACTGACATCGTCGGCTCCATCCGCCTGCCAGCCTCCTACTGTGGTCTGGCGGGGCACAAACCGTCCTATGGCCGCGTGCCCTACTACTTCCAAGGCAGCCCCGCTTTGGTCGCGGGTCCCTTGGCCCGCTCGATCACCGACGTGGCGCTGCACATGAATGTGCTGACCGGCGCGGACGCGCGTGATTTCTCGGCCTTGCCGCGCGACGGTGTGGATTATGTCGCGGAACTCGACCGCTTTGATCCTGCGGGCAAACGTGCGCTGGTGATCACCGAGCTTGGTATTGGCGAGCCGGTCGCTCAAGACGTGGCCAACGCCATCATCCGAGCGGGCGAGACATTGCGCGGGCAGGGGGTCCATGTCGATCGCCTCGATACCGTTCCATTCGAGCGAGGCGAATGGGAACCTGCGGAACTCTTCTACATGGTCCGCACTCTGAGCGAATTGAGCCAGCATCCTGACGCAGAGCAGCGCAAGACGCCGGTGATCTATGATTGGAGCCGCCGCGCACTTGGCCTGAGCGCGCTGGATCACCACGCCAATTTCGTCGCTACGCAAATGCTGCGCGAACGCACACTGAACCTGATCAAAGGTTATGATTTCCTGATCCTACCCTCGACCCCCGACACCGCCTTTGATGCCGAGCTGCCTGGCTCGGACCCGACCCGCATCTTTGAAAGCTGGGCCAATACGTTCCTGTTCAACCTGACCGAACAACCCGGATCGAACGTACCGATGGGGCTGGATCGCAACGGTCTGCCCATCGGTGTGCAGATCATCGGACAACGGTACGACGACGTGGGTGTCTTGGGCTTGAGCCATGTTCTGGAACAAGCCGTCGGACGCCTGACGCCCCCACAACTCTGAACCCTATCAAACCTTGAACATCCACCTGCCGGGTGGGGGGAGACCCCCCGGCGGTTCAATACTGGAGGACACCCCATGGCCAAACAGACCATCCCCGGCCAGATCATGACCATGCCGCTGACCGTGACGAGCATCTTTCGTCACGCCATGCGCGCCCACCCCGAGGCCGAGATTGTCTGGCGCAACTCCGACATGTCGATCGATCGCCACAGCTTTGCCGACATGGGTCGCCGCACGCAGCAGCTGGCGCATGCGTTGACCGAACTGGGCGTTGGTGCCGGTGACCGCGTTGCGACACTGGCCTGGAACAACGCGCAGCACTTGGAACTCTACTACGCCCTGGCCTGCATTGGTGCGATCTGCCACACGATCAACCCGCGTCTGCACCCCGATCAGATCGCCTTTATCGTGAACGACGCGGAAGACACGCATCTGTTCTTTGACACCACCTTTGCGCCGCTTATCGATGCGGTTTCCAGCCATTGCCCTACCGTGCAGGGCTGGTACAGCCTGACCGGCCCGGATCGCATCCCTGAGATGAAGACCGAGGTCAGCGACTATGAGAGCCTGATCGCTGGTAAGCCGGAGGTCTTTGACTGGCCCGAGATCGACGAAAACGCCGCCATGGCGCTCTGCTATACATCGGGCACCACCGGCAACCCCAAGGGCGTTCTGTACTCTCACCGTGGCACCGTGCTGCACGCCATGGGCGTGTCGGGTGGCGACTGGCTGGCACTTAGCTCGCGTGACGCAACGCTGCCGGTTGTGCCAATGTTCCACGCCTGCGCCTGGGGCATTCCCTATGCGGCGTTGATGAACGGTTCCAAACTGGTTCTGCCAGGGCCAGGCATGGACCCCGCACCGCTGCAAGAGCTGATGGACGGTGAAGAGGTCACCATGATCTCGGGTGTGCCGACCGTCTGGCTGGGCCTGTATGAATACCTCGATCAGCGCGGCGAAAAGCTCAAAACCGTCAAGCGCGCGATGATGGGCGGTTCGGCTGCACCGCTGTCCCTGATCGAAAAGATCGAAAAGGACCACGGGACCGAGGTTGTCCACGGCTGGGGCATGACCGAGCTGTCGCCGGTGGGCTCGCTGGCCGTACTCAAGCGTGGTGAGGACAAGCTGCCCATCGATGAGCGTTTGCAGATCAAGACCAAGCAGGGCCGGGCGCTCTATGGCGTCGAGATGCGCATCGTCAACGACGAAGGCGAGCGTCTGCCCGATGACGGCCAGGCTTCGGGCATGTTGCAGGTGCGTGGCCACTGGGTCGCCTCCAGCTATTGGGGCGGGGCGGGTGCCGATGCCTTTACCGAAGACGGCTGGTTCTCGACCGGCGACGTCGCTGCCATCGACGAAAAGGGCTATCTGCGCCTCACTGACCGCACCAAGGACGTGATAAAGTCGGGTGGTGAATGGATTTCCTCGATCGATCTGGAAAACATCGCCATGAGCCACGGTGACGTGCTCGAAGCTGCTTGTATCGCTGCCAAACACCGTAAGTGGGATGAGCGTCCGCTGATCGTTGCGGTCAAGCGCGAAGGCTCGGACGTAACGCGCGAGGATGTGCTAGCGCTCTATGATGGTCAGATCGCCAAGTGGTGGACGCCTGATGATGTGGTGTTCCAGGCTGAGCTGCCGCACACCGCGACCGGCAAGGTCTCCAAGCTGCACCTGCGTGAGCAATACGCAGACTACAAGCTGCCCACCGACAACTAACTGACTGGGGGCGCAAGACGCCCCCTTTTTCCCTTCTTTCTCCTCCTCCGAAAGGAATTTCTCATGCGTTCCGCTGTTATCGTCTCCACCGCCCGTACCGCCATCGGCAAAGCCTTCAAGGGCGCGTTCAACGACACTCACCCTGCCGTCTACGGCGGTCATGCCGTGGCCGAAGCGGTCAAGCGTGCAGGCGTTGATCCGTCGGAGATCGAGGATGTGATCATCGGCAACGCCGTGCCCGAAGGTGCAAACGGCGGCAACCTGGGACGTCAGATCGCGATGCGCGCTGGTCTGCCGGTGACCGCGTCGGGCGTGACCGTCAACCGCTTCTGCTCGTCCGGTTTGGAAGCACTGACCCGCGCTTGCTCGCGCGTCATGGTCGATGGCTGTGACGTGGTTGTTGGCGGCGGTGCCGAAAGCATCTCGTTGGTGATGGGCCGCGACAACACCTTCCGCCTGAAAGAGGACTGGATCGAAAACAACATCCGCGGTTTTTACGATCCGATGATCAAGACCGCCGACACCGTGGCCGAACGCTATGGCATCAGCCGCGAGGCACAGGACGAGTTCGCTCTGCAATCGCAGCAGCGCACCGCAGCGGCTCAAGCGGCTGGCAAGTTCGATGACGAGATCGTGCCGATCACCGTCACCAAAGCCAACAAGAACAAGGAAACCGGCGAGATCACCTATGAAGAGGTCACGCTGACCCAGGACGAATGCAACCGTCCGTCGACCACGCTGGAGAGCCTGCAGGGTCTGAACCCGGTCATGGGTGAGGGCAAGTGGATCACCGCCGGCAACGCCTCGCAGCTGTCTGACGGTGGCTCGGCGCAGGTCGTGATGGAAGAGAAACTGGCCGAACAGCGTGGTCTGGAGCCTCTGGGTCGTTACGTGGGTTACGCTGTGGCTGGCTGTGAGCCCGACGAAATGGGCATTGGTCCGGTCTTTGCTGTACCGAAGCTGCTAGAACGCAACGGCCTGAAAATGGACGACATCGGCCTGTGGGAACTGAACGAAGCTTTTGCGTCGCAGGCCTTCTACTGCGCTCAGAAACTGGGTATCCCGAATGAGATCCTGAACGTCGACGGCGGCGCGATTTCCGTAGGCCACCCCTATGGCATGTCGGGCACCCGCATGGTCGGCCACGCGCTGATCGAAGGCAAAAAGCGCGGCGCGAAATACATCGTTGCCACCATGTGCATCGGCGGTGGCATGGGCGCGGCTGGCCTATTCGAGGTCCTGTAACCATGAACGATATCAAAAAGGTAGCTGTAATCGGCTCGGGTGTCATGGGCGCAGGCATTGCCGCCCATTTCGCCAACGCCGGGGCGCAGGTGGTTCTGCTCGACATCGTGCCCAAAGATGCCGAAGACCGCTCGATACTGGCCAAGGGCGCGATCGGGCGCATGACCAAGGGCCGCGCGCCGCAACTGGCCGACCCGGCCTATGTCTCGCGCCTGACGGCGGGCAATCTGGACGATGATCTGGAGCAGCTGAGCGATTGTGACTGGGTGGTTGAGGTTGTCCTAGAAGACCTCGCCATCAAGCACGCGCTCTATGGCAAGATCGCGCCCTATCTGCGCGACGATGCGCTGCTCAGCTCGAACACCTCGACCATTCCGCTGGCCGATCTGGTGTCTGAGATGGACAAGAGCCTGCGCAAGCGGTTTGTCATCGTCCACTTCTTTAACCCGCCGCGCTACATGCGCCTGATCGAGCTGGTCACCGGACCGGACACCGATCCGGCAGCCGCCGAGCGTGCGCGTGCCTTCAGCGACGAGCGCCTTGGAAAAACCGTCGTTCCCTGCAACGACCGTCCTGGCTTCATCGCGAACCGTCTGGGAGGCCTCTGGATGAACGCCGCCGCCCGCGAAGCTGTGGCTCGTGGCATCACAGTTGAAGAAGCCGACACCGTTCTGGCGCGTCCCTTTGGGGTTCCCGGAACGGGTGTGTTTGCGTTGATGGACCTGATCGGCGTGGACCTGATGGGCAAGTCCCGGCTGTCGATGCGCAATCTGCTCGAGGACGACGATCCGCAACAGACTCTCACCGAGGGGCTGGAGCTCTTCGACAACATGGCCGCCAAGGGCCTCGCTGGTCGCAAGGCAGGCGCTGGTTTCTACAAGCGTTCGAAGAACGAGGCTGGCAAGACCGTGGCCGAGGCCGTCGATCTTGCAACGTTGGAATATCGCGCCCAAGTTAAAGGTCCGGAACTGGCCAAGACATTCGGTGTCGATTTCATCGATCAGGCGGGCGACCGTCTGGCTGACTACGCTTGGTCCGTGATGGGACCGACGCTGTCTTATGCCGCCTATTGCGTACCGGAAATCACCGCCAACCCCGCCGATATCGATGCGGCGATGGAGCTTGGCTATAACTGGCGTATGGGTCCGTTCAAACTGATCGACAAGATTGGCGCGGACAAGATCGTGGCGCGGTTGAAAGCCGAAGGTCAGGATGTGCCGCCGCTTCTGGAATTGGCCGCCGAACGGGGTGGCATCTATTCCGGCAAAGGTCTGGATCGCAAGGTGCTGCTGCCCTCCGGCGAGCAAGCCGATGTGCCGCGCGGGCCGGGGGTGATCTTTGCCTCGGACCTGACCGACGCGCCGGTGTTTGCGACCGAGGCCGTTGTGCTGCGCGACATGGGCGACGGGGTGGCTCTGTTGACCATCATGGCCCCCAATGCGGCGCTGGACGATCTGGTCATGACCGGCGTGTCCGAGGCGCTGGACGTTGTCGAGCGTGACTTCAAGGCGATGGTCATCGGGTCAGATGGCAACCACTTCTCGGTTGGGGCCAACCTGAAAAAGGCGCTGGATCGTGCCGACGCCGGCGAGTTGGATCTGGTCGCGGGGCAGCTGTCCATCGGTCAAGCGACAATGCGCAAGATCAAATACGCGCCGTTCCCGGTCGTCTCGGCTGCTTGCGGTCTGGCCCTCGGCGGCGGGTGCGAAATCCTCATGCACTCGGACCGCGTGATGGCCTCGCTCGAAAGCACCATCGGTCTGGTTGAGGCGAACGTGGGCCTGTTGCCGGCCTGGGGCGGCACCACCGCTCTGCTGCTGCGCAAAACCGCTGAACTTGGCGATCCGGTCAAAGGGGCCGAAGCTGCGTTTGACGTGATCTCTGCCGCGCTGATGGTGGGCTCTGCCCCGATGGCGCAGCACGCGGGCTACCTGCGCGCGACCGACGGCGTGGTAATGAACCGCGACCGCCTGCTGGCGGATGCCAAAGCGGCGGCGCTGGAGTTGGCCGAAGGCTACACCGCGCCTGCCAAGGCGGAAATCACGCTGGAGGCCGCAGCCATCACCGCCGCGTTGGAGCCGAAACTGGCCGCCCTGGCCGCAGCCACAGCCGACGCTCCCTATACGGTCGAGATCGCCCGCGAAACCGCGCAGGTTCTGGCCGGAGGCACAGGCGGCACTCTGGACGAGGAAGCGCTGCACAAGCTTGAGGCCGACGGCATGATGCGCCTGATCGCTCAGGACAAAACCGTCGAGCGGATGCGTCACACCATGACGACCGGCAAACCGCTCAAGAACTGACGGAGGATTACGATGGACTATCAACTCCCCCAAAGGGACATCACGTTCCTGCTTGATGAGGTTCTGAACCTCGACGCCACGCTGGCGCTGCCGGGGTATGAGCATTGCGACAAGGACACGTTCTTTGCGGTGGTCGATGCGATCAACGGCTTTGTGCGTGACAACCTGGCAACTTGTAATGAGGCTGGCGACAGCCCCGGTGCGAAATTGGTCGACGGTCAGGTCTATGCCGCGCCGGGGTTTGGCGATGCCTACAAGGTGTTCTGCGAAGATGGTTGGAACGCGCTTGCGCTTGAGGAAGAATACGGCGGGCAGCAACTGCCCTTTGTCCTTCATGCGGCACTGCGCGAGGGGATGGCCGGCACCAACCTGGCCTTTGCCCTGATCCACGAGCTGAACTTTGGCGTGGTCGAGGCACTGATGGCCTATGGCTCGGACGAACAAAAGGCGGTGTATTGCCCGCAACTGACCTCCGGCAACTGGGCCGGGACCATGAACCTGACCGAGCCGCATTGCGGCACCGATCTGGGTTTGATCCGCACCAAGGCCGTGCAAAATGAGGACGGATCTTATGCCATCACCGGCAACAAGATTTTCATCACCTGGGGCGACCACGACATGTCGGAAAACGTGGCCCACCTGATCCTGGCCCGCGTCGAGGGCGCGCAGCCCGGTCCGCGCGGCCTGTCGCTGTTCCTGACGCCCAAGTACATGCTGGACGCCGACGGCAACACCACCGACACCCAGAATACGATCACAATCGCGGGGATCGAGAACAAGATGGGTATCCACGGCTCGCCCACCTGCGCCATCTCGTTCGAAGACACCAAAGCCTGGATCGTGGGTGAAGAGGGCAAGGGCCTGGCCGCGATGTTCGTGATGATGAACGCCGCGCGCCTGTCGGTTGGCTTGCAAGGTCTGGGCGTGGCCGAGGCCGCGGTGCAGGCTGCCACCACCTATGCTCATGAGCGCCTGCAGGGCCGCGCCGATGGTGAGGCGTGGAACCCCGATGGCCCTGCCGATCCGCTGGTGGCCCATGCCGACGTCCGCCGCCGTCTGCTGACCGCGCAGGGTGAAATGGATGCGGGCCGTGCCTTTGCCTACTTTGGCGCGGGTCTGCTGGACGAGGCGCACCGCGCCGCCACGCCCGAGGCGCGCTCGCAAGCCAACGCCAAACTGTCGGTGCTGACCCCGGTGTTGAAATCCTACCTGTCGGAAATGGGCTCGCGCATGGCGAATGAGGCGGTGCAGATGCACGGTGGGCATGGCTTCATCAAGGACTATGGCGTTGAACAATTGGTCCGCGACGTCCGCATCACCGAGATCTATGAGGGCACCAGCGCCGTGCAAGCGCGCGACCTGGCAACCCGCAAGGTGCGCGGTGACGGCGGCGCGGTGATGAAGGGCTTTGTCGCCGACATGCTGGCTGAGGCCGACGATCTGCCTGCGGAACTGGCCGATGTGCAAACCGCACTGCGCGATGCGGCGGCCCGTCTGGGTCGTTGCACCGATTGGGTGCTGTCGACCGCACAGGGCGACGTGCTGTCGGGGGCGTGCGATTACCTTGAGGTGGTCGCGCTCAGCTTCTCGGCCTGGATGGCGGCTCGTATTGCTAAGGCAGCCAATGCCGGGGCAGGGGCACAATCGGCGGATTATTATGCCGACCGTCTGGATTGCGCGCGGGCGCTGTTGGTACGGGCACTGCCCCGTGCGCTCAGCCACGAGATGATCATGCAGGCGGGTGAGCCGGGCATGATCTGCCGCGCGGATCGCTGCATCTGAGACCGTTCGAAATTCGCATCACGGGGCGTCCGAGTTATCGGGCGCCCTCTTTTGTTGGGCGTGCGGCGAACTTACATCCCACTCAGCAACGGAGGCTGCGTCATGACCGACTGGATCGACCTGAGTTTTGATCTGAACCCCGACATGTGGATTTATTCGGAGGCAAACTACTCCGATCCCCCCTTTGGCGCGATGAAATGGACCGATCCGGAGACCAGCCGGTACGAGGTCTGGGCATTGTCCATGGGCACGCAGATGGGCACCCACATCGATGCGCCGTGCCATTTCGTTCCAGGCGCGGCCACGATGGATGCTTTTGATCCGCAGCACTGCTTTGGCCGGTTTCGCCGGGTGGATGCGGCGCGGCCCAAGGTGGATCTGTCGTCAGAGAACTGGGCAGGTATCACTCATCTGTTTCTCGACGCAAGGGCGGCCCACTTGGCTTCGGTCGAGGACATCGAGGCGTTGTTGAAACTGCCAATCCCGATCTGGGTGATGGTTGGCAACCTGCGCGTCGATCACCCGGACGGGCTGTGGTTTCATCAGCGCATCGCCGGGGCGGGCAAGTTTTTGGTTGAGGATCTGAATGCGGAAGGTTCAGGCGCTTTGCCCGAGACGGGCGAGATCATCACAACGCCTTTGAAACTCACCGGCCTGAGCGGCTCTCCCACGCGGGTTTTGATCCGCGGGACATGAAGTAACCGGGGTCAGGCAAGTGCCCGACCCCGGTCCAAAGGTCATCTGGTTCTACTCGGAAAACAGCCCGAGAGGAGTGGAGGAGGGGGAAGTTGACCCTGGTATGATCGCAGGGTCGCCCTCTCAGGCAAACAAACCCAGACGACCCCCGTTTGCTATCTCAGTGAACCTGTGCAGGTTGGGAAAGAGCGTGTTGAGCGCGCTGTCCTGAACGCCGAACCACAACGACAGATCGGCATAGAGTTGATCGGTTGAGGTGGTCGGGATCAGCACCCCGTCGCCCACATCCTGAAGGTTGTCGTTGCCCAGACCCAGGCTGGGATACTCGCCATACACGCGACCACCCTGAACAGGGGTGCCCATGACGATGGTGTTGCCACCCCAGCCATGGTCGGTGCCGTTGCCGTTCGAGGTCAGCGTGCGGCCAAAGTCGGACCCGGTGAAGGTCACGACGCGGTCGTCGATCCCCATCTCTTCCAGCGAATGTTGGAACTCACCCAAGGCCCGCGACAGAACACCCAACATGTACCCTTGGTTGTTGAGCAGCTCGTCGTGGTGGTCCCAACCGATGTAGCGCAGGAAGAACGTCTGCTGTTGCAATCCCAGCCTGTTCGCAGCCTTGATGGTGCGGGCGACCATGCGCAGCTGTTGGCTCAGATCACTGCCCGAAAAGCGGCCTGGTGCCTTGATCCCACGGGTGGCGTCGCGGAACACCTCGTGCTTGGCTTGCGCGTCGCGGGTGAGGCCCAGATAGGTCTCCATGAAGGGATCGCCTGCGTAATCCTCGTTCATCAGCTTGGTGAAGCTGTCGAGCAGAACCTCGTTCAACTGGTTCTTCTCTTCCTTGACATAGAGGCCCACCGACCCCTCGGACTTGATCGAATAAGGCAGGTTGTGTGCGCCGTTCTGCTGGATGTTGTGACCGGCCAGCGAGATGTTCATGGGGATCTCATGTGCCGAAAGGCTGGGCTGCAATTGGTCTGCGAAATGACCAAACCAGCCCTGGTTCTCGCGTACATCCGGGCGCGAGGTCTGCCAGTGCTTGAACTGATCCGCATGGCTCAGCAAACCAAGGGGCAACTGCGCCGAGCCGTCATAGAATTGCTCCTTGCGCAACCGTTCGACCAGTGGACCGACATTGGCGACAAAAGCCAGTTTCTTGCGGTTGTAGAGCTTTTGCACCTCGGGCATCGACGCGTGCAGGCCAAAGCTGCGGCCCTCTGCATCGTCGGGGCCATCCAGACCCAGCAACTCGCGCCGACCGATGGCCAGGTTGCCACGTGTGCGGCTGTATTGCTTGTGATGGGTGCGGTCGGTAGGCACCAGCATGTTGTAGCTGTCGTTGCCCCCATCAAGCATGATGAACACCAGCGCCTTGCGCTGCGGCGTGATCATACCGCCCGAGGCGCGTGCCAGGCCGGGCAGGCCCATGGTCATGGCGGCGGTGCCTGCCATGGCAAGGCCAGTGGAATGCAGGAAACCGCGACGTGTAAATTCGGGATGGGACATGGTTCAGGCCTCCTGCACGGTGAATTCGGGGGAAATGGCGATCATGAAGGCGATGGTCTGCACCACCCATTCGGGATTGCCGGAAAATTGCGCAAAGGCCGCTTTGATACGGGCGTTGGCCTTTTGAGACGTGCGACCCGTGAGCAGGATCGACATCTGATCAATCAACGCATCGCGCTTGGCCGCAGATTTTGCCGCCGCGATCTCGGTTTTCAGATCGAACCGCAAGGCGTCATTTTTCTGCGCCCAGAGAGTGTCTGGATACATTTCCATGACCATTTTCTGCTCGGCCCCGGACCCGATCTGGGTCGAGACCAGAGGCAGGAAACCGCCAAAGAACCAATAGTACATCTGATTGACGTAAGCGACCGAGGTGGCCGAGGTATGCAGCTCAAACTCGGGCGCGACCATTCCAGCGTTCTGCAGGGGACCATGGGGCGCAAAGTCGGGTTTGTAGAAATTGAACACCGTGGGCGCCGACATCGGGTGCATCTGCAGCTCTTCCTGCAGATCATCCCCAAGCAACCAGAGCTTGCCGCTGGTGTTATGCGCGTTGAACGCCAACAAAAGCTGGGTGACGCGGTGCAGCGGCGATTTCAGCTTTTGCGATTGCACCATCTTGTTCCCGGCCTTGCGGGCCGTCGGCAGTCGTTTGTCCGAGACCTCATTGGTCAGCGGATAGGTCAGCACCGCCTCAAGCGTGGCTTTCAAATCGCCCTTGGGGCCAAAGGCCTTGGCGACCGTGCGGATATAGGCGGGTGAGGGGTTCGAGGTTACAAGCCGGTTGATCAGGTTGCGCGCAATGAAGGGCGCGGTCGAGGGGTGTGCCACCAGTTGTTCCACCGCCGCGCGGATCTCTGCCGGACCTTTCTGGCGTCCGGGTAGGGTCAGACGACCGTTCAACAGGGATTTCGACCCGCGGTCGTGATAGTCTTCATCCACAACCATGGGCTTGGTGGCGTCGATGAAAGGAACGGTTTTATAGGCCTTTTCGATGCCATCATCGAAACCCACCTGATAGCCGTTATAAGACTGCTCCCAGAACCCGTTGGTCCATTCATATTCATAGGCCGCAGGCAGCAGGCCGGTGAACACGCGGGCCAATTCCTTGATGTCGCGGTTGTCGTAGGTCGGGATCGGCTTGCCTGCCGCGTCCAACCTTTCGGAACCGTCCGGGTTCAGCTCGAACAAACCGATCGAAAACAGCTGCATGATCTCGCGCGCATAGTTTTCATCGGGGTGTATGTTCTTGCGCTTGTCGGCTTTTTGGTTGTGCATATGCGACAGGTAGATCCCCATCATCGGGTGCATCGACACATCGTAGAGCAGGTCGACATACGAGCCGAAGGCGTGTTTGTAGAGCAGGTCGTAGTAGCTGGCAAAACCGATGGAATCGAGTTCCAGTGACGATTGGTCCGAGATCACCAGGATTTCGCCGAGCGCTTGCGCCATGCGTTGGCGCAGCAGGTCGTCCTTGCTGCTGAGCGTGTGGTTCCACCACGCCATGTGGAAATACCATTTGTAGGGCAGCGCGGGGTTGTTGCCATCACCATCAAGCGCGCGCGCCCCGTGTGCGGCGACCAGCCGTTTGCGAAAATCCTGCCAGATCGCGCGGGTCGATTTTTCAAACACGCGGGTCGAGCCGGGTTTGTGTTTCAGTTGGTCCGAAAGCCAGGGTTTGATGCCCTGGTTGCTGACGGCTTCCAAAAGTTTCTGATCGGCCCCAAGCGTGGCCTGCATCAGAAATCGGCTGGTGTCTTCCAATGAGTTTTTCATGTTGATGGCTTTGCCTCGACTGTTCAGAGGAGCGTTGAAAAAGCGCCGCCCTTCGATTGGCTGTCATAAAAGACAAGATATCAAATCCGACATTCATAACAAGGTGCTGAAATGAAAAAGACCCTGCCAGAGCAGGGCCTTTGTGCGGTTTTTTGCCAATGCGCGTGTTACTTGGGCGCGTAGTTCATCTTCATGGTCGGATTGTTATCACCAGTGTATTCGAACGAAGCCTCGGCAAAAGTTGGAACGCCGGTAGCGCCCGCGTTGTTGGAATAGCCCCAGCCCTCTTCGGGAACGGCGCCCTTCATTTCCATCTGACCATTGTCGTTGGCATCATGGTGCAACATGATCGCATAGGTGCCCGCCTCGAGACCTGGAAGCGTACCCGTTACGGTACCTTCGGCGGCGGGGATCTTCACGTAGCTCACCATCTTGGCAAACATGTTGTTTTCGAACGCGCGTTGATCGTTGAAGGCCAGCACGTGGATCGCACCACCCGACGCATCAACGCCGTCAATGGTGATTTCCATGTCAGCCACGGCAGCGGTCGCAGACAGGCTCGATGCAAAAAGGGCGCTGCTCAGAATCTGTGTCAGTTTCATGGTCTTTTCCTTACTTGGTAAATGAACGGGGCAGGGATCAGAATCCGTAGGGATTGACGCCAACCAGTTGGGAGATGTCGAAGTAGATGCCGAACAAGCGCCACGCGAGGTCCTGGACCACGTAGTAGGCTCCCAAAAAGAACCACATCACGGTGACGGTCCAGAACAGCGGTGGGTTTTCGCGGATACTCACGATTTCCCCGATGAAGGCTTCGCCCGCGAGGAACGAGGTGTAGGCCCACCACAGGAACAACGATCCCCAGACCCAAAAGTGACCAAAGAGTGTTGCCAGGATCAGGGCGACAACGGTCAGCCACGTGATTGGGTGGTTGGTTAGGTATTTCATGGACTTCCCTTATTTCTTCAGCATTGGCGCGACGGCCTTCTTGAACTTCTCTCCGAAGGGAGCGCGCAGCGGCTTGAAGGGCCCGTCCATGTTGATCTGCTTGTAGACGGCCTTTTCATGGCTAAAGAGCTTGAAGCCGTGATGCCCGTGGTAGGCACCCATGCCAGACGGGCCCACGCCGCCAAAGGGTAGGCTCTGCTGGGTCGAATGCATGATCGTGTCGTTGATGCAGGCACCGCCCGAGGTGGTGTTCGACAGCACGTTTTCCTGCTCGCCTGCGTCTTTTGAGAATACATACAAAGCCAGCGGACGGGGGCGGGCGTTCACAAAGGTGATGGCTTGCTCGACGGTGTCATAGGGAATGACAGGCAGAAGCGGGCCAAAAATCTCGTCCGTCATCACGTCAAGTTCGGGCGATGGATCAACGAGGATCGTGGGCGGCATGACCTTTTCGTTCGAGCCATCAAAGCTCTCGTTTGCGGGGTTGACCTCGATCACCTCGGTGCCGCTGTCGCGCGCCTGCTGCACCAAGGCCTTGAGGCGGTCGTGCTGGCGATCGGATACGATGTGAGTGTAGTCCGGGTTGCCTTGCAGGGTCGGATAGGCCTTGGCCATCTTGGTCTTCACCTGGTCGACAAATTCACCAACCTTTGCGCGGGGCACCAAGGCATAGTCGGGTGCAAGGCAGACCTGACCCGCATTGAACAACTTACCCGCCGTGATGCGCGAGGTTGCAACATCCATGTCGGCGTTATCGGTCACGATGGCGGGCGACTTGCCGCCCAGTTCCAGCGTCACGGGCACCAGGTTGTCGGCAGCTGCATGCAGGATGTGTTTGCCGATCGAAGTCGCCCCCGTGAACAGCATGTGATCAAACGGCAGCTTGGTGAAGTTTACGCCGGTCTCTACCCCGCCGGTAACAACCACCGCTTCGGTTGCCGAGAACTTTTCTTCCACCAACTGCTTCATCAGGGCCGAGGTCGCCGGGGTGAATTCTGACGGCTTCAGCATCACGGAATTACCGGCGGCAAAGGCTTCGCCCATCGGGCCGATGGCCAGGTAGATGGGGAAGTTCCACGGCGAAACGATGCCGATGACGCCAAGGGGCTGATATTCGATCCGGGCCTTGCCGCCGAACATGTTCAGCGGGAAATCGACCTTGGCCTTTGTCGGCTTCATCCATTGCGCCAAATGGGATTTGGCGTGTTTAAGCTCGGTCAATGTGCCGCCGATGTCCGCGATCAGGGTCTCGGCCTTGCTGCGGTTGCCAAAGTCGGCGGACACGGCGTCGGCGAGGGCGTCCTGATTGTCCGCGATCAAATCGATCAGGCGGTTGATGCGATCAATCCGCTCGTCCAGCGATGGGGCTCCGGTGGTCAGAAAATGCGAGCGTTGTGCTTCGAGCAGGCTCAGCATATCCGCATCCAGGTTTGGGTCGTGCTTGGTCATTTGGGTCTCCCTTGGGACCTGCAAGCGGTTTTGGATGAAGCCAAAAACCGCTTGAGGAAAACGTGAATTGGTTACGCAGGTTTGTTGCTCACCATCTCTTCGAATTGTTTTTTGTCAAGATTGTAAAACAAAAGAAAGACGATGGACGCTGCGTAGATCGCGATCGTCAGAAGCGCATAGTTGAACCCAAGGCTGCTTACGATTTCCGGTGTCAGGTTGGTTTGGTCCGGGGCGGATGGGAAGCCCACAAAGGCCAGAAACACACCCGATACCGCCAAACCGCCTGCGGTGCCCGCTTTGAGGATGAAGGTGATTGACGCGGTGATGATCCCCTCGTTCTGGAACCCGGATTTGTGCAGGCCGACCTCGACCACGTCTGCGGTCATTGATGTCAGCACGGATGAGGTCCAGACGATCACGCCGACCTGGACAATGCCGTGTGCAAACAGGACGTAGATCAAGGCATCCGTGCCGTTGGCGGGAAACAGATCCATCCAACGCAGCAGGTAGGGGCCCGCACCAATGATGGTCGACAGGATCGACAGGTTGATCGCCGCCGCCTTCTTGTTGTCGCGGTTGGACACCACCTTGATAAGGAAGCCCGCAATCAAGGCACCAGCAAGGTTTGCCACCAGTATCAACGAGATCTGATCGTTGCTGAGCTCCCAGTAAAAGCTCATCAGGTAGCTCCACAAGGCCGCACCAACACCGGCACCGACGGCATAGACCGCCGAGGACAGGAACACTGCACGCAAAGCTGGCAGACCGGCAGCCGAGGCGAATTGACGGAAGAACCCGCCTGCGCTTTTGGTGGGTTCATGGGCGATCTCGGTCATCTGCCCCTTGTAGGAAAGCAGGCCCAAGGCTGAAATCAGAATGGCGGCGGCGATCAGGAACGCACTGACCAGTCCCGCCTCTTGATAGCCTGCCTGATTCAAGATGCCGTAGGGCATGAAATCGGTCGGGACGAGCCAGATGGTGTACATGGCGATCACGATGATCTGACCAGAAATCCACGTCACCGATACCTTGTGTCCCGACAGCAGAGTGCGCGCGTTGTAGTCGCTGGTCAGTTCCGGCAGCATTGCATTGTGCGGCACATCATAGAGCGTCATGGACACGCGCAAACCGATAGTGGTCAGCAGCAGGAACCAGAACAGCTGTCCGTCGGTAGTCAGTGATGCGGGTGGGTTCCAGATCAGCCAGAAAAGGAATGCGGTCGGCACGATCGACAGAAAGATGAAGGGGTGCCGCTTGCCCATCCGAGACTTCCAATTGTCCGACAGATAGCCAACCAGCGGGTCCGAGATCGCGTCAAAGATCAATGCGATCGACAACGCAAATCCAACAACCTCGGCCGGGAGGCCGATCACCAGATTGTAGTAGATGAGCAGGAAGAAGCTCAACCCGTTTGAGAATACGCCGTTGGCGACACCGCCCAACCCGTAGAACAGTTGCATCTTGCCGGGCGCGCCGGTGGTTTGGGTCGTCATTATCTTTCCTCCCTGGTCCCGTTCACTTGAAATCTTCAGGTTTTCTTGTTGCGGTTAGTGAACGTTCATATTCTCTTGAACTTAGACACAGGTTGAGTTAGTTGTCAAAGGCGATAGTTTGTCATTTATGATAAATAAACGTCGTAGACGCGCGCCAGCTGAGAAGAGAGAGGAGATTCTCGTGACTTTAGATTGCTCTATGCCAGAACACGCGACCCAGATATTGCCGCCAGAGGCCTATACCTCGACCGAGTGGTTGGCGCGGGAGATGAAGGAATTGTTCGCGAAAACTTGGGGATTTGCGGGCGTGGTCAGCGATGTACCCAATCCAGGGGACTATAAAACGGTAAAGGTTGGAACCTTCACCCTGGTGGTGATTCGCGGCAGCGATGGCGAGTTGCGGGCGTTCCATAATATTTGCCGCCACCGCGGAACCGAATTGATTGACCCCGGTTGCGGGAATACGGGCAAGACGATTGTTTGCCCGTATCACCGTTGGACGTTTGGCTTGGACGGTGCGCTGCGCGGCGTGCCGGATCAGCGTGAACTGTTCCCGGACTTCGACAAAAAGGCCAATGGGTTGCACAAGGCCTCGGTCGGTGTGTTCAAGGACATCATTTTTGTCTGCCCCGAGCCAGACATGAAGATCGAGGATTGGCTGGCGTCAGTTCCGGACGTTGTTTGGCCCCATGACATCAACAGCCCCGAACTGGTTCCATACGATCAAGTTGTCACCTATGAGATGAAGTGCAATTGGAAGGTCTTCTTTGAGAATGCGATCGACGGGTACCATCTGGTGTATTTGCACGAGCACACCTTGGGCGGGCCCCGTCCCGAAGCCAATATCTGGGACGCGCACGGAGACCATCAGGTCTGGTACTCGACCGAGAACAGCGAGCACCGCAGTCGCATCCCCGCGTTCCTGAACGAGCAGCTGGAAAAATACGGCGCAAAGAAAATCTCGCACGCGTCCGAGGGCGGTTATGGCGGGGTGTACATGTTGTTTCCGACAACAATTGTCACCTCCACGCCTTACAGTTTTACCATCTCCTGGATGGAACCCATCGACGCAAACACGACCTATCTGCACGCCCGCAGCTGGATGGCCAAATCTCGATTCAAGTATCGCGGGTCCGTCAAGGATCTGCCGGGATATGACAAGGTGTCCGGCCTGATCAAATCCTCGCATTGGAAGAAACCGCCACTGGAGACCGGGGATTTCCAGACCGAAGACATCTATGTCGTCGAAAAGATGCAGCGCGCCCTTCAATCGCCCAAATACAGCGTGGGTCAATTGTCACAAGGCCCAGGTGCCGAAGCGCCCCTGACGTATTTTCAGCAGAGCGTTCGCAACTACGTTCCTGAAGAGTAAAGTTTGCTTGGATTGAGCAACCAAAGTTAGGCCGGATCACGATTGATCCGGCCTGACTTCGTCATGGTGCAAAAAAATGCGCCCGTGGACGGGCGCTAGTATCGGGGACTCATGGGCGCGATGGTTGGGAGAAACCATCGCGCCTTCGCGAGATTTCACTGAGTGGCGTGTTCGGTCTCGCGGCGCGTACAGATCTCGATGATCTCACGCTTTTGTATCTTTCCGGTCGGCCCTTTTGGCAGGCTGTCCCAGATTTCGATGTCCTTGGGAATTTTGAAGTTGGCGATCTTGCCGCGGCAGAACTCGCGCAGCTCTTCGCCGGTTGTGTTTTCACCATCAACCAACGTCACGGTCGCGTGGATGCGGTCGCCCCACTTGGGATCGGGCAGGCCAAAGACGCTGACCTCGTCCACCGCCTCATGTTCGGCCAGACAGTTTTCGATCTCGACCGGAAAGATGTTGTAGCCACCTGATTTGATGCGGAATTTGGCCCGATCCATCAAATAGACATAGCCTTCGGCATCCTGCGAGGCGATGTCCCCGGTATAGAGCCAGCCGTCGCGCACTGTTTCCGTGTATTTGACGTCCTGGTTCCAATAGCCCGGGATCACATAGGGCGTGCGGATCAGCAGCTCTCCGGCCTCACCCTGGGGAAGGTCGTTGCCCTCGTCGTCGATGATCCTGGTTTCCACGAAATACAGCGGGCGACCCGCACTGGCCAAACAGTTATGGCCTGCGTTCAAGGCCAGATCATGATCGGTTGCTGTCAGCATCATCGACATGCCCATCAATTCGGTGGTGCCGTACATTTGTAAGAACGAGCAGCCAAAGGCCTGTACAGCCTCGCGCACGGTGGCGGGTGGGATCGGGGCCGAGCCATAGCCGAGTTGGCGCATGGACGAGACGTCGTATTTGTCGATCAGGCCGGAACTCAGCAGGCTGTTGAGCATCGTCGGCACCAGGACGCAGATCGAGCATTTCTCGCGTTCGATCAGTTGCAGGGCGCGTTCGGTATCCCATTCTCCGATGATGGCGCAGGTGTTGCCGTGAAAGATGTTGCGCAGCAGATGCATGATCGGCACGCCCGAGGCGGGCATGGCATGCAGCCAGACGTCGTCAGGCGTGGCCCCTTCGGACAGGGCGATGGCGGCCATGGATTCGATCATCTGTCGATGAGGATAGATTGCGCCTTTGGGCAAACCGGTTGAGCCGGTGGTGTAGCAGATCATCAGCCGTTCATGCTGCGACAGGCTGAGTGGTTCGTCGGCGGTGCCTTCGGCAATCAACGTCTCAAAATCGTCCAGCAGGTCATGCCCATCACCGATCCCAATCAGACGCGGTTGCCGGTCCGAGTGGGTCAACGCCTCTGTGGCCCCATTGACCAGATCTGCCTGGACAAAGATCTGGTCGACACCTGCATCGTCGATCAACGCGCCCAACTCGGGCGGGGCTAGGCGATAGTTGAGCCCAACCCGAACTGCACCTGCCTTGGCGCAGGCCCCGATGGTTTCGACCACTTCGATGCTGTCTTTCAGGATCACGCCAACACGATCACCGGGACGGACGCCCCAGCCACGCAGCACGCGGCCAAGCGCATCAGTACGCTGATCCAACTCTCGCCAGGTCCGGCGGCGGTCGATCTCGACATAAGCCTCGCGGTCGCCAAAGTTTCGCGCGTTTCGGTTGATCAATTCGCCTAGCGTCAGCATGTCTGTTCGTGCAATCCCGATGTCTCGCAAATCGCGAGTTAGTGAACGTTCGATATAGCATCCATGTGGATCGCTACATTTGTCAATTTCTTTTTTGGGTCAATCCGCGCCACGGCATAGGGCCATGCAATGCAACGCTTTTCGCCGCCGCTTATGTCGCTATGATCCAACGACAGGGGCAGATCCGCCCCGGAGACTGCGCCCGTGATCGAACTACGAGACCTGGAATTGCTCAGCGCCCTGGCGCGGCATCGACACTTTGCCAAGGCGGCCGAGGATTGCGGGATTTCGCAGCCAGCGTTCTCCATGCGAATCCGAAATCTTGAGGACCGGTTGGGCGTCTCGATCGTGAAACGCGCCAATCGGTTTCAGGGGCTGACCGAAGAGGGCGAAATGATCGTCCGCCGGGCGCGGCGCATTCTGCTCGACACCAAGGCGTTGGAACAAGAGGTGCTGGCGGTAAAGGGTGAGATCACCGGCACTTTGGTCCTGGGGGTGATTCCAACGGCCTTGGCCTTCACCGGACGGTTGGTACGGCGGTTGCATCAGGCCCATCCAAAGATCGTGCCGCGTATCGATTCCATGTCTTCCGCCACAATCCAGAAGCGGTTGGACGAGGGCACGATAGATGCAGGTGTTACCTATGGGGACAGCATTGGCACGGATCTGCGTTCGGTTCAGCCGCTTTATGAAGAGACCTATGTCCTGCTTGTTCCCGAGCATATGACCAGCGAAACGGGCCCGATTCCCTGGGCGCGTGTGGCTGAATTTCCGCTTTCGATGCTTGAGCCCCAGATGCAGAACCGGCGCATTCTGGATCGCATCTTTGCCGAACTTGGCCTGCATCCTCAGGTGGTTGCGGAAAGTAGCGGGTTTACCGCCTCGATGGTTATGGCGCGCGAAGGGTTGGCAGCAACGGTGGTGCCGCGTGTCCTGGTGCGCGCGCTGGGCAACCTGAAGGGCACAAGGGTCCTGTCGCTGATAGCACCCGAGGTCAGCAAGCCGATCTGTCTGGCCACACTGACGCGCGATCCTGAACTGCCAACGGTTGCCGCATTAAGGCGCGTGGTGACGTCTTTGCGGTGATAAGGTGTCGTTATCGTGTGATTGCGATTTGCGATTTGACGATATGCTATTCTGATGAGAGACGGAGCGTCAATCGGAGGGCATCATGGCACCATTAGATACCAAGCCATCAAACGCACCCAAGGGCGTTTGGAAGTCAGGTAAAGGCAAAGGGCGGCACACGCCCAAAGGCCGTCAGTTCACGGACGAGGCGCAGGCCGAGATCACGCGCCTGCTGGGCGATCGCCCGCGCCGCCGGGACCTGCTGATCGAGTTTCTGCATCTGATCCAGGATGCCCATGGTCACATCAGCGCCGACCACATCGCCGCCCTGGCGGTCGAGATGCGCATCGGCCAGGCCGAGATCTATGAAACCGCGACCTTCTACGCGCATTTTGATGTGGTGAAAGAAGACGAGACGCCTCCGCCCGCGCTGACCATCCGCGTCTGCGACTCGCTGTCGTGCGAAATGGCGGGTGCCGCGCAGCTGCAAAAGGCGCTCGAAGATGGCCTGGATCCAACCCAGGTGCGTGTCCTCCGCGCGCCCTGTATGGGGCGTTGCGACACGGCGCCGGTGCTCGAGATCGGTCACAACCACATCGACCACGCCACGCCGGAAAAGGTGCAGGCGGCGATTGCAGCCGATGACACCCACGCCCCTGTCCCTGAGTATGAAACCTACGACGCCTATGTCGCCGAAGGCGGCTATGCCAAGCTGAAAGAGCTGCGCGACAGCGGTGACTGGGAAGCAGTGCAGGAGGATGTCCTGTCCTCGGGCCTGCGTGGTCTGGGTGGTGCGGGTTTCCCGTCGGGCAAGAAATGGGGCTTTGTTCGCATGAACGAAGGGCCGCGTTATCTGGCCGTGAACGGGGACGAAGGCGAGCCGGGAACCTTCAAGGACCGCTACTATCTGGAACGCACGCCGCATGTCTTCCTAGAAGGCATGCTGATCGCTGCTTGGGCAGTCGAGGCCGAGACCTGCTTTATCTACATGCGCGATGAATATCCGGCGGTGCTGAAAATCCTCGCCACCGAAATTGCAGCGCTGGAAGCGGCTGGTATTGTCGAGCCGGGTTACATCGACCTGCGTCGCGGTGCCGGTGCCTACATTTGCGGCGAAGAATCCGCGATGATCGAATCCATCGAAGGCAAGAAGGGCCTGCCGCGCCACCGTCCGCCGTTTGTGGCGCAGGTGGGCGTGTTTGGCCGGCCTACGCTGGTTCACAACGTCGAGACGCTCTATTGGGTGTCCAAGATCTGCCGCGAGGGGCCGCAGATCCTGAATTCTGTTGAAAAGAATGGCCGCAAGGGTCTGCGCAGCTACTCGGTCTCGGGTCGTGTTGCGAAGCCTGGCGTCTACCTGCTGCCTGCAGGCTCGACCATTCTTGACGTGATTGATGCGGCAGGGGGTATGGCTGATGGCCATGCATTCAAGGCGTATCAACCGGGCGGGCCGTCGTCGGGCCTTCTCCCCTCTAGCATCGACGACGTCCCGCTCGACTTTGACACCCTGCAACCGCTTGGCACCTTTATCGGCTCGGCCGCGGTTGTGGTTCTGTCTGATCAGGACACTGCCCGCGATGCGGCGTTGAACATGCTGCGCTTCTTCGAAGACGAAAGCTGCGGCCAGTGTACGCCTTGCCGGGCGGGCTGCGAAAAGGCGGTGAAGCTGATGCAGGCCGACAAATGGGACCAGGATCTGCTCGAGGACCTGTGCCAGGTCATGGGCGACGCCTCGATCTGTGGTCTGGGGCAGGCAGCTCCAAACCCGATCCGCCTGGTCATGAAACATTTCGCTGACGAAATCTGAGGGAGACAGAGCCATGCTAGACGCAAGCCCAACCAAGACCGTCACCTTCAATCTGAACGGCGAAGATGTCACCGTGCCCGAGGGCTGGACCATCTGGGAAGCCGCCAAGGGCCAGGGGTTCACCATTCCGCACCTGTGCCACAAGCCACAGCCGGGCTACCGCCCCGACGGCAACTGCCGCGCTTGTATGGTCGAGGTGGAAGGCGAGCGCACGCTGGTCGCCTCGTGCATCCGCCCTGCGGCGGACGGCATGGTCGTCAAGACCGACAGCGACCGCGCCGAAAAATCGCGCGCCATGGTGATGGAGCTGCTGGTCGCCGATCAGCCCGAAGAAGCACACGACACCTCCAGCCATTTCTGGGACATGGCCAAGCTGAACGATGTGTCCGAGAGCCGCTTCCCGGCCAAAGAAGCCGATAAGATCCCGCTGCTGGATGACAGCCACGTTGCGATGCGCGTCAATCTCGACGCTTGCATCAACTGCAACCTCTGCGTCCGCGCCTGCCGCGAAGTTCAGGTTAACGATGTGATCGGCATGGCCGGTCGTGGCCATACCGCACAGGTGGTCTTCGACCAGAACGACCCGATGGGCGATTCAACTTGTGTCGCTTGTGGTGAATGCGTTCAGGCTTGCCCCACCGGCGCGCTGATGCCCGCCACCGTGCTGGACGACCAGCAAAAAGGTGACAGCAAAGACTACGACTCTGAAACGGAAAGCGTCTGCCCGTTCTGCGGTGTGGGCTGCAAGGTCTCGCTCAAGGTCAAGGACGGCAAGGTCAAATATGTCGAGGGCATCAATGGCCCCGCAAACGAAGGCCGCCTGTGTGTCAAAGGCCGCTTTGGTTTCGACTACATCCACCACCCGCATCGCCTGACAAAACCGCTGATCCGGCGCGAAGATGCACCGGCCAAGGGGCTGAACGTCGATCCCGGCGATCTGTCGACCCATTTCCGCGAAGCATCGTGGGAAGAGGCGATGAATCTGGCCGCCAAGGGCCTGATGAAACTGCGCGAAGAAGATCCGCGCAGCGTTGCGGGCTTTGGGTCGGCGAAATGCACCAATGAAGAGGCTTACCTCTTCCAGAAGTTCATCCGCCAGGGCTTCCGCCACAACAACGTCGACCACTGCACCCGTCTGTGCCACGCCTCCTCGGTGGCGGCGCTGATCGAAAATGTGGGCTCGGGCGCTGTGACCGCGACCTTCAACGAGATCGTGAATGCGGATGTGGCGATCATCATCGGGTCGAACCCGATCGAAAACCACCCTGTTGCGGCGACCTACTTCAAGCAGTTCGCCAAACGCGGCGGCAAGCTGATCGTGATGGATCCGCGCGGCGTTGGCATGCGCAAGTTCGCCGACGAAATGCTGCAGTTCCGCCCCGGCGCGGATGTCTCGATGCTCAACGCGATCATGAACGTGATCGTCGAAGAGGAACTCTATGACAGCCAGTACATCCACCGCTGGACAGAAAACTGGGAAGCCGAGAAAGAGCATCTGCGTCAGTTCACACCCGAAGCGATGGCGCCGATCTGTGGCATCGAGCCTGAGCAGCTGCGCCGCGTTGCGCGTACCTTTGCCAACGCCAAGGCGGGTCTCATCTTCTGGGGCATGGGCGTCAGCCAGCACATTCACGGCACGGACAATTCGCGCTGCCTGATCTCGCTTGCGCTGATGACCGGCAACGTTGGCAAGCCGGGCGCGGGTCTGCACCCGCTGCGCGGTCAGAACAACGTGCAGGGTGCCTCGGACGCGGGTCTGATCCCGATGTTCCTGCCGGATTACCAGTCGGTGATGGATGACGATATCCGCGCCAAATTCAACAATGTCTGGAACGATGAGCAGGACTTCTCGAACGAGAAGGGCCTGACCGTCACAGAGATCATTGACCAGGCCTATGCGGGCAATATCAAGGGTATGTACATTCAGGGCGAGAACCCGGCGATGTCCGACCCAGATGCCGATCACGCACGTGCCGCTCTGGCCAATCTGGATCTGATGATCGTGCAGGACATCTTCCTGACCGAGACGGCGAACTATGCCGACATCATCCTTCCCGCGTCAGCGCTCTATGAAAAGAACGGCACCGTGTCGAACACCAACCGTCAGGTACAGCGTGTGCGTCCCGCCGTGTCCCCTCCGGGTGAGGCGCGCGAGGATTGGGCGATCACCGTCGAACTGGGGCAGCGCATCGGGCTGAACTGGGATTACACGGATGTGTCTCAGGTGTTTGCCGAGATGAAGCAGACCATGGCCTCGCTCGACAACATCACCTGGGAGCGTCTGGAAACCGAGAGTATCACCTATCCGTCGCTGCATGAGACCGATCCCGGTCAGGCGATTGTGTTCGGCGATGGCTTCCCACGCGCCGAAGGTCGGGCCAAATTCACACCCGCCAGCGTCATCCCGCCGGATGAGGCCCCGGATGAGGAATACCCGATGATCGCCACTACGGGCCGTCAGCTGGAGCACTGGCACACTGGGTCGATGACCCGCCGGTCTCTGGTTCTGGATGCGGTTGAGCCGGAAGCAAACTGCTCGATGAACCCGCGGACGCTGAAACTGATGGGGATCGAACCGGGCGAGATGGTGCGTCTGACCACACGTCGCGGATCCATCGACATCATGGTGCGCGCAGACCGGGCGATTGCCGAGGATATGGTGTTCATCCCGTTTGCCTATGTCGAGGCGGCGGCGAACATCCTGACCAACCCGGCCATCGACCCCTATGGCAAGATCCCCGAGTTCAAATTCTCGGCGATCCGAGTGGAAAAGATCGAAGACGCCATCGCGGCAGAATGATCCAGAAAAGCAGGCGGCCCATATGGGTCGCCTGTTTCGCTTTTGGCGATACATATGCGGTTTCGTTGATCTGAAAGCCGCATCCTGTCTATAGTTCTCTGGTATCGTTATGAAACTGGAGGCTTGTATGAACAGTTCCCTTTCTGACGAGGCTCTGGCGCGGCTTCCCTTTTGGGTGACCCCGCCTGGAGAAACCGACGGATTTCTGATCGTCGTCGGGGTGCTGCTTGTGGTCATCCTGCTTGGCTTTGGTGCGCTCTATTTCACGATACAAGCCATTCCCGACCGTATGGCCGCGGGTGCGCATAAGGTGCAGATGCAGCTGGTGGGCGTGCTGGGGTTGATTTCGCTGTTCACGTTGAACAACGCCTTTTGGATCGCGGCCATCCTGATCGCGGCTGTCCCGTTGCACGAAGTTTTCCCGTCCTACATCCATCGCCCCCAAGCGGAGGGCGACGATGCTTGAGCTCATTTTCTCGGCCCTGATCACGATCGTGCCCGATTACCTCTATCGCCACTACAAGCAGGGAAAGCGATGGGGGCATGAAATCACGCTGTTCAATGTCTGGTATGAACTGCGTTGGGGCCTGACGGCTTGTGCCATTTTGGCGGTGACGCTTCTGACCATCATCTTTTACTTCCATCCCTCGACGCACAATGTCTCGGCTGCATTCCGGACAGTCACGGTTCTGTCGGACCGCGCAGGCCGTGTGGCCGAGGTCTATGTGCAAAACAATGACCGCCTGAAGGCGGGCGATCCGATTTTTCGTCTGGACACCACCCGGCAGGAGGCGGCGGTTGAAACCGCGCGCCGCCGGATCGCCGAGGTGGACGCGGCACTTGGCGTTGTCACAACGGATATCGCTGCGGCCGAGGCGCGGCTGGAAGCGGCCACTGCCGATCTGAACCAGGCGCGGGATGATCTGAGCCGGCGCCAATCCCTGGCGGACAGGAACAACGCGACGGTGAGTGAGCAGGAGTTGGAGCGGTTGGAGACCGCTGTGGCCCGCGCCCAAAGTCAGCAAGCAACGGCCATCGCTGCGCTGGATGGGGCCAAATTGCGCCAGTCAACTCTGCTGCCTGCGCAGCGCGAAACCGCGCGGGCAGCGCTGCAAGAAGCCGAGGCCGAAATCGCGAAATCCACTGTCTTTGCCGAGGTGGACGGAACCGTGAAGCAATTTCTGCTGAAGCCGGGCGACATCGTGAATCCGATCCTGCGCCCCGCTGGTGTTCTGGTGCCAGACGTGACGGGGCAGGGGCGGTTTGTGGCGGCCTTTGGTCAGATCTCGGCCAGCGTGGTGAAACCGGGGATGCTGGTTGAAATCACCTGTGCTTCGAAACCTCTGGCGATTATCCCGATGGTGGTAGATGAAGTGCAAAATGCCATTGCCGCGGGTCAGTTCAGACCTGGGGATGCGCTGTTGGATCAGCAGGATCGCCGCCGCCCCGGTACCGTGACTGTTTTTCTCGCGCCGATCTTTCCCAAGCATCTGGAAGCCATCCCACCCGGCAGCGCTTGCGTCGGTGTCGCCTATACCAGCCGCGCCAAAGAGATCGAAGCAGGCGAGATCGCCGGGTTTTCGGCCTTCATCGCGCGCATCGTGGATGGGATGGGCATTGCCAATGCCATCGTCCTGCGGGGGCAGGCCATCCTTTTGCCCGTGAAAGCCCTGGTCTTTTCATGAGGTTGAACGGGTGGCCGGGCCTCCGATCTTTTGACCTAACGTTCGCGTAGCCTGCTGATTACACGCCGCATGACATTCATGAATATTTCAAGCTCGTGCTGGGGGATGTCCTTTAGCGCCCTTGCGTTCACATCAAGTGCGACCTCATACGCTTTTTCCCGAATGACTGCAGCTTTGTCCGTCAGCCAGATCAATTGAACACGAGCATCCTTTTGGCTTTTGGTGCGCTTGATCAGCCCGTCCCGTTCCATCCGGTTGAGCGTATTGGCGAGCGTCGCTTGCTCGACATCAATGTTTTCAAGCAGTTGCTTTTGTGAAACGCCGTCTTTCTGCCAAAGCTCAAGCAGGATCGGGAACTGCCCCACGACGATTCCAAGCGGTGCGATCCCAAGTTGCAGCTCCCGCGCAAACAGGCGCGCCACGTGATTGATCAGATAGCCTGCCGAGTCTTGTTTATCAAAATGCATGCTGGAAATTATCTCTTGAATAGCAAGCTATGCAATAATATATAGCTTGCTATTCAAATGAGAAAGGAAGCGTTATGTCCCGTTTTGAAGAGTTGGATGATGTTGTGACCCTCGCGGATCAGATGGAAACGGATGAAGGGCCAATTATCCTGATCAATCTGTTCACCGTGGATGCATCCGAAGAAGAGGCCTTGCTCAAGGCCTGGGCGCACGATGCAGATTTCATGAAAGCGCAGCCGGGATACATTTCGACCCAGTTGCATCAGGGCATTGCTGGCAGCTCGACGTTCATGAATTACGCCGTGTGGCAGGACGTCAAAAGCTTTCGGAACGCCTTCTGCCACCCGGAATTTCAGCGGCGCATTGCTGACTACCCGCCAAGTGCGAAAGCGCGCCCGCACCTGGTGCGCAAACTGTCCATTGAAAACCATTGCGTCGCATAAGACAAAACCGGGAGCAGCCACATGTTGAAAGCCATCCACCCCATCGCCGGCGTCATAGGCTTTTTGACGATCCTGACGTTTTGGACAACTACCGTTTACAGCGAATTGTTTGGCACGCCACAGATGATCGTTGCGGTCAAGGCTATGGTCTTAAACGGTCTCTTTCTCCTGATCCCGTCCATGGCCGTGGTTGGTGCCAGCGGAATGGCAATGGGTCGTCGTCGCAAAGATGCGCCTGCCTTGGCCAAGAAAAGACGGATGCCGATCATTGCGGCCAACGGGTTGTTGGTTCTGGTTCCGGCGGCTGTTTTTCTCAGCAACAAGGCCAGTGCTGGCGCATTTGATACCGGGTTCTACGTCGTGCAGGCCATCGAGTTGATTGCAGGCGCAACCAATTTGTTCCTGATGGGGCTAAGCATACGGGACGGTCGCGCCATGACGGCTCGCAAGCGGATGGCTGCAAAGAAATCGAAGTGACCCGTCCCTAGCTCACCCAGCTTTGGGTTTGTGCGGCCTTCTCTTTGAGCCACAGAACATCAAAGCCCGCGATGACCCGGTAACCGCGGGCAATCAACCCCTTGGCCTGGTCTTGGTTCAACGCGGCATTGCCAAGAGGGATGCCCGCTGCGTTGGCGGCAGTCTCGACGCGCGCGAGAGCTTCGACCACCTCGGGGTGTTCGAACTGCCCCATGTGACCCAGATCGGTGGACAGGTCGAACAGGGCGGGCACCAACAGGTCGATGCCCGGCACGGCGCAAATCTCTTCGATGTTCTCAACCGCGTCGCGGGTTTCGACCAGCAGGCAACAGACCAGTTGACCCTCCATTTTTGATGGATACTCGGGCAGGGTGGTTTGCCAGCGGGAATGGGCGATGAAGGGCCCGAACCCTCGATTGCCGTTGGGCGGATAGCGCATCGCGGCCACGGCGCGCTCGGCGTCTTGGGCCGTGCGCACGAGTGGAAAGACCAACCCTTCGGCCCCCAGATCCAGCATGCGTTTGGCCTGTGCCGTGTCAATTTCGGGCAGGCGGACCAATGGCGCGCAATCGGTGCCCTGAGTGGCTGCGATCATCGCGTGGGCAGTGCCATGGTCGATGGCGCCGTGCTCCATGTCGATGATCACCCCATCAGACCCTGCCGCCGCCATCGCTTGGGTGACCACCGCTGACGGGATTGTCGCGATGTTCATCGTCATGCAATCAGTTGTGGTTTTCAGCTTTTCCTTGAAACGTGTCATTCAAACTCCTCCGACCAATTCGAAGCAGCTTAGCACAACGAAATACAAACCCATCGGTTTGTGGAACAGGGGATGCCCTTGCGGTGGCATGGTTCACATCGGCTCAAACCGACGAACCACTGATGGCTTGAGGGGGCGTATTGCCCCCGGTCTGGATCCAACTGATCCCGCAATGGATCAAGACAGGGAGCTTTTCAAGGCGCGCTTTCACGCGCGACCAGGTTTAGCTGTTGGGACGCACGCGTGCGGCTGTCTTGTTGGCAAACGCTTCCAGGCGGGCGCGAGCATCGGGTTGGGTGTTGACGATCCCGCCCACGAAAGCTTCGGCATAGGCTGCATCCATACCGGACATGTTGTTCATGTGGCTGACCGCAGAGCAGATGGCAAAGTTTGTCAGGGGCAGGTTTTGGGCAACTTTGGTGGCCAGTTCCATCGCCTTGTCAAAACTGCCCCCGTCTTCGGTGATGTACTGAGCCAGTCCCAGATCGACGGCGTCCTGTCCTTGATACACACGTCCCGTCAGGATCATGTCGATCATGCGGTATTTCCCGATCATGTCCGACACCCGGATTGTCGCTCCGCCGCCGGTGAAAATGCCTCGCTGCCCTTCGGGAAGTGCAAAATAGGTGCCCGGGTCGATCACGCGAACATGGGCGGCACTGGCCAGTTCCAGGCCGCCGCCGACCACTGCCCCTTTCAGCGCGGCAATGATTGGTACGCCCCCGTATTCCATCTTGTTGAAGGCTTCGTGCCAACGCAGGCAAACATGCATGAAGTCATCCGGGCTGCGATCTGCCTTCCAGTGTTCGACCAGATCAAGGCCCGCGCAAAAATGGTCGCCCGCACCGGTCAACACAACGGCCCTGACCCCGGCAAGGCGCGCACCGCTGAAAAAGCGGATCAGCTCTTCGATGGTGGCCACGTCCAATGCATTGCGCTTTGAAGGCCGGTTCAGGGTAACCACATAGAGGCCATGCTCGCCCTCGGAGATCGAGAGGTTTTCATAGGTATCGGGGTTTACAACGTCATTCACGGTTCAGGTCCTTTCAAGGATCAGTATTCTGGGAAAGCAGCATCTAACAGGCTGTCAGAGCCGTGCAGGATACGGGTCATTTCGGTTCGGCACTCTGGCAACATATGCTGGGCAAAGAACAATGCTGTGGCAGTCTTTTGAGTCATGAAGACCGTATCTTGCCCTGCTTTCAAGCATTTCTGAGCAACCAGCGTGCCCTTGCCCAGGTTCCATCCGGCGGCCAACGTCCCCGCCAACATCAAGAAGGGAACAGACCCGGCAAAGGCTGCGTCAATGTCGTTGCGACTTTTGTCCAGCAACCAATCGAGAGCGGTTTCGAAGGCGACACGCGCTTCGGTCAGAGCCGCACCAATCGCTTTTGATGTTTCGTCTCCCTCAGCCAAAGCAGCTTCGGTTTCAACGATCCGCGCGGCAAAATCCCGTGCGGCCTTGCCGCCGTCGCGCATCACCTTGCGCCCCAAAAGGTCATTCGCCTGGATCGCCGTGGTTCCCTCGTAGATCGGCAGAATTCGGGCGTCGCGATAGTGCTGTGCGGCACCGGTTTCTTCGATGAAGCCCATACCGCCGTGAATTTGCACACCGAGTGAGGCAACCTCGACCGCGCGTTCAGAGCAAAACCCCTTGACCAGTGGCACCATGAATTCGGCCAGAGCCGTCATTTCAGGATCTTCCTGGTGATGAGCGAGGTCCAGCAAACCGGCTGTGGCCGCCGCGATGGCACGCCCGCCTTCAATCAGGCTGCGCATGCGCAAGAGCATCCGGCGAACGTCGGGATGCTCGATAATCGCCACGGCATCCTTGGAGAAACCGTTGACAGGTCGGCTTTGCACCCTGCCGCGGGCATAGGCCAATGCACGTTGATAGGCCCGCTCTGCCGTCGCAATCCCTTGCACCCCGACCGAGAAGCGCGCGGCGTTCATCATCACGAACATATACGCGAGGCCGTGATTTTCTTTTCCGATCAGGAAACCGGTTGCGTCCTTGTATTCCAACATCGCCGTCGGGCTGGCGCGGACACCGAGTTTATGCTCGATGCTGACGCAATTCACCGCGTTTTCATCGCCGAAAGTACCGTCAGCATTCACCATCCTTTGTGGCACGATGAACAGGCTCAACCCTTTTGGTCCAGCGGGGGCATCGGGGGTGCGTGCAAGGACCAGATGGATGATGTTTTCCGTCAGGTCATGCGCACCATAGGTGATGAAGATCTTGGTGCCGGAAATTCCATAGCTGCCGTCGTCGCGCCTTATTGCCTTTGTGGCCACACGCCCAAGGTCGCTCCCGGCCTGAGGTTCGGTCAGGTTCATCGTACCCGACCAACGCCCTGCGATCAGCGGCTCCAGATATGTTGTCTTCTGCGCTTCTGAACCGGTCAGCAGCAATGCCTCGATCGCGCCGTCCGTCAGAAGTGGGCATAGGCCAAAACTCATATCCGCCGCGTTGAGCATTTCGACCCCGGCAGCGCCAGCAGCGCGCGGGAAGCCCATTCCGCCATGCTCGACCGGATGCACCAGCGCTTGCCACCCCATTTCCACAAACTGGGCATAAGCGCGAACATCCCCTGTCGGCATCGACACCTGACCATTGTCGAACTGGGCGCCTAGTGCATCACCGATGTGGTTCAGAGGCGCCACTTGTTCCTGGCAGAAACGAGAGTAGCTCTCCAACGCCGCGTTGATGTCCTCCAGGTCATGGCTCGAATAGACATTCATGGCTGACACCTGATCCCAAAAGGACAAATGTTCGATACAAAACATTAGGTCCTTTACGGGTGGTATGTAGGACATTCGGATCTCCTCAATGGTTCAGCAGTATTGTTTTGCGTCACCTACCGTGGGTGCGGCTTGCCTATAAGCTCATCTTTTGCCAATAAGTTATCCGATCGCGCCAAATGAGAGCCATCCTTGTCCAACCAAGATCCGATTTCCCTTACAACCGTGTCCGCCGCTTTCGTGCAGGACTGGTTGGATGCGCTCCGCTCAATCTGCTCGCCGGATGTCATGACGTCCTTGCTGGCTCGCTCTGGCATTCCGATCAACCCAATGAGCCCTGAGCAACGTGTCACTTTGAACGAGATCGCGCGTCTCTACCAACTTGCTGCGCCGGAAACGGGTGACGAAATGATGGGACTGTGGGGGCGGCCAATCCGCCCTCGCGCGCTTCAGCATCTGGTTACGGTTCAACGAGACGCTGGCAGCATGGCATCCGCGCTCTATCGTTTCACGACATTTTGGAACCTTTTGCTGGATGACTACCGTCTGGATCTGCGCACCGAAGAAACGGAAGTGGAGCTAACCCTTACGCCCTATATCACAGGGGCCAGGCCGCAGCGATTTGGTCACATGCTTCTTTTGAAACTCGCTCATGGGCTGCTGTCATGGCTGGGCGGGGTCGAAACACCGATACAGGAGGTGCGATTTGCCTTTGCCCGTCCGGGTTTTGCTGCGGATTACGCTGTCGTCTTTCCGTGCCCCGTGGTGTTTGATGCATCGCAAACCAGCATCCTGTTTGACCCCCGGCAGTTCACCCGTCCGATTGCGCGCAGCCCTGCCGAAGCATCCGATTTTCTGGAGCGCGCGCCGCTTGATTGGATATTCACGCGCTCGCGCGCTCATACCAACAGCCTGCGCGTGCGCGCCTTTTTGTATGGTGCAGAGTGGCGTACCAGTCAGCTTACCGATGCAGCCGTTGCGCTGAAGATGTCGCCCCGAACATTGAACCGTCGCTTGAAAGAGGAAGGGACCTGTTTTCAGGACATCAAGGATGCCTTGCGACGCGACATCGCAATTCGGGCGCTTCAGCAGGGGACGGACAGTATCGAACAGATTGCCTACGACACGGGTTTCTCGGCCCCGGCAAATTTCCACCGCGCTTTTCGCAGATGGACAAACCGAACACCAAGATCATACCGAGTGTAGAATTGCGAGAAACTGAGCCTGCTGGCGCGCTCTACTCAACGCTGCATTTTGTCAGAAAAACCTTCTCAGAAACGGCTCTCGGTGCGACAGTCCTGGTGTGACGGTGCTACCTGGCCCTGACGAAAAATGGGGGCATCACGTGTCGGTGCCACAATTACCTCAGTAGGAGCACACAACATGCCACGCCGCTTTGTCGATCTGTCTGTCCCTTTGGAAATGGGCATTGTCTCGGACCCACCGATCATGCTGCCTCAGATCGAATACCTGAACCACGACCAGACTGCCGGGCAGGTCATGTCGTTCTTTCCCGGTTTGACGCGTCACGATCTTCCAGGAGGCGAGGGTTGGGCAATAGAACGGTTGCAGATCGCCACCCACAACGGCACCCATCTGGACGCGCCCTATCACCATCATTCGACCATGAACAACGGCGAGCGGGCGATCACCATCGACGAAGTTCCACTGGAATGGTGCATGAACCCCGGTGTGAAACTGGACTTTCGCCATTTCGATGACGGTTACGTGGTGACGGCCGCAGACGTCGAGGCCGAGCTGGCGCGGATCGGACATGAGCTGCAACCGTTGGATATTGTGGTGGTCAACACATCTGCGGGCGCGCATTACGGCCAGCCTGACTATTTGGTGAAAGGCTGCGGCATGGGACGCGAAGCGACGCTCTATCTGACCGAGCGGGGCGTACGGGTGACCGGCACCGATGCTTGGAGCTGGGACGCGCCCTTTCCGCTGACGGCTCAAACCTATGCCGAGACGGGTGATGCCTCGATCATCTGGGAGGGGCATCGGGCGTCGATGGACATCGGCTATTGCCACATGGAAAAGCTGTCGAACCTTGAGGACCTACCACCCAATGGGTTCGAAATCTCGTGCTTTCCGTTCAAGATCAAAGGCGCCTCAGCCGGGTTTATTCGGGCCGTGGCGATCTTTGAAGACGAAGGTTAAAGCACGCCGATCTCGGCCAAGGCCCGGTTCAACTCCTCAGGGATCGGGTCATCTTGCGTGCGCCCTTTGGGCAGGTCAGGTGGCGTGTCCTCGGGCTTGAGGTAGCGCCAGCCCTGAAATGGGCGTTTCAGGGCGGTCTGGGTGCGGTGCAGCTCTGGGTCGAGCACAATGGCGCAGCGGCGGATGCCATCCGAGCCTATGACCTCATCCATGCGCAGGATCTTTTGGCGGCATTGGATCACGCCTTTGATGACCCAATAGATCGAACCACCGTTAAGGATTTCGGCTTCACGTTTGGGCCACATGCGGGTGACATGGCGGGGCAATCCATCCTCGGTCTGCGCTGCGCGGCTTTGCTGCCAGGCGTCGAGGGTCTCGGGCGATTCCGTCCCGACCGAGAGTTTGATGAGATTTACGTACTTATTCACAGTTTGCCCACAGAGTCGTCCCCGGCTTTAACTTCATATTGTAGCCTGATGGTCGGGGTCATCAAGGTGTTGTGGATGTCATCACAATTGGTTTAACCTGTACGCCTCTTCCAAGACAGGGAATCAGCCAATGAGCCGCTTTGCCGCCCCCATCGCCGAGCAGATCTGGGATATGAAATATCGTTTCAAGCAGGCGGATGGAACGCCCATCGACGTGACGGTCGAGGACAGCTGGCGGCGGATCGCCCGTGATCTGGCCCGGGTCGAGGATGATCCGGCGCATTGGGAAGAGCGGTTTTATGAGGCTCTGGAAGACTTCAGATACCTCCCCGCCGGTCGTATCACCGCTGGTGCGGGCACCGCACGTCAGGTGAC
The DNA here is from genome assembly GCF_017743935.1 of Tropicibacter sp. R16_0. GTDB lineage: Bacteria > Pseudomonadota > Alphaproteobacteria > Rhodobacterales > Rhodobacteraceae > Falsiruegeria. The sequence goes on from NZ_JAGHRE010000001.1 coordinate 286,712, forward strand.
ATTGTTCAACTGCTTTGTCATGGGCACCGTGCCCGACAGCATGGGCGGCATCTTTGACATGCTGAAAGAGGCAGCGTTGACCATGCAGCAGGGTGGGGGGATCGGTTATGACTTCTCGACCATCCGTCCGCGGGGCGCGGATGTGCATGGGGTGGCGGCGGATGCCTCGGGCCCACTGTCGTTCATGGATGTCTGGGACGCGATGTGCCGCACCATCATGTCTGCCGGTTCGCGCCGTGGCGCGATGATGGCCACCATGCGTTGCGATCACCCGGACATCGAGCAGTTCATCACCGCCAAATCCGACCCGGCCCGCCTGCGCATGTTCAACATGTCGGTGCTGGTGACCGACCCCTTCATGGAAGCGGTCAAAGCCGATGGCCCGTGGGAACTTGTATTTGGGGACAAGGTTTATCACACGGTTCAGGCCCGTGATCTGTGGAACAAGATCATGCAGGCGACCTATGACTATGCCGAGCCAGGCGTGATCTTCATCGACCGGATCAACAAGGCCAACAACCTGAGCTATGTGGAAACCATTGCCGCGACCAACCCCTGCGGAGAGCAGCCGTTGCCGCCCTATGGCGCGTGCCTGCTTGGGTCGATCAACATGGCGCGTTTGGTCAAGAACCCGTTTGAAAAGGACGCGGAACTGGACCCTGACGCGATGCAGAAATTGGTCGCAACTGCTGTTCGCATGATGGACAACGTGGTCGATGCCTCCAAATTCCCGCTGCCCGAACAAGCGGCCGAGGCGCAAGCCAAGCGCCGGATCGGATTGGGTGTCACCGGCCTTGCCGATGCGCTGTTGATGCTGGGCCTGCGCTATGGCTCGGACGAGGCGGCGCGTCAGACGGAAGCCTGGTTGCACGCGATCGCCCGCGCCGCGTATCTGGCGTCGGTGGAATTGGCGAAGGAGAAGGGGGCCTTCCCGTTGTTCGACGCCGAGAAGTACCTGGCAAGCGGCACCATGCAGGCGATGGACGACGATGTGCGCGAGGCAATTCGCGAACACGGCATCCGCAACGCTTTGCTGACGTCGATCGCGCCCACCGGAACCATTTCGCTTTATGCAGGCAACGTCAGCTCGGGCATCGAGCCGGTCTTTGCCTACGCCTATACCCGCAAGGTTCTGCAAAAAGACGGTTCGCGGACAGAAGAAGAGGTCGTGGACTATGCGGTGCAGCTGTGGCGCGACAAGTTCGGCGACAAAGAGCTACCGGACTACTTCGTTAACGCCCAGACCTTGGCTCCGACCGATCACGTCAAGATGCAGGCCGCAGCGCAGAAGTGGATCGACAGTTCGATCTCAAAAACCATCAACTGCCCCGAAGACATCTCGTTCGACGCGTTCAAGGACGTCTATATGCAGGCCTGGGACCAGGGCTGCAAAGGCTGCACCACCTACCGCCCGAATGACGTCACCGGTTCGGTTCTGACCGTGTCCGAGAGCTCGGAAAAAGCGCCGGGCGAGAGCGCCGATGCTCCGCACGAGGTGGAGGGCGGCGACGTGATCTACATGTCTGAACCGCTGGACCGTCCTCAGTCGCTCGAAGGATCGACTTACAAGCTGAAATGGCCAGACAGCGAACACGCGATCTATCTGACCATCAACGACATCATCATTGGCGGTCGCCGCCGTCCGTTCGAAGTGTTCATCAACTCCAAGAACATGGAGCACTATGCCTGGACGCTGGCGTTGACACGCATGATCTCGGCGGTGTTCCGTCGCGGTGGTGACGTCTCGTTTGTGGTGGAAGAGCTGAAGGCCGTATTCGACCCGCGTGGCGGGGCCTGGGTGCAGGGCAAGTACATCCCCTCGATCCTTGCGGCAATCGGCGGTGTGATCGAACAGCATATGGTTGCGATCGGCTTCTTGGAAGGCGAGGGCATGGGCCTGAAATCCGATCCGCAGGCGCAAGTGGTCAACACCGATACCAATCGTGGCAAAGCTTGCCCAAGCTGCGGTCAGTACGATCTGGTGATGATCGAGGGCTGCATGACCTGCCGCAGCTGCGGCCATTCGAAGTGTGGTTGACCGGGTAGGGTTTGCAGTTGTGTCTGTTGTGAAGGCTCGCATCAGTTTGCACCTTGAGCAGTTCAAATCGCAATTCTGACCACCATGAATGTGCCACCGCTCGTTGAGGGCGGTGGCTTTTTACTTACTTCCAGCAATCGTTTCCGGCAGGCTTCCATGATCGCCACAAAGACGTTGCTTTAAGCCGCGGTTGTCCAAGTTTGTTGAGGAGCTGAAGCGAACTCGAATATCCGCAGTCTAACTCAGGGTGTGGCGCGTATCCCGCCGCTGCGAAATCTTTCTACATGATGTTGAGACAGGCCAACCCTGAAGGAGCAGGCGAAGGCAGAAGAGGCGTTTTCCTGAGGCGCAGACCACCAGAACGTTGGCAGTCCGTTATCGGCGCAGCAAACTTTGGTATTCTTTAGAAAATTCCCACGCACTACACGCAATTTCCGGGCGATCGGCTAGGCGATGACTGAATCGCGCGTGTTTTTCCTTTATCCTCTCAAACCCGCAGGTGCTTCGCCATTCGCCTATTGCAGCTGTAGAGGAGTAGCTTGGACATCCGGATGGCTGCTCAAACCTCCGTCAATTGTTTGCTGGCCTGCGACCTTAGTCAATCTAACGCCCTTCAATTCGACAGGCCTGCATTTCAGCTTACGTTTCCCCACCTAAGAGGAGATGGAAGCTATACCGCTTGATCGATCTAACAAAAAGCTGATTACGCCAACGCGGGAAGCCGGTGAGGCTGCCCTTCGGGCCTTTGCGCCGCGTATGGGTAAACGGTACACTCCCGCTGATCGCCACGGATGCGGTCTCTTGTGTCATAATGGCAAGCATTGCGGTGACAACGGTTTTCGCGCGGCAAGTCCTGATGCCAGCAATCAACAATGCTACAGATTCAGGGAATGTTCGTCGTTTCAAGCTGCTGCACATGCTCTCAGTTCTGATCACATTGGTTCATATCTTCGCCGCAGGCTTTTTTATCGTGCGACTTGCTGGATTGGGGTAAATCGTGCCCGTTCAGGTGATGTACTTTGCAAGCAGCTGTTTCACCGGAACTGAGGCATTCAATCGCGTGGCCAACAAGAACATCCCGCCGATCTTTCGCTGAAGGTAGAGCATTTCCATTGGCATCTGGTGTGGGATGTACCCTGCCTCGGCCAAGGCCATGCCTTCTTTGTTCAGGTGACTGGCAAGCGTTCGGTCAGAGAAATCGAATTCATCTGCGGACACGATCTCATCAAAAACGCGGCGGATCATTCCAAGGATGCGGTCGTCGAATGGTCCATCTCCTTCGATAAGCTGCATTTGGCAGGCCGCGTTGCGAAGCTCGACATGATCTTCCAGAAAGCCGGCACGCAACAGACGCAGATATCCATCAATGGCAGATGGTTGTAACGCACGGGTGGCCCCAAAATCCAAAAGGCTGATCTTTCCGTTTGAGGGGTTGTATCGGTAGTTCGCAAAGTTTGGATCGCTTTGCATGATGCCGAATTCGAAAATCTCGCGCAGGGTCAAATCAACCAAGGCACTACAAACTCGATTGCGTTCTTCTTTGGTCGCCTCGCTTACGGTCTCGATAGGGTGACCTTCCAGAAAGGACATCGTCAAAACCTCTGACGTGCTCCAATCTGGATGGAACTCGGGGATTTCGAACGCGTCATTGCCCTGCAACAGGCCTGCGAAATGGCGCAGGTGCTGTCCCTCGCGTTCATAATCCGTTTCGTCATGCAATTGACTGCGTGCTTCTTGGATATACGGATTCAGATCAAAGCTTTTGGGGAGCAGACCGGACATCCGCACCAGCGCGGCCACATTGGCAACGTCGCTTTCGATACTGCGCGCAATGCCGGGGTACTGCACCTTGATCGCCACATCGCGCCCGTCTTTCAATGTCGCACGATGGACTTGCCCGATACTTGCTGCCGCTATGGGCCTTACATTGAAGGATTGGAAAGACTTTCGCCAATCTGGACCCCAGGCGTGGTTCAGGACGTCACGCAATTGTTTCGGAGGCATGAAATGCGCCTGATCTCGCAATCGGGCCATAATGTCAGCCAGTTCAGGCGGCAGCACCTCGCCTGCATCCATAGAAATCAGCTGACCCACCTTCATTGCGGCCCCGCGCATGCGTGCAAGTTGATCTGCAACTCGTGTCACGTTGCCGGGCGTCATCAACAAACCACGTAGATCGGGCCGCGCGCCCCGACTAATCTCTTGTAGGGCATGCACTGCCACGTTCCCCGCAATGCCAGCCGTCATGCTGCTCAAACCGGCAACACGAACCAGGCGGCCTGTAGGAACAGCCAACGGTGTCGATGAAGATTTACGGTCGCTCATTGATCTTCACCAGAATTCCGTGCCCAGAGCGCCTTTGATGCGGCCTCTCAAATTCTCGGTGATCCAACCGCCATAGACCCCCCAGGTTGCGAGATCACGCGATGCGTGCCGACATAACAAGCGTCCATGCGTTCGGCATAAAAAGCGAGGTAGTCTTTGATAGGCTCAAAGTCTGGGGTTGGTGCCGCGTAACTCCATGCAGCCTTTGCGGCTTTCGCCGTCCCGCTCTGGACGTCCCAATAGCTCGCAACGCCCTTCCATTCGCAGAATGATTTCCCAACGGCCCCTGTCAGAACGGCGTCAATGTCATGCGGTGGGACATAGTACGTGGGTGCGTGGTGGGTTTCGATAACCTGAAGCGCCTGATCCGTTTCCACAATTGTTTGACCGCCGAACTCTATCCGCAACCGATGAGGCACCTCCCGCAGCGCAGGTGGCCGCGGATAGTTTTGGACGTTTTCGATTGTCAGAGATGCCATTAAGAACCGACCACGATGCGTATCATGCAGCTAACGTCCGAGGACTTAGCGCAGGGACAGAGCTAGTCTAGGATTTCCGGGTTGGACGTCGACGCTTACAATGCATTCGGTGATGGAAACTGACCCGAGACTGCACCCAGAATCTGCACCTCCGTTTTAGTTTTTTGCAGTAGTTTGTTGCGTGTGTGTATGAGTGCCCGCAATGAGTTGGGGAGTGACATCTTTCTTCACCTTCCAGTCACTGCCTTAGTGATCAACCTTGTTCCAAAATGCGTGTTTCTGAGGGTGCGAGCGGCGGAGGTCGTCGAAAAAGGCTTCGTGGCTTTGGAACGTGCCGTAGTCGGTGATCGCCGTATCAGCCTGAGCGCAAGAGGCAAGGTGACGTGCCGCGTGGCGATAGCGTTTGGTGCGGTTGTTTTGCAGCGCAAAGGTGATCATCGACCGCCAAACCAGAGTGGCAGCCAAGGGATGTTCAGCCTTGAGCAGCTCTGTGATTGGGGTAAGGATTTCGTAGATACTGCCATCCAACTCGTCATGACGGGACAGGATGATGTCAGAGGCGAGGCCAGGATCAGGCCAGCTCAAACAGAACAGAAGGCTTTGGAGCAGGTTGGGATAATTGCGTACATGGGCGCGGGCCTCATGCAGCGCTTCATCATCGTCGAAATCGGGCAGGCGCGAGAGGTAGCGGCGCAAGGTCTCGGCGCATAGCCGCGTTTCAAACCGGGCCCGCATGGCGCGGCGCAGGTCGTCCTCTTTCCCCAGGGCTTCGAGGCAGGCGAAATAGGCGCTGTCAACCTCGGGCATATCAAAAGTGCGGTCTGTGCCGTTCTCAGCGCTGATGCAGGCTTCCATGATCTGCACGGCGTCTGCGGCGCGGTCGGCTGCCAAAAGCCGCCGCGCAGCATCTGGTGCGATGGTGTGATATGTCAGTTGCTGAGCGCTATATTGTGCTAGCCAGGCATCCACGTCGCCCCGGACATCGGCGATGTCGGACAGGATCATCCGAAGGGTGCGGTCGCGCCTGTCTTTTGCCATCTCAAGGCGTCGTTCGGGGCTCACGAAAAATCCGACATTTTCGGTATTATCCCGGGTGACAGGTGTATCCATTGTCGTCTGTGCACGTGCCTTGAGCGCGTTCAAACCTGCATCCCCCAGGGCCTCGGACAGGGCAGGGATCACGCCGTCAAATTCGCCATAGCCGTTGTCCCGGAGCGCATCAAACACCTGATCTGCGAGCAATTCAGGGTCGCGTTCAAGACGTGGGGCAAGCGTTTCAGTCGCGTCCATCGCTGCACTCATAACCGCCCCAAGCGTGCCGTTGCTGTCATCGGTACGCGTGTGGATGTGGGGGGCCAGCTGAAGAAGTGACCAGAGCAGATCAAAGCCAAGATCGGCGTCTTCTGGCGCGATGCGCGTTGCCGTAAGCTCGATCAAGCCGGTCAGTTCCTTGGCCAATGTCCGCTGCGCCCGGGCAGAGATCCAGCTTTTGGCGCGCCGGATCTGAGCCAGCCGTTTGCGGATGTCAGCGGCGGCCTCTTTTGGGCTTTGCTCGGAGGACAATGCCATCCGCACTCGACGTTGCCGCGCTGCATCGCCCTTGACGGCTTCCATCAAAAGCTCGGCCAGCGTTTCTGCACCCAAGGCTTCCAGGTTCTTCTTGTTGAGGGCTTTTCCTGCCATGGCCAGTCCTATTGAGATGCTTGGCCAAATAGATAGGGGGGCGCGTCCTCTTCCCAAGTCGGGATTTTTGTCATGGCCGTCTGAAACTCGGCGCTTTGAAGGAAGCCGTCCAGCCAAAGGATCACGTAGGGCCAGGGCTGCGCGTCAAACCAGCTGCGGTCGATATGGGCGAACTGCCTTACAAACGGAAAGATCGCAATATCGGCGAGGGTGGGCCTGTCACCGGTCAGAAACGAATTCTCCGTCAATCGCGTATTGAGTAACTGAATGAAATCAGACGCTTTCCTGCGTTCAGACTGCGGATCCAGGTCAGGATAGCGGACGGCGTATTTGGTATGATCAAGCGCAGCTTTGAAGGGACCATCGTTCTGGGCAATCAGGGTCTTGCCAATATCCGGCATGTTCAAAAGACCATGCGGGTCATTTTGCCCAAGCGCCCAGAACATGATGTCGAGGCTCTCATCCAGGCTCAGATCACCCGCTTGCAGATTGGGCACCGTGGCCGAGGGGGAGGCGGCAAGAAACGCCTGGGGTTTTTCTTTCAATTTGATCTCGCGGAGTTCTAGTTCCAATCCCGCGCTCAACACGGCCATACGCGCCCGCATCGCATAGGGGCAGCGTCGAAAGGACCACAGGATCGGTCGGGGCTTTTTCAACATGTCTCGGGTCATTGGGCCGTTGTACGATCAAAAATGTCTGCAAGCAAAAACGAAGCATTCGGGTGAGCTTCAAAACGGTAGGGAAAATCAACTTCACCCCGCAACGGCGCTTTCCGCCCTCCGTCAATTTTTGCAATTGAAGCGAGTGACAGCTCTTGCGAACCGCACCTCAGCGCTCGACGAACGTGCCCGAAGTCGGCAAAAGGTCGAAAGTGACACACTGCCAAATCAGCGTGTCGCATTCGCGCGGGCATCTCCTTAACCGAACCACCCGGCCGCACTCTTCGGATTTTCTGTATGCTCGACGTGCAACCAAGCAGATCCACCTCCGACACCACACTCTGCGCGGGAAGGTTTACGAATAGTCAGCTCTAAACCTTTAGGGGGCAAAGTTGCGCGGTGGATGGCGAAGCGGACCAAGGCTCGCATATAGTTGCAGTTTTGACCATGAATAGGATTGAATGTGTGCAGTCCGGAAATGCCTACAAAGGTGCCTCACTCAAGGCCAGAGCGTCCTCAAAGCGACCAAATGTTCAGATCTCCATCATCAAAGCGGAAGTATTCCACGTTTATCAACTGGTCGACACCGTCAGCGCCAACAACCGACACTTGGTTTGATTGCTCCCCGGTGCCACGGGTCAAGGTGTAGTCCCCGGAGTTTCCGTTGAACAACGCAAAATCCGACCCGGCGCCGCCGTCCAGTGTGTCGTTGCCCAAGCCGCCCTTGAGGTAATCGATACCGCCATATCCCAGCAGAAAATCGTCCCCGTCGCGACCGACCAGATTGTTGCGCTCGCGGTTGCCTTCCAGACGGTCATCAAAGTCCGAGCCAACCAGGTTCTCGATCTCGAAGTAAAGATCCCGAACCGCATCGCCAGCCGAGCCAAAACCCGTTTCCTGTCCCCCAAACTCACCCGCACCATTGCGCAAACTCGCCGTCACACCGGCACCTGCGTTGAAATACGTCACCGTATCGACGCCATCGCCACCAAAATATCGCTCTCGCCCGCCGGTGGAACTCACGAACCAGTCAAAACCTCCGAGGCCGCGGAAATCATTCTGCTCCCCATCGCCAAAAAACACGTCCTGATGGGAAGAGCCTGTAACCCGCTCGACCGAAATCAGGGTCAACCCGTCAGCCAGCCCCGTGTTGTTGGAGCCGTTCGCCAAGTCCAAAAGCACCCCACCCACGGCTGCCCCCGTTGGCGGCACCCCATCGGTGGCAAAGATGTCTTGCACCACCGGGGCGCCGGAACTTTCAGCCTCTAGAAAGGTGACCATGTCGAGCCCGTTGCCGCCGTTGAGCGTATCGTTGCCCTCGGTCGCGATGAACCAGTCATAATCTCCGATCCCGCGGAGCTCATCATTACCGTCCGTGCCGCGCATGACGTCGGCAAAGATCGAGCCCGTGGCGCGTTCGATGCTGATCAGCTGATCAACTTCGCCGCCAAAGAGCTTTGCGATGCCAGCGCCCAGATCAAGATCAACCATAAAGTTTGTCCCGCGACCCGGTACCTCGATCACGTCGGTATAAGACACCATATCCCGATCTGGACCGCCATCGACGGTGTCATTGCCGCGACCAGGAATAATCCAGTCAAAACCACCCAGGCCGTTGATTTGCTCACTGTCGGGCGTACCGTTAAGTGTTTGGGACGCGTCAGTGCCGTTGATGGGGGGGCCTTGAAGAAGTGCGGCAACCTCTGAAAATGTCACGGTCTGGTCCAGAAATTGCAGGACTTCCACATCTGGGCTGATCCTGTCGACGCCGACAAGCGATGTGATCTGCAAGTCCAGCCCAACGAACTGGACATCAACGTTAAGGGCACCACCAACTTCAAAGTTATCCTGAATTACCGCTGTATCGTTGCCGTCCCCACCTTGAACAACATCGTTCCCAGGGCCGCCATCCAGCGTGTCATTGCCAGCCTGCCCAAGTAGGGTATCGTTACCCGTATCCCCCCATAGGATTTCGTTGCCCGAGCCCCCTGTGACAGAGTCGTTGCCGCCGCTTCCATCAAGCTGCTCTCCATCGTTTTCGGCCGCGATGATCGTGTCATCGCCGGGCCCGCCAAAGATGAATGTGGCGTTGCGAAGCACATCGTCGCCGCCAGCCCCGGCAAAGATGAACATCAATTCTCCGGTTTCTTCATATCCCCCGTCGATGATGTTGTTCAGGGCGTTGTCTTGAATGTCGCCGCCGAACCCGGTGCGCAGGAACAGGTTTTCGACATTTGCCTCAAGTGGGCCCCGGTTGGTTCCGCGCCACGACGCGGTGCTGCCGGTAACGATAATCGTATCCGTGCCACTATCGGCCGCTTCAACAACGGTATCGTCCCCTTCGACCCGATACGTGTCGTCGCCCGGGCCACCTCTCAGGGTATCCGCAGACGGTCCGCCCGTCAGGTCATCATTGCCGCCATAGCCTTCCAGTGTGTCCTCGCCATCGCCGCCCAAAAGCGTGTCCGGGCCCGAGGTGCCTTCCACGAAGACATCCGTACCGTTTCCACCTGGCAGTGTGTCGGCGATATCTCTGACCTGGATCGTGAACGTTTCCTGACGCGGGCTTGCATCGGTGGCGTTGGCTTCTACGACGATGGTTTGGGTTCCACCGTTCGTTTCAAAGTCTGCTGGTGTATCGACCGTGACCACGCCCGTAACAGGGTCGATGTCAAAAAGACCGCCCGGGTTTGTGGCCAGACGATAGCTTTCCGCATTTTCGGCCTGCACCGTCAGACCGACGAGCGTGCCATCGGGGCTGTTTTCATCGATCACGTTTAAGGTGGTATTGACGTCCCGAATGGGGCCGATGTTCACCCTGCCGATGTCTGGCCGATCAAGCGTGTCTACGTCGGTTGAGGTTCCTCTGCTGTAGTCATAACCGAAGGATCGCTGGCCTGCCTCCTCGCCTGCCTGATTGTACAAATGTCGGATCTCGCCGTATTTTCCAAACGCAAGCTCCAGAGAGACACTGGCGGGAGACGACTCCGACCGGCTTTCCGACAGGTTGGTCAGAACCGCATTGTTCAACAGGATCTCTGTCCGCACCTGCTGTCCGCCCGGCCTTCCCGGGTCTGGCGTGGTCCCGACAAGGTGCACGGCCCCGATCGCCTGGCTCGCGACCAGCAGGGCGTTCAGCTCGGCATCCGCACCGGACATGGCGATGGACAGGTTGGCGGGTTCGAAGCGGCCATTCTGCTCGGTCCAGCTGGTTGAAACGGCCTCAACGTCAAACCATCCCTCGCGCCCGTTTGCGGTCGAGTTTCCGGTCGCGCCTTCGATGGACAGGAACCATTTCGTGGGGGCGACCCACGTCCCGTTCGGTGCTTCGGTGTCCGGGGTTATCGCCGAGACCGCCGTGGCACGCCCCTCAAAGGCATTCCAACCAAAGCTGGCGGGCGTGCCGTTTTCGGCTGCAGTCTTCGTCGTGATCCCGATCTCACGGTAGTCTATACTGACGCTCGTGCTGGAGGTGCCCCCACTTGAACTCATTGACGCGGCTTTGAACATGGCCGCCTTGAGGTCCAGGCTGATGGCTTCAAACACATTGCCATTCCCATCATGGGCAAGCCCGACGATCCGGACGCCAGGGACCGGCGTGCCCTGCGCCATGCTGTTGAGGGCGTCGCTCAGGGCAAGAGGGTCCTCCAACACCAGGTCAACCGGCGAAAAGATCGGCCTGCCACCGTCCTGCGAGACCCCGCCGGAAAAATCCAAGAGCTTGTGCCATCCCTCGTACCCGTCCCGGGTGACCTGGCCGGGCACACCCTCGATGTAGACGTAAAGCTCCTCTGGCAGCGGCAATGGAGCGGGCGCTTGAGTGGGTGTCCGAGTCACCGGGTTCAGCGTGTCGAAATCCACCGGCACATTTGTGTCCACGTCAAATGCATAGTCCTGCACGACGCGGGGGGCGTCGCCCGGAACGCTTTCGAACTGGCGCATGCCCACCTTGCCAAAGCTGAGGTCGAAACTTAGCTGTTGCGCGCCGAAGTTGGTCGAATCCACCAGCACATTGTTGAGCCGCAGGTCCAGAACCTTGTCGCCAGTGCTGCTGAGGCCCGCGATCTCGACGGCGGGGATGCGTTGGTTCCTGGCGGCCTGATCCAGCAGAAACGCCAGGGCCGTGTTGTCTTGGGCGAGCACGGACAGGTCATTGAACTCGAGCCGACCCAGAGCCAAGCCGCCGCCCGACAATTGCGCAGTCAGCGACGTCCCGAAACTGCTGCTCGGGATCTCGATCCAATCTTCATACCCCGACCGCTGAGACGACCCACCAAGCCCGTCAATCCGGATAAAATAACTCTCGGGAAACGTGATTTCTTGAACCCTGTCGGGTTCTGGAGGTCGATCAAGCGTGTCTACGTCGGTTGAGGTTCCTCTGCTGTAGTCATAACCGAAGGATCGCTGGCCTGCCTCCTCGCCTGCCTGATTGTACAAATGTCGGATCTCGCCGTATTTTCCAAACGCAAGCTCCAGAGAGACACTGGCGGGAGACGACTCCGACCGGCTTTCCGACAGGTTGGTCAGAACCGCATTGTTCAACAGGATCTCTGTCCGCACCTGCTGTCCGCCCGGCCTTCCCGGGTCTGGCGTGGTCCCGACAAGGTGCACGGCCCCGATCGCCTGGCTCGCGACCAGCAGGGCGTTCAGCTCGGCATCCGCACCGGACATGGCGATGGACAGGTTGGCGGGTTCGAAGCGGCCATTCTGCTCGGTCCAGCTGGTTGAAACGGCCTCAACGTCAAACCATCCCTCGCGCCCGTTTGCGGTCGAGTTTCCGGTCGCGCCTTCGATGGACAGGAACCATTTCGTGGGGGCGACCCACGTCCCGTTCGGTGCTTCGGTGTCCGGGGTTATCGCCGAGACCGCCGTGGCACGCCCCTCAAAGGCATTCCAACCAAAGCTGGCGGGCGTGCCGTTTTCGGCTGCAGTCTTCGTCGTGATCCCGATCTCACGGTAGTCTATACTGACGCTCGTGCTGGAGGTGCCCCCACTTGAACTCATTGACGCGGCTTTGAACATGGCCGCCTTGAGGTCCAGGCTGATGGCTTCAAACACATTGCCATTCCCATCATGGGCAAGCCCGACGATCCGGACGCCAGGGACCGGCGTGCCCTGCGCCATGCTGTTGAGGGCGTCGCTCAGGGCAAGAGGGTCCTCCAACACCAGGTCAACCGGCGAAAAGATCGGCCTGCCACCGTCCTGCGAGACCCCGCCGGAAAAATCCAAGAGCTTGTGCCATCCCTCGTACCCGTCCCGGGTGACCTGGCCGGGCACACCCTCGATGTAGACGTAAAGCTCCTCTGGCAGCGGCAATGGAGCGGGCGCTTGAGTGGGTGTCCGAGTCACCGGGTTCAGCGTGTCGAAATCCACCGGCACATTTGTGTCCACGTCAAATGCATAGTCCTGCACGACGCGGGGGGCGTCGCCCGGAACGCTTTCGAACTGGCGCATGCCCACCTTGCCAAAGCTGAGGTCGAAACTTAGCTGTTGCGCGCCGAAGTTGGTCGAATCCACCAGCACATTGTTGAGCCGCAGGTCCAGAACCTTGTCGCCAGTGCTGCTGAGGCCCGCGATCTCGACGGCGGGGATGCGTTGGTTCCTGGCGGCCTGATCCAGCAGAAACGCCAGGGCCGTGTTGTCTTGGGCGAGCACGGACAGGTCATTGAACTCGAGCCGACCCAGAGCCAAGCCGCCGCCCGACAATTGCGCAGTCAGCGACGTCCCGAAACTGCTGCTCGGGATCTCGATCCAATCTTCATACCCCGACCGCTGAGACGACCCACCAAGCCCGTCAATCCGGATAAAATAACTCTCGGGAAATGAAATTGGCATGCGAACCCCCTCCACGCTGAAATTTCAATCGTAGTAAAATAACCGCAAAGGAGCGGGCCTCTCGACGGACCAAGCCGTTTGTGTCGAAAGCAAACCTCGATGCGTAAAGCCGCACCATAACAGGAGAAACGCTCAAACTCCAAATCGTTCGGCGCCTTGTGCTGTGATCCGATCCGGGCCTTATGGAACGAGAGGGGGCTTTACTTCGATCAGACCAACCAGAGCGATCCGATTTGGTGGTTGATGCGGACTGCCCTCCGGGAAACAGGCGCGACTGTTTCTGGGATCGGCGAGCATCTTTCCTTGGGAACAGTTGCGATGATGAGTCTATCCGGAAAATGCGACTGATTGGGGACGGAAGACGCGGTGCCAACATTCAAGTCGTGGTACTGATTTGACGAAACGGCGCGAAGTTCGGCAAATCCAAAACCCGCTCCTGGGCAGTGACACAACCTGCATGTTGCCACCTTATATATTAAGGTCTGTGGGAACCCGAGGGCGACGTTACAAGACCAGCACACTCCAACGTTTCCAGAACTGCTGATTCAAGCTGGTGGCGAAAAGTGTTGGACTGGAAATGATATCCACCCTAGGAAATAGCCGTCTCAACAGCATGTTGAAACCATTGAGGTGATTACTTTTCTTCGAGAAGAATGGTGCCCGGGGCGGGAATCCGTCGAAATCATACCAACCTAAAACTTAGGTTCATGATCGACACGAGCCGTCTTGATACTCCCGGAAAACGACGGCGTCGCTAAATCCTAACCGGGGCCATTCGAGGCACCGTGACACCAATAGCGCGGCTCAGCATCTCCATCATTACTGCAAGGAAGGATGCGGCAGCGGTATGCGCTTAAGCCGCAACCTTGGCGACGCGGCAAAGTTTAGAGAAAAAATGGAGTTCTTGGGTGTTGTAATCTTCAGCCTTTCCAAAGGGGACTTCATCAACGAATTTGATGTTGGCTTCAAAAGCACCATGAATTCTCAGTACCTAACGGACCTGTCTATCAAAACAAAGCGTGGCATGGCGGCAACTTTCAGAAAAGGTCATTAGGCTGGTGGGGTGCCCTATGGTTACAAGAGCACTGCGGAGCCGGGAGTAATCGCCATCGATGACAAAAAGGCTGATGTCGTTCGAAAGATTTTTCAGATGTACGCGGACGGGTATTCCCCACGTGCCATAGCGGGTTCTTTAAACGCAGAAGGTGTCCCTAGCCCAAGGGGTGGAAAATGGAATGCTAGCACAATAAATGGCCATCGTAGTCGTGGTGTCGGAATACTAAGAAACACTATCTACGTTGGGCAAAGAGTCTGGAGAAGAACCTGCAAAGTTCGAAATCCAGATACTGGACAGAAGTTGATACGAGCACAGAACAAGGAAAAGCAGATATCGGTCGAGGTCCCTCATCTCCGCATTCTCAAGAAAGAACTGTGGAGCAGCGTCCAAACGCGACTTCCAAACAGGACGAATGCGAAACCTTATCCCACAAGACGAGCATATCTTCTTTCAGGCCTGATGGAATGCGGTGAATGTGGCTCGTCATATACAGCGATGGGAGGTGGAAAATATATCAAGTTTGGGTGCAGTGCGCGTCGAGAGAGTTCCACTTGCACCAACCGGAGGCTAATCAGTCGGTCCATCGTAGATAACTGCGTATTGGTCGCGATTGAAGAGCACCTACTCCAAGAAAACTGCATCGGGCCTGCGGTGCACACGCTCAAGCAGGAGTACAAGCGCCTTGAGGGAAAGACCGAGAGACTGCGCCCGAAAACAGAGAAGCGCCTGTTGGATATTCAGCGTGCTAAACGTGACCTACTACTATTACTGGAAAGTGGTGTTGAGCCAGAGGCTATCCGTGATCGACTACTCGAACTTGATCAAGAAGAGCGTTCGAAAAAGGAAATACTTGCAGAAGTGCCAAAGTTGCCCACCATCGACGTTGATCGAGCCGTTGCGGCCTATAGAGAGGTCGTTGGCGGTGTTCTCGAACAGACACTCGAAGATAACTACATGTATAAGCAGGAAATCAAGAATGCTATCAGGCGGTTAGTCGACAAAGTCGTGATATATCCACACGGGGACCCACAAGGCCGTGACCTAGAGCTCGTGGGAGATATCGAAGAACTGTGCCTTCCTACCGCTGTTGGTATGAAAGCGATGGTGCCCGGGGGCGGAATCGAACCACCGACACGAGGATTTTCAATCCACTGCTCTACCCCTGAGCTACCCGGGCATCGGAACGACGTTTGTCGTTGGGTGGAGGCCTTCTATGACGTGCTACAGGCAGTGTCCAGAGGCTTTTTCAGGTTTTTTTCAATGCGGGCGATCTGGTGCTTTTTCTTCTGTGGTAACATCGACATCCAGATCCTCTGGATCGTTGGAAGGCAGGGCGTAAGAGCCATTCAGCCACTTGGCCAGGTCCAGATCCGCACAGCGTTTTGAGCAGAAGGGGCGGTACTTTGGAACCGTGTCGGCTTCACAGATCGGACAACTCATTTCAGAGCCTCGGACAAGGTGACGCGGCCGCGTTTGCGTTGCATTTCATAGTGGCCCAGAGGGGTCCAGCCGACCAGTGTTGTCTCTTCGGGGTCGGCGCGAAAGGCCGCGCGTAGCGAAGTCTCAAACCCGCGTCGGTCCTTCTTGGGCATCGGGGCCAGATCCAACGTGATCTGTCCCCCAAGGCCACGCACGCGCAGGGCGCGGGGCAGGGCCTTGGCGCAGGCAAAATTGGCTTTTTGCCCTGCCGCCATCGAGGTATCGCTGCCGGTATTCACGTCCACTGCAATGAGTGCACGGGTGGGTTCGATATAGAGGTAGCCGCCGCCGGGCAGGGGTTCGACGATGCCTTGTGCCTCGTCCAGCGCGTCCAGCACTCCGTGGTCTTCGAAGCCGCCAGGGTCGGTGACCACTTCGGCTGGATCGGTCCAATCTCGCCAAGCTAGCGTGTGGGGGGTGTCGCCTTCGGCCAGGCAGGCGATGTCGGGGCCATCGTCGCCCATAACGCGGGCGGCCAGCTCGGCCATTTCGGCAATGTCCTCGGCGATGTCGCCCTCATCCGCGCTGGCGCAGGACGAGCGGACGATCAGGCCGTAGCCCGACGAACCCATCTCGCCATGGGCGATTTCCAACAGGCGGTCGCGTTCATCTTCATCCCTGATGCTGCGCGAGATGTTCAGGCCGGGCGCATCGGGCGTGACAATGGCATAGCGGCTTTTGAACAGAACCTTGGTGGTGACGGGGATTGCCTTGCCGGGTTCGGCGTAGCCTGTGACCTGCACCAACGGCATGGCACCGGGGGCCAAGCCCTTGACCTGGCGCAGGAATGCGGGGCCGTCGGGAGTGGTTAGGAACATGCCACCCTGTCCCTTGACCGGGCGGTCGGCGCGGGCGCGGTAGATCGTGCCGGGGGCGGGCGCGTCGCCTGCGATCAGGAAATCTTCGAGCTTGCCGTCCACCATCAACGCCGCCGCCTGACGGTCATTGATGTGGTCGAGAACGATGGTGCGGCCCTTCATGTGCGCTCCTGATACAAAGGGTAACCTGCGGCCTGCAGCAGGCCTGCGGTTTCTGACAGTGGCAGGCCCACGATACCCGTGAACGAGCCGCTGATCCATGGGATGAAGGCCCCGGCGGGTCCTTGGATGGCGTAGCCGCCCGCCTTGCCCTGCCAATCGCCGGTGGCGAGGTAGGCGTTGATTTCGACGTCCGACAGGCGCTTGAGTTTGACCTGGCTGACCACGTCACGCTCCCACAGCTTGTCTCCCCGGCGTACCGCAACTGCAGTGATCACCCGGTGACGTCGGCCCGAAAGGGCATGCAGGAATTCGGCGGCTTCGCCTGCATCGGCGGGTTTGCCCATGATCCGACGGCCAAGCGCGACGGTGGTGTCGGCGCAAAGCACGATGTCCTCTGGCGCGGCCTCAACCGCTTGCACCTTTTCGCGCGCAATGCGCACGCAATAGGGGCGCGGCAGCTCACCTTTCAGGGGATCTTCGTCTATGTCGGGGGGGCGGACGGCGTCGGGCTGCACGCCAAGCTGGGCCAACAGGTCCAACCGTCGCGGGCTGCCCGATCCGAGAATGAACGCCATGTGGCTGGCGTTACTTGAAGCGGTAGTTGATCCGACCCTTGGTCAGATCGTAGGGGGTCATTTCGACCTGAACCTTGTCGCCGGCCAGAACACGGATGCGGTTCTTGCGCATCTTGCCTGCCGTATGTGCGATGATCTCATGGCCGTTTTCCAGCTCGACCCGAAACGTCGCATTCGGCAGGAGTTCCTTCACGACACCGGGAAATTCGAGCGTATCTTCCTTGGCCATGTTGTCTCCATCTTGATGTTGCACCCGCAGAATCCGCGGGCCGTGCGCTTAAATGAGCCTATTTCCCCCTTATTTCAAGGCCCCAATCGTTCAAACAAGGCTGTTTGTGACCGAATTGACCCGGCTGTCCTGTTCTTCCCAGTGGGTTCGGTTCAAAACCACGCCATCGGCACGCACATGGGCAATGGCGTCCATGTCGACCTCGGCATAGGTCCAACTCGGCTTGTTCAGGGTGCCTTCGGCCAGAACGCCGGCCATGGGAAAGCCGGTATCGGGCGGACCAAAGATGCCACCCATTCCTGTGTTCACGTCCACCGCTTCCGACCAGGGTGCTTCGCCCACGAGCGAGGCCATGGCACTGACGCATTGGTTCTCAAGGGCACGCGCCATTGCACCGATCCGCACCCGCCAATAGCCGGACAAGGCTTCGGTACACGACGGCACAAGGAGGATTTCACACTCGCTCAACGCGCGCCCCAGCAAAGGAAATTCGCTGTCGTAACAGATCAAGATGCCGATCTTGCCCAGCTCGGTTTCAAAGATCTGCAGCCCGTCGCCTGGCACCACGTTCCACGGGTCACGCTCGAAGCGGGTCATGATCTGCTTGTCCTGGTACCCACGCTTGCCATTGGGGGCATAGAGCGTGGCGCGATTGACCGGGCGGTCATAGCCGTCGTTGACCGGGGCAGATGCGCCCAGGATGTGAACGCCGTGTTCCGCCGCCAGCTTTTGGTGCAGATCATGCACAGGTTCCATCCGGTCGGACACGGCGTGCAGCGATTGTTCCAGATCGGCAGCCACATTGGCGCCTGCAAGCGTACACAGTTCCATCGCGCCGTATTCCGGGAATACCAACAAATCGGCGCCTTGCTTGGTCGCGTCGCTGACCCAATGGGCGATCTTGTCCTCGTAATGTGACCAACTGTCGAGCCAGTCGAGCGGATAGGCAGCAGTCGCGATCTTCATGTGGCTCTCTCTCCTCGTGTGATGCGCGGATTAAAGCCACGCCGTTTGTCCCGAGGCAATGGCAAAGCGGCCCACATCACGACAGTCGGATCGGAAACCTTGAGCGGATTTCAGCGTCAATTTCGGGCGCAATATGATCGGGTTCCGGTGCCGCCAGCAGCTCGGCTGTGCGTTGACGGGCGCGTTCCAGAAGGCTGCGGTCGTCGGCTTCGGCCCATTCTTGTGGCGTGCGTCTGTCGGCAAGCGCGGGATAGAAATAATCCGACTGCATCCGGTTCAATGTCTGTTCGTGCCCCAGGAAATGACCGGGACCACCGACACAAACGTCGCGGATGGTTTCCAGGGCCAGCGTCTCAGGCGTCACCTCGAACCCGCGCGTCGCGCGCATCAGCGAGCCGATCATGTCGTTGTCCAAGACAAAGCTCTCCAGCGAACACCCGAGCAGCGAGCCATACATGCCTGCCGCCTCATAGATCAGGTTGGCGCCTGCCAGCGAAGCCAGCAGTTCAGTGTACCCCTTTTCATACCCGGCCTGAAAATCCGGCATCTTGCTGTCGGTCATGCCCGCGCTGACGGCGCAGGGAATGTCATAGAACTGCGCCATCTGTGCACAGGCGGCCATCAGCAGGCCCTGTTCGGCGCTGCCGCCCGACATCGCCCCGGTGCGCAGATCACTGACAAAGGGCAGGGCACCGAAGGTGGCAGGATGGCCGGGGTTCAGCAGGTTCACATAGACGATCCCGGCCAGCACTTCGGCGGTTTGCTGTGCCACCGCTCCGGCAAGCGGCGCGGGGCTGGTGGCGCCCGCCTGACCGGCCGAGACGAGTTTCAGCGGAATGCCATGTCGCGCGGCGCATTCGATGACGCCAAGCGCCTCTTCGGCGAAGGTGAGCGGCGGGACGATGAAACAGGTGGACACGCAGATCGGTGGCCTGGACCGCAGCGCCTCCCGCCCGCCAGCGATGATCGACAGCATCTCGACCGCTTCTTCCATCACATCGGGCGACCCGAATGAGGTGCCGGTTGGCTTTGCTGTCCCCTTGAGGCAGGCATAAGCGGTGTTCAGGTCCATCTCGCGCGGATCGGTCAGGTCGCGGGCCACGACGGTGCGCTGGAACATGTGCAGGTTGGGCAACGCCTGCGCCAGCCGCGCCATGTCATAGAGGTCACGCAGGGTGGAATCGCGGATTTCGCGGGTTTCGCTGTCAACGATGTGGACCGCCGCGCCCGAGGTGCCGAAATGGATGCGTGTATCGGATGGGTCGATGTCGAACTCGGGCAGCTGCCCGTACAGCTTGAAGCCACGACCGGCGGTCTTCAGAACCTCGCGCACCATGGGCTCCGGCATCAACAGTCGCCCATCTTCGGTCATCTGCCCACCCGCGGCACAGACGGTTTCAATGCAAGCCGGTGTGGCGCCTTTCAGGCCGATCTCTTCCAGGATCCGGATCGCGGTTTCGTCGATCATCTTGACCTCGATCCCGGTCAGAGCGCGATACCGCCCACCTGCGATGCCCGGCCAGATCGCCTCGGTCGGGCCGCTGCCTGCGCCATCAGCGCGTTCTAACCTGCGGGCGCTGCGGCCCCCGGCGCGTTTGGGTCTGCTCATCTGGTGAACTCCTGAAAAACCCGGGCCACATCGGGCGCTTCGGCCCATTGCAACAGGTGGTCAAACTTGGCCTCGGGCCGGGTGGTGATGCTGTGAAATTTGGCGGCGAGCCGCTGGGTGTTCATGGGGTTTTGGGGCGCGCCGAGAGGATAGGCGCAGATGGTCTCGATCACTTCGCCATTGTGCAACTCAATGATCAGATGATCAGGCTGTTCGGGGTCATAGTTCAGCTTGGGATTGCGGGCTGGCTCTGCCGTTACTCGGGTGCATCTGACCAAGCGGTCAACGGGCTCTTGCATCCAGAACCCTGCGGCACTGTCGGCCAGCGTCAGCTCGCCAGAGACCAGAGCCTGGGCGATACAGGCGGGGGCGGAAAACAGTGCTTCGTTACGGGTGGTGGGTCTGTCAAAGGGCAGGATCTTGTAATGAAAGTCAGGCAGACGCGCCCGGATGGAGGTGATCTGATCCAACCGGTCCAGCACCTTGCCGCGCAGATCCAACGCGGCGGTCATCAGGCGATGGGTGTACCCGCAACTGGGCCAGGGCTTCAGAACCAGACCATACTCCTCGAGCGCCCAAGGTGCGCCGATTTTGTTGGTCATGTCATCAAACCGCTGTGGGTCGAGTTCCCCCATCAACCCGGAAAATCCGCGAGGGTGCTCGATCACGCCTGGTTGCCCTGTTGCACCTTGCGCGGCCAGAACCGCGGCCTCGACCCCGATCCGCGCGGCGAACCCCGCTTGCAGAGGCTTTGCGTTTGATCCGAATTGAACGGTATAGCCAACAGCCTGTGAAGTTGCGATCGCCATGGCGTGGGCGATTTGATCCTCACTCAACCGCAATTGTCGACCAACAGCTCCGGCCGCGCCAATGGCCCCAAGGGTCGCGGTAGAGTGAAACCCGCGCGCATAATGGTCGAGCGTGACAGCCTCTCCCAAGCGCATGATGATTTCGCATCCCACCGCATAGGCCGCCAACAGGTCCCGACCGGCTACAGGCTTCAGATGTGCTGCGGCCAATAGGGCAGGGAGCAAGACAACTGTTGGATGGGTGTTCCCCGGTTCTTCCCAATCATCCAGATCCCAGGCGTGTCCAGCAACCGCATTGGCCAGCGCTGCCGCCGAGGTGGCCAACGTCTGCGTCGTGCCAAACACGGGCGCGGTTCCTTGCCCCAATCGACGATAGGCCGTGACGGTCTTTTGTGCGACTTCACTCTCCGCTCCGGCCAGAATGCAGCCAAAGCAATCGGCAACTGCAGGGATCGCAACATCGCGCGCTGCAGTTGAAGGTGTGGCCGTGGCGGCAAAGCGGGCCAGAGACTGTACCTGCACGATCATTCCTCCTCAGGTGTGCGGGTTCAGAGTGGCCCCCTTGAAATGTTAAAAAAAGGCGGAAATGGTGAATGGAAATAATTCACTCTTGGAATGATCATGGCTCGCAAACCTTTGCCTCTGCAACAGATCAACGCGTTTGAGGCGGCTGCGCGCCACCTTAGCTTTTCGCGTGCGGCCCAAGAGTTGAACGTGCAGCAGCCTGCGATCAGCCGACAGGTGGCCGCGCTTGAGGGGTGGCTTGGTGTTGCGCTCTTTGCGCGCAGCAAACCACGGCTGACACTGACCGAAGAGGGGCAAGTGCTGGCCAGTGCAATTGCCAAGGGATTTGATGCCATGCATGCCGGGTTCGAAGCGGTGCAAGCGCGTCGTCCAGGGGGTGAAATCGTGGTCAATGCGGCCATCGGGTTTACCAGTTTCTATCTGCTCCCCCGTTTGGCCGAGTTTCAGTCGCTTCACCCCGACATCAAGGTGCAGGTGGTGACGCGGGACCAGAACCCTGACTATGATCTAAGCCAGTGTGATCTGGTGGTGGTGTTCGGCGAACAAGGCGTGCCGGGCTTGCGCAGCGGCCGGGTTTTTGACGAATGCATCGTTGCGGTCTGCAAACCGAGCGTCTTGCCAACAAACGCGCCATTTGGCCTGAGCGATTTGGCGCAACAGACTTTGTTGCACATGTCGGGACCTGCGCATTTCGGCGACTGGGACCGGTATTTCGATGGCACTGGCCTGCATGCGCCCAAACCGCCCAAACATGACCGATACCTCAGCTACATGGTATACCTCCGCGCAATCCAGAACGGGTTGGGCGTGGGTATCGGGTGGCGGCCGATGATTGACGAATACCTCAACAGCGGATCTCTGGTGCTGGCTTGTGAACACGAGTGCAGGACAGCACGAGGGTACTTCTGCTCGATATCTGACCGCGCCAGAACGCGGCCAGAAGCCGAATTGTTTCTGAACTGGATTGCCTCGGCGGAGGATTGAAATCAGTGCAGATCGATGGGCTGGTGCAAGATGCCCCGGCAAAAACGAAAAAAGGGCGCGGATGATCCGCGCCCTTTTCTTGTGTCGTGAAGATTTATGCGACGTCGAACCGATCGGCGTTCATCACCTTGGTCCAGGCCTCGACGAACTGCTGCACAAATGCGGCCTCGCCGTCGCTGGAGCCATAGACCTCGGCCAGGGCACGCAGTTGCGAGTTCGAGCCAAAGACCAGATCGGCGCGGGTGCCGGTCCATTTGATCTGGCCCGATGCGCGGTCCTTGCCGTCAAACACGCGGCTGTCTTCGTCTGCAGCACTCCATTCGATACCCGCGTCCAGCAGGTTGACGAAGAAGTCATTCGACAGCTGGCCCGGACGGTTGGTCAGCACGCCATGTGCCGAGCCGTCCCAGTTGGTGTCGAGCACGCGCATCCCGCCGACCAGCGCGGTCATTTCCGGTGCGGTCAGGGTCAAAAGCTGTGCCTTGTCCACCAGCAGTTCCTCGTCTGCAACGCTGAACCGGCCCTTGGTGTAGTTGCGGAAACCATCGGCAATGGGTTCCAGAACAGCGATGGATTCGACATCCGTCTGCGCGGCGCTGGCATCTGTGCGACCCGCAGTGAACGGCACGTCGACATCGTGCCCCGCGGCCTTGGCGGCCTGTTCGATGGCGGCTGAACCACCCAGGACAATCAGATCTGCA
This sequence comes from Tropicibacter sp. R16_0, assembly GCF_017743935.1. Lineage (GTDB taxonomy): Bacteria > Pseudomonadota > Alphaproteobacteria > Rhodobacterales > Rhodobacteraceae > Falsiruegeria. The sequence continues at coordinate 309,645 of NZ_JAGHRE010000001.1, forward strand.
AGCGAGACTTTCTTGCCGCCCGACTGCGCTCCGTTGAAGGCCGACTGCACGCCCTCAAGCGCCGACAGCACCTTGGCCAGTTGCGCCGGGTTGTTGGCTTCCCAATCCTTTTGCGGCTCAAGACGCACGCGCGCACCATTGGCTCCGCCACGCTTGTCCGATCCACGGAAGGTCGAGGCCGAGGCCCAGGCTGCCGAAACCAACTCCGACACCGACAGACCGGTTGCCAGGATCTGTTCCTTGAGTGCGGCCACGTCGCCTGCGTCCACCAGATCATGATCGACGGCGGGGACGTTGTCCTGCCACAGCAGCTCTTCGGCCGGAACATCATCGCCCAGGTACAGGCTGCGCGGGCCCATGTCGCGGTGGGTCAACTTGAACCAGGCGCGGGCAAAGGCGTCGGCGAACTCATCCGGGTTCTCGTGGAACCGACGCGAGATCGGCTCAAGATCCGGGTGCATCCGCAGCGACATGTCGGCGGTGGTCATCATCGGCGCGTGGCTTTTCGACGGGTCATGCGCGTCCACAACCATGTGCTCGGGTGCGACGTCCTTGGCCTGCCACTGCTGGGCGCCTGCGGGGCTTTTGACCAGCTCCCACTCATAGCCAAAGAGAACATCGAAATAGCCGTTGTCCCAAGTTGTCGGGTTCGGTTTCCAAGCGCCTTCGACGCCGCTGGTGGTGGTGTCACCACCCTTGCCGGTGCCAAACCCGTTCTTCCAGCCCAGGCCCATCTCCTCGATCGAGGCGCCTTCGGGTTCGGCGCCCACCAGATCGGGATCACCGGCACCGTGTGCCTTGCCGAATGTGTGACCACCGGCCACCAAGGCCACGGTCTCTTCGGGGTTCATCGCCATGCGGCCAAAGGTGTCGATGACGTCGTTGCCGGACAGAACCGGATCGGGGTTGCCATCTGGGCCTTCGGGATTGACGTAGATCAGGCCCATCTGAACAGCGGCCAGCGGGTTTTCCAGATCACGCTCGCCCGAATAGCGGCTGTTTTCCTTGTCGGAGGTGGCCAGCCATTCGGTTTCAGCCCCCCAGTAGATGTCCTGCTCGGGCTCCCAGATGTCCGCACGACCACCGGCAAAGCCAAAGACCGGCCCGCCCATGGACTCGATGGCCACGTTCCCGGCCAGGATCATCAAGTCGGCCCAGGAAATCTTGTTGCCGTACTTCTGCTTGATCGGCCACAGCAGGCGGCGCGCCTTGTCCAGGTTGCCGTTGTCCGGCCAGCTGTTGAGCGGCGCAAACCGCTGGTTGCCGGTCGAGCCGCCGCCACGGCCGTCTGCGGTGCGATAGGTGCCCGCGCTGTGCCAGGCCATGCGGATGAACAAGCCGCCATAGTGGCCATAGTCAGCAGGCCACCAATCCTGGCTGTCGGTCATCAGGGCGGTCAGATCCGCCTTGAGCGCCTGAAGATCGAGCGATTTGAAAGCCTCGGCATAGTCGAAATCGGGGGTCATCGGGTTCGATTTCGACGAATGCTGATGCAGGATGTTCAGGTTCAACTGGTTGGGCCACCAGTCGCGGTTGCCGGTTCCACCTCGTGACGTGTTCACGGGCGCGCCGTGCATGACGGGGCATTTCCCTGCGCTGTTGTTTCCGTCCATTTTGCTCTCCGATCGTGGCTTTGATGTTCAAAATAGCTGCGTGAATGTTGAAATTGGCGCACATCAATCCACCCGGTCGATTCTCGCGATTTTCGCGGGAATTCAGGCGCGGGTGGAGCGGATGCTTGCCTTCAACAGGTTGATTGTAAAAGAAATAGACCCTCCTCAGATCAACCCGATCTCAACGCTTCGACTCAAAGCCTAGCGGACAAAATGGATTGGATAAAATTGTTTATCTTCATCGTTTCGATAGGATTTGGTTATTGCTCTGCGGTGCGGTGACCGTCCAGGAAAGAAACCATGAAACTTGCGCCCTTGTCGGTTGGGACCAATGCGATTTCTGCACCATGCGCCTGTAACAGATTTCGCACGATCGGCAGCCCCATGCCGGTACCGCCCGTGTCCCGGCGCGAGGTGAAAAATGGCTCAAACACATGCGCCTGGTTGCCTGGGGAAATACCGGGCCCATTGTCCGAAATCCGCATTGCCGGGGTTGTTCCCTCTTGCGTGATCTCAAGCTTGACGCTTGTGGCGCCGTGCTGAGTTGCATTGTCCAGCAGATGGGTCAGCACAATCTGCAGGCCTTGGCCTGACAGCGGCAAGGCAAGGTCGCCACCTTCGACGGTCAAGTCCAGGTCCGGATGCTCGGCCTGAACGTCTGCAAGGATGTCATTCAGTTGGCAGCTGCCGTGATAGGCGGGTTCGCGCGCTGTCGTGATGCGATGCAACGCACTCAGCTGATCCTGCATCTGTTGCGCTGCGCCTTGGATCTGGATGACCAATTGCCGGTCTTCCGAGTTCAGTTCAGGGCTATCCTCCAGCAATTCGGCCGCGGCGCGAATGGCGGACACCGGGGTTTTCAACTCGTGGGTGACGTGATCGGCAAAGGTGCGGATCGAGGCTTCGCGCCGTTGCAGGGCCTGGGCCATGTCCAGCACGCTCTGCCCCAATCGATGCAATTCCTGGGTGCCATAGTGTTCAAGCGGATCAGCGCCCTTGGATTGGCCCATTCGAACGGCTTCGGCCCGGCGAGACAGTTCGGAAACCGGGCGCAGCAAAAGCCGCACCAACAAAAAGCCAAGAGCCAGGGTGGCCAATCCGATCCCAATGGCCAAAAGGGCGGCTGCGGGACGAAAGCCGATCTCGGGGCCCAAGTATCGCAGCACCACCAGCCCGATCAATGACAGCCCCAGCGTGCCCGCCAAAGCGCCGCCAAGCACCAACCAGAGAGAGGGGCGCCATTTTCGGCTCATGTGGGCCACGGACGCAGGCGCAGGCCAACGCCATGCACGGTTTCCACCCCGTCGGTCCATCCCGCTTCGGCCAGTTTGCGGCGTAGGTTGCGCAGGTGGCTGTCCAGCGTGCGGTCAGACACCGGGCTGCCCGCGCCATAGATGGCATCCGTCAGTTGCGATCGGGTGATGATATGGTCCGGGCGCTGGATCAGGGCGTGCAGGATCTGCGCCTCGGTTCGGGTGAGCGCGACAGGTGTTCCGTTGACGGCGCAATGATGACGCTGGGGGTCCAGCGTCAGGTCGCCGTGGCGATGAAAGACGGGTGTTGCCGCGCGCTGGGTGCGTTTCAGGATCGTCTTGATCCGCGCCACCAGCTCGCGTGGGCTGAACGGTTTGGTGACATAGTCATCGGCCCCCAGTTCCAGGCCCAGAATGCGGTCGATCTCGTCATCGCGGGCGGTCAAAAACAGGATCGGCACATCAGAAGTCTGGCGCAAGCGGCGGCAGACCTCGAGCCCGTCAAGCTCGGGCAGACCCACATCAAGCACGATCAGGTCGGGGGCGTCGCGGGTGGCCGCGACCAACGCCTGTTGCCCGTTCGAGGCGGTTGCGACCTGATATCCGGCCCGGTTCAAGGTCAGGGTCAACAGCTCGCGCAGGCGCGGGTCGTCATCAACGACGAGGATATTCATGGCTGACCTCTTCTTGATCCACGACCAGGTTCATGCTGGCGAGATTATCCAGCACCCGCCAGCTCCGAAAGCCCCAATCCCGCCAGCCTTCGATCTGTGGGGCGGCGACCTCACACCCGGGAACGTCCTGAAGAGCCGCCGCTGCCATGGGGCCGAATTGGCAGGCGTAATAGGTGTCCACATTGCCAGCTCGGGAAAGGTTGGAGCGCACGATCAGATCCGCGAAGTTCACGAAAGCACAGGCATAAAGCACGCCCAGGCCCAATGCGGTGCACCGCGCCAGCAGCCAGAGGTTCGACCTGGAGCGCCAGATCTGCCAGGCCACCAGCATCAGCCCGATGGCAACCACCCCCATCCAGATCGCGGCATGCACCCGCAGATAGGTCAGGCCGTAGGCCGAGGTGTAGAGCTCAAGCCGCAAAAGCGATGACAGAACCAAGGCCACGTTCTGGGCCAACCAAAGCATCAGCAGTGGCTTCAGCCAGCTTTTGGTGTCCAGATGAGGGCGCGCTGCCAGGGCAAACCCTCCGGCCAGTAGCGCGGTGATCAGCAAGGGATAGGCGCCTCGATGTGCGTATGTGGCGTAGCTCATCCCCTCGGGCAGGCTGGCCCCACCCCAAAGGTAGAGAGCATCAAGGGCGGTTTGCACGGCCAGTAGCGCATTGAACGTGATCAGCGCATTGCCGGTGCTGGTTTTATTCACGCCCCAGGTGCTTGGGTGAAAGAGGCCCGAGAACGGTCCGGGTTTCCGGGGGTAGGTCTGGCGTTGCGCGGGTGGGGGGACCAGCAGCGGCCAGATCAAAAGCGCCATGCCGGTCCAGAACAACAGGCGGCTGAGGGCTCTTTCAAGGTCGAAATTGCCCAGGTAGATGGTGTTTGTCCAATGCAGCAAGACCGGGTTGGCCTCGATCAGCAGTGCCCCCAGAACCAGCAGCCCGCCCAAGGGAAAGCCCCAGGCGCGCAGGGCTGCGTTGATCCCGGAGGTCGCGCTTGGGTGCAGGCGCGGGGCGGCGACCCGGTGCCGCCTACTCCAAAGGTCGCGCACGCCCCGCAGTGGCACCGAGCGGAGAATGAGGCCACCGGTGCGGGCGATCTGGGCCAGCGTTGCCCTGTCCCCCAGGGCGATCCAAGCCAGGCTGCCCAAGAGCCCCAAGGCCAGGAAGAACGCCGAAAGTGCTTGCAGATGTTCCACTGCGGGAAGGCTGCCAACCGCCAGAAGAGAGGCGGGGCCGGACCAGTTCATCTTCGGTCTGCGCAAGGCCCAGACCGCAACAAGGATGGCCGCTGCAAAGATCACCAGCGACAGCCCCTTGGGGTGGTCGAAGAACAGGAAATCCGCGAGTGCGATCAATCCCAACAACCCCGCCGACCAAGGCGTGCGTGTTATGCCTGTGCTGCGCTCGGGTGCCTGTTCGGATGTGTCATCCAGCCACCAGCTGTCTTGCGCAATCGATGCGGGAAGCCCGCGGATTTCAAATGTGTGTGTCATGTCCCTTGCCCCGTATTTGTTGGCTTGGGTTAGTCATGACAGGCGTGGGTGCAGGTCCTGCGCAGCAGGTGTGCAGAATTCGTGCAGATCAGAGCAGGCGCGTGAAAAGCTGGCCGAAGTCGGGGCGCTGGTCAGTCATGCCGCTCAGGCGCAGCATGTGCCAGGCCAGCGCCTGGTTGCTTGAGATCACCGGAACGCTAGCCCGTACCTCGGCCTGCGGTATGATGTCGAGGCAGCGCAGGTTGGTGCAGGAGATCACCACCGCATCGCATTCCGCGTCCTTTGTGACTGCATCAATTGCACTCAGGATGGCCTTAGGCGTGATCCGGGCCACCACACGGTCATCGCTTTCTTCGAACGAGCCAAAGCTGACAATGGTGTTTCCCGCCTCTTCCAGTTTGCTGCGCATCTGTGCCGAAACCTCTGGAAGGTAGGGGGTGATGAACCCCAGCTGGGTTGCCCCGAGCGCTTTGCATGCCGCAATGATCGCGCTGAGCGGATCGGTGACCTGTGCCTCGGGGCGGGCGGATTGGATGGCTTCGCGCACGCCGTCAGGCCCGATCACGGTCGAGGCCGAGGTGCAGCCATAACCGATCACGTCGAATTGTAGCGATGAGGGGAACAGGCTGGCCGAGGCCGGTAGGTCGGCCGCCATCTTTTGCAGCGTCTCAGGGCGGATTTCGGGAACCATCGGGATGCGGTTATGATAGAGGGCCACGCCGGGCTCGCGCATCATCTGCGCGAATTCCTGTTCTAGCGTTTCGTCGGTTTCCAGCACGACGACGCCCAGATTGGCCCGTGTCCCAATTCCCGCATCCGTATCGAATGGCAGCTTCATCACTTTCCCCTCAGATCACTGGCAATTCCGGTGCAGCGCGTCGGCTCAGCAAGCGCGGTGCGCCGTCCTGGATCACCAGGTTTTCCTCGTGCACCATGGTGCGACTATCACCGTAGCTGAGTGAAGGCTCCAGCGTGATCACCATACCTTCTTGCAGGACGGTGTCGTCAAATTCGGCGTGCGACGGCCATTCGGTCAGCTGCATGCCCAAACCATGGCCCAACCGGCCCACATTGGCGTCCTGATCGTCCAGCTCGGCAATCACCCGGCGCATGGCGTGGAACAGCTCGCGGCAGGTGGTGCCGGGGCGGGCGGCGTCTAGCCCGGCCTGAGTTGCGCGCCACAGCACGTCATAGGCGCGGTGGGATGCGTCGTCGGCGCGACCGATGGCAAAGTTGCGGTCAAAGTCGCAGAAATAACCATCAAACGTGGCACCGGTATCCAGCATCAGCATGTCACCTGCCTGCAGCGGACGGCGAGAGGGCGGCGAGATCACGTCGTGGTATCCACCCTGATCGGCCCCGCCCACAAGATAGGGAACATCATCTGCGCCAAGCATCAGCGCACTGCGCCGAAAGGCGCGAAAGACATCCTCGAGCGGCGTGCCCTCACGGGCGAACTCTGGGACGGTGTCAAACGTGTCCGAGCCAATGGCGCAGATATGGGCAAGCTTGGCGATCTCGGCCTCGGATTTCACCATCCTGAGTTGCCGGATCAGCCCGGTTGCGTCCTGAACGCGCAGATCAGGCAGGCCCGCCATCAGCCTTTCATAGTCTCCCAGAGGCATGCGCAGGCCGGTCTCGTGCCCTTTGAGCAGGCCCAATGTTCCACGTGCGGCATTCAAAGGCCCGAGCAGGTCCTGCAACAGGGAAATCCCATCATCATCCGGGTTGGGCGCGTCCCAGGTGCGGATGTCGCGCACCCAGGTGCGCCCCATCAGATCGGCCCCGATGCCGGGGATCACCGCGACTGGTTCACCCTTGAGGGGCAGAAACAGGAACCAGGGCCGCGTCGGGCTTTGCCAGAACAGGGTGTGAAAGCCGCTGAAATAGCGCACTTCGGGCTCACTGAGCAGCAGGATACCGTCGAACCCCTGCTGTGCCATGAGCGCTTGCGCCTTGTGCAGGCGGGTTTCGAATTCTGAACGCTCGAAACCGCGGGCCGGGATGTCAGGCATCGTGGCCCTCCATGATGCGGGCGTAGATCTCGGGGTCGGTGACCCCTTCGGAGCCGATGAGCAGCACACGCGAACCGGCGTCCAATCCCAGGGCGCTCTTGAGGTCATCGTTCTGACAGGCCGCCATCAGCGCGGCCAGGCCCGCAACGGCGCTTTCGCCCGCCTCGATCGGCTCTTCTCCGTTCTGCGGGCGGGCCAGCATGCGGACGGTTGGGGCGACAATGCTGTCGGGGATGGTCAGGTAATCGCTGGCCTCTTGGCTCAGGATCTCCCACGCCATGGGGGACGGCTCACCACAGCTGAGACCGGCCATGATCGTTTCGTCCTGAATGGCAAAGTTGGTCGCAACCCCGGCTTTGGCGCTTTCAAAAAGGCATGCGGCCAGCTCGGGCTCGACCACGACAACGCGCGGGCTGTCTTCGCCCCAGTACTGGCGCAGGCCAGCAGCGACCGAGGCCGCCAATCCGCCAACCCCGCCTTGCAGGAACACATGCGTGGGGGCCTGATCCATCGCCTCACAGGCCTCGCGCGTCATCACGCCATAGCCCGCCATCACATCGCGCGGCGGCTCGGTGTAGCCGGGCCACGAGGTGTCAGAGACCACATACCAGCCGTTCTGCTCAGCCTCTTCACGCGCCAGGGCAACCGAGGCGTCGTAATCGCCGGTGATGCGGATGATCTCGGCCCCAAAGGCGCGCATCGCCTCGGCGCGGCCTTCGCTGACCTCGGCGTGGATATAGATGCGACAAGGCGCACCCAGCCGTTCACAGCCCCATGCCAGTGATCGGCCATGGTTGCCATCGGTGGCCGAGACCAATGTGATTTTGTCGCAGGCCTCGCGATATTTGCCCGCACTGATGTCTTGCAGGGTGACGTCTTGGCCCAGTTGTTCGCTCAGCACACGTTGCAGCACCCGCATGGCCGCATAAGACCCGCCAAGCGCCTTGAAGCTGCCCAGACCAAACCGGGGCCCTTCGTGTTTGTAGTGAACCGCGCCGACCCCAAGCTCGCGGGCCAGCGTGTCCAGCGAGGCCAGCGGGGTTTCGGTGTAGCCCGGCCAACTGGTGATTTCGGTGACCGCGCGCGAGAAGTCGGTGGGGGACAGCACGGTCGAGGCAGCATCGCCCGCGTCAGGTGTGCGGTGGACGTGGTGCAGGGTGGCGGTTTGATAGGCGGTCATCGGGATCAGTCCTGTCGTTGTGGCAGCCGGTCACGAACCAGCTGCGCCCAAAGGTTTGCGCCAATCGGCAGCAGGGCGTCGTTGAAATCGTAATCCGCCGAATGCAGCGGTTGGCCGTTGCGGCCTTCTGTCCCGTTGCCCAAGAGCAGGAAACAGCCCGGCACGGCGGCGGTGAAATGGGCGAAATCTTCGGAAAAGCTCATCGGGTCGCGGTTTGGGATCGTGTCGAGGCCTTGCGCCTGAGCGGCATTTACCACGGCTTCGGTGGGGCCGGGGGCATTGATCGTTTCGACAAATTCGGTGGCAAAGCTGACGTCGATCTGAACATCGTGAGCGGTGGCAATGCCCGCCGCGATGCGGCGCATGTGATGCTCGATCTCGGCCCGGTCTTGTGGTGAGTGGGCGCGAGCGTCGCCTTTCAGCGTTGCGTGACCCGGCAGCACATTGCGCTGCCCGTCGGTCAGGAACTCGGTCACCGACACCACGGCCCCTGCGCCGGGGGCCAGTTTGCGGGCCACGATGGTTTGCAAGGCCTGCACCAGTTCCGCGCCAACCGTGATCGCATCCACCCCCGCTTGCGGCATCGAGGCATGGCCGCCCTGACCGGTGATGGTCAGCTCAAACAGGCTCTCGGACGAGCAGATCAGCCCGGACCGGGTCGAAACCTGTCCCACCGGCGCGCCGGGCAGGTTGTGGATGGCATAGACCTCTTCGATGGGGAACCGCTCCAGCACGCCTTCGTTGATCATCGCCTGTGCGCCAAGCCCGTGCTCTTCGTTGGGCTGAAACAGGAAGACTACCGTGCCGTCGAAACTGGGGTCCTGGGCCAGGGTTTCTGCCGCACCCAGCAACATGGTCATGTGTCCGTCGTGACCGCAGGCATGCATGACGCCCGGGGTTTCTGACGCATAGTCGAGACCTGCGATCTCATGGATTGGCAGCGCGTCCATATCGGCCCGCAGCCCTATGGTGCGGTTGACGGTGCCCGCGCGCAGGATGCCAATGACGCCTACGCCCTCGTGAACCTCCAACCCCAAATCGCGCAGATGCGCGGCGACGCGGGCTTTGGTCTGGTGTTCCTGAAACCCAAGTTCAGGTGTGCGGTGAAAAGCGTGGCGCAATTGAGAGAGATCTTGGGACATGGCAGGCTCTGTTGGTTTGATCCGAGTATCTCTGAAAGCCTGGGTGATACGGCAGCGTATGTTGTAGGGCTTGCGACGAAAATAGTTGCCAATTCGCAGTCTTGATACGAAATTCGGAACATGGACGAAAAAGACAGACAGATCCTGCAGCTGGTGCAGAGTAACGCGCGCATGACGGCCGAGGTGATCAGCCAGGATGTGGGCTTGTCCCCGGCTGCGGTGCAGAAGCGTTTGAAAAAGCTACGGGAAACCGGGGTGATCGAGCGTGAGATTGCCGTGGTCTCGCCGGCCAAGGCGGGGCGCGAGCTGACCATCATCGTCGAGGTCATACTGGAACGCGAGAATCTGGCACAGCTCGACGCCTTCAAACGCCGCATCCGCGCGGCGGAGTGTGTGCAGCAATGCTACTACACAACCGGTGAAGCGGATTTTGTGCTGATCCTGACTGTGGCGGACATCAAGGAATACGAACGCTTCACCCAAGAACATTTCTTTGAGCAATCCAACATCAGCCGGTTCAAAACCTCGATCGTTATGGACCGGGTCAAGGTGTCGTTGGATGTGGTTTGAGAGGGCAAAGGGGGCGCTGCCCCCGTCGCTGCGCTCCTCCCCCGGAGTATTTTTGAAAAGATGAAGTCCTAGGTCTACTGGCAGGCGGCCATCAGGCGATAGACGATCTGGGCGGTGGTGAAATCCCAGGCGGCGTTGCCGTCGGGGGCGAGTTCCACCACGTCGAAGCCCACGCACTTACGCCCCTTGAGGGCGTGTTCCACCAGATGCAGCGCCTGGTAGTAGCCCAGGCCGCCGGGGACGGGCGTGCCGGTGGCGGGCATCAGGCTGGGGTCGAGGCCGTCGACGTCAAAGCTGACATAGACCAGCTCGGGGAAGTCTTCGGGCAGGTCGACGGTGTGGGTGTTGTTCGTCACAAGCTCTTCGGCGTCCTTGAAGAAGACGCCATTGGCGGCGCGGCTGTCGACCTCTTGTTGGCATAGCGCGCGGACGCCGAATTGGGCCAGTTTGATCCCATCCTCGGCCAGCAGATGCATGACGCTGGCGTGTGAGTGTTTCTCGCCCTGATAGGCCACGCGCAGGTCGGCGTGGGCGTCGATCTGTACGATGCCGATGGGTTTGCCAACAGCGCGGGCGACGCCGGAGACCGCGCCGTAGGACAGTGAGTGTTCGCCGCCCAGGGTAACAGGCACTTTGCCCGCGTTGACTGCGGCCTCGGTGCGTTGCGCCAGGCGTTCCATCACCACAGGCAGGGGGCCGGTGCAATCCAGAGGGGCCTCGGTCAAGATACCATCGGCGCAGGGTTCTGCCGTGCCGACGATGCGTTCCAGCTCATTGCTGGCTTCGATGATGGCAGCGGGGCCGTTGGCGGTTCCAGAGCCGTAAGAAACCGTGCGTTCCAGCGGCACCGGGATCACCCGAAAGCGGGCTGTTTCGGCGCGCTCGGAGGCGGTGAGTTCACTGTCGAGGAAGATGCTCATGCCTATATCCTTAAGAAAGGCGGTCCTTGAAATCTTGGTAGCCGAATTGTTTGATGATCTTCAACTCGTCGGTCTCGCTGTTCCACAGGGCGATGGTGGGCAGGGGGACGCCGTTGAAGGTGTTGGTTTTCACCATCGAATAATGGGCCTGATCGAGGAAAGCGAACCGTTGGCCGATCTCCAGCGGCGCATCCCACGTGTAGTCACCGATCACGTCCCCAGCCAGGCATGACGGCCCGCCCAGACGATAGGTGCGGCCTGTCTCGGCCTCGTCCAGCAGGGCGGGGCGATAGGGGGCTTCGATCACATCGGGCATGTGGCAGGTGGCCGAGATATCGGTGATCGCGAGGTTCATCCCGTTTGTCGGCAGGTCCAGGATCTCGCCCACCAGAATTCCGGCATCCAGGGCCACGGCCTCGCCGGGTTCCAGGTAGACCTCGACGCCGTGTTTCTCGCGGATGGTTTTGATGAAGTCGACCAGAGCGTCGCGGTCATAGTCGGCGCGGGTGATGTGATGTCCGCCGCCGAAGTTGAGCCATTTCAATCCAGTCAGATATGGCGCGAGTTTGGGTTCAACCGCGTTCCAGGTGCGCTGCAACGGCTCGAACCCTTGTTCGCAAAGCGTGTGCATGTGCAGCCCGTCGACCCCTTGCATCACCTCGAGTGTCAGCTGTGACACAGGGGTGCCCAATCGCGAGCAGGGGGCGCAGGGGTCGTATTTGGGGATCTCACCCTCGGAGTGTTCGGGGTTGATCCGCAGCCCAATCTGCACACCTGCGGCCTTGGCTTTGGCAAGAAAGCGGTCTTTCTGAGCGGGGCTGTTGAAGATGATGTGGTCCGACAGGGACAGGATCTCGTCGATGTCCTGATCCTTGTAGCCGGCACAAAAGGTCGCGACCTCTCCACCGTATTCTTCGCGCCCCAAGCGGGCCTCGAAAATGCCAGAGGCGCAGGTGCCGCCCAGGTGTTGGCGCACCAGCGGGGCAAGGGCAAACATCGAGAAGGCTTTGAGTGCGCTCAGAACATGCGCGCCCGAGCGATTGGCAACGTCTGACAAGATGCTCAGGTTTTGTTCCACTGCCTTTTCGTCCACGACGAAACAGGGGCTTGGGACGCGGCTCAGGTCAAAGTCGCGAAAGGCGCCGGCATCGCCGGCCTGTGTGGTCATCATGTCGGACATTGCGTGCTCTTGTTGCAACCGGGACGATTCAAAGGGGTCTGCTGGGCGGACTACCTGTTTCTGGCCCTATGCGGCAAGCCTTTTGCTTGCGTGTTGATCAATCGCGTTTAATCGCTGTCGTCGCCGCTCTGCGCTTTGATCTCCAGGATCATGTTGTACGCCCGCTGCGCCAGGTTGGACACGCGCAAGAGTTCTGCACCAGAGAAGCTGTGCGCCTTCTTCCATTGGCCGCTGGGGTCACGGAAGCTGCGCGTGATATCAACGGAATAAAAGTTTCCCTTGGGACCGGATGTCTTCCAGATTTTGGCTTTGATCAGGCCGTCGGTAATCGTGGCATAGGGTTCATTGGACATAAGGTGCTCCGCTATTTCTGAAACAAGAGCCGGACGTATTCGACGCCGACTGTCTGTAATGTTGCTGTAAATTTGCCATCGAACAATCGCGTTCGATGGCGGTTTCGTCAACGACGAAGCAGGGCCAGGTGAAACGAGGCAGGCTGAAATGGGCCAAAGCACCCAGGCGCCGCACCCTGCCCAAGGGTAATTCCCCTGTGTGATGGGAGGGCGCAGTGCGCCCACCCGCAATCAAGCGTTTCGCTCTTGCTCAGAAATCGACTGGGCCGTCCAGTTCGTGAACCTGCCACGGCAGGCCGTGTTCATTGAGCATGTCCATGAAGTTGTCGGGGTCGAGCTGTTCCATGTTCCAGACACCCGGTTCGACCCAGTTGCCTTTGAGAACCTGCGCCGCGCCGATCATGGCCGGGACGCCGGTGGTGTAGCTGACCGCCTGGCTGCCGACCTCGGCGTAGCACTCTTCGTGGTCGCAGATGTTGTAGATGTAATAGGTTTTCTCGCCCGAACCGTCCTTGGCCTGGCCCGTGGCAATATCACCGATGCAGGCTTTGCCCTTGGTTTCGGCACCCAGATCGCCCGGATCGGGCAGCAGGGTTTTCAGGAACTGGATCGGGATGATTTCCTTGCCGTCGTGCATCACGGGATCAATGCGGGTCATGCCGACGTTTTCAAGCACCTTGGCGTGCATGATGTAGGCATCGCCAAAGGTCATCCAGAAGCGGGCGCGCTCGATCTCGGGGAAGTGGGTCGAGAGCGACTCCAGTTCCTCGTGATACATCTGGTACATGTTCTTGACGCCGATGGCCGGAAAGTCGAACTCGACCTTGGTGGTCATCGCCGGGCTGGTGTGCCATTCGCCGTTTTCCCAATGACGCACCTCGGCCAGTACCTCGCGCAGGTTGATCTCGGGGTTGAAGTTGGTGGCAAATTCTTGATCGTTGCTGCCACCGTTGGCATCCAGAACATCGATCTGGCGGATGGTGTCCAGCTTGTGCTTCTTGAGCCACGTCGCGAACACGGATGTTACACCCGGATCAAAGCCCGAGCCCAGGATGGCGGTCAGACCAGCCTCTTTGAAGCGGTCCTGATAGGCCCATTGCCAGTGGTATTCGAACTTGGCGACATCCTCGGGCTCATAGTTCGCGGTATCCAAATAGTGGCAGCCCGCTTCCAGGCAGGCATCCATCAGCACCAGATCCTGATAGGGCAGGGCCAGGTTCACCAGGATCTCGGCCCCGGTTTCCTTGATCAGCGCAACCGTGTCGGCGACCTTATAGGCGTCCAGCTCGGCGGTCTTGATCTCGACGCCTGTGCGCTCTTTGACAGCCGCAGCGATCGCATCGCATTTCGACTTGGTTCGGCTCGCCAGCGTGATCTCGGAAAAGATATCGCTGTTCATCGCCATTTTGTGCACGGCGGCGTGGGAGACGCCTCCTGCACCGACAACCAGTGTCTTACCCATGCGCAAATCTCCTCTGGATGGGGGTTATTCGTAGTAAATAGCGCCAGCGTGTTTCTACCTTTTGAAACAGCTGGTTAGAGGTTTCAGTGATGCGCGGGGGCCGGAGGGGGGCTGAGCGCGTTTCAGTCAAAATACCGGGGGCCGGGGGCCTCGGCAAGAGGCCACGTACCGCCCGAGGGCCTTGCAGCAAACCCCGCCCTGTGTAAGCCTCAAGAGCTTACAGGTAAATTCAACACAACCGAACCTAGCCACGGGGCCGAGGACAGACGAGCTATGTCCGTGACCGGTCTTTCTGTGCCTACGGTTAACCGCTCAAGGGAGGGCGATATGAAGGAAGACGAATACAGGGTTGAGATGGGCATCGCAGGCGATGACGACACCATTGAGTTCTGGGGGGATGATGGCATCGAGTTCTTTGTCCGAGTGAACTACGATCAGTCGGAAGACGTTGAAGCCCTAATCAATGAAGCGGGTGTCGATTCACCCGTGCTGATCGCAAAGGCGAAAGACCTTCATGCGTGGGTGCGTGCTCAGGGCTGAGGCTTGCCACGTGCACCCGAAAGGGGGCCGCTGAAAAGCGGCCCTCATTTCTCTACTCGTCAGGTTTCTTGTTGCCTGGCTGTCTGATCAAACGATCAATCTGAATCCAGGTGAGTAGCGCACGGCCAGCGAGGCACGCGAACAGGAGAGGTTCATTCAGGGTACTCAGGATTTCTAGCAACGGTTTTCCTCATACTAGCTCATCAAAAATCCGACCATGTTCTCTCCCAGTCTGTCATTTGGTCCGATAGTGCGACGTTATGCCCCACTTGATCTACATTTAGTGGTTATGGCTGGCGGCTGCAAGACCTTACACCACATATTGTGGCGGATCCGAACTTGCCTAAAGACCTTGTGGGTTGCTGACGAGGTCGCAAATATTGGCGAAAGCCAAACTTTTCTAAGCAATTTCAATCACTTGGCCGGATTTACGATTTCGGTAAAGGCAAAAACACGCTATGATTGTGCTCGTGTAGGCCGGTCCTGCGGGACGCTGTGCCAATCCCCGGAGTAGGAGCACCGCATGACAAATCCCTTTGCACCCACATCGTCGGTTGCAGCTTCCCCTACAGCATCAAATCCGCGCGGCCAGAGCTTTCGCATCAAGACAGGTGACGAAATCTTCGAAGGCCGAGCAGCTAATGTGCCTTGGGTAAACGCCCAAATACAGAGATTGCATAAACACGTTTCTCAAGAGATGAGCGACGTTATGGCCGAGGAAGTTGTCCCTCGGTTCGCCAAGCTGCACGAGCGCGTGGACCAAGCCGACAACGAACTGCAAGACCTGCGCGAACGAATGGCGCACCTGGAGACAGAGCTGGGGGTGGCGGACATCGACAAGTCTGCCAGTACCTTTCGCAGCCGCCGAGGAGGGTCCGATGCCGTTTGACGACCAATTCCACGAACGCGACGAACCCAACGAACAAGAAGTGCTGAAAGCCGTCTACAAAGGTATCCGCCAAGGGTTTGCCGCAGCCGACGCCAACAAGTTTCTGGACAGCGCCCAGAAGAAGGGGAACAAAAAGTGAACAATTTTATCGCAAACGCACTGGTCGATGACCCCAAGTTGCACGATCCCAAGCTCGAAAAGGTGGCATCTGCGGCTCTCCGCAAAAAAGCCTACGAGGTCGCCTATGCCCAGGCCGAGGCCAAACTTGAAAATTATGTAGAGCTTGAGAACGCCTTGCCCAGCTTCGAAGCGCGCATTAACGCTCTCGAAGAGCGTGGCACAAACGTTCAAGTATCGGCAGAACTGGTCCGGCCCAAGCCCAGTAAGGCGGTCGTTAAACACCCTCGTCCGGTGGAAACGGTCTTTGGCGCACTAACCGCCGAGGTGAAACGCCGGGTAAAGAACGTTCCCCTAGACACAACCCTACGAGAACTGTTCCCGGGCGAAGCAAACGGCAAACAAAGAGCCGCAGCCAAATCGGCAACCACCGGCGCGTCCACCTCTAACATTAACTGGGGCGGAACGTTCGCCGACACCGGCAAGGTAGGCTGGATTGAACAGCTGCAGCCGGTATCAGTGTTCGCAAATATTATTGGGGAACCCATCCCGTTCGGCACCCATAACGCCATCACCATGCCACGGCGCGCGGTCACCGGCGCTGTGTCTGGGTCGTTTGTACAAGAAAGCCAAACCATCCCTGTTAAGTCGGATGTTTTGGGGACGGTGACTGCCGAACGATTCAAGGCTGCAGTTATTTCAACGATGACAGCAGAAGTGGCACAAACCAGTGCACCTTCGCTGGAGGGCCTGCTGCGGCAGCATGTGGTGCAAGACACTGCTCGGATGCTAGACAACGTTTTGCTCAACCCGGACAATGCACCCATTGCGGCTGTGCGGCCTGGCAGTCCTTGGAACGGCGCAACCACGAAAGCCAGCTCGGGTACGGACCTAGGCAAAATCCTAACGGACATTGCTTGGCTGATTGAGAGCGTGATGCACGCAGGAACCCTGCGCTCGCCCAAAATTGTGCTGGACCCAACGCGGCATCTGCGTCTGAGTATGACACGAGACGCCGAAGGGTTCGTGTTCCGCAAGATGCTGGAAGCTGGCAACTTGTTCGGGGTTCCGGTCGTCGTTTCGGCCACCGTACCCATCGACAAAATCTACGCGATAGAAACGTCGGACTTTGCTGGGTGGCTTCCGGCCCCAGAGATAGACACGAGCGAACAAGCCGTTCTTGTCATGGTTAACGACAGTGGCGCAGATCCGAAGATGAAGGACGAGAACGCTGTCAACGCAGCTGGGTCCGTCAATATCTCGGACGCCGCCACGGTAACGGGCGGACCTGCCCAGGTTATTAGTACCCACCAATCGCGAATTATTGCGCTGCGCATGATCCAGCCGGTGAGCTGGGCGATGCTGCGGCCCGGCAGCACTGCGTATCTAACGGAGGTAAATTGGTGATGGCGAACGTGACAACGGACAGGTGGATTGATTCCGGAGTCCACGGCATTGCAATCTTTATTGATAGCAACTCGGGCAATTGCACCTTGCAGACGGACCTGCAACGGCAGCTGATCGCCACCGGCAATGCGCAAACCGGGGAGCTAACTCCAAGCAACCCAACCACCGAACCAGCGGCTGCGCTGTGGCGCCAGTACCGAGGCGAACCCGTGCGAAGCGGGTACAGCACCAAAACGCCTGAAGCCCCGCCACCGCCACCGCCGCAGCCCACGCCTGAAATTGGCGAACCGATGATCGACGGGGTGCCAGTGGGGACGCAGATACCGAACCCGAACCCTGCCCCGGTTCACGCTTGGCCGGTGATCGAAACCAGCTTGAAGGAATGCACGAACATCAAACTCGACGGCCTGACGGTCGGTGAAGTTCGGGACGGAAAAGTCTGGGTTCCCGACAGTGGGTCCGAACGGATCAACGCTGCGCGCCGCCTGATCCGCGAAGGCGTACTGACGAGCGTGGACAAGAAAGGAGAGCTGAGATGAGCATAATTGCCAAGTTCGATGCCGACGACCAACTACTTATGCGCCGCATCGTTCTAAAAGTGTTCACACGGGAAGAGATGCTAAGTCTGCCCGAACCAGCGCGGCAAAAGGTAGAACTGGCCGCTGTGAAAGAGCTGGCGAAGTACAAATCCCGGCTGCGGCGCTCTGAACAACGCGAGAAGGCCCGTTCCGCAACCCGCAAACCAAGCAGGGACAGCGTAAAGGCGGTGACAGCGCGGGCAAAGAAGATTGCCGAAGACGTCTGGGCACGGGAACGAGCCGAACGAGAACAGGCCGCATACCGTCGCGACCCACACTGCTACTGGGGGTCGTAAAGAACGTGGCTGGGTGTTTCATGGTTACTCCAGACAGCCACATTTCACCGCCCAGTTCCTTGCGGGCGGTGATACGTCCGGCCCCGATGTTTCGTCTTGCATTGGGGCCGGACACCGAAAGCACTTGGATTGGCTAAGCCCGTATGTCCCGTATGTTTCTTGTCAATATCCGTCACGAACTGAGGCAGCGCATCAAATGCGCACACCGGCTGCGATGCCGGGTAAAGGTTCCAACCCGGTACGTGGACCTCGCCATCGTCCAGAGAGAAGAGCTGGGCCTGTCGGTAGAGATTATTCCCGACCCGGACCCAGATGCTTTCGTGTTTACCGGGACGCATGACTAAGGCTGGTCGTCATCGTCGCCATGGGGCGTCTTGCGGGTGTCCTTCGGCGGTCGGCGGCGATAGTTAGGCATCGAACCGCGTCGCTTCGCCATTGTACAATAACCCCTTAGTATCCGGGTTCTCCTCGGCCATCTCGTCCAGGCGCTTGCGCCGTACTGCGGCCTTTCGGGCCTCGGTGGCCTTCACTCGGTCAGGGAGGATCTTGAGAGTTGAGGCCAGAGCTTGCATTTCAGATGACATATGCTGCATGCGTGCCCAAGAGGGATGTTCCTTCTTTTGGCCGGTGTCAGTTTCGTAGAACAAAGCCTCCACGCCCTGTTCGGCGATGATCTTGGATTGCCATTCACCGAGGCGGCGCAACTCGAGCACTAAATCAACGTACCGCACAAGCAGATGAAGGTGGGCCTCGTTGAAATGGTCAGGCAAGTTACTACGGACAATTTGCTGAAAGACAGTGAACTCCTCAATTGACAGGTGCTCTGGCGGCTTCAAGTACTGCCCCCGTGGTTGGTTCTCCGCATACATGTTCGGCATTTCTGTCCTCCGGGCTGGGTATACAGATCAGTATACCCCGGAGGCAAAGATGCAGATATAGTTTTAAAAAAGCACAGAGTTTCAGCCCCCGTGCCACCCGTCGCATTCAGTCAATCAGCCAATCAAAGACGATATCTAAAATGATTAGGAGGGTAATTAGAACTGTTACCTGAAAAACCACCTCGATTCTTGTACGTATCGCCTTAATCTCCTTGCGGAGCGTTTTCATTTCTATGTAGTTTCTTTCTTCTGATGGCGTTAGATCTTTGCCCGGTTTCTCCAAAGAAACGGGTTGTGCTGCTGAAAGCTCTTCTAGTTGTGTCTCTTTGCTACGGTCAGTCGCACTGTCCTTGATCGTCTCAGCCGCACTGTCCTTGATCGTCGACGACCACTCAAACGTTAACTCCCGAAGACGCGCGTTCGCGGTACCTGTTAGTTTGACCGAATGCCCGAGGTCGTATTCATCTTCACCTTCATCACCTTCGGCCAAAATGGCATAGTTGAAAATGTGACCAGGGAAACCGCTACCCATAGACTCATAACTAAGCCCGTAGAGATCTGCGAGGATATCTAAGTCTACGGAACAGATATTCCCAGCTTTTATACATTTTGCTAGATATTCAAACTTTTCCTGAGAAACAAACAGCGTTGCATGAAGTTGGGATTCGCGATGGGCGGAAAAGAAACTAATTCGCCCAGGTTCGTCGTGAAGCCAACCATCTTTTGGCATTTCTTCACTTTTAGAAGGAAACAAAAATTCATATTTGGCCGAGCTGGGGCGTGTCAGCTCTATAAGGTCAATTTTTTCGATTGTCACAGCAAGTGTTGAAAACACCTGATTTGGCTTGTCGTCTAGTGTAATGACGTGTATCAGAGCCCCATCTACGTTTCCGCTACCAATGAAGTATACCGTATCGGAGTATCCAGTTTCATTGTCGGGATCTAACGAGGTTTCTTCGATAAGTGAAACATGATTCAGCTTAATATTGATGGTTTTTGGTCTCTTCTCGGCCTCTCCTTCATGTTGTTTGCCGTCCAGCTCGTAGGTGTACCTGAGACAGGTGCTGTTTTTCTTTATCCAGTTTGATGTATTATTGAATTCACTCATTGCTGACCACCTGCAAAAAGTCCTGCTGAAGATACCATCAGATTGCTACCTTGCCACGATTGCCCGAACTAAGGTAGTTTCTCAAATCCAGCGCTGCTCCAGAACCGTCAGGAGTTCGAACTCTCCCCCCGAGTCCAGCCCGTGTTGCCAAGCGTAGAAGAAAAGTGTTTGAGAAAGCAACCAAGCGCGGAGCGGCCCGAGTAGGCGCTTTCTTAGGCTGCCGAGCTTAAGGGGGCGGAAAGAGCTTCAGAGCGGCTCTCGGAGGCTAGGATTTAGCCCAGCGCGGCGACAGGTGGTTTCGGGGACCAAAATGGGTTCGGAATCGGCCTGAAACGTTAGAAAACGGCTAGGGGGCACGCTTGACGGTGAAAGCCTTTGGTTCGTGCACTCCCGCCCCCATACCGAGCAACCAGATCGCTCAGCTTGCGGTTGCCCAGTTGTTACCAATCCTACTCGATACCGCTGCCAGCTGACCGGGCATTCCGAAATCAGCAACAAAAAGGCCGAACTTCGAAAAGACCGTAGAATAAACCAGGTTAGGTAAGCCTCAGCGAAATTGAACAGGATTTGCCCCATGAGAACTCTCACGCTGGTAGTTTTTGGTGGCCTGGTCGTGGCTGCATGCACTCCTTTGGCCGAACCCATTGTCACGGACTACAATGGCTATTCAGTCAAAGTCTTTGAGGCTGGCAACAAACGATTCCCGGCCACTGAGATCCTCGCAAAAGCACAATCCGCGTGTCAGATCGACGGCCAAACTGCAGTCTACCAATCGACAAACGTTGAGAGTGACGGAGATTGGCTTCTACCGGACCAAACGCACTTCTTCCTTTGCCGATGATCACGTATTGAGAAGAAGATTGGACGAATTCCGCTGAAATAGAATAGAAAAATGTTGGGATTCTGAGGGTGCTGCAGCGGAGAGCCAAGTTGTCTAGAAGTTCGCGCGGCAAGTTAAACCGTTGCGCCGTCGTGTTCTTTCGCAATTTGACGACCGCACCATAGAGGAAGAAGGCAAGATGACAGTTTCCGGCCGATCTATGCAACTTTACTTTATCGACGGTCGTCCCGATGGGATGTTGACGGCAGAGGTCTTCAATTGGACTGGCCATGTGCTGATGACGCCACGTACACAGATATCCAACGCTCTTTCACGAAAACACTCTAAGCACACAGGTGTCTACGTTCTAATCGGTGAAAACGATGGTGAGCCACTCGCATACATCGGTGAGGCCGAGAACATGGCTAAACGACTTGGGCAGCACGTTGCGAACAAGGATTGGTGGTCAAGCGCAATTTTGATCACCACAGCCGCTGATACTCTCAACAAAGCTCATGTTAAGTACCTGGAAGCTCGACTTGTTGAGGGGGCTGAAGCAGTCGGGCGGACAAAACTGGAAAATGCGAATACTCCGCCCAGGCCAAGCTTAGGTGAAGCCGATGTCGCAAACATGGAAGGATTTCTCGATTACCTAATGATGGTGCTTCCTGCTCTGCGAATTGACATGTTCTTGCAGCACGCGAAACCGAAGACCACCTCAAACACGCTCACTCTATCTTCCCCAAATCAAAGCGAGCTCGTGCGTTTCCAGCTGCAAAGCAAGAAGTTTGGTCTGGTCGCATCAGCCCGGCTTGAAGATGGGGAATTCATTGTTGAGCGAGGATCTGAGGCAAAACAATCTTGGACAGGCGAGGGCGGCCACAGCTACGAAGCTTTGCGCAAAGAGCTGGAAACAAACGGCACCGTCGTATCTCAAGGCGGTAATTGCGTTTTCACACAAGACTACGCCTTTAAAAGCCCGAGTGCGGCAGCGGCGATGATACATGGAAGGCCAACAAACGGGACCGTAGATTGGAAAATCGAGGGCACGTCGCAAACTTATAAGTCTTGGGAACAATCCCAGCTCGAACGGCTCGAAAGCGAGTAAGCGTAGGTAGTTGTCGCCTTTGGGGGCAGTGGGTCTGCCCTTTGGGAGAAACGCCCTCACAGTGGTACGCCCTAAAAAGTTTCTTTTCTTTATCCTCTCTTCTCTTCTTTTCTCTACCCTACCCTCTTTTTCTTCTTTCTATTTCTTCTTCCTTCTACCACTCTTACCACCCTAAGAAAGAGAAGCCTTTGTAATAGAAGGGAAAGATCAGAGTGGTATCCTACCACCTTGCGTACCACTTGATACGCCAAAAGATACCACTCGTCACCGTCAGGTCAGATAGGCAGCTTGTTTCGGGTTTTACCGTCGCCGGTCAGTAAACCCTGCTCATCGCCGCTTTTTTCACCCAGAGTGGTATCTATTAGAGTGGTATCTTTTTCGCCTTCTTCTTTGTTCTCGCGCTCGTCATCCCTCGGATCATAGGCCATCAAATTCAGGCGGCTGGACCACAGCGTGGACAGTGGCTGATAGTAGTTACGAACCACGTCTCGGTTTGGGTCTTTCCCGAAGTCATGCTTGGACCAGAGCGACAACTTCGTGTGGCAGTTGACGCCACTGATCGCGAACAAGGTTTGTGGCTCCGCCCACACCCGGCGATATCCAAGCGCCTTCAGAGCGTCGACAGCTTGAATGTCCAACCGGCCACGGGGCTTGTTGATGTCGTGATCCTTAATGCGTTCCTTAAGGAAATCACGGACGTCTTGCGAGCTGACGACCATCTTTTCAGAAACACCTTCACCCAGATACTCATCAAGAAACACTGCCACCTCAGACCGGCCTCGTTCCTGAAGCTCGGCTTTGCGTTCGGTTGCCGGGGCCTCGGTCGTATAGCCCAATTCCCTGCCTTCGGGGGTATCGATAAGAGGGAAGATGCGCTCGGCTTCCCGCTGCGCCCACCCGAGTAGCTGTGCTGCGCCACCTTCATCAAACCAGCGGCGCAGCCGCTTGTTTAGGTCAGCGGGTATCTTGTGCTCGGTGATCGTAGGCACAAAGTATCGGCGGTCGCTGTCATCAATATTGATGGCGCTGTCATGGTTTGACGACAGATACCAATAGGCGTGGTTCTTGGCTTGGGTCTTGCCCCGGTACTTCTCAGCAATCGAGATGTATTCGTCGGTGATGTACGGCTTGAGGCTCTCTGTGAAACCCCATGGGCTGTTACCTGGTTCCCGAGCTTCGTTGACCGTGATCAGTCGCTTGCCGCGATACCATTCATTGAACGGCGCACGAAACTGCGCCACGGTTATCTCGCTGTGGCAAGAGCTGCCGACCAACTTTGCTAGCAAAAAGCCAAACAGGGTCTTGCCCGAGCCGGTCTGCTTGGATATCGCGCAGACTGACCAGAGGAACCCGCGCGTGTCCCTTTTGTTCCCGGCAACCATGGCAAACCAAGCCAGGGCAATCTTGCGCTCTTTCTCGTCGGGGATCAGGTGTGCCATGTATTCAAAGAACACAGCAAGGTCTTCTTCCGTACACTCAACCGGATCAAAGTCAGGCCCCCGGTATACGTTGGCGTAACGCTGACCGCTTTCAACGTACAGCGCACCGTAGGGCAACGAAGGATTGGTGCCGTAGTCATACACTAGTTGCGCCCTGCCGCTGGCGATCACCTGATCAAAGGCGTTCTTCGCGGCAGCTTTGGGCTGCATGTAGTAGGACTTGAAGGTAGATGACGTGACCTCACAATCGGGCCCGAGGTTGCGCAGCTCACAAACAGTGTCTCGGTTGGTCAGCACCGCAAAGAGCTTGGCGAACTTTCGGTTGAACGGATAGAGAAACTGACCGTTTTCGGTGATGTCCTCATAGTATGGCGGGGTCCGCAGGAGAAACCGCTTGCTGAAGTCCACCGCGCGGACCCCAAACGTGCCATCGGCCATGTCCCATTTGGCAGGTAGAGCCTCAAAATAGTCCGGGTCGCTGAGGTACACAGCGGGGCAGTGGGGGTCCAGCAACTCCGCGAGCATCAGTCCACTGTCCAGCCCATCATCGTCCTTGTCTCTGCTGATCCAAATTGGGTGACCGCTCAACGGCCGCAGGTTCGCTGTGCCGATAGCCTTCGCGCCGCCCATAAGTGAAACGTGGGCAAACTGGCGCAACCATTCAGACCATGGGTGGGCCTCGTCACCCGCAGCAGCCCGCGCGGCATCACAAGCCTTTTCGCCCTCGTGTATCATGACGGGGACTTTCTTCATCATGCCTTCAAGCTCGCGCAGCCGGTACAGCGGCTTGCGGGTTTTCTTGCCGTCAGCATACTGCTCGGGATACCCCATGTGCCAACCCTGCTTGCCGTCAGGGTAACGAACCGGGGTCCACGGTCTGATGTCCTTCGTCCCGTCAGGATTGTCTACCCGCACAACGCAGGCCAGGAGGTTGCCGTCTCTGTCCTGGTACTTGAAAACGGAGGCGTGGTCCTCGTGGGGCGGCAGGCCCCAGGCAACCGGCGCAGCTTTCAGCATCAAGGGTTCGGTCGGATCAATGCCTTTGGTTTGGCTGTAGGCGACGTCAGACTCATGCTCCTCCAGCAACAGTTCAAGTTCGGCTTTTCCGCACTTTTTGCTGCACTCAAGGAAGACAGAAAGTTCCTCTGCGCCGGGGTGAACCGTCAGGGTTTTGTAGGTTGAGTTACACCTTGGGCAGAAGGTTTCGGTCCTGCGGCCAGTTTCCGCTGTTTCGCGGACCGCTGACAAGGTTTGTTTGATATCGGACATTGGGTAAGCCCCCGTGTTTTTCCGGAAAGGGCTTTACCGCATAGGTTGTTCGGGTTATACTCGAAGGCACATTCTAGCACCCCCGGAGGCCCTTTCCAGGTTTCTATTGAAAAGACCCCGTCTGTCGTAGGTTGGGGTCTTTTTCGTTCGACCTGTACATCCTGTATCCATGCGAAAACGCAGGCAAAAATCCCCTTTTGCGGCAAGGGATTTAGGGCTATGTTTTCTATGATCGACAAGTCTCGGCAAGTCCTTGTTGGTTGTGTCCGAACCCGGCAGCTCGGACTTCGGACCCTCGCCACGAAAGCGAGGGTCCTTCTATTTTAGCGTGTATCTCTTGCGCCACCTACTGGAGATTTTTGTGGTTTTTGGCAAGAGTCACGGCGCGCTCTATCAGGTCCTCGTCAATGATCGTGTTGTCAGGGAAGACGAGGAGGAACCGCTGGGCCGCGCGGGTCATGGCAACGTACATCAACCGGCGCATTGGCGCTGATGCGGGGTGAGGGTGTCAGCGGCCTTCAAGGATGCCATTCGTACTGCTCAATCACTGACTCAGGTACGTCATGGTCAAAAATGTGCACATCTCCCGAGTACACCTTTTCCCCCAGCTCTTTTTCGAACGCCGCCAAGCCCTCATCAAAGGTCTTGCCATAAGCTTCCACAATTCGGCCACCGGGTGCTACGATGTACAAAAACTGCCAGTCCGACAACGAACCATCATCCTCTTTGCGGCGTATAGCAGTGGGGCGGAAGTCGTCATCGAAGGTTGCATATTGGTCGGTCATTGGTTCTTCTCCTTTTCTCAGTTTGATTTGCGTGGCCGCAATCGGGCCTCCCGCTCGTCGAAGTGCGCGATCACTTCGTCCACGAGCAGTAGGCGGGCCTGCCCGCGCCACCCGACAGTTCCCGGCCAGTCGCGGAACTGCCACTTGGTCACACGCCAATACTGACGGCTGACGAAGATCACGAGATCAGCGACAGTCGCCCACTTGGGATGGTCATCTTTGGTCCAGTCTTGGGGATGCATTGCGGCCTACAAAACATGACACCCGAGGCTTCCTCGGGACGGTGAAAGCGCGTTGAGCGCAGCTTTTCGTCATGTCTGTATTCGCTGTATCGGGGGCGACAGAGACCCCCGGCTTGAAGAGCCTAGCCTACTCGGAGCCTCGGGGAAACCCTACCACAAAAAACAGATCGTTTCTCAGGTGTCTGGGTTTTGAAGCATATCGGCCCATTGCTCTGCGAGCTGACGTCTGGCCTCAAGCATGTCTGACTTGTTGTAGATGCGGGCGAGGCGACTATTCGTGGCCGCAGCCGCATGATTCAGCAAACGATCCACAGTCCCCACATCTGCGCCGTTCTCAGATAGGGCTGTGGCGACAGTGCGGCGGAAGTCATGAAGGTTCAGGTGTGGGTTGCCTGTGCGTTCTCTCATTGCGTTCACAGCTTTGTCCACGCCGAGCGAAGCGCGCTTGCCCGAAGTTGAGAACACGAAGTCTCCTTTAGGTGATTTGTCGATGGCCTCTTTGATGATTTCAACGGTGACGGGCGCCAATGGTATGCGCCGGGGCAGTCCGTTCTTCATGCGTTCGCCTGGGATGGTCCAGACCGCAGCATCGAGGTCCAGCTCGGACTTCCTCATCTCCAGAACTTCTGTCCTGCGGCCTCCAGCAAGAAGCAACACTGAAAAGGCAGGGCCAAAGGGGTAAGGAACTGTGCGCAGATAGGCGAACACTTCACGAGCCTGCTCAACAGTCAGATGATTGTCACGTATGGCGGTCTGGGCCACGCGCACGTCCGCCAGAACGTTTGAGCCATAGGCTCGTTCAGCGGCCCAGTTCAGAAAGGGTTTGGTGACGCGCAGCAACAGGTCAGCGGTCGGGGGCCGGGTTTTCCGCACACTATCGGACACACGCAGGAAGTCAGCCTTGGTCAGCGACTTCAGTTCTCGGTTCATCAGCGGGCGATATTCACGCCGCATCAGGTTCATGACCTGCCGCGCGCTCTTGTTCCGCTGCTTGATGATAGGCTCGTATCGGTCCAGCGCCTCAGCAAGCGTCAGAGTTGCCTCGCGGCGTTCGGGGGGCTTACCCATAGCCACCTCACCGAGCACCTTCCTCGCGGCTCGTCGGGCGTCAGCAACGCTGACACCAGGCCACCGGCCAACGGTGTGCCTACGGCGTTCACCATTGTCACGGAACCTTAAAACCCAGGAGGCCCCAGTTCGGTTGCCACGCAGGAGTAGACCGCGCACCTCGTCGTCGGGGATTTCCTTGCGGCCTTCAGCGGGCAGCAATTTCTTGATTGAAGCCTCGGTGATTCGCATGATTCTGTATCTCCTGTATCGCGCGCCGGGGGCCGGAGGGGGGCCGTTGAGCGCCGTTTTCGTAACCCTTGGGGGCCACAGGCAGAAAAAATAGTTTGATGCGTTTTGGCAGAAAACCCCTTAAAAATATGGGTCAAATAGGGGTTTACTCCTTACGGATGCACCCGGAGGCAACGGGCGCTACGACTTTTCGTAGTAAGTATAGCCGTTGATGCTGTCGCGATAAGCACCAATGATCAGCTTGCGTTCGCTGGCTTTCAGCGTACCGGCGGAAATCGCGCCGTCAACGAGCTTGCGGAAGGCGGCGACGCAATCGGTTGGGTCAAATTCGACGTAGGACATGACCTGGCTGATCGTATCGCCCTCTTGCTCATGCAGCAGGTCGAACCCGCCGTCCGTGCGCAGATCGATGGTGACGACATTGGTGTCGCCGAACAAATTGTGCAGATCGCCCAGTGTTTCCTGATACGCGCCTACAAAGAAGACACCCAGATGATAGGGTTGATCCTCGGGCAGCGAATGCACCGGGAGGGAGGGCGAGACGCCATCGGCCAGGATGAACTTGTCGACCTTGCCGTCGCTGTCGCAGGTGATGTCGGACAGAACCGCGCGGCGGTCGGGCGTCTGGTTCAACATCTGCAAGGGCACAATCGGGTGCAGCTGATCAATCGCCCAAACATCCGGCAGGGATTGGAACAGCGAAAAGTTGCAGTGATAGATGTCTGCGAGCTTTTCCAGCTGATCGTCGACATCCGTCTCGCCGTCCTGTGCCGCCACCAGCGCCTTGATGCGGGCCATCAGGCTCAGGTAAATGCGCTCGCCCCGGGCCATCTGGCGCAGGTCGATATAGCCGCGCCGGAACAGGGCGCGCAATTCATTGCGATAGAAGGTGGCGTCGTTCCAACATTCCTGAAGGCGTTCCGCTTTCAAGTAACCGCCAACAGCAGCCAGATCGGAAATCAGGTGGTTGTCGTCCGGTTCGACCTCGGGCGCGCTGGGCGCGTCATAAAGCGTGCTTTCGAGCACGTTGAAAACCAGCATCGAAGACGTCGCAACAACCGCCCGCCCGCTTTCGGTGACGATGGTCGGGTGGGCCACTTCGGCTTCGTCCATGGCATAGCCGACGGTTTCGACAACGTTGGCGCAGTATTCCTCGACCGTGTAGTTGATCGAGTTTTCGGCCGCCTTTTTCTCGCCGGTGTAGTCCACGCCCATGCCGCCGCCCAGGTCCAGATGGGTCAAAGGCACGCCCTCGGCGGTCAGTTCAGTGTAATACCGACACGCCTCACCCACGGCGCGGCGCACGTCGTTGACGTCCTGCACCTGGCTGCCCAAATGCGAATGCTGCAGCTTGAGGCACTGCAGCAGGCCCGCGTCGCGCAGCTTGTCGACCACGGCGACCAGTTGATCGGTGTTCATGCCAAAGGCCGAGCGATCGCCCGAGCTTTCTTCCCATTTGCCGCTGATCTGGTTGGTCAGCTTGACCCGCACACCCAGCAAAGGCTCAATCCCGAGCTCTTTGTAGACCTCGATCACAGTGTCGGCTTCCTTTGGGCTCTCCAGTACGATCACGGTGTTGAAACCCAGCTTGCGCGACAGGATCGCCAACTGGATGAATTCGGCATCCTTGACGCCGTTGCAGACAATCAGCGCCTCTTGGGCCAAACGATGGGCAAGTGCAATCACCAGCTCGGGTTTTGACCCGGCCTCGAGCCCGTAGTTGTACTTGTGGCCGAACTCGACAATGCGGTCGATGACCTGCGCCTGCTGGTTCACCTTGATCGGAAAGACGCCGCGATAATCGCCCTTATACCCGGTGCGCGCGATGGCGCTGGCAAAGCTTTCGTTGATGTGCGCGATCTCGTGCTCAAGGTACGAGCTGACTCGCAGCACCATGGGCGATTTGATCCCACGTTCGTCCAGATCACTCAGGATGCCTGGCAGGCTCACGGCGGGCGCATCCGGCGCCAACGGATTTCGCAGGCCAATCTCCCCCTCGTCGGTCACCACAATCAGGCCCTTGCCCCATTTGTCTACGCCATAGACCATGTGCGGTTCGTCGAGAGGTTGTTTCAATCAAAGACACCCATTCAGCAGGAGTTTCGTCAAAGGTGGACGCCCTTTAGGCGAGGTGCGCGATTCGTCCAAGTTAAATCTTGTGGTTGGTGTATCCTGCGTTCAGCCGGCCTGATGGATCAACCAGTCGCAGATATCTGCAATCTCTTGCGCCTGCGGACCCGAAGTGCGGCGCACCAGATAATAGGCGCGGTGTTCGCTGAGCACCGCATCAAACAGCTGGATCAGGCTGCTGCTGTCCAATTCGGAATCGATCAGCGGCACCCAGCCCATGACGACACCTTGCCCCGCGATGGCGGCCTGCAGGACAACGTTGGTGTCTTCGATGATCGGGCCCGTCAGGTCGTTGCATTTGACCTCAGCGGCCGAAAACCAAGCCGACCACCCAAGGGTGTCGCGCTGATGGATAAGCGGAAAGGACAACAGGTCTGCAGGGGTTTCGGGGTGGCCAAGTCGCTCGATCAAGGCCGGGCTGGCAACAGGGGCGGTCAGGACATTGACCAGCGGGTCGGCGATCATACCGGGAAACACGCCGTCGCCCCAGGTGATGAAGATATCGGCATCCACGTTCTGCGGCGACACCAGCAGCGGGGTCTGCACCAGCTCCAGATCGACTTGCGGGAACGCCTCGTGAAAGGCCGCAAACCGCGGCAGCAGCCAGCGGGTGGCAAAGCTGGGTCCCATGGCCATACGGATCTTGGTCTTGCCAGCGGTCTGTGCCACTGCCTCGACCGAGGTTTCGATCAGACGGAACGCTTTGCCTAACCCATCGGCCAGACGCATCCCTTCGTCCGTCAGATGCACGGCGCGGGTCTCGCGGGTGAAGAGTTGTACGTTCAAATGCGCCTCAAGCCCACGAATGTGATGGCTGATCGCCGTAGGGGACACGTTGATCGCTTCGGCTGCGGCGCGAAAGCTGCCGAACCGGGCGGCGGCCTCGAACGCGCGCAGAGCTGGCAGAGAGGGGAGGCTGGTCATGTTGTGAATAAATGAATTTTCCTCATCCATGGCAAGAGAAACATGTTTTTGTAAGGAAAATGCGGGGTCTCTAACCTCTGCCCCAGAGGGAAGAGGAGACAGGCGCCATGGCGCAAAAACCGCGACGTCGCGGGCGGACTGCCCGGATCGAAGCTGATGCCGAGGCCGAGGTCGAAACGCCCCCGGTTTGGCCTGGTTTGAACGGTGGCGGCTTTCGTCCGCTAAGCGACGCTGACATTGCTCAGGTCGATGAGGCGGTTCTGATGCTGCTCGAGACCTTGGGGCTGAGCCAGGCGACGCCCTCCATGATCGACAAGGTCTGCGCGGCGGGTGGAAGTTACACTGATGACCACCGCTTGCTCTTTCCCCGGGCCCTTGTGCGTAAGACGATCGCCGAGGCGCGCCGGGGCGTGGTGCTGTGCGGACAGGATCCCGCGCATGATCTGAACCTGTCGGGCACCCGTGTCCACATGAGTTCGGGCGGTGGTGCGCCGGGTGTCTTTGACATCGAGGATGGCCATTATCGCGATGGCACCGTGCGCGATTTGTACGATGCCGCGCGGATTTGTGACGCGATGGAGAACATCCATCATTTCAGCCGCTCTATTGTGGCCCGCGACATCGAAGACACCGCCGAGATGGATCTGAACACGGCCTATGCCTGTTTGATGGGCACGTCAAAACACGTCTCGGTTTCTGTCTCGGAACCCGAAAACGTCCCCCAACTCGCCGAGCTTTGTTACGCCATCGCGGGCAGCGAAGCGGCCTTTCGCGCGCGTCCTTTCCTGACGGTGATGGTCTGCCATGTGGTCCCGCCCATGCGCTTTGCCGAAGAGGCGATCGACACGCTGGAGGCCGCAATCCTGGCGGGCTTCCCGGTGCAGCTGATCTCGGCTGGGCAGGCCGGGGCCACCAGCCCTGCCACCATCGCGGGGTCGCTGGTTCAGGCCGTGGCAGAAACTCTGGCGGGGCTGGTTTTTGCTCGGCTGGTCGATCCGAATGTTGCGGCGATCTTTGCGCCGAAGCCTTTGGTCGCGGACCTGCGCACAGGATCAATGTGCGCGGGTGGCGGTGAGCAGGCGATCCTGATGGCGGCGGCGGCGCAGATGGGGCGGTACTACGATCTACCGACTTCTTCCATCGCCGGGATTACGGATGCCAAGACGCTGGATGCGCAGTTCGGCAGTGAAAAGAACCTGGCCGTGGCCTCCGCTGCACATGCCGGGTCAAACCTGATCACACAGGCCTGCGGGATGCAGGCCAGCTTGCTTGGGGTCTCGCTCGAAGCTTACGTCGCCGACAACGACATGCTGGGCAATATCCTGCGCACCGTGCGCGGGGTCGAGGTGACACCGGAAAACATCGGTGCAGATGTCATTGCCGAGGTTTGCCGGGGCGAGGGGCATTATCTGGGCCACCGCCATACGTTTTCGCGAATGAAGTCGGACTACTTCTATCCCCATCTGGGCGACCGCCGCACCCCGCGCGAATGGGAGGAGGACGGATCACGCCCCATCGGCGATGTCGCTCGTGACAAGGCACGCGCGTTGATGGCCGAGCATTTCCCCGGTCACATCCCCGACGCGTTGGATCGGGAACTGCGCGCGCGGTTCAACATCCACCTCAGCCGCGCACAGATCGGACGCCCAGAATGACGGCCGGACTGCAATATCCCTTTGACCTGGGTTCGCTGCCCGATGCAGTGATCGGCGGTATTGGTCATGCTGGCGGCGGGCTGTCTCGGCAGCTGGTCGATCCGGCCGCACGGATCAGTTTTGCTGAAGTGCGTGATGCATCATTAGCCCAAGTTGATCATTCGGCTTTTGCCGCTCAGACCGCACTGCGCCTTTGGGCGGACACCCCACCCGCACGGCGGGCCCAAGTCCTTATGGCTCTGGCCGACTTGATCGCGTCCCAAGCAGATGAGTTGACGGCGGTCGAATGCGTCAACGTGGGCAAACCTCTGTCCCAAGCGCGGCGCGATGTGCTGCGGGCGGCGGAATATTTCCGCTTCTATGCGGGCGCCTGTGACAAGCTGAACGGCGACACCATCCCGCTGGGTCCCGATCAGACGGCCATGACGCTGCTGCAACCGGTCGGCGTGACGGCCCACATCCTGCCGTGGAACTATCCCATCTCGACTTTGGCACGCGGTGTTGCTCCGGCGTTGGCAGCAGGGGCGACGGTGGTGGCAAAACCCTCGGAGTTGACCCCGCTGAGCACGCTCATGGTGGCGAAATTGGCGCTGGAGGCGGGCGTGCCCGATGGTGCATTCAACGCGATTTGCGGCGCGGGCGAAGTGGGCGAGGCGCTGGCTGCACATCCAAACGTCGCCCATGTGACCTTCACCGGTTCAACGGAAACAGGCCGCAGGGTGATGCAGGCTGCCTCTGGCCCTGTCGCGGGGGTCACGCTGGAACTGGGCGGGAAATCCCCGGTGATGGTCTGGCCCGATGCGGATCTGGACGCCGCTGCCGAAGGTGTCGCGCGCGGGATCTTTTTCAACGCAGGTCAGGTATGCGCCGCAGGCAGCCGGTTGCTGTGTCACGCGGACATCCACGACGCTCTTGTGGACCGCGTGGTGCAGCGCGCGCGTGCGATGACCATGGGGCACGGGCTGACGGATCCTGACCTGGGGCCTTTGATCTCCGAGGCGCAATTTGCCCGCGTCGAGGGGTTCGTATCGCGCGCCATGGCCGATGGGCTGACCTGTGCCACTGGCGGCCAAAGGGCGCATGTGCCGGATTGTCCGCAGGGTTTGTTTTATGAGCCTACCGTTTTCACCCGTGTGCCCGAGACCTGTGATATCGCGCAGGTCGAGGTTTTTGGCCCGGTTTTGATCACGCAAACCTTTGAAACCGAGGAGGACGCTCTGCGCCTTGCCAATGGCACGCCCTTTGGGCTGGTCGCGGGTATCTACACCGCTGACGCCGGTCACGCGATGCGCTTTGCCCGCCGGGTCGAGGCGGGGCAGGTCTTCGTCAACGGCTTTTTGCAGGGCGGCGACACGGTGCCCTTTGGCGGCGTCAAACACAGCGGCATCGGACGCGAAAAGGGTGTGTCGGGCCTGCGCGCTTATCTGGCGGAAAAATCCATCGTTCTCAGCCATGGGGAGCTCTCATGATCACCAATGCAAGCCTTGCCGACCGCGCCCGTCGTGTCATGCCCGGCGGTGTCAGCCACGAGCTGCGTTATCGCACGCCTCATCCCAGCTATATCGCGCGGGCGGCGGGGGCCGAGAAATGGGATGTCGAAGGCAAACGCTACATCGATTTCAAGCTTGGCGCGGCGAGCCAGCTGTTGGGCAATTCCTGTCCGCAAGTGATGGAGGCGGTCGCCGAACAGCTGACCAGAACGCCCTATACCGGCGATTGCCATGAGCTCGAGATTGAATGGGCCGAGTGGATTCACCGCCTGATGCCCTCGGCCGATCTGGTGCGCTTCACCGGCTCGGGCACGGAAAGCACGATGCTGGCGTTGCGCTTGGCGCGGGCCTATTCCGGACGGGACAAAGTGCTGCGGATCGACGGGCATTTTCACGGCTGGCACGACATGCTGCTGAAAGGGGCCAAACCGGGGTTCGAAGGCGCGCCGTCATTGGGTGTGCCGCAAGCAATCACCGATCTGACCGTTGTTGCACCGCCATCTTTAAGCGCCGTGGCCGAGTTGCAGGTGGACGACCAGATCGGCACGATCTTTGTCGAAGCATCGGGTGCAAACTATGGCTCGGTCCCGCTGCCGGATGGGTTTTTGCAGGGTATCCGCGATCTGGCGACGCAAACTGGCAAGGTGCTGATCTTTGACGAGGTGATTACCGGCTTTCGCTGGTCGCCGGGTGGTCGGCAAGCGCGCGACGGCGTGGTGCCGGACCTGACCACCTTGGCCAAGGTGGTCACTGGGGGACTGCCGGGTGGTGCGATCTGTGGCAAGGCCGAGATCATGGAGCTCCTCGACCCCGGCAAGCCCCGCAACGGGTTTGCTCCGCCGGTCAGTCACAAGGGCACGTTCAATGCAGCGCCCTTGGTGGCGGCTGGTGCAATCGCGGCGATGAAATTGCTCTCAACCGGCGAGGTCCAAGCTCAAGCTGATGCAATGGCCGCACGGCTGCGCGATGGGATCAACCGATGCTTTGAAACCCGCCAGATTCAGGCCTTGGCCTATGGCGACAGCTCGACCTGTCACCTCTATTTCGGGGGGCGCAGCATCGACGGGCTGAGCGCGGCAGAAATTCGCACGGTGCCCGCGCCTTTGGTGAACGGGCTGCGCAACGGGTTGCTGGAGCGTGGGGTGGACTTCATGTCCTTCACCTCTTGCGTGACTTCATGCGCTCACACGCCCGCGTTGATCGACGAGGCGATTGAAATCTTTGACGAAACCCTGGCCGATCTGGTCATGAACGGAGTGATCGCGGCATGAGCACGCTTCCTTCTCACGCGCGAACCGTTGTGATCGGCGGCGGCGTCATCGGCTGTTCCATTGCCTATCATCTGGCGCGCGAAGGGCGCACGGATATCGTGGTGCTGGAGCGGTCGAAGCTGACATCCGGCACCACCTGGCATGCCGCCGGTCTGGTGCGCAGGTTGCGGCCTTCGGCGACTCTGACCAAGCTGATCAATTACTCGATTGATCTCTACGGCGAACTGGAACGCGAAACCGGGCAGGCGACGGGGTGGACCCAGACAGGCTCGTTGACATTGGCCACGAATGAGGACCGTCTGACCAACATCAAACGGCAGGTCAGCCTGGGGCGCGCCTTTGGCCTTGAAGCCGAAGTGGTCGATGCCGCCCGCGCCAAGGAGCTTTGGCCGCTGATCGAAACAGACGATGTAATCGGCGCCGTCTGGTCGCCCGCCGATGGCCGTGTGAACCCCTCGGACGTGGCCTTGGCGCTGTCCAAGGGCGCGCGGGCGCGTGGCGTTCAGATATTCGAGGATACCGCCGTCACTGGCCTGCAAAAGAGGGCCGGGCGCATTTCGGGCGTTGAAGTGGGCGATCATGTGATCGAGGCCGACGAGGTGGTGATCGCTTGTGGCCTCTGGTCGCGTGAGGTGGCCGCGATGGCTGGCGCGCATATGCCGCTTTACGCCTGCGAACACTTCTACATTCTGACCAAACCGCTTGAGGAAGTTCAGGCCCTTGGCAAAGGCGCGCATCTTCCGACGCTGAATGATCAGGATGCCTTCCTTTATGCCCGCGACGATGTCGAGGGGCTGCTGGTGGGGTGTTTTGAACCCCACGCCAAAGGACTGCCGCTCGACAGCCTCCCCAAGGACTTCAGCTTTGATCTGCTGGATGAAGATTGGGATCACTTCATGCCGATGATGGAAAACGCCCTGCGGCGGATTCCTGCGTTGGAAAAGGCCGAGGTGCGGATGCTTCTGAACGGGCCGGAGAGTTTCACGCTCGACAGCCAGTTCATGCTGGGTGAAAGCCCCGAGGTGCCGGGCCTGTTCCTGATGGGCGGCATGAATTCTACCGGCATCGCGCTGGCCGGGGGCGCGGGCAAGGCGATGGCGGAGTGGATCGTCGCGGGCGAGCCGACGATGGAGCTGAACGAGGCCGACATCCGCCGTTTCAGCCCCGAGATGAACGTGTTGGGTGCTTTGGAGGCGCGTATCCCCGAGGTTCTGGGCCGCCATTACGACAACCCCTTTCCCGGGCGGTCGATGGACACCGCGCGGGGCCAACGCCGCTCGCCTATCCACGCGGGGCTGGCTGCTGCAGGTGCCCGGTTCGAAAGTCGTGGAGGCTGGGAGCGCGCGGTGCATTTCGGCGGCGAGGCGGCGCATCTGCCGTTGAGTTTTGGTGTTCCGGCCTGGCGCGAGCAGGTGGCGGAAGAGGTCGAGGCCTGCCGAACCGGCGCCGCGATCCTGGACCAGAGCGCCTTTGGCAAGATCATGGTGCAGGGGCCGGATGCGACAGCCTTCCTCAACCACCTTTGCACCGCGCAGATGGACATTGCCCCGGGCCGCATCGCCTACACCCAAATCCTGAACGCGCGTGGCGGTGTCGAAAGCGACCTGACCGTGCAGCGCCACGGGCCAGAGACCTATCTGCTGATCGTCGGCGCGGGCGAGGTTGTGCGCGATCTCAAACGGATGCGCGAAACACGCGGGGATTTCCGCGTTGAGTTTACCGATGTCACTAGCAGCTATGCCATCATCGGGCTGGCTGGTGCGCAAGCGCGAGAGGTGCTGCAAGCCACCAGCAACACACCGGTCCCCGAGCTTAAACGCTTTCACCTTGCGCCTGTCGAAATCGGGTTGGCGCGCGGTTGGGCCGGACGGCTCAGTTTCACCGGCGAGGAAGGATATGAGCTCTACATCCCCTCGGACATGGCCATGGCCGCCTATGAGGCGCTTGTTGAAGCAGGCGCCAGCCATGCAGGGCTGTACGCTTCGGGCAGCTTGCGCATCGAAAGCGGGTTCCGCGCTTTTGGCCACGAGCTGACCCCCGGCACCACCCCGCAAGAGGCCGGCCTTGGCGCCTTCTGCGCCCTTGGCACGGGTTTTGTGGGGGAAGCGGCGCTGAAGGATCACGCCCCCAATCGCCAGATCGTATCGCTGCTCTTTGATGATCCCGACGCGATCCCGATCCATGACGAGCCGATCTATTTCGACGGCAAGGTTGTGGGGCAAATTACCTC
Organism: Tropicibacter sp. R16_0; assembly: GCF_017743935.1. Lineage (GTDB taxonomy): Bacteria > Pseudomonadota > Alphaproteobacteria > Rhodobacterales > Rhodobacteraceae > Falsiruegeria. Next base: position 345,971 of record NZ_JAGHRE010000001.1, read on the forward strand.
AGCCGCGTGGAGCTATCGGTTCGGCCGCTCGGTTGCGCTTGCCATGCTCACATCCCTCCCCGAGGGGCTGCAGGATGGCGATGTCATCCCCGGCTTTGAGGTCGAAATCGCCTGCGCCCGTTACAGCGCCCGCATCTCTCTCAAACCCGCCAAAGAGGCGTTCCAATGACCGACACCATCCGCACCACCCAGGTCGCCATCATCGGCGGCGGCATCATGGGCGTCGCCACGCAGTTCCAGCTGGCCGAAAATGGCTGGACCGATACGATCCTGTTCGAAAAGGCAGAGCTGACCAGCGGGTCCACCTGGCACGCAGCCGGCCAGATCGCCCATGCGGTCGGCAGCCGGATCGCGGGATGGATCAACAAGACCTCGATCGAGACCTACAAACGGGTTGAGAGGGAGACGGGTCAGAGTATCGGCTGGCATGAGGTTGGCGGCTTTCGCATCGCTACCACGGATGATGAAGTCGACTGGATGAAATCCATCATGGGGGTCGGCAAACTGCTGGACCTGCCGATGGAGCTTGTGGGACCAGACGAGATCGCAAAAGGCAACCCGTTCTACAAGGTCGACGATGTAAAGGCCGCTGTTCAGACACTTGAGGATGGCCATATAGACCCTTCGGGCGTGACCATGGCCCTGGCTGCCGCGACCCGCGCACGCGGTGCGATCATTGAGCGGCACAACCGGGTCATTGGTGCCTCGCGCAAGGGCGACATGTGGTTGCTGCGCACGGAAAAAGGCGATGTGCTGGCTGACCATGTGGTCATCGCAGCAGGTTCTTATGCCAACCAAGTCGGCGAATGGTTTGGGCTGAAAATCCCTTCGGTTTCCTGTCTCCACCACTACCTGGTCACCGACACCGTGCCCGAGTTCCTGGACCGCCCTGAGTTGCCGGTGATGCGGGACAACGCTTTTGGCGGATACATTCGGCAAGAGCAGAAATCGGGGCTGATCGGGATCTATGAGGGGCATGTCTGCCCAACCGTCTGGCAAATGCCGCAGGGCGCGCCATGGGCGGCAGAGAATGAGCTGTTTGAGGCGGACTACGACTCGATCGGTGATTTCCTGATGGTCGCCTTCGACAAGATGCCGATTCTGGCCGAGCTTGGGATCAAACGCGTCGTGCGCGGCGCGATCACCCACACACCGGACGGCGGGATGCTGGTCGGCCCGTCAGGCGTGCCGAATGTCTGGCTGTCTTGCGGATCCTCCATCGGGCTGGCTTGGGGCGGTGGTGCAGGCAAGGTTCTGGCGGATTGGATGGTGCATGGCGCGACCGAGATCAACACACGCTCGATGGACCCACGTCGCTATGGCGACTTCAGCACCGATCATTTCATCGTGGAGCGCACCAAGGATGAATTCATGCGCCGCCATGACACGCCGTGTCCGGGCAAGCAGTTCCATTCCTTGCGACCGCTGAACAAACACCCGCTTTACGATCGTTTGGCCGCCAAGGGTGCCGTGTTTGGCGAGGTCGCGGGTTGGGAACGACCGCGGTACTTTGGCAAGGTGGGCGAGGTCGAACAGATTGGCTGGGGTCATCAGAACTGGCATGCAAACGCGATGGCCGAGGCCAAGGCCACGCGCGAGGGAGCCGGGGTGATTGATCTGTGCGCCTTTGCCCAGTTTGAAATCACCGGACAGGATGCAGGCGCGCTGTTGGATCGCCTGTCGGCCAACAAGATCCCGGCCAAGGATGGTTCGATCGGGCTGTGTCATCTGTTGACCGTCAAGGGGCGGTTCGAGACGGAAATCACCATCTGGCGGATCAGTGAGGGGCGCTATTTCACCGGCTCTCCGATCGCGCGGGCCAATCCCGATTTCGCCTGGATGCAATCACATGTGCAGCCTGGTGAAGACGTCACACTGATCAACCGCACCAACGACTGGGGGATGCTGGCGCTGTCAGGCCCGACCTCGCGCGCGATCCTGTCGCAAGCAACCGACACGGATCTGTCAAACGCCGCCTTCCGTTGGCTGTCGGGGCAGGAAATCGAAGTTTTCGGCGTGCCCTGCTATGCCCTGCGTGTGGCCTTTACCGGCGAACTCGGGTGGGAACTGCACTTGCCCCTAGATCGCATCGCCGAGGTTTACGACCAACTGCATGAGGTTGGCGCCGCGCATAGTCTGGTGGATCTGGGCGGTTATGCCTTCAATGGGTTGCGCATGGAAAAGGCCTATCGTGCGTCCGGTGAGCTGACCACCGACATCGGCATGTTCGACGTTGGCCTGGAACGGTTCTTCCGTCCCGAAGGTCGCGATTTCATCGGCAAGGAGGCGGCGCTGGCCGCCAAGGATCATGTCGGGTGGGAGCTGCTTTATTGCGAAGTTCACAGCGACCATATCGACGTCCACGGGGGCGAGGCGGTGTTGCTTGACGGAGCACCTGTGGGCCTGACGACTTCGGGCGGGTATGGCTATACTGTGGGCAAGAGTCTGGCATTTGTTTTTGTCCGCAAGGGGACACCGCGCGAGGGGTTGAGCGTTCTGCTGCTCAATCAGGAATACACCCTGACGGTTTTGGACCAACCCGCGTTTGATCCCGACAACCTGCGGCCCCGGCAAGATGCGTGATCCAATGACGGCCCCCCTTGTTCCCCCATCTGCAAATGTGATCGCCTTGCGCCCGTCGGGGCCTATCCAAGCCTTGCGTATGGTCGCAGAGCAGCCAACAGAGCGTCGGTTTGTGGGCGAAAACACAGGCGCGGTTTTCTATCGTCCCGGTGACACGCCTGCCACCCCGATGGCGGGCCAAACTAGCGAAAGGCCGCCCAGATGACCGATATCACCACCCTGAATGCCGTCGACATGGCCCAACAGATTCGCACAGGCGCTTTGTCGGCCACGCAGGTATTGGCTGCGCATCGCGCCCGGGTCGAGGCCGTGAATGGCGTGGTGAATGCTTTTGTCTCACTCGATTGGGAAGCGGCGCAGGCCCGCGCGGCAGAGCTGGATCACATGGCGGCACAGGGTCGGTTCGCGGGCCCCCTGCACGGGGTGCCGATCGCCATCAAGGATGTTTTTGAAACCAAAGGTTTGCGCACGACCTATGGCTCCAAATCCTTTGAAAGCCACGTGCCGGAAGACGACGCGCTGCATGTGAAACGACTGCGTGACGCCGGTGCGGTGATCTTTGGCAAGACCAACACGCCGGAATTTGCATTCTCTGGCCAAACCTCAAACCCGGTTTCGGGCACCACCCGCAATCCGCACGATCCTGCCAAAACGGTCGCCGGCAGCTCGGGCGGCGCGGCGGCGGCTTTGGCGGCAGGGATGACACCGCTGGCGGACGGGTCCGACCTGGGCGGCTCAACCCGAACCCCGGCGGCGTGGTGTGGCGTTGTGGGCTATCGTCCGACATCCGGTCTGATCCCCTATGATCCCAACCCGACCCCCTTTGACGGTCTGTCGATCCCCGGTCCCATGGCGCGCAACGTGAGCGACCTGACCTTGATGCTTGAGGTGATGCAGGGAAACACGATGGCGCAGCCTTTGGGGTATTGGTTCGAGCCACCGAGCCTTGCGAAACTCAACGCGCCGGTAGAGGCGCGCAAGCTGGCACTGTCACTGGCTCCTTTCGGGGCGTCGGTCGATCCTTCGATACAGGCCGCAATCGCGCCGGTCGCGGATCTCTGTGGCTCGGTGGGGTGGCAGATCAAAGAGGACGCGCCGGACCTTGCGCCTCTGTTACCGTTCGGCGGGCTGATCCGAGGGTTGTCGGCGCTTGGTTACCGCGACGCGATGCGGCCCGACATGGCGCAGGCCAGCCCCAGTTTTGTCAGGGCCTGTGCCGCAGGCGAAGGGCTGAGCCTGCAGGATTACATCGACTATCGACGCGTCCGAACTCAGGTGTGGCAGGCCACGGCGCGGTTCTTTGAGGGCTATGATTTTGCCCTTTGGCCCACCACCACCGGCCTGGCCTTTTCCGCCGACCAGCCAGATCACGATCTGCCCGAAGACTGGCGCAGCGTGACCCTGACGCCGGTCATGGAGCTGCCTTCGATTTCCATCCCCTTCGGCACCTCAAGCGACGGGATGCCTGTTGGGTTGCACATCACCGGACCTCGTGGGTCCGATGCCAAACTCTTGCGCTTTGCCAGGTGGATCGAGCGCACCGTTTCAGGAGACATCAGATGACAGACATCACCGGCGGCGAAGCGGCCTATCGCGTTCTCAAGGCCAACGGGATCGACACCGTGTTTGGCCTCTTGGGGGGCTCGATGCTCGAGCTCTATGACGCGATGTACAAGGACGGTGCGATTGCCTACGTCGGTGCGCGGGATGAGCGCGCGGCAGGCCATATGGCGGACGCCTGGGCGCGAATGACCGGTAAGCCGGGCGTCGTGCTTGGGGCGCAGGCTGGGCCGGGCGCGGTCAACCTGGTGACAGCCGTGGCCGAGGCGCAGCTGGCCTATTCGCCACTGGTGGTGATTGCCGGTGCAATAAGCCGCTGCGATCACGCCAAGGACACGTTTCAAGAGGTCGATCAGGTCGCGCTTTTTGCGCCGATCAGTAAACGCTCGGTCATGGTCAGCGACGCCGAACGCCTGCCTGCGATGCTCGAAGATGCGATCCGATTGGCGAACTCGGGCCGCCGGGGACCGGTGGTTTTGCATGTGCCGCGTGATCTGTTTGCCGAGATGGTGCCTGCCAATGATCCACAACCCGTCAATATTGCCCGTCCAGGCCCCGCCGCGTCTGACGATGTTGCCGCCATTGCCGCATTGCTGGCCCAGGCTGAACGTCCGGTGATTTTTGCCGGCGGCGGTTTCAAATGGGGCCGGGGGCGTGAGGCTCTGACCGCCTTGGCCGAGCGCCTCGAGATACCTGTTGTCACCTCCACGGGCCATGCGGATGTCATGCGCCACGGCCATCCGTGGTTTGCCGGTCAAGCCGGGCCGCGCGGCAACCGGGTAGCCAGCCGCCTGACAAAAGAGGCGGATGTGATGGTCGTGCTGGGCGCGCGGCTTGGCTTCAATTCGACCTTTCATTCGAACGACTACGTGGGGGCCGAGACGCGCATCGCCCATGTGGACATCGACGGCTCTGCGGTGGGGCGCTATTTTCCGGCCGAGATTGCGGTTCAGGCGGATGCGCGGCTCACGGCCGAGGCGCTTCTGGACCAGACGCGAAAACCGCAAGCCGGCGATTGGCGAGCGGCTTTCAGGGCTGACATGGAGAGCCTGGCCGCCGAGCGTGCAGAAGAGGCTCAGATTGCGACCCTGCCCATGCATCCCCGTCGCGCCCTGGCTGAACTGCGCGCAGCTTTGCCCGAGGATGCGATTGTCACGCTCGACACCGGCAACACCTGCCTTCAGGCCGCCGACCGGTTGGCGCACTACGCGCCGCTGTCACTGATCACGCCGCTGGACTTCGGGCTTGTGGGCTTTGGCCTCGCGGCTGCCATCGGGGCCAAGGCGGCTGCGCCCGACCGGCCTGTGGTGGCGGTGATGGGCGATGGCGCCATTGGCTATACGATGATCGAGATCCAGACCGCGATCCAGCACGGGCTGCCGATCATTGTCGTGGTGCTCGACAACGAGGCTTGGGGGGCAGAGAAGGCTTATCAGCAAGAGTTCTATGGCGGGCGTCTCTTGGGTGCGGAAATCCAATCGCCGCGGTTCGACAAATTTGCCGAGCTATGTGGTGGCGAGGGGATTTGGGTCGACGGGCCGGGCGAGGTCGGGCCTGCATTGACACGGGCCATCGAGAGTAACCGAACCACCGTGATCCAGGGCAAGATCGATCCCAAGGCGCTGATGACACTGCGCAAGGATCTTTTCAAAGCGGCCGATCAGGACTGAAAGAGAGCACAGGTTTCCCTCCAGCAATCTGACGGGTGGCCACAGGCGGTTGCGCGCCGCGCGCAGCGCGGCGCCCGGCCCAACCAGAGGAGACCTCTCGCCAGAGAGGTTGACGATTGGCGGGAGCATCCCGGTGGCCCCCTCAAGACAGCGACTTGCCGAGCCATGATGCCGTGACCTAGTGTGAAACGCGATCTGGGGGGAAATCACGGCGCATGCGGGTTCGAAACGTTTTGATCGTGGGCGACTTTGCTGACGTCAACGGAGGGCAGGCCAAGGTTGCCATCGACAGCGCGCGGCTGTTGGCCGACGCAGGCGTGCAGGTGGCGTTTTTTGCGGCCTCGGGTGATCCGGACCCCAAGCTGACCCATGACAACATCCGCACTGTCTGCCTGAACCAGCATACACTGGCGGACAACCCAAGCCGGTTGAATGCCATGACCACCGGGCTGTGGAACCGGATGGCGCTGCACGTGCTCCGAACCGAAGCTGCGCAGCTGGACCCGGCCAATTCGGTGATCCATTGCCATGGCTGGGCCAAGGCGTTGTCTCCTTCGGTCGGTCGGGTCCTGGCGTCTGGGCCACTCCGGGTGCTCTACACGATGCACGAGTACTTCCTGGCCTGTCCCAACGGTGGGTTCTACGACTACAGGCGGCAAGAGATCTGCACGCGCAGGCCCCTGTCGGCCGCGTGCCTGTCCGTGAACTGCGACGCCCGCCATGTCAGCCACAAGGTGTGGCGCGTTGCCCGGTCGGCGATCGCGCGGGGGCCTGGGCTGATGCCTCGCGGGCTGACTGACGTAGCCTATATCTCGAAGACGCAGCTTCAGGCCATGCAGCCCTCTCTGTCCAAATCGATGCGCCTGCACAGCCTGCCCAACCCGGTCGAGGTCGGTGGCCCCGCTGTAGATGCCACGCAGAACGAGAATTTCGTTTTTGTGGGGCGGTTTTCACCCGAAAAAGGCGCGTTGCACTTTGCCAAGGCCGCTCGTCTGGCCGGGGTGCAGGCCGTGTTTGTTGGGGATGGCCCCGAGGCCGAGGCCATTCGCCAAGCCAATCCCAAGGCTCGGATCACCGGATGGCTGGACGCTGCGCAGGTGCAGGCGGAATTGGGGCAGGCACGGGCGTTGGTGTTTCCCAGCCAATGGTACGAATGCCAGCCGCTGGTCCCGATCGAGGCGCTTTTGCGCGGTGTGCCGGTGGTGTGCGGCCGCTGGACGGCTGCTGCCGAAGTTGTCGAGGACGGAGTAAACGGTATCCTCCACGACAGCCGGGACATAAAGACGATGGCCGACAGCCTGCGCCGGGTGCAGCAAATCGGGCATTTTGACAGCAGCGCGTTGGCGGCGCAGGTTTCGCCCAAACAGCATCTCACGCGGTTGATCGAGATTTATGACGGGATGCTTGGGTGATCCAGGCTCAGTCGCGCCAAGGGCGCACGTCCAACCCAAATTCGTCTTCCAGCGCGGAATAGGTGGGGGCAAATTCCATCTTCAATCGCTGCAGTTCCTGCTCGTCCGCGTCTCTTTCGACCGGACGCGTGTTGAGGCGCCGATACGCTTTGCGCGCCAGATCGTACAGCCGCCCCTTGGGCAAGCGATCCCGCACCGCCATGTTCAACCCATGCAATGATCGATTGACCACCTCGTAACTCTGGTTGCTGGTTTCAAAGGCGAAATCTGCATAGAAAACAGGGTCCAAGCCGCACCAGTCGGCCAGTGTGGCCATAAAAGCGCCGGGATCGCGTTTGAGGTCTTCGAACAAGCACACTTTCATGCGCTCAGTTCCCAATTGCGCGCGCCAAAGGCGCAACCAGGCCGCGTAATCCGCGTTGACCAATGCGTCGCGTGCCAACTCGTTGCCGCCAAACTCATGGCTTTGGTTGCGAACTGCGATCAGGTAATCGGCAAAACTCATTTCGGCCGGAATATAGGACCAGGTATTGCGATAGTATTGATAGGTCGAGCGCACCTGCGCGGACGGCTCACGCAGGATGAAGAGGCATTTGGCGTTGCTTGGCAATTTCGGGATCAAATCCAAGGCGCGGGCGCTGTAGATATACGAAGGCGTTGCTTCGAACAGCAGCGTGTCCTCTGCGGATACATCCGGAAAGACGGTTCGATAGGTGTCCAATCCCAGATCGCTGTTGAAGTCGGATCGAAAGACGTGGCTGCCGGGATCGGCAAAGAAACACGTCTCTTTCAACGTCGATCCTTGTGCTTGGGGATGGGCGTTCAGCCAATCAAAGACCGAGGTTGTTCCCGCTTTGGGTACGCCCGCTATGATCAATGAGGGCAGCCCCTCAGACTGCGTCATTTGTCTGCCTCCGCCTTGCTTGAGACCAGATCATGAAGATGCGCGGCCATTTCGCGGCTGAAGCGGTCGATGGTAAAGCGGCGTTCATACAGCAAACGTGCATTCTGCCCCATTTTGGTCAAGGCCGGGCGTTCCAAAGAAAGCAGGAGCGCAACAAGCGCGGCCCGGTCGAGTGGGAACGAATGACCGGTTTGCCCGTCTTCGATCAAATGCTCCATTCCGCTGGTGCGCGCGGCCAAGACCGGGGTGCCGTTTCGGTACGCCTCCGGGATGACCAGTGGCAAGCCCTCCCATCGCGAAGGAACGACCAGGCAGTCAGCGGACCGAAAATAGTGATCGATCTGATCCGGAGCGACCCACCCATGATGGGTCGTCCCTGGGGGCAATGGGGGGACTGCTCCACCGCGAACCGGCTCTCCTACAAGGTGAAGGTGCAATGCCGGGTTTTGGCCTTGGGCCTGCCGGAAGGCGTCGAGCAGTATGTCCAAGCCTTTTTGGTGATCGAACCGTCCGACAAAGAGAAGGTTTATGGTGTCGCGTGCGGGGCGCGGGAACAGATCGTCCTTTGCGTTTACGAGCGGTTCGGTCACCGCATTTTCCACCACCACATGCCGTCCGCGATACTCGAATTGCCGAGCAATACCCGCGTCTGATCGTGAAACGTTCACGATCATATCCGCCAAACCGCACAAGCGACCTTCGATAGATCGGATAACCCGTTTCTTGAACGTGTCCGGACCATCGGAATTGGCGGCCCAGGAATGAGCACAATATACTGCAGGTGTCTTGTCCCGACGTAAGCGAAGCGCCAGCAATGGGAGCAGGGCAAATGTACTGTGAAAAAAATAGAGATCTGGCTTCAGCCGTTTTCGCTCGGACAGAAACACGCGCAGCATTTGTATAGTCGCTCGTGGACCACGCTTGAGACGGGAAAAGGTTGTGGCCCGGGACGGGTCGGTCAGGATGCCGATATCCGAATCAGGTAGAAGTACATGTGACTGAAACCCGTGATCCGCAAGCGCAGCCAAGGCGTCCTGATATCGGCCAACACCGCCCTGAGCGGTCTCGCAGACGTTCAAAACCACCAGCCTTTCACCAGACTTAACAACATGGGGCGCCGGATCCTCCTGTGTTGCGTCCTGTTGCGACCCAAAAGTCAGATCGCTCGCCGAATCAGCCATTCTTGTTCCTTTTCAAAACCTTTCCCAGAGTTTTGGTAGGCGCGACAATTCAGTGGAAACTGTAGCAATTGTTGCAGCAATCTTATGCGGAAACAGTCTGTTTCCGGTGTTGGGACGATGATTTTCTTCTTGATCTGATGAATTTTAGTCGAATGTGCTAGGTTGAAAACCACATTGATTGAAATCTTTAGAGTTGGGGGACTCTCAAGATGAAAGACGATCTAGGTCAGCCTTGGCTGAATCAACATGGGTGCCAGACAGAAGTAGCACCGACCACTGGAAGTCAAATTTATAGGTCGGTCGGCAAACGTGTTCTTGATATTTTGTTGGCAGTTCTTTTGCTGGTTTTGTGTTTGCCCGTATTTCTGCTGATTTCTGTGCTGGTGTGGCTTGATGGCGGCCCACCAGTGTTCTCGCACGAGCGGGTTGGCCGCGGCGGGCGAGAGTTCAAGTGTTTGAAATTTCGGACCATGCGAGTGGGGTCTGAACGCTTGCTCCGGCAACATTTGCAGGAAAACGCTAAGGCGAGAGAGGAATGGGATGCTCAGCAAAAATTGACTGATGACCCCAGGATCACACGGGTGGGTCGTTTCCTTAGACGTACAAGCTTGGACGAGTTGCCTCAAATTGTTAATGTTCTGAGAGGGGAGATGAGCCTTGTCGGCCCCAGGCCGGTCACGGTCGAGGAGTTGGACCGCTATGCAGGGCATCTTCCCAAATACTTGGCTCTTAGGCCCGGCGTGACCGGCCTGTGGCAAGTACACGGACGCGGACGCGTCAGCTACGCGGAGCGGGTCAAGATGGATGCACGATACTTCGCCAACGTGAGTTTTGGCGGGGATTTGTTGCTTCTTTTAAAGACCAGTCTCGTGGTTGTGCGATGGCAGGGACAATGAACGAAGATCGAACTGGAAATGGGCTCAGACGTGGCCTCGAACAAGACATGACACTGGCGGAATTGTTCCGCCAGTCCTTGTCGTTCGTGCGGCGGAATTTCTGGCGCATCACGCTTCTGGGTTTCTTGTTCGCCGTCGCGGCGCTCTATGCGGCTCTCAATATCGAGCGGCTCTACAAAAGCTCGGCACAACTGATGATCGAGCGACCGGCGACCAACCCGATCGAAGAGGAAAACCCGACGTTTCCCGCGATTGGAACCAGCTATGTTGATGGTCAGATTCTGGTCATCCAGGCAGATGACACTTTGCTCAGGATCGTTGAAAAAGCCGATTTGACGTCTGAGCCGTTCTTTCAATCCCAACCGCCCAACATTGTCGAGCTTGCGATCCGATACATCAAGCAACTGGTGCCCAGTGATCATCAAAAGGGGCGTGGCCCCTTGCCCGAAGGGGCACCAGACCCAGCAGCATTGAGCGCGCGCAAAGCGCTGGATGACGCTCTGACCGTGTCCCGCGAAGGGGATACCAATGTCATTACCATCGATGTTCGGGCCAACTCACCCAAGCTTGCTCACCGCGTAACCGAAGCCGTGGTGGCCACATATGTAGACCTGCGCATCAGCCAGCGTCGTGCAGATGCTCTGCAAATGTCCGACTGGATTGATGCTCGGGCCGAAGAGCTGCGGCAAGAGGTCGAAATCGCCGAGAAATCCGTCACGGACTTCAGGGTCAAACATGGTCTGATCGGAGAGGCCGACGGCGCCTCGTTGAGCGACCAGCAGATCACCGAACTGAACGCCGAGCTTGTTCGGGCGCGCGGCGAACTTGCCTTGAAACGCGCGGCGCACGAAAGGGCTCAGACCCTGCTTGAAGAGGGGGGCGACATCCTGGGCCTTCCCGAGGTGCAATCGTCCGATATCCTGACCGAGTTGCGCCAGCAATTGTTTCAGGTCGAGCTGCGTGAACGTGACCTGAGTGCGACGTCACGCGGTGACAACGCGCGTTTGGAACAGGTGCGGCAAACCCGGGCGGCGATCGAACGTCAGATCGACAGACAGGTGCGGCGCATCGTCAATGTGCTCGGCAACGAAGTCGAAACCTTGGAAAACCGCACCCGCCTGCTTGGTGAGGCGCTGCTGAGAGCCAGCGGCCAATCCAAGATCGAGATCCGCAACAACGTCGATCTTCAACAATTGGAGCGCGTGGCCGAGGCCTATCGTCTGCGGTATCAGCGTTATCTGGACAATGCCGGCCTGGCCGAAGAGCTCAGCTCCTTCTCGACAAGCGGAACACAGGTTGTGACCAGTGCGACAACGCCTTTGGAACCGGTCTATCCCCCGATCAAAGTCTTCGTCATTTTGGGTTTCGTGTTTGGCGCGATGATCGCTGTTCTCTGGGGATTGGCGCGCGAAGCTCTGGATACGACCTTCAGAACGGTTGCTCAGATCGAGAGTGCGCTTGGGGTTCAGATTTTGGTGCAATTGCCCAAGCTGGACAAACGACAGGCCATTCCCGAGATCATCGAGGCAGAGCCGCTCTCACCGTTCACCGAAACCGTGGCAGCGTTGCGATATTCCGTCAGTGCCGATCATCAGGACGACGATACTGCACCGGTGATCTACCTGGCCTCGACAGCGCCGTTTGAAGGCAAGACGTCGATCGCTGCGGCCTTGGCCACATCAGGAAGCGTTGCGGGACAGAAGGTTCTGTTGATCGACGGTGATCTGCGTCGTGCCGGGCTGTCCGAACTGTACGGCTTGGATGGCGAGATCGGGTTGGCGGACATTCTGCAAGGCGCTGACTGGCAACCCAGCACAGATGTCGAAGATGGCGTGCTGGATGTCCTGCCTGCGGGCATTTTGACCGACATGCCGATCAATGCACTGGAGTCCCCGAAACTGTCCGAGTTCCTGCAGCAAGCGCGACAGGACTATGACCTTATCGTCATTGACGGACCACCGGCGGCCAATGTGGCGGATTGTGCGATCCTGTCGCGTCACAGCGATCGCATCTTGTTTGCCGTTCGTTGGGGGCAGACCCAGGTTGACGCTGCGCGCCGTGCATTGACACGGCTGTCCCGCAAGAAACTGGCCGGGGTTGTCCTGAACTTCAGCGAGTTGAACGAGGATCCGTGGTTGGGCGAAACCTATCGCTTGTACAGCCGTTCAGGATCAGGAGCAGGCCGTAAGGCGCGTGGTGGCAAGGTCACATCGATTTCGGATTGGGGACGCCGCGCATGACCGCCCGAGTTGCGGAACGGCGCAGCTCAATACTCCTGCGTCTGGTTGTGACAGCCGTGATCGCGTCCGTAACTCTGACCTGGGTGCCAGTGATGTCGGTCGGAGGGTTCGACCTGCGACTACCTTACATGATGGCCCTGATTTTGGGCGCCTTGCTGTGTCTGCACCCCACGCAACTTGCAACCGGTATCAACTCGCTGTTGCGGATGATCCTGCCGTGGCTGGCGGCCTATGTGCTCTATTTGATCGTGCTGCAGGTCAACCTGGCCGGCGGGGCGACCAAGGGTATGGTGTTCCGTCAGGTCTTTTTCCTCACCTGTGGTCTGACGTTGGCAGTCGGAATTTCAGGGATACGGGCGGATGCGCGGGTTCTGCGATGGGGTGGAATGCTGGCGATTTTTGGTTTTTTTGCCTTTACCGAATTTTTGGCCCGGCAAATCGGGTTGAGTTGGACAACCACGCTGGTGCACTTCCTGTCGACTGGGGACTTGGGGTTTGTCTTCTACCATTTCCTGCGAGAGATGTTTCAGATGGTCGCACCCGAGGGCGTTGATGTACCTGCGTCGAACAAAAACATCGTCGCCGCGTGCATGTTCATCGCAATGGTCTTGATGCGGGCTGGATACACTGGTCGCGGTGCAGACCGGATCGGCGGGTTTGTGACGCTGGTCACTCTGCTGACCCTGGTGATCTTCAACACACGCTCGGTCTTGTTGATGGCTGCTGTCGGTATTCCATTTGCAGCCTGGATCGGTCTTGTTTGCCGAGGCGTTCGCAGCCCCGGCGAATTTTATGTGAAATCGTCCATCATCATTCTGAGCGCCTTGGCTCTGATCCTTGTCCTGTCTGCCGGGTCGGCAGCGATGGACGAGGTCGCGGCAAGATTGTCGTTCGAGGATCAATCGACCGAGGGTCGGTTGAACCAATATGCTTGGGCTTTCAGCCTCATCGAACAAAGCCCGCTTGTTGGTTCCGGTCTGGTTGAGCTGAATGGGCAAAACGTCCACAACCTGTTCATCGGGGCGTGGCTCCACGCGGGGTTGGCGGCTTTCCTTTTGGTGGTGATTGCGTATCTGGGATTGTTATTATCCTGGCTTCTCTTTGTCTTTCGTCTTGTGGCTGCTCCTGGCAACTGGGTGTTGCCGGTTCGGGCAGAATGGGTGGCGATCTTGCCTCTCATGCCGCTGTTTCGGGTATGGGTTGCGGGCGACGCCGGGCACCCGGGCTTTGGCGAGTGGATCGCGTTTGGAGCGTTTTTTGGCCTTGTACTGGCCAACCGGCGCGCGCGTGGGCGCGATCGAGCTTTTGTGCTGACGCCGATCTACAGGATGGCGCATTCGTGAATGTTGAAAAGCCCCAAACCGAACCAAAACCCCCGTTGCCGCGCCTAAGAAGCAACCTGTTTTTTGCCCTGGTCGGGCGGGGCTATCTGGCTTTGACGCAACTGGGCATGATCATGGTCACGGCCCATTTGGGGCAGATCGAAGAGGTCGGTGCGCTTGCGCTTGCCACGGCCGTTGTCACACCACTCTTTTTTCTGGCCTCTTTGGGAATGCGCGAGGTTCATACGGTCGATGACCTGACCCATTTTTCCCGGGCGGACTATGTCGCGCTGCGGTTTGTGGGCGGAATTCTGGCGTTGGCTCTAACAGTGCTTCTTGCTGTGACCGTATTTGCGCAGGCGGGTGCGATTGTCCAATACTCACTTGTGCTGCTTGCACTGGTTCGATTTTTTGGCACCCAATCCGATCTGAACCACGGGATGTTCCAGCGCGCCGAACGTTTGGACTTTGTTGCCTGGTCCATCTTCGTGCGCGGGTCGGCTGGTTTCCTTGCCTTTGCGGTTGCTTTCTGGATCTGGCGGAACCTGCCGGTCGCCTTGTGTTGTCAGGCGGCGGCCTGGGCGTTGGCTTATCGGGTTGCTGACCTTCGACTGCTGGAGCGGTTGGGGCAGCGTGTCGCCTGGGCTGACCTTTGGAAAACCGATCATCGCAAGCTGCTGCGGCTTGCGTGGTGGTTGTTGCCTGTCGGGGTGGCCCTGCTGCTGTCACGAGGTGCGATCAGCGTGCCGTCCATTGTCTTGGAAAGATCAGCTGGGCTGGCGGCGATCGGGCTGTTTGGGGCATTGGTGTATGTGCATACCGCGTTGAACATGGTGGCGAATACCTTGGGCAGCGCGACGTCGGCCCGGTTGCGTCTGTACATTCGAGACGGGCAGCACGAGAACCTTCGCTGGTTGATGCGGTGGATGATCGGGGGCGCCTTTACGCTTGCCGCAGCAGCCGTAACGGTGGCCTGGGTGTTTGGTGAACCGATATTGACGCTGGTTTTCGGGCGCGAATACGCGGCGCGCGAACTCTTCACCGTCATCGTGATGGGATCCTCGCTGACACTTTTGGCCACGCCCTTTATCACATTGCTTACGGCGGCTCAGGTGCTGTGGGTGCGATTTGCAATCGCAAGTGTCTCGTTTTGTGCCAGCGTGGGCGCAAGCCTTCTGCTTATCCCGGCATATGGAGTCATGGGCGCAGGCTGGGCATTTGTACTGACCTGCGGCGCGCAGTTGGTGGCGGCCTGTGTGGCGACCCTTTGGTGTAGATCCAGTATCCGGGGCAACACTCTGACCTGGTCGAATTCATACGAGGCTCAAAGGTGATACCGGTCACGATAGGTGTCGCCACGACGGGGCGTGCATCTGTTCTCAAGCAGATGCTGGACCATTTGAGCACGTTGAGCGATTTGCCCGACAAGGTCGTGCTCAGTATCGCGACACCTGAAGATTTTGAGGGGCCCGCGCCGGACGACATGCCATTTGAAATGGTCGTTCTCACCTCACCCAAAGGGAGCTGTGCGCAGCGCAACACGATATTGAAGCAAGCGGTCGATGGTGAGATTGTCTTGTTCTTGGATGATGATTTTTTGATCATGGACGGCTATGTCACCGAACTCCGCCGGGTGTTTGACCAGGATCCGTCGATCCTGATCGCGACGGGCCATGTACTGGCGGACGGGGCGCGTGGTCCTGGTCTGACATTCTCTGACGCTCGGAACATGTTGCGGCAGGCGGATGGGCTGCAATCAGTCCAGCCTGTGGACACGCGTTCGGGGTATGGCTGCAACATGGCAGTGCGAGTGACAGCCCCTCCAGAGCTCTTTGACGAGACACTCCCCCTTTATGGCTGGCTTGAGGACCTGGACCTGTCACGTCGGATATCTCGAAAGGGACGGGTGGTGCGTGCGGATGGATTGCAAGGTGTGCACCTGGGCGTCAAGCGCGGCCGCACGTCTGGGGTACGCTTGGGATATTCGCAAATCGCGAATCCCGTATACATGCTGGGCAAGGGCAGTTTGGGATGGCGTCATGCCATGCGGTTGATGTCCCGAAACATTGCCGCCAACATGTTTGGGGCGATCAAACCGCCGCCCTATCTTGACCGGCGCGGACGGTTGAAGGGCAATCTGATCGCATTGCGGGATGTTTTGCGGCGCCGCAGTGATCCAAACCGGATATTGGAGTTGCACTAAGTGACGACATGCAATTCGATCCATTCCTATGATTTTGCCTGTTTCAAAATGGGGTGCATGACATGGACATGATCGGGCGCGCTCGTCAGTTGAATCAGGCGATGCTGAATCAGCTTGCGCCTCAACGGGTCGTTTTTCATCACGTGCCAAAATGCGGGGGCACCTCTGTAGGGCGCGCTTTGCGGATGCGATATTTGTCCAGTCAGGCGACGGTCAAACCCGAGGCGTCGTTCCAGGCGTTCAAGGCTTTTTCCGGTCGCACGGACACGGATCAAATGATGCTTGACGTCAATGATCTGCGGAAGCAGATGCTTCTGTATCTGCTGTACGACGACATCCGCTGCATTTCGAGCCACGTGCCGTTTTCACATGTCGCCCACACCGAATTCAAAGACAGCTACAAGTTCATAACCCTGTTGCGAGATCCGGTTTCGCGGCTCTTGTCGAACTATAATTGGAACCGAAGCCGACCGGGTTCACATGGCCATGTCTCAGAGGACTTTGATACATTTCTTGCCAGCCGCCGGGCCGGAATGATGGGAACCGAGTTTGTCGAGATCTTTGCGGATATGCCGACTGATACGGACCTGACATCACCCGAAGCCATTGACCGGGCAGTGAAACATCTGAAGCTGTTTGATGTTGTGGGGCGATTGGATGATCTGGACGGGTTTGTTCGAGACATTCGGCAGACACTTGGCCTGCGCATAAGGATCGGACATCGGAACAAGACGAGCAAGTCTGACAATGTGGTTTCACGGGCCTCATTGAACCAGACCCAGTTGGCCCAGGTAGAGGCGATCTGTGCCCCCGATATCGAGGTCTGGAAGCGGATGTTCCCAACTTAAACCGCGAGTTTTCTGGCCAGGTGGTGCACGATGGGCAAGGGCACGTCCGGCATGGCATTGATCGCACAACTGCGTTTGAGCAGATCCAGGGTTACGGGGCAACTGTCCGGTCCGGGGCCATTGGGGTGCCCGGCCCATGCCCAAGGTGTGATACCAGAATGGGCCATCTTGCGGGTCAGGATTGGTCCCCATTCGGTGTAGACATGCTTTGACGTGTCAAACAACCTGCGCGCGCCGCGCCGTTCCGCGAATTGAACGGCTTCGGCCTCGGTCTCAAACGTCAGCACCAGGCTTGCCGCTTGCCCATCATCATGCAGCGGGGCGATCGGGTATCCGGCCCGCTCGAGCTTCTCAGTCATCACCTCGACACGCCGGGCCATTCGATCTATGCGGCCTTGTAGCTTGCGCAACTGCACACGCAGGATTGCCCCCTGCATTTCGTTGAGGCGAAAATTGTTGCCCAGGAATATTTCGTCCGGATCCACTTTGTTGGATTGGCGAAACCCAAGGCCCATGTCATGCGCGTTCCTGGCGCGGGTCAAAAGCTCGGGGGTGTTTGTCAAAACTGCCCCGCCTTCGCCGCAGGTCATGTTTTTGTGCTGGTTGAAGCTGAACGTGCCCATGTCCCCAAACGTACCCAGAACCTGCCCTCGATAGCGGATGCCGACAGCTTGGCATGCATCTTCGATGACGTTCAGATCATGGGCGCGGGCGATGTCCAGAATGCGCGCAAGATCACAAGGTCGGTTGAGCATGTGGACCGGTATGATCGCACGGCTGCGCGGCGTGATCTTGGAGGCGAGATCGGTGGTGTCCATTGTGAGCGTCGTGTCGACCTCAACCAAGACCGGTACAGCTCCCACTTGCAGGACGGCTCCGGCGCTGGCCATCCAGGTGTAGGCAGGCACCAGCACCTCGTCCCCGGGGCCGATTTCACATGCTTGCAGGGCGGATATCAAAGCAGCCGTGCCACTTGAGACGGCCAAGGCGCCCTGACACCCGGCGAATTGGGCCAGTTCGTCTTCGAACCGATCACATGGCCCCCCAGGGCGTTCCGTGCGGGTCAGGGACCCGCCCGCCATGACGCGCCCGACAGCCATCCATTCGCGAATGCCCAACCGTGCCATTCACACTGCTCCGTTACACTGGCCGTCCACAGGCGACAGTGTTTCAATACAAGCGGTTGCCGCCTGCGGTAGATTATATGACACTTTGTTCTGCATTCTGGTCACTAAAGCAAAAATATGATGCCCGTTCAAAGTCTCAATGAGATAGAGACCACTGACCCTCTGCACGCCGACCTTCTGATCGTGGGCGGTGGAGCATGTGGTTTGACCTTGGCTCGCGCGATGTCGCGGCCCGGGCGGCGGATCATTTTGCTGGAAAGCGGCGGAACGGCCGAGGATGCCGCGCACGAGGCGTTGAATGCGGTGGAGATGGCAGGGTGGAGTGATGAGGAGGCGGCAACCCGAGACAGCTATCACAAGACACTGACGCGTCATTGGTCGGGGGATCACCAGCAATACGGCGTTCGATGCCGCGGTTTGGGTGGGTCGACGCAGGCGTGGGCCGGAAAGTCGGCGCCGCTTGATCCGATAGATTACGAAGCGCGCAACTGGGTGCCTTTGTCCGGATGGCCGGTGGACAGCGCAGAACTCGCACCGTTTATCGAGAGGGCCTCTGATCTGTTGAACCTGGGGCCTCGCGTCTATGATGAACGCCTGTGGGTCCTTTTGCGACGCGATCCGCCCGCGCCGTCACCCGAAAACGAGGCCTTTCGGACGATGTTCTGGCAGTTTGCCCGTTCGCGCAGGCAGATGACCGACATCATGCGGTTCGGGGCCGATTTTCAGGCAGATCTTCCCGAGGGCGTGCAGGTTGTGACCGAGGCCACGGTTACGTCGTTAGGCAGCACCGCCGACGGGACGCGCTGTACTGGGCTCACGGCGCGCAGTCTGGCCGGGCGCCAGATTAAGGTCGAAGCGCCAGTTTGCGTGTTGGCCGCGGGCGCAATCGAGAACGCGCGGCTTCTACTTCTGTCGCGGGAGAATACGCCAAACGGGTTGGGCAATGATCATGATACGGTGGGCCGATACCTGATGGACCACCCAACCACGGTCGTGGCGCGTGCCGCCCCTGATCACCTGTCCCGCATGGCTGCTCAATTCGGTTTGTTCGGGTTGCGCGGCAAGGGACAAAGCCATGCCTATATGTACGGTTTGGCCCTAACGGAGCACATGCAGCGAAAGGAGCAATGGCTTAACGGTGCCATGTTCGTGACGGCGGAACGGGCCGCAGACGATCCCTTTTCAGCGCTCAGGCGGTTGTTGCGCGGGCGCAGCAAGGCGTGGACCTCGGATGTCAGGTCTGTTGCGCGCAGCCCGGTGCGGCTGGCAAGGGGCGCGGGTGCGCGTGTGTTGGAACGGGGGTATCTGCCGGACGGCCTGTCGCGGGGTATCGCGGACCTTGCGGTGCGGTTCATGCCAAACACGTTGGCAGGTGACCTTCGGTCCGGGCACTTGCCGGTCAAGCTTTCTGGCGTTCGGTTCGAGGCAACGACGGAACAGCCCCCGGACCGGGCCAACCGCGTGACACTGTCCGATGTTCAAGACCCCTTCGGATCGCCGATACCGCATGTCACCTGGTCAGCGGGCCAGGCTGCTCGATCGAACCTGCTGAACCTGGCGCACTCGCTGCGCGCAAGCTTTGATCAAGCCGGATTGCCGCCCCTGATCCCAGAGCCTTGGGTGCAAGAGGGTGACCCAGCGGCTGCACCGATCTTCGATCTGGGTCATTCTCTGGGCACCACCAGAATGTCAGAGGACCCAAAGCTGGGGGTCGTGGACCGCGACTGCGCCGTTCACACGGTGGCAGGGCTCTATGCGATCGGCGGGTCGGTCTTTCCCACGTCGGGCCATGCCAATCCAACGCTGATGATGGTTGCCTTGACCTTGCGGTTGGCAGATCACCTGGAAGGCAGGATGGCGGGTACGCGCCCTTAGAACCCGTGCATTCGTTTTGCCCATTGATAGGCGATCATCAGACCTTTCATCCGCGGCAGCAGAACCAGTGCCCCGACAACGGCCACCACGGACATTGTGGTCGCCAAAACCCAAGGCTCGGGTCGCCATTGAACCCAGGCAATGTGGAGCGCAAAGCCCATCAGATGACCAACGATCAGGATCGTCAGATATGCGGGTCCGTCATCTGCGCGCTGATGGTGAAAGGGTTGCTGGCAGGCACTGCAATGATCGTTCACCTTTACATAGCTGTGCAGCAGCTTGCCCTGACCGCACTTGGGGCAGCGCATGCGCAGCCCGTTGACGATGGCGGGTTTCAGATCACGTGTGTCGTCTTGAGTTTGGATGTCAGCGGTCATCATCTGCGTCCTTCGGTTTCAGCGTTGCATTTAGGTGAGTCGCGCTGAGAATGCAATCAATATCCATACAATTTCTGAAATTGATGCGTAATGATTTGCAATGATCGCTTTGAGCGGTTATCTCCACATTCATCCCGGCGATGGAGACACCGATGACCCAATGGCACCTCACCCTGCAAGAGACGGGCAAGCCACGTTACGTAGAGATTGCCGAGGCCATCCGCGCCGATATCGAGGCGGGGACGCTCAAGCCGGGTGATCGACTGCCAGCGCAACGAAAAGTGGCGCAGCAGGTTGGCGTGGACTTCACCACCGTCTCGCGTGGCTACGCCGAGGCGGTCAAACGGGGCTATATCGAAAGCTTTGTTGGCCGGGGAACATTCGTACGGACGCCGTCGAAAGAGCGCGAGGCGCCAGACCCACGCCGTGCGATGGAAGAAGACCCGATGATGAACATGCCGCCCGAGCCCGATGATCCCGAACTGATCGCGCGCATGGAGCAAGGGTTACGGCATGTCTCGGCCAACCTGGTGCCGCTCTTGCGATATCAATCCGTCACTGGAAGCCAGCAGGATCGCGAGATTGCAGCGCGTTGGATGGCCGAGAACGGGCATGACGTTACGCTCGAACAACTGGTCATAACGCCCGGTGCCCATGCGACTGTTCACGCGGTGCTGTCATACCTCAGCGAAAGCGGGCCAACCGTTCTGTGCGAGGCGGTGACCTATCCCGGCGTGCGGGCGATCGCCGCGCAACTCGGGGTGCGCCTTGTCGGTGTCGACATGGACGCACAGGGGATTGTGCCGGACGCATTGGAGCAAGCCATTCTCGAGCATTGGCCTTCGGCGGTCTATTTGAACCCAACGCTGCAGAACCCTGGGGCGTACACAATGTCCCAGGATCGCAGGCAGCGGGTCGCCGACATCCTGCGCCGCCACGACATCCCTTTGATCGAGGACGATGCATGCTGCTTTGTGGCCTCGGACGCGCCGCAGCCGATCTCGACCCTGATCCCTGAACTTGGGTGGCACATTGCGGGCCTGTCCAAGTGTTTCGGCGCTGGTCTTCGCTTGGCGCTGACAACTGTGCCTGTCGGGCAAGCCAAGGGTCAGTTTGCGCAGGTATTGCGTGCCAGCAACGTGATGCCGTCACCGATCAGTGCCGCGCTCATGAGCCGTTGGATCGAGGACGGCACCGCCGAAGCGCTTCAGGGGTTCGTGCGCAGCGCGGCAAAGCGGCGGCAAGCCTTGGCTCGCCAAGTGCTCAAGGGGTGTGATGTCCGTGGACAGGATGAGGCATTCAACGTGTGGCTCACCCTACCGCCCGGTACCAGCCGGGCCGAAGTCATGGGGCGAATGACTGGTCGCCAGATCGGTCTTATGCCAAGTGACGCCTTCACGGTTTCGGGTTCACCGGCTGAAGCCATGCGCGTTTGTCTGGGTGGCCCGATATCCCAGGCGCAACTGGCCGAGGATCTCGCTGAATTGAGGGATGCTGTGTTGACCAAGGTATGGGTCGGTTAGGAGCACGACCAGACATTGGCGAACCCAGGATGGCCTTCGTTCAAATATGCCCCTAACGTGACCGCAAAATTCGGAACAGACCATTTGAGGGGGCGGACCATGACAAGTACCGAATTCTGCAGTCGGTTGAACCTGCAAGTACCCATCATCCAGGCACCGATGGCAGGCGTTTCGACCCCCGTCATGGCCGCGTCAGTGTCTAATGCGGGCGGTCTGGGGTCGTTGGGCGTGGGGGCCGCCACGGTGGACGGTGCTCGGGCCATGATCCAAGAGGCACAAGCTCTCACGGATGGTTTCATCAACGCCAATGTGTTCTGCCATCGCCCTGCACGTAGAAATGACGCTTTGGATGCAGCATGGTTGGGGCGTCTGGAGGCAGAGTTTGCATCCTTTGATGCGACGCCACCCCCGAGTTTGAACGAGATCTACGAGACCTTTGTGGGCAACAAAGACATGACAGCCATGCTGCTGGAAACGCAGCCGGGCGTGGTCAGTTTTCACTTTGGTCTGCCCACCCCGGCACAGATTTCTGCGTTCAAGTCACAAGGCACTTATCTGATTGCAAGTGCCACGAACCAGGCCGAGGCGCGTCTGGCCGAAAGCGCAGGTATGGACGCCATTGTGGCGCAAGGGTGGGAGGCCGGCGGTCACCGGGGGTGTTTTGACGAAAACGCGCCAGACGACAGACACGGAACATTTGCTCTGACTCGCATATTGGTTCGCGAGATGAAGCTTCCGGTGATCGCCGCCGGGGGCATCATGGACGGCGCAGGTGTGCGGGCGGCTCTATCTCTTGGGGCCGCTGCGGCGCAGATGGGGACAGCTTTTGTTGCATGTGACGAAAGCAGCGCAAACGAGGCGTACCGCAAGGCTTTGCTGGGGGAACCCGCCCAGCACACGGTGATGACGCGGGTTATCTCGGGCCGCCCAGCAAGATGCTTGCAGAACCGGTTCACGCAATGGGGCCGGGATGTGTCGGATGTCGATGTCCCGGATTACCCGCGCACCTATGATGCGGGCAAAGCGCTGAACTCTGCAGCCAGCGCCAAGGGTCAAGGCGGTTATGGTGCACAATGGGCCGGGCGGGGCGCACCGCTCGCCCGATCGTTGCCCACGCATGAGCTCATGTCCGCCCTCAAGACAGAATTGGCAGAGAGTCCAGTTTAGACATGAAATGTCGCTGTGACGCTGTCGACCCGCGTTGCATCAGATGAAAAAGTGCCATCGCAGAATCCTATTTCGCCCATAGGTATTCCGTATTTTGTCCTTTCCTGCTCGCAATTTAAGGTCTGAAATGGGGCGACGATCGCCATTTCAACTAACGCATCACCACCGGACCCCAACGGTTCAGGGCGTGGTGCTTTCGGGGGGTAACAGAGTGAGTGACAAGGCCATCGATGCAGCTCTCGACGTTATGCTCCGCCATGTCGAAGCCCTGAATGCGCGCGATCCGGAAGGTGTCGCCAAAACCCTGCATTTTCCCCATTTTCGTCTGTCGGGCGACACCGTCAAGATTTGGGAAAACCACCAGAACTACATGGATGACTTTCACCAGCGGGCGGGTGAAAACTGGGGTCACACGGAATGGGGTCATCTGAAACCCGTGCAATCGAGCAGTAAAAAGGTTCACATTGATGTTCTGGTTCAACGGTTCGATAGATCCAGCGTGCCGATTGTATCGTTCCGGTCGCTTTGGGTTGTAACCGAGATCGACGGGGTTTGGGGGGCGCAGTTCAGATCGTCATTTGCGCAAGACCCAAACTAGTCCTTCATCATATTCTCTTCTCGCAGCATCTGCGGTATAAGCAAAGCGACTACCTAAGTTGCAGAGGACCGGATGAATATCCGCCAGCTCAGATACTTTATTGCGATCGTCGACCAAGGCAGCGTGTCCAGTGCAGCCCGCGTGTTGCACATCGCTCAACCCGCTCTCAGTCAACATATTGCGAACCTCGAACAGGAGCTTACCACGGATCTGTTGGTGAGATCGTCACGGGGTGTAAAGCCGACAAAGGCCGGAGAGGTTCTGTATCAGCACGCGCGAAAGATCGTGGCGCAGATAAAGCAAGCAACGGACGACGTTCGAAAGGAAGCTGATACCCCAAGAGGAGAGGTTTCAATTGTTGTGCCCCCGATGCTGGGTGTGCATGTCGCGCCGTTGTTGCTTGAAAGGGTCACCGGGAAATACCCCGAAGTCGAGTTGCGGATCTTGGAAGAGCTCGGGCTGAGCGTTAAGGAAATGATCGAGAATGGGCGCGTCGACCTCGGCATCCTTGCGACACGTGATCAGAGCCCCAAAGCGGAATACCTGCACCTATACTCCGAACCTTTGTTTCTTGTGTCAAAACGTCGTCCAGACGATCCGGCGTGCGATGGATCGGAAACGGTAGACGTCGAACGACTTTTTTCTGTGCCTCTTGTGCTCAGTCAGCAATCTCATGCCGTGCGTGAAATGATTGAGGATGTGGCAGAACAAATGGGGCGCACGCTGAATTTGCGCGTTACCAGCGAGTCCACTCGCTTGCGTATCAGCTATATTCGCAGCGGCGTCACCCATGGCGTTTTGCCCTGGCCGTCCTTCGACGCCTTGTGGCGTCGAGGTGAGCTTACCGCGCAGAGGTTGGTGAACCCCGACCTTATTCGAAACATCTTTCTGGCATGGCCCCGAAATCAGCCGTTGAATGCGGCCACAAGAGTGGTGCGGCAAGAGATGATAGAGATCTGCCATGAGTTGTTTGAAGCAGGCATAATCAAGGGTGATCTTGCGATCGAAAGAGCCGACGAGCAGAAATCATAAGTCATTGCTTATTTTTCCTTCTGACGTCCCGATCTGACGCTTTCAACTTGGGCCAAGGTTGTCAGACACGCTCCAAGAGTACGGAAATACCTTGTCCGACGCCAATGCACATCGTGCAGAGTGCCAATGAGGCCCCGGTCCGTGAAAGCTGTTGCGTTGCCGTCAATGCCAACCGCGCGCCCGACATGCCAAGGGGGTGCCCCAAGGCAATCGCACCGCCATTGGGGTTCACATGCGCCGCATCATCGGCCAGGCCAAGGGCCCGCGTGACAGCCAGCGCCTGTGCGGCAAAAGCTTCGTTCAGCTCGATCACGTCAATCTGGTCGATGCTCATGCCCAATCGGCTCAGCAGTTTTTGTGTAGACGGAGCAGGGCCATAGCCCATGATCCGCGGCGCAACACCGGCCGCAGCGCCGGCCACAATTCGCGCACGCGGGGTCAGCCCATGATGCTTGATGGCCGCGTCGTTGGCGATGATCAAAGCCGCTGCGCCATCGTTGACGCCCGACGCGTTGCCCGCCGTCACCGAGCCCCCCTCGCGGAAAGGTGCCCGCAGTTTGGCCAGCCCTTCGGCGGTGGTGTCTGCGCGCGGATGTTCGTCGGTGTCGATGATCTTGGGGTCGCCCTTGCGCTGCGGGATGGTCACCGGCGTGATTTCCGCGGCAAATACCCCAGCCGCCTGTGCCGCCGCCGTCCGCTGTTGTGAGCGCAGGGCAAAAGCATCCTGATCCTCTCGGTTGATGCCGAAGTCTGCGGCCACGTTTTCCGCCGTCTCGGGCATCGAATCGACGCCATACTGCGCCTTCATCAGCGTGTTGACGAAGCGCCATCCGATGGTCGTGTCATGCACCTCCGTCGAACGGGAAAAGGCGTTGGTGGCTTTGGGCATCACAAAGGGCGCGCGGCTCATGCTTTCGACGCCGCCTGCGATGATCAGATCGGCATCACCCGATTTGATCGCCCGCGCGCCATAGGCAACCGCATCCAAACCCGAACCGCACAGACGGTTCAGGGTTGTGCCGGATACATTCTCAGGCAGCCCAGCCAGCAGCGACGACATGCGCGCCACGTTGCGGTTGTCTTCGCCTGCCTGGTTGGCACAGCCGTAAAGGACATCGTCCACGGCCTCCCAATCCACATTCGGGTTCCGCTCCATCAGAGCCTTCAACGGCACTGCAGCCAGATCGTCGGCCCGGACCGAGGATAGCCCGCCACCATAGCGCCCGATGGGCGTGCGGATGGCATCGCAAATGAACGCTTGCGTCATCAGATCACCCCCGCATCGCGCATCGCCTGAATGGCGGCTGCGTCGTGACCCAATCCACGCAAGATTTCGTCGGTGTCCTGCCCTTTCTGGGGCGGGGCCGTGCGAAACTCATTCAGACCGGCCGAAAATTTAGTCGGGTATCCAGCCTGGAACGTCTTGTCCTCGCCCTCACCCAATTCACCAAACATCCCGCGCTCGATCAGATGTGGATCTTCGAACAGGCGCATGTCTTCATAGACCACGGCCCAAGGCAGATCGGTCGGACCAAAGAGCGCCTCCCACTCGGCCAGGGTTTTTGACGCGAACATGTCCGACATCAGCCCATGCACCGCAGCCTTTTGTTGGTTGCGAAGCTTGTTGGTGGCCCAATCCTCGCGCCGCAGATCGGGGAACTCATCGCCCATCATCTCGGCCAGCACCAGCCAGAACTTGTTTTCAAACAGACCGATGGCGACGTGCTTGCCATCCTTGGTTTCAAAGATGTCGTTGTCGGGCATCACGAATGACATCCGGTCCGGGTCGCCATCACACAGCTCATGCGCGATCCGCACCAGCGGCGCGGACCAGTTGACCATCGCATCAGTGATCGAGACATCCAGATACTGCCCCTTGCCGCTCATCTTGGCCGAGCCCATGGCAACCGCCAGCGACAGTGCCCCATACATGGCGCCCGCATAGTCCGACAGGCGCACCTTGGGGCGTGCCAGCTTGTCGTTGACCTGCGACGGCACCGCGAAATAGCCCGACAGCGCCAGGAAGTCGATGTCGTGACCAGCACGGTGACGATAGGGGCCGGTCTGCCCAAAGCCCGACAGCGAACAATAGACGATGCCCGGGTTCAGCGCTTTGACGGCCTCATACCCAAAGCCCAACCGTTCCATCACGCCGGGTCGAAAGCTCTCGATCACTGCGTCCGCCTCTTTAAGCAGATCGGTGAGAACAGCCTTGCCCGCGTCGGATTTCAGATCCAGCGTCAGCGAGCGTTTGTTGCGGTTGAGGCGGGCAAACATATCCTTACCCAGGAACCGCCCCGGATCACCGTGCTTGGGTTCTTCGATCTTGATAACCTCAGCCCCCAGGTCAGCCAGCGTCTGGGTGGCAAAGGGGCCGGGCAGCAGGCGCGACAGATCAATGATGCGCATGCCGTTCAAAAAGGACCAATCGTTTGTCATTGAGCTGCCTCGGGGTTCGCTTTTTGCCAGGCTTTCTGAATGCCCTTGCCGATGGTGTTACGCTGGATTTCCGAGCTTCCCGTAAGAACGCGGAACATGCGCAGGCGGCGAAAAACCCATTCAACGGGATGGTTTTTGGTCATCCCGGTGGCGCCATGGATCTGGATCGCCTTGTCAGCGACCTGAAACGCGTTTTCGGCGACAAACACCTTGCACATCGACGCCTCGGTGCGGATGTTTTCGCCCCGATCCGCCTTGGCAGCAGCGGCGTGAATCATCGAATGCGCGGCGAAGTTTGCGGTTTTCATGTCCGCCAGCATGTGCTGGATCGCCTGAAAGTTGGCGATGGGTTGTTTGAACTGCACACGACGGTTCGAATAATCCACCGCCTGTTCCAGTGCGAATTGCGCATGACCCAGCATAGTGGGGCATTGCAGCAGACGATTGATGTTGATCCGCTCCATCCCCAGTTTGAAGCCACGCCCCAAGCCGCCCAGGATGTTGCGCGCCGGCACGCGGACGTTTTCCAGGATGATATCGTTGTCGATGTGCTGGCCTGACATGGGCAGATAATGCCCCTCGATCCGATAGCCCGGCGACTTTGCATCTACCAAAAACGCCGTCACCCCGTCGTATCCCGCATCCGGGTCGGTCACACACATGACGATGGCAAAATCCGCTGTGCGTGAGGCGGTGATATAACGTTTGTGACCGTTGATGATGTAGTCATCCCCATCCTTCACGGCGGTGGTCTGAATGCGGCTGGCATCCGATCCGGCGTTGGGTTCGGACAAGGCAAAACACCCTGCACGTTCACCGCGGGCTGCGGGATAGAAGAACTCTTCGTTCTGCTCTGCCGTGGCTTGCGTGATGATATAGCCGATCCGCATTGGGCCACCGTTTTCGCCCAAAACACAGCCATAGAGCGCCGCGTTCGATCGGGTGGCGTCCTCTTTCAGCGTACAAAGCTGATCAATCGACAGGCCCAAGCCGCCGAACTCTTCGGGCAGGTTGCAGCCATAGATGCCCAGATCCCGCGAGCGTTTCCACCACTCTTCAAGCTGCGCGCGCTCAAACCGGGTTTCATGGCTCAGCTCGTTTTCTTTCTCAAACGGCAGCATTTCATTGTAGAGGAGATCGTTGACCTTGGAGCGCAGCTCGGCAAACTTGCCCGCCTCCAGGCCCGTTGTGGCGCGGTTCAATCCCTGGTTCATGATCACACCTTCCGATCCGAACCGGCCCAATATCCATCGCGCACCTGACGGCGCAGGATCTTGCCAGCGTCATTTTTGGGGAGCTCGGCCACAACATCGACCGAATGCGGTTTCTTGAACTTGCCCAGCTTGTCGACGCAATGCGCGATTAGGGCCTGGGCGTCGATTTCGACTCCATCGCGGGCCACGACCACGGCTTTGACCGCTTCGCCCAGGTCGGCGTCCGGAACACCCACGACGCAGGCCTCGAACACTTCCGCCCGTTCGAACAGCGCATGTTCGACCTCGTTGGGGTACACATTGAACCCGCCAGTGACGATCATGTCCTTCTTGCGGTCGATGATGAAGATATAGCCGGTGTTGTCGATATAGGCGATGTCGCCGGTGTGATAGTAACCGTTCTTCAGAACCGGAGCCGTCAGTTCGGGCGCGTTGTGATAGCCCTGCATGACATCCTCGCCCTTCACGACCAACTCGCCCGCTTCGCCGATGGGCAGTTCGTTGCCCTCGTCATCCACAACTTTGACCTCGGTCTCAAAGAGCGCTCGGCCACAGGAGCTGAACAGCTCGGGACGTCCGTTCATGGCCAGCGCGTGGTCCGCTTCGGTCAATAGCGTGACCGAAGAACAGACCTCGCCCGCGCCGTAACCCTGGTTCAGGATCGGGCCAAAGAACTCGACCGCTTCGCGCAGACGCGAAGGCGAAATGGGGGCCGCACCGTACCGAAGCAACTTGAGTGAGGAGAGGTCGTAGTCGCCTCGGTTCGGTGCGGCCAGGATGCGGTTGATCATGGTCGGGACCAGATAGGTCTGCGTAACCTTCTCGGCCTGAAGCGTCGAAAGATACGTGTCCACGTCGAACCGCGACAGGATGACGTTGGTGTGACCCTGCGACAGCAAGGGCATGATTGCCATCCCGGACACATGGGTAATGGGTCCCACGTGCAAATAGGTCTCGTGCTGATCGGGATAGAGCCGCGAGCGGAAAGTGATCTTGCGCAGGATCGCACGACGATTGCGCAGCGAATGCATTGCAGCCTTCAAAACACCCGACGAGCCGGAGGTGTAGTGATGCACCATGATGTCATCGGGCGAGACATCGGCGCAGACGGTGTCAGCCGCTGCCTGCTCCAGTGCATCTTCATAGCTGCCACTTTCGCCCATCACCAGAAGCTGCAGGTTGTCATGCTCGTTGACCGCCTGCTGTGCAGCGGCCAGATGTGCCTCATCCACCAACAGTACCTTGACCTCACTGTCCTTGCAGACGTGCACAACTTCATCCGCAGACAGGCGCGCATTGATCGGCACACGGGTAAAGCCACCTTTGAGCAGGGCAACCTCGGCCTCGGCAATCTCAACCCGGTTCCACGCCAGCACTGCGACGCGGTCGCCCTTGTTCACGCCCAGGGTCGACAAGGCGTTGGCCAAACGGTTGGTTCGGTCATCCAGCTGGGCATAGTTCAGTTCGATACGTTCGTCTTTGAGAGCGATGCGCTCGGCCCAGAAGAGGGCCGAGCGAGTCACCAGATTACCGAGGTTCATGGCAGTATCCTTGCATTGGGCCACGGGCTCTCTCGATGGGGCCAGGCGGCAAAAATCAGTGCTGCAAGGATAGAAACCTGGGTTTCGAAAAGAAAATATTATTTATTTCTGCAATCCATCTGATTTTCTTATGTCTCTGGACGCAGACTCTGGGACAATTGAACCCAAGGTGGTCAAACATCTTGTTTTCCGGTGGTTTCCCAGGCCGCTGAATTTACACCACCTCCCGAGCGCAGGCCGAAAGAGCGCATGGCATGGTCATTGTCACCGTTTCCCGCACGAGCCCCATCGCTCTGATCCGGGGTGAAACTTCTTTTATGCAATCCAGTAGAGTGTGTTTGACAACCCCGCCAAGCATGCCATGGCGACTGGCTTCTGAGAACTGATCCCAGCTGCTATGGGCTCATAAGAACCCAAGGGCCTAATCGTACAGTGTCTAGAAGAAGATGGCTGGGGTGGTAGGATTCGAACCTACGATACACGGTACCAAAAACCGCTGCCTTACCACTTGGCTACACCCCAACGGTGAGCGGCTGTCTAATCCGAGTGTTCGGAGGGCGCAAGAGGTCCGAGGCAAAAAAATCGCCTCGGCCTGCAAATTTTTTGCGGTCTTCTTAAGCGCCTGTGGACAGCAGGATTGCACCGGTGCGATTGCCTGCTTCAACGGCCTCATGCGCGGCGGCGGCCTGCTCCAGCGGAAAGATCTGTTCGATCGGGCTGTGCAGCGCGCCATCTGTCAGAGCCGCTGTCAACGTGTCGACAGCAAAACGGCGTTCGGTCGATGTCAGAAGGTACACAAGAACGATTTCCAAGGTCACCGCTTTGAACAACAACGGAAAGATCGGCAGGGTCGGGGTCATGTTCTTGGCCGAACCATAGGCGTTGAGGCGTCCGTTTTCGGCAATTACCTCGGCGTCTATGTCTAGGTTTACACCCAGTTCCACATCAATGATCTTGGGAATCGGTTGGCCCCCGTTGGCGGCCAGGATTTGCTGGGCCAGATCCGGCGCACTGTAGTCGATCGCCACATCCGCACCCGCGGCCTTGGCGCGATCCAAACCTGCACCGCGGGCAGTGGTAATCACGCGCGCGCCGCCCCATTTGGCCAGCTGCACAGCAAGATATCCCACGGTACCTGCGCCACCATGAATCAGCACCGTCTGGTCGCGGACGTCGCCGCCACTGAACACGGCATGCGTCGCGGTCAGGCCCGGGATGCCCAGGGTGGCTCCGACTTCGTCGCTGACTGTTGCGGGCAGGGGGACAGCCTGTTCCGCGGGCAAGGTGATCTGCTGCGCAGCGGTTCCAAGGGCGCGTTTCCATTGGCCGTTCCAGAGCCAGACACGTTCCCCGACGCGCGATCCAGGAACGCCATCACCGACGGCCGAGATGACACCGGCGCCATCGCTGTGCGGGATGATCTGGTCAAACACCGGGCGATCCAGGCCGGGGCGACCTGCGCGTGATTTCACATCCGACGGGTTCACGCCGGACATGGTGATGTCCACTGTCACTTCGCCCGGGCCGGGGGCAGGGCAATCCATGTCCACCAGGGTCAGAACCTCGCGGGCCGAACCAAACGCGCTGTAGGTGATCGCTTTCATCTGCATGTCCTTTGGAAAACTGTCGCGACGTTCACCCTAGCGGGAGACGGGGCGAATGCTAGGCTCAATCGCAACAGGAGGAGGACAGACCATGAAGGCATTGCGCACGCCAGACGAAAGGTTCGAAGGGCTCAAGGATTACCCGTTTGAGCCGAACTATCTGGAGGTTGATGACACCGAAGGCGGCAGCCTGAGGGTGCACTATCTGGATGAAGGGCCGTCAGACGCGAACCCGGTGCTGACGATGCACGGCGAACCAAGCTGGTCCTACCTCTATCGACACATGATTCCGGTGTTTGCCGGCGCCGGGCATCGGGTCATCGCGCCGGATCTGGTTGGGTTCGGTCGGTCTGACAAACCGAGCCAGCGCAATGATTACACCTATGAACGGCACGTGGGCTGGATGGGGTCGGTTGTCCGCCAGTTGGACCTGAACAACATCACCTTGGTCTGTCAGGACTGGGGCGGGTTGATTGGTCTGCGCCTGTGGGCGGAGATGCCCGAGCGCTTTGCCCGGGTCGTCGTGGCCAACACCGCACTGCCGACCGGGGATCAGCCGATGGGCGAGGCATTTACGGCCTGGCGTACGTTCAGCCAAGAGGTGCCAGAGTTTCCTGCGGGCCGCATTGTTTATGGTGGGACAACCAGCAAGCTGACAGATGAAGAGGTCGCGGCCTATGACGCGCCATACCCGGATGAAAGTTACAAGGAGGGCGCGCGGCAGTTCCCGGTTCTGGTACCGGACAGCCCGGACAACCCCTCATCCCAGGCCAATCGCGAGGCTTGGGGCGTGTTGCGGGGGCTGAACACACCGGTGCTGACCGCCTTTGGCGCCGACGACAAGATCATGGCCGGGGTCGACAAGGTGTTTCAGAAACTGTGCCCCGGTGCAGCAGGACAGCCGCATACGATTCTGCCGGATGCCGGTCATTTCCTGCAAGAGGATGTGGGACCGGAACTGGCGCGACTCACCAGTGACTTCATCGCGCGCACGTCGTGATGTGGGGCGCGGGGCTGAGGGGTCAGTCCCGCAACTCCTCGGGGGCGACACCCCACAGGTTTTCCTTGCTGGCCCAGCCCCGATAGCCGCCAGCCGAGATGCGGCACCATTCGGCCGAGCAGCTGCCCAACCGGGCCACGACGCCCAATTCGAAATGCGCAGTGACCGGTGCGTTGGCATCGGCGCGAGCATGCACCGGCATCATGTCGCGTTCGATCAAAACCGTGCGCGCGCCTGACAACAGCGCGTAATGCACCCAGCCGCCGGCGCCATCGCGGTCCTGTACTTTGCGCCAATGGCCGTGCTCAGCTGTGATTTGCAGTGGCATGTCGCGGCGTTTGAACACCCAGTCGATGCGATGGGTCAAAGACGGCCCGCGCCGCACGTTGCCCTCGTTTGCCTTCATCGAGACATAGCGTGGCAGCGGAAGGTTCGTCACCGGGCCACGTTTATCCTGCGCGTGGGTCACGGTCGCACCAAGAGCGATTGAAATACCTGAAATTGCCGCCAAAACGCGGCGATGGATCGAACTCGAATGTTTCACTGCCTGCCTGCCCGAATACTCGACTGCTCTGTCAAAAAAGGCTGCGTCATTTGCGCATGGGGTTCTTGTGCCCCGCCTGTTCCTGCGCCACGATGACATGGCGCGGAGCTGTTTGAAAAGCCTGGGAGAGCGGAAGTGTCAAGAGAACGTCTGAGTGTTGTTGTTACGCGACGGTTGCCCGAAGCGGTCGAAACCCGACTCAGTGAGTTGTTCGATGTGCGCTTGCGCGACGACGACACGCCGATGACCCGGTCCGAACTGGTCGAGGCGTTGCAGGACGCTGATGTTCTGGTGCCTACGGTGACCGACACGATTGATGCCGGTCTGATCGGGCAGGCCGGTGAACGGTTGAAGTTGATTGCCAATTATGGGGCTGGTGTTGATCACATCGATGTCGAAACCGCGCGACGGCGCGGCGTTCTGGTGTCGAACACCCCTGGTGTTCTGACCGATGACACCGCGGACATGACGATGGCCCTGATTCTGTCGGTCACGCGCCGTCTGCCCGAAGGCATGGGCACGATGCAAAAGGGCGATTGGAATGGCTGGGCGCCGACTGCGTTCTTGGGGGGGCGTCTTGGCGGGCGCCGTCTGGGTATTCTGGGCATGGGCCGTATTGGGCAAGCCGTTGCGCGGCGCGCGGCGGCCTTTGGCATGCAAGTGCACTATCACAACCGCCGCCGCTTGCGTCCCGAAACCGAGCGAGAGCTGGAAGCGACCTATTGGGAAAGCCTGGATCAGATGGTTGCCCGGATGGACATTCTGTCGATCCATTGCCCCTCGACGCCGAGCACCTTTCACCTGATGAACGCGCGCCGATTGAAGCTAATTAAGCAGACCGGGGTCGTCGTGAACACCTCTCGCGGTGAGGTGATCGACGAAAACGCACTGACCCGCATGATCCGCAGCGGCGAAATCGCTGGCGCGGGCTTGGACGTTTATGAACACGGCACAGATGTGAACCCGCGTTTGCGTGAACTGCCCAACGTGGTGCTGTTACCGCACATGGGGTCGGCCACGGTCGAGGGCCGGATCGAGATGGGCGAAAAGGTTATCATCAACATCAAGACCTTCGAAGACGGCCACCGGCCGCCAGATCAGGTCGTGCCTGCAATGCTGTGATCCGGACGCGCTTTATTTGCAGGGCGCCGGATACGTCAGGGTGCCCTGTGGATAGTTGCGTCCCTTTCGAAAACAGGTCACCTTGCCGGGCCCATCTGCCCAATAAAGATGCGGGTTCACGCCCTTTTTTCCGTCGACCAGGTATCTGACATGCCCCCAATAGGTGCCCTTGGCACCTGACCGCCACTTTCGGCCCAGTTGAAAGTGCAGGTGCCGAACCCCGACGATGCAGCGGAACTCCTTGTGGTTGTTGCCAAGTTTCGCGATCACCTGCCCGCGTTTCACGCGTTGCCCTGCCTTCACCGAGACGGCGCCAAGGTGCCCATAGGCTGCAATCAGGGGTTTTCTGTCCGGCCCTAACCCATGGTCGATGACAACCGTTGGTCCCCAGCACGTTCCGACATCAACTTCTTTCACCACACCATCGGCCGCGGCCAGAATGGCCATGCCGTTTGGCCCGCCAACATCCATCCCCTGATGTCGACTTGAACGGGGGAGGTTGTTGGCCCCCATCCGGCTTTTGTAATCCGATATGATGGGTGGCGCGTTGGATGGCACCTGCACCGGTGGTGATTTGGCAAATGTGCTTGTGGCAATGATTGTAGATACGACAAAGGCACTCAAAAACCTGTACATGATACCTCGGCAAAACTGGTTCTGAGAGAACTTCAGCCGATGAACGATCCTGGTGCAAGAGGGTTCTTGGCGCCGACGCAAAATGCCTTAGGGTTGCATTCAAGAGATTTGAAACCGGAGGATTTGGGATGAGTAAGATGGTTAAGTCAGGGCTCTGTCTGTCCATGATGATGACGGCATCAGCCGTTTGGTCACAAGAGACAGCAGACAGTGTTGCTCCGGAAGCGGCCACGTCAGGTCAGGTCCAAGCTTTGTCCGAGGCGGCACAGGCGGCCCTGGCGGCCAGGGATGCTGGTCAAATGGTCGAGGCGCAGAACTGGATGGTGGCGGCGGCGAACCCACACGCCGTCGAAGCGGGCGCCGAGGTTCTTCGAAACGGTGGCACTGCTGCCGACGCAATGGTGGCCGTGCAGACGGTTCTGGGGCTGGTCGAACCGCAATCCTCGGGCCTTGGCGGCGGTGCATTCTTGGTCTGGTATGATGGCACATCACAGAGCTTGACGACGCTGGATGCCCGTGAAACTGCGCCTTTGGCGGCAACCCCGCGTCTGTTCCAGAACGAGGCAGGCGAGCCGCTGAAGTTCTTTGATGCGGTTGTTGGCGGCCGTTCGGTTGGTACGCCCGGTACACCCGCGCTGTTGGAAGAGGCGCACCGCCGGTGGGGCCGCGCATCCTGGCCCAGCTTGTTCGACGCGGGGATCAAATTGGCAGAGCAAGGGTTCGAAGTGTCGCCTCGCCTTGCAGGCCTGGTCGAACGCGACGCCGAACGATTGGCGCGTTTCCCGGCAACGGCCGAGTATTTCCTGCCAGAAGGGCAACCGCTGCAGATCGGTGATGT
Source organism: Tropicibacter sp. R16_0 (assembly GCF_017743935.1). Taxonomy (GTDB): domain Bacteria; phylum Pseudomonadota; class Alphaproteobacteria; order Rhodobacterales; family Rhodobacteraceae; genus Falsiruegeria. The sequence continues at coordinate 381,427 of NZ_JAGHRE010000001.1, forward strand.
ACTGACCAACTCTGCCTATGCGCAGACGTTGCATGTTTTGGCGGCCAAGGGTGCCGACGGGTTTTATACCGGTCCGATTGCGGCTGACATCGTGTCCACGGTGCGCGGGGCCGATGGCAATCCCGGCGTGTTGTCGCAAACTGATCTGGCTCTGTATCAAGTCAAGGAACGCGATGCGGTCTGCGCCGCCTATCGTGCCTATGATGTATGCGGTATGGGGCCGCCCTCGTCAGGTGCGCTGACGGTGGGACAGATCCTAGGTATGCTGGACAGCTACGACCTCGCGGCTCTGGGGGCAGAAAACCCCGAAAGCTGGCGGTTGATCGGTGACGCCTCGCGCTTGGCGTTTGCGGATCGGGGGCGCTACATGGCCGATAGCGACTTTGTTCCCATGCCGACCGCCGGGTTGGTGGACAAAGACTATCTGGCCGAGCGGGCCAAGTTGTTGTCAGGCGATGATGCCTTGCCCGAGGTGGCCCCGGGTAGTCCTGAATTCGATCATGCGCTGAACTGGGCCGATGATGAGGCGATCGAGCTGCCCTCGACCTCGCATATCTCGATCGTGGATCAATATGGCAATGTGCTGTCGATGACGACCACTATTGAAAACGCGTTTGGCTCGCGGCTGATGACCAACGGGTTCCTGCTCAATAACGAGCTTACCGATTTCTCCTTCCGCACCCATCGCGGCGGCGTGCCGATTGCCAACCGGCTGGAGCCGGGCAAGCGTCCGCGTTCATCCATGAGCCCGACGATTGTCATGCAGGATGGTTCCCCGGTGCTGGCCATCGGCTCACCGGGTGGCAGCCGGATCATCGGCTATGTCGCGACCGCCATCGTTGGCTGGGCCGATTGGGGAATGGATGTGCAACAGGCTTTGTCGGCACCGCATCTGGTCAATCGTTTTGGGACCTATGACATTGAACAGGGCACCGACGCCGAGGCGTTGCAAACCCCGCTCGAAGAGATGGGTTACAAGGTCAACCTTCGCGACCTTACATCCGGTTTACACGCCATCGAGATCGGCGAAACGCTCAAAGGTGGAGCCGACCCTCGGCGTGAAGGGATCGCTTTGGGAGAGTGATTTTGCAATTTAGTTGACGTGACAACAATCATGCGTATTGTCACGTCAACACGAGGGGATGGAGTGACACATGGTCCAAGCTACAGCACTGCCGCGCAATGAAACCGGGATCGAAACGGTTGTTGGTATCTTGAAGCAGCAATTCGGCGACCGGCTGCAAACCGGCGCCTCGGTCCGCGAGCAGCATGGTCACACCACCACCTGGATCGAGAACCAATCGCCTGATGCTGTGGTCTTTCCTCATACGACCGAAGAGGTGGCGCAGATTGTCAAGACCTGCGCCGTACACAAGGTGCCGGTTATTCCCTTCGGCACCGGCACCTCTTTGGAAGGGCACGTGAACGCGCCCGCTGGTGGGGTCTCGGTCGATGTCAGTCAGATGAACAAGATCCTGGCCGTGAATGCTGGCGATCTGGATTGTGTGGTGCAGCCAGGGGTGACCCGCGAAGACCTGAACACCCATTTGCGCGATCAGGGGTTGTTCTTTCCCATCGATCCCGGCGCCAATGCCTCGCTTGGCGGCATGGCCTCGACCCGGGCCTCTGGCACCAACGCCGTGCGCTATGGCACGATGAAAGACAACGTCATGGCGCTCGAGGCGGTGATGCCCGACGGGCAGGTGATCCGCACTGCGCAACGCGCCAAGAAATCGTCAGCGGGATATGACCTGACCCGCTTGCTGGTGGGGTCCGAGGGCACGCTTGGCCTGATCACCGAGATTACCCTGCGCCTGCAAGGGATACCCGAGGCGATCAGCTCGGCCCGCTGTTCTTTCCCCTCGGTCGATGCGGCCTGTCAGGCGGTGATGATGACCATTCAATACGGCATCCCCGTGGCCCGGATCGAGCTGTTGGATGCGCTGTCGGTCAAGGCAGCCAATGACTATTCCAAACTGACCTTGCCAGAAACACCGCTTTTGCTGCTGGAATTTCACGGGTCCGACGCGGGGGTCGTCGAACAGGCCGAAACCTTTGGTCAGATCGCCGAAGAGTTTGGTGGCAGCGATTTTGCCTCGACCACGTCAACCGAAGAGCGCAGCAAACTTTGGCAAGCCCGACACGATATGTATTGGGCGTCGCTGCAGCTGCGCCACGGTGCTAGCGGGATTTCCACGGATGTTTGTGTGCCCATCTCGCGTTTGGCGGAATGCGTGACTGCGGCGCAGGACAAGGCGGCTGACCTGGGTCTGGTGGCTCCGACGGTGGGCCATGTGGGCGACGGCAACTTTCACACTTTGCTGCTGATCGACATGGAAAACGAAGGCGAGGTGGCCAAGGCCGAAGAGTTCGTGAGCTGGCTGAACGACATGGCCATCTCGATGGACGGCACCTGCACCGGCGAGCATGGAATCGGTCAGGGCAAGCGCCCCTATCTGGTCAAGGAGCTGGGGGCAGCGACCACCTATATGGCGGCAATCAAAAGGGCCCTCGACCCTGACAACATCATGAACCCGGGGAAAATCCTGCCCGACTAGGGAAATGCCACATTTCCACCCGGTTTTGCCAAAGCCCTGCCAGAATTCTAGCGCAGGTTGATCTTATCCGATCACCTTGTGCGAGTATTCATTGATGAGCATTGCAAACACCATTGGATTTGTTGTCGTTTGTGGCGCGGTGGCCGTTGGCGTCGACGTCTATACCCAATCCAAAGCTGCCGAAGGCCCATTTGGGGCCTCCGAGTATTTTCAAACTCTGAACGACCGATACGCAGGTTTTCTAGCTGACCGCCAAATCGCCAAGGCGGAATCCGATCGACAGGATCGTTGGGCCGCAGGGGGGCAAGGCTTTATGCCCGCTCCACCCGAGGGGTGGGCCAGCTACAGTTTTGCCCAGTATGACGAGGCTCCGGTCATCAAGGCGTTGAGCTTCAACCCCGCGCCAGTTGCAAACACGCTATCGACCACGGACCTCTACACGGCAGAACGCAGTGGTAACGCAGCCAAGGCGCGCATCCTGGACCGCACCGGGCGAGTCTACAGCGGCACCGGGCCGAACGGGGTCGAAACCCTGTGGCTCGACATCACGTTCAAACCCAAGGCGCAGCGCAACACCATGGCGGGCCTTGCCATGGGCAACATGATGGCCTTTACAAACGGCATGGAGCAGACCGAAGGCTATGCCGTTTTCGATGGTGTCGGTTTTGTCGAGGTGTCCCGCAGCATGTTGAACCAGACGGACGAACCGTTGGGGTACCGCAATCTGGTCGGGCGCATCGGATTCGACGAAGAAGTGGTTATCCGACTGCGCACCGACGCCAGCGACGACACGATCCGCCAATTCCTGGGCAGCCTGGACTACGCCGCCTTGAACGCTGTGCTCAAACATCCAGTGTCGGCCGTTGGGGCAGGCTATGTTCTGGCAGCGAACCAACAGGCTGAGCGGGCCGAGCAGATGAATGACCTCTACCGCAAGGCGTCCAACATGCAGACCAAGATCTCGATGGAGAAGATCGAGAACATGGACATGGGGGCCTTGATGGTGAACACCTTTGCGTCCGGCTTTGGCCAGGATGGGGTGGTCGACATCACCGGTGGGGCCGTGTTCGAAAATCAGGATCTGTTGCAGATCGGGTATGGCAATGCGGTTTCAAGCCTGTTCGAAGCAGATCGGCGCCAGGCCGATGCGGCGCCCACGTCCGAGGCCTCCGATACCCAACATGCCGCCGTCGCACCCAGCGAGGACAAACCCGGATTTCTTTCGGGCCTGTTGGACAGTTTGCCGTCTTTGGGTGGCACACAGGTCGCGGGCGAGCAATCCGCCGCGCAGCCGGTTGAGGTGCGCGTCAACAAGGGCGGGTTCAGCGGATCGAACTGTGTCATGCAGGGCGCGGTCAAACGCTGCAAAATCGGACAAAACTGACGTTGAAAGCGGGAAACCGACAGCCATCCCCTGCACGGCGTCGTTTTTCCCTTATCACAGGTCGGATGATTGTCGCGCTTGGGGTTCGCTTTCCTTCATATGGAAGCAGCAAATTTCAAGGGGAGTCGCCCGGATATGAAAACCCAAGTCAAAGCACTGGTCGTCGGCGGTGGTGCCGTCGGTACGTCGATTGCCTATCACCTGGCCAAGGCAGGCTGGGATGATGTCATGTTGATCGAGCGGGACGAACTGACGTCCGGCTCGACCTGGCACGCAGCGGGCCTTCTGCCGCTCTTCAACATGAGCTACGCCACCACGCACATCCACAAGTACTCGGTCGATTTCTACAAGCAGTTGGAAGAAGAGACCGGCCTGAACGCGGGCTTTGCCGTGGTCGGCAACCTGCGAATGGCGCAGACGCAAGAGCGTATGGACGAATACATGCTCTATGCGTCCACCGCCGAGACCTGTGACGTTGCCTATGAGTGGCTGACGCCCGAGCAGATCAAGGAACGCTGGCCGCTGATCGAAACCTCGGACCTGAAGGGCGCGATCTATCACACCGAAGATGGCTATATTAACCCTGCCGACGTGACCCAGGCGATGGCCAAAGGCGCCCGTCAGCGCGGCGTCGACATCGTACGTAAGCTGCAGGCCGATGCGTTCCACTGGACCGGCACCCATTGGGAAGTCACCTGCACCAAGATGGTGGAAAAGGGCGGCAACCTGGTTGAGAGCGACGAGCAGGTGGTGATCACCGCCGAGCATGTTGTGACTGCATCGGGCAACCACGCGCAGCGCACCGCCAAGATGTTGGGCATCAAGATGCCTGCCATCCCGGTCGAGCACACCTTCATCGTCATGGACAAGGACCCCGAGTTGGTCAAATGGCGCGAAGCCGGCAACCCCGAGCACCCCGTTGTGCGCGACGCGGACAATGAATCCTATGCGCGTGAAGAGCGCGGCGGCTGGATTCTGGGCATCTATGAGCATGGCGCGCCCGCGCGGTTCGAACATGGTGTGCCCGACAGCTTCCGCGCCGACCTGTTCCCGCTGGATCTGGACCGGATTGCCGATCAGTACATGGCGATGGCCGAGCGTGTGCCGTCCTGCGCCGAATCCGGCCTCAAGGACGATTTCAACGGCCCGATCTGCTACACCCCCGACGGCAACCCGCTGGTTGGCCCGGCGCCGGGTCTACGCAACATGTGGCTGGCCGAAGGGTTCTCGTTCGGGATCACCGCCGCAGGTGGCACCGGCTATTACCTCGCCCAGATGATGGTCGACGGCGAAGCCGAGATCGACATGGCCTCGCTCGACCCCAAGCGATACAGCAGCAACTGGATGACCACCGAGTTTGCAGCGCGCAAGAACGAAGAGTGCTACGAGCACGTCTATATTCTGCACCACCCGGATGAAGAGCGTGAAGCCTGCCGTCCGCTGCGTACCGCGCCGGCGTACGACCGTCAGAAGGCCCGCGGCGCACAGTTCGGCTGGGTCAACGGCTGGGAGCGACCGAACTATTTCGGCCCGCTGGATGCACCGCAAAACTACGACCACGATTCCCGCTCCTTCCGCCGTGGCGGCTGGTGGCAGCATGCCGTGGATGAGGCCAAAGCGATCCGCGAAGGCGTCGGCCTTATCGACGCGACCGCATTCACCAAGCATGTCGTCAAAGGCCCCGGTGCGACCCAGTTCCTGGATTGGTTCACCTGCAACAAGCTGCCCAAGGTCGGCCGTATCAACCTGACCTATGCGCTGACCAGCCACGGCACCACCCGGACCGAGTACACCATCGTCCGCAACGGCGAGAACAACTACTACCTCGTCTCTGCCGGTGCTTGGACCGAGTACGACGCCGACTTCCTGCGCAAGGCGGCCGAGGACAAGATGGAAGAGTTCGGCTACATCGAGATTCAGGATGTCACCACCCAGTGGGGCGTCTTTGCCATCGCCGGACCCAAGTCGCGTGACGTTCTGAAAGAGGTCATCAACGACGCTGATCCGTCCACGGCTCTGTCGAACAAACGCTTCCCGTGGCTGTCAGCCAAGCAGATCGAACTGGGCATGTGTCCTGTGAATGCGATCCGTGTGGCCTATACCGGTGAACTGGGTTGGGAGCTGCACCACCCGATCGAGATGCAGAACTACCTGTTCGACCTGCTGGAGAAGGCGGGCGAAAAGCACGGCATGAAGCTGGTCGGTGCCCGCGCCCAAAACTGGCTGCGTCAGGAGAAATCCTATCGCGCATTCGGCACCGAACTGGGCCGCGATGCGACTCCGGCCGAGGCCGATCTGCCGCGCTTCATCGACCTGTCCAAAGACTTCCACGGCAAGGACAAGATGGTCGAAACCGGTGTGCGTTTCAAATGCTGCACCTTGCTGATCGACGGTCCGGCGGATGCGGATCCTTGGGGGCGCGAGGCGATCTATGCCGAGGATGGCGTGACCCGTCTGGGCCGTCTGACCTCGGGCGGTTACTCGGTCGCCTTCGAGAAGTCGATCGGCATGGGCTATCTGCCGCCCGAACTGGCGGTCGAGGGCACCAAGGTGAAGATCAAGATGCAGGACAAGCTGTGGGACGGTGTCGTCACCTGCGACAGCCCCTATGATCCCAAAAACGAAACCATCCGCAAGGACGGTTGAGCCTTTCGAAATCAAACCAATGGGCCGTAGCGAAATCGCTGCGGCCCTTTTGGTTGAACCGGGGCCTATGCCCCAGCCTTGCGCCTTTGGCTCACGTGTCTAGGGTATCGGCCCACGAGCGATTGAAGGCAGGGGCCGTGACGACAATCTACGAAGAGTTTTCAGGAGCCAAGATCGCCCTGATCGAAGGCACCCGTGTCTTAACCTACTTGCGCGACGACAAACCCGAGATTCCATTCCCCGGACGGTGGGACTTGGCCGGGGGTGGTCAGGAAAACAACGAGACACCCGAGCAATGCGCGTTGCGGGAAACCAAAGAAGAGTTTGGCCTGGACATTGATGCCTCAAGGGTTGTCTGGCGTGAAAAATGTCAGGCGTTCACGGATCCGACCAAGCATTCGTATTTCCTGGTGGCCAACATCACACCTACCGAGATCGCGACCATTCGTTTTGGCGACGAGGGGCAATATTGGCAAATGATGGAGATCAAGACCTTCCTGTCGCATCCCAAGGCGGTCCCGCAGTTGCAAGAGCGCCTGGCGCGGTTCCTGTCCTCTCAAAATTGTTGATCTGAATGGGCTATCTGCCGCCTGAATTCTCGCTCTAAGGCACCGAGGTGATGATCAAGATGCAGGAAAAGCTGAGGCTCTTTTCCTGTCCGCCAAGAACCCTGTTCACCGCGGGTTCACAGGGCTAGGCTTGCGATATGGATAGAATGTCTCAGCTCTCTCACTGGATGATGACCGAAGGGCGGTGCTCCAACGATCCGGTCAGAGTTGTTTCACAATTTTGTACGTCACTGATCGAGGCGGGCGTGCCATTGTGGCGGGTCAATATCGGACAACGGTTCGCCAATCCCTTGTTGATCGCATGGGGGGTGGTTTGGACGCCTGAAGACACCGAGGTTTATGACGTCACGCATGAGCGCATGCTGACGGACGGTTATGTTGGCAGCTCGTTTGAATACATCCTCAAACACAGACGCCCCCTGCACAAAAGCCTAGTTGGCCTGGATCAGGAAACGGACCACATCTCGTATCTGGAGTTTGCAGAGCAGGGTGGGACGGACTACTACGCAACCTTGCTCTATTACGGTGACGGCTCGATGCATGGCTGCACCTTCGTGACCCAAGATCCGTCGGGGTTTACGTCTGACCATCTGGAATTGATCGAGGCAGCGCTTCCTGCTTTGTCATGCGCGCTGGAGCCGGTCACGATGCGCAAATCGTCAAAAAGTTTGCTGCGCACCTACTTGGGGGATGGGGCATCTAACGCGGTCTGGAACGGCACGATCAAACGAGGCGAGCACACAACGGTGGATGCCGTGGTCATATTCTCGGACCTTCGGGGGTTCACGGCGTTGTCGGAACAGGCGGACGAGACCGAATTGTTTGATGCTCTGAATGGGTACTTTGATGTTGTTGTTCAGGCGGTTGAGGAAAACGACGGCGATGTGTTGAAATTCATGGGCGATGGCATCTTGTCAATTTTTCCCATCCCATCTGATGCGGACACGACAAAGACCTGTCGCAAGGCGGCCTTGTCCGCTCGTCGTGTTCTGGTTGGCCTTGCAGAACTGAACCATGCGCGAATTGCAAATCGACAAGTTCCGCTCGACCTGGGGATAGGTATCAACGCCGGAAAAGTCAGCTATGGCAACATCGGCAGCCCAGGCCGATTGGACTTCACTGTACTTGGCGGAGCCGTCAATCTGGCAAGCCGCGTTGAGGGGCTAACAAAGTCTGTTGGAACACGAGTTCTGGCAACGTCGAATGTAGCGGAATACGCCTCTGATCTGTTTGTTTCCTGCGGAACGCACGCTGTACGGGGGATCAGTGAACCTGTCCCGCTTTATTCTCTGCTGGAAACTTAAGCCGGTCGCTTCATGGCCTCGAACGCTTCCATGGTGAAGTCGACGGCTTTGCCGCTGTCCCAGTCGTACAGGTCCCGCTTCAGTCTCATCAACGGCCCCAAATAGACATGGATTGCTTCGCTGGGACGGTCCCCGTTGGCGGTGACAGCGTGGATGGCGTCGCGGTCCAGCACGATTACTTCGCCTTCGGCGGCGGATATCTCACCGACTTGATCCAACCCGGCCTCGCCGCTTTGATAAAGCAGGCTCAGCTCTTCGCCGCTGTAGCAGGCGATCAGAACCGGCAGCAGGTGTTCGTGGGGCGGCAGCATCACGTCGGGTTGAAAGCGGCAATGCCAGATCGAGAGGTCATCATCCTCGTGAAACAGGGTCTCGGGCTCGCTCAGTTTGTCCGAGGCCGCCAGCAGCGGCGCGGGGTCGCGCACCAGGGCTTGTAGATAGGTCTGTATCGCTGCTTGGGGGTCGGCGGCTGTCAGGCGGTCCTTGATGGAACTCACCATGGCGTCGAACGAAAACTCTGGCATGTCTTTCCCTCCTGTCTTGATCAACAGGCTAGGCTGCTGGGGGCCAATTGCCTAACGGAAACCGGCCCATCCCGCGACTTTGGCGACAGAGCGTCTGGAACGCTCTGCCAACTCGGGGACAAGCTCAGCCCGTCAATTCGTCGAAACATTCCAGCGCTTTTGCCGCATACATCATCGACGGACCTCCGCCCATCTGGATGCACATGCCAAGAACGTCGGCAATCTCTTCGCGGGTCGCTCCAGCTTTGGCCAAAGCCTCAACATGGAGCGAGATGCAAGGTTCGCAGCGGTCTGCGATCGAGATGCCCAGGGCCACGAACTCCTTGGTCTTGTAGTCCAGCGTGCCGCCTTGTTTGACGGATTTTCCCAATGACCCAAAGGCTTTGGTTGTATCGGGTATGGCCCCATTCAAATTGCGCAGACCCGCGCGGGTGGCGGACAGCTTGTCGGTCCAGGACATGTTGATACCTCACTCACATTAAGATTGCGGAATGTGTATCGGGCGAAAAATGTGACGACTTTGATTCAGATCACGTGGCGTGTCGTTCTGCGATCAAGGCCAGATTATTCGCTGGCATATCCACGACCTCGACCATGCTCAAACCGGTGCCTTCGATGGTTGCGATGATCTCTTGATCGTTCTTGTAACCAATCTCGGGGTCTTGTGTGCTCAGGGATTGGTGAAAGCGGATGTCGCCTTCGCTGGTCAACGCGCCATTGCGCATGAATGGCCCGTAAAGAACAAGGCGCCCGCCGGGCCCGAGTGTTTTGGCTGCTTCCTCAATCAGTACCGTGGCCTCTGGCCCACTGATGAGGTGGAGGAGGTTCGCCAGCGTCACCAAGGACAGATCTGAGTATTCTGCGGCCCAGCCAGGGCGGGTTGCATCCAACCGACGCGCGGGCAGGATCGTTTCGATCCCCTTCGCGTAGGCGTCGATGCTGGCCAGCCGCTCGTCTTCAACATCCGTCGGCTGCCAGAGCAGACCGGGAAGCCGAGGCGCAAAGGCGGCCACATGCTGGCCTGTTCCGCTGGCGATTTCCAGCGCTTTGCCTGTCCGCGGCGCGACGTGTTCCAGCAGCGCGCCGATGGCATCGACGTTGCGGCTGGCCGAGGGGGCAACAAGGCGGGCGCCTTCGCCTGCCTCGGCAACACTCGCGGTGGGGGGCAGGGTGCGTTTGCTCATGTGCGGAGCCTTTCGGGGCTGAGGGCAGCAATGGTGCCTTGGTCCAGATCAGAGGTAAGCCCGCAAACCAGATCGGCAACCAATTGCGATGCTGCAGGCGCGGTTTGAAACCCATAGCCGCCCTGCGCCGCGACCCAGATATAGCTGGTGTCATCAGGATCAGGTCCCAACACCAGATTCTTGTCCGGTACAAAGCTGCGCAGCCCGGCCCAATTGCTGATGACGCGCGTCACCGGCTCGGTCACGCGCTCTTCATAGCGGGCGAGCCCCTCGGCCAGAACCATATCATCGGCATAGGCGTCATGCGGGGTGGTTGGGTCCACCTCGGACGGGGACACGATCAGCGCGCCCGCATCCGGCTTGGCATACCAGCTTTCGCCGACACCAAACATCATTGGCCAATTGCGCAGATCCAACCCACCCGGTGCCGGCAGCCGCGCCATCGAGCGGCGATAGGGCGTGATCCCGATGGGCGCGATTCCGGCCAAGCCGGCAATCTCGTCCACCCAGGCCCCCGCTGCGTTGAGCAGTATGCGGGCGTCGAAAACCTCGCCCGCGTGCACCTGCCAACCGGATTTGGTACGGGAGATCCCCTCGACCTTGTGGCGCGGCAAAACCTGCCCGCCGCTGGCGCGAACCTGTTTGGCAAAGTCCTGCAGCAGCAGGTCGGTGTCGATGTCCCACGCCTCGCCATGAAAGGCCGTGTAGCCAACGGTGTCAGGATTCAGGATCGGCACCATGCCTTGGGCCTGTTGAACCGTCAGCGGCGTCATGGACAGGTCGCGACACTCTTGCTCGAAGTTTGCACGCTGATCGTGACCGCCCACCAGCAACAAGCCGCGCGGTGACAGATAACCGCTTTCACTGTCGTGAAAGAACGCAGCGCTGGCCTGGCTGAGTGTCAGGGTGGAGCCCACGCCATAGCTGGGTTCGAACAGGGCCGCTGATCGGCCCGAGCTGTGATAGCCAAGGGCGTCTTCGGCTTCGAGCACACAGACCGACCCATGGGCCGACAATCGGGCGGCTGCGCTAAGGCCAGCGATGCCGCCGCCAATGACCAGAAAGTCGATCATGACAATTCTTCGGTCCGGTCGGTTGCGGGCTGAGGGGTTGGGGCCAGAGCACTCAGGCGGGCATAGACTTCGGAACTCAAGGGATAGTCGATGGCATCCAGCGACGGACGCAACTGATCCGCTGTCCGGGCCGAGATGATGGGGCAGAGCGCATTGGGATGCGCAGCAACCCAGGCCACCGCGAGCGTTGCGGGATTGACCTCCAGCTCCTTTGCAATCTGCACCAACCCTGCGACCGCGCCGGGCATCCAGTCCAACCCATAGCGTTTGGCATAGCCCGCATCCTCATCCAAACGACCGCTGCCTCCTTGGGCGTATTTTCCGGTCAAAAGTCCGCCCCCCAACGGGGAATAGGGCGCAACGGTGATGCCCTGATCGGCGCACATCGGCAGGATTTCGACCTCGACCTGACGTTTGACCAGATTGTACATTGGTTGCAGCACGTCGATGGTCAGATCAAAGGTCTGGGCCACGGCCACGGTTTTCATCACCTGCCAGGCAGCTGCGTTCGACAGGCCCACATGACGGATCTGCCCGGCTTGCTTGAGCTCGGCCAGACAGGCCATCGCCTCGGGCAGATCGCTGGAGGGGTCAAAGCGGTGCAGATAAAGCAGATCGACAGTGTCCTGCTTCAATCGCTGACGGCACACATCGAACTGGCTGCGGATGTTGTCGGGCCCCATGCCTCCGGCATAAGCAACCTTGGTGGCGATGAACAGATCCTCGGCATCCTTTGCGATCATCTCGCCGAGCAGCGTCTCGGACGCGCCATCGGTGTACAGATAGGCGGTGTCGAAATGGGTGATCCCTGCGGCGCGTGCTGCGTCAAACATGGCATGGGACTGTGCCGCATTGGCGCGTCCGCCGAACTGCATCGTGCCAAAGGCGAACCGGCTGGCGACGTGGCCGCTGCGGGTGCAAAGGGAACGGGTCATGCTGCAAATCCTGTTGTTTGAAAGGCGCGGACCCAGACACGCAGGCCCTGCATTTGACGTTGCACAGATTCCGGATGCGTGCAATGCACAGGACAGTAGGAGTTGTTTTCAAAGGAATTTAGCGTGGAACACGGGACGCTTCATCCGATGGCGACCGGACATATCCCCGATTATGTCGTGGCCGCAGACGGTAGTGATTATCTGTTTACCTTCATGGTCTTCTTTACCCTGGGTTTGATCCTGTTGATCGGGATCGGGTATTTCACCCTGCATTCGCTGCCCGAGCGTATGGCCCACGAATCCAACCACTCTCAATTTCAGGTTGTGGGCATCTTGGCGTTGATTGCACTGTTTACGCACAACAATCTGTTCTGGGTTCTTGCCGTCGTTGTGGCCGGGTTCCGGTTCCCGGATTACCTGAGCCCGATGGAATCCATCGCGCAATCCCTGGCCCGAATGGCCGGGTTCAAACCATCGGAAAGTGATTTCGCGACAGTGCCTGCAGAAGACAGTTCCGCCGAGCCGATTGCGGATTCTGCCCCCAAGCAGGAGGGCTAAGTCATGCTTGAAACGCTGATTTGCGCCCTGTTCACCATTCTGCCCGATTACCTGTTCCGCCGCTATGTTCAGGGCAAACGGATCGGGCATGAGATCACCCTGTTTTCCATGTGGTACGAGCTGCGCATTGGTTTGACCGCCTGTGCCATTGCCGCCATCTCGGTCATCACGGTGCTGTTCTATTATCACCCGGCGACCGGTTCGGTTGCGTCCTATTATCGGACCCTGACGATCCTGCCGCAGTTCGGCGGGCGCGTTTCCGAGATCTATGTCGAGAACAACCAGAAGGTCAAAGCGGGCGATCCGATCTTCCGTCTGGATGCGGTATCGCAAGAGGCGTCCGTGCAAGCCGCCAAGGCCGCAATTGCCGAAGTTGACGCGTCTGTTTCGGTTGCTCAGACCGATCTGGCGGCCGCCAAGGCCGGCATCGTGCAGGCCAATGCGGCCTTGACCCAATCGAACGAGGATCTGGCGCGCAACCAGACCCTGCTCGAGCAGGGCTCAAGCGCTGTCAAACTGACCGAGATTGAGCGCCTTCAGAACCTGGTCGACGAACGCGCCGCTCTGGTTGATGCCGCCGAAGCGCAGCTGAAGGCCGTCGAAGAGCGTATTGACGTGGTCATTCCCGCACAACGCGATAGCGCCGAGGCGCAGCTGGCGCAGGCGCAGGCCGAACTGGACAAGACGCTGATCGTGGCTGGTGTCGATGGCACCATCGAACAGCTTAGCCTGCAAGTCGGCGACTATGTCAGCCCGGTTCTGCGCCCCGCCGGTATCCTTGTGCCCGCCAGCACCGGTCACAAGCGGTTCCAGGCCGGTTTCAATCAGATGGCGGCCCAGGTTGCCAAACCGGGCATGGTGGCCGAGATCGGCTGCATGACGCAGCCGTTCACCGTCTACCCGATGGTTGTTGTCGCTGTGCAGGACGTGATCCCGTCAGGTCAGGTCCGCCCCTCTGACCGGATATTCGATCCGCAGAACAACCCTGTGCCGGGCAGTATCATGGTCTTTCTCGAACCCCTGTATTCCGACAATGCACCGGACCTGCCGCCGGGCAGCAACTGTTTGGCGAACCTCTATACCAACAACCACGAGCGCTTGGAACATGACGAAGATCTGGGTACAGGAGAGCGCATCTTCCTGCACGTGGTGGACACCATTGGCGTGGTTCACGCAGCGGGTCTGCGCCTTCGGATGATCCTGATGCCGGTGCAGACGCTGGTCTTCTCGGGCGGTCACTGAGCCATTCGATACCGATGATCTTTGAGGTGCCCCATTGGGGCACTTCGTTTTTTGGGAGAGATGGGATGGATTGGATCACGGTTGCCTTGCTTGTGGTCGGCGCCCTGACGGCGGGCTTCATCAACGGGTTCGCCGGGTTTGGCACCGCTCTGGTGGCCTCAGGTTTCTGGTTCCTGGTGCTGCCCGCCCATGTGGTGCCGCCGCTGATCATCCTGTCGGCCTTGGCAGGCCAGGTCGTGGGCCTGTGGAAACTGTCGGGCAAGATGGATTTTCGCATGTCCGCCTATCTGATCTCTGGCGGTGTCTTTGGGGTGCCATTGGGCGCGCTTCTGCTCAACGTGCTGGACCCCAACGTCGTCAAGACCACCATCGGCTGGTTTCTGATCGTTTACGCGCTGTTTCAACTCAAAGGCCTGCCTTCAGCCATGACCGCTGCGCCCCAGGATGGGCTTGCCGACCGCTTTGTCGGCTTTGTCGGAGGGGTACTTGGCGGCTTTGCCGGTCTGTCGGGCGTGCTTCCTTTGATCTGGTTGCAGCTCAAGCGGCTGTCCCCGGCAGATCAGCGCGCGCGGTATCAGCCGTTCAACCTGTTCATTTTGATGCTGTCGGCTGTTGCCATGGTGGTTGTTGGCAAGGTCGATGCCGAATTGATGGCCTATGCGGGCGTCGCTATCCCGTTCAGCCTGTTGGGCGCGCTCGTTGGAGCGAACATGTTCCTGTCGATCTCCGAGAAAGCGTTTCAGCGGGCAGTGCTGCTTTTGCTGATTGTGTCGGGCTGCGTCATCGTCGTTCAGTCGGTGGTATGAAAACTGATATGCGCCACGGGATGAAGAAAGGGGCCGTTTCCGGCCCCTTTCCTTACTCAGCAGCGATGGCGGATTGATCCGTGATAACCATGCTGCAGGCCCGACACGCGGTTTCGCCGGATTGATCGTACCACCGGCATGTGGACCGGATCGGGCAGGGGGGGAGAGCCTTCGACAACGGCACTTGCGCGCGTTCCAGGTGGTCCAGAACCTTGTCGATCACGCCGCAGCGTGACCCGGTCCATTGTGCGCAGCCAGACGTCGCGCAAGGGGAACTGAACCGCATGCGCGCTTCGGGTGTACCCAACTCCGAGGCCGCTTGGACAAAGTTCTCGTCGATGGTCATGGACGTGCGCATATGCCGAACATGACCATCAGACCCTTTGACCCCCAACAGTTGGTTGCCGGGCGTGCATCGCGCGCTCGGGCAACTCCGGTCGGTGGATGACATTTTCAGCCGATCCGGGCCAGCAACCCGCCCAGCTCCTTTTCACGGCCCAGCAACGGGTCGAGTTCCGGGTTCAAAATGATCCCGTACCATTCATGCGGGAATTTGGTGATCCAGGGTTTCTCAAACCCCGTCCGGGCCACGTGACCCAAGACCAGTTTCTGAATGTCACTTTGAAGTTCCAGTTCCGAATTCCGATCCATATCAAGATCGCCGGTATCGACAACAAAACGTGCCATAATAGTCTCCTTTTCAAAAAGTATGTCCCTGAAAATACGAACGGGACACTGGCAGCCTAACACAGAACACCGCGCTTTCTAAGCGCAACCAGTGCGAGTGGTGAATGTTGGCGGCATGCCGCCGAAGCCGCCTGAAACAAGAAAGGCCCGCCAAAAGGCGAGCCTTGTTGTTGACCTGGATAAGGCAGCTTACTGCGGGATGTCGCCTTCGATGCCTTCGACATAGAAGTTCATGCCAGCCAGAGTGCCGTCGTCTGCGGTTTCGCCGTCACCCAGCCAGTCGCTGCCATCCTGCTTTTTGATCGGGCCGGTAAACGCGTGGTACGAACCGTCCGCCAGTGCATCCTTGATCGCCAGTGCTTCGGCTTTCACTTCGGCCGGAACCGCGTCCGAGATCTCGCCGATACCCACCATGCCGGCACCGATGCCGTCCCAGGTGTCCTTGCTCTCCCAGGTGCCGTCCATCACGGCCTTGGTGCGCGCGATGTAGTAGGGTGCCCAGTCGTCGATGATCGAGCTGACGCGCGGGTGCGGTGCATACTCGCTCATGTCGGATGCCTGACCAAAGGTGATCACGTTGCCAGCGGCCTGAGCGGCGGCCTGCGGCGCGGTCGAGTCGGTGTGCTGCAGGATCACGTCCGCACCTTGTTCGATCAGAACCTTGGCGGCGTCGGCTTCTTTTGCCGGGTCAAACCAGGTAAAGGCCCAGACGATCTTGAACTCGACATCCGGGTTCACCTTGCGGGCGTGGATGAAGGCCGAGTTGATGCCGCGAATAACTTCGGGGATCGGGAACGAGCCGATGTAGCCTACGATGTTCGACTTGGTCATGTGACCGGCGATGGTGCCCTGTACGGCGCGGCCTTCATAGAAACGGGCCGAATAGGTCGACACGTTGTCGGCGCGCTTGTAGCCGGTGGCGTGTTCGAACTTCACGTTCGGGAACTTCTTGGCCACGTTGATCGTCGGGTCCATGTAACCAAACGAGGTGGTAAAGATCAGATCGGCACCGTCCAGCGCCATCTGCGTCATCACGCGCTCGCTGTCGGGGCCTTCGGCCACGTTTTCAACGTAGACGGTTTCGACCTTGTCGCCGAACTCGGCCACGACGGCCTTGCGGCCCTGATCGTGCTCATAGGTCCAGCCGCCGTCGCCCACCGGGCCGACATAGACAAAGCCGACTTTGGTCTTGTCTGCCGCGACCGCTGCGGTGGCAAGGCCAAGGCCAAGCGCCGCAGTGGCAAGAAGTGAAGTGAGTTTCATTAGGTTACTCCCCAGGTTGGTATGTTTTGCCCTTTTATCAGGGCTTTGGTTTGGTTTTGCCACATCAATGCGTGGCGTGGAAGATGCGACCCAGCGATGCAGGCGCGCCGCTTTTGTCGCGTGACAGGAACACCAGAACGATGATCGTGATCAGATAGGGCGACATTGCCAGATACTCGACCGGGATGGCAACGCCTGCGGCCTGCAGATTCAGCTGCACAACCGTAACACCGCCGAAAAGATAGGCACCCAAAAGCGCGCGCCATGGTTTCCAGCTGGCAAACACCACCAGCGCAAGCGCGATCCAGCCAACACCGGCGGTCATGCCCTCGGTCCATTGCGGCACGCGGATCAGGCTGATGTATGCCCCGCCCAGGCCCGCGCAGGCCCCACCAAACATGATCGCCATGATACGGATGCGCACAACCTTGTAGCCAAGCGCATGGGCGGCGTCGTGGTTTTCACCAACAGCGCGCAGCACCAGACCAACGCGGGTGTATTTCAGCAGTGCCCAGACAGCGGCGGTCAAAGCGATGCCCAGATACAGGATCGGATCGTGGCCAAACAGGATCGGGCCGATGACGGGTAGATCGGTCAGGACTGGGATGTCCAGCTTGCCCATCTGCGGCGGTTTGATCCCCACATAGCTTTGCCCCATAAGCGAGCTGAGACCCAAACCAAAGAGCGTCAGCGCCAGGCCCGAGGCAACCTGATTTGCCAGCGCCACTTGCGTCAGCACAACAAAGAGCAGGGACAACAGCGCGCCGCCAATGGCCGAGGCCAGGAAGCCCAGCCAGGGCGAGCCGCTTTCGACCGTGATCGCAAAGCCCGAGATCGCACCAACGATCATCATGCCTTCGACACCCAGGTTCAGAACACCGGCTTTTTCCACCACCAGCTCACCAATGGCGGCCAGCAGGATCGGGGTTGCTGCCACCATAAGAGAGGCGATCAGCAGGACGGGATTGATTGCAGAAAGATCCATGGTTCACGCCACCTCTTTGCTGGCAAGTCGAATGCGGTAGTTGGTGAGCAGGTCCAGCGCCAGCAGGAAGAACAAGAGCATCCCCTGGAAAACCTGAATGGCGGCCGATGGCAGGCCAAGGTTCGACTGCGCGATGTCGCCACCGATATACGTCAGCGCCATAACGCCGCCCGCCAACACGATGCCCACCGGATGCAGCCGGCCCAGAAAGGCCACGATGATCGCGGTAAAGCCATAGCCCACGTTGAAGTCGATGGTGATCTGACCTGCGGGGCCCGCCACTTCGAAGAGGCCCGCAAGGCCCGCCAGCACGCCCGAAGCGCCCAGGCAGAACAGGATCAACCGCGCCGGGTTCACGCCGGCAAACTTGGCCGCGCGAGGCGCTTCACCCGTCAGGCGGATGTGAAAGCCCAGCATGTGACGGTTGAGCAGCACATAGGCAAAGATCACCGCGATCAGCGCTGTCACCACACCCCAGTGCATGCCGGAGCCTACAAACAGCTCGGCATTGTGCGCGCTGTCCCAAGATTGCAGGTTGCGCGAGCCGGGAAAACCGTAGCCTTCGGGGTTTTTCAGCAAGCCCAGAGAGACCGAGGCCAACATCTGCTCGGCCACATAGACCAGCATCAGGGACACGAGGATCTCGTTGGTGCCGAACCGCACTTTCAGGATGGCCGGGATCATCGCCCAGATCCAACCGCCCAAGGCGCCGCCGATCACCATCAGCGGAAAGATGTACCACGCCTCAAGCGGGTAGAAGGCCAGGCCCACACCGGCACCCACGATGGCGCCCATGATGTATTGCCCTTCGGCCCCGATGTTCCAGATGCCTGCGCGAAAACCCAGAGACAGGCCAATCGCGATCAGCACCAAGGGCGCGCCTTTGATCAGCAGTTGCGGGCGATAGTAGAACGAGAACTCGCCAAAGAGCGGCTCCCAGAAGATGGTCATAATGGCTTCAACCGGGTTCTTTCCAAGGGCTGCGAACAGCACCCCGCCAAAGAACATTGTTGCAAGTACCGCCACGACAGGCGTGGCCATGGACCAGGTCTGTGATGGCTGTGGTCGTTTCTCCAGCACGATCATTTGCTCTGTCCCCCTGATTTCTTGTTGTTGGCTGCCGTGCTGGCAGGTGTTGTGGTGAGTGTGGCTGGCTCAGACATGCGCCACCTCCATCCCATGTGCGCCGCCCATCATCAGGCCGATCTCGTCAACTGTCAGGCCGGTGGTCTCGCGCGGGGCGCTCAGGCGGCCCTCGTTCAGTGCCGCAAAGCTGTCCGAGATCTCCATCAGTTCATCCAGATCCTGGCTGATGCAGACCACAGCAGTGCCTTTGGCTGCCAAATCGAGGATGGCCTGCCGGATGGAGGCGGCCGCAGCCGCGTCCACGCCCCAGGTCGGCTGGTTCACCACCAGAACGTCCGGGTTTTGCAGAACCTCGCGACCAATGACGAACTTTTGCAGGTTCCCGCCCGACAGAGAGCGTGCCGCGTTGTCGGGGCCGGGGGTGCGCACGTCAAAGGCTTCGATGATGCGCTCGGCAAAGCTTTGGGTTTCGCCCCATTTCAAGAAGCCGTTGCTTTCCAGCCCCTCGCGCACCGATCCGGTGAGCAGGGCGTTTTCCGTCAGGCTCATGTTCGGGGCCGCTGCGTGGCCCAGGCGCTCCTCGGGCGCGGACAGCAGACCCAGCTTGCGCCGCGCTGTCGGGCCCAGTTTGCCAATCGGCTGGCCGTTCATCTTGACTGCATCTGGTGCGGTGGTGATTTCACCCGACAACACGCCCAGCAATTCGTCCTGACCGTTGCCGGCGACACCGCCGACGCCCAGAACCTCGCCTCGACGCACAGTCAGATGCAGGTTGCGCAGCGCCGTGCCGAACTCGGTCGGCGAGGGCACGGAAAGCCCCGAGATGTCCAACGCGATCTCGCCAAAATCGCGGCCAGACCGTTCTGGGGTTTGCAGGGTCGATCCCACCATCATCTCGGCCATGTCACGGGCCGAGGTTTCAGTGGGGATACACTCACCCACATTCTTGCCCAATCGCAGGATCGTCGCGTGATCACAGAGCGTCCGGATCTCTTCCAGCTTGTGCGAGATATACAGGATCGAGGTGCCCTCGGACCGCAGTTTCTGCAGTGTTTCGAACAGGATATCGACCTCTTGCGGGGTCAGAACCGATGTCGGTTCGTCCATGATCAGCAGCTTGGGATCTTGCAGCAGGCAGCGAATGATCTCGACCCGCTGGCGTTCGCCGGCGGACAGATCGCCCACCGTGCGATAGGGGTCCAGAGGCAGGCCATAGGTTTCCGACACTTCGCGGATACGCGCAGCCAGATCCCCCATCTTAGGCGGGTTTTCCATGCCCAATGCGATGTTCTCGGCCACGTTCAGCGCGTCGAACAGCGAGAAGTGCTGGAACACCATCGCGATCCCGTCGGCCCGCGCCGCGCGCGGTTCAGCCGGGGCAAAAGGCTGGCCGTTCAGCACCATGGTGCCGCTGTCGGGCTTCACCAGCCCGTAGATCATTTTCACCAGCGTGGATTTGCCCGCGCCGTTTTCCCCAAGCAGGGCATGAACCTCGCCCTGTCCGATATCGAACGAGACGGTGTCGTTGGCCACTACGCCTGGGTATGCCTTGGTCAGCCCTTGAAGGCTCAGAAGTGGAGTTGTCACGCGCTCAGGTCCTTTTTTCGTGTCTCAGTCAGGGCCGGGCGCAGCATGTCAGCTGCAACGCCCACGGCGATCATCTGCGGGTGTTTGCCCAAGCTCGGATCGCCGATCGGGCAGGTGATCCGGCTGATGCGGTCGGGGGGATGCCCCAATTTGCCCAGCCGGGAACGGAATCGCGCCCACTTGGTAGCCGAGCCGATCAGTCCGGCAAAGGCGAAATCGTGATTTAACAGACGGTTGCACAGTTCCAGATCGAGTGTGTGCGAATATGTCAGCACCAGATGCTCGGCTTCTGTGGGCGCATAGCGCACCAGTTCCGCCGGTTTGGCCGCTGGCAAAGTCGTCACGCCCGCCGGGATGGTTTCGGGAAACCGCTCGGGCCCGGTGTCCACCCAAGTGATCGCCAGATCCGGCAGGGGGGAGAGCACATCGACCAAGGCGCGGCCCACGTGACCTGCGCCCCAGATCCAAAGCTGACGCGCGGGTTTGTGCACCGGCTCGATCATCCAGCCGTCGATCAGCTGCGCCTCGGGCCGGGTGCCTTGTCCGCGCGCCTCGTTCAGCACGCGCTTGACGGTCAACGACATGACGCGGTTATCAGTGGCGCGACAGATGATTTCGGCGTCGAGCGAGTTCACGGCTTCAGCGTCATACACCTCGCTCAGCAGCGAAACCGCCCCACCACAGCACTGGCCCATGTCGGGGCCAAGGGCGTGATGGCTGAGCACGCGCTCAGCCGTTTGGCGTCGCGCAGTCTCAGCGGCTTCGAACTCCAGCGTTCCGCCGCCGATGGTGCCGGACTGGCCGCCGGGCCAGACCAGCATGGATGCGCCGACCTCTCGCGGGGAGGACCCCTTGATCGCGGCGATCACGACGCGGGTGACGCGCCCGTGGGATTTGACTGCCTCCCTCAAAGCCTCCAGGTCAAATCCCATCGCGAACCCTCCGCACCCCGGCCCAGACCTCTTCGGCTGTGGCGGGGGCATCAATGGCAGGATAGGCGTCGCCGCAGGCGGCAACCGCATTTGACAGCGCCAACCAGGCAGAGATGCCCAGCATGAAGGGTGGCTCACCTACCGCTTTGGAGCGATAGATCGTATCTTCGCGGTTCTGCTCGTCCCAAAGGGCGACGTTGAACACATCGGGTCGGTCCGAACAGGCGGGGATCTTGTAGGTCGACGGCGCATGGGTGCGCAGACGGCCCTGATCGTCCCAGACCAGCTCTTCGGTTGTCAGCCAGCCCGCGCCCTGCACATAGCCGCCTTCGACCTGGCCAATGTCCAGCGCCGGGTTCAGCGACGCGCCTGCGTCGTGCAGGATGTCGGTGCGTAGAATGCGGTTCTCGCCGGTCAGAGTGTCAATCGCCACTTCGGTAATCGACGCGCCATAGGCAAAGTAGAAGAACGGCCGACCCTGACCTTTAATCCGGTCCCATTCGATCTTGGGCGTTTTGTAGAACCCGGTGGCCGACAGGCTGATGCGACCCTGATAGGCCATCGCCGCAGCCTCTTGGAACGTATAGTGCGCCTCGCCAACCTCGACACTACCATCGCTGAAGGTGACGTCGCTGACCTCGGCCTGATGGCGTTCGGCCAGGAACTCGGCCATCCTGTCGCGAATGGTGTCACACGCCGCCTTGACCGCCATACCGTTCAGGTCGGACCCGGAGGAGGCTGCCGTGGCCGAGGTGTTGGGCACCTTGGCCGTGTCCGTCGCGGTGATCTTGACCAGTTCCAGCGGGATGCCAAAACGGCTGGCTGCCACTTGGGCCACCTTCTGGAACAGGCCTTGGCCCATTTCCGTGCCGCCGTGGTTCAGGTGAACCGAGCCGTCCTGATAGACATGCACCAAAGCGCCGGCCTGATTGAGGTGGGTCAGCGTGAAGGAAATCCCGAACTTCACCGGAGCAAAGGCGATGCCCTTTTTCACGATTGGGTTCTCGGCGTTCCACTTCTCAATGGCTGCTTTGCGGGCTGCATAGTTGCTGGTTTCCAGCAACCGCTCGGTCATGCCGTGCAGTTCGAAATCCTCGACCTGCATGCCATAGGGGGTGGAGTTGTCACCCTGTGGCGCGGCGTCGGCCTTGGCGGCGTAGTAGTTCCGCTTGCGCACCTCGACCGGGTCCAGACCCAGATCATGGGCGATATGGTCCATCACCCGTTCAATCCCGACCATCCCCTGCGGCCCGCCAAAGCCGCGATAGGCGGTGGCAGATTGGGTGTTGGTCTTGAGCCGGTGGCTTTCGATCCGTGCGTTGGGCAGCAGATAGGCATTGTCCGAATGCAGCATGGCGCGGTCCGCTACAGGCAAAGACAGGTCCTGCGCCCAGCCACAGCGGGTGTAATGTTTGAACGAGACACCCTGCACGCGGCCATCATCGTCAAAGCCAACGCGATAGCTGATGCGGAATTCATGCCGCTTGCCGGTGATCACCATGTCGTCGTCGCGGTCGTAGCGCATCTTGCAGGCGCGACCGGTCAGGCGCGCGGCCACGGCACAGGATACGGCCAATGCGTTGCCCTGGCTCTCCTTGCCGCCAAAGCCACCGCCCATGCGCCGGGTTTCCACGCGAACGGCGTGCATCGGCACGCCAAGCGCCTCTGCCACCTTGTGCTGAATCTCGGTCGGGTGCTGGGTCGAGCTGTGAACCAGCATGTCACCGCCCTCGTTCGGCACGGCCATGGCGGCCTGACCTTCGAGGTAGAAATGCTCCTGCCCGCCAATTTCAAACGTCGCCTCGATCTGGCGCGGGGCGGCATCAATCGCGG
Organism: Tropicibacter sp. R16_0; assembly: GCF_017743935.1. Taxonomy (GTDB): domain Bacteria; phylum Pseudomonadota; class Alphaproteobacteria; order Rhodobacterales; family Rhodobacteraceae; genus Falsiruegeria. The sequence continues at coordinate 404,583 of NZ_JAGHRE010000001.1, forward strand.
CCTCGGCATCGCCTTTTTCGTAGATCCGCGGGCCTTCTTCGAACCGGCTGTCGGCGGCCAGAGCCTCATCGACCGTCAGCAGCGGCGTTTCTTCGGCATAGTCGATCTGGCCCAGCCGTGCGGCCTTGCGCGCGGCCAAATGGCTTTCGGCGATCACCAGGAACACAGGCTGGCCGACATAGTTCACCGTACCATCCGACAACAGTGGCTCGTCGTGGATCGAAGGCGAGACGTCATTGGCGAAGGGCAGATCATCCGCCACCATCACGGCCACGACACCAGGGGCGGCCTTGACCGCATCCAGGTTCATCGCGGTGATGCGCCCCTTGGCAATCGGGGACTGACCAAAGGCCAGATGCAGGCTACCAGCTGGCGTCGGGATGTCATCCACGTAGCGGGCCGTACCGGTCACATGCAGACGCGCCGCGTCATGAGGAAGGGGTTTTGTCACGCTCATGCCGACACCTCCAACACGTTGGTGGTCTGTCCCTGGCTTTCTGCAAAGTAGCGCTCCAGCAGGGCGCGGGCGGTTTCGAGCCGGTATTCGGCCGAGGCGCGCATGTCGGTGAGTGGTGTGAAGTCTGCGTCGAACTTGGCTTTGGCTGCGGTGATGGTCGCGACCGTCCAGGGCTGACCGATCAAAGCCGCTTCCACGGCCGTGGCGCGTTTGGGGATGCCGGCCATGCCGCCAAATGCGATGCGAGCATTGGTAACGATCCCATCTGCAACCGTGATGTTGAAACAGCCACAGACGGCGGAAATGTCCTGATCAAACCGTTTGCTCAGCTTGTAGCATTTCAGCGTGTCGGGCTGGCGGGGGAAGCTCACCGCCTCGACAAACTCTCCCGGTTGGCGGTCCTGCTTGCCGTAGTCGATGAAGAAGTCTTCTAGCGGCATGTCACGGCGCGTGTCGCCCTTGCGCAGATGCAGGGTGGCCCCAAGTGCGATCAGCGCGGGCGGGTTGTCCCCGATGGGCGAACCATTGGCGATATTGCCGCCGATGGTGGCGGCGTGGCGCACCTGAACGGAGGCATAGCGGCGGACCATTTCGGCATAAGACGGATGCAGGTCGCTCAAAGTATCGCCGACAGTATTCATGTCGACCATGGCCCCAAAGCGCACATTGGTTTCCGTGACTTCAACGTCTTTCAAGTCGTCACAGCGGTTCAGGAAAATGACCGAGTTCAGATCGCGGAGCTGTTTGGTGACCCAAAGGCCCACATCTGTTGCACCGGCGATGATGGTCGCGTCTGGATTGGCCGCATAGACCGCGGCCAGCTCGTCCGAGGATGTGGGCGCGTGGGCCGGGCCATCTTCGGCCACTTCAGTGGCTTTGGGCAGGACGAATGCGCAGTCGTTGTTCACCCAAGTCGGCACAGGTTTGTCTTCACAGGCTTCAGCCGCGCGGATGATCGGGGCGTATCCGGTGCAGCGGCAGAGGTTGCCAGCCAGTTGCGTGTCGTGATCGGTGGCACCATTGGCATGAGCCGCCGTCATCGACATGATGAACCCAGGCGTGCAGAACCCGCATTGTGATCCGTGATGCTCGATCATGGCGTCTTGCACGGGGTGCAATGAGCCATCAGCCTCGCCAACACCTTCGACCGTGCGGATCGCCTTGCCGTGCAGTTGTGGCAGAAACAGAATGCAAGAGTTCAGCGCCCTGGCGCCATCCGCATCGCTGACCATGACAGTGCAAGCGCCGCAGTCGCCCTCGTTGCAGCCTTCTTTGGTGCCGCGCAGATGTCGTTCCTCGCGCAGCCAATCCAGCAGCGTGGCCGTGGGCGACACGCCCTCCAGCTCCACAGTCTCTCCGTTCAGAAGAAACGTGATGTCCATATTCGAAAACCCGTCGCGTTACCCCGTTGTGCCTGTCAGCGCGCCCCTTCGATGCGACGTAGAAAGAGCGCAGGCATATAATTGCGTCCCAGATTAGAAAGGGGGCGTAAGTTCTGGCAAGAAAAAGTCATTCTGCAATGCAACATTTTGCATCAATTTGCGAGGTGTTCAGGGTGGGATTTCGGACTTAAGGTGCTGAAAACGCACTGTCTTGCCTGTTTTGCGGCAGGTGCGAGGGTTGAAACACCTTCAAGAATACCCGAAAAGTACTGCCTATTATTTCGACATTCCGAAGAGCGGTCGCTTGCGTCTTTCCCCCCTTCGCGGGCTGCGCTAGCTTGAGCGGATGAGCAGCGATCCCCGATTCATTCACCTCCGCGTCCACACCGAATACTCTCTTCTCGAAGGGGCCATGCGGCTGAAAAAGCTGCCCGGTCTTTGCGTGCAGATGGATATGCCCGCGGTGGCCGTCACCGACACCAACAACCTGTTTTCCGCCCTGGAATTTTCGGTTGGCGCGGCCGGGGCAGGGGTGCAGCCCATCATCGGCTGTCAAGTCGATCTGGCCTACCTGACACCGCAGCCGGGGGAAAAGCCAAAGGACCCGGCAGGTGTGGTTCTGCTGGCGCAGACCGAGCGCGGGTATGAGAACCTGATGAAGCTGAACTCGTGCCTGTACGTGGACAAGGGCGGGCAACTGCCACAGGTCACGATGGATGAGCTTGCGGCCTATTCCGAGGGCGTGATCTGCCTGTCGGGCGGTCCCGAGGGACCTGTTGGGCGGCTCTTGCAGGCGGGGCAACGTCCGGCGGCAGAAGAGCTGATGGACCGGCTGGCGGCGATTTTCCCGGGTCGCTTGTATGTCGAGTTGCAGCGCCACCCGGGCGAAGATGGTCAGCCTGAATCCGAACGCCTGACCGAGCGCGGTCATGTGGAAATGGCCTATGCCAAGAACCTGCCACTGGTGGCCACCAACGACGCCTACTTCCCGACCGCCAAGATGTACGAGGCGCATGATGCGCTGATCTGTATTTCCGAAGGGGCCTATGTCGACCAGCAAGAGGGGCGGCGGCGGCTGACGGCGCAGCATTACTTCAAGTCGCAGCAAGAGATGGTGACGCTCTTTGCTGATCTGCCCGAGGCGATTGAAAACACTGTAGAAATCGCCAAGCGTTGCGCCTTCATGGCCTATCGCCGCGATCCGATCCTGCCCAAATTCGCCGATGACGAGGTCGCCGAACTGCGCCGCATCGCCAACGAAGGTCTGCAAAAGCGTCTGGCGGTGATCCCGCATGCGGTTTCGGTCGAGGAATATCAGGAACGCCTGGATTTTGAGCTTGGCATCATCGAAGGGATGGGCTTCCCCGGCTACTTTCTGATCGTTGCCGACTTTATCCAATGGGCCAAGGATCACGACATTCCGGTGGGGCCGGGACGGGGCTCGGGTGCGGGGTCTCTGGTGGCCTATGCGCTGACCATCACCGACCTTGATCCTTTGCGCTATTCACTGCTGTTTGAGCGCTTCCTCAACCCCGAACGGGTCAGCATGCCCGACTTCGACATCGACTTTTGCATGGACCGCCGCGAAGAGGTGATCCGCTATGTGCAAGAGAAATATGGTCGCGACAAGGTGGGCCAGATCATCACCTTTGGTGCGCTTCTGTCCAAGGCTGCCGTGCGCGACGTGGGTCGCGTGTTGCAGATGCCATATGGCCAGGTGGACCGCCTGTCCAAGATGATCCCGGTCGAAGGCGTGAAACCCGTCAGCATCGAAAAGGCTCTGCAAGACGAACCGCGCCTGGCCGAGGAAGCCCGCAACGAAGAGGTCGTGGACCGCCTGCTCACCTATGGGCAGCAGGTCGAGGGGCTGCTAAGGAACGCCTCGACCCACGCGGCGGGTGTTGTGATTGGCGACCGGCCGCTGGATGCGCTGGTGCCGCTCTATCAGGATCCGCGCTCGGATATGCCCGCGACCCAGTTCAACATGAAATGGGTGGAGCAGGCCGGGCTGGTCAAGTTCGACTTTCTAGGTCTGAAAACGCTGACCGTGATCCAGAACGCCATGGACCTGATCTTCAAATCGGGTCGCGATCTGCATGTCGCTGCCGATGGCACGCAACTTTATGAACCCGCCGATGGCGCGGTGAATGAGATCAACGCCATCCCGCTCGATGACAAGCCGACCTATGACCTCTATTCGGCGGCCAAGACGGTGGCGGTGTTCCAGGTGGAATCCACAGGCATGATGGATGCGCTCAAGCGCATGAAACCGACCTGTATAGAGGATATCGTCGCTCTTGTGGCGCTCTATCGTCCGGGTCCGATGGAGAACATCCCAACCTATTGCGAGGTCAAGAACGGGCTGAAAGAGATCACGTCCGTCCACCCGTTGATCGACCACATCCTGGCTGAAACCCAAGGCATCATCGTTTACCAGGAACAGGTGATGCAGATCGCGCAGGTCATGGCGGGCTATTCGCTGGGCGGCGCGGACCTGTTGCGCCGCGCGATGGGCAAAAAGATCAAAGAGGCGATGGACGCCGAGCGCCCGAAGTTTGAAAAGGGCGCGGCCGAAAACGGGGTCGACAAGAAAAAAGCCTCCGAGGTTTTCGACCTCTTGGAAAAATTCGCCAACTACGGCTTTAACAAATCCCACGCAGCGGCCTATGCGGTGGTGTCGTATCAGACGGGATGGCTCAAGGCGAACCACCCGGTCGAGTTTATGGGCGGCGTCATGAACTGCGATATCCATCTGACCGACAAGCTGGCGATCTATTTCGAAGAGGTCCGCAAGGGGTTGAAACTGCCCTATGTGCCGCCTTGCGTGAACCGCTCGCTTGCGACATTTGATGTGGTGAATGGCGAATTGGTCTATGCGCTGGGCGCGCTCAAAAACGTGGGCGTTGAGGCGATGAACCTGGTCGTCGAGGGACGGGGCGACAAGCCGTTTGTGAACCTCTTTGATTTCGCGCGTCGGGTGGATTTGAAACGGGTCGGCAAGCGCCCGCTGGAAATGCTGGCGCGGGCCGGTGCGTTTGATCAGTTGGATCCGAACCGCCGCCGGGTGTTCGAAAGCCTGGAACCGCTGGTGAATTACTCTGCCGCGATTCAGGAGCAGAAAAACTCGAACCAGGTGTCGCTCTTCGGTGAGGCAGGCGACGACCTGCCGGAACCGCGCCTGTCGAATTCGCCCGATTGGTTGGCGGCCGAGCGGTTGAGCGAAGAGTTCAAGGCGATCGGCTTCTACCTCTCGGGGCACCCGCTGGACGACTACATGCCCGCGCTCAAGCGCAAGGGCGTGCTGACGCTGGATGAGGTGATGGAGAAGGCCCGCTCCAGCCCGCTGATTGCCAAGATCGCGGGTGTCGTGGCCGGACGGCAAGAGCGTAAATCGGCGCGCGGCAACCGTTTTGCCTTTGCCCAGTTGTCGGATCCCACCGGGGCCTATGAGGTCACGCTATTTTCAGAGGCGTTGGAAAAATGCCGCGAGCATCTGGAAACTGGCGCGCATGTGGTGGTGCAGGCCGAGGCGACGATGGAAGCCGATCAGTTGAAACTGCTGGGTCGTTCTGTTGGCCCGATTGATGCGGCAATCTCTTCGTCGACCGGGACCAGTGGCCTCAAGGTGTTTTTGGAAGCGCCCGAGGCGGTGCCGACCGTGGCCAAGGTGCTGGCCGATGCAGCCGAGGCGGCCAAAGGGGCCTCACGCGGGCCTATTCAGGTGTGTTTGATTGCCGCCGGCCTGCCAGGCGATGTCGAAATGGATCTTGGCCGCGACTTCCCGGTCAGCCCGCAGATCAAAGGCGCGCTCAAATCGCTTGATGGGGTGATGGCGGTCGAAGAGCTTTGATCTTGAGCGCCGCCGATTGTGGCGGCGCTCCGCTTTCTTGACCTTTTACTCTTCGCTTGGTGTGTACCAGATCGGCGAGGAATAGGCGCGTTCCTGGTGGATCAGCTGCGCCTCTTCGGGCAGTTCGATCCCAAAGCGCAGCTTGTCATAGACCACCCAACGCGGTGTTGGAATTTCCAGCACGCGGACATAGTAGAACGCACGCTCGCTGGCGTCGAAATCTGGATCGGTCCAAACCGTGGCGAGTTCCGCCGTGCCGATTGTGTTGGTCCAACTGGCGGTTTCCAGATCAACAGTGTTGCCGACCGCTGGCAACTTGCCGTTTGCATCCACCTCGCGGTCATCCGACCAGGCCACATCATAGACTTTTTCGTGCAGCTCGCCTTCGGCGTCCATCCAGCCCTTGACCACCTGCATCCGGTCAAGGTTGGCCCCGATCGGATCGCGCAGGGCAAAGAGCAGGAAGCTTGGCGCACCATCGCCTTCGCGTGGGCGCAGGTCCCCGCCCATGGGAACGCCCTTGTTGTAACCGATCAAAGCAGGCGACCGAGATTTCAGATCGTCGTCGTTGAAGTCCCATCCACCAAAGAAGCGCAAGCCAATGCGGGGCCCGGTGGTGGCATATGTCTCGCGCCGTTTGAACGCATCAAAAATGGCGCTGCGCGTGTTCTCCTCAGCCCAGACAGCGGTGTAGCCCGAGGCCACCAGTTGATACCCTTCGATCCGACCCAGGTCGCTGGCGATGAACGGGTGTTCGATCCGTGTCGCAGACGGCTCAACACTGGTGGATTTGCCGAAGAAGTTTTCTTCTTCGCCGGTGGCCAGCGACGTATGACTGTCGGTCGCCCCGCCCAAACCGAACTTATAGGGGTTAGTGCCCAGCTTGGCTTCAAGAGCAAGACCCCGTTTCAGAGCCTCGCGGGCGTACTCGCCCCCCAGCATCTCTTCGGTTTTCACCTCGGTCAAATCCAGGTTGCCCACATCCCAGTTTTCATAGTCGGCGAACTCGTCATCGGGGCTCAGGAAAGGGTGTGCCTCGCCATCGCCCTTGATCTGAGTGACTTCATAGTGTGGCTCCCATTTGGCGCGTTTCTGGACGTAATCCTCGTCCACCGTGCCACCATGATAGGTATCTTCTGTTGGGAACATCCATCCGTTGGAGAGGTTGCCGTTGTGGGCAAAGGCGACCGCGCGCCCCCCGGTTTTTTCCTGATACATTTCCAGCCATTCGTACAGATAATTTGGATCTGTATCGCCATAGGGCGGCTGGGTGACCGGCGGGACGACTTGCAAGGCGCGGGTCGGGCCATCGCGTAGCATCACGTTGCGGTGCAGGTTGAAGCCCTTGGGTACAGACGTCCATTCAAAGCCGATAAATGCTGTGAATTCGCCGGGCTCGTTGGCGTCCTCGGCCGCCTGCACGATTTTTTCCCAGACAAAGGCAAAAGCATCCGCGCCCGGGCTGTAGGATTCCAGAAGCAACTCGGGCAATGTGCCCTGCGAAAAGTTGGTGATCAGGTCAAAGGCGGATTTGCCGGCGGCTTCTCCCCCTTTGGTGTAGCCCTCGTACCACTCGCGCCCTTTTGGGTCCGCCAGCACGCCGGGTTTGCCCGCTTGCAGGTCAGGGGCAAAGCCCATCAGGTCGGTGTGATCGGTGAGGACCATCCAATCGAGCGGACGGCTGAGTTTCACCGGTAGTCCGGTGGATGAAATCACCTGCTCACCCTTGGCAAAGGCCCAGGCATCATCTGGGCCAAGGATATTACCAAACGCGCCGGCATCCAGTGACAGGCTAGTGTGTAGATGCGTTTCACCCCACAAGGGTTGGATCGGAATGGATCGGTTGGCGTAGGGCGAAAAGGCCTCGGGCGGGAAGGCGCTGGCGGCGGCCTCTTCGGTGGTCTTGATCTGGGCCTGTCCCGCGCCGGGCAACATCAATGCAGCAGCCATCGCAACAGAGGACAGGAACGCGGTGGAACGTCTTTGGGTCTTCATACTGATCTCCCTGAACAGATTTTGGGAACCGTACGCTATTGGCAGCGGCAGGCCTTCTCGGTTGGGTATTCAAGTATTCAATTGGCAGTATGAGACGAGTATCTGTTTTGAAACAGATACTTGTCAACAGTCGGCTTTGACTTGTTCAGGATGATCAGTAGTGGGGAGGACGTTCGTCGCCCAGAACGATACCACCGGCGCCGGTCTGTTCGCGCTCGGCCTCACGCTCCATCAGCATCTGCACGCGTCGGGTCAGGATTGCAATCTCGGTTTCTTGCCGGGCCACCACATCGCTCATCTCCTCGACCGTGCGGGTCAGGTGGGCGATCTGTTCCTCGAGCTTTTGCATGGGGCATGGGTCCTTTGGGGTGCTGCCCTCTCATACAGGCGCAACGTCACGCTTGCCAGCCCGATGTGACAGGTCCGAACCTGTGATCAAAGGGAGAAAACGCCATGACCATCACCATCGATAAAAGCGATGCCATCACGACCATTGCCATCAACCGGCCCGACGCACGAAACGCGGTCAACCCCGAGACGGCACGGCTGCTGTATCAGGCTTTTCTGGATTTTGAGGCTGATGGGGCGCAGCGCGTCGCGATTCTGACCGGGAATGGTGGATACTTCTGCGCCGGTTTCGATCTCAAGGCGGCAGGTGCAGGGGACGCGACAGGTTGGATGGCCGAGGTTCAGATCCCGGAAGGCTGGGACGACCCAATGGCCCATCCCATCCCTGGTCCGATGGGGCCATCGCGCCTGATGTTGTCCAAACCCGTGATCGCAGCCATCGAAGGTCCGGCCGTGGCGGGGGGGATGGAGCTGGCGGCCTGGTGCGACATGCGCGTCATGGCGCAGGGTGCTGTGACCGGCGTGTTCTGCCGTCGCTGGGGTGTGCCCTTGATCGATGGGGGTACGATCCGCTTGCCACAGATCTTGGGCCAAGGGCGGGCAAACGACCTGATCCTGACGGGCCGCGGGGTCGAGGCGGATGAGGCGCTGTCGCTTGGCTTTGCCAACCGGACCTGTCCGCACGGTGAAGCGTTGGAGGTCGCACGCGCGATTGCCGCTGATCTGATCCGCTTCCCGCAGGCCTGCATGTTGGCGGATCACCTGTCGGCGCGCATGACGCCTGCTGATCTGGCCGCATCCCTGCGCCGGGAATGGCTGTCCTTTGCGGCCTTCGCTGCCGAAGGTCAGGCGGGGGCTGCGCGCTTTGCCTCGGGCAAGGGGCGGTCGGGGGATTTTGGCGACATCTAGATGGTCAGCAGACGGTTGGCTTCGCTTTGCAAAATCTCGGCCAGGACGTCGCTGCCGGGGCGAGGTTCGGGCAACTGCGGTTGAACCAGGGCCAGATCGCGCATCGCATCTGCATCATCCAGCGCGACCAGACGCACATCCGTGCCTCGACGCAACTCGGTTGCGGCATAAATACTGGGCAGGATGGCCAGACCTGCCCCGGTTGCCGCCATAAGGCGAATCGCGTCAAGGCTTGTGCCCTCATATTCGTCCGACACCCGCCCACCGGCCCGCGCGGCCAGGCCTGCCACGATATGCGACAGCCGGTGGCCTGCGCCCAGGGTCAAAAGGGTCTGGCCCTTGAGCGCCGAAAGCGGAACGCGGGTCAGCGTGGAAAACTCGGGATGATCGAGGGCCACCGCAACCCAGAGCTTTTCGGTGAACAGATGTGCCCGGCGTGCGCCCGGGTGATCTTCGGGGGTCGAGATGATCATGTCCAAACGTCCGCTGCGCAGCCCTTCGTCCAGATCGCGGGTGCTCTCTTCGCGTACGATCAGGCGGAACCGGGGGTGCTCGCGGTGTAAACGGCGCGCGACACCCGGCAAGAGATATGGGCCGATTGAGGGTAAAACCCCCAACCGCAGGCGGCCCTGAAAGATGCCGCCACCCCGTGCTGCGACCCTAAGATCCTGAATTTCATGCAGGATCAGGCGGGCGCGGCGCACGACCTCTTCTCCGACCGGGGTGATCTTGGCGCCCGCACGGCCGCGTTGAAACAACTGCGTGCCCAGGTCGGACTCAACCTCGCTCAGCTGTGCCGACAGGCTGGGCTGGCTTACGTTCAGGCGCGTGGCGGCCAGGCCGACCTGGCCGGTATCGGCCACGGCGACGATGTATTCCAATTGGCGCAGCGTCGGGCGCATTCATAGCTCCAAACTATGTAAAGTACAGTTATCATATATTTGTATTTATGTTAGTGGCAAGAAATACGGTTGCGGACTTTTTGACTGACAGGAACCGCAATGGAACTTTCGATCGCTGCGCTGACCAGCAACCTACTGGCCCCCACCATCCTTTTCTTTGTGCTTGGCCTGATCGCCGCCTTTGCGCGAAGTGATCTGTCCATTCCCGACGGCGCGGCCAAGATCATGTCGATCTATCTTTTGCTAGCCATCGGTTTCAAAGGCGGTGCCGCAGTCGCCAAAAGCGGGGTCGACAGCCAATTGGTGACCTCACTGATTGCCGGCATGGTATTGTCCTTTGTTCTGCCCTTTGTCGCCTATGGGTTGCTCAGGGCGATGACGCGCCTGGATGGGCTGAACGCGGCCGCTGTGGCGGGGCATTATGGCTCGATCTCGATTGTCACCTTTGTGACCGCTGTCAGCCTGCTTGAGGCGCGCGGGATCACGTCCGAGGGGTATCTGGTTGCGGTCGCCGCGGTGATGGAGGTGCCTGCGATCATGTCGGCGTTGTGGATCGCGGCGCGCAAAACAGGCGCGGCCAAGATGGACGCCAAGCTGATGCGGCACATCCTGGGTAATGGCTCGATCGTGTTGCTTGTGGGGTCGTTCGTGATCGGGGCGGTCACCGGCGAAAAGGGCCTGAACGATCTGCACCCCTTCATCGTGGTGCCGTTTACAGGCGTTCTGGCGATTTTCCTGCTGGACATGGGCCTGTCGGCGGGCCGCAGCCTGATTGAAAACAAACAGGATATCTCGGGCGGGTTGCTGGTGTTTGGCTGCGTGATGCCGGTCATCGGCAGCCTCTTTGGCCTGCTGGCGGCGGTTCTTGTTGGGCTGTCAACCGGTGGCACATTTCTGCTCATGGTGCTGTCGGCGTCCGCCTCTTACATCGCGGTGCCCGCTGCGATGCGCTTGGCGCTGCCACAGGCCAAGTCCGGCATCTATCTGTCTTTGGCGCTTGGTGTGACGTTCCCGTTCAACCTGACGCTGGGGATGCCGCTCTATTACATGCTCGCCAGCCTGGTCTGAGCGTCCGGGCGCCGAATACCTGCAAGGTGCGGCGCCCCTTTACCTTGCCCCTCAGCGGACCATGGGCTAGACCCCGCGCGACAGTAATGCCCCCTGAGGATACTTCGATGGCAAAGACCAAGAAACAGCCCCGCCCCAAGGCCGCAACGCCCAAAGGGTTCCGCGACTATTTCGGCTCTGAGGTCACGCAGCGCACCCAGATGCTGCAGCAGATTGCCCATGTGTATCATCGGTACGGCTTTGACGCGCTGGAAAGCAGCGCGGTCGAAACGGTCGAGGCGTTGGGCAAGTTCCTGCCCGACGTCGACCGCCCGAACGAGGGCGTGTTTGCCTGGCAAGAGTTTGACGAAGGCGGGAACGGCGATTGGATGGCCCTGCGCTATGACCTGACCGCGCCTTTGGCCCGCGTCTATGCGCAGCACCGCAACGACCTGCCGACGCCCTATCGCCGCTATGCAATGGGGCCGGTCTGGCGCAACGAAAAGCCCGGACCGGGCCGCTATCGCCAGTTCTATCAGTGTGATGCGGACACCGTGGGGACCGCGTCGATGGCGGCAGATGCCGAGATCTGCGCGATGCTCAGCGACACGTTGGAAACCGTCGGCATCCCGCGCGGTGACTATCTGGTGCGCGTAAACAACCGCAAGGTCATGAATGGCGTGCTTGAGGTGATGGGCCTGGGCGATGACCAAGCTGCCCGCGACAACGTTCTGCGCACCATCGACAAGTTCGACAAGGTCGGCGAGGCCGGTGTGCGCGAGTTGCTCACCAAAGGCCGTCTTGATGCCTCGGGCGCGTTCATTGACGGTGTGGGCCTGAGCGAGGATCAGGCCGAGCCGGTCATTGCGTTTTTGACCTCCAAAGCAGCGGATGCCGCTGGAACTCTGGCCAACCTGCGCGCCGCTGTTGGCGCGTCCAAGGTCGGCGCGGATGGCATCAACGAGCTGGAAAAGATCGGCGAGCTGTTGGCCGCTGGCGGCTACGGCTCCGACCGGATCGAGATCGATCCCTCGGTCGTGCGTGGTCTGGGGTACTATACCGGCCCGGTCTATGAGGCCGAGCTGACGTTCGAGATCTTTGACGAGAAAGGCCGCAAGCGGCAGTTCGGTTCGGTCTCGGGGGGCGGGCGTTATGACGATCTTGTCAAACGCTTCACGGGCCAAGAGGTTCCGGCCACGGGCGTGTCCATCGGCGTTGACCGCCTGCTGGCCGCACTGCGGGAAAAGGGCCGCATTCAGGCACAGGAAACTGGCCCCGTTGTGGTCACCGTGATGGACCGCGACCGCATGGCGGATTACCAAGCGATGGTGGCCGAGCTGCGCAATGCGGGCATCCGGGCCGAGGTCTATCTGGGCAACCCCAAGAACTTTGGCAACCAGCTGAAGTACGCGGACAAGCGCAATTCTCCGATCGCCGTTATCGAAGGCGGCAGCGAGAAAGAAGCGGGTGTCATCCAGATCAAGGACCTGATCCTGGGCGCCAAGATTGCCGAAAGCGCCACGTTGGAGGAATGGAAAGAACGCCCCAGCCAGTTCGAAGTGCCACGCGGCGATCTGGTCGCCAAAGTGCGCGAAATTCTGGACGGGCAGGGCTGAGCCATGGTCAAACGTTCCGACATTCAGGCCCGCGCCGCGATGATGCGAGTGCGGTTCGAAGCGGCGGGCGGCCAAGTAGTCGACCCGCCCCTTTTGCAGCCTGCTGGCACCCTGCTGGATCTGTACGGCGAAGACATCCGTGCCCGCGCATATGTGACCTCAGACGCGTTGCGCGGCGAGCAGATGATGCGCCCGGATTTCACCGTCCCGGTGGTGCAGATGCATATGCGCGACGGGGCAGAGCCCGCGCGTTACACTTATTCGGGCGAGGTGTTCCGCCGTCAGGAGCACGACCCAGATCGGTCCAATGAATATGTGCAGGTGGGGTATGAGGTCTTTGACCGAGACGATCCTGCAGCCGCCGATGCAGAGGTGTTTTCACTGTTCGCTCTGCAACTGCGTGGCCTATCCTTGCGTGCAGCAACGGGCGACATTGGCATTTTGATCGCTGCTGTTCAGGGCCTGAAAACCACCGAACGCCGCAAGGCCGCATTGATGCGCCACCTGTGGCGTCCGCGTCGGTTCCGTGCGCTTCTGGATCGTTTCGCAGGGCGCTCGCCCGTGCCCGCCAGCCGCGAGGCGCTGCTGGCGTCCAAGGACCCGATGGGGTTCGACGCACCGATGATCGGTAAACGAAAAGCGGCCGAGATCGAGGCGCGTATCGAAGCACTGCGCGAAGATGCTGCAGCGGGTCCGATCTCGGACACCGAAATGGTGGGCCTCGACAGCCTTCTTGCGGTGCGCGAGACGATGCCCTTTGCTCTCGAGCAGCTGCGGGATGTGGCGGTGGACCTGCCGCAGATCTCGCCCGCGCTGGACCGGTTGGAGGCGCGGATTGCCGCCTTGGCGGCGCGGGGCGTCAACGTCCATGACCTGGATTTCGAAGCCGCCTATGGCCGCACCTCGATGGAGTACTACGACGGGTTTGTCTTTGGCTTTTACGCGGAACGCCGACCCGATCTGCCCCCGATCGCCACGGGGGGGCGCTATGACGCTCTGACGCGACAGTTGGGCAATGGTGCGGAAATTCCGGCTGTGGGGGGCGTGTTGCGTCCTGACCTGATGCTCGAAATCGAGGAGGCCGCGCAATGAGCCTGAAACTCGGTGTGCCGTCCAAGGGGCGGCTGATGGAAAAGACCTTTGCCTGGTTCGAAAAGCGCGGCGTCAGCCTGTCGCGTACCGGATCTGATCGCGAATATGCGGGTAAGGTCGAAGGGATCGACAACGTCCAGCTGGTGCTGCTGTCGGCGGGCGAAATCCCGCGCGAGCTGGCCGCCGGGCGCATTCATCTGGGCGTGACCGGCGCAGACCTCGTGCACGAAAAGCTGCCCCGCTGGGAGCAACAGGTCGAAGAGATTGCACCGCTTGGATTTGGGCAGGCCGACCTGATCATTGCCGTTCCCAATTGCTGGGTCGATGTGGACACGCTTGATGATTTGGATGCCGCGGCCTCGGCCTTTCGCGAGGTGCACGGTCATCGGATGCGGATCGCCACCAAGTATCACCGCCTTGTGCGCGAGTTTTTGACGGATAGCGGTGTGGCCGATTTTGCCCTGGTTGACAGCCAGGGCGCGACCGAGGGCACGGTTGCCAATGAAACCGCCGAGGGCATTGCCGACATCACGTCAACCGGCGAGACCTTGCGGGCCAACCACCTTAAGATCCTGTCGGATGGCTTGATCCTTCGATCTCAGGCGACCCTGTGGCGCAGCCGTGAGGCGCTCTATTTCGCTCAGGACAAGGCGACGCTGGAAATGCTGCTCGATATGTTCGACAGCGCCCGCTGAACGGCGCGGCGGTCGCCGTTACAGCGGCGGCCCCACAAATTCCTGGCAATGGGCCTTGGCGATCCGGGCCATCTCGTCCGGCGTCAGCGCGTCCTTTGACAAGGCGGCGTGAAAGGCGCGAAACATCGCCTCGGCTTGCAGCGCTGGCGAAAAGACATAGCGCAGCCGCCCCGGTGTATCGCCCACGTTCTTGAAGGCATGCACGGTGCCACGCGGCACAAAGGCAACATCGCCTGATTTCATGTGATGCAGCTTGCCGTCGATTTCGACGTCGAATGCACCTTCAAGAAAGAAGAACGTTTCGTCCTGGTTGTGATGGATGTGCCGGCCGGGGCCTATGCCCGGCTGCACAACGTCCTCAAACACTTCCATCGTGCCGCCCGTCTGATCCCCTGTAAGCAGGATGCGCAGGGTGATCGCACCGGGAAAGTCCAGCATCTCGGCGTCTGAATAGGGGCTCAGGGCGGGGGTCATGGTGCTCTCGGTCTGGCTGTTGCGAACGGGATCAGAGCATAGCGAAACAGCCCGTCCTGTCAGGACCGAAACCCCTGCGCGGACGCACACGGGGTGTGCGGTTCACATTTGGTCGAGGTCAGATGCAACTCATAAGGAGCTCGGTCGGACACCCAGATTTCCACGCCTGCAACCTGCCGTTTCGGGGCGCGTGTGAACCCGAGGTCAGGCAACAGATGTGGAGAGGTTTGCGCCAGGCGAAGTAGATCCTGCTCAACTGGTGCCTTTGCCCGTGATCGCCACTTTGGGATTGAAAATCGTATCCAGCGAAACAAGCCTGCGAACAAGGGCGCGGGGTTGGGTGTCAAGTGTTGGGTGTTTGTCTTGCTTAGAGCATTCATGGCAGATCCCCTTGCTTTCGGGCCAGTTTTACTGCCGCCTGAGGGTTGATATCAAACCAGGGTTTTTCATAAGTTGGATTAGGAAAACTTAACCATGAGGACTCATGCTTCCACCTCTGAACGCTCTGCGGGCCTTTGAAGCGGCCGCGCGCCATGGCGGATACATTGATGCCGCTGACGAGTTGTGCGTGACGCGCGGGGCAGTCAGCCGTCACGTGAAGCTGCTAGAGGAACACCTCGGCGTGACTCTCTTTCGGCGCAATCACCGCGGGGTCGAACTGACACAGGCAGGTCAGGCGCTGTTGCCGGAACTCACCGAGGCCTTTGCCCGGATTGAGCGCGCTACGCGTCGGGCATCTGCATCGGCGTCCGAGTTGCGGATCATCTGCCCGCCGGGCCTGTCCATCCGCTGGCTGTTTCCACGTTTGCAGGGGTTTCGAGATCAACACCCGGATATCCGGGTGCGCCTGACGACCGAGTTCTACGGAGATCGCGGATTTGACCCGGCAGAGCAGGACGTGGGCATTTCGCTAGAGCATTGGCCGGGTCGGTCCCCCAACATCAAGGCGCAGTTCCTGTTTCCCATGTCTTTGGTCCCGGCCTGTGCCCCGTCGCTGTTGGAGCAAGGACCGCCCTTGGCTCAGCCATCCGATTTACGCCACCGCACGTTGTTGCACGAAAGCACAAAGCGCGAGGATTGGGCGACCTGGATCGACAACTTTCAAGTCGATGGGCTTGACGCGCAAAGCGGCGAGGCATTTCCCAATCTCGATATGGCCACCAAAGCGGCTGTTCTGGGCGCGGGCGTGGCGATGGTCGATCCTTTGCTATGTGCCGAAGAACTGGAACGGGGGCTGTTGGTTTGCCCGTTCCCGGACATGGTCTGCGGCACGCAATACGGCGGCTATGCGGTGATCGGGTCCCAAGACAAATGGGACAGCCCAAATGTGCGGGCCTTTCGAGCCTGGGCGGTCGAGAACGTGCCGACACCAGTGAACAATTAGCGGATCAATCGTCGTCAGTTGGTTCAAGGGACCGGCGGAACTCTTGCGGGGATTGGCCGGTCTGAGACCGAAAGAACCGCGCGAAATGAGACTGGTCGGCATAGCCAAGGCGAAGGCCGACATCCCCAATAGACAGCTCTTGGTTCGCCAAAGCTTCTTGCGCGACCTCGATCTTCAACCGTTTGACCTCACGTGCGGGGGTTGTCCGGTGCAGCCGCAACGCTGCCTCAAGCCGCCGTTGCCCCAATCCCAGGGCACGGGCCAGATCCGCAGAGGTCAGCTTGTCCTTCCACAGCAAAGGGCGGGCGGCGCTGCGCAGCGCCGCCACGATCGACATGTCAGGTTCGTCTGTTGCAGGGAGCGGGGTTTCCGCTTTGGCGCGCAGCTTCAACTCGGCATTCAGCCACTCGGACGGGAAGGAAAACGTGAGTGTTGCGGTTTCCGTGCGCGCCAATCGCACACCCATGAACCCGCGCGGCACGGCCTCTGGGTAGGCCGTTTCGACCAGGACGTCTTGGGCCATCCAACCCGGCCCCATGGCCGTTTGCAACAGCCGCAGATGCAGGGCAATGCCAAACCCATCGACCTGACGGGGCGGGTTTTCCGTGCGCACCAAGCGGCTCACACCATAGCTGGCGCGATCCGCTTCGACGATCAGCGTATGTTTCACCGAGCTCGATTCCTGAGGCACCCGCATCAGATAGTTGGTCAGGAACCCTCCCACCGTGTCTGAAGCCTGGGACGCGGCGGCAATGGGGGGCCAGATGCTCAGGTCGAACTGCTGCCCGACTTCGCACCCCAGATGCGGGATTTCGGACTGCTCGGCCAGGGCGTTGCAGAGGCCATAGATGATTTCCGCATGCACGGTGGCGTTGGGGTTCCCCAGCATCTGTTTGCTTAGACCAAGCGTCGCGAGCGCGGGTCTTGGATCACTTCCTGATCGCTCTATGTGCTCAACAAACGGTTGAACCAGGATCAACCGAATGAACCCGTCTTGAGTGCGTGGCATGCCAAATGTCCGTTCTAAAGTCGTGGGCCAGTATTGCACAGAGTTACGGAAAGCGTCGGCCATTTTTGCCGGTTTTCGTTTTTGC
The DNA here is from genome assembly GCF_017743935.1 of Tropicibacter sp. R16_0. Taxonomy (GTDB): domain Bacteria; phylum Pseudomonadota; class Alphaproteobacteria; order Rhodobacterales; family Rhodobacteraceae; genus Falsiruegeria. The sequence goes on from NZ_JAGHRE010000001.1 coordinate 421,828, forward strand.
GATCGGGGAAACTGGCCGACAATTGGAATTCTGAGGTGCTAATATTCAACTAATATAATGTCTTGGAGGGAAGTATGATTCGAAGATTGGCCTGTGCCGCGATGTCCGTTGCACTCTCGTTTTCCGCTGTTTCCGTGCAAGCACAGGATGACGCGCCCGCCCAAACCCTGTTCACCAACGTGCATGTTTTTGATGGCGTCAACGAAGCCCGGATCGAAAACGCCAGCGTGCTGGTCGAGGGGAACCTGATCAAATCCGTTTCAACCGAGGCGATTGACGCACCTAACGCCACGGTCATTGACGGAGAGGGGCGGACGCTGGCTCCCGGATTTATCGAAAATCACGCCCACCTGATGCTGCCAGGACCCACGATCCCAGCGATGGAATCAAACAGCACTTGGGAAGATCTTGCCATTCACGGCACCAAAATGGCCGAAATGTACCTCATGCAAGGGTTCACAACCGTTCGCGACGCGGGCGGTGCAAATGGAGGTTTGCGCCGGGCCATTGACGCGGGCCAGATTCCTGGTCCGCGCTTCTATCCTTCTGCGGCTTTCTTGGGCAGCCGGGGTGGTCACGCGGACTTCGCTAGTTTTACGTCTCCTCCCGGAGCTGAAACGAACTTCAGCCGACTGAACTTGGCACAGCAGGTCGACAGTGTTGACGAAATGAACAAATACGCGCGCAACAACTTTCGCATGGGGGCCACGCAACTGAAGTTTATGCAATCTGGTGGTGTCGTCTCTGCCTTTGACCCTTGGCAACTGCTGGCAGGCTCCCCAGAGGAACTTGAGGCCATCGTTCGTGTCGCCAATGAATACGAAAGCTATGTAATGGCGCACTCCTATCGCAAGAAAACGATCATGAACGCCTTGAATGCGGGTGTGAAATCCATCGAACATGGCTTTATGTTCGATTGCGAAATTTCGGCTTTGATGAACGAGAAAGGTGCTTACATCACCACTAATCTGACAGCCTTTGACCCCAATCTTTTTGACGTACCAGCGGTACGAGACGTCCCATCAAGCCTTGCCAAAGCAAAGTCTGCGACCCAGGCCTTTGGTGGCTACATCAAGAACATGAATGAGTGCCCGGCCAAACGCGGCTTTCACACGGATTGTGTGGGATCCGTCGATGCCTGCAACATCCAGATCGCGTACGAGAAAAAGCTGAACAATGACTTTTTTGGACCCTTCGCTTCGCTGGTTGCTATGACGTCGACGGGCGGTGAAATCGCTGCATTGTCGGGGCCTTTCATGAACCCCTATCGGGATGGCAAAATCGGTGTGATTGAAGAGGGGGCGTATGCCGATATTCTTTTGATCGACGGCAATCCGCTCGAGGATTTCTCTGTGGTCGGCACGGGCGATCAGTGGTTCGGCGCAGACCCGCGTCCCGAAAGCCCCGAAACCATTCGGATCATCATGAAAGACGGCGTGGTCTACAAGAACACGCTGAACTGATCCCGCTGATCTAACACCGCTGACCCAATCCCTCGGTGCGGCGTGGGCATTTCGGTGTCTGCGCCGCGCCAATGACAGGACCTGAGATATGCTGAAACTTGTTTCCTTAAGTGTGCTGCTGTTTGGCGCGACCGTTGCCCATGCTGAACGCGGGATGCTGGATTGGGCGGATCTGATTGATGAGGCGGCTCAAAGCTATGAAGACCCTTATCGGGATCTGAGCGCTGAACAGCTTACCGCTTTGATAGAGGTTGCGACCATGCAGTCGCAGTTGGCGGAAACCTCGGACGATGATCAGCGGAGCGAGCTTGATCAGCGCCTGTCCGATGCCAAAACGGCGCTTTCCAAGGATGGAATTGATGCGGATTGGCTCATCTCGCAGCGTTGGGTCGTGGCCGAGCGTCGACGGAATGCGGCCTGGGCCGGTGATGCGGATGTAGATGGTCAAATCGTGACGTTGGGGGGGTATGTTATCCCGGCGCCTGCGGATCAGGATGGGGTGGCCACGGTATATCTCGTCCCCGAGCGCGGTATGTGCAGCCACGTTCCGCCGCCACCTCCGAACCAGATGGTGCGTGTTCGTCTGAACAGCGATTGGCGACCTCAGACCATCTATGAACCTGTGCGTTTGACGGGGCAGATGGCCGTCGTGCCGACCGAACGCGAGGTTGTTGTTGTCGACGGGCCTGTGCGCATGCAAGCTGCGTTCACGATGGAGGCAACAAACGTCGAGCCGCTGGCCTTTTCGGGCGCCATGTCTGCGGGTGGCAGAGCTTGGGTCGAGAAGATGACGCAGCAGTTGCAAAGCGCGAAAGAGGATGACCTGAATGAAGACTAAGATCTTTGCGGTCGCCGCTCTGTTCTTGTGGTCGGCGGTGCCAGCAGCTGCGCAAAGCGGTGGTTTGAACGGTCCATCCTCTGTCGGGGCAGAGCTGGATGGGGATGGGCTGACGGATCCGCAGTATCGCTCGACCTTTCCCAAGAATGTCGCACCGGGGTGGTTTGCCTGGAAGGACGGTTTGGCGGAAAACGGGTTTCGCTTCAGCATCGACTATTTGACCCTTGGCCAGTCGTCGGATTCGAATGTGGGCAACGGTCGTGCAGGCGGCGGTATTGCGCGGTTCTACGGGGCCTGGCAGGCGACGGAACAGGGGTCTCTGACCTTCAAGGTAGAGCATCGCCACGCCTATGGCACGGTCGCTCCGCAGTTTCTGGGCTTGAACGGGGGCGCCTTGTCGATCACGGGCACGGCGTTCAATGACAACGGTACCATGCTGACGAACCTGTTCTGGACGCAGCGAGCCGCCAATGGAAACTGGACGCTGCAATTCGGCCAGATCGACGTCACTGATTTTGTGGATGTCTATGGTCTGGTCAGCCCATACACAGGGTTTCAAAACCTCGCGTTCAACACCAACCCGACGATCAACGCGCCAAACCCGGGGCTGGGAATCGCGGGCGGTGTCAAGCTGGGGTCGAACTTCTACGCGGTGGCCAGTGTGGCCGATGCCAACGCCGACCCAACTAATCCAGATTTCGATGTCTTCAGCCACGGCAACCTCTTCAAGAGTCTCGAGATCGGCTATACCTCGGGCTTTGATCGGATCTACTTTGACAATGTGCATGTGACTCTGTGGCATGCCGATGCCGCAGATGATGGCAGTCGGCCCGAGGATTATGGCGCGTCCTTTTCTGCCGCCTGGTTCATCGACAATCGGTGGATGCCGTTTGTGCGGGCTGGCTGGGCCAAAGGCACGGCCGCGCTCTATGAGCGATCGTTTTCGACCGGGATTGGATACTATGGGCGCAACACCGACCTGGCGGGGCTGGGGCTCAACTGGGCTGAGGCGCGGGGCGTACCGGGGACGCAGTTCACGACCGAGCTGTTCTACCGGTTCTCGATCTCTCCGAATTTCCAGATCACACCGTCGCTGCAATACATCGACAACCCTTTGACCTCGGCTCAGAGCGGGTTCCCCATCTTGGGGCTGCGCGCCCGCGTCGTTTTCTGACGCTACTCTGAGTCAAGCCCTCTTTCATTTCTGCAAGCTCTCAGCTTGACACTGCGGTATTAAGAACACGCTCTAACATTCTGTAATTAAGTGCCTTCCTTTTAGGCATCTGAGTTGTTAACGGTTCATCAATAAAAAAATACAAAGGCAGGCATACAGGCAGATGAAAACGGGCTTTCGTGGCACGTTCGTCATTTCCTGGTCGCAAACAGATCTCGACGGCCTTGAGGCCGCTCCGCTGGATTCGCTTTCGGTGGGTGCGGTATGGTCGTGGCACGGTGAGGCAGTGCGTGTGGATGGACCCGCGGGGCTGTTGCGATTGGATCATGCGGACGGTGAAGATGCGCTCCGGAAACGAGCTGCACGCAAGGTGCGGCGGCTGGTGGGCGCAGCGGTACAACACAGATCGGACATCGACGAAATCGAATTCGACGAACCTCTGGCAGATCAGAGCTTTGTCGTGACCAATGGGGCGCAGAGCTACACGGTAACGGTCATTGATCCTGAAAACGGCGCAGCGCCGCTATTGATGTTTCTGGATCAGATCCCACCGCGCAACACAGAGTTGTGGGTGGTTCACCATTCTTTGTCCCCGTCGGAACCCGTGCATACGGACACCAGCGGGCGCGGGGTGATCTGTTTCACCCCAGGCACCCGGATCGCGACGCCAACCGGCCCACGCCTGGTCGAGGAACTGCGCGAAGGCGACAAGGTTCAAACCCGTGACAGCGGACCGCAACAGATCCAATGGATCGGTCATCGCCGCATGAGCGGAGCACGGTTGTTTGTGATGCCCAAGCTGCGCCCGGTGCGGTTGCGGATGGGGGCCTTGGGGATCGACCGTCCTGACGCTGAACTGCTGGTTTCCCCCGAACACCGGATGCTGGTGAAAGGGGCGGCTGCGCAGGCGCTGTTCAACACGTCCGAGGTTCTGGTGCCCGCGCGTGAACTGATCAATGGCTCGACCATCGCGGTCGATCTGACGGTGCGCCAAGTGACCTATATCCACCTGCTGTTGCCCAGCCATCAGATCCTGTGGGCCAATGGCGTGGAGACCGAAAGCTTCCATCCGGCGAATGCGGCTTTGACCTCTCTGACAGATGAAGACCGGGCGCGCCTGCTGGGGCAGATGCCAGGGCTCGAAGCTGACCCCTACAGCTATGGCGCTTTTGCGCGTCGCAACCTGACGGATACGGAATCCGCGCTCTTGCGGCACGAGGCGGCTTGAGACCCAAGAAAACTTGCCAACTGTTGTTGACTCTGGAGGCCGCGCGGATATAAGCGCGGCTTCATTGGTGTTGGTGGCCCTCGCAAGGGGATCCCTGTCATGCCTGAAACGGCAAGAGGACAACGCCCTTCATAGCAGCCCACCCGGGCCGCGACCATAACGAAGGAGATCAGCCGTGACCAAACGCACGTCTGCCAAGTACAAAATCGACCGCCGCATGGGCGAAAACATCTGGGGCCGTCCGAAGTCCCCGGTCAACCGTCGCGAATATGGCCCCGGCCAGCACGGTCAGCGCCGCAAGGGCAAACTGTCCGACTTCGGTATCCAGCTGCGCGCCAAGCAGAAGCTCAAGGGCTACTACGGCGACCTGACCGAAAAGCAGTTCCGCCGCATCTATGCCGAAGCTGTTCGTGTGAACGGCGACACCGGTGAAAACCTCATCGGCCTGCTGGAGCGCCGCCTGGACGCTGTTGTCTACCGCGCCAAGTTCGTTGCAACCGTGTTTGCTGCACGTCAGTTCGTGAACCACGGCCACGTCAAAGTGAACGGCAAGAAGGTCAACATCCCCTCCTACCGCGTCAAAGAAGGCGACGTGATCGAGGTGCGTGACAAGTCCAAGCAGCTGGCTGTTGTGATCGAAGCAACCGGCCTGGCCGAGCGTGACGTTCCGGACTACATCGAAGCGGACCACTCGAAAATGACCGCCACTTTCGTGCGCACCCCCGGTCTGGGCGACGTGCCGTACCCGGTTGTCATGGAGCCGAACCTGGTCGTCGAATTCTACGCGAAGAACTAATCTTCGCCGACAGACAGATTTCAGAAAGACCGCGCTTTTGGCGCGGTCTTTTTTTGTGCTCTTGCCTTTGCGGGATGCGTCATGACACGCTGTGGGCATGAACCCCGAGCACTTCCGTTCCCTGATCCTGGAAAGACTGGCCGCACTGGATGCTGACGACGAGGCTGGCAAACAGGGACAGGCCATCGTCAAGCTTGATCAGACCAGCGTCGGACGTCTCAGCCGGATGGATGCCTTGCAACATCAAGCCATGGCGCAGGCCACCGCCCGCAGGCGTGAGGTGGAGCGGATGCGTCTGAATGCGGCACTCGACCGGATCGCAAATGACGAGTTCGGGTATTGCACCGATTGCGGTGAAGACATCCCCGTACCGCGCCTCGAGGCCGATCCCGGCATCGCCCGTTGTGCAGAGTGCACGCGCGGGGCTTGAGGTCTACAACGGCAGAGGTCGCCCTTCGGCAATTGCTTCCATCGCGAAATAGGACGTCACGCTGTCCAATTCGACCTTTTCGATCAGCCGCTGATACACCTTGTCGTAGGACGCCATGTCTTCGGTCACGACCTTGAGCTGATAGTCATAGTCGCCCCCGATGCGGTGAAAATCGACCACCTCGGGGATGGTCAGAACGTGGCTGCGAAAGGCCTGCAGCCACTCTGCCGAATGGTGTCGCGTGCGTAGCATCACAAAGACCACCAGGTTCAGCCCGAGTTGCTGCCGGTCGATCCGCGCGGTGGATCCTTGTAGCAGGCCGCTGTCGTTCAGTGCTTTCAGGCGCCGCCAGCAGGCGTTTTGCGATAGGCCGACGCGATCGGCCAGCTCTCGCTGGGACAAGCTGCCGTCCTTTTGCAGTTCGCGCAGTAGCTTGATGTCAATTTGATCGAGTGTTTTTTGCATTTCAAATCATATGACCCAAAATTTCCCATCCACAAGCAAAATCTGAGTATGTTTTCTCAGGCCGAGAATATCACATTGGGTCCTGTAATAGGAGCCCACGCCATGACCCTGACCCATTTCCGCGAAACCATCGAAGCCGCTACTCACGACAACACCCTCGCGGATGGGCTGATCGGAGAGACTGTTCTGATCCCGGGTCTGCATGGGGACGTGCCGCTTGTGTATGCGGATTACGTTGCTTCGGGGCGTGCGTTGCGCCAGGTCGAAGACTATGTGGCCACGCATGTGTTGCCGTTTTATGCCAACAGCCACACCGAAGCCTCTTATTGCGGTTCTTACATGACTCGGTTGCGTCGTGACGCGCGCGCCGAGATTGCCCGCCTTGTCGGTGCCACGGAAGAGGACGCGGTGATCTTTGCCGGGTCCGGCGCCACGGCGGGTCTCAACCGGCTGGTCAGCTTGATGGGACTCGAGAGGGCCGACCGGCCGGTTGTATTGATTGGGCCGTATGAGCATCATTCCAACATCCTCCCCTGGCGTGAAAGCAAGGCGCAGGTGGTCGAGATTCCCGAAGGGGACGGCGGCGGGCCGGATCTGGCTGCGCTTGAGACTGCGTTGATCGAACATGCCGCGGCGGATTTGATCATCGGCAGCTTCTCGGCTGCGTCGAATGTGACCGGTATCATCACCGATCCCGACCCTGTGACACGGTTGCTGAAACGCTATGGCGCCCTGTCGGTTTGGGATTATGCCGGTGGTGGCCCCTATCTGCCCATGTCGATGGGGCAGGGGGCCGTGCGCAAGGACGCGATCGTGGTCTCTCCGCACAAGTTTCCGGGTGGTCCGGGGGCCTCGGGCGTGCTGGTCGTGAACAAGGGTGCGGTCAAGCGCGACTGCCCAAGCTGGCCGGGTGGCGGGACCGTTTCCTTTGTCTCGCCCTGGCGGCATGATTATTCTGACGACCTGTCCGTGCGCGAAGAGGCGGGAACGCCCAACGTCATCGGCGATATCCGGGCTGCGTTGGCCTTTATTGTCAAAGACGCAGTCGGGGCTGGTGCGATCGCTGCACGTGAAGCGAAATACAACCAGATGGCGCTGGACGACTGGGCTGACAACCCGCATCTGACGCTTTTGGGGACAGACGCTGCGCATCGCTTGCCGATCTTTTCGTTCCTGGTACAGGACACATCCGGCGCGCCCGTGCACCAGCAACTGTTCACCCGAATGCTGAGCGACATCTACGGCATTCAGGCCCGCGGCGGCTGCGCTTGTGCGGGGCCTTATGCGCACCGCTTGCTGGGTATCGACCGCGAGATGTCGATGGCGCTGCATGCCGATCTGGAAGCTGGACGAGAATTGCAGAAACCGGGTTGGATACGCCTTAATTTCTCTTATCTGATGAGCGAAGAAACAGTTCAGTTCATTATCGACAGCGTCAACGACCTGTCCCGCCGAACCGAGGAATATGCGCCGTTCTACAACGTCGATCCCTCTACCGCGCGGTTCAAGGCGGCGTGACGGTTTTGCCGCTTTTCTACACGGGGTGAGACCGGTATGAGAGGGCATCCAAGGGAGCCCTGACATGAACAAACTCACCCCGCAGCCTGGCATCATGGACATCGCCCTGTACCAAGGGGGCGCGGCCCATGTGAAAGGCGTCGAGAATGTCATCAAGCTCAGCTCGAACGAGAACCCGTTCGGGCCAAGCCCCAAGGCGATTGACGCCGTGCGCGACAGCGCGGCGGACCTGCATCGATATCCCAGCACCGACCATGGCCCGTTGCGGGCGGCCATTGGTACGCAGCACGGGCTCGACCCCGATCGCATTATCTGCGGTGTTGGCAGTGACGAGGTGCTGCAGTTCGTGGTGCAGTGCTACGCCGGTGTGGGCGACGAGGTGATTTACACCGAGCACGGGTTCTCCATGTATCCGATCCTGGCCCGCGCTGCCGGAGCTGTTCCGGTGCAGGTGCCGGAACGCGATCGCATGGTGGATGTGGACGCCATCCTGTCGGCCTGTACCGACCGTACGCGTGTGGTGTTTTTGACCAATCCGGGCAACCCGACCTCGACCATGATCCCCGAGGCCGAGGTGATGCGCCTGGCCGCTGGCCTGCCGGATCAAGTGATCCTGGTGGTGGATGGGGCCTATACCGAATACGTCGATGGGTTTGACGGCGGCTCGGCTGTCGTGGATGCCCATGAGAATGTGATCATGACCCGCACCTTCTCCAAGATCTACGGTCTCGGTGGCATGCGGGTTGGTTGGGGCTATGCGCCCAAAGCCATCATCGATGTGCTGAACCGGGTCCGCCAGCCATTCAACCTGTCTGCAACTGCTTTGGCTGCGGCCGAGGCCGCGGTGCGGGATCAAGGCTATGTTGAACACTGCCGGTCGGAAAACACGCGCCTGGGTGCCTGGTTGGCGGAAGAATTGGCCAAGCTTGGCGTACCGTCGGATCCGTCACATACGAACTTCATCCTCGCCCGCTTTGCCGATCAGGCCGAGGCCGAGGCCTGTGACGCTTATTTGCAGCAGCAGGGGTTGATCGTGCGGCGGGTGGCTGGATACAACCTGCCAAATGCTTTGCGGATCACCGTAGGGGATGAAACGGCCTGTCATCGCGTGGCAAACGCCATCGCGGACTTCAAGGAGCGCCACCAATGAGCCACGTATATGACCGCGTCGCGCTGATCGGCCTGGGCCTGATCGCGTCGTCGATGTTCTGGGCGATCAAGCGTGCGGGCTTGGCGGGCGAGGTGACGGGTTATGCGCGTTCGGCCGAAACCCGTGAAACGGCGCGCCGCATTGGCTTGTGTGATCGGATTTGCGACAGCGCGGCCGAGGCCGCCGAGGGCGCAGACCTTGTTGTCTTGTGCGTGCCCGTGGGGGCCATGGGCAATGTCGCGCAAGAAATCGGACCGGTGCTGAAACCCGGAGCAACCGTCTCGGACGTGGGATCGGTCAAACGACATGTCATCGAAGCCGTGTCCCCCCACATCCCCGAAGGTGTTCATTTCGTACCCGCCCACCCGCTCGCCGGGACCGAACACTCGGGCCCCGAAAGCGGTTTTGCAGAGCTTTATGACAACCGCTGGTGCCTGCTGGTTCCAGCCGAAGGCAGCGATTCAGAGGCGGTGGCCAAACTGCGCGACTTGTGGGAGCGGATGGGCGCCAATGTCGAAGAGATGGATGCCGACCACCATGATCTGGTGCTGGCCGTGACCTCTCATGCGCCGCACCTGATTGCCTATACGATGGTGGGGGTGGCTGACGACCTGCGGCGCGTGACCGACAGCGAGGTCATCAAGTATTCGGCCGCCGGTTTCCGCGACTTTACCCGGATTGCCGCCTCTGATCCGACCATGTGGCGGGACGTGTTCCTGACCAACAAGGATGCGACGCTGGAGATTCTGGGCCGCTTCACCGAAGAGCTTTTCGCATTGCAACGGGCCATTCGGACGGGGGATGGCGAGCAGTTGTTCGACTATTTTACCCGTACTCGTGCGATCCGGCGCGGCATTATCGAGGCGGGGCAGGACACTGACGCGCCCGACTTTGGTCGCGGGAAAGCGGCGCAATGAAGGCGCGGGCGCTTCTCCCTGCAACTCTCGCAGCGGTGCTTGGCGCCCTGCCGGTTGCGGCGACAGCGCCCGAAACATCGCTCAGGCCGCAGGCGCGGGCCCCACAATCCGTGGCCGTGACCGCCGCGGTTCAAGAGGCATCGGTGCAGGTCGCCGCAGCCGAGGCCGCCGCCTTTGTCGTCAGCAGCCGAGCCCGACCAGTATCTCGCCCTGTATCCGACCAACTGGTGCAGGTTGCGGCCCGCCCGGCGGATTTGCCGTCATTGGGGCCCGACGTCTCATTGCGGCCCTACATGCGCCCCAAGGCGGTCGAGGAAGAGGCGTTTTTCAAGCGGCGCAAAAAGCGCAAGGGATCGGTTTGCGGCAACGTCGAAATCCAAGGGCAGCCAGCCGGCGACGTTCCGGGCAAGATCCGGGGCTGCGGCATTGAAGACGCCGTTCGCGTGACCTCGGTTTCCGGGGTGCAGCTGAGCCGACCATCGTTGATGACCTGTGAAACTGCCCGCAGCCTGAACACATGGGTCGAGCGTAGTGTGATCCCGACATTCCGACGCCGTGGTCCGGTTGTCGAATTGAAAGTGGCTGCGCATTATGCCTGCCGCACCCGCAACAATCGGCCGGGTGCCAAAATCTCGGAACATGGCAAGGGGCGGGCGATCGACATTTCCGCGTTCCGGATGAAAGACGGCGAAGAGATCACCGTGCTCGAAGGCTGGAAACGCGGCTCATCCCGCAAGTTGTTGCGTCGGGTTTGGAAAGGGGCTTGCGGACCTTTTGGTACGGTTCTGGGACCAGATGCCGACCGGTATCACCAGGATCATTTCCATTTCGACACCGCCAAACATCGCAGCGGGAAATACTGCCGTTAACGCAGGATCAGGCGTGGGGCTGGACCGATTGGCAATGGACCTAGCGCGACAAAGCCATCCCGGAAGTTCAACTGCACGTCCAGTGCGCTTGGATTGCCACCCAGGCTCGCCAACATGTTCAGAACACGCTCAGCCGGATCAACGGCTTGTGGCGGGATTGCGCCTACGGCCTCGGCCATGGCCAGCATCTCGCGCCAGTTTTCAGCCTTGAGCGCGATCTCCCCGGTTGGAATGCCTTTCGCATCCACATCCAGCTTGCCTGCTGCAAACAGGCGCAGCTCGCCCCAATGCAGTTCCGCCAGCTTCAGATCGATCGCCACTGGCTGCGGGCGCTTTTCCTCAAGCGCGCTGCGGTCCCACTGTTTGTCAAACTGAATGGCGGTGTCCAGTTTCAGTGCATCAAAGCTGCGCGGCAAAACGGTCGAGCTTGCCAGGATCCGGCGAATTTCCTCGCCGGGCGTGAAATCTGTAGCGTTGACCGAGATGTCATAGGTTTCCGCCTGCTCGGTTTGCACCATCGACAGGGTCACATCGTCGGCATTGGCGACCGGTCCCTTGGGGCCAGAGATTGACCACGCGCCTGCGGTCAATGCCAAGCGATCCAATGCCAAAGCGATGCCGGGATGCAGATGAAAATCCGCCTGCATGTCCTGCGCTTCGATCACCAGAGTGCGGTCAAAATAGGACAGGCGTTGCGGTGTGGCGGCAAACCGCAACGTTTGACGCCCCGGCCAGATTGCGGGGCTGTCCAACTCCAGCCAATCGCCTTGCCAGGCAGTGCCGGTGGCAGGGTCGGCCAGGGCAGGGCTGGTCAGCATCGTCCGATGCCGTGTGGGATAGCCCGAGGTCTCGATCGCGGCATAATCGGCCTGCCATCCGCGTTCGCTTTGCGTCGCAAACCACCCTTCGATGCCGGAGCGAAGGCCAAAGCCCGCGGTGTACCAATAGGCTGACCACAGCAAACCCAGAACAATGACAACCCGTATCAGCCGCAACATGTGCAAAGGCCCCTTTTTCCTGCTCGTGTTTTGATGTTTATAGGCCGAAACAGGCAAGGACCAGCACCATGACGATGTGGGTATTCGGATACGGATCGCTTTTGTGGAACCCGGGCTTTCCCGTAGCGCACAGCAAACTGGCGACACTGCATGGATATGCACGCTCATTCTGCATGAGTTCGATCCACCATCGCGGGACCGAGGACAAGCCCGGCCTTGTGCTGGCGCTGGACGAGGTGGTGGATGCGCATTGCCGGGGTCTGGCACTGGCGGTGGAGCCAGGCCACGAGGACAAGACCCTTGCCGAGCTGCGCGAACGCGAGTTGGTGTCGTCGGCCTATCTGGAACGAATGCTGGATGTAGAGCTGGACGACGGCAGTGTCGTGAATGCCGTCACCTATGTCATCGACCCGGATCACGTGCAGTATTGCGGCGGAATGGAGCTGGAGCGGCAAGCGCAGATCATCGCCCATGCTGTGGGGGGGCGCGGGCCAAACACCGAATATCTTTACAACACTGCTCAACATCTGACCGAAATCGGCCTGAGCGACCCAGATCTGGATTGGCTGTCGGACCGTGTGCGTGCGCTTTCGGCATAAATCCTTGGCGCAGCGGTCAATTCTTCGCTAGGTTCAGGCCAGAGCAGACAACCCTTGTCAGGAAGACCGCGCATGGCGCAACAAGAACAAGAGACGAGACCACAATTCTCGCAACCGATCCAACAGATCGTCACCATGCTGTTCGTTCTGGGCCTGTCAGGCGCCGGTGCGTTCCTGGCGCTGCCGCGCGTTTTGCCGGTGTTCGAGGCGAACCCCTATCTGAACGGGTTCATCGTCTTTGTCTTCATCATTGGCGTGCTGGCCTGTTTCTGGCAGGTGCTGCAACTGATCGGTTCGGTCCGCTGGATCGAGGCCTTTGCCGTCGGTGAGCACAACGCCAATGTCGTACCACCGCAACTGCTGGCGCCACTGGCCTCGCTGCTTCGGTCGCGTGGCGCTCGGATGCAGCTGGGGTCGTCGTCCACGCGCTCGATCCTGGATTCGGTGGCGCAGCGGATTGATGAAGCGCGAGAAATTACGCGCTATATCGTCAACCTTCTGATTTTCCTTGGCCTTCTGGGAACCTTTTATGGTCTGGCAACAACGGTTCCGGCTGTTGTCGACACCATCCGCAGCCTCGCCCCGCAAGAGGGCGAAGAAGGGATTGCCGTCTTCAATCGCTTGATGACCGGGCTCGAGGCGCAGTTGGGCGGAATGGGCGTGGCGTTTGCCTCGTCCCTGTTGGGTCTGGCCGGGTCGCTGATCGTGGGCCTGCTGGAACTTTTTGCGGGCCACGGTCAGAACCGCTTCTACCGCGAGCTTGAGGAATGGCTGTCGTCGATCACCCGCGTAGGTTTCAGTTCAGGTGATGAGGGTGGCGTTGACACCGGGGCCATCACCAACGTCATGGATCACATGGCCGAGCAGATGGAGGGCCTGCGGGCCATGTTCGAAGCCTCGGACAAATCGCAGGCTGAGGTGAACGCGCGCCTTGGTCATCTGGTCGATGCTATCAGCGCCATGAGCGACCGCGACCGACAAACCGAAGGCACAATCGCAGCCCTTGATCGTGTGGCCGCAGGGCAGGACGCTCTGGTCGAGATCATGCGCACCCAGGGCCAGCACGAGGGGCTCGATGCGGAAAGTCGGATGCGCTTGCGTTCGATCGACGTGCAGATGCTGCGTATCCTCGAAGAAATTTCTGCCGGCCGTCAGGAAAGCATGACCGAGCTGCGCAAGGACATCGAATTGCTCGTGACCGCCATGTCGGCGGGACGGGGTCCGAAACCGGGCAGCGGGGACTGATCCCATGGCCCTGTCACGCCGCACGGGTCAAAGGTTCCAAGGGTCGATCTGGCCCGGCTTTGTGGATGCAATGACGGGCCTGTTGCTGGTACTGATGTTTGTCCTGACCATCTTTATGGTGGTGCAGTTTGTTCTGCGCGAGACGATCTCGGGTCAGGAAACCGAGCTGGACGCCCTGTCGGCCGAAGTGTCGGCCCTGGCTCTGGCGCTTGGGCTGGAAGAGCGTGAAAGCAACCAGCTTGAGGCGCGGCTTGGGGCCCTGAACTCGACCCTCAACCAGGCGCAGGACAATCTGGATGCCGCGCAGGCAGAACTGGCCGAACGCGCCTCGATTATTGCGTCGCTGACGGCCGAGCGTGATGCGCAGCGCACCGCGTTGACCGAGGCCGAAACCCGGATCACAGGGTTCGAAGCGCAGGTTGCCGCACTTTTGGCCGATCGCGATCGGGCCTTGTCGGACATCGCCACGTTGCAGCAGGAACGTGATGCATTGGATCAGGCGCGCGCGGATCTGCTGACCGAACAAGAGGCGCTGAACCTCGCGCTTGCACAATCCCGCAGCGAGATCGACGCGCAGACCGAAGCCGCCCGTCTGGCCGCGGCGCGCCGCGAAGCGCTTGAGGCGCTGGTGGCAGACCTGCAGAAAGAGGGCGAGGAAAACGCCGGTCGCATCAGTTCGTTGGAACAGCAACTGACCGACGAAGAGGCCGCGCGTCTGGCCGAGGCAGCTGCGGCTGAGGCGCTGCGCGAACGCCTGCAAAATGCCGATGCGGAACTGACCGCGATGACGCTGGCCTTGGAACAGCAGCGGCAAGAGGCCGAGGACACCTTGACCTTGCTGGCCGCCGCCGATGCAGCGCGGGATGCCTTGCAGCAAGAGCTGGCACAGGCTCTGGAGGCGATCGAAGCGGCGCAAGCCCAAGGGCGGGAACGGGACGAATTGGCGGAACGCCTGACCCGTGTCCTGGCCCAGATGGAGGTCACGCAGTCGGAAAACGCCGCGCGCGTCAGCGCGCTTGAGGCGGAATTGAACCGTCTGCGTACTGAAAGCGCAGAAACCCGTGCGACGCTGACGGCCGAGTTGACCGAGGCCCGTGCGCGTGCTGACGAAACCCGCGATGCGCTTGAGGCCGAACTGGCCAGCCAGCGGGCGGCAAATGTGCAGACCCAGACCCAATACCAAGAAGAGCTGGAGCGGCTGCAGGCCGAAAATGCCGCAAACCGCGCCCGTCTTGAAACGCAACTCAGCGAGGCCGAGGCGCAGGCCGAAACGGCATTGCGCGCCGTGCAGGACGAGTTGACCCGGGTGCGCACGGAATCCGAGACACGCATCGCGGGGCTGGAAACTCAGTTGGCGCAGGCCCAATCCGATCTGGCCTCGGCACGTGAGCGGGTGGTCAGCACGTCGGAAAGCCGCGCCTCGGTCGAAGCGCGGCTGTTGCAGGCACTGGAATCTCTGGAACGCGCGCAGGCGGCTGCCTCGGATCAGGATGTGTTACAGGCCCGGCTGCTTGCCGCCCTGAACGCTCAGGAGAGTGCAAGCCAAGAAGCCGCGGAGCAACGCAGCCTGGCCGAAGAGCGCGCGGCCCTGCTGGCCAAGGCGCGCGAAACTCTGGCCGAGGAACAGGAAATCTCAGCTGAGGCACAGCGCCAGACGGCGCTGCTGAACCAGCAAGTGGCCGCGCTGCGGACCCAATTGGGCGGGTTGCAGGCATTGCTGGATGATTTCAAGGATCGGGACGCCGCCGCCCAAGTGCAGTTGCAGACCCTGGGACAGGATTTGAACGCGGCGCTGGCCCGTGCGGCATCCGAAGAACGCAAACGCCGCCTGCTGGAAGAGGCCGAGCGTCAGCGGTTGGAGGCCGAGGCCGCCAAACTGGCCGAAGAGGCCCGCGCGCTGGAAGCGCAGGCCAAGGATCTCGAGCAATACCGATCCGAGTTCTTTGGGCGCTTGCGGGGCCTTCTGGGCGATCAAGAGGGCGTACGGATCGAAGGCGACCGGTTTGTGTTCTCGTCCGAGGTTCTGTTTGCCCCTGGCAGCGCCGAATTGTCGATCGAAGGTGAGTTTGAGATCGCCAAGGTGGCGCGCATCCTGCGGTCGATCGCAAGGGAAATTCCGACTGAGATTGATTGGGTCATCCGCGTGGACGGCCATACCGACAACGTACCGCTGTTTGGAACGGGCAAATACGCCGACAATTGGGAGCTCAGCCAGGGCCGGGCCCTGTCGGTGGTGCGTTACATGGTCGAGTTTCTGGGCATCCCACCGGATCGCCTGTCGGCAAACGGGTTTGGTGAATATCAGCCTTTGAACACCGCAGACACGCCCGAAGCGCGGGCCCAAAACCGGCGCATCGAGCTGAAACTGACGGAAAAATAAAGCTCAGAGCGCGGCGTAGCTGTCTGGCATGAAGGGGATATCGGTGTCCCCCGGGCGCGCGCCTGCGGCTGTCAACATGGCGTGGATCTGGCCCCGGTGGTGGGTTTGGTGATTGAAGAACTGCATCACAAGCAGGGATTTCGGTTTGGTCACGTCGCGCTCAATCGCCCCGGAATACCAGCTTAGATCGCCGTTGAACCAAGCGTCCGGCACCTCTTTGGCCCAGGCCAGGATTTGCTGATCCAGATCTTTGCGACGAAGGCAATATGCCTCCCACTTTGGTAGATACTGGGCGGAGTCCGCAATCGCCAGATCGGGTGGCTGGATGTCCGCGAAACGGCTGAACCAGATCGTATCGCCCCAGGCAAGGTGCGAGAACGTCCGTTGGATCGAACCGAAAAAGGCGCCGTGGTCCTTTTGGCGCTCGGCCTCGGACAGCGTGTTCGCTGCGGCGATCAGATTGTCGTTTTGCCATAGATTGTAACGCGCCATGGCCTGGCAATAGGCGGGGTTGGGCATGGGATGCACCTGTCTGGTTGTTGGGGGGATCAGTCGATCGTCGCTTGGGTTGTGGCGCGGCTCAGCACCTCCCCATCGCGGATCATGGTCACGATGCCATCATATTCGCCACTTGGCCAGCGTGATGTTTTCAGCCGCTTGCCATAGGCGCGAAAAAACCGGGCCAGGTTCTTTTCCAGAACCGAGTCGTAGCTGGCCATCAACCCCTCGGGGCCATGGATTTCGATCCGAACGACGTCGCCTTTGCGACCGCCATAGGCAAACCCATACAGAACCAGCGCACCTGATTGCGGTGACATCTGGGTTTGCTTTGCAGAGCCTGTATGAACCTCTTCATAGTCTGGCACCCGGTCGGCGAACCCGGCTTCGATCAGGGCACCGGGGAGGTATTCGGGGACAGAGCGCCAAAGGTTGCCGCCCTCGACATTGCAAGCAGCTACATCGCCTGTGTTGAACGGATCGACAACATTGCCATTGTGGCGCACGGACAAATGCAGGTGAGGGAACTGGGTCTTGCCGCTCAGGCCGATCTCACCCAGCACCGTGCCGCGCTTGATCTTGTATCCGGTGCGCACCCGAACCGAGCCCTTTTTCAGATGGCAGTACTGCGTTTCCCATCCGTCGTCGTGCCGTACGACAACGCCATTGCCGCATTCCTTGCCCTTGACGTCCTTGGCGTTGTCGATGGTGTAGAGCCGATCTTCCATCCCATCGCGTACGCCGCGCACCACGCCGGGGGCAGCTGCAATGACATTCACGCCGTCGCGCATCGCTTGCAGGGTGGGAAGAGAGAAATCGGTGCCCTTGTGACCGTCATAGGCCAGGTTGCCGCATTGATAATCGCGATAGCCATCCCCGGCGTCGCGGTCGACGTATTGCTGGATGTGGCAGGTCTCACCGAGGACACAATCAACGGGCAGGGTCAAAACAGGTTCGCTCGCCGCGGGGAATGCGGCGAGCGAGATAAGTGCGATCAGCGCCGCACGCATTAGTCCGCGGTCAAAAGCGGAGGCTTGTCGCCCGAAATGCGCGGCTTGTCAGGGCCGTCGATTTGCAGATCCAACTCGCCATCCTTGACGCCCACACGAACGACGCCGCCTTTGGCCAGTTTGCCAAACAGCAGCTCTTCGGCGAGCGGCTTCTTGATGTGTTCCTGGATCACGCGACCAAGCGGGCGGGCGCCCATCTTGTCGTCATAGCCTTTGTCGGCAAGCCACGCGGCTGCGGGGCGCGTCAGCTCGATGGACACGTTGCGGTCCATCAACTGAGCTTCAAGCTGCAGCACGAACTTTTCGACCACCTGCAAGATGACCTCTTTCGGCAGCGGAGCAAAGGAGATCACGGCATCCAGACGATTGCGGAACTCGGGCGTGAATGTGCGCTCGATGGCGGCGGTGTCCTCACCCTCGCGGCGATCACGGGCAAAGCCGATGGCGGCCTTGGCCTGTTCCTGCGCGCCCGCGTTCGAGGTCATGATCAGCACCACGTTGCGGAAATTCACCGTCCGACCGTTGTGATCGGTCAGCTCGCCGTGGTCCATGACCTGGAGCAGGATGTTGAACACATCCGGGTGTGCCTTTTCGATCTCATCCAGCAGCAGCACACAGTGCGGGTGCTGGTCGACGCCGTCGGTCAGCATGCCACCCTGGTCGAACCCGACATAGCCCGGAGGCGCACCGATCAGACGGGACACCGCGTGTTTCTCCATGTATTCCGACATGTCAAAGCGCAGCAATTCCACACCGAGCGTATCGGCCAATTGCTTTGCAACCTCGGTTTTACCGACGCCGGTTGGGCCAGCAAACAGATAGTTGCCGATGGGCTTTTCAGGCTCTCGCAGACCCGCACGGGCCAGCTTGATGGCGCTGGACAGGGCCTCGATGGCATTGTCCTGACCAAAGACTACACGTTTCAGGCTGGCCTCAAGATCCTTGAGCACCTCGGCATCGTCCTTGGTGACGTTCTTGGGCGGAATGCGGGCAATCTTGGCCACGACGGCCTCAATCTCTTTCACGCCAATCGTCTTGCGACGCTTGCTTTCGGCCACCAGGTGCTGCGCAGCTCCGGCCTCGTCAATGACGTCGATGGCCTTGTCGGGCAGTTTGCGGTCGTTGATGTAGCGCGCCGACAGCTCAACCGCGGTCTTGATCGCGTCCGCAGTGTATTTGATATCGTGATGCTCTTCGAAGTAGGGCTTCAGGCCCTTCAGGATCTTCACGCTGTCTTCAACCGTGGGTTCGTTCACGTCGATCTTCTGGAACCGGCGGCTCAGCGCGCGGTCCTTTTCGAAATGCTGACGGAATTCCTTGTAGGTGGTCGAGCCCATTGTTCGCAGCTTGCCGCCCTGCAACGCAGGTTTCAGCAGGTTCGAGGCATCCATGGCACCGCCCGAGGTGGCACCCGCACCGATCACGGTGTGGATCTCGTCGATGAACAGCACGGCGTCGGGGTGGTCCTCAAGCTCGGTCACAACCGCTTTCAGACGCTCCTCAAAGTCGCCACGATACCGTGTCCCGGCCAGCAGAGCGCCCATGTCGAGCGAATAAATCGTTGTGTTCGACAGAACCTCGGGCGTGTTGCCGTTGACGATTTTGCGGGCCAGACCTTCGGCGATTGCGGTTTTGCCAACGCCCGGATCCCCCACTAACAGCGGGTTGTTCTTGCGGCGACGGCAGAGCACCTGAATGCAACGCTCGACCTCTGAATCACGGCCAATCAGCGGGTCAATATCGCCTTCACGCGATTTCGCGTTCAAGTCGACACAGTATTTGGCCAGTGCGCTTTCTTTTTGCTCGCCCTCGGTCGTGGCGTTGTGCACCTCTTCCTCGGCGTCGCTTGCACCTGTGACAGGGCGGCTCTCACCGAATTCGGGGTCCTTGGCCACACCATGGGCGATGAAATTCACCGCGTCATAGCGGGTCATGTCCTGCTCTTGCAGGAAGTAGGCGGCATTGCTTTCGCGTTCGGCAAAGATCGCGACCAGTACGTTGGCGCCGGTGACCTCGGTGCGGCCTGACGACTGTACATGGATCGCAGCGCGCTGGATCACACGCTGGAAGGCGGCCGTCGGCACGGCTTCGGATCCGTCTATGTCCGTGACAAGGTTCGACAAATCCTCGTCGATGAACTCGACCAGGGTGCTGCGAAGCTCGCCCAGGTCCACACTGCAGGCCTTCATGACACGAACCGCATCGGGCTCGTCCAGAAGCGCCAGAAGCAGATGCTCCAGCGTGGCAAATTCGTGACGCCGTTCGTTTGCCGCCGCCAGGGCTGCGTGAATGGCTTGTTCAAGTGTGCTCGAGAATGAAGGCACGCGGGTGCTCCTCTGTCTTGGGTCGGGCGGGGCGTGGGATGGAGGCACCCCCAACAGCCAACCATGTCCTCATAGTATTAGAGTTTGGTTGATGTTTGCCCGGCTTCAAGGGTTTTCTTTCATTTAGCGGTCACATTTGTTGTGACTGTTGTTGTGAACCGGGTCGCGAAGGGATCAGAAATTGTCCTTGCGCGACCGGATTTCGGTGAACACGGCCGCCGGATCGGCGCCTGACATGCCCAGATTGGCTGCAATACCCGGCTCTGCCGCCCGCAGAAAGGGGTTAGTTGCCAATTCCAAGGCCAAAGACGATGGAACAGTGGGTTTACCGGCAGCGCGGGCTTGGGCGATATCGGCCACGCGGGTCTGTAGATCAGCATTCTCAGGCTCGATCGTGACCGCAAAGGCGCCATTGGATTGGGTGTATTCGTGGCCCGAACAGACTGTGGTTTCGGGGGGCAGTGCGGCCATTTTGCACAGCGAGGCCCACATTTGGTCGGGCGTACCCTCGAACAGGCGGCCACAGCCAAGCGCCATCAGGCTGTCGGCGGTAAACAGCACCGAGCTGGCAGGCATGTGAAAGGCAACGTGGCCGACAGTGTGGCCGGAAACGTCCATGACATGCACGGTTTCACCGCCAAATTCGAATGTGTCCCCATCGTTCACCTGGACATCCAGGGCGGGCAGGCGGTGCGCGTCTGCTGCAGCCCCAACGACTTTTGCGGGATGTTTGGTCAGAATGTCACTCAAACCGTCCACATGGTCCCAGTGGTGATGGGTCAGCAACACGTGGCTGAGTGTCCATCCGCGAGCCTCAAGTTCTGCCAGGATGGGCCCGGCTTCGGGGGCGTCCACAAGGGCGGTTTCTCCGCTTGCGCCATCATGGGCCAGAAAGGCATAGTTGTCTGAGAGGCAGGGAATGGTGACGATCTCGAGAGGCATGGCCTTTTGACCTTTCGTTGCTAAACTGATCCGCAGCTTGGCCGATCATACGGGCGTCCGCAATGCATCTTGATGTGCAGGATCTTAGGAATTTCTACTACCGCAGCACATTGGGGCGTGCGGCGCAGGCAGCTGTGCGCGGTCGTGTGCAAGCGATCTGGCCACAAGCCACCGGGCAGACCATCGCGGGGTTCGGCTTTGCCGTGCCTTTGCTGCGCCCTTACCTGAGCGATGCGCGTCGGGTGATCGGGTTGATGCCCGGGCCGCAGGGTGTGATGGCCTGGCCTGCGGGGCAGCCCAATGTCTCGGTCCTGGTTGAAGAGACTCTCTGGCCGATCGAGACGGGGCATATCGACCGGCTGATCGTGATGCATGGGCTGGAAACGTCCGAGCGGCCTTCGGACTTGCTGGACGAATGCTGGCGCGTATTGGGCCCGGGCGGCAGGGCACTGTTTGTGGTGCCAAACCGTGCAGGGTTGTGGTCACGGTCGGACAAGACGCCGTTCGGCTATGGCCGCCCCTATACGCTCACCCAGCTCGAAGCACAGCTGCGCAAGCATGAGTTCGAGCCCGAATTCCATTGCTCGGCCCTGTATCACCCGCCGTCCTTCAAACGCTTTTGGCTGAAATCCGGCCCGCTGCTGGAACGCACCGGAACCCGCATCCCGACGATCATGGCGGGCGGCGTCTTTCTGGTGGAAGTGTCCAAACGCCTGCACCCGCCGCGCGGCGCCGGGATCAAGGACAAGGTGCCAAGCGGCATCCGCATCCTCGAAGGCCTGTCCAACCCGCTGCCGAAACCGGCCTGACCTTAATACACAACGTCGCGGTTGATCGTGAAGAGATCAATTGACGCTTCAAGCTGGGGGGCTGTCCGCACCTCAAGCAGATCCTGACCACCTTGCGTGCTGATTGTGATCAACTGATAGGGGGATCGAGGGGCGTCCACCTGGGTGGCTGTGAGTGACAGATCACCGGTCACCTCGGGCGGCAGGTTCAGGACCACCTTGCTGTTGGGGAGATACGGGCCATCCAACAGTGCCGGACCCTCGCTCAGGTCTTCGGGATAGACGTTCAGCGTGTACTGCCCGTCGCCAAAGTCGGCGATTGTGTCCCCAAGACCGATCACATAGCTATCGAACCCGGGCCCGCCTTCAAAGCTGTTGGTGCCCGAGCCGCGTTCGGCCACAAATCTGTCATCGCCGTATCCGCCGTCGGCCGACACATCGCCCGAGCGTGCGACGATCGTATCATCACCGTTGCCACCATAGACATAGGATGTGTCACCGGACAGTGTGAGCGCATCGTTGCCCGCGCCGCCATCGACGTTGATGTTTTCGCCTGTGGCCACAAGGCTGTCATTGCCATCGCCAAGGCGAACGATTGCATTGTCGCTGTCCGACGTGACCTGGTCATCGCCCGCGCCGGTTACGACAGCTTCGCCTGCATCAGCGACCAACACGTCATTCTCGTCTGTGCCCATTTCCAACGTCAGGGGCGTGCCCTCGGGATATCCGTTGATGACAATTTGTTCGTCATTCAAGGTCGGCACGCCCTCGAGCCGGATCAAAAACGAAAGTGGCTCGTCGGATCGTGCCCATCCCGCGGGAGAGTTGAATAGGTAATGCGCAATCACATCTGTATGGCTGCCGTCTTCTGCTGGTTCAATTTCGATTTCTGACAGAGTGATGTGCTCCTCCTCTTCAATGACCAGCTGCTCGGTTTGGGGGTCGAAATCGGTGATGGTAACAGTCTGTAGTATATTACGTTCGTAATCCTCGTCTGCTGTGCCGGTGGGCTCGTTGTCTGACGTGTCCGCAGGGTCATCAGACGGAGGCGGGGCGTCATAGGCATTACTGCCCGATTGCTCATCAGGGGCAATGCCGGTCACAAAGCCAAAGCGATCCACGCCGTCCCCACCTGTCAGGGTGATCCGTCCTATATCGTCAGCGAAGTTTTCTGGAACGCTGGCAATAAGGGTATCTTCTCCTGCACCCCCGTCAGCCTTTCCGCTGTAGGCAAGTATACGGTCATTGCCCTCACCGCCAAAGGCGTCAGTGCTATAGGTCCCGGCATCCCCCGATGCACTGGTCAGAACATCGTCGCCTGCGCCTCCGTATAGTTCGGAGCCATCTACGCCATAAAGCGAATCGTTGCCTACACCGCCGTATCCACGCCCGCCGTATTGAAATAGGCGGTCATTTCCGTCGCCACCGCGCAAGTATCCGCCTCCACCGTCGTAAAGCGTATCGTCGCCGTCCCCACCATCAAGCCAGTTGTCCGTTCCTTCGAGACTGTCGTTGCCGTCGCCTCCATCCAGATAGCTGTTGTACCCGACGAGTGTGTCGTTTCCGGCGTCACCGTTGGCGTTTCCTCCTACCTTCACACTAAATCTGTCGTCGCCGTCTCCGCCGTGGGCTTCGGCATATTCGCCGACGTCAATAGTGTCGTTTCCGGACAGACCACGAAGGATTTCTCCTTCCTGGACCGACAGTACGTCATCGCCCTCAGTGCCATAAATATAGGTGAATACTGGCCTGTCAGGATCAATCGGTGCGTCAGTTTCATCCGGGACGTCGGGCTCGTCTGGAGTGTCGTCCGCAGGCAGCAGCTCGTCGTCGGATTGGTTCGAAGAATCGACCATGGATCCAATGGCAATTGCCCCAACAAGGGTCGCTAGAATGGCTGCAATCATAAATGCGTCCTAAAATGCTGTTTTGAAAATTGACGCTAAAGCGATTCAAGTGGGCCTGCAACCATATGGCGAGAAACAGATTGATGCCTCGCGGGCATCAGTCGGGTGGTTCCCTGCGAAACCGTGTGGGTGATTTTCTTCCGAGCGCAGTGTCCAAGCAGCTGCCAAATCTGGCCTGACCCTAGAACACCACATCGCGGTTGATGGTGAACAGGTCAAGCGAGGCTTTGACGTCTTGTTTCGTGTTCACCGTCAGCAGATCCTGACCGCTTTGCGTAGTGACGGTGATCGCTTGAAACGGGAACCGTTCCCCTTCAACCATGACGGACCGGAGCGAAAGATCCCCTGTCACGTCTGGAGGGAGGTTCAAAATCACATCGGCCTCAGGCAAATACACGCCGTTAATAAGGGCTGGGGAACCCTCAAGATCCTCGGGATAGACATTCAGCGTATAGTTTCCGTCTGTCGCAAGGTTAACCGTATCCCCGAGACCGATTTCGAATGTGTTGAAGCCTGAGCCACCATAGAAAACGCTTGCGTCAGCACCGCGTTCCGAGACGAGTGTGTCGTCGCCCGTACCGCCATGGACAGTCACATTCTCGCCTCGAGCGGTGATGGTGTCACTACCGTTTCCGCCATAAGCGTATGAGCCTTCTCCAGACAGCGAGATCGAGTCATCCCCCATGCCACCATAGATGCTGACGGTGCGTGCTGTGGCCAAGATCGTGTCGTTGCCGCCTCCTGCGTGGACGGTAGAGTTGTTCTGGGACGCCATCACCTGGTCGTCACCTGACCCGGTCAACACATACGTGTCTGGCGCAACAATAATGGTGTCATCACCCTGGGTGCCACTTTGCAAGGCCAGTGTGGTTCCATCGGACGAGTTGACAACCCTGATGTCCTCTTCGCTGAGGGACGAGACGCCCTCGAGGCGAATTGCGAAAGATGGGTGGTAATCGTCACTATGACGGCCCTTAATCAAATCCTCTTCGAATTGAGCAATGACATCGGTATAGCTGCCGTCAGCAGCCGGTAGGATGTCCAGCGACATCAAGGGGGCGAGGTCGTGATCTTCGATCAAGAGCTGCTCGGTCTCGGGGTCGAAATCGGTGATCGTGACCAGTGGGGGTGAGGTAAGCGGATCCGGACCTGCCCAACCACGTTCAGCGGTACCAAAAGATACAGTGAAACTGTCGTTTCCTTCTCCGCCGGTCAGCGTGATCAGATCCGTACGGTCTAACAGGTCATCGTCGACTTCGGCCATGAGCACGTCATCGCCCGCCCCCCCGTGGCCCAATCCAGCCCCTATGGTCAGCGTGTCGTTGCCATCGTTACCGAAGGCGGACATGTGCTTCTGATCGGGTATAAACCAAGTTGTCTCGATCTCGTCATCGCCGGCACCACCGTGCAACGTGCTCCCGTTCAACCCATAGAGGCTATCATTGCCGTCTCCTCCAAACGCAACCGAGCTTGAGGTGACCCATAAGCGGTCATCCCCGTCTTCGCCGCGCAAGGTCGTATTGGACGTATCCAAAGTGTTGCCCAGGCTGTCGTCGCCATTTCCGCCGAATACCTCGCTGTGGCTGTGTGCGGTAACCCGGTCGTTGCCTTCACCCCCGAACAGGGTAGAGCGATGCTCGCCAAAAATGGTGTCATCCCCGGCACCGCCATATACGCTCCCTTCGTCTGCAACGCTGATGCTGTCATCACCCGCGCCACCCGAGATGGTTGCGCCATCCGATGCCTCAATTGTGTCGTCTCCACGAAGCCCATCAAAGGTCGCGTTGCTCCCGATGTATACGTCGTCGTCGCCTGCGGTTCCGCGGCTACTGTCCGGTTCATCCGGGGTATCATCCTGTGGGATCTGCTCGCTGTCGGTGTCGTCATCTTGAACCATGTCGACAACAGCAACCGTTGCCGCGACGCCCATCAACGCAAACAATCCTATCAAAAGCACGGTAAGCTCCTAATCTGGCACATGAAATTTCTGTGTTGGACGCTAAGTCGCGTCAAAGGAAATGGCAACCCCTGCGGGACCACGTGTGGTTCTGATCTGGTTTGGGGCGAGTGGCTGCTCGATCCGGGGAATCTGGACCTATTGATGAGGCCAGTTTTGCGGCAAGCTGACGGAAATCTGTCACAGGAATCGCAAAAACCTGCAATTTGGTAACATTTTTCAACCCCTCGACCCGACACAAACGGTCGCAGTTTTGGTAAGGTGTTGAAAACAAACAATATGTGGATAAATCCGTTACCGCTATAGGTTATTGCTAGGTCGCAAACGCTCTGCTACATCCCCCATGATTTTGATGCCCTGCCGCCAAGGCGGGGTTTCTTCACGCCCCCGTGTTGCCCGTCAGGGTGGTTGCGGGGCCAACGTATCGGAAGGGTGGACGTGTCCGAACCAGCTTCGATTTCCGCAGGCATTGCCGAGCGCTATGCCACCGCGATTTTTGAGATCGCGAAAGAGAACAATAACCTCGACGGTCTGGAAACCGGCATCAACGATCTGGTTGCTGCCCTGGCAGACAGCGCAGATCTGCGCGACCTGCTGTCCTCGCCCGTCCTGACGCGCGCCGAGCAAGAGGCCGCTATTGCTGCTGTTGCAGACAAGATGGGTCTGGACCCGGTTCTGAAGAACTCGCTTGGTCTGATGGCGCAGAAGCGTCGCCTGTTCGTCGTGCCGCAGTTGCTGACCGCGCTGCGCGAGGCATTGGCAGAAGCCCGTGGCGAAGTGACCGCAGACGTCGCATCGGCCAAGGCGCTGACCAAGACCCAGATGGAAAAACTGTCCAAGACGCTGTCCGAGCGCGTGGGCAAAACCGTGACTATCAATGCGACCGTTGATGAAGATCTCATCGGCGGTCTTGTCGTTAAAGTGGGCTCGAAGATGATCGACACCTCGATCCGCTCCAAGCTCAACTCCCTCCAGAATGCAATGAAAGAGGTCGGATAAATGGGTATCCAAGCTGCAGAGATTTCTGCAATCCTGAAGGACCAGATCAAGAACTTTGGTCAGGAAGCAGAAGTGGCCGAAATCGGTCGCGTGCTGAGCGTCGGCGACGGTATCGCCCGCGTCTACGGCCTCGACAACGTTCAGGCTGGTGAAATGGTCGAATTCCCCGGCGGCATCATGGGTATGGCGCTGAACCTGGAAAGCGACAACGTTGGTGTGGTTATCTTCGGTTCCGACCGTGACATTAAAGAAGGCGACACCGTCAAGCGCACCAACTCGATCGTGGACGTGCCGATCGGCACCGGTCTGCTGGGTCGTGTTGTTGACGGCCTGGGCAACCCTCTGGACGGCAAAGGCCCCATCGAAGCCACCGAGCGCGGCGTTGCAGACGTCAAAGCGCCGGGCATCATCCCGCGTAAATCGGTTCACGAGCCGATGGCAACCGGCCTGAAGTCGGTCGACGCGATGATCCCGATCGGCCGTGGCCAGCGCGAGCTGATCATTGGTGACCGTCAGACCGGTAAAACCGCCGTTGCTCTGGACACCATCCTGAACCAGAAGTCGGTCAACGACGCGGCTGGCGACGACGAGAGCAAGAAACTGTACTGCGTGTACGTTGCGGTTGGTCAGAAGCGTTCGACCGTTGCTCAGCTGGTGAAGAAACTGGAAGAGTCCGGCGCGATCGACTACTCGATCGTTGTTGCTGCGACCGCCTCCGACCCGGCCCCGATGCAGTTCCTGGCACCCTACGCCGCGACCGCCATGGCCGAATACTTCCGTGACAACGGCAAGCACGCCCTGATCATCTATGATGACCTGTCCAAGCAGGCTGTTTCGTATCGTCAGATGTCGCTGCTGCTGCGTCGTCCGCCCGGCCGTGAAGCCTATCCTGGTGACGTTTTCTACCTCCACTCGCGCCTGCTGGAGCGTTCGGCAAAGCTGAACGAAGACTTCGGTGCCGGTTCGCTGACAGCTCTGCCCGTCATCGAAACCCAGGGCGGCGACGTGTCGGCCTTTATTCCGACCAACGTGATCTCGATCACCGACGGCCAGATCTTCCTGGAAACCGAACTGTTCTACCAGGGCATCCGTCCTGCTGTGAACACCGGTCTGTCGGTTTCGCGTGTGGGCTCCTCGGCTCAGACCAACGCGATGAAATCGGTTGCGGGTCCGGTTAAACTGGAGCTGGCTCAGTACCGCGAAATGGCTGCGTTCGCGCAGTTCGGCTCCGACCTGGATGCCGCCACTCAGCAGCTGCTGAACCGTGGTGCGCGCCTGACCGAGCTGATGAAACAGCCGCAGTACTCGCCGCTGACCAACGCGGAAATCGTCTGCGTCATCTTCGCCGGCACCAACGGCTACCTCGACAAGATCGAAGTGACCGATGTTGGCCGTTACGAGGCTGGCCTGCTGGCGCACCTGCGTGGCAAGCACGCTGACCTGCTTGACTGGATCACCAACGAAGATCCCAAGATCAAGGGTGATGCGTCCGACAAGATCAAGGCTGCGCTGGACGAATACGCCGCGACCTTCGCATAAGAGGAGGTTCCGATGCCTAGTCTGAAGGACCTTAAAAACAGGATCGAGTCGGTCAAATCGACCCGCAAGATCACCAAGGCCATGCAGATGGTCGCGGCAGCAAAACTGCGCCGCGCCCAGGAATCTGCCGAAGCCTCGCGTCCCTATGCCGAGCGGTTCAATGCCGTGATGGCGGGGCTGGCGGCTTCGGTTGGGGGCAGCGACAGCGCCCCCAAGCTGCTCCGTGGTACGGGCAGCGACCAGGTTCACCTGCTGGTTGTCATGACAGCTGAACGCGGCCTGTGTGGCGGCTTCAACTCGAACATCGCCAAGCTGGCCCGTCAAAAGGCCGAAGAGCTGACAGCCCAAGGCAAGACGGTCAAGGTTCTGACCGTCGGCAAGAAAGGCCGTGACGCTCTGAAACGCGACATGGGCGATATGTTCGTTGGTCACGTGGACCTGAGCGAGGTCAAGCGTCTTGGCTATGCCAACGCGCAGGACATCGCAAAGGACATCCTGGCCCGCTTTGACGGCGGTGAGTTCGACGTTGCTACGATCTTCTACGCGAAGTTCCAGAACGTCGTGACGCAGATCCCGACCGCGCAACAGATCATCCCTGCTTCGTTCGAAGAGACCGAAGGCGGAGACGACAGCGGCGCGATCTTCGACTACGAGCCCAGCGAAGAAGCCATCCTGGCCGACCTGCTGCCCAAGGGGGTTGCCACCGCGATCTTCTCGGCTCTGCTCGAAAACGGGGCGTCTGAACAGGGTGCACGGATGTCCGCAATGGACAACGCGACACGCAACGCGGGTGAAATGATCGACAAGCTGACGATCCAGTTCAACCGCTCGCGTCAGGCCGTGATCACCAACGAGCTGATTGAAATTATTTCCGGCGCCGAAGCGCTGTAAGAAAACCGGAGACGAAACATGGCGAATGCAAAAGGCAAAGTCACACAGATCATCGGGGCCGTCGTCGACGTGCAGTTCGATGATGCACTGCCTGAAATTCTGAACGCGCTGGAAACCACCAACAACGGCAAGCGCCTGGTGTTGGAAGTTGCTCAGCACCTGGGTGAAAACACCGTCCGCACCATCGCGATGGACGCGACCGAAGGTCTCGTTCGTGGCGAAGAAGTGACCGACACCGGCGCACCGATCTCGGTTCCGGTTGGCAACGCCACCCTGGGCCGCATCCTGAACGTTGTGGGCGAGCCCATCGACGAAAAGGGCGACGTGGAAACCACTGAAACCCGCGCCATCCACCAGCCTGCTCCTGAGTTCGCGGAACAGTCGACCGAGTCGGAAATCCTGGTGACCGGCATCAAGGTTGTGGACCTGCTGGCTCCCTATGCGAAGGGTGGTAAAATTGGTCTGTTCGGCGGTGCCGGCGTTGGCAAAACCGTTCTGATCATGGAACTCATCAACAACATCGCAAAAGTGCACTCGGGTTTCTCGGTGTTCGCGGGTGTTGGCGAGCGTACTCGTGAAGGTAACGACCTGTACCACGAGATGATCGAATCGAACGTTATTAAGCCTGATAACCTGTCGGAATCGCAGGTTGCTCTGGTTTACGGCCAGATGAACGAACCTCCGGGAGCCCGTGCTCGCGTTGCTCTGACCGGTCTGACCCTGGCCGAGCAGTTCCGTGACCAGTCCGGTACCGACGTTCTGTTCTTTGTCGACAACATCTTCCGCTTCACACAGGCGGGTTCCGAGGTTTCGGCTCTGCTGGGTCGTATTCCTTCGGCGGTGGGCTATCAGCCGACCCTGGCGACCGACATGGGCGCCCTGCAGGAACGCATCACCTCGACCAAGTCGGGCTCGATCACCTCGGTGCAGGCCATCTACGTTCCCGCGGACGACCTTACCGACCCTGCGCCTGCGACCTCGTTTGCGCACCTGGACGCGACCACCGTTCTTAACCGTGCGATCTCGGAAAAGGGTATCTATCCTGCGGTTGACCCGCTCGACTCGACCTCGCGTCTGCTCGACCCGGCCATCGTTGGCGAAGAGCACTACAAGGTTGCGACCGACGTTCAGCAGATCCTCCAGCGCTACAAGTCGCTGCAGGACATCATCGCCATCCTTGGCATGGACGAACTGTCGGAAGAAGACAAAATGACCGTTTCGCGCGCTCGTAAGATCGAGCGTTTCATGTCGCAGCCGTTCGACGTTGCTCAGGTGTTCACCGGTTCGCCGGGCGTTCAGGTTCCCCTGGATGTCACCATCTCGTCGTTCAAAGCGGTTGTGGCCGGTGAATACGACCACCTGCCCGAAGCAGCCTTCCTGATGGTTGGCGGCATCGACGAAGTGATCGCAAAAGCCGAGAAGATGGCTGCAGAAGCTGCCTAAGGAGTATCCTTGATGGCAAACACGATGCAATTCGACCTCGTCAGCCCGGAGCGGAGCCTTGCTTCGCTTCAGGTCAGCGCGGTCCAGATCCCGGGTGCGGACGGGGACATGACGGCTATGCCCGATCATGCTCCGACCATCACCACCCTGCGTCCCGGCGTTCTCAAGGCCGAAGGTCCCGAAGGTACCACCGAGTATCTGGTGACCGGCGGCTTTGCCCAGATCAACGGCGACGGTCTGTCGGTGCTGGCTGAAAAGGCCATCCCGGTGGACGAGGTGACCCGTGCTCATCTGGACGAGCTGATCGCTGAAGCCCGCGGTGCCCATGAGGCGGCCGCGGAGCACCCCTCGCTTGTCGACGACGCAGCCAAGCTGCTCGCCGACATGGAGGCCCTGGGCGACCACATGAGCCTGTAAGCGCTTGTGAAATGATCACAAAACCGGCCTTTGAGAGAGGGCCGGTTTTTTTGTGCCTTGTTGTCGCCCATTTTTTTCGGACAATGGCGACAGGCAATTGATTAGACGCACACGCATGAAGACTTTCAAAACCCATCCCATCGGTATCGCCCAAGGCGACGAACAGATTTTTGCAGATTTCGAAAACGACGGAGAGATGTGGACAGGCTCGGGCACACGAGAGCGCCGACACGCTGTCACCTTTGATCAGCCGTTTCGATCAACGCCCGCCGTGCAGGTGGGAATTTCGCTGTGGGATGTGGACACCTCGGCGGCGGTCCGGGCCGAAGTGGTCGCGGAACGCATCACACCCAAGGGCTTTGACATCGTGTTTCGCACCTGGGCTGACAGCCGCGTCGCCCGCGCCCGCGTCGCCTGGATGGCGATCGGGGACGTAACGACGGATGATGACTGGGATGTGCCCTAGTCGCGGCGCAGGCGGGGTGTCCCGTGTGCGTATAGAATGAGCGACATCCTCGTAGACGCTGATACTGGTCTGGGATGTGTCGTTCAATCACAACGTCGAAACGCGTCGCAGCCATCCCTGCGGGGTGCAAATTCGAGCGAGCGATGTGCGAGCGAAAGTTTCGCACGGGCCTGTCCATGCTTCTAGGTGTCCCTCAAGATCGAATATTTTCCGAAACACTCCCCGCTTCGCGTTCATACCCTCTGATTGTAAAAAGTACCGCGCAGTGATCATGGATTTGACTTCGACCGTAGGTGCGGAAATCATAAAATTACACCCTTGAGGAGATTTAATGCCATCTGTGCGAGAATAAGGGTTTTCTAAAAATCGATACTGGCTATTTTCAGGCTGTTCATGCAGCTCTCAAAGAGTTTCCTTCAGTACAGAAATGAGATCGAATAGATGATAGTCGAAGATTTCGCGTTTAATGCCACTCCCTCTAATACTGCGCCGGTAACCAGCTCGCACTTTGGCACGAACTTGTTGATCCATGCGGATCGTGTGAGTGATACGTCCGATACAGTTTACGAAGATCTGGTGAACCTGGTTGAGAACAACATCATCCGCTATCCTGGCGGGACAGTAACGGAACAGTTCTTTGATCCGGCGGACCCTGACGCAACCTTGGGTACGGATTATCTGAATTCAAACAATGAAAAAGCCCTCACACCGCTGAGCGACGTAATCGCCTACGCCGAAGAAACCGGGGCCGAGCTTGTGATCGTCGTCCCGACATGGCGCTATTTTGATGCGACCCAGGGCGATAAGATATCTGGTGCCAGCAAAGCGGAGATTCGAAATTTTGTTAAGGGTGTAATGGAGAACGCCAAGGTTGCCGATGGAACCGTCAAAATTGCGGGCTTCGAAATCGGCAATGAATGGTATCAGGACAATTTCACTTGGTCCGACATAGATTTTGGCAAGTTAGCTGGCAAGATTGCGCTGGAAATCAATACAGGTATCGACACGGCGCAAACGTCCGCGGCGCAGGATCCGATGATCTTTATGCAAGCAAGCCAGTATCATGAACGAAATAAGGTCGTCCGCAGTCAATTTGACGACGATGCCTATGCTGCTGTGGATGGCGTCGTCACACACTTTTACGCAGTGAATGGCAATGGCAACCCAATGGGGGCTGGCGGCGGGTTGCAGGGCCGGTTGAAAGATATCGAGGAAGCTTGGGGGGATCCTGATACAAGCGAAGACCTTCCCGTGCTGATATCCGAGTGGAACGTTGGGGGTGATGGACCAGGCAATACCGCGTTGTCCGGCTTGAAACGCAATGCGCCCCTTATGCGGACCTTTGCCGAGATGATCGAAAACGGCGTGGATTTGGCGACATTCTGGACTGCCGTTGCTCCAGGACCCGGTGCTGAAGCCTTGGCGCGGAAATATACAACTCTGGCGGACATGTACAACGGGGCCCATCTAACGCCGACCGGTTACTTATATCGCATGCTGTCCGAGAATGTGATCGGCACGAACCTGCAGACCCATATCTCTGATTTCAAACTGAACAATGAAAACAATGCCTACGTCATGGCTTTTGAGGGCGATGGTCGCACGGTGCTTTATTTCACCTCGGGCATCGACTCCGATTTGCGGATCAATGCTGATTTGACGGAACTGCTGGACAGCAACTCTCATATTCATGTCACACGCCTGGGCATGGTTGGGACGGACAACACTGCTTATTACGGTGAGGGGGAATTGACCCAACTGAGTGAGGCGGAGTTGAACCAAACCGGCAACACGCTGCACATTGATCTTGGGGCATATGAGCTGGCTCAAGTCGTGATTACCGATCAATCCACCGGGGCTGGTGTTCATCTGTATGGAGATGATCAGAATGATCAGACCGACACGCTTTATGGCACGATAAATGCCGACACGATCGAGGGGAACGCGGGCAACGACACGCTGTTTGGAGAGGCAGGTAACGACTATCTCGCGGGCGGACACAACAGTGACGATCTTTCAGGTGGGAATGGCAGCGACACCATCTTTACCGGCACCGAAGACAACGATGCCCACTATGGCAGCGATACCGCAGATGGTGGCAATGGCAATGACAGCATAGTCGGATCGAACGGAACCGACCTGCTCTATGGTGGCTTGGGCAACGACACGTTGAACGGCGGGCAGGATTGGTCCACAGCGGATGCGGATACGCTGTATGGCGGAACGGGCAATGACCTGCTGTCTTCGGGCCAAGACATCACACCGCAGACGAACTACCAAGGCGTCGTGGATCGTTTGTACGGCGAGGCCGGCAACGACACGCTTGTTGGCGGGGTGTGGGGTGACTACCTCTCCGGTGGGCACAACAACGACGATATTTCGGGCGGGGGTGGCAATGACACCATCTTTACCGGAACCGAGGACAACAGCGGGCATTACGGCAGCGACACGGTTGATGGTGGCATTGGAAACGATAACATCATGGGGTCGAACGGAACTGACCTGCTGAATGGCGGCGACGGTGACGACACGTTGAACGGCGGGCAGGATTGGTCGACTGCGGATGCGGACACGCTGTATGGTGGATCGGGCGATGATCTGCTGACATCCGGCCAAGACATTACGGTCCACCAGAATTACCAAGACGTCGTGGATCGTCTGTACGGAGAGGCAGGCAACGACACGCTTGTTGGTGGGCGAGGGGATGATTACCTCTCAGGTGGTCACAACAACGATGATATTTCGGGTGGGGATGGCGATGACACGATCTTTACCGGCACCGAAAACAACGGCGATCACTATGGGAGCGATACGGTCCACGGTGGCAATGGCAATGACAGTGTCCTGGGGTCGAACGGAACCGATCTTCTGTATGGCGACGCTGGGAACGACACTCTGAACGGCGGGCAGGATTGGTCCACTGCGGATTCGGACACGCTGTATGGTGGATCGGGTGATGACCTGTTGATATCGGGTCAAGATATTACACCGCATCAAAACTACCAAAACATAGTCGATCATCTGCACGGCGAGGCGGGCAACGACACGCTTGTCGGTGGTCTGGGGAATGACCGGCTGGTTGGCGGCAGTGGGAGTGATGTCTTTGTATTCGAAGACAACTTTGGCGCCGACACAATCGATGACTTCGACGTTTCACAGGCAGGGGAACAGATAAATCTTGCGAACGTCTCGGGCATCACAAGCTTTTCGGACTTGTCGAACAATCACCTTAGCCAACAGGGGTCCGATGCGGTCATCACCGTTGGGGCCGACGACACCATAACGCTCACGAATGTTGTTGTGGGCAGCTTGAGTGCTGACGACTTCCTGTTCTGATACACTTGAACTCTCCGCGCGCCGGTCGGCGCACGGAGTAGGGCAGAGTTTTCGCGCCTGGTGGTGCGGGGACTTCCAAACAAGAAAAAAGGCGCCCGGTGAGGCGCCCTTTGTTGCTTTCAGGTGCGAGCTTTTGCTCAGTCCATGTGATAGAGCGACTCGTAGATCGGGGTCAGGGTCTTGTCCTCAAACAGAGACGAGACAGACGTGCCGTTCCAGATGTTCAGGATCGCCTGAGTAAAGATGGGCGCGGTCGGGACCACGCGGATGTTGGGCGTGTTCAGGATCGCCTCGGTCGGTTGGATCGAATCCGTAATGACCAACGATTTCATCACCGAATTGGTCACGCGCTCGACCGCAGGGCCGCTCATGACGCCGTGGGTGATGTAGGAGTGGACTTCCTTGGCCCCATTGTCCAGCAGCACTTGAGCCGCTTTGCAGAGCGTGCCGGCGGTGTCGCACATGTCGTCCACGATCAGGCAGATCTTGCCGGTGACATCACCGATGACGGTCATTTCGGCCACTTCGCCCGGCTTTTCGCGGCGTTTGTCGACGATCGACAGCGGCGCGTTGATGCGCTTGGCCAGCTCGCGCGCGCGGGCCACGCCGCCCACGTCGGGCGAGACGACCATGATCTCGTCCATGCGGTCTTTGAACTGGTTCTTGACGTCCAGCGCAAAGATCGGGCTGGCATAGAGGTTGTCCACCGGAATGTCGAAGAAGCCCTGGATCTGGGCTGCGTGCAGGTCCATGGTCAGAACCCGCTCAACCCCGGCCTCGACCATCATGTTGGCGACCAGCTTGGCCGAGATGGGCGTGCGGGCCTTGGTGCGGCGGTCCTGGCGGGCATAGCCGAAATAGGGGATCACGGCGGTGATCCGTTGGGCCGACGAGCGACGCAGCGCGTCACAGATGATCAGCAGCTCCATCAGGTTGTCGTTGGCCGGGTTCGAGGTCGGCTGGATGATGAACATATCCTCGCCGCGGACATTTTCGAACACTTCGACAAAGATCTCGCCGTCGTTGAACCGTTCAACGCGGGCATCAACCAATCCCTGATCGACGCCGCGATAAAGGCTCATTCGACGCGAGATGGCTTCGGCAAGTGGCAGATTGGCGTTCCCAGAGATGAGCTTGGGTTCGTTGAGGGTCGGCATTGGCTGATATCCCCGGCAGCAATGGCTATGTGACAGATTCGTGATGTTGACACCGCTTAGCATGGGCTTACCGTCCCGCAAAGGTAACGCCGCGGAGAAAACGACAGATGGCCCATATCGACTACTATTTTGCGACACTTTCACCCTATGCCTACCTGGCTGGGGACGGACTGGAACAGATTGCAGCCAAACACGGCGCGTCGATCACCTATAAACCGGTCGATATCATGACGCTGTTCAGCCGCACCGGGGGCACGCCGCCCAAGGATCGGCACCCTTCGCGGATCGAATACCGTGCGCAGGATCTGCTGCGTCGGTCGGCGAACCTGGGGATGGACTTCAATCTCAAGCCCGCCCATTGGCCGACCAATGCAGCGCCATCGTCTTATGCGATCATTGCAGCTGCCAACGCAGGTGGCGGAGACGTGGGGCAGCTGGTGCGCCTGATCCTGCGGGCCTGTTGGGCCGAAGAGAAGGACATTGCCGAAGATGCCGTAGTGCGTGAGTGCCTGTCGGCGGCCGGGTTTGACCCCGCACTGGCCGACAGTGGCATGCTTGTCGGTGCAGAAACATATGCCGCAAACCTCGAAGAGGCGATCGAGCGCGGCGTCTTCGGCTCGCCTTTCTATGTAACGGAAGACGGGCAACGGTTCTGGGGCCAGGATCGCCTGGCCGATCTGGACGCACATCTGAGCCGCTGATGCGCGACCTGTCGCAACCGATCCACGTGCGCCTGATGGGAGAGGGCGCACGTGACGTTTTGGCCATCCATTGCACCATTGCGCATTCGGGTGCGTGGAAGCGACTGGCGTCCCTTGTGAGTGATGAGGCCACGTTCCACGCATTTGACATGCTGTCTCATGGCCAAAGTGCCGATTGGGATGGGCAGGGCGATTATCAGGATCGCAACGTCGAGGCTGCACTGACGGTACTCGACCGGCCAATGGATGTGGTGGGCCATTCTTTTGGGGCCACGGTTGCACTGCGTGTGGCGGTGGAACGCCCCGATCTGGTGCGCAGCTTGACCCTGATCGAGCCTGTGTTCTTTGCGGTTGCCCTGCAAGACGCGCCCGAATTGGTGGCCGAACATGACCGGATCGCGCGGCTCTATCTGGAGGCCATGCAGGCAGGCGATTGGCCCTTGGCTGCGCGGTTGTTCAACCGGATGTGGAGCACGGACGACGGCCCTCGATGGCCACAGCTGCCCGAGGCGACACGCGCGGCGATGATCCGGGGTATTCCGGTGGTGCCAGCCTGCGACGCGGCGCTGTTTGATGATCGTGCAGGGATGTTGACGCCGGGTGTTCTGGAGGGGTTGAACATGCCAGTTTTGCTGCTGCGGGGTGGGCAGACGCAAGCCGTGATTGGCAGCATCAACGATGGTCTGGCACGGCGCATTCCAGGCGCAATCGGTCATGTTGTCGAGGGCGCCGGGCACATGGTGCCGATTTCGCACCCGCAAGAGGTGGCGCAGCATCTAAAGGCGTTTTGGCGCTAATGGCCGGGGGCTGCTCCCGCCCGTCGGGATATGCATCATAGATGCACACCCTCCCGTTGGGCCGGGCGCCGCGCTGAGCGCGGCGCGGTTCCGTCCGTTGCCGCGCGGATTCAACCTTGGCGCAGGTGTTCAGAGCAGAGCCAGGAAGGCGTCAATCTGCTCGTTTGAAATCGACCAGTCGCAGACAAGACGGCAGGCCAGCATCTCTTCGTCATCTTCACCGTCGAGTGTGGCCCCCCAGAGGTGATAGACCGCGCCTGCCTGATGGAGCGCCTTGTGCACCCCGCGCGGGAAGCTGGCAAAGATCATGTTGGCTTGCGGCTCGTGCAGGAAATGTGCCCCAGCCGCGCGCAGACCTTCGGCCAGACGGGCGCAATTGGCGTTGGCCTGGCGCGCCGAGGTCAGCCACAGATCGTCCGTCAGATAGGCGTCCATCTGCGCCGACAGATAGCGATGTTTGGAAAACAGATGCGCCCCGCGTTTGCGGCGCAACTCGAACTCCCAGGCTTTGCTTTCGTCAAAGAACACAACCGCTTCGACGCCCATCAACCCGTTCTTGGTGCCACCAAAGCTGACCGCATCAACACCCGCTTTCCACGTCATCTCGGCCGGGGTGCAGCCGAGCGCAACCATGGCGTTCGTAAACCGCGCTCCGTCCAGATGAACGGGCAGGTCGTAGTCCTTGGCGACCGCACAGAGCGCGCGCAGTTCGTCTAGCGAATAGACCGTACCACGTTCTGTCACCTGGGTGATCGACACCGGCCCGCGTTGCGGCCCATGCACGCCGCGCGTCTCTTCGCCCGCGATGCTCTGACGCAACGCCTGTGGCGTCATCTTTTCACCGCCGGGAACCAGCGTCAGTTTGGCGCCGCTGTAGAACTCGGGTGCGTTGCATTCATCCTCGTGGATATGGGACCGGGGTGAACAAAAGATGGTCTGCCAGGGTTCGGACAGCGTCGCCAGGGCCAGCGAATTCGCAGCCGTACCGGTTGCCACAAGATACACGGCGGCGCCCGGCGCCTCGAACAGCCCACGGATCTTGTCGCGCACGTCGTTCATCAGCGTGTCAGCGCCATAGGCCATCTGATAGCCTTCGTTCGCCCGCGCCAAGGCATCAAGCACCTGGGGGTGAACAGGCCCCGAATTGTCAGAGGCAAAATACATCAGATCGGCTCCTCGATAATGTGGTCTTCCCACTCTTCCTCGGGCGTCTCAAACTCAGAGACGGTCCATCCCTGAACCGACACTCCGGCTTTGTGCACGCTGTCCGGGTCACCTGATATCAACGGGTGCCAATCGTAAAGAGGTTTTCCCTGCCACAACAAACGATAAGCGCAGGTTTTTGGCATCCAGTACGCATGGGTGTCCAGGTTGTCGGGCTTCAACACGATGCACTCCGGCACGAATTGATGGCGGATCGGATATTGCGCACAGCGGCAGGTTTCGTCATCCAGCAAGCGGCACGCCACGCGGGTCAGGGCCACTTCGCCGCTGTCTTCGTCTTCCAGCTTGTTGAGGCAGCATTTGCCGCAGCCATCACAGAGCGCTTCCCACTCCTTGTTGGACAGTTTGCTCAGCGGCTTGCGTTCCCAGAACCGCTTGGCCAACCCGCTGCGATCAATGGGCTCGCTCATATGGCGGCCAGAATGCCGCGCGCCTGATCGCAGTCGGCGTCCATTTGGGTGATCAGCGCGTCAAGCCCGTCGAACTTCAGTTCGGGCCGCAGGTAATCGACCAGGCCCACCGAAAGGGTTGCGCCATACAAATCGCCCGAGAAATCGAACAGGAAGGTTTCGATGTTGGGATGCTCACCGTCGAACATCGGCCGTGTGCCGACCGAGGCCGCACCGTGATAGCTGCCGGCATGGGGGCCATCCAGAACATCGACCAGCACGGCGTAGACGCCGAACTTGGGCGGGTGAAGGCCGTCGATCGACATGTTGGCCGTGGGATAGCCCAGCTCGCGCCCGCGCTGCTCGCCGCCGATCACCTCGCCTTCGATGCGGTGCCAATGGCCCAGCATGTCGGCTGCATCACGGGGGCGGCCATCAGACAGGGCCTTGCGGATGGCTGTGGATGACACGATATCCTCCGATCGTTCCAGAAGCGGGGCGATGGTGACGCCAAACCCCATCTCGTCGCCGAACCGTTCCAGGTCCTGCGCGGTGCCTTTGCGCCCCTGGCCAAAGCAGAAATCGGCACCGACGATCACGTGTTTCAGGCCGAGCCCATCAGCGATGACATTGCGGGCGAACTCTTCGGGCGTCAGATTCGAAAGCGACACGTTGAAGTTCAGTTCGTACAGTTTTTCGACCCCAAGCTTCTCAAGCCGATGGGCGCGGGCAACGGCGCGCATCAGGCGAAAGGGCGGGGCGGCCGGAGCAAAGAACTCGCGCGGATGTGGCTCAAAGGTCAGAACACCCAAAGGGGCGTCCGGGGCCACGTCGCGTGCCAGGTTGATGACCGATTGATGGCCGATGTGTACGCCATCGAAGTTGCCGATCGCAGCGCAGGCGCCGCGATCTTCTGGCTCGACAAAATGATAATCCCGGATGATCCGCATGTGGCTGAGTTAGCGTCATGTCCGATCCGGCGCAAGGCCACATGATCTTTGCGACGTGTGGGAAGCTGACTTTCCCACAAGCGCGACCGCCGCGCGCCCGCAGGGGGCGCGGCCCGGCCCAACGGGAGGGCGTGCATCTATTGATGCATGTCCCGACGGGCGGGAGCCCCCCGAACTGCGGGCACAACATGCGCTGACACAGAAAAAGCCGCCCGGATGGGGCGGCTTGGTGTCCTTGTATCGCAGATCAGCTCAGTCGAATTTGCGGGACGGTGCCAGCACCATCGCCTCACCGATCAGAACCTTCTTGCCATCAACCGAACAGTGGCAATCCAGCTTCACACGGCGCTTGGACATCTCGATGTCCACCACCTTGACCTCGGCATAGACCATGTCACCGGGGCGTACGGGTGCCAGAAACTTGAGCGACTGGCCCATGTAGACTGTGCCATGTCCGGGCAACTGCTCGCCAATGACGGCCGAGATGAGGCCGGCGGTCAGCATTCCGTGTGCAATGCGACCTTCAAAGATGGTGTCGCGGGCATAATCATCGTCCAGATGCACCGGGTTCCGGTCCGTGGACACTTGGGCAAAC
This sequence comes from Tropicibacter sp. R16_0, assembly GCF_017743935.1. Taxonomy (GTDB): domain Bacteria; phylum Pseudomonadota; class Alphaproteobacteria; order Rhodobacterales; family Rhodobacteraceae; genus Falsiruegeria. The sequence goes on from NZ_JAGHRE010000001.1 coordinate 462,228, forward strand.
ATCTCGATGTCCTCATCGGTCACCACTTTGCGCAGGTACCGGGTCATGCCCATTTCGATGTCTTCAATGCAGATCGTTCCGCGAGGCAGATTGTCCAACATGATGCCCTCTTTTCTGACCGGCGTAGCAATAAAACGTTACGCCCTACCGTGGTTTGGCAACTTTATTACTTTGCAGGTGCAGAAAATCAAGCTCTTTTTTTGTCAGCGCAACCGCCCGATCGTATAGGTCGGGTTTGATTTTTCCTTTTCAAGATAGGCGGTTAGCGCGTCAGCATCCGGGCTGAAGCCAGTTTTTGTTTCCTGTGCAGCCAGACCACCCGAGATGAAAAGGGAATCGATCCCTTCACCCATCGCACCCGCGATGTCGGTCAACACGCCATCTCCGATCGCCAAAATCTCGGAATCAGGCACATCCTTGCCCAGGCTTGCCAGCCGCCGCCGCGCCAGATCATATATCGGCGGATGCGGTTTGCCGAAATACAGGCTCTCACCGCCCATCTCGGTATAAAGCCGCGCCAGAGCGCCAGCGCACCATTCGCGAATTTCGCCGCGATCCACCACAATGTCCGGATTGGCACAGAGCAGCTTCATGCCCTTGGTCTTGGCATAGAGGAAGTCCGAGCGGTTCACCTCGGGGTCGGCCATAGGGTCGAAGGGACCGCAGCAGACAATCCCTTCGGCCTCTTGCAGGGGCACGCGTTCGATCTCGACCGGATTTTCCAACAGATGCAGAGGCTCAAAGAACCCGGCATCGCGCTCCCATTCCCCCATGAAGTAGACCTTGTTGCCTACGGTGCCCCTGAACATCGCCGAGCGCGCGCTGTCGCCGCTGGTGGCGATGATGTCATAGGCATCGTCGGGCACGTTGAACTGGCCCAATTGGCTGGCTACGCCCGCGCGCGGTTTCGGAGAGTTGGTGACCAGAACCACGGTGCCGCCTGAGGCTCGGTATTGCTGCAGGGCCGCGACGGCCTCCGGATAGGCGGTCACGCCATTGTGGACGCAGCCCCAAAGGTCGACGAACAACGCTTGGTAACGGCTGGAAACTTCGGACAGCGCGGAAATGATCTGGCTCATGAAAGCACCTGGTTTTGTCATGGGTCGATGGGCTTATGCACGAGTTCGGGCGAATTGGCCATGACGCTTGTGCACCGCCGACTGTGGCATGCCGGTTTACATGGCTACGGCGGTTTGATTGCGCCATGCCAGTGCAACTGCTGGGGCAGGTGACTTATGGGTCTCAGGTCATTTCAGATTGATAAACAACAGAAATCACCGACCAGTTCATTCACCCTTTCGCAGTTGACCTGCAATTCTCATCTTCCTAGACGTGCATAAAAATTGATGAGAGGGACAATGAAGAAATCAATAAAGATATTTGGATTGTTGGCAGGAATGGCGATCCTCGCGGCCTGCGGAACCACTTACCAAGTGCCCGAGGTGGCCGACAGTCACACGGCCACTGCGTCGCGTATGTTCGCCGAAGCCCAAGCCGAACCCGCGCGCAGCCCGATCTCAAAGGCCGCGGCGGAACAACGTTTCAACCGCGTAGCACGGCGGGTGAACCCGGTGGGTCAGGGGTATTGCAAGAAGCTGGCCGAGCAAGGCAAAAACGTTGATTGCGCCGTGAAGATCGAGATCGACCGCAAGATGGAACAGCGCAACGCCTATTTCACCCACGACGACTCCGGTCCGGTGATCCGCCTTTCCATGCCTTTGCTGCGGGACAGCAGAAATGATGACGAGGTGGCCTTTGTCATGTCCCATGAATACGGGCATCTCTTGGGACAACATGTCGACAAGGCCAAGCAACAGGCGTTGGCCGGAGCGATCCTGGTCGGCGTGATTGCGGCTGCGGCCACTGCGCAGGCTGATATTGTCGACACTTCGCTGATCAGTGCCGGGGTTGGGGTCGGCGCGGCTGCGGGTACGTTCGCCTATTCTCAGACCTATGAACTCGAAAGCGATACCTTGGGCACCTATATTGCAGATGCGGCTGGATACGATCCTGTGAAAGGGGCGAAGTATTTTGCTCGGCCCGAAGCGGCGCGCACGCACGCAGGCAAGCTGTCATTCTGGGGCACGCATCCCCCGGACGAAAAGCGCGTGGCGACCGTCCTGGCCACCAAGGACCGGATCGATTCCGGCGTGGCTCTGCAACAGGTCCAGTAACCCTACGCCTACTAGGCATGACGCTGGGATCAAGCTCTGCGTCATGTCTTGAAGTGTTCCAGCGTCTGACCGGTCCGCTTGCGCATCACCCGTCGCAGTGCAGTTGCATCGCCGTATCCGACACGATGAGCAATCTCGCACTGGGGCAGGTCACCGGTACGCGCCAGTCGGATGGCTTCGGTCACGCGCAAGGTCTGGGAAAACTCGGTGGGCGTCATGGCCGCTTTTTGCGCCAACCGTCGGGCAAAGGTGCGCGATCCCAATCCCGCCGCCTCGGCCAGTTCGGCCAGATCCACCTGGCGTGAGATGTTGCGGCGCAGGAACAGTTCGGCGCGTTGCAGTTGGGGATCGCCCGCGACCAACGTAGCGACCGAAAGATAAGGCAACTGGCTTGGGCGGCTGTCGGCCATGGTGAACCGACGGCAGTCCTCGGCCAGAGCAAATCCACCGAACTGTTCGATCAGGGCCAGCATCAGGTCGATTTGGGCAAAGGCCGCGCCCGCCGTGATCAGATCCCCGTCGCGTCGTACAATTTGCGAAGGGTCAAGCCGAACTTTTGGAAACAGAGATTTGAGGTAGGGCGCCAGCCACCAGGTCGTGGTGACACCGCGCCCGTCCAACAGCCCCGCAGCGCCAAGGGCAAAACAGCCCGAGCAGGCCCCTGCGACGGTGACGCCCGGACGGACGAGGGTCGTCAGACACCGGGTCAACGTCGCAAAGTCCTCCCCGGCCATAGCACGTTGCAGCTCTTTAGGCGTTGCCAGACCCAGACCCGGCAGAACGACCAGATCCGCGTCGCGCTGCTGGGCCAGTGCATCAGAGGGTAACAGTGTTTGGTGCTCAAACACCGGGTGTGTTCCGGCCAGCGTCGCAATCCGGTTGGCCGTGTCCAGCATCTCCTGCGCGATCGCCAAGCTGGAAAGCTGACAAGGTATCGGGTGCAGGATCAGGGTTCGAACAGGCATTTGTCCAGAATGGTATGTTAGATGTCAATCGTGACACTGCGCAAAACCTGCCCTTTTGTCCATACTTTCCCTGTCAGCACAGATGGGAGACAAGAGAGATGACACAAGAAGGCGGCTGCTTTTGCGGCGCGGTCCGGTACGAGGTGACGGGCAAACCCATGCTCAAGGCGCAGTGCCATTGCCGCGCGTGTCAGCATTTTACCGGCGGAGCGCCCAACCTCTTCATGGTTTTGCCAAAGGATGGTTTTCGTTACATCCAAGGTACCCCAAGCACGTATCAACGCCCTGATCATGAGGCGCGTGTCACACGGGAATTCTGTGGTTCCTGCGGTACGCATCTGACATCACGCCGCCCGGGGCTGGAGGCTGTGATCCTAAAGATAGGGACACTGGACGATCCAAGTGCCTACAAAGCGCCCAAGATGTCGATCTATGTGGCCGAGGCGCAGGCGTTTCATCACATTCCCGACGATCTGCCCGCCTTTGATGGCTACCCGTCGGCGGGGTGACCCGCGTCCTCATTGGTTAAGAAAAAAGGCGCCCCAGTGGGACGCCTTCGAAGCGGTCGAGAAGAAACCGATCAGACCTTGAGGTTCGGGATGATCTGTTTCTTGCGGCTCATGATGCCGGGCAGGACAACTGCGTCGCCGTCGACCGATGCACCAAAGCTCTTTTCTGCGACGCCTTTGACCAGATCGTTGGGCACCAGCAGGGTGGCCTCTTCGTTCAGGATGTCGACAACGAACAGCAGAACCTGGTCCACGCCGTCTTCACCCGCGACCGAAGTCATCGAGTCCATCAGCGAGGCCTTGCGGTCCAGCACGACGCCAGGCGCGGTGGTTTCCAGAACGGACACTCGGAACTTGGTGCTGTCGACTTCATATTCCTTGCTGTCCATGCGGATCAGTTCGGCATCCGAGAACGACGAGACGTCCGATTTGGCGGCGAACATATCGGCAGCATAGGCCGCGATGTCCAGACCCAGATCAGCGGCCAGCTTTTCAGCGACGGCACGGTCGTGGTCGGTGGTGGTGGGCGAGCGGAATTCCAGCGTGTCGGACAGGATGCAGGTCAGTGCTGCGCCTTTGACGGCCTCGGGCATCTTGGCAGCATCGTCGCCCATCAGATCAATCATGATGGTGGCGGTGCAGGCCAGCTGCCGGATGGTGATGTGGATCGGGCCCTTGGTTTTCAGGCCACCGACCAGCGCGTGGTGGTCGATGATCGCCTGCACGTCTGCACCGTTGATGTTTTCCGGCAGTTCGGCCGGGTTGTTGGTGTCAACCACGACACAGGCCTGACCATCGGCCACATCCGCGATGATTTCGGGCTTTTCCAGGTTCCAGCGTTCCAGCATGAAGGCTGCTTCGGTGTTGGGTTCACCAAGCAGGACCGGCTTGGCGTCGACGCCTTTGATTTCGTTCAGATACCAGGCCCAGACGATGGGCGATCCGGTGGAATCCGTGTCGGGGGATTTATGTCCAAATACAAGGGTGGTCATGACTGCGTCCTGCGTTTAGCGAATTTTGCGGCCTTATAGGCCGAGCAGGGGATGATGTCACGCAGCCAGAGACGCCCTGCGGCACATGGTCTATCGCACTCAGAAGGCGGCCCGCGACATTGAATAGCCACGCTTGTGCAGCAGGTTGAGGATGCCGTTGCGTCCGGGCAGATGCGCGGCCCCGACAGCAACCACCAAGGTGTCGCCCTCGGTGCGCAAAATGACCGGCATCCAGGCCTTGTTGCGTCGATCCAACAGCAGGTCGTCGAACTGTCGCAACAAGCGCACAACTTCGGATCGCGGAATGTCGATGTCCCGGTACATGGTCCATTCCTTGATCAGCAGCGCTTCGGCCAGGGTCTCGCTGAAATAGGCGTTGCGTTGTGTGACGACCTGATCGTCGATGTTCAAATCGCTGGCCAGATCCAGCTCTAGCAGCTTGGCCTGATCACGGATGGGTTGCTTGGCAAGCGAGCTTATGCCGTCCATCGAGCGCTCCAGCGATCCGATGGGCACGCGGTTGCGAATGGCAACATCCTCGATCCGATCGTCGAGGCCCGAGTATGAAGCAAACCCACGCCCGCCGCAGCCGCTTTGGGCCAAAGACAGAGACAGAAACCAGGGTTGGATGAGGGCCGTTTGTTCCGGCGCATAGCCTTGCAACTTCATCAGCAGGCTCAATTGTGACCAGGTGGCAGCCGACATCATTTGCGGAAGCGTAGGCCCCTTGGTGATCAGAATGAGAGAGCGATTGTCGCGTATCACGCTTTCCATCTTGGCGAGTTCGAGACGCGTCACCTCAAACAGGACCGCATCAGCCTGTTCAATCACGGGGCGCAGCGTGCGCATTATGGACCGCATCCGGCTGTCGCCGGTGTGCTGTGTTCCAATGACATGAATGCGCTGTTTGCCCTTGGTGGCGATCCAGTGGTTGCCATAGGCAAAAGGAACCTTGGCGATCTCACGCTTCAGGCGTTCTTGCGCCGAGGGCGTCAACCTGTCCCGCAAATCGGTTCCGCGACATTGGGCACCGGCGACAGTGGCCGACGTCAGGCAGAACAGCACAAAGATGATCAGACGCAGCATCGGCGGACTCACAATCCAGACATTTCGATCAACTGTAGGCGGACGGGCGGGCGAGGCAAGTGCCAGATGCCAAAGGAGATTGTTAAGCCTTGGGGCTGTCCCTAGAATGAAACAATGGAGCGCGAACAGGAACTCTATCCACCGATCAAGGCACTGCTCGAAGGGCAGGGGTATGAGGTCAAGGGCGAGGTCGGCGCGGCCGATGTCATGGCCTGTCGTGGCGATGAACCGCCAGTGATTGTCGAGTTGAAACTGCGCTTTTCGCTTAGCCTGTTTCATCAGGCGATCACCCGTCTGGCGGTGACGGACCTGGTTTACGTCGCTGTTGCACGGCCAACCGGACGCACGGCGCGGCGTGCGCTCAAGGATAATCTGGCAATGTGCCGCCGGTTGGGTCTCGGCCTGATCACGGTGCGCGCCGACGGTCGGGCCGAGGTGCATTGTGATCCGGGACCATACGCGCCCCGCAAATCCAAGAAGCGGACCGCGCGCTTGCTGCGCGAGTTCAATCGCCTCGAAGGGGACCCCAACGCGGGTGGCGCCACCCGGCACGGGATCGTCACGGCATACCGCCAGGACGCGTTGCGCTGTGCGGCCTACCTGGCGGAAAACGGCGCAGCCAAAGGCGCCGTGGTGGCCAAATCCACAGGGGTGGCCAAGGCCACCACTTTGATGCGTGACAACCACTATGGCTGGTTCGAAAAGGTTGAAAAGGGCGTCTACATGCTTACCTCGGCCGGGTCTGAGGGCCTGATCCATTGGGCTTACAGCTGGGAAGCGGAATAAATTCAAAAAAAAACCATCCAGACGTTGACTCGGAAAAATCATCTGCCTAGCTATTGCGTCGTTAGCACTCAACTAGGGTGAGTGATAACGGTCACGTGCAAGGGAGCGCGGGGACCGTAAGGAAACGAACTTTGAGCTTAAGGAGCTGCAAAGATGGCATTGAAACCGCTTCATGACCGCGTACTGGTTCGCCGTACCGAAAGCGAAGAAAAAACCGCGGGCGGCCTGATCATCCCCGATTCCGCAAAAGAAAAGCCCAGCGAAGGCGTTGTGGTTGCGACCGGTGAAGGCGCGCGCAAAGACAGCGGCGAGCTGATCGCCATGGCTGTTTCGGCTGGCGACAAGATCCTGTTCGGCAAGTGGTCGGGCACCGAGGTTCAGGTCGACGGCGAAGAGCTGCTGATGATGAAAGAAAGCGACATCATGGGGATCATCGAGTAAGCCAACCGGCTTCTCTGACCCTGTCAAAAGACTTTTCAAGGAGAAAAGAACATGGCTGCTAAGGACGTCAAATTCGACACCGATGCCCGTAACCGTATGCTGGCCGGCGTGAACATCCTGGCTGACGCTGTCAAAGTGACCCTGGGCCCCAAAGGCCGCAACGTGGTTCTGGACAAGTCGTTCGGCGCACCGCGCATCACCAAAGACGGTGTTTCTGTTGCCAAAGAGATCGAGCTGGAAGACAAGTTCGAGAACATGGGCGCACAGATGGTGAAAGAAGTTGCTTCGCGCACCAACGACGAAGCAGGCGACGGCACCACCACCGCGACCGTTCTGGCTCAGGCGATCGTTCGTGAAGGCCTCAAGCAGGTTGCTGCTGGTCTGAACCCGATGGACCTGAAGCGCGGCATCGACCTGGCGACCTCGAAAGTGGTTGAAGGCATCGTTGCATCGGCGCGCGAAGTCAAAGACAGCGACGAAGTTGCTCAGGTCGGCACCATCTCGGCCAACGGCGAAGCGGCAATCGGTCAGCAGATCGCAGACGCGATGCAGAAAGTTGGCAACGAAGGCGTCATCACCGTTGAAGAGAACAAAGGTCTGGAAACCGAGACCGATGTTGTCGAAGGCATGCAGTTCGACCGCGGCTACCTGTCGCCTTACTTCGTGACCAACGCTGACAAGATGATCGCAGATCTGGACGACTGCATGATCCTGCTGCACGAGAAAAAACTCTCGTCGCTGCAGCCGATGGTTCCGCTGCTCGAGCAGGTGATCCAGTCGCAGAAGCCGCTGCTGATCGTTGCCGAGGATGTCGAAGGTGAAGCGCTGGCGACCCTCGTGGTCAACAAACTGCGCGGCGGCCTGAAAATTGCTGCTGTCAAAGCACCTGGTTTCGGCGATCGCCGCAAAGCCATGCTGCAGGACCTGGCAATTCTGACCGGCGGTCAGGTGATCTCGGAAGATCTGGGCATGAAGCTCGAGTCCGTGACTATGGACATGCTGGGCACCGCCAAGAAGGTCGAAATCACCAAAGACGAAACCACCATCGTCGACGGTGCTGGCGAGAAAGCCGAGATCGAAGCACGTGTTGCTCAGATCCGCACCCAGATCGAAGAAACTTCGTCGGATTACGACCGTGAGAAGCTGCAAGAGCGCGTTGCCAAACTGGCAGGCGGTGTTGCCGTGATCCGCGTTGGCGGCATGACCGAAGTTGAAGTGAAAGAGCGCAAGGACCGTGTGGACGATGCTCTGAACGCGACCCGCGCTGCTGTGCAGGAAGGCGTGATCGTCGGTGGTGGTGTTGCTCTGGTTCAGGCCGGAAAAGCCCTGGCATCGCTGGAAGGTGCAAACGCCGACCAGAACGCCGGTATCACCATCGTTCGCAAAGCCATCGAAGCGCCGCTGCGCCAGATCGCTGAAAACGCAGGCGTTGACGGTGCAGTTGTTGCCGGCAAAGTCCGCGAAAGCACAGACGCGTCGTTCGGCTTCAACGCACAGTCCGAAGAATATGGCGACATGTTCTCGTTCGGCGTCATCGACCCGGCCAAAGTGGTTCGCACCGCTCTGGAAGATGCCGCATCGGTTGCTGGTCTGCTGATCACCACCGAAGCCATGGTTGCCGACAAGCCCGCCAAAGAAGGCGCGGCCGCAGGCGGCATGCCCGACATGGGCGGCATGGGCGGCATGGGCGGCATGATGTAATCTGCCCAAGCAGTATGTTAAAAGAAGGGGTCGCCAATAGGCGGTCCCTTTTTTGGTTCTAGTATCAAGGCCTTGCAATATGCCTCCTCTGTCGTCCGCTGCATTTCCCCAACATGTTGATTCGCTGCTGCGCGCGGCGTTCGACACCGAAGACGAAGCCACGTTGGTTCATGCCCTGCGTGCGGACCGGGATATGGCGGCCGAATTGACCGTCACGGAAAATGACCGATTGGTGGGTTATGCTGCGCTATCGTGGATGAAGCGCCCGTCAGGATGGGTGTGCCTTGCCCCCGTCGCGGTCGAGCCATCCCTGCAACGACGCGGCATTGGCGGAAAGCTGATGAAGGCGGTTCAAAACTGGCTGACCGAGCGCGATCTGACGGCGGTCGTTCTGGGCGATCCAAGCTACTATGGCAAACGGGGCTTTTCGTCTGAGCGAGCCCAGAACCTGGTCTCGCCCTATCCGGTGGAACACACGCTTCTGGCAGGTCCAGGCAAAGGCGCCCCAAAAGAGACGCTGGTCTACCCGCCTGCCTTCGACGGATGACCCCCTGACACAGTTTTGAGTGTTCCCAGACGCGCCCGCACTGTAAGCGGGGGTATGCGTCTGTTTCTGCTCACCTCTCTGACCATGGTCGCCTTCGCGTCCAACTCCATCCTCAACCGCTTTGCGGTGGACAGTGGATCGATTGATCCAGGCAGCTTTGCCATCGTTCGCGTGCTTGCCGGTGCGGTGACGCTGGTGTTGTTGGTTTTGTTGCGTCAGGGGCGGATGGAGTTCTTTTCAGGCAGGCGGCTGGCCGGGGGTGGGGCGCTCTCACTCTATCTGGTTGGTTTCTCGCTGGCGTATCTGACGCTCGATGCGGGGGCCGGGGCACTTATTCTGTTCGGCGTGGTGCAAATGACCATGTTTGCGGTGACGGCCCTTACCGGGACACCACCAACGGCTCGACAGATAACAGGTGCGGGGGTCGCCTTTGCAGGGTTGGCTTGGGTTCTGTGGCCAAGTGAAGGGGCCTTGGTTGATGTTTCGGGAGCGGCCCTGATGACGGCGGCCGGAGTCGGCTGGGGGATTTACACGCTTGTCGGCCGACAAGAACGAGACGCGCTGTCGGGAACGGCCGCCAATTTTGTGGTGGCCCTGCCACTTACGCTGGCCTGCATTTTGGTCATTTCAGACGTCTGGACGCTGTCCGTCGCAGGGATTGCATTGGCGATCCTGTCAGGCGCGGTGACGTCGGGCCTGGGGTATGCTTTGTGGTACCGGGTCTTGCCACATCTGGCCGCAGCGGTCGCGGGGACCGTGCAGTTGAGCGTGCCGATCATTGCGCTTCTGTCTGGTGCGCTTTTGCTGGGAGAGGCCTTGTCCTTTGATCTGTTGCTGGGCACCTTGCTGGTTCTTGGTGGGATTGCACTGGCCAGCACCAAACCCAAATGGTGATCTGCTTTTCCCGCCCGCCAATACGGGGTATGGGAGATTATGCGCCGATTTCTTGTTTTCCTTCTGTTTTGGCCCCTTCCTGCATTGGCAGATTGCGTGGTCTTGTTGCATGGTCTGGCCCGGACCGAAGCCTCGTTGAGTGTGATGGAAGAGGTTTTGGACCTCTACGAATACGACACGGTTCGGCCAGGATACCCCTCGACCGATTTGCCGATCCCGGATTTGGCTGCTCAGACCATTCCAGCAGCTCTTGATCAATGCGGGGATCAGACGGTGCATTTTGTGACCCACTCCATGGGCGGAATCCTGGTGCGCCATTGGTTCCAGGAAAACAAACCCGAAAACCTGGGACGTGTGGTGATGCTGGGCCCGCCCAACCAGGGCAGCGAATTGGTGGACGAGTTGGGCGCCTATGAAGTGTTCGGCATGTTGAACGGGCCTGCGGGCCTGGCGCTTGGAACGGGCGAAGAAAGCGTGCCGCGCAGCCTTGGCCCAGTGGATTTTCCGGTGGGGGTTATCGCCGGAACGAACTCGATTAACCCGCTGTTTTCTTCGATCATTCCAGGTCCGGATGATGGTAAAGTGTCGGTGGACTCGACGCGAGTGACGGGAATGGCAGATCACATCCAGATGCCGGTGACGCATACGTTCATGATGAACAACCCGTTGGTGATCGCGCAGACGATCCATTTCTTGCGGTTTGGGCGGTTTGATCCAGAGCTTACTTGGATCGATTCCGTGCTTGGCCCGATCGAGCAGGTGTGCGAAGGGCTGGGATGTGAAATTCCTGACTCTTTGAGCACCAAATGACCCCACTAGACCTGACCTTAACCGGTGCCCGTGTCCTGATGCCAGACGCGGGTTTGTGCGACGCTCCTCTGAGCATCGGAGGCGGTGTCATTCAGTTGGCAGAGCAGGGGCGTCAGGTCGATCTGTCCGGCTATCTGGTGCTCCCTGGAATCATAGATCTGCATGGCGACGGGTTTGAGCGCCATTTGGCACCACGTCGTGGGGCGATGAAGCAGATGGACGAGGGCGTGATCTCTGCCGAGGCAGAGTTTGCCGCCAACGGAATTACCACCGCCGTGATGGCGCAGTTCTTCAGCTGGGAGGGCGGCTTGCGCGCGCCGGAGTATGCCGGACAGGTGTTTGCGGCGATGAAGGCGGTCCGGGGCCGGGTGGTGACCGACCTGATCCCGCAACTGCGGTTTGAGACGCATATGCTGGACGATTATGACGGGTTGGCGGATCGCGTAAGCAAGTGGGACGTGCCGTATGTGGTGTTCAACGACCACCTGCCGCATGACCGGTTGGCGGCGGGCAAGAAACCTGCGCGACTGACTGGACAGGCGCTCAAGGCGGGGCGGAACCCGGACGTCCATTGGCAGATGCTGAAAGACATGCATGCACGGGCGGGCGAAGTTCCTGCCGCCGTGACGGCATTGGCGGCGGACCTGGCCGCGCGCGGGGTGCGCTTGGGCAGTCATGATGATCACACGGCCGAGGATCGCGAGACCTGGAAAGCACGTGGGGTGTCGATCTGCGAGTTTCCCGAAACCGCAGAGGCAGCCGAGGCGGCGCGGGCGGCGGGTGATGCGGTCATTCTGGGCTCGCCCAATGTGGTGCGGGGCGGGTCGCACAAAGGCAATGCATCGGCCCTGGATCTGATCACCATGGGGCTTTGTGACGCTTTGGCGTCGGACTATCACTATCCAAGCCCGCGTCGGGCGGCGGTCATGTTGGCCAAATCGGGCGTGCTGGATTTCGCCGGAGCTTGGGAGCTGGTGTCTGCCGGACCCGCACGGGTGTTGGGATTGTCGGACCGGGGGCAGTTGAGCCCAGGTCTGCGCGCGGATCTGGTGATCCTGGAGGCAGACACCCATCGCGTGGCCGCCACCTGCTCTTGTGGGGTAGTGAGCTATATGAGCGGGGATATTGCTGCGCGGTTCGTGAGCTAGCAGCGCGCTCCCTCAGGCCCCTTTGGGGCCATCGGCAGCGCGCCCGAAAAATCGGGGATTTTCCGGCACCGCGCCGTTTCAACCCTGGCGTTGGATCCGATTGACGTGACCCATCTTGCGGCCCGCCTTGGTCTCGGCCTTGCCATAAAGATGTATTGCGGTATCGCGGTCTTTTGCCAGCTCGGGGACGCGGTCCACATCGTCGCCAATCAGGTTCTCCATCACCACATCCGAATGACGCTGGCCATCGCCCAAGGCCCATCCTGCAACCGCGCGAATGTGCTGCTCGAACTGATCCACGGCGCAGCCGTTCTGCGTCCAGTGGCCGGAGTTGTGCACGCGCGGCGCGATCTCGTTCACGATCAGCCCTTGGGGTGTCACGAACAGCTCGACCCCCATCACGCCGACATAATCCAGAGCGTTGAGGATGTTGGCGGCCAGCAGCACCGCGTCCATGCGTTGTGCCGCGCTCAGCCGGGCGGGCACAGTGGTGGTGTGCAGGATGCCATCGCGATGGACGTTTTCGCCCGGATCGAAGCAGGCGACCTCTCCGGTTGGGCTGCGGGCGGCGATGACCGAAACCTCATGGCTGAAATCGACAAAACCTTCGAGGATTGCCGGGGCGTCGGCCATATCCGCCAGCGCGGTTTCGGCGTCATCTGGCGATTTCAGGCGGGCCTGACCTTTGCCGTCATAGCCGAAGCGGCGGGTTTTCAGGATCGCGGGCGTGCCAATCTCGGCAATAGCTACGTTCAGGCTGTCCAGATCGGTGATGTCTGCGAAGGGCGCTGTCTTGAGACCCAAGCCTTGCAGAAATGTCTTTTCGGTCAGCCGGTCCTGGCTTACGCGCAGAGCTTCGCGGCCGGGGCGGATGGGTTTATGCGCCTCAAGCAGATCCAATGCTTCGGTCGGGATATTCTCAAACTCGTAGGTGATGACATCGACGGCTTGGGCAAACCGCTCAAGCGCCTCGGCATCGTCGTAGGCTGCGGTGGTCACCTGATCGGCCACGTGGCCGGCGGGAGGGTTGGCACCGGGTTCAAACACATGGGTCTTGAACCCCAGGCGCGACGCCGCGACCGAAAGCATGCGACCCAGTTGGCCGCCGCCGAGAATGCCGATGGTGGCGCCGGTTGTCAGGGCTTCAGTCATCGCTGGGCACCTCGGGGATCGAGGCCGACAGGTCGTCGCGCCATTTGTCAAGCCGCGCGGCCAGATCGGGATCGCTGACTGCCAGGATGCCAGCCGCCATCAATCCGCCGTTTGCCGCGCCCGCAGCGCCGATGGCCATGGTCGCGACGGGGAAACCCTTGGGCATCTGTACGATGGAATAGAGCGAGTCGACGCCAGACAAGGCGCGCGTCTGGACCGGGATGCCAATCACCGGAACACGGGTTTTTGACGCCATCATCCCAGGTAGATGCGCGGCCCCGCCAGCCCCTGCGATGATCACATGCAAGCCACGGTCCACGGCGGTCTTGCCGTACTCCCACAGACGGTCCGGTGTTCTGTGTGCCGAGACGATCCGGGTTTCATAGGCAACGCCCAATTCGTCCAGAATATCCGCTGCCCCTTTCATCGTGGGCCAGTCCGACTGGCTGCCCATGATGATCCCAACTTTGATCTCGCTCATCCGATCCGCCCCTGCTTGCGAAAGAGCGCGCACTATAGCCAAATCGCCTTGTTAAGCAATGTGAATGAGACGGGTTTGTCAGAGGTGTTTCGTCGCGGCAAACACCGGCGTCACGCGATGATATCGGGGGTCAGGCGGTCTTCGATCAAGGCGATCATGTCCTTGACCCGCAGCTTCTGCTTTTTCAGGCGTTTGATGGTGAATTGATCACCCGTCCCGCGTTCAACCAGGGCCATGATCGCCTCGTCCAAATCCCGATGCTGCCGTTTGAAGACTTCCAACTCCACCCGCAGGACGTCGTCGGTTTTCATCGATAGATCTGTGGGAGCGTTCATATGGCGACTCGGGTCTTTGTGGTCTTGCTGGGCACAGGATACGCGTTCACGATGTTTTCGCCTAGACCTTGTTAAGGGGGCAATTTCTTCCCATATTCCACAGGTGCGGTTGCCGAATCCGGGACTGCGCGCACCGTCGCTTTGACAATAAAGGACGACAAGACGTGTCAAAACTTACTCTTGGCTCATACCCGCACATGCTGGGATTCGAGCAGTTGGAACGCCTTCTGGAACGCTCGGCCAAATCGGGCAACGAAGGGTATCCCCCGTATAACATCGAACAGACATCGGATTATTCCTATCGCATCACCCTGGCTGTGGCCGGTTTTGCCGAAGAGGATCTGTCGATCACCATCGAGGATCGCCAACTGGTGATCCGGGGCCGTCAAAGCGACGACAGCGAGGGGCGGGTTTTCCTGCACCGTGGCATTGCCGCGCGCCAGTTTCAGCGCATGTTTGTACTGGCGGACGGAGTCGAAGTTGGCGAGGCGGTGATGGAAAACGGATTGCTCCATGTGGACCTGACGCGCGCGCGTCCGGAAACCGTGGTGCAAAAGATCAACATCAGGAAAGGGTAAGCGATGGATACGCCATATGATTTCAACGAGAACGGCAGCCGTATCGTCTATGTCAAAACCGTAGACGTGGCCGACCTGCCTGATCAGATCCGCGCCGAGGCCGGGGATCACGAACAGCTGTATGCCGTGCACGACGAAGAGGGGCAGCAATTGGCCCTGGTCGCCGATCGCAAGCTGGCCTTTGTGTTGGCCCGCCAGCATGACTTTGCGCCGGTGGCCGTGCACTAAGTGTAATTAATTCAAGCGGTTGAGTGAAAGGCGCAGCGAAGTGTTGCGCCTTTTTGCTGTCCGCCCCCAGGTGCTTTTTGAGGTGACACTTCGCGTGCGAGGCAGTACCCCTTGAACCCGGTTGCGCCAAAAGGAGGCTGAACATGAGTTGGTTCGAGTTTGACTGGGTGGATGCGTTCACTGATCAGGCTTTTGGTGGCAATGGCTGTGCCGTGGTGCACGGCGGAGCTCATTTGTCCGAAGACATCTGCACGGCCTACGTGCGCGAGACGTCTTTGGTGGAATGCACATTCACTGGCCCGTCTGATGTGGCCGATGTCAAGGTGCGCTATTTCCTGGCCAGTCGCGAGATCCCGTTCGCCGGACACCCTACCATCGCCACCGTGGCCGCAATGCGGTCTCGGGGGGTGATTGAGGGCGATGAACTGGTGATTGAGACAGGCGCGGGCTTGGTGCCGATCCGCCTGGATGGCGATGAGATCGAGATGACGCAAGTCGCGCCGCAGTTTGGTGACACTATGCCGGTCGAGATGGTGGCCTGCACAATCTCCCTTCCGCCCGAGACGATTGTGGCGCAGCCGCAGATGGTATCAACTGGTCTGCCGTTCTGTATTACGGTCCTGCGGGATCACGAAGCGCTGAAGCAGGCCAAGCTGAACGTCGATGCCATGCGCGATATGGCGGCCAGCCAAGGGTACGCAGGCACAGATATGCTGGAGCCCTTTCTGGTCACCTTGAAAGGTGCGACCGAGGCGGGTGACACTTTCTCGCGCCTGTTGATGGCGCCACCCAGCCCGCCTGAAGACCCGTTCACCGGTTCCGCCACGGGCGCGATGGCCGCTTACCTGTGGCACCATGGGCTGATCGACAAGACGACCTTTGTTGCAGAACAAGGTCATGGCATGGGCCGCCCCGGTCGCGCCACCGTAACGCGCGTGGGGGCGGCTGACGATATCACCGGCGTCAAAGTGGCCGGGCAAGGGTTTGTCCTGATGCGTGGTCAGGTGGATCTGCCGGAATGAACGACGTCGCCATCGCAATTCTGCCATACGGCAAAGAGCTGGGACCCAAACTTGCGGCGGCTCCGGTCACGGATCTTGTATGGCCGTTGGGGTGCCCTGCACGATTGAGCGGGAAGACTGTCGGGGATTTGTTGCCTTCAGATCATCTGCTCCTGTTCCCCAAGACCACAACCCATTTTCGGCTCCGGCGCGGCACGCGTGCGCAGATTTCACTGATCCTGGGGGAACCGTCTGTCATCCACGCCAAACACCTCAAGCTGTTGAGGTTTACATGGCGGAGGTTCCATAAGGTTCTGACGTTCAATGAGGAATTGTTGGCACGTCTGCCCAATGCCGTATTTTTCCCGCTCGGAACAACCTGGGTGCCGGACTGGAAAGAGTTGCAAATCGACAAAACGGCCATGTGTTCGCTCATTGCCTCTGCCAAACGCGACAGCACCGGCCACAAACTGCGGCATTCGGTGGCCGAGTGGGTGCAAAGCAATGGTCTGGATGTCGACATAATGGGGCGCGGCTATACGCCTTTTGAACGCAAGGCGGATGGGCTTGCGCCTTACCGCTATTCTGTTGTGATCGAAAACGTGCAAGAGCCGAACTACTTCTCGGAAAAGCTGTTGGATGCGGTGTTCTGCAACACGGTGCCGATTTATTGGGGGTGTCCTAACATCGAACGGTTTGTTGATCCCGCCGGCATCATTCAATGTAATTCCGAGGCTGACGTACGCGCGGCAATTGCCTCGATGTCGAACGAGGATTTTGAAACACGTTTGCCAGATTTGAAGCGTTTGCAAACCGAACTGGAACCCTATGCCGATCTGGACAGTCGAGCGGCGCAAGCCATCCGCGATACGCTCCACCAAACCGCGTAAACAAAGAAAAGCCCGCTGAACCGCGCCGGCCCATACCGTAAGTGTTGAACCGACATAGGTTCGCCCTCAGTTTGGTCGGCCTATACCCCTACAGGCTCTCGAGGATTTCTTCGAGAGCTTGTTCAGCATACAAAAGCAGACCATGGTATTGCTCCGGTCTAGGTCTGCTCAGCTGGACAAAACGGTCTTTCGATCATTCGTCGCGAACTTCCGTTGTTGCGGTGCGTAGAAACCTTGATGCGAAGCCTGCTTGAACTTTCCTGCCAGCCCTATCGTATGTTGATCATCTCTATTCCATGTACATTCGCCAATGCTTTCGAAAGCTGGTCTATTCGGGATCGGCCAGCGATCGAAAGCCGCCATCCCAATACGCCAGCGGTTTAACCTCAGAGCTTTCGGTGCGTTCGACCTTGCCGATCAGAATGCGGTGCGTGCCGAAGGAAACCGTTTGGATGTGCAGGCAAGAAAAAATTGCTGTGGCGCCAGATAGAACCGGCAGCCCTGTCTGTTGATCAACCGTCCAATGCACAGATGCGAAGTTGCGCTGATCCGCGAATTCGGGGGCACCTGCAAAGGCAAGCGCCAGCTTGTCATGCTGCTGCGCGATGTAGTTGACGCAATAAACCCCGTGCTCCTCGATCATACCCAGAATGCGGCTTTCCTTGTTGATGCAAATCAGCACAGCGGGTGGCGCCGCCGTTAGTGAGCAGACCGCACTGACGGTAGCGCCATGGGGACCGAGTTCGCCACTGGTGGTGACGATTGACACTGGCGTCACCGCTTTGCGCATTGCGTTTATGAATTCGGTCGGGTTCAGCATCTCGCGCCTTTCTGTTTCGAACTTTTCTGCCGGTGCCACCGCCTTGATCACAAGAACGAATTGCTTAAGCTTTGCCCAACGAAAACTTATGCAGGCAGATCATGCGACGTGCACTTCGCAACAAGCTGGACCAACTTCGCCCCGGTGCCTTGTCCAAGCTCGAACCAGTTGGGTTCGATAGCAATCGCATGCGGCGAACCCTGCCGCCGTTGCAGACTCTGATCGCCTTTGAAACCGCCGCGCGGTTGCAAAGCTTCACGCTGGCCGCTGCGGAATTGAACCTGACGCAACCGGCCGTCAGCCAGCAGGTCAAGCTGTTGGAACACCGTCTGGGCATCAAACTCTTCCGTCGTCGCAACAACATGATCTTGCTGACCGAACAAGGTGAGCAGTTTGCCGAAGACGTGACTGAGATGCTCAATACGCTCGGCGAAAGCGTGCAGAATCTGGCCCCTGATGCCGGGCGGACGACGCTGACGGTCAGCCTGCTGCCCTCGTTCGCCTCGACGTGGTTTGCGTCGCGGGCGCATCGGTTTGTGGCGGCCAATCCCTCGGTCGATTTGCTGACATTGTCGACTGTGGCAAAGACAGGCTTTGGGCAAGAGGATGCGGATGTCGCCATTCGCTGGGGTCCGGGAGGGTACACGGACGGGTACGAGGAACATCTTTTTGGGGAACAGCACATGCTTGTGGCTTCGGCGCAAACGGCCGGGATGTTGGGCGACGTGTCGGACATCAACGCGCTGTCGGACCGGCCCTTTTTGCACGACACCAATTACAGCGAATGGCGCGCAGTAATCGAACTCAACGGGGGCGACCCGACAGCGTTCGAGCACGGGGCCTATTTCGGCGACAGCAGCGCCACGGTGAACGCCATTCTTTACAGTCAGGGCATCGGCGTCGTGCGCGACGTGATTGCCCGGCATCTGCTGGCCTCGGGTGCTTTGGTGCAATTGCCGTTCGAACCGGTCAAAGGGCCGTATTCCTATTTCTTCATCTGCCCCGAACGCCGCGTCGACCAACCGCGCGTTCAGTCCTTTCTGAGCTGGTTGCGCCAAGAGGCACAAACCCCATAAGAAATTCTTTGCCACTGATAAAGTATTCACCATTTGGTACTTTGCCAGCTCTCCGCCAGACTGCCCGAGAATGTGGTGCAGCAGCCAGATCGGAGCGTGAAGGACATGGAATTTTCGTTGTTCAACCTGATGACCAAACCCGTTGATGGGTCATCACATATGGATGTGTTCAACCAGATGCGCAGCATGACGAAAATGGTGGACGAGGCAGGCTTTGACGTGGCGTGGTTTGCCGAGCATCACCTGTCGAACTATTGCATCTCGCCCTCGCCGCTGATGACGGCGGCGAACATGGCGGCCCACACCAAGCGGATCAAGGTGGGGCCTGCGGTTGTGGTGATGCCATTCTACGAACCCCTGCGCCTGGTCGAAGATATCTGCCTGACCGACCAATTGACCGAAGGCCGCCTGGTTCTGGGGCTGGGCACCGGCTATCAGCCGCGCGAATTCAAGAAATTCGGGTTTGAGATCAATGACCGCCTGATGCGTGGGCTGGAGATTTGGGACTGCATCGAACAGGGCGTCTATCGCGGCGTGATCGACTATCAGGGCGAGCACATTCAGATCAGCGATGCGGCGTTGTCCATCGCTCCGGTTCAGGATCGCATCCGCACCTTCGCCGTCGGCAATGCGCCCGAGATGCGCCAGAAGATGATCGATTACGGGGCCGAAACGCTGACCACACCGGCCATCGGACCAAACGCGATCGTGGGCACTGCGCGGCGACTGTTCAAGGAAACGCGCACCGAGAATGGCCTGATGGGGGACGATTTCCCGTTTGCGGTGCAGCGATATATCTACGTCGCCAAGGACAAGGACGATGCCCGCGCCGCAGCCGAGCAGGTGCTGATCCATGCGCGCATGGCCAACAACATGCGCCGCCCCGACCCGTTGATGGAGGGCGCGGACCTCAAGATCGTGCCCTTCGACAATGAGCCCGACATCGACACGGTTCTGCAGCGCGCCATCATCGGTGACGTCGAAGAGGTCACGCAACGCATCGTCGCCGAGGCGCGCGAATTTGGCATCACCCATCTGAGCGTCTTCATGCAGATCGCATCGATCCCCTTTGCCAACACCCTGCGCTCGCTTGAGGTGTTCTGCGACCAGGTCATGCCTGCCGTGAATGCTGCGCTTGAGGCGGATAAGGCTGCTTTGGCTTCATGACCGGGCCGAGTTTCTCGCTGGTCGGAAAGACCATTCTCATCACCGGGGCCGCGCGCGGATTGGGCGCGGCCATGGCGCAGGCTTGCGCCGCGCAAGGCGCGCAGCTGTGCCTGCAGGACATCAACGCCCAAGCCGTCGAAGCCACGGCGGACGCCCTGCGCGTTAAAGGCGCGACCGTGCAAACAGCCGCCTTCGACTTGACCGATTTCGATGTCTGCACCGATTGGGTGCAGGGCATCGGCCCGATCTGGGGTCTCGTCAACAATGCAGGTATCACCAATCACGGTCACACGCTGGACCAGACCATCGACGATTACCGGTCCATCTATGACTTGCACGTCTTCGCGCCCTTTTTGCTGGCGCGCGAGGCGGCCCGGGTGATGCAGGCCAATCCGGGGCCGCAGCGGGGACGGATCGTCTCGATCTCGTCCATCGCAGCCACGCATCCAAGGCCGGGGATCGGCAATTATGCCTCGTCCAAGGCTGCCATTGCCGGGCTGACGCGGTCACTGGCGGCGGATTTCGGGGGGGATGGCATCTGCGCCAACGCCATTGCACCAGGCTATGTCCTGACCGAGATGAACCGCAAAATCCTGAGCGATCATTCGTTCGTGCGCCGAATTGAAAACCGGACCCCGGCAGCGCGATGGGCCGAGCCTGCGGAAATCGCGGCCCCCGTCGCGTTCCTGATGTCCGAGGCAGCATCCTACATCAACGGGCAACTGCTGGCCATCGACGGCGGCATGAATGCCTTTTTGCAATCGAACGAGGGGTAACACATGGCGCGTCTTGCGGGGAAAATCGCCTTGGTGACGGGCGCGGGCTCGATGAAGGGCGGCATGGGCAACGGCAAGGCCACGGCGATCCGGTTGGCGCAGGAGGGGGCCGCCATTGCCGCGCTGGATCTGGATCAGACCGCCGCCGAAGAAACCTGCGCCCTGATCCGTGCCGAAGGCGGGCAGGCTATTGCCCTGACCGCAGACGTGACGCAAGAGGATCAGGTAAAGACCGCTGTTGATCGATGCCTGTCCGAATTCGGCCAGATCGACATCTTGCAAAACAACGTTGGTATCCTGAAAACCGGCGGCGCCATGGACACCACGGTCGAGGATTGGGACGCGCTGGTCCATGTGAACATGAAGGCGGTGTTCCTGCCCACCAAACATGTGCTGCCGCATTTCGTGGATCGCAAGGCGGGGGTTGTGACCAATATCTCATCCATCGCCGGGCTGCGCTATCTGGGCACGCCCTATATCGGGTACAACGCCACCAAGGGCTCGATCATCTCCTTCACTCGCAATCTGGCGGCGGAAATGGCCCCGCATGGGATCCGCGCCAACGCCATTCTGCCGGGCTTCATCGACACGCCGATGGCGCGTGACATCACCGAACAGAACACCGATGATCCGTCAACAATCGACTGGGACGCCCTGGACAAACAACGCGCCGCGCGCATCCCACTGGGCCGCGTGGGCACCCCGTGGGACGTGGCCAATGCAGCCGTATTTCTCGCCAGCGATGATGCGTCATATATCACTGGCACCGAGATTACCGTAGACGGAGGCGTTTCATGCCGCGTGTGAAGGGGCGATCGGGACGCGCCGCGCGGATACAGAGCCAGAAAGCAGTACGGACCCGCCTCGCACCCGTGACCCGCAGGTTGAAACCGTTGGACGTGCTGGACGCAGACGCGATTGAACGTATCCACGACGCCTCGCTTTCGATCCTCGAAGAGGTTGGGATCGATTTTCGTGATCCGATCGCTCTGACCCATTGGCGGCAGGCCGGGGCAGATGTTTCCAGAGATCGCGTTCGGATTGATCGCGCCTTGCTGATGGATCTGGTTGCCAAAGCACCGTCCGAATTTCGTGTGCAGGGTCGTGGAGCGGCGACCGGTTTCACCATGGGCGGAGACACAAGCGTGTTTTGCCCTATGAAAGGCGCGCCTTTTACGCGTGACCTGAATGGAGTGCGCCGCTCGACCACCGAGGCTGACGTGATCAATTTCGCACGCCTCACGCAGGCCTGCCCCAGCTTTCACATGGCGGGCGGTTTCACCTGCGAGGCGATGGATATCCCCGTGGCCCATCGCCATCTGGCGATGATGCGTCACCACATGGTCGAGACCGAACTGCCGCTGTTCGGGATAGGCACCTCTCGCGAGCGGGCCGAGGATTGCGTTTCCATGGCACGGATCGTGGCAGGCGATGTGATGGAGAGCGCGACCTCAATCTTCATGCACGCATCTGGCAACTCTCCACTTGTCTGGGACGAGGCAATGCTGGATGGCGCACGCGTTTTTGCAGATGCCGGACAGGCGGTGCTGTGTTCGCCCTTCGTATTGGCTGCTGCGAACACGCCAGCCGATGTCGCGGCCACGATCGCGCAGGTGAATGCCGAAGCATTGGCGGCCATCGCCTATCTGCAGCTCTACCGCCCCGGAACCCCCGTGATGTACGGGCAATATACCGTTTCGATCTCCATGCAATCGGGGGCACCGATGGCCGGAACGCCCGAGGTCGCGCTGATCACCACTGCAATAGGCCAATTGGCCCGCAAGTATGGGGTCCCATGGCGAACCTCTGCCAACCACGCCTCGTCCAAGTCATTCGACGCCCAGTCGGGATACGAAGGTGCGACAACGCTGATGACTGCGTTCAATGCAGGGGCAAACCTGATGCTACACGCCGCCGGATGGGACGAAGGCGGCCTGGCCATCTGCTATGGGAAATTCGTGGCCGATGACGAACAAAACCAGCTTATGGCACGCTATGCGGGCGGCATATCTCTTGACCGTTTCGATGAAGCGCTGGAGGCCGTAGGACGGATCGGCCCTGCTGGTC
The DNA here is from genome assembly GCF_017743935.1 of Tropicibacter sp. R16_0. Lineage (GTDB taxonomy): Bacteria > Pseudomonadota > Alphaproteobacteria > Rhodobacterales > Rhodobacteraceae > Falsiruegeria. The sequence goes on from NZ_JAGHRE010000001.1 coordinate 484,852, forward strand.
ATTACCTCGGCGACAGTTTCACACTGGACCATTTCCGCAGCGCCTTCGCGATGCCCGAGCTGATGGATTTTTCAAGTTTCGAACAATGGAGTTCCGCTGGCAATCATGACATGGCCGCGCGCAGCCGCGCAAAAGCGTGCCTGTTACTGCAAGACTTTGAAGCCCCTCACATGGACGCCGCAATTCGCGAAGAACTGGATGCCTATGTGGAGCGCCGACAATCCGAGATTGATCCAGGATTTTCGTAAGGGCAATTCAGCCCAATAACGACTTTGAATTGGATAGTGCTGGACCGACGCTACGAAGGTTCAATGCCCAGTTTTGATGGTAACCAGATCCAGCTTTTGCCAATTTCGCTTGAAAGCGGGCATTCACACTGCGCGCAGCATCCGGAAGTGTGGGCTCATAGCAGACATCCGTCGACTTTCGTCAGATGTCTGCGTCTCGAAATACAGGATCGTTTCGCTTGGATCCTATTGCATCATTGTTCAAATTTGGTCGCATCGGCCCGCTGAACAGCGGGCCTTTTGCATTTCAAAGACAGCGTGATCAGGCTGATACCAGACCCATGCTTTCCAGTTTCAGCAGAACCTGATGCGCGCAGTTGTCGACCTCGACATTCTCGGTTTCAACGCGCAGTTCAGGGTTCTCGGGGACATCGTAGGGGTCTGAAATCCCAGTGAATTCCTTGATCTTGCCCTCGCGCGCCAGTTTGTACAGCCCCTTGCGGTCGCGGCGTTCGCATTCCTCGATCGAGGTCGCAACATGCACTTCGACAAAGGCACCAAAGGCTTCGATGTCTTCGCGTACGGCCCGGCGGGTCGTGGCATAAGGCGCAATTGGCGCACAGATGGCGATGCCGCCGTTCTTAGTGATCTCGGACGCAACATAGCCGATGCGGCGGATGTTGAGGTCACGGTGCTCTTTGGAGAAGCCAAGTTCGGAAGACAGGTTCTTACGCACAATATCGCCATCCAGCAGCGTCACCGGACGACCACCCATTTCCATCAGCTTGACCATCAAAGCATTGGCGATGGTTGATTTGCCCGAGCCCGAGAAGCCGGTGAAGAACACGGTAAAGCCCTGTTTGGACCGCGGCGGGCGGGTCTTGCGCAGTTCGGTGACCACCTCAGGGAACGAGAACCACTCGGGGATCTCCAGACCCTCTTGCAGACGGCGGCGCAGCTCGGTGCCCGAGATGTTCAAGATGGTGACGTCATCCTTGTCGGCGATCTCGTCGTTGGGCTCGTACTGGGCGCGCTCCTGCACATAGACCATGTGTTTGAAGTCGACCATTTCGATGCCGATCTCGTCCTGATGCTCGCGGAACAGATCCTGCGCGTCATAGGGGCCATAGAAATCCTCGCCCGCCGAGTTCTTGCCCGGTCCGGCATGATCGCGACCCACGATGAAGTGGGTGCAGCCGTGGTTGGCGCGGATCAGCCCGTGCCAGACCGCCTCGCGCGGGCCGGCCATGCGCATGGCCAGGTTCAGCAGCGACATGCCCGTGGTGGCGGCCGGGTATTTGTCCAGCACCGCCTCATAGCAGCGTACGCGGGTGAAGTGATCGACGTCGCCCGGCTTGGTCATGCCCACGACCGGGTGGATCAGCAAGTTGGCCTGTGCTTCCTTGGCAGCGCGGAAGGTCAGTTCCTGGTGCGCGCGGTGCAGCGGGTTACGGGTCTGGAACGCCACCACACGGCGCCAGCCAACCTTGCGGAAAAAGGCGCGCAGCTCGTTGGGGGTGTCGCGGCGGGCGCGGAAATCATAGTGTACGGGTTGCTGGATGCCGGTCACGGGGCCACCCAGATAGACCGGGCCTGCGGTGTTGTGCAGATAATTGACGGCCGGATGGGCGTCGTCGTCAGCGCCGAAGACTTTTTCTGCTTCGCGGGCTTTGTTCGGGGTCCAACGGTCGGTTACTGTCAACGTACCCAGGATCACGCCCTCTTGGTCGCGCAGAGCGATGTCTTCGCCGACCTCGAGCGAGGCGGCGAAGTCCTCGGACACGTCCAATGTGATCGGCATCGGCCACAGCGAACCATCTGCCAGGCGCATGTTCTCGACCACGCCGTTGTAGTCTTCTTCGCTGAGGAACCCCTTTAGCGGGTTGAAACCGCCATTCATCAAGAGTTCCAGATCACAGATCTGGCGCGGGGTCAGGTCCCAGCTTTTCAGATCAGCTGCCTCGACTTTGAGTTTCTGAGCGGAGTCGTAAGAGACGTAGAGTTCTGGGATCGGAGCCAGATTGCTGAGCATCGTCATTGAAATTCTCTCTTTGGGTCCTGTTCGTATGTGTGAATGCCTCAAGAACGGGGACTATCCTCGTGACGCGGGTAAAGTCCATAAGGTCAACACAAACTAAGGACGGTGTGTGATGGAATCGCACATAACGGGAAGTTTTCGGTCTGTAAGCGTTTGAACCCGGATGGCTGTTTGTCAGAACGATGCTTCAACGGGGGGCTGTCGTCTCGTCAGACACCGAATTCGGTAGATCATCCAGCTCAACGGCGCGTTTGACGGGTAGGGCGCGCAACGGTTCTGAGACCCCCCGCAGCTCGAAGCTCTGCAACTCCAGAGATGTCACATCAACGCCGGCTTCGTTCAGGACGGCCTCGGACACCAGCAGTTCGACGCCCAATTCCTTGGTCTGCCCCTCCAGGCGGCTTGCTGCATTGACGGTGTCGCCGATGATCGTGCGCGGCGCATGCCCGGCCGAGCCGATTTCCCCAAGAACCAGATTTCCCAAGTGTACACCGATTCCGATCCGCACGCTTGGGTCGCCTTCGGTGTCCAGCGTCTGGTTGAACTCCTCCAACGCGCGCCCCACTTCGGCGGCGGCTTTCAGGGCAGCCCTGGCCGAGCTTGGCGTGTCGGCGGTTTCAAAGACGGCCAGCAACCCGTCGCCCAGGTATTTGTCCACCGTACCGCCTGCTTGCATGATGGATGGAACAATCGCGTCAAAGAAGCGGTTGAGCAGAAAAACCACGTCATAAGGCAGCTGCCCGGTGGTGCGGGCGGTAAAGCCGCGCATGTCCAGAAACAGGATCGCCAGTTGGCGTTCCTGCCCTTGGCTTTTGTGCGCCCGGTTGCGTTGCCCGTCCGGACGGAACACCCGGAACACGGTCGCAGGGTTGGTTGGGCGGATCTGACAGGCCAGCCGCGTGTTGGGCGCGGCTTTGACGGCCCGCAGGCTGCGTGCTTCGGCCTCGGACGGTGGCTCCAACAGGTCGATGCCCTCTTCAACCACAACGCGGCAGGTGGTGCAGCGTCCCTTGCCACCGCAAAGTGCAGTGTGGGGCACGCCGTTAGCTTGGGACATCTCAAGAAGGGTCATGCCCTTTTCGGAAGTGATGCGGGGCCCGTGGACGTATGAGATGCGCACAGACCGGCGGCGGGCCAAAAGCTTGCGACCCAGATAGACCGCCGCTGTCAGGCCAAGCAACGACCAGAACACCATCGTCCCCTGTTCTGTCGCCGCAAAAAGCGCCTGAAACGTCTCGCGCGACGGCCAGTTGAAATACTCCATATATTCCGGGCGCAGGTCATTATCGATGAAGATGTCATACATCCGGCGCCCTTCGGTCAGCACCCCAGCCAGTCCGAAAGCAGGCACCAGAACTGCGGCACCAATCAGATAAGGGCTGAACTTTTGCCAAAGGGGGTGCAGGCGCAACCAGAAATGCAGGCCAATGCAGCCGTGGATCCAGACCACCAGCATAAGCCCGCTTTGCTTCCAGATCGCCGAGGAGGGCCACATCAGTATGATGAGATAGCTCATCTCGTCATTCACATCGAAAATCTCATGGGCATAGCGCGTCTGCACCAGATGCGCGATCAGTTGCAGGGGGATGATCAGTCCCAGAACGACCTGCAATGCCTCGCTGATGGGCATCCGCAGGGTTCGGCGCCCGGCCACCTTGGCCAGAGCCAGACCCGCATGCAGTATCAGCGCTGTATAGAGGATACCGCTGCCCACAGGGTTGCGGATGATGCCGCGCATGACTTCTTCCATCCCGCCCATCAGGTCGGTCGAGATCAGGCCCATGCCAATGTTGATGAAATGAAAGAAGGCGTAGATGAACAGGATCAGGCCGGTGACGATCCGGGCCCGCGTCTGCCAATTTCCGCGCCACAGTGCGCTTGCCAAGGGGGATCTCCCGAGCTTGCTCCCAACTCGGACCACTGTGACGGCAGGGCCCGAGCGTGGTCAAGGCGCAGGTGGTGTTTGTTTTTGCGTAAGGGCTTTAGGCTTCGAGCCCCCAGCCGTCAGGGGTGAACCCGTGCTCAAGCGCGGCTTGTGTCGCGACCTCTTCACCGATCCAGATGCTGGAGGCTGACACCGCCTGTTCGGGCAGTGTTGCCATCAGATAGGGACCTTCGCCGTCATCGTCTTCGATATACTGACAGACATAGTCCTGGCGGCTGAGCACATCGGCCAGGGGTCGCCAGTCAGCCTCGTCCGATGTGGGGACGAAAAAGTAATCCACATCCGCCACTTCGGGCAGCCCGTGTTTAGACTGGAGGTCAGCATAAACCGCAAAGGTTTCGGCCTGCTGGGCGGCAAAATCGTGGCTGGCAGTGTTCTGGGACATTCGGGCCGGTCCTCATTATGTGCGAGAAAGTTGGCCTATAGGGTTTTGTCCCGTTTGCCTAGCTCAATAGTGCGGGTCAAAAGCCTGTGGCGGGCCATCTCGTCTGATCTTGGGTCCGTTCGCCGTGTTCCAGCGAAACAGCGAAAGATGGGTCAAGTCCGGCCGCGAGCGCGAGGGGGTCAGCAACCCGTCCATTCCCTGGTCCCGCAACCGGTCGCCAAGGTGCCACGTTGGTGAAACCTCTCCCTTTGCATGCAGCTCTGCCCAGAAAGCATGAATGTCGTCCAAAGAGGTGCCCCAAAATGCACGAGTCTGATGGGACCGAAGGTCGGCGACGGTTGCGTTTTCGACAGCAAATGGAAAAATCGCGCGTGGCGGATCTTGGGGGCGAACATAGACCCGCAGCGCGACTTGGCAGCCTTCGGGCGTCTGCGACAGATAAAGCGCCCTTTGACCATCATGGTGCCAGCGTCCGCGTGGCGCGCGGGCGGGACTGAGCAGATCCTGCTCTTGCCCCAGAAAACCCGCCCGCCAAAAACGCCCTTCAATTCGGGCGATGTGGCGGGCGGTGTCTGTCATTCTTGTTCGGCCAGGAACCGTTCGGCATCAAGCGCCGCCATGCAGCCCATGCCGGCGCTTGTGACGGCTTGACGATACACGTGGTCGGTCAGGTCGCCGGCGGCAAAGACACCGGGCACCGATGTGCGCGTGGTGCCGGGCTCGGTCAAGACGTAGCCGCCCATGTGGGTCTCAAGCGAGTCCTTGACCAGCTCGTTGGCCGGGGCGTGGCCGATGGCGATAAAGACGCCCTTGCAGGGGATGTCGGTGATCTCGCCCGTTTGCACGTTCTTGACCTTGACGCCCTCGACGCCAAGCGGCGCGTCGGTACCATACACCTCGTCCAGTTGGTTGAACCACAGGGTCTCGATCTTTTCGTTCTTGAACAGACGGTCTTGCAGGATCTTTTCGGCGCGCAACTCGTCGCGGCGGTGGATCAGCGTCACTTTGGATGCAAAGTTCGTGAGGAACAGTGCCTCTTCAACAGCGGTGTTGCCGCCGCCTACGACCACGATTTCCTGGCCACGATAGAAGAACCCGTCGCAGGTGGCACAGGCCGAAACGCCAAAGCCCTTGAATTTCTCTTCGCTTTCCATGCCCAGCCATTTGGCACGCGCGCCAGTGGCTAGAATGACGGCATCCGCGGTATAGACCGAGCCGCTGTCGCCCTTGGCGGTGAAGGGGCGTTTCGACAGGTCCAGATCGGTGATGATGTCGCCGATGATCTCGCACCCCATCGCCTGGGCATGTTCCTGCATCTTGATCATAAGGTCAGGGCCCTGCACCTCGGTGAAACCGGGATAGTTCTCGACCTCGGTCGTGGTGGTCAGCTGACCGCCGGGCTCGATACCCTGAACCAGGATCGGTTCCAGCATGGCGCGGCTGGCATAGACACCAGCGGTATAGCCCGCAGGCCCTGAACCGATGATCAGAACTTTGGTGTGACGTGTTTCGGCCATCATGACCCCCTATGATCTGCTCGAATGCGTGCGATGGCGGCAGCGCCATCCGTCGGGGGATGGATATAGCGACGGCAGGAGGCCTCTTAAACCCCCAAACACGCAGGGTTGCAGAACGGCAACGCAAGCAGAGCAAGGCACCCGCACATAAATTCCGCAGTCGAAAATTATCGTGGCGATACTGCGGCGAAACATTATTGCGCCCGCTTGGGGCGCTGCTATAAGAAACGCAATGTGAGGGAGCTTTTCATGGTCGCAACACGGCTGGATCCGATTGACCGCAAGATACTGTCAGAACTGCAAGCTGACGGTCGGATGACCAATGTGGAATTGGCCAAACGGGTGGGCATTTCTGCTCCGCCCTGCCTGCGGCGTGTACGTACGCTGGAAGAGGCGGGTTTGATCCGGGGCTATCACGCGGACGTGAATGCGCGGGAACTGGGATTCGAGGTTCAGGTGTTCGCCATGGTCGGTCTGGACAGCCAGGCCGAATCAGAGCTGGTCGCCTTTGAAGAGCGCTGCCGCCAATGGCCGCTCGTGCGCGAGTGTCACATGCTCAATGGCGAGGTGGATTTCATCCTGAAATGCGTGGCCCCCGACCTGAGCAGCTTTCAGAGCTTTCTGACCGGTGAACTGTTGAGCACGCCGAACGTGGCGAGCGTAAAGACCTCGCTCGTTATTCGTGGTGCGAAGGACGAGCCCGGCGTTCCTTTTGACATCCTTGAGGAGCGTCTGAACCGGACGGCTTGACCGTTCGAACAGACAACTCAGGCGATCGCGCAGGTGGCAGCAGGGTGGCCGCCATGATGCAACCGACCCACCAAATCAAAATGTCCATGTGACCTCCCTCAGGCGGATAGGCTGTCGATTTGCCCTTCACCCGCACGTGGGAAAATCTGCGGGCCGAAATCGGTTAATTTATCGATATGTGCAAACAGGTTCAGGTAAAGGCTGCGCATCGCGTGGCTGATCACGCGCACCGCATTGACCCCGGGGTGGTAGGTTTCGAATTGCAGGCCATCGACGTTGATGACCGCGTGCTTGCGCAGGCAGATGTGGAAAAGTTCAACCGGCGTGGGCGGCGCGGTTTCGATCACGTTCATGCCGTCGATGAACTCCTGCACGGGCGTCAGAATGGGCTGGCCATTTGCAACCGCGCGCAAATGACCGGGCGTTGACAGCAGTCGGGCAGCAGGGCCCGCGATCACGCCGGACATCGGCTTTTGCATGCCAAAGGTATCAGCCATGAAACGGGTCAGATGATGGGTGCGGCCACGCAGATCGGGCTTGCCGGGAATCAACGTGGTCGATCCTTTCCAGACGACCTCTTGGGCCGAGCCGTCATGCGTGATCACGCGGTCTCCGGGCAGCAGATCCTGGATCGCCATGGGGCCACAATCGGTTTCCACCAGAGATCCCCGGCTAAAGGCGCAAAAGGCGTTTTCGAAAAGCGGCAGGGCCGGCGCGATCTGACGTGTTTCCACGATGTTGCCGTTGTCCAGCAAGCTGGAGATCTGATAGCGGCGCAACTGCGGACGGGTGGGTGCGCGCAGGGCCGCGGGGTCTTGTAGAATAGTGCTGGTTTCGACAGCATTCCGCGCCGCCCTGGTAAGGGAGTGGGGGATCGTCATAGCGTATTCGGCCCTTTCTGTTCGGGTCGCATCTGCGTCGGCCCCCACCGACAACGTCAGATGGACTGAGTTCGTAGTCCACATCTGAATCGGCTGAGAATATGCCGAGCGTTGATTAAATTTGTCAAAAAACCTTCTGGTTTTGGGGCGCTGTTTGCAGACAGTCAGGCTGACCTTCGAGTTTTGTTTCCAGTTTGGCGGGTAATCCGCCGGTTTTTGCTACAGTTTGCCCCCAAACCCACCTCGCCTCGGGGGCGAGGTGGGTTTTTTGCCCGGCCGGTCAGGGGCAGCGTCCGGCATCGGGCGGTATTTCTTCGGCTCAGGCCGATTTGACCAGGCGCAGCTTTGCCTGCCCGTTGCGGCGGGCAATCATCGCTGCGCGACGCGCACCACGTGCCCAAGGCATCTGCACGTCGCATTTGTTTGCGGTGTCGACGACTGAATTCAGAAAACGCGCTTTGGGTTTCATGGGGCTGCTCCTGCCTATGGTCCGGGCCATTCGGTCCGTGTTTCCTTGTGTTGATCCCAATATCGACGTGCATTGCGGCAGGGATTTGGCTGATCCGGGGAAAAATCGGGGGAGCGTGGAAATCGTGGTTAACGTATTTTTAGGGGGGCACTGATTGGGGTAAGGCTCTGTAATCAGGTGAGAAACACGTTCGTGGACGCGATTTGGCGTCATGGGGTGTGATGGTTGGGTGGGCAATTGTGACCAAACTGGAGCAGAATTGGTCACAATCCGACCAAGGCTTACAACCTTATGGTTGAAATCAACCGACCATAGTCGGCTTCCTTGGCGTGTGTTGTCCGCCGGTACGAATAGAATCGATCCGGATCGGAATAAGTGCAATGCCGCGTCCATTCGGCATGTTGGACACCGGCCGCGCGCAATCGGTGCAGGCCATAGCCCGGGAGATCAAACAGCATCCGATCCCCGTCGCCATTGGCGAAAAAGCGACCGTTGTCCGCATCCGCGTCCAGGAACCTGTCCAGAAACTCTGGCCCGACCTCATAGGCGCGTTGCGAGATGGTGGGACCGATGACGGCAAGTATGTCGGACCGGTTGGCACCCAGGTTTTCCATCGCGTCCAGCGTTGCTTCGAGCACGCCGTCCATCGCGCCCTTCCACCCTGCATGGGCGGCGCCGATGACGCCTGCCTGGGGATCGGAAAACAACACCGGTTGGCAATCAGCCGTGAGAATGGACAGCACCACGCCGGGGGTTGCCGTCACCACGCCGTCCGCCTTTGGGCGTTCGTCCGATGCGGCGTCCAGGGTGACCACGTCCGCGGAATGCACCTGATGAACACCTGCCAGCCCATCGGGCTCAACCCCCATGGCTTCGGCCACACGGGCCCGGTTGATCACAACCGCCTCTCTCTGATCGCTGGAACCCGTGCCGCAGTTCAACCCGGCAAAGATGCCCGAGGATGCTCCGCCGCGGCGGGTGAAAAAGCCGTGGCGCACCGGCGAGAGGAGATCCGAAGTGAGAATTTCCAGCGTCATGGTTCCAGTCCTGGTGGAGGCGTTGCCTGGGTGGGGAAGAGACCCAGCACTTTGAACAGGTTTCCCATTTCTTCGGGATGCGTCAACCGTCGATGCGCGCTGATCAGTGCATCAAGCTGCGCTCCGCCGAGATCCTTGGCCAAGGCCTGGGCCCGTGCCGTGATACCAAGGCGTTCCAGAAAGACGCCTTGCGGGGTCAATCGGCTGTGTTTGCACTTTGCTACGGCGGCAGAACCGGCGATCACTTCGAAATCGACATGTGCGGTCAGGTCGGCGCGGCCGGGGCTATCCAGCGGATCAACCGGGGCATGGGCCTGCAAGGCTTGCAACGTGTCCCCAAGCGAGTGCCAGTCACCATAGTCGATCACCAAAGCCGCGCCGCCGTGGCGCGCGATTCGCGTGGCGATGTCTTGGACAATGCGCGGCGCGGCCTCACACAGCTCGACCAGATCGCCGTCCTTTGTGTCGTCAAGACGATGGTTCAGCGCGGGTTGCGGTGTGGCGGTTCCCAACCCGAACATCAGATCCCCCGTGTCGGAGGCGCCAATCATGCGCTCGGACCAGCCCGGGCCAGAGCGCACAAACTGCCGGATCGGTAGCGCGTCAAAGAACTCGTTGGCGACTAGAAACAGGGGGGCATCCGGCAGTTCAGAGGAGTCGCTGATCCATTTGGGGGCGTGATCCGCCAGCGTTTTGGCTTGTATGTCGCGCAACCGGGGTGACGCTTCGAGCAGAACGATCTGCGCGGCTTCGAGCAATCCGGGCACACCGCGTGTGGCGCGCAACATGTCGGCCATCAACGTCCCTCGACCCGGCCCCAGTTCGGCGAGTGTAAAGGGGCTAGGGCGCCCTTGATCCAGCCAGCTTTGAGCCAGTGACAGGCCCAACAGCTCGCCAAACATCTGGCTGATCTCTGGGGCGGTGATGAAATCCCCTTTGGTGCCAAACGGCTCATGCTTGGCGTAATAGCCGTGCTCGGGATGCAGCAGGCAGTCTTGCATGTAATCCGCAACCGTCATCGGCCCGGAATGGGCGATACGCTCCAGCAACACGCTCTTGAGTGTCATTGCGCGGGCACCCGGGCCGCTCGGGTTCTGGCCGACCAGATCAGCCACAGCCCAAGCGCCATCATCGGCAGGCACAGGATCTGACCCATCGTCAGGCCATATCCGCCCACGTGCCAGGCCAGCCCCAAAGGATTGCCAGGCGAGATGAACTGCGCGTCGGGTTGGCGCACAAACTCGACCAGGAAACGGGCCAGGCCATAGCCGCTCAGGAACATTCCGACGACGAAACCAGGCATCTTAAACGCGCCGCGACGATACACCAGCCACAGGAGAACGACGCCCAGGATCAGCCCCTCCATCGCGGCCTCATAGAGTTGCGAGGGGTGGCGGGCGCACAGGCCCACCACGTCAGGACAGTTCTGTGCGGCAGGGCCGGGAAAGACAAAAGCCCACGGCACGTCGCTGGGACGGCCCCACAATTCGGCATTGATAAAATTCGACAGCCGTCCCAAAAGCAGCCCCGGCGGAACCGCATGGGCCACCAGATCAGCCAAGTTGAGCTTGGGGATGTTGTGGCGCAGCGCATAGATCCAGCTGGCAATGACCACACCCAAAAGGCCGCCATGAAACGACATGCCGCCCTGCCAGACCATTAGGATCTCGGCCGGGTTCGCCAGGTAATAGGCAGGCTGATAGAACAGGACAAAGCCAAGGCGCCCACCCAGAATGACACCCAGGATGATCCAGGTCAGCAGATCCTCCAGCTGTTGGGTGGTCAGTGGCGGGGTGTCTACGGGCCAAAGTGCGGGGCGCCGCAGCGCCGCAACCCCAAGCCGCCAGGCAATCAGGATGCCTGCAATATAGGCCAGCGCATACCAGCGCAGGGCGAAATCGAACCCAAACAGTGAGATCGAAAACAGTTCGGGGGAAAAGTCGGGGAAAGTCAGTACTGCCTGCATGTGCGTCTCAATGCCTGTGCCTTGGGGGGCAAGTCAACCTTGTGGCCGACCCTGTTGTTGCCCATATAGGGGGCAACTTCGACACGGAGAAGACAGATGCAGACCCGCAACAAGATGCTCGACGATATTTCGCAACTGATGACCAACGCCATGGGCGTGGCGCAAGGGGCGAAAGACGAAGCTGAAACCGCTATGAAATCGCTTTTGGATCGTTGGTTGGCCGACCGCGACCTGGTCACCCGCGAAGAGTTCGACGCCGTGCGCGCCATGGCGCAGAAAGCACGCGAAGAAAACGAGGCGCTGTCTGCCCGCATCGCGGCGCTTGAGGCCAAGCTGGACAACTGATCCCGCCTGATCCGTCGACCAGACGCGGTATTCCTATGAATTTGCCGAAAAAGACCCTGCCGCGAGAGCCATTACAGCTGTCGCGTCGGGGTGTATCTTGCCAGACATTGTAACATTCGCAAGAAAAAGCTGACAAAAGCGTCGATATTTTGGGCGTCGTGTCGAGTTGCCCACAACTTATTGGCTTTATCCCCAAAAATAGGGGTTGTCAGAGTCTCACCTACACCGCACCATATCTAGTAGAGGCACGGGGGATCGCCCCGGCTTCTAGAGCAGACACCTAGCATTGGGGGCGCTGCCAGCCCCAAAACGCTAGAGATGAGTGAGGTGGCACCATGGCACTTTCCGAGCAGTATCTGGAAGAAGACATTCACCCGATCGACATTGTCGAGCATCTGGCTGAGCACCATGATTGGGAGTTCGACCGCATAGGCGACGATCAGATCGCAATGGCGGTTGAGGGGCAATGGCGCACATATTCCATCACTCTGGCCTGGTCGGGGTATGATGAAACCCTGCGGATGGTCTGCACCTTCGAGATGGAGCCGCCCGAAGAGGCGCTGCCGCAGCTTTATGAATTGATCAACGCGATGAATGACCAATGCTGGGCCGGTGGGTTCACCTATTGGGCCGCGCAGCAGTTGATGGTCTATAAATACGGTTTGGTTCTGGCAGGCGGTCAGGTGGCGAGCCCCGAGCAGATCGACACGATGATCAACGCGGCTGTCTTGAGCGCGGAGCGCTATTACCCGGCGATCCAGTTGATGGTCTACGGTGGCCGCTCTCCGGCCGAAGCGATGCAGGTCGCCATTGCAGAGGCCTATGGCCGGGCGTAAAGCTGTGCCCTGAACCGATATCAGGCGAGGGGCACTTTTCATGGATATGTCTTATGTGGCGGACCGGGGGCTTGTGCTTCTGGGCTGCGGCAAAATGGGCTCGGCAATGTTGGCGGGTTGGCTCGACGGGGGCCTGCCCGCGTCTTCCGTTTGGGTGATCGATCCGTATCCATCGGACTGGGTCAAAGCACAGGGCGTGCATGTGAATGCAGAGCTGCCTGCCACCCCGGCCATCGTGCTGATCGCCGTAAAACCGCAGATGATGGGCGAGGCGTTGCCGTCGATGCAGGCCATGGGCAACGGCGAGACGCTGTTTGTCTCGGTCGCTGCGGGCACGACCATTGGCACATTCGAAGAGGTCCTAGGAGCGCAAACCCCGATCGTTCGGGCGATGCCCAACACGCCCGCCGCCGTGGGGCGTGGTATCACGGCCCTGATCGGCAACGCCAAGGTGACCGGTGCGCAGCTGGATTTGGCCGATGGGCTTTTATCTGCCGTGGGTCAGACGGTGCGGCTGGAGAGCGAAGCGCAGATGGACGCTGTCACCGGCGTCAGCGGTTCGGGTCCAGCCTATGTGTTCCATCTGATCGAAACGCTGGCCGCTGCGGGCGTGGCGCAGGGCCTGCCCGAAGCGATGGCGATGCAACTGGCCAAAGCCACGGTTGCAGGGGCTGGCGCCTTGGCTGAGACGGCCGAGGAAGACCCCAGCCAATTGCGGGTCAATGTGACCTCTCCAAACGGGACAACGCAGGCTGCGTTGGAGGTTTTGATGAGCGACAGCGACGGCTTCCCGGCGCTGCTGAACCGAGCGGTCGCGGCAGCGACCAACCGATCAAAGGAGCTGTCGGGTGGCTGAGATCAGTTTTGACGACTTTCTGAAAGTGGACATCCGCGTAGGCGAGGTGATCCGGGCCGAAGACTACCCCGAGGCGCGCAAGCCCGCGATCAAGATGTGGATCGATTTCGGCGGTGAGATCGGCGAGCGCAAGACCTCGGCCCAGGTGACGGCGCATTATGATCCTGCCAGTCTTGTAGGCAAGCAGGTGATGGCGGTGGTGAACTTTCCGCCGCGCCAGATCGGCAAGTTCATGTCCGAGGTGCTGGTGCTGGGGTTGCCGGATGAAAAGGGCGAGATCGTGCTGATCGGCCCCGACGGCAAGGTGCCGCTTGGCGGGCGGATGCACTGATGAAGCTTTGGATCACACGGCCCATGACAGCCGAGGTCGAGGCGCGTGCGCGGCGCGACTTTGACGTAGAGAGTCGCGAAAGTACCCTGCCTTTGACCCCTGACGAGATGCGACGCGCGTTGAACGACTTTGATGTGGTGGTGCCCACGCTGGGGGATCTGTTCTCGGCCGAGGTCTTTGCAGCGGTGCCCAATCCGCGCTGCCGTTTGCTGGCCAATTTCGGGGTGGGCTATAACCACATCGACGTGCAGGCCGCGCAGTCGGCTGGAATTCGCGTGACGAACACGCCGGGCGCCGTCACCGATGCCACGGCAGACATTGCCATGACGCTGATCCTGATGACGGCGCGGCGCGCCGGGGAAGGGGAGCGCTTGGTGCGGTCCGGTGGCTGGCAAGGGTGGCACCCGACCCAGATGCTGGGAACCCATGTGACCGGCAAGACCGTTGGCATCGTGGGCATGGGCCGCATTGGCCAAGCCATCGCGCGTCGATGTCATTTTGGCTTTGGCATGGACGTTGCGTATGTTGCGCGCAGCGAAAAATCCTTGGAGTTCCCGGCGACGCGGGCCGACACCTTGGAAAACTTGGCAGGACAAGTCGATTTCCTTGTGGTTGCCGTGCCCGGCGGGCCCGAGACGCAGCATCTGATCAACGCACCCATTCTGAGCGCCATGCAACCCACGGCGATGTTGATCAACATCGCCCGGGGCGAGGTGGTGGACGAGATGGCGTTGATTGCAGCCCTCGAAAATGGTGACATCGCGGGGGCAGGCCTGGATGTTTACGAGTTCGAACCGCGCGTCCCCGACCGTCTGATTCAGCTGGAAAACGTGAGCTTGCTGCCGCATCTGGGGACCGCGACCGAAGAGGTGCGTTCCAGCATGGGGCACATGGCGCTCGACAACGTCGCGGCTTTTGTGGCGGGGCAGGATCTGCCGAACCCGGTGAACTGAAGGCGGAGGGCTCCCGCCAGGAGACGCCGCATCGAAGATGCGACATATCCTGTTGGGCCGGGCAGCGCGCCTGCGGCGCGCTGCGGGCGTCTGTGGAGGGTCTGGTGCCTCTAGTCTGCCGAGGTCGTGGTCTTGACCAGGTCGCCGACCGCCTCGCGCCAATGTTTGCGACACAGTGAGACGTAGGTTTCATTCCCGCCGATCTGGACCTGATCCCCGTCCAGCAGAACCTTGCCATTTTCATCCTGACGAATCACCATCGTGGCCTTGCGACCGCATTCACAGATGGTGCGGACCTCGCGCATTTCATCGGCCAGGGCCAGCAGAGTGGCAGATCCGGGAAAGAGCTTGCCCTGAAAGTCCACGCGCAGGCCGTAGCACAGCACGGGCACCTTCAGATCGTCGACCGCGCGCGCCAATTGCCAAACCTGTTCCTCGCTCAGAAACTGGGCTTCGTCGACAAAGACGCAGGCGACCTTTTCCTGCGCCAATCGCGCCTCGATCATGGCAAAGACATCATCGTCAGCACCAAATACATCCGCTTCGGCGCCGATGCCGATGCGCGAGGCAATACGGCCAACGCCAGATCGCCCATCGAGCGCTGCCGTCATCAGATATGTGTCCATCCCGCGTTCGCGGTAATTGTGCGACGCCTGCAGAAGCACGGTCGATTTGCCGGCGTTCATGGTCGAGTAGTTGAAGTAGAGCTTTGCCATGTCCCTTCGTCTAAGGGGCCGTCCTTCAGGGGACAAGGCGACATCCGCCCAAGGAGAGGAAAAATCGGCACAAGGTGCCATCACCGGAGGCGGGAGAGTCCGCAAGCTGGGCTTGCTGGGGATGGACGATACGCGAAAGTCCGGTGATGACACTTGTGCATCGCAATGCGACGACAAAACGGATGCTGAGTCTATTGCCTTGGCACCAACTCGTTACCGGCCAAAAAAATCGCCGTTCACTCACTCACAAAATCCCAGAAAACCTGAGGGATAGCCAAGATATGACATTTGGATTAGAACTCATGAATGGGAAATATTTCGTGCCTTTCCCCTAAGCGGGGGACGACAGGCGCGATGGTTTGGGAAAGGGTGCAAATGGCCGATATCGGGGCGTACCTCAAGAAACATACCGAGGCCTTGGTCAAGGATGTGGGTATAGAAGCGGCTTGTGAGTTGACGGGAAAGTCCAAGGCAACACTGGGCAGATACTATTCAGAAAATGCAGAGCATGCGGACCGGTTCATGCCGGTGGATTCGGTGGCCCGGCTGGAGGCTGCTTCTTCCTACCCTCATGTCACGTCGGCACTCGCTGAATTGCGCAACATCACCCTGTCGTATGATGACCGCCATCCCAACCAAGAACGCGAAGGTGGCGTAAACTCGGACGTCATCGCGCTGAGCCAGCGGTTTGCCATGTTGATGAGCGAATACCAGGTTTCGATCGAGGACGGCATAATCACGGTGAATGAGGCCAAGCGCCTGCTGCGCGAAACCGTGGCCCTGCAACAGGTGCTGATCGACATGAAGCTGCATCTGGAACAAGAAAGCGCTTGATCCCGTGGACTTGAGTGATCTTCCTGAAATCGTGCCCGGCGCGCTGCATCCGATTGCGCCCGAGGGATTGGCGGATGCAAGTGATGATGGTCATGCGCCGCGCATATTGCTGCTTTACGGCTCGCTGCGTGAGGTCAGTTATTCGCGCAAAGCGGTGGAGGAATCCGCTCGCATACTACAGGCCTTTGGCTGTGAAACACGGATTTTCGATCCCTCAGGACTGCCTTTGACGGATGATGCGGATGCCGATCACCCCAAGGTTGCCGAATTGCGCGAGTTGGCGGTTTGGTCCGAAGGGATGGTGTGGTCTTCGCCTGAACGGCACGGGGCCATGACCGGGATCATGAAGCTACAGATCGACTGGCTGCCCTTGTCGCTGAAAGGGGGCATTCGCACCACTCAGGGCAAGACTTTGGCTGTCATGCAAGTGTCGGGCGGGTCGCAGTCGTTCAATGCGGTCAACCAGATGCGCATTCTGGGGCGCTGGATGCGGATGGTAACGATCCCGAACCAAAGCTCGATTCCCAAGGCCTGGTTGGAGTTTGCGGAAGGCGACCGGTTGCCCGATGGGCCGTTTTATCGTCGCATCGTGGATGTGATGGAGGAGTTGGTGAAGTTCACCTACATGGTGCGTGGCCGCAAGGACTATCTGGTGGATCGCTATTCCGAACGTGTTGAAAACGTCGACCAGGTCCACCAACGGGTGTCCGTCAAAGCCTGAGAGAAAAGTATTGTCAGATTGCGCGCGCCGTTGGCGCGCGCATTTTGTTTAGGGAGCCCTTAGGGGCTCACTAAAGAAGCAGCTGCTTAGGCGTGGCGTTTCAGGATGACGGAGCCTACGGAGTAGCCTGCGCCAAAGGAGCAGATCAGGCCCACGTCGCCCTCGTCCAGATCGTCTGAGTTTTGCGAGAATGCAATGATCGACCCAGCGGAAGAGGTGTTGGCATAATCCTGCAGGATATTGGGTTGTTCGCCGTCTTCCGGGGTGCGCCCTAGGACCTTTTTGCCAATGAAGTCGTTCATGGTCTTGTTGGCCTGATGCAGCCAGATGCGCTTCAGATCGGTGTTGGCCACGTCATTGTCATCCATATGCTCTGCAATGTGTTGTGAAACCATGGGCAGCACTTCCTTGAACACCTTGCGACCGTTTTGCATGAATTGCATGTCGCGGCGGTCTTTCACCCCGTCGGGGCGCGAGCGGCGCAGGAAGCCGTTGTTGTTGCGGATGTTGTTGGAAAACTGGGTGGCACAGCGGGTCGACAGGATTTCAAAGTGCGGCCCTTTGGCATCCTCGATCCGTTCGATCAGCGTGGCCGTGGCCACATCGCCAAAGATGAAGTGGCAATCGCGGTCGCGCCATTCCAGGTGAGCCGAGCAAATCTCGGGGTTGACCACAAGGGCCGAACGGATGGAGCCGGACCGCACCATGTCGGCGGCGGCCTGAATGCCAAAGGTCGCCGAAGAGCAGGCGACATTCATGTCAAAGGCAAAGCCTTCGATCCCAAGCGCCTGCTGGATTTCAATGGCGACCGCCGGATAGGCGCGTTCCAGGTTCGATGCCGCGCAGATCACTGCATCGACATCTGCAGCTGTTTTGCCTGCCTGTTCCAGTGCCTTCTTCGCGGCGTCTACGGCCATCTCGGTCATGATGCCCGGCTCATCATCAGACCGCTGACGCAGGAGTGGGTGCATCACATCCGGATCTAGGACACCGGTTTTGTCCATCACGTACCGACGCTCGATCCCTGACGCCTTTACGATGAACTCTTCGGACGAGTGTTGCATCGGCTCCATCTCTCCGGCGGCGATGGCGTCGGCGTTCTGGGCGTTCATCTTGTCGGCGTAGGCGTTGAACGCCTCGACCAGTTCGGCGTTGGTGATGACTTGCTCGGGCGTAAAGACGCCGGTCCCGGTGATGGCGGGTGTGTACATTGCAGACTCCTGAAAACTGCCGGATTTGCCCAAAATGCGTGCATAATGTGCCATGATCAAGGGGAGGTGACCTTGCGGCACCCAGTGTTGGGGTTTGAAATTTACCTTCGGGTCTTGAATGTTTCGAAATCCGAAGTATATCGCGCGAAAATTTAAGGGACAGACATGATGGCAGACGACGAACCCTTTGTCCTGGATGGGCTCAGCCCCGAGATCCAGGCGATGATGGGGGTCTATGCGCTTTATTGGAAAGTTGATGAGAGCATCGACGCCATTCGGCCGGATCTGACCCGGCAGGAAAGCCACATGCTCATCAAACTGGATCGGCCCAAGCGGATGGGTGTACTGGCTTGCGACATGATGATGGCTCCGTCCAGCTTGACCGCATCAGCGGACGCGCTGGAGCAGGCAGGTCACATCACCCGGCAACGCGACCCCGAAGACCGGCGCGCCTGGCTGTTGGTGTTGACCGAGCAAGGCGAAGCCGCCCGCAATGATCTGGTGGAAAAGGCAGGAGAGCTGTTTCGCCATGCCTCTGGCCTGAACACACAAGAGACAGAGGTCTTCGCCAAATTGGCGCACAAAATCCGTGACAACATCCTGAAAACAGGTATTCCCGAAGGACTGAAGAAATGAAACTCCTCAAGACAGTTGCCGTTGCCATGGGCCTTTTCGCCTTGCCACTGGCCGCGCAAGAGACGCCCAAGCCTGTCAAACTGATGCAGGTGTCCGAAACGGCCCCTGGGTTTTCGCGTCAGTTCTATGGGCAGGTTGCCGCGCGCCAGACCGTTGATCTGGCATTTCAGGTCGCGGGCCAAATTGTCGATTTTCCGGTGACCGAGGGCAATGTCGTCCCCAAGGGGAGCCTGATCGCGCAGCTGGATCAAGAACCGTTTGAGCTGCAACTCAACCGTGCGCGCTTGCAAAAGGAACAGGCGGATCGGACCGTCGCGCGCCTCAGCCGTCTGAAGGGCACGACCGTCAGCCAGGTGTCGCTGGATGACGCCGGGACAAACGCGGCCCTGGCCGCCATTGCGTTGCGCGATGCGGAATATGCTTTGGAGCACGCCACTTTGCACGCGCCGTTCGACGCGCTGGTGTCGCGCCGCAGTGTCGCGGCCTTTACCACTGTTTCAACCGGTACGCCTATTGTCCGCATCCACGACATGTCTGAATTGCGGATCGAGGTCGATGTGCCCGAGATTCTGTTCCAGCGCGCAGGCCAGCAGGATGATGTGACCATCACCGCCAAGTTCCCATTCAGCGACGAGGTGTTTCCTCTGGAGATCCGCGAATTTGACGCCGAGACATCCAGCGTTGGGCAGACGTTTCGCATCAACTTTGGCCTGACCCCGCCCGAGGGGCGCCAGATCCTGCCGGGCTCGTCGGTGACTGTGTCGGTTCAGGTCAAGGATGGGCGCACTGGCATCGTGATCCCGCCGACCGCTGTTGTCACAACGCCCGAAGGGGGCATCGGCGTCATGGTGTTCGACCCTGTTGGGGGCGATGAAGGGTCGGTGACCTGGACCCAGGTCGAAATCGAACCCACCGTCAGCGGTGATGTGCGCGTGACAAACGGTCTGTCGGACGGCCAGGAGATCGTGGTCACGGGCGGTAATTCCCTGACCGACGGGCAATCCGTGCGCCGGTTCACCGGCTTTGCGAACTAAGGATCGGGACCGATGAAAATCGCACGCGCGTCTATCGAAAAGCCGCTTTACACGTGGCTGATCATCTTGATCTCGCTCTTGGGGGGGATCTGGGGGTTCTCGTCACTGGGTCGTCTTGAAGATCCGGCCTTTACCATCAAACAGGCGGTCATCGCCACGCAATACCCCGGCGCCACGGCCGAACAGGTGGCGTTGGAGGTGTCCGAGCCACTTGAATCCGCGATCCAGAAAATGGGCGAAGTGGACAAGATCACATCGGTCAATCAGCCAGGAAGCTCGCTGATCGAGGTCGAGATCAAGTCGACCTATGACGGAACAGAGCTGCCCGAGATCTGGACCAAACTGCGCGCGCGTGTCCGCGATGCGGCGCGTGGCCTGCCGCAGGGTGTGAGCCAGCCTTATGTGAACGACGCCTTCGGTGATGTGTTCGGCCTGTTCTATGCGGTGACGGCAGACGGCTACACGGATGCGGAACGGCACGAATTGGCGACATTCCTGCGGCGCGAGTTGCTGACAGTTGACGGTGTCGCAGACGTCGAAGTCGCGGGCCTGCCGGCCGAGGCGATTTTTGTCGAACCTGACTTGGCCCTGTCGGTGAACCAGAACGTGCCACTCAACGCGATTGCCAATGCGATTGCCACGTCGGATTCGGTCAAGGATTCCGGCATCGTCCGATCCGAAACGGGCAAGACCCGCATCCTGGCCGCCGAAGGGTCGGACACCGTGTCGGCCATTGCCGGGCTGTCGGTGGGCACCCAAGGCAAGGTCATCAACCTATTTGACATGGCCAACGTCTATCGGGGCCGCCAGACCGACCCCGAGCTGATCGTGCGGTTCGACGGGTCCGAGGCCTTCACCTTGGGCGTTGCGGGTCTTGCCACCGAGAACATCGTCGAAGTCGGCAAACGCGTGGATGCCAAGATGGCCGAGTTGGATGCCGACATCCCTTATGGGGTCGAGGTGCTGCCGATCTATCAGCAGCATGTCGTGGTCGAAGAGGCGTCCAACGACTTTCTGGTGAACCTGGCGATGTCCGTTGCCATCGTGGTTGCGGTGCTTGCCATTTTCATGGGCTGGCGCGCGGCCATCGTGGTGGGCTCGACCCTGCTGCTGACGGTTGTCGGTACGCTGCTGTTCATGGCGATCTTTTCGATCGAGATGGAGCGGATTTCGCTGGGGGCGTTGATCATCGCCATGGGGATGCTGGTCGACAACGCCATCGTTGTGGCCGAGGGGATGCAGATCGCCATGCGACGCGGCAAGACCTCGGTCGAGGCAGCGGATGAGGCTGCGGGCAAGACGCAGATCCCGCTTTTGGGGGCGACGGTCATCGGCATCATGGCCTTTGCGGGGATCGGGCTAAGCCCGGATGCAACGGGCGAATTTCTGTTCTCGCTCTTTGCGGTGATCGGCATTTCGCTGCTGCTGAGCTGGGTGCTGGCGCTGACGGTGACGCCGCTTTTGGGGCACTATTTCTTCAAGCAGGGCAAAGGGGACGAAGGCGACGCTTATGGTGGGCTGATCTTCCGGGCCTATGGCTCCATCCTGCGTGCAGCGCTGAAGATGCGGTGGCTGGTGATCCCGGGGCTCGTGGCGATCACGGCGGCCTGTTTCATGGGCTTTGGCCTGATGAAACAGCAGTTCTTCCCGAACTCGAACACGCCGCTGTTCTTCGTCCACTACAAGCTGCCGCAAGGCACGCCCATCGACCTCACGTCCGAGCATCTGGCCGAGATCGAAGACTGGCTTGCGACCCGCGATGATGTGGTGTCGGTGGCCACCTTTGTGGGGCAGGGGGCGACGCGCTTCATGCTGACGTATTCGGCGGAGAAACCGAACCCCAGCTATGGCCACATGATCATCCGCACCGAGACGCTGGATGACATTCCGGCGTTGCAGGCCGACCTTGAGGAATTCGGCACAGCCAAATTCCCCGAGGGCGAATTCCGCACCAAACGCCTGGTCTTTGGCCCCGGCGGCGGCGATCCGATCCAGGCGCGGTTCTCGGGCAGCGACCCGCAGGTGCTGCGTGAACTGGCAGCTGAGGCAAGCGCACGCATGGCGGCGGCCTCTGACAACCTCATTGGTATCAGAACCGATTGGCGCGAGCAGGAACTGGCCCTGCGTCCGATCTATGCCACCGACAGGGCCCAGACGGCAGGCGTGACCCGCGACGACATCGCCGACATGCTGCTGTTTTCGACCGATGGTGCGAATGGCGGTGTGTTCCGAGAACGCGAGCGCCTGATCCCGATCATCGTGCGTCGCCCGGCGGATGGCGACTACAGCATCGCGGATCAGGTGGTCTATTCGACCCAAGCCGAACGGTTCGTGCCGGTTGAACAGATGGTCGATGGCTTCCGGTACGAGGTGGAAAACACCCTGGTGCACCGCCGTGATCGGGTTCCGACCATCACCGTGGGCGCGGACATCCCACCCGATCTGACGGCGGCCCAGGTTCATGCCGAAGTGCGCGAAACGATCGAGGCGATGGAGCTGCCGCCGGGTTACAAGCTGGAATGGGGTGGCGAGTTCGAAAGCTCGCGCGATGCGCAGGAAAGCCTGGCGGGGCAATTGCCGCTGAGCCTGATCATCATGGTGCTGATCTCGGTCCTGCTGTTCAACGCGATCCGCCAGCCGGTGATCATCTGGCTGCTTGTTCCGATGTCGGTCAACGGCGTGGTCATCGGCCTGCTGGGAACGGGCCTGCCGTTCACCTTCACTGCGCTTCTGGGCCTGCTCAGCCTCTCGGGGATGCTGATCAAGAACGGCATCGTGCTGGTCGAGGAAATCGACCTGGTCCGCGCCGAGGGCAAACCCCTGCGCGAAGCCATTGTCGAGGCCTCGGTCTCACGTCTGCGCCCGGTGATGCTGGCCGCCGTGACAACGATCTTGGGCATGGCCCCACTGCTGACGGACGCCTTCTTTGTCTCGATGGCGGTGACCATCATGGGCGGTCTGGCCTTCGCCACGATCCTGACGCTCATCGCCGCGCCGGTGTTCTATCTGGTGTTCTTTGCCAAGGATGAGCGGCGCGAAATGGCTGCGGCTTGAACCAATCGGCCTTCCGCCCAGGCGGAGGGCCGCGACTGTCCCTGGAAGGGCGGTGGCACGCTCTGCGATGAGAGTTTGCCCGCCACTTGTTTGACTTTGGTAGAATTTGAACCGTCACAAATGCGCCCTCCCGCGGGGCGGGTCTGTCGCGGCCCGGGCTTGCCGCCTGTGCCGTTTGACCAACAAAAAAAGCTCCGCCAGTTGGCGGAGCTTTTTGTCTTTGGGTGGCAGGCATCAGCCCTGCAGCGATTTCACCTCAACGTCACCCTCAGCCTGCGCCTTGATCGCCAGGGCGGCGGCGTTGGCACCGGCAGCCGTGGTGAAATAGGGGATCTTGTCATAGAGCGCGATGGAGCGGATGGCCTTGCTGTCCTCGACCGCTTGCGCGCCTTCGGTGGTGTTCATCAGCAGCTGCACCTGACCGTCCTTGAGCATGTCGACCACGTCCGGGCGACCCTCATAGACCTTGTTGACGGTGTCACAGGGCACGCCCTGTTCCGCCAGCCAGCTTTGCGTGCCGCGGGTTGCGACCAGGGTAAAGCCCTGCGCCACCAGCACTTGCGCCGCCTCAAGCATCAGCGCGCCCTTGTCGGCGTCCTTGATCGAGATGAAGGCGCGGCCTTCGGACGGAAGCACCATGCCCGCACCCATCTGCGCCTTGAGGAAGGCGCGCGGGAAATCGCGGTCCCAACCCATGACCTCACCGGTCGAGCGCATTTCAGGGCCCAGGATGGTGTCGACGCCGGGGAAGCGGGCAAAGGGCATCACCGCCTCTTTGACCGAGAACCACGGCATGTTCGGGTCGGCCAGGGTCATCTGGTCGGCGATCTTGGTGTCCTGACCTTCCTTGTACGCCGGGCGCTTGGGGAAGTTCGACAGCTTCTCGCCTGCCATCACACGCGCGGCGATGGACGCAATCGCACTATCGGTGGCCTTGGCCACAAACGGCACGGTGCGCGAGGCGCGCGGGTTGACTTCGATCAGGTAGATCTCATCGTCCTTAATCGCGAACTGCACGTTCATCAGGCCCACAACGTTGAGCGCCTTGGCCAGTTTGAACGCCTGCTCTTCGATCTGGGCGATGATTTCTTTCGACAGCGAGTAGGGCGGCAGCGAACAGGCAGAGTCGCCCGAGTGCACGCCGGCCTCCTCGATGTGCTGCATGATGCCCGCGACATGCACGTCGGTGCCGTCACAGATTGCGTCCACATCAAGTTCGACCGCGCCCGCCAGATAGCTGTCGAGCAGAACCGGGCTGTCGCCGGACACAACCACCGCCTCGGCGATGTAGCGTTCCAGCTGACCCATGTCGCGCACGATTTCCATCGCACGGCCACCCAGCACGTAGGACGGGCGGATCACCAGCGGAAAGCCGATGTCTTCGGCAATTTCCAAGGCTTCGGCGTCGGTCGAGGCGATGCCGTTCTTAGGCTGTTTCAGACCCAATTCATTGACCAGCGCCTGGAAGCGTTCGCGGTCTTCGGCCAGGTCGATGGCATCGGGCGAGGTGCCCAGGATCGGGATGCCCTCGGCCTCTAGCGCGTTGGCCAGTTTCAACGGGGTCTGACCGCCGTACTGCACAACAACACCGTGCAGAGTGCCGTTTTCCTGCTCTTTGGTCAGGATTTCCATGACGTGCTCGAACGTCAGAGGTTCAAAATACAGACGGTCCGAGGTGTCATAGTCGGTCGAAACCGTCTCGGGGTTGCAGTTGACCATGATGGTTTCATAGCCCGCGTCCGTTAGCGCGAAGCAAGCGTGACAGCAGCAATAGTCGAACTCGATCCCTTGACCGATCCGGTTCGGACCACCGCCCAGGATGACAACCTTTTTGCGATCAGAAGGCCGCGCCTCGCATTCCACCTCACCCATCATGGGCGCTTCATAGGTCGAATACATATACGGCGTTTGCGCCTCGAACTCGGCCGCGCAGGTGTCGATGCGCTTGAACACGGCCGTGACACCCAGATTGTGACGGGCGCGGCGGACGTTGTCTTCGTCCCGGCCGGTCAGCTCACCCAGACGGGCATCGGTGAAGCCCAGCATTTTCAGCGCGCGCACACCCTCGGCTGTCACTGGCAGGCCATTCTTGCGCAGGTCACGCTCGGCATCGACGATTTCGCGGATGCGGGCCAGGAACCAGGGATCGAACATGGTGACGCCGTGGATTTCGTCGTCGCTCAGCCCATGACGCATGGCTTGCGCAATGGTGCGCAGGCGGTCGGGGGTTTGCTGGCTGATCGCCTTGATGACGGATGCCTTGTCGTCGGCCTCGTCCCAGACACCGACGGTCAGGCCGGGGATTTCGATCTCGTTGAAACCGGTCAGACCCGATTCCATCGAAGCCAGAGCCTTTTGCATCGATTCGTGGATTGTCCGGCCGATTGACATCGCCTCACCCACCGATTTCATGGCGGTGGTCAGGTAAGGCTCGGAACCCGGGAATTTCTCAAAGGCGAATTTCGGGATTTTGGTGACGACATAGTCGATGGTCGGCTCAAAGCTGGCCGGTGTCACCTTGGTGATGTCGTTGTCCAGCTCGTCCAGCGTGTAGCCCACGGCCAGTTTCGCCGCGATCTTGGCAATCGGGAAACCGGTCGCCTTCGAGGCCAGAGCCGACGAACGCGACACGCGCGGGTTCATCTCGATCACGACCATACGGCCGTCGGCGGGGTTCACCGCCCACTGCACGTTCGAGCCACCGGTTTCCACGCCGATTTCACGCAGAACGTTGATCGAGTGTGTCCGCATGATCTGGAACTCTTTGTCCGTCAGCGTCAGCGCCGGGGCCACGGTGATCGAGTCGCCTGTGTGCACGCCCATCGGGTCCACGTTTTCGATCGAGCAGACGATGATGGCGTTGTCGGCGGTGTCGCGCACCACCTCCATCTCGTACTCTTTCCAACCCAGCAGGCTTTCGTCGACCAGGATCTGGTTCACCGGCGAGGCATCCATGCCCGAGCGGCAGAAGTGGATGTAATCGTCGCGGTTATAGGCCACGCCACCGCCGGTGCCACCCAGGGTAAAGGCGGGGCGGATGATCGCGGGCAGGCCAATCTCGTCCAAAGCTTCCAACGCGATCCGCACACCTTCGTCCAGATCCGCGTTGCCGTCGTCTTTCTTGGGGGCAGTCACGATGGTGGCCTTGGGATTTTCGATACCCAGACGGTCCATCGCTTCGCGGAACAGTTTGCGGTCTTCGGCCATCTCAATCGCGTCGCGCTTGGCGCCGATCATTTCGACGTTGAACTTGTCGAGCACGCCCATCTCTTCGAGTGCGAGCGAGGTGTTCAGACCGGTCTGCCCGCCCATGGTCGGCAGCAGCGCATCGGGGCGCTCTTTTTCGATGATCTTGGCAACAACTTCGGGCGTGATAGGCTCGATGTATGTG
This sequence comes from Tropicibacter sp. R16_0, assembly GCF_017743935.1. Taxonomy (GTDB): domain Bacteria; phylum Pseudomonadota; class Alphaproteobacteria; order Rhodobacterales; family Rhodobacteraceae; genus Falsiruegeria. Next base: position 510,985 of record NZ_JAGHRE010000001.1, read on the forward strand.
GCGTCGGCCAGGCCGGGATCGGTCATGATGGTCGCCGGGTTCGAGTTCACCAGGATGACCCGGTAACCCTCTTCGCGCAGCGCCTTACAGGCCTGCGCACCCGAGTAGTCAAATTCACAGGCCTGACCAATAACAATGGGGCCCGCCCCAATGATCATGATCGACTGGATGTCGGTTCTCTTCGGCATGGCCTGGTTCCTTTGATTGTCCGCGAGTCAGGGCACCGCCCAAGCGCCCAAATTGTCCTGCGTTATAGGGACCGCGCGAAAAGGTGCAAGGGCCTTCGCAATATGACCGCTATTCGCCGCATTCCCCCCTTTTCGTCGGCTCTGAATTGAGTATACGGCAAGCCTGCCGAAATGGGGTCGAAATTGCAGATACGCTTTGATCAGGGGCCAGCAGGGCCCGGCACAACCTTTGCTGAACCGGTCTATGTGGTTCGGGCGGACGAGGCGTGCCATGTGCCTGAAGCTTTGCACGAAATCGACGCGGCACAAAAGAACGGCGCGTGGGTGGCGGGCTATGCCAGTTACGAGCTGGGGTATGCGCTGGAGCCGAAGCTGGCCGACCGGATGCCCAAGGGGCGCAAGCTGCCGCTCATCTGCATGGGCATCTTTGGTGCGCCGGTTCAGCGACCTTTGGCCGCTGCTCGTGGTGGCTTTACGGCGTTTCACCCCCGTTGGGATGAGGCGCGGTATGGGCAGGCTTTTGCCAAAGTGCATGATGCCATCGGGGCAGGGGACATCTATCAGGCCAATCTGACCTTCCCCATCGACGCCGAGGTCGACGGGACATCCGAGCAGCTTTATGCGGCCTTGTCCGAGCGTCAGACGGTTGGGCATGGTGCGCTTGTTCGGCAGGAGGGACTGCCCGACATCCTGAGCCGCTCGCCCGAGCTGTTTTTTCGCACCGACGCCACCGGTTCAATCGAAACCCGGCCCATGAAGGGCACGCAACCACGAAGTGCCGATCCCGTTGAGGATGCGCGGCGCAAGGCGTTCCTGTCCCAAGATGAAAAGAACCGGGCCGAGAACCTGATGATCGTGGACCTGCTGCGCAACGACATCAGCCGCGTGGCACAGCCCGGCTCGGTCCATGTGCCCGAGCTGTTCAAGGTCGAAACCTATGCCACCGTGCATCAGATGGTCTCGCTTGTGCGGGCCGAACTGAACCCGGATGCGGGGCTTGCCGACATCCTGCGCGCACTCTTCCCATGCGGATCCATCACCGGCGCACCGAAAATTCGCGCGATGGAGATCTTGTCCGACTTGGAACCCTGGCCGCGCGACATCTATTGCGGCACCATCGGCTGGGCCGCCCCTGATGGCCGGTCCGAATTCAACGTGTCGATCCGCACACTGCTGATCGAGGGCGCGAAGGCCACGCTGAACGTTGGTGGCGGGGTTGTCTGGGACAGCACCGCAGCATCGGAGTATGAGGAAGCCCTATGGAAAGCCCGTTTCGCCAGCCAATTGAGCCTGACGTCCGCCTAATCGAAACCTTCGGGTATAATCCTGGTCAGGGCTTTGTCCGGCTGGATCGGCATCTGGACCGCATGGCACGAACGGCGCAGGCGTTTGGCTTTTCCTTTGACCGGGCAGCGGCGCTGCATCGGGTGAGTGAACTGCCAGACAACCGCCCCTTACGATGTCGCCTAACGCTGGACGGGCAGGGAAATTTCGACCTGACCACCGGACCACTGGGGCCAAACACACCCCTGTGGCGTCTGGCGATTGCCCGACAACGGCTTGCATCTAACGATCCTTGGCTTCGACACAAGACCACCCGTCGCGCCCTGTATGATCAGGCACGCAAGGATCTGCCGGACGGTGTGGATGAGCTGTTGTTCCTAAATGAACGCGATGAAGTCTGCGAAGGGACCATCACCAATCTCTTTGTCGAAACCACCGAAGGGCTCATGACACCACCGGTGTCCTCAGGTCTGCTGCCGGGTGTCCTGCGCGAGGAGTTGTTGGCAAGCGGTGCCGTACAGGAACAGGTTTTGCCCTTGAAATCCCTGCGGGACGCACAATCCTTGTTTGTAGGAAATTCGTTACGTGGGTTGATTAAGGCAGAGCTGACAGTGAGTTGACCGAAAGCCGCACCATGACCGCAAACCCGCGCAGGCAGCTGCGGCTGCAGATCGAGTTTGTGCTGCTGTTTCTGGCGACCCCTCTGGTCATCGCCGTCCTGTTTCCCCCCAGTTGGATGTTTCCCGCACTATTTGCGTTTACGGGCCTGGGCCTGATCCTGCTGCATTATACACCGGGTTTCCAATGGGCCGAGCTGCGGTATGGCTGGCGATCGTGGACATGGGGTGAAATTGCGACCTTTACACTTGCCATGAGCCTGCTCTGCGTCAGCGTGATCTATCTGACCCGTCCTGACGCCGCCTTTGGCCTGCTGCGAGAGCGACCGCAGCTGTTGCTGTTCATATGGATCGGCTACCCGCTGGCTTCGGCCCTGCCACAAGAGTTGCTGTTTCGCCCGCTCTTTTTTCGCCGCTACCAGGCGATCCTGCCGCAGGGGCGCGCGGCAGATCTGTTGAACGCGGCCATCTTTTCCTTTGCTCATTTGATGTACTGGAGCTGGATCGTGGCCGGAATGACCCTTGCGGGCGGGTTCCTGTTCAGTTGGGCCTATCGTCAGCGGGGGTCGTTTTTCTATGCGGTTTTGCTCCATGCGATTGCCGGAAACATCCTGTTTGCGGTGGGTTTGGGCATCTATTTCTATTCGGGCAACGTTCAAAGGCCGTTTTGACGCCGCTGCAAGTCCGTGTTCCCTTGACTTCTGCGCGCGGGCGCGGTGTATCGGCCCGACGCTTTTTTACGCCCCCAAGGGATATCTGACATGCATGCCTATCGCTCGCACAGCTGTGCCGACCTGAACAAATCCAACGTTGGTGAGACCGTCCGTCTGTCGGGCTGGGTGCACCGCGTGCGCGATCACGGCGGGCTTCTTTTCATCGACCTGCGCGACCACTATGGCGTGACCCAAGTCATGGCCGACCCCGACAGCCCCGTTTTTGCCGAGATCGAGAAGGTCCGCAGCGAGTGGTGTATCCGCATCGACGGCGAGGTGAAGGCCCGCGATGAGAGCCTGATCAACCCCAAGATCTCGACCGGCGAGATCGAGGTGTTCATCCGCGACATCGAAGTTCTGGGTGCCGCCGACGAGTTGCCGCTGATGGTGTTTGGCGATCAGGAATATCCTGAGGAAACCCGCCTGCGCTATCGCTACCTCGACCTGCGCCGCGAGAAGATGCAGGCCAGCATGACCCTACGCTCGGATGTGGTCGCCTCGATGCGCCGCCGGATGTGGGATCAGAACTTCCGCGAATTCCAGACTCCGATCATCACTGCATCCAGCCCCGAAGGCGCGCGTGACTTCCTGGTGCCGTCGCGCCTGCATCCGGGCAAATTCTATGCACTGCCGCAGGCACCGCAGCAGTTCAAACAGCTGATCATGGTCTCGGGCTTTGACAAGTATTTCCAGATCGCGCCGTGTTTCCGCGACGAAGACCCGCGTGCCGACCGCTCGCCCACCGATTTCTACCAGCTCGACATGGAAATGTCCTTTGTCACTCAGCAAGACGTGTTTGACACCATCTCGCCGGTGCTGGCAGGTGTGTTCGAAGAATTTGGTGGCGGCAAGAAAGTCGACGCTCCGCAGGATTGGCCGCAGATCCCCTATGCCGAAGCAGCGATGAAATACGGCTCGGACAAGCCTGACCTGCGCAACCCGATCGAAATGCAGGACTGCTCGGAACACTTCCGTGGCTCTGGCTTTGCCATCTTTGCCAAGCTGCTGGAGCAGGAAGGCACGCAAATCCGTGCGATCCCGGCCCCAACAGGCGGCAGCCGCAAGTTCTGTGACCGGATGAACAAGTTCGCCCAGGGCGAGGGCCTGCCGGGTATGGGCTATATCTTCTGGCGCGATCAGGGCGAAGGCATGGAGGCCGCAGGCCCGCTGGCCAAGAACATTGGCCCCGAGCGCACTGAGGCGATCCGCCAGCAGTTGAGTCTGGGCGTGGGCGACGCGGCCTTCTTCTTGGGTGGCAAGCCCAAGGCGTTCGAAAAGGTTGCGGGCAAGGCGCGTGACGTGATCGGCGAGGAACTGGGCCTGACCGACAAGGACCGTTTCGCGTTTGCCTGGATCGTGGATTTCCCGATCTATGAGCAGGACGAAGAAAGCGGTGCTATCGATTTCGAACACAACCCCTTCTCGATGCCGCAAGGCGGTATGGACGCGCTGAACGGCGATCCGCTGGCGGTCAAAGGCTATCAGTACGACCTGGCCTGCAACGGGTACGAGCTGGTCTCGGGCGCGATCCGGAACCACAAGCCGGAAATTATGCTGAAGGCGTTCGAACTGGCCGGCTATGGCGCAGATGAGGTCAAGAGCCGCTTTGGCGCTCTGTTCAATGCCTTCCACTACGGTGCCCCGCCGCACGGTGGCTGTGCTGCAGGCATCGACCGGATCGTGATGCTGCTGGCCGATGAGGCCAACATCCGCGAAGTGATGATGTTCCCGATGAACCAGCGCGCCGAAGACCTGATGATGGATGCCCCGTCGAACCCAAGCTCGGATCAGCTGATGGAACTGGGCCTGCGGGTGATCCCTCAGGATCAGTGACCCGTCGCAAGTGACCTGAATTTGAAACGACCTGTCTGACAAAGATGGGTCGTTTTTTTTCGCCTCGCGCCGTGGCTCTGATATCGTGGCGGGGAAGGGGGCGGAAACATGGTGTTTTCACCGGAATTGGCAGAGATACGGTTTGGCTGCGGCTTGTCACCCGTTCAAGCGCGACCGCAAAGTCCGGGTGCGATTGTTGACGTTCTGCTGACCGCAGATGTCGCGGCACAGACCTTTCCCATCGAACCGTTTCCGGCCTTCCGCGCGCGCCTTGTCGAACAAAAGCGGCTGGCCCGCGCCATGCGCCAGGCCGATACACCCGCGCGCAAAGCCGCGTTGAAGGATGAAAACCGCGCTCGCAACAAGCAAACCCGCCGCGAGAGCATCTTGTGGTTTGGTCAGTCGCTGCTGCGCTGGACCCACACGCCCCAGGGGTTTCGCGAGCGTTTGGTACATTTTTGGGCCGATCACTTTACCGCTCAGGGCAAGCGCGGGGCCATAACCCACGGTGGGCTGCCCTATCAGGAAGAGGCGATCCGCCCCAACATTGCGGGCCGGTTCGAGGATCTGTTGTTTGCGGCCGTCACCCATCCGTTGATGGTGCATTACCTCGATCAGCGCAGCTCGATCGGGCCGGGCAGCGAGATTGCCCGGAAAAAGCCCAACGCCGGGCTCAATGAAAACCTGGCGCGTGAGGTATTGGAATTGCACACTTTGGGCGTCACCGGGCCTTACACGCAGGCGGACGTGCGCCAATTGGCCGAGCTGTTCACAGGTATCGGGTACCTCCCGCACAAGGGGTTCATCTATCGGGCCAAGGCGGCGGAGCCGGGGGCAGAGACGGTCCTGGGTAAAAACTATGGTGGAGAGAAAGCGCGCCTTGGGGATGTGCGGTCGGTGCTCAGGGATCTTGCGCGGCACCCTGCGACGGCCGAGCATGTGGCCACAAAGCTTGCGGTGCACTTCCTGTCGGACGCACCCCCGCCAGAGCTGGTTGCGCATGTTGCTGCACGCTATCGCGAAACACGCGGTGAGTTGACCGAGGTCTATCGCGCGCTGCTCGAGCATCCGTTGGCGTGGGAGCCGCGCTTGCAAAACGTCAAACCCGCGTTTGATTTCGTTGCCTCGGGGTGCCGCGCACTGTCGCTGTCGGCAGAGCGTATGGCGGGCGCCAAACCCCGCCATCTGATGCGCGTGTTCCTGGGGCCCATGAAGATGATGGGGCAGCCCTGGTTGCGTCCTGCGGGGCCGGATGGCTGGCCCGAGGATGACGGCGATTGGCTGTCCCCCCAAGGGCAGGCCGCGCGCATCAGTTGGGCGATGTCGGCGCCAACGCGGTTGACGCCGGATCTGATCGACCCGCGCGTGTTTCTGGATCATGCCCTGGGGTCTTATGCCTCGACGGTTTTGCGCGGTCAGGTGCACGGGGCCGAAACGCGGGAGGAAGGGGTGGGCCTGGTGCTGATGTCCCCGTCCTTTCAGCGCAGATAGGAGGTGCGCGAGATGACCGATACTCCGACTCGTCGGCAGGTTCTGAACCGAGCACTGGCGCTTGGCTGTTCGGCAGCAGCCAGCCCGCTGTTGACGCCCCTCAGCCTGGCGCAGACACCCGGTCAGAACCGGTTGGTGGTGATCATCCTGCGCGGCGGCATGGATGCGATCGACGTGATCCGACCCTATGGAGACCCGGACTATCGGCTGGCACGTCCCACTTTGGCGGCTGGTAGCGTACGACCCGATTTGGATGGTTTCTTTGGGTTGCACCCAGCTTTCCAAGATCTGATGCCGCTCTGGAGCAAGGGCGAACTGGCGTTCATACAGGCGGTGGCCACGCCGTATCGCAACAAGCGCAGTCACTTTGATGGCCAGGACCTGCTGGAGGGCGGGCTTGTCACGCATGATGCGGCGCAGGGCGGGTGGTTGAACCGGGCCGTGCAATTGGTGCCGGGGGCGGAAATGCAGACTGCTTTTGGACTGGGACAGGGGGTACAACGCGTTCTGGTCGGGTCAGCACCTGCTGCGCATTGGGCACCCGACGCCGATCTGTCGCTTTCACCGCAAACCCTGGACCGGGCCCGGCGCGTAATGTCCGAGGATCCGGCGTTTTCACAGGCCTTTTCGCAGGTCGTTGCGCTCTCATCTGGTGGCGCGAATGACGAAATGCCGGAGCAGGGCAAAGGGCCGTCGCATGTGAACATCGCCCGTTACGCGGCCGAGCAGATGCGGGGGGACACACGCGTCGTGACCTTTTCGCTCAACGGCTGGGACACTCACCGAGATCAGCCGAGAGGATTGGCACGTGCTGCGGACCGCCTAACACAGGCGATCCTGACGCTGCGCAACGAACTGGGGGATGCGGTTTGGGACAAGACCACCATCGTCACGATGAGCGAGTTTGGCCGCACCGTCGCCGAGAATGGATCAACGGGTACCGACCACGGCACCGGTGGCGCGATGATCTTGGCGGGAGGTGCGGTGCGCGGGGGCCGCGTCTTTGGGGATTGGCCCGGTTTGGCAGAGGTGGAGCTGTTTCAGGGCAGGGATCTGATGCCGACGGCAGACGTGCGCGAAATGACCGGCTGGGTGCTCAAGTGGGCGCTCGGTCTAAACACTGCTGATCTTGAACGTCAGGTGTTTCCTGGGCTTCAGCTTGGGTCTGATCCGGGATTTCTTTTGTAACACCCTGGTCGTTTAGGAAGCGCCCGCCAAAAGTACATAAGCGGGCAGCACCAAGGCAGTGTTGGCTACGGATCGCTTGGCGCAGGGCGATAGGGCAGCACCAGTTCCTTTTTCAAGTGCATTGTCATCGCCGCGCGATTGCGTCGGATTTCGCGTGCCGCAATACGCGCCTGTACGAACAGGACAATGCCGAGGGTGCTGAGCGCAATCAGAAAGGTCACGAGCATCTCAGATGGCCTTTCTGCGGTCCAGGCGTTCCTGTACCAACCCGGCAACCCGCGCAGCATCGGTCGCGACAGGTGCGCCGGTTGCGCGGGCCTGGGCCAGAGCGTGGGCGGCGTCCGCCAGCACCGTGTCGGACGCACTGCGTGCAACGCCACCGACAAATTGCGCCACGTAGTCCAGGGTTTTGCCGTCGCAAGTGTCCGTCAAGACGTCAGCCACATGGGCCATGTCGTCCTGATAGGCGATGGGATCGGGATCGATGATTTCATCGTGCAAAACCCGTAGTCCGGAAGGATGTCTATCGGCAGGTAGTTTTGACAGTACCGATGCTTGGAAAACGGCCAAGGAGGTAATCGGTTTGGCAAGGAAGCCGTCAGCCCCGGCGGCAATTGCCGTGTCTTCGGCAAACTCATCCCCCGAGGTGCCCAGGATCACCCCGACCCGAGGTGCGGCAGCGGCCAGCTCTTCAATCAGATCCGCGCCCGACCCGTCCGGCAGACCAAGATCGACGACAATAACCGAGGGACGATAGATCTGCAGATGTCTGCGCGCCGATTTCAGGCAATCTGCACGCCGAATTCGAGCGCCGCTTCGCAAACACAAAAGGCGCATGGCCTCGCAGGCATAGCGGCTGTCCTCGACCACCAGGATGGTCAAGCCGAGCAAGGGGCGCGTGGCCGTGGGAATACGGTGTGGAGAGGCGAAAGGGTCCGAATCGTTCATGACAAGCTCCTCTTGGCAGATTGCTCTCACGCTATGAAACCCTGGCTAACAAGCGGTTAACGCCCGGATTGAAGGGGATGGGCGATATGGCGCACTTGCTCTTGTGGCGCGGACCCCGCATAACCGCCGCCAACCAACAGGAGCTTAGGAGATTTGCCATGATCGGCCGTCTGAACCATGTCGCCATTGCCGTGCCCGACCTCGAGGCGGCTTCGGCACAGTATCGCAATGCCTTGGGTGCCAAGGTAGGTGAGCCGCAAGACGAGCCTGATCACGGCGTGACCGTGGTGTTCATCGAATTGCCGAACACCAAGATCGAGCTGCTCTATCCATTGGGAGACAACAGTCCAATCAACGGCTTTCTAGAGAAGAACCCCGCAGGTGGCATTCACCATGTGTGTTATGAGGTCGAGGATATTATTGCAGCCCGCGATCACCTGAAAGAAACCGGCGCCCGCGTGCTCGGCTCGGGTGAACCCAAGATTGGCGCGCATGGCAAGCCGGTTCTGTTCCTGCACCCAAAGGATTTCAACGGCTGCCTGGTTGAACTCGAGCAGGTCTGACCCAGATAACAGCTCCGGCCCAACACTGGGCCGGATGCAAACAGGAGAGCGATCATGTCCATCACGTCAGCACTGGTGCTGTATGCCGTCATCTGGTTCATGACGTTTCTGATCGTCTTGCCGATCCGAGTGAAAACCCAAGGTGATCTGGGCGATATCGTGCCGGGCACCCATGCAGGCGCCCCCGAAGAGCATCACCTGAAAAAGAAGGCCTGGATCACCAGCGGTGTGGCCTTGGTGCTGTGGGTGATCATTGGTGGGATCATTCTGAGTGGTTGGATCTCGATCAGCGATTTCGACTGGACGAAGAACCTCCCGACAAACCTGTAACGGTTTGTATCTCTCCCCTCTGTTTCGTGGGGGAAAGCCGCCTTCTCATATCTCGAAGCACTCCCGCCCGTCGTTGATGCCCCTTGCGGGACATCGCCTCCCGTTGGGCCAGGCTCACGCGGGCTTTGCCCGCGTGAGCCTGGCCCCCTGCCGTCCGCAGGACGCAAGGCCGATAGGCCGCGCAGTTCTTTAGGAGGATCGCCCACCCAGTTGATGGTAGATGTGGGTAAAAGTCGCCGCCCCGATGATCGGGATCAACAGGTTTATCAGGGGAACCGATAGAGGCACGGCCATCAGGATACCGGCCGTCCAGATCGTGATCGAGTGCTTTGACCGCAGTTTGCGCGCGCCGTCACGGCCCAGCCGGCGCATTGCGGCGAGGGTGAAGTACTCTCGCCCCAGCAAGAACCCATTCAGGGCCCAGAAAATGAACGGCGCCAATGGGGCGAAGATCACGTAAAGGATCAACGCCACCAGATTGGCTGCAATCAGTACGCCCAAAAAACTGAGCGAATCCTTCATTCCTTCGGCAAAGGGGACGCCTGGAACTGGGGGCAGATGGGGATAGTGCCGATCCTCGACCGCCTGGGCCACCTCATCCAGAAACATTGAGGTAAAGGCCGAGGCCACCGGCACCATAAGGAACACCGACAGCACCATCATCAACAGCACCGAAGAATATCCCGCCGCATCCCCCAGCCAGGTCACTTCGCCAATCCAGGGCAAGGTCACAGACGGGCCAACCAGAAACTGTACCAGCCAGACAAAGCCAAACGTGGTGCCAACAAGCAGGGCAAGCGTCAGGCCGACGCCCAGGAACAGGACCTTGCGAAAGCGGGGGTCGCCCATCTGGCCCAGGGCTGCAAAGAACGAATTCAGAATGATCATTCTGTCACCCAGCTTGTAATGGCGTCCAGATCGGGGCGGGGGCGTTCGGGCGGTGCCGTGCCTTCGGTGGCGATATGGACAAAGCCTGCGATGCGTTCGTTGTCAGCCAGTTCCAGGGCTTGTTCGCAGAACCCACGATCATGGCTGACCCAGCCGGACAGCCAATTTGCCCCCCAACCTGCAGCCAGGGCCGCATTGAGCAACGCCAGACACACCGCACCGGCCGAATAGGTTTGTTCGATGGCGGGGATCTTTTCGGACGGTTTCTGAACCTCGATCACCGCAACAGCCAATTGTCCCAGGTCAAATTGGCTGCGGCCCTTGGCGATATCCTCGGGTGATTTGCCCAGGGCACGTCCGCGTTCCTCGGTCAGGGCCGCCAGCCGGGGCATGGCGCCCTTTTCCACCACAATGAACCGCCAAGGTTCCAGCTTGCCGTGATCGGGGCTGCGCGCGGCAGCAGTCAGCAGGGGCTGCAATTCATCCCGTGTGGGGGCCGGGGCAACCAATGTCTTGGCCGGGCGGGACCGCCGCGACAGCAGGAAGTCCAGGGCGGCGGGGTTCTCAAGTGTCATATGTGAAACCTATTTACATCCGGATTGCCTTGTATCTCGGCCAGAGGGGCCCAAGTTTCAAGAGTAAATCTTGCGTAAGGTCGGACCGATCCGGGTTGTTTTCGGGCCGAGATGGCAGATACGTAGGGGGACGAGAGTTTGAAGAGGTCCATCATGCTGAAAACGGTTTCCCTGCTGGTGTGTGCCGTCGCTCTGGCTGCCTGCCAGCCTACGACGTCCAGCTCTGTCAGTGTCGGCTTTTCGTCGCCTGTGTTTGCCGTTGGCAGCGCTCCACCGCCGGGCCGGACCGAGGCCGAACGATCGGCGCGTCGCAAGTATTATCAGGGCCCGCGTGGGGATGAGTGGTAATCAGCCTGGCGTGATGGCTTCGGGGTTCAGCTCTTGGGCCATGTCCCGCACCAGTTCCAAAAGAAAACCTTCGAACCTGGCAGAGGGCTGGCGCGCGTCCAGAACTTCGGTCAGGGGGTCGGGGGCGGTGATGTCACTGCCGGACAGGGCTTCAAGCGTGGCATGGGCGCAAAAGGGCACATGAACCTCGGAATAACCGCCTTCATGCACCAGAACCAATTTGCCTGAACACAATCGTTCGGCCGTGGCTTTCGTCTTCAACGTCATCTGCCGAAAGGTATTCGAAGTCGCCAGCATCCGCGCCAAGGGGTCCACCCCGGACGCGTCATACCCGCAGGCCACAATGATCATCTCGGGTTGATAAGCGTCGAGCGCGGGCAGAACGATCTGATCCATCACGGCCATATAGGCCGTGTGACCAGCGCCCGCAGGAAGCGGCACATTCAGGTTGTACCCTTCACCGGCGCCCTTGCCGCGGTCAGCCAGTGCGCCGGTATCCATCGGATAGTTGCCCTCTTGATGCATCGAGATGGTGAGCACATCCGACCGGTCATAAAAGATACCCTCGGTGCCGTTGCCATGGTGGACGTCCCAGTCAATCACGGCGACGCGCCCCAGTCCATGATTGGCCTTGGCGGCCTCGATCGCGATTGCAATGTTGGCAAGCAGACAGAACCCATTGGGAAAGTCGGGCAGGCAGTGATGCCCCGGAGGGCGCGACAGGGCATAGGCATTGGGCTGGGTGCCTGCCCAAACGGCCTCGACCGCGGCGAGGCTCAGACCTGCGGATAGGGACGCAATCTCATACCCGCCTGAGCCAAAGGGTGTGCGTCGCCCCAACTCTCCACCCGTACCGTCGGACAGGCGCTTGAACTCTTCCAGATAGCTGGCGGGATGGACGCGCAACAGATTTGTTCGGGTGGCGGGATCGGCCCCGCGCATGTCCAGATCGATGGGTAGGCCGGTGACGTTCATCAGGTTGATCAGACGCCGCTTGGTTTCGGGGCTTTCAGGAAACCCGCCTGCGGCAAGGGGCTGTACCAGCCCGCCCACAGGAAGGGTAAAGGCATAGTTGCCTCCGCTGTGCCAGAAACACCGCTCGTCCCAGAAAAAACCTGTTTTCATCTGTCTGCCTCTCCCTTTGTTGCCTTCGCAATAGCGGTGGCGTTTGGGGCTCAGTCTTGTCACACTCGGCGCCATGGCAAGAGCAAAAGTCAAAAACCTCCCTAATCTGTCTGAATACGCGCGCCCAGGACAAGAGTTGGCGGTCAAGGTCACCCCGAACGCGTCGCGGACCTCTTTGGTTTACCACCAAGGCGTTTTGCAAGCCTCGGTTACCGTGCAGCCCGAAAAGGGCAAAGCCAATGCCGCCGTGACACACTTGTTGGCCTAAGCCCTAGGTGTTGCACCCAGTCGGATAAGCTTGCTGCGCGGTCAAAGCTCGCGACAAAAGACGTTCCGCGTCAATGCCGATTGAACACGCGCAAAACCGCCCTTTCTCTTTGTTGAAAATACGGCGGGCAGGTGCGTAGCGCCGGGGGCAGAGCCCCCAAGAAACATTGTTTAATCTGGTGTCAGACGCAGTTGATAGACCCCTTCGGGCAGATCCAAGGCTGCGGCCAGATCCCGTAACTGTTCTGGCGACAACGTGATCTTTTGTACGCTATCGGTACGTGGATCAAACTGCTCCAGAGTGACACATTCGGCAAAGCTGTTGATTGTGACATCTTCCTGAAGCGGGGTTTCGCCCTCGTCCACCAGGGTGATGACGGTGGCGTCGAATTCGTGCTCGATCGTAAACATACCGGCAGAGTGCCGAGCAGATGCAGCCAATGCAACCAAAAGCCGCGTCGTTTCCGGGTGGCAGGCCCATTTCCTGCGCGCTAGGTTCTTAGGCGGGTCCAATTACGGAAAGGCACCTTCATGCGCCGGATACTTCTGCTGCTGGCTGTTCTCTTGTCCGCCTGCGGTCAGGCTCCGGCACCGGTTCTGCCCGAGGGCGGCGGCAACCTGCCCGACGATTTTGACGCGGCCGCTGCCGAGTTGAGCTTTCGTCAGGTCAGCGGCGCAGTGGGCCCCACAGCCGAACGCGTTTGTCGCGAACGCACGCGGGGTGTCAATTGCAACTTTCGTATTGCCATCGACGTGGACCCCACCGCGCCGGTCAACGCCTTTCAGACCCTCGACGACAAGGGCAACCCGGTGGTCCTGTTCACGATTGCCATGCTTGCGGACGTCCGCAACCCGGACGAACTGGCCTTTGTCATGAGCCATGAGGCCGCTCACCACATCCTGGGGCATTTGGACAAACAGGCCAACAATGCCGCAGCAGGGGCTGAATTTTACGGCGATCGCGAGGCGCGCAAGGGCGGAACACCGGACGACATCCGTCAGGCGCAAGAATTGGGCGCCGTGGTGGGCTCTCGCATCTTTTCCAAGGAATTCGAACTTGAGGCAGACGCCTTGGGCTCGATTATCGCGATGGAGGCCGGGTATGACCCCCTCCAAGGCGCGCAGTTCTTCTTTCGCCTGCCGGACCCAGGAGACAAGTTTCTTGGCAGCCATCCCCCCAATGCCGAACGGTTGGAGATCGTGCGTCTTGCTGTGCGCAACCCGGAGCTGCTGCAATGAGTGATCTGATCCAATTGGGTGTGGTTTTGACCGACCGGGGCTCGAAATACGCGGTTACGGGCGCTCATGTGACCAGCCGGGCCGAGGTGGATGCGGTGCTGGCCGCGCTCAAGACAGACCGCGCCTACGCCAAGGCGACACACAACACCTGGGCCGCGATGCTGCCCCAAGGCGCGCTCAAGGCCGATGATGGGGAAAGCGGTGCGGGGATCGTGATCCTGCGCATGATGGAACGGGCCGGGTTGAGCGATCACGTGATCATCGTGACCCGCTGGTACGGTGGCAAGAAACTGGGCGGGGACCGGTTCCGCCGGGTGCAGGACGCTGTCCGGGCCTACTTTGACGACCGCGGCATCGCACATTGATCTGAATCAAGGCGGGCTCTGAGAGGTGCGCTACGCTTTTGGCGTGACACGCGCGATCAGAGGATGAACCCCATGCCCAACCGTGAACAGCTCAAACGCCACGCCGACCTTGTTGACCGGATGGCCACCGTCCGTGGCATCGATCTTGAGGAACAGGCGCTGCGTGGCAATGTCTCGATTGATGAGATCAGCGATGCGGTGCTCAGCTGCACGAACTGCACCAACCCCGAACATTGCCAGCAATGGCTGAACGGGCACGACAGTGCACCTGCGACGCCGGAATACTGCCGCAACGCGGATCTGTTTGCGGAACTGGCCCCGAAATAGGCACAGCCCATGACCACACGCGACACCCTTGGTCCCATCAACCGTCACTTCTGGCTGACCCGGTCGGTGGCGCGCTGCATGGGGGTGTCGCTGACCGAAGCGATGGCAACCGGTCAACTGACCGAGGGTGAGTACGCCCGCATGGTCACAACCTGCCGCCGCGCGGAGTGTGCTGAAACCTGCCAGGAGTGGTTGGCCCAGCAGACGGGACTTGCAGAGGAAGCCCCGATGCACTGCGCCAACGCGAGTTTGCTCAACCGCCTACGGTAAGACTTACCCAGATCGGGGGCACTCCCGCCCGTCGTCAATTTTTCCTGGCGGAAAAACCTTCTCCCGTTGGGCCGGGCCGCGCTGCGCGCGGCAGTTGGCGTTTGTTGCGAGACGCATACCACAAGCGAAACCGCGCCGGGCATTGCCCGGCGCTGGGCCCAAGGCCGCCAGCGGTGCTGACGCAGTCAGGATCGTGCGGGCGCGGGAGCCCCCCGTTGTTGGCCCTCAGAGCTTGGAGTGGCTGCCGTCGCAGAGGGGGGATTTGTCGCTGGCCTTGCAGCCGCAGAAAAAGACCTTCTTGTCTGCGGGCGCCGTGTATTTGACCGGGTTCAAGCCGGTGTCCTTGTGCGACCCATCGCAAAAGGGCTGTTTCTGAGACTTCCCGCAGGCGCACCAGAAATAGGTTTTCCCCTCGGTCACATCGACCGGATAGGGGGCTTTCTGGGCGATGATGGGCGCGTCGGACATGTGGCTCTCCTTGGATGGCTGGTGTCTGATCCAGAGGATAGCGGGGTGGGGGCGGATTGGTAGGGTAGGTGTGGTGGCTCACGTGCTTTTGCAAAGCAAAAGCCGTGCCCGACCCTCCCCCCGGGAGGGCGCTTGTGCCCCAAGCTGAGTTGGAGCTACCGCTACTGCGTGCTTTTACCGGTGAAATTGGCTAAGCAACGGCGATTTGTTCGCACTAGTGGGAAGATCTACATCACAGCGTCTAGTTGGAGGCTAAGGAACCCAGATGCGCTCGTCACTTAGAATGAACTTTTTCTTGTTGTTCGATGGGCGAGTGATTTCGGTTGAATAGTAGTCACTTGCTACATTCGCTAAACCAAACCACCTTTCCCTTCTTCTGTAAACCATTGAAGGCAAGGTCTGTTTCAGGAAATGCTTCTCGTCAGTCGCCTTGTCCCAAATTTCTAGGAATCTCGGAGAATCCGATGGGAAATCACCGTATGCTTTATCGAAGTGTGCTTCGGCAATTTTGAGTTGATCTCTGGTTGCCTCTAACGTTTCGATATGAATGGTATTTAGCTCCCTAACATACATTCGAATTACGGATTTGGCGCAAATCCATTCTACTTCAAGCCCTGCAACCTCGGCCCTCGTCTTTGCTTTTATCTTATTGCTGTCGAAGTCCTTTGCAGAAAAGGCTGGTTCGATAGTCAACTTAGTTCTTGATGGTACTCTGGGTTCACTGCGCCCAGAAGCACATTCGTGTTTATGACTGTAAGCAATGTAACCGATTGGGAGTATTGCGTGTTGAGCTAGGTTTCGGAGTGCTTCAGCGATGCGATACTCAATGCATCGATCGAAAGATCGTGATGTAGATTCTTTGAATTCGGCTTCTTTCGTTTGAGGCAATTTTTTTTTATGTTGAGGCGTTTGGTCGAGGAACGATTTCGTACAAGTCAAGAAGTTCAGTACTCGAAGGTTGACAATGTCTTTTGTTTCAGAGGCAAATAATTCCAAATCGCCTGGGGCGCCACTGCGCTTTAGATGATCAATGTGCTTTTCAAACAGGCACTTCTCAAAATCCAAGTAACTTTCAGCTAATAAATTGAATAACTCCTCAATGGCGAGCAGCGAAACCAAAGTCTGTTTCGAAGTTTTCAAGTTTTCCCAGCTCAGGGAGTCAATTTTGGCACTCTTCCCGCCGATAAAGGCTTCTCGTATTTCGTATGTCATACCATCCATCAGTGAATTTATGTTGGAAGGTGCCCTACATTAAATTTGCTGTATGGCTACTCCCCACAAATCATACTCCCCCGCTTCATCAACTTCAACGGTAATGATCTCGCCAACACTCAACCTGTCGGTCCCCTCGTCGATGAACAGGTTCCCGTCGATCTCGGGCGCGTCGGCCTTGGTGCGGCAGGTGGCTACGCCGTCTTGGTCGATGTCGTCCACGATCACGTCCATGACCTGACCCACCTTGGCCTCTAGCTTGGCCTCGGAAATCGCCTGCGCTTTTTCCATGAAACGGTCCCAGCGGTCCTGCTTGACCTCGTCCGGAACGTGATCCGGCAGATCGTTTGACCGCGCGCCGTCGACGTTTTCGTATTGGAAGCAGCCGACGCGGTCCAGTTGCGCCTCGTCCATCCAGTCGAGCAGATACTGGAATTCGGCCTCGGTCTCTCCGGGATAGCCCACGATAAAGGTCGAGCGCAGGGTGATGTCGGGGCAGACCGCGCGCCAGGCGGCGATCTCGTCCAGGGTCTTGGCCGAGGCCGCGGGGCGGGCCATGCGTTTCAGAACATCCGGGTGAGCGTGTTGGAACGGGATGTCCAGATAGGGCAGCACCGCGTTGTCCGAGTCTGCCATCAGCGGGATCAACTCGCGGACGGACGGGTAGGGATAAACATAGTGCAGCCGCACCCAGAGGTCGCGGGCGTTGCCCAGCTTGCCCAATTCGCGCGTCAGATCGGTGATGTGGCTGCGCACCTCGCCGTCTTTCCAGGGGTTGGTGTCGTACTTGCGGTCGAGGCCATAGGCGGATGTGTCCTGGCTGATCACCAGCAGCTCGCGCACGCCTGCGCCGACCAGTTTTTCGGCCTCGCGCAGCACCGCATGGGCCGGGCGGCTGGCCAATTTTCCACGCATGTCGGGGATGATGCAGAACTTGCACTTGTGGTTACAGCCCTCGGAAATCTTGAGGTAGCTGTAGTGGCGCGGGGTGAGCTTGACGCCGCTGGCGGGCAGCAGGTCGATGAAGGGATCAGGCGAGGGCGGCACGGCCTCGTGCACCGCATCGAGAACCTGTTCGTATTGGTGCGGGCCAGTGACGGCCAGAATGCGGGGGTGATGCTCGCGGATGTAATCGGGTTCGGCCCCCAGGCAGCCGGTGACGATGACCTTGCCGTTTTCCGTCAGCGCCTCGCCGATGGCATCCAGACTTTCGGCCTTGGCGGAATCCAGAAACCCGCAGGTGTTTACGATCACCGCATCCGCGCCCGCATAGTCGGGCGAGACGCCGTATCCTTCGGCCCGCAGCCGGGTCAGGATGCGTTCGCTGTCCACCAGCGCCTTGGGGCATCCCAGGGACACCAGTCCAATCGTTGGCTGGCCTGCGCGGGGCTGCTCGGTCATCCGGGCGGCGGGGGCAAGGTCGGGGCGGAGATTTGGCGGGTTTGTGCTCATGCCCGCGCATATAGTGAGGTTTGGTGGCCCTTGCAAATGTTGTGCGGATGGCGGTGCGCTGGCATAGAATGGGACAAAAGACGCTTAAGAGACGGGCAAGGAGCGGTGTCATGGGGTGGTTGGTTCGGATCGGTGTGATCCTGGTTGTTGTTGTCGGGCTGATTGTCGGCGTGCTGCTGCTGTTGCCGGGGGAAAAGATCGCGTCGCTTGCGGCGGACCAGATCGAGGCGCAGACCGGGCGCGACGTGGATTTCGGCCAAGATGTCAAAGTCACGCTGTGGCCGGTGTTGGGGGTCGAAACCGGTGCCGTGACCGTCGGCAATGCCGATTGGGCCAGCGATGCGCCGATGCTGACGGCCGATGGGTTGTCGATCGGGGTGGCCGCAGCGCCTTTGTTGTCCGGTGAGGTTCAGATCAAGCGGGTGATTGCCCAGAACCCCGTGTTGCGTCTGGAAGAGGCCGGAGGGCGCCAGAACTGGAATTTCTCAAGTGCGACAGGGGCGACTGGCGGGGGCGGTGCAACCACGACGGCGGCCTCCTCGACCGAGAGCTTTGGTGTCACATTGGAGCGGTTGGAGCTGCGCAACGCCCGTCTGGTTCACATCAAGGATGGTCAAACCGATCTGGATTTTTCGGGCGTTACGCTCAAGGCAAGATGGCCGAACCCAAGCGCGCCGCTGGAGGTTGAGGCGGCTTTGGCCGTTGGCAAGGACAGTATCGATGTGGCGATGACCCTGCCGGATTTGCCCGGGTTTGCGGCGGGACGCGTGACAGACATGAGCTTTTCGATGACCGCGCCAGAAACGACGCTCAGCTATTCCGGCAAGGTCAGCAGCGCGGGCGAGATTTCAGGGCAGGCCGAAGTGGCCTCCAAAGACACCGCGCGGATGTTGGCCGCATTCGGGCAGCCGGGTATCAGCCTGCCGCACGGCTTGGGGCAGGCTGCCGAGGTATCGACGCAGGTTACCTATACACAGGACGGAAAGCTCGCGATGCGCGGGCTGCAGGCGACGCTGGATCAGAACACCTTTGCGGGCAACGCGGATCTTCTAATCGCCGATCCACCGCAGATCACCGCACGGCTTTCGACTGGCACCCTCGACCTGACTGGGCTGACATCCACTGAAGGGGGCAGCGCGGCTTCGGGTGGAGCCTCTGCTGCGAGCGGTTGGTCCAAAGACCCGATAGATGCGTCAGCCTTGTCGCTGGCCAATGGCAGCATCCGGCTGACGGCAGATGCGATCAAAACCTCGGGGTTTGCGCTTGGTGCAAGTGATCTGACACTGAGCCTGGATCGCGCGCGCGCGGTTCTGAAACTGTCACCTGTGTCCGTGTTTGGCGGTACGGTGAACGGTCAGCTTGTGGCCAACAACCGCAATGGCCTGTCGGTTGGTGGCAAGCTGCAGCTGAACGGGATCGACGCAAAAGATATGTTGGTCACGTTCGCTGATGTCGAGCGCTTGTCTGGCAAGCTTGACGGTTCGGTCGAATTTCTGGGCGTGGGGCAGACCGAGGATGCGATCATGCATTCCTTGTCCGGGCAGGGCGGTCTGCAAATGGGTCGTGGGGTGATTTCCGGCATTGATCTAGATGGGTTGATGGGCACCGGCAGCGGCTCGGGCGGTACGACCGTTTTCAACAGCCTGACGGCGAGCTTCACGATGCAGAACGGAAACCTGAACAACCGCGATCTGCTGCTGCAGCTCGACAATTACCGTGCAGACGGGGTTGGCCGCGTCGGTCTGGGCAATCGTGATATCGATTATCTGTTTACGCCTGTTGCTTTGCGGGCCAATGCGGGTAAAGGCCTTGCGATACCGGTGCGCATTGTCGGGCCTTGGTCTGATCCGGCGATCAAGCCTGACCTCAGCCAGGTGATCGAAGCCGCAGCCGGCGTTGAAGTCGACAAGATCGAGCAAGAGGCCAAAGATCGCGCGCTTGAAAAATTGAGCGAGGAACTTGATACCACCGTGACCGAGGATCAGGATATCGAAGAACTGATCAAGGACCGGCTGGAGGACGAGGCCAAGAAGGGCGTGCTGAAGCTGTTTGGGCTTGATTGATGTAGACAGGGCAGGGGGCTTTGCCCCCGCCACATCATGTTGCGTTTTCCCCGCCCGTTGTTTGAACGAGAAGAAACAGGGGACGGTTGCAACAAGCGGATTGCTGCGAGGGGCCCGAACCCTTTTTGCAGGGCGCGCCCGCCGCGCGGAACGCGCGGCCCGGCCCAACCCCGAAAGGGGCTCTCGTCAGAGAGGTCTTTGAGGGGGCGGGAGCGCGCCCCTCTCCTCAGATGGTTTGGTCGTAGTCGCCCACGCCGGGTTCGGTGCGGATCACCGCGTCGATGTCGGCAAAGATGGCGCGCATCTCGGCTTCGCTTTCGCTGCTTTCGCACACCACCACCAGATTTGGTGTATTGGACGAGGCGCGCACCAGGCCCCAGCTGCCGTTGTCCAGGATCACGCGGGCGCCATTGACGGTAACGACCTCCTTGATCGCGCGACCTGCAAAAGCCTCTCCGGCCTCATGCTTGGCCACCAGCCTGTCAACAAGGCGGGCCAGGATGTCGTATTTCTCGGTATCTGCAGCATAGGGTGACATGGTCGGTGTCGACCAGGTCTTTGGCAGTGCCTTGCGCAGGTCCGACATGCTTTTGTCGGGGTTGCGGTCCATCAGCTTGCAGATCTCGACCGCCACGCGCATGCCGCAGTCATAGCCGCGCCCCACCGGCTCGGCGAGGAAGTAGTGGCCCGATTTTTCGAACCCGGCCAGAGCACCGATTTCCTTGACGCGCCGTTTCATGTGGCTGTGGCCGGTTTTCCAGTAGTCCGCTGTCACGCCATTGGCTTGCAACTCTGGATCGCTGGCAAAAAGGCCTGTGGATTTCACATCTGCCACAAAGGTCGCGTTGGGATAGAGCTTGGACAGATCGCGCGCCATGATGACGCCCACCTTGTCAGCAAAGATCTCTTCGCCTTCGTCATCCACCACGCCACACCGGTCGCCGTCCCCGTCAAAGCCAAGCGCCATATCGGCGCCTGAGGCTTTCACGGACGCCGACATGTCATGCAGCATCTCCATCGCTTCGGGGTTCGGGTTGTAGTTGGGGAAGGTGTAATCCAGCCGGTTGTGGCTATCGACCACCTCGACACCCATGCGTTCGAACACTTCAGGCGCAAAGGCGGCAGCGGTGCCGTTGCCCGTGGCGCAGACCACCTTGAGCGGGCGGGTCATTTTGAAATCGCCCACCAGATCGTCGATATAGGCCTCTTTCACGCCATCCACGAATTCGTACGAGCCACCAGGGCGCGGCACGCCTTCACCGTTCAGAACGATATCGCGCAGCTCGGCCATTTCGTCCGGCCCGTGCGTCAGCGGTCGGTCAAAGCCCATCTTGACCCCGGTCCAGCCGTTGGGGTTGTGGCTGGCGGTGACCATGGCCACCGCAGGTACATCCAGATGAAACTGCGCGAAATAGGCCATGGGCGAGACCGCCGGGCCGATGTCCTTGACCTGAACGCCCGCTTGCATCAGCCCCAGGATCAGCGCGTTCTTGATGCTGAGTGAATAGTCGCGATAGTCGTTGCCAACCGCGATCACAGGCTCGATCCCGCGCTTGTGCATCTGTGTGCCCAAACCTAGGCCAAGGGCCGTCATGCCGGGCAGGTTGATCTCGTCAGGGTATTTCCAGCGCGCGTCATATTCGCGAAAGCCCGTGGGCTTGATCATGGCGTCGCGCAGAAAGCTCCAGGTGTTCGGGGTCACCTCGGCAAGGGGTTTGGTCATAACAAAAATCTCGTCAAAGGTCAGATTTGAATGGGGTTGGCTTTGGCAAGCCGGTCGAAATCCATGAGGCTGCTGATCAGCGCAGACATTTGATCCAGGTAGATCATGTTGGGCCCATCACAGGGGGCATTGTCCGGGTCCTGGTGCGTTTCCATGAAGACGCCTGCAACACCTGCCGATACTGCGGTGCGCGCCATGAGGGGGGCAAATTCACGCTGCCCGCCGGACGAGCCACCCAGACCACCGGGCTGCGCCACCGTGTGGGTTGCGTCCATGATCACCGGATAGCCGGTGCGCGCCATCTCGGGCAGCGCCTGCATGTCGACCACCAAGCGGTTATAGCCAAAGCTCACGCCGCGCTCGGTCAGCATGATGTTGTGGTTGTCGGTGCTTTCGATCTTGGCCGCCACGTTGGCCATGTCCCAAGGCGCCAGGAACTGGCCCTTCTTGACGTTGACCGTGGCGCCGGTTGCGCCTGCGGCCTTGAGCAGGGCAGTCTGGCGGCACAGGAAGGCGGGGATTTGCAGGATGTCACAAACCTCGGCCACAGGCGCGCATTGCTCTTTTTCATGCACGTCCGTTGTCACCGGCACGCCGATGGAGTCCTTGACCGACTGCAGAACCGCCAATCCCTTCTCCAGCCCCAGGGCAGGGGCTGCATTGACCGAAGTGCGGTTGGCCTTGTCGAACGACCCTTTGAACACATACTGCGCGCCAGCGGCATCACAGGCTTCTTTCAGAGTGCCGGCAATCATCTGCGCATGGTCTGCGCTTTCCAGCTGGCAGGGGCCCGCGATGATGGTGAGCGGAAGGTCATTGCCGATCGTCAGACCGGCGACTGGGACATGTTTCATGAGTTTACGATGATACCTGTTCACGAAGGATGGACGCTGTAAGCGAGATCATCAGGTAGATACCGGAAAACACCAGGAATGCCAAAATCGTATTTTCAAAGGCACGCGGATAGGCGGGTTCCTCGCTTTCCACCGGATAGACGGATGTTGTCAGATAGCGCACCTGACGGTTGGCTTCCATCCGGGTGGTTTCCATCTGCTGCAATGAGGCTTGCAGCATGGCGTCACGTGTC
Organism: Tropicibacter sp. R16_0; assembly: GCF_017743935.1. Lineage (GTDB taxonomy): Bacteria > Pseudomonadota > Alphaproteobacteria > Rhodobacterales > Rhodobacteraceae > Falsiruegeria. The sequence continues at coordinate 533,549 of NZ_JAGHRE010000001.1, forward strand.
GCCAGATCAGCCTGAGCCATTTGGATGCGGACAGCCAAGCGCGCCAGCGAGTTTTCGCCGTTCGAGGCGTCGGTCATTTCCGCATTCAGTTGAGCGAGAAGATCGCTGAGCCGCTGCACGTCACCACGGGCACCTTCAACCTTGGCCCGGTTTGGGCGGGAGTTGTCCAGCAAGGCTGCCAGTTGCAGCTCTTTTTCTTGCAACTGAATCTCGACCGTATTGATGCGGCTGCGCAGGCTGGCGATCACCCCTTCGGGGTCCAGAAGCGCGCCCTTGATCTGCAATTCGATCAGGGCCTCTTGTGCTTCGCGCCGTTTTTCCTCGGCGATCTCCAAACCTTCTTCCGCGTCTTTCATCTGATCGGCGCGTTTTTCGACCGACAGATTGTTGACGCGTTCTTCGGCGTAAGAGATCAGCTTTTCCGAAAACTCGGTCGCAACGGCAGGATCTGGTGCGATCACCTCCATCCGGATGACGCCTTCGGTCGGGTCATACCCGATCTTCACGTTGCGGCTGTAGGTCTTGTAGGCCTCTTCGTTTGAAGCATCGACAGGCAGTCGCTGAATCGGATCAATCCAGGGCTGCGAAAACTCGCTCTTGAAACCGACATCACGGTCCAAACGCAGCATTCCATCCTTGGATTCCAGATAGGATTGTACAGCAATGGAATCTTGGCTGGTGGCAAACTGAGTGCCGGACAAAAGTCCGCCAATCCCACTGGCATTGTCCGCCTGAAGGATCAGGAATTCGGACTTTGACGAATACATCGGCGTGGCAATGACATAAAAGTACCACCCGACAATCAGAGTTGGCAGGAAGACAAAGGCAGACAGCCGCGTCATCAACAGCAAGAGTTTCTTGCGGCGACGCTTGGCAATGTCACGTTGGATCTGGCTGATCTCGCGATCGCGTCGTTCTGCCGGGCTCAACTCGGTGGACGGCAGGGTCTGTTTCTGCGGGGCGACGGTTTGTGGCAACTGGACCTTGTCGGACTTCTCGTCCTTCTTGGCCGCAGGTTTTGTTTCAGCCTCGTTCTTGGGTACCACCAGTTCCAGCATGTTCGACCGCTTCAGCGGGTCAATGCCGTTTTGGCGCAGCAGACGTACCGCGTCATAGTCGGATGTCGCGGGCAAGTTGTGCTTTTGCGCCACGCGACGCGCCATGCGCAACTGGCGCCCGGTCAGACCCTCTTTCTTGATCGCATCGATCTCGGTCTCGGCGCTGGTTTCGCGCGCCGATGATACCTGACCCTGCATTGCGGCCTGTTCGGCACGGGCGCGCGCAGACGGGTCAGTGGCGGGCGCTGGCGCGGCGGATTGCGCCGTGTCCTCTGCCGGTGTGGCTTTCTCCATCGGCGCAGCTCCGGCTTCGGCCGGGGTGGCCGGATTGCGGCGGATGCGAAACTTCTTAGCCTTGGGTTTCGTAGTCATAGAGCTGCTTAGCCTCTTCCAAGGTGTCAAACATGTGCAGGTGGCCATCCAGCAGAACGGCGGCCTGACGTGCAAATTTTTCAAGTGTGTCGGGTTGGTGGGACACGATGATGATCGTTGTTGTGCGCAGCCTCTCTTCGAGGATCGAGCCTGCCCGCTTGTTGAACTCGACGTCTGTGGATCCGGGCATCCCCTCGTCGATGAGGTAGATGTCGAAATCCAGCGCCAGCATCAACGCAAAGGAAAACCTTGCCCGCATGCCCGACGAATAGGTGCCAAGCGGTTGATCAAAGTACTCTCCCAATCCGCACAGCCAACGGCAATAGGCCTCGACATAGTCCGGATCCAACCCGTAGAGCTTGGCGATATAGCGCGAGTTTTCCATGGCCGATACACGCCCGACAACGCCTCCCATGAAACCCAATGGGAAAGAGATGTTGCAGTTGCGCCGAATCTCGCCCTCATCCGGTTTCTCAAGGCCCGCGATCATGTTGATCAGAGTTGTCTTGCCGGTGCCGTTTGGCGCCAGAACACCCAGAGATTTTCCCAATTCCACGCGAAACGAGACACGGTCCAGGATCACCTTGCGGTGACTCCCTGTCCAGAAGGACTTGCTAACGTTGTCAAACTCGAGCATCGGTTTACTGCTTATGCCTTGTCGGATGGCTGAACCTCAGCCGTTGGTCGCTGGCGGCCCTTCTTTGTCTGGGGCGTTGGGCTGGTTTATAGGGCGATTTTGGCCACATTATGTCGAAATGTGAAACAAATATTCAACGCGTTGTGTCGCGATCAAATCTCGACGTTTCAACATGGGATACGTTTTACCAGATTGAAGGTCTGTTTGGGATGGGGGCGTTGGAAAAGATTGTTTCCAGCTGGTGAACAATTTCGTGTGTCGGGCTGTTCTGACTCTGGACCGGCAACGGATTTTTCCTATCTTGATCCCGGTTTACAACGCGCTGCAAGCGAAAAAAGGAGTGGTTTTGATCCAAGCCGCAGACCTCAAATCTCAAATTCGCGCGTGTACACAGTGTTCCGAACGTTTTGCCAAGACGGCGTCGGCTCACAAGCCGCGGCCTGTGGTGTGGTTTCGACCCACAGCACGACTGTTGATTGCAGGGCAGGCGCCCGGCGCGCGGGTTCATGCCTCGGGGCGGCCATTCACCGACCCGTCAGGAGACCGGCTGCGGGATTGGCTGGGGTTGGAGGAACAGACCTTTTACGACAAGGACCGGGTGGCCATCGTACCAATGGCCTTTTGCTTTCCGGGGTACAACGAACGCAAGGCTGATCTGCCACCGCCGCCCATTTGCGGCAAGACGTGGCATCACCAGGTGATGGCGGCCCTGAACCGGGTGCAGTTGACTATCCTGGTCGGCGGCTACGCTCAAAAATATCACATGGGTGCAAAGGGGTCGGTCACGCAGACAGTTGCAGGGTGGCGCGACCATGCGCCCGGGCTCTTTGCCTTGCCTCATCCCTCGTGGCGCAATACGGGATGGCTGAAGAAAAACCCCTGGTTCGAGGCCGAATTGTTGCCGACGCTCAGGGCCCGCGTGAATGAGGTGCTCGATGACTGACCCAACACCGCTTGATGTCGCCCATGCAGCGATGGAGGCTGCACCTGCCGATGATGCAGCGCGCCTGCGGTTCTATGAGCGGCTGGGGGATTGCGAGTTGTTCCTGCTGCTAACCGAAGAGGCCAAGGACGAGAACATCTCACCCGAGCTGTTCGAGGTGGCAGATGGGCGGTTTTTGCTGGCATTTGATCGCGAAGAGCGCCTGGCTCGGTTCGTTGGTCAGCCCGCACCCTATGCGGCGCTGTCGGGGCGTATCCTGGCCAAGATGCTTGCCGGACAGGGGATTGGTTTGGGCTTGAACCTCGAAGTGGCACCATCCTCGATCCTGATCCCGCCCGAGGCGATGGCCTGGCTGCAACAGACGCTGGAACACGCCCCCGACGAGGTCGAGGCGCAGGTGGAGCGGTTCACGCCACCCACGGGCCTGCCTGAAAGCCTGATCACCTCGTTGGATGCGAAACTGAGCACGGCGCAGGGGCTGGCACGTTCGGCCTATCTTGTCGGGGTCACATACCCTGGTGGCGGACAGGGCCATCTTTTGGGGTTTGTTGGCGCCATCGAGGACGCGCAAGGGGCCTTGGCCAAAGCAGCCTCAGAGGCACTGACGTTTTCTGGTGTGGATGCGGGCGCAATGGATGTGGGGTTCTTTGATGCGGGCGATCCGGTGGCCGCGAAGCTCGAAGCTGTTGGCCTGCGGTTTGACTTGCCGCAACCAGAAGTGCCCGAGATGAAACAGGTGGCCCCGGGAAGCGACCCTGACAAACCGCCGCGATTGAAGTGAGGGGGCGCGGGGGCCGGGGGCATGGCCGCAACGCGGCCATGCCCCCGGCCCCCGCGCGTCCGCTCTACTCTTCAGCGGGCTCGAGCTTGTCTTGCGTCTTGGTTTCGAAATCCCCGGCGTCGTGGCGTTCGCGCAGCTGTGTGTGCAACTCGCCAAAGGCCCGGTTCACCATGCGACCTCGGCTGACGGCCGGGCGAGCATCGATGTCTTTGGCCCAGCGCAGAACGTTCTCGTAGCTGGTCACATCCAGGAATTCGGCTGCGTCATACAGGCGTCCAAGGACCAGTTGCCCGTACCAAGCCCAGATCGCCATGTCGGCAATGGTATAGTCCGGCCCTGCGATGAACGTTGTTTCCGCCAATTGCCGATCCAGCACATCCAGTTGACGCTTGGTCTCCATCGCAAAGCGATCGATCGGGTATTGCCATTTCTCGGGGGCGTAGGCGTAAAAGTGACCAAAGCCGCCGCCCAGATAGGGCGCGCTGCCCATCTGCCAGAACAGCCAGTTCATCACTTCGGTTCGCGCGGCGCCGTCCTTGGGCAGGAAGGCATCGAACTTCTCGGCCAGATGCACCAGGATCGAACCGGATTCGAACACACGCACAGGCGTGTCGCCCGAATGGTCCATCATCGCAGGGATCTTGGAATTGGGATTGGCGCCGACAAAGCCAGAACCAAACTGTTCGCCTTCACCGATGTTGACGAGCCAAGCGTCATATTCCGCGCCCTCGTGACCAAGTGCCAGCAGTTCTTCGAGCATCACCGTGACCTTGACCCCATTGGGCGTCGCCAGCGAATAGAGCTGCAGGGGGTGCTTGCCCACCGGCAGGTCCTTGTCATGGGTGGCGCCTGCAATGGGGCGGTTGATGTTGGCAAAACGCCCACCGCTTTCGGCGTCCCAGGTCCAGACTTTGGGCGGGGTGTAGGTTGTATCGTCGCTCATGTCGCGTGTCATCCGTATCTGTTTGAGGCCTGAAGCCCCGGTTCGGAGCTAGTCCAGAGGCGATCAAAGTCCAACCGCGCGGCGGGGGCAAGGGGGACATTGAAACAAAACGGGGCGTCTTGATCACGAAATCTCGTGTCCCCTCACAGCCGCGTTAGCCCCCCTTCGCAGCGAGGATTTTTCACATATTGTTTGGGAACGCCCGGTACAGATGCCGGATAGCCCAGAGATTTGAACCCAGACAGGACCCCGCCATGAAACGTTTTGCCCTGGCTTTTGCCGCCGCCTCGATGTTCGCTTTGCCTGCCCTTGCAGGCCCTCAATATGTTGACGAAACCGGCTTTGCCGTGTCCGGTTATGACGTCGTGGCCTATCGCAGCCTGGCTCAGGCTCCGGTCGGCCAGTCGCAGCCTGAGGGCGTCAAAGGCCGCGCCGACATCACGGCGGAATACAACGGGTCGACCTTTGCCTTCTCGACCGAAGCCAACCGCGATGCCTTTGTGGCAAACCCCGCATTCTATGCGCCGCAGTATGACGGGCATTGTGCTTATGGCGTCTCCAAAGGTGGCAAGGTGCCTGGCAACCCGAACCTGTGGCGGATCGTTGACGACAAGCTGTACCTGAACATCACCGATGTCGTGGTTGGCTTCTGGGAAGAAGACATTCCCGGCAACCTGAACCTGGCTCAAGGCAATTGGCCCGGCATCGAGGGCAAGGATGCCTCGACAAACACGATCCCGAAATTCACCTCGCAGGCGCCGATCAAGAACTGATCCGTCCGTCATGGTTAGACATCAAGACGCCCGTATTTGTTTCGGGCGTCTTTTTTGTCGCCTTGTTCGGTTATTTTGGTCAGACTGACCGAAACAATCGCAAGGGGCGCTTGGCATGTGGTCACGCATAATGGCTGCGACGGCAATGATGGCAGGGGGTGCTACGGCGACACTGGCGGAGCCATTGTATCCGAATTCGGTTGTGTCCAACGAACTCGAGTTCATCACGACCAGCGACGAAAACGCCTTTGGGTGTTTGATCTTTCAAGATCGCGTCCGGGCCGAGATGCCGGACAAACGCCGGGACGAGCTTTTTGCCGATGGCGTCTTTCTGTTTCAGGCGCGCTTTACGGACGGGACGCAGGTGGACATCTATGTGCACCCCGACGCGGGTGAGATGCAGCGCGCCGAGGAACTGGCAAATGCAATTTCGCGCCCGATTGGCGCGTTGCCCACCCTGATGCGACAGAACTTGCGGCACGTGGTGGTGCATATCGGCGATGAAACCGCATTTGCCGAGGATCGCGGACGGTTCTTCACGGTCTATTCCGAAAACATGGCGACGCGCATCGAAAACCATGATCTCGAGGAGACCGTGTTCCACGAATCCGTTCACGCCACATTGGATGTGCCTTGGGCTGACAGCGCAGAATGGAGGCAGGCGCAAAGGGCCGACGGTGGCTTCATAACAGATTACGCAGCCCGCAACCGGCAGGGCGAGGATTTGGCCGAAAGCGCTCTCTTTGCATGGGCGTTGCTGCGTTACCCAGGACGTTTACCTGCCGAGGTCGAAGAGGCCGTGCGCACCACAATTCCCAACCGGTTGGAACTGTTGGAGCAAATTCTCGAGGTGGACGCGCCGATTCAGCGTCCCATCGGTTCGTATCAGGGATGCAATGGCTGACAGCGCAGGTGAGGCTGAAACAAAAAAGCCCGCGACGAGGCGCGGGCTTTTGGGAACTCACTGAATACGGTTAGCGGCGGCGGTCGCGGCGGGCGCTCATCGGTTGGAAGGCCACGCCGACATGCGCCTCGCAGTAAGGTTTGCCCTGTTGCACGGGCAGACCGCAGAACCAGAAGTCATCCGTTGCAGGATCGCCCACGGGCCATTTGCAGGTGCGCTCGGTCAGCTCCATCAAGGTCAGCTTCTTGGCTTTCTTCTCAACCTCGTTGACCTTGGCCAGGGCCTCGGGGCTGATTTCGTTGGCCGAGGGCTGCGGCGGCAGCGGCTGGCCTGCGGGAATGATCTGCTTTCGGGCCGGGATCGGCTTTGCGTCGGCTGCGGGGGCCGCAGGCTCGGGCGCCGGTTTGCGGGCGGGTTCGGTCTTGGGTGCGGGTTTGGCGCGCGGTTCGGCCTTGGCCGCGGGGGCGGGCTTTTCCTTGGGCTCTGCCTTGGTCGAGGCATTGCTGGTCGCACGGTTCGACAGGCCCAGGCGATGCACCTTGCCGATGACGGCGTTGCGTGTCACGCCGCCCAGTTCCTTGGCGATCTGGCTGGCCGACTGGCCCTCGCCCCACATTTTCTTGAGCAGTTCTACGCGCTCGTCGGTCCAGGACATGGCATGCCTTTCAAAGCGGGAAAGCGGCCCCCATCGCGGCCGCCTTCGGAATTTGTCTCAGCGCCCTATTTTAATCACTGCGCCGCGAGTTACAAGGCGTCTTAGAATCAGTTTCGCAGCAAAGCGTAGGGCAGGGCAGATGTCGGATTTCATGGAACTTGGCGAGCGCCGGTTTGGGCGGGTCAACTGGCTGGGCCTCAGGACATTGGCACATCGTGAAACGGCGCGTTTCATGGTGGTTTGGACGCAAACGCTGCTGGCGCCCTTGGTTACGGCCGGCCTGTTCTTGCTGATCTTTACCATTGCCGTGGGCTCTAAACGTGGTGACGTCATGGGCGTGCCCTTCCTGACGTTTCTGGCACCGGGCATTCTGACAATGACGGTGATCCAGAACGCGTTTGCCAACACCTCGTCCTCCATCGTGATTTCCAAGGTGCAGGGTAATATCGTCGACACGCTAATGCCGCCGCTGTCGGCCATCGAGCAGTTGCTGGGCTATCTTGCAGGGGGCGTGGCGCGAGGGTTGCTGGTTGCGGTTGCCATCAGCATCGCCCTTGCCTTGGTGCTTGGGATCGTGCCGCAGCATCCGTTGGTCGCCTTGCTGTTCGTTGTCATGGGGGCCACGTTTCTGGGCGCCTTGGGGATTGTCGCGGGCATCTTTGCCAACAAGTTCGACCAGATGGCGGCAATCACCAACTTCATCGTGACGCCCTTGGCCTTTTTGTCGGGCACGTTCTATTCGGTCGAGGCGTTGCCGCCGGTTCTGAACGTCATCAGCCACTTGAACCCGGTGTTCTATCTGATCGACGGCGTCCGCTTTGGCGTCATTGGGGTGTCCGACAGCTCGCCCTGGCTGGGATTTGCGGTCTGCTCGGGCGCGACAACTGCAGTCTGCCTGCTGGCCTGGTGGATGTTGAAGACCGGCTATCGCCTGAAATCCTAAGCAGCTTCGGCCTGTGGCTGCACCAGCTCGCTGGGTCGCAGGGGCGTCTTTGGTTGCCCTAATCGGGGATGCAGACGCGCGGCGATCACCCAGGCAATGGCCAGAGCTGCGCCGCCTGCTGCAAAGATGCCCGCCACTGGAAAGACCAGCAAAACGGCCCAGGCCGCGCCTGGGGTCAGGATGCCGCTGACGTCCCGGTACGAGCTGTAGACGGCCGACATCTCGGTCCGCTCTGACGGTTTCACCGCCATCAAGAACGGAAGACCTGCGCAGATATCCAGCACGATCATCCACATGGACCCCACCACCATCACGGCAACAGCAACCCAAGGCATCGGGGAGACCACAGTGGCTGTAACGAAACAGGTGGCGGCTGCGGCAAATCCGATGCGGACGGATTGTTTGACTGACCGGCGCTGCATCCATTTCAGGATCAGGGGTGAGGCAAAGAGCATACCGTTGGTGAATGACAGCAGGATGCCACCCAGTTGATCTCCCAACCCGCTTTCGATCGCAAAGATCGGCAGGTAAACCACATAGATCCACCAGCCGCAGGACCGGATCACCGCAAAAAGCCATCCGGCCACCAGGCGGGGCTGGGCGAAAAAGCGCGGCAGATAGGCCAACGGATTGGCGGCTTGGCTGCGTGCCCGGCTGATCAGCTTGCCGTTGCCCAGGCGCATGGCCCAGAACACTGCCAGCATGACGACAGAGGCTATGGCAGAGATCACAAACGGTGCAGGCGTCCAATATTCCAGCAGCAAAACGCCTGCCATCGGGCCAGCTGTCCAGCCAATGGCGCTGTAGAACATGCGGCTGGTCTCACATTCTCCCAATTCGATGCGGTCAATATAGTCCAGCACATAGGCGTTGAAGCATACGAATGTGGTCACGGCCGCAACTGTGTTGAGCCCCAAGGCGCCGATGACCGCCACTGGCGTGCCGATGATGGCCAACACGGCTGACGCGGTGAACATCAACGCGCCCGCTGAATAGGCCCATCGGCGCGGCACATAGCGCACGGCATATGGCACCATCAGGCCTGCGATCAGCGACACGATCCCGATCAGGAAATAGATGAACGAGACGGTCCCTGCATCTCCAAGCGTCCGGTACATGATCAGCGGAAAGACCGAGATCAGGATGCCGCGCACAACAGCTTCAAGGCCGGCAAGGATACCAAAATCTCGAACAGATGGAGCAGGGGCGTGGCGGACCCACTCGGGAATGCGGCGTTCATGCATGGCGAGGACTCACTTGTTTTTGAGCCCAGTGTGTATGCTGTGGAATGCTGGTCTTTGGGGTTTGCGACATGGGGGTCGCCCACAGACCGCGCGCCCGAATTATTCTTCAACGCTTGGCCTGCCGCCCCTCGCGCCACGCCAGCACCAGCGCACCACTCAAGATGATGGCGGCACCGATGAGGCTCACGCTGTCGGGGATAACGTCAAAGCCGATAAAGTCGTAAAGGGCGGCAAAGATCAGCGTTGCATAGCTGAACGGTGCCACGAACGAGGCATCCGCCCGCGCCATGCCATTGACAAAACACGCTTGGGCGCAGGCCATCAGGAACCCGATGCCAACCAGTGCTGCCCATTGCTCGGGTGTCGGCATTTGCCAGACCGGCAACACAGCTACGGTTGCAATGGCCAAACCCATGGAATTGTTGATCAGCAGGATTTGAAAAGGGGATTCCCGCGACGATAGCTTTTTGATGAAAATAAGCTCCATCCCCATCACCAATGCGGCCCCCAAGGCCAAAAGGGCGGCCGGTTGGAAGCTGTCGGGTGTTGGCCTCAGCAGGATCAGGGCCCCGAACAGGGCAACAAGTGCAGCGCCCCACCGCCATGGTCCGACCCGTTCACCAAGCAAGGGAATGGCAAAAACCATGGCAAATACCGGGTTCAGGAATGAAATCGCCGTTGCATCGGCCATGGGGATGTAGGCGACGCTGGCAAACATCAGCGTCACACCGGACCAACCAAAGGTGGTGCGCCCAATGTGCAGGCCCCAATGTGGACGCTGCAGGGGCGGGCGGGTCACCGCGACGACGGTTCCGATGGCGATGAAAGCAAACAGGAAACGACCGTGGCTGATCTGCATGGGATGCAACTCAGGACCCAACGCGCCGGTGCCAAGAGCCTTTGCCAGCAGCGTCGTGCCAGCGATAAAAGCGGTGGCGGTAAAAATCAGCGCGGCAGCAAGGGCCGGGTTCTGTTTGCGGGGTTCGTACATGGCCCTAGCGGTGGACGAGCCGCTGTCGATTGGCAAGCGCGAAAATGTGTGGGGTACAAAGGCAGCAGGCGGCGTTACAACTGCAGCCGTCGCCAGCCGTATAGCCAGATCATGCCCATGCCAAATGCCCCCAGAATGTAGGGCAAACGCAATGCGGCTTCGCGTCCCAGCGAAGGTTCCATTGCCGCAACGATAGCCCCGCCGATCAAAGCCCCAAACGGCATCATGCCCCATCCGAAGAAGCGATAGAGGCTGTTGACGCGACCCAACAGGTCATCCGGTATCAGGCGTTGCCGATATGAAACCGTGACTACGTTCCACAACAGGGCGGCGAACATCTCGGCAAAGAGCGCAAGGGCAACCAGCCAGACAGAAGTCGCAAGCCAGATCACACCCAAAGTCGCCGATAACAATGCCAGTGCAACCAGAAGGGATCGGCGGCGCCCCAAGCGCGCCGCTATGGCTGGACAAAGCAGCCCGCCGGCAACGCCCCCGGCTGCACCAGCGGTCAGCAGCAGGCCATGCCCGGCGGCACCCAATCCCAGGATTTCCTGGCTGTAGAGGATAAGAACCGTCAGCGTCATCAGCGAGATCGCATTCATCAGCCCCAGCAGGATCGCCAGTTCCAAGATGACCCGATGCCCTCGCAGCCAGGCGATCCCCTCGCGGGCCTCCTCCGTCCAGGAGCGGCGTGTTGGGGCCAGGCGCGGTGCAATCGCCATGCACCAGACCAATCCTGCCGCCAGCGCAAAGGTGGCAGCATCCAGCACAAAGGGGGCAGGTACGGCCGTTGCGATTAGCAGGCCGGCGAGGGGCGGGCCAACAAAAGAGCCCATGATCTGCTCGATGCTCCAGATTTGCCCATTTGCGCGTTCCAACTGATCGGCTGAGACCACGGTAGGCAGGACGGTCTGGGCCGCGTTGTCTCGCAGCACCTCGGCTGAGCCCAGCAAGAAGGCCAGCACTGATATCGCCGCGATGTAAAGCTCGGCCTGCGCCACCGGAAACTCGGGCGCGCTCAGAATGACCGCCACCACGCCAAAGGTCAGCAGCATCCGCACCAGATCGGCCTGCACCATCAAGCGTCGGCGATCCATACGGTCGGTCCAGACGCCTGCGGGAATGGAAAACAGCAGCCACGGCAGACGCGTGGCAAAGGCGACCATGGCGATCAGCATCGGATCGCGGGTGATCAGGGTTGCGAGCCAGGGAAAAGCCAGGGCCGATACCCCATCCCCCAGATTTGAAATGGCAGAAGCGGAAAACAGCAGGCGATAATTGCGCAAAGACCAAAGCGTTGTCATGCGCGCATTGGTTGCCAAATCGTGGGGAACGTCAAGGCGCGTGACAAAATGAAGGTCTACCCCTTCAAAAGGGGTTTTCAAGCCCCGATTCCTTCGTTATGGAGCCATCCCATGATCAAAGTTGCACATATCACCCTGCTCCGACGCCGACGCTTTGCTGCGTAATCGGCCCGTTTGATCCTGCGCGTCTCTGTAATCCGCGCGAACCCACCTCAAAATGTTGACGAAACCGCCCTCTGTGTTGCACTGATCGGGCTTCAACTCTTCGAAAAGGATGATCCAGATGATCCCGTCCGTTCTGCCGACCTATAATCGTGCGCCCCTTCAGTTCGTGAAGGGCGAAGGCGCTTGGCTGATCGAGGCAGACGGCCGACGTTTTCTGGATCTGGGCGCAGGCATCGCGGTGAACGCGCTGGGCCATGCGCACCCGGCTTTGGTTCAGGCGCTGACCGATCAGGCGCAGGCCTTGTGGCATGTGTCAAACCTGTATGAGATCCCGCAACAGCAGGCGTTGGCCGACAAGCTGGTCGAGCATACCTTTGCCGACACGGTGTTTTTTACCAATTCCGGGACGGAATCCTGCGAATTGGCGGTCAAGATGGCCCGCAAGTATTTCCACGACAAAGGCCAGCCTGAAAAGGTCGAGATCATCACCTTTGACGGCTCGTTCCATGGCCGGTCCTCGGCAGGCATTGCCGCCGCCGGGTCCGAGAAGATGACCAAGGGCTTCGGCCCTTTGCTGGGCGGCTTTGTCCACCTGACGTTTGGTGATCTGGATGGTGTAACCAATGCCATTTCAGAAAACACCGCCGCGATCATGATCGAGCCGGTGCAGGGCGAGGGCGGCATTCGCCCCGTGCCAGATGCGGAGCTCAAGGCGCTGCGCCAAATCTGCGACGACAACGGCCTGCTGCTGATCCTGGACGAGGTGCAATGCGGCGTTGGCCGGACCGGCAAGCTCTTTGCCCATGAATGGGCGGGCATCACGCCCGACATCATGATGGTCGCCAAAGGCATCGGCGGCGGCTTCCCCCTGGGCGCTGTGCTGGCCACTGAAGAGGCCGCATCGGGCATGGTCGCGGGCACGCATGGCTCGACCTATGGCGGCAACCCGCTGGGCTGTGCCGTTGGTTGCGCCGTCATCGACCACGTTGCGAACCCCGAGTTCCTGGCCGAGGTGAACCGCAAATCGGGCCTACTGCGGCAAAAGCTCGAAGGGCTGATCGCCCATCACCCGGACGTGTTCGAAGAGGTTCGCGGATCGGGCATGATGCTGGGGATCAAGTGCAAGGCCACCAACATCGACGTGGTGAACGCGGGCTATGACAATCAGGTCATCACCGTTCCTGCCGCCGATAACGTGATCCGCCTTTTGCCGCCGCTGACTCTGACCGAGGACGACATTGCCGAGGCCACGAGCCGCCTCGACGCCGCCGCAAAACAGGTCGAAAGCCAGCTGGAAACCGCCTGATCTTCATCTTTTCGAAAATACTCCGGGGGTCCGGGGGCAGCGCCCCCGGCTTCGGTCCCAAAAACAGACAGTGATATGAACCATTTCCTCGACATCCACAAAACCGATGCCGCCGACCTGCGCAGCATCATCGACCAGGCCGCCAAGACCAAGGCCGCGCGCGTCGGTCAGCCAAAGGCTGCCCTTGACGAAGACCTACCACTGAAGGACCGCATGGTTGCGCTGATCTTTGAAAAGCCGTCAACCCGGACCCGCGTGTCCTTTGACGTGGGCGTGCGCCAGATGGGCGGTCAGACCATGGTACTTTCCGGCAAGGACATGCAGCTTGGCCATGGTGAAACCATCGCTGACACCGCCCGCGTCCTGTCGCGCTATGTTGACATGATCATGATCCGCACGTTTGACGAAACCGTCCTGACCGAGATGGCGGAATATGCCAGCGTGCCCGTCATCAACGGTCTGACCGACCGCACCCACCCTTGCCAGATCATGGCCGATGTCCTGACGTTCGAAGAACACCGTGGCCCGATCAAGGGCAAAAAAGTGGTCTGGACCGGCGACGGCAACAACGTCTGCGCGTCTTTCCTGCATGCCGCTGGTCAGTTTGGCTTTGATTTCACCTTCACCGGCCCGCCGCAGTTCGACCCCGAAGAAGAGTTCATGGGTTTTGCCCGCCAGAAGGGCTCCAAGGTTGTGGTCGAACGGGATGCGTTCAAGGCGGTCGAGGAGGCCGATCTGGTGGTCGCCGACACCTGGGTGTCGATGCATGACGCGCAATCCGCCAAGGAACGCCGCCACAACATGCTGCGCCCCTATCAGGTCAACGCCGAACTCATGTCCCACGCCAAACCCGATGCATTGTTCATGCATTGCCTGCCCGCACACCGCGAGGAAGAGGCGACATCCGAAGTTATGGACGGCCCGAACTCGGTGATCTTTGACGAGGCTGAAAACCGCCTGCATGCGCAAAAAGCCATCATGCGCTGGTGCCTGGGTAACTAAGCCAAGCTAAGGACAAACAACATGACTGTGCAGCTCGTGCTGAACGCGCTGCCGGGAGCCTATGCGGTGACCCGGCGTGCGCCCGATATGCCTGTGCCGGATTGGGCGCAAGGCGAGGGGTTGGTGAGTATTACCCAAGCCTCCGATGAAACCTCGATCCTGTGCCGTGAGGATCGCGTGCCCGGAACCGAGCAATGCTCGGGCGGATGGCGGGCGGTTCAGGTGTCCAACCTGGTCGATCTGGATGTCCCCGGCGTGGTGCTTTCGGCGGTGCAGCCGATTTCCCAGGCCGGTTTGGGTGTTTTTGTCACCTCGACCTTTGATCGTGACTATTTGTTGGTGCGCGCCGCAGAAGACGTCGCTGCGCAAATCGCCTGGATTAGGGCGGGGCATCACTATTGCGATGGCAAAGTGACTTACCGCTTGGCAGTGCCTTCGGATGGTGAGGCGCTGGCTCAGGTTCATTTCGAAACCTGGCAGGAGACCTATGCCAAGATCGCCCCGCCCGAGGTGCGCCTGGCGTTGAATCTGGCCCACCGCACGCGGTATTGGCAGGCCCGACTGGAGACAGACGCGCAGACGCTGGTTGCCGAAGCCGGTGGACGTATCATAGGTCTGTGTGCGCTGTCGGGACATGCGGCCGAGGTCGACCACCTTTACGTCTTGAAGGCTGCCCGCGGCGCTGGAGTAGGTGCGCATCTTCTGCAGTTGGCCCGGAGCTTCTCTGCCAATGTGGGCAATACTCAGGTGACATTGGCCGTGGTCAAAGAGAACACACAAGCGATCGGGTTCTATGCGGCGCAGGGCGGTCACGTCGTGGCTGAAAAACAAGACAAGGGGCCGCTGTGGAAATCCGACAACCTGATCTTTGGCTGGCCTGTGGCGAAACAGGCCTCTACCGGGTGATCAAAGCGCGTGCCTCAGGCCCGGTGAACCATTCGTGCAACCGGTCCTGAAAGACCTGCACCAAGCGGCGCGGCGTTCCGGCGGCGCGTCCTGTGACCAGATGCAGGGGCTCTCCATCCGTGAGCGGCAGCGCCTGGACCAGGTCCCCGCCATAGCTCTGCTCGGTGCGGGGCCGCATGTTCAGAACGGCCACGCCAGCGCCTGCACCAACCAGCGAACGCACCATTTCGACGCTTGTACAAGTGGCGGCGACCCGTGGCGTGACCCCCGCGGCCCGTAGCAGGCGGCGAACATAAGCTCCGGCCACGGGCAGGTCGAGCAGAACAAGGGGAACGTCGTCTAAATCAGACAAACTCAGCTTTGATCTTGTGCTCAATTCATGTCCGTAGGGGGCAAGCACATAAGGCGGAAGGTCCATCAATGGGCGCGTGTCCACTCCGGCCAACAGCTCGTCCCCGGCGAAAATGGCGACATCCAGCGTGCCCTCCAAAAGCCCAGATTGCGCCGTGATATTGTCGCATTCTTGCAAATTGAAGTTCAGTTCAGGGCTATCGTCACTTAGATTTTGCAAGATATGCGGCAAAAACGCCGGAGCAATGGGTGCGTAGTAGCCGACGTGAAGCGTGCCGCGCAAACCCTGGTTCAGGGCATATCCCTGTTGCATGACGTCGGAATACGCTTCGATCAATGGTTTTATCCGCGCCGCCAAGGCCCGCCCGGCCGGGGTGGCGGTGATGCCACGGGCGCGGGCGCGCACCAGCAACGTGGCGCCAAATTCCGCCTCGACCCGGTCGATGGCCGAGGCCACGGCGGACGGCGCCACATTCAAGACCTCTGCCGCCCCTGTGATCGAACCGCAGTCGACCGCGACCGAATAGGCCCGCAGCAGGCGGAGGGATAGGCGAAGATCGTCCATCGTGTCCTTCCTCAGAAAATCAGATGTAATTGATCAGTTGGTTCTGTTTTTCAGGTGTAAGTCGATGTGACAGGGTGGGTCAACGCAATTGAGCTAGCAGCAAAGGCCCTCCATGTCCGATACCTCAAAGCTGCCCGGCTGGGCGCATACACCTGATGTGCCTATCGCGGTCTCGCCGTTTTTCAGCTGGCCGCCAAACCCGGCGCGCATGGCGCAGTGGCTCGCTGTGCGGTGGCTTGGGGTGGCGGAAAATGTCCTTGTCCTGCTGATCGCGTTCATCAGCTGGACCTGGCTGACCCCGGCGATGGAACGGATGGCGGTGCTGTCCCTCGATTGGATCGCCTTGATCTGGTTGCGCAATCTGGCCTTGATGATCCTGGTGGCTGGTGGGCTACACCTGTTCTTTTTTCGCGCCCGCAAACAGGGCGCACGGCTCAAGTTCGATCCGCGCCCTTTGGCGGGCAAGGGCAAGCAGTTCACCTTTGCCAATCAAGTGCACGACAATATGTTTTGGACGCTGGTCAGCGGAGTAGGATGCTGGACTTTTTTCGAAGTGCTGATGTTCCACGGCATGGCGCGGGGGTGGGTTCCCATGCTTTTGCCCTCGGAACACCCCGTTCTGTTTGTGCTCTTCTTCTTGCTCACCCCGGTCTGGATCTCGTTTCACTTCTATTGGATTCACCGAGCGCTGCATTGGGGGCCGCTTTACCGCCTGGCGCATGCGCTGCATCATCGCAACGTCAATGTCGGCCCGTGGTCGGGGCTGTCGATGCACCCGGTCGAGGCGTTCTTTTTCTTCACTTCGATCCTGATCCACCTGGTGGTGCCCGCCCATCCGCTGCACATCCTGTTTCACCTGCAGCATCAGGGGCTGACCGCGGCGACATCACACACCGGGTTCGAAAGCTTGCTGGTCAAGGACCGCAAAACGCTGGCGCTGGGGACCTTCCACCACCAGATGCATCACCGGTACTTCGAAGTGAACTATGGCAACCTGGAAATGCCCTGGGACAAGTGGTTCGGCTCGTTTCATGACGGCACGCCCGAGGCGCACGCCCGTCTCAAGGAGCGCAGGCAAAGACGGGCAGGCTGACGGTACGGCTGGCCGCGACCGCGCCGAGCGACAAGCGAGGCGCCCGGCCCAACGGAGCAAGGGCCCGGCAGAGCACGCAGCGAGGGCGGGAGCGCTCCTTGACGTGTCGTGTGGTCACGGTTGCCTCTCTTCCCGTTCGGTCGCAAGATCACTCGGAGGGGAGAGGCCACGATGCGCATTGTCATAGCAGGAGCCGGAAGCATCGGCTGTTTCACAGGGGGGCTGCTGGCAGCGGCGGGTCAGCCAATCACACTGCTGGGGCGCGCGCGCATCCTTGATCAGATCCGCGAGCACGGCCTGACGGTCACGGACTTTTCGGGCCTGCAGCAAACGGTTCAAGCCAGTGATCTCAGGCTGAGCGATGATCCGAGTTGTCTTGCCGAGGCGGATCTGGTGATCGTCACGGTCAAATCCGGCGCGACCGAGGATATGGCCCGCCTGATTGCCGAATACGCGCCCGCAGACGCTCCGGTCCTGTCGTGGCAGAACGGGATCGAAAACGCGGTCACGTTGCGCGCCATCCTGACGGGCCGTGACGTGCGTGCAGGTATGGTGCCCTTCAACGTTGTCCCATCGGAAGCGGGTTTTCACCGGGCCACGTCGGGGGACATCGTGATCGAGCAGGGGCCAGGCAATCTGGGGAAAACCCTCAGCGTGCCGCATCTCTCGGTGACCGAAAGCGACCGGATCGAGGCGGTGCAGTGGGGCAAGCTGGTCATCAACCTTAACAACGCGCTGAATGCGCTCAGCGGTCTGACCTTGCAGCAACAACTCCTGGATCAGGAATGGCGCCGCGTGATGGCCGATCAGATGGCCGAGGCGTTGAACGTATTGCGGCGTTCTGGCTTGGACGTGGCCTCAACAACACCTCTGCCTGCTTGGATGACGCCCCATATCCTGCGATTGCCAACACCATTGTTCAGCCGGATCGCGGCCAAGATGCTTACGATCGATCCATCTGCGCGAACGTCGATGGCATATGATCTGATGGCGGGACGCCCGACCGAGATCGACAGCCTGCAGGGCGAAATCATGCGTCTGGGGCGCAAGGCTGGGGTGGTCACCCCGATCTGCAGCAGGGTGGCCAAACTGATTGAAACGGCAGAGCCTCCGCTGACGGCAAGCGAGGTCAGAGGCTAACCCGTCCGGATCAAAGCATCAGCGAAAGCAGCCAGAATATGCTGGCCGACATGAGCGCAGCAGCAGGAACCGTGATAACCCAGGCCGCCACGATGGTCATGAAATGTGAGCGACGGACCAGTTTGCGGCGGCGTCGTTCCTCACGCGCGATGCGTTTTTCGGCTGGGCGATTGGCGCTGGATTTCTGTAGCCGGCGCTCCATGTGCCACTCGCGATAAAAGCCCACGCCAAACACGCCACCAACCGCGATATGGGTTGAGCTGACCGGCAGGCCCAACCAGCTTGCGACGATCACGGTGATGGCGGCGGACAGGGCGACGCAATAAGCGCGCATCGGGTTCAGCTTGGTGATCTGACTGCCCACCATGCGGATCAGCTTGGGACCAAACAGAAACAGACCAAACGAAATACCAAAGGCGCCGATGACCATAACCCAGGTGGGGATTGAAACCTTGGCGGCAAAGTCCCCGAATTCGGTGGCGTGGACAATGGCCGCGAGCGGACCGACTGCGTTGGCCACATCATTGGCGCCATGGGCAAAGCTGAGCAGCGCGGCCGAAACCACCAGCGGCAGGCCAAAGAGTGTTTTGACCGATTTGTTACGGTTCTCCAGCCCCTCGGATTGGCGGCGGATCAAGGGCACGCACAGCGCCCAGACCGCGAGGCCACCGACCACCCCGATCAACAGGGCAACTTCCAGCTCGATCTTGACGATCCGCTTGAGGCCCTTGACCGCGAGATAGGCGGAAAAGGCGCCCGCCATGACGCCCACCAGGATCGGAACCCAGCGGCGCGACGCGGCAATTTTGTCGTCCTGATACAGGATGCGGGCCTTGATCAACGCCAGGAAGGCGGCGGCGATGGCGCCCCCCAGAACAGGCGAGATCACCCAGCTGGCTGCAATCTTGCCCATCGTCGGCCAGCTGACGGCGGTCATGCCTGCGGCCGCGATGCCCGCGCCCATGACCCCACCGACCACCGAATGGGTGGTGGACACCGGGGCACCAACCCAAGTGGCCAGGTTGACCCACAGGGCTGACGAAATCAGGGCAGCCATCATCGCCCAGATGAAGATCTCGCTGCTTTGCATGCCCGTCGGGTCGATGATCCCTTTGGAAATGGTCGAAACTACATCCCCACCGGCGAGCAAGGCTCCGGCGCTTTCTGCGATGGCAGCAATTGCAATGGCGCCACCCATGGTCAGCGCGTTGGCCCCAACGGCAGGGCCCATGTTGTTGGCAACGTCATTGGCGCCGATGTTGATTGCCATATAGGCGCCAAAGGCTGCGGCAGCGGCAATGATCAGGCTCCCGGATGTGGTGCCAAAGGCAAGCATGGCAACCAGTGCAGCAATCACCATGAACGCCAGCGCAATCCCAGGTCCGACCAGGGGCCGCGCAACATAGGCTGTCGCCATCTCGACCCGCGAAATACGGTTCAAGTCGCGATCAAGTGTCGTCCATTTGTTGCTGTTTTCTGCGTCAGCCATTTGTCTGCCGTCTATTGTGAGTGTCGCGCGGCCAATTAGAGGCTGAATGCGACAGACGCAAGTCGGCTGTCATAAAACAGTCGTGAAACTGTTACAAATCGAGCAGAATGGCCTGCAATTGGGGTTCTCGCACCAGATTTGCGGCCTCTTCGGGCGGAACCCACTGGCGCTTGCGTTGACCAACCTCGGGGTAGTCGTCCGCCAGCTTGGACACTTCGATCCGGTAGACTTCGGTTTCGACCGGTACAGCCAGGCCGTTGCCTTTGATCTTGTCATAGCTATAGCGCCCGACCGGTTCTTTGTCGGTTTGTGTGCCTTGCACACCGGCCTCTTCCCAGGCCTCCTGCAGCGCGGTTTCGGGGCCGTTGAGCCCGTCAATCGGCCATCCCTTGGGCACGATCCAGCGGCCGGTGCCGCGGCTGGTGATCAGCAGAACCTCTTTCCCGGTCGCCCCATCCCGCGTGCACAGCGCCGCCACCTGCACCCGCTTGGGGCGCAGGAAAAAAGGTCTCACAACCTCTTCCCAGGCTTTGATCAGTGCATCTGTCATGGTTCACGCTCGATCATGCTGCATTCTGTCACAGCAGTTCCAAAGGAATATAGGGAATGTAGCATTACTTACAATGCCCATTATTTGTTCGACTTTTCGGCGTCTTGCGTCTGTCGCGGGGATGGCGCACTTTTGGCGGGCTGAGTTGGTGAGAGGTGGTGCATGGCACAACAACGGGCGGAGGCGTCGTCAGGAACCTTGGCGCAAGTCGGGGTGTACGGTTTGGGAACGATGGGCAGCGCCCTGGCGTTGAACCTCGCGGACCAGGGCATCCGCATCGCCGTCAGCAACCGCGAGGCGGAGTGGATCAACCCGTTCCTTGAGGAGGCCGGGCCGCTGTCGTCGCGTATCACCGGAGCGGCCGAGTTAAGCGAATTCGTGGCTGCGATTTCCTCGCCCCGGGTGATTGTCTTGATGATCCCATCCGGCGGACCCGTGGACGACATGATCGCCCGATTGTCCCCTTTGCTGGATGCGGATGATACAGTTGTTGATGCAGGCAACGCAGATTTCAACGAGACCCGCCGCAGAACGGCCGAAGCCAAGACGTTCCACCTTGTCGGCATGGGGGTGTCGGGCGGAGAAGAGGGCGCACGCCACGGCCCATCAATGATGGTCGGCGGTTCCGATCACAGTTGGCGACAGCTCCAGCCCCTGCTGGAACCGATTGCCGCCAAGTTTCAGGACGATCCCTGTGTGGCTCATGTGGGTCCGGATGGGGCAGGCCATTTCGTCAAGACGGTGCACAATGGCATCGAATATGCCGATATGCAGATGATCGCCGAGGTTTATGGCGTGCTGCGGGATGGACAGGGGTGGGAGGCCCCGCAGATCGGCACGCTGTTTGCGAACTGGACCACAGGCAAGCTGGCGTCATTCCTGGTCGAGACCACGGCCAAAGTGCTGCAGGTGAGTGATCCTGAGAGCGGCAAGCCATTGGTCGACATGATCAGGGATCAGGCCGGGCAAAAGGGCACTGGCCGCTGGACGGTGATCGAGGCGTTGAAGCTGGGCCAATCCGCAAGCGCGATCGAGGCCGCTGTTGGCGCGCGCGCCTGGTCGTCGGTGAAATCCGCGCGCCTGGCCGCTGCGACGCAATTTCCCGGCGTGGGGCAGGTGGAACTGGATCCGGCGACGCTGGAAAACGCGCTCTTTGCCGGTCGCGTGTTGGCGCATCTGCAAGGGTTCGAGGTTCTGCGCGCGGCCTCGGCCGAGTTTGATTGGTCCTTGGATTTGGCCCGTATTGCCGAGATCTGGCGGGCGGGTTGCATCATCCGCTCCAGCTTGCTGGATGATCTGGCGCCGTTGCTGCGCCAGACACCTCAACGGCCCGTGTTGCTGGCGGATGGGATGGCTGATTTGTTGGCACCTGCGATCCCGGCCTTGCGGCAAGTGGTGGGAACGGCGATTGCGGCTGGGCTTCCGGTTCCGGCCTTGTCTGCGGGATTGGCGTGGTTCGACACGGCGCGTCAGGGCACTGGTACCGCCAACCTGATTCAGGCGCAGCGGGATGCCTTTGGCGTGCACGGGTTCGAGCGTATGGACATGCCGGGCAAACATCATGGCGATTGGGGATAGAGACGGAACATGAAAACTGCATTGGTAACCGGCGCCGCGCGCGGCATTGGGCTGGCGACTTCACGACAACTGACGGAACAGGGCTGGCGGGTGATCATGCTGGACCGCGATGCCGAAGCTCTGGCCGAGGCCGTTCACAGCGTCGAAGGGGCGGTGGCCTGTGAGGCGGATGTTTCAAACCCCGAGGATGCCACGCGCGTGGCCGATTGGCTGGGGGTTGAATTCGGGCGTCTGGACGGGTTGGTGAACAACGCGGGTGTGGCTGATTTCGGCCCGATCCGCGAGACCAGTTTCGAGCGGTGGAAGACTGTCATGGCGACGAACCTGGACGGACCGTTCCTGATGACGCAGGCGCTGACTGGGCTGTTGGCCGAGGGTGATGGCGGTGCGGTGGTCAACATCACCTCGATCTCGGGCCTGCGCGCGTCAACCCTGCGGGTGGCCTATGGCACGTCCAAGGCGGGGCTGGCGCAGTTGACCTTGCAGCAAGCCGCGGAACTGGGCGAGCTTGGCATTCGTGTCAACGCCGTGGCACCGGGCCCGGTGGACACCAAGCTGGCGCTGGCGGTGCACACGCCCGACATCCGCGCGGCCTATCACGATGCCATCCCTTTGAACCGCTATGGTCGCGAGGATGAGATTGCCGCGGCCATCACGTTCCTTTTGAGCGATAAGGCGAGCTATATCACCGGCCAGATCCTGGCAGCTGACGGCGGGTTTCAGGCAACAGGGATCGGCTTGCCAAGCCTGCGCTCGTAGCGCTCCCGCCCGTCGGGACACGCATCAAAGATGCACGCCCTCCCGTTGGGCCGGGCAGCGCGCCTGCGGCGCGCTGCGGTTGTGTCCAGTGGCTCGTTGTGCGCTCATTTTCTACGTTTGGCGCGCAAGGTGGGGTCCTCTTGGGTGGGGTCTTCGGGCCAGGGGTGTTTGGGATATTGCGCCCGCATATCCTTGCGCACATCCGAATAGGATCCGGTCCAGAATCCGGGAAGATCGCGGGTGATCTGGATTGGGCGTTGTGCGGGCGACAGCAGTGTAATCTTCAGGGGCACCCCGCCGCTGGTGGGATGCCGCGTCACCCCGAACATCTCTTGCAGGCGGACCTGGATCTCGGGATTTCCGTCGGCATCATAGTCGATGGCGATCTTGCGGCCCAAGGGGGTGACAAATTTTGACGGCACCAGGCGATCAAGCGTCTGCGTCTGATCCCAACTGAGCGCCGCTTGCAGCGCAGGCAGCGGGTCGAACCGTTTCCAGTCTTCGGCGTTGCGCACTCCGGTGAGCATCGGCAGCAGCCAATCCTCGAGCGCGGCCATCAGCCCGTCGTGTGAGAAATCCGGCATCGCGGCCCCGTCCGCGCGCGCCAACTCCACTCGTGCGGCCAGCCGTGCGGCGGGTCCGTCCAGACGAAGCCCCAGATCATGCACGCCGTCCAGCATGGCCAAGGCAACCGCATCCGGCGGCACATCCTTCCAGATGCGGTCATCCAGAGCGATGGACCCGAAACACTCGCGCCTGCGGGCCACCACCCGGCGCTCGCGTTTCGACCATTCGCAATGATCGACCCATGCGATTTGATCGGCAAAGAGGGTTCGGACCTCGCCCTCGGAGATCCGTGCAGCCAATCTGACGCGCGCCTCGCGGGGGTTGCCGTCGGTGTCGAGCGCAACGATCAGCGGTGCTGCGGCCAGAGTGTCGCTGTCCTCCATCACTACGCCCTTGCCGCCCGACAGGACATAGCGCGCCGCGTCGCCTTTGCGGCGCTGCCCAATACGATCAGGGTAGGCAAGTGCGGCCATGGCGGCTGGGGACAATTCTGTGTCTTGGGTTCGTGTCAGGGCGCGCAGACGTTTGGCCTCGGCCCGGACGCGATCAAGCACGCCAAAGTTCAGCTGATAAGTCCGCTTGCGCTGAAACGCTTTTGGATCGCGCAAAGCCTCGAGTCGCAGGGTCAGATCTGTGGGGGGCCCTCGCAGAGGGTCGCGTTCGGCGAGAAGCGCGGCCAAGGGGGCCGCTGCTTGTCCCGCAGTTACCAACATATGCGCCAATCGCGGATGCAAGGGCAGGGCGGCCAGCGCCCGGCCGTGGTCGGTCATCCGGTGGGAGGTGTCCAAAGCGCCCAGCATCTGCAACAGTGTGCGTGCCTCGGCCAAAGCACCGGGGGGCGGGGGTGTCAGGAACGCCAGATCACCGGCATCCGCGCCCCAAAGCGCCAGTTCCAATGCAAGCCCGGTCAGATCGGCGGCTTCGATTTCGGCAGGGGGATAGGCAAAGAGTGCGCCTTCCTCTCCCTTGGTCCAGAGGCGATAGCACACACCGGCAGCCACACGGCCTGCGCGGCCCGCACGTTGGGTGGCCTCGGCCCGGGTCACGCGTTCGGTTACCAGCCGCGACATGCCCGAGCCAGGATCGAACCGGGCGCGGCGGGCCTGACCCATGTCGACCACGACGCGGATGTCCTGGATGGTGAGCGAGGTTTCGGCAATCGACGTTGCTAGCACCACCTTTCGACCTGATTTGACCGGGGCAATAGCGGCACGCTGGTCAGCGAAGGGCATCGCACCAAACAGCGGTCGGACGGGGCAATCACCGGGCAGCCGCCCGTTCAAGGCCCCCTCGGCGCGGCGGATCTCTCCTTCGCCTGGCAGAAACACCAGAATGCCACCACCTTCGGCCCGCGTGTCACGCTCGGCTTGTATCACCAGATCCACCAGCGCATCCAACTTGCGCGCCTTGGGCGGCAACGGTCGGTCGAGCCAACGTGTTTCGACAGGGAAACTGCGCCCTTCGGATGTGACCAACGGCGCGCCCATCAGCTCGGCAACCGGTCCGGCGTCGAGTGTCGCGGACATCGCGATCAGCATCAGGTCGTCGCGCAGGGCCTCGGCAACTTCCAAGCTCAAGGCCAGGCCAAGATCGGCGTTCAAAGAGCGTTCGTGAAATTCGTCAAACAAGATCGCACTGACGCCGGGCAGGTCTGGTTCGGATTGCAGCATCCGGGTCAGGATACCCTCGGTCACAACCTCGATCCGGGTCGCCTTCGTGGTTTTGGAGTCGCCCCGAATCCGGTAACCAACGGTCTGCCCAACGGGCTCGCCCAGGGTTTGCGCCATCCGCTCGGCGGCCGCACGAGCGGCCAGGCGGCGGGGCTCCAGCATGATGATCCGCCCGTCGCACAGCTCCGCCTCGAGCATCGCAAGGGGGACGCGCGTGGTTTTGCCCGCGCCGGGCGGGGCTTGCAGCACGGCACGGCCCGTGCGGCGCAAGGCGTCAATCAGGTCGGGCAGGGCGTCTTCGATGGGGAGCTTGCTCATGCCCGCCTTATCGCCAAAGCAGGCGACGGCGTCTAGCGTCGGGTCAGAATGGCGGTGCCCCGAGAGCTGGTGACGCGCGCTTCTTGCACCCGCATCAAGGGGCCGGAGGGGACATAGGTCAGCTCATAGCTGGAATTGCGCCCCTGCCGCAGCTGCTTGGCCGAATAGCCGCCCAAGCGTCGAAACTGGCCAGTACATATCACGTTGTCGCCGTCATCGCGGCGTCCGGTCATAAAGGCTATGGTGCGGCGCGCGCCGTCAAAGATCGGTTGGTTCAGCGTGCACAGGCCTGCACGGGGCTGATCACGCAGGGCGATGAACATCGCGGTCAGCGGATCAACGGTGTCGGTCTGCGCGGTGGCATCCAGAACCTCGGCGTCTTCGGTACCAAGCTTGCCACCCGTGAGCAGCGGAAAGCCCGAAGAATAGTCGATCTGGGCTTCAGATTTGCGTCGCCCCGTCTGAACCCGCTCGGCATAGCGTGCCGGGACAAAGCTATCGCCCGACTTTTGCCCCTTGGCGGACATCGTGAACCAGATGCGCCCAAGCTGTTTGACCAGACCTGTCGTCTCGAATTTTGAAGTCACGGAATAGCTGCTGCTACGCTCCTGGCCCGCGATGCGAAATTCACCGATCTTCACGCCCCAGGCCTGCACATCAAAGAGCGCATCGGTGTCTGCAGCCCGGGCAGAATGGGTGCCAAACAGGGGCAGGACCATGAGGGTAAAGGTAATGCGGCGAAGATACATATTGTGAAACCCCTTCAAACTCTGGACAAAGCAACCCGCTCGGCGTCAAGTAGCGCAAATTGAATAAGGGTCGAACCATCATGGACATCGCACAGCTGGGTGACAAGATTCTGACAGGTGATCGTCGGGCTTTGGCGCGCGCGATCACACTGGTGGAAAGTGGGCGCGCAGATCACCGAGCACAAGCCACAGCCTTGCTGGAACAGCTGAGTTCCGCGCGGCGACAAGCGATGCGGATTGGCCTGTCGGGAACACCAGGGGTGGGCAAATCCACGTTCATCGAAGCCTTTGGCATGCATCTGGTGGGGCAGGGGTTGCGCGTTGCGGTTCTGGCCGTCGATCCCAGCTCGTCCCGCTCGGGTGGGTCGATCCTGGGCGACAAAACCCGGATGGAGCGGTTGAGCCGCGAGCGGAACGCGTTTATCCGCCCGTCCCCGAGCCAGACCCATCTGGGCGGTGTGGCACGGCGCACGCGTGAAGCCGTTGCCTTGTGCGAGGCGGCGGGGTTCGACGTCGTGCTGATCGAGACGGTGGGTGTAGGTCAGTCAGAGACGGTTGTGGCCGAGATGTCGGATCTGTTCCTGTTGCTGTTGGCCCCGGCCGGCGGTGATGAGTTGCAGGGGGTCAAACGCGGCATCATGGAAATGGCAGACCTGATTCTCATCAACAAGGCCGATGGTGATCTGAAACCGGCGGCCACCCGTACCTGTGCCGATTACGCGGGGGCCTTGCGCCTGCTGCGCAAACGTCCGCAAGATCCAAAAGAGTTTCCCAAGGCCATGATGGTCTCGGCCCTGCAAGAGGACGGTCTGGTCACAGCCTGGGACGAGATGCAGGCGCTGATCAACTGGCGCAAGGAAAACGGGTTCTGGGAGGCGACCCGCGCAAATCAGGCCCGCTATTGGTTCGACCAAGAGGTCCGTCAGGCCCTGTTGGCGAGACTGGATACGCCAGATGCACGCGCTATGATGGACCGGTTAAGTAGCAATGTCGCAGACGGTACCATGAGCCCTTCGGCTGCTGCAGATCAAATGCTGAGGGGGCACCTGAAAGTTTGAGTGGATTGCCGGAAACGCGACTTTTTGATGGGGACAGGCTGCGCGCCAGCATGTTCAATCCAGGCCAGGATCGCCTGTTTGTCAGTTTCCGACAGCGCACCCAAGAGGCCGGAGCTTTCTCGGAAGCGGCCCCCATAAAGACATTTGTCGGTGCCGGGTACACGCATTTGCACCTGCAAGCGCGGTTGAATGATTGGTATATCAATTCCGAAACGCGAGCGCTGGAAGCGGAACTAGAACGTTTTTCCAGACAGTTCGCTGCTGTGCAGTCGATCGGGTTTTCGATGGGCGGATATGCGGCGCTCAGGTTTGCCAAGGCGTTGAATCTGTCGCAACTGATTGCTGTCTCACCCCAGTATTCAATCGCGCCAGAACATGTGCCTTTTGATCGCCGGTATCGAAAGTTTGCAAAGGAGTTTGACCCCGACCTTGGGGGGTTGATGGAGCGAGAGCACCCGGTCCAGGGGGTCGTGCTTGCCGATCCGTTCAGATCGGCAGATTTGGTGCATGCGCAGATGATTGATCTGGTGTTCCCTGGCATGAGCGTCGCCCGTTTGGCGGCCTCGGGGCATCCGGCGACACAGGTCTTACGCCAGGGTGGGAAATTTGGCGCCCTGCAGAGACTTCTGAGAACCGACATGGTGCATCGATCACGGCTGTGTAAACTGCATCGCAAGTCTCGGCGTGGCAGCCCGGTTTACTGGCGTCATCTGGCGCAAAGGGCCGAACAAAGTGGCCGGCAGGAACTTGCGGCAAGGGCCGAGCGCAGACATATTCAGCTGATGAAAGACAAAGCGGCGGAAAAGGCTGGCGGATGACTTGACGCTGGCAGCGATTCCTCCTAAACGCATCCAACCAGTTTTCGGGCGCGTCTGCGGATCGTGCCCCTTGTGATTTGGCTGCGGGTGATCCCGAGCCTCCAGAAACAAAGGAAGAAACAATGTCGCGCCGTTGCGAACTGACCGGAAAAGGCCCGATGACTGGCAACAATGTCAGCCACGCCAAAAACAGAACTCGTCGTCGTTTCCTGCCGAACCTGAACGACGTCACCCTGCAGTCGGAAACCCTGGGCCGTGGCGTCAAGCTGCGCATCTCGGCGGCTGCTCTGCGCTCGGTCGACCACCGTGGTGGTCTGGACGCGTTCCTGGCCAAAGCCAAGGACGAAGAGCTGTCGGCAAACGCGCTGAAAGTGAAGAAAGAGATCGCCAAGGCACAAGCCGCGGCCTGATCGCTTCACGCGTTTTCAGATTTCAGGAAAACCCTGCACGTTGCGTGCAGGGTTTTTCGTTTTGGCGCCTCATGCATAGGACGCCCAAAGGTTGCGTCATGAGGTTGCAGGCGCCGTTTTCAGCTTGCAGCTTTTGCCACGCGGTGCCACCACCGGCGGCAGGATGAAAGCCACCTTGCGCACATATATCGCCCTTACACTGAGCCTGCTGGTCGTTCTGACCGGTCAGGGCATGGCGGCCTCTCGCGGGATGGATGCCGCTGTGGGGCAGATGGTGATCTGCACTGGCACCGGACCGATCGTGGTCATGGTCGATGAAAACGGCCAGCCGACGCAGGCCCCGGCATTTTGTCCTGAATATGCTCTGACCCTTTTGGGTGCGGTCCTGCCCGATGAGGTGGCACTCCGTCCCAAAACGCCAGTCGAGGCCCCTGCGCCTGCACGGTTGAGCGGGGCCTTGATACCAGCTCTGTTGATGCCCGCGTCGGCGCGGGCGCCGCCTGTAACTATCTGAAATAAAACCCCTTTCAAACAGACAAACATACAGGAAAGAAGACATGCGCTTCACCAAAACTCTTGCCGTGGCCCTGACGGCCGTTACCGTTGCAACATCCGCCTTTGCGGGCGACGCAATCATGATCAAGGACCCTTATGCGCGGTCAGCCGGCAAGACCGCCAAGACCGGCGCGGCCTTCATGATGATCATGAACCATGGGGCCGAGGATGACCGGCTGGTTGACGTCAAATCGGACGTCGCCGCCCGGGTCGAGCTGCACACCCACAAGGAAAACGCCGACGGTGTCATGCAGATGCTGCACGTGGAAGAGGGCTTTGCCATTCCCGCAGGCGAGATGCACGGGCTGCAACGTGGGGGCGACCACGTGATGTTCATGGGGCTGAATGAACCCTTTGTACAAGGCGACATGATCCCGGTGACTCTGGTGTTCGAAAGGGCCGGTGAGATCGAGATCGAAGTGCCGGTAGACCTTGAGCGAAAGCCGGAAGCGGGCGCGCACAAACACTGAAGATCGACCTGGAGGGCGGGGGGCTCCCGCCCGTCGTTCGGGCATCAAAGATGCCCTCCTCCCGTTGGGCCGGGCGCCGGGCTGCGCCCGGCGCGTCACCGCAGAACGCTGCCCTGGGCGCTGGATTGAGATCGGCGCGGGGCCTTATCGATTGCCGAGCAACTCATCGACCCAGGCTGGTACTGTTTCGCTTGCGGGGCCAAAGCGGGTCTCGTCAAAGCTGGACACCACTGCAGAGGGATCAAGGTTCAACTCGACCGTCCGTGCGCCTGCTGCGATCGCCTCGTGCACAAAGGCCGCAGCCGGATAGACCTGACCAGACGTACCGATTGCGGCGAAAATGCTGGCCTCGGCCAGGTGGTCATAGATCTGATCCATGAAATACGGCATCTCGCCAAACCACACCACATCCGGGCGGCCCGCAGGCGCCCCGCAAGATGGGCAGGGCTCGCCTACCTGCATCTGGTCCGGCGCTGTCCAGCGATGACCGCAGCTGGCGCAGAGCGCCCCTGCAAGGGTGCCATGCATGTGCAACACGTCGCTGGCCCCGCCTGCTTCGTGCAGCCCGTCGACATTCTGGGTCACGATCACCACCTCGCCGGGCCAGTCCCGTTGTAGCCGCGCAAGTGCGCGGTGCGCCTCGTTCGGCTGTGCCTGCGCCGCCTGAACGCGCCGGGCGTTGTAGAACCCTTGGACCAGAGCGGGATCGCGTGCGAAGCCTTCGGGGGTGGCCACGTCCTCGATCCGGTGTTGTGACCAAAGCCCGCCTTCGTCGCGAAAGGTGCCCAATCCGCTTTCTGCCGAAATCCCGGCCCCGGTAAGAATCACGATCTTTTCCATGCCTGCTCCAATCCCTAAAAAGGGTGGTTCAAAGGAGCCTGCCCATGACCCACCGAATCCTCTTTGTCTGTCTTGGTAATATCTGCCGTTCCCCCGCGGCCGAAGGTGTTTTTCGCGCCTTGATGCCCGAGGCCAGCACCGACAGCGCCGGAACCGCCAGCTGGCATGTGGGCAAACCGCCCTATGGCCCCATGCAAGACGCCGCCCGGCAGAGGGGGCTGGAGATCGGGGATCTGCGGGCGCGGCAGTTTCAGGCGGATGACTTTGGCCGGTTCGATCTGATCGTAGGGATGGATGCCGAGAATATCGAAAACATCGAAGCTTTGCGTCCTGCGGGGAGTGACACGCCGGTGTATGTCTTCACCGATTACATCGATGATCGCGACATTGATCATGTGCCCGACCCCTATTACACCCGCGATTTTGACGGGGCGCTTGATTTGATCGAACGTGCGGCCCGCGGATTGAAGCGCAGCCTTACTTAAGCAAAGTCAAAACAATGATCTGCTGATCAGGAAACTGAACCGGCCGCTCTTGTCGGAAGGCCGATGCGTGGGATTTATCCGAGTGATAGCTTCACCGTTTTCGACAGGAACGCCCCGCAATGTCACCGCTCTGCGCCAGAACGCGCCTTGCCAGCCTAGCTGTCGATCACGCGCAGCTGGGTGTTGAGCCAGGGCAGCTTGGCCACCGCCGGATCGATCATCTGGCTTTGCACCAGGCGGCGCATGGTCTGGGCCACGTCGCGCGGCACCCGGTCGGCCCAATCCGCCCCGGCAAACAGCGAGATGGTGCGCGAGAAGGAAGAGAACGGCAGCGGGAAGGCGTCGATCTGGTCGTGGAACCGCACCGCCCGCATATAGCCCAACGGCGTTGTTACCGACCAGCCCACCCGGCGGGCCACCATGGCGATCAGCGCCAGATGCGAGCCGATTTCGAATCGCTCTTCGAACACCAGTTTTTGGCGGGCCAGATGCGCCTCGATCTGACGGCTGATGAGCTGTTCGCGGGCATAGCGCAGAAGCGGCAACCCTTGCAGCGCTGCCATGATATCCGCGCCCTCGGGTACGTGGCCCTTGGGGGCCACCAACAAAAACGGGTCGCGCACCAGCGGGTATTCAACCACTCCATCCAGCATCTCTCCGGTCGTGGCGGCAACGGCGATGTGCAGCCGTTGCTGTTGCATCGCTTCGCTGATTTCATGGCTGGGCGCGGTGATCAGTTTGAAGCGGCATTTGGTCAGGCTGTCGGCCAGGATCGTCACAAGGCGGGGGGTCAGGTCATTGTCAAAGTCGTCGATCAGCCCGATCGACAACGTGCTCAGATGGGTCAGATCCATCACCGTCAGTTCGCTCTGCGCCAGCCGCAATTCGGACAACACAGCCTCGGTCCGGGCCAGAAACGAGCGACCCGCAGGAGTAACCACCATCGGTCGCTTGCCGTGATCGACAAGATCGGTTCCAAGCGCCTTTTCCAGGTTGCGCAGTTGCTGGCTGACGGCCGGCTGGCTCAGGCCGGTCAGGTCCGAGGCCTGCGCCACCGATCCCGTTTTTGCGAGCGCCTCGAACACCTCGAGACCGCGCAATGTCACCCCTTTCATCAGCATTTGGCAGACCCTCATAGTTTTGCCTTTTGTGAAACTCTGCGACCCATTGGTCAAGTATTGAAGTGTCAGGACACCCAACATGGTTGAATATCTGAAATCCGCTCCCGGTCTTGCTCCGCAATCAGCGGGCGACACCGCAGACACCGTCCAGATCATGCTGGCGCGTCTGAAAGAGGGCGGCGAACAGGCGGTGCGCGACTATGCCGCCAAGCTGGACGGGTGGGATGGCGACATTGTTGTCACTCCGGATCAGGTCGAGCAGGCATCGCTGCATGTGCCTGATCCGCTCAAGGCCGAGATCCGCTATGCCCACGACAACATCCGCCGCTTTGCCGAGGCGCAGCGGGCGTCAGCTATGGACTTTGAAACCGAGTTGCGCCCGGGCCTGATTGCCGGTCAGAGGCAGATTCCGTTGAATGCGGCGGGCTGTTATGTGCCTGGGGGGCGGTATGCACATATCGCGTCGGCCTTGATGACGATCACCACGGCGCGGGCTGCAGGCGTGCCCAACATCACCGCCTGTTCCCCGCCGCGTGCGGGGCAAGGCGTGCACCCTGCGATCCTTTATGCCATGTCGCTTGCTGGTGCTGACCGCATTCTTGCGGTCGGTGGTGTGCAGGGCGTGGCAGCCATGGCCTTTGGCCTGTTCGGAGCGCCCGAGGCAGATATTCTGGTTGGCCCCGGCAATCAGTTCGTGGCCGAGGCCAAGCGACAACTTTTTGGGCCCGTTGGGATCGATATGTTTGCGGGGCCCACGGATTCGCTTGTGATTGCTGACGCAACGGCGGATGCGCTGACCGTGGCCTGGGATTTGGTGGGGCAGGCCGAGCATGGTTACAACTCGCCCGTCTGGCTGGTGCTGGATGACGCGGATTTGGCAGCTCAGGTTCTGGCCCATATCCCCG
The DNA here is from genome assembly GCF_017743935.1 of Tropicibacter sp. R16_0. Lineage (GTDB taxonomy): Bacteria > Pseudomonadota > Alphaproteobacteria > Rhodobacterales > Rhodobacteraceae > Falsiruegeria. The sequence continues at coordinate 565,967 of NZ_JAGHRE010000001.1, forward strand.
GCTGCATCGCTGAACTGCCCGAGCCCAACCGCTCCAGCGCGCAAGCCGCTTGGGACGCCCTGGGCGAGGTGATCCTGTGTGCTGACCGTGAAGAGATGGCGCAAGTCGCAGACCGATATGCGCCCGAGCATCTGCATGTGCAAGCGGCGGATCTTGATTGGTGGCGCACGCGGCTGAACGCCTATGGATCCCTGTTCTTGGGGGCAAACACGACAGTTGCCTTTGGCGACAAGGCCAGCGGGCCGAACCACGTGCTGCCGACCTCTGGTGCGGCGCGATACACCGGTGGCCTGAGCGTGCACAAATACCTCAAGACGGTGACCTGGCAGCGTGTCGAGGACGAGGCGCTGCCCGCGCTCGCCCGTGCCACAGCAACCATTTCGCGCGCCGAAGGGATGGAGGGTCATGCCCGCACAGCTGATATCCGGCTGGAGCGTCTGAACTCGCCCGTGCGGGCCGTTGGCAACGGCTAGCTTGGGTAATTGGGCAGGGGATCAGTGTCGCGCAGAAAGCTTTTGTCAGACATATGCGCCCACCACCGCGACAGGGCCGGGTGTGCGCTCAGTGCGCGCGCTCCTTCGGGGGCGCGGCAAAAATAGTCGAGCATGGGCGCCAGGTGACAATCGGCGAGAGTCAACTCCGAACCCGTCAGAATGATCTCTTCATCGGCGATGGTTTCTAGGGCTGTCAAAACCGGCGCGGCGGCTTTCAACCCCTCGGCCACGACCTCTTCATCGGGGGCCTCGCCCAAAAAGGGGCGAAACACCCGATGTGCAAACACCTGCCTGATCATCGGCCAATAACCATAGGAATCGATGATCGATGTCACTTGCAGAACCCGCGCCTTGGCCAGTGCATTCGTGGGCGTCAGGGATAACCCACCGCGTGTCGCGTCGACGTAACTGCAGATGGCGGCGGTTTCATGCAAGGTAACCGCGCCATGCCGCAGAACGGGCACGCGGCCAAAAGGGTGCGGGTGTGTGCTCAGATCCTGGGAAAAGGGGTCAAAGTCTTCGAACTGGTAGGGGGTGTCGGTCTGGCGCAACACCCCGCGCGCGATCCAAGTATAGACGGAATAGCGATAGCCGATCAGTGTGAATGGGGCTGAGCGCGCATCGGCCAAGCCCCCGCTGCTCACTTGCAAATGGCCTGCACCAATTGCCCAAATGCCTGATACCGCTCCCAAAGGGCGTCATCGCTTGCAGTTTGCGACATCTTGAGTTCTTGCGCCTGATGCGGATCTGCAAACCACTTGGCCACCGTACGGCGGTCACTGCGGCTCAGCGCGTCATTGGCAACCCTTTGGATACAGCCGCAGCGCGCTGGCGTGGCCGCCGCGCGGTCTGATGCAACGCAGGCGCGTTTGATGACCCCGTTGGCCGCAAGGGATGCGGATGGGATTGCAACCGCGAATGTCCCTGCGCACAGCAGGGCTGTCAGATAGTACTTCATGTCATTGCCTCGGTTTTTCATGCAGGGTCTTGCGCCCCGATCAGAATTTTTACGCACTATGGCGCAAGCTCGTGTTTGGATCAATCTTGGCGATCTCACGAAACAGTAAGTCGGCTTCGTGTCGCTTAAGGCTTGGGTATGCCAAGCGGTAGGGGGTCGGGTCCACCGCAGCCAATTCCGGGAAGAAATGCACAGCTTCTTCTGTGTCGTTTGCGGAATTCGGTATGTGAAGGCTCTCGGTCTCGACCCCATTGGCGCGGACCGCCTGATGAGCGTCCAAGAGCAGATGAAAGTACTCAACACCGCCGCCCGGAACCAAATGTGCCAGCCCTGCGCCGATCAGATGGGTGGCCGGGATCCAGACCTTGACCGACCCAAACAGAATCTCGGCAACCGGATGCGTTATCAAAATGCGGTGTTGCTGCGACACGCGTAAAGGGCGGTTGGCGCCCAGAGTTCCAGCCGGGATTTCAACCGGAGCAAAGCGACCGGCCGCAATGGCGGCGCGCCCTCCGGCCCATTTCACGCGGCTCAATTGGTTGGTCTCTGTCCAAACACGGTCGCCTGCCTTCATGCTTTCGATCGGTCGCGGGCCCGAGGGCGTGTCGATCAACGTGCCCCGCACAAAACAAATCGGCGTGGCGTATTCCGTGCTGTCGAAGTTCGGCCCTTCCTGAGCGCCGAGCACCGTGAGCGGCACACCAACAGGGGGAAATCCGCCAGGACCGCCGATAAAGGCAAGCCCTTCGATCGTGGCAAAGGATGGGTTGGAGTTGTTCACGTTGACGCCCACGACCTGATAGACATTCACACCGTCGCTGAGCGTCAGGCCATACTCCGCCTCGATGCGCTGACCGTCCGAGTAGTTGACCCCATCAATGGTCTGATTGCCGTCAAGGCGCTGGTTGCCGTCATTGTCGCGAAAATCGGTGTCCGAGCCACCGTCGCGGATCTGCACCTCTTGCCAGGCGTTGGAATTGAGCGTGATCGTCAGCCCCACCAGGTGCGAGCCGTCGCCTTGTGTGACCCCATCCAGCTGCCCGCCACCGGAAATCGTCATCTGCGATTCACCAAGGGTGAAAATCGAATAATTTGCCATGCTCTGCCTCAAACCGTCCGCGATGAAATTCGCGACTCGTACAGGGTGGCATTCTATCAGTTCATTTTGGCAACATTAAGGTCAGATGAAGCGGCTCTCTGTTGGTTGCTTGTGCTCTCTCTCGCAGGCTTGCAGGGAACCAAATACGCTCAGCCGGATGTTTGCAGACGATGCTCCGCAAGATTTTCTAGGGATACCACGTGTTCGCGAGCCGAAAAAACCGGGGTAGTGATCAAACCGCGTAGCGCACTTAAAGGGGTTTCTTGCTTGGCAGATCAGCCTCATCGCGCACCCAGTCGATGAAATCGTTCATTTCGGTCTATCGTATCCTTCCGCTTGACTTGATCGACCTTGACCAGCCCGCGATTCCCAACCATATCCCCAAGCCATGACAGACCTCGCTCATATCCGCAATTTCTCCATCGTCGCGCACATCGACCATGGCAAATCCACCCTTGCTGACCGGCTCATCCAGGAGACCGGCACCGTCAAGGATCGCGACATGAAAGAGCAGCTGCTCGACGCCATGGACATCGAGCGCGAGCGGGGCATCACGATCAAGGCCAACACGGTCCGCATCGACTATACCGCCGACAATGGTGAGGCCTATGTCCTCAACCTGATCGACACCCCGGGTCACGTCGACTTTGCCTATGAGGTTTCCCGCTCGATGCGCGCGGTCGAAGGCTCGTTGCTGGTCGTGGACAGCACCCAAGGGGTCGAGGCGCAGACGCTGGCCAATGTCTATCAGGCCATCGATGCGGATCATGAGATCGTGCCGGTTCTGAACAAGATCGACCTGCCTGCGTCGGACTGTGACCGCGTGGCCGAACAGATCGAAGATGTGATCGGCATCGACGCGACCGAGGCCATTCAGGTCTCCGCCAAAACCGGCGTGGGCATTCGCGAGACGCTGGAAGCCATCGTGCACCAGCTGCCTGCACCCGAGGGCACGCTGGACGCGCCGCTCAAGGCGATGCTGGTGGATTCGTGGTACGATGCCTATCTGGGCGTGATCGTCCTGGTCCGCATCATGGACGGCACCTTGAAAAAGGGCATGCGGGTCAAGTTCATGTCGAACGGCACCCTGCACCACGTGGACCGAGTCGGCGTCTTCCGCCCGGAAATGCAGATGGTCGACAGCCTTGGCCCTGGTGAGATCGGCTTCCTCACCGCATCCATCAAACAGGTCCGCGACACGCGAGTGGGTGACACCATCACCAATGACCGCAACGGGACTGAGGACGCGCTTGACGGCTTCAAGCCCGCGCAGCCGGTGGTGTTCTGTGGCCTCTTCCCGGTCGACAGTGCCGAATTCGAAGACCTGCGCGACGCAATCGAGAAACTGGCGCTCAACGACGCCTCCTTCAGCTTTGAAATGGAAACCTCGGCCGCGCTGGGCTTTGGCTTCCGCTGCGGCTTCCTGGGCCTGTTGCACCTTGAGGTCATCCGCGACCGGATCGAACGCGAATACAACATCGAGCTGATCACCACTGCGCCGAGCGTTGTCTACAACGTCTTCATGAAGGGCAAAGACGGCGAACCCGGCGAGATGATCGAGCTGCACAACCCCGCCGACATGCCCGACCCGTCGAAGGTCGACCACATCGAAGAACCGCGCATCAAGGCGACGATCCTGGTGCCGGACGAATACCTGGGCGATGTGCTGAAACTCTGCCAGGACCGCCGCGGCATCCAAGAGGATCTGACCTATGCAGGCACCCGTGCGATGGTGGTCTATGACCTGCCGCTGAACGAGGTGGTGTTCGACTTCTACGACCGTCTGAAATCGGTGACCAAGGGCTATGCCTCGTTCGATTATCAGATGACCGGGTATCGTGAGGACAATCTGGTCAAGATGTCGGTGCTGGTGAATGACGAGCCGGTGGACGCGCTGTCGATGATGGTCCACCGCGACCGCGCCGAGATGCGGGGCCGGGCGATGTGCGAAAAGCTCAAGGACCTGATCCCGCGCCACATGTTCAAAATCCCGATCCAGGCGGCCATCGGCGGCAAGGTCATCGCGCGCGAGACCCTGTCCGCGCTGCGCAAGGACGTGACGGCGAAATGCTACGGCGGCGACGCGACCCGGAAGAAGAAACTGCTGGAGAAGCAGAAAGCGGGTAAAAAGAAGATGCGCCAGTTCGGGAAAGTTGATATACCTCAGGAGGCGTTTATCTCGGCTTTGAAGATGGATAGTTGAATGCTATTGGCAACGGGTTGATTACTGATCATTACAAATAATATTGGCGTTGCGTTTATCTTAGGCGATTTGGGGAGATGGTTGTAGTCTTCACTGGCCAGTATAGTTTTGGTTGTTTCATTTTGGAGAAGTGATGCTGAGTAATCTAGTTAGTTGGCCCAGAAAAAATTGGAAAATTTCCCTTTCCGTTTGTTTTGTTTTGATCGCGATTGTTGATACGTTTTTTGCCAAGGTTTCCACCGTTGCGGCGACATTCTTGGGTCTTGCAGCACTTCCTTGGCTGATCGGCCTGTTTGACAAGTTGACTTTGCCCGGTGGTGTAGAGTTGGATCTCAGGAAGCTAGAACAACAACTCGATCAAACTGAAACAGAAGTCCATGACTCAGATAAGGAACCATTTGAGTTCTTAGATCTCAGAGATCCCAATCTTGCATTAGCTGCTTTGAGAATCGAAATTGAAAAACGGCTTCGAAAAATTGCCCAAGTTAGAGGGCTTTCACAAGAAAATAGACGGCTTGGAATTCCACAGCTGATTAGAACTCTAGAAGATGAAAGGGCAATCGGCCGTAGTGCAGGCGCCATGATAAGGGACATGCTTCCCGCAATGAATGCCGCTGCTCACGGAATGGTCGTTCCTGAAACTGCTGATGATTGGGTTCTTCAAAACGGCCCCAAAATCCTCTCTTTGTTGGATGAAAAGTACTAGTTGGTATTTTCCGAGCTGCTCGCCCGGCGGCACCGCCGGGCCGCGCCGACCCGCCCCATGGGCGGCGCGATTGCGCCACCCCGGGTCTGCGCTGCCCTAAGTGAGTGAAGGCAACGGTGATGCTTGGGGTTTTCATGGTTTGATGGGGTCGTGACAGAGGGGGAGGGACCATCCCCTCACCGCCGCACCACACTCCCCACCACGGTTGTCACTACAAAAGCCAGCGAGGCGCCGCAGACGATGCTGGGGCCTGCGGGGTGTCGAACCAATAGGCGTCATAGAGCCCTCCCAAGTCTTACAGTCCGCCAAAGGTGTGCGTGCTGGTCTCGGTAGCTGAACAAGGCCAATGATGGCTGCCTCCAATCGCTTTGAAAAACTGTGTTTCACGGCGCAGCCCCTTCTTCCCGTTGGGGTGAGGGGGGCGCTCTGATAGTCTCTTCACGGGAACGTGAGGGGAGATCATCATGACCGGACGGGGTTCATGAGCGGGCTGTGTGTGTCCTGCAACTTATGTTGCAACGGCTCGATTTTTGCGCGGGTGCCGATCACCGAAGAAGAGCGGCCCCGGCTGCCGAAAGAGGTTCAGGTCTTTGCTCGCAACGGCGCGTTGCGGATGCGGCTGCCTTGTCCTCGGCTGGGCGATGACGGGGCCTGTACCTGCTATGACGTGCGCCCGGACACCTGCCGGACGTATAACTGCAAGCTCTCGAAGCGGCGCAATGAGGGCGAGATCGACGAGCGATCGGCGGTGGAGATCACGCAAGAGATCAAGGCGGCGCAGGCGCGGTCGATCGTATTGGCGGCGCGGGCCATGGGGCAGGGGCCCGACGCGTTCAAGGGCATGACGATCTTTGAGGTGTTCAAGGTGCTGAACATCAAGATCAAGGATCCGAACGTTGCGGTGGACGCCTATACGGCGCGGCGGGCCAAGCTCCACCGCAATTTCTATGTCGATCTGGTCAAGTTCCACATCCAGTCGGGGTATTGGGATTAGCGGCGGATCAGCCCGCTGATCACCGTGGTCGCTGCAAAGGCCAGTGAGGCGCAGCAGACGATGCTGGGGCCTGCGGGGGTATCGAACCAATAGGCGCCATAGAGCCCTCCCAACGCCGAGAGCGCGCCGATGATGGCAGCGGTGACGGCCATGGCCTCGGGGGTTCTGACAAGGGGCCGTGCGGCGGCGGCTGGGATCACCAGCATCGCCGCAATCAGCAGCACGCCCACCACCTTGATCGCGACGGCCACCATCAGCGCCAGTGCCAGCGTCAGCCAGACCTCCTCTCGCCGCGGATCAATGCCGGATGCACGGGCCAGGTCGGGGTTGAGCGTCGACAGGATCAGCGCCGACCAACGCCACAGGATCAGACCGGCCACGCCAAGCCCTCCCAGCCATATGGTCGCCAGGTCCATGCGGTTCACGGCCAGGATATCGCCAAACAGAAAGGCCATCAGGTCGAGCCGCACGTTCGACAGCATCGCCACGGCCACCAGCCCAACCGCCAGCGCAGAGTGGGCCATCACGCCAAGCAGCGTGTCCATGGCATAGCCTCTACCCCGCAGGGCAGTGACGGCCGATGACATGGCGAGCGCGGCGACAATGACCGCAGGCAGGATCGGCAGTGAGAAGGCCAGCGCCAGCGCCACGCCCAGAACGGCGGCATGGGCCGTCGCCTCGCCAAAATACGCCATTCGCCGCCAGACCACGAAACAGCCCATGGGGGCGGCGGCCAAAGCCACACCAACGCCAGCCAGCGCGGCGCGGACCATGAAATCGTCAAGCATCAGTGTGTGTGCCCGTGTTCGTGTGAGTGGTCATGAGAATGCGTGTGCTGGTGCCGATAAAGCGCCAGCGCGCCCTGGGTGCCGGAACCGAACAGAGCGCGGTATTCCGGCGCTTCGGCCACCACCTCGGGCGTGCCTTGGCAACAGACGTGGCCGTTCATGCACAGCACCCGGTCGGACGCGGCCATCACCACATGCAGATCATGGCTCACCATCACGACAGCGCATCCAAGCGTATGGCGCACATCCTCGATCTGGCGATAGAACGCGGCTGATCCCGGTTGGTCGAGGCCTTGGGTTGCCTCATCCAGCAGCAGCAGGTCCGGTTGTTCCAACAGCGCGCGCGCCAGCAGGACGCGTTGAAATTGTCCGCCGGACAATTGCGACATCTGCCGGTTTTCCAGCCCCGGTGCACCGGCACTGTCCAGCACCTCACGGGCCTTGGCACTCGAGATGCGTTTGGGCAGGCCCAAGAACCGCTGCACGGTCATGGGCAGCGAGGCGTCGATGGCGAGTTTTTGCGGAACATAGCCGATCCGCAGCCCATCGGCACGCGCAACCCGGCCCGACGACGGCACCTGCGCACCGATCAGCGTCCGCAGAAAGGTCGACTTGCCCGACCCGTTGGGGCCAACAATGGTCACGATCTCTTTGGGCGAGATCTGAACGCTGACGTCATGCAGAACCGTGCGCCCGCCCAGGCGAACGCTCAGGTTCTCGGTCGAAATCAGGGGGGCGGTCATCAGGCTCTCCCCGAGCAGGCCGGACAGATCCCTTCGGCCTCGACCACGATCTTTTCAATGGTAAAGCCCGTGTCTTTTGCGGCGTGGCTCAGATCCCCATGAGATACCTCTGAGTCCGCTTCCGCCACGGCTTTGCATTCGCGACAGATGAGAAAGGCCGGTATGTGGTCATGGTTGGGATGCGCACAAGCCGTGTAAGCGTTCAGACGCTCGATCCGGTGGACGAACCCGTTCTGCACAAGAAAGTCGAGAGCACGGTAGGCGACAGGCGGTTGCGAACCCATCCCTTCCTCTGCCAGGACGGCGAGGATGTCATAGGCGCCCATGGCCTGGTGCTTGCTCAGCAGGATTTCCAGCACACGACGACGGACCGGGGTGAAGTGGAGCTTGTTCGTCGCGCAATAGGTTTCCGCCTGGGTCATTGCGGTGTGGATGCAGCGACCGTGATCATGCTCAGAAAACCCGATGGTACTCATTATTTTTGTCCTGACGGAAGTTTTGCTGCTTGATATGTTATAACGTCCAGCCTAACAAGCGCAATCAATGTTACATCATAACGTTCGAGGGTTCTATGCTACGCAGTTTCGCGCTTTCCGCCGTCACCCTGTCCGTCGCCTCGGTTGCGGCTTATGCCGAACCACCGAAGGTGGCCACAGATATCGCACCCATCCACAGTCTGGTCGCTCAGGTCATGAACACAGTCGGCGAGCCGTCGTTGATTGTTCGCCAGGGGGCATCACCGCACGGATATTCGATGCGCCCATCCGAGGCGCGCGCGCTTCAGAACGCGGACCTGGTTGTCTGGGTTGGTCCGGAATTGACACCGTGGTTCGAAAAGCCGCTGTCGTCGTTGTCCGAGAATGCGGTGAAGCTGGAGCTTCTTGACGTTCCGGGTACGTTGCAACTGCAGTATCGTGATCTGGGAGAAGATGATCACGACGATCATGCCGATCACGATGATCACGACAAACATGACGACGATCACGCCGATCACGATGATCATGACAAACATGACGACGATCACGCCGATCACGATGATCATGACAAACATGATGATGATCATGCCGATCACGGCGACGATCACGTTGACCATGACGATCACGCCAAGCATGACGACGATCACGATGACCACAGGGCTGCCGAAGGCCACGACGATCACGATGATCACGCAGATGAAGGTCATGACGATCACGATGATCACGCGGGTCACGACGATCACGACCATCACGACCATGACGGTGTGGATCCGCACGCATGGCTCGATCTGCAGAACGCCCAGGTTTGGGTGTTGGCGATTGCCGAGCAGCTGGCCGAAATGGATGCTGAAAACGCCGAAGTTTACCTGATGAATGCAAAAGCTGCGGTCGAAGAGCTCAAAGCTCAGGAAGCTACATTGACCGAGCAGCTGAAAGGGCTAGGCGATCAGCCTTATGTGGCCTTCCATGATGCCTATCAGTACTTTGAGAACCGCTTTGACCTGAAAATTGCGGGCACGGTTGCTGTGGGCGATGCAAGTGATCCCAGCCCGGCGCGCGTCGCGGCCCTGCGGGACCAGATCGTTGATCTGGGTGTCACCTGCGCCTTTGCCGAGCCGCAGTATGATCCGCGGCTGCTCGAGGCTGCGACTGAAACCGGCGAAGTGGAGATCCGCGTGATTGACCCTCTGGGCAGCAAGCTGGACACCGGTGCAGCTTTGTACGGCCAGTTGGTTGCCGCCATGGCTAACGAATTCGCCGCCTGCGGCAAATAACAAAATGTCAGGCGCGGGCAGATCGGCTGTCGTATAGACAGGTCTGCCTGCGTTTCATTTGGAACTGCAGAACAGGTCGTAGACCACTTCCAGAATGCGTCGTGGCCGTTCGTCAGCCAGGCTGTAGTAGATAGCCTTGCCTTCACGGCGGGGAGTCACCAACCCCTCAAGGCGCAAGCGCGAAAGCTGCTGAGACACCGCAGCCTGACGTGCCGATAGTAGGGTTTCAAGCTCAGTCACCGATTTCTCTCCGGTCACCAGGTGACACAGGATCATCAGCCGACCTTCGTGGCTGATTGCTTTCAGAAAATTCGACGCCTTTGTTGCATTCTCGACCATGCTGTCGAGTTCTTGTTCGTCCATTTGGCTGGAAAATTGTGGGAGAGCCATTTTTTCAGTCCTTCGTACCCGGGATGTCCGGGGCGTATTCGCGATCCATTCCTTGTTTCGCTTCGATAGGAGCGGTCGCTTACAGCATTTGTTCAATCAAATCTACATTCCCGTCCAATATGATCGTACAAGTTCTCGTGTATGCACTACTTTAACGTGCAGTATGGGGGCCTTGTTCGAGCGCTGTTTGCTGGCAGGTCAAACCTTCAATTGCACAGTTCAGGCAGTCTGTTCCGCGACTAGTTTGTTGTTTTTGAATGTGGGAATTTGTCCGGCGGCGGGCGAATTTCAAACGGAGAGTTCCTCAACCAAGGCGGGATTCGTTGCTTGAATCCCCAGGCAAGGGGGAAAAATTGACCTAAGGTCACCTTTGTCATCAATCCGTCCATTGAGCGCGGTTCGTTGCCTGGGCGCACACTGCAAGACGGCGATCTTTACGACCATGCTTTGCGGAAAGAATGGGGAGAGTCGCCATACTTTGACCGGAACTGTCGCGACAGGTGGCTTGTGTTCGCAAATCCGGTGGCTGCTGCGATCTCGGCCACGGTCATGTTGGTTTCGTTCAGATAGGTGAACGCGCGCGAAATCCGCAAATCCAGGTAGTAGGCCATGGGGCCCTGGCCCAGGTATTTCTTGAACAAACGTTCCAGTTGTCGACGCGAGATGTTCAGCCGGTCGCACAGATCCGGACTGGATAGCGGCTCTTCCAGCGCTTGTTCCATCAGCGATATGGCACGCAGCAGCGCCGGATTTCGGCTGCCGATGGCGACCGAATGGGCCGAGCGTTGGGGTGATTTCGTCCCCGATCGCATGTGAATGCACATATCGGCCACCATGATCGCCAGTTCCGGCCCGTGGCGTTGTTCGATCAGGGCCAGCATCATATCGATCGAGGTGTTGCCGCCGCCGCAGGTGGTGATGCGCCCGTCAGTCTCAAAAATGTTCGGCGAAGGCTCCAAGGTCGGGAATGCCTCGGTAAAGCCTGGCTGGTTCTCCCAATGCAGGGTGAATTTGCGATCTTTCAACAGGCCCGCATGTGCCAGTGCAAAGGCTCCGGTGCAGATACCGCCCAAAGACCGACCAAAGCGATGCTCGCGCCGCAGCCAGTTCAATACGCCCGGCGAGCTTGATTTCTCGGGTTCCACGCCCGCGCAAACAAACCCGACCGTGTCGGCGTCCAAGGGGGCAAGGGCCTCGTCCGGAGTGATCCGCAAGCCGTTTGAGCAGGTGATCGGCTGGCCGTCCTCGGTCATGGTCTGCCAGGTATAGAGCTGCCGTTTGGTCAGTTGATTGGCGATCCTGAGCGGTTCGATGGCCGCCGCGAGCGCCAGCATCGTGACCTTGGGCAGCAGCACAAAGCAAAATTTCTGCGGCGGCCCGTCGAAATGCAGGGGCAAGTTGGCAGAGGCGCCTTTTTGGACAAACGGATCTCGGGACATGGGTCACGACCAGCGGCGGAAGGGGAAACCGGCGGCGGCACACTCCTTTGTGGGGCGGATGGGGCGGGTTGGATGGGGTATACTTTGGGAGCAGCGCGCCGCAGGGTCAACCATGCGGCACTCGGGAACAGCATTGCGACAGTGTTCGTTCCCAAGACATGAATTCAACCACCAGCCCTTGCAGCCCCCCAGCGGCGATACTAAGACTCAGGTAACCTTAGTCGGGTAGCGTCCCGAGCAACCGCAAATGAGCAGGCAGGTCCCATATGTTCGATCCAGTTGATACCTACATGAACACGCTTGTCCCCATGGTCGTAGAGCAGACCAGCCGGGGCGAACGTGCCTACGATATTTTCTCACGCCTGCTGAAAGAGCGGATCATTTTCATCAACGGTCCGATCCACGATGGCATGAGCCATCTGATCGTGGCGCAGTTGCTGCACCTCGAGGCAGAAAACCCCTCGAAAGAAATCTCGATCTACATCAACAGCCCCGGTGGCGTAGTGACCAGTGGTCTGTCGATCTATGACACTATGCAGTACATCAAACCGAAATGCTCGACCCTGGTGATCGGTCAGGCGGCGTCGATGGGATCCGTGTTGCTGGCCGGTGGCGAGGCAGGCATGCGCTTTTCGTTGCCCAACAGCCGTATCATGGTGCACCAGCCTTCGGGCGGCTATCAGGGCCAGGCGAGCGATATCATGATCCACGCGGCCGAAACCCAGAAACTCAAGGATCGGCTGTACGACATCTATGTCAAACACACAGGCCAATCGAAGAAAGCCGTTGAAAAGGCTTTGGATCGGGACAACTTCATGAGTCCTGAAGAGGCCAAGGATTGGGGCCACATCGATGAGATCGTGGAAAGCCGTCCCAAAGGCGAAGACGCGTAAACGATGCGTTAACGGGCGCCTCCCCGGGTCGTGAGCCTCGGGGGTGCGTTTTGCGATTGTAGAGGTCACGGCACTGGCCTAAGCTGACCTAACAGGTGGCATCAGAGTCTCCGGAAACGGAGATGATACGACAGACGGCATAGACGGAGACCGAAAGGTAGACCATGGCGACAAATTCCGGCGGTGACAGCAAGAATACCCTCTACTGCAGCTTTTGCGGCAAGAGTCAGCATGAGGTGCGCAAGCTGATCGCGGGCCCGACAGTGTTCATCTGCGATGAATGCGTCGAGTTGTGCATGGACATCATCCGCGAGGAAACCAAGGCCAGCGGCCTCAAGGCGTCTGACGGTGTACCCACACCCAAGGACATCTGCGAGGTTCTGGATGACTATGTGATTGGCCAGGCCATGGCCAAGCGCGTGCTGTCGGTTGCCGTCCACAACCACTACAAGCGCCTCAATCACGCCCAGAAAGCGGGCGGTGATATTGAGCTGGCAAAATCCAACATCCTGCTGATCGGCCCAACCGGCTGCGGCAAGACGCTGCTGGCGCAGACGCTGGCGCGCATTCTGGATGTGCCGTTCACCATGGCAGACGCGACCACGCTGACCGAGGCAGGTTACGTGGGTGAGGATGTCGAGAACATCATCCTGAAACTGCTGCAAGCGTCGGAATACAACGTCGAGCGGGCGCAGCGCGGCATCGTCTACATCGACGAGGTCGACAAGATCACCCGCAAGTCGGAAAACCCCTCGATCACCCGCGACGTGTCGGGCGAGGGTGTGCAGCAGGCACTGCTCAAGCTGATGGAAGGCACGGTTGCCTCCGTTCCGCCGCAGGGCGGCCGCAAGCATCCGCAGCAGGAATTCCTGCAGGTTGACACCACCAACATCCTGTTCATCTGCGGTGGTGCCTTTGCGGGTCTGGACAAAATCATCGCGCAACGCGGCAAGGGCTCGGCCATGGGCTTTGGCGCTGACGTTCGCGACGAAGATGCGCGTGGCATTGGCGAGATCTTTACCGATCTGGAACCCGAAGATCTGCTGAAGTTTGGTCTGATCCCTGAATTCGTGGGCCGTCTGCCTGTTCTGGCAACGCTCGAGGATCTGGATGAGGATGCGCTGGTGACCATTCTGACCCAGCCCAAGAACGCTCTGGTCAAACAGTATCAGCGCCTCTTTGAACTGGAAGAGACTGAGCTGGACTTTACCGACGATGCGCTGAAATCGATCGCAAAGCGTGCCATCGAACGCAAAACCGGCGCGCGTGGCCTGCGCTCGATCCTCGAAGACATCCTGCTCGACACCATGTTCGAGCTGCCGGGGCTGGACAGCGTGACCAAGGTGGTCGTGAATGAAGAGGCCGTGACCTCGGACGCGCAGCCGCTGATGATCCATGCGGACGCGGAAAAAGAGCCGGCCTCAGCGGGCTGAGACTTCGCAGAGTGAAATAACAACGGCGCGAAACTGATCGCGCCGTTTTTTGTTGGCAGAATGGGGAAGGGCGCTCTGCCCCAGTCGCTGCGCGACAAATCCCAGAACGAAGCAAGAGGAAGAACATGAGCATCACGCGTATTTCGACAGGCAGTGAGTTTGAGGCCAAGGTTGGCTATTGCCGTGCCGTTGTGGCCGGCGGGTTCGTGCATGTAGCGGGTACTGTGGGGCAGGGTGACGATGTGGTGAGCCAGTGCAAATCAGCGCTGGAGGTGATCGGTGGCGCCCTTGAGAAGGCGGGCGCGAGCTTTGCGGATGTGGTGCGCGTGAGCTACATGCTGCCCGACCGTCACGAGTTCGAGCCTTGCTGGCCGATCCTGCGCGACACCTTTGGCGACAATCCGCCCGCCTGCACGATGATCGAATGCAACCTGATCGACCCGAAATTCCGCATCGAGATCGAAGTAACGGCCCTGGCGCCCCAAGCGTAAGGGACCATTCACCGCAGGGGTCTGGACCTTGGGCGGTGAATTCGCCATAACTTCGATCAACGGATCAAGGAGTAGCCGATGGGCATTCTCAACACCTTGCTGAGCGCCGTGACCTGGTGGAACGGATCGACGCTGAACACCCGCATCTACACGTCCCGCAAGGGCGTGAAGGTGGGCGAAGACGATCAAGGCAACGTGTTCTATCGCACGGCCGACGACAGCAAACGCTGGGTCATCTTCAATGGCGAGGCCGAGGCCAGCCGGGTCGATCCGAACTGGCATGGCTGGCTGCACCGCACCTGGGATGAGCCGCCGACCGACAAGCCGCTGGTGCACAAGGACTGGGAAAAGCCGCATCAGGAGAACCTGACCGGCAGTGCGATGGCTTACGCGCCTGCCGGCTCCTTGCGTCAGGCCCAGCCAGTCGAACGTCGCGATTACGAGGCCTGGAGCCCAGAGTAAAAGAGGACCGTCATGTCCACACACAGCACCGCCGAAGTTCTTGTCGGGGGCGTGGTCTTGGCCGCCGCCATCGGGTTCGGCGTCTTCGCCACCCAGGCCACCGGCCTGTCGCAAAGCAGCGCAGGCTATGAGTTGGGCGCGTCGTTCCGCTCGCTTGAGGGCGTGACGGTTGGCACCGACGTGCGTCTCGCAGGCGTCAAGATCGGCACCGTGACGGGCGTTGATCTGAATCCCGAAAGCTACCGCGCGGACACCACGTTCAGCGTGGCCAACGGCATTCAGATCCCCGATGACAGCGCCGTTGTGATCTCCTCCGAGGGGCTGTTGGGCGGCAACTTTGTCGAGGTGATGCCAGGTGGCTCGCCTTTCTATTTCGAGGCAGGGGATGAGATCGAGGACACCCAAGGCGCGGTGAGCCTGATTTCCCTGTTGGTGAAATTTGTTGCCGGTGACGGGAGCAGCGAGTGATTCGCGCGCTGGTCCTGACGGCCGTTTTGGCAGCAAGCAGCGCGTCGGCGCAAGATCAGGTCGTATCGGCGTCTGGTGCCATGCTGCGTGGGTTGGACAAGGTGAACGGACAGACCGTCGATGTCGAACTGGGCAATGGCGAGACAGCCGAGGTGTTCGGCCTTGATGTCGCCTTGGGTGATTGTCGTTATCCTGCGGACAACCCCACGGGCGATGCCTTTGCCTTTTTGACGATCTGGGAACAAGGCCAGCAGCAGGCGTTGTTTGATGGCTGGATGATCGCGACGGCCCCGGCGCTGAACGCGCTGGACCACAACCGTTACGATGTTTGGGTGATCCGCTGTATCACGCCCTCTGCGGATTGACGGATCGGCGCCGTAAAGTCGGCGCTTTGGGCCACGGCCGTTTCCAACAATTGATGGTACCGCGCACGCGGGATTTCAATCGCCCCCAGCGACGCCAGATGCGCGGTCAGGAACTGTGTGTCAAACAGGGAAAAGCCGGTCTGGTTCAAACGGTCCACCAGATAGGCCAGCGCAATTTTCGACGCGTCGGTGCGGCGTGAGAACATGCTCTCACCAAAGAACCCGGCCCCCAGGGTGACGCCATAAACCCCGCCGACCAAGACATCACCATCGCGCACCTCAAGTGAATGAGCAAAGCCACGTTCATGCAATGTCAGGTAATGGGCGCGAATTTCCGCGTTGATCCAGGTCTCGGCCCGGTCGGCACAGCCATCCACGACGCCTTCGAAGTCGCGGTTGATCGAGATGGTATAGGGCATCCGCCGAATGCGGCGGGCCAGCGACCGCGAGATGTGGAAGCGGTTGAGGGGGATAATCCCGCGCAATTTGGGATCGACCCAGAACACGTCGGGATCAGCGCGATGTTCCGCCATCGGGAAAATACCGATGGAATAAGCGTGCAACAACAGTTCTGGGGAAAGGGTCATGCGCAGGTCTTGACTGCCGGGCAGGGTGTGCCTGCCCGGCGACAGGGGTTATTCGCCCATGTTTGCCTCAAGCCAACGCTCCAGCCAGTGGATGTTGTAGTCACCGCTGTGGATGTCGGGCTCTTGCAGCAAGGCGTGGAACAAAGGCACGGTGGTGTCGATGCCATCGACGATCAGCTCTCCCAACGCGCGGTCGAGCCGGGCCAAGGCCTCGTCCCGGTCGCGGCCCTGCACGATCAGCTTGCCGATGAGTGAGTCGTAGTAGGGCGGGATCGAATAACCATTGTAGAGCGCCGAATCCATCCGCACACCCAGACCACCGGGCGCGTGATAGGCCGAGATCTTGCCCGGGCAGGGGGCAAAGTTCGGCAAACGCTCGGCGTTGATGCGGACTTCGATGGCGTGGCCGTTGATTTCCAGATCGTCCTGACCGAACGACATCGGCAATCCGGCAGCGACCCGGATCTGCTCGCGCACCAGGTCGACGCCAAAGATGCCTTCGGTGACGGGGTGTTCCACCTGCAGGCGGGTGTTCATCTCGATGAAATAGAACTCGCCGTTTTCATACAGGAACTCGATGGTGCCTGCGCCGATATAGTTGATGCGCGCAACCGCATCCGCACAGATCTTGCCGATCTTGGCACGCTCTTCTGGCGTGATGCAGGGGCCGGGGGCCTCTTCGAACACCTTCTGGTGACGGCGCTGCAACGAGCAGTCGCGCTCGCCCAGATGCACCGCGTTGCCCTTGCCATCACCAAAGACCTGGATCTCGATGTGGCGGGGGGTGGTGAGGTATTTTTCGATATAGACCTCGTCGTTGCCAAAGGCGGCTTTGCCCTCGGCCCGCGCGGTCATGAAGGCGCTTTCCATCTCATCGGCGGTATTGGCGACTTTCATGCCGCGCCCGCCGCCACCGGCGGTGGCCTTAATGATGACGGGATAGCCGAATTCCTCACCGATGCGTTTGGCCTCTTCGAGCGTGGGCACTCCACCGTCGGATCCCGGAACGCAAGGAACACCGAGTTCTTTCATGGTGTCCTTGGCGGTGATCTTGTCACCCATGATGCGGATGTGTTCAGCGGTGGGGCCGATGAAAGTGATGCCGTGGTCTTCGACGATCTGCACAAAGCCCGCGTTTTCCGACAGGAAGCCGTACCCGGGGTGGATCGCCTGTGCACCGGTGATCTCACAGGCCGAGATGATGGCCGGGATCGACAGATAGCTTTGCGGGCTGGGCGGCGGGCCAATGCAGACCGATTCGTCGGCCATGCGCACATGCATCGCGTCGCTGTCTGCGGTGGAGTGCACGGCAACCGTGGCAATCCCCATCTCGCGCGCGGCGCGGATGACGCGCAGGGCGATCTCGCCCCGGTTGGCAATCAGGATTTTGTCAAACATGCTGACCGCCTTACTCGATGATGACCAGGGGTGTCCCGAATTCGACCGCTGCGCCGTCGTCGACAAGGATGCGTTTCACAGTGCCCGATTTGGGCGCGTGGATGTGGTTCATGGTTTTCATGGCTTCGACGATCAGCAGCGTGTCGCCTTCGCTGACCTGTGCACCTACGCTGATGAACGATGGCGCGCCGGGCTCGGCCTGCATGTAAACGGTGCCCACCATGGGCGAGGTCACGGCGCCGGGGTGGCTCGCCGGATCCGCTTCGGCGGCTGCGGCAGGGGCTTCGGCGGCCGGAGCAGCAGCAGGGGCGGCAACCGGCGCTGCGGTCGGCACAGCAACCTGAGTGGGGGCTGCAGCCACGATCGGGGCAGGGGCGGCACGGCTTACACGGACGTTCAGGCTGTCTTCTTCGCCGTATTCACGCTTGACCTGCAGTTCGGTCAGATCGTTTTCGCGCAGCAGTTCGGCCAGCGCCTTGATGAATGCCACATCCGCTTCGTGTTTGGTTTCGCTCATGAGTGTCCTCGAAGGTTCCCTTGGTGCCCGTCTGATGCGCGGGCTGCGTAGATTACCCGGCGTTATAGGCCATGACATCAGCCATGAAAAGCGCCGTTACAAAGGGGAAAGATGGGGGGTGCGGCAAAAATTGCGAGGGGCGCGGCCTTACAAAGGCATGCCCGACAGTTTTGCCACCAACTCGGGCAGTTTGCGCGCGCCGAATTTTTCCAGCAGGCGGGCGCGATGTGCTTCGATCGTGCGATAGGACAGGCCCAGTTCCAACCCGACCTCTTTCGCGGACAACCCCCGGCAGGTCATGATCGCCACATCGCGTTCGCGCGGTGTCAGTTCGATCACGGGTCGGTCTTCGGAGATGTCCGAGAAACTCCAGATGCCATGACGGAACGGATCATCCGGGGTCAGTGATTTGCCCCTGGCCCGACACCAGAACAGATCACCGTTGCGCCGCCGCATGATGCGTTCGTCGCTGTAATACCCGGTCTCTTGCATCGCTTGCAGTCCACGGGCGCCAATGCGCTCAAAATCCTCGTGGCTGGGGTAAAGGTGCAAAAGTGGCATGTCGCGATACTCTTCCTCGTTGCCGCCGAACATCATCGAAAACTGCAAGTTGCAGCGCCGGATGATCCGGTTCTCTAGCTCAACAAGGCCGATGGGTGCATATTCGAAGGCTGGATCGCTCATGGGTATTAAATGCCGGGTATTTCTACGGAATTGAACGGAATGCTCACTCTTTCCTAAAGTTACCATAACAGATTGGGGAGAGGAATGATGGTAAACATTGTGGGATGGGGTCACACCAAGTTCGGCAAACTGACGGACATGTCACTTGAGGACATGATCGCAGCAGCCGGGCGCGAGGCGATCCAGGACGCGGGCCTTGGCGCGGATGTCATCGACGGGATCTGGGTTGGGCATTTCAACGCGGGGCTCGTGGCCGATGGGTTCCCGTCGTCGCTGGTGATGTCAATTGATCCGGCTTTGCGGTTCAAACCCGCAACGCGGTTGGAAAACGCCTGTGCATCCGGTTCGGCGGCGGTTTTTGCTGCGCGTCAGGCGATCTTGTCGGGCGAGTGCAAGGCGGCGCTGGTGATTGGCGTCGAAAAGATGACCCACTTGCCCACGCCCGAAGTGGCTGCGGCCCTGGGACATGCAGCGTATCAGAAGGAAGAGGCAGGTCTGTCGTTCCCAGGCGTCTTTGCCATGTTCGCGCAAGCGTACTTTGAAAAATACGGCGATCACACGCAGGCCTTGGCCAAGATCGCGGCCAAGAACCATGGCAATTCGGTCAACAACCCGCTGGCGCAGTTGCAAAAGCCGATGGATGAGGCGTTTTGCGCCGAAGTGTCGGACCGCAACCCGATCATCGCGGCTCCGCTGAAAAAGACCGACTGCTCGCTGGTCTCAGACGGGGCTGCGGCAATGGTGTTGGTGGCGGATGATCTGCTGGGCGATGCCCGCAAAGCGGTTCGGATGCGCGCGACTGCACAAGTGAATGACATCATGCCGATGTCGCAGCGCGACGTGCTGGCGTTCGAGGGACCGCGCCGCGCGATCCATAAGGCCTATGACCGGGCAGGCATCACCGTGAATGATCTGGACGTGGCCGAGGTGCATGATTGTTTCACCATCGCCGAACTGCTGATTTACGAGGCGATGGGTTTGGCTGCGCATGGGCACGCGGCAGATGTTCTGGAGGGCGGCATGGTGCATGCAGGCGGTAAGCTGCCGGTGAACCTGTCCGGCGGGCTCAAGGCCAAGGGGCATCCGGTGGGTGCGACCGGAGTTTCAATGCACACGCTGATTGCGCGGCAGGTACTCGGGCAGGCGGATGCAATGCAGCATCCCGGTGCCGAATTGGGGCTGGTGTTCAACATGGGCGGGTCTGGCGTTGCAAACTATGCCTCGGTGCTCGAAGGCGTAAAGGCATGAACATCGGCCAGTGGTTGCACCGGCAAGCGCAGATCGGAGGTGACCGGCCAGCGCTGTTTCTAGGGTCAGAGCAGGTCGCGACCTATGCCGAGTTTCACGATCACGCCGCCCGACTGGCGGGATGGCTGCTGGCTCAAGGCGTAAGCCCCGGCGATCGCGTGGCACTTTTCATGAAGAATTGCCCGGACTATCTGATCACGCTTTTTGCGATCTGGTATGCGGGGGCGGCTGCCGTGCCGATCAATGCAAAGCTACACGGGCGCGAGGCCGCCTTCGTCATCGACAATGCTGAAGCAAGATTGGCCTTTACCTCTCGGGGCTTGACGGAAGATTTAGCAGAGGCAGGGACCGAGGCGCGTTTGATCGACGTGACTTCGACCACTTTCGCAGATGCGTTGAGAACTGACCCGCTTGCGCAACCTGCGACGTGCGCGCCGGATGATCTGGCTTGGCTGTTCTACACGTCCGGAACCACGGGCAAGCCCAAGGGCGTCATGATCACACATCGCATGTTGATCGGTGTCTCGCTTGCGTACTTTACGGATGTTGATGCTGCCTCGAAAGACGACAGCATTCTCTATGCCGCGCCGATGAGCCACGGTGCCGGGCTTTATGCGATGCTGCATGTGCTGGTGGGCGCGCGCCATGTCTGTCCGGTGTCAGGCGGCTTCGATGAACGTGAGATTTTCGACTTGGCGCGCCAGTTCGACCGGGTTCAGATGTTTGCTGCCCCGACGATGGTCAAGCGCATGACCGATGTGGCGCAGGCGACAGGGGAGAGTGGGCAGGGCCTGCGGACCGTGGTTTATGCAGGCGGCCCGATGTATGTCGCCGACATCACGGCGGCCGTGGATCATTTCGGGCCGATATTTGTCCAGATCTATGGCCAGGGCGAATGCCCGATGGGCATAACGGCCCTGCCGCGTCACGATGTGGCCGACCGCAGCCATCCCCGTTGGCGCGAAAGACTGGCCAGCGTGGGTCGTGCCCAATCCCCGGTTGAGGTGCGCGTGGGCGATGCGCAGGGCAACCCGCTGCCGCTGGGAGATGTGGGAGAGATCATGGTGCGAGGCGACGTGGTCATGCCCGGCTATTGGCGAAACGAAGAGGCCAATGCCAAGACCCTGTTGGAGGGTTGGCTGATGACCGGGGATATGGGGTTCATGGATGCCGATGGCTATGTGACGTTGCAGGACCGTTCCAAGGACCTGATCATCACGGGCGGGTCGAACGTTTACCCACGAGAGGTCGAAGAAGTGTTGCTCACCCACCCGAAGGTGCAAGAGGTCTCGGTCGTCGGGCGCCCCCATCCCGACTGGGGAGAGGAAGTCGTGGCCTTTGTGGTGGGAGATGCGGATGCTCGCGAATTGGACCAACTGTGCATCGATCACATTGCTCGGTTCAAACGTCCCAAGGATTACATCTGCTTAACTGAGTTGCCCAAAAACAATTATGGGAAAGTGCTGAAAACCGAATTGCGCAGTCGTTTGGGCGGTTGAGGGGGGGCTCCCGCCCCCGCTGCATGCCCTGACGGGCCCTGGCGGCGTTGGGCCGGGCGCCTCGCTGACGCGAGGCGCGGTTGCGCAAGTCGAGACATATGCATGTCCAGGCCGACGGTCAGGCTGAGGCAAACCACTGTGGCAATGTTGTTTTGACCTGGCCCTTGATGCTTCGGGCGCGGATCAGTCCTTTGTTTGTGTCGCGCACAGGGTCCTGGCTGAGAAGCTCATAGGCCGCCGTTTCTGCTTGGGACCAATCCTGATGGGGCAGCGCGTCCATCATGTCAAAGAACTTGCGGTTTTCGGATGCCGGATCTTTCCAGGCAGCTCCGGGCAAGCCTGATCCTGTTGAATTGGCAATCTCGCGGCGGATTCGATTGGCCGCGGACAGGGCCTGTGTATTTGCGAACTTCAGATGCGCAAGATAGACCCCGCGCGGCATGACAAAGGGATGTCTGGCGGCAAAGCGCGGGCGAACTTCGATCCCGTGGCGCATCAATCCGACCCGTTTGCGCACCACCCATGCCTTGCTGTAATGGCCGGAAAACATCGCGCTGCGCCGTTTGGCCAAAGCCAGCTCTCCGTCTTTCAACTCGGGATCGTCGGGGTGTTCGGCGACGTTCAACCCCAGCGCAAAAACCGCGTTTGCATCTTGCCGTGACAGCAGGTCGTGAAAGCTGGAATGGTGCTCTGGCGCCAAGCAGATCAGCTCGTCAGCATCGGTGCGGATGACCCAGTCATACACTTCGACCAGGCCGCGCTGGAAATCATTGAGCATGCGGTTTCGCATCGCGTCAAAATGGGCAAAGCCGTCACGGGGTATGGTGATCACGCTGGCCTGCGGGCAGAGCCGGGCAATCTCGGGGTCCGGTCCGTGTGAAACAATGTAGAGATTTTCGTGCCCCAGATGCCTGCCGTAATGGGCGTACCATTGCGACAGCGCCCAGTAATCGCGGTAAACCATTGTGATCGCGCAAATCTTCATGTCCGCATTTAACGCACTTTGGATCGATTTGGGAACAGCTGGTTCCTGGATTTCGGAAGGGCAAAAAAATGGCCGACCCTCGGGAAGGGCCGACCAAGACAGGTGTCCACACGAAGTGCTCCGTGCGACGGGGAGTGTTCCTTAGATCGCCAGGTATTCGGCGCGCAGTTCTTCGTTTTCCAGCACTTCGGCAGCCGAGCCGTCAAAGACGATACCGCCGGTGTCCAGGATCACGGCGCGGTCGGCCAATTCAAGCGCGCGCACCGCGTTCTGTTCCACGATGATGGTGGTCATACCCTGTTCCTTGATGTGGATGAGGGTCTTCTCGATCTCATCCACGATAACGGGCGCCAGGCCTTCGTAGGGTTCATCCAGCAGCAGCACCTTGATGTCCCGGGCCAAGGCCCGTGCGATGGCCAACATCTGCTGTTCACCACCCGAGAGCGTCACACCTTCTTGCTTGCGGCGTTCGCCCAAGCGCGGGAAGAGGTCATAGAGACGATCCAGCGACCAGCCGATCGGCGGCGCGATCTGGGCCAGTTGCAGATTTTCCTCGACCGTCAGGCCGGGGATGATGCGGCGATCTTCGGGCACCAGGCCCAAACCGACCGAGGCGGCCTCGTAGCTGGTCATGTTGTGCAAGGGCTGGTGATCCAGCCAGATCTCGCCCTGGCGCACCTCGGGGTCGCCAAGCCGCGCGATCGAGCGCAGGGTCGAGGTTTTGCCCGCCCCGTTGCGCCCCAACAGGGCCAGGATTTCACCCTCGTGGACGTTAAAGGAAATGCCCTGCACGATGTAGCTTTCGCCATAGTACGAATGCATGTCCCAGACCGATAGAAAGGCCGGGGCGGTGGTGGCCTGATTGGCGTTTTTGGAAAAGTCCGGTTTGACGTTCATTGATCTTCTCCTTTACGCCGACTCGCCCAGATACGCTTCGCGCACCTTGGGATGGCCCTTGATGTTTTCTGGCGTATCTTCGACCAGCGGCGTGCCCTGGGCCAGAACCGTGATGCGTTCTGCCAGCGAGAACACCACATGCATGTCATGCTCGATGATGGCGATGGTGATGTCGCGCTCGTCCTTGATCTGCTTGAGCAGGTCGATGGTGTTGTTGGTGTCCGCGCGCGCCATGCCGGCCGTCGGTTCATCCAAAAGCAGCAGACGTGGTTCCTGAGACAGGCACATGCCGATCTCAAGCCGCCGTTTGTCCCCACGCGACAGGGATGCCGAATTCATGTGTCGCTTGTCGGCCATGTTCATGTCCTCAAGCACGCTTTCGGCCCGTTCGATGATGTCCTTCTGGCTGCCGACCGAGGGCATGGCGTTCAGTTCGAACGCCCCGTCCCGTTTGGCAAAGCAGGGGATCATCATGTTTTCCATCACCGTCAGGTCGCCAAAGATCTCAGGCGTTTGGAACACGCGGGAAATGCCCATCTGGTTGATCTCATAGGGCGCACGGCCCAGAACCGATTGACCGTCGAACATGACCGACCCGGTGTCGGGGATCAGCTTGCCCACCAGGCAGTTGAGCAGGGTGGACTTGCCCGCCCCGTTGGGGCCGATGATGGCGTGGACGGTGTTTTCGGCCACGCTCAGGTTCACGTCCCCCAGGGCCTGCAGACCACCGAACCGTTTGTTGACGCCTTTGACTTCAAGAATGCCCATTGTGCGTCTCCTTATTCCGCAGGTTCGGTGGATTTGCCGGTGGATTTGTCATCGCTGGCTTTGCCGCGCTTGCCGCGGAACCAGGCTGCAAGACGCTGACCACCTTCGACCAGACCACCCGGCAGGAAAATCACGACCAGCATGAACATGATGCCAAGCGTCAGGTGCCAACCCTTGCCCACGAAGGGGTGGATGATGGTCACGACGGCATCTTCCAGACCGTCGGGCAGGAAGGCGAACCAACCGTGCAGGACGTTGTCGTTGATCTTCGAGAAGATGTTTTCGAAGTACTTGATGAAGCCTGCGCCCAGAACCGGGCCGATCAACGTGCCGGCACCGCCCAGGATGGTCATCAGAACAACCTCACCCGATGCGGTCCACTGCATGCGCTCGGCACCTGCCAGCGGGTCCATCGCGGCCATCAGGCCACCGGCCAGACCGGCATACATGCCCGAGATCACAAAGGCCGCCAAGGTGTAGGGGCGGGTGTTGAGCCCGGTATAGTTCATCCGCTGCTGGTTCGACTTTACCGCACGCAGCATCATGCCGAACGGCGAACGGAAGATGCGGATCGCAATGTAGAAGGCAACCATCATGATGATAGCACAGACATAGTAGCCCGCGTTGAAGTCAAACGCCCAGGGGCCGATATCCAGCGTATAGGTCGACCGCATCGACAGGCCGAACAGATGCGGCAAGTCCGGCGCGTTGGCCCCCTGCAGGATCTGCGGGTCATCGTTGTACACCTGAAGACCGGTTTCACCGTTGGTCAGGTTGAACTTGGGGTTCGACAGCACCGAATAGGCCAGCGCAAACGACATCTGGGCAAAGGCCAGTGTCAGGATCGAAAAGTAGATGCCCGAGCGGCGCAGACTGACGTATCCGATCAGCAGCGAGAAGAGGCCCGCAATGATCACGGCCAGAACGATCGCCGGGATGATGTTGTAGCTGAGCAGCTTGAACATCCACACGGCCGAGTAAGAGCCGACACCCAGGAACGCGGCGTGTCCAAAGGACAGATAGCCGGTCAGACCAAACAGGATGTTGAACCCTACGGCGAAGATGCCGAAGATCACGAACCGCTGCATCAGGTCGGGATAGCCCGCGTTGAACTGCGCCATGGCGCTGTCGGTGGGAAAGGGGTTCAGGATGAAGGGCGCCAGCAAGGTCAGGATTGCTACGACGATCAGTAGGGATGTGTCTTTTTTGTCGAGACCAAACATGTGCTTACTCCTCCATCACGCCTTTGCGGCCCATCAACCCGCGAGGACGGGTGAGCAGGACGATGATGGCGACGAGATAGATAATGATCTGGTTGATACCGGGGATAGTGGTCGTGGCCCAGGTGGTCGAGGCAAAGCTCTCCAGAATACCCAGCAGGAAGCCTGCCAGCACCGCGCCGGGCAGTGAACCCATGCCACCCACAACAACCACAACAAAGCTGAGCACCAGAAAGTCCATGCCCATATGGTAATTCGGCGGGTTGATTGGCCCGTACATTGCCCCCGCAAGTCCCGCGACCGCAGCCGCGATGCCAAACATGATGGTAAAGCGGCGGTCGATGTTGATGCCAAGCAACCCAACCGTTTCGCGATCGGCCATGCCTGCGCGGACAACCATGCCGAAAGTGGTGAATTGCAGGAAGGCAAAGATGCCACCGATCACCAACGCTGCGAAGCAGAAATAGACGATACGCCAGACGGGATAGACAATGTCCATGCCGATGATCGCGCCCAGGTTTGCAACGCCGTTCAGGGCGTCGGGCGGTGGTGTCTGGATCGGGTTGGCACCGAAGAAATACTTGACGATTTCCTGCAGCACGATGGCCAGACCAAAGGTCACCAGGATCTGGTCAGCGTGGGGACGCTTGTAGAAATGCTTGATCAACCCGCGTTCCATCACATAGCCGACAAGCAACATGATCGGGATCGCGACAAGCAAGGCCAATGGCACGGCCCAGTCAATGATCCAGGCCCCGGCCTCGGGCCCGAACCAGGCCTCGACATAGGGGGTTTGAACCTTCAGCGGATTGCCGAGAAAGTCCTTTTGCGTCTCGTCGATGGTCTCGAAAGACAGGCTGAGCACGCGTTGCAGGGTGACGGCGCAGAAGGCGCCGATCATGAACAGCGCCCCGTGGGCAAAGTTCACCACGCCAAGCGTGCCGAAGATGAGTGTCAGCCCGAGCGCAATCAGCGCATAGGCCGAGCCCTTGTCGAGCCCGTTTAGAATTTGAAGCAGGATGGCGTCCATTGTCCCCACCTTTGGGTTGGCCGGTTATGGCTTAGTTATTTCCCCCCGGACCGGGGCTCTCCCCTTCCTCGGTCCGGGGGTGGCGGAACCCTGCTCAGGGGGCAGGGTTCTGCCGTCAGGCGCACATGCGAACCTTATGCGCCCGGATTACACTTGCCCAAGTCGCCGCCGGCGAACATCGGGTGATCAGGTGCATAGGTGACCTGCTCAACCGGCGTCACTTCGACGATTTCCAGCGTGTCATAGGCGTTGGTCGGGTTCAGGGCCCCGCGCACAACCAGCACGTCCTTGAAGCACTGGTGGTCATCGGCGCGATACAGCGTCTTGCCGTTGCCCAGACCATCGAACTCAAAGCCTTCCAGGGCTTCTACAACACCACAGGGGTTGAAGGTGCCCGCGCGCTCACATGCGTCAGCATAGAGCAGAACCTGAGCATAGCAGGTCTGTGCCGAGTTCGACGGCGGCTTGCCGTACTTCTCGCCGAACGACTTGACGAATGCTTTGGTGCCTTCGTCCTGCAGCTGCCAGTTCCAGTTCATCGAACCCAGAACGCCTTTGATGTTTTCACCCGCACCTGCGGCCATCAGTTCCGAATACAGCGGAACAACGATCTTGAAGTCCTTGTTGTTGACGACCTTGTCGAGCAGGCCGAACTGGATCGCGTTGGTCAGCGAGTTGACCATGTTGCCGCCATAGTGGTTCAGAACCAGCACGTCCGCACCCGAGTTCAGAACCGGCGCGATGTAGGACGAGAAGTCGGTCGATGCCAGCGGGGTTTTGACCGTGTTCACAGTCTCCCAGCCCATGGCTTCGGTCGAGGCCACGATCGACTCTTCCTGGGTCCAGCCCCAGTTGTAGTCAGCGGTCAGGTGATAGGCGCGGCGTTCCTTGCCCATTTCGGCCGCCAGCACCGGTGCCAGAGCAGCACCCGACATGTAGGCGTTGAAGAAGTGGCGGAAGCCGTTGGCCTTCTTGTCCTTGCCGGTGGTGTCGTTGGCGTGGGTCAGACCCGCCATAAAGATGACGCCTGCTTCTTGGCAGAGACCCTGAACCGCAACAGCCACGCCCGAGGACGAGCCGCCGTTGATCATGATCGCGCCGTCTTTTTCGATCATCGACTTGGCCGATGCGCGAGCTGCGTCCGATTTGGTCTGAGTGTCGCCGGTGACGAACTCGACCTTCTTGCCGAGGATGCCGTTGCCCTTGAGCGCCTTCGAGGTGAAGGTGTTCAGGCAGCCGCCGTCGCCTTCGCCGTTCAGGTGCTCGACCGCGAGCTGCTGTGCCAGCAGTTCATCGTTGCCTTCGTCCGCGTAGGGACCGGTTTGCGGCACGTTGAAGCCCAGGGTGACCGAACCGCCCGTGGGTTCGTTGGTGTAGGCGGCCGCGGACGAGGCGGTAAAGATCGTCGGCAGTGCAACACCAGCGCCCGCAACGGCACCGGATTTCAGCACGCCACGACGTGTGACATCAGATTTGGTCATTCATTCCTCCCATTTCGTGATTTGCACCGGGCGGCTCCTCTTCCGCATGGCGCAGGCACATCTGTGCAAATCAAGTATGGGGTAGGGTTGGAAAATTGCGCAATAAGCCCTTTATTTTGCGTAATAATTCTGTAAATTCATACACAGGAATGTGGCGTTTTGTGTAAATAACATTACGACGCACCGCAGAAAGCCGTTGATAAGGCAACATAATATTTTGGGGGCGACCATGGTGCGCGACACCTTGACCGGCAGCCGCATACGTGAACGCAGGATGATTGCAGGCCTGCGTCAGGCCGATCTTGCAAGACAAGTGGGGATTTCGGCCTCATATCTCAACCTCATTGAACACAATCGGCGCAGAATCGGCGGCAAACTGCTGGTGGATATTGCCACAGAGCTTGGTGTCGAACCCTCGATGCTGACCGAAGGGGCAGAAGCCGCGTTGATTGCCACGCTGAAAGAGGCGGCAGCAGATGCAGGCGCGGTGGCGGCCGAGGTTGATCGGGCCGAGGAGTTTGCGGGTCGCTTTCCGGGTTGGGCAGAAGTGCTTGCGCAAGAGCATCGCCGCGCCGGGGGGCTGGAGCGGACGGTTGAAACACTGTCGGACCGGCTGACTCATGACCCACATCTGGCCGCGTCCTTGCACGAAGTTCTGTCAACTGCGGCCGCCATTCGTTCCACGGCGTCGATCCTGGCCGAAACCGGAGAGCTGGAGCCGGAATGGCGCGACCGGTTCCATCGCAACATCAATCAGGATGCCGAGCGTCTGGCCGAAAGCTCAAAGGCGCTGGTGACCTATCTTGACGAAAGCGACAGCAGCGAAGAGCGGCGCGGCGTCCCGCTCGAAGAGGCCGAGGCCTTTATTGCCGCACAGGGCCATCACTTCCCCGCGCTCGAGGCCGGAGGCGCCGTCGGGGATCAGAAACTGAGTGGATTGTCTTCCTCGGCCGCACAAACCATCGCGCGCGAGATGCTGGGCATCTATGTGGCCGACGCGCGCGCCATGCCCTTGGCCGACTTCATGGCGGCGGTAGAACGGCACGGGATCGACCCGCTGACGCTGTCGCGCGAGTTTCACGTGGACATGCCCGCCGTGTTCCGTCGCCTTGCCAGCTTGCCGCAAGGGGTATTGCCACAGGACGTGGGGCTGGTGGTGTGTGACGCGTCAGGCAGCATTCTGTTTCGCAAGTCGATCCCCGGATTTGCCATGCCGCGCTATGGCGAAAGCTGCCCGCTGTGGCCGCTCTTTACGGCGCTCAACCGGCCATTGGTGCCGATCCGCAGGCGGGTGTCGCAACTGGGGCGCACGGCGGGAGAGTTCGACTGTCTGGCGGTGTCATGGCCGCAAGAGATGCCGGGCTTTGACCGCGATCCGGTCTATCGCTCGATCATGCTGATCCTGCCCGTTCCAGCGGCGCAGACGGGCGCGGAAGACGCGCAACCTGTTGGCAGCAGCTGCCGTGTGTGTCCCCGTGACGCCTGTGGCGCGCGTCGCGAACCCTCTATTCTGTCACAAGGGTTTTGACAGTTCCGTGACGGCGGCGCTAAGTTAAACGAGCCGCAGCGACGGGGGCGATCCCCCGAGCCTTTTTTGGGGAGGAAGGGCAAGCATGAGCCGACGCGTAATGTTGGTCGAGGATGAACCGAACATCACCGAAGCAATCCGTTTTCTGTTGATCCGCGACGGGTGGGAGGTTGAAACCCACGCCGACGGGACCGACGCGGTCGAAGTGATCAGTACGGCCAAGCCCGATCTGGTCATTCTGGATGTGATGTTACCGGGCAAAAGCGGGATGGAGATCCTGACGGAACTGCGTGCGCGCGACGACTTGCAGGGGCTGCCTGTGCTGATGCTGACTGCGCGTGGTCAATCCCGTGACCGGGATCTGGCTGAAAAGGCGGGTGTCAGCCGCTTCATGACTAAGCCGTTTTCCAACTCCGAAGTGCTGACGGCGGTGCGGGATCTGCACGCTCAGGCCACGCAGACATGAGTGCCGAGCCGGAGATCGATCCCGGCGACCCCGGACAGGTGTCTCATCCACCGGTGTTTCTGGAACGCCAAGGCTATCGCAGACGGCGCCTGATGGATGCAGCCCGGTTGCTGCCGCTGATCGGGGCGGGGCTGTTTGCCATCCCGCTTTTGTGGCCGGGCACAGCCGAGACCGAAGCGCCTTATAGCTTGTCGTCGGCCATCATCTATATCTTTGGGGTCTGGGCCGGGCTGATCATTCTGGCCGCTCTGTTCGGATACGGCGCGCGCCGTTTGGGCCGCAGCTCGGATGTACCGGGACCGGAGCCGGACTGATGGCCTCTCTCAATGTACTTGTGTTGGTGTGTCTGGGCTATGTGGCCCTGCTGTTTCTTGTGGCCTTTGCCGCTGACAGGCTGGCAGCCACGGGACGCAGTACCTGGTTGCGGTCGCCGTTGATCTATACGCTGTCGCTGTCGATTTATTGTACGGCATGGACGTTCTATGGCGCTGTCGGATACGCTGCACGGTCGGGGCTGGAGTTTGTGACCATCTATGTCGGCCCGACTCTAGTGATGATCGGGTGGTGGTGGGGCCTGCGCAAGTTGGTGCGTGTCGGACGCAGTCAGCGCGTCACCTCGATCGCAGACCTGATTTCGTCGCGTTATGGCAAGTCCAACACGCTGGCGATCTGTGTGACCATTCTCGCCGTCATTGGCGTGACGCCCTACATTGCGCTGCAATTGCAGTCGATCACGCTGTCATTTTCGATCTTTGCCGAGGCTGACCCCAACAATTCCTATAACGAAATTGCCAGCGTGTTCTGGGTCGCGGCGGGGCTTGCTGTTTTTGCCATTCTGTTCGGCACCCGAAACCTGGATGCCAACGAACGCCACCACGGCGTTGTCACGGCGGTGGCGATTGAGGCTGTGGTCAAGCTGATTGCCCTGTTGGCCGTGGGGATCTTTGTGGTCTGGGGCGTTGCTGGTGGCGTCACCGACACCATGGCCCGCATTGACGCATCCGAGATCGGACAATGGAACATCGACCGTGGCCGGTGGGCGACGATCACCTTTCTGGCGGCTGCAGCCTTTGTCTGTCTGCCGCGCATGTTTCAGGTCATGGTGGTCGAAAACGATGACGAGAGGCACTTGCGTACCGCCGCCTGGGCCTTTCCGCTTTATCTGCTCCTGATGAGCCTCTTTGTGGTTCCTATCGCCGTCGTGGGTCTGGAACTGATGCCAGAAGGGGCGAACCCGGACCTGTTTGTTTTGACTGTGCCGCTGTCACAAGGGCAGCAGGGTCTGGCGATGTTGTCGTTTCTGGGTGGATTTTCCTCGGCCACGTCGATGGTGATTGTGGCCGCGATGGCCCTGTCGACCATGGTGTCGAACCACATCGTCATGCCGATCTGGCTCAGCTCGCGGGGCTCGGGGGCGTCGGTGTCGGGTGATGTGCGGTCCGTCGTTTTGCTGGCGCGCCGCGTGTCCATCGCCGTGATCATGGCGCTTGGCTATTTCTATTACCGCCTGTCGGGTGGGGGTGCGGCACTGGCGGCCATCGGCCTGATCGCCTTTGCCGGGATCGCTCAGATCCTGCCCGCACTAGTGGGCGGGTTGTTCTGGCGCGGGGCAACGCGCACCGGCGCCTTGGCCGGGCTGACGGTCGGCTTTGTCTTGTGGCTTTATACCCTGCTGTTGCCTGGCATCGGCGGCGAGGTGATGCCTGCGACGGTGATGGAAAACGGCCTTTTTGGTTTGAGTTGGCTTAAGCCGCAGGCGCTCTTTGGCATCGACGGGTTGGACCCGATGGTGCATTCGGTGATGTGGAGCCTGTCGCTCAACGCAGCTGCCTTTTGTGTCGTGTCACTCTTTGGATTTCCCAGCCCGATCGAGCGGTTGCAAGCAGCCCAATTCGTCAATGTTTTTGAACATTCCGCCGGTCCGCGTGGCTGGGTCGGATCCGTGGCCCAAAGCGAAGATCTGATGATCATGTCGCAGCGCATCCTGGGCGCGCGCGAGGCGCAGGTGTTCTTTCACGCCGAAGCGCAGCGCCAGGGCGGGCGCGGGCATTTGCCCGAACCCACGCCAATGTTCTTGCAGCGGCTTGAGCGCGAGTTGGCAGGGTCTGTTGGCGCCGCCACGGCGCATGCGATGATCGGGCAGATCGTGGGTGGTTCCTCCGTCTCGGTCGAGGATCTGCTGGCCGTGGCCGATGAATCGGCACAGTTGCTGGAATACTCCAGCCAGCTTGAGGCGAAGTCGGACGAACTTAGCCGAACTGCGCATCAGCTGCGCGAAGCCAACGAGAAGCTGACCCAGATCTCGCTGCAAAAGGACAATTTCCTGAGCCAGGTGAGCCATGAGTTGCGCACGCCCATGACCTCGATCCGAGCGTTTTCGGAAATTCTGCGCGACACCGAAGGGCTGCAGCCCGAAGAGCAGACGCGCTATGCCACGATCATTCATGACGAGGCGCTGCGGCTGACGCGATTGTTGGATGACCTGCTGGATCTCAGCGTGCTGGAAAATGGCCAAGTGAGCCTGAACATGGGCGAAGGCATGTTGGCCGAGGTTCTGGACCGGGCTGTGTCCACGGCCATGACCGGGGCCTCGCGCGATATGCGTATTGTTCGTAATGAAACGAACGAGCGCGTTCCGGTGCATTCGGATCTGGATCGGTTGACACAGGTGTTCATCAACCTGATTGCCAACGCGCGCAAATACTGTGACGCAACCGCGCCGGAACTGTCGATCCGCGTGCATGAGGTCGGCGGCAAGGTGGTTGTCGATATGATCGACAACGGCAGTGGCATCCCGCGTGATTCCCGCAAGCTGGTGTTCGAGAAATTCGCCCGAGTCAGCGCCGAGCGGGCCGGGGGTGCGGGGCTGGGGCTGGCCATCTGTCGCGAGATCATGCAGCGCCTGGGCGGCGACATCACCTATCTCACCGGCCATCAGGGCGCGGCGTTCCGGGTCAGCTTCCCCTCGGGGTATCAACTTGCGGCTCAATAAGGGGGCGTAAAGACATTCGTAACCACCTGCCGGTTAGACCGGTAGGGGACGAATGGACCGACAAGGCAGGTCAGGGCTTATGCCACCAGAGGCGGATACAGATTCAGTAATTCAGCGCAAGCTGGCAGTGGCGCGTGACGAAGGGCAGGGCGCTCCTCGGTCGATCCTGCGCGCGATGCGCTTGGGGCTTGCACGCGCCGCGGCGGACACGCTGGATCTGTCCATGACGGTGATCGGGGCAACGCAATGCAGGCGCTCGCAGGATGGGTTGCAGGACACGGTGCCGCAAGATCGGCTGTATGTTCTGTTGTCCGGGCCGGACGGTTTGTTGGGCGGGGCCTGTTTCGACCGGGTGTGCGTGACCTCAGTGATTCAGCAGCAGACGATGGGCACGGTTTTTGCCGTTTCGTCCAGCGAACGTGCGTTCACCGGCACCGACGCGGCCATGATCGCGCCGCTCATCGACGCGTTTTTCCCCCGGGCCAAAGACCTGAGCGAAGCCACCGTGGATCGCCTGTGTCTGGACGGGTACCAATTTGCGGCGAGGGCGGACGATCGCCGCAATCTGATCCTGTCGATGGAGTACGATAGTTTCCGCCTGTTCGACCTGACAGTTGAGATCGGCGGTGGCGTGGCGCAAGGGCAGATCACCCTGATCCTCCCTGATCAACCCGAGCCCAAGGAGGCGGCTCCGGATGGTCTTGCCGAGATGTCGGGCCTGGAGAAGAGCTTTGGTGTCATGCGGGCCGAGCTCACGGCGGTCATCTCGCGCGTGCAACTGCCGCTGGCGGCCTTTGCGGGGATGCAGCCCGGTGATTTGTTGCCTCTGATCGGTGACAAGCTGGACAAGACAGAGGTGCTGACAATCGAAGGTCAGCGCATTGCCGTTGCTCGGTTGGGGCAGTGTCGTGGCATGCGGGCCTTGCGCCTGAACGAACGCTTGTCGGAACTTGAGCCACCCAACCCGGATGCCGGGTTTTCCGAGCACGGGACGCCGGACGCAACCGCGCTGACCTTGGTTGACCCGGACATCATCGAGCACGCTTCGAGCGTAGAGATCGCGGCCGATACATTGGACAATGGGCCGATCGAGGCTGTACCGCCGGTCGCTGAAGCGGAACAGAACTTTTCCCATCTCAGCCCCGAGCAGGCCGTTGCCGAAATCTCGGAGCTTGCGGGGCTGCCTGCGGGATCAGACGAATTGGATCCGTCCAGCTAAAGGCTCAGCCCTTGCGCAGCTGCTCCAGCGTCGGGCGCAACCCGTCAAGCTGGTAGCCCGCGGCAGAGGTTTTGGACAAGATCTCGTCCGGTGCCAGATCCTTGCATTGACCCAAGGCCCAAACCACCGAACAGCGTGTGCCGGACGCGCAATAGGCCAACACCTTGCCCGAGCAGGCTTCGGCCATCTCGCGCTGACGGGCCACATTGTCCGGCGTCATGGTCTGATGGGTCAACTCCAGAACTTCAAAGTCCATCCCGGCGGCCCGCACGGCCTGTTCGATGGCATCCGCCTGATGACTCGGCGGCACCTCGGCATTCGGGCGGTTGCAGATGACTTTGTTATAGCCCGCCTCGGCGATGGCTGGGACGTCCTCAACCGAGATTTGCGGCGAGACGGAATAGCGGTCGGTGATCGGTCGAATATCCATGCTCATTCCTTAGGTGGCAGCAGCGAGTCTGTCCAGTTGCGAGCCGAGTTTTGGCGCAAAACTCATGCCGGCCAACATCGAAAGCATAAAGATCAAGCCGCCGGTGCCGCCAAATGCCAAAGAGGCCATCGCCGGACCCGGGCAAAGGCCCGCCAGGCCCCAGCCCATACCAAAGAGAACCGAACCGGTGATCAGGCGGTGATCCAATTCCGGGCGCGGCAAATCGGGAAAGGCCCCCCCGGTCAGCGGCGCACCACGCGTGGTCAACCGCCAAGCCACAAGCATTGGCAGGATCGCGCCGCCCATGACAAAGGCCAGAGTCGGATCCCAGGCGCCAAACACGTCAAGCCAGCCCTGGACCTTGGTCGTGTCGGTCATGCCCGACAGCAAAAGGCCCGCGCCAAAGAGAGACCCCGACAAAAGGGAAATCAGAATGCGCATCAGATCACCCCTAGGATATGGCGAAACAGAACCAGCGTCAGCCCGCCAGCAAGGATGTAGAACACCGTCGCCACGATGCCTCGCAACGAAAAGCGCGAGATACCGCAAACCCCGTGACCCGAGGTGCAGCCGTTGGCGATCCGGGTGCCCGCGCCGACCAGAAGACCGGCGGCGATCACCACAAACCAGTTTGAGGTCAGGTGCGTGTCTGCCTCAATCCCCAGGATCTGGAGCATCAGCAGGGGTGTCGCAATCACGCCAATCACAAAAGCGGCCCGTTCGGCGGCTGTACCCCAACCGGATCGGTCCACAAGGCCCCCCAGAATTCCGCTAGCCCCCATGACGCGGCCGTTGCCCAGCAACAAAACCGCTCCTCCGGTACCGATCAGCAGCCCGCCGATCAGTCCCCATATCCAATCCATTGGCATTGTCATTTCCTAACGTTCGCGCGTTTCGTGATCGATCAGAGTTTGTTGATCGGCACCTTGAGGAAGACGTCCCCCTGCTCATCTGGCTCGGGCATCCGACCGCCGCGCATGTTAACTTGCAGCGACGGCAAGATCAGACGCGGCATCGACAGGGTCGCATCGCGGGCATCGCGCATTTCCACGAACTCTTCGATCGGGCGACCTTGGCCGATGTGGATGTTGAGAGCCTTCTGCTCGCCCACGGTAGTTTCCCAAGCGAATTCGTCCCGGCCCGGAGCCTTGTAGTCGTGGCCGACAAAGATCCGAGTGTCGTCCGGCAAGGTCAGGATCTTCTGGATCGACTGGTAGAGGGTTTCGGACGACCCGCCCGGGAAATCGCAACGCGCGGTGCCGAAGTCGGGCATGAACAGCGTGTCACCGACAAATGCTGCATCCTCGATCACATAAGTCAGGCAGGCGGGCGTGTGTCCGGGTGTTTCCAACACGTCACCACGCATTTGGCCGATGTGGAAACTGTCGCCTTGGGTAAACAGCTTGTCGAATTGGCTGCCGTCACGCTGAAACTCAGTGCCTTCGTTGAACACTTTGCCGAATGTGTCCTGCACCACCGTGATGTTGTGGCCGATGCCGATCTTGCCGCCCAGCTGTCCCTGCAAATAGGGCGCGGCGGACAGGTGGTCGGCGTGCACATGGCTTTCCAGCAGCCATTCCACCTTGAGGTCGTTGTCGCGCACATAGCGAATGATTTCGTCCGCCGACGACGTATCCGTCCGCCCCGCGGCCTGATCATAGTCAAGCACGCTGTCGATGATGGCGCAGGCCCGACCCTCGGGCTCGCGTACCAGGTAGGACACGGTGAACGTCGCCTCGTCGAAAAAGGCCTTCACGAATGGTGTCATGGATCTCTCCCCGCGATATCTGTGACAATCATATATGGGTTATGGAATGTGTTGCAATAGGTTTTGCCGGATCCTTGCTTGGCTGCACTTGAGATGGGTCAAGGTGACCGGATTTCTGGGATGTTAGCATTGCCACATAAGCGGGCCAAATCACCTGGGCGTGCTGTGGAATTGGGCAAATGGGCAGGCATGGCCAAAAAATGGTCGGTTTTGCATTCCTGTTACCCGAATCTGGTCTATTCAACTTATAGGGGAGGACCGAAATGTCAGATCAAGAACTTCTGCTGCAGGCCGAAACAATCGAGGCACGGCTGAATGGTGCAAATCAAACCTTGCGGCTGGAACTGCAACCCAAGCTGAGCAAGGTGATCGCAAATCTGCGGGCCAATGGAACGCCTGTTCCGGCGCGGCTCAAGCGGTTGGATGCGGCACTGTGCGACGAGGCGATCGAGGCCCGTTTCGACAACATGCCGATCTAAGAGGCGCGTCAGCCCAGCGAAATGCCCATGATCACCATCATGAGGCCTAACACCGACAGAAACAGCGAGCCTAGGTTCCATGGCAGCACGCCTTGAACGACGGCGCGCAACTCATCGTCGGTCAGGCCAGCCTTGCGCGCCTTGTTCACGCGCAGAATGCACCAGATCAGGCCGACAAGCCCGGCCAGCGAAAGCGCTGCGCCGCTCCAGACAATCAATTCGAACATGGTGCACCTATCGTTGCCAGTTTCGGCGTTGCGGTTAGCGGATTGACGCCTTTTGCGCAACCCGGGCCGCGACCGGGGCAATGTGTGCTTGCGGCAGGGCCGGGGGCGATGTATCCCGCGTGACGCCTCAAATTGCACATCGACGGAGAAGTGAACATGGAAGAGTCCCAGGCCGAAGCCAACTATCGCGTGACCGCAGGAGAATTGCGCCAGTTCGTCGAGCGGATGGAGCGGTTGGAGGCCGAGAAAAAGGACATCGCCGAGCAGCAGAAAGAGGTGATGGCCGAAGCCAAGGCTCGTGGTTACGACACCAAGGTGATGCGCAAGGTCATCGCGCTGCGCAAACGCGACAAGGACGACATCGCCGAAGAAGAAGCGGTGTTGGAGATGTACAAAGAAGCGCTAGGCATGACCTGAAAACGGGTCATCACTTGTTAAAGCAGATTGTGGCAGGGCAAACGCACACCCGGCCTACGCGCTTGGGGTCTGCTTGGAAATAGATGGTTGGTTGGGGCGTGGACATTGGCATCGAAGCCCCACTTGACCACGCAGCCGCCCTGTCTCGCTCGACAGATTTGCCCAATTGAGTGGCCGGCGTTCCCTATCGGCCACTTGAAAGAACCAAGTTTCCAAAGAATGACAGTCGGCTGGCCCGTTTCGTTTGTGAACGGGGTGCCACAGTTCAACCTTCGTTTCCGGCTGGTTTGACTGATCTTAGGCGTTGAGCGCTCAGGCTATTTTTTCTCAACAGCCGGGATCGACACAGCATTGCTGCGATGCGGACCACCAAGGATCTTGTCTGGTCCTGCCTGGATCTGATTGCCAAGAGTCGGCGGAAAGCGCGCTCAATACCAGCAATTTGGCAAAAACCGAAACGTAGCCTGTTCCAAGCTGTAGGGCTGGTTGGGCCCGCGGGCAGGGTCACCAAAAAACCGACAATCATCTCTTTTCAAACACAACACCGCCCCCAACTCAAATTCAAGAGTTGGGGGCGGCGTTAAATCATATTGGGGCTAGGTCACCCAGGAAACGATCAGATCGCTTCGTCGCCCTCGTCGCCTTCGTCGCCTTCGTCATTTTCGTTGTCTTCGTTGTCTTCGTCGCCCTCGTTGCCTTCGTCTCCTTCGTTGCCTTCGTCTTCTTCGTCGCCTTCGTCGCCGCCGTCAGGATCGCCTTCGTTTCCTTCGTTTCCTTCGTCGCCTTCGTCACCTTCGGAGCCTTCGTCACCTTCGTTGTTTTCGTCGTCTTCATCATTGCCGAAGGGCTCGTTGTTTTCGTCACCTTCGTCGTCTTCGTCGCCTTCGTCGCCTTCGTCGCCTTCGTCGTTTTCGTCGTCTTCGTCTTCTTCGTTTCCTTCGTCACCTTCGTCGTCTTCGTCGCCTTCGTCGAATTCGTCGTCTTCGTCGTTTTCGTCGCCTTCGTTGTCTTCGTTGCCTTCGTCGCCTTCGTCGTTTTCGTTGTCTTCGTTGTCTTCGTCGAATTCGTTGCCTTCGTCTCCTTCGTTGTTTTCGTCACCTTCGTTTTCTTCGTCGCCTTCGTCTTCTTCGTCGCCTTCGTCGTCTTCGTTGCCTTCGTTGTCTTCGTCGCCTTCGTCGTCCTCGTCGCCTTCGTTGTCTTCGTCGTCTATGCCGCCTTCGTCACCTTCGTTGCCTTCGTTGTTTTCATCTTCTTCATCGTTTTCATCGTCTTCATTGCCTTCGTCGCCTTCGTCGCCCTCGTTGTTTTCATCATCTTCGTTTTCTTCATCGCCTTCGTTTTCTTCGTCGTCTTCGTCGCCTTCGTCGTCTTCGTCAGCTTCATCGCCTTCGTTGTTTTCGTCGCCTTCGTCGTCTTCGTCGGCTTCGTTGTCTTCGTCGCCTTCGTCGCCTTCGTCCTCTTCATTGCCTTCGTCGTTTTCGTCGGACTCGTCGCCTTCGTCGTTTTCGTCGGCTTCGTCGTTTTCGTCGCCTTCGTCACCCTCGTCGCCGCGGCTGTCGACGGTTGCTTCGTCGCCTTCGTTGTCTTCGTCGCCTTCGTTTCCGTCGCCTTCTTCAGATTCGTTTATTTCGTCGCCTTCATCGCTTTCGTCGCCTTCGTCGCCTTCGTCGTTTTCGTCGCGCTCGTCGAATTCGTTGGCTTCGTCGCCTTCGTCGTTTTCGTCGCCTTCGTCGAATTCGTCGTCTTCGTCGCCTTCGTTGCCTTCGTCGTTTTCGTCGCCTTCGTCGTCTTCGTTCTCTTCGTTGTCTTCGTTGCCTTCGCCGCCTTCGTCGCCTTCGTCGCCTTCGTCGTTTTCGTCACCTTCGTCGGCTTCGTCGCCTTCGTCGTTCTCGTCCTCTTCGTCGCCTTCGTCACCTTCGTCGTTTTCGTCACCTTCGTCGTCTTCGTCGCCGTCGTTCTGACCTTCGTCGCCCTCGTTGGCTTCGTCGCCTTCGTCGTTTTCGTTGCCTTCGTCGTTCTCGTCGCCTTCGTCTTCTTCGTCTAGTTCGTTGCTTTCGTCATTCTCGTCGCCTTCGTCGCCTTCATCTTGTTCGTCGTCTTCGTCGTTTTCGTCGCCTTCGTTGTCTTCGTCGCCCTCGTCGCCTTCGTCGTCTTCGTTGTCTTCGTCGTTTTCGTCGCCTTCGTCGTTTTCGTCGTCTTCGTCGTTTTCGTCGTCTTCGTTGGCTTCGTCGTCTTCGTCGCCTTCATCAGACTCGTCGTTTTCGTCGCCCTCGTCACCTTCGTCGTTTTCGTCGTCTTCCTGGCCAGGCGTATCTTCGTTGCCTTCGTCGCCTTCGTTACCCTCGTTGTCGTCGTCATCAGGGTTTTCGACCGTTTCGTTGCCTTCGTTGTCTTCGTCGTTTTCGTCGCCTTCGTCGTCTTCGTTGTCCTCGTCGCCTTCGTCATCGAGGTCGTCGTTGTCATCGCCCTCGTTGCCTTCGTCGTCCTCGTCGCCTTCGTCGCCTTCGTTGCCTTCGTTGTCCTCATCGGCAAACGGGCCACCTTCGTTGCCTTCGTCGCCTTCGTTGTTTTCGTCGCCCTCGTTGCCTTCGTTGTCCTCGTCGAACTCGTTGCCTTCGTCGCCTTCGTTGCCTTCGTCGCCTTCGTTCTGACCTTCGTCGCCTTCGTTGTTTTCGTTGTCTTCGTTGCCTTCGTTGTCTTCGTTGCCTTCGTTTCCTTCGTCGTCTTCGTTGTTTTCGTCGCCTTCGTTGCCCTCGTCGTCTTCGTTACCTTCGTTGCCTTCGTCTAGGCCGTTCGGCTCATCGCCCTCGTCACCTTCGTCGTTTTCGTTGTCTTCGTTGTCCTCGTCACCTTCGTCGTCTTCATCGCCCTCGTCGTTTTCATCGCCTTCGTCGGGTTCGTTGCCCTCGTCGCCTTCGTTTCCTTCGTTGTCTTCGTTGCCTTCATTGGCTTCGTTGAACTCGTTGCCGTCGTCTATGCCTTCGTCGCCCTCGTTGTTTTCGTTGTCTTCGTTGCCTTCATTGTCTTCATTGCCTTCATTGCCTTCATCACCCAAGCCGGGGCCTTCGTTGTTCTCGTTGTCCTCGTTGCCCTCGTCGCCTTCGTTGCCTTCGTTGTCTTCGTTGCCTTCGTTGCCTTCATCGTCCTCGTTGTTTTCGTCGTCTTCGTTGCCTTCGTTGCCTTCATCATTTTCGTCGTTTTCGTCGCCCTCGTCGTCTTCGTTGTCCTCGTCACCTTCGTCGTCTTCGTCGTTCTCGTCGCCTTCGTCGTCTTCGTTGTCTTCGTCGTCCTCGTTGTTTTCGTCGTCTTCGTTGCCTTCGTTGCCTTCGTCGCCGCCGTTGGGCTCGTCACCTTCGTTGCCTTCGTCGTTCTCGTTGTCCTCGTCGTTTTCGTTGCCTTCGTCGCCTTCGTCGTCTTCGTCGCCCTCGTTGTTTTCGTCGAATTCGTCGCCCTCGTCGTCCTCGTCGTTTTCGTTACCCTCGTTGCCTTCGTCGTCTTCGTTGCCTTCGTCGCCATCGACAAAGTCATTGGAGAAGCTGACAGGCGCCATGAGAGCTTGCGAGTGAAGCAGCTCATCGATCAGGGTTTGCAGGTCTTCGGTGGTCAGGTTGGCGGATGTGGTCATGGCAGTCATTTGGTATCTCCAAGTCAACTTGTCTCGGGCGCACACGCATGTGTGGACAAAGGGATTGCGTTGTTCACGGGAGGCCGACCAAACGGCAGAGCACGCTGAAAATGTGCGTGCATTGCAGATTCTAAAAAGGTGCGACCGATAAGGTCCCGTGGATTTTGTAGAGGATCAAAGTGATGCCATTTAGCGCCACGATCCGGAGCCAGAAAAAATATGGTTATCATGCTCTGCACTGACTGCCGCTCTGTCAATGAGGAATCCGTAAAATTCGCGGTAACACAGTGCAGATGCCAACCCTAGGGCGGGTTCGACCACCCCAATTGCAACCAAGGGTTTTCTGTTAGCGCTATGAATTCAAAAAGTTTTGGATGCGATAGTATACTGTTCAGCCGCGAGCAGAGTTCCGAACCGCCGGATGTCCGAAGCTCAATTGGTCAGGGCCGATAGGGAGATATCGCCACGAAACAGGGCAGCAAGCGTGCTTTGTTGACCTGTGGCCAAGAGGTTCAATGCCAGACACCGGGCAATCGGATAATTCCAGTCGTAATCATACTGGGCGCCGCTTTCGGCCAAACTCTCTTGCAGCTTTGCAGTCAGCGGCCCGAGATCCCTTTGGGTATTTGCCTGGACCTGGTCCAGCAACGAGCAGGTAAGATGCCATTTCTCCCATACAGGGCTTCGAGCGGTCAGACTTTCGCAGATGTATGCGCAGACCTCGCGCAGAACCGGCGGCATGCTGTGCGCTTTCGATGCCGTTATCTGGACGGCATGACCATACTCATGCGCCAGTCGCACAATATCCGATGTTGTTCCCTCGCAAGGACAAGAGACGTAGATACGGCCGTCACCGATGTCGTGGATGGTAAAGGGCCTGGGGTATTTTGTTTTGTCTGGGGTGAATTCAGTAACGGTCGTGGTGCGCACATTCTCTATCGCTGGCCCAAGTTCGGGAAGGTCTGCAGCCAGAACCTCACCTATCATGTCCCAAAGTTCGGCACCTTTGAAAGAAATCGCAGCTGGCTGCGCAGCTCGGCTGGGGGGCTTTGGATGGTGGTCGGCCAGAATCTTGACGCAGTCGTTAGCGGTCAAACCGTGCAGGTCCAGCCAGTCGGCCATCGTTGATCGACCAGTTTCGGTCATTGGATTGACCCACTGCCCCTTGGCGGGCTGATCTGCTCTTGTGGACGAACGCCGGGCGGCATGGTGGCCCGAATGTGTGCGACCTGGCTTGGGGCAGCCGCGAATTTTGCATCAGCCTTGGCCAGACACAAACGTGTTGGGGAACTCAGGAACGCAGGGGGCGTCGTGCCAATCATCTTTGGGTATATGTCGCAGATCATGTCAACAACCTGAAGTAAATCGGGTGCTTTGCCAATCGGGATACAGGCTATCTTTCAGCGCTGTTTGAGGTATCCAATCCTGCGCAGGAGGCTTGAAGCGACACCCGTATGCATGCATTATTCTTTGTATAGGTTATGTTCCATGTGCCTCAACGGGTACAAGATGGTTCTTTTTTGAAGTCAAACTAATGCTATTTGAACGGACTGTAAGGATATGAAGGACGAAGACTTTAGTTTCGTACGGCGCGCGTATTTTCCGACAATGATCTTCCAGATCGATTTACCGAACCCGGAAAAGCTGAACGAAACTCTGCTCAACAACATCTACGGTGAGCGCGAACGCGACCAAAAGGGGATTAGCCGGTCTAACATTCCGGCTTTGGGGGGGTGGCACAGCCACAACAATCTGCACAAATCCGAGGATTATGCCGAGCTGGTAGAGTTGATCAACAAGGCAACGGACAAGCTTTCGGAAAACCTTGGATATGCCGATACGCACAATCTGCGGATTGGCACGATGTGGTCAATCATCAACCCGCCGCGCAGCGCAAACAAGGCACACGTACACCCCGGGTGTTTGTGGAGCGGCGTGTATTATATCCAGTCGCCCGAAAAATGCGGCAACATCGAGTTTGTCGAGCCGCGCACGGTTCACTTGATGAATCAGGCCAAGTATCAGCCGAACAAGAAGCGCCCCAAGGAGTGTTGGACTAAGGTGCGGTTCAAGCCGGTACCGGGTCGCATGATCATATTCCCCAGTTGGCTGTACCATTCCGTCGACACGAACATGACCGAAGAAAGCGGCGACGCGGCCAACCGGATCATCATCAGCTTCAACCTGAATCAGGTCAAAGCTAAGTAACCAGGGCTGACACACCAGGGTGTGCTCACATGTGCGAGGCCCATATGGCGATCTCGTCATTTTGAATTGTTTCGCAGATGTGGCACACTGTCAGCGCGGGCTGGGAGTGACATGATGAAATCTGCAAAGGCCCTAGAAGGCGCAGCACGCAAGGCTGTCAGACGTGGCGGACTGGTTCTCGGTTCCGCCTTCGTGATCAGCTTTGCCGTCAACGTGCTCCGGCTGGCCGGGCCAATGTTCATGCTTCTGATCTATGATCGGGTACTGACATCCAGGTCTGTCGAGACGTTGGTGGCGCTGTTTGGTCTGGTTCTTGTGCTTTTGGCGGCGCTCGGGACGCTCGACTATGCACGCAAGCGGATGCTGGCCAGGTTTGGGGCGCAGTTTCAGGAACAGATGGAGGACACCCTGCTGGAGCATTCCAGCCGCCACCAGCTGTTTCGGCACAACCGGGCCAAACCCAGCCTCGGTCTGGATGAAGTCGATGGGCTGCGGTCTTTCTTTCATTCCGGCACCCTGATCTCCATTTTTGATTTCATCTGGACACCGATGTTTCTGGCGGTTGTCTTTGTGCTGCATCCGACGTTGGGTTGGGTGTGTGTGTCCGGCATCGGTGTGATCATATTGCTGGTCTTGATCCAACAGGCATTTGTCGGCGGGCGCAAAGAACGCGCCCAAGCCGCGTCAGGGCAGATTACGGGTCTCAAGAATATACTGATCGCGTCGCGGGCCACTGTCCGATCGCAGAATATGGGGCCGGGGTTCAAGAACCGTTGGAAATCGGCTCGGGACACGTCGCGTGACAACGCCATTCAGCTCAAGGATTGGACAGCCTGGTTTACCAGCATGTCCAAGATTGTGGTCATGGTCATCCGCTATTCCGTACTGGCGACAGGGGCATACCTGACCTTGCAGGGTGAATTGACCGTTGGCGCGATGGTGGCGG
This sequence comes from Tropicibacter sp. R16_0, assembly GCF_017743935.1. GTDB lineage: Bacteria > Pseudomonadota > Alphaproteobacteria > Rhodobacterales > Rhodobacteraceae > Falsiruegeria. Next base: position 610,262 of record NZ_JAGHRE010000001.1, read on the forward strand.
CGACCTTCATGGTGACCCGTGTCCTGGGGCCTGTGGACAGGTTCTTCGGCAATCTTCCGAATATGTTCCAGGCACGGGACCAATGGCGACGACTGCAACAGATCCTGCGCAAGCGGGCTGCTGAGATGTCTGACAATTACGCCGAGCAGGCGGCCTCACCCAAGCGGTTGAGCCTGGAAAATGTTTCAGTCAGATCGCCGCTTACCGGCAATCTGATCCTTCGATCCGTGTCGTTTTCTGCAAGCGCCGGAGAGTTCATCGAGATCACCGGTGCATCGAGCCAGGGCAAGACGGTATTGGCCGAGACGATATTGGGGATGTGGTCCCCGTCGGCGGGCACCATACTGATTGACGGGCGGCATGCATCCAGATTGACAGATGACGAAGCCGGAAAGCTTCTTGGATATGTGCCGGAAGCCCCATCATTTGTGGCCGGAACGCTGGAAGAAAACATAGGCGGACTTGATACCAACCCGAACCCTGATCAGGTCGGGCTGGCTGCCCGTCGGGCACGCATGCACGCCGCCATTTGCGCGTTGCCGGACGGATACAATACGGTGATCGATGCGCAGGCCAGTTGCCTGTCAACGTTTGAGCGCAATCAGCTAGCTCTGGCTCGGGCCTTCTATCATTCGCCGCGCATCCTCATAATCGACAGCCTGGATGCCGAGATGTTGGTTCGCATCCCGCGGAAACTGCAATCTACGTTCACGACCCTGATGAAGCGCGACAATGTCACGATCATCCTTTTGTCCCGCCAATCGCTGGACCTGCCTTACACCAACCGCCGCTTCAACCTTGAAGACGGGCGTTTGACCGAAGTGAAATCGGTTTCGGTGAAGAGCAAGTCGCAGAAGGTGAAGGTCTCGTCGATGGGGTCGGCCGCTGTGTCCGGGGACCAGAACAAGAAAGCCAAGATCACCGTGGTCAGCGACAAGAGCGCACCCGAGGTGCGAAAAGATAAGACGGTGCAGCGGTGAGACCATGAAGGACGCAGATCGACAACGCAGCACTTGGAGTACCGGACGCCCGTTGCTGATCGCGGTGACGTCTTTTGTCGTGCTTGTTCTGGGTGTCATGGTCTGGTCGACACGGGTCGACATCACTGGCGCCGTTGTCGGATCCGGTGTGGTCGAGGTTTCGACATCCATGACCGCGGTACAACACCCGATCGGCGGGGTCGTCGAAGCGATCGAAGCCCAAAATGGCGATCAGGTGCAAGCGGGCGATCTTTTGGTCAAGCTGGACAGTCGCCAGATCGAATCCGATCTCAACGTGACGGAAATCGAACTGTTCGAAGTCCTTGCCAGTATAGCCCGACTAGAGGCCATTCTTGACGGCAATCGCGAATTGACGCCCCCAGCATTGCTGACGGATGAACTGGCTGAGCGGCCCGAGGTTCAAATGATGTTGGACCGGCAACAAAAGCAGCTGACGGCGTATTTTCAGGCCCTTGATGCGGGGATCGAGCTGTTGGATGAGCAAATTGTGCAGGTCCAGTCGGAAATTTCCGGGGTCGAAGCGCAGCTTGCCGCCAAGATTGACGAACAGGAGTTTCTGAACCGCGAAATTCAGAATGCTCAGGAACTGGCCGAACGTAAACTGATAAAACTGTCCGAGCTGTTTCGACTGCAACGACTGGATGTGTCCGTGCGCGGAGATGTCGGGCGATTTACGGCTCAGATCGCCGGGCTGAAGGGGAAAGTATCCGAGCTCCATCTGAAGCGCCTGGCGATTATCCCGACGGCCTATGAAAAGGCAGAAGAAGCTCTCAGCAAGCTGCGCCCCATGCGGACACGGTTCATCGAAAAGCGGTTCAGCCTGATGGCCGACCTTTCCAGGCTTGAGATCCGCGCGCCGATCAATGGGAAAATCCACGATTCTCGCGTTCAAGGGCGTCGTTCGGTTGTGGTTGCAGCAAAACCGCTGATGATGATCGTGCCTGACGATGACCCTGTCAGAATTGGGGTCAGGGTCATCGCTGCCGATATTGATCAGGTCTATGTCGGTCAGCCCGCGTCACTGAAGTTCAAATCGTTCAATCGCCGCGAGACGCCCGTTATTCTGGGCGAGGTTGGCAGTATATCAGCCGACGTGGTCGCGGATCCGCTAACCAAAAAACACTATTACGAAGTCAAGGTTCGTTTGCTGGACGATGAGGTGCAAAAACTGGGCGACAAAGAACTGCTGCCCGGAATGCCGGTTGAAGCTTACATGTCCACCGAAAGCCGCACGCCGCTCAATTACGTGCTCAGGCCCATTCAGAATTATTTCGACAGGGCCTTCCGTGACACCTGAGCGTCAGCGGTTATCTGTCTTCAATCTTCTCGGTATTCAGCGATAGGGGGCGCGGGCAGTTGACCCGCCACTACCGCGTGGCAACATCGACGCGTGCCACAGCCACGGCCTTGATCACGGCGTGTACATGTGCGCCGGGTTTCAGTGACATGGCCTCGGCCGAGCGGCGCGTGATGCGTGCAAGCAGAAAGTCGTCCCCGCTTTTGATTTGAAGGATCATGCCTGGGCCTGTGCCTTGCCGGATCGAAGTGATCTCGCCAGGCAGAATGTTCAAAGCCGAAATATCTTTGGGGTAGCTCCGCGAGATCATAATGTCATGTGCAAGGATCCGCACGCGGGTCGAGCTGCCTTCGGGTTGGTCGATTTTTGGCAGGAACAGCTGGCCGCCCGATACATTGAGTTCCGTCAACCCATCCGCGTGATGTGTCTGAACGGTGGCAGGCAGGATCGAACCGGCCTCGCGCAGGCCAAATTGCCGTGCGGTTGCGGGGTCGGACAGAACCTGTTCCGCCGGGCCCGCCCGTGTCACCTTTCCATGGTCGAGCATGACGACGGATGTGGCCAGACGGGCCACCTCGGCAACCGAATGACTGACGTAGAGTATCGGAATATCGGTGTGCTCGCGCAGTTGTTCCAGAAACGGCAGGATCTCTTCTTTTCGTGCGCTGTCCAATGCGGCCAGGGGTTCATCCATCAACAGCATTCGGGGACGCGTCAAAAGGGCCCGGCCGATGGCGACGCGCTGCTTTTCGCCGCCTGACAACAGCCCGGGATGGCGGTCGAGCAGGGGGGCGATACCAAGAAGAGCGACCACTTCGTCAAAGCCGGGACCCTGTGCCTCGGGGTGCGCGTAGCGCGCGCCATAGAGCAGGTTCCGGCGGACCGAGAGATGCGGAAACAGCCGACCATCCTGAAAAACATAGCCCAGTCGGCGTTTGTGTGGGGGGATGTTGATCTTCATCGCGGTGTCAAAGATCGGCTCGCCATCCAGAATGATGCGCCCCTGATCGGGGCGCAAGAGTCCAGAGACAGCGTTGATGATGCTGGTCTTGCCTGTTCCGGACGCGCCGAACAGGGCGGTGATGCCACGGGGGGCTTCGAAACTCACATCCAGCGTGAAATCCGCCAGTTGATGTTGGATCGCGACGCACAAGCTCATAGGCCCGACACCCGTTTCCTGGCGCGGCGCGCCAGCAGTTCTGACGCCACAAGCGCCCCCATGGCAACGATCACCGACACGATGACCAATCGCAGGGCGGGGCCCTCGCCACCGGGCACCTGCAAGAAGGTATAAATCGCGGACGGCAATGTCTGCGTCTGTCCGGGAATGTTCGAGACAAACGTGATGGTCGCGCCGAACTCTCCCATCGCTTTGGCGAAGGCCAGCACGACGCCGGTGATCACACCAGGTAGAATAAGCGGCAGAGTGACTGTGGTGAAAACCGCGATGCGCGAGGCGCCCAAGGTCGAGGCCGCCTGTTCAAGCTTGGGATCCACGGCCTCGATCGCCAATCGGATGGCCCGCACCATCAATGGAAAGGCCATGATGGCAGCGGCAAGAACGGCGCCGGTCCACCGAAAGGCAAGAACCAAGCCAAAGGTTTCTTCCAGCCAAGCACCGACCAGCCCACGTCGCCCGAAGGTCAGCAACAGCAGATAACCGGTGACAACAGGCGGAAGGATCAACGGCAGATGCACCAAACCGTTTAAGAGTTGATGGCCGCGAAACTGCCATCGCGCAAGGGCATAGGCCGTAAGGATGCCCAGAGGCAAGCTAAGCAGAACGGCCCAAAAGGACACCTTTAGCGACAGCACCACGGCCTGCCATTCCTCTTGGCCAAACCAATCCATTACGGCGCACCCTCGGTCAGGCCAAATCCATGTGCTTGAAAAATGGCGTCGGCTTGCTGTGAGCTGAGATGATCCAGAAAGGCGCGTGCTTCGGGCGTGTCACCTTCGCGCAGCAGGGCTACGGGGTAGACAATTGGCGCATGTGACCCTTTTGGAAAAACACCTACGAGCCTTACGCGGTCGCTGGCTGCTGCATCTGTTGCATAGACGACACCCAGGGGAGCCTCTCCGATGCCAACCAGACGCAGGGCGGCCGTCACGTTGTCGGTCTGCGCCAATCGGGTTTCAACCTCGGCCCACAGTCCCAGATGTTCCAGCGCTTGTCGGCCGTAAATTCCGGCAGGCACAGCCCGCACCAAGGCGATCGCCAATCGGCCATCCCCCAAGGCCTCGGCCAATGGGGCACCGGGTTTCATGACAAGGGACACAGGGTTGTCCGCGGCGGAAATCAAAGCCAGACGATTGGTGATCAGATCGCGGCGGGTGTCCTCTACCAGCAGCCCGTCGGCCTCCAGGGCATCCATCCAGGCGGTGTTGGCCGACAGAAACAATTGCGCGGGCGCGCCATGCTGGATTTGACGCGCAAGGGCCGAGCTGCCAGCGTAAGACAGATCAATCTGTTGTCCGCTCTCGGCTTCATAAGTTTGGGCAATCTCATCCAGAGCGGGTTTGAGGCTGGCTGCGGCAAAGACGGTGACGGTCTCGGCAATTGCGTGATTGGGTACACCAGCGAAAACAGCACTGGCCAGTATGAGGCCCAGAATGCTTCGTCGTGGGGTGCCCATCGTCCGTTCCGCTCCTTTGCCGTGTTGCCATTTCAAATATGGCAAGCGGCTCCAAATGGATGCAAGGGCAGGGCGCAACACAACGAGACCCGGCAATCAGGGGGCAATCAAAGTGACGCCGGGGATGCGCTGAATGGCAAAGACATCCTCGTCATATATGTCGGTCAACTCGTCCACCAACTCGGTTGTCCAGCCTGGCAGGTCCAGCTCTTCTTCGACCTCGTCGTCGATGGCGTATTTGTCCAGAAACGCCGCGATGACACGACGCTTTTGCATCTCGGTCAGCTCTGGGTGCTGGTGCAAGTAGCTGCGAAAGCGGGTCATGCCTTCGTTGCTCATGATGTCCGATAGCAGAGAAAAGCCACCGGTCATTTTGGTTCCATGCTCAAGGCCGGCAAATTCTCGCATGATCTGGCCCCACAGCAACGGCGTATCCTCGTTGCACCAGACGGTGATCGGTACATCCGGGGCGGCGGTCCGCATGCGCTGAAACACTTCGGACCAACGCAGGTTAAGTGGATTGATGGTGGATGTAATCTCTCGGATCCGTGAGGGTGCAGCGTTGCTGAGAGCTGCGGGAACAAACGTCGCCGGGTTGCGGATCGCCATATAGATTTCAAGCTGATCGAACTTGAACAGTTCGCGCAACTGTCGAACGCGAACATCGGCCAGCGGGTACAACGTATCTCCGTCCAGCACAAAGCGTTGCGAGCCGAAGAAGTGGGCGTTTGACAACAAAAGGCGATCTGCCACTTCGTCATCCAGAATGGCGTCGATCAAGACATCGCGTGCATCTTCGGACGGGGCGGCCGTTTCCATGGCGGCAAAGGCCTCTTTGAACAGGCTGCGGTATTTTCCCGGACCCGGAACAGCAATGCCGCGTTTTCCAAAGGCTTCCTTGTTGTACAACATGCATTTCAGCAGGCGTTCATCATCCGTTGCATGAGCGCCGGTGTGAAAGATGATCTGCATCGCTGTCTGATCTACCTCTGAAAACATCTAAGGATACTCATGAGTTACCGTGTTGCCAGATGACAGTCAAACGGGTTGCTCGTCACACCGCGCGCGGCAAATGAGCCCGGCGATCTGAAGGTAGAGCTGTTCTTGTTCGTCGGTTTGGCAATTGCGGAGCGGCAGAAGGCCGTGTTGGCGATGTCGCTGTGACGACCAAACTGCAATTGATACCAGGCGCGTTTGACCGGCAACGCACTCATGCAAGGCGATCCAATCGACTGCAATAGTTTTGATTTCGGCTAGGCCTGATCGCGCGACTTAAGCGTTTGGACATGGGGGAGGGTCAGGGATCACACCCCAACCTGCCGCTGATCTCGGCATCAGTTGCGGACAGGTTGGATGACCCAAGCACTCCGTCTGAGCCACACGTTATCACGCGCTCGGATTGTGAGATCATGCCGGGCATCTGGGTATAGGCCACCATCCCGCTGCCCAAAACCGTGTAAAGCCCATCGGGCTGTGGCGGAGAATGGTAGCCTTCGATTTGAACAATACTGACCGGATCATCAAACAGTCCCTTTTCCAGGCGTGATGCTTGAATGCCGCCCGCGATCGCCTCACCCTCGACCCTGATTACGTCCCCCACGGAAAGATGCGTCGGCACAACCCCGGTGATTTGTGTGGTGCCGACAACAGGATGACCTTGAGCGTCCGCGCCCAGATAGGTTCCGCTGACCTGGGCCTTTTGTTCCGCTTTTGGCAGCCGCGCGATATGCGACGCCTCGACAGCATCGCCGCGCCATAGCCCGCTGACCGCGATCCAATCATCCAACCGTACGTCGACACCCAGTTGGCCGGTTTTGACACGGGTGCCCAGAACAATCAGGTGGTCGGCCTCGATCTTGGTCACCGGGCCAATCAGTGGCAAAACCTGTCGAACATGAAGCGCCTTCCACGCCTCGTCGCCCTGCGTTACGACAACGGCCACAGTCAGGCCCGGGATCAGATCCTTTGCCACCATTCCAGGAGCTGATTCCGCGACAGGCATATCGTCGTCCAGCGTGATCCGGTGTCCGTTCACGATGATGCTGCCAAGCTCGGTGATGGTGCCGACGATACCCGTTCCGATGATCCCACCTTCGCGGTCGTCCTCGTCCTTGGCCAAGGCCGGGGAAGCGGCGACCAGCAGCAGACCAAACAGAAGTGCGCGCAGGATCACGGGATCAGTCCTCTTTGTCGGGGCGATGGGAGGCCAGGATGTAGCTGCCCAAAACGAAGCGGTTTTTGGCATCCGCGTCGCCGTCGGCCTCCTGCAAAGCGCGCGCTTCGGCATTGATATCCTGAAGGACTTTCTGAGCCTTGGCACTGGCTAGGGCCTCCAGCTTGATGACCGAGGCCTCGGAAAGATGAGAGTAGCGCACGGCGCGATCAAAATTGCGCGGGTCGCCTTCGCGCGCGATCAGGTTTTGTGTCGCGGCCTCAAGATGGGCGGACAGCGTCGCCTGATAGGCGGCCACCTGTTCTTGCGATCCGGCAGCTGGCAAAAAGGCATGGGTCAGCAGGCGAAACCTGCCGTCTGGTGTTTCGGTGACGATCTCTTGATCCAAAAGGGTGCTCAGCACGGTGCCCGGAGCCATGTCGATTTGGGCGCGCCGGATCAAGTCATCAAAACCGGGGTGATCGCCCTCGGCCTTTCGCGCCAGCTCGCGGGGTGCGCCATTGGCGTCCTGATACTCCGGTGAGGTTGCCCAGTGGCTGATAACCTGTGCCGCAGCGCTGGAGCGCCGTTTTCGGGGCGTTTCAAGCGGGGCTGACCTTAACCTTTTGACATCCTTGCGATGCAGGCCCGTGAGCAGGCTGACCCGACTGTCGCTCAGCGGGGTGTCAGCATCGGTTTCCGCAGCCGTCAGAAGGGCTTGCTTGAGCGCTTCGGTCGCCGCGGCAACGGTCACACCATTGGCCAGCATGGCGCGCGCCAAAGGCTCCAGCAAGGCAGCCAGAGCAGCTTCGAAGGGGGCTTTGGGGTCTGGCGTCGGCATTGGCTCGCTCTACGGGGTTCGGATCGTCTTATCATTAATATTCTGTTTACACATTCAACGGTTTCGTGACGCAGCTGTGAGGTTTTGTGAATATTAATGGGAAAATTTCCCATTATCAATTGAACGTGATCCATCAACCAAAGGGAGAGCGTCATGCAAGATGTTGCGATTGATTATTTGAAAGAGTTTGAACCGCTCGGCCAACCAGATACAGGGTCGGGGCAATTGACCGGCCTGTCACGGTTAAATCCTCAAGACCAGGCCCGGTTCCTATCCTTCGGTTGGGGGCCAAAGGTGGCCCCGCGCCATGCCACAATTGCCGAGGCGATGCGCCACCAGATGCAGGCAAACGCCGATCTGGTGGCGGTCGAATGTGGCGGGCATGCCTTGACCTATCAGACCCTTGATGATGCCTCGAACCGTCTGGCCGCTGTGCTTGCGGCGCATGGGGTGGGGCGCGGGGACGCGGTTTGCCTGTACCTGCACCGATCCGTTGAAATGGTGGTTGGTATTGTGGCGGCGATGAAGCTGGGGGCAGCTTATGTGCCCCAGCATGTCGGCGTGGCGCCAACAGACACGCTGCGCCATATCGCGGATGTTACCGGCGCCAAAGTGATCTTGAGCCTGACCCCGCTGGTCGATCAGATCCCGGTCGAGCCGCACCAGACCCTGATCACAATCGACACGGTCATGTTCGACCCGATGCTTGATGCGCCCGAGCCGGATCTTCTCCGGCATCGGGCAACCCCACAGGACCTGGCGATGATCCTGTTCACATCCGGCACCACGGGCGTGCCCAACGGGGTCCAGGTGACCCATGGCAATCTGGCCAACATCCTGCTGACGGCTCCGGGTGATTTGGGCATGGCGCCGGGGATGCGGGTGGGGCAGATCCTGTCCATCGCCTTTGACATGGCCGCGTGGGAGACGTTGGGGGCCCTGTCGAACGGTGCCACTCTGGTGATCCGGGGCAAATCCATTCAAGAGACGGCCGAGACGGTCGATGTGCTGATCGCCACACCTTCGATCCTGAATTCGCTGGACGCGAGACGGTGTCAGCAGGTCAAGGTGGCCGCTGTTGCAGGTGAACCTTGCCCGCGTCCGCTGGCCGATACATGGTCGTCCTTCTGCACATTCTACAATTCCTGCGGACCGACCGAGACGACGATCATCAACACTGCCGAGCCGCACGCGCCCGACAAGCCAGTGCTGTCCATCGGACGCCCGACGCCCAACAACACCGTCTACATTCTGGATGAACAGCTGCGTCCGCTCCCCATCGGCCACAAGGGAGAGATGTGGGCGGGCGGCGATTGTGTCACTGCGGGGTATCTTGCCAATCCCGAGCTGACGGCGGACCGCTATCGCCCTGATCCGTTCCGCCCCGGTCATATGATGTTCCGCACCCGCGATCTGGGCCGTTGGACCGAAACTGGCGAGTTGGAGCATTTCGGTCGCGTTGACGACCTGGTCAAGGTGCGCGGTTTCCGCGTGGAACTGGACAGCGTGTCGGGCGCCCTGGAAGCGTCAGACTGCTGCGAACAGGCGGTGACGCTGAAATTCGACAACCGCAATCTGGTCAGCTTCATCTCTCCGGTCTGGGCATGTCCCAAACGCGCCGCCGCATCGGTGGCCGAACGTTTGCCGTATTATTGCAGCCCCACGTTTGTCATGCCGCTCGACGGTCTGCCGCGCACTCCGCGTGGCAAGCTGGACAAGCGTCTGCTGTTGAAAATGGCGGCTCAGCACATCGAAACCACCGGTGTGGAGTTGAACTGATGACAACGCAGACAACAAACTTGGAAACGGCGTCCCCCAACTGGCGCCGCGTGACCCGCCATCCCGCGTTGATGGAGTATCGCCGTCTGGCGTTTCTGGTTGCTATCCTGAACCTGACCGTTTTGGGCCTGGGCCTGCAAGACGGGCGGTGGTTCGACGGGAATGGCATCGCTTTGTCGGCCCTCGCCGACATGGCGTTGATCAACCTGAGCCTTGGTATTCTGATCCGGCAGCAGCGGGTGGTGAACGCGCTCTTTTGGCTGGCCACCCGCGTGCCGGTCAGCTGGCCGCTCTGGATCCGCTGGGGAGCTGGCAAGGTGTTTCATTTCGGGGGGCTGCATTCGGGCGGGACCGTTGCAGGCACGATCTGGTTTGCGGCCCTTCTTGGCGGCATGGTCTGGAACCGGGCGCAGGGGGCCGCGTTGCCCTCTGACCTGACGCTTGGGTTGAGTGCGGCGATGGTTGCACTGATGACGCTGATGGTGATCTCGGCCATCGGGCCGATCCGGGCCAAGTTTCACAACACCTTCGAAAAGATCCACCGCTTTGCCGGCTGGACGGTGTTGGCGCTGTTCTGGGCGCAAACCGTGTCGATCACCCAAGACAGCGGTGCGGTTTTGATCGAAACTCCAGCATTCTGGATGCTGTGCCTGATCACGCTGTCGATCGTTTCACCCTGGCTGACACTGAAACGGGTGGACGTCGAGATCGTGAAACCGTCGAACCATGCCGTTATTGCCCGGTTCAACTATGGCGATACGCCGTTCCCTGGCAGCTCAAACGCGATCAGCCACACGCCCTTTGGCGAATACCACAGCTTTGCCAACATCCCCGCGCCAAACGAGTCCGGCTACAGGCTCGCGATCAGTCGGGCAGGGGACTGGACCGGGGCGTTCATCGACAATCCGCCCAGCAAGGTCTGGGTCAAGGGCATCACCACCAGCGGCGTCGCCCGGATCGAGGTGCTGTTCAAAAAGGTGGTCTATGTCGGCACCGGTTCGGGCATCGGACCAATCCTGCCGCACCTGCTGGCGGGCGAGGTCCCCAACAAGCTCATCTGGTCCACCCGCAGCCCGCGCAAGACCTATGGCGACGCTTTAGTGGATGAGATCGAAAGCCATACCGAGGATCCGCTGATCTGGGACACCGATGAGCGCGGAAAGCCGAACCTGTCGGCCCTCGCGCTCAAGGCTGTGCAGGACAGTGGGGCCGAGGCGGTCATCGTGATCTCGAACCAGAAACTCACACGCAAGGTGGTGCATGACATGGAAAGCCTGGGCATCCCTGCCTATGGCGCAATCTGGGACAGCTGAGATGTTTGAGACAATCGAAACCGAGACACAGGGCCGGGTTGCAACAATCCGCTTCAACCGGCCGGACCAGTTGAACGCGCTGAACACCCAAGTGATGGAGGAGGTTCTGAAAGCTGCCACCACATTTGATGCGGACCCCGGAATCGGCTGCCTGATCCTGACCGGCAAGGGCCGCGCCTTTGCCGCCGGGGCCGACATTGGCGAGCTGGCGGTGCAGGACTACACCAGCATGCAGGCCAGCGACTTCTTTGCCGGATGGGATCGCTTTGCTGCCCTGCGCTTGCCCAAGGTCGCCGCCATCGGGGGCTATGCCCTTGGGGGCGGGTGCGAGGTGGCGATGATGTGTGACATCCTGATTGCCTCGGACAAGGCCAAGTTCGGCCAGCCCGAGATCAAGATCGGTTGCATCCCCGGCATCGGTGGCACCCAACGCCTGACCCGTCTGGTCGGGCGGGCGCGGGCAATGGACATGATCCTGACCGGACGGATGATCGACGCGGGCGAAGCCCTGGACATTGGGTTGGTCAGCCGTGTGGTACCGGCTGATGATCTGATGCAGGTGGCGGCAGAGGTGGCCGAAACCATCGCGGGCTACCCGCGAGACATTGCCCTCATGGCACGGGCCTGTGTGAACATGGCCGAGCAATCGACGTTGGAAACCGGCGTGCGCTACGAACGGCAGATGTACCACGCTCTCTATGGTCTGCCATCACAGCAAGAGGGCATGGCCGCGTTCCTGGAAAAACGCGATCCGGTGTTCAACAGCGGCTAACCCAAACCCTGCGCCAGTCCCACCTTAGGGGCTGGCGTTTTCCGGGCGCTACTCTATCTGGTTCCAAACGGCCCAAAATCGGTCAAAAGAGGAACCCCAGATCATGCAGGCAAGCGACGCATCCCCCATCCTATTGTGGTTCCGCCGGGATTTTCGCCTGTCAGACCATCCCGCCTTGGCCGAGGCCGCCCGACAAGGGCGTCCTGTCATCCCGGTTTGCATCCTCGACGAAGTGGTCGAGGGGTATGGCGCCGCGCCAAAATGGCGGTGGGGCGAGGCAGTCGCGCAGTTTTCAAAGTCGCTGGAGGCAATAGGTTCCAGGTTGATCCTGCGTCGGGGGCGGGCGCTGGACGTGCTGCAGAAGTTGGTTCAAGAAACCGGAGCACGCGATGTCTGGTGGACCCGGGCCTATGACCCGGATGCCATTTCGCGTGACACCGACGTCAAATCGACATTGCAGCGATCCGATATTGTTGCCCGCAGCTTTCCCGGGCATGTCTTGTTCGAGCCTTGGACCGTGAGCACCAAGGCGGGGGGCTTTTTCAAGGTTTACTCGCCCATGTGGCGGGCTGTGCGGGGTCTGGACATACCTCTGCCTGATCCCGCGCCACGCGACCTGATGCCTCCCGCGGACTGGCCCCTCAGCGATGACCAGAAAGATTGGGCGCTTGAGGCTGCGATGAACCGAGGTGCCGGGGTGTTGGCCCAATTCGCCTGTGTCGGAGAGCAGCGCGCGCATGACCGGTTGACCACATTCCTTGGGAACCGCGTAGATGATTACGCCAAGAACCGGGATTTCCCCGCGATAGATGCAACCTCGCGCCTGTCAGAGAATTTGGCTTGGGGAGAGATCGGCCCACGCACGATCTGGCATGCCGGGCAACGCGTTCTGCAAGAGGGGCGACCGGGGGCCGAGAAGTTCCTGAAAGAGGTGGTCTGGCGCGAATTTGCCTATCACCTGATTTACCATACACCGCAGATCGCCACAAAAAACTGGCGCCCTGAATGGGACAGCTTCCCGTGGTCCGAGGCTGAGAATGGTGATGTTTTGCGCTGGAAACAGGGGCGCACGGGCATCCCGCTGGTCGATGCTGCAATGCGAGAGCTCTATGTCACCGGAACCATGCACAATCGGGGGCGGATGATCGTTGGATCTTATCTGACGAAGCACATGATGACCCATTGGCGGATCGGGTTGAGCTGGTTTGAGGATTGTCTGATCGACTGGGACCCGGCCGCAAACGCCATGGGCTGGCAATGGGTGGCAGGATCCGGTCCCGATGCCGCCCCATATTTCAGGGTGTTCAACCCTGTCACCCAGGCCGAGAAATTCGATGCGGGGCGCACTTACATCAACGACTTTGTTGCGGAATTGTCCCCCCGCCCGTCAGACAGAGCGCTTGCGTTCTATCAGGCGTGTCCTCGATCCTGGGCCCTGACACCGGATGACCCGTATCCCGCCCCTGTTGTGGACCTGGCCGTTGGTCGAGCGCGCGCGCTCGAGGCCTATGCTGCCCGAGAATGAACTCGTAAGGGCGAACAACGCGAGGGTATTGTCAAAAAAGCTTCATCTTCCTGTTGCCATTGGCACGATTTGTCTTGATGACAGGGACGACTGACACCTCAAAATTGGCAAAGGTTCCTCGATGAACATGCTCAAGATCGTGGCGGTGCCCATGCACCCCGAAGGCCGCAAATTCGTGGCCACATTTGCTGCCATCAGCGTTGCAGCGGGTTTGCTCTTTGCGCCGCTCTTCTGGATCGGCCTGGGCTTGACGGTCTGGTGTTACTATTTCTTCCGCGACCCCGTGCGCTCGGTGCCGGTGGATGACAGGTTGCTTGTGTCTCCGGCCGATGGGGTGGTGTCCCTGATCACCGAAACGGTGGCCCCGCCCGAGCTGGAAATGGGGGATGAGCCCCGCGTGCGCGTTTCGGTCTTCATGAACGTGTTCAATTGCCACGTGAACCGTGCCCCGTTTTCCGGCACCATCAGCAAGATCGTCTATCACCACGGCAAGTTCGTGAATGCCTCGCTGGACAAGGCCAGCGAGCACAACGAGCGCAACGTGCTGGCCATTCGTCGCGATGATGGCACCGATATTGCCGTGGTCCAGATTGCAGGTCTGGTTGCACGGCGCATTGTCTGCTTCGTGAAAGAAGGCGAGCGTGTTACCACAGGCGGACGGTTCGGCCTGATCCGATTTGGCAGCCGACTGGACATCTACCTGCCGCCCGGAGTACAACCTCTGGTCACCTTGGGGCAGACAACAACCGCGGGCGAGACCATTCTGGCCGAGCTGGGCGGAGAGCAGACGAGACGATCGGGAAATATGGTATGAACTCACGCTCACCCTGGCCGCAAGGCGGTCCGTTCAAGCGCAATATTCCCAATGCATTGACGATCCTGTCGCTGTGTTCGGGGCTGACTTCGCTGCGGATGACGCTGACCGACCGGGTGGAGCCTGCGATCTATTTCATCCTGATCGCGATTGTCCTGGATGGTCTGGATGGCCGCGCGGCGCGCCATCTCAACGCCGAAAGCCATTTCGGGGCCGAGTTGGATTCGCTGGCTGATTTCCTGTGCTTCGGCATCGCGCCGGGGATGCTGGTCTATACCTTCATGTTTCATGGCACCGACATGAGTGGCCTCGGTTGGGTGGCCTGTATGCTGCTTGTCGTGTGCTGCATGCTGCGGTTGGCGCGGTTCAACGTGTCGGGGGCCGAGGTTGCGGATTCGGGTCAGCCAGTGTTTACCGGGGTTCCAGCACCCGCGATTGCCTTTCTTGCCCTGATGCCGATCTACCTGCTGCAATGCGGCTTCAGCGCGACCCCATTCTTTCACTACATCTTTGTGTTTTATCTGGCGGGAGTCAGCTATCTGGCGGTGAGCCGGATCCCGACTTTTTCACCCAAGATGGTTTCGGTCCAGACCGCCGGATCCCGCGTGATCGCGGTGTTGGGGCTGGTGGCGCTTCTGTTGATGATGTCGGTGACTTGGTATGCCTTTGTTCTGTTGGCAGCAGTCTATCTGTTGTCGATCCCATTCCTGGCGCGGCACTTTCGATAGGCTGCCTTCGACGTAGATATGTTTGCGTATTCGGGGAAGGGGGATGCTCCCGCACCCGAGCGATCCTGACTTCGTCAGCACCGCTAACGGCTTTGGGCCGGGCCTCGCTGCGCTCGGCGGTAGCGTCTGGACGCGACCGCGCCGAGCCAATGGCGAGGCGCTCGGCCCAACGGGAGGAGGGCATCTTTGATGCCTGATCGACGGGCGGGAGCGCCCCCGGGCACCAAAGCACTTCCTCAGCGGCCTGTGGCGATCCGTTTGGCGATGTCGTTGACCAGCTGTTTCATCGCGTTGCTCTGTGCCGTGGCCACCGAAGACACGCTGTCGTCCATCGGCACCGAATAGGCAAAGCGATAGGCTTTCTCCAGGTGACCATGCGCAGGTGAGGTCAGGAAATACTGCCCGGTGAACCGAAGATCCTGGCCGGGTACACCGGACAGCTTGCCCACCTTCACCGTCACTTGCACGTCCGGGGGCGTGTCAAAGGGCCAGGGCTCGGCCGCCACGTTTGACGACAACGCCTGATCCAGGCCAGCCGCCAGCAGTTCGGTCAAGGCGCGGTCCGGTTCATCTGCCCAGAACCCGCTTTTGGTTGGGCGCAGGACACCGTCCTCACCCTGCAGTGAAATCTCGGTGTCTTCGGCATAGGCGGGCAGGTCCAGCGTGCTGACCTCGACCGTGCGCACACCGGTGCGATAGGTGTCTACACCGGTGATCTCGGGCAGCAGGTAACGTTCGACCGGGCCGCTGCAGCCTGCCAAAACAAGCATCGCAACAAAAAGGGGGCGGATCAGGCGGTTCATGTTCAACGTCCTACCAATAGAGAGTTCGGTTTGCGGCGGATGGCTTGTACCAACGAGTTCAGAGAATTGACCGTCTTCCGTAGATCGGCGATTGCGGCCTGCACCTCGCGGTTGACGGGCGAATTGGGGCCATAGGCGCCAATCGTGGCCTCGGCCGTATCTGCCAATTGCTCCAATTGATCAGCCAGCTTGGGCAAGTCCTTGACCGCTGCGGAAATGTTGTCGGCTGCCGTGCTGGCCGACTGTAGCGTCCGGTTCAGGTTCTCGGCCGCACCTCCTTCGCGCAACTCGTTCAGCGTGGCCTGCGCCGCATCCAAGGCCCCGGCCAAGGCCCCAGGCACCTTGTCCATGTCTTCATTGTTGAGCAGATCATCCGCTGACTGAAGCACCTGATCAGCCGAGGTCACAAGGCTGTCCAGGGGCAGGTCATTGGCCTTGTTCACCAATCCGTCGATATCATCCACCAGCTTGGGCAAGCCGTCACTTGCGGTCGAAACATTGGCGGCTGCGGTTTTGACATCCTCCAAGGCAGATACGACATTGGCCACCGCATTGGATTCGTCGATGTCCGTCAGGATGTTGTCGACCCGCGTGACCGTTCCCCGCAAGTCTTCCAATGTCAGCTTTGCCTGATCCAGCGCACCGGACAAGGCGCCTGGGATCTTGTCCATGTCTTCGTTGCTGATGAAATGATCCGCGGATTTCAGGACATCGTCGGCGGATGTGACCAGATCGTTCAGCGGCAATCCATTGGCCTTGTCCACAAACTGATCAATGTCCGCAAGCAATTCGGGCAGCGTCTCGGACGCGGTCGAGATATTGGCAACGGCCGCGCGCAGGTCCTTGAGCGCGCCAACCATGTTGTCGACGCCCTGAGCTTCGTCAAAGCGTTGCAGAATATCCCGCACCGAGGCAACAGTGCCGCTCAACTCATCCGGCAGGGATTGGATGCCTTCGGATGCGGCCACGGTGTTCACATTGTCCAACAATGTGCGCACGTCCGCTGGGATCGCTTTTGTGTTCTCGTCAGACAGAATTTCATTCACATCGCCCACCAGATGGATGATGCGGTCCATCAGCTCTTCGATGGGCAGTTGCGCCACCCGGTCCAGCACACCCTCGGCCGCGACCGACAATGTGTCGGGCGGGGTGGGGATCGACGGCAGGATCGGGTTGGGGGTGGCGTCGATATCCAGCGTCGCGGGTGTCGCGTCCGGATCTTCGAACAATTCGATATGCAGCCCCCCGGAGAGGAAGGAGTTCGGCATCAAGCGCGCCCGCAGACCCGAGGCGTCGACCATCGCCGCGATGAGGCTGAGCGTCTCTTCGGAATCCTCGATGTCGTTCAACCCCAACCGGTTTGGCTGCACCGTGTATGAGGCGAGAATGCGGATTTCCGGCGCACCTTCGTCGTTGATCTCCGTGATGGCCGACAGGTTTGTCACGAGGCCAACCTTGAGCCCGCGAAACAGGACCTCGGAGCCTTCGGTCAACCCCTTGAGAGACCCCTCGAAAGACGACGATAGGGTGACGGTAGACCGCAGATTGTCATCCAATCGGCTGTCTTCGGCCAATGCCTTGGTGGCATAAAGGTCAAACACCGCCTTTTGCTTGATGGGTTGGCCCCCTGATCGGGTGGTGTCAAACTCCACCCCGCCTTGCAGAACGGACGACAGGCTGCCGACGTTCAGTTGCAAGCCCTTGTCGTTCAGCTCGACATTGATGCCCGAGGCGTTCCAGAACCGCGTGCCGGTGTTGATCAACCGATCGTGTGGCGCGTTGATGAAAACGGTGATGCGTACACTGTCCGAGGGCTCGTCGTATTCGACAGCCTCGACCGTGCCCATAGTGACCCCTTTGTGCAGAACTGGCGCGCCGACCGAGACAGAACCGGTCTTGGGGCTGCTCAGGATCACCTCTGTCCCTTTGGCCCCAGGCTGGATGACGGGTGCTTGTTTCAAGGCCACAAAACTGCGCGCCTTTTCTCCTTGGGTCGCGTCCCAATCCACGTTGATGTAAGCCCCCGACAACAGGGTGTTCAGACCCGTGACGCCTGAGGCCGTGACTTTGGCCGTGACCAACCAGAACCGTGTATCTGCGTCCAGATAGCGTTCCATGTTGCGGTGAATGTCGGCCTCGACAATGACGTTTTGCAGATCATCGGAAAACCGCATGTCGGCGACGGTGCCCACCACCAGGTTGCGGAATTTGATCTGGGTTTTGCCGGGCTCGATCCCGTCCGCTTCCGCGAACTGGATTTCGACCTCGACGTCGCGCTCGTTGTAGGCGTTAAACGCCAATCCCAACGCGCCGATCATGGCAGCAATCGGCACTGTCCAGACCAGAGATATCCCTCCGAACAGGCGGGATTTGCGCTGGTGCATCTCGGGTTCCGGGATTTCAGTCGGTTCGGTCATTCAACGGTGTCCTTGGCGGGCGCATCCCAGATCATTTTGGAATCGATGCGCAACGCGGCAATCATGGTGAAAATCACCGAGAGTGCAAAGCAGATCGCGCCGGTGCCCGGCAGGATTGAGATGACGGCGCCCAGTTTGACCAACCCGGCCAGAAGGGCCACGACGAAGACATCGATCATCGACCAGCGTCCGATGAATTCGACAAACTCATACAGCAGCAGGCGGGTCTTGTTGTCGAGTTGCCAGCGGAACTGAATGCTCAGAATCAGGATGCCGATGACAAAGATCTTGCTGAAGGGGATCAAGAGGCTGGCGATCAGGATCACGATGGCCACGAAATAGTCGCCGGTCTGAAAGAAGATGGCGATGCCTTCGGCGATGGTGTGACCCTCGTTGTGGCCCAGAACCAGGTTCGACAAGAGCGGGAGCATGTTGGCGGGGATCAGAAACAGCGCGCCAGTGATCAGCCAGGCCCAGGTCTGCTGCAGCGAATTGGGCAGGCGGCTGTGCAGCGGCGCGGAACAGGTGCGGCAACGGGTTTGATCCCCCTCGTGCACGGTGCCGCAGGTGTGGCACCCAATCCATCCCATGTCGATGGCGCGGGTCATGAGGGCGACTTTCGGATCAGGGACCAGACGGTCCAGCGGCAGACAGCCGCGTTCTTGAGCGCGACGACAACGACCAACCCGCAAAACAGCCAAAAGGCGGTGCCAAAGCCGATGGTCGCCAGCCCCATCATCTTGATCAGGGCGACAACGGTGCCGACAATGAAGATCTCGGTCATGGCCCAGGGGTTGAGCTTTTCGGCAAAGAGAAAGATCTGCTGCGCTGCAGGCGGGGGCGGGCGTCCCTGATGCAGGGGCCACATCACGTAGATCAGCGCGATCATGCGTACGATGGGCAGGGCCAGCACAAAGGCCGCGACCATGACGGCCAGGATATTGTACCAGCCGTGAGAGAGGTCAAAGATGATCTCGAGCATCGAAACCTCGCCCGTAAGTCCCGCCTGAGAAATGGTGAGGAAGGGAAAACAAAGCATGGTGACCATGAGGATCGAGGCAGTGATCGACAGGGCGACCGTCCGTGTCAATGTGTCGGGCTTGGGATCCATCAGCTTGAAATGGCACTGCGTGCAGCGCGCGATGTGACCGGTCCGTACCGGAACTGCCTTGTGCAGGGTGTCACAGGCGGGGCAGGCAATCAGGGCATCGGGGTTCTGGTCGAACAGCGCTTGATAGGTGTTTTTGTCATGATCTGTCATGTCGCGCCGGAAGACCCTTTAGAATAACACCTGCCAAAGCCGAAACCGACCCTATTGAGAGATAAACGGTTGGGAAGACGGAGTCATCCACTTTGCACCGATGGGCCAATCTGCGCGGCCTTTGGCCTTGCGTCCTGCGGACGGCACGAAGAGGGGCGGGCCAGGCTCAGGCGGGCAAAGCCCGCCTGAGCCTGGCCCAACGGGAGGAGGCGTCCCGCCAGGGACGTTGACGACGGGCGGGAGTGTTTTGAGATCGGGGGCAGGGGCGCCAGAATGGTGAACCACATGTTTTGTGCGGCGCCGGATTTTGGCACCAACCGCCTTTGCGGCGTGAACCGGGGATTTCTGCTGCCGCCTTGGCCTTGTCGAACAGATGGCTCTGGCTGGCGATGACTTCGGCCCGTTGCGCCTAAGGATACCCCAATTATCTACCGTTGTTCGACCCAAACGCGAAGGATGGGCAAAGCCGCTGGAACAGCGACCTGGTCAAAGGAAATCCAAATTCATGTGGCAGGCTTTTTCTTGCCTGCAGAAAACAGGATGATCCCGACCGAGGCTGCGATGAAAACGATGGAAATGGGCGAACTGAACAGGAACCAGGCGTCCCCACCCGTGGCGGCAAAGGCCTGGCGCGCGCTTTCTTCCAGTTTGCCGCCCAGGATAAAGGCGATCACAAAGGGCAGGGGCGATATCGCCAGAAGGCGCATCACATAGCCCAGTGCGCCAAAGCCAAGCGCAAACCAGATCGCCTCGATCCGGGTTTCCTGCACATAGATCGCAGTCAGGGTCAGCAGCAGGACAGTGGGCAGCAGGATATGCTTTGGAATGCGCACCATAACGCCCATCGAGCGCATGAAGAGGCCTCCGATGGTCCAGTTCAGCGCATTGGCGATGAACATCGCGGTGAACAGGCCAAAGGCGATGACCAATTCGGGGTTCACCACGTCCTGAGTAAAACGGAACACCGACGGACCGGGGTTGAAGCCGCCAATGCTCTCCGCCGCCAGGATCAGGAATACTGCCGCCGCGTTGCCGGGAATGCCCAGGCTCAGCACCGGGATCAGGTTGGCGCCGGAGACCGAAGAATTCGCAGCCTCGGTCGCGGCAATTCCCTCGGGCGCGCCCTCGCCAAAGTCCGGGGCGTCGGCGGTCTTGGTGCGGGCGTGGCGTGCACGACCGACCGTGTAACCCAAGGTCGCAGCCAGGGTTGATCCGATACCGGGCAAGGCGCCGATTGCGGTTCCGATCAGGGCTGAACGTCCAACAAAGGGCAGCAGCCTGGCGAATTCTGCGCGGGTCAGCCGCTGATTGCCCTCATCACTGAATTGCGGTGGCGTTCCGCTCTTGCGTTGCTGATGCCACAGGTCGGTCATTTCCTTGAACACCGCACCGATGATCAGAACGCCCAAAACAGAGGTGGCAATTGGAAAACCCTGGCTCAGGTGATCGCTGCCCATCGACATACGCGGATAGAAATCTTCTCCGGTGCCGATGTACACGGCCAACAGGCCAAGCCCTGTGGACAGCACCCCCTTGGCAGGCGAGCCGCCGATCACGGCGCCGATAAAGCTGAGCGAGAGGATCAGCAGGGCGGTTTTTTCCGGGAAGTCCAGATAGGCTTCGACCAGCAAGGCCAGAAACGGCGCGCAGATGATCAGCACGATGTCCGAGAAGGTATCGCCCGACGCTGATGAGAAATGCGCGACGCGCAAAGCCTTGCGGGCCTGGCCCTTCTGCGTCATCGGATAGCCGTCGAGCGTGGTCATGTAGGCATCTGGCGTGCCGGGGGTGTTGAACAGGATGGCCGGCACCGCTCCGCCGATGGTGGCGCCTTTCATCACGCCGATCAGGAAACCCATCACGGGCAGCAGGGCGTCGGGCGTGTAGCCGAAGATCGAGATCAGGATGGGCAGTGCGATTGCCATGGCAATCGGCCCTGCCAGTCCGGGCGTGGCACCAACTGCGATCCCGGTCAGAAAGCCAAAAAGGATCATCACCAGCGTGACAGAGATTGGCAGGCCAAAGATGGAAAACAGCTCTGGTCCCTGAAAGACGGCCAGAATACCCAACCAGATATAGTCAAGCGTTCCCATTTACACGTCTCCGTTCGGGGGGAGCAAAAGATCGTCGAACGGCAGATCGTAAATCGCGGCCATGACGCTGACCGAGATGAATGCGATCAGCAGGGTCTTGGCGCGCAGGCGCCCTTCGACCAGTGAGACGAGCAGTGTGATCATCATCGTGCCGCCCAACAGGAAGCCGATGTATTTCCAGGGGGCGGTGTCCCGCAGCAGGCGATACTCGGCCTCACCCCCGCTCAACAGATTCCAAATGCCAAGCACTGCCGGGCCCGCATAGCGCATCACCAGAACTGACAAGATGACCGAGGCGACCAGCGCCAGGCCGAACAGCACATCTTGGGACGAAACCTTGGGTTGGTCGTCGGCCTTACGCTCGAACAGCACCAACATGAGACCGCCAATGGCCAGAAAACTGGCGGCGATGGTTGGAGCAAGCGCGTCACCGATGGTGACCTGCCTGCGCACCTTTTCGATCAGGCCGGTTTGGGTATCGAGCGGGATCCAGACGAAGATGACCAACATCGCAAATGCAAGGGTCACCCCGCCCAGGATCAGGTTGCCGTTGGAATGGCGCATGGCTGTCCCCTGACGTCAGATGAAAAATGCGGGACTGCCACAGGGCAAGTCCCGCGAGTTTAGGGGAGTGTTATTCCGAGGCCGCGTCCAGAAGCGCGCCCGCGTTGGCATAGTCACTGGCCATCAATTGGGTCAGGTCGTCGCCCATGATGGTTGACGCACCGCCAAAGGCCTTCTTGATCAGACCGCCCGCTTTCGAGCTTTCGTCATTGGCCACGGCTGCGATTGCTTCGGAGAGGGCCTTGCGGGCGTCTTCGGGCATGCCCGCGGGTCCAACAAAGACGAAATACCCATCCGAATTGAAATCGACACCCAGGTCGGCCATGGTCGGCGCTTCAGGGGTTTGCACCAATGGCTGTGACAGGCCCGACGCCAGGTTGACCAGATCACCGGCGGCAACACCCTTGGACTGGATACCCGCCATGAAGCCCACATCCAGATCGCCTGCGGTCACACCATTCATCACGGCCTTGCCACCTTTGACCTGAACGATGTTGAACTCGACGCCCTGCGCCTTGCCCAGCAGATAGGCCAGATCGGCAAGTTTGGGGCTCATGACGCCAAAGCGGATGTCCTGACCCCCCTTGGCCGCTGCGATCATGTCATCAAAGCTGGCCCAGCCTTTGTTTGATGGGGCTACGATTCCCATCTGAAAGCCTGCGGTCGTGCTCAGCCCGGTGAAGTCCTCGGGCGACATGCCTGCATTGGCGGCGGCCATGTTGTAGCCAAAGGTCTCGGTCACGGCCATGCCGATGGCGGTGCCATCATTGGGCTGGCCCTTCAGCGTGTTGGCCATGTTCAGCCCACCCTTGCCGGTGACCTGCTCGGGGATGAACTTCCACCCCATCTTTTCTTCCAGCGCTTCGGCGATCAGGCGGGCCTGAGTGTCTGCGCCACCGCCTGCGCGGAACGCGATCATCAGCTTGATTGGGCCGGGGGGCGTCCAGTCGGCGGCCATGCCCACGGTTGCAGTGACGGTCAGGCCGATGGCGGCGATTGCGGCTTTCAGTGTGCGTTTCATGTGTTCCTCCCTGAACGCGCTGTTTTCACAAGCCTGCGCCAAGAATGGTTGACTGGTCAACAAAAAAGTTGACGGATCAACCAAACGGTGCCACGTTGAGGATGAAAAAAGGGAGGCTTCGCATGTCAGCGGATCAGGTCACGGACACCGAGTTCGACATTCCATTGCAGCAGATGGTGACATTCCGACTGAGCCGGATACACGCAAAACTCAACGCGCAAGCCGCTCGAATCCTTAAGGAAACTGCAGGCATCTCGTTGTCGCAGTGGCGCATTTTCGTGATGATCGAAACTCACGGCAAGATCACGCCCGCCCAAATCGTCAAGCGCACGGATTTCGACAAGGGACAAGTCAGCCGGACGGTCAAAGGCATGTTGAAAGAAGGGCTGATCGTGGTCGAAGGCAGCGAATCGGATCAGCGCAGTCACACGTTGGAGTTTACCGACAAGGGCCATGGGCTGTTTCAGCAGGCGCGCCCGGCCATGCGTACACGTCAGACTGCTTTGTTGGGCAGTCTCACGGCCAATGAGCGTCAGGTGATGTTCACAGCGATGGACAAGCTGGAGCTGGCCATGGAGCAAATCGAAGAAGAGAGCCGGGCATGACTGGCAATCTGTTGGTCATCATGTCGGACGAACACCAGGCGCGGGCCATGGGCTGTGCCGGGCATCCGATTGCACAAACGCCGCATCTGGACGCTTTGGCTGGGCGTGGGACGCGGTTCACCAATGCATATACGCCGTCGCCTATCTGTGTGCCTGCGCGGGCCAGTTTTGCCACCGGGCGCTATGCGCATGAGACGCGATTGTGGGACAATGCCATGCCGTACGATGGGTCGATCCCGGGCTGGGGGCATGCGTTGCAGGACAAGGGCGTTCCGGTCGATAGCATCGGCAAGCTGCATTATCGCGCCGAAGAAGACCCGGCCGGATTTGATACCGAACACATCCCGATGATGGTGGCCGGGGGCGTTGGCATGGTCTGGGCTTCGATCCGCAAGGAAGACGAGCGGATCATGGGCAAAGGTCGGATGCTGGGCGATTACATCGGGCCGGGCGACAGCAAATATACAGACTACGATGCAGCGGTAACGGCGCGTACCGTGGATTGGTTGCAGGACCGCGCTGCGGGCGACGACACGCGACCTTGGTGTCTTTACGTTGGGCTGGTGGCTCCACATTTCCCATTGGTGGTTCCGCAAGAGTTCTATGATCTCTATCCGCACCACAAACTGCCCGCGCCAAAGCTGAACCCGCGTGACGGCTACAAGCGTCATCCTTGGGTCGAAAAGCAGAACGCCTTCATGGACAGCGAAGCCAAGTTCAAGAACGAAGAGGAGCGTCTGACCGCAATCGCTTCTTATTTTGGGCTGTGCAGCTGGCTGGATCACAACGTCGGTCAGATCATGGCCGGTTTGGAACAAGCGGGCTTTGGCGACGACACCACGGTCATCTACACCTCGGATCACGGCGACAACGTCGGCGCGCGGGGGCTTTGGGGAAAATCCAACCTGTATCAGGAAAGCGCTGCCGTCCCGATGATCATGACCGGTCCGGGTGTGGGGCAGGGGACATGCGAAACACCCGTCAGCCTGTTGGATGTCTCGGCTACCATCGCGGATCACTTTGGTACGCCGCTCAAGGCTTCGGACGGGGTGCGATCGCTCTATGACATTGCCTCGGGCGCGCCAGAGCCAGAGCGCCCGGTGTTCTCGGAGTATCACGCAGCGGGTGCTGTGTCGGGTGCTTTCATGCTGCGGATCGGGCGCTGGAAATACCACCATTATGTGGGGTTCGCGCCCGAGCTGTTCGACCTGGAAGCCGACCCGGAAGAGACCCGGAACCTGGCTGATGATCCGGCCCACGCCGACACGCTGGCCCGGATGGAGGCCGCGCTGCGCGAGATCTGCGACCCGGATGTGGTCGATCAACAAGCCTTCGACGATCAGGCCGCCCTGATCGCAAAGCATGGCGGCCGAGAGGCTGCCCTGAAACTTGGTGCGCCCGGTGCGACACCGCCCCCAAAGATGGAAGTAAAGTAATGAAACTGACCATTCTCGGCTCGGGCTCTCCCGAAGCTTATGCCCGCCGTGCATCCACCGGTTATCTGCTGGAAATCGGCGACGACAAGATCCTGTTCGACTGCGGTGGCGGGGTGTTCGACAACCTCGTGCGGTCTGGCCGCTTGCCCGGTGACATCACGCATTTGTTCTTCACCCACCTGCACACCGACCACATGATGGATTACGCCCGCCTGGTGCATGCCGCCTGGGACGAGGGCGCGCCGCCGCTCAAGGTTTGGGGCCCCAGCCCGATTGCGCGCATGACCGAGGGCTATTTTGGCCGCGACGGGGTGTTGTCACCCGACCTCTATGCCCGCACCGAACTGGCCCCCAGTCAGCAGGTTTGGGTCGCCCGTGGCGGCACCCTGCCGCGCGCTTGGCCCGCGCCCGAGGTCACCGAGATCAAGCCGGGCTTTTCCTATCAGGGCAACGGGTGGGAGCTGAAAAGCTGTGAAGTGCCGCATGCGCAACCTGCGTTCGACTGCATGGCCTTTTCGGTCGAGGCCGGCGGCAAGAAGTTCGTCTATTCCGGCGATGCAGGCATTTGCGACGCGCTGACCGAGCTGACGGCCGATGCCGACCTGCTGATTCATTGGTGCTATCGTCTGTCCACCGACGACATCCACCCCGCAATTGCCGAGTTTTCGCCCACGCCGGAACACATCGCCAAGATGGCCCAATCTGCGGGTGTAAAGGAGTTGTTGATCACGCACTTCCGCATCCACATGGACAGCGAAGAGGGGCACATCAGCGCCAAGGCCGAGTTGAAAGAGCACTTTGCAGGCCCGGCAAAGATTGTCGAAGATCTGGACGTTTACGAGATCTGATCGACTCGGGATCGCCTGCGCGCTTCTCTCTCCCCTCGGCGCGCGGGCGGTACCTGTTTCCTGTGGTCGGGACAGGTGATTGACCTTGCGGCTTGAGCGGTGATTATGCCGACATGCCAAAGAAGGGATGAGGGGAGCACAATCATGAAACTGTTGCGGTTTGGAGAGGCCGGAGCCGAAAAGCCGGGGCTGCTGGCTGCGGATGGTACCTTGCGTGATCTGTCGGGCCATGTGGCCGATATCTCGGGCGCGGCCTTGTCGGACGCGGGGCTCGAGCAGTTGCGTGCCGTTGATCCGGACAGCCTGCCCGTGGTCGAGGGCAATCCGCGCCTTGGTCCCTGCGTCGGCTCCATCGGCAAATACCTGTGTATCGGGCTGAATTATTCGGATCACGCGGCCGAATCCGGGTTGCCCATCCCCGAACACCCGATCCTGTTCATGAAGGCCAATTCGGCCATTTCCGGCCCGAATGATGATGTGGTGATGCCGCGCGGGTCGACCAAGACCGATTGGGAGATCGAACTGGGCGTCGTGATCGGGACCAGGGCCAAATATGTCAGCGAAGAGGACGCGCTGAGCCATGTGGCGGGCTATTGCATCGCCAATGATGTCTCGGAACGCGATTTTCAGATGCACCTGACAGGCCAGTGGACCAAGGGCAAATCATGCGACACCTTTGGCCCGACCGGCCCCTGGCTGGTCACCCGCGACGAGGTGCCCGACCCGCAGGCCCTGTCGATGTATCTGGACGTCAACGGCCAGCGCATGCAGACCGGGAACACCGGCACCATGATCTTTTCCGTGGCGCAGATCATCTCGCACCTGAGCCAGCTTTTCACGCTGCACCCCGGTGACGTCATTTCGACGGGTACGCCTCCGGGCGTGGGGATGGGCATCAAGCCTGAACCGATCTATCTGAAAGCGGGTGACGTGATGGAATTGGGCATCGACGGTCTGGGGCAGCAACGCCAAGTGGTGCGCGCCGACACCTGAAAAGAGGTGTTGCTCTTAATTTTTCCGAGCAACATCAATTCCCTGATTGAGATTTTGCATGGCA
The DNA here is from genome assembly GCF_017743935.1 of Tropicibacter sp. R16_0. Classification (GTDB taxonomy): domain Bacteria; phylum Pseudomonadota; class Alphaproteobacteria; order Rhodobacterales; family Rhodobacteraceae; genus Falsiruegeria. The sequence continues at coordinate 637,225 of NZ_JAGHRE010000001.1, forward strand.
ATGGCCAGTTCTGGGCGGATCGCTATTGACGTCCCAGACCGGCTGTTTTACCAAGCGAAAATTCTTGGCGGGTATGGTGAAATGGTATCATAAGAGCCTTCCAAGCTTAAGGTGCGGGTTCGATTCCCGCTACCCGCTCCAAGAATATCCCAGCCCAGTACGATCGCCCTTAACCCGATGATATTCGGGCATGAACGGCCTTTGTTCGCATCCGCCCAAGGACGCGGCAAAGGGTCCCGTGGACCGTCTGGCAAGTGTTGACCGCTTGACCCTTGCGCCTCTGCCAGCCATGAAACGGAACGACGCTTGGCCCAAGGGGTCAGGACAGGGGATCATTCAGAACCAAAGGCCCATCATGGCAAGACAACCAGCGCACCCATCGACCACCGCTGCCCCCGGAGGAAGCGAAGAGCGCGAAGCCTCAAAAAAGATTGGTGTGTTGCGCGCGTTGTGGCCATTCATGCTGCCGTACAAAGGGCTGATGATCGGAGCAACGATTGCTCTGGTTCTGACCGCTGCCATGTCGTTGACGCTGCCTTTGGCTGTGCGCCGGGTTGTCGACAATTTCCGGATCGGCGAATCCGAAGTGTTGAACCTGTATTTCATGGCCGCCATGGGGATTGCCGCCATTCTGGCTGTTGGAACTGGGGTGCGGTACGCGCTGGTGACCCGCTTGGGAGAGCGCGTGGTGGCCGACATCCGCATCGCCGTCTTCGACCGCGTGATCGGGATGAGCCCCGAATTCTACGAAAAGATCATGACCGGCGAGGTGCTCAGCCGGATCACCACGGACACGACCCTGATCCAATCGGTGTTGGGCTCGTCCGTGTCGATTGCGCTACGCAACATGCTGCTTTTTGCGGGCGGCATGGTGCTGATGCTGCTGACCTCGGCCAAGCTGACCGGCATGGTGCTGCTCATTGTGCCCGCCGTGGTGGTGCCGATCCTGGTGCTGGGGCGTCGTCTGCGGGTGATCAGCCGCGAAAACCAGGACTGGATCGCAGCCTCATCCGGCAACGCGGGCGAGGCCCTTGGGGCAGTGCAGACGGTGCAATCGTTCACCAATGAAAACGCCAGCCGCGAGCGGTTTGCGGATATGACCGAAACCTCTTATGTCGTCTCGAAAAAACGCATCCAGACCCGTGCTGTTCTGACCGTGATTGTGATTTTCCTGGTGTTCACCGGCATCGTGGGCGTCTTGTGGATGGGCGCCAATGACGTCCGCCAGGGAGAGATGACCGAGGGCACTCTGATCCAGTTCGTGATCTATTCCATCATCATGGCCGGTTCCGTCGCTGCCCTGTCCGAGATCTGGAGCGAGTTGCAGCGCGCTGCCGGTGCCACGGAACGGCTGGTTGAATTGCTCAACGCCCAAGATACGGTTCTGGATCCCGAAGGCCCCGTTGCCGTGCCGGATCCTGTGACGGGCGAGATTCAGTTCAACGACGTCACCTTCCGCTATCCCGCGCGGCCCGAAACGCTGGCGCTGGACAGCATGTCCCTGACGGTGAAGCCCGGGGAAACCGTGGCCTTTGTCGGCCCATCAGGGGCGGGCAAGACCACGGTGATCCAGATGATCCAACGGTTTTATGACCCTGATCAGGGGCAGATCACCTTGGACGGCGTCGCGCTGACCGACATGCGTCGCGACAGCTTTCGTCGTGCTATCGCCATGGTGCCCCAGGACCCGGTGATTTTTGCTGCCTCGGCTCGCGAAAACATCCGCTTTGGTCGCCCCGGTGCCACGGACGCCGAGGTCGAGCAGGCCGCGCGCGCAGCGGCGGCGCATGACTTCATCTCGGCGCTGCCCGAAGGCTATGACAGTTTTGTGGGCGAACGCGGCGTGATGCTGTCGGGCGGCCAGAAACAGCGCATCGCCATTGCCCGCGCCATCCTGCGGGATGCGCCCGTTCTGTTGCTGGACGAGGCGACCTCGGCGCTTGATGCGGAAAGCGAACGTGCGGTGCAGCAGGCCGTGGATGAGCTGAGCGAGGGGCGCACGACGCTGATCGTGGCGCACCGCCTGGCGACCGTGAAAAAGGCTGACCGCATCGTGGTGATGGAAAACGGACAGATCGTCGATCAGGGCACCCATGATGAGTTGGTGGCCAGCGATGGCCTGTATTCCCGTCTGGCCCGTCTGCAATTCACCGATGGTTTGGCGGCCGAATAATTCCCCCTGCCTGACCCTGGTCAGGCTGCTACCCCTGCTGCGAACCTGACACGCAGAAAACGGAGTAGTGACATGGGCCTGTGGAATTTTATCAAGGACAGCGGCAAATCCATCTTTGGCGGCGATGACGCCGAGCCGACCAAAGAAGCGCTGGAGCAGGAGATCGCTGATCTGGGGCTGGATGCAACGGGCGTGGATATCACCGTAGAAGGTGACACCGTGAAGCTGACAGGTGCTGCCGCCAGTGACGAGATCAAAGAAAAGCTGATCCTGGCCGTCGGCAACGTGGAAGGTGTCGCAGCGGTCGAGGAAGAAGTTTCTGCCGAAGGTGGCGCGCCGGTGTTCCACACCGTCGAAAAGGGTGACACCCTGTGGGCGGTTGCCGAGAAGACGCTGGGCCACGGCGCCAAGTATCAAGAGATCTTTGAGGCCAACAAACCGATGCTGAGCCACCCTGACAAGATCTATCCGGGTCAGATGCTGCGCATTCCGCAGAGCTGATTAGGCCAGCGTGCTGACCTGACTTGAACCAGTAGATTGCACACCCAAGCCAACCGCCCTGCTTACAGAGCGGTTGTGTCTTTATGGGGCCAACGCGCAGGTTGCTCTGGTATCGCAGACGGCGGTCAGGACAGCCGTCCGTAGAACGTCATCCGTGCGGCTTCGGACAGGGACACGCCGGGTTCGGCGTTATAGGCCAGAACCGCCAGCATCCGGGTACGGTCGCCCGCATTGGGGGCCACCCGATGGATCGAGTTGCGGCCACGAAAGAACACAAGCGTTCCGGCTTCTGCCTCCATCGACTTGACCGGGGATTTGCCGTCCAGAATGTCGGCCACGTCGTCGAACCCCATTTCCCCGCTGTCCGCATTGCGAACCCCGGTGACATATTCGAACTGCCCTCCGGCTTCGGGTGCCTGAACCATCAGGGTGATGGAGAAGGACGAATTGTCGAAGTGCCAGCCCAGTTCCTGCCCCTTCTCGTGAAAGTGCAGATTGATCGACGACAGCGGGTCGGCATATTCATGCAGCTGCTTTTCGCCCAGAACGTCACACAGGAAACTGCGAAACTCTGCGTCATCGTAAAGCGCACGCAACGCGGATCCTTGCGGGACGCGATCATCGGTCAGGCAGCCTTTGGACGAGGTCACAAGCCGGTTGCGCGCGTGATCTTCGGCATAGTCCGGATCGGGTTTGCTGAGGTAGACGGTATGCTGTTCGGTCTTGGCATAGACGTTGCCGCGGTTTTCTTCGCCCTCGTCGCGGATGGCGCTGATGGCAGCGGGCAGAACAAAGCCGGGCATGACGAACACGCCGTCCTTGTCGAACTCGGCCTTGCAGGCGGCGCGGAAATCCGGGTCCGCAATCGGAAAGGTTTTCAGGTCTACAATCTCGTTCAGGGTCATTTACGTCTCCAGGGGCAGGAACTCTCTCTGTCCCTTGGCTATCCGAGTTTGAATGAATGACAAAACTTGTTTAATTTTCTCATAGAGAAAGAAAAACTTTGGTAGGGCATGGATGAGAATTTCCTTGAGGCAGTGCAGGTATTTTCAGGCGGTCGCCAAGTCGGGCAGTATCGCTGCTGCGGCGGATCAGGTGGGGGTGACCCAACCCGCCATCGCTCAGGCGATTGCAAAGCTGGAGGACACGACAGGGCTGCGCCTGTTTGATCGCCTCCATGCGCGGGGGATGCAATTGACACCGCAGGGGACCGAGTTGTTGCGGTATGCCGAGCAGCTATTGGTCTATGCGGGGCAGATGGATCAGGCCGCGAGCGATATCGCCCTGAACCGGCAGGGCACCCTGCGTGTGGGATGTTTCCAATCGTTGGCCCCGTTCTTTCTGCCGCAGATCCTGAGTGGATACCAAAAGCACCAGCCAGGGGTTGTGCTGCAGCTGAGCGAGCGTCTGCAACATGATCTGACAAATGCCTTGCAGAAAGACGACCTTGATTGCGTAATCCTGTATGATCTTGGATTGGATGCGCGCCTGTTCAAATTGCACCCGCTGACAACGCTGCGCCCCTATCTGATCGCCCCAAAGGGACACAAGTTGACCCAGCTGCCCGAGGTCTCGGTGCGGGACCTGGACGGCGAGGATTTCATCCTCTTCGATGCACCCCAAAGCCGCGAGTACTATTATGCGCAGTTCGCCCAGTATGACATCAAGCCGCGCATCGCGTTCCGGTCGGCCTCGATCGAGACGGTTCGCAGCTATGTGGCGCATGGGCTTGGCGTCTCGATCCTGTCGATGCGGCCAGCGTCCGATGTGACCTATGACGGGGCCGAAGTCGTGCCGGTGCGGTTGAAGGAGAACTTTGGATCCACGCGGATCGTGCTGGCTTCGCATGCCGACCGCGAGGTCAATCCGCTGGTTCCGCCCTTTATCTCTTTCTGTCAGCAATTGTTCCAGGACCTGTGAGGGCGATGCCATGACACCGTTCAGGTATGTGAAACCTTACCTTTTGCTGCGTCGACGGGCGTCAGGCCCCTTTGGCCGTAGCGTCAAAACCCGGGTTGCGCGACGTCACTCATGTTGATTTTTTGATCACCGGTTAAGCGCTTGCTTGCACAAGCGTGGGAGAGGCCGCATCTTGTGCTTAAGGATGAACTTTGCCCGGGGAACGGGCAGACGTTGGGAGGAATACGGATGACATTTGCAACCGTCGCTGATCGTACGCGCATGGAAAATGAAATGAGCTGGGAAGAACGGGACGTTCCTGTCACCCTGCACCAGATGCTGTCGCGCACGGCCGGAAACTTTCCGTCCCGCCCCGCCATGAGCTATCAGCTGCTGTCGGGCCCCACTGACAAGGCCGAAACGCTCAGCTGGCAAGAGCTGCTGGAAAAGACCAATCAGGCTGCGAACCTGTTCCGGTCGCTGGGTGTGGGCGAAAACGACGTCGTTGCGTATATCCTGCCCAATTGTAACGAAACGCTGCTGACCTTCCTGGGCGGCGCAGTTGCGGGTATCGTCAACCCGATCAACCCGCTGCTCGAGCCAGAGCAGATAGCCTCGATCCTGCGCGAGACCGGCGCCAAGGTTGTTGTCACGCTGAAGCCATTCCCCAAGACCGACGTGGCCCAGAAAGTGGCCGAGGCCGTGCGCCACGCCCCAGGCGTGAACACCGTGCTCGAGGTTGATCTGAACCGCTATCTGACACCGCCCAAGTCGTGGATTGTACCGCTGATCCGACCCAAGCTGGAAAACAAGGACCAGGTGGCGCACGCGGATTACAAGAACTTCAACAAGGAACTGAACAAGCAGCCCAAGACGCTGGCCTTTGCCGACAGCACCGAAGACCGTGTCGCTTGCTATTTCCATACTGGCGGCACCACCGGCATGCCCAAGGTTGCGCAGCACAAGTATTCGGGCCTGATCTATAACGCCTGGCTCGCCTCTGAACTGCTCTACACTGAGCAGGACGTGATCATGTGCCCGCTGCCTCTGTTCCACGTCTTTGCCTGCCACGTGATCGTGATGGCGGCTGTGGCATCCGGCGCGCATGTGGTCTTCCCCACCCCGCAGGGGTATCGCGGCGACGGCGTATTCGACAATTTCTGGAAGCTGATCGAACGTTGGAAAGTCACGTTCATCATCACCGTTCCCACCGCAATCTCGGCCAAGATGCAGCGCCCTGTGGATGCGGATATTTCGACTGTGAAAACCGCCTTCTCGGGGTCGGCCCCGCTGCCGATCGAGCTGTTCCGCCGTTTTGAGGAAGCCACCAATATCAAGATCATCGAAGGTTATGGCCTGACCGAGGCGACCTGTCTGGTGTCCTGCAACCCCATTGATGGCGAAAAGAAAATCGGCTCGATTGGGATCACTTTCCCCTACACGGACGTCAAGATCCTCAACAACACCCCCGATGGTCCGGTCGAGGCGAATGTGGACGAGATCGGAGAGATCTGCATCTCGAACCCCGGCATTTATGCGGGCAACACCTATACCGAGGCCGAAAAGAACGTCGATCTCTACCATTTCGACAAATACCTGCGCACCGGTGACTTGGGTCGCGTGGACGGCGATGGGTATCTGTGGATCACCGGTCGCGCCAAGGACCTGATCATTCGCGGCGGTCACAACATCGACCCCGCCGAAATCGAAGAAGCCCTGTTGGGGCATGAGGCGGTGGCCTTTGCCGGGGCCATTGGTCAGCCCGACGCGCATTCCGGTGAAGTGCCTTGTGCCTTTGTCGAACTGGTCGAAGGTGCGTCCGTGACCGAGGCCGAGTTGATGGAATACTGCAAGGTGCATGTGCATGAACGCGCCGCACAGCCCAAGCACATGACCATTCTGGACGAACTGCCCAAAACCGCTGTGGGCAAGGTGTTCAAACCCGATCTGCGCAAAAACGCCATCACCCGTGTCTACAACGGAGAGTTGGAGCAGGCAGGGCTGGCGGCCCGTGTGGTATCGGTCATCGACGACAAGAAGCGTGGCCTTGTCGCACAGCTTGACGCGAACGGCAGCTCGGACGACGATGTCGCCAAGGTCTTGGGTGGTCACACCCGACCATGGGAGTGGGCAGCCTGAGCGGAGGGCCAATGGACTACAACAGTCTGATCGACGAAGAGACCTGGGCGTTCATCGCCCAGACCATCGAAAGCTACCCTGAAGACGCCGTCGAATTGTCAATCGAAGGACAGCGGCAGGTCTATGACGACATGTGCCGCGTCTTTCATCAGGGGTATCCCGAAGGCGTCGAAGCGACGGATGTTCAGGCCAATGGCGTCCCGGTCCGTGTCTACACCGCCGGCCAACCCACCCGCACCGTGGTCTACTACCACGGCGGCGGGTTTGTTGTTGGAGGTTTGGAAAGCCACGACGACGTCTGCGCCGAGATCTGCGTCCAGACCGGCTATCGCGTGGTCGCAGTGGATTACCGACTATGCCCCGAATTCCGTCATCCGGTACAGTTCCAGGACAGCTGGGCCGCGACGGAATGGGCAGCCGCGGAATTTGGCGATCCGCTGATCCTGGCCGGTGACAGCGCTGGCGGGAATCTGGCGGCTTGCGTGGCGCATTATTCCCGAGGTCGTTTGGACAACGTGCTCGGACAGGTGCTGATCTATCCAGGCTTGGGCGGGGATATGACCAAGGGCTCATACCTGGAGCACGACAAAGCACCGCTGCTGACATTGGACGAGATCAAATTCTATCAGACGGTGCGCTTCCACGGCGATGAACCGGTGGGTGATCCGACCTATGCGCCTCTGCATGACACTGATTTCTCGGGCCTGCCGCCTACGGTGGTCTTTACCGCCGACTGTGATCCGCTGCGCGACGATGGCCGCGATTACCGCGACCGCCTGCAAGAGGCAGGCGTCAAAGCCCATTGGATCAACGAAGACGGCCTGATCCACGGCTACCTGCGCGCCCGAACCACCGTTGGCCGCGCCCGCGACAGCTTTGAGCGTATCTCGATCGCGATCGAGGCTTTGGGGCAGAGGATCTGGGCCTACGATTGAAGCCGGGCCGAACGGGATACAAACCTCCTGAACGCCGTTCCCTGCATAGGGAATGGCATTAGGCAATCACTCATGTCATGTTTTTCGCAGTGCGTTTGGCAATGCTGGAAACCAATGATGAGAACCCGTTACACCCTCTTGATCGCAGGAGTTGCTTTTGCCCTCCCTTTGCCGTCGTTTGCGGCCGATTGTTTTGATCGGACTATGGCAATCTCCCGGTATCACTACATCAATCCGGGGGATGTCGGGAACAATTGGCAAGACATCTATGAGATAGAGTTGAACGCTGGAAAGGTTGCGTCTGTCGTGCGGCTGACGAAAGGAGCTGTTTCGCTGCCAAGGTATGACAGTTCTTCTCCAGTCTATTCGCCAGATGGCACGCGTATTGCCTATGTGGAAGCCGATGCCGGTGGGACCAATGCCAGGCTCAAGGTCATGGATGCCGACGACGGAAACGGTGACCTCATGGGCGACAACATGAGCGTGCTGGATTCCGCAGATGTGGATATTGCCACTGTTGCCTGGGGTGCAAATGACCGCCTTGTCTATGGCAAGTTTGATGCGAGCAAGAACACACAGATTGTCTCTGCAACCCTCAATGGGCAATCCCTTGGCCCTATCACGGTTCACACCGCTGACGCCGAATATCCGGATTCATTCACGTTTGTTGCGAATGATCAGCTGCTCTATGACGCAGATGGTCGATACCTCAAACACATCAACCTGACCTCCAACCACATTACGCAGCTAAGCGGCCCGGTTCCGATCGACCGCACTCCCACCGGGATCGTAGGAAACAACAACATCTTCTTTACTCGGCTAGTCGGGTCCACCCTCGATCTTTGGCAGGCTGTATTGGACAACAACCCAAGTCTTTCTTCGGAAACCGCCGTCCTTTCGACCCCGGATTTCAGTGAAACTTCGGTCGCGCTTAGCGGTGACGGGGGGTGTCTTGCCTATTTGGCCAGTGATCTGACTGTTACCTATGGGCCAAACTCTGACCTCTGGATCCGCGATTTGGCGACCGGACAAACCAAGCGGATTACGAAGACCCGCGATTTGGCAGCTGTGTCATGGAAACCATAGAACCTTGATCTGAAGCGAAAATGGCCCCCCAAAACGGTAAGCGTTTTGGGGGGCGAACCCAAGCCCACGGGTTGGGTCGAACCAAGCTCAGGTGGCTTCGCAGTTCATCAAAGGGTGTTCAACCATTCGCGAATGGCAGCCGAATACTCGTCTGGTTTTTGAAACATCGAAAAATGACTGGTCCCCTCAAGCACCAGTAGATTTGCATCAGGGATGTTCCGGGCGATGGCGGCCGAGTGTTCGTGCAGGATCGCCTCGTCATGTTCGCTGTGTACCACCAGGGTTGGGACAGTGATCGTCTTGATCGTTTCCAACCCGTCCGCCTTGTCGGCAAACCACATCTCGGACACGCCAGCCACGAAGCCTTCGAACCCGTCCGGTGTGGGGGACATCTTGGCGTAGTCTCCGGCCATCATGCCAACGTAGCCACCGAACACCTCATTGGTTTGAACGGACGGATCGACCCCTGCCAGGGTAACATTGCCTGCGTGCGCGAAATGGCTGGCCAGCCGGTCCGGGGCGGTCTTGGAAATCTCGTACCCGATGTTGGCGCCATCCGACCAACCCACCAGATGCACCTGCTCTACGTTCAGCGTGTCCAGCAGGGCCAGATAGTCCTGCGCCAGCAGGCTGATGGAATAGGCGCTGCCGTCGTTGGTGGTGCGCCCATGCCCTCGGGTGTCGGCGACGATCACCCGGTGATCCTGCGATAGCTCGGCGACCTGCGACGCCCAGATGTCACCATGCGCCAACCCACCGTGGATCATCAGGATCGGTGCCCCGTCTCCATCACCGTAACTGGCATAATACATGTCGATCCCGTTTACGGATGCGGTACCGCTGTCAGTGGTTTCGGGCATGGCTGGCGGCGTGGGGATGGTTTTCCACACCTCTTCGGCGACGGCGAGCTGCGCCGTCCCAAGGATGGTTGTCACGGCGGCAAAGGCGAGTGTCTTGAGCATGATGGTCCTCCCGAAACGCTCTGGTGTTGATTTTGGCACCGAAAGCGGTGCTACATTCCCCTATGTTACGCGCCGATCGGGTCCACGCGTTATCGCGCCTGTGCAGGAGGTTAGGAGGGGGTAATTGACAAATATCGCTGCATTATCAAATGCCTGTATGCCGGGCTATGTGCTGAGTGCGAACCCCGCGCTGATCTGGGACGCGCGCTATAGCGATTTTGATGCACAGGCGCAGCGGCTAGAGGGGCATGATCAAAGTTATGTCCAGCTGTCGCCCGGAGCCTTTGAAGGACGGTTTCTGTCCTGCGCCCTGGGGCCGGATATCGCCATTCACATCGAACACTGCAATCAGGCGTTGGAGCAGCAGGTGTCGGGCCACTCGACAGCCCTGTCGATTGGGGTGGCCATCCAGGGACAGCAGAGCTTTCTCGCCAATGGCGAAGGGTTGTCGCCTGACGACATCCTTTTCATTCCACCCGGCAGCGATCTGCATCTGCTCAGCCCGGTGAACGGGGCGGTTCTGGCAATCACGGTGCAGGACAGCTGCCTTGCATCCTATGCCGGTCTTTCGGACCCCTTGCAGGCCTACCTGCATGGGACGCCTGAGGTCCGCATCCTGCGCAACCCCCAATTGGCTCGTCGCATTCGCGAGGATGTGGTGCAGGCCATAGAAGGGTGCAACCGTGTGGAATGTTCCCAACACGAGGCCGCGCGCATCGGGCAGGCTTTGCTGACAGGCCTGTTTGCGAAACTCTCCATCGATCTATGCGCCATGCCTGGCGGTGATCACGGGCAGGTCCGGCAGTCTTATGATCGGTTCATGGCCTGTCGGGACACCATCCTGAGGGATTGGGAACAGGTGCATGATCTCGATGCACTGACGGACCAGACAGGTATCAAGCGCCGGTCGCTCCAGCAGGCGTTCACGTCGCACGTCTCGGCCGGACCGCTGACCTATCATCGGATCATCCGGCTGCATCTGGTGCGCAGGGCGCTGTTGGATGAGGCCTCTCAGAGCGACAGCATCGGCGACATCGCAGCGCGGTTCGGGTTCTGGAACTGGAGCCAATTCACCCAACACTACCGCAGCCATTTCGGCGAGGTGCCGTCTCAGACGCGGGCTTTGAGCTGATAAGGGGAGGGCCGTTAACCCTCCCCCGAAACGACTTATTTGAGGAAGGGTTCCGCCTTCATCGTGTCAGCCACGGGCGCGCCCATCATCGACAGGATTGTGGGGGCCAGCTGCAACTGGTCGATCACATAGTCCTCGGCCGGGCCTTCGGCGTCGCCAAAGTAGTAGAGCGCCGTTTCCTGCTGCAGGGGGCCGCGCCCGCCGTGATGGCCGCGTTCGTCCTGGCCGTGGTCGGCGGTGACGATTACGTCATAACCCAACTGCCGCCACCGCGGGATGAAAGGGGCCAGCATCTCGTCCATCACGAAACAGGCATGGTCCATCTGCTGGCAGTCGTGAAAGAACCGGTGCCCCATGCTGTCGAGGGTGCAGGTGTGCAGGATGCCATAGTCCAGGCCAAACCGCAGGGCCAGATTGGTGAGCGTGCCGAACAGGTCCACATCCGATGGGGTCATCTGGTTGTCGTGGCCATAGCCGGTCATCGAATGAAAGCGGCCGTGGTTGATCGTTTTACTCTCGGGCTCGTCATATTCGATGTCGCGGACATAGTCGAACGGGTGGCGGTTGAAGAACTGCGACCAGAAGCTGTGGGTCACGGCACCTGTCACGCCGCCCGCTTCGCGCACCTGGGAGAAGATGTCCTTGTGGCTCAGCCGGAACACGTTGCCATTGCCGGTGCAGCCGTGTTCGGCAGGGGCCACCCCGGTGTGGATCGAGGCATAGCAACTGGCCGAGATCGACGGCAGCACCGCCCGCAGCTTCCACACGCGGGCATCGCCGCTGTCGACCCAGCCTTCGAGGTTGCCAAACAAACGGCGGAAGTTGCGCCAGGGCACACCGTCGAGAATGATCAAAAGAACTTTCCGGTCCATCGCGATCTCCTTTTCGCGTCATGGGTTTTGTCGACCTTAGGGGGCAGGGCGGGCCATGCAGGTCAATTCACGCCCCCAATAGTAAAATCCCGACGCCTGCCAAGATGCAAAACGCCGGGATTTCAAATCTTCATCGAAGTGTCGTGAAACCGTTAGTTTCCGGCACTCTCCATCTTGCGGTTGGCGACCACTTCTTCCAGCCAGCCTAGGCGCATCTCGGGGACCGAGCTGAGCAGGAGGTCGGTGTAGTCGTCGAACGGCGGGCTCAGCACCTCGGACTTGGAGCCATAACGCGCCACACGGCCCTGATACATCACCGCGATGCTGTCGCTGATCGCGCGGACCGTCGCCAGATCGTGGGTGATGAACAGGTAGGCCACATTCTCGATCTTCTGCAGATCCAGCAGCAGCTTGAGAATGCCGTCCGCCACCAGCGGATCGAGCGCCGATGTCACCTCGTCACAGATGATCATCTTGGGCTTGGCCGCCAAAGACCGCGCTATACAGACACGCTGTTTCTGACCACCGGACAGTTCAGCCGGATAGCGATCCATGAACTTTTCGCCCAGTTCAATCTCGTCCAGAAGCTCGATGAGCCGCTTGCGCTTTTCATCGCCCCGCAGGCCGAAATAGAACTCCAGCGGACGCCCGATGATGGTGCCAACCGTCTGGCGCGGGTTCATCGCCGTGTCCGCCATCTGATAGATCATCTGCAATTCGCGCAGATCTTCCAGTGAACGGCCGGCCAGATCATTGCTGAGCGTACGCCCGGCAAAGTCGATCTGACCATCGCGCGGCGGCAACAGGCCTGTGATCACGCGGGCCAGTGTCGACTTGCCCGACCCGGATTCGCCCACCACAGCCAGGGTTTGACCCGGGTGAAGCTCGACGTTGACGTTATGCAGGACGTCAAAGTTGGTGCCCTTGTAGCGCGCTGTGATATTCTTGACGCTCAGCACCGGTTCCGGGGTAGGGGGCTTCTCCTCATGCTCGATCGACCGGACCGAGACCAGCGCCTGCGTGTACTCATCTTGCGGGCGGTTTATGATCTGGTCGGTGTCCCCGTATTCGATGGTGTTGCCCATCCGCAGAACCATGATGTCGTCGCTTACCTGCGCCACAACCGCCAGGTCGTGGGTGATGTAGAGCGCGGCAACGCCGGTGTCTGCAATGGCCTCTTTGATCGCCATCAGAACGTCGATTTGCGTGGTCACGTCCAGAGCCGTTGTCGGCTCGTCGAACACCACCAGATCCGGCTCGGGGCAGAGCGCCAGAGCGGTCATGCAGCGTTGCAGCTGACCACCTGATACCTGGTGCGGATACCGCTCGCCGATGTTATCGGGGTCGGGCAGACCCAGCTTGGCAAACAGGGTCCGCGCGCGGGCTTCGGCGTCCTTGCGGCTGAACTTCTTCTGTTCAACTGCGGCTTCAACCACCTGGTCCATGATCTTTTTGGCCGGATTGAACGAGGCCGCCGCCGATTGCGACACGTATGTCACCTCGGCACCGCGCAGGTTGCGGATGTCTTTGATCCCGGATTTCAGGATGTCCCGGCCATTGACCCAGACCTCGCCCCCGGTGATCTTCACACCGCCCCGGCCATAGGCCATCGAGGCCAGACCAATGGTGGACTTACCGGCCCCGGATTCCCCGATCAGACCCAGCACCTTGCCGCGCTCGAGGTCGAAATCGACCCCGTGCACGATCTCGATGTCATGGGGCTTTTCGCCCGGTGGATAGACCGTCGCACCGATCTTGAGGCCGCGTACTTTCAGCAGAGTGTCGCTCATCCGCGGCCTCCTTTCAGGGATGTGGTCCGGTTCAGAATCCAGTCAGCCACCAGGTTGACAGAGATCGCCAGCGTGGCGATGGCCACGGCAGGATAGAGCGCCGCACCGATACCAAAGTTGATGCCTTCCTTGTTCTCTTTCACGATGCCACCCCAGTCTGCGAGCGGCGGTTGAACGCCAACACCCAGGAACGACAGGGTCGAGATGAACAGAACCATGAAGATGAACCGCAGACCCAGTTCCGCCACCAGCGGCGACAGGGCATTGGGCAGGATCTCACGGAAGATGATCCACTTGAGCTTTTCACCCCGCAGACGCGCGGCCTCGACATAGTCCATGACCGAGATGTCCACCGCGACCGCACGGGCCAGACGATACACACGGGTCGAGTCGAGCAAGCCCATGAGGACGATCAGGGTCACAACAGTGGCCTCGATCGACGACAGGATAACCAGCGCCAGGATCAGCGACGGAATCGACATGAAGAGGTCAACCAGACGCGACAGCGCCATGTCGACCCAACCACCCATGACGGCCGCGAAGAAGCCCAGGGTAGAGCCGGTCACAAAGCTCAGGATCGTGGCCAGGGTCGCGATCCAGATTGTGGTGCGCCCGCCATAGATCATGCGGCTCAGCAGGTCGCGACCAATCTGGTCGGTGCCCAGTAGGTGCTCGGCTGACGAGGGTTCCCAGACGTCGCCCACAACTTCGGCCATGCCATAGGGGGCAATGACGGGAGCCAGGGCGGCGGCGATGAAATAGGTTGCCGTGATCACCAATCCGATCAGGGCTGAGAGAGGGATATTCTTCATCATTTTGGATGCCTCAGCCTTGGGTTGGTGAGAATGGAGACGACGTCGGCAAAGATGTTGAGCAGGATGTAAACCGCGGCAAAGATCACACCGCAGGCCAGCACAACCGGCACATCACGTTTCACCACTGCGTCCACCAAATACTGTCCCATGCCGGGATAGGCGAACACCACCTCGACCACGACCACACCTACGACCAGATAGGCCATGTTGATCATCACAACGTTGACGATCGGTGCGATGGCGTTGGGGAAGGCGTGACGCGCGATGACCTGGAAGCCGGTCAGACCCTTGAGTTCGGCCGTCTCGATATAGGCCGACTGCATCACGTTCAGGATTGCAGCACGGGTCATGCGCATCATGTGCGCCAGAACCACCAGCACCAGAACGGCCACAGGCAGGGCAATCGCGTGCAGCTTGTCCAGCAGGTCCATCGAGGGCGAGATATTCGCAAACGAGGGCGCCCAGAACAGCTTCACGGCGAAGAAGAAGATCAGGATATAGGCAATCATGAACTCGGGCAGAGAGATTGAGGCCAGGGTGACACCCGAAATCGCCTTGTCCGGCCAGCGGTTCTGATAGCGCACGGCAATCAGGCCGAGGAGAATGGCCAGCGGCACCGAAATCAACGCAGCCCAGAAGGCCAGGAACAGCGTGTTCGCCATACGCGATGCGACACTGCTTGCGATATCCAGTTTGTTGGTCAGGGCGACACCCATGTCGCCTGTCAGAATTCCACCCAGCCATTCGAAATAGCGGGTCAATGCGGGTCGGTTCAGACCCATCTCCTCGCGCAGGTTGGCAAGGGATTCAGCGGTTGCGGCTTGTCCCAGGATGGCTTGCGCTGCATCTCCGGGAAGGGCTTCGGTCAATCCAAAGATCAAGGCCGAAGCGGCGAGGAGCAGTAGGGCGCCCAACGCTAAGCGTTGAGCGACCAGTTTTACAATCGGATGCATCCGTTCTGGACCTTAGGCTTTCCAGGTCTTCTTGAACGCGTACCAGTTCATGACCGGGCCGTTCGGGTCGGGCTCATAGTTCTGAACCGAGCTCGAAACAGCGTCGATGAAGTCATTGAACATCGGCAGGATCAGGCCGCCTTCGTCGCGCAGCATGCGACCCATCTGCGAGTAGGTCTCTTTGCGCTTGCCTTCGTCCAGCTCGGCGCGGGCCGACAGGAGCATTTCGTCAAAGGCAGGTACTTTCCAGCGGGTGTCGTTCCAGTCTGCGGTCGACAGGTAAGCTGTCGAATACATCTGGTCCTGAACCGGACGGCCACCCCAGTACGAGCAGCAGAAGGGCTGCTTGTTCCAGACTTCCGACCAGTAGCCATCGTTGGGCTCACGCTTGATTTCCAGCGGGATGCCAGCGGCTTGGGCCGACTGCTGGAACAGGGCGGCTGCGTCCACAGCACCCGGGAAGGCGCCGTCTGCGGTGCGCAGGATGATCGGCGAGCCATCGTGGCCCGACTTCTCATAGTGCTCCTTGGCTTTTGCCATGTCATGCGCACGCTGCGGGATGGTGTCATCAAACAGCGGGTAGGCTGCGTTGATGGGCATATCGTTGCCAACACCGCCATAGCCGCGCAGGATCTTTTCGACCATCTCTTCGCGGTTTACCGCATATTTCAGCGCCAGGCGCAGCTCGTTCACGTCGAACGGTGCGGTGTCCACGTGCATGATGAACACATAGTGGCCGCGACCCGATACGTTACGAACCGCCAGATTCGGCGCGCGATCGAGCAGCTGAGCGATCTTGGGTTCCACGCGGTTGATGATGTCGACCTGACCCGACTGCAGCGCCGCGGTACGGGCGGTCGCGTCGTTGAGGGTGATCACCTCGGTGCTGTCATAATGCGCAACATCGTCGCCGCCCCAGTAGTTGGGGTTGCGCTTGAAGGTCATGCGAACGCCCGGCTCATCGCTTTCCAGCATGTAGGCACCGGTACTGATCCCGGCGGTCGGGTTGTCGAAGCCACCATCAGGCTGGATCACCAGGTGATAGTCGCCGATCAGATAGGGCATGTCGGCGTTGCCGACACCCAGGGTCAGTTCGAACACGTCACCGTCTGCACGCATCGACTCGATGCCTTTGACGATGCCCAATGCGCCCGACTGCGAATCTTCGTTGGTGTGACGCTCCATGGTGCGCATCACGTCTTCGGCAGTCACGGATTTGCCGTTCGAGAATTCGATGCCCTGACGGATCTTGAAGCGCCAGGTCTTGGCGTCTGCCGAGCCTTCCCAGCTCTCGGCGACCAGGCCCTCCAATTGACCGTCCGGGCCGACCTCGACCAGGGTTTCGCCCCACTGACGGCCACCCGCGATCGGAACATCCGAAGCCCAGAGTGCCGGGTCTTGCGAGTTGGTGGATTCACCGCCCTGAACACCCATGCGCAGGGTGCCGCCCTTGACCGGGCTGGCCGCCTTGGCGGCGTCGGCAAACATCGAGCTGGCGACGGCCGCTGAAACGCCCAGTGCCGCAGCTTTGCCCATAAACTCGCGGCGGGTCATTTTCCCGGCCGTCACGTTCTGAGCCATATAGTCGAGTTGATCTTTCATTGATTACTCCCGTTGAGTGGTCGCGCGATTTGCGCTGTTTTTGTTGATTGGTGAGTCAAGGTTTGCGTATTTCCCCCCATCGGGCAAGCCTCAATGCAGGGCTTTGCCCGGACCGAAGTTACATTTCGGTTCTTGGAATTTTATCACTCAGGTCGCG
The DNA here is from genome assembly GCF_017743935.1 of Tropicibacter sp. R16_0. GTDB lineage: Bacteria > Pseudomonadota > Alphaproteobacteria > Rhodobacterales > Rhodobacteraceae > Falsiruegeria. Next base: position 654,241 of record NZ_JAGHRE010000001.1, read on the forward strand.
TTTGTACACAAGGGTGTCGTTTTCATAGGCAAACAAGCTGGCTTTGAGGTGGAAATCCGCGTGATCGGCCCACATTTCACAATGTGTTTCTGTGCGAATATTCCAGTCGCCGCGGCCCATTTCATCGGTCCAATGGCACGTTCCGCGTGCAGAAAGTGGGTCATCGGGGTGAATCACCCAGGTTTCGCGCGCGACACTCGCGGTCATCAAACCGTGGTCGTCGTCTATGGTGCGTCCGTTGTCGTCTTCGATGATCAAGCGCACCTCGCCGGTGGCGTGATCGATCTCGGTGCGGCGCGTGTTGGAGCTGTCTTTCAGAACCGTGATCTTCCAGGGCTCATCCGCATCGGCCGGGGGAAAGGTCCATTCGTCGTTTGATCCGGCGGGGCGCATCGGCAGATCAATCTGGCCTTGGGTAAGGGCTAGTGTGGGCCGCTCGGGCGAAGGCCAGATCATCGGCCAGTAGCTGGTCGAGACCGCAACCCGCAAACGGTGTCCCTTTGGCACGCGGTACGCGATGTGATCGAGGTCGAGCGTGATGTCATAGCTTTCACCGGGTTTCAGCGGCGTGGGATCGCTGTGGCTGTCGCGGTGGGTCAGGTTCAGAACGCCATAGGTGATCCGTGACGAGGTGCCATCGGGCAGCACGTGGTTCAGCCGCACCGCGATCTGGGCTTGCTGCTTGTCCGAGGTCAGCGACAGCCGGATGCGCGGCGCGCCAACGATATCCAAGTCAGCTTCGAGTGGATCACTGTCACAGCAGCACGACAAAGCGTCATCCATGCGCTGGTCGCCAGGCAGTTCTGGTCCGGCCCAGAAGCTTCCGTATTCACCGCACTCCATCCCGCAGTGCAGCGGCGTGTTGATTTGCCTGTCCAGCGGCCCCTCTGGCCCGAGACCATGATTACTCAGATGCCAGGTTTCGGTCGGCAGATGTGAGGTCGCGCCTTCGGTTTCGACGATCCAGCGCCCCTCGCGGTGTTCGGACCGGCGCTCGGGTGCCACGCCATCCATCACGTAAGCACGGTAATCGGGGTCATCCTCGGCCCCGTTTTCGATGCCTTTCAGCCAGCGATCCCACCAGCGTAGAGCTTCTTGCAGGAAGCCGATGCGCGGGCCGGGGATGGCGAAATGCGGGTATTTGTGAATCCAGGGCCCGTTGATGCCCTTGGTCGGCACCGACAGGTTTTCCACCAGCAGGGGGACTGTGTTCATGTAACTGTCGCCCCAGCCGCTGAAGGTCAACACAGGTGTGCGGATCGCCGAAAAATCCTCGCAGATCGAGCCATGCTGCCAATAGGTGTCGCGGGTTTGGTGGCGCAGCCAGACGGTGGGCAGGAACGGCTCGTTCTCCAACCGCTCCATCCACATCTCGCGCCAGGCGTCCCCGACCAGCGCCGGGTCCGGCGCTCGAGAGGAGAACGACCACATGGTCGCGCCCCAGCCCAGGTTCTCGTTCAGCAGGCATCCGCCTTTGTAGTGGATGTCATCAGCGTATCGGTCAGCCGTCGAACAAAGCGACACCACCGCCTTGAGCGGGTCTGGCTGCAGCGCCGCCACCTGCAACGCATTGAACCCGCCCCAGCTGATCCCCATCATGCCGACCGACCCGCTGCACCAATCCTGCGCGGCAAGCCAGTGGATCACCTCGACCGCATCGTCGAGCTCTTGCTGGGTGTATTCATCTTCCATTAGCCCCTGGCTGTCGCCGTTACCCCGGATGTCGACCCGGATACAGGCATAACCGCGTTTGGCCATGTATGGGTGGGTCAGCGCATCGCGGGCGCAAGTGCCGTCGCGTTTGCGATAGGGCAGGTATTCAAGGATGGCCGGAACAGGTGCCGTGCCAGCGTTCTTGGGGCGCCAGATGCGCGCCGACAGGCGGCAGCCGTCTGACAGGGTGATTCCGACGTCGGGAAGCTCTTCGATGTCCAGCAGGGTATTTGGGCTTGTCATGCCCCCGACTGTTCCGGGCGGCAAGCGACACGTCAAGCACAGGAAGCGACCGGCAAAATGCCATTCACGACAGCAGAACCTGCGACGACTTACGTACGTATAGCGACCAGAAGGTCCATGACATTGGTGCCGGTGGGGCCTGTCATCAAAAGCGCGTTCTTCTGCGCCAGAAAAGACCCGCTGTCGGCAGCGGTCAAAAACGACTCTGCGGCGCTGGTCCAGGTCGTCCCATCGACGATTCCACCGGCGGCATCTGTTGGCCCGTCGGTGCCATCGGTTCCCCCGACCAGAATGGTCAGATCGGTCTGGCCCTCGATCTCTTTGGCCAACGCCAAAGCCAGCGCCTGGTTGCGGCCGCCTTGGCCGGGGTTTTCAGGCAGAACCACGGTCGGCTCACCACCCAGAACCACCACACCGCGCGGCATATCGCGGAGCTGCGCGCCCACCTGTGCGGCTAATGTCGGCAGGTCTTGATGAAGCGCTTCTGAATTGGCGACGACCTCCAGTCCCAGCTCTGCGGCCTTGTCGGCGGCAGCGGCGCGGGCATGTGCGTTGCTGGCGATGATCCGCGCCTGGGCTATAAAATCATGGTGATCCGGCAAGGCACCGATGCCCGAGCCGATAACCATCAGATCATCCCCCGGCACATCAGAAATCGCTAGAACGTCAACATGTGCGCCTTTGAAACCCACCAACAGATTGCCGCCCTTCACGCGCGAAATCTTGCGTCGTTCGGCATTCATGGCGGTGATGTCCAACCCTTCGGCCAACAGGCGCGTGTTCAGTGCGGTCAGGTCGTCCAGGTCGTGACCCTCGACCAGATCCTCGGCCAGGGAAGAGGCCCCACCGGACACCAGCAACAGCAGCGAACTGTCCTTTGGCATGGTTTCAACCGCTTGGCGCAGCGCGCGCCCACCGGCCAGGCTTCTGGCATCGGGCACAGGGTGGGCGGCTTCGATCAGTTCGACATCTTTGGGCAAGCCTTCGCCGTGGCCGTCCTTGGTGACCACCAGGCAGGGCGTGCCGGGAAAACGGTCAAGTGCTGCCTGCGCCATCGCAGCAGCGGCTTTGCCGACGGCCAGAATGCGATCAGGGCGCGTGCTGTTTTTTAGGGCCAGTTCAGTTGCCGCGTAACCGCCAACGGCATCCACACCGGCTTGCCAGATTGCGCGGGCTTGGTCCTGAGGTGTCATTCTGTGTCCATCCAGATCGTGACGGGACCATCGTTGAGCAAGTCCACCGCCATATCCGCGCCGAACTTGCCGGTGGCCACAGGAATGCCCAGACCCGCGACGCGGTCGGCAAAGTCGAGGTACAGGCGTTCTCCCTCATCAGGTCGCGCAGCCGTTGAAAAACCGGGCCGGTTCCCGCGCGAGGTATCAGCCGCCAAGGTGAATTGGCTGACAATCAGGGCCGAGCCGCCTATGTCCTTGAGCGAACGGTTCATCTTGCCTGCCTCATCCTTGAAGATCCTCAGCTTCGAGATCTTGGCCGCCAACTGCTCGGATTGCGCCTCGGTATCGCCCTGCATCGCACAGATCAGGATCAGCAGGCCTTGGTCGATTTCACCAATAACCTCGCCCTCAACCGTGACCGAGGCGCGGGCGACACGTTGTATCAAAGCTCTCATTCGATGTCTTTCCGAGTGGGGGCATGCGCCCCGGGGTAACTGACGCTGTACGACGCCGCGCGGACGCCATAAGCGATGGCCTGGGCCAGAGTGGGTTTGTCGATCTTTGCAATGGGTCCTAACACATCTGCATGAGCCAGTGATGCGAGAACTCCGGCATTGAAAGTGTCACCTGCGCCAACTGTGTCCTGCACCGTGACCTTGGGGGCAGGGGTCCTGTGCTGCCAGTTTCCCATTCTTGCCTCGACCCCATCCGCACCGCGTGTATGCAACAGCAGCTGATCGGGGCGCAACTCGGGCAGTGGGCCGAACCACGCCAGATCTTCGTCCGAGACCTTGATGACCGATGTTTGGCGGATCATGCGATCCAGGCGCAAACGATAGCTGTCATCGTCTCGGATCACGGAGGGGCGAATGTTCAGGTCCAGCCAGGTCAAACGATCCTCGGCGCATGCCATCAGCTGTTCAAACGCATCGGCAGCGGGGGCGTGCACCAGGCTGATACCGCCAAAAACCAGGGCCTTTACCGTATCTGCAAGCTCGGGCGATTGGCTTGGTGTCAGGGACCGCCCGGCGCTGTTTTCATCATAAAGATCAAAGTGGACGCCACCCGGCTTGACCTGCGCAATTGCCAGAGACGAAGGTCTGTCGCTACGGCGTACCAGCGAAACATCGACCCCCTCGCACCGCAAATGCTCTGATATGCGCAGGCCCATGGCATCCGTGGACAAGACCCCAACAAAGCCCGCTGGCACCTTAAGGCGTGACAGGGCAACTGCGCAATTGACCGCCGCGCCCCCCACAACAGGAAGCAGAGCATCCGAGGTGTCAGTCTGTGGGACGAGATCCATCACCGCCTCGCCACAACACAAAATGTGAGCGGGGTTCATCCCTGCCATGTCACCGTTTCATCCAGGCTCGCCCGTTCGGTTCGGAACCCATTGGCCGGGTGGTCCGTATCGGAATACCCAAAGGAAATGGCGCAGAGGATCAACCGATTTTCGGGAATGTCGAAATAGCGGTGCAGGAACGGCCCGTATGAGGCCACAGCCGCCTGCGGGATCGTTGCAACGCCAAGCGCCTGAGCCGCCAAAGTAAAGGCTGCCACATAACCACCGGTGTCCATCGCCCCATATGGACCCAGATCGGCAGGGCTGTGCAAAATCGCGCAGTGCGGCGCGCCAAACAGGGCAAAGTTCTGCATCATCTGTTGTGCGGATCCCGCGCGGTCCCCTTTTTCGACCCCGACCGCCTCATAGAGCGCCCAGCCACAGGTGCGGCGTCGGTCTTGATAGACGCCGGTGTAGGCGGACGGGAACGGCAAGTCGGGCTTGGGGGCACCGGTTGCCACCTCGTTCTGCAAGGCCTCGCGAAAACTGTCGGTCTCTGCGCCGCTGGTGATCAGAACCTGCCAAGGCTGCGCGTTGCACCAACTTGGCACGCGTTGCGCCGCTGTCAGGATCTGCTCGATCACGCCGCGTGGCACCGGATCAGGCCGGAAGGCGCGGCAAGAGTGGCGGGCGCTCAGCAGATCATTCAGGGCGTCATAGGACATGGGCGGGTCTCCTCTCGGGGCGCACCTTGGCGGGGCAATCTGGCAGGTTCAAGCCCTGAGAGGTGAAACCGGCGCTGATCATCAGAATTTGCCGATCTGCGGTCATGAGCGGGTGACGCGCAGAATTGACAGGCTGCCGCCCCATCACTATCAAATTTCCATCCGCCCGCCGGGACGACCCGGCTTTTCCCGGGCTCATGTCAGGACGACCTGCCAAATCCGGAGGTCAACATGGCGTGGATTTTCCTACTGACAGCAGGCGTGTTGGAGGTTGCTTGGGCAACAGGGCTCAAGAAGCTTGCATTGGGCTTTTCGTGGACGCTTGGCGTGGTGACGATCGTCGCCATGATCGCAAGCCTGATTGCGCTTTACGCGGCGATGTCGCGGCTTCCTCTGGGCATCGCCTATCCGATCTGGACTGGCATCGGCTCGGTCGGGGCGGTTGCCCTTGGCGTCCTTGCATTTGGCCAACCGTTAAGCACAACCACCCTTCTCGGCGTGGCCTTCTTGCTCGTTGGGATGCTGATATTGGGCGCAGACGCGCATTGAGTACAAAGGAGCACAAAGATGACCAGCAAAGCCAAACAGGCTCGCAACCTGATCGAGGGCAAGCCTGCCCTGATCGTCATCGACATTCAGAAAAGCACGTTCATCGATGACAGCGAAGTGCGCTCGATCGACAATATGCCCGGCTACAAGGACCGTATGATCGCCGCACGGGATCTGGTCGATGCGGCCCATGACAACGACATCCCGGTGATCTTCATCCAAGAGGTTCACCGCCCTGATCTAATCGATTTCGGGCGCGAGTTGGATGGGGATGAGGACATCCATTGCCTCGAAGGGGACGCGCGCACCGAAGTGGCCAAGGAAGAGATGGGGTTTCGGCCCGGCGATTATGTGATTCCGAAACGACGATACTCGGCGTTCTTTGGAACGGATTTCGAGATCTTGCTCAGAGGGCTCAAGGTTGACACGCTGATCCTGTGCGGTGGCCTGACGGATGTCTGCGTGCACTACACATTTGTTGATGGTCACCAATCCGACTATTTCTGTCGCGTGGTCGAAGACTGTGTTGGCGGGTCCTCGATCCAGGCCCATGAGGCTGCCTTGAGGGCCATGGAATACCTGCAGACCGGGGCGGTGCAATCCCGGTCAACGGTGATCAACGCCATGTCGGCTGCTTGAGTCTGAATGTGACTTACTGGTTCGTCGCCACCAGATAACCCAGCCCCGCGGCGGCCAGCAGGCCCAATGTCACTGCTATGGTGATCTTGATCGCCGACCAGGGGCGTTCGCCTTGCACTCGGCCCGTGCGCCCATTGACGACAAAGCGATAGGTCTTGCCGCGATACTTGTACGCGGCGAGCCAGACCGGCAGCAGGATGTGTTTGAACGTCACATCCGAGATCGTGGTGTCGATATCGTGGATACGCTGCTGATCGCCGCCAATATCAAAGCGCACGTCACGTTCGATCACGCGAGCCATGTGACCACGTGCCTCGGTGTAGCCGTCTTTCAGCTCGACGGTATACGCCTCGGCCCGGAACCCGGCCAGATACTGCGGCTGATAGGGCTCCAGCGCGGGCAAGTCCCAAGGTTCCAGAGCATCGGTGTAAGATTTCGGCAGGCTGGTCGAGGCCAGCACCAGCACATCGTCAAAGAACCGTGCTACACGACCGGATTTGGGTGACCAGCGAATCTTGGGCACCTGTTCGGTCACCTGCTTGCCGTCGCGCATGACGGTACGCGTCTCATAATAGACGGTGCCGCGCTCGCCGCGATAGTTGGATTTGGTGTCGGCGTCAAAGGTCCAGTAGGGGACATAGATGCCCTGCATCTTACGGCCTTTGCGGGCATATTCCTTCAGACCATTTGGTGCGAACCACAGCGCACCCAGCCAATCGCTCATCGCCCCATGGGCCGAGCGTTCATCCAAGGCAAAAGGCAGCACTCCGCGCGGCTTTATGTGACGACTGACCCCGGTGCCCGTGACAACAGGCGTGGCGCAGAACGGGCATTCCGCGGCATGCGTGTCGGGATCGAACTCGACCTGAGCGGCGCAGTTCGGACAGCTCAGCACACGGGTTTCTTCGATTTCGGCCTCGGGCAGGTCCTGTGCAATGGCAGCGTCGAAATCCAACTCGCGCAGCGTTGCACCCTTCCAAGGGCCTGCCTTGATCTCTCGGGAATGGCCGCAATGGTCACAGCTCAGCGTGCCGTCAGTGGGGTTGAACCGATAGTCCGCACCACAATTGTCGCAGGGAAAGCGATGTTCGTCACTTGCCGGTTTCTGTGGGGCCTTGGCGGACGGAGGGGGCGGAGGCACAGGTGTCATTGACGGCTCACTTGTCGCGGGTGCAGATGACAAACGGCAGAGCGGTTGTCAGAGGGCAAGACGTTTTTGAACATCTTGCCCTTGCGGGGCTGAAGGTAAGGGCTCTGCAACGCCCTGTGTCGCTCGGCCTGTGCCTCAGCTATGCAAAGAGGCATGGCGTACCTACTCTCCCGGAGGTGGGGGCGGCAGGATGGTGAACAACTGGGCCAGTTCCTGCACGTCTTCGGCGCGTTTCCAGCCGTCTTGCCCGGCGGTCCAGACATAGGTCTCGCGCGTGATCTCTCCACCAGTGGCCATGCGTCCGAGTTTGGCTTTCGAGAAGGGGCCGGATGTGACCCCATCCACCGCGATATGCCAGACATGCTCGACCGGCGGTGGCGGCGGCGGTGCAACGGGCGATGTGGCTTGTGGCGCAGCGGGGGCAGGGCGGGTGCCCCATGGACCAGAGGGTTGACCCGCTGCCATGTTGCCCATTTGCTGGGCCATCGCCATGCCCATCCCCATGCCAAGACCCGCACCCATACCGCTGTTGGGGGTGCTGGCGGCGGCGGTCATCGCCTCAGCCGCGGAATACTGCGTGAATTTGCCCAGATCACCGGCCAACCCCATCGAAGTGCGCTTGTCCAACGCCGCCTCGACCGCAGGGGGCAGCGAGATGTTTTCGATGTAGAACTCGGGCATCTCCAACCCGTATCCTTCCAGCACGGGCGAGACTTCGGCTGCGATGAGTTTGCCCAGATCGGCGGTGTTGGCGGCCATGTCCAGAACCGGGATGCCCGAACCGGCAATGACACGGGAAAACTCTTGCACGATGATATTGCGCACCTGGAACGAGATTTCGTCCATGGTGAATTCGCCATCGGTGCCGACGATCTCGATCAGGAAGCGGGCCGGGTCCTTGACCCGCACGGTGTAGGTGCCAAAGGCGCGAATGCGGGTGGGGCCGAACTCGGGGTCGCGCAGCATGATCGGGTTCTTTGTGCCCCATTTGAGGTCATTGAACCGCGTGGTGTTGACGAAGTAGATCTCGGATTTGAAAGGCGATTTGAACCCGTGATCCCAGTGCTGCAGCGTCGTCATGATCGGCATGTTGTTGGTCTCGAGCATATAGAGCCCGGGCGTGAACACATCCGCCAACTGCCCCTCATGCACGAACACCGCCGCTTGACCTTCGCGCACGGTCAGCTTGGCGCCGTATTTGATCTCATGCCCTTCGCGCTCGAACCGCCAGACCATCGTGTCCCGCGTATCATCAACCCAATGAATGACGTCGATGAACTGTCCCGAGAGAAAGTCGAAAATACCCATGATCTGCAGCTCCCATGTCAATTGTGCGGAACTATACCGGTTCCACCCGGCAAATCTATGCAAGACTGCTGCACATCAAAAGGGAGAAAGCATCTGAAATCATCCCCGTAGGCAGAGGTCGATGCTGTTTCGGGTCAGTGCAACATGGCTCGAAGGGCTCCCGCCCTCGCGTCATGCCCTGACGGGCCCTTGCTCCGTTGGGCCGGGCGCCTGGCCTGCGGCCAGGCGCGGTACCGCAGAATGAGAGCCCGGCACTTTGCGGAACCGGTGGAGGGAGAGGGCGGCAGCCCTGGCGCGCGCAATCTAAAGCGACTGCCCCATCGCTTCGCGTGCCAGGATGTTCACCACTGGGCGGGCCTCTTCCGCGGTGATGCCCTGTTTCAGCCGAGGATCGTAGAGCATCATCAACAGCTTCTCGTCATGGCTGGTCAACAGCGCAAACTCGTCATCGTCGTTGAAGATCGAGGGCCGGGCGCGGGGGCTGTCGTTGGGCAGGCCAAGTCCCTGGGCGATTTCCTCATGCACGCAGGACAGACGCACCAGGTCCGGATGCTCGGCCCGGATCAGCGCCACGGCGCGGGTGTAGTTGTAAGGCGTGCCGTTGCCCGACACCGCCACCACCAGGCAATAGAACGACTGCGGCAGATCGCGGAAGATCGCCAGCTCTTCGCGGCTGATCGAGGGAATCAGCTGCTTCAGCCGGGCTTGCAGGAAGTCGCTGTCGTCTTCCCCGGCCACAAAGACATGGAAATTCGCGTTCTTTGACGTCGTGCTGATCGGATGCCCCGTGATCCGGGCGAGCCGCGCCACGTAACTATCCACGTTGGCCTTGTCCGTGGCCCGCTGCTCCAGCGGAACAGAGGCACCGAATTCGGTGTTCACCCGGACTGGCCCGCTCCATCGGCTGAGCTGGCCGCTTGATCCGCGCCCCGAAGATGTCAGCCCGCCGGGGCGGTATTCGTCAAAGAACGCGATGGTTTCAAAGTTCCTGGCCAGATCATTTGCGTCATAGGGCGTGTCCGGCCCGCCGCCATCGGTGCGCAGCAGGCCGCGCGTCAGCAGATCGTTCTGAACCTTCTCATAATACCGCGCCAGATCCTGGCTTGCCGCCGATTGGGGGGTTACCTCGTTCCCGACAGGAGCCAGACCGGCTGGCCGGGTTTGTGGGAAAGGAGTTGTGCGCGGCGTCGGATCGCAGGCCGACAACGCCACAAGGGCGGCCAATGCCGCCCCCATGCGCCCGCCTATGCGACCCGTGAACCGCACCGATCAGTTCGGCACGGCCGTGCCGGAGTTGTCGCCGATCCCATCCTTGCGGGCCTTGGCTGCTGCCAGGGTATCGCGCAATTCGGCCTCCATTTTCTTGAGATCCTCTTCGGCAGCGGCCCGTTTGGCCTTGCCCTCATCCGCGATCTGCAGGCTCTCCTGGATGGTGCCGATCAGGTCCGCATTGGCCTGTTTCACCGCTTCGATGTCAAAGACACCGCGCTCCATTTCCTGGCGGATCATCTTGTTGCTCTCGCGCAGGTTCGCCGCGTTCGACGTGAGCAGCTCGTTGGTCAGATCGTTGGCGTCACGCACCGCCGCCGCAGCTTCGGCCGAGCGTTGGATGGTGACGGCCTGCGCCAATTGCGTTTCCCACAGGGGCACCGTGTTGACGAGCGTCGAGTTGATCTTGGTCACAAGCGACTTGTCGTTTTCCTGCACCAGCCGGATCGAAGGCAGGGACTGCATGGTCACTTGGCGGGTCAGTTTCAGGTCATGCACCCGGCGTTCCAGATCGTCGCGCGCCGCGCGCAGGTCGCGCAGCTCCTGCGCCTCCATCACCTGTTCGTCTTCGGGTGCGGCCTGAACCTCCGCCTCTTTGGCGGGGATCGCGGTGCTGTCGAGTTCGGTCAGCTTTTCCTCACCAGCGGCGATGTACAGGGCCAGTTCGTCGTAGAAGTTCAGCGTCTTGTCATAAAGAAGATCGAGGGATTTGATGTCCTTGAGCAGGGTGTGTTCATGCCCCAACAGATCATCGGTGATCCGGTCGATCTGTCCCTGAACCTGCTCATACTGCGCGGTGAACTTGGCAAAGGGTGCAGCCTTGCCCAGCAGTTTCTCCCACCAGCTGCGCTCGCGACGCACATCCAGTTCGCTGACCGAAAAGCCGCGAATGGTGGTGACGATGTTGCGCAGGGAATCACCAGCAGGGCCCACGTCCTTGTTGCGTACATCGGCCAGCATCGCCTGGCTGATCTCTTGCAATTCCGCCTGCGCACCCGAACCAAAGGCCACGATCGAGTTGGTGTTGCCCATGTCGATCTCGTCCATGCGCTTGCGGATCTCGGCGCTCACCGGCTCGTCCGCGTCCTGCATCGACACCACCTCGGCCTGCGGTTCGGGCAGGACAACGGCGGTCACTTCTTCAACGGCGGTGGTGGCTTCGGCTGCCTTTTGGCGGACTGTGTCGGACATGTTCGGGTTCCTCGTTACGTTTGGGGCCACTAGAGCGGGCGGTCAATCCAACCGGACACCTTCGCGCTGCAAGCGTTCGCGCAGCACGTCGATTTCCACGGTCAGGTCGCTGCGGTCATCCAGCAGCATCTTTTGGGTTCGGGCGGCAAAGTTCTGTTCCAGGTCGTCCAGAAGGGCGACGTAATCCGCGAGCGCATTTTCATCGCGGCTGCGGCTGTAGAAGTCGGCAAATTTCACCGTCGCGTCGCGTGCACCGCGCAAATAAACGGTCAGATACTTGCGGGCACCGCTCAGGTCGCGGGGATCCTCCTCGACCGTACGAAAAAGGTCGCGGGCAGTGGCTTGAAACCGTTCGACACGGGCCTCGATCTGGCGGTTCTTGGCGCGTTTGACAGCTTCGGTCATGGCGTCCAGATAGGCCTCGGCCTCGTCCACCACACGGGCAACGCGATCCTGTTGAAAGGTGTCGACGCCTTCCATGCCTTTGTCGGACAGGGGGTCGATGCCAAAGGCAAGCGCGTGCAAGGCCGTTCCGGCAGCGCCGAACAGAAGCGGCGCGACCAGGCTGACCTGACCGGCCACCTCGGCATCCAGGTAATCATTGCGAAAGGCCGCGATGCCGACACCGATGCCGGTCAGCAGGCTGGCCGCCATCTTGCGCGGGAAGGCCGGGCGGCGGGCCACCTTGCGGGCATTGAACGCAGCCTCGGCGCGCAGACCCTCGCGCAAGAGCAGGGCCGCACCAGTCAGGACGCCTGCCGCGACCAGGCCCAAAGTCATGCCAATGGCCCCATCGTTGAGGGACATGAACACCAACGGAATGGCCGGAACAAACATCACGTTTGCGCGCGCGCCTGCCGGTTCTACACGTGCACCGTCGAATGTACCGCGGGGTTTGGGGGCGTCATCCGAGCTGCCATCGGGGCTGTATTTTCCGCCGTATCGCTGCGCCATCTGCTCAGAGCCCCCCAAGCCATCCGGTGCAGACACCAAACAGCAGGACAATCAGGGCCGCATAGGCCAGTTTCTGAACTCCGGTCTGAGACATGCCGCCCCCCTCGATGAGCCGTTGCCCATGAAACTAGGCGATGGTGCGCCGCCTTGCTAGGGGGAAGTCTGCGCTAAATCGCTCAGTCCCGGCGCTTTTTCGCCGGGGGCTTGCCTTTTGGCCCGCCTGTGCGAGGCCCGGGTTTGCCTGCGGGTTTGACAGCAGGTTTCGATCCGGGTTTTCCCCCGGGTCTGCCAGTGGGCTTACCGGGGCGGCGCAGGCTTTTGCTCGGGTCGTTTACACCGGGTTTTCCGGCCGGGCCCCGGCGACGCTGTGGTCGGGCGGGCGCTTTGGCATCCTCGTCCAGCGGCTTGCCTTCGGCATCAAGGCCCAATTGGTCGCGCAGAACGCGGCGGCGGATTTCTTCGACCTCGCCCGGTTTGAGCTGACCCAATTGGAAGGGTCCATAAGACACGCGCAACAAGCGGTTCACCGACAGGCCGATCTCTTCCATCGCGCGGCGGATTTCGCGGTTCTTGCCTTCGCGGATCGCCACCGTCAGCCAGGCATTTGCCCCCTGTTGGCGGTCCAGCGAGACGGTCATCGGCTGGAACCGTTCGCCATCAATCACCAACCCCTTGCGCAGCGGGGCAAAGTCATCTTCGGTCGGACGGCCGTTCACACGGACGCGGTATTTGCGCACCCATCCTGTCGAGGGCAGTTCGAGCTTGCGCTTGACGCCTCCGTCATTGGTCAGCAGCAAGAGCCCTTCGGAATTCAGGTCAAGCCGACCAACGCTCATCACGCGTGGCATGTCCTCGGGCAGTTCGTCATAGATCGTGGCGCGTCCCTTTTCGTCGCGGTCCGTGGTCACAAGACCCGTGGGCTTGTGATAGAGCCACAAGCGCGCCGGTTCGGGCGCCTTGATCGGCTTGCCGTCGACCGTGATCCGGTCCTTGTCGGTGACATTGAGGGCCGGAGAGGTGATGGTCTTGCCGTTCACTGTCACGACACCGGCCTGGATCAGACGCTCGGCATCCCGGCGCGAGGCGACGCCTGCGCGGGCCAGAACCTTGGCGATACGGTCGCCTTTTGGCGTCTCGGATGATGGGGATTTGCTCATGGATTGGGGCTTTAGCCCATTCCGATCGCTTGCGAAAGCACCCATTCTTGGGCAGGTTAGGGCATGACCTTCAAATCCCATATGAATCAGGCACTTGCCGAGGCGCGCGCCGCTGCAGACCGCGGCGAGGTGCCCGTGGGCGCTGTCATTGTCTCCCCTGATGGAGAAGTGGTGGCCGCCGCTGGCAACCGCACCCGGGAGTGGAACGATCCGACCGCTCATGCCGAGATCGTCGCCTTGCGCGCGGCCTGTGCGGCGGCGGGGTCGGAACGTCTGGTGGGTTATGATCTCTATGTCACGCTGGAGCCTTGTGCGATGTGTGCCGCCGCGCTTGCTGCCGCGCGGATTGGGCGGATTTATTATGGCGCATCGGACCCGAAATCGGGCGGCGTGGCCCACGGCGCGCGGGTGTTTTCCCACCCACAGGCGCATCACAAACCCGAGGTTTACGATGGGATCGCGGCACAGGAGTGCGAGCAGGTGTTAAAGGATTTCTTTGCGCTGCGACGCGGCGCAACGGAAAGCGGAGAAAGCTAGATTTCAGCCTGTGATATCCGTGCACTATGCGTGCACCACCCGTGCACCGCTGTGTGCTGCCGCGGTGCGGCAGGCGAATTGAGGTTTTGATAACAAACCTTTCTGAACCGTTTAAGCCGTTCGGATGATGCTGCAGCCATAGCAAGCGGCGCGGACTGCGCCTGACTGGCTCTGTTCTATTTGCGGGTCTTGGAAACGGACGTCACTTTCGGTTCGTCAGAAAGACACCGACAATCACCAGGGCGCCTCCCGCCAGCATGGAGGTCTCTAGCGGTTCGCGCAGGAGCGCCGCCCCAAGCCCGACCCCAAAGACAGGAACAAGATTGGTGAACACAGCCGTCCGCTCGGGCCCAAGCACGCGTACGCCGCGATAGAACCAGACAAAGGGAACAACAGTTCCTCCGATGGCCAGAAAGAGGATCGCCAGAGTGCAGTTGAGGGTGGGCAGCTGCAGCGGCTGTGTGGGACCGGAAATCAGCAAGCCCAGTGCCAGAAACACAAACCCGAACAGCGCCGCCCATGTCGTTGTCGCCAACGGCGAGATGCTGCCAAGCGCCTTGTGACCAAGAAGCGTGTAGCCGACCCAGCTGCCGACAGCGGCGAGCATGAACAGCTCGCCACGCCCAAATCCGGCCCTAACGTCCGTCAAAAACCCCGCCATGTCGCCGCCGCTGATCACGATCACGGCGCCAAGCAGTGCCACGCAAATCCCGGCGGTCTGATCGATTGGAAGCAATCGCTGCGCTGTAAGCGTCCCGATCAGCGCAACCGCTATCGGGTTGAAGGCCACGAAAAGGGCAGTCCGCGACGCGGGCATTTCGGCCAAAGCGGCAAAGAAAAACAGGTTGTAGAGGCAAACGCCAGACAGGCCGAGCAGTGCCATCAGGCCAACTTGTGGCCAGGTGAGGCGCGGCAGACCGCCTTCTTCCTTCTTCACCAGCCAAAGGAGGAGAAGGGCCGCCAGACCGAACCGGGCCATTGCAGCGACCAGCGGGGGCAATTCGGACGACACCAGACGGCCAGCGACAAATGTGCCGCCCCAAAGAAAGGCCATCATCGACAGAGAGGCGTAGAGCCCGGCGTGTTGTGAGGGGAAGAGACGCGACGCGGCGTGAGGCATTGGGGCACCTAAAAGATCAGTTTGCCCACGTCGAATTTCAGTTATACAGGCTTATAGTCAAATGAGTGTTTGCTTATGACTTTTGGCCAACTTGAAATCTTTGCCACGCTGGCTGAAACCCGCGGGTTCACGGCGGCCGCCTTGCGTTTGGGGGTCAGCCAGCCCGCGGTGTCGCATGCTCTGAAGACCCTTGAAACCGAGCTTGGCGTGGCCCTGTTCGACCGCTCGGTGTCCCCAATCGAATTGACGCCCGTGGGAGAGCGGCTTTTGGCGCGCGCCCGCGAAATACTGGGGTTGGCGGATGCCATTCATCAGGAAGCTCTTGAGTATCGCGGCGTACAGTCCGGCAGGTTGCGCATTGGGTCATTCGGGGCCACCTCTTCGCTGCAATTGCTTCCGCAGCTTCTGGAGCGGTTCCATAAGGAGCACCCCGGTATCGAGGTGATGGTTGAAGAGGCCCCGGATGATGAGATTATCCGGTGGATCGAAGATCGGCGCATCGATCTGGGGTTTGTCGTTTTGCCCGATGACCGCTTTCGGACATGGCCCATTGCTCAGGATCAGTTCGTGGCGCTGGTTGCGGCGGACAGTGCCTTGGCAAAGCAGCCCTCGGTCCGGTTGGAGCAGCTGTGCGACCAGCCCTTCATCATGCCCGAATCCGGGTCTGCTGGGATTATCCGGCGGCAATTCACGCAATCCCGCCTCAGCCCATACGTGCGCTATCGCACCTCACAGATTCTCAGCACGCTGACGATGGTGTCACGCAACCAGGGCGTTTCCGTAGTGGCTGAAATGGCGTTACCAAAGGCGGATGGTGCCGAGGGGTGGGTGAGCAAGCCGCTGGATCCGGTCAGGACGCGAAAGATCGGGCTGGCCATGCATTCGCAGGCCAACCCGTCGCCCGCGGCAGCGGCATTTGTCGCTGTCGTGGAAAAGACGAGAGCGGCGTTCTAAGGGCGTCGTTTGACGGGCCATCCGCCGAGCGGAGCGAGGCCCGGCCCAACGGGAGGGGGTGCATCTTTGATGCGCGCCCGACGGGCGGGAGCGCCCCCGTCAGCCTTTCACCACAAGGGCGCGGGGGATGTCGGCCAGCGGCTGGGCACCGTCCGGGGTGACCACAAAGCTCTCGGTGATCGCCACGCCCCAATCCGGGGTCCAGAGGCCGGGCATCAGGTGGAAGGTCATGTTTTCCTCGAGCAGCGTGGTGTCGCCGGGGCGCAGGCTCATGGTGCGTTCGCCCCAGTCGGGCGGGTAGCTGAGGCCGATGGGGTATCCTGTGCGGTTGGCTTTGACATATCCCGCGCGGGCAAAGCTGTCATAGACGCAGGCGGCGACATCTTCACAGGCCAGGCCCGGGCGGGCGGCGGCAAAGGCGTCTTCGATGGCCTGCAGCACCGCCTCTTCGGCGCGGCGGATGTCGGCGGGCACTTCGCCCAAAAACAGCGTCCGGCTGGCGGGGCAGTGGTAGCGGTGATAGCAGCCCGAGACCTCGAAATAGGTGGTCTCGCCGCGTGCAAGCTTCCGGTCATTCCATGTGATATGCGAGGCCGAGGCCTCAAGCCCTGAGGGCGCGATGGGGGCAATCGCAGGGTAGTCGCCTGCCAGCCCCGGCAGACCAGCGACGCCAGCGGCCTGCACTTCGGCCACCAGCTCATTCTTGGGGCGTCCTTCGCGAAAGCCTTCGCGCAGGGTGGCATGCATATGGGCGGTCAGCTGACCTGCCTTGCGCATCATCGCCAGCTCGGCTTCGCTTTTGACGGCGCGTTGCCAATTCACCAACCCGGTGGCGTCGGCAATCTGATCGCGGCCAAAGGCAGTTTCCAGGATGCGGTGGGACGCGGCGGAATAGTAGTAATTGTCCATCTCAACCCCAAGCGCGCGGGTCCAGCCGCGGTCACGCAAGAGGGGGACCAGCGCATCATAAGGATGGTGGTCGGGGTGCTGGACGTGCTCTTCGGGCCATTCAAAGAGGTTCTCGGCTCCGATCCATGTGGTCTGCGCCGCGCCCGCCTTGTGCTGGGTGCGCCCCCATCAGAGCGGCGCACTGGCAGCCGGGACGATGACCACTTGCGGCACGTAGAAGCTCCACCCGTCATAGCCCGTCAGCCAGGCCATGTTCGACGGGTCGGCAACGATCAGCGTCTCGATCCCCTGCGCGGCCATGGCGGCGCGGGTCTTGGTCAGGCGGGTGTCGTATTCGGATTGCGAGAAATCTGTGGCGGGCACGGTTGTCCTTTCTTTTCAGTCAGGCGGGACAATCCGCCAGGTCAAAAGATGCGTTACGTGGGTCCCAGCTAGGCCGCGCAGCGGCGCAGCTGTCTGGTCTGAAAACGAAAATTCGGGGTCGGTTCCGATCATCAAACGGGTTGCATCGGAAATACGGATCTCTTCCGTACCGGCCAGAGCTGCGATGCGGGCGGCCTTGTTCACGACGGTGCCAAAGAAATCCTCGCCCGTGTCGATGACTTCGCCGGTGTGCAGGCCGATGCGGATCTGGATGCGGGGTTCGGACGCGATGGTCGACAGGGCGCGTTGCAACTCTTGCGCGCTGACCATGGCCGCGCGGGCCGAGGCAAAGGTGCACATGGTGCCATCGCCCAAGGATTTGATCATTCGACCGCCGTTGGCCTCGACGCAGGCTTTGACCGCCTCGATGTGTTCACCCACGCATCGGCTCCATGTGACGTCTCCGACGGCCTGGGCAATCACTGATGAGCCCACGATGTCGGTGAACATGACCGTGGCGACGCCGCTTTGGCCCTGCATCACGTCATCGGCGCGGGCGGCTTCGATCAGATCGTCCAGCGCATGATGGTCGGCGCCCATCTTGTCCATGTTGGGCAGCGGGTTCGAGACATGCAGCTGCACCATCCGCCAGCTGCCGTCCTCCAGATGCAGAACAAAGGTGAAGCGATGCAGAGAGGAACTTCCGGTGTTGGGAAACGTCAAGGTCGCCAGGCAATGGGACCAGGCGACGTCGCCGCATTCGAACGCCTCAAGCGCGTGCTCCTCCCATTCGTAGTCGGGGATCTCGCGCACATGCTCGCCAAAGCCCTGCCGAAACAGCTGCCCCGACCAGCTTTCGCCGTCGGCCGAGCCCTGATAGCGCAGATGTTCGGATCGCGAGAGCATGTTGGTCAATGTGGCCCCATCCTTGCGATGAACCGCATCGTTCCATCTGCGAACAACAGCGAGCACTTCTTGGGACGGGCGGATCATGGGGTCCACTCCAGTTGAAACAGGACATGCGTCCCTTCGATGCCTTTCAGGGACACGGTTGATCTGTTGCTGAATGCGAATTCGTCGGCGCGCCCGATCATGGCGCGGCAGACGTCGGACACGGCGATGGTGCCGGGTGTTGCCGTTGCTGCGATGCGGGCGGATTTGTTGACCACGGTGCCAAAGAAGTCGTCTTTGGTCTGGATCACATCGCCGGTGTGCAGCCCGATGCGCAAGGTCAGCGCAGGTTCGGCTGTGTCGCGGGCATTGGTTCGCTGAATGTCCTGTGCGGAGCGCAGGGCCGCACGGGCCGAAGGGAAGGAGGCCATGCTGCCATCACCCAGAGATTTGACCAACTGACCGTCGTATTTGCCAACGACCCGGGCCACCATGTCCAGATGGTCCGACACCCGCGAGGCCCAAGCCCGATCCCCGATCATCTGCGCCAGACCGGAGGAGTTTTCGATATCCGAGAACATCACTGTCGCCAGCCCCTCGGTCTGATCCAGACGGAACCCGCTTTTGGCGGCTTCGAGGAGTTGCTCGAATGCCTTGTGTTCGTACCCCAGCACATCAAGGTTCGAGATCGCAACCGAGTTGTGGATGTGCTGCACCCGCCAGATGCCGTTTTCCAGGATGAAGACAAAGGTGAGGCGACAGGGGATCTGATGATCCTGGGTCGAGGGGGTCACGTCGCCGGTCCAAAGTGACCAGCCGGTGTCGGTGGCGGCGTAGGCGTGGACCTCTTCGTTGGCGATCTGGGTCAGGGGAAACTCGTCGACATGTGCCGCGTACATGTCGCGCAAGGTCTGCCCCTGCCACACCTCTCTCACGGCACTGCCGCAGAACAGCACCGGATCTTTGGTGGAGAGGAAGTTTGCGACCGTCTCACCCTGACCGCTGAGCATCGCGGCCATGATGCGCCGGGTGATCGCGGCAAGCTCGGTCGACGGGGACATCATACGCGCCACTCCAGCTTGTGGATCAGGTGTTCGCCTGCGAGGCCTTTCAGTTGAACCGATACGGGGTCGCCAAAGGCAAAGTCCGCATTGCCGCCCACCATGGCGCGTGTGGGGTCCGAGACGCGGATTTCCTCGGGGGCGGCGGCCGCGGCCACCCGCGCGGCGGTGTTGACCACCGTGCCGATGTAATCGCCGTCGCGTTCCACAACGTCGCCGGTGTGGATGCCGATCCGGACCCTGAGGTGCGGTTCCTGGGCTTGGTCTTGCATCCCTTGCTGAATGCGGGTGGCAGCATTGAGCGCGGCAGAGGCCGAGGAAAAGGACGACAGGGTGCCATCACCCAGTGATTTGACCAGAGTGCCGCCATGCGCTGTGATCGCCTCACCGATCTCGGCCATGTGGGTCTGGACGATGCTGCTCCAGGTGGCATCGCCGGTGGCGGCGGCCAGGGCGGTGCTGTCGACAATGTCGGTGAACATCACCGAGGCGATGCCGGTGTGACCCAGCTCCAGGGCTTCGGACTGAAGCGAGGCGGTCAACTCCTCGATGCTGCGCGAGGTGTATCCCATCGCCTCCATGTTGGGTTTTGGGTTGGAATTGTGGATGTGCACGATGCGCCAGACGGCATCTTCGAGCGCGAAGATGAAGGTGTTGCGAAAAGTCACGCTTTTGTCGGCATCGGGGGCGACGATCGTCAAAGTCGAGAGAGCCCAACCAAAGGACCCGGCCTCGTAAGCTGTGACTTCGATGTTTTCCGGAACCAGAACCGCCTGATCGTCGCAGAAGGCAACAAAGGTCTTGTGAAAGTCGGGGGCGGTCAGCAGCTCGCCGTCGTCCGAGCCGACATAGGTGATCGCAGCCGAACGCGAGAAAAGGTTGGCCGCGGCCTCGGTCTGGCGGCCTGCATAGGCGTGGAGCCAGCGTTTGGCGATAGCGGCCAGTTCCGGTGACGGAGTGAAGGGATCGGTCATCTCTGCCACTCCAACAGATAGGTGGTATGCCGCCCCTCGAGTCCCTTGAGGCCAAAGTCTTTTGAGCCGGAAAAGACGAATCCCACGGCGTTTCGGACAATCAGCTGGGTTGTGTCGGATACCCGGATTTCCTGCGCCTGCGCTGTGGACGCGATCCGCGCGGCCTTGTTGACGACGGTGCCAAAGAAATCGTCGTGCGCCTGCATCACCTCTCCCGTGTGAATGCCGATGCGAACAGACAGGTGAGGGTCTTGGGTGTTCGTGGCCAGGGTGGTCTGAATGGCACTGGCGGCTTCCAAACAGGCGCGGGCAGAAGGGAAAGAGGACATGGTGCCGTCGCCCAGAGACTTGACGAACTGGCCGTCATGGTCTGCGACGATGTCGCGGATCATGTCGAAATGGGCCGCGATGATGGGCGACCAGGCGCGGTCCCCAAGGGCCGAGGCGAGCGCGGATGATCCCACGATGTCTGTGAACATGATCGAGGCAAGGCCTTCGGTTTGATCAAGTGCAAACCCATCCTTTGCAGCGGCAATCAGATCGGCGATTGCGGTCTGTTCCCGACCGGTGAATTCTTCGTTTGGGGTCGGGACCGAACCATGGCGGTGGACGATCTTCCACGCGCCGTCTTCGAGCGTGAGGATCAAGGTGGAGCGGACCAGGAACGAGCGGTCTGGGTGGGGCTCGAACGCGATCTCGTGTGTGAGACAGGCCCAGCCAGTGTCGCCGTTCTCATAGGCCTCGGCAAAGTGTTCGATGTGCGTTGTCACCGGTGGGATTGCGCCAAAGAACGCACCGACCCCGTAGCGCACGGCTTGGCCGGACCAGACCTCATCCTCGCCGGTGCCGAAAAACATCAGGTGATCTTCTTTGGTCATCAGGTTGCTCAGATCGTTGGGTCGCCGGTTCGGCACCGCCTCGATCCAGCGGCGAGCGATGGCGAGGATCTCGGGCGAGGGGCGGACGCTGCTCATCCCCGCCACTCCAGCCGATATGTGGTGTGCTGACCCTCAAGCCCCTTGAGGTGGACCTGAGCGGGGTCGGAAAAGCGGAATTGGGGCGCGCCGCCGACCATGATGTGGGTGGCGTCCGACAGGCAGATGTCGCCAGGTGCGGCGATCGAGGCGACGCGGGCGGCCTTGTTCACCACGGTGCCGAACATGTCGCCGTCCTGTTCCACCAGATCACCGGTGTGCAACCCGATGCGGATCTGCAAGCGTGGCTCGGCCGTGCTGTTCGAGATGATTTGCTGTAGGTCGGAGGCGGCGGTCAGGGCGGCCGTGGCCGAGGGGAAGGCCGACATGGTGCCATCGCCCAGAGTTTTGACCAGCGTGCCGCCATGACCCTCGAGGATGTCGCCCACCTGTTTCATATGTGCCTGCACCGCGGCCGACCAGCGGGCGTCGCCAAGCGTCTCGGCCAGCGCCGAGCTGCCCGCGATGTCGGTGAACATGATCGTCGCCATCCCGGTTTGGGCCAGATCAACGGGGGTGGAAAGCGCGGCCTTGAGCAGCTCTTCGATCCCGCGCGATTCGTAGCCCAGAGCGTCCATGTTTGCGACGGGGTTCGAGTTGTGGACGTGCACGATGCGCCAGACGCCCTTTTCCAGGTGCAGCACAAAGGTCGAGCGAAAGGTGATTTCTTTGCCGCTTGCAAGGAAGACGCTTTCTCCGAACCATTCCACCCAACCAAGGGTGCCGCATTCAAAGCCGCGAAAGTCATCTTGTCCCCAGGTGAAGCTGGGAATGTCATCCATGTAGACCGGCATGCCCCGGCGCAGGGTATCGTCGTGCCAGATCTCGCCATGCGAAGAGCCTATGTAGCCCAAGGCGGCGTCGTCCGAGAACAGGTTGACCACCGCCTCTTTGTCCCCCGCCGCGTAAGAGCGCAGCCAGCGTCGAACGATGGCTGCAAGCTCAGGCGAGGGGGTGATATCGCTCATGGCATCGCTCAGAACATCAGAGCGTGATGGCCTGCATCACCTGCGGTTCGATCACGTCCACGTCCGGAAGGCCCGCGCGCAGGTCGTCGGCGCTCTGCTCGAGGATCGGGAAGGTGCCATAGTGGCAGGGGATCACGGTCTTGAAGTTGAAGTACCGCTTGGCGGCATAGGCTGCGCCCTTCATGTCCATGGTGAAATGGCCGCCTGCCGACAGGATGCCGATGTCGGGTTTGTAGTAGTCCCCCATCCAATCCATGTCAGCCATGATGTCGGTATCGCCCGAGACGTAGAGCATCTTGCCCTCGGACGCGATCATGAAGCCCACTTCGGTGCCCCCCGTGCGGATGCCTTCGGGCGTGTTGAAGGTCGAAGAATGCGAGGCCGGGACCATCGAAACTTTGACGCCGTTCAGATCCACGGTTCCACCCTTGTTGAAGCCGACGGTTTCGATGCCCTCGGTCTCTCCCCAATGGCCCATCAGGTCGTATTGGCCGACGACCGGCACGCCCAGCTTTTTGGCCAGCGGCAGGACATCGACAACGTGGTCGAAATGCACGTGGGTCAGTAGGATGTGCGTGGCGCCCGCAACGGCGGCGTCGTGCTGATCCTCGGGCAGGGATGGATTGCCGGTCAGCCACGGGTCGATCAATAGAACCTGTCCTGCGGTTTCAATGCGAAAGCTGCCGTGCCCCAGCCAGATAATATCCATGAATGAATCTCCTATTTCCTGTTGGCACGAGCCTAACACCGGTTACATAGAAATCCATGGATTGGTTGCGCGAAATTGATGGCTACTGTGAGCGATTGGGGCCTGAATACTGGGCCGAGCCGATCAATGCGGTGACAAATGCGGCCTTTGTGGTGGCCGCGTTGATCATGTGGCAGCGGACCAAAGGGATTGCGATTGCTCGCGTGCTGGCGATGATCCTGGGCCTTATCGGCGTGGGCAGCTATCTGTTTCACACCCATGCTCAGGTCTGGGCCGCGATTGCAGATGTGACACCGATCCTGGGGTACATCCTGGTCTATATCTATGCCGTGAACCGACACGTCTGGGGGCTGCGGATGCTGCCAGCGCTGGGCCTGACGGGGCTGTTTTTTCCCTATGCCGCGGCAACGCTGCCGTTGTTTCAGATGGTGCCGGGGTTGGGGGATTCCGCCGGGTACGCGCCGGTGCCCTTGCTGATTTACATCTACGCGGTCCTGCTGCGTCACCGCGCGGCCGAGACGGCACGGGGGCTGGCCATCGGGGCCACGATCCTGGTCGCCTCGATCACGTTTCGGGCTTTGGACGAGCCGATTTGTGGCGCGGTTCCGATGGGCACGCATTTCATGTGGCATATCCTGAACGGGATCATGCTGGGCTGGATGATCGAGGTTTTGAGGCGCCACATGCTGGGGCTGGCTAAGGTACCGCAAACCCCTCAATGACCTTTCGAAAGTCGTCCGTCAGGGCGCTTTGTACCTCGTCAAAGGATGTCTTGCCATACATGCCGGACAACGTGGGCGCAGAGATTGCGAAATACTGTATTGCGCCGATTAGTTGATAGAGACCGGCCAACGCCTCTTCTCGGGTTGCGCTCTGCCAGCGCGGTGTTTGCAATGCCAGGTCCGTGAGCCTGTCGAGATAGGGTTTCAATGGCCAGCTGCGCGCCTGCGCGTCGCTATCCAGAAGCGCGCGAACCACCAGGCGTGCGTCTTCTGGGGTTGCGACAGCGGTGGCGGCATAGGCGTTGAAATAGGCGATCAGGCGCTGGGCGGGCGTGGGGGCCGTAGTAGCGTCAATCTCTGCTAGCAACCGCACGGCGAGGCGATTGAGCACCTCGGCATAGAGACGTTCCTTGGAGCGGAAATAATGCAGGACGGCCTGTTTGGTGACACCTGCATCCTTGGCCACAAGTGCGAGCGACACCCCATGAAACCCAAGCTCGGAAAAGCGTGTGGTCGCAAGGTCCAAATATCGTTCGGCGGGGTCGGGTTTGGTGGACATGGGGGCTCCTTCACCCGGACCCTATACCAAACACTTGACGACTTACTAGTTGGTAAGTTACTTACCGATTGGTAAGTGATCCGTGCAAGCCGAGGGAGGGAGCCACCATGGAGCGCAGCGAAGAGATTGGATTGATCCGCGAAATCATCGGTCTGGCGGAACAGAAGTCTGCCTATCTGGACGACACGATCAGCCATTCCCCGATTTCGCGCTACGCCAGCCCCGAACGGTTCGCGCGCGAAGAGGCGGCGCTGTTTCGGCGCAAGCCGGTGGTGGCGGCGCATTCGGGCGAGCTGGACGGGCCGTCGAGCTTTCTGACGCGCTCGGTCATGGGGTTTCCGGTGCTGTTGGTGCGAGATGCGGACGGCCAGGCGCGGGCCTTTTTGAACGTCTGCCGCCATCGCGGGGCCACTTTGGAACGCGAAGGGGCGGGGTGCAAACGGGTCTTTACCTGTCCCTATCATGGCTGGAGCTGGACAAATCAGGGCGATTTGCGCGCGGTGCCGCAGGAAAAGCAGGGCTTTCCGGACCTGCCGCGTGCCGAGCGGGGCCTGCGGCGGTTGCCGGTGGCCGAGGCGCACGGGTTCATCTGGATCATCGCCAACCCCGAGATGAACGAGCCGCTGAACATCGACGATTGGCTGGGCCCGATTGCCGATGACTTTCGCTGGCTGGATCTGGCAAACCACAAGATCGCCATCGAGAACACGATAGAGGTCAAGGCCAATTGGAAGGTGCTGGTCGAGGGCGGGATCGAGGCCTATCACTTCCGCGTGGCGCACGCCAATACGATCGCGCCGCATTTCCCCGACAACTTGTCGACCTATCGCTGTTTCGGCCCGCATATGCGGTCGGTTCTGCCGCGCACCAGTATGACTACGCTGACCGACACGCCTGAAGAGAAGTGGTCGATCCGGGCGGATGCCAATGTGCTTTATACTCTGATGCCCACCACGCAGCTGTTGGTGCAACAGGATCATGTGGCCTGGATCAACGCACAGCCCAGATCCGAAGGGCACACCACATTGCGCATCGTCACGCTTGCACCGGCCGACAAGATCGAGGGCGACGAGATGCAGGCGCATTGGAAGCTGAACCAGAAAATCACGATGGCGACCCTGGCCGAGGATTTCGAATTGGGAGAAGAGATTCAGTCCGGCTTTGCGTCGCGCGGGAACCCCAGCCACCTGTTCGGGCGGTTCGAAGGGGCGCTCAACCGGTTCAATCTGGCGGTCGAGGAGCTGATTGCAGGCTGAAACAGCCGGTCATTTTCACGAAATTCCGGGAATATTGCCCAAATTCAAACACAAACGCTCTCTATCCATGGTTGCATTCCAACCTGACAGAGGTGCGTTCCCGTGTCTTATTCCTATGATTTCGATATGTTTTCCGTGATGCCCGATGAGGTGCAGAAAGAGTTTCAGGGCTTTCTGAACGACATTGGCATGGCAGCTGCTGCGACCCAGCAAGTGGCCCTGTTCCGCGATCCCGGTCTGGCCGAGGCGCTGCGCAGTGCGGATGAAGAGATCAAGCAGATGTTTCTGGATTCGGGCTTTGGCTTCAACGTCTATCACAGCGGCGCGCCTCAGGGCCGTTTCCCGGCCCGGGACGAGAACGCCCGCAACGCCTGTGTCAGCCGCTTGGCCAAGAACATGGGGAAGGTCGAAAACCTCAAGGATCGGGACTGGGGCGGTTTCGATATCGTGGCCTTCCTGGACTATTTCCAGTCCGCCGAGCCGATGGACGAGGTTGAAATCACCGCCCTGCACCAGGACATCGCCCGGCAAGCCCGCAAATACAAAATGCGCCGTCGCATGGCCCAGGCCGGTCTGGCGTTGGGCTGCACCATGGTGGTGGGCGCTGCGGCTGCGATGGTGCTCTGACACCTGTTTGTGTGCAGGGCCTTTTTGATCTTGCATGATGCGCGTGGCCGTTGGCCTTGGTATCAAGGCCCATGACCCAGCCAGTTCAATTTCAGTTGCTCGACTATCCCGGCGCGCAAAAGTCCGCGCTTTGGGGTATGAAGGATTTGATCGACTATGCGGACGCGCAAGCCAGACCGTTGGGTGCTTGTGCGTTCGAGGTCGAGATCCGAGCCGAACCCGGCGGCCGTCCTGATGTCATCGTTCTGCCACCTGCCTTGACGCTGGACCCTCCGACCATGCCCCAGGGGTGGCGCGATCCCCTGATTGAACTGCACCGATCCGGAACCATCATGACCTCGGTCTGTTCGGGGGCCTTTTTGCTGGCGGCAACCGGGTTGGTGGCGGGGCGACGGGTGACGACCCATTGGCGGCATGCACCTGCGTTTTCCAGCGCCTTTCCCAAGGCCGTGGTCGACACGGACCGGTTGTTGGTTGATTTGGGGGATATCGTGACCGCGGGCGGTGTGATGGCCTGGACCGACCTGACGCTGCACCTGGTGCAGCGCTTTGGCGGGCGCAAGTTGATGCTGGATGTGGCCCGGATGTTTGTACTGGATCCGCCTGAACGGGAACAGAGCTATTACGCCCCGTTTGTGCCAACCACCACCCATGGCGATCCGGGAATTGCCCGCGTCCAGGCCCATCTGCGCGAGAGACCGGGTGGGGACCATCCACTGCCGTCCCTGGCAACTGTTGCGGGCATGTCCGAGCGCAGCTTTCTGCGGCGTTTCAAACAGGCCACCGGGCTGACACCGGTGGCCTATCTGCAGCAGCTGCGTGTCGATGTTGCAAGGTCACGTCTTGAGCTGACCCGCGACAGCTTTGAAACCATCAGTTGGGACGTGGGCTACAGCGATGCGGCGGCGTTTCGACGGGTGTTCAAGCGCATCGTCGGGTTGAGCCCGTCCGACTATCGGCGCCGGTTTGGCGCGGGCCTCAGGCGCGAGGTCGGGTGACGTAAAGAGAGGTCAGCCCAACCCAGATGGCGGCAAGCATCCCGGTCTGAGCCCAATAGGGCCAGGTCGACTGCCCGTCGGCCAGAACCATCGCAAGGGCATCGGACAGGTTGACCGATACCAGCCCCAACACGGTGACGCCCAGGACGGCCAAAGCGATGGGCACAACCGCGATGTCACGCGAGGCGGCATAGAAGAGGCCCACATAGCTGATCACCGCGAAGGAGATGATCTTGTCCTGATAGGCGTAAAACGGCGTGTCGTAGTAGACGAACAGGATGGGCCATTTGATGCCAAAGAAATGCGCAATGGACATGCAGATGAAATAGGCGACGGCGGCAAGCAGCCCGAGGCGAAGAAG
This sequence comes from Tropicibacter sp. R16_0, assembly GCF_017743935.1. Classification (GTDB taxonomy): domain Bacteria; phylum Pseudomonadota; class Alphaproteobacteria; order Rhodobacterales; family Rhodobacteraceae; genus Falsiruegeria. The sequence continues at coordinate 681,582 of NZ_JAGHRE010000001.1, forward strand.
GTGAGGCATGATGTGTTCCTATGTTTCGTGTCTTGTCCAATTTGGCTGTAAATGGACGTTTTGCTCAGAGGCGATATCGCCGCTCTTCGGTTCGATTCCGCCAAAGTGCCCGCGCCATCCAGGGCGCGCATATGGGGCGCGTCTTGCTCTGTGCCAGCGCAGAGGCGATTGGTTCTGTTGCAAAATCCCATCCTGTGAAAGACTGCCCCTGAACGGCGAAACAGGTTTGCAGGGGGGGATATGCGGCATGGCGAACTCGTTGATCACCAGCGAAGTCGATTTGGGGCAATCAGGAAAGCAGGCGGGCTATTTGCGGGTGCCGCATTCGACCCACCGCAGCGCTTACGGGTGGTTGCCTGTTCCGATCACGGTGATCCGCAACGGCGATGGACCCACCGTTCTGATGAGCGCAGGCGTGCATGGCGATGAATACGAAGGAGAGATCGCGCTGAGCAAGCTGGCGCGTGACCTTGAACCGCACGATATTCAGGGGCGGCTGATCATACTGCCTGCGGTCAACGCGCCCGCTGTTCAAGCGGGGTTGCGCGTCTCACCGATTGATGATGGCAACCTGAACCGGGTGTTTCCCGGTGATCCGGCAGGGACGCCGACACAGATGATCGCGCATTACCTTGAAACGGTTCTGCTGCCCCAATGCGACTATCTGGTGGATCTGCATTCGGGGGGAACCTCGCTCTATTATCCGCCCACATTGCTGCGTGGGCAGGGGCATTCGGATGACGAGGCCGCCGCCTTGAAGCAGTTGCAAGAGGCGTTTGATCTGCCGTTTGCCTGGGTCTTTACCGGTGGTGGAGGGCGGCAATCGACGGCGCGTACGGCCATGGGGGCGGGCAATCGCAACGGGGTTGTGTCGATCATGGCGGAGCTGGGTGGCGGTGGCGCTGTGTCACGCGATGTACTGGCCATGACCGAGCGCGGATTGCGCCGAATATTGCACAGCCTTGGCATGTTGCCGGGTTACCACCTGGATGCGACCCGGGGCACGCGTGAGACGCATGCGCAAGGGTCGGTCTATGCCCATGACGCGGGGCTGTTCGAGCCGTTCAAGGTGATCGGCGAGGATGTCTCGGTGGGCGAAGAGGTGGGTGTCATCCATTCCGTGACTTCGATCACACGCGCGCCCGAGCCGGTGATCTCTCCCTATGACGGGTTTGTCCTGTGTTCGCGCGCTTTGGGGCAGGTCACGTGCGGTGACGCGGTGTTCCAGATCGTTCAGGATGCGGTGTCGTCATGAGCCAATTCGAATTTGACCGCGACATCGACCGCCGGGCCGTTCCGGCCCTGAAGACCCATTGCATTGTCCTGGGCGAGGGCGGAGAGGATCTGTTTGCTGCCGGTGTGGCGGATATGGATTTTGCCATCGCGCCCGCGATTTCGCAGGCTTTGGCCGGGCGTTTGTCCCACCCTGTGCTGGGGTACGAGGCCATGCCGGATGGTTTGATCCCGGCGTTGCAGGCCTGGCAAAGGGACCGGCACGGTTGGGACATCCCGGCCGAGCACATCCTGCGGGCGCCCAACGCGCTCAACATCCTGGCAATTGCGGTGTCCTTGTTTTCTGATCCCGGGGACGGCGTGATCGTGCAGCCGCCGGTATTTTTCGATTTTTTCGACATCATCCGCGAAAACGGCCGCCAGGTGGCGGGCAATCCGCTGATCCTGCGGGATGGCCGCTATGAGATGGATTTTGACGGGTTCGAGGCTCTGGCCCGTGATCCGCGCAACAAGATCCTGTTCCTGTGCAACCCGCATAATCCCATCGGACGTGTCTGGACGCGCGATGAATTGGAGCGGTTGAGCAACATTTGCCTGCGCCATGAGGTTTTGATCGTGGCGGATGAGCTGCACGGTGACCTGACCTTTGCGGGGCATGTCCATGTGCCCGTTGCGTCGCTGGGGGCGGTGCATGCGGCCAATGCGATCACCATCCTGTCGCCCGCCAAAACATTTAACATCGCCAGCTGCTGTTCGGCCTTTACCGTGGTCCCGGATGAGGCGCGCAGACAGGCGTTTCAGCGCGAGAATTCGCGGCTGACCGTCAACAAGAACAACGCCTTCGCCAATGTCGCGATGGAGGCCGCCTATCGCGACGGTGCGCCGTGGTTGGCCGAGGCGCTCGAGTATGTGCAAGGCAACCTGGCGCTTGTGCGCGATGCCTTGGCCGGGATGGAGGCGGTCGACCTGATCGAGCCGCAGGGCACGTTTCTGCTGTGGCTGGATTTCCGCAAGCTTGGGCTGGCGCCGGATGACCTGCATGCGTTCCTGCGCACCAAGGCCCGGTGGGCGGTGACGCGTGGCGTGTCCTTTGACGCCGAAGGGGCTGGGTTTGCGCGGCTCAACATCGCGTGTCCGCGGGACCGGCTGCGCCGCGCGTTGGATGACTTGGCCACAGCGGTGAACGCCGTCAGGTGATGCCAAAATCTTGGGCGCTGCGCCCCTGAGCCGCCGTCAAGCCAACATGCGACCTTGCGGCCCTTGGGCGAGGGCGGTAAATGCCTGTCTGACGCGATATTGAGGGTTCCCATGTCGATTGACCAAAGCACCGCCGCCAAGGTGGCCAAACTGGCCCGGATCAAGGTCGAGGACGACGCGCTGCCGGCGCTGGCCTCGGAATTCAACACGATCCTGGGATTCATCGAGCAGCTGAACGAAGTGGACGTCGAGGGGGTCGAACCGATGACCTCGGTCACGCCGCAGCGCCTGAAGCGCCGTGAAGACGTGGTGAGTGATGGCGACCAGCAGGACAAGGTGCTGGCCAACGCCCCCGACGCCCGCGAGGGCTTTTTCGCTGTGCCGAAAGTGGTGGAGTAAGACATGAGCGATCTGAACAAACTGGGCCTGGCCGAGGCCCGCGACCTGCTGCGCAAGGGTGAGACCACCTCTGTCGAGCTGACCGAAAGCTGCTTGAGCGCCATCGACGCCGCTGATGCATTGAACGCGTTTGTGCACAAGACGCCCGAGATCGCGCTAGAGCGTGCCAAGGCCGCTGACGCGCGCATCGCCGAAGGTGACGCGCCTGCCATGTGCGGCCTGCCGATCGGCATCAAGGATCTGTTCTGCACCAAGGGTGTCGACAGCCAGGCCGCCAGCCGCATCCTGGAAGGGTTCAAGCCCGAATACGAATCCACCGTCAGCCAGAACCTGGTCGACGCGGGCGCCGTCATGTTGGGCAAGCTCAACATGGATGAGTTTGCCATGGGCTCGTCCAACGAGACATCTGTTTACGGCAACGTCGTCAGCCCCTGGCGTCGCGGCAATGACGATGCAGAGCTGACACCGGGCGGATCGTCGGGTGGTTCGGCTTCGGCTGTGGCGGCTGATCTGTGTCTGGCCGCGACCGGCACTGACACGGGCGGTTCGATCCGCCAGCCTGCGGCCTTCACCGGCATCACCGGCATCAAACCAACCTATGGCCGCTGCTCGCGGTGGGGTGTGGTGGCCTTTGCCAGCTCGTTGGATCAGGCCGGTCCGATGACCAAGAACGTGCGCGATGCGGCCATCATGCTTGAGGCGATGTGCAGCCACGACCCGAAAGACAGCACCAGCGCCGATCTGGCGGTGCCGAATTTCGAGGCGATGCTGACTGGCGACATCAAGGGCAAGAAGATCGGTATCCCGAAAGAGTACCGTATGGACGGCATGCCGGGCGAGATCGAAAAGCTGTGGTCCGATGGCGCCGAGATGCTGAAGGCCGCAGGGGCCGAGATCGTCGATATCTCGTTGCCGCACACCAAGTATGCGCTGCCCGCTTACTACGTGATCGCTCCGGCAGAAGCCTCTTCGAACCTGGCCCGCTATGACGGTGTCCGCTATGGCCACCGCGCGACGCTGGCACAGGGCGATGGCATCACCGAGATGTACGAAAAGACCCGCGCCGAAGGGTTCGGGCCAGAAGTGCAGCGCCGCGTGATGATCGGAACCTATGTGCTGTCGGCGGGTTTCTATGATGCCTACTATAACCGTGCACGCCGCGTTCGTACGCTGATCAAGAAAGACTTTGAGGATGTATTTGCGGCTGGCATCGATGCGATCCTGACGCCTGCGACGCCTTCGGCGGCCTTTGGGCTGGGGGAAATGACGGATGCGGATCCGGTTCAGATGTACCTCAACGACGTCTTTACCGTCACCGTGAACCTGGCCGGTTTGCCCGGTATCGCCGTGCCTGCGGGTCTGGACAAGCAGGGCTTGCCCCTGGGGCTGCAGCTGATCGGGCGTCCGTGGGAAGAGGGCGATCTGCTCAATACCGCTTATGCGCTCGAGGATGCGGCGGGCTTTGTAGCCAAACCGGCAAAATGGTGGTAAAGCTGCCGCTCAAGTAAGAGCAAAAACCGGCAGGATAGCAGCCATGCGCCCATATCTTTTGATCCCCGTTATGGGGGTTCTTGCAGCTTGTAGCCCCAAGATACCCGACTCCGCCGCAGGTGTCGGGTTTGGTCCATCGCCCGAACAGGCCGCCCGCGAGGCGGCGCTGTCGGGGGAAACGGTGAATGGCGACCCCTTGATCCCGGCCTCGGCCGTCTCAAGCGAGACCCTGCCTGCGGGCAGCTCGCAAGTGGGCATTCCGGCCCAGGAGCAGGGGCTGTTCACCAATGCCACAACGACAGCGACACCAACAGCGGCGCCCACGACAGTGGCGGCAACACCGCCGTCTTCGGCGGTTGCGGCCAGTGGCGCAACCTTGACAGCCCAAGACATCGCCAACGAAACGCAGGCCGCGCTGACGGCTGCGGCGCAGAATTCGGGCGTGGCGCCGTTGCAGGCCAGCCCGTCGAATCCGGCGCCCCAGGTGCTGAACAACCCGTCGATCTCGGATGAACAGGACTTTGCCGCCGTATCCAGCCGTCAATCGATCGAAAGCGATGCCGACCGGATTGCGCGCAACAGGGAGCAATACCAGTTGGTCACGCCGACGGCGATCCCGGAGCGGGATGGCGCCGCACAGCCCAACATCGTCAGCTATGCGCTGCGCACCAGCAATCCGAAGGGCGTGCAGATCTACAGCCGGACGGGCTTCAATCTACAGGCCAAGTCGCAGCGCAATTGCGCGGGCTTTGCCTCGCCCGATCAGGCCCAGATCGAGTTTCTGGCAAATGGCGGGCCGGAACGCGACCGCAAGAGCCTGGACCCGGATGGGGATGGCTACGCCTGCGCCTGGGATCCCGCGCCGTTCCGCCGTGCCGTCCAGAACTGAAGCAACAGTGGATGCGGCAGGCGCCATCTGGCACCCCTCGCCGAATTTTGGTCCGCGTCGGGATGGTCTGACCCCTTCGCTGGTGGTGATTCACTACACCGCGATGGAGGGGGCTGCGTCGGCGTTGGAGCGGCTGTGTGACCCGGTGGCCGAGGTGTCGGCGCATTACCTGATCGGGCAGGACGGAACGCTGTGGCAGATGGTGCGCGAGACGGATCGTGCCTGGCATGCAGGGGCAGGAGAGTGGCACGGGCAGGGCGACATCAACTCGCGGTCCGTGGGCATTGAGCTGGACAATCGTGGCGATCACCCGTTTGCCGAGGCGCAGATCGCGGCGCTGGAACGTTTGCTGCCGCAGATACTGTCGCGGTGGGGGATCGCACCACAGGGTGTGATCGGGCACTCGGACATGGCGCCAGGACGCAAGTTTGATCCGGGCCCAAGGTTCGATTGGCAGCGGTTGGAACGACAAAACCTTGCTGGAGGGCGGGCCTTTAGCGGAGCGCCCGGCGGTGTTTCTACAGACGAGTTTGTCAGGCTGGCCTGCGATGCGGGGTTCACGTCGGACGTTGATGAAGACACGCTTCTGGCTGCCGTGCGTCTTCGGTATCGACCTTGGGGGCAGGGTGCTCTTTGTTCCGAAGATGTTGATGTCTTGCGTGCCGCAACACTGAACAACTGATCCCACAAGCGCTCCCGCCCGTCGTTCGGGCATCACAGATGCCCTCCTCCCGTTGGGCCGGGCGCCGCGCTGCGCGCGGCGGCCAGCCCTGCGTCGCACCCGGTAGGTGTGGATACTATTCGTTGACCACAAGCGGGACCGCGCCGCGCCGAAGGTGCGGCGCCCGGCCCAAAGCCGCTAGCGGGGCTGGCGCAGCCAGGATCGCTCGGGTGCGGGAGCGCCTCCCTGACCCCTTGCCTCGCCATCGCCTCTTGACGCCCTGTCTGTCACCGCATACCCCACCGCTTGCGCGGAGGGCCGGATGGCCGCGGGTGGGGGCTTGCCCTCACGCGAGGAAAGTCCGGACTCCATGAAGCACCGGTGCCGGGTAACGCCCGGGCGGGGAAACCCGACGGAGAGCGCCACAGAAATGATACCGCCGCGCCTGTCGCGGTAAGGATGAAACGGTGGGGTAAGAGCCCACCGCACCCCTGGCAACAGGGGTGGCACGGCAAGCCCCACCTGGAGCAATGCCAAATAGGACCCCCGCGCGGGCCCGTGTCGGCCTGGGTCGATACCGCCGCTAGGCGCGCTTCAGCCGAGAGGGGTCGGGTTGGCAGCTCGAGCCGCGCAGCAATGCGTGGCCTAGATGAATGGTCATCGACGGGGGCAACCCCTGAACAGAATCCGGCTTACAGGCCCTCCGCGCGTTTTCCTGATCGGATCTCACTTACCCGCCCGGTGGGCTGTAGCTTGCCGTCAGCGAGGCCGCCTTGCGGGCGATGTCGCCAAATTCCGCGCTGGTCCAGGCGCGCACGGTTTCGACATCCTGGACCGCGCCAGAGGCGGCCACAGCCATGCCAAGGGCAACAGTATCCGTGCCATCGGCCGCTTCGCTGACCATCACAACGTCATTGGTCCCGGTGGTGAAATACAAGGCCACGACCCGTGCCCCGACCTTGTCCATCAGAGCTTGAATAGCCGCGCCGCGGTCTTCGGGTTTGGCAAGCAATCCCTGAAGGCCGGAAGTCGAATAGGATGCATAGGTAATGAATAATGGCATTGCGTCCTCCATGACTTGGTATGGGGAGGCTCTCTTGGACTGCGCGTGCAAGACATGCGCCCGCGCCCCGCGAATGCAGCAAGAGCGGACCCCTGGAACACGGGGCCCGTGCAGGTGCTGACGTCACGGGTTGCCGTCTCGACTTATGAGATCGCCCAAGTTGTCATTGTAGTCCCCCCGTTCATCTCGCGGTCAGATCACCGCGGCTGCTCGTCTGGTGCTTGATTGAAGCCGGGCCTCGGATCGTTTTTTGGTCTGCGCTTGTGGGGTTGGTATTAGATTGTGGGGCCATCTGTATCACATTTTGCGGCCTGTGACCAATCTAAGCCAACTGCGCCAACTCGGGCTGAGCAAATGAATCGCCTTTCGTGGGGCGCTGCGGTCGATTCTGCTGTTGACTCGCCGCCGAAGACAGGTAAAAGCGCACGCTCATAGGAATTCAACCGAAAGGCCCGCGCCTTTTGGGCTCAGGAGAGAACTCATGGCGAAGCCGACGACCATCAAGATCCGTCTGAACTCGACCGCAGGCACCGGCCACTTCTACGTGACCAAGAAAAATGCCCGCACCATGACCGAAAAAATGGTTGTGCGTAAGTACGACCCGGTCGCGCGCAAGCACGTCGAGTACAAGGAAGGCAAGATCAAGTAAGTCTTGCTGATCTGGACCAATCCCGAAAAGGGGTCACGTTAAGGCGTGACCCTTTTTCTTTTGTCTGGACCTCTTTGTCTGAACCCGGGAGCACCCATGCACGTCAGGCCCACCACCCGCGACGATCTGGCTGTTGTCGATGCTCTGTTGGCGCGGTCTTATCCCAAGCTGCTCAAGGAGGATTACCCGCCTTCGGTTCTGGTGACGGCATTACCGCTGATCTCGCGCGCGCAGCCCGCCTTGTTGACCAGCGGCACATACTATCTGGTTGAAACGGACGGGCGCCGCATCCTGGGCGCCGGGGGATGGAGTCGGGACAAGCAAGCGCGCGATGTGGGCCACATCCGCCATGTGGTGACAGATGCGACAGCCACGCGGCGGGGGGTGGGGCGGCTGTTGCTGGGCCATGTATTGGAGCAGGCGCGCGCGCAGGGCGTTGCGCAGATGGAGTGCTGGTCCACCTTCACCGCCGAGCCGTTTTATCGCGCCATGGGGTTTGAATCGCTGGGGCCGATTGATGTGCCCTTGCAACCCGGAATAACCTTCCCCGCGGTCCGAATGAAACAGCGCTTGCTATGAGGGGGCAGCACCCGCTAGCCTATGGGCGTCTGCCACACAATTCTGCTGCAAAGTTCTGACGCCCATGAAAAAAATCCTGCTGCCCGCCTGTCTTTCCGTTCTGTCGCTGTCTGCCTGCGCGGATTTTTTTGTGCGTGAAGGGGTCGGGTTTACCGGGATCGACGGAGAGCCGAAGACCTTTAGCGAGGCCAAGGGATCAGCCGATTACGTCGCGCGGCAGGCTTCGGTGCCAGCGCGGTTGGCCGCGCTGCCTCCGGTGCGTCTGCGCACGGACAGTGCGGAAATTTCGGCCCTCGCTGGGGCTGCGCTGCAGGCTGGGGGCCGCACACCCGCCAATGCAGCCGAAGTGGGTGGAACCGACCGCACGCTGTATCTGAGCACGGTTGAGGTCAACGGCGTGCTGTTTGCCGTGCTGCGTACGCGCGAAGGTGACACCACCCGCATGGCGAGCGGGGCCGGAGACACATTCCTCGCCTCGGTCCCGCGTCTGACGGGGTGCCTTGCCAGTGGTCCGGCCTATCAAAACGGCAAGGCCGGACGCCGTACAAACGCTTATGCCGTGCCGCTCAATTGCAGTTGAGCCTACGCTCGCCATTCCGCATAGACCGTTTTGGGTACCAACCCCGCCTGCGCCATCAGCTGGGCTGAGGCGTCGTTGAAGCTGGCATATGTGGTGGCGATGATCTTGATCCCATCCTTGGCCAGTTGCGTTTTCATGGCAGCAATCAACGCGCGACCGATGCCCTGTCGTCTGTGATGTGCGTCGACCGAGATGTGATGGAGCATGCCGCGTGTTTCGGCGTGACGGACAGGTATCGCGGGCCGGTGCTCGATTTCGTAGATCGCATAGCCGCAGAGCGTGCCATTGGTTTCGGCAACCAGGGTGTGCATGGCCTTGCCATGCAGCCAGCCTGTGAGCCACGCGAGGGTCTCTTCCTCGGCGGGCAGGGGCGGGTAGCGTTCCGGTTGATGCGCGACGTGCAGGGCGTGAACCTGATGGAGTAGCGGCAGAAGGCGCTCTGCCTCGTCCAGGAGCAAAGGGCGAATGAGCATTGGGCTATCCGTTGTTCGGCAAATGGTGGCTGGGCAAAGAAAAAGGGCGGGATCGATGTGATCCCGCCCATTCGGCAATTGATGTGTTGGGGTGCGCTTATTCGCGGTTTCCAAACAGCTGGAGCAGGAACATGAACATGTTGATGAAGTCCAGATAGAGGCTCAGCGCGCCCATGATGGCAGCTTTGCCCAGCCATTCCTGATCGCCCGCGTGGGCCATCTGCAGGTATGTGTTCTTGATCTGCTGGGTGTCATAGGCGGTCAGACCGGCAAAGATCAGAACGCCGATGGCCGAGATTGCAAATGCAACTGCCGGCGAACCCAGGAAGATGTTCACGATCATCGCCACGAACAGGCCGATCAGACCCATGATCAGGAAGGTGCCCATGGCCGACAGGTCTTTTTTGGTGGTGTAACCCACCAGCGATAGACCGGCGAAGGCGATTGCCGTGATCAGGAAGACCTGAATGATCGACTGACCGGTGAAGACCAGGAAGATCGAGCTGATCGACAGGCCCATGACGGCTGCAAAGACGTAGAACACCAGCTGAGCAGCAGAGGCCGACAGGCGGTTGATGCCTGCGCTGAAGCCAAAGATGAAGAGCAGCGGGGCGAACATGATCACGTATTTCAGCGCCGAGCCGTAGATCGTATAGCCGAACGATGTCAGGTACTTGTCCGCGCTCAACTGAGCAACGGCTGCCGACGGGTCGGTGGTCACGGCCAAGCCGGAAATGGCCCAAGCAGCAGCAAAGGTGATGAGCATGCCCACGGACATGGTGCCGTAGACCTTGTTCATATGGGCGCGCAGGCCCGCGTCAATCTCGGCCGTGCGCGCGCCTGCGGCCGTCCGGATTGTGTCGAATTGTGCCATAAAGGGTCTCCATTACATAATCTTGTGGCCGTTCGGCAGAAACCGTCGGCATTCCTAAGAGAATATCGGAGAGGTTGGCTGAAAATTCAAGTATTTCCGGTGCCGGTTTTGCACGGAAAACAGGTCAAATCGGCGGCGTTTGACGTGCAAGGCCGCCGATCTATTTTTCATTGTCCATGGCTTAGCAACGCCATGTTTCCGGAGCGTCCCAGATCGGGCGCTTGGCTTCGCGCTCGGCTTCGGCGCGCGAGATGCCGATATCTTCCAGAGCAGCATCATCCATATGTGCCAGGGCTTTGCGCTGGCGGTGCACGGCAAACAGATGCGCAACGGTTTTCAGGATCGAGCCACGGGGGCGGCGATGTGCAATCGAGGTGTTGATCAGGGTCATGAGCCTAGTCCTTTCTTGGCTGCTGATGGTTTTTGGCGTTTCGATCAATTTCCTTGATGTATATGGCGTATTGTGGTTGATTATGAAAACGAATGTTTTTGATTGAATGCATCAAGGATTGTGATCATGCGGAATCTCGACATCACCACGCTCAGATCTTTTGTGGCCGTTGCTGACAGCGGCGGGGTGACCAAGGCCGCCGGGTTCCTGAATCTGACGCAATCGGCCGTGTCGATGCAGTTGAAACGGTTGGAAGAGCTTTTGGGGCTCGATCTGCTGGATCGGTCGGGGCGGGGGATCGCGCTGACCGCCTCGGGCGAGCAGCTGCTGGCGTATGCGCGGCGTATGGTTGCCCTCAATGACGAGGTGATCGGGCGTCTGACCGATCAGGCGTTCGAAGGCGAGGTCGTTTTGGGCGTGCCTCATGATATCGTCTATCCGGCGATCCCGCGCGTTCTGAAGCAGTTCAACACGGTGTACCCGCGGATGAAGGTGCAGCTGTTGTCGTCTCATTCGATGCTGTTGAAAGAGCAGTTCGCGCGAGGGGAATGCGATGTGATCCTGACCACCGAAGTGGATGCAGGCCCCGATTGCGAAACCATCGCAGAACTGCCTCTGCGATGGGTGGGCGCGCCGGACGGGTCCGCATGGCGTCAACGCCCGCTGCGTGTGGCCATGGGGCGGCGGTGCCTGTTCCGGCCCAAGGTATTGGCGGCGCTGGATCAGGCCGGGGTGACCTGGGATCTGGCGGTGGAAACCGACAACGACCGCACGATCGAAGCCACGGTCAGCGCCGATCTGGCTGTGCACGCCATGCTGGAGGGGACCGAGCCGCGCCACCTGGTGCAGATCGAAAGCGGAGGTGCGTTGCCCGAGCTGCCGGTTCACAAGATCAACCTGTATGGCGCGTCAGGCAACAAGGGTCCGGTGGTGGACGAGCTGTTATCGTTGGTGCGGCAAAGCTTTGTGAACCTCGGTGGCACGCATCTGAAAGCGGTGGGGTGAGGGGAGGAACCCAAAACCGGCGACAGGCATGAAACGTCACTCACGCAAAATGATTAGGTCATGAAAACGCACTGGTCACAGCGCTTCGACGCCTCTTCGCGGTCCTGGGTTCCCAAGATCAGCCTTAGCCCAATTGGCCTAACACGAGATCCCTACACAACCACAACCACTCACTATGCACTTGTGAAATCAGGATCTTTGCCAACCTGACGCGGCTGAGCATCGGTTAGCTCAACGCCTGTCTTGCGGCCACAATTTTCAACCGCTTTGGACGCGGTGCATGGTTTTCCGGACGGATAGCAAAGTTTCCCGGTTTTTCCAGGCCGCATCTTGTTGTTCAAGCCAAGCTGTATAAGCTGTGTATTTCGACAGTCTGGCTGCGTCAAAGGGGTCAAGGGCGCGCGGGTAACAAGAGGTGGCGAATGTCAGATACAGAAGGGGCAATTGATGACACCTCTTCCGCGCCGCTGGCTCATAGCCACTTTTCCGTAAGCAATCTGCCCAGGCGGCATCGGTTCGAAGAGTGGCGCGAAAGCATATCCTGCATCTTCGAGGTCGAGGCGTCATCTGACGTCAGACAGGACAATTTCAAGGCCAGCGTGGACGGGCATCTGCTGGATGGGGTTATGCTGGCACAAACCAGTTCGCGGCAGCAGACTTGGCATCGATCATCACAGCGCATCGCGGCGGACGGTATGGACCACTACATGGTCCAGCTGTTCTCCAGCGGCAACATGGCGACGGATCAGGGCCCGACCGGGGGCGTTGCGCCGAAAGACGGCTTGGTGGTGTTCGATCTGTCGCGCGAGGCAAAATCGGCGACCAATGATTTCACCAATGTCTCGTTGATCCTGCCACGCGAGATGGTGGCACCGTTCTTGCAGGCGCCCGATGATCAGCATCTGCGGTATTTGTCCTCTGAAGAGCCGCTTGTGCGTCTGCTGCACAATCAGATCGCAACGCTGCGCAGCATCGCGCCGGACATGACCACGGCCCAAGCGATCGAGGTTGTGCCTCATGTCGCCGGGCTGGTGTCGGCCTGTTTGAACGGCACGGTTAACGGGTCACCGACCTCGGCGACCGATATTCCTTTGGCAACAATCACCTTGGTCAAGAAGATCATCGAAGACGGCCTGAGCAATCCTACCCTCTCGCCCGGTATGATCGCACGGCAGGCCGGGGTGTCGCGCAGCAAGCTCTATCAGATATTCGAAGCCTATGGCGGGGTGGCGCGGTATGTCAGAACGCGCCGTTTGCGAGCTGTTGCGCGGCAGTTGGCGGATCCGGCTCTGGCCCATTGCCCGATCTATGATGTGGCCCTGTCGTGCGGGTTCGAAAATGCGGCGGCCTTTGCCCGCGCGTTTCGGGCACATTTTGACCAATCCCCGCGCGAATACCGCGAAAACGCCAAAACCCTACGCCGTGTTGACCTGAGCCGACGCGACACGGCGGAAAGTTATGAGGCCTGGCTGCATCAGCTTTGAGAGGCGGGCACCTAGGGGGTGATCACCACCTTGCCGGTCGACTTTCGCTCTTTCAGCAGGGTCATGCCTTCGGCAACCCGGTCCAGCGGCAGAACGTGGCTGATATGGGGTTTGATGCGCCCCTGTGCGTGCCAATCGAATAGGGTGGCAAAGCTGTCGTGCACCACCTGCGGGCGGAATTTCAGGTAACCGCCGATGTAAAACCCGATGACGGTCAGGTTCTTGACCAGCAGGTGATTGGCCGGAATTTGCGGCACGTCACCCCCGGCAAAGCCGATGGGCAGCAGGCGCCCCTCGGGGTTGGTGGCGCGGAACGCGGCCTTGAACACATCCCCGCCGATGGCGTCATAGACCACATCCGCCCCGCCCAGTTCCTTGACGCGGGCACGCAGGTCTTCGGCGTCGTCGATCAGAACGTCGGCCCCGGCCTGGCGCGCGACTTCAAGCTTGTCGGCCCCGCGGGCGTGGGCGATGACGCGCGCGCCCATCAACTTGCCGATCTCGACCGCGGTCAGGCCGACACCGCCGGCGGCGCCGGTCACCAGAAGCGTCTCGCCGGGTTGCAGGCGGGCGCGGTGATCCAAGGCCATGTGGCTGGTGCCATAGGCGATCTGGATGGCGGCGGCGTCCTCAAAGCTCATGGTGTCGGGCAGTTTCACAGCGCGATCCGCGTCAAAGACGCCATATTCGGCCAGGCCGCCGTGGCCGGAATAGACCGCCACGCGATCGCCCGGGGCCAGGTCTGTGACGCCCGCGCCAACAGAATCGACCTCGCCTGCCACCTCAAGCCCAAGGGTGAACGGAGCAGGGGGAATATCCTGGTACGTGCCTTTCTGCATCAGCAGGTCGGCGAAATTCAGCCCGCAGGCGCGAATGCGCAGCCGGATCTGACCCGGGCCGGGATGTGGCATATCAAGTTGAACAAATGCGGCGGGCTCGCCTTTGGATCGAATTTGATAAGCAAGCATCGCACTTTCCTTGTTTTCTTGCCCCATCGAAAGGCTGCCAGGTTGTTTATGCCCGGTTTTTTGGGGGCAAACGATGTGCGCTGCAACCCCGTGGACCAACAGGTGCGACGGTTTGCTCACCACAATTTCACCAATTGTTGAGCATCATACTTAAACTTGTGTTCGCTGCAGGAGAATCAACCGGGTTGAATTCAACCCAAAACTTCGTCATATTTTCAGACGTGGTGCGGTTCGGGTCGCATTGGTGAAATTAGGGATATGTTAAACGGCACGCCTCAATGTGGGATGAGCGCCGCGCCCTGTTGTCGAAACCCGGACGGTTGTCAGTGAAACAGAGGAGATACCCTAATGACCCATCCCGTTGATGTACATGTGGGAAAACGCGTAAGACACCGTCGCTGGTTGATTGGCATGACGCAGCAACAGCTGGCGGAGCAAGTCGGCATCAAATTCCAACAGATTCAGAAGTATGAAACCGGTGCCAACCGGATCAGCGCCTCGCGCTTGTGGGATATCGCGGATGCTTTGGACGTTCCCGTCAGCTTCTTCTTCGAAGGTCTGGACGACGCGCACAAGAGCACACCTGAGAAACCCAACGTTCCGGCGGATCTGATGGGCGACAAGGAAGCGCTGGATCTGGTGCGGTCCTATTACGCGATCCCTGAAAACCAGCGCCGTCGCCTGTTCGAACTGGCGCGTGTCCTGAGCGACGTTGCTTAACACTTCGGCTGACAACTGAGGCTTGCATTTGAAGGGCGTGAATGTCACTCGTGACGCATGACTTCTGACGCTCTTACAGACCTGCAAGTGGCACATGAAATGGCAGACGCTGCACGCGCAGCGATTCTGCCATTATTTCGTCGTGCCGACCTGACCGCCGAAAACAAACTGACCGATGGGTTCGACCCGGTCACAGCTGCCGACCGCGCCGCTGAACAGGCCATGCGCGAGGTGCTGGGGCGGCATCGCCCCGACGATGGCATCTGGGGCGAGGAATTCGGTCAGAGTGCGGGTCACTCCGGGCGGCAATGGGTTTTGGACCCGATCGACGGAACGCGTGGCTTCATCAGCGGGACCCCGACTTGGGGTGTGTTGATTGCGCTGTCTACCGAGGATGGGCCCATCTTGGGGGTCGTCGATCAACCCTATATCGGTGAGCGTTTCGTGGGGTCTTCCGAGGGCGCGGTGATGACTGGTCCGCATGGCGTGGCCGAGCTGAAAACCCGGGATACACAATACCTTGCGGACGCCGTGCTGTTCACCACTTTCCCCGAGGTCGGAAGCCCGGACGAGCGCGCCGGGTTCGAGGCTGTGGCCGGTCAGGTGCGGCTGACGCGATACGGGATGGATTGTTATGCCTATGCCCTGCTGGCAGCGGGGCAGGTCGATCTGGTGATCGAGGCCGGGCTTAACGCCTATGACATCCAAGGGCCGATCGGTGTGATCGAGGCGGCAGGCGGTATCGTTACCGACTGGCAGGGTGACCCGGCTCATAACGGCGGGCGTGTTCTGGCGGCGGCCAATGCCGACATTCACGCCGCCGCGCTCGACATTCTTAAATCTAAATAGTCTCTTCTTGAGAGCCTGGCGTTTTGGCGTTAGGCTCACTTTCGCACTGGTTCTTCAGCCCACTTTCCATCGGTGCGTTACACACTTCGACCTGAGGTGGGCGGTGAGACGGAGTGTGCGATATGCAAGAAATTCTGATCAAAGAAGCCGATGTCATCCTGACGATGGATGATGAGCGGCAAGAGCTGTCCGGGGCTGATATTTTGCTGCGGGACGGGGTGATTGCCCAGATCGGGCGGGGGCTGGAAACGACGGGTGAAACGGTGCTGGCCAAGGGCTGTGTGGTGACGCCCGGTTTGGTGAACACCCATCACCATCTTTATCAAAGCCTGACGCGTGCGGTGCCCGGTGGGCAGGATGCGCTGCTGTTTGGGTGGCTGCAGACGCTTTACCCGATCTGGTCGCGGTTCGGTCCCGAAGAGATGTTTGTCTCTGCCCAAGTCGGGCTGGCCGAATTGGCGCTGTCGGGCTGTACGCTCAGCTCGGACCACCTGTATCTCTATCCCAACGGGTCGCGTCTGGATGACACCATTGCCGCCGCAGCCGAAATCGGGATGCGGTTTCATCCCACGCGCGGTGCCATGAGCATCGGTGAAAGCGACGGGGGCCTGCCGCCGGACAGTCTGGTCGAGAATGAAGCCGCAATCCTTGAGGATTCGATCCGGGTGATCGACGGTTTCCACGACCCCAGCGAGGGCGCGATGGTGCGGGTGGGGCTGGCGCCTTGTTCGCCGTTTTCGGTCAGCCGCGACCTGATGCGCGACGCGGCCATCCTGGCGCGCGACAAGGGCGTGATGCTGCATACCCATCTGGCGGAAAATGACGAGGATATCGCCTATAGCCTTGCCAATTTCGGCTGTCGGCCCGGGCAATATGCCGAGGATTTGGGCTGGACCGGCGACGATGTCTGGCATGCGCATTGCGTAAAGCTGGACGGGCAAGAGATTGATTTGTTTGCAAGGTCCAAGACCGGCGTGGCCCATTGCCCCTGTTCGAACTGTCGTCTTGGTAGCGGCATCGCCCCGGTGCGCGCCATGCGCGATGCGGGCGTGAACGTGGGCTTGGGCGTTGATGGCTCAGCCAGCAACGACAGTGGCAATCTTATGGCCGAAGCGCGCCAGTCGATGCTGTTGCAGCGGGTCGCCAATGGCGCGGACGCCATGTCGGCGCGCGAAGCGCTTGAGATCGCAACACGGGGCGGTGCGGACGTGCTCAACCGCCCTGACTGCGGGCGGCTTGCCCCCGGCAAACGCGCCGACATCGCGATCTGGGATGTGTCAGGTGTCGAAAGCGCAGGCAGCTGGGATCCTGCGGCGCTGCTGCTGGCGGGGCCCACACAGGTCAAACACCTCTTTGTCGAAGGTCGTCAGATCGTCCTTGATGGCCATGTCACCAGCATCGACCTGCCACGGGTGATCGAACGCCAGAACCAATTGGCTCGGGCGTTTCAGGCGTAACGCCTGAACTTCACCTTTTCAAAAATACTCCCGCCGGAGGCTCGCACCCCTCAGTTTAGCGCGCAATTTGACCCGAAAACCGGATTCCACTTTTCGGATTGCGCTTTGGGGGGTGCGATCAGCGCCGCTGGCCGTTGATCCAAACCTCGGCGATTGCGCGGTCGTCGCCCATCATGATGGTGGGGAACACCGCCTCCCACAGGTCGTCTGCCACGGCAGAGCGTTGCGAAATCGCGGGGGTCGAGGCGAGATCGAGCACGATCAGGTCCGCCTCCATACCCGGGGCCAAGTTGCCGATCTTGTCGTCCATCCGCAGGCTGCGGGCCGATCCCACGGTGGCCAACCACAACAATTGCGCGGCATGGAGCGGCACGCCGCGCAGCTGGCCGATTTCATAGGCCGCCGCCATGGTGCGCAGCATCGAAAAGCTCGACCCGCCGCCGGTGTCGGTGGCAAGGCCAATGCGCTGCCCCTCGGCCATCAGGCCCGCCATGTCAAAGAGGCCGGATCCGATAAAGGTGTTCGAGGTCGGGCAATGCACCAACGCGGCGCCATGCTCGCGCAACTGGTCCCGCTCGCGCGGCTCCAGGTGGATCGCATGCCCATACAGGCCGCGCCCGCCCAGCAGGCCAAATGCCTCATAGGTATCCAAATAATCGCGCGCGTCAGGGAACAGGCCGCGCACCCATTCGATCTCATCCGTCTGCTCGCTCAGATGCGTCTGCATCAGGCAATCGGGATGCTCGGCCCACAAGGTCCCCATGGCCTCAAGCTGTTCGGGCGTCGAGGTGGGTGAAAACCGCGGCGTGATCGCATATTCCAGCCGGTCGACGCCGTGCCAGCGTTGCAGCAGGGCCTTGGACTGGTCATAGGCGGTCTGCGCGGTGTCGCGCAGTCCCTCGGGCGCGTTGCGGTCCATGCAGGTCTTGCCGGTGACCACGCGTTGCCCACGGGCCTTCGCGGCTGAAAAGAACGCATCGACACTTTCAGGGTGGATGGTGGCAAAGCTGCACATGGTCGTGGTGCCATGAGCGGCGGTCAGGTCCAGATAGCGGCCCGAGATGTCATCGGCATAGGCGCGATCGGCGAACTTCATTTCTTCGGGGAACGTGTAGCTGTTCAGCCAATCAATCAGCCGCTTGCCCCAGCTCGCGATCATCGCGGTTTGGGGATAGTGCACATGGGCATCGACAAAGCCTGCCATGATCAGTTTGTCGCCGTGATGAACGACTTCGGCTTCGGGGTAGGCGGCCTGTAGTTGCTCCAGATCACCCAAGGCCGCAATACGCTGCCCCGACACGACAACGGCCTCATGCACCTGCACGGCTTCGCCGGGCTCGCCCTCGAACGGGGTGCCGGTAAAGGACAGAACACGTCCCTGCAGGATGGTTTGGCTGGCCATTTTGTTGTGCTCCTCGCGTCATCGATACGTCGTCAATTTCCGGCACACAGGATAGAGGCCCCATTGATTTCGGTAAATTACGCTATTGTCATTGTTTTCCGGTAGCAGCTTCTTCTATTTTGCGGCCAATCCAGAAGGGAGCGGAACATGACGACAGGCAACACTCCCATTGATCTTGATACTTCAAACGATGACGACGCCTATGAGCTGGACCGCAAGCAGGTTGCAGCGATCCTCTATGCGGTGGACGTCGAGGATCGCGAAAAGCTGACAGAGCTGATGGAGCCGCTGCATGCGGCCGACATCGCCGACCTGTTGGAGCAGATCAACCCGTTCGATCGGTCGCGTCTGATCCGTCTTTATGATCGCGAGTTTGATGGCGAGATCCTGTCAGAACTCGACGAATCGGTGCGCGAAGAGGTTATCGCGGTCCTCAAGCCCGACGTGCTGGCCGAGGCTGTGCGCGAGTTGGAAAGCGATGATGTGGTCGACCTGGTCGAGGACCTGGAAGAGCCGCAGCAAGAGGCCATCCTGGACGCGCTCGAAGACGCGGACCGGATCGCGGTTGAACAGGCGCTGGCTTACCCAGAGAATTCCGCTGGCCGTCTGATGCAACGCGAGGTTGTCATGGCGCCCGAGCACTGGACGGTGGGGCAGGCCATCGACCACATGCGCGACAGTGACGATCTGCCAGAGCAGTTCTATCACGTGATCCTGGTCGACCCACGCCTGCATCCGGTGGGTAATGTAATGCTGGGCAAGATCATGGCGGCCAAGCGCGAGGTGCCGCTGAGCGAAATTGCCGAAGAGGAATTCCAGACCATCCCCGTTGATCAGGACGAAGAGGATGTGGCTTATGCCTTCAACCAGTACCACCTGATCTCGGCCCCAGTCGTTGACGACGACGGACGGCTGGTGGGTGTGATCACCATCGACGATGCCATGGTGGTTCTGGACGAAGAACACGAAGAAGACATCCTGCGTCTGGCCGGTGTGGCCGAAGAAAGCTCGCTGTCGGACAGTGTGGCCGACACCAGCAAACGGCGCCTGCCGTGGCTGGGGGTGAACCTGTTCACTGCAATCTGCGCCTCGCTGGTGATTTCGCAATTCGAAGATTCGATTTCGCAGCTGGTCTCGCTGGCGATCCTGATGCCCATCGTGGCCTCGATGGGCGGCAACGCGGGCACGCAGTCCCTGACGGTGGCTGTGCGGGCGCTGGCCACGCGCGACCTGACCTCGTCGAACATGTGGCGGGTCATCCGGCGTGAGGTGATGGTGGGCGTGCTCAATGGCCTGTGTTTCGCGCTGGTGCTGGGGACCATCGGGCTGATGTGGTTCGGCTCTCCGATGCTGGGGGTCGTGATCGGGTCTGCTTTGGTCGTGAACATGATCATCGCGGGCTTTGCAGGTACGGTAGTACCCATCGTGCTGGACAAGCTGGGCGTGGACCCGGCGCTGGCATCGGGAACCTTTGTGACGACCACCACGGACGTCATGGGGTTCTTCATCTTTTTGGGACTGGCGACGGTGGTGTTGTTATGAGCGATCTGGCTGCGATCAAGGCAGAGGCACGAAAAGCGGGCTTTGCCCGACGCAAGGCGGCGTTCGACGCACGGTTGCCCGGCGCGGCAGGGCGGCTGTCCGAGGTTCTGGCAGGCCACCGCGGTGTGCCATTGTCAGGCTATATGCCGATCCGGACCGAGATCGACCCGCTGGCAGCCATGGCCGAGGCATCAGCCTATGGCCCCGTTGGCGTGCCGGTGATCCAGGGCGAGGGGCAGGCGCTCAGATTCTCGCGCTGGACGCCCGAGGGCGCGTTGCGCGATGGCCCGTTTGGGGCCAAGGTGCCCGAGGTTGACGACTATTTCGAACCCGAGATCCTGATCGTGCCGCTGGTGGCCTTTGATGCCAACGGTGGACGGCTGGGTTACGGCGGTGGCTTTTACGACCGCACGCTCGAGGGGCTGCGCGCCAAACGCCCGACGCTGGCTATCGGCTTTGCCTTTGACGCGCAAGAGGCAGAGGATCTGCCGCTGGAACCCACGGACCAGCCGCTCAACATGCTGATCACCGAAAGCCGGGTTCTGACGTTTTAGATCAGTCCTTGAAGTGCGCCCGGATGTAATCCCAGGCGTCGACTTTCGAGCCATCGGCCAGAATGCAGATGCCAACGGCGTTGCCGCTTTCATCCTTGCTCAGCTGATAGGTGCCGCCGTTTTCGATGCAGAAGGTGGCGGCGGGGTTGGCGAGCGTGGTTTTGGTGTCGCTGGCCGAAGCCGCAGAAGCTGCTGCAAGAACAATCACAGTCGTCAGTACGGATTTCATGTGGTCCTCTCTCGTTTTGCATTTAACGGGAAAGGTTGCATTGCGTGCCTCGGTTTTCAACCTGCGCTTACGCGGGGAAAATTTGCGCCAAGACAGCACAGGGGTGTGTTTGATCTTGTCCGAACGGGCAGGGCAGCCTAGGACACAAGGCATGAGATGCTTGTTTCTTGGTGATGTGATGGGCCGCGCCGGGCGCGCGGCGGTTCGGGACAACCTGCCACGTCTGCGTGACGAATGGCGGTTGGATTTTGTCGTGGTCAATGGCGAGAATGCGTCAAATGGAATGGGGCTCAGCGGGGATCATGCCAAGATCCTGCTTGATGCCGGGGCCGATTGCGTCACGCTGGGGGATCATGCGTTCGACCAGAAGGACATGTTGCAGTTCATCGAGAAAGAGCCGCGCATCATCCGTCCGCTGAACTTTGCCAAAGGTGCCCCCGGCAAGGGATATCGTCTGTTCGACGCACCGGGCGGCCGCAAGGTGCTGGTGTTGCAGGTGCTGGGGCAGGTGTTCATGAAACGCGCCTTTGACGATCCGTTTTCCGCCGTGGAGATGGTGCTGAAATCACACCCGCGTGGCGGATTGGCCGATGCCATCATTGTGGATGTGCATTGCGAGGCGACGTCCGAGAAGATGGCGATGGGGCATTTCTGCGACGGCAAGGCCAGCCTTGTGGTGGGCACCCACACCCATGTGCCAACAGCGGACGCGATGGTGCTGCCAAATGGTACTGGCTATCTAAGCGATGCGGGCATGTGCGGCGACTACAACTCGGTCATTGGCATGGACAAGATGGAGCCGCTGCGCCGCTTTATCACAGGCATGCCCAAGGCGCGGTTCACTCCCGCCACCGAAGAGGCGACCCTGTCGGGTGTCTTTGTCGAAACCGATGATCGGACCGGCGAGGCCAAACAGATCAACATGGTGCGCGTTGGTGGACGGTTGCAACAGGCGGGGCCTGGGCTCTAGCCACATCAAAAATCCCGCGTTCTGCCCGGATTTAGGACATACGTTCTGAAACGACCGGCAAATCAGGGGTGCGCGCAAACGCAGACTTGCCCGGACCCCGGCAATCGGGGACAGTGGCCTTCGGTCTTTTCTTCTCCAAGGCACCAAGGGACATATGCAGCTCTTTCAGCTTTCCGACACCGGGTCCGCCATTCTGTCGCTGATCATTGTGGGCGTCATGTTCGTGATGTTCCTGCGCGAGGCGTTCCCGACCGAGGTTGTGGCCATCGCGGGCGTCTCTCTGATGCTGGTGACTGGCGTCCTGCCTTACGACGTGGCCCTGCCGGTGCTGGCCAACCCCGCACCTTGGACCATTGCGGCGATGTTCATCATCATGGGCGCGCTGGTCCGGACCGGGGCGCTGGATGCCTTTACATCCGTGGCGCGCAAACAGACCGAGGTAAACCCCAAGTTCGCCATCGCGCTCTTGATGGCCTTTGTGGTGATCGCCTCGGCTTTCGTGTCCAACACGCCGGTTGTGGTCGTGATGATCCCGGTCTTTGTGCAGATCGCGCGGTCGCTGGATATGCCTGCCTCGAAGCTGCTGATCCCGCTCAGCTATGCTGCGATAATGGGCGGCACGCTGACCCTGATCGGGACCTCGACCAATCTGCTGGTGGATGGTGTGGCACGCGCCCAAGGGATGGAGGCGTTTTCGATCTTCGAGGTCACGCCCCTTGGCCTGGCGGTGGTGATCTATGGCATGGTCTATCTGCGCTTCATCGCGCCCAAGCTGCTGCCCGAGCGCGACAGCATGGCGACGCTGCTGTCGGACAAGTCCAAGATGAAGTTTTTCACCGAGGCCGTGATCCCGCCTGACAGCAACCTGATCGGGCGAGAGGTGACAGGGGTGCAGCTGTTCAAGCGCCCGGGCGTGCGGCTGATCGACGTGATCCGCGGCGATACCTCGCTGCGCCGAAACCTCAAGGGGGTTGAGCTGCAGGTGGGCGACCGTGTGGTCTTGCGCACCCGGATGACCGAATTGCTCAGCCTGCAAAGCAACAAAGAGCTCAAGCGGGTTGATCAGGTGTCGGCGGTTGAGACCTCGACCGTCGAGGTGCTGATCACGCCGGGCTGCAAGATGGTGGGCCGGTCGCTGGGCAATCTGCGTCTGCGGCGGCGGTATGGTGTCTATGTGCTGGCGGTGCATCGCCGCAACCAGAACATCGGGCGGCAGTTGGACGAGCTTGTGGTGCGCGTGGGCGACACGCTGCTGCTCGAGGGCGCTCCGGCTGACATTCAGCGGCTGGCGGTTGATATGGACATGGTCGATGTCTCGCAGCCCTCGGACCGGGCCTATCGTCGCAGCCATGCGCCGATTGCGGTGGTTTCGTTGATCGGGATCGTGGCGCTTGCGGCCTTGGGTGTGGCGCCGATCCTGATGCTGTCGATTTTGGCGGTGGCGTTGGTTCTTGTGACCCGCTGCATCGATGCGGATGAGGCGTTTTCCTTTATCGACGGGCGTCTGCTGGCGT
This sequence comes from Tropicibacter sp. R16_0, assembly GCF_017743935.1. GTDB lineage: Bacteria > Pseudomonadota > Alphaproteobacteria > Rhodobacterales > Rhodobacteraceae > Falsiruegeria. Next base: position 704,755 of record NZ_JAGHRE010000001.1, read on the forward strand.
TGATCTTTTCCATGCTGGCCATCGGGGCCGCGCTGCAAAGTTCGGGCGCGGTGAGCCTGATTGTCGAGGCGATTGCGCCTTATCTGGGACAATTGCCGCCGTTCATGATCGTCTGGGCGATCTATCTGCTGACCTCTGTCCTGACCGAGCTGGTGTCGAATAACGCCGTCGCCGTCGTCGTGACCCCGATTGCCATCGGATTGGCCCAGACCATGGGGATTGATGCGCGCCCCCTGGTGATTGCGGTCATGGTTGCGGCCTCGGCGTCCTTTGCCACGCCCATTGGCTATCAGACCAACATGCTGGTCTATGGTCCGGGCGGCTATCGGTTCACCGACTTCATGAAGGTGGGCATTCCGCTGAACCTGACCGTTGGGCTGTTGGCCTCGGCTCTGATCCCGCTGATTTGGCCGCTTTAACCCTTGGGCGGAACGGTGTGTTTCCGCGCATCACCCGGGGCTTGACTTGAAACGTCAATTTGCGCTCCGATCTGAGTATTCATGAATGAATTCGGATGGAATGTGATGACGTTAGGTAAGATTTTTGCAAGCGCGGCGCTCTGTGCCGCAATCGGGACAAGCGCCATGGCGGGTACCATCAACGGCTCGGCCACTTATCGCGAACGCATTGCCTTGCCGCCCGGTGCAGTGCTGGATGTGCAATTGGTCGATATATCGCGTCAGGACGTTGCAGCGACCGTCCTGTCCAGCAAGCGCTACGCCATGTCCGGCGTGCCGACGGAATTTTCGTTGGAGTATGACGACGCGTTGATCGACGAGCGGATGCGCTATGCCGTGCAGGCCAAGATCCTGGTGGGCGAAAAGCTGCTGTTCATCAACGACACCGTGCATCCGGTTTTGCAGGATGAAAATGACACGATGGCCATGATGATACTGAAAAAGGTGTCCGCTGATATTGGGTTGGGATTGGAAAACACCCATTGGAAAGTGACGCAACTGTCCGGCAAGGCGGTTATCAGCGAGAGGGTGCCCGAGATCCAGTTTGCCGAAGGCGGCGCATTCGGTGCCAAGGGTGGCTGCAACAGCTATCGGGGCGAGGCCAAGATTTCAGACGGCAAGATCGCGTTCCCCGACAATATGGCCGGAACCCTGATGGCTTGCCCGCCGCCCTTGGACAAGCTGGAGAAGGATTTCCTGACCGCCTTGGGGCAGGTCTCGGGCTATGTCCGCAATGGTGAGGTTTTGGCGCTGACCAATGCGGCAGGCGTTGCTGTCATGCGCCTGATGTTGGTGCCTTAACGGCTTTACCCCGCAGGAAAAACGCGGCTAGTCTCGGTCGAGAACAGGGGAGGCACATGACCGGTCGGGACTTTCGCGTTGCAGTGATTATCGTGGCAGCCGTTGTTTTTGTCGGCTGGGCGATTGGCTATGGCATTGGGGTGCTGACGAAACCGGCCACTGTGGTCGAAGCCGCACCGCCCACGCAGCCGCTCAAGTCGGAACACCGCAAGCGCCCGACCAAGATCATCACCGCGACGGGCGCGCAATTGCCCGGCTACAGCGATGTCTATGTGAACGACTATGTTGACCTGCTGACTGACGAAGCTGAAGAGCGGATCCGGGCCAAATTTATCGAGCTTTATGATCGCACCGGGGTCGAAATGACCCTTCTGACCATTCAGGACATGGGGTTCTATGGGCATTCCGGTGACATCCGGTCCTTTGCCACCGCAACGTTCAACGAGTGGGGCGTGGGCAATGCGACGCGCAACGATGGCGTGCTGATCCTGATCTCGCGCTATGACCGCGAGATGTGGATCGCGCTTGGCGATGGGTATGACAGCAGCTGGGACGCGCGGATGCAGCGCGTTGTCGACAACGGGTTCCTGCCGTGGTTCCGGGCCGATCAGTATGAGGTGGGACTGGAAAAGGGCACGGATGAGACCGTGCGCGAGGTGTCCGGCGTCTATCCCGGGCAGTGGGACGCGGGATCGTTTCAGCAGGGCATGAGCTGGTTGTGGCGCAAGATTCAACAGGTCGGACACGGGTTGTTGGCGCTGGTGCTGGTCCCGATTGGCGGTTTTGTCTGGTGGCTGCGGAAATACATGCGCAACCGTCCGCGTCCTTGTGCGCACTGCGGTACGATGATGGAGCGTGCAGGCGAAGAGGCCGAGGATGCCCATCTGGACGGGGGGCAGCAGCTTGAGGAATACCTGAAATCCGTCGACTACGACGTCTGGCACTGCCGGTCCTGCGGCCACATGGACATCAACCGCTACCGCAGCTGGTTCTCGGGCTATGGTGCCTGTCCGCAGTGCAACTATCGCACGCTATCCACCACCAGCACTGTCCTCAGCGCCGCGACCAAGTCCAGCACCGGGCGCAAGCGGGTCGACTATGACTGTCAGCACTGCGGGTACCACGACAGCGAGGTTCGCACGATCCCGAAACTGTCCGACAGCTCCGGCTCGGGCGGGTCCAGCCGGTCGAGTTTTGGGGGCGGCTCGTCCTCCGGCGGCGGGGCCGGAGGGAGCTGGTAAACTCAAGCGATGGCGCGTGAGCGGCCTGCGTTTCTACCTGAGAAGATGCAGCCGCCCAGGAAGGTGCCTTCGAGTGCGTTGTAGCCGTGATAGCCGCCACCGCCAAAGCCCGCGACTTCGCCCGCTGCAAAGAGGCCCGGAACAACCTGGCCGTCTGCGCCCAGCATCTGACTGTCGAGGTTGGTCTGCAATCCCCCAAGCGTCTTGCGGGTCAGGATGTGCAGTTTCACCGCAATGAGAGGGCCGTTGGATGGGTCCAGGAACTTGTGCGGCTTGGCCGTGCGGATCAGCCTGTCGCCGCGATAGTTTCGAGCGGCGTGGATGGCCATGATCTGCGCGTCCTTGGTGAACGGGTTATCCATCTGCGCATCGCGCGCTTCGATCTGGGCGCGCAGGTGGTCCTCGTCGATCAGGTTGCCGCCCAGCTGGTTCATGCCGCGCACCAGATCGCCCAGGGTGTTGGCAACAACAAAATCCTCGCCCTTTTCCTTGAACGCCTCGACCGGGGCGGTGGCGTTTTTGCCGGACAGGATGCGCTGGCGAATGACCTCGGACCATTTGGCAGAGGTGAAATCGGGGTTTTGTTCGCTGCCTGACAGCGCAAACTCTTTCTTGATCACTTTCTGGGTCAAAACAAACCAGCTGTATTCATAACCCGTTTTCAGGATCTCTTTGAGCGTGGTCAGCGTGTCAAAACCGGGCAGGCAAGGTGGTTCAAGCCGGTTGCCGGTGGCATCAAACCACATCGAGCTTGGGCCGGGCAGGATGCGGATGCCGTGGCTGGGCCAGATCGGGTCCCAGTTCTTGACGCCCTCGGTATAGTGCCACATGCGGTCGCCGTTGATCACATGGCCGCCCGCCTTTTCGCTGATCGCGATCATGCGGCCATCGACGTGAAAGGGGACGCCTGCCACCATGTCCTTGGGCGGGCTTCCCAGACGGTCGCGCGGCCAGGATTTGCGGACCAGTTCGAAGTTTCCACCGATGCCGCCCGAAGTGACGATGACCGAAGGTGCATAAACCTCGAACTCGCCCACTTCGTCCCGGTTGGTTTTCTGGCCGCGTTCGGCGCCATCAGCGGACAGAACCTCGCCCGATACACCGCTGGCGGCACCGTTTTGCATGATGATGTGGCTGGCCTGATGGCGGAACCGCAGATCAATCAGACCGGCAGCCGCATGCTCGCGCACGCGCCGGACAAAGTGCTCGATCACGCCGGGACCGGTGCCCCAGGTGATGTGGAACCGCGGGACCGAGTTGCCGTGGCCATTGGCATAAGACCCGCCGCGCTCGGCCCAGCCCACGACCGGGAACCAGCGCAGGCCCATGTCATGCAGCCAGGGGCGCATCTCTCCGGCGGCGAATTCCACATAGGCCTCGGCCCATTTGCGGGGCCACGCGTCTTCGGGCCGGTCGAACTGCGCGCTGCCCATCCAGTCACGCAGGGCCAGATCGGCATTGTCGCGGATGCCCATTCGGCGTTGCTCGGGCGTGTCGACCATGAACAGACCACCCAGCGACCAAAAGGCCTGTCCGCCCAGGAATTGCTCGGGCTCCTGGTCCAGCACGATGACCTTTTTGCCCCGGTCGCCCAGTTCAGCAGCAGCGGCCAACCCGGCCAGCCCTCCGCCCACAATGATTGCATCTGCGGTGTTGGTGGTCATGGATCAGGCTCCTTCAGCGGCTGCGAAACCAGAAGATGAACGGAAGGGAGACGAAATACATCGTGATCCCATAGACGGCGGCGGGCAGGGCCAGCGGGCTGAGGCCCGTGGTTGTGGCGGTGATCAGAGCGGCCAGCGTGATACCAAGGGCCGAGTTCTGGATGCCGGTTTCGATCGCGATCGTCTTGGTCTCGGTCCAGCCGAGGCCCGCGATGCGTGCCAGACCCAGCCCCATCAGCAGCAGGATCACGTTGAGCGAGATCAGACCGGCGCCCATGACGCCCAGATTGTCGATGAAAAGCTGCCAGTTTCCGGCCAGTGCTGCAATTACGATCAGAACGAAAAGAACTGTGGCGAGTTTCGACAGCGGACCGTCGATGGCCATGGCCGCGCCGCGAAAATAGTGCCGCACCGTGACGCCGATGGCCACGGGCAGGGTGGTGATCAGGAACATGGCAATCGCCAAGCCGCTGATCGAGACCTCGGGCGCGGCCTCGCCCATGAAATGGGTGACGGACCAGGCCGCCAGCACCGGCACCGTCAGGATCGACAGCAGGCTGATGACAGCCGTCAGCGTGACGGACAGCGCCACATCGCCGTTGGCCAGTTTCGACAGGATGTTGCTGGTCACGCCGCCGGGACAAAAGCTGAGCAGCATGAAGCCCACGGCGATCTCGGGCGGAAAGGCAAAGGCGGTGACGAGCGCAAAGGTCACGATGGGCAGCAGGATCACCTGGCTGATGGCGCCGATGGCAAAGGGAAACCTGCGGGTCAGGACGCGCCGGAAATCTGCCGCTTCCAGCCCGATGCCCAATGACAGCATGATGATGGCCAGCGACAGCGGCAGCCCCACGTTGATTAGAAAATCCAAAACCACCCCTCCCAAAGTCGTTTTGGCCAGCCTAAGCGGGGGAGGATGGTTTCGGCAATGGGGGATGCCGTTAGGTTATCTGCCTAACTGTAACGTTCAACAAACCGTTTCAGGATCTTGCCGGGCTCGGTCACGTCGGCGCTGTGGCAGGCGGCGATCAGGGTTTCCGCGTCCTCGGGCGGGAAATAGCCATGGTTGCGGTAGATGTTGATGCGCTGTTCAAAATCCGCAGCATCGGCCTCGGGGTGGAACTGGGTGGCATAGACGTTCTGCCCCCAGCGAACCATCTGGATCGGGCAGGGGGCCGAGGCCACCAGATGCACGCACCCTTCGGGCAGGTTCTGCACCGCTTCCTTGTGGCCGACGTAAGCGTCGAACACTGGCTTTAGGCCCGCGGTCAGGGGATCGGCCTCACCCTCGGGCGTCAGGGAACAGAGCGAGGGGCCAACCGGCTCGCCATATTGCGCCTTGGACACGTCGCCGTTCAGGTGGGTCGCCAAGATACCCAGACCATAACAGCAGCCCATGAACGGGTGATCCAGCGCGGTGATCTGCGGCATCAGCGACAGCGCCGCTGCTTCGACCCGCGCGTCGAGTTCCGACTTGGTGGCCGGATCATCGCTGACACAGCCAGGACCGCCGCCGACAATGACACCGGCATAGTCGGTCACGTTCAGGTCCGTTGGCAGGTCTTCGCAATCCAGCCTCACACGAACGGCGCGGTCGGGTGACAGGCCGGTCTGCTTGAGAATCGAGGCGTACTCGGCATCCGAGGCATCGGTTTCAGGGCGAAGTTGCAGGATCAGGAACGGTTTCATGGGGTCGAATTACCGGTGCCGTGGGGCCGGGGCAAGCGGCCCCATTGCCGCGTCAGGGGTTCTTGATCGCAGAATGGTCGACATAGTCCCACTCAAGCCCCTCGTTTCGGTAAATGCGCTGGCCCTTGTTGGGATAATCTCCCACGTCATGCGCCAGCCGCTGCCCGATCACCAGCACGCGCAGCAGGTCCGGCCCATCATTACGCAGCCCATGCGCATGGCCGCCTTTGCGGTAGCCAATGAAGTCGCCGGGGCTCACGGTCTGCTCTTCTCCGTCGATGATCGAAACCGCCTGACCGGACAGGATATAGACGCATTCATCCTCGAAATGATGCACGTGATATTCGGTGGTATCGCGGCCCGGTTCGACCTCGATGATGTGAACGCCAATCCCCGTAAGAGCGGTCGCATCGCCCAAGGATTTGTTGATCCGCTGTGCGTTGGGATTCAGGAAATGTGTCTTTGCTGTTCCTGCCATCGCGGCGATGGCTTGGGCGGTCAGCAGGTAACCGTCGTGGCTCATGGGGTTCCTTTCCAGGGGTTACATTGGCCAGAAGACCAGAATGGACGGGATGGACACGGCGACGATCAGCACCTCAAGCGGCAGGCCCATGCGCCAGTAGTCGCCAAAGCGATAGCCGCCAGGGCCCAGGATCAGCGTATTGTTCTTGTGCCCGATGGGGGTCAGGAAAGCCGCCGAGGCCGCGACCGCCACTGCCATCAGGAACGGATCGGGCGAGACGCCAAGCGTGTTGGCCATCTGGATACCCACCGGCGCAGCCACGATGGTTGTAGCAGTGTTGTTGAGCACATCCGACAGGGTCATGGTCACAACCATCAGCACGGTCAGGATCGCCCAGGCAGGCAGGCCGTTGGTGAGCGAGATCAGGCTGCCTGCAATCAACTCGGTCCCGCCCGAGCTTTCGAGTGCGGCGCCCAACGGGATCATCGACCCCAACAGCACGACGACGGGCCATTCGATGTGGTCATAAATCTCGGCAATCGGCAGGATCTTGGTCAGGACATAGCCCACAACCACCAGCCCCAGAGCAATCGGCAGATAGAGCAGACCAACCGAGGCCGCAATCACGGCCGCTGCAAAAAGGCCGATGGCCAGCCAGACCTTTTCGTTGGCCGTCACGCTCAGGCCTCTTTCGGCCAGAGGCAGGCAGCTCAGCCATTCGGTCACGTCTGGCCCTCGGTCACGGGGGACCATCAACAGCAGGATGTCGCCCGCCTCCACCTCGGTCTTGCGGACCTGTTTGGTGATGCGTTTACCCTGACGCGAGATACCCATCAGCACCGTGCTTTGCCGCCAGGCCAGCCCGATGGCTTGCGAGGTTTTGCCAGTGATCCGGCTGTGCTCTGTCGCCACCACTTCGATCACTTCCAGACCGTCGCCGGCGGCTTTCAGCACCTCTTGTCGGCGGCTGTCCGAGAAGTCGAGGTTCAGTGCGGTGCGGAATTCATCCAAAGCTTCGGGCACTGCTTCCAACACCAGCGCATCACCGGCCCGCAGGATGGCGTTTGCGGCGCGGCCATAGCGGCGTTTGCCGTCGCGGATCAGACCCAGAATTGCGACGTCGGTTTTGTCGGCGGCCTCGTCCAACTCGGCCAGGCGTTTGCCGATGTGGGGGCTCTCATCCGGCACGGTCAGCTCGGCGATGTATTGCGCCAGCGCCTCAGAGTGTTCCTGATCGTCGCCGCGCGTCGGGATCAGGCGCCAGCCAATGAGGGCGACAAAGATCAGCCCCGCAATGGCCGCAATCCCACCCACGGGGGCAAAGTCGAACATGGCAAATGGCTCACCCACCGCCTCGGCCCGGATTGAGGCGATGATGATGTTGGGCGGTGTGCCGATCAGAGTGGCCATACCGCCCAGGATGGTGGCAAAGCTCAATGGCATCAGGCTGAGCCCCGGCACACGGCCTGCCTTGCGTGCGGTCTGAATGTCGACGGGCATCAGCAGGGCCAGCGCGGCCACGTTGTTCATGAAGGCCGACAGAACCGCCCCGATCCCACCCATCAATGCGATGTGGGCGCCAAGACCACGGGATGCGTCGACCAGCGTGCGGGTGATCAGAAAGACTGCGCCCGAGCGGACCAGACCCGCCGAGACAACCAGCACCAGAGCCACAACGATGGTGGCAGGGTGGCCAAAGCCGGAGAATGCGTCGGCAACCGGAACCACACCCAGCACAACGCCCAGCATCAGCGCCGTAAAGGCCACCAGATCGTATCGGAACCGACCCCAAAGAAGGAAAGCAAACACCAAGCCAAAGAGCGAAAACAAAATGATCTGATCTGTCGTCATGCGGGAACCCTAGCCGGTTCAACCCAAAGGTGCGACGGGGAATTCGCGGGGCATCGGGCCATTCGTGACGCAGGGTCGTTCAACAATCAAACTTGTCAAAGTGACAGGAATCGCTTTATCGCGTAAATTGTCTATCTGACAAGAAACGAAAAAGGCGAAACTCATGGCTCGTCCCAAGATGGAAACCGAACGCAAGGCGCAGATCCTGGATGCCCTCGAACGCATCGTTCTGCGCGACGGGCTGGCCAAACTTACGCTGGCCAAAGTGGCCGAAGAGGCGGGTTTGCCGCGTTCGCTGTTGCGGTATTTCGCAGGCAACAAGATCGACCTGGTGCTGCTGCTCTTTGATCGGATGATCGAACGGGGTGAGGCCAAGCTGGAACAACTGGAACACGTCGATCAGGGGAGCCTGAGCGCCGCGCAACTGGTCGATCTGGTGCTGGATGAACTGCTGGGCGACGAGGATCTGAGCCTGATGGTGGACGAGCTTTGGCCCTATGCCGCGCTGGACGATCGCATTCAGGAGCGGCTGCGGGGGCTTTATCAGCGCCTGTGCCAAGAGCTGTCCGGTCATATGGCGGCAGATGGCATCGGCCTCAGCGACCAGGACCGCGAGCGTCGCGCCTATGGCATCGTCTCCATGGGCTTTGGCGCCACGTTTTTTGCCGACATCGGCTTTTTGCCGTCCGACCCCCAAGCGGTTCGCAAGGCCGCACATCAATTGCTGCTGTCGGACGGACCTGACTGAATAACCGGAGGAGACTCACATGAAATGGATCAAACGCGGGGCAGTGGCCATAGTGGCGCTGGCCCTGATCGGCGGAGCTGTGTTTTGGGACAAGATACAGGACGTGCGCGCCTTGATGGCTTATGCGGCGGTTTTCGAACCCGAAAACATCGACCAGAACTTTCGCACGCTCTATGAAACCTACCCCTCGATCACCATCGAGCGGGGCGGTCCGGTGGCCGAGTTCGAGGCGCAGGAGCAGGTAGATATCTTGCCAGCGACCTTCACCTACGAGGGGAAGGAATTGCCCACCCAAGAGCTGTTTGATGCTTTCCACTGGACGGGTCTGGCGGTGCTCAAGGATGGCAAGCTGATCCATGAGGCGTACGCTCGAGGCAACAGCGCCGAAACCCACCATATCGAAATGTCGGTGACCAAATCGCTGACCTCGATCCTTGTGGGCGTGGCCCATGATGCCGGTGCCCTGGATGTGGAGGCGCAGGTGACCAGCTACATCCCCGAGCTGAAGGACACCGGATACGATGGCGTCACCGTTCAGCAGGTGCTCGATATGACCTCGGGCATTCGCTATGTCGAAGATTACGATGATCTGAATTCGGACATCGTACAGACGGTGGTTGCGACCTTGCGCGGCTCGCTGGATGAGTTTTCCACCACAATGGTACGTCAGCGCGAGCCGGGGACGTTCAACCAATACGCTAGCATTGAGACGCAAGTTTTGGCCTGGGTGCTGCGTCGGGCAACGGGGCAGGAATATGCGGAATACTTCCGCGACAAGCTGTGGAGCAAGATCGGGGCCGAAGCGGATGCCCGGATGCTGGTTGACCAGTTGGGGGAGCCGGTGGCCTTTGGCGGCGCCAACCTGCGTCTGCGCGATCTGGCTCGTGTTGGGCAGATGGTGTTGAACGGTGGGATCTCGATGACTGGCGAACGTGTGGTTTCGGCCACTTGGCTGCAGCAGTCCACCACCACCGACACGCCGCAATCGAAGCCCGGCGATCACGACAAATCGGACTATCCACTGGGCTATAAGAACCAGTGGTGGATTCCGGTCGAGCGTGATGGCGGCGACTTTACGGCGATCGGCATTTACGGTCAGTTCCTTTACATCAACCCCGCCCGCGGCGTGGTGATTGCGATGAATTCGGCCTATCCCGAGTACAACGAAAAGCCCGAAACCGAGATGCAGATGGTGTCGGCCTTGCAAGCGATTGCCAAACATGTGAGCCCGGACAGCTGATCTGGGCCTCAAACGGGGCGCCGGATGCTTGAACCCGGCCCCCTGCTTGTTTTATAGAGGCCCGCGAAACCAAATTCTTGCAGGAGCACCACATGGCCGGCCACTCAAAATGGGCAAACATTCAGCACCGCAAGGGTCGTCAGGACGCCGCGCGGTCCAAGCTGTTTTCCAAGCTGTCCAAAGAGATCACCGTGGCCGCCAAGATGGGCGATCCCGACCCCGAGAAAAACCCGCGTCTGCGCCTGGCCGTGAAAGAGGCCAAATCGCAGTCGGTGCCCAAGGATGTGATCGACCGCGCTATCAAGAAATCGGTGGCCGGTGAGGGCGACGATTACGAAGAAATCCGGTACGAGGGCTATGGCCCCAACGGCGTGGCCGTCATCGTCGAGGCAATGACCGACAACCGCAACCGCACCGCATCGACCGTGCGCTCGACGTTTTCCAAGAACGGCGGCAACCTGGGCGAGACCGGCTCGGTCGGCTTCATGTTCGACCGCAAGGGCGAGGTTGTCTACAACGCTGACGCAGGCGACGCCGACACAGTTTTCGAGGCCGCAATTGAGGCTGGTGCCGAAGACTGCGAAAGCTCGGATGATGGTCACATCATCTATTGCGCGGACACAGATCTGAACGACGTATCGAACGCGTTGGAAGCATCACTTGGCGAGTCGGAATCGACCAAACTGGTGTGGAAACCCACCACCACCACCGAGCTGGATCTGGAAGGCATGCAAAAGCTGATGAAGCTGATTGATGCGCTCGAAGACGACGACGACATCCAGCGCGTCACCGCCAACTTTGAGGCCTCGGACGAGGTGATGGAACAGCTTTAATCAAGTTTTTCCGAGAGATTTCGAACGCCCATTCCGCCGCGCGGGGTGGGCGTTTTCTTTTGTCGGATTTGATCTGTCAGGCGTCTTGGGGGGACGAGCCTGTGATTTGTGCCGGCGACAGGCTTGCCTGAGCAACATCAGAGCGGAGTGCCACCAATGACCACCAAAGGATACTGCCTGTGCAAACGCACCACTTGGGCGTTCGAGGGCGAGGTAACCTGGGCCTGCTATTGCCATTGCGATGATTGCCGCCGCAATTGTGCGGCCCCGGTGGTGGCTTGGCTGGGGGTTCCGCTCAAGAATTTCCGCTGGACCGGCGCGGCGCCCAAAACCATCGAAAGTTCCAAGGGCGTGTATCGGCATTTCTGCGACACCTGCGGCTCGCCCCTGGGGTTCGAGGCCGATCACTATGCCGGCGGCATGCATCTTTATGCGGCGTCGATGGAACATCCCGAAGATTTTGCTCCAACGTTCCATGTCAACTATCAGGCCAAACTGCCATGGCTGCAGATGAACGACGATTTGGTGAAATACGACGGCACCCTTCTGCATGCGCCCGAGGATCTGAGCGCTTACAACGCCTGAGGGGTCAAGAGCCAGTCGCGCAGCAGGATCGCGCGTTCATTGGCTGAAGCGTGGGTTTTGATGTAGAAATCCAGGGGCGCGGCGATGTCCTGCGGCAGCAACGGCACCAGCGCGCCCGACTGCACCAGTGGTGCGGTCAGCGCGTTCCAGCCAAGGACCACCCCCATGTCATCCTGCGCCGCCTGCAAAGCAATGGTATAGTTGTTGACCCGCAGCCCTTCGCCGATGGGGCCATCATAATCCAGAGCCGCGCACCAGGTGCGCCAGTCCGTCCAACGCTCGTCCGATGCGTTAAGGTGGATCAAGGGGAGATGGGCTAGATCCGCTAATGCGTCTACGGCGTGCTCAGCGGCGAACGCGGGGCTGGCGAGCGCGGCGATCCGATCGCGAAACAGCGGGCGGCAATCGCCGTTGTCACGGGTCATGTCGCCATAGTGGATGCTCAGATTGCACCCCGTCTGTGCATGATCCGTGTCCGAGACGTTCTGGGTCACGGCGATGTTGCCGTGCCGTTTCCAGAATCGGGCCAATCGGGGTGTTAGCCACAAGGATGAGACCGCTGTTGTCGCCCCTATGGTCACCGCGCGCGTCTGGCTGTCCTGTCGCAGTTGCGTGACCATCGTTGAAATCTGTTCAAAACCACGTTGCAGCGTCAGTTGAAGCATCTGCCCGGTTTCAGACAGTTCCACCCCGCGTTGGTGGCGGTGGAACAGCTGTTGGCCCAACTCGGCCTCAAGCGCCTTGACCTGATGGCTGATGGCGGCCGGGGTCACGTTCAGCTCTTGGGCGGCGGATTTGAAGCTTTCGTGCCGGGCGGCGGCCTCGAAACTGGAGAGCGCGCTGAGCGGGGGCAGATCATAGGGGCGTTTTGGCATCGCCGTGCTTTCCCAATGTGATGAAGATGCGGGCTATTGTTGCATATGGCTTACTTCAGCTAACTCAAGTTGAGAATTTTCGCAATTGTCATGTGAAGGCTTCTTCGTGTTTCTGGCGCCACATGAATGGAGGAACCCCCATGTCTGACGCCGCCTTGGCCCAACTTGACGACAGCCTGCGCGCCGCGCGCCAATCCTTTGATCGTATCCCGGTGATCGACGTTGCCCCCCTTGTGGATGGCCGCGATCCGGCGCGGGTCGCAAAAGAGATCCGATGGGCGCTGTCCAATGTGGGCTTCATGTACGTCAAGAACCACGGCGTTGCGGCCCAGACGGTAGAGGCAGCTTTTGCCCAGACCCGGGCGTTCTTTGATCTCCCGCTCGAGGAAAAGATGAAGCTGCATATCGGCAACTCGGGCGTTGCGATGCGGGGGTACATCGAGGTGTTTGGCGAAAACACCGACCCGGCCAAGACCAAGGATCTGAAGGAATGCTTTGACCTCGGCCCGGAAACACCCGGGGTCGACGTTCCGTTTTTTGGCGCCAACCAGTGGCCCGAGGCGCTGCCCGAGTTCCGCGCGGCGGTTTACGGCTATCATGAAGAGATGAAACGGCTGGCGGCGATCCTGTTGCGCGGGATCGCACAGAGCCTGGACCTGGCGCCCGAATTTTTCGAAGCCAAAATGCGCGATCCGATCAGCATCCAACGTTTGCTGCATTACCCGCCCCAAACCGGCAAGATCGACGAGAGCGTCATGGGGATTGGGGCGCATACCGATTACGGCAACCTGACCATTCTGGCCCAGGATGACGTGGGTGGGTTGCAGGTGATGAACCGCGATGGCGCTTGGGTCGAAGGGCCGCCGATCCCCGGAACCTTTGTGATCAACATCGGCGATCTGGTGCAGCGTCTGACGAACGATGTCTATCTGGCGAACCTGCACCGCGTGGTGAACACCAGCGGGCGCGAGCGCTATTCGATCCCGTTTTTCATCGATGCCGACTACGAGGCCGAATTTGCCCCCTTGCCGGGATGTGTCAGCGCAGCCAATCCGGCGCGATATGAGGCGGTGACATGCGGACGGCACAAGTTCGGGCGCTTTGTTGACAGCTTTCCACATCTGGCGGCGCAACACGGCTAGGGGGCGCTCCCGCCCTCGCAGCATGCCCTGACGGGCCCTTGCTCAGTTGGGTCGGGCGCCTCGCCTGCGGCGAGGCGCGGCACCGCAGAACGCTGGCCAGTGATCTTGTGATACGGTCAAGGGGTGATGAGACCCGCAGCGCGCGCCTCGGCCTCGGTCAGATACCACAGGCCGGTGCTGGGTATGGTGAACATGGCGTTCAGAAAGGACGGCTGCACGCCTTGGGCCTCGAACAAGGCGCGGTCCTTGTCCTGTTCCTGTTGCAGATCGATCTGCGGCAGGGCGGTGTCAAAGTTCAGCGCATATTGGTGAAACCCAAGGCGCGCGCCGGGGGCCAAAGAGCGGTTTTGACCTGCCACAAAGGGCAGGGTGCAGGCCGAAGTGCAGTCACCGACGGCGTGGGTGCTCAGCCCGCGATCCCGGATCAATTTGGCAAAGCCGCGCGCCTCGTAGATGTGGCCGCCGGGGCTGTGGAGGGTCACGTGTGCCAACTGCGGCGCTGCATCGGCGAGGGCCGTCGCGCGGCGGGTCAGGCCAAAGGTGATCGCCCCTTGGAACATCAGCGTGGTGCCGTCTTGCGACAGCTCCAGCTGGTAGGTGGCGGCATGTTCGCGGTCCATCCGGTCGGTAAACAGCTCTTCTTCCGGTGGGGCATGGGTGTCGAGCGCCAGTCCCCACCACATGGCAATGCCCAAACCGGCGGCCACCAGCAGGGCCAGTTGACCACCCCAGACGGCGGCCAGTCCGCCGTGAGCAATCACATGGGCGTCGGCGCTGCGTTGAAAGAGGACAACTTGCCAGCCAAAAACCACGATATCCGTCGCCAACAGCGGGTAAAGGACCAGAGCAGGCATCGTCAGAGAAGATCCCAGCAGGGCCAGAGCCCCCAGGATCAGCGCGCGCGGCAGCGCGATCCACAGCCAGAAGACGTGGGGCAGGCGAGCAGAGGCCGGATCGATGCGCATGGGGCCAACCATGCGCATGACCTGAGCCCCGGATCAATCGCAGATGGTCAGAATCTCGTCCAAGGGTTTCTTCATCTTGGCCACTTCGGGCACGGTTGCATCCTCGGCTGGGTGGCCGACGGCGATGATCATCGTGGGCTTTTCCGAGGCTGGGCGGTCGAGCGCCTCATTCAGAAACCGCATCGGGTTGGGGGTGTGAGTCAGCGTGCAGAGGCCTGCGTGATGCAGGGCGGCGAGCAGAAAGCCGGTGGCGATGTTGACGCTTTCGGGGACGTAGTAGTTCTTGAACCGGGTGCCGTCCTCGAACTGGCCCCAGCGTTGGGCAAACACCACGATCAGCCAGGGCGCGACGGTCAGATGCTCCTTGACCGCGTCCGTCCCGATGGGTTCCAGCGCCTTGATCCATTCGTCGCCTGCGCCGCCCGCATAAAAGCGGCGCTCTTCTTCCTCGGCCTCTTCGCGAATACGTTGTTTCAGGGCGGGGTTCTTTATTGCCACAAAGTGCCAAGGCTGGTGATTGGCGCCTGAGGGCGCGGTGCCTGCGGTGCGAATGCAATCCTCTATCACCTGTTGCGGCACGGGCCGGTCCGAATAGTCGCGCACCGTGTGGCGCTTGCGCATGACCTCGTGGAACGCCTGGGCGGCGGCGCGCATCTCGTCATCGCTCAGGTCGGCGCGGTCGGGCAGAGGCAGGGTGGTATAGGTCAGGTCTTCGCGGGCAAACATTTGGAATCCTTCATGTGTTGCCCCTTTATTGGCCGCACTCAGTCGGGGATCAACCCTTTGGTCGCGGCCTGTTTGACCGCTTTGGTGACCGGCTCCAGGGCGGGGGCCATGATGCGGCTGACCTGCCAGGTCAACGGCACATCCAGCGGTGTCTTGGGGATCAGGGGGGTCAAGCGGCCATTGCGGATCGGGCCACGCACCAGCTGCACCGGGTTCATGCCCCATCCCATGCTATGGCGCGCTGCGTCCACAAAAGCCTGTGTTGACGGCAAGAAATGGGTGGGAGGAGAGATGCGGGTGTCAAAATTGTCCTGCAGCCAGGCCCGTTGCAGCCCGTCCTTGGCATTGAACGTCAGGCAGGGAGCAACGGCCAAGGCCTTGGCGGTGACGCCTTCGGGAAACCATTGGTCCATGAAGGACGGGCTGGCAGTCGCGATATAGCGCAGCGCGCCAATCGGGTGCATGTCGCAACCGGTGACCGGCTTGGTGGATGCGGTGATGGCTGCGCTGACCTCTCCCCGCCTGAGCCAGTCGGCAGAATGGTCTTGATCGTCAATCACCAGATCAAACAGGACATCCGGTACGGCCGCCATGGCGTTGACAAACCAGGTCGCAAGGCTGTCGGCATTGACGGCGATGCGCAGGCGCGCAGGCCCGGGGGCTGCATCGAGAGACAGCTCGCGGCTGACCTGAGCCTCAAGGATGCCGACATCCTCGGCATGCTTGGCCAGACGAATGCCCGCAGGCGTGCCCGTGCAGGGCGTGCCGCGGTTGATCAGCGAGGTGCCAAGGCGATCCTCAAGCGCCTTGATCCGTTGCGAAATGGCCGATGGCGTCACCGACAGATCGGCGGCGGCGGCCTCAAAGCTCCCTCGGCTGAGGATGGCAGACAGGGCGGCAAGGTGCTGTGGGTCAAATTGCATTAGCTGTGCTTATCTAAGCTGAGTATCTTTAACTAGACTACGCAACGCGCGGCCTCTAGTCAAACCGGGCAGTCGAACAACAGGAGCCTTCATGCTGACGTCATTTTTCCCCGGCTTTGCCCTTGGTTTCAGCCTGATTCTGGCGATCGGCGCGCAAAATGCCTTTGTTCTGCGTCAGGGGCTGCGACGCGAGCATGTCTTTGCGGTGTGCCTGACCTGTGCTGTGTCGGATGCGGTGCTGATTGCAGCTGGGGTCTATGGCATGGGTTCCTTGGCGCAGGCGGTGCCCTGGTTCGAACCCGCGATGCGCTATGGCGGGGCGCTGTTTTTGCTGTGCTACGGCGCGATGAGCTTTCGGTCGGCCTGGCGGGGCGGGGCGAGTATGGACATGAGCGGCGAACGGGTCAGCGGGTTGACCGCGACCTTGGCGACGGTGCTGGCGTTTACCTGGCTCAACCCGCATGTCTATCTGGATACGGTTGTGCTCGTGGGCTCGATCTCGGCCCAATACGATGACCGGGTGAGCTTTGCCTTGGGGGCGATGCTGGCGAGTTTTGTGTTTTTCTTTTCACTGGGATACGGCGCGCGGGCCCTGGGGCCGCTGTTTGCCTGGCCGCGCGCCTGGCAAGTGCTGGATGCGGGTATCGGCGTCGTAATGTGGGGAATTGCCCTAAAACTTGTTGCGATGTGAAGGGTTGCCCCTGCCTGTGAATGGGTGTTCAAGGGGCGTATGAGCCAAGCCAACGCGACCGCCACCCAACGCCCGATTGCCGGTATCCTGTGGATGCTGGCGGCAGGGCTTTCGTTTGTGGTCATGACTGCGCTGGTGAAATCCATGGGCTCGACCATGCATCCCACCCAGTCGGCCTTTTTGCGGTATCTGTTGGGGCTGGTGTTCTTTGTGCCAGCACTTGGCACGCTGATCCGAACACGATTGACCGGACGCCAATGGGGGTTGTTCACCTTGCGGGGCGCGATCCACAGCGCGGCGGTCATGCTGTGGTTCTTTGCCATGACGCAGATCCCCTTGGCCGAGGTCACGGCGATGAACTATCTCACGCCGGTCTACGTTACCATCGGGGCCGCGCTGTTTCTGGGCGAGACGATGGCGGCACGCCGGATCACGGCAATCATTGTGGCCCTAATCGGGGCGATGATCATCCTGCGTCCCGGATTTCGCGAGATCAGCCCCGGTCACCTGGCGATGCTGGGCACGACGCTGTGCATGGGTATTTCCTATCTGATGGTCAAAATGCTGGTCGAAGAAATCAGCCCGGTGGTCGTTGTCGCCATGATGTCGATTTTTGTCACCATCGGCATTGCGCCCTTTGCCATCGCCGTCTGGGTGACGCCGACCTTGCCGCAACTTGGCATTCTCTTTGCTATCGCCTCATTTGCGACGGGTGGGCATTACTTCATGACCCTGGCGATGCAGGCCGCGCCGGTGGCCGTGACGCAGCCTGTGACCTTTCTGCAGCTGATCTGGGCCACACTGCTTGGCGCGCTGGTCTTTGACGAAGGCGTCGATTTCTGGGTTGTCCTGGGGGGCACGCTGATCCTGGGCGCCATCAGCTTCATCACCTGGCGCGAGGCGGTGCTGAAGCGTCGTGAAATCACACCCAACCCGAACACGCCCAAACTCTGACGCTTGTCAGGGCAACGCTCCTGCTCCTAGGGTGGCGGCATGAGGTTGCGCGCGTTCTCTTTAGGCCTTGGTCTGATGGCATCCGGCCCTGCCGCGGCGGGGCTGGCGGTGTGCAATGACACTGCCGTTCTGCACTCTGTCGCCATTGGCTATCGTGGCGACGATGGCTGGGTGTCGCAGGGGTGGTGGAACATCGAGCCGGACCAATGCGCGACCGTCCTGGCCGGGGATCTGGTCAACCGCTACTACTATCTGATGGCCCAGGCAGATGGGTGGACCTTCGATCATGAGGGGATCGGCTTTTGCATACTGGCCGACGTGTTCGACATTACCGGCGATCAGGAGTGTGACGGGCGCGGCTATGGCAATGGGCAGTTTCTGGAACTCGACACCGGCAAGACGGAAAAGGACCACGTGACCTATCTGGCCGCCGTGTCCCGGCCCGCGGCCCCAAGCGAACCGGCCTTTGTGCCACCGGGAAAATATGGTGAGCCTTACAGTGCGGCTGGCAATTTCCAATCCTGCACAACCGAGAGCGGGCAAATGGTGTGCAGCCTGTTTGCGGATGGTGTGCAGGTGTTCTTTCGCCAGGACGGTCGCGAGGGAGAGGAGGCCTTTGCCTTTGTCGACCGCTTTCGCCCCGGCAGCCCCGTGATCGTGCATGGTGATCTTGAAGCGGTTCATGACAGCACCGCCGATCTGGTGCCCTACAAGCTGTTTGCGCGCGGGTGGGAGGAGGCCGACGACCTGCTGCAGGACATGCAGGGCAAATGGCAATCGCGAGACGATGCTGCGGCGGGGCTGGTGCTGGACGGTTCGCTGCTGGACCTGACTTATGACGGCCAAACCCAGGACAGCGGGTCAATTCGCGTCAGCTCCACATGCAATGACTATTCCGAAGGTGGGCCATATCTGATTCTGCAATCCGATGGCGACTCGGCAGCGACCTGCTATGGTGATCTGCAGGTCGATGGACCATTCCTGAACATGACCCACTTGCCGCGCGGAAATGTCCTGCGATACCAGCGGGTAGACTGACCTGCGGGTTCTTGATTGACGAGTCAATAAAAAGCGCCTAGCGTTTCCTTCAGACAGCTGGAGACGCATGAATGCCCAAAGTTGGAATGGAACCCATCCGCCGTGACGCCATCGTGCGCGCCACGATTGCCGAGCTTGGCGCCTCCAAGTCCCTGGACGTCACCGTCAGCCAGATCGCCAAACGCGCGGGCATGTCCAGCGCGCTGGCGCACCACTATTTTGGCGGCAAGGATCAGATTTTTCTGGCCGCTATGCGACGTATCCTGACGGATTTCGGCGCCGAGGCCCGCAGCGAGCTGAAAGCTGCCCCGCGTCACGAGCGGGCACAGGCCATCATCCGCGCCTGTTTTGCACAATCCTGCTTCACGCCGGATGTGATTGCGGCCTGGATGACGTTCTATGTTCTGGCCCAGACCAACGACGATGCGCTGCGCCTGTGGCAGATCTATCAGGCGCGCATTCGCTCGAACCTGGTCGATGCCCTGCGCCCCTTGCTGGCGGACCCGGTTGAGGGCGCCGAAAACATGATTGCCTTGATTGACGGTCTTTATATCCGCGCCGCGCTCAGCGCCCCGGAAGAGCCGCAACTGGCCGTCAACCACGCCTTGCGCGTCCTGAACACCCTGATCGAGAGCGGAAAATGACAAACCCCAACATTCTGATCCTGATGGTGGATCAGCTCAACGGTACCCTCTTTCCTGATGGTCCCGCGGACTGGCTGCATGCCCCGAACCTGAAAAAGCTGGCGGAACGCTCAACCCGCTTTGCCAATGCCTATACCGCTTCGCCGCTTTGCGCGCCGGGCCGGGCGTCGTTCATGTCGGGTCAGCTGCCTTCGCGCACCGGGGTCTATGACAACGCGGCCGAGTTCCGCAGTGACATTCCCACCTATGCCCACCACCTGCGCCGTGCGGGCTATTACACCTGCCTGTCGGGCAAGATGCACTTTGTTGGCCCCGACCAGCTGCACGGGTTCGAAGACCGCCTGACCACCGACATCTACCCGGCTGACTTTGGCTGGACGCCGGATTACCGCAAGCCGGGCGAACGCATCGATTGGTGGTATCACAACATGGGGTCCGTTACCGGGGCCGGGGTCGCCGAGATCTCGAACCAGATGGAGTATGACGACGAGGTCGCCTATAACGCGACGGCCAAGCTCTATGATCTGGCGCGCGGCAATGATGACCGCCCCTGGTGCGTGACCGTCAGCTTCACCCACCCGCATGACCCTTATGTGGCGCGCAAGAAATACTGGGACCTGTACGAGGATTGCGAACATCTGCTGCCCGAGGTCCCGGCAATGGACTACGAGGATCACGATCCTCACGCCAAGCGTATCTTTGATGCCAACGACTGGCGCAGCTTTGACATCACGGACGAGAACATCAAACGCTCGCGCCGGGCCTATTTCGCCAACATCTCCTACCTCGACGACAAGATCGGCGAGATCCTGAACGTGCTGGAAAGCACCCGGCAAGAGGCGATCATCATGTTCGTCTCGGATCACGGCGACATGCTGGGCGAGCGCGGCTTGTGGTTCAAGATGAGCTTCTATGAAGGCTCCTCGCGCGTGCCACTGATGATCTCTGCGCCCGAGATGCCTGCGGGCAAGATCGACACGCCTGTGTCGACCATCGACGTGACGCCCACCTTGGGCGCGTTGGCCGGTGTCGATATGGCCGAGATCGCGCCATGGACGGACGGTATGAACCTTGTGCCACTGGCGCAGGGGACCGAGCGGACGGAGCCTGTGGCCATCGAATACGCGGCCGAGGCGTCTTATGCGCCGCTGGTGTCGCTGCGCTATGGCCCGTGGAAATTCAACCGCTGCGCGCTGGACCCCGATCAGCTGTTCAATCTCGACACTGATCCGCATGAGTTGACCAACCTGGCGGACGACCCGGCCCATGCGGGCACATTGGCCACCATCAAAGCCAAGTCCGAGGCCCGCTGGGACCTGGACCGTTTTGACGCCGATGTGCGCGCCAGCCAGGCCCGCCGTTGGGTGGTCTACGAGGCGCTGCGGCAGGGCGGGTATTACCCCTGGGATTACCAGCCGCTGCAAAAGGCCTCGGAACGCTACATGCGCAACCACATGAACCTGGACAATCTGGAGGAAAGCCAACGCTTCCCGCGTGGCGAATAACCCCTTCACCCTTTTGAAAATACTCCCGCCGGAGGCATGAATACTTGAACGCCCGTGCCGCGGGCGACCCCGGCGGGTTTGGCAGGAGCCTGAGATATGGAAGCAGATTTTGTCATCGTAGGGGCCGGGTCCGCCGGCTGCGCCATGGCCTATCGCCTGAGCGAGGCGGGGGCTTCGGTACTGGTGATCGAACATGGCGGCACCGATGCGGGGCCCTTCATCCAGATGCCCGCCGCACTCAGCTATCCGATGAACATGTCGCGCTATGACTGGGGTTATCAATCCGAGCCCGAGCCTTATCTGGACGGTCGCCGTTTGGCCTGTCCGCGTGGCAAGGTGATTGGCGGCTCGTCCTCGATCAACGGCATGGTCTATGTGCGCGGCCATGCGATGGATTTCGACCATTGGTCCGAAATGGGCGCTGACGGTTGGTCCTATGCAGATGTGCTGCCCTACTACAAACGGATGGAGACCTGGCACGATGGCGGCCACGGTGGCGATCCGACCTGGCGTGGTACGGATGGCCCGCTGCATGTGACGCGCGGACCTCGTTCCAACCCACTATTCAAAGCTTTCGTAGATGCGGGTCAGCAGGCCGGGTATGAGGTCACCGGCGACTACAACGGCGAGAAGCAAGAGGGCTTTGGCCCGATGGAGCAGACGGTTTACAAGGGCCGCCGCTGGTCCGCCGCCAATGCTTATCTGCGACCCGCTTTGAAACGCCCAAACTGTGATCTGGTCAACGGGCTGGCATCGCGTGTTGTGATGGAAGAGGGGCGCGCCACCGGGGTCGAAATCATCAAGGGCGGCAAGAAACAGATCATCCGCGCCCGGCGCGAGGTGGTTCTTGCTGCTTCGTCCATCAACTCGCCCAAGCTGCTGATGCTGTCGGGTATTGGTTCGGGTGCGCATCTGGCGGAACATGGCATTGATGTCGTCGCAGACCGTCCCGGTGTTGGGGCGAACCTGCAAGATCACCTGGAACTCTACATCCAGCAGGCCGCGACACAGCCGATCACGTTGTATAAGCACTGGAACCTGATCTCCAAGGGGGCCATCGGGGCGCAATGGTTGTTCACCAAGACAGGTCTGGGGGCATCGAACCAGTTCGAAAGCGCGGCCTTCATCCGCTCGCAGGCGGGCGTGCAATATCCGGACATCCAGTACCATTTCCTGCCGATGGCGGTGCGCTATGACGGGCAGGCGGCGGCCGAGGGGCACGGGTTCCAGGCGCATGTTGGCCCGATGCGGTCCAAGTCGCGAGGCGCGGTCACCCTGCGGTCGAACCGGGCCGAAGATGCGCCCAAGATCCTGTTCAATTACATGAGCCACGAGGATGACTGGGCCGATTTCCGCACCTGCATCCGCCTGACGCGTGAGATCTTTGGGCAAGAGGCGTTCAAGCCCTTTGCCGGGCATGAAATCCAGCCGGGCGATGCCTTGCAAAGCGACGACGAGTTGAACGGGTTCATCAAGGAGCATGTCGAAAGCGCCTATCATCCCTGCGGTACCTGCCGGATGGGGCGCGCGGATGATCCAAATGCCGTGGTCGACCCCGAAGGCCGCGTGATCGGTGTGGATGGACTGCGTGTCGCCGACAGCTCGATCTTTCCACGCATCACCAATGGCAACCTCAATGCGCCGTCGATCATGGTGGGCGAGAAGATGTCGGATCACCTGCTGGGGCGTGATGCTCTGGCCCGGGCCAATGACGTGCCCTGGATCAACCCGAACTGGGAAACCGCACAACGGTGACAAAAGACGTTAACCTTTCTTAACGGCGCATGTTGAATGCGCGTCTTCGGGCGCGCATATCTGGTTCATGTTAAGAATTTGTTTCGCCTTTGTTCTGGCCACCTTTCCGGTGGTCGCATCCGCTGACCTGTCCGGATCGGTGCGAGTGATTGATGCCGACACCTGGGATGTTGGCGGCACCCGTGTTCGTCTGCACGGTATTGATGCGCCTGAGCTTGACCAGACCTGCACCCGCGCCTCGGGGCAGGGATGGGACTGCGGGGCCTGGGCCACGCAGCAAGTGCGCAGCCTTTATGACGGGCGCGCGGCGCAATGCACCCGAGTGACCCAGGATCGCTATGGGCGCACAGTTGCGCGCTGTAAGGTGCAAGGCCGGGATGTCGGGCAGGCATTGGTGACGCAAGGGCTGGCTTTTGCCTTTCGCGCATATTCGACTGACTACGTCAGGGCGGAAAAACGCGCCAAATCAGCGGCCGCGGGCCTGCATTCCGCGCGGATCGCACTGCCTTGGGATCATCGCGCGGGAAAACGCGCGGTGGACGACCCGGCGAATTGCCGGATCAAGGGCAACATCTCGGCCAAGGGAGAGCGGATTTTCCACCGCCCTGGTCAGCCACATTACAGCCGTACCCGGATCAGCCCGGCCAAAGGGGAGCGGTGGTTCTGCACCGTGGATGAAGCGCGGCGCGCAGGGTGGCGGGCCGCCAAAAATTAGCGACCAAAAGATGGGTTTTCCACGCGTATTTGATCCGGGTCAAAGTGGGATCGGTCTGCGGTGACGTAGGCTCTGATCGAACCGGAAAAAAGGAGCGAACAGATGTCTCACACCCCGCATGAACTGGCCGAGGAATTCCCCGACAAGATCGACGCCATGAGCGCGCTGAAACAGTCGGACGCGCATTTCGCCCGGCTTGCGGATGAGTATCACGAGATCAACCGCGCCGTGCACCGTGCCGAGACCAATGTCGAGCCGCTGGAAGAGCTGGCAGAGGTGGATTTGCGCAAGAAGCGCGCAGCCCTTAAGGATGAGATCTGGGGCATGCTGTCCAAGGCCTGACGTCCAAGGCATGCCGCGGCGCAGGGCGACCTGCTGCTGCAAAGGTACATCGCTTGGGATCGCACCTGAGTGACGATGGCTGACGTCTTGACTTTGCTCGTGGCGGTGATGTAACCGCCCCGAGTATCCGAGGTGGAAAACCTCAACCAATGGAGATTTTATGAAAGAGTCCCGGGCATAACGCCCGTTCCTGGCGACACAAATTCAGGAACACCAACATCGATACGGACACTCACGCGTGATGCTGAGTGTTCTGTGTGTTGTGCTTTCATAAGATTGAGAGATCCCAATGAATATCTCAAAACACGAGCAACGTGTTTTGCATGAACTCGCCCTTGGCGGGTCCATCCACTTTGAACGTCTGGCATCCGGAAAGATCCACGACGTTACTTGCTACACGCGCAATGGTCACGTGTTGAGCGACTGTACGCTCAACGTGTTCCAACGCCTGCTGAAACGACGCTTCATTCGCTCGAAAAACGGCGGCCCCTACCGCGCATCTGCCTTGGGGATCAAATCCGTGCGCGCGCAAATGAACCAAAGATAGGAAAACCAATGAAACAGAATGAAATCGACGCCATTTTGAATGTCCATCGGCTGGCCTTTGGCCCCGAAGAGGGCGAGGAAACCGCGCAGCTTGCCAAGGACTTGCTGGGCCATCCTGACGTGCTCTCGTTCAGTGTTGAGCGTGATGGTCAGATCGCTGGCAATGTGCTGTTTATGCCCTTTGAATTTGTCGATCACCCGGGCGTGGCGTGCCAGTTGCTGGCACCCTGCGGCGTGCTGCCAGAGTATCAAGGGCAGGGCGTCGGCAGGGAGTTGATGCAGACCAGCATTGCGCATCTCACGGCGATTGGAACCGATGCGGTGTTTGTTCTGGGCGTGCCGACATTCTACCCGCGCTATGGCTTTGCCCCGACGGACAAACAGACGCCTTACCCTGATCTTTTGACCCTGCCGCAATCCTGGATGGCGTTGGAGTTGGTGACGGGCACCGTTGCGCCGCTCAGCGGCAAGACACTGGCCATCCCGCAGTTCATGCAGCCGCAATTCTGGGATACGTCGATGTACGGGTAAGGGCGCGCGGTTGAGCATCGGTCAGGCGTTCGGCTGTTGGTCGAACGCCTGATCGCTTACGTTTCACTTGATCAGGGCATGGGCCTGAGCAAAGGACAACAGACGGCGAGAGTTTTCGTCCCACAGATGCAGACGCGCGCTTTTCAGGCTGTCGCGGATCGTCATGCGGTTGGCCTCGGCCAGGACGTTGTGATCGCGCAGCACCTCAGGCAGGCGGTAAAAGGGGATGCGGCTGTAGAGGTGATGCACGTGGTGGATGCCGATATTGGCGCTGAGCCACTGCAACACGGGCGGCAGGATGTAGTGGGAGCTGCCGTGCAGGGCCGCGTCATGCAGTTGCCAGTTTTCATCTGTGTCCCAATGGGCGGTTTCAAACTGGTGCTGCACATAGAACAGCCACATGCCCGCAGTAGCCGCCAGCAAGGTGCTGGGCACAAAGATCAGCAGGATGGGTGCCCAACCGCCAATGTACCAGATCACTGCCAAGGCCGCGACAATTGCCACATTGGTGCACATGGCGCTGACCCAATACTTGGCCTGATGCGTGAACCCCAGCGGCAGGCGGTTCTGTAGGAAAAACAGATAGCCGGGGCCAAAGCCAAAGAGCACGATGGGGTTGCGGTAGAGCCGGTACATAAGCTGGCTCATCGGGCTCATCTCGCGGTATTCGGCCACGGTTGCGGTGTGAATATCGCCAATGCCGCGCCGCGCCAGATTGCCAGCGCCGCTGTGATGGATCGAATGCGAGCGTTTCCAGACATCATAAGGCGTCAACGTCAGCACGCCCAGGATGCGCCCCAGCCAATCATTGAGCGTGCGGTTTTCAAAAAACGCGCCATGGCCGCAATCGTGCTGGATGGTGAACAGCCGGAGCAGAAACGCGGCATTCACCAGCGAAAGGACAACCGCCAGACCATAACTGACGGACAAGGCCCACCATGCGAGCGCCCATAGCGCCAAAAAAGGAACGGCTGTCACCGCCAGCTCGAACCAGCTGCGGCCTGCGTTGGGGGTGCGATACTGCGAGAGGACCTTGATCCAGTCTCTTGCGGCTCGTATTTCGGGCTGCGGCCGCGAAGAGGATGTGTCGAACATTCGCCTGCTTATTCTGAGTCGTTTGCTCGCTCTTATAGAATTGTTTGGGTTTCGCAAAGGTAACTTCACACGAAGTCAGTAATTCACCGGAAACCGCGTCAATTTGTGCGCTTTTGACGATGACAAGGGACGGTCAGTTCACCTCATACGGCAGCGTGCCGCGTTCATTTGCGTTGATCGTCAAGCGGCGCTCCAGTGGCGGGACCGAGCGCTGGTGGCAATGCTGCCGTTCGCAGATACGGCACGAGATACCGATGGGTTCATAGGCGCTGGCGTTGGTGACATCCATGTTGTCGGCATAAACCAACGCATCGGCATGGCGCACTTCGCACCCAAGCGCGATGGCATAGCGGCGAACAGGGGCTCCGAAAGAGCCGCCGGGTTTCGAAACATCGCGCGCCAGAGAAATATAGCGCACCCCATCCGGGGTCTCGGCAAGCTGACGCAGGAAGTGGCCAGGGGTTTCAAAGGCGCGGTGCACGTTCCACAGCGGGCAAGCGCCGCCAAAGCGGGCAAATTGCAATCGCGTGGCCGAGTGGCGTTTTGTGATGGTGCCTGCCTGATCGACGCGGACAAAGAAGAACGGGATGCCCTTGGCGCCTGGGCGTTGCAGCGTTGACAGGCGGTGTGCGACCTGTTCGATGGATGCGCCAAAGCGCGCGCTCAGCAGTTCCAGGTCGTGGCGACAATCCCGTGCAGCAGCAAGAAAGGTGCCATAAGGCATCAGAGCCGCCCCTGCAAAATAGTTGGCCAGCCCGATTTTGGCGATGGACCGCGCCTCTTCACTATGAAAACGGGCGAAATCCAGTGTCGCCTCTAACAGCTTGTCCTGACTGACAAGTGCCACCTGCAGCAGCATCTGAAACACTTGTGTTTGCGGCGACGAGCGTGAGGACAGGTGCAACACCCGCGCATTTGCGTCAAAGCTGCGCAAGGCCTCGATATCCGTCAGTTTTACCTGAATGCCGCGTGCTGACAGGCTGCCCAGGGCGGCGGTGCGCACGTCGCCGGCGTCACTGGCCTGCGCCGAAAAACGCTCGGCGGCGTGGTCCACCGCATCGATGTAGTTGTCACAGTAGTGAAAGAAGTCGCGCACCTCTTCCCACGGGCTGGCCTGAATGCGGGCATCTTCGCGCCCCAGAGCTTCGTCCAGTGAAGCCAGCCGTTCGTGGGTCTGCCGATAGCTTTTGTGCAGCTCGATAAAGGCGCGCGCCAGAGCAGGGGCATTTGACGCGGTCAGCCGAAGATCGGCGAGCGGCGGCATGGTGTCGGCAAAGATCGGGTCGGCCAGCGCCTCGCGCATGTCACTGACCAACCTCTCGCTGTCGCCGGTGCTCAGCTCGGTCACGTCCAGCCCGAACTCTTGCGCCAGCGCCAGAACAACCGTGGTCGACACCGGTCGGTTGTTGTTTTCCATCTGGTTGAGATAGGGCAGCGAGACCCCCAACTTGCCGGCAAAATCCTTTTGCGTCAGCGTCAGGCGGGTGCGGATCTCGCGCAGTTTGGCGCCAGCATAGAGTTTTTGGGTGGCCATCGTGGGGTGCCTGAATCTTTGCAAGTTTACTTGGCGCTCAGGCTACATTTGCAAAGCCGGGCGGGCAACCCTAGGTGCGCTGGCCGTCCCGAAAAACCTGCCGCCATTCCAGGACGCTGACGCTTTTGCGCAGGCCGGTGGGCCAGAACGGATCCTGTTCGACCAGCGATTGGACATCAGCAGCGCTGTCTGCCTCCACCAGCCACATACCGCCTTGCCCATCCTGGCCGTCAAACAGCGGCCCGGCCCCAATCATCTTGGGGCCAAGCGTGGCAAGGAATGCCAGATGATCAGCCATGTGTTCCTGCCGCAGATGTTCTTTCCCAGAGTTGTCTTGGAAGGTGACGCAATAGAGCATGTTCGTGTCCTTTCTGATTGAATGGGATCAGATTGGCGTGCTGCAAAGCTGCTGCGAAGGGTGGAAAACTGCACTACTACGGTGCAACAATGCAGTCATGAGCTGGGACGACATGCGATTTCTGCTGGCCATTGCGCAAGCTGGCAGCCTCAAAGATGCAGCGCGACAGTTGGGCGTGGACAAAACCACCGTCTCGCGGCGTCTGCGCGCCATGGAACGGGATCTTGGGCAGGCTGTGGTCGAGGTCAATGGCGCGGGCTTTGGCCTGACCAAATTCGGTCGCTCGCTGCATCGACACGCCGAGGTCATGCGGGATGAGATGCAGGTGGTGAACGCGCTCACCCAGGCCGAGTCAGAGATGCAGTTGGGAACCGTGCGGCTGACATCGGTGCCTTTGGTCATCAATCACATGCTGCTCCCTGCCTTGACCGACATGCAGGCGACGTCGCAGGGCCTGCAATTGGAGTTGATCTCGGAGGCGCGTGATTTGAGCCTGCTGCGGGGCGAGGCCGATATTGCGCTGCGTCTGGCCCGGCCCACCGAAGGGGGCCAAAGCGTTTTGGCCCGTAAGTTGGGAGAGCTGGAGTATGCCGCCTATGCAATTCCTGGGGCCACGGACGGTCCCTGGATCGGATATGAGCCGCGCATGCAGTATCTGTCACATGCGGAGGTGATTGCCAAAGCGGCCGCGATAGAGGGCGCATGTCCGGTGTCAGTCAACGATGCCGAGACGCTGTTTCAGATGGTCTGCTCGGGGCACGGCCGAACCCTTTTGCCCCGGATCATCGGGGCGCGTGATACGAGATTGGTCGAAGTTCCCTTTGCCCATGGCGCCCTCCCCAAACGAGAGGTGTGGTTGATGGTCCGGAAAGAGCTGCGGGATCTGGAACGCATTCGGCTGGTTGTGGGCTGGCTGGATCGCGTGTTTGCCGACCTCAGCTCATAGGCCCAACTGCCGTTCGCGCCAGATCACCACCAGGATCGCCAGAACGCCCAGGACGCTGGTGATCAACATGATCCACAACAGCGGCAATGCCCCCGTTTCAGGCGTCAGCAGGAACCCGGCAAGCGCGCTGAGCGCTGCGCCGCCGCCCAGCATGATGGCACCGTTCAGGCCGGATGCAGTGCCAGCCAAATGCACCCGCACCGACAAGGCGCCCGCGGTGGCATTGGGAATGGCCATCCCGTTGCCCAGGCCCACAAAGGTCATGAAGCCAAAGAAGCTCAACGCCGATCCAAGCCCAAGGATCATCACGACCAAGGACAGCGCAACGCCGATGGTGTTCAGCCAGCAGCCCCACATGACCATCCGGTTCACGCCGTAGCGCATGGAATAGCGACCACTGATAAAGTTGCCAAAGAAGTAGCCGATCGCAGGCGCGCCGAAATAGAACCCCATTTCGGCCGGATTCATCCCGAATACCTCGGTGCCCACAAAAGGCGCCCCGCCCAGATAGGCAAAGAACGCGCCCGAGCAAAAGCCAGAAGCCAGGGAATAGCCCCAGAACCGGGGCGAGGTCAGCAGCTCGGGGTATTCGCGGAACTGGGCGATCAGCGTCTTGCCGCTTTTCAGGGCGGTTTCGCCAAAGTCCACGTAGACCAGTATGATTGCCAGCGCGCCCAGCAGGAACAGCAGCCAGAAGTTTGCATGCCAGCCGAATGTTTCATCCAGCAATCCGCCAATGGCCGGGCCGACCATTGGAACGACAGCCATGCCCATGGTGACATATCCAAGCATCGAAGCCGCTTGATCCTGCTCGTACATGTCGCGCACGGCGGCGCGGCTCAGGACGATGCCGACGGCGATTACGGCCTGACACATGCGGAAGAACAGAAAGATCTCGGCCGTTGGGGCAAAGATCGTGCCGAGCGTGGCCAGAAGGAACAGTGCGAGCCCCCACAGGATGACAGGCCGACGCCCTGCCTTGTCTGCGATGGGGCCAATCACAATCTGAAGCGCCGCATTCACCGCCAGGTACAAGGCGACCGACAGCTGCATCAGGCGATAATCCGTCTGAAAATGCTCGGTCATGTTCGGCAGGCTGGGCAGGAAAACGTTCATGCCCAAGGCTGACAGCCCTGACAGCAGGATCAGCGTGGTGATGGTGGGCGGTGTGCGCCCCGACCGCGATGGCGTCTTGGATTGAGACTCAGGTTGCATGCTTCGCATCTATTCCTGTCGTGCCGAAAGGTCCACGGGGGACGTCGCGTTGACATGACAATTAACAAATTTGCATTTCGCATGAGTTCTTGTTCACCGGGTTTGCAAATTTGCGGAATATTCCTTTGGTTCGCGCTGTGCACTCTATATGGTCTGGCAAAATTGCACATAGGACCATCGCGAGGACAACCGCCATGAAAGATATCCTGACCGAACTCGAAGACCGCCGCAATGAGGCGCGTCTGGGTGGCGGGCAACGCCGCATCGACGCGCAGCACGCGCGCGGCAAACTGACGGCGCGCGAACGGATCGAACTGCTGCTGGACGAAGACAGCTTTGAAGAGTTCGACATGTTCGTCGCGCACCGCTGTGTCGAGTTTGGCATGGAAAATCAAAAGCATGCGGGCGACGGTGTGATCACCGGATGGGGCACCATCAACGGTCGTATGGTTTATGTGTTCAGCCAGGATTTCACCGTCTTTGGTGGTTCGCTGTCGGAAACCCACGCGCAAAAGATCTGCAAGATCCAGGATATGGCGATCCAGAACGGCGCGCCGATCATTGGCCTGAACGACTCGGGCGGGGCGCGTATTCAGGAAGGCGTCGACTCGCTGGCAGGCTACGCCGAAGTGTTCCAGCGCAACATCATGGCCAGCGGCGTGGTGCCGCAGATCAGCGTGATCATGGGCCCCTGCGCCGGTGGTGCGGTTTATTCACCCGCGATGACCGACTTCATCTTCATGGTCAAAGACACCTCTTACATGTTCGTCACCGGGCCTGATGTGGTGAAAACTGTCACCAATGAGGTCGTGACTGCCGAAGAGCTGGGTGGTGCATCGACCCACACCAAGAAATCGTCTGTCGCAGATGGTGCGTTCGAAAACGATGTCGAGGCTTTGGCCGAAGTGCGCCGCCTGGTGGACTTCCTGCCGCTCAACAACCGCGAAAAGCCCCCAGTGCGTCCCTTCTTTGACGAGCCGGGCCGTATCGAGAACTCGCTGGACACCATCGTGCCCGAGAACCCGAACACGCCCTACGACATGAAAGAGCTCATCACCAAAGTGGCGGATGAGGGCGATTTCTATGAGATCCAGGAAGATTACGCCAAGAACATCATCACCGGTTTCATCCGCCTTGAGGGGCAGACCGTGGGTGTCGTTGCGAACCAGCCGATGGTTCTGGCGGGCTGCCTGGACATCGACAGCTCGCGCAAAGCCGCGCGGTTCGTGCGCTTCTGTGACTGTTTTGAAATCCCGATCATGACGCTGGTCGACGTTCCGGGCTTCTTGCCGGGCACCTCGCAGGAATATGGCGGCGTCATCAAGCACGGTGCGAAGCTGCTGTTTGCTTATGGTGAAGCCACGGTTCCAAAAGTGACCGTGATCACCCGCAAGGCCTATGGTGGCGCTTACGACGTTATGGCGTCCAAGCACCTGCGTGGCGACTTCAACTATGCCTGGCCAACGGCCGAGATCGCGGTGATGGGTGCCAAGGGCGCGACCGAGATCATCCACCGCGCCGACCTGGGCGATGCGGACAAGATCGCGGCGCATACGGCGGATTACGAAGACCGTTTCGCCAACCCGTTTGTGGCGGCCGAGCGCGGCTTCATCGACGAGGTGATCATGCCCCATTCGACCCGCCGCCGTGTGTCCCGTGCGTTCGCCAGCCTGCGCAACAAGCAGCTGAAGAACCCGTGGAAAAAGCACGACAACATTCCGTTGTAAGTGATGACGGCGCGCTGGCACATTCTGCGATCTGGTGACGAGCTGACCCTTAGTCGGCGCTTGCCGCCAAGGTTTGATGTCTGTGCCAGCACGCTTTTGCCCGATGGCGACCCCCTGCGCATCGCGCATCAAGTGCGGCAGGACATGTGGCGTTGTCTTCGGTCTCTTCGCGGGTTCTCTCCGGTGGTCCGTGTGAGCCGAACCGACACCGCTCTGAGAATAGAAGCCGGAGGGCGGCTGCTTCAAAATCCGCCCTCGGACACGAAGGACAAGATCGAGCAACTTTTAGAAGACCCGAACCATCGAACCCGGTGGGTCGCTCATGCCAGACGCAGCAAAAGGTGGGCCTCATGACCCGACTTTGGAAAAATCAGGCCTTCACCATCTCCCACGCCGATGAGGGCAAGTTTGTGGGGCAGGGGCTGCGTGCGTTCTTTGAATATCGCGATCTGGGGATTGATGCGGCAACCCAAGGCAAGTTTGGCGCGCATGTGATCCGGGCGGTTCCGGGCATGGAAAGCCCGGGCGCGTGGCATAGCCACGAGCTGGACTTTCAGATGGTCTATGTCACCAAGGGTTGGGTCGTCTTTGAATACGAAGGGCAGGGCGAGCACGTCCTGCGCGAGGGATCGTGTGTCCTACAACCCCCCGGCATCAAGCATCGCGAAGTCCGTCATTCCGATGACATGGAACTAATTGAGATCACGTCACCATCTCAGTTTGACACCAAGGACGAATCTGCTCCATGATCCGCGCACGCAGAGATAGAACCGCGCACGCGGATTGCTGTGCGCACGCAGCCCCGGCAGGAGGAGCTCGCCCTTGGCGAGGCTGGGGCTGCGCATTTGCGGTTCTGTCTTTGGTGTCCACCCATGTCGTCGCCGAAGCCTCGTTGCCCGTTCCCTCGGGCCAGCCCATCTATCTGGACAACGTTCTGCTTGATGAAAACCCCGGCGAGTTGTGGCTGCGCTTTCGCTTTGTCGCGCCCAAGATCGGCCAGACCGTGGGGCGTGTCGGCTATGACGTGTCTGCCGTCGACATGGACCATCTGTGCGAAACCTTGGCGGTGCCATACGTCGCGCAACGCGAGCTGATGCCCGCGCGCGTGGTAATTTCGCTCTCGGACAAGGCCGTGACATTTGGTGAGAGCGCACCTGATGTAACCCAGTTTTTTGAAGCTTATCGGCTGGAAAACGCCCGCTGTATCTGGGAGGAGTTCTGATGACACCACAATATGTTGCGGGTCGAACTTCACCGAAAGAAGGATATGAGGCTTTGGAGTCACAGCACACAGACTTGACGCGCTTCGGATGTATTTCCGACATGATTTCCAGTATGGTCAGGCCCGGTTCCCTATCGGGGGCCGTAACCTCGGAACTGAGGCAGGTAGAGGGTACGCCCTTTGCTGGTTTCGATAACCTAACCAGGAGAGACGGATGTCCAAGAGCATCAAATTCCTTGCAATGGTCGCCTTTGTCGGCGCCGTTGCGGCATGCGACAACTCGCAAGAAGAAGAGTTTGTCATCGTCGAGCCCATCTCGACCGAGCCGGTCTACACCGGTAAACTCAAGTAAACTGGTCCTGGGGTCGGCCCTTGGGCCGATCCCAACCCGGCTGACCGCCCTGAACCGGGGGGCCGTGTCATGCTGAAACACCGCGGTTTTCCTGGCCGCCTTCCGGGCACCGATTTTCAATTCACCATCCGCCGCCCGAACCCCAAGGGCGTCACTGCAATCACGCGGCGAGAGCGGTTTCGCGATCGCAAGCCCGCAGATCGCCGTGCCGACGCGGGGTTCATGAAGGCGTTGTGGGAGCAGTTTGGCGATCAGCCGTTTGAACGCGGCAACCTGGACGCGGGCCGCTTGAGCTGGCTGTTCGAGCGTGAGGTGATTGCAGCCGAAGATCCCTTCGATCCGGCAAGCTATGAGGCCCTGCTGGTCATCGACGTAAACGTTGCCCAGGTTTCGTTCCCGGATGTGTTTGATCGCCGCTGATGGATCTGGGGCGCCGACATAAGCTTTGGCCACAGGCTGCGGCCCCGCTCGGGACAGAGCGGGACCGTGGGTGCGCGTCAGAAGTTCAGTTGGACAGCCAGCTGAACGCGGTCCCCTTCAAAGGTGGCGCCGCTGGTGGCGTCGTTTCGCTCGCCGATGATGTATTCCCCGCTGAAGGTCAGGTTGTCGGTGGCGTTGTAAAAGGCGTTGACGTGGATCGTTTCCAACTCGGTGAACGACAGCGCCCCGGTCGAGGTCGGAAGGTCGTAATCCTCGCGGCCATAGGCGATGCCAAAGTTCCACTTTTCCCCAACCGACTGGCGCAGTTCCAGCGTGTAGCCTTCGACGTCATTGGCCTGACCGCCCGAGACCGCGTTGCCAACACCGATCAGCAGTGGACCAAGCGCCTCACCCTGGACGTAGGTGGCCTGGAGCAGACCTCCGGCCCAGGGACGGACCGAACCCGACAGCGTCACACCGGTCTGGTCGACTTCGACGTTTCCTGCCTGCACCGAACCGTAGAGGCCCGCAATGCGCGCGCTGAACAGGTCGGTGTCATGCGACAGGGCCGCCGTGATGACCGGGTCGTTCGAGGTCGCGGTGTTTTCCTCGACCGAGGCGCTGAAGGTGGTTTGACCAAAGGACTTGGAATATCGCAGCTGCGGAACACGGGCAAAGGCGATGCCCACGGGTCCATTGAATTCCACGGTTGTGGGGTATTGGGCCAGCGGCATGAAGTTGGTCCAGTATTGGCCGATCAGCCAGTTGTCACCAATCCGGACATTGGCATGGCGCACGCGCAGTTCGGCCGTGCCGCTGGAGCCGAACAGGTCGAATTCCAATTGGCCCCCGATGGCGCCAAAATCGGATTGCGTGGTGGTGCGCACACCCAGACGGGATTGGCGTACCGTGGCGCCGAAATTGCCGTCGGTGGCATTGGCCGGTTCGCCAATGTTGTTCACAAAGGCGGTGTCGCCCTGGTTGAAGTCAAAGTCATAGTAGGCGTCGGCTTTGACATAACCGTAAAGATCAATGGTGGTGCCCCCCAGGCGGAAATCGCCGCCCTCGGGTTGCGCCTTGGCGCTTTCAAGCGCCTGAACGCGTGCATTCAGAGCGTCGATCTGTGCCTTGGTGCTGGCCTCGTCCGCCTGGGCAAGCCCGGCTGTGACCAAGCTGGCCATGGCCGCCAAACTCAGCAGATGCATGTGGACGTGTTGCATTGGGTCTCTCCTCCATTGCGAGTGGTTCGGACCACCCCTTTCACGCAGGCCGGATTGGGTGAAATGACAACGATGAGAGCGGAAGGCGTTATTTTTTCAGCGAAAATTGATGCTGACATTGGTTCTGATCACGACAAGTTTTGGGCGCCTGCCATGTCGTTGAATTCGCGCCATACATTTGCGTGTATGGTGTACCGATCGGTAAATGGAGCGTTACCGGGGCCCGGAACGTCAGCGTATTCGCGTCACGCCGTTGTGACAGAAGCGGGCCATTTGCACCTGATTGCACGCGCTACTTTCATGCACGCGCACGCTTTGGTGGATCAGCGCGGGATCGGCATGATTCTGCATACCCCGGCTCAAATTCGGCAGAAAGCGGCCCATCAGACAGTGAGTCAGGCATCGGGCTTGGCGCGCATCTGCCGTTGGGGCAGCGTGGCGCTTGTGGGTGGCACTACAATGCCTGCGCCATCCGCACACCATCTATTCCGTACCCCTTCTCAAGGGCGGGCCAGTTGCGAGCATTCGTATCTGCCCGCCCCTTTTTCTGCCTATCTCAAACCCCTTGTTCGGCAGGGTTTTGCGCATGTTCCGGCTGACCGGTTTGCGGTCTTGCGGGCAGGGGGCAATCCCCCTCATCTGGGCGCGCAAACACCAGAACAAAAAGAAGGATGGGCAGGATGCGAGCAAAAGGGATTTGTATGGCCATGGCACTGTGCGCCGGTTTGGCGGCCTGCGGGGACAACCCGACGGAACAGGCGCTCTATGGCGGCGGGGCAGGGTTCCTGGGCGCACTCGCGCTTGACGGTAACCCGGTCATCGGGGCTGCGGCTGGGGCTGCGGGCAACGTCATCTATTGCAAGACACAGAACACCTGCAACTGACGCCTCAGTTGCACGTCACATCCAGGCCGCCTGCGGTCTGAACCAACATGCGCAGAACGCCGCCTTGGGCCATGTGGTCCGGGGCGGCGTTTTGCGTTCTCAAACACCCAAGACAAAGGACATCGCATGTTCAACAAGATCCTGATCGCCAACCGGGGCGAGATCGCCTGCCGGGTCATAAAGACCGCGCGCAAGATGGGCATTTCCACCGTCGCCATCTATTCGGATGCGGATAAACAGGCGCTGCACGTGCAGATGGCGGACGAGGCCATTCACATCGGTCCGCCGCCCGCGAACCAGTCTTACATCGTCATCGACAAGGTGATGGACGCGATCAAGCAGAGCGGCGCGCAGGCGGTTCACCCCGGCTATGGCTTCCTGTCGGAAAACGCCAAGTTCGCTGAGGCGCTTGAAGAGGCCGGTGTTGCCTTTGTCGGCCCTCCGAAAGGCGCGATCGAGGCGATGGGGGACAAGATCACCTCGAAGAAGATCGCTCAAGAGGCGGGCGTTTCCACTGTTCCGGGTTACATGGGCCTGATCGAGGACGCGGATGAAGCGGTCAAGATCTCGAACGACATTGGTTATCCGGTGATGATCAAGGCCTCTGCCGGTGGTGGCGGCAAGGGTATGCGGATCGCCTGGAACGATGATGAGGCGCGCGAAGGTTTCCAGTCGTCCAAGAACGAGGCCGCGAACTCGTTCGGTGATGACCGGATTTTCATCGAGAAATTCGTGACGCAGCCCCGCCACATCGAAATTCAGGTTCTGTGTGACCAGCACGGCAACGGCATCTATCTGGGCGAGCGTGAGTGTTCGATCCAGCGTCGTAACCAGAAAGTGGTCGAAGAAGCACCGTCGCCCTTCCTGGACGAGGCCACCCGCAAAGCCATGGGCGAGCAGTCGGTGGCTCTGGCCAAGGCTGTGGGCTACGCGTCTGCCGGGACCGTGGAATTCATCGTTGATGGTGACAAGAACTTCTACTTCCTGGAAATGAACACCCGCCTGCAGGTGGAACACCCTGTGACCGAGCTGATCACCGGTGTCGATCTCGTCGAACAAATGATCCGCGTTGCCAACGGCGAGGAGCTCAGCATCACTCAGGATGACGTCACCTTGACCGGCTGGGCCATTGAAAACCGCCTGTATGCCGAAGACCCCTATCGCGGCTTCCTGCCGTCGATTGGCCGTCTGACCCGCTATCGTCCCCCGGCAGAGGTTGCCGCTGGTCCAATGGCCGAGAACGGCACCTGGCATGGCGATGCGCCGCAGGGTGAGACAGCCGTGCGCAACGACACCGGCGTCTATGAAGGCGGCGAGATCTCGATGTATTATGACCCGATGATCGCCAAGCTCTGCACCTGGGGCCCGGATCGCGCCTCGGCGATCGAGGCAATGCGTGTCGCACTGGACAGCTTTGAGGTTGAGGGCATCGGTCACAACTTGCCGTTTGTCTCGGCCGTGATGGACCATCAGATCTTTATCGACGGCGACATGACCACCGCCTTTATCGAAGAGCAGTATCCCGAAGGGTTCCAGGGCGTTGAACTGCCCGAGGCAGACCTGCGCCGGATCGCGGCTTCGGCTGCGGCCATGCACCGTGTCGCCGAGATCCGCCGCACCCGCGTGTCGGGCCGCATGGACAATCACGAGCGCAAGGTGGGCACCGAATGGGTGGTCTCATTGCAGGGCGAAAGCTTTGAGGTGAGCATTGCCGCGGATCACGATGGCTCGACCGTAACCTTTGCCGATGGCACCACGCACCGCGTTGCCTCGGACTGGACACCGGGTGATCAACTGGCAACGCTGGACGTCGACGGCAGCCCCCTGGTGCTGAAGGTCGGCAAGGTTTCGGGTGGTTTCCGCCTGCGCTCGCGCGGGGCAGACATGACCGTGCATGTGCGCACGCCACGTCAGGCGGAACTGGCCGCCTTGATGCCGGAAAAGGTGGCACCGGATACATCGAAACTGCTGCTGTGCCCGATGCCCGGCCTGATCGTGAAGGTCGACGTCGAGGTTGGCGACGAAGTGCAAGAAGGCCAGGCGCTGTGCACTGTCGAGGCGATGAAGATGGAAAACATCCTGCGCGCCGAGAAGAAGGGCGTCGTCTCCAAGATCAACGCAGGCGCGGGCGACAGCCTTGCGGTTGACGATGTGATCATGGAGTTCGAATAAGCCTCATGTCGCTGCGGATACGTGATACACGCGTATACGCATTTGGTGTCCCGGCAGATTTTGCCGGGGCAACCAGTCCCTTTGTGGGATCATCAGATCGGGTTCAATTCAGCCCGCGCCGCTCGCGGATTTCGCGCTCGCGCATGGGCATCTTGTCGATGGATCGGCTCAGCTCGCGCACGCTCCACGGGAAGGGTTTGCGCAGCTTGACGCCGCCGTCCTTTCCGATCAGCACCAGTTGGAACCCGCGCGGCCGCAGTTTGGTGCGCAATGTCGAACGTGCAGCCGGGTCCGTATCGGTCAGCACCACGACATCGCGGTCCAGCATCTCGGCCTCGCCTTTCATCAGGATGTCGATCTGCTGCTGGAACCTTGGGTCCGCATCAGTGTCGGCAAAGACGACGATGGGCCGATTTGTCCATAAAAATTCGCTTAAATCGCTGTCACCGACAGGCTGTACAAAGGCGAGCTCGCCGGGCTGTGTGGCGTCTGCGGCCAGCGATGAGATCGGAAATAACACCGATAAAACAAGGGCTAATGTGCGTGTCATTGGGTCTCCTGTTGGGTTGAATATAGACCCTTGCGGGATGATTGCGACCATTGATCTGCACGCCATCACCAAAAAGTTTAACGTTAATCGCTTCGTCAGGGGTTGGGCATGACTGTCATTGAATACCCCCGGAACCGGTCGCCACGCGCGGCTTTGGACAAAGGCGAGCTTATGGACGTTATTCTGCACATTGGCGCACATCGTTGCGCGACCACCACTTTTCAGGCCTACATGCGCGACAATGCCGAGCGGCTGAGGCAGAGCGGAACGGTGTTCTGGGGGCCGTATCGGACACGCAACGGGCTGTTCAATGGCATTGTTCCCAACAAGATGCCGCCCCTGCGCAAGAACCTCCAGAAACGCAGCGCGGGACGCGTGCAGATAAACCTGGACAGCTGCGCCGCACGGGGCGCCAAGCGCCTGGTGGTCAGCGAAGAGAACATGCTGGGCTCAGTCCGGCAGAACCTGCGAGACAAGGCACTGTACCTAGGCGCGGGT
The DNA here is from genome assembly GCF_017743935.1 of Tropicibacter sp. R16_0. Taxonomy (GTDB): domain Bacteria; phylum Pseudomonadota; class Alphaproteobacteria; order Rhodobacterales; family Rhodobacteraceae; genus Falsiruegeria. The sequence continues at coordinate 743,873 of NZ_JAGHRE010000001.1, forward strand.
GAACGCATGGCGCGGTATGCGCAGGCGTTCGATGGCCGGGTTACGGATGTCATGCTGAACATTCGCGGGCTTGACCTTTATTGGGCATCGGCGCTTGGCTATGGGTTGACCCGTGGGCGCGGGGTGCCCGATGCCGAAGCACTGGACCGGATCGCCTATGGGCTGCGCACCTGGCGTGATGTGATCACCGATGTCAGCTGTGCGGTACCGGGCGCGCGCCTTTGGGTGCTGCCGTTTGAAAGTTTTCAGGGGCGCCCCGACGCGCAGCTGCGCTCGGTCCTGGGCTGCAGTGTGCCGTCCGCGCGCAGTGACGTGCGGTTGAACGCAACGCCGCGCTTGCCCCAATTGCGGCGCAGCCTGCCGCGTAACATCTCGCGCAAGCTGCCCAAGGGCAGCGGTCGCTGGTTGCCGTTTACCGAACGCCAGACCGCCGCCCTGCGCGAGGGGTATGCAGACGATTTGATGTGGTTGACCTCTGGCGCCGATGGAACGGCCTGGCTGGTCTATGACCCGGACAAAAAACCGGTGGGGCAAACCCCGCCAACACAGAACAGAACAAGAGGAAGACGTAATGACCAAGACCGACGAATGGCGGGCACTGGCTGAAAAAGAGCTGCGCGGCCGCCCGGTTGACGATTTGACCTGGACGACGCTGGAAGGCATCGACGTCAAGCCGCTCTATACCGAAGAAGACACTGCGGACCTGCCACATATGGGCACCTTGCCCGGCGTGGGTCCGTTCACCCGGGGCGTCAAGGCGACCATGTATGCAGGCCGCCCCTGGACCATCCGACAGTATGCCGGTTTCTCGACCGCTGAAGAATCGAACGCTTTCTACCGCCGCAACTTGGCCGCCGGTCAGCAGGGCGTCTCGGTCGCCTTTGACCTGGCCACCCACCGTGGCTATGACAGCGACCACCCCCGTGTGGTTGGTGACGTGGGCAAGGCGGGCGTGGCCATCGACAGCGTCGAAGACATGAAGGTGCTGTTCGACGGCATCCCGCTCGACAAGGTGTCGGTCTCGATGACCATGAACGGCGCGGTGATCCCGATCCTGGCGAGCTTCATCGTTGCAGGCGAAGAGCAGGGCCATGACAAGAGCCTGCTGGCGGGCACCATTCAGAACGACATTCTGAAAGAGTTCATGGTGCGCAACACCTATATCTATCCGCCCGAACCGTCGATGCGGATCATCTCGGACATCATCGAATATACCTCGAACGAGATGCCGAAATTCAACTCGATCTCGATCTCGGGCTACCACATGCAAGAGGCTGGGGCGAACCTGGTGCAGGAGCTGGCCTATACTATCGCGGATGGTCGCGAATACGTTCGTGCCGCGATCAACGCGGGCATGGATGTGGACAAGTTCGCAGGCCGCCTGTCGTTCTTCTTTGCCATCGGCATGAATTTCTTCATGGAGATCGCCAAACTGCGCGCTGCGCGGACCTTGTGGCATCGCGTCATGACCGAGTTCGGTGCGAAATCCGAGCGCTCGAAAATGCTGCGCACCCACTGCCAGACCTCGGGCGTGTCGTTGCAGGAACAAGACCCCTACAACAACGTCATCCGCACCGCTTATGAGGCGATGTCGGCGGTTCTGGGCGGTACGCAAAGCTTGCACACCAACGCACTGGACGAAGCCATCGCGTTGCCCACCGACTTCTCGGCCCGCATCGCGCGGAATACCCAGCTGGTGTTGCAGGAAGAAACCGGCGTCACCAATGTGGTCGATCCGCTGGCGGGCTCTTACTACGTTGAAAGCCTGACGGCCGAGCTGGTCGACAAGGCTTGGGCGCTGATGGAAGAGGTCGAGGAAATGGGCGGCATGACCAAGGCCGTCGAATCCGGCATGCCCAAACTGCGGATCGAGGAATCGGCGGCGCGCCGTCAGGCGATGATCGACCGTGGCGAAGAAGTCGTCGTCGGCGTCAACAAGTACCGTAAGGACAAGGAAGACCCGATCGACATTCTGGATGTCGACAACATGGCCGTGCGCGAAAGCCAGATCGCACGTTTGCAGAAGATGCGCGCCGAACGGGACGAGGCCGCCTGTCAGGCCGCGTTGGACGAATTGACCCGCCGCGCGAAAGAGGGCGGAAACGTTCTGGAAGCTGCGGTCGAAGCCGCCCGCCACCGGGCCTCTGTGGGAGAGATCAGCATGGCAATGGAGAAAGAATTCGGCCGTCACCGCGCCGAGGTCAAAACATTGGCGGGTGTCTATGGCGCCGCATATGAGGGCGACGAGGGCTTTGCCGCGATCCAGCGCAGCATCGACGAGTTTGCCGAGGCTGAAGGCCGCCGTCCGCGTCTGTTGGTGGTCAAGATGGGCCAGGATGGGCACGACCGGGGCGCCAAGGTGATCGCGACGGCCTTTGCCGACATCGGCTTTGACGTCGACGTGGGCCCGCTGTTCCAGACACCTGCCGAGGCGGCGCAGGACGCGGTCGACAACGACGTCCATGTCATCGGCATCTCGTCCCAGGCGGCTGGTCACAAGACGCTGGCCCCGCAGCTGGTTGAAGAGCTGAAAAAGGCGGGCGCCGAGGACATCATCGTGATCTGCGGCGGTGTGATCCCGCAGCAGGACTATCAGTTCCTCTATGACAACGGCGTCAAGGCGATCTTTGGTCCGGGGACCAACATCCCAGAGGCGGCGCAGGACATCCTGAAGCTGATCGGCGAAGCGCGCAGCTGATCCGGCGGGCAGGGGGCTGTCTGCCCCCTCTGCTCAAGCCTTCAGCATGAGCATTCACCCCCGACCGTGTTTTGAACGAGAAGAAGCAGCGGGCCTTGGCGCGCTGCTTTTTTCATGCCTAAGGTCCGGGCAGGAGGATTGGGTATGAAACTGGACCATCTCGCTGTGGCGGGCGCAACACTGGACGAGGCCGTGGCGCATGTGGAAGAGGCGCTGGGCGTGTTTATGGGGCCGGGAGGGCAGCATCCGCGATATGGAACCCACAACCGGCTCATCGGGCTGGAAGGTGGTCTGTACCTCGAGGCGATTGCCGTTGATCCCTCCGCCGCCCCTCAGGACCAACCCCGGTGGTTCGATCTGGACCGGTTTCAGGGACCTGCACGCCTGACCAACTGGATTGTGCGCGCCGATGACCTGATGGTCGAGCGCAGGCATTTGCCTGTCCACGCCCAACGGGTGGTCGAGATGCAGCGCGGCGATCTGCAATGGCTCATGACGGTGCCAAGCGACGGAGTACTGCCCTTCGACAACCTGTGCCCGGCTGTGCTGCAATGGCTGGGGACGCCACCTGCGGGATCCATGACGCCTTCGGGGTGCTCTCTGGATCGCTTGATCCTGTCTCATCCTGAGGTCACGGAGCTCGGCAAGCTTGTCGAAGTCTTGTGTCAGGATACGCGGATCGTGGTCGAGGCCGGGGCCCCCGGCTTGAGGGCCGAGATCACCACGCCGTCTGGCCCACGGGTGCTGGCATGATCATCCGCCAGGCGCAGGCCAAAGATGCAGGGGCCATTGCCGAGATCACCAACGCCATCATCCGTGACACCACGATCACCTTCACCACCGCCGAAAAAGATGTGGCCGCAATTGCAGACACCATTGGGGCCCGCGGCCCTTGCTACTTGGTGGCAGAGATGGACGGGCAAGTCGCGGGTTTCGCGACCTATGGGGCTTTTCGGGGCGGCCCGGGATACGCAAAGACCAAAGAACATTCGATCCAGTTGGCGCCGTGGGCCAGGGGGGCAGGCGTGGGGAGCGCCTTGATGGCGGCGCTGGAGCAGGTGGCGCGCGATGACGGTGTGCACGTGCTTGTCGCCGGTGTAAGCAGCAGTAACCCCTCTGGTGTGGCCTTTCATGCAGCTCTTGGGTTTCAAGAGGTAGGTCGAATGCCTCAGGTTGGGTGCAAATGGGATACTTACTTAGATCTGATCCTGATGCAGAAAATTCTGATATAAAGCCTTGATCCAGGTGCCACTAAGACGCACCTGACATTGGGTTTTTTCCGCGATAGGGTAGCTCCATGTCTTTATGGTCCCGCATCACCGACGCGCTCAGCGCACTGGCACAGGGCGAAAGCCTTAGCCAAGTTTTCGAAAAGCTGCGCACGCCGCCTGAACGTTCGGTGGCCTTTGCCATCGCCGTGATTGCCCTTGGCGCCAAGATGGCCAAGGCGGACGGTCAGGTAACACGCGACGAGGTCACCGCCTTTCGCGAGGTGTTTCAGATCGCGCGCGATGATGAGGCGGGCGCCGCGCGTGTGTTCAACATGGCGCGTACGGATGTGGCTGGCTATCGCGACTATGCCCAGCAGATCAAGACGATGTTTGCCGAGGATCGCCAGACCCTGAACGACCTGATGGAGGGGCTGTTCCACATCGCCATGGCGGATGGGTTCTATCACCCCAACGAGAATGAGTTTCTGGGCGATGTGGCTGGAATTTTTGGCCTGAGCGAGGCGCAATTTCTGGGTCTGAGAGCCCGTTTTGTCCCCGATGCGCCTAATGATCCTTACGTGGTGCTAGGCGTTGAGCCGGATATGCCTCTGCCCGAGATCCGCAAGGTCTGGCGCAGGCTGGTGCGCGAAACCCACCCCGATGCGATGATCGCGCGGGGGGTGCCGGAAGAGGCGATCAAGCTGGCCGAAAAGCGCATGATCGACATCAACCGCGCCTGGGACGAGATCAACGGCGCAAAGGTCTGAACCATGCGCGTGGCCACTTATAACGTCGAGTGGTTTGCCAATCTGTTCGACAAAGACGACCAACTGATTGCCGACGACAGTTGGTCCGGGCGCCACGGCGTCACGCGGGTGCAGCAGATCGAAGCCTTGGCCAAGGTGTTCACCGCTCTCGACGCGGACATCGTGCTGATCGTCGAGGCGCCCAACACCGGCAAACGACAGAGCACGGTTCGGGCGCTTGATCATTTTGTGCAGGCCTTTGGGCTGCGTACCCGCAAGGCCTTGATGGGGTTTGCCAATGACACCCATCAAGAGATTGCGGTTCTCTATGACCCGGACCGTCTGACTGTGCACCATGATCCCAAAGGGGATGAAACCGGCAAGAAAGGCAGCGCCGAGGCACCGCGGTTCGACGGGATATTCCGCATTGATCTGGACATCGACGCGACCGAGGATCTGGTGCGGTTTTCCAAGCCGCCGCTTGAGTTGGCGGTGCAAACGGCGGCCGGGTCGCAGTTTCGAATGATCGGCGTGCATCTGAAATCCAAGGCGCCGCATGGGGCCAAGACGCGCGATGAGGTGATCCGCAGGTCGATCGCCAACCGGCGCAAACAGCTGGCACAGGCGATCTGGCTGCGGCAACGGGTGGAAGCCCATCAGGCGCGCGGCGAAGAGGTTATCCTGTTGGGGGATCTGAACGATGGTCCGGGGCTGGATGAGTTCGAAAACCTCTTTGGCAGGTCTTCGGTCGAGATCCTGCTGGACGCGGGCCTTTATGATCCGCATCCCTATGCGACGGAACAGGGGCAGAAACAGGTCACCGCCCGGTTTGAGAACCCGGATACCGGAAGCACGCTCGAGGCTTTGCTGGATTACATCCTTGTCACCTCGACCATCCAGAACCGCCATCCGGAATGGAAAATCTGGCATCCTGATCGATGCGCAGACTGCCAGGCGTCGCCTGAGTTGCAAGAGGCACTGCGTCTGGCGTCGGATCATTACCCGGTGACACTGGACGTTGATCTTTGAATGAAGGTTCGCAGGTCTTATATGGATCCCATGAAACACATCATGATGCTATCTACGGTCGGTCTGTTGATGACAACATCGCTCCAGGCCCAGGATACGGGCAGTGAACCGGACGAGAAATCCCTGATGGAACAGGGGGCCGAGCTGTTTTTCAAAGGGTTGCGTCAAGAGATGGAACCAGCACTTGAAAGCATGCTGGAAATGGCCGAACAGTTTGGTCCGTCGATGTTGAGCTTTCTGGAAGAGATGGGCCCGGCGCTTGCGGATCTGGTGGACGAGGTGCAGGACTGGAGCGCCTATCACGCGCCGGAAATGCTGCCCAATGGCGATATCATCATTCGCAAGAAGCAGCCCGAAGAACTGGCGCCTGAAGCGGTAGAGCCAGACGGCGCCCCAGAGCAAACCGACATCTGAGTGGTTGGCCGGAAGGCTCCCGCGCCCGCGCCAACCTGACTGCGTCAGCTCAGCGAGCGGCCTTGGGCCGGGCGCCTCGCTTGTCGCTCGGCGCGGTCCCGCTGGACGTGCCTGGTTCGCTACAAACGCCAACCGCCGAGCGAAGCGAGGCCCGGCCCAACGGGAGGCGATGTCCCCCAAGGGACATCAACGACGGGCGGGAGGGCCCCCGGAATGACGGACCAAATGCATTAGGTCCGCCGTTTGACGACCAGTTCGGCCTCCAGGGTCTGCGCCAGTGACTTCAATCGGGCCTCTCCGACCTCGCCATAAAGCGCTCGCGAGGAGCTGGGCAGCAGCAGTTCAAGCTGCTTCTTCTTTGGATACCACTTCAAACTGCCCAATTCGGCGTCCTTTTGCATCCATAACATTGCACCGAACCGCATGGCCTTGCCCAGGATCTCGGCCTGCTTCTGTTCTTTCTCGTCCAACAGCTCATAAAGTGGTTCAAACCGGTTGCCTTCGCGCTTGTTGCGATAGCGATGCTGCAGCGCGAGCCCCAGGAAGACCCGTTCCGAGTGTTTCAACCCGCCGAGGTTGGCGCGGGTTGCGTTGTCGAAACAAACCTCGGCGCGATAGTCGGGATGCGCACGCCAGCTCACGTCATGCAGAAGACAGGCCGCCTTGACCAGGCGAACGCGCGACTTGGGTGCGGATTTGAAAAGCGGCATGACAAAGTCAAACAGCTGCTTGCCAAAACCGGGCAGTCGGGCATCTTTGGATTCAGCGAAGTAGCAGCTTTCGATCAGCGGGTCGCGCTTGCGCAGGCGCAGCGGCATCTGTTCATACAGCAGCCCCTCGCGAATTCCGTAGCTCGAGATCGCAATGTCCTTGGGTTTGAACGTGCGCAGCAACCGAACCAGAACATCCGCCGCATAGGGCACCAACGCCATGCGGGACGAAGACACCCCGGCGGCGCTGCGGATTTTGTCTGTATTGCCGGTTTCGATGAACTTGACCGTCTCACGCACATCATGGGCGGTCATGCGGTACTCGTGCAGAACCTTGAGCGGATAGCCCCGGCGCAACATGTCGATGCGCGCAATCGCGCGCCAGCTGCCGCCCACCAGGAACAGGCGATCGCGTTGGGGGCCGAGTTGGTCACGCAGCCCCTCCATCACCTCCTTGATGTGTGCCCGCCGCCCTTTGCGACCCCCTTTGATGTCGCGCAGCTTTAGGGGCCCCAGGGATGACGTCACGCGCCGACCCACTGTGTTGTCGGAAATCTCGGCCAACTCCATGGACGAGCCGCCTATGTCGCAGATCAGACCATAGGCCCCGGGCCACCCCAGCAAAACGCCTTGGGCCGACAGCCGCGCCTCTTCCTGACCGTCGATAACCTGAATGTGCAGGCCGGTCTGTTCCAGCACTTCGGCGCAAAACTCCGGCCCGTCTTTGGCGTCACGCACGGCTGCAGTGGCGACCACGTGCAAGGGCGGAAGGTCAAGGCCCTTGGCCAGATGCTGGAACCGTTCCAGCGCCGCAAGCGCCCGTTCACGTCCTTTCGGGTTCAATCGGCCGGTTTCGGACAGGCCGGCACCCAAGGCGCACATGATCTTTTCGTTGTAAAAATAGGCTGGTGAGCGCGCTGCACCGTCAAAAACCACCATCCGGACCGAGTTCGAGCCGACATCGACCACGCCGATCCGGGACAAATGCCGGACGCTCGGATCATCAAACAGCGGGCGGCCAAATACGCCCCATTCGGGCGCGCTTTCATCAGTGAGCAGATCCATGTCGTCCCCAGATAGATCGTGGTCAGAGTGCGAGATTGCAGGGTCTGCGTCAATTGTCATGGTGGTCTGCATCCAAAGGGTCAGAGGGTGTCATCATTCAGCAACCGGATCGCAAGCGCCCGGGTGATGGTGCGTTTTTCGGCGAGCGCCACGCGGTCCAGGCGTTCCACCACCTGTGCGGCGGTATCGAAACGACGGTCCATGTGGTTGACAAGGTAAGAGATCACCTCGGGCTTGGGGCTGAGCTGGCGGTCCACAAAGAGCTTGGCGAGCACCGCACAAAGGAGCGCATCATCAGGCGGGTCCAGCGCCACGTGATGGGCGCCCTGGATGCGGCTTTGCAGATCGGGCAGGGGCATTTCCCAGAACCGGGGCGCCAGGCGACCGGTCATCAGCAGGGTGTTCCCTTCGGCCAGGGTCAGGTTGTGCAGGTGAAACAGGGCTTTCTGCTTTTCCAGATCGTCAGCGACAAAAGGCACATCCTCGACCGCGATGGGGCCGGTGGCCAGATCCGGCACAGCGTCATAGGTCAGATCGCGCGCATTCACGATGCGCCCGCCGGTTTCACCTGCCCAGACGTGCGCTAGGTGGGTTTTGCCAGACCCGGCAGGGCCAGTCAGCACCAGCTTGTTTCCCGGCCAGCTTGAGGCCGAGATCATGGCGACGGCCAGCGCGTTGGCGGGCGAGACAAAGAAATCCTCTCGCCCCAGAGCCGTCTTGGCGGGGAGATCGAAACTCAGCTGTTCGGCCATTTTATTCGGTGTCCTGTCCCGACACGCCGCGATAGAGGCGGCTGTCCAAATATTGCGCTGTGGCAAAGCGGGCGATCACGCCAAGGGCGGCAGCAACCGGGACGGCAACCAACATGCCCACAAAGCCAAAGAGCGCGCCAAAGACGGACAAGGCCAAGAGCAGCCAGACCGGGTGCAAGCCGACAGAGCTGCCCACCAACTTGGGGGTCAGCACGTTGCCTTCGATCACCTGACCAAAGGCAAAGATCGCTGCGACGATGCCGATGGACACCCAGTCGCCCCAGAATTGGAACATGGCAAGACCGATGGCCAATGCGCCGCCGATCAACGCGCCCAGATACGGAATAAAGGTCACGAGACCCGCGATGAAGCCCACGATCAGTCCAAATTGCAAGCCAACGATCATCAGGGCCACGGCATAGTAGGTGCCCAGGATCAGGCAGACAGTGCCCATGCCGCGCACAAAAGAGGCGAGCACCTTGTCGATGTCGGTGGCCAGCTGGCGGATGACGGGTTGGTGGTCGCGGGGCAGCAGCTCGTCAATGCGCTCGATCATGCGGTCCCAGTCCAGCAGCAGATAGACGGCCACGACCGGCACAATAACCAGCAACACGACTATGTTGACGGCCGAACCGACCGACCCCAAGAGCCCCTCCAATAGGTCGCCGCTGCGCGCCTTGAGCGTTTCACCCACGGTGGCCAGCATTTGATGCGCGTTGGATTCGCGATCCATCAACGAAGGGAAACGTTCGTCGACAAAGACACGCAGGTCGCGGAAGAGTTGCGGCAGAACCTCGATCAGGTCGATCAGCTGCGCGATCAGGGCTGGAACAACCATCAAGATCATGATCACGAACAAAAGGACCGAGGCGATGGTGATCACGCCGGTTGCGGCCATGCGCGTCAGACCCAAGGCCTCGAGCCGGTCTGCTATCGGGTCGATGAAATAGGCAATGGCACCGCCGATCACAAAGGGCAGAAGGACGTCACCCAGAAACCACAGAGCAAGGACGAAGACCGCCAATACAATGCCCCAATACCGAACCTGTTCTTTAACTGTCAGGGACATGCCTGCTCCAAACCCGTGAACGTTGTAGTGTACATCGCCCAAGGTGGAGCAGGTTGCAAGCGTTCTGAACCTAGAAGACCACGTTCAACATGGTCAGGGACACCACCAGGAACAGCACGGTCATGATGCCGCCCGAGCGGACGAAATCCATCACTTTGTAGCCCGCAGGCCCCATGATCAGCGCGTTCACCTGATGGGTCGGGATGATGAAACTGTTCGAGGTCGAAATTGCGACTGTGAGTGCAAAGATCGCCGGATTGGCCCCGGCCGCGACAGCAATTGACACGGCCAGCGGCACCAAAAGCACGGTGGCACCGACATTGGACATCACCAACGAGAATACGGTGGCCAGAATGGCGACCCCTGCCTGTAGCGACCAGATCGGCCAGCCATCAAGGATCAGCATGATCTGCTGGGCGATCCATGCGGCAGTGCCGGTGTTTTGCACGGCCTGTCCAAGGGGGATGAGGCTGGCCAACAGGAACACCGTGTTCCAGCCCACCGCGCGATAGGCCTCGTCAATGCTGAGCACGCGGCTCAGAAGCATTCCGACCGCGCCCACAAGCAAACACAGCGACAGGCGGATGTCCGTGAACAGGATCAGTGAGACGGCGATGACAAAGAACAGCAGCGCCCAGCCGACCTTTTGCGGGCGCAGCTCTTCTTGCGGAAAGTCCGAGGTCACCACGATGAAATCAGGGTTCCGCTTGATCCGTGTCAGGTTATCCCACCGTGTATGCGAGACGAGCATGTCACCCGGTTTGAATTCGACCAGGCCAATGGCCGTTGGCTCATGATCTTCGGTTTCGACGTGGCTGAGCGTATCTTCGCCGCGGTGGATGGCCAACAGGCTCAGGCCATAGGTCTTGCGCAGCTGCAGCTCGCGGGGGCATTTGCCGATCAACTGGCTGTCGGGCGGGATGACCAGTTCGGCGATGCCGGCGTTGGTGGTGGCGAACTCTTCGGAAAACACATCCAGCTCGGGGCGGACATGCAGCCCGTATTTGCGGGCAAAGCTGTGTACCACCTTGGATTTCCCGATAATCGCCAGCCGACAGGGGGCGGCGATTTCGGCGGTCAGGATCTGTACCATCGACACTTTGCCACGATAGAAGGTCGAGATGATGTACAGGTTGTTCTCAAGGTTGATGTCCGCCAGGATCTGCCCCACCAGCGGGCTGTCGGCGGGCACGTCGACCTCGAAAACCTCGGCTTTCAGGCCATAGACCCTTTTGAGGTAGGTTTGCGTGCCTTGTGCTGTGGTGCCGTCGACACGAGCCGGAACGGCGGGCAGGACCCAGCGCCCCAAAACCAGAAAATAGACGATCCCGGTCAGGATCAGGACGGCGCCGATCGGAAAGACGGAAAACAAGCCAAAGGACTCCATCTTTCGTCCCTCGGGCAGGCCTTCATTTGCGGTCAGGATCAGATCGTTGAGCAGGATGAGCGGCGACGAGCCGACCATAGTCATGGTGCCGCCAAGAATGGCGCAAAAGCCCATGGGCATCAGCAAGCGCGACAGGGGAATACCCGATCGGGACGAGATGCGGCTGACCACCGGAAGGAAAAGGGCGGCGGCGCCCACGTTTTGCATGAAGGATGAAATCACCCCCACCGTGCCGGAAATGATCGGCAGAATGCGCCCTTCGGTTCGGCCGCCGTATTTTAGGATGACGGCGGCCACCTTGTTCATGATCCCGGTCTTGTCCAGGCCTGCGCCCACGATCATCACCGCGATGATCGAGATCACCGCGTTGGATGCAAAGCCGTCAAACAGGTTGTTGACATCTGCCAGGCTCTCGAGTCCGGGCAGGTAGCTGAGCATGCCGATGATAACCAGCACCAGAATGGCGCTAAGGTCTATTCGTATCAGCTCGGAAACAAAGAGAAAAACGGTGAATGCCAAGAGCGCGGCGACCACGCCCATTTCGTAAGTAAAGGCAAGTTGTTCCACTCCGCCCCCGTTCAGTCTGTCGTTGGTATTGAAATTATCCTAAACAATGGCTGGATATATTGTCATGATGTTTCTTTAGGTCCAGTTCGCCGGTTCGAATAGAACTCGTCTGCAATGAGGAATTCCGCACTTGTCAATTTCCCAAAATGAAATTGGTTTGACTGGAGCGAGTTGAGTGGTTGAACGTGTAAACATGAGGCCCGTTGGGCAGGCAGATGAGGGCGATCCAGGACATGTGTTGGAGCAGGTCAACAGGATTGCCGAAGCAACGAGTATCGAGACGGTTTGGGAGCTTCTTGTCTCTGGCTTGGCGGCTTACGGTTTTGTGCGGGTGAACTATGGCCTTACGCGGGGTCGCGTCGGCAGCAGTATCGGGGATCCGCAGGATGTGCTCTTTCTGAGCACCCATTCCCTGGATCGCGTGCGCGACCATCATGTGTCCGGGCTGTATCGCGGAACACCTGAATACCGTTGGGTTCTGGAAAACGTCGGTTGGGTGTCCTGGGGGTGGGTTCAGGAACAACGGGCGCTGGGCAAGTTGTCAGCCGACGAATGCCGGGCAATGGATGCGGTACAAGCGGAACGTCGACGCGCCGGAGTGTCGATCAGCTTTGCCGAAAGCAGCCATCGCACCAAAGGCGCCATGGGCCTGGCGGCAGAGCGGGGGGTGCTTCAGTCGGATCTGGATCAGAGATTTCCGGCCATGTCCGCTCCAGTGATGGCCTTGTGCAACATGGGACACTTCAAGATGTCGCAAATGCCCTTGCCGGTGCTGCGGAGCAAATTGGCCGAGCGTCAGCGGGAGCTTCTGGAATGGGTGGCAGACGGCAAGACGATGCAAGACATCGGCGTTCTGACCGGGCTGTCGGTCAGCGCGATCGAAAAGCATCTGCGCCGTGCACGTGAGGCTTTGGGGGTAGAAACCACGGCCCAAGCCGTAGCCAAAGCGGCTTTTTTGAACCAGATGTTCGTGTCGCGCGGCATCTAGGACCCGGGGTTGAGGAATTCCGCACTCCACAGCCATATGAAAAGAAAGCAGATTGGGCGGGCTTCGTGAGTGAAACCCGCAAAGTGGAACGCAGTGTATCGGACATTTTCCGACACAGTGCGAGGGTCATCCTACGCTTTGCTTCAGCCGCCGCTACCGGTTGGGGTGTGAAGTGCACCGGCTTCCCCGGATCGTGAGGGGAAGTCGCTTTTTCTGGGGCGGTCCGGAATTTTGACGGATCGCCCCGGATTTCTGGTTGGGGCGCGCACCCCCATCGGTCATTGTCCCATCCTGATCGAGTTCGCCCCAACCCTTCCGTGCTTAGTTGAAGCCAGTACTTTGGTTCGCGCGACAGCCCCTGCGTTTGAAAACTCAGCTTAGCGCCCGAAGGTGTTTCAGGGTTTTTGATTGGCGCAAAGCGCTATTGCGGTGCCTTGTCCCGGGCGCGTGTCTTTTGCGAAACTCTGGTCGCCGAGGCATGCGGGTCGAATTGTAACTGAGAGGTTTTCCAAAGAAACAGGCTCCAACAGGCTTGGCCGATGAATTTGGAGCCGTCCTCGAGCAGATAATAGTAACTGATGTTGGCCTCTTCCAATCGATCCAGGACAAGGGACAGCGCGAAGAACCCGATCCCTGTGCACAAAGTCAAAGCATATGGTTTCCAGACCCTTCGACCGGTGATCAAGATCACGAGCAACGACGCAGCATAAAGCGCAAAGAGTGATTTTTCGTCCAGCCCGGTCAGACGCGGCCAGGCCCCTTCGTGCAGCATGAACATGTCGTCCAGAACCAGCACAGCAGTCAGCAAGCCGATGGCCAGCAAAAACGCTCGCGCGTCCTTTGCCGCGTTGCAGACAAGGCCTGCGAACACTGCAACGGCTGCGCCGCTTATCCACAACAGATTGCCAAAGTTCGACAGCGCCCCCCAATATGACTTGCCTTTGGCAACGGCCATTGGATCACGGGTCAACATCGAGATGTCGATATCTTTGGCAGTGCTGAATGCAAGAAGGCAAAGAAGGACGATGCAGCAGAGCGCTACAGTCACAATGATTGATCTGACTTGCGAGCCGGCTGCCATAAAATTCCCATTTTGATATCAGGACTTAAAGGCACCTTACGTTTCGAACCGCGCTTTGTCGATGTTCACGTCCCAAGCAGACGCGGGCGGCTGCTTGACCCCTTAACTGTGCAGCGTGCCCAATTCCGGCGTGTCTTTGTTGGCCTTTTCGTCGGGCCAATTGGTGCGCCAGGTTTCGGCTGACCAGTGACCGCAATGCACCGATGGCCTGTCAAAACCGGGCAAGGGGGCAAGGAGGGGGGCAACCACAACGTCATGACGCGGCACGGCAAAGTAGGGGAACGAATAGCGCTCTTTGCCGGAATGGTTCACCACCCGATGCGGGGTCGAGACCAGCCGCCCACCGGACCACAGTTCCAGCATGTCGCCGATGTTGACGACAAAGCCGCCGGGCGGGCAGTCGGGGGTGATCCAACCACCATCGCGGGTCTGCACCTCGAGCCCGCCAACCGGATCGGGGGCGATGATGGTCAGGGCGTCGGTATCCTTGTGCGGATGGATGCCGAACCCCGGCTGATCCGGCGCCTGGGGCGGATAGTGCAGCAGGGTCATGTTGGTCATCGGCGTGACAAAGGCGTCCTGAAACGTCCTGGGGGGCAGGTCCAATGCTTCGGCCAGGGCGCCCAGCAACAACAGCGCCACGTCATCCAGTTGCGACCAATATGCGAGAACCCGGTCTCGGGCCTTGGGAACTTCGGCTGGCCAGCGGTTGGGGCCATACAATGCGCAGTCAGTCACCACCGGGTCCGTCGCGGCGACCTCTTGGTGCAGCTTGTAGCCTTCGTATTTGTCGGCTGTTCCCGATCCATCGTTGGGCGAAAAGAAGCCAAACGGGATGAACCCGCGGTAGTTTTCACGTGTGATGGCCTGGTCCCATTTGCGGTCTTCGGGCACCGCAAAGATCGCGCGGACACAAGCGCGCATATCGTCCACCGTTTCCTGCGACACACCCGTACCCACGATCGACAGAAACCCGATGTCGGTGCAGGCCTCGTGGATTTGCTTTACCACGTTGGCTCTGTCCGGGTGCTCCGCATCGCGCAAAGGCGAGATGTCGATGGTGGGAATGCTCTGCATTTCGCGCTCCAGTACTGTCCGTTGGTCGAGCGTCGTCTTAGACCACCGGTAGTTCAACCCGAATTCCGACACATCGGGGTCGCGAAAAGCTCAAAGGCTGATTGCCCCGCGACCACCGATGGCTTAGACCACAAAAAAACGCAAATGATCAGAGAGACCGCAATGCGCTTGTCCCGCTATTTTCTGCCTGTGCTCAAGGAAACCCCGAGTGAGGCCCAGATCGTCAGCCACCGCATGATGCTGCGGGCTGGCATGATCAAGCAATCTGCCGCAGGGATTTATTCCTGGCTGCCCTTGGGCTTCAAGGTGCTGCGCAAGCTGGAAAACATCGTCCACGAAGAGCAGATGCGCGCTGGGCACATACCGATGTTGATGCCGACCATGCAATCGGCGGACCTGTGGCGCGAAAGCGGGCGCTATGATGCCTATGGCGAGGAGATGCTGCGCATCAAGGACCGGCACGACCGCGACATGCTGTTCACGCCGACCGCCGAGGAGCTGATCACCGACATCTTCCGCGCCAATGTCAGCAGCTACAAGGACCTGCCGCTGACCATGTATCAGATCCAGTGGAAGTTCCGCGACGAGATCCGCCCGCGCTTTGGCGTGATGCGGGGCCGCGAGTTCTATATGAAGGACGGCTACAACTTTGATCTGACCAAAGAGGACGCGCTGCACGCCTACAACCGTCACCTGGTCAGCTATCTGCGTACCTATGAACGCATGGGCCTGCAGGCGATCCCGATGCGCGCCGATGGTGGGCCGATTGGCGGCGATTACACCCATGAATTCCTGGTGCTGGCCGAAACCGGCGAATCCGAGGTGTTCTATGACAGCGCCGTGACCGATCTGACCTTTGGCGATCGCGAGATCGACTATGACAGCGTCGAACAGTGCCAGGCCGTGCTCGAAGAGTTCACATCGCGCTATGCCCGCACCGATGAGACCCACGACGAAGAGCTGTTCAACCAGATCCCCGAAGAGCGTCGTCGCGTTGCGCGTGGCATTGAGGTTGGTCAGATCTTCTATTTTGGGACCAAATACTCGGAACCGCTGAACGCGGTGGTGCAGGGCCCCGATGGCAAGCAGACCCCGGTTCACATGGGCAGCCATGGCATTGGCGTGTCGCGTCTGCTGGGCGCAATCATCGAGGCCAGCCATGACGAAAACGGCATCATCTGGCCCGAAGGCGTGACTCCGTTCCACTGTGGTATCGTCAACCTGAAGCAGGGCGACGAGGCGGCGGACGCGGCCTGTGAACAGATCGAGGCGGCGTTGACCGCCGTGGGTCTGGAGCCGCTTTATGACGACCGCAAGGAGCGCGCCGGTGGCAAGTTCGCCACCATGGACCTGATCGGTCTGCCCTGGCGCATCACGGTTGGTCCGCGTGGTCTGAAAAACGGTGTCGTGGAACTGACCAGCCGTAAGACCGGTGAGAGCGTCGAAATGAGCCCGGAAGAGGCGGTCAAGAAAGTTGCCGAGATCTATGCCCCGCACCGCGGTGGCGGCGCAGTCCACCCAGAGCCGATGGCAAATCGCTCTTTCCACACCTGGGTTTGATCATGATGCGCCGGGCACTCTGTCTGGCGTCATTTCTTGGGGCTGCTGTTGCAGCCCCTTTGTCAGCCGACGGGCACGCCGAAACGATTACGCGCCTCGAAGCAGCGTGGTCCGGGTGGGTTGCAGATCATGGCGTGACCGAAAGCGCTTTGGCGATCACCTATCGTGGAGACGTGGTTGCTGAATTTGGTCACGGGCTGGACCCCGCCCAGCCGGTTGAGATGGCCAGCCTAGGCAAGTTCATTACAGCTGTGTGCATTGCCGCGTTGGAACGCGAAGGCGCGTTTCGCTTTGATCAGCCCGTGTCTGAGCTGCTCCCAGACTATGGCGAGACATCATCTGACATTACCATTGCGGCTTTGCTGACCCATACCTCTGGTCTGGCGCCGGACGAAACCCAGGGCAGGATGGCGGATTGGCTGGATGATCCCGCACCCCGCCACGCCGACGTGACCCGCCAGGCACTCAGCCGATCCCAGCAAGAGGGTACGGTTGGGCGCTATCTCTACAACAATGAGAACTATGCAATCCTGGGCGAGGTGGTGGCCCAAGTAACGGGACAGATGTATCGCGAGGCCTGTGCTGAACGCGTCTTGCCTCCGTCAGAATACCCCTCGGCCGGGGTGTCCCCAAGGGCGGGAGCCTTCGATGCTTGGGGTGGGTGGCAAATGTCGGTGACAGACTATGCACGCCTGCACATGGCAGAGCTGTCAGCCGAAACCGACTTGGGTGGGCAACCTGACAGCTATCCGGCAAGCGAACTGGGCGGCGGGGCGTTCTACGGCATGGGCACCGTTTGGCGCGCGTTCAATGACAGTCACAACTATTGGCACTTCGGGGCCTTGTGCTTTGACGCGTATGAAACAGGGTCCTACGCCGTCTTTTGGGAAGGCCATTGGGGCGCCGTCGCTTATTGGAACACCTGTGTCAGCTTCGAAAGCATGTTCGCGCTGGATCATGCTTTGTCTTCAGCCGCTTACGGGCGTTAGTTCAAAATCGACCGGCGGGGCATCTGGCGCAGGATTTCACCATCCGCCGTCAGCGCGTTGCAGGGCAATACGCAGGGGCGGCCAAGTCTTTGCACCAGATCGCGCATTTCAAGACCCAGAAACCGCAGGCCACAGATGCGGGAGCCATCGGATTGTTTGGTCAGACACAGCTCTCCGCCCCGGAACATCGGGTGATAGCCTTTGGCCTCAAGCTGGTCGATCAGATCGGTCCAGGAACGAGCCGCGTCAAAGATCGGCAACAGAACGGCGCGCAGCAGGCTTGCGGTTTCGCAATCGATCCTTGCGGGTCCGTGGGTCATTTGGCGTCCCGTGCTGTTGACGCGCAGTTGATGCACGTTGTGAGTTACGTCGGGTCGGTTCGGTTCCATGAACATCTCCTTTTCGATGCTGCCCTGTGGCATTTCGCAAACCCCCTTGTGTTTTGAGGTTGGCAGAAGGATCCAAGTTGACCAAAATTTGCCGTGCTTTTTTGTTAACTTTGGTTAATTGCTTGGGCTTTTTGGTGACAATCCCAGAGTGTATCGGCACAGTGTTGCCAGATTGGAAACCATGCGTGCGCGAGAAACCCCGCATATACCGCATGAATAACGGGGCATTGACTTGACCCCACTGGCCGCAGACTTCACTCTTCGCCGCAACGACAAGAGCAGGAGCCAAAATGGCCACCACCCCAGCCCCGTTTGCCCCGTTCGAATGGAAAATCGCGTGGCGATACCTGCGCGCGCGCCGTGCCGAAGGTGGGGTGAGCGTGATGACGTGGATCAGCCTGATCGGGATCACTTTGGCTGTCTTTGCCCTGGTGGCAACCTTGGCAGTGCGTGAAGGTCTGCGATCCGACATCGTTCAAACCATGCTGGGCGCCAACGCCCATATGGACGTGCATTACCGCCGTGATTTGCAGGCCGAAATTCCCAAGGATCACCTGATACGCGACTACGACGATTTGTCTGCGCGGCTGGCGGATATGGCGGGGGTCGAGGACGTGGCCCCGTTGGTGCGGGCCCAGGTCATGGGCAGCTTTCAGGGCCGTAACATGCCTGTTGATGTCTACGGCATCACGTTGGACGACCTGCGCGACTATCCAATGATTGCCGAGGCCGAAGACAGCTGGGGCGATCTTGCCCGGTTTGACGAGGGGGTCGCCATTGGCGGTGCTTTGGCTCGACAGCTTGGGATCGGTGTGGGTGACCGGCTCAAGCTCGTATCGCCGGATGGGGCCCGCACGCCCATGGGGCGTTCGGTGCGGGTGTCGGCCTATGACGTGGTCTATGTCTTCACATCCGGCCAGGGGTTTGTGGACCAAAGCCGCCTGTATATGCCGCTGAGCGAGGCGCAGAGCTTCTTCAACCGCGAAGGGGCGGTTGATCAGATTGACCTCCGGCTGAGCGATCCGCTGCGGGCCGAGGCGCTGATCCTGCCGGTGCTCGAAACCGCAGGTGACAGGGCGTATATCTACACGTGGCGGGATCGCGCGGGCGGCATGATCCGGGCGCTCAAGATGCAGGACAATGCAATTTTCATCGTGCTGGCGATCCTGGTCCTGATCGCGGCGCTCAACATCGTCTCGGGCCTGATCATGCTGGTCAAGAACAAGGGCCGCGACATCGGCATCCTGCGCACCATCGGATTGACCCAAGGGGCGGTTCTGCGGGTGTTCTTCATCTGCGGGGCCTCCGTCGGGACGGCAGGAACGGTGTTCGGTGTGATCCTGGGGGTGATCTTTGCGCTCAATATCGACAGCGTTTATGCCTTGGTTGATTGGACCACCGGCAGCGGGGTGCGGGATCTGGAGGCGAGCGGCTTCATCTTCCCATCGGCCATTATCACCGTATCGGATGTCCTGTCGTCGGTTGCGCTCAGCATGGGGCTGAGCTGGCTTATCACCTATTTCCCGGCCCGCCGTGCGGCGCGGCTGAACCCGGTCGAGGCGCTGCGCTATGAATGATGTAAGTTTGCGCCTGTCCGGGCTGACAAAGACCTATCTGAAAGGCACGCCTGGCGAGGTCCAGGTGCTGCGCGGCGCGGACCTGGAGCTGCGGGCCGGCGAAACCGTGGCATTGGTGGCGCCGTCAGGGGCGGGCAAGTCGACGCTGCTGCATATCGCGGGCCTCTTGGACACGCCGGACGCCGGAACGGTCGAGATCGGCGGTCAGGACATGACCGGCAAAAGCGACCGTCGCCGCACCGCCACGCGGCGCAGCGATGTGGGATTCGTCTATCAGTTCCACCACCTGCTGCCCGAGTTCACGGCGCTTGAAAACATCACCTTGCCGCAACTGGCCAACGGCGTGCCCGAGCGCGAGGCTCGCGCCCGCGCGCAAGATATGCTGGGTCGCGTCGGCGTGGCAAACCGCGCCGATCACCGCCCGGCCGCCATGTCAGGTGGCGAGCAGCAGCGGGTGGCATTCTGCCGGGCCTTGGCCAACAAGCCGCGTGTTCTGCTGGCGGATGAACCCACGGGCAACCTGGACCCCGCGACGTCGGATCAGGTGTTTGCGGCCCTGGTTGATCTGGTCTCGGGCACCGGCTTGTCCGCGCTCATCGCCACGCACAACATGGACCTGGCGGCCCGTATGGACCGGATGCTGCGTCTGGAAAACGGCGTGCTTACGCCAGTTGCGTGATCCCGACGCCCAAAGCCATCACTGCAATCCCGCCGGCGCGCACCCATGTGAGTGGTGAAACCTGTGCGCCAAACAGACCAAAGTGATCGATGGCGGCGGCACTGATCAGCTGACCCAGCAACACAAAGAACACCGCGTTTCCGACCCCGAAATGCGGTGCAACATGGGTGATCGTCAGGACATAGAAGGCGATCAGAAGCCCCGCGACAAACAAGTGTTTGGGCGCCCCGCCCAGGTGCATCAGCGCTGCCGGACCGGGAAAGAGCAGCATCACCACCGTAGACCCCAGAAAGGCCACGGCAAACAGGACCACTCCGGCAGCGGTAGGAGAGGCGATGTGTTGTCCCAAGGCCGCATTCAACGCGGCCAGAACCGGAATGCCGATGCCTGCGGCCAACATCAAAGCGGCGTAGTGGGTCATGAGGGGGCCTCTTGTCGGACGGGTTTGGCGTTGATCTGGATCATTGCGGCAGTCGGGGGGATGCACAAGGCTGGACAGGGGCGTGCAGGTCACAAAGTTGTGGCGGTCTGTGCGTAGGGGTGAATTGGCGATGAGGAAAGGGAGAGTTTGATGAAAGCGGTGTTGTCTTTGGTTTTGGGATTGGCGGCCGGTGCTGCCATGGCGCAGGATGCCGAAATGGGCGAGGCTTTGTATTTGAAACACTGTGCGACGTGCCACGGGATCGAGGCGACAGGGCAGGGTCCAATGGCCGGCATTCTGGTGATCAAACCGGTGGACCTGACCCAGCTTGAACAGGGTGGCATCTTTCCGGTCGAGCGGGTGGCCAAGCGGATCGACGGTCGTGATGCCCTGGTCAGTCACGGAAGCCCGATGCCGGTTTATGGTGATTTCTTCGAAGGACGGGATGTCGCCATCAAGACGCATACGGGCCAACCTTTGATGACAAGCCAGCCGATTGTGGACCTGATCGCTTACATGCGTACACTACAGGCGAATTGAGGGGGAACGGGCATGGCACGATCAAGCATTCTGACGTTGGGCACGGTGGTTTTATTGGCGGGGTGCCAAGCCCAGAACGCCATGCCGACCGCCAAGGAAGGCGAGCAGATCTTTGTGGAAAACTGCGCCGCCTGCCACAACTATGACGCCGTAGGCGGAGAGTTGAGCAGCCGGGCCATCGCACCTGATCTGACACAGCTGGCCGCTGACAACGGGGGCGTCTTCCCGCGGGCAAAGGTGCTGTCCAAGATCGATGGCTATGGTCAAAAGGGGCACGCCAATCCGGGCGCCATGCCGGAATTCGGGGCGATCCTTGCGGGTGAGCAGGTGCCAGTTGACATCGATGGCACGATGACACCCACGCCGCGCAGCCTGGCGGCTTTGCTGGCCTTTCTGGAGAGCATTCAGTCAGAGGGCTGATCAGTCGCAGATGCCGCTCAGTTCGGCCTTTTTCCACGGCAGATAGACGTCATGCTGCCGGGATTGTGGCAGATCTGAAACCGGAAAGGCGTCCTTCAACATATCGTGCAAGCGCTGCGTGCGAGGCGCGTCCGGGGCCAGGGCGCGACAGCACACATATTCTTCGACAATCGCGCCTTGTTGCTCATATCCATAGCTCAGGAAATCCGGTGACCCGTTCAAATCGAACAGATATGGGTCGTCCGATTGTGTGTGTTCGGCGGCAGCCAAAAGCGGGTGATAGCCGGTGCGCTCGCGGTTCTGCCATTGCCAGACATGTGTCATCTCGTGGGCCAAAAGCATTGCTTCGACCAGATAGAGCCGCTCGGGGTAGGTCGGCAGATAGTCGTCCACATACCAGTTCTTCGTGAAATAGACCTTGTTGAACAATGCCACCGCCGCTGGAGATGTCGTCACGATCTCTTCCTTGACGGGGGGCAGAATGCGTTCGCGGCAGGCAACTCGGGGGCGCGGCTTGCGTTTGAAGGTGACGCTGCCCACCGGCGCGCCTTTGACCAGACGCACCCGTTTCAAGTTCAGCTCTTCGCCATGGATCGAGGAAACGAACGACATTTCGGTCGGCGTAAGCGGGCGCCCGCAGGACGCAAGGAACAGCAAGAGCAACAACGCACGCAGGATCATGCGGCAAACCTAGCCCGGTCGCCTTGGCCCGGATAGGGGGGTGATGAAAATATGTTGTGAGGTGACAAAATACCTGGCGCGCGGTTCACAGACTCATGGCCAGAACGCGGCTAATTTCGGTCAGCGAGCGGCCGGATTGATCCATCCAGGTGTTGAACGCTTCTTGCGTGGCGGTCAGCGCCTTTTTTGAGGTCGGTGTTTTGTCAACGACCCCTTCGGCCACGAGCCGGGCCACAACGTCCTGGGACAGGATGAAACTGTCGCGCCCGGCAAAGCGCATGGCGTATTGCGCTGTGGTCCCACCCAGACGCGAGGCGCGGGATTTGAGCATGGCCAGCAGCCCGATATAATCCGTCGACGGCCAGCTGCCCAATGTTTGACCAACGCCCCCCTCCTGTCGCAGCTCCAGCAGAAAGGCGGCGTTGTCACGCACGGTGGCGATTTTGGTGCCGTTGCGCACGATGCGCGTGTCCGTCAGGAGTGCATCGAACTTCTCGTCGTCCATGAAGGCACAGCGACCCAGGTCAAAGCCATCGAATGCTTCTTCGAATCCGTCCCATTTTGCCTCGATGACTTTCCAGTTGAACCCGGCTTGAAAGATGCATTTGGTGATCACCGAAAGCCAACGATCATCCGGTATCTCAGTCAACTCGGCAACGGGTTTGGGCTTGGTGAGCTTGGCGTTCAGTGCCGCCTCACCCCCATGGCGGGCAGCGGCCAAGCCAAAGATCTCGTCGAAATGATGCATTGGGCTTACTCCCTCGTTTGGGGTAAGTTGCCATTTTGTTCTTGTCGCTACAAGGGGCAGCGTCGCGTCTATGGCGCGTAGAATGTGGCGGTTGCGGTGGCGACTTTCTTGCCGCTGTCCTCTTCGGTCATGTCACAGCGGGCAAAGACCAAAGCACGCCCGGCGCGCACCACTTCGGCCCGGCACAGGATGGCGGTGCCAACCCCGGGGCGCAGAAACTGCATGTGCAGATCGGTGGTGGCAAACGGCTTGAACTCTCCTGCGTGAGCAACAGCGGACAGGACCATGGTTGTATCCGCAAGCGCCGCCAGGGCCTGCCCGGACACGATCCCGCCAACACGCGCCAGATGGTCGGCCAAGGGCATTCGGATCAGGGCATGATCAGGGTCGATCGCCTGAACCCTCAGGTCCAGCGCCTTGACCCAGTCAGCAAAGTTCTCATCCAGGATGATCTGGGCAGATTGTGGTGTCATCGGGACCTCGGGCAGGGGGAAAGGCGGTATCAGTCGGCAAACGGATCTGAAGAGCTTTGAGCGAAGGGATCAGACGAGGATTGCGCCCGCATGTAAGAGCGCTGGCAGGCAATGACCTCGTCAAACGCCGCGCGTGATCCGCGCAGGGTGTAATGGCCCAGAACGTTCGACTTGAAGCTCCACTTCATCGAGTTTTCGCGCTGGAATTCGTCGATGAACAGTTTGGCCTGATCTGATCCTGCATCGATCATGATGCCCAAACCCGGGAATTCATCGGTCTTGAGCCCATCCATATCCATGGTCCAGGGACTTTCGTCGCCAAATTTAACTTCGACCTTGTATTCCTTGCCCGCCTCGATCGATCGCCATTTCTGATCAAGCAGGGTCACGTCCAGCGACAGCTCGTTTTCGGTGTTGTCAAATCCAATGAAGAATGCGGTGTCTTCTTCGAAAAGGGCAAAAGCCTGGCAACCTTCGCTCGCTGGATAAAACGAGATATCCCAACCTCTTACCACTTTCCAGTCGATGGGATCTGCCAGGGCGGTCGTTCCCAAAAGACAGCCTGTCACAGCACCTAAAAATCGGCCGAGTGTTGGCATCCGGTTCATCTTGGGTCCCCTCCCGTCATTTTTTCTTTGGTCAACTTTATGCGGCTTGTGCGGCTGTGCCAAGCATTGGTGCACCCAACCGAACAACATCCTGCATTGCGTAAGGGGTCGACAAATGAGCAAGAATCGTTACTGATTGACTCATCAATCAATAAAAACCCGTCAGATAGTCAGGTGACACCCAATGGGAATTGCCGGATACTGATGGGGAAAACGCAAAAAACAGGGAGACACCTCAATGAAATCTGTAGGTCTTGGGATCGCACTGACTGCTTTGGCGGGTACCGTACACGCAGCTGATCTTGGCGCCGTGGACGAGCCGATCAAGCTCGCGGTCAACGAGTGGACGGGTCAGCACGTCACCACGCATGTGGCGGGCGAGATGCTCAAAGCGGCCGGGTATAACGTTGAATACGTAACCGCCGGCTACATGAACATGTACCAGGCAATGACCGATGGTGAGCTGCACGCGGCGCTGGAAATCTGGTCGTCCAACGTATCCGAAGAATACGCCAAGCACGTTGATGCGGGCGGCGTGACCGAACTGGGCGATCTGGGCCTGGATGCGAAAGAGGGTATTGCCTACCCCTCGCACGTTGCTGAAATGTGCCCAGGCCTGCCCGCGTGGGAAGCCCTGAAAGAGTGTGCCCAGAACTTTGCCACTGCTGAAACGCTGCCAGCGGGTCGTTTGGTCGACTATCCTGCCGATTGGGGTACACCCGGTGCGGACCGCATGACCGGTCTTGAGCTGCCGTTCAAAGCCGTTCCGGCTGGCTCCGAAGGGGCGTTGATCGCTGAACTGCGCGCCTCGACCGAGCGTAAATCGCCGCTGCTGATCACTTTCTGGCAGCCGCATTGGGCGATGTCGGCCTATGATGTGCAGTTTGTTGAGCTGCCCGCAGGCGAAGAGGCCTGCTTCACCGACGCGTCATGGGGCCCGAACCCCAACGCGGTCAACGACTGTGACTTTGCCCCGACCCGCATCTTCAAGGCCTCCTGGTCCGGCATGGAAGACAAGTGGCCGGCCGCGTTCGAGATCCTGTCGAACTACACCCTCGACGTTGCAGACCAGCAGCCGATGATGGGCGCCATCGACGTTGATGGCGGTTCGGTCGAAGATGTTGTCGCCGCTTGGATGGCGGAAAACGAAGGTACCTGGCGTCCGGTTGTCGACGCCGCAACCAAGTGAGCCACACCACGTGACCGACGCAAATACGCCGGCCATCGCCTGCCAGGATCTCTGGCAGGTGTTTGGCCCCGGCGCTGAAAAGGCCCTGACCGACGCTTTGGCTCGGTCAGGGAATGACGCAGACGCCGCCGCCAAGATCTTGCGCGATACCGGGTATGTTCCCGCCGTGCAGGACGCCAATTTCGACGTCAAAGAGGGTGAACTTTTTGTCATCATGGGCCTCTCGGGCTCGGGCAAGTCGACCCTGATCCGCTGCATCTCGCAATTGCTGGATGGCACCGGCGGGCAAATCCGCATTCACGGCGAAGACATCATGACAGCCAGCAAGCAGCGGCTGATCGAGCTGCGGCGCAAGAAGCTGGGCATGGTGTTCCAGCATTTTGGCCTATTTCCGCATATGAGTGTGCTGGACAATGTGGCCTATCCCCTGCGCGTGCAGGGTGTATCCCGCAAGGAGCGGTTGAAGAAGGCCGCTGAAGTTATTGAATTGGTTGGCCTTGAGGGGCGCGAAGATCGCTATCCGCGCGAGCTGTCCGGGGGGCAGCGACAGCGTGTTGGCATCGCCCGATCGCTGGTGGCCGACTGTGAGGTCTGGTTCCTTGACGAGCCGTTCTCGGCTCTTGATCCGCTGATCCGGCGGCAGTTGCAGGACGAGTTCCTGGAGATCCAGGCCAAGCTCAAAACAACCATCGTGTTCATCACGCATGACATCAACGAAGCCCTGAAACTCGCTGATCGCATTGCGATTATGCGCGATGGCAAGATCGTGCAGATCGGCACGCCCACCGACATCGTGCTAAACCCGGTTGATGATTATGTGCGCGAGTTTTCCAAGGATGTCGCCAAGGGCCAACATGCCCGTGTCGCCTCGGTCATGCATCAAGGCACCGAAGGCGTCGGACCGGATGACCCTGGCCTGCGCACGGACATGACGCTGGACGCGGCCCTTGCGCATTGCATGGAGCTTTATGAGCCTGTGCCAGTGCGCGACAAGGAAGGTAACCTGGTGGGCATGGTCAACCCGGCTGACCTGGCGGCCGCCCTTCAGTTGGAAGAGGCATGACCGCGCTGACAGAGGCGCCTGTGGCCCGCGCGCGGTTGACGGCGGGCACGCAGGCGGCGCTGATCACCCTGCTTGTGGGGGCTATCTGCTTGGCGCTTGAACCGGTCGCCCCTTGGCTGGTGAAATGGCCCGCGGCCTGGGTATTGCCCGCAACCGACTGGGTGGGCTCGATCCTGACCACGGTGCTGACGGCGATGAAACCGGTAGCGCGTGGGTTTTCGGCGCTGATGGCCTATCCCATGGAATGGGCCAACTTTGTGCTCAACGGAACGCCCTGGCCGCTGGTGATTGGCATTGTCACGGCCGTAGGTTGGTATCTGGGCGGCTTGCCGATGGCTGCGCTTGGGTTTCTGGGCCTGAGCTTTGTGCTCGCCTCGGGTTACTGGTCAGAGAGTATGAACACGTTGGCCTTGGTCGCGGTTTCAGTACCACTGGCCTTGATCGTTGGCGGCGCAATCGGTGTGCTTGCGAACGAGTTCCCTAAAATCAAGAATGGCCTCCAAGCCGTTCTGGACGTTATGCAAACTGTCCCCACCTTCGCCTACCTGACGCCGCTCTTGCTGCTCTTTGGTTTTGGGCCGGTAGTCGGTCTGATCGCCTCGGCCATCTATGCCGCCCCACCCATGGCGCGCAACGTGCTGCTGGGGTTGGAACGCGTAGAATCCGAAGTCAAAGAGGCCGCTGTGATGGCAGGTGGGACGCGCTTGCAACAACTGTTTCAGGTCGAGATCCCCTCGGCCTCGACCCAGATCATGGTGGGTGTGAACCAATGTCTGATGGCGGCGCTGTCGATGGTGATCATCGCGGCCGTGATCGGCGGCTTCAATGACATCGGTTGGGAAGTGCTTTTGACCATGCGCAAGGCGCAGTTTGGCGAGGCGCTGATTGCAGGCATGGTGATCGTGGTCTTTGCCATGGTCATCGACCGGATGAGCGGTGCGTTGGCAACCGAGCGCAAGCGGTATGACACCCGCGTTGTCTGGGCACTGCTTGGCTTTGCGATCATCTTTACCGTTGCGTTCTGGACCCGTCTGCCGGTGCCGTCCGAGCTGACATTGCTCGACCCGGTGTCTGATGCGTTGGACAATGGCCTGACCGAGTTCACACGCTCGAACGGTGCGGCGCTGGATGCGTTCAAGAACAACGCGATGTTCTATGTGCTTCTGCCACTGCGGATCGGGCTGGATCAGGCGGTTCTGCCGTTCACATGGGGGTTTGCCTGGACCGCAAACATGAGCCTTGGGCTGTTCCTGGCTGGTGCCGCGATTGGTGCCGCGCTGGCATGGCGGGGGCATGTGACGGGGGGGCTGATGGTTCTGATCGGCTTTGGTATGCTGGAAACCGGCATCTCGAACCTGCCGTGGCCCTTTGTCCTGACCGGTGCCGCCGCTCTTGGTTGGGTTGCAGGCGGTCCGCGCCTGGCGATCATGGCCGCTGGCCTGCTGTCGACGATCCTGATCTCGGGCCTCTGGGACCGGGCGCTTCTGTCGCTCTACCTCAGTGGTGCTGCGGTCTTTGCCTGTGCCATTGTCGGCGGTCTGATCGGCCTGCTGAGCGCGGTCAGCCCGCTGGCATGGAAGATCGTGCGCCCGATCTGTGACATGTTGCAGACGATTCCGCTGTTCGTGTTCCTGATCCCGGTGTTGATGGTGTTCCAGATCGGTGAATTTTCCGCCTTTCTGGCGATCTGCGCCTATGCCATCGTGCCGATGATTCGCTATACGCGGCACGGGCTGGTCAACACGCCCGAGGAAATGATGGAGGCGGCCATCGCCAGTGGTGCAACCCAGTTTCAGATCATGCGCGACGTCAAGGCGCCCTATGCGGCGCCGACGATCCTGTTGGGTCTGAACCAGACGATCCTGTATGCCTTTGCGATGCTGGTCATCGCGGCGTTGATCGGAACCACCGGTCTGGGGCAGTCGATCTATCTGGCGCTTGGCAAGGCGGACATCGGTCTTGGCATCTCGGCCGGTGCGGCGATGGCGATCCTGGCCCTTGTGGCCGACCGTCTGGTGCAGGGCTTCGCCGAAGAGCGGCGTAAGGCCTTGGGTCTCTAGTTCATGGCGGCGGCGGGGCTCAGGCCGGTCATTCTGGCTTTCCTCGCCGCAGCTCTTTGGGGGCTATGGTGGATCCCCATCCGCTGGTTCGATGCCCTTGGCTTGACGGGCGCGTCCGGTGGCGCGGCGATGAACGCCGGGGCCTTCCTGTCCTGTCTTCTCTGGATGCTGATCCGGCGCGAGCCGTTTTTCCTGGGCCCCAAGGCGGTGCTAGGTGCGGCGTTTGTCGGCGTGGCCATCGGCACCTATTCGGTCGCCCTGAACTATGGCGACGTGGTGCGGGTGATCCTGCTCTTCTACCTTGCACCTGCCTGGTCCAAGCTGATCGAGTGGCGGTTTTTGCACATGCCGTGGCGCTGGACCTCGACGCTGGCCCTGGTCGCAGCGCTGTCCGGGGCGTTTCTGGTTCTAGGCGGGGACATTGCAACCACCGGTGTGACCATTGGCGACGGGTTGGCGGTGATGTCGGGCATCGCCTGGTCGGTAGGGGCAACGTTGATCTTCCTCAACCCTGGCAGCGCACGTCCCATTCCCTTGAGCGCGGTTTCGGCGCTGACGGCGGCCCTGATCGCCCTGTTGTTCATGACAATCGAAGGTGATTGGCCTGACGGCGGGCAGGGGGTCTTGATCGCGGGCGGTTTGGGGCTAGGGCTGCTTTATATCGTGCCAATCCTGGCACTCACCTTGTGGAGCGCCCAGGTGCTCAGCCCGGCGACGCTGACCTTTCTGTTGACGGCCGAGATCCTAGCGGGCGTGATTTCCAGTGCCATTCTGCTGGACGAACCGTTTGGGCCGCTGCGCGTGGCGGGGGCGGCGCTGATCGTTTGGGGCGCGCTAAGTGAGATCTTGCCGTCACTTTTGGGGCAGAAGGTTGATGCGGGACAAGGACGGGCCTGAGAACCGGTACTAAACCTCCTGAAAAACGGAACAGGTAATCATGATCGGTTGGTTTGAATTCAGCGCGGCGCTGGTGGTGTTTTTCCTCAGCCACGCGATCCCCGTGCGTCCGCCCGTGCGGCCCTGGTTGGTGTCGCGCTTGGGGCAGCGGGGCTATCTGCTGGCCTACAGCGCCTTGTCCATAGCCATTCTCGTCTGGCTGTTTGTTGCGGCTGCCCGCGCGCCATTTGTGGCTGTCATTCCCGCCGAGGCCGTGTTGCGTTGGGTGCCTTTGGTGCTGATGCCGCTGGTCAGCGTGCTGGCGGTTGCCGGATTGCGCGCTACAAATCCGTTGTCCTTTGGCGGCATGGGGCAGGGCGCCTTCGATCCCATGCGCCCTGGCGTTCTGGCCGTATCCCGCCATCCGATCCTGCTGGCAGCAGCGCTTTGGGCCACTGCCCATCTGCTGGTCAACGGCGATCTCGCCCATGTCATTCTTTTTGGGCTGATGGGGGGATTTGCCTTGATCGGCATGCGTCTCATCGATCGGCGCAAACGTCAAGAGATGGGTCACGCGTGGGAAGCCGCGGCCGCCAGGACCGCAGTGTTCAACCCGCGTGGGTTGGCTCGGGTCGCGGTGTTGGACTGGGTTTTGGGGGCTGGCCTTTTCGCGCTCTTGCTGCTTGCCCATGAAACCGTGATCGGGCTGTCCCCGCTGCCCGTGTGAACGGGCATGCTGGTCGAGCGCCATGCTCCGTGCTAATTGGTCGGGGACCTGGGGACGAAGGAACCTTTTTCATGCATCTGGCTTATGTCACCACCACGCAGCGTGGCGAAACCGACCGTTTGCTCAGCGCCTTTGCCGAAAGGCTCGAGGCCGAGGGGGTCTCCCTGGCCGGTGTGGTCCAGACCAACACCGAATGCGCAGACAGTGCCAAGTGCGACATGGATCTGCGGGTGCTTTCGGGCAACGGCGAGGTGATCCGAATCTCGCAGTCACTCGGCGAGGGCTCGCGCGGGTGTCGCTTGGATCCGGCCGCTCTGGAGCAATCCGTTGGGCTGGTGACAGCCGCGCTTGAGGACCAGCCGCGCTTGCTGATCGTCAACAAGTTCGGCAAGCACGAGGCCGATGGCCGGGGGTTTCGTCCCATCATCGGCGAGGCCCTTGCCCGTGACATTCCCGTCCTGGTTGGTGTGAACGGCCTGAACGAGGACCGCTTCATCGCATTCTCGGAAGGGGTCGCTGAAAAGCTGCCTGCGGATCTGGATGCCATGTCGGCCTGGCTGAATGGTATTTCTTGACGCGTTTCCGAATTTCGGGCAGTCAGACGGGTGATGGTTCCCCTGGGGTCACCCAAGGGATGAAAAGGGAATACGGTGAGGTTTGCGCCTAGCGCGCCAAGTCCGTGACTGCCCCCGCAACTGTAAGCGGTGAGCGAAGCCAAATATCCACTGGCCTGAAAAGGTCGGGAAGGATGGCCAAGCATCGACCCGCAAGTCAGGAGACCTGCCATCTTATGTTCAACCAACCCGGGGCGGGGCGTCCTGGAAGGAGGCTTTGATGGCACGTTCGTTGCGTGTTTGTATGATTGGCACCTTCTGTCCGCGCTTGGCAACAAGCGGAGCGGACAATGCTGGAAACACCTGATCGACTTGTTCTGATGTCGACACCCTCTTGGGGGGCGTCATGACCAGCAAGTCATTTCTGATTGCACGAGACCTTGAATACTTTGCCCTGAACGGTGACGTCCTGCTGAACAGCACCTCGTTCGAATTGGGTGAAGGGTCCATTCTGGCGATTGCCGGACCAAACGGTGCGGGGAAAACCACGCTCTTGAACCTGCTTTGCGGCGCGGCCGATCTAGCTTTGGGGGATGTCCTGATCAAGGGGCATAGCCTGAAGCAGATGTCAGCGGTCGAGCGGGCACGAATGATTGCAGTGGTCAGCCAGCAAGAGCTCCCGGACGGGCGGCTTATGCTGCGCGACTATGTGGCCCTGGGACAGATCCCCATCCGCTCGGACCGTTCAACGCGGGAAAACACCGATGAGCTGACCCGCATTCTTCAGATGACCGGCTTGGCCCCTTTGGCGACTAAGAAAATGTCGATGCTGTCGGGCGGCGAGCGTCAAAGGGCCCACATCGCGCGCGCTTTGGCGCAGCGGCCTTCTTTGCTGTTTCTGGACGAGCCGACCAATCATCTGGACCCGGACGCCAAGGGGCGGATGCTGTCGCTTGTGGCCGGATTGGGGATCACGGTGGTGATGATCGTGCACGATCTGGTCATGATCCCCGAATTTGCCACCCACGTGGCGCTGATGAAATCCACACGCCTCACCAGCTTTGGGCCGGTAGAAGACGTGCTGACACCGGAACATGTGCGCGACACCTTTGGGGTCGATTACCTGTGCTTTCACCACGAGGGCCGCATGGTGCCGGCCTTGGACATCCGAAAAACCACACTCACACCCTGAACTATGGAGACAACAGGAATGAAACCTATCTGGTCCGTGGCACTGCTCACAGCCATGGCTGGCGGCGCCTCTGCACAAGAGATCACCGTCGACAACTGCGGCGAGCCGTTGTCGTTTGAAACTGCGCCCGAGCGGTTGATCGTGCATGACATGAACATGACCGACATGGCCTTTGCCCTGGATCTGCAGGACAAGATCGTCGGCCTGACGGGCATCACCGGCTGGTACAAAACCAGCCCCGAGTTCGACAGCTTGCGTGGTGACATCCCTGAACTGGCGCCGAAATACCCCACGGTCGAAAACCTCGTGGCGGCTGAGCCGGATCTGTTCTTTGCGGGCTGGTACTATGGCATGAAGCCGGGCGGTGATGTGACACCGGACACGCTTGAACCCTTTGGCATCAAAACGATGATCCTGACTGAAAGCTGCGTGCATCTGGATAAGGACCGCCCCGCTGCGAGCATGGACCTGCTGTTCAATGACGTGCTGCGTCTGGGTGAGGTCATGCAGGTGTCCGACAAGGCCGAAGCACTTGTGACCGGCTGGAAAGAGGAACTGGCCTCGATCGAAGCCAAGACCGCCGATCTGGCGAAACCCCGCGTCTTCCTGCTGGATGGTCCGGCGGATGCTCCGTTTACGGCGGGCAAGTTCGCCATCCCGGATGCGATGATCGCGTCGGCAGGCGGTGAAAACGTGACCCACGACATGGACACCAGCTGGGGTCGTACCTCGTGGGAGACCGTTGCAGCGGCGAACCCCGAGTTCCTGGTTCTGCTGGACTATCAAACCGGCAACGGCGCCGAGGACACGTTCAAGTTCCTGCAGGAGCACCCTGTCATGTCCCAGACAGATGCGGTCAAGAACCAACGCTGGATCGGTCTGCGTTATGAAGAGCTGACACCGGGGCCTGCGAACATCAAGGCGATCTCGAAAATGGTGCAGGCGATGCACCCCGAGCTCAACTGATATGGGGCGATTGAGCCTTACCTTGATACCGGGGGCGGCCGTTTTGGCCGCCTTCTTGTTGGTTTCGACCATCTACGGGACGACCCCCATTCCGGCAGCCGAGGCGCTGAGGGCCGTTCTGCTGGGCACCGGGATCACGGATGGAGAGATGTCGCCGCTGCATCGGATCGTCTTTGATCTGCGCTTGCCGCGTGCCCTGTTCGCCGCCGTCATCGGGGCCGGTCTGGGCATTGTGGGCGTTGTCCTGCAAACCACCACCCGCAACGATCTGGCGGACCCGTTTTTGTTTGGTCTGTCGTCAGGCGCCGCGGCGGGGGCCGTCTTTGTGATCACCGTCACCGGGGATGTTTTGGGTTTCTGGACCTTGCCCCTTGCGGCCTTTTGCGGCGGCTTGGTAGCGTCGGGGATCGTTCTGGGCCTGGTTCATGCGCTGCGCACCAGCGCACCGGAAAAGCTGATCCTGTCGGGGCTTGCCGTATCGTTCCTGTTTGCTGCCATCACCAACTACCTGATTTTTGCGGGCGACAGCCGGGCGGCGCATTCGGTCATCTTCTGGATGCTGGGTGGCCTTGGACTGGCCCGGTGGGAGACCTTTCCCCTGGTTTGCGCCGGTTTGCTTCTGGTGTTGACCTATGCGCTTTACCACAGCCGTTGGCTGGACGCCCTGCTGACCGGAGACCTTACGGCCTCGACCCTTGGGGTCCCCGTGCAACGCCTGAGGTTCGGTATGTTCTTTGTCGCGGCCCTTGCCACGGCCGTGTTTGTCTCTGTCGCGGGCGTCATCGGCTTTGTCGGCTTGATGGTTCCGCATATCGCGCGCGGCATCGCGGGGCCGCTGCACGGTAACCTGCTGCCGACCGCTGCGATTGTGGGGGCCACTTTGCTGACCGGCTCGGACATTCTCAGCAGGCTGTTGCTGGCACCGCAGGAGCTTCCGGTCGGGATCGTCACCACATCCATCGGCTCGCTGTTTGTGTTTGCCTTATTGTTCCGAACCGCCAGAACCAGACAGTAGGCAACGCTGAATTGCACAGATGCCTAACCGTAGGTCCCACCCAGTGCCACGTTCAAGTCAACGAAATCCACCGCAAAATTGCGCTTGTCCAAGGCCAGGGCATTCTCGGCGCTCAACAACGCGCGCTCGGCGTCCAGCACCTGCAAGAACCCGCTTTGCCCGGCGACATAGGCCTGCCGGGCCAGCTTGAGCACCTCGTT
The DNA here is from genome assembly GCF_017743935.1 of Tropicibacter sp. R16_0. Taxonomy (GTDB): domain Bacteria; phylum Pseudomonadota; class Alphaproteobacteria; order Rhodobacterales; family Rhodobacteraceae; genus Falsiruegeria. Next base: position 777,594 of record NZ_JAGHRE010000001.1, read on the forward strand.
CAGATTGGAAATCGCTTCACCGGTGAATTTTACCGCTTCGTTGTGATTTTTCAGGCTGACCAGAGAATCCTGCACCTCTTCAACCGCTTCGACCACCGTTTCTTCCCAAGCTGCCAGCAGCTCCTTGGTGCGGGCCTTTTGAAAGCGAACTTTCGATCGGCGTTCTGGTAGATCAAACAAGGGGATGTCCAAACCAAGACGCGCAAAGCCCGCAGTTGGCAGCAGGTCGTTGCCCGAATAATTGACGTTGATGTTTCCGGTCAGCTTCAATTCGGGGTACAAATCCGCCTCGGCCACACCAGCAAGAGCCACGGATTCCGCCAGACGCTTTTCAGCCAATCGCACATCTGGCCGATTGCGCACCAGATCCGCAGGTACCCCCGTCTTCAACCCACGGGTGGACGGCACCGGCTGCGGGGCCGTGCGATCCAGACCCTCACGCGGTCGATCCCAAGCTTGGCCAAGGAGCGTGCCGACCCGCGACACCGACTTGAAGAACAGGATTTTCGTCTCTGGCAGTTCCGCACGTGCCGTGGCCACCAATGTACGGGCCTGCGCCACATCCAGGTCGGACACTTCGGGAATGTCGGTCTCTTCCGACTCGGCCGGCCCAATTTCCGAACGCCGCTTGCGCGCCTGCAAGGTGGCGTTCAGCGTCTGCTCGCGCGAAGACACCACGCGCTGGTTGATCCGGATCAGCTCTTGATAGAACCGCGCGTCGATATAGGCCGTGACCAATTCATCCAACAGCGTCATACGCGCCACATTGGCATCGGCATATGCCCCTTCGAGCCGGTAACGCGCGGCCTCTCGCTCGCGCTTGAGGCGCCCGTACAGATCCGCCTGCCAACTGGCCTCGGCCCGGACAAATCCGGTGTCGGCCCGTCCGTCATTGCCGCCTCCCGCGACTTTGAATTCGGACACGCGGGTGACGCCGGAAAACGGATAGCCGGCACCCTCCAGAATGGCTTGGGATTGTTCGACCCGAGCAACCGCTTTGCGGACATCCAGGTTTTGTTCCAGTCCCAGTTGCACCAAGCGGTTCAGCTTGTCGTCGCCATATGCTTGCCACCACTGGACATTGCCGCGCGTGATCGAGGCTTCGGTCTGGTTGCCCAGGAATTGGGCAGGTACGTCCTTGGCCGGTTTTTGAAAGTCCTCGCCAACAGTGCACCCTGCCGCCAAGGCCAATTGGGCCCCGGCAGTTGTCAGAAACCTGCGCCTGTTTACCTGTTGCCCGATGTTCTTGCCGTCCTGCGCCGCTCGGATTTTGTTGTTTATGTTAAACGGTCCAAGTCGTGGCTGACAATTTGCCTGCGCGCAATTTTCTGAGATGTCGCCATTTTGCACGTCGACCAGATGTGTAGTCGCTGACCTGTTCCCGGGCAAAGGGCGGGCTCATCTAGCTGTGCCGTACCAAGCCAAATCAAGTTAAGTGACGCTGTGCGAGATCGGGTGCAGGGCTGACGTAAGCGTCAGCCCGGAGTGGGCAGTTTGGTCAGGCCAGTTTGCGCCATGGCGATGTCCAATTCGCTGCTTAGAACATCCCATAGACTGTTGAGCCCTGCTTCGCCTCTGGCGGCGATGGCAAACTGCAGGCTGCGCCCGACAAAGGTGAAGTTGGCGCCAATCGAAAGGGCTTTGAGCACATCCTCGCCCGAGCGAATGCCGGAGTCATAGAACAACGGAAATTCTGGCCCAAGCGCTGCACGCATTTGGGGCAGCACTTCGATCGGGGCTGGAGAGGATTCAAGTTGCCGCGCGCCATGGCTTGAAACCTGAATGGCGTCCACGCCGGCCGAGGCCAGCTGTTGTGCGTCTTCGACGTCCAGAACGCCTTTGACGACCAATTTGCCGGGCCAGGTGTCGCGCAGTTGTGCGAGCGTGTCCCAGGTGGCGCGGGCGCGGCTTTCCGTGCGGTCAAAGTCAAACCCCGGCATGTCGAAATTGGCCATCGTTGGGCGGCCTTTGAACAACGTCGACAATGACCAACGAGGATGAAGAGCGAAATCCAGGAACTGCTTTGGGCCGATCCTGAAGGGCATGGTGAACCCGTGACGAAGCTCACGCGGTCTGCGGCCCACTTCTGGCACGTCGACGGTCAGGACAAGGGTTTCGTAACCCGCGGATTTTGCCCGCTCCACCAGCTTGAACGTGCCACTGCCGTCGCCACTGAAGTAAAGCTGAAACCAGGCGTGGCCCTCGGCGGTTTCGATGATGTGTTCCAGCGGGGTCGAGGCGACGGTCGAAACGCCGTGCGGGACCTTGTAGCGCGCCGCAAGACGAGCAAGCATCAGGTCTGCGCCGGGGGCCGACAGATTGCACATGCCCATGGGGGCGATGCCAAAAGGGCGGTCTGCCTCGGCTCCAAAGAGGGTTGTACTCAGGGACCGTTCACTGACGTCCCGCAGGATCCGCGGGCGCAGCGTGATCGCGTCCAGTGCCGCGCGGTTGCGCGCGGCACCGGTTTCCCGCCCGGCAGCACCGTCGATGTAATCAAACACCATCCACGGTAGCCGCCGTTTGGCCAGACGGCGCGCATCTTCGGCCGAATGGATTGCAGTGGTGCTCATCAGCTGGCGACAGCCTTCATAAACCTGTCTCTGATGACGACGGGGTCCATAGTGATGACAGGCATTTTTGCGTTGCCGCTTTCGCATTTGCTGACGATCACGGTCATCTTGCCACCGTCCAGCGCCGCTTGCAGCACCGTGCCGGTTTCCTCGGCCTGGCATTCGACCACGTTCTCGCAGCCCGCCGCCCGCGCCATCGCCGCCAGCGAGGTTTTCATCCCCGCATAGGTCGGCTGATCCCCGGTCGAGCCATAAGACCCGTTGTCGATGA
>NZ_JAGHRE010000020.1 GCF_017743935.1 Tropicibacter sp. R16_0
CCGATACCCTGACCGGGGGCGCGGGGGCCGATGTCTTTCGCGATGATGCCGTGGGGCTGGACGGGGATCTGATCACAGATTTCACATCCGAAGATGTGGTGCGGGTGTCGGGGTCCTTCCTGTTTGACGACAGCTTTCAAAGAACAACCACGGGCGGGACAACGCTGCTCGAAATCAACACCGATGAAACACCGGGTTTCGATACGTCGGTCACATTGACCGGAACATTTGCGACCGGATATTTTGCGGCGCTGGCCGGGCCGACGTTCAGCGATATCGTTTTTGTACCGGCCCCGGGCGGGACGGCGACCGCGGGGGATGATGAGCTTAACGGAACCCTTGCGGCGGATACCCTGGATGGCGGTGCAGGTGATGACCGCATCATCGGGGCCACGGGCGCGGATCTTCTGTCTGGTGGGGCAGATCACGATTCGATCTATGCCGGGGCGGGCGATGACACGATTTCAGGCGACGGGGGCAATGACTGGCTGGTAGGCGATGCCGGCGATGACAGCATCGATGGCGTCTCGGGGTCAAACAGCATCTATGGCGGCTCGGGCAGCGACACGATCGATGTCGGCACCGGCACCCGCAACTTCGCCGATGGTGGGTCCGGCGCGGATTCCGTGATCTCTCAGGCAGGCTCGGACACGCTGCGCGGTGGGGCCGACAATGATACGCTGATCGGCAATCAGGGTTCGGATGTCCTGCATGGGGATGCGGGCAATGACACGCTGAGCGGGGACGCGGGCTCGGACCAGCTGTATGGCGGATCGGGCAATGACACCCTTTCGGGCGGCACCGAGGCAGACCAGCTGTATGGCGGTCAGGATCATGACCTGGTCCTGGGCGGCGACGGCAATGATTATGTTTCGGGCGATACCGGTCGCGATACCCTGCGAGGGGAGAGCGGCAACGACACCCTCAGTGGCGGGTCGGGCGATGACCTGCTTGAGGGCGGCGTCGATAATGACAGCCTGATCGGGGGCGGCGACAACGACACGCTGCGCGGCGAGGCCGGAGAGGACACCCTCTCGGGCGGGACAAACAATGACAGCCTGGAGGGCGGCGCCGATGACGACCGCCTGAGCGGTGGCCAGGGCAGCGATACCCTGACCGGTGGCACCGGGGTTGATCTGTTCATTGATCAGGCGACCAATCTGGACGGCGATACGATTACCGATTTCACGGTCACGGATGCGGCAGCCGAAGGCGACGCCATCACCGTGACAGGGCGCCGGTTTGACGATGGCCATGTCACGGTCAGCTATGCCGGTGGCAATACGATCCTCACCATCGATACGGACCGCGATGGGGTTGACGATACGGTGATCACCCTGACCGGCACCATCACCGCGGATTTCCTGACCGTGACCGATGGCACCAACACCACCATCCGCGCCTATCCGACAACCGGCCTTGGCAGTTCCGGCAACCCTGTACGGGGCACCATTGCCGACACCACCGGTGCGTCCGCAATTGCGGCTGGCGGGGCAAACACCCTCCTTGGCAACGCGGGCGCAGACACATTGACGGGGGATGGCGCGACCAGATCCATCATGGCGGGCCTGGGCAACGACAGTGTCGAGGGCGGTGCTCAGGGCGAGGTGATCTCGGGCGATCACGGCGCTGATACGCTGGCGGGCAATGGCGGTCAGGATCGGATCTATGGTGGTGACGATGCAGACAGCATTTCCGGGGGCGCCAGCCAGGATACGCTTTATGGCGACCGGGGCGACGATACCCTGTCGGGCGGGGATTCAGATGACGAGGTCCATGGCGGCGATGGCGCCGACAGCATTCTGGGCGAACTTGGCGGTGACGAGCTTTATGGGGAAGCGGGCAACGACACGATCGAAGGCGGCGCCGGGGTCGACTATATCCAGGGCGGCACAGATCAGGACCTGATCTCGGGCGGCGATCTGGGCGATCAGCTTTATGGCTCTTCGGGCAACGATACGATCAACGGCGATGCCGGGCGGGACTACATCTCGGGCGGCAGCGATGACGATGTTCTGCGCGGCGGTGCGGATGAAGACACGCTGTTTGGCAGCTCGGGCGATGACCACCTGCAGGGCGAGGACGATGCCGACAGCCTGGATGGCGGTGGCGGCAACGACCTGCTCGAAGGCGGGGCCGGCAACGATACGCTTGGCGGCGGCAACGAGGTTGATACGCTGACCGGCGGGACAGGGGATGACCTGTTTGTCGGCCGCACCACTGAAATGGCCGGCGATATCATCACCGATTTTGCGGCGGGCGATCGGATCCGGCTGAATTTTTCCAGCTTCTTCGATGCAGATGTCACGATCACCGTAACGGGCGGCAACACGGAATTTGCGATTGATACCAATCAGGACCTGACGGACGATCTGTTCTTTACCCTGCAGGGGGTCTACACGCCCGGCGATTTCCAGCTGATCACGGCCGCGAATTTCACCGAGATCTTCCTGCCGTCGCTTTCGGGCGGGATCTGGACCGGGACGGAAAATGCCGACACCTATGTTGCCTCCAACGGCAACGACAGCCTGAACGGGCTGGGTGGGGATGACCAGCTGACCGCTCTGGAAGGCAACGATATCGTCAATGCAGGCAACGGGAACGACGATGTCTTTGGCGGCGAGGGCAACGATCAGATCGATGGCGGCAACGGCGATGATTTCCTGCGCGGTGATGCGGGCAATGACACCGTCCTGGGCGGCGCGGGTCGCGATGAGATCAACGGCGACGCGGGCAATGATCTGCTGTCTGGCGGCAGCGAAGCTGATACGCTGCGGGGCGGTATCGGGGATGACAGCCTGAATGGGGACGAAGGCCGTGACGATCTCTATGGCGGCGAAGGGTTCGATACCCTGGACGGCGGTGCCGACAATGACGAGCTTTATGGCGAAAATGGCAATGACAGCCTGACCGGCGGCGCAGGTGACGATTACATCAATGGCGGCAACGATCAGGACACCCTGTCGGGCGGCGACGACAACGATCAGCTCTATGGATCCAGCGGCAATGACAGCCTGTCGGGTGATGCGGGCAACGACTATGTCAGCGGCGGCAGTGGCGACGACATCATCGAAGGCGGAGCGGACAACGACACCCTTCTGGGCAGTTCCGGAGGCGATAGCCTGGATGGCAATGACGGGGATGACAGCATTGATGGCGGCAGCGACAGCGACACGCTGACCGGTGGTGCTGGCAATGACACGCTGACCGGCGGGACGGGCACCGACACGCTGACCGGTGGTGTGGGCAATGATGTGTTTGCCGACCGTCCAGGGAACCTGGATGGCGACCGGATCACGGATTTCACCGGTGGATCGGATATGATCCGCCTCACCGATGTCCGCTTCACGGATGTCGATATTTCCACCGCCGAGCTGAATGGCGACACGCTGTTGCGGGTCGATGTCGATGGCGATGGCACGGTCGACACCACGATCACCCTGGCGGGCACCGCCTATGCGGGGACCTGGATTGCGCAAAGCGATTTCAACGGCACCAACATTCGCCTTGAGGCACCAACCGGCACGGGCTCGTCCGTGGGCACGGCAGGCGATGACGATCTTGTCGGCACGGATGTGGGCAACCTGCTGGAGGGGCAGGCCGGGAACGATACGATCTCGGGTGCGGCCAGCGGTGACATCATCAATACCGGCGCAGGCGAAGACTATGCCTATGGTGGTTTTGGCAACGACACGATTTCCGGGGGCACCGACAACGATGAGCTGACCGGCGGCATCGGCAACGACCTGCTGAGCGGGGACGAGGGCAACGACTCGCTCTGGGGCGACGAAGGCAGCGACACGCTGATCGGTGGCGAGGGGCGCGATGAATTGCGCGGCGGCGATGGCGCCGACAACCTGACCGGCGGCGATGAGGTCGATGACCTTTATGGTGAGGATGGCGACGACAGCCTGTCGGGCGAGGCCGGGGCCGATGAGCTTTATGGCGGCGAAGGCAACGACGAGTTGTCCGGTGGTCTGGACAACGACTATCTGAATGCAGGCAACGGCGATGACCTGCTGGAAGGCGGAGATGGCAACGATCAGCTCTATGGCTCGAGCGGTGAGGACACGTTGCGCGGCGACGGGGGCGACGATTACCTGTCAGGCGGAGCGGACAACGACCTGCTGGACGGCGGCGCCGATGCAGACACGCTGTTGGGCAGCAGCGGCGATGACACGCTGCTTGGTGGCGCGGGTGACGACAGCCTGGATGGCGGCAGTGACGCCGACAGCCTGGATGGCGGGGCCGAAAATGACACGCTGAACGGCGGCAACGGCAGTGATACGCTGACGGGTGGCACCGGGGACAACGTGTTCAGGGGGCGCCTGAGTGATCTGGATGGCGACACGCTCACCGATTTCAAACTGGGGGATCGGATCCGGGTCGATCTTGCCACCTTCAATGAAACCGATCTGACCCTGACGGATGATGGCACCAACACGACGCTTGAGATCGATGCGGACGGTGACAACGTCGCAGACGGCACGATCACGCTGAACGGGCTGTTCACCGAAACCTTTGCCACGCTGAGCACAGCCAATTTCACCGATATCCTTTTGGTCAGCGGCACCGGCGGGGTCATCGACGGCACCAACAATGCCGACAACCTCAGCGGGTCGGCCGGGGTCGACATCATCTCGGGCTTTGAGGGCAATGACGAACTGATCGGCCTGGGCGGCAATGACAACATTTCCGGCGACGAGGGCAACGACACGATCAACGCAGGTGCAGGCGATGACGTGGCCAGCGGCGGCGATGACGACGACAACATCACCGGCGGGGTCGGCAATGATGTGCTGAGCGGCGATGCCGGGCGTGACATCGTGCACGGCGATGAGGGCAACGACACGCTCTCGGGTGGTGCAGGCAACGACAGTCTTCGTGGTGGCATCGGGGACGACAGCCTGGATGGCAATGAAGATGCCGATGATCTGTACGGCGATGCCGGCAGTGACACGCTCAATGGCGGTCAGGGCAATGACGAGCTCTATGGTGGCGATGATGCGGACCTGCTGCGCGGGGATGCGGGCGACGACTATCTGAATGGTGGCAGGGGCGAAAACACGCTGGAAGGCGGCGAAGGCAATGATCAGCTCTATGGCAGCAGCGACCGTGACACGCTGCGGGGTGAGAGCGGGAACGATTACCTGTCCGGCGGGTCGGCGGACGACCTTCTGGAAGGTGGCGCAGACAATGACACACTGCTGGGCAGCAACGACAATGATACGCTGATTGGCGGCACCGGGGATGACAGCCTGGATGGTGGAAACCAGGATGACAGCCTGCTTGGGGGCGAAGGCAACGACACCCTGTCAGGCGGGGGCGGCAATGATACGCTGACCGGTGGCGCGGGCCGTGATGTCTTTACGGACAACTACAGCCATTTCAGCAGTGGCATCATCACCGATTTCACCACCGAAGATCGAATCCGTGTCGAGCTTGTCCGGTTTACCGATGTGGATATTTACAGTTCCACCAACGCGGACGGGAACACGCTGCTGTCCATCGACACCGATGGGGATGGCAACACATCGGGCTTCAATGATTTCAGCATCCTGTTGCAGGGCACCTTCTCGGGCACCTGGGCGGCGACCTATCAGACAACTGCTGGCAGTGCGACGGACATCACTCTGGTGCCGCCCTCGACCAGCGTGTCCGGGCCCACCACGACGGATCCCGATGAGATCGCCGGCACATCCGGTGCCGATACGCTGCTTGGGGATGTGGGCAACGACACGCTGATCGGCCTGGAAGGAGATGACAGCCTGAGCGGCGGAACCGAGGATGATCACCTCTTCGGCGGGCGCGGCAATGACACGCTGTCCGGCGATGATGGCGACGATCAGCTGACCGGGGATGCCGGGGATGACCAGTTGTCAGGTGGCTTTGGCCGCGACCGGCTCTATGGCGACGAAGGGCTCGACACGCTGGGTGGCGGATTTGGAAGTGACACCCTCTATGGTGGCGACAACAACGACAGCCTCTCGGGTGGCGAGGGCAACGATGACCTCTATGGCGAAGACGGCAACGACACGCTGGATGGGGGCATCGAAAACGATGAGCTCTATGGTGGCGAGGGCAACGACACGCTGCGCGGCGGAGATGGGGGCGACTATCTCAATGGTGGCGAAGGCGCGGACCTGTTGGACGGGGGCATCGACAACGACCAGCTTTATGGCTCGGGTGGCGAGGATACGCTGCGCGGTGATCAAGGCGCCGACTATCTCAGCGGTGGCAGTGACAGCGATGACATGGCTGGTGGATCGGGCAATGACACGCTGGTCGGCGGATCCGGCAGTGACACGCTGGATGGCGGCGACGATGATGACAGCCTCAATGGTGGGTCGGACAGTGACCTGTTGCTGGGCGGCGCGGGCAATGACACGCTGAACGGTGGCGGCAGCGTGGCTGTAGATACGCTGACCGGCGGGGCCGGGAATGACACATTCCGTGGCAATACCGGGTCTCTGCAGGGGGACATCATCACCGATTTCACAATCGGGGATCGTATTACGATCGAGTCCTATCGCTTCTCGGACGTGGACATTTCGACCGCGTTCGTTGGCACCAACACGATGCTGCGTGTGGACACCAACGGCAATGGCGTGCTGACGGACAGCACGGATGTCACGCTCATCCTGCAGGGCGCGATGACCGGCACGTTTGTGGCGATGTACAATGCGACCATCAACAATGCGACCGACATCTATCTGGTCAATGGGGCCTTCGGCACCCCGACCGTAGACCCAGATTTCCTGGGCGGCACCAACGGCAATGAGACGCTCAATGGCGGGGTCGGCAACGACACCATCGTCGGGCTGAATGGCGATGACAGCCTGTTGGGCTTTACCGAAGACGACAAGATCTATGGTGGACGTGGCAACGACACCATTGCGTTGCAAGACGGCGATGACACCGGTGTCGGTGATGCAGGCGACGACGAGATCAGCGGCGGTTTCGGCAATGATTACCTCTATGGCAACGAGGGCACCGACCTGCTTCTGGGTGAAGTGGGGCGCGACTATCTCTATGGCGATGAGGGCAATGACACGCTCAGTGGCGGCGCCGACAGCGATGACCTTTACGGCGGCGCTGACGATGACCTGCTGAATGGTGGCGACGATGCAGACGAGCTTTATGGCGAAGACGGGCGCGATACGCTCAACGGGGATGCTGGAGCTGATTATCTGAACGGGGCCGATGGCGATGACAGCCTGGATGGCGGCGCGGGCAACGACCAGCTTTATGCAGGGGATGGCAACGATACCCTGCGGGGCGGGCTTGGGGATGACTACCTCTCAGGCGGGCGCAACACCGACTACGCCATCTTCAGCGGCAATTCGAGCGAATACACCATCACCCAGGGCGCCAACAGCAACTCGACCAGCTATATCGAGCACACTGGCGGCACGACCCTGAACGGCCGGGATTCACTGCGCCAGGTCGAGCGGGTCATCTTTGATGACACCACGATTGTCCTGTTCAATGATGCACCGACATTGGTGGATGACATCGAAACGCAATACTGGCGTGAGGGGACGTCCTATTCGCTGGATGCCTCTGGGGCCTTTGTGGATGTGGACCTTGTCACCTTCAGCGCGCAGATGTCGGACGGTTCGGCGCTGCCGAGCTGGCTGAACTTTGATCCAGCATCCCAGAGATTTGACGCCAACCTCTCAGGTGTTGCCACAGGCTGGTACTATGTCACGCTGACGGCGCGGGATGCACTTGGGGCTGAAAATTCGGACACCTTTGGCATCCGGGTGGATTCCAGCACGATCCTGGGCACCAACAACGCAGACACGATCGCCGGCACCGCTTTGTTCGACCAGATCTATGGCCGCGGTGGCAACGACACCATCAATGCCGGATTGGGAGACGACCGGGTCTTTGGTGAGGACGGGGATGACTTCCTGTTCGGGGGCCTGGGCGCGGATACCCTGGATGGCGGTGCAGGGGCGGATGTCTATGCGGCCAATCAGGCGGCGGAATTGGATGGCGACCGTATCGTGAATTTCGAAGCCGGGGATTCCTTGCTGTTTGAAAACGCCAGTGCAACAGCGACAGCGGCTCTCTTTGCGGATCGCATCGAGGTGGACACCGATGGCGATGGCACAACCGATGTGACCATCGGGCTGGATGCCACAAATGTCGGCCAGTTGGAGAAAACAGTCCTGCCAGGTGGTGGGGTCCAGTTCAGCACGCTCCGGGTGATCAACGGCACCCCCGCCACGGAAACCTTGTACGGAACGCCGGATGGCGAACAGATCAATGGGCTTGAGGGCTATGACTGGATCATTCCGGGGCGTGGCAATGACACCGTGGACGGTGGCGTGGGGCGGGACATGGTGTCTTACTCCGACGCGCCGGAAGTGGCCGGGCGGGGGACGAACTTCATGCTCGACCTCGATCTGGGCGCGGGCACGGCCGAGCTCTTTGGTGGCGAGACGGACCAGCTGATCAGCATCGAACGGGCCACCGGCTCGATCTTTGCCGACGTGATGCGCGGCAGCGATGGCAACGACGAGATGCGCGGTCTGGGCGATTACGACTGGTTCATCGCGACCGCCGGCAATGATACGCTGGACGGCGGCAACGGGCAGGACATGATCACCTTCCTCGAGGCAGCCTCCTCGGGCGCTGCGGTGGTCGAGACGGTGTTTTCCGCCACTGGCGCCCCGCCGAGCGGAGCGGCCGTGGGCGGCGTGACGCTCAACCTGAGCGATCCTTCGCAGAGCACCGGTCTGGCCTCGGGGCTGACGCTGACCTCGGTCGAGCGGGTCACCGGCTCGTCGCATCAGGACGTGTTCTACGGGGATGCGCAGCAGAACGACTTCCGCGGTCTGGGCGGGTACGACTGGTTTGTCGGCTCAACCGGAGGGCGAGAGCGTTACTTCGGCGGCGACGGGCTGGACACGGTGACCTACTTCCAGTCGACGTCCGGCGTGTCGGCCTCCTTGCGCAACGGCGCGGGGCTGTTTGGCGGCCAGGAGACGGGCTATGGCTCGGCCGGCGATGCGGTGCGGGATCTGTATTTCGAGATCGAAAACCTGGTCGGCACCAACTTTGACGACAGCCTGACGGGCAACAACGAGCGCAACCAGCTGTCGGGTCTGGACGGGGATGATTTCCTGTTCGGTTACGGCGGGATCGACTACCTGAAAGGCGGCGCGGGCAACGACACGTTGAACGGCGGCGCCGGGTCGGACTTTGCGATCTTTGACGGCAATCGGGCGGATTACACGATCACGCGCACGTCGGCCACGGCTGTGACGGTGACGGGGGCCGATGGCACCGACAGCCTGATCTCGGTCGAGTATTTCCAGTTCGACGACGAGACCGCCAACATCTGGCAATTCTCGATCGCCTAAGGCGGCAATCAAAAGAAGACCCCCGGCCCCTGTCATGCGGGCCGGGGGTTCGGGGTGGCAAGAGTACGGCTGGTCTTTGGCCTGCGGTGGGTTTTCAGTTGCAATTCCATCCGAAAACAGTAACCACAATCGCAATCGCTATATCGTTCAGAAGAGCCATTCGTCTTGAAAATTCTTGTAGTATTTGGAACCCGTCCCGAAGCCATCAAAATGGCGCCGGTCGTACACCGTCTGAAAGAAACCCCCGGCCTGGAAACACATGTCTGCGTCACCGCGCAGCATCGTGAAATGCTGGATCAGGTGCTCAATCTTTTTGATATCCAACCCGATTTCGATCTGAACATCATGAAGCCGGGTCAGGACCTGACGGATATCACCGCCAACATCATCCTGGCGCTGCGCGACATCCTGAAAGACGGTGGTTATGATCGGCTGTTGGTGCATGGGGATACCACCACCACCATGGCCGCCTCGCTGGCGGCCTTTTACGCACAGGTCACCGTTGGCCATGTTGAGGCCGGGTTGCGCACTGGCAATATCTACGCCCCCTGGCCCGAAGAGATGAACCGTTCTCTGGTCGGGCGCATCGCCCAGATCCACTGGGCGCCGACCGAAACCGCGCGTCAGGCGCTGTTGGCGGAAAACGTGCCGGACGATCAGATCCTGGTCACCGGGAACACGGTCATCGATGCATTGCAGGACGTTGTCGCGCGTTTTGAAAATGACGAGACGCTGAATGCTCAGATGCAGGCCCGGTTCCCCTTCCTGGATGCCAACAAGCGGATGATCCTGGTCACCGGCCACCGCCGCGAGAACTTTGGCACCGGGTTTGAAAACATCTGCCGTGCGCTGAAGGAAATCAGCGAAGAGAGCGACGCCCAGATCGTGTATCCGGTGCACCTGAATCCAAACGTGCAGGCCCCGGTCAAACGTGTGTTGGGCGATGCGGGTGACGTGCATCTGATCGACCCGCAGGATTACCAACCCTTTGTCTGGCTGATGAGCCGGGCCCACATCATCATCACCGACTCCGGCGGGGTTCAGGAAGAGGCCCCGAGCCTGGGCAAACCGGTGCTGGTGATGCGCGAAACCACCGAACGCCCAGAGGCCGTTGATGCGGGCACCGTGCGCCTGGTGGGAACTGACCCGGAAAAGATCAAATCCGAAGCCCTGCGCCTGTTGGAAGATGACGCCGCCTATGCCGAAATGGCCCGGGCGTTGAACCCCTACGGCGATGGCAAGGCCGCCTTGCGGATTGCCCAAATGCTGGCGGCGCAGAATTGATCCACGACTTCCAAGGAACCGTATAGATGTTTGAACGTATCTCAATGATCGGGCTGGGCTATATCGGCCTGCCCACCGCCGCCCTGTTTGCTGCGCACGGAAACCGTGTGATCGGCGTCGATGTGACCCCCCATGTGGTGGACACGATCAATGCCGGCAAGATCCACATCATCGAACCTGAATTGGACGGGATCGTGCACAAGGCGGTCGCCGATGGCATGCTGCATGCCACTCTGGATGCCGAGCCGGCGGATGCCTTCATCATTGCGGTGCCGACCCCGTTCAAGGGCGATTATCAGCCGGATCTGAGCTATATCCAATCCGCCGCCAACATGATCGCGCCGGTGCTGGAAAAGGGCAATCTGGTGATCCTGGAAAGCACCTCGCCCATTGGGGCCACCCAGCAGATGGCTGAATGGCTGGCCGAAGCGCGCCCGGATCTGAGCTTTCCGCAGACCGCCGGAGATGACGCCGACATCCAGGTTGCCCATTGTCCCGAGCGGGTCCTGCCCGGCCATGTGGTACGCGAACTGGTGGAAAACGACCGCATCATCGGCGGCATGAGCGCCAAGGCCACCGAAATGGCCACCGCCATGTACAAGCTGGTTGTTCAGGGCGATTGCATCGCCACCGACGCCAAGACCGCCGAGATGTGCAAGCTGGTGGAAAACAGCTCGCGCGATGTACAGATCGCCTTTGCCAACGAGCTCAGCATCATCTGCGACAAGTTCGACATCAACGTCTGGGAGCTGATCAGCCTGGCCAACCGCCACCCGCGGGTGAACATCTTGCAGCCCGGCGCCGGTGTCGGCGGCCACTGCATCGCGGTGGACCCCTGGTTCATCGTCGCTTCGGCCCCCGAAGAAGCCAAGCTGATCCATGCCGCCCGTCTGGGCAATGATGCGAAACCCGACTGGGTTCTGGCCAAGGGCAAGGCCGCGGTCATGGATGTTCTGTCGGCCAATCCGTCCCGGTCGATGTCAGATATCAAGGTTGCCTGCCTCGGCTTGGCGTTCAAACCCGACATTGACGATCTGCGCGAAAGCCCGGCCCTGGAAATCACTCGCAACTTTGGCGGGCTGGGCTGTCAGGTTCTGGCGGTTGAGCCCAATATCGACGCGCTGCCCGCCACGCTCGATAGTCTGCCGATTGCTTTGACGCCTCTGGATCAAGCCCTGGAAGAGGCTGATGTGATCTGTGTTCTGGTCAAACACTCCGCCTTTTCTGATCTGCGTGACAAACTGCCCGCGGGCACAGCATTGGTCGATGTTGTCGGTCTCTGAGCGCTGAAAGACCAAAGTCATGACAAGCCCCCGGTCGCCATGCGCCGGGGGCTTTTGCGTTTCGAGACCAGGCTTTCCTTTCAGAACTGCCGGGCCAGGTTGGCCACCTCTGCGGGCAGTGGCGGCCAATTGTCATCACTGCGATCGTCGCCACAGGCTTCGCGCATGGCATGTATCCAATTCAGCCCCAGCCGATAAACGGACATCTGCTCGGGGGTCAGCACGCCTGCAGCGGCGGCCGCAGCCAGATTGATCTGTGCGGTGGCGTCGATCACCGCATGGATCTTGTCGCGACACTCCTGCTTGCGGTGTGCCTGGCGGGCTTCGGCGACCTCGGTGGTGCGTGTCTCAGCGGTGATGACCTGTGAAAAATCGATGTGGCTCATGCCTGCTCCTCTGCGGTTTCAGACGGTTCGACGTCAAAAGGTGGCAGGGGAACATCCCCGTTGTCAGCTGTAATCGGGGCGGGGAACAGAGTTTCTGCGGGGGCTGTGGCCCCATGTGGCAACAGCACCGAAAGGTGGATTTGCCCCTGCAGGCGCTCAACGTCCCCGGCGATCCAGTCATTGCTGATGGCTGTGCGCGGCAGGATGGCCCCATCGGGCAGGGCCGAGAAATCCAGCACATCTCCATTGAGGGTCAATACGTCCCCGGCCCGCGACATTTCCAACCGTTCGTCGCGGCGGATGGGTACAAATGAAATACGCATGGGCAACCTCCTTAGAACCAGCGCCCGATCCACAGCTTGTCGCCGTCGATCTTGGTAATTGTGCCTGTGAATGCAGCCGCAGGTGTGGTGATTGCGGCGTCGCCGTTGGTGCAGAACTGCGTGCCATCAGCCCAACGGATATACTGACCGCTGGCATTTTCACCTTGTTCGATCACCGCACCGGTGGGGGTGCCGCCACTTTCGCTGACGATCCCAACCAGATTGTCCGTGCCATACAGCGTGTTCGGAACATTCCATGTCGCACCGGAATCCGAGCTGCCCCAGACAATGGGAATGTTGTTGTTGAAGAACACCCTGCGGATGCCATAGCTGCCGGTCGAAATGCGCCGGTTCAAGGTCAGAAAGGGTGTATAGCGGCATCCGGAATGTGGGAAGGTCGCGGCGCTGGCACTCCCACCGTTGCCGGAATAGAACCCCGAAGGCAGGGGGCTGTTGCCGGTGTTCTGTCGGGTATCGGGGTGATCGGTCGCCCCCAGGCCAAAGGCCGCCATCCCCAAAACCCGCCCTGGCGTCGTGTCCATGGGGCTGCTTTGTACGGCTGAGCCGGTGATCGGAACATCCAGGTCAAGACTGGTGGCACTCAGCCGAAAACGGGTGGTGCCATCGGGGGCGGCCTCGATCTGTTGCGTTGCAGGATCCAGACGCAGGGTGTCGGACCAGGTGGTGCCATCCGCACTGGTCTTGATCGCAAATGCGGTGTCTCCGGCCAGACCCATTTCGGCATGTCCGGTCCAGTTCGACTGAAACAGGACGCTGGCCGTATCACCAGCGGTGGCCTTGTTGATCTTGACCTGATGCCCGGCCCCGGCATGGGAAAACAGGCTCGCGGTCGAGGCCACGGCCAGGCGGTTGGTGGCATCCGCACTGCTGCCGATGCCAACCTCATCCAGATTGTTCAGATCGGACAGCTCAGATTTCCAGTCAGTGCCATCATGCACAAACGCCCGACCGCTGGAGCGATCAAAGGCCCGCCACCCCTGTTGCGGGGCAACAAAAATCCATGCACTGCCATTCCAATAGGCCAGCCGTCCCGCCTGTCCGGCCCAGGCCCCGGTCGGCGCGCTGCCAAGCGCATGGGTCTCGCCGGTCTCTGGTGCAGCGGGCGGCGTTTGCGCATCGACCTCCAGCACGACCAACTGCGTCAGGATATCGAGACGTTGCAGCGCCTCGTTATGCGTTACATGTTTCTGAGCTTGCGCAGGCTGGATATAGGGCAGGTCCAACCGGGGTGATATGTTCGCCATAAAGCAGCATCCTGTGATGATGAACTTGGCGGGAACTTTTGCCGATATGTGTCAAAATCACCGAAACGGACCGTCCCGTGCTGACGCAACGCCCACGGGTTTTAGTAGAGTTCAAAAGGGAAAGCGCCACTGCTCCCGCTCGGCAACCCAATCAAAGAAGGCCTGATAAAAGCCGCCGTCGCGATGCGATTGGCGCATCCGGGTCACCAGCGCCCGCGGATCCCGCTCCAGCGGCAAATCCGAGCCGAACCACTCCAGCACCCCGTCGAGTTTGGGTGTATTGCCAGGATAGGCAATGAAGCGGGTTCGGGTACGACAGGCCGCCATCAGGCCGTGGAACCGGCCGGTGATCAGCACCTTGGTTGCATTGACCCGGGCCAGGGTCTCGGGCCAGGTCAGGGACCGCATGTCCAGGAACGGCAGATCCGAAATGGCACCCCCTTTGAGATGCACGAAGCAATCGAATTCATGAGCATAGAGATCGGTGGTCAGAAACCGTGTTTCGGGTGCCTGCCCCACCTCGGTGGGATGCCAGTAGCTGAGATCCAGAAACAGCTCGGGGTCTACCCCATGTTGGTCCCGCAACCGGGTCCGGCTGAGGGGTTCTCGCACGCTGAAATGATCCAGCCGCTGTAGAATCGGATCGAAGTCATTGCACATGTCGAACCATGATGCGTTGCACAGGCAGGTCAGTTTGCCCAGATCCTGCGCCGTCTCCAGCAACCGCAACAGGTGCTGCGCCCGGGGTTTGCTGCGATGTAAAGTCCCTTCGCCGTTGACCAGCACCGCGTCGCAGCGATCGATGACCTCGGTCTCGATCTGGCGTTGATCCGACTCGGTGACACAGTGCCACCCCCGCGCGGCAATCTCTTGGCGGATGTAGTCGGAAGCGGCAAAGCTGCCACCATGATAGGCGGCGGTATCATTGGCGAAATAGACGGTCTTGCCGGTCATCCCACAACCTTCAGTCAAGGGTGGCGCCCGGATGCCAGATCTTCGATCACCTGGCAGCAACGCGCGGTACTGTTGCCTTGATAGGACAGGTTTTCCTGCAATAGAAGTGATTGATATTCCATTTTGAAACGCGGCGGATCACGCAGTTCGGCCAGCACGCGGGCGCTATCACGTTCGGGATCATGCAGGGTCCAGGCGCTGCTCGCATAGACCGTCTCGGGATCGAACAACAGATGACACAGACGCCGTCCCATCGCCATTGCCTCGAGTGAGGGTGTCGAGGGGGTGGTGATCACCCCATAAGCGCCGCGCAGGTCGTCCTGCAGGGTACGAGAGCTGTCGCCCGCGTTTTCAAAGAGTTCGGCCACCCCCTGAGGCAGCAGGTCACGCACCTTTCCGGGATGTTCCATACCGCCGGGGCGGGTTCCGCGACTTTTGCGGAGCAGGAAACGGACACCATTATGCTGCAGATGGCGCAGCAGGGCGGCGATGGCGATGTAGAAGCGGATCAGACTGTCTTGCCCATAGGCCGGACGGTTGGACACGGTCACAAGCAGATAGCCCTCGCCCGGAGGGGGCAGGCTCTGCTGGTCCGCCAGATAGGGGTCAAAACGGGGTGCGCCAGTTTCAAGGATGCGGTGCGACTCGGTGCCGGCAGCCTGGATCAGCCGCCCGCTGCGTGGACCGAACACCCCGATATAGTCGGTCATCAACGGCCGATAGCGGAACAGTCCCTGCGATCGGTGCTTCTGACTCCGGTATTCGATCACCCCATCCTGCAACGTCAGGGTCGGCACCTTGCCCCGCAACGTCTCCATGATCTGGCGCACCGTATCTAGGGTGGAATGCACCGTGACCACCAAATCGGCGCGGCAAAGCCGGTTCAGGGCAGTTTCGCCTTCGGCCAGAACGGTTTCAGGGGGGATCACTGTCACCTCGGCCCGTCCCGAAGCGGTCAGCATCTCGATGACAGGGGCGACGTAGGGCAGATAGGCTTCTTTTTGCAGGAACACGATATGCATATCTGAAAGTGTCCTACAATGTTCAGGATCACAACACGGCGGCCATGGCCTGTTTCACGACGTCATATCCGGCCACCGCGCGGCGATGCAGGCTGTTGCGGATCAGATGGTGGATACGCGCCGGATGATGCGCCAGGTGGGTTTTCAGACCCGGATCTGAATAGTCTGCCTGCATCTCTTCCCGATCGATCAGGCGCAGGAAATTCCGGTTCTTGGGGGAATCCGTCATCGCGATCGACGGGACGCCATACATGGTGGCGACAATCATCCCGTGCAGCTTGATCGTGGCCAGGATCGAACAGGACGAGATCGCCTGGCACATGTCCTCCAGCGAGTCGCTGTAAAAGATCTCGTCGCCCTCTTCGGCGATCATCCGGGCACGCTTCAGATCCCCTTTGCCCAGGGATTTGTTGGCCAGAACCAGATGTTTGACCCGGTAACCCATCCCCTTGGCGGTGGCGATCAGATCCTTGACCGGTGCCATGTCAGGCTTCAAGCTCCGGTGCTCGCGCATGACCACGCCCAGGGTTTTTTCCTTTGGAGGTGTCGGAGCAGGGCGCGCAAACGCGCAGACCGGGTCGGGATAACACATCAGCTTGTCGTCGCCGGGATCGATATGTTCCTTGATCCAGGCCTGGCTTTCGATGTCGCGGGCCACGATCAGCTTGCAATTGGGATGCTGCATGAACGCCTTGTAATGGCGCAGCACCTTTGCCCGTTTGAAGCTGCGCTCATCGACCCCCAGCCCATGGATGAAGACCGGTTTCTTCAGATATTCCATCTTCCAATAGAGCGTCGAGGCATGCACCGGGTTCAGCAGATCACCGCCACCGATCAGAAAAGCATCGGCCTTGTCCACCAAATCCTCGACCGGGAACGAGAAATAGGGCGCGCGGAGCAGATCATTGGCAACAAAGAGATCATAGGTCTCTCCCAACCATTGACGGTGCGTGGACACAAACAATTCGTCTCCGAAATTGCCCCAGCCAAAATACCCGATCAGAGCCACTTTTTTCTTCATCGCTAAATCTCACTCAAAAAATACTTCGATCTGCCCCGGCTCAAATCCTCCCGGAGCAGATTTTCTCATATGTCACAGCATGGCGTTACAGCACCTCGGCCATTTTTGCCTGCAGCACCCGATACCCTTCGGTCGCCCGCCGATACAGGTTGCCGCGAACCAATTGGTGAATCCGCGACGGATAATAGGGCAGGTGATCCTTCAGGTTCGGATTGGTGTAGCTTGCCGCCATTTCACTGCGCTCGATCATCCGCAGAAAGTTCAGGTTCTTCGGGGTCACCGACATGGCGATCGAAGGGATACCGTACATGGTGGCCACGATCATGCCGTGGAACTTGATAGAGGCCAGCATCGAGCAGGAGGAAATCGCCTGACACATCTCATCCAGCGAGTCGCTGTAAAAGATCTCGTCGCCGTCCTGGGCAATGATCTTGGCCCGTTCCAGATCCCCTTCACCCAGTTCCATGTTGGCCAGCACCAGATGCTTGATCTTGTACCCCATGTCGCGGGCCTTTGAGATCAGGTCCTGCAGCGGCTGCATATTGGGATCCAGTGACCGATGCTCGCGCATGACCACACCAAGGGTTTTTTCCTTGGGGGGTGTGGCTTCCGGACGCGCCAAGGCACAGACAGGATCCGGGTACCAAACCAGCTTTTCGCCCGGATCGAGGTTCTCCTTGATCCAGGTGTAGCTTTCGATATCGCGGGCCACGATCATCTTGCAGTTGGGATGGTTCAGGAAGGTGCGGTAATGCTCCAGCACCTTGGGGCGATTGTGGGTCTGACGCGGCACGCCCAGACCATAGATGAAGACCGGCTTTTCCAGATACTCCATCTTCCAGTAGAGCGGCGAGACCCGCACCGGGTTCAGCAGATCGCCGCCGCCGATCAAAAAGGCATCCGCCTTGTCCACCAATTCAGAGACCGGGAACGAGAAATAAGGTTCCTTGGTCATGTCATTGGCCACAAACAGATCATAGGTTTTCCCCAGCATCTGCCGGTGTGCGGACAGGAAGAGTTCGTCTCCAAAATTGCCCCAGCCAAAGTACCCGATCAGGGCGATTTTCTTTTTCATTCGTTCATTGCCTTTTCAGTTTGCGCTGCGGTTTCAGGCGCATCCTCGCCCAGACCATACACGGCAGGGTCGGCACCGTACATCCTGATGATATCCGCCAACATCCCCTCGCATTCCGCGCGCTGTTCATCCTCTACGAGTTCCAATTTTTTCAAATACCACTCCCGGATGAAAAAATCCAACTGAGCATCGATGAAAGTTTCCAGAATTCCATGGGTCTTCAGCGCCTTGACCTGCGCCTTCTCCATGATCACTTTTTTCTTGAAGTATTCCGGATCCACCGCGTTGGTCACGGATCCCTCACGTTCCGCGTAATAGATCAGATGCGCACCGCCGGTGAAGGCGCCAACCCCGGCAAAAGCCACCAGCTCCCAGCCGAACAACGTGTCCTGACCGGCTGCCTTTTCAACAAAACCCAGCTTGTTGTCTTCGAACAGGCGGCGGTGCATGACCGCGCATTGGGTCGAGATCACCGGGAATTTGTTGCGCCCGAAGAAATGCGCATTCAGATCGTCCACCTTGGAAATCCGCTTGTCGGTATGACGCCCGATTGGCTTGGTGGTTTCATTCACCTTGACCTGATAGCCGCTGACAAAGCCCAGCTTGTCATCGGTTGCATGGACTTCGTCGAACAGCTCGACCAGGTGATCGTACCCCCCCGAAGAGATCTCGTTGTCGGGGTCCAGGAACGTGATCAGGTCGGCCTTGGCCATCCGCAGCCCCTTGTTGCGGGGGCGCGAGGCGCTGCCGCTGCCGCCGCGCTTGTAGCGGTACAGGACAATGTTGCTGTGGCGCTTGGCCAGCTCTTCGATGATATCGATGGTCTCGTCTTCTGTTGATCCATCATCCACCAGCAGGATTTCCATTTCAGGCCACAACGCATTGCGCTGCAGGCTGGGAATACATTTGGTCAGCAGGAAGCGGCCGTTGTTGTACACCGGTACGATCACCGACAGGCGCGGGCTGACCAGGGCGTCCTGAACCTGAGCCTCGCAATAACGGCGATAGTTGAGCTGGAACGGATCCACACAATAGCCGTTTTCAATCACGGTCGGACCGGTCATGGCCAGAACGTCCTGGCCGGTGAAATCCTGCACCGAGAAAACGGTGCGCCAGTTTGCCGGCATCACATTGGTGTACTCATGCGATTTACCCGCAACCAGCTCATCCCCATCGAACCACGCATCCTTGGTGACATAGGCGCAATCGGTGTATTTGAAGCCGTTCACCATATCTTCCAGGTAATGCGCCTCGTAATCCTGGTCTTCGGCAAAGACCGTCACATAGCCGATGCCATGTTCGCGCTGGAATTGCTCCCACTGCTCACCCTCGGGCACGTCATTGCGCGCCAGCATCACCTTGTTCTCATAGCTTTGCGAATTGAAACAGGCCGCACCGGTTCCGGTTTCGGTCTCGCTGATCACCAGCACACCGGTTGGCCGCGGGTTGTGAGCCTCAAGCCCAAGGTTCTCCAGCAGAGTTCCGATCACGTCAAAGCTGGTACGCCCCGACATGATGTTGCGGACACAGGCCATGTTCGTGCTCTGCTCATCCAGGGTTTCCGGCTGGGCAAAATAGCTCGACATGTCCTCGGGGTGGGGCACGATGCGCACTTCGGGGAACTTGTTGAACACCGACTTGGCATAGTTGGAAAGCAGAGCCCGCCCCTGTGCCTGCAGCTCATAGACGCGCATTGCGCACATCGTCGGGCTGCCCTTGATCGAATTGAAGTTCAAGTTGTAGCGGAAGAGCTTGTGCACGCGTTGCAGCAGGCCGTGCTCCAGCGGTGGCAGAATGCCCCCGCGATAAGCTTCCGGGAACTGGAAATCGCCTGCGCCATAATTGCGATCTGCAATCATCAGCGTGCCGTCGTGATCCTGGATGGAATCGAACATGGTGCGCATGTCCTGGCAACGCTCGGCATAGCGCTCCGGATAAGAGCCCGCAAAGAACGCCGAGTTCAGTGCCGGACGCATGCTGGCAATCGGGTTGTTCAGGATCGGATTGGCACCGTATTCGCCATAGAACACCCGCTCATGCCCACATTCGACCTTGTAGCTTTCGATCATGTCCGCGTCCGAGGTCAGCACCACATCGAACTGGGTCGCGATCGGCAGGAAATACTCAAAGTTGCTGGGGTCTTCGATCGACTGGAACACGGTGGGGATATTGCGGTCCTTGCAATGCGCCAGGATATTGGTCATCGCGTTCATCGGACCTTCGCGGAACTTGACGCCGCGCCATTCGTCATTGCTGATGCCTTTCCAGCAGGTGACGTAGATGAACAGATCGAAATCGGTTTTTGCCAGCTCTTCCTGATGGTTGGTCGGCGTCAGGTAGGTGACCGTCTCGAAGGTGTCCTTGTAGAAATTGTACATGTAGATGTCGGTGACGACGGCAACCTTGTAGGGGTATTTGTCGTAATAACGGCTGCCGTTGCTGACCGGCAGGTTTTCGGCCATCTGGCACAGAGCATCATGAGAGAACGCAGTCTTGCGGGTGTTGCCGTCGGTTTCTTCCTTGGCCTTGGTTTCCCAGCCAACCGCACGGCGGCGCCATTTGTAGGCATCCTTGGACGCGCGTTCCAAATCCACCGACAGTTCCTCGATTTTGGAATTGGCCGTCGCCAGCGCCGCCTGGTTTGCTGCGTTCCCAGCCCCACTTTCCAGTTTCGTGATCGTGCGATTGATTTCGTTCTGGACCGACATGATCAGCCCCTGAATACGCTGACTTTCGCTCAGATCAGGTTGGTTCACGGGCGTCGGCGCCGGTTGTGCCGGTTGCGCGGCTGGTGCCGGTTGTGCGGCTTGTGCCGGGGCGGGAACGGCTTGCCCCGTGGGGCGGCACCGCAGCTTGGACAGGGACAGGGATCCGACACCCTCAAGGCGCAGCGCGAAAATCACGAAATACGTCCCCTGAGACGGTGTATATGTGTCGAAGGAATTTATCGGGAAATTCTGGGTGCCGATGCGTTCACGAGCCGCATCATATTCCAGCAGACGCAGCGATGCCTTCAGATCGCCGGTCATGGTGCTGATCGTCATCAGGGACAGGGTCGTCCCCGCATCAATCGCCAGGCCGGATTCCGGCTTGAGCTGGTTGAATTCCGACGTGCGGCAACCGCTCAGAATATAGCTCTGTTTGGCATCTTTCTTGGTCAGGGTGACGGAGTTTTTCGACTTGTCCAGCTGGACCTTCAATCCCCTCATCGACGAGGCCATCCAAGGCACTCCGGTCAGCATATCACCTTCGGGCTCAATGAATTCAATAATATCATTGGTCATGCATATATTCCTAAAATTCCAATTCATGCCCATTCAAAACGGTGTCATGACAAAGGCATGTCACCCACACCGGGTCTCACGGAGGCGTGTCTAACACGGTGTTCTTCACACCAAAAGCCTCAAGTTCGCACCAGCCGCCCCGGGTAGCGGTGCACGTCCCGCAAACGTCCCGGGGTCCGGGACATGTGCCTTGCAGCTCCCGGACGGGTGATGCGCATTCGGTATCGGTCTTGCGAGATGTGAGAGCTGTTCCAGGCTATTCTGGCGGGGAACGGTACTTCAAATTGTTCTCATGCAGGCGAATGGCCTTTTCCACCTGTGTGTAGAAGCTCAGTTCGCCCCCCTCCAGCACGGCGCCCGAATAGCAGATCTTACGCACATCCGCCATGCTGTGCGAGACAAACAACGCGCCGCTGTCCTTGAGCCGATCGAGGAGCATATCCTCGCATTTTCGCTTGAAGGCGGCATCGCCCACGGCGGTCACCTCGTCGATCAGATAGGTGTCGAACTTGATCCCCATCGAGCAGGAAAACCCCAATCGCGACCGCATCCCCGACGAATAGCTGCGCACCGGCTCGAAGAAATGCTTTCCCAATTCGGAAAAGTCCTGCACGAAATCCAGCAACTCGTTGGTGTCCACACCATAGACCCGCGCCAGGAACCTGGCATTTTGCGCCCCGCTCAGATCCCGGTGAAAACTGCCTGCAAAGCCCACCGGCCAGGACACGCTGCCGCTGGTCACGATGCGTCCGGAATCCGGCTTGAGCGTGCCGGCCAACATCTGCATGAGCGTCGATTTCCCGGACCCGTTGCGGCCCAGCAAACCAACCGCCCGTCCTTTGGGTATTTCAAAGGATACATTGTTGGCCACCACCTTGTATCCCCTGCCGACCCGAAAGGATTTGCAGACATTTTCCAGCCGGATCATGGATCACTTCCTGTCCTTGAGGCTGTAGATCACCAACATCAGAATGGACCAGCTGCCAAACAGGATGAGCGACAGAACCGCCAGCAGGATTTCGCGCTGCGGATATTCCGGCGTCTCGGCCAGGGTCGGGTGCAGATAGGCCGCCAGATACCGGCTTTGCCGCCGCGCTTCGGCCACCGCCGTGTCATACGCGGACAAGGCCGAAATATAAGCCTGTTCGGCAAATTTCAGATCCACGGACAGGACTTCGAACTGGCCCACCAGATCGGCAAAGACCTTGACGTCATCATCGCCTGACACGCCCAGCTTGCGCCGCTCCTGGTCGATCCGTTTCTGGATCACCAACGTTTCGCGGCGGGTCTGTTCGATACGCGGGTCATTGGGGCGTACGGTTTGCGTCAGGATATCCAGCTCGATCAATGTTTCCGCCAGCTTCAACTGCAGCGAACTGAGCAAGCCCATCTGCCCCTGGATATCCGCGCCGGGGTCGACGATCTGGGTTTCATTGCGAAACAGGGTCATCGCCTGGCGGGCGTCTTTCAGGCGCTGGATCGCCTGATCCAGCTCTTCACGGGCGTAGCGGGTCACATCCGTCCGCGCCACGGTGGACAGTTCGTTGATCATCGCACTGGAGCGTTCCAACAGGTCCTGTGCGATCCGCCGCGCATCCTGGGGGTCAAAGGCGCGGACCTCGACCTCGATCAATCCGGTGCCGGGGTCATAGATCACCCGCACCATGTCTTCCCAATAGTCCAGCAGATCCTCAAGCGAGCTGTCGGGCGCAAGCGTGAAGTAGGGATCATCGGTCGGCTTCCCCCAGATCGCGTGCAGATCCAGTGCCGCATCCACGGCCTCCACCAGTTCCTGGCTCTGGATGAACTTGTAGAGGATATCGGTATCCGTCGATGACGATCCCGAGACATTGGTCAAACTGCCCAGGAATTCAAAAGCGGACCCGGTTTCCTCGCTGCGCACGGAAAACCCGACCCGCGAGGCATATTGATCGGCCGCACGGGTATAGAGATACACACCAGCCAGCACGGTGGGCACGATTACACAGACCACAAAGGTGATGATCAGCATCCAGTGCCGGGGGCGCATGAACGCAGGGCGGACCGGGGGGGGAACGCTGTAGGCGGAGGGTAATTCAGACGGGGTCTCGGCCACAGTCAATCCATTCTTTTCAATATCTGCACAAGTCTTTACCCTAACTCCCGGACCGAGGCCAACTCAATTCATCACCCTTCTTTGAGCCATATATCACAAAGGATTGCGCGCCAGATGACATCTCCGACAGCGCCCCGCCCAGGTCGGCGACGCTTCAAGACCTTTCGTGCCGTCTCGGCCCTGACCCTGCGGGAAATGGAAAGCACCTATGGCCAATCGCCCGGGGGCTATCTGTGGACCATCCTGGAACCGGCGGCCGGGATCGCCCTGCTGAGCGTCGTGTTCAGCCTGGTGTTGCGCAGCCCGGCCCTGGGGACAAACTTTGCCTATTTCTTTGCCACCGGCATCCTGCCGTTCATGCTTTATACCGGGGTCAGCGCAAAGATGGCCCAATCGATCCAGTATTCCCGACCGCTGTTGGCCTATCCGGCGCTGACCTTTACTGATGCGCTGCTGGCCCGCTTTCTACTCAATTCGGTGACACAGCTGTTGGTCATGCTGCTGGTGATCGTGGGAATCATCCTTGTCTACAACTTGCGCCCGATCATCGACTGGCCAAGCCTGTTCCTAGGTCTGGCCATGTTGCTGGCGCTGACTGCCTCTGTCGGGGTGATGAATTGCTATCTGACGTCCCGCTTTCCAATCTGGGGCCAGATCTGGGCCGTTCTGAACCGGCCCATGTTCATTCTGTCCGGCATCCTGTTCATTCCCGAAAACGTTCCGGCCCGGTTTCGGGACTGGTTCATGCTGAACCCGGTGGCTCATATCACCAGCCAGATCCGCAAAGGG
The DNA here is from genome assembly GCF_017743935.1 of Tropicibacter sp. R16_0. Lineage (GTDB taxonomy): Bacteria > Pseudomonadota > Alphaproteobacteria > Rhodobacterales > Rhodobacteraceae > Falsiruegeria. The sequence goes on from NZ_JAGHRE010000020.1 coordinate 24,156, forward strand.
TTCTTCATCACCTATGATGCGGTCTACGTTCAGCCGGTCTATGTCTTCGTGATATCCTGCGTGCTGGGTATTTTCGGGATGCTGTTCCTGCTGAAAAACTATCAGTTCATTCTACAGCGATGATGTCACGACTGCTGCACCAGATCCGCGTTGTCCTGCGCTTTCTGACGCCAAACACACAGACCCGGCGCCATGTCCGGCTGCTGAAGGAAAGCGGCCTGTTTGATCGCGGCTTCTATATCCGCTCCAACCCCCGGCTGCGCAGACTGTTCCGCCTGGCACCGGAAAGACATTATGCTCTTTTCGGCGAACCCGCGGGCCTGTGCCCGAACCCGTCATTTTCCCCCCGGGCCTATCTCTACAACAATCCGGATCTGCAGGGCGGCGCCGCGCGTCACCCGTTTCTGCATTACATTGAATGCGGACAGCACGAGGCCCGCACCGTGTTGGATACGGGAACGGTGGACGATCTTCCCTTGCCGGTGATCCACCCCCCATCCGTGCACCCGGCCCCCCCGGCGCCGGTGGCCGTGGCGCTGCATCTTTATTATCACGACATGTGGCCCGAATTTGCCGCAGCGCTCGAGCAGCAGAGCTTTGCCTTCGATCTCTATGTCACGGCAACCGGGCCCGAAACCGAGGTCGCACCCCTGCGCGCGCAGGTTCAAGCCCGCTTTCCCCAGGCCAGCGTCTGGGCCATGCCCAATCATGGGCGCGATATCTTTCCTTTTCTTCACCTCTTGTCGGCCGGCCTTTTTGCCCCCTACCGGGCCGTCTGCAAGCTGCACAGCAAGAAATCACCCCACCGCGCGGACGGCGCGGCTTGGCGGCAGAACCTGGTTGCCGGCGTGCTTGGCCCGCCTGACCGGACACAGGCTCGGTTGGATGCCTTTCTGAACGATCCGCAGGCCGGGATCTGGGTTGCGGATGGCCAGCATTATCACGGAGAGGACTGGTGGGGCTGCAATCGCGACCTGACCCGGGACATCCTGGCCCGCGCGGGGCTTGACCCGGCCACCGCGCCATTGAGTTTTCCGGCCGGGGCGATCTATTGGGTGAAACCCGCTGTTCTGGCCCAGCTTGCCTCCCTGCGCCTGACGGCATCCGATTTCGAGCCCGAGCAGGCCCTGGTCGATGGCACCACCGCCCATGCGGTCGAGCGCACCCTTGGCTATCTGAGCCGGGCGGCCCAGATGGACATTCGCGAAAGCCATGACCTGGATGCCCCACATGTGGAGCGCAGCCCCATTTGAGCGCGCGCGCCTCCCCTCGAGAAGATCGATGCATTGCGCCATCATGACTGTCGTGGGTCACGGTTTTGTCGAAGGTCTTTCGGCACGGCCAACCGAGTGTGCTGATGGGCGTGCTGTCCCCGATCAGGTGATCGAGGGCGGTTCGAGCGCGGCCAGGGACGCGGTTTCGGCGCTGTCGATCAGCACCGCTGCGCGGGCACGGGCCGCTTTTGACGCGGCCTCCAACCGGCGATCATCCGCAATAAGCGCACGCAGCGCCTTGGCCACCGCAGCGGTATCATCGGCTGCTGTCACAACCCCTGCACCCGCCTCGCCCAGCAGGGTCGGCGGGGTTCCCCGATCATAGCAGATCACAGGGCGCCCGGCGGCCATGGCTTCGAGCACGGTCAAACCAAAGCTCTCGGCAAAATGGGACAGCGACAGGACGATATCCGCCTGGCGCATGGCGGCCACCGGATCCGGGACATACCCCGCATGGCGCAGGTTTGTCGGCAAATCTCCCAAGCGTTTCAGATCCGGTGTCTCCGGACCAATCAGCAGGAACTGGGCCTCTCCACCCATCCGGGCAAACTGCCGGGCCACCTCGGCGAAATCCCGAACCCCCTTCTTGGCGATCAGGCTGCCGATGAGCGCCACGCGCGGCGGATCGGCGGGGGCAAAGGGCAGGGTCTGCAGGTCCGGGCTGATCCTGTTGGGCAGCAGGGCGACCTGACCGGCAGGCAGGCCCAGCCAGTCTGCTACGGCTTGTGAATTGGCGCTGAACCGGTCGGCGTGGCGCAGCAGATGGTGGCGCAGCTCTTCGGCGCTGCATCCCAGATCCATGCACAGGCGCGGATCCTGCGCGGGGAGCTCATGCACATGCACCATGCTTGGAATGCCAGCCCACCTTGCGGCCCGCAGCGGCGCATCCATGACCGCGGTGTTCTGGTGTATCTCCACAGCGCCGCTGCTGCGGATCAGATCGGCCAGACCGGCAACCGTTGCAGGATGCGGGGGGACGCCGCCAAAAATCCAGCCATAGGGGCGCACATGCACCTGATGCGCCCGGGCCTTGAGCAGCTCCAGATAATCGGGGTTCTGGATATGGGGCAGCACCACCGAAGGCGTCATGCCAGCCGCCTGCAGCCGCTCAAGCAGGTCGATCAGGCAGCGTTCAGCCCCAAATACATGAGCCCGCGCCTGATGCCCGAACACCAGCACATGCCGCCCTGTGGCGGGTGGGGGCAGGGCGCCCTCAAAGACCGGCAAGGGCGACAGACCCTGCGCGCGCCCCTCTTGCAGATAGTGGCGTAATGGGGAGCCGGAAAACGGCCCATAAGCCATGCGGTAGCCCGAGGTAGAGAACCCTGGCCCCGGATCGCGATCCTCGGCTTCGCCGGTGGTTGCATAATGCAGATGCCCGTCCACCTCACCGATGCGCAGATCCGGATAGCTCTGCATGTACCAGCTGTCATCATAGAGCCCACAGGCCGCCAGCCATTCCGCCTCATCCGCGCGCGGCGGCGGGTCATTTGCGGCGGGCAGGGCCAAGGCGGCGGGGATCTGGTAAGGGCGCTCCTTGGGGTATTGCGGCAAGGGCAGATCGCCCCGCTCCTGCATGCGAAGATGCCAGCGCTGCCCCGCCAGCTGATAATCCCGCCGCGCCCCGAACAGATGCGACCCGATCCCGGTTTCGCGCGCCTGTGTCAGGGACTGCGGGCGCACCCGGCCAAAAGACAGTGGGATACCGGGCAGCACCTCGATTACGGATTTGGGGCCAAAGCGCGCCTGCAGACGCAGGTGATATTCGGTATCGGCAGCAGCGCGGGCCCGGTCCCAGAACCCGAGCGCTTCCCGGGCCTCGGCCCGGATCATCAGCGACGAGATATCCGGATGTGTCAGCCCCTCTTCGCGCCACCAACGGGTAAAGCGCAGATCGGGCGTGGTGCGCACCCAATGAGCCAGGCTGGCGACGGGCGCTTGTGCACCCGTCAGCGCGCGGGCCTGCTGCGCGATCCGGTCCGGATGGGCCCAGTCATCGGCATCCAGAACCGTGACAAAGGCACCGCTGGCCTGTGCCATGCCCAGATTGCGGGCGCCATAGGTGCCGGGTTCGGCATGTCCGTCCAACAGGCGGATACGGGGATCTTGCCGTGCGGCGATCCGGGCGATTTCGGCGGTTCTGTCGGTCGAGCCATTGTCGACCACCAGAATTTCAAGATTGCCCCAGCTTTGATCGCGCAGACTGCGCAGGGTGGTGGCCAGGGTGGGTTCCGCATTGAAGGCGGGTACGATGACACTGATCAGGGGGCCCCGGCGATTGGGGCGCACCGATCCTGCCGGGCGCAACCTGTCAAAGGCGGGGTGATCCGGATGGGCGGGGTCCACGGCAACACTGATCTTGCCCGCACGCCGGTACAGCGGGGCCAGCACCTGTGTCCAGGCCGCATCATGCCCGGCGTCTGCGGCCAGAATGTTGGCCTCGGCCAGAGTCAGATCGGGCAGGGCGCCGAACAGCGCCCGCGCCTGCGTCAGCATCTGGCGCGCCGCGGCAAGATCCCCGGCCATGACGTCAGCCTCGATGCTCAAAAGCGCCGAATCCGGCAGGCAGAACCCGCGCAGGATCTCGCGATCGGGGTCGAGGCCGCGCAAAAGCGCTTGAGCATCCCCCCAGTTGCCGTTGCGCGCCTGCAGACGGGCACAGGCAAGCGTGGCCCAAACCTGATCGGCGCGAGGAATGTCTCCGGCGGTGTTGCGGGCCAGAGCGTCCAATGTGTCGTGATCTGCTTCCGACAGGCCCCAACGCACATCACGCTCTCGCCAGGCCGCCATCATGAGACAGGGCAGGCGCCCCTCGTCCCGCCCCCACCGCAGGTAATGCTGCAACGGATCCAGCCCCGCTGCGGCCACATCGCCATATCTGTCCAGGTACCACTGTGCGTCAAAAAACAGCGGTCGGCACCTTGTGCGCCGAAGAAATGTGAGATGGTGCAGCATTGGAAGATAAAACAGACGAAGCGGTCGGGCAGGGGACACCGCAGAATTGACCCGGGTAAGAGTGTCACTTTACAAAGGAAAAAATCAAGGTCATTTAGTGAACGTCTGTATTTGGCGCCATCCGTTTGACGTTTTTTTGGGATTGAAGATAATGACTGGAATTTCGGGGCAAAATGCCGGTTTTGCCCAACTTCCCGAAGCTGTCCGTGTTCTGCAAAGACAACTTGAAAGGCTCTATTTGTCCAGGTCCGAACTGGAACGCGAGCTGCAGGAGTTGCGCGCAACACAGCCGCTGATGCTGACCCGTCCGCCTCGCCCCTCACTCTTGGTTCGAATCCTGATGCGCATCAGCAAGCGCCTGCGGCAGCGCCATTGCCTGGATGTCCTCCGCCAAAGCGAATTGTTCGATGCCGCGTGGTACCTCAAGACCTATGAAGATGTGCGCACCGCAGGCATGGATCCCGCCTTGCACTATCTGCTCAACGGGGCCAGCGATCTGCGCAATCCCGGACCACATTTCGACACTGAACATTACCTCACACTTTATCCGGATATCCGCGACAACAAGATGAACCCGCTCTTTCATTACATGGTTGCCGGGTTTGACGAGAAGCGCTCCATCCGGCCGGGCATGCCGGTCATCCCGGACCCCGCCCAGGACAAAAGAAACGTTTGATCATGTCTCAATCCCCGTCTTCATCCGTGCAGGGCTGGCGACTACCGCGCCGTGTCGCATATGTCGTGAACCACAGCTATCCCTACAGCAGTGACGGCTATGCGGTGCGCACCCATGAAATCGCGCGCGCCCTGGTCAAGCGTGGCCACGATGTGATCGTGTTCAACCGTCCCGGCCACCCCTGGGATGCAGACGATTTTCCCTCGGACCAGAAGGTTGCCCCCGAGCAGGTCATAGATGGGGTGCGTTATGTGTTCCTGCCCGGCGACACCCAGGCCGCCACGAACCGCCGCGCGCGTCTGCGCCAGGCCGAACGCACCCTGTTGGAGGCCTTTGAAATCTTTCGCCCCAATGCGGTCATCGCCGTGTCGAACTGGGAAAACGCAGAGCCTGCACAATATGCCGCACGCCGCTATGGTGTGGCGTTCCACTACGAACAGCGCGGGTTCTGGGAGATGACCCATGCCACCTGCAATCCCGGCTACGAGGAGAGCGAGGAGTATCAGCGGGACCGCACGAACGAGTTGCAGATCGCCAAGGCCGCCAAGCTGGTCTTTACCCTGAGCGGTGCGATGCGGGACGAGTTGGTGGCCCGCGGGGTGGACCGCAACAAGATCCTGCTGGTGCCCAACGGGGTGTCGCGCCCCAATCCGACCCGCGCCCGGCTTGACCGCAAGGACATCGGCTGTACGTCCCGGTATCTGTTGGGATACGTCGGCTCGCTCAAGGACTACGAGGGCACACAGGATCTTCTGCGTCTGCTGTCGACCCTGCGCAAAGATGGGCTGGACGTGGATCTCATGGTTGTTGGATCCGGCGCGCCCAAGGGGTTGGTCGGCACCTCGCATGTCAGCAAGGCCGAACAGGAACTGCGGGATGAAATCGAACGGCTGGGGCTGCGGGATGCGGTGCATTTGATCGCCCAGGTCGAACAGAGCCAGGTCGGCCCCTACTACAGCCTGATGGATGCGATGATCATGCCCCGGCACAGCACGCCGGTCACGGATCTGGTGCCCGCGCTCAAACCCTATACCGCCGCGGCCTATGGCGTGCCCATGTTCCTCAGCGACCTGGCCCCGCTGGTCGAGATGGCGCCGGACATCCATGCCTCGATCTTTCCCGAGGGCAACATCCCCGAACTGGCTCGGATGGTGCGCCACACGTTGGAACATGGCGGCCACCCCGCAGTGCTGAACACTCTGAAGCCCGAAGTTTTCTGGGACAAGCGGGTGGATCCGATGGTCCGGGCACTGCAACAGGCCGAACAGGCCGCCAAGCCCCTGTCAGATATCTTCGGCTCGGCCGCTTCGCCCCATGCGGCATCTGCCGTTGATGCCGAAGCGCCCAAAGCCCGGTTTGATGCCCATATCCTGCCGCGGGTTGCACTGCGCGGCAACACCGGCGCCGATCCTGTTGCGGCGATCGGCCCCTGTGCACATCTGCCCGAGGACACACAGATCACCCGCTTGACCCGCGCCAATCTGCTCTCGGAGCTGGCGCTTGGCGATGTGGGCTGTTTCATCATCGACTGGGCCGGCCTGCAGGAAGATCCCGGCGAGTGGTCGGGCCTGTGGTCGATCGCGAACATGCGCCTCAACCGCCAGATCATGGATGCCTGCCGCATTGCATTGGACCAAGGATGGCGGTTGCAGGTGATTGGCCCGGTGTTGCGCTCTCAGGCGCCTCTGTTCCGGACCGTTGCCGACGTTTTCGAGGAAATTCAACCAGCGCAACCGATGCTGGAACAGGCTGAGGCCGATCAGGACGCACAACGACAGGAAGCAAGCGCATGAGGGTCGCGATTCTCGCCGAGCAGAATTTCAATCTGATAGACGGATCCACGATCTGGCTGCTGAATGTGTGCAAGCTGCTGGCTCTGCAGTCTGACCTGACGATTGACCTGGTTCTGACGCATCGGCTGGACAATCGGGTTCTGGCCCAGGAATTGCCGGACACGATCCGGGTCTACAGCGCCGACGTTCTGCTGGAAACCGCCGGCATTGCCGACGCGCAGCTGCGTCCCGAGACCGTTGTTGATGTGTTGCGCGCCTGGGAGGCGCAAACCGGATCCTACGATCGTATTTTCGTGCGCGGTGCCGATTATCTGACCCGGTTGCTGAACACGCCTGAACTGCGGGACCGGATCGTGGCCTATGCCCCCAGTGCCATTCCTGATCTCGGCGCGCCGGAACCGGAATGGGTGCGCCTGGCGCGCGCCGCCCGCACCCGGGTCGTGGTGCAGAGCGACACCGCCAAACACGCCATGGAGGCCCTGCTGGATTACCCCGCATATGTTGTCCATGTGGTGCCACCCATCGTGTTCCAGCCCGACACTGCCCCGCAGGCCTGGGATGGTCCGGCGACCTTGTGCTATTCGGGCAAGATCGACTTGCACTATGGGCTCGACTGGTTGATCGATCTTTGTGAAGAGGTTGCCGAAGATCCGCAGCTGAACGTGCAGTGGATCGCCGGCAAGGACACGCACCGTCCCCGTTATCGTCCGTTCTTCAAGGTGATGGACAACTTCCGCGCCCGCCTGGCCGACGGGGCGCTGCCGGGGATTTCGCTGGTGTCGAATATCCCCCATGCCGAAGCCAAGGATCTGATGCGACAGGCCAGCCTGGCCTATTGCCTGCGTCATGACCGCTATGACGATGTGATCGAGATTTCGACCAAGATTGTCGAGTTCTGCACCCTGGGCGTGCCACCGATCCTGAACGACAACGCCCTGAACCGCGCTCTGTTCGGCGACGACTATCCTTATCTGGTCGATATCGCCCAAGATGAGATCGTCCCCAAGGTTCTGGGCTTTCTGCGCAATACCGACAGCGATGACTATGCCCGGGCGCAAGAGCGGATCGCCGAGATTGCCCGGCAATTCTCGGCCGAAAGCCTGTCCGACAGCCTCAGTCATGCCATCCGCGGCTATCTTGCCAATGCGCCCGTGCTGACCGAGACGCCGCGCAAGATCATGATCGCCACCCATGAACGCAAGTTCCTGCGCCAGTTCCTGGACCGCGTCCGCGGGGACGGCAATGTCGAGATCACCTGGGAGACCTGGAAGAGCACGATCAAGCCGCTGAACCGCCCGCATGTGCCAGACGATGTGGACACGGTGCTGTGCGAATGGTGCTGTCAGAACGCGGTCTGGCATTCCAACAACAAGCGCCCCGGCACCCGGTTGATCGTGCGGCTGCACCGCTTCGAGGCCTTCCGGGAATTCCCCGCCCTGGTGCAGTGGGACAATGTGGATGCCCTGATCGTCGTCTCGGATTGGTTCCGCGACCGGGCGATCGAACGCTACGGGATCGCGCCCGAGCGTGTTCACGTCATGCCGCAATATATCGACTGGCACGGGCTGCAGCGCCCGAAACTGCCCGAGGCGCGCTTTACCCTGGGGCTGGTGGGCATCAACCCGTTCGAACACAAGCGGTTTGACCGGGCCCTTGATTTCTTCAAGGCCCTGCGCCAGCGCGACTCACGGTTTCAGCTGGCCGTGCGCAGTTCCATGCCATGGGAGATCCAATGGGTCTGGGATCGCCAGGATGACACCCGTGCAAAGTTCGAGGAAACGTTCCAACGCATTTTCACCGACCCGGATCTGGCCTCCAGCATCCGGTTCGATCCGGCGGGCCAGGACATGGAGGAATGGTACCGTGGGGTTGGCGTGATCCTGTCCAGCTCTGACAGCGAAGGATGCCATACCTCGGTGATCGAGGGCATGGCCTCTGGCTGCTTGCCTGTCGTACATGACTGGCCTGGTGCCAGGTCCCTGTTCGATCCGCATGTTTATGCAGATATGACCAAGGCCATTCCCGCCGTGGTCGCATTTGCCGATGACCCGGAAGCAGGGCAGACCCGCGAGTCTCTGGCCTCCAGCGTGGCCTGTCACGACGTTGAGAATTTTGCACAGAATTTCATGAAGTTATAACTGGGAGGGGAAAAGGGGTGAAGAAAGTCACTTTTGAACAGGTAGAGCGCAAGCGCCGAGAGTTGTCGCAGGTTCTACGCCAGTTCCGGGCTGCAAAGGGGCGTTATCACAACCCGGCTCCGGAATTGCCGGCACATGTCCTGGAAGACTGTCAGGTGTTGCCGGGGCGGCTTGCCCTGCTCGACAAGTTGGACCCCGATCAGACCCTTGGGCTGCTGGGTGTTGCCAATGGTGATCTGGCGGCACAGATCCTCTATCGCAGCAAGCCCGCCATGTTGCACTTGTTCGACGAAGATCTGTCTCGCATGGGCAACCCGGACATCCGCGCCGAACTGGCCTCGGAGGAATGCCGCCTCAAGCCCCACGTCGGGGGTGTCGGCGACACGCTGTCCCGGCTGCCCGATGCGCATTTCGATGTGTTCTACATCAATGGCGATCACGCCTATGACGCGGTCAAGGCGGACATCGAACGCGTCCTGCCCAAGATCAAACCCGGCGGCGCGATGATCTTTCATTCTTATACGACCTGGTCCGCCGTCACCATGTATCACTGCGGGGTTGCCCGGGCCGTGCATGAATTCTGTTTGGAAAACCCTTGGCGGTTCCGCTATCTAGCGCTGGAACCAATGATGTACAACGACGTGATGTTGGTGCATGAGGCCGAAAACAGCTGAGGCTGTGGACCCCACGTCGTACTTTCGCTCGCTCGAGCGCTTTGATCGTATTGGAAAGGAAATAAGTGATGGCTCCGACCAAGTTTCAGGCCAAAATTCTCAATAAGGGCCAGGAGCGTTATACCCGTTACCAGGTGCAGCATCGCAAGTATTTTGGCGCGCCGCAGACCGGGCGGGTTCTGGATTTTGGTTGTGGGGCGGGGGGGTTTGTCCTTGGCGCCTTGCAGGACGGGCTGGATGCCTGGGGGATCGAGGTCGACGAAGAGCGTGAGCGCCAGTTCGACAACATCACCGAGCGCAATTTTCCGCAGTGGCGCGATCGGTTCTATCTCTATCCCGGGCGGTTGATGCCCTATCCGTCAAACCATTTTGACGGCATCTATTCCTGGTTCGTGTTCGAGCATGTCCCCGATCCGCAGACCTCGTTGCGCGAAATCGCCCGTGTCCTGAAACCCGGTGGGACCCTGCACATTCACGCCGAAGATGTGCGCAACCTGTGGGAAGGTCACGCGCTGGCGCCTTGGCCCGCCTATATGCCCCGCGAGTTTGCCGCCGCCTATCTCGAAGGTCTGGGCAAGCCGGAGCATGCGGATTTCGTGACCAATCTGGTGGTCTACATCAGCGCCCCGATCATTCAGGAAATCCTCGTCACTCTTGGCCTGGAAGTTGTCTATGCCAGTGCCGCACCGGTTCGCCCTGCCATTCCCGAGGGACTTTATGTTACAAATGACCAGGAGGCCCGCGCCCTTGGGATGAAAATGCGCAATATCGCAATTTCCGGGCCTCAGGAAAATTTGACCATTATTGCTAGAAAACCAAAGATATGACACGAAAACTATTTGGAACGGACGGCGTAAGGGGGCGTGCAAATAGCTACCCTCTGGTCGTTCCTACTGTTGTCAGCCTGGCCTCGGCCGTCGGACAATATTTCAACCGGGACAAACAGCGTCACCGGGTGGTGATCGGCAAGGACACGCGCCGATCCTGCTACATGCTGGAAAACGCCCTGGCTGCGGGATTTACCGCAGCGGGGATGGATGTGTTTGCACTGGGGCCCATTCCGACCCCTGCCGTCGGGCGGCTGACCCATTCGATGCAGGCCGATCTCGGGGTGATGATTTCCGCCTCGCACAACCCGCATTATGACAACGGGATCAAATTCTTCGGTCCTGACGGATACAAGCTCGACGATGCTGCCGAGGCCGAAATCGAAGCCCTGATGCAGCAGGCCATTCCCCCCGTCGATGCATTGAAAATCGGCCGGGTCGATCGCCTCAACGACGCGGGCGGGCGGTATGTGGAATATGCCAAGACAACCGTTGCCGACCGCGGACGGCTGACCGGGCTCAAAGTGGTGTTGGATTGCGCCAATGGTGCCGCCTATCGGGTGGCCCCCACCGTGCTGTGGGAACTGGGCGCCGAGGTGATCCCGATGGGGATCAATCCAAACGGATACAACATCAACGAAGGATGCGGATCGACCCAACCTGATCTGGCGGCCATCGCGGTGCTGGAAAACAAGGCCGATATCGGGATCTGCCTGGACGGAGATGCGGATCGCATCGTGATCATCGACGAGACCGGTACGGTGGTGGATGGGGACCAGCTGATGGCTCTGCTGGCCGAAAAATGGGCCGAAACCCAGCAGCTGCGCCACAACACCCTGGTGGCCACGGTGATGTCGAACCTGGGGCTGGAACGCCACATGACGGACCGGGGGATCAAGCTGCAGCGCACGCCGGTGGGTGATCGCTATGTTGTCGAGGTCATGCGCAAGAACGGCTACAATCTGGGCGGTGAGCAATCGGGGCATATCGTCATGACCGATTATGCCACCACCGGGGATGGTCTGGTCGCAGCCTTGCAAGTCCTGTCCCTGCTACAGGAAAGCGGGCGCCCGGCCAGCGAACTGACCCGCGTGTTTGAAACCGTGCCGCAGATCCTGGAAAATGTGTCCTTTCTCGAAGGTATTACGCCGCTGGAAAACCCCATCGTGGTCGAGGCGATCCGCGAAGGTGAGGCCCGTCTGGGCACAAAAGGTCGGCTCTTGGTGCGCAAATCGGGCACCGAACCCCTGATCCGGGTCATGGGCGAATGCGAGGATTCCGCCCTGCTGCAATCGGTGGTCACGGACATCGCCCAAAGCATCTCGCAGCTGCGATAGAACGCTTTGCGCCCATATGTGGTGCGGGTCCTTTTTCAAATCCGTTTGAGGACACAAGCCACATAGAGGGCGGCGTTTCCCAATCGTCCTTGTCGATAGACCCCTGATTGGCGCAGGGACAGCAACCGCTTTGTCAGCCCGCCTTTACGGGCTTGGGTGAACTGCTGCAGCACCTGCTGGGCATCCGAGGTCATATGGGACGTGAACTTGGACAAGATGTCCAGATTGCAATCGTTCCACATCCGAAACCGTCCGCTCAAGATCGCCAGCAGACGCGACAGTTGCGCGCGTGCTGACAGGTTTGCGCCGATCTGGTTGTGCGCATGCTGGCGATAGGACAGGACAGGCTGGGTGTCTCGCAGAATGATGCCACCACATCCGCTGATGACTTGATAAAGCCACCAATCATGCGCCACTGGTACAGCGTTCGCGCGTTCGACCGTTTCGGCGCAGAGGGCAACCAGATCAATGGCGGCGCGGTTCAACACCATGGTGTTGCCACCACCAATGGACTGCACCAGAGCATTGCGGAACCCTGGAGGGCGCGAAAAATGGGGAGAAGGGCCAATGGGAGTCAAATCCTCATTGCAGATCAGGGTCCGGGCACAATAGATCGCGGGCACCTCTGGCGGTACGGCGGCCAATTGGGTCAGGGCGCGTTCGATCTTGTCCGGAAACCAGACATCATCCTGATCCGACAGGGCTGCATAGGGCAGATCAGGGGGGACCGCGCGCAACAAAGATAGAAAGTTGCGGGCAAACCCCTGCTGTGGTCCGCTCCGGCAGGTGATCTGCCGGTCCGGATGGGCGGCCGCAAAGTCGGCCACGATCGCGGGGCCCTGATCGCGCGATCCGTCATCGGACACGATCAACGACCAATGCGGCCAGCTTTGCGCCGCAAAACTGTCAAGCTGCTCCTGCAGGAAACGGGCGCCCTGATACAGGCCCAAAAGGATGCAGACACCATCGTTTTCAGACAGCTGTGCCTGTGATGTCCTCATCTCTGTCTCCTGCCTGGGCCATGGGGTCCGAGTGTTTTATCCCGCTCCGGCCCAGACACAAGCATTGTAACGAGGGGTTTGGCAAAAGCCGCGCCAACCCTGGGGCAGACCGGGGCAAATGCCGCCGATCTGATACCTCGGTGGTGGACTTTACAGTCCGAAACAGAATATCGAGGAGGTCAGCCGCTTTGACGTGACAACTGCATCTGGAACTTCACATGAAATCAGCACTCATCACGGGGATCACCGGACAGGATGGATCGTATCTGGCCGAATTCCTGCTGGAAAAAGGCTATGAAGTCCACGGTATCAAACGCCGGGCTTCGTCGTTCAACACGCAGCGGGTGGATCACATCTATGAGGATCCGCACGCCGGAAGCGGCCGGTTCAAACTGCATTACGGCGATCTGACCGACAGTTCGAACCTGACCCGGATCATCCAGGAAGTGCAGCCCGACGAGGTTTATAACCTGGGCGCGCAGAGCCATGTGGCGGTCAGCTTTGAAAGCCCGGAATATACGGCGGATGTGGATGCCATGGGCACGTTGCGCCTGCTCGAGGCGATCCGCTTTCTGGGGCTGGAAAAGAAGACCCGGTTCTATCAGGCCTCGACGTCAGAGCTCTATGGTCAGGTGGTGGAAACCCCGCAGACCGAAAAAACCCCGTTCCACCCGCGCAGCCCTTATGCGGTGGCCAAGATGTATGCCTATTGGATCACGGTGAACTACCGCGAGGCTTACGGCATGTATGCCTGCAACGGGATCCTGTTCAATCACGAGAGCCCGCGCCGGGGCGAGACCTTTGTGACCCGCAAGATCACGCGGGGCTTGGCCAATATCGCACAAGGGCTCGAAGACTGTCTTTACATGGGCAACATCGACGCGCTGCGCGATTGGGGCCACGCCAAGGACTATGTGCGCATGCAGTGGATGATGCTGCAGCAGGACGCGCCCCAGGATTTTGTCATCGCCACCGGCGTGCAATATTCGGTGCGCCAGTTCATCGAATGGTCGGCCCAGGAATTGGGGATCACGCTCGAGTTCTCGGGCACAGGCACCGAAGAGGTCGCCACCGTAGCCGCGATCGAGGGCGACATGGCCCCCGCGCTCAAGGTCGGCGATGTGGTGATGCGCATCGACACGCGCTATTTCCGCCCCGCCGAGGTCGAGACCCTGCTGGGCGATCCCGCCAAGGCCAAGGCGGAACTGGGCTGGGCGCCCGAGATCACCGTGCAGGAAATGTGCGCCGAGATGGTGCGCGAGGACCTCAAGACCGCGCGCCGCCATGCGCTGCTGACGCAGCATGGCATGGATGTCCCGGTGGCACACGAGGGCTGATCCGATGCAGAAGATCTATGTCGCCGGACATCGCGGTATGGTGGGCGGGGCCATTTTGCGCCAATTGCAGGCCCGCCAAACGGCTGGCGAAGCGCTGGATCTGATCACCCGTACCCACAGCGAGCTGGATCTGACCGATCAGGCCGCCGTGCGCGATTTCATGGCCACCGAACGCCCCGATGTGGTGATCCTGGCGGCAGCGCGTGTGGGCGGCATCCATGCCAACAACACCTATCCGGCCGATTTCATCTATGAAAACCTGATGATCGAATGCAACGTGATCCATCAGGCCTTTGCTGCCGGGGTTCAGCGCCTGCTGCAGCTAGGGTCATCCTGTATCTATCCGCGCGCCGTGCCCCAGCCCATGCGCGAGGACGCGCTGCTGACCGGCGTGCTGGAGCCCACCAACGAACCCTATGCGGTGGCCAAGATCGCGGGCATCAAGCTGTGCGAAAGCTACAACCGCCAGCATGGGGTTGATTACCGGTCGGTCATGCCGACCAATCTCTATGGTCCGGGCGACAACTTTCACCCCGAAAACAGCCACGTTCTGCCCGCCCTGATCCGCCGCTTTCACGAGGCGGCCCAAAGCGGCGCAGAAGAGGTCGTGATCTGGGGCACGGGCACACCGCGCCGCGAGTTTCTGCATGTGGATGACATGGCCGAGGCCTCGCTGTTTGTGCTGGATCTGCCTGCGGACACCTATGCCGCCAACACCGATCCGATGCTCAGCCATATCAACGTCGGCACCGGCAGCGACATTGCCATCCTGGAACTGGCGCAGATGGTGGCCGAGATCACCGGCTTCGCAGGCCGGATCACAACCGATCCGGACAAACCAGACGGCACCCCGCGCAAGCTGATGGATGTGGGTCGGCTGGCCGGGATGGGGTGGCGGGCGCAGATCCCGCTGCAACAGGGCGTCACCGAAACCTATCAATGGTTCCTCGACAATCAGGACCGGTTCCGGGGCTGATCCAGTTCTGCCCGGGCCAAGTCCGTCTCTTTGCTGGTCACGGCACAAGAGGGCGTTTGCCGCACGCCAGCTTCGAATATGCCCGCTACGGAAATCAAAGACGATTAATCCGTATTATGTTAAAAGGAATCGTTGACCGCACTACGCCACATCCCTCAACAAAACACTGAAATCCGGGATTTCAGGTCCTATTGAGGGATGCGAGTTTCATACGATGCGCAGTGGCCCCAGATCCTTGCCGCCTTAGGCGATCGAGAATTGCCAGATGTTCGCGGTCTCGTCGTCGAACTGGAAATACTCGACCGAGATCAGGCTGTCGGTGCCATCGGCCCCCGTCACCGTCACATCCGTGGCCGAGCTCCGGGTGATCGTGTAATCCGCCCGGTTGCCATTAAAGATCGCATAATCCGACCCGGCGCCGCCGTTCAGCGTGTCGTTGCCCGCGCCGCCTTTGAGGTAGTCGATCCCGCCGTAGCCGAACAGGAAATCGTCCCCGTCCAGACCCGACAGCTGGTTGCGCTCGTTGTTGCCGGTCAGGCTGTCGTCGAAGTTGGTGCCGACCAGGTTTTCGATCTCGAAATACAAATCCCGCACCGCATCGCCGGCCGAGCCATAGCCCGTCTCCTGGCCGCCAAACAGCCCCGCGCCGTTGCGCAAGGAGGCCGACACGCCGGACGTCGACTGGAAGTAGGTCACCGTGTCCAGCCCGTCGCCGCCGAAGTAACGCTCTCGCCCTCCGGTTGAGCCGACAAACCAGTCGTACCCGCCCAGACCGCGGAAGTCGTTCTGCTGCGCATCCCCATAAAACACGTCCTGATGCGACGAACCGGTGACCCGCTCGACCGAGGTCAGCGTCAGCCCCGAGGCCAGGCCGGTGCTCTGCGTAGGATCGCTCAGGTTGAGCGTCACGCCGCCCACGGCCGCTCCGCTCGGCGGGGCGCCAGTGGCGGAAAACACCGTCTCGACCACCGCAGCGCCCGAGGAGGCTGCCTCGAGGAAGGTGATCATGTCCTGCCCGTTGCCGCCGTCCAGCGTATCATTGCCGGCGGTCGCGATGAACCAGTCGTAATCGCCCAGACCGCGCATCTCGTCGTTGCCATCGCTGCCGCGCATGACGTCGGCAAAGATCGAGCCAGTGGCCCGTTCGATGCTGATCAGCTGGTCGGTTTCGCCGCCAAAGAGCTCGGCCGTACCCGCGCCCAGATCGAGGTCGAGCATGAAGTTCGTCCCCCGCCCGGCCACCTCGGGCGCGTCGGAATAGGACACCATGTCCAGCCCCGTCCCGCCATCGACGGTGTCGTTGCCACGTCCCGGAATGATCCAGTCATAGCCACCCAACCCGTTGATCCGCTCGCTGGCCGCCGTACCGTTCAACGTCTCCGTCGCATCCGTCCCGTCAATCGGGGGGCCTGCAGGCATCATGTCGCCAAGAGAGATCTTTTGCACCGTCGCGTGCTCAGCCCCCCCGTCGAGGGAATAATACGACACCAAAAGTTCGCCGTTCTCGAGGATCTCTGCGTCAAACCCACCTTGTTCGCCGGCCTGATCCGCATTGACGCGGGTGGGGTCCAGAACGCGGGCCTCGTTGGCGTCATAGATCATCAGATAGATGTCACGATCGGGAAAGTTCTGCAGGGGGGTCACACCATCATCGGTGCGCACGAACAGGATCGCATAGCCCCCATCCGGCAACCCCAGAATTTTCACCTCGCGGCTTGCAGAGCCCGAAGACAGACCAACCGCTGCCAGGTCCACGCCAAAATCAATGGCGCGCGGGCTGAACACGCTGCGGTGCTGGGTGCCGTCCGCCTCGTAAAGCTCGACAAAAACATCCCGACGGTCGTTGCCCATGCCGTCCGAGATGGCAACGCTGTAGAGCACCGCCATGCCGCCATCTGCGGTTTCGGCGGTGTCGAGCACTTCGGGAGAGGATTGCGTTTCACCAGCCCCGGCAAAATTCAAGGTTTGCGGCGTGCCGATCAGGGCACCCGTGGTCAGATCCCGGAATTCAAGTTTGAGATCGGAATCGACCGTACGGGTGCGAAAATCAAAGGTTTCTTCCGCATAAAAGACCGCCAGACGATCGGACAATTCGCGGATCTGCAAAGGGCCATCCAACCCGCGGATCGGGGTATATTCGATGGGGTTGGCAAACCTGGGTGTCAGGTTCTGGTCGTAGATCTGGAAACTGTGGTGATCACTGTCGTGCTCCCAGCTCAGCAGGACAGATCCATCCGACAAGGCAAAGGCCGAAGGGGACACGGGATGGCGGTCATCGCCGCTGCTGATCTCCACCTCTGTGCCGATCCGGGCACCGTCCGTGCCAAAGATATTGAGCGACAGCTTGTTCGTGGTGGTGTTGGGAATTTCCGTCTGCCAGGCGGCAAAAAACCTCTGGCCGCTCAACGGGACCAATGTGATGTCCTCGACAGGCACCGGAACCTGTTGCCCAAAGAACGGCACCAGAACGTTCAAAAAGGTGTTGTCTTGCGCTTCGACCCCGGTCTGGGGGTCGAAGAATTCAATCACGCCACGCTGTATGCTGTTATATCCAAGTGCGACCAGGTTCGGTCCCAACTGCAAAAGATCGGTTTTGCTGAACCGATCCACGCTTTGGGGAAAATTGTTGTTCGGCTGGTCGGCCAAAAAAGTAAAGCTGTCTCCAATTCGGGTTCCCGCAGTCACGTCTTGCCCCTCTGTCTAAATGCGTCCTGAAACCAATTTGTCTAAACAGACAAAGGCTACCATGTTCGCAAATTTAGACAAGACAGGGCAAACCGCGGGCAATAGCCCTACACGATCTCCAGATCCCAGATGCGCGTGGTGGTGTCGTCGAACTGCAGATATTCCACCGAATCCAGCTGGTCGGTGCCATCCGCCCCCACCACAGTGATCTCGCGCGCCGAGGTCCGGGTGATGGTGTAATCCGCCAGATCGCCTGCAAACACCGCCCGGTCCGTGCCGTTGCCGCCAAAGAGCATGTCATTCCCGGTGCCGCCGGTCAAAACGTCATCCCCGCCGTAGCCAAACAGGAAATCATCCCCTTCCAGACCCCGCAAGTGATTGCGCCCATGGTCGCCCGATAGCTCATCCGCATAGGCAGTGCCGGTCAGGTTCTCGACCTCTTCATAACGATCCCCCGTCGCCGCTCCGGTCCAGCCGCGCCCGTTCTTGAGCGAAGCGCTGATGCCCGCACCTGCGCCCGCATAAGACACCGTGTCGATATGCGCGCCGCCATCAATCACATCAATGCCATTCCCGGCGGCAATCCAGTCGTGACCGGCCTTGCCGTAAACGGTTGCACCGCCGTCCCCGATCCGGATGACATCGGAAAACCGCGAGGCGGACAGACCTTCGATCGACATCAATTGGTCGGTCTCGACGCCAACCATGCGCACCTGATTGGCGCCCAGATCAGCCACCAGCCGGGCCGTGGCATCGACATAGGACACAAAGTCGACCCCATCGCCGCCATCCAGCGTGTCCTGGCCCGCACTGCCCTGCAGCCAGTCATTGCCCGAGCCCCCCTCGACAAGGTCATCCCCCTCGCCCGCAAACAGAAGATCCGCGCCAAGCCCACCAATCAGAATGTCATTGCCTGTCCCGCCAGACAGGCTCTCGTCGCCTGCCCCGCCGTCCAGCGTATCGTTGTCGGCGCCGCCGATCAGCGTGTCATTGTCCGCGCCCCCGGTCAGGATGTCCGCCCCGGCCCCGCCAGACAGGCTGTCATTGCCGGAACTGCCATTCAACGTATCGTCGCCAGCGGCCCCCACCAACGTGTCATCGCCAGCGCCACCGCCCAGAATTTCGTCACCCGCGCCCCCCGACAGGCTGTCATCGCCCGGGCCACCATCCAGCGTATCGTTGTCGTCCCCGCCAATCAGCGTGTCGTTGCCATATCCGCCAATCAGGATGTCCTCGCCGATCCCCCCCGACAGGTTGTCATTGCCAAGCAGACCATCCAGCGTATCGTTCCCATTCAATCCGAAAAGAAATTCATCCTCGTTACCCCCCCGCAGCAGATCATCGCCATTGGTGCCGGTGATGCGCCGCAGACCGCTTGGGGCATGGGGCTGCACTGTACCTGCCGAGCTGGCGGCAACGGGTGTGTTCGTCTGGAGGAGCAGCTGAGAACCAGCATGCATGTCAGAGGGCTGTGTCATCGGAAAACCTTTCAAAAAATCAGTTGGTTATTGTTGGGTATACTTAAATTCAGTCTCAAATTGAGAACAACCCAAATAATCAGGGCCAGAGCGTTTTTCTCTTTACGGGAGTAGGCTCAGGATCACTTGCCCACGACGGGCCATCCGCCCTTTTTGCACACCAAAACCCCCGGCCTGTGAGGTGCACGGACCGGGGGTCTTGTTCTGATTACCGCCTCAGGCGATCGCGAATTGCCAGATATTCGCAGTCTCGTCGTCGAACTGGAAATACTCGACCGAGATCAGGCTGTCGGTGCCATCGGCACCCGTCACCGTCACATCCGTGGCCGAGCTCCGGGTGATCGTGTAATCGCCC
>NZ_JAGHRE010000021.1 GCF_017743935.1 Tropicibacter sp. R16_0
CCCCAAGATCGCGTCACAGCCCGCAACATTGGCGATGCGCAGCGCCGTCACCGCCACGCCCAACTGCTGCCCCAGGGCCTGACCTGCCTGCTCCATCTCAAGCTTGGCCTGCCCGTAAGGGGCCACCGGCCTGAGCGCACGCGCCTCATCCAGCACCCCGTCCTGTGCCCCGTAGACCGCCACCGACGAGCACAGCAGAACCCCGGCCCCGACCTCGGCCCCGGCCAGGATCGCCGCCCGGGCCAGACGCGTGTTGTCCGCCAGATCCTGCTGCCGTCCCGGAATCGCCCCGGCCAGACACAGAATGCGATCACAGCCCTGCGCCGCCTGCATCAGCGCCCCGGACCCGGCTGCGGCCTCTTGCCCCGAGAGCGGATCAAACACGTGCCAGCCCGGCCCGGCCTGCGGACGACGCGCCTGCCAGATCACCCCATCAGCGGTGTTTTCCTGCATCCAGGAGCGGCGCAGAACCGACCCGATCCGTCCTGTTGCGCCCAGGACCAAAACCTTGAGAATTTTCATCCGCGCCCTTGTTCCAGTTGACCATTTGTCCTGTGGCAGTATCTTGCAGCAACAAAAATTCAAGCAGTTTTACTCAGGTCGATCTGTCATGCGTCTCCACTTTCCAATTTTGGTGCTGACTTGCGCCCTGTTCGCCCTTGCCGGTTGCACTGGCCGTCTGCCCGGAGGCGCCCCCGTCAGCGAAGACATCCTGAAGCAGGCCAGCGAAGACACCGCAGACTTTGCGCTTTATCCCGTGACCCGCGCGTTCCTGCCCACGGTGGCGCACTGGCCGCCCACCGGCAAACAGGAAAACCTGAGCTGGATCGGCGCCTCACGCGGGGCCAAGACCCAGATCATCCAACCCGGAGACAAGCTGACCCTGGCGATCTGGGACAGTGGCGACAACTCGCTGCTGACCTCGCTGGATCAGAAAGTGGTCCAGCTGCAGGACGTGACCGTGGCGGCCAACGGATCGATCTTCATGCCCTATGTCGGCAACATCAGCGTCATCGGCCTGACCCCGGACCTGGCCCGCGAAGATCTGCAGGCCGCGCTTGAGGCCATCGTGCCGTCGGCCCAGTTGCAGCTGTCGATGTCCGAAGGGCGCAACAATTCGGTGGATCTGGTCAGCGGCGTGGCCAATCCCGGCACCTATCCGATGCCGGATCGAAACTATTCCGTCCTCGGACTGATCTCGGCCGGGGGCGGCATCAGCGCCAGCCTCAACAACCCGCAGATCCGCCTGATGCGCGGCGGCAACATCTATGGCACCTCGATCGACAGATTGCTGAACAATCCGAACCTGGACACCCTGCTGCGCGGGGGCGACCGGGTCTTTGTCGAAGAGGATCAGCGCTATTTCCTGTCGTTTGGTGCGGCCGGCAAGGAAGCCCTGCACATCTTCACCAAGGACCAGGTGTCGGCGATGGATGCGGTTTCGATCATGGGCGGGCTGAATGATTCCAAGGCAGACCCCGGTGGCCTGCTGATTCTGCGCGAATACCCCGCCAATGCCATTGCCACCGGCGTACGCGGCCCACGCATGACCCGGGTGGTCTTTTCGGTCGACCTGGATTCGACCGACGGGATCTTTTCCGCGCGCCGCTTTCAGATCAATCCCGACGACCTGATCATCGCCACGGAATCGCCCATCAACGATGTGCTGACCGTGTCGAACATCATCGGTAACTTCGTCGGTGTCTTCAACGCCACCAACAACCTGGCGAACTGATCCGGAGCCTGCCGGTTCTGCTCATCCAACGGAACAGGGCGCCCCGGTCAGGGGCGCCCTTTTCCGTTTGTACCGCCAGCCCTACGCAGGCAGCGGCCAGCCCTACGCAGGCAGCGGCCAGCCCTACGCAGGCAGCGGCCAGCCCTACGCAGGCAGCGGAATGTGCTTGTCGGCGGGCACCAGCGCGTTGATCTGACGGATATGCTCCGGCAGGCAGCGGGTGAGGAAATCGTATTTCTCCACCACATGCGCGCGCGCCGCCGGGCCCAGATGGGCATGGTCCTGCGGATTGGCCAGCACATCGATCACCTGGGCCGCCAGTGCTTCGTGATCAAAGAAATCCACCAAGAGCCCGGTCTCGCCATGGGTGATCGCCTCGCGCACCGGGGCCACATCGGAACTGACGATGGTGGCCTGCATCGACATCGCCTCGAGCACGGACCAGCTCAGCACAAAGGGCATGGTCAGATAGATGTGACACCGGCTGAGCTGCACGATTTCGCAGAACTTGGGATAGGGCACCCGGCCCAGGAAATGCACCCGGTCCCAATCCAGATCCGAGCCGATCTCGGCCTCCATCTCGGCGCGCAGGCCCCCTTCGTGACGGCTCTTGCGACCATAGGACACCTCGTTCCCGCCCAGGATCAGCACCCGGGCGTTCGGGCGTTCGCGCAGAATCCGGGGCAGCGCCCGCATGAAGATATGAAAGCCGCGGGCATGTTCCAGGTTGCGCGCCAGATAGGTAAAGACCTCATCCTGGCGCGTCAGCGGCGCCGGAAGCCGCCCCAGCCCCACCTGCACATCCGGGTTCGGAAGCAAGAGGTCGGTGCGGATGCCATCGTGGCAGGTATAGAACTTGTCGTGGAAGCTGGTTGGAAACACATTCTTCTGCCATTCGGTCGGCACATGGCCGGTGTCGACGACGTTGATGTTGGTGAAGGGCACCGCATTGCGCGCATGCAGGAAAAAGGGCGAATGTTCCGTCGGCGGATCCGCCGGATCAAAGCCCACCAGCCCGCCCTCTCTGACATAGAAATATTCAAAGAACCCCAACACCGGTACATCCGGCCAGATCTGTTTGAAAAACAGCAGCTCGCCCCAGCCGGTGTGACCGACCACGATATCCGGTTTGAACCCCTGGCTGCGTTCCAGCGCCTGCGCCGCCATCGCAGCCCCGAACCCGGCCCCTGCGGCCTCTTCCCAGACCTTGCTCAACCCGTAAGCTTCGGCCGCGGGTTTGTGATGCGGTTTGTAGACCACGGTTTTCACCCCGGTCAGCTGTGGCGCCGGGGTGCGTTGGGTCAGGAACACCAATTCGTGCCCCCCCTGCGCGGCCAGCCATTGGATCATCTCGCGGTACTGACCGGGCATGTTCTGATGGACAAAGAGGATCTTCATGTCAGCAACCCCGCCAGATAACGGCCATAGGCGTTCTTGGCGAACATCTCGGCCCGGGCGCGCAGCTGCGCATCATCGATCCAGCCCTGCTCATGGGCGATCTCTTCGGGGCAACCGGTTTGCAGACCCTGGCGCTCTTCCAGGGTGCGCACGAAATTGCCCGCATCCAGCAGGCTGCCATGGGTGCCGGTGTCCAGCCAGGCATATCCGCGTCCCATGGTTTCCACCCGTAGCTGCCCCTGATCCAGATAGCTCTGCAGCAGGTCGGTGATCTCAAGCTCGCCGCGGGGGGACGGCGTCACCTGGCGCGCCCGCTCCGGGGCAGATCCGTCAAGGAAGTAAAGCCCGGTCACCGCATAGTTCGAGGGCGGCACGGCGGGTTTTTCGATGATCTCGCGGGCGCGGCCATCCTCGTCAAAGGCCACCACACCATAGCGTTCGGGATCGGCCACGTGATAGCCAAACACCGTGCCCCCTGCCGCATGTGCGTCTGCCGCCGCCATCAGCTTGGGCAGACCGTGACCAAAGAACACGTTGTCGCCCAGAACCAGCGCACTTGGCGCGCCCGCCAGAAAATCCTCGGCCAGGACAAAGGCCTGCGCCAGACCGTCGGGGCTGGGCTGGATCACATAGCTCAATGAAATCCCCCATTGGCTGCCATCGCCCAGAGTGCGCTTGAACTGGTCCTGATCCTGCGGCGTGGTGATCACGCAGATCTCGCGGATGCCCGCCAGCATCAGCACGCTGAGCGGGTAGTAGATCATCGGTTTGTCATAAAGCGGCAAGAGCTGTTTGCTCACTGCCATGGTGATCGGGTAAAGCCGCGTTCCCGATCCTCCTGCAAGAATAATACCTTTGCGCCGCGTCATACGGATACCTCTTTTACAATATCTTGCAGCCCGACACGCCAATCAGGGCGTTTGAGGCCAAAAACAGTCTCTAGTCTATCACAATCCAGTCGCGAGTTCAGCGGTCGCTGTGCTGGTGTGGGGTAATCGGAGCTGGGAATATCCGTAACCGCACAGGTCAATCCCGCAACAGCAAATGTTTCGCGCGCGAAATCTGCCCAGCTCACGTTTGGGGCGCCCGCAAAGTGATAGATCCCCGCCTTGGTCGGGTCATCCGCCAGTTGCCGGGCGATGGCCATGCAGGCCGCCGCAATGTCGCGCGCAGGCGTCGGCCCGCCGATCTGATCAGCCACAATGGTCAGCGCGTCCCGCTCGGCCCCCAGCCGCAGCATGGTCTTTACAAAGTTGTGCCCATGCGCAGACACCACCCACGACGTGCGCAAGATCGCATAGGCCCCACCCGCCGCCTGTACCAGCTGCTCGCCTTTCAGCTTGGAGCGCCCATAGGCGCCCAGGGGACCGGTCGGATCCGCCTCTTGCCAGGGTCGGGTGCCTGTCCCGGAAAACACGTAATCCGTCGAAATAGAGACAAAAGGCACGCCCAGATCGGCACAGGCCCGCGCCATGGCGCCGGGGGCATCACCATTGATCACAGTGGCGCGCGCCTCGTCCTCTTCGGCCTTGTCGACGGCTGTATAAGCGGCGGCATTGATCACCGCATCGGGACTCCGCTGCGCAATCAGCGCGGCACAAGCGCCCGGATCCTCCAGATCCGCCGCCCCCCGGTCCAGACAGGTCACGCCCTCATAGATCGCCAGTTCCCGCGCCACCTGCCCGGTCTGTCCAAATACCACAATGTTCACGTGCCCTGCCCCTTTCGCCACAGATAAATCGCCATGCCCCAGATCATGAGCTCCAACACAAAGGTCCAATGCAGAATGAATGAGGCAATCCAATGGCTTTGTGTCGGCGGCACGGTCACCAAAGAATACAAATGATCATTGAACGGTGCCGCCCAGAGAATACCACCCGAGATCGTATCCAGACAAAGGTGCAGAAGGATCGCCGTAAAAAACACCAGATCCGGCAGCACCGCACCGATCAGGGCGGCCGGAACCATCCAAGAAATTTCTGGATCGAACGCCCGGGACAGCACATACCCCGAAGGCAGATGTGCCGTCAGCATGGCATCGATCCTGCCACCTGCCCAAATACCAAGATACACACGTCTCTGCTCGTGTTGCTTACATTGTTGTCTTTTGTCCAAATGCCCCATTTCACGGGAAAAATCCAATGCTGAATGCGCGCACATCGCGCCACCTTGGGACCGGATGCCCCCGGCAAATCTCTGTGCGCCCATGGCATTCCGATCCGGGCCGGATGCTGCTACCACTGGGCGGCACGTCGCCATGACAGATGGCCCACAAAGATGATCCCGCGAAGGAGACCGCACATGCGGCGCATTACACTGGTTGCGGCCACCCGGCCGAATTTCATCAAGATCGCGCCGCTCTACCTGTGCCTCAAACAGCAGGGCTGGTGCGAGGTGCGCCTGCTCTATGTGGCCCAACATCCCCCCGGACCAATGACCACCGAAATTGCCCGCTCGCTTGGCATCCCCGAGTTTGACGACACCATCGTGCTGGAGGACGGCGGCAGCCCGATGCGCAGGCTGGGGATCATTGCCGACAAGGTGCATGAGTTCATAACCCGCTCGGGACCGGACCTGATGCCCGATCTGATGGTGGTGCCCGGCGATGTGGATGCCTCGCTGGCGGCCACCATCGCGGCGCGGCGCGCAGGCGTGCCGGTGGCCCATCTCGAGGCGGGGTTGCGATCATTTGATGAAACCATGCCCGAAGAGCTGAACCGGATGCTGATCGATTCCATCTCGGACCTGCATCTGCCCCCCTCGCAGGCGGCGATGGACAACCTGGTCTATGGCGAGGGCCGCGCCATCAAGCGCACCCAGCTGGTCGGCAACATCATGATCGACACGCTGATGCATATCTATCGCGCAGAGTATCGCCCGGCGATCCTGGATCAACTGGACCTGGAACGGTTTGCGCTCTGCACCTTTCACCGGCCCTCAAATGTGGACAGCGCGCAGGCGCTGGAACAGCTGCACGGGGTGCTGAAGAACGTGGCCCGCCATCAGCCGTTGCTGTTTCCCGTGCATCCCCGCACCCGCGCCAATATCGAGGCCTTTGGCCTGACCGAAAAATTCACCGGACAGGATTGGCTGCATTTATGTGATCCGATCCCCTATATCGACTTCATCCATCTGATCGCCCGGTCCGAATTTGTACTGACCGATTCCGGCGGCGTGCAGGAAGAGGCGGCGTTCCTCAAACGGCTCTGCTTTACTTTCCGCGACAACACCGAACGGCCCCAGACCATCGAGGCCGGGTCCAATCACCTGATCTCGATCCACAATTACCAGAGCGTCATCACCAAGGCCCTGGCCGCAGGGCGTCAGATCCAGGACATCCCCCTGTGGGACGGGCTGACCGCCGAACGGGTGGCGCAATGTCTGCGCACATTCCTGGAGCCGTGATGTGGCGGGATTTGGGGTTTCAGAGAAACCCCAAGCCTTCGGCGGGAGTATTTTCAAAAAAGGTGAAGGGGGCGGGTCACGTTTTGACCCCCAGCCGCTGCCCCACACCCTGACGGTCCTGCAGGGCGCGCCACCAGGGCTCGTTGTCCAGATACCAGCGCACGGTCTTCTCCAGCCCCTCTTCGACCGTCACCGACGGCCGCCAGCCCAGTTCCTCGCGGATGCGGGTGGGGTCGATGGCATAGCGCGCATCATGGCCCGGGCGATCGGTGACAAAGGTGATGAGATCGGCGTAAGGGTGTGGCCCGGGTTTGAGCCGATCGAGAATGGCACAGATGGTCTGCACCAGCTCCAGGTTCGAGCGCTCGTTCTCACCGCCGATGTTGTAGGACCGGCCCAGCTCTCCGCGCTGCAATACCGTCAAGAGCGCGTCGGCGTGATCCTCGACATAGAGCCAATCGCGAACGTTAGAGCCGTCTCCGTAGATCGGTAGCGGCTTGCCCGCGAGTGCATTCAGGATCACCACCGGGATCAGCTTTTCGGGGAAATGGTATGGCCCGTAGTTGTTCGAGCAATTGGTCAGCACCACCGGCAGGCCATAGGTTTCGGCCCAGGCCCGCACCAGATGGTCGCTGGCCGCCTTGGAGGCGGAATAGGGCGAGCGAGGATCATAAGGCGTGTCTTCGGTGAATTGCCCGGTGTCCCCCAGCGAGCCATAGACCTCATCGGTCGAGATGTGATGAAACCGGAAGCTATCCGGCTTGCCCTGCGCCAGCCAATAGGCGCGGGCGGCTTCGAGCAGCGTGTAGGTGCCGGTGATGTTGGTCTCGATAAAGGTGCCCGGACCGTCAATCGAGCGATCCACATGGGACTCGGCCGCCAGATGCATGATGGCGTCAGGTTGATGGTCGGCAAAGGCCTGATCCATCGCCGCCCGGTCGCGAATATCAGCCTCTAAAAAGGTGTAATTGGGCCGATCCGCCACGCTGGCCACATTGTCCAGACAGGCCGCATAGGTCAGCGCATCAAGGTTCAGCACCTCATGCCCCGCCACCACCGCCTGGCGCACCACGGCCGATCCGATGAAGCCGGCCCCGCCGGTTACGATCAAACGCATGACCTACCCCTCCCACACAAACGGGCTGTCGAAGTCGGCCAGCGCAGGTGCGGCGGCGTCCTTGTCCGACAGCACCGGGTCGCCGGCAAAGCCCCAATCGATGCCGCAGCTGTCCCATCGGACCGCGCCGTCACACTCGGGCGCGTAGTAGTCGGTGCATTTGTAGCAGATCTCGGTATCCGGGGCCTTGGTGACAAAGCCATGCAGGAACCCCTTGGGCACCAAAAGCTGCTTGCCGTTTTCCGCGCTCAGCTCGACCCCAACCCATTGCCCATAGGTGGGCGAGCCCTTGCGGATGTCGACCGCCACATCAAAGAGCGCCCCGCGCCCGCAGCGCACCAGCTTGTCCTGGGCATGGGGCGGCGATTGGAAATGCAGGCCGCGGATGGTGCCCACAGTTGCCGAGAGCGAATGATTGTCCTGCACAAACTCCAGCATGATGCCGTGGTCGGCCATGCGCTGCCTGTTCCAGCTTTCCGAAAAAAACCCGCGCGCGTCGCCAAAACGCTGGGGCGTCAGGATCAGCACCCCTGGCAATGCGGTCTGCTCTACCTGCATCTGCAAATCACCTCGTTCAAAAATTGTCCTATCCGGACCTCTACCAAGATGGCCCGGAAGATGTCACCGATCTGTCAGCGCGTGGCGCGTTTTTTCACCCAGCCCAGGAAGGCTGCATCGGGCTTGCGCAGGCGGGGGCTGCCTGAGCGGGCCCAGACCCCGCGCCATTCCGCCTCGAGCGCATAGACATCCGCGCCCGGCATCAGGCGGCGGGCCTCTTCCACAGCCTCGGCGCTGAGTGTGGGCGGCGGCGTGTCGGAACTCACCAGCCCGCCACGCGGGGTGAACCGCATCAGGTCGCCAGGCTCTTCGCTCATCTCATAATCCGGCAGGTGGTCCGCCTCGATCATGTCGCGCAGCATCTTGCGGAACACGCGCCGCGGTGAAGCGCTGCCGGACTTCTTCAAGAGCGTGTCGACCGAGACCGTCCAGGATGGCTGCCGGCCACAGTGTTTGCGCGCCAGCTCATAGATCCGCCGCTCCAGCGGTTTGCGCAGGCGGAAGTAATCGCGACTAAGAGTGAGGACCGATTTCGACACCACGGCGCGATAGAGCCAATCGCTGAGCGTCACCGCCACGCTGACCATGCGACCGCCTCGCGACTTGCGCACAATCTCCCAGCTCTCGATCAGACCAAAGCCCGTCGTTGTCTCTTTCTCGCCGGTGACGATGTTGGTGGTGATGCGGGTGCCCGCGAGCCGCTCGAACGCCTCGCGCAGGCGGCGGTAGGCGTCCCCGGATGTTTCACGGTTGGTGGCCACCAGCAGATCATGCGCCTTGAGCTGCAGCGTGCGGCTGACGGTGCGGCCTGCGTTGATCGCCGCCATCAGCTGGCTGATGCAGAATATCAGGATGTCCTTGTCGTGGATCGTGGCCAGCCCCTTGACCGACGGGGTCACGGTGATCTCGGTGCCGTTGTGGTCATATTGCAGGATGCGCCGATCCGGACGCGTGGCCAGCGAGAACAAGGGATGTTCCATGCTGGCGATGTCATCCTTGGGGATCGCGTCAAAAATATCGCAGACGAAAAAATCGCCCTGTTGATGGCGGTCCGGCAATAGCCCCCCCGCTGTTGTCACTGCCCTGCTCATTGGCCCTGCCCCGGCTCTTGTCTGCTCGGCCCCTTTTGATGGTCGGTTTTCCGACTCGTTTGGGGCTCGTTTTCTTTCGTGGTTTTAGTAACGCCACCCTAGAGTTATCCACAAGCCCAGACAACCGCCTGACAACGGGGGTTCGGAGTCACTTCATCGGGGGTTCAGAGTCACCTTATCGGGGTTTCAGAGTCATCGCCCAATAGAATTTTGCCCTTTGACCTTTGATTCAAAAGAGAATTTCCCGAAAAGGCATGTCCTGTAACTGATAGATAACACAAAACTAACAGGGCAAAAAAGTTTCACCGCACCCAATCTTGCGCTATATTCGCACCACCATCCCCTTATTTTGCTGAGAAAATTCAAGCGACCTGCGCGTTTTCCTTTCATGTGCCGCCTTTTTCGGTATCATGGAGAAAACACAGCACATCGAGCGAATTTCAAACAGGTTCCCCCATGGCCAAGGACAGCACCTCCCTGCCCCCCTATTTCAACATCGACCCCGATGCGGCCCTGGCCGAGTTGGACTTACCCACAGATACAAACGGCTTTGCCGAGATTGCCGAGGCCTGCACCCGGGGCCGAGCTGACCTGGCCAGCCGGGGTATGGACGAGGAAGGGCGCAAATCTCTGCGCCTGTTTTCCACCTGGGAAATCACCCGCTATCTGATCCCCGTGGCCCAAGCCCATTTCCGCCGCGTGCTCAAGCAGAACCCCGACTTGCCCCAGGGCCAGTCCGAGACCGAAGGCGGCGCCAAATGGTTCACCCTGGATGAGGTCCTGCGCCTGCGCGCCTTCTTTGGAGCGCAAGGATCGAAGGCCAAGAACTACCTCCCCTATCGGCCCGCAGGGCAGCCCGCCAAACTGGTGGCGGTGGCGAACTTCAAGGGTGGCGTTGGCAAGACCTCTACGGCGGCGCATCTGGCGATGTCCGCCGCTCTCGATGGCTACAAGGTGCTTGTGGTGGATCTGGACAGTCAGGGCTCGATGACCTCGATCTTTGGTGGCCGGGTCGAGGATGAGTGGCAGACGGCCTTTCCGCTGCTGGCGCGTCACTACGGTGAGTATCTGCGCATCGAGAACCAGCGCCGTTTGGATCGGGGCGATCCCCCACAGCCCCTGGATGAGGCGCTGAGCGCGGCCATGGACATGACCTCGGCCGATGTGATCCAGTCCACCCACTGGCCCAACATCGACCTCATCGGCGCGCAGCTGAACCTCTATTGGGCTGAGTTCCAGATCCCGGTCTGGCGCATGCAGGCGCGCGGCTGGAAGCTCTGGGATGCGCTCACCGACCGGCTTGAGGCGGATGGGGTGCTTGATGACTATGACCTGGTCTTCATCGATACGCCCCCGGCGCTTGGCTATCTGACGATCAACGGGCTGGCCGCCGCCGACATCCTGCTGGTGCCCATGGGGGCGTCCTTTCTGGAATTCGACAGCACGGGCCGGTTCTTTGACATGCTGCATTCCACCTTTGCCAGCATCGAAGATGGCGAAAACGTCGCCGCGCGGGCTTTGGGCCGCCCCGAGATGGGGTTCGAATGGGATGCGGTGCGCACGGTGATCACCCGCTATGACGGCGCGCAACAGGGCGAACTTTCGGCTCTGATGCAGGCGTATCTGGGCAAAACGCTATCCCCGCACAGGCAAGATTTCACCGCCCTTATCGGTCAGGCCGGCGAGCAGGTAAACGGTATCTACGAGGCCGATTACCGCGATTTCAACCGCGAGACCTATGCCCGCGGCCGCGAAACATTCGACGCCACCTATGCCGCCTTCAAACGCCTGCTTCTGGGTGTCTGGCGGCGCGGCGAACTCGAAGAACAGCAAGCAGCAGAATAACAGACCCTAACAAGGGCAAACAGGAGGATTCCAGATGGCAAAGCGCAAACGGCTGACCCCCGCTCAACCCGGGTTTCTGGGCACCGCTCAGAAAGCGCCCGAGACAAAATCCATGCCAGTTGGGATGAGCGCCCCGATTGCGCAGGTGGCGGGTGAGGCTTCGGCGACTGCTGCACTGGCCGAGGTGAGCCAGGCGCTGGCGGATGCACGGGCTGAGGGGCGGATGCTGGAACTGCTGGATCTGGATGCAATCGACGAGCGTCACCTGGTCCGCGACCGTTTGGAGCAGAACGAAGAAGAGATGGCATCGCTGGTCGAAAGCTTGCGCGCCCGTGGCCAGCAGATGCCGATCGAAGTGGTCGCCCTGCCCGACCCGGCCGGTGGGCGCACCCATGGTCTGATCTCGGGCTGGCGGCGTCTGACCGCACTGAAGCGGCTCTATAAAGAGACTTCAGACCCGAAATTCGCCAAAGCCCGCGCCATGGTGATCACGCCGGATACCGCCCAGGATGCCTATGTGGCGATGGTCGAGGAAAACGAAATCCGGGTGAACCTCAGCCATTACGAGCGCGCCCGCATCGCCGTGCGCGCGATGAAGGAAGAGGTTTATCCGACACAGCGCGCCGCCTTGCAGGGGCTCTTTGCCAATGCCACCCGGTCCAAGCGGTCAAAAATTGGCACCTTCATGATGCTGGTCGACGCTTTTGACGCGACGCTCTGGTACCCTTCGGCGATCAGCGAAAAGCTGGGTCTGGCGCTTGCGCGCGAGATGGTGCGCGACCCCGGGTTCGCCGATGCGGTGAAAGAGCGGTTGAAAGAGAGCCCGCGCGACAGCGCAGGCGCCGAGATGCGGATCCTGGCCCAGGCCATCACCGAACGCCAGACCCCTGCCCCAGAACGTGAAACTGCATCAGATCCGGAACCAGCCCCACGGCCCCGCATCCGTTCCACTGCGCAGAACCCGGCCAAGGGCGAGCGGATCATCACCCAGGTGACAGCTGGGATCGAGATGCGCTTTACCCCGGATCAGAGCCGCATTGAGCTGGTGGGAGAAGGCGTCACCGAGGCGCTGGCCGAGCTGCTCCAGGATGCCATCCGCCGCGCCTGATCGCTTTTGAGAAACGTTAAGGGGGTGCCACAAGATTTGCGGCACCCCCTTTGATTAGACCCTAATCGAGTCAATTTGTTTCGCGCGCGAAACGTTTCGTTAGGGATTACCGCCCCACCCCAAGGTACATCTCGAACCCGGCCCGCTTGGCGGATTTCTCGGTGTAGATGTTGCGCAGATCAACCATGCGGGGCGTTTCCATTTTGCGGGCCATCTGTTTCAGATCCAGCGCGCGGAACTCGTTCCATTCGGTCAGCAGCACCACCAGATCGGCGTTGCGCACCGCGTGATAGGGGTCGTCCATCCATTTGACGCCGGGCAACAGATCCTCGCCCTCGGGGCGACCTTGCGGATCGACAACTCGCACCTTGGCTCCGCCGCCAATCAGGGCCGGAACGATGGTCAGGCTGGGGGCGTCGCGCATATCGTCGGTGTTGGGTTTGAAGGTCACGCCCAGAACCGCCACGGTCTTGCCGTTGAACGAGCCATCCAGCGCATCGCGCAGTTTTTCGACCATGCGCGATTTGACCTCGTCATTGACGCGCATGACGGTCTCGGTGATCTGCATCGGATAGGCATGATCCTGACCAATCCGCGCCAGCGCCGCGGTGTCCTTTGGAAAACATGACCCGCCATAGCCGGGCCCTGCATGCAGGAACTTGTTGCCGATGCGCCCGTCCAGACCGATGCCGCGCGAGACCTCTTTGACGTCCGCGCCCACCCGTTCGCAGAGGCCGGCGATTTCATTGATGAAGGTGATCTTGGTGGCAAGGAATGCATTGGCCGCGTATTTGATCATCTCGGCGCTTTCCAGATCGGTGGTCAGGATCGGGAAGTCGCGCAAGTACAGAGGCCGGTAGATGTCGGCCATCACTTCGGCGGCGCGCTCGTTCTGGACGCCGACAACCACGCGGTCGGGGTGCATGAAATCGTCGATGGCGGCCCCTTCGCGCAGGAACTCGGGGTTGCTGGCCACATCGAACTCGGCCTGCGGGTTGGCCTTGAGGATGGTCTGTTTGACCTGACGGTTGGTGCCAAGGGGCACGGTGGATTTGGTCACCACCACGGTATAGCCGGTCATGGCCTGGGCGATCTCTTGCGCTGCGGCCATCACATACGTGAGATCCGCATGCCCATCGCCCCGCCGCGTCGGCGTGCCGACGGCGATGAACACCGCATCCGCCCCATCCACGGCTGCCGCCAGATCGGTGGTGAAGCTCAACCGGCCTGCTGCCACGTTCTTGGCCATCAGCGCCTCGAGCCCCGGCTCATAGATCGGCACCTTGCCTGCCTGCAGCATTTCGATCTTGGCCTCGGCCTTGTCGACACAGATCACGTCATGGCCAAAGTCCGAGAAACAGACGCCCGAGACCAACCCGACATAGCCCGTTCCAATCATTGCAATCCGCATTGCCCTACCTCTTTTGTGCCTGCTTGTTTGGGGTCACCTTTGACCGTTCCTGCGCAGGTTTCAATTGTCTGATGTCCAGGGGTCCTCTCAGACCCCGTAATAGTCCCGATACCAGGTCACGAACTGTGCGATGCCCTTGGAGACGGGTGTTTTCAATTCCACTCCGGTCAGATCCCGCAGCAATGTGGTGTCGGCCCAGGTCGCAGGCACGTCGCCCGGTTGCATGGGCAGCATGGTCTTCACCGCCTCTTGTCCGATGGCGGTCTCGATCGCCTGGATGAAATCCATCAGCGCCACGGGACTGTTCATGCCGATGTTGACGGCGCGAAACGGGGCCACGGGGCTCAGGCTGTCGTGCGCGCCCACAGGGGTGTTGCCCGGCACCGCATCGCCAAGCGCCAGGATGGCCGCGACCAGATCGTCGATATAGGTAAAGTCGCGTCGCATCTCGCCGTTGTTGTAAACGTCGATCGGCTCACCGTTCAGGATGGCGCGGGTGAACTTGAAATAGGCCATGTCGGGCCGCCCCCAGGGGCCATAGACGGTGAAGAACCGGAACATGGTGGTGGGCAGGCCATAGAGATGGGCATAGGAATGGGCCATCGCCTCGTTTGCCTTTTTGGTGGCGGCATAGAACGACATCTGGCTGTCGACCTTGTCTACCTCGCGATAGGGCATATCCGTGTTGGCGCCATAGACCGAGCTGGTCGAGGCCAGGAGCATGTGCTCGGGCGGATAGGCGCGCGCGGCCTCGAGCAGCTCATAGGTGCCGATCAGATTGGCCTCGAGGTAATCGCGCGGCGCATCGATGGAATGGCGCACGCCGGCCTGGGCGGCCAGATGAATGACACGGGCAGGGCGGTGCTGCTTAAACAGGGCGCGCAGCAGGCCGGGGTCTTCGAGTTTGCCTTGAACCGAGGTAAACCCGTCGCGGGCGGTCAGCCGGTCCAGGCGGGCCTGTTTCAGGGCAGGGTCATAATAGGCATTGAGACTGTCGAGCCCCACAACCCGGTGGCCCGCGTCCAGCAGACGGTGACTGAGAGCTGAGCCGATGAAGCCGGCCGCGCCGGTGACGAGGAGAGTACGCATGCAGGTTGCGTAGCCATTCCGGTGTGGCGCTGTCAAATCCTTCCCTGCTGCTTCCGTGCAGAGCCTCTTTTGAGGGGCTTACCTGTCATGGTTGTGTCATGGCGGGCTTTTGCTGGCGGGGGCTGATAGCGCACAAACTATCTTGGCAAAACGGCTGCTTCACAGTAACAAGCGGCAGCCGAAATTGTTTAATAGAATTGTTATGTCACTAGCTCTTATCGTCTTGGCAGCGGGAAAAGGAACGCGGATGCGTTCAGCCGATCCCAAGGTCCTTCACAAGGTGGCCGGTGTGCCCATGGTGATCCACGCGTTGAACGCGGCGGCCCCGCTTGCGCCTGCACGACGTCTGGTTGTGGTGGGTCACGGCGGCGCGGCTGTGCGCGCCCAGGTGCAGGCCCATGATGCCAGCATCGAATTTGTCGAACAGACCGAACAGCTGGGCACCGGGCATGCGGTGGATCAGGCTCGCGCGGCGCTGGCCGATTTCGACGGTGATGTTGCGGTCCTGTTGGGGGATACGCCCTTCATCAGCCCCGACACCCTGTCCCGGATCCGCGACCGGCGCGCCGAGGGCAGCGATCTGGTGGTGCTGGGGTTCGAGGCGGCAGATCCCGGCAAATACGGGCGTCTGGTGGCGCAGGGCGACCGCCTGGAGCGGATTGTCGAGGCCAAGGATGCCACGCCCGAAGAGCTGGCCATCCGGCTGTGCAATTCCGGCGTGATCTGTGCCGATCGCGCCCTGATGTTTGATCTGATCGCGCAGCTGAACGACGACAATGCCAGCGGCGAATATTACCTGACCGACATCATCGGCCTGGCCAATGATGCGGGCCGGACCTGTTCGGTGGTGGTCTGTGACGAGGCCGAGACCCTGGGCGTGAATTCACGAATCGACCTGGCGGCGGCGGATGGCATTTTCCAGGCCCGCGCGCGGCAGGCCGCGATGGCGGCAGGGGTGACCCTGCAGGCCCCCGACACGGTCTATTTTTCCTATGACACCCAGTTGGGCCAGGATGTGATTGTCGAGCCGAATGTGGTCTTTGGTCTGGGGGTTAGGGTCGAAGATGGCGTCACTATACGGGCGTTTTCGCACCTTGAGGGTTGCCATGTGGCAGCGGGCGCCACGGTCGGGCCTTATGCCCGTTTGCGTCCCGGAAGCACCATTGGCGCAGGCGCCCGCGTAGGCAATTTTGTCGAAACCAAGAACGCCGATATCGCAGCAGGTGCGAAACTCAATCATTTGAGCTATATTGGCGATGCAGAGGTGGGGGCCGAGGCAAATATTGGCGCCGGAACCATCACCTGCAACTATGACGGGGTCTTCAAGCACCGGACGGAAATCGGGGCAGGGGCCTTTATTGGATCGAATGCTTCACTGGTCGCTCCGGTCAGTGTCGGGGCCGGGGCCATGGTGGGTGCCGGGTCTGTGGTAACGCGTGATGTTCCGGATCAGGCGCTCGCTGTGACGCGGGCGGAGCAGAAAATTCTGCCGGATCTGGCCCGGAAACTGCGCGAGCGACGCTTGGCCATGAAGGCCAAGAAGTGATGCTGAATTTTGTAAACTGAGGTATTTATCATGTGTGGAATTGTCGGCGTATTGGGACAGCATCAGGCGGCCCCCATTCTGGTTGAAGGATTGAAGCGGCTCGAATACCGGGGCTATGACAGCGCCGGGATCGCAACCGTGCATGAAAACCGTCTGGATCGGCGGCGCGCCCTGGGCAAGCTGGTCAACCTGAGCGATCTGCTGGTGCATCAGCCGCTGGCAGGCACCGTCGGCATCGGCCACACCCGCTGGGCCACCCATGGGGCGGCAACCACCGAAAACGCTCACCCCCATGCCCGTGGCCGGGTGGCCGTGGTTCACAATGGCATCATCGAGAACTATCGCGAGCTGCGCGCCTTTTTGGGCGAGCATCAGATGAAGCCCGAGACCGAAACCGACACCGAAACCGTGGCGATGCTGTGCGATTGGCACCTGACCCAGGGCTGCGGCCCGATCGAAGCGGCGATGAAAACCATCGCTCAGCTCGAAGGTGCCTATGCGCTGTGCATCCTGTTTGACGGCGAAGACGACCTGATCGTTGCCGCGCGCAAGGGCAGCCCGCTGGCTGTCGGCTGGGGCGAAAGCGAGATGTTCGTGGGCTCTGATGCGCTGGCACTGGCGCCGATGACCGATGAGATCACCTATCTCGAAGAGGGCGACATCGCCGTCATGTCCCGGGCCGGCGCGATCTTTTTCGATGCGGCACAGAACACCGTGGAGCGCGAGCGCCGCAAGGTGAATGTGGATGCCTCAGCGGTTGACAAGGGCGGCTATCGCCACTTCATGGCCAAGGAAATTGCCGAGCAGTCTTCGGTTCTGGCCGCGGCGGTCAAATTCTACCTGTCGGGCCGCGAAGGGCAGGCGACGCTGGAAAGCGATCTGGACTTCACCAATATCGACCGGGTGGTGATGGTGGCCTGTGGCACCGCATCCCTGGCCTGTTTCACGGCGAAATACTGGTTCGAACAAATCGCGGGCGTGCCGGTGGAAATCGATATCGCGTCCGAATTCCGCTATCGCGAGCCGCCGATCTCGGATCGGACCCTGGCGATTTTTGTCAGCCAGTCGGGAGAGACGGCAGATACGCTGGCGGCGCTGCGCTATTGCGCGGGCAAGGCGGGCAAGATCGTGTCGGTGGTGAATGTCGCCGAAAGCTCGATCGCGCGCGAAAGCGATGTGGTGCTGCCGATCCTGGCCGGTCCGGAAATCGGCGTGGCCTCGACCAAGGCGTTCACCTGTCAGCTGGTGGTCCTGGCGGCCATGGCCCTGCAGGCCGCACGTCAGCGTAAAGCGCTGCCCGCAGAGGCCTTGTCCAAGTTTGAGGACCAGCTGCTTCAGATGCCCGGTCTGATGGCGGATGTCATGACCTGCGAAGGTCAGGTCAAGGCGATCAGCCAGCAGCTGGCCCGCTTCAAGGATGCGATCTTCCTGGGGCGTGGAGCGATGTACCCGCTGGCCCTTGAGGGCGCGCTGAAGCTGAAGGAGATCAGCTATATCCACGCCGAGGGCTATGCCAGCGGCGAGCTCAAGCATGGTCCCATCGCGCTGATCGATGACGATATGCCGGTGGTGGTGATCGCCCCGCATGACGATATGTTCGACAAGACCGTCTCCAACATGCAGGAGGTCATGGCGCGCGGCGGCAAGATCGTGATGCTGTCGGATGCCAAGGGTCTGGCCGAAGCCGGGGGCGAAACCTGGCAGCAGATCGAAGTGCCGCAGATCGACGGGCCCTTTGCCCCGATCGCCTATGCGGTGCCGATCCAGTTGCTGGCCTATCACACGGCGGTTGAAAAGGGCACCGATGTGGACCAGCCGCGCAACCTGGCGAAATCCGTCACCGTCGAGTGATCGGCATTCTGCCGGATCTTTAGAGAGCAAGATGTTTTGGACCCGCCTCCCTGTTTGTGGAGGCGGGTTTTTTCGCGCTTGGCGTGTGTCGGAAATGGCGTGATACCCCCCATTTGCAGCCGCAAAACCCGCGTTTGAGCCACCCGCGAGATACAGAGATTTTGTGCTTATTTGGGCATAATAGACTCTAAATTGGTGAAACATATGATGCGTACGGCACATCGGCTGCAGATATGCTAACCGATTGTTGACAGGTGGGGGGTAAACCCGCAGTTTGATGCCCAAAATTAACACACAATTATCAGAGGCCGAGGCGATGCCCGCATTTACCAGCAGTGATTCATTCCTGAGAAACTCGAACAAGACGTGGAGCTATTCCACGCCGAACAGCGACACGATGCGGTTCGAGGTGCGGGGGGGCGACTATTATGACAACCCGCTGGCCCCACCGGAGCTGGATGATGAGGCTCAGGGCAAGAACCGAAGCGAGATTTCCTCGCTGAAATATACCCAATACGGGCGGAAATTTACGCTGGATTTCGATTTTCAGGTTGAATCCGGTGCCCCGAACAATGCCCCCTGGCTGCTTTTGGCGCAGTTCCACCAGACCGAGGACAAGAACCCGGACGGCTCGTCCAAGGATGGCCCGGCCAGCCCGCCCTTTGCGGTGCAGATGCGGGGCGAGCGCCTGGAGATCACCGGCCGGACCGACCCCAACCCGGTGACCTTGTCGACACCGGAACGGATCGCGGTGCCTCCCTATGATACCCCGGCGACCAACACGCTGTATCTGGATTCCAATCCGCTGCCGCGGGACACCTGGATCAACCTGCGCATCGAGATCATCTTTGATTACAACGTCGGCGGCAGTGGCATGCTCAAGGTCTGGCGCGACAATGTGCAGATCGTCGATTATTCCGGGCCCATCGGCTATAACGACACGGTTGCCCCCTACCTGCAGATGGGGGTCTATCGCGGCGCCACGAGCGAAACCTTTGCCGCGCAGTTCCGCGATGTGACCTATACCGGTGCGGGCGATCCGCCACCGATCAACGGCACGGCAGGGGACGATGACCTGCAGGCGAACCTGGTCGGTTTCTTCGAGGACGAAGTGCTCAATGGCTATGGCGGCAACGACACCCTGAACGGGGGCGTCGGAGCCGACACCATGAATGGCGGCGCGGGCAACGATGAATATTTCGTCGACAACGTGAATGACGTGGTCAACGAGCGCGAAGGCGGCGCGGATGCGGGCGGTCACGACCAGATCAAGACCTGGGTGACCCGCACCATGGAAGCCGAGATCGAAGATCTGCTGATGCTGGGGGATGGCAATATTTCCGCCACCGGCAATGCCAAGGCAAACAAGATCCAAGGCAACAGTGGCAACAACACCATAAGCGGCCTGGGTGGTGACGATGAATTGCTGGCCAATGGGGGCAACGACAGCGTCGATGGCGGTGCGGGCAATGACACGGTCCACGGTGATGTCGGCAACGACACGGTTCTGGGCGGCACCGGGAATGACGAAGTCTATGGTGACGCGGGCAACGACAGCCTGCTGGGCAACGCCGGCAATGACACGCTCTATGGCGGCACCGGACAGAACACCCTGGCCGGTGGGGCCGGTGACGATGTCTATGTGATCGAAAACGCCACGGATGTGATCTCCGAAGGGGTGAACGATGGCACCGATACGGTGCGCTCGGCCGTCAGTTTTGACGCTGGCGCCGCCAATTCGATCGAGATCGTCAATACCATCGATGTGAGCGGCACCCAGGCGATCAACCTGATCGCCACTGACGGCGACAACGAAGTGCGCGGCAACGATGGCGTCAACCGCTTGCAGGGGCGGGGCGGCGACGACCTGCTGCAGGGTTATGCGGGCAATGACACGCTGATCGGGGACGCGGGCAATGACACGCTGACCGGCGGCGCCGGGGTCGACAGCATGGTCGGCGGCGCGGGCAACGACCAGTATGAGGTGGACACCGTCGGGGAAACCGTGGTCGAGGCTGCCGGTGGCGGCAACGACACCGTGCGGGCGTCGGCGAATTTCGACGCCGGGCTGACCAATGAGATCGAGGTGATCAATGCCACCGACACCAGCCTGACCACGGCGCTGAACCTGTCGGGGTCGAACACCAACAACGAAATCCGCGGCACCAACGGGGAAAACGTGCTGCTGGGGCGCGGTGGCAACGACCTGCTGCAGGGCTATGCCGGGGATGACACGCTGGATGGCGGGGACGGCAATGACACCGCCTTTGGTGGTGCGGGCAATGACAGCCTGTCTGGCGGGGCAGGTGCTGACAGCCTGTCCGGTGAGGCCGGCGATGACACGGTGAATGCGGGATCCGGGGCCAATACCGTCTTTGGCGGAGATGGCAACGATAGCATCACCGCAGGCGACAACAACGACAGCCTGCTGGGCCAGGACGGCCAGGATACGATCCTGGGCGGTGGCGGTGCCGATACCCTCTTTGGGGGGCTCGGCAACGACAGCATGGATGGGGGCGCAGGCGCCGACAACCTGTCCGGCAACGAGGGGGATGATACCCTGTTGGGCGGTACCGGCTCGGACACGCTGTTTGGCGGAACGGGGCGGGACTCGCTGGAAGGTGGCGATGACGCCGATGAGCTTTATGGCAACGAAGGCGTCGATACGCTGGTTGGCGGCGGTGGCAATGACACCCTGCGCGGGGGCACGGCAGATATTCCCGACAACGGTGGCGAGATGCGCGGCGGGGCCGGCGACGACATCTATTTTGTCGAGGCCATCAACACCACCATCGTGGAAACCGCGGGCAACGGCACCGATACGGTGCGCACCACGGTGGATGTGCACCTGGACGCCAACTCTGACATCGAGGTGCTGCGGGTCGACAATGAGGCCAGCACCAATGCGGTGGATCTGACCGGCTCGGACATCGACAACGAATTGCGCGGCAATGCCGGTGCCAACACCCTGCGCGGTGGGGCAGGCAATGACACCCTGCGCGGCTTTGGCGGCGATGACGTCTATTACGTGGACAGCAGCACCGATGTGGTGATCGAAGCGGCCGGCGGCGGCAACGACAAGATCCTGACCGAGACCTCTTATTCGCTCAGCTCGACCATGGATATTGAAACCGTCGAGGTGACACCAAGCGCCTCGCGGGTCGATGTCACCCTGGTGGGCAACCAGTTGAACAACCGTCTGGTCGGCGCAAATGGCGATGACAGCCTGGTCGGCAACGATGGCGATGACACGCTGGTGGCGGGCGAAGGCAACGATACGATCAACGGTGGCGCGGGCAACGACACGCTGGTGCTGGCGGATGTGAAATCAACCGAGGTCACGGCCACGGCAGGCCCCACCAGCATGCGCTTGCAGACACTGTTGGGGGAAAAGGTGATCTCGAACACGGTCGAGACCATCCAGTTCGAAGATACGACCCTGACGTATACTCAGGCCAGCACCCTGATGACGAACATTCAGCTGCCCACCCAATTGGCAGGCCCCGACAGCCTGACCGGGACGGCAGGCGCGGACACGCTGAACGGGGGCGGTGGCGAGGATACGCTCAACGGCCTGGGCGGTGACGACAAGCTTTATGGTGGCGATGATTTCGACACGCTTGACGGCGGCGCGGGCAACGACAGTCTCTATTCCGGGGTTGGCACTGGCAATGGCGCCGAAATGCGCGGCGGTGCGGGCAATGACACCTACTATGTCGATGCCGACGACTCGACCATCACCGAAACGGCCGGCAATGGCACGGATGTGGTCCGCACCTCGGTCAGCTTTGCGCTGGCGGGTGATGACGACATCGAAACCCTGCAGGTCCACGATCAGTCCACCACCAATGACATCGCCCTGACCGGGTCGGACATCGACAACACGGTGCGCGGCAACGAAGGCGACAACACGCTGGACGGCGGCGCAGGCGCCGACCTGATGGTCGGCTATGGCGGCGATGACCTGTATTTCGTGCGTCAGGCCGGGGACCAGGTCGTCGAAGGGCAGGGGCAGGGTCGGGATACGATCCGCACCGGGATCGACCTGCAACTGGGCTCGACCCAGTTCATCGAAGAGCTGCGGGCGCTCGATGAAACCTCGACCACCGGCATGCGCCTGGTGGGCAACAACCTCGACAACGACATCTATGGCACCGATGGCAACGACAGCCTGGTGGGCAACGGCGGCAATGACCGGCTGTTCGTCCATGATGGCGATGACACGGTGCTGGGCGGGTCCGGCGTGGATGAGGTGGTGCTGGACATTGCCTCGACCCAGGCGTCGGGCACCCTGCAGGGGGTGCGGCTGCTGCTGCAGACCCCCAACGGCAGCAAGCTGATCAGCGAGGATGTCGAGCGGGTCGTCTTTACCGATCAGACCCTGACCTATGCCGAGGCGGCGCAGCTGGTGTCGAACACGGCGATCACCGGCGATCTGACCGGCAACAACAGCCTGACCGGCACCGCGGGCGATGACGTGATCTATGCCGGGCGCGGCGACGACACGGTTGACGGCCTGGGCGGCAACGACCTGATCTATGGGGATGAGGGCGTGGATGTGCTGCAAGGTGGGGCGGGCAATGACACGCTTTATACCGGGGACGGCGCAGGCGGCACGCTTGAAGGTGGCACGGGGGACGATCTGTTCTATGTCACCGCCGAAAACACCACCGTGACCGAGGCCGCAAGCGGTGGCACCGACACCATCCGTACAACCGTCAGCGTGGCCCTGGCCGCCGGATCGCAGGTCGAGAACATTCAGGCCGATAACCTGAGCGGCATCGAGGGGATTTCCCTGACCGGTTCCAACATCGTCAACACCTTGCGCGGCAACGCGGGCAACAACACGCTTGATGGCGGGGCCGGTGCGGACCGGATGTTCGGCTATGGTGGCGATGACGTCTATCACGTGGATAATGCCGGTGACTTCACCTATGAGAGCGCGGGCGGCGGCACCGATACGGTCCTGACCACGGTGAACCGCACCTTGCGATCGGTCGATGAGATCGAGGTTCTGCGCGCTGCGGATGAAACCTCGACCACGGGCATGACCCTGATCGGCAATGGCATCGACAACCTGATTGCAGGCACCGATGGCGCAGATTCCCTGCGCGGTGGCGATGGTGACGATACGCTGGTGGCCCATGACGGCAATGACACCATCTATGGCGATGCGGGCACCGATGTGCTGCAGATGGATGTGAACTCGACCGAGGTGACCGGACGACTGGGGGGCTCCTTGCTGGTGCTCTATACCCAGAACGGCGAATTGCGGGTGCACAACAGCACCGAGCAGATCGCCTTCCTGGATCGCACGCTCAGCTTTGCCGAGGCGACCCAGCTGGTCTCGAACAACCCGGTCCCGTCGGATCCGACCGGACCCAACGTGCTGGACGGCACCCCCGGAAACGATACGATCGACGGACAGGGCGGCAATGACACCATCAGTGGCCTGGGCGGCAATGACGACCTGCGCGGCAGTGACGGCGTCGACCTGCTGATCGGTGGGGATGGCAACGACATCCTGCGCTCGGGCGCATCGGACGATCCGAAC
Source organism: Tropicibacter sp. R16_0 (assembly GCF_017743935.1). Classification (GTDB taxonomy): domain Bacteria; phylum Pseudomonadota; class Alphaproteobacteria; order Rhodobacterales; family Rhodobacteraceae; genus Falsiruegeria. The sequence goes on from NZ_JAGHRE010000021.1 coordinate 23,709, forward strand.
AACGGCGGCGAGATGCGCGGCGGGGCGGGCGACGATTCCTATTATGTCGAAGCGGCCAACATGAACATCGTTGAGACGGCGGGGCAGGGGAACGATCGGGTCTTTACCAATTTCAGCGTCACGCTGAGCGCCGATGACGAGATCGAGGAGCTGCGCGCCACCGATCTGAATTCGACCAACGTGATCAACCTGATCGGGTCCAACACCGACAACCTGATCCGGGGCAACGCTGGCAACAACGTGCTGGACGGCAAAGGTGGCGCCGACAACATGTACGGCTACGCCGGCGATGATGTCTATTACGTCGACAATGCCGGTGACCGGATCAATGAGTGGGCGGGCAACGGCTTTGACCTGATCCGCACCTCGGTCAATTTCACGCTCAGCTCGGTTCATTACATCGAACGTCTCGAAGTGCAGGGCACGGCGGGGCTGACCCTGGTTGGCAACCAGCTGGGGCAGGGCCTCTTTGGCGGCACCGGTGGTGACTGGCTGGACGGCAAAGGCGGCGATGACACGCTGGTCGGCGGCTTTGGCGATGACACGCTTTATGGTGGCGACGGCACAGACCGGGCCGTGTTCGAAGTGGCCTCGACCCAGGTGACGGCATCCGCGGGGGCGACCAGCTTCCGGCTGCAATCCTCGGAAGGCAACGATTTCGTCCACAACAGTGTCGAATTCCTGGTCTTTACCGACACCATCCTGAGCTATGCCGATGCTTCTGTTCTCAAGGCAACGGTTGGACCGGCTGTTCCCCCGATTGATGGGACGGATGCGACGGAGACGTTGAACGGCACGGCGGCCAGCGAGCGGATCAACGGGTTGGGTGGCTATGACTGGATCATTCCGGGTCGTGGCAACGACACCGTGGACGGTGGGACGGGGCTGGACATGGTGTCTTACTCCGACGCGCCCGAGGTGGCCGGGCGGGGGACGAACTTCATGCTCGACCTCGATCTGGGCGCGGGTACGGCCGAGCTGTTTGGCGGCGAAACCGACCAGCTGATCAGCATCGAACGGGCCACTGGCTCGATCTTTGCCGACGTCATGCGCGGCAGCGATGGCAACGACGAGATGCGCGGTCTGGGCGATTACGACTGGTTCATCGCGACCGCCGGCAATGATACGCTGGACGGCGGCAACGGGCAGGACATGATCACCTTCCTCGAGGCAGCCTCCTCGGGCGCTGCGGTGGTCGAGACGGTGTTTTCCGCCACTGGCGCCCCGCCGAGCGGAGCGGCCGTGGGCGGCGTGACGCTCAACCTGAGCGATCCTACGCAGAGCACCGGCCTGGCCTCGGGGCTGACGCTGACCTCGGTCGAGCGGGTCACCGGTTCGTCGCATCAGGACGTGTTTTATGGGGATGCGCAGCAGAACGACTTCCGCGGGTTGGGCGGTTATGACTGGTTTGTCGGCTCAACCGGAGGGCGAGAGCGTTACTTCGGCGGCGATGGCCTGGACACGGTGACCTACTTCCAGTCGACGTCCGGCGTGTCGGCAAGCTTGCGCAACGGCGCGGGGCTGTTTGGCGGTCAGGAAACGGGGTACGGCTCGGCCGGCGACGCGGTGCGGGATCTGTATTTCGAGATCGAGAACCTGGTCGGCACCAACTTCGACGACAGCCTGACCGGCAACAACGAGCGCAACCAGCTGTCGGGTCTGGACGGGGACGATTTCCTGTTCGGCTATGGCGGGATCGACTACCTCAAGGGCGGCGCGGGCAACGACACGCTGAACGGCGGCGCGGGGTCGGATTATGCGATCTTCAATGGCAACCGGGCGGATTACACGATCACCCGGAGCTCGGCGACGGATGTGACGGTGACGGGTGCGGATGGCACCGACAGCCTGATCTCGGTCGAGTATTTCCAGTTCGACGACGAGACCGCCAACATCTGGCAATTCTCGATCGCCTGAGGCGGCAATCGCGCCAACCAAAAAACAAAACCCCCGGCCTGCGTCAAACGGGCCGGGGGTTTGTGGTTGTATGGAGAGGAATAGCTGATATCAATTTGATATCTGGCGTGTCTTTCGAGACGCCGAATGATTGTACTCTGATGGGGGAAATAAGTGTCTTCCCGTCAAAAAGGACCGCCCCTCATTTTAAGGCGGCATTTGAATTGTTTTAAACATAGCGGAGCAAAATATGACGTATTTGATTGAATGGAGCCCCGATCTTGGCCCCAATGGAACATATACGCTGACCAGCCCCGAGGGGCCGGATATCGAACTGACGATGACGTCGGATTCGCGTGTGAGATACACAAGCAATTATGGCCAGGTGATTGGTGTCGCATACGGTGTGACCGAACCGGAAAAAGCGGCATTTTCCTTCGACAATCCTGTGCGCAACGTCTCCTTTGAAATTTATGATGTGGATGCTGGCAGCTGGAGCGACCAGGTTTCGGTCTTTGCCTTTGATGCGGCGGGCGACCCTGTGCCTGTTCAGGTATCGAACTTGGATACTCATCATAAAACGGATGGCGCAGGCACCGTATGGGGCACGGCGGCCGGGCAGGCTCCAGGTGGTCCGGGAGTGCCGGAAAATGTGACGTTCACGATTTCAGACATCGCGTCGCGGTTCGAGGTGATCTTTGACGACGGTCCTTTGAGGTCGAGCACCGGGCATATGGAAATCGGGCCGGTCCGGTTCGAGCTTGGTGTCGACCCGGTGGTGGCAGATGGCACCACCGGCAACGACAGCTTGCAGGGCGATGATGGCAATGACACCCTGCGCGGTCTTGAGGGGGAGGACACGCTGATCGGTCTGAATGGTCGGGACCTGCTGGATGGCGGTTCGGGTGTGGACCGGATGGAAGGCGGCGCAGGGGATGACCGGTATATTGTCGACAACGCGGCCGATTTGATTGTGGAGCTGCTGGGCGGCGGCGCGCGGGATCTGGCCGAAGCCTCGGTCGATTATACGCTGCCTGATCATGTGGAGCGTCTGCTGCTGAGCGGGACCGGCGATTTGAATGGGACCGGCAATGCAGGCCACAACATCCTGATCGGCAACGCAGGCGACAACCACCTGCAGGGGCTGGCGGGCGATGACTGGCTCGACGCAGGCCCGGGTGGCAATGACACGCTCGATGGCGGCGCGGGCACCGATATGGCGAGCTTTTGGCAACTGCCGCCTGCCGCGCAGGTGTGGCAGACGACACTGGATCTGGATCTGGTCACGGGAATGGCGGCGGCGCAGGCGGACAGTTTCGAGCTGATCGGCATCGAGAATGTGACCGGCACCGGCGGGCGGGATATCCTGCGCGGTGATGGCGGCGACAATCTGCTGCGCGGCCTGAGCGGCAATGACTGGCTGCAGGGGCGCGGCGGCAACGATACGCTGGATGGCGGCAACGGGATCGACCTTGCGTCTTATGCGAATGCCTCGGCCAGGCTGGTGGCGGATCTGGGTGCGGGCGTGGTGCGCTCGGGCACGGATGAGGATCAGCTGATCTCGATCGAGGGGCTGCGGGCGTCGCGGTTTTCTGATGTGATTACAACGGGGAACGGGCCCACATATGTCTCTGCCAAAGAGGGGCACGACTGGATCGTGGCGGGCTATGGCGTGGATGTGATCGATGGCGGCAGGCATATCGACACGGTGTCCTATGCCGGGGCGAACCTTGGCATCAGCGCCTCGCTCAAGAACGGGCGTGGCTGGACCGGGGCAGCGACGGGCGACCGCTATGCAGGCGTCGAGAACCTGACCGGCACCGGCTATGGCGATGCGCTGTCGGGGGATGATGGGCGCAATTATCTGCGCGGCTTGGACGGGAATGATGCCCTGTTTGGCTATGGTGGCCATGACGTGCTGATCGGCGGCACCGGGAATGACATGCTCTTTGGTGGCAACGGCACGGACCGGGCGGTGTTTGCAGGCGATCTGGCGGATTACACCATCACCCGGACCTCGGCGCGCGAGATCACCGTGGTGGGGGCGGATGGCACCGACCAGCTGGATTCGGTGGAATATCTGCAGTTCGATGACACCACCACACGCATCTGGGATCTGGAGATCGTCTGACGCGGCGGCCTGGAGCGCGCTTCAAAATTGCAGGACCAGGCCAAGCTGATAGGCAAACCGATCCTTGTCATAGCCCCGCACCCGCGCATCCAGCAGCAATGTCCCCCGGTGCTGGTCCGCATAGGGCAGCGGCAAGGGTTGTTGCAGGCCAAGAGACAGATAGGGATCCCGGTGGGTGCTGCTGTTTCGGACCCGCAACAGAGCCGAATTCAGCTGGGTTTTGGTATGCGCCAAGCGCACGCCTCCGGCGATCCGCAGCCGGGGCGTATAGCGCCATCTGGCGACCACATTCCAGGTCAGGGCTGTTTCCAGATCCAGGATATTCGATGCAAACTTGACCTGGATCGGGTCGGTGAGGACACCGGCGCCGCGGGGCAGGGCATATTTGCTGTGGGTCCGGCCTGCGGTGGCCGAGAGCTCTGCCGCCACATGCCGGGTCTTCCAGAATTCATACCCCAGCCTGAAGGCCAGGGTGCGGCTGGTGCCCCGGTCGATCGGGGTTGACCCCGAGCGGTTGGTGAGCGTGTCGACACTGAGACCGCCGCCTGTGCTTCCCCCGGATCCGCTGCCGGACCCGAGCCCGCTTTGGCCGCCCAGAAAGGCAAACACCGCATCTTCAAGCGCCAGATCCACCCGCGAAGTGTCGCCCCGGTGCACCTCGAGCGCAAAAGACCAACCCTCTGCTGCGGTTGCAGAGCTCCCTGTGGAATACACGCCGACCCAGGCACAGATGAGCAGAAAACGGGATATTTCTCTTTGGATTGCATTCCACATTTAGTAGTTATGGAAAAAAATATTTAACAATGACAGGGATTCGTCGTGCCGAATATCAATATTTCGAGAACGTCTCAGCTTGATTCATTTGTTGCGTCTTTGGAACCGGGGGGATCCCGCGCAAACACCGTAGAAAACCTGTCGCTGGATTATGAAGCAGCGCTGCAAGAGGTGCCCGATTTTTCGGCGTTTTCCGTTACGCAATTGTCTGCGAGCCGGATCGAACTGACAACGACCGTGCCGCGCGGGACGTATAACCTGGTTCTGACGGGCAGTGGCCTGTCGCCGGTTGGCTCTTTGCAGGACCTGATCAACGCGATTGACACCGGCATTGCAACCGGAGCATTCAATTCGATCATTCTGAGCGGCCCGCGGCAGCCGGGTCAGACCCCGGCCGAGTTGCTGGCCTTTGCGGTGACCCCCACGGGATACACCCTGACCAGCGGTCAGCAGGTGCTGACTGTCACCGGTGGGTTGCCCAAGACCCTGCAGGCCCTGGCGGATGCCACTGAGGCCTTTGATCTGCTGGCGCGGCTGGATAGCCTGACCCCGGCCGAGGAAACCCAGCTGAACAATCTTCTGGATGATCTGTCGCTGACCGGCGTTGCGTTCAGCAACGAGGGGAGCGAGTGGTTCAACTTTGCGGTTTCGACCACCGCGATTTCCCTGACCATCGACGGGCATGTTCTGCAGCTGACCGGAACCTTCCCCACCGGGGACTTTGCCGCGCTGCTCGGCGCCGCCCAAGAGGCGATCCGCCTTGATGGAACACCGGCAGGCCTGACCAATCTGACGCAGATCCCGGGGCTCAGCCTGACCGGGGTGACGATCACCGACCCGGACGGCGCGGTGATCGGTTCGGCCACGGGGGATCTGAACACCCCGACCACCTCCACCACATCGGTGACATATGACGGGGTGCTGATCGAACAGAACGGTGTCGCCCTGAAACAGGAGCATGTTGGGGGCAATGGCAACGACGTGCTGTCCCATGACAGCGGTGCTGAGCCGCCGACCTCGTCGCTGCTGATCGGGAACGGTGGCAACGACACGCTGAACGGCAGTGACGGCGATGATCTGCTGTATGGCGGGGACGGCGACGACGAGCTCAACGGCGGGGCCGGCAATGATTTCCTGGATCCCGGCAACAACGCGCGTGGCTGGGACCGTGTCCAGGCCGGGACGGGCAACGACACTGTTGATTTCGGCTCGATGACCTCGGGGCAGGGCTATGCCGATCTGTTCCATGACGATCTGAATGCCGGGATCGTGGCCACCCTGAACGGAGCGGCCAACAGCCTGAGCATCAACAAGGGCGCCAATGGCACCACAACCGTCCAGAGCGTGCAGAACCCGCTCACGGGCGATGGTCTTGGGCTCAACGGCACCGATCATAGCGACACGTTCAATGTGACCCTGCAATCAGGAGCCTTCGCCTGGACGCAGATCGACGGTCGTGACGGTGTGGACAGCTACAATCTGAACTATGGCGGCGGCACCATCCGGATCAACTTCCGGGGCACCGAGGGGGCCGTGGTCAACACCGCCACCGGGACCGTGGCCAATGACGGCTATGGCAATGCCGAAACCTTTAGCGTGAGCGGGGATGCAGGCCGCATGTTCGGCCTTGAGGTGCGCACCGGCATGCACAATGACTCGGTCATCGGCAGCAGTGCGCATGAGCGGTTCATCCTGCAGGCGGGCAATGACACGCTGGATGCGGGCGGCGGCACCGATGCGCTGCGCTATGACCGGTCGGGTGTCGAATCCGTGACGCTGAATGCCACGACGGGCATCGCCACGGGGGTCTGGCGGGGAGAGGCCTTTACCCACAACTTCTCGAACGTTGAACAGTTCCGCGGCTCTCGGGCCGGCAATGACGAGATGACCGGCAGCGCCGGCAACGATCTGCTGCAAACCTATGCGGGCAATGACACGCTGATTGGTGAGGGGGGCAATGACACCCTGATCGGTGGGGTTGGCAACGACAGCCTGCTGGGTGGGGCCGGGACCGACCGGGCCGTCATCAATGCGTCGGTGAATTCCATCACGGTCACCAATGGCGGGGCCGGGGTTGCGGTGACCTCGGGCGACGGGGTCGACACGATCGGCAACGATGTCGAAGAGATCCAGTTCCTGGATGGCGTCCGGTCTTTTGCGCAGCTGCAGGCTCTGGCAGGCGGCGGCAGCACGACGCCGACCAATGGCGATGACGTCCTGACGGCCCTGGCCGGGGGCGACACGCTGAACGGTCTGGGCGGCAACGACACCCTGATCGGCAGCGCCAATGCTGACCGGCTGGATGGCGGCGCGGGCAACGACAGCATCGTCGGAGGGGGTGTCAGCATCGGAGACGACACTCTGGTCGGCTCCAGCGGGAATGATACCTATGATCTGAGCGATCGTGGGTTCTATGTGTTCGAATACGACAACCTGTCGGGACCGATCACGGTGGATCTGAACCAGCCCACCAGCCTGGCGCGCGTCAACAAGGGCACGGATGGCATCGACACCCTGACCGGGGTTTTCCCAACGCTGGACAACACGGTGCCAGGAACGTTCGGGGGCATCTGGTTCACCGGGACGAATGGCAACGATACATTCAACGTCAACGGCGGCGCCACCTCATGGGTTGGCCTGCTGGGCCTGGATGGGGTGGACAGCTATACCATCAACGGCGGCGGCACCGTTCGCATGTCGTTCCGCTCGGGCAACCCGACGCAGGGGGCGACGGTCGACCTGAATTCGGGGGTCATTGCCAATGATGGCTTCGGGAATGCCGAGCTGATCACCTTCAACGGTGCAGTTTCGCGCTTTTCGCTGGATGGGACGCACAACAACGACAGCATCACCGGGTCATCCAGAGGCCCGGAAGAGTTCATTCTGAACGGTGGCAATGACACCCTGGATGGCGGCGGTGGCATCGACCGGCTGCGCTATGACCGCACCGGTGCCGAGCAGGTGAACGCCAACCTGGACACCGGGCTGGCCACCGGGACCTGGGATGGTGCGACCTTCAATCACCAGATCAGCAACATCGAAGAGATCCGGGGCACCCGGACCGGGAATGATGTTCTGACCGGCAACAACCTTGGCAACTCGCTGTGGGGTCAGGGCGGGAATGATCAGCTCAACGGTGGCGGCGGTGACGACACGCTATACGGTGAATCGGGCAATGACACGATCATGGGCGGCACCGGTACGGATACCGCCGTGTTCTACACCGACAGCTCTTTCATTACGGTCAGCCATGTCGCGGGTGGATTGCAGATCGTGTCGGGCGATGGCACCGATGTGATCGGCACCGATGTCGAAAACTTCCAGTTCTTCGATCAGACCATGAGCTATGGTCAGGTGGCGGCACTGGCAGCGGTGGCCCCGATCAACGGCACCGAGGCAACCGAGACATTGACTGGCACCGCTGCGGGCGAGCTGATCAATGGTTTGGGCGGCTATGATTGGATCATTCCTGGCCGTGGCAATGACACCGTCGATGGTGGCGTGGGGCGGGACATGGTGTCTTATTCCGACGCGCCGGAAGTGGCCGGGCGGGGGACGAACTTCATGCTCGACCTCGATCTGGGCGCGGGCACGGCCGAGCTCTTTGGTGGCGAGACCGACCAGCTGATCAGCATCGAACGGGCCACCGGCTCGATCTTTGCCGACGTCATGCGCGGCAGCGATGGCAACGACGAGATGCGCGGTCTGGGCGATTACGACTGGTTCATCGCGACCGCCGGCAACGACACGCTGGACGGCGGCAACGGGCAGGACATGATCACCTTCCTCGAGGCAGCCTCCTCGGGCGCTGCGGTGGTCGAGACGGTGTTTTCCGCCACTGGCGCACCGCCGAGCGGGGCGGCCGTGGGGGGCGTGACGCTCAACCTGAGCGATCCTTCGCAGAGCACCGGACTGGCCTCGGGGCTGACGCTGACCTCGGTCGAGCGGGTCACTGGATCGTCGCATCAGGACGTGTTTTACGGGGATGCGCAGCAGAACGACTTCCGCGGGTTGGGGGGGTATGACTGGTTTGTCGGTTCAACCGGAGGGCGAGAGCGCTACTTCGGCGGCGACGGCTTGGACACGGTGACCTACTTCCAGTCGACCAGCGGCGTGTCGGCCTCCTTGCGCAACGGCGCGGGGCTGTTTGGCGGTCAGGAGACGGGCTATGGCTCGGCCGGCGACGCGGTGCGGGATTTGTATTTCGAGATCGAGAACCTGGTCGGCACCAACTTTGACGACAGCCTGACGGGCAACAACGAGCGCAACCAGCTGTCGGGCCTGGACGGGGACGATTTCCTGTTCGGCTACGGTGGGATCGACTACCTGAAAGGCGGCGCGGGCAACGACACGCTGAACGGCGGCGCCGGGTCGGACTTTGCGGTGTTTGACGGCAACCGGGCGGATTACACGATCACGCGCACGTCGGCCACGGATGTGACGGTGACGGGCGCGGATGGCACCGACAGCCTGATCTCGGTCGAGTATTTCCAGTTCGACGACGAGACCGCCAACATCTGGCAATTCTCGATCGCCTAAGGCGGCAATCGCGCCAGCCGAAAAACAAAACCCCCGGCCCGCGTCAAACGGGCCGGGGGTTTTTTCTAAGGGGCCGAGATCTGCCCTTTATCCGCGCATGGCCCTGCTGAAATAGTCCGTGAAGGGTTTGGTCAGATAGCTCAGCGGCGTGCGCTCATCGGTCTTGATAAAGACCTCGACCGGCATGCCGGGCAGCAGGGTGTTGTCCCCGAGTTTGATCATCTCGCTCTCTTTGGGCAGGACTTCGACCCGATAATAGGGTTGGCCCGTGACATCATCGGGCAGGGCATCAGCAGACACTTCCATCACATTGCCGAAAAGCTCGGGCGTGGTGCGTTGCTCGAAGGCCGAGAACCGCAGGCCGGCGGGTTGGCCGCGATAGACCTGGTCGATGTGGATGGGATCGACGCGGCCTGCAATGATCAGGGGCTGGTCCTGGGGAATGACGTACATGAGCGGTGCGCCGGGCTGCACCACGGCGCGTTCTGCAAAAACCTGGCTGTCGTAGATCACACCGTTGACGGAGCTCTTGACGCTCAGGCGGCCCAACCGCTCCGTGAGCGCCAGTTTTCGTTCGGTCAGCTCGATGGTCTGGAACTGCTGATCCCGCAAGGTGGCGATGGCCTCTTCCCGACGTGCGGTTTTCAGGCGCAGGATTTCGATCTTGCTGGTTGCGATCTGTCCCTTGGTCTGGGCGACAGCCGAGATCAATTCCCCGATCCGCCCTGCAAGGCTGGCCTGCTCACGTTGCAACGCCGAGACGCGGCTGTTCTGGGTCAGGCCCTTGGACAGCAACGTGTTCTGATCTTCAAGCTCACCTTCGATCAATTGCAACTGCGTGCGCAGCGCAGTGAGCTGTGCATTGATCCCGGTGATGGAGGCCTCGTATTGCTGAATCCGTTTGGTCAGCTGTTCGATCTGTTGTTCGGTCGTACGCAGCCGGGCCTCGAACAGGTTTCTTTGTCCATCCAGCTGATCTGCAACCTTGGGATCGGTTTGAGCCGCTTCAATCAGCCAGGGAGCAAAGGTTATCTCGGAACTCTCATCCCGCTCCGCTGCCATGCGCGCCCTGCGGGCCGCCAGTTCTGTCAGTTGCTCTTCGACCACCGACATCTCAAGCTGCAGCAGGGTGTCATCAAATTTCAGGACAACGTCACCGGCCTGAACCTCCTGGCCGTCCTTGGCCAGGATTTCGCCAACGATCCCCCCTTCGGGGTGCTGAATGACCTGACGATTTGTTTCCACCTCGACGATGCCGGTTGCAACCACCGCACCGGCCAGGCGCGTCATGGTGGCCCAGGCCCCCAGACCGCCGACCAGAAGGACGAGGGCCGTCATCCCAACGATCATCGGCATGGTCGAGCTTCGGTATCCGGGGCGTTGCGTTTTGGTCTTGGTCATTTCGCCACCGCCTGTGCATTCAGGTTGCGTTTGATCTGATCGGCGTTCTTGAGCTGCGCTTTCATCACCTCGTCCCGTGGTCCGAACGAGACAACCGTCCCCTGGTCCAGCACCAGGAGCGTGTCGCATTCGGCAATGGCCTGCGGACGATGCGACATGATGATCACGGCTTTGCCTTCGGTTTTGAATTCCCTGATGGTCTGGTTCAGAGCTTGGGACCCTTCTGCATCCAGCGCAGAGTTGGGTTCATCCAGGATCAGAATGACGGGGTCCCCGAACAGGGCACGCGCCAGGGCCACACGCTGCTTCTGTCCACCGGACAGGTGGCTCTGATCCCCATCAAGCTGCGTGTCATAGCCATTGGGCAGGGTCAGGATCATGTCGTGCGCATTGGCGCGTTTGGCTGCCGCAACAACGGCGTCGCCATCAACATTGCCTGACATGCGCGCGATGTTTTCCGCAACGGTTCCGGGCAACAGGGCCACGCTTTGCGGCAGATAGCCGATATATTGCCCCAGCTTGTCCGGGTCATATTGATCCAGCTCGGCCCCGCCCAGGCGGATTTCACCGCTGGCACTGGGCCAGATCCCCAGCAGCGCCTTCGCAAGCGAGGATTTGCCCGATCCGCTGCGACCAATCACGCCAAGGGCATGGCCGGGGTTCACGCCAAAGTTCAGGTTCTTGAGGGTTGGCTCCGACCCGCCCGGCGGGACCACCACCAGCTTGCGCACCAGCACCTGCGCCTTGGGACGCGGCAGGGCCGTGAGGGGTTTCGCCTTGGGGGTCGACGACAAGAGCGCATCCAGAGAGGACCACGCCTGGCGCGCCCGCTGAAAGACCTGCCACTGTCCCAGGCATTGTTCGATCGGCGCCAGGGCCCGCCCCAAAAGGATCGATGCCGCGATCATCGCGCCGCCGGTCAGCTCGCCCTGGAGCACGAAATAGGCCCCGACGGCCAGGATTGCCGATTGCAGGAACAGGCGAAACGCCTTGCTGCTCGTGGTAAAGCTGCCGACCCAGTCGGCTGCGTTGATCCGATCATCCAGCGCGGCGGATTGTTTCTTGTGCCACCGCTCGGACACGGCATGGCGCATCCCCTGGCTTTGGATCACGTCGCGGGCATGTTCGGCCTGTGCTGCCAGGCTTTGAGCCTGAAATGACGTGACATTGGCCCTTTGTGTTTTGCGCACGGTCAGAAACTGGTTCAGCACGGCAATGACCACCAGCACTGCGCCGCCTGCACAGGCCGTCCAGCCCAGCATCGGATGAAGCACAAAGATGGCAAACAGGAAGAGCGGCGACCAGGGCAGGTCAAACAGCGCAAGAAACACCGGAGAGGCGGTCAGCGTCTGGATCGATTCAAGATCCTTCAGCTCTGTTCCCTTGTTTTGCGAGCCGTCCGGGATCCGCGACAGCCGGGCCTCGAAAATCGTGCGATCAAGGGCGGTCTGAAAGTTTGCCCCGTAGCGGGCCATGATGCGGCCCCGGGCATAGTCGAGCAGGCCCATGAAAAAATAGAGAAACCCAACCAGCACAAAAAGGGCGGCCAGCGTCTCTTCGGAGCGGGAACCCAGAACGCGATCGTAGACCTGCAACATGAACAGCGGACCCGTCAGCATGAGCAGGTTCACAAAAATGCTGAACAGGAAAACAGCCCAGATCAGGGCCGTGCCGGACTTGCGCGCATCAATGAGTTCGTGACGCTTGCTTTCATTGACGTGTAATTGATTCACAGTGTTGAAACCCAATAGTCTTTTATGTTCTGGCGCCACTGACAGACCATGTGTGGCACTAAGGGCTGGGTGACTGGTAAAGAAGAGAAGTTCAAACGAAGTTGACAACTCGCATATTTAAATCGGCTGAGCGAAAGTCTCCCAAATCTATTTGCTCAACGTCTTTGGCTTACCTGATTACGTGCCGCAACAAAAGCATCTTTCAACCCTGCAAGGAATTGGTTTTGGCAAGCTATGCGCTGGTTTTGGCCCATATTATTTTGCCTTGAGGGCCGCGGGCACAGAGGGTGCTCTGGCCACGCAAGAGGGGGAGGCACGCAGAAAGGCGCGGCCTTTTTCGGGGCATGTTTGCGCGAATGGACGTTACAGATAAAAAAGGTCGTCGCTGAATTGCAGGGCTTCGATATTGGTCAGCGTATCGGTGCCGTCGCTGCCGCTCAGATGTGTGACGGTGGTGACATCGCCCCGGGTCGAGATGGCGTATTCGCTGCGCTTGCCGGAAAAGAGGGCATAGTCCCAGCCATAGCCGCCATCCAGCGTATCGTCCGAGGCCCCGCCTTCGAGCCGGTCCACCCCGCCGCCGCCCAAAAGCGTGTCGCGCCCGTAATACCCACGCAGGTAATTGCGGCCGTGATCCCCGGTCAGGTGGTCGTCATGGTTCGACCCGCCCAGGTTCTCGATCGAGGTGTAAAGATCGCGCGCCGCATCGCCATGGGATCCGCGCCCCAGCAGCAACGAGGCGCTCACGCCGCTGCTGGATTGCCAATAGGCCACGGTGTCCGAGCCTGACCCGCCGTCATAGCGATCCTTGCCGCCACCGGATCCGATGAACCAGTCATAGCCCCCAACCCCGCGAAAATCCTCCTCGCCGTCCGAACCGTAGAACAGATCGCCATGGATCGAGCCGGTGACCCGCTCGATCGAGGTGTATGTGTCGCCTGCGGCCTGGCCCGAGGTGCCGCGCCCGGTGCCCAGGTTCACGGTGACCGCGCCGGGGGCATAGACATAGGACATCATGTCCCGACCGCTGCCCCCGTCATAGCTGTCGTTGCCATCGCTGCCGATGAACCAGTCGTAATCCCCCAGGCCGCGCAGGCGGTTGTTGCCCGCATCCCCTTGCAGGACATCGCCATAGATGGAGCCGGTGACATCCTCGATCTGGCGCAGGATGTCCGTCTCGCTGCCGCTTGTCGCGGTGCCTGCGGCCAGGTTGACCCGCACAAAGGCGCCATAGTCGGAAAAGCTGACCATGTCGGTGCCGTCCCCGCCGTCCAGCGTATCATTGCCGCGGCCGGGCAGCAGCCAGTCATTGCCGCCGCGCCCCTCCAGCAGGTCATGCCCGTCCAGGCCTGTCAGGGTGTTGGCCTGGTTCGTGCCCCGGAAGGTGTCATTGCCGCTGGTCCCTGTCAGACCTTCGATGCTGTGCAGGATATCGTCGGTTGCGGCTCCGGCATTGCGGGCGTTGTCCATCAGGTCAACAGAGGCCGCGGTGGGGGCCATGCTGTAATCCAGCGTGTCGAACCCGGCGCCGCCGTCAACGGTGCTGGGGCCATTGGCCCAGTCAAAGACGTCATTGGCGCCGCTGCCCAGGGTTGGCAGCGGGTCGGGGATGATGACGTGATCGCTGTTGAACAGGCTGCTGTGGGTCAGCACCGTCGGGCTGAGGCCGCCGCCCCGAGCGCTGTAGATGGTCAGGGTCTCGTCCTGCCAGCGCAGGACCAGCCCGTTATCCAATGGGGTGACCTGGAAATCTTCGATCCGGTAGTAGCCCGAAAAGGCAGACAGGTCGATCTTGTCCCGGACATGGTCGAAATCGGCAATCGTGTCGGGGTTGCCATCTGGTGCAAAGATAAAGACATCCGCCCCCGATCCGCCGGTCAGCACGTCGGACCCGGAGCCGTCGATCAGGATGTCATCTCCGGCCCAGCCATTGACCTGCGATCCGCCGGGCAGGGCGCTGAGCACGTCGTTCTGCGATGTGCCGGTGGGCCCCTGGGTCACGGTGCCTGCCGGTCCCAGATCCAGGGCCAGCCGGGTCAGCCCCTTGTCGCCGGGGCTGAGCACGAACAGCTCGACCCGGTCGCCCATGGGGACAAAGCGCAATTGGCTGACAGCCCCCAGAGCGGTGCCAACCTCGTCGATCAGGGTGTCGCGGTGGATCAACCGCCCGCCAGGCAGCATCTGAAACAGCGACACACCGCCATCCGCGCCCGCCACGGCCACCAGCACCTGATCGTTCAGCGTGATCGTGTCCAGGGCGCTCACCCGATAGAAGCGGGTATCCTGGGTGTCGTTGACCTGATCCACAAACCTGAGTTCACCCTGGGCATCCAGCTCCAGAACGGTCAGGGACGAGCTGGAAAACGAGGTCAGAAGCACAAAGGCCCGATCCCCGATCATGACGGTTTCCATCGCCGTGGGTTGATCGACCGGCAGCTGTTCCGCAAAACCGAACGCTGCGACCTGGCGCAGGGTGCCGTTGGTGTTCTGGGTAAAGACGGTCAGCCCGTTTTCCCTTTGCGACGCGGCCACCAGATATGAGGTGCCGTCGACGGTGATGCTGTCCAGGGCCACCACCCCTTTGAGATACCGGCCGGCCGAGTCGCTCTGTGTGCCGACATGGCTGAGGGCGCCCGAGGGGGCTATGCGATAGGTGCTCACTCCGGATTGCCCCTGGGCCGCGACATGAAGGTAATCCTGACCCTGAAGCGTGACCCGGTGCAGCGAGACGAGATTTCCGGCAAAGCCCACACCGTCCAGATAGGCCGTGCAGCTGCTGTGATCCCCGCTCAGCCGGTCGACCGTGGCGCTGTCCAGGGATCGGGTCTGACCGTTGAAAGTAAAGTCTATCTGATCGCGCGACAGGTTGGCGCGCCCGGCCTGTGCCGGATTCAGTAACCCGTCCGTCAACGCCAGGCTGGCGCGCTGACCGCTGACCGGATCATGAACCAGCAGCTGGGGCGATGCCCCCGCCGTGATATCGATCCGGGCCGTTTGACTCAATTCAGGCAGATGTGCCGACCAGATCGTCTGGACAACCGAAAAAAACCCCATACCCACTTCCACTCATGCGCCCCCACGCATGGGTCAGGAATGGGTCAGGACTGGTGCCTTGAGATGTGCCAAAACGGGGCGAAAGCGGGGCATGAACGCCGCATTCTATTAAAACATGTTAAGATTTGCTTTCAGCTGGCGACGGGGCCGACCTCAGGCGCCGTTGCTCTTGAACCATTTCAATGTCTTGTGGATCCGAGACCCCCTTTCGGCGGACGCAGCCGCCGTGCTGTCCAGCGCATAGGCTGCGGCAGCAAGGTCGATCCACTGCGTCTGGCTGATCTCTTCGCGATAAAGCATGTCGTCGGGTATCCCGGGCTCCTGAAAGGTGAACCCCGGCTGCCACTCCTGCACCCGCTCTGCCAGAAGCGCGTTGGCGGGGGCATAGCGCGTCGAGAACTTGGCGTATTCATGACGGGCCAGCAGGCTGGTCGGCCCGCCCTGTGCCGACAGGATATCGGTGGCTGCATGGACCAGATGCGCCGGAGGCGCACCGTGCCGCACAATCTGGCAGGCGACCCAATAGGCCAGGGGGTCGGGCGAGATGTTGGCCTCGTCCGGGGGTGGGGCATCCAGCATGTCCACCGTCAGGCTGCTGCCGAGCAGGGCCAGAAAGCTCCCGCCGATCCCGCCAGGGGCACGGCGGATCTGATCATAATCCAGCAGGTGAATCTGGCTGGGGGCAAAGCCTTGCAGCAGGGTGTCATAGATTGCGTTGTGATCAATGCGGATCCCAAAGCTCCGGCGCTGCTCCAGAGCCTTGCGCAAATATGCATAGATGGCCTGGGGCTGACCGGATTTTGCCAATTGCAGCCACAGGGACTGTATCAGTTCGGCCTGGGCGCGCATGGTGTAGACGATCTTGACGTCCTCGAAGTTCGAGAGGCGCTCGGCCAGCGCGGCCATGTCCACCGGCTCGGGATAAAACCGCGAGAAATTCTCGGCAGACAGGAACAGCGTGCCGGGGGCGTCGGCATAGCGTTCGATGAGATCTTGCCAGAGATCTTCGGGCGTTTTGGCCTTGAAAAAGGCCTTTGGAACGTCCGGCATGGTTTGCCAGACAGCGGCCAGAACGTGGTGGGCGGTATTGGGGCCGATGTAGGGGTAATGAATCCCGTCTTGTGCCAAACGATCCCGGTTCAGATGAAACAGGGATTGCAGGTAGGTGGTGCCCGTTTTGTGGGCACCTATGTGAAAAACGACGTTTGCCATATCTGATCAGAAAACTTTGAAATCACCGAGACTGCTGCATGTTACAAAACATGGACGAGATCAATGGTGCGCCGGAAACACCCCGCTGCGTGGCCAATGGTCACCACTTGCCCCGAACGTGCCTGTCCCGGTCTCTTGTTCGTTGACATATGTCTCGTAGTAAGCGGATAGTGCAGGACAAATTTCAACCCCCCCGCGTTAATCGACGGTCTTTGGCCTGCTTGGAGATAAAGTTTTATGGCGACATTCAACGGCACCCCTGACAGTGATGTGATCTTTGGAACCTCTTCGGCAGACAGCCTGTCCGGAGGAGGCGGGGATGACCAGCTGATCGGTCAGGCCGGGGCGGACACACTCCTTGGGCAAGCGGATGACGACCTGCTGTCTGGTGGCGCGGACAATGACAGCCTAGATGGCGGCGCGGGTGTTGATACGCTTTCGGGGGGCGTGGGGGCCGATACCCTGACCGGGGG
>NZ_JAGHRE010000022.1 GCF_017743935.1 Tropicibacter sp. R16_0
ACCAAGGGCTCCGGCTCCGGCGGCACCAAGGGCTCCGGCTCGGGCGGCACCAAGGGCTCCGGCTCGGGTGGAACCAAAGGCTCCGGCTCCGGCGGCACCAAGGGCTCCGGCTCCGGCGGCACCAAGGGCTCCGGCTCCGGCGGCACCAAAGGCTCCGGCTCCGGCGGCACCAAGGGCTCGGACTATGGCCTGCCGAAGTACAAGGACGACGGGAAAGAGGATGATCATTCCTACGACGAAACCGTGGTTTACGGGTCGGGCGGCACCAAGGGAGCTGCCAAGTCCGAAGACTTCATGGCCCTGATGAACAAGGGGACCGAAGACATCGACGACGCCCATTCCGACGACAAATGGGATGACGATGAGGTCGACCTCATGGCGTAAGCCACACCCACAGAAACCCAAAAGGACCGGCCATTGCCGGTCCTTTTTTTTATTTTCGGATACCCAGTTTTGCGCCGATCTGCGGTTCGGATGGCAACCTCTGGTGATCATCAAGCATCTGCGCCAACCGCCTTTGGGCCCACTTGGGGTAGTTGGCAGACCGTCCTGTTTCCTGACTGACGTTGATGATCATCCCCTCTTGCGTGGCACACAGGACGTCATCCTTTTCCGCGAACATCTGCCCGAAATAGTGCAGGCGCTTGTGATCATGATCGACCAGGCGAAAGTGGAAATAGAACTTGTCGCCCTCAAGCAACTCACGCAGGAACTGAATGTGCGATTGGATCATGTAGGGGCCAGCTCCGGCGGTTCGAACATAGTCCTCGCCGATGCCCAGATAGTCGCCAACCATCTTTTCCAGCGCCAGATCGAACGCCACCCCGTAGTAGCCCACGTTCATGTGCTTGTTGTAGTCGATCCAGTCCGGTTTCACGAACATGTCCCGCACGACGATCGGCGCAGGGTAAGGCCCGTCATGGCCACTGACAGCGGTTTCACTCATGCGCATGCCCTTTTGTTTGCAGTCCAACAATTAAATTGCCCAGAAAGCCAAGGCTGCGCAAACACTTCCTGACGTCACCGGCCCGTGGCTTGATGCGCGTTCAAACCACGCATGATCCAGGACCGGGTATTAGCCGGGTCGATCACAGCATCGATTTCATTGTACGAGGCCACGTTGATCGCGCCCCCTTCGGCATAGGCGCGCGCCACCAGCTTGTTGAACAAGGCCTCGCGCGCGGCCGGGTCGGTTTGCGCCTCCAACTCCTTGCGATAGCCCAGACGCACGCCCCCTTCGAGCCCCATGGCCCCGAACTCTCCGGTCGGCCACGAGATGGCAAACACAGGGTTGGCGAAACTGCCGCCCGCCATGGCCTGGGCGCCAATGCCGTATCCCTTGCGCAGGGCGACAAAGAAGAGCGGCACCGAAAGATCGGCGCCAGCCCCGATGAAATCACAGGCCGCAGCCACCCCACCCTCGCGCTCGCTGTCGGGACCAACCATGAACCCCGGCGTATCGCACAAAGACAGGATCGGCAGGGCAAAGCGGTTGCACAACCGCATGAACCGCGCCCCCTTGGTCGAGGCTGGCGCATCCAACGCACCGCCCAGATGATGCGGGTTGTTCAGCATGACCCCCATGGGGCGCCCTTCGATCCTGAGAAACCCGGTGATCAATCCGATCCCGAACTGCGCGCCAAGTTCCAAAAAGCTGCCTGCGTCGGCCAGGGCCTGCACCACCTTGCGCGGGTCATAGATCCGCTTGCGGTCCTCGGGCACCAGATGACGCAGCATCCGTTCGTCTGCCACGGTCCAATCATCGGTTGCGCCCTGGAAATACGACAACACCTGACGTGCTGCATCCACCGCCTGGGCGTCATCTTCGGTCAGAATATCGACCAACCCAATTTCGGCCTGCATTGGTGCCGGGCCAACCTCGCGCGGGTCAAAACGACCCAACCCTCCGGCCTCGATCATGGCGGGGCCGCCCAGGCCAATCCAACTGTTGCGGGCAGCGATGCGAATGTCGCCAGCCCCAAACAACGCCGCATTGCCCGCGAAACAAAAGCCCGAGTTGACCGCGATCTTTGGCCCCCAACCGCGCAAACCTGCGTAGGCGGTAAAGGTTTTGACATCAAGCGCGCAATGCATGGTGCCCGCAAAGTCGTCGTCATTGGGCCGCCCCCCGCCACCTTCGGTCAGAAAGATGCTGGCCAAGCCCAACTCCGCCGCCTTTTCCAACAGGCGGTCGGTTTTGCGGTGCCCAAACACGCCCTGCGTGCCCGCCATCACGGTCGAATCGTAGGCCAAGATGGCGACCTGCCCCGCCGCATCTTGAAACTGGCCTGCGTTCACGGTGCCCAAACCGGTCACGATCCCGTCGGCGGGCGAGGATTTGATCAATGCCTCGACACCCAGTTTCTTGCGTTGCGCTGCGATGACCAATTGGCCGTATTCATGGAATGCCCCACCCGCGCACAGTCGGTCGACGTTCTCGCGCGTTGTCGCCTGCCCTCGGGCGCGGCGGCGTTCAACCGCTTTGGGTCGGGCCGAATCCAACGTCAGCGCCACGCGCTCGCTCAGCCTGTTCAGGTCGCCGCGTTGGCTGTCCGGATCAAGCGCGGTTTCATGTTCCCGGGCCTCGAGCGTGTCTCCATCGGGTCGAAGAATGCACAGAGTTGCTCCGACCGGGACTGTATCTCCCTTGGCGGCCGGGAGCTCTTCGATCAAGCCCGACTGAGGGGCGACGATTGGGTGCTGCATCTTCATCGCTTCGATGATCATCAGCTCTTGTCCGGCCTGAACCATATCCCCGGGCGTGACCAAGACATCGCTGACAAGGGCCTGGATCGGCGCCGCAACACTCACGCAACCCTCGGGCACATTGATCTGTGACACATCCTCCTCGGGTGCATCTTGCTGCGCGTCAAACACGCGACCCGGTTGCGGGGCCGCGCCCGAGAGCCCGTCCAGAAACCGGGTGGTGACGTCCCACTGTTGCACCTGGGGGGCGGCCAGGATCGAGCGAAGATGACCGAGGTTGGTGTCTACGCCAGAGATCTCGGCCTCGGACAGGGCGCGATCTGCGCGTTGCAGCAACCCAGGCAAATCGGTTCGGCGGAGATGGACAATGATCTTGGCCAGCATCGGGTCAAAACCGGGATTTGTGGCATAGCCTGCATAGCCATGCGTTTCGACCCGAACACCTTGCCCACCCGGCATATGAAACCGCTCCAACGTGCCACTCACCGGCAGGACTGTGCCGCCCGGCTGGAGTGTCTGCGTGTTTACGCGCACCTCAATGGCTGCTCCGATGGGCGCTGCTGGCTCCAAGAGCTGCGGGTCGATATCCGCCAAGGCCTCACCCGCTGCCAGTCGCAGTTGCAGTTCGACCAGATCATACCCGGTGACCTCTTCGGTTACGGTATGTTCGACCTGTATGCGCGGATTGGTTTCGATGAACCGAAATGCGCCCGCCTGCATGTCCACCAGAAACTCGACCGTTGCCACACCACGCAGCTTGGAGGCCCGCGCAAGGGTCAAGGATGCCCGGATCATGTGCGCGCGCAGATCGTCGGTCAGCCCCAAGGCAGGCGCAAGTTCAACAACTTTCTGGTTCCGGCGTTGCAGCGTGCAGTCCCGATCCCACAGGTGCGTTGCGGCCTTTCCGTCCCCCAGAACCTGAACCTCGATGTGGCGTTGGTTGGTCAGGTACTCCTCGGCATAGATGTCCGCCATACCCGAACCTGACGCCGCTTCGGCGCGGGCCTGTTCAAAGACTGCCACCAAATCGTCGGGTGTCTCGACCCGTCGCATTCCGCGGCCGCCACCGCCCTGCACGGCCTTGAGCATGATCGGGCCGCCAACCTGTTCCAGAAACCCGCATGCCTCCTCGACGGTTGCAAACGGGCCATCGCCCTGCGGCACGGGCACGTCCAAAGACCGCGCCACCGCGCGCGCGCGCAGCTTGTCGCCCATTTCCTCGAGCGTTTCGGGATCGGGGCCAACAAAGGTCAGGCCAGCTTCAGCACAGGCACTGGCAAAATCCGCGCGCTCACTCAGAAGGCCATAGCCGGGGTGCACGGCCTCACAGCCCGTTTCAACAGCTGTTCGGATAAGCGCCTCGATGTCCATATAGCCAGCCGCCCCTGCGCCAGGCAGTTCGCAGCTCTGATCCCCATGTTTGACATGCAGACAGCGCGCGTCGTCGGCGGTGTGGACCGTGACCACGGACACCCCCATCTGCGCCGCAGTGCGCGCGATGCGGATGGCAATCTCGCCGCGATTGGCGATCAGCAGTTTCTTGAACATCGGTACGCCCCCCTCTTTCCCTGCCCCATGAAAGGCCCAGAGAGAGGGCAAATCCAGCCGCTCGGTCAGGGTTGACGCAAGGTCGCAGGCCAGTACGCGGGTGAATTCAGGTCCCAAAGCGGCTGAACAGTGTCTCCAACCCTTCGTCGATGTGCTGTTGCATGCCCCGTTCGAGCAGGAAATCCCGCAACTCGGCATTGAACCCGCCGGGCGTGCCCAGGGCTGCGAGCAGATCATCCAGCGCGCCCGCATGTTCCATTGGCGCTGCGAGCAGCCCCCCGCCCACCAAAAGCCGCAGGAACCGCTCTGCCTCTCCTGCTTCACCAGTTTTTGCCGCCAGCCAATCGCGTGTCAGGGCAAGCTGTTTGACCGCAGGAGAGAGGATCGCTTGGGCGGACAGAAACGCCTCTAGATCTGCGGCGCTATTGACCGAAATCACATGGTTGTTCGCACCAAACAGGTCATGCATCAGTGACGATGCTGGACAGCACAAGACGGGCGAGCCCCCCTGTGCGATGGCCGGAAAGGGAATGGCGATCCCTTCGACCTTTGCGGGCGCCACCAGTGCCGCCAATTCGGGTTCCGGCACTTCGGCCATCAACGAGATGACCGATTGCCCGCCCCGAAACCGCAGATCCGGTAGCAGAGCGCGCGCGACATCCGGCATCAGGCCCAGGATCACCACATCGCTTTGGTCCAGCACCTCTTGATTTGCCACAACAGAAACAGCGGCGAATTCCTGCGCCAGTGCTTGCGCGTTGGCCCGCGAACGTTCTGAAACAACGATCTGGTGACCGTCGCCGACGATCCCCCGCACAACGGCTGTTGCAATGGTCCCGGTTCCTAAAATCCCGATCCGCATCAGATATCCTTCATCAAGCGCAGCGCATCATAGATGGCCGCATGGGTGTTTCTGGCCGATACCGCGTCACCGATCCGAAACAGGTCAAACGCACCATCCGGGTTGCGTACCACCGATTGCGGACGTCCCGCGATCAGCGCAGCATGATCGACCTCTCCCCCATTGCGCGACAGTGGACGCAAGTCGAAATAGAGGTCGGCGTTCGGCAGCGTGCCATAGTTCACCACGATCATATCATAAGTCTGCTGTTCGCTCAGATCGCTGTAGTCCGTCCCGATCGCCGCCCGCAGACGGTTGCCTTCGCGCTCGATCCCGCACAGGCGGCGGGTGACGGTGAATGCCACGCCCTTGGCCTGAAGATCACGCATATAGGGTACAAGGTTCATCGCCATGATATCGGGGGCAAAGATCCGGTCGGGCGTCATCACTTCGACCTCGGCGCCCGCAGCGCAGGCCGCCATCGCCGCCTGCAGCGCCGGATGATCGCCGCTTTCGTCATAGATCAGCACCCGTCCCACCGGTTTCACTGCGCCCGAGATCACGTCCCAACTGCTGACCGCCAGGGGCTGTTCCTCGGCGGTTTCAAACAAAGTGGTGTTCGGCAACCCGCCAGTTGCCACGATCACCACATCCGGGGACAGGTCCAGCACATCGCCCGCCTCGGCCCAGGTGTTGAAGTGAAACTGCACGTCCCGCGCCGCGCATTGGGCCATGCGCCAGTCGATGATCCCGATCATCTCGCGCCGGTGCGGGGTTTGCGCCGTCAGACGCACCTGCCCGCCCGGATCGGCCGCGGCCTCGAACACGGTGACGTCATGGCCACGCTCGGCCGCCACCCGCGCAGCCTCAAGCCCACCGGGACCCGCGCCAACGACAACCACGCGCCGCTGCGCGTCAGCGGGCGAAATCACGTGCGGCATTGTCAGCTCCCGCCCGGTGGCAGCGTTGTGCATGCACAACGCCTCGCCCGCTTGATAGATGCGATCCAGACAATAGGTGGCCCCAACGCAGGGGCGGATGTCGTCCTCGCGCCCTTGGGCGATCTTTTGCACCACATGGGGGTCGGCCATATGCGCGCGGGTCATGCCCACCATATCAAGCAGCCCCTCAGCCACCGCATGCCGCGCGGTGGCCACATCGGGGATGCGCGAGGCGTGGAAGGTGGGCATGCCGATCTCGGCCCTGACCCGGCCTGCGAAATCCAGATGTGGTGCCGCGCGCATGCCTTGAACCGGGATCACATCGGTCATCGCCGGGTCGGTATGAATGCGCCCCCGGATGACATTGAGGTAATCCACCTGGCCGCTGTCCTGCATCACCCGCGCCATGTCCAGCCCGACGTCGGGCGTAATGCCGCCGGTCGCACTTTCATCCGCTGTGTACCGTACACCGATCAGGAAATCCGGGCCGACGCGGTCACGGATGGCCCCGATCACATCCATGCCGAACTGCATTCGACTGTTCAGGCTCTCGGCCCCGTACCTGCCCTCAAGATGATTGGTGAGCGGCGACCAGAACTGATCAATCAGATGGCCATAAGCCTCCAGCTCGATGCCATCCATACCGCCCGCCTGCATCCGCTCGGCCGCATCGGCGTAATCACGAATGATCCGCTCGATGTCCCAATCCTCGACCAGTTTGGGAAAGCTGCGGTGCGCCGGTTCACGGTGCGGCGTGGACGAGACCGACGGCAGCCAATCGCCCTTGTTCCACCCGGTTCTGCGCCCCAGATGCGTCAGCTGGATCATCACCGCACAGCCGTGTTCGTGGCAGGCATCCGTCAGGTTGCGGATCCACGGGACGACCTCATCCTTGTAGGCCAAGACGTTGTTGAAAACAGGCGGCGAATCCGTGCTGACCGCAGCCGACCCCGCCGTCATGGTCAGGGCCACCCCGGCCTTGGCCCGCTCTTCGTGATACGCGCGATAGCGATCCTTGGGCATCCCGTCTTCGGGATAGGCCGGTTCATGCGCAGTCGTCATGATCCGGTTCTTGAGCGTCAGATGCTTGACGCGATAGGGCTGCAGCAGCGGATCCTTGGACATGGCAGTCACACCTTGGTTGGCTTTGTCGACATGACTGTCGATTTTCAGAACAAAAGTGTCAAGGCAGTTGTGAGCCTTTGCCTGCGGTGCTAAGCCTGCATCATGAATGACCAGACCCCTACCCGCCAACGCGGATCAGAAACCCTGTGGCTGGATGCTGCTGCGCAACTGCTCTGCGAAGCGGGCATAGACGCTGTCAAAGTGATGCCATTGGCAAAACGACTTGGCCTGTCTCGCACCGGCTTTTATTGGCATTTCCGCGACCGCGAAGCCCTGCTCGAGGCACTTATTCTGCGGTGGGAGGCCAAGAACACAGGCAATCTGGTGGCCCGGACCGAGGCATTTGCCGAAAATATCTGCGAGGCGATGTTCAACCTGTGCGACTGCTGGCTGGATGACACGTTGTTTGATTCCCGGCTGGATCTGGCTATCCGAAACTGGGCACGCACTGATGCAGCCCTGCAAGAGCGCCTGAACCGTGCTGATGAACAGCGCCTGACCGCCATACAATCCATGTTCACCTACCACGGCTATTCCGAAGCCGAGGCCGAAGTCCGCACCATGACCGTGCTTTACACCCAGATCGGCTATCTCTCGATGCAAGTGCAGGAAAGCCATTGGAAACGCATCGCGCGGGTGCCGGATTATGTCGAGGTCTTCACCGGTCAACGCCCAAGCGAAAGCGACGTCGGACGCTTCATGTCCAGACATCTGACAGAGCAGGCATAAGGCTCACATCGGGCGACGTCAGGAAACGGCGCAACGTCCAAAAATGCTCGCCTCCATCGCTCCACCCGCGTTCTGCGGTGGCGCGCCGCGCCCAGCGCGGCGCCCGGCCCAACGGTAGGAGGTGTTTCGCCAGAAACATCGACGACGGGCGGGAGCGCTTCGGGTCTCTTCAGACCAACCTGCAAATACACCCGCCGGACATGATCAAGGCAGCGCCCTGACTTCGTTTCACAGCTCGCGTAACCAGAACTGAAGTGGCTTTTGTGTTTCTGCCATCTCGCCCAGATCCTTCCACGAGAACTGGGCAACGGCGCCTGGAACCTTGGCATAACCACGCGCAGTCCAGAACTGGTCGAGCGGCTGATAGCCTTTTGGCTTGAGCGGGTGATCCGGCGCGCGTTGAACGCCACAAAACGCAACCTTCGAAAACCCCAGCTCGCGTGCATGTGCCTCGCGCAGATCGAAAAACCGATGTCCCACGCCCTGCCCCCTGTATTCGGGTAGCAGCACGGATTCGGCGCAATAGAAGACCTCTGCCAAATCGTGACCTGTTCCGGCAAAAGCCACTCCGAAATCATCTGCGTGATCCGTCAGCGGCGTACCTGTGGACGCGCCGATCAGCCGATCGCCATCAAAGGCGCCAACAAGGACGGCCCCATCGCTATCGCGATACGTCTGCAAATAGTCACGCTCATACGCCAGATCCCCATCATACAGATAGGGAAAGGCCCGAAACACGGTGATCCGCAGAGCAGCCACATCATCCAGCGCGGCATCAAGCGCCGCGCCGGTCAGAACGCGGACATCGGTGACCTCAGCCATTCGAAACCTGCTTCACCCAATCCGCAAGGTTGTAATAGGTGGTGACCCGGGTGATCTTGCCGTCTCGCAGATCAAAGAAGGATCCAGCAGGCAGGCGATAGGTCTGGCCCTTGGCTTCGGGCAAACCTGCGTCCGTTTCCAGATAGGTGCCGTTGACGATGTATTCCGCCGACGCGCGGGTGCCGCCTTCTGCCTCGAACACAACTATATCGGTCAGTTCTTCTTTGTAGCAGCGGTTCATGTGCGCGCAGAAATCCGCAAACTTCTCGCGCCCGACACGGATCTGCCCCTCGTTTACATGGTGGGCCACATCGTCGGACAGGCAGTCCAGCATGGTGTCCACATCACCTGCGTTGAAGGCTGAAAAATAGCGTTTGACGGTGTCGTTCATGTCATCTCCGTTGGTTCGCCCCAACGATCCTTGAGATGCTGAATGATCTGATCGCGGGTCTGTCGATAGCTGTTTAGCTTGTCATTCCGCGTCTCGCCGAGCCCAGTAGGGTCCATTATTGGCCAATATTCGACATCGAGGTGAAAATATCGGGTGAGTTCCAGTGCCCGGCGCTGACTGGCCGGCGACAGGGCAATCACCAGGTCGAAAGAGCTCAGGTCGTCGCCCCACTGTTCCATCATGTCGAACGAGCGCGAACGGTGTCGGCTCAGCTCGACATCCATTTCCTGGCAAACCGCGATGGAAAAGCCATCGATCTCCATATCGTTGTGAACGCCTGCGGACTGCACATAGGTGTCCATCCCGTAGAACTTCTTCATGATCCCTTCGGCCATCGGGGATCGCACCGCATTGTGGTCGCAGCAAAACAAAACCGACTGCGGAAGCTGCAACACCACGTGTCAGCCCCCGAAATGTAGCACGCAGATCAGCGTGAACAGGCGGCGGGCGGTGTCGGTGTCGATATCGGCCTTGCCTTCCAGCCTTTCCTGCAAAACGCGGCTGCCTTCGTTGTGGATACCGCGCCGCGCCATGTCGATCGTTTCGATCTGGCTGGGAGGCAAAGTCTTAACCGCGTTGAAATAGCTTTCGCAGATCTGAAAATAGTCTTTGACCACTTGCCGGAACGGCCCCAGCGACAGGTGAAATTCCGCAGCCTTTTCCTCGGCTTCCGTATTCACGTCGAACACCAGGCGCTTGTCGCGGATCGACAGGTTCAAGTGATATGGACCGTCCGGAATGACACGATCGTCCCGCTTGGGCAGGGCAAAACTGTTCTCTTCCAGCAGGTCGAACATCGCCACCTTGCGCTCCTGCTCGATCTCGGGGGTCGGCGGGGGAAGGTTGCGGTCGTCCAGTTCGATTTGACTGATGCGGTTCATCGGTGCGCGGTCTCGGTCAGCGTAAGTTGCGCACGGTCCTACAGGATCGCGTCAGCAGGGGCAACGCCCGGTTATCCCTGTTCAGATTCACCGAAATGGCTGCGGCATCAAGGTCACGAAATTGACCCCAAAAGCCTCTCTGCTGCCACGCGACACCGGACCGCAGATCACCCAGATTAGCGGTTCAACGCATCCAGGCGCACCTTGACCGAAAGCCCGTGTGCTTCCAGGCTCTCGGACTGCGCCAAACGTTCGGCGGCGGGGCCGATGGCACGCAGGGCCTCGGGCGTCATCTTGCTGAGCGTGGTGCGCTTGAGGAAATCCATCACCGACAGTCCCGACGAAAACCGCGCCGATCGTGCCGTGGGCAGCACGTGGTTCGGCCCGCCCACATAGTCGCCAATGGCCTCAGGGGTGAATTGGCCGAGGAAGATCGCACCCGCATGCACCGTTTTCTGGCTCAACGCATCCGGATCGGCCACGCACAGCTCCAGGTGTTCCGGCGCAATCCGGTTCGACAGGCTTGCAGCCTCATCCAGGTCTCGCGCGGTAATGACAGCACCAAAATCGCGCCAGCTCGGACCGGCGATGGAGCGACGCTGCAAGGAGGTGAGACGTTGCTCGACGGCTTCGCCAACGGCACGACCAAATGCGGCGTCATCAGTGATGAGGATGGATTGCGCGCTTTCATCGTGTTCTGCTTGGCTGAGCAGATCCAGCGCGATCCAATCAGGGTCGTTGTCCTTGTCGGCAATCACCAGAATCTCGGAGGGGCCGGCGATCATGTCGATACCCACCTTGCCAAACACGCGCCGCTTGGCGGCGGCGACAAATGCGTTGCCGGGGCCAGTGATCTTGTCCACCGGAGCGATGCTCTCGGTCCCATAGGCAAGTGCGGCAATCGCCTGCGCACCGCCGATGCGATAAATCTCGTCCACGCCCGACAGTCGCGCAGCCAGCAGAACCAGCGGGTTGATCTGACCGTCCGGTGTTGGCACGGCAATGGCCAGCCGTTCGACGCCTGCCACTTTTGCCGGAATGGCGTTCATCAAAACCGACGACGGATAAGACGCCAGCCCGCCCGGCACATACAACCCCGCAGCCGACACCGCCGACCAACGCCAACCCAATGTGGCACCGCTCTCATCCGTCCAGCTGTCGTCCGCCGGCAGTTGCCGCTCATGATAGGCCCGAATGCGCGCGGCAGCCAATTCCAGCGCTTCGCGATCCGCGTCCGGCACCAGGGCGATCGCCTCATCAACCTCTGCCCCTGAAATCGCCAGCGTCTCGGGCGTCAGCGTCATCCGGTCAAACCGTTCCGTCAATTCGATCACAGCCGCATCGCCGCGGTCGCGGACATCCGCAATGATCCCGGCCACGACATCGTCCACATCTGGGCTGTCTTCGCGCTTGGCGCTCAGCAACTCGGCAAAGGCCTGTTCAAAGTCGGGCTGCGTGGTGTCGAGGAACTTGGGCATCGGTGTCTCCTTTGCCGGTCACATACCCGCAGCAGCCACCGGCCTCAAGAACTATAGCCGCGGCTTTTGGGCAAGGAAAAGATCGCCATGCCCACAAGCAATAGGGTCATACCTGAAAAGCCCGTTCGAACCTGGTTCCAAACCTGCCAAACAGACGAATACTCGGACCAGATCGTTGATGCCTCTGCCTCGGGCAGCGGAGTTTCGATCAAGGCCAACGCCTCGTTCATGGGCACGTTGACAGACATCGTCAAAAGCACACCACCACCAAAATAGATCGCTCCCCCGGTGAGAAAGAAAAGGGCTGCGCGACGCGCCCCTGCGCGCCAAGCCACCACGCCGGTCAGAAGCAATACAAATGGTGTCCCAAAAAACGCAGGTGCAAAGACGCCATTGCGGACGCTCGCATTCATGGCTTGCATCGCCTGGATTGCGACGTTGGGGTCGGCCTGATCCAGCCCCCACATGGTTGAACACACCCAGGCATAGAAAAACCCGAAGATGGCCCCCGAAAACAGCAGTGACAACACGGACAGAGGAAACAAAAAAATGCGCATATCGAAACCTTGATTTCAAAATCTGATGTGTCTTGAACGGAGCAATGCCTCAAGTCCGTCGACAAATATTCTAGAAATTTAAAGCAGCTTGCTAAGTGGATACTTGGCTTTCCCCAAAACGTCCTGAGTGGCCCGATCCTCAGCCCATCCATGGCGCAGGTAAAAACCGCGCGCCGTTGCGGTGCTGTCCAACGTGGCCTTGTGATGCCCCGCTTCGCGCAGATGCTGTTCGGCCTGGGCAAGCAACGCGGTTCCAACACCGCGCCCAACGGCAGACGGATCTACATATAGAACCGACACCGCCCCTTCCGGAGAGGTTGCACCAACGCCACAGACCTGCCCTTCCAATTCGGCCACCCACAGATCATGTGTGCCGCTCAGCCACTGCCGGATTCCCTCGGGGGACTTGTTGGCAGTCCATGCCGCAATCCTGTCCGGGTCGCCCTGATGATCCGCCACGCACAGTTCGGTGATCGACCGGATCAGAACGCGGCTCATGTCAAAGACATCGAACACGGTGGCCGGGCGCACCCGCTGGCCCTGGGGCACGCCGCCAAAGGTCTGCGAAATGCCCCGCTTGTTCTGCATCAGTCCGAATGGCTGGGCACGTGCTTTGACGGTGCCAGATAGGGGCGCGTCACGTCCTTGAGAGAGACCTCGAGCGCTTCGACCTGCAACCGGATCGCACCGTCACCGGCCAGCGTCAGCAACACGTGGCCTGCACCATCCTCACCCGCTTCGAATTCGACGGACAGCAGAGACAGAACCATGTCCTTATCGGACCGATCAATGCCTTGGCTGGCCACCTTGAGCACGTTGTCGACAACCAGAACCGATTGCACCCGCTCAAAGGCCCGGCCGCGCTTTCGGGCGGCGTCTTCGTCTTCCCACCGAAAGCGGTTGAGCAGGAGGGCAAAGCGCCGCTCGGACGCGCGCCAGGACATTTCCGTGATCGGAAACACTGCGTCCTGGGCAAGGGTCGAGATCACTTTCAGGTCCTCGTCATCCAGTGCACCCAGGTTCAGCGGAGCCTCGCGGCCGTCTTCGAATGTTGCGTCAACCATCAGCCTTTGATCCGTTCGATTTTTGCACCCACACCTTCAAGTTTCTGCACCACATGCTCGTACCCACGATCCAGATGATAAACCCGGCTGACCACGGTTTCACCCTCGGCCGCCAGACCGGCCAGAATCAGCGAAACACTGGCCCGCAAATCGGTCGCCATCACCGGCGCGCCCTTGAGGCGACCCACTCCGGTTACAGTGGCCGTTCCGCCCTGCACGTCGATCCGGGCGCCCATGCGGGTCAACTCCGGCGCGTGCATGAAACGGTTCTCGAAAATCTTCTCTTCCAGCACACTGGTGCCCTCGGCCGTGCACAGCAGCGCCATCATCTGCGCCTGCAAATCGGTCGGGAACCCCGGGAACGGCTCGGTTGTCACGTCTACGGCCTGAACCCGGCCATTGCGGCGGCGCACTTTCAGACCCTTTGCGGTTTCTTCGACATCGATTCCGGCGGCATCAAGCTTTTCAACAAAAGCCCCCACCAGGCTCAAACGTCCGCCCAGCAGTTCGACCTCACCACCGCAGATCGCAGGAGCCAGCATATACGTGCCCAATTCGATCCGGTCGGTCACCACCTGGTGCGTGGCGCCATGCAGGCGGTCAACCCCTTGGATTTCAATGGTCGATGTCCCCTCGCCCGAAATCTGCGCCCCCATTTTGCGCAGGCATTCGACCAGATCGACGATCTCGGGTTCGCGCGCGGCGTTCTTGAGCACTGTGGTGCCCTTGGCCAGTGTCGCGGCCATGACGATGTTCTCTGTCGCGCCGACGGATGCAAAACGCATCTCATGCACTGCGCCCGTCAACCCACGTGGGGCGCTCGCGTGAAGATACCCGTCCTTGAGCTCAATCTCGGCGCCCAAAGCCTCAAGCCCTTCGGTGTGAAGGTCCATCGGCCGCGCGCCGATGGCACATCCGCCCGGCAGCGAGACCACGGCTTGTCCGAACCGCGCCAACAGCGGCCCCAGCACCAGGTTCGACGCGCGCATCTTGCGCACGATTTCATAATCCGCCGTGTGGCTGGTCAGATCGTGGCTGGACATGGCGATGACCTGCCCATCCTGCAGCGTCGACACCTCTGCCCCAAGCGACTGCAAAAGCGCAGTCATGGTCTTGATGTCACTTAGACGTGGCGCGTTGGTCAGCGTCAGCGGTTCCTCGCTGAGCAGTGTGGCGGGCATCAGCGTCAGACACGCGTTTTTGGCCCCTGCAATCGGGATCTGGCCGCTGAGCGCACCATTCCCTGTCACCAGAATCGAATCCATCTGCCCTTAACCCTCGCTTTCCTCGTCACCGTTGCTTTGAACCGTGCGTGCCTTGGCCTGCGCCTTGCGCCGACCCAGGTTTGCCTTAAGCGCCGCCTTGAGCCTGTCTTCGCGCGACGCTTCGGTTTTTGCCTTTTTTCGGGGTGTATCTTTGTCTGCCATAACTCTTCTCTACAGGAGCCGAAAAAAACCGTCCAGATGCCCTTGCACCCGGTTTCGTTTGAGTCTAATCAGCCCCCCACGGCGCTGCTGTAGCTCAGAGGTAGAGCACTCCCTTGGTAAGGGAGAGGTCGAGAGTTCAATTCTCTCCAGCAGCACCATGAAAATATCCTAAAATCAAATAGATACACGAGAATCTCGTGCTACTTTGGCGTTGCAAGTTTGCCAAAACGAAACGAATCTACGCCTCAAACC
The DNA here is from genome assembly GCF_017743935.1 of Tropicibacter sp. R16_0. Lineage (GTDB taxonomy): Bacteria > Pseudomonadota > Alphaproteobacteria > Rhodobacterales > Rhodobacteraceae > Falsiruegeria. The sequence continues at coordinate 14,823 of NZ_JAGHRE010000022.1, forward strand.
CGTACAAATCCGTACAAATCCCGTACAGCTCCTCTAGTTCTTCACACCCCGACCACAATCTACTTTGAAGCCGATTCGACGGCCTCCCACCTAGGTCTCTGGCATCCAGCCAGTCGACGAAAATTCTTACCAAAGCGAACACAACGAGGGAAACTTCTGGCCTTTTGCGAAACAGGTGCATTTCCCCAACACGCTATGACCCAATTGAGCACGCTTGCGATCCTGCGCCCCCTTTTGAAGCAGCGCTTGTCGAGATCCACCTTGGTCTTACTTCACTGCAGACCTGGGATGCGAACGCGTAACCAAATGCGCCCAAGCACAGATAGCGTCCTTTGCCGAGTCACTGTGAAAGTCGCCAAACGTATGACTCAAGCCGCCCATAACGGTCATTCGTGCAAGCAGCAGCGAAAGTCTGCTTTGAGCCCATAAAGCACTGGATGCTGTGGGATGAACTAACGGCGGCAAAACACTAAACACCGGACCTTGCCTTGTGTCCGAACCGGCTAGCTGTCGACCGCGAGATACAGCCAAACCAATGACAGAAGAATTTTTGCTTTTGGCGCGATCATTCAAGAACACTGCCTTTGGAAAGCTTACCTGCCCACCCAAATGAATCAGATGGAGCATTCAAATGTTCGTATTGAACGGTGAGCGGCAGGACGTTCTGAAAGCATGGGCAGATGAGACACTTCTTTACCTTCTTCGGGAGCATTTCCAACTCAAGGGCGCAAAGTTTGGATGCGGTGTTGGCGTCTGCGGCGCATGCACAGTTATCGTCGACGGGGAGGCTGTGCGCTCCTGCACGTTTCCGACCAGTGCCTTAGAAGGCGTAAAGGTGCGAACCATTGAGGGTTTGGCGAAGGGCCATAGTATGCATCCGGTGCAAGAGGCTTGGTTGGCGGAGAGCGTGCCCCAATGCGGATACTGTCAGGCGGGCCAGATCATGAGCGCTGTGGCATTGCTGGACGGCACGCCCAACCCCTCCGACGAAGAAGTTGAAACCGCGATGGACGGCAATCTATGCCGATGTGGCACTTATGCGCGTATTCGCAAAGCCATCGCGCGCGCTTCGGAGGCCGTAAGATGAAGCGTCGTGCATTCTTGAAAGCGGGTGGGGTTGGTCTGGTAGCTCTTATAGCTGCAGGGGCTGGCGTCTACTCGCAAGTGCCTGTCATTCCGAGCAGACCCAACCCTGATTTGGAGGCAGCAGCGGGTTGGATCACTTATCAAGATGGCCGCTACACACTGACCCTCCCACGGGCGGAGATGGGGCAGAACATCGCGACCGCGATGAAGCAGATCGCTTGTACTGAGCTCGATGTAGATTGGGACCTAGTCGATGTCGTTTTACACGACACGAACCGGGCCGGGCTCAAGCCAACGGTCGGCAGCGAGTCAGTGAAACTGTTTACAGAGCCATTGGCCCAAGCTTGCGCGTCTCTGCGAGATGCGATTGCGGCGGGCCGATCGAGAGGCGAGGTTGAGGTTGTTCAGCGAGCACGTTCTGAGTTGAAGGTGTTTCAGGGCGGTGGGAGTGTTGGGCAAGCGCCAAAGCTCACGCAAGGTCTTGAGATTGTGACCGGGCAGGCGCTCTATGCGGCAGATGTTGAATTGCCTGGAATGCTCTTTGGGCGGGTCCTACGTGCCCAGACGTCAACAGAAGTTCCCTCGAAACCAATTGCCTGGGATATGTCTGCAGCCCGCGAAGTGCCTGGCTTCGTTGCCGTCGTGGAAGACGCCGGCCCCCCGATTGGGCAAGCTCAAGGCCTGGGAATAGTTGCAGAGCGTCCCGGTGCTCTGGATGTCATTTCCGAAGCGTTGAACGTGGAATGGGGGATCGGAGTCGACCACCCCCGTGCGGATATATCGGCAAGCATTGACGTCGATCGCACCCGTTCCGAAGGCGCGCTGCCCCACGTTGCGATGGACGGCACGCCTGAGGCCGGTGAGTGGGACGTGGACCTACGCTTTGACATTCCGGCTGCGGCCCATGCCCCGATTGAGCCACGCGCGGCAATTGCGCATTGGCAAAGCGGCGACCTCAAATTGTGGGCGGGCACTCAGGATGCCTTTTACATCCGTGACTTCGTAGCGGACGCCTTCAGTCTCGACACGGATCGTGTGCTCGTGCAATCCACGCGCATTGGCGGTGGATTCGGCGGCAAGACCGTCTGTACTGTGGAGGCCGAAGCAACGGCATTGTCTATGGCCGTCGGGGCACCGGTCAAAGTTCAGTGGACCCGGCCACAAGAATACGCTCTCGCGTTCCATCGCCCGCCATCATCGCATCGGTTGAAAGCCAGGTTGGCAGGTGGCCGGATCAGTGATTGGAAACACGATCAGGTCTCGTCTCACATTATGTTCACAGCTGCAGTTGTGCCAAGCTGGATGCAGGCAGGCACCGACATGTTCGCCGGTGATGGGGGCGTGGAACGTGGGATGGTTCCGCCCTATCGGCTGGGTCGTGCACGTGCGGCTTACGATGCGTTGCGGTTGCCCATTCATACCGGGCCTTGGCGCGGACTTGGGGCTGGGCCCAACGCGCTGGCAACTGAAAGCACCATGGATGAAGCTGCGCGTGCTGCCGGTGAAGATCCACTGGCATTTCGTCTGAGGCACATCGACGATCCAAGACTTGCCACTGTGCTAAACGCTGTAGGAGAGCTCTCGGGCTGGTCCTCGGAACCGCAGAGCACCACGCAAGGCGAAACGCGCATCGGGCGGGGCGTTGCCTGCGGCATTTACAAGGGTGTGTCCTACGCCGCGACAGTGGCAGAGGTCGCCATCGCCCCGAACGGGAATACCAAAGTGACGCGACTTTGGTGCACGCATGAGTGCGGGTTGGTGATCAATCCCGACCAGGTAAAGGCGCAATGCGAAGGCAACCTGATGTGGAGCCTTGGCATGGTGCTGTCGGATCAATTGCCAACGGATCGCGGGCGGGTCAGCGCAGAGTATTTCACAGATGCGCCAATCCCGCGGCTTTCCGATACGCCGGAGATTGTCGTTTCTCTTGTCGAAGGCACGGAACCACCCGTGGGCGCAGGTGAGACGGCGATGGTTTCCGGACCAGGAGCCATCGTAAACGCGATCCGTGCGGCAACCGGGCAGCGCATTGCACAGTTCCCTGTCGATTTCGAGGCCCTTGCAGTCTGATGATACAACTCGAACACTCTGGCCAAAAACGATTCCCGGCTGTTGCGACGCTGGATCGTCCGAACTGATGTGCCTTGCACCAATGGGAAAGTGATTGTGACTGAAGAAATGAACTTCGCCTCTGCTGTCATGATGCGGCTTGTTGCTGCGGGGCTTCGGAAGCAAGGCATCGACGTGGCGCAGCGCAAGGCCAAAGGTGCTCACGTTCCGCTGCCACAAAAACGGGATGTGTTGAAGCGCCTTTGGGAAAAGCATGGAACATTGGCCGTGCTACGTCTATCGGACGCAGCGCCGGACATGCCCTCAGAGCCCGTTGTTTTGGCGCTCAGGCAGGCGACCAGCGTTTCGGACCTTCTTGAACGCTGGCGACGTGTCGAAGTCTTTAGTCATGGGGCACACCGTGTTTTGTCAAAGGAGTTGCGTCCCGGTTGCTTTCAGCTTCAGCATGTCGGGCGTTCGGCTTCTGCGCAGCCTTCGCTACCGGAGAGCTTGCTGGTTTTGGGTGTGATCACGCGGTTGTCGGAACTGGCATGCGGGCAACCGCTTACGGTCAAATTGCCAGATGGTCAGGTCATTCGGCGCGATGGCGTTTGGCAGACCGTTGGTATCGAGGGATGGGATCAAACGATTTCCATAACTCAGACCACGTCAAACAGCCTCCATATCCCTGCCAAAACCGATCAGACGGAGCTCGTGGCAGTGTGCAAGAACCTCTTACTACAGGACACGGTCAAGCGTTGGAGTGTCCAAGACCTTGCATCCGAGACAGGCGTTTCATCGCGAACCTTGCAGCGCCGTTTCGCGGAAAAGGATGAGACGTTCTCCGGGTTGATATCCAAGACACGCCTGGAAAAGGCGGCCCTCTATCTTTGCGACAACGAAGGACCCGGATTGGCTGAGATTGGCTTCTTGGCTGGATACTCCGATCAAGCGCATTTCTCGCGCTCCTTCACTCAGAACGTCGGCACAACGCCAGCGGAATACAAACAGAACTTTGCATCCTAGAGGCGATACAGTTGCGGCGATTCATGATTGCAGAACAATCAGGCGTCATTGCATTTTTATAGTGTACAGATGTGTCAATTCATGACGTTCAGCGAAAGGTGGTGAAGGTCCGCTTTGTCCCGCACAATGGACATTCAAGCAAGTTGCAGCAAAGGACCGGTATGCGGACGGAGCTGACCTTCGGTCAATACATGCGAATTAGAGAGAACGGCCCTTTGCGGTCACTCGGCCTTGTATTGCCATGCTGCGTTAGCAGCCCGCATTGCCGCCGTTCGCCGCTGCCGCAAACTTTGGGCAGTAGCGACCAGCGGCATTGCAGGAATGTGCAACCATCGGCGTTCGAGCGACATCCGAATGCGGATTGACTGCAAGATAATTCCAGATCCACTTGCGAAAACCTTCTCGGACGATCCTTGAAGATTCACGTCGATGAATTGGCCATCATCATCTTCATCATGGTCTGAAGCGGAGCCTTCGCTTCGGTCACTGGCGGCATCCAGGGAACCTGGAATGGGGAATGTGGTTAGAAGTCTTCCACCCACGGCCGCAGCTCCATTTCCCATGACCATGCAGACCGGTCCTGTTGCAGGAAGTGCCAATAGCTTTCAGCAATTGCGTCCGGCGACAAACGCGAGTCCGGGTTGCCGGGCTCGTCTAAATAGCCGGGGCGGTCAGCGTTACGGATGCGGCCATCCACAACCATGTGCCCAATGTGGACGCCCTGGGGATGGAGTTCGCGTGCCAGCGATTGAGCAAGCCCGCGCAGAGCAAATTTGCCCATGGCGAAGGTGGCCGACTGAGGGTAGCCTTTCATACCTGCCGAGGCTCCGGTGAAGAGAATTGCACCGTGGTTTTGGGCGACCATGCGCTTGGCGGCTTCCTGGGCAGCATAGAACGCGCCCATGGCGTTAACTTGCATTGCAGTTTCCACGCGGGCGGCATCCAGCTGGATAAAGGGCTTTCGGATGGCACGTGAAGGATTGTAGACCAGCACATCCGGCGCTTGCGCCCTATCCAGCTCAGCAAAGAGTTCAACAACCTCCTGATGCCGGCTTGCATTGCAAGAATAGGTGTTTGCCTGAATGTCCTTAGCCAGACCGGAAAGATCAGATGGCTTCCGTGCTGCCAGGCTCACACGAAGCCCATTGGCATGGAACAGGCGTGCAAGAGATGCGGACAATCCCGGGCCGGCGCCGATGATCAAGGCATGTTTGTAGCTCGGCCTCATGGCTCTGTCTCCTCAGTGCTGTGCGGGAATAACAATGGCTTCGTAAGGCTGCGGCCTCTGCCCGATGGTGTTGGCGATTGCATCGAAAGGCGCGCGCAGCGAGTTTCCGGAAATATCTTCAAGATCCGGATCGACGCGCAGGCGCACCCCGGCGGGCCAGGGCATCTTTGGAACAAATCGCCATGTGCGGCCGTCCGTTGCGACCGTGCCTGGGACCTTTGTTCCGGAACCATCCAGAATGTTTATCAGCCTGGCGGAGGCACCGCGGTCCATGGCCCGGTCGAAGGTGACGGCAATTGGCACTGAGGTGCCGGGCTCCGGGCTGGTTATCAGCCAGTCATCCGGTCGTACCGCAGTTCTCAGGGCCGGACCAACCCTGAAGGGCAGCACCAGGCGGTCACCTAGAGGGGCGCCTTCAGCGCTGGCCATAGTGTCCGCGACGATAAGCCGGTAGCTCTCTCCAACCTCAAGCGGGGCGCCGTCCGTTTGATTTGGGCCAACACCCTGTTTGATCCGGCCAGGATCAAAGAGCAGTGTCAGGCGGCGCTGGCCCCTGTCCCAGAGTTCGGCGTGAAGGTTCAGGAACGGGCTGTCCACCCGGCTGCCGTCAGCGCGTTCCAGCCAGATACTGCCGCGGACCTGCCCGCGGGCCATCGGTTCTGAGAACATCAGATAAAGCCGCAGCATATTGGCGGGCACCTGGGCATCGGCCGGGGCATGCCAAAGCAGTTCGGGTGTATTGATCTCATCACCGGGCACAGCGATTTCGGTTTCGAAGTCACGGAACCGGACAATGTACCCGGCCCCCGGCCGCAGGCCGAAACGCGGGTCGATAAACAGCGTTTGGCCTTCCGTCCGCAGCGACAGGGCCATGCTTCGGCTGCTGTCCGCTGCGGCATGCTGCAGGTAGATTTCCGATGGCGACCCGGTTAGCTCCCGGCGCTCCTTCTCATCCAGTCCTGATACAATCACGGAACCGCTGGTTGCGTCGAATTCCGCATGAACCTCTGCTGCTCCCGAAATGGGCGGGAGGAGGAGTGCGGCAAGCATTGCCTGCCGCACCATGAAACGTATCGCAGACATCAGTTGTACTGCAGCGGGGGATCGACGTGGAAGCCAAACGGGTCCGGTGCGCCGTCCCAGTTCATTTCGACAACATGGTCTGACCGCTCGAAGAACATCGGCATCGCCAGCGTGTGCATCTCGAGGATGCGCGGATCTTCCGGGTTTTCACGCACGGTGACCGCCCAGGCGTCGTCAATGGTATCGATATGGACCACGCCGCTGATCGGAACCGGGGTGTATTCCGCGCCGCCAATGCCAAAGAGGGGCTGAACGCCCTCGCCAGCGGGCATGGCTTCGGCGGCAGCCAGAATTTCAAGCGGGTAAGAGGCCGCGCTGCGGTGGGTGTTGGTCACCAGAACATTCTGCTGGCCGGTCCAGGCATTTGTATAAGCAATGGTGTCGATGGGCGAGTTGCCGTAGCCAAGCTCCGCGATCATCGTGCCGCGCACCTGCTTGCCGTCCTCCAGGTCAGCCAGCGGAATGCGCACAACCGGGGTGCAGCCATAAAGCGCGATCATGGTCGCCTCACCCTCAAGCTCGACAATGGTCTGGGTGATGATGGGCGCCCGGGTCTCCCATTGCGCGTGAACCGCATGCCAGATCTCGATCTTGGAGGCTTCGGCTGTGCCGTCAAACGGATAGCTGATCCGGCGCAGGGTCGAGTCGAACTCTTCGTTCGACACGCCAGCGACAAAGATCTCGCCGTTGTAGTAGTCGATGTCAGTGATCGCGAGCTGATAAAGCTGGCGGCCGAATTCGATGGTTTCCTCCTCTGGCAGCGCACCAATGCTTTGAGCCGAGTGTTTTGCCTTGGCCAGGTCCACAAGCTCGATTTCGCCCTGGTTGACCTTGACGATCAGCGCTTCGGCATCCGGACCCACCCCCCGGTGGACGGACAGGAAGATTTGTTTGGTCGGCTTATGCACCACCATGTCATTGATGGCGACCTCGGTGGCCGGAACACCCAGGAGCGCGCCGATTTCGGCGTTGATGTCTTCAAAGATCGTGCGGCCTTCAAAGGTCTTGGCGCGGCCAAGCTCATAAGAGGATTGGTCAGCCAGCTGTGCATTGCTGAGTTCAAACGCATGCACGATGCCAGCGCGGCCGTCACCGACGAAAAGCGTATTGGCGCTGTCGAACGCGAGCGCGCCTGCGGATTTCAGGACCGGCGCGTCCGCAAAGGCTGCCGTTGCGGCAGCGAATGTGAGCGCGATGGCGCTGGAGGTTCTGAGGACGTGAGGCATTGGGCTCTCCATTGTTGTCATGGACCCAAAGATAAAGGGGGGCAAAAATGACAACAGACCCTCAAACTGGAACCGAACGTTCCAGTATTTAGAACTAACTCAGCACGTCCTTTCTGGAAAGCAGGCCAGGGATGACCTCCTCAGAGAGTTTGATTGCCGCTTCAATGCGGGCAACCCGGCGCGCGCCCTGCCGGTAGGTGAGGAACACCGGATGGGGCCGCACACGGAAACCGGGCAAGCACCGCACCAGTCTGCCGGAGCTCACCAGGTCGCCAAGCATGAACTCGGGCACCAGGGCAAACCCCAGTCCAGCCAGAGCAAGATCCAGCAGAATGTGAAAGCTCATCACCGCCAGAGGGCCGGAAACAGAAACCGGCGTCTCTTCCGCAGCGGTTTCAAACTCCCACACGGCTCCCGGGCGATCTCCGCGGAAGGTCAGGCAGGGGGCGTTGGCCAGATCTCTCGGATGCGTCAGCCTGTACTCCGCACACACCTGAGGCGCGGCGACAAGAATACGCCTGAAGGATCCCATCTCACGCGCGATAAGGCGGTCATCATGGACTGTTCCGATCCGGAACGCGATGTCGATGCCGGGATCCTGCATGTCCGCAAAGCCGTAGTCCGGACGCATCACCAGGGTCAGATCCGGGTGGCGCTCGCGTGCGAGCGGGAAAAGCTTCGCCGCGACGAGGCCGCCGAATTCATGCGTTGCGGCAAGATTGACCTGTCCCGATATGCCGATGCTTTCTTCGCGGGCGATGTCTTCTATCAGATCGATTTCAGCCAGCACCGACGCTATCCGGTGTTCGAGACGCTCACCAATTGGAGTCAGCTTGACCGACCGCGCCCCGCGCTCAAGAAGCTTTACGCCCAATTGCTCTTCGAGCTGCGCGACATGCCGGCTGACGCCGGACTTGGCAATCCCCAGCTGGCCGGCTGCCGCACTTATTCCGCCGGTCTTGGCAACCGTGTGAAAGCTGATGAGCGTGGGCAACCCAAGCGTTCTAATATCCTGAACCATGGGTTCAATCATATCCCACTGTTCTGAATTTATGGCAACACGTATCTGTTTCTCATCAAAGGCCCGCAGCGGGCGAACATGGAGATAGAAACATGAACATCCTGATCACCGGCGCCAGCAGCGGCTTTGGCAAACTGATCGTCGCGGAACTTCTGAAAGCCGGCCACAAGGTCGCTGGCACAGTCCGCGACCCTCAGGGCCGCAACGCCGAAGCCGCAGATCTTTTGCGGGACCTGGGCGCGGAAATTGTCGACATCGATGTGACGGATGATGCCTCCGTCGAAGCTGGTGTCACGGCTGCAAGCAGCCGTCTGGGCGGTATTGATGTGCTGATCAACAATGCGGGCGTTGGTGTTCACGGTCTCCAGGAAAACTTCTCGGCGGCTGTTTTTCAGCGTGTCTTCGACATCAACGTATTCGGCCCGCAGCGCATGATGCGCGCCGTGCTGCCGCAGATGCGCGCGCGGGGGGAAGGCCTGATCCTGAACGTCACCAGCGTACTGGGCCGTGTCACCCTGCCGTTCTATGGCCCCTATAATGCGACCAAATGGGCGTTGGAGGCAGTCAGCGAGAATTATCGCGCGGAACTCAGCCAGTTTGGGGTGGATGTTGCAATCGTTGAACCCGGCGGGTTCCCGACGGAGTTCCATGGCAACCTGATCCTGCCGTCCTCAACCGACCGCAATGAGGGCTATGGCGAAATGGCCGGCGCTCCGGTGGCGGCACGCCAGCAAATGAATGAGTTCCTTGCGGCCAATCCGCAGCAAAACCCGTCTCTGGTGGCGGAAGCTGTTGTTTCCGTTGTTGACGCAGTTCCAGGCATGCGCCCGTTCCGCACCGAGGTGGACACTGTCGGCATGGGGGATCTTGTCAAACCAATGAACGATCTCGCGGCAACCAGCACCGAAGCGCTCTTCACAAACTTTGGCTTGGCAGACATGCTGAAACTGAACGTTGCAGCCAGGAAAGCCGCCTGAAGCAATAGGCTGGCCGGGATTGCTCCGGCCAGCCGCCAAGCCAACGCTGCTCTCCCTGTACTTCTGAATAGGATGATCAACATGACACACCCCGCGTTTCAATCTTCATCCGTTGCCGTCATCACCGGTGGCGCGTCGGGTATTGGCCTTGCCGCCGCGACCAAGTTCGCTGGCATGGGAATGAAAATCGTCGCAGTCGACCGCGATACCGATAAGCTGGCCGAGGCCGAGGACGCTCTGCGTGTCGCGGGTGCGGCAGACGTGATGACGGCCTCGACTGACGTCTCCGACCGTGTGCAGCTCGAAGCCCTTGAAAAAGAGGTAACGGGACGTTTCGGAGGCGCGGATATCCTGATGAATAATGCTGGTGTCGGCGGCCGGACGTCATGCCTGACCGCACCTGACATCTGGGAGAAGATACTGGGTGTCAATCTTTGGGGCGCCATTCACGGCACCCAAGTATTCGCGCCGGGCATGATCGAACGGGGCCGCCCCGGCGCGATCATCAACACTGGGTCCAAACAGGGGATTACAACACCGCCCGGAAACCCGGCCTACAATGTGTCCAAGGCCGGTCTGAAAGTCTTTACCGAAGCACTGGCGCACGAACTGCGAAACACCGAAGGCTGCCAGATTTCTGCACATCTATTGGTGCCCGGCTTTGTTCACACGGCGATGATCGGTGCCACCGAAAAACCCGCCGCCGCATGGACAGCGGAGCAAACGGTGGATTTCTTCGTGGAAAGCGTAAACCGCGGCGATTTCTACATCCTGTGCCCTGACAACGATGTGCCGCGCGCGCTGGACGAGAAACGCATCGCATGGGCCGTCGGCGACATTATCGAAAACCGCCCGCCGCTCAGCCGCTGGCACCCCGACTATGCTGACTCTTTCGCAGCTTTCGTCGCGCAGGAAAGCTGAACGAGCGCATTGCAGCACCGTAGTAGTAGCAGCACGCGGCTGCCAGTGCTCGTGTCGCATCCAGAAATGAATCCGTCCAACTTCTGCCCCCCGGAGAAAGTGGACCGTGCAATTGATCCCAGAAAATTGAGGCCGCTACTTCGGACTCATGATTCAATAATTGGAGAAGCAGATGGCAACTCGTGGGCATTGCTTGTGCAAAGAGACGCGGTGGGAGTTTGAAGGCGAGGTGACTTGGGCCTGCTACTGTCATTGCGACGATTGCCGCAGAAACTGCGCCGCACCGGTCGTCGCCTGGCTGGGCGTACCAGTCAAGAACTTCAAGTGGACCGGAAACGAGCCGAAGACCATTGAAAGTTCCAAAGGCGTGTTCAGGCATTTTTGCAACGACTGCGGATCACCGATTGGATTTGAAGCTGATCATTATGCAGGAGGGATGCACCTATACGCAGCGTCCCTGGAAAACCCGGAGGATTTCAAGCCGACCTTTCATGTGAATTATCAGAGCAAACTGCCCTGGCTTCAGATGAACGATGACCTAACGAAGTACGAGGGGACATTGCTTCACGCCCCCGAGGATTTGAGTGACTACCACTCATAGGCTGGTTCTGCGCGTTCTGGAATGCTGCACGCTGCAAGCTGACCGACAGGACATTTCCTCCGCCCTCAGCCCTAGGCACTGCACTGGCGACGCGATTGTACTATCCCAGTGAATGTCTAATTGGCGAGCCAGTCAGTCCCGGCCCGCCAATCCTCGCCGGTTTTTAGAACTTTCCGTTCCCATGTACCATCTCTGCTGGCGTGGGCGAAACAACGTCCCAATGCTCTACAATCATACCGTCCTCAACGCGCCAAAGATCGAAGAAAGCCCAAGGTTTCCCGCTGACGGTGGCATCTGAGGCGACAAAGACAAAATTGCCTTCTGCCACAACAATCTGAGGCTCGAATTTGGTTATAACGTTGCCCTGTTCGGCCCAGGCTTTGGTGCCCTCCATCAGGCCATCAATCCCATCGGCAAGCATTGGATTGTGCTGCATGTAGACTTCAGAATACATGGGGGCTTTCTCCGGCGCGGCACCGCCCAAGACGTCGCGCACGAATCCAAGAACCAGCGCCTTGTTCTCTTCTGTTTTGCCGGGATCAGTGATTTCCGTCGCTCCATCGGTCATACCACGGCCAGACACCGTCGTTTCAGGAACTGGCTGAAGATTGTCCCAATGTTCCGCAACTTTGCCGTCCTCCACCCGGAAAATGTCGAACGCGGCAAGGGTCGGTGCGCCAAAAGCGTCTGCGTTTTCAAAAGTGCTGTGCAGCACAACCATATCGCCTTCGGTGATGACCCTATGGGTCGTCGCGGTCATACCGGATTGCTCGACCAAAGGTATCAAGCCGACCAAACCCTCAGCTCCGGTCGGGATCTGCGGGTTGTGCTGGATGTAATCCGGGGTAACGAGTTGCCGCGCAACTTCCGGCTCGTGATCGGCAAAGGCAGCAGTGAAGAGTGCGATGACAAGTTCTTTGGGAGTCATGGTTTGATCCTCTGATTCGTATCCTCTCGAAACGTAGTATCAAATCCATACCACATCGCAATTACGTACCTTGAACTGACCTGGTATGTTGAAGGCTACCGCAATAAAAGCCAGGGGAGGGTTGTGAAGAGTTCGTGCCAGGGCTATGATGCCTGCCAGTTTCGAAACAGTACCAGAGACTGAGATGCTACCAATAGGTGTTACCAATAAAGCGGAGGCCTCAAACTGCTCCATCCGTTCTGTGCTTTCCAATGTGACTGGCAAATGGCGGATGATCATCATCCTCGCGCTGGAGGACGAGCCGAAGCGCTTTGGCGATCTCAAGCGCTGCATCGGAGATGTCACGCAGAGTGTGCTAACCGAGAACCTGCGCGGACTGCAGCGCGATGGTTACCTGACGCGCACCGTCGATCCAGGGCCGCCGGTGGCTGTATCCTACGAATTGACACCTTTGGGCAGAAGTTTACTCGAGATGTTAAAGCCACTCGTCTTCTGGTCGCATGAGCAGATGGATGAAGTCAGGCGATTCCGAATGCTATACGACCGTGAGCAGGCGAGTTGACCTCAAAGCGAACCTAAGACTGGAAACGTCGACCGGGCTCTCAGCTGCTTGCTCGGGTAGGCTTGGCACCATCTCCACTGCAAACGGCAGCTTTCACAGGATCCGAGCAGCTTTCTCGCAACTGCAGCGAATTCACACTTTCCGCTCTTTTGCACGAAGTCGCTTCCGGCCCAAATCGGACTTGTGCCCCTTGGTCAACACGCTGCATTGAGATCCGTGGGACCGGCCGTTCGCTGCTGGCACGTAATCGCGTCTTGGTGGGATTTGCATTCCGCGGGCGGCGCTGCCCTTAGCTGCACCTGCAATATTGTCAAATCCGAATATCGAGAACACGCTGCTTCTGGAGTCCGCGATGCAACCATTGGCGCTGTGTTCAGTTTAAGGCAAATCAAGCCCTTCTGCGACGCTGGCGGGACAGTCAGAAATTTCGACAAAGGACAATCAGTCTCTGAGGTGGAAGTCAGATTGCTCTAGCTCAAGAAGCGGGCATTCCGGCTTAAGGCCTCGACTTTATCCCCGTTGGCCCAAGACCAGTTTGGCGAGGAGCGCGAGCACGGGGAAGCGACCGGGTCTTTCCCTTCCAATTCGCTCGGGATTCTCCAGTTCTGCGAATTGGAATTTATTCTTTGTTTGTTCCTCAGCTCATTGCAATCGCTTGAAGCTCCGCCTGCGACCGAACGCCCAGCTTGCTGTAAATGTTCTTCCGGTGAACGCGTTCGGTGGCCGGGGAAATATCGAGCTCATTGGCGCAGGCTTTCGAGGAATAGCCGCGGATCAGGTATCCGACAATTTCACGTTCGCGATGTGTCAGAACCTCGGAAGCAAACTCACCAAGTTTGCGACGCACACTGTCCGTCCGGCCATGCTCGATCGACGTGGATTCAGGTAGGTCGACCAATGACGCGTGGCGCAGCACTGCTTTCTCTACCACGCCCGACAGACGGTCGAGGTTGCGCAGATTGTCGTCTGAGAACATTGGCAATCTCCTGGACCGTCCCAAGGAGAGGACCAGAGATGTGCCGTCATCAACCTGCACCGTGAATCCTGCCTCATCCACCAGCTTTGACGGGCGCATATATTCGCGGAAGAAATGGCTGTCGAAAAAATCGCTTGGGACGAGATCTCGCAATCCCCGCAAGCCGGACTGGCCGGATTGCGAGAACCTGTAGAAAGGGCTTTCCCGGTAAAGCCCGCCGGCAAAGCTGCCACAGGGTTCGTTGGACGCCTGAATGGCTGTGTAAGGTGCCGTTGGCGGGCCATCGGGGCGGTACAGAACCACCAACAAATCATCGAACGGGGTTACCTTGAGCATCAATTCTCGCAGACAGGGATAGAAGCTATCTTGTCCGATGGTTTCGAAAAGATTTCCGATGTCATCAAAAAGATCGGGCTGTGCCGCGCTCTGCGCCACCGTGGTTTGAAAATCGCCCGTGGGCACTGCGCTTCGGGCGGCCTGTTCCAGCTTACCTTTAGTGTCCATGACATTCCCTCCCGTGTTGCGGGTTATAGTCACGCAATCCACGTGACCTGTCAAAAACCGATCTTTCACATGTCAGATGGGTTTCGATCAGCCCTGCATCAACTCACTTATAGTTGCATCGTGATGGTTTTGGTGATCAGGACTGCCTCGAGCTGTTCGCGCCCAAGATCCTTGCCATAACCGGACTGTTTTACGCCGCCGAAGGCCGTCGCGCTGTCGATTACGTCGTGACAGTTGATCCAGACAGAGCCAGATTGCAGCTGCCGGGAGACACGCTGCGCCCGAGCGCCATTCTCGCTCCAGACGGAAGCTCCGAGCCCGTAGGCGTTGTCGTTGGCCATCGCGATCACCTCTTCTTCTTCATCGAAGGGAACCGCGACCAGAACCGGACCAAAGATCTCTTCTTGCACCAGAGGGTGTGTATTGTCGTCCAGGGCAATGAGCGTTGGATTGACGAAATAGCCGGGACCTTCTGGCAAATCGCCGCCAAAGATCACGTCGCCGTCGCGTTTTCCCATTTCAAGATAGCGACCAATCGATTGTTGGGCGCCTTGTGAAATGACCGGACCGACATCGCAGGCGGGATCCAGACCGGCGCAAACACTCAGCGCTGCAATCTTGTCTTTGATTGCCTTTACGCCGTCGTCAAAGATCGACCTGTGCAGATAGAGCCGCGAGCCTGCGGAACAGTTTTGCCCGGCGTTGAAGTAGATGCTCCACCGGGTGGCTTCGGCCAAATCATCCAGATTTGTATCTTCAAAAACGACCATCGGAGATTTGCCGCCCAATTCCAAGGTGGCCGGAACAAGATGGCTGGCCGCCGCCAGCGCAACGGACTTACCTACCTCGGTCGAACCGGTGAACGACACCTTGTCGACACCTGGGTGTCGGGCAAGGTAGTCACCGATAACCGACCCTTCGCCGGTCACGATGTTCAGAACGCCGGGCGGGAACCCGGCCTCTTGCGTCAGTCTGGCGAAATAGGTCATCGACAGCGGCGTCATGGCGGCCGTTTTCAGAACGATGGTGCAGCCAGCGGCCAGCGGCGCTGCAATCTTCCAGGCCGACATATTGAGCGGCCAATTCCATGGTGCGATGGCCGCCACCACACCGATGGGCTCGCGCAGGGTGTAGGAAAAGAAATCTCCCGGCACTGACAGCGACTTGGTGGCGCCCTCTATTTTCGTGGCCCACCCGGCCATGAAGCGGAACAGATCAGCCGAGCCCAGTACATCGAAGTCCTTGCAGGGGCCGATGGCTTTGCCGTTGTCGATGGTCTCGATCTGGGCAAGGATGTCGGCATCCCGCTCCATCAGGTCAGCCAGTTTCAACAGGATGTTCTGGCGTTCATTGGGCGCCATGCGCGACCAGATGCCAGAGTCGAAAGTGGCGCGAGCCGACGCGACAGCTGCGTCCACGTCCGCCGTGCTACCCAACAGAACCTCGGTTAGTTGCTGCCCTGTTGACGGCTCCATCACCGCCTTGGTGCCCGTGGCTTGGCCGTCGGTGAAATCACCGTTGATGAACATCTTTGGAATTTGCGAGACGGCTGTACGCACCTCAGGCAATACATTGAAACGGTTGAGATAGCGTTCGACATCTATATGCATGGGTGGAGCCTTTCCAAGTCTGCGTTTGCGACAGATTTCAGTGGGGGAAGGCGCATTTCCCATACCTCAATCGCGGTAGCTAGAGCACCCAGGTATAGGGCTCGCGGAAAATTCCGAAATAATTACAGCACTTTACCACTGTTTCGCTAACGCTACTGCAATTGCGGTATACAGGAGTAATGGATCCTTTCCCATTCTTGCAGGGAACCGAAAGGGGCATGACGTGCCCCGCATCGAAAGGACAGTGGGACATGTTGAAATCCCTCGAAGGCAAGGTCGCCGTCATCACTGGTGGCGCAGGTGGGATCGGCAGCGCAATCGCGCGATGCTGCCTTGACGGTGGGATGCGCGTTGTCATTGCCGATATCAGCGATGAAGCGTTGGAACGCGCAGCAAAAGACCTGAATGTGCCTGATCGGTTGCACACTGTGGTCTGCGATGTATCGACTCTGGCAGGCAATGAGCAGCTTTGTGCTGCGACGCTGCAACGGTTCGGACAGGTCAACTTGGTTTGCCTAAATGCCGGCGCTGCCCGACTAAAACCAATGCAAGACGTCACCGAGACAGAATGGCGGTTGCAGGTGGGTGTGAACCTTGACGGTCCATTCTTCGGCATCAAGGCGTTTCTTCCGACGTTGGAGCAGCAGGATGACGCGCACATCGTTGTGACGGCTTCAGTCATGAGTTTGTTTTCTGCCCCCGTCATGGGTCCGTATTTTGCTACGAAGGCGGCTGTGCTCTCTCTGGTCGAGAGCCTCTATTTCGATCTGCAAAACGCGGGCAGCCATGTCGGAGTGTCCGCCCTGATGCCCGGAGATACGCGCACGGACGCGATGAAGAACTCTGTGCAGGAAGACACCGATCCTGAACTGGCCGAAATGGCAAAAAGTGATCTGGAGCACGGGACGCCGCCCGAAACTGTTGCGCGCGCGGTGTTGCAGGCCGCCCAGGATGGCAGTTTCTACATCCTGCCAAACATCGGCGACTATCAGGACATTATCGACGCCCGCCATCAGCGCATTCGACAACGGCTGTTGCCCGATGCCGAATTGGCTTGAACCCGATTGAGGAAAGATCATGACGAAGAACAGATTTGAAAACCGAACAGTGCTGGTCACTGGCGGCGGCGGCGGAATTGGCCGGGCCATGTGCCACAGTTTCGCTGGTGAGGGCGCTTTTGTGATTGCCGCGGACCTGAACCACGAAGCGGCAAAGGAAACCATTGCCCTGTTGCCTGAAAACGGTCAGGGATCGGCCGCCAAGCTGGACGTGACAGACGGTGATAGCTGGTGCGCTTTGCGAGAGCACATCCTGTCCGAGCGCGACGGTTTAGATATCCTGTGCAACAATGCCGGTGTGATGCTGACCGGTCCGCTGGATCAGGCCAAGCTCAGCGATTGGTTGCTTCAGGCACAGGTTAACGTGGCAGGCGTCCTTCTGGGCTGTCAGACCTTCTTGCCCGATATTCGTCAGAGCGGCGGCAACATCCTGAACACCGCTTCGCTGGCAGGTATGCACCCCTGGCCCGATGCGGCGCTCTATGCGGCATCGAAATACGCGGTGGTTGGGCTGTCCGAAACCCTGCGGCTCGAGGCCGGGGACAATGTCCATATCGGCATCCTCGCACCCGGTGGGATCGATACCGCAATGACCGCGCAGCTGGAAAATGATGGCGAAGAACGCCTGCTCCCCCCTGAGGCGGTGTCGGAACTGGTGTTGGATGCCGTGGCCGAGCGACGTGATTGGGTGTTCACCCACTCGGAGTATCTGGATGCGATAGAAGCACGCCACGCCGGTATCGTGGCCGATTACCGCAAGATTACCTGAAGGGCGACAACATGATCACGGATTTCAAAGGAAAGACCGCTGTTATCACCGGCGGTGCGCATGGGATCGGCTATGCCTTTGCGCAAGAGTGCCTTGGAAAGGGTATGAATGTCGTCATCACCGCCTCGCGGCAGAGTTCGGTCGACAAGGCAGTTGCAACGCTTGAAGGTGGCGATCGGCTGATCGGTGTGCAAAGCGATGCTGGTGATGCAGAGGCAAATGCGAAGCTGGCCAAACTGGTGAAGGACAAGTTCGGACAGCCAAGCCTGTTGGTTTTGAACGCGGGCATTTCGCGCATGGCTCCAATTCATGACCTTACACCTGAGAAATGGCGCCAGACATTGTCCGTTAACCTGGACGGGGTCGCTTATGGAACGTTGGCGTTCTTGCCGTTGATGGAACAGCAGACAGAGGCGCATATCGTTATAAACGCTTCGATCTTCGGGTTTTTCTCGGCCGGGCTGCAAGCACCTTACTTCGCCTCCAAGGCCGGAGCAGTCGCTTTTGCCGAGACGCTTTACTACGACCTGCTGGCAGCGGGCTCACCGGTGGGGGTCTCGCTTCTTTGTCCCGGGAACACGCGGACAAACATCCTGGAAACCGCTTTGACAGGCGAGGAACCTGAAGAGTTTCGCCAACTGATCGAGGCGGAAATGGCAGCCGGAACCAGCCCCGCGTTTGTGGCGCAGGCCACCCTGGATGCCGTCCGCGACAACACCTTTTACGTCACGCCAAACACCGGCGACTTCATTTATCCGATCGAGGCGCGATTTGACCGCATCCTGAAGGGCCGCAACCCGGCCCCCGAAGATGTGGGCGATACCGTCTGACCGAAACAAGACTTGAAAGGAAAAGGTCATGAGCGAAGGAACCACTCACCACGCAACGCCTGATGACCCAAATGCGCGGGCGGTCATTCATGCATATGAAGACACGGTGATGAATGAGGGGGCGCATGCCTCTTATGACAAGCATTTTGCCGAGGATTGCTTTTACCTGTGGTATGGAAACAGCCCGGTTGCGGGCCGCTACGAAGGCATCGGGGGCCTCAAGCGGTTCTGGGATCTGTTGACCGAGCTTTGCGACCCCGAACCCTCGCCGGTCATAGAATTGGCCGGGGGGGGATTTTACATGTATCACGTGGAAGGCAAGCTGACAGGACCTGATGGAGAGGTGTTCACCACCAAGATCGTCGGCAATTACGAGGTCGAGGGCGACAAGATCAAATCCGGCAGGTTTTGGGCCTTTGACCAGGACGGGTTTGATGCATTTCTGTGGCGCGCCCGTGCCATTTTGGACAAGCGGCGCGACTGAAAATAACAAGGAGACGGGTGATGACGGTTTCCAAAGAACAGATTGCAGCATTCTATTCCACCGACACCCTGGCTGGCGATCGCATGGCGGGGATCGACGGGCTGCGTCACACCGGTATCGCCACCTTCATGCGCTGCCCGCATCGTACTGCACTGAAGGATGTCGATATCGGTATTCTCGGAGTGCCCTACGATGGAGGTCTAACGACCCGTACCGGCGCCCGTCACGGTCCCCGCGAAGTGCGCAACCAATCGAGCTTGATCCGGCGGATCAATGTCGCAACCGGCGCCCGCCCGTTCGAGGCCGCGCGGATTGCCGATCTGGGCGATGTCGCGTTCACCGAGGTGTTCAGCCCGGCCACCGCCCTACCCGAGATCGAAGCACATGTTCGCGCAATCACCCAAGGCGGAGTTCTGCCCTTGCTGGTTGGCGGCGATCATTCGATTTCCTATCCGTCGTTGCGGGCGGTCACGGAAAATGGAGCCAAGCCCTGCGCCCTGATCCATGTCGACAGTCATACCGATACATGGCCCGTCTTTCAGGGATCGAAATTTCATCATGGCTCGCCCTTCCGGCTGGCGGTCGAGGACGGGTTGATCGATCCCAAACGCACAGTGCAAATCGGCATTCGGGGCGGGCAGAATATTACAGACGGGCTCGACTACAGCCGCGATAGCGGTATGCGGGTAATGATGATCGAAGAATTCGATGATGTTGGCTGGAAGCAGGCGGCCGCTGTTGCCCGCGAGGTTGTTGGGAATGAGCCGGTCTATCTGAGCTTTGATATCGACGCGCTGGATCCCGTCTTTGCACCAGGAACCGGAACGCCTGAACCAGGCGGGATCACGATGCGTGAAGCACAGCGGTTCCTGCGCGAGTTGCAGGGTCTGGAATTCGTGGGTGGCGACATTGTGGAGGTGTCTCCCCCGTTCGACAGCGCGGGAGTGACTGCCTTGAACGCAGCCACCTTGCTGTTCGAGATGCTGTGTTTGATGACAGACTAGAAAACCTATCGTTTTCAGATTGGTAGAAGACAAGAGCGTTTCGGTTTTCCGGGGCGCTCCTTTCGTTCGTCAGCAGTGTGCCCTCGCTGACATGGCCGAAAATCCTAGGATTTAGTCCGTTCGTCCCATTGTCCGAATCCCCACCCGAGCCGATCTTTGAAGGGTCAGGATAGGTCCGGATCGGCACCTGACATGGACGCAAACCCGCCTGTTAGGGAACTGGCCATGAGCATATCGAATACCGCGCTGACGATAGAGGACCGCAAGCTGCTGTTCACCAACCTGCTGCGTGCCGACGAATACGACCGAACCATGTACAAGCGCATGATGTCCGGCAAGCTTCTGGGGTTCTACCACCCCGGTGAAGGGGCGATTGCACCGGGCATCGGAGCTGCGACGTTTCTCAATCAGGATGACGTCCTCAGCCCACATCACCGCGCCCACGGCATGGCCCACGCGTTGGCCAAAGGCGTGGATCTGAAACCCTATCTGGCCGAACATACAGGCAAGGCTGGCGGTTGCTCCGAGGGGCGCTCGTCGTTCCACATGTCTTTCCCCGAGCACAAGATCTACATGTTCTCGGGCTTCATCGGCTTCAATTTCGCGCCTGCGGTCGGATACGGCTATGCCGCCAAGCTGAGCGGCAAAGGTCAAGTTGTCATGATGTGCTCGGGCGATGGCTCCTACGGTCAGGGCCGCGCGCATGAGGCGATGTTGATGGCGCAGAACATGAAACTGCCGATCATCTTCTGGTGCGAAAACAATGGGCTGGCGATCCACGCCGAGGCGTCCGAGATGCACCCGATGCCCGATATCTCTTCGCTGGCGGATGGCTACGGCATGCCCAAACGCATTGTTGATGGACAGGACGTCTTTGCCTGTGCCGAGGCAGCACGCGAAGCGATTGACCATGCCCGCGAAGGCAAAGGGCCGATGTTCGTCGAGTGTAAGACGCTGCGCTTGAAGGAACACGATATCGGGACACCGGACCTGATCGGTTCGACCCCGCGCAGCAAGGAAGACATTCTGAAACAGGCCGAGCGAGAGCCGGTGAAACTGGCCATGCAAAAGGTGCTGGCCGACGGATTGTTCACCATGGACGAGATTGACGATCTGCGCACCGCCGCCCGTGCTGAAGTGGAAGCAGCTTGGGATTGGGCCGATGCCCAACCGTTTCCAGAAGATGGTGAAGCAGAGCTGATGACTCACGTCTTTGCCCCCAATGCAGAGGACGCCGCATGACCCGGCAATTGCCTTTCATCGAAGCAATCCGCGAAGCTCTGCGCGAAGAGATGATCCATGACGACAAGGTCTTTCTGGTCGGACAGGACATCCGTGGTGCGATCTATCCGCATACCAAGGGTCTGGTGGATGAGTTCGGCCCTGACCGTGTTGTCGATACGCCGATCTCAGAGAGTGGCATGTATGGCATGGCCTCGGGCGCTGCGCTCCAAGGCTACCGCCCGGTGGTTGACTTCATGTTCGGAGGTTTCACTTATGTGACCTTTTCCGAGGCAACCGTCACCACCGGCCAACAGTATTTTCTGCACGGTTCCAAGTCCAACATGCCGCTGGTGATTACGGCTGGTGTCGGCGCCGGGATGCGGCTGGCCAATGACCATTCGATGGCGATCCACGGCACCTTTGCGCATCATCCTGGGATCAAGGTGGCCATGCCGTCCACACCCTATGACGCCAAAGGCATGTTCAAGGCGGCAATCCGGGACAATTCCCCGGTGGTGATCCCCTGGCACATGGCGCTGATGATGGACAAGGGCGAGGTGCCGGATGAGGACTACGTGGTGCCTCTGGGCAAAGCCGATATCAAGCGCGAAGGCGCGGATGTAACCGTCGTTGCGAATTCGCAGCAGTTGAAATTTGCGCTGCAGGTTGCAGAAAAGCTCGACGGTGAAATCAGTGTCGAGGTCTTCGACCCACGCTCTTTCGTGCCCTTCGACATGGATCTCCTCCTGACCTCACTGGCGAAGACCTCCCGCCTTGTGATCGTTGACGAGGATTGGGAAAGTGGCGGCTTCGCGGCCACGCTCTCGGCTCGCGTGATGGAACAGGGTTTCGACTTGCTCGATGCTCCCGTCCTGCGCGTCACTTTCCCGAACATGCCCATCCCCGGCGGGGTTCTGGAGCCGCGTGTGATGCCCAATCCCGAACGGATCGAAGCGGCCATTCGCGCTGTGATGGAGTGAAGCGATGAGTACAGTTCCCTTTCTGATGCCCAAGCTCGCGATGGCGATGAACGAAGGCACGGTGACCCAGTGGCATGTCGCAACCGGAGACCGGATCGCCAAGGGGCAGGAAATAGCCACCGTGGAAACAGAGAAAGTCGCCTATGAGGTCGAAGCCCCGCAAGACGGGTTCATTCGGATCATTGCCGACGAAGGCGCAGTGGTCCCCGTTGAAACACCAATCGCCTTTATCGGCCAGTCCGAAGCAGATCTGGAAGGAAACCAAGCAAAGGTTGATCCCACTGGTTCCGTGACAGAGACCGAACCTGACATTGTGATGCCGGTTCCGCAGGTCGACGCTTTGGCCGCCAATTCCGATGTGGGGCGGATCAAGATCACCCCGCTGGCCAAGCGGATCGCGAAGGACGCCGGGTTCGACTATGTAGGCGTCAAAGGCTCTGGCCCGGGTGGCCGCATCAAGCGGATCGACATCGAAACCGCCCTGGCGGCTCGAGTATCTGCGCCGCAAGTTCCACCATCCGCCGATGTCCCGACGACCCTAATCCCCGTCTCCGACAGTCGCCGCTTCATTGCCGAACGGATGCGCAGCAGCCTGCGGGAAACCGCTCAGCTTTCCGCCAACTGGGAGAGCGATATCACCGATCTTCTGGCGTTCCGTAAGTCGCTGGTGTCCAAGGAAGAGTTGCTGGGTGCACGGATCTCGATGAACGCGGTTCTGGCAAAGATCGTGGCCCAGGCGGCGCTCGATGTGCCGATCGTCAATGCGCAGTGGGATGGTGACAACATTCGCCTGAACAAAACAGTGAACCTGGCTTTCGCGGTCGCGGTCCCCAATGAAAGCGGACTGGACAGTCGGCTTCTCGTGCCGGTGATCCGGGATCTCGAGAGCAAAGGTCTGGCGCAGATTCAGACCGAATTGGACGAGGCGATTGAAAAGGCCCGCGCTGGGCAGCTGACAGCCGCAGAAATGTCAGGCAGCACAATCACCTTCAGTTCGACTGCTGGGCTGGCGCCACCGGGCTGCACCAACACACCGATCCTGAATGGGTCCAACGCAACCCTGGTGGGTGTGTCCACCGCAATCGAGCGCCCGGTGGTGAAGGATGGCCAGATCGTGCCGCGCACCATGATGCCGATTTCCCTGACCTTCGATCACGCATTGGTCGATGGCGAGCCAGTGGCCCGTTTCGCCCACGCCCTGCACGAGCGGCTGGAAAATCCGGCGCTGTTGGTGGCTTGAAATCTACAGAAAACATCAAGAGACATGTGGAGAGGAGACCCATGCTGACCTTGTTTGAAAACGGAAAGCCGATACGAAACCTTGAATCCGGGGTATTCGTCGTGGCTGCAATCATGCTCACGACCTTTGGTCCAAGTGGGTTTAACTTTCTGCCTCTTATGATGGGAGCCGCTGCGGCGCAGTTTGGGCTGGACCCGGCAACCGCAGAAGGTGCTGGCGCCCTGGAAAGCATCGCGGCGGTCGAACTGCTTGTATCGGGCGTGTCCTCAATCATCCTGTCGCTTTTCCTGTTGCGGCGGGTGAATTGGCGTCACATGCTGTATTTCTCGTTTGCAACGCTGCTGGTTGGGAACCTGCTGAGCATGACGGCAACCAGTGCCGAGGCGTTCATGAGCTATCGCGCCATTGCTGGGATCGGGCAAGGTATGGCCTATGCGCTTGGCCTTGCATCGGTCAGCGTATCGGCGCGTCCGGCGCGGAACTTCGGGCTTGTTGTCTCGGCCGCCTGTCTCTGGCAAGTGATCGGTTTCATCCTGATTCCGACGCTTACGGCTGGTGACTTCAAGCCGATGATGCAGATCATTGCTTTGACCACAGTGCCGGTTCTCATTGCCTCGATCTGGGTGCCCGACAATGGTCGCCTGGAGCGCGACGCGCAGCTGGTCCACTCGCGCGGCAATATCACCTTCCGCGACTTTGCCCTCCCGGCCATACTGGTTCTTGTCGGGTTCATGATCTTCAACGTTTCGCTTGGCATCATTTACCCCTACATGGAAATCATTGCCGGAGAGCTCGGAGCTACGACAGACGACTTCGGCCTTGCGGTTGTTGCGGGTTTCCTGGTCGCCGCCGCTCTCGGTTTCATGGCAGGCTGGATCGACAGAACTTTCAACGACGTGCTGCTGATCGTGGTCTTTGGCGGAATCAACGCTGTGCTGCTTTGGCTGCTGGCAGGTGCCGCGACAGCATCAACTTACCTCATTCTGATCGGGCTCTACACGGCTGCGTGGAACTTCTACTACGCCCGCGCCTTCACGGCCACGTCGAACACGGACAGATCGGGTTACGCCGCCTCCTTTGGCCCCGAGGCGGTGACGTCGGGATTGATCATCGGTCCGATCCTGGCCCAAGCACTGACGGTCACGGGCGATTTTAGCGGGCAAATCGAAATTGCCGCTGTCGCAGCCTTGGTCGGATCGCTGGTGATCGCCTTTGCCATCAGGCTCGGCCATCGCAAAGCGCGCCAGCTGTTTGATGCAGAAGCGCCAGCCTGAAGACGGCGAATTGAGTTAGGAAGAGGCGGCGAATTCCGCCTCTTTTGCGCGGAATTCGGTTGGCGTTACGCCGGCCCAGTTCCGAAATGCATGAAAGAAGCTTGGTGGGCTGCCATACCCGACCAGATAGCTGATCTCATCCACGGTCATACGGCTGTTGCGCAAGTGATTGCAGGCCGTTGCCAAACGAACATCCAATACAATGTCGCGGACTGTGGTGCCGTTTTTGGCACATATCCGGCGCAGCGATCTTTCACTGGTGTTCATTGTCTTGGCGATCTCGGGAACGCTTGGAATGTCGGGTAGGTTTTCCGACACGACCCGGCGAATGTGATCAACGTCGGCCTGAGCGTTTGGCAGCCCCCTGACAATCAGTTCGCATTGTTGTTCCAACATCGCAGCCACCACCGGATTGGCGTTCAGGGGGCTGGCCGTGAGCATTTCGCTATTGAAGTCGAAGCGATACCCCGGCTGATCGAAGACAAATGGTATTCCCAGCAGAGCCGATTTTTCCAGCCTGTCAGGCGTTTCTGGTAAGGGTACGTAAAAGGCATTGGCCCAGCGAGAAATTCCGAACACTTCTTGCGAAAATCTGTTCCAAGCAGCGGCGAACTCATCAAGAAAATACTCATGCAGATCGTCGGGCGCCGATTCTTGGTATGTGATCGCGACGTAAGGGTGCGCTCCTTCAAGATCGTATTCGGCCTGCCAAAGTATTTCGGCGATTGAAAGGAATTGAAAAACCCTCTCGAACACCACTCGACCCGACGAGGAAGAGGCCACAAGCATGCCCAGTGGGCCAAAATCCATCAGGCTCATCGAAGCTCCCACCAGAACTCCAAGATCCGGGCGCCCGGAAACCTCCAGGGCCTTTCGCACCATCCTGTATTGTTCCCGTTGCAGGGCTGGGCCGGACATCGAGGACAATCTGGTGTCGCTCCATCCTTCTTCACTCCAGAGCCTGCCGGGATCATGGCCAAGGCTTTCCAGCGTCTCAGTCATTCGGCGGATGTATTTGATCAACATGTCGGTCTGCATGCCTGCATTCTACGGATGCTGGCCGAGAGTCCTATGAAAACTTCGAGTTCGTTTTGCTACCGACCGATGGGGTCAGAGTATTGCTCCATTCCTGACCACACAAGGCGCGCCGATCACATGTGGATGACGCGGTCATAGGCGTCCAGGACGCTTTCGTGCATCATCTCGGACAGGGTCGGGTGCGGGAAGACCGTGTTCATCAGGTCCTCTTCGGTGGTCTCCAACTGGCGGCCAACCAC
>NZ_JAGHRE010000023.1 GCF_017743935.1 Tropicibacter sp. R16_0
CTCCGACAACCCCGGTCTGACCAACTCCGCTGACAACCTCGTCGCAACCAAAGCTGCTCAGAAGATCGGCCACCTTGGCCGCCGTGCGATGTTCCTGGAACCGCAGTTCGGGATGGGCGTGAAAGTCCCGCCGCCATCCAGTGATTTCGTCATGCAGTTCGGCAAAGCGGTTTCGTGCTGGCATGGGCGGTTCCTGTTTCGATCCGTAAGTCCAAACTATGGTTACGCGTCGCTATGACCGCAACAAAATTTGCATACACAGCCGGATGCGGAGCCATCTTTGGAAGCGATTTGACACTGTCTGCGGCGCTTTGCAGCTCCGGAGATTTGGTGCATGCTGCCCTATAGGTGTTGGTAAAATGGCAGGAATTGATGTCCCACGGCATAGACCTTGTGATTCACGATGGTCGACTGGTCACTCCTGACGGGGTGATCGAGGGCGACTTGGCCGTGGCGGATGGGGAGATTGTGTCAGTCGGAAAGCCCGTTTTGGACGCCAAGACCCACGTCTCGGCCAAAGGCAAACTGGTATTGCCTGGCGGCGTCGATCCGCACGCGCATATCGAGCAGATGTCCGGCATGGGCCAATGGAACGCGGACACTTTTGAAACCGCAACCAGATCAGCGGCCATGGGGGGGACAACCAGTGTCATTTCCTTTGCCGCCCAAGCCAGCGGACAGGCCTTGGCCGAAACGGTCGAGGATTACGCAGCCCGCGCCGCACGGGGTGCGATGATTGACTATGCCTTTCACATCACTCTGACCGATCCCTCGGTTCCAAAGTTCGGACGTGATCTTGCCGATCTGATCGGCACAGGCCATCGGTCGCTGAAAGTGTTCACCACCTACAATATCCAGCTGCATGACGCCGAGCTCTTGAACATTTTTCAACAGGCGCGCGAGGCTGGTGCGCTGGTTTGCGTTCATGCCGAAAACGACGCGATCATAACGCAGGCCAAAGAGGCGCTGATACGTGCGGGTCATACCACCCCGCGCGATCACGCCCGGTCGAGGCCCAGAATGGCCGAAATCGAGGCGGTGGAACGAATTTGCCGTTTTGCCGAATACCTTGATCAACCGGTGATGCTGTTTCACATCTCGACCAGCGAAGGCGCCCAGGCCGTGCGCGCAGCAAAGGAGCGTGGCGTCCCCGTCTGGGCCGAAACCTGCCCGCACTATCTGTTCATGACAGACGATGTGCTGGATCGCCCCGGATTGGACGGCGCCAAGTGGATGTGCTCGCCCCCACAACGTGGTGTCCCGGATCAAAAGGCACTTTGGCATGCCCTTCAGGACGGGACACTGGCCCTCGTGTCTTCGGATCATGCCCCCTATCGTTTTGACGAAACCGGCAAGCTGGCCGCTGGACCCAAGGCAGGGTTCCATCAGATCGCAAACGGATTGCCAGGGTTGGAAACACGGCTGCCCCTGATGTTCGACGCCATGGTTTCCAATGGCCGCGGCGGGCCTGAAGGTTTTGCCGAGCTCACCTCGCACGCGCCTGCTCGGCTATATGGCCTGCAAAGAAAAGGCCGCATCGCAGAGGGTATGGATGCCGATATCGTGATATGGGACCCGGACAAGACCGTCACTTATGGCGAGAACGATCTGCATGACAACGTGGGTTACAACCCTTGGGCAGGCTGCAGCGTCAAAGGCTGGCCCGATCAGGTCATTCTGCGCGGACGAACCCTTGTGAAAGACGGTGAATTCTTTGGCACCCCAGGAAGCGGGCAATGGATCGACCGGCCAGTCCTTTCCACGCAACCGACCAACCAAACAGGCGTCCCCGAATGAGCCGGCCAGATACCGCCAATCAATTGGCGATCACATTCTTTTATTACCGTGATTTGCCTGCAGCGATGCGGTTTTACGAGGACGTCTTGGGCCTGCCGCTGGCGATCGATCAAGGTTGGTGCAAGATCTATCAAATCTGTCCGGGCGCCCATGTCGGACTGGTGGATGAGGCCAAGGGAATGAACAAATGGTCCGCAGTCAAACCCGTACAGCTGTGTATTCGGGTGCCCGATGTGGACGAGTGGTATGACTATGCCCACGCCAAGAAGCTGGACAACCTGTCAAAGCTGTTCGTCAATGACGAGATCGGCATACGTGCGTTCGTGTTCAACGACCCCGGGGGCTATCAGATCGAAATCCAGTCAGCGACCCGGCCCGGCGCATGAGCACGCTCATCGTCATAAACCCCAATTCTTCCCAGACCGTCACGGACGGGATCGACGTGGCCATCACCCCGCTGCGCAGTTTTGGCATCCCCATTCGTTGCCTGACCCTCGCCGAGGGGCCACCGGGCATCGAAAGCCAGCGCCAGGCGGATTTGACCATCGCGCCGATGCTGGAACTTGCCGCGGCGCAAACCGATGCCGCCGGATATGTGATCGCCTGTTTTGGTGATCCCGGGCTGCATGCCCTCCGCGATCAAACAGACCTGCCGGTTGTCGGTATTCAGGAAGCGGCAGTCATGACCGCACTGACCCTTGGGCAACGGTTCGGGGTGATCGCCATTCTGCCGCCCTCCATACCACGGCACCTCAGGGCTTTTGGTGCAATGGGCGTTCTGGATCGGCTGGCAGGGGATCGTGCGCTGGGACTTGGCGTGGCGGACCTTGCCAACCCTCGCACAAGCCTTGATGCGATGATTGCCACAGGTAGACGGCTACGCGACGAAGATGGCGCAAACGTCCTGATCATGGGATGCGCAGGCATGGCCAATTATCGCGAACCACTTCAGGACGCGACCGGCCTGCCCGTTGTCGAACCCACCCAGGCCGCCGTGAGCATGGCCTTGGGACAAATCCAATCGAACCTTTCTCATAAACTGCAGAGCACCGATCATGCTTGATGAAACCACAAATGGCGTCTTTACGATCGCCGCCACCCCGTTTCTGCCGAACGGCGCGCTGGATTTCGACAGTATCGACCGGATGGTCGACACCTACATCGAAAAGGGCGCCAACGGCCTGACAATCCTTGGCATGATGGGTGAGGCAGGCAAACTGTCCGCCGAGGAATCCGTAGCTGTCGTTCGACGTGTCACCGCACGTTGCCAGGTGCCGGTGATCGTTGGGGTGTCGTCGTCTGGCTTTGCAGCGATGACGGCACTGAGCAACGAGGCAATGGAAGCCGGGGCACAGGGGGTAATGGTCGCTCCGCCAATGGGGCTCCAGACGGATGCGCAAATTACAAGCTATTTCCACAATACCGCGGATGCATTGGGCGATATCCCGTTTGTTCTGCAGGATTTCCCACTGGCGACTGGTGTTCAAATTTCGCCTTCCGTGATCCTTCGGATCGTCGAAGACTGCCCGACTTGCGTCATGCTCAAACACGAGGACTGGCCCGGTTTGGAAAAGATCAGCGCGCTTCGAAAAGCTTCTGACGCTGGCGCGCGCCGCATTTCAATCCTGTGTGGGAACGGCGGGATGTTCCTGCTCGAAGAAATGCTCCGAGGCGCGGATGGCGCGATGACGGGATTTGGATACCCCGAAATGATGCGCCAGGTGCTTGACGCATTTCTTGCGGACAACCTTGACCGTGCAAGAGACATCTTTGATGCCTACATGCCGATGATCCGGTATGAATCTCAGCCCGGCATGGGGCTTGCTATCCGGAAATATTCCTTGGCACGCCAGGGGGTTATCGCACATCCGACGCTGCGCAAACCAGGGGCAGCACTGACGGCCGCGGCGATACGCGAAATCGATGCCCTCACCGCGCGTCAGGAAAAACGCCTGGCAGAACTTGGATTGTAGTACGGGGCTCAGAAAAACCTTTGCAATACAGGTGCAGCAAATAGTCCATGGGATCTCGCCAGATCACATCACTTTGCAAAGGTCACTATCTGCTCAAATGAGGCGCTCTAAGCAGCAAACTCAACTTGCTGATTGCGGAACAGTTTTCCCTGCGGCCGCAACTCTACCATTGAGCCGATAGGGCTATCCATATGCCTGCAAACATCAACGCTCCGCCGACGTTCACCCACGCGTGCCAGACGGCATACCGGTAAGGCATGGTTTTTCGGGCGTAAAATACCGTTCCAATGACGTATGCGGCGGATCCGGCCAAGATGCACCACAAGGCCGTGATGGGGACATTCGTGAGGTCAGGCAGCGCACTTAGCCCAATTGCCCCCAGTCCAAGGTAGGATGCTGTGGACCATCGTGACTTGACCGTTTCGTTCGTGATCTTGTTCCAGACGGCTACAGCCGTAAGCCCCCAGCATATCCACAGCAAGGCCAGCGTCCATGTCGTTCCTGCCAACACAAAAAAGGGTGTGAAAGTACCCGAGATGCTGGAGTAGATCGCGGCGTGATCAATCCGCCGCAAGAGTTTGCGCCTGGGGTGCCATCTGGAAAAGTGATAGGCGGCGGAGGCCAGATTGGAGGTCAGCGCGCAAATGACGTAAACCACAACCGCAAGAACCAGTTTGGGCTCGAGACCGGTGATTGATTTGGAAACAAGCAATCCACCGGCTGCCAGGATCGCCATCAGCCCAATAGCATGGACCGCAACATCCGCTTGGCGGTGCGATGGAATAGGGCTTGGGTATGTCGTTTCCGTCATCTTGGTTCCGCGCAAAGGTTTGTCTGGCGCTACAGTCAGACACGCGGAGTGTCCATGTTTCCGGTGCGTCAATGGGATGACCGCGCAAAGACTCGCGCTGCTGTTTGCCAAGGTGTCCAACAAGACCTGTTTTCCAGACAGCCAAACTACCGCACCTCGCCCTTCGCAACCCAGACTTCGGATTTCATCCCCTGCCCACAGTCAACATCAGTTCAATTCCCTCTAGAGACAATTTTTAATCCGTAGCGGACCTTGCCATCCCCCTTAAGGAGCGCCCGACATGCGGGACAAATCGGTCATTCGGTTCAATACACCCAATGGCGGGAGCACCCCTCAAACCGGACATTCGCCACAGACGTAGGATTACAGGAGCATCTTAGCTCAATCGTTGAGGCACCTGCGCCGCGTTGCTCCATTCCCGTGGCGACTGACCGTACATTCGCTTAAACTCGCGGCTGAATTGAGAGGAGCTTTGATAGCCTACATCACGGGCTGACTCAGACACGGTCTTTCCTTCCGCGATTTTCATGGCGGCGTTGTTCAGCCGCATGGATTTCACGAACTGGATCGGAGACATGGTCGTTGCTTCCTTGAACCGCCGATGGAATACCGCCCGGCTCATGCCGACGAGGTCGGCCATATCGTCGATGGTGACCTGTTCGTTCATATGATTTGAGAGGTAGTCGATGGCGCGCGCGATTTCGTTGCCGACGCCAAAGGCCCGTCTTGCAGCGGCCCCGGCCTCGCCCATGAGCACCGCGTAACACAACTCGCGCATTCGACCCTGCCCGAGCACCTCCAGATCAACCGGATTGTCGAGCAGATCGAGAAGCCGCAGCAGTGCCTGCGTGAAACCAACATCCCAGGAAGCCAATGTCAAAGCCGATGGGGCGCCACCCCGCGCTTGTCTGGTTCCGCCAGCGGCGGTCTCAATTTCCAACGCGAGCTCGCGCATCACTCGTGGATTCAAAGTGATTACGACGCCAAGCAGTGGGTCCGCTTTGGACGCCCGTGGAGTACCTGCCTCCACCGGTAACGTCATGGGGCACAGCAAGTATTTGTCGCTGCCATAAACGTGGTGCTCACCGTCCAGAACAGCTTCCTTGGTGCCACTTAGAATAGCCACCACCGTAGGCTCATAGACAGCAGGCATGCAGGGCATGGCCTCGATCACCCGGAACAGCCGGACACCGTCCAGCGGGGTATCGACGAGGCCCGCCTCTGGCAGACGGCGCTCGATAAGACCTTTGATCTGTTCTTTACTCATGCACTTTAGCTGGCAGAGGACCGCCCACTTTACAATAGAATTGAGACGATTAGGCAAATAATCGATAGGATATCGCCTATTTCGGTGCCCAATTAGGTTTTATCTGTGTCTTCAAGCAACGGCACCTCGAGCCACCAGTTTGAGCTGGCAGGAGACAGAAAATGGCGGATACGACTTTCGGACCCAAAGGCTGGACACCCGAGCGCCTCGGCGATCAGTCAGGCAAGACCTACATCATCACCGGCGCCAATGCTGGCGCAGGCTTTCAAGCCGCGCGCATCCTTCTGAAGAAGAACGCCAAGGTGGTGATGTTGAACCGCTCGGCCGAGAAGTCGGAGGCAGCCATCGCGGACCTGAAACAGGAGTTTGGCGGACAGGCCGAGGTGAGCTTCGTGCGCATGGACCTGTCCGTTTTGGACAGCGTGCGCGCGGCTGCCGAAGAAGTTCTGAAGACGGAGCCGCGCATCGACGCGCTGATCAACAACGCGGCCATTGCGCAGGTGCCGACGCGCAAGTTGACCGTTGATGGGTTCGAAAGCCAGCTTGGCACCAACCACTACGGGCACTTTCTGCTCAATGGTCTGCTCTTTGACCGCATCGCCGAAGGCAAAGGCCGGATCGTCGTCGTCGCGAGCCTTGGCTACAACCTTGGCCTCAAGACCATCAAGTTCAACGACATGAACTGGGATGAAGGCTACGGAGCGAACGCCGCCTATTCGCAAAGCAAGCTGGCCCAGATGATGTTCGCCTACGAACTGCAGGACCGTCTGGCCGAGGCGCGACGCAAAGATGTCGAAGTCTTCGTCTGCCATCCGGGCTCGTCGGCCACATCGCTGATAACCACCAGCGGAAGCCGCACGATGCGTTTCATCTGGTGGCTGATGACCAAGACGCCGATGGTCCAGACTGCGGAACAAGGCTCATACCCCGAGGTCATGTGCGCGACCGAAGAGACCCTGACCGAGCAACGCGCCCTCTATGGTCCGACGGGCCGCATGGAAGCGGTCGGCCCGGTCGGCAAAGGCACACTCAATGCTCATGCCCATGACAAAGCTGTCATGTCGCGTCTCTGGGATGTGTCCGAAAGAGCCGTGGGGTTTGAGTGGAAACTCTGACCAATTGCGAGAAGTCGGCGACCTTTGCACCTGTCCAGAGAGCGGACATTGGTCCCCTGTGCGGCATTCGGGAGGTTTGAGCTCGAAACAGTCGTTCGTTACGTCAAACCTGGGTGGCTTCTGGCAGCCCAGAGCGGACATCGGCATCCGCCACACACAAACGGCGGCAATGCCGACCGAACTGCCGTTGGCGTTTCCAACCTCAATGGCCGTTCTGCGCAGAGACCGGTCGCCCGCTTCGAGTCTCAGCCCAAAGCAGACACGGTCATGTGACAGATCGCTCCAGGCAATCTGGGAAACAAGTCAAAAGACCAACTTTTGTTGACCGAAACACTGCTAAACAACCGCAAAACTCACTCGATGGCTTCGGAAGAAAAACCATCCATCTGGGAATTTCTTGCGGGATGGCTGCGCACCATTACGGCGCGCAGCTCATCTTGATCAGCTGACGCTGGCGGTTCCGAACATGCCGGATTCATAGTGGCCCAAGATCAGGCAGGCGAATTCGAACTCGCCAGCATTTGAGAAGGTCCAGACGATTTCGCCTTTCTCGCCCGGTTGCAGAGTGATCGCATTGGGCATCTGGTGGGCGTTTTCATCCGGACGTTTCGCCATCAGTTCCTTGTGGATCTGATTGTTCTCACGGGTGTCCAGCACAAACTCGTGTTCAAGTTCACCTCGGTTCGAGATCTTGATGCGGACCGTTTCTCCTTTCTTCACGTTAAAGCTGTTAGGGGTGAAGATCATTTCACCATCGTCGGTTTCCTTCATTTTGACGCGAATGGCCCGACGGGCTTCAGCTTTGTTTCCGGGCATGCCTGCGGTCATCATCGCCGAATGGTCCATACCATGACCCGCTCCATGATCCGAGCCATGGCTGCCGCCAGATGGCCCCGATATCGCTGGAATGGACATGGCAAAAACCATTGCTGCGCCGACAAATACTGCTCTCATTGAACTATCCTTTCTAAGGTTGGAGAGACTGAAGAAGCGCGGCGGTTGCCCCGCCGCGCGGGGTTTTCAGAACATCAAGCGGACACCGGCCACGACCGAGAATTCGTCATCTTCCTCACCGGCAGCCCGCATCAGATCGGCGGTACCGCCGAACGATTTTTCATAGTTGACGCCGACGTAAGGAGCGACCGATCGGTCGATGAGGTCGTAGCTAAGGCGCGCGCCAATCTCGACCGTGGCCCCGCCTGCGGCTTGCAGGTAAGCAGGATCATCCTGCACAGGCAGGTTGACCTCCAACGACGGCGTCAGGATCAGCCGGTTGGTCAGCAGAGCCTCATATTCCCCTTCAAACCGCAGGAAGGATCGGTCTGACAGATAGAGGTCCGCGTCGATTTCAAACCACTGTGGAGCGAGGCCTTTGACGCCAAAAACAGCTGCGTATCGGTCGGGCAATTGATCTGGCGTTTGTGCGTATACACCGACGACCGCGTCGAAGAACCTGGAGATGGGCATCTGCAATCGCAGTTGGTTTTCCAGGCTTTCAATGTCGCCCGAGCCTTCCGCGACTTCGCCTTCGCTGCGCCACACGAATTTCAACTCGTCGGTGCCGATCAACGCATCGAAATCCCAGACATAGGCCCCGCCGCCATCGATCGAACGATATTCCAGTTGTTCGACCTGAATGCCGTAGGTGAGAGCCTCGGCACTTGCCTCTTGCGCGGCACCTACCATCGCAATCGACAGCACCGAAGCTGTCAGTGTTTGGTTGAGTGATCGTCGCGCCATCATGCCGGTGCTCCCTTGATCACAACTTTGCGGAACATGCCTGCATCGGCGTGGTAGGACAGGTGACAGTGAAAGGCCCACTGCCCTGTCACATCGACCTCTGTTTCGGTGTAGACGGTTGTACCGGGGTTGACGTTGATGGTGTGCTTGATCGGGTCCTTGCGGCCTTTGCCGGTATCCAGGATTGACCACATGCCATGCAGATGCATGGGATGCGCCATCATGGTTTCGTTGACGAATTTGAAGCGCACCCGCTCGCCATAGTAGAGCACCAGCGGCTCGGCCTCAGAGAGCTTCTTACCGTTGATCGACCAGATGTAGCGTTCCATGTTTCCGGTCAGTCGCAGCTCGATCTCGCGCGTTGCCGGACGATCCGGGTAGAGCGGCTTTGCGGCCGACAGGTCCTGGTATGACAGGAATTTGCCGCCATTCGCCGCCTCGGGGATCAACCCGCTGCCATCGGCAAAAAAGGGTGCCGAGGCCCCTTTCCCTGCCCCGTGACCCATTTGCGCGTGTGACATGCCGCTCATCGCATCGGGTGCCTGCCCGTGACCGGCATGGGCGGGCTTTGCGCTGGTCTTGGATGGTTCACCATGCCCCATGGCGGCGTGATCTATCTGATCATTACCCATCTGGCCGTGCCCCATGGCGGCATGATCCATCTGATCACCGCTCATTTGGCCATGATCCATAGCCCCATGATCCATCTGGCTGTGGTCCATCTCGCCCGGTTTCATCTTTTTGGCAGGGGCGGCTGGTGTCATGTCCATCGCGGAATGATCCGCCTGCATCACGTGACCTTCCATGTGCATGCCACCCATCATGCCGCTCATGTCGGCCATTGTGAGCAGCGGAGGCATGCGCCGTTGGTACATCGGACCCACCATGCCGTCAGCAGGAGCAAGCGTTCCGCGCACCACTGCGCTGCGTCCCATGGATTCCGCAAAGATGCTGTAGGCTTGCGCTTTGCGCGGTTGAACGATCACGTCATAGGTCTCGGCCACGGCGATACGAAGCTCGTCAACCACCACCGGTTTCACATCGTTTCCGTCCGCCTGAACAACCGTCATCTTCAGGCCGGGAATGCGCACGTCGAAATAGGTCATGGCCGACGAATTGACCAAGCGGAGACGGACTTTCTCACCAGGTTTGAACAGCCCGGTCCAATTCTGACTGGTCGTCGCCCCGTTGATCATCGCGGCAAAGCCCTGAACGTCCTCGACATCGGTACGCATCATCCGCATGCGCCCCCACATCTTTCGCTCTTCCATGGCTTGCTTGAACCCGTCGGCACGAGAGTCCCGAACAAGGTCAGCAACTGTGCGCTGCGTTCTGTTGTAGTAATCCGCCGACATTTTCAGGTTGCGCATGATGCGCTGCCCCTGATGCGGATGCGTGTCGGTCAGTTGCACCACATAATCGCGATCCGCGCGGATCTTCTCACCACCCTTTGGTTCGATCACGATGGCACCATAGGCCCCATCGGGTTCCTGAAAGCCGGAATGACTGTGGAACCAGTAGGTTCCCGCCTGCTCGATGGGGAATTGATAGGTGAAGGTTTCACCCGGTTTGATCCCGGCAAAACTGATCCCCGGAACACCATCCTGATCATAAGGCAGGATCAGCCCGTGCCAGTGGATCGAGGTCGACTGTCGCAGGTTGTTCTTGACCCGGATGGTGACTTCCTCGCCTTCCTTGAAGCGAAGAACCTTGGGCGTCTGGCTGCCATTGTAGCCGATGCCCTTCTTTTTGAATGTGCCCGCATCAATACGGATGCGGTCCACGGTGATATCGTACACGTCGGCAAGCGCACTTGTTGTCCCGGTGATCCCGACGACAAAACAAGTCGCAGCCGCACGCATGAATTGCGTTG
The DNA here is from genome assembly GCF_017743935.1 of Tropicibacter sp. R16_0. Lineage (GTDB taxonomy): Bacteria > Pseudomonadota > Alphaproteobacteria > Rhodobacterales > Rhodobacteraceae > Falsiruegeria. The sequence continues at coordinate 10,577 of NZ_JAGHRE010000023.1, forward strand.
CTGTCATTGGTATTCTCAAGTTTGGAGTGACGTCAGCATCGCCGCAGGACGCGTTGATCGCCAACGAAATTGGGGGAACGATAAAGTCAGCCGGACTCGGTCAGGCGAACAGGACGTTCCTACGCGCGCGGAGGCGGCGTTTTAGTCAGCAGCAAGGCTGACGGATGCACGAGATCGTAAAGGGACAGAGCCATCGCCTGGGACAAAGGCAATGCGATCGCCAAGTTCGGCTGAACTGACATCGCGGCAAGACTGCAGGCGACATGCACCAGGCAGGTCTCTGAATGCGTGCCCTGCACCGGATTGGGGCCGTGGTCCATTTGGACATGTTCACTGCCCACAAGCTCAGCCTGCGATACGTGCTCATGCGATGAGGAAAACGCGACAAACACCAAAAGCCCGATCGTCACAACGATCTGGAACATCTTCAGGGCTGTACGTTTGATGCTCATGGGCTTGGACTTGGTGACTCTTCTGCTCGACTTTCGCGTTAGATACGGCTTCCAGCAGGTGGAGGGTCAAGCACGTTTTTCAATTTTTTTGAGCGGCTTTAGGAAAAGCCAGATTTCTGCGGTTTACTGATGTGGAGGATTACGGCTCGCTTGTATCTTCTGCACACGCTCAGGCCAGGTTGATCTGATGAACGCCAGAATGTTCCAGACCTCGTCGTCAGAGAGGATGTCATCGAATGCGGGCATCCCGCTGACAAAGTCCTGCACTCCGATTGCAGCAAGTGCTCGGCTACCACCCAGTTTGGTGTAGTCAAAGAGGAGTTGGTTATCGTGGTGCCACGTGTGCCCCGTTTCGTCATGCGGGGGCGCTGGTAGGGTGCCGTCGCTGTTGGGCGAACGCCAATCATCCTGCCCTTCAAGATTGCTCCCGTGGCAAGAGGCGCAATACTCTTGGTACAGCGCCTGTCCATCCTTGAGGTCACGGTCAAGAAGTTCATGATCCGCCACTGATGGGGACGCAAGCAATATGGACGTGGCAATCCAGCTTGTCGTCGCGATCATGCGTTTTCTGGCCAACACACGCATGATCAGTTGATGCCATTGGCGCGCTGCAGCTCGCGCACATACTGCGTGATCATCGTGACATCTGGGCGCGCCAAACCGTCGATTGGAGGCATGTTGCCAAAGGGCCAGTGATGGGCTCTGACGCCCTGCGCAACGGCGCGTTGAAAGCTCTCATCGCCGTGGTGGCCTGGTTCATAGATGACATGCACCAACGGCGGAGCGACGCCTTGCTTCCCAACCGCGTTCAATCCGTGACAGGCCGCGCAATTCGCGTCGAAACCCCGCTTGCCGATCTGGGCATTCGTAGACAGGTTTTCTGGCAGAACGATCTCAACCAGCGCCGCGCCCTGATCTGTGATCCGATTTGCCGTTGATTGATCGGATTTGGGACCCGGCCAGAAAAGGTAACCCAGGGTGCCTGCGGCCGCGACTGCTGAAATCAGGATGGTCTTCTTCATGGTCCCACATCGTTGATTGATTTTTCTTGGGCCTACAGCTTCCAGCAAGAGGAAGGTCAAACTGTTTTTTGCACCAAGCTTAGCGAGCATTCAGACGGCAATGCCGATCATCATCTGTTTCTCAGCCGGTCACATATCTCCGAGCCTTGGATTGCTGTTGTCGCGAACGAAGATGCATTTGATCCAGGGCGCGGAACAAATGTCCGATTGGGTTAAACTGCCCAGCAGCGTGATTGGATGAGATGAATGCTCGTTTTGGACCTATAGCGCAAAGTGTTTGCTAGATTGCGCACAGATTTTGCAACGGTTGCTATCTGCGCATAGCTGAATTTCGCAACTGGTGCAAAACTTGACACTCTGGGTTAGAAACAGTCGTTCGTCACGTCAAACCTGGGTGGCTGCTGGCAGCCCTAAGCGGACATGAGAAATCCTCGAATGCCGCGACCGCCGAACTTGCCGGTCTAAGCAGGAAGTCGACGTTCGCTGCGGTCGCGGAGCATTCTGGAGAGGAAAAGGGATTGAACTCAGATTGTTGGAAATCCCGGTCCACTATTGCATTTCGGCTTCAAAATCCAAGCATCCTCACTGCAAGCGATTGGCCATGCAAATGCTCTCACAGGTAACATGAAGACGCGCGTTTATTCCTTCAAAAATGCTGTAGACTCAGTCCATCACTTCTGACGCCCAAGGTGGGTTGGCACCCTGCCGAGAGACCGAGATTGCCGCGACCTTTGATGCAAATGCCAACGCCTGCTCTAACCTGTCAGGATCGAGCTCAAGCAGCGTGTGAATATCCAAACAATCAAGCGCATTGAGTTTGCATAAAAACCCCGCATTGAAGGTGTCGCCAGCCCCGACCGTATCCACGACATCGACCTGCTCGGCCGCAACGGTGACCTCAGATCCGTCTTTCAGGAAACCGACCACCCCGGCAGAACCGCGGGTCATAACAACGAGTTTTAGCCCACGCTTCATCAACATGGCGATTTTTTTCGCATATGGCATGGATTGCGGGATCAGCCAGTCCAAGTCTTCGTCCGAGACCTTCAGGATATCGGTCTTTGCCAGCATCCGCTCCAGTCGCGCGCGGTATCGCTTCTGATCGGGAATGAACTGCGGGCGGATATTCGGATCCAGCATCACGACACGGTCGCGCCGTTCCTGATCCAACAGGGTGGCATAGGCTTCGGCCCCAGGTTCCGTGGCCAGGCTGATACCGCCAAAGAACAGCACCGATACATCCTCGGGCACTTTGGGCAGATCCGAGATGCTCAGCATGCGACCGGCAGAGTTCTCATCCAGAAAACTGTAGCTGGCCCGACCTGCCACAAACTGCACAAACGCAAGGGTCGACGGACGGCTTGAGGTCACCACAAACGAAAGATCCACATTTGACGCGCGAAGATGCGCATCCAGCTGTTGGCCGAACATGTCATCTGACAGCCCGGTAAACAGTCCAGTCGGCACACCCAAACGCCCCAATGCAACGGCCGTGTTCATAACCGCACCACCACAATGCGGGACAAAACCCTCGGTTCCCCTAATGGTCTGCTCTGGGATCATGTCGATGAGAGCCTCGCCACAACACAGGATCATTTCCAAGCCTCTGTTTCCGTGTCTTGCTCTTGTTCCAGGTATGAATGCAGAGAGGCGAGACTGCCTTCTGACCAGATCATGCGGAGCCAGCGACAGAATGCTGGTGCGAAAACAGGATCATCGGCCAGGTCGCCATAGATGTGCTGCTGTTCCAGCCATGCGGTGGGTCGTTGAGCACTCTGCCGCGCGACCTTGGACAGTCGCGGCCAGTCTGGGTCGTTCTCTTCAATGGTGGTTCCGTCATCGCGGACCCCGGCGCACATTCGGGCCCACAACGCTTCGACCAGAGCCAGCCCTTGGATGGAACCGCCGCTGTTCAGGGCATCTCGGACGATCGGCAAGATAAACTGCGGGTGTCGCGAAGATCCGTCAAAGGCAACGCGACGGGTGGTGTCCCGAATTTCCGGGTTTGAAAATCTTTGTGCGACCAGACCAACATATTCCGTTGGTGTCATGCCCGGCACCGGGGAAACATAGGGCGCGATTTCCTTATGTTCGATCGTGTGGAAGAACCGCGAAATCATGGGGTGCGCCATGCATTCCGCTATGGTCTCTACCGACAAAAGCTCACCGACATTTGCCAGGACCTGATGGCCTGCATTCAGGATGCGGATTTTCATGGCCTCGTAGGCGTGAACATCTCGCGCAACGATTACCCCTACTTTTTCAAGTTCAGGTCGGCCTGCACAGAAGTCATCCTCGATAACCCATTGCCGATAGCTTTCATGGGTGACCGGAGCCGCATCTTCGACACCGAAATCTCGCGCCAAAGCGAGCTCATTCGGGCCGGTCGCCGGAACGATGCAATCCACCATGGAATTTGGGAAACTGCAGTTGTCTTCAATCCATTCTGCAAGCGCGGGATCGATGTGGTGAGCCAGCGAAGTGATCGCCTGGCGCGCGATCGAACCATTTCCACGGAGGTTATCGCAACTGAGCACCGTGAATGGCCCGACTCCAGACGCTCTGCGTGCAGCAAGTGCCGCGACCATAGCGCCAAAAACCGTTCGCGGATGTTCGGGGTGGCGAATATCATGTTGAATGTCGGGATGGGCAATGTCGAAACCATCCTCGGTCGGAGATATGAAATACCCGCCCTCAGTGATCGTGAGGGATACGATCCGAATGGCGGGGGCGGCCATCTGTCGGATCAGCGCCGCGTTTCCATCCTCTATCGGCAGGTAGTCAATCATCGAGCCGATAATCTCGGCTGACTTCCCTTGGGGCGACAATTCAACCAGTGTCGTCAGATAATCCTGGGGCTGAAGGCGGGCGCGCATGATTTTGTCTTGGGGGCGAACACCTGCTCCGATGATGGCCCAATCCTGGGCCATTCCCTGCTGCATCAGCCGATGGATGTACCAGGCCTGATGCGCCCGGTGGAAGTTGCCCAAACCGATATGCACTATGCCGGGACGAAGCTTGGCCCGATCATAGTTTGGGCGGGCCACAGCCTCGGAAAGCTGGGGCAGCACTGCGTCCGACAGTGCCAGTCCCTTGGTATGGAGCGAAGCGGCCGCCATCAAATTCGTATTCCTTGCGCGTCGAATTTGTGGATCTGGTCCGCCTGCGGCGTCAGGTAGATGGTGTCGCCATGTTTGACCGAGATATCGCCATTCACACGCACCGTCAGCATGTCGGCCAGGCCCGTGTCATGGACGTGAATGAAGGTGTCAGAGCCCAAGTGTTCTGCAACGCCAACCCGACCCTTCCAGGCACCATCCGTCATGCTCACGTCAGTGTGTTCCGGACGAATTCCAATGGTTGCGGCGCCATGTTTCTCGGCCTCGGCCCCCTTCACAAGGTTCATCTTCGGCGACCCGATGAAGCCTGCCACAAACTCGTTCTGAGGTTTGTGGTAGAGTTCAAGCGGCGAGCCGACTTGTTCGATCACCCCGGCGCGCAGCACGACAATCTTGTTCGCCATGGTCATCGCTTCGACCTGGTCATGTGTCACATAGATCATGGTGGTCTTCAGGCGTTCATGCAGCTCGCCGATTTCCAAACGCATCCCCACGCGAAGTGCTGCGTCCAGGTTCGACAGTGGTTCGTCAAACAGGAAAGCAGCAGGTTCGCGGACAATGGCGCGACCGATGGCGACACGCTGGCGCTGACCGCCCGAAAGGTCTGCCGGTTTGCGATCCAGATAATCCATCAGATTCAGCGACTTGGCCGCGGTTTCAACGCGTTGATCGATTTCTGCCTGAGCCATCTTTGCCATGCGCAGGGGAAAACCGATGTTCTTGCGCACGGTCATATGCGGGTAGAGCGCATAAGACTGAAAAACCATGGCCAAACCGCGCTGTGATGGCGGCACCTGGGTCGCGACGTCACCGTCGATCTCGATCTCGCCAGACGTCAGATCTTCAAGACCTGCGATCATCCGCAACAGGGTGGATTTCCCGCACCCGGACGGCCCGACAAACACTGCGAACTCGCCGTCCTCGATGGTCAAATCCAACGGTGGGATGACCTGCACGTTGCCAAAGCTTTTGGTCACGTTTTTGAGTTGAATACGTCCCATTGTCGTTCCTTATTTCACGGCGCCAAAGGTCAGGCCTTGGACAAGTTGTTTCTGGCAGAACCATCCCAGGACAACGATCGGTCCGACGGCGGCTGCCGAGACTGCAGAGAGGCGGCCAAAGAACAGGCCTTCGGGGGCGCGGTTGCCTTCGATGAGTTTGGAGAGCGTGGCTGCGTCCGTCGTGGTCAGGCGCACGGTCCAATAGGCCTCGTTCCAGCAGAAGATGAAGCAGAGCAATGCGGTGGAGGCGATGCCGCCCCAGGCAAGTGGAATGAGGATTTCCTTGATCTCACCCCAGGTGCTGACCCCGTCCATCTGACCGGCTTCGATGATGTCTTTGGGTATCTCTTTGAAATAGGTGAAGAGCATCCAGATGACGATGGGCATATTGATCAGGCTGAGCACCATGATGATCAGGAAATGCGTATCAAACAGGCCCGCAGATTTGGTGATGAAGGTCATCGGATAAAGCACCGCCGCAGCCGGAAGCATCTTGGTCGACAGCATCCACATCAGCACGTCCTTGGTGGCGCGACTTGGGTTGAACGCCATGGCATAGGCGCAGGGGATGCCGACAAACAGGGTGAATACGGTGGCGAAAACGGCGGTGATGACCGAGTTCCTGGCAAAGCGCCAATAGTCGTAGTTCTCGGTCATGTTGAGGTAGTTTTCGAGCGTTGGTGTGAACCAGATCAGATGCTCGGGCTTCACCGCGTCCGCATCGGTCTTGAAGCTTGTGACCACCATCCAGAAGATCGGGAAGAAGAAGAGCAACCCAACGACCCAAGCCAATGTCGGCCGACCGTATTTTGCGAATTTCGAGGATTTTGCAACAATAGCCATGGTTGGGTCCCCTTATTCCATCAGTGTCTTGCCAATCATGCGCAGCAGGAAAAAGGCGACGATGTTGGCAAGGATGACTGCGAAGATGCCTGTGGCGCTGGCTGCGCCGATGTTGTTGTTGGCAAATTCACCGATCAGATACGGCAGGTTCTTGTTCCCGTTGCCGCGGCTGACGATTTCGATTTCCGCGTAAAGCGACAGGTGAAAGATCGCCTGGATCATGACCACGATCGCAATTGGGCGCGCCAGGTGAGGCAGGGTGAGAAAGCGGAACTGAGACCAGGTGCTTGCGCCATCCAACACGGCTGCTTCTTTCTGCTGCTGGTCTTCGGATTGCAGCGACGTCATGAAGATCAGCACCGCGAAAGGTGTCCACTGCCATGTCACCATGATGATGACCGCATAAGCCGAAGTTTGCGTGGCCCGGAATGAGATGGGTTCGAGTTCAGGCCAAAGCGAAAAGAACCACCCGACCAAAGGGGCATTGCGCAACGTATCCAGCATGTCGTTGATGCTGCCGATGGCGATGCCCTGCAGGCCCAACACCGGATCCAGGATCATGTTGATCCAAAGAACCGCGTTCACGGCGGGCATCACAAAAAACGGCGAGATCAAAAGCACGCGAACAATGCCCTGGCCTGGGAAGGCCTTGTTGATCAGAACGGCAATCAGGACACCCAGAACAACCGTCAAAATCAGGATGCTGCACACAATCAGAAGGCTGTTCTGAATGGCGAACAGGAAATCCTTGGAGTTCAGAACAAATTCGTAGTTCCCGAAGCCGCGCCAGTTGCTGAGACTGGGTGTGGTCCACTCTGGGCGGCGCAGGTTGTTCAATACATAGCGAATGAAAGAAAAGTAGAGTGTCATCCCCAGCGGGATCAGCATCCAGACCAAAAGCAGTATGACTGCCGGGCTTTGAAGAAGGCGGGGGAGCTTTCTGTCAGACATGAGCCTATCCTCTTGGCAAAACGCGCATCGCGTCCTGCCTGTGAAAAAAGTTGCGAATGTTGTGACGTTACGCGTCGCAGAGGCTTGCAAGCAAATCTGACGACTTGGGGTGCCATGAGGGCCCAGGCAGACCTGGGCCCTCGACGGTGGGTTAGTCGTAGTAGCCCGCTTCTTTCATGATCGAGTCAGCCGCCTTCTGGGATGCCGCCAAAGCGTCTTCGACCGACTTTGCGCCAGACAGTGCTGCCGCCATTTCCTGAGCAACCGCAGATCCGACTTCCGGGAACTCGGGGATTGCTGCGAACTGAACGCCGACATAGGGCTTCAGATCGGTTGCCTCGGGTGCTGCGCTGTCGATCGCCGCAAGCTCAGCTGCTGCGAAACCCGCTGCCGCCTGGAACTCGGGGATCGCATAAGTCGATGCACGTTGGCCTGTGGGCACTGCGCCCCAGCCAAAGTCGGGATGGTTGCCAACCGCTTGGACATAGTCCTTGGATGTTGCCCACTCGATGAACTTGCTGGCCGCTTCTGCATTCGGGGATCCGGCAGGGATTGCCATGGCCCAGGCCCACAGCCAGTTTGCGCCAACAGGGTTTCCTGCGTTCGGCGACTGCGCGTAGGCCACGCCATCCACTTCCAGGAAGGACGCCGCGATGGTGGCATCAATCCACATGCCGCATTTGCCTTCATTGTAGAGCGCCAGGATTTCGTTGAAGGAATTGCCTTCCGAGCCCGGAGGGCCGTAGTTGCTGAGCAGATCCACGTAAAAGTTGATTGCTGCGTTCCATTCTGGGCTGTCCAGAACCGGGCGATAGTCTGCGTCGAACCATGCGCCGCCGTATGAGTTCACGACGGTGGTGATGAACGCCATATTGTCGCCCCAGCCCGGTTTACCGCGCAGGCAGGCCCCGTAGACGCCATTGTCCGGATCGTGGATTGCAGCGGCGGCCGCCTTGACATTGTCCCAGCTGTCATTGTCCGCGATGGAAACGCCTGCCGCGTCGGTCAGATCCTTGCGATACATGACCATCGACGATTCACCGTAAAATGGCGCGGCATACAGCTGCCCCTCATGCGACAACCCATTGCGCATTGCCGGGAGGATGTCGTCCAGATCATAGCTTTCCGAGAAGTTCAGCGGTTCGATCCAGCCTGCAGCCCCCCAGATCGGAGCTTCTTGCATACCGATGTTGATGATGTCGTACTGCCCGCCACCGGTTGCGGTGTCCGAGGTAACCTGCTCCCTCAGAACGCCTTCTTCGAGCGAAACCCAATTCAGCTCGACCCCGGTTTCTGCAGTGTAAGCTTCTGCAACCTTTTGCATGTTGATCATGTGACCGTTGTTCACGATCGCAATCGTTAGTGTTTCGGCAGAAACGCCACCCGCCGCTAAGAGCGTAATGGCCGTGGCTGCACGAAGCGCGCCTTTCCTAAACATCGTCGTCCTCCCAAATTAGATGCTTGCCACGAGGGTAACGCCTAGCGGTAACTTGCGTCAATTTATTTCTTTACGCGCGTAAAATTTATGAATGAAGAGCAATCTCAAACCTTTAGGCGGATGATCTCATGATCAATCGCCCGTCAAACAGGGTTTCCTGCCGCGAATCGGCGGTCTTTTCAGACTCGATCCGTTCCAGCAGGACCGCTGCGCTCTTCTTGGCTATCGCCTCATAGTCTTGCGAAACCGTGGTAAGGGTCGGACAGGTGTATCGCGAAAACGGATGATCATCATGGCCCGCAACCCTCAGATCACAGTCGTCGCCGATGCCGACACGCAAACCGGCTTCGAAAGCAGCGGACAACAACCCGATGGCCAGGCGATCATTGCTGCACAGAAGGGTATTCGTGGGCAGGTTTCGATCGCGCACGACCCGCATGCCTTCGCGAAATCCGATTTCCTCGAATTCCCAACCTTTACCCTCAGCCTGGATGAGGTTGGGACTGTGGCCCAGCTTTTCCATCGCTGCGATATAGGCGTTCCGACGCTTGAATGCGTTTGGGTTGGTCGGTGACTTCATCTCGAAAAAGCTGGGCGGTTCGCCCGTCCGGCAGAGGTAATCGACAATCAAGCCAATACTCTGTTCGTTATCAGAGCCCACAAAGGCTTCGCCGATCGCATCAATGTTGGCGTCGAACAGGACGGTGGGGACGTCTTGGCAGAATGCTTCGATTTTCGCACGGTCGGATGCCCGTCCCAATGGTGCCAAAAGAACGCCCGCTGGTTTCAAGCTGCGCAGGTTTTCTAAGTTTGCAATTTCCATAACAGGGCTGCCATGAGAGCCAAGCAGAACCGGACGGAAACCGGTCTCGATGATGTGCTCTTCAATGGTGCGCGCGATCTTGGCAAAGAACGGGTCGGCCAAATTGGGTACCACAACCCCGATATTCTTGGTCAGACGGCGGTTTTGATTCACGGCATAAAGATTGGGCTGATAGTCGTACTGCTCTAAAGCTGCCTCAATCCGCTTCCGAGTGGATGCACGAACGCTGCTGGGATCGTTGAAAAACTTGGACAGAGTGGGGCGCGAGATGCCGCTGACCGTAGCGAACTCTTCCATGTTTTTGATCTTTGTGCCTGCCATGGGTGCCCGCCGTAGAACTTGCCACATCTGTGGATGGAGATTTTGGCACCATAATTACTTTACGCGCGAAAACATAGCCCTGCAGCGACGAGCAGTGCACTAGATGGATTTTGAACTCTTAGTTGTGACAAACCTAGTCATAGTATTTAGCGAGAGAACACGAACCGCATTGGAAACCAGGTGACCTGAGCCGCAGGATTTCTCTGCCTTACGGAGATTCCTCCCTATCCCAATCAACTTTTCAACCGTCTTGGAGAAAACACCCCGAAGCCCTCGCTATATTCTGTCAGACAAATGAGGGGCCCAATTAAGCTACGACCGCCTGCAAAGGACCATAATGCACGAACGAAAGCGGCTTGGTTTGATTAAGCACACCCTGCACGGTCTGTGGTACAGCGCTGCTAGTGAATTGGCGGAAGCTGGATGCAAGGATCATCAGATCGCTGCGATTACAGGGCACAAAAGTCTATCGATGGTACAAAAATACAGCAAAGGGGCCTATCAAAAGCGCCTGGCGAAACAGGCTCACCACCTGCGAGAACAGAGCGCAAACAAAGCGTGAAGATGGGAAACTTTTTGGGAAACGCAAAATTTGCTTTTATGAGGAGCAGTTCTCAGAAGGCGCTAACCTATTGATAAGTGGCGGGGAGACAGGGATTCGAACCCTGGGGACGCTCTCACGCCCAACGGTTTTCAAGACCGCCGCATTCGACCACTCTGCCACCTCCCCGCGTGCGACGTGATTTAGGGCGTCCACTTGGGCGACGCAAGCTGAAAAAGGGGAAAACTTGCCGACCGATGCGCTGCGGACTTTCAATGAAAAGCCTCACGCGTTATGATCCGGGCAAACAAGCTTAGGGCTTGATACGCGGGCAAACGACCGGACAACCGGCGCATGGGGTGCAAAAGACGCCCAAAACAGGCAAGGAACACGACATGACCTACGGGGTTGAAGGACGGACAGAACCACGCAAGTTGCCGAAACGACTTGTTTTGTTTGCGGCGACACTGGGCATTTTGGCCGGCTGCGAAGAAGGGCCGAACATGTCCTTCTTGCAACCCAAGGACAAGGACACAACGACCGAAGCCAGCGGACAAAGCACCCAGCTGATCGAACGCGACGTCGAAGCGCCCGAGGTTTTCGAAGTGACCGAAGCCGGTCTTTGGGACGGTCGCCCGTCGCTCGGCGGTGTCTGGGTTGCCCATTCTGACGTGACCGAGCCCGAGCGCGTCATCATCCGCAACAACGCAAACGGCAAGTTCGTGATCGGGGCCCTGTTCCGCCGCGAACGTGAAATCCCCGGCCCGCGCATTCAGGCCTCGTCTGATGCGGCTGCCGCGCTTGGCATGTTGGCCGGCGCCCCGGTTGAGCTACACGTGACCGCACTGCGCCGTGAAACCGTCGAGGAAACACCAGAGGTCGAGCCGACCGAAGTGGCCGCTGTCGAACCTGAAGCCGAGATTACCGAAACAACGCTGGACCCGATCGCCGGGGCCGCTGCCGCGATTGATGCCACGGCCCCTGCCGCGGTAGACTCCCCTGTGGTCGCAGCCTCGGCCGCTGCCACAGCACCTGCGCCGAAACCCCAATCGTCGTTTTTGTCCAAACCCTACATTCAGATCGGCATCTTCAGCGTCGAGGCCAACGCCAATCGCACTGCAGACCAGATGCGCAATGCGGGCATGGTGCCGACCGTGCGCGCGCAGAAACTGAACGGCAAGCCCTTCTGGCGGGTTGTCGTGGGACCAGCGCAAACCAAATCAGAACGGACCGCCCTGCTCAAGCAGGTCAAGGAAACCGGATTCTCTGACGCCTATGCCGTCACCAACTGAGGAGAGCTGAACCCGTGCTGTCGTCGCTCCGCACAACTGCTGCTGCCTTTGCCCTGGCGCTTGCGGCTCTACCGGCCCATGCCTTTGATACCCAGGCCACGGCGGCCTACGTCCTGGATCAAAGCACTGGCACGGTTCTGCTGGCCAAAAACGCCGAAGAGCCCCTGCCGCCTGCCTCCATGTCCAAGCTGATGACGCTCTATGTGGCGTTCGAAGCCCTGAGCGACGGGCGGCTGACGTTGGACGAACGCCTGCCAGTGTCGCAACACGCGATGAATTATGGCGGCTCGACCATGTTCCTGAACACCCAGGACCGGGTTCGGGTCGAGGATCTGATCCGCGGTATCATCGTGCTCAGCGGCAATGATGCCTGCGCCGTGATCGCCGAGGCGCTCAGCCCTGATGGGTCCGAGGCCGGGTTTGCCCGCTACATGACGCAGCGGGCCAAGCAACTGGGCATGATGAACTCGACCTTTGCCAATTCCAACGGCTGGCCTGCGGCTGGCCACCGGATGTCGGTGCAGGACTTGGCCATTCTGGCCAACCGTCTGATCACCGATTTCCCGCAGTACTACCCCCTATTTGCTGAAACCGAGTTCGAGTTCGACGGGCGCGCGCCCTCGAACACCCGCAACCGCAACCCGTTGTTGCGACTGGGGATCGGCGCGGATGGTCTGAAAACCGGCCACACGCAAGAGGCAGGTTATGGCCTTGTGGGCTCGGCCAAACAGGCGGACCGCCGCGTGATCTTTGTGGTGTCGGGCCTCGACAGCACGGCGCAACGCGCAGAGGAGGCGGAAGCCATTGTTAACTGGTCGTTTCGCCACTTTAGCCAAAAGACCATCGCCAAAGCCGACACCCCCGTCGCGCAAGCCCAAGTCTGGATGGGAAGCCAACAATCGGTAGGGCTGGTCCCGGCCGAGGATCTGAGCCTGTTGTTGCCGGTTCTGGGCGGCAAAGAGGTTCAAGCCGAAGTGGTTTATGACGGGCCGCTCAATGCCCCCATCGCCAAGGGTCAGCAACTGGCCGAACTGGTGATCAAACCCGACGGTCTGCCCGAAATGCGCCGTCCGTTGGTGGCCGCACAAGACGTGCCACTTGGCGGGTTTGTCGTGCGCATGAAAACGGCGGCGAGCCTGCTGCTCAAACAATTCACCGACGGTCCTGCGGGGGCAATGTGACAACACCCAAAGGTCTGTTCCTGACGTTCGAGGGCATCGACGGATCAGGAAAATCCACCCAAGCGCGCCGTTTGGCCGAACATCTGCGGGCGCAGGGACGTGATGTCGTTCTGACGCGCGAACCCGGCGGCTCGCCCGGGGCCGAAGAAATCCGTCGTCTGGTGTTGGAGGGCGACCCGGATCGCTGGTCCGCCGAAACCGAAATTCTTCTCTTCACCGCCGCACGCCGCGATCATTTGGAACGCACGATCCTGCCCGCATTGGAGGCAGGCCAAGTCGTGATCTGCGACCGGTTCGCAGACAGCACCCGGATGTATCAGGGCCTGTCGCGCGGCGATCTGCGCGCGCTGGTCGACCAGTTGCATGGGCTGATGATCGGGCGCGAGCCCGACCTGACGATCCTGGTGGATATGGACCCCGAAACGGGTCTCAGCCGGGCCAAGGGCCGCCAGGGCACCGAGGAAAGGTTCGAAGATTTCGGACCCGAGCTGCAGCGCAAGATGCGCGCCGGGTTTCTTGGGCTGGCCGAGGAATTTGCCGACCGTTTCCGTGTAATTGACGGCAATCGGGACATGGATGCCGTGGCGCGCGATATTGCGGGCGTTGTGGAACAGGCTCTGGTATAGAGCGGACATGAGTGACGACCTCCCCTCTCCGGATCAGGCGCCCGGTGCGCCCCACCCGCGTGAAACCGCCCAGCTGTTTGGTCAGGACGCGGCGCAGGCGGCGTTTCTGGATGCCTTCAACTCGGACCGCCTGCACCACGGCTGGCTGCTGACCGGCCCGCAGGGTGTGGGCAAGGCAACACTGGCCTGGCGCATCGCGCGGTTCCTGCTGGCCACACCACCAGCGGACGACGGTGGGCTGTTTGGCGCCCCTCCTCCGCCCGCCTCGCTGGATATTGACCCGGATCACCCGGTCTCACATCGTATTCTGGCCGGAGCGGAACCTGGGCTGGCATCGATCACCCGCTCGTTGAATGACAATGGCAAGGTTCGGTCCGAAATCGTGGTGGATGATATCCGCAAACTGGGACGGTTCTTTGGCCTGTCATCCGCCGATGGTGGCCGCCGCGTCGTGATTGTCGACAGTGCCGACGAGATGAACACCAGCGCCGCCAACGCATTGCTCAAGATGCTCGAAGAGCCGCCCGCACGTACCACGTTGTTGCTGATTTCGCACCAGCCCTCACGCCTCTTGCCTACGATCCGCTCACGCTGCCGCACTCTGCGACTGTCGCCGCTAGAGGCGGGCGACATGCAGGCCGCCCTTGCGCAAACCGGGACCGAGCCGCCCGCCAACTCCGATCATTTGGCTGCATTGGCTGCTGGGTCTGTTGGCGCAGCACTTAGGCTGATCAATCTGGGTGGGTTGCAGATCTATTCCGAACTGATCGGCATTCTGGGCACGATGCCCCGTCTGGATCGTTCCCGCGCGTTGAAACTGGCCGAGGCTGCGGCACAGCGTGGGGCTGCCGAGAAATTTGAATTGCTCCTCAACCTCATCGATATCTCATTGGCCCGATTGGCGCGCACCGGGGCCACCGGCCAAGCGCCCGAACCGCAAGCGGCACCGGCAGAGGCAGAGGTGCTACTGAAACTGGCCTCGGATCCACATCGAGGCCGCAAATGGGCGGAAATTGCCGCAACGATCACGGCCCGCGCACGTCATGGTCAGGCGGTGAACCTTGACCCCGCTGCACTTGTCCTAGATACGGTTTTCAAGATGCAGGAAACCGCCAGTTGGGGCCAATGAGCGACCACCAGACCACACCGGACATCACCGATAGCCATTGCCACCTCGATTTTCCCGATTTCGAGGGTCAGTTGGACACGATCATCGCCAACGCGGCTGCGGCTGGTGTCACCCGTATGGTGACCATCTGCACCCGCCTGCGCAACGAACCATCGGTGCGTGCCATTGCCGAGGCACACGCGCCGGTGTTCTACGCCGCTGGTACACACCCGATGAGCGCCGCCGACGAGCCGATGGCCACTGTCGATCAGCTTATTGCACTGTCAGCGCATCCGAAATTTGTGGGCATCGGTGAAACGGGCCTCGATTATCACTATACGGCTGAAAGCGCCGAGGTACAGAAGCAGAGCCTGCGCATCCATATCGAGGCCGCGCAGCGCACCGGCCTGCCGCTGATCATCCACGCCCGCGCCGCCGATGACGACATGGCCCGCATTCTGGCCGAGGAACACCGCAACGCGCCCTATTCCTGTGTGATGCATTGCTTCTCGTCCTCTGCCGAGCTGGGCAAGGCGGCCCTTGATCTGGGGTTCTACCTGTCGATGTCGGGCATTGCTGCCTTCCCCAAAAGCCAGGAGTTGCGCGACATCTTCGCAATGGCCCCTGTCGATCGCATTCTGGTGGAAACCGACGCGCCCTATCTGGCACCCCCACCCTATCGCGGCAAGCGAAACGAGCCAGCCTATACCGCCCATACCGCCCGCAAAGGGGCCGAGGTTTTTGGAATGGACTACGCAGATTTCGCAGCACAAACGCAGGCAAATTTCGACCGGCTGTTCACCAAAGCCGCCAACCACAAGGCTGCCGCATGACGGGCGAGTTGCGTTTCACCATTCTGGGCTGCGGCTCGTCCGGCGGCGTACCGCGCCTTGGCGGCCATTGGGGTGACTGCGACCCCACGAATCCGCGCAATGTGCGTCGCCGCTGCTCGATGTTGGTCGAGCGCGACGGACCAGACGGCACCACAACAGTTCTGATCGACACCACGCCCGACATGCGCAGCCAGTTGCTCGATGCGGGCACCGGGCGGCTTGATGGCGTCGTTTACACGCACTCCCACGCAGACCATGTGCACGGCATCGATGATTTGCGCATGATCGTCTTTAACATGCGCGCCCGTGTGCCGGTTTGGGCCGACGGGGACACGCAGAACGCCCTGCTGTCACGCTTTGGCTATGCCTTCATCCAGCCCGAAGGTTCGCCCTATCCGCCAATTCTGGACCTCAAGACCATCGACGGTGCGTTTGAAATCAACGGCCCCGGCGGTCCAATCTCGTTCCGGCCCTTCACCGTTGGCCACGGCTCAATCGACAGCCTGGGCTTTCGCATCGGCGACCTGGCTTATCTGCCGGATGTGGCGGAGATTTATGACGACGCCTGGGCCGAGCTTGAAGGGCTGGATTGCTGGATTCTGGACGCCCTGCGCCGCGCCCCGCATCCCACCCACGTGCATCTGGACCGTGCCTTGGAATGGATCGAGAAGATGGCGCCAAAACGCGCCGTGCTGACCAACATGCACATCGACCTGGACTATGCCACGGTCGAGGCCGAAACCCCCGACCACATCACGCCGGCCTATGACGGCATGGTGATCCGCTACAGTTTGTAACCTGAACCGCAAAAGACGTCGCATCCCATGTTCCAAAGCCTGATCGACGTCATCCTGCCGGTTTTCCTGGTCATCGGCGCGGGCTATTCGGTCACCCGCGCCGGGTTCTTCAACCAAAGCCACATCGACGGGCTGATGCGGTTCACGCAAAGCTTTGCGATCCCTTGCCTGCTGTTTCGCGCCATCGCCTCGCTGGACCTGCAAGCCAGCTTTGATCCCCGCCTGCTGGCCAGTTTCTACACCGGGGCTGCGCTTTGTTTCATTGCGGGCATGGCCGGGGCGCGTCTGATCTTCAAACGCGACTGGGAAGATGCGGTCGTCATCGGCTTTTGCTGCCTGTTTTCAAATTCGGTCCTGCTGGGTCTGCCGATCACCGAACGCGCCTACGGGGCCGATAACCTGACCGGCAACTATGCGATCATCGCCTTTCATTCGCCCTTTTGCTACGGCGTCGGCATCACAGTGATGGAGGTGATCCGCAATCGTGGCAACGGCGGCACCAAGATGGTGGGCTCGGTCCTGTCGGCCATGTTCAAGAACGTGCTGATCCTTGGCATCGCCTTGGGGTTCATCGCCAACCTGACCGGGCTGGTGATGCCGAAAGTGGTGGATGACGCGCTGGACCTGGTAATCCGCGCCGCCCTGCCCGGCGCACTCTTTGCGCTTGGCGGCGTGCTGGTGCAATACAGGCCCGAGGGCGACATGCGCACCATTCTCTACGTCTGCTGCATCTCGCTAATGGTACATCCAACGCTGGTTTGGCTCTTCGGTAAGACGCTGGCACTGCCGCAGGATCTGTTCCGCTCGGCGGTGCTCAACGCCTCGATGGCCCCGGGGTTCAATGCGTACATCTTTGCCAACATGTACGGCCGCGCCAAGCGGGTGGCGGCGTCGTCGGTCTTGATGGCCACGGGGGCCTCGATCCTGTCGGTCTGGCTCTGGCTCACTGTGTTGGGCTAGGTCTGCGATCCGCGATACCGCGCCTCGCCGCAGGCGAGGCGCCCGGCCCAACGGGAGGATGTGTCCCGCAAGGGGCATAGACGACGGGCGGGAGCCCCCCGGCTCTGGGGCCGATCAGAACCCGGCAACCCGCTCGGCCAGCCAATAGGTGGCCACGCCTCCAATCGCGTAACCCATCACCAGCGTTCCGGCTGAGGTCGGATCGCGCAATACGGCAGTGACCCGCGGAGCCACCCAGCGGAGCACAGCAAACGTCACCAAGATGACCGCGACAAAGGCCAACTGCCCCGCCTCAACACCAACGTTGAACGCCAGAAGCGCCAAGGGGATATCCCCTTGCGGCAGGCCGATCTCGGCCAGAGCACCAGCAAACCCCAGCCCATGCAACAGGCCGAACCCAAATGACAAGAGCCAGGGGTAGCGCTCGGTCAGTTGGTCACCACCCTGTCTGCGGCGCAGGATCTCGACCGCCAGCAACACGATGGACAGGGCAATCACCGCTTCGACCGGGGGCGACGGCACCCGGATCAGGTCCAGCGTCGCCAGCGCCAGCGTGATCGAATGCGCCACGGTAAAGGCCGTGATGGCCCCAACCAGCCGCCACGGGTGCCGGATCAGAACCAACAAGGCAAAGACAAAGAGCAGATGGTCGAGCCCTTCCAGGATATGATCGAACCCCAGCGCCACGTAACTGCTGAAAACCGCCCACCCGGTCATCTCGATGGGCACTGTGAACCCGGTCTGGTCTGCCGTCAGCCGCTTCGACAGGGCCTGCCCCTCTGGTCCCGACAGGCGCACCAGAACATCTGTCCGCGTCGCCTCCAGCCCTTCGATCACGATAGTCTGCCCCGCCAGCCCACCGGGGCAGAGCGCCACCCATTGCGACACCCAGGCTGCGCCATCAAACTGCGGATCCCCTTCGGCCCGCGCAGGTGCGCAATTGGGCGGCAGCACCGCATCAATCGCCATCGGCTCACCCTGAACTGTCGGCTTTCGCCAGAACACTTGCCAGGCGCCGTTGTTCAGATGTTGCAATTGCAGATATCCGGGGTCCAACGCATGCGCTTGCGCCATTCCTGTCCAGACCCATAGGGCCACAAGGGCCACCAGCACCCGTTTCATTGCGCCACCAGCGCGTTCAGCTCATCCTCTGACGGCGTTTCAACCGCATAGGCCGTCAACAGCGCCTTGACCTGCGCCTCAGACAGGGCCGAGGCCTGTTGTCGGCGCCAATCAAACAGAACCTTGTCTTCCACTTCAGCCAGATCGGGGAGCCGGGGTGGCTCTGCTTCAGTCACTCGGATCAAGTGAATGCCAAAACCGGACCGAACGGGGCCGCCCCACTCGCCCTGCGGCAAACTCGACAGCGCCGCCGCAAACCCGCGCCCAAATCCCCCATCAATCTGAACTGGAGCCGAAGCCGGGACCTGAGGCGGCAGCATCGATGCCTGCCCCAGCGACAAGGGATCAGCGCCCCCTTGCAGCGCGCTCAGGGCCACGTCCACCGCCTGAGCCGTCGGGTTTTCGCCCAGAAACACCTGGTCAAACGCCAACGTTCCGGGCTGCTCGAACAGATCGGCGTTGGCCTCTAGATGCGCCTGCAAAACGGCAGGCTCCGGTGACAGGGCCTGTGCCGCGCTGTCCGTCAGGAACTGCATCTTTTGACGCAGACGATTGCGGATCACCGCGTCGCCGCGCTCCAACCCAAGCACCTGAGCCTCGCGCACCAGAACCTCTTCGCGGATGAGGGTCTGGATCAACCCATCCAGCTCCTCCCGCGTGGGTGGTCTGCGCCAGGCTTGCGTGTATTGCTCGACAAGCAAGGTTGCATCGGCGATCGACACTTCGATCACGCCATCATCGATCGCTTCGGGTTCGGGCTCGGCCACCGCCTGAAAATAGACAAACAGGGCAATCGCCAAAAGTCCAAAATGAACAATGGGTTCGCGCAATATCCGAGGCATGAAATCGATCACTCCAACGTCGCTTTGATCCTAGTTTTGCCGCTTGCGTCGAGACACGCAACAGGTGCGGCCACGCAACATTGACAAGTGGGCCGTGCAGGACATTTATGGCACATCGCCAGTTGGAGAAGTCGAACATGTCCCCTTTGCCGCCGCAGGCCCTGATTGTCTCGCATGGCCAACCCTCCGAACCGGCCCCGGCCGAAGCCGCGTTGAAAGGGCTGGCGTCAAAGGTCACCGCGCATCTGCCGGGCTGGGACGTGCAATCGGCCACGCTTGCGGCCGAGGGTCGCCTGGAAGAAGCCTTGGACACACTCTCACATGGCGCGTTGATCTATCCCATGTTCATGGCCAAAGGGTGGTTCGTAACCTCCGCCCTGCCAAAACGGCTTGGACAGGCCCCTGTCACAGTTGTCGACCCCCTGGGCGTGGATCCTGCCCTCCCCGATTTGGCGGCGCAGACCCTTGAAACCGCAGCGCAGGATGCAGGCTGGTCGCTCGGGCAGACAACCGTTCTGCTGGCCGCCCACGGATCGGGACGCAGCCGGAAACCCGCCCAGATGGCGCAGGGATTTGCGGACGCCATCGCCGCTCGGCTGAAGGTCGCAGACATTCGCGTTGGATTTGTCGAAGAGGCCCCTTTTGTCGACCAGGCCGCACTGGGATGTGATGCCAAATCGATTTGCATGCCGCTGTTTGCCTGCCCTGGGTTCCACACCACGCAAGACGTCCCCGAGGCGTTGGTAAAGGCCGAATTTCCTGGCCTCCTCCTTCCCGTCCTGGGCGAGGCTCCTGGCGTTCCGCAGCTCATCGCGGACAGGCTGAAAGATCATCGCAGCCTGTCGGACCCCCGCTAAGGCTCAGTTGCCCGACGGAACGGTCGGAAAGACAGGGAGTGCGGCCGTGCCGGTCTGTGCCGGAACACCCGTCAACGCAGCGGACAAGACCGCAATCCGATCAGGCGTTTGCCCCAATACCGTTGCCCCGCTTTGGGCGGCGTTCAGGGCCAGCCGCATCCAATCGCCTGCCACATTGCCTTGCCCCTTGGCCGCGCCAAATCCTTCGCGCAGGTGGTGGCTGACGATCTCGCCGTATCCAAGCTGCCCGGCGGAGGCCAACAGAACACCCGAGGCCATCGCCATTTCGGCGTCATCGGTGCGATAGCCAACGCCCAGACACACCTTGCCGCCCGACACCAGCTGATCCATCGGCCTTCCTGAATTTCGCAGGAAAGACGAGCCATCGGCAATCACCTGACTGGGCGAATTGCTGTCAATCCCGCCCATGTGCGGTGTCATGGCCTGGGTCAGCCCTTTGCATTGGGCTTCGATCTGGGGACCTGACATGTTGGGAATTGTTGCCTCGATCCGCGAGCTTTCGGCCATCGCCTGCGTGCGGGCCAGGCAGAATTGCTCGTTCAGCGCGAACTCGGCATCTGTCACGTTGCCGCCCGAACTCAGGCCACCATTGGCTGCAGTCAGAACGTTGATCTCGTTACAGTGTTCGTTGGCCGAACGGGCCTGTGCACCAAAGGTGAAATCCGGCAAAGCACCGGTGTTGGCGCGTGCAGGAACCGTGTTCTGGGTCGGCGCAGGCGCTGTGGCCTGCTGGACCTGCGGCTGCTGCACCTGTGGCGTCGGTATACCCAGCTGTTCGTTGCGGTAGGTCCGTAGCAGGCCCTGCTGCCCCTGGCTGGCCAGGATCTGATTGTAGGGCGCGACATGGGCACTGGCCAAAGCCCGTTGATGGCTGTTGAGCAGGAAACTGCGTTCGGTATCGTCCAGACGTCCATCAATGGCATAGCCCATGTCGGACTGGTAATTCGAGATGCCCGCACGTGTCTTGCGCCCGATCGAGCCGTCGACGGCGCCAACGTTGTAGCCAAAGTAGTTCAGGGCGGATTGCACGTTGCGGTTCTGCTCGCGCTGCGCGGCCGAAATCCCGGAGGACCGCGAGGACGTCCGTGCGCGCGTTTGCTGCTGTTGCTGTTGCTGCTGGCGCTGCCGGGCCTTGTTCTTGTTGACTTCGTTGATGATGATACCGCCCAGAATGGCGCCACCGATCAGGGCCGCGGCTTCATCTGCCCGCGCCTCTTTCGCCGGGACAAGAACCAGGCTGGTTGCCACAAGGGTGGCACAAACGCTTTTGGTAAACATAACAATAACCTCGTGGATCCCGACGGCGCTCGCGCATTGGCTGAACCTCTGGGGATCTTTGCTAATGGAATTTGAACCCTTGATACAACAAGCCGAACAAACAGCCCCCTTATTGTCAAGGTTGAGACCTGCCCAAACCCCGATTTCACCGCAATTGTGAACATATCGCGGCTTTCAGTACAAGGTTATGAGATCACTCTTGGCCAATTCTCGCAACGCGATCAGCAGAAGAGCGCCGATCACGCTCTTGGCGTACAACCTGCGCGGCCTGTCGGCCTTGCGTCCTGCGGACGGCACGTAGAGGGGGCGGGCCAGGCTCATGCGGGCGTTGCCCGCATGAGCCTGGCCCAACGGGAGGAGATGCCCCGCCAGGGGCGTCGACGACGGGCGGGAGTGCTTGGCCTGATGGAACGTGTCAGGGTCGCGTCAAGGTGAGGTTCAGAAGGTCGGAGGCCTCCATGTCTGGCCGGGCCGCATATTGATCCAAGGTATCGGCAAACCGATCCAACCCGTCTCTCAGCCCGCTTTGCCCCGACAGGGTCAATTCTTCCTCCAACACGCTCAAGGCCATCTGTCGGGCCTCAGCCCCGATATCAGTCACCAAAGTGTCGAGCGCCGTGCGGTATGACAGCAGATAGACCTGCTGCTGGCGCCGCATCTCGGCAATCTCGGTCACATGCTTTTGCACCTGCCGGTCGAACACTTCACTCTTGCGTCCGGCCCGTTGCAGCGACACCAGCATCCGGATGTTGGCGGCCTTGTTATCGATCGCGCGTGCATTCTGAGCCAGGGCTTCGGCAAAGACCGTCCCCGCCAGCAAAGTAGATCGCGCTGTCTGTTGCAATGCGATCTGGACCTGATCCCGGTTCCGGCGCAGATCCAGCTGCAGGTCCGCCAGCGCGCTGCGTCTGCGCAGGTCGGGCTCGGCCTCGATCAGGTCCGAGAGCACTTTGCCGGGATCAACCCCTCCCTCCTCCTGAGCGCCCTCGGCCCGCGCAACCCAGCGGTCGCGAATGTCGTTCAGCCGTGCCTCGGACGTCGCTATGTAGGTCGCGATGACAAACCGCGCACCAAAACTGTCGCCGCGCAGGGGTCGCCCCGTGCGCACATCGAACGGCGGGTACTCGGTGCGCTGCGCGGAATAGATTTGATCCGCGCTCGACAGCACCGACCCGCCCCGCGTGACAACGCCCCCCACCTGCCCATGCGCC
>NZ_JAGHRE010000024.1 GCF_017743935.1 Tropicibacter sp. R16_0
GGGTGGGCGGGCCTACCACCCCGATATGCCCCAAACACAAAGGCTGGTTTATTTCGCCACCGGCGCCCGTTTCACCAGGCCCAGCTTCTCGCGCACTTCCTGCGGCCCGATGACCCGCGCGCCCATGTTCTCGATGATCGACCCTGCGCGTTCCACCAGCTGCCAGTTCTCGGCCAGCACGCCCTTTTCCAGCCAAAGGTTGTCTTCCAGGCCAACCCGTACGTTGCCGCCCGCCAGAACGGCAGCCGCGACATAAGCCATCTCATTGCGCCCCAATGAGAACGCCGAGAAGGTCCAGTCATCCGGCACGTTGTTCACCATCGCCATAAAGGTGTTCAAGTCGTCCGGCGCGCCCCACGGCACACCCATGCACAGCTGTACCAGCGCGTTGGGTTCCAGAACCCCCTCTTTCACCAGCTGTTTGGCAAACCAAAGATGGCCGGTGTCAAAGGCCTCGATCTCGGGCTTTACGCCCATGTCGGTCATCATCTGTCCCATTGCCCTCAGCGCGCCGGGGGTGTTGGTCATGACGTAATCGGCCTCAGCAAAATTCATCGTGCCACAATCCAGCGTGCAGATCTCGGGCAGACATTCCGCCACATGCGCCACCCGCTCGGACGCGCCAACCAGATCGGTCCCGGCCTCGGCCAGCGGCAGCGGGTTTTCGATGCCACCAAAGACCATATCGCCGCCCATGCCTGCGGTCAGGTTCAACACCATGTCGACTTCTGCATCGCGGATACGGTCGGTCACTTCGCGGAACATGCCCATGTCCCGCGAAGGCGCACCGGTTTCCGGATCGCGCACGTGGCAGTGCACAACTGCCGCGCCTGCCTTGGCCGCCGCGATCGCGCTGTCGGCAATCTGCTTGGGTGAACGGGGCACATGGGGGCTGCGATCCTGCGTCCCGCCCGAGCCGGTGACGGCGCAGGTGATGAAGACTTCGCGGTTCATTTCCAAAGGCATTTGCGTTTTCCCTTCGATTTACCGTCTTTTGCCTGTGTTTATCCCCAGGCTTGTCCACGGATTCCAATTTGCGTTCATCCCCGACTCTGGCGCAGCTTTGTCATCAGAACTTCACATGATGCGAATCGAACTTGATGAAATCCGCAAAAAACATACTGCAGCCAGAGCATCGCGCCCTGAAAACCGCCGTTCTCGTGCTGGATGATTGCAACACGCTCAGCTTCGCGGCGGCGGTCGATCCGATGCGTGCCGCCAACCGACTCGCCGATCGCCCGGCGTTTGACTGGGACTATGTCACCGCCACGGATGCGCCCGCACATCTGACCAGCGGCTTGGCTGTGCCCGGCATTCCGCTGGCCCGGCTTGAAGGCTGCGATCTGCTGATCGTCATCGCAGGATTTCAACTTGCGCGCCACGCCACGCCCAGCCTGCTCGCCGGTCTGCGCCGGATTGCGGCCAGCGGCGCCACGATTGCGGGCATCGACGGCGGCCCATGGCTCTTGGCCGAGGCCGGGCTGCTGGATGGACATTCCGCCACCACCCATTGGGAAGACCTGGACAATTTCGCCAACCGCTTCCCCGAGGTCGATGTGCTGCGCGACCGCTTCACCCTGTCGGACAACCGCCTGACCTCAGGCGGGGCCATGCCCGCGATCGAGATGATGTTGCAGATTATTTCTGCCCGCCACGGCGCAGGTTTTGCCTCGCGTGTCTCGGGCCTGTTCCTCTACGATGGCGCACCCGCACCGACAAAACCGCAAAGCCGCACCGGGTTGCCGCACCGCCACAACGCACTGACCGCAAAAGCCAATGCGCTGATGGAGGCCGCGTTGGACGAACCGATGCCCTTGACCGAGATCGCCACCACACTGGGCACCAGCCCCCGCACGCTGCAACAGCAGTTCCGCTTGCGCCTCAACACCACACCGCAGGATCACTATTTGCACCTGCGCCTGGCCGAGGCGCGCCGACTGGTCACGGATACGGAGATGTCTCTGATGGATGTGGCGATGGCGACCGGATTCACATCACAATCCAGCTTCGCCCGCGCCTTCCGCACCGCGCACGGCCAAACTGCCCGCGACCTCAGGCACGACCACGGGCAACCCACACACCACTAGTTTTCACCCTTTGGAAAATACTCCGGGGGGAGCTGCAAGCGGGGGGCAGCGCCCCCCTCCCCGTTCCCCTCAGTAGGGCATCGGATGCGCCCGATGCGCCTCGTTGATCTCTGTCAGAACCTCATCGGACAGCACGACCTCGACTGACGCCAGAATGTGCTCCAACTGCTCCAGCCGCGTCGCACCAAAAATGGCTGAGGCCATGAACGGCCGCGTTCGGCACCAAGCCAGCGCCATATGCACGGGGTCCAGCCCATGCTTGGCGGCAATCGACAGATAGACATCCACTGCGTCATACACGCGGTCCGAATGCCGACCGCCCAGGCCCGGCACGATGGACTTTCGAGACCCTTCGGGCACCGCACCGCCCTGATACTTGCCCGTCAACAGCCCCGTGCCCAATGGTGAAAAGGCCATCAGCCCCACATCCTCGTTCACGCTCAATTCGGCCAGGTCGGTGTCATACATCCGGCAAAGCAGCGAGTATTCGTTCTGGATCGAGGCCACCCGCGGGCCATGCCCGGCCTCGGCCAACCGCAGCCACTGCGCCGTGCCCCAGGCGCTTTCGTTCGACAGGCCAAAGGCGCGGATATTGCCCTTGTCGACCTGCGCCTGCAGCGCCTCAAGGCACTCGACCATGTTTTCCAGCACGTCGCCGGGATTCTGACCCGACGGATCATAGGTCCAATTCTGCCGGAACATGTAGCTGCCGCGATTGGGCCAGTGGAATTGGTAAAGGTCGATGTAATCCGTCTGCAGCCGCTTCAGCGAACCCTCGATGGCCACCGGAATGGTCGCCGCTGAAATCGGCGCGCCATCGCGGGCATGGGCAAACCCCGCGCCCGAATGCTTCGTCGCCAGGATGTAGTCGCCCCGCTGCCCCGCATGGGCGGCATTCCAATTGCCGATGATCTGTTCGGTCAAACCCACGGTTTCGGCTGAGATGGGGTTCACCGGATACATCTCGGCCGCGTCGACAAAATTGATGCCCGAGGCCAGCGCCAGGTCCATCTGCGCGTGTGCCTCGCCCTCGCCAGTCTGAGTGCCAAATGTCATCGTGCCCAGACACAGCTCGGACACCTGCAGGCCGGTGCGGCCCAACGGGTTCATCTTCATGGGGAATCCTCTTTGCTGCTTGGGGTCAGACCCTAGCGGGCACACCGGCGGAGGCAACCCCTTGCCGCCCGGCGCAGTTTCAGACAGCCTGCGCACACACAATGGAGAGACAGAGCCATGCCGCAGACCATCACCAAAGGGATCAAAACGCTCCTGGCCGAGGCCAATGAACAAGTGAAAACCATGCCCGTGGCCGAGGCCAAGACGCTCTATGACAACGATGCCTATGTGTTCATCGACTTGCGTGACATCCGCGAGCTGCAGCGCGCAGGCATGATCCCCGGCGCGTTTTCCTGTCCGAGGGGCATGCTCGAGTTCTGGATCGACCCCGACAGCCCCTACCACAAGGACGTGTTCAACCAGGACAAGACCTATGTCTTCTACTGCGCCAGCGCCTGGCGATCCGCGCTGAGCGCCAAGGTGGCCCAAGAGATGGGCCTGTCGCCGGTCCTGCACCTTGAGGGCGGGTTCACCGAATGGCTGAAACAGGACGGACCGGTGCAGGAGAAGTCGTAAAGCGCGCGTCGCTTTGCCGATCCTGCTGCGGCGGTTCAAGCCGCAGCCCAAATGCAAGCAGCCTGTGGCGCTTCTGACCCGAGCGACGGTTTCGTACGCGGTCAAGGCCAAGGTAGAGGCAGGGGAGCCGCTGGAATTGGCGGATTGGACCTCGGGCGACACTCTGGTTGTGGTTGACGTCGTCTCGCCGTTCAATTCGGCAGAGCTGTTTGAAAAGCGGTTCTTGGATGGGGCCAAAAGCCAAAAAGGTGATGCATGATCAAGAAAAACAGAAACGGGCAGGAAGTGATCAGGTTGGATGGTCACGATTTCATCCTTGAAGAGCCCAGCCGCGAAGTAATCCGCGAGGCTCTGTTCTACGTGTACTACGCCTCAACCACTGGTCCCGTTATGGAGATCGAATGGGTGCGTGACTATCCTCAATTCGGTCCTCGAAACGAAGGCTGGGGCAAGGATAGCCCACATCGCGTGTGGCATGACCTGCGTGAAGACGTCGGCGAATGGCGGTTGGAAATCCTGACCGCAACACCAGAAGAGTTTGCCCCATTCCTAACCGACATCCGAGTGCGCCGTGACAGGTGGCACTGGATGACGGATGTTACAAAGGGAAATAAGCTCATGAACCGGCCTGCGGTTAAGGCTGTGATCGAAGAGTTGGACGAAGAGATGAGTTATTTCTTTCCGATGAAGGTTTTTGATCGCGACACGGGTGAATTGATCAGCGACGAATATCACTACTGGGTCCCCCGGCGCAGGCTTTGGTTCGAGCCGGAAGAGCTACTTAGATCGGACCGGGTGGTGGATAAACCATTCCCAGGTCCGTTCGCTATTGTCGACCGAGCTTGGGAATTAACGCACAACCAAGCACTAAGAGCGGTGGTCGCAGAGTATCCATTTTGGGGCCTTTCTTCGAGTTTAACCGATGTTGCGTTCTCCAACCCCGTTTTCCACCGATTGAAATCGGAGGGTTTCACCGGCCTCGTCGAAAACACGGCGACGGGGCATTGGGACCGGAACTATTTCCAGAACATAGGGCATTTCGACGACCTGATCGCAGCAGAAAAGGAGGCAATATGCCATATTTGATCGATGGTGGGCATAGAAAGCCGTACTCGCGTCCAGCCGAACTACTCGACTGGTGGCCAAAAGACACACAAGAGTGGTTGGTCAAAAGGTCTGAGTTTGCAACTATTCTCTCGGAAGGCCTTAGCGAAGCAAATGCCGCAGAAGCCCCTGGCACTCTTGCCCTTAACGGCATTCTTAACCTCAAACCGTTTTTAAGTCAGTCAACGGCTGGTGGTTTGTTGAGCAGTTGGTCAAGGACCTGATCGAAGCGCTTGACCCCGGGCGCCATTAGTTCATCCCGATCCGGTTGGCTGGCTACAGCGGCGAACGCGAGGTCGAGGAGGGCACATGGTGTATCCTGAACGTACATTTTCGCGTGACGTCGGTTGTAAAAGACCTGTCCGAATTGGATGTCCAACGACCACCGCCGAACGAAAGACTGTATGTTAATCCGTTTGGTAAGCGTCTGACCATGGACGCTGCCGAACTCGATCCGGCAGCGCATTTGTGGCGCGAACACCGGTTTGGGCGAGAATTGTTCATGTCGGATGATCTGTACGACCGACTGGTGCAGATGAAGGTCAAGTTGCCTGCCCGCAAGGTCGGCATGATCAATGCAGTTGAAAACAAGTGACTTGTGAAGGAATGGGCAGAGGAGTCCTCCGGTAAAGCCAACACTGGCTGCGAAGCCCATCGTTTGGGACCGAATGTCCCCTCGCCATTCAGTTGAGAACAAATAGAGAACATGTTATTCTGCTCTCATGTCGACTCAGCTGCTCAAACGCCACACCAACCGCCGGACCGGGCCAGCGCTACCCCTGCATCCCGAGGTCTCCTTGCAACTGGCCCGCGTGCACGAGGCCTGTGGCCCCGCACGACGCAGCTTTGCCCTGTGGCTGGCCGGGCAGATGCAAGGGCCGGTGCTGTGGATCGCGCCCGCATGGGAGGCGGACCGGTTGAACCCCGACGGGATGCTGGATTTTGCCGATCCCGCGCGGTTCCTCTTTGTGCACCCCCGCCGGACCGAGGATCTGCTGTGGAGCATGGAGGAGGCTTTGCGCGCAGGTGCCGTTCCGCTGGTGATTGCCGATCTGCCCGCCGCCCCTGCCCTGACGCCGGTGCGGCGGCTGCATCTGGCGGCGGAAACCGGCGGCACCCTGGGCAAAGCGCCGCTGGGGCTGCTCTTGACCCCCGGCGATGGCGGCGCGCAGGGGACCGAAAGCCGCTGGCACATGACGCCCGCTCATAGGGGGACGCAACGTCGCTGGCACCTGGAGCGTCGTCGCGCCCGCGCTTTGCCTCCGATGACGTGGATCGCGACACAAGCCCACCCCGGCGCACGGCTGGACCTCAAGCGGAACACAGAGACTGCCGCGCTCACAGCCCCCTGACAATGCAGTGAAGCCACGGGAATTCGCACACAAACGCCACATGTCATGTCAAGCTACTCCTGAAGCGAGAGCCCCACATGACGAGTATTCAAATGATGCGATCGACCCCCTTCACCCGCCGCGCTGTTCTGCGCACCCTGGCCAGCCTGCCCGTGTTGGGCTTGCCCTGCGCCAATGCCGCCCTGGCCAAACCAACCCGCTATATGCTGGACCCCCGCGCCTCCTCGGTCGGGTTTGTCTTCACGCTGTCAGGCACCGCCCAGCGCGGCACGATGCCGGTCAAACGCGCTGACATCCTGATCGACCCGCAGAACCTGACGGCCAGCACGGTCGACGTGCTGGTTGACGTCAGCCGCGCCAAAACGGGCCTGTTCTTTGCCACCCAGGCCATGACCGGGGCCGACGTTCTCAACGCCGCCCGCTATCCGGACATCCGCTTTGTCTCAACCCGGGTTCAACTGGGGGCCAGCGGCCGCATTTCCGAAGGCGCGCGCATCACCGGGGACCTTACGGTCAGGGGCGTCACTCGCCCGATCACGCTTGAGGCCACGCTTTACCGCCGTCCAGGCAGCCGGGCCGATGACCTCAGCCAGCTCAACATCCGTCTGCGCGGCACCATCAGCCGCAGCGCCTTTGGGGCCTCCGGGTACAGCGATCTGGTGACCGACACCGTCACGCTGGACATCCAGGCCACGGTGAATCAGACGAACTGATGCGTGTGGCCGCCAATCACAGCGCCACGTCGGATCAAGTCATTTGATCTTGGCAACGTAGCGCTCCTTGTTTTGATTCACCAACACAAGCTTGCCCCCATTGACCACGTAAAGGTCGAACCGTGGTGTACTGTATCCGATGCACCGCATTCCACTGTCGTAGAACTTATAGGAATTCGCGGCCCATTTCTGTCCGCCCGAGTGGTATGAATATGACCCATTGTCCCAGTACCGTTCAAACTCCCCGCTTGGGAACACGATCTTTCGTCCGGACAGGTTCTTTTCCAACCATGCTGCATTGACCCGTTGGTCACCACTTTTCAGAAAGCTCTTGGCCACTTTGGGCGACGCTTTGGGACACGCCGAGAACCCAACAGTTCCGATACAAATGAAGACAAACGACAAGATCAATCGACCCATAACAATTCCTCCAAACCAAAATAAAACTCACTGTAAGCCAAACCAAGGCATCGTAGCAACGTCAGGGACCTTAGCGGTTGCTTCACCGTCCCCGCCACAAATCTTCAAACGTAACCGCGTTGAGCTCAAAACGGCCAAGTCCCAAACCCCAAAAAGGTTCAAAATCGACCCACGACGTCGATAATGCGTGTGCATCTCACGTCAAAGTGCGTATGGCTGTCTTATTATGCGCCTGATCATCTCTTTCACCGCCCTGTTTCTCTCTGTCATCTTGCTGCAGCTCTCAACCGGTGGTGTGGGGCCGCTCGACGCCATTTCCGGCCTGACGCTGGAATTCTCCAAGGAGCAGATCGGTCTTCTGGGCTCGGCGCATTTCATCGGCTTTTTCGTGGGTTGCTGGTGGGCGCCGCGCCTGATGGGCGGCATTGGCCATTCACGCGCATTTGCCGTCTGCACCGCCCTCGGCGCCATGGGGCTGATCGGACATACCCTGACCGAAAACCCCTATATCTGGGCCATCCTACGGATCGCCTCCGGTACCTGTGTGGCAGGCTGTTACACGGTGATCGAGGCCTGGCTGAACGCAAAGGTCACCAATGAAAACCGCGGCCGCGCCACAGGCACCTATCGCATTGTCGACATGAGCGCCTCTTTGGGTGCGCAGTTGATCATCGCCATCTTGCCGCCCGCCTCTTACGTCTCCTACAACCTGCTGGCTATCCTGTGCTGTGCCGCGCTTCTTCCCCTCACCCTGACCAAATCCAGCCAGCCCGAAACGCCCAAGGCGCCGCGTCTGCGCCCCAAGCTGGCCTGGCGCTGCTCGCCGCTGGCTGTGGCGGGTGTGATCGTCGCGGCCCTCAGTTCCGCATCGTTCCGGATGGTCGGGCCCGTCTACGGCCAAGAAGTGGGTTTGGAGATCGACCAGATCGCGTTCTTCTTGGCGTCCTTTGTTCTGGGCGGCGCCTTGGCGCAATATCCGATGGGCTGGCTTGCCGACAAATACGATCGTCGCTGGGTTCTGATCTGGCTCTCAGCCGTTGCTGTTGTAAGCTGCGGCATCACCATGGCGGCCAGTGGTTCGGGCACGTTGGGCGTGATGCTGGCCGCGGGCTTTTTTGGCTTTACCACATTCCCCATCTTCTCGGTCTCGGCCGCACACGCCAATGACTTTGCCACGTCCGAGCAACGTGTCGAGCTGTCGGCCGCGCTCATGTTCTTTTTCGCCCTCGGAGCGATCGCATCACCTTATGTGTCGTCCTCGCTGATCGACGCCTATGGGCCAGGCGCTCTCTTTGCCTTTGTCGCCGCCGGGCACGTCGTACTGATCGTCTTTGGTCTGACCCGGATGCGCGCGCGTCCAACGCCGGAAGAGCGCACAAACTACGTCTATGCGCCGCGCACGTCGTTCACCATCGGGCGACTGCTGCGCCGCCAACGCGAAGGTCGCTAGGGTTCGAGCAATCCGTCCCTAAGTTTGAACAACAGATGCTGCAGATCCTGCAACTCGGAGTGTGTCATGCCGGTCTGTTCAATCATGCATCCGGTAATTGCAGGGGCTTTGGCCTGTAATGCCCGCCCTTGGTCGGTCAGCACAACTTCGACCGAACGCCGGTCGTTCCGGCTGGGTTCCCGGCGCACCAGCCCCATACCCTCGAGCCGCTTGACCAAGGGTGTCATCGTGCTGGTTTCCATTCTCAGCACCTTGGCCAAGGTGTTGACCTTTTGCCGGTCCGTTTCCCACAAAAGCGTCAGTGTAATGTACTGCGGATAGGTCAGCCCAAGCTGTTTCAAATGCGGGGCATAGGCGCGGCTGACGGCATGCGAGGCCGTGTAAATGCCATAGCAGAACAGCTCATCTGCCCGCGTCGGAACGTCGGTGCTCTGCGTTTCACTCACATCCTGCCTCATCATTTAGGTCGCGCACGATACAACTTGACACCAGGGAGAACTTAGTCAACCCTGATATTATATCGCGCACGATACAAACGAAGGAACTCCAGATGTCTTGGCTACCCACATTGCAGACCGCCACCCCGGAAGAGGGGTATGAACTGGCAATCAAGCTGTCCCGCATGGCTGTGAAAAAGACGCAACCCGATGACGAGGCCCGCGCGCGGATGCGGCCAGAGTACGCCAATGATGCAGATAGCCTGATCGCCTCATCCCACGTGGTCGCCGTGAACTTTCAAACAGTAGCTCAGGCCAACAATCACTGGCGCGATCAATAATTCACTCAAAAGACAAGGGCCGGATCTGATCCGGCCCTCTTTCGCTTGCTGCACGTTCAGTGCGTCGTCGGTTCCACGTCTTCGGCTTCGATGTCCGGGGTCACGTCCTCGGCGACCGGCCCCAGCACACCATTGGCCACGCCGCTCACACCGTGCTCCATCGACAGGCCCAGTTCCTCGCCCAGTTTCTTGAGCGCAGGCATCTGCACCGCCATCCCCATGATCGAATCCAGCGCTTGGTTCACCACCGGCTTGTCGCCGCCTGAGCCACCGCTGCTTGTGGGCATTCCAACACCACCCACCTGGTGGATCTTGATCGAGTCGATCTTTTCGGCCGGTTTGACCATCTCGGCGACGATCCCCGGCATCGCCTCGATCCGCGCCATGTCGACCTTCATCGCGATCAGCTCGGGCGACAGCACATTCTCGGCCTCGACAATCGCACGCTTACCTTCCGCCTCTGCCAGCATGTCGTTCTTCTTGGCCTCGGCCCGGATGTTGAGCGCATCGGCTTCGGCCTGCGCCTCTTCGCGGCGCGCCTCGGCGCGGTCAGCGGCAGCCTCTTTCTCGGCCTGCGCAGACAGGCGGATCGCAGTTGCCTGACGCTCGGCTTCACGCGTGGCTTCGATCAGCACGATCTGCTTCTGACGCTCGGCCTCGGCCACTTCGCGCGCGGTTGCCACCGCTTCGGTCGCTTTGGTCGCCTCGGCGCGGGCCAGATCGGCAGACGCACGGGCGCGGCTTTCCTCTTCGGACTTCTGAGCGATAATGATCTGGCGCTCCTGCTCGGCCACTTCCAACTCGCGCTCTTTGGCGATCTCGGCATCGCGGATCTTGCGCTCGCGCTCGATCTCGGCGGCGCGAATGGCCTCTTCCCGCGCAATCCGGGCGCGTTCGGTTTCGCGCACCGAGTCTTCCATCCGTGCAGCAATCTCAGCCTCTTGCGCGGCCTTCATGGTTTCGACCTTTTGTGCCTGCTCGATACGGGCCTGCTCTTCGTCCTGTTCGATCAACAGACGCTGACGCTCGGCCTCCATCGAGGCGCGGCGCACTTCGACCTCGGCATCCGCATCAATCTGCGCGCGCTCTTTCTTGGACGTGGCGATCACCTCGGCCAGTTTACGCATACCAACGGCGTTAAAGGCGTTGTTTTCATCCAGAGCCTCAAACGGGGTCTGGTCCAGCGCGGTCAGCGAGACCGATTCCAGCGAGAGACCGTTTTTCAACAGATCCTCGGACACGGCATTCTGTACCTCTTGCACAAAGTCGGCGCGGTTTTCATGCAGGCCGTCCATGGTCATTTGCGCGGCCACGGCGCGCAGGCCGTCGATCAGTTTACCTTCGATCATCTCGCGCAGTTGCTCGACATCGAATGTCCGACTTCCCAAGGTCTGGGCCGCGCGTGCGATCCCCTCCTCCGAGGCCATGACCGAGACGTAGAATTCAACGCCCACGTCCACCCGCATCCGGTCTTGCGTGATCAGCGCAGCCTCGCCGTTGCGCTGCACCTCAAGGCGCAGGGTTTTCATGTTTACGGGGCTCACCTCATGCAGCAGCGGCACAACAATGGTGCCCCCGTCCATGATCACCCGTTTGCCACCTGCCCCGGTTTTCACCAGGCTGATCTCGCGGGTGGACCGGCGATACAATCGGCCCAGAACAAGGCCAATCAAAAGCAAAACAACAATGACTGAGGCGACAACAATCGCCAGGAACTGAAATTCCATGCTAAATCCTCCACTTTGGAATTTTGGTAATGTGCGACCCTGTTGGGTCAGGCCCGTGCCGTCACTCGGACAGGCCGATCAGGACAAATGCACCACTTCGACGGTTGCGCAGCACCAGCACCTCGGTGCCTTGGTCCAGCGTCTCGCCATCCTGCAAGGGTTCGGCGCGCAGGTAGTGAAAGTTGCCATACCGGTCCGCGACACGCACCTCGGCCGGGCGGCCGCGAGCGGCCGTGCCTTGCGTTATGATCCCACGGCGGCGCGCCAGCATACGCTCGGACACGGCCTCGGTCTCGGTCTTGGGCAAAAGGCGGGCAAAGACCCCACCAAAGCCACGCGCAAACCACAGACCAAAAGCACCGGCAGGGATCGCAGCCCAGATCGCGGGCAGATCCGCCCCGATCAGATTGCGCAAGGCAATCTGCAGGCCCATGCCACTCAGGCCAAAGCCCATCAGCAGCACCGCCAACCAGATCATGAAGGGCATCCGCCCCAACCCCAGCCAGCTGGCCGGACCCGGAGTGCTCATCTCGGGAGCAACCTCCGGCTCTACGTCGGCGATTTCAAACGCGTCGGCATCCACGTCGATGTCCAAATCCAGATCACCGATTTCGGGCGCAACATCGACATCCATGTCGAGTTCCCCGTCACCAGCCATCAAGCTCCCACCCATGAGCAGCGCCACCAACTCCAGCCCCAGCAAACCGACAAGCAATGCCAGCGCCACGGTGAACGGTGCAAAAGCCGCATCAAGCAGAAAATCGAACATCAAAACCCCTTCAGTATACATTCGTATGCAATCAAGATGGGAATCCCATCACAACTTTTCAAGACATCACAACCACAAAAGACAACCAAGGGTAATGCAAACCTTACATCAGGCTGTTTTTTCACGCCGGTTTCACAGGGGTGCAACTTAAGGAAAACCGCCCGACCCAAAGGCCGCCCTTTTGCTGGCCCGCGACATGGGTTAGATGGGCCACAGACATCAGACGGAAACGGATATGGCACGGATTCTCATCACCTCGGCGATTCCCTACATCAACGGGATCAAGCACCTCGGCAATCTGATCGGCTCGCAGCTGCCTGCGGACCTCTATGCGCGGTATAACCGCGGCCGTGGCAACGAGGTCATGTTCCTGTGTGCCACCGATGAACACGGCACCCCGGCCGAGTTGGCCGCCGCCAAGGCAGGCAAACCGGTGGCGGAGTATTGTGCCGAGATGCACGGGGTGCAGTCGGACATCGCCGACCGCTTTGGGTTGAGCTTTGACCACTTTGGCCGCTCGTCCAGCCCGCAGAACCACAAGTTGACCCAACATTTTGCAGGCAAGCTGGCCGAGGCCGGTTTGATCCGTGAAGTCAGCGAAAAACAGGTGTATTCCAACGCCGATGGTCGGTTCCTACCGGACCGCTACATCGAAGGCACCTGTCCCAACTGCGGCTACGAAAAAGCACGCGGCGACCAATGTGAGAACTGCACCAAGCAGCTCGACCCCACTGACCTGATTGATCCGCGCTCGGCCATCTCGGGCTCGACCGACCTAGAGGTGCGCGAGACAAAGCACCTGTACCTGTGCCAGTCACAGCTAAAGGATCAGTTGGACGCCTGGATCGACAGCAAGGCGGATTGGCCGGTGCTGACCACATCCATTGCCAAGAAATGGCTGCACGATGGCGACGGGTTGCAGGATCGCGGCATCACTCGCGATCTGGACTGGGGTGTGCCGGTCAAGAAGGGCGATCAGGATTGGCCCGGCATGGAAGGCAAAGTGTTCTATGTCTGGTTCGACGCGCCCATCGAATACATCGCCTGCGCCGGTGAATGGGCCGAGGCGAACGGCAAGACGGACGCAGACTGGGAACGTTGGTGGCGCACCGACAAAGGCGCGGACGACGTGAAATACGTCCAGTTCATGGGCAAGGACAACGTCCCCTTCCACACCCTGTCGTTCCCGGCGACCATTCTGGGGTCCGGCGAGCCGTGGAAGATGGTAGACCACCTCAAGTCGTTCAACTACCTGAACTATGACGGCGGTCAGTTCTCGACCAGCCAGGGGCGCGGCGTCTTCATGGATCAAGCGCTGGATATCCTACCCGCAGATTACTGGCGCTGGTGGCTCTTGAGCCATGCACCCGAGAACAGCGACAGCGAATTCACGTGGGAGAACTTCCAGACCTCGGTGAACAAGGATCTGGCCGATGTGCTGGGCAACTTTGTCAGCCGCATCACCAAGTTCTGCCGTTCGAAATTCTCCGAAGCGGTGCCGGATGGCGCTTATGGCGAGGCGGAACAGGCGCTGATTGCCGACCTGACAACCCGCGTGCGCGCTTATGAGCAGCACATGGAAGCCATGGAGGTGCGCAAGTCGGCGCAAGAGCTGCGCGCGATCTGGGTTGCGGGCAACGAATACCTGCAAAACACCGCGCCCTGGACCACCTTCAAGACCGATCCTGAAAAGGCGGCCGGTCAGGTGCGCATGGGTCTGAACCTGATCCGGTTCTACGCGGTCCTCAGCGCGCCTTTCATCCCCACCGCATCGGCCAAGATGTTGAGCGCCATGAATACGCTGGACACCAGCTGGCCCGACGATGTCGAAGCGGCGCTGAGCGCCCTGCCCGCCGGTCACGCGTTCACTGTGCCTGAGGTGCTTTTTGCCAAGATCACCGACGAACAGCGCGAGGACTGGCAAGAGCGGTTTTCGGGCATCCGCGACTGATCACGTGCTCATCCGAGCATGACAAAGCGCCCGCGGTCCTTTCGACGGCGGGCGCTTTTTTGTGTTGACCCTGTATCTTAGTCGACGATCGGCTGCGACAGCACGAACGTCTGCTGTTGTGTCTGCGCCGTCGTGCCGCCCTCGGCGTCACGCACCGCGTGCCCGATTTCCGCGCAAGCGTCATAGTTGCCGCTGACACAAGCCGATTTCTGCGACTGCACACCGGCGGGAATGCTGCGAAGCGGGCTGGCACAGGCCGCCACAAGCCCCGGTACCAGCGCGATGAAAATGATCTTCTTCATTAGACCTTCCCCCAAAAATTTTGCCGCTATTCTGCGCCAATTTTTTGAAAAGGCCAAAAGATTCCTTTTGGAGCCGACCGGTAGCGGTTCATTTCATCGCGGCATTGTTCCCAATTTCGGAACAATACCGCGAACTATGGAAGACTGTTCAGGGCAAGGCAGTGTTAATGGCAGTGGCCAATCGGTCTGCAATCAACTGCGGGTCCTCGTCCGACATGATAAAGGGCGGCGCCAACAGGACATGATCGCCAACGCGCCCATCCCGTGTGCCCGGCATCGGATAACAAATCAGCCCCTCAGCCACCGCCGCCTTCTTGATCTTGCCTGCCAGTCCGCGGCTCGGATCAAAGGGCGTCCTGGTCTCACGGTCCTCGACCAGTTCGACACCCCAGAACAGACCCCGCCCCCGAATGTCGCCCACATGCGCGTGCTGGCCCAACGTGCTGTGCAAGGATGTCTCGACAAGGCTGCCCAATTCCCGAACGCGCGGCATCATCGCCGGGTCCAGCAGCTGCTTGACCACGGCCAGACCTGCGGCAGTTGCGGTGGGGTGTCCGATATAGGTGTGCCCGTGCTGAAAGAACCCGGACCCCTTTGAGATTGCGTCATAAATCGCACTTGAGCAAAGCATCGCTCCCACCGGCTGATAGCCTGCCCCCAACCCCTTGGCGATGGTGATGATATCCGGGCGCACCCCTTCGCCATCGCAGGCAAACAGATGTCCGGTTCGACCCATGCCGCACATCACCTCGTCCAGGATCAGCAGCACACCGTATTGATCGCAAATCTCACGGATGCGGGCATAGTAGCCTTCGACCGCTGGCACGGCGCCCAGGGTCGCTCCGACAACCGGCTCGGCGACAAAGGCCATCACCGTCTCGGGGCCAAGGCGCTGGATTTCCTCTTCCAGTTCGTTGGCCACCCGCTGGCCATAGTCGGCCAGGCTCTCATGCGCGCCGCGTTCTGCATATTCATAGCAGGGCGCGATGTGGCTGACGCCGATCAGCAGCGGGTCGAACTGTTGCCGCCGCCAGGCGTTGCCCCCTGCGGCCAGTGCGCCCAGTGTATTGCCGTGATAACTTTGACGCCGAGCAATAAGGTTGCGACGCTCGGGCTGACCGATTTCCAGGAAATACTGCCGCGCCAGCTTGATCGCGGCCTCGACCGCCTCGGAGCCCCCGGACACGAAATAGACCCGGTCGATGCCCTCGGGCGCGTTGGCCACCAAAAGGTCGGCCAGCTGTTCGGCGGGATCAGAGGTAAAGAACCCTGTGTGAGCAAAAGCCAGCGTGTCGATCTGCGCCTTGATTGCCTCGCGTACTGGCTCGTTTGAATGGCCCAGACAAGACACCGCTGCCCCACCCGAGGCATCAAAGTAGCGTTTGCCATGGCTGTCGATCAGATAGCAGCCGTCGCCCGCCACAGCTGTGGGCAGGCTTGCGTGGCAGTGACGGGGGAAAACGTGGCTCATGCGGCGTTCCTTTCAAAACGGGCTTTCAGGGAGGATACAGCATCGGCGTTGCTGCGCCAAAGCGTGCCATCAGGGGCGGTCAGATTGTTTTCGAACCCGACCCGCAAGATGTCGGCGCCCTGTTCGGCGGCAGCCAACAGGCAGGCTTCCTCGTGCGGACCAAAGGCGCAGACAGCAAAGCGAAAGCCGTCGAGCAAAGGCAGCAATGGCGTCAAATCGTTGGGCGTTCCCGCGCGCGGCGGAGAATATGCGCCCAATACGCAGATGACCTCATCCTGGGCCGGATGGACGACCCCACGCTGCTGCCAGTCTTGCAGCAGCGTCAGGTCCGAGGCGTCATAGGCGATGTGTTGAACACGCGTGCCTTGATCTGCGCACAAGGCGTAGAGCCGCTCGGCCAGCTCGGGTGCGCGGTTGATTTCGCGCAGCGAAATGCTGGCCCATTCGGGACGAAGACTTTCGAGGCAATCAAGCTGCTCTTGCGGCGCGTAGATCCCAGCGGATTCCGTGGTGATTTGCAGCGCAAGCCCGGGAACCTCAGCTTTCAAAGCGGCCAGAGCCTCTCGGTATCGCCCGACATCCAGGGAATGGCGACCCATGTTATCTCGCACATGCAGGTGCAGCGCATCCGCGCCCGCATGATGGCAGGCCCGCGCAGTTGCAATGGTGTCGTGCAGGTCAATGGGCAGTGAGGGGTGGTCGACCGTACCGCGGCGCGCGCCGTTGGGCGCAACCATGATCAAAGGAGCATTCATGACATAAGGTCCTTGTCCGTTTGCCCAAAGGTAAACCGGGCCGTCACTTGCCATCTTCGAGTTTTCGACATGGAACCGCGCGCCTCACGACATGGCGGCCCCGCTGTCGCGGCGATCGTCCGAGGGCAGAACACCAAATATTTTCTGATAGTTGCGCGCAAATGTTGCTGGGGAATAGCCATAATCCATGGCAATCTCCGTCAGGCTGCGACGCGCAGACAAGACATCCAGACGCGCGTCCTCCAGCCTAAGTTCAGTGTAAACCCGCGACGGGGTGCGATTGAACTCTTGCAGAAACAACCGCTCCAACTGTCGTTGCGAGATGCCTTGAGTGTCTGCGACCTGGGCGATGGTCAGTGGTGTGAACAGATTGGCCCGCATCACGCCCAGCGCGGCATAGACCGGCCCGTTGGCGGTTTCGAACCGCATATCCGACACGCGCCGTTGCGAGGTTCGACCGTCCCGCACCGCATCAATCACCAGGCGCGCAGCAATATCGTCGGCCACCTGTGCCCCCAAATCGCGCGCGACGACCCAGAGCATCATGTCGGTGGCCGCCCCACCGCCCGCACATGTCGCGACCTGCCCGTCGCTGGCAAAGAGCGCAGCGCTGACCTGAACCTGATCATGGGTTTGGCGCAGGTATTGCACATCCTCCCAATGGGCGGCGACGCGGCGTCCATCCAACAGCCCCGCCTGCGCCAGCCGCACCACACCCGACGAAACACCCCACACCGGATGCCCGCGCCGCGCCCAGTCCCGCAAGCGCGCCACAAAGCCGGGGGCCTTGGTCTGGTTGGCATGGGCCCCGGACACGGCAACGACAACCGCGCGCGGCGGCATGGCCTCGACCCTGGCATCCGGGATCAATTGCAGGCCATTCGATGCGGCCACCGGCGCATCATTCATGGCGACCACGCTGTAGTTGTATTCGGCATCGGGCCTAAGCTTGCGGACAAGCCGCAATACTTCGACCGCCGAGGAAAACGCTTGCATGGTAAATCCGTCATCCAGGAAAAAGACAAAATCCCGCATCTTCTGGAACTCTGACATGATGCCCTCGCACTGCGTGTTCACAACCCTTGCAACCGGGTTCAGCGTACCGGGAGAACCCGGACCTGCAAACGGAAAAAACATTTTCGGATCAATAGAGAGCCTGCCGAAGGTAAGAAAATCCTCGGGTTGAGAAATTCGTCGATTGCGGCCATCCTGTGAACAAATAATCGCCGACTCGCAGCGGTCGTCGGAACATGTCCGATGAGCGCGGTTGTTCGTGCACATCACATATTCCGAGGGGCTTTGCGCATGGTCGCCATATCCGAATACTTCCGTTCACCCAAAGGCCAGGCGTTGCGTCCGACCCTTTTTGGCTTTGCCGCAGCCATCGGTCTGATGACCGCACCCGCCTATGCCCAGGACGAGGCCTCTGCCCCCGCCCCCAAGGTCAGCGTTGCCGCCGCATACACGCAGGACATCACGGATGAGGCCACCTTTATCGGACGTGGTGAAGCCATCGACAAAGTGTCCATCGTGGCCCGTGTCAGCGGATTTCTGCAAAGCAAGCAGGTCGAAGACGGCAGTTCGGTCGAACAAGGCGAGCTGCTGTTCGAAATCGAGCCGGATCTATACCAAGCCACGCTTGAGGCACGCAAAGCCGATCTGGACCGTGCAGAGGCACAGCTGGAGCTCACCAAGCTGGAATTGGCACGGAAAGAAGAACTGCTCAGGCGTGACGCGGTGCCCGTGTCCGAGCGCGACATTGCACGCGCCAACGAGTTGGTGGCCGAAGCAGACGTCAAGGCAGCTCATGCAGCGATCCAACAGGCTGAGTTGGACCTGAGCTATACCGAGATCCACGCCCCATTTGCGGGCCGCATCGGCAGGACCGAGATTTCGGTTGGCGATATCGTGGGGCCCTCGAACCCACCGTTGGTGACCATTGTGCGGGAAAGCCCGATCTACGTGACCTTTTCGCTGAACGAAAAACAGCTGATCACGGTGCTTGAGCAGCTTGGCCAGACAACAGCTTCGCTTGCCGAGAGTGGTAAGAGCCCCGAAGTGTTCCTGGAACTTCCCAATGGCACTCCGCTGGATGAAGCGGGTGAGATCATCTTTGTCGACAACCGCATCGACCCGTTGACGGGCTCGATCACGCTGCGCGCCGAGTTCGAGAACGCAGCCCGCCTGATCGTTGACGGCGCCTTCCTGCATGTGCGCATCCAGGCGTTGGAGCCGACACCGCGCGTTCTGGTGCCCCAAGCGGCCCTGCAGCGCGATCAGCGCGGCGATTTTGTGCTGGTGGTCAACTCTCAGCAGATGGCCGAGCAACGCTATATCACCACAGGCGAAGTGGTGGACACCGCCATCATCGTAATGGATGGCTTGCAAGCCGGTGAAAGCGTGATTGTCGAAGGGTTGCAGCGCGTGCGTCCGGGCGTGGCCGTGGATGCGGTGACCGCCTCTGAAAGCATCGGAGACTGATCGATGTTCTCAGCCATTTTCATCCGCCGTCCCAAGACGGCCCTCGTGATTTCGCTGGTGCTGACAATCCTAGGCGGCATTGGTTACTTCGCCCTGCCGGTGGCGCAGTTCCCGGACATCACGCCGCCGGTTGTTGGCGTAAGCGCCAACTATACCGGTGCCAACGCCGAAACCGTTGAAAACGCTGTTGCCGCCCCGATCGAGGCGCAGGTCAACGGCGTGGACGACATGATCTATATGACGTCCACCTCGGCTGACAACGGGTCCTACTCGCTCAACGTCACGTTCGAAGTGGGCACAGACCCCGACATTGCATCGGTGAACGTGCAAAACCGCGTGGCGCAGGCGATGGCCTCGCTCCCGACCGAGGTGACATCATCGGGCGTGGTGACGCAAAAGTCGTCGACCAACATGCTTATGGTGGTTACGCTGACGTCGCCCGGCGGCACCTATGATGACGTGTTCCTGTCAAA
This sequence comes from Tropicibacter sp. R16_0, assembly GCF_017743935.1. Classification (GTDB taxonomy): domain Bacteria; phylum Pseudomonadota; class Alphaproteobacteria; order Rhodobacterales; family Rhodobacteraceae; genus Falsiruegeria. The sequence goes on from NZ_JAGHRE010000024.1 coordinate 19,466, forward strand.
CTATGCCTCGATCAACCTCAAGGACGCACTGGCGCGTGTTGCAGGGGTTGGTAAGGCGGACGTTCTGACCGACCTGAGTTATGCCATGCGGGTCTGGATGGACCCCGATCAGATGGCGGGCCTCAAGATCACTCCCGGCGATGTCATTAGTGCCATCCGCGAACAGAACACCGAAGTTTCGGCAGGCGCCATCGGGTCACCCCCGGTGCCCAATGATCAGACCTTTCAGTACACGATTAAAACCAAGGGCCGCCTGACCACCGCTCAGGAGTTCGAAGACATCGTCGTTCGGACCGGTGACGCCGGTTCCGTGGTGCGGATCAGGGACATCGCCAAGGTTGAACTGGGTGCGCAATTCTATTCCGCTTCGGGTTTCTACGAAGGGCAACCTGCAACCGTTCTGGGCATTTATCAGGCTCCGGGCGCCAACGCTTTGGCCGTGTCCGAGCGTGTCACGGCCGAGCTGGAGCGCCTGTCGCGCACCTTCCCGGATGATGTGCAGTATGAGGTCCCTTTCAACTCCACCGACTTTGTCGAACAGTCGCTGAACGACGTGGTCTCAACCCTGATGCTGACCTTTGTGTTGGTGATCTCGGTGGTGTTCATCTTCCTTGGATCGCTTAGGGCGACGCTGATCCCAGCCGTGGCAATCCCGGTGTCGCTGATCGGTACGTTTGCTTTCCTTCTGGCCTTTGGCATGTCGCTGAACACCATCTCGCTCTTTGCGCTGGTGCTGGCCATCGGGATCGTGGTGGATGACGCGATTGTTGTTGTGGAAAACGTCGAGCGCATCATCGCCGAAGAGGGGTTGGAACCTGCCGAGGCGACCCGCAAGGCGATGGGACAGATCACCGGCCCGGTCATTGCGACCACCCTGGTTCTGCTGGCGGTATTTGTGCCTGTCACCTTCATGCCGGGCATCACCGGGCGGCTTTATTCGCAGTTTGCCGTAACCATCTCGACCGCTGTTGTGATCTCGTCGATCAACGCGCTGACCCTGTCGCCCGCGATGTGTGCTTTGGTGCTCAAGGCGCGGTCAGGCCCCCCCAAGGGGCTGCTGGCGATGTTCGAGGGCTTTATCGGCGGGATGCGCACCGGCTATGTCGGCATCGTGCGCCGCTTGCTGCGGGTGCCGCTGATTGGTCTGGCCATCATCGCGGCGTTTGGCGTGGGCACTGGCGTGCTGTTCACCAACACCTCAAAGGGGTTCATCCCGCTTGAGGACAACGGCTATCTCTTTGTCGACGTCCAATTGCCGGACGCGGCGACCCTGGGTCGAACCGAAGAGGTCACCGCCCGCGTCAACGAACAGTTGCGCGAGATCCCCGGCGTGGCCAACACGGTTCTTGTGAATGGCTTTTCGTTGCTCAACGGGCTGATCACCAATGGCGCGATGATCATCGTCAACCTCGACAATTGGGAGGAGCGTCAGTCGGATGAGCTGAGCGCCAATGGCATCCTCGAGCAAGTGCTTGGCGTCGCCTATGGCGAAGCTGCAGCATCAATCGTGGCCTTCAACCCGCCGCCCATTCAGGGCCTTGGCATGTCGGCCGGGGTCGAGATGGAGGTGCAGCAAACTGCGGGTGGCTCGGCCCAGGACCTGGCCGCTGCTGTGGGGTCGTTTGTCTATGCAGCCAACCAGAGCGAGGAGATCGCACAGGCCTATACCACTTTCCGCGCCAACGTCCCGCAGCTCTTTGTGGATCTGGACCGCGAAAAGGCCAAGACGCTGCAGGTATCCGTTGCCGAGGTATTCCAGACCATGCAGGCGCATCTGGGGTCGTACTACGTGAACGACTTCAACCTGTTTGGCCGGGTGTATCGTGTTATGATCCAGGCGGACGGCTCGTATCGGAACAAGGTCGACGACATCGGCAACCTCTATGTGCGCTCCACCAAGGGCGAGATGGTGCCGCTTGGGACGCTGATCGACGTGGAAAACGTGCTGGGGCCGGTTCTGCTCAAACGGCACAACTTGTTCCGCTCGGCCACGGTGACAGCCGTCCCGGCTGCCGGGTTGTCGACAGGTGATGCGATCCGGGTGATGACCGAAACCTCTCAAACCGCGCTGCCGCCGGGTTATGCCTATGAATGGACAGGAACGGCGCAGCAGCAGCTGGATTCAGCCGGTCTGGTGCAGGTGATCCTGATCCTGGCAGTCCTGTTCGGCTATCTGTTCCTTGTGGCGCAATACGAAAGCTGGACCATGCCGGTGTCGATCCTGCTGTCGGTGATCGTGGCCCTCTTTGGGGCTGTGGCTGCCGTGGCGGTGGTAGGCAGTGACATCAACCTCTACACCCAGATCGGGATGATCATGCTGATTGGGATGGCGGCCAAGAACGGCATTCTGATTGTCGAGTTCGCGATGGAGCAAAGAGCTGCGGGGCTCAGCATCCGCGAGGCCGCAGCCGAGGCCGCGCATCAGCGTTTCCGCGCGGTGATGATGACGGCCCTGTCCTTCCTTCTGGGCGTTGTGCCGCTGCTTGCAGCCAATGGCGCGGGGGCGGCCAGCCAAAAGGCCATCGGTGTTGCCGTCTTCGGCGGCATGCTGGCAGCGACGGTTGTGGGTGTTGTTGTGGTCCCCGTGCTCTATGCGGTGATGCAGGGCGCACGGGAATGGGTCAAAGGCTCCAAGGGCAGCGATCCGGAACCACCCAACGATGCCGCCACACCGGCCGAGTAAATGACCGAATACCCCCGCCCCAATCGGCGGGGGTGTTTGTTTTCAGGCTATGCTCTTGAACAAGCTCAGCCCGGTGACAGGGAGCAACCCCATGAGCAGCGAAATCGATGACGTTACGCAACTGACCCCGGATGATCCAAAGGTGCCGATGGTGTTGGACCTGATCCAACGCAGTTTCGCCTATATGGAGGGGCGCATTGATCCGCCCTCCTCTATGCACCGGCTGAGCCCTGCTGCGATCGCCGAACAGTGCAAGGTGGGAGAGGTCTGGGTGATCGGGTCGCCACCAAAGGCCTGTGTCTTTCTCACCCCAAAGGCGGATTGTCTGTATCTGGGCAAGCTTGCAGTGGACACGCGCGTGCGCCGACAAGGGCTGGCGCGTCGATTGATCAGGCTTGCCACTGACCGAGCCAGTGCTTTGGGATTACCCGCGCTGGAGCTGAAGACCCGGATCGAGCTGACCGAGAACCACGAGACCTTTGAGAAGTTGGGGTTTTCAGTTACTGCCCAAGGGTACCACGATGGCTATGACCGCCCAACAAACCTGATTATGCGGCGCCCAGTGCCCTAGCTGAATTCGTCGCTGTTTCGTGCGATTGACATATCCCCCCTGGGGGGATAATTTCAACCGATGGACAAAGTACATCTGCACAGCTCACATCCCAAGATTTCGGCTCGGCTCAAACGCGCGCGCGGGCACCTCGACAGCGTCATTGCAATGATTGAAGAGGGGCGCCCCTGCACCGACATCGCCCAACAGTTGCATGCGGTGGAAAAGGCAATCACCAACGCCAAGCGCGCCTTGATCCACGATCATATCGACCACTGCCTGGATGAAGGCGGTGCCGAGAGCACAGCCGATTTCAAAGAAATTACACGGTATCTGTAACCCATGCTCAGCGTTCTGAAACACCGCAGCTATCGCCACATGTTTCTGGCCCAAGTGGTCGCTCTGATGGGTACGGGTCTTGCCACAGTGGCACTTGGGCTATTGGCCTTTGATCTGGCCGGGGATCAGGCCGGGTTGGTTCTGGGCACGGCCCTGACGATCAAGATGGTCGCCTATGTGACCCTGGCCCCGATCGCCGCTGCTTTTGCCGAGCAGATCAATAGGCGCACCATGCTGGTCCTGCTCGATGCAGTGCGAGCCGGTGTTGCGATCTGCCTGCCCTTCGTGACTGAAGTCTGGCAAATCTATGCTCTGATCTTTTTGATGCAGGCGGCATCGGCCGGGTTTACTCCGACGTTTCAGGCCGCAATTCCCGACCTGCTCCCCGATGAAGAGGACTATACCAACGCCCTGTCGCTGTCGCGTCTGGCCTATGACCTGGAAAGCCTGCTCAGCCCAATGCTGGCAGCAGCCCTGTTGACCCTGGTGACGTTTGACACCCTGTTTGTCGGGACATCCGTGGGATTTGTGGCCTCGGCCCTGCTGATCGTCACCATCGCCCTGCCCTCACCCAAGCCAAGCAAACGGCGCGGGATCTGGGATCGGACCACGCGCGGCCTGCGGATCTATCTGGCCACGCCGCGCCTGCGCGGGCTGTTGGCCCTGTGCATGACCCTGTCCCTCGTCGCCGCCATGGTACTGGTCAATACTGTCGTGGTGATCCGCGGCAATTTGAACTTGGGTGAAACGGCCGTCGCCTTTGTCCTGGGCAGCTTTGGCGCAGGCTCCATGGTGACTGCCCTGCTGTTGCCCCGCGTGTTGCGAACCATACCGGACCGCCCTGTTATGGTTTTCGGGGCAGCACTGATGTCGGTCGTCGCTCTGGTGCTGGCCGCCTGGTCATATCTGCTGGGCCTGACCCTGCCCGCCGTGGTGTTGTCCTGGTTCCTGATCGGCCTGGGATATTCTGCGGTTCTGACCCCCTCAGGCCGTTTGCTGCGTCGGTCATCACAGCCCGAGGATCGGCCTGCGATCTTTGCTGCACAGTTCACGCTCAGCCATGCCTGCTGGCTGATCTCCTACCCGCTGTCCGGTTGGCTGATGTCCGCGTTTGGGGCGACGCCAACCTTGGTTGTCCTTGGGGTCGGCGGAGCTGCGTCCCTGATGATTGCGCTGGTGCTCTGGCCAAGCCGCGATCCGGACATCATCGCCCACAGTCACCCAGACCTGCCGCCCGACCACCCTCACCTGCAGGGCGGGCACAGCCATCCTTATGTGATCGACGACCTGCACCGGCAGTGGCCCGGACACCACCAGACCCTTCGGTAAGCACGAAGCAAATCCGGCAGGATTGCCAGCGTTCTGCGGTGCCGCGCCGCGCGTCAGCGCGGCGCCCGGCCCAACGGGAGGAGGTGTTTCGCAAGAAACACCAACGACGGGCGGGAGCCCCCCGGGCAACTGTGGAAGACGTCAGCTCCTGGGCGTAATCAGGGAATGGCGTGAGACGATGTGCGTGCTGATGCAGGTCGATTGGCCGTCAGAGCGCCCCTCGACCATGTCGATCAGTTCAGAGGCGGCTTTGCGGCCCATCTCGCGATGGGGCACGTGCACGGTTGTCAGGGACGGCGAAATGATCTCCGCCAATTCGATGTCGTCAAAGCCGGTGATTGCGACCTCACCCGGCACCGAAACCCCCAAACGCTGCGCCTCGCGCAATGCGCCCACCGCCAAAACATCGTTGCCGCACATCACAGCAGTGGGCCGCGGATTTCGCTGCATCATCTCGGCAAAGGCCTGGGCGCCATTGTCGATGCCATAGGGTGTTTCAATCAGCGTCATTGCCTCTGCCCCGTGGCCCGCCTCAGCCAGCGCATCTCGAACGCCTTCGACCCGGCTGAGCGCGCGATCGTTGCCTTCGGTCACGCCCGAGATCAACCCGATGTGCCGATGTCCCGCTGCCAAAACGCGACGGGCCAGATCGCACATGGCCCCCCGATTGTCGAAACCGACCGACGGTTGCCGGGCCTCGGGCAAGTAGGACCAGGCAACCAAAGCAGGCACCTGATGCTGTTCAAGATAGTCGTAAATCTCGGGCTCGCGTTCGTGTCCGATCAGCAAAAGGCCATCAACCCCACGCGCCACCAAGGTCCGGATCTGGTCTTTTTCGATCTCGGGGCGATAGGCCGAGCTGGCCACCAAAAGGGAATACCCCCTTTCGCGCAGCTGATCCTGAAATGCCTGAAGTCCCCGTGCAAAGATAGCGTTGTCCATCGTCGGGATGATCGCACCGATACTGTAACTGCGATTGGCCGCCATGATCCGGGCCGCAATGTTGGGGGTATAACCCAACTTGTCGACAGCCTTCAGCACCCGCTTTCGGGTTTCATCCACGACCCGCGCCGGAGAATTCAGGCAGCGCGACACGGTGGCCGTCGATACGCCCGCTTCTTTTGCGACATCGTTAAGTGTTGGTGCAGTACGGCTTTTTCCCATCGTGCCATCAGTTTTGTCTGTTTTGTCGTGTGTAGCACAAATTCGGTCAAATGCCATTCCTCCGTGTAAGCGCTTGCATTTCTCATGTAAGCGCTTACAAAGCTAATCAGAACCGATTCATTCCGGGGAGGGTTTGATGTTTCTGGCTGCTTCAATCGCCGTCTTTGCCTGCTTTTTCGCAAATGTTGCCCTGGGGGCTTTTGCGAACAGCGCGTTTCTTGGCGACGTGGGGGAAATGCTGGTTCTGTTTACAGCGGCGATCCTGTTCGTCGTTGCAATCCTGAAAAGAGAAGCTGACGCCTCCGATACGGACAACGGCAGCTGACACATTCAATGGGAGGAGACACCATGACAATCGAGAAAGACGGCTTGAAGTCCGCAGAGCGTCGCAATTTTCTGAAACTCAGCGCCAGCGGTGGCTTTACCGCGGCTTTGGTGGCCGGGGCTGGTGGGGTTCTGTGGTCGTCCGAGGCGGCCGCACAAACCGCTAAAGAGGAAAAAGAACGCGAGGCCGCGGCCGAGCACATCATGACCGTGGCAACGGCCTATGTCCTGGGCGCATCGCGCAGCTATCCGATCATGCAGCTGGACCTGAAGGAAAACATCCAGAACGCCACCAACGGCAAGGTCTATGTCAAACTGGCCCCCGGCGGTCAGCTGGGCGCAGGCGGCGCGCTGGTGCAAAAGGTTCAGGGCGGCACTATCCAGGCAGCACAGCATTCGCTGTCGAACTTTGCACCCTTTGCCTCGACCGTTGACCTGATCAACATGCCTTATCTGTGCGGCTCGAACCAGCGTTTCACTAATCTGGTCACCTCCGGGTTCTGGAAATCCGAAGTGGAACCCAAGGTCGAGGCCAACGGTTTCAAGGCGCTGTTCTATGTCAATATCGACCCCCGCGTCGTCGCCGTTCGCAAAGGCGGCAACAAGGTGATGAGCCCCGGCGACATGGCCGGCGTCAAATTCCGCGTGCCTGGTTCGAAAATGCTGCAGCAGTACTATCGCATGGTTGGTGCCAACCCGACACCTGTGGCCTGGGGCGAGACGCCCTCGGCGATCAAACAGGGCGTGGCCGATGCGCTCGACCCGTCGGTCGGCGCGCTTTATGTCTTTGGCTTCAAGGACATCCTGAGCCACGTGACCTTTACCCAGGCCGTGCCGGACAGTCAGGTTTACTCTTGCAACCTGGAATGGTTCAACTCGCTGCCCTCAGATGTACAAGAGGGCGTGATGTGGGGGTCGGAAATGACCGGTCACCAGAACCTGTCCAAGGTCCCCTCGGCGCGTGCCTATGCGATGTCCGAACTGACCAAGGCAGGCGTTCAGTTCCACTCGCTCAGCGACGATCAGCTTGGCGAATGGAAAGAAGCCGGTGGATACCAGCGCCCCGAATGGGATGACTTCAAGAAAGAACTGGCGGGGTCGATGGACAACTTCGCCAAGATGGAAGAGGCCGCCGGCACGCAAGGCAAGTACTTCGTGCACGACGCCTGATCCAAACCCGGCAGGCATCCGCCTTGGGTGCCTGCCCTACCCCTTTCACGACATGACCTGTGACTCCCGCCGCAAGGCGAAACTCAAATCATGTCGAACGCCAAGGATTTACTATGAGTATCCTGCGATCAATCGACCAAAACGCAGAGCGCTGGCTGCTTCTGATGTTTTACGTAATGCTGGTGGCCACGATGGCGATCGAGGTCATCCGGCGCGAACTTTTCGCCTATTCCTCGATCTGGGGCGAAGAAATCGTGCGCTATTCCTTCATCTACCTCGCCTGGATCGGCGCTGCGGCGGCGGTCAAGGATCGCGCGCACATCCGCATCGACGTGATCCTGCATTACTTTGGTCCACGGATGAAGGCGGTATTCTACATCTTTGGCGATCTGGTGATGCTCGTGGTGGCCCTGATCGCCCTCTATTGGTCGTATGAGACAGTGCATGTCTCGGCCAAATTCGGTTCGGTCAGCCACGGCCTGCGCATCTCGATGGTGTGGTTTCTGATGGCCGTTCCCCTTGGCTTTGCCCTGATGACCTGGCGTCTGCTGCAGTCTTTGTGGCGTGATATCAACGACTTTCGAACCGGCCGCCCCGTGTTCGAAGGCGAAAAGATGTTTGATTGAGGGGATTAAGACATGCTTTGGCAACAACTCAATCAAACCGTTGAACTGGGCTGGGATTTCTATCTGCCCGTGATCATGTTCGTGGGCCTCATCGCCATGGCCGTGCCCGTTTGGGCCGCCATCGGGGCCGCTGCGATTACCATGCTCATCATGTCGGGCGACCTGCCGCTCAGCGCGGTTGGCGAGAGCCTGTTTACCGGCATTGACGCCTTTGCTCTGACCGCTGTGCCGCTCTTTATCCTGACCGGTGACGTGTTGGTGCGCACCGGGCTCAGTCGCAAGTTTCTGGACGTGGCCGAGGCGCTGACCTGCTGGACCAAGGGTGGCTTTGGCTCGGCCACTGTCCTTGTCTGTGGCATGTTCGCCGCGATCTCGGGCTCGGACGCGGCAGGTGCAGCAGCGGTCGGTCGGATGACCATCAACCGCCTGGTCGAAAGCGGCTATCCCCGCCCCTATGCCTGTGCGCTGGTCGCGGCTGGTGCCTGTACCGGCATCCTGATCCCGCCCTCGATTGCATACATCATCATCGGCCTTGTGCTGGGTATTTCAGCGTCGACCCTGTTCTTGGCAGCACTGATCCCCGGACTGGCCATTCTTGTTTCGATCCTGGTCACCAACATCATCATGAACCGCCTTTACAGCTATGAAAGCGGCGGCAACATGAGCATGGGTGAATGGTCGGCCAACCTGCTGAAATCGCTGAAATCCGGCTGGTATGCCTTCATCGTACCCGGCATCATCTTTTACGGCATCTTCTCGGGTCGCCTGACCCCGACCGAGGCCGGCGCCACCGCAGTGGTCGTCACGATCATCATGGGTTTCATCCTGAAGACCCTGAAACTGTCCGATTTCCCCGCGATGCTGGTGAGTTCGGCCAAGGTCAACGGTGTCATCCTGCCAATCATCGCATTCTCGGCCCCCTTGGCCGAAGCGCTGGCGATCATGGGCGTTCCCCAGGGATTTGTGACCGCCGTGACCGGCCTGACAGATGATCCGGCCATGCTGATCCTGCTGATGATCGGTATCCTGATTGCGGCTGGCTGCGTCATGGAGACAACGCCGAACATCGTGATCCTGGCGCCGATCCTGAAGCCGCTGGCGGACAACATCGGCATGAACGAGATCCAGTTCTGCATCATGATGATCACCGCTCTGGGTGTGGGCTTCATCACGCCGCCCCTTGGCCTCAACCTCTTTGTGGTCTCTGGCATCACCGGTGAATCGATCCTCAAGATCGCGGCCCGCGCTGTGCCCTTTGTTCTGACCATGCTGATCGTGGTACTCTTGATCGCATATGTACCCGCGATTTCGACAACCCTTCTCCCCGATATCTACAAATAGGATTTCCCTGCAATGACACGCGAATACCTCAAGCAGGCAACGTTGACGCCCAAATCGAACGCCGCCGAAACCCATCTCATCGTCAAGGAGATCCTGGACGAGATCGAAGCGGGCGGTGACACGGTTGCGATGAAATACGCCGCCAAGTTCGACCAATACGAAGGCAACGTGCTGCTGACGCCCGAAGAGATCGAGGCCGCCATCGCGCAGGTGCCGGACAAGCTCAAAGCCGATATCCGCTTTGCCCATGACAACGTACGCCGCTTTGCCGAATTGCAGAAAAGCACCGTAAGCGATGTCGAAACCGAGATCGCGCCGGGCTTCATCACTGGTCAAAAAGCGATCCCGGTGGATGCGGCGGGCTGCTACGTCCCCGGCGGGCGCTATAGCCACATCGCCAGTGCGATCATGACCGTGACCACGGCCAAAGTCGCGGGCTGCAAGCACATCACCGCCTGCTCGCCCCCCCGCCCCGGCGTGGGTGTGGCCCCGGCGATCATCTATGCCGCGCATATCTGTGGTGCGGACAAGATCATGGCCATGGGTGGTGTGCAGGGTGTCGCCGCGATGACCTTCGGTCTGTTTGGCCTGCCCAAAGCCAACATCCTTGTGGGCCCTGGCAACCAGTTCGTGGCCGAGGCCAAGCGCATCCTGTTTGGGCGCGTCGGCATCGACATGATCGCTGGCCCCACCGACAGCCTGATCCTGGCCGATTCAACGGCGGACGCCCATATCGTCGCCACCGACCTAGTGAGCCAGGCCGAGCATGGCTACAACTCACCCGTCTGGCTGGTCACGGATGATCGTAAGCTGGCCGAGGAGGTGATGGATCTGGTTCCGGGCCTGATCGCCGATCTGCCGGATGTGAACCGCGACAACGCCACCGCCGCCTGGCGCGACTATGCCGAGGTGATCCTGTGTTCCGACCGCGAGGCGATGGCCGCCTGCTCGGACGAGTACGCCCCCGAACATCTGACCGTGCAGGCCGAAGACCTCGATTGGTGGCTGCAGCGGCTCACCTGCTATGGCTCGCTGTTTCTGGGCGAAGAAACCACCGTGTCCTACGGCGACAAGGCGACAGGCACCAACCACGTGCTGCCCACGTCTCGCGCGGCCAGCTATACCGGCGGTCTCAGCGTGCACAAATACATGAAGATCGTCACCTGGCAGCGCGCCACTCGCGAAGGATCAAAAGCCGTGGCCGAGGCCACCGCCCGCATCTCGCGCCTTGAAGGGATGGAGGGGCATGCCCGCGCCGCTGATGTGCGCTTGGCCAAGTATTTCCCGGACGAAACCTTTGATCTGACCGCAAATGGCTGACCCAAGACATCTCTTTGATCTGAGCGGCAAGGTGGCCTGCATCACCGGTGCCAGCTCGGGTCTGGGGCGACAAGCCGCGCGCACTTTGGCCGCTGCGGGGGCCAAGGTCGTTGTTGTGGCGCGGCGTGAAGTGGCGCTGCGCGAGGCCTGCGGAGAGATCGGCGACAGCTCGACCTATGTGGTTGCTGATGTGGCGGATCGGGACGCGTTGCCGTCGACCGTAGATGCAATTCGTGCGCCTTTTGGGGCACCCGACATTCTGGTCCATGCCGCAGGCGTCAACACGCGGCAGGCAGCAGATGACGTGACAGATGACGGGTGGGACATGACGCTTGCGCTTAATCTGTCTGCGCCCTTCTTCCTAAGCCAAGCCTTTGTGCCCGAAATGAAGGCCAAAGGCTGGGGTCGGATCGTCAATTTCGCCTCGCTGCAAAGCACCCGCGCCTTTCCCGGCGGCATTGCATACGGGGCCAGCAAGGGCGGCATATCACAGCTGACGCGCGCTATGGCCGAAGCATGGTCGCCGCATGGCATCACCGCAAACGCTATCGGGCCCGGGTTCTTTCCAACTGAATTGACCCAGGCCGTCTTTGACGACGATGCCCGCGCCGCCCGCAATGCGGCGCAGACCTGTGTAGGACGCAATGGCCTGCTCAGCGACATGGACGGCCCGCTGCTGTTTCTGTGCTCTGACGCGTCGGGCTATGTAACGGGACAAACTCTGATGGTGGACGGAGGTTTCACAGCGAAATGAAGGCTCTGATCTATGAAGGCGTTGAAACGCTGGCTTATCGTGACACGACAGGCCCGATTTCGAACATGGGTGAGCATCTGGTTCGTGTGGCGGCAGTCGGCATCTGCGGATCGGACATGCACGCCTATTTGGGCCATGACGCCCGCCGCCCCGCCCCACTGATCCTGGGCCACGAGGCGGCCGGTGTGATCGAAGGCGGGCCGCAAAGCGGGCGACGGGTGACAATCAACCCCTTGGTGACCTGCGGGGTCTGCGCCGCCTGTGTTGCTGGGCGCGAAAACCTGTGCACCGAGCGTCAGATCATCTCGATGCCGCCGCGCGAGGGGGCCTTTGCGCAATATGTCTCGATGCCGGAAAGCAACCTGGTGACCGTTCCTGCCAGCGTGCCCCTGAGCAAGGCGGCACTGGCAGAGCCTTTGGCGGTAAGTTGGCACGCCGCTCGCCTGGCGCTTGAGGCCCTGCATCCATCCATGGAACGCCGCGCCATCGTGATTGGCGGTGGGGCCATCGGGCTGGCCGCCGCCTTGGCCTTGCAAGCCATGGGGGTCGAAAACGTGACCATCGTGGAACCCAATGACAGCCGCCGCGCCTTTCTGCGCGAGCGGTGTGGCCAGAACGCCGAAACTGTCGCGCGCCACCCCTCCCCCTTGGTGATTGACGCCGTGGGCTATGCCAAAACGCGCGAGATCGCCTCGGCTCTGGCGGAACCCGGAGGGGTGATCGCCCATGTCGGACTGGGAGAGGACACAGGCGGTTTGGACGTCCGCAGGCTGACCCTGCAAGAGATCACCTTTATCGGCACCTACACCTATACCGCGCAAGATTTCCGTGACACGGCACAAGCCATTTTTGATGATAAGCTTGGCGATCTGAACTGGATCGAAGAACGCCCGCTGTCGCAAGGGGCACAGGCCTTTCGCGATCTGAGACAAGGGGTCGTAGCCGCGCCCAAGATCGTGCTGGACCCCTGGAATTGACCACGAAATAGGAGACCGCCGATGTATAAAAGTATTCTGGTTCCCATGGCCCTGGACCACGGCCTGTCACCGGACACATTGCAGGTGGCACAGGCGCTTCTTGCGACGGGGGGTCTTATCACCGCATTGCATGTCCATGAGGCCCCGCAGGGGTCTGTTGCTGCCTATCTGGACAAGGACGCTGTCCGCGAAGGGTTTGAACGGGCCGTTCAACTGCTCAAGGACAAGACCAATGGCCTGGAGGGGGTGACGCCCGAAATCGTCAAGGGGCACACCTACCGATCGATCATCGACTACGCCATGGCCAATGACATCGACTGCATCGTCATCGGATCACATCGTCCGGGGTTCAGCGATTACCTGCTGGGCTCGACCGCCGCACGCGTCGTGCGCCATGCACCATGCGCGGTTCACGTCTATCGAAGAACCTGAAATCCATCCACAAAAGAAAAGGCAAATTGCCAATGACCATAGACAAGAGGATCACGGATGATCTGATCTCGAACGGGATCGAGTTCGTGACGACCGTTCCGTGTAAACAACTGGCCGGGGTGATCAACGAGATCGACAAGCGCCCCGAGATCCTGCACGTGCCCTCGAACAAGGAAGACGAGGGGATGGGCCTGTGTGCCGGCGCCTGGATGGGTGGCAAACGCCCCGCCATCATCATGCAGAACACCGCCAT
>NZ_JAGHRE010000025.1 GCF_017743935.1 Tropicibacter sp. R16_0
GGGCTTTGGGGTGGGGGGAACAGTGTCCGGTTGAGGCGGCGCTCCGGGCGCCAAAGCTGCGATTGCGACAGGGGCGCGACGCGTGATCGGTTGGTTGGGGGCCGACGTGGAAACCGGGCTCGGCAGGTTTGGGGCGAGCAGTGGCTTTGGTTGCGGCACCTCAACATGGGGTTTGACCACAGCGGGCCTGGTCCACTTTGCGACACGCGCATCCAAACTGGCCGAGGCCGCTTCCAATGTGATTGACATGTCACCACTGCCCCCAGCCGCTTGACGGCCAGTCCCGGACCAGACCAACCATGGGACAAGGTGCAGACCGGCGGAAACCACCAGAAAAATTGCAAGGGGCGGTGCGCGCCTCATTGCGGCTGTCCGGCGAGCTGAATTTTATTGACCCCTGCGGCGCGCAGCTCGGTCAACAGGCGCACGATTTTGGTGGCGTCAACATGTGCATCTGCGCGCAAGATCAACGAGATCTCTTGCTGGGCATGGGCGCGGATCGCGTTCAGGGCCTCTGCCCCCGTTTCCCCTTGAAAGAAGGTCTCGCCATCTGATGAGACAAACAAGACAGGCGCTGCTTCGGACCCGGTTTTAAGTGTTACCTTTGGCGGCACCACGTCAAAGGGTGCGCGCGGCGCAATTTGTGCTGTCAGCAGAAAGAAAACCAACAAAAGAAACACGACGTTGATCATCGGCAAGATCGGTTCGGATTTGCTGTCTTTTTTGGGTGGCGAGAAATCCATCGCTCACTCCACCACGGCCAGAGCGGTAAACCCCGCAGCGCTGAGTGCAGAGGCCACATCCATCAATGCCTGATATGAGGCGTCCGCGCCGGCCCGTAAGACGATGGTGTCGTTTGCGGTTTGCGTCAGCGGGCGCAAGCGGTCGGGCAAGTCATTCACCGTGACCGAAATACCATTCAGGCGCACGTCATCTGCGGTGATATGCACCAGGCGGGGCGGCCCTGAATAGTCTGCACCCACCCCACCCGAGGCGAGTGTCACCACCCGGTCGACACCGAACTGTGACGCCAGCATGAAGAAGACCAGCAAATGAAACACGACGTCGATCATCGGTGTCAGGGTCAGCCTTCTGGGACGACGGAGGGGCGCAAAATCGAGCATCAGGCAGCCTCGGCAGGCCAATTCTGGTGTTGGCGCGAAGTAGAGTTGAACACCCGCATGGCTGCATCTTCCATGTCGGCCTGTTCCTGTTCTGCCAGGCCTTCAAACCAGCTGACAAGGACCGAGGCCGGGATCGCGACAGCCATGCCAGCCGCGGTGGTCAAGAGCGCCTCCCAGATGCCGCCGGCCAGGATTGCGGGATCGACGGCAGAGCCCGCCTCTTGCAAGGCCTGAAACGCCTGGATCATGCCCAGTACCGTTCCCAACAGACCGATCAGCGGGGCGATGGTCGCGATCAGTTCTAGTGCACGGATCCCCCGGCGCATGTCCGAGAGCTCGCGTTTGGCGATGCGCGTGACCTCGTTGAGGGCCATGTCGCGGTCGAAATCCAGGTTCTGCAGCGCATCTTTCGCAACTTTGGCTACCCGGCCTGACGGGCGGTTGGCCGAGGTGCGGCTCCAGACCCCGACACGAGACAGACCCCACACGCGCCACAGGCCGATGGCAACGGTTAGCACGGACAAGAAGGCAATCGCCCAAAGCGCTGGGCCGCCCTTTGTCAGAAAGTCGATCAATGCAGCGAGGTCCATGCAGCCTTCCTTTCTCAGTGTCCGGGGTTTTCTGGGTCAGACAGGCCAGCGTCGCGGTCAAACGCGATGGCCCAGTCGTCGAGCAACGCGCTGTCGCCGTGCAGGATCCGCCATTGGCGAATGCCGTTGCGCCAGCCTGAGCGTCCGACGCGGCTGTCGGGTTCATTTGCATCCGATGCCGCGATACCCTGTTCCAGCAAGCGCCACGCGTTGTGTTTGGCGCTCAGATACTCCTTGGGGGCCCATGCATTCAAAAGGCTTTGAAATGCATCAAAAGCGGCCTGGTTGAACGGCTTGTCCTCTCCCAATCGACCGATCACGGGGTTCTCGGGGTGCAGGGCGCCGCAGGGCGTCAGGCCCTCGGGGATCGGCGTATTGGCGGAATGCGTGCGACCGGCTCGCAGCAACTTTGGCAACACGTGGGTGTGTGGGCCTTCGGGGGATTTCCCGCCGGTGTCGGGGCCACCGATCATCTGATAGACCTCGACGCGCCCGACCCGGGTCAACGCGACGCGATGTGGATGCGCGGCCAGGATGGCCGGCATCGCAGGGTTGCCCGGCTCGAACAGGGACTGTCCGACGTTTCCTCGCAGGATTTCAAGAAGCTCCGGATCGCCGGTACGGATGCAGAAATCCACCTGGAACTGCTTCAGGCCCATATCGAACAGGATGTCTGTGCGGTTTTCGGCTCGAATGGCGCCCGCGTCCGGACCCAGCTCGGTCAGCACATCGCGCTGGTTCATGGCGGCCCGTTCATCGGGAAGACAAAGAGAGACGGCCTGTGTCCAGCGATGCGGTTTCGGGCTGAGGGTTTCATAGGCGACAGGTGTCACGCCTTCCAGAGTGTCGATGCGCACGCCACCCCGGGCAGTAACCTGTGTCAGGCCATCCACAGGCGCAGGTGAAGGGTCGCCCGCAACGTGGTGGAACTCTGCAATTGCGCCGAAAGACCCCATGTTCCAGCCGGTGTCTTCTTGTGACAAGGCGTCATGTGCGACCTTTGTCAGATCAAGCATAGCTCGTTTCCTTTCGTTCCATTTTCCAGGCCGTTGCCCCGGCAAACACAGCGTCATAAACGGCGCGGCCAACGGTTTCGCCAATGTCTGTGTGAAGCCCGGCGAAATCGGTTGATCCCGCTGGGGCGGCGATCGCGACGCAATCTGTGCCGGTGCCGGTCGCGATCCCGGTGGGCAGTTCAAATTGCGTGTCCATAACGGCGGCGGTGCGCGCCTGCACCGCGATGCTCATTGCTTCGAGCAGGCCGGCTGAGCTGAGGCTGGCAGTCAACCGAACGGCCACGTTGATGGTGCCCCAATCGCGCCCGGCATAATCCACGCGGCTGCCGATGCGCTCGCCGTTTGACAGGCCGACGGTGGCCACGGCCTGTGCCTGAACGTCTCCGGCACTGGCTGTTCTCGTCTCTAAGCGTTCGATATAGCGCGAGGTCAGCAGAACCACAGCGTCTTTGCGGTTGCGGTGTTCCAACTCTTTTGCCAGCCAATGACGCACGTCCATCCCTTGAGGCAAATCCGCATTGCTGACCTCTCGCCATAGAATTTGAGAGGTCTGAACGAACCCGGGCCGGTTGATCGACCAACTGAGGGCCTGCATCGGTTGGCCCAGATCAAACTCCAGCCACGGCGCGTCGAGTTTCAGGTTCGTCATCTGACCACCTCCAACGGCTGAAACACGGGCCCCAGGGCCATGTTTTCATGCCAGACAGAAATGCCAAAGGCCCGCGCCATAAGCTCGGGCGAAAGCACCTGTGCGGGCGGGCCGTCGGCCAGCACACCCCCTTCGGCCAACAGGATCAGGCGCGTACAATGACGGGCCGCAAGACCCAGATCGTGGATGGATACAAGAACGGCGCGTCCTTCATTGGCCAGGTCCCGAAAGATACGCATCGTTGAAATCTGATGCGCCGGATCCAGGCCCGCAATCGGTTCATCCGCCATAAGAACGGGCGTATTCTGCGCCACCGCGCGCGCGATCAAGGCGCGCGCCTGTTCCCCGCCCGACAGGCGGGACGCTGCGCGCTGACGAAGGGGGCCAAGATCCAGCCTGTCGATGGCCTGATCAATCAGAACCTGGTCCTTTTCCGGGATGAATCCGGATGGGGAAAGATGTGGCAGGCGACCAAGCGCAACGAGACGCTCGACCGTGATGGGCCATGCAATCTCGCGCGATTGCGGCATCCATGCGACTGTCCGGGCGCGTTCTCGTGCCGTCAGCTGTGCCAGCGAACTGTGGCCGCTGTGCGTAACCAGACCCAATGCTGCCCGCATCAGGCTGGTTTTACCGGCTCCGTTGGGGCCGATCAGACCGACCATTTCCCCCTCGGAAATCGTCACCGAAACATCGCGGAACACCTGGCGTTGGCGCAGGGTGACGCCCAGGTTGCGCAGATCCAAGCCGGTCATAGGAGCTCTCTCCGCGTTTTGTAGATCAGGTGCAGGAACAGCGGTGCACCGACAAGGGCCGTGACCACGCCCAGTTTGAGGTCGCGGGCAGGCAGGATCACGCGAACGGCGATATCAGCCAGTTGCAGCATGACGGCGCCGCCAAGCGCCGAAGCCCACAGCAACCGCGACGGGCTGGCTCCAACCATGGGGCGCAGAATGTGCGGCACCACAAGGCCAACAAACCCGATGGCGCCTGCCACTGCGGTTCCTCCACCGACGATGGCTGCTGTCCCCAACACCAGAAGGATCCGCATTTGAGACAGGTTGATACCCAATGTCTCGGCGGCATCCTCGCCCAGGGTCAGGGCGTCGAGGCCCCGAGCCGTCCAGGTGATCAGGGCGGCGCCCACGCAGAAAAAGGGTAAGGCGAGCCAGACGTGCACCATCGAGCGGTCGGCCAAAGATCCCATCATCCAGAACACGATTTCATTGGCGGCAAACGGGTTGGGTGACAGGTTCAGAACCAATGATGTCAGCGCCCCGGCCAAGGCCGAGATTGCAATGCCTGCAAGGATAAGGGTCAGTGACCCGCCGCGTGGCCCCGCAAGGATCATGATAAGGGCGACACCTGTGACCGCGCCGGTCAGGGCTGCAAAGGGCAGGGCCAGCGTGCTGCTGGCCGCCAGGCCGGTATGGATCGCAAGCACCGCCCCCAAGGCTGCCGATCCGGAAACACCGATCAGACCCGGCTCGGCCAATGGGTTGCGCAGGTAGCCTTGCATCGCGGCCCCGGCAAGGCCCAGCCCGGCGCCGATCACGATCGCAAGGATGGCGCGCGGCAGTCGAATTTCGCGCATCACCAGCGTCAGCGGACCGTAGTCGGTGGAAAACAGGGCTGTCAGGCTTTCCGTGGCGGGTACAGCCGCAGGACCGATGGTCAGGGACAGCAGGAACAGACCCAACACGCACAACGTCAGAACACCCATGAGACGGATCATTGTTTGTCCCCTTGCCAAATCTCTCGCGCAGAGCCGAGCTCTTTGATCGCGTTCAGGACGTAGGGCGTGCCACAGACCCAATCGCGATCCGACATCACGGCCTGGCCTGCCCGCGCGCGCAGATGCATCAGCACCGGATGGCGCCGGGTTTCTTCGGCGCGACTGTGGCCGGGATAGGGTTGAGCGGTGATCACCAGGTCGGGATCAACCAGCGCCAACTGCTCAAGGGGCAAGGTGCCTCCACGCTCCATGCCCAATTCGTCGGCAATGTTGCGCAGCCCGGCGGCCTCGAGGATCTGTCCGGACAGGCTTTGTGCCCCGCTGGTCCAACCGCGGGCAGAATAGATCGCCGCGCGCGGGCCGTCGGAGGATGGGCGCGTCAGGGCAGCCAGCCCGTCGTCGTAGTCTTTCAAGAGGGTCTGCGCCGCCTCTTCCCGGCCCAGCACCTGCCCCATTCGCAGAATGTTGGTGCGCACGTCCTCAAGGGAATAGGCCGGGTCGAACACCACCACGGGCACACCCAATCGCCGCAGCATGTCCACCGTCGTGCGGGTCGAAAAACTGCCGACGATGACAAGATCGGGCTCATCAAGGTAAATCTCTTCGGCCAATCCGTGATTGACCCCGACGGCCATGGCCTTGTCCGCCATGGCCGAGGCGCGCGGATCGAGCGCAAGATAGGACACCGACAGCAACTGGCCGGGAGCGGCCAGCATCATTGCCAACTGGTCAGTGCACAGATTCATCGAAATCACGCGCTGCGGCTGCACGTGTTCTGTGGCCTGGACCGAGGGGGCCAAGGCCGTAAGAACGCCAAGGAGAAACAACCGCAGCGACATGATCAGAAGTTCGCCCGCAGACCGACGTAGGCCGCGCGACCGCGTTTCGCGTAGCCCCAGACATCGACGTCCTGCTCATCAAACAGGTTCACGATGCGACCTGTCAGGGTCACGTTGTCCGAGAGCGCATATTGGGCCGCAAGATCGACTGTCACGTAGTCCGGCAGCTTGGCGGTGGTAAAGCCGCCAAAGAACTGGGTGTCATAGTTGTCGGCCACATAGCGGATATCTGCGGTGACCGACCCGCGGCCTTGCATGAACTGTTGGGTTGCGCTGAGCAAAAGCTCATGACGCGGGCGGCGGATTTCGACGCTGCCGTTGGGGTTCTTGGCGTCGAGGTATGTGTATCCCAGGTTCAGGTTCAAAGTGTCGGTCGCAGCGAGACGGCCCGAAATCTCAACCCCGCGGCGGGTGCTTTCACCGGCCTGGTTGAAATAGGTAAGGTTCCCAGTCACCGGATCGGTACCCAGGCTGATTTCATCGGTCAGATCGTCATGAAACAAGGTCACGTCAACAACGCCGCGATCTGCCCAGAAAGGCACCTCGATGCCCAAATCGAACGACTGGTTTTTTTCCGGGCGCAGGTTCGGGTTGCCCACGATGCCAAAGGAGTTGGCAAAGAGTTCAAAATACGACGGGTTCACGCTGCCGGTGCCTGCCGAGGCATGCAGACGCGCGCCATTGGCCAGCACGTAAGAGGCTGCCAGGTTCCAGACGAAATCGTCCTTGAACGTCTTGTTGTCGTCATACCGAACACCGCCCTGCAGGTTCAGGCCGTTCTGGAAGGCACCGCGATATTCAACCGCGTAAGACTTGGTTTCCCGTTCATAGGTGGTGTTGCTGGAACTGCTGTCTTGCTCCCATTCGATGATGGCGTTTACCAGATGGTCGCTGTTGGTGGTGACCCGCCCGTCCAGGCCATAGCTCAGCAGGTACCGCGCGCGGTCCCGGTCCACCTTGGTTGGTGCGCCGTTGTTGGTCGAGCTTTCGTTGTCGGTCCGGTCATAGCTGAACAGGTGCAGCATCTGGCCGCCCATGGCCTCGTACTCGGCATAGATCTGGCCCAGACGCTCGGTCCGATCCGAAGTTTGGTTGGGGTCATCCACCACATAGCCGGCCGGTTTTGTCGCCGTGGAATCGGTGCGGTCGAACCCATAGGTTTCGTCCGAATGGCGCAGCACAAAGCCAAGCTTTAGCCGATCCGTGACGGAGTAATCGCCGGTCAGGTCGATCGTGGTGCGCTTGACCTCGTCCTTTTCGCCATTGCTGCCGGAATAGTCGTATCCCTCGTCGTCCAATCGGGCGATGCCGATGGCAATGCCACCACGCTCGTTGCGATAGGAATAGCGGGCCGAGGCGTTGTAGCCTTCGCCAACCTCGATCGAGCCGCCGTATTCATGGCCTTGGCCACCTGTTTTGGTGATGATGTTGATCACACCCGCCGAGGCGTTGGAACCATAGAACACGGATTGCGGACCGCGCAGCACTTCGATGCGTTCGATGTTGGCGGTTTGCAGACCTGACAGGATGTATTCCCCGTCCCCACCCTGTGCTGGAACGCCGTTGATCAGGATCAGCGTGTGATTGGCCTCGGCGCCACGGATACGGATCTGAGTGAAGGTGTCACCCGAACCGTTGACGGACACACCCGGCACGGCGCGCAAAGCGTCCTGAACGGTTGTGATGCCGCGCGCATCAATCTCTTCCGAGGTGATCACGCTGGCCGAGCGGCCGTACCGTTGTTCTTCGATCGGGGTAAAGCCACCGGATACAACAACGGTGCCGATATCCGTCACGTCTTGTGCCTGTGCCGTCGCAGATAGCGCAAGCGCGACGGATGTAGAGGCCCACAACAAGGCAGATTTGTTCATAGTTCGTCCCTCAGCCCCCTTCGAACACGAAAGGGGAAAAGACACCCATCACGGATGTCTGGCAGTGTTTTTGTCGTTGGAGGAAAGCAACCCCCGCAGACGGCGAAAATGTCACCGCTACGGATAGACCGTTGCCAAAGACGCGCCCCGCGTCCGGACAGGGTGATCGTTCTGGCAGGTCTCCTGACTTGCGGGTCAAAGCTGAGCCGGGCCTTCCCATCCCTCATGGGGACAGTGGCATTTGCCGACAAAGCTCTCCGCTTACAGTTGCGGGGGCAGTCGAGGATTTGGCGCAATCGCCTCACCCCGTTCCCTATTATCCGGATGGAATTCCACCCAGACCAGAACGCGCGGAAATTGGCGAATTGGAAGGTAATTTGTCAATTGCAAACTTCGTGGGAACTCAAAAAAACGATGATGCCTGGTTCAACCCGAACACCCCTTCGGCAGATCATTCCCGAGTCCAAAAGGTTTTACGTCTTGTACCGGTCACCGAGAACCCGCCCGGTTTGGTCTTGGAAATCAACTACCTGACAGCCTCGGTGCGGGTGATGAAGTCACTCAATCTGCGCCACATCTCTGGCGGATTGGAATACATCGGGAAGTGACCGCATTCAGGGATTTCTGCCAGTTCGACACCCTTCGCATTGATGTCGGGCAAGTAACTGAGCGTGTTGTTCTGATCCCCGTACATGAACATTTTCGGGCAGGGCAAACCCAGGAAGCGTTCCATCAAACCGCCGTTGTCCGACAGATCAACCATAGAGGTGAAGATGCCCCGCACCGCCTCGACCCGCACTTTGTGCGCAAGGCTGGCCGCATAAAGCGGGCTGGACCACGCAGGCGCTTTGCTGGCGCGATCAATGAAGGCGTCCATGAACGCCTGCGGGTTTTCGGCAGGGTAGTCATGGATCTGGCGGCTGAGGAAGCAATCTTCGGGCGCGATATTGCCCTCGATATCGCAGAAACTGAGGATCCGCCCGGGATGGGCGTCCGCCAGCATCAATGCGGTCAGCCCGCCCATGGAGTGTCCAACCAAATGGAAACGGTCAATTCCTGCCGCGTCCAGAACCTCCAGCGCGGTGGTCACCAGCATGGGTATGTTGATCCGGGTGGGATCGCTGCATTCGGTCTGCCCGCATCCCGGTGCGTCGTAGGCCAGAACGCCATGGCCATCAAAGGCGCGGTGGCGTGCGATATCGGCGTAGTCTTCCTTGGTTGATCCGAACCCATGCAAAAACAGGATAGGGGCCTTTTCCCCATCCCGACGGAGACCCGAGATGGTCAATTCCGCGTCCTCAACCCGCAGGTGCTGCGTGAACGGCTGACAGTCTGTGCTCATCCTTCCCTCCTCACCAATCGCGGGTCACTTCGGGAACGCCGTAGATCCCGGCCAGCGTTCCACCGGCGTCGAGTTCCGCCATCACGCGGGCTTCTTTTTCCTTGAGCGCGCAATAGGCTGTTTGGATCGTATCAACTCGGGCCAGAGGCACCACAGTCACCCCATCCGCATCTGCAATGATCAGGTCGCCCGACTGAACAGAGACGCCACCGCAAGCTACCCGTCCATCAATCTCGCCCCCGAAATTCTTGTGTGGGCCAGCGGGCACCGTTCCACGCGCAAAGCAGGGGAACCCAGATACCATGATTTCGGCGCTGTCGCGAACTGCACCGTCGACGATAAGTCCGGCGATGCCCTTTTGCCGAGCGGCCTCTGCCATCAAGCCACCCCACACGGCATTGCCCAGAAAACCGCCAGCGTCAGCGACCAGGATATCTCCGGGTTCGACCAAATTGATCGCAGCGTGGAGCGCACTGTTGTCGCCGACCATGCAGCGCACGGTACGGGCCTGCCCGATCAACCGAGCCCTTGGGTCCAGCGGTTTGATGCCGCCGTCCATGGCCTGGGCCCGGTCCAAACAATCGGACACTGCTGCGGCCTCGGCCCCTGCCCAATATGCAAGCTGATCTGGAGAGAGCCGCTCAAAGACGGCTTTGTGCTGGCGTACCGGCATGGCTAGTCCGTTCCGAAGCCAGAACCCGGTTTGCGATACTCGTCACGTGGTGGCGCAAAGATATCCAGCACCCGACACCCTTCTGGCCCGCCTTTCATCGTGTGGGGAACCCCCCCCGGGGTGCGCCAGAAATCGCCCTTGGCAAACGGAATTTCATCGTCGCCCTGATACCGCATGCCTGAACCTTCGATGCAGAACCCCCATTGTTCTTCAGGGTGATGATGCATGCTGCCTGCGGCGCCGGGGTCGACTGAAACAACCGAGATCATCGCCTGATCGCCGGGATAGATGTGTGCGGACAGCCCCTCTGCAAGCTGGCGCACAATGGCATCGCTGCCGTCGTCGATATTGTGAAATTCTGGGTGTTTGGTCATTTGGTGTTCCTTCGTTCGGTCCCGAGATCCAAGTCCCCCAGGAAAGGTGCGTTCAGCAATTCTTGTCACAATTCCATTGAGATGGAAAATCGCGTTAAGTTATCCCTGTGATTGCTTTGGCATATGAAAATGAGCGCGACATGCGGCAGATAGACTTTAGACTGAACCGGCAACTTTGGATGTTTTTGGCTGTGGCAGAGGAGGGCCACTTTGGGCGTGCGGCAGAGCGTTTGGGTATGACCCAGCCACCGCTGTCTGAGCACATCAAGACCCTGGAAACCGCGCTTGGTGTGGGCTTGTTTGACCGATCGCGCCGCGGCACCCGGTTGACGGCGGCAGGCGCGGCCTTGCTGCCGGCCGTTCGCAGGTTCGCCGATCAAGCCATGGATTTGGAGCTCACGGTGCGCGAGGTCGCGGCCGGTCAATCGGGGATACTGAATGTCGGAGCGATCACGTCAGCGATGACCGACATGATTCCCCAATGGATGGAGCGATTGCGTGAGCAGTTGCCGCAACTCACCGTCTCGATCCACGAAATCGACAGCGTCGAAGCCGCCCCCGGCCTGCGAAGCGGTGCGCTGGATCTGGCGTTCTACCGTTTGGATGGCTCTCCGGGTGATGGCCTGGAGAGTTTTCCCGTGACCTACGACACTTTGTGCGTCGCTGTGCCAATTGATCATCGGGCTGCGCACTTGGGACAAATGCCCCTGGCCGACGTGGCCAATAGCCCCTTGATCATGTCGGCGCGCGCGGTAAGCCCGGTCTATTTCGACAGCATCGTTTCTGCATGCCGCCGTCATGGCGTTTCGCTTAGAATCCTGCATGAAGTTCGATCCATATCCTCGCAACTTGCCTATGTCAGTTGCGGACAGGGAATTGCGATCGTGCCCGGCACAATGGAACGCCTCGCGCCAGAGAACGTTCGTATTGTTCCCCTCGTCGAGGAGATCTCCATTGTTACAACTGCCGTCGCCTGGTCGACAGAGACCCATGCTCCTTTGAAAGATCAAGCGCTGGACGTGCTGAAAGGTCTGATCCCAAAAGGGAATGTGGAACCTTGATAAGTCTCGCTATGGGAATTGCGGCGGCTTCTGTCCTGATTTGCAGGCTCGCAGCCCGCAAAAACGCGCACAGATATTGAGGCAGATTCGACCCGAGGCCGTTGGCTTGTGCACCATACGAAAGGTTGTGGTGCGGTCTCAAAGGTATATGTCCTTGCACCGTTTGCGACTGCAGATGTGCAAAAGGTCCCGTGAACCCAGAGGGGTGTTCAACCACGATGCATGGCGATCACCAGCGTCACTTGCTGGTTTAGCTACGCGTGTACACACAGCATCGGGGACGAAAAATGGACAACCTGCTTCAGGATGCAGACGAGAAACTCACCTTTGACCAGTATGCTGTATCGGATCATTGGCTGGCCGGAACCGGTGAAAACGGCCGACCGATACTGACCACATCCGTTGAGACCGTTTTGGATGTCCCTTACGAGCTTGAGTTCAACCTGGCGGCCAACCTTGCGGCCGACGTTCAGAATGTCACGGTCGAGGTCTTCTTTGACGGTGAGAGCATTGGGACCTTTCATCACGAGGGCGGTGTTTTCGAAACATATGTCTTTGAGCTGATCGGCACGGGCGGCACAGCGGATTTGGATTTTGCGATCACAAGCGTGAATTCGGGATCCAACGAAGCAATCGATACATCTGGCGTTGTTCCGTCCTATGAGAAGACCGTGAGCATTCAGGGCACGGATGTGACTGTCGAAGCCTTCGCGCCTGGACAGAACTTCATCTATCAGGTTCTCAACGGCCAGTTGGTGAAGTTTGATCTGGAAACCAACAGCTATACCGAAACTGAGACGTCTGCCGCCGTCAATGTCAACGCCATTGGCTATTCGACCGAATTCGACCTGATCTACGGTATCGCCCGCTCGGACGGCGTTGATGCTGTCGGGAAAGTCATTGCCCGTAACGATGTCATTGCGATGGACGCAACTGGGGCAACCTATGCGGTGTCACGTGGTATCATGGGGTCCTACATCGGGGACGTGGATGGTCAGGGAAACCTTTGGACGTTCAGTGGCAACTTGAACAAGGCGGTTGTGTATGACCTGTCGGAAACCAATCCTGATGGCTCGCTGGTCACGCAGGAACTAGATCTGCCGTCCTTGGGGGTGTCCACCCGGGGTCTTGCCGACCTGGCGTTTTTGCCGTCGTCACAAACCTTTTTCGGCGTTTCTCATGGCGGTACAGCCGGTCAGCCCGGCACATTGGTTTCGATCGACATTTCCGAAGTCAGCCTTGGTGGCGAGCCCGTGGTGACGACACAGGAAATCGTGGGGACGATCGTTGATGGCGCTCAAAAGACTGGCATCCCGTCAAGCGCATTTGGGGCAACGATGGTGGATGGTGATGGCAACGTGTACATCGGCGCCAACAGCGCGGATCACGATCTTGACCCGTCCACACCCCATCAAGGTGGGTTCTACAAGATCACAACCGGAGATGACGGCGCGCTCTACATGGAGCTTCTTGCCGAAGCCCCCAAGGTATCGAGCAATGACGGTGCCCTCGACACGCGCGGGGTAGACCCCTTTCTTGGGGTCGACACGTCATCGACTGTTCTGCTGCGCTCGCCCGTTCTTTCGGTTGCTGTTGCAGAGGACGACTATGTGAAGCTGGCTGCAAAGGGCGATGCGGTAACACTCGATCTTTTGGCCAATGATGATGTCAGCGACGGCGAGAGCCTGACGCTGACCCACTTGAACGGCGCCGAAGTGGCCGCGGGTGATACCTTTACGCTCGTCAACGGAGAGGTGGTGACCTATCTGGGCAGCGGTGTGATTTCGGTAACGCCGGGCAGCAGGTCAAGGGATGTCGTCGCCGAGCTGACGTATTCAATCCGCAACGAAAGTGGCGTCACGGACACCGCGACAGTGACATTTGCCACATCTCCGGTGCAGGGCACGGCCCAGAACGATCACATGGTCAGGTTCACGGATGCGGATGGCACACAGATAGACGGGTCAGATGGTCTGAACGACGTGATCCTGGGCTATGGCGATAGGGACAAGATCTTTGCTGGTCTTGGAGATGACGACATCTATGGCGGAGGCGGCAACGACTTCATCAGGGCCGAGGGCGGCGATGACGTTATCTATGGCGAGGCAGGCAACGATGTCCTCGACGGGGGAACTGGCAACGACACGATGTTTGGCGGTACCGGCAATGACACCTATTTCGTCGATGCAATTGGGGATGTCGTCTCGGAGGAGGGCGGCAGCGGGATCGACTCCGTGAAGTCGAAAGTTGATTTCACCTTGGGCGACGGGTTGGAAAACCTGAGGTTTGTCAAAGGGTCCGACGCGGACGTCGGCATTGGAAACGAGCTTCGCAACATGATCGTCGGAGAGCAAAACGATGACTTCATCGATGGAAAGGATGGCAACGACAATTTGATCGGCGGGGGCGGTGACGACGAGATTCATGGGGGCGAGGGACATGACAAGTTGCACGGAAACGACGGCGCCGACGAACTCTTTGGGGGATCTGGGAACGACAAGCTGCATGGCGGGTCTGGAAACGACACTGCCTACGGTGGTGATGGCAACGACACGTTGTGCCCAGGCCTAGGTGACGACGTCATGTTTGGCGGCGAAGGTCGGGACTTGCTGTCAGGCAACGCGGGCGCAGATACGGCTTATGGCGGTTTGGGTGATGACATCTACAAGGTTTCGGATACGCTTGATACAATTGTCGAATACGCGGGGGAGGGATATGACGTGGTGCACGCCTCGGCAGATTTCTCGCTCTCTGACCATGTTGAAGACCTGCAGTTCTTCGGTGACGGTGACTTTGGTGGAAGCGGAAACGCCCTTGATAACCGTCTGATCGGCAACACCGGCAACAACGCGCTGTCGGGAAATGACGGCAACGACTACATAAACGGAATGATCGGTGACGACGTTCTCGATGGAGGTCTCGGGTCGGACAAGATCATAGGGGGGACGGGCAACGATCACATGGCCGGAGGAGATGGCGCAGATACCCTTGGCGGTGGGGATGGCGCAGACGTAATCAACGGTGGCCTCGGAAATGATTTTCTGAGCGGTGATGCCGGCGCGGACGTCTATGAATTCTCGGTTGATGACGGTCGAGACCTGATCAAAGGGTTTGATACGGCAGAGGACGCTCTTCGGTTTCTGGACGTTGAGCCAGGTGCGATTAGCTGGGTCGAGTATGATCGTGGCCTTTCCATTGAATACGGCAACGATGCGTCAGTCTTTTTGACGGGCTTGACGATCCTTCAGGCCGGCGACATCGACGTCTTCTTCCTTTGAGATAAGACCTGTGCGTCTGTGCTTACCCGCTCAGTGTCACCTTCAGGTCGGGGTTGAGCGCAGACGTCGCATTTCGTCAGTTTTCATCTTCGTTTCGCTGATGAACCTGATTTCTGTGACCCGGGCTTTGGCGTCACCGTGGTTGGAAAGCCTGGACTTCATCCGTTTTGGCTAGTCGGATTTGTAGAACCGGGAGGTGACGGCAGATAAGACGCAATGCGCGATCGCGCCCTAAAAATGGGGCATTTCCGCGAGTCATGAGTTTTGGGCGCGACCAAGGAGAGGCCCGCATAACAACTCACCGCCGAAACATGGGTGTCAGTTCCGAATGCGTCCAAAGGTGGACAGTCGGTTGATTTCGTCGAGCCGCTCTAGATTGACGACCGTTGAGAGCATCAGCCGGTCCTGGCTCCAATCACCTGGTCTTTGAACGGCAACGGCCGTGATGGACAAGGCGGTGACCAAAGGCAGCAAAAGGGTCAAGAAAAGCAGGCGTTGAAAACGTACGGGGCGGGCCTCCAACGCGGACAAGACGCGGCTCTCCAACATGCTGGGTCGGTTGTTCCAGTTGCTCGACCGGTCGGCCGTGACCAAGGTGACCTTTGGCACCGCGATGACAAAGGCCCGGTCGCGGCGCAGTGTGCTTTGGCAAATGGACAGCAAGGTATCGCAATACGTCCGCACATCGATGATGCCTTTGGACAGAACTTTGCTGTCGCAATTGAATTCCCGAAGCTCTTCGACCTGGCGTTTCCAGGCATGGAAAAACGGATTCAGGAAGAAGATTGGCTTCAATGCTTCCAGTACGATCTCCCATTCGAGATCCCCTTGCCTGACATGCTGCAACTCATGGGCCAGCGAAACCTTGAGCTCGTGGGACTGGCCGAGCATGTGTGATGGCAGAACGACGTAATAGTTCCACAAACCACGTGTCGAAAACGGCACCAGGGTCCGGTCGGATAGCATGATGCGGACGCGGCCGAATTTGCGCCAGCCATAGCTGTTTGCCACGATGCGGTACAAACAGAACACGGAAAAGATCAAACGCAGTGTTCCGATTGCCAGTCCTGCAACAAAGACAGCTATGACCGCCTTGGCCGCCAGGCCGGTGCCGGTCATGACGTTCAGGATAAAGGTGTCGCGCGCGTGAATGAGACCTTCGAGGTCCGAGGCTTTCATCTCGAAGCCGCCATTCAGGTAATAGGACACGACCATGTCCGAAAGGTTCAGATTAAGCTGACTCGCCACTCCGTTGGTTTGCAACGTGCGAAATCCCAGCGCCAGGAAAGGCGCGAATAGCACGACCAGGAAAACCCCGTTCAGCAGTTTGAGCTGGGTTCCATGAAACTGGCTCAATCCTGCTTTCTGCATTGCCTTTTGCATGCAGAACCAAAAGCAATAAGCGACGCACACAAGGATGTTTGCATTCACGAATGCATCCAGAACAGCTTCACCCGGTATCATTTTTCAACCTCCGATCCACAAGTGCCCGGATTTGCCCCAATGCTTCCTCTGTCAACTCTTCATCGCTCAACAGGCGTGCAACAAGGGATGCAGGCGTGTCGTCGAAGAGTTTCATAGACAGATCGCGAAGTGTGCGTGATTGATACGTGTCCCGCGCCAGGGTTGGGATATACACATGGCTTTTCCCTTCCTTCCGGCTGGTCACAAACTCTTTCTGTTCAAGAATACGCAAGATGGTTGCAGCGGATGTGTAGGCAAGATTGCGATCGTCGGGCAATCGCGCCAATACATCCCGAACAGTACCCTCTCCCAAAGCCCAGAGCTCATTCATGAACTCCAGTTCGACTTCGGTCAGCAGGTCGCTTTTCTTCTTTTTCATTGCTGCCCCATCTGGCTCATCCGCTCACTCGTAGCATTGCACGAGTAAATACTAAGGTTTTCGTTTTACAAAGTGAAAATTCACACCTTTCGGAAGCAAAAGATGCCCCAGGCGATGCTGATACCCAGCGGCCACCATACCGGTTGACCGACAAGCCCAAGCCACGCAAGGAAAATATATGCGGTTCCAAGAAGCGAGATGAACAGCCGGTCGCCGAGGGTTGTGGTCAGGCCCAGCACACCCTTGCGTTCAATCCCATCGCGATACTTGAACACCTCCAGCACACCGATCACGGCAATCGCGCCAAAGATTCCACAAAACAGCACGAAAGTTGCCGGGGTCCAGGCCATCCAGAAGGACGGCCATAGCGGTGCGGTCCAGGAGAAACCGGTTTCTTCTTCTTTTTTGGCCACGTTGCCCCAACCCTGGGCAGTCGCCGAGTTTGCCATGAGAACCGGGAGCAGAGTGAATAGGTGTCTCATCAGACCCTCCCCAGGGCAAAGCCCTTGGCGATGTAGTTGCGAACGAAATAGATGACGATGGCACCGGGAACGATGGTCAGCGTTCCCGCCGCCGCCAGCAGCCCCAGTTCATACCCTGCCGAAGAGGCTGTTTTGGTCATCGTGGCGGCAATGGGTTTGGCCTCGACCGCGGTCAGGGTTTTCGCCAACAGCAGCTCGACCCATGAAAACATGAAGCAGAAGAAGGCCGCGACGCCCACGCCTGCCTTGATCGTCGGCAGAAAGATCGTGACGAAGAACCGCGGGAATGAGTAGCCGTCGACGTAAGCCGTCTCATCCAGCTCTTTCGGCACGCCGCCCATGAACCCTTCGAGGATCCAGACCGCCAGCGGGATGTTGAACAGGCAATGCGCCAGCGCAACCGCCAAGTGGGTGTCGAACAGGCCAACCGACGAATAGAGCTGAAAGAAGGGCAAGGCGAAGACGGCGGCCGGGGCCATGCGGTTCGTCAGCAGCCAAAAGAACAGCTGTTTGTCTCCAAGGAACCGATAGCGAGAGAAGGCATAGGCGGCAGGCAGGGCCACACAGACCGAGATTACCGTGTTCAGCGACACATAGATGATCGAGTTGATATAGCCCCAGTACCAGGTCGGATCGGTAAAGATTACCCGGTAGTTCTCTAGCGTGAAGGTCTGGGGAAACAGGCTGAACCCGCCCAGGATTTCTTGAGTGGTCTTAAAGCTCATCGCGACCAGCCAGTAGATCGGCAAGAGCAGGAACAGGATGTAGAGGATCGGAATGAGGGAGCGTTTTCTCATTGCGCGTCATCCTTTGTCATGAGGGTGTAGAAGAGCCACGAAACCAGCAGCGTGATTGCGAAATAGATCAGGCTCATGGCCGCCGCCGGTCCAAGGTCGAACTGGCCAAGTGCGATTTTGACAAGGTCGATCGACAGGAGAGTCGTCGAGTTGCCAGGTCCGCCGCCGGTCAGAACGAAAGGTTCGGTATAGATGTTGAAACTGTCCATAAACCGCAGCAGCACGGCGATGGTCAGGACCGTCTTCATCTTGGGAAGTTGGATGTAGCGGAACACTTTCCAGGGTGAGGCGCCGTCGATCTTGGCCGCCTGGTAATAGGCGTCCGGGATCGACACCAGGCCCGCATAGCTGAGCAGCACCACCAGCGAGGTCCAATGCCAGACATCCATGATGATGATCGTCACCCAGGCCGAAACGGGCTGTTGGGTCATGTCATAATTGATGCCCAGGACATCGTTCATGAAGTATCCCAGCAGGCCGATGTTAGGCAGGGTAAAGATATTCCACATCGAGCCCACGACGTTCCAGGGGATCAGCATCGGCAAGGCCATGGTGACCAGGCAGACCGGCACCCAGAACCCTTTGCGTGGCATGGACAAAGCCACGATGATGCCCAGAGGGATCTCGATCGCGAGGATCAGGCCGGTGAACATGAACTGACGTCCAAGGGCCGCATGGAAACGGTCAGAGCGCAGGATCTGTTCGAACCAGTCCAATCCTTGCCAGAAGAACACGTTGTTCCCGAATGTCTCCTGAACCGAGTAGTTGACGACGGTCATGATCGGGATCAGGGCGTTGAAAGCCACCAGCAACAGCACCGGCAGTACAAAGAACCACGCGCGTTGATTTTCGGTCTTCATGATGCCACCTCGGTCGCGATCCATCCGTCGCGGTACAGTCGTGTTTGATTTTGTCGGAAGGCCAGATGCACCTCGGTGCCTTGCTCGGGCAGGTTGCCTTCGATCACGGCTTTGACGGCCGTTTCGCCAACCATGGTTTCGACCACGGCATGGCGACCGACATCCGAAACCTTGCGAACCCGTGCAGGAATGCCGGTGTTTGCGAGCGAAACGAATTCAGGTCGGACGCCCAATTGGGTCACGCCGCCTGATCCGGTCACATTACCTTCGACGTCGACGGCCTGACCGTTGAACATGACCTGTCCCCCCTCGACCGAGGCGGGCAGGATGTTCATGCCGGGAGAGCCGATGAAATGGCCGACAAATGTATGCTGGGGCCGTTCGAACAATTCGACCGGCGTGCCGATCTGAACAATCTCGCCTTCCTGCATGACCACCACCTGATCGGCAAATGTCAGTGCTTCGGTCTGGTCGTGGGTCACATAGATCATCGTGGCCCGGACCCGCTGATGCAGTTCCTTCAGCTTGGATCGAAGCTTCCACTTCAGATGCGGGTCAATCACTGTCAGCGGCTCATCGAACATGACGACGTTCACGTCATCACGGACC
The DNA here is from genome assembly GCF_017743935.1 of Tropicibacter sp. R16_0. Lineage (GTDB taxonomy): Bacteria > Pseudomonadota > Alphaproteobacteria > Rhodobacterales > Rhodobacteraceae > Falsiruegeria. Next base: position 19,144 of record NZ_JAGHRE010000025.1, read on the forward strand.
AGACCCCGCCCCATCGAGATCTTTTGCTTGTTGTCAGGTGACAGATGCGCGGCGCGGGTGTCGAGCATGTCTTCGACCTCGAGCATCGCGGCGATCTCGGCCACGCGTTCGGTGATCTTGGCCTCGTTCACGCCGCGATTGCGCAGCGGGAATGCCAGGTTTTCGCGCACCGTCATCGTGTCGTAGATGACCGGGAACTGAAAAACCTGTGCGATGTTGCGTTGATCGGGCGGCAGGTCCGTCACGTCTTTGTCGTCAAACAGGATACGCCCGTCGGACGGGGTCAGAAGGCCCGAGATGATGTTCAGCAACGTGGACTTGCCGCAGCCCGATGGACCAAGCAGCGCATAGGCACCGCCGTCATTCCAGTCGAGATCGATTTCCTTGAGCGCATAGTCCGCAGGCCCCGAGGGGTTGGGCAGATAGGAATGGCGCAAATTGGACAGCGTGATCTTTGCCATTACGCCACGAGCCTCCCGTCAGGCGAAAAGTAGAACGCCTTGTTAGTATCCATGAAGAACTGGTGGTCTTCGCCAACCCTGTAGGGATGAACGCCTTGCGACAGGGACACCCAGCCATCAGATCCCATCTGGAAATGCGCACTGGATTCAGAGCCGGACAGCTCTGTCACCTGCACAATTCCGTTCAACGCCACATCGTTTGCGTCATGGCGGACCGGCAAAACGTGATGGGGGCGTATTGCGACGGTATAAGCTCCATCCGGCAGAGCCGCTGCCGCGCCTTGCAGTGTCCAGCTGACCCCGGTGCACAATTCCGCCTGATCGCCGGTCTTTGTGATCTCGGCCGCGTTGATGGGCGGGTCTGAAAACACGCGGGCCGAGGCCAACGTTGCCGGTTCGCGGTAGATCTCTGCCGTGGGGCCAAATTGCGTGACCAAACCGTCATCCATCAACGCGGTCTCTCCGCCCAACAGCAGGGCTTCTTCGGGTTCGGATGTTGCGTAGACAACGACCGCGCCGCGTCCGGCAAACAGCTCGGGCAATTGCTCGCGCAGCTCTTCACGAAGCTTGTAGTCGAGGTTGGCCAAGGGTTCGTCCAGGAAAACCGCGCGGCTTTCCTTGGCAATTGCACGGGCCAGGGCACAGCGTTGTTGCTGGCCGCCGGACAATTCCTGCGGGCGGCGCTTGAGCATCGGCCCGAGTTGCAGAATATCGGCCGCTTCCTGCACGCGGTCTTCGATTTCCGACCGGGCCATGCCTGCAACCCGCAGGGGGGAGGCGATGTTGTCGAAAACGCTCATGTGGGGGTAGTTCACAAAGAACTGGTGAACGAGGCTGATGTTGCGTTTCTGGGTCGACAGTTTCGACACGTCTTCACCGTCGAAAAGGATCTGCCCAGAGGCCAGAGGATCCAGCCCGGCCATCAGTTTGATCAGCGAGGTTTTTCCTGATCCGGTCTGACCGAGCAGCACGTTGAAATGCCCGGTCTTCATCACCAGCGAAGTCGGTTTGATGTGCGTGATGCCACGCACCTCTTTGCTGGCACCCTTAAGCTCGATTGTCATGGTATTCGCACCTTGAGTGGGGCGTGGCCGAAGCTAGGGATAACGCTCCGGCCACTTTGGGCCCTCCTCGGTGTCCCAAGGAGGGTGGTGTTGGTTTACTGGTTCCAGCGCGCGACCAGATCGTCATAGTTGACGGTCTCGCCCTGCGGCTTTTCGTTGTCCAGTTTCGCCTTGGCGCCGCCTTTGCCCAGCCATTCGGACGGATCCTTGGGCTCGTTCAGGCGCGGACCGCAGCCGCCGTAGATATTGGCGCTTTCATCCGCGGCCTGCATACGCGCCATGGTGATGTCCATTTCTTCGGCCAGACGGTCCATCGCTTCCTGCGGGGTAAAGGCGCCCGAGTTCACGTCACCGATCTGCTGCCACCAGATCTGGGCCAGCTTCGGATAGTCAGGCACGTTGATGCCGGTCGGCGACCATGCCACGCGGTCAGGCGAGCGATAGAACTCGACCAGGCCGCCCAGCTTGGGGGCGCGTTCCGAGAACGACTCGTGGTTGACCGAGCTGTCGCGTGTGAAAGTCAGGCCCACATGGGACTTTTTCACATCGACGGTCTTGGAGGTCACGAACTGTGCATAAAGCCACGCAGCCTGCGCGCGATCCGAGGGGGTGGATTTCAGGAAGGTCCAGGATCCCACGTCCTGATAGCCAACCTTCTGACCCTTTTCCCAATAGGGGCCATGCGGGCTGGGCGCCATCCGCCACAGCGGGTTGCCATCGGCGTCCACGGTGTTGTTGCCTTCGGACTGAGGTTTCACCATGTCGGCGGTGAAGGCCGTGTACCAGAAGATCTGTTGAGCGACGTTGCCCTGGCTGAGCGCAGGCAGCGACTGGTAGAAGTCAAAGCTTGCCGCACCCGGAGGCGCGTATTTGCGCAGCCATTCGTCCCATTTGCGGATCGCATAGACGGCCGCCGGACCGTTTGCTGCACCACCGCGCGACACAGACGCGCCGACCGGGTTACAGGTGCCCGCTTCCATGCGGATGCCCCATTCGTCGATCGGAACACCGTTCGGCTCGCCCTTGGAACCCGCACCGGCCATCGACAGCCAGGCGTCAGTCATGCGCCAGCCCAGGTCGGGCGCGCGCTTGCCGTAATCCATGTGGCCATAGATCGCGACCCCGTCGATTTCCTTCACGTCTTCCGAGAAGAATTCGGCGATGTCTTCATAGGCGGACCAGTTGACCGGAACGCCCAGGTCATAGCCGTATTTTTCCTTGAATGCCGCCTGCAGGTCTTCGCGGTCGAACCAGTCCTTGCGGAACCAGTAGAGGTTCGCGAACTGCTGGTCAGGCAGCTGATACAGGTTGCCATCCGGACCGGTGGTGAACTGGATGCCCATGAAGTCGTCCAGATCCAGCGTCGGCGATGTTGTCGCCGCCCAATCACCTGCCATCTGTTCGGTCAGGTTGTACGCCAGCTGCAAACGCGAGTGCGTGCCGATCAGGTCGGAGTCATTGACATACCCGTCATACAGGTTCCGCTGGGTCTGCATCTGGGTTTGAACGGCCTGAACGACCTCGCCTTCACCCAGGATCTGGTGATTGACCTTGATGCCGGTGATTTCTTCGAAGGCCTTTGTCAGAACTTCGGATTCGTACCCGTGTGTCGGAATGCCTTCGGACAGGACGTTGATTTCCATGCCCGCATATGGCTGGGCTGCGTTGATGAACCATTCCATTTCGGCCATCTGTTCGTCTTTTGACAGCGTGGATGGCTGGAACTCTTGTTCAATCCATTTCTGGGCTGCCGCTGTGTCAGCAAAAGCAGTCCCAGACCCCGCGATGACGGCCACGGCCGCAGTCGCGGAGAGCAGATACTTGCGCATCATGTCTCCTCCCAAAGATTATGTATTAGCTGGGCTTCCCAGCACCAACTTTGATATTCGCAGTGCAAATTCCCTGTCAACTAAAATATTAGTAGAAGGATATCGCGCCTCTGCCTGCCCAAATTCGAAACCACGAACATCGCCTACAATCACTGGTCCGCTCGCCGCAATTGGCATCGCTCGCGTGAGGGAGAGACAACCCTTTGCAAGTAATGGATAAGGTTCCAAGCGATTGCTCGGTCAGCTTGCGATCAGGCGACCGTCGCGCAGTTCCAATGTGTCCGGCGCCAGAGCTTGGCGAAACGAGGGGGCATGACTGACCAGCAGGATTGCCTGAGGAAGGTTTTGCAGGATTTCCAGCAAGCGCGCCTCGTTCTTGGTGTCGAGCGCGTTGGTGGGTTCGTCGAGAAGCAGAGCCTTGGGTTCCATTGCAAGCACAGTCGCCAGGGTGACAAGTCGCTTTTCCCCGCCAGACAGCTTGTGGGTGATGCGATCGCGCAAATGCATCAAGTTCAGGTCGGTCAGAACTTGATCCACGATCGCAAGTGCTTCGGCTTTGCTGCGGCCCAGATTAAGCGGCCCAAAGGCGATGTCTTCGGCCACGGTCGGGCAAAACAGTTGATCGTCAGGGTCTTGAAACACAAGGCCGATTTGGCGACGGACGTCATGGAAATCGGCCTCTACACGCCGGTCCTGACCCAAGGCGATCACACGCCCCGAAGTGGGTATCTGCAGCCCAAGCGCGATGCGAAAGAGCGTGGACTTGCCCGAGCCATTAGGGCCTGCAATCGACAGGCGTTGCCCAGGTTCCAGTTGGAACGACGCACCATCCAACACAGGGGCCTGCCCGGGATAGGAAAAACAAATCTCTTCCAACTTGAGCAGCGTCATAGAAGATCCAGACACAAAAGACCGAGGCACACAGCCGTGAGCGTCGCAGCGAACATGTGATCACGCCGGGTCATCCGAAAGTCTTGCAGCAGCAGTAGACGCCCGGAGAAGCCCCGGCACTTCATGGCCGCCAGAATTCGCTCGGATCGTTCGATGGCACGGACCAGCATCATACCAACGAGATAACCGAAACTCCGGTAGGTGTGCCAGTTGGTGCCGGGGCGAAAACCGCGGATCTTCATCGCGCCGCGCAGGCGCAAGTACTCTTCGCGCAGCACTTCGATGTAGCGGATCGTGAACATCAAGAGGTGTACCAGCGCTTCGGGGCAGCGCAGTTTGTGCAGGGCATGGCCTAGGGTGACGGGTTCCATCGTGCCGACCAGAACCATCAGCGCCAGGATTGCCGCGTTGGCGGTCAGGGCGATCTCAACCGCTTTCCACAGGCCTTGCCAGCTGGCGGCAAAGCCAAACACCGTGAACATCGCGTCGCCCGGCATGGAAAAGGGCAAGAGCACCAGCATGAAGATGATGAAGCTGTCCATCATGGCCATACGCTTGAGCGTGCGGCGGATGGGCAAGCGGGACATCAGCAACAAACCGATGGCGGTCGCAAGCGCGGCGAGCAGCGCGGGTATGGTGCTGAGAGACACGGTGACGATGGCGAAAACACAGGCCATCACGATGCGCATGCGGGGATCATGGTCGCTGATCAACCCGTAAGGAAAGCCGCTGTCGGCCTCGGCCAGCGTCTTGGCCTGGGGTTCCAGCGCATGTGCCATCAGGCGGCCATCTTTTTGCGGGCAGCGACGTAAAAGCCGATACCGAAGAGGCCGATGATATAACCGATGCCGCCCAGGATGCTCTGCAGGTCATTGTGCTCGCGATAGGCCGCGATTTCCCGTCTCAGGGGGCG
>NZ_JAGHRE010000026.1 GCF_017743935.1 Tropicibacter sp. R16_0
GCCAGCAGCCTTCCATCACCGAAATGTCATTGTCATCAAAGGCATCCGGCGCCAACCCGCTTGGCGTCTTGGGCTTTGGCGGTGGCGGGGGTGGCGGCGGCGGAGGGGGCGGCGGCGGCTCCGCCTTACATTGAAGCAGGGCCAGTTTCCGCTCCAGCCCCAGCACGTCCGCTGTCAGGTCTGCAGTATGCTGATCGGTCTCTGCCAGCGCCTGTCGTGTGGCCAGAACCTCATCGGGGGTGCAAAAACTGATCACGCGATCGCTGAACGGCAGCCGCAGGCCGCAGGATTGCAGCAACAGGTAGGCCGATGCCCCAGTTACACCGATCAGAAGAACCGCCATGACGGCAACAAGAAATCGCATTCACTTTCCGACATGGCCCAGACACGGTGCGCTCTTGCGCTCAATGTCGGGCTGTCAGCCCCAGCTTGCACTTGCCCAAGCTTAGGCGGTGCGGGCGGAAGCCTGCAAGTCACTTGTTTATCAAGCCTTTTCAGGGCGCGGGAAATCGCCGTCTACCACAAGTTTGGACGTGCGGGATGTCTAGGTGGAACGTTCGCGATCCTAAACAAGGATGGAGAGGCCCCAGTCTATCGCAAGCCAATACCTCGAAACGTCAGAGATGCTTCGAGACGACCGAAGGGCAGTCGCATCTAGGTGTGATCTTGCGTCTCACCCTTGGACAACGCGGATGTCCCCATCAGATCGGACATCGAGCGATCGTAAAAGTGATGGCAGGCCCGCCCCGAGCGTTTCGCAGAATAGAGCGCAAGGTCGGCTGCATGCAGCACTTCGGCAGGCTCCGGCGTGTTGAATTGCGACGACTGTACCGTGCCGATACTCGCCGAGATCCGGCAAACATCGGATTGGAACGGAATGGGTTCTTCGAGCCTGGTGATCAGACGGCTGGCAATGCTGTCGAGCCGGACTTTGTCCTGCAGGCCGTTGAAAATAAGAACGAATTCATCCCCACCGACGCGCGCGACCGTATCGTCCCCCCGGGTCTCTTCGACCATGACGCGGGCCACCTGTTGCAGCACGTGATCGCCGGCTGCATGACCCAAAGTGTCATTCACCGCCTTGAAGAAATCCAGATCCAGATGCATCAACGCAAAGCTGGCAGACGATGTCGTCAACCGCTCGAGAATGTGATCCATCGCACGGCGATTTTTCAGCCCGGTGAGCGTATCCGTATAGGCCTGTTCTTCGGCCGCGATCATGGCCCCCTGCAGGCGCAGGTTCAGGGTACGCGACGCCTCCATCGCGGCAGACTTAGCCTCAACCAGGTAGAGCAGCTCAATCGCCAGATCCGTTCCAGAAAAGTCTGCGCTGGTCAGGGCATAATCGCGGACAGCATCCAGGATCGAAATGCCGAACGAAAGGTTGACGACCGCGCCTGCGTCATCGGGCAAGGGCACGATAATGCCCTTCAAAGCTGTGTGCGGCTCATCCCGGAACTGCAGGTGCAGCTTGGCGCCCGACACCGCAAGAAGCCCTGGCATGGTCGAAATCGACCGTGGGCGCATCAGTTCGAACAGCTCCAAAAACCGCTGCCCGGCCATTGGTTGATCGGGCCGAAGTTTTTGCAAGGTGGGCCCGACCTGTTGAACATGGCCGCTTTGGTCCAGCAGCACGAACATCGGGCACAAGCGTTCGAGCAGGGCCGCAAGATCATCTTGGGAAATCATCTGGCCGTTGCCCCCAAATCAAAGCTTCGCCCTTCGGCAAATGAGGTTTCGATCAACGTAATCGAAATCACCTTGCTTGCCCCCCTGGATCCGCTGTGTTCCAGCATGGCCAAGGCGCCATAGTCGTCCGCCATCGCCCGCAAGACGCCGATCATGACGCTTTCAAAGCCAGGCAAGCCGGGGTGACAGGTCAGACTGAATTCGTTTTGGGCGTGTTCATCCAACTCAAGCGAGGGCAAGGACAGATCAGACACCGCAAGACGCGCCCGATCAGGTAAATCATCCAGTGAATGCAGGAATTCGACATAATTGACCCCACCAAACCGCAAAAGGCGCCGCAGCGCTTCGGTATTGGGGTTGGACACCAGGTAGGTCCCAAGATCCTCAAGCACTTCGGGCAAGGGGCGGCCAAGCTCCTCGGCCATGGCTTCCAACACTTGCAGAGTCATGCTGTCGTCGTACATCAACATCGCTTCGAATTCGACCAACCCAAGGTTGGCCGCTTCGGTCATGCGAATCCAGCGAGATTGCCCGTAAGTGTTACAGACAAATGATTGTATTGCCCTGTTGATCAGCCCATGCATGCAAGGGTCCCCAAGTTCAGTCCAGAGCCAGTTTCACCCGGTAAAACTTAAGAAAGCGCCAACATGGGACGACTTCGTGGGAATATTGTTCCGCACAAATTTAAATGCTGGCAAATCAAAGGATAAGCCAGCACTGAAAATCAGAAATCCGTCGGCGCGCCGCCCTCAGCCTTGCGACGGGCAACAAATTCGGCCAGTTCCTCGCGGATGGCCACGTCCATCGGTGGCTCTTCGAAGTTGGCGACGATCTCCTTGAACATGTGATGCGCGCGTTCAGGGGTCCAGATGCCCCCGGCCGCTTCCCACCCTTCGTAGTTTTTCCAATCGCTCAAGAAGGGTTGGTAGAACGCCGTGGTATAACGATCCTGCGTGTGCTGGATGCCAAAGAAGTGCCCATCGTTGCCGACCGCCTTGATCGCATCCAACGCGATGTCGTCAGGTGTCGTCGCAAAAGTCTCTGGTTCGAAATACCGCTCGATCTGCTGCAGGATCTCACAATCCATGATGAATTTCTCGGGGCTGGCAATCAGCCCCCCTTCGAGCCAGCCTGCCGCGTGATAGACCATGTTGGTGCCGGACTGCACCGAGGCCCAAAGGGAATTCGACGTCTCCCACATCGCCTGCCCGTCCGGCACATTGGCCGCACAGACCCCGGACGACCGCATAGGCAGGCCATAGAACCGCGCCATCTGCCCGGTCATCTGCGTGGCCCGCATGTATTCGGGTGTGCCAAAGGCCGGCGCACCCGATTTCATGTCCACGTTCGAGGTGAACGTACCAATGACACAGGGAATGCCGGGACGCACATATTGGAACAGGGCAATAGCGCAGAGCGCCTCCGCCAGTGACTGCGCAACGGCGCCTGCCATGGTCACAGGCGCCATGGCTCCTGCCAGGGTAAACGGCGTCACCACGATCGCCTGACCTCGCCGCGCCAGACGCAGGCACCCATCGATCATCGGGTGGTCGTGTTTCAAGGGCGAGGTGGAATTGATGTTGGTGTACATGCGCGGCTTGGCCTGAAACTCCTCTTCGGTCAGACCCCCGGCGATGCGCACCATTTCCATGACGTCCTCGACCCGTTCCTTGCCTAGCGAATATGCATGCATCGCCTTGTCGGTGATCGTCAGCTTGTCGAACAGCACGTCCAGGTGACGGACACTGGCATGAATGTCGACCGGTTCAACCGGATAGCCCCCCGCAAAGTGGATGCAGTTGAAATACTGCGTCAGCTTGAGCAGGTTTTGGCACATCTCGCGGTTGCCGGGGACTTTTTTGCCGATCTCCATGTCCCAGTAGTTTGGCGGGGATGAGACATTGCCGAACAGCATGACATCGCCGCCGACGGTCAATTCGCGGTCGGGATTGCGCGGGGTGATCGTAAAGGTGCTGGGCGCCTTGGCGATCATCTCCATGATCCAATGACGATCGAAGCGAACGATGTCGCCATCGATCTTGCAGCCCGCTTCGCGCAGGATGCCCAGCGCCTCTTCGTTGAGGAAGGCGACTCCGATCTCTTCGAGGATTCGCATGGCGCCCTCATGGATGGCCTCGACGCCCTCGGGTCCAAGAGGTTCGGTGGGGCGATCGGTGTTGACCGGCAGGCGCCAGGGCATCTGCTCGATCACTGCGCCTCCACGTCTGGCGGCGGCACCTGCGCGGCCACCACCGCGTCGTTTACGTCCTGACGTTTCTGCCATGAGAGCTCTCCTCTTTGCCTTGAGAAACAGAAGGCCCCAGTCGCGCAGGTCTACGCCGCTCTGTCCGCGACAATTCTTGTCGCATTTCAATCAAGGAGGGGCGCTTTGCGCGTTTGATCCAGGTGCCGCCCCGGACTCGTAGCGCTCCCGCGCCCGGGCGATCCTGGCTTCGCCAGCACCGCCAACGGCCTTGGGCCGCGCGCCTCGCTTGTCGCTCGGCGCGGTTCCGCCAAAACGCAACCGCCGAGCGCAGCGAGGCCCGGCCCAACGGGAGGAAGTGTTTCGTCAGAAACATTGACGACGGGCGGGAGCACTCCCCTCGCCCCATCACGGAAGATTTCTCAGTGGTCGAACGTCAAATAAATCGTACCTGCACAGCGGTAGATCAGCGCGCCAGCCACTCTGCAATATGACCGATGTTCGGTAACACCACATCCGCGTGCGGTAACAGATCATCTTTTGTTGCCATACCCGTCAGAACGCCGATGGTGGTCATGCCAGCAGCTCGTCCAGCCAGCAGGTCGTGTGTGCTGTCACCGACCATAGCGACCTGCCCGGGTTCCAGCCCGACACACGCCGCGAAGGCCAAGAGCTGTCCCGGCCCCGGCTTGGCCCCGTGGCCGCTGTCGAAGCCGGCGATGAAGTCAAACTTTTCCTGTACACCAGCAGAGCTCAGATGCGCTCGCGCCGGGTGCTCAGCATCATTGGTGGCCACACCCAGCTTGAGCCCCTTGGACCGCATATCATCCAGGAAAGCGGCCAGAGGCACCGCTTCGGCCTGAGGCGCACGGGCGGCTTCGTCATTGATCATGTCGACCAACTCGCCATGCGACATGTCAGGAAAGAAATCGGCCAGCACCTCGGCTACCTCACCCGGCGTGCCAGCAATCACGATGCTGTCAGGGGAATAGCTGTTCGTCGCCATGTCGAATCCGATGGCATGGCCCACTTCGGTCGCGCGGGTCAGATCATCGCCCGTGACGCGCAGCAGGAACGCGCGGGCAAAAGCCTCCCACGTGGCGGCAAAGTCAAACAGGGTGCCGTCCTTGTCGAATAGCAAAGCGTCGATGGGCATGAAAATCTCTCCGGCCTTGAGGTTTGGCATGAACGTTTTGTGTCACACGTGGTCTGTCAGGTCCAATGCATATCGGCGGGTCCGGCCAAAACGGCCCGCGCCTGCATCAGGTGATCGTAAGGGATTGTATTGTCGTCGCAAAACGCAACGATCCAGGCGTCATCCATCATCAGGAAATCCAGGACCGAGCCCAGGAACTCCGGGTTTGACACCTGCGCTTTGACGTCGGCCTCGGACGCGCCCGTTGAGCCCAGGAAAACCGGCAGCAATTCATCATTGCCGATCAGCCAGCTTAACGCCTTGAGGGCCAGTGTTTCGGCAGAATCGGCGGAAAATGGCATGTCTGCTCCGTCAATTTCGAGGCGGAAAGGGTTTGTTAACCAGTCTCATAAACACTTTAGCAAGAATTGGAAGCAACTGTCGAAAGGCGGAGGCCGTGCAAGGAACGATTTTGATACTCGATGGGGTTGCGACAAACCGCATCATGTTGAAGGTGCAGCTGTCTGCCGCCTGGTATCACGTTGTGCAAGGCGACAGGCTCCTGGGGCTCGAGGCGCTGGTGCGGCGCGTGCAGCCCGACCTGATTCTCTGCGCCATGACCCTGCCCGATGGCGGCGCGCTGGATGTGCGCGATCTGTTGCAACAGGACGAAGCCACCGCAGGCATCCCCATCATCGCCATCACCGCCGAAAACGACCGGGCCTCCAGGCTCGCAGCGCTTGGCGCAGGGATCGATGATGTGCTCAGCCAGCCCTATGACGATGTGATCCTGCTGGCCCGCATCCGCAGCCTGATCCGGGCCCACACCGGATCGGAAGAACTGCGCATGCAGGGTGGATCGCAGGCGCTTGGTCTGGCCGAGGCCTCGCCACCGTTCCACGGACCGCTGCCCACAAGCAACATCGCCCTGATCACCCAGAGCCCCGGCACCGGCGCGGTTTGGCGCGCGCGGCTCAAGGGCTGTACGCGGCATCATCTGGACCTGCACAAAATCGACGATATGCAGCATTTGCTGACCGACCGAGTGCCCGACGCGATCGTTGTCGAGCTGTGCGACAGCATCACGGGCCTCCGCCTGCTGGCAGATCTGCGGGCACGAAGTGCCACACGAAACGCCGCCGTCATCGCCATTCCGAACCCCGCCAACGCTCATCTGGCAGCAGACGCGCTGGACCGGGGCGCCGATGACGTGATGCCTGCGGGCTTTTGCGTTGAAGAGCTCTCGCTGCGGCTGGAAACCCAGCTGCGCCGCAAGGCCCGCGCCGATCGGTTCCGCGATAGCGTGCGCGACGGGCTGCGTGCGGCCTTGATCGACCCGATGACGGGCCTGCACAACCGCCGCTTTGCCCTGCCCGAACTGGCGCGTATCGCGCGAGAGGCCGCCGCCGGTGGTCAGAGCTTTGCCGTAATGATGGCCGACCTGGACCATTTCAAGCAGGTCAACGACCGATTTGGCCATCCCGCGGGCGACGCGGTTCTGATGGAAACCGCACGCAGGCTGCGGTCCCAACTGCGGGCCGAGGATGTGCTGGCGCGTGTGGGTGGGGAAGAATTCATGATGGTGCTGCCCAACACCACCCGCACACAAGCGCTGGAAATGGCCGATCTGCTGTGCCAGCGGATCAACCGCGAACTGTTTCGCATCCCCGGTCAAAATACGCCGATCCCGATCACCACCAGCATTGGGCTGTTTGCGATTGATGGCCAGTGCCTAACCACTCCGTTCCACCCACAGGACGTGCCGAGCCTGCTGGAACAGGCCGACCGCGCGCTGTACGAGGCCAAGGGCGCGGGCCGCAATCAGGTCTCTCTGATCGCGGCGGCCGCCTGACCCCTACTTCTTGTGCGTCTTGCGGCGTGAAACCTTTTCAAGGCGATCCGCATAAGCAGCCCGCTCTTCGTCGCTCATCGAGGTGATCTGATCGAACCATTTGTCCTGGATCGAGCGATGAAACGCCTCACGCTGAACCAACTGCCGGTCGAGCACCGTTTTCAACCCTTCCGCATCAAAGGGAACGGCACGCAACGAGGCCACAATAACCCCGACATCCTTGAAACCGCCCTTGCGCCGTGTGTCATGGCCCGTACGGCTGTGCTGCCGCATTTCCTGCCTCACATCATCGGGCAATGCCCGATACAGGGCGGACCCCAGGCTGCGTGGAGGTGGTCGCATGCTGTCCGGGCCGCCGAACCGAAGAGCGGCGCCGACAACCAAACCGACAAACAGGAGATTAAAACCCAATGAAACGATCAGAAGGATGCGCATCCAGGGCCATTTGCGTTCTTTCTGCTCGGCCATTTATCCATCCTCCGTCAATATTCCAGTCTCATCGACACCAAAGATCAGATCCACTTCCAGCTCTTGCTGATAGACCAGCCCCACCGGATCCGGAAGGAAATCCGGCGGCGCCAAGCCGATCCAGACACCCGCTGCGCAGGCTGTCGCCAGGCCGCTCAGGCCGCTCCAACCGCCAAGACCGGCGCGCAGCTGCGACCAAAGGCTGACGCGTGCTGCGGGCTCGGGTGCCAAAAACTCGGCCTGAACCTGCGCCGCATCCGCCAACATGCGGGCCGACAGTGCGTCCGGCAGGTGATCGCGCTGTGTCCGCGCGGTTGCAAACATGTGCTCCAGATCCGTGTCGTCAGTCATTGTCGTACCCCAGTTCTGCGCGCCGTCCCGACAGGGCCGCGGTCAACGCGCGTTTGCCTCTGGCGGTCAAGCTCTCGACCGCCTCGACGCTGATGTCCATGATCCCCGCAATCTCGGGGTTGCTCAATTCCTCGATGTGGCGCAGCACCACCGCCTGTCTTTGCCGCTCGGGCAGCTGCATCAATGCTTGCTGCAGCGCATCCATGCGGCTGTTGTCCTGAAGCCGCTCGGCGACGCTCGGCCCGGCATCTTCGGGCTCAGGCACGGCATCCAGGTCGACCGACCGCTGTCGGCGTTTGATGTCCAGGCACAGGTTCAACGTCACCCGGTAAAGCCAGGTCGACACCTTGGCGCGCCCCTGTTCCCAATCGGGCGCCACGCGCCATAGGCGCACCATTGCCTCTTGGGCGACGTCCTCTGCCTCGGCCCGGTTGCCCAGCACACGCAGCGCCACGGCATAGGTCCGTGGACCCAAACGCGCAGTCAACTCGCGCGCAGCCTGCCCGTCACCATTGGCAAAGAGCACCAGCAATGCGTCATCGCTGGGTTGGATCATGGCAGTTTTCCCGCCATGATCCGAAAGCGGTATGGAGGCAAAATCCTCCACTCCAGATCAGTCTTGATCCTGGTGACCACGTTTCTTGCGATGCTCCTTCATGCGCTCGCGGGCCTCGGCAAATTCCGCCTCGGAAATGCCACCGCTGCCGTCCTTATCCATACGGTCAAAGAACTTGCCTGCCCGACGCGGTTTCGGCAACTCCTCGGCGTCCAGAAAACCGTCTTTGTTGGCATCGTGGCGCTCGAACATCTTTTCGGCACGCTTGGCCGCGCGTTCCTGCCCTTTGGCGGTGGCTTCTTCCAGGCTCAACTTGCCATCCCCATCGGTGTCGGCCTTGGCCAAGCGCGCGGCGCGGTGTGCTTCCATCTCGGCCTGGGTGATTTCGCCGTTGCCGTCAGCGTCCAGCTCTTGAAACGTTGCATGCGACCCTTTGGCCAGAACCGTTGTACCCGTCACACCTGCGGCCGCAATCACCACTGCCGCGATAAAACCTGCATGTTTCATGTCCGATTTTCCTTTGCTCGGACGGCGACCCCGTGTCGCCGATCATGAAAGTCAAACGCAGGGGTCTTTGCTTTCCGTCGCCCCTTTTTGCACTTTTTTGATCTTCGGCCCGGACGTTTCGGTAGAATGCGAAACAACTCGCCGTTTGCGACATGCCGCCGCAAGGGCACATCGCCCCCTTTTCGACGGGGCAAAAGGGACGCAAAACCCTGGTTCATTATCCAGGTGCCAAGGAATGAGTGACAAAGGTATGACCGACCAAACCGCCGCCACACCCGACGACCGCCCCACCTGGCCTGCCGTGTTCAACGGGTTTCGGCGCAAGTGCCCAAACTGCGGCAAGGGCAAGATGCTGCACAGCTACCTCAAGGTAAACGATCACTGTGCGGAATGCGGGCAAGAACTGTTTCATCATCGCGCCGATGATGGCCCTGCTTATCTGACCATTCTGATCGTGGGTCATTTGATGGCACCGGGGCTGCATGTGGCCTATGTTCAGTACCGCCCCGAACCTTTGACGCTTTTTGCGATCTTTGCCCTTGGTTGTCTGTCGCTGTCGCTCTACCTTCTTCCCAGATTGAAGGGAGTGGTCGTCGCCTATCAATGGGCCAGACGGATGCACGGGTTCGGAAAATCCGGCTGACCCTTCGAACACGCGAGGGGACATGAGCACAACAGGCACCATAGATAAAACCGCCATCCGCAATGCGGCCACTGTCATCGTTTTGCGCGACCGCATGGGCGAGCCTTCGATCCTGATGGGACAACGCGGCGCCAAAGCTGCATTCATGCCGAACAAGTTCGTGTTTCCCGGCGGCGCCGTAGATGCTGAGGACGCCAGTGTACCCCTGGCCACGCCCTTGCCCGCGGTCTGTGATGACCGCCTGCGCGAGGATTCACCGGACGGTTTGCAGCACCCTCTGGCCGTGGCCGCGATCCGCGAGCTGTGGGAAGAGACAGGGCTGGTCCTTGGAACTCCCGGTACGTGGGAGGGTGACGTGCCCGCCGATTGGGCAACATTTGCGGCCACCGGTCACCTGCCGTCAGCGCAAAGCCTGCAATTCGTGTTCCGCGCGCTTACGCCTCCGGGCCGCCCGCGCCGGTTCGATGCAAGGTTCTTCCTGGTCGATGCCGATGACATCCAAGGCGATCTGGATGACTTCACACACGCCTCGGACGAGCTGTCGCATCTGCAATGGATCAAGTTGACCGAGGCCCGCCAGTTCGACCTGCCGTTCATCACCGAGGTGGTCCTGGCCGAAGTCGCCGGTCGCGTCCAGGACCGCAGCCCGCCGGAATCAGTGCCCTATTTCCGCAACAACGACGAGGCCAGTCTGTTTTTGCGTCTACGCGGATATCCAATGCCCGATCATCCCTGACCGCTCCAGCCGTATCTCTTAGACAAACCGCGAAAACTGGAGAAGCGGAGTCCTCCCGCCCGTCGTCAATTTTTCTGACGAAAAACCTCCTCCCGTTGGGCCGGGCCTCGCTACGCTCGGCGGTTGCGTTTTGGCGGAATCGCGCCGAGCGACAAGCGAGGCGCGCGGCCCAAGGCCGTTGGCGGAGCTGACGCAGTCAGGTCTGCTCGGACGCGGGAGCCCCCCCGTCCTTCAGATCGCCATCACCAGAGCCAGAATGGACACCCCAAGAAGCGCGATCCCTGCAACCTCCCGCCCCGTGATCTTCTCTCGAAAGAACAGAACCGAGGCCATGAGACTGAAGATCAGCTCTATCTGCCCCAACGCTTTGACATAGGCCGCGTTTTGCAACGTGAACGCCAGGAACCAGCAAAACGACCCGCCCATGCTGGTCAGGCCAACAAACAGGCCCGTGTTCCGCGTCTCCCACACCGCGCGCAGCTCAGCCCGGTCGCGCCACGCAAGCCAGGCCGCCATGGCGATCATCTGAAAGCTGGTTACGGCCGCCAAAGTGATCCCCGCGCGGAACGCCGGTTCCAGATCTCCCAGTTGCAGCGAAGCCCCGCGATAGCTGACAGCAGAAAAGGCAAAGAGCACGCCGGACCCCAGCCCCAACATCGAGGCGCGGTTGGTCAGATGCGCCCACCATTTGCCATCTCCGCCAGGTGTCTTCGACAGCAACAATACGGCCAGCAACCCGATCAGGATGGCCACAAAGCCCCAGATCGACACCCCCTCGCCCAAGATGATCAGACCCACCAGCGCAGTCTGGATCACCTCGGTCTTCTTGAACGTGATCCCCACTGCAAAGTTTCGCTGCTTGAACAGCGCCACCACACAGATGGTGGCCAGGATCTGCGCTGTCCCCCCAACAATGGCAAAGCTCCAGAACGTCAGATCAAGCGGCGGCAGGCTGCGCCCGCTGATCAGCAGAAAGGCCAGCAGCCCGGCCACGACCAACGGCGCCGAATAAGCAAAGCGCGCAAACGTCGCGCCAGCCGCCGAAAGTTTCACTGTGCTGAGCGATTTTTGCAGCATGAACCGCACCGTTTGAAAGGCGGCGGCGGCAAGGGTGACAGGTATCCATAAACTCATGTCACCCCATATGACGCGGATTTATGCGTCAGGCCAGAGCGGATGTGGCACCGGATCCTTGGGCTTTAGGAAATAGAGGCGAAAGACCTCAGCATAGGAGCGGTAAACATAGCCCTCGTTGCAACTCAGGTACCGATCCTTTTCGGCGCGATAGAGCGCCGGAAGCCGATACCAAGGCGCCTGCGGGTTCATGTGATGGACCACGTGCAAGTTGTTGTTGAGGAACAGAAACGCCAGCAATCCTCGGTCCTCGATCACCACGGTCCGGGCGCGGGATTTCTCATGCGCGCGGTGTTCCAGGAAGGTGCGGATCTTGACCAGGCCAAGCCCGATATAGGCCGATCCTACCCATGCCCAAACCGGCATCGCCGATTGGGCCACGATCCACAAAACAACGACCACACCGGGCACATGCAGGGCCCAGGCCAACCAGATCGCCCGATTCCCGCGCGCCGCACCGCGCAGCTCCTCCGAAGTAAAGCAAATCTGCCCGATCAGCGGCCCCAGTACGATCCGACCCAACATCGTGTTGTTGACGGAATAGAGCACACGCTTCCACCCTGGCATGGCATTCCACACCACAGGGTCCTGATAGTTCGACTCTGGGTCGTCATATGGGTCTGTCAGGTTTGAATCCTGATGATGGGCCAGATGTTGATCGCGAAAGCGATTGTAAGGGATGAACAGCGTCAACGGCAAAGCCATCAGCGCCTCGTTCAGCCATTTGGTGCGGAACGGATGCCCATGCAGCGCTTCATGGGTCAGCGATGAATGCATCGCGGCAACCACGCCGCCGACAAGAACAGCCGCCAGGATGGACCATTGCGCCAACCAGAAGATGACAGCAGCCCAGGCGGCATAGCACGCGAGGATCAGTGCAAATGTACCCCACTCGGGCGTCTTGGCGGGTTTTCGCAACGCCTCAGACATTACGGCCCCAACGGATACCAGCCCAAACGCGTTCATAGATCACATAAAGCGTCAAACCGATGGCCGTGTTGACAAGGGCCAAGGTGCCGCCGATGGCAGCCGATCCGGTTGCGATCAGCCCCACCAGCGTCATCATGCCCAACCCCATCAGGTTCCAGATCACCGCCTTGACCAGGGATCTTTGCCGCGTTTCCATTCTGCCTCCGTATGTGCCGTGTTTTTCGTGTTCACGGATTTGTTACGTGGACAGGGGTGAGTTGAGAATTCCGAATATGATTAACAAAACTCAGCATACGTGATATTTGTCACCATATGATGGAAAAGATCGACAAACGCGTTCGTGCCGCCCAATTCCGCCTGCGCATGGCCAAAGCGATGGAGGACGGCAAGGTCAGCCAAAGCGCCTTGGCACGCCAGGTCGGCGTTGACCGTTCGACCATCTCGCAGCTGCTCACGGATGACGGCGCGCGTCTGCCCAATGCCCATGTGGTGGGCGCCTGCGCCAGCGCCTTGGGGGTGTCGGCTGACTGGCTTCTCAGCCTGTCAGACCGCCCCGAAAGCGCCGCCGAACTTCTGGCGGGCTCGCTCAGCTTGACCGAAGCCCCGCGTGCCTTGGTGGATGAACGCATATTTGACTGGCACCAAGAAGCGGCCGGCTACAAGATCCGCTATGTTCCGGCGACCCTGCCCGACATGCTCAAGACCCGTACGCTGCTGGAATGGGAATACGCCCCGCATCTGGGGCGCACGGCAGATCAGGCCATCGGCGCATCCGAGGATCGCCTGACCTGGATGCGCAGCGCGCAGTCGGACTATGAAATCGCCATGCCGCTCTATGAAATCCACAGCTTTGCCCATGCGACGGGCTACTACCATGGCCTGTCACTGGACGTGCGGTTGGAACAGATCGATCACTTTCTATCCCTCACCGAGCAACTGTACCCGCGGCTGCGTATCTATCTCTTTGACGCCAAACGGCTCTATTCGGCGCCCGTCACGATCTTTGGCCCGCTGATGTGCGTTTTCTACGCCGGAGGTCACTATATGGCGTTCCGCGACAAGGACCGGATCGAGACATTCACGCGCCATTTCGACACGCTCGTGCGCGAGGCTGATCTGACCGCCCGACACTTCCCCACGCATCTCAGGCAACTGCGCGCGGCCATTGGCGGCACATGACCCACGGCCCGCAGGGCCGTTCAGGCTCAGCGAAGCTGAGCTACGAGAATCCCGCGCCCGGCTCTGCCGGGCGCGCCCTCATACCTTGGGATCGGGGTTCACCGTGTGCCCGTCGACGGCGATCACCTGCCCCGACACCAGGCGCGCTGCGTCAGATGCCAGGAACACGGCCATCGCACCGATATCGCGCCCTTCGATGAAAGACCCCATCGAGGTGCCCGAGGCATAACCTGCATAGACCTCATCGCGGGTCATGCCCTTGGCCGCGGCTTCCCGTTCCAGCACGCCTTCCATGCGGGGGCCTTCGACCGCACCGGGACAAATCACGTTGCAGCGCACGCCATGCGGCCCCAGCTCCATCGCCAAAGTCTTGCCCAATCCGATCATTCCCCATTTCGCCGCCGCATAAGGCGCGCGGTTAGGATAGCCGTATTGCCCGGCCGTGGACGACGTGATCAGCACACATCCGGACCCCTGCCGTTTCAGCAACGGGGCGGCATATTTGGAGCACAGGAAAACGCCCTCCAGATTGACTGCCAAACAAGCCCGCCAGGCGTCCAGTTCAACATCTTCGATCAAGGCTGTTGGCCCCGCAATGCCCGCATTGGCACAGAGCACATCCAAGCCGCCCCACACCGCTTCGACCTCGGCAAACCAGGCCGCGACCGAGGCTTTGTCGGCGACGTTCACCTCGCTGCGTTGCCAGCCTTCGGGACAGGCCGCCAAAGCTGCCTCGTCCACATCCGCCACCCAGACCTGTGCGCCTGCTTCGGCAAAGGCTTCCGCCATGGCGCACCCAACTCCGGACGCGCCAGCCGTGATCAGGACCTTCTGGCTCATGCAGGTTTACGGATCGCGTTGCCCGCCCCTTCGGGATACGGCAAACCGGCCTGACCTTCGGCGACCCGCGCCATCGCCGCCTCGATCTCGGCCGAAGGGGCACAAGGCCGCCGCGTTTCCAGGCTCACGTGCAACAAGAAGCTCTCGCCTGTCGCCAACAGCTTGTCGCCTTCATACATCGAATGGAACAGATGCAGCTTCTTGCCTGCCCCCAAGAGCATTTGCGTCCGCACCTCGATCTTGGCACCAGCGTGGGTTTCGTCGATGTGACGGATATGCGTCTCGGCCGTGAAATAGCTGCCTCCGGACGCGATGTAGTCCGCATCACAGCCGATGATTTCCATGAACCGGTCGGTGGAATTGGCAAAGGCCTCCAGGTATTTCGACTCGGTCATATGCCCGTTGTAGTCGGTCCAATCCAGCGGCACCGCACGCGCCAATGTCAGGATCGGCTGGCTCAGATCCGCCTGATCCAGCGTTGGCAAGGCACCGGGTTTCAATGCCGCATCATGGGCATTCAACACCGCACCGGCGCCCCAGTTCTGCGCCTTGAGCGCGCGCATCATGCCGACCAGGTTGTTGTCGCGGATCCGCTCCAGCTCGCGGATCGAATGCATGCCGGACTGCGCATCCGACTGCCCCGCGATCAGGTCGACCAAGTCATCGGTGAACTCGGGCACATCCATCAGCTTGGTCCAGGGCCATTCCAAGGCCGGGCCGAACTGCGCCATGAAATGCTTCATGCCCGCCTCGCCGCCCGCCACGCGATAGGTCTCGAACAGGCCCATCTGCGCCCAACGGATGCCAAAGCCCATGCGGATCGCCTCGTCGATTTCCTCGGTGGTGGCGATACCATCCTTGACCAGCCACAGCGCCTCGCGCCAGACGGCCTCAAGAAAGCGATCCGCGATATGGGCGTCGATTTCTTTTTTGACGTGCAGCGGGAAGAAGCCCACCGATTTCAGCAACTCCTGCGCGTGCGCCACAAATTCGGCGCTGTTGGCGTCGGTCGGCACAACCTCGATCAGCGGCAGCAGATAAACCGGGTTGAACGGATGCGTCACCACGATCTGTTCCGGCCGCAGCGCGTCCTCTTGCAGCTCGGACGGTTTGAACCCGCTAGTGGACGAGCCAATGACAGCGCCCGGATCACAGGCCTCTTGCAACCCTTTGTAGACCTTAAGCTTCAGGTCCAGCCGCTCTGGCACACTTTCCTGAATCCAATCCGCGCCCTGTACGGCATCGGCCATTTCAGCGTGAAAGGTCAAAGCGCCTTCTTCGGGCAGCGGCACATCGCTCAGCCCCGGCAGCGAACGACGCGCGTTATCCAGAACCTCGCCAATTTTGCGCTCGGCCTCAGGGTCCGGGTCGAACACCCGCACGTTCCAACCGTTGAGCAGGAACCGCGCGGCCCATCCACCACCGATTACGCCGCCGCCAATGATTGCTGCTGTTTTCATCTGTCAGCTCCAAAGAATACCCGCCGCGCAGCGGCGAAAAAGGGGTGGGTGGGCG
>NZ_JAGHRE010000027.1 GCF_017743935.1 Tropicibacter sp. R16_0
CCGCCACCCCCGCCACCGCCAAAGCCCAAGACGCCAAGCGGGTTGGCGCCGGATGCCTTTGATGACAATGACATTTCGGTGATGGAAGGCTGCTGGCAGCTGTCATCGGATTATGCCGTGCGCGAGATCAACACTGGTGCCATCACCCGCTTCCGGTATTGGCGGATCTGTTTCGACAAAAACGGCAACGGGACCGAGGTCATGCGCTCGACCAACGGGGTGCGGTGTCAGGGCAGCCTGACGGGCCGGATGCCGGGCAACGGGCGGCTGACCATGCGCGAACCCGGCAATTTGCAGTGTGACAACAACTCGTCGATCTTCCGCCGCGACATCACGTGCCGGTTGGACAATCGCGGCAATGCCAATTGCAGCACGTATCAGCCGGAAACCAACGGGCGCAGCAACGCAACGCTGCGCCGGGCAAGGAGGTAACACCATGGCCGATCAGTTCCTGTCCAAAACCAAACTCACGGCCGACGACCTGGTGACATCCGGCGATCGTCCGGTGCTCGAGCGGTTCCAGGAGCTGCGCGCGCTGCTCACCGACCGCGCAGGCCCCGAAGTTGCGGCGCTTTTTGCCGAACCCTTGCTCAGCCGGGGCAATGACACCGCCGCCCCAAGCGTGTCGTGGTATGCGGATGCCAAAACGGAGCCGGTGCCCTTGTCGCGCCTGTCGCCAGCGGAGCAATCGCAAGTCACTGCCTATCTGTCTGACCACCTGCGCCCTTTACGGTCCTTGGCCGAAGAGCCCGCCCACGCTGATCTGGTTTGGGGGGCCTTATCCACCTATGGCGCCGATGACGTGATGGTGGCCGATGGCCGCCCGGTGATTGTGAACTGGGGTTTGTTGCCGGGCGGGGGTGGTGCCAATGTCTCGGCCCGGATGGCGCATTTCGACGCCACGTTGGGGCGCTATCTGCAAGCGCCCGTTCAGCCCCAGCCCGAGGTGACACCAGTAGCAGCAGCGCCAGCATTCACGCCGCAGCCTGCCGACCCACCAGCTGCACCCGCCCCGCCACGTCGGATTTCGACGCTTGCCTGGGCGCCACTGCTGGTTCTTTTGTTGATGTCCGGCGCGGTGCTGTTCTGGCTTCTACAGCCGGACACACGGCTGTTCCCCAGACAGGACCCGGTGATCACTGAACGGGCCACCTTGGATGCACAACGCGCCCTGAATGAAGAGCTGCGCGGGCGGGCCGAGACGCTGCAGGCGGCGCTGGATGGCGCGGTGTGTCGGGCGGATGGCGTGCTGATCCTGCCAAACGGTCAGACGCCCGAGGGGCTTTTGCCGCCGAAACAGGGCGAGGCGTTTCCGCAAACGGCCGAGGCCGCGCCGGACGCTCTGCTGCCCAACACCTCCGACCGCATCCTGGTCGAGGACCCGGCCAACCCCGAGACGCCCCAATCGCTGCTACAGATGATCGAGGCGCGCACCGTTCTGGTGCTTGCAGGCACGGCCAATGGCTTGACCGCAGGATCAGGGTTTGTCGTTGCGCCAGGGCTGGTCGTGACCAATCAACACGTGATCGAAGGCGCCGCACCGGGTCAGCTGGCGGTCGCTGGTCAGGCCGTCGGCAATCCCATGCCAGCCTCTGTTGTCAAATCGGCGGGACCGTTGGCCGAGACGGGGCAGGACTTTGCTCTGCTTGAGGTTCCGGGTCTTGCCGCGCCTGCGTTTACGCTGCACCAAGGGGCAGGTTCGCTGAAACTCAACAACGTGATTGCCGCGGGCTACCCCGGTGACGTCCTTGAAATCGATGGTGATTTTGCCGCCCTTCAGGCCGGAGAGGCCGGGGCGATCCCCGGTCTGACCGTCACCGATGGCATCGTCAATACAGAACAGCAGATCGGCCCCGAGACCAACGTTCTGATGCATTCAGCCGCGCTCAGCAGTGGCAATTCGGGTGGCCCGTTGGTGGATATGTGCGGACGTGTGGTGGGCGTGAACAGTTTCGTGCGCAAGGGGCCGCTGCAGAACCGCGGCTATGCTTTGGCGATTGGCGATCTGATGGCTTTCCTGGACGGCACGGCGGCTGCTCCGCAGGTGGTGGATACCCCTTGCCAGCCCGTTGTCCGACCTTTCACAGCCGCAGCCAGCGCACCGGCCCCATCAGAATCGGCCAAGGAGTGATCCGACCATGACCGGCGCGCTTCTCGTCACCACATCGACCCAAGGGTTGCAGCCCTTGGGTTCGGCTGCGCAGCGGTCGTACGAGTTGGTGGCAACCACGATCCGCCAACGGTTGGGCGCCGAACATGCCGCCCTTTTTGCCGAGCCGGTCGTGACCGATCATGGGGATCAGATCGATTGGTATGCGCATGTTGCGGGGCAGGCGCAGCGCCTGTCCGATTTGCCCCCGCCCGAGCAAGCGGTGGTCAAGGCGACCCTTGGGCGACTTGTCGGAGAGATCGTGACCCTGGCCGAGACCTTGCGAACCAGCGACCAGCCTGATGACCAGCGATTGGGCGAAGCCTGGGCAAACGCGGTCGAAATCCCTGCCGATAGCATGATCCATGTGGTCGAAGGCGAGGGCGGGTTGCAGCCCGTTCTGGTGCATTGGGCCTGGGTGCGTGACGAGCAACACGGTGTGCGCGGCATCCTGACCGCCATGGTGCCCCGTGCCGTGCCATTGACGCCGCAAGTTGAAGACAGGCCAGGCCGGTTCCGCCTGCTCTGGTGGTGGTTGATCGTGCTTGGATGGCTTTTGTTGGCTGCGATCCTGGCCCTGATCCTGTGGCTGATGCTCGCCCCTTGCGCGCTTGCCCCTTGGGGACCGGATCATTGTCGCCCCGAGGCATCGGCGCTGTCGGCGGCCTATTCGGAACAGCAGGTGGCGCAAGAGCGCATAGCACGGCTGGAGCACGAGATTGCCTTGACCGACCGGGCCTGCCGCGCCGAAATCCCGGTGTTGCCTGCAACGCCAGCCCCCCAAACGAAACCCGAGGCCAAGCCTGAGGTCCAACCCGAACCCAAGCCCGAGCAGAAAGGCGCCTTGCCGCCGTCCCCGGATGAGACGCTCAGGCGCTTGGCAGGACGGGCCCAGGCGCTCTACACTCGGTTAAACCTATTCTCATCAGCGAATTAAGGGAAACGCATGCAAAGCTCTGAACATCTGGCCCGGCTGGTGGATTGGCGGGATGAGATCACCCTGGTGCCCTATTCGGGGGTGCAGATCCTGGACTTTGGTTTTCAGCTGGACACTCTGGAACTCAAAAGCGCGCGGTTTGTCGAACGGGTCGTGGGCGGCGATGACGCGCAAGAGGAATGGGCGCTGTTGCCGCTCAGTGGGGATGAAGACCGCGATCTGGCGCTGATGGGCGAAGAGCGGGCCGATGATGATGCCTATTCCGTGCGGTCCGTGGCGGCGCTGGAACCGTTTTTGTCGAAGTGGGTGCCGGTGCCGGTGCTTCGGATCAAATCCGACCGGGGCGCAGGCGGCGAAGAGCGGTTTGATCCCGGCCCGTCAACCTGGGCGCGCATGCGGGTGGTCGAGCTGGACGAGCCGGATCGGGATACCGGCCACACCCACCGTGTGCAGCTGTCTCTGGACACCACGCTGGCGGACGGCGAGCAGGGGATGCAATATCTGGCACCCGAGCGGGTGGACGCAGAAAAGTCCCGAGATTTCAAGTTTGTATCTGATCCTGCGCGAATGGATTGGTTCCTGCGGCGGCTGGAGCCCGATGCAGAGGGTACTCTGCTGGATTTGCAAAAATGGGTGTCTGATTGGCTGGATGACCTGTTCATGTCCTACAAACGTGCAGAGCGTCCCGGTCGCCGGATCACCCATGACACCCTGCCGCACAAGTTCGAACATTGGGCGCGGTATCTTGCTTTCCTACGGCTGGTGGATGCCGCGATTTCGATCCCGCGCCTACGCCTGACCAACACCGTGTCCAAACGCGAAGGGCTTACTCCGGTCGAGGTCGAGCTTGTGCTGGACGTCGGGAATTCGCGCACCTGCGGTATCTTGATCGAGCGGTTTCCGGGGGAAACGCGGCTGGATCTGGCGCGGTCCTTCCCGCTGGAAATCCGCGACCTTAGCCAACCGGAACGGATGTATTCGGGCCTGTTCGACAGTCGCGTGGAGTTTTCCGAATTCCGCATGGGCAATGATCGCTTTGCCAGCCGATCAGGACGGCGCAATGCGTTCATCTGGCCCAGCTTTGTGCGCACGGGCCCCGAAGCCTTGCGATTGGTGGCAGGCGAAGAAGGGACCGAGACGGCGTCGGGTCTCAGCAGTCCGAAACGGTACCTGTGGGATGACAGCCCGCTGCAACAGGACTGGCGCTTTCATCACCATGCCGACCCCAACAACCTGCCCAAATCCCTGCGTGCGGGGATGCGGTTTCTGAATGAATCCGGTGATGTCCTGACACAGGTGGCCGCCGATGAACGCGCCAAGCTGCGTCCCCGCGGCAAAACCAGCACGGCGCAGGCCATCCGCCCGCGGTTCTCGCGCGCTTCGCTCTTCGGGTTCATGCTGGCCGAGATCATTGCCCACGCGCTGGCCCAGGTGAACGCGCCAGCCTCGCGGGCCCGGCGTCCGCAATCGGAGCTGCCGCGCCGCCTGGATCGGATCATCCTGACGCTGCCCACGGCCACCACGGCCCAAGAGCAGGCGATCATCCGCTCCAAGGCCAAGGGCGCTCTGGATCTGGTTTGGTCACTCATGGGGTTGAACGCAGGCGAAAGCGCCATTTCGCGCCCGCCTGAGCTGATCGTGGATTGGGACGAGGCGAGTTGCACGCAACTGGTCTATCTCTATTCCGAGCTGACGCAGAAGTTCGACGGGCGCATCGACCGGTTCCTGAACCTCAAAGGCACGCCGCGCCCGCAGACACCTGACGCAGCGCCCACGCCATCACTGCGGCTCGCCTGCATCGACATTGGGGGCGGCACGACCGACCTGATGGTCACGACTTATTGGGGCGAGGCTGGACGCGTCCTGCACCCTCAACAAACCTTCCGCGAAGGGTTTCGGGTGGCAGGGGATGAGCTGCTGCAACGGGTGATCGCCGCCATCATCCTGCCGGGCCTGCGCCGCGCGATCGAAGATGCCGGTGGCCGCTATGCCGAGGAAAAGATCCGCGAGCTGTTCACCGGCGACACCGGTGGCCTGGATCAGCAGAGCATCCAGAAGCGGCGGCAATTTGCCTTACGCGTGCTGATGCCGGTGGCCGTGGCGATCCTTGAGGCGTGCGAGACGGCAGATGAGTTCGAGGGGCTGTCGATTGCCATCGCAGATGTGCTGCCCTTTGCCGATCATGCGGTGCCCGAGGCGCTGACCGCCTATCTGGAAGAAGCTGCCACTGGTTTGGGTGCAGAGGATTTCCAACTTGCCGATGTCACGCTGTCCTTCAGCCGAGAGGACGTGGATGCCATCGCGCGCGAAGTGTTCCAGAAGGTGCTCAGCAACCTGGCCGAGGTCATCGCACATCTTGGCGTGGATGTGGTGCTGCTGACCGGCCGCCCCTCGCGCCTGCCTGCGGTGCGGGCAATCCTGCAGGAAATGATGGTGGTGCCGCCCCATCGCCTGATCCCGATGCACAGCTACAAGACCGGGCGCTGGTATCCGTTCCGTGATCCGGTGACACAGCGCATTGGCGATCCGAAATCGACTGTGGCCGTGGGGGGCATGCTGATCGCGCTCAGCGAGGCGCGCATTCCGAACTTCAAGGTCACGACGCAGGCGTTTCGCATGCAATCCACCGCGCGCTACATCGGCGAGATGGACAGCTCGGGCCAGATCATGTCGGACCGTATTCTATTTTCCAACGTCGATCTGGACGCGCGCAAATCGGCGCAGGATCTTGAGGCCGAAATCACAATGTACACGCCCGTCTATCTGGGCGCGCGGCAGCTGCCGCTCGAGCGTTGGACGACAACGCCGCTCTACCGGCTTGATTTCGCGTCACAATCGGCGCAATCGCGCGCGCCTTTGCGGGTCACGTTCGAGCGGACCGAGTTTGATGAGGACCCCGAGGTCGAAACCTCGGAGACCGTGCTGCGGCGCGAGGCGATGCGTGAGGCGTTTTCCGTGACCGAGGTTGAGGATGCCGAAGGGGATGCGATGAAACCGGCAGAGGTGCAGCTGCGGTTGCATACGCTGGGGTTTGAGGATGAATATTGGATCGACACCGGGCTGTTCCGGTTGTGAGGTTGGGCATGAGTAGTCAAGAACAAGACCAACTGGCGATTGCCTGCGCGCAAGTCGCGGAACTGACGGGTGAGGCTTTGGCCTGGGTTGAAGACCCGGAAAACGCGGGTCTCGTGGGGGCCGAGGCGCGCTCGCTGGTGCAGATGATGCGCAAATCTGCCCGTCGGGCGCGAAAGCTTAGTCGCGCCGCGCAGACACGGATGTCGGTGAGCGTCTTTGGCCCCAGTCAGGCGGGCAAGAGCTTTCTGGTTTCGGTTCTGGCGCGGCCAGATACAGGGCCTTTGGTGGCGGATTTTCAGGGCCCACAGGGGCAGCTGGATTACATCCGCGAGATCAACCCCGAAGGCGAAGGGGAAAGCACCGGCCTTGTCACCCGTTTCACGATGGAAAAGGGCGACACACCCGCAGGGGCTCCGGTCAAGCTGACGCTCTTGTCCGAGGCTGATATCATCCGCACCATCGCAAACTCGTTCTTCATGGACGGCGACAGGTCCGAGCCGGTGCCGGAACCCGCCGAGATAGCCGCGCATCTTGATGCCTTCAAAGCGCGCGCCGGAGCCGAGCAACCCGGGCTCAGCTATGACGAGGTTCATGAAATTGGCGAGTACATCGAGGCGGCCTTTGGGCGTGAGGCTTATGCCGCGGCCTTGAAACCGTTGTGGGAAGAGGCGGCAGTGATTGCTCCGGGTCTATCGTTGCCAGATCGCGCGGCGTTTTTTGCGTTGATCTGGGGTGGGCATCAGCCGTTTTCCGATCTCTACATCCGCCTTGCGGGCGCTTTGGGGCAACTGGGCCATGCGGATGAAGCCTTTGCCGGACTGGATGCCCTTGTGCCGCGCGAAACATCGATCATCGACGTCAAGACGCTGTCGGGGGTGTCGGACGGCGCACCGCTGAGCCTGACGGCCAATGGGCGGCAGGTTACGCTGCCCCGGTCCGTGGTCTGCGGGTTGGCCGCCGAACTGGTGCTGCCGATGCGCGATCTGCCGTCGCAGATGTTTGCGGAAACCGACCTTTTGGACTTCCCGGGCGCGCGCAACCGGTTCGAACAGGACCTGAGCCAGGCTTTTGCAGAGCCGGACAAGATCATTCCCGAGTTGCTGCTGCGCGGCAAGGTGGCTTATCTCTTTGACCGCTATGTGCAGAACCAGGAAATCACCTCGATGCTGCTGTGCATTCCCGACAGCAACATGGAGACGGTTGATCTGCCGGGGCTGGTGCAGAACTGGATCGCAGCCACTCATGGGGCGACGGCGGCGCAGCGTGATGGGGGCGAATGTGTCCTGTTCATGCTGCTGACCAAGTTCGACAAGCATCTGGGCGACAGTGCGGCCGAGGGTGGGGACGAGACGCGGTTTGAACGGCGGATGCAGGCGTCGCTGCTGGAAAAATTCGGTAAGGGCAGCGACCCTTGGGTGGCCGAATGGCAGCCTGGCAGGCCCTTTGACAACTGCTATTGGCTGCGCAACCCGAACTATTACGTGGATGGGCTGATCGACTATGGTGAGGCCAAGCAAGAGCTGCAGATCCGCCCTCAAAAAGCAGGCCGCGTGGGTGAACTGCGCGCCGGGTGCTTGCAGGCGCCATCGGTGCAACGCCATTTCCGCGATCCGGCGCAGGCCTGGGATGCGGCGCTGTCGCTGAATGACGGTGGCGTCAGCTATCTGACGCAGGCGCTGCAAGCGGTATGCAAGCCGGACAGCAAACTGCGCCAGATCGCGGCGCAGCTGAGCACCCTGCGGGGTGATCTGGCGCGGGCAATGGCACCGTTTCATGTGTCGGACGATGTCGAACAGCGGGTGACCGAAAAGCAGGAGGCCGCCAATCTGGTCATCGACGATCTTGAACAGGCGCTCAACCGGCACCGCTTTGGCGCTCTGATGGCGGCGCTGATGGTTGATCAGGAAGAGATCGAGGGCCGGATTTCCCGTGTCCCCAGCTCGGTGCGCATCACCAGTGCTGTCAGCTCGGCGGCGGCAGAGGCACCGACGCCGACCCGGCAACGCCCCGGCAGGCAGCGTCCGGGACGTCCCGCCGCCGATGACACCAATGCGGACGTGCGGACCATGACACTCGAGCAGTTTCAGGCCGACACCGCTCTGGAAATCTGGATCGACGCGATGAAGGCGTTTCGCGATGATGTCGCCCGGCGCGAGGCGTATGGCCTGGGTCTTGATACCTCGGGCAACCTTGTTGCCGAGCTCATCCACGCCGCCCGTCGCACGGGGTTGAGCGCAAAGACGGCGGCGCAGTTGGAAGAGGTCAATTTTGGCCTGACGGTCGAGAAACAGGCGCAACCGGCCTCTATCCTCGGGGCCGAAGCGATCAACCGATTTGTGTCCACGTTGGGTATGACCGAACTGCCGGAAAGCCAACGCCCACAAGTGCAGACGGCAGACGGGAAAAGCCGCGCAATTTTTGCACCGCAAGCGCCGTCGGACACCGTGGATGATCTGCCCCAGCAGCCCCGCGCCATGGCCGAAGAGATCTGGACCGACTGGGTCTTTGCCGTCGAGGCGATGTTTGTGGCCAATGCCAAGGACGGGTTGGGCGGACAGATCAACGTCGATCAGAACCTGCGTCTGGGTCGCATCCTGGCTGATTTGGCGGGGCAGGCGACTTCATGAGCCTTGTGCTGCACCCTGATCCGCAACAGCCCACGGGCGGCTACGGGTTTCTGGAACTGCCCGGCAGCAGCTTGCCGGACGTGGTCACACTCGCGGTACAGGATGCTTACTCCGAACGTTGGCTGACCCCGGTTGAAGAGGTGCGCGTCGAGATCGGCAATCCCAACTGGCAACCGCAGAAGTCCAGCTTTGGCCCCTATGAAGTGCTGCGTCACGACGGGGCGGATTGGGTGCGGATCGGGCCCGAGATCGTCAACAAGCTCGAGGAATACACACCCCTGGTGATCGAGGTGGATGGTCGTGCCTTCAACGTGACTTGGCCCGATACCATTCCGCCACGCGCTGGGCTGGCGGGTTTGGGTGGATTGCAAACCGTGCAACCCAAACCAGCCCCGCCGCCAGAGCCCGAGGTGAAACGGCCGCCGGAACCAACCCATGTTGAGCTGTCGGAACCAGACGTTGAAACCGAACCCCGAAAACGCAGCCTGCTTTGGCTTTGGATCGTGCTGCTGCTGCTCGTTGCCGCCGGTGCTGCCGCCTGGTTCTGGACCCGCGAAGAAAGCGTCAGCCTGCCGATCAACACCACGCCCGTGTCGAACAACGAAAGCTGCGGGTTGCCAGCACTCAGCGCGCTGCCAGGTTTTGCGACCCAGCTTGAGGCGTTGCGCAGTTGTGGCCGCGATGTCAGCCCGGACACCGCACTTAAGCTGATCGAGGATGCTGCCGAGACAGAGGATCCGCTGGCACTCAGAGTGTTCGGCACGCTTTATGACGGCGACCAGTTGGACCCGCGCATCGAAAACCTGATCGGTCTCAGCTTTGCCGACGATCCGGCGCGCGCGGTCGAATACTATGCTCGCGCTGCCCAGGCCGGGGACACGCAGGCCAAGTTGCACGTCACGGCCACCTGCGACCGGCTCAAGGGCTCGTCGCAGACGTTGGAAAAGGGGGCTTATGATGATTTCTGCCGTTAGGACGATCCTGTCCGCTACTGCGCTGGCCCTGTTGCCGCTGACTGCTGCGCCGGTCATGGCTAATGAGCGCCCCCTGTTGGTCGAAGGGCGGCAAACGGTCTATCAACGGGTGCTGACCCGGCCGGGTGCATTGATGTTTTCAGCCCCTGATGGGGATGTCCTGCGACAGTACCCGGCGTTTCAGCCGCTCTATGTCTATGCCAACCAAGGCAATTGGCAACAGGTTGGTCCATCCCTGTCCGCAGGTCCGCAGGGGTGGGTGAAATCCGATCAGGTGGTGGTCTGGAAACAGAACATCGTGGCCGCCTTTACCAATGCGGCCGGTCGCGAACGTCAGATCCTGTTCGAAACCGAAGATCAGCTGCGCGCCCTGATGGAGCACGAAGCGCTGCGCGCCCAGCAAGACAAGCTGCTGGAGCAAGCCGCCAGTGACGGCCTGCCCGAAGACAGCGGCGTTGTGGCCGTCGAGCCCGAGGAATACGTCAACATCGTCGAACGCCTCTACCTGATGCCGATCCTGGAGTTTGCCCAGGACCTGCACCCGCTGAATTACGAGGATAATCTGCTGATGCAGGTCGCCTCTGTTCCGCTGCAAGAGGGCGGGGTGCAAGCGGGTGCGATTGCAGACAACTTTGATGCGGGCATCGTCTTTGTCTTTGACACCACACAGTCGATGGACCCCTACATCGAGCGCACGCAAGAGGCGGTGGAACAGATCATCGAGGGCATTCGCGGGACCGAAGTCGGCACGCGGGTGCAATTCGGTGTGGTGGGCTTTCGCGACAACGACGAGGCCGCGCCGGGTTTGGGCTATCGGACCAAGACGCTGCTGCCGCTGGAACGCCGCCGTGACCAATCACAGGTGGTCGCCACGATCCGGGCGGCGACGGATGTGGCCAAGGTGAACTCTCCGGGCTTCAACGAAGACAGCCTGGCCGGGGTTGAGGATGCCGTAGAGCTGACGGATTGGGCACCCACCGGCAATGACCCCTTTGATGCGCGCATCGTGATCTTGATCACCGATGCAGGCCCCAAGGACCCCCGCGATCCCAACGCGCGCTCGGACATTGGCCCGGCCGAGCTGCAGCGCGCGGCCCAAGACAAAGGGATCGCCGTCATGACCCTGCACCTGCAGACGCCCGCAGGCGGGCAGGGGCAACACGCCTGGGCCGCGCAACAGTACAAGGCGCTGTCGCGGTTCAATGGCGAGACCTATTACTATGGCATCGACAACGGATCGCCGCAGGCGTTCCAGGCCACGGTGACCCGGCTGGTGACGGCGCTGACGGATGTGATCCGGGTTGCGCGTGATGAACAACCGGTGCTTGACCCCGCCGAGGCGGGCAAAGTGGTGAACCTGGGCCTGGCGATGCAGTTGGCCTATCTGGGACGGCTCAAAGACACGCAGGCACCGGATGTGATCCGCGGCTGGGTGTCGGAGAAGGCGGTCGAGGATCCCACGCGCCTGGCCATCGAACCGCGCCTTCTGGTCACCAAGAACGAGATGGCGACCATGGCCGATCTGCTGTCGCAGCTGTTGGATCTGGGCGAGCAGAGCCGCAATCCCGAAGATGCGGCCACCTTCTTTTCACAGGTCCGCGATGTGGTGGCGCGGATGGCCAAGAACCCTGACAGGCTGATCAGCACCGACGCGGATACGCTTGGCGGCGCGCTCGAATTCCTCGAAGACCTGCCGTACGAAAGTCAGCTGATGTTGACCACGGAACAACGTTGGCAGCAAAGCGCCATGAACCGTCGCAGCATCCTGGACGGTATGCGGCAAAAGCTGGTGCAATACCGCAAATGGCTGCTCGACCCCACGGTTTGGACCGCGCTGTACGAGGGCGCGCCGGATGGCGAATATGTCTTTGCCATGCCGTTCGACGTGCTGCCCTGAGTTGACAAGCGCCGGGCTGCATATGGTCGACGGGCGGATCAGCCTGTCGGATGGGGGCCGAAGGTTTGAGGTTCACGTGCCCGAGCTGCAACTGGATCCGGGGCAGGCCCTGGCGCTAACCGGGGCCAGTGGATCGGGCAAGACCCTGATTCTGGAAATGCTCGGTCTGCTGCGTGCGCCACAGGGTGGGACCAGCTATCGCGTGGGAAACGTGGATTTGGCCGCGCTTTGGCAGGGTGGGCCGCGCAACCCGAAACTGGCCGAAATGCGCGGGCGTCTTTTTGGTTTTGTCCCGCAATCGGGCGGCTTGCTGCCGTTTCTGACCGTGCGCGACAACATCGCCTTGCCGCAACGCGTGTGCAGACAGCCAGATCCGGAATGGTGCGCGTCGCTGATTGACCGTTTGGGTCTTGGTGATCAGGCAGAGCAATTCCCGGCCTCTCTGTCCATTGGTCAGCGTCAGCGGACGGCCATTGCGCGGGCCTTGTCCCATCGTCCGCAGATCGTGATCGCGGATGAGCCGACCTCGGCTCTCGACCCAGCCAGTGCCGATCAGGTGCTGGCGCTGCTTTTGGAAACCGCGGCCGAGCAGGGGGCGGGCGTGATCCTGTCGTCGCATGACCTGGACAGGATGGATCGGCACGGCATTGCGCGGCGCAGTTTGAAGGTTGAGGCCGGCCCCCCGGTCACAAGCCGGTTGGAGGGGGACTCATGCTGATCGCCTCGCTCGCCATTCGAGATCTGTTTCGGGACAGGTTTTTCCTGATCTGCAACACCGCGATACTGGTGGGTGTGCTGGTGCCGTTGCTGCTGCTGTTTGGGGTAAAGAACGGCGTCTATGCGGCACTGCTGGATGAGATGCTGGCCGATCCGGCCAGCCTTCAGATCGACACGGCAGGCAACACCACCTTTACCGAGGCGGATGTTGCCCCGATCCGGGACTGGCCCGGCGTGGCCTTTGTCACCCCAAAGGTTCGCAGCCAGTTCGACTATGTCAATGTTCGCGCGACCGAAGGCCGACGCTTGGCGGCGGCGCTGATTATCCCCTCGGGCGCGGGGGATCCTACATTGCCTGCGGGGGTCACTTTGACCTCGGATCGTCTGGTGGTCAGCGCGGGTTTGGCGCGGCAACTGAACCTTTCCGAAGGGGCGCCGTTGCAGCTTATCACCCAAGCTGAGGATCGGCCCCGGCAGCTGGTGCTGGAGGCACAGGTGGCGTACGTGCTGCCCGAACAGGCCCTTTCTGGGCGGGCGGTTCTGGCACCCTTTGAGGTGCTCGACCTGATCGAAGCCTTTTATGACGCCTATTCCCTACCGGACCATGGCATCGAGGGGGCAAAGCCGCTGGAGCAGCGCGTGCCGCACTATGGCGGCGTGCGGGTCTATGCCGAGCACCTGGAACAGCTTGCAGGGGTGCAGGCCCGGTTGGAGGAACACCTGGGTGTCGCAACCCTTGCCCGCACCCGCGAGGTCGAAGGGCTTTTGGGCCTGGGGCGCAATCTGACCTTGGCGCTTGGGCTGACGGCGGCCTTGGCTTCGGTCGGGCTTGGGGCGGCGTTGGGGTTTGCCTTCTGGAGCGACGTGGCGCGCAAAAAGGGCGTGTTGGCCTCGATCTCCTTGGTTGGCGTACCGGGGCGAAGCCTGATGCTCTTTCCCATGGTGCAGGCGGCGATTACGGGCCTCTTGGGATTGGTCCTCTCGTGGATGGGGTATCAGGTGGCGGGTCGGATTGCGCAAAACCTGTTTGGCGGCGGGTTGCCCGACGGCGCAGCTCTGACATTGATCACGCCGGGGCAGGCCGTGGGCATTGGGGTGTCGGTCATGGCGCTCTTGCTTTGTGTGTCGGCCATCGCCGGGTGGTCGGTGCAGCGCATCGACCCGGCGACCGTGTTGCGAGAGGTAACATGATGCGCGTGCTGCTCCTTGCCTTGATGATGGTGCCCGCCTTGGCCACGGCCGAGACGCCCGAGGCCTGGCCTGTTGAACAGTATGATCCGGCCAAGGAGGCCCCGGCAGATCTGCTGTTGCCGATGCCCTGCGGCGGCCAAATGGCGTTTCAAAAGGTGGTTGTGCCGCTGGATGCGGCGGATCCTTTGGCGGATCGGCGTGTGCGATTGGGGCAGTCTTTGGACCGCACGGGCTATGCTGAATATCTGCGGGATGATTTTCTGCGCGGGTCGTTTGTCGATGACCGATCCAACACCTCTTTCTATTATGTTGGCCGGTATGAGTTGACCCAAGGCCAGTTCCGAGCGCTGCAGGGGGATTGCGCGCCGGTCGCGCGGCAGGATCGGATCGCGCGGGGTGGCCTCAGTTGGTTCGACGCCGTGACCTTGGCGCAGAATTACACCGCATGGCTCTATGCCAATGCACCCGATGTGCTACCCACGGCGGATGGGGCCAAGGGCTATGTCCGACTGCCGACCGAGACAGAGTGGGAATACGCGACCCGAGGCGGGGCCGTCATCGACGCCAACCACTTTTCGGATTTGACCTTCTTTACCGAGGGCGACATGCGGGACTATGCGATCCACCAGGGGGCTGGCGCAGGGCGGGGGCGGTTGAACCCGGTGGGCTTGCGGTTGCCAAATCCGCTTGGCCTGTTTGACGTTTATGGTAACGCCGAGGAGCTGATGCTCGAGCCGTTCCGCCTGAATGCTCTGGGGCGGGCGCATGGGCAGGTGGGGGGCGTTGTCACG
>NZ_JAGHRE010000028.1 GCF_017743935.1 Tropicibacter sp. R16_0
CATCGGCAACGGTGACAGCGCCGACCTCCACAACCCGAGCTATGAGTTCAATGACGAGCTAATTCCGCTCGGCTGCAGTTGGTATGCGGAAATGGCCGAACAAAGCATGCCCTTGGGGTGAGTGGGCAACCTTGTTGATTTGGCGAGAATGCGATTTGGCGGCGCGCATTCGGCCGAACATGGGCAGCGCAGGCTTTAGGTAATCGAGCCCCTGACACCAACTCTCTCTCGCAGTTCTGCATATCTTCTTCGACTGACAGGAACGCGATCACCGTTGCTCATTGTACACGAATAAGCACTGCCTTTGCGTGAAACGACGTCGACATGTGCCAGGCTGATCCAATGCGACCGGTGGCATTGAATTCCGTCCAGGCCCTTGAGCTTCTCCAAGCAATCGCCAAACTGCTCTGAAAGCAGCGCACGCCCCTCGGATGTGACGATTTCCACATAGTGATCCTGGGCATGTAGGCGGATGATGTCATCTCCAATAGAAACCGGGACACTTTCGATGAGCTGGTTCAGTGCGGGAGAAGGGTCTTCTCGTTGCTCTTGCATCAGCCCAGTGTCTTCATCCGGTTGACCTTGGCGAAGAAGAAACGTCATCGCCAGGGCAACCGCGCATGCGATCGGCGCAACCGCGACGACCTCATTCAAGACGATCGAAAGGGGCGTTCCCGCTGCATCCAGATCATCATCAATATTGCCGAACCCATAATCCAGACCGAGTGATACCAGTGCGAATGGGACTGGCAACAGAAGTGCTGAGGCGACCACCGGGAATGGATCGGGGCATCTGAACCGATGCAACAGAATAACGCCGACCAGAAAGAGTAAAGCTGCCAAAAAGAGGTGCGCAAACCAAATCGCAAACGCCGCCAGGATCGGTACGCTTTCCGTATGGTTCGGTTCCAGAACCAGTATGAAGCCCGCGCCGATGACAGCGGCGAGCAGAACTTTTTTGATGAGTTCAGCAGTGAAGGCGACATGATCCAACTTCATGAACAATATCTAGCCGCCCTTTCGTGAATGGTCGAGGCGCGACCGTTCACGAAAGATCCCTTACCATTGACGCAGATCGGGTGCCGCTCCAGCATCCGTTCTTGAATGCCGAATGTCCCCTCGACATGTCGCTCGAAAGCTTCATTGAAAGGGTGGCTAAGATGGAACGCTACAGTTTTTCCGCGCGGATTTTGCATTGGTTCATGGCGGTTTGTTTCGGCTTCATGTGGGCCTGTGGATACGCGATGACCAGACTGGTATCGGATGACTCAGCAGCACAAGAAACCTTGTTTTCGCTGCACATATCCATGGGTGTGCTGTTGTTTTTCCTCGTCGGGCTACGCATCGCAATTCGGTTCATCACACCGCCCCCGGCTCCCGTGGCGGCCTTGGAAAACTGGGAGAAACTGCTCGCTCATCTGGGGCATCTGGCGCTTTACGCTTTGCCGCTGATGATCATCGTCATCGGTTGGGCCGAAACGGATTTCGGAGGACATGGCACATCCTTTTTCGGACTGACCATGCCAAAGGTTTTCCCAACGATGGAAACCCTGTGGGGCATCAACCTTGAAACAACGACGGCGACCATCCACAGATGGCTTGCCTACACCATGCTTGTCGTTGTTGTTGGTCATGTCG
Organism: Tropicibacter sp. R16_0; assembly: GCF_017743935.1. Classification (GTDB taxonomy): domain Bacteria; phylum Pseudomonadota; class Alphaproteobacteria; order Rhodobacterales; family Rhodobacteraceae; genus Falsiruegeria. Next base: position 1,639 of record NZ_JAGHRE010000028.1, read on the forward strand.
CCGCTGTCGTGAAGCATCGCCTCGAGGGCCATGATGTATTGGAAAGGATGATGTTCAAATGATCAACAGACGATCCGATCGTCAGCGGCGTTGAAGGGACAGGATGGTTCCGGGGGGCTCCGTTCGCAAAATGAGAAGATCGGGTACAAGAACACCGAAAAGCCAATGAAAATAGAGATCTAGAAACGTACAGGGCACCAAGTATCGCTTTGCACGCGACACTTGGTGCCAGTCGACGAATGTTGATTTGTCCGCAATGCGGCGGCTGACCACCGACAAATGCAACATCATCGTTTAACTCACATTTCAGGTTTTCTGCACGGCGAACAGTGGCGGCTTTGTTGATACGGGGGTCGACCTCAGCGCGTATTGACCGATGAACACACTCATGAGAACGACAATCATTCCGACGCTTTGTGCCGCGCTCAGTGTTTCATCTAGGAAAATCCAACCAAGCGACGCGGCGCTCAATGGGCTGAGCAGGCCCAGGATCGAGGTCGCGGCGGGTTGGATTATGCGGATGCCACGCAACCAAACGATATAGGTCAATGCGGCCCCAATAAGTCCCAGATAGGTGAGCCCCAGGACGTTCGTTCCAGTGATGGTCGACCAGTCCGTCGGCGCAAAAGGAACAAAGGGCACCAACAGCAAGCCGCCAGCGGTCAATTGCCAGCTCGTAAAGGTCAGAGCACTGACAGGCGGCTGCCATTTTCGGCTCAGCACAGTGCCGAACGCCATTGATGCAGAGCCTGCAATCCCTGCAACGACCCCCCACATGTCCAACTGTGCTTCGGGTGTAAGGACGAGGAGGGCAACGCCAGCAACGCCCGCTGCGACTGCGAACAATGAAAGCACGTTGATAGGTGATCCAAGCAGGAACCGTGACGCAAAGATGACCACAAAGGGCTGCAATGCACCCATCACGGCTGCAACGCCCCCTGGCAAACGATACGCAGCGAAAAAGAGCAACGACCAGAAAATCGCGAAATTCAGGGCGCCCAGAACGAACATTTTCCAGACCCAGTGACCATGGGGAATTTGGCGAACCAGACACAAAAGCAGCAAGCCAGCAGGCAGAGCGCGCAGGACAGAGACGGTTAGGGGATCAAGGTTGGGCAGGAACTGTGTAGCGACGATGTAACTGCTGCCCCAGACAAGTGGGGCGAGCGCCGTAAGGCTGAGGTCAAGGGGCCGGGCCATGGGGGTCTCCAATTTATCTTGACGTAGAGATAAATCTATTTAGCTTGACGTCAAGATAAAAATCCATTCTGTTTTCTGGCATGTTCGATATTGAAGAAATCAGAGCGCAGTGGGCCAAACAGCGGCCAGACATAGACACCGAGCCGATGGGCGTGATCGGCAGGGTGGTCAGGTTGTCGGCTCTCTTTAGCGAGGAGATGAGCAAGACCTTTGCAAGGCACGGCCTGACCGCTGCAAGTTTTGACGTTCTGGCCACGCTCCTAAGGTCGGGACCGCCTCATGCTCTGTCGCCCAACCAATTGCTTGCGACGATGATGGTGACATCAGGCACAATGACCAACCGTATCGATCAGCTCGAAAAGGATGGCTTGGTCGAACGCGTCCAGAACCCGCAAGACAAACGCAGTGTTCATGTGAAACTCACAGCGAGTGGGATCAGGAAAATCGATGCCGCCGTGTCAGACCATGTTGTTGTTCAAAAGCGACTGGTCGAAGCGCTGTCCGAATTGGATCGGTCTGAGTTGAACAACATATTGGACAAATGTCTTTCGTCCCTTGGACCAAAGTAAGAAACAGACCTTCCTAACCTGGCATCGAATGTCCCCTCAGCAGCTGCGCCTACGGGGGATTCCCAAGAACCGCTGCGGATCTTGATCAATTCCACAATTGCGACGATGCAGAGAGGGGGGTCGCCATTCGCGAAGCGGCAGCAGGTCATGGACAGGGGTCTAACATGTATGTTGGGCGCCGTGCGCCATCGTAGTACCAGCTCAATGAAACGTGTGCCATTATTCGGCTGCGTTCTTGAGCGTCGCCATCAAGCTGTGGAACTTTTCACCCTGGATCGCGACATGGCCGCGTAGAGCATTTGCGGTGGCCTCGGAATCACCTTCTTCGAGCGCTTTCAGGATGGCTTCGTGTTCGCTCATGGACTGAGCCATGCGGCCCCGCAACCTCAGCTGCTGACGCCGGAATGGTTGCAGGCGCCGATGCAGATTTCCGGTCTCGGTTTCAAGGAACCCGTTACCAGATTCACGATAGATGATTTTATGGAATCGCTCATTCTCGATGTAGTAGGAATCGGGCTCTTGTGCTTCAACAGCTGCCTGGCACTTGGTATTTGCATCATGCAGTTCCGCCAGCGCCTTGTCCGAAATACGTTTTGCGGCAAGCCTCCCACAGACAGCTTCGATCTCGGCCATCACTTCGAACATTTCCAAAAGCTCGACCGGCCCCGGTTGACGAACGAAGGCGCCGCGTCGTGGAATCAGCTCCACCAGGCCCGAGCGCGCAAGTCTTTGCAATGCTTCCCTTAATGGGGTTCTGGAAACACCGAATTGTTCAGCGATACGGACTTCGTCGAGGCGATCCCCATCCGAATATGTTCCGTTGAAAATGCGCTCTTCGAGCTGATCAGCGATGATGTCGGCACGTCGTTGTTCCATGTTTTTGCATTATCAAAGATGGCTTTGAAACTCAACTCTGTCATTCTTGTATACAAGATTGTTGACTTAAAAAACATGACATGTCTATCGTAAGGGCATCCCTGGTGTATGCCGGGCTGGATTCTTGGAGGAGGAAAACATGAAATCCATTCTGAAGACTGCCGTCGCCGCGTTGGCGCTTGCTTCAGCAGGAACAATGGCAACCGCGACCGAACTGCGCCTGTCACATCAATGGTCAAGCAAAGACATTCGCCACCAAGTGGCCCAGATTGTTGCAGATGAGGTGGCTGCAGCTGATGTCGATCTGAACATCAAGATTTTCGGTTCAAAATCGCTGTTCAAGCCGCGCGAGCAATACAAGCCTTTGAGCCGTGGACAGTTGGACATGACCGTTCTGCCCTTGTCCTACGCAGGGGGTCAACAGCCCGCTTACAACCTGACTCTGATGCCTGGTCTGGTCAAAAACCACGACCACGCCGCGCGCCTTTCGAATTCCCCCTTCATGGAGGCGCTGGAAGCCAAGATGGCCGAAGATGACGTGATGGTCCTGGTGCACGGCTATCTGGCTGGTGGCTTTGCCGGCAAGGACAAATGCATCACCAAACCCGAAGACGTGAAAGGGTTGCAAACCCGCGCCGCCGGAAAGTCGTTTGAGCAAATGCTGGCGGGCGCGGACGCATCTATTGCGTCGATGGCTTCGTCGGAAATCTACAACGCAATGCAGACCGGAGTTCTACAGGCGGCCAACACCTCTTCGTCGTCCTTCGTCAGCTATCGCATTTACGAGCAGGTCAGCTGCTACACTCCGGCGGGCGATGTCGCGCTGTGGTTCATGTATCAGCCGCTGTTGATGAACAAGCGCACCTTTGAGGATCTGAACGAAGCGCAGCAGAATGCGCTGTTGGCAGCCGCAGAAAAAGCCGAAGCCTACTACCTGGAAGAGGCCAAGAAGCAAGATGCGGCCTCGGCCAAGGTCTTTGCCGAAGCAGGTGTCGAAATCGCCGACATGTCACCCGAGGATTTTGAGGCCTGGCGCCAACTGGCAATGGAAACCTCTTACAAAAAATTCGTCGAAGAGGTGAGTGACGGGCAGCAACTGCTCGACCTGGCCCTGGCCGTCGAATGATCGACCACGTGGGGCAGGCTTTGATCTGCCCCACCGCTCTCCCCGTACTTACAACAACAGGAGGCGCAGATGGCTGGTCATAGCTCTGCCGTTGCTTCCCACACCGGGAACAATCCTTTTCTTCGCGTCGTTGCCGCGCTCTCGACATTGGCCGGCTGGTGTTCGGCTGGCATGATCGTCGCCGCCGTCGCCATCACCTGTCAGATGATTGTCGTACGCTTTGTCCTGAACGGCTCGACCGTTTGGCAAACCGAAGCTGTCATCTATCTGGTCATCGCTGCAACTCTGATCGGGTTGCCCTACGTGCAACGCCTGCGAGGGCACGTCAATGTTGACCTGATCCCGCTTTCATTGGCGCCGCGCCCGCGGTTCTTCATGGCAATCCTCACGTCCGTTTTGTCGATCGCGATTGTTTCGATCATGCTGTTCTACGGCTATGACTACTGGCACTTCGCCTGGGACCGTGGGTGGCGTTCGGACACAGTCTGGGGTGTGCGCCTGTGGATCCCGTACCTCGCGCTGCCTGTGGGCTTTGGCCTTCTGCTGCTTCAACTGATCGCTGATCTCGTCGCTGTTCTGACCGGCATCGACAAACCCTTTGGCCTAGAGGACACCTAATGGACCCGCTTCTGCTTGGTGGGATCGTGGCAATTGCCACCATCCTCGTACTTTTCTCCGGCGTATCCGTGGCCATTGGCCTGCTGATCGTCTCTGCCGGTTTTCTGATCGTCTTCGATGGCCCTCGCTCGTTGGAGCTGATGCCCGAGATCCTGTTCGGCAAACTGGACAATTTCGCGCTTCTTTCAATCCCGATGTTCATCATCATGGGGGCCTCAATTGCCTCGACGCGGGCAGGGGCCGACCTCTATGAGGCGCTCGAGCGCTGGCTGACCCGTGTTCCGGGTGGTCTGGTGGTGTCGAACCTTGGGGCTTGCGCGCTCTTTGCCGCCATGTCCGGGTCTTCGCCCGCCACCTGTGCCGCCATCGGCAAGATGGGCATCCCCGAGATGCGCAAGCGTGGCTATCCTGATGGTGTGGCCGCCGGGTCGATCGCCGCAGGCGGAACGCTCGGCATCCTGATCCCGCCCTCGGTCACCATGATCGTCTACGGCATCGCCACCGAAACCTCGATCGGCCGCCTGTTTCTGGCTGGTGTGATCCCCGGGTTGATGCTGGTTGGGCTGTTCATGATCTGGTCGCTCTATTCGACCTGGAAATCGGGTGACGCCACCCGTCTGGGTTCGGGCAGCTACACATGGGCGGAACGGTTCGAGATCCTGCCCCGCGTGCTGCCCTTCCTCGGTATCATTCTGGGGGTTCTCTATGCCATGTATGGCGGTATCGCCACGCCTTCGGAAACCGCGGCTGTCGGCGCGCTGCTCTGCCTGCTGATCGCCATGATCATCTACAAGCTGTGGCACCCAAGCGCGATTTGGGTCGTGCTGCGTGACAGCACCAAGGAAAGCGTGATGATCCTCTTCATCATCGCTGCGGCTGGTGTCTTTTCCTACATGCTCAGCTCGCTGTTCATCACCCAGTCGATCGCCGAGTGGATCGGCACGCTGGATGTGAACCGTTGGGTTCTGATGGGCGCGGTCAATGTGTTCCTGCTGATCGCGGGGTTCTTCCTGCCCCCCGTGGCGGTGATCCTGATGGCGGCCCCGATCCTGCTGCCGATCATCACCACCGCCGGGTTTGACCCGATCTGGTTCGCGGTTGTGCTGACTATCAACATGGAAATCGGGCTGATCTCGCCGCCCGTTGGTCTGAACCTTTACGTGATCAACGGCATCGCGCCGGACATCTCGCTCAAGACCATCCTGACCGGTTCCCTGCCGTTCGTGGCCTGCATGGTGCTGGCGATCATCCTGCTCTGCCTGTTCCCTGGTCTTGCCACCTGGCTGCCCGACTTCATCATGGGAGCAGCGGTATGACCCTGCTTGCAGATCTTCTTTCAACGGTGTTCGAGCGGCGGTATCGCCGCGAGACACCAGAGGTGGCTCAGGATGGGCGACCGCTGACGGAAATGGCTGCCGCTCTGGTCGGGTCAGCGGGCGAAACCTCGGGGCTGGCATTGGCGCAGGAAATCCTGTCACGATTTGATGAGCTGGAAGATGCTGACAAGCTTGCGTTCTTTCAGGACATCGCCACCACGATGAACATCGATCCCGAGGCCGTGCGCACCACGCTGGACGAGTATGAACGGAGCCCATCAAAGGCCAGTTATCGGGCCTTTGCCGAGGCAGCCGAACCCGCTCGGCAAGAGCTGGTGCGCCGCCTGAACCGGGTTCCCGGCGCAACGGGGGCATTGGTCAAGATGCGGGCCGACCTGTTGCGTTTGGGGGGCAAGGAACCGGAGCTTCAGGCGTTGGACCTGGATTTTCGTCACCTCTTTGCCTCCTGGTTCAATCGTGGCTTCCTTGTCTTGCGTCCGATCAACTGGACGAGCCCTGCGCATATTCTGGAAAAGATCATCGCATACGAAGCGGTGCACGCCATCGACAGTTGGGATGATCTGCGCCGCCGGTTGGAACCCACAGATCGCCGTTGCTTCGCGTTCTTTCATCCGTCGATGCCCGACGAACCTCTGATTTTTGTCGAGGTGGCCTTGACCAAGGGGATCCCGGGATCGGTTCAGGCCTTGCTGGCCGAAGACCGCGACGCGATGCCCACGGATGAGGCAGACACAGCTGTGTTCTACTCGATCTCCAACTGTCAGGCCGGCCTGGCCAGCATTTCCTTTGGGAATTCGCTGATCAAGCAAGTCGCAGCTGATCTGTCTGCGGAACTTGCGGGGTTGAAGACCTTTGTGACCCTGTCGCCCATTCCCGAGCTGACCAAGTGGCTGAAGCAAATCGATTTGACCTGGACCACCGACGATCCAGAACACATGCGGGCGCTGGCCGCGCACTATCTGCTAACCGCCAAATCCCGTGGCGGCTTGCCCTTCGATCCAGTGGCCCGATTTCATCTTGGGAATGGCGCCATTGTTCACGCAGTGCATGCCGATGCCGACATATCGGACAAGGGTCGCGCGCAGTCAGGCGGCACCATGGTGAACTATCTCTACGACCTCTCGAAGGTCGCACAGAACCACGAGAATTTCGCAACCACACGTGAAGTCGTTGCCACGTCCGACGTTCGGGCTTTGGCCGGTTCTGTTGCGATCCCCACGACGGAAGAAAGGTAACCAAATGGCAAATCCTCTCTATGACGGTCTTTTTGGCATCCACGCTGGAAAGACCACGCCCTTCCTGCGCCTGCTCGATGGCCAGGTGATCACGCACCAGGACTTTCTGGCGACAAGCGCTCAGATTGCCAATGTGACCGCTCAGATCGGCTTGAAGCCCGGTGACCGGGTCGCGGCCCAAGTCGAGAAATCCCCCGAAGCGCTGGCGCTCTATGCCGCCTGCGCGCAGGCCGGACTGGTTTTTCTGCCACTCAATACGGCCTATACGGTCGATGAACTCAGCTATTTCATCGAAAACAGCGGGGCATCCCTGATCGTTTGCGATGGCAAAAGCGAAGAGAAACTGGGCGAGGTCGCCAAGGGCCTGGGCGCGCAGATCGAAACGCTGAATGCTGATGGCACGGGGACACTGATGGCACAGGCACAGGCCATGCCCGTGAGCTTTGCGACCGTTGACCGCAAGGGCGACGATCTGGCAGCTTTCCTTTATACCTCTGGAACGACGGGCCGCTCAAAAGGTGCCATGTTGACCCAAAATAATTTGCTGTCGAACGCGCAGACCTTGGTCAAGGAATGGCGGTTTGCGGCGGATGACGTCCTTTTACATGCCTTGCCGATTTTCCACACGCACGGGCTTTTTGTGGCCACCAACGTCACGCTTGCTGCCGGTAGCAGCATGATCTTTATGCCGAAATTCGATCTGGATCAGGTCATCGAGGGGATGCCCGAGGCCACCACCATGATGGGGGTCCCGACCTTCTATACCCGCCTGTTGGGTGATGCGCGTTTCACCCGCGATCTTGCCGCCCACATGCGCCTGTTTGTGTCCGGATCTGCCCCGCTGTTGGCCGAGACGCACGTCCAGTTCGAAGAGCGCACGGGTCACCGGATCCTCGAGCGCTATGGCATGACCGAAACCAACATGAACACCTCGAACCCCTTCGATGGGGAGCGTAGGGCAGGGACCGTCGGTTTCCCTCTGCCAGGGGTCGAACTCAAGATCACCAATCCCGACAATGGTGAGACCCTGCCGGATGGCGAGGTGGGCCAGATTGAGGTGCGTGGCCCGAACGTGTTCAAAGGCTATTGGCAGATGCCGGAAAAGACGGCCGCCGAACTGCGAGAGGACGGGTTCTTCATCACCGGGGACTTGGGCAAGATCGACGAAGACGGTTATGTCCACATCGTTGGCCGCAACAAGGATCTGATCATCTCGGGCGGGTACAACATCTATCCCAAGGAGATCGAAATGGTTCTGGACGATCAACCCGGTGTTCTGGAAAGTGCCGTGATCGGCGTGCCCCATCCGGACTTCGGCGAAACCGTGTTGGGGGTGATCGTTCCTGAAAATGGGGCCTCGCCGGACACCGACGCAATGATGGTATCGGTGCGCCAATCCCTGGCCCGGTTCAAACATCCCCGCGAGCTGGTCGTTCTGGATGAGCTTCCCCGCAATACCATGGGTAAGGTTCAAAAGAACATCCTGCGTGAGCAATACCAGGGGATGTTCGTTTCCTGAACGCCCCCTCCTGGCGGGCGTGCACTCCCCCACGCTCGCCAACAAACCTGGGCGATCTAGCATGGTACAACACTGTTCTGTGGCCAGAGCGCATTCTGAACAAGACGGGACACCCGTCATGCTATTATTCAGGCCAGGCGATCAAGCATAGCTTGCAATCGGCTCGGTAGATACAAGCGGGCCGTGATGGTTCTTATGTCAACACATCAGCGTTCTTCAGAGATGGAATTTGAAACCTCAAAAGAAGAACGACAAGCCCAACTTGATCTGACTGTCTGGTCCACCGCTCGGCTTACGATCCAGCGCGTAATATCCGACACTGACATCCATCGCGGTTCCCTTTTCTTCATTCAGGATGGAGGTCTTGCCGACGGTCAGGCCAATTGGGATGGTCCAGGCCTCGCGGCTGTTTGCCGCTTTCCAGTTGTAGGACATCACGTTGTTGTAGCCAAAGTACCAACCTTGACCGAGACCATAGGTGAGAATGGGTTGGATGATGGTTACACTGAAATCGTTCTCTCCCCACATATGCCCCAATACACCGCCCCATGACAGATCGCCCGTTTGCCCGAAGACAACAAAAGCCGGTCCCGCGCCCCAGCCCGCACCCGCGAGAGCGGGATCACTGTGCGTCGGCAGGGACACCTGCATGCCATAGCCAATCGCGATCCCGCTTTCTCCTGGCGTTGGAGCGTAGAAGGCTTGAACCGTCGTATCCCCAATCCCCCAGGTCAAATCGTTCACAGGTGAGGGGTTGTTGATGCCCGGCGGCAGCACCGCTCCCGGCTGGACGCCTTGAATGGGAATGATCCCTCGTAGCACCAGGTTCGCGTTATTCAACGGCACCGAGTAAACGGGTTGAAGCTGGAAGTTGTAGCTGTCTTCGTCGTTGGTGCCGGTTCGAAATGCGATCGTGTTGTCCGTCATCAAGGCTTTGGTGTCGGCAAGAGGGTTCGCGGCCTTGCGCGCCGCCTGACACGCCGCGTCGCATGCCTGGCCTTCGCGCGGGCTGAGTGAAAGGCAGATTGCGGCGGCCGCTAGGGTCGTAAGAATGCGTTTCATCAAGAGCTCCGTTTGCAGAACAATTTTGACAGCTAGTGTTTTACTTCAAAATTCAACGTCTTCGTGCCGGGGGCCCTGCAATGTACGCTTCATCGGTCCCAGCCGCTTTCGCTTGTGCATTATGGCCCTTTCTGATCGTCTGCGCCACAGTGGCTAGGGTTAGGCGCAACCGCTGTCATACCAAATTGGCCTGTTTGAGCCAAACCTCTATCAATGTTGGTGCGCCTTGCAAGGTGCCGGTTTCGCCCCAAGGAAACCGGCAGCATGATCAATGCGAAGAATGTCCCGCTCGATGATCAGACGGCGAACATCTAAGGGTTGAGTATAATTTATGGCGGTGCCACGCTCCTGAACATTACGCTTCAGAAATTCGGCCTCACTGGGCCTCATTTAAACGACAGATAGGACATGAGATGGCGACTTTCAGTCTTACCACCGGCAATGATTCATTCACTGGTACGTCGAGAAATGACACTTTCCAGGATTTCCGACCCGGTGGATCGGATGCATTGGATGGCGGTTTGGGAACGGACACTTTTTTTGCACAAGTACGAAATGCACATATGGTTGTCGATTTAGGGTTTGATTCAGGTGCTCAGCTTTCCCTCGCATCTGATCCGAACGCATGGGCTCCCGGTGCGCGCAGCATCAATCGATATAATTTCGTGGATATCGAAAATATTGAAATTGCGAATTCTGGTGGACTGACAATTCTGCGCGGCGATTCAATGAATAACTATCTGTTCATTGAATCCGGCGGTGGCTTTTTGGGCGGTGGCGCAGGCGACGATAGGCTCTCTACCTTTGGTGGTGGCGTCGATTTCGATGGCGGGCCGGGCAACGATACGCTTTCGGCGTCATTCGAAGCGGGTAGGGGTGCCGTGAGCGTTCGAGGTGGAGAGGGGTTTGATACTTTCAAAACGTATACAGACGCCGGGGGGTTCAGCCTGAACAACCTTGACGTATCGCCGATTGATGGCGGCCTGTTGCTGACAGGGGGCAGTGTCCAGATTACGCTGTACAATGATGTAGAGGAGTTTCGTGTCAACGAACTCTTCAATCCCGGCCCGCCATCGAAA
>NZ_JAGHRE010000029.1 GCF_017743935.1 Tropicibacter sp. R16_0
CGTTGGCCTGCGCCCCGCTCGGCGGCGCGCCAGTGGCCGAGAACACATCCGTGATCGTCGCCCGGCCGGCGCCCCCCCATTCCAGGAAGGTGATCATGTCCTGCCCGTTGCCGCCATCCAGCGTGTCGTTGCCGGTGGTCGCGATGAACCAGTCATAGTCGCCCGCGCCGCGGATCTCGTCGTCGCCATCGCTGCCGCGCAGCTGGTCGGCAAAGATCGTGCCGGTGATGCGCTCGATGCTGACCAGGGTGTTGGCCTCGCCACCAAAGAGATTGGCCGTGCCCGCCTCCATATCCAGCGTCAGCATGAAGTCCAGATTGGTCCGCCCCGCGACCTCGGGGTGGTTGATGAACGACACCATATCGCGGTCGTCCCCGCCATTGATCGTGTCATTGCCGGTGCCGGGCAGGATCCAGTCAAACCCATCCAAACCGCTGATCCGCTCGGACCCGGAGGTGCCGTTCAGAACATCATTCCCGGATGTGCCCATGACCGTGGACAAGGCCCAGGCCTCTACCTCGGCATAGCTCAGGGTCCGATCGCCGAACTCGAAGGCCTCCACATCGGTGCCGATCAGATCGGTGCCCTCGGCCGAGATGATCTCAAGCCCCTGTGCCACCTGGCGGGCCGTGATCGCATCGCTGTGCTGATCGAACACGGCCGTATCCGTCCCGTCGCCGCCCAGGATCGTATCATCGCCTGCGCCGCCAATGAGGCGGTCCACGTCCGTGGTCACGGCAACCGCGTCAATTGTTGTCACATTGCGAGTGGCCAGCGCACTGGCACCGACCAAAGTGTCAAAACTGTCGGTCTGGGGATTTGGCCGCCAATGGTTGATCAGCCGCGGATCTGCACCTGGCACCAGATTGGTAAGGCTGCCTGCTGCGATCTCGGCATCGCTCAGCACCCCGTTGTAGACGGCGATTTCCCCGATCGCACCCGGCATCGCAGCCCGAGGTGAATCCGCCGGGGCCCAGGCGCCCTGGCTTTGACCAAAGACCAATTTGCCCCCCGGTGCAAAAGCGCCCCCCGCATCGATAATGCGCTCGGCCTGCGAGACCCCATCCAGATAGACCTTGACCACACCGGTTGTGGCATCCCGCGACAGGGTCAGCCGATGCGCCTTGCCATCGATCAGCTCTGCCGCATCGACCCCAACTGACAAGGCCTGCGACCCGCCATCTTCCTTGCGAACCAGAACCGCCAGATAATCCTGCGGCGGCTTGAAATACTGGATGTCGAAGCGGAACCCATCCGATTGGGTCGGCATATAAGACATGATCCGATAGAAATCCGCAGGCCCATTGTCCAGGCGCAGCACCATGTCCAGGGTGATCGACGGCGTGATTTCGGAATAGGCGTTGACCTCCAGCGCGCGATTGCTGGTGGTGGCGTCGTTCAACTCGGCCAGGGGGATGGTCACCGGTGTCGCGGGGCCGCCGATCAGGCGGTCATTGCCCGCCCCGCCCACAAGCGTGTCGTTGCCCATGCCACCGGTCAGAACATTGTCCGCCGCGTTGCCGGTCAGCGTGTCATTGCCGCTGCCGCCCGTGGCGTCTTCGATCGTCACACCATAGGCAATGGTATAGCCCCCCACATCGCGCGCCGAGGCGGATGTATCCATCAGAGAGGGGCGCCCCAGCCCACCGGCCTCGACCTGCAACGTGGCGGCGCGCAGATCGATCACCGCATCTGTCAGCACGGATCCAAAATCGATGTGGTCCTGGCCCCCGGCATCCCAGATGGTCGTCAGACCCTCGAGGGTGCCATAGGTATCATCGCCGGTCCGGTAATTGGTGTTGGCCCCATACATCACCTGCAAGGCCGCAATATCCAACGCCATCAAGGTCTGGGGGATGGCGACATCCACATTCGGAAGCTCAGGGAAACCGCCGGTGCGGTAGACCATGATGGAATAGGGCAGCGCATTGAACCCGAAATCCCCCGGGGCATTCGTCGCCGTAACCCCCGGCAGAGCTTGACTGCCGAACCCTGTGTCAAAGGGATGCGCCAATCCCATGGAGTGGCCGAATTCATGGGTCAGCAACCCCAGGCGCGCACTGCCAACCACAAAGGTGGTGCCGGTTCCGGCATACCCGGCCCAGCCCCCCGGCACGTCATCGACCATCTGTGCACGAACATCGACCCCCACGGGTGAATCCTGCTCGACAATGGAAATGTTGCTGACCGCCATGAAGTTCTGCGTCATCGCGCGAAAACTGTCTTTCTCGGCCTCGGTCCAGGCCCGGGTCAGATCCGACCCGCCGGGATACCCGGCTTTGTCCACCGCGTCTCCGGCGGGCATGAAGCTGTACGTAACGGGGGCCTGCCGAACATGTGTGCTGACAATCGAGGCCAGCAAAGGGTTGTCCGCAGCTACCAAATTCGATGCGCCTGCCATGGCTTTCAATCCTGCTTCGTCTGCAACCTCAATAGCAGGACCTAGTTTATCAAAGATATACCGTCTCAGGCAGCCCACATAGAGTCGCGCCCGATGCCAAAATCAGGCGAGGCACTTTGATTAGTCATTGATCTGGCGACACAAAAATACAGCCCTACCAATCTGGCAAGGCTGCATTCAATCTCGTGGATCCGAAGCTCAGATTACGGGCTGGACGGAGCCGTTGTTGTTGTCGTGGTGGTGTCGTCATCATTCGCAACAATGGCGATCAGAATGACAGCACCAGCAACAGCTGCGACCGCTGTCGGCGACAGGCTGCCTACACCGGACAGGGCGGCAGGTGTCTGAACCGCACCAGCGTATGCCGGGTTTACGGTCCCTGGAACGCAAACGACCTTGAGACGGCCATCTGCCAGATATTCGGCAGCCGTTACATCACAGATGTTGGCTTCACGTGCGTCATCAAGAGCAGTTGCTGACGCAATAGCGGGAATGGACATCGCACAAGTTGCAAGTGCCGCAATAAACTTTTTCATAATCAAACCCCTTATGGCTGAATTTGCCTGAACGATAGAGGAATGCGAACGGCTTTTCAATCTAGGAAACGTGGCCACGCCCCTTGAATGGGCCTTTTCTCGCGCAGCATTTCCCTTATGGGGTCAGTTGTCGCATCGTCAAATAGCCGATATGCGGACCAGCCCATTGGCGCGACTGCCAGACCATCCCGGCCCGAGAATCAATCCAATAGTCATTTGCGATCTGCCCCCCTGCTCCCTCGCAGCGCTGCTGCAGGTGCCGGGTGTCATGACGCCGCTCGACAATGACAATGGTTTCGGGGCCCAAATCAACCAGATCACAGGCCATGGAGACATGGGCCAGGCGCTCGTCACCGGTATGGATCCGGTGCACAAGCTCTCCGCCCCGGGCAGGCCCCGGTGTGGTCCCGCTGACCGGCACCAGGCTTGAGATCACATCGCCGCCCAGCCCCCGGGTGGCGATGAGCACACCATTGCGCAGGGTCAGCGACACATTGTCCTCGCTGCGCCAGACAACGACATTGCCCGGCTGGTCATCGCGCCGCTGGCTGCTGATTCCCATATAGCCGAGCTGATCCCGATCCTCGATCGTAACCTCGATAAAGGGGTCCTCGATGGGATCCAGATCTGCCCGCCGCAACGTCCTGGGCGCTGTCTCGGGCGCGGTTCTGTCTGCAATGATGCCACGTGTCCGCTGCAGCACTTCGATCTGCAGCGGAACCTCTTCGGTGCCGCTGGCACAGCCCGTCAACGCCAGAACCGGCACGAGCAACCATAGATACACGGATCGCATCATTCCCAGAACCCTACCCATTGGTCACGCAACGCCTTGTTGTGTGCCGACCGAACCTGACCATAAAGACGACCCGGGACACTGACCTTGGCCCCACCATCCCGCTGGATGGGACGAATGACCGTTCCCAGCGACTTGCGGCTGGGTTGGCCCAGGAACCAGTTCAGCGGGATGCTGAAGCGAATGCCCTTGTCAAAGGAGCCCTCGCCGAACTCTGCTGCCGAGGCCGAGGTGAAGGTGGCAAAGCCGCCCACGATCCAGCCATTCTTGAACACACGGTCCAAGGACAGGGTCGCGCCGACATCCCCGGCAAGATAGCGCCCGACGTCGATCTGCCCGTGAAAGCCGTTTTCGAAATCCATGTAAGCCGACGCGTGACCGGTAAAGACCCGGTAATCCTGGAACCCCAACCGCTGGTCATAGTCGCGCTTGATCGCATAGTTGGCCTCGACCCCCAACGCCAGCGGGCTGTTGACCGGTTTCCACAGCAGTTCCGTGGACAGCCCGCCATAGCCGTATTCGAAATACCCCCCCGTCACCCGGGCATACAAATCTTCGGACGGTTTCCAATAGCGGGCGACATAGAGATTGTTCAGCGTGGTATCAAATTGCGCATAGAGCGCCTGATCGGTCCGCACCGGCGGCAGGTTCGACGGCGACAACCGGCCATCTTTCAGGTTGCCTGCCACACGCTGCCGCAAACGACCTGAAATCACCCAGCCCGGGGCCGGTTTGTATGTCGCCTGCAGATCCACACCGACATCGATCCGGATCGGCTGTTCCGGGTCGAAATAGGCGGGCGAAAAATACGGGGCGATCGACCAGCTGAAATCAGGATAGAGCCCCGGTCCCTTCAATGCCGTGTCCGGTTCAGGGCCGGCATTGCTGAAGCCGGTCACCGCCAGGATGGCCTCAGAGCTGTTGCTGTCATGTTCCAGCGCCTCCAGATCCGATCGGCGGATCGTCACGCGAGACAGCCCCATTCCCCGGGACACCGGCACCAGGTCAAAGGTTTCGACCGACGCCGGAAGGACCAGAGCCATGATCCGGGCCGCACGGCCCAAGGCAATCGTGTTGGACTTGTAGCGCAGGTTCCGGAACCGCAACTCGGCGGAATCCCCGTTCAGGTCCAGGCTCTCCAGCACCAGACCATCCCGTTCCATCAGCGGCACCATGAGATCGCGCATGGTCTGACGCACGGTGGTGCTGGCCACCCATTCGGTCCCCCAGGCATCGGGGTTCACGGCTCGATCCGGACGTGGCGCCACGGCGAAAGGCGCGGGCGCATGTCGCGGTGCCGGTGGATGGCGCGGGTTGAGTTGGATCTGCGCGTTCAGGCCGAATTCGGAGCCATAGAGATAATAGGCCCCGAGCCGGGTGCGCGGACTGGCCTGATATTCGACACCAAAGTTGAACGGCGATTTCTTCTGAAACACCGATGTGGTCTGGGTCTCGATCACATAGTCATCCGAGGAATATTCGACCTTGACCCCCAGCCGATCGTTGATCAGCCACTCGGCCCCGGCAAAGGCCGCCATCGGACCGCGGAACCACTGATCAAAAGCCACCTGCCCGCCGGTTCCCGACGGATCAAAGGGGGGACGTGTTCCCGAAGAGGCAAAGGAGCCATGGCTGCCCAAACGCCCCCAACCGATCCCGGCAGTAAGCTTGAGCCGCCCCGGCAGGGTCGATTGACCCAGGCTCAGCTTGTCGAAGTTCTTTGTCGCCACGAAATATTCGGCCGCATAGATGCCGGTGCCGACGAAGTCCTGCAGGCCAAGCGTGATTTCCGGGCGCAGGCGGGTTTCCTTCAACAGGCGAAAGCGCACATCGAAGCCGCGGTCGTAATAGGTCGGGAAGCCGCCCAGGTTCCAGTTCCGGATCGAGTTGTAGCGGAAGCTGGCCGACATCCAGGGGGTGGGCTGGAAGGTCAGCGTATAGCGCCCCTGCCCGCCGAAATAGGAAATGCCGGTGGTGAATTGCCCATCAGGCAACATCTCGGCCGATGGCATGTCGATCAGGCCGGGCGAGCCGTAGAAATTCAGGCTGGGGGGCGGCAGCGGCTCAAAGGAGGGCGCGGCTGCAGCGGTTCCGGCACCGGTGGACACCACAGATCCGGCGGGCGCGGTCGCTTGCGTCTGGCCGACCTGCGGCAAGGCGGCGCCGAGCAGACCGACAAAGGCAAGAGCCACCCCCTTCAACGGGCGCAAACCGGGTTTCCCGAACATGAAACTCAATTGCCCTTCCTCACGCACATCTCTGGCTCAGCTAAACCACAAACCAAGGAAGCAGATCAATCCGCCCCTCATGAGCCATCACCGAGTGTGGCCTGAACACGGCACCTTGAATAAGGAAGAAGGATCAGCTGGGCAGTTTCTGCTGGGCAATTTCCCAATCGACGTACCCTTCGATCCAATTCTGAACGATGCCGCGTGCAGCCGCCGCATTGCCCCCCGCCAGCGCATGGCGCAGCTCCCGCATCACGCGGGCCATTTCCAACTCGGACAGGGATTGCTCGTCGACGCGCAGAATCTTGGGATGGTCCGTTCTGATCATCGTGTTGTTCAGAGACAGTTCTTCTTCGATCTTTTCGCCCGGACGCAACCCGATGATCTGAATCTCGATATCGCCTTCCGGGGTCAGCTCGTCACGCACCGTATAGCCCGCGCTCTGAATCACCTGCCGCGCCAATTGCATGATCGGCACCGCCGGCCCCATGTCCAACACGAAGACCTCGCCGCCGCTGGCATCCGCCCCGGCCCTGAGTACAAGTTGAACCGCCTCGCGCACGGTCATGAAATAGCGTTTGACCCGAGGGTCGGTCACCGTCACCGGCCCGCCCCGGCTGACCTGTTCCTGAAACAGCGGCACCACGGACCCGCTGGAGCCCAGCACATTGCCGAAACGTACGATGGAAAAGATCGTCTTTCCCTGGCGTGCGGCCAGATCCTGGACCACCAGTTCGGCAAACCGTTTCGAGGCCCCCATGATGTTGGTGGGCCGCACCGCCTTGTCGGACGAGACCAGCAGGAACCGTTCGACCTCTGCCTTGGCCGCCTCGCGGGCCAGGATCTGCGTGCCGAGCACATTGTTGGTCAGCCCCGAGAGCGGGTTCACCTCGACCAGCGGCACATGTTTGTAAGCCGCCGCATGCAGGACAACCTGGACCTGGTGGTCGCTCAACACCTGCCGCACCTGGCGCGGGTCGGTCACCGACCCCAGCACCGGCACCAGCTCGATGTCCATGGCCTCGGTCAGCTGTCCCAGTTCCTGGTAGATCGTATAGAGCGCCAGTTCGCTCAATTCATACAGCACCAGCTTTTTCGGGCGGCACGCCAGGATCTGCCGACACAGTTCCGATCCGATAGAGCCCCCGGCGCCGGACACCAGGACCGTCCGCTGCGCATAGCTGCTGCAGACCTCGTTCAATTCCACCGCATGGGCTTCGCGGCCCAGGAAATGACTGGGCACCACGGGGGTCAGCTTGTCGACCAGTTCCTCTTCGCCGATCAGCTGCGCAAACGAAGGCAGGGCCTGCACCTCGACCCCCAGCTTCTGCAGCCGCGTCACGATCCGGGCCTGTTTCGGCTGGCTTTGCGACGGCATCGCCAGCAGCACCCGGTCAATGTTGTATTTTTCCAGCAGCTCGGCCGTCCGCACCGGGGTATAGACCGGCAAGCCGATCAGGGTCTGTCCCTGCAAGGACATGTTGTCATCGACAAAGGCCACGGGACGGATGGTTTCATGCGCGGCCAGGGCTTGGGCCAGCTGTGTCCCGGTCGCCCCGGCACCATAGATCAGAACCCGGCGGCGCGGCTGCGCCCGCAGATACAACCATGACACGATGTGGAACAGAACCAGGCGGGTCGCCAGGATCATGATGAAATAGCTGACGGCAAACATCACATGGGTGCCATATGGCAGGCGAATACCTGCCAACCAGACCAGCCCGGCCGAGGTCAGCCCTGCCAGAATCGCCAGCACGGCGGTGCGACCTGCAGCCGTACGTTCATACATCCGCAACTGTACCGAAGGCAGCCCCATGAGCGATGAGACGGCTGCAACAAGAACCAGAAGATAGGGAAGGATGGGAAACAGTGAAACAAAGGTTGCCAACGGCATCGTTGGCATGAATTGCACAAAGCACGAAAACAGCAATGCCAGCGGAACCAGGACCAGATCAATCGCCAGAAAAACGATGGCCTTCTGTTTCCTGCTCCAAGAACTGAGCAATTGGAACATCGGTTGGCTCTCCTAATAATCTTTGGCTCAACCTAAAAACGGTATACGTCCAGTATTGATTTTACCTGCGCTCAAACAGGGTCAGATACGCTGATCAAACCCAAATATGGAAGACAGATAGCACTTCTACTCAAAAAACTCAAAATCTCCGTCACCTTCGCCACTGGGCGCCCCTGTCCGACAAGGCGTGCCTGGCACGGGACCTCTTACCCGAGAAAGACACGCGAAACAACTCCAAGTTGCGCACGCCCCGAGCCTCAGCAGGCTACTCTGCCGCCGCCCGCGACTGGCGCAGCTTTTCCAGATACAGATCCAGATCGTCCCGCAGATCATCCCGCGCCAGGGCAAACGCCACGGTGGCCTGCAGGAACCCCGCCTTGGAGCCACAATCGAAACGCTGCCCCCGGAACCGGTAGCCATAGACCGGGTTGCCCAGGGTGATGTCCTCGGCGATGGCATCGGTCAGCTGAATTTCGCCACCCGCCCCGGATTTGATCCTGTTGAGGTTCTTGAGCACCGAAGGCGCCAGAATGTAGCGGCCAATCACCGCCAGGTTGGAAGGGGCCTGATCCGCGGGGGGCTTTTCCACCATCCCCTTGACCGAAACGACCGATCCCATGTCCTCGTCCACGTCCAGCACCCCGTAAGAGCTGGCCTTCTCGGGAGGCACCTCCATCGCGGCGACCATATTGCCCCCGGTTTCGGCATAGGCCTCGACCATCTGCTGCAGGCAGGGCTTTTCGGCTGCAATCACGTCGTCGGGCAGAATCACCATGAACGGCTCGTCCCCGATCAGGCGGCGCGCGCACCAGACCGCATGCCCCAGCCCAAGCGGCTTGTGCTGGCGGATATAGGCGATGGCGCCGCTGTCCATGTTCGTGGCCTTCAGCGTCTCCAGCAGCTCGGTCTTGCCCTTCTTGCGCAATTCCTGTTCCAGAACGGGAGAGTGGTCGAAATAATCCTCAAGCGCGGATTTCCCGCGCGAAGTGACAAAGATGAACTCCTTGATGCCGGCTGCACGGGCCTCGTCGATCGCATATTGAACCAGCGGGCGGTCGACCAGGGTCATGATTTCCTTGGGCACCGATTTGGTGGCCGGAAGAAAACGCGTCCCCATGCCGGCAACCGGGAAAATCGCCTTTGTGACCTTCTTCGCCATCCCTCACTCCTCAACTGATTTATTGTTATGTAACCACAAAAATTCCGGCCCGACTGTAAGGCATATTACATGCCCTCCAAGAGCTTGACTGTTAATAGGTCCGATCATGCCCGGGACGCAACGGGTTTCACAAGGGGAGTCCCCGGCTGTGCTTCCCCCGCCGCTTTTATCGGCGGCGAAACACCGTGGCGGCCGTCCGTATCACCAGGGCGATGTCGAAACAGACGCTCTGATGCCGCTGATAGATCAGATCCAGCCGGGCCTTGGCCGGCACGCAGATGCGGGCATAGACCGCATCGGTTTCCAGCGCCGTATCGCAGCGCTCCAGCAGGGCCGCTTCGTGGCGATGATAGACCAGGCTGGCCAGGCCGGTGACCCCGGGACGCGACTGCAGGACCTGACCGTAAATCGCGGGAAAGCGCTCGACATATTCACGCAGGGGCGGACGCGGGCCGACAAAGCTCAGATCGCCGCGGACGATGTTCCAAAGCTGCGGGATCTCATCCAGCCGCTTGCGCCGCAGCCAGGCACCGGTGCGGGTGATCCGCGCCACCTTGTCGCCCCCCGATACCCCCGCATCCCTATCCACCACCGTCATGGTGCGCAGCTTCCACAGGGAAAAGGGCCGATCCACCCCCTTCATCCGTTCGGCCACATAAAACACCGGCCGCCCCTCGCGCAGCAGGATCCACAGCACCAGCACCAGCAACACCGGCCCGAGGACCGGCACCAGAAGGGCCACCAGAACCAGATCGAAGAGGCGTTTGCCCCAGGTCATGCCGCGCTGCTCCGCCATTGTGCAATCAGATGTTCGGGCAAGCTATCGCGCGCCTCCAGCCGGGTGAAGGCCGAAAGCGCCTCTGTTGCCACCTCGACCCGCGCGATGGCCTCGGGCGGGGCCGGGCGCGGGGTCCAGGCCAGACCGGCCGCATCCAGCAGCGCCCCCATCTCGACCGCGCCGGGGGCCGCCACATTCAGAACCGGCGGCAAATCGCGTGCCTGGGTCAGATCCCACAGCACCCGCGCCAGGGTCTGCGGGCCGATGTAGCTGCGACGCGGGGTGGTGCCATCAGCAAAGCGATCCAACGC
>NZ_JAGHRE010000002.1 GCF_017743935.1 Tropicibacter sp. R16_0
CTCCCACCCACCCCGACACTCAAAAGGGCGTCAGATCATGGCTTTGGAAGATGCAAAAACCCAGGTGGACGAGGCGTTCACCAACCCCGACCTCAAGGGCCTGTCCTTTGAGAACACCTTTGGGGGGGCGACGTCCTTTTTGCGACGGCTTTATACCAAGGATCTGACCGGAGTGGACATTGCCGTCACCGGCGTGCCCTTTGATCAAGCCGTGACCAACCGTCCCGGCACCCGGTTGGGCCCGCGCGCGATCCGCGAGGCGAGTGCTTTGCAATCGCCCGACGCGCCCTATGGCTGGCCGTTTGATGCGCTCAGCGAGTTGGCCATCGTGGATTATGGCGACATGGCGTATGATTATGCCAATGTGCCAGCCTTTCCCGCCACATTGACGGATCACATTCGGGGGATCCTGAAGGAAGACGTGGCGTCGGTCACTTTGGGCGGGGACCATTACATCAGCTTTCCGATCCTCAAGGCCTATGCCGAGAAATACGGGCCGATGTCGCTGTTGCAGTTTGATGCCCACACCGACACCTGGGCCGATGACGACATGGATCGGGTTGATCATGGCACCATGTTTTACAAGGCGGTGAAGTCGGGGATCGTGGACCCCAAGCGCTCGGTCCAGGTGGGCATTCGCACCCACAACGAGGACACGCTTGGCGTCAACATCATTGACGCGCGCGAGGTCTATGAAAGCGGCCCGGCTGCGGTGGCACAAAAGATCAAGGGGATTCTGGGCGACAATCCGGTTTACCTGAGCTTTGACATCGATGGGTTGGACCCGGCCTTTGCCCCGGGCACAGGCACGCCGGTCTGGGGCGGGATCACGTCCATTCAGGCGTCGATCATCCTGCGCGACATCGCCGGGATCAACATCAAGGGCGGCGACGTGGTCGAGGTCTCGCCCCCCTATGACACATCCGGGGCGACGGCGATCGCCGGGGCGCATGTGGCGACACAGATCATCTGTCTGCTGGGTTGGAATAAGTTGACCTAGTTGGTCTAGCGGCGATTGATTGGAGCGATGGTTTTGAAGCGATGGACTATTTTGATCGTTGTCATGCTGTTCGGTGGAATGGGGGGCTATTGGCTGGTCGACACGGTTATGCGGCGAAGCGCTGCGAATGCGGCGATTGAATTGTTTGAGACATACTGCGTTCCATTTTGGACTGGTAAATTGATCGTACCAAATGAGGGGTTCCAGCGCATTGACAACCTGTCCTGGCAACATGAACGATCAAGGATGGGCGTGGAGTTCACCCCCTTTGCTTGCATGATCAGCGACATGTTTTCGACGATCGGCACCCAAAACCATGGGCACCTGCGGCGCGCTGTGGCGGGGGTTGTTTCAGAGCATATGCCCGAGTTCGGGTCCACCCCGCCCGAGATCACTTTGGAAGAAACAGAGCGGACAATATGGGCCAGGGGCGAAGGTGATGACCGCATGGCCGTGAGCCTGTTCTGGGAAGAAACAGAGAAGATGGTTCTGTTTGCAGCGCGTATCCAATCGCCCCAGTTCTTGCAGCAGCTCAAGTCGACTGAGGGTTTTCTGGGACTTTGGGGAATGGGGTCTTCAAAGAAATGATCGAACCCAACCGATGATGAGGACGGAATGACCAAAGAAAAACTGGATAATCCCGCATAGGTTGCGTAAGTCAGGGCAAAGCACAGGTGAAACGATGACCAACTTCAACCAACCCATCAGCGGCAATGATCTGGCGCGGTTTTCCGGGCCCAACACGTTTATGCGTCTGCCGCAGGCCGACAGTCTGGATGGATTGGATGTGGCGGTTCTGGGTATCCCGCAGGATGTGGGCACATCATGGCGGTCGGGCACCCGGTTTGGGCCAAAGCAGATCCGGGCTGAGAGCGCGATGATCCGCCCTTACAACATGGCCACGGGCGCGGCCCCCTTCGACAGCCTGCAGATCGCGGACATTGGCGATCTGGCGATCAACACCTTTTCGCTGGCCGAAAGCCTGAAGATCATCAAGGAAAGCTATGATGGCATCCTGACCCATGATCTGATCCCGGTTGCAATGGGGGGCGATCATTCGATCACCCTGCCGATCCTGCGCGCGATTGCGGGCAAACATGGCCCGGTGGCCCTGGTCCATGTGGACGCCCATGCCGATGTGAATGACGAGATGTTTGGCGAGCGCGAAACCCATGGCACCGTATTTCGCCGCGCCTATGAAGAGGGGTTGATCCAGGCCGACAAGACCTATCAGATCGGTATCCGCGGCTCGGGCTATGCCGCCACCGATTTCACCGAGGCTCAGGGGTGGGGGTTCCAACACTTCCCTGCGCATGAGCTTTGGCATCGCTCTTTGGCCCCCTTGGGGGCGGAAATTCGCCGCGACATTGGTGACCGGCCGGTCTATGTGACCTATGACATCGACAGCCTGGATCCGGCTTATGCCCCTGGTACGGGAACACCTGAAATTGGCGGGCTGACAACACCGCAGGCGTTGGAATTGATCCATGCCTTGAAAGGTCTCAACATCGTCGGCTGCGACCTTGTCGAAGTTTCTCCGCCTTACGACACATCGGGAAATACGGCGCTGACGGCAGCCAACCTCTTGTATGAATTGCTCTGTGTGCTGCCCGGGGTGACGTCACGATAGGCGTGTTTTGGCGCCGTTTGTGCCCTAATGTTTCTGGAACCTGTTGATCTGGACCATGAATGAGACGCGCGATGACTGTTGTTTGGGTACTTCTGGCACTGTTGATCCTTGGCATGGCGTTCATTCGTCTTGCCCCCAGCGACCCGGCACGCTGGCATGTCGCGCCCAAGGGCGACGTTGACAAGGACCTGACAGGCGGCGTTGTGCGTGTTGTGCAGACGGGCCAGCTTGGACTGAAAAAGTTCAACGCGATTGTTCAGGCAGATGGTACAACCCGCGTTCTCGCTGGGTCGGTGGATGAGGGGATGGTCACCTATATCTCGCGCACGAAGGTTATGGGATTTCCCGACTACACCACGGCGCAACAGGACGGTGATACCCTTCGCATCTATGGTCGCCTGCGCTTTGGTCGCTCGGACATGGGCGTCAATCGCAAGCGGGTCGACGGCTGGCTGCGGCAATTACCAACCACCGAGAACTAGGTCAGTTTTCAACCGTAGACTTGTGAGGGTTGCTAAGGTTGGAAACGCCCTATCAGCAGAAACTGGAAAGATCCCAACAGGAATTGCGCGTCAAAGGGGCAGAGCGACACGCCAGATTGCCTTTGCTGCTTCGTCTGTTTCAAAAGCTTGGGTTTGAACCAATTCCGCCTCTGTATCGGCCGTTTCTACGGAACTTCGCGGGCACTGCTGCCTATTTCGGCCCGGTTTGGGGCAGCCTGATGTATTTCGCTGCCTGGCGTCATACCGACCTGCATCTGCCTGTCATGATCGCGACCAGTCTTTTTGCTGGTGTCCTGTTCGGCCTGATGATGGCCGGGTATTTCTATATGCAGCAGACGAAGCTCAACCTGACCGCCTGGGATCGCCTTTGATCACCCGGCGTTGACCCAAGGGGCGGGCGACATCTGTGGCGGATTGGCTTGGGACGACAGACAGCCCTCTTGCACTTCGCGCCACATCGGTACGTTCAGCGACATCTGGCATTGGGCCATGAACATGCGGCCATCGACCTGTAGGCAGATGGTTTCCCCCAGCTCGATGCGCGTGCCGGAAGTGTCGGTGCAATAGCAGTCCTGAACTTTTCCGCCCGGTCCGACAACATCGGCGGCGGCAGGAGAGCTCAGGGCCAAGATCAACATGAAAATACGGGTCATGGCTCAAGTCTAGCACAGGCTTGCCTCTTGACCAACGCGCTGTGATATCGGACACCCGCCAAATGGTTCCTGAAGATCGCCTAGAACAAATCACGCAACGGTTTCAATTTCTTGAGGCCGCGATGGCCGATGGCGCTGCGGGCGGTGATATCGCCGCACTGGCCAAGGAGTATTCCGACCTCAAACCCGTGGTCGAGCAGATCGCCGCCTGGCGTCAGCTGAACGCTGACTTGGCTGAGGCCGAAGCGATGCTGGATGACCCGGACATGCGCGAGCTGGCGGAGGAGGAGATCCCGGCGCTGAAAGAGCAACTGCCCGTGGCGGAACACGCCTTGCAGCTGACGCTCTTGCCCAAGGATGCCGCTGATGCGCGGCCTGCGATGCTGGAAATCCGGCCCGGCACAGGCGGGGATGAGGCCGCATTGTTCGCAGGCGACCTGCTGCGCATGTACCAGCGCCATGCCGAAGCGCGCGGATGGAAGTTCGACATCATCGAAGAGCAGGCCACCGAATTGGGCGGCATCAAAGAGGTGGTGGCCCACATCAAGGGCGAGGGCGTCTTTGCCCGGATGAAATACGAATCCGGTGTGCACCGCGTGCAGCGGGTGCCCACAACTGAAAGCGGCGGGCGCATCCATACCTCGGCGGCGACCGTGGCGGTTCTGCCCGAGGCCGAGGATGTGGACATTCAGATCGACGCCAATGACATTCGCATCGACACCATGCGCAGTTCGGGCGCGGGGGGACAGCACGTCAACACCACCGATTCGGCGGTGCGGATCACCCATATCCCGTCGGGCATTGTCGTCACCAGCTCCGAGAAGTCCCAACACCGCAACCGTGAGATCGCGATGCAGGTGCTGAAAACGCGGCTCTATGATCTGGAGCGTCAGAGGATCGACAGCGAGCGCTCGGCCGATCGCGCCAGCCAGGTGGGCTCGGGCGATCGTTCGGAACGCATCCGTACGTACAATTTCCCGCAAGGCCGCATGACCGATCACCGGATCAACCTGACGCTCTACAAGCTGGATCAGGTGATGCAGGGCGACCTGGACGAGGTGATCGATGCGCTGACCGCCGACGATCAGGCCCGCATGCTGGCCGAGATGGGACAGTGACCGAAGCGCCAACAGCCGCGCAGGCCATGGTGGCCGCAACTGCCCGCCTTAGGGCGGCAGGGGTTCCGGACCCGGCCCGCGACGCGCGGGTTCTTCTGGCCCATGCGGCCAGGATCGAGGCGAGCCGCGTGACCTTGATCGCGCCCGAGGAATTGGACCCGGACATCGGCGAACGCTATGAGCAACTGATTGCCTTGCGTGCCATCCGGGTGCCGGTTTCGCATCTGTTGGGTGAGCGCGAATTCTATGGTCGTCGCTTTAAGGTCAGCGGTGAAGTGCTTGATCCCAGACCGGAAACTGAAACTCTGATCGAGGCTGCGCTGTCGCAGCCCTTCGACCAGGTGCTGGATTTGGGCGTGGGGTCTGGCTGCATCCTGGTGACCCTGCTGGCCGAGATGCCAAATGCGCGCGGCGTTGGGGCAGACCTTAGCGAGGCGGCCTGTTTGCAGGCCAGCGCCAATGCGGTGCTGCACCGGGTCGAGGCACGGGCGCAGATCGTCTGCTCGAATTGGTTCGAGGCTATCACCGGTCACTATGACCTGATCGTGTCAAACCCGCCGTACATCGCGATGGACGAAATGCCGGGTCTGGCGGTTGAGGTGCGGGAGCATGAGCCGGAAATGGCCCTGACGGACTATGGCGACGGGCTCGACGCGTACCGCAAGATCTCGGCCCGGGTTTGCGATTTTCTGACGCCGGGCGGCCGTGTTCTGGTTGAAATCGGACCCACCCAGGGACAGGAGGTGGCCGAAATGTTTCGTCAGGTTGGTCTGATCGACGTCACAGTGATGCAGGATCTCGATGGTCGTGACAGGGTCGTTGGTGGACGATCAATCGCTTGACGTCGGAACATGCGGCTGAAATGTGCCAATCGACGTGAAAAACCCGCAAAAAATGCCAGCAACCCCTTGTGTGAACCGACAGGACATGTTTACTCAGAGGTGTCTTGGCGGTTGATGCTTTGCAGCTCACGCCGGACACCAAGCCCAAAAAAGTCGATCACCCGGCGGTAAATGAACGCAAGAGGCGTCAAACGGGACAATCGACAGGTAATGACAAGGCTGACGTAAAGTAAGATGAGATCTTCCAAATCCCGTTCGCGGTCCAAGAACAACCGCAACCGGCCCTCTGGTGGCAACGTCGTCAACCGTGTGTTTGACAGCTCTGGCCCCGAAGGCAAGGTGCGCGGCACGCCGCAGCAGATTATCGACAAATACAACCAGCTGGCGCGCGACGCACAGCTGAGCAACGACCGGGTTGCGACCGAAAACTTCCAACAGCACGCAGAACATTACTTGCGCATGCTGGGCGAAGCTCAACGAGAGCAAGAGGCCCGTCGCGAAGAGCAGGAACGCCAGAACCGCGAGCGTCAGGCAGAGCGGGACCGTGAGCGCGCCGAACGCCAGGAGCGTGAGGCCGTCGCAGCCGAGGCGCCCAAAGACCCGGCTGAAGCACCGCAACCGGATGTCCTGGACATGGGCGACACGGGCAAGGACGACGACAACGGTCTGGTCGAAACGCCTGAGAGCAAATCCCAAGCCGAAACGGTGGAGGCCAAGCCCAAGAAACCGCGCCGCCCTCGTGCACCGCGCAAACCCAAGGCAGAGGCTGCGCCCGACGCGCCTGCAGATCCGGCCCCGTCCGGAGATGCACCGGAGGCCGCCGAGTAAACCTCTGGCTTCTAGTGACAATGAATGACCTGACGCTCCAAGGCCTTTGGCTTTGGAGCGTCTTTCGTTTGATGAGCCGTGGTTTGCAATGACGCTCGGGGGGGCTCCCGCCCATCGTTGATGTCCCTTGCGGGACAGCTCCTCTGGTTGGGCCGGGCGCCGCGCTGCGCGCGGCGCGTCACCGCAGGACGTGGGCGAGGTTTGAGTGGCGCCAGGGGTGCCGATGGTTGGAGGAAGCCCGCATGAGGGCGTTCAAACGATCTCATCCAGCATCTGTGACCATTCATCAAAGGATGCCCCCATGCGTCCCATGGCGTGCGAGCCCAGATAGAGCCGCTGCAGGGCAGTGGCCTTGCGCTTGATCGCGGAAGGATCGCCTTCGGGCATCATCTCATGCAGCACGGACGTCAACGCCTGATGCAGGCGTGTCGAAATATCTGCGCAGCGGGTCGCGCAGGTCGTGTCGAACGGCGCCATTTCAACAAGCGCGTTGCAGAGGAAACAGCCCACTTTGCGGGCCGGTTTGGCCGGGTGGTATTCGGTGCGCAGAAAGAACGCCAGCAACCGGTCGCGGGCCGTACCGTTCCCAGTATCACCCATTTCAGAAAGCGCCCGCGCCATGCGGGTCTGATCATAGTGATCCAAGGCTCGCAGATAAACCGAATGCTTGTCTTCGAATGCCTTGTAAAAAGACCCGCGTGTCAGGGACATCGCATCCAGCAGGTCGGGCATGTTGGTTCCGGCAAAGCCCCGTTTCCAAAAGATGATCATCGCGCCTTCGATGGCTTCGGTTTCATCGAATTGTCTGGGTCGGCTCATCAGTGGTCTCGTTTTTTATAGGAGCGCCCGACCACTGGGATCGGGCGCTGATCGGGGCGAGCTTAGGTGCGTTCGGAAGCGCAGGCAATCACCCCCATCATCTTAGCTTTCTGGCAATTGCTGCGGGTGAATGAAGCCCAGGTTGGGGCGCTGTGAATGGGCCACGAATTTGACAGACCCATCCTGCAGACCCGCGTGAACGTTGTCCCAATTGGCCTGGGATTGGGCCAGCAGGGCGTCCTTGTCGTTCAGGAAGCGCTCTTTCACATCCGCCGACCATGTCACGTACAGCTTGTCGTCGGCGATGAACCAGCCGTCGATGAAGTCAACTTCGGCCGCATAGCCATGCGCAACCGCCCAAGCGCACCAGCCGTTGTTTTGCGGGGCATAGCTGTCGGGTGCCGACAAGAAGGTCTCGCGGTTTTCTGCGCTGGCAAACAACCAGGTTCGACCCTTGTGTTCAGCGCGGTAGGCTTGATCGCCCTTGGCGGGCTTGCCTTGGACGAAATAGGCGACGGGGTCAAACCCGTCCATGGCCAAACCCCGGCTGGTCGAGTTGACCACGTGGTCGGTGTAGTCATCGGCGGCTTGGACAGTTGTCGAGCCAAATGCCATGGCCAAAGCGCAAACCGCGCCGAGTATCAGATGTTTCATGTGTTCCTCCCTTAGTGAACCAATCAGTTCCTTAATTGGTGGACCAATTGGTTCACGAAAGGGAGATCACACTCAACTCACGTCTTCGTGTGATTCCTGGTGATGTGCTATTTCCATTGTTTGTCAGTGCTTAATGCCGGGAAATTAAAGCAGTCACTTACTCAAGCGTTCTCTATTTCACGGGCCAAAGCACAGAAAGCTTCCAGCGAAACCTGCTCGGCGCGCTCTGTAGGTTTGATGCCAGCGGCGATCAAATGGTCTTCGATACCGGGCGTAACCCCCTTGAGGGCAGCCCGCAGCATCTTGCGACGTTGATTGAAGGCGGCAGCAACAACACGGCTGAGGATGGCCGCATCGGCCGGGAAACGGGGTTCGGGCAGCACGGTCAGATGCACAACGGCGCTTGAGACCTTGGGGGGCGGTGTAAAGGCGCCTGGGGGCAGCGACAGGGCGATGCGGGCGTCCGCGCGCCATTGCGACAGGATCGCCAGTCGCCCATAGGCCTTGGAGCCCGGCTGCGCCACGATCCGCTCGGCAACCTCACGCTGAAACATCAGCGTCAGGCTTTGCCAGAACGGTGGCCAGTCCGGCGGCGTCAGCCAACGCACCAGCAACTCGGTGCCGACGTTATAGGGCAGGTTGGCCGCGATGCGCACCGGTGGCGTCAGGTGATCGAGCGGGTCGATCTCCAGCGCGTCGCCGTTGATCACCTCAAGTCGACCGGGATAGGCCTCGGCGATCTCTTGCA
This sequence comes from Tropicibacter sp. R16_0, assembly GCF_017743935.1. GTDB lineage: Bacteria > Pseudomonadota > Alphaproteobacteria > Rhodobacterales > Rhodobacteraceae > Falsiruegeria. The sequence continues at coordinate 8,796 of NZ_JAGHRE010000002.1, forward strand.
GGGCGGGCATGCAGCGCGTGTCTTTTTCTAACGCGAGAACCTTGCGCGCGCCTTCGGACAAAAGTCCCCGTGTCAAACCGCCGGGCCCGGGGCCGATTTCCAACACGTCGCACCCGGTGAGATCACCGGCCTGGCGCGCGATCTTGGCGGTCAGGTTCAAGTCCAGCAGAAAATTCTGCCCCAGAGACTTGCGGGCAGACAGCTGATGGGTCGCGATGACCTCGCGCAGCGGGGGAAGAGTGTCGATGGCGCTCATGGGGATGATGTAGTGCCTGAGGCGGGGGAAAGGCCAGCGCTTTTGCGACTTGGGCGCGAATTTGGAGCGATCAGGCGCTGTTGGCCATACGTTGCGCCATCTTGAGCGCCTCGATCAGCGACGTTGGATTGGCAAGACCTTGGCCTGCAATGTCAAAGGCGGTGCCGTGATCGGGCGAGGTGCGGATGAACGGCAGGCCCAGTGTCACATTCACCCCACGGTCGAAATCCAGCGTCTTGATCGGGATCAGGGCCTGGTCGTGATACATGCAGATTGCGGCGTCATATCGGGCGCGGGCTGCGGCGTGAAACAGGGTGTCAGCCGGGTGAGGGCCGGTCAGGGTCACCGTGTCATCCTGGGCAAGATCTTCGATCAGGGCGGCGATCCAATCGCCTTCCTCATGTCCCATGGCACCGCCTTCGCCTGCATGGGGGTTCAACCCGGCGACGGCGATCCGGGGATGGGCGATGCCGAACTGACGGCGCAATCCTTGTGCCGTAATCGCAATGGTCTGGCTCAGCAGCTCGGGCGTCAGCGCCTGTGGGACATCGCTGAGTGCGATGTGGATGGTGGCGGGGACCACGCGCAGCTGTTCGCTGGCCAGCATCATGACCACACGGTCAACTCCGGCCAAGGCAGCCAGGAACTCGGTATGACCGGGATAGGCAAACCCGGCGCCATCGATCAGCGCTTTTTTGTGGATCGGGGCAGTGCAAAGGGCCGAAGCTTGGCCAGAGGTCACAAGCTGCACGCCGGTTTCGATGGATGCAATGACGCCAGCGGCGTTCTCAGGTACAGGTGACCCCGCGGTTGCAGGGGCAGCAAAAGGGATCTCGAACACCGGAAGCTCAGATGCGGCGACGCCCCGTGCGTCAGCCAGGTCCGTGATGACCTGAAACGCGGTGCCTTGGGGCAGGTGCCGTGGATCGCCCAGCCAAACAAAGGGGCAGTCCTGGCGCAATTGCGCCCAGGCTGCGACGGCGATCTCGGGGCCAATGCCTGATGGATCGCCGCAGCTGAGCGCGATGGGTCGGGTCATTTCTCGGTGATCTGGGCGTCAGCCTTGAGCTGCGCCAACAGGCTCTCTGCGAAGGATTGCAGACGCTGTTGGGTCAAGGCATTGGCGATCTCTTCGCGGCTGGCATCCTCGGCCAGATCAGCGGTGCGGTTGCACAGCATCAGCAGCACCAGCGTTTGACCGTTGTTGCGGGTCAGTGCTGTCGATGTTTCACCCGGATCCAGTTTTGCCAGTTCAAGCGCGATGTCCTGCGGAATTTCGGACGGTTTGGCGGTTACCCTGTCCAAAACGGTCTCAGGCTGCCCCTTGGCGACACCGTACAGGTCATCGCAGGTGTCGATGGACCGCGCAATTTGTGCCGCAGCGGACAGGGTTTCACCAGAACGGCCACCAGCCAGGAAATACGTTGCGTATTCGATGCTGCTGTAGCGCGGTGTGCCCGTCGTAATCTCTTGGATGCCGCGCATTTGAAACAGCGCGACCGCATTGGGCAGAGCGATGGGATCCGTGATTTCGCCTGGGTTCAGAGCCAGAATCAGGGGCTGCAAGGCTGGGGGCAGGCTGCTGATGGCCAGCCAGTTCATCCGTCCACCATTGTTGCGGGTGTCCGAGGCAGAGAACTGCGTTGCCGCCTGTGAAAACTCATCATACGTCTTCAGCGATGCGATCTGTTGGGCAACTTCATCCACCTGATCGACTGTTTGCGGGGTCACGGGAATGATCACCTCAGACAGCAACACGCGAATACCGCCGCCGCCACCACGTCCAAGGGCACGGTCGATTTCGGCATCCGTTGGACGCGCGCGCGACAGGAAACGGGCCGAGATATAGTCGCGCCAGCCCAATTGCACCTCGATGAAGTCTCTGACGGTTTCCTCGGATACGCCGGCCTGACCCAGGGCCTGAATGAACTCTTCGGGCGACATGTTGCCTTGCGAGGCAAATTGATCGATGCCCTGTTGAATACCTTCGGGTGGCACCTCAAACCCAGCTTCTTTCATCGCCTGTTGACGCAACCGATCCTCGATCAACCCCTTTCGGGCCACTTCGGCGGGGTTCCCCGGAAAACGCAGCACTTCGAGAAACAATTCGCGCTGTTGCAGTTCGAACTGGGTGATGACCTCTTGGTTGATCTGGATCGCAGGCGCAAACAGGTTTTGCGATGTCGCTGGTCCCGACGCCAGTCCGAGCAGGCCCACCGTCGCCATCAGGCAAATCGGTTTCGACCAGTGTCGAAGAACTCTTTTCAGTGGGTTCATTCGGGGGGTCAGGAATTTCTGCATGATCGCCTGTATTCTTTATTTCCGCTCGCAACCGCGAAACCGTTCAACGCAATGCTAAAGCCGAAATCTGTCGACGGTTCAACACTTGTCGATGAGGTATAGCGCCTGTTGAGCGTGAGGTTAACCGTTACGCATTCATTTTGATAGACCAGCCCGACACCAGCGCGCGTGGCACGGCTGTCTTCGATGTCATACCGCAGGTTGGCCGAAGCGGTCCAATTCGGATTGACCTTGTAGTTGCCGTCAAACCAGAACTCGGACACGGCCAAGGTGCGGTTCTCAGCTGGATCGCGGCCAAGCCAAAGGTACGACCCGGCAATCGACGTGCGATCGCTCGACCAGTCACCGCGCAGCTCGGCCTTGGAAAAGTTGAGCGAGTTGTTGAGAAGACCGCGCGCGGTCAATGCCAGGCCACGGTCCCACTTGAACTGCCCAGCCAACAAGATGTCGGAGGAGGTGCCGCTCAACCCTGAGGTTTTCGAGAAGTTGGGGTCGGCGGATTCGCGGAATACCTGACCCACCGTGGCCGAGGCCTGCCATCCGGCGGGGGCGTAGCGGGCCCAGTTCAGGCCAATGACCGCAGACGCGCCATCTTCGCGCCTGTCGGGTGCTGGGAAGCGGGACAGTTCCAGCAGGTTGCCCTGGTCGAACTCGACAAACCCGCTTTCGTCATTGGGCACGGTGGGGCCGGACACTTTGGACCAGCTGAATTGGGCAATCGGTTCCAGGAAATGTGTCGATCCGTCCCCCATGGCAGCGGTCATCGGATACCGCAGGGTCAAAGCGGCCCGTGGGGTGGTGATGGTTGCGCGGGACTGAAAGCTGGAGTCGTTGTAGGTGTTGAAGCCATCGGCCGAGGCGCCCATGCGCCAATCTGCGCGCAGGCCTTGCGAAAACGTCCAACTGCGCATCCATTCCACATCGGCCGTTGCCCGGCCGACATCGCGGCCCACCATGTCGGCATTTGATGTCCGCTGATGCGCGTGACCATCAAAGCTCAGCCGAACTTCACCCCCGATCAGTGAGGGAAAGAACCGTTTTTGGTAATTGATATCAACGATTTCCGAGGGGATTTCGTCTTCGGCCTCGCTGTCACGCAGGGTTTCGTAATGGATGTACCCTAACCGCAGGGCACTATCACGCGTGATCTGGCTGAGCGAAATTTCACTGCGCAAACGGTCAAGGTCGGGCAGCCCATAATCAGCCAGATAGGCGTTGTCCGACGCGGTTTTGACGTCGAATTCCAGCTTGAAGTCGTTCTTGAGGTCAAACTGACCAAAGGCAAAGACGTAACCGCGATCCTCGTTCGGAATCAGATCGTCACGGGTAAAAGCGCCCTCGATCTCGATCCGGCCGCGTTTGAATGCCTGTCGATACCGCAGATCCAGCGTGTTGGTCTTGGATGACACATAGGGCGAAATCGTCAGGTCGGCATGATCGCCCAGCTTGAAGAAATAGGGCACCTTGACCCCGGTCCCCAACTGCGACGTCGTGCGCACCGATGGGATCAAGAACCCGGTGGCTCGTTTCAGGTTCGGATCGGGCAGGCGAATGCCGGGGAAATAGAAGATCGGCACATCCAGAACCCGGAATTGCGCCTCTTCAAAATACAGCTGCTGTTCCAACTGATCATGCGTGACCTTCTTGGCCCGGATCTGCCACAGGGGCGGTTTGCCATTTTCGCATACATGACAGGATGTTACAGCGGTTTTGTAAAGCTGTGTATAGCGTCCCCCAACGCGGGTCATCTGCAATGCAGCAAGCTGCAACTGCTGATCGAACACCAGCCGTGCGCCGGACAACAGGCCGTTCTGCAACCCTTCGTCCAACTCGGCGGCGTTGGCCAGCACGGTAGCCTGTCCGCCCTGGTCGATGCGAATGGGTCCCTCGACAGTCAATTTGCCGCTTTCGCGGTCAAAGGTGATCTTGCGCGCCCGCAGGCGCATGTCCCCCTGGAACGCCTCGACGTTGCCTTCGGCAATCAATTGGCGATCGGGGGTGATGAACACCGAATCCGCCACCAGGATAGCGGGTTGAACCTCTTCCTGGGTCTGGTCTGTCGACGCTGTTTGGGCTGTGGCAACAACGGGCGCGATCAGTGCAACGCTGGTCAAAAGTGCAGGAAGCAGACGGCGCATCATCCGTCCTCCGCATGCAGGAGCAGGCCAAGCGTCAGCATGATCGCGGCAATCGGTGGAGCCCATGCGGCCAAGGCCACCGGGATCTGACCGTTTTCACCCAAGATCTGGGCAAAGTTGCGAATGAAGTAGAGCGAAAACCCCAGCAGAACTGCCGCCAGCACGGCCACGCCGGTGCCGCCAAAACGTGCATGCCGCATGGTGAATGCAGCCCCCACCAGAACCATCGAGACCAAAAACAGCGGCCTTGCCAGCTCGACCTGGAGCCAGACCTCATGTTGCTTCGTCGAAAACCCGGCCTGTTCCAATTGCGTTATCATTTCAGGCAGATCGTAAATCGAGATGCTTTCCCGACGCCCCAGGCTGTCGCGAATGCGGTCTTGGGTAAGGGTCGTGGGCAGTTTGATCGTTTCATATTCTTCAGCATTGGATTCGGGGTTAACGCCCCCGGTCAGTGGCCAGATCTTTACCTTGTTCAACAGCCATACGTCGTCCTGCAATTGGGCGCTTTCGGCGATGATCTGCTGGGTTGGGCCTCCATCTTTGGCATAGCTCAGGATTGTCACACCAAACAACGTGATGCCATCGCCACCAAACCCGGTGGCATGGATGACCGATTGCCCATCGGCGCTACCCTGGCGCAGCCACAAGCCTTCACCGCTCAGGGACAAGACCGAAGGGCCGCCCGTACGATAAGTGTCGGCCAGCCGCTGATAGCGTTCCGCCGTGGCGGCCACGATCGGGTTCAATGTGGTGACGGCAAGCCCACCAATCACCAAGGCCACCGCAACAGGGGCCACCAGCGCGCGAATACCCGATCGCCCGATGGCGCGGGTCACCACCAGTTCGGAACTGCGGGCCAGCCCGACAAACAGCACGATGGTCGATAGGATCATCAGCAGGGGCAGGATCTCACTGATCGCGGCTGGGGCATTCAGCAACGTCAGGCTGAAGAGTTGCCCAAAGCTGACATCGACGCCTTCGAACCGGCGCAATTGCTCGATCAGGTCAATGAGCAGGATCAGCGTCAGAAAGACTGCCCCGATGACCAGGAAGCTTTGCACGAAACGGCGGGCGAAATAGCGGTCCAGGATCATGTTGCCGCCTCTGTGCTGGGGGAGCGCCTGAAGAGGAGCGACAGAGGACGTGAGGCGAATTGCATGAACAGGCAGGCGATCCCAAGGCCGACCAACGTGGGCAGATAGATCAGCGGCCAGAGGTCCGCGTTCTTCAATACCGGGTCAGACATGACCCCGCGCAGCACCTCGAGGAACACCAGCATGACAAAGGCCAACAAGGCCTGTCGCCAAACCCCAAATCGGGAAAACCCGCCCAGCATCAAGGAGGAATAGCCGATTAACGTCACGGCCACGCAGATCAATGCACGGGCAAAGCGCAGGTGCAACTCCTCGGACAGCTGGCCCGGGGTATAGCCCTCATCCTCGGTGATCTGGTCGGTGTTCCGGATCAACTCCAAGGTGGGGATGGCGCGGATGTTGCGGGCGCGTGTGGTGTCCTGCTTGATCAAAGAGCTGATGTCATAGGAGAAATCGGCAAAGACAGTGGTCGACAGCTGGTTGTTTTCCATATCCATCCGCTGCGCCAGACCATCCACCATGATCAGATTGCTCTGCTCGCCATTGCGCACCAGAAAGGCCCGGGCGCCGGTGTAGATGACGGTTTGTTCCGGGTCGCGTCGATCCGACAGAAAGACATCGTTCAGGGTGCCATCGGCATCGATTTGCCGGATATAGAAGGTCACGCCGGGGGCAGGGTGCAGAAAGCTGCCCTCGCTCAGTAGGCGGGCGGTGACGTTGCGGGCCACTTCGGCCTCGCGCACGGCCAATTGGTTGATCGAGGCAGGCAACAGAACATGCGTCAGAATGCTCATCATCGTGGCCGAGATCAGGCCAAAGACCAGGGCGGGCCGCGCCAACCGCCATGGGCTTGATCCGGTGGCCTGCATCACCGTCAGTTCACTGTCGTTGTTCAGACGGTTGGTGACATAGACCGAGGCTGCAAAGGCCGCCATCGGCAGCACCATGCGGATCAGGTTGGGCAGGGTGAGGGCGGTGAATTCCAGAAATACAAATGCCGACTGTCCGTCGCCGATCAGCTTGTCGAACAGGACAACGGCCCGGTTGATCCAGAACACGGCAACAAGAATCAGTGCAAAGAAGCCGAAGAACAGCAGAAATTGCGACAGGACGTATCTGTCGTATCGTGACACTGCGATCCCCCCGGAGCCTGCCAAGTTATTTTCCGGCAACTCTAATGGATTCGGAGGCCGGGGAAAACTGCTATCTGGTCAAGATGCAGTGGGCAGGCTACCTGTTGCCTAACCACATGTTGAGAGGAGCCCCAAATGAGCAGCCTGACCGAGATCCGTTTTCAGCCCGTCGACCTGGATACCATTGCCACGGCAGAGGGGCGCGTGGCGATCATCCTCCCGCCCGAGGGCAAGATGGATCCGGCTGCACGCCGTGCCAACCGCCTGACCAAGGGCGCAGTGGCGCGCCTGGTTGAAAGCGAACGGTTCGAAAAGGCAAAGCCGGGGCAGGTGATCTCGTTGGCCTGGCCTGCAGGCATGGCGGCCGAGGCGCTGGATGTGCTGGTGCTGCCGCGCCGAGCGGATGCCACACAGGCGCGCAAGGCAGGCGCAGCCTTGGCCAAAACGGTTGGAACCGCGCCGTTGACATTGATGGCGGGCAGTCAGGTGCGCGCCGAAGAGGTCGCCATGGGACTGACCCTGCGCGCCTACAGCTTTGATGCTCACAAGTCGGCTGAAGCCGATCCGGCAGGCGCCGTGACCATCGCGCATACCAAACACGAAGAGGTGGAAACCGCCTATGCGCCGCTGCGCGCCGTGGCCGAAGGCGTGCACATGACCCGCGATCTGGTCAATGAACCTGCAAACGTGCTGACCACCAGTGAATTTGCCGACCGTCTGAAAGAGATGGAGGCGATCGGCCTTGAGGTCGAAATCTTGGACGAGGACAAGCTGGCGGAACTGGGCATGCGCACGCTGCTGAGCGTGGGCCAAGGCTCGGACAGCCCGTCCAAAGTGGTCGTCATGCAGTGGAAAGGTGGCGACAAGGACGCCGCACCGCTGGCTCTGGTCGGTAAGGGCGTGGTTTTTGACACAGGCGGCATCTCGCTGAAACCGGCTGGCGGCATGGAAGACATGACCATGGATATGGGCGGTGCGGGCGTTGTGGCGGGCACCATGCGCGCCCTGGCGCTGCGCAAGGCCAAGGCCAATGTGGTGGGCCTGGTCGGGCTGGTCGAAAACATGCCTTCGGGCAATGCCACCCGCCCGGGCGATGTGGTCAAATCCATGAAGGGCGATACGGTCGAGATCATCAACACAGACGCCGAGGGTCGTTTGGTTCTGTGCGACGTGATGTGGTACGCGCAGGATCGGTTCAAGCCAGCGGGCATGATCGACCTGGCCACCCTGACCGGTGCCATCATCATCGGGTTGGGCCATGAAAATGCTGGTGTTTTCTCGAACGACGATGCGCTGTGTAACGCCTTCCTCAAGGCGGCAGGCAACGAAAACGAAGGCGCCTGGCGGATGCCTCTGGGTCAGGCCTATGACGATCAGCTGAAATCGCGCATTGCCGATATGAAGAACGTGGGCGGCCGCCCAGCGGGTTCGATCACGGCGGCGCAGTTCCTGCAGCGGTTCGTCAAGGATGACACGCCCTGGATTCACCTCGATATCGCCGGCGTCGCCTCGGTCAAGGCCGACACAGACTATGCACCAAAGGGCGCAACCGGCTGGGGTGTGATGGCGCTGAGCCGATTGGTGCAGGACCATTTCGAGTAAATCGCATGGGAGCCGCCTATTTTTATCATCTGACCCGCAACCCGCTTGAGGTGACCTTACCCATACTGTTGGGTAAGGCGCGTCAGGCGGGGTGGAAGATTGCCGTGCGTGGCGGCGATCCCGGGCGGCTGGAATGGCTGGACGAAAAACTGTGGTTGGGGCCAGATGACGGGTTCCTGCCACACGGGTTGGCAGGTGGCGCCCATGACGCGCTGCAACCGATCCTGCTGACGACCGTTGCAGATGCGCCCAATGACGCCTCATGCGTGATGGCGGTCGATGGCGCGCAGGTCGCGGCAGAAGAGGTTGAGGCGCTTGATCGGGTCTGCATCCTGTTCGATGGCACCGACCCCGAAGCGGTGCAACAGGCGCGCGGTCAGTGGAAAGCGCTGACCGGCGCAGGTTGCAAGGCGCAATACTGGTCCGAAGAGTCGGGCCGATGGGAGAAAAAGGCCGAAGCCTAGGCTTTGAGAAAACGGGAGCGCTCCCGCCCTTGCTGCATGCCCTGTCGGGCCCTTGCTCAGTTGGGCCGGGCGCCTCGCTTGTCGCTCGGCGCGGCACCGCAGAACGCCAGTGTCGGTCAGGGTGCGATGGGGGGCTCAGCGCGCGAGTGTGATGGATTGCGGGCTGATCTGCAGGGTCGAGAAACGCTGAAGGTATTCCATGCCCAGCAGGGATTGATCCATCTCACCCTCGTTGACCCAGGCCGTCAGATCGCGATCCTTGAAGGGCCCCAACACCACATCATCCAGGTTGATGGGCGCTGTGCGCACCTCTCCATTTGCGGTAAGTGCGCGTCCGAAGTAATTGAGATCATTCATGTCTATGCCGATCCTCTCGGAATCCTCCTGGCTAAGAACGATCTGACTCGCGCCGGTGTCGACAAGGAAATCCACCGGTTTTCCGTTCACCAGCAGTTGCAGATAATAGTGCCCGTCGCGGGCGCGGGGCACGACGATGCTGTTGTCGGTTGTGATCATGCGACCCGAGGGCGCGGTTGTGGTACGTATGTCCTCCCACAAGCCGACCACCGCGATCACGCCCATGAAGATGAACACCCAGATCAGCGCCTGTTGCAGTGTCTTGCCCAGCCCCTGGCGGTTGTGGGTCACGAACCACATCAGAACCGCTGCACCCAGCAGGCCCAGATATCCCAGTCTTGCGATGTTGTCTGCGTCGAAATCCATGACCGTTCCTCAGATACCAGTTGATATGGGGATTTATCCGGCGAAACCAAAGTCCTTGAGACCACTCAGGATGAATTGAACCGACAGCGCCGCCAGTAGCATGCCCAACAAACGGGTCACCACGTTCAGCCCGGTCTTGCCCAGCAGCCGTGCCAAAGGCCCTGACATCAAATAGAGCGCCAGAACCACGGTCATCACAACCAGCATCACGGCGATCACCATGGCCAGACCCTGTATCCCGGGGTGTTGTCCGGCCAACAGGATCATGGTCGCGATCGAACCGGGGCCCGCGATCAGCGGGATACCAAGCGGAAAGACGGATGGGTCGGAATGCTCTTCTTCTTCGGCGCGGTCTTCGCGGCGTTTGGTGCGACGTTCGAACAGCATGTCCATCGCGGTCAGAAACAGCAGTACGCCGCCTGCGACGCGGAAGGCAGGCATCGAGATGCCGACAAACCCCAGCACCGCCTCGCCAAAGGCCGCAAACATCGCCAGGATGCCTGCCGCTGTCAGGCAGGCACGGATCGCGATGCCCCGGCGGGTGCGGGCGTCCATGTCCTGGGTCAGCGCCATGAAGATCGGCGCCTGACCGGGCGGGTCGATGACGACAAAGAGGGTGGTGAAGGCGGTGATCAGAAAAGCCATGTCGATCATTGCGCGGCCTCCCGCTGCAGCTGGCGCAGGATATCCATAGCCAGATCGGCCTTGTCGGCAGGCAGATATATGTGATCGTGGTGATAGCCCGCGACCACATTTGCCGGGATACCTGCTGCGGCCAACCCGGCCGAGACGGCAGCGGTCAGTCCGACCCCTTCGAGAGAGGAGTGCACCTGCAAGGTGATGCAACGCATGGGCACCGCGTCCGCGGGCGCAGCCTCGAAGGGAATGATCAGCGACAGGCCCTCATCCTCGATACAGCTGGCGCGGGTGCCCTCGGGCCAGGCCTTACCGTCCGGCCAGGGAGCAAAGGCAAAATTCCCGTCGACCAACAGCGGCTCCATTCCCGCGATCATGGCGCGCGTGTCCTTGACGGGTGTCGTCATTGTGCGGTCTCCGCGGCCTCGAGTTTCTCTTGCGCGTCCAGCCACAGTGTCTCGGCGCGGTCCATCGCATCGACCACCTCGGCAAACTTGCGGTTCCAGGTTTCCAGATCGCTGATCTTGTCGTCGTCATAGAGCGCAGGATCAGCCAGTTTCGCCGACAGCTTGTCATGCATGTCTGTCAGCTTTTCGACCCGCTCTTCGCATTTTCGGACTTCGGCACGCAGCGCAAGGATCGCATCTCGGGACGGGCGCTTTGGTTTGGGCTTTTCGACTTTGGGTTTTGGTTTGTCGCGGGCCAGAAGGAGCGACCGATAAGCCTCGAGATCGTCGTCAAACGGTTTGACCGTGCCGTTCGACATCAGCCACAGACGATCCGCCACCAGGCTGAGCAGGTGCATGTCATGGGTCACCAGGATCACGGCGCCCGAATACTGTGTCAGCGCTTCGACCAGCGCCTCGCGGCTTTCGATGTCCAGGTGGTTGGTCGGTTCATCCAGGATCAGCATATGCGGCGCGTCGATGGTGGCAATCAACAGACTGAGCCGCGCTTTTTGTCCACCCGACAGACGCCCCACAACAGTGTCGGCCTGATCGGCGTTCAGGCCAAACCCGGCCAAGCGTGACCGCCATTTCGCCGGGGTTTCAGCCGGGCGCAGGCGACGCAGGTGGTCGAGCGGGGTTTCGTCCACATAGAGCTCATCCACCTGATGCTGGGCAAAGAAACCGATGCGCAGCTTGGATGATTTCGTCATCTTGCCAGCCATCAGGGGCAGGCGGTCGGACAGCAGTTTTGAAAGTGTCGATTTGCCCTGACCGTTCTTGCCCAGCAGAGCGATCCGGTCGTCCTGATCAATGCGCAGGTTCAGCTTGCGCAGCACCTCGACCTCGCCATAGCCCGTAACGCCGCCCTCAAGATTGATGATGGGCGGCGACAGTTCTTCGGGATTGGGAAAGGTGAAACTGCGCAGGGCTGCCTCTTGCGGGCTGGTGATCGGCTGCATCCGCGCCAGTGCCTTGAGCCGCGATTGCGCCTGTTTCGCTTTGTCGGCCTTGTACCGGAAGCGGTCCACATAGGATTGCAGATGCGCGCGCCGGGCGTCCTGCTTTTTGGCCATTGCCTCGGCCTGGGCCAGCTTCTCGGCACGTTGGCGGGCGAATTGGTCGTAGGGACCCTGATATAGCGTCAGCTTGCGATCTTCGAGGTGCAGGATCGCGCCCACAGCCCGGTTCAACAATCCCCGATCGTGGCTGATGATGATCACCGTGTGCGGGTATTTCGCCAGATAGCTTTCCAGCCACAGCGCCCCTTCGAGGTCTAGGTAGTTGGTCGGTTCATCAAGAAGCAGCAAGTCGGGCTGCGAGAACAGCACCGCCGCCAGGGCCACCCGCATCCGCCATCCGCCCGAGAAATCGGCGCAGGGGCGTTTTTGATCCTCATCGTCAAACCCAAGCCCTTTGAGGATGGACGATGCTCGAGCCTCGGCCGACCAGGCGTCGATATCGGCCAGGCGGGTCTGGATTTCGGCAATCCGGGCCGGATCCTGCGCGGTTTCAGCCTCAGCCATCAGCGCCGTGCGTTCCGTATCGGCGGCCAGCACCGTGTCGACCAGCGACACGTCCGAGGCCGGGGCCTCTTGCGCGACGCCGCCAATGCGGGCGCGTTTGGGTAGGGCGATATCGCCCGATTCCAGCGCCAATTCGCCCCGGATCAGACGGAACAACGTGGTCTTGCCGGTGCCGTTGCGCCCAACAAGCCCCACCTTGTGCCCATCGGGAATGGTGGCGCTTGCGCCTTCGAACAAGGGGCGGCCTTCGACCGCGTAGACGATATCCTGAATTCGTAACATATGCCGCTCATAACAGAGGGTTGAAGATGCCGCTAGCGCGTAAGTCGCCGGGCAGGGTGGTCAGTCCAGTCTCAGGGTGATAGCCGTCGTGAGACCCCAACCAGAAAGCCTGTGACATGCGACTTACGCAAACTCCTCCGCATCTTGTGACGTTGATCTTTGCATCGGCGTTGGCGGTGGTGTCGTTGAACATGTTCCTGCCGTCGCTGACGCAGATGGCGGTGGATTTTGAGACGGATTATGCGGTGATCAACCTGTCCGTTGCGGGCTACTTGATCGTCTCAGGGGTCTTGCAACTGATCATGGGGCCCTTGTCGGACCGCTATGGTCGGCGACCGTTGATGCTGATTTCCATGGCGATCTTTGCCTTGGCCTCGGTCGGCTGTGTTCTGGCGGAAAACGTCTGGGTGTTCCTGGGTTGGCGCATGCTGCAAGGTGCGGTGATTGCCGGGCAGGTGATCTCACGCGCAGCGATCCGGGATATGCATCCACCGAATGAGGCCGCGAGCAAGCTGGGCTATGTGACCATGACCATGGCACTGGCGCCGATGCTGGGGCCCATGCTGGGCGGGGCGTTGGACATGGCGTTTGGCTGGCGATCGGGTTTCGTGCTCTATGCGGTGATGGGCTTTGGGATGCTGGCGCTCTTGTGGGTTGATCTGGGCGAAACCAATACCGAGCCGTCAGCCACCTTGGGCGCGCAATTCCGGCAATACCCGCATCTCTTGGCCTCACGCAGGTTCTGGGGCTATGCGCTCTGTGCGGCGTTCTCCATTGGCGGGTTCTATGCCTTCATTACTGGTGCGCCCTTGGTGGCCGCGACCTGGTTCGACCTGAGCCCGGCGATGCTGGGCCTTGGGATCGGGATCATCACCGGCGGGTTCATGGTTGGCAACTTTGTGACCGGGCGGCTGGCTGCACGCACGCAATTGACCACGATGATCCTGATCGGGCGGATTGTGGCGACCGTTGGCCCGTTGATTGGGTTGCTGCTCTTTGCCAGCGGGGCCGGGTCGGTCTGGGTGTTCTTTGGTTCGGCGATCTTCGTGGGCTTCGGGAACGGTTTGACCGTGGCCAATGCCACCGTTGGCTTGATGTCGGTGCGGCCCAAACTGGCGGGCAGCGCCTCGGGTCTTTCGGGCGCGATGACGGTGGCCTTGGGAGCGGCGCTGACCATGGCCACGGGTGGATTGGTGACCGAAGCCAACGCGCCTTACCTGGTGTTGTCCATGATGATGGTGGCCAGTGGCCTGGGGCTGGTTTCGGTGCTCTACGTCCGTTGGGTCGACCGGGTTGAACCCCTGCCGGACGCGGTCTGAGCCCACAAAGCGCGTAGAACCCCATCAAGGCACTTTTCTTGTGTCGCAGACCGTGTTACGCGGCGCGCAGAATTTTCGGCGCAACCGCGCCAGAACAAGGAGAGGCCACCATGGCACTGGAACGCACGTTTTCGATCATCAAACCCGATGCAACCCGCCGCAACCTGACCGGCGCAATCAACGCCAAGTTCGAAGAAGCTGGCCTGCGCATCGTTGCACAAAAGCGCATTCACCTGACCAAAGCGCAAGCTGGTGAGTTCTATGCCGTGCACAAAGAGCGCCCCTTCTACGACGAACTGTGCGAATTCATGGCGTCGGCTCCGATCGTTGCCCAGGTTCTCGAAGGCGAAGGCGCCATTGCAAAGAACCGCGAAGTGATGGGTGCAACCAACCCCGCAGACGCAGCAGCCGGCACCATCCGCGCCGAATTTGCTGAATCGGTTGGCGAAAACTCGGTCCACGGTTCGGACGCGCCCGAGACTGCGGCAGTTGAGATTGCCTACTTCTTCTCGGGTCTCGAACTGGTCGGCTAAGCCTCGGTTTGAACGATGAAAAAGGGCCGTCCTGCCAAGCAGGGCGGCTTTTTTTGGTCGGTGTGATGGCAGTCACCAGGTGACGCACTTAGGTTACCGTCAGGTCCTCGGGACGGATGCGCACGCCAACAGCGTCAAGGTCGGCCACAAGCTTATGATGGCGGTCCGGCACGACCTGCGCCTTGAGCGCATCGAACCTCTGTCGCAGCGCGGCCTTTTCCTTGCCTTTGCAGTCGTTCCATGGCCGCCCCTGCAGCCCCATCACCAGCACGTAATAGCCGATGAAATGCGGCTTGGTGCCATGTGCCAGCAGCTTGGAATAGGCGGCATCAGGGCCCAATTCGCGCAGCTGTTCCGCGCTGTGAATGCCAGCGCGAGCGCAGGACTGCTCGAAGGCGGGACCAAGGTTGCGGATGGATGAGACAGGCATTGGCATGCCGGAACCCTAACCAATGCGCTCGGTCGCGTCACCCCACGGTACATCACGCCCCAAAAATGTTGTTTTGAACGAAGCGGTCAATTATTGAATGAGCACGATGGGGGACGATTATGAGCTTGTTCAGGCAGCTGTTTTATAAGCAGCGAAAATTCTATGACGACGACTTCGACTGGGACAACTACACCGCCGACAGCTATCACCGGCGTCTGAAAGAAGATGTGGAAACGGAATTCCGCGCCATTTCGAACAAAGGCCAATTGAGCTTTGATGCCGAAACCGGCCATGTCACGTCTCATGGCGAAGGAATTCACCCCAATCACCAGTTGATTTTCGAAGCCATCGGGCAGCTCCGCCCAGAAACGGTGCATGAGGTCGGCTGTGGTGGCGGGGATCATGTCGCCAACGCGTCGACCCTATTTCCTGATGTTCATGTCACCGGCGGCGACCGGGGGCAGACGCAGCTGGAATTGGCGCTGCAGCGCCACCCGCAGCTTAAGGGGCGGATCGGGATTCAGGATATCACCATGCCGTTTTCCACCGCTTGGCCCAAAGCGGACATGGTCTATTCCCAAGCGGTCATCATGCATATTCATACGGCCGTCAGTCATTTCGTGGGCCTGGCAAATATGGTGCGTCAGGCCAATGATTTTGTGCTGCTTGTCGAAAACAACCAGTGCCACAACTTTGTTCGCGATATCGAAGCGCTGTTTGCTGGCGGCCATCTGGCGTGGGATACGCTGCAAATTTACCGGATGGACGGTTCAGGCGGGGCGCGCGGCATTCTGCTGGCCCGCGAGGCGCAGGACCTGCCACGCCTGACCAGCGACGTAGAGATCTGCGAAGGGGTCAAACCCTCGATGCGCCGTTTGAAACGTGCAGCCGAGGACAGCGCGCGGGGGTTGTTCGGCTTTGATCTTGCGTAAGTATGTCAGCTCTTGGCCAGTCACGTTCTGGCCAGTTTCAAGCCTGGGTCTGTGGACCTGCGGACATGGGGATCGATCATGACCTGTGGGGCGCCGTTTCGGGCAGTCGACTTCGATCTGAAAAACCCTCCGGCAAGGTTTTTTGATGATCCTTTTCCTTTCTACGATGCGCTCCTGGCCGAGGCGCCCGTTCTGCGACAACCCGATGGTTCGGTTCTGCTGAGCCGCCACGCGGATCTGGATCGGATCTATCGAGATACGACGCTGTACTCATCGGACAAAACCGCAGTGTTCGGGCCTGTATTCGGTATAGGGACGCCGCTTTTCGAGCATCACACCACATCGCTTGTATTCTCGGATCCGCCGCTGCACACCCGCGTGCGCAAGATCATGACCTCGGCACTGACGCCGCGCGCCATTGCCAAGATGGAGCCTGGGCTGATCAGCACGGTCGATCATCTGCTTGATGGGCTGGACCGCCGCGAGCCTGTGGATCTGATCGAGGATTTCGCCTCGACCATCCCGATCCAGATCATTGGCAACCTGCTGGATGTGCCGATGGACGAAAGGGGCCCTTTGCGGGATTGGTCGCTTGCGATTCTCGGGGCGTTGGAGCCGTCGCTGACCGATGAACAGTTGGCGACAGGGCACAAGGCCGTTGAAGAGTTCAAGGCCTATCTCGAAGATCTGGTTGCTCGCAGACGGGCGTCTCCGGGTGACATCGAGACCGACGTTTTGACCCGCCTGATCACCGGAGAGGGCGCAGATGAGAAGTTGTCGGAAATCGAGCTTTTGCAGAATTGCATCTTCATCCTGAATGCGGGCCACGAGACAACGACAAACCTGATCGGCAACGGCTTGGCGCTGCTCAACGATCATCCGGATCAACGCCAACGCTTGCTGGACGATCCCGCGTTGCTGAACCCCGCGATCGAAGAGATCCTGCGCGTTCGCTCACCCAACCAATTGGGAAATCGCGAGACCACGGCCGCGGTCGAACTTGATGGCCTAACCATTCCCGCTGGCACCAACTTGCACCTGTGCATCGGCGCGGCCAACCGCGATCCGGCTGTCTTTGACGACCCGACCCGGTTCGACATCGCGCGCAAACCGAACCGGCATCTTGCTTTTGCAGGTGGGCCGCATGTTTGCGTCGGGCTTACGCTTGCGCGGATGGAAGGGCGGATCGCAATCGGTCGGCTGTTGCAGCGGTTTCCGAACTACCGGCTGCTTCCTGGACACGTCCCGGGGGGGCGTATACGGTTTCGCGGTTATGCAGCCTTGCCCGCCAGTATGAGCTGACGGGCAAGCCGACCTCAGTCGTCGCCTTTGTAATATCCGATCACGTCGTTTTCCGTCGTGGCACCCAACCCGTTCAAGAGCCGGTTGGAATAGTTGAAGTAGGCGCAGACCTGATTGACCTCGAGGATTTCTTCATCGCTCGCGCCCGCAATCTTGAGAGCCTCGAAGTCGGATTTGACCATCTTGCCCACATCCGTGGTCAGCTTGCCGGCATAGCGCAGCAGAGCAAGCTCCTTGCCCTCGAATTCGTCCTCTGGCCGGTGAGCCTTCAACGCAAGAAAGATGCGGTCGCTGCGCGGCTGATCCCGCAGCAGGTTGCGCACATTCATGAAATGATGCGTGAGCGAGTAGGTGCAGTCGTTCAGGACAGAAGTGTAGCTTGCGATCACTTCGAGAAACCAAAACGGCAGCGTGTTGTCATCGGAATGCAGAACCGAACGATAGAGCGTGACATGACCGTTCATCGTCTCGGGCCGCAGGGAATGCACGCGCATCACCGTGTCCACGGTCCCGTGGGGGGTGCGGGCCTTGTCCAGCAGCTCTTTGAGCCGTCCTTCGGCGTCTGCGTCTTCGATCATGCGAATCCATGCACTCATCTCGGTCTCCGTCAAATGGATGGTTTGGCTCAGCTTATCGCAGGTGGGCCGATCAGGGTCAGTAGAAAATTCTACTCACAGTAAAATTTTTTCTGGCGTGGAATTTGCATCTCACGTAGATGTGAGGTCAGCCAACGGGGCGAGTGCCCCGCTTGCCAGTCGGGATTTTGGACATGAACACGGATCTGCAAAAGGGTGCGGATAATCTGTTGCTGACCTGCGCGGGGTTGGGGCCGGGGGACCGGTTGCTGGTGCTGCACGAAGGGGCGGAAGAAACCTACTACCACGTTGATATTCTTGACGTCGTTCTGGAACGTGCTCGCGCCTTGGGAATCGAGGTTGCCACACAAGAGGTGCCGTTCAACCCCGATGGCGCCACGCCCAGCGAGGATCTTGTGGCGCAGATGAAGGGCGCAACGCGGTCCCTGTTTCTGGCGCGTTTTGGCGATCAGATTCGGTTCAACGCTGACATGGCCGGTATCCGTCCGATCATGAGCTATGCGTTGGATGCGGGCATGTTGGCGTCCGGGTTCGGCCAGGGGCACTATCATGGGTTCGTTGCCATCAAGGATGCGGTCAACCGTATGGTCGCGCGGGCCGAGGACATTCATGTGACTTGCCCCCTTGGGACCGACCTTCGCGGGGATGGGGCCAAATTCCCAACCCAGATCGCGGACGTGGCCGTGACACGGTTCCCGATGTCTGTGTTTGCCCCTGTGCCTGCGGGCAATTTCAGCGGGCAGGTGGTGCAGCATGGGTTTTTGGTCGGGACGGGATCACGGTTCTACGAGCCTTACGCCTGCGCGTTGGAGGGGCCCGTGACTTTTACTGTGCACCAGGGCCGGATTACTGCCCTTGATGGGGACGATGGGGATGTTTCGGTCGCGCGGCAGCACTATGATCGGGTTTCGGCGCGCTATGGTATTGATCCCTGGTGCATCCATTCCTGGCACGCCGGCATCCACCCCGGATGCAGCTATGACCGCCCCGTAGCCGAAGATTTCGCCCGCTGGAGCGGGGCCGCCTTTGGCAACCCACGCCTGCTGCACGCTCACACCTGCGGAAGCTATGCGCCGGGCGAGATTTCGCTGAATGTGTTGGACCCGACGATTCGTCTGGATGGGCTCGCGGTCTGGAACAACGGCCGATTTGATGCGCATCTTGTGCCTGGCGTGGTAGAGATCCTTGAAGAACACCCCGGTATTGCGGCCATTTTCGCTCAACCCGCGCGCGACGTGGGGCAATGCCCAGAAGAGACCTTGTCCGGCACCTGGGCCTGAGGCAGCTTTCAAGTCATCCCGGGGTGCTCCCGCGCCCGCGCGGTCCTGACTGCGTCAGCACCACGAACGGCCTTGGGCCCGGCGCCGCGCAATGCGCGGCGTGGTTCCGCAAATTGGCTTATGTCCTGAACCATCGAGACATCTGTGGCTTGTCGGCGCGGCTGCGAAACAGGCCAACCGCCGCGCGAAGCGCGGCCCGGCCCAACGGGAGGAGGTGTTTCGTTAGAAACATCGACGACGGGCGGGAGTGCCCCCGTCTATCGCCCCCTCATGTTCCAGCAGTAAACGTATCAAAGGCTTTGAGCGCCTTGGCCGAATAGGCCAGCGACGGCCCGCCGCCCATGTATGTGGCCATGGCCAAGGCCTCGCACATCTCCTCGCGGGTCAGGCCAAGGCGCACCAGAGACCGCACGTGAAACCCGATGCAGCTGTCACAGCGCGTCGCAATCGCAATGCCGAGCGCCATGATCTCTTTGGTCTTTTCATCCAGCGCCCCATTTTTCTTGGCCGCTGCGCCCATGGTGCCGAAGCCCTTCATCGTATCCGGCACTTCTTTGGCATAGGTACCGATATCGCCCTCGATCTCGGTCATGAATGCGTTCCAATCCATCTGTCAGCTCTCCTAACTCAACGTTCGTCCGACCCCATGCGCCGTTCCAACCAGCGCACGCCTGCGCTGATGATCAGGACCAGCACCAGGTATTCCAGGATCAACAGGGTGTAGATTTCCAGCGGGCGGTACTCCGTCACAACCAGTTCATTAGCGCGGCGGGTCAGTTCCTGCATGCCGATGACCGAGGCAAAGGCGCTCATCTTCACGATATAAATGAATTGGTTCGCCAAGGGGGGCAGGATGCGGCGGATCGCCTGCGGCAAGATCACGTACCGCATCGATTGCCCGTAGGTCAGTCCGATGGTCTGTGCCGCCTCGCTCTGGCCCTTGGGGATCGACTGGATGCCCGCGCGATAGATTTCGGCCGTGAAGGCACTGTCTGAAATAGCCAGAGTGATGATCGCGCCCCAGAAGGGATCAATCGGGATGTTCAAACCCATCGATTGGAACACAATGGGAAGGCCGTAGAACACCCAAAACAACATCGGCAGCAGGGGGATCGAGCGGACAAATTCCACATAAACCCGGTTGACCATGCGAACCGGCCAGCGGTTCGACAGGGCGGGCAAAGCCACCAACAGTCCAAGCACGATCGAGATCACCGCCGCAATGACCGATATCAGGATCGTATCGCCCATGCCCGAGATCAGGAACTTGATGTTGATCCAGCCCGTGTTGGTGCGCGGATCGATCACATACCAGCCCCAGGTTGATGAGCTGCCACAGCTCGATAGGATCAGAAAGGGCAGGGAAAAGACAATTATTTTCTTCATGGTACGCCCCGTTCTTAATGTTGCAGGATCTGGCTGAGGAACTTCTGGCACCGCTCGGACCGGGGCGCGCCAAAGAACTCTTCGGGCGGGCCGTGTTCGACAATCTCTCCGGCGTCCATGAAGACCATGTTGTCGGCCACCTTGCGGGCAAAGCCCATCTCATGGGTCACCACCACCATGGTCATGCCTTCGTTGGCCAGATCGACCATCACATCGAGCACCTCGGAAATCATTTCGGGATCAAGCGCCGAGGTGGGTTCGTCAAAGAGCAGAACCTTGGGTTCCATGCACAGAGATCGGGCAATCGCGACCCTCTGCTGCTGTCCACCGGACAGCTGTCCGGGGCGTTTTTCGGCCTGATCGGGGATGTGAACCCGCTCAAGATAGTGGCGTGCGCGCTCTTCTGCCTCTTTTTTGGTCATGCCGCGCGCTTTGATCGGACCAAGCGTCAGATTGTCCAATACCGTAAGGTGCGGGAAGAGGTTGAACTGTTGAAACACCATGCCAACCTCAGAGCGAATCCGGTTGACGGATGCGGCGTCATTCGTCAGCTCGATCCCGTCGACCATGATTTGGCCTTTCTGGTGTTCTTCCAATCGGTTAATGCATCTGACAACGGTCGATTTGCCTGAGCCTGAGGGGCCACAAATCACAACCTTTTGACCCGTTTCGACGATCAGGTTGATGTCCTTGAGCACGTGGAACGTGCCATACCACTTGTTGACGCCAACAAGCTCGATTGCGGTCTCAGTCATGGCACTCTCCCTGGGTCCAATTTTCCTGGGGGGAAAATTTTTTCTTGAGACTATGAGTTATCTTTGCCTTAAATCAAGCAGCAATCCGGCTATGATGCCCAGAACAAAAGCCACCAACGGGAGAAATTCATGAAACACCTTCTCAAGGCCGCTGCTGTTGCTGCTGTCAGCCTCGCGCTGGCCGGCGCGGCGCAGGCGCAATCGGCGCTGAACGAAATCCTGGACGGCGGGGTGCTCAAGGTGGGCACGACCGGTGACTGGAACCCGATGACGCTGCGCGATCCGGCGACCAACAGCTACAAGGGGTTCGATATCGACGTGATGAACCAACTGGCCGCTGATCTGGGCGTTGAGGTCGAATTTGTGCCCACCGACTGGAAGACGCTGGTGAACGGCGTGGTTGCCGGCAAATACCACATGACGGGTTCGGCCTCGATCTCGCCGCCGCGGATGAAGGTTGCGGGCTTCTCGGAAAGCTACATTTCGGTCGAGCTCTATCCCTTTACCACCAAGGACAAGGCCGGAAACTTTGACGGCTATGACTCGATCAACCAGCCGGGTGTTAAGGTTGCGACAACACTGGGCACGACTTTTGAAAAACGCGTGCGCGAATGGTTCCCGAATGCCGACATCAAGGTTGTCGAAGCACCAGCGCGCGGGTTCCAAGAGGTTCTGGCCGGTCGTGCCGATGTCTTCATCACATCGAACATCGAAGGCTCCACCCTGGAAGAGAAATTCCCCGTTGTCCGTGTGAGCGGGGCCGAGCCTCGGTCGCCGTCGCCGATTGCGATGCTGTTGCCGCAGGCAGATCAGGTCTGGATCAACTACGTGAACAACTGGGTCAAGGTGAAGCAGGCGCAGGGGTTCTTTGAAGCAACCAAGGCCAAATGGGGTCTGTAATTTAAGCCGCCACTCACGGTTTGAAGGGGGTCGCTGTCATGGCGGCCCCTTTTTACGTTTGCCCGTTTTCCGCGCGTGAGATCACGGTGATGAATCGCACCTTGTCGGTTAGCAGCTTTTCCGGGCAGTGGGCCGAGTTGCTGTCGAACGACAGGCTGTCACCGGGGCACATGTGGTATTTGGCATCGCCGCAGCGAAAGATCATCTCGCCCTCGACCATGTGAATGAATTCGACCCCGCGGTGGATGTAGACCGGTCGCGAGGACAGCGGGTTTTCCAGCGTAACGTCAAAGCTTTCGAAACTGACATGGTCCGCATCGGCGCGACCGATCATCTTGTAGACATGGCCAAAATCACTGCCCAGGCGTTGTACGGTCATGCCTTCGCCCGCTTTGACAAAGGACATGTCAGACCAGCGCACGGTGCCAGCAAAGAAATTGATCAACGGCACGTCGATGCCCGTCGCCAGAGCCTCCAACGTTGCCAGAGAGGCCGAAACCTGACCACGCTCGATCTTGGAAATCATCGCGGTCGACACATTTGCCTGTCGCGACAGTTCGGCCAAGGTCAGGCCCGCCAGCATGCGATGATGCTTGACGGCGGCGCCAACGGTTTGGTCCAGGGTTGGTGCCGAATGGGGGCCGGGTGCTGAGTCTTCCATGACGGAACCGTAGTATGCATAGATGCAAACCGAAAGAGCACAAAAAAGGGGCAGGCGATGCAACTGTCAGAGATGACATGGCCAGAGGTCGGCAAGCGGATAGAGCAGGGTGCCTGCGTGATGCTGCCCGTGGGCTCGACGGAACAGCACGGCCCCATGGGACGGATCGGGACAGACACCATCTGCGCCGAGGCTGTGGCGCAGCGGGCGGCCGACCTGTGTGATGCCGTCGTGGCGCCCGCGCTGGCCTATACGCCTGCGCCTTTCAACACCAGCTTTCCCGGAACCGTGTCGGTGTCGGAAGAGGTCTTTGCCGCCCATGCAGGCGAAGTAATTCGGGGCCTTCTGGCGCAGGGGTTCATGGGCGTCTTTGTGGTCAACGGCCACGGCGCCAATATTGCGCCGCTCAAACAGGTCGGTGAAACCCTAGACACGGGTGCGTTGGCTTTGCTGAGCTGGTGGGAACCAACCGAGGTCAACGCGCTGCGACAATCGCTCTATGGCGCGTGGGAGGGGATGCACGCCACCCCGTCCGAGGTCGCCATCACTCAGGCGCTGATGGGGGCGCTGCCTGCGGGCGACGCCGAAGACCCGCCCAAGGCATTGAGCACTGACTACATCAACACCCACAAGGGTGACAAACACGGTCCCCCCGACGAACACCGGGCCATGTTCCCGGATGGCCGCGTGGGTTCCCATTCCGCTTTGGCCACGCCCCAAGATGGCGCGCGTTTGTTGGAACTGGCGGCCCAAGGCGTTGCCGACGCTTTTGTCAGCTATGCAGAAAGTCAGCTGAGGTTGAAGCAAGAACGGTGAACTAGGGCTGAAAACACAAGGTGTGCGCAGGAAACCTCCGCGTTGAGCCCTATTTGTGCACGGCATCTCGACGGGTGAATGTCCGACACTGGGGGTCTACTCCATCGTCAGGCGACAAGGCCCAGCTCTTTGTCAGTGGCCGCCGCCGCATACTTTTCCTTGGGGGGCATGGGTCTGGATTGCCAAGGCGGTTCGAAGGCGAAACTTGAAACGCTGCGGCCGTCAGGCAGGGCGCCGTTTCCAGCCCCGAGCGCGTAGTCGTAGTAGAGCTTGACAATCTCTTCTTCGGTCACCTGCGTTGTCGCGGGATGAGCCATGCATGCATCACGCCACGCTCGTACTCGGTCATAGTCTTTGTCCACCGGAAGTTCGAAGTCTTCATAGTAGTCAAGGAACCAAAAGCGCTTGAACATAGGGGTAAAAACAGCCTCCGCCAAACCAAAGTCCTCGAACAAGAATGGGCCAGTCGGATTGTGATGATCCAGGAAATCATCAAGGTCTCGATAGAGTGCCAGGAGCTTATTCACATGCTCATCTCGGCGCGCTTGATCCCGATTCATGACAAAGAGATATCCTGCCATTGTGAAAGGCCCTTCGCGGGCAATCAGCATCGATTCAATGGCGTGCTCGGCAGCATCACTGCGGCGCAATGGTGCCCCCGGTAGAGCCTCGTCAAGATAACGCAGGATCACGAGGCTTTCTTTCAATATGCGACCGTCGCTGGTTTCCAGTACGGGTAAGGCTGTCGTCCCTCGGGTCTTGGCGAGCAATTCCGGATCGCGCGGCTTGGTGATATCCACCACCCGAAACTCTACGGCATCCGTCAGTCCCCGCAGCGCCAACAGGATTTCCAGTCGCTGCGAGAAGGGACAAACGGGGATATGATAGACGATGTGTGTTTCGGTCATGGCTTCAATCCAACGGCGGGCCGGTGAAGGCCATGTTGTGCCGCTTGGCGCTCTCTTCGATCGCGGGCATGTCCTCTGGGATACGGCACTGACCGGCTGCCATGTCGGAAAAGAACCCTTCGAAGCCGCCGGGCGTCAGGATCACCAGATGGCGGCAAGGACCGTCATCAGTTACCTTGAACGTGTGTTCTGTGCCACGCGGGATGAAGACGCTTTCGCCCGCGCTTGCAGTGAACTCCTTGCCCTCCAGCCAGATCCGGCAGGTGCCGGTCAGGATCACAAAGGTCTCGTCTTCGTTTTGATGCACATGACGCGGGGGGCCGCTGCCCGCAGGGGACCAACTGTCCACGATGGACATGGCGCCGCCCGTCTGATCAGGGCTTAGGATGGTTTTGTATTGTACGCCGAGCCATTCGATGGCGCCGTCGATTTGGTCCAAGTCTTTCATCGTTTCTCTCCATCGGCATTGGATTGAAACGAAAGCGCTTCCGTTGACAGGAGCCTATCCTAGGGTCAACTTATCAGGCA
This sequence comes from Tropicibacter sp. R16_0, assembly GCF_017743935.1. Lineage (GTDB taxonomy): Bacteria > Pseudomonadota > Alphaproteobacteria > Rhodobacterales > Rhodobacteraceae > Falsiruegeria. The sequence goes on from NZ_JAGHRE010000002.1 coordinate 33,746, forward strand.
AACCGCAATTCTAGATATAGGATATCGGCCAAGTGAATTTCGCTACACTGGACCTCAATCTTTTGCGCGTGTTGGATGCCCTTTTTAGCGAAGGCTCGACCGTCAAAGCGGCCCACAGGCTAGCGATGTCGCAATCGGCGGTCTCCGGTGCTTTGTCGCGTCTTCGTCATGCCTTGGACGATCCCCTTTTTGTCCGGCAGGGAAACCGTTTGGTCGCCACCGATTATGCATCCAGGATTGAACCCGGTTTGCGCGAAGAGTTCGAACGTCTGGAGGCTTTGCTAGCCCCGCCAGCTGCCTTTGATCCACAAACCGCTGAAGGCACTTTCCGGATCGCCGCCAGCGATTTTTTTGCGGAACTCCTGATGCCACCTTTGGGTGATCTCTTGCAAAAGTCAGCGCCAAAACTAAGAGCGCAGCTGGTCGATCTGGTTCCGAATGACTATGTCGCCAGCCTTGAACGACGCAATGCTGACATTGCGCTGATCCCGGACTTACCACTGCCGGACTGGGTCAATCGAGAGCCACTCTTCCATTCACCTTTCCACGTCATAGCACGCAAGGGACATCCAAAGCTTGAGGGGCTTCAGGAAGGGAAGCAGATGCACATGGATACCTTTTGTGCACTCAACCACGTCTTGTTCTCCCCCGAAGGGAATTTGGCTGCGATGGGTGATGCTGCCCTTCGTCGCGTCGGAAGACAGCGGCAGGTTGCTATGACAGTGCCTGTCTTTAGTGGCGTTTGCCGCGCGGTTAGCGAAAGCGACCTCATAGCTCTTGTGCCCGCGCAGCTTGCAAAGAAGGTTGCCAAGACGTTCGGTTTGCGCGTGTTTGAGCCCCCGATGAGTATCGAACCGGCACTTATCATCGGCATCTGGCACAAGCGTTCCGACAACGCCCCGATGCCGACTTGGATGCGTCGCCAAGTCTTCGAATTGATGAAGGGTCTGGACTTGGACAGCTAGTCAAATTGTTCTTCGCAACGCCTGTTGATCGAATGCAATTTGATGTTTCCAATAGCAGAAACAGATCTGTAGCAATCAACCAATGCAGACAGTCGCGCAGCCGGATCGACCGACAACACTGTTCCGCTTGGTTGAAATAGGCACAGCACTCCCCGGTTTTGTACAACCCGCAACAGCCACGGCCGGATCACCTTGGGATAGTGATAATTGCCTCTAGACCCGGATTGCGGTTGTGCGCTTCGAACTGTCCGCCATGCATCCGCGCAATGGCCGCGACCAGTGCCAGCCCCAGGCCCGAGCTTTGATCGGTGCGCGCCGGATCAAGCGTGACAAAGGGTTGGGCCAATCGGTCGATTTGGTCCTCGGGTACACCAGGGCCCTGATCGCGGACACTCAGGGTCAGCCCGTCATCCACGTTGGCCAACGCAACCGTAAGGGTGCTGCCTGCGGGGGCATAACGAAGGGCGTTTTCCAGTAGATTCGACAGCGCCTGCGCCAAAAGCGGTTTGTGCCCCGGAACCCGTCCGGCGGTGCCTTCGATGACGATATGCACGTCCTGATCGGCGGCGACAGGCTCATAGAACTCGGTCACGTCACGCACCAAGGTGTCGACATCCACATCTTCGAACTCATCGCGCCCCAAACCTGCTTCGGCTCGCGAAATTTCGGTCAGCTGCGAGAATACGCGCAGCAGGTGGTCAACCTCGGCCAATGCGCGGGCGGCATCTGCTTCGCGGTCCGACGCAGCGCTGCTCGGATCCGTCAGGCTTTCGACCCGCTGCCGCAACCGGCTGAGCGGGCTGCGCAGGTCGTGGGCGATGGAGTTTGTCGTCATGCGCAGGTTGCCGATCAGCTCTTCGATCTTGTCGAGCATGTCGTTGAGCGTCTGCGCCATCTGGTCGAATTCGTCGCCACTGCCGCGCACCGGAATGCGCCGGGACAGGTCGCCTGACACGATGTCATCCGCTGTCTGCGCAATGTCCGAAAGCCGCGAGAACACCAGTCGCGTCAGCAGCCATCCCGTCAGCAGGCTGAGCGCCAGGGCAGCCAACAGCGCCAGCCCGACAGAGCGCAGCAGCACCCGGTCGAACTGTTGTCGGGCCGAAGCGTCGCGCCCGACCAGCAATCGCTCGTATAGGGGTAGGCGGATTGAGGCGGCCGAGATCGAGACGTCCTCGCCCGAGGACAACTTGGTCAGCTCCAAGTTGACCCAGCCCGAGCCGGGTTCGATGCCTTCGGGCCACCGCGGCAGGTTGCCTGCCAGTACGTTGCCCTGCGCATCCGTCAGCAGATAGAGCGCGTCGCGGTCAGCGGCGTCCCGCACCCGTCGGTCGATGGCGGCCATCAGCCCGATGGTGCCAAGGCGTTCGTATTCGTCACGCAGGCCCGCCAGTTCGGCCGTCACCACGCTGCGCGTCTCGTTTTCGATGGTGCGATTGGCGGTGACATACAAAAGCCCCAGCACAAGCGCGGTCAGGGCGGTACTCAAGACCATGCTGGCCAAGACCAGCCGGGTGCGGGCGTTACGCCATAAGATCAGGGGCTTAGCCATCGGACATCATGTAGCCCGCGCCGCGCACGGTTTCGATGAGAGGGGCATCAGACCCTTCATCCACCGCGCGACGGAGTTTCGAGATATGGACGTCAACGATGTTGGTGTTGGGGTCGAAATGGTATTCCCAAACGCCCTCAAGCAGCATGGTACGCGAGATGACGCGGTTCTTGCGGCGCAAGAAGAATTCGAGGATCTGAAACTCGCGTGGGGTCAGTGTGAGTTCACGTCCGGCCCGGGTGACGCGACGCTTGAGCAGGTCCATTTCCAAATCACGACAAGAAAGCAGAGCGCTGTCCTCGGTGTCCTGCGGGCGGCGCAACAGCGCCTCGATCCGGGCATGCAGTTCCTGAAACGAAAACGGCTTGACCAGATAGTCGTCGGCGCCGGCGCGCAAGCCTTTGACCCGTTCATCGACGGCGCTCATCGCGGTCAGCATAAGCACGGGGGTCTTCAACCCCGCGGCCCGAATGGATTTGATCAGTGCCAGCCCGTCCAACCCCGGCAGCATTCGGTCCAGTACGATCGCGTCGAAGCCACCATCGGTCGCGTGATACAGCCCTTCACGCCCGTCAGGCGCGGTCTCGACGGTGAACCCTTCCTCGGCAAACCCCTTGGCCAGGAACTCGCGGGTGTCGGTGTCGTCTTCAACGATGAGGAGGCGGCGGCTCATACGCGGATTATCCTTGTTCTGTCGGTATATACGCGGGCAATTGGGCACCGCGTCAAGAGGGCAAACCGGGCGCGGATGGGCGCGCCCGGTCGGTTCAGCAACCAGGGGACAGGTCACGGTCGCTGAACGATGGGGCGCGCGGCGAACTCCCCGTACATCTCGCGCGCCCGTCTGTGGTGAGGTTGGATCAGGCGATCTCGACCGCGACAAACAGCTGGTTGCCGCCGCGATTGATCAGCACCAGTGCCGGATCGGTCTTTTCGCTCTTCAGAGCTGCTTTGAGCTCTTTGGGCGTTTGGGTGTCCTGACTGCCCAGTTTCACGATCACATCGCCCACGCGAAGGCCCGCCTTGGCCGCAGCACCCTCTTGGTTCAGCGAGGTGACAACCACGCCCGAGACATCCTTGCTGATGCCGATCTCGGCCCGCGCGGTGTCGGTCAGCGGTGCCACGGTGACACCCAGTTGCTTGCCGGAGGTTTCGTCAACCTGAGGCTGGGTCTCGGCCGAGGCCATCTGATGCGTGCCGATGGTCACGGTTACCTGTTCCGGCTCGCCATTGCGGAGCACCTCGATGGTGCTGTCGGTGCCGGTTTTGGTCGCGCCCACAAGGCGGGGCAGGTCCGCGCTGGACTTCACCGGCTTGCCGTCAAAGCTCAGGATCACGTCACCCGACTTCAGCGCGCCATCTGCGGGACTGTCCGTCACCACGTCCGAGACCAGCGCGCCAGTTGCGCCATCCAGGCCCATGGCTGCTGCGATGTCGGGGCTGACGTTCTGGATCGAAACGCCCAGCCAGCCGCGATCCACCTGACCGTCGTCGATCAGATCGGCCACGATGGTTTCGGCAATATTGGATGTTACCGCAAAGCCCAAACCGACCGAGCCGCCGGTGGGCGAGTAGATGGCCGAGTTCACGCCGATCACTTCGCCGTCCATGTTGAACAGTGGCCCGCCAGAGTTGCCCTTGTTGATGGCTGCATCCGTCTGGATGAACTCGGCATAGGGCCCTTCAGAGATGTTGCGCCCCTTGGCGGAAACGATGCCGGTGGTGACGGTCGAACTGAGGCCGAACGGGTTGCCCACGGCCACCACATCCTCGCCCACGCGGATCACGTCGCTGTCGCCCAATTCGACCGCGGGCAGGGGGCCGCCCGCGTCGATCTGCAGCACGGCCAGGTCGGTCAGCGGGTCGGCGCCCACAACAGTGGCTTCGAACTCGCGGTCATCGGCAAGGCGTACGGTGACGGTGTCCGCCCCGTCGATCACGTGGTGGTTGGTGACGATCAGGCCATCCTCTTCCAGAATAAAGCCGGATCCCAGGCCTTGGCTCGGGCCACGGGGGCCGGGTTTCATGCCTTCGGGCATGCCGAACTGGCGAAAGAACTCGCCGAACGGATGATTTTCCAGACCACGGCCTTTCATGCTGGCCGGCTCGGTCGTGGCCTCCTGAGTGGCAAGGATGGTCACGACCGAGGGCCCGACCTCTTCGACCAGATCGGCCAGCGCTTCGTCGGCTGCCGCAGGCAGCGCGGTCGAGGCCAGCAACAAGGCCGAGAGGGCAGAGGCGCCCGCCCATCCGGGCAGGCCAGCGGTGAAGCGGGTGGTGTTGCGAATGCTCATTGGGTTCTCCTGTCATTGACCCGAGGGTTTCCCCGGGGTTGAGACAAGGAATATTCCCGCCACCTGTGGATTGCCTGTTCGCAGGATTAAGGTTTCTTAATGTTGCGATTATTTTGGCGGATGGGGTGTTTCGGCATCGCCAAGGTCCCAAAAGAGCCCCGTCATCACCTGTCCTGCCTGTTGGCAGGTTGACGCCAGCACATGTTCGTTTGGCGCGTGCTGATTGCAGCCGCGATAGGAATGCGGCACCCAGATTGTGGGCAGGCCTAGCACCTCGGCGAAACATTCGTTTGGCAGTGAGCCGCCCAGGTTCGGCAGCACATGTGGTGGCGCGCCGGTCGTGATCTCGATCGAGCGGATTGCGAATTGCGCCCAGGGGTGGTTGGGGTCCAGGCGCGTGGCCGGAAATGCGCCGCCGTCCGTCGGCACGACCTCAACCTGTTGGAACCCGTGGGCGTCAAGGTGGTTTCGCAGGCTTGGCAGGATGTTCTCGGCGTCCGTTCCCACCACATATCGCAGCTGGCAGGTGGCTGACGCATGGCCTGAAATGGCGTTGACCGGGGCGTCGGGCTTACCCGATTGCATGGCCAGCACGGCAAAGGAGTTCCAGCCAAACACCCGCTCGGCGGGGGTCAGATCGGCCTCACCCCAATAGGGATCAATCGCAGGGTCCGAGCCATCGAATGAGGGCAAGGAGGCCAGAGTTTCCCGGATTGCAGGCGTCAGGCTGGTGGGGCGCCATTCGGGGACACGGATTTGTCCGCGCGCGTCGGTAATGGTCGACAACGCTTGCGCGAGGATCATCGCCGGATCGGCCAGCAGACCACCCCAATTGCCCGAATGATGCGCCCCTTCGCGCAGATCGACGCGCAGTTCAAAGCTCAATCCCCCGCGCGCGCCCATGAAGACGGTGGGCACGTCCGGTTGCAGGCGCGGTCCGTCCGACGCGATCAGGACATCGGCTTTTAGCAGATCCTGATTGGCGGCGCAAAATGCGTGCAATCCGGGGGAGCCGATTTCCTCTCCCATTTCGATCAGCAGTTTGACGTTGAACCCAAGGCTTCCGCGCGCTTCGATCACCGAGGCCAAGGCATGCAGGTTGATCAAATGCTGCCCCTTGTTGTCGGCGCTGCCCCGGCCATAGACACGGTCGTCCACAGGGGTCAGCGCAAAAGGCTCCAGCCCCTCGTGCCAGTCCTGACGCTGGCCATGGGTAACATCGCCATGGCCATAAGACAGCACTGTGGGCAGGGCGGGGCTTTCGATCCGTTCGGCCACCAAAAAGGCGCAGCCCGTCGGATCGGGATTGTCGTGCAGCGACCAAGTGAATCCCAGACCTTCCAACATCGGCGGCAGAGCCTCGGTCAGATAAGGCATCAGCGCGTCCACAGTGTCCGGCTTCTGGCTTTCGGTCTCCATTGACACCAGCCGTTCCAGATCGGTCCAGAACCGGCCATCGGCGAAACGGGTGTCACAAGCGGACAGGGCGGCGGTGCGGGACATGGGAACCTCGATGATGTGACCAATGTGGCCAGATCAGCGGCCTGGCCACCAATTGTCAATCTGCTGAACGGTCAACCGGTCGGACAAGCCCAGGGCGACCAGGGCAGGGGTCGTTGCGGTCGACGCACGGATGTCGACGTGTTTGCCCACAACATGCACCTCATGCATGCCATCGGGGCCAGCCACAAACCCCTTCACGCGGTAGAGTCCTTCAGGCCGGGCGGCCAAGCGTTCCATTAGCTCTGCGCGGTCAAATTCACCCGGCGTTTCAGTGTTCCACTGCACATAGAGCGGATGCGGCGCGGTCGGGCGCCCCTTGGGCAGGGGCACAACATCCGACAGAAGCGGCGCAATCGGGGCATCGCCCTGCAAGGCGTCGGGGCTGCGCAGGTCGTGCTCGGCCAACGCTTGGGTCAAATCGGCCGAGGGCGCATCAGATTTGGTCATCAGCACCATATCCGCCGCCTTGATCTGTTGTGCCACTTGTGGGGCGATCAGCCGATCGCGCAAAAGATCGGCCCCGTTCAGCCCATCGAGCAGCGTGATGATCCCGGCATAGGACAGCTCTGGCTCGGCAATCGCGGCATTGGCGATGGCGGCGGGATCAGCGATGCCGCTGGCCTCGACAATCAGGTGGTCGGGGCGTGGGGTCCGGTCCAGCGCATCGCCCAGCGCCATATAAAGATCCGCCCCCATGGTGCAGCAGACACAGCCATTGGACAAAGAGATCGTGTCGTCCTGACGGGATTCGATCAGGGCCGCGTCAATGTTGATGGCGCCAAAGTCATTGACCAGGATCATCAGGCGAAGCCCGTGATCTTCGGCCAGCAGGCGGTTGATAAGCGTCGTCTTGCCAGCGCCCAAATAGCCGCTGATCACAGTCAGGGGCAGGCGCATCAGTTCATCTGTACCTTGCCGCCAAAGACGATGCCGTTAATCTGCACATCTTTGAGCGCCATCGGATCGACCGCTGTCGGATCTTGATCCAGCACGGCGAAATCAGCGCGCTTGCCGGTTTCGATGCTGCCAATTTCGGCATCAAGTTTCAGGGTATAGGCTGCTCCAAGTGTGATGGCCCTCAGAGCCTCATCGACCGTAATTCTTTGCTCTTCCCCCAAGGTGCGCCCGCTCATGGTTTGGCGGTTGACCGCGCACCAGGCCGTGAAGAGTGGTCCCAGGGGTGTGACCGGCGCATCCGAGTGCATTGCCACGTTGACCCCTTCGTCCAGCGCCGAACGAACCGCATCCATGCGGGTGGCGCGGTCTTCGCCGATGGTCAGGGCAGCATGTTGGTCGCCGAAGTACCAGATATGGTTCGAAAAGATGTTGGTGCAGACGTTCATCTCGGCACAGCGGCGGAATTGATCAGGGCCCATCATCTGACAGTGTTGCAGGACGTGGCGGGCCGAGGGCCAGGGGTGCTTGCGTGACGCCGCTTCAATCGCGTCTAGGGAAACGGACGAGGCCTCATCCCCGTTGACGTGAATATGCATCTGTACACCGTTGGCTTGCATGGTCTCACACAATGCAAAAATCTGTTCGGGCGGTGTGTTCCACAGCCCATTGGGATGTCCGCCCACGTACCCCGGCCATTTGACCCGCGCAGTCCAACCCTGGATCGAGCCGTCGGTCATCAGCTTGACCGCGCCCATGCGCAATTTGTCGGTGGATTGTTTGCCCAGTCGGTTGGCCTTGTCCGCTATTTCCTGCGGGGTGGCACCAACGGCGGCCAGAACAGGTACCAGGCGCAGGCCAAAATCATCCTGTCCTGTGACCGCTGTCAGAACCTCAAGGTCTTCCTCCTCCATGTGCGAAAACAGGTCGGTGATCGTGGTCACGCCGGCCAGACGGCACACATCGGCATAAGTCTTAACCGCTTCGCGCGTTTGCGACAGGCCGCGGAAATCCAGGCCGGTTCTGCGCATCACCGGGAACATGGCCGCCATTTCCTGCAATTCGCCAGTTGGCTCGCCAGCTTCGTCCTTGAGCACCCCTTCGACATTGGTTTCGCGGGAGTAGCCCACCATGTCGAGGCACTGCGAGTTCACGCACATCAGGTGAAAGTTGGAAAACATCACCATTACGGGACGGTCGGCGGCAATGCTGTCCAAATGGGCCCGGTTCAATCGTTCGGTCGGCAGAAAGATCGGGTCAAAACCCCAAGCCACCACCGGTTCGCCAGCCGGGAGCGTGGCCGCATAGTCACGCAGCCGGGACACCACGGCATCGATATCTGTCATCCCTTTGTGCAGCCTTCCGGTCGGGTCGATCCGGTCGTGATATCCGGCATAGGCAAACTGCCACATCGAGCCTGCCATCATATGCGCGTGACCCTCGACAAATCCGGGCATAAGCACATGTTCAATCAGGCTGTCGTCGTGATGCACGGTGCCCCAGGCATCGGCGCAATCAGCGCCGCCGACGGCCAAGATTTTTCCGTCCTGGACGGCCACATGCGTTGCGTTTGGTTTGCTGGGATCCATCGTGATGATTTTTTGTGCAGCAAATACAGTGATTTCCGACATAGTGTCCCTCCCGATTGGATTTAGGCGTAGCGAGGGATTGATCCGCTGTAAAATAGAATTACTGTCAACCATTGAGGGAGAAAATGAGGGAAGCGGATGAATTTCACGCTTAAGCAGCTGCGCTACTTCGATGCGGCGCTGCGCAACGGGTCTATTGCCCGGGCCGCAGTCGAGATGAATATTTCACAGTCGTCCATCACGGCAGCGATAGACATGATCGAGCAATGCGTCGGTGCGGAGTTGTTTCTGCGGGTTCCCGCCAAGGGGATCGTCCCGACACAGGTCGGCAAACGGGTCGGCGATCGCGTGTCCGCCTTTCTGGATACCGCACGTGTGTTCGAATCCGATCTGATGTCGTTGACCGGGGACCCCACAGGAACGTTGCGGCTTGGATGTTACGCGCCGACTGCGCCCTATATCCTGCCGCCTATCCTGTCTCGCCTGACGCAACGCTATCCCGGTGTGCGGATCGAACTCGCTGAGGGAGACATGACCACGATGGCAGATCTGCTGCTGTCTGGTGGGGTCGATCTGGCGCTGACCTATCAAAAGGATCCGGTGAAGGGATTGCCCTTTGATCAGTTGTTCGAGGCACACCCCTGGGCCCTTCTGCCGAACAGTTCGCCTTTGGCTGGTCAGGCATCTGTCAGTCTGCATGAACTTGCAGAGCTTCCGATGATTCTCCTCGATCTGCCGCTCACCGAAGAGTACTTTCGCTCGTTGTTCGAAGAATTGGGGTTGGAGCCAAATGTTGTGCATTCCACCAAGTCCAGCTCGGTTTTGCGCGGATTGGTGGCCAGCGATTTCGGCTATTCGATCTTGAACATCTGCGGACCAAACGACCGGGACGGGCGCAACGGATATCGGGCTTTGCCAATCTCGGATGCGTTTTACTCCCCGGCATTGGGACTGGCTTACGTCGAAGGGCTCAAAGGGTCCGCCATCGTCAACACCGTGCGCCGGATCACGCAAGATCTGAAGGCAGAAAGAGCCTTTGATCATTTGATTATGGAACCGGAATTTCGCAAAACTGCATAAAATAGAGCGTTGCGCTACAGAAAGAACTGTTTTCTGTGACTACGGCCTTGGCTAGCCTCTGACATGTAAGGTTCACAAAGGGCCTGCAAGGGAGGAGAATACCATGAAGCATATGACACGCCTTTTGGGCGCTGTATCCCTTGCCGTCACCAGTTTGGCGGCTCCAGTATTTGCGGATGGCGGAACGCTTGTGATCGCCTCGACGCAGGTGCCACGACACCTGAACGGCGCGGTGCAATCAGGGATCGCAACGGCTGTCCCGTCCACTCAGATCTTTGCGTCGCCGCTGCGCTATGACGAGAATTGGGAACCGCAGCCTTATCTGGCTGAAAGCTGGGAAGTCAGCGAAGATGGCCTGTCGGTGACGCTGAACCTTGTGCAGAACGCCACCTTCCACGATGGTAAGCCGGTCACGTCCGAGGATGTCGCATTCTCGATCATGACCACCAAGGAAAACCACCCCTTCAAGTCGATGTTTGCCCCGGTTGAAACGATCGAAACACCGGATGCGCACACCGCCGTCATCAAGCTGAGCCAGCCGCACCCCGCGCTGTTGCTCGCGCTTTCGCCTGCGTTGGCGCCAGTTCTGCCCAAGCACGTATTTGGCGACGGTCAGGACGCGAAATCGCACCCCGCGAACTCGGCGCCTGTCGGGTCCGGTCCCTTCATGTTGGAAGAGTTCACACCGGGCGAAGCCGTGGTGATGAAAAAGAATCCGAATTTCTTCATTGATGGCCGTCCCAAGCTGGACGAGATCATCATCCGCATCATCAAGGACCCATCGGCCCTGTTGATCGCGATGGAGAATGGCGAGGCGGATATGTATCCCTTCATGGCCGGCAGCCAAGAGATCAAGCGCCTTGAAAAGGCCGAGCATCTGGGTGTCACCACTGATGGATATGCCGCTGTTGGCCCGGTCAACTGGCTGGCGTTCAACACGGCATCCGAAAAGTTGAGCGACGTGCGTGTGCGTCAGGCGATTGCCTATGCCGTAGACCGCGAGTTCATCACCAAGGCGCTGCATCGGGGCGTGTCCGCGCCACAGCGTGGCCCGATCATCGAAAGCTCGCCTTTCTTTGATGAAACCATTCCGGCTTATGACGTTGATCTGGACAAGGCCAAGGCTCTGATGGCCGAGGCCGGGTTTGCCGATGGCATGGATCTGACCATCGATTATATCCCGGGGCCCAAGGAACAGCAGCAGTCCGTTGCAGAATACATGAAGTCGCAGCTGAAAAAGATCGGCATCAACGTGACCGTGCGCGCGGCGCCTGACTTCCCCACCTGGGCGGGTCGTGTCGGCGGGCATGATTTCGAACTGTCCATGGACGTGGTGTTCAACTGGGGTGACCCGGTGATCGGTGTGCACCGCACCTATCTGTCGTCGAACATCCGCAAGGGTGTGATCTGGTCGAACACCCAGCAGTACGCCAACGAAAAGGTCGACGAGATCCTGAACGCCGCAGCGGTCGAGGCCGATCCGGCCAAGCGCAAGGCGCTCTATGCCGAGTTCCAGCAGATGGTTGCGGCTGATCTGCCGATCTACTGGATCAACGCGCTGCCGTATCACACGGCCTACGACAAGAAGCTTCAGAACGTGCCCACGGGCATCTGGGGCACCATGCATCCGATGGACCAGGTCAGCTGGTCCGAGTGATCCTCTAACCCATCAATCCAGGGCAGCTGACCTGCTGCCCTGGTTGTTGAGAGGCAAATTATGAACACGTCATACATATTGCGGCGCCTGTTTTACGGCCTGCTGCTCATGCTCGGTGTGGTGGTGCTGAACTTCCTCCTCATCCGGTTGGCGCCCGGCGACCCTGCGGTTGTCATCGCGGGCGAAATGGGCGGCGCGACCGAAGAGATGCTGGAAAGCATCCGCGAAGAATACGGGCTCAACAAGCCGGTCCTGACCCAGCTGGGCATCTACATCGCCAACGTGGCGCAGTTTGATCTGGGCGAGAGCTTTTTCTTCAACCAGCCGGTCACGACGCTGATCGGGCACCGGATCGGGCCGACCATCCTGTTGGTGATCACCGCGCAGCTGTTGTCGATTGTCCTGGGTGTTTTCCTGGGTGTGATCGCCGCGCGCAAGCCCAACGGACCGATGAGCGCCTTTGTCTCGGTCTTTGCCACCATCGGGTATGCGGTGCCGGTGTTCTGGACCGGGATCATGCTGATCATCCTCTTTGCTAGCGTCGTACCGATCTTTCCGGTCGAAGGCATGCAATCGGTCAAGCTGCGCGATGCGGGGTTCTTTGTGCGGGCTTTGGACGTGTTGCACCACCTGATCCTGCCTGCCTTTACTTTGGCGATCATCTATCTTGCCCAATACGCACGCCTCTCGCGGGCTTCGATGCTCGAAGTTCTGGGCTCTGATTATATTCGCACCGCTCGGGCCAAGGGCGCCTCCGAACGCTCGGTTCTGTTCAAACACGCCCTGCGCAACGCTGCACTGCCGATCCTGACGGTCGCTGGTCTGCAGTTCGGCAACCTGATTTCCGGCGCGCTGCTGGTCGAGACGGTGTTCAACTGGCCCGGCATGGGGCGGCTGGCCTTCGACAGCATTCTGCGACGCGACTATCCGACCATCATGGGGGTTCTGTTCTTTGCGTCCTTCATGGTCGTGGTTGCCAATATTCTGACGGATCTGAGCTATCGCCTTGCTGATCCAAGATTGAGGGGGCGGTGATGTCTGATCAATCCGTATCCGAATTCAAGGCCGAAAGCCCCGCGCTTGAAGCGTGGCGGATGTTCCGGCGCAATATTCCTGCGGTCATCGGGGTGATCATGCTGATGGTCATCGTCGGCGCGACGCTCTACGGCACGTTCCTGTACAGCGGCGACCCGTTCGAGATCGTCTGGGCCCCGCACGAGCCGCCCGGTGTCACGCCCGAATTTCCCCTTGGTACCGACTACCTGGGCCGCAATATCGTTGCGGGTATGCTGACCGGGGGTGGGCCGACGCTGGCCGTCGGGTTGGCCGCCGCAGCGCTGACCATGGTGATTGGCATCTCTCTGGGCGCTTTGGCGGGCTACTATGGTGGCTGGGTCGACAATCTGTTGATGCGCATCACCGAGTTCTTTCAGGTGCTGCCCGCGCTCTTGTTTGCCATGGTGCTGGTGACGCTTCTGTCGCCGTCGCTTTGGACCATTGCGCTGGCCATTGGCGTTGTCAGTTGGCCGCAGACCGCGCGTCTGACACGGGCCGAGTTCCTGAAGATCAAGGAACTGGAGTATGTCACGGCTGCCCGTGCCATCGGAGCGCGAAACAAGCGGATCATTTGGAAAGTGATCCTACCGAATGCAGCGCCGCCGCTGATCGTTTCGGCGACGCTGACCATTGGGGTCGCCATCCTGTTCGAGGCGGGCCTGTCCTTCCTGGGCCTGGGCGATCCCAATGTGATGAGCTGGGGGCTGATGATCGGCGCCAACCGCGAATACATCCTGGACGCCTGGTGGCCGGTGACCTTCCCGGGGCTTGCGATCTTTTTCACCGTCTTCGCGGTCAGTCTGATCGGCGATGGCCTGAACGACGCCTTTAATCCGAAGTTGAGGGAAAGATGAGCGCGCTACTTGAAATCGAAGACCTGCGCGTGACCTTTCGGACGCGCTATGGCGAGGTGACGGCACTGGATTCCGTGTCGATGCATGTGAACGAGGGTGAAACGCTAGGTGTGGTCGGGGAATCCGGCTGCGGCAAGTCGATCACCGCGCTTTCGGTGATGGGGCTGATCCCTTCGCCGCCGGGCAAGATCGCGGGAGGTTCCATCCGCCTGAATGGAGAGGAGCTGACCACCGCCAGCCCCGCGCGCCTGCGGGCGATGCGGGGGCCGGACGCGGCGATGATCTTTCAAGAACCGATGACCTCGCTCAACCCGGTGTTCACCGTGGGTGATCAAATCGCCGAGGCGATCATGCTGCACCAAAAGGTCGACAAAGCGCAGGCGTTGAAAGACGCCGTGGCCCTGTTGGACCGGGTGGGTATCCCTAGCCCCGAGGCGCGGGCCAAGGATTATCCGCACCAGCTGTCAGGTGGGATGCGCCAGCGGGTGATGATCGCCATGGCGGTCAGCTGCCGACCTAAAGTGCTGATCGCGGATGAGCCAACCACGGCGTTGGACGTAACGGTGCAGGCGCAGATCTTTGACCTGCTGAATGAGATCCAGCGCGACTTTGGCGTTGCCATCATCCTGATCACCCACGACATGGGCGCAATCAGCGAGATGGCTGATCGGGTGGCTGTGATGTACGCGGGCCGGGTGATCGAGGATGCCAGTGCCGACGATGTGCTGGACTATCCGCAGCATCCTTATGCTCGGGGCCTTATCGACTGTATCCCCGCGCTTGGCCGGGATGATCACCGCTTGGCCGAAATTCCGGGTGTTGTGCCGCCGCTACATCTGTTGGGGCAGGGGTGCGCCTTTGCCGACCGCTGTGCGTTCAAGCAGGACCGCTGCACCCGTGAAAAACCCATGCTGGGGAGCCACGGACATCACCCTGTCGCCTGCCACGGGATCGAGGAGGCGCGGCTATGAGTGTGTTGATGGATGTACGCGACCTGACGGTGCGTTTTGCCTTGCCGAAACCGTCGTTCTTTGCCGAACGCCCCCATCTCGAGGCGGTGCGGCAAGTGTCGTTCCAGCTTGAGGCGGGAAAGGCGCTTGGCATCGTGGGTGAAAGCGGCTCGGGCAAGACGACAACGGCAATGGCCGCAATCCGGCTGACCAAGGCGGCGGGCGGGCAGGTGCTGTTCGAGGGCGATGATCTGCTGGAATTGGATGACGAGGCGATGCGCCAACGTCGCCGCGATGTGCAGCTGATCTTTCAGGATCCCTATTCCTCGCTCAACCCGCGCGCGCGGGTGGTGGACATCGTGCGCGAGCCGATGGACCTGATGGAGATCGGAACGCCCGAAGAACGGCATGCCAAGGTCGAAGAGCTGTTTGCTTTGGTGGGGCTGCGACCCGATCAGCTCAATCTGTTTCCGCATCAGTTTTCGGGCGGACAACGGCAGCGGATCTCGATCGCGCGGGCGCTCACGACGAACCCAAAGCTGTTGGTCTGTGACGAGCCGGTGAGCGCGCTGGACGTGGCCATTCAGGCGCAGATCCTGAACTTGCTCGCCGAGCTGAAGGAGAAGCTTGGGCTGAGTTACCTGTTCATCAGTCACGACCTGGGCGTCGTGCGTCACGTTTGTGACGAGGTGGCGGTGATGTATCTGGGCAAGATCGTGGAAAGCGGGCCGACCGCGGCCTTGTTCGAGGCGCCCCAGCACCCCTACACGCAGGCGCTGTTGTCGGCGGCGCCCTCGCTGGCGCGACGCAAATCCAAGGGCTACGTGCGTCCGCTCAAGGTTTCGGGCGATCCACCCAGCCCGATCAATCCGCCACCGGGCTGCGCCTTTGCCGAGCGCTGCCCCAGAGCAAAAGAGGTTTGCCGGAAAACCCCGCCAGACCTTGTGCCAGGCTCCGGAACGGCCGTCGCATGCCACTATCCAGGCCCAGCTGACATCACATAGGCAATTGATCCAGAAACGGTCCCTTAGGGGGCCGTTTTGCTTACGAATCCCCCTTGTCCAACTTCTGACCTATTTGAGTTTGATTCGAGTGATTTTGTGGCCAATTGTTCGCCGTTTTGCAAAAATCAGCCTATGATCCGGGGAATTGGTTCCATCATTAGGGTTAACTTGGGCAGAAAGATGGCACAGTTGGGCGTTTGTCCTGTGGGTTGTGCCTGTCACCTGACTGTTTTCGTTAAGGAAACAAAAAACGGGCAATTGCGCCGACGCACTCAGTTCAACGCTGTTTGGTCCCCTCAGGCGGTCTGTTTGGCAAAATTGGGTCAGCTCTGCGGAAACAATCATCAACCTATGGTAGAAATTCGGTCGGCGTTACCTAAGGTTAACGGCAGTTCTCCCCGGGAAACCTGCTGTTTCTAAAATTTTTTTCACTTTGACGGCTTTCTGGCGTCCGGTATTCATGAGTTAGCCCAACTGGGGGGCGATGTCTGTAGGTCACGGGGGCGACCGCACTAATATTGCATCCGACCGGATGCGAGGGGATGTGCGTTCGCGCAGCGGCTGCCACGCTGTATGTGACGGTAACGCACCGTGATTGCCTGAAACGGCGATCGCGTACCTGTCTGTCAAAGGGCAGGGGTCTCTCTCTCCATTTGGTCTTGGTGCTGTTGGTGCAGTCGCCTGTGAACGCTTCGGTCATCGGCCCTTGGTTCACTTGGAGGTTTCCGCAGGTAAGCGGTTTGGTGTCGCGAGCACCGCAAAGGAGAATGTGATGGCAACGAATTTTGACAATCCGTATCTGGCCAACGTAATCGGTCTGTGGGACTTTCGCCCGACTGCTGAAACCAACGACACCGGCCTGGGGGACGGTATCGCTCAAGACGGCACGCCCGTAGGGGATCCGGACTTCACAGCTGGTTGGTTGTTCACAAACAACTCCGACACTCAGCGGTTTGATGTGGATGATGGCGACGATGCTCCGTTCGATCTGAACCAGGGTACGATCATCACGGAATTCCGCAGCTTTGACACCACCGATGCCGGATCGGAAACCGTGGTCAGCCGCGGTGTCGAGGATTCGAACGAAGAAACCGATGGCGGCGAAGGCACGCAAACCGACAGCGGCTTCTTCGAAGTGCGCGTCACCGAAGACGGCGCAGTCGAGGTCTACCATCGCTCCGGGGGCACTGAGTCCCTGTTGAGCTCCTCGGACGGCTTTGTTGGTGGCGGCGATGTCATCAAGGTCTCCTACTCGTGGTCCGAAAGCGGCGTGGCAGTTCAGGTCGAAAACCTGACGCAAGGCACATCCGAGACGATCACCGGCGACACCCCGGGTCTGACACTCGATGTAACCACCGCCGAAGAACAGTCCTTTACCATCGGCGCGCGCGAAGTAACCGAAGACAATTTTGATCAGCATTTCTATGGCGGCATCGACTATGTCGCGGTTCTGGATGAGCCGGTCATTGGCGGCGGCGACGGCAACGGCATTGTCGAAGGCACCAATGGTGACGACATCATCGACACCGACTATGACGGTGACCCGGATGGTGATGTCGTGGACGGCGGCGATGCTCCAGCACCCTTTGATGACCCGAACGAAGACGTCATCAACGGCGGCCCGGGCAATGACAGCATCGACGCGGGCGAAGGTGATGATACCGTTTATGCCGGTGGTGGCGATGACACCGTCAACGGTGAAGAAGGCGACGACCTGCTGATCGGTGACGGCGAGGCGACCGGCCTGACCGGCCCGTCAACACGCGAGACATTCGAATGGCACCTGGCACCCGACCCGGATGACGGCGGCCAGGTCGATGATGGCGACGATCTGAGCGGTGGTTTCACGCAGAACACCGGCTCGGTTGATGTCACGTTCTCGGTCACTCAGGCGTCCACTGGCGTCGACACCGAGTTCCAGACACAGGAACAGTTTGTCGGCAACATCGACACCAACGGCCCTGATGCCTCTGACACCAGCGCGATGGAATCCGAGCTGAACGGTCAAGCCAACACCGCGACCTATGAGCTCGATTTCTCGGATGATGTTGAGAATGTTTCGTTCCGCATCAACGACATCGACGGTGACGGCCAGGTTCAGGTCTTGGCCTATGGTCCCGATGGGAGCCAGATTCCAGTTGTTGTTTCGGGTGGCCTTGGTGTGACGATCACTGACGAAGACACTGTTGCAGGCGGTGACACAGCAACCGGCGACGGTGGCTATGCCAACCCCGACAACTCGAACTACTCGGTTCTGGTCACCATTCCGGGTCCGGTTTCGCGGCTGACAATCAGCCACAGCCAGGATGGCCCGAATGCCTCCGAGATCGACGTGACGGATGTCTATTTCGACGTTCCGCTCGATGATGGCTCGGGTGGCGGCGGCGGTCCTGTGGACGACGGCGACGACAGCCTGACCGGCGGCGAGGGTGACGACACTCTGATCGGACAAGGCGGCGACGATACTCTGACCGGTGGTGACGGCAACGACAGCGTTGACGGCGGCGACGGCGATGACGAGATCGACACAGGTGGCGACGATGCCGCCAACCTGCCAGATCGCGGTTTCCCATCCTATCAGGGTCTTCCCGAAGTTCCGGCAGATCCCGACGTCTTCAACGACCGTGACACCGTCGATGGTGGTGACGGAAACGATGACATCTCGACCGGTGACGACAACGACCTCGTTATGGGTGGTGCCGGATCTGATACGATCGACGGTGGCCTGGACGACGACACCATCTCGGGTGGTGCGGACGATGACCTGATCATCGGTAGCGAAGGCTCGGATGAAATCACCGGCGACGGTGGCAACGACACAATCTATGGCGGTCTGGATCCGATCTTCCCCGATGTGCTGAACATCACCGACGACGGCTCGGACGGACGTGACCCGGATCCCGAAGTCACCAACGGCATGGACACTCTGTCGGGTGGCGAAGGCAATGACTTGATCATGGGTCAGGACGACGACGACGTCCTGATGGGTGACGAAGGCGACGACACGCTGGATGGCGGCATCGACGAAGACAGCATCATGGGTGGCGTCGGCAACGACGAGATCATTGGTGGTCACGGCGATGACACGCTGAGCGGCGGCGACGACCGCGACACCTTCCTGGGTGGCGAAGGGTTTGACCAGATCGACGGTGGCGCGGGTGGTGATGACTTTGACACCCTCGACCTGCGCGGTCTGGGACCGGTTGGCATTGTCTACACCTCCGAAGACCGCGAGGACGGTGTGGCCGTCGTTGGCGCGACAGGTGACGTGCTGGTCTTTGAAGAGATCGAAAACATCCTGATTGATGAGCCTCTGAGCCCGGATGGGATCGTCGAAGGCACGTTTGGCGACGATGCCATCGACATCAACTATGATGGCGATCCCAATGGCGACTTTGTCGACAATGACGACGCATTGCTGCCAGGTCAGGTCGGCGATCAAGACATCATCGTCGGCAAGACCGGTGATGACACCATCGATGCTGGTGCAGACAGCGACTATGTCTTTGCAGGTGACGGTGCCGACGCTGTCAGCGGTGAAGAGGGTGATGACACCATCCTTGGTCAGGACGGCGACGACCTGCTCGAAGGCGACGCCGGCGATGACTTGATCCAAGGTGGCCGTGGCAACGACACGCTGGATGCGGGCCGTGGCGACGACATAATGCGTGGCGGCGAAGGCAACGACAACCTGACCGGCAATCCGGGCGACGACCTGCTTTATGGCGACGAAGGTGATGACACCGTCATCGGCAACGATGGCTCGGACACGCTGTATGGTGGATCGGGGAATGACACGATCTCGACCGGTCCGGGCAACGACCAGGCCTTTGGTGGCGATGACCGCGACACCATCATTGTTGTGGGACAGGACAGCCAGTTCGTCGACGGCAACGAAGGGGGCGACGACTTTGATACCCTGCGTGTCTTTGACCGCGCCGAGGTCGAATATGACCCAGACAATGGGGAAAATGGGGTTGTCTACTATCTGGACGCTGCAGGTGGTCGCACCGGTGTGACCACGACGTTTGTCAACATCGAGAACGTTGAGATCGTTGACCCGCAGCTTGACGGTGTTGTCGAAGGTGGCAGCGGCGACGATCTGATCGACGCGAGCTATCTGGGCGACCCCGAGGGCGACCGGATCGACAATTTCGACAGCTTCGAGAACTTCCTAGATGAACCCATTGCCAGCCTGACGCCTTCGGACTTCTTCGAAGATCTGGGCGGCACGCCGCGCGGCGACCAGCGTGACGCGGTCGATGCGGGTGCAGGCAACGACACCGTCTATTCGGGTGCTGGCGATGATGTCGTCAAAGGCCGCGAAGGTGACGACCTGATCTTTGCAGGCATCGGTTTCGATGATGTCGAAGGGGGTGAAGGCAACGACACGATTGATGGCGGTGCCGGCAGCGACAAGCTCTATGGCAGCGAAGGTGACGACTCGCTGATCGGTGGCCTGGGTGGCGACACTCTGGTCGGCGGCGAAGGCAGCGACACGCTGGATGCGGGCCTGGGTGACAACTTTGTCGACGCGGGTGCAGGGGATGACCTTGTAACTGGCGAAGACGGCGACGATACGCTGAATGGTGGCGACGGTGCCGACACCATCCTTGCCGGTGGCGGGGACGACGTTGTCATCGCTTATGACCCGGCCTTTACCGGTGTTGCTTCGATCGGCCGTTCGCCGGACTCGATTGATGGTGGCGCGGGCAATGACCAGCTTGCTGGTGGTTCCGGCAACGACACCATTTTGGGTGGCACGGGTGACGATACGCTCTTTGGCGGCATCGGCTCGGACCAGCTCGAAGGTCAGGAAGGCAACGACGTCGTTTATGGCGACAGCGACATCAGCATGGTCAAACCATCGGATTTCGCTGCAGCGCTGGCCATCGAACCGGGCAATGACACCATTCTTGGCGGTGCAGGTGAAGACACCCTGTATGGCGAAGAAGGCAATGATGTCATCCTGGGTGGCGAAGACGCCGACGTTGTCTTTGGCGGCGACGATCGCGACGTCATCGGCGCGGGCATCGGCGACACGATCGAAGGTGGCGAAGGCGGCGACGACTTTGACGTCCTGCTGGCACGCGGCCTGGCCGTTGTCGACTATGACGAAACCGACCCAACCGGTGAATCCGGTACCGTCACCTACTACAACGAGGATCTGACGGTCGCAGGGACTGCCGAGTTCTCGGAAATCGAAAACGTCTATGTCATCGGTGCGCCGACAGCGACGTCGGCAACATCTGGCGATGGTCCGGTGGTGACGGGTGTCGACGGTGTTGTCGAAGGTACAGCCGGTGATGATATCATTGACCTAGCCTATACCGGCGATCCCGAAGGCGACCGTGTGGATGGTGACGATGCAGTTCCGCCCCTGGTGGATGAGCAGGACGTTATCATCGCCGGCGGCGGCAACGACAGCGTTCGCGGCGAACTGGACACCGATGTCATCTTTGGCGGAACCGGCGACGATACCGTCTTTGGCAACGGCGGTGGCGATGCCATCGACGGTGGCGAAGGCAACGACGTGCTGGATGGCGGTGAAGGTCGTGACATTGTTGTCGGCGGTGACGGAGACGACACTCTGTCCGGCAGCAACGATGTTGCGGGCGACGGTGGCGACATTCTGTCGGGTCAGTTCGGCAACGACAGCTTTGTCAATGTCGGCCAGGGTGAGGTGATCATTGGTGGTGAAGACGCTGATGGTCTGGACAACGACATCCTTGATCTGACCGGTGCGGCCGAGGCCGTGAACCCGGGCGGGTCGCTGACGGTCGAGTTTGATCCGTCTGATGCCGAGGCCGGAACCGTTCGGTTCTTCAACGCTGATGGCGACGAAACCGGAACGACCGAGTTCAGCGAGATCGAACAGGTTATCGTACCCTGCTTCACGCCGGGCACCCTGATCGCTACGCCGAAAGGCGAGCGTCGGGTCGAGGATCTGAAGATCGGTGATCGTGTCATCACGCGCGACAACGGCATTCAGGAGATCAAGTGGCTGGGCACCAAGACCATGACCGGTCAGGAATTGGTCCGTGCCGAGCACCTGAACCCGATCCTGATCCGCGAAGGCGCATTGGGTGGCGGTCTGCCCGAGCGGGACATGATGGTCAGCCCGAACCACCGCGTTCTGGTCGCCAACGACAAGACGGCGCTGTATTTCGAGGACCGCGAGGTTCTGGTGGCAGCCAAGTATCTGACCGGCCTTGAAGGGGTTGATGTGGTCGATGTCTCTTCGGTGACATACATCCACTTCATGTTCGACCAGCACGAGGTTGTCCTGTCGGATGGCACATGGACCGAAAGCTTCCAGCCGGGCGATCATTCGCTGGCCGGCCTGGGCAACGCGCAGCGCAACGAAATCTTTGAGCTCTTCCCGGAGCTGAAAGAGCGCGAAGGTCTCGAAGGCTATGCGGCAGCACGCCGCTCGCTGAAGAAGCACGAAGCGCATCTGCTGACGCACTGAAGCTGAAAATGGGGGCGCGTCCCGGCCGATCCGGGACGGCAGCCGCTCGCGTAGGTAGGGGGACGCGAGTGAGAGGACAGGGCGCTTTGCGCCCTGTCTTTGTGTGTTCAGGTTTGCTGTTTTGCGCGCCACTCGGCCCAGGCTTCCGGCGTGTCCAGATCCAACCGGGCGCGCTCACCCTCTAATGGGATCAATTTGACCGTGTCCTTGTGGCGTTTGACGATGACTTGCGCGCCTTCATCGCCACTTAGGCCACGTAGTTCTTCGAACAAACTCCGATCAAAAGCGACCGGGTGGCCGGGTTTTCCGTCTTGTGTGGCACCGCGGTGGATATTGAAATCTTCATCCGTTTCAATGGAATGCGCGATCTTCTTGATGTCATTTGTCGTCAGTTCCGGCAGATCGGCAAGCAGGACGATCACCGCAGCAGCGTCCGGAGGCAGGTTTTGCACGGCCGTGCGCAGGCTGGCGTTCATCCCTTCGGCGGCGTCTGGCACGGGGACCTTCTGCACAGCCAGGCCGTCCAACGCTGCATATCTTTCGTGCGGCTCTGGCGGCAGCGCAACAATCACTGGCCCGGCGCCAAGCGCAATTTGTGCCGCACGGCGCAACAAGGGCATGCCGTCCTCTTGTTGCAACAGCTTGTCGGCACCGCGCATCCGGCGTGACTGACCTGCGGCCAAAAGAATGATGGGTATGGTGCTCATCCCGCTACCATGGCGCGGGATGAGCTGCTTGTCATCTGCGCATCCGCGCGCCGTCCGCGTCAAAAAGCGGCTCGGTGAGCACACGCGCCTTACGCATGTGACCCAGAATTTCAATCTCGACCTCCAGCCCGTCAACCACGCGGTCCGAGGGGAGGAAGCCCTGCGCGATCGACTTTTGCGCGTGGTGCGAATAGCCACCCGACGTGCAGAAGCCGACAACAGTACCGTCCAGCCAGATTGGTTCGTATGCGTTCACATCGGCATCTTCTGCGTCGACTTCGAATGCGACCAGCTTGCGTTCGGTCCCATTGGTCCGATCCGCCTCGGCAGCGGCGCGACCGATGAAGTCCACGTTCTTCTTGAAACTGATGAAGCGGTCCAGGCCTGTCTCTGCCGCGGTGTAGTCAGGTGAGAACTCGGACATCCACGAGCCAAAGAACTTGTCCAGCCGCAAGGACATCATGGCGCGCATGCCAAAAGGCGTCATGCCATGTGGCTGACCAGCCTCCCACAGGGTCCACCAGAGCTGTCGCTGGGACAGAAGATCACAGTAGATCTCGTACCCAAGATCGCCGGTATAGCTGACCCGCTGGACGATGCAGTCGGTCATGCCAATCGTGACAGGGCGGACATCCATGAACCGCATGGTGGCGACATCGTCACGGGTGCAGGCCTGCAGAACCTCCAGAGCCTTGGGGCCGGCGATCTGGAACCCGTTGCGTTTGTCGCTGATGTTTTCGATTGTTACGGCGTGTTCCTTATGTTGCAGGAACCAGCGCATGTGGAACGCCTGGCTGCCGTAGGATGCGGTGAGCTGAAACTCCTCCTCGTTCAGGCAGGACACGGTGAAATCCCCGATCAGCTTGCCCTTGGGCGACAGCATCGGCGTCAGGGACAGACGGCCAGGCTGCGGAATGCGACCGGCCATGATCTTGTCCAGCCAGGCGCGCGCATTTTTGCCCTTGATCAGGTATTTTCCAAAGTTGTGCACCTCGTTGATGCCCACGCCTTGGCGTACGGCACGCACTTCGCGCCCGGTTGCCTCAAATGCGTCCGAGCGGCGGAAAGACGGCGTTTCATAGCCCGGCTCTTCCCCTTGCGCAAAATAGTTCGGCACCTCGAGCCCGTATTGCTGGCCCCAGACCGCGCCCAGATCGGTGAAGATATCATACATCGGCGTTGTGCGGTTGGGGCGCGCGGCAGGCAGTTCCTCGTTGGGGTAGGCGACAGAAAAGCGCTTTTGATAATTCTCGATCACCTTGGGGCGGGTGTAGCCGGGGCTGATCCAATCGCCAAAGCGGGCCACGTCCATGGCAAAGACATCGCGTTCGGGCTCGCCTTCGATCATCCACTGCGCCAGCGTCAGGCCAACGCCGCCGCCCTGGCTGAAGCCCGCCATGACACCGCAGGCGGACCAATAGTTCCGCACCCCGGGCACCGGGCCGACCAGTGGGTTGCCATCCGGGGCAAAGGTGAAGGGGCCGTGGATTACCGATTTGACACCGGCCTGGGCCAGCACGGGGAAGCGTTGATAGGCAAACTCGATGCTGTCGGTGATCTTGTCAAAATCATCGGGCAACAATTCGTGCCCAAAGTTCCAAGGTGTGCCGTCAACCGCCCAGGGTTTGCAGGGTTGTTCATAGAACCCAATGCACAGCCCGCGCCCCTCTTGCCGAAGATAGCTTTCACCTGCGGGGTCCATCACATGGGGGTGCTCACCGCCGGCGTCGATGATCGCTTCAATCTCAGGAATGTTGTCCGTGACCAGATACTGGTGCTCCATGGGGTGCAGCGGGAAATAGATGCCTGCCATCGCACCCACCTCACGCGCCCACAGGCCGCCGGCATTGACGATGTGTTCGGCGCGGATTGTGCCCTTGTCGGTAACCACGTCCCAGGTGCCATCGGCGCGCTGGTTGGTTTCCTTGACCATGCAGTGGGTTTCGATCGTCGCGCCGCCCATGCGCGCCGCCTTGGCATAGGCGTGCGTGGTGCCCGAGGGATCCAGGTGACCGTCGAGCGGGTCGTACAATGCGCCGATGATGCCGTCTGTGTTGGTGACAGGGGCGATCTTCTTGATCTCTTCGGGGCCGACGATTTCGGTTTCCAGCCCCATGAACCGATGCTTGGCGCGTTCGGCCAGCAGCATGTCGAACCGGTCCTGGTTGTCCGCCAGCGTCACGCCGCCCACATGGTGCAACCCACAGGACATGCCGGTGATCTCTTCCAGCTCTTTGTAGAGCCGAATGGTATAGCCCTGCAGCGCCGCCATGTTGGTGTCGCCGTTGAGCGTGTGAAAGCCGCCCGCCGCGTGCCAGGTCGAGCCCGAAGTCAGCTCTGAACGCTCCAGCAGCATCACATCGGACCAACCAAGCTTGGTCAGGTGATAGAGCACGGAACAGCCGACGACGCCGCCACCAATGACGGCCACACGGGTGGTGGTTTTCATGAAAGTCCTCCTTGAATTCGCCACCAGCCTTTCCTGAAACGGATGGAGTCTCAAATCCAAATCCGACAAGATGTGTCGCGAAAGGTCATTGTGAGGTCGCTGGCCGGTCCAGCCGGTAAACGAAACAGGCCCCGGGGGCAAATCGTGGTGCGCCCGGGGCCGTCTTCCCATCCAGTAGGAGGTGGGTGGGAATTCTTCGGCCAGAGTCCCATTGAAGAGGGGGACAAGAACACACTAAGTACCAAGTCTGACCGCCCCAGAGGGCTGATTGTCTAATGCTACGAAAACAAACTGCTCTGAGGTGATCCAATTCCACCTTGAGAGCCGAGATGAAGAAAGACGAGAATCGCGAATATCGAGTTTTGCTCACGAATGGAAAGGTCGTGTATTTCACGTTCCGTGAACTGCGGGGCTTTATTCTAAGCCCAAACGTCCTTTGTTTGTGCGCCATCTTACTCGTAGTCATGACATCAGGGCATCCATACCTGTTTCCGACTCTGCCTGACGTTACATCGCGTCTGTTTTATTGGATATTGGGTATCTTCTTGTATCTGCTGTTGGTTTTGCCCTGGGGTGAACGGGTGCTGAAGATATGGCAGAGCCGCTTTGCAGCGCCCATGCCGCTGCTTCTGGCGACCGCGCCGCTCATCGGTATGCTCAGCGTGTTTATGGAGCTCATGCCAGAAGTCTTTGGTTCGGTTGTTCCCGCTCGGGGCGAGTCGTTGAATGTGCTGGGAATGGTCAGAAACATCATCGTCGCACATGTGTGCGAGATGATCGCCTTTCTCTGGCTGTTGCCCTTGTCCCGAACTGCCGAACCAATCGCCGATGTGTCCAATGACGCCGATGATGCAGCTCAGTTTGTCAGGATCGCGGGGCGCAGCCTGCCATTGGACAGCGTGCGGTGTGTGCGCAACGAAGAGCATTACCTGGTGGTCAAGACAACCATGGGAACCTTGCGATTGCGGGCGCGGATGAACGATTTGCTGATGCAGGTGTCGGACGATGACGGCATTCAGGCACATCGCTCGTTCTGGGTTTCGACCGAAGAGGCGCTTGAGCTGCGAGGCACAACAATCATGACACGTTCGGGCTGCGTCATTCCTGTGTCACGCTATCGGATGAAAGCCGTGCGCGCCTGGTGCGAGCGGCACGGCAAACCACATTAAAGCGGGCGGATCTTCAGCTCTGTGAGCCGATTGCCTTCGCGCGCGGTCACCTCGAACCGAAAGCCGTGGAATGAAAACACCTGACCCACGGTCGGGATCATCTGCGCCTCGTGGATCACCAGACCAGCCACGGTGTTTGCTTCGTCATCGGGCAGGGTCCAATCCGTTGCTCGGTTCAGGTCACGGATCGTCATGGCACCTTCGACCAGATACTGACCGTCCGAGGTGGTTTCGATCTGCTCTTCTTCGGCAATGTCGAACTCGTCGGCAATCTCGCCCACGATCTCTTCCAGAATATCTTCGAGTGTGATCAGACCCTGAAGTGAGCCGTATTCATCCACCACCAGGGCAAAGTGACCACGCATACGCAGGAACTCGCGCATCTGGTCATCAAGCGTGGTTGTTTCCGGTACGAAATACGGCGGGTTGGCAACAGCTGCGATGTCAAATTCCTTGAGCCGACTGGCTGCCCCTTCGGCACCGCCCACTTGAGCGTACATGGACCGGAACAGGTCCTTGGCATGCACCAGGCCGATGATGTTTTCGGGCTCGTCACGATAGACGGGCAGGCGGGTGTGCGGGCTTTCCAGACACTGCTGCAAAATGTCCTCGGGCGCGGCATCGGCATCGATCATCTCGATCTTTGATCGGTGCAACATGATCTCTTCGACCGTGCGGTCACTCAGATCCAATGCGCCAAGGATGCGATCGCGATCCTCTTTTTCGACCACCCCTTCAGAGTGGCCCAATTGCAGGGCGCCCGCGATCTCTTCGCGTACGGCCAGCATATGACTGTCAGGGTCGACCTTGACCCCAAAAAGGCCAAGCACCCCGCGCACCAGCACGCGCACAACACCCACGATGGGCGAAAATAGGGTGACAAGAACGCTGATCACCGGGGCCACGGCAGCAGCGGCTTTCTCGGCGTTGATGATGGCATATGTTTTGGGCAATACCTCGGCAAAGACCAGAACCAGCAGGGTCATCACCAAGGTTGCCAGGGCCACGCCGCTTTCCCCGAAGAGGCGCGTAAAGAGCGCCGTGGCGAGCGAGGCGGCGAGGATGTTGACCAGGTTGTTGCCCAGAAGAACCGAGCCGATCAAGCGCTCGTTGTCCTCGGTGATGTCCAGGGCCTTTTGCGCCCCGCGCGAGCCCTTGTCGGCCTGCGCACGCAGCTTGCCTCGGGATGAGGCTGTCAGAGCGGTTTCCGAACCGGAGAAAAAGCCAGATAAAACAAGCAGTAAGAGGATCGAGCCTGCGCTGATCCAGAATGCGCCGTCGATCACGGTAGGGGTCGGGTCCATTGGTCCTTTGGGTATCCTTGATGCTCATCCCGTTATGGGGATGGTAGGGTGCGCAATCAAGGGGTTAGTCCAGCTTCTTCTTGTCGCTGTCGGTTGCCAGTGGATGGTGTTCCAGCACCAGTTCCGCCAACCTTTCGTCCAACACATGGGTGTAGATTTCGGTCGTAGCCACATCTGCATGGCCCAGCAACGTCTGGATCGAGCGCAGGTCGGCACCATTGGCCAACAGATGCGTGGCAAAGGCGTGGCGCAGGGTGTGCGGCGTGACTTTTTCTGGTGAAACGCCGCCCTGAACCGCAAATTCCTTGATCAGCAGATAGAACCGGTGCCGGGTCAGATGCCCCAACTTACCGCGTGACGGAAACAGGAACCGTGAGCGTTTGGCGCCCTTGGCGACAGCCTTGTCCTCGGCCTCGTCCCGCGCCGCAAGCCACAGAGTCAGGGCGTTTCGGGCGGGTGGCGACAGTGGCACCATCCGCTCCTTGTCGCCCTTGCCCATGATGAGCAACATCCGAGGATCGCCGCGCGCCGATGAGACGGGCAGGGACACCAATTCGGTCACGCGCATGCCGGTGGCATAGAGCAGCTCCATCAGGCAGACATTGCGCAAACGGTCGTGCAAGGTGCGGCCCGAATTGCGCGCGGCGTCCAATAGGCGGTCAACCTCGACCACTTCGAGCGTTTTGGGCAAGCGTTTCTCGCGTCCAGGTCCCTTGATCTGGATCGCAGGATTGTCAGCCCGCCAGCCTTCTTCAAAGGCAAAGCGATAGATCTGCTTGATCGCCGACAGCCGCCGCGCGCGTGTCGATTTGGCCAGACCTTGGGCGTCGCAGTCGATCAGATAGGCCTCGACCAGGTCCCGGTCGGCTGAGGAAAAGTCATGTTTGCGGTGCGCGATCCAGCCTGCAAAGTCCTTGAGATCGCGGCCATATGCCAGTTGCGTGTTGGTCGCCGCGCCCAGTTCGGCGGCCTGCGCTTCAAGAAAGCTGGAAATCCATTGATCAGATGTGGCTGGGGCGGACATGGCTCACCCCCGTCCCAACAACATCAGCTGTAGCGCCGCGCGGCGTGCCGTGTCTTCGAGGCCGACAGAGCGGAACGTGGCAAGGGCCGCAGTCAGGTCCGCCGGATTGCCACGCGCCCCACGGGTGAACAGATCCATCGCCATCAGGATCGCCTCGCCCAATTGGCCGTCGTCGATGGCACGTTGCACGTCCATTGGCAGTTCGGGATCGGTGGCGAACCCGTCTGATATCGCTTGCGCCTGGGTATTGGGCGCAAAGGCGCGTCCCGGATCGCCCTGGGCAAGGGCCGCCAGGAATGTGTGCATCTGCGAGTTGCTGGGCGGCTTGCGCGCGGCGTCCTCATAGCTTCCGGCCAGCAGGCGGATGCGCCACGCGAGGCTGGCGGCGTCTGGGTCGCTCAGCTTCTGGATGGCCAATTGATCTGCAAACAGCTCGGCAAAGGCAACCTCGAGCTGGACGTCTTTCATCGCTTTCCAAACCGTGCTCAGCGCCTTGCTGATCGCGGCCTCGTTGCCTGTGCTCAATGCGGTTTCAAACCGCTGAACTGCGCGCACCCGGTCCCAGACCCCGCCCGATGCGGCGGCTTGTCGGTCGGTGTAAAGACCCAACAGATGATTTGGCGTCAGGGCCCCGATGCGGGTCAGACGCTCGGCGGCTTCAAGCTGCGCTTTCCAACCTGCCACATCGCGCAGATCAGCGGTGGCAAACGCCCGCGGCAATGAGGCGGTGGGCAGACGCTCACCAATGGTTTCGAACAGGCGGAACGTCAATGGATCTGGCCGCTGCGGTTGCGGCAGGGGCGGTGCGCCCTCAAAAATGTCCGGGCTCAGGAAACGGTCGAGCAGCGCCAGCTGTTCAGGCGGTAGCAGTTCCAAAGCGTGGGCGGTTTCCAGCGTCAGCGCGGCCGATTGCCAATCACCCAATCGGGCCTTGCAAAAGATCTGATCGCCATAGTCGCTAGAAAGGTAAGGCGCTGCAATCAAGGCCCCGCAGGCCCGATCCTCATCCCCGGTCAACAAGGTGGCATCGAACCAGCGCTGAAACCGATCCTTGGTGTCGGTGGGACCGGCCAGTTGCACCAGAGCCTGTGTCGGGTCGACAGCGCCCAGCTGCATCAACCGGTCGAGGCGCGCCAGCAACATGGCCTCGCCAGCCTCGGCCCCTTGGGGCGCCCGGGTCTCGGACAGCAGCAGAGTGAACAGCAGCGTTTGCATCGCCGGGCTGCCGCGTACGTTGATGCGGTCGATCATTTCGGCCAACCGCTCTGGGTCGCTGCCGGTCCACAGGTCAACCGGCAGGCCGGTGACGTTCGACGCGACAAGCCCCAAGGGCGGCGTCAACGCCTCGAGCGGGGTGGAGGTGATCTCGGGGCCCAGTCCGGTCTTGGACACGGGCGGCTCAAGCAGCACGGTGCCGGGCAGGTTCACGGCGGGCGTCTGGTTCAGCCAGTCGATCGCAGAAAGCGGTTGTTGGGCCAAACCGACGGCCGGAACGCAAAAAAGAAACAGGAAAACGCTAGTCCGCATTCAGTATCACCGGTTGCGTAACCTCGGACTGCGGCGCAGAAAAATCGACGCCAAAGAACGGGCCAACATACGCATATCCCACCAACCCGATCACACACAGACACAGGACATACACCAGAAATTTGATCAAGCGACCCATCACGCCTCGCAGCCTCAATTTGCTCTTTTGACCAAGTTATAACTGGCCTTTTTCTCAAGATCACGTCATTCACTGAAGAATGAGTGAAATTGAGCATAACACGGCCCATACCCGCGCAGGCAGTGACCTGAAAGTCAGGAAAACCATAGTCATGGTAGGCATGATGGGGGCTGGAAAGACCGCCGTGGGGCGTGCTTTGGCCGCGCGGTTGGGGGTTCCGTTCCTCGACAGCGATGCCGAGATCGAATCAGCGGCCAACATGTCCATCCCCGAGATTTTCGAACGCGATGGCGAGCCGTTCTTTCGCGCCAAGGAAAGCCAGGTGATCGGGCGACTGCTGGACGAGGAGCGCTGTGTCCTGTCGACCGGGGGCGGGGCGTTTCTGTCGCCGGACAACCGCGCGATGATCTCGGAACGCGGTGCGTCGGTCTGGCTCAAGGCGGATCTGGACGTGCTGTGGAACCGCGTTCGACACAAGGACACGCGCCCGCTTTTGCGCACACCCGACCCGCGTGCGACGTTGCGCGCCTTGTACGAGGCCCGCGTGCCGCTTTATGCGCAGGCTGACCTGACGGCCGTCTCGGATGGTGAGGCGTCGATCGAGGAAATGGTGGATCGGGTGATCGAGGTTCTGAAAACCCGTCCCGATGTTGTCGAGCAAGGATAAGGGCAAATGCAGCAAGTGGTTCATGTCGATCTGGGCGAACGCTCTTATGATGTGCAGATCGGGCCGGGCCTGATTGATCAGGCGGGCGACTGGATCGCGCCGCTGCTGGCGCGCCCGCGTGTTGCCGTTTTGACGGACGAAACGGTGGCCGAACTGCATCTGGAGGCCCTGCGCGCAGGTCTGGCCAAGGCCGGAATCGACATGGTGTCGCTGGCCTTGCCTGCCGGCGAAAGCACCAAGGGCTGGCCACAGTTCACCCGCGCGGTTGAATGGCTGTTGGAGCAGAAGATCGAGCGCAACGACATCGTGGTCGCCTTTGGCGGCGGCGTCATTGGCGATCTGGCGGGCTTTGCCGCTGCTGTACTGCGGCGCGGTGTGCGGTTTGTTCAGATCCCGACGTCCTTGCTGGCGCAGGTCGATAGTTCGGTGGGCGGTAAGACCGGCATCAATTCCCTTGCAGGCAAGAACCTGATCGGCGCGTTTCATCAGCCCTCGCTGGTTTTGGCGGATACGGCCGTGCTTGGCACGCTGACAGCGCGCGATTTCCTGGCCGGCTACGGCGAGGTCGTGAAATACGGGCTGCTGGGCGATGCTGATTTCTTTGACTGGCTGGAACAACAAGGCCCGGTTTTGGCGGCGGGCGACATGGCGGCCCGGGTCGAGGCTGTCACGCGCTCGGTCCAGATGAAGGCCGACATCGTCTCGCGCGACGAAACCGAGCAGGGCGACCGCGCGTTGCTGAACTTGGGGCACACGTTCTGTCATGCGATTGAGGCGGCGACCGGCTATTCCGACCGACTGCTGCACGGCGAAGGCGTGGCCATTGGCTGCGCCCTGGCGTTTGAGCTGTCCTCGCGCCTTGGGCTCTGCTCGCAAGAGGATCCGAGCCGGGTGCGCGCGCATCTGAAAGCGATGGGAATGAAGACCGATCTGGCCGACATCCCCGGTGAGTTGCCAAGTGCGCAGGCGCTGGTCGATCTGATGGGACAGGACAAGAAAGTGGTCGACGGACAGCTGCGCTTTATCCTTGCTCGCGGGATTGGCGAGGCGTTTGTGACCGCTGATGTGCCGCCCCCCGCTGTGGTCGAGGTGCTTGAGGACGCGCTAACAACCGTTTGATTTCTAACGAGGTCAGCGGCCTTTGATGATCATCAATTCGCCGACGTTTTCACGCGTGATGTAACCGATCAATTGCCCGTCTGACGTGCAGACGGCCACGGCGGCGGCACCCTTGTGCAGCCAATCCAGCACGGCCTCCAACCCGGTGATCAGGGGCACGCGCGGGATGTTGGTGTCGATGATCTCGCGCACGGACGTGCTGCGCGGGGTGTCCTCGGCCAGCACCTGAAACAGGCGCTCGCGGGTGACAAAGCCCAAAAGATAGCCTTGCGTATCAACCACCGGAAACTCGTGCTGCGTTGTTCGGATCACGGCGTCTGCGGTGGTGGTCAGCGTGTCGTCCGGGCTCAGCCGTTCAAAGCTGGTGATCATGGCGTCCCGTGCGAGCAATCGGCGCGAGACGGAGCGCATGGCAACGTCCTGGTTTTCGGCGTTGGCCGCAACAAAGACAAAGACCGCTATCAGAACCAGCACCGGATTGCCGGTCATCAGCCCGCCAAATCCCAGCAGCACGGCCACCACCTGACCCGCGATCGAGGCGATGCGCGTGGCGCGCACCCGATCCATTGTCAGGCACAAGGCGGCGCGAAACACCCGGCCGCCGTCCATCGGAAAGGCGGGGATCATGTTGAAGATCGCCAGAAACAGGTTCACAAGCGCCAGCCGCGTCATGAAATCCGCAACCGGCGTATCGATGCTGTCCAGCGTGTCGAAATTCGGCCAGGCGCCGAGCAGGACGAGAACACCCCAGATCACCACATTCACCGCCGGACCAGCGAGGGCCACGGCAATCTCTTGTGCAGGTTTTTCGGGCATCCGTTCCAGTCGCGCCAGCCCGCCGATGGGCAACAGCGTGATGTCGGGTGTCTTGATGCCATAGCGCCGCGCTATCAGGGCGTGGCCAAACTCATGCGCCAGGACACATGCAAAAAGGGCCAGCACAAAAGCGATGTTTTCAATCGCCCCTGGCCAGCCCTGATCTGAATAGGCCCTCAGGCCAACCCAAGCGAGCAAAAGGAAGAAAGTGACATGGATCCTGAGGTCCGAACCGAGCAGGCGGCCAACGGAAAAGGACCATGTCATCGCATTCCTCCTAGATGTTCATCAGAACGGGATCTCGTCGTCGTCGATGCCGCCCGATGCCGGTCCGCGACCACCGCCGCCACCTTGGGAACCGCCGCCGCCATAGGGATCACCGCCACCTGCGGGACCGCTGTCATAGCCACCACCGTAGCCACCGCCCTGGCCGCCACCGCCGCCATAGCCGCCGCCACCGCTGCCGCCGCCATCGCGACCGTCCAGCATGGTCAGGGTCGAACCGAAGCCCTGCAGCACCACCTCGGTCGAATAGCGATCCTGGCCGGATTGGTCCTGCCATTTGCGGGTTTGCAGCTGCCCTTCGACGTAAACCTTGGAGCCTTTGCGCAAATACTGCTCGGCGACGCGCACCAGACCTTCGTTGAAGATCGCGACCGAGTGCCACTCGGTCCGTTCGCGGCGCTCGCCGGTGTTGCGGTCTTTCCAGGTTTCCGAGGTCGCGATGCGCAGGTTGCATACCTTGCCGCCGTTCTGGAACGTGCGCACCTCGGGGTCGCGGCCCAGGTTGCCGATGAGAATGACTTTGTTGACTGAGCCAGCCATGGTTTTCCCCGTGTTGTTTTTGTCTGGGTGAATCGAATCTGTATCCGATTGGTCAACTGACCCTATACGCCCTGCATCGTGGTTAAAACATCAGATCACCCGGCAAAAGCCGTGCAGAATCCCGCCAACAGATCACGACCCCAAAGGCAGTACTTTCAATCGCGTTAAAACAAAGTATATTCCCGGTCGAGGTTGAACGATCAGGACAACACAAAGATGCGCAGGCTTGGCCTTGGGATAGTGATTGCTTCGATAGGACTGACTTCGGTTCCGGTCCACGCTGACATGTTCTCGAACAAGAACCGGCGCGACATATTCCGCAACCAAGCCAAGCTTTTGGATACCCGCGGCGCCTCGCAATACGAAAATTCCACCCGGCTGAAACCACCAAGCGCCTATGGCACCTTCGACAAGCGCTATACCGGCAAGTATCGCGGTGAATACATGGACATGGCGCGCAAGGCCGCGCGCCGCCACAATGTCCCCGAAGAGCTGTTCCTGCGTCTGGTGCAGCAGGAAAGCAACTGGAACCCACACGCCAAATCGCACAAGGGTGCCCTGGGTCTGGCTCAGCTGATGCCCGCCACGGCGCGTTCGCTTGGGGTGAACCCCAAGGATCCTTATGAGAACCTGGATGGCGGCGCGCGGTATCTGTCGCGCCAATATCGCAAGTTCAAATCCTGGCGTTTGGCCTTGGCCGCCTACAATGCGGGCCCCGAGGCGGTTCAACGTTATGGCGGTGTGCCGCCCTATAAAGAAACCAAGAACTACGTGAAAAAGATCTGGGGCAGCTGAGGCGGCTCGACTATTTTCCGACAAAAACACATGGGAATTGCGCTGGATCAAATTCCGGCGTAGTTGCTTTGGGTTAACTGACTTGGCCTGACCTTTCGGAGCCCTTTGCATGTCCTTGACCCGTTTCTGCTTTGCCGCTGTCCTTTCTGTGGCTGTTCCGCCTTTGCAGGCCACGGCCGCACCCTTGGACAGTGTCGAGGCTCTGGGCGAGGCGTTGTTTTTCGACACCAACCTGTCGGCCAACCGCACCCTGTCTTGCGCCAGCTGTCACAACGCCGAAGCCGGGTTTGCCGACCCGCGCGAAACGGATGCGGGGCGTGCGGTCTCCTTAGGCGATGATGGGGTGTCCTTGGGCGATCGCAACGCCCCTACGGCGAGCTACGCGGCGCTGACGCCTGCGTTCCATCTGAATGACGAGGGCGAATGGGTTGGCGGCATGTTCTGGGACGGGCGTGAACCGGATCTGGCCGGGCAGGCGGGAGGCCCGCCGCTGAACCCGATCGAGATGGGGATGGCGGACAAACCGGCAGTTGCTGCGCGTCTGGCCGAGGACGCGGGCTATGTCAGCGCTTTCCAAACGCTGTTCGATGTGGATGTGACAACCCAACCCGAGCAGGCCTATGCGGCCATGACCCAAGCCATTGCCGCGTTTGAAGCAACCGAGCAATTCGCGCCCTTTGACAGCAAATATGACCGGTACCTGCGCGGCGAGGTGGAACTGACGCGGGATGAAGAACTGGGCCGTGTCCTGTTCTTCTCTGAGCAGTTCACCAACTGCAACCAGTGCCACCAGTTGAAGACCAGCCCGCTTGATCCAGCCGAAACGTTCACCGATTACACCTATCACAACATCGGCGTGCCCCCGAACCTGAAAGCGCGCGCTGTAAACGGCGTTGCGGTGGGCACGCAGGACCTGGGGCTACTTGCAAACCCAATGGTGGATGATCCGGCACAAGGCGGCAAATTCAAGGTGCCGACCTTGCGCAACGTGGC
The DNA here is from genome assembly GCF_017743935.1 of Tropicibacter sp. R16_0. GTDB lineage: Bacteria > Pseudomonadota > Alphaproteobacteria > Rhodobacterales > Rhodobacteraceae > Falsiruegeria. The sequence continues at coordinate 69,150 of NZ_JAGHRE010000002.1, forward strand.
TGTCACCGGCCCTTACATGCACAATGGGGTGTTCAACGACCTGCGCACGGTGGTCCTGTTCTACAACAAGTACAACACCAAGGCCAAAGCGCGCCAGATCAACCCTGAGACCGGCGAACCCTGGCGTTGGCCCGAGGTGCCACAGAACCTGGCGGTCAAGGAACTGACCCACGGACCCGCGTTGGACGACCAGCGGATCGACGCGCTGGTGGCATTCTTGAAAACGTTGACGGACGAGAGATATGAGCCGCTGCTTGAGGATGAATAGGCCATGCCGCAGAGCGGCGTAAGCCGCGCTTGATTGCTGCGTTTGCGCGGTCCTAGGCTGTTGGGGAACGAATATCCAACGCCCGCAGGTCCGCCAATGTCCCATGATGTGCCCCATATCCCGCCCGAGACGCTGAAAAACTGGCAGCGTCTGGTCGACCTGGTGGCCCGTCTGGCGGATGTCCCCGCCAGCCTGATCATGAAGACGGACGATCCCGAACACTCGGTCCTGGTCACCAGCGAACATCCCGACAATCCCTATCCGGTGGGGATGGAGTTTCGGCTCAACCCCAAGCTCTATTGCCAGGGCGTGTTCGAAAACGATGGCGAGCTGGTGGTCGAAGATGCCACCTGTGATCCCCGCTGGCAGGACAACGAAGACCTGGACCACGGCATGTCGTTTTACATCGGCTTGCCGCTGAAATGGCCTGATGGCGCAATCTTTGGCACGATCTGTGTGCTGGACCGCGACCGTAACCGCCGCGCGCTTCTGTTTCGCGAGGGGCTGGCCCAGTTCGCGCGGTTGGTCGAACAGGATTTGGCTTTGTTGCAAGAGGTTTACCTGCGCCGCGCGCTGGAAGCCAAGCTGACCGAGACGATGGAACATCTGGAGCAACGCGTCGATGACCGCACCCGCGCCCTGCAAGAGGCGAACACGGCCTTGCGCGTTCTGCTCAGCAGTGTCGAGGATGACCGCCGCGCACGGGACGAGGAAATCCTGTCTCAGGTGCGGTCCATGGTTTGGCCTTATTTCGAACGGCTGCGCGACCGGATCGGGCAGGCAGAGCCGCAGCGGTCTTATCTGGATCTGGCGGAACAGAACCTGGCACAGATCACCTCGGCCATGACCGATCAATTGTCCGAGGCCTTTGCCATCATGACGCCGACCGAGATCGAAGTGGCGCAGATGGTGATGGCTGGAAAGACCACCAAAGACATCGCCAAGGCGCTGTCGCGTGAGACGTCGACCATTGATTTTCACCGCAACAACATCCGCCGGAAACTGGGGCTGGAAGGGCGCGGATCGAACCTGCGGAGCCATCTCCTCGCGATTTCGTGATCACCGAATAGGGGGATTGCCCCCATATTCCCCCGTGATTTTTCTGATCTGATCCTGCGTTTCCCTGGGGGATAGCCTGTTCCCAGCATCCCGCTTCGGGGAGGCTGAGTACAGGGAGACAAGACTATGGATCGCAAGGATCTGAAACCCACCATCTTGAACGGCCAAAAGGATGATATGGCCCCGGGCCTGTCGCGGCGCTCGTTCTTCATGGCCGCGGGAGCAGCGGGCGTGGGCGCGTCGGCCGGGCTGATTGGGGCCAAACCGGCGCAGGCGCAATCGCTGGCCTGGCAACAACCCGGCAACAACAACCATGTGGTCGATCTGCAGGGCACGACCGGTCAGGCCTCAACCGGAGTGGTGGGCATCGACTACTACGGGCACTGCGCGATCAAGATCACCTCACCCAACGGGGCGACGGTGCTGTTCGATCCCTGGCGTGACGATCCGTCGGGGGCTTGGGGGCTGTGGTTCAAGAACCAGTTTCCCCAGATCCCGGTCGACATCACCATGTCCACGCATGCGCATTTCGACCACGACGCCATCGAACGCCCGGTATCGACCATGGTGCTGGACCGGATGGCGGGACAGTTCGAGTTTGCGGACCTGAAGATAACCGGATTTGCCGACAAACACGCCTGTGTCGCGCCGGGCTGGTACAATTGGACCAATGCCTTGGCCGAGTTCGGGGTCGAGGCTTGCCCGCCCAACAACGTGGGCCACATGGATATGGTGGTCTATCTGGTGGAGACGGGTGGCATCCGCACGCTGATCTGGGGTGACAACCGCCACAACCCAGCACAGGAGTTTTGGGACGCCATCGGTCAGGTCGATGTGCTGACGCTGCCAGTAGACGGATCACAGCACATTCTGAGCTACGGGCAGGGCGACGACATCGTGTCCAGGTTGAAACCCAAGGTGATCATCCCGACCCACTACCTGAGCGAAACCACGTCTTATACACTCACTACACTGCAAGACGCGGATGAATGGGTGAAGGCGCAGAAGAGCTACAAGATGCTCGACAGCGCCTCACTGAAGCTGGAAGCAGGGGAAATTGCGGGCATGAATTCGGAATTCATGTATTTCGGCAATCACGCACTGACCGGCTGAGGTTTGAATGTATTGAGGCGCGGGCACCTTCGCGCCTCATTTTATCGTTGGGACAATGGGCGCGGGCCGCTAATCTAAGGGCATTGGTTCAGGATGCGTTTAAATGCCCGATATTCAGATTGAGATTTGCAGCCAAATGCCCCCCAAGGAGGCGTTGAATGATCTGTTGGGGCAATACTATGCCCTGATCATAGAGCGCATGCGCGCCATGGGTGAAGAGATCGACCCCGACGCGCCCCGTAGTGCTCTGGCCGAGTTCTGGGAGAAATCCGACGACTATCTACCGCCCAATGGCTGCCTTGTGGTGGCTTGGAATGCAGACAAGGTGATGGTCGGCTGCGGCATGCTCAAATGTCTGGATGCCGCGACGGGCGAGTTGAAACGCCTGTTTGTCACCCAAGCCGCGCGAGGCACCGGAGCGGGGAGGCAGCTGGTCGAGGCGCGGGTCGAGGCCGCCCGGAAGATGGGGCTGAAACGCTTGGTGGTCGACACGCTCACGCCAAACGTCGAAATGCGTAGCCTTTATCCGAAACTTGGCTTTACCGAAGTTTTCGACCCCATCGAGACCACCACCTACATCGATCAACCCAGCCTGCGCCCGCATCTGCATTACTTCGTCAAAGACATCGGGTGATCCACCGCCGGTTTGCAATTCCGGAAGCACTCCCGCCGGTCGGACGTGCATCAAAGATGCCCTTCTCCCGTTGGGCCGGGCCGCGCTACGCGCGGCAGGGTGCGCAAAGGCGAGAGGATGTTGCCAAAACCAGTGGGCTCGCGTTGTGCAGAAACCCACTCAGTGGAACGGGTCGCAGGTGTCGCGCGAGCGCAAGGGCTATTGGTAATCGTATGGGGGGTGGGCCCATCCAACATCATTCCCGGATTGCGCCGGGCAGCCGTGGTTATGGCGGGCGGATTGCGAAACGTGAAGATCTGGAAAACCAGCTTAGCCGCCGTTCCAGATGAGTACACCCTCGCAGAAACCTGCGAGGGTGTACTGTTGCAGGCAACTGCTTCGCCTGCTTGTCCTGGTTTAAGTTAGTCTACTCCGCAGCGATCTTGATCACCGGTTGCATCTTCTCAAGCGCTTCGTCGCTGAGGTGGCATTTGACCTGATGCCCTTCGGCCAGGGTTCGCACCGGAGGCACTTCTTTTTCGCACAGGCCACCGCCCACTTCGGACTTCCAGCGGCAGCGCGTCTGGAACGGGCATCCTGGCGGCGGGTTCATGGCCGATGGGATATCGCCTTCGAGAACGATGTGTTCCTTCTCGATCGAGGTGTCGGCGATCGGAACGGCCGACAGCAGCGCCTCGGTATAGGGGTGATAGGGCGGGCTGAAGACCTGATCCGTGGTGCCCAGCTCGACCACATGGCCCAGATACATCACCATGACCCTGTCGGACAGGTAGCGGACAATCGACAGGTCGTGAGAGATGAACAACAGCGTCGTCTTCTGCTCGCGCTGGATCTCCATCAACAGGTCGGTCACCGCCGCCTGCACCGACACGTCCAGAGCCGAGACGGGTTCGTCCGCCACAACAATGCGCGCGTCACCGGCAAAGGCACGGGCGATACCAACACGCTGTTTCTGACCACCCGACAGCTGCCGTGGCATCCGATCTGCAAAGGCGCGTGGCAGTTTTACCAGATCAAGCAGTTCCAGCATCCGCTTTCTGCGCTCGGCCTCGGAATTGCCGATGCCAAAGATTTCCAACGCGCGGATGATCTGCCGTCCCACCGTCATCGAAGGGTTTAGGGTGTCAAACGGGTTCTGGAATACCATCTGAACCTCACCAACCGTTTTGGCATCGCGTTCTTCGATGGGCAGGGCTTCGATGTTGCGGTTGTCGAGCAGGATCTGACCGTCGGTGGCCGTCTCAAGACCCATCAGAACCTTGGCAAAGGTCGACTTGCCGCAACCGGATTCACCCACAATCGCCAGCGTCTCGGATTCGCGGGCCTCGAACGACAGCGTTTCGTTGGCCTTGACCACCTTGGTCTCGCCGCCACCAAAGAGCGCGTTGGCCGCCACCTCATAGTATTTCTTGAGGTTGTCCATTTTCAGGACGACATTGCCGATCTCGCCTTTTTCCTTTTGCTCGCCCACGGTGATCGGTGCGTTCCAGTCGATCTCCTTGAACTTCAGACAGCGGGTATGGTGCCGGTCGTTGCCGGGCACCGGCTCCATCAGGATGTCCTGTGCATCACAGCGACCCTCTTCGAAGTAATCGCAGCGCGGGCCAAAGTTGCAGCCCGGCGGGCGCTCGTGGGGCAGGGGGAAATTGCCGGGAATGGCCACCAGGGGCCGCGCGTTTTTGTCGGCGCCGGGCAGGGGGATCGAGCGGAACAACGCCTGGGTATAGGGGTGCTGCATCTCGTCGAAGACATCCTTGATCGAGCCGCGCTCGACCGCTTCACCCGAATACATCACACACAGCCGGTCGCAGGTTTCCAGAACCAGACCGAGGTTGTGCGAGATGAACAGCATCGAGGTGCCGTATTTCTTGCCCAGATCCTTGACCAGTTCGACCACGGCGGCCTCGACGGTCACGTCCAGAGCCGTTGTAGGCTCGTCCAGGATGAGCAGCGCCGGTTTCGACATCAGCGCCATGGCGATGACGATACGCTGCTGTTGACCGCCCGACAGCTGGTGCGGGAAGGAGTTCAGCATCCGCTCGGGGTCGGGCAGGCGCACATCTGTGACCACTTCCAAGGCACGGGCGTAGGCTTCTTCCTTGCTCACGCCTTCGTGTATCATCGGCACTTCCATCAACTGCCTGCCGATCTTCATCGCCGGGTTAAGGGACGCCATTGGTTCCTGATAGATCATCGCGATCTCATTGCCGCGAATGTCGCGCAGCTCTTCGGCGCTCATCTCGGAGAGGTCACGGCCCTTGAACTTGATCGAACCGCCAACGATGCGCCCGTTCTTGCCAAGGTCCTGCATGACGCCAAGGGCCACGGTGGATTTGCCACATCCCGATTCACCCACAAGACCTACGGCCTCGCCGGGTTGTACCGCGACGGAAAAGTCCATCACGGCGGGGATTTCCCGAAGGCGGGTAAAGAACGAAATGGACAGCTTGTCGATCTCCAGGATCGGGCCGTCATAATCCGCCAGTTTGTTCATTTTAGCTTCTCCCAGACAAAGGTGGATCACCCCATCTTCATCTTTTCGAAAATACTCCGGGGGTCCGGGGGCAGCGCCCCCGGCCTCGATCACATCAGTCCTTCAGACTTTCTTCGCGCAGACCATCTGCCAGCAGGTTCAGACCCAGCACCAGGCTCAGCAGCGCCAAGGCAGGCGGCAGGGCAGGGTGCAGATAGATCGACAAGAGCTTGCGGCCCTCGTTGATGGTCGAACCCCAGTCCGGGCTTTCCGGTGGCAGGCCCAGGCCGAAGAAGCCCAAGGTCCCCAGAAGGATGGTGGTATAGCCGATGCGCAGACAGAAATCGACGATCAGCGGCCCGCGTGCGTTGGGCAGGATCTCCCACAGCATGATGTACCACGGACCTTCGCCACGTGTTTGCGCCGCCGCTACATAGTCGCGGGTTTTGATGTCCAGCGCCAGACCGCGCACGATGCGGAACACCGTGGGCGAGTTGACGAAGACCACCGACACGAACACCACCAGGATACCTCCCGGAATGTCGAACGGGTCGAGCACCGAAGGCAGGCCGGGGATCGCCACGTCGCCATTGTTGACCACGTAACCGCTGGTCGAGATCAGCGCCAGATACAGCCAGATCGCGACACCCAGCACCCCGATCAGCAGCGGAGTACGGAAATTGGGGCGGGTGTAGTAGCGCGAGTTCAGCAAAACACCGATGAATACGATCGGGAAGACGAACAGCACGGCGGCCATGTAGTTCGGCACACCGGTTGCCACGATCTCGGGCGTGACCAGCAGGTAGAACAGCAGGATCACCGGGAAAGCCAGGATCAGGTTCGCGAGGAACGACAAGAAGGTGTCGAGACGCCCACCGTAGTAGCCTGCAGGCAGACCCAGGGTGATGCCGACCATAAAGGCAAAGAGCGTCGCCAGCGGCGCGATCTGCACCACGATCCAGGCGCCGCTGACCATGCGGCTGAAGACATCGCGCGCCAGGTTGTCGCCGCCCAGCAGATACCAGGCATATTCGCCTTCCTCGGCTCCCCGCATGGGCGTTCCGGGCACTTTGTTCTTCATGCCGGAAACCTGCGTCAGCGGATCATGGGTCACGATCAGGTCGAGCGCACCAAAGATGCCGGTGAACACCCAGAACATCACCAGACCAAAACCGATCATGCCAATAGGGCTGTCAAAGAGTTTGCCATAGAGGCCCAGGCGGCGCTTGAACGCGACGGACAGGGCAAAGAGAAGGATCAGCGCGACCCACACAGACGAGAACTGATACAGCACGCGTCCGATGATTTCCCAAGTCGAAAGGGGTTCCATACTTCTTATCCTCCCTTACGAAATGCGGATGCGCGGGTTGAGGTAGACATAGCCGATGTCCGAGATCAACTGCGTGAACAGCACCACAAAGACCGACACGACCGAAATCGCCAGCAGCAGCTGGATGTCATTGTTGCCCGCGGCCTGAACCAGCGCCCAGCCGAAGCCCTTGTAGTTGAACAGGGTCTCGACGATCACCACGCCGTTCAGCAGCCAGGGGAACTGCAGCATGATGACGGTAAAAGGCGCGATCAGCGCGTTGCGCAGGGCGTGCTTCATCACGATGTTGGGGAATGAAACGCCCTTGAGTCGCGCGGTACGGATGTATTGCGCGGTCATGACCTCGGTCATCGAGGCCCGCGTCATCCGCGCGATATAGCCCATGCCATAAAGCGAGATGGTCAGCACCGGCAGGAAGAAGTTTTCGAACGTCGGGTTGTCCATCGCCGAGGTCGCCGTGCCCTTGAACCATTTCAGGCCCACGGTGGACGACGTGAAGATCGCGATGAAGATAACGCCCGACACATATTCCGGCGTCGCCGTTGTGATAATCGAAAAGGTCGACAGTGACCGGTCGAGGAATGAGCCCTCTTTCATACCCGCCAAAACGCCGACGATCAGGGCCGATGGGATCATCAGGACAAGCACCCAAAACATCAGGTAGCCTGTGTTGCCCAGTCGTTTCGAGACAATGGCGCCAACGTCGTCCTTGAAGACGGTGGATTGTCCCCATTCGCCCTGCAACACGCCACAGAACGTGGCGGTATCTTCGGGAGCGACACCTGGGCGCACACAGTTGCCGACCACCTGGCCGTCACTCAGTGTGTTGGTGAACCCGGGCGCAACGCCCAGCCACTGGCCGTATTTCACCAGCAAGGGCTGCGAGTAACCGCGATTTTCCAGCCAGTTTGCAACTTGCTCGTCGCTCATGCGCTGGTTGCCCTGGGTCTTGGCGAGTTTTTCTAGATTTGGGTAGAGGTTGGTCAAAAAGAAGACCACGAAAGTAAGGCAAAGTGCTGTTAACAGCATGACGCCAAACCGTCGGAGAATGAACAGTCCCATGATGGCCCCTGTCGGTCAGGTCTATCCGCAGTACAATTTTGGACCATTGTCTGGCCTCTGACGCCGGCGCTTGGCACTCGGCTGTCTGCGGCTGGATAGGGGGGCCAAACGCTGGCCCCCCAATTGGGAGATTTCAGTCGGAGAGCTTAAGCTGCCCAACCGTACTTGTAGAGGTGCATCTCGAACGAGACGTGCATGTCGGTGTTCACCAGACCCTCTTTCATGTGACGATAGAGCGAACGCCAGTACGGCTGAACGGTCACGCCCTCTTCCTGGATCAGCGCCTCGCCGCGTGCGGCAACTTCGCGGCGCTTGTCCGCATCGGCAATGGCCAGAGCTTCGGTCAGGATGCCGTCGAACTCTTCGTTGGCCCAGCCGAACTCGTTCCAGGCTTCGCCGGACTTATAGGCCAGTGCCCAGATCTGCACACCCAGCGGACGGTGGTTCCAGTTGGTCGAGCTGTAGGGATACTTGGCCCAGTCGTTCCAGAAGGTGTTGCCCGGCAGAACGGTTCGCTTGACCTTGATGCCCGCGTCACGCAGCTGTGCGGCGACGGCGTCTGTGGTGTTGCGGCGCCAGTCGTCGTCGATCGACAGCAGCTCGTGCTCGAAATCGGCCATGCCGGCCTCTTCCATCAGCTTGCGCGCGCCTTCGGGGTCGACCTTTTGCGCGGGCAGTTGAGCATATTCGGGGTGGATCGGACCAACGTGGTGGTTTTCGGCGGGTGCGCCGCGGCCACCAAAGCCCAGTTCCAGACAGATCGAGTTGTCGACGGCCATCTGCAGCGCCTGACGGACGCGCTTGTCCGCGTAGGGCTTCATGCCATCCACTTCGGCCAGCTGGTTCGGGCGGATCACGATGGTGTTCATGGTGACAACTTCGGACTTTGCATAGCCCAGGCCATCCATCACGTCGATGAACTCACCAACCGATTCATAGAGCATGTCGACTTCGTCGGATTCGAGCGCCGCCAGCCATGCCGACGGGTCGGTGCCGTAGTCGATGAACTCGATCCGGTCGAGCGGCGGACGGCCAAAGACCTCTTCGCCCCACCAGGTGTGGTTCTCGTTGCGCACCAGAACCGATTTCACGCCCACTTCCAGCTCTTGCATCAGGTACGGACCGGTGCCCACGTTGTTGAGCAGGTCGTTTTCGCTGAAGCTCTTGTGGATGATCGCCGCCGGATAGTCTGCCATGCCTGGAATCAGCGAGATGTCGGATGCAGGCAGGTTCAGCTTGACGGTGTGGCTGTCGACCACTTCGATCGCGCCTTCGATGGCCTGACCGGTCTCGGTGTCGACCAGTGTGGCAAAGCGACCCGCCATCGAGTTGGTTTCCGAGCTCTTGTCACACCAACGTGCGACGTTGAACGCCACATCTTCGGCGGTAAAGTCGTCGCCGTTGTTCCACTTGACGCCTTTGCGGACGTTCAGGGTGTAGACGGTTGCGTCTTCGTTGACTTCCCAGCTCTCCAGCAGCATGCCGTTGAACGTACCGTCCGAGTTGTACTGGACCAGATATTCCAGCGCACCGCGGCTGAAGTTGGCGATCTGCGACCAGTCATAGGTGCGCGGATCCTTCAGTGCGCGCACTTCCATCTGAATGCGCAACGTACCGCCTTGTTTGGCTTCGCCCGCGGCGGCCGCAGGTGTCGGCAGGCCGATCATGCCATAGGCAGCGGCCGCAGTGACACCAAGGCCGGTGGCACGGGTCAGAAACTCACGACGGTTAAGTTTGCCGTCGCGGTACTCCTGCGCGTGCATTTCGGCGGCCCAATGTACGGGTGCACCTGTGAGTGTTTTATGTGTCATCTAATTCTCCCTGTGACGCATTTTTTGTTGTTGGAAGTTCACACGTCGCGGAACGGCGCGCGGCACCGTTCGGCGACGTGGATGTATCTGTTGTGGAAGTGACAATTCCCCATGCACGACATTCCGCACGAGTTTTGGGGATACGTCAATGTTCTCTTTCGTCATTCCAGAATAAAAAAACGACATTTCGCCGGTAAAAAAACGACTTGCATTGTGACGCGATTCTTCAACCGGACGCCGGGTCAATTTGGATCGTGCGTCGCAGTGCACTGGGGGACTGGCCGGTGTGCTGCTGGACAAAGCGGGTGAAATAGGCCGCACTGCCAAACCCCAAATGACGCGCGATGTCCTGTAGCGGAACCTCTGTCGCTCCCAACAGCTGATGCGTCGCATGCAGAATGCGCCCCGTCAGCAAGGACGCGGCGGTTTCCCCGGTTTCCAGCTTGCAGACACGTGTCAGATGGGTGGGCGTCACGCCCAAGGCGGCCGCATGATCGGCCATGGTGCCGCCGTTGCCAAAGGTCTTTGTGAGCTGAGTGAAATACGCCCGTGTCAGTCGCCGGGATGCGGGCTCGCGACGGGGCGATGGCGTGGCGTCTATGTTGCGCCGCAGCCAAATGCCAACCAGATCGCAAAACGCCTGCATGGCGCTTTGCGACAAGGATCTTTGCGACGTTTGCTCGCGTGAAATCGCCTCGAACAGGGCGGTCAGCTCTGCTTGAACCGCGCCGTCGCGGACCCGCAGGAGCAGCGGTGTTTCGGGCAGAGTGAGCGAGGTGCCGGGCGGTATCAGCAGAACGTGACCAAGGGCTTGCCGACCGGTTGAAACAGCCATCAGATTGCGGGACGGAACAAACAGGGCATTGTGCGCACCAAGGCCAACCTTGGCCCCATCCAAAAGCGCCGTGCCCTGGCCGCGGGTGATCCAGACGAGCGTGCGTTCGGATCGGTCGTGCGGCAGTTCAAGCTGCCAACGCCCGGCTTGGGTCATCTGCGCCAAAGATCGCATGCGGATCAAAGGCGACTCGATCGGATCAAACGGTATCACTCGAGATATTCTAAAAAATCTGCCCCACTCATTAACCAAGAACTACATCACGGAAAATGTGGGGAATCAATGATTTCCGGCTATTGATTGACTGGATCACAACCGCGTGATCCAAGCGCCGGACCCTAAGGCGAGATGCGAATCCAATCCTTCATCCGTGCCCGAAACCAGGTGCGCTGACGTTTGGCGAACTGCCGCGTGGCGATGGTTGCACGCTCGCGGGCCTCGTCCAGTGTCATGTCTCCTGTCAGATAGGCCATCAATTCGGGGACGCCGATCGCTTTGCACGACGGCAAGGTCGGATCATATCGATCGCGCATCGCCTCGACCTCGTCCAGCGCCCCCATGTCCAGCATCAGATCAAATCGCCGGGCAATACGGTCATTCAGCCAGTCCTTGTCGACGTCAAACACCACCGGAACGGTCTGCTCCAGCGGCAACAGGGGCGGCGGGGTTTCGTCTTGCCACGCGGCGAGAGGGCGCCCGGTTGCTGTCAGTACCTCCCATGCGCGCTGAACCCGCGCCCGGTTGAGCGTGTCGATGCGCGCGGTCGTTTCCAGGTCAAGCTCGGCCAAGAGCGACTCGCGGGTCATCTGATCGGCACGCTCGCGAACCTCGGGCGGAGTCGCAGGGATCTGCGCCATGCCCTGGATCAGCGTATTGAAATACAGACCGGTGCCGCCCACGATGATCGGCCGCTCGGGGCCGGTCAGATAGGGTGTGACCTCGCGCAGCCAATGCCCTGCGGAATAATGCGCATCGTATGGGATGTGACGATACAGGCGATGGGGGGCTTGCGCTTCCTCTTCGGCCGAGGGACAGGCGGTGATGATGCGCCAGCAGTCATAGATCTGACTGGCATCCGCGTTGATGATGACGCCGCCGTGCTGCGCCGCGATCTCGAGCGCCAATGCCGACTTGCCCGACGCAGTTGGACCCGCAATCAGGATGGGCCGATTGTCCGGGATCGGGGGCAGTTGACCTAGCAGCGACATGTGTTTTTCCGATGGCCCATGAATTTCCTGCTCCGTCCTGTCTCTTGCCGCATTGAACCTGACGGCCTTTTCCTTCATTTTGCGCGGGAAATTAACCCCGTGTGAGCCCGGAGCGCAACATGACCTCATCCTCCTCTTCCGAGATCGAGCAGACCGAAACAACCTATGATCGCGTTATGCTGAAAATATCGGGGGAGGCGTTAATGGGGGACCAGGGCTTTGGCCTGCATCCGCCCACGGTTCAGCGCATCGCCGAAGAGGTCAAGACAGTTCACGATCTGGGGGTCGAGATCTGCATGGTCATCGGTGGGGGCAACATTTTCCGTGGTCTCAGCGGCTCGGCCCAGGGCATGGAACGCACGACGGCCGATTACATGGGCATGCTTGCCACGGTGATGAACGCACTGGCGATGCAATCCGCGCTCGAGGGCTTGGGTGTCTTTACTCGTGTCATCAGCGCGATCCGTATGGATGAGGTGGCCGAGCCTTATATTCGCCGCCGCGCAGTGCGCCACCTGGAAAAGAAAAGGGTCTGCATCTTTGCCGCGGGCACCGGCAACCCGTATTTCACCACCGACACCGCAGCAACCCTGCGGGCCAACGAAATGGCCTGCGAGGCGATCTTCATGGGCAAGAACGGTGTGGACGGTGTTTATGACAAGGACCCGGCCACCAATGACGACGCCGTGCGCTATGATGCGGTGAGCTATGATGACGTTCTGGCCAAGCGCCTAAAGGTCATGGATGCCTCGGCGATTGCCCTGGCGCGGGACAACAATCTGCCCCTTATCGTCTTTGGACTGGACGAACCGGGTGGGTTCCGTGGCATTCTGGCGGGCAAGGGCACCTATACAAAGGTATCCGGCTAGGGCTATAGGCTTTGGCAACCGATAATCCTGTTAAGGGGAGTGGGCAGCATGTCTGACGAATTTATGCTTGATACAGATGACCTTGAGCGCCGCATGGAAGGCGCCATGGCCAATCTGAAAACCGAATTTGCATCACTGCGGACGGGCCGCGCGTCCGGTTCGATGCTGGAACCGGTGATGGTCGATGCCTATGGCTCGATGACGCCGATCAACCAGGTGGGCACTGTGAACGTGCCCGAGCCGCGCATGGTCACCATCAACGTCTGGGACAAATCGCTGGTGGGCAAGGTCGAAAAGGCCATCCGCGAAAGCGGCTTGGGCATCAACCCGCAGCTCAACGGCACCATCATCATGCTGCCCATCCCCGAGCTGAACGAGGAACGCCGCCGCGAACTGACCAAGGTGGCCGGTCAATATGCCGAGCACGCCCGGGTTTCGATCCGCAACGTGCGCCGTGATGGTATGGACCAGATCAAGAAGGCCAAATCTGACGGTGACGTGTCCGAGGATGACCAGAAATTCTGGGAAGCCGAGGTTCAGGAACTGACCGACAAGATGATCAAGGTCGTCGACGAGGCGCTGGAAAACAAGCAATCCGAAATCATGCAGGTCTGAGCGGACAGTCGATGCCGAAAGACCCACATTCCGACCTTCCCGCAGGTCCGCGCCACGTTGCCATCATCATGGATGGCAACGGACGTTGGGCGCAGGCGCGGGGGCGTCCGCGTCTGTTCGGCCATCACGCCGGTGCCAGACGTGTTCGCGAAGTGGTCGAGGCATGCCCCGACTACGGCGTGAAATATTTGACCATTTTTGCCTTTTCGACAGAAAATTGGAAACGAACTCAGGTCGAAGTTGCAGGTCTCATGAGCCTGTTTCGCCGCTACATTTCGAAAGAGGCGCGGGCCTTGGATGAAGAGGGCGTGCGCGTCCGCTTCATTGGGGATCGGGTGCGTTTGGATCCAAAGCTGATCAAGTTGATGGACAGCTTGGAAGATCTGACCAAGAACAACGAAAAGGTTCACCTGACAATCGCGCTGAACTATGGCGGCCGGGACGAGGTCGCCCGCGCCACAAAACGGCTGGCACAGGATGTGGCCGACGGCAAGTTGCTGCCCGAAGACGTGGACGAAGAAACGCTGCCCAAATACCTGGACACGCAGGTGTTGCCTGATCCCGATCTGGTCATCCGCACCAGCGGCGAAGCCCGCATTTCCAACTTTCTTCTCTGGCAATCAGCATATTCCGAGTACGAATTCATCGATACATTGTGGCCGGATTTCACCGCCGCGGAATTGGGCCGCCTGTGCCAGGGATTTGGTAATCGCGACCGCAGGTTCGGAGCCGTGAAGATATGAAAGACGGACGGTGGGCCGACCTGACGGCACGTGTAGGATCCGCCATCGTGCTGGTCGCCATTGGCGCGATCGAGGTTTGGCTGGGCGGTTTGTGGTTCGAAGCCTTCATCGCCGTGGCCTGCGGTATCATGATCTGGGAACTGACCCGGATGATCGACCCGGACAAGCCTCAGGTGGCCATTCAATTGGCGATACTGACGGCGGCTGCTGTTGTGCTCAGCTTCCACATCCCGCCACTCTTTGTGTTGCCGGTGCTGTTGGCGCCTGCCTTGGTCGGTGTCGGGCAGGTTGGGACGCGAAAGGGGCTTTTCGCCCTTTTTGCGATCTGGATCACCTGTGCCGGTCTTGGCTTCATCTCGATCCGCGAGAACATGGGCTTTGAGTGGATGCTATGGCTGATCGTGGTGGTCGTCGCCACCGACGTGGCCGGGTATTTTGTGGGCAAAGCAATTGGTGGCCCCAAGTTCTGGCCTGCGATCAGCCCGAAAAAGACCTGGTCCGGCACGGCAGGCGGCTGGATTGCCGCCGCTTTGGTCGGCGTGGCCTTTGCTCTTTATGGCGGCTACGGGTTCCGCCTTGTCATCATCTCGGTCTTGGCATCGATGTTTTCGCAAGCTGGTGATATCGCCGAAAGCGCGCTCAAACGGCGTGTGGGGATCAAGGACAGCTCGAACCTGATCCCGGGGCATGGTGGTTTTCTGGACCGCTTTGACGGCATGATGGGGGCCGCCTTGTTTGTCCTCTTGGCCGGTCTACTTTACGCCCCCGGAGATATGTGATGCGGAAAGTCTCGATTTTCGGGGCGACCGGATCTGTCGGACAAAACACCGTCGATCTGATCGCCCGCGATCCTGACAGCTATGACGTGGTGGCGCTTACGGGTGGGGCCAATATCGCGCTGCTGGCGCAGGACGCACAGCGGTTGAACGCTGACATTGCGATCACAGCCTATGATTCCCGACTTGAAGAGTTGCGCGACGCCCTGGCCGGAACCGGGATTGAGGCCGCGGCGGGGCAGGCGGCCCTGGTCGAGGCGGGCGCACGGCCTGTCGATTGGGTCATGTCCGCGATTGTGGGGGCGGCGGGTCTGGCCCCCGGATTGGAAGCCTTGAAACAAGGGGCCACGCTGGCGCTGGCCAACAAGGAAACGCTGGTCTGCGCCGGTAAACTGGTGCTGGAAACGGCGCGTCAGCACGATGCGCGGCTGCTTCCGGTGGACAGCGAGCATTCGGCGATCTTTCAGGCGCTTGTGGGCGAGGATATGGCGGCCGTCGAACGCATCATCATCACCGCCAGCGGCGGCGCATTCCGCGACTGGCCGTTGGATGCGCTGGAACATGCGAGCCTGGCCGAGGCCTCGAGCCATCCCAACTGGGACATGGGGCAGCGGATCACCATCGACAGCGCGTCCATGTTCAACAAGGCGCTCGAAGTCATTGAAACGCGAGAGTTCTTTGGCGTCGACCCGACCCAGATCGAGGTTATCATTCACCCAGAATCCATGGTGCATTCGCTGGTGGGGTTCCGAGACGGCGCCTTGATGGCCCACCTGGGCGCGCCCGACATGCGCCATGCCATCGGCTATGCGCTGCATTGGCCCGACCGGCGCGATCTGCCGGTGGCGCGGCTGGATCTTGCGCAGTTGGGGCAACTGAATTTCAAAGCGCCGGAAGACGCCCGGTACCCGGCTCTGCGTCTGGCGTATGAGGTGATGGACCGGGGCGGGCTGTCGGGGGCCGTGTTCAACGCGGCCAAGGAACGTGCGCTGGACGCTTTCATCGCCGAGCGCATCGGATTTTTGGACATGGCGCGGGTGGTTGAGCAGGTTCTGGACCGATTTGAGGCCAATCCGGGTCTTATTGATGCCCAAATGACCCTTGATAACGTGACCCAAACAGACCATCTGGCCCGTCAATGGGCCGACGAGGCCATGGCACAGCGAGCAGGTAGGTAACGTGGATATTCTTGGATTGATTCCCCAATTTGGCGGCGCGATTTATACCGTCGCGGCCTTTGTGCTGGCGCTGTCGGTCATCGTTTTTGTGCACGAATACGGGCACTACATTGTGGGCCGCTGGTCGGGAATTCATCCCGAGGTCTTCTCGCTTGGCTTTGGGCCGGTGATCTGGAGCCGTGTGGACAAGCGTGGCACCCGCTGGCAGGTGGCGCTGCTGCCGCTTGGCGGCTACGTCAAGTTCATGGGCGATGCCAATGCCGCCTCCGGCAAGGACGCCGACGCGATGGAGGCGATCGAAGATCCCAAAACCCTGCGCCGTACCATGCATGGCGCGCCTCTGTGGGCCCGTTCGGCCACTGTGGCTGCGGGACCGGTCTTCAACTTCATTATGTCGATCCTGGTCTTTGCCGCGATCTTCATGTTCCGGGGCGAAGCGACAGATCCTTTGACCGTTGGTGAACTCAAGGCGCTGCCAAACACGGTACAGGAACTGCGCATCGGAGATGAGATCACATCGATCAACGGGATAAAGACACCTAGTTTTGATGCGCCCGACGAATGGGATGCGTTTGTGGACGCGCTCGAGCCGCAGCCGCAGTTGAGCTATGGGATTGTACGTGATGGTCAGGCTATGACCGTGACAGGGCCTTGGCTGTTTCCCCCCTACATTCAGCAGGTGGCGCCGCGCAGTGCGGCCTATGACATCGAGCTGAAATCCGGCGATGTGATCACCGCGGTCGAAGGCGAGCCGATTTACGCCTTCTCGCAGCTCAAGGATCACGTGGAAACCTCTGACGGTCGCGTGCTGCTGCTGGATGTATGGCGCGATGGCGCGATGCTGGAGTTTGCCCTGGCCCCGCGCCGCACGGACGAACCCCAGGCCGAGGGCGGGTTTAAAACCCATTGGCGCATCGGCATCGTTGGTGGCATGGCGCTGGAACCTGCCACTCAGGCCGCCGGTCCCATTGATGCCCTGACGGGTGGGGTTTCTCAGACCCTGCGGATCATCGAAGGGTCGCTTTCGGGCGTCTGGCACATGATCACGGGCGCGATCAGCACCTGTAACATTTCCGGTCCCATCGGAATCGCCGAAACCTCGGGCGCATTGGCCAGCCAGGGCGCGCAAAGCTTCATCTGGTTCATTGCCGTGCTGTCGACTGCGGTGGGGTTGATCAACCTCTTCCCGGTGCCGGTGCTGGATGGTGGCCACTTGGTGTTCTATGCCTACGAAGCCGTGGCAGGCAAACCTCCGAGCGATCGGGCGTTGCGTATCCTGATGACCATCGGAATCACGCTCGTTCTGTCCTTGATGGTGTTTTCGGTGGGCAACGACCTGTTCTGCTGAAGAAGGGGCGCACACAGTTCTGCCGCGCAGCTGCCCAAGTCTCGACACATTTGCGGGTTAACCTCACGGTTAAGATGAACACCAGAGGATCGGGACCATGCAAACCCTGCAGCATTCGTATCGCGGACTAAGCCTATTGTTCGAATTGAACTGGGACAGGTTGCTCTATCTCGGAACCATCGGATTTGCGCTCATGCTCGGGGCATATCTGGGAAGCCTTTGATTCTCAAAAAATGGTATGACAACGACACGCGGTCCTTTGGGCCGCGTGTCTTTTTGTGCTTTTGACATCGTGCTTCAATCCGGCTAGTGAACTTGCCAAGTCTGCTAAAAAATTCGGGTTGATAATAAGATGAATAACGGGAGAGACGTGGGTACATCCTGCGGTTGTCAGATTACAGGCTCCTACATGTTGTATCGAGCACTGTTCGCATTTTTCTTTGTTTTTGCAGCGGCCTTCACGGTTTTCCCGTCTCAGGCAACGGCCCAGAATTACACCTTCAATTCGGTGGAGGTAGAGGGCAACCAACGCATCGAAACCTCGACCATTGTGACGCGTGCGGGAATCGCTCGGGGGCAAACGGTCTCGGCCGGTCAATTGAACGACGCTTACAAGCGTATTCTTGACAGTGGCGTTTTTGAGACAGTCGAAATCATCCCGCGCGGCAGCACGCTTGTGATCAAGGTTGTCGAATACCCGACGATCAACAAAATCAACTTTGAAGGCAACCGCCGGATCAAGGATGAAAACCTGGCCGATGCTGTCACTTCAGAATCGCGGCGCGTGTTCACACCCGAGCAGGCCGAGCGGGATGCGCAGCTGATTGCCGAGATCTATTCATCCCAAGGCCGCGTGGCCGCGACCGTCGTGCCGCGCATCATCCGGCGTGATGGCAACCGCGTCGATCTGGTGTTCGAGATCAGTGAAGGTGACACCATCGAGATCGAGCGGGTCAGCTTTGTTGGCAACCGTGCCTATTCCGACCGCCGTCTGCGCCGGGTTCTGGAAACCAAGCAGGCGGGCTTCTTGCGCGCGTTCATTCGCTCGGACACTTTCATCGCTGACCGGATCGAGTTTGACAAACAGGTGCTGCGCGACTTCTATCTGTCGCGCGGGTACGTAGATTTCCGCGTCAACAGCGCAAACGTGGAATTCACCCGCGAGCGCGACGCCTTCTTCCTGGTCATGGACCTGCAGGAAGGGCAGCAGTTCGCGTTTGGCAACATCACGACCGTCAGCGAGATCCCGGGCGTTGATGCGGCCGAGTATCAGGATGCGCTGAAGGTCAAACCCGGTGTGATCTATTCGCCTTCGTTGGTGGAAAACTCCATCGCTCGCCAAGAGCGTCTGGGTTTGCGAAACGGTGTTGATTTCCTGCGGGTGGAACCGCGCATCACGCGCAACAATCGCGATTTGACACTGGATGTGGAATTCGCCCTGGTCAAAGGCCCTCGTATTTTTGTTGAACGCATCGACATCGAAGGCAACACGACGACATTGGACCGCGTGATCCGTCAGCAGTTCCGCTCGGTCGAGGGCGATCCGTTCAACCCGCGTGAGATCCGCGAAAGCGCGGAACGCATCCGCGCTTTGGGGTTCTTTGCGGAATCGAACGTGGAGACCCGCGAAGGAACATCGCCAGATCGCGTGTTTGTCGACGTTGACGTCGAAGAACAACCCACAGGCTCGTTGAGCTTGGGTGGTAGCTACTCGGTCAACGACGGTTTTGGTGTCGCCATTGGCCTGAACGAAAGGAATTTCCTGGGACGTGGCCAGACGTTGGGGGTCACACTTTCGACAGCGCAAGACGCAGAACAGTATGTGTTGGGATTCTCTGAACCGAACCTGCTGGGCCGTGACCTGAGGTTTGACCTGGATCTTGGGATCTCCGAGAGAAACTCGAGCTTTGCCAACTACGATACGTCTCGCAAGTTCTTCAATCCCGGGCTGACCTTCAGAACCGGTGAGCTGTCGACGCTTCAGTTGCGTTATCGCTGGGAGGCCAGCGAGATGATTGCCCGAGCAAACACGACGACTGGTGCCGTGATCACCTCGGAAATTGCGCAGGGCGAGCGTTCGTCCAGTATCCTGGGGGCATCCTATGTCTATGACAGCCGGTTGGGGGGACTTAATCCCAACGCCGGGGTTCGTTTCGAAGTTGGCCTGGACGCCGCAGGATTGGGTGGCGACAACGAGTACTTCAAGACCACGGCCAAAACCATTGCACAGACCCGCGTCTGGCACGAAGAGATCACTTTGCGCGCGACCCTCGAAGCAGGCGCGTTCAGCTGGCGCGGGAACGGCTCGAGCCGGACTATTGATCGCTTTATCTTTGGGCCGGATGTGTTCCGTGGTTTCGAACCAGCAGGTATCGGTCCGCGCGATTTGTCGGGCGGGCAGGATGATGCCCTTGGCGGCAACTACTACGCCGTAGCGCGGCTCGAGGCGGAGTTCCCGCTTGGTCTACCCGAGGAATTGGGCATTCGAGGCGGTGTGTTCTATGACGTGGGCAACGTCTGGGATCTGTCGAATGTGAACACGGCCGGTGGCACGATTGTTGGCGCTGATGGTTCGTTCCGTCATGTGATCGGCTTCTCGGTGCTGTGGACCACTGCGTTTGGCCCGTTGCGGTTCAACTTTACCAAAGCGTTGAAGAAGGAAACGTTCGACAAGGAACAGAGCTTTGATCTGACCATTCAGGCCCGGTTCTGAATTCAGGATGATCTCGAAATCCAACTTCTCTAGAACACGGGGCCATCTGTTGGCCCTGTGTTTTCTTTTTTCGGCGTCATTGATGCCCCCGGCGTTGCAGGCTCAACAATTGGGCGTGACGCAAAGCCAGATCTTGACCATCTCGATCGAGCGCTTGTTTGCGGAATCCGAGTTCGGTCAGCGCGTCGCCAATGAGATCGACGCCGAAAGCGCCGTACTTGCTGCTGAAAACCGCCGGATCGAGGGCGAGCTGGAGCAGGAAGAACGTGATCTGACCGAACGGCGCCAGACGCTTGATGCCGATGCCTTTCGTGTTTTGGCGGATGCCTTCGATCAAAAGGTTCAGTCGCACCGAACAACGCAGAAAAGCAAGTACGAAGCGCTCAATCAAAAGGGCGATATTGCGCGGGCGGAATTCCTGCAAGTCATCGTACCCATACTAGAAGACCTGCGCCGCGAGGCAGGAGCCGCCGTGCTGATCGAACAGTCGACGGTCATATTGGCAGATCCAGCGTTCGACATCACGGCCATCGCGATCTCGCGCGTCAACGTCGCATTGGGCGACGGCACACGGATCACAACGGACCCGCAGCAATAGCAAAGCTTGCTCTGGCTGGCCGGGGTTGTTAGTCAAACATCAACAATAAAGCCAAGACAGGACACCTGCGTCATGACCACAGAAACTCAGAGCGCCGACATCCAACTGATCCAGCGCATCCTTCCGCACCGCTATCCGTTTCTGCTGGTTGACCGGGTCGAGGACATCGACGGCTTCACCTCGGCGCGCGGCATCAAGAACGTGACCATGAACGAGCCGCATTTTCAGGGCCACTTCCCGGGCACCCCGATCATGCCGGGCGTCACCATCGTCGAGGCGATGGCACAGACCGCGGGCGTGATGTTGGGCGTGGGCATGGATATGATCGACACCGAGCTGCTGATCTATTTCATGAACATCGACAAATGCAAATTCCGCCGCAAGGTTGTGCCCGGCGATGTGTTGGAAATGCATGTGACCACGGTACGCGGCAAGCCCGGTGGCAAGATCTTCAAGTTCCACGGCAAAGCGGTTGTGGGCGACGAGGTCGCGGCCGAGGCCGAGTTTACCGCCATGGTCGACCGGCAAGAGGGCTGAGGCATGGCCCAGATACACCCAAGCGCGGTGATCGAGGATGGTGCCCAACTGGGTGCTGATTGTATCGTCGGCCCGTTCTGCGTCATCGGCCCCAACGTGCGTCTTGGTGACCGGGTCGAGCTGAAGTCACATGTGGTCGTGACCGGCGATACCGAGATTGGCGACGACACCACCATCTTCTCGTTTGCTGTGATCGGCGAGATCCCGCAGGACCTGAAGTTCAAGGGCGAGAAATGCGCGCTGGTGATCGGCAAGCGCAACCGCATCCGCGAGCATGTCACGATGAATGCCGGTACCGAAGGCGGTGGCGGGCTGACACGCGTCGGCGATGACGGCTTGTTCATGGCGGGCTGCCACATTGCGCATGACGCCCAGGTTGGAAACCGGGTCATCGTGGTGAACTCGGCCGCTGTCGCGGGACACTGCGTGCTCGAGGATGACGTGATCATCGGCGGCCTGTCGGGCATCCACCAATGGGTTCGTATCGGCAAAGGCGCCATCATCGGCGCTGTGACGATGGTCACCAACGACGTGATCCCCTATGGCCTGGTACAGGCCCCGCGCGGCGAGCTGCACGGGCTGAATCTGGTGGGCCTGAAACGGCGGGGCGTGCCGCGGGCTGACATCACCGCGCTCCGCGCTGCGTTCCAGATGATGGCGCAGGGCGAGGGCACGTTCCAGAACCGCATTCAGCGCATGGGCGACGAGTTCGACAGCGACTATGTGCAGGAAATCGTCGATTTTGTTGTTGGCGACACGGATCGGTCCTTTCTGACACCTGGAGGGTGAACATGTTGGCATTGATTGCAGGCGGCGGGGATCTCCCGTCGGAACTGGTCGCGCGGCTGTTGGATCGCCCGGTGATCTGCGCGCTCGAAGGGTTCGGGCCGGACACGCTCGACGTGGATCTTCCCTTCCGATTGGAAACCCTTGGCACTCTGCTTGCGGCCTTGTCCGAGCGTGGCGTGACTCAAATCTGCATGGCCGGTTCCGTTGGTCG
Organism: Tropicibacter sp. R16_0; assembly: GCF_017743935.1. Classification (GTDB taxonomy): domain Bacteria; phylum Pseudomonadota; class Alphaproteobacteria; order Rhodobacterales; family Rhodobacteraceae; genus Falsiruegeria. The sequence continues at coordinate 91,320 of NZ_JAGHRE010000002.1, forward strand.
CCCGGCCGTTGACCCGGCGCGGATCGACGCCGCCACGATGCCTCTGGTGCCGATCCTGCAACAGGCCCTTGTGTCCGGAGATGACGGGGCCTTGCGCGCTGTCATCGGCATTTTCGAACAGGCCGGGTTGGATGTTCTGGCCGCGCATGAGCTTGCGCCGGACCTGCTGCCCCAGGTGGGTGTTCTGACCGAGGCAAGCCCATCCGAGACAGATGAGAAAGATGCCGACCGCGGCGTCGGCATCGTGCGGGCCATGGCGGCCGCGGACATCGGACAGGCCTGCGTTGTGCTCAAAGGGCAGGCATTGGCGATCGAGGGTGTCTATGGCACCAACTGGATGTTGCAATCGCTCGCACAGCGCCCCGATGCGGGCGGTGGGGTGATGGTGAAACTGCCCAAACCCGGTCAGGACCGACGTGTTGACCTGCCCACCATCGGGCCGGACACGGTTACCGCAGCGGTGGCAGCGGGCCTGTCTGGCCTCGTGATCGAAAAGGGCGGTGTCATGGTTCTGGACCGCGAGACCGTTGTGGCAGACTGCAACCGTCTGGGCCTGTTCCTGTGGGTGCGGGAGCGCGCGTCCTGATGCGTGTCTTTGTCCTTGCCGGTGAACCCTCGGGCGATCGGCTGGGCGGCGCCCTGATGGCGGGGTTGCGGCAACTGCAACCGGATGTACAGTTTGACGGCATCGGTGGTCCCCTGATGGAGGCGCAAGGCCTGACCAGCCAGTTCCCGATGCAAGAACTCAGCGTCATGGGCCTGACCGAGGTTCTGCCCAAGTACTTTCACCTCAAACGGCGCATTGCCGAGACCGCACAGGCCATTCTCGATCTGAAACCGGATGTGGTGATCACCATCGACAGCCCCGATTTCAGCCTGCGGGTCGCGAAGCTGGTGAAAGAAGCCAGCAATATCCGCACCGTGCATTACGTGGCCCCCAGTGTCTGGGCCTGGCGCCCCAAGCGCGCCGACAAGATGGCAAAGGTCATCGACCACGTGCTGGCGCTTTTGCCGTTCGAGCCGCCCTATATGGAACGCGCCGGGATGGAGTGCGACTTTGTCGGTCACCCGGTGGTGGGAGAGCCCAAGGCGACTGAGGCAGAGATCGCGCAATTGCGTGCCGAACACGATCTGGGCGATGCGCCAGTGCTGCTGGCCTTGCCGGGGTCCAGGCGCAGCGAGGTTGAACGGCTCGCGGATGTCTTTGGTGCCGCTTTGCAGGATTTCCTGAGCAAACATCCCGATATGCGCATCGTCGTGCCAACCGCGCCGCATGTTGCGGATCTGGTGCGCGAAAAGACTGCATTCTGGCCGGGCAATCCGGTGGTTCTGGCGCATGAGGACTCAGAGATAGCGGCGGCCCACAAACGCGCGGCCTTTGCCACGGCAGAACTGGCACTGGCGGCCTCGGGCACCGTATCGTTGGAACTGGCCGCAAGCGAGACGCCCATGGTGATCGCCTACAAGTTCAGCTGGCTGACCTACAAGATCATGGAAAGCATGGCGCTGATCGATACGGTGACCCTGGTCAACCTGGTCAGTGAGACGCGCGTGATCCCGGAATGCCTGGGCCCGGCCTGCCTGCCGGGCAACATCGCGCAGGCGCTGTCGGATGTGCGCGCCAACCCGGAAGCGCAGGCAGACGCCATGCGCGTCACCATGGAACGACTGGGGCAGGGCGGCGAGGCGCCGGGCCTGCGCGCAGCGCGTGCGGTGCTGAACCGGCTGACCGCGGGCTAAGGCGATGGACCTGATCGCCTTTGGCCTGTCGGCTGCTGTGGCCCAAGTCCTGACCAACATCGACAATCTGGCGGCACTCCTGGCCCTGTCGCTGGTGATTGGCAAATGGCGCGCCATCGCAGGTTATGTTGCCGCCCAGGCGGTGACCCTGACGCTGGCCCTTGCGGTTGCGGTTGGATCCGAGCAACTGGTGCCGAGCAATGTGGGTTTGCTGGGGGTGATCCCCATCGGGCTGGGGATCCGCGGGGTTTGGCAGCAGTTTCGCACCACGGGCGAAGAGGAGGTCGAGGCCTTTTCCCGCAGCACGTCGCTGCTGATGACCAGCCTGTTGTTCCTCAGCCTGTCGATGGACAGCTTCGCGGTCATGGCGCCGCTCTTGGCCGACTCCGCACCGCTCTTTCGGTTTGCGGCTCTTTTGGGCGCCGTGGTGGCAGTGCTGGCGCTTGGAGCGGTTGGTCTGGTGTTTGCCCTGACCGCGCGCGCCACTGGTCCGTGGACCCGGCGGCTCGAACGCCTTGCGCCGTTTGTGATGATCGCCGCCGGGATCTATGTGCTCCTCGACAGCGGCACCGATCTTCTGTGATCAAACTCTCGATGCGCAAACGCGCGAAAGCGTGATTTCACCCCCGGGCCTAGGTCGCCTAAACCCACCTGCGCAGATCTCAAACAACGTGAGTCCCAGATGAGCCGCATTCCTCCCGCCTCTATAGATGCCATGAGCCCACGGACCCAGGCCGATTGCGCCGCCTTGGCCGCCTATGGCCCGTTTCAGAATTGGGCGGGGATCGCCGCGCAAAGCCCGGTGGTTCTGCACCAGGTGACCGAGATGTTGGTGAACATGCGCGCTGAAACCGCGCTGCCGCGTCGGGTGATAGAGCTGGCAATGGTCGCGGTCTCGCAGCTCAATGCCTGCGACTATTGCCTGTCACACCACGTGCCGTCGTTGAAAGTGACCGGTCTCAGCCCAGAAGGCGTCGCACGGCTGCTTGAGGAGAAGAACCCCGAGTTGGACGCGCGGGACAAGGCGGTGGTGCACTATGCGTGCGCTGTGACCGAACGGTCGGGCCGCATGCGCGATGCTGAGGTGACGGATCTGCGCCAGTGGTTCGACGAAGGCCAGATCGTCGAGCTGACCTGGCGCATCGCCTTGGGTGGGGCGTTCAACCGGTTCAACGATGCGCTTCAGATCGAGGCCGAAGAACCGCTTGAAACGGATGTCGCTTAGTACCCGCGCCAGATCCAGCCACCGCCAAAGATGCGGCTGCCACCGGTTTCATAGAACACACAGGCCTGACCCGGTGAGACACCTTCTTCGGGGCTAAGCAGTTCGACCTCGGCGGTGGTGTCGCTGAGCGGACGGATGATCGCCTCGCGCGGGGGACGGGTGGAGCGCACCTTGACCGAGACGTGCCATTCCTTTTGCGAGGTGAACGGCTCATCCCCCAGCCAGTTGATCTCGCGCACCGGGATGGTCCGGGTCGACAGCAGCTCTTTGGGGCCGACAACGACCTGTTTGGTGTCGACGTCCAGTTTCACCACATAAAGCGGCTCGCTGAGGCCGCCGATGCCCAGACCCCGGCGTTGACCGATGGTGTAGTGGATGACGCCATTGTGCTCGCCCAACACGCGGCCATCCGCATGCACGATCTGGCCGGGTTCTGCTGCGCCTGGGCGCAGTTTCTCGATCACGCTGGCGTAGTTGCCGTTGGGCACAAAGCAGATGTCCTGGCTGTCGGGTTTGTCGGCCACGGACAGGCCGTATTCGGCCGCCATTTCGCGGGTTGCGTCCTTGGATGGCAGGTGGCCCAGGGGGAAGCGCAGGTAATCCAGCTGTTCCGGCGTGGTCGAGAACAGGAAATACGACTGATCGCGGTTGGCATCCTCGGCCGAGTGCAGCTCGGGCCCGTTTTTGCCCATCATGCGCTGGATGTAATGGCCGGTCGCCATGCAGTCAGCCTCAAGATCCTTGGCGGTCTCCAAAAGGTCCTTGAACTTCACCCGCTCATTGCAGCGAATGCACGGCACCGGCGTGGCCCCCGCCAGATAGCTGTCGGCGAATTCATCAATCACCGCGTCTTTGAAGATGTTTTCGTAGTCCAGCACGTAGTGCGGAAAGCCGCGCTCTTCGGCAACGCGGCGCGCATCATGGATGTCTATGCCCGCACAGCAAGCGCCTTTCTTGGCCAACGCAGCGCCATGGTCATAAAGCTGCAGCGTCACGCCGACCACATCATAGCCCTGATCCGACAGGTATGCGGCCACGACCGAGCTGTCGACACCCCCTGACATGGCAACAACGACCCGCGTTTCCGACGGGGGTTTCGCAAATCCAAGCGAGTTCAGCGGTGTGTCTGTGTCCAGCGCCATTGGGCGGCTCCTGTGCGATCGGGAAAGACCAGCGGAATATAAGAAAATCCTACACACTCTCAAGAGGCGGTTTCACACCCCATTAAGTAGGCTGGGTCAAGCTTTGTGTACCAGTAAAAGGGACAGGTGATGTTTTTGAGAAAAGTCGAAGGGCCCAGATCAGTGACTTTACCGGATGGCTCGATCATGACCAGGGCCGATCTTCCGCCACCGGATACTCAACGATGGGTTGCTTCCCGCAAGATCGCGGTGGTGCGGGGTGTGCTCTACGGGCTGATCACATTGCCCGATGCGATGAAGCTTTATGGACTCAGTGAAGAGGAATTTAACGGTTGGGTGTCAGCAGTTGCAGACCATGGCACCGACGCGCTGAAGGTGACCGCGCTAAAAAAATATAGACAACTTTAAGTTGATCTTTCATAACTGCATTAACGGTAACGGGAGGTTAACCTTTATTCGTCACGGTTGATCACAATCACGGGACCTGACTTAGGCGGAGACATTCAATGCGCGTACTTCTTGTTGAAGACGATCCAACGACATCCAAGAGCATCGAGTTGATGCTGACGCATGCCAACTTGAACGTATATGCAACGGACCTGGGCGAAGAGGGGATCGATCTGGCCAAGTTGTATGACTATGATCTGATCCTTCTGGACCTGAACCTGCCGGATATGAACGGGCATGAGGTGCTGCGCCAGCTGCGTATGGCGCGAATCGAAACGCCGATTCTGATCCTGTCGGGCGCCGATGACACCGAAAGCAAGATCAAAGGCTTCGGCTTTGGCGCGGATGACTATCTGACCAAACCCTTCCACCGAGAAGAACTGGTGGCGCGCATTCACGCGATCATCCGTCGTTCCAAGGGGCATTCGCAATCAATCATCAAGACCGGCAAGATCTCGGTCAACCTGGATGCCAAGACAGTCGAGGTGGGCGGGCAGACCGTGCATCTGACCGGCAAGGAATACCAGATGCTGGAGCTGTTGAGCCTGCGCAAGGGGACAACGCTGACCAAGGAGATGTTCCTGAACCACCTTTATGGTGGCATGGATGAGCCCGAGCTCAAGATCATCGACGTGTTTATCTGCAAGCTGCGCAAAAAGCTCAGCAATGCAACGGACGGCGAAAACTATATCGAGACAGTCTGGGGGCGCGGCTATGTGCTGCGGGATCCGCAACCCAATGAAATGAGTGATCCGCGCCTCGCCGTTGGCGCGTGATCGGCACAAGAAAGCCAAGGCTGCTGGTCCAGGCAGCCACCACCACTCACGATGAAGACATCTGGACCTGATCGTGACCTCGCCCTATCACTTGGACCTACTATCAAGTTTGGGGCGAGGCCGTGACAGACACCACCGACATCAAAGCCATGACCGAGGAACAAGCCAGCGCTGAACTGGCTCGGTTGGCAGATCTATTGGGGCAGGCAAACGCCGCCTATCACAGCGCCGATGATCCGGTGATGTCGGATGCGGACTACGATGTTCTGAAACGGCGCAACTCCGCGATCGAAGAACGTTTTCCGCAGCTCAAGCGTGATGACAGCCCGACCGATCAGGTGGGCGCTGGCCCGGCCGAGGCGTTTTCCAAGATCACCCATGTGGTGCGCATGCTGTCGCTGGGCAACGCCTTTGACGACGACGACGTCGATGGGTTCGACACATCGATTCGCAAGTACTTGGGGCTCGGGGCGAAAGATGCTCTGACCTATACGGCGGAACCCAAGATCGACGGTCTGTCCCTGTCCCTGCGATATGAGCAGGGTGTTCTGGTGCAGGCCGCGACGCGGGGGGACGGCGAGACGGGCGAAAACGTCACTGCCAATGCCCGCACCATCACGGATATTCCGCAACAATTGCAAGGCGCGCCGGATGTGCTTGAGGTGCGGGGCGAGGTCTATATGTCCCATCCGGATTTCGAGGCTTTGAATGCGCGCCAGGTTGAGCGCGGCGGCAAAACCTTTGCCAATCCGCGCAATGCGGCTGCGGGTTCTTTGCGGCAACTGGATGCGGAAATCACCAAATCTCGCCCATTGCGGTTCTTCGCCTATGCTTGGGGGGATCTGTCCGCACCTTTGGCGGAAACGCAGATGGGGGCCATTGAAAAGCTGGCCGATCTGGGGTTCCAGACCAATCCGCTCACAAAACTCTGCGCCACACCTGCCGGGCTGATCGCGCATTATCACGACATCGAAGAGCAGCGCGCGACGCTTGGCTATGATATCGACGGCGTCGTCTACAAGGTCAACGATCTGGACCTGCAAGCGCGGCTTGGTTTCCGGTCGACAACACCCCGTTGGGCTATTGCCCACAAATTCCCGGCGGAACTCGCCTGGACCCGGCTTGAGGCGATCGACATTCAGGTGGGCCGCACCGGCGCGATCAGCCCGGTGGCGCGTCTGGCTCCGGTCACCGTGGGCGGCGTTGTCGTCTCGAACGCGACCCTGCACAACGAGGATTACATCCAGGGCCGCGATGCCTCGGGCAATGAAATTCGGGGCGGCAAGGACATCCGCGTGGGGGATTGGGTCCAGGTGTACCGCGCCGGTGACGTGATCCCCAAAGTGGCCGATGTGGACCTGAGCAAGCGGCCGGAGGAAGCGCAGCCTTACGTCTTTCCAACGACATGCCCCGAATGCGGCAGCCCGGCGATCCGCGAAGAGGGCGACGCGGTGCGCCGCTGTACCGGTGGGATCATCTGTCCCGCGCAGGCTGTTGAAAAGCTGAAACATTTTGTCTCGCGCAAGGCCTTCGACATCGAAGGGCTTGGCGCCAAACAGATCGAGATGTTTCATGGCGATACGGTGCTGCCGATCCGCACGCCCGAGGATATTTTCACCCTCCAGACCCGCGATGCGCAGAACCTGGCGCGGCTCAAGAACCGCGATGGCTGGGGCGAGACTTCGGCCAGCAACCTATTTGCCGCAATTGACGAAAAACGCACCATTCCGTTGATCCGGCTGATCTTTGCTCTTGGCATCCGTCATGTGGGCGAGGTCGGCGCGCGCGATCTGGCGCTGCATTACGGGGATTGGGACGCCATGGCGCAGGCGGTCGACACGGCCCGCCCGGCAGCTTTGGCGCATCGCGCAGCGGATGAGGCGGAAGAGGCAGAGCGTATCGCGGCCAAGTCCGAAGGCCGCCGGGCCCGTGTGAAAGAAGCTCGCGACAAAGCCCTGGCCCTGGCTGACATCCCGGTAGAGGCCACGGCGTCCTGGGCCGACCTGACAGGCATCGACGGGATCGGCGCCACTTTGGGCCTATCGCTGTCGGACGCCTTTGCCAATGCGGATGAACGCGCCGCATTCGATGCCTTGCGGACCCATCTGACCATCGTGCCGCCCGAAGCCCCCACGCAAGACAGCCCCGTCGCGGGCAAAACTGTCGTCTTCACCGGAACGCTGGAAAAGATGACCCGGGCTGAGGCCAAGGCCCGCGCGGAATCGTTGGGCGCTAAAGTCTCCGGCTCGGTCAGCAAGAAGACCGACCTGCTGGTTGCCGGACCGGGGGCCGGGTCCAAGGCAAAGAAAGCCGCCGATTTGGGGATCAAAACGCTGGACGAAGACGGCTGGCTTGAGTTGATCGAGGGGCTATGAGCGGACGGCCAGAACCCCTGTTCCCGCTGTTTGCGGGGCTTGAAACGCTGGATGGCGTTGGCCCGAAAACAGCACAGTTGTTCGCTGCGCTGGATATCGAAACGCCGCGCGACGTGTTGTTTTCACTGCCGTACGCGGTGGTTGATCGCCGTCGCCGTGACACGATCAAGGGGGCTGATCTGCCCAGCACTCTGACGGTCGAGGTCACCGTCGACAGCCACCGCCCGGCGCGTAATCGCGGTGGGGCGTACCGCATTCACGTGCATGACGCGCAGATGGATTTCCAGCTGGTGTTCTTTCATGCGCGCTCGGATTATCTCAATCGCGTTCTGCCGCAGGGCGCGGTGCGGGTGGTGTCCGGCAAGCTCGAGCTGTTTGATGGCATGGCCCAGATGGTTCACCCCGACCACATCCTGCCGGTGGCTGAGGCTGGTGACATCCCCGAGTTTGAACCGGTCTATCACCTGACCCAGGGCGTCACGCAAAAGACGGCCTACAAGGCGGCGCAAAGTGCTTTGGCTCGCGCTCCGGACCTGGCTGAATGGATCGATCCCGCGCATCTGGAGCGCGAGGGCTGGCCCGATTGGGCCACGGCGATGGATGCGGCCCATCACCCGCAAGGCCTGGATGATGTCAGCCCGTTTTCGCTTTCGCGGATGCGGTTGGCGTATGACGAGTTGATGGCGCATCAGATGACGCTGGCCCTTGCGCGACAACGCGAGCGCAAGACCCGTGGTGTGATCAGCGTCGCTACGGGCGAATTGCAATCGCGGGTCCTGAGCAAGCTGCCCTATCGCCCGACCGGAGCTCAGGCCCGTGCGATTGAAGAGATCGCGGCCGACATGGCCTCGGACCAGCGGATGAACCGATTGCTGCAAGGGGATGTGGGCGCAGGCAAGACACTTGTGGCGTTCATGGCGCTGCTGGTGGCTGTTGAGGCGGGCGGGCAGGGTGTGATGATGGCGCCCACTGAAATCCTGGCGCGACAGCATATGGAGGCGCTTCAGCCCTTGGCCGAGGACGCTGGCGTGGTGTTGGAGCTGCTCACAGGGCGCGACAAGGGCGCGGAACGGCGGGCCAAGCTGGCGGCTCTGGAACGGGGCGATATTCAGATCCTGGTCGGGACCCATGCGGTGTTTCAAGCCGATGTGGCCTTTAACGACTTGCGGCTTGCCATCATCGACGAACAGCACCGGTTCGGTGTGCGCCAGCGGATGGAACTGGCCAAAAAGGGCGTTGGTGCGGATGTGCTGGTGATGACCGCCACGCCGATCCCACGCAGCCTGTCGTTGGCGCAATACGGCGATATGGATGTGTCGATCCTGGATGAGAAACCACCGGGGCGAAAGCCGATCAAGACAGCGGTGATCAGCACGGACCGGATGGATGCGGTCGTCGACAGGCTGCGGCAGGCCATCGACGAGGGGCGGCAGTGTTACTGGGTCTGTCCGCTGGTCGACGAATCCGAGCTGGTGGACCTGACGGCGGCTGAGGAACGATTCAAACGCCTGCGGGCTATTCTGGGCGAAGGGGTCGTGGGGCTGGTGCATGGTCAGATGCCCCCTGCGGAAAAGGACGCCGCCATGGCGGCGTTCCAGGCCGGAGAGACCAAGGTTCTGGTGGCCACCACGGTGATCGAGGTGGGGGTGAACGTGCCCAATGCAACCATCATGGTGATCGAACGGGCCGAGATTTTTGGCCTGGCTCAGCTGCACCAGCTGCGCGGCAGGGTCGGGCGCGGAGACGCGGAATCCACTTGTCTGCTGATGTACCAGGCGCCGCTGAGCGAGACCGGCCGCAAGCGGCTCGAGGTGCTGCGCGAGACCGAGGACGGGTTCCGCATTGCCGAGACCGATTTGCAGATGCGGGGCGCGGGCGATCTGATCGGGACGGCTCAATCGGGGCTGCCCAGGTTCCGGATCGCGGATCTGGAACGCCAAGCCTCGCTGATGGCGGTGGCACAGTCAGATGCGCGGGCCTTGTTGGCCGCAGATCCCGACCTTTCGACGGAACGGGGGCAGGCGGCGCGTGTTCTTTTGTGGTTGATGAAGCAGGATCAGGCAATCCGGTTGATTTCGGTCGGATAAGCATCTGTTTTTGCAAGGTTTAGTGAAGATCTGCGCGTGCGTGCTCTCCTGGTGAGAACAAAAAGTTCACAAATGTTCTCAAAAAGTTCTTTACAGGCGCACCGGAAAATGAGAACAAAAGGTCAACAAAGACTTAACGCTGACATTGACCATTAACCCGGAGACGCCAGATGCTGAGCCAGATCAAAACCGCCCTGACCCGATCCCAGAACACGTTGCTGCAAGATGCGGCGGGGGCGGCGTCTTTGGTGGTGATGCTGGTGGTGGCGCTGCATCTTCCCAACCTCTGATACCCGAATTTCTGCCTGCGATCTCATGCCCGGACCCATTCCCATCCTGTCCCATTGATGAAAGGGTGACCTGCCTATCCTTACCCTGAACGGGCCCTGCCTCGGCCCTGAATGGCCGCCGGACCCCACATGAGACCCGCAATACCTGCCGCCGCTCTTTCCCGCCCGAAAGAGCGGCGGATTTTTCTTTAGAGCTGGCCGGTTTTGACGATTTCCAAGATCGCCGACAGCACCGCGTTGGCGGCGACCGAGGCCAGGATCATCCCCATCACACGGCTGACAATCGCGGATCCTGCGTGGCCGATCAGACGAATGATCGGATCAGCAAACAGCATGAACAGAAAGGCTGCGGCAATGACCACCAGCATGACACCTGCTGTCAAAGCCTGATCCGCAATGCCCACCTGATTGTTGTCGGTCAGCATCACGATCGCCAGCATGGCGCCGGGCGACGCAAGCGATGGCACGGCCAGTGGAAAGATGGCCGGATTGGGTTTTTCCGCGTCTGCTGCGTTGTAGTGTTCGGACTGTTTTTGATCTGTTTCCGGTTTGCTTTCGCCGAAAATCATGGTCAGGGCAAAAAGAAACAAAACGATGCCGCCCGCGACCTGAAAGGAGTTCAGACCGATATCCAGCGCATCAATGAGCAATTGACCGAACACCAGAAAGAACAGCAGCACGCCTGCACTGACCAGCGCAGCTTGAAAAGCCGTCTTGCGCCGGGCCGCTGCATCCAGTCCGGCCGTGACGGCAATGAAAACCGGAACAGTGCCAATTGGATCAATCACAACCCAAAGGGTTACGAAACTGTCAATCACTTCCTGCAACTCAACTCTCCCCTGAAAACAGGGGCGAGCCTAGCGTCATGATTGCATGTTGGCCAGTCTCAGGCGCAGTTGGCCTGCTCTGCCTGATCCATCGCCTCAAGCGTTGCTTCAAGCGCCAGCAGGATCGACGCATGACGGTTTTTGTAATCCCGAGCGGGGATCAACACTTCGAGCCCGTCAAAGGGTGCATCCGGAACAGGACCGTCGGATTTGAGCATCGCCTTGAGCTGATCGCGTGCGGTTTCCACCTGTGCCCGCGTGGCGCCAATAATCGCACCGCCAACGACCGAGGCCGAGGCCTGCCCAAGCGCGCAGGCTTTTACGTCTTGCCCGTACTCAGCGATCTTGCCGTCCCTGACAGTCACATCCACCGTGACCGTCGACCCGCAAAGGGGCGAGCGGCGTTTGACCGTTGCGTCGGGGGATTCCAGCCGGTCTAGATGCGGAATATCAGCGGCCAGCGCCAGAATTTTCGCCGAATAAAGCTTGATCAGATCGGTTTCGCCGGACATGGCTTTCCCTCGTTGTTCGTTCCCCATACATAGTGGGCCAACGCTCCGATGCAAAAGGTTTTTGCCATGACTTTCGATCCTTCGACACTTACCTACAATGACGCGGGCTTGATCCCGGCGATTGCGCAGGATGCCACCTCGGGCGAAGTGCTGATGATGGCCTGGATGAACGCCGAGGCGGTGACAAAGACGCTCGAGACGGGGCGCGTCACCTATTGGTCGCGTTCGCGGCAGTCGTTTTGGATCAAAGGGGAAAGCTCGGGTCACGTACAGGAGCTGGTGGATTTCCGCGTTGATTGCGACCGGGACTGCCTGCTGGTGACCGTGAACCAGACGGGCGCGGCGTGCCACACCAATCGCCGGACGTGCTTCTATACGGCGGTGCGTGAGGGCGACGAAGTCGAGTTGATGAAGCCGATGGAGTGAATGGCGCTGGCGCGCCATGGCCTTCGGCGACCGTATTTTTAACAAGAAGAAGCAAGGGGTTGCGGTAGACCGACTAGGTTTCGCAGATCCGCAGGCGTGGCACCTTCGCTGCGGTATTTAGCGACGGCTTTGGAATCGTCACGCTTTGCCAGGCGTTTACCGGCCTCATCCCGGATCAACCTGTGGTGATGATAGATGGGCGTCGGCAGGTCGAGCAGGTGTTGCAGCAATACCTGCAGAAATGTTGTCTGATACAGATCCTCGCCGCGCATCACATGGGTGATCTCTTGTGCTGCGTCGTCGATCACGGCGGCCAGCACATAGGATGGGGTTTCGATTTCCTTGCGGCCCAGAACCGGATCGCCGATTTCGTGGATCAGTTGCGCAGGGTTCACCAAGTGGGTGCCCGCATGTTTCAGCCCGGTCTCGATCAAGCGCATCTCGGGCACCTGCTGCAGAGCTTTGGCCATGTCCAGGCGCAGTGCGTCGCCGAATTGGCGGCTGTCCATGCTCCGCCCGCGACAGGTGCCGGGATAGACCCCAGGGGCCAATGGCGCGCCTTCTTGCGGGGCAGAGAGGGCCGCGCGGATGTCGCTGCGGCGGCACGAGCACGGGTAGATCAGCCCGCGATCCGCCAACTGCATCAGGGATGCATTGTAACGCTCCAAATGTTCGGATTGACGCAGGACAGGTGTTTCCCAGCTGAGGCCAAGCCAGCGCAGGTCATCATAGATCTGCGCCTCCCAATGGTCGCGGGCGCGGGCCGTATCGGTGTCTTCGATCCTGAGCAGGAATTGGCCGTGCTCGGCCTGCGCCATATCATAGGCTAGTAAAGCCGAATAGGCATGCCCAAGGTGCAGCGGTCCCGTCGGAGACGGGGCGAAACGGGTTCTGAACATTACGCTTTTTCAACAACGTAGACGTTGGATTTCATGTCCATGCCGGGCAGGTGGTCGCCGTATTCCTTGCTGAGCAGGTGCGCGGCCCCCATGTCCAGCCATTCCATAAGGCGCCCCTCGAATTGAGGATCGCTAAGCGCGTGATCGTTGAACGAAAACGCCAGCAAGCCGCCACGTGGCAGCGCGTTCATCAGCAAGTCAAAGGTTTCGGGCGGGGCCGCCCCGATGCCGATGACACCGGTTGCAGTGATGGCGGAATAGGCCCCTTGGGCCACCGGGGCGGGGTCTGCGATGTCGAACCCGGTCAGGGTGCGATAAGCGTCTTTGGCGCGCGCGCCGTCCAGCATCTCGGACGATGGGTCCATCCCGTCCACGGTGGTGAACCCCGCGCGTCGCAGGGCCAAGCCGGACAGCCCGGTGCCGCATCCGAAATCCAGAACGGGCGTGTCCAGATCCGCGATCTTTGCTTTCAACGCTTCGGCCACACGACCAGGCGTGGCATAGCCGTTCTCGGCGATTTCGGCATCATAGGAAGCAGCCCATTTGTCATAATGATCACGGGTCGCTTCGGGTGTTTCTAGGCTATAGGCGTCGGCCAGGAATTTCTCACTCATGGCCTGCATGTTAAGCGTGGCTGTCAGGCCGCGTCCAGAGTGGAATGCCCCAACCAATCACTCCAGGCGGCCTTGGCGCGATCCGTATAGGCCTTGTAGCGGTCCTTGCGCCCGCGACGTCCGCCTTTGAGGCCATCAACGGGGCGGAACAGGCCAAAGTTGACGTTCATCGGCTGGAAAGTCTTGGCCTCAGCACCGCCGGTGATGTGGTGGATCAAAGCACCCATGGCACTGTCTTGCGGAACTTGCGGCAGGTCGATCCCAAGGATTTCCGCCGCCGCCATACGACCTGCGAGCAGGCCCATGGCCGCGCTTTCAACATAGCCCTCAACCCCCGTGATTTGCCCGGCAAAGCGCAGATGCGGCTTGGATTTCAGGCGCATCTGATCGTCGAGCAGGGTGGGCGAATTCAAAAACGTGTTGCGGTGGATGCCGCCCAGGCGGGCAAAGCTGGCGTTTTCCAGGCCGGGGATCATGCGCAGAACCTCGGTCTGGGCGCCGTATTTCATCTTGGTCTGAAAGCCGACGATGTTGAACAGCGTTCCAAGCGCGTTGTCGCGGCGCAGCTGCACAACCGCATGCGCCTTGACGTCGGGCTGATGCGGGTTGGTCAGGCCCACGGGTTTCATTGGCCCGTGGCGCAGGGTTTCGCGCCCGCGTTCGGCCATCACCTCGATCGGCAGGCAGCCGTCGAAATAGCCGGCCGTCTCACCCTCGTGGAATTCGGTCTTGTCAGCGGCCAGCAGCGCGTCGATGAACGCCTCGTATTGGTCCTTGTCCATCGGGCAGTTCAGATAGGCGGTGCGCTCTTCTTCGGTCTCGCCCTTGTCATAGCGCGACTGCATCCATGCTTTGGACATGTCGATGCTCTCGGCATAGATGATCGGCGCGATGGCGTCGAAAAAGGCCAACGCCTCGGCACCGGTTTCCGCTTGAATGGCCTGGCTCAGATCGGGTGAGGTCAGCGGCCCGGTTGCAAAGATCCAATGACCGTCTTCGGGCAGGGCGGTGATTTCCTCATAAGACACGGTGACACGAGGGTGCGCCTTGAGCTTGGAAGTCACCGTCTCGGCAAAGGGCTCGCGGTCCACGGCCAGCGCGCCACCAGCAGGCAGGCGATGCTTGTCGGCCGTGGTCATGATCAGGCCATTGGCCGCGCGCATTTCCCAGTGCAGCAAGCCAACGGCATTTTGTTCGTCATCGTCCGAGCGGAAGGAGTTCGAGCACACCATCTCGCCCAGGTTGCCGGTCTGGTGGGCAAAGGTTTCGACCTTGGGGCGCATTTCATGCAGCACCACGTCAACGCCCATTTCCGCCGCCTGCCAGGCGGCCTCGGACCCGGCCATGCCGCCGCCCACGATATGCAAAACTTGTGTCATGAGGTGCCATTTAGGGCAGGGCGCGCGTGCACGCAACGCCAGACAACACCGGTCAAGGGGACAACACCGTTCAGCACGGCGTGTGTTCCAATTGTGACGGGAGTTGTTTTTGGGGTCGCCGCTGCGGGAATGTCGGTGTCAGAGAGAGGCTGACAAGGAGGGACCTTCCGCCCACGGCGACCCAAAAATCGTGTCAGGCGTGGGGCTTAACCCTGCGCCTTGCCCAATGTTTGCCACAGTGTTGCCCAGATTGAAAGTTTAAATTTGGAAACAATTTTACCAGTTTCGGGAAACGATCGATTTATTGGGTCCAATCGGGGTCCCGTTTCTCGATAAAGGCGGCGATTCCCTCTTCGGTGTCTCGGTACAGCATGTTTTCGACCATGACATCGCCGGTATAGGCATAGGCCTGATCCAGCGGCATCTGCATCTGCTGATAAAACGCCTGTTTGCCGATTTTGACGGCGGCGCCCAGTTTGCCTGCAAGTGTTTCGGCCAAGGCGGCGGTTTGTGTTGCCAGATCTTCGGCTGGAACGGCGCGGTTGATCAGGCCAAGCTCTTCGGCTCGAGAAGCGTCGATGAACTGCCCGGTGGTCAACATCTCGAACGCCTGCTTGCGTGGAATGTTTCTCGACAGGGCCACCATGGGGGTCGAGCAGAAAAGGCCGATGTTCACCCCGTTGACCCCGAACTTTGTACCTTCGGCGGCAATGGCCAGATCGCAGGTGGCCACCAGCTGACAGCCCGCAGCGGTGGCAATGCCATGCACCTGGGCAATCACAGGCTGCGGCAGTTGCTGCACGGTCATCATCATCCGGGCGCAGCGATCAAACAGGTCCTTGAAATAGGCCTTGCCGCCATCCTCGGCCTGACGCCCGGCTGTCATCTGCTTCAGATCGTGACCCGCGCAGAACGCCTTGCCCGAGCCTGACAGAATCACGGCGCGGATGGATCGGTCGCTTTTCAGTTGGTCGAATTCATCTTGCAACGCCGCCAGCATTTCGTCGCTCAGCGCATTCAGCCGCTCGGGCGCATTCATGTGCAGATGCGCCACTGCGCCTGTGTCGTTACGTTCCAGAATTGCCATCTTGCTCTCCACCCAAATCTGCGGGCAACTCTAGGGGCAACACGGGAAGAGGGAAAGCCGCATGTCACTGGCAATGAATATCGACGAGCTGATGGATTACATGGCCAGTGTCTTTCCGCAGGTTTCCGATGATTTCGCCATCGAAGAGCTGAGCGAAGATCGTCTGATCATGCGCCTGAAGGTGGCGCATCGGCACTTGCGTCCGGGCGGCACCGTTTCGGGGCCGTCGATGTTCGCCCTGGCCGATTGCGGTGTTTACGCGATGGTTTTGGCACGGGTCGGCCGCAAGGGGCTGGCTGTGACCACAAGCTGTTCGATGGATTTCATGCGCAAACCCGAAGGGGGCGTCGACATGCTGGCCGAGGTGCGGTTGCTGAAGCTGGGGAAGCTGCTGGCCGTGGGTGATGTGTTGATGCGGTCCGAAGGGTCCGACAAGATCGTGGCGCGCGCGACGATGACCTATTCCATTCCACCAGCAGGTTCGGTTGCGGCAAACGCCGGATAACAAAAAAGGCCGGAGCAAGCTCCGGCCAGTGAAGAGGTCCCAAATGAAAGATGGGACGGGGAACTCAGTTAAATCTGCCAGAACCGGCGTTTGACCTCGCGCGTGCGCTGTTTTGGGGTCAATCCCACATCGGCCAGCAGATGATCATCCAGATAGCTCAGATTGACGCGGGTTCGACGCCGTTGTTCCCATGTCGTGACCGTGGCTGCAAAGCGTACGGCCAGATCCGCGATCAGCGGCAGCCGGGGGCTGGCGTTCAGCAGGGTCAGGGCGGGGCTATGCATCAGACGTGTCATGACAGGGTCCTTTCCAAATTGTATTGACACAAATGTACGTTACTTGGTACATTGACTTGATACATTCTGCATTGTGTCAATTCAAAGGAAGAATTGTAATGGGTACAATTTGGCCGAGTGCCTTGCCTGATGCCAAAGGTCCGAAATACAAGATGGTGGCGGCGACGATCCGAAAAGCCATCGAAAACAAGGATCTGGAGGTTGGCGCCAAACTGCCACCCGTGCGGGAGCTGGCCTATACATTGTCCATTACTCCGGGCACCGTTGCGCGGGCCTATACCATCCTCACCGACGAAGGGCTGCTCGAAGCAGGGGTTGGACGCGGCACATTTGTTGCGGATCCAAAGACTCAGCACGATGGCTTTGCCCCGATCGAGGTGGATGTGATCGCCCACAACAGCAACGCCAATGACGGCTATGCGGTCAATATGTTCTCGCCTCATCTGCCCAGTGTCGGACAGGCGCAACTGATCCGACGGCTTTTGGAGCAGATCGCCCAGGATCCCCCCTCGGGTCTGATGCATTACCCCAGTCGGGCAGGTGCGTTGCCCGCCCGTCAGGCGGCGCTCAAATGGTTGTCGCAGGCGCCATTGGGCCGCGTGAGCGAAGAAGAGATCGTGCTGACCAACGGCGGCCAAAACGCGATCTCGATGATCTTGCAGGCCATATTGCGCGGCCGTCGCCCCGTGGTTCTGGTCGAGGAACTGTCGTACCCCGGTTTTCGCCGCGCTGCCGAACTGTTGCGGGCCGAGGTTGTGCCGGTGCCCATGGACGAACACGGCGTAATCCCCGAAGCACTGGATGCTTTGGCACGCCAGCATGAGGCGCAGGTGTTCTGCACCTCACCCGAGGTGCACAACCCAACCACGGTGTTCACGCCTTTGGAGCGGCGCGAGGCTGTGGTGGCCGTGGCCCGCAAGCGCGGTTTCTATCTGCTCGAGGACGACTGCTATCGTCATATGCCTGCGCAGGCGCCGGGGTATCGGATGCTGGCACCAGATCGGACGTGGTTCGTGACCTCGATCTCCAAGTCCATCACACCCGCATTGCGCATCGGGATCGCCGTCGCACCCGAAGGGCAGGTGGCCGATCTGCGCCGCGCTGTTGAGCATGGGTTCTTTGGTCTGGCGACCCCACTGCTGGATCTGAGCGCCGTGTTGCTGGGGCATCCTCAGTTGCCGCAACTGCTGGATGCCTTGCAGCGGGTTACAGGTGACTACATCAAGGCTGCGGTGAACATCCTTGGCTCATATTCGCTCAACTGGCGCCATCCGGTGCCGTTCCTGTGGCTGACCCTGCCGCCCGGCTGGCGTGCGGCGTCATTCTGTCAGGCGGCCGAGGCACAGGGCATCCAGATCCGTTCGGCCGAGGAATACGCCTGCCGCACCTCGCGCACGCCCCATGCGGTGCGTTTGGCGGTGAACGCGGGTGTGACCTTGGCGACGTACGAGGCGGCGCTGATGCGCCTTCGCCATTTGTTGGACAATCCGCCAGAGCGCCTTAGCGTTTGAACAAGCCGAACAGGCCTTTTTTGCTGCCAACTGGTTCCGGATCACCAAAGAACCCCACCAACAGTTTGATGCGGCCATCGGCGTCCAGCGTGGCAAAGTCATGCCCCTTGAGGAGGGGGATGCCGCCGACGGCCTTCATCGCCCAGGTGAAATGTACCATCTCATGATGATGGGCAGGGGCACTGGTGACCACGATCTGTGATCCCTTGGCTTGGGCGTGAAAGGCGTCCATGTAGCCCGCCAATCCGTCGCGCCCGGTAACATCGCCATTGGGATCGACATAGCGCCCATCCTCGGCCCAGGCGACGGTCAGATGTTCCAGCCGTTTGGCCGGGTCTTTTTCTGCCCATGCTGCGCCATAGGCTGCTATTACGTCATCCAGTGGTGCCATCATATCGTCGGATCCCCATGTTGATTTGCCTGTACACTGGCACAGGCGGGCTGTTTCGATCCATAGTTTATTGTCACGAGTGATCGAAAATGGATTTTCAGGTCACTGTTTGTGGGGTAAAATAATACCTATTTTTTAACCTGCTGAAATTTAACGATAAAATAAGATTTCCGGTTCTTGACGCGACCATCGGCTACACATAGAACCCATCCATCGAATTCGGGGCGGTCATTTGGGCCGCTCTTTCACATCAAACAGGACTATCCTGCCATGAAAACCTTCTCTGCAACACCTGCAGACATCGACAAGAAGTGGATCCTGATCGACGCCGAGGGCGTTGTTCTGGGTCGTCTTGCTTCGATCGTCGCCATGCGCCTGCGTGGCAAGCACAAAGCGTCGTTCACCCCGAACATGGACATGGGCGACAACGTCATCGTGATCAACGCTGACAAAATCCAGATGACCGGCAAGAAGCGCGAAGAGAACTTCTACTGGCACACTGGCCACCCGGGCGGCATCAAGTCGCGCACCAAGCAGCAGATTCTCGAGGGTGCACACCCCGAGCGCGTCGTGACGCAAGCCGTCAAGCGCATGTTGCCGGGCAACCGCCTGTCGCGCACCCAGATGACCAACCTGCGCGTCTATGCTGGTGCCGAGCACCCGCACGAAGCCCAGTCTCCCGAAGTTCTGGACGTCAAGTCCATGAACAAGAAAAACACCCGGAGCTAATGACCGATGGCTGATCAGATCAATACTCTCGAAGAGCTGAGCGCCGTTGCAGGCGTTGAAACCGTGGCCGAAGAAATCGTCCTGCGCGAGCCCGTGCGTGACGAACTGGGTCGCTCCTATGCCACCGGCAAGCGTAAAGACGCTGTTGCTCGCGTTTGGATCAAGCCGGGTTCCGGCAAGGTCACCGTGAACGGCAAGGATCAGGACAAGTACTTTGCGCGTCCCGTTCTGCAGCTGATCCTGCGCCAGCCGTTCCAGGTTGCTGGTGTTGAAGGCGAATTCGACGTTGTCGCAACCGTCAAAGGCGGTGGCCTGACCGGTCAGGCCGGTGCGGTCAAGCACGGCATCTCTAAGGCGCTGCAGCTGTATGATCCCGCCCTGCGTGGTGCTCTGAAAGCCGCCGGCTTCCTGACCCGCGACAGCCGCGTTGTGGAACGTAAGAAATACGGTAAGCGCAAAGCGCGTCGTTCGTTCCAGTTCTCCAAGCGTTAAGCTTCGGAAATTTCGAACAGATTGGGGCCACGCAAGCGCGTGGCCCTTTTTCGTTTCGGGGCCCGGTTGGGTCTCAATTTGATTTGAAGGTCCGTTTCGGCTTAATGTGCATGCATATTGCATGAATATTGGCGGAATTTGTTATGGGCACAACGGTGTACGAGAAGTACGGCGGCTTCAAAACCATCAGCCGCATCGTCATGAGTTTTTATGAGATGGCGCTCGATTCCGATGAGATCGGCGACTACTTCGCGGACGTGGATATGCCGCGCCTGATGGATCATCAGACCAAGTTCATTTCCTCTCTGGTGGGGGGGCCGGTGTCCTTTTCAGATGACCGGCTGCGTGCGGTTCATGCACAGCTTAACATCTCGCACTCGGATTTCGACGAGATGGGGCGGCTGTTGTCCGAAGCACTGAGTGATCACGGGATGAAGCCTGTGGATGTGGATTTTGTACTGCACGAGATCGAAAGTAAACGCGCGATCATTGTCACGGCGGATGACGGATGACCATTGCTGCCATCAATGAAAAGCTATTGCGGTCCATCGGGGTCGGTGTGGCCATTCTGGACGGTGACAGCCATGAAATTGTCTTTGCCAACAAGCCATTTTGCGATTGGTTCGGAACGCCGGATCAAAAGACCAGGATGAGCGAGCTGGTCGACGAACTGTCACCCGACGATCTGGGCGAAGGTGAGGGCGAAGGGCGCGTTTTCACAGGAGAGGTCGAGCTCAAGCGCAAACGCAGGACATTGGTCATTGCGGTGTCCATCTCGGCCACGCGGTCGGGGGATCAGCGCCTTTTGGTGGTGGAATGTCAGAACATCACCCGCATCCGCGAGCTGGAATCGATGATCGACAGCTATTCCACGATGGTCGAGCGGAACACGCGTGAGTTGGAGCGTGAAAAGGAGCGGGTGGAAAAGCTGCTCCTGAACCTCATGCCGCGATCGGTCTATGAGGAATTCAAGACCTTTGGCGTGGTCACGCCGCAGCTGTACACGCAGGTCTCGGTGGTTATGTTGGATTTTGTCGATTTCACGGAATTTGCCACCAAGACGGACCCGACGGTGACGCTGGCCGAACTCAACGACATTTTCACGGCCTTTGATCGTATTGTCGAGCAATATGGGTGTGAGCGGATCAAGACCATCGGCGATGCTTATCTGGCCGTCAGCGGGATGCCTGATCCCGCGCCTGAGCACGCCTCTGCCGTGGCGCATTGCGCGGTGCGCTTTCTGCGCTATCTCGAGCGGCGCAATGAAAGCCATCAGCACACGTGGCGCGCTCGGATCGGGCTGGGGACCGGGGCGGCCGTAGGGTCTGTCGTGGGCATACAAAAGTACGTCTATGATGTCTTTGGCCCGGCGGTGAACTTGGCCTCGCGTCTACAGATGATGGCCGATCCGATGTGTATCGTGGCGCCCGAAGAAATGAAGTTCGACCTGATCGACGAGTTTCAGATCAACGATTTCGGCGAACATCAGATCAAGGGTCTGGGTGAAATGGACCTGATCACGGTCGAGGCCAACCTCAGACCTGCCCATATCCGCTAGGGGGTTTACGCCACTTTTGTCAGGAATGGTTGTCGCCCTGGTGCGTTCCGTGTAACGCCTTGATACAAGAGGTTTGATAACCACAGGCAGCGGGAGAGACATTTTGAAGGCAGTCATTCTTGCCGGGGGGCTTGGGACACGCATTAGCGAAGAATCCCACCTGCGGCCCAAACCGATGATCGAAATCGGTGGCCGTCCGATCCTGTGGCACATCATGAAGCTGTACGGGCATCACGGCATCAATGAGTTTGTGATCTGCTGCGGTTACAAGGGCTATATGATCAAGGAGTATTTTGCGAACTACTTCCTGCATATGTCGGATGTGACCATCGATTTGTCCGACAACTCGATGGAAGTTCACAACCAGACTGCCGAACCTTGGAAGATCACCTTGATCGACACCGGAGAGTTGACGCAGACCGGCGGGCGCATCCGGCGGGTCGCGCCTTATCTGGACGGGACCTTTTGCCTGACATATGGCGACGGGGTGTCGAACGTGGATGTGTCCGCTCTGGTCGATTTCCACCGCGCCCAGGGGACCGAAGCAACCGTGACCGCGATTCAGCCTGCCGGGCGGTTCGGCGCGCTTGGGATTGATGGCGACCGCGTGACTTCGTTCCAGGAAAAACCGCAAGGCGACAACCGCTGGATCAACGGTGGCTTCATGGTTTGCGAACCCTCAATCATCAACCGATTGGACGGGGACGATACGATCTTTGAAAAGGGGCCCTTGGAAGGCCTGGCTGAAGATCGGCAGCTAAGCCTCTGGAAGCATGATGGTTTCTGGATGGCGATGGACACGCTGCGGGACAAGAATCAGCTCGAAGATCTCTGGGCATCGGGCAAAGCGCCCTGGAAGATCTGGGAGCCGCTGCGGTCATGAGTTTCTGGGCCGGAAAGCGGGTTTTGGTAACGGGGCACACCGGGTTCAAAGGCTCGTGGCTGTCGCTGTGGCTGCATGATCTGGGGGCGCAGGTCTTTGGTCTGGCGCTTGAGCCTGACACCACGCCCGCGCTGTTTGATCAACTGGGATTGTCCGACAAGCTGGACCACCGGATCGGGGACATCCGCGATACAGCCTTGGTGCGCGACCGTGTGGCCGAGGCGCGCCCCGACGTGGTGTTTCATTTGGCGGCTCAACCGCTAGTGCTCGCCTCTTATGACGATCCGGTCGCCAATTGGGACAGCAACGTGATGGGCACGGTGCATGTGCTGGACGCGCTGCGCCAGCTGGAGCACCCCTGCGCGGCTGTGATGATCACCACCGACAAGGTGTATGAAAACCGCGAATGGCTGCACCCATACCGCGAAGGCGACCGCTTGGGCGGCCATGATCCGTATTCGGCGTCAAAATCCGCCTGTGAGATTGCAATTGCCAGCTACCGCAAGTCGTTCTTCGCGGATCACCCGGTTCAAGTGGTTTCCGCGCGCGCCGGAAACGTGATTGGCGGCGGTGATTGGGCGGCGGACCGCATTTTGCCGGACATTGTCCGCGCGCTGTCCGCAGGCCAGCCGATCCCGGTGCGCAACCCGCATGCGCGGCGTCCTTGGCAGCATGTGCTGGAGCCGCTCGCAGGGTATATGCGGCTGGCCGAACGCATGTCCGCAGCCGAACAGGTGGCCGAGGCTTACAATTTTGGGCCCGAGACACATGATGTCAAAGCGGTGGGTGATCTTGTGCAGGGCGCCTTGGCGCTCTGGCCGGGGGAATGGCTGGATCAATCCGATCCAAACGCGCGCCATGAGGCCTCGCTCTTGAGCCTGGGCATCGAACAGGCGCGGGTCGATCTTGCCTATGCCCCGCGGTGGGATTTTGCCTGTGGCTTGGCCAAATCGGTGGAATGGTATCATGCGGTACACCAAGGGGCGGATCCGCTGGCCGTGACGCGTTCCCAGATTGCAGAGTTTGGTACACCATGAAGTTCGAACCGCTCCCCCTGAAAGGGGCCTATGAAATTCATCTGGAGCGCCGCGAGGACGAGCGCGGGTTCTTTGCCCGGATGTATTGTGATGACGAATTTGCAGCCCAGGGTTTGAATACGAATTGGGTGCAGATGAACGTCTCGCTCAGCCGCGAGGTCGGAACCCTTCGGGGCATGCACTTTCAGCGCGAACCGGCCGCCGAGGTCAAGCTGGTGCGCTGCTTGCGTGGACAGGCCTTTGACGTGATCGTGGATTTGCGCGCGGGATCCGACACATACGGCCAGCATTGTCATGTGTTGCTGGATCAGGACGCGCTAAACGCAATCTATGTACCCAAGGGGTTTGCCCATGGGTTTCAGACGCTGAGTGACGACACCGAATTGCAATACTGCCATTCGACGGCTTATGCGCCAGGGCACGAAGGTGGGGTGAACCCGCTTGATCCCGATCTGGGCATCGCTTGGCCCCGTCCGGTGACGGTCTTGTCGGACCGTGACCAAAACCTACCACCACTGGCGGAGTGCACCGCGCTATGACCCAAACCTGCCGACATTGTAACACGCCGCTGACGCTGGAGTTTCTGGACCTGGGCCATGCGCCACCCTCCAACGCCTATGTCTCGCCCGAGGGGTTGTCGCAGCCCGAGCTGACCTTTCCGCTGCGGATCAAGGCATGCCCCAACTGCCGCTTGGTCCAGACCGAGGATTTTGCCGAGGCCGATCAGCTGTTCACGCACGACTACGCCTATTTCTCGTCCACCTCGCGCAGCTGGTTGGATCATGCCGCGCGCTATGTGGACATGATCACGGCGCGTCTGGGGTTGGATGCGGATAGTCATGTGATCGAGGTGGCCTCGAACGACGGCTACCTGCTCAAGAACTTTGTCGCGTCTGGCATTCCTTGTCTCGGGGTCGAGCCCACGGAAAGCACCGCCAAGGCCGCCGAAGAGTTGGGCGTTCCAGTGTTGCAGGCGTTTTTTGGCGAGGATATGGCGCGGGATCTGCCAAAGGCCGACTTGGTTCTGGGCAACAACGTTTACGCCCATGTCCCTGATATCAATGACTTTACCCGTGGCCTGCGCGAGGTTCTGAAACCGCAGGGCGTGATTACATTGGAATTCCCGCATCTGATGCGCTTGGTCGAATTCAACCAGTTCGACACGGTGTACCACGAGCATTTCTCGTATCTGTCGCTGCTGGCGGTGGAGCGTATCATGACCGCCGCCGGATGCCGTGTCTTTGATGTCGAAGAGCTGCCGACCCATGGCGGGAGCCTGCGCATCTATGCCTGCCGGGCAGAGGCAGATCATCAGGACACCCCGGCTGTTGCGGCTCTGCGGGCCGAGGAAGCGGCGCGCGGCATGGACACCGATGCCTATTACACGGCGTTCCAGGCAAAGGCCGAACAGGTCAAGAACGACTTTCTGCGGTTCCTGCTGCAGGCCGAGGCCGAGGGCAAATCGGTGGCCGCCTATGGCGCTGCGGCCAAGGGCAACACGCTGATGAACTTTGGCGGGGTAAAGCCCGATCTGGTGCCCTTTGTTTGTGACGCGGCGCCTTCGAAACAAGGCATGTTGATGCCTGGCAGCCACGTGCCGATCCTGGCCCCCGATGCGCTGACGGAAAACCGTCCCGATTATCTGGTGATCTTTCCCTGGAACATCGGGCCCGAGATCATGGCGCAAAATCAGGCGCTGGCGGATGCGGGCACCAAGTTTGTGACCGCCGTTCCCGAGCTTAGGGTGTTGGGATGAGCCGCATTCTGCTGACCGGGGCCACCGGCTTTGTCGGTCAGGCGGTGATGCGTGGTTTGACCGCCCGCGGGATCGCGCCGGTCTGCGTAGTGCGTCCGGGGAAACAGGTTATGGGTGCGGCAAAAGTTGTTGAGGTCGAAGACATCTTTGCGCAACCCGCTGACTGGTGGGCGGGTGTCTGTACAGGCGTCGACATGGTACTGCATGTGGCGTGGTACGCCGAACCGGGAAAATATCTCACCTCGGACAAGAACCTCGATTGCCTGGCCGGTACACTGGCCCTGACCAAAGGCGCGGCTGAGGCCGGTGTGCGCCGGTTTGTCGGCGTGGGCACCTGTTTCGAATACGATCTGACGGTGGGAGAGTTGAGCACGGACACGAAGCTTGATCCGCTCACGCCTTATGCAGCGGCAAAGGCGGCGGCCTTTATTGCTTTGGACAAGCTGGCACCGCAGGTGGGGATGGAGTTCCTTTGGGCGCGTCTGTTCTACCTGTATGGTCAGGGCGAAGACCCGCGCCGTCTGGTGCCTTATCTGCATCAGCAGATGCAGGCAGGCGAACGGGCGGATCTGACCAGCGGGACCCAGCTGCGCGACTTCATGGATGTGGATGCCGCCGCCGCGCTCTTGCTCGACGATGCATTCAGCGACCGGACCGGGGCCAGCAACATCGCCAGCGGGCAGGGGATCACCGTGCGCGCTCTGGCGGAACAGATCGCGGACCAGTATGGTCGGCGTGATCTCTTGAACTTCGGCGCACGGCCCGACAACCTGACCGATCCGCCGGTCGTCGTTGGCCTGCGCCAGCCAAAGGACCCGGCATGACCCAGCGTGTATTGTACGAAGCAGCGGATTTCCCGATCTTTCAGAATCGCATGTATGACACGGTCGAGGCGGCTCAGGCCTGCCCACGGGGGCAAATTCGCATTGTCGAGGACCTGCAAAGCGGCCTTGTCTACAATGCGGCCTTTGATCCGGATCTGATGGAATATGACGCGGCCTATCAGAACGAGCAGGCCAATTCCGCGCCGTTCAAGGCGCACCTGGACTGGGCCGCCGATCTGATCCGGACAGAGATGGGCGATCGTCTGATCGAGGTGGGGTGTGGCAAGGGAACGTTCTTGGAAATGCTCGCAGATCGCGGGGCTGACATCACTGGTTTCGACCCGACTTACGAGGGCGACGACCCGCGCATCGAAAAGGTCTATTTCGGGCCCGAGGTCGGCATGAACGGCGACGGGTTGGTGTTGCGCCATGTGCTCGAACACATACAGGATCCGGTCGATTTCCTGATGCAATTGGCCGAGGCCAATGGCGGACAAGGGCTGATCTATATCGAGGTGCCGTGCCTGGACTGGATCGGTGACAACAAGGCCTGGTTCGACTTCTTCTACGAACACGTCAACTACTTCCGGCTCAGCGACTTTCACAAGATCTTTGGCCGGGTCGTGGCCTCGGGCAATTGCTTTGGCGATCAGTACCTCTATGTGATCGGCGATCTTGCCAGCCTGCGTTACCCATCTTACGACCCGGACGCGCCGGTGCGCTTTCCCGCTGATTTCACCGACAGCCTCGAAGCTGCCAATACCACCGACCGCGATGTTGTCTGGGGCGGCGCGTCCAAGGGGCTGATCTATTCCATGTTGCGGGCGCGGGCAGGGCGCCCGGTGGCAGGCATCATCGACATCAACCCGGCCAAACAGGGCAAACATCTGGCTGGTACTGGCTTGCGGGTCAGCGCCCCGGACGAGCTGCTGCCGCAGCTCTCTGGTGATGCCCGTATCCTGGTCATGAACCCGAACTACACCGAGGAAATCAAATCCATGTCCAACAACGCTTTTACATATGTTGAGGTGGGCGCATGAGCGACTTCAAATCCGATATCCCGAAACGCATCGCGCAGATGCGCGAAAACGAGGCGCTGACCAAGCCGGGCCTCGACTTTCTACGGGCTTCGGCGATTGCCGAATACTCGTACAACTATCACTGGATGGACCGCCCGATCATTCAGTACCCCCAAGACATCGTCGCGATGCAAGAGCTGATCTGGCAGGTCAAACCGGACCTGATTGTCGAGATGGGCATCGCTCATGGCGGCTCGCTGATCTTCTCGGCCTCGATGCTTGCGCTGATGGATATGGAAGAGGCGATCCAGGCGGGCAAGACGCTGGATCCGGCCAAATCACACCGCAAGGTTTTGGGGGTGGACGTCGACATTCGCGCCCATAACCGGGCGGCGATTGACGCGCACTCGATGCGGTCCCGCATCGAGATGATCGAAGGGTCGTCGATCGACCCTGAGATCATCGCCCGCGTTCAGGAATTTGCCAAGGATTACAGCCGTATCCTGGTCTGTCTCGACAGCAACCACACCCATGATCACGTCCGGGCCGAGCTCGAGGCCTATGCGCCGCTGACGTCCGTGGGCAGTTATTGCGTGGTCTTTGACACGCTGATCGAGGATATGGCCGAAGATACCTATCCCGACCGCCCTTGGGGCAAGGGCGACAACCCCAAGACTGCGGTTTGGGATTACCTCAAGACACATCCCGAGTTCGAGATCGACAAGGACATTCCCGACAAGCTGCAGATTACCGTCGCGCACGACGGGTTCCTCAAGCGGGTGTCATAACTGTCGTTTGAAACTCTTGGAACGGCGCTTGGCTTTGCTCCAGGCGCCGTTTTTCGTTTCACCACCATCAAGAATTGCGCCGTAGTCATCGCCCAGAACTGCATCCATCACGCGGGCTGCGGAATGCACGGTGTTCACACCGTCCAGTTCGGCGGACAAGCGAAAGGACTGGAACTGTGATTGCACGCGTGCCCATCGTTCCGCCAACGTGCGTTTCGAACGAACCGGCATGGCGCGAGCTGTCAACAACTGAGCCTGTGTTCCGGTGTGCTCGGCATAATCCGCAAGGATCTTGTTGATCCGTTCGGCCTCTGCGGGTTTCGATCGTGCCGCGTTGAGCGCGTAGTTGTACCACAGCGCGTAATCAGGGGCTGGCGTGTCAAAGCCGCCACGCGTGCGCATGGTTTCCAGTGTGGAAAAGAACACCAACTGGATCGTAAGCGCATGGTCGATGATGTCGTCATAGGGGTCGGCTTTGTTTTCTGCCGCAAAGCTTTTGCCGATCTTGTCACCTTCGCTGCCTTCCTTGGGATTGGAATGCGCGCCTCCGGTCGAGGCTGGACTGTATCCGTTGATCGTGAACGGGTGGCGCAGGTGCAAAAAGAGCCCTCCGTTATAGATGCTTCGGTACTGAAAATTCACATCCGGGATTGTGCTGTCGAACAAGACCCCGTCAGACGGTTTGTGTGTTTCAAAATACGCCCGAGAGACGCAGCCATGGTAGGTGTTTGGCGTTGGGTTCAACTGAGCAAGTTCGCAGCGCAGCAGATTGTCCAGATAGTCTTTTGGATCATACGGGTGCGGGGCGCCAAAACAGTCATCTCGATAAAAGCGGATGCCGCCAGTCTTGTCTCCGAACCCTTCGATCGGCCAGCCATAGGTGGCCTTGAACCAACTCACTCCATCCGGACGGTGCTCCTCAAGCAGCCGACGCAGATAGGGAAACTGCCCGGGCAGGATCGCGTCATCATCCCCGAAAACGATGACATAGTCGCCAGTGCTGGCCAGAACGGACCGGTTGAAATTCTCGCGCATGGAAACGCGCGCGTGTGACGGCAGATAGATCAATCGCGGGTCGTCAAAACCTGCAACAACTTGATCGGTGCCATCGACCGAGGCGTTGTCTGCGACGATCAACTCGATGTTTGGGTCATCAATATCCAGTACGGTCTGGATCGACGCGCCCAGATAGCTTGCCCGTTCCCGCGAGGGGATGATGATGCTGATCTTCATGTCACTGCCTGCCGTCGCTTGTTTGCGCGGCTTTCTATCTGGTTTCTGTCCAAAGGAAAATCAGTTGGCGGGGACATACCAATCGTCAAACATCGACAGCTCGGTCAAAACTCGCTTATAGCCCTTGGCGCTCAGCAGGGCATGGATGTCGTCCTGTTGTGGCAGATGGGCATGTTCGACCGTCAGCACCCCAAACGACCAGCGGTCGAAATCCAGCGCCTGCAGGATATCGAACTCGCTGCCTTCGGTGTCGACCGACATATAGTCGATGTGCTCTGGCGCGCCATGTTCGCTCAGCAGATCGTTGAGGGAGATGGTCTTTACCTCATAGCGCGACCCGCGCAACTTGTCCTTGGCCGAGGCAAATTCACTGATGGCCGAGTTTACTTCGCGCCGCGCTTGGGTGAATTGGACGGTCGAGCCGGTTTCCTTCCAGACGCAGCGGGTGTCGATGGTGGCGGTGCGGTTCTGGCGCAGCTCGTCATGCCAGCCCCGGCTGGGTTCGGCCAGGATGCCGGTCCAGCCAAACTCTCGCTCCATCAGGCAGGTGTTGCTGAGCGAGACACCATTGGTGGCGCCGAATTCGACAAAGAACCCGCCTTCTTTGAAATCAAGTTGCGCAAGTGCGAACAAGTCCTGGCGAATCTGGGAATGGCCATGATCCAGAAGGTCGATGCAGCGGCTTCGGTGTTGCGGGGGGATCGCCTTGATGAATTGCAGATCGTGCCACCCGCTTTCCCTCTCCTTCAATTGACGAAGACGATCGCGTCGTATCAGAGTTGTGTTGGTAATCAGTCGGCTCACGATCTGGCTTCCTCTCCCATGAGACAGTTCACAAACACGTTAGAAGGTCAAAGGAGCGGCCACAAGCGCAGGTCTCAATCCTGCGGGATCAGACCAAGCCCGCGTAGATAGATGCCAATGCCGGTTTCCAACAGGTCTTCGGGCGGAAAGGGCGACGCCGTTCCGGTGTTGCGGGCATAGAGCTCGACCACCCCGTGGCTCATCGCCCAGATGTGCGCGCTGAACATGGATGCGGGCGGGCGTTTGTCGGCTGGGATATGTTCTGACAGTTCCCCTGCCGCGCGTTCCAGGACCGCTTTGGCGCGGTTGGCCGCAGCGGCCAGTTCGGGCGTGCGGTTCACCGAGATGCCGCTTTCGAACATGGAAATGTAATGCCCCGGATGGCGCCGGGCAAACGCCAGGTAAGCGCGGCCCGTGGCCTCGAACGCGGCCAGGGCAGAAGGCTGCCCCTTGTCATAGGCGTATTGCATCAGGTCCGCGAACATATCAAAGCCCTGGCGTGCGGCCTCGGCGATCAGATCCTCGCGCCCCTCAAAGTGGCGATAGACAGCCGCCGGCGTGACGCCCGCTGTCTTTGCCGCCTCGGACAGGGTGAACCCGGTCGGGCCCTTTTCCTCGATCAGCTTCAGGGCAGCTTCGATCAGGGCCTGGCGCAGGTTGCCGTGATGATAACCGCGTTTAGGCATCCCAGATGTCCGGTCCGCCGCAAATGTTCGCATCGGGCGCGCCAATGGCGTCCGTGTCCTTGCCGTCATAGTCCAGCTGGCTCAGCACCGTCTGGATCGCGGCAATGCGCGCGCGTTTCTTGTCGTCCGAGCGCACGATGGTCCAAGGGTTGCTGTCCGAATGCGACCGCGTCAGGGTTTCCTGAATGGCGCTGGTGTAGTCATCCCATTTGTGCAGGCCCTTCACATCAATCGGGCTGAGCTTCCATTGCTTTAATGGGTCGTTCTCCCGGTCGCGAAAGCGGCGCAATTGCTCGGCCCGGCCCACGTTGAGCCAAAACTTGAACATCCGTATCCCGTCGTTCACCAGCCCATGCTCGATGGGCAGCACCTGACGGAAAAACCGCTCGCGCTCTTCGTCGGTGCAAAAGCCGAACACCTTTTCAACGACGCCGCGATTGTACCAGCTGCGGTCGTAGAACACGATTTCCCCAGCCGAGGGGAGGTGTTCGACATAGCGTTGAAAATACCACTGGCTGCGTTCCGCGTCGGACGGTTTGGCCAGGGCCACAACGCGGGCACCGCGCGGGTTCAGGTTTTCGCGGAACCGTTTGATGGTGCCGCCCTTGCCTGCCGCATCGCGCCCTTCGAACAGGATGGCGATGCGTTCCCCGGTGGCTTTGGTCCAGGCCTGCAGCTTGACCAATTCGATCTGCAGCGCGTCCATTTGCTTTTGATAGTCCTTGCGCCCGATGCGTTCGCCGTAGGGGTAGGACGGGTTGAGGATGTCGTCCTTGTCCGCGTCCAGAACCCGTTCGCGCACGTCGTCGGGTGCATGATCGTTGAGGTAGCTGGTGATCTCACCGTGGGTTGGACCGGCCATCGGGGTGCCTCCGGGATTATTGCTTTTGTTTCTGGACACTATGTAATGTTAATCGACTTAACGCAAACCCGCACGTATGGCGGCGCGGTCGATGGCGGCGACGACGTCGGGTACGGCGACATGTTGCGGCATGTGGCCAAGGCCCGGCAGCAAGGTCAGCACCGCTCCGGGAATTCGCGTCACCAGGTTTTCCGAGTGCAGCGAGGGGCTTACGATGTCATCGGCATCCCCGTGCAGGATTTCGGTGGGGACCGAAATGTCGGGATATCGGGGGTAGAGCGCCGTCACTTCGTCCAGCAAATTTGCCCTTTGCCGCGCATTGGCCCGGGTGGCGCTGCGGCGCAGGCTCAGGCGCGGATTGAAGTGATCCAGATATCCCTCGGGCACGGCTTGCGGGGCAAAGACCTGCGCCATCGTCGCCTCGATCCGGCTGTCGGGGACAAAGGCGGTGATCAGCGGCACGGCCAGAAGGTTGCCGAAGGTCGAAGTGACGAGTTGGTAATAAGGATCCAGGGGCGTCGTCCAAGGGGTGGACGGGGCCGACACCGGAACCAAGGCCGAAATCCGATCTGGGTGGTTCACGGCCCATGCCAAAGCCACTGCCCCGCCATAGCTTTGGCCCATCACGATGGGTTGCTCGGCGCGCAACTGCTTTGCCGCGGCACTTAGGACGCGGGCCTGATCGTTGATGGTTTCACGCCCCTTGGGCAGTGGGTCAGAAAACCCGTGCCCCGGCCGGTCGAACAGGATCACGCGGTAGCGATCGGCCAATGCAGGCGCCAGAGCAAAGCTCATGTCGCGGGTGGAGCCACTAGAGCCGTGGATCATCACCAGATCAGGGCCGCTGCCGACCACGACAGCGTGTATCTTGATCCCATCGACGTCGATGAACTGCCCCGGCGGCGGATGGCTGGCCTCGGCCCTGGCTTCGTTCCGGGCCGCCTTCCATTGGGTGATCGCAATACCCGCGACCACCAGGATCAGAAGGGATATCAGCGACTTAAGAACCAATTTGATCCATGTCGAACGGGGTCGACTGGTAGATCTCGTTGATCCAGTTGCCATAGAGCAGATGCGCGTGGCTGCGCCAACGGTTCTGCGGGGCGCGGCTGGGATCGTCATCGGGATAGTAGTTGATCGGCACGTTGATCGATGTGCCATTGGCCACGTCGCGGTCGTATTCCTGCTTTAGCGTGTCACTGTCATATTCGAAGTGGTTGAAGATATAGAGCGCGCGATGCGCGGGATCTTCGACCAGACAGGGGCCGACCTCGTCACTGCCCAGCAACGTCTTAAGGCCCGGAGCGTCGTCGATCTCGCCCTGTTTCATCTCAGTCCAGCGGCTGACCGGGATCACGCAATCATCCGAGAACCCACGCAGGAACGGCGAGGCCGGATCAAGGTTCTGATGGCGGAAACAACCGAACGCCTTGGCATCCAGCATGTGTTTCTTGACGCCGTGGAAATGGTTGATCATCGCCATACCACCCCAGCAGACGCCAAAGGTGGACTGAACGTTGGTCTGGGTCCAATCCATTACCTCACGCAGTTCGTCCCAATAGGTGACGGCGTCAAACTCCAGATGCTCGATCGGCGCACCGGTGATGATCAGCCCATCGAACTTCTGATCCTTGATCTCCTGGAAGGGATGATAAAACTCGACCATATGTTCGGCGGCCGTATTGCGGGTGCGGTGCTCGGACATGCGGATCAAGCTCAGGTCGATCTGCAGCGGTGTGGCACCGATCAGACGCGCGAACTGGTTCTCGGTCTGGATCTTCTTGGGCATCAGATTGAGCAGACCGATACGCAACGGGCGAATGTCCTGACGTGCCGCCTGATCCGGCGACATGACCATGACACCCTCTTTGGTGAGGACATCATAGGCGGGCAGGTCGGAAGGGATCTTGATAGGCATCGTTTCAGCTTTTTTCGTTGCGGATGAATAGGGGAACCTAGGGGGTCTGGCCTTTGGTCTCAAGGGCTTGCGCAATCACATCCTCGAAATCGGATGCATCGCGTACGGCACCAATCTGGTCAGCGGTTACCGTCACGCCCCAGTTGCGGGCCATCGCCTCGTACCTGGGTTGCCGGTGCGCCAGTGCCTGGGCATAGGTCCAGCGGATGAAGGCATCGGGATCAACCTCATCTGGGCCGCAGTTCTGCTCGGCCAGGTATTGGTCCCAGACGCGGGTCAAAAAGGCGGGTTGATACGACATCGGCTTGGGCGCCTTGTCGAACCGACGGATCAATTCCTCGGTGTGGGCCTCGTCGCCTTTGAGCCAGATCATCAAGGTATGTTTTGACAGCTCGGACAAAAGCGGATCGTCCGGGTTATCGGCATCGACCCATTCACAGATCGAACCGCCGGTGTCGCAGATGAAATGCGGATAGCCATAAAGGCGCTCGGCCCGGTCACTGAAATACTCGGTGTCCAGCAACGCATGGGTTTCGGCCAGGCGGAACTGCTCCTGCCGACGTTGGTATTCGTCGATGGGCAATCCGCCCTTGGCGGGATCCCCCGGTTTGCCCAGATAGGTGGCTACTGGCGTCAGGTTCTCGAAAGAAATGTTCGAGCCGATATAGATCGAATCGGACAGCAGCAGGTCACGCAAAAACGGCACCTTCATCGCCTCGGCCTTGGCGTTGTCGGTGATGTATTCCCCCATGTAACGGGTGCCGATGCGGTAATCGATCGAGTAATGGAACCAGTCGCCCGTATCGCGCAGGATGTTCGAGACATAGGTCTTGCCCAGCCCCGACATGCCAAAAAACAGCACCTTCTTGCGCGTCGCCGCGCGCCAGTCCTGAGCCGAGCCGTAAATCATGTCCCGCTGTCCATCGTCCTAAGTCGTTGCGCCCTTGCTAGAGTGCAGGGCAGGCAGGGTCAATTGCGTGGGCGTCCAATTGTTCCATTCAGGATCAACAGACCCACTGCCAGCAGAGCAAACCCCACATAGGCCTGCGGCATCAACGCCTCGTCCCGCACATAGGCCCCCAGAACGATGGCAACGGGCGGGATCAACAGCGTGACCAGCATCAGGTTGCCGCTGCCTGCCATTGCCAGCACACGATAATAGAGCAGATAGGCCCCGGCGGTGGCGACGATGGCGTAGTATCCGATGGCAGCCCAAGTGTCGGCTTGCAGCGACAAGGAGATCGGGCCGTCAATCAGCAACGCGGCTGGCAACAAGACGATGGTTGATCCGGTCAGCATGCCTGCCGCCGCCACCTGTGGGGGCAGATCGCCTAATTTGGCGCGGGCCCAGGCGCCGGCAAGTGCATAGGAAAAAGTTCCTGCAATAATGGCAAGTTGCGCGATGCTTTGAATGTTGAAGGTGGTAAAGTTCTGCAAGCCGATGGCCACGGCGACCCCCAGAAAGCCCAATCCCACACCAATGATCTTGCGCGCGGTCAACCGCTCGTCGGCAAAGACCGCAGCCGCCACCAGAACACCAAAGATCGCCGTGGCCGCGTTCAGGATCGAGGTCAGGCCCGTCTCGATATAAAGCTGCCCCCAGGCCATCAGGCCAAAGGGGATCACATTGTTCAAAAGTCCCATCACCAGAAATGCCCCCCACACGCGCGGCGCGCGCGGGATGGGCAGGCGCATGGCAAAGATGACGCCCCACAGGACAATCATCGCCCAGCCTGTGCGATGCAGCACCGAGGTGATCACCGGAACTTCGTCCAGGGCCACGCGGATGGCCAAAAAGGAACCGCCCCAGATCAGGGCCAGCAGGAACAACTCGGCCCAGGCGCGGGCGGACATGGTTTTTTGATCGGTCATGTCGGCCACATTGACCTTTCGCAAGCTTCGGTGCGACCCGAAACTTGCGCTTTTGGAGGGCGATGATCAATTCAAGGCATAGGTCACTTGCAACCCGACACTCCACGCGCTGTTGCCCGTGAAGCGCGCGCCGTTGTTGGTGATCGCGTCGCCCAGATCGGTGTAGCGCACGCCGCCCGTGATCTTGGCCTTCTCCAGGGAATAGGTGCCGCCCAAACCCACGCTCCAGAACCCGTCCGTCGGGCCCAGATCCGATTGGGTCGACCTGGTCGAGGCTTCATATCCAAGGGTCAAGGCGCCGGAAAACGCCTCGCTGAATTTGCGTCCAATGCCAAGGGTATAGGTGAACGTGTCGTCGTCGTAGTCCACCAGGTTGTTGCCTGACGGAAAGTTTGGCGGGTTGTAGACCAATTGCGGCCAGTCCACCCAACGGACGCTGCCAAACAGCAACGTGTCGGGGGCGATACCGGTCTGAAAGTCCAGGTTGACGGACTGCGGCGTTTCAATGGTCGAAGATGACGGCAATGTCACCAGGGTACCTGCCGGAACAGGGGGCGGCGGGTTCAGGCTTTCACTTTGCGAGAGGGTGTGTTCGATGGCCGAGTTATAGGTCAGCGCTACACGGGCCGCGATGTCCGGTCGCTCCCATGCGACACCCAGAACATAGCCGAAGTCCACCGGCGCATTCGTGGTCACGCTATAGCCCGCGGCGGCAGGGGCCGAGATGGTGGCCTGCGCGCGTTGCCCCCGTATGCCGCCAATTGCGCTGAACCCGTTGTCGAATTTGTAACGCAGCAGCGCGGTCAAGGCCTGCGTGCTTGCGTCCGCCTGCAACACTCCAGTTCTGCCGCCAGGTATCGGGTTCTGTGACAGCGGGTAGGCGGCTGAATAGGTGACATCGGCGCCAAAGGGTTCGTCATAGATCAGGGCAAAGTCCAGCCGGTCGGACAGGCTGCGTTTGTATGCCAGATGCGGGGTGAAAAAGCTGTGCGCGATATCGCCTGAGGAAGCTCCACCCAAGGATCCGCTGACGCTTGGGTCAGTGAACCCCAGCCGGAATTGGACGACTTCGCCCTCTTCAAACAGGATGTTGATGCCTTGGCCGGATCTGTCCAGACCGGCGGCCTGCGCGCCTGTCGACAGGGCGCACAAAGCCAGCACACCCGAAAGTGCGTTTTTCATGTTGTCTCTCCTCGATGGGCCCGCGGTGAGTGAGTGAGAATGCGGGCCGTCCCTTGACAATGCATCGAGCGTATAAAGGGGGCGGATCGGGTCAATTGATGACCCGTGGTCACTTCTCATAGCTGTGACAAGGCGTTACCGGGGGCGACGGGTCTCGCCATAGATGTTCAGGTAGTTGCCGCCAAAGATCACCGCGGCCCCCACCAGCACCCACAGGTCCAGCGGCTCGCCGTACATCAGCATCCCGATGATTGCGATGACCGGCAGGCGAACAAAGTCGAACGGGACAACAACCGTGGCAGGGGCAATCGCCAGCGCATTGGTGATGCAGAAATGTGCCAACAGCCCGGCCAAGCCGATCACCACCAGCCATGGGGCGGTCTGGGCGTCGGGCAGCGCGATGTCACCGTCAAAGCCAGACGCCAGCAAGCCCAGCCCCAGCTGGATCACCGTCAGCCAGAACAGGATACAGCCGATGGCCTCGGTTTTGGTCAGGTGCTTGGTGGTCATTATGGTGAAGGCAAAGAAGATGGCCGAGCTTGCGGCGGCGATCAGGCCGGGGCTGATGGTCTCGGGGCTGGGACGG
The DNA here is from genome assembly GCF_017743935.1 of Tropicibacter sp. R16_0. Classification (GTDB taxonomy): domain Bacteria; phylum Pseudomonadota; class Alphaproteobacteria; order Rhodobacterales; family Rhodobacteraceae; genus Falsiruegeria. Next base: position 128,078 of record NZ_JAGHRE010000002.1, read on the forward strand.
GCCACGATCAGGATGCCTGCAAAGCCAAGGATAGCCGCCCAGACCCGGATCTGCGTCAGCCGTTCACCCAGAACAAGCGGCGACAGCACGATGACCCACAGCGGCGTCGTGAACTCCAACGCAAAGACCTGCGCCAGCGGGATCACCGTGACGGCATAGAACCACAGGTTCTGGCCGGTAAAATGCGCCGCGTTGCGAAACAACTGCAATCCCATCGACCTGGTGGTGACCTGTGCCCAGTTGCGCGTGGCCGTCAGCACAAGAACGACGATCACCACGCCCACCAGGCTGCGGTACATCATCGTCTCAAACGTATCGAGCGCGATGGACACCTCGCGCCCGGCAACGGCCATGGCCGAGAACGATCCGATGGCACCGGTCATCCAAAGCGCTGCTTTGGCGATCTGAGTGGGGGGCTGCTCCATGCGCACACGAACGCTGAATGCGCACGTCCCGTCAACCCGCATTGTTCACTTATCAACCACTTGTTTCAGTCCGCGACTTGGATACAGTCAGGGCAGTTGACGATTAATTTGTTGGAGAACCCATGTACAAAGTTGTTTTTGGCGCTGCCTTTGCGGCATTGCTTTCCACACCCGCTGCAGCCGAGTTCAAGTTTTCATTCGATTGGTCGGGGCTCAAGCTCTGCACCACCGGCAGCCCCAACACGGTGGCCAATCCGCGGTTCAAGGTTTCGGGTCTACCTGCGGGCACCACGGCGGTGCAATTCAAGCTCAAGGATCTGGACGTGCCCGGCTACAACCACGGCGGCGGCTGGGTTAAGATCAGCCAAGATGGGACGGTTCCGGCCAACAGCTTCAAATACAAAAGCCCGTGCCCGCCAAATGGCAAACACACCTACGAATGGACCGCCACCGCGCGCACAAAGAAAGGCGGCAAAAAACTTGCCGTGGCCAAGGCGCGCCGCAAATATCCGGAATAACCGGTTACCTTTCCGCTCCACACTTGGGTCACCGGTGACCTGTTTGCCGAGAGGAGGGAGAAGTATGAGAACGATGGAAAAACGCGCGACATGGGCCAATGTCCTGTCGCGGGGTATAGCCGCTTCCCTGCTGATTGCATCTGGAACAGGCGTTGTTGCACAGGAGGTTTCCAACCGTGACCTAACCGACACCACCGCCAATATCGGCTTGCCACGGTCGTCGAATGGCGTGACGGCCGAGTTGCTGTCCGCATTCCATGGCCTCGACTCATTGCCCCTGATCGCCAACGCGATTTGTCGCGGTGGATGGCGGAAGGGTGGCATGCCCGTCATCTTGTCCACCGAGGTTGATCTGGACACATTGCAGGCCGGTGATTTCCGGGTCACGCGGCAATCCGGCGAAACCGGCCCCTTGCACTGTGCCTCTGTCCTGCCTGCGGTTGATCCGGGAGAGTTGCGGACCGTGCTGTTGATCGGTGATCTGGGCCCATCTGACAGCGATCCGCCTGTCACGGTCGAGGTGGTCGGACATCTGCATTCGATAGACGGAACCTTGGACTACCAAGGCGCGCAGGTCGCAGTTACCCCGCTTGCGGACGGCCCATCACTGGTGCTGGCCCAAACGGTCACGGACTGGACCCTGGTGGGCGAACTTGGCCCCCGCCGTGTGCGTGGCAGCCTGTGCCCCAAGGGCACCGTGTCAGCAGTTCGTGTGACGTGGGCAGGTGGCGTGACCCTGGCCAATGGGGATGAACCGGGCGAGGCCGAGCGTCTGCTTTACCGGGTGACCGTGGCAGATGACGCAGGGGCGCAACGCGACATCGCGCCAGCCGCCCTTGCTGACCTTGGGGACGGCGACAACAATCACATGCTGTGCCTGGATACGTCCGATCGCGCCCTGTCTGTCTCTTTTCCGGCTGGAATTCTTGTGGATCCAAACAAGGATCTGAACCCGGCAACAACAGTAGAAGTGGACGGCTCCAATTGAAAAAGCCGGATCACACTGGTGATCCGGCTTTTGATGTCAGCGCAGTTTGACCTGCATCATTCCCATTCGATGGTGCCCGGAGGCTTCGAGGTGATGTCATAGGTGCAGCGGTTGATGCCCTTGACCTCGTTGATGATCCGGGTGGCGGTTTCACCCAGGAATTCATGGCTAAACGGATAGTAATCCGCTGTCATGCCATCCACGGAGGTCACCGCGCGCAGGGCGCAGGCATAGTCATAGGTGCGGCCATCGCCCATCACGCCGACGGTGCGCACCGGCAGGATCGCCACAAAGGCCTGCCAGATGTCGTCATACAGGCCATGTTTGCGGATCTGGTCGATATAGATCGCATCCGCCTCGCGCAGGATTTCCAGCTTTTCGCGGGTGATCTCGCCAGGGCAGCGAATGGCCAGACCCGGTCCGGGGAAGGGGTGGCGGCCAATGAACGACTGCGGCAGACCTAGCTCGCGGCCAAGCGCGCGGACCTCGTCCTTGAACAGCTCGCGCAGCGGCTCGACCAGCTTCAGGCCCATTTTTTCCGGCAGACCGCCGACATTGTGGTGCGACTTGATCGTCACCGAAGGCCCGCCCGAGAAGGACACCGATTCGATCACATCCGGGTACAGCGTGCCCTGGGCCAGGAATTCGGCGCCTTCGATGGTGTCGGCGTGTTTCTGGAACACGTCGATGAACAGCTTGCCGATGATCTTGCGCTTGGTTTCCGGGTCCGATTGCCCGTCCAACTCGCCCAGGAACAACTCGGACTCGTCCGCGTGGATCAGCTGGATGTTATAATTGTCGCGGAACATGCCGACGACCTCTTCGGCCTCGTTCTTGCGCAGCAGGCCATGATCGACAAACACACAGGTCAGCTGATCACCGATCGCTTCGTGGATCAGGATCGCCGCGACCGAGCTGTCGACGCCGCCCGACAGGCCGCAGATGACCTTTTTGTCGCCCACCTGATCACGGATCGCCTGGATCATCTGCTCGCGATAAGCCCCCATGGTCCAATCGCCCGAGAAGCCCGCCAGTTTGACAAAATTCTCATACAGCTTTGCGCCATTGGGCGTGTGGTGCACCTCGGGGTGGAACTGCACCGCATAGAAATGGCGGCTTACATCAGCGGTGATCGCATAGGGCGCATTGGGCGAGGTGCCATAGACCTCAAACCCAGGGGCGATTTCGCTGACGTGATCGCCGTGGCTCATCCAAACCTGCTCGTCACCCTCGGCGAACCAGCCATCCAGAATGTCCAGTGTGCTGTTGGGCGTGACATAAGCACGCCCAAACTCGGCGGTGCCATGGCCACTTTCGACTTTGCCGCCCAGCTGGGTCATCATGGTCTGCTGACCATAGCAGATGCCCAGGATCGGCACACCATAGTCGAAAATCTCTTGCGGGGCGCGCGGCGATCCTTCGCGGGTCACGCTGTCGGGGCCACCGGAAAAGATCACCGCCTTGGGCGCCATTTCGCGCACAAAGTCCATGGTGACATTCTGATAGGGGTGGATTTCGCAATAGACGTTCAGCTCGCGCAGGCGACGCGCAATAAGCTGCGTGACCTGGCTGCCAAAGTCGATGATCAAAAGGCGGTCGTGGGATGTCTGGCTCATGCGATGGCTCTTAGGTTGCAGCGGTGTTTTGTGCAAGTGTATTCAGGGAGCCCTGGGGCGAAATGAACACTGCAGAAGGGTTTGGAAATGACCGTCTTGCGACCGGCACAGCCAGAGGATGTGGCTGCAATCGAAACCTGTCTGACCGCGGCCTATGCCAAGGCGCGGGCCGAGCTGTCGGACCTGCCGGATGTGACCGGGGGTATCGCCGCGGAGATCGCGGAGAACCTGGTGTTTGTTGCCGAAGACGACACAAGCGTGGTTGGGGTCATTGTCCTGGTGGTGCGCGACGACGTTTTGTTGATCGCCAACCTTGGCGTCGATCCGGCCCATTCAGGGCAGGGGGTCGGGGGGAGGTTGTTGGATCTGGCAGACCGCGAAGCGCGCAAAAGGCGCTGCCGCGAGCTGCGCCTGCGCACGCATGCAGGTCTGACAGCGACGCGCGCGATGTATCTGCATCTTGGCTGGAGCGAGATCGCGCAATCCGGCAAAGTGATTTCGATGCGCAAACGGCTTTGATCCGTTCGGCCTGTCGCTTAGCCGATTTAAACATGTCGCTTTTACCTCTTAAGCGACGCTCCAGACAATCGGGCGGCACATCGGGTAGGGTAACAAGTGTACCAACGTGAACACTATCTATCCCGGGGATATTCCTATGGCAGAGGCAAACACACGGCGCAGATCTCGTGGTGGCGGTGGGGCCGCCCGTCGCGCCGAGCGCACAGCGGTCAAAATCGAAACTGCAAAATACATCGAGCGCAACATCCCGAACTTCGAGGTTCTCTCTGAGGAAGCGCTGGATATCATCGAGGCCAACGCCGAAACCATCCTGGAAGAGGTTGGCGTCAACTTTGTCGACAATCCACCTGCGCTGGAACGCTGGCGGGCCGCCGGTGCCAAGATTGATGGCGAGCGTGTGCGCATCCCCCGTGGCCTGGCTCGTGAGCTGATCAAGACAGCCCCCAGCCAGTTCACCCAGCACGCCCGCAACCCCGAGAAATCGGTGGTCATCGGCGGCAACAACATGGTGCTGGCTCCGGTTTATGGCCCCCCCTTCGTGCGCGACGCCAAGGGTGGCCGCCGTTACGCCACCATGGATGACTTCCAGAAGTTCGTGAAACTGGGTTACATGTCCAAATGGTTGCACCACTCGGGCGGCACAGTGTGCGAACCCACCGACATCCCGGTCAACAAGCGCCACCTGGACATGCTGCTGGCGCATATGACCCTGTCGGACAAGCCGTTCATGGGCTCGGTCACTGACCCCAGCCGCGCGCAGGATTCGGTCGAGATGTGCGAGATCCTGTTCGGTAAGGAGTTCGTGCAGGAAAACACCGTGATGACCTCGCTCATCAACATCAACTCGCCGATGACCTTCGACGACATCATGATGGGCGCGATGGAGGTTTACGCCAAGAACAACCAGGCCTGCATCGTCTCGCCGTTCATCGTCGGCGGTGCCATGGCCCCGGTGTCGGTGGCAGGCACGCTGACGCAGGTGATGGCGGAATGTCTAGCCGGTATCGCTTATAACCAGCTGTGCCGTCCTGGTGCGCCGGTGATCATGGGCGCGATGGTGACCTCGATCGATATGAACTCGGGCGCGCCTACATTCGGCACACCAGAGGCATCCCACATTACCTATGGTGCTGGTCAGCTGGCCCGCCGTCTGGGGCTGCCATACCGGTCGGCCGGGTCGTTCTGTGGTTCGAAACTGCCGGATGCGCAGGCCGCGTATGAAACTTCGAACTCGCTCAACATGGGTCTCCTGGCCGGTGTGAACTTCATGCTGCACTCGTGCGGTTGGCTCGAAGGTGGCCTGGTGGCGGATTTTGAGAAATTCGTGATGGATGCGGACCAATTGGGCGTGCTGCACGGCTTGGCAAAAGGCGTCGAGATGGACGAGAACGCGCAGGCCATGGACGCCATCCGCGAGGTTGGCCCGGGCGGTCACTATCTGGGGTGCGCGCACACGCAAGCCAACTTCAAGGATGCGTTCTGGAAGACCGAGGTGCTCGACTACAAACCGTTCGAGACCTGGGAAGAAGAGGGTGCACGCGACACCTATCAGCTGGCAACGAACCGTGTCGAACATCTGTTGGCCAACTACCAGCAGCCGCACCTTGATCCGGAAATCGCGGGCAAGCTGGCTGCTTACGTGGCCGAGAAAAAGGCTTCGATGCCCGACGCCTTTATCTAAGGGAGGAACGCGGGGCTATGTGCCCCGCACTCAAGCAACAGGCGTTGCGCGGTTGGCCTGGACCAGCTGCGCCTCGCCCATCATGGCGATCAGCACGTCCAGATGCCGAGATAGGGAATATCCGGCATCATCCTCGCGACGTTGCTCATCCAACGCGCGCTCTACCTCCATCAACCGCATCAGTGCTGCCGCCGGGCGGGGCAGCGACCCATAGCCCAGGATCCGCTGCAGGTGACGGTTGCGATTGTATTCCTGTGCTCCATGGCGAGCGGCCCGGATCAACAGTCGTGGGCGGCGGATGGTCGAAATCATCGTCATCAGATCTTGCATAATCATCCTCATGCGTTCGGATTGTTTCTGCCACAGTGTTGCCACAACTTTAGGGGGTGTTGCTTTGCTGTGCGTTCCACCGCGCGTTGGGTTTATGAGTGTTTATCATTTGGAAACAATATTGGTGGACGAGGCGGATTTTAACGAACGAGTAACCAATGCACCCTTAGGTTGTGTGGGTAACTCGTAGGATAACCGTTGGATAACAGGGTCAGCGATTTTGCCATTGAGGATGCAGTGAGATGAACAATATCCCCGCTTTACCGGTTCCGCGTTGGGTTCCCGAGGGGGCTCGGCGATACCTGGCGCATACCGAGGCGGGGCGGTCGATCCGGGATTTGGCGCGTGGAGCAGGGTGCCACGCCTCGACCGTATTGCGTCAGATCCGCAAGGTTGAACTGCGGCGGGATGACCCGCTTGTTGATGCTGCATTGCAGACGCTGGCCCAGACGCATTTCCCTCCGATTGATGCTGGCAAAGGCACGGCTCGGGGGGGCAGCTCGAGGGACATTGCCAAAATGGCAACTGAAAACACGCAAAAATCGGATCTGTTGGACACAGCGACACTGGACGCCGAGGCCACCCGCGTGCTGCGCCGCCTGTGCGAAAGCGGCGCGGTATTGGCTGTGGCCGAGGATATGGACAAGGCTGTAGTCGTGCGCGATGACGGCCAAACCGGAAGCACCCGCACGGCCGTGGTAGAGTGCACCATCGCGCAAGCGCTTGCGCTCAAGGATTGGATTTCCTGCGACAACCCTGGGCGGATTAGCCGCTACAGGATTACGGCGACGGGGCGGGCAGCCTTGGGTCAGCTGTTGGCCGAGGCCGAAAACCGCGCGCGGTCGCAAAAAGACAATGGCTTTGCCGAGGCGCAGGCGCCGTTTTCGGCGGCTGGGACAGCTGACGAGGCTGCAAACGAGCCGCTCGGACGCCCACGCCGGATGCGGTACAATATGACCGAAAGCCCACTGGTGGCCCTGGCGCGGCGTAAGGATCGCGACGGGCAGCCGTTCCTCGTCGAAGGGCTGGTGCGCGCAGGAGAACGCCTGCGCGAAGACTTTGAGTTGGCGCAGATGGGCCCCAATGTTGCGCAAAACTGGGATCGCTTCCTGACCGGCGGCGGACGAAACGGGTTTGCGCCGGACAGTGATGCTGGACATGGGTCGATGGATGCGCGCAACCGTGTGTCACGTGCGTTGTCGGACCTGGGGCCGGGGCTCAGCGACGTGGTGCTGCGGTGTTGCTGCTATCTGGAAGGATTGGAAACGGCCGAGAAACAATTGGGCTGGTCTGCACGGTCGGGAAAAATCGTCTTGCGCATCGCCCTGCAGCGCTTGAAGCGGCATTATGACGAACTGTCCAGCAGCGATCAGATGATCGGTTGAACGGTCAGGGCGGGGGTGCTCCCGCCCGTCGTCGATGTTTCTGACGAAACACCTCCTCCCGTTGGGCCGGGCGCCGGGCAAAGCCCGGCGCGGCCTCGCTTGCCGCGCATGTGATTGACCATGTTCAAGGGCCGAACACTGTGCAAATGAATAACCTTGATCTTGCGCTTAGGTGTCAGATCAATAAGTTCTCGTTATGAACTTTACACTCCGACAATTGCAGTATTTCAAGGCTCTGGTTCGGCAGCGCAACTTTGGGCGCGCAGCTCAGGTCTGCCATGTTTCACAACCTGCACTGTCGGTCCAGATCAAACAGCTTGAGGATCTGATGGGTGGTGCGTTGGTCGAACGGCATGCCCGCGATGTGGTTCCGACCCCTTTGGGGCGCGATGTACTGTCCCTTGTCGAGGATGTGCTTGGTGCGGCCGCGCGACTGGACCGGTTGGCCCGCGATCAGAGCGACGGGCGGAGATCTCTGTCCCTGGGGATCATCCCAACCATGGCGCCCTATTTGTTGCCCGGTGTTCTGGCTGCCTTGCGCGCGGGGGATCTGTCGCTGCAGGTGCAGATCCGCGAGGCCCGGACCGAGCGCCTGATTGCCTCTCTCAAAGCAGGAGAGATCGACGCCGCTGTTTTGGCCTTGCCCACGGCCACCAAGGGGCTCAGCGAATTGCCGCTGTTTGAGGACCGTTTTCTGCTGGCCGGATCCGAAGGGCGATTGCGCAGCTTGCCGCAAGGGGCAGATGCGGTACGGCCAACCGATCTCAAATCCTCGCACCTCATGCTGCTTGAGGACGGGCATTGCCTGACCGACCAGGCGCTTGAGGTCTGCGGCCATGATCGAAACAGCGCCCATATCAACATGGGGGCCTCCTCTTTGCCGACGCTGTCCCGGTTGGTGGCCGAGGGGTTTGGCCTGACGCTCATGCCCGAGCTTGCAGCGCAATCTGAACTGGCGGCGGTTCCAGGGTTGAACCTGATCCGTTTTCCCGAACCCGAGCCCGCCCGCACCGTGGGCCTGGTGCGCCGGGACACCACCAGCGGGGACGGCTGGTTTGACGATCTGGCCACCCTGATCCGCCAGGTCGGCGAGGGGATCGTCAAGAACAGCCGCATATCGGGCCAATAGTGCCAGACCTGCGGTCGTCGTGACGGCGGCAGGGTCAATCAGGTCGTGCCCGCGATGGCCGCTTTGCGCCGGCCGCGTCGCTCCCCGCATTGCGCTTTCATGTTGGGTCAAGACCGACTGGGAGGTCTGCTCTGAACAACATGTTAGGCAGATATGCATTTTCAATGTAGGTTAACCCGCAACCAGACTTGGGCGCGTTTGTGTCCGGTCAGGTGTCGCTTGATTTTTTGCGTTGCCTTTCGGGTCTACAGCCGAATTTTCCGACGAATGGCACATTGCAAACCAACATATTATGGAGGCCGTCTTGTCCGATCTATCTGAAAAAGAATTCGAAGCCTTTCTGGATGCGATGCTGCAGAAAGTCGACCTGTTCAGCCCGATCAGCTTTGCTGACGAGGGTGATGAAGGCAATGAAGGCGACGAAGACAACGAAAGCAACGAACACGACGAAGGCGATGAGGGCAACGAAATCTCGGCCTCGACCTTCGACGACGATCACAACGAAGGCAACGAGGGCGACGAGGGGAACGAGGGCATTGCCGGTCAAGAAGATGACGAGGGCGATGAAGGCGACGAAGCAAACGAGGGCAATGAGGGCAACGAGAACAACGAAGACGATGAAGACAACGAAGACGACGAAGGGGATGAAGACGACGAAAACGACGAGAACGACGAGGACGACGAAGCCGACGAAGGCAATGAATTTGACGAGGGGGACGAAGACAACTCATTTGTCTCCAACAATATCGACGGAATTACCAACTTCTCCGAAGCCAATGAAGGCGATGAATTTGACGAGGGGGATGAGGAAGATACCTACTTGGATTTCAACCAGGACGGAGAGTTCGACCCCGAAACCGAGCCTTATTTGGACGAAAACAATGAAGGTACTGAGAATGATGAAGGCAACGAGGATAACGAAGGCAACGAGAGCAACGAAGGTGACGAAAACAACGAAGGTGACGAAGGCGACGAAGGAAACGAAGGATTCAACATTGGCCTAGAGGGTGATGAAGGAAACGAGGGCGACGAGGGTGACGAAAACAACGAGGGGGGCGAAGGAAACGAAGACAACGAAGGCGACGAAAACAACGAAGACAACGAAGCTAACGAAGGCGACGAGTTCGACGAAGGCAACGAAGATGACGAGTATTTCGGATTAGGCCATGAAAACGACGAAGGCGACGAAGGTGATGAAGACGATGAGGACGACACGTATGGCGGCCTCCTTCAGGAAGCCGACGAAGGCAACGAAGGCGACGAGGGCGACGAGAATGACGAAGGTGACGAAGACGATGAAGGTGACGAAGGCGACGAAGGCAACGAAATGCAGGTTGGCGACGAAGGCAACGAAGGCGACGAAGGCGATGAGCTGAACGACGGCGACGAGGGCAACGAGAACGACGAAAACAACGAAAACAACGAAGGCAACGAAGGCAACGAGGGCGACGAAGACAACGAGGGCAATGAAGGCAACGAAAGCAACGAAGGCAACGAGGGCAACGAAAACAACGAAGGCAACGAGAGCAACGAAGACAACGAAGACAACGAAGACGACGAAGGCAACGAAGAAAACGAGGGCGATGAAAACAACGAGGACGATGAAGGCAACGAAGGCGATGAAGACAACGAAGGCAACGAGGGCAACGAAGGCAACGAGACCGGCCTAAACGACGAAGGCGACGAGGGCGACGAAAACGACGAGGGCGACGAAAACAACGAAGGTGACGAAGACAACGAGGATGACGAAGACAACGAAGAAGATGAGGGCGACGAAAACGACGAGGGCGACGAAGATGATGAGGACGATGAGAACGATGAAAGCGACGAGGGCGACGAAGGGGATGAAGGCAATGAGATTTTTGAGCCCGATCACCCATCACGGAAAAACGAAGGCGACGAAGGAAACGAGGACAACGAGGGCGACGAGGACATCGACGTCTTGCTCGACGATGAGGGCGACGAAGGCGATGAAGGCGACGAAGAAGACGACGGCAACGAAGGTGACGAGGATGACAACCTTCCGGACTCAGGCAACGAAGACGATGAAGGCGACGAGCTGAACGAACCCGACAACGGAGACGAAGGCGACGAGCATGACGAGGGCAACGAGCATGACGAAGGTGACGAGGATGACGAAGGTGACGAAGAAGACGAGGGAAATGAGGGCGACGAAGATGATGAGGGCGACGAAACGGCCTAAGTCCCGTTGTTTCCAACCGGCGGGATTGCGGGCCTCGTAGAAAAGCGCAGTGAAGCTTTTGATCTCGGCCTGAGCCCGCGACGGGTGGCAGTTGGGGAATGGGCGCAATGCGCGCCGATCTCAACACGGCTGACGAATACTTGCGTCGGGCTGGTTTCTGCCATCTGCGTAGGTGTCGGATACCGGCGCCTCACAAACCGGTATTCTTAAACGAAAACGACCAGCAGGCGGGCTGCTGGTCGTGTGGTCGTCAGAATGTGCGCGCAGTGGCTTGTCCTGAACGATCCTGTCTTTTTGGAAAATCAGCTTCGGCTTATGCCGGCTCTGCCGTCTTGGCGTCGACCAGATGTTTCAGCACGGTCTCGGGCGAGGAGACGCCATAGGGGTCTTCGGGGCAGTTGTCCATCAGGCCGGGCTCTTCGAACCACGCCTCGACCACGCCGTTGTCGACGATGGCCGCATAGCGCCATGAGCGCATGCCAAAGCCCAGGTTGTCCTTGTCGACCAGCATGCCCATCTTGCGGGTGAACTCGCCCGAACCATCGGGGATCACCTTGACGTTCTTCAGGCCTTGACCTTCGGCCCATTTGTTCATCACGAAGCTGTCGTTGACAGACATGCAATAGATCTCGTCGATGCCTTGGGCCGCGAAATCAGCGTGGCCGTTTTCGAAACCGGGCAGCTGGTAGGTCGAGCATGTGGGGGTGAAGGCACCTGGCAGCGAGAACAGAACGACGCGCTTGCCTGCAAAGTAGTCAGCGGTGGTCTTGTCTTCCCAGCGGAAGGGGTTTTCGCCGCCTACGGCCTCGTCGCGGACACGGGTGTGAAAGGTCACGTCGGGCAGTTTTGCACCAGCTTTCATCGTTCAAGCTCCTGTGATTTGGTGTGTTTCTGGGGTGACTTAAAACGATTCTAAACCGGCTTCAATGGGCGAATTTGCTGCGTGTGCAACGTGTCGGTTTTACGTGGCGAAACATGTATTTGCGTCGCAAATTTGAGGTCTGAATGCCGCATTTGCACCAACCCGTGCATAGCGGCCATGCGATGCTGGTACTTTTTGTGACGCGGCGTTATGATAGAAGGGAATGAATGCTGACCCAAGCCTCACCCCCAGCCAAGGGATCCTGACGTGCGCGACCTGAAAATACCCGAGCAACGCCACCCGGAAAAAGCCCACCGCCCGGACAATGCCCAGCCCAAGAAACCCAGCTGGATCCGCGTCAAGGCACCCGGCGGCAAAGGCTATGCCGACACGCACAAGATCATGCGCGAGAACAACCTGGTCACGGTGTGTGAAGAGGCAGGATGCCCCAACGTCGGTGAATGCTGGTCCCAGGGCCACGCCACCATGATGATCATGGGCGAGGTGTGCACCCGTGCGTGCACCTTCTGCAACATCGCAACCGGAAAACCGCCAGAGGCACTCGACGCGTTCGAGCCGGGCAGGGTCGCCCATGCAGTCGAAAAGCTGGGCTTGAACCACGTGGTCATCACCTCTGTGGACCGCGACGACATCAAGGACGGCGGCGCCGAGCATTTTGCCCAAACCATCCGCGCCGTGCGTCACCGTTCGCCCAACACGACAATCGAGATTCTGACACCCGATTTCATCAAATGTGATCCTTCGGTGCTTGAGGTCGTGGTCGAGGCGCGCCCCGATGTCTTCAACCACAACCTGGAAACCGTGCCTGGCCTCTATCCTGAGGTCCGTCCGGGCGCCCGCTATTTCCACTCCCTGCGCCTGCTGCAGCGTGTCAAGGAACTCGACCCGTTGATGTTCACCAAATCGGGCATCATGGTCGGCCTGGGCGAAGACGAACAAGCCGTCCGCCAGGTCATGGACGACATGCGCGCCGCCGACATCGACTTCCTCACCATCGGTCAATATCTGCAACCGACGCCCAAACACCACGGTGTCGATCGCTTTGTCACACCCGAAGAGTTCGCGAGCTACGAAAAGGCCGCGTATGGCAAGGGCTTCCTGATGGTCTCGGCCACGCCGCTGACACGCTCGTCCTACCACGCGGGTGACGACTTTGCCCGCCTGCGCGACGCACGGCAGGCCAAACTCGGCCAGCAATGACGCCCGAACAGCTGACGCGTCTGACCGCGTTGCGCCACGACCTGCACCGTGCCCCCGAAATTTCGGGGGAAGAGGTGCAAACCGCCACAAAAATCGCCCAGATCATGCGCGATCTGGGGGCCGATCAAGTGCTCACTGATATCGGTGGCCACGGTGTCGCCGCCATCTTTGACAGTGGACAGCCTGGAGCCACAGTCGCCATCCGATGCGAGCTTGATGCGCTGCCCATTCCTGAAGAAACCGGCGCGCCCTATGCGTCCGAAGTCCCAGGCAAGGGTCACCTTTGCGGGCATGACGGCCATATGACCATGGTGGTTGCTGTCGCCGAGGCGCTGGCTGCCAAACGGCCCGCCAAAGGCCGCGCCGTAATGATCTTTCAACCCGCCGAGGAGACCGGCAAGGGCGCGCCTGCCTTTCGCGCCGACCCGGCATTTGCGCAGATCGCGCCTGATATGGTCTTTTCCCTGCACAATCTTCCGGGCCTTGCTTTGGGCCATGTCGAGCTGTGTACGTCTGCTGCCAATTGTGCCTCGCGCGGCATGCGCGTGGTTCTGACCGGCAAAACCTCGCACGCTGCCGCTCCCCAGGACGGGCTGTCACCGGCTGCCGTGATGGCCGATCTGATGCCGAAACTCTCAGGGCTCGGGCAAGGGGGCGACCTGACCGCCGATTTTGCTCTGACCACGCTGACCCACGCGCAGTTGGGCGAACCCACCTTCGGCGTCGCCCCGGGCCACGGAGAGCTTTGGGTCACCTTGCGCACCGTCACTGACACACGAATGGCCGCGCTGGTGGCTGAGGCCGAATCCCTCGTCCAAACCACTGCAAAGGCCGCAGGGCTGACAGTTGCCATCACCTACGATGACATTTTCGAGGCCTGCACCAACGCGGCTGAGGCCACCCGGCACCTGCACCAAGCTTGCCAGGTGCTGGATGTTCCCGTCCGCCTCACCGATAGGCCCCAAAAGTTCTCCGAAGACTTCGGTCAATTCGGCAAATCGGCTGATGCGGCCATGTTCTGGCTTGGCTCAGGCGAAGATCACCCGCAACTCCACAACCCGGACTACGATTTTCCTGACGCCCTGATCCCGGTGGGCGCAGGCATCTTTCTGACCGCCTTACGTGAAACTCTGGGCTGATCCGCTTACTTCAGCAGGTCGCCCACGATCCCAACGGCATCAATGACCGTCTTGGTGTCGTCCGAAATTGACAGGATTTCATCCCCGACCTTGACGTACCGCTGGCCCTTGGGCAGCGGTTTGAGCTTCCATTTACTCAAGTCATCGATGTAATCGAGATTCAGATCGCCGGGCAGTTTGGCCCCGCGGGTATAGCGTTTGATCTGACCGGGGGGCACCTTGACCCCTTTGTTGCCCTTGTCCAGTTTGACTTTGTTTCCGCCTTTGTTGCTCTTGCCCTTATCCTTGGCGTCGGCCAGATCGGCGCCCAGAACCAAGGCAGACACCGCAAGCGCGCTTAGAACGATGCTGGTAATTTTCATAATCAACCTCCCGAATGTGTTGAAGCTAGCGTGCAATACCTGTTCCGTCCACGCCGTTGTCTTTCCGGTCATTCTTCCGCGTTCAGTTGTCCGAAGGTTTCGGCTGTGTCCATCTACGATCGGCCCAGTTCATGAGATTGGATCTGCTCAAACCGATCCGAACTTGAAAAGCGCGATCCCTGGTAGGGCGGCTCAAGTTCAACGGATTTGACGTAAGCAGATCAAACGCTACGCTTAATTCACAAGGTTACACCACCAAACTCAGTGAAAGGACGCCCAAATGCTCTATCCGCTTGCTACGCTCGAGTCCGAAAAGCTCCAGGCAGTTCAGGACCTTGAGGCCGAAATCGGCAGTCCGATTGTCGCATTGTCCGCTGTCGAAACGGCGAGTGCCGACCTGTCGCAGGACAAGCTGGACAAACTGAAGTCGCTCGAAGATGAACTCGACGTCGTTCTGGTGGCTGTCCGCCCCAGTTAACGCCGCGTTCGCGGCCCCGGAAGGCGCTGCAACGGGGGTTTAACTCAATTTAGTGGTGATGCGAGAGCGTCCCACATTTTGCCCACGCAAACCCGTGGCAAGACCAGTAGCGTCTGGCCGTTTTTCAGCTCAGGAACGGTTAAAGGCGTTTCTGATCTTCAAAGCTCAAAAAACGTGTTCAGTGTTCCGGGCAGCAAACACCCAGAGCGTGGGACTTCTGCAGCTCCCTGAGCATCCTGTAATTGATCAAAGCAATAGGTGACCGGGAATCCAACAATCTTGGCATCGCCAAAGAGTCATTTGCACAAATCCAACACCAGATAGGCCTCAATCGAGTTCAAAGGAGTGAGGGGTCCCAATTGGAAATGGCTTTGGGTTTAGTGATTTTGATCTGTGTGTTGTTCCTGATACTTCGTTATGGGAACGATGATGTGGATGATGTGATTGATCGCAATGACACATCACCACGCAGGACCAAGCCAAGTCGGCCGCCAAGCTCAACGAACCGCGTTCGGCGCGAAGTCAGCCGTTTTGATGATCGTAGCGCCAAACATCTGCGTAAACCACGGATCCTGACCGGTGCAGCATGGATCACCGATGGTGATACAGTGACAATCAGGAATACCCAGATACGCTTGTTTGGAATTGACGCTCCAGAACTGAATCATCCCTACGGCGTGAAAGCCAAATGGGCGCTGCACAAACTTTGTAAAGGACAAGAAATCCGGGCAGAAATTGTTGATGTAGACGATTATGAAAGAACCGTTGCAAAGTGCTATCTACCCGACGGTCGCGATTTGTCAGCTGAAATGGTCAAGCAGGGTATGGCGATCGATTGGTCCAAGTACTCGGGCCGGAAGTATGCCCATCTCGAGGTACCAGGTATCCGCAAGAAGCTTTTCCTGGCGGATGCGCGACAGAAAGGCCGTATGCACGTCTGGAGGCAATTCGAAGCCCGAAACGAGAAGCGCACATAAGGATTGCGTTTCAAACGGGGGGAACCGCAGCCGTCCACTCCGGTCAGAACGCAAGACGCAGGAAATGGCGGTTGTTCCTGCGCTCTCCCTTGGGCCAAATCGTGCTGCGCTGCGGCGCGTCAGGCAGTGCACGCTTGGTGCACGCCTAGTGCACGCCCTGTGCCCCTCGAATTCAGCCGTTATTCTGCATCTGCAACAAAGCGCACCTTGCCGATGAACGGCAGGTTGCGGTTGCGTTGCGCATAGTCGATGCCATAGCCCACAACAAATTCATCCGGGATCTCAAACCCGATCCAGTCCGAGCGGAAGTCGACTTCGCGCCGCGACGGTTTGTCGAGCAGGGCGATGGACTTCAACCGCTTGGGGCTCCGGCTTTCCAGCAGGTGGGTGACGTGGTTCAGCGTGTGGCCCGTGTCGACGATGTCTTCGACCACCAGCACATCTCGGCCTTCAATTGCGCCGCGCAAGTCTTTGAGAATACGAACTTCCCGGCTGCTTTCCATCGCATCCCCATAGGAAGACGCCTCCAGAAAATCCACCTCGATCGGCAGGTCCAGCTCGCGCACCAGATCGGCGATGAAGACAAACGAGCCACGCAGAAGGCCCACAACCACCAGCTTGTCGGTGTCCGCAAATTCGGTCTGGATCTCGCGGCACAACTCCTCGATCCGGGCCGCAATGGCCTTGGCCGAGATCATCGTATCAATCACATATGCGCGGTCGCTCATCACTGCCCCCTTGATCTTTCGCGCGCAACATACGACATGAGCCGCCATTGTCACCCAATAATGCAGGCCCCAATGCCCACCCACTCGGAAACCCGCCATCTGCCGTACACCGCGCAACAGATGTATGATCTGGTGGCGGATGTGGGTCAGTACCCCAAGTTCCTGCCCTGGTGTTCCGCGGCCCGCATCCGGAGCACGCATGAGGTGGATCAGGCCGTGGTGATGGACGCCGATCTGGTGATCTCGTTCAAGGTGTTTCGTGAGCGGTTTGGCAGCCGCGTCACTCTGTTCCCCGGCGAGCACAAGATCGATACAGAATACCTCGATGGCCCCTTCAGCCACATGAAATCCACTTGGGCCTTTGCCGATCATCCTGATGGAGGCTGTGAGGTGTCGTTCTTTGTGGATTTCGAGTTCAAGAACGCGATCCTGCAAGGGGTGATTGGGGTGGTCTTCAACGAGGCGATGCAACGGATCGTGCGCGCCTTCGAGCGACGCGCTGCCGAGCTCTACACTTAGACTTTACCCCTATCTGCGGCGCGCTAAACTGCGCCCATGACTCAGCTGACCACGCAATTGGCGGATTTTGCCGCTGGCCCCGTGACCACCACCGCTTCGGCGCGGTTGGTGACCTCTCTCTCTGCGCTCGATTGGTTTGCCGTGGGGCGTGCAGGCCAGGCTGAACCCGTGTCCGAGATTGTCCGCGATATGGTGTTTGTCGAACAAGGGGCGGGCCAGGCGCATGTCTTTGGCGGCGGCGCCGCCCCGGCGCGCTCTGCGGTTTTGGCCAATGGCACGATCAGTCACGCGCTCGATTATGATGACACCCATTTCGCCCACATCGGACATCCATCTGTCGCCGTTTTTCCTGCAGCTCTGGCCATGGCCGAGATGCGGGACTTGCCGTTGGTCGAGGTGCTCGAAGCGGCTCTTGTCGGAATGGAGGTTTCGGTCCGGGTGGGCCTGTGGCTCGGGCGCAGCCATTATCAGACCGGGTTCCATCAGACTGCGACGGCAGGGGCCTTTGGGGCCGCCGTGGCCGCTGGTCGGCTGGTGGGGTTGCAAGCCGACGGCATGACGCAGGTCCTGGGCCTGACCGCCACACGCGCGGCAGGGCTCAAGGCGCAATTCGGAACCATGGGCAAGCCTTACAACGCAGGCCTTGCCGCCGCGGCCGGGGTCGAAACCGTGCAACTGGTCCAACGCGGGTTTCAGGCCAATCCGGACGCGCTCGAAGGGGACTTTGGCTTTGGCGCCACCCATCACGGAGAGGGGAACCTGAATGAGGCGCTTGAGGGGCTCGGCGCCGAATGGCTGTTCGAGTCCGTGAGCCACAAGTTCCATGCCTGCTGCCACGGCCTCCACGCCGCGCTCGAGGCCGCGCGCACGCTGGATATCGCCGAGCCCGAGGTGGCCGAGATGACAGTGCGCACCCATCCACGCTGGATGAGCGTATGCAACCAGCCCGAGCCAACAACGGGCCTTGGCGCCAAGTTTTCGTATCGCACCGTGTTGGCCATGCATGCGCTTGGCCACGACACCGCGCGGCTCGACAGCTATTCCGAGGCGGTCTGTGCCAACCCGCGCCTGATCGCGCTGCGGGACCGGATCAAGGTCGAGGCAGATGAGACCCTGACCGAAACCCAGGCCCACTTGTCGATCCTGCGCCGCGATGGCAGCCGGGATGAGGCAACGCATGATCTGCAAGCGCCCCTGCCATTGGCCACGCGAGAGGAACGTGTGCGCACGAAAGCCGCCAAGCTGATCGGTGGCGCGCTGACGGATGAGGTCTGGTCTCTTCTGCGCACCGGCGGACGTGCAGCGGATCTGGCTGAGCGGCTTTGACCTGAACATGAGTTGGAAGCAATCGCATTCAAGGTAGGGGGTGCTCCCGCGTCCGCGCCAACCTGACTTCGTAAGCTCGACGAACGGCCTTGGGCCGGGCGCCTCGCCTTCGGCTCGGCGCGGTGGCGTCCAGACGGACCCAATTTTGCCAATCACTGAGGTTAGCAGTCAGGTGCCAGCCGCCGTGCGCAGAACGGCGGCCCGGCCCAACGGGAGGCGGGCATCTTTGATGCACGACCGACGGGCGGGAGCCTTTGCGACCTCTGAAAAATGGAAAAGCGGGCCTCCCAAGAGACCCGCTTTTCGCTGCCCTTGCGGGCATAAGTCAGCCAAGGTGGGCTCAGCTGCTTATGTCATAGGCCCGTTCGCCGTGTACGCTCAGGTCCAGACCATTTGTTTCGGTCTCGGCGTCTACGCGAAGCGGGGTGACAAGTGCAACCAGTTTCACCAGGATCACGGTCACAACTGCCGTGAAGACACCCACGATCACCAGGCCACCCAGCTGAGCAGCCCAGCTTCCCAGGCCAAATGCAGCGATCATCAGCGTACCAAAGATGCCGCCAACGCCATGCACTGCAAAAACATCCAGCGTGTCGTCGATCTTGAGCAGGTTCCGCACGACGTTGACCGCTTCCTGACACAGCACGCCTGCAACCGCGCCAATGACCAGCGCTTGTACCGGATCAACGAAACCGGACGCGGGTGTGATCGAGGCCAGACCTGCGATCGTACCGGTCACGAGACCCACCATGGATGCCTTGCCGTATTTGATCTTTTCCCACAGCGCCCATGTCAGCGAGGCGGTCGCCGCCGAGATATGCGTCACGGTCAGCGCCATGGCCGCACCGCCGTCTGCGGCCAGTTGCGAGCCACCGTTGAAGCCGAACCAGCCCACCCAGAGCATCGCGGCACCAATCATCACAAAGCCCGGGCTGTGCGGCGGGGTGGTGCGATGACGGCGCGGGCCAAGGAACACGGCGATGATCAGCGCGGCCAGACCCGCGGTTTCGTGGACCACGATACCACCGGCAAAGTCCCTGACGCCGGTCTCACCAAAGATGCCGCCATCGGCCAGAAAACCGCCGCCCCAGATCCAGTGCACCACGGGCGCATAGCACAGCAGCATCCAGAGGCCTGAGAAGGTCAGGACAAAACCAAATCCCACACGCTCGACATAGGCGCCCACGATCAGGGCGGGTGTGATGATGGCGAATGTCATCTGGAAAGCAAAGAACAGGATCTCGGGAAGGGTGCCTGACAGGGTGTCAGGTGTGATGCCCAGCAGGAACATCTTGTCCAGCCCGCCCCAATAGCCGGATGTGCCGCCGCCAAAGGCGATGGAATATCCCGCGACCAGCCACAGGATGCTCATCAAACAGGCAATCGCAAAGCAGTGCATAAAAACGCTGAGTACATTTCGGGCACGCACAAGACCGCCATAAAACAGCGCAAGTCCCGGCAGTGTCATGAAAAGGACCAGGGCGGTTGCCACAATGATCCAGGCTGTATCGGCTCCATTCATGGGGCCTCTCCTTTTCGGTAAGCGAGTGGTTCTCAGCGTTGAACCCAATGCCGCTTGGGGAAAAAAGAGGCACCTGCCGCAAAACCCGCCTGTTTTTGACGCTTTTTGCGATGTGGTGAAAAAATGGGCGTTGTTTTTGCTAGCCGCCCTGATTTTCGGCGATACGTGAAAGTCCGGTTTGGAGGAGCTTGAGTGCGTGGTCTCGTGCCGCCAGCCGCACCTGGTCGCGACCAAGGGCCCCAAACTCGATGGTTTCGGTGGTGGTGGACAGGCCTGAGCTGGCCAACCCGAAGCACACGCGCCCTTCGGGCTTGAACTCGGACCCGCCGGGACCAGCGATGCCAGTGATCGAAACGGTCAACTGCACCGGGGCATGGGCCAGGGCGCCCTCCGCCATCTCAAGCGCCACCTCTTCAGATACGGCGCCGACCGCATCCAGGGTTGCGGCGTTCACACCCAGCATCTCTTGCTTGGCGCGGTTGGTATAGGTGACAAAGCTGCGTTCAACCACGGCAGAGCTGCCGGGAATGTCGGTCAGCGCGGCGGCCACCATGCCGCCTGTGCAGCTTTCTGCGGTGGCGATCATGACGCCCAGACGTTTTGCTTCATCCAACAGCTCGGTTACGTTCATAGCCCCAGCACCCCATGTGAAAAGCCCGCGAGCAGCGCAACGCCGATGGCGGCAAAGACACCCGCGATCAGGTCATCCAGCATTACCCCAAGCGCATCGCCGCGCCGGTCGGCCCAACCCACAGGCCCGGGTTTGGTGATATCAAACAGACGGAACAGCAAGAACCCGGCGACCCAACCGGGCCACAGCGCCGTGATCTCGATCCCATGGGACCATGCCGGATAGGAAATCGCCATAAGCGCGATGAACTGGCCGGCCACCTCATCAATCACGATCTCGGAGGGGTCGTGGTCGTCTTGTCCGGCGGTCATTACGCCAGTGGCCCAGATGCCCGCGACGATGGCAGCAATGGTGGCAACGGCCAGCAGTGGAAAGCCACCCAATTGGTGCAACACATAGGTCAGGGGCAGGGCGGCCAGAGACCCCCAAGTGCCCGGAGCGGGGCGCAGATAGCCGACGCCGCCAACCGTGGCGATTGCCTTTGCCAGAGCCATCATGCCGACACCAGACAGGCGGTGGCGAGCGAGGCGATGCCTTCGCTGCGCCCGGTAAAGCCCAAACGCTCGGATGTGGTCGCCTTGACTGAAACCTGGCTCTCGCTCAACCCCATGATCCGCGCCACTTCGCTGCGCATGGCGGCAGCGTGTGGCCCGATTTTGGGGTATTCGCAGACCAGCGTGCAGTCGACATTGGAAATGCGATACCCCATCGAGGCAGCCAGCTCGACCGCGTGGCGCAGGAAGATCTCGCTTGCAGCACCCTTCCATTGCGGATCGGACGGGGGGAAGTGCTGACCGATGTCGCCTTGCGCCAAGGCGCCATAGATCGCGTCCGTGACGGCGTGCATGCCCACATCCGCATCTGAATGCCCCTGCAGTCCGCGATCATGCGGCACCTTCACACCGCACAGCACTACGTGATCGCCGTCACCAAAGCGGTGCACGTCGTATCCATTGCCCAGCCTGATATCCATGTCTGTCCTCAAGATCCGTTCCGCCCGGGCAAAGTCCTCGGGCCGCGTTATTTTCAAGTTGTCTGCGTCGCCCGGCACAATCATAACGGCCAGGCCCGCATCCCGCGCGACCTGCACATCATCTGCTGCACCGCCGGGGTGCCCGGCATGTGCTGCAACAATGGCGTCATAGTGAAACCCTTGCGGCGTTTGCGCAGCATAGAGCCCGTCGCGATCCCGTGTGCCTGTTACCTGATCGTCCGAGCCGATCCAAAGTGCGTCTGTCACCGCAAGGCCCGGTGCGGCAGCTGGTTTTTTGTCGAGGGCGTGCAGCACGTCCAAGATGATCTGCGTGCTGACGCATGGCCGTGCCACGTCATGGATCAAGACTTTGGTCACGCCCAGATTTTCCAGTGCATCCAGGCCGTTGCGTACCGATCCTGCGCGATCTGACCCACCTGAGGTCAGGATGTAGCGGCCGCTTTCGAACTCGGCCCAGGCCTCTTTGTCATCTGCCGACAGCACCAGCACGATGTGGTCCAATCCCGCCGCTTCGAACTGCGCCAAGGTCCAATCCGCAACGCGCTGTCCAGCGAGTGGCCGCCACTGTTTCGGCACACCGCCGCCTGCACGCTGGCCGCGCCCTGCGGCGACGATAATGGCGGCTGTGGTCATGGTGGGTCTGCTCCTGATCTGCTGCGCCTTGTTTATGAGGTGCCGCGCGCTTCGGCAATCACCCGCGTCAACTTGCTTAAAAAATAGGCAGGTGCCATTTTGATACGCCTTGAAACAGTCCGTTTCATTGTGCCATTGGGGGCGCTTCGTTACCAAAGTGGCACTTGCACAAGGATTAGGCATTTTGACCTTACGTCTTGCCAACAAAGAGCTGACCCCGCCTGTGGTCCTCGCCCCGATGGCCGGAATCACCGACCGTCCGTTCCGCGATCTGGTCTCCAGTTTCGGGGCGGGCCTGGTGGTGAGCGAGATGGTCGCCAGCCAGGAAATGGTTCAGGCCAAACCCGGCGTGCGCGAGCGCGCCGAGCTGAGCGCGGACGTGGAGAACACCGCCGTGCAACTTGCGGGGCGTGAGGCGACATGGATGGCCGAGGCGGCGCGGCAAGTGGCCGACCAGGGCGCGCGGATCATCGATATCAACATGGGCTGCCCTGCAAAGAAGGTCACCAATGGGTATTCCGGCTCGGCCTTGCTCAAGACCCCCGATCATGCGCTCACGCTGATTGAGGCGGTGGTCGCAGCCGTGGATGTGCCCGTCACGCTCAAGACGCGATTGGGGTGGGATGACAAGTTGCTCAATGCGGCCGACGTGGCGCGACGTGCGCAGGATGCAGGCGTACAGATGGTCACAATCCATGGGCGCACCCGCTGTCAGTTTTACAAAGGCCACGCCGATTGGGCCGCGATCCGGTCGGTGACCGAGGCGGTCGATGTGCCGGTTGTGGCCAATGGCGACATCACCAGCACCGAGGCCGCCCAAAAGGCGCTGGAGCTGTCGGGAGCAGCCGGCGTCATGATCGGGCGGGGTGCACAGGGCAAACCCTGGTTGTTGGCCCAAGTTTCGCACGACCTCTATGGAACGCCTGCACCCGTTATACCGCAAGGCGCTGATCTGATCGACATGGTGCAGCGCCATTACCACGCAATGCTGTCCTTTTACGGGGCCGACCTGGGCCTGCGCGTCGCGCGCAAACATCTGGGCTGGTACATGGATGAGGCGGGTACCGCAGCGCCCCTGCGCCGTGCCGTGCTGACATCCCGCGATACGGATGAGGTGACGCGGCTGCTGGCGGATGCGCTCACCCCAACGCAAGAGGTGGCGGCATGACCTCGGATCAATCCATCTGGGCCTCGCTTCCGGTTCCGGCTTTCCTGATCGACCCAGAGGACAGGATTGCCGACGTGAACTCGGCCGGCGAAGGGTTTCTGAACGCGTCGAAAAAGGCGGTCGAGGGCACGCCGGTCTGGGATCAGATCGCCATTGACGCCCCCATCGAAGAAGCATTCGAACGCGCGCGCACCAATGGAACGCCGCTGTTTGTGAATGACATCGACGTGGGCTCGGGCAGTCGCGCGCCGCTGCAATGCGCGCTGCAGATCGCGCCGCTGGTTGGCCACCCCGGCACGATGATCATGATCATCTCACCCCGCGAGTTGGCCGGGCGGATGACGCAGAACCATTCAGTGAAGTCGGCGGCACAGTCGGCGATTGGCATGGCCGAAATGCTGGCGCATGAAATCAAGAACCCGCTGGCCGGGATCACCGGGGCGGCGCAGCTGTTGAGCATGAATCTTGGCGCCGAAGATCTTGAACTTACGGACTTAATCGTGGCTGAAAGCCGCCGGATCGTGAAGCTGCTGGAACAGGTCGAACAGTTTGGCAACCTCAGCACTCCGGATTTCAAGCCGGTCAATATTCACGATGTTCTGGACCGCGCCCGACGCTCGGCACAGTTGGGGTTCGGGGCCCATATGACCATTATCGAGGATTACGACCCCTCGCTGCCCATGGCCTTGGGTGACCCCGACCAGCTGTTGCAGGTGATTTTGAACTTGCTGCGCAATGCATCAGAGGCCGCAGGCCCGCAAGGTGGTACCATCCGCCTGCACAGTTATTTCGAACACAGCTTTCGCCTGCGCCGCTCGGACGGCACAGGCCAATCGCTGCCTTTGCAGATCGAGATCATCGATGATGGCCCCGGTCTTCCGGACAAGATCAAGGCCGATATCTTTGATCCCTTTGTGTCCGGGCGCGAGAACGGCACCGGGCTTGGGTTGGCCTTGGTGAGCAAGATCATTTCGGATCACAACGGGTGGGTTTCGGTCACGTCTGTGCCCGGGCGCACGGTGTTCCGCCTGTCGCTGCCGCGGGTTCCGCGCGGACATATGGATAAGGAGTAGACTGGCATGGATGGCACGGTTCTGGTTGCCGACGACGACCGCACAATTCGCACGGTTCTGACCCAGGCGCTGACGCGGGCAGGGTGCAAGGTGCATGCCACGAGTTCGCTGACCACGCTGATGCGATGGGTGGCCGAGGGCAAGGGCGACGTGGTGATTTCGGACGTGGTCATGCCGGACGGGAACGGGTTGGAAATGCTGCCCAAGATCAACGAGGACCGCCCCGGTCTGCCAGTGATCGTGATCTCGGCCCAGAACACCATCATGACAGCCATTCAGGCGGCCGAGGCCGAGGCCTATGACTATCTGCCCAAGCCCTTTGATTTGCCGGACCTGATGAAGCGGACCGCGCGGGCGCTTGATCAAAAGCGCAAGGCACCGCAGCCGTCAGTGAATGACGCTGGCGAGCGCCCGGATGAGCTGCCGCTGGTGGGGCGCACACCGGTGATGCAGGCGCTCTATCGTTTGGTCGCCAAGGTGATGAACACCGACCTGCCGGTGATGATCTCGGGCGAAAGCG
Source organism: Tropicibacter sp. R16_0 (assembly GCF_017743935.1). Classification (GTDB taxonomy): domain Bacteria; phylum Pseudomonadota; class Alphaproteobacteria; order Rhodobacterales; family Rhodobacteraceae; genus Falsiruegeria. Next base: position 153,025 of record NZ_JAGHRE010000002.1, read on the forward strand.
GGACCGGTAAGTCCCTGATCGCAAAGGCGATACACGACTTTTCCGACCGCCGCACCTTGCCCTTTGTGACTGTGACAGGCGCGGACTTGCAGGACCTGGAAGGGCCCGCGCGTGTTCTGGCGCGGGTCAAGGGTGGTACGCTTCTGATCGACGAAATCACCGACATCGACGATGAGATCCAAGCGCGGATCGTGCGGATGATGGACGCGCCGGGCGATCACGTGCCGCGCTTTATGGCGACCAGTCAGGGAGATCTGTCCAAGGCGATGGAGCAGGGACGCGTCCGGCAGGACCTCTACTATCGCCTGTGCGGCGCGCCCATTCACGTGCCCGCTTTGCGCGAACGGGTGGATGACATCCCGCTGCTGACCGAGCATTTCCTGGCACGCGCCGAACGTGACGGCGCCCCGAAACGCTGGCTGAGCGAAGAGGCCAAGGAACTGTTCCGTGTCTACAGCTGGCCCGGCAATGTGCGCCAGTTGGAGCATGCCGTGCGCCGCCTGGGCCTGACCAGCCGCGCGGATGAGATCTCGCGCACCGAAGTCGAATTGGTTCTTGGCAGCCAGCCCGAGGTCGAACCGGTGCTTGGCGGCGGCGATCATGAGAAACTCTCGGCCTCGGTCGAGCGGCACTTGCGGCGCTATTTCGATCTGCACGGGAACATGCTACCTCCGCCCGGACTGTATCAGCGGATCCTGCGCGAGATCGAGGCGCCCTTGATCGAGATTGCCCTGGATGCAACCGGTGGAAATCAGGCCAAATGCGCCGATCTGCTGGGCATCAACCGAAATACGCTGCGGAAAAAGATCACCGATCTGGATATTCAGGTGACACGGCGCCGCAAACTGATGTAATATCGCCACACAAACCGTGGCATCTGGGTTTCGGCCTAGGATAGATCACGAAATATGGCGGTTCGTTGCGCAAGCAACACATCAGAATGAGGGCAGCAGGTGGCAACCCGGTCACAGAACGGGCCAATCCTTACGATTAGCCGGTGGCGAAAAACCCGAAAAGCCCGCAATATCGGGACCTTGGGCCTAGTGGTTCTGGGGCCTGTTCTGACGCTTGCGACCTATCTGGCAATCGGCCCGTTTGATCAGGGCGCGTCGTCGCTGTCACTGCGACTCATCCTGCTGGCGGATTTTGTCTATATCCTGGTTCTCGCGGCCTTGGTTCTGGGGCAGGTTGCCCGCCTGATCGCCGCGCGCCGGGCCAAATCGGCGGGTTCCCGCCTGCACCTGCGCCTCATCGGGGTGTTCTCTCTTTTGGCGCTGATCCCGGCCGTGACCGTTGCGATTTTTGCCGGGCTGACTTTGAACGTCGGACTTGAGGGGTGGTTCTCTGATCGGGTCCGCGCTGTGGTTGGCTCGTCCCTGACAGCGGCTGAGGCCTATGAGAGCGAGCAGCGGTTGGATCTGTCAGAAGACGCCGCAGCGCTTGCGCAGTTCCTGGATCAAAGCCGAGGCGTGAACTTTTTCATAAATGACGCGGAATTTCGTCAATTGCTGGCCCAAGGGCAGTCGCAGATCCAGCGCGGCTTGCGAGAGGCGTATGTGATCGACGGGACCGGCGACATCCGGTTCCGGGGCGATCGGTCCTATCTGTTCGATTTCGAACGTCCGCGACCCGAGCAGATCTTAGAGGCGCAAGAGCGTGGCCTGCTGATCATTCAGGACTGGGACAACAATGAATTTCGCGCTCTGGTCCCGCTGAATGCCTTTCTGGACCGGTATCTGTACGTCAGCCGCGAGGTCGACGGCCAGTTGCTGAACCTGCTGGATGACACCAAGGAAACGGCCAAATTCTATCAGCAGCTCGAAAGCGAACGCGGCCGGGTTCTTTTCCAATTCGGTCTTTTGTACTTGGGCTTTGCGGTGATCCTGCTTTTGGCGGCGGTCTGGCTGGGCCTGTGGTTTGCCGAGCGTCTGTCGCGCCCTGTTGGGCGATTGACCACGGCTGCGCAACGTGTCGGTGGGGGCGATCTGGCGGTTCAGGTGATCGACGATGGCGGTGATGATGAGATCGCCATGCTGGGGCGTTACTTCAACCAGATGACCCGGCAGCTCAAGGGCCAGCGGGATGCTCTGTTGGAAAACACCCGTCAGATCGAACAACGGCGGCGGCTTTTTGATTCTGTTCTGTCTTCGGTGACGTCAGGCGTTGTCGGGCTGGATCCTGATGGGCGCGTGACCTTTGTGAACCGGTCGGCGGAACGACTGTTGGATTGGTCAGGGGGCGAACAGAGCCTGGCGCTTGGCATTGCCGTGCCCGAGTTTTTGCCGCTTTTTGAAACCATGCAATCAACCGGCTCTGAAACGGCGCAAGGCGAGATCAAGGTGAGCCGCAAGGGGCAGCAGGAAAACCTGCTGGTGCGCATGTCCACCCGGCGGGGTGAAGACGGCGGGCTCGAAGGGTATGTGGTCGCCTTTGATGATGTGACCGATCTTGTCAGCGCACAGCGCATGGCCGCGTGGGGCGATGTCGCGCGACGGATCGCGCACGAGATCAAAAACCCTCTGACACCCATCCAACTCAGCGCTGAACGGATCAAACGCAAGTTCACGCGCGCCTTGCCTGAAGAGGACGCCGAAAAGCTTGAGGCGATGACCGATGTGATCGTGCGTCAAACCAATGACTTGCGGCGGATCGTTGACGAGTTTTCGAAATTCGCCCGCATGCCGGAACCCGATCGTCGTAACGAGGATCTGACGCAATTGGTGCGGGATGCGGTGTTGTTGCAGCAAACCGGCCAGCCCGATCTGCGCATTGTGGCGGATTTGCCGGATGATCCAATCACTACTGATGTCGACGGCACGATGTTGTCTCAGGCGCTGACCAACCTGATCAAAAATGCTGGCGAAGCGATTGAAACGCTGAAAGAAAAAGGTGCTCCCGACAATCTGGAACCGCAGATCCATGTGAGCCTGACCAACAGCGACGCAGGGATCGTCATCAAAATTGCGGACAACGGTATCGGCCTGCCCGAAGACCGGGCGCGGCTGTTTGAACCCTATGTGACAACCCGGGACGAGGGGACGGGTCTGGGCCTGCCCATCGTCAAGAAGATCATCGAAGAACACGGCGGCACCCTCACGCTTGAGGACGCGCCGGTTTTCGACGGACAGGACCATTTTGGCGCGATGGCCGTGATCCGTCTGCTGCGGAACGATCCGCACAAACCCAAAGCGCCGACTGAACAGGCGGCAAAAACACTAGTGAAAGCAGGACAATATGAGTGATATTCTGATCGTTGACGACGAACGCGATATTCGCGAACTGGTGTCCGACATTTTGGAGGACGAGGGATTTTCGACGCGGCTCGCGGGCAATTCCGACGACTGCATGGCCGAGATCAATGCAGAACCACCGGGTCTGCTCATCCTGGACATCTGGCTGAAAGACAGCCGTATGGACGGCATCGACATCCTCAAGGCGGTGAAACGGGATAATCCGGATGTACCGGTGGTGATCATTTCGGGTCATGGCAATATCGAGATCGCCGTGGCGGCGATCAAGCAGGGTGCCTATGACTTCATCGAAAAGCCGTTCAACATCGATCAGTTGATGGTGGTGATCCGCCGCGCGATGGAGGCCTCGCGCCTTCGCCGCGAAAACAGTGCGCTCAAGCGGCGCGAGGTGACCAACTCGGACATGATCGGCAACTCGGCGGCGTTCCGCACCATGATTAGCCAGTTGGACAAGGTGACCAAATCGAATGGTCGCGTCATGCTCAAAGGGCCGGCCGGGTCTGGCAAGGAAATCGCCGCGCGGTACATTCACGCCCACTCGAACCGGTCAAATGCACCTTTCGTGACCGTGAATTGCGCCGGGATCGAGCCTGAGCGCGTCGAAGAAGTTCTGTTCGGGCGCGAGTCGACCGAACGCGGTGTCGAATCCGGTCTGCTGGAACAGGCGCATGGCGGGGTGGTCTATTTCGACGAAGTCGCAGACATGCCCCTGGGCACGCAGTCCAAAATCCTGCGGGTGCTGGTGGATCAGCAGTTCCAGCGGGTAGGGGGCAGCGACAAGGTGCGCGTCGATCTGCGGGTGATTTCCTCGACCAACAAGGATCTCGATTCCGAGATCCGCGCCGACCGGTTCCGCGAAGAACTGTATCACCGTCTCAACGTGGTCCCGATCGCGGTGCCCTCGCTCGAAGAACGGCGCGAAGATATTCCCGTTCTGGCCGATCACTTCATCGAGGTGTGCAACTCGACCCAGGGCCTGCCGCAGCGGGAACTCAGTGACGAGGCTGTGGCCCTGATGCAGACGATGCAGTGGCCCGGAAACGTGCGCCAACTCAAGAACCTGGTGGAGCGGGTGCTGATCCTGGGTGACAGCAATGGCCCGATCGAGGCACGCGAACTGCCCAACGAGGAAGAAAAGCAAAGCGACGATGGCCGGGTGGTGCTGTCGGGTGCCTTGGCGACCCTGCCACTGCGCGAGGCCCGTGAGGCGTTCGAGCGTGAGTATCTGCTGACCCAGATTAACCGGTTCGGCGGCAACATCAGCCGCACCGCAAGCTTTGTCGGGATGGAACGCAGCGCGTTGCACCGCAAGCTGAAATCGCTGGGTGTTGTGACCTCGACCAAGGCGGGTGCACGGGTTGCTCATGTCGATGACGAGACGACCGAAGCAGCGGAATAACCCGCTGCTTCGTCATTGTGAGACGGGGGCCTGGCTTTATTGCGAGGCCACCTGCGAGACGATCTGATAGCTGCCGTCGTCGTTCTTGATGTAGCAAGATGTGCCCGTCAGCTTTGGCAGCGTCGTGGTTCGGGCAACCGGGGCGTTGGCCTTTACACCGGCAGAACACTGCGGGATCGACACGGGGTTGTACCCTTTGCCTGCCATGCATTGTGTCAGCACCCTGTTGCGCAGGTCTTTGTTGACGTCGACCGAGTAAACGCCACCGTCCGCCCAAAACCCGGGGCGATACCAACAGTTCCCATAGCCGTCACAGATGGGATACCCGGGATAGTAGATTGGCGGGCGTTGACGGATTTCGTTCGCTACTGGCGCATCCTTGAGCGCTTTGACTTCACATTGGGTTTGATCGGTCTGCAATCGCGCAACCGTCGCACCCGGCTTGTAATAGACGTCCAAAGGGCCAGCACAGGCCCCAAGAACCATCGCAAGCGTCAGAAAACCTAAAGCTTTTTTCATGACGTCATTCTGCGCTTATGGATTCGATATTACAATTGAATTGACGCTCATCCGGCCATCTGTCATTCAAAAACACCAGACATCCAGAGGTCAGGGACATGAAGGTCATAATTTGCGGTGCTGGTCAGGTTGGCTGGCAGATCGCGCGTCACCTGTCGGGCGAGCTGAATGACGTCACGGTCGTGGACAACAACCCCGACCTTGTTCGGCGCGCCACGGACACGCTTGATGTTCAGGGCATCGCGGGCTTCGCGAGCTACCCGGATGTGCTGGACCGGGCAGGGGCGCGGGATGCGGATATGATCATCGCGGCCACCCACTCGGATGAGGTGAACATGGTCACCTGTCAGGTGGCGCATTCCGTCTTTGGCATCCAGCGCAAGATCGCCCGTCTGCGGTCGCAGAGCTACCTGACTGCGATCTATTCCGACCTGTATCGTCGCGATCATCTGCCGATCGACGTGGTCATCAGTCCCGAGCGCGAGGTAGCCGCCGCGGCGATGCGTCGGTTGTCGGCGCCTGCGGCGTTTGACACTGAAACCTTCATGGACGGTCAGGCGCAGTTGCTTGGGGTCACGATCCACGAAGATTGCCCCATCATCAATACGCCCTTGCGGCAGTTGACCGACCTGTTTTCGACCCTGCGCGCTATCGTCGTAGGGGTGCGTCGCGAGGGGACGCTGTTTGCGCCAGAACCGGGCGATCAGCTGTTTGTTGGCGACCAGTGCTATGTCTTTTCCCACGTCGAAGACGTGAGCCGAACGATGGATGTCTTTGGCAAAACCCAGAAAAAGCAGGACCGTGTGGTGATCGTGGGCGGCGGCAACGTCGGGTTGGAGGTTGCCAAGACGCTCGAGGAACAGAAAGAACGCATTCGGTCAAAGGTCATCGAACGCGATCGCGCCTCGGCCGAACGTGCGGCCGAAGAACTGGAGCGGACCATTGTTCTGAATGGCGACGGTCTGGATGCGGCCTTGTTGAAAGAGGCGGGGATCGAACGGGCGGATGCGATGCTGGCCGTGACCGACGATGACAAGACCAACATGCTGGCCGCCGTGCGGGCCAAGGCCGAAGGGTGCCCGCTGGCAATTGCGCTGATCAACGATCCGACGCTGGTGCCGCTGATGCAACCCATGGGTATCGACGCCTACATCAACCCGCGTGCCACCACCGTAAGTTCGATCCTGCGCCACATCCGGCATGGTCGCGTGCGCCAGGTCTATTCCATTGGCGACGCCGAGGCCGAGGTGATCGAGGCCGAGGTTCTGTCGACCTCACCCATGGCCGGTGCGCGCCTGCGCGATATCGACTTCCCCGAAGGTGTGCTGGTGGGCGCCGTGCGCAAAGGCGACGAGGTCCTGCGCCCCACTGGCGGTTTGCGGATCGAAGAGGGGGATGTGGTGGCGATCTTTTCGATGGCTGATGACGTGCCCGAGGTCGAGCGGCTCATGCAGGTCTCGATCGACTTTTTCTGATGCAGCGGGTCGAGCAAACACAGGTTGGATTGCTGCGGCGCCTGCCGCTGTTTTTGCTGATCTGGGGGTTTGTCTCGCTGTCGATGTGGGTCCCGGCGGGTTATGCGCTGTATCTCGATGACCATCCGGTGTCGCGGTCGTTTTTCTACTCGGGCATTCTGGGTCTTTTTGGCGTGTCGATGATCGCCATCGCCGTCAGCAGCCATACCCCCAAGCGGGGCGCTTTGGGGCAACTGCTTGTTCTGCTGGCGACCTTTGCGATCTTGCCGGTGTTCCTGGCCGTTCCGTTTCATGACGCGCTGCAGACCACCAGCTTTCTGAATGCCTATTTCGACATGGTCAGCGCCATCACCACCACCGGAGCAGATCTGTTCAATGATCCGGGTCGCTTGGCCGCCCCCCTGCATCTTTGGCGCGCGCAAGTGAGCTGGATCGGCGGGCTGATGATGTGGATCGCGGCCTCGGCCATTCTGGCGCCGCTGTCCCTTGGAGGGTTCGAGGTGACCGCGCGAGGCCAACCGGGGCGCACGGTGCGAGGGTTCAACCAGGCCGAACTCAGCGATCCGCGGGGAAGGTTGATCCGCATCACCCGCACACTGGCACCGATCTATGCCGGTTTGACAGTGGTGATGACCATCTTGCTGATGGTCGCGGGCGAGCAAGGGCTGACTGCGATTTGCCACGCAATGTCGGTCATGGCGACCTCGGGTATCTCTCCGGTCGGTGGCATTGGCGGCTCGACCGCGGGCCTGACGGGCGAGGCGATCCTGTTTCTGTTCATGTTCTTTGCGCTCTCGCGCCTGACGTTTTCCGCCGACACTGCAAATCAGGGGTACGCGCGCCTCGACAAGGACCCCGAGTTTCGGATTGGCCTGATGATCGTCATTGGTCTGCCGGTCCTGTTGTTTTTGCGTCACTGGCTGGCGGCCTATGACGTGGACATGGTGGGCGATCCGCTTTTGGCCCTGCGTTCGCTGTGGGGTGGCATGTTTACCGTGCTGTCCTTCCTGACCACCACCGGCTTTGAAAGCACCGATTGGGAAGAGGCGCGAACCTGGTCCGGTCTTGGCACGCCCGGTTTGATATTGATGGGGCTGGCGTTGATCGGCGGTGGCGTGGCCACCACCGCGGGCGGCGTAAAACTGCTGCGGGTCTTTGCGCTCTATCTGAACGGGCTGCGTGAAATGGAGCGTCTGGTGCATCCGTCTTCGGTCAGTGGCGAGGGGGTCGGCAACCGGCGCATCCAAAAGGACGGTGCTTTCATCGCGTGGATCTTTTTCATGCTTTTTGCCTTGTCGCTGGCCACGATCGCGGTGGTTCTTGCGGCCCTTGGGTCCAGCTTTGAAGAGGCGCTGGTGCTGAGCATCGCGGCGCTGTCGACCACCGGTCCGCTGATCAATTTTGCGGCTGAAGCCCCCATTCGGATCAATGAACTGGGCGATGCATCCAAAATTGTTCTGTGTTTCGCCATGGTTCTGGGACGTTTGGAAACCCTTGCGATCATCGCTTTGCTGACGCCGTCGCTTTGGCGAAATTAGGCATTTTTGGTTAACGTTAGGTCAGTCAGGTGATTTTTATGGCTGGAATCTCATTTCACCTCACTCCATACTCCCTGCAGAGGGACGTGCTGGTCCGCAGTACGTAGCAAGAACAAAGGCGAGAATTTAAGAAAATGGCTTCGGACAGACAGAATCTTCAGGATGCGTTCCTGAATCATGTGCGGAAAACCAAAGTTCCGGTTACAATTTTTCTGATCAACGGCGTGAAATTGCAGGGTGTTATCACCTGGTTCGACAATTTCTGTGTGCTGCTGCGCCGCGACGGACAGTCGCAGTTGGTGTATAAGCACGCGATCTCGACCATCATGCCGGCCCAGCCGATCAGCCTGTATGAGGGCGAAGACGCCTCTTGATGGAACATGAAAGGGAGCTGACCCGCGCGTGGGTCCTGCATCCCGAGATTAAATCAGACGAAAACCGCCGCGTTCCTGAACCGGCGCTGGAAGAAGCCGTTTCTCTTGCCGCGGCTTTGCCCGATCTGGATGTGATCGGGTCCGACATTGTGCGCCTGCCAAAGCCCCAGCCGGGATATCTGTTTGGTTCGGGCAAGATCGAAGAGCTGAAAGCTCAGTTCAAAGCCAATGAGGTCGAACTGGTTTTGATCGACGGGCCGGTGACACCAGTACAGCAGCGCAATCTTGAAAAGGCGTGGAAGGTCAAGATCCTCGATCGGACGGGCCTGATCCTTGAAATCTTCAGCGACCGCGCCCGCACCCGTGAGGGTGTGTTGCAGGTTGAGATGGCCGCGCTTAGCTATCAGCGTACGCGCCTCGTGCGCGCCTGGACCCACCTGGAACGTCAGCGGGGCGGATTGGGATTTGTCGGCGGACCCGGTGAAACCCAGATCGAGGCTGACCGCCGTGCCATTGACGATCAACTTGTTCGGTTGCGCCGACAGTTGGACAAGGTCGTCAAGACCCGCACCCTGCATCGCGCCGCGCGCGCCAAGGTGCCGTATCCGATTGTCGCTCTGGTGGGCTACACCAACGCGGGCAAGTCGACGCTGTTCAACCGGCTGACGGGTGCGGATGTAATGGCCAAGGACATGCTCTTTGCCACGTTGGATCCCACCATGCGCCGGGTTGTGCTGCCCGATGGGCCCGAGGTGATCCTGTCCGACACCGTGGGTTTCATCTCAAGCCTGCCGACCGAACTGGTTGCGGCCTTCCGCGCCACTTTGGAAGAGGTGTTGGGAGCCAATCTGGTCGTCCATGTGCGCGATATCAGCCACGAAGACACCGAAGCCCAGGCTCAGGATGTCGAGACCATTCTGGGTTCGCTGGGTGTGGATGACGAACGCCCCCGGATTGAGGTTTGGAACAAGCTGGACCAGCTGGAACCGGACGAGCGCGAAGCCGTGATGGCGCGCGCCGAGCGCGAGGATGACATTTATGCCATCTCGGCGCTGACCGGGCAGGGGCTGGATGACTTGCTCGAGGCTGTCGCGGTCAAACTGCAAGGTGCGCGGCATCTGTCGGAACTGGAGCTGAGCTTTGCCCAAGGTCGCCAACGCGCCTGGTTGTTTCAACAGGACATCGTACAAGACGAAGAGCAGACCGAATCGGGTTTCAAGGTCACAGTGCTTTGGACCGACAAGCAAGAGGCCCAGTTCAACGCACTGGGAGCCTAGGCACGCAGGTCAAAGAAGGGACCGCCCGTTTTGCAGAGCGGTCTTCGCGTCCTGATAGAGTTCATCGATAATCTCGGTCGCGCTCATGACCTGCCGCACTTGGGCAACCCCTTGGCCGGACCACAGTGACATGGCGTCCACGTCGCCCGTGGTGCCGGTAAACGGTGTGAAACTCTGATAGCGCTTGACCGGGTCGCCGTTTGGTCGATGGCCGATGACTTGCCCCTCGTTCGGTCGTTGACCGGGTTTGGGTGCTCCGGCCTCGTGCCAACCTTTCGAGGTCGCGTTTTTCAGCGCGCGATGCGGGGCGTCTGGCCAAGAGATGTCGTACAGCTCGTGATACCATTCGGTCTGATCTTCGCGCGCGTCCAGGATGCGTTGGCGATAGGTGTCATGGATCGTGGCCTCTGTGCTGGCCAAAAATCGCGTGCCGACCCAAACACCAGAGGCACCTAGCATCATGGCTGCTGCCATGGCGCGCCCATCCGCGATGCCCCCTGCCGCTATGACCGGAATTTCGACAGCATCCACCACAGCCGGGATCAAGGCCAAGGTGGAAACTCGACCCCAGACATGACCACCGGCCTCCCACCCTTGGGCGACGATGGCGTCGGCGCCAGCCGCTTCGGCTTCTTTGGCTTCTGCAGAGGTGCCAACGCTGTACAAAACCTTGAGCCCTGCAGCCTTGGCCATATCAATGGCATCGGGGTCCATACCCCAGAATAGGGAAACGGCGTGTACCTTGTGATCAATGCAGGCTTGCAGCTGGTCCTTCCACGGGTTGGCCACGTTGATGTTTACCGCGAAATTCTGCTGCGTGGCTGCTTGGGTCTGGGCCAACTCGGTAACAAACCCATCCATGGGCTTGTGCCAAAGGGGCAAGACGCCATAACCACCCGCGTTGCACACCGCCGCCACAAGATCGGGCCCGGCGGCGCCGGCCATAGGTGCGGACAGGATCGGAATTCGGGCGTCTACTACGCTGGACAACGGGGCGGTCATGCGCCGTCGATCTGCCTTTGGTAATCGTCGGCGTCGAACCAGCCTTTCGAAGATACCACCTGCAACTCGTCGTTCAGGTCCCATTCTTCCCAACCGCCGACAACGACATGGTTCTTGGTCTCGGCATGGTGCCCTTCAAGCGTCCAGATGAACACGGCATGTGAGCCACCTTTGCGCATCAGATCACACCGTACTTCAAGGTCAGGGAACTCGGCATAAAACCCGGCGGCCATTTCGGCCACGGCAGCCCGGCCCTTGATCGGGTCTCCACGGTTGATCACGATTTCGCCGTCAGGGGCATAGAACGAAGCCACAGCCTCGGGTTCGCCGGAGCTCCAGGCCAGCGCATAGTCCCGCGCCAGCTTTTGTAAGATGTCTTGCGCAGTTGCCATCGTTTCTCTCTCCCGTTTCAGGAAGCCTACGCGAAACGATGGCGTTGCGTCTATGGCGCAGGTTGCAGGACCGTGACCCCAACGGCGGCGGCCCGCGCAAGTTCGGCGTCCAGTGACATCGGAATGTACTCCCCACGCCGCCACAGCTGTGCCATGTCGTCATAGTGGCGCGACAGGAAATGACCGGATTGACCGGTCGAGGTGATGAAGACCGAGCTGTCGGGATCCGCAAAGTCATAGACCCCACGATAACCAGCACCGTGCACGTTGTAGAACGGGTTCGGGTCTTCGCCGGATGTCCGCCCCCGTTGCAGCGTGTTGTCACCGCCGCTGGTGGATTGGCGGATGTTCACGAAAAAGCGCAGGACGGGCACCTTGCCCAGAGTCGGGTGATCGTGCGTGGCCTGATGGGCATCGCCCCAGCGGAGGGATTCCAAGGCTGAACCATAACGCTCCTCAATCCAGACCAGCGCGTCATCCAACGCCAGCTGCGCCATTTCGGTGCATGTCTCGACCGGAGCACTCTGGCGGACGTCGCACCAGACCGAAGCACCGTCCACGTCGCGATATACACGCTCGATAAAGAGCGGCTCGACATGTTTGAATTCCTTGGCCAGCGGTCCCAGCTCGTCAGTGATCAGGCGTTTTTGCAAAGCCCGCAACCAGGCGGCATAGATCAGGGGTTCGGGCAGATGCTCGTTCATCTCACCGTTCCATTCAGCCAGAAGGGCCAGTGCGATCTGCCGCTGACGGGCAGGGGTGCCATCGGGCGCCGCCTGTCCAGTGAACCACAGATCGGCACCTATAAGGGGCAACAACGTGCGCGCGGTGGGGCTGACGGGGTCAAGTTGGGCTTCGATGAAGCTGTCGCGGGTGTGAACCTGGCGCGACTGCATCAACCGTTGCCAACGGTTCACGCGCTGTGTGTCGCCCCAGACGTACGAGACATGGTTGGGAAACGGGCGTTCCAGCAGCTTGTTGTTGGTGTTGCCCAACAGGCCACCACGGGGGCTCACGAATTGTGGGTTGGCGGCATAAGGCGCGCGTCCCAGCCAACGGTTTTCGGCCCGCCATCCCTGCGACGGCAGCCGTCCTTTGCTCTGGTGGCGCGGGTCACGGCGCGGCACGGCGCCGATCATCTTCAGGCCGACCGCCTCATTGTCTGCCACGGTCAGGTTGAGCGATGGTGCAACAAATGTTTCGGCCGCGCGGATCGCCTCGCGCACGGTGCCCGAGCGCATCAAGTCCATTGAAGCCGTCAGAGAGCTGTCGCGCGGGCTGAGCGCCGTCCAGCCAAGCGAGACGACATGGCCCGGCGGTGTCACGGTGGCCAGGTCGTACATGCTGCCCGGAAGGACCGGGCCATTTTCGGTCCAGCGCAGAGTCAGCGTAATTGGCGCGGCATCCTTGATTTCAATGATCGAGGGGCGGGTTTCGAAGGTTTTGAACCCGTCGGGGGTCAGGTACTCTTCGGGGTTTTGCGGGTTGAGCTGTTCGATGAACAGGTCCTGGTCATCCGCATAGGACGCGGTCAGACCCCAGCCCATGTTGTTGCTTCGTCCAATCAAGATGGATGGGACACCGGGAATGCCAGCTCCGATGATGCCACCGTCTTGCAGCTCGAGCCGGGCCAGGTACCAGGTTGACGGCGCGGCAAAGCCCAAGTGCGGATCGTTTGCCAGCAAGGTGCCACCCGCCGCAGAACGCGAGGGATCAGCAGCCCAGGCGTTCGAAGCCCCTGCAAGTCCGCGCTTTGGAAAGGGCGACAGCGGGGATGTCGGCATTGGCGTGCCTTGGGCATAGCGTGGCAGATCCGGGAACAGGCTGGCGTACTCGGGCAGGGCGGCAACGCCTGTGCCGGGGATGTCGGGCAGGATGTCCCGCAGGCGGTCGGGATTGTTCAACATCAAAGAGGTGCGGGCGCGCAGCACCTCTTCTTCCAGATGGCCGGTCAGTTGCAGCGCCATCAGCTTGATGATTGCCAGGCTGTCGCCGGGTTGCCAGGGCGCGATAGGGGCGTTGAACAGGAACATCTCAGGCGCACCGCGTCCCAAAGCCTCTTCGTTGATTTCGGCCAGACGGGCATTCACGCCCGAAGCATAGGCACGCAAAGCGGCCTTGGTGTAGTCGGACTGAGCATCGACCGATTGCAAGGCCAAGGTGTAGAGGTCCAGCCGCCGCATCAGGCGGTCGATGCGCACGGTGCGCTCGCCAAACACCTCGGACAGCCGACCCTGAGCGGTGCGACGAAAGATCGTCATTTGCCACAAGCGATCCTGGGCATGGGCGTACCCCATTCCAAAAAACACATCCGGGTCGGATTGGCCAAAGATATGGGGCACGTTGGCGTTGTCACGCACGATCTCGACCGGCGCAGCAAGGCCGCGAACCTCGACCGTCTGATCGTATTCGGGAAGCGATTGGCTGGCCAGGAAATAGACCAGAACCACACCGGCAACGACCAGGCCGATCAAACCGGCGGCGATGCGCAGAAGCCAACGAAACAGAAGAGCCATTCGGGTCCCGTCCATAAGAGAAAGGTGGGCGTTACGGGGGCACCCTAAATCATGGTGAAGACAGCGAAAAGGCCTGCCGTGACAGCAGGCCTTTGCAATTTTGCGGCAAGGGGTTCAACCCGTGCACCGATCACGGAATGATGCGGGTGTATTTGGTGCCCTCGAGCGTCGCGCCAACGCGCAGACCGGCGCGGCCGAATACGGCGGCCAGAACAGGCGAGCGCAGGGTGTTGGTGTCGGCGGCAAGTGAATCGCCCTGATCGCTGACCACATATTCCAGGTCGGCACCGGCGGACCACCCGCTGGATTGGCGGAACTCGTTCAGCGCGTCCTGGGTCATGAAAAACAACACGTGGGCATATTGCTGCGCGCCGATCTGGAACCCGGCACTGCCTTTGACGGCCGAGTAATAGTCGACCGTGACGCCATTGATGCGCAGCGCGCCTTGGCCGTATCCGGCCCCGACGACAAAACCGGCCTCGGTCAACAGCGGCATGACCAGCATGCCGGCCGCCTTGTTGGCGATTTCAACCGTGTTGGGGAATTGGCTGTACATTTCGTTCAGCGTCGAATTCACGCGGGCATCGATGGTGGCCGCGTTGTTGTTGCCGACGCCGTTGCCGCAGGCCGCGGTAACGGTCAACCCGGCCAGGCCAAGGCCAAAACCGCGACGCGAGACGCGCGGGGTCGCGCGGGATGTGATGGAACTGCTCATGATGTTTTCTCTGTATTCGTGCCTGAGTAAGCCGGTTTTTTCCGGTCTTGGCGCGACTTTACGCCGATAATGGCGCTCTGTCACGGGGGCAGAGCGCTGCTTCGGCGGGTTGTCGCCATGAAATTTGCGTCAGATTGCCCCTTACCCTTGCAAAATCTTGGCTACAGCCGGGGCAAAATAGGTCAGCACCCCGTCACAGCCTGCGCGTTTGAACGCCATGAGGCTTTCCAGCATGACCTTTTCGCCATCGATCCAGCCGTTTTGCGCCGCCGCCTGCACCATCGCGTATTCGCCCGACACCTGATAGGCATAAGTGGGCACGCCAAATCCGTCTTTCACGCGGCGGCAGATGTCCAGGTAGGGCATGCCGGGTTTCACCATGACCATATCCGCGCCCTCGGTCAGATCGCGTTCGATCATCCGCAGCGCCTCATCACCGTTGGCCGGGTCCATCTGATACGTCTTCTTGTCCCCTGTCAGCGCGCCCGAGGCCCCAACCGCATCGCGGAAAGGCCCATAAAACGCACTAGCATATTTGGCCGCATAACTCAGGATCATGACGTTGTAATGGCCTGCACCTTCGAGCGCCTGTCGCATCGCACCGATCCGTCCGTCCATCATGTCCGACGGGCCGATAATGTCTGCGCCCGCCTCCGCCTGTGCCAGGGTCATCTTGACCAAAGCCTCGATCGTGCGGTCGTTCACGATCTCGCCATTCTCGACGTATCCATCGTGCCCGTTGATGTTGTAGGGATCCAAAGCCACATCGGTCATCACCGCAATATCTGGTGCCACCGCCTTGATCGCGCGGATCGCACGGTTCGACAGGTTGTCGGGGTTCCAGGCCTCGGCGCAATCTTCGGTCTTCAGGCTGGCGTCGGTGTAGGGAAAGATGCAGATCGCCGGAATGCCAAGCGCCTGCGCCTCGACTGCCGCCTTTGCGATCAGATCGACCGAGCGGCGCACGACGCCGGGCATCGACGGAACCGGCTCTTCGATGCCTTCGCCGTCGCGCACAAAGACGGGCCAGATCATGTCGTTGACGGTCAACACGTTCTCACGCACGAGGCCGCGAATGGCCTCGGATTGGCGGGTTCTGCGGGCGCGGGCTGCCGGATAGGGGGCAATCGTCGGTTTCATGGCGCGGACTCCTTGCACAATTGCCCATTGGGTGGCATGGAATTGCTTCGGTCTTCAAGAGTACCAATGGCCGCGTTTGGCCGGTACGAGACGAAAAAGGACCGCGAGCACAGGGGCAAGGTAAGTGAACTGGTATTCCTCGATTTTCGAGCTGATCGACATGCGGAGTTTTTCGAACCTTTGGTTCTGGATCGCTTTGGCGGTGGTTTGGTCTTCGGCCAGTCATTGGGTCCTGGGGGTTCCGTTCGACATGGTGGTGCGGGCACGCCGGGTTGGGGGGCAGGCCGCGGTGGATCTGCACGACATCACCCGAGTGAACGTCAATCGCATCCTGTATGTGACGGATTTGTCGGGCATCTGGATTCTGGGCTTTGTCTGTTTCGCTTTGTCGACGCTTGCGGTGCTGGGGTTCTACTATTGGGTCGAATTCGCGCAGGCCGTGTTCCTTATCGGCTTTCCGATGTCTCTGGTGGGTTTGGTCAATCTGTCGACGGCCCGTCGTATCCGGCGCGAAGACCTGCAGGGCGCGGATTTGTCCAAGCGGTTGGGGCGCTGCCGGATTTACACGCAGATCATCGGCATGATTTCGATTTTTGTGACTGCGCTATTTGGAATGTATCAGAACCTCTCCATCGGCGTTCTGGGGTGATCCGCAACAGGGGTCCAAGGGTATGACAGCACAGAACCATATCACCGTAGGCGGTGCGCCCGAAGGTTTTGACGCGCAGTTGATCCTGAACGAGGTGGCCCGCAGCAGCGGTCCGGTTCTGCACGTCGCACGCGACGACAAGCGGATGGAGGCGACCCGCGCCGCGCTGTCATTCTTTGCTCCTGATATGCCGGTCTTTGTGTTTCCCGGCTGGGATTGCCTTCCTTACGATCGGGTGTCGCCCAATGCCGACATCTCGGCGGCACGGATGGCGACATTGGCCGCGCTGGTGCACCAGATGCCCGAGCGGTTTGTTTTGCTCACGACGCTCAACGCCGCGACACAGAGAGTTCCTGCGCGCGAGGTGTTGCGCGAGGCCGCCTTTACCGCGCGGGTGAATTACCAAGTCGACGAAGAGGCGCTGCGCAACTTTCTGGTGCGTATGGGGTTCAGCCAAAGCCCCACGGTGATGGAACCCGGCGATTATGCCATTCGTGGCGGTATCATCGACATCTTCCCGCCAGGCGAAGGTGGCCCGGTGCGGCTCGACCTGTTTGGCGATGTTCTGGATGGCGCGCGCCGCTTTGATCCGGTCAGTCAGCGGACGACCGAGAAACTGGACATCATCGAGCTTGCTCCGGTGAGCGAGGTCATTCTGGACGATGCCGCCATCACCCGGTTCCGTCAGAACTATCGCATCGAATTCGGCGCCGCGGGCACTGACGATCCTCTCTATGAGGCCGTCAGCGCGGGTCGCAAGCATCAGGGCATCGAGCATTGGCTGCCGTTCTTCCATGAAAAGCTGGAAACGCTGTTCGACTACCTGCCAAAGGCGTCGATCACGCTGGATGACCAACTGACGCCTGCGCGTCTGGCCCGCTGGGACAGCATCGCCGACCAATACGAGACGCGCCAACATGCGCTGCAGACCAAGTCACGGATGGACAGCGTCTATAAACCGACGCCGCCGGGTCTGCTCTATCTGGATGATGGGTCTTGGGATAAGGTGGTTGCTGACCGCCGCGTGCTGCAGTTCAATCCGTTGCCGCAAGCCTCGGGCCCTGGTGTGATCGACGCGGGCGGGCGGATCGGGCGCAATTTCTCGCCCGAGCGGCAACAGGAAAACATCAGCTTGTTCGGGGCTTTGGCCGATCACATCAAGGCGCGCATGGCCGAGGGGCCCGTTGTCGTTGCCTCATACTCCGAAGGGGCGCGCGAGCGACTGACGGGCCTGATCGAAGATGAAGGCCTGGCCGAGGCGATCCCGATCATGGACGGAACGCGCATCGGCAAGCGTGGTCTGCACCTGGCGGTCTGGGCATTGGAGCATGGGTTCACCACGCCCGATGTGACGGTGATTGCCGAGCAGGACGTTCTGGGCGACCGGCTGATCCGAGCACCAAAGAAACGGCGCAAGGCCGAGAACTTCCTGACCGAAACGCAATCGCTGTCGCCCGGTGATCTGGTGGTGCACGTCGATCATGGCATCGGCCGCTACAAGGGGCTCGAGGTGATTACGGCGGCAGGGGCAGCGCATGAATGCATCCTGTTGGAGTATGCCGAGCAGGCGAAACTCTACCTGCCGGTCGAAAACATCGAGCTTTTGTCGAAATACGGCCACGACGAGGGGCTGCTCGACCGTTTGGGCGGTGGCGCATGGCAGGCAAAGAAAGCCAAGCTCAAGGAACGCATCCGCGAGATGGCGGACCGGCTTATCCGCATTGCCGCCGAGCGAGCCTTGCGCAAAGCGCCCATCATGGACCCGCCGCCGCATGCGTGGGAGGAGTTCAGCGCGCGGTTCCCGTATCAGGAAACTGACGATCAGCTGCGGGCCATTGGCGAGGTGATGGACGACATGCACTCGGGCCAGCCGATGGACCGGCTGATCTGTGGCGATGTGGGCTTTGGCAAGACCGAGGTGGCGATGCGTGCGGCCTTTGTCGCTGCCATGTCGGGCGTGCAGGTGGCCGTCGTGGCGCCGACAACGCTGCTGGCGCGTCAACACGCCGCCAGCTTTGCCGAACGGTTCCGTGGCTTCCCGCTTGAAGTGCGCCAGCTTAGCAGGTTTGTGTCCGGTAAAGAGGCGCAACAGACGCGTGACGGAATGGCACGTGGCACGGTGGACATCGTCGTGGGCACCCATGCGCTCTTGGCCAAAGGCGTGAGGTTCAACAATCTGGGTCTGCTCATTATCGACGAGGAACAGCATTTCGGCGTCGCGCATAAAGAGCGGCTGAAACAGCTGCGCAGCGACATCCATGTGCTGACCCTGACCGCAACCCCGATCCCTCGCACGTTGCAACTGTCGCTGACGGGCGTGCGCGACCTTTCGATCATCGGCACGCCGCCGGTCGACCGTCTGGCGATCCGCACTTATGTCAGCGAGTTCGATGCCGTCACCATCCGCGAGGCGCTGCTGCGGGAACACTATCGCGGCGGGCAGAGCTTTTATGTCGTGCCGCGCATCAGTGATCTGCCCGATATCGAGGCGTTCTTGAAAGAGCAGCTTCCAGAACTCACCTATGTTGTGGCCCATGGCCAGATGGCGGCGGGTGAGTTGGATGATCGGATGAACGCCTTCTACGACGGCAAATATGACGTCTTGTTGGCGACCACGATTGTCGAAAGCGGGTTGGACATTCCGACGGCCAACACGATGGTCGTGCACCGTGCCGACATGTTTGGTCTGGCTCAGCTTTATCAGATCCGGGGCCGTGTGGGTCGTTCGAAAACCCGCGCTTATGCCTATCTGACCACCAAGCCGCGCATGAAGCTGACACCAGCTGCAGAGAAACGTCTGCGGGTCTTGGGCTCGCTCGATACGCTCGGGGCAGGGTTCACGCTGGCGTCGCAGGATCTGGATATTCGCGGGGCGGGCAACCTGCTGGGCGAAGAGCAATCGGGTCAGATGCGCGATGTGGGGTATGAGCTGTACCAATCGATGCTGGAAGAAGCGATTGCCAAGATCAAGGCAGGCGAGATGGAGGGGCTGTCGGACAGCGACGACCAATGGGCACCGCAGATCAATCTGGGTGTGCCGGTACTGATCCCAGATGATTATGTCCCCGATCTGGACGTGCGCCTGGGGCTGTACCGGCGCTTGTCGTCACTCTCGACCAAAGTGGAACTCGAAGGGTTTGCTGCCGAATTGATCGACCGCTTCGGCAAGCTGCCGAAAGAGGTCAACACGCTGCTTTTGGTGGTGCGGATCAAGGCCATGTGCAAACGCGCAGGCATTTCCAAGCTCGATGGCGGGCCAAAGGGTGCGACGATCCAATTCCACAATGACAAATACGGCTCGCCCCAAGGGCTGGTGGAATTCATCCAAGGTCAGAATGGGCTGGCCAAGGTCAAGGACAACAAGATTGTTGTGCGTCGGGATTGGAAAAAGGACAGCGACAAGATCAAAGGCGCCTTTGCCATCGCCCGCGACCTGGCCGAAAAGCTGATCGCCGAGAAGAAAAAGGCCAAAGCAAAGAGCTGATCTGCAACGGTTTTTGTGCTATCATTCATCACAGTTGTTTAGGTGATTGATATGCGGTTGGCTCTGTTCCCACTGGTGTTTGCTGTTTCTGTCCCGTCCTTTGTGCTCTCGGATACGGGACAGTCCTTGGATGTGCGCGGCCAATTCGATGAATATGCCAAGGATGACCCTGTTCCTTTTGCCGCCCAGAACCTGAGCGCGGCACATTGCCCGTCGGTGGACATCTGTTTCACCGCCTCGGACGAAGTGCGGTTTATCCAGAGCTTTCGGGTTGATGGGGATGAGATTGAAACCGGTGGACGGGTCTATCTGTGGGACACGCCCAAGGGGCGGGACACGGATGAGTTGGATGTTGAAGGGATCACTTCGGTCAATGGTCATCTGATCGCGGTCGGCTCGCACTCTGTGTCGCGGCAAAAATGCAAGGTTCGCGAGCACAACGAACAGATCTACATCGGTTCCTTCCATGCGGCGCAACTGGGGAGTTCATCTCCGTTGACGGCTACGCCGATCTCTCTCCGGCCAGCCTTTGCGAATTTCGACATCCTACGCGCATCGTTTAACGAACCGTTGCAGCAAAATGGCCTGAACATCGAAGGCGTGGCTGCGATCGGGGAACAGGTCTTCTTTGGTTTTCGCGCGCCTTTTCCTGAAGGGGCGGCGGGCGTGTTCATCTTGCAGATCGGTTTTGACGCATTGCTTGCGCAAGATTGGGACGCAGCGGAATTGCACCGCGTGGCCCTGAACAGCACCCACGGTGGACGCGGCATTCGTGGGATGGAGCAATGGGGCGACAGCCTGATTTTGTTGGTGGGCGATGCAGGGGCCAAGGCGCCCAGGAAGAAGAAACACGAAAAGAAATGCGGCGGCGACAGCCCGCATCTGATGGACGACTACGCCATATACCGCTGGAAACCGGGTTCAATGGCGGCCGAGCTTGTGTCCCAGATCGAGCCCAAGAAACGCAAGTGGAAGGCTGAAGGTTTGATGCGTGACCCGACCCGCAGCGACGGGTCGGTGCTGGTGTTCTTTGACGGACCAGACAATGGCGGCCCGCGCAGGTTTACCTTTCCCGCTCTGGCAGATTGATCACGACGCGGCCTCCATGGCTGCCTGCGCGCAAAAGCAGGACGCCGCCACGCTGGTATCGGCCCGTGCCAGGGCGAGATCCAGGCGCTGTTTGATCTGGATGATTTCGATCGCCTCATCGCGCGCTTTAAGACAGTCATACAAGCCCTTCAAACTCCACACGTTATCAGGGTGGATGCTGGCGCGGCTGAGCGATCCGCCCAGGCCCAGATCGGCGCGATAGACGGCTTCGGCCTCGGTCATATGACCCTGTTCGAACAAAAGCGCGCCAAGGGCATGCCGGGCTGGCTGCATCCAGCCCCAGGGCTCATCGTAAGGAAGATCATCATCCAACTCGACCGAGCGGCGCAGGTGGGCAAAGGCGGCGTCATAGTTTTCTTTGCGATACTCGATCTCTCCCCGCAGCATTTCGTGTGCGATTTCAAGCAGATCAATGACCCGGTTGTTGTGCAGAAGCCGGGTTTCGGGCACTCGGTCCTTGGCGGCCAGGAACAGCTGCTCTTCGGCCTCGGCATTGGCGACCTGCCCGGTTGCGGCATAGGCCACCGCGCGGGCGTAATGGGTGTTGGCGGTCAATGTGAGGAACAGGTCCTGATCCTCGGGCAGTTCCATCTCGATCGCCTCTTGCCAGCGGCCAAAGCGGATCAGGATATGCGGCTTCATCGCCATGTAGCTTTCAAAAAAGTCGGCCATCGGCGGAGACGGCATGCGCAGCATGTCCTCGGGCACCGTATCTATCATGCCTTGCACGGCGTCCAAGGCGGGCTGCATCTGTCCCAGAAACAGCGCACCATAGATGACAAAGTGGTAATCGTGCTGGCGATACCCGGTGTAGATGTTGAATGCCCCTTCGCGCTCGTAATACTTCAGATCGGCCTCGACCGCCTTTTGGTTCCAATGGACCACATTCTGATAGTGCCCGCACAGCACGTCGATGTGGGTTGGCATATGCACCAGATGGCCCGCATCCGGCACCAGTGTACGCAGGACATCACCGGCCTTCAGCGCCTTTTCGGGGGTCGGCGACATCTCCATCAGATGGACGTACAGATGCAGCAGGCCGGGATGCACCATCGCAGCTGGATCATCGCGCATCGCGGTTTCCAGAACCTCTTGCGCCTCAAGCGTTGCAGCCCCTTCGGCAGGAAGGCCCGATTTCAGGTCCCACATCTTCCAAGGCGTCAGGTTCAACAGTGATTCCACATAGATCGAGCGCAGGTCCAGGTGATCGGGATTGGATGCAAAAGCCGCGCGCATGGCGTCGGCATAGTGTTGATCCCAGACCTGCATGTCTTCGCCTGGATCGCGTTGGGGGTAGCGCGCGGGCAGCGCGCGGATCAGGGCCTGCTCGACGGGGGTGCAGCCGTCGATGGCGGCCAGGGCAGCTTGGGTCGCGTCATAGGCATCCGCTAGGGCGTCCTTTCGGCCTTTGTCATCGAGCAAGTCCCAGGGTAGATTGTAGTTCGGCCCCGCGGCATAGGCCACGCCCCAATGCGCCATGGCGCAGTGGGGGTCATGCTCCAACGCGCGGCGATAGCAGGCCACCGCCTCTTGATGATTGAAACCGTAGGTCCAGTTCAAGCCGCGGTCGAACCACATCTGCGCCTGATCGCTGGTGGTTGTGACCGGGCAGGTATGGTGCCCGAGGTCATAATAATCGCTCATGAAATCTCTCCCCAAAAATCTGGCGAGAGTGTAGCGCGTTTCGACGTGTCAGAACACCTTAGGCTGGCAGGCGATTTTCAACACGCCCCATGTGCAGCATCAGGCCGAACCCAGCGATGCACATCACCAGCAAGGCAACGGTCAGCGGTACCAGCGAGCCGTCAAAGAGCAGGCCAACCGGGGCCGCGATGGCCGCGGCTAGAACGGTTGAGATTGCGCCAATGACCGAGGCTGCCATGCCTGCGATATGGCCCATCGGTTCCATCGCTATGGCTTGAAGATTGCCCATGGTCAAACCCGCCATGAAGAACACCGTGCATTGCCAGAAAACAAAGATTGCAAACCCGGTGTTGAGCGGCAAATCAACGGTCGTCAGTGCCACCATGATGCCAGACAGAACAATCTGGGTGCCCAAGGTCCAGGTCACCAAGCGGCGCATGCCAACGCGCACCACCAGCACCGCATTCAGCAGGCTGGCACTGCCCGAGATCAAAGCGACAGCGCCAAACCAGAACGGAAAGCTGTCGGCCCTATCATAGATCACGTCATAGACGGGCTGCACCATCGTCAGCATGGTGAACAGGATGCTGAGCGCCAGGGTTTGCACCAGGATCGACAGGCGAACGGTTGGATGGCGGAACATCTCGCCAACGGCCTCGATCATCAGCGACAGACGAAAGGCGCGGCGTTCTGGCTTGGGCAGGGTTTCTGGCAACCGGTTGCCTGTCCAGAAGATGATCACCAGGCCAAAAACGGCAAAGGCCGCAAAGATGCCGCGCCAGCCGACGAAATAGATGATGCCGGCCCCCAGCATGGGCGCAAAGGCAGGGAACAGAGTAAAGATCATCATCGCAATCGACATGATCCGCGCCATTTCACGGCCCGAATAAAGGTCTCGGACGATGGCGACGCCCACAATGCGCGGGGCTGCCGCGGCAATGCCCTGCAGCACACGCGCGGCCAACACCAATTCGAGTGAGCTGGCCGCCCAAGCCAGTCCCGAGGCCAGCACATAAAGTGCAGCCCCGATCAGCAACACGGGTTTGCGGCCAAAGGTGTCCGACAGTGGGCCGGTAAAGAATGTGCCGATGCCCATGCCCAACACAAACGATGTCAGGATCAGCTGTGCGCGGTTGATGTCGTCAGGGCTCAGCTCGGCGCCGATTTCGGGCAGGGCGGGCAACATCGCGTCGATGGAAAAGGCA
The DNA here is from genome assembly GCF_017743935.1 of Tropicibacter sp. R16_0. Lineage (GTDB taxonomy): Bacteria > Pseudomonadota > Alphaproteobacteria > Rhodobacterales > Rhodobacteraceae > Falsiruegeria. The sequence goes on from NZ_JAGHRE010000002.1 coordinate 176,715, forward strand.
ATGGTGGCAAACATCACCGCAATAAGTGCGATGAACTCAACCTTGGATAAACGTTCAGCCATGGGCGGACTCCTTACCCACCCGCGCTATCACGCAAGCGGGCGCGGGGCCACCCGACAGAAATGCACAGAACCCTGTGTGAAAATGTGGATTAAGTCTCGATCTGAGACAGGATGTCGGCGATCACCTTTTGCCACAGTTCCGGCGGCTGCGCACCGGGAACTGCGTGCTGATTGGCAACAATGAAGGTGGGAACCGAGTTCACTCCCATCTGCCGCGAGTGGCTGTCGCGCTCTTTCATCAGATCGCGATCCGCGTCTGATTTCAGCAGCTTACGCACCACAGCTGCATCCATTCCGATGCCATCCGCAATGTCGGCCAGCACGTCATGATCACCGATGTCGCGGGTTTCAACAAAATAGGCGTTGAACAGCGCATCAACGGCCGCTGTCTGTTTCCCCTCGATCCCGGCCCAGTGGATAAGTCGGTGGGCATCTAACGTATTGGGCGTGCGCTGCATCCCTTCGAAATTGATCGACAGGCCCGCGTTTTCTGCGTGCTCCACCACCGGAGCATAGGCGCGCACGGCCCCTTCTTTACCGCCGAACTTGGTCTCAAGGTATTCGCGCCGGTCCATGCCGCCCTCGGGCATGTCGGGGTTCAGCTGAAAAGGGTGCCATTCGATGACAAAGGGGTGCTCGGGCACCGATGCCAGAGCCTTGTCCAGATGGGTCTTGCCGATATAGCACCAGGGGCAGATCGGGTCGGACAGGATGTCGAGCTTGACGGTTTTGTCGGTCATGGTCAGCTGGCCTTGAAGTAAGCGGGCAGGGCGCGGCGCAAGAGCTTGCCATTGCCGCCTGCGGGCAGGGTTTCGAGATGGACAAAGGCACGGGGTTGCTTGTACCGCGCCAGGTTGGCTTCGACATAGGCGCGCAGCTCGGCCTCGTCCAGCGTTTCGGGGCCTGTATAGAAGGCAGCTATCACAAATGTGTTCTCTTTGACCTCGACCTGGGCAGCGCCCACCTGAGTGATGCCGGGATGTTTGGCCAGGGCGTCCTCGACCTCGACCGGAGAAACGCGATAGCCGCCAGCGTTCATCATGTCGTCGTCACGGCCCAGATAGGTAATCTGGCCGTCGATCGCCATGGCGCCCTGATCGCCGGTCAGGAACCAGTCGCCTTGCATCTTGGCCTCAGTCTCGTCCGGCGCGTTGAGGTAGGTGAGCATCAGACCCGGATCTGACTTGTGCACGGCGATGGTGCCTTCGTCGCCCTGCGGAACCGGGCCGTCGGGCCCAAGGATCGCGATCTTGCGGCCGGGTTGCGGTTGGCCCAAAGCCTCGCCCCGTGCCGGATGTGCGGGGCTGGACGAGATGAAGGTCGAACATTCGGACATGCCATAGGCCTCAAAAAGCGCGGTTCCGGTGGCCGCGGTCCACCGTGCGTGCAGTTCGCGGGGCAGCTTCTCTCCGGCACTCAGGCCGTGGCGCAGGTGGGGCAGATCGAGGGGGTCAGGCGAGCCGAGGAACTTGCGATAAACGCCGGGCGCCGCAGCAAAAATAGTCGCTTTGTGCGCTTTTAAGAGTGTCGGTATGTCGCCCAGATCGGTCCCGGGCTCGGGGATCAGGGCGGTGGCACCGATGGCCCAAGGGTCCATCAATCCGGTGCCAAGGGTGTAGGTCCAATTGAACGCGCCTGCGTGACACAGGCGGTCGTCGGGTGTCAGCCCGTACCAGCCATCGACCATCATCTGCCGCGCCCAGATCGCCCGGTGTGCATGGGCCACGGCGCGGGGTTTGCCCGAGGTGCCAGAGGTATAGACCACATAGGCCATCCGGTTCGGGTCACCCATGTCATACTCGGCAGGTGACAGATCGCGCATGGTGGTCAGCTGCGCGATGTCGATCTGCAATGGATGATCGGCGCAGGCAACCTCCGGATCGCGCAGGATCGCGGTGGGCGAAAGCTCGTCGATCATCTTTTGCGTCTCGGGCGCGGTCAGCTGGGATGATGTCGGAACCGGCACGATCCCGGCCGCAATGGCGCCCAGATAGGCCAGGGGAAAGTCGACTGTGTTTCCAAGCCGCATGAGCACGATCTGTCCCGGGGCAATGCCTGCCTGCAGCAGACCGGTTGCGGTGCCGCGAATTGCAGCCTCGAGCGCGCCATATGTCCAATCGTCCGAGCCGTCAGGACGCAAAACCGACAGGGCCACCTTGTCGGGTTGCGAAGCGGCATGGCGCATCACATGAGAGGCCAGGTTGAACGGGGTCGGGCAGGGCGTGAACGCCCCCTGGTCAAAGATCGAAAGCATGGCCAATCGCTAGCCCGACGGGCCGCGCGTTGCAAGCAGAGGCTTGGCACCGTATAGAGCACGCATGACTGGCCGAGATCCCAAATCCATCATCCGCATCGCCCGAGATTCAGGCGTCGAGGACACTGCCGAACCCTTGGACTTGGGCGCGCGCGTGCGCGAATTGCGCAAGGCCCGCGACTGGACGCTGGAACAGGCGGCCACGCAGGCGGGGCTTGCACGCTCGACACTGTCAAAGATCGAAAACGGTCAGATGTCGCCCACCTATGATGCGTTGAAAAAGCTGGCCGTCGGTTTGCAGATTTCGGTGCCGCAGCTGTTTACCCCGCCCGAGCGGGATCAGATCAACGGGCGCATGGCAGTGACCAAATTCGGTGATGGCGCGGCCCATGCAACGGCCACCTACGAACATGAGCTGCTGGCAGATACGCTGACAAAAAAGACCATGCTGCCTTATCGCGCCCGTGTGCGCGCGCGCAATATGGAAGAGTTCGACGGTTGGGTGCGCCACGATGGCGAAGAGTTTCTGTATGTGCTGACCGGCGTTGTGCGGCTCTACACGGAGTTCTACGAACCGGTCGAAATGCGCCGGGGCGACAGCGCCTACTACGACGCTGCCATGGGCCACAACGTGATCTCGGTGAGTGACGAGGACGCGACGATCCTTTGGGTCACGTCGCTGGCTTGACCGGTTACTCTGCGATCTCGCGGCCCAGAGATTCCACAAACAAGAAGTCCTCAAACTCCTCGCGGGCCTCGGTCAGGGTCAGTTGGTGCTTTTCAGCCAAGTAAGCCTCGAACCGGGACCGGTCGAGTTTCAAAAACGGCGCGTCGGCCTCGTCGAGCTGCGGAAACCGCGATTTGACGCGCGGAAACGCTTGCGCCCAGTTCTGGGTTAGCTCGGACCAATTCATCATCATTGAGCATTCCTTGATAGAGTGACAGAAACGCTCCTCCCGTTGATCAGCCTAGAAATGTAACAGCTCTATGAAGACCGGGCAAAATGTCGCACGAAAAATGGGCTTGTTGACCAAAAAATAATCGCCCCCTGCGTGTGCAGCGGGCGATTGTCGATTTTGGATTGACTGTTGGATCAATCGTCAGTTTCGGCGAACAGCCAATTCAGTACCACATGACCAATAAAGACCGCGATGATCTGCATCACGATGAACATCGCTATGTGGCCGGGATAGATGCCCGCAAAGGTGTCGCTGAAGCCGCGCGCGATGGTTACGGCGGGGTTCGCAAAGCTGGTTGACGACGTGTACCAATAAGCGCCCGTGATATAGAGACCCACCAGTGGTGGCACGGCGTCTGGCCTGTGACGGATACCCCCAAAGATCACGAACAGGAGACCAAGCGTGGCGATGATTTCGGAAAACCACTGTGCGCCTCCGGTGCGGTGCATGGTGGTCGAGGTCTGCAGGATGCTTTGGTCGAACATCATGTGCGTGGCCCAAACCCCGATGATGCCACCCGCGATCTGCACGATCATGTAGGGGGCCACCGCGCTCCAGGGGTGTTCGCCGCGCAGGGCAAAGGCCAGCGTCACGGCAGGGTTGAAATGTGCGCCTGACACCGGGCCAAGCGTGGTGATGATGGCATAGAGCATGCAGCCCGTTGCAATCGCATTGGCCAGCAGCGCCAGGGCGATGTTTCCGTCCGACAGTGTCTGCGCCATGATGCCCGAGCCGACAACGCCGATCAGTAGAAATGCGGTGCCCAGGAATTCGGCAAATAGCTTGCGGGGGTTCATGTCAGGGTTCCAATGCGCTTGAGCTGTGTCGATAGCTCGGTCTGGTTCATGGTCTCAACGGGCAGCTCGAGCAAGGCGGCAGCCCGCTTGCCCAAGGTGTCATAGGCGGTGCGGAACGCCGCGTCCCAATCGGCTTCCTCGGCCGCTGCGGGGTCTTCGACACCCCAATGGGCGCGCACGGGGGCGCCAGGCCAGATGGGGCAGGTTTCTTCTGCGGCGGACCCGCAGACAGTGATCACCATGTCCATCTCGGGCGCATCCTCGGCGCCGAACTCGTCCCAGCTTTTCGAGCGGGCGTTAGACGTATCGTGACCTTCTTCGCCCAACAGCACGAGTGATTGAGGGTGCACCTTGCCGGATGGCTGAGAGCCGGCGGAAAAGGCGCGGACGCGACCGGCCCCTTCGGTGTTGAAAATCGATTCCAGCAGAATCGAGCGCGCGGAATTGCCCGTGCAGAGTACCAGGATGTTCATGTCACACGTCCCATGTTTTGGTTAGTCAGGCTCGGATGCATCGGTCTGGCGCCCGATGTCGTCGATTTGATGTTGCAGGCTGATCCGGTCGAGTGTTTCGAACGGCAGGCTGACAAAGGCGGTAATGCGGTTGCGCAGAAGGCCATAGGCCTGTTGGAATGCCAAATTCCTTTGCGCGTCTGTCCCATCAGCCTTGACCGGGTCAGGCAGGCCCCAGTGGGCGCTCATCGGCTGGCCGGGCCATGCAGGGCATTCTTCGTTCGCGGCGTGGTCACAGACGGTAAATACAAAATCCATCTTTGGGGCATCATCACCATTGAATTCGTCCACTGATTTTGAGCGCAACAGGCCAGTGTCGTGACCTTTCGACCCCAAAAGCTCGATCACCTTGGGATGCGGCTGGCCCGAGGGCATGGTGCCTGCGGAATAGGCGTTGAACCGGCCCAACCCTTCGGTGCGCAGGATCGATTCCGCCATCAGCGAGCGTGCAGAGTTTCCGGTGCAGATGAAGAGGACATTCAACTGGCGTGTGGTGTCCGTCATGATCGGTGTCTCCGGGAGCGTGGTCGGAACGCAAAGATCGGGGCGGCTTTGGCAGCAGCCGCCGAGCAGGCCGTCAAACAGCCCCCGAACTTCGCCCAGGTTGGTGGTGTACTGCAACGACGTGCCGGTGCGGGTCTGTTCGATCAGCCCCGCTTTTTTCAACGCAGACAAATAGACCGACGCTGTATTGGGTTTCAGATTCAGCGCCTGCGCGATTTGCCCGGCCGGTACCGCATCAGGGTATCGGCGCATGAGCAGGCGGAACACCTCAAGCCGGTTCGGGTGCGCCAGGGCAGAGAGTTTATCGTGAATCGCTATTTCCATATTTCATGAAATATGGAAATAGAAAGATCAGGTCAATCCTGATACCACCAGACCTCGGGCATGTAGCTGGGGCCGTCGCCGTAGATCGGGAATGTGTCGGGATATTTGAGTTCTTTGATGTGCGCGATGCGGCCCACATCAAAGCTCCAGATCGGGATGACATAGCGCCCTGCGGTCAGTACCCGGTCCAATGCGCGGGTGGCGGCGACAAAATCCTCGCGCGTTTGCGAGTTCAGCATGGCGTCGATCATCGCGTCCACTGCCGGGTCATCAATACCCATCAGGTTGCGTGTGCCGGGCGTATCGGCCACGGCGCTGCCCCAATAGAGCCGTTGTTCATTGCCCGGAGACAGCGAAAGTGCGCGACGGAACGGCGTCATGTCGAAATCCAGCTCGGCCAGTCGCCCGGTGTATTGGGCGTTGTCGACTTTTGCCTCGGTCACCTTGATGCCCAGACGGGCGAGCGCCTGGCTATAGATCTCGGTCACGGTCAGGTTGCCACTGTCGCCCTGACGCATGAGGATGGTGAAGTCGAACGGCTCACCCTGGTCATTCCGCAGCACGCCGTCCTGGACCGTCCATCCTGCCTCGGCCAGCAGCTTGATCGCTTTGCGCAGGTTCTTGCGGTTGCGGCTGCTGCCGTCGCTCTGGGGCAGGGCGTAGCCTTCGATCGTGCCTGCGGGCAGGGTGTCGGCAAAGGGGGTCAGTAGCTCCAGAACACGTCCCTCGGCCGCACCCGGCAGCATCGCCAGATCAGAGCCGGAGAAATAGGACGTGATACGCGGCTGCGCGCCGCCTGTCATCGTGTCGTTGATGAACTCGAAATTGAACGCCAGCGTCATCGCCTCGCGCACACGCCAGTCCTGAAACAGGGGACGGCGTGTGTTCATCACGAACCCGGTCATGCCCGATGGTTTTTCATGCGGGATCTCGGTCTTGACCACGTCACCCCGTTGCGAGGCAGGAAAGCTGTATTTGGTGGCCCAGTTTTCGGCGTTGAATTCGCGGACGGCGCTCAGCTCGCCTGCGGTGAAGGCTTCGAACAACACCGCTTGATCGCCGTAAAAGTCGATCCGCATCTCATCCAGGTTGCGCGTGCCACGGCGCAGGGGCAGGTCCTTGGCCCAATAGTCGGGGTTGCGTTTGAAGCTCACATAGCGCCCGGCCTCATAGTCATCGACCACATAGGCGCCGGTGCCGATGGGAATGTCCTGCAGTTTGCCGTCGGCAAAGCTCTTGCCCTCCCACTGTGCCTTTTTCAGGATCGGGCGCAGGCCCGCAACCAACGCCAGCTCGCGATCCGGGTCTGAAAACGTCAACCGAACCGAGCGCGGCCCGGTCTGTTCGATGCTTGCAATCTTGCCCCACAGCCCGCGGTAGCGCAGGTGACCTTGGGTGCCCAATGTCTCATACGACCAGATCACGTCTTCGACTGTCACCGGGCTACCGTCCGAGAATCGGGCCTCGGCGCGCAGTGTGAATTCAACCCAGGATCTGTCCGGCGCGGTCTCAACCGATTCGGCCAGAAGCCCGTAAAGTGAAAAGGGTTCGTCCTGTGATCGGCCCATCAGCCCCTCGTAGCCCCAGAACCGCATCTGCCAAGGCACGGTGCCTTTCTGGATGAAGGGGTTCAAGCTGTCGAAGCCGCCGGTGTTGCCGAACACGACCCGGCCACCCTTGGGCGCTTCGGGGTTCACGTAAGGTAGAGACACAAAATCCGGTGGAAGGGCGGGCTCTCCATACATAGCTATGCCATGTGCCGATTCTGCGGACGCTATTTCAGCGGCAAAAACGGTCGCGATTCCCGCCAGCATAGGGCGGAAGTATTGGAAAAAAACTGGACGCACTTTGGCAACAATCCTGCTCAGGCCTTATTTTATTAACGTTTAACCTATCTGGGGTTTCGCGTCTTTTCAAACTTTTAGCTTGGACGTAGCGGGGGAATTGCGTATAAAGGTCTCACTGCTCGATAGGTTTCTTGCCTGTATGAAACCTGCCTCAATAACTTAACGCCCGCTTCGTGCGGGCGTTTTTTTTGGTTTCCCCTTCGGTGTCAAAGACTGATGCAGAACAGCGCAAGAAGCGGCGGTGTTTTGCCGGTTGGTTTTTCCCCGTTTTCTTTGCACCTGCAGCATGGCAGGGTGCGCGCGACATTTGATCAGCAGGGGAATACCGCCATGTCTCTCAAGGGGAAAACCGCCATCATCACCGGATCGAACTCGGGCATCGGCCTGGGTGTGGCATGGGAGATCGCGCGGTCGGGCGCAAATGTGGTTCTGAACTCTTTCACCGATCGGGACGAGGACCATGCGCTGGCGGCCGAGATCGCCAAGGAGACCGGCGTCGAGGCACGGTACATCAAGGCGGACATGTCCAAGGGTAACGAGTGCCGCGCGCTGATCGAACAGGCGGGTGTTTGCGACGTGCTGGTCAACAACGCAGGTATTCAGCATGTGGCGCCGATTGATGAATTCCCGACCGACAAATGGGACGCAATCATTGCGATCAACATGAACTCGGCTTTTCACACCACAGCAGCTGCGTTGCCTATGATGCGCAAGGCAGGCTGGGGTCGGGTGGTCAACATCGCCTCGGCTCATGGTCTGACCGCTTCTCCGTTCAAGGCAGCCTATGTGGCCGCGAAGCACGGCGTGGTGGGCATGACCAAGACCGTGGCGCTGGAAACCGCAGAAGAGCCGATCACCTGCAATGCGATCTGCCCGGGCTATGTGCTGACCCCGCTGGTCGAGGCGCAGATCCCTGACACGATGGAGAAATACAACATGGGCCGCGAAGAGGTGATCAAGAAGGTCATGCTCGAGCGTCAGCCCTCGCGGGAGTTTGCCACTGTCGAGCAATTGGGCGGCACCGTTGCCTTCCTGTGTTCGGACGCGGCCAAGCAGATCACCGGGACCACGATTTCGGTCGATGGCGGCTGGACTGCGCTTTGATGTGACACGAGGATGGGGGCTCTGCCCCCGTCGCTGTGCGACTCCCCCGGAGTATTTTCAAAAAGGTGAAGGAATGCTCTCATGAAGCGGATCAATCTGGCTTTGCAAGGCGGCGGCGCGCATGGGGCCTTTACCTGGGGCGTACTTGACCGGCTGCTGGACGAGACAGATGTCGAGGTCGCAGCGATCACCGGCACGTCGGCGGGTGCGCTCAACGGGGCGGCGTTCAAGTCGGGTATGGTCAAGGGCGGGCGCGACGGCGCGCGCGAGACGTTGAACTGGCTCTGGGGCAAGATGGGCGCCGTTGGTGACATGCGCCTGGCCAATTGGATGCGCGGGTTCGAACCGGCGCAGATGGCGCAGGCCTTGGAATACTCGCTGCCGTTTTCCATGGCCGACACGCTGTCGCGCATGGTGTCGCCCTATGCCTATGGGCCGTTCTATGTGAACCCGTTGAAATCCGTGGTCGACGCTTTTGATTTCGACAACATCTGCGTGGATGAGGGGCCCGAGTTGTTCATTTGTGCCACTCGGGTGCGCACAGGCAAGATCCGTATTTTCCAGGGCGATGAGATCAGCAGCGAGGCGATCCTGGCTTCGGCCTGTCTGCCGACGCTTTTCAAGGCGGTCGAGATCGACGATCCCGAAACCCGACGGCGCGAAGCCTATTGGGACGGTGGCTATACCGGCAACCCAGCCCTGTTTCCGCTGTTCAACACCGGGCTGCCCGATGACGTGGTGGTGGTGAACATCAACCCGCTGGAGCGAGATGAGCTGCCGGTGACGCCGCAGCAGATCCACAACCGGGTGAACGAGATCAGTTTTAACTCGTCCTTGTTGCGCGAACTGCGCGCGATCAACTTTGTCCAGCGATTGCTGGAGGATGGTACGCTGAAGAAAGGCACGATGAGCCGGGTTCTGGTGCATATGATTGCCGATGATGAGCTGATGACGGAATTGTCGGTGGCGACCAAGCTGGTGCCGACGCCGATGGTTCTGAACAAGCTCAAACAAGCCGGGCGCGCGGCGGCTGACGGGTTTTTGTCGGCGCACAAGTCGGACTTGGGTCAGCGCAGCACCGTCGATCTGTCGGACATGTTCGGATAAAGCGTTCGGCCTTAAACCTGAGACACGCATTCCCTGCCACGCCTGCGGCGGTCTGGGGGCATTCGAGTCACATGTCGTTTGAAGTCAAAGGCCGAGCGCTTTGGATCACTCTTCGTCAGGCGGTGACAGCGGGTCTTTGTCGTTGGGGTAAACCAGGCCTGCGGAAATCACCAGCTTGGCGGCATCTTCGATGCTCATGTCCAGATAGATGATATCTTCTTCGGGGAAGAAGAGCAGAAAACCGGACGTCGGGTTGGGCGTGGTTGGGACGAAAACACTGACCAGGTTGCCACCCGTTTCAGCGCGATCCGCAACTTCGCCCTTGGCATCGGTCGAGACGAACCCAATGGCCCATATCCCGCGGCGTGGGTATTGGATCAAGCAGGCCTTTTCAAAACTGCGCTCGGTCTGGGCAAATACCGTTTCCGAGATCTGCTTGATACCGGAATAGATCGAGCGCACGACCGGCATGCGATCCACCAGACCCTCAGCAAAATGGATCAGAGAGCGTCCGATCAGACCCTTTGCTATCCAACCCACGATGACGGTGAAGATCAGGAAGAAGATGACACCGACGCCGCGCAGGTTGATGCCGATGTATTCCTCGGGCTGGAACTGATGCGGAACGAGCGGCAAGACGAAGCTGTCAAACCAGCCCACAACCGTCCACAACAACCACAGGGTCAGCCCGACCGGTGCAATGACAACGATCCCCGTCAGGAAAGAAGCACGCAACCCGGCAAACAGGCCGGGGCGGCGATGTGGTTCCTCGTCAAAGGGCGTGTTCATTGAGTCGTCCGTCCGTTACGCCGCTGAACCTATGCACGAATTGGCCCGCCGACAATGGGGCGGCGGGCCATTCTTGGTGTCACGAGGAAATCTTGATCAATTCCTGTGCAATGGATGCGGCAAGACGGGCATTGTTGCGCACAAGCGCGATGTTGGCGGTCAGCGAGCGGCCTTCGGTCAGTTCGAAGATGCGCTGCAACAAGTACGGGGTCACACCTTTGCCGGTGATGCCATGTGTGTCGGCGTCCGCTTGGGCGGCCTCGATGATGGGCGTCAATTCTTCGGCCGGGATCTGGTCACTTGCGGGGATCGGGTTGGCCACAAGTTGGCCGCCGGGCAGGCCAAGGGCGCTGCGGGTGGCGTGGGCTTGCGCGATCTGGGCCGCGTCATCCATGCGCAGCGGGGCAGATAGAGGCGACTGCGCTGACCAGAAGGCGGGAAAGGCTTCCTGTCCGTATGCGATGACCGGCACGCCGAGTGTCTCAAGAACCTCGAGTGTTTTGGGCACGTCGAGGATTGCCTTGGCTCCGGCGGCCACGACCGTGACGCGGGTTTGGGCCAATTCGTGCAGGTCGGCCGAGATGTCGAATGTGGTCTCGGCCCCTTTGTGAACGCCGCCGATACCGCCGGTGGCAAAAACCTCGATCCCGGCATATTGCGCCGCAATCATGGTGGCGGCGACTGTGGTGGCGCCGGTGCCGCCGGTGGCGATGCAGGCGGCCATGTCAGCGCGCGACAGTTTGGCGACGCTTTTGGCCTGACCCAGCGATTGCAGCTGATCAGCTTCCAGCCCCACGTGCAGCTTGCCGTCGATCACGGCAATGGTGGCCGGGGTGGCGCCTGCGTCGCGGATGTCCTGTTCCACCTGTGCCGCAACCTCGACGTTCTGGGGGTAGGGCATGCCGTGGGTGATGATGGTGCTTTCCAATGCCACGATGGCGCGGCTCGCGTCTTTGGCAGCGCGGACTTCGGATGACAGAACAAGGTCGATCACAGTGGGGTGTCTCCTGAAACATAAGTGGCCGCGGCTTGTAGCGCGCGGGCAAGGGCATCGGCGCGGGATGCGCCGCTGGCCTCGGCCGCGATATGGGCGGCCATGAAGGTGTCGCCGGCACCGGTCACGCGGGTGACCAGCACTTCGGGCGGGGTTTGACTGATCAGATCATCGGCATCTGCCTCGGTCGCGGCATTGCCGCCGTCGGTGACCAGCACACGCAGAGCGCCGCGGGCCAACAGGCCACGCGCGGCGCCGGCCGAGGTGTCGAATTGCGTCTGGCAGAGCAGCCCGGCCTCTTCGAGGTTCACATAGAGCGTGCCGCGGGCCGAATTGACAAAGGGCAGCAACCGTTCAGCCTTGCCGGGCGAGGCGGGGGCGACGCGAAGGTCGGCGGCCGCAAAGGCTGGGCTATGTGCGATATCTTTGAGAAGGGCGGCCGTCAAATTGCCGTCCAGTGCCACAAGGCCGTCGAAAGGCGTATCAGGATCGCCAAGCGCGCCATCTTCGAGCGGTCCAAGAATTTTGGCGCCCGCCGCTTCCAACGAATGCGCATCGGCAATCGCGGCGATCAGACCGTTGGCCCCTTCGACCGCCATGTAGCGATCCGTTGGCAGATCGTCAGAGCGATAGACCAGATTGGTCCGCATACCCATTTGCTGGCAGGCATTGATCAATTCGTCGCCTTCCGGATCGCGACCGATGGCGGTCAGCAGGGTCGGGGTCATGCCGAACCGGGCCAGCGTCATGGCGATGTTCAGCGCCACGCCGCCGGGCAGACGGGTGATGCGGCCCGGCACGTCCGAGCCTTGGCGCATGTGGCTGGCGGATCGACCGATGATGTCCCACAGGACCGATCCGATACACAGGATGTCTTTACGCTCTGTCATTTGCTGTACATGCCGCAGCGGGCAGGGCAGCGCAAGAGTAGGGCGTCAGCGGTCCGGTACAAAGAATGTGAGCGCCGCCCAAAGCGTGTCCCAGACCGCTTCGCTGTCTTCGGGCGCAGAGCGCAGTACCACCGCATCCAGAAGATAAGTGTGGCCGGGGTGGGTAGGGATCATGGCCCGGCCCGCGTCATCGGTTTGCAGGGTTTTGATGTCGACATCCCCGCTCGGCGCGCGTTCGAAAATGGTGATCTGCGTCTGGGTCAGAGGTTGATCCTGGTACCAGAGCTGCACCGGAAGCCCTTGCAACAGGTCGTCGATATAAGGGTTGGCGCCTGCCACGAATTCGATTTCCATCCCGGTGACGAGATCTACGCCAGACCCATCACCGACGGCGATCAGCGATTTGGCGTATCGTGTGTAGCTTTCGTAGAATCCATCCTTGGGCAGGCCACGCGAAAGATGGCGAGACAGGACGTCTCCAAAACCCTTTTCGTCGACGAATGCCTGGAACTTGGACCACTCGTGATACTTGAGTGTCGATGGTTGGGTTTGGTGCACGATGACCAATAATCCGGGATCTTCAAACGCCGATTCCAGCGCGGGGATGTCCCCCATCCGACCCACGTAGGGTGCGACTTGCCCGCTCTGGTGCAGTTCGAAACGGGCGATGCGGGTGTCGAAAAACATCTGCGGGCTGCCCTCAAACCCTTGACCGATCACAAGATCGGCAATCAGGGGCATGCCGGTTTCAACTTGATATTTTTCTGGTTCAATCCAAAACTCGTGTCCAAGGGCCAGCCTTGGAAGGGGCAGGCAAAGGGCAATGACCAAGAGCAGACGGGGCAACATGCAAAAAACCTGTGTTGGGCTGATCCACAAGCTGCGACTCTCAGCGGTGCTGTCAAGCCTGTGGCTGCTGATCGCCGGGATCACCGGGGCCGCCGCACATGAGGTAACGCCCACCATCGGTGATCTGAGTGTCCAAGATGACCAGCTGCGGCTGGAGTTGCGCTTGAATGTCGAGGCGTTTGTGGCCGGGATCGATCTGGACGGAATGGCAGACACGGATGCATCAGACCTGTCAGACCGCTACGACGAACTGCGCAAGATGGATTCGGTGACGCTCGAGCGTCTGGTGCGCGAGTTTGCGCCCATCTGGGCCGCCACGATCTGGGCCGAAGCCGGTGCGCCAATACTCTGGAGCTATGAGGGGATCAGCATTCCCGTGGTCGGCAATCCCGATCTGCCACGCGCGTCCGAGCTGTTGCTGGTTGGGGATTTGCCCGAGGGTGCGCGCGCCGTGACCCTGACGTGGCCGGACGGGGCGGGCGCCTTGGTGTTGCGCCAACAGGGCGTTGAACAGCCCTATACCGGTTACTTGCAAGGCGGAGAGACCAGTCCACCGATCGCCCTGGACGGCGGCGCTGGTCGCAGCGGATGGGAGGCCTTTGTGGCCTATGTACCGGTGGGCTTTGATCACATTCTGCCACGCGGCACCGATCATATCCTGTTTGTTTTGGGGCTCTTTTTCCTCAGCGCGCGCTTGCGTCCGCTGTTGTGGCAGGTCACGGCCTTTACGCTGGCACATACCGTCACTCTGGCGCTCGGCACGCTGGAGGTGATCACCATCAGCCCAGCCATTGTCGAGCCGCTCATTGCGCTCTCCATCGTCTTTGTCGCGGTCGAGAACGTCTTTACCCGCGCGTTGAACCCCTGGCGGCCATTGGTGGTCTTTGGGTTCGGCCTGTTGCATGGGCTTGGCTTTGCTAGCGTTTTGGGCGAGTTCGGCCTGCCGCAGGATCAATTATTTGCCGCGCTTTTGGGATTCAACGTTGGCGTTGAGCTGGGTCAGTTGGCGGTCATCGCCGTCGCATTCCTGACCGTGGGTCTGTGGTTTCGCAACAAATATTGGTACCGAGGCCGGATCGCGATCCCGGCCTCGATCGTCATTGCCCTGATAGGCGCCTATTGGTTTGTTGAACGGGTTGTTTAACCCATCGCCGCGATGAGGGTCTTCAGAGCCGCAAGAGGGTCCTCGGCGCTCCAGATCTCGTCGCCGATGCCAAAGAAATCGGTGCAGGGGGTCAAGGTGCGGATCAGATCGGTCGTCAGGCCGCCTTCAGCCACGATCGGAACCTCGATCATCTCGGACCACCACTGGAACAGATCGGTCTCGGCCACGGTGCCATCCCCCAAGGCCGACGCGCCCACGGGGCCAAAGCTCACGTAATCTACTCCGGCCTCACCTGCCGTCATCCCATCATGGCGCGACGTGCCACAAAAGCTGCCAACAATGGCGTCAGCGCCCAGTTCCTTGCGCGCGGCCCTAACGGATTTGGCGGCGTCGGTCAGGTGTACCCCATCCAGACCTAGGCGCTGCGCCATCAGCACGTGATCCGAGATGACGATGGCAACGTCACGAGCATGCGCGACCTCGCGTACCGCATCCGCCGCGCGGGCCACGTGATCCTCGTCGGTGCTGGCCAGCGACAGGCGCAAACAGGCAATCTCGGCCCCGTCAAGTACGCGGGCGAGCGTGTCGGGGTAGACATCAAGATCCAGGCTGGTTGGCGTGGAAAGATAGATCTGCGGCAGCTCGGGCGTGTCCATGGGCGTTGGTCCTTATCCGTGTTTGGCGCGGTTTAGCGGATTGCGCCACGGAAGGGAACTTTGAAGGAAACTTTATTGCCTGCATCTTGCCGCGAAAACAGCGCCGTCTCTTGCCCTGCGGCCCGCGCAGCAGTAGAGCAGGCTGGATTTTTCGAAAGGTGAGACAATGCCAAGCGAGACCGCGCAGCCTTCATTCGTGCTGGTTCGGCCCCAGATGGGCGAAAACATCGGTGCCGCTGCGCGAGCGATGTGGAACTTTGGCCTGGACCGGATGCGCATTGTTGGTCCGCGTGATGGCTGGCCCAACCCAAAGGCGGTTGCGATGTCCAGCGGGGCGGGGCGGCTGCTGGACGAGGCGCAGATCTATGACGATCTGTCGGGTGCCTTGTCGGACCGGACCTTTGTGTTTGCCACAACCGCGCGGCCGCGTGACCTGACCAAGCCGGTGTATAGCCCGGAACATGCGATGAAGATGGCCGCCGAAAAGGTTGCGGCAGGCGAACAGGTCGCCGTGCTCTTCGGTCCCGAACGGGCAGGTCTTGAAAACGACGACATTGCCAAGGCCAATGCCATCATCTCGGTCCCGGTGAACCCGGAATATGCCTCGTTGAACCTGGGCCAATGCGTGCTGCTGACGGCTTATGAGTGGATGCGGCAGGCAGGCGACGTGACCCATGTCTCGGACGAGCCGGGACACAAGGGCGATTGGGCCACGGGGACGGAAATCGAGAAACTGGTCGAGCATTACGAGGAACGCCTGGATGAGGCGGGCTTCTTTTATCCTCCGGCCAAGGCGGACAACATGAAGCTGAACCTCCGCAACCTCTGGAGCCGGATGCGCCTGACCCGCGCAGACGTCCAGATGCTGCATGGGATCATGCGGCAAATGGTGCGCTGGAAAGAGCGCGGCTAAAGCTGGACGCCGCAGGGCCACCGACATAGCTTGCCCCACAAGACAACACCCGAGGTAGCGATGAGCCAGAAGCGCAATATCTTTGAAGAGGTCTCGGACGAGGCCCGTGACGAGCAGGCGGTGCAGCCCGGTATGATCGATCGGGGCCGCGGCGGCGCGCGCAAAGCGATCCGGGCGTGGCTGATGGTGCTCTTTGGTCTGGTCGTGGCGATGATCGTCGTGGGCGGTCTGACGCGGCTGACGGACAGTGGTTTGTCGATCACCGAATGGCGGCCCGTCACAGGTGCGATCCCGCCCATGTCCGAGGCCGACTGGCAATCGGAGTTCGACAAATACAAGCAGATCGACCAGTGGCGTATTCAGAACCAATGGATGGATCTGGCTGATTTCAAAGTGATTTACTGGTGGGAATGGGGCCATCGTCAGTTGGGCCGCGTGATTGGCCTGATTTGGGCTGTTGGCTTTGTTGGGTTTATGGCCGCGCGCAAGATCCCAACCGGTTGGACCGGTCGGTTGTTCCTGATCGGCGCACTTGGCGGGCTGCAAGGTGCCATTGGCTGGTGGATGGTCGCCTCGGGCGTGACCCAGGGCGAAGGCATGACTTCGGTTGCGAGCTATCGCTTGGCGACGCATTTGGGGTTGGCTTTTGTAATCCTGGGCTTCATCGCCTGGTACGTCTACCTGCTGGGCCGGGATGAGCGGGACCTGATGCAGGCGCGGCGTGCAAAAGAAGCCAAGCAGTTCTCGCTGTCGACCGGGTTGATGCACTTTGCCTTCCTGCAGATCATCATCGGTGCCTTTGTTGCGGGCATCGATGCGGGGCGGTCTTATACCGATTGGCCGCTGATCGGCGGGCAGTTGTTGCCGCCGGACATGTCGGTGCTGGATCCCTGGTGGCGCAACCTGTTCGAAAGCCCGGGTCTGGTGCAGTTCATCCATCGCTGCGCGGGCTATCTGCTCTTTGTTTTTGGCGTCGTCGTCTGGCTGCGCGGGCGTCAGAGCGCCCATCCGCAGACGCGCTTTGCCTTTAACGCGGTGTTTGCGGCCCTGTCACTGCAGGTCGTTTTGGGCATCACCACCGTTGTTTACGCCGCGCCGTGGCACATTGCGATTGCGCATCAGCTGCTGGCCGTGATCCTGTGGGCGCTGATCCTGCGCGCCCGTTTCCTGAGCGCTTACCCAGTTGCAACTTCTGTTCGAGGATAATCCCACATGACTGCTTTTGACCAATTGATGGCCTTTCAACGCGACACATCTGCCCTGGGGCAGATCGCCGGGCGTCTGGGCTGGGATCAAGAAACAGTCATGCCAAGGGGCGCCGCGGGTCAGCGTGGACAGGAAATGGCCGCGATCGAGGCGGTTCTGCACGCTCGCAAATCCGACCCGCGCGTCGCCGACTGGCTGGAGACCGCCGAGGCCCCGGACGAGGCCGGGACCGCGCAGTTGCGCGAGATCCGCCGGGCTTATGAGCGTGCTCAGAAAGTGCCTGCCGATCTGGCCAAGAAGCTGGCGCAGGTGACGTCCGAGGCGCAAGGCAAGTGGGCACAGGCCCGCGCCGATGAAGACGTGGCTGCCTTCCTGCCGGTTCTTGAAGAGGTGGTGGCGCTGAGACGTGAAGAGGGGGCGGCGCTTGCCAATGGCGGTGACGTTTATGACGCGCTAGTCGAGGATTATGAGCCTTACACCACCAGTGACGAGATCGCCGCGATCTTTGATGCGATGCGCCCCCGCCTGGTGGCGCTGCGCGCGGCCATCTTGGATAAACCAATGCCCAAGGGCGTCAGCGGAACCTTTGATGAAGCGACGCAAATGCAGCTCACGCAAAAGCTGGCGCAGGCGTTTGGCTATGACATGAACCGGGGTCGGGTGGACAAGGCCGTTCACCCCTTCAGCTCGGGCAGTGGGTCCGACGTCCGCATCACCACGCGCACCAGCCCCACGGACCCGTTTAACTGCTTCTATTCCACCATTCACGAGGTCGGCCACGCCGCCTATGAGCAGGGCATTGACCAGTCGTTTCAACTCACCCCGCTGGGGCGTGGCGTTTCGATGGGTGTGCATGAAAGCCAAAGCCGGATCTACGAAAACCAGCTCGGCCGCTCGCGCGCCTTTACCGGCTGGCTGTTTGAGCAGATGAAAGAAGCCTTTGGCGACTTTGGCCTGGAAACCGCAGATGAGTTCTATGCCGCTGTCAACCGTGTTCAGAACGGCTATATCCGGACCGAAGCAGATGAGGTGCAGTACAACCTGCACATCATGTTGCGGTTTGATCTGGAGCGCGCCTTGATGCGCGGCGATCTGAAGGTGGCCGACATCGAGGCTGCTTGGAATGATCGCTTCAAGGCGGATTTCGGCTATGATGTCGACCGGCCGTCAAACGGGTGTCTGCAGGATGTGCATTGGTCTGTTGGCCTGTTTGGGTACTTCCCAACCTATTCGCTTGGCAACGTCTATGCGGGCTGCCTGTATGAGGCGCTGCGCGATGCAGTTCCAAATCTGGACGCCCAACTGGCTCAGGGTGACACATCCGGGGCAACCGGCTGGTTGCGCGAGAATTTGCAGCGCCATGGCAGCCTCTATGCGCCGCGCGACGTGATCGAGCGGGCCAGTGGCAAGGCCCCGGGACCGGATGCGTTGCTGAGCTACATCGAACGAAAATTTGGCGGCATCTACGGGCTGTGACGTCGAAAACCGGTCTCAATCGTGCCCCAATGTTGTGATTGCCTGCGCTGGACCCTAACCGGAACAGCGGCAGGCAAACATGGGCCACGCGTTAGATAGATTTGAAACACAAACTTTGTTCCGGCTCGACACGGGCCGGGCGTTTGACCATGTTCGCCCGATTTTCGAGCGGGTGCATGCCGCCGATGCTGATGCTGGCGTTCACCTGAGTTGGCCCTGGCTGCGGAGCTTGCTTCATGACTACCCTGGCCGTTGTCGCATCTATGCCCTTTCGCCAACAGGCAGGATCCGGGATGCGCGCGCCTTTCTGCCCCTGCGCCGCGACCTGCATTGGAGCGAGACGCGGCAGGAATTTGTAACCCGCTATGCCGCAATGGGGATGCTCAACATCGCGGATTACACCGGCTTTGTGTGTTCCGATGACGCCGTGATCGGCGCCTTTGCGCAGGCGCTTCAAGCCGAACCCTGGGCGCGATTGTCGCTGAGGTTCGAGGCCACCGGCCGCCGCGCCCGCAGCCTTGCAGCCGGTTTCGATCCGGCCGAGGTCGCTGTCAAATGGCCAGGCAGCCACTCCTCCAACGGCTCAATTGATAACCTTCTTTGCCCGCGGATTGCAGTGCCCAAAACACCCCAGGACTATGTCGCGCAGCTCAGCAAGAAGATGCGCAAGAAGTACCGCCGCGCTCAACGACAAGCCGATGGCATGGGGGCCAAGATGCACCTGTCCGCGCCGCATCAGCAGGCCGCGCATCTGGCGCTGATCCTGGAGCAGTGGTCAAACTTCTGGAACGGAAAGAAACCTGACGAGAGTATACGCCGACTCAAGGCGCGCTATCATGAGCATCTGATCCGTGCGATGCAGATGGGGAACCTGCAGCTGATCACCCTTTGGGCCGGGGATCATTTCCTCGGCGGAACTGCCAATTTGATCGACCGTGAATTGGCGATCCTGCACAGCGTTGCCGAAGGGCGCGATGACACGGCCGGTGTGGACGTTGGCATTCTGCTGAGCGTCGAGATGGTGACGCGCGCCGCGCAAATGCGGATGGCCTGGGTTGACCTGGGTCACGGCGACTACGACTACAAATATCGCTTAGGCGCTCAGGACCGCAGCGTGAGCTACCTGACCCTTCGACGCCGCAGCCGATCTCGGGCCATGCAATTTGATCCGGCCATGTCACCCTTTGCCGTCAAAGCCACGCGAGAATTCATTCGTGCTCAAGATCCGGACAAGGCGCGTGCGGCGATGGCGCAATTGCGGCGACATGCTTTGGGATAACAACTTTCCTGCAATGGAACGCCTGCGTTCCGCGGTGCTGCGCCGAGCGGCAAGCGAGGCGCTCGGCCCAACGGGAGGAAGTGCCCTGTCAGGGCACCGACGACGGGCGGGAGTACCCCCGGCAACTGTGATGTGACCCCAAGGCGCCCTATGGGGTTTGGCGCCTACGGTAAACAAAAAAAACCCGCCCCTGCGTTGCGCAGGCGCGGGCTCGATCCTTTTTGGTGACAGATAGTTCAGGCTTCGCCGTCTTCTTCTTCACCTTGATCCGCGATCCAGGCCACGCTGACGACGCTTTCGCCCTTGCCGGTGTTGAACACCTTGACGCCACCGGCGCTGCGCGAGCGGAATGAGATGCCATCGACCGGCACACGGATCGACTGACCTTTGGATGTCGCCAGCATGATCTGGTCGTCAATTTCGACCGGGAAGGACGCGATCAACGCACCGCCGCGCATCGCCTTGTCCATCGCCGCAACGCCCATGCCACCACGGCCCCGGACAGGGTAATCATGGCTGGAGCTCAGCTTGCCCGAGCCGCCCTCGGTGATGGTCAGGATCAGGTTTTCAGCGGCTGACATTTCGGCATAACGCTCTTGGCTGATCGTGGCCATGGCATTGCCTTCTTCGTCCGAACCTTCAGCATCGTCGGCCAGTCCGGCCACGGCACGGCGCATCTTGAGATAGGCGGCCCGCTCGTCCGAGGTTGCCTCGAAGTGACGGATCACCGACATCGACACGACGCGGTCATCGCCGTTCAGCTTGATGCCACGCACACCGGTCGACTTGCGGCCCTTGAACACGCGCACATCAGTGGTCTGGAAGCGGATCGCGCGGCCGGAGTTGGTGACCAGCATCACATCGTCATCCTCAGAGCAGATGCGTGCGTTGACCAGTTCCACCTCTTCCGGCAGGTCCATGGCGATCTTGCCGTTGCGTTTGACGTTGGTGAAATCACTGAGCGCATTGCGGCGCACGTCACCGGCGCTGGTGGCGAACACGATCTGCAGGTTCTCCCACTCGTCCTCGGGCACATCAACCGGCATGATCGCCGCGATGGAGACGCCTGTAGGAATGGGCAGGATGTTGACGATGGCCTTGCCCTTGCCTGTGCGGCCCGATTGGGGCAGGCGCCAAGTCTTGAGTTTGTAGACCATCCCATCCGTGGTGAAGAACAGAAGCTGCGTATGGGTATTGGCCACGAAGAGGGTGGTGACCACGTCCTCTTCCTTGGTCTGCATGCCCGACAGCCCTTTGCCACCGCGCTTTTGCGCGCGGAAATCGGCCAGTGGGGTCCGCTTGATATAGCCGCCCGAGGTCACGGTCACGACCATGTCCTCACGTTCGATCAGATCCTCGTCTTCCATATCGCCGGACCAGTCGACGATCTCGGTTCGACGCGGGACGGCGAACTGTTCACGCACGCTGCGCAGCTCATCGCCGATGATCGACATGATGCGTTCGCGCGACGACAGAATATCCAGATATTCCTGGATCTTGGCAGCCAGTTCTTCCAGCTCGTCGGTGACCTCTTTCACGCCGATCTGGGTCAGACGCTGAAGGCGCAGTTCCAGAATGGCGCGGGCCTGAACTTCGGTCAGGTTGTAGGTGCCATCGTCGTTCATTTTTGACAGTGGATCGTCGATCAGGCGCAGATAGCTTTCGATCTCGGCCGCGGGCCAGCGACGGGTCATCAGCTTTTCGCGCGCCTCGGCAGCGTCCGCCGACGAGCGGATGGTGGCGACAACTTCGTCCACGTTGGAAACAGCGACGGCCAAACCACACAGGATATGGCTGCGTTCGCGCGCCTTGCGCAGATCATAAGCCGTGCGGCGGGCCACCACGTCTTCGCGGAAGTCGATGAACGAGGTCAGGAACCGGCGCAGGGTCAGCTGCTCGGGGCGGCCGCCGTTCAGCGCCAGCATGTTGCACCCGAAAGACGTCTGCATCGGCGAGAAACGATAGAGCTGATTCAGCACCACCTCGGGCGTTGCA
The DNA here is from genome assembly GCF_017743935.1 of Tropicibacter sp. R16_0. Classification (GTDB taxonomy): domain Bacteria; phylum Pseudomonadota; class Alphaproteobacteria; order Rhodobacterales; family Rhodobacteraceae; genus Falsiruegeria. The sequence continues at coordinate 198,337 of NZ_JAGHRE010000002.1, forward strand.
TCGCGTTTCAGCTCGACCACCACGCGCACGCCGCTGCGGTCGGATTCGTCCTGCACATGCGCCACGCCTTCGATGCGTTTCTCACGCACCGCTTCGGCGATCTTTTCGATCATCGAGGCCTTGTTCACCTGGTAGGGGATCTCATCCACGATGATGGCATAACGATCCTTGCGCAGCTCTTCGACACGGGTCTTTGCGCGGATGATGACGCTGCCGCGCCCCTCAAGATAGGCCTTGCGCGCGCCGGACCGGCCCAGCATCACACCCCCCGTGGGGAAATCGGGGCCGGGGATGTACTCGATCAACTGTTCAGATGTCAGGTCCGGATCGTCGATCAGTGCCAGCGTGGCATCGACCACTTCGCCCAGGTTGTGGGGCGGGATGTTGGTGGCCATGCCGACGGCGATACCGCCGGCACCATTGACCAGCATGTTCGGGAACCGAGCGGGCAGGACAGTCGGTTCCTGGTCCTTACCGTCATAGTTGTCCTGGAAATCGACCGTCTCTTTTTCGATATCGGCCAGCAGCGCGGCGGCGGGCTTGTCCATGCGCACTTCGGTGTAACGCATGGCCGCCGGGTTGTCGCCGTCCATCGAGCCAAAGTTGCCCTGACCGTCCAAGAGCGGCAGCGACATCGAGAAATCCTGCGCCATCCGCACAAGGGCGTCATAGATAGCCGAGTCACCGTGCGGGTGATACTTACCCATCACATCGCCCACCGGACGGGCCGATTTGCGATAGGCCTTGTCGTGGGTGTTGCCGGTCTCATGCATCGCATAGAGGATGCGCCGGTGCACAGGTTTCAGGCCATCGCGCAGGTCCGGGATGGCACGAGAGACGATCACCGACATCGCATAGTCAAGATACGAGGTCTTCATCTCGGATTCGATGGATACCGTCGGCCCGTCGTAGGTGGGGCGCTCGGGTGGTGTATCGTCCATGTTTTCAGGGGTTTCTGGCGTGTCGCTCACGTAAACTGCCCGATCTTTGTCCAGGGTCTATATATTGTGTGTGCATCTTATCAGATGCGGCATATCAGGTGCAAGCAAGCTGCTCACAGAGCTGTCAGAAATCCGTCACGAAACGATAACGCATTGTTTTTGTACGTCATTAACCAATCCCGTGCTAAGGTGAAGAGACCGAACCAGAAATGGAGGTCAAGAATGGAGCAGAGCGAAACGGAACTGATGCTCAAAGGGTATGGGCTGACGACAGCAGAATTCTTCTATCACATGCCCGATTACATACACGTCCTGAACACATTCGTCTGGCAGGACTACGATCTGGCCCCGGATCATCCGAAACTGTTCAAATTTGTGGAATTCTGGCAGCGAGAGATCGAAGGCCCGCTGCATTCCGTGCGCTTCACCCACCGCAAGATGATTTCTCCGGGCGAATGGCGCAATGTCGTTGGAGAGTTTCGGTTGAATTGACCGGCGACAGGCCAAGATTGTTTTGATCAAAGCATCGGGGCATAGTCCAATCGCGCTTTGGATTGGGGGGAAGCCATGCTGCGAATTGGACTTGTTACGGTTCTGGTCTTTTGGGCTGGCACGGCGACGGCCGAGAAACTGTGGGACAAGGTCAAAAAGGGCGCGGAAAGCGCCGCAGAAGCCGTTGGTGAAGGCGCTCAATCTGTAGGAAGCGCCGTAGAGCAGGGCGCCAAGGTGGTTGGTGAAACCGTGGATTCAACGACCGAGTTGGTCAGCAACGAAGACACGCCAGAAGCAACACGGGCCAGGCTTGACGCCATGTCAGAGCAAATCCTGGCTCAATTGCTGGCGGAAAACCCTGATGCGCGTCAGTTGTTTGACCAAAGTGCGGGCTATGCAGCATTTGATAGCCGAAAGGTGACCGTGTTCCCGGTAAGCGCCGGGTACGGGCGCGGGGTTGCGGTGTCCGGTTCAAATGGCGCACGAACTTATATGAACATGGGGACGGGCGGCGTCGGAGCCGCATTCGGGATTGGTGGTTTTGTCAGCAAGTTTGTGATCATGTTCGAAACGCAGGCTGACTTTGATGGCTTTGTCACCAATGGATACGACGCGACTGCTGAAGCAGGGACCATGCAAGGGCAGGAAAGCAGCAATGAAACCGTGCGTTTCATCGAGGGGCGCTCATTTTTTGTACTGGGCAAAACAGGTTGGCGAGTAAACGCCAATGCCAGCGGTACCAAATACTGGCCATCTCCGGAACTAAACTAGCCTACGCCGAACAACTTGCCCCACCCAAGACGCAGAACTTGGCGCAATGGGGGTGGTTCAATTGTACATCGGCTTCGGCCTGTTCAAGAGTTTCGCCAAGTTCGAATTCAGGTGAATAGGGCAGAAGGGTACACGCCAGAACCGCCGGTTTGTCGGCGCCCTTGCGTTTGACGACCATCCGAGAGTTCGAACACATTACGGACTCCGGGCTTTTGCCCAGGATACCCCAACAGGCCGTCGTGATTTCGGGTACTTCTACCGTTTCGTCCATTTCCGGGAACAGCACGGTCTGTCCGGGGTTTTGGGCGTCGATGTCGAAGTCATGCTGGGCAAAGAAGGCCGCATAGCCTGCGCGGCTCTGAACCTCATCATGGTCCCAAAGGGTGCGGCCGGCAATGGCCATCCTGAAGCCGTGATCGCGCAGCCACTGCATACCCTCCAGCGTCTTGGCAAAGCTGCCGGTGCCGCGTTCTTCATCATGCAAGTCGGGGCGGTAGTGATCGACCGAAATGCGCAGCGTCAGCTTGGCACCATGATCGCGTTGCAACTGTAACAGCCCCTCGCGCATGGATTTGCGCATCATCGGACGCATGGCATTCGTCAGGATCAACACCTCGAACCCGCGTTCCAGCGAGGCCCGGGCCATATCGATCATCTGCGGGTTCATAAAGGGCTCGCCGCCGGTAAAGCCGATCTCGCGGATGGGCCATTTACGCTCTGCGATCTGGTCGAGATAGCTGCGCACCTCGTCCGCTGTGATGTAGACAAGCGCGTCGTTGGTCGGGCTGCTGTCGATATAGCAATTGACGCATTGAATGTTGCACAGGGTGCCCGTGTTGAACCACAGCGTTTCCGGGTCGACCAGCGCGACCGAGGCGCGGGTTTCTCCTTTGGCTGTCACAAAACTGTCTTCGAACTTGCCGACATTTGCGATCTGCGATCCGAGGTCTTTCATGAACTTTCACCTTGCTGCTCGAGGTTTGATCTAGCCTATTTTGGGAAAGAAGTTAAAGTCGCCGATGATCGTCTGACAGACTTGTGAAGCATTGGGAATGAATAATTGTTTGCGCTAACATTGGACTTTGCCGGTAAGAGAGCTTAAGGACGGATCATGGTTTCACGTGTCATCCCGGTCGATCCTTTCGACCTGATCATTTTCGGCGGCACCGGCGATCTTGCACGGCGTAAGATCTTGCCCGCCTTGTTTCGCCGGTACTGTGCGGGGCAGATCCCGCAAGAGGCGCGGATCATCGGGGCTGCGCGTCGAACACAGGATGCGGATGCCTACCGTGCGTTTGTTGCTGATGCGATCAAGGAGTTCACGACGCCGCGCCACTGCGAAGATGGCACGCTGGACGGGTTCCTGTCCTGTCTGGACTACGTGGCCGTAGACGCCCTGGGTGAGGCCGGATGGCAGGAGTTGTCGGCCAAGATCACGGGCGACCGGGTGCGGGCCTATTACTTTTCGGTCGGACCGCGCCTGTTTGGGCCCTTGGCCCAGCGCACAAAGGCGCATGGGATGGTCAATGATCAGACCCGTATTGTGGTCGAAAAACCCTTTGGTCATGATCTGGACAGCGCCAAGGTTCTGAATGCCACGCTGGCAGATCATTTCCATGAAAGTCAGATTTATCGCATCGATCACTATCTGGGGAAAGAAACGGTTCAGAACCTGATGGCCGTTCGGTTCGGCAACATGCTGTTCGAGCCGCTCTGGAACAGTCAGTACGTCGATCACATCCAGATCACGGTGGCCGAAAGCGTCGGTGTCGGCGGTCGCGGCGAGTATTATGATCGCGCCGGCGCCATGCGCGACATGATGCAGAACCATCTGATGCAGCTGTTGTGTCTGATCGCTATGGAACCGCCCGCCAAGTTCGACCCGGATGCCGTGCGCGACGAAAAGCTCAAGGTGATCCGAGCCCTTGATCCGGTTGAGCCGCATCACATCGTACGCGGACAGTATCTGGCGCGCGATGGCGAGGCCGAGGAGCACCCAAGCTATCGTGAGGCGGTGGGAAATCCGCGCAGCACCACTGAAAGCTATATCGCGCTGCGGACCCATATCAGCAACTGGCGGTGGGCCGGAACGCCGTTTTACCTGCGCACGGGAAAACGACTGAAGGCGCGGTCGTCCGTGATCAACGTCATGTTCAAAGATGCACCGCATTCGATCTTTGGCGCCGATGCCGGACGCCATGCCAACGTTCTGTCGATCCGATTGCAGCCGAATGAGGGCATCACCCTAAAGGTGACGATCAAGGAGCCGGGGCAGGGTGGCATGCGTCTGGTGGATGTGCCGCTGGACATGTCCTTTGCCGAAGCCTTGGGGCCCGAGGGGCAGGATCCGCCTGACGCCTACGAGCGGTTGATCATGGACGTCGTGCGCGGCAACCAGACCCTGTTCATGCGCGGGGATGAGGTCGAGGCCGCCTGGGCCTGGACCGATCCGGTGATTGCCGGATGGGAGGCGCGCGGTGACGTGCCGAAACCTTATGAAAGCGGCAGCACGGGACCCGGCGACGCCGAGCTGTTGATCAAACGCGACGGTCGCCATTGGCAGGGGATCAACCCCTGAGAGTGAAGCTATGAGATTGGTGGAATACGCGGATCGCGACATGCTGGCCATTGATGTGGCCAATGTTCTGGCAGGTGCTTTGGAAACGGCGCTTTTGCATCACGAGACCGTGTCCTTTGCGGTGCCGGGCGGAACCACGCCGGGGCCGATTTTCGACGCGCTCTGTGCGGCCAATCTGGAATGGGATCGGGTGCATGTGCTGCCCACAGATGAGCGCTGCGTGGATGAGGGTGATGAACGGTCAAACGCAAAGCTCATCAAAGAGCGGTTGCTGACCAATCGGGCATCCTCTGCTGTGTTCCTGCCGCTGTTTGGCGGCGGCGCAGCCGAGCAAAACCTGGCCGAGACCGAAGCGATGCTGCTTCCGCATCTACCGCTATCCGTGTTGTTGCTGGGCATGGGCAACGATATGCACACCGCCTCGTTGTTCCCGGGGATGGAGGGGTTGGAGGCCGCTCTGGCCTCGGACGCGCCGGTGCTGACGGTGGCTCGGCCTGAAACGCAACCCGAGGCGCGTGTGTCTTTGACTGGGCCTGTGCTGGATGGGGCATTGTCCAAGCATCTGGTGATCTTTGGGCCTGAAAAGCGCAATGCGCTGGACCGTGCGATGACCATGCCCCCCGAAGAGGCACCAATCTCGGCCGTGTTGAACAACACCAATGTGTATTGGGCAGAATAGGTAGATTTATGTGGGATGAGCTGAACCGCCTGCGTGACGAAGGCCAGGATCGTCACATCATGGATCTGTTTGAGCGCGATGAGGGGCGGGCAGATGGGTACTCGGTCGAAACCGGGGATCTGCGGTTCGACTATTCCAAGACCCTGATTGATGATGCGGTGCGCGCGGCGCTGATTGATGTGTGCGAGCAGGTCGATCTGGGCGGCCGCCGCGATGCGATGTTTGCAGGCGCTGCCATCAACGAAACCGAAGGGCGTACGGTTCTGCATACGGCGCTGCGCAATCTGGACGGTGGGCCAGTTCTGGTGGAGGGTCAGGATGTGATGCCCGGCGTGCTGGACACGCTGGCGCGTATGCGTGCCTTTGCCGAGGATGTGCGCAAGGGCGTGTTTGTCGGCGCGGGCGGCGCGATCACGGATGTGGTCAACATCGGTATCGGCGGTTCGGATTTGGGCCCGGCTATGGCGACACTGGCCTTGGCGCCCTATCACGATGGGCCTGCCTGTCATTTTGTGTCGAATGTGGACGGGGCCCATATCGCCGATGTTCTGGGTGCGCTGGACCCGACGCGCACCTTGGTCATCGTTGCATCCAAAACCTTCACCACCATCGAAACCATGACCAACGCACGTACTGCGCGGGCTTGGATGTCTGACGGTGGCGGTGATCCGGGGCAGCAGTTTGCGGCCGTGTCTACCGCGTTGGACAAGACCGAGGCATTCGGCATTCCGCCCGAACGCGTGTTCGGGTTTGAGGATTGGGTTGGCGGGCGCTATTCGGTCTGGGGGCCAATCGGCTTGCCGGTGATGCTGGCGATCGGGCCGCAGGCCTTTGACGCCTTCTTGCGCGGCGGACAGGCGATGGATTTGCACTTCCGGTCTGCCGATTGGGTCGAGAATATGCCCGTCTTGCTGGCGTTGACCGGTCTTTGGCACCACCAGATCTGTGGCTATCCGACCCGCGCGGTGCTGCCTTATGATCAGCGCCTGTCCCGATTGCCTGCTTATTTTCAACAGCTTGAGATGGAATCGAACGGAAAATCCGTTGCCATGGATGGGCGCGCTCTTACCGTTCCCTCTGGTCCGGTGGTGTGGGGGGAACCCGGCACCAACGGCCAGCATGCGTTTTATCAGCTAATCCACCAGGGCACCGGCATTGTGCCCTGCGAATTCATGGTGGCCGCCGAAGGTCACGAACCCGATCTTGCGCATCATCACCGCCTGCTGGTGGCCAATTGCCTAGCCCAATCCGAGGCCTTGATGCGGGGTCGGTCATTGGACGAAGCACGCGCTTTGATGAAGGCCAAGGGGCTTTCCGGCGATGAACTGGAGAGGCAGGCGCGCCACCGTGTGTTTACGGGCAACCGCCCCTCGACCACGTTGGTTTATCCGCAGCTGACGCCTTTTGTTCTGGGGCAGATCATCGCGCTTTATGAGCATCGCGTGTTTGTCGAGGGGGTGATCCTGGGTATCAATTCTTTCGACCAATGGGGCGTCGAATTGGGTAAGGAACTGGCCACGTCACTTGCACCCATCGTTGACGGTGATCAAAGCGCGGATGGAAAAGACGGATCAACCGCGGCCTTGGTCGATTTTGTTCTGAAACACCGTTCCTGAGTTACCCTTCAGGCGTTGCACCATCGCGTTTGACAAAAACCTCGCGCAGGGATTGCGGCAGCGGGTAGCGTCCCGACCCGTCGGGGCGCAACACGACCATCACGCCGGTCAGAGTGGCCCGCAAATCGCCAGACCACAGCTGTTGTTCAATCGTAAAGGACGTGTTGCGAAACTGGGTAACGCGGGCGGTGGTCACATAGACCTCGTCCATTACCATTTCGCGAATGTAGTGAATGTTGGCGCTGCGGATCACCAGGCGGGGCGTTTCCAGACCCTGGTAACAAAAGGCGCAGAGATTATCGAAATACGATACCCTCAGGGTCTCGAACCATTCGATATAGGCCTTGTTGTTGACGTGGTTCAGCGGGTCGAGTTCGGCAAACCGTACCTTGTCGGCCAGGGCCAGCGGTTGTGGAGCGTCCAGGCCAAAGTCCAATTGTTCTTTTGCGGTCAACGGTGTGTGAAAACGAATATCCATACACGCATGGCTAGAGATCACGCCTTGGCAGCGCAAGCCGCGTTTTTCGAAGACGTTGCGGTACGGTTATGACTTGACATCTTGGGTTCGGATCAATTGTCTGACATTTGATTGTGGAATGCCTGAAACAGGTAAGGATCGGCCGGCAACAGGGCCGAACATATGGGAGGATATTGGGATGCTCGGACAGATGATGACGCAACCCTTGCTGATTTCGTCGCTCATCGATCACGCCGCACGGTATCATGGACAGACCGAGATTTGGTCTGCGAAAACCGGCGGAGGGATCGAACAGACCAATTGGGCTGGTATCGCAGAAAACGCCCGTCGTTTGGGGGCGGCTTTGACGAATCTGGGTTTGGAGCCACAGACCCGCTGTGCCACCTTGGCCTGGAACAACCGACGCCATCTTGAGATCTACTATGGCACGTCGGGGGCGGGGTTTGTCTGCCACACCATCAACCCGCGTCTGTTTCCCGAACAACTCGTCTACATCGTCAACCATGCGCAGGATAAAGTCCTGTTTTTGGACGAGACTTTTGTGCCGCTGATCGCACCCTTGCTGGATCAGTTTGAAACACTGGACCATGTCGTTCTGATGGGGCCGCGCAATGAGGCTGCGGCCGAGAAGATCCCTGGGCTGAAATTCTACGACGAACTGGTGGCCGAAGGTGATCCTGATTTCCTGTGGCCGGACTTGGATGAAAACACGGCCTCAAGCCTTTGTTATACCTCGGGAACGACCGGAAACCCCAAGGGTGTTCTGTATTCCCATCGGTCGACGGTTCTGCACAGTTTTGCGTCAAATACGCTCGACTGTGTTGGGTATTCTGCTCGAGACGTTGTGATGCCCGTGGTGCCCATGTTCCACGTCAACGCCTGGGGTTCACCCTACGCCAGTGCCATGTCCGGCGCACGGATGGTGCTGCCTGGGGCAGATCTGCAAGGTAAAGCGCTTGTCGAGCTGATCGACAGCTATGGTGTCACGCTTGCCCTTGGCGTGCCGACGATCTGGGCGGGATTGCTGGCCTATGCGCGTGAAAATGACACCTCACTTGCAAGTCTGACCCGCACGGTGATCGGCGGCTCGGCCTGTCCGCCCTCGATGATGGATGAATTCCGGGATGTTTATGGTGTCGAGACGATCCATGCCTGGGGCATGTCCGAGATGAGCCCGCTGGGGTCCACCAACACCCTTCTGGCCAAGCATCTGGACCTACCAGAGGCAGATCAGCACAAACTGCGTGAAAACCAGGGGCGGCCGCCGTTTGGGGTTGAGCTCAAGATCGTGGACGATGAGGGCAACGATCTGCCGCATGATGGGGAAACCCAGGGCGATCTGATGGTGCGCGGGCATTGGGTGCTGGACAGCTATTTCCTGAAACAGGGCGAAGAGCTGTTGCAGGACGGCTGGTTCGCGACCGGCGATGTGGCGACGTTGGATGCGGACGGTTACATGACAATCCGTGACCGGTCCAAGGATATCATCAAATCGGGCGGTGAATGGATCAGCTCGGTGGAGCTCGAGAACATTGCCGTCGGGCATCCGCAGCTGGCCAGTGCAGCCGCCATCGGCCTGCCTCATCCCAAATGGGACGAACGCCCAGTCATCGTGGCCGTTCGGGCACCGGATCAGGATGTAAGCGAAGCACAGGTGCTAAGCTGGTTCGATGACAAGGTGGCGAAATGGCAGATCCCGGATCGGGCTGTCTTTGTCGATGCTTTGCCCCTGGGTGCAACAGGCAAGGTTCTGAAGCGCGAGTTGAAAGAGCAGTTCCGCGACTTGCTATCCGAATGATGTTGAAGGGCCGGTCGCTGGGACCGGCCCCAACCTTAAGCGTCATCTGTCGACGAATGCGCCAGCTTCCCATCCCAAGGCGCCTCGGGGATCTTGGGCACTTCGGGATCCGAGATATATGACGGTGTCATGATCTGGGTCCCGTTTTCATTGAACACATCCACGATGTTTTCATGCAGGTCCGAGCGGATCTTTGGCAGGCTGGAGCCCCGTGATGTAAAGGCGTTGACCTCATAGTTGATCGCATAGTCCGCCAGCTGCGTCCAAAGCACAAAAGGGGCAGGGTTCTTCTTGAGCCCCTGGGTCCGGTGCGCAGCCTCGATCAGCATGGCCTTGATCTTTTTCGGGGGTTCCTCGTACCCGATGCCAACGGTGGTATGAACCAGAATGCCGCGACCATCGACCTTGCGCGAGAAATTGACCACCTCGGAGTTCAGCAATTGCGCGTTGGGAATGCTGATCATCTCGTTCTTGATCGATTTGATGACTGTTTCCATCAGTTTGATTTCAACCACATCCCCAATCTTGTCACCCACCTGAATGCGATCGCCCACGTTGGTGCTGCGCCGGTAGATGACAAAGAGGCCAGCCATCATGTTGGAAACGACCGTGTTCGAGCCCAGTGAGACCATGACACCCGCCAGAATGGTCAGCCCCTGAAAGGCCCGCGAATCCGAGCCGGGGATATAGGGATACGCAAAGACCAATGCGATCACGATGATCAGGATCTTGGTCAAAAAGAACGTGGGACCGATCCAGTGCTTTTCGAAATCGGCGATCTCGAACACACCTTGTTCCAGGTTGTCAAAAAAGATCCCGATGCCTTGGATCAGATACCGCGCGATCAGGGCGATGATGCCCAGCATGATCAGGTTCGGCAGATAAGCGATGATGGCCCGAACCACGCCAAGGAGCGGCTCACTGACGTATTTCAGCAAAAGTTCTGCCACCGGCCTGGTTTCGGCAAATGCCAGCAAAACAAAACTCAGATAGTAGTAGAAGAGGATCAGATAGCAGGCCCACAGAAAGATCATGACAAAGAAATTGATCAGGCTGGTCAGGGCTTTGCGTTGTAGAATGGACTTGGTTGCTGCCTCGACCTGGGCTGTCCGTTTCCGGGCCAGCTTTTCGACAAAATTCGAGACTTTCCTGCGTCGTGTGAAGAACAGAAAACTCACGATCAGGAACCCGACTGACCAGGCCACGGCGCTTAGGGCGCTGTCAATTCGAGCTGATTGAGAGCGGTTTTCGCGGTACTTCAGTATGGCCGCTTCGATGGCCTGGGCCTGAAGCCCTGCGAGCACGTCAATCTCCATCTGTTCGAATTCCGCGTCCGCCACCGTGGTGACCGAGACCATTTTGCCGTTCACTAGGATGTCTTCACCGAATTCACCGCCGCGAATTGTTATGTCGAAGGTGTCCGAAGTCAGGGTCTCGGCGGCCTCGGTGATGCGGTCCTGAATGCGTTCTGCGCGTTCTTTGGCCGGCAGGGCGCTTGAGCCACGAACCAGGAACAGCTCATCCCCGTCAACGATGACGGGGGCCAGAAAGGATGGATCATCGCGCGGGGTGTCGTCGGACGGCGACGTGTCTGTTTGGGCCATCGCCTCAACTGCACCGAAGGTCAGAAAGATCAGTGTGTAAACAAGCGTCTTCATTGTGCAGCTCCTTCGACCGGGATTAGGTGAACGTCGCGCTGTGGGAAGGGGATCGAAATGCCGACGGCGTCAAACTCGATCTTGGCTTGCCCAGTCAGGTCCCAGAACACCGTCCAATAGTCGTCATTCTTGGCCCAGGGGCGGCAGAAGATGTTGACCGAGCTTTCCCCCAGTTCGCCGACAAAGATTTCGGGTGCTGGATCCTTGAGGCAAAGATCGTGTTGCGCAACCAGTTTGCTGAGCACCTCGATCGCCAATGCCGCGTCGTCAGAATAACCGATGCCAAACACCAGATCGACGCGCCGGGTTTCGGAGGCGCTGACATTGGTGATGATATCGCCCCAGATCTTGGAGTTGGGTACAACAATGATCTGGTTGTCGAAGGTTCTGATTTTGGTGGACACGACCGACATTTCGTCGACAAACCCGGATGAGCTGCCGATCTGGATATAATCGCCCGTGTCAAAGGGTTTCAGCACCATGATCATCAACCCGCTTGCTAGGTTGCCCAATGTCTCTTGCAGCGCAAAGCCCAGGATAAAGGACAACCCGCCAAAGACGGCAAAGAGCGGTGTGACATTGACCCCAAACAGACCCAGCACCACCAGAACACCCAAAACCATCACGGCCCAGAACACGGCGGTCGAGATGAAGGACTTGAGCAGTTTCGACAGCGTCGGCACCCGTGTCAGACCCCGATCCGTCATGCGGCGCGCGAGGCGGGCAATGAACATCAGGACCCAGACGGCTACCAGAATCATCAGGATACTGAACAGAAAGCCCAAGCCTCCATCGGTGTCGGTCAGCCAACTAAGGCCTGCACTCAACAGCGTTCTCAGATCCGTTGTCCGCAGCGCGCCGGATGCCGCCGCATAGGCATAGTCCTGAAAGGGTTTGAGCTCTTCCGGGGTGGCGCCTTTTTCCTGCCACCCGACAACAGTCACCTGATAGTTGGCCAGATAGTCCTTGGCGGTCTGCTGAACATCCGCCAGCTCCGCCCGCAGCGCATCTGCTTTGGCTCCCGTTGCGGTGTTCAAGTCCAAATTCAGGTAGGATAGCTGCTCCAGCTGTGCTCGAACATGCGCCTGCCACCCTTCAACCACTTGTGCCATTTCCGATACGGTAAGTGGAACAATAAGGACGCCGAGATCTTTGGATGATATGTCCGTTGTCAGCGTGCGCGTGACCAGATCAGACGCCTCTGGCGCGGCGCTGCTTTCGGTTTCTTCTTGGGTTTCGTCTTGGGCAACGGCCGGTGTGAGACCGGCAAACGCGACCACCATGGCCACGACACACAAAGTTCTGAACGTCAAAAACAGTCGGGTAAGGCAATTCATGTTCTCTCCCCTGAACAATTTATTGTCTATTTCTCCGTACCTTACTGTGCTGCATTTGGGGGATTCAGGCAATGCGTGTCCCGGAAAGGCCCGTTTCGCCACAGCGCACACGCCTGCGTTCAACCCGGCAATCAGACCAGAAAATGCCACGTGTCGACAACAAATTGCCGGAGAATAGGGCCAAGAGTTTTCAGAGGGATCGGAGCGGGTAACGGGAATCGAACCCGTAACTTAAGCTTGGGAAGCTCGCGTGATACCTTTTCACCATACCCGCGCTCTGCCGAGGTGACTATGTCCTGAGACTAGAGAGGTCAAGCGGGAAAGACCCCGCTTGACGGTTTGTATCGGCCTTAGCCGCGGCGACGGCGGCGGCGGCCACCCGAGCTCGCTGAAGCCTCGGCACCGGTGTTGAAATTCACCTCTGGCAGGGTGACTTCGGTCGCCAGGATCGGGAAGGGTTCGGCCGAGTTCGGGATCGCCGAGGCGTTCACGAAATGCTCCTGGAAGCGCGGTTCGATCGCCGTCTCGATCTTGTGGATCGCGCGAACGGTATCCTCGATCTCGGTGCGGGCCTTGCTGTTGAGCAGCGCGATACGCGCGCCTGTTCCGGCAGCGTTGCCCGCCGATGTGACCTTGTCCAGCTCGCAGTCAGGGATCATGCCCAGAACCATGGCGTGTTTCGGGCTGATATGGGCACCGAACGCGCCGGCCAGCACGATGCGGTCGACGGTGTCGACACCGAATTTGTCCATCAGCAGGCGCGCACCGGAATAAAGCGCGGCCTTGGCCATCTGGATTTCGCGGATGTCGCGGTTGGTGACGGTGATCACCGGGCCGCCCTCGGCGCTGCCATCCCAGACCTTGTAGGAGTAGGTACGCCCATCCAGGAAACAGCGTTCGGTGCCGGTCTGCTCGGGGTTGCCGATCAGGCCAGGGCCGTCAACGATGCCTGCCATGCGCATTTCGGCGACCATCTCGATGATGCCCGAGCCGCAGATGCCGGTGATGCCGGTGGTGGCAATGGCCTCGGCAAAGCCGTCCTCATCCGACCACAGATTGGATCCGATGACACGGAACCTGGGCTCCTTGGTGACGGGATCGATCTGCACGCGCTCGATGGCGCCGGGTGCGGCGCGCTGACCCGAGCTGATCTGGGCGCCTTCGAACGCGGGCCCGGTGGGCGAGGAACAGGCCAGCACCTTGTCCGTGTTGCCCAGCAGGATTTCTGCGTTGGTCCCCACATCCACGACCAGCACCAGGTTTTCGGACTTGTCGGGGGCCTCGGACAGCGCCACAGCGGCGGCATCCGCGCCCACGTGGCCCGCGATACAGGGCAGCAGGTAAACCTGTGCCGAAGGGTGGATACTGTCGAGGTCCAGTTCGGATGCGGCCAAGTTCATGCTGTTGGCGGTGGCGAGCGCAAAGGGCGCCTGTCCCAATTCGAAAGGGTCGATGCCAAGGAATAGGTGGTGCATGACCGGGTTGCACACGAAGACCGCATCCACGACCTGATGCGCTTCGATCTGGGCATCGGCCACGATGTTGCGGAACAGCTCGTTCATGCCGTCACGCACCGCGCGCGTCATTTCCTGATCACCGCCCGCATTCATCATGGCATAGCTCACGCGGCTCATCAGATCCTCACCAAAGCGAATCTGAGGGTTCATCAGGCCAGAGGACGCGACGACTTCGCCGGTTGCCAGATCGCAAAGGTGCGCGGCAATGGTGGTCGAGCCGAGGTCGACGGCCAATCCGTAAATACTGTTCTCGTGCAGCCCGGGATAGAGATCGAGCAGACGGGTGGGGCGTCCGGGTGCCTCGTGCAGCAGGCAAGTGACGGTCCAGCCACCTTTGCGCAGCACCGGCTGCATCTTGGAAATGATCGGCAGAGCGATCTCGAAGCCTTCGACCTGCCACTGATCGCGCAGCGCATCGCGCAAACGCTCCAGATCTCCTGACGGGTCGTGCATGTCTGGCTCCTGCACCTCGACATAGCACAGGCGCACGGTGGGGTTCAGGGTGATGTCGCGCGCCTCGGCCCGTTTGCGAACCACTTGGCGGTGCACCTGGCTTTCGGGGGGCACGTCGATCACGATGTCGCCCTGCACAGTGGCCTGACAGCCCAAACGGCGACCCGGCGTCAGCCCGCGCTTGTCGTCATAGCGTTGCTCGACCTTGTTCCATTCCGAAAGCGCGTCCTCTTTCACGGTCACGCCGTGTTTAGGAAATTCGCCATAAGACGGGGTGATCTGGCATTTCGAACAGATCCCGCGCCCGCCGCAGACAGAATCAAGGTCGACGCCCAATTGGCGTGCTGCCGTCAGAATCGGAGTGCCAACCGGAAAGTGGCCACGTTTGCCGGATGGGGTGAAAACGACAAGAGGATCGGTGCTCATTCAGGTGCCTTCTGGTTCCGCGTTTGACGCGGAGAATATGATGTTGGCGACAAAGGGAAAGGTGTCCGGCGGCATATTTCGGTCAGCGGGCGTCATTTTGTAAAAAATCTTGCACCTGAAATGCGGTTTTTGCGTCGCGCTGAGTGAGGAGCGCACCCAAAACTCGGGCTCCCGCGGCCTGAGTGCGGCATCGTTAACCTTTTGAGCGGTTGGCCTGAATTCTTTCGGCAAATTGCGCAACGGACGCCCCAATCCCGACAGAATCAAGACGCCAAGTGGCGTCAGAATGAATTTGCAGCAGATTTGACCAGTGAGGTATGTGTTATGGACTTTGGCTTCGACGTATCCGGAGCAGTGGCCGGGGTTTCCGAGGCGCGCAGTGGCCTGTCCGGAAAATTCACGATTATCCTGATGATCGCGGTTTTGGGGCTGGTTGGGCGGCAGGTATTTGTGGCCTTTGGTCCCAGTTTGAAGGTCGCAAATCCCTTTGCGCGGTTTTCCGGGTTTGGTCTGATCGGCGTTGCGATTGCAATTTTTGTTGGCGGTCTGGTTGTGACCAGCAAGGGGCGCACTGCAATGATACAGATACAGCGCAATATCTCGGACCAGTTCATCGTGAGCGTGCTCGAGCGTGACAGTTGTGATGTGACCTCAGGCGCCTATTGCGTTGTGGTCTTTGAAGGAGAACGCGAGATTGTGGTGAATTGGTTCGACAAACGTGTCGACATGTTCGCCATAGCCAACCCGCGGACCGAGGTGCATTGGCTGACAGTTCGACCTCAGGTCCGGCCTGATGTGCCGCTGTTGGCCGGACTGTAGGTAGCCCGAATAACGGGCATTCCCGCGCTCGGCGTATCCTCGCGTCAAATTACTTGTCCCCAGACCTTTCCACCGGTTTCGATCCATGTCATAGGGTCACCGTCAAACGGGGTTATGCATGGGGACGACAAATGCAGATTCGTGAGGCGCTCACCTTTGATGATGTTCTACTGGAGCCGGCGGCATCGTCGGTCCTGCCTGCAACGGCGGATACGACCACGCGTGTAACGCGGTCCATCTCTATGAACATCCCGCTGCTCAGCTCGGCCATGGACACCGTGACCGAAGGGCGGATGGCCATCGCCATGGCCCAGGCGGGTGGCATTGGCGTGATCCACAAGAACCTGGACGCAGACAACCAGGCGCGCGAAGTGCGCCGGGTGAAACGTTTCGAATCCGGTATCGTATACAACCCAGTTACCCTGCGTGCAGAGCAGACGGTTGCCGACGCCAAGGCGCTGGTTCAGCGGTATAACTTCACCGGTTTCCCCGTTGTGGACGAAGCAGGCCGCGTGGTCGGCATCGTGACCAACCGCGACATGCGCTTTGCCACATCCGACGATACACCGATCAAGGCGGTGATGACGTCCGAGAACCTGGCGATCCTGCGCGAACCTGCGGACCGGGACGAGGCCAAGTCGTTGATGCAGGCCCGCCGGATCGAAAAACTGCTGGTGACGGATGCGGACGGCAAGTTGACAGGCTTGTTGACGCTCAAGGACACCGAACAAGCGGTGCTGAACCCCACGGCGTGCAAGGACCAGTTGGGCCGGTTGCGTGTCGCTGCGGCCAGCTCGGTCGGGGACAGCGGTTTTGCCCGCAGCGAGATGCTGGTGGACGCAGGCGTCGACATCATTGTCGTGGACACGGCGCATGGCCACTCGGCCGGTGTCATCGATGCGGTGAAACGCGCCAAGGCGCTGTCGAACGAAGTTCAGATCATCGCGGGCAACGTTGCAACTGGTGAGGCGACAAGGGCGCTGATCGACGCCGGAGCCGATGCGATCAAGGTGGGCATCGGGCCGGGCTCGATCTGTACCACGCGCATGGTTGCCGGCGTGGGCGTGCCCCAGTTGACCGCGATTATGGATTGCGCGGCTGCGGCTGGCGAGGTTCCCGTGATTGCGGATGGTGGCATCAAGTTCTCAGGCGATTTCGCCAAAGCCATCGCTGCCGGTGCGTCTTGTGCCATGGTCGGGTCGATGATCGCAGGCACCGATGAAAGCCCGGGCGAAGTGATTCTTTATCAGGGCCGGTCGTTCAAATCCTATCGCGGCATGGGCTCGCTGGGTGCGATGGCGCGCGGCTCGGCGGATCGTTATTTCCAGAAGGATGCGGCCAGCGACAAACTGGTGCCTGAAGGCATCGAGGGACAAGTGCCTTACAAAGGCCCGGCAAGTGCTGTGATCCACCAGTTGGTGGGCGGTCTGCGCGCGGCCATGGGGTATACGGGCTGCGCAACGGTCGATGAGATGCGGCGCAACTGCAACTTTGTCAAAATCACCGGTGCGGGTCTGAAAGAAAGCCACGTGCACGATGTTCAGATCACCCGTGAAAGCCCCAACTACCGCATCATGTGAGGCAACGGACATGACCCCGGCGGCGCGCGTTCAAACCGCGATCACCATCCTGGATGAAATAGGCGCCGGGGCCCCCGTCGAGAAGGCCTTGACCGGGTGGGCCCGGCGCAGCCGCTATGCCGGCTCCAAGGATCGGGCGGCCGTCCGGGATCATGTTTTCGACGTCATTCGCCAACGCCGGTCCCTGGCCGCCTTGGGGGGCGGCGAAAGTGGCCGCCACCTGATGATCGGATTGTGCCGTCGAACCGGTGTAGTCCCCGATGAGATGTTCAACGGGGCGCCTCACGCACCTGTTGAGCTGACAGACGCAGAACGAGCAGGGGGGCGGGTGCCCATCGAAGGGTCGGAAGCGGCAGACCTTCCGAATTGGTTGTGGCCGGAGTTCAGTGCGAGCCTTGGAGACAAGGCTGCCAAAGCGGCCGAAATCATGCAAACGCGCGCTCCGGTTCACCTGAGGGTCAATGTTGCTCGAACCAGTCGCGAAGGAGCGATCGAAAAACTGGCCGCAGAAGGCATTGACTGCATTGCGCATCCTGTGGCGTCGACTGCGCTTGAAGTTATTGAAGGCGCACGTCGCGTCCACCAAAGCGATGCATATAAATCGGGTTTGATCGAGTTGCAGGACGCGGCCAGCCAGGCCGTCGTCGAATCTCTGCCGCTGGAACCGGGCATGCGCGTGCTCGACTATTGTGCGGGCGGCGGGGGAAAGGCCCTGGCCTTGGCCGCGCATGCTGGCGTTGACGTCTTTGCGCATGATATCGCGCCGCAAAGGATGCGGGATTTGCCCGAACGCGCGTCTCGGGCAAAGGCCAAGGTTACTGTGTTGACACCGAGTGAACTTGGCAACGCCGGGAAATTCGACTTGGTCCTTGCGGATGCACCATGCTCGGGCAGTGGATCATGGCGGCGCGCTCCGGCAGGAAAGTGGCAGCTTACGCCAGCGAGATTAGAGGATCTGTTGGAAACCCAGCTGCACGTCATCGAGACAGCCAGTCAGTTCGCTGTCGCGGACGGCGCCTTTGCCTATGCGACATGTTCGTCGTTGAACGTCGAAAACTCCGGTCGCGTTGACGCGTTTTTAGATGGGAATTCAGGGTGGGCATTGAAGTCCAGCCAGGCATGGACCGTTCTGGACGGTGCTGATGGGTTCTTTGTCGCACTGCTTTCGCGGGTGCTTTGACTTGATGGACAACTCAGGGTAGAGTTTCATTTCGTTAAGCAGGGCTTAACCCTTGTGGCGCGAAATACTGTCAAAGAAACTCGAATGGAGTCGCGTCTTGTCCGCTTTCAGCGCCTCGATCACCCCCGACCTTCCGGAGCGGAGCCCAAGTGGTGCGCGCATCTTTGCCGTCATGTTGTTGGCTTTGGTGCTGGCTGTGACCGGAGTTTGGGGGCCGTTCGCTGATTTGGTAGACCGGGTTCTGATTGCCGCCGCAGGCAGCATGACCGTCGTCGCTGTTGTGTTGGGGGTCTGGGGGCATCGGGTTTCGGCTGCGCATTCAATGGCACGAGAAATGTTGGCGGGGTTCATTGAAAAGGATGCAAGCCCGAGTTTCGTGACCGACGACGAGGGTTTGATCCTGACCCGAAATTCCGCCGCTTGCGTGCGGTTCTCTGACGACCAAGCGGACACGCTTGCAGCCACGCTGCGCTCGATCTTTGCCAACCCGTCCGCCGTTCTGTTCCGGCTGCAGTCGCGCGCGCGCATCGACGGAAATGCGGCCGAAGATATCGTGACCCGGCGGGGACACATTCGGTTGAGGGTGCATTCTTTGGCGGATGGTGGCCTTTTGTGGCGGGTTGAGGAGGTCTCGGATCGATCCGGCTGGGGCCGCGGCGGTGACACCTGCCATGTTCCAATGCTCACCATCGGGCGATCAGGTGCCGTTTTGTTCATGAACGAGGCTGCCCGAAAACTGGTGGGCGAGCGGGTCAAATCCCTGGATCGTCTGTTTGTCTCGACGCCGGTCGAATCCGGTCAGGTCCAAAATATCACCACATCAAAGGGCGTTGTGTCGGTCGTAGTGGGGGAACATGGCGCGTCCCCGGTCCGGCGCGAGTTGTATCTGATGCCGGTCAACGCCTTGGATCAGCCTGATCGAGAAGAAGGGTTCAATACCCTGCCGGTGCCGATGTTGAAAATCGCGGCGCACGGAGAGGTAAGGGAAGCCAACCGCCTGGCTTCAGAACTGTTGGGGAATGCGGTGGCAAGCGGAACTCATATCAGTGAGTTCATGCAAGGTCTGGGGCGGCCGATCGAGGATTGGCTGCGCGATGTTGCCGAAGGTGTGGCCGTGCAAAAATCGGAATTCCTGAGATTGTCGCGAAAGGACAAAGAGGTCTATGTTCAAGTGACGCTCAGCCGGACATCCGAGAATGGGAACACCGGGCTGATCGCCGTTTTGAACGACGCAACAGAGCTCAAAACGCTGGAAGCCCAGTTTGTTCAAAGCCAGAAGATGCAAGCCATTGGCCAGCTCGCTGGCGGTGTCGCGCATGATTTCAATAATCTTTTAACTGCAATTTCAGGGCATTGCGATCTGTTGTTGTTGCGCCATGATCAGGGCGATCAAGACTATGGCGATCTGGTTCAGATCAACCAGAACGCCAATCGCGCGGCCGCGTTGGTTGGGCAACTCCTGGCGTTTTCACGAAAACAGACATTGCGCCCGGAAACTCTGGATTTCCGGGATACGCTGTCCGATCTGACCCACCTGTTGAACCGGCTCGTGGGTGAAAAAGTCACGCTTACACTTAGCCATGATCCGGTCTTGAAACCGGTCAGAGCCGACAAACGCCAGCTTGAACAGGTGCTCATGAACTTGGTTGTCAACGCCCGCGATGCGATGCCGCAAGGTGGCGAAATCCGGATTGAAACAGAAGTTGTCCACCTGGACAACGCGCTGGAACGGGACAGAGCCACTTTGCCGTCAGGCGAATACGTGACCGTCAAAGTCCGCGACGAAGGTATCGGCATTGCGCCGGACAAGATTCAAAAGGTGTTCGAACCGTTTTACACCACCAAGCGCACGGGCGAGGGAACGGGCCTGGGTCTTTCAACTGCCTATGGGATCATCAAACAGACGGGCGGGTACATCTTTGTCGACAGCGTCGAAGGGCAGGGAACCGAGTTCATCATCTATTTCCCGGTTCATGACCAATCCGAACGCATCGAAACCCAACCGAGAGAAGAGCACAAAAGCCCGGTCGCTCGACATGGAGAAGGGGTTGTTTTGTTGGTCGAAGACGAAGCCCCGGTGCGCGCCTTTGCTTCACGCGCGCTGAGGTTGAGGGGATATACGGTGCTCGAGGCCGAATCCGCTGAAGATGCCCTGAAAACACTCAAAGATCCGGACCTGTCGGTGGATGTCTTTGTGACAGACGTGGTCATGCCTGGTTTGGATGGGCCAACTTGGGTGCGCGAGGCCTTGAAAGAACGACCGCAGGTTCGCGTGGTGTTTGTGTCAGGCTACGCCGAGGGCGCGTTCGGGGAATGTGACCCGGATATTCCCAACTCGGTCTTCCTGCCCAAGCCGTTTTCGTTGAACCAACTGACCGAAACGGTGCACCAGCAACTTCACTGAGTGTCTAAATCACAATGCACTTGCGTGCAGTTCAAACTCTTGCTGCAACTTGCGCTCCAATTTGTTCCGGGTGCCTTGGGACAGGGAAAGCTCCATCTCGGGAGAGGTGTTTTCTCGAGACAGGTTCAACTGAACCTTCAAACGCTCTTCGAGAAAGGCGTTGAGACCAGGTTGGTTTTCATACTTGTACAAATAAGTGATTCCCGTCCCGTTTGGACGTGTTTCCAGAAACTTGAGCTGGCTCCCAACATTGGCGTAACTTGGGCGATCCCCTCTGAGGTACGCATCCACAAATGTGTCGAAACTGACATCGTGGGTCGAGTTCCTGTGCCCTTCCATGCCATCGCGACGTCGGTAGCGATACCAGCTGCCCAGCCAACTGAGCGGGTGGCGGATCACGGCCAGGGTTTCCATCTCGACGCCGCAAACCCGGTCGAACATCGGGCGAAAGAACCGATTATAGCGATAGACCGGTGCATGTTTCAGTTCGGGGGGATTCGCAATCACGATGTCGGCGCGTGTCCTGAGCGCGGACTGATAGGCGGTCGTTCCGGTTTTTGGAACGGCAAGGAAAGCCAGTCTTTCTTTGTAGAAAACAAGCATTTGCTGGACACCTCTCATCGTAACTCCCGTCAGAAAATGCCGTAAACCTACTGTTAATACAATTCGGAAAAGGTAGGACAGGTAAGATTTTAATTGAAATGTTCCTCTTTTGATCTCATAAGGAACAAGAGGAGAACAAAGCAGTGATTGCCGCCTGCGGCAGGCTATGACAATAAGGAAGGCGAACGAGACAATGGCGGATCTTCTAACAATGAGCAGCAAGCAGAACGCGGACAAGCAAAAGGCGCTGGACAGCGCCCTGGCCCAGATCGAGCGGCAGTTCGGCAAGGGGTCGATCATGAAGCTGGGCGATGGCAATGCCATCCAAGAGATCGAAGCCAGCTCGACCGGTTCACTGGGGTTGGATATCGCTCTGGGGATCGGTGGCCTGCCGATGGGGCGGATTGTCGAGATCTATGGACCTGAGAGCTCGGGCAAGACAACCCTGACGCTGCATTGCGTGGCCGAACAGCAGAAGCGCGGCGGTGTTTGTGCGTTTGTCGACGCAGAGCATGCGCTGGACCCGCAATATGCGCGCAAGCTGGGCGTTGACTTGGATGAGCTTTTGATCTCGCAGCCCGACACCGGCGAACAAGCGCTGGAGATCACCGACACGTTGGTGCGATCCGGGGCGGTGAACATGGTCATTGTCGACTCGGTGGCTGCACTGACGCCAAAGTCGGAACTGGAAGGCGACATGGGCGACAGCAACGTTGGTGTTCAGGCCCGCTTGATGAGCCAGGCGATGCGCAAGCTGACCGGTTCGATCAGCCGTTCGAACTGCATGGTGATTTTCATCAACCAGATCCGGATGAAGATCGGTGTCATGTTCGGTTCGCCCGAGACCACCACAGGTGGCAACGCGTTGAAGTTCTACAGCTCGGTGCGCCTGGACATCCGCCGCATCGGCCAGATCAAGGACCGCGACGAGGTTGTCGGCAACGCAACCCGCGTGAAAGTTGTCAAGAACAAGGTGGCCCCACCGTTCAAGCAGGTGGAATTCGACATCATGTACGGCGAAGGTATCTCGAAGATGGGTGAGCTGCTGGACCTGGGCGTCAAGGCAGGTGTGGTTGCCAAGTCTGGGTCATGGTTCAGCTATGGCGACGAGCGCATCGGACAGGGTCGTGAAAACGCCAAGCAATTCCTGCGCGACAACAGCCGGGTTGCGTTTGAGATCGAAGACAAGATCCGCGCTGCACATGGGCTGGATTTCGACATGCCGCCGGGTGAAGCGGCGGATGACGATATTCTGGAAGCCTGAGCAACAGCTTTGGGGATAGCAACGTGTCCCCGGGGCAACGATGAAGAGTTGAGAATTTGCTGAACAAGGCGGCCTTGGGGCCGCCTTGTGTCGTTTGCGGCATTGCAGCCTGTGGACAGTCGGAAACCGTGGCGATACACCTGCACGGAAACACTTTCCCCGCCGCCGAGAGAACCTGATGGCCACGCTGAATGATATCCGCTCGACCTTTTTGAACTACTTCGCCAAGCAAGGACACGAGGTTGTCGCCTCGAGCCCGCTTGTGCCGCGCAACGATCCGACGCTGATGTTCGCAAACTCAGGGATGGTGCAGTTCAAGAACCTGTTCACCGGTCTGGAAACCCGCGATTACAAGCGCGCAACCACGTCGCAGAAATGCGTACGGGCAGGCGGTAAGCACAATGACCTCGACAACGTGGGCTATACGGCGCGTCATCACACGTTTTTCGAGATGCTCGGCAACTTCTCGTTCGGGGACTATTTCAAGCATGAGGCGATCCCGTTTGCCTGGGAACTGATCACCAAAGACTTCGAGATCGACAAGTCGCGCCTTCTGACCACGGTCTATCATACCGATGATGAGGCGTTTGAGATCTGGAAGAAGGTTGGCGTGCCCGAGGATCGGATCATCCGCATCGATACGTCCGACAATTTTTGGCAGATGGGGCCGACCGGTCCTTGTGGTCCCTGCACCGAGATTTTTTATGACCACGGCGACCACATCTGGGGTGGCCCTCCGGGCTCTCCCGAAGAAGACGGCGACCGGTTCATCGAGATCTGGAACATCGTTTTCATGCAGAACGAGCAGTTCGAAGATGGCTCTATGGTGCCGCTCGACATGCAGTCGATCGACACAGGTATGGGGTTGGAGCGTATCGGTGCTCTGCTGCAGGGCAGCCATGACAACTATGACACGGACCTGTTCAAAGCGCTGATCGAGGCTAGTGCCGATGTCACCAACGTCGATCCCTATGGCGATCAGAATGTGCATCACCGGGTGATTGCGGATCACCTGCGCTCGACCTCGTTCCTGATTGCCGACGGT
Organism: Tropicibacter sp. R16_0; assembly: GCF_017743935.1. Lineage (GTDB taxonomy): Bacteria > Pseudomonadota > Alphaproteobacteria > Rhodobacterales > Rhodobacteraceae > Falsiruegeria. The sequence continues at coordinate 221,976 of NZ_JAGHRE010000002.1, forward strand.
GTGATGCCTGCAAGCGACGGGCGCGGGTATGTGCTGCGGCGGATCATGCGCCGCGCCATGCGTCATGCGCATCTGTTGGGCGCCAAAGACCCGGTCATGCATCGCCTTGTTCCGGCGCTGGTGCAGCAGATGGGCGCGGCCTATCCTGAGCTGGGTCAGGCGCAGGCGCTGATCGAGGAGACTTTGCAGCAGGAAGAAACCCGGTTCAAAAAGATGTTGGACCGCGGCCTGAGCTTGCTTGACACCGAACTGGACGGGCTGGACGAGGGCGCGCCGCTGTCGGGGCAGGCTGCGTTCAAACTGTACGACACGTATGGTTTCCCGCTGGACCTGACGCAGGATGCGCTGCGCGAGGTTGGACGTACGGTGGACACTGACGGGTTTGATGCCGCCATGGCCGAGCAGAAAGCCAAGGCGCGTGCTGCCTGGACGGGCTCGGGTGAAGCTGCGGACAATGCGGTTTGGTTCGATGTGCTCGATGCCAGCGACGCGACTGATTTCCTGGGCTATGACACCGAAAAGGCCGAAGGTCAGGTAACGGCCCTGGTCGCCGACGGTGCATTGACCGACAAAATTGCCGAAGGTGGCACGGGCTGGGTTATCGTGAACCAGACGCCGTTTTATGGCGAAGCCGGTGGTCAGGTGGGCGACAGCGGAGTAATTCGCCGTTTGGAAAACCGGGACGAAGTTGCGCTGGTCGAGGACACCAAGAAGTTTGCCGATGGCAAGATCTATGCCCACAAGGTGACTGTTGAACGCGGCGCGATCTCCAAAGGGGATCCGGTCGAGTTGGAGGTGGATCATGTCCGCCGGTCGGCCATTCGCGCCAACCACTCGGCCACGCACTTGCTGCACGAAGCCCTGCGCGAGCACCTGGGGGATCATGTGGCGCAGCGCGGCTCGTTGAATGCTGCTGATCGTCTGCGATTTGATTTCAGCCACGGCAAGGCGCTGAACGAAGAGGAACTGGGCAAGGTTGCGGCCGATGTGAACCGGTTCATCCGTCAGAACTCGACCGTGGAAACCCGGATCATGACGCCGGATGATGCCCGTGCCATCGGTGCGCAGGCTTTGTTTGGTGAGAAATACGGGGATGAGGTGCGCGTTGTGTCCATGGGCCAGGCCGAGACTGGTAAGGGGCAAGACGGCAGCACGTATTCGATCGAGCTGTGTGGGGGTACGCACGTCAAGCAGACCGGCGATATCGGCACCTTTGTTTTGTTGGGCGACAGTGCGTCGTCGGCTGGTGTGCGCCGTATCGAGGCGTTGACCGGCGCGGCCGCGTTTGAGCACTTGTCGGCCGAAGCGTCCCGGATGGGCGAAATCAGCGGTATGCTGAAGGCGCAATCGGCTGAAGCCGCAGATCGTGTCAAAGCTCTGATGGATGAGCGCAAGGCGCTGCAGAACGAGGTTGCCAACCTGCGTCGCGAACTGGCCATGGCCGGTGGTGCAGGGCAGGGCGGCGGTGCCGAGGCGCGGGATGTGAACGGCGTCAAATTCCTGGCCCAATCCTTGAGCGGTGTGTCGGGCAAAGACCTGCCCGCGCTGATCGACGAGCACAAGGAACGTCTGGGATCAGGCGCGGTTCTGCTGATTGCGGATGCAGGTGGCAAAGCGGCTGTGGCAGCTGGCGTGACCAAGGATCTGACCGATACGGTGTCGGCGGTGGATCTGGTCAAGGCGGCCGTGGTTGAGCTGGGCGGCAAGGGCGGCGGTGGCCGCCCCGATATGGCCCAGGGCGGCGGTAAGGATGCGTCGAACGCCGATGCGGCGATCAAGGCGGCCGAGGCTGTTCTGCAAGCTTGACCAACTGGTCAAAAATGGGTTGGTCTTTCCGGCAGATGACGTAAGCTGCCGGAAAGCACACTGAGGAGAACACCCATGCCCGCACTTTGGATCGCACATGTGACCGTCACCGACGCCGAAGCCTATGGCAAATATGCAGAACTGGCGGGGCCCGCCATCGCCAAACACGGCGGCAGTTTCATTGCGCGCGGTGGCCGGTTTGTGCAGCTCGAAGGCAAGGAGCGCCCCCGCAATGTTGTGGCGCGCTTTCCCAGCGTTGATGCGGCTGTCGATTGCTACAACTCACCCGAGTACCAAGTGGCGCTGAGCCATGCGCGTGATGCATCAGAGCGCGAATTGATGGTTGTCGAAACCTCGGAATGATCAACGCAATACGATGACAACGAAACCCGCTTCGGAACACCGCGGCGGGTTCTGTTTTGTCGGGGTTGGACAGGGCGCAAAAGCACGGTAAGCACGGGGCAGCCTATGCCAAAAGGGATCAGATCGTGAAGAAAAGAAAATTCCCCAAGATCAACACCTTGTTGGATCCTCTTGACGTCAAGCTGATCGACCGCGCGGATGAGATCGCCGAGACCGAGCGTCTGGTGGCTTTTGAACGGCGTGGCGGATTGGAAAAACCGGCATATGCGCTGAGCCCGGGTATGGAAGGGTTCGATATCTCGGGCCTGGTGCGTGAATACGAGACCTATAAGGACGCGCTCGCTGCGCTGCATGATCCCGAGCAGAACAAGACGGGTTACACGTCGAACAACGGCTATTATGACACGCCGGACGCCGAGGCGCTGTATCTGATGGTGCGACGCTATCAGCCGAAACATGTGATCGAGGTCGGATGCGGCAACTCGACCCGGATCACACGGCAGGCGGTCATCGATGGTGGGTTGGACACCAAGATCACCGCGATCGATCCCTATCCGCGCGCGGACATCGCCCATGTGGTCAATGCCTTTGAACAGAAACGACTGGAAGAGGTGGATCCGGCGCTTTTTGACACGCTGGGGCCGGGGGACATCCTGTTCATCGACAGCAGCCATCAGGTGCGCATGAGCAACGATGTGGCGCATCTGTTCTGTCGGATCATCCCTCGGCTTGCCCCGGGTGTGGTGATCCATGTGCATGATGTGTTCTTGCCCTACGAATACCCCAAGCGGTTCTTTTATGATTGCCCGTCTTGGGCGGAACAGTACGTTCTGCATACGCTGATCCAGACCAGTGGCTATCAGTTGCTGTGGCCGGGCTATTACCTGCAGCAGGATCGCCCGGACGCCGTGCAGGCCTTGCCGTTTCTGGCCGGTGGACGCGCGCAGAGTTTCTGGATCCGCAAGACATAAAGTGCGAGCTTTGCCATAGTCTGGTCGAATTCCATGGTTAACATGGGATTAAGCACGTTCAGCCCGGCACAAGACCGGGCACAGATAGAGGCAGTCGAGCTATGCAAGTGAAACAGGCCATTCTGGCCGTGACCCTATTGGCGGGTGGCGCAACAGCAGCGGACGCAGGCCCGGATCAGGTCTCGATCCTGCTGGGGTCGCATCACGTCGGCGCAACCCGCAATTTTGAAGAGTTCAATCCCGGCATCATCCTGACCTGGAAAGAGATACTTTGGCAGAACCGTCTGGATGTCGGCTTTGGCGTCTTTCGCAACAGTTATGGCGATGCATCGGTCGTGGCGACGACGGCGTTTCCCTTGGTGCGCAATCAGCATTGGGGGCTGGACTTGTTCGCAGCGCTCGCGACCTATCCCGGAGAGGGCGATCAGTTCACCTATTCCATCGGTGATGTGGTGCCAATTGCAGGCCTGCAAGCTCGGTATCGCAACGTGTTTGTCCAGGCGATCCCGTCAGGTGGCAGCTCGGTGGATGCCACGCTGACGTATGGTTTGACGTTTGCGCTGGACTAATCGTCTTACGTCAAACGGACCTGGGTGCCGATCTTGACTAGAGCATAAAGCTCTTCCACGTGTTCATTATAAAGACCAATACAGCCGGACGAACTCTGACGGCCAATCTTGCGTGTGTCGTGGGTGCCATGCACCAGATAAGCAGGCCAAGTCAGATACATCGCGCGCGTACCCAGGGGGTTGCCCTGCTCGCCGCCCTCGATCCGTACCGGCAAGGAAGGATCGCGTTCGCGCATGGATGCGGTTGGCGTCCAGCTGGGGTTCTCGCGCTTGCGCACCACCTCGGTATAGCCGCGTTTGGTCAGCTCCTCGGACATCGGGACAGACGAAGGATACAGACGATAGGTTCCATCCTCGCCCCAATAGTGCACCGCGCGGCTGGTGATGTCCGCCAACAGACAGCCGACCCCCAGCTTTTCGAAATGATCCTCCCACCGTTGCTGCGCAAAGGATGAGATGTTGCGGCGCACCGGGATCTGTGTCTCGATCGGCGGTTCATTTTGCGGAAATGCATCTTGTGCACGCAACAGCGCGGGCGTGGACAGGGTGGCGGCGACGCCCAGCAGGGCGCTACGGCGGGTGATTTTGCTGCCGGACATTGAGACCTCGAATACCTTGAGTTTCGGGTAAATTAGGGTCGATGGCCCCTTATTTCCATAGGGGCAGGCTTCACATTTTCGCGGGTTGAAACGGCTAGGGACGCGCGTGGCAGAAAAGCGCCGATGCTCATTGGCGTCGGATGTGCTACACTGATGGCATTTTCAGGGAGTTGATTATGGCATCAAACAAAATTGCAGTTGCGGTGATTCATGGAATGGGCAGCCAGGGGAAGAAAACCCAAGGTGTCGACGAGATCAGTTTTTCGGCCGGTCTCTACAAGCGTTTGAAAGAGCACATGGGCAACCAGTTCTTTCAACGTGTCGGCTGGCGCGAGATTTTCTGGGCAGACATCCTGCAATCCCGGCAAGAGGATTTCATCAAGGACAACCTGGCCGCAAAGGGTGCGCGCTGGATGAAAACAAGACGGTTCGTGATGCACAACCTGGCCGATGCGGCGTCGTATCGGCGCAACAAGGGCGACGCGCGTGATCAGATCTATCACCGCATCCATGCGCGGGTGCATCAGACCATCGCGCGGCTCGAAGAGATCACGGATGGAAACACACCGCTGGTGATCTTTGCGCATTCGCTGGGGGGGCACATCATGTCGAACTATATCTACGACATGATGAAAGGCGACCCCGAGGTGGCAGCAGGGTCGGACTTTCAACAGCTCAAGACAGTGGCGGGTTTCGTGACCTTTGGCTGCAACATCCCGGTGTTTTCTTTTGCCTACAAGCCCGAGGACATTCACCCGATCAAATATCCCGGCACCAAGATTCCGCAGTCTAAGCGTTTGCACCCCTGGTGGGTGAACATGAACGACAAGGACGACGCGCTTGGCATGCCGCTGGCAGGAACCTCGCCAGAGTATCAGGCCCTGGCATCGTCGGGGCATTTGGATGACCGCTGGATCGACAGCGGCGGTGCCTTGGAGTTCTGGAACCCCGCTTCGCACAACGGCTATTGGACGGATCGACATTTCTATCGGCCGGCAGCGACCATCCTGCGCAATGCCATGAGCATCGGCCCAGTAACGTGAACGAAAAACGCCCCGACCGATTGGTCGGGGCGTTCTGGATCAGATCAGGTCTGATTATTCCATGACGGGGATCGAGAACTCGCCGCCTTCTTTGATGCCCGACGGCCAGCGTGCGGTGATCGTCTTGGTGCGGGTGTAGAACTTGAACGCGTCGGGGCCGTGCTGGTTCAGGTCGCCGAATGCCGATTTCTTCCAGCCACCGAAGGTGTGATAGGCGAGCGGAACCGGGATCGGAACGTTCACGCCGACCATGCCGATGTTGATGCGGTTGGCAAAGTCACGCGCTGTGTCACCGTCGCGGGTGAAGATCGCGGTGCCGTTGCCGTATTCGTGGTCCATGGCCAGGCCGATGGCCTCTTCATAGGTTTGCGCACGAACGGTGGACAGGACCGGGCCAAAGATCTCTTTCTTGTAGATGTCCATGTCCTTTGTCACGTTGTCGAACAGGTGCGCGCCGACAAAGAAACCTTCTTCATAGCCTTGCAGGCTGAAATCACGGCCATCGACCACCAGCTTGGCACCCTGATCGATGCCCGACTGCACCAGGTTCAGGATGTTCTGCTTGGCCGCACCGGTGACGACGGGGCCATAATCCACGTCGTTGCCAGCGGTATAGGGGCCGACTTTCAGGGCCTCGACACGCGGGACCAGCTTTTCGATCAGGCGGTCGGCGGTCTCTTCACCCACCGGAACCGCGACCGAGATCGCCATGCAGCGTTCGCCCGCCGCGCCGTAACCGGCACCCACCAGAGCGTCGGCGGCCTGATCCATGTCCGCGTCGGGCATGATGATCATGTGGTTCTTGGCGCCGCCAAAGCACTGCACGCGCTTGCCCTGCGAACAGCCGGTGCCATAGATGTATTCGGCGATCGGGGTCGAGCCCACAAAGCCAACCGACTGGATGGTGTCGTTGTAGAGGATCGCGTCCACGGCTTCCTTGTCGCCGTTGACGACCTGCAAGATACCCTTGGGCAGGCCGGCTTCTTCCATCAACTCGGCCAGCATCAGCGGCACCGAGGGGTCACGCTCGGACGGCTTCAGGATGAAGGCGTTGCCACAAGCGATGGCCGGGGCAAACATCCACATCGGGATCATGGCGGGGAAGTTGAACGGCGTGATGCCTGCGGTGACACCCAGGGCCTGGCGCATGGAATACATGTCGATGCCGGGGCCGGCGCTGTCGGTGAACTCACCCTTCAGCATCTGGGGCGCGCCGATGCAGTATTCGACAACTTCCAAACCGCGCTGCACATCACCGGCAGCATCGGGCAGGGTCTTGCCGTGCTCGCGCGACAATGCTTCGGCCAGCTTGTCCATGTCGCGGTTCAGCAGGGCCACGAATTTCATCATGACACGCGCACGGCGCTGCGGATTGGTTGCGGCCCAAGCGGGCTGTGCAGCGGCGGCGATTTCAACTGCCTTTTCCATCTCGGCGGTGCTGGCCAGCGGGCATTTTGCCTGCACTTCGCCGGTTGCCGGGTTGTACACGTCCGCAAAGCGACCCGAGGTGCCTTTGACGTGTTCGCCGTTGATGTAATGCGTCAGTTCCTGCATTGGATGTCTCCTCCGGGAAATTTGCGCACAGGATAGGCTTGCAAATTTCAATCGAACAGGGGCAAGATTTCAAAAAGGTTTTGCAAAACCGCAAGAGGGGCAGAATGGAACCACATTGGGATGATATGAAGATCTTTCTCGCAGTGGCGAGAGAAGAAAGCTTGTCAGGGGCAGGACGCATTTTGAAGCTGGATCCCGCAACAGTGGGGCGGCGCATTGCGCGGCTGGAAACCTCATTTGATGCGCCGTTGTTCTTGAAGTCCCCGCAAGGATATTCGCTGACGACTGCGGGCGAGCGTCTGCTGTCCCATGGCGAGCAGGCAGAAGAAGCCATGCGCGCCGCCGCCGAAGCCCTCGCGGGGCCAAAGGACACGCTGGAGGGACAGATCCGTATTGGCGCGCCGGACGGATGCGCCAATTACCTGCTGCCGCATGTCTGCGCAAAAATCTCGGAACAAAATCCGGATCTGGATATCCAGATCGTTTCGCTGCCTCGCGTGGTGAACCTGTCGCGGCGCGAGGCGGACATGGCCATCACCGTCAGCCCGCCATCAGCGGGGCGCTTGCTGGTTCAAAAGATCACGGACTACAAATTGAACTTGGTTGCGTCGCGGCGTTTGTTGGCCGCCGAACCGCCGATTGAAACGCTGGAGGATCTCAAGGGGCGGCGGTTTGTCGGCTATATTCCGGACATGATCTTTGACGCCGAACTGGATTACTTGAACGAGTTGGGCGTGGAACGTGTCCATCTGGCGTCAAACTCGGTTTCCGTCCAACTCAAGATGGTGGTTCAACTTGGTGGCTTTGGCATCGCGCACACCTTTGCCATGCCGTCGCATCGACCATTGCGTAAGGTTCTGCCAGATGAATTTGAACTGACGAGAAGTTTCTATCTTGTACGTCATCAATCGGACCAACGCAGCGAGCGCATGAACCGATTTGCAGAGCTGCTGGTTGCGAGCCTCCGCGACGAAGTGGCCACCTTGGAAGCGGCGACTTGACACCGTCACTTATTGCGGCAACGCTTTGGAATATGAAAGATTATTGCGGAGGTCCAGCGGCATGCTAGTTCGGGCAATTTTGAACTCCAAATCGGGTTCCGGTGTGGTCACAGTCAAACCCTCAGCCTCTGTTGCTGACGCAGCAAAGATTTTGTCGGAAAAGCGCATCGGGACCGTGGTTGTATCCGATGACGGAGAAACACCTGCGGGCATCCTCTCCGAGCGGGACATCGTGCGAGAGCTGGCCAAAAGCGGCAGTGGCTGCCTGAACCAGACGGTGAGCACGTATATGACATCGGAACTGGTGACTTGCACCAGCGATTCGAACGTGCAGGACATTCTTGCTCAGATGACCGAGGGACGTTTTCGCCATATGCCCGTCGTGGAAGAAGGCAAGCTGGTTGGCATCGTGACATTGGGCGATGCCGTCAAAGCGCAGTTGGCCGAGGTCGCGATGGAAAAAGACGCGCTTGCCGGCATGATCATGGGTCACTGAAATCCTGCTCTTGAACCCTGTGCGCACATGTGTTTGCGTGCGCAGCATAATGCCTCAAAGTGGAGACAATCATGCGCGTCGGTTTGTATCCGGGAACATTTGACCCGATTACCCTTGGCCATGTAGATATCATTCGCCGCGCTGCAGCGCTCGTCGACAAGCTGGTCATTGGTGTTGCCATCAATCGCGACAAGGGACCTTTGTTTTCGCTCGAAGAGCGGGTCGCCATGATCGAGTCGGAATGTGCAAAGCTGTCAGAACAAACCGGCACCGAAATCGTTGCCCATCCGTTTGAAAACCTGCTGATCGATTGCGCCCATGATGTAGGGGCGCAGATCATCGTCCGGGGATTGCGGGCTGTGGCGGATTTTGAATACGAGTTTCAGATGGTCGGCATGAACCGAGCATTGGACGACTCCGTCGAAACCGTCTTTCTGATGGCCGAAGCCCGGCACCAGGCGATCGCCTCGAAATTGGTGAAGGAAATCGCCCGGCTTGGCGGCGACGTCTCGAAGTTCGTGACACCAAAGGTGCATGAAGCTCTGACCGAACGCCTGGGCTGAAGCAGCGCCAAATATTGAGAACTGCGTCCTGCGTGTTGGCTTGGGCGTAGTTTTTTGTTTGGGGCTGCCGGAACCGGATCAGTACAACGCCGACAAGTTAGCCGACATAGCGCTCAAGATAATTGAAACAGGGCAGGCCTTTTCCCAGAAACTTGGGGCGGCAGAGATCAAAGGGCGGAGGATGATGACGACTTGTCTGCTCAACGGGTCAAAGGACCTTGGACGCCACACCACCTAGCGCCAGAAGGCGAGCCATTCGAGGAATTCGAAGAATTTCTTGCCCAGAAAGTAGATGTGCTCGGTGCCGAAAAAGGTGATGTCGATCATCAATGCTCCGAGGATGAACACCGCAAGCCATACGGCGATTTGATTGGTCATGTCATCCTCAAGAGAAAAGAAACGCCCGCCCAGATAACCTGAGCGGGCGTTTTGTTTCAAGGGGTTGGGTTGGTTACCCCAGCTTGCCCATGGCAACGGCCACATCGGCCATACGGACCGAGAACCCCCATTCGTTGTCGTACCAGGCCAGCACGCGAACCAGACGGTCACCGACGATACGGGTCTGATCGGGGGCAAAGATCGAGCTTTCGGGCGAGTGGTTGAAGTCGGTCGAGACCAGCGGCGCGGGCTCGTATCCAAGGACGCCTTTCAGAGCGCCTTCGGCGGCGGCGCGGGCGGCCTCGTTCACCTCTTCTGCGGTTACATCACGCGCCGCGCGGAAGGTCAGGTCTACGGCTGAAACGTTGGGGGTCGGCACCCGGATCGCAGACCCGTCCAGGCGGCCCTTGAGGTTGGGGAGCACTTCGCCAAGCGCTTTGGCGGCACCCGTCGAGGTCGGGATCATCGACATCGCGGCAGCACGCGCGCGATACAGATCCTTGTGGCGACGGTCCAGCGTCGGTTGGTCACCGGTGTAGGCGTGGATGGTGGTCATGATACCATGTTCGATGCCAACGGCCTCGTCCAGAACCTTGGCCAAGGGCGCCAGGCAGTTGGTGGTGCAGGATCCGTTCGACACCATCTTGTCGTCTGCGGTCAGCTCGCCGTCGTTGACGCCGAATACAATCGTCTTGTCGACGTTCTTGCCTGGTGCCGACAGCAGAACCTTTTTGGCGCCGCGCTCGAGGTGCGCGTTGGCCTTGGTGCCATCGTTGAATTTGCCGGTACATTCCAGAACAACGTCACAGCCGTCCCAGTCGAGCTCATTCATGTCGTAGGTCGAGAACATCTGCATGTCGCCCCGGCCCAGGTTCATGGTGCCGTCGCCGATGGTGACCTCGCCGGGGAAGCGGCCATGAACGCTGTCATATTTGATCAGGTGGGCAGCAGTTTCCAGGGGGCCGGTCGCGTTGACCTTGATCACTTCGATATCGTCGCGTGCAGATGCGGCGATGTGGGACAGGGTGCAGCGGCCGATGCGGCCAAAACCGTTGATGCCAACCTTGATGGTCATTTTGCGACTCCGAACATGTGCAATTGCCCCGCCGTATAGACGCCCTGAACGCGTGCAGAAAGTGCAAAAGCGCCGCATTTTGAGTGTGTTAGCGCAAACTTCACGCGGTTGCGCTAACGCTTGCACCAGACGTGCGATCGTTTAGGGTGCAGCTGCGACAGATCTAGGTGAAAGGTGTCCTTATGAGCGGTCTTCTGGCGTTGTTGGATGATGTGGCGGGTATCGCAAAGGTTGCAGCCGCGTCGGTGGATGACGTGGCCGCGCAGGCACTCAAGGCCGGATCAAAGGCAGCCGGTGCCGTGATTGATGACGCGGCTGTGACGCCCAAGTATCTGCATGGGTTTTCGGCCGCACGTGAACTGCCAGTGATCTGGAAGATCGCCAAGGGCTCGTTCAAGAACAAGCTGCTGTTCCTGCTGCCTGCCGCACTGCTTTTGAGCAGCTTTGCGCCCTGGGCCATTGCGCCGCTCTTGATGCTGGGCGGCGGGTATCTGTGTTTTGAAGGGGCCGAAAAGATCTATCACCTGTTGGTGCCGCATGACGACAGCCATGTGTTCAAGGAAGATGCGCCGGGCGATCCGGCCCATTTGGAAGAGCAGAAGGCGGCGGGTGCGATCAAGACCGACTTCATCCTGTCAGCCGAGATCATGACTATTGCGCTTGCAGCCATCCCGCCCAGCAACATCTGGATGGAGGCGGCGACGCTTGCATTGGTCGGGATCGGGATCACCGTTGCTGTCTATGGTGCGGTGGCCCTGATCGTAAAGGCCGACGACGTGGGGCTTTATGTCGCCCAGAACGGAAACTTTGCCCTGACCCGCGCGCTTGGTCGCGGGCTGGTGCGCGCGATGCCGGGGTTCATGAAGCTGCTTACCATCGTGGGCACGGCTGCCATGCTCTGGGTGGGCGGTTCGATCATCGTTCATGGTCTGGAAGAGATGGGATATGGCTGGCTGGGGCATAACATCCATGATTGGGCCTATGCGATAGGTCACATGGTGCCCGAAGCCTGGGCTGGTTTTGTCAAATGGCTCGCTACAGCGACGATGGATGGCATCCTGGGGTTGGCGATCGGCTTTGCCCTGATCCCGGTTGCAACCAAGGTTTTGGCCCCGATCGCTGGGGCCATAACATCCGTGTTCAAGCGGGGGTGATTGCGACAGGTGCATAATTTTCTTGCATCTGCACCCGTTTGACCTGTCAAATCCCTGGATATTGCAACCAAAGGGGATTTTAGACTGATGGCCATATTGTATGCAGCCCCGACCACGCGCGTAATAAACCAGCAGGTCAAAGGCCAGGACAACACTTGGGCCCTTGATTTGCAGACGGTGATCAACAAGGCCAATCCAGGTGATGTGATCGAGTTGCTGCCCGGCGACTATGTCGCGCCTGTTGTCATCTCCGTATCGGGCACCAAGGGCAAACCGATCACCATTCGCGGCCCGAAAAAGGGCCTTGCTCGAATGGAGGGGGGCCGCACGCGCGAACAAGGGCGCTCGGGCGGGATGAAACCCACGGATGGGGATTTCGCGTTTATCAAGATCTTTCACGCCGAACACATCCGGATCGAGGGGCTGTCGTTCGACAATTGTTGGCCCAGTTCGATCTTTGTCCGCTCGGCCCAGAACATCGAGATCCGCAATTGCAGTGGGCGCGGGTCGCGGTATTTCGTCTATGCGCGTCAAACAAAGCGGCGCGACACCAAGGGCATCACGCTGGACGGTGTCAACTGGGTGCAGGACCGGCATTATGAGATGTGGCAGGGCAAGGTCACCTGGAAAGACGTCAAGGCAAAGCCGGGTCACATAGACAACAGCTTTTTCAACGGGGCCATGTTCGGCTCGTTCGACATCAAGGGCGATGTGACGATCCGAAATTGCCAGATTTCGCATGCGTTCAATGCCATCCGCATGGACATACGCCCCAAGCGGATCAAAGGCACCAAAGATGAACCTCGGATCACCCATAACCGCAAGGTTCGGATCTACAACAACAGGTTCTCGTTCATTCGGGACAATGCGGTGGAGCCGGAAAAAGGGGCCGAAGATTGGGTGATCTACAACAATCACTTCTTCAACTGTCACGCGGCAATGTCGTTGGATGGAGTGGCCATCCGTGACTACCTGATCATCGGGAATTGGTTTTTGAACACCGAACGACCGGGCGGGCGACCCAAGCAGAAGAATACCGGCGGCAAGATTTTCAAGTTCCTGGCGCCGCCCGAGCTGACCAACAATATGGAACCTGCGCCACGCAAAGGACTGTGGTCCGTGTTCAACTCGGTGCAGGCCCGTACGAATTACGCGGTCGAGGGGCGGTCCAGGCAGTGGTCGGACCGCTATACGTTGATGGGGCTTTATCCCAAAGAACACCCCGTTGAACCTGCGCCGCTGCAACAGGTGTTCGAACTCATGACTTGGACCAACGGCATGGAGGTGACCGACATGGTGACCAACGAGCCCTGTTTCCCGCAGAAATACACAGCCCAAGGTGGGCAGGTCTCAGGCCATTGTGTGAGCGGGCCTGTGTTCGAGGTTGACCCATTCGAATACAAACTCGGCGCGCCATTGGGGGGATGGAACGGCAAATTGAAACGCACAGACGCGGTGAAGGGGTTCTCGTCAACGGCGTTCAAGATCAAACGCAAGACGGGCAAGTCTTTGACCTTTCGAACCGGTTTACCCTATGGCGCCAGCCCGATCGCGGACTTGGGTCTGAAAGATATCTGACGCGAGGTTACGGATGGCCCCGTCGGCTTTGCCCGATAAGCTTTGGCGAGTGATTTGGCGGAGATGACGTGATGAGTGACCTGACCTTTGGAGAGATCCTTAAGTCGGCAGAGGAGACGCCCGAGGGCCTGCGCTTTGCGGTGACAGAGAATTGGAAACAGGGGCGGACGGCCTATGGCGGGTTCACGGCCGGGCTGCTTTTGGCGGCTGCGCGCCAGGCGCTGCCCGATCTTCCGCCGTTGCGCTCGGTGCTCGTCAACTTTACCGGGCCTGTGACCAGCGCCCCGACCATGACCACGCGCATCCTGCGGCAGGGGCGCAATGTTGTCACTGTACAGGTCGAGGCGTTTTGCGAGGACACGCTGTGCGCGCAAAGCACATTCTCGTTCGGTCAGGCGCAAGAGAGCCATATCAGCCATGATCTGCCGGCCCCTGATGCGCCAAGGCCGGACGACGTCGAGGATTTCCTGCCGCCCAACATCCCGTTGCCGATCAACTTCTTCAAAAACTTCGACGCCAAGCTGATCGAAGGGCATCGCCCCTTTACCGGCGCGGATCGCGGATACATCCGCGCCTGGGTGCGCCACAGGGACGAAGCCGTCCGGCAAACGCCAGAAGGCTTGATGAGCCTTGCAGATGTTCTGCCGCCTGCTGTGTTTTCCAAGGCACGCAAGCTGGGCCCCAATTCGTCGATGAACTGGATCTGCAACTTTCTGAGCGAGGATCTGACCAGCCGGGACGGTTGGTGGATGATGGAGACCGACCTGAGCGTTGCGCGCGATGGCTATAGCTCGCAAGTCATGCGGATGTGGAATGCCGACGGCGAGTTGGTGATCGACGGCATGCAGTCGGTCGTAATTTTCGTTTGACGTCAAACCGCTGAACAGCGACAGGCACAAACAGAAAGGGCGGCCACAGGGCCGCCCTTTGGTGTTTCTATATTCCGGCGTTAGCCCAGCAGGTCTTTGACCTTGGCGACAGTTGCCTCAGCAGTGATGCCGAACTTTTCATAGAGCTCATCAGCTGGCGCTGATGCACCAAATGAGGACATGCCGACGAAACCGGCCTTTGCTTCGCGGCCGCGCTCGCCCAAGAGCCAGCGATCCCAACCGCCGTCACGAACAGCTGCCTCGATGCCGACGCGCACGGCGCCTGCGGGCAGGACGCGCTTGCGATAGGCTTCGTCTTGCTGAGCGAAGAGCTCCATGCAGGGCATGGACACGACGCGGGTGCCGATACCTTCGGCCTCCAGCTTGGCCTTGGCCTCCATCGCGATGGCCACTTCGGAGCCGGTTGCGATCAGGATCGCCTGACGCTTGCCTTCGGCTTCGGCCAGAACATAAGCGCCTTGCGCGGTCAGGTTCTTGGTCTTGTGCTGGGTGCGCACGGTCGGCAGACCCTGACGGGTCAGCGACAGAACCGAGGGGGTTTCCTTGGCACTCAGCGCGATTTCCCAAGCCTCGGCCGTTTCCACGGTGTCCGCGGGGCGGAACACATAGGTGTTGGGCGTCGCGCGGCTGATCGCCAGATGCTCGACCGGCTGGTGGGTCGGGCCGTCTTCGCCCAGGCCGATGCTGTCATGGGTCATGACAAAGACTGTGGGGATCTTCATCAGGGCCGCCAGACGCATCGCGGGGCGGGCATAGTCGGTGAAGCACATGAAGGTGCCGCCATAGGGGCGGATGCCACCGTGCAGCGCCATGCCGTTCATCGCAGCCGCCATACCATGCTCGCGGATACCCCAGTGGATGTAGCGACCCTTGCGGTTCTCGGGCAGGAAGATGCCCATGTCGTCGGTCTTGGTGTTGTTCGAGCCTGTCAGGTCAGCCGAGCCGCCAACAGTTTCGGTCACGATCGGGTTCACGACCTTCAACACTTCTTCCGAGCTTTTGCGCGTCGCCCATTTGGGCTGCTCTTCCGACACCTGCTTTTTCAACGCGCGGATGGCACCGGACAGCTTCTTGGGCGCTTCAAACGCATAGGCACGGCGGAATTCACCCTGCTTGCGTTCGGAGATCTGTGCGAAACGCTCTTCCCATTCCACACGGTCCGCCGAACCGCGCGACCCGATTGCGCGCCAGGCGTCCAAAACGTCTGCGGGCACTTCGAACGCGCCGTGGTCCCAGCCATAGGCGTCTTTGGCGGCCTTGAGCTGATCGGGGTCGGTCAATGCACCGTGGCCCTTCGATGTGTCCTGCGCCGCATGCCCCAGAGCGATGTGGGTTTTGCAGGCAATCATCGTGGGCTTGTTCGACGATTTCGCTTTGGTCAACGCGGCGTCGATCTCGGCCGGGTTGTGGCCGTCGATCTCGATCACCTGCCAGCCCGACGCCTTGAAGCGCGCAACCTGATCGGTGCGATCGGCGATATCAACGGTGCCGTCGATGGTGATGTTGTTGTTGTCCCACAGGACGATCAGCTTGCTCAGCTCGTGACGGCCCGCAAGGCCGATGGCTTCTTGGCTAACGCCCTCCATCAGGCAGCCGTCACCCGCGATGACATAAGTGTAGTGGTCAACGACCTTTTTGCCGTAACGCGCGCGCTGGACCTCTTCGGCCATCGCGAAACCAACAGCATTCGAAATGCCCTGACCCAGCGGGCCGGTGGTAGTTTCAATACCCGAGGCCAGGAAGTTTTCCGGGTGGCCAGCAGTCAGGGCGCCCATCTGGCGGAAGTTCTTGATCTGCTCCAGCGTGATGTCCGGGTTACCGGTGAGATAGAGCAGCGAATACAGCAGCATCGAGCCGTGGCCGGCGGACAGGATGAACCGGTCGCGGTCAGGCCAGTTGGGGGCCGATGCATCAAATTTGAGGTGCTTTTCATAGAGCACGGTTGCCACGTCGGCCATCCCCATGGGCATGCCCGAGTGACCGGAATTTGCAGCATGGATGGCGTCAAGGGTCAGGGCGCGAATAGCCGCGGCCTTGGTCCAATGTTCAGGGTTCGCAGTGCGCAGCGCAGTAAGATCCACGAGAAGCTTTCCTTTGGGAGTTCGGACAAGTTTGGCGCTCAATACCACCCATCCCCCAAAGATCAAGCAGAACCGGGCGAAACTCTGCTATGCAACTTCAGGAGTGCGCCCCAAGTGACTGAAACCAAAGGGGGGGTATTTTCGATCATGTTTGGTTAGACTAAGGCTGATACCACGCAAGTCCGATTCGCGTGTCAGGTCGACCAGGCCGTTGCGGCGGGCAAAAGAACGTAAACAAGCAAGGTGAGGGGCATGAGTCAGATCGAGGAATTGCAAAGCCGTATCACCGCCGCGATGGATCGCATCGGGGCTGGGGTCGAGACGCTGGTGGACCAGATGGGATCCAACGCCGATGCGGATGCCGCCCTGCAGTCTGCGCTGGACGAAGAAAAGCTGGCCAACGCTCAGTTGGAAGAGCGATTGAAATCCATCAAGGCCAAACACGCCGCCGAACTGGAAGCGGCTCAGGCGGCGGCGCCTGCTGCGGATGGTCCCGACGTCGAAGCGTTGCAGGCCGAGCTGGATGGGCTCAAGGCGCAATTGGCGGATACCTCGGAGGTGGACGGCTTAAAGGCGGAGCTGGCCGAGGCGACGGCCAAGCTGGTCGCGGCCGAAGCAGCAAAGGCCGAAGCCGATGCTGCGGCGGCAGACGCCGGAGAGGTTGAAAGCTTGCGGGCCGAGCTTGAAGAGCTGCGCGCCAAGGCGGACAACACAGAAGAAATCGATGGGCTGAACATCGAAATTGCGGCTTTGAAAGCGGAACTGGCCAATTCCGAACGGCTGGATGAGTTGAAGGCCGAGTTGGACATGCTGCGCGCCGAACGGGTGAGCCATGCAGACGTCACGACGCAAGTGGACAAGGACCTGCAACGTTTGCGCAAGGCAAACGATCAGCTGCGCGAAGCAAACGCCGCCCTGCGCGAGGCCAATGAGGCAGGTGTGGGCGAGCCAAGCTTGATTAATCAAGCCATGCTGGCCGAGCTTGAAGCTTTGCGTGCAAGCCGGGCCACGGACGCGGCTGAAGCCAAGGCGATCCTGTCCCGTCTTGAACCGCTTTTGGCTCAAGCCGATCTTGCCGAAGGGGAGGATGAATAATGCCCGAGGTTACTATTCACATCGGTGGCCGCTCGTTCGAGGTGTCGTGCCAGGAGGGCGAAGAAAGCTATCTGCACTCAGCCGCCAAGATGCTGGACGATGAATCGCAGGTTCTGTCCGATCAGATCGGTCGAATGCCCGAAGCTCGGATGCTGTTGATGGCGGGCCTGATGTTGGCCGACAAGACCGCGGCGGTCGAAGATCGGATCAAAGAGGTCGAAGGGCAATTGGCCGAACGTGAGGCCGAGCTGTCCCAGCTTCGCAATGCGCCCGCGCCTGATCCAGAGCGGGTCGAGGTTGCGGTGATCCCGCCATCGGTCACGGACACTCTGGCAGAACTTGCTGCCCGTGCCGAAGCACTGGCTGCAGACGTTGAAGAGCGCGGCGCAGCGTCTTGATCTGATTGCAGTGATGCAAAAAGAAAGCCGGAGGCGATTGCCTCCGGCTTATTTGTTTTTGCAAAAGATCGCTCAAAATCAAGCGTTTGCTTCGCGGATCTTGTTTGCAGCGTCTTTGTCGTAGCCCACGCCGTTGTCGTCAAACAGAGTGTCCAGTTCGCCCGACAGGGTCATTTCGGTGATGATGTCGCAACCGCCGACAAATTCGCCTTTGACGTAGAGCTGGGGAATGGTGGGCCAGTCGGAATAGTCCTTGATGCCCTGGCGCAACGCCTCGTCGGCCAGCACGTTCACATCGGAAAAATCAACGCCCATGTAGTTCAGAACGCCAGCCACGCGCGAGGAGAACCCGCACTGCGGCATTTCCTTGGTGCCTTTCATGAACAACACAACGGTGTTGGCTTTGACGGTTTCGTCGATTTGCGCGTGGGCAGGGTTGGTGGTCTCGGTCATGGGGTTAGTCCTTTTTCCCGAAGGTGCGGTGGTATTCCGCAGCATAGGTTTCATCGTCTTTGAATGTGCGAACCGTTCTGTCGGCGGCCTGGGCAAAGCTGCCCTTGGATTGACCAAAGATCGTGCCAGAGCGTTCCAGAGATTGGTTTTGCCGGATCGTAGACTCGACAACGTCCAGATCAGTGGCTTCCATGCCTAGTGGCGTTTCACGCTCTTCCAGCTTCGGCTGCCGTGCGGCAAGTGGCCTGCGGGGGGCGCGACGAAACGGATAGGTGAGGGTGCTCCAGAAAGACATGTGACACGGTCCTTGGTGGTCCTGGCGCGGTCAGTCCGGCACTTTGGTGGTCAGGGCAAGCGCGTGCAGATCACCGTCAGGGCCATCCATTTTTCCTTTCAGAGCGGCATAGACGGCGCGCTGCTGCTGGATCCGGTTCTTGCCGCGAAAGCTCTCGTCCACGACCATGGCTGCCATGTGGACACCGTCGTTGCCGCCGACCTGAATCTCTGCATCCGGAAAGCTTTCGCGCAGCAGTTCTTCGATCTCGTGGGCTGTCATTGGCATTAGGGTGGTCCTTCGTGTGTTGCTCTTGGCTGAAATGTAGGGCGATGGGTGAGGGCGCGCAAGTGGGCGTGGCCCGTCTCAGAGGAAAGCCCTGCACACTCAAGAGAGCGCAGGGCTTGCTGTACTAAAATCGACTAGAAGCGATAGGTCAGGCGACTGCAGCGGCAAAGCTGCTGCGGAACACTTCGGTCAGTTCGGCCAGCGGCGCTTCGGAGGATCCGATCTTGACGCTGTCGCCAGTAAAGCGACCAACAGAGGCCACGGGAACGCCAACCTGACCGGCGGCAATCATCAGCGCCTCGGCCTGGTCAAAGTTGCAGGCCACCAGATAGCGGGCCTGATCTTCGCCAAACAGGAACTCGGTCGGGGCATCATCCAGCTGTACGCCAACACCCGCGGCCTCTGCGAGTTCGAATGCGGCCAGAGCCAAACCGCCGTCGCCCAAATCGGTGCAGGCTTTGATCATCTGGCGGTTTTCGCGGATGAAGTCGCCGTTGCGCTGCTCAGCGTCCAGGTCCACGGTCGGCGCGTCGCCTTCTTCGCGGTTGAACACTTCGGCCAGCAGTGCCGATTGGCCCAGATGACCTTCGGTTGCACCGATCACCATGGCGATGTGGCCGTCGCGGACCTCGTTGCCGATGATGTCGTCGGTCGAGGTCAGTAGACCCACGGCGCCGATGGTGGGTGTGGGCAGGATCGCCTGGCCGTCGGTCTCGTTGTAAAGCGAGACGTTGCCTGAGACGATCGGCATATCCAGTGCGCCAACGGCGGCTCCGATACCCTGGATGGCGCCAACGAACTGGCCCATGATCTCGGGCTTTTCGGGGTTGCCGAAGTTCAGGTTGTCGGTAGTGGCCAGCGGTTTGGCGCCAACGGCTGTCAGGTTGCGATAGGCCTCGGCCACCGCCTGTTTGCCGCCCTCGACCGGGTTGGCGCGCACATAGCGCGGGGTCACGTCCGAGGTGAAGGCCAGCACCTTGTCGGTGCCGTGGACGCGGACCATGCCGGCACCCAGGCCGGGCGTGCGGGCGCTGTCGGCCATGACCATGGTGTCATACTGCTCGTACACCCACTGTTTGCCTGCATAGTTGGGCGAAGCGAGCAGGGCGCGCAAACCATCGATCGGGTCGATCTGGGGCACATCCGCCAGTGGCTCGGCCTCAGGCGTTGCAACCCATGGGCGGTCGTATTCCGGCGCGGTCGACGAGAGTTTCGACAGCACAAGGTCCGCCTTCACTTCGCCGTTGTGCATGATCAGGAAGCGGTCTTCGGCGATGGTTTCGCCGACGATGGCGAAATCCAAGTCCCATTTTTCGAAAACGGCGCGGGCTTCGGCCTCAAGCTCGGGCTTGAGCACCATCAGCATGCGTTCCTGCGATTCCGACAGCATCATCTCGTAAGCTGTCATGTTCTCTTCACGCTGCGGCACGTTTTCCAGGTCCAAACGCACGCCGAGGCCACCCTTGTCGCCCATCTCAACAGCCGAACAGGTCAGACCAGCCGCACCCATGTCCTGGATCGAGATCACGGCGCCGGTTTGCATCAGCTCCAGCGTCGCCTCCATCAGGCGCTTTTCGGTGAAGGGGTCGCCAACCTGAACGGTGGGGCGTTTCTCTTCGATGGTGTCGTCAAACTCGGCCGAGGCCATAGTGGCCCCGCCAACGCCGTCACGGCCGGTTTTGGCGCCCAGGTACACCACCGGCATGCCGATGCCAGAGGCTGCGGAGTAGAAGATCTTGTCTGCATCCGCCAAACCTGCTGCAAATGCGTTCACCAGGCAGTTGCCGTTGTAGGCGGGGTGAAAGCGAACTTCGCCACCCACACAAGGCACACCGAAGCAGTTGCCATAGCCACCGATGCCTTCGACGACACCGTTGACCAGCTGGCGGGTCTTGTGGTGATCCGGCTCGCCAAAGGACAGCGCGTTCATCGAGGCGATGGGGCGCGCGCCCATGGTAAAGACGTCGCGCAGAATGCCGCCAACGCCGGTGGCCGCACCCTGATAGGGTTCGATGTAGGACGGGTGGTTGTGGCTCTCCATCTTGAAGACCACCGCCTGACCATCGCCGATGTCCACGATGCCCGCGTTCTCACCCGGGCCGCAGATCACTTGGGGTCCGTCCGTGGGCAGGGTGCGCAGCCATTTCTTTGAGGATTTGTACGAGCAGTGCTCGTTCCACATGGCCGAAAAGATGCCGAGCTCGGTAAAGGTTGGTTCTCGCCCGATGATCTCGAGGATCATGTCGTATTCCTCGGGCTTGAGCCCATGGTTCGCGATCAGTTCGGGTGTGATGGCTGGCTCTTGCATCGTGTATCCGTATCCCCAGGGTGGCCGATATTGCGCGCCTTTTAGGGCAAGGGCGCGTCCGAGGAAAGAGCCAAGAACGCACAGGGGATCAGGTGAGCCGTCAGAAGCGTTGCCCGACGTAGATATAGAGCTGATCTTCGCGCTCGCTGTTGCGGGAATAGTCGACCGAAAAATCCACCGGGAACTTCTTGGATACGCGGTACCGGGCGCCCAGGCCGTAGGAGCTGTGTGTGCCGCCGATCTTGAGCTCGTTGAATTGGGGGCCGACCATGCCTACGCCTGCAAATGCGATTGCTCCCAATCTATTTGTAAACTGCTGACGAAACTCGACTTGAGCCGAAAGGGACCGGAAATCCAGAAACTGTGTGGCCGAGAACCCGCGGAACCCGTCGGTGCCGCCCAAAGAGCATTGATCGAAGAAAGGCGTCGTGGTCGAGACGGCGCATGTTGAAAGACGCGTCGCGATGACGGCCCGGTCAAAGGGCTGCATGTAATGGGTGAAATTGATCCACCCCTTGCCGTAGTCGTCCGTCAGGCCCGCCAGCGTGTAGCCTTGGGTGACCTCGCCCTCGACGATGAAACCTTTGGTGGGATAGATCGTATCGTCGCGGGTGTCCCATTTACCGACAAGTCCGATATTGGCGATTTCCACGTTCAGGAATTGATCAAAGGGCGGCGGGATCGGGGGCAGGCCGGGGCTTGCCGGGTTGATATCGGTGTTCAGATAGCGCAGCGACATGCCAACAGACGCATCATGCGTGAACCCGTAGGACAGGCTGGCACGGGCCAGGATGCCGTTTTGGCTGATCGGCAAGGGGGCCGTTGGCGTATAGAGGTCATAGTTGACGTTGGCATTGGCAAAAAGCGTTTCGATCTGCCAGCGGTTGTTGTTGAAATAGAAATTTGCCGCCAGCCCATACCCTTCGCTGCCATTGTCCGAACGCAGCGCGGCGAGACCCAAGAGGGATGGGTCGGACCCTTCGTCGATGTTGAACAGATAGCCCGCTCCCAGCACCAGACCCGATCCGATGGTCGGATTGGAAAAGGGGATTGGGGCAACGACCACAGACCCTTCGCGCAGCCCGATGGTCTCTTCTTCTTGGACGACATCAAAGTCATCCACCTGGGTGTCGACAACCCCGGATGCTTGGACCTGAACTGACACGGCAAAGGTCCATAGGGCAGCAGTTAAACACGCATGTTTCAAGGCGATCTCAAGAGCCGTGGCGATCCAAATCAAAAGATCCCGCCCCGGAGCAGTGCCGGGGCGGGATGGTGTTTAGCGGTCGTCAGCAGGCGGTGCGGCTTGCCCCTGCTGGTTCGAGGCCTCAGACGCAGCAGCGGCGACAGCCGTCTTCTGTTCGTCCGTCATGTTGTCGTTGTCTTCCATGCCCGGAATGGCGACGCGCACCTCGCGGCGGGCAAAGTCGATCCCGGCCTCGTTGAACGCAGCCTTGACGCGGTTGAAGATCTCCTTGCGCAGGGTGAACTGCTTACCGGGTTTGGCCATGAACTTGCCCCGGATGATCATACCGACATCGTCAAAGTCAAAGACACCTTGCGATTTGAACGGCTGCAAGAAGCCATCCTTGTGGACCTCGTCCTGCATCATCTCAGCCCCGATCTTTTTGAAGATCTTCTTGACCTTGTTGGGGTCGGTGTCGAACGGCACGGTGAACTTGAGCTTCATGATCACCCAGTCGCGGCTGAAGTTGGTCAGCTTCTGAATCTCGCCGTAGGGGATCGTGTGCACGGCGCCGCGGTGGTGGCGCAGCTGCATCGAGCGGATCGAGATCTTCTCGACCGTTCCCATGGTACCACCTACGTCAACATATTCACCGACGCGGAAGGCATCGTCGATCAGGAAGAAGATCCCGCCCACGATGTCGGCCACCAGTTTCTGGGCACCAAAGCCGATGGCCAGACCCAGGATACCGGCACCAGCCAGAAGCGGGGTGATGTCGACGCCAAGTGCGCCGATCGCAAGCAGGCCAAAGATGACCGAGATCGCGACCTGAGCACTGACCCGCAGCAGCGGCAGGACAGTGGCCAGACGTGACCCGCCTGCGCCGCCACCTTCACCGGCCTCCTCGTCGGGGCTCTGCTCACTGGCGGTCATTTCCGCGGCCAAACGGCGGTTGATCCAGAGCGAGACCACCTCGTTCACAATATAGCCGATGGCCACGATCATCAGGAACTCGACCAGAGCGCCGGCCACGTCGTGGCCCACACCGGCCGCGGCTACGTTGCGCAGGTCGATTTCCCAGGCGTTGGCGATCTGCAGGATCACGAAGATGCCTGCCAGCACACGGCCAATGCGGATGTAGCTGCGTTTGGTGGATTTATAGGCCCGTTCGGCGATTGGGCCGTCGCCCATCATCGGCGGTGCCAGATGGCGCACCAGACCGCGGATCAGCGTGTCGATGGCGGGGGCCATCAACAGCCAGAACATGGTGGTATAATGCGGGGCCGACCCCAAGAGCATGAGCAGACGGCGGTCACCCGAGCCTACGATGATCTCGACCACCAGCCACATTACAAAGGATACGCCGATCGCCATGTAGGGGTAAGCCGTCGCCACGGCCTCGTCAAAGCGCGAGCGGTCCGGGTCGGTGCCGCGCATCATGTCG
Organism: Tropicibacter sp. R16_0; assembly: GCF_017743935.1. GTDB lineage: Bacteria > Pseudomonadota > Alphaproteobacteria > Rhodobacterales > Rhodobacteraceae > Falsiruegeria. Next base: position 245,543 of record NZ_JAGHRE010000002.1, read on the forward strand.
CTCAGACCCTCGCGAGCGCGCCAGGCGATGATGCCGATATAGATATGGACGGAGGTGTTCAGCCAAAAGCCCAGACGGGTTTCGCCCATCGGCACACCATTGGCCTGGTTGAAGCCCACGATGAAAATGGTGAAACCGCCCAGCAGGAACAGGCCGATCTGGTTCCGATGCAGGTATTTCGCCCATTTGTCCGAGACGTTGACCAGCCGCAAGTCCGCCCGGTTTGGGGCAAGCACAAAGCGGGAAATCGCAGCACCAAGGCGGGGGATCCAGATCAGGTAGAACACCATCGGGCCCGCAAAAGTCAGCTCTTCGGGCGACAGAAGATTCCGACCGACAAAACGCAGGACAACATAAAAGACGACCAGCCCCAGCAATTCACGGCAGAATCTGCGGAACAGGAATCCGACTGTGGACCAAAGGTTGTCAGCTTCTTGGCCCGTCTCGGGACGCGCGCGTCGGAGAACAAGCCACACGACCAGTTTCTCGGCAGCGTAACCAGCCACGAGTGCAGCCAGAATGTAGCCGAACATCGCCACCATCTCTCCGGGGCCGAATGACGCCGCAAAGTTGGAGAAGGCTTGCAGCTGACCTGACACCAGATTTGGCACTTGCTGCAGAACATGGGCCCATCCGAGAACCATGTTCGTTCCCAACTCACGAATGATGGTCAGGATGCCCTTTTCCGGGGCGACTTGGGTCTGTTGTTCGGCAACGGCATCCAGTCGTTCGAGAAGAAGCGCCCGAACCTGGTCGTCGGACATGCGCGCCACGAGGTCGTCCACCTGATCAGGGGTCAGATCTTCGGGCACAACAGGCGTGGATGAAGATGTGGTGGATCCACTGGATGTCGATACAGGAACCTGTGCATGCAGTGGGACCGCGAGCATACTGGTTAACACCAGCACAGCCAGCAATCGGAACAAGTAGACCATTAATTTGCCCTCGAAACGGATTTTGGTTTGTTTTGCGAAGCTTACTCAACCAAGCGTCGAGTTCATAGGGCAATATTGTGAGCTTAAGATTAGTCCGAGTGCGATTTCGTATCGAAAAAGCGGCCTCGCCCGGGCGTTCGGCCAAAAAAAAGGCCGAGCACTAAGCTCGGCCGAAGTCCAACAGGGAGGTATGAAGGTGACCAGCGTTTCAGCATCATCGCCTTCGAGAGATCATTTAGGTGGCACTCTGTGAACGATCAAGGTTTATAACGTCGCGCTCTTGACATTCCCGATATGCCGGGAGTGCATAGCTCATATTTTTCCTTGCTGTCGCAACTGTTTGCGATGTGCAATGATTTCATCCTGGACAAAATCCTTGAAGGCCGCGACCCGTTGCGAGTGGCGCAGCTCCTCGGGGTAGGCCAGGAAAACCGGGACATCGGCAGATTCCGTTTCGGTCATAACGTGCACCAGATCCGGGAAATCCTGGGTCACGTAGTCGGGCAACACGCCGATCCCCAAGTTGTGCAACACGCCCTGCAATACGCCAAAGTAGTTGTTCACCGTCAGCAGCGATTGCGGGTTATGCGCCATCAGGGTCTGCACCAACATCGCACCAGCCCCAACCTGAGCGGCGCTGGTGTTCTGACAAATCAATCGATGCTTGGCGATATCAACGATTCCCGTCGGCGTGCCATGTTCGTTGAGATATTCGCGCGACGCATAGAGCTGCATGCGCACGGTCATCAATCGCTTGCGGATCAGATCGGCCTGGCTGGGTTCCTTCATTCTGATGGCAACGTCGGCCTCGCGCATGGGCAGGTCCAAAACGCGCTCTTCCAGCATCAGGTCGACCTTGAGGTCCGGATATTTCTCATAAAGCTTGGGCAGGCGCGGTGCCAACCACAGGGTGCCGAACCCGAATGTGGTGGTGACGCGGAGTTCGCCAAAGACTTCTTCCTCACTGTCGCGAATGCGCGCAGCCGCTGCATCCAGCCTTTTGCTCATGGCGCTGGTGGCATCGAACAACAGCTCTCCCTGTTCCGTCAGAATCAGGCCACGTGCGTGTCGATGGAAAAGGGTCGAATTCAGGGATTCCTCAAGCGCGCGGATTTGGCGGCTGACGGCAGATTGCGACAGATTCAGTTTGTCCCCCGCATGGGTCAAGCTGCCCGCGTCGGCCACTGCGTGAAAAATTCTCAGTTTATCCCAGTCCATTGTCCCAACTTTCGATTTGGAGCCGACGCCCTATATCAATGGCATGCCAAAGATTACAATCAACCGTCTTGCTGTCGCAGAAGGAAAAAAAGCGTCTATACAGGTCAGCATTTATGACCTAAAGTGGGTGGTGAGAGGGGAAAATACCCTGGCAAACTAATCTTACGTGGGGAGACGTTTGATGAGTCAGCACGAAATTTCGCTGAACGACCGCTTTGACCTGAGCAAGAAACAGGTCCTGCTGAATGGCACACAGGCGCTGGTACGCTTGATGCTGATGCAGAAGGCGCGGGATGAGGCGGCAGGCCACAACACGGCGGGGCTGGTGACAGGCTATCGCGGCTCGCCCTTGGGGGCCGTAGACATGCAGATGAACCGTGCTGCCAAACAGTTGGCCGAGGCGGATGTCACGTTTCAATATGGCCTGAACGAAGATCTGGCAGCCACCGCGCTGTGGGGGTCGCAGCAGGCAGGTTTGCGCGGCGACGGCAAATATGACGGTGTCTTCGGCCTTTGGTACGGAAAAGGCCCGGGCGTCGACCGGTCCGGTGATGCGATCCGGCACGCCAACATGGCCGGCACCGCACCATTGGGCGGCGTGGTGATGGCCATGGGGGATGATCACACCGGCGAAAGCTCGACCGTGCTGCATCAGTCGGAATGGGCGTTAATGGATGCCTATATGCCCATCGTCAGTCCTGCTGGTGTGCAGGAGATCCTGGATTATGGCCTTTATGGCATGGCGTTGTCGCGGTTTTCGGGTCTCTGGGTTGGCCTGAAGACGATGAAAGACACGATCGAAGTCACATCCGTGGTCGATGGCGACCCGAACCGGATGCAGATCGTGACGCCAGAGTTCGACATGCCCGAAGGCGGGTTGAACATCCGTCTTGTCGACGACCGCACCCCGCAAGAGGCACGGATCATCGACCACAAACGCTTTGCGGCCGAGGCATTCAGCCATGCCAACAAGATGGACAAACGGGTCTGGGGCAAAGCCGGGGCCAAGATTGGTTTTGTCGCGGCGGGCAAGAACTGGCTGGATCTGGTTCACGCGATGGCGTTGCTCAACATTGACGAGGCCGAAGCCGAACGGTTGGGCATCACCACTTACAAAGTGGGGCAGGTGTTCCCGCTGGACATGAAAGGATTCCACGATTGGGCCGAGGGGCTCGACCTTATTGTTGTGGTCGAGGAAAAGCGCAAGCTGATCGAGGTGCAGATCAAGGAAGCCATCTTTGACGACCGCCGCGGCCGCCGCGTTTATGGCTGGCACAAGGGTGGCGGCGCGGGCTCGATGCATGGCGAAGAGCTGTTCCCGACGCGCGGAGCGCTGGACCCGATTATGATTGCCGAAAAGCTGGGGCAGATCCTGATCGACGAGGGCCATGACACCGATGGCGTTCGGGCGGGCCTTCAGGCATTGGACGACGCGCGTCGTGCCGACAATGCGCAAGAGATCGCAGCGCGCCTGCCGTACTTCTGTTCGGGTTGCCCGCATAACACCGGAACAAAGGTGCCGGATGGCAGCCGGGCGTATGCCGGGATCGGATGCCATTTCATGGTGCAGTGGATGGACCGTGAAACACTTGGCTATACCCATATGGGCGGCGAAGGCGCGAACTGGATCGGCGAGGCGCCTTTTTCGACCACTGATCACGTGTTCCAGAACCTGGGTGACGGAACGTACAACCATTCGGGCGTGCAGGCTATTCGTGCCGCCTTGGCCGCCGGAACAAACATCACCTACAAAATCCTGTACAACGATGCCGTCGCGATGACTGGGGGACAGGACAACGAGGGTGGCCTGAGCGCCGAACGCATCGTGGCCGAGGTCAAGGCGATGGGGGTCAAGGACGTCGCCGTTGTCTATGACGAGAAAGAAGACGTGAACTTCAAAGCGCTGCCGGCGGGCATCGAGACCCACGAACGCGCCGAGTTGATGAACGTGCAGGAAAAGTTCCGCAAAATTGAGGGCGTCAGCGTCATTGTCTACATCCAGACCTGCGCCGCCGAAAAGCGCCGCCGCCGCAAGCGGGGCACATTCCCGGATCCCGACAAACGCGTGTTCATCAACACCGACATTTGCGAAGGCTGCGGTGATTGTGGCGTGCAGTCGAACTGTGTCTCGATCGTGCCCAAGGAAACCGAACTGGGCCGCAAGCGCGCAATCGACCAATCAAGCTGCAACAAGGACTTCTCTTGCGTCAAAGGGTTCTGTCCGTCGTTTGTCACGCTAGAGGGCGCCAAGCTGCGCAAGGAAGCCACGACTGAGATTGATCTGCCGGATCTGCCGATGCCAAAGGTGCCGACTATAAACGGCACCCATAACGTGGTGATCACGGGCGTTGGTGGCACAGGTGTTGTGACCATCGGCGCGGTGCTTGCGCAGGCCGCTCAGATCGACGGCAAAGGCGCCGGCATGATGGAAATGGCCGGGCTGGCACAAAAGGGTGGGGCAGTTCACATCCACTGTCGCCTGGCCAATGACCCCAATGACATCAGCGCCATTCGTGTGGCCACCGGTGAATGTGATGCGCTGATCGGCGGCGATCTGGTTGTAAGTGCCGGGGCCAAGACCATTGGTCTGCTGCGCAACGAAACGGCTGGTGCCGTGGTCAACTCTCATGAAATCATTACCGGAGATTTCACCCGCAACACCGAATTCCAGATCCCCTCAGATCGGCTCGAGCTGGCGCTAGAGGCGCGTCTGAAGGATCGGTTGGCTCTGTTTGATGCCTCTGATCTGGCGCGGGCTGTGATGGGTGATTCCATCTTCTCTAACATGATGGTCTTTGGCGCGGCCTGGCAGCGCGGGCTTTTGCCGCTCAGCCATGACGCGATCATGGCGGCGATTGAGCTGAACGGCGCCGCGGTCGAGCGCAACAAGCGCGCGTTTGAAATTGGCCGTTGGGCCGTCCTGCATCCTGATCAAGTGGCCAAGGTGCTGACACCCAATGTGGTCGAGCTGCCCAAGTCGCTGGACGAAAAGATCGCATATCGTATGGATCACCTGACCGCCTATCAGAGCAAGCGCTTGGCAAAACGCTATGCCAAGATGCTCGACGGGATCGAAGATGCCGAAGTGAAAGAGGCGGTGGCCTTGGGCTATCACAAGCTTTTGTCCTACAAGGATGAATACGAGGTTGCGCGCCTGCTTCTGGACAGTCGGAGCAAGGCTGCGGCCGAGTTTGATGGCGATCTGAAGATGACCCTGCATTTGGCACCGCCGATCCTGGGTGGCACCGGTTCGGATGGGCGCCCCAAGAAGCGCGAGTTCGGGGAATGGATGCTTGGGCCCATGAAGCTCTTGTCGCGCATGAAAGGCCTGCGGGGTACGCCGCTCGACATCTTTGGCTATACTGCAGAGCGCAAGATGGAACGCGCATTGATCCGTCAGTTTGAGAAGGACATGAAAGATGCGCTGGCCAAGCTGAGCCCTGAAACCAAGGACGCAGTTTGCGCACTTGCGCGGTTGCCGTTGGATATTCGCGGCTTCGGCCCGGTCAAAATGCAAAATGAAGCTAAGGCCGCCAAACGTCGCGAAGAGCTGCTGGCCGCGATCCGTCAGGGTGGTGCTGATCTGAAGCAGGCGGCTGAGTAATACCGTCACACTGCTGTCATGCATTCTTTGCAAAATGGATGCCCGTTCTTATCTATCGGGCATCCAAACGGAGAAGACCATGACCTCGCGCCGTCATATCGCACGCGACATTTCCTACGCTCACTCGGCAGCCACTAAAGGTGGCCGTACTGTCATCCGGTTGATGGAAAACTCGACCGGACGGATCGGGCTGATCAAGCGGGCGGACGGGTATGAGCACGAGGTGGCCAACGGGCGCGACTTCTGGACGGTCATGGTTGAACGATATGGCCTGTCTTTGGATGTGATAGGGGGGTCCCTGTCGAACATCCCCAAGGATGGACCTGTGATTCTGATCGCGAACCATCCTTATGGCATTCTGGATGGGTTGATGATGGGTCACATCCTGTCTCAGACGCGTGGTGATTTTCGTATTCTGGCACACCGCGTGTTCCGCAAGGCCGAGGACATCAATCGCATCATCCTGCCGATCTCGTTTGATCAGACGAAAGAGGCGATGAAGCTGAACCTGGACACGCGCAAGACCTCGCTGAACTATCTCGGTCGGGGCGGCGCGATCGGGATCTTCCCGGGCGGCACTGTCAGCACTGCGGTCAAGCCCTTTGGTCAGCCGATGGACCCCGGCTGGCGCGGGTTCACGGCGCGCATGGTGGGCAAATCGAACGCCACGGTTGTCCCGGTCTACTTCGACGGTCACACAAGTCGCCTGTTCCAGATCGCCAGCCATCTGCACAACACCCTGCGCATGGGGCTTTTGATCAAAGAGTTCAAAAAGCGCGTCGATACGCCGGTGAAAGTTGTGGTGGGAGAGCCCATTGGCCGTGACATTCTGGACCCGATGGCAAAAGATAGCCGCGCGATGATGGATTTCCTGCGCAAAGCCACGTATGAGCTGTCTCCGAAGCCGTTGAAGTCTTACGACTACGGCTATGAGTTTGAGGAACGGCATCGCGCCTAAGGGGCAAATGGCAGTAGGTATCTTTGATTCTGGTCTGGGCGGGTTGACTGTCCTGAACGCAGCGCAAAAGCGGCTGCCTGACGTGGATTTTCTGTACTATGCAGATAGTGATCACGCACCCTATGGCGTGCGCGATGCCGAAGATATCTTTCAGCTCACGAACAAGGCGGTGCATCACCTTTGGGATGCGGGCTGCAACCTGGTGATCCTGGCCTGCAACACGGCAAGCGCTGCAGCCCTGCGTCGGATGCAAGAGGCAGGCGTGCCCGAAGGCAAGCGTGTCCTGGGTGTGTTCGTTCCGCTGATCGAGGCGCTGACCGAGCGGAACTGGGGCGACAACTCTCCGCCGCGTGAGGTGGAAACCAAGCATGTCGCTCTGTTTGCCACGCCCACGACCGTGATGAGCCGTGCGTTTCAGCGGGAACTTGCGTTTCGGGCCATCGGTGTTGATGTCGAAGCGCAGGCCTGTGGTGGCGTTGTCGATGCCATCGAAGACGGCGACATGATCCTGGCCGAAGCTTTGGTGCGCTCGCATGTCGAAGCGTTGCAGCGCAAGATGCCCCATCCCCAGGCCGCAATTCTGGGCTGCACGCATTACCCGCTCATGGAAGAGGCGTTTCAGGCCGCGTTGGGACCGGATGTAAAGGTGTTCAGCCAGGGGTCGCTTGTGGCCGATTCACTGGCGGACTACTTGGACCGGCACCCGCATATGCTGGGTTCGGGCGAGGCGGGTTTTCTGACCACGGGCAACCCGACCCGCGTCAGTGACCGGGCGACGCAGTTCCTCCGACGACAAATCACCTTTCAAGCCGCTTGACCCTGATCAAGGACGGCGGGCATCTTGCCCGGTAACTCCGGACCGCGGTGCGCGGTCCATGACTGCACGACATATGAAGAGAAGAGGTCTGACATGACCCACAAGATCGCAATTCTGGGCGCCAGCGGGTACACCGGCGCCGAACTGGTGCGGCTGATCGCCGAGCACCCGAACATGGACATCGTGGCGCTTGCCGCTGAACGCAAGGCGGGCATGAGCATGGCCCAGGTGTTCCCGCACCTGCGTCACATGAACTTGCCGGATCTGTGCAAGATCAGCGAGATTGATTTCAGCCAGATCGACCTGTGTTTCTGCGCCCTGCCGCACAAAACCAGCCAAGAGGTCATTCGTGAGCTGCCCAAGACCCTGAAGATCGTCGACCTGTCGGCGGACTTCCGGCTGCGTGATCCGGCGGAATATGAAAAGTGGTACGGCAACCCGCACGTTGCCTTGGAGCAGCAGGAAGAGGCCGTTTATGGCCTGACCGAGTTCTATCGTGATGATATCCGGTCAGCGCGGTTAGTGGCTGGTACAGGTTGCAACGCAGCCACGGGTCAATATGTACTGCGGCCGTTGATTGCGGCCAATGTGATCGACTTGGACGACATCATTCTGGATCTGAAGTGCGCCGTGTCTGGCGCGGGACGGAGCCTGAAGGAGAACCTGCTGCATGCCGAGCTGAGCGAGGGCTACAATGCCTATGCCGTCGGCGGTACGCATCGGCACCTGGGCGAGTTCGATCAGGAGTTTTCCAAGATTGCGGGCCGGACCGTACATGTCCAGTTTACCCCGCATCTGGTGCCAGCAAACCGGGGCATTCTGGCGACCACCTATGTGCATGGTGATCCGCAGAGCATTTATGAAACCCTTTGCCACGCCTACGAAAACGAACCCTTCATCCAGATGCTGCCGTTTGGAGAGGCGCCGTCGACGCATCACGTGCGCGGCTCGAATTTTTGCCACATCGGGGTGACCGCAGACCGGATCGAACGGCGTGCCATCGTGATAGGGGCCTTGGATAACCTGACAAAAGGTAGCAGTGGCCAAGCCTTGCAGAACGCCAACCTGATGTTAGCTGAGGACGAGACGCGCGGCCTGATGATGGCGCCGCTGTTCCCCTAAGCCACCGCTGAGGTCGCCATGAAGTCGCTCAAGAAACAACGTCGAATTCAGGTCATCATGCTGGCTGTTGTGGCCCTTGTGGTTGCGACGGGCCTGATTGGTTACGCCATGCGCGATGGCATCAACTTCTTTCGTTCGCCCAGCCAGATCGCGGCCGAACCGCCACAACCGAGCGAGGTGTTTCGGATCGGTGGACTGGTCGAGGAAGGCAGTATCGAACGCGGTGAGGGCGCGGTTGTACGCTTTTCCGTAACCGATGGCGGGGCGACGATTCCGGTCGAGTTTTCAGGCGTGCTGCCGGATCTGTTTGCCGAGAACCAAGGCATGGTTGGAACCGGGAACTACGTGAACGGCGTCTTCCAAGCCTCTGAAATTTTGGCAAAACATGATGAAACCTATATGCCGAAAGAGGTCGTTGACGCTCTGAAGGAACAAGGTGTGTATCAGGGGGAAGACAGCTGAAAGCCGTCGGCGCTGCCTGCCGTCGGCACGCGTAATTTGAACAAGAAGATACAAAGGGCGTTGCTTTGGCAGCGCCCTTGTTCTTTTGGCGGCGTTAACCAGGCTGTGGCGTGATCTACGTCTATTTTGATGTAGGACCAACTCAATGCTGACAGTGGAACAGATCGCAGAAGAGATCGTGGCCCGCGAAGGTGGCTACGTGAATGATCCCGATGATCCGGGTGGTGCAACGAACTTTGGTGTGACCATCTATACGATGCGAAGGTTGGGCATGGATCTGACCGGAGATGGGCGTGTGTCGGTGGCCGATGTCAAGGCGTTGACCCGCGATCAAGCCGTCGAAATCTTTATCGAACACTATTTCAAACGCCCGCGTATCGATCGGTTGCCGCGCATCATTCAGGCCTCGGTTTTCGACATGTACGTCAATGCAGGCGCGAACGCGGTCAAGATCTTGCAACGGTTGCTGCGGGACATGGGGTTCACCGTGTCTGTAGACGGCGCCTTGGGGCCCCAGACCGAAGGAGCGGCCGCAAGGGCGGCAGAGCAGGGCGCGCACGCCTTTCGGGATGCATACGGCGTGGCGCGGAGGAATTACTACTTCCGACTGGCAGACCGGCGCGTGCAAAGCCGCAAATACGCCCGCACACGCCGTGGTGGTAAGGGTGGCTGGATCAAGCGGGCCGAAGAGTTCATCTCGCCCCGGTATCACCTGACAGACACTCAGTTTCGCGAAAGGGTTGCATCATGGGCTTGATGACAGGCGTTTTTGAATTGCTGTTTGGGGGCGGACGCAATGTCGTGCGTGAAACGGCCGAAGTGTTCCGCGAGAACGCCGAAGCAGGCGCGCAGCGGGCGCAATCGATGCAAACGCAGGCGATGACCCAATTCGGGGCCGAGTTTGCGGTGCCGCGCAAGGGCTGGTTTGATCGGTTCATGGATGGGCTCAACCGGCTACCACGTCCGGCTTTGGCGCTTGGCACCTTGGGGCTGTTCGTTTCGGCGATGGTGGATCCGTTGTGGTTTTCCGCGCGCATGCAGGGGATTGCGCTGGTGCCAGAGCCGCTCTGGTGGCTGTTGGGCGTGATCGTGTCGTTTTACTTTGGCGCGCGTCATCAGGCCAAGGTGCAGGATCTGCAGCGTGATCTGGCCGGTACAATGTCACGGGCACCGCAAGTGATGGCCAACATCGCGACACTGCAGACCATGCGGGCGGACAGTCCCGGTGTCGCCAACCCCAGTGATGGGGCCCGCGCGGTTGTCAAAGCTTTGGCCCCCACGGACAATCCGGCGCTGGAGGATTGGAAGGCGCTGCAGCGAAAATCGGCCTGATCCGCGACACTATGCGCTGAGACCTCGCACGAAAGCGATTGGACCGTCCCGTTGGGCGGTCTATACCCATGGGCATGATTACAGAGCTTGGTCACTTCGCCCTCATCCTGGCCTTCATGGTCGCAATCGTTCAGATGATCGTGCCCATGGTGGGCGCGCAGAAACGCTGGTCCGGCTGGATGGCCGTGGCAGAACCTGCCGCAAATGTACAATTTCTGCTGACGGCGTTTTCATTTGCCGCGCTGACCTGGGCCTTTGTCACCTCGGATTTCTCGCTGCGACTGGTGGTGCTGAACAGCCATTCCGCCAAGCCGATGCTGTACAAGATCAGCGGCACCTGGGGGAATCACGAAGGGTCGATGCTGCTGTGGGTGCTGATCGTTACCCTGTTTGGCGCTATGGCGGCCTGGTTCGGGGGCAACCTACCGCCCGGTCTGCGGGCCCGAGTGCTGAGCGTTCAATCGGCCATCGCGGTGGCGTTCTTTGCCTTCATCCTTTTCACGTCGAACCCGTTTCTGCGCATGGCGGTGCCGCCCTTTGACGGGCAGGACCTGAACCCGCTGCTGCAAGACCCAGGTTTGGCCTTTCACCCGCCGTTCCTGTATCTGGGCTATGTCGGTCTGAGCATGTCGTTTTCCTTTGCCGTGGCCGCCCTGATCGAAGGGCGCGTTGATGCGGCTTGGGGCCGTTGGGTGCGGCCCTGGACGTTGGCGGCCTGGGTGTTCCTGACCATCGGCATCGCACTTGGGTCCTGGTGGGCCTATTACGAGCTTGGCTGGGGCGGGTTCTGGTTCTGGGATCCGGTTGAAAACGCGTCTTTCATGCCCTGGCTGCTGGCCGCCGCTTTGCTTCATTCCGCCATCGTCGTCGAAAAACGTGAGGCGCTGAAAAGCTGGACCATTCTGCTTGCGATCCTGGCCTTTGGGTTCTCGCTGATTGGCACATTCATCGTGCGTTCGGGGCTGCTGACCTCGGTCCACGCCTTTGCCAATGACCCCGAACGTGGCGTGTTCATCCTGTTGATCCTCGCGTTCTTTACCGGCGGCGCCCTGACGCTTTTTGCTGCGCGCGCGCAAGAGATGGAGGCCAAGGGCGTCTTTGGCATCGTCAGCCGAGAGAGCGCGCTGGTGGTCAACAACATCCTGTTGGCGGTCAGTTGCTTTGTGGTCTTCTTCGGCACCATGTGGCCCATCGTGGCCGAAATGTTCTTTGACCGGAAACTGTCGGTCGGACCGCCGTTCTTTAACGCGGCCTTCACTCCGTTCATGGTGCTGTTGGGCCTGGCTTTGCCGATTGGGTCAATGTTGCCGTGGAAACGCGGCCGCTTGGGGCGAACCGCCTGGTCGCTGCGATATGCCTTTGTTCTGTCGGTGGCCCTGGCGCTGCTCGTCTGGGTGATGCAAACCGGGCAGAGCGCCCTTGGCCCAGCTGGGCTTTTCCTTGGGGCTTGGGTGGTCTCTGGCGCGGTCATGGACTTGTGGAGCCGAACGGGGCGTACGGGTCGCCTGGCCCGTCTTGCCCGTCTGCCTCGGGCCGATTGGGGCAAGGCCGTGGCCCATGCCGGGCTTGGGATCACAATCTTTGCCGTTGCCGGGCTGACCGCCTGGGAAAAAGAAGACATCCGTGTCGTGCAATTCAACGAGCCCTTCGAAGTCGGCGGATATACGTTGACGCTTGAGATGGTCGAGCGTGTGCCCGGACCGAACTACATCTCCACCATGGGGTTTGTGCGCCTCGAGGATGACGGGCAGGAAATCGCCCTGCTGCGGCCGGAAAAGCGAGATTACCCAGTCGCTCGCATGCCCACGACCGAGGCTGCCATCGACTATCGCCTGATGCGTGACGTCTATGTCGTGATCGGGGATCAGCAGAACAATGGCGGCTGGACTGTACGGACCTACATCAAGCCCTTTGCCAACTGGATCTGGGGCGGCTGTATCCTGATGGCGCTTGGTGGGTTCATCAGCCTGTCGGATCGTCGGTTCCGCGTCGCGGCCGGAGCGCGCAAAGCGCCTCAAGGCGGAGTGCCCGCGGAATGATCCGGTTGCGTGTCCTTTGTGCTGCCTTGCTGGCGTGTCTTTTGATCCCGCTCACAGCGATGGCTGTGGAACCTGACGAGGTTCTGGATGACCCGGTGCTGGAACAGCGCGCCCGTGACCTGAGTCAGGGCTTGCGGTGTCTTGTCTGTCGTAACGAAAGCATTGATGAGAGCAACGCGGATCTGGCGCGAGATCTGCGCCTTCTGGTGCGCGAACGTCTGGTGGCCGGCGATACAAACGACGAAGCCATCGAGTTCATTGTCGATCGCTATGGCGAGTATGTTCTGCTCAAACCTACGGTCACGGGGGCCAACTGGCTGTTGTGGGCGGCGGGTCCGATCATGCTGCTGATTGCTGCGGGTGTCGGGATGCTCTACCTGCGTGGGCGGTCTCAGGCGGCCCCCACGCCCGAGGAAAAACTCAGCGACAGCGAACAGGCGCGGCTGAAAGAAATTCTCGACGATTGACGCGCCGTCCCCCTTTTCTCGGGCGCGCGCTTGGGTCAGGCTGCGCCAAAACCTGCATATGTGAAGGCCATTGTCATGGAATATCATACCATCACGCTCGACATCACGGACGGTCTGGCCGTTCTGACCCTCAATCGCCCCGACAAGATGAACTCGCTCACCTCGCAGATGCGGGCCGAGATCACCTATGCGATGCGAGAAGCCGCCAAGACGGCACGCGCCATCGTGCTGACCGGGGCAGGCGGGGCGTTCTGCACGGGCCAGGACCTGGGCGATGCGGGCTCTTCGGGCAAGATCGACCTGGAGCGGACCTTGCGCGACGAATACACTCCCATGTTGGAAGCGATCTATGATTGTCCCGTGCCGACCATCGCGGCGGTGAACGGCCCGGCGGCAGGTGCAGGTGCAAGCCTGGCCTTGGCCACGGACGTGGTGATCGCGACCGAAAGCGCCTATTTCTTGCAGGCCTTCGCGCGGATTGGCCTGATGCCGGATGCAGGCGGCACCTGGTTCATGCCGCGCCAGATGGGCATGGCCAAGGCAATGGGGGCGGCGCTCTTCGCCGACAAGATCAGCGCCCGTCAGGCCGATGACTGGGGCATGATCTGGGAAGCGGTGTCAGACGAAGCCTTTGACGCCCATTGGCGCAAGCGGGCGGCGAGCCTGGCCAAGGGGCCAACAGCAGCTTACGGCGCGATCAAGAAAGCGATCCGGGGAACTTACGAGAATCCGTTGCCAGACCAACTGAACCGCGAGGCGCACTTGCAGGGCGAATGCGGGCGGACACGCGATTTTCAGGAGGGCGTCGTGGCCTTCATGCAGAAACGACCCGCAGAATTCGAGGGCCGTTGAGGTCGGACCGGGGCCAGGCCCCGGACCTCGAGGTGTTACGTGGAAGTAGAAGGGGAGCGCTGGTGGGCGCTCCCTTTTTTGTTACGCGCGACGGCGGCGGCGGGTGCGGCGCTCGGGTGCAGCGGCCGCGTCGTCGCCGGTGCCATCGCTGGCCGAGGTGAATGCGCCCAGTTTCTCGGCGATTTGATCCAGCGTCGGGCGTTCGCCGCGCGGCGTGGTGTCCAGAGCTTCGCGCATCGAGCGCAGGTGCGCAGGCATGGTGCCACAGCAACCGCCGATGATCTTGGCGCCCGAGTTGCGCGCCATTACCGCGTATTCGCCCATTAATTCCGGCGTGCCGTCATAGTGGATGTGGCCGTCGACATATTTCGGGATGCCTGCGTTGCCTTTGGAAATGATCGGACGCTCGGTTCCTTGGGCGGCAAAGCCCAGAACGGTACGCAGGATGTCGGACGAGCCGGTGCCGCAGTTGGCACCAAAGGCCAGCGGTGCATTTGGCAGGCTTTCGACCAGCTGGACCATATCTGCGGACGTCACGCCCATCATGGTGCGGCCTGCGGTGTCAAAGCTCATTGTGCCGACCCAGGGCATGTCGGCCAGGGCAAAGGCTTCGGCGGCCGCGCGGTACTCTTCGGGCGCAGAAATCGTCTCGAGCCACAGAACGTCAACGCCGCCCTCTTTCAGGCCCTCGGCCTGTTCCTGGAACATTTCGACTGCCGCAGCATGGCTCAGCGCGCCGACAGGTTCCATGATCTCGCCGGTGGGGCCTACGGAGCCTGCAACGATGATCTTGCGGTCTGCCTTGTCGGCGACTTCGCGACCCAACTCGGCACCTGCGCGGTTCAGCTCGCGCACGCGATCCTGGGCGTCATGCAATTTGAGACGCGCGGCGGTGCCACCAAAGGTGTTGGTCAGAAACAGATCGCTGCCCGCATCGACCGAACCCTGATAGAGCGCGCGGATCTTTGCAGGTTCATCCACGTTCCACAGCTCGGGGGCGTCGCCCGACTGCAGGCCCATGTTGAACAGGTTGGTGCCGGTTGCGCCATCAGCAAGGATGACATCGTGGCTTTCCAGCATGGCGGAGAACGCATTGGTCATGATCGTGTTCCTGAGAAAAGGGGGCCGGAATCCGGGCCCGGAAATACAGACACCCCGTCTCTCATGAACGGGGTGTCAAATCAAATTCATAAAACTCATGAAGATCATGAGCTTTTCAGCAAGTCGGCTTAGCCGACCTCATTCATGATCTGCTCTTTGGCCTCAGGCATCAGCTCGGCCATCTTGGCGCGGATCGCGTCAGCGTCGGCCAGACCGTTCAGATCACCCTCGACCTTGCGCACGACATCTTCGTGGCCTGCTTCTTCGAAATCGGCCAGAACGACGGTCTTGGCATATTCTGCAGCTTCGTCGCCGGATTTGCCCATCAGCTCTGCGGCCCAAAGCCCCACCAGCTTGTTGCGGCGCGCAACGGCTTTGAATTGCATTTCCTCGTCATGCGCGAACTTGTTTTCAAACGCATTTTCGCGATCGTCGAATGTGCTCATTGGATAGGCCCTTTTGTCCGTATAACCGTTGATCAACATATGACGCCGGACAATCATATCTGCAAGAGGGCGCACCCAACTTGCGACACTGCGGCGCTTGCACTATGAGAGCGGCAAAGCGGGGGGACTCATTTCCCCACACATCCTGGAAAGGTTGCCCATGGCACGTCGCAAGAAGATCTACGAAGGCAAAGCCAAGACCCTGTACGAAGGCCCCGAACCGGGCACCATCGTGCAGTATTTCAAGGATGACGCCACCGCCTTCAACGCCGAAAAGAAGGATGTGATCGAAGGCAAGGGTGTTCTGAACAACCTGCTGAGCGAATACTTCATGCTGGGTCTGGGGCAGGTGGGTGTGCCCACGCACTTTCTGAAACGCCTGAATATGCGCGAGCAGCTGGTCCGATCCTGCGAGATCGTGCCGCTGGAAGTCATCGTGCGCAACTATGCCGCTGGCACCATGTCCAAGCGTCTTGGCATTGCCGAGGGCACGCAGCTGCCGCGCCCGATCGTTGAATATTGCTACAAGGACGACAGCCTGGGCGATCCGCTGGTCACTGAAGAGCATATCGCTGCATTTGGCTGGGCCAGCCAGCAGGACATGGACGACATCCTGAGCCTGGCGCTGCGGGTGAACGACTTCCTGTCGGGCATCATGTATGGCGTCGGCATCAAGCTGATCGACTTCAAGATCGAGATCGGCCGTATTTATGACGGCGATTTCCAGCGCCTGGTCGTGGCGGATGAAATCAGCCCCGACAGCTGCCGCCTGTGGGACATCAAGACCGAACAGAAGCTGGACAAGGACGTGTTCCGCCGCGATCTGGGTAGCCTGACCGACGCCTACTCCGAGGTCGCGCGCCGTCTGGGTCTGATGCCGAACAACCCGGCCTCGATCACCAAGCCGACGCTGATCAACTGAACTCTGCGCCCGGCTGCGGGTGTTGGGGAATTGAGTATTTTTGAAAAGATGAAGCCTAGATAGGTTTCGAACCTGAGCCAAAGGACGACGCGACATGAAAGCACGGGTGCATGTGATGCTGAAGAACGGGGTTCTGGACCCGCAGGGCGAGGCCGTGCGCCACGCGTTGGGGGCCATGGGCTTTGACAAGGTCGAAGGCGTGCGTCAGGGCAAGGTGATCGACCTGGATCTGGCCGCTGGCGCAACCGAGGCGGACGTGACCGCCATGTGCGAAAAGCTGCTGGCCAACACCGTGATCGAATCCTACAGCATCGAGATGCAGGGATGAAGGCGGCGGTCGTAGTTTTCCCGGGTTCAAACTGTGACCGCGATCTGGCGGTTGCATTTGAACAGGCAGGGTTCGATGTCTCGATGGTCTGGCACAAGGACAATGCGCTGCCCGAAGGGGTGGACATCGTTGGCGTGCCGGGCGGGTTTTCGTACGGCGACTATCTGCGCTGCGGCGCAATTGCCGCGCAATCGCCGATTTGCAAGGCCGTGGCGGCGCACACCGAGCGTGGCGGCTATGCTTTTGGTGTCTGCAACGGCTTTCAGGTGCTGACCGAAACCGGCATCCTGCCGGGCGCGCTGCTGCGCAATGCCGGGTTGAAATACATCTGCAAGACTGTCGGCCTGAAGGTGGAAACCAGCGACAGTGCCTTCACCGAAGGCTACAACGCAGGCGATGTGATCGGCATTCCGATCGCGCACCACGATGGCAACTATTTTGCCGATGACGAGACCCTGGCCGCACTGCGCGACCAGGACCGGATCGCCTTCACTTATGCCGAGAACCCCAATGGCTCGCGCGACGACATCGCCGGCATCCTGTCGGAAAACCGTCGCGTGCTTGGCATGATGCCGCACCCCGAGCGGGCAGCGGACGAAGGCCACGGTGGCACCGACGGAACGGCGCTCTTCCGCGCATTGGCGGGCGTTCTGACGCCGGCCTGACTTGAGTAGATGGCCCCGGGCGCGTAGCGTGGGGCCATGAACACCACCCCTAGGAAAACATCGGAACCTGCATTGGCTTGGCCCAGATCCACAGCGATCAGTTGGCGTGTGCGGCTGGCCTTGGTTGTTCTGCTGGTGGTGGCAACAGCGACAGTCTGGATCACCAACCGTCTGCTGACCGACCGGTTTACCGAAAGCACCCGCAACCGCGCGGAACTGCGCCTGACGCTATATTCCGGAAACCTGCTGAGCGAGCTGCGCCGAAACGCTATCGTGCCACAGCTTCTGGCACGTGACCCCACACTCATTTCGGCGCTGCAATCCAATGACTTCAGCCGATCGACCCAACGTCTGATCTCGTTCGTCGAAGAGATCGGGGCGGCTTCACTGATGCTGCTGGATGCGGACGGCCGAACTGTGGCCGCGACCGACCGCAACCGTTTGGGTGAACCGCACCGGGGTGAGCCGCATTTCGTCGACGCGATGCGCGCCAACGCCACGGTCTTTACCGTGCTCCCGCGTGAGGCGGGCGGGTACAGCTTTACCTATGCGCGCCGGTTGGAAGACGGGGCCGAGGTTCTGGGCGTTATCGTGGTTGAGGTTGATCTGGCCAAATTCGAACGCGCCTGGGCGGGGATTTCCGATGCGGTCATGGTCACCGACAGCACCGGGTCGATCATCCTGGCGACCGAGCCGCGCTGGCGCGGGCTGAACGAGGCCGAGGCGCTGCAACGCCAAACGCCGCAGGGTGCCATTCAGCGTGCCATTCGGGTGACATCGGATTGGACGGCGCTGCCGGCCGATGCCTATCTTCAAGGCGAGGCAGTGATGCGGATGGAAAGCCGCATTCCCTTCCGCGGCTGGCAGATGACGTCGTTCACCACCTATGCCTCGATCCGCGAGCGGGTGAACGGGGTGCTGGCGCTAGAGATCATGGGATTCGCGATTCTGCTGGCGCTGGCGTTCTATGCGCTGAGCCGAAAGACCGCCGTGCGTATGGCGTTGTTCCAGCGCGAGTCGGCAGAGCTTCGCGCATTGAACGCACGCCTCCAGCGGGAAATTGCTGAACGGGAACGGGTGCAAAAGACGCTGGAAGTAGCGGAACAAAGCCTGGCGCAAAGCTCGAAACTCGCCGCTTTGGGCGAGATGTCGGCGGCCGTCAGCCACGAGTTGAACCAGCCCTTGGCGGCGATGAAAACCTATCTGGCGGGCGCGCGTCTGCTGCTGCGCCGTAACCGCCCCGAGGAGGCACTGGCCAGCTTTGGTCGGATTGACAGCCTGATCGAACGGATGGGCGCGATCACCCGCCAGCTCAAGTCATATGCCCGCAAGGGCGGAGAGACGCTTTCGCCTGTAAACATGGGTGATGCGCTGGCTGCGAGCCTGTCGATGATGGAGCCGCAACTGCGCCAGCGACAGGTGCAGATCACCCAGATCCTGCCTGATGAACAGGTCCAGGTCATGGGGGACCGTCTGCGCATTGAACAGGTGATGGTGAACCTCTTGCGCAATGCGCTCGACGCCACCAAATCAGTACGAGACCCCGAGGTGGAAATCATTCTGGCCGCAGGGGAAACCGCGACGCTGACCGTGCGCGACAATGGCCAGGGGATCGAAGATTTCGATGCCCTGTTCGAGCCGTTCTACACCACCAAGCAACCGGGTGATGGTGTGGGGCTGGGGCTTGCCATCTCGTCCGGGATCGTGAACGACCTTGGGGGGCGCCTGACGGCGCGCAACGGGCAAAACGGCGGCGCGGTCTTTGAAATGCAGCTGCCGATTCTAGAGGGCGGCCTAGAAGCCGCGGAATGACGAGGTACCAGTATGGCACAGGCCATGAAAATCGCGATTGTCGACGACGAACAGGATATGCGCCAGTCCATCAGCCAGTGGCTGGCCCTGTCGGGCTATGACACCGAAACCTTCAGCAGTGCCGAAGAGGCGCTCAAGGTGCTGGGGCCTGAGTATCCTGGCATCGTGATTTCCGACATCAAGATGCCAGGCATCGACGGGATGCAGTTCCTGAAAAAACTGATGGGGTCAGACAGCACCCTGCCTGTGATCATGATCACCGGACATGGCGATGTGCCGATGGCGGTCGAGGCGATGCGCGTTGGCGCGTTCGATTTCCTTGAAAAGCCGTTCAACCCCGACCGCATGTCCGAGCTGGCCAAGCGCGCGACCAACGCGCGGCGCCTGACCCTCGACAACCGGGCTCTGCGGCGCGAGCTGAGCGATGGCACCCAGTTGATGAACAAGCTAATTGGGGCCAGCCCGGTGATGGAGCGGTTGAAAGAGGATATTCTCGATCTGGGACAGGCGGACGGCCACGTGCTGATCGACGGCGAAACCGGAACCGGTAAGACGCTGGTAGCCCATGCATTGCATGCGGTTGGCAGCCGGGCAGGCAAAAAGTTCGTTCTGGTGTCCTGCGGCGCTTTGGAGGAAGAGGCCCTCGCCAAGCGCCTCTTTGGTCCGATGTTGCCCGAAGACACCCAACTGCCCGCCATCGAAGAGGCCCGTGGCGGCACGCTGGTACTGGAAGATATCGAAGCACTCAGTGACACCCTGCAGGCGCGGCTGCTCAACGTAATTAACGAGCAGGGCACGCCGGCCGAGACGCGCATCATCGCCATCTCGAACCTGCAAGAAGCGGGTCGCACCTGCGAAGATGCGCTGCGCCCGGATCTGTTCTATCGCCTGGCGGCGCTGCGGATCACCATGCCGCCGCTGCGTCAACGGGGCGAGGATATCCTGTCGCTCTTTACCCGCCTCAGCGAACAGTTTGCCGATGAGTACGGCTGTGAGGCGCCGCAGGTGTCGGCACAGGAAGCCGCACAGCTGTTGCAGGCGCCTTGGCCGGGCAATGTGCGTCAACTGATCAACATCGCCGAGCGCGCCGTGCTGCAAGCGCGGCGTGGATCGGGCACGATCGCGTCACTGCTGATGTCCGATCACGAAGAGATGCAGCCGGTGATGACGACCGAGGGCAAGCCGCTCAAGGAATATGTCGAGGCGTTCGAACGTATGCTCATCGACAACACAATGCGGCGCCACAAGGGCTCGATCGCCAGCGTAATGGAAGAGCTCTGCCTGCCGCGCCGGACGTTGAACGAAAAGATGGCCAAATACGGTCTGCAACGGTCCGACTACCTGTGACTTCTGGGCGAGGGGGGCAGCCCCCCTTTGCCGCCTCCGGGGATGGTCACCTTGCGGTATTTTCAACAAAGAGAAGAGTGGTCCTTGTTCCGTTCGCGCCGCAGCGGCTTGAAGATGCATTGACCTATTGTCTTTTCCACAGGCTTGGTCTTATGGTGACCGGACGGGCGTTGCGAATGTCGCATTGTAAGTCCCCGACTTGAGATTCGCTGTTTGATCCTACCCGGCAAACCCCGTGGCGATCGAACAGACCGATTGAGCCCTGCATAGGTTGCGACTTGTTCAGGGCAATGTAGTGCCTTCGCCCCACGTGGGGTGAAAGGAAATAATGGGCAGGCGATTGGGACAGACCCCGCCTGTCGGAGAAGAACCGCGATGACGCGCGCGCAAGTTTCGAGAGTTCGGGCAGGGGGCCAATTGGCCAGACCCTGCCGCGCGCCGTTCTCTATCGCCCCTACAAGACACCTCCCCAATCTCACCGGACCACCAGGACAGGTCAGGTGCGGGCGATTGCGGCGGTGCACCAAGGTAACATGGCAAAGAAGATGCTTATCGATGCCACCCACGCCGAGGAAACTCGGGTTGTGGTGGTCGATGGAAACAAGGTCGAGGAGTTCGATTTTGAATCCGAAAACAAACGCCAGCTTGCTGGCAACATCTACCTCGCAAAGGTAACACGGGTCGAGCCGTCGTTGCAGGCGGCTTTTGTGGACTATGGCGGCAACCGCCATGGATTCCTGGCCTTTTCTGAAATCCATCCTGACTACTATCAGATCCCGGTCGCCGACCGCGAAGCTCTGATGGAAGAAGAACGCGCCTATGCCGAGGCAATGAAAGCGCGGGATGAAGAAGAAGAGACCAAGCCCAAGCGCAAGTCCCGCTCGCGGTCCAAATCCAAGGCGGCCAAGGTCACAACCGAAGATGCAGTCGAGACCAAAGAGGTCGAGACCGAGATCAGCGGCATGGAAACCATTGATCTGACCGACGAGTCGGATGAGGTTGACGTGATCGATCCGCATGAGGGCAGCTCGCCGATGGAGCGGGTGGCAGAAACCCCCGTCGAAGAACCCGAAGCCACAGAGGGTGAAGAGGCTGCTGCGCCTGCAGTCGAAGCTGCAGACAGTGCGGAACAGCCTGTAGAAGCAGATCCTGCTACCGAAGACGCGCCCGCTGAAGAAGCAGCACCTGCTGAGGATGCTGAAGTCGCGGAAACCAACGAAACCCCGGCTGAGGCTGTTGAAGCACCAGCCGAGGAGGCAGAAGCCGCGCCCGCAGAAGACAGTTCGACCGATGCGCAGCCGGAAGAGGCGGCTGCTGCTGAAGCAGGTGACGCCAAGGCAGAAGACGTCCAGGCAGATGCGGAAGATGACGCACAGGACAGCCAGGACGACGACGGCGAGGAAGAGACCGCCCGTAAAGCGGATGCGACCTCAAAAGATGACAGCATCGAATCCGTGGCCGACGAAGACGACAGCGAGGACATCCGTCCCCGTCGCAAGCCCCGTCCACGCCGTTACAAGATCCAGGAAGTCATCAAGGTCCGTCAGGTCCTTTTGGTACAGGTTGTCAAGGAAGAGCGCGGCAACAAGGGCGCGGCGCTGACCACGTATCTGTCGCTGGCAGGTCGCTATTGCGTCCTGATGCCCAACACCGCCCGTGGCGGTGGCATCAGCCGCAAGATCACCAATGCCGCCGACCGCAAGAAGCTGAAGGAAATTGCCGCCGAGATCGACGTGCCGACCGGTGCAGGCCTGATCGTGCGCACCGCTGGTGCCAAACGCACCAAAGCCGAGATCAAGCGCGACTATGAATACCTGCAACGTCTGTGGGAGCAGATCCGCGAACTGACGCTCAAGTCGATCGCGCCTGCGAAAATCTATGAAGAAGGCGACCTGATCAAACGCTCGATCCGCGATCTCTATAACCGCGAGATCGACGAGGTCTTTGTCGAGGGCGAGCGCGGCTACCGCATCGCCAAGGACTTCATGAAGATGATCATGCCGTCGCACGCCAAAAACGTGAAACGGTATGAGGACGCGCTGCCTCTGTTTGCGCGCTATCAGGTGGAAAGCTACCTTGCGGGCATGTTCAACCCGACCGTGCAGCTGAAATCGGGTGGCTACATCGTCATCGGCGTGACCGAAGCCTTGGTCGCCATCGACGTCAACTCTGGCCGGGCCACCAAGGAAGGCTCGATCGAGGAGACCGCGCTCAAGACCAACCTTGAGGCCGCTGAGGAAGTGGCCCGCCAGCTGCGTCTGCGCGACCTCGCCGGCCTGATCGTCATCGACTTCATCGACATGGACGAGCGCAAGAACAATGCCGCCGTCGAAAAGCGGATGAAGGACAAGCTCAAAACCGACCGCGCGCGTATCCAGGTGGGCCGCATCTCGGGCTTTGGCCTGATGGAGATGAGCCGCCAGCGTCTGCGCCCCGGCATGATCGAGGCCACGACGCAGCCGTGCCCGCATTGCCACGGCACAGGCCTGATCCGCTCGGATGACAACATGGCGTTGTCGATCCTGCGCCAGATCGAAGAGGAAGGCACACGCCGTCGCTCGCGCGAGGTTCTGGTGCGTTGCCCGGTTGGTATCGCGAATTTCCTGATGAACCAGAAACGCGAGCACATCGCCCAAATCGAAGCGCGCTATGGACTGTCCGTGCGTATCGAAGGGGACGTGCATCTGGTGAGCCCCGATTTCTCGATCGAGAAGTTCAAGACCGCGACCCGCGTTGTGCCCGAGGCCAACGCGCCGGTGGTTTCTGTCGATACCTCGCTGATGGATCAGATCGACGCGGACGAGGCGGATGAGGCCGAAACAGAGGCCGAAACTGCGGAAACCGCGGAAACGGATGATGCCAACAAGCCAAAGCGCAAGCGCCGTCGTCGCCGTCGTCGGCGTGGTGGCAACGGTGGGGATCAGGCGCAGCAGCAGGCGGATGGTGACGGCACCGAAGAGGGTGCGGCCAAACCGGAAGGTGACGCATCAGACGAAGCTGAAACCGCGCCTGAAGGCGAGCAAGCGGCTGACGAGACCGCAGCAGCAGAAGCTGAAGCAACCGAAGAGGCCCCGAAGCCCAAACGCCGCCGCCGGACGCGCAAGAAAGCCGACGATACTGCGGACGAGGTAAAGACTGCCGAAGAGGGCGATGCCGGGTCGGTCGAAGGTGACGCCAAGGCAGAGGGCGAAGAAGAGCCCAAGACCGAGGCCAAGCCCAAACGTCGCCGCACGCGCAAGAAAGCCGAGCCCGAGGCTGTCGTATCAGAGCCTGCAGCAGAAACTCCGGCTGAGGAAGCACCTGCGGACGCCGCGGATGAACCCGTTGCAGCGAGTGAAGAACCCGAGGGGGCGCCTGTTGAGGCTGCAGAGGTGACCAACGACGCCCCTGTGACCGAAGAGGCGACCGAGGATGCGCCTGCGGAAGTGGCCGCTGAAGAACAACCGGCCGAAACGCCGGTGGTCGAAGAACCGGCTGTGGCAGAGGTGGCACCAGAACCCGAAGCCCAGGTGGAAGAGCCTGCTGCGGACGTGGCGCCTGAAGCTCCGGCAGAGGAGCCGCAACCCGAACCGGTTCTGGAAACCGTGGCCGAGGAACCCGCTCCAGCGCCTGAGGCCGCCGAGCCGCCAAAGCCCAAAAAACGCGGCTGGTGGTCGCTGGGAAGCTAAAAGGCAAGAGCGTTCGTTCGATCCTCTAAAGCACAAGAGAAAGCTCCCGAAGTCATCTTCGGGAGCTTTTTTTGCTCTTTCTTTAGATAGTGTCTGCTCGTCTCAAGCTGCCGTTCCGTTTTGAGCAAGATCAAAGCGAGCACTGGCATTTTCTGCACCATTATGCCGCACGCTGATGGTATCAATGGAGGAGGTTCAGCAAATGCCAGAAGACAAGCAGACACCGCAACTGATCCTTGGGGCCCATCCCTTGGCCGATAATTTTCGGCGCGAGATGGATTCCATGATGTCACGTTTCTTTGGAGGCGCTTCACCATTCATGCCGCTGGAGACAGCTGCGCAGCGGACGGGGTTTCCCTCGCTTGATATGACCGGAGCAATTTCTCCGGCCATCGACATCAATGAAACAGAAGATGCGATCGAATTGTCAGCCGAGTTGCCTGGTCTGTCCGAGGATGACGTCGAACTCGAACTTCGAGATGGAAGACTGACAATCCGCGGTCAA
Source organism: Tropicibacter sp. R16_0 (assembly GCF_017743935.1). Taxonomy (GTDB): domain Bacteria; phylum Pseudomonadota; class Alphaproteobacteria; order Rhodobacterales; family Rhodobacteraceae; genus Falsiruegeria. Next base: position 270,143 of record NZ_JAGHRE010000002.1, read on the forward strand.
AAGAATATTATGCACGACGAAAAGGGCGAGCGGCGCATAAGCGAGCGGAGCTATGGCAGTTTTGCACGAACGATGACTTTGCCTGACACGGTAGACATCGATAATATTACCGCCGAGTTTGACAAAGGCGTTTTGCATGTCACGATGCCGAAAACCGGGCCAAAAGAACCAAGCCGGAAAATCAAGGTGTCTTCAAAATAGCCACCCAGCCAGTCTTGGGCAGCTTCAAGCGCGAAGTTGGAGTTCGTGAACACTTAGAACGAAGCATGGCTGGGGGCAGCACCCGTGGCCATGCCGTCTGGGATAGTCCTCTCCGGTCTTGATGCAGTCGTTGGCTGCGAACTGCCCGGAGAACCACCATGCGGGACAAGGCAGACCGTCGCATTCGCATAATTTGGTGGTTTCGGTTTCCAGGTAGAATTTCGAAGGAAATGGGGAAGGGAACGATGAAAACACTATGCTATTTCTGTGCCTTAGCATTTGCCAGTGCGGCGTTTGCGCAAGACAACACTGTCGAAGGACGGCCAATGACTGCGGCCGAGATGGGGATCATGCAAGGGACTCCTCCTACCCGAACAATCGACATTTCTGCTTGGGACAAAGGCCCGGACAATCGTTGGGCGTTTCAGCACATCAGCGAGTTTCTGCACGTTGCAAATATCAGCCGTGGTTCAGGACCGGCCGCGCCTTTCAACCTCGCGCCTCAAGACCTCTCAGGGCTTCAGTTTGACGGGTTGGACGGTCAACCGATGACGGTCGCGGACATGCTGGTCCGGACGTACACCGATGGCCTCATCGTTCTGCATAACGGCGATATCGTCTTTGAAAAGTACTTCAATGGAATGACTCCGGACACGAGGCACCTTTTGATGTCCGTGTCGAAGTCCGTTACTGGCACTCTGGCCGGGATACTCGTGAATGAAGGACGACTGAACCCGACGGCGATGGTCACGGACTATATCCCGGAGATGGATGGCGCTCCGGGTTTTGGTGAGGCGACGGTTCGGCAAGTTCTTGATATGACAACCTCTATCGTCTTCAGCGAGGACTACGCCGACCCTGAAGCAGAAGTTGTCGCACACGAGGCCTCAACAGCTTGGCGCGGTAAAAACGCACCCATGGCCGAGGAAGGGGTCTATGCCTTTGCCACTACCATTGAAAAAGACACGTCGCGACCACACGGTCAGCAGTTTCAATATGCATCGATCAACACTGACGTTCTTGGCTGGTTAATCGAAAGAGCTTCGGGACAGCGGTTTGCAGACTACATGAGCGCCGCAATCTGGTCGCATCTCGGAGCTGACCACGATGGCCAAATCACGGTCGACTACAAGGGCGCCGCCGCCGCGAACGGCGGATTCGTTCTGACCTTGCGCGACCTGGCCAGATTCTCGCAAATGGTCTTGGACGATGGCTTCTACAATGATCGACAGATTATACCGTCTGGGTGGATCGACGATATCCGCTTTAACGGGGACAACGCGGCTTGGCAGCCGACATTCTACTCTAAGATTTGGCCCGAAGGCTTCTACCGAAATCAGTGGTATGTGACCAAGGACGACCACGGTTCGTTCTTCGCGGTCGGCGTCAACGGTCAGCACATTTGGATTAACCCCACGACCCGGACGGCAATCGTTAAGTTCTCATCGCTTCCGGTGAGCGCAGACAAGGAGAATATCGCGTTGGGCTGGGCTGCAATGGACGCGATCTCACGTTCATTTGAGGAGTAGTCGGGCAACCCGACCATTCCCCTTATGAAGACACACAAGCAAATGCACTTTGATCGTCCGTTCCGGGTTCTAAGCGGATGTTTGTGTCAGCGGGGGGGCACCTCGCTTACGTCTCTTCTTGCCTTGTCCGAATGAAAGCGAACCGTGGGCCAAGCAGATTGTCTCTACCGTCGTTCGATCACATAGACCTGATGGCCACCTGTTTCTGATTGTGACACCAACCGGTGACCGCTTTCATTGCAGAAATGCGGCACGTCGATCACTGCGGCGGGATCGTCAGCCAACAGGCGCAATTGCGTGCCAGGGGCCATGGATTTGAGCCGTTTGCGGGCCTTGAGGACGGGCAGGGGGCACAACAGCCCCAGGGCATCCAGCGTATCGGGTTCATCAGTCATGCCCTTGAGATATTCCGCTTGATCACGGCTGTCCACATCCTCACCACGAGGATGTGACCGGATGGCCTCGTGACGACAGCCCATTGATGGCTTAAGTGCTGAGGCATGTTCGGAATTGAGATCATAGACGCGGGCCTGATTCCCGCCATGATGGTGGCCCTGCTTGGTGGCGTCATCAGCTTTCTGTCGCCCTGCGTGCTGCCCATTGTGCCGCCTTATCTGGCCTATATGAGCGGCGTGACGATCAACGAAATGCAGGACGAAGCCCGCGCGCGGCGCAAGGCGACCATTGCGGCGCTGTTTTTTGTGCTGGGCCTGTCGACGGTCTTTTTGCTGCTGGGGTTCACGGCGTCGGCCTTTGGGGCATTTGTGCTGCAAAACCAGGAGCTGTTCACCAAGATCTCGGGCGGTGTGGTCATCCTGTTCGGTCTGCATTTCCTTGGCATCTTCCGCATTTCGATCCTGGACCGCGAGGCGCGGATGGAAACCGGTGATGCGGGCGGGTCGAGTTTCGGAGCCTATGTTCTGGGGCTGGCCTTTGCCTTTGGCTGGACACCTTGCATCGGGCCGCAGTTGGGCGCGATCCTGTCTTTGGCCGCGTCCGAGGCCTCGGTGGCGCGGGGTACGCTGTTGCTGGGTGTCTATGCCGCAGGTCTTGGCATTCCCTTCCTGCTCGCAGCGATGTTCCTGAACCGCTCGATGCGGGTGATGAACAAGATCAAGCCGCACATGGGCACCATCGAAAAGGTGATGGGTGGCTTGTTGTTGCTGGTTGGTGTGATGCTGGTCACCGGCGCGTTCACCCAGTTCAGCTGGTGGCTGTTGGAAACCTTCCCCGGGTTGGCTCTGCTGGGCTAATTGTTAGGTCCGACGAGGCAAGCACTCCCGCCCGTCGTCAATTTTCCCTGACGGAAAAATCTCCTCCCGTTGGGCGGAGCCTCGCTTCGCTCGGCAGTTGGCGCTTGGGGCCGGTCAAAGCCTGCAAATTGCTATAGTCTTGCCGCATTGATGGGGTATGGTCACGCCAAGAGGCCAGAGCATGAGCAGTTCAGAACCCGCAACCACCGTCCGCCGACGCCGGGTGTTTTACATCCCCGGTTATGACCCGATTCACCCGCGCCGTTACCGCGAGCTTTATCGCAAGGAAAGCGCCGCGCAGGCGGGGATTTCGGGGTATGAGGTCGGCCTGAAACCCAAAACGACCAAGGGGCCTTATGGCTGGCACGTGGCCTCGACCCAAGATGGGGTTGAGGTGGCGGTCGATGTCGAAGTCCTTGTTTGGTCCGATATCGTGCGGGATAGCATGTCATCGACCATTCCTGCCACCTATCTGCAACTGGCGCGCACGGCGTGGACCTACATCATGTCGGGTGCGTTGTGGCGGTTGATGAAGCTGCGCAAGGGGCCGGTGATTGCTGCACTCTATCCGGTCGGGATGTTGCTGTTGCAACTGCTGCTGGCCGTGCTTCTTTGCTGGGGCGTGACACGCGCGGTCATGCTCTTGGACGCCTTTTTGCCGTCAATTGCGCTGCAGCTAATGGGCCTCGTTCTGGGGCTGGGTGCTGGTATTGCGGTGCTTCGGTGGTTTCGGGCGCGGGACGGCAAGTTCTTTGCCTATTACCTGATGCATGATTATGCCTATTCGGCGCAGTCCCGTGGTGCCAACCCGCCCGAGCTGGAAGCGCGGATTGCTGAATTCACAGCTCTGGTGGCCGACGCGCTGAAAAGCGATGTCGACGAGGTGCTGGTGGTCGGTCATTCGTCGGGCGCGCATGTCGGCGTCTCGGTTCTGGCCGATCTGATCCGGCAGGGTCGGGTGCCTGCAGAGGGGCCTGCGCTTGGGTTTCTTTCGCTGGGGCAGGTGGTGCCGATGGTGTCGTTCCTGCCCAATGCCACCCGTCTGCGCGCCGACTTGCAGTACCTGTCGACCCGTCACGAGCTGGCCTGGGTCGACGTGTCCGCGCCCGGGGACGGCTGTGCATTTGCGTTGTGTGATCCGGTAACCGTGAGCGGTGTGGCCCCCGAGGGCAAGCGCTGGCCGCTGGTCTTTTCTGCGGCCTTCACGCAGACCCTGTCGCCTGAGCGGTGGTCGGAACTGCGCTGGCGGTTTTTCCGCCTGCATTTCCAGTACCTCTGCGCCTTTGATCGCCCAGGTGACTATGATTACTTCCGCATCACGGCGGGGCCGATGACCCTGGCCGAGCGGTACCGTGATCGCGCCCCGTCGAAGTCTCGCATCGATGTGGCCGTGTCCAAATACACCTCGGTGGCCGCTGCATGATCCCACCAAAACCGCCCGCACGGCCCGACAAGGTCTCACTTGGCCGCTACATGCGTCTGTTTCGACAGGACATCCTTTCGGCGCAGCCTGCGCGCCTCTATCGGGCGTGGATGGCCGAGTTCAAGACGCCGTTCTTTCGCTCGTTCCTGATGAACCAGCCAGAGCTGGTGGATGAGGTGCTGAAACAGCGCCCTGATGATTTCCCCAAGTCCAGCCGTATCAGCGAAGGGTTGCGCCCGCTGCTGGGGGAGTCCGTCTTTCTGACCAATGGAGAGACGTGGAAACGCCAACGCCGGATCATCGACCCCGCGTTCGAGGGCGGCAGGTTGCGCGATACCTTCCCCGCCATGTGGCAAGCGGCTGAGGCTTGTGTGGCACGGATGCAAGGCCAGGCCGGGCAGGAAGTGGAAGTCGAAGAGATCACCAGCCACGCCGCGGCCGATGTGATCTTTCGCACGTTGTTTTCCCTGCCGATCGAGCATGAGGTGGCGTCTCAGGTCTTTCACCAGTTCCGCGCCTATCAGCGGGAACAGCCGATCCTGAACATTGCGGCCTTCGTCCCTTTGCCGCGTTGGATACCCCGGTTTCATTCGCGCAAAACCAAAGCGACCGCCAAGACGATCCGCGATCTGATCACACAGCTCACAACCGAGCGTATGGCGCAGATCGAAGCGGGGACAGCCCCTAATGATCTCGCGACCAAGATCATGACCACGGCGGACCCCAAGACGGGGGACCGGTTCAGCACGCAAGAGATGGTCGATCAGGTCGCGATCTTTTTCCTGGCAGGCCATGAAACCAGCGCATCCGCGCTTGCCTGGACGCTGTATCTGATGGCGCTCTACCCCGAGTGGCAGGAGAAACTGGCGGCCGAAGCGCAGGTGCTGGGCGCCCCCGAGTTTTCGGTGATGTCGAAACTCCGCCTATCCCGCGATGTGTTCCGCGAGGCGCTGCGTCTGTATCCACCTGTGCCGATGATGGTGCGACAGGCCACATGCCCTGAACGGTTTAGGGACCGCGATGTCCCCAAGGGCTCGCAGATCGTGCTGAGCCCCTGGCATCTGCACCGGCATGAGCGGCTTTGGGACAATCCCGATGGGTTTGATCCGACCCGGTGGGGCACAGAGAATGGCAAGAAATGCCAGCGAGAGGCCTATATGCCGTTTTCGGCGGGCGCGCGCGTCTGCACAGGGGCAGGTTTTGCCATGGTCGAGGGGCCATTGATCCTGTCGATGATCCTGCGGGCCTATCGTGTGGAACGGATCGAAGGGCGCGATCCGGTCCCGGTGGCGCATCTGACGGTGCGGTCCAAGGATGGCATCTGGCTCCGGCTTGTCCGGCGCTAACACGCTATCATCCCGCGATTTCTTGGGGTATGCCGTGCGCGACGAGGAATCAATTTACGGGAAAGTGATATGTCCAAGGCAGAACAGCGCGAACAGATGGCCAACGGCGCGGGTTTCATCGCGGCCCTCGATCAGAGCGGCGGCTCGACCCCCAAGGCGCTGGCGCTTTATGGCGTTGACGCGGCACAGTACGGATCCGAAGAGGAAATGTTCGCCGAGATCCAGAACATGCGCGCCCGCATCATCCTGTCGGACGACTTTGACAAGAACAAGGTGATCGGCGCGATCCTGTTCGAACGCACCCTGGGCGAGCAGATCAACGGTAAATCCGTGGCCGATTTCATCTGGTCGGAAAAAGGCGTGGTTCCCTTCCTGAAAATCGACAAGGGCCTGGAAGATGAGGCCAATGGCGTTCAGATGATGAAGCCAATCCCGGGTCTGGCGGATACTCTGGCCAAGGCGACAGGTGTGTTTGGCACCAAGGAACGCTCGGTCATCCATGAGGCCAACGCCGAAGGTATTGCCGCCGTTGTCGCGCAGCAGTTCGACGTGGCGCGCGAAGTGATCGCAGCGGGCATGGTTCCGATCGTCGAGCCCGAGGTGAACATCCATTCGGAAACCAAGGCCGAGGCCGAGGCGATCCTGAAGGCGGAAATCCTGAAAAACCTGGACACCCTCGAAGAGGGGCAGGACGTGATGCTCAAGCTGACCATCCCGTCCGAGGCGAACCTGTATGACGTGCTGGCCGATCACGCCCGCGTTGTGCGTGTGGTGGCCCTGTCAGGCGGCTATTCGACCGAGCAGGCCTGCGACCTGCTGAGCCAGAACGGCAAGATGATCGCATCGTTCTCGCGTGCGCTGACCGAAGGCCTGTCTAAGCAGCAGTCGGACGACGAATTCAACGCAGCGCTTGGCAGCAACATCGACAAAATCTATCGCGCGTCGATCTGATTGATATTTAACAAAACAGTCAGCCCCGGCTGACCGAATGTGTGAGATTGACCTGCCAAGGGATTGGCGGGTCTTTTTCTTTCCCCTGTCAGCCCGTGGGGTGAAACGATGGGGACTTTACTCTCTCTTCGCGACCATTAGATTGCACACATCGGGCGTCGCATCGGGCCGAAAATCGCCTGTCCGCGCATCCATCAGCAAGCGAAAAGGGTTGCCTTCTTCATGTCCGAACCTCGTGTTCCTGTCACGTTGCTTACCGGGTTCTTGGGGGCGGGGAAGACAACCCTCCTCAACAAGGTTCTGACGCATCCTGACACCGGGCGGGTGGCGGTTGTCGTGAATGAGTTTGGCGACGCCGGGTTGGACCACGAGATCATCGAGGCCACCCCCGAAGATGTCACCTTGTTGTCCTCGGGCTGCATCTGCTGTTCGCTGCGCGGTGATCTGGTCGAGGCAATTCCCAATCTGCTGGCACGCCGAGAACGCGGTGAACTGGAATTCGATCGGATCGTGATCGAGACAACCGGGCTTGCCGATCCCAGCCCGATCCAACGCACGCTGATCATGGAGCCATCTCTGGTCAAGCTGATCAAACTCGACGGCATCGTGACCTTGGTGGATGCGGTCAACGGGGCGAAAACCCTGGATGCGCATTTCGAGGCGGTTTCACAGGCGACGATGGCGGATCTGATTGTGTTGACCAAGACGGACCTAGCCGAGGCCGCAGAGGCCCAACATTTGCGCGCGCGGTTGGAGCGTCTGAATGCGGCGCGGATCATTGAGGTGGACGAAGTGATCGCCCAACCCGCGCTGCTTTGGGGGTGTTCGGTGGTCACTCCGGATGCACCACAGGGGCATGTTCTGAGCTGGTTGACGCCACAGCCGGACAGGGCCAAGGGCGATCCCTTTGCAAACCTGTCAGGGCTTACCCCAAGCGCGACCGCCAATGTTGCAGCTTTGTCGGCCCATGAGGGGCGTATCGAGTCCGCTTCCTTGGTGATGGACAAACCCTTGGATCGTCAAAAGCTTGGGATGTGGCTCAGCGATCTGATCATGGGGCAGGGCGACACCATCTTGCGGGTCAAAGGGATTGTCTTTTTCGAAGGCGAGGACACCCCGACAGTGTTCCACTGTGTGCAGCACACCATTGAGCCCCCAGTGCGGCTGAAAACCTGGCATGGGGGCGACCGACGCTCAAAGATCGTCATCATTGCGCGGGATACAACAAGCAGTCGTTTGCAGCGATTGCTGGGTGCGATTGAAACGGCATGAGCAAGAGCTCGCCGCGTTCAAACAGGTTTCACAAAGTTCTTTCGCAGCTCTGTTGCCTTGTCGCGCATGACGCAGCCAACGGCGTGGTCATTGACCAGCCCCATGGCTTGCATGAATGCAAAGACGGTTGTGGGGCCGACAAACTTCCACCCGCGTTTTTTCAAATCCTTGGACATCGCGGTTGAGGCCGGAATGATGCTGGCGGTCTGGGGTTCGGGCAGGTCGGCGGGGTCGGGTTCGTAGGACCAGACATAAGCGGCCAGTGATCCCCGCTCAGCCACCAGCTCTTGCGCGCGCTTGGCGTTGTTAATCACCGCCTCGATCTTGCCGCGATGGCGGATGATGCCCGCGTCTTGCAACAATCGCTGTACGTCGCTGTCGTCGAACTTGGCCATCTTGTTGAAATCGAACTGCGCAAAAGCCGCGCGAAAGTTCTCGCGTTTTGCCAGAATGGTTCGCCAACTGAGGCCCGATTGAAAACTCTCGAGACAGAGCTTTTCGAACAAGCGCTGATCGTCGCCGACGGGGTATCCCCATTCGGTGTCGTGATACTCCACGAACTCGGGCGCCGAGGCGCTCCATGCGCAACGGGGTTGGCCGTCTGGGCCGGTGATCAGCTTTGTCATCTTGCGTCCTCGGGGATCAGATGGATCATTGCATCACTGGCAACACTTGGAGACATTTCCAAGATCTCGGGCTGTGCCACGCCATGGATTACAAACGGGTCGCTTGCGATGCGCGCCTCAATTTCCGCACGCGTGGTGTTTCGGGCCAAAATCGCCCCGCCCACATCGCTGAGCCGCCCGGCCAGGTCAAAAACTCCATCCTCAAAGCCTTGGGTCAACCAAGCCTTGTGTGCGGGAAAGTGATGCTCGGCCAAATGGCCGTTGTCTTTGGACAGTCGTAATAGAACAATGAACATGATCCGACTGTACGAAGCCTATCCAGTCTTGTCCTGCGAATTCTGATACCAGTTGAGCACAAAGACGCGAATGGCTGAGGCTAGGCCGGTTTCGGGATCGCGTTCTACATCAATTTCAGCAGCCAATATATTGATTGGTTTATCTTTTGCTTTGGCGATCTCGCGGAAGGCCAACCAAAATTCATCTTCCAGTGAAACCGAAGTCCGGTGTCCCTTGAGTGTCAGAGAGCGTTTGATCGGAGGGCCGCTCATTCGTCGGCCTTGTGCCCGTCCAGATCGCGTTTTGCCTTGTCCACGCGCGCCCGGTTCAAGTCTTTTTCGGCCTTGGTGCGTCCAAACTTCACGGCGTTCTGGTCAGCGCGGGCCTTTTTCTCGGCCCGCGCTTTGTCTTTTCGAAACCGGTTCAGGTTGACCGGTTCAGCCATCAGTCTTTTGGCCCGATCATCTGTTCGGGGCGGACAACCGCGTCAAACGTCGCCTCGTCCACAAAGCCAAGCGCGATGGCTTCCTCTTTCAAGGTGGTGCCATTCTTGTGCGCTGTCTTGGCGACCTTGGTGGCGTTGTCATAGCCGATGGTCGGCGCCAGAGCCGTCACCAGCATCAGCGATTCCTTCATCAGCTTGTCGATGCGCGGCTCGTTGGCCTGAATGCCAAGCAGCATCCGCTCGGTAAAGCTGTCGGCGACATCCCCCAACAGCTGCATCGATTGCAGCAGGTTGTAGGACATCATCGGGTTGTAGACGTTCAGCTCGAAATGGCCTTGCGATCCGGCGAATGTCATCGCGGCGTTGTTGCCCATGACGTGGGCTGCAACCTGCGTCATCGCCTCGGCCTGGGTCGGGTTGACCTTGCCCGGCATGATCGACGAGCCCGGCTCGTTTTCCGGCAGGATCAGTTCGCCCAGACCCGAACGCGGACCAGAGCCCAGGAAGCGGATGTCATTGGCGATCTTGTACATCGAACCGGCAACAGTGGCCAAAGCACCCGACATGAACACCATGGCGTCATGCGCGGCCAGCGCTTCGAACTTGTTTGGCGCGGTGACAAAGGGCAGGCCGGTGATCTCGGCCATATTGGCAGCGACCTTCTCGCCCCAACCTTTTTGCGTGTTCAGGCCTGTGCCGACAGCGGTGCCGCCTTGTGCAAGCTCATAAATGCCAGGCAGGGCTGCTTCGACGCGTGCGATGCCCTGACGGATCTGATGGGCATAGCCGCCAAATTCCTGGCCCAAGGTCAGCGGGGTCGCGTCCTGAGTGTGTGTGCGACCGATCTTGATGATGTCCTTGAATTCCTCGGCCTTCTGCTCCAGCCCCTCGGCCAGTTTGGTCAAGCCAGGCAACAACACATCGCGCACGGTCATCGCGGCTGCGATGTGCATAGCGGTGGGGAAGGTGTCGTTCGAAGACTGGCCCATGTTGCAGTGGTCGTTCGGGTGAACCGGGTCCTTGGACCCGATGACGCCGCCCAGGATCTCGATCGCGCGGTTGGCGATCACCTCGTTCGAGTTCATGTTCGACTGCGTGCCCGAACCAGTCTGCCAGACAACCAGAGGGAAATTGTCGTCAAACTTGCCCTCGAACACTTCGCCCGCGGCCTGAATGACGGCATCGGCAATGTTTGCATCCAACTTGCCGCTTTCCTTGTTCGCCATGGCGCAGGCTTTTTTGATCACGCCAAGCGCGCGCACGATGGCGACGGGCTGCTTTTCCCAACCGATGGGGAAGTTCATGATCGAACGCTGCGTTTGCGCGCCCCAATACTTGTCTGTGGGGACCTCCAGCGGGCCAAAGCTGTCGGTTTCGGTGCGGGTATCGGACATGTATTCACTCCGGTTGGTATGCGTTTGTATGCCGTTTAGCCAAGGCAGCCCAGTCGCGCAATTGGCCAGTTGCGCGCAGCATAAAACCAACGCCCGCCAAGGTATAGACGCCGATCACGTTCATTTTTCCGCGCGCAGTGTGAACTGGGCCATTGTTCCCGGGTCGCCGCAGGTTAGAATAAAACGGAGAACCTCACCCCGCGAAAGGACATCTGATGCGCCATACCAGCTTGAGACCAATGAGACCCGCGATTTGGGTCCTGGCGTCTGCACTTGTTCTTTTGCTGACAGGGATGGCGCAGGCCGGCACCGCCTTGATCGAACCTTTTGTGGGTGAATACAAAGGGTCAGCCGAGGTTGTTAATGCAGATGGCTCCAGCACGCCGCGCGACATGAGCGTCGAAATCGGCGAGACCAAGGACGGGTTCAACGTCACTTGGAGTTCGACCACTTACAAGCCGGACGGGCGCACCAAGGAGAAATCTTATTCCGTTGATTTCCTGCCGACAGACCGTGCCGGCGTTTTCTCTGCGGCGATGAAGCGCAATGTGTTCGGGCATGCAACGCAGCTCGACCCGATGAAGGGCGAACCCTATGTTTGGGGACAGATCGTGAGCGACACTTTGACGGTCTACAACCTGTTCATCGATGCTACGGGCGGTTACGAATTGCAGCAGTTTGATCGCACAATTACCGAAGGTGGTCTGATGTTGGAGTTTTCGCGTCTGAGCAACGGGAAAGAGGCGCGAACCGTCGAGACCTTTCTAGAAAAACAGTGAGCTCAAACAGAAAAACGCCCGCAACTTGCGGGCGTTTTCTTTTGCAAGATCAATTTGTTACTTGCGGAAGCTGTCCAGCGATACAACCTCGGCGTCATGGGGCGTGTCATCTTCGACCTCTTCCACCATGTCTGCCTCTACCACGATGGGTTTGTCTTCTTCGTCCTCTTCGGCCTCGCCGGTTTCAAACCGCAGACCAAATTCCACGGATGGGTCCACAAAGGTCTTGATCGCATCGTATGGGATATAAAGCGGTTCGGGCGCGTCGCCAAAGTTCAACGTGATCGCGAACCCTTCGTCACCGACGTCCAGGTTTTCGAACCAATGCTGCATGACAACGGTCATTTCCCCGGGATAGCGATCTGACAGCCAATCGGCCAATTCAGCATCGGGGTGCGAGGTGTCGAAGGTGATGAAAAAGTGGTGTGCACCAGGCAGTCCATGCTGGGCGACATCTTGCAGAACAGTCTTGATCAGACCGCGCATCGCCGTGTGCATGAGGTTTCCGTAGTCGATGTCCCGAGACATGTCATTTCCTCAAAAAGTCTTGTCCTCACCATAGTGGATTCGGAGGGAAACGAAAGAGCAGCCGACACACTAAATGCTCAAAGCAGATGGACGGCCGCCCCCAGTGCCGCCATAAGGATCAATGTCTCGCCCAAGCCGCGCTTTAGACCCCACATCCAGACGGCAGCAACCGCGCAAAAGACGCCTGCCATCAGGTCAAATGTTGCCCATTCCGGCACCGGAAACGACAAAACAACCCAGGTGCTTTGTCCGACATTTGCAAACAGAACATGCAAGGCAAACCACACCGACAGGTTCAGGATGATGCCGACCACAGTGGCTGTGATGGCCTGCAACGCGGCGGCCAGACGAGGGCGTGCCGAGATATGGTCCAGGTATGGCGCGGCCAGGAAGATCCAAAGAAAACAGGGCACAAAGGTTGCCCAAAGCGCGACGAGCCCGGCTGCAATCGCCAGCGTCGCGCCACCCTGCAGATACCCGGTGAGCGTGGCCACGAATTGAGTCACCAGGATCAGCGGCCCCGGCGTCGTTTCGGCGAGACCAAGCGCGTCAATCATCTGGTCGGTGCCGATCCAGCCGTATTGGTCAACGATGGTTTGCGTCATATAGGCCAACACCGCATAGGCGCCGCCAAAGGTGACAACGGCGAGCTTGGCAAAGAACCAGCCCAGATCCGCAAGCAGCGTTTGTTGCCTCAGGGTCAACGCCACAAGCGGCAGCAACCACAAGCCGCCCCAGATCACAGCTGTCCGCAGCGTCGCACCAGTGTCGACTTGGGGCAGGGGTGGGGTCTCTCCCGGCTGCGCTGTTGCATAGCCCCATAGTGCAGCGGCAGCGATGATCAGAGGGAAGGGCAGGTTCAGGGCAAAGATCGCCAGAAACCCGAGCCCCGCCAAAACCCAAGAGGATCTTCCTTTGAGGGCCTTGCGCGACAAATTTCTAAGCGCCTGCAAAACGATGACGATCACCGCGGCCTTGATGCCCAGAAACATGGATTGCACCAGCGGCAAGTCCCCATACTGCGCATAAAGCCCCACGAGGATTGCGATTACAAAGGCGCCGGGCAGCACAAACAATCCGCCCGCCAGCAGACCGCCCCAGACGCCGCGCAATTTCCAACCAGAATAGGTGGCCAATTGCATCGCCTCGGGCCCCGGCAACAGCATGCACAGCGACAGCGCCCGCAGGTAGGTTTGCTCGTCCAGCCAGGGGCGGTCTTCGACAAGTTCCTTGTGCATCAGGGCGATCTGGGCCGCAGGCCCGCCAAAGGACATCACCCCTATATGGCCAAAGACGCGGGCCATCTCTGGATAGCTCGGGGTCATGCGCCGTGTCCTTCGGACCAGGTGTGCTGCTCGCCCTGGCCGTCGCGCGCCCACCGATAGAGCGCGTCATAAAGGATCATTCCCGCGTCCAATTGCTCCAGATCCGACTTATGGGCCCGCGACAAGCCAACCGAGATCGCGAGCAACCCTGCGGCTTGCGGGGCAAGTTCATGCCGGTCGGTGTCGGCGGCCCTGACGACGGTCGCCATTTGCTCGAGCGCGGGGGTTTGCAGGCCGAAACCCCGAACCATCACGTCAAATGTGCAAAGCTCTCCCTCATGGGTCCAAGGGGCGTTGACCGTGTCAAAGGCGGTGGCGCCGAATTTTTCAGCCACCGCATCCACCTCGGACGGAGGAACGAATAGAAAGCGGGCGTTGGTGTCGACAAAGCGGCGGATCAACCAGGCACAGGCGATGCGGTCCACCTTGGGTCGGTGGCGCGTCACCCAGGTGGTTTGACCGCCCTTAGGCGCGGGAAGTACTGCGGGGTTCACCGTTGGATATGTCGTATCGCGCCAGGCAAACATACCGCCTTGAAGCACCTGAGCGTTCACATCTGTGCATCGCAAAATCGCCGCTGCGCCATGGCTCAGCTTCAGGCCTTTTTGGCAGACGACAACGACGTCCTTGCCACGCAGTTCAGAACTCAGCTCTTCCACGCGGGCACGGGGCCAGCGAAATGAGCTTGGGATCAAATGCGGGTCATCGTCGAAATCGGCGTCAATGCGCACGTCGATGATCACAGGGCAATCGGGCGTCCCGATCCGACGCATCAACACGTTTGGAGAAACAGAATTAAAGGCAGGCATGTCAGCATCCTTCCGCTTTGGTACAGCAAAGAATGCGAAACTTGGGCCTGAGCCTGACGGGGCGTTCGCACGTTGACCCCTTGCGCCATGGGTAACGGAAAGTGGCGCATGGGGTCAATGGCCTGGCCGATTATCGGCCAGATTGGCAACCCGGGTTTAGGCCCAGGAAAGCTGCTGTCCGGTCATGCAGACGGGCAGGGTATCTTCGGGCAGTTGGCCCAGCTGTTCAAACAGCGAGATAAAGTCGAACTGGTTATAGGCCTCGACCACTTTGTCATCCTTGAACCGCGCCATGACCTGGCCTGTGACCTCGATCGGGGCACCATTGTCAGCCCGGGACGTGTGAACGTGCAGCATCGCCGCCACCCAATCGCCGTTTTCGATGGTTTTGGGCAGTTTCACGTCAATTTCGCCCACGTGGTAGCGAAAGGCCGTCACAAGGTCGCGAAAGTCATCAACGCCCACCTGCATTTCCGGGATGATCCCTTCGGCCATCGTTTCAGGGTCAAAGAACTTTTCAATCGCGTCAACATCGCCATGGACCCAAACCTGGTCGTACCATTCCTTCAACAACTCGGATTTTGTCATCGTGCACCTCCATCGTTGCGAGGACCAAACTGAGACTGCGAGGTGAACAAATGGTGAATAACCCTGCGCCGACTTGAAAATAACACCAACAATTTAGGGATAAAGTGCAGGTTTCTGTTGCCAGGTACCTGCGAACCCCGCCTTACGCGGCTAGGCATAAGGGCTTAAAGTCGGTTCGACTCGAACTGCTTACGCAGCCAGAGCAACCGGAGCACGATTGTCGTTTGCAATTGTACTGTTTTCGCCGGTAACGGTGGCAGACAGCCGAGACAAAGCTAACCCCTTTAGACGTCCGTCGATCCTATTTCGGCCCCACGATTTCGAAAGTGATCCCCAAACGAAGGATACCGCCGAAAGTGGTTGGTGGAGCCGCCGGGTACCGCCCCCGGGTCCGATCCGTTTATTACGAGCGCGTTTATGTCCATAGTCCCGAAGGACATCCCCTATATAGGCAGTCGAAGCCGGGGATGCAATCGTCGGGTTTTCCGTATTTTTGACAAAGAGAAGCAGGGAGTTACGCGCTGCGGCTCATGTTAGCAAGGATCAGGAAAGCGGCCAAAGCGGCCTCGATTCCGCCAAAGGCGAAGGCCTTGACGAAGGGGGGATTGTCCAAAGCAAGCGAGACAAACCGCCCCAGAGCCGCACCGGCATAGACGAAGCCCAGCATGGTGAACGCCGTCGGCGTGCCCAGCCACAGCGCCGCAGCGGCGGTCACCACAAACAGACCACCAACCGAGGCGCGCATTTCGCTGAGCCCCATATTGCTGTTGGTTGGGGCCAGGTCCAAGGCTCCCAGGGTGTAACTGGGCGCGAGAAACCCGAACAGGCCGAACCCGATGGTCAGCAGTGCGGCGATTGTGTTGAGGATTGGGATCATGCGGAGCTCCTTTGTTCGCGATTTAGAACCCCGCAGGATCGGGGCAAGATCAGGCGGCGTAAGACGCATTAAAGAAGGCGCGTTCCAATTCAACGGCCTTAGTAAAGAGTTCTTCGACCTCAGATTGCGCAGCTGCATCCAGCGTGGGCCAGACCTTGTCGAGTTGCGTGCGCAGATATTCGACGACACCTTCGAACCCGTCGCCTGCGTGAAGCGTGATCCACTCGGCAAACCAAAACGGCAGGTCCTCGCGCGGTGGGTTAACCGGGGTGGCCCAGCTGAGATACGTCCATTCCGCAACAACCAAAACGGCCAGCATCAGCTCGTACCGGCCCGACGCGGCGGCCTCTGCCATCAAGGCCTGGAAATCGCGGGTGGCAGGGGCAGGGGCGGCGTTCTGCTGGTCGGTAGTCACGTCCAATGCCTCGAAGGACCGCAGGAAGTAGGTATTTTCCGGCCCCGTGATTACCGCCAAGAACTGCGCGGCGGGCACGCTGTCAGCCAAAGACGGTGCATGGGCGATGGCGCTGGCCAACAGGCGCACAAAGCCGTCGATGAACTGATAGTCCTGCGCCAGATACCAGCGCATCTTGTCCAGCGGCAGCGAGCCATCGGCCAATTCAGTGGTAAAGGCATGCGTTGTGGCGGCATGCCAATCGTCGGCGGCCAGTTGGCGCAGGTGTTCAGTGGGGCGCATTGGGTTCTCTCTGATCCAAGTCTTTGACCCTGCGTCTAGGACGGATCAGACCATCGGCACAAGATCAGCTTTTGTCGCGCGCCGCGCGGGCCGCCATGACGTTGTCTTTCAGCGTGAGCGTATAGGCGGTGAGCTCTTGCAGAGCTGCATCGGCAGCTGCGGCATCGTTGGCCTCGATCGCGTCGGCAATCCGCGTGTGAAGGGCCACGATCTCTTCGCGCGAACGGGCGGTGAAGGTGATCATGTTCATCAAAGGTTGCATCGCTTCGACCGCACCGGCCAGTTGATAGGACAGCACCGGATTGTCGGCCCCATCCACCAGCGCCCGGTGAAAGGCCACGTCAGAGGCACAGAATGCCTCATCGGTCAGGCCCGGCTGGCTCTGGCGCACGATTTCGGCCCGCATGGTGGCAAGATGGTCCGGGGTGCGGCGGTCGGCCGAGAGCGGCGCACAGGCGCGCTCCAGTGCAAAGCGCGCCTCACAGGCCGTATCAAAGCTGACCGCGTTCATGCTGAGCAAGAGGGTCGAGGTTGTGACCTGTTGAGGATAGGCGTCCTCAAAACTCAACCGGTTGACGAATGCGCCCCCTGATGCGCCGCGTTGGGTTCGGATCAGGGATTGCGCAGCAAGGCGTTTCAGGGCTTCGCGTACCGTGGAACGGGACACTTGAAACTGCTCGCACAGCTCGGTTTCAGAGGGGAGGCGTTCGTCGACGATCAGCTCACCACCGATGATCGCATCTTTGATCGCCTGGGCGATTTGCACCGAAAGATCGGCCGAACTGTTGGGATCAATTTTCACGACATCACCATTTTTCATTTGTCTGACATTTAAAAGTCTGACATTTGAGTCGTAGGGGATGACTCGGGGAGGATCAAGTGAGCCGTCTGTCTGTCAGATCATTTTTGTGGCTTGGGTTCTACGGAATCATCCTGGCGGCGTGGTGGGTCCTGTATTCCATGGCGATCGACATGGATCTGGATCTGATCGGTCGTCCCGGTCCGATGGGCGAAGCCATGCGCCAGATGGACCCGCGCATGGACATGTATATGCCCATGGCCGAGTTTGGCCCGCTGTTCTGGATGTGGGGCATCATGATGGCGGCGATGATGTTGCCGACTTTGGTCCCGACCTTGCAAAGTTACGAAGACCTGATGACGTCGGCCGACGGAACAAGAGCCGGCTGGATCGGTGTTCTGTTGGGCTATTTCCTGGTTTGGCTGGCGTTTGCCGCCGCCATCACAGGAGTCCAATTGGCGCTGCTCTTCGGCGGCGCCGTGGATATGCTGGGGATCGCAAAATCCCCCTGGTTGTCAGCCGGTCTGCTGATCGCAGTCGGGGCTTTTCAGTTTTCCCGCACCAAAGAAGTCTGTCACGGCGTGTGTCACGCCCCGATGATGTACTTCATTGGCAATTGGCGCACCGGGTTTGCCGGCGGGTTGCGCATGGGGCTGGGTCTGGGCGCGTTTTGTGCCGTCTGCTGCTGGGGGTTCATGGCGCTCGGCTTTGTCGGCGGTGTCATGAGCCTGCTGTGGATGGGCCTCGCCACCTTTTTCATGGTTCTGGAAAAACTACCGCAAATCGGCCACCGTGTGACCAAACCCCTTGGCGTTCTGCTGATCGCCGCGGGTCTGGCCTTGCTGGTCTATGTATACGTAATTGGAGGATAACCGATGGCAGTGAAACGTAAGCCCAATGCCGACCGCCTGCCGGTCAGCCAACGGATCGACAGCCGCATGGCCAATCCCAGCCGTCGCGACAAGACGCCCACCGATTGGGCGATCAAAGGCGAGCTGATCCTGAACTGTTCCTGCGATGTGTTCTGTCCTTGTGTGGTGTCCTTGGGCGCACACCCGCCGACCGAAGGGCATTGCCACGCCTGGATGGGGATCATCATCGACGAAGGCCACTACGAAGGAGAGGACCTGTCGGGCCTGAACGTGGGCCTGCTGGTCGACATCCCCGGTCGTATGGGCGAAGGCCAGTGGAAGGTTGCGGCCTATGTGGACGAGAACGCCAGCGGCAAAGCCTATAACGGTCTGCTCGAGATCTTCTCGGGCAAGGCGGGCGGCACGACCGGTCTGTTCACCATGTTGGTGAGCGAAATCATCGGAGCCGAGCGCGCACCTGTTGTCATCGAACGCGACGGGGCCAAGCGCCGCATCACCATCGGTCGCAAGATCCAGGGCGAGATCGAGATGCTGGGCGGGTTGGATCCCGAACACCCCGTCATGGTCAGCAACTCCAAATACTGGATGGGCCCTGACATCATCGTGGCCCGCGGTACCAAATCCAAGGTGCGCGACTATGGCCGCGTCTGGGATTTTGGCGGCAAATCGGCCGAAATCTGCCCGATCAACTGGAGCGGCGCCCGCTGAGAAAGCACTTTGCCGCCGTAGAAAAAGCAACGGTGGCGGATCATCAACTGTTTGAGGAGACAAGGCATGGCCATCATCATGCCATCGCGCCGCGTGCGCAAAACACCGTTTTCGCCCGGGGTCGAGGCGGCCGGGGTCAAGGGCTACACCGTCTATAACCACATGTTGCTGCCGACGTTCTTCGAAAGCGTCGAGGCGGACGCCGCGCATCTGAAACAGCATGTGCAGGTCTGGGATGTGGCCGTTGAACGCCAGGTGCAGATCAAAGGGCCGGATGCCTTGCGGTTGATGAAAATGATCAGCCCGCGCGACATGGACAAGATGGCGGATGATCAGTGCTATTATGTCCCATCCGTGGATCACAACGGGGGCATGCTGAACGATCCGGTATCGATCAAGCTGGCCGACGATCATTATTGGCTCTCGGTCGCGGATGGCGATCTGTGGCAATATGCACTTGGCATCGCCATCGCGCTTGGCCTGGATGTCGAAGTGGATGAGCCCGACGTCTCGCCGCTGGCGGTGCAAGGACCCAAGGCTGACGATCTGATGGCGCGGGTGTTTGGGGACGTGGTGCGGGACATCAAGTTCTTCCGCTACAAGCGTCTGCCGTTCGAGGGGCAGCAGTTTATCGTGGCGCGCTCGGGCTGGTCCAAGCAGGGCGGGTTCGAGATTTACGTTGAGGGCACGGAATACGGCATGCCGCTGTGGGATGCTCTGTTTGCTGCAGGTGAGGATCTGAACGTGCGGGCAGGGTGCCCCAACAACATCGAGCGGGTCGAGAGTGGGTTGCTCAGCTTCGGCTCGGACATGCGTCGGGACAACACGCCCTATGAATGTGGGCTTGGGCGGTTCTGTAACTCGCCCGAGGCCTATATCGGCAAGGCGGCATTGGCAGAACAGGCCAAGAACGGCCCGCCGCGTCAGATCCGGCCGATTGTGATCGAGGGCGAGATCGGCGCATGCACCGGCTCTTGGCCGTTGCTCGCGGATGGTCGTCAAGTGGGGCAGGTGGCCTCGGCGGTGTTCAGCCCCGAGTTTGCCGTGAACGTCGCCATTGGCATGGTGGATCGCTCCCATTGGGATGCGGGAACCCGAATGGAGATCGAAACCGAGCACGGGCTGCGCGGCGCCGTAGTGCAGGAGAAATTCTGGCGGTGAGTATTGCCCCGTCGGATGCCTCCGGCGGGAGTACTTTGGAAAAGATGAAGGTGGGCGCGTAAGGCGCTGTAACCAGGGGAGAAACGATATGTTCAATGCATTGGTTGTTGAAAAAGACGAAGAGAGTGGCAAGGCAAGCGCCGCGGTCCAGCAAATCGGTCTGGATGCTCTGCCTGAGGGTGAAGTGACCGTTGCGGTGGAGTATTCCACCGTCAACTACAAGGATGGTCTGTGCCTGAGTTCGAGCGGCGGTGGTCTGGTCCGCAAGTATCCGCATATTCCCGGCATCGACTTTGCTGGCACGGTCGAGGCGTCCAGCGATGACCGTTACAAGCCGGGCGACAAGGTGGTTCTGACCGGCTGGCGCGTGGGTGAGGCGCATTGGGGCGGTTACAGCCAAAAGGCCAACGTACGGGCCGATTGGCTGGTGCCGCTGCCCGAGGGGCTGGATGCACGACAGGCGATGGCTGTCGGAACGGCGGGTTTCACTGCGATGTTGGCCGTCATGGCGTTGGAAGATCACGGCATGACCCCGAACCACGGCCCGGTTCTGGTTACCGGTGCAGCAGGCGGCGTGGGCTCGGTCGCAACCGCGATCCTGGCCAACCTGGGCTATGAGGTGGCAGGTGTCACCGGGCGGCCCGAAACGGCCGATTACTTGAAATCCCTGGGCGCTACGCAGATCGTGGCGCGTGAAGAGATCAACGAGACCACCAAACGCCCGCTGGAAAGCGAAACATGGGCGGGCTGCGTCGATGCGGTTGGCGGTGCCATGTTGGCGCGGGTGTTGGGGCAGATGAAATACGGCGCTTCGGTCGCGTCGGTTGGTCTGGCCGGCGGTGCGGGCTTGCCTGCGACCGTCATCCCCTTCTTGCTGCGCGGTGTGAACCTTTTGGGCATCGACAGCGTCATGCAGCCCTATGACAACCGTTTGCGCGCCTGGCAGCGGGTTGCAACCGATCTGCCGATGGACAAACTTGAGGCAATGATCCAGCCCGCGACGCTCAGCGACCTGCCGCAACTTGGCGCAGACATTCTGCAGGGTCAGGTAAAGGGCCGCGTCGTTGTTGATGTGAACGCCTGAACCTACATTCAAAATGTCGCTTTTGACACAGGACCCCGCAGCGCAATCTGCGGGGTTTTTTATTGATCGCCTAATCAAAAACCCTTGCGACACTTGATGTTGCGTTTCCGACTTCGCATTCCGAAGACTGAATTGATCTCGAGAAAAAACCGACCGGGATGTCGTTTTCGTCCGCCATGGCGTCCCTTTTGCTGCGCCCATCGGGCCGGTATTTCCGGATCACGGCCACACTCAATCATGGGAGTGAGCCTATATGTCCGAAAAGAAGGAGACCGACTATGAGGTCGGTCAAGACAATGTTCAGGTCTTGGGCCTGGACATCCACAACCCGGTGTTTGCCGTATCCGGTCTGACGATCGTTGCATTTGTTTTTTTCTCGCTGGTCTTTCGCGAACAGGCCGGTGAATTCTTCGGCTGGCTGCGGGTGGCGCTGACCTCGCGGTTCGACTGGGTCTTCATGATCGCCTGCAACATCTTTGTGCTGTTTTCGCTGCTGCTGATCGTGACGCCCTATGGCTCGATCCGTTTGGGTGGGGCCGATGCGAAGCCTGACTACAGCTATGCGGGCTGGATTTCGATGCTGTTTGCCGCTGGCATGGGCATCGGGCTGGTGTTCTGGGGCGTGGCCGAGCCGATCTCGCACTATGGTGCCAGCCTGGGTGGCGTTGCCACGGGCGAGGATGGCCTGCGCACCGACTGGGCACCGCTTGGGGCAGCAGCCGACAACCCACAGGGCGCGCGTGACCTGGCCATGGCCGCCACCATCTTCCACTGGGGTCTGCACCCTTGGGCGATCTACGCAGTCGTGGCCCTGGCGCTGGCCTTCTTCAGCTTCAACAAGGGACTGCCGCTGACGATGCGGTCGGTGTTCTATCCAATCTTTGGTGAGGCAACCTGGGGCCCCTTGGGTCACATCGTTGACGTTCTGGCGGTGTTTGCCACCATCTTTGGTCTGGCGACGTCTCTGGGTCTGGGTGCAACGCAGGCGCTGGCGGGGCTCAACTATCTGTTTGGTGTGCCGGTGTCTGATGGCATGAAGGTGCTCTTGATCATCATCATCACCGCGTTTGCGCTGGTCTCGGTGGTTGCCGGGCTGGACAAGGGCGTCAAACGTCTGTCCGAGGCCAACATGATGCTGGCCGCTGCTCTGCTGGTGCTGGTTCTGATTGTCGGGCCGACCATCGCGATCTTGTCGGGATTCTTCACCAACTTGGTGGATTACGCCGTACAACTGCCCGCATTGTCGAACTGGATTGGCCGTGAAGACACCAACTTCATGCAGGGCTGGACCACATTCTACTGGGCGTGGTGGATTTCCTGGTCACCCTTTGTGGGTATGTTCATTGCACGCATTTCGCGCGGCCGTACCGTGCGTGAGTTCGTGACTTGTGTTCTGCTGATCCCAACCCTCGTGGGTGCCCTTTGGATGAGCGTGTTCGGCAACGCCGGACTGGAACAGGTCATGGCCGGTGGTGCCGAGGCGCTGCAAGACGCTGGCCTTGAGTTGAAGATGTTCGTGATGTTCGAGGCCTTCCCGCTGTCCAGCCTTCTGTCACTGGTGGGGATCATCCTGGTGGTGGTCTTCTTCGTGACCTCGTCCGATTCCGGCTCGTTGGTGATCGACACCATCACCGCAGGCGGCAAGACCAACGCACCCACGGCACAGCGCGTGTTCTGGTGCATCCTGGAAGGTGCGATCGCGATCGTGCTGCTGTTGGGCGGCGGTCTGGGGGCGCTTCAGGCAGCGGCGATTGCAACGGGCTTTCCCTTTGCCATCATCCTGGTGCTGATGTGCGTGTCGATCTTCATCGGCCTGTCGCGCGAAAAGCGGTAGGCGCGCGGTAGCATGTTGAATCGGGGCCCCTGGGAGCAATCCTTGGGGCCCTTTTTCTGTGGCTTGACCGAATTGGTGCAAAAGGTTTACCTCGACCCGTCCATCGGGTCGGAATCGACTTGAAGGGCTGCCGCGATGTCGCATTATCTCTGCCAGAGAAATGACGGCGACACGGCTCGGCTGGAAGACCTGCCCTGTTCCGGAGACCCCGAAACAAGGATGGGGCGACCGGTCGAGATGTGGAGCTGCAAAAGGACATAGTGGCGATGACAACCCTGGATATTGATTTTGTGCGCGCGCAGTTTCCGGCTTTTTCCGAAGCGGTTCTGCAAGGACAGGCTTTTTTTGAGAATGCAGGTGGCTCGTACACCTGTCAGCAGGTCATCAACCGACTGACCCGCTATTACACTCAGCGCAAGGTGCAACCCTATGCACCTTATGATGCCAGCCGTCTTGCGGGCGAGGAGATGGATGAGGCGCGCACGCGCATGGCTGCGATCCTGGGCGTTGAAACGGACGAACTGAGTTTTGGCCCATCGACGACGCAGAATACCTATGTGCTGGCGCAAGCCTTTCGTCAGTGGATGAAACCGGGCGAGGCCATCGTTGTTACCAATCAGGATCACGAGGCCAACAGTGGCCCCTGGCGGCGTCTGGCGGACGAGGGCATCGAGGTGCGCGAGTGGGCCATCGATCCGGAAACGGGGCATCTGAACCCAAGCGATCTAGAGGCTTTGCTGGACGAAAAGGTGCGCCTGGTCTGCTTTCCGCATTGCTCGAATGTTGTCGGAGAGATCAACCCGGTGACCGAGATCACGGCCATCGCCCATGCGGCCGGTGCCTTTGTCTGTGTTGATGGCGTTTCCTACGCGCCGCACGGGTTCGCAAATGTGGGTGAGTTGGGGCCGGACATCTATCTGTTCTCGGCTTACAAGACCTATGGCCCGCATCAGGGCTGCATGGTGATCCGCCGTGCCTTGGGGGAACTGCTGCCGAACCAGGCGCATTATTTCAACGCCGATGTGCTGTACAAACGCTTCACACCCGCCGGACCGGATCATGCCCAAATCGCGGCCTGCGCCGGTATGGCGGACTATATCGAAGATCTGAGCGGCCATCATGGCGGCCCATCCGAAGGGCTGGCAGAAAAAGGGGCCTTTGCCCAT
This sequence comes from Tropicibacter sp. R16_0, assembly GCF_017743935.1. GTDB lineage: Bacteria > Pseudomonadota > Alphaproteobacteria > Rhodobacterales > Rhodobacteraceae > Falsiruegeria. The sequence goes on from NZ_JAGHRE010000002.1 coordinate 294,086, forward strand.
GATCTTATGCGTGCGCATGAGGTGGCTTTGCTGCAGCCTCTGTTGGATTCCGTCAAGGACCGCAACTCTGTCCGGCTGATCGGCCCGGCGAACGCCGAACAGCGCGCGCCCACGGTTGCTTTGGGCCTGAACCGCCCTGCAGAGCCGGTGGCGGCAGAGTTGGCTAAGCATGGCATCATGGCAGGTGGTGGTGATTTTTATGCGGTGCGCGCCTTGCAGGCGATGGGGATTGATCCTGAAAATCAAGGTGTTCTGCGGTTGAGTTTCACGCATTACACCTCGAAGGATGAAGTGAACAAGCTGATCGAGGCCCTGGATCACGTGCTCTGATCCGTACCCCAATACTGAAACCATGAAGTTCAACGGCGCCCTTTCCACACGGCGCCGTTGATCATTCAGACAATCAGGCATCCGCGCACTGCGTCGAAAACAGGCTGTTTCGCCCTGAAAACGGGGCTAAATCATTCAAAACTTGCCAGAAACACCATCTCGGCCTAGCCTTTACCCCAGAGCCACCATGGGGAGGAAAGATGGTTCTAACTTCGACCGAAGGGCAGAAAGATCTGCCAAGGTATTTCGCGCAGGTCCATCGGATGCTGCACAAGATGGAAGCTGGGCGTCTGGACATCGTCTTGCCAGACGGTCGAACGTTTCGATCCGAGGGTTCAAAACCTGGCCCAGTGGCGCAGATCGACGTGCATCATCCTGATCTTTTTGCAAGATTGATCCGCGAGGGGGACCTCGGTTTTTCCGATGCCTACCTTGAGGAATGGTGGAGCTCACCGGATTTGCGCGCCTTTATGGATCTTGTGCATCAAGGCTCTGAAACCGTGTATGACCATTTCCCGGGCCGTGGGTTGATCCGCGCTTATGAGCGACTGCGCTTTTGGCTGCATCGCAATCACAAGGAGCAAGCCAAGAAGAACATCTCGTATCACTATGATTTGGGTAACGATTTCTACGCCCTCTGGCTCGATGATACGATGACCTATTCCAGCGCGTTGTATGAAACCGGACAGGAAAGTCTGGAGAACGCGCAGACCGCCAAATACGCAAGCTTGATCGATGAAATGGGCGTGAAACCAGGTGATCACGTGTTGGAAATCGGTTGTGGCTGGGGCGGGTTCGCAGAATATGCGGCCAAGGAGCGGGGGTTGAAAGTCACGGGGCTGACCATCAGTCAGGAGCAGTTCAACTATGCGAAAGAGCGCATTGAAAACGCTGGACTTTCTGATCAGGTGACTTTCAAGCTGCAAGACTATCGCGATGAAACCGGCAGCTATGACGGTATCGCCAGCATTGAGATGTTCGAGGCGGTTGGGCAAAAATATTGGCCAACCTATTTCAGCACGGTTCATGACCGGCTGAAGCCCGGCGCCCAAGCCACCCTGCAGATCATCACGGTCAATGATACCCGATGGGAGGTCTACAAGAACGGTGTCGATTTCATCCAGAAACACATCTTTCCGGGCGGCATGCTGCCTGCGCCGAAGATCTTGCGCGAGCAGGTCGATCTGGCCGGGCTGACTTTCGTCAAATCCAAGGAGTTCGGCCAAAGTTATGATCTGACGCTGCGCCGATGGTACGACACGTTCAACGCCAAGTGGGAGCAGATCACCGAAATGGGGTTTGACGACCGGTTCCGGCGGATGTGGAACTTTTACCTGACCTCTTGCGGTGCGGCCTTTTACATGGGCAACTGTGACGTGACCCAGATCACCATTGCCCGCAAGGGCTGAAGCTCGACCAAGGAAAGACCCCCCGAAATGCCCGACGCCGCCCGTCTTGTTGCCGCCCTGAGCCTGGCCCTGATTGCCTTTATTGTTTCGGGCCTGGTTATGCCGCTGATGCCCGAAGGGATGGATTTCGGCTATTTTACCTGGGTGAATGTGGGCTTAGGGGTGATCTGCGGCTGGGTTGTCATGGGCAAGCGGGCAGGGCGCGGCATCACGCCTGCGATCAACAACGGCGTAACCGGAGTTTTGGCACTGCTCTTCTGGGGGCTGTTTGTGCAAGGCGCGTACGAGATGTTCCGCCAGGCCATGCGCAACCGGTTTGACGGCCCGTTCGAAGCTTTGGGTGCTATTTTCACGATCGGGTTCGATTATGGGCTTACCATCATGGTTCCCAGTATTATATGGACCTTGCTTGTCGGCGGCGTGCTGGCCGGTCTCGCGACCGAGTTTGCTTGGCGTCAGTGGCGGTAAGTTTTCTGAACAAAAGGTTCATTTCGTGTCCGATCTTTTTTTCTACGGCACCCTTCGGTACGTGCCGCTGCTGGAACTTGTGCTGGGCCGCACTGCGGATCACATCAATCTGACGAAGGCTGAATTGCACGGCTATGGCGCCTACGCGGTGCGCGATCAGATTTTCCCCATGGTCGACAAGGGTGAGGGGCGCGTTACCCACGGCCTGCTGGTGCAGGGGCTGACGCCCGAAGATATCGAACGCCTGATCTATTACGAAGGCGGGTTTGACTATGACCTGCATACCTTGCCGCTGCGCACCGCCAAGGGCGAGGATGTGATGGCAGAGGTGTTCATTCCCGCACCTGGCCTATGGGAGCCGTCGACGCCCTGGTCGCTCGACGATTGGGCCGCCGAATGGGGAGAGTTGACGGTTCTGGCCGCCGAAGAGGTCATGTCGCATTTTGGCCACCTACCAGCGTCCGAGATCGTACCACGCTTTCCGGCGATCCGCATGCGGGCGCAAGGACGGCTGGCAGCGCGTCGGCGCGAGGCAAGCCCCGACTGGGACACATCCCGCGACGTGGTGTTGCAGGAACATGGGCGTCCGTATCTGGGATATTTCACCATGGAAGATGCGACGCTGCGACATCGCCACTTTGATGGCTCGATGGGGCCTGTCCTGCACCGCAGCGCCCTGGTGAACGGCCAAGCAGCGGTCATCCTGCCTTACGACCCGGTCCGCGATTGCGTGCTGGTGGTCGAACAGTTCCGGGCACCGGCTTATCTCATCGGCGATCCCAACCCCTGGCAGATCGAAGCGGTCGCGGGAATGGTCGATCCCGGGGAATCACCCGAGCAGGCCGCTCGCCGTGAAACCCGTGAAGAGGCCAATGTCGAGGTCACAGAGCTGTTTTCAGCGGGCGATGGCTATTCCAGCAGCGGCTCGTCGACGGAATTCCTTCATCTTTTTGTGGGTCTGGCCGATCTGGCCGAACCTGCCTCGACTGGCGGGCTCGAGACTGAAGGCGAGGACATTCGCAGCCATATCGTTCCCTTCGCGGCATTCATGGACCAGTTGGATCAAGGCAAGCTGAAAAACGTTCCGCTCATCTCGATTGCCAATTGGCTGGCCCGAAACCGTGAGCGGCTGCGCGCCGATATTTGATCGGCGCCGAGGTGCGATGACAGCTTGAGGTCGCGTCACCTGAACGATAAACCTGTTACACATCTTCAGAACTTTGGGGGCACCATGCGCATTGCACGCGATCTGGCCGACGCCGTAGGCAAAACACCTTTGATCCGGCTGCGCCGCGTCAGCGAAGAAACGGGTTGTGAAATCCTGGGCAAGGCCGAGTTCATGAACCCCGGCCAATCTGTCAAGGACCGTGCGGCACTGTACATCATCAAGGATGCAATCGCGCGCGGTGATCTGAAGCCCGGCGGCACCATCGTCGAGGGCACCGCAGGCAACACCGGGATCGGTCTGGCGCTGGTTGGCGCGTCCATGGGGTTCAAGACGGTGATCGTGATCCCCGAAACCCAATCCGAAGAGAAAAAGGACATGCTGCGTTTGGCCGGTGCCCAGCTGGTGCAGGTCCCCGCGGCCCCGTACCGCAATCCCAACAACTTTGTGCGCTATTCCGAACGTTTGGCGCATGAATTGAACAAGACCGAGCCCAATGGCGCGATCTGGGCCAACCAGTTCGACAACGTCGCGAACCGCCAGGCGCATATCGAAACCACCGGGCCCGAGATCTGGGAACAGACCGGCGGTAAGGTGGACGGCTTTGTTGCCGCGGTTGGTTCAGGCGGCACGCTTGTTGGTGTGTCCGAGGTGCTCCAGCCCAAGGGCGTCAAAATCGGCCTGGCCGATCCCATGGGCGCGGCCCTGTTCAGCTATTACACCACGGGTGAGTTGGCGATGGAGGGCGGCTCAATCGCCGAAGGCATTGGCCAGGTGCGCATCACCAAGAACCTCGAAGGGTTCAAACCCGATCACGCCTATCAGATCCCGGATGCCGAGGCGCTGCCTTACATCTTTGACCTGCTGCGGGACGAGGGGCTGGTCATGGGCGGCTCGACCGCCATCAACATTGCGGGCGCCGTGCGCCTGGCCAAGGAGCTTGGCCCGGGCCACACCATCGTGACGATCCTGTGCGACTACGGCACGCGGTATCAGTCGAAGCTCTTCAACCCGGATTTCCTGCGCGAAAAAGAATTGCCAGTGCCCGAGTGGATGACCCGCGCCCCCAGCTCGATCCCCGGCGTGTTCGAGGACGTCTGACGTGGTCGGCCTGTGCCGTATCCTGTGGGCGGCCTGTGTCGTCATTCTGCTGGCCTTTGCCAGCACCGCTCAGGCGCAACTGACCGACGAAAGCCGTGACTATTACCGAGGCTGGGTCGAAACTGCCGATCGCGCCGAAAAAGCCGTGGACGCCAACAAGGCGTCCAATGCCGCGTTTGAACAGCTGCGGGCAGACATCAACGACTATCGTGAGATCTTTGACCGGGTGCGCAACCAGAATTCGGAACGCATCCGTACGTTAGAGGGGCAGATCGCGGCCCTTGGCCCTGCGCCCACCGATGGCAAGACCGAGCCGCCGGACCTAGCTCAACTGCGCAAACACCTCGAAGATCAACTCAACGCGGTTCAAGTTCCCCGCATCATTGCACAAGAGGCATTCAGCCGTGCCAACGGTTTGATCGACGAAATTGACCGGGTGATCCGGGCGCGCAAGACCAAGACACTCTTGGAACGCGGTCCGACACCTCTCAATCCGATCTATTGGGCACCGGCGTGGCAGGACATCCAGGAATCCGCCAGCGCCCTTGTGAACGAAACCATCGTGAACATCCGTACCGATACGGTGCGCGAAAAAGTACAAAACAACGCTCCGGCAATCGTGGTGTTGCTTGTAATCGGCGTAGTCCTTCTGTGGCGGGGCAAGGCTTGGTCGCAATTTGCCGGTGACTACCTACGCTCGCTCGGCGGTCGCGGCACAGGTGTCTGGACCTTTGTTATCTCGTTGTTCCGGATTTTGCTTCCTTGGATCGGTGTTATGTGCCTGTGGTCGGCCGTCTATCTGACGGGCGCCTTGGGTATTCGCGGGTTGTTGCTGTGGGAACATGTGCCCGGGTGGGCGGCGGCCATCCTGTATTTCAACTGGATCGGTCGACAGCTGTTTCTGCTTGGAGAGCGCGAGGGCTTCAAAATCCTAACGGCCCCGCAAATTGCCGTGTTGAGGGTCTATGTGGATCTGCTGGCTATCATGCTGGTTCTGCATGATCTGGTTTTGCTGCAAGAGCAGATCGAGAACATATCTGATGCAAGCCGCGCCGTGATCTCCTTCCCCGTGATCCTTGCGACGGCCTTTCTGTTGTTCCAATTGCAACGTGTACGCTCGCAAGACATCGCTGAGGATCCAGAAGACAGCCCCAAAGGGGCGGGCTTTGGCAAGCTGGTCAATCTGTTTCGGCGCGGCCTTTACCTTTTGGGCATCTTCTCTCCGGTTCTGGCCGCTGCGGGTTACATCAACGCGGCTGAGGCGATCGTGTTCCCAGCGGTCAAGACCATCGCCCTGATCGCTGTTCTGGTGATCATCCAGCAGTTCCTGGGGAACCTTTATGGATGGTTGTCTGGTAAGGGGGACGCGGGCCGAGATTCTCTGTTTTCGGTCGTTGTGGGCTTTATCTTGGCCATCATCGCCTTGCCAATCATCGCGCTCTACTGGGGCGCGCGTGAGGCAGATCTGACCGAACAATGGGCACGCATGTTGCAAGGCATCGACATCGGCGGTGTCACCATTTCTCCGACGAATTTCCTGACCTTTGCCGTGATCTTTGCCGTGGGATACGGGTTGACCCGGCTGGTGCAGGGCGGGTTGCGCACCTCGCTGTTGCCCAAGACGAAGCTGGACCCCGGCGGACAGAATGCCATCGTTTCGGGCACCGGTTATGTCGGGATATTCTTGGCCGCGCTTGTCGCCATCACCGGGGCTGGCTTTGACCTGTCATCGCTTGCCATCGTCGCCGGTGCACTGTCGGTTGGCATCGGTTTTGGCTTGCAGACCATCGTGTCGAACTTTGTGTCGGGCATCATCCTGTTGGTCGAGCGCCCAATCTCCAAAGGTGATTGGATCGATGTGAATGGTCAGATGGGATATGTGCGCGACATCTCTGTCCGCTCGACCCGGATCGAGACCTTTGACCGCACGGATGTGATTGTTCCCAACTCGGACCTGATCAGCGGCTCGGTCACGAACTACACCCGTGGCAATACCGTGGGCCGGGTGATCGTCCCGGTCGGTGTGGCCTATGGGACCGATACGCGTGTCGTCGAGGAAATTCTGCGCGAGATCGCCAACGGCCATCCGATGGTTCTGGCAAACCCTGCGCCAAGCGTGGTTTTCCAGGGTTTCGGTGCCGATTCATTGGATTTTGAAATCCGGGCAATCCTGCGGGACGTGAACTGGGTCCTGTCGGTCAAATCCGACATGAACCACGAGATTGCCAAACGGTTCACGGAAGAAGGGATCGAAATCCCCTTTGCACAACGCGACATCTGGCTGCGCAACCCCGAGGCCTTGCGCCCGCAAATGGCGGCAAACGCGTCGGCTGCTCCGAGCGCGGCACAAACCCCTGTCGAGTTGACAGAGGCAGATCTGGACGCAGACAGCGATGGAGACGCAGATGGCGACACCCACTGAGCTATTGTTTCGGCAAGATGCCTATTTGCGCCAAGCCCCGGCGACAGTCGTGGGGCATACCGATCAGGGTGGAGTGGTTCTGGATCAGAGCTTGTTCTATGCCACGGGCGGCGGCCAACCCGGTGACGCAGGCACCCTGCAGTGGGAGGGAGGCGAGATGGTTGTGGCCACCACCGTCAAGGCGGATGGCGACACGATTGCCTGCGTTCCTGCAGAGGGTGCCCAATTGCCGCCGATCGGTACGGGCGTGGTCCAGCATCTGGACTGGGATCAACGCTTTGCCCTCATGCGCGTCCATACGGCCTTGCATCTCTTGTCTGTCGTGATCCCGCTTGAGGTCACCGGCGGCTCGATCAGCGCGGGAAAGGGGCGTCTGGACTTCAACATGCCCGACGCGCCCGAAGACAAGGAAGCGCTGCAAGCGCAACTCCAGGAGTTGATCGACCGGGACTTGCCAGTGACCGAGGACTGGATCACCGACGCCGAGTTGGACGCCAACCCGGGTCTGGTCAAAACGATGTCGGTGCAGCCCCCGCGTGGATCGGGCCAAATCCGTCTGGTTCGGATCGGTCAGGGCGACGCGCAGGTCGATCTGCAACCTTGCGGCGGCACCCATGTGGCGCGCACTGGCGAGATCGGAAAAATCCGCCTGGGCAAAGTCGAAAAGAAGGGTCGGCAGAACCGTCGCGTCTACTTGCATTTAGATGCATGATCCGCGCGATTATCCCCTTGCAAATCCCCGGCAGATCATCCAAATAACCCCGACACGGAGAGGTGGCCGAGTGGTCGAAGGCGCACGCCTGGAAAGTGTGTAGGCGGGAAACCGTCTCCAGGGTTCGAATCCCTGTCTCTCCGCCACTACCCCTAGATTTCGGTTTGGTTCTGATGCTGCCTTAGGGCCTCGGCGATCATCCAAAGGCGATCCTGGCCCCAGGTGACGGTTTGACCCACACGAAAGCTCGGCACGCCCCACAAACCCATATCGGTAAGCGCCTGGCGGTTCGCCTCGACTTCTGATTTCCAAGCGGTGTTGTTGATCAGCGGCTTGGCCTCTGACCATTTCAATCCTGCTCGTTCCACGATGCGCGCCAAACCCCGGTCGGTGCGACCATCAATGCCCTCGGACCACACCCCGCGCAGAAAGCTGGAGGTGAAGGTTTCCAGACGGCCAGCGTTGCGCACGTAGCTGATCAACGCATAGGCCCGTTCGACCGCTTCGCCGAGCGGGTCACAGATTCGCCCAAAGGGAACACCCAGTCGACGCGCTTCGCGGGAGACATCCATCAGGATGTACATGCGTTTGGCTTTGGGAACGGGCAATCCACGCATGACCATCGGCAGAACCGGTCGAATGCGCAACGTCGCACCGGACTGGCTGGCCAGTTCGCGCAAGCGTTCAAACGCCAAATAGCTGTACGGGCTGCGAAAGGACAAAAAGGCCTCGATCTCAAGGTTCGCGTTGGTACCGGGCAGCAGTTTGATTGGATCCGGGGGAACAAAGGGGTCGCGCGCAGATGGATCACGGTCAAGCCCAAGTTCCATCAACCGCGCCTCAAGGTAGTGAAGCCGGTCAACGCCCCAATACCATTCGCCGCCGTAGTGAAACGTGGCACCCAAATAGTGGCCCAAACGGTCAAGCTCTCTGTCTCCCTGAGCTTTTGTGTCAGAAACATCATTGATCAAGGATCCCGATAGGGTGCCGGACCACAGTTGTTCTCCGACACTCACAGCCGTTTCAGCAAATGCTTCAGCGCCCAAGTTTGCGCAGATTTGAGTTTCGGCGACGCCTACTTCATCCGTGTCTGGACTGTGGGGCTGAGAGGGAAAGGACAATCCGGCCCTGCGCGCCAGGTGAGCTGCATCAGACCGGGCAAAGGATTTCAACTGCTCAGGGGCCGGGGTTGCCCAGTCAGGTGGGCCAGAGATCAAAAAGGTCTTCAGTTCAATGGCGTAACGGTCCTGCAATCGCTGCAGGACCTGCGCCGTCAGGTGGGAATAAGGATTGGACACATCGTGGAAATAGGACACGACGTGCGGTTGCCCGCTGCGTTCCCGTTTGCGTTCTGCTGATCGCCGCCTTGCATTCAAGCGCGCCTCGGACGTGAGATGTGCTGCGATACGGGACTTGATCAGGCTGTCGAATGACATCTGGCTCAGTTAGCCGCAGCCAGAGCCACCGGCACACCGTTGAACGCGGCGTTGCCGCTTATTGGGTCAATGCGCTGGTCATCGGTCAGATCGTTGATCGACACGGTCTGCACCTGCGTCGCTGCCGACAGTTTCCCGTTCCGTTGGCCCCAACCCTGCGGGATCGACACCACGCCGGGCGCCATCGCGTCGGTGATTTCTGCTGGGAGCGTGATTGATCCAACGCGGCCGCTGACCTGCACGTCGCTTTCGTTTTCGATCCCGAGCCGTGTCGCATCCACGGGGTTGATCTGCACCGTGCAGCGGTTGCGCCCCTTGACCAGGCGGGGGCTGTTCTGGGTCCAGCTGTTGTGGCTGCGCACCTGCCGTCTGCCGATCATCAAATAGGGTAAGGCGTCGGTATTGGCCGACGCACTTTCCAGCAACCGAGGCAGGTCGTTCAGGAAGACATCAGGTGCCAAGTTCAACCGACCCTCGGGCGTTTCCAGCCGTTCTGCCAGATTGGGCACCATGGGGCCAAGGTCGATGGAACCTTGGGCCGCCTCCATCGCAGGGATCGTGACCTGATCGGCGTGGAACCCTTGGGTCAGGAGCATCGACAACACCTGATCCGGGGCCGGGCCAATCTGGTTTGCACCGGTCAGCTTGGCGGTCAGGCGCGCGATGACCTCCCATTCCTGGGGGTTGCCCTCGGGTGGGGCGAACATTGCAGGCGCGTAGGCGGCGGTGTTGCGGACGGCAAAGATGTGGAACACGATGTCATACATCATCTCTTCCAATGCCACTGTGCCCGGCAGGATCAGATCCGCATGGCGGGTGGTGTCGTTGAGATGGATGTCGATCGACATCATGAAATCAAGATCTTCAAGCGCCGCCTCAATCCGTCGCCCGTTTGGGGCAGTAAGAACCGGATTGCCGGCGACGGTGACCAAAGCCTTGATCTGACCGGGCCCTGGTGTCTCCATCTCTTCGGCCATGACCGAAACGGGGAATTCGCCGTTGTAGAGCGGTTGCCCGGACACGCGCGAGCGCCGCTCGGGGTAGGTGCGGTGCTTGCCCTTGCGGCTGGTCATTCCGACGTAGTCCAACGCGGGGGTGGTGAACATCGCGCCCCCTTGGGCGTCGAAGTTGCCGGTAAGAATATTGAGCACGTTGCTGGCCCATTGGCACAAGCTTCCAAAGCTTTGGGTCGAGGCGCCCATGCGCGCGTAGCAGACGGCGGATTTTGCGTTGGCGAAATCCAGCGCCATCTGTTCGATCACTTCTTGCGCGATGCCGGTGTGTTCCGCTGCAAGGGCAGGGGTGAGGGGTTTGATGGCCTCTTTCAGCGCATCCAATCCGTCGATCCGATCCGCCAGATGCCCCAGATCGACCAGCCCGCGGTCCAGGATCACATGCACCATCGCCAACATCAGGAAGGCGTCTGTTTCAGGGCGGATAAAGTGATGGGCCGAGGCCTTTTCAGCCGTTTCGGTCCGGCGCGGATCGATGACCACGACCTGGCCGCCGCGGGCCTTGACCTCTTCAATCCGGCGACCAAAGCCGGGCGCGGTCATCATTGACCCGTTGGACACCACCGGATTGCCACCGATGATCAGCATGTAATCGGTGCGGTCGATGTCCGGCACCGGGATCAGCATCGGATGGCCCAGCATGTGAATCGAGGCGACGTGATGCGGGATCTGATCTGCCGTGGCCGAGCTGTAGCGGTTTGACGTGCCAATCGCTTTGACCAGGCTGGGCAGGTTCAGCAGGTTGCCAAATTTATGCGCGTTGGGATTGCCCAGATAGACGCCGACAGCGTCCCGGTCATAGGCCGATTGCACAGCGCGGATACGTTCAGCGGCATATTCCAGCGCCTCGTCCCAGCCGATCTCGACAAACTCACCATTTACTTTGCGCAAAGGTTTGGTGATCCGATCTGGGTCAGTGCGGAAATCCTGCAAAGCGACAGCCTTGGGGCAGATGTGGCCGCGCGACAGTGGATCATTCGGATCGGGTTTGATCGACAGCACCTGGGTTTCGTCATGGGTGATGATCAACCCACACATGGCCTCGCAGATGTTGCAGGTGCGGTGTTGGGTGTGCGGCTGGGTCATGCGTGCCTCGCTGCGCTGTCGGGGAATAGAATAAGGGCGCCCGGTGTCCCGAACGCCCCCTCGATTAAGTTCTTATTCTTCGTGAACTTTTTTCCAGTTGCCGTCTTCCACGACCGATACGTACACGGTGTCGGCCCCCTGGTGATCATCGGCACTGTAGTCGATGTAGTTGCCGACCAGTTCATCCTCGTACTGCAGGCTTTCCATCGCCGCGATGAAGCTGTCGTGGGTCAGGTCCGGGCCAGCGGCCTCCAGGGCTTTGACCATCATCTCGGCTGCAGCATAGCCCAGCATCGAAAAGCCAACCGGGTCTTTGCCTGTGGCGGCCTTGTACTCTTCGATGAACGCTTTGGGAGCAGGCTCATCCGCACGCGCCCACAGGTCCTGCCAGCTGGCCGCTGCATAGAGGCCTTCGGTTACGCCACCGGGAACCTTGGCAACCACGGTCAGGAAACCAGCCGAGGTGTTCATGAATTTCATGTCCGTGAGGCCCATCTTCTTGGCGGTGCCTGCGACGGTGATGCTCTGACGCACGGTCAGCGCCATCGAAACGATGTCACAGCCATCAGCCTTGAGCTTGGACAGCGACCCCACGAAATCGGATTCGTCCGGCTTGTGCGTGGTTTCCGAGGCAAAGGTGATACCCGCCTCTTTTGCACCAGCATGCGAGCCTTCCAGGATCTCTTTGCCAAAGTCGGTGGGCAGGTACATGGTGCAGACGTTTTTGGCGTCGTACTTTTCAGCCAGGTATTTCACACCGATGCGGGCCTGCTCGTAATAGTCGGCAAAGGACACGAACTTGTTGCGGACCGGCTCCTGCAGCATCTGACGTGCTGCTGACAGGGGTGCGACGTTCGGGATGCCCTTGGGGTCGAGAAGTTTGAAGCCTGCCAGGTTCATTGGCGTGCCAAGCGACTGCAACATCGCAAAGACCTTATCGCGGTTCAGCAGTTTGTTGTAGCCCTGCATCGCGCGTGGCATCTGATAGCCGTTGTCTTCGACAATGAACGTGATCTTGCGCCCGTGCACGCCACCTGCGGCGTTGACCTTGTCAAAGTACACGTTTGCACCTTCGGTGGCTGGCACACCAACAGCGGCAAAAACGCCTGACAGGTCGTTGACCGAACCGATGCGAATCTCGTCGTCAGTTACACCTTGCGTTTCGGCATGTGCCAGTGTCGCCGCAGCGGTCAGTGCCGTGGCTGCGACCAGCCGTTTGATGAGTGTCTTCATAAGTTTCCTCCCTTTGGAACTTGTTATTATCTCAGTACATGTCGTCGATCAGATGGGCGTGCGCCTTTTCTACATAGCTGCGTTTGAGCTTCATTGTGGCCGTAAGCTCCTCATCCTCGGCCGTCAGAAGCACGTCGATCAGGCGGAAGTCCTTGATCTGTTCGACCCGCGCAAACTCCTTGTTCACCGCCTTTACTTCTTCGGCGATCAGGTCCTTGACCTCTTGCGCAGCACAGAGCGACGCAAAGTTCGAGAACGGGACCTTTCTGTCCTGAGCGTATTTCTCGACGTTCTCTTGATCAATCATTATCAGCGCCGTCAGGTACTTACGGCGGTCGCCAATGATCACCGCATCCGAGACATAGTGGCTGAACTTCAATCGGCTTTCGATCTCGGCCGGGGTGATGTTCTTGCCGCCTGCGGTGATGATGATGTCCTTGAGGCGCCCGGTGATCTTCAGATAGCCATCCGCGTCAATCTCACCGATGTCTCCGGTGCGCAGCCAGCCGTCGTCTGTAAAGGTTTCGGCTGTTTTTTCGTTGTTGCGCCAGTAGCCTTTGAAGTTGTTAAGGCCCTTGGTCTGGATCTCGCCATCGTCCGCGATGCGGATTTCATAACCGGGCACCGGCTTGCCGATGGACCCGATCTTGTTTTCCTCGAACGTGTTGATCGACCCCAGGCCGGAGGTTTCGGTCATCCCCCAGCCTTCGAGCAGGGGCACACCAATGGCCCAGTACCATTTCAGCAATTCGGGCGAGATCGGAGCCGCGCCCGTGCCACCGCGACGCATGTTGTCCATGCCCAGCATCCGGCGCAGGTTGCGCAGAACCAGACGATCCCACAGCCAGAATTTGGCTGCAACACCCGCAGGCACCGGTTTGTTGGCAAGCAGATACTCGGCCCGTTCAAATCCGGCTTTCAGCGCCAGACCAAAGGCCGTACGGCCCGCTGGTGTGGCCTCTTGCGCCAGGATCAGAACCTGAGAATAGATCTTTTCCCACACGCGCGGAACGGCCACAAAGGTTGCAGGTGACACCTCTTGCAGATTGGCAAACACCGTTTCCGGGCTTTCGGCAAAGTTCACCGTTGTCATGCCGGCAAGCGGAAAATAGATCGACACGTTGCGTTCCAGGATGTGACAGAGCGGCAGGAAACACAGTTGCTCGTCGGTGCTTAGTACGGGCAGGCGGTGTGCGCCAGCCTCGATCCCGGCCATGATGTTTTCCTGGCTCAACATCGCGCCTTTGGGCATGCCCGTGGTGCCCGAGGTATAGATCAAAAGGCCGATGTCCTGTGGTTGCGCCTTGTCGATCTCGGCCTCGAAAACGCCGGGCTCATCCTTTTCCGCCTGCTGACCCATCTTGTAGAGGTCATCGATCATGATGCAGCGTGGGTGGTCCAGATCGTGCAGGCCTTCATCTTCCAGGATGATGACGTTCAACAGCCCCGGCACGTCGGCTTCGATCTGCAGATATTTGTCCAACTGCTCTTCGTTTTCGACGATCAGAAAGCGGCTGTCGCTGTCGTTGATCAGATAGGCAAGCTGACTGGCACTGTCGGTTGTATAGACGCCCGACGCAATGCCGCCGACGCACTGAATGCCAAGGTCGGCATAGGCCCATTCCTTGCGGTCCTCGGACAGGATCGAGACGACCTCGCCCCGTTGCAGACCCAGCTTGCGCAGGGCCATACCCAGCCATTTGGCATGGGTCCAATAGTCGGACCAAGAATAGGTCTTCCAGATCCCGAAGTCCTTTTCGCGGTGCGCGGTGCGGTCGCCCATTTCGGCGCAGCGTTTCTTGAACAGGGACACGATCGTCTGGGTGCCGTCCACCATGACCGGGCGTTGTCCGGGCGTGGCATTGAACGATACACCGTTGATCACGGTTTGGGCGGGTAGGGTGGTTGCATCCATTTGGCTCACCTCCACGTTTTCTTGCGTTTCCAGCGGCGGTTCTCCCGCTCGCCTTCCTCTTGCACACCCAGATAGAAGTTCTGGATGTCCTCGGACGCCATCAGTTGCTCGGCGGTGCCGTCCATCACGATGCGGCCCACCTCCATCACATAGCCATCATGCGCCAGGTTCAGCGCCGCACTGGCGTTCTGTTCCACCAGCATCATGGTCATGTTCTGCTCTTCATTGAGCCGTTTGAGGATGGCAAAGATCTCCTGCACCAAGAGTGGAGATAACCCGAGGCTGGGTTCGTCCAAGAGCATGATGCGCGGGTTGGCCATCAGCCCGCGACCGATTGCCAGCATCTGTTGTTGCCCGCCCGAAAGCGTGCCCGCTTCCTGGTTGCGCCGCTCTTTCAGGATCGGGAAATAGCTGAACACAAGCTCACGATCGTGTTCGATCTGGCCTTTGTCCGTGCTGGTATATGCGCCCAGGCTCAGGTTTTCGTCCACCGTGAGCAACGGGAACACCTCGCGCCCTTCGGGCACATGAACGATGCCCTGCTGCACGACTTTGTGCGGTTCCGAGCCTTGGATCTCTTGCCCGGCAAAGGTGATGGTGCCTTTTTCGGGATCCATCACGCCGGACACGGTTTTCATGAGCGTTGTCTTGCCCGCGCCATTGGCGCCCAGAATCGACACCACGCGCCCCTCGTGCACGTCCAGGGACACGCCCCGGATCGCCATGATGGGTCCGTAGAAACTCTCGATATTGCGGATTTTCAGGATGGGTTCGCTCATGAGGCCTTCCCCAGATATGCTTCGATCACGGCCGGGTGCGATTGCACCTCGGCTGGGGTGCCAAGCGCCAGTTTCGCGCCGTCGGCCATGGCCAGAACCCGGTCGGACACGCCCGACACAAGCCCCATGTCATGTTCCACCATCAACACGGTGATGCCCATCTGACGACGGATGTCGTCGATCCACCACCGCATGTCTGCTGTTTCCTCGACCGAGAGGCCCGAGGCGGGTTCATCCAAAAGCAGCAGTTTGGGGTCGGTCGAGAGTGCGCGCGCCACTTCGACCACCTTGCGGACGCCGTAAGGCAGCCCCGCGATCATCTTGTCGCGATAGGCCTGCAGGTCGAGGAAATCGATCACCTCTTCGACCTTTTCGCGGTTCTCCATCTCTTGCCGTTTGGCCGAAGAGGTGAAGAAGAGTTCCGACACCAGGTTGGTCTTGCGATGACGATGCCGCCCGACCAGAAGGTTCTGCAGCACCGTGGCATGTTCGAACAGCTCGATGTTCTGGAACGTCCGCGCCACGCCGTAAGCGGCAACACCCGATGGTTTCACCTGCAACAGATCGTGTCCATCGAACCGGATTTTGCCCGCATAGGGGTCGTAGAACCGCGAAATCAGGTTGAACACGGTCGATTTGCCTGCCCCGTTGGGCCCCACGATGGCGAAAACTTCGCCCTCTTCAACGCTGAACGACAGATCATCCACCGCCGTCAGCCCGCCAAACTTCAGTGTGACGTTTTCAAGCTCAAGCAAGCTCATCTCAGGCGCTCCGTCTTGAGGTAGGATTTCTGCCGCTTGAACATGTCCTTGCGGTAGAAGGGGAAAAGCTCGAACCAGGTGCGGATCTTGAGCCAGCGGCCATAGATCCCCATGGGTTCAAACAGGATAAAGGCGATCAGGATCATGCCGAAGATGCCAAACTCAAGGCCGGGAATGGCCACGGTGGATCCGCCAAAGACGGCACCGACGTATTCCTTGGCGATCGACAGGAACTGCGGCAGGAAGCCAATGACGATGGCGCCAAAGAACGCTCCGTGGATCGAGCCAAGACCGCCGATCACGATCATCATCAACAGCTGGATCGAGATCACGACGCTGAACGTCTCGTTGTTGAAGGCACCCGCATAAAGCCCCATCAGGGCGCCCGCCCATCCGGTGACCATGCAGCTGAGGCCAAACGAGATCGTCTTGGTGCGCGAGATGTCCACGCCCATGGCTTGCGCTGACACTTCGCTGTCACGGACGGCGATGAACGACCGGCCCAACGGCGCGCGCAGCAGGTTGATGTAGCCAAGCGTGACCAGAACCACGACGCCAAGCGTCAGCCAGTAGAACTCGTTCGGGGTGCCCCAGCGATCCACCATGAAGCCAAAGACACCCACGGGCGGCGCGTATTTGCCTGCAACGCCGCCGGTGATCGGCTCGGCCAGAACGATGATGTCGTCCATCAGGATGGACATCGCCAGCGTGAAGATCGCCAGATAGATGCCGTGCAGACGCAGGGCAGGGACGGCGACTGTTGCGCCGATGATGCCCGTGATCAGACCAGCGACCGGAAAGGCGATCATGAAGGGTACGCCCGCCTCGACCAGGATGATGTTGGCATAACACCCGATGGCCAGGAACGCGGCGTGGCCCAGGCTGGCCTGGCCGGTGTGCCCCGTTAGAACCATCAGCCCCAGGCCGGCAATGGCCCAGATCAACACATTGGTCAGCTCGCCCAGATAGAAGTCATCCAACCACCAGGGCGCGGCAATCGCCACCACCAGAAGCAGCAGGTAAAGGCTCAGCTGATATCCGTCCTTCCAGGGGCGGATGTCTTGCATGTAGTCGGTTTTGAATACGATCCGCATGAGCTTATACCTTCTTAGTGCGCACTTGGCTGAACAGCCCGTGCGGACGGAAGATCAACACGGCAAGCAGCAGTGCGTAGGGCGCGATCTGGCTGTATCCGGCAGCGATATATCGGCTGGCAAAGGGTTCGATCACACCCACGATCAGTCCACCTGCTAGGGCACCGGGCAACGAGCCGAAGCCACCGATGACCGCCGCGGCAAACGCTTTGATCCCAATGAGGCCAGTGGCCGGATCAACAGACCCCTTGGCGGCAAACAGGATCCCCGCAACACAGGCGACAACACCGCCCAATGCCCAGATCAGCCCCTGCACCTGCTTGACCGGCACGCCCATGTAATAGGCGGCCAACTGGTTTTGCGAGGCCCCTTGCATCGCCAAGCCCATCTTGGTTCTGGAAAAGAAGACATACAGGGACCATGTCAGCAGCACTGTGACCACGATGACGGCCACGTCTTCCATGCCCAAAACAAGTCCGCCAAGGGCGAGCTCTTTGCCGGCCAACGGGTTTTGCAAGGTTTGCGGTTCGTGACCCCAGATCAACCCGGCTACAAAGCGGATGACAAAGCCAAGCGCGATGGTCAGAATCACGACCGAAGTCTGGCTTTCACCGAACATCTTGCGGATCAGGAAGCGATCCAGAAGATACCCGAGAACGGCCATCAACCCCAGTGAGATTGGCAAGGCCATCCAGAAGGGCAGCCCCATATATTCTGTGTTGGTAAGCCCAATGGTAATAAATGCGCCCAGCATCATGAGATCGCCTTGCGCGAAATTCACGGCCTCGGTCGCCTTGTAGATCAGAACAAAGCCAAGCGCGATCAGGCCGTATACACAGCCATTCGCCAGCCCGCTGATCAGCAGCTGCAAATTGTCCAAATTTTCCTCCCTGCGCCGGTTGACCGGCTTGTTCAACTGCCCCCCTTGATCCTCCTCATCATCGGGGGGCGGTCACTCGTACTATGGCGTGATCATGACCTTTCCGTCAGTCTTTTTGAGCGCATCCGCCAAACCTGACACAACGTCACGAAGGGGTAGGTGCGCTGAGACGTCGGTTTTCCAACGTCCATCTGCAAATCGTGCCTGAACTTCGCCGACAACCCGCGCCTGATCTGCTGGCGGCGTGGTCATCATCCAGCTTGTCAGCCAGAAGCCTTCGATCTGCTTGCCCATAAAGATGAGCTGCCCCATTTGCGACAGGCTGGGCAACTCGGCGTCCAGCTTGCCATAGCTGACCCAACGGGCGCGGTTGGGCATGGCAGCAAAGATCTGCTCGGATTGCTGGTTGCTGACAGCATCCAGGAACACGCGCGGTTTCAGCTCTGCACTGATTTTCGCGAATTTCTTGAACATATCGGGGTCACTGGTCACAAGAACTTCGGCAGCGCCCAACTCTTTCAGGGGTTCAACGGCTTCGGCTCGGCGCACAAGTGCGATGGGTTTCAAACCCAGATCGCGCCCCAGTGTACACATCAGTTTGCCCAGCTGGCTTGTTGCGGCAGAGATCACAAAGGCGTCGCCTTCGGACTTGGCAATATCCACCATTGCCATGGCGGTCAGAGGGTTGACGATCTGGGCCGCGCCGTCCTCGTCCGAGATATCGGGACGCAGTGGAATGCACATCTGGGCTTGCGTCACGACATAATCTGCCCAAGCGCCCGATCCCGCGGCAACAAAGGCCACGCGTTGTCCTGCCAGGCCCTCGGCACCTTTGCCCGTGGCCACGACATCGCCGCATCCCTCGAACCCTGCTGGGTGTCCTTTGACCCGCGGCTGACCGTATTCCCCTTTGATGAAATGCAAATCCGATGGGTTGACCGAGGCCACCCGCAGTTTGACCAGAACCTGACCGGGGCCGGGCGTGGGGACAGCAATTTCACCGTTTTCCAGATAATCTGTTGCATCGGCTATGGCCGGGCCGGTCGCCTGGCCCGAGTATCCGTCGCCGGTCTGCAAGACAGCGAACATGGTTTCGGGGATCTGTGTCATGCGAAAACCTTTTGTGATTGGTTTGAATGCTGTGTGATGTTGTCTGCGTTCAGCCCAAGGCCTGACATTGCAAAGCGCACCACGTCATCAACGATGGCCTGACGGCTCTCTGGCGTGTCCTCGCCACGGGGGCGATACCAGAATACCGGGCCGTTCAACGTGCTCATGAAGCTCTGGATCGTGATCGACAGTTGCGGGCCGATATGAAACTGCCCATCGGCTACGCCTTGCAGGACAACCTCGCGAAAGCGCTGCTCATATAGATCACGACGCGTCAGATGCGCCTCCATCGCTTCGCGCTGAAACTGGGTGGTGGTGGAATACCGAAGCATCTGAAGCCCATCCAACAGGACGTGCATATAGGGCAGGTCGTCGATCATCGACCGCGCATGACCTGCTGACATGACGCTGAGCCGCGCCGCTGGCGTGCCCTGCATGTGATAGCCGTCATCGGAGGCCGCAAATACCAGATCCATGGCGCGGTCGCGAACTGCGTTGAACAAATCCATCTTGGACGGGAAATAGTGATAGACGCGCCCCTTGGTGGCTCCCAGATGCCGGGCGACGGTGTCGATCGACGTGGCGGCAAATCCGCGGCTTTGAAAACACTCGGCCGCCGCGCGCAGCAACTCTTCGTAGCGTTCAGATCGCGCTTCGGCGGTGGACTGTGACATTTGTGCGTTCCCTCCCGAATTTGGCCAAGGGGAACATACTACTTGGTATGTAGTCAATCTGGGGTACGTTGTGACGTAGGGGAATGATCACTTAACGCTTTGGAAAAAAGGAAAACTTTGGATCTGAAGTGAATTGGCAAAAGAAAACCCCCGCAGCGAATGCTCGGGGGTTTGCAACGGAACCGTGAGAGATCGGGTGGGTGTCAGCCACCCCAGGTGCGCACGACGCCGCAATCCATGTGTACGAAGTTCGACCGCGAGTAACGGCCAACGCCACCCGCCCGGCATGACGCGGCGGCACGTGCCATCTGACCAACCGAGCGCGACGACAAACGAAGGTCTGCGGCCTGGCCTTTCATGTGAAGAGAGTTCTTGGCAACGCCGCGCGACCGACGGCGCAGCATGGCGTTTGTCTGAGGGCTGCGATAGCCCGACAACAGCATGTAGGGTTCGTTGACATCCATCAGGTTGTGCGCGGCTGCCATGATGTCGACAGTGCGCAGGTCCATGGTTTTGACCTGATCGGTCCGCCAGTCGCGCATGAAGTGGTTCACTTCCTTGACCGCATCCTTGATGTAGTCGCCATCGATCCAGTAGATCATGTCGATGCGCTCACCAGTGCGCCCCGAGTACATTCGGATACGGCGAATGTCGCCGCCGCCACGAAGGAACCCTGCTGCCTTGGAGAAGGTCGGTGCCGCTGTGATAGTTGTTGCTGCGAACGCACCCAATAGGGCGCGCCGAGTCAAGCCCGAAGAGCTGGAATCTGCCATTTCCTGTGTCGTCCCGTACGTATCCTGCCTGCGCACGATGTTACGTGCACTGTGTTAATATCCATCCCCAGATGGCAACTGTATGACACAGACAGATTCGCGAGCCAACAATTGAATGCCGCAAGTTTTACTTACGGGGAATTTTCGGCGAGTTTTTGCGCAAACCTGTGCAAATGCCTTATCTTTGCCGCATTTGCGAGCATGCAAACCCGAAAGTTTGGGGGCGATGCATGCATGCATCAGGTCTGTTCGCAATTTGTCCTGTGAACGAAATGTGAATGGACTTCTGCAATGTAACTTTTGAAACTCGACCAACACACGTTGATTTGACCATTACCAAGACCCCAAGGACCATCCCATGCTGCGTTTGACTCGGCGTTCGTCTGCCAGAACCGTGTTTCACCTGCTGGGTACCGCCGGATTGCTCGCTTTGCTCAGCGCACCCGTGTCGGCCCAGGTAACCGCATTCAAACAGGCCATTGCCGAGGCCGCATCCAAAAGCGATGCGGTGGCAAAGTTCTACCGCGAGAACAACTATCAACCGATCTGGACAGGCGAAGGTGAAGAACACCGCGCGCGCCGCGCCGCTTTGGTGCAGGCGCTTTCTACGGCGGACGTTCATGGTTTGCCGGTGGACCGCTACCGTCTGGACCTGTTGATGGACAAGATGCGCAACGCGGAAACCACCCGTGATCTGGGCATGGTCGAAGTGGCGCTCAGCAGAGCCTTTGTGACCTACGCACGCGACATTCAAACAGGCGTCCTGCGTCCGTCGACCATTGATGACGGTATGGTGCGCAAAGTCGAACGTCGCGAGGGTGACGCTTATTTGCGCGAGCTCGAAACAAGCGCGCCGGGCGCGTTTATGCGAACCTTGGCACCGACCTCTCCGCAATATCGTGCGTTGCTCAAGGAAAAACTGCGACTGGAACATCTGTTGGCTACGGGCGGGTGGGGTCCGACTGTGCCGGTCCGCAAGTATGAACCCGGTGACAGTGGCAGCGGGGTCGTCAGCCTGCGCAATCGTCTGATCGACATGGGCTACATGAGCCGCAGCGCCAGCAAGTCTTATGACACATCCCTTCAAAACGCGGTCCAGGCGTTTCAATCCTCACATGGGCTTGAGGCGGATGGCGTCGCGGGCAAAAGCACCATTACCGAAATCAACAAAAGCGTAGGGGATCGGCTCAAGTCTGTCATCGTGGCGCTGGAACGTGAGCGCTGGTTGAAACGCGACCGGGGCGCGCGGCACATTCTGGTAAATCAGACCGATTTTTCGGCCAAGATCATCGATGATGGTCATGTGACGTTTCAAACACGTTCGGTCATTGGCAAGAACACCAGCGACCGACGCACGCCCGAGTTTTCGGATGTAATGGAACATATGGTCATCAATCCCAGCTGGTATGTTCCGCGTTCGATCATCACCAAGGAATACCTGCCCAAGCTGCGCGCCAATCCGGGCGCCGTTGGGCATCTGGAAATCACCGACAGCCGGGGACGCCGCGTGAGCCGCAGCCACAACTTTGCACAATACTCTGCCCGCAGCTTCCCCTTTGCCATGCGCCAGCCCCCGGGCAAGAAGAATGCACTGGGCCTAGTCAAATTCATGTTCCCGAACAAGTACAACATCTACTTGCACGACACGCCGCAGAAGCATCTCTTCGCTCGTGAAGTGCGCGCTTACTCGCACGGCTGCGTGCGGTTGGCCCAACCGTTCGAATTTGCTTATGCGTTGCTGGCCAAGCAAAGTGAATCGCCAAAGGAGTTCTTTCACCGGGTTCTCGACTCCGGCAAGGAAACCAAGGTCGAGCTGGAAGAGCATGTACCGGTGCACATCATCTATCGCACAGCCGTGATTTCACCTAAGGGACAAGCGGAATATCGTCGCGACATCTATGGCCGGGATGCCAAGATCTGGAGCGCGCTTTCCAACGCAGGGGTGGCCCTGTCCGCCGTTCGGGGGTAAGCAACGGGGACCAAAGCGAATTAGACGGGGTCCCACCATGCGCTTTACCATCCAGCAGATTGCCCAATCCCTTGGCGCCGACGCGGCCGGGGACCTTGAGCTGACGGTCACGCGGGCCTCGGAGCCCGCAGATGCCACTGCGGATGCACTGGCACTTGCGATGTCACCAAAATACGCCGAAGAGCTGAGCGCCGGGAAAGCCGAGGCCGCGATCGTCTGGCCGGATGCGGATTGGCAGGCCATGGGATTGAAGGCGGCCATCTTTGCGCCGCGCCCGCGAATGGCCATGGCGGGCGTCACCGTCATGATGGACAAGGGCCAAGGCGAAGGGCAGGGGATTCACCCCTCGGCCATTGTGGATCCGACGGCCAGTATTGGTGAGAATGTCTCGATCGGGCCGCTGTGCGTGGTTGGGGCCAATGCGGTCATTGGCAACGGCTCGGTCATCGGGCCCCACTGTGTCATCGGTATTGACGTGCGTTTGGGTGAAAACGCCCACCTGCGCGAGATGGTCAGCATTGGCGCCCGCGCCACCATTGGGAACAGATTCCGCGCACAGCCCGGCGTTCGCATCGGCTCGGACGGGTTCAGCTTTGTTACCCCCGAAGTGTCCGGCGTTGAAAACGCACGCAAGTCGATGGGCGATTCAGGTGATGCCAAAGCGCAGAGCTGGATGCGCATCCACTCTATCGGTGCTGTCGAAATTGGTGATGACGTGGAAATCGGTGCGAACTCGACCATTGACAACGGCACCATCCGCAACACGGTCATCGGCTCTGGCACCAAGCTCGACAATCTGGTCCATGTTGGTCACAACACCCGCGTCGGACAAGACTGTCTGCTCTGCGGGCAGGTCGGTCTCTCGGGCTCGGTCGATGTTGGCAACAACACGGTATTGGGTGGCCAGGTCGGCGTCGCCGACAACCTGTTCATTGGTGCGGGTGTTATTGCCGCAGGGGCCACAAAAATCCTGTCAAATGTGCCAGCCGGTCGCGTGATGATGGGCTATCCAGCGATAAAAATGGAAACGCATACAGACATTTACAAAGCACAGCGCCGTCTTCCGCGCATCCTACGTGACGTCGATGCGCTGAAAAAGGCGGTTTCCAAACTGACCTCGAGTGATTAAATCGGCCTCAGACATTCTAGTCAGAGGACTGATTATGAGCATCAACGACCGTGTTATCGCGATCATCGCAGAACAGGCCGTTCTGGACCCGTCCGATGTAACCCCCGAAAGCACTCTGGAAGATCTGGGCATCGACAGCCTCGGCCTGGTCGAAAGCATCTTTGCTATCGAAGAGGAATTCGACATCTCGATCCCCTTCAATGCCAACGAACCCTCGCAAAGCGATTTTGACATTTCGAATGTGGCGGCCATCGTCGCCGGTATCGAAAAACTCATGTCCGAGAAGGCATAGCGGGCGAGCGGGAAAACACGATGAAACGCGTTGTCATCACCGGGGCCGGAACCATCAACTCTCTGGGCCATTCGGTGCCTGAGACGCTCGAGGCCATGCGCGAAGGGCGCTGCGGCATTGGCGAGTTGGAGTTTCGCGACGTCGAGCGCCTTGCCATCAAGATCGGTGGCCAGGTTCGCGGGTTTGAGGCTGAAGGCCGGTTCAATCGCCAACAAATGTCGCTGTATGACCGGTTCACCCAGTTTACTCTGGCCGCCGCAAAAGAAGCGATCACCCAATCGGGCCTGACCTTCAACGGCGAGTTGTCTGCCCGGTCCGGCGTTGTTCTGGGCACCGCCGGGGGCGGGGTCAGCACGTGGGACGACAACTATCGCTCGGTCTATGAGGACGGAAAGAACCGGGTGCATCCTTTTGTTGTGCCGAAACTCATGAACAACGCGGCGGCCAGCCATCTGTCGATGGAACATAACCTCAAAGGTCCGTCGTTCACCGTCTCGACCGCCTGCGCCTCGTCCAACCATGCTATGGCACAAGCTCTGGCCATGGTTCGCAGCGGTATGGCGCCGGTCATGATCACTGGTGGGTCGGAATCCATGCTGTGTTTTGGCGGGGTCAAAGCCTGGGAAGGGCTGCGGGTCATGTCCAAGGACGCGTGCCGCCCATTTAGCGCAAACCGCAACGGCATGGTTCAGGGCGAAGGTGCCGGCGTTTTCGTGTTCGAAGAATATGAGCACGCCAAGGCGCGCGGTGCCGACATCCTGTGCGAGGTCATCGGCTCGGCCATGTCGTCCGACGCCGCAGACATCGTGATGCCGTCAAAACAAGGGGCGGCCCGGGCCATTTCGGGCGCCTTGGCGGATGCTCGACTGAACCCCGAAGATGTGGCTTATATCAACGCGCATGGCACCGGCACGGCCGCCAACGACAAGACGGAATGTGCCGCCGTGGCGGATGTGTTTGGAAAGCACGCCGACAATCTGATGATCAGCTCAACCAAATCCATGCACGGCCACCTGATCGGCGGTACGGGCGCGGTCGAGCTTTTGGCCTGCATCATGGCTCTGCGAGATGGGGTTATCGCACCGACCATCGGGTACGAAGAACCGGATCCAGAATGCGCCTTGGACGTGGTCCCGAACGAGGCGCGCGAGGTCAACGTGAACGTGGCCCTGTCCAATGCCTTTGCCTTTGGCGGGCTCAACGCGGTTCTGGCCCTGCGCAAGGTCTGACAAAAAACGCCGCCCTCCTGGGGCGGCGTTTTCAGTTCAAACTGTCGATTGATCAGTTCGTGACAACGTCGACCACTTCAAAGCCGGCGGTGAAACCGGTCAGTGAAAGATCCAGGCTGATGGTTTGATCCGGCGCCGGAGCAGGCACCAGCGAGACGGTCGCCTTGGCACCCTTTTTCATGGCATCGATGTCCGGCTGCGTCAGGCCGATCTGGGCCACACAGCCGATCGGGTTGCAGAAGGAATAGTTGTAGCGCTTGCCCGGAGCCCCATCCACCGAGATGGTCAGCTGTGCCGGCAGAAGCGTTTCCAGCGGCACAACGATGGTCGCACCCGCCACAGCCGCCTGGTTGCCCGCCAACCGGAACAACGAGATTTCTGCCATCGGGTTGTTCTGCGGGTCAGTCATCACCTGCAACAGCGAGCAGGGATCCTGCTCTTCTTCGGTCCTGATGCACGCCAGGTCCCAATCGCCGAACTTCTCTTTAGAGTAGCGCTCGCCCAGCTTGGGCCCTGCGTCCACGGGTTCACCCAGGTCCAACACCTCAGAGCCTTCGACGGCCCCGGTCTGTTCAGTTTCGGGTGTTGTGTCTTCGGTGGTGGTTTCCTGAGCGGTCGCGGCGCTTGCAATCAAAAGTGCAGTCGCAGCGCTCAGGCCGATAATGGATTTGAACATGGTCGCCTCATACATTCGGTACTGCTTTGGCCACGATCTAGCATGCCCAGACCCGGCTGTCAGTGCCAATCGCACACATTGGATGGATTGATGGACGAGGTCACCGTTGGCAGCTCCAGACGCAAGGACCAGACATAAGAAAAGGAGACCACAAAAAGGGTCTCCTTTTCATATTTTGCTCCCCGTCGGACTGGCCGACTTAGTTATGAGCCAGACGTTACGAATTGGGATCGCATCGGTCAACAGCTAAGACCAGTTTTTTTGGGCCATATCCGCGCCATAGGCAGAATAAGTTCCATTCAAAGAAAAATGCCGTGCCCGAAGGCACGGCCAGTCTAACAGGGAGGAAGGTGTCCAACCCCCAGAGAAAGTTCCGGGGTCCGGACAAGAAAGAACTATGGCAGCGAAAGGTTAACTTTGTATGCTTGCAGCGAAACGATGCAAAACGAGGCATAACTTTATGGATGGCAAGGTTTTTCTGGGCGGCGGTGGCGAGAATTATGGCGACCCGCAGGGGCTGTCGTTGAAATATGCCAATCGGCACGGGTTGATTGCCGGGGCCACCGGGACCGGGAAAACCGTGACGTTGCAGATCCTGGCCGAGGGCTTCTCGGAGGCCGGCGTGCCGGTGTTTCTGGCCGACGTCAAAGGCGATTTGTCGGGGTTGGCCAAGTCCGGTACGCCCGAGCACAAGCTTCACAATCCGTTTACCGAGAGGGCAACAACCATCGGCTTTACTGATTTTGCCTATCGCGCCAGCCCGGTGACCTTTTGGGATCTGTTTGGGGAGCAAGGCCATCCGGTGCGCACCACGGTGACCGAGATGGGGCCGCTGCTGCTGTCACGTTTGCTTGAGTTGAGCGAGGCCCAAGAAGGTATCCTGAACATTGCCTTCCGGCTGGCCGATGAAGAAGGCTTGCCGCTGTTGGACCTCAAGGACCTGCAGGCGCTGCTGGTTTGGATTGGCGAAAACCGCGCCCAGTTGTCGCTGCGGTATGGCAACGTCTCAACCGCCTCGATCGGGGCGATCCAGCGCCGTTTGCTGGTGATCGAAAACCAGGGCGCGTCCAAGCTTTTTGGTGAACCTGCGCTGGAGCTGAAGGATCTCATGCGCACCGATGACCAAGGGCGTGGGATGGTGAACATTCTGGCCTCGGACAAACTGATGGCGGCGCCTGGTCTTTATGCGACTTTCCTGCTCTGGCTGCTCAGCGAACTGTTCGAGGAATTGCCCGAGGTGGGTGATCCGGACAAACCCAAGCTGGTGTTCTTCTTTGACGAAGCGCACCTGCTCTTTGATGATGCGCCAAAGGTGCTGGTCGACAAGGTCGAACAGGTTGCGCGTCTGATCCGGTCCAAGGGCGTTGGCGTCTATTTCATCACGCAGAACCCCGCCGATGTGCCCGAAGATATCCTGGGCCAGCTGGGCAACCGCATCCAACACGCCTTGCGCGCGTTCACCGCCAAGGACCGCAAGAACCTGCGACTGGCGGCAGAGACCTATCGCGAAAACCCCGCGTTCGATACAGAAGAAGCCATTCGTGAGGTTGGCGTGGGCGAGGCCGTTACTTCGATGCTGCAGAAAAAGGGTGTGCCGGGGATCGTGGAACGCACCCTGATCCGGCCACCATCCTCACAACTTGGCCCGATCACGAGGGCCGAGCGAAAGGCGCATCTCTCCGCCTCGGATCTGGGGGGCAAATACGACACCCTCCTGGATCGAAAATCGGCTTTTGAGATCCTCTCCAAACGCGCTGAGCAGGCAGCGAAAGAGGCCGAAGCTGCCGAGGCCGAGGAAGAAGAACAACCGATGATGCAACGCGAATACTCCGCCGCCCGCCGGTATTCAGGGTCACGTGTGAGCCGGTCGTCTTCACGCTACACCCGCAAGAAAGACACCTTCGCCAGCGCCATGGGAGAGGCTGTGATCAAGGAACTCAAGGGCACAACCGGTCGCCGCATCGTTCGGGGTATTTTGGGAAGCTTCTTCAAGGGCCGATAAGGCAGGGGATTTGGGTGAAAGGCAGCACTCCCGCCCGTCGGCTGTGCATCAAAGATGCCCGCCTCCCGTTGGGCCGGGCCTCGCTACGCTCGGCGGTCTGTGATTTAAGCGATACAGCTGCCTGGTTCGAGACCGCGCCGAGCCGCAGGCGAGGCGCCCGGCCCAAGGCCGCTAGCGGGGCTGACGCAGTCAGGTCTGCTCGGGTGCGGGAGCGCTTCTGAGACCGGAGACAGCCTTTAAGTGAACCCGAAATGCAAAACGCCGCCCGGTAGGGCGGCGTTTCTTGTTCAAAACATTTCGACTACTTTTCCGGGATCAATCCGCGTGGGCTGAACCTGAGGACCAGAAGCAGGATGACACCCATGGTCAGCAATCGCATGTGCGCTGCACTGTCCAATAGATGGTCGCGCAAAGCACTGTCTTCGGCCATGCCCGATGTCAGCAACTCCATGACCCAAATGCCAAGCGGTTCGACCTGAACCCAGAGGAACCAGATCAACATCGCGCCCAAAACGGCGCCAAAGTTGTTGCCGGACCCACCAACGATCACCATGACCCAGACCAGGAAGGTGAATCGCAGCGGGTTGTATGTGCCGGGTGTCAACTGACCGTCCAGCGTGGTCATCATCGCACCCGCAATGCCGCAGACAGCAGAGCCCAATACAAAGATCTGCAGGTGACGACGGGTGACGTCTTTGCCCATCGCCTCGGCCGCGACTTCGTTGTCGCGGATCGCGCGCATCATCCGACCCCAGGGGCTTTTCAGTGCCATCTGTGCCATCCAGAGCAGGACCAGCAGGACCACCATGAACAACACGGAATAACCCAACTTGACGTAAAGCGTCGATGCCATCACCGGGTCCAGACCCATTCCTGCAGCCCGTTCCACAAAGGCCGGATCGTTTTGCAGGTCGATCTCGTAAGGAACCGGACGGGGCAGGCCGATGACGTTCTTCACACCGCGCGCCAGCCAGTCCTCGTTCTTGAGCACGGCAATGATGATCTCGGCGATCCCCAGCGTCGCGATCGCCAGATAGTCCGAGCGCAGACCAAGCGCGGTCTTGCCAATCAGCCAGGCCGCACCTGCCGCCAGCAAACCGCCTGCAGGCCAGGCCAACAGCACCGGCAGACCAAGACCGCCGATGTTGCCCGCAGCCGCTGGATTGATCGCTTCGACCGCAGCCACATTGGGATCAAAGACCGCGCGATAGAGGACAAAGCCACCGATCAGTACCGCCAACATGGCAATTGTCCGGGCGCGCCCCTTGGCCATCTTCTTTGAGATCATGACCGCCGCTGTCACCGTGGCTGCCCCAAGCAAAAGGGCCAGAACGATGCCGAACCCGCCGGCACTCCAGGCCTCGGGGCTGTAATCCCCGGCGATCAGCACCACGGCCAGACCGCCAAGGGCCACAAAGCCCATGACACCCACGTTAAAGAGGCCAGCAAACCCCCATTGCAGGTTCACACCAATGGCCATGATGGCCGAGATCAGACCCATGTTGATGATCAGGATCGCCGAGTTCCAGCTTTGCATAAAGCCAGTGAGCAGGATCAAACCGCCAACAATGGCAAAGAGGCCGGTATTTTTGAGTGTCTCGTTCATACCGCTTTCCCCTTGAACAGACCGGTTGGCTTGAAGAGCAGCACGATAAGCAGGATCACGAAACTGACCGCGAACTTGTAATCGGTGCTGAGCAGTTGGGCGAGGCCCGAGGGCTCCAGGCTTTCAGGCAGCATGTATTTCGCGACCTTCTTCCAGGCATAGGTGATCGTCACCTCGGAAAAGGCGATGACAAAGCCCCCCGCAATGGCCCCCAGAGGGTTGCCCAGACCACCCACGATGGCCGAGGCAAAGATGGGCAGAAGCAGCTGGAAGTAGACGAACGGCTTGAACGACTTGTCGAGGCCATAGAGCACGCCCGCCGTTGCAGCCAGTGCCGCCACAATCAGCCATGTGTACATGACCACACGCTCGGGGTTGATGCCCGACAAAAGCGCCAGATCCTCATTGTCCGAATAGGCCCGCATCGACTTGCCGGTACGGGTGCGGTTGAGGAACCAGAACAAAGCAACCACACAGATCACCGCAACCACTACCGTGATCCCTTGGGTAGTCTTGATCGCCAGACCTTCGCGCAGGCCGGTCATCTGTTTGAAGTCGCGTGCCGAGATGATGAAGCGTTCGCCATCTGCAAAGCGTTGATCACCGGGGCCGATGACGAAGCGCACGAGGCCGTTCATGATGAACATGACGCCCATCGACACGATCACCAGGATCACCGGTTTGGCCTTTTGCTCGCGATAGAATTTATACACCACCCGGTCGGTGAACAGCACCAGCAACATGGTGCCCAATATTCCAAAGGGCAGGGCGAGCAGGGCGGTCGGCAACGGACCAAAGCTGATCCCGATGCTTTGCATCCACCAGGTTACCAGAACGGTGATCATCGCGCCAAAAGCCATAGTGTCGCCATGGGCAAAGTTCGAAAACCGCAAGATGCCATAGATCAGCGTGACCCCAAGCGCACCCAGAGCCAATTGGCTACCATAGGCGATCGCAGGGACCAGCACAAAGTTGGAAAGCGCCACGAGGGCGTTGAGGAAATCCATTTACCAGCCCCCTACACAAGTTCCGAGAGATTCAATGTGAGCAATGCGCTCGCCTTCTTTGTCATAGTCGGTCAACGTTAGGTGGTACGCGCCATTTCCCGATTTCAACACACCATAGTGGAACCTAAATCTCGCATCAGATGAGCTGGTGGAATACATAAACATCGCTCGGCCTACCGGCTCAAAGATGGTTTCCAGGTGCTTTCCCTGACGCATTAGGATCTTTTCGCCATCCAAAGACACGAACTGAAATGTTTTCCGTTCGTCGGGCGCATCTCCGCAACTCGGTTCAGTGCCTTCAACAGAACACTCTGTTTCGGCCGTACACTTAAAGAGAACTCCACCTGACGCCGAAAGAGGAATGGTCATCATAGCGACAATTGTCGTTGCCAGAGTAATGTTTGGCTTCATTGCATCACCCTCCCAAGAACGACTTGCGGACTTCGGGATCGGCCAGCAGCTCTTTCCCGGTGCCGGTGTAGGCGTTGCGGCCCTGGACCAGCACATATCCCTTGTCAGCGATTTCAAGCGCCTGGCGGGCGTTCTGTTCCACCATCAGGATCGGAATGCCGGTGCGGCTGACCTCGATGATGCGGTCGAACAGCTCGTCCATGACAATGGGCGAGACACCGGCGGTGGGTTCATCCAGCATCAACACCTTGGGTTGGGTCATCAGCGCACGACCCACGGCGACCTGCTGACGTTGACCGCCCGACAGCTCTCCGGCGGCCTGATGGCGCTTGTCGCGCAGGATCGGGAAGAGGGTATAGACTTGTTCCATCGTGTCCGAGATGTCATCGGTGCGGATGAAGGCGCCCATTTCAAGGTTCTCTTCGACCGTCATCGAGGTGAAGATGTTTGAGGTCTGCGGCACAAAGCCCATGCCCTTGACCACGCGGTCCTGCGGGCTGAGCTTGGTGATGTCCTCGCCGTCCAGACGCACCGCGCCCTGACGGACGTCGAGCATACCGAAAACGGCCTTCATCGCCGTTGATTTGCCGGCGCCATTGGGGCCGACGATGACGGCGATCTCGCCTGGGTTCACCGCGATGGTGCATTCATGCAGGATGTCGGGACCCTTGCCATAGCCGCCGGTCATCGTGTCACCGATCAGAAAGGGTTCAGCCATCTGCGTTCTCCAACTGATCCTTGTTCTTCAAGCCGGTGCCCAGATAGGCCTCGATCACCTGCTCGTTGGCCTTGATCTCGTCCAGTGAGCCTTCGGCCAGGACCTTGCCTTCGGCCATACAGATGACCGGGCCGCAGATCTTGCCGATGAAATCCATGTCGTGCTCGATGACGACGAAAGTGTATCCGCGTTCCTTGTTCAGGCGCAGGATGGTGTCGCCGATGGTCATCAAGAGCGTGCGGTTCACGCCGGCGCCGACCTCGTCCAGGAACACGATCTTGGCATCCACCATCATGGTCCGGCCGAGTTCCAGCAGTTTCTTTTGACCGCCCGAGACCTGACCCGCCTTGTGATCGGCCAGATGTTCGATGGTCAGGAACTCCAGCACCTCATCGGCCTTGGCCCGCAATGCGCGCTCTTCGTCCGCGATGCGTTTGCGGCCGAACCAGGTGTTCCATAGCTGTTCACCCGATTGGGCGCCCGGAACCATCATCAGGTTCTCGCGGCACGACATCGAGCTGAACTCATGTGCGATCTGGAAGGTCCGCAGCAGCCCCTTGTGAAACAGCTCATGCGGCGGCAGGCCGGTGATGTCCTCACCCGCCATGGTCACCTTGCCGCTTGTGGGCGGCAGGACACCTGCGATTACGTTGAACAGTGTGGTCTTTCCGGCCCCGTTCGGGCCAATGAGCCCAGTGATGGAGCCCTCGGCGATTTCAAGCGATGCACCATCCACCGCCCGGAATCCGCCAAAGTGCTTATGCACGTCTTCGACGACGATCATGTTTTCCCCCGTCCGCTGTTTTTTGGCGCGGACCCCTTTTTTGTTGGCCTCATCCGATTTTGAGGTGCGGCCTTCTGTCATTGAAACAGCCCGGACACAAGGTCCGGGCTGGTCAATTTTATCAAGTCATTGCCGCATCAGCGGAACTTGACGGTGGTGATTTTGCCGTCCTTGATTTCGTACTGGCGATAGTTGCCTGCCGACTCGCCTGGGCCGATCAGTTCAACTGCGGTTGCGCCGACATAGTCGACCTCGCCACCGTCTTTCAGGATCTGCAGGGCCTTGGCCAGTTCACCCGGATAGATCTTTTCGCCCGGTGCGTTTGCCACATCCATCACCTTGCCAGCATAATCGCCCGGTGCGCTGGAGTTTGCAGCCTGCATGGCCAGCATGATCAGGGCAGCGGCGTCATAGCTCTCACCCACAAACGACGAGGTGCCGTCGAAACCGGCGGCTTCGCCCATTTCAACCATGGTGCCTGCGCCAGGGCTGTCGGTGCCCGGCAGCTGACCGGTCGAACCGTCGATTTCCGAGCCAAAGTTCTCTTCCAGCTTGGCGCCATACATGCCATCGGGGAAGTGGAAGCTGTCAAACGCGCCCGAGTCCAGTGCTGCGCGCATCACGCCCGAACCACCCTGGTCAACGTAACCGGCGATCACCAGCTTTTCACCACCAGCGGCTGCCAGTGCGCCAACTTCGGCCGAGTAGTCGGCTTTGCCGTCTTCATGCGCGGCCGAGATGGTCACGGTGCCGCCTGCGGCTTCAAACGCGCTCTGGAAGCTGTCTGCCAGGCCCTTGCCGTAGTCGTTGTTGGTGTAGGTCAGCGCGACCTCTTTGACGCCTTGCTCCATCAGAACTTCGGTCATCACAACACCCTGACGGGCATCCGAGGGCGCGGTGCGGAAGAACAGGCCATTGTCTTCGGCAGTCGACAGCGCGGGCGAGGTCGCCGACGGCGAGATCATGACCATGCCGTTGGGCAGGGCAACGTTCGACAGGATCGCGCCGGTCACGCCCGAGCAGTCGCCGCCCACGATGCCGTTCACGCCATCGGATGTGATCAGACGCTCGGCTGCCGCGGTGGCTGCGCCCGAGTCGATGCAGGTCGAGTCTGCGCGGATTGGTGTGACCTTGGCCGCATCCAGCAGCAGGCCGCTGTCGGTGGCTTCTTTCATCGCCAATTCGGCAGCAGCAGCCATCGGCGGGGTCAGCGATTCAATCGGGCCGGTAAAGCCGAAGATGATACCCAGTTTGACTTCTTTGGCGTGACCGCCTGCCATTGCAGTGGTTGCCATCAGCGCCGTTGCCGCAGTTGCGGTGAGCAGCTTTTTCATATGGTTAACTCCCTAGTTGGAACGTGATCGTTCTGTGATCGACCCTAGGCAAGCTCTGCAAAAAAGAAAAGTCCTAACGATAACGTGTTTTTGCGTGGCGATCCTGTTTGGTTTCGATATTTTTTGCACCAGATTGAGAGGTGTGTTCGCCAAAACGGAGGTGCCGGGCATGTGGGGAAGGATTGCGATTCTGCTGATCATGGGTTTGGCGCAGCCCTTGGTCGCGCAGACGTTGAACACGCGGGCGGGTGCCGTGCAGCTGACCCAGATGATTGGCGGGCTGGACACACCCTGGGCCATCGGGGTTTTGCCAACGGGTGGTTTTCTGGTCACCGAACGCGATGGCGATCTGCTGTTTGTTCAAGACGGACAAACCACCAAACTCGCGGGTGTGCCCAAGGTTCATGCCCGTGGGCAGGGTGGGTTGCTGGACGTCACAGTCGCGCGCGATTTTGCCCGCTCGCGCGAGATATTTCTGACCTATTCCAAACGTCAACGGGGTGGTGCTGGCACCGCACTCGCGGTGGCCAAGCTGGACAAAAACGGGCGCAGGTTGACCAACGTGCGCACGATCTTTGAGGCGGCACCCGGCGGCTCGGGCGGGCGTCATTTCGGGAGCCGCGTGGTTGAGGGGCGCGATGGCACGCTGTTTGTCACAATCGGTGATCGGGGTGACCGGCCATCAGCGCAAGACAGATCGAACCACAACGGCACCATCGTGCGCATCAACCGCAATGGCACAGTGCCCGGCGATAACCCTTTTGTCGGACAGGCAGGCATCCGGCCCGAGATCTGGTCCTATGGCCACCGCAACCCGCAAGGCGCAGGCTTGGACGGGAGCGGGCGGCTGTGGACGTCCGAACATGGGGCAAAGGGCGGTGACGAAGTAAATGCGATACGCAAAGGCGCAAACTATGGCTGGCCGGTTATCTCTTACGGTGTGCATTATTCCGGCGGCAAGATCGGCGAGGGGACGTCGAAGCCGGGTATGGAGCAGCCCGAACACTATTGGGACCCGTCCATCGCACCATCGGGCCTTATGGTTTATTCCGGCACGCTTTGGCCGCAGTGGCGCGGCGACTTGTTCGTGGGCTCACTCAAGTTCGACTACATCTCGCGGCTGGAGGGCGGCAATGTGCGCGAGGTTGAACAGATCAAGGGCCCAGAAACCGAGCGGGTCCGCGACATCGTTGAAGCACCGGACGGGTCGATCTGGTTCATCTCGGTTGGGCAGGGGGCCGTTTACCGGATGACACCGGCGGGGTAGGATACCCTTGGGGGCTATTTCCATGAAACTCATTTCTTTTGTGCTGGCACTAATCTTTCTGCCGTTTGTCGCTTTGGCCGAAGACAGCCGGTTCGACAGCTATGACGCCTATGAGCGCTTTATCGACGACAAGATCATGAGCCGCGATTTCATCCCGCTGATCACCAACATGGGGGGCAAGGATGAATACACACCCGAGCAGATGCGTGGGGTTAACGCCCAACTTCTGAATGCTATGCCATTTGATTTCACGGACACCGCGCTGATCAAACGGGTCGATCTTGGCAATGGGTTCAGCCAGGAAATGCGAACCTATTGGAACAAACGCACCAGCTATGTCTATTTCTATGCCTTCCTGCATCAGACCGAGGATGATCTGATCGTGCTCAAGTTCAATCTGAACACAAACTCGGAAAAGATCTTTAGCAAGTTCTGAGCCGCTTCCGATCAGGTGTCAGCTGGTGTGCGGCCACTCCAGCAGATCGGGTGACCAGTGGTTGCGTCGTACCGTTTGAGCGGTTCCGGTGCAATCGACTGTTGCGTCGTAGAACCGCCCGCCATTGACCTTGTCATCATAGACGCGCGTCACCACAATCTCTTGTCCCGCCATCGAGCACAGCAACCGGGTTCCATTGACGCTGAGATCAAATGCCAGAAACATCGTGCCGCTGCTGAACTGTCTCAGCGCATACCGGCTTTCTGTGGGTACGCTCAGGGTTTGACCGACCAATCGGCCCTCTGTCTCTCGCTTGCGACGTCGACGTTGTCTTGTCCAAGCAAGGCCGCCCCGGCGACCGGGGTGTAGACCGCGATGCCGCACCCTGGCGGCACCGCGAGCAATGTCGTTAGCAGCAGTCCTCTGATCAAACGGACAGACGCGAGGCCTGCGCTCCGCGCTCTCGATATGGCGTGGTGTTGTAATGCGCCCGGTAGCATTTCGAGAAATGGCTGGGCGAGGCAAAGCCACAGGCCAATGCCACGTTGATCACGCTCATGTCCGTCTGCATCAGCAGGTTGCGGGCCTTTTGCAGGCGCAGCTCCATGTAATAGCGTTTGGGCGAGCGGTTCAGATAGCGCCGGAACAGACGCTCCAGCTGCCGGGTCGACATGCCCACATCCTTGGCCAGGATCGAGGGGCTGATCGGTTCTTCGATGTTCTTTTCCATCATCTGGATGACCTGACTCAGCTTTGGGTGACGCACACCGATTCGCGTTGGCGTCGACAGGCGCTGCGTGTCCTGATCGGTCCGGATCGAAGAGTAGATCATCTGATCCGCCACGGCATTTGCCAGCTCTTCGCCGTGATCTTCGGCGATCACCTTGAGCAACAAATCGATGGACGAGGTACCACCCGCGGTGGTCATCCGGTTGCCCTCAAGCAGGAAGACCGATTTCGTCAGCTCGACCTCATCGAATTCTTCGGCAAAGCTGTCGGCGTTTTCCCAATGGATCGTCGCCTTCTTACCATCCAGCAGACCGGCCTTTGCCATCGTATAGGCCCCGGTGCACAGCCCCGCGATCTTGAGCCCCTTGCGGGCCTCGCGGCGCAGCCAGTTCAATACCTTCTTGGTGGTGGAGATCTGCACATCGACGCCACCGCATAGGAGAATAACGTCGTCGCGCGCCAATTCGATCAGATCGTCGTCCAGCTTGAACGTGGTCCCCGCAGAGCAATTGACCACATCTCCGCCTTCGCCCAGCAGGATCCAGCTGTACAGCTCTTTGTTCGACATTCGGTTTGCGATCCGAAGACTGTCCAACGCCGAGGCGAAGGACAGCATCGAAAACTTGTCCAAAAGGACAAACACGAACCGTTTTGGCTTGGTCTGATCGGTGTCCACATCGACAACTTGGCGTTGCTCTTGCATGGCTCAGCATTCCTTATTCGCGGGCGTCGATGGGTGGATGTATTTTGCGACGCATTAGGCACCATGCTCAGAGCTTAATTCTCCCGTCAAGAGCCGCAAATCGCATATGGCCTCTCATCCCCGCTTTTTGTATAGAGGCCCCCTGAGAATACCTTAGCGGAGATTAGAGCTATGAGTGAGTGGCAAAAACAGAACTGGCGCACCAAACCGCGGGTTCAGATGCCCGACTATACCGATGCCGCGGCCCTGGCCGCCGTCGAAGCGCAGCTTTCGAACTATCCGCCGCTGGTGTTTGCAGGAGAGGCCCGGACCCTCAAGCAGCAACTGGGTGCTGCCGCGCGCGGCGAGGCCTTTCTGCTGCAAGGCGGCGATTGCGCCGAGAGCTTTGAACAATTCAGCGCGGATGCGATCCGTGACACCTTCAAGGTGATGCTGCAAATGGCGATGGTGCTGACCTATGGTGCCAAGGTTCCGGTCGTCAAAGTCGGCCGTATGGCAGGCCAATTCGCGAAACCGCGTTCGGCCCCGACCGAAATTGTGGATGGCGTGGAGCTGCCCAGCTACCGCGGCGACATCATCAACGAGCTTGCCTTCACGCCCGAAGCGCGCATTCCCGATCCCAAGAAGATGCTGCAAGCCTACACCCAGGCTGCCGCGACGCTGAACCTGCTTAGGGCTTTTTCGACCGGTGGTTTCGCCGATATGAAGCGCGTGCACTCGTGGACATTGGGCTTTACCGATGATCAGGAAGTGCAGAAGTACTCCGAGATCGCCAGCCGTATCCAGGACAGCATCGATTTCATGGCGGCTGCCGGCATCAATTCGGACACCACGCACGAGTTCTCGACGGTGGAGTTCTACACCAGCCACGAAAGCCTGCTGCTGGAATATGAAGAGGCTCTGACCCGTCTTGATTCGACATCAGGCAACTGGCTGGCCGGGTCCGGCCACATGATCTGGATCGGCGACCGAACCCGTCAGCCCGACGGCGCGCATGTGGAATTCTGCCGAGGCGTGTTGAACCCGATCGGGCTCAAGACCGGACCGTCCACAACCGCCGAAGACCTCAAGGTGCTGATGTCCAAGCTAAACCCCGAAAACGAAGAGGGTCGTCTGACCCTGATCGCGCGCTTTGGGGCGGGCAATGTGGGCGAGCATCTGCCGCGCCTGATCAAGGCGGTCAAGGAAGAGGGTGCCAACGTCACTTGGGTCTGTGACCCGATGCACGGCAACACCATCAAATCCTCGACCGGCTACAAGACACGGCCGTTTGAGTCGGTTCTGCGTGAGGTGCGCGACTTCTTTGGCGTTCATGCCGCAGAAAACACCATCCCCGGTGGTGTTCATTTCGAAATGACCGGCCAGGACGTCACCGAATGCACCGGCGGCATCCGTGCCGTGACTGACGAGGACTTGAGCGACCGCTATCATACTGCATGTGACCCGCGCCTCAATGCCAGCCAGTCGCTGGAACTGGCCTTCCTGGTGGCCGAAGAACTGACCAAGCTGCGTTCGGATCGCGGTGCGCGCGCCGCGGGCTGAAGCTAGGACATAACCCAAAAGACAAAGGGCAGAGCCGTGGCTCTGCCCTTTCCTGTTTTAACTGTACTCATCATAGTTGTGATAGACGAGCATCTGAACGTTGAGGCTGTCGCGGGCCACAACATTTCCCTCTAGGTCCAACCAGGTCTCGTCTCCAACTTCGTCAACATAAAGGAACCCGGCCGAGACATCCGCCGCGTCAGTCTCTTCAAGTCTCAGGGTTTCAATACCGTCCAGGTGAATGGCGCTGGCGCCGTCTTCGGTTTGGACAATCGAAACGCGACCGCGCAAGTCATAGCTGGGACCGTTGGGTAAATCCCCTTCGTGGGTGTACGCCCCGTTGGCAAACCAGACATCGACGACTTCGCTCTCTGGCTCGAAATCGGTGATCACCGCCGCACCCAGGTCATCGTCAGGATGCAGAACCGCCCTGAAATCGTCTGTGCCCGTGCCGCCAGTCACCAGATCACCGTTAGCAAGGTACATATGATCATCGCCGGTACCGCCATCCAGCGTGTCGGCTGCATCATCCAAGAACTTTCTCGCATAATCACTGTGATTTCCGTGGAAACCATACGCCTGGCTGCCGTGGATGATATCGTTGCCGGCGCCGCCAGAAAGTGTTTGCGCCCCATCCCGGCCGAGCAGCGCTTCGTTGCCGGACCCGCCGTTCACCGTGCTCTCACCTGTGGCCCAGACGGTCATGCTGTTTGCACTGCCCTCGACCACGCCGGCGCCGTCAACCGCAACGTACATATGTTCGGCTCCGTCGGTCCCGATCACCGTGTCATTTTCACCGGCGTGAACCACCACATCCCGGGCGGCATCGATCCGAACCAGGTCTGCCGAGGCGTCCCCAAAGGTATCGATATAGCCATGGCTTTCAGCGGCCGAGAAGATGATCGTGTCGTTGCCGTCGCCACCATAAAGATTGTGCTGGATGACCTCATTGTCGTGCGGCAGGCTCCAATAACGCGGGTCTTCGTCTCCGCGGTCCTGCACGATGCTGTCGGGCAGGGCGGTTTCGCCATCGCCCGTGACAATGATCACATCGTTCCCTGCACCGCCATTCACGATAGAGGCGTCTGACAACACCTCGATCCTGTTGTCACCTTCTCCGGCCAGCAGGAATTGATAGGGATCTCCTTGCTCTGGCTCCGTTACCTCAATTTCGTTGTCGTCAGCCATTCGCAACTCAAAGTCGTGCGGCTGCTGCCCAAAGGAGGCATCATCATCGCGGATCTCGGCTTCGAAGGTCACCGAACCCTCTGGCAACTCGGTCACGCCAGGAAGGGTGAGCAACAATTCACCATTCCGCGAAACAAGTCCCAACCCGTCTTCATCCGTCAGCGGAACCACCTGAATATCAGTGTCGAAACCTTCCAGAACCAACTGATCCCGGGTTGGATCAAAATCGGTTATCCGGCTGACCGGGGTTTCATCGTTGAAGCGGTGCAAAACATCCAGGGCAAACCGGTCAGCCCCTTCACCGCCTGTTGCGGAGTTGCCATGCGACATATCCAATAGGTCGTCGCCCGAACCCCCAATCAGGATGTCATTTTCGCCGGGATTGCCGCTCAGCGTGTCATCGCCACTCCCGCCGCTTAGCGTGTCGTTCTCGCCCCGATTGCCAATAAGGGTGAGCGGGTCGTCCTTGGGCAAAGCATCTGTCGGGTCGTCAGGTGCATCAGGTTCTGCGCGCAGCGGATCCTCGTCGTCGAGCATGACCGTACTCGCCGCGCCCAAGCCCAAGCCCAACACAGATAACAACAAAATCAATTCCAATGGAATCTCCGTCAAAAGCAGCTTTTGCGAATACGACCATCCCCCGGCCTGAATCGCATCGCGTACAAGTAATCTCCCTTAAATTTATCAAAAATGAAATATTATCAACTATTAATAGTTTTTAATCTCTCAAAATGAGGGCCGAGTAGGCAATGCACACGGCTTCGGAAGCCTGAGATGTAGAGGAAAATTGGGGCTGCACCCCATAAATGGAATGCGTGAAGTCCTCAATAACTCCCGCGCATTCCTTTGCCGCTTCTTCAGAGATAACCGGGCTTCAGACTGCTCACGCCTCGTCGCGCGAGACCACCAGCCGCAGATGAGGTGCGCCGTCAAAACTGGCTGGCTCTTCTGCCAGACCTGGTACCTCTTCGATCACGGCAGGCGGCACCGTGTGCTCACCGTTCAGGTCGCGCAGCTGGGACCGAGCCACGTCAAAGCTGTGCGAAGTGCGTTTTCCCAACTCTCCTTCGGCGACAATGACACCCAATGCACGGCTGGTGTCACCGAAATCGCTTTTGAGCGGCAGCAGAACCATCCTCGCCTCTAAAGGGCTAAGCGCAAAGCGGCGTTCAGCAATCAGGTCAAGTTCGGCCACGGCAGGGGTGTCGAACATATGTTCCAGAACAGCACCGACTTCGGCGCGCGCGGCACCGGTGAACATGGCGGTCAGGGGCATGCCGCGCACTTCCATCCCGGTCAGTTCGGTCAGATGCTGACCGGCCAACCGGAACCGGGCCACGCCTGGCGCAATGCGTTCCAGGATGAAGGCATAGGGCAGGATGTTTTCCAAGCCACGCGGATCAATGGCAGAGCGCAGCGGCACACCGTCATCGGTGCGCAGCGCAGACCAATAAGCCTCGGCTTGACGGAGGGGAGACAGGCTGCGTCCACTGCGAAACCGGTCCATCGAAACCACCTTCTCCAATTTGTCACTCAACGTATCACCCAAAAAGCGCCGCATGCCATTGTTCCTTTTCGTGTCGGCTGGGGCGATTTGGACTTCGCACAGCAGCACAACAGGTTACCCAAAAGTTAATCTGGCATGGGTTTAGTCAATTTTGGAGCAAATCTTTAACGAATGGTTAACATCCCCAAAGTTGTCCTTAACAAGCGGGAGATCGCCTTGGTTTTGCGGCCTTGGCGCCCCCGCGCGCGCCGCCAGGTCTTGCCCTGACACCCCCTATGGCATTAGGTGCGACCACGCATAGGGACCGCTGCGAGGTAGAACACGTATGATCAGATCGATGACAGGCTTTGCATCCGCACGTGGAGAGCGTGGCCCCCACAGTTGGGCCTGGGAACTGCGCAGCGTGAACTCCAAGGGGTTGGATCTGCGGATCCGGGTGCCGGACTGGCTCGAAGGGTTGGAAGCGGCGCTGCGTGCCGATCTGCCAAAATCGGTCGCGCGTGGAAGTGTGACTGTGTCACTGCGTGTGAGCCGCGCCGAGGAAACCGGCGGGTTGCAGTTGAACTCTGCCGCGTTGGACACCGCATTGGCGGCCCTGTCCGAGATCGAGGATCGCGCGATGCAGCGTGGTGTCACCTTGGCCCCGTCCAAGGCATCCGACCTGCTGGCCCTGCGCGGCATGCTCGAGGTCAGCACTGGCGACGATGATCCCGCGCCGCTTGTTGCGCAAATGAAATCCGAGTTTTCCGACCTGATTGCGGCATTTCTGCAAATGCGCAGCACCGAAGGTCAGGCGCTTAACAAGATCCTGAACGGCCAGCTGGACACCGTTGAAACCCTGACGGCGCAGGCTGCGGAACTGGCCGAGGCGCGCACTGCGCAGGTGGCCGAGACACTCAAGGCCAATCTGGCACGCGTGCTGGACAATTCCGACGGGGCCGATGCCGACCGCGTGGCGCAAGAATTGGCCCTGATCGCCGTCAAATCCGACGTCACGGAAGAGATAGATCGCCTGAAAGCTCATGTCGCTGCCGCGCGGGATCTGCTGGCGCAGGACGGGGCGGTGGGCCGCAAGCTGGATTTTCTGATGCAGGAATTCAATCGCGAAGCCAACACGCTCTGCTCAAAGGCGCAAAACACCGAGCTGACCGCCGTGGGGCTGGAGCTGAAAGCCGTGATCGACCAAATGCGCGAGCAGGTTCAAAATGTCGAATAACGAAACGAAAGAGAACACCATGCAAGATCGCCGGGGCCTCTTGATCATACTGTCGTCGCCTTCGGGGGCCGGCAAATCCACACTTGCCCGTCGCCTGATGACCTGGGACGAAAGCCTGAAGTTCTCGGTTTCGGCCACGACCCGGGCACCGCGTCCGGGCGAGGAGCATGGGCGCGAGTATTTCTTTCAGACCGAGGATGAATTCAAACAGCAGGTCATGGATGGCGAGATGCTGGAACATGCCCACGTGTTTGGTAACTTCTATGGCTCGCCAGCGGGTCCGGTGCGCGACACCATCGTGTCGGGGCAGGACGTGCTGTTTGACGTCGATTGGCAGGGCGAGATCCAGATCCGCAATTCGGATCTGGGAAAGCACGCGCTGTCGATTTTCATTCTGCCGCCGTCGATCCGAGAGTTGCGCCGCCGCCTGGAAACACGGGCACAGGACAGTGACGACGTGATCAGCAAGCGGATGCTCAAAAGCTGGGACGAGATC
The DNA here is from genome assembly GCF_017743935.1 of Tropicibacter sp. R16_0. Lineage (GTDB taxonomy): Bacteria > Pseudomonadota > Alphaproteobacteria > Rhodobacterales > Rhodobacteraceae > Falsiruegeria. Next base: position 336,688 of record NZ_JAGHRE010000002.1, read on the forward strand.
AGCCACTGGGGCTATTACGACTATGTCCTGATCAACGACGATCTGGACGACACCGAAGCCAAGTTGAAAACCATCATCGAGGCAGAGCGCATGCGGCGCATCCAGCAGCCCGCGCTGCAACGCCATGTGCGCACCCTGCAAACCGAGTTCGAGGAGCTGTCATGACCATCTATGCCCTGGGCGATCACACGCCGGACATCCACGAAGACACCTGGGTCGCCCCGGACGCCAACCTAATCGGCAAGGTTGTGCTTGAGGCCGCATCGAGCGTCTGGTTCGGCTGCACCATTCGCGCCGATCATGAAGAGATCCGTGTGGGCGAAGGGTCCAACGTGCAGGAAAACTGCGTCATGCACATTGACGCTGGATACCCGCTGACCATCGGCAAGAACTGCACCATCGGGCACAAGGTCATGCTGCATGGCTGCACGATTGGCGACAACACCCTGATCGGCATGGGTGCAACCATTCTGAACGGTGCAAAGATCGGCAAGAACTGCCTGATCGGTGCCGGTGCGCTCATCACCGAAAACAAGGAAATCCCCGACAACTCACTGGTCATGGGCGCGCCGGGTAAGGTCGTGCGCGAGATTGATGAGGCCAACGCGCAACGTATCACCATGAGTGCTCTGCACTACCAAGAGAACATGCGCCGGTTCCGTGACACCATGACGCCCGTGGGTTGAGGGCAAAGCCGGGCCGATGCCGCATAGGTGTTACAGTTGAGATGTAGGGACAGGCAAAGGCCCATTAGACGTTATGAGTAATTTCATGTCAGACGAATTTATCCCTGACTTTGTCGAAGCGATCCCCTTGCCGGCCGTGCTGGTCGATCAATCCGAGCGTCTGATCGGCGCCAACGGCGTGGCGCGCGCCATGTTCGGACAGAACATCGTTGGCCGCCACTTTGCCACGCTGCTGCGCCAGCCGCAGATCATCGAGGCCATCGAAAAAAGCCTGGATACCAAAAACCCGACCGAAACCCGGTATCTGTCCAACGATGGAGCACAAGACACGACATTCATCGTGAATTGCCGCTATGTCCGCGGTGTGGGCGCTGTTCAAGGTGGGGCAGTGATGGTCAGTTTCACTGATGTGACCCACTTGGAGCAAGCCAACCAGATGCGTCGTGATTTCGTCGCGAATGTCAGCCACGAGCTGCGCACGCCGCTGACCGCATTGATGGGGTTCATCGAAACCTTGCGCGGCCCAGCCAAGGACGACGCAGGTGCCCGCGAACGGTTTTTGGAGATCATGGACGGGGAAGCCAGCCGAATGAACCGGTTGGTGGGCGATCTGCTGTCTCTGAACCGTGTGGAAAGCGAAGAGCGTGTGCGGCCAAGGGAAGAGTTGGATCTGACGGCGCAGATCACCTCGACCATTCATTCCATTCGCCCCCTGGCGCAGGACGCGGGCGTAAAGCTGAACCTCGAAGCACCAGACGCGCCGGTCCTGGCGATGGGGGATGCTGATCAGCTGCGCCAAGTCTTCACCAACCTGATCGAGAACGCGATCAAATACGGTGGCAGTGGCGGGCGTGTCGACATCAAGCTGATCGAGATGGAGCGCGACGTCGCAGTCCGCGGACCGTCCGCTCGGGTGCAGGTGATTGACCATGGTCCGGGGATCGACCCCGTGCACCTGCCACGCCTGACCGAACGGTTCTACCGCGCCGACAGCCATCGCTCGCGCGAGTTGGGTGGCACCGGCCTTGGCCTCGCCATCGTCAAACACATCGTCAACCGCCACCGCGGGCGGCTGCGCGTGGAAAGCGAATTGGGGCAGGGGACAACCTTTACCGTCATTCTACCGCGTTAAGTGCGTTGCCATTTTGTTCTCGCGCCGACAAACTCCGGTCATCGGGTTTTGAGTGAGAGCAAGAACATGGATACGCACCACAAGTTTCAGACATTTCAAAAACTCCATGAGGCGCCGAGCGCCTTTGTGGTGGCCAATGCCTGGGATGGCGGTACGGCCCGGCTGCTGACGGATATCGGGTTTCCTGCGCTTGCCACCACCAGTGCGGGCTATGCCTTTTCGCGGGGTCAGGTCGATGGGATCTGCGGATTGAGCCGCGCCGAGGTCTTGGACAACGCGCGCGAAATCGTGGAGGCGAGTGATCTGCCTGTGACTGCGGACCTGGAGGATGGGTTTGGCCGTGATCCGGCAGATTGTGCCGAGACCATTCGACAAGCCGCAGCTATCGGCTTGGTGGGTGGTTCCATCGAAGATGCCACTGGTGATCCCGACGATCCGATCTTTGACTTTGAACTCGCCATTGATCGTGTGCGCGCGGCGGCCGAGACGTCTCGGGATTTGCCGTTTCTGCTGACGGCGCGGGCCGAGGGGCATTTGTGGGACCGTCCCGACATGGGCGAAACCATCAAGCGGTTGCAGGCCTTTGCCGAAGCCGGAGCTGATGTTCTTTACGCCCCGGGTCTGCCGGATCTGGATGCTATCCGCACCGTTTGTAACGAAGTGGACAAGCCCGTTAACGTTGTCATGGGACTGAGGCCGCCGTTTTTTTCAGTGCAAGAACTGGCCGATGCCGGGGTGCGCCGGGTCAGTGTAGGTGGGTCATTTGCCCGGGCTGCCTTGGGGGCAATTCAGCGTGCTGGCAAGGAAGTTCTTGAAACAGGTACGTTTTCTTACACCTCCCAGGCCATGCCGGGGGTAGAAATTGCGGCCGTGATGGCCTCGGATCAGAAAAACGACCGCAGCTGACGCCATTCTGCGCCGCAGAAAAAATCCGTCATAAAACTGCCATTGTCATATAGCTGTTACATACCTGTCACAAAAGCCTCACTTAAGCCGCTTACGAGTCGCGCCAAGATCATCATGGGGGTGATCGACCCAAGTTTTGTCCATCAGGAGACATAAAATGTCCTTTGTGAAACTCTCTGCATCGGCGATTGCCATTGCTGCTGTTTCTGCCACCACCGCATACGCACGTGACAACGTTCAGGTTGCAGGCTCGTCCACCGTTCTGCCTTACGCGTCGATCGTGGCCGAAGCTTTCGGCGAAAACTTTGACTTCCCGACACCGGTTGTCGAAGGTGGCGGTTCGGGTGCCGGCCGCAAGAAAATGTGTGAAGGCGTTGGTCCCAACACCATCGACATCGCCAACTCGTCGTCGCGCATCAAACAGTCGGACATCGACCTGTGTGCCTCGAACGGCGTGACCGAGATCATCGAAGTGCGCTTTGGCTATGACGGCATCGTCTTCGCATCGGACATCAACGGTCCCTCGTTTGCCTTTACCCCGGCTGACTGGTTCAACGCCATTGCCAAGCAGGTTGTGGTTGACGGCAAGCTGGTCGACAACCCGAACGCCCAGTGGTCGGACGTGAACGGCGACCTGCCGGCACAGAACATCCTGGCCTTCATCCCGGGCACCAAGCACGGCACCCGCGAAGTGTTCGACAAGAAAGTTCTGGAAGCAGGCTGTAAAGCAACCGGCGCCATGGACATTTTCAAAGAAGCCAACGGCGGCGACAAGAAAGCAGCCAAGAAAGCCTGTCACGCTCTGCGCACCGACGGCGTTTCGGTTGACATCGACGGCGACTACACCGAGACCCTGTCGCGTCTGGCGGCCAACCCCGAAGCCATCGGCGTCTTTGGTCTGTCGTTCTATCAGAACAACACCGACAAGCTGATCGTTGCAACCATGGACGACGTGACCCCGTCGACCGAGACCGTTGCATCGGGTGAGTATCCGGTTTCGCGCCCGCTGTACTTCTACATCAAGAAAGCCCACCTGGGTGTGACCCCCGGCCTGCAGGAATATGTCGACTTCTTCGTGAGCGACGACATGGCTGGCCCCGACGGCCCGCTGGCTGAGTACGGCCTGGTTTCGGACCCCGAGTTGGCCAAAACCCAGGAAATGGTTACCAACGGTACCCCGATGGCTCCGCTGTCGAACTAATCGGCGCTTGATCTGTAAGGTGGCGCCGTTTTCACGGCGCCACTTTTTTCGCTTTTTCCTTTGACTTCCGCGTTGGAGCACCCATGAACGCCGGTCTTGTCCTTCTTGTCGTTGTGGCGCTTGCTGCAATTGGCTATGTCATCGGTCGCTCTCGGGCGATCAGCACCGCAGGCGGAGACGCACGCGGGCTTCATTCGCTTCCAGGGTACTACGGTCAAACCGTCTTTCTGTTTACGGCGGTTCCGGCCTTGCTGGTGATGACGGGCTGGTTGCTGCTGCAACCGCTCTACATCGAAGGTCAGATTTCCGGCATGATCAGCGATGCCGACATCGCCGAGGGCAGCTCGCGCAGCCTTGTGCTGTCGGACGTGCGTCGTGTGGCCTCCGGTCTGAACACAGCCGTTGAACAGGGCATCGTGTCCGAGACGCAGATCAGCTCGATGACAACCGACAACACCGATGTGCGCGCCATGTTGGGCGAAGCTGGTATTGCGCTGGCTTCGGCTGTTGAGCAGAACATCCTAACGGCCGCGAAAGAATACCGCGAGATCAAGAACACCCTCGGCCTTATGATGGCCGGTCTGGTTCTGGCCATTGCGGTTGGGGGCTTTGCCGTATCGATCAAACGGATCCACCCCGATTATCGCGCACGCAACGTGTCAGAGCGCGCGATCAAGGCGCTGTTGATCGTTGCAAGCCTCGTGGCGATCCTGACAACGGTTGGCATCATCTTCTCGCTGGTGTTCGAAACCGTGCGGTTCTTTGGTCTCTATCCGGCCAAGGATTTCTTTCTCAGCCTGACCTGGAACCCGCAGTTCAGCGGTGGTTCGGATCTGGGCATCTTCCCGCTGCTTTGGGGGACACTTTACGTATCCTTCGTGGCTTTGCTTTTCGCCGTGCCAATCGGCCTGATGGTTGCGATCTACCTGTCGGAATATGCCAGCAACCGGGTGCGGTCGATCATCAAGCCCATGGTCGAGGTTCTGGCCGGCATCCCCACCATCGTTTACGGTCTGTTTGCCCTGATCACTGTTGGACCGTTGCTGCGTGACTACTTCGCTCAGCCCTTGGGTCTTGGGACATCCTCGTCTTCGGTCCTGACGGCTGGCCTTGTCATGGGCATCATGCTGATCCCGTTTGTGTCGTCGCTTTCTGACGACGTGATCAACGCTGTGCCGCAATCCATGCGCGACGGCTCTTACGGTCTGGGTGCAACCCAGTCCGAGACGGTCAAACAGGTGATCCTGCCCGCCGCCCTGCCGGGTGTTGTTGGCGCCATCCTGCTGGCAGCCTCGCGCGCCATTGGTGAGACGATGATCGTGGTCATGGGGGCAGGGGCCGCGGCCAAGCTGTCACTCAATCCGTTCGAAGCCATGACAACCATCACGGTCAAGATCGTCAGCCAGCTGACCGGGGACACCGAGTTCGAAAGCCCCGAAACCCTGGTGGCCTTTGCCCTTGGCCTGTCCCTCTTTGTCATCACGTTGGGGCTGAACGTCCTGGCGCTTTACATCGTCCGTAAGTACCGGGAGCAGTACGAATGACCGACGCAACCTCGTCCGGCGCATCGCCCACGACCAAGCACGCCACATCGCTGCTGACCGCTGACGACAGAACCCGCCGCCGCAACGCGGCCGAGGCCCGCTTCCGGGGCTACGGCATCGCCGCCATCGTTGTCGCCATCATGGCGCTGGTGGGGCTGGTCAGCTCGATCCTCTACAACGGCTCTTCGGCGTTCTTTCAGACGTTCATCACGCTCGAGGTCTATCTAGACCCCGCCAAGCTGGACAAGAAAGGCACCGGCGATCCTGAAGAGATCCGCAAGGTCACCACATTCGGCTACGCGCCCCTGATCGTCGCCTCGTTCGAGAAACTGGCCGAGGAAAACGGCATTCAGGTTGAAGGTCTGACCGCGAAAAAGGCGGCTGCGCTGATCTCGAAAGAGGGTGCGGCGGACCTGCGCCGTTATGTTCGCGAAGACGTCAACCGCGTAGGCGAAACAGTGACGTTCAAGTTCCTCGCCTCAGGCCGGGTCGACGGCTATTACAAGGGCCGGGTGACTATGGAATCCGCCGAGATCGACAAAAACATCTCTCCCGAGCAGCTGCAACTTGCCGATCAGCTGAAAGAGGCGGGCCTGCTGAAAACCTCGTGGAACTGGGGTTTCCTGACCATGGCGGACGCGTCCGAGAACCGTCCCGAAGCCGCTGGTCTGGGCGTGGCGATCCTGGGATCGTTCTACATGATGATCATCGTGCTGTGTCTGACGCTGCCCATCGGCGTCGCGGCTTCGATCTATCTGGAAGAATTTGCGCCCAAGAACCGGTTCACGGATCTGGTCGAAGTCAACATCGCCAACCTCGCCGCTGTCCCGTCGATCGTGTTCGGTATTCTGGGTCTGTCGATCTTCATCAACTTTGCCGGCCTGCCGCAGTCAGCCCCGATCGTGGGTGGCCTGGTGCTGACGCTGATGACGCTGCCAACCATCATCATCGCCACGCGCGCCTCGCTCAAGGCGGTTCCGCCGTCGATACGGGATGCTGCACTGGGTGTTGGCGCCTCGAGAATGCAGGCCGTGTTCCACCACGTTCTGCCGCTGGCCATGCCGGGTATCCTGACCGGGACCATCATCGGTCTGGCGCAGGCGCTTGGCGAAACCGCACCACTGATGCTGATCGGCATGGTCGCCTTTGTGCGCGAATACCCCAGTGCCCCGCCCGAGGGGTTCTTTGAACCCGCCGCTGCGTTGCCGGTTCAGGTCTACAACTGGACCCAACGCGCCGACCCTGCGTTTGTTGAGCGCGCATCCGGTGCGATCATCGTTCTGCTGGTGTTCCTGCTGATCATGAACGCCGTCGCCATCATTCTGCGTCGCCGCTTTGAGCGCCGCTGGTAAAAAGTTAGGATCGAACCCATGTTTGATACGCAGACACACAAGGACAATGCCGTGGAAAGCAAAGCTACCAAGATCGAATGCCGCGATTGCCAAGTCTACTACGGCGACACCCACGCCATCAAAGACGTTAACGTCGACATCGAAGACAAGACCGTCACCGCTTTCATCGGCCCGTCGGGCTGCGGCAAGTCCACCTTCCTGCGCTGCCTGAACCGCATGAATGACACCATCGACATCGCCCGTGTCATGGGGTCTTTCAAGCTAGACGGCGAAGAGATCTATGACAAACGCGTCGACCCGGTGCAGCTGCGCGCCAAGGTGGGCATGGTGTTCCAGAAACCGAACCCGTTCCCCAAGTCGATCTATGACAACGTGGCCTATGGCCCCAAGATCCACGGTCTGGCCAAAAACAAGGCCGAGCTGGATGAGATCGTCGAAAAGGCCCTGCGCCGCGGCGCCATCTGGGATGAGGTCAAAGACCGACTGGACGCCCCCGGCACCGGCCTGTCGGGTGGTCAGCAACAGCGTCTGTGCATCGCGCGCGCTGTGGCGACCGAGCCCGAAGTCCTGCTGATGGACGAGCCGTGCTCGGCCCTCGACCCGATTGCAACCGCGCAGGTCGAAGAGCTGATCGACGAACTGCGTCAGCGCTACTCGGTGGTCATCGTGACCCACTCGATGCAGCAGGCCGCGCGCGTCAGCCAAAAGACCGCCTTTTTCCACCTGGGCAACCTGGTGGAGTTTGGCGAAACAGGCCAGATCTTTACCAACCCCGAAGATCCGCGCACTGAAAGCTACATCACCGGACGGATCGGCTGAGGACACCTTCATGAACACGACCGAACAACATATCGCTTCCGCGTTCGACCGCGACCTGGAGGCCATCCAGGCCAACATCATGAAGATGGGTGGGCTGGTCGAAGCCGCCATCATGAGCTCGGCCCGTTCGCTGGAAACCCGCGACGAAGAGTTGGCCCAAGAGGTGCGCGCCGGTGACAAGGCCATCGACGCGCTCGAAGAGCTGATCAACGAAGAAACCGCACGCCTGATCGCTTTGCGGGCCCCAACTGCCGGCGACCTGCGTTTGGTGCTGTCGGTGCTCAAGGTGTCGGGCAACCTGGAACGCATCGGCGACTATTCCAAGAACATCGCCAAGCGCACCGGTGTTTTGGTGCAGTCCCCGCCGGTGAACGACAGCGCCGCTGCCCTGCGCCGCATGGCCCGCGAGGTCGAACTGATGCTCAAGGACGCGCTTGACGCCTATATCCAGCGCGACGCCGAACTGGCCCTGGACGTGATCAACCGCGACCACGAGGTTGACCAGATGTACAACGCGCTGTTCCGCGAATTCCTGACCTTCATGGCCGAAGATCCGCGCAACATCACCTCGTGCATGCATCTGCATTTCATCGCCAAGAACATCGAGCGGATGGGCGACCATGTTACCTCGATCGCCGAGCAGGTGGTTTATCTGGTAACCGGTGCTCGCCCCGAAGAGGCGCGCCCGAAAGCGGATACCACATCCGTCGTGACAGAGGGGTAGGGACCATGTCTGCCGATCAACCCACTGTTCTGGTTGTCGAAGACGAGTTGGCGCAGCGCGAAGTGCTGGCCTACAACCTCGAAGCCGAAGGGTTTCGCGTCTCCAAGGCCGAAAACGGCGACGAGGCGCTGCTGTTGGTGGATGAAGACAGCCCGGACATCATCGTGCTGGACTGGATGATGCCGAACCTGAGCGGCATCGAGGTTTGTCGGAGGCTGAAAACCCGGCCCGAAACACGCTCGATCCCGATCATCATGCTGTCCGCCCGATCCGAAGAGGTCGACAAGGTGCGCGGTCTGGAAACGGGTGCCGATGATTATGTGGTCAAACCCTATTCCGTGGTCGAACTGATGGCGCGTGTGCGCACGCAATTGCGTCGCGTCCGTCCGGCCACCGTAGGCATCCGGCTGGAGTTCGATGACATCATCCTCGACGCCGAGACCCACAAGGTCAGCCGCGATGAAAAACCGTTGAAACTGGGCCCGACCGAGTTTCGCCTGCTGTCGACCTTCATGGAAAAGCCGGGCCGTGTCTGGAGCCGCGAGCAACTTTTGGATCGCGTCTGGGGGCGGGACATCTATGTCGACACCCGCACGGTGGACGTCCACATCGGACGTTTGCGCAAGGCGCTGACCCAGCATGGCGGCTCGGACCCGGTGCGCACAGTGCGTGGCGCAGGCTACGCACTCGGTTAACGAGGCAGATCGTCCTCGGGCTGCGCCTTGGAGGCCAGCCAATGGCGAAACTCCATCAAGGACTGGTCGCGTGATTTCGTGCGCGGCCAGACCAGATAATAGGCGCCCTTGGTTTCAATCGCATGAGGGTGCAACGCCACCAATCGCCCTGTCGCCAAGTCCTGCTCGGCCAGATAATCCGGGATCAAAGCGACCCCAAGCCCATGCAGTGCTGCCTGGGTGATCGTTGAAAACTGATCATACATGGTGCCGGGCAGAGGCGCGCTGAGCGTCACACCGTTCTGTTCCAGCCAGTCCTGCCAAGCGTTTGGTCGGGTCTGAATGTGCAAAAGCGGCAGACGCAGCAGATCTTTGGGCGATTGTGGGGTTTTGGCTTGGATCAGTGAGGGTGCGCACACCGGCAGAACGCGTTCGGTACGTAGCAACAAGTTGTCCGTATCCGGCCAATCGCCAACACCAAAATGTATCGCTGCGTCAAAGGGTTCTTGGGCAAAGTTGAAAGCTTCGAGACGAGTGGCCATGTTGATTGTGATCTCGGGACGAAGCCGCGCAAATTCCGGCAGGCGCGGCATCAACCACCGCATTCCAAACGTCGGCAATATCGCAAGGTTCAACGTTCCCCCCACCGGTGCCACCTGCAACCGTAGCGAGGCTTGGGCGATCTGGTTCAACGCCTGCCTGACCTCGGTCACATAATCCTGCGCAGCAGGAGCAATCGACAGACGCTTGCGATCCCGCTGGATCAACTCGACCCCCAGATGCTGTTCCAACCCCTGTAGTTGGCGACTGACGGCGCCCTGGGTCAACGCCATCTCATCCGCGACGGCGGATGCGGATCCCAACCGGTCCAACGCTTCCAACGCGCGCAAGGAGGAAATAGAGGGGAGAAATCGATGCGAGATGCTCATGTATGCGGTTTTGTCATGAAACAATGCGAAAGTCTCGCTGTTTTTTGAGCTTTTCTCAGGGTAAAGTACGCGCAATTCCAAACTGGAGATGCGCCATGAACGCCCCACTGACCAAACCGACCCTTCGCGCCAAAGATGCACCTGATCTGGGCAAATTCGATTGGGAAGACCCGTTCCGCCTGAACGATCAACTGAGCGAAGACGAACGCATGATCGCCGCCAGTGCTCGTGCCTATGCGCAGGAGAAACTGCAACCGCGCGTCACCGATGCATTCCAGACCGAGCAAACAGATCCAGAGATCTTCCGCGAAATGGGCGAAATGGGCCTGCTGGGTGTGACGGTGCCGGAACAATACGGTGGCCTGGGTTCGGGCTATGTCAGCTATGGTCTGGTTGCGCGCGAAGTTGAGCGTGTCGACAGCGGCTATCGTTCGATGATGTCGGTGCAAAGCTCGCTGGTGATGTACCCGATCTATGCCTATGGCAGCGAAGAGCAGCGCAACAAATACCTGCCGAAACTGTCCAGCGGCGAGTTCATCGGCTGCTTTGGCCTGACCGAACCTGATGCGGGCTCGGACCCGGCAGGCATGAAAACCCGCGCAGAAAAGATCGACGGCGGCTATCGTCTGACTGGCTCCAAAATGTGGATCTCGAACGCACCGATCGCGGACGTCTTTGTCGTCTGGGCCAAATCCGACGCCCATGATGGCAAGATCCGTGGCTTTATCCTGGACAAGGGCACCAAGGGCCTGAGCGCCCCCAAGATCCAAAACAAGATGAGCCTGCGCGCTTCGATCACCGGCGAGATTGTGATGGATGGCGTCGAAGTGGGCGAAGATGCGCTGCTGCCGCATGTACAGGGCTTGAAAGGCCCGTTCGGCTGTCTGAACCGCGCACGTTACGGCATCAGCTGGGGCGTGATGGGCGCGGCCGAGGCTTGCTGGCACGGCGCACGCCAGTACGGTCTGGACCGGCAGCAATTCAACCGTCCGCTGGCACAGACGCAGCTGTTCCAGCGCAAGCTGGCCGACATGCAGACCGAGATTGCTCTTGGCCTGCAAGCCAGCCTTCGCGTGGGTCGCCTGATGGACGAAGCAAACGCAGCGCCGGAAATGATCTCGATCGTCAAGCGCAACAACTGTGGCAAGGCTTTGGACATCGCGCGCCAGAGCCGCGATATGCACGGCGGCAACGGCATCAGCCTGGAATTTCAGGTCATCCGCCACATGGTGAACCTTGAAACGGTCAACACCTACGAAGGGACCCACGATGTGCACGCGCTGATCCTGGGTCGCGCCCAGACCGGATTGCAAGCGTTCTACTGATATCTATCAACCACAAGCCCGGGAGAGATCCCGGGCTTTGTCTTTGCAAGCCTTTGAAAACTGCCAAACCGATATTGACGAACCAAGCCGAATGATTTGCGCGGCTTTGGGGCAGGGGACAGGCCAAAGAGATAGGCGCAAAAATGGCGAGTGTTTCCTAGTTGTCTCAAGTCTATCGAATGATGTCGTGATCACATCACCATCGCGCTTTGCTACAGAAGACACCCAGCTTTCATTCACGGCAGAAACCTGCACACGTCACTTACAATTTCATAAGTTTCCAACTGACAATCACCGAGGGCTCTGGCATAAAAATTCCAGCGACTGCGCAACAAGTTGATGCCCCGAGTGCGATGAATTCGTACGGTTGATCAATGGTTGTCTGCACGGACGCGCGCGAAACGGAGGGTCACGTCATTACCGACAATAGTGCTCAAACCTTTGGCGTTGGACGCGTTTCTCCAACGCTCGAATTGCGGACACTGTTCTGAAGTGGAGTCTTCAGTCCTAGAACTCTCGGAAGTCAGCTTTCATTGGCCCGGACGGGCAAAGTTCACCCTGTCGCTGCGCGAGTTTGCTCTTGAACGGGGTGAGACAGTTCTGCTCCTTGGTGAAAGCGGTTCTGGCAAATCCACGCTCTTGTCGTTGATCTGTGGCACCATCCTGCCAAACAGGGGTACGATCCGGATCGCCGGTAAAGATATCACCAGGCTGTCAGGCGGGGCGCGTGACAGGTTCCGTGCCGAAAACATCGGCGTGATCTTTCAGCAATTCAATCTTCTGCCTTTTGGGACGGTTGCGGACAATATTCTGCTGCCTCTTCAGTTCGCGCCGGGGCGTCGCAAACGGGCAGGCAATGCAAAGGCCGCAGCGGCGGGGTTGTGCTCGGATCTTGGTCTGCCAAAGGACGTGTTCACCGCAAAGGCGAACACTCTCAGCGTCGGCCAGCAACAGAGGGTCGCCGTGGCCCGCGCCCTGATCGGTCACCCACATCTGATCATTGCAGATGAACCGACGTCAGCCCTTGATGCAAACAGCCAGGCAGCTTTCCTGGATCTTCTTTTCCAACAAACCTCAGCCCATGAAACCGCGCTTTTGATGGTCAGCCACGACCCGAGGTTGGCCGAGCGTTTCGATCGCGTCGTACGCATGGAAGAGATCGCACAGATCGAGCGGGCCGTCGCATGATCCTTCGCCTTGCCATCGCCTCTCTTTCTGCCCGTGCGTTGACGGTCGGGATGACCGTTCTTGCCATTGCCCTGTCTGTCGCGCTTTATCTTGGCGTTGAAAAGGTGCGCACCGGCGCGAAAGCGAGTTTCACCGATACGATCTCGGGCACAGATCTGATTGTCGGTGCCAGGTCAGGCTCGGTGCAGCTTTTGCTGTATTCGGTGTTTCGCATTGGCAACGCCACGAACAATGTCACTTGGGACAGCTATCAAGAAATAGCTGGGCACCCGGCCGCTGAATGGATCGTTCCGATTTCCCTGGGCGACAGCCACAGGCAATTCCGGGTCATGGGCACGACCAAAGACTTCTTTGAACACTACAAGTACCGAAAAGGTCAGCCCCTTGAGATGTCTGACGGTGTCATCATGGATGATCTCTTTGACGCGGTGATCGGGGCTGATGTGGCCAAATCGCTGGGTTACACGGTCGATAGTCCCATTGTCGTGGCGCATGGTTTGGCATCTTTTGTTGAACACAAGGACCAACCTTTTCGCGTTTCGGGCATCCTGGCCAAGACGGGAACTCCGGTGGACCGAACGGTTATTGTCAGCCTCGAGGCGATGGAGGCGATCCATGTGGATTGGAAAACCGGTGCGCGTACGCCTGGGCAATCGACACCTGCCGACGTGATCCGCAAGATGGATCTGACACCTAAAACCGTGACAGCAGCTCTTGTTGGTGTGGACAGCCCGCTCCGCACGTTTGCCCTGCAGCGCTATGTGAACGAATACCCCAAGGAACCCTTGCTTGCGATCTTGCCGGGTGTTGCCCTGCAAGAGCTCTGGGGTATTGTCGGGATCGCTGAAACAGCGCTGTTGGCCGTGTCCGCGATGGTTGTTGTCACCGCGTTGATCGGCATGATGGCAACGATCTTTTCCAGCCTGAATGAGCGACGCCGTGAAATGGCGATCTTTCGTGCCATGGGCGCGCGGCCGGTGACAATCCTTGGCCTTTTGGTCATTGAGGCGACGATGATCGCGACGGCCGGGGCAGGGCTTGGCCTGGGTCTGCTGTATTGCGGCCTTGTTGTCGCGCAACCAATTGTCGACAGTGCATTTGGCATCTGGCTTGACATCGACGCGCCCACCTTGCGCGAAGCGGTTGTCATACTAGCTGTTGTAGGGGCTGGCGTAATTGTGAGCCTTGTGCCCGCCATCAGGGCTTACAGAATGTCTGTGGCAGATGGTATGATGGTCAAAACGTAGCGTTCAGAACGAGATGCGCAATGGTGAACAGAAGGTCTTTTGTATCGATACTGGCTGCAGCCGCTACGCTTCCGCGAGCAGCATCTGCCGAGCTGCCCCGGCAAATCATGTGGGACGACCTCATCCCGCCTGGAGTTCCTTATTCCGAGATCGTCGGTGAGGGCGAGATGGACATCGCCAATGATACATGGGTCCCGATCTACGACGCCAATGGCACAAAACTGAACGAAGCTCTCGACGGCGCTTACATAAAGATGCCTGGTTATGTGCTTCCATTCGACATCAGCGCCGATGGCGTGACGGATTTCATGTTGGTGCCATATGTTGGCGCCTGTGTTCACACTCCGCCACCTCCGGCCAACCAACTTGTCGTGGTGACCACCAAGAAACCTTGGCCAATGGAACAACTCTGGGAACCGGTTTGGGTGACCGGTACGATGCGGACGCAACTGTCATCCACCAATCTAGGACAAACAGGCTACGCGCTTTCAGCCGATGTGATGGAAGTGTACGTCTGGTAACATGTGCCGCGCTGCTTGTTGGTCCGAGTAGGGTGGCTGGCCAAGCCGTGCGCTAATGTTCGTTAAAAGGTATCTTTCAGTCAACGATCATACGTGACGGATCGGTTCGAGAACAATGGCAAGGCGCTAGTCGCGTCTAGCTTCACAGGAACGAGGCATGATCCCGAGGACGGACTGCTTCAATTCAGGTACTGGGCTCGACCTCTCAGACGATCGTTGAAGGTGCGCAACTTGGCAACATGATCGCAGATGAGTGTTTCCAGTTATATTCGTTCTAACGGAAACGTGGCTCATCATCCACGTTAACACGATGCGCTCTTTGACAATTAACCTGTTGGATTTTAACGGGATAAACACCTAGGGGTCACTCATCAACTCTAGCAGTCATATTTCTTATAACCTGAATTATGTTATATTTACAACACGCCAGTTTGCTCAAGATACCAAGCTACAACGTTCCGTCACGGGATATTGGCACAACAGGATTTCCCGACTACGCTTTTCTGCGAATACGCAAAGACCCAACGGCTCTAGCATGACTTCTGGGGAGGAATGTCAAATGACTTACGTGTCGGTGGCCGGGACATGACGGGACTGACATATGAGGACGCCGTCACACACATCCTGAGCACGGAAGCAATTTTTGAAACCACATCCGCCCAGATCGACGGAGTAAACTTTCGGGTTTTCAAGAACATCCCCACCGACCTGCGTGCACTGCTCCAAGCCAGCCGCGAGCCTCAGGACCACGGCCAGGCTGAATTCCTGGTGTTTCAAGACCAACGCTTTACCTACGATGCATTTTGCAATGACATCAATAAGATGGCTCATGTTCTGCAAGATCAGTTTGCGGTAAAATCAGGCGACAGAGTTGCCGTGGCTATGAGCAATTGCCCTGAGTTGCTGGTCTTGATGATGGCGATCAGCTCGATCGGAGCAACTTGTGTCTTTCTCAACGCTTGGTGGACAACGGACGAGTTGCGCTATGCGCTGCAAGATACTGATGCAAAAATCATTTTCGCTGATCAGATACGGCGCGAGCGACTGCAGCCCTTGCAGGATGCGCTTGGGCTGACACTGATCGCAACCGGACACGCGCAACAAACCCCGAGTTTCGACGGTCTCATACAGGCCGAAACCCGCACAGATTGGCCAACTATCGACATAGAACCCGACAGCGATTTTGCGATCATGTATTCGTCGGGCACAACCAGTGATCCCAAAGGTGTGGCGTTGACCCACCGCGGCGCAGTGAACGCCGTTTTCACATGGCTCGTCCAAGCCGCGATCGCGCCTTTGATCAACCCTCCCGACGATCCTGACGCGGAAAAAACCCGCCCCGTGACCATGATCACAACGCCATTGTTTCATGTCACGGCCACCCATCCCGGGTTCCTCCTCAGCCTCCCGGCTGGGGCAAAGGTTGTGTTGATGGACAAATGGGACGCCGACACCGCCGTCGATCTGATCGAAACCGAGGGCGTGACCCGATTTGTTGGCGTTCCCACCCAGTCTGCCGACATTCAGCTGGCGGCGCAAAAGTCCGGGAAACGCCTTGAAACCCTGGCACAAGTTGTCGCCGGCGGAGCAAAACGCCCGGCCGCTCAGGTTGACGATCTGGCGCAGTCCTTTCCCCAAGCTGAGATCGCCACCGGCTGGGGCATGACCGAGACCAACGCAATTGGGATCGGACTGTCAGGCGCAGATTATCTTGCACAACCTGGCGCTGCCGGACGTCTGTTTCCGCCATTGCAGGAGATGCGTTTTCTGGACGACAACGGACAGCCTGTTGCGCCCGGCGAAGTCGGCGAAATGACGGTAAAAAGCCCCTGTAACATGCGGTGTTACATCAACAAACCTGACGAGACTTCTCAGGCCATGCAGGACGGTTGGTTCAAGACCGGCGATCTTGGGTACATAGATTCCGATGGCATCATCACCATCGTGGACCGAAAAAAGAACATCATCATTCGAGGTGGCGAAAACATCGCTTGCCTAGATGTCGAAGGCGCATTGCATCAGCATCCCGCTATCCTTGAATCATGTGCATTTCCCGTACCGCATGAGCGTCTGGGTGAAGTCGTGGGCGCTGCCGTGCAAACCCGACCCGGAATGACGATCACACATGAGGACTTGTCAGAGTTCCTCTCAACTCGCATTGCCCGGTTCAAGACACCTGAACACTTGTGGGTTCAAACCACACCCCTGCCCCGTGGCGCCACTGACAAGATCGATCGCCGCGCTTTGCGCTCTCAGTGCGTTGCGGAACTCGGTCAGAACACCTGAAAACCTCATGAGAAGATATTGAAATGGATGTAGAAAACAAGATCGTCGTCGTGACAGGCGCTGCCAGTGGTATCGGGCGCGCTTTGGCACAGCGATTTGCTGCCAACGGGGCCAAGAAAGTCGTCTGCTCCGACCTGAACCTTACTGGCGCGCAAGAGGTTGCCTCCGAGATCGACGGTGTTGCAATTGCAACCAATGTTGGTGTCGAAGAGGACATCAAGGCGCTGATCGAACAGGTCGAGGCAGAAATCGGCCCCATCGACATCTTTTGCTCGAACGCCGGCATTCTGACCTTGGGCGGTATGGAAGCGAGCAATGAAGAGTGGCAAAAGATATGGGATATCAATGTGATGTCACAGGTTTGGGCCGCGCGGCACGTCATCCCGCGCATGATCGAACGCGGCGGCGGGTACCTTTTGAACACCGCATCGGCAGCTGGCCTTCTCAATCAGGTGGGCGCGGCGCCCTATGGGGTCACCAAACACGCTTCCGTCGGGTTGTCCGAATGGCTTGCAATGAGCCACGCCGACGATGGCATCGGTGTTTCGGTCCTGTGTCCTCAGGCTGTGCGCTCGGAAATGACCCGCGGGCACGAGGAATCCGTGGCCGCCTTGGATGGGATGCTGGAACCCGAAGACGTGGCTGATGCCTGTATCGAGGCGATCCGCAAGGGCACATTCCTGGTGCTGCCGCATCCCCAGGTTCTGGACTATATCCGAATGAAAACAGCGGACTACGACCGGTGGTTGGGTGGTATGCGCAAGCTGAACCGTCAGTTCGGCGGCAAGTTGGACTAAGGGGCAAAGCGCTCCCGCCCGTCGTCCGTGTCCCTTGTGGGACACCTCCTCCCGTTGGGCCCAGCCTCGCTGCGCTCGGCGGTTGGCGCCTGTGGCGAACCATATGCCCCAAGCGGGACCGCGCCGCGCGATGCGCGGCGCTCGGCCCAAAGCCGTTAGCGGGGCTGGCGCAGCCAGGATCGCTCGGGTGCGGGAGTGCCCCCGTCTCTCAAGACGTACGTTTGCGGTTTGGGCGCATCAGGCCCTCTTGCGCGACGCTTGCGACCAACGTGCCGTCCTTGTTGAAGATAGAGCCACGGTTAAAGCTCCGACCGCGTCCGGAAAACGGCGCGTCCATCGAATACAGGTGCCAGTCCTGAAACTGGATCGGCGCGTGGAACCACATGGCGTGATCCAGACTTGCACCGTTCACTTCTCCCTTCAGCCAGCTCAACCCATGCGGACGCAGCGCCGAACCGAGCAGCCCCATGTCCGAGGCATAGGCCAGCAAAATATGCTGCATTTGCGGGTCCGCTTCGGCCGCGGCCGCCATCCGGAACCACAGGTGGTGCACATCATCTGCGGGTTCGGGATCAAACATGTCACGCGGGGCAACCTCGCGAATTTCGATGGGACGCGGGCGCAGGAACTCGGCCCGATGCTGTTCCGGGATACGGTCAATATAGCGATCTCGATAGGCCTCTCGCGTTTCCAGATCGTCCGGCCCGTCAACCTCGGGCATAGGATGCTGATAATCCCACCCTTCGTCTTCGACATGAAACGACGCCGACAGGTTGAGTATCTGTTTGCCATGTTGGATGGCGACCACGCGCCGCGTGGTAAAGCTCCCGCCGTCACGCGCCCGATCCACCGCGTAGATCACCGGAATGGACGGATCACCCGGGCGGATGAAATAGGCATGAAGCGAATGACACAGGCGATCCGGCACGGTGCGATATGCCGCCGCCAGGGCTTGGGCAATCACTTGCCCGCCATAGATCCGCGTCGGTGTCTCACCCCCCGAACCGACACCGCGAAACATATCGACCTCCAAGCGCTCGATGTTCAGCAGGTCCAACAGTTTGGTTTCAGCGTCGGTCATTGGGGGCCTCGTCTCAGCTCAAGTTCCGGGATGCGGCATAGTCGATGAAAACATCGAAACTGTCGGGGTTCACCATCGAATCCCGATTGACCACCTTCGCCGGATCACCGCCGAGTAGCAGCTTTTTCACGGGAACTTCCAGCTTCTTCCCCGACAATGTGCGCGGCACTTCGGCAATCTGGATAATCTCATTCGGAACAAACCGCGCCGAGACTGACGCTCGGATGGACCCATTGATCTTGTCTTTCACCGCATCGGTCAATTCGACACCCTCGGCCACAACCACAAACAACGGCATGAAGCTGTCGCGGCCCAGAAACTCCAGATCGACAACAAGGCTATCCATGACCTCATCTAGGCCCTCGACCGCCTGATAGATCTCGGACGAGCCCATGCGCAGGCCTTTGCGGTTTATGGTAGCGTCAGAGCGGCCATAGATGACAGACCCACCTTCCGGCGTGATCTCGATCCAATCCCCGTGCCTCCAGATCCCCGGGTAGGTGTCGAAGTAGCTGTCATGCAGCCGCGTTCCGTCATCATCGCCCCAGAAGAACAACGGCATCGACGGCAGCGGCTCGGTGCAGACCAATTCGCCGACCTCACCAAACAGCTCTTTGCCAAAGGGGTCATAGCTGCGCACGGCATTGCCCAGCAGGCGGCATTGCATCTCTCCGGCACGCACCGGCAGCATCGGATTGCCGCCGACAAAGGCGCCGCAGAAATCGGTGCCGCCCGAAATGGGCGCCAGCCAGATGTCTGCGCCGATCGCATCATAGATCCAGGCATAGCCGTCTGACGTCAAAGGCGATCCCGTGGTGCCCACGGAAACAAGCGCCCCCAGGTCCAGCTCATCACACGGACGAATACCCGATTTTGCGCAGACCGTGACATAGGCCGCACCGACGCCCAGATAGGTGATCCGCTCCTCTGCGACCGAGCGCCAAACCGCCAGCATGTCAGGGTGGTTGGGCGCACCGTCATAAGCGAGCACGCAAGCCCCCTGCCCCAAGGCCACAAACTGAGCATTCCACATGACCCAGCCCGAACTGGTCAGCCAGCAGAACCGATCATCCGGTCCGATGTCCTGATGCAGCGATTGCTTTGCTCCCTCTAGCAGGATGCCACCATGCCCATGCACGATGGGTTTTGGGTTGCCGGTGGTGCCCGAGGAATAGACCACCCAGATCGGATGATCGAAATCCACCATTTCGATTGCCAACTCGGCCAGTGTATTTGTCAGTGCGTCCCATGCCAAGGCATCGCCCGCAACCTCACCCACAACCGGCACTATGATCGTGGTCTCGACGGTTGGGAGGCCTTGCCGGATTTCCGCCAGAATATCCCGCTTGTCATGCGTCACGCCCGCGTGGACATAGCCATCCTGTGCAATCAGCACCTTTGGTTCGATCTGTTTGAACCGGTCCAAGATCGCCACATGCCCCATGTCCGGCGCGCACAAAGACCAGATCGCACCGATGCTGACCGTGGCCAGGCAGGCGATGATCGACACCTCGGTATTGGGCAGGATCGCCACCACGCGGTCGCCTTTGGTCACGCCCTGAGCGCGTAGATTAGCGGCAACGCTGGCCACCTGAGCTGCAAGCTGGCCCCAGGTCATTTCGCTCCGACCAAAGGTTTCGGATTGCACGATCAACGCTGTCGCATCCGGTTTCGTGAACGCATGGCGCAGCATCTGATCGGCAAAATTCACCTGCGTACCCGGGAACCATTCGGCACCCGGCATCTTTCGTTCGGTCAAAACGGTTGTGGGGGCCACATCAGAGCGGATGTCGAAGTAGTCCCAGA
Organism: Tropicibacter sp. R16_0; assembly: GCF_017743935.1. Lineage (GTDB taxonomy): Bacteria > Pseudomonadota > Alphaproteobacteria > Rhodobacterales > Rhodobacteraceae > Falsiruegeria. The sequence continues at coordinate 356,906 of NZ_JAGHRE010000002.1, forward strand.
TCGCCAGCCAAAAGGCATCAAGGTCGGTGACGCTCCATTCCCACAGACCGTTGTACTGGGCGAACTTGCGCCCTGTTCGACGCTCCACCCAAGCTGTGAAGTCGGCCATCCGGCTCTGTTCGGAGCGGTCTTGGGTCGGGGTCCACAGGATCTCTCGTGCCTCGGTCATGCGATCATTGCTCCATGCACCAGCGCCTTAAGTTCTGCGCGCGACGGGTATGAGCTCGACGGCGAAAGCTGCGTGAAAAAGACGACGGACACATCCGCCACCGGATCCATCCAGAAGAACGTCGACGCCATGCCGCCCCAGCTGAAATCACCCACATGACCGGGGCAACGCGCGCGTCCCGGATCCAACACAACTGCACCGCCAAGGCCAAAGCCCATGCCCTCCATCGGTTGTTCGGCAAAGCTCTGTGGGCCCATCGAGGCGATGTCGCCCGGCAGATGGTTGCGCATCATGAACTTCAGCGTTTCGGGGCCGAGCAATCGGCCACCGTCGCACGTTCCACCACGGCGCAGCATGTCAACAAACGCCATATAGTCGTCGATGGTCCCAACCAAGCCACCGCCACCGGAATACATGTCTGCGTTCTGGAACGGCGATTTCCCAGGCTCATCGACCAGGCGCAGGCTGTCGCTGCCAGTGCTCGCCTCGTTCAGCGCCATGGCGTCCCCTGCAAGCGGCGTATAGAGGGACGCAAACCGGTCAACTTGCCCTGGTGCTGCAGAAAACGCGGTTTCGGTCATGCCAACGGGCGAGAAGATCTCTTCGGCAAAGAATTCCGCCAAGGATTTGCCCGATACCACCTCAACCACACGGCCCAGGATGTCTATGCTGACCGAATATTCCCACCGTGTGCCCGGTTGAAAGGCCAGCGGTAAACCGGCAACCCGGTCGGCCATGTCCGCCAGCGCGCCCTGATTGGGTTTGAACAAAATATCCTGTTCGTCCATGGCCTGGGGCAGCACACCGGGATTGAAGGGATAGCTGAGCCCGCTGGTATGGGTCAAAAGCTGATGCAGCGTTGGGGCCTGGCTCGGCTCGACCTGATCAATGCGCTCAGCCCCCGGAACAAGTGCCTGTATGTCATTGAAAGCAGGTATGAAATTGGACACAGGCGCATCCAGGTGGAACAACCCGCGTTCCGCCAGCATCATGATTGCGACCGAGGTGATCGGCTTGGTCATGGAATAGATGCGGGCCACGGTGTCGCGTTCAAACGGCAGGTCATGTTCCAAGCTGCGCAGACCGGTGGCGTTAAAATACACCTCCTCGCCGCCGCGCTGGATCAAGACGGAACTTCCTGCGTATTTCCGGTCACTTACATAGCGATCCATCCATGTCGCGATACGGTTCAATCGGGTTGGGTCAAATCCAAACTGCAACGTCAAAATCAGTCCTTTCCGTTCCCGTCTGCCATTTGACGGCCACGTGTTGTTGCACGCTCTTGTCCGGCGGCAACATCTGCCGCGGACACTTGAGAAATATGCATGTCAAATACCTGCGCCTCCAGCGCCATTGCATCGCTGAGCGGCAAATCGGTCCCGTCTGCAATCAGGCGGCGGATACGCCCCATCGTGATCGGATCGGTCGACGCAATGTGTTCTCCCAACTCCAACGCACGGTCGAGCAACCTATCTGCGGCAACCACCTCGTTCACAAGACCCCACTGCAACGCCTTGTCTGCACTTACAAATTCGCAAGTTAGGCTCATCTGCCTGGCTCGGTTGATCCCGATCAAACGCGGAAGGATCTGCGTCATGCCCCAGCTTGGCGTGATACCAACGCGCGCATGCGTATCGGCAAAAACCGCAGTGTCCGCCGCGATCAGGAAATCCCCCAGCAGCGCCAATTCTAGCCCGCCGGTTATTGCATAGCCGTTTACGGCGGAAATGATCGGCTTTGTACAGGCACCGGCAATGGCAAACAGGCTGTTGGGTCCGTGCCATTCGAACTGGATCATGGCATCGTCCGTTTGTGACATCTCCTTGAGGTCAACGCCAACACTGAAGGCGCGCCCCTTGCCGGTCAGGACGATGGCCCGGACCTTAGGGATTTCGGACAATGATTTGATAATGTTCGTTAATTCCTCAACCAAGGCACGGGACAAGGCGTTCAACGCATCAGGTCGGTTCAACGTGACAATCGCCACTGCCCCGTCGTGATCGACTTGGATAAAACCCTCTGACATATCAGCCGATCATCCGCTGCATGGCCGGTTTTGTCTCATCACTGAACCACCCCGTTTCTGACCGGTTCGCGCCGTCGCGCATCGCCTGTTCGATAATCTCGATCGCGCCGCCCCTGATTTGTTGTTTGATCGAGGCATAGGTTTTGGGCGGCAACTGGGCCAGCGCCTGGGCCTCAGCCATGGCTCGGTCGCGCGAACTGCCTTCGGTCAACGCGTCGACTATGCCATAGCGGTGCGCCTCTTCCGCGTCCAGGGGCTGTCCGGTCAGCATCAAGCGGCGCAAGGCATCAGGTGCCAATGTGGCGCGCGCGATCTCAAGCGGTCCGACGGGAAAATTGGCACCGACCCGAACCTCGGCCAGCCCCAATTTCGCGCGTGGGCTTGCCACGCGAATGTCGCTGCCCAAAACAAAGAACAGCCCACCAGCGATCGCGGCCCCGTCGACTGAACAGACAACCGGCTTGGGATTGGCGAACAGGCTCAGGAAACCAACGTTCAAACCTTCGACAATGGCATTCTGTTGACCCAGGTCGAATTCTTGCGCTTCTTTCAGGTCAAGGCCTGCGGAAAACACTTTGAAAGGGCTGGTCAACACAATGGCACGCACCTCGGACTCAATTGCAAGACCATCTAACAGATCCTTGAAGTCGAACAGAAATTCCGGGCTGAGCGCATTGACCGGCGCACGGTTCAGACCGATTTCAACGATGCCGCCGTCGTGATTTATTCTGTTCAGATGCTGTGTCGCGCTCATGTCCCTCTCCCTGCAAGTCTTTTGCGCGACGTGCCCGATTTTCGGCCAGTAACGCAGGGTCAATATCAACCGAGATCTGCCGCGCGTCGAGGGGTTCCGCGCATTCCGGACAAGTGACCTTGGGTATTATGCGGTTTCCACAGGATTTATGCTGCAATTCAACCATTCCTTGGGTGCCAAGCCACTTGTCGCTCCAGGATTTGAGCATGATGATCACCGGCCACAGGTCCCGGCCTTTTTCGGTCAGGTGATATTCATAGCGCACGGGCCGTTCGCTATAGGCCCGCTTTTCCAGGATCCCATCGGCGCACATGCGCTTCAAGCGTTGGCTCAAGATGTGCGGAGAGGCCCCGGTCAAACGCTGCATATCGTCGAACCGACGGCGGCCCATGAACATCTCGCGCAGGATCATCAGCACCCATGGATCGCCCACTCGCTCGATCGCGCGGGACACCGGACAATGCGTATCCGCAAGGTCACTTCGGCTCATCGTTGACACCCTTCACTTTTTGTAGTCACCTTTCCCACAGGCCGGACGATCTGTCAAATTCCGGTCAAATTGGGGAGGTTTAATGAAACTCTATTACGCACAGAACACCCGCGCCGTGCGCATCGCATGGCTGCTCGAAGAGCTGGGGCTGGACTATGAGATCGAAAAGTTCACGCTCGGCGACCGCGCCATGCGCGAGCCGGATTACCTGAAAGTGCATCCCATGGGCCGGGTGCCCGCGCTTGAAGACAAAGGTGTGACCATCTTTGAATCAGGTGCCATCGTTCAATATGTTCTGGCGCTTTATGGCGAGGGCCGCCTGCAGCCTGCAGTTGGCACGCAAGAGTTCGCCAACTATTTGCAGTGGCTGCATTATTGCGAGGGCATGATCATGCCTCCGATCAATACAATCGTTGTTGAAACCATCCTCTTGCCTCCTGAACGACGCACTGAATTGAACGTGAAACGTGCGACCAAGCTGTTGAACCAGATGCTGATGGCCGTGAACAACCACCTTGAGGGGGCGGAATATCTGGCCGGTGAATTCACCGCTGCTGACATCATGACCGGACATTCGATCATCATGTCGGGTCGCTTGGGGGCCGACTTCTCGGACAAACCCAATCTGCAACCTTATGCCGACCGGCTGATGGCGCGGCCTGCCCTGCAAAAGGCGTGGTCGCTATGAGTAAGCCGATTGTTCTGATCGTCGGCGCCGGGGACTACATCGGCGCCGCCATCGCAAAACGCTTTGCTCGTGGCGGGTTCACCGTCTGCATGGGTCGGCGCAATGGCGACAAGCTCGCCCCGCTTGTGGCCGAGATCGAGGCCGACGGTGGCACCGCCATCGGCTACACCCTGGATGCGCGCGACGAAGACAGCGTCATGGCCGTGTTCAAACAGATCGAGGATGAGGTTGGCCCGATCGAAACCGTGATCTACAACGTCGGCGGCAACGTGCGGTTCCCAATCCTGGACACCACGGCACGGGTCTTTCGTAAGGTCTGGGAAATGGCCTGCTTTGCGGGCTTCCTGTCGGGGCGCGAGGCGGCGCGGTACATGGTGCCCCGTGGACGCGGCAACATCTTCTTTACCGGCGCCTCCGCCTCGATGCGGGGCAACAGCGGTTATGCGGCGTTCTCGGCTGGCAAGTCGGGGCTGCGGGCATTGGCGCAAAGCCTGGCCAAGGAACTGGGCCCCAAGAACATTCATGTTGCCCATCTGGTGATCGATGCCGGCGTTGACACGGCCTTTGTGCGGGATCGCATCGCGCAATCCGGTCACGATCCTGATACACTGCCCGAAGATACTCTGATGAACCCTGCGTCCGTGGCCGAGGCCTATTGGACGTTGCAACATCAGACCCGAGACGCTTGGACCTTTGAACTGGACCTGCGCCCATTTGGAGAAAGATGGTGACGAAAGTAGTTGATTTCTTTTATGATTTCGGATCTCCGAACGCTTACCTGGTGCACAAGGTGTTGCCCGATCTGGCGGCAAGATTTGGCGCGACAGTAACGCATCAGCCGATCTTGTTGGGGGGCGTGTTCAAAGCCACGAACAATCAAAGTCCGATGCAGGCCTTTGGCGGCGTGCGCAACAAACTGCAGTACCAGGCCCGTGAAACTCAACGTTTCATCAAACGTCATGATCTGACGTTTCACATGAACCCGCATTTTCCGGTGATGACCATCGGGGTAATGCGTGGAGCGATCTTTGCCCAAGGTAAAGAGTGGGAAAACAAATACATATCAGCCATATTTGATGCGATGTGGGTGCATGGTCAAAAAATGGACGATCCGTCCGTGATCCATGATGTGCTTCGTGAAAACGATTTGCCTGCACAAAAGATCATCGAAGCCACGCAGGATCAATCGATCAAACAGGGGCTGATCGATGCCACGTCTGCGGCTGTGGATCGGGGCGTTTTCGGCTCACCAACCATGTTTGTCGGGGATGAGATGTTTTTTGGAAAAGAAACGCTGCCCGAGATCGAAGAAGCTTTGACAGCATAACTTGATGGCCCCGCCCGAAGCCCGGGCGGGGCCTAAGGCCCATCAGGGACGCTTCATCTTGCATGTGGTCGGTGCATCGGCCGAGGCCATTTCGACCGAGTTTTCGGTCAACAGACCAAAGCCCGAGTTGTCGAAATCATGCGCCACATCAGGAGAATGCGCCTGGACGTGAACGGCCTGGATCGCCTGGTGATCGGATTCCCGCATCAGAACCTTGGTCCCCCAGATCGAGTCATGCTCCATCCCTTCGAGCGCATTTGCAACGGCGACCATGTCGGTCGCGGTGCCAGCCTCGTTGATCGCACGCGCCAGCATCTCGATCACGTTGGCAATGCGCGGCTGTCCCAGATCATCATCGGGGTACTTTTCCTTGAACGCTTTTGCATACGCGTCTGCGCGATCCGAAACCGGTGGGTTCAACTGCCCTTCGCCAACCAGCTTGAGCGAGCCAACACCGGATTCACCAAAGGCTGCGGTGATCCCGGTGGACGCGGCGTAGTAGGTGTAGATCGGACCATCAAAGCCGTTCTGCAAGATCGATTTACCCAGCCCCAGCATGTCGGCGCCCCAATTGCCGGTGATCACAGCATCCGCCTCGGCGGCCATGATCTTACGACCGTAGGGTGTGAAATCCTTGATCTTGCCGATGGGATGCAACTCGTTGCCGACAATCTCGATATCCGGGCGCTTTTCACCCAGGAACCGAACTGCTGCAGCCGCAACAGCCTTACCAAACGAGTAGTCCTGGCCGATGATATAGACCTTCTTGATCTCATCATTGCCCGCGATCACATCTGTCAGCGCATCCATCTTGATGTCGGCGTTGGCGTCAAAGCGGAAGTGCCAGAAATTGCACTTGTCGTTGGTCAGCGCCGGGTCCACCGCCGAATAGTTCAGGAACAACACACGCTTGTCCGGGTTGCGTTTGTTGTGCTTGTTGATGGCATCTGTCAGCGCGTTTGCCACGCCGGACGAGTTGCCCTGGGCAATGAACCGGATCCCCTGGTCGATGGCGACCTGCAACTGGATCAGGGATTCCTTGGCGCTGATCTTGTTGTCAAACGGCACGATTTCGAACATCTGACCGTCCAGGACACCGCCCTTTTGGTTCACAAGCATGTCCGCCGCAAATTCGTACTGGTGCAACCCATCCTCACCCGTGGCCGCAAACGGCCCCGACAGCGGGTCAATGAAAGCAATTTTGATATTTTCCGCGTAACCGGCTGCGGCGCTCAACGTCAGAGCCAAAGCAGTGGTCAATCCTAACAGTTTCTTGTTGCGCATATTGGATCTCTCCTCCCTAATCCAAGCCCCGGTCTATTCTTGTTCCGTGGGCTTGATCAGGGTTGCACAGTACAGCACAAAGTCAACAAAATGATTTGTTTTTCAGGGTTTGAAGCTTAGAAAAGCCGCCGCTTCGGTCAGCAACCCCGAGTACTCGCGCTCCAGTTCATCCGGAGAGACATGAAATGCGGGTCCGCCAACATTGAGGCCAAAGACACGCGCACCGTCCAGCGAAAAAACCGGCACGGCTAAGCCGTTCACATCTGCGCGCCACTCGCCATATCCGGTGCAATACCCTTTGGCATCAAACTCTTCACTGGCCGCATGCGCAGCGCGGCTCAGCTCGGCCTCGCTCCCGGCTCCGTCCTGCACCCCATGTGCGATGGCCGCTTGACGGGCTTCATCAGACAGGCCCGCCAAAATGGCGCGCCCGATGGCCGAACGAAAAAGCGGAAGGCGCGCACCCACATGCATCGACAGCGAAACATCTTCGCGCGATCGGTGGACCGCAACATAGATCACCTCGGCCCGGTGCATTTCTGCCAGGGCGGCGGTGATGTATGAGTTTGGCCCGTTGCGCAGCGTCCGCAACACATCCGCCGCCCGATCGCAGATGTCCATGCCAGCCAGAACGCCAAACCCCAGTTGCAAGACGCCAACACCCAAACGATAGGTGCCGTTGCCCGGTTCATGAACAAGATAGCCGAGCTGACACAGCGTATGTGTCAAACGCGAGATCGTGGGTTTTGGCAACCCGGTGCGTTCGGACAGGTCCAGATTGCTCAGGCTGACCTCGCCGGGGCGAAAACAGCGCAAGACATCCAGCCCCCGCGCCAGGGCGGTGACAAAATTCCTGTCCTTGCCCTCGTCGGGGCTCGTGCCGAACTCCGTTTGCGCCATCGCCTTCCCCGTATCAGGATTTCAGGGCGGTCAGCCCATGTTCTGCAAAGACTTTGACGAAACCACCCAACCGCATTGCGCGTTCAGGGTTCGATGCATTGCCATCCAGCGCCCGCTTGTACACGCCCTGAATGATCGAGGCCATACGGAAAAAGTTGAACGACAGGTAGAAGCCAAAGTTTTCGATGCCCGCCAAACCGCGCCGTTCACAGTACTTGGCGATGAACTCCTGATCTGTCGGCAGCCCAAGCGACGCCCGATCCAGACCAGCCATCCCGCGCCCCTCTTTGCCCGGAGGCATCTGCCATTGCATGATCACGGCGGCCAGATCGGCATAGGGGTGGCCGATGGTCGAAAGCTCCCAATCCAGCACGCCCAGGCACCGGGCGCCGTCCTTTTCGAACATCATGTTGTCGATACGGTAATCGCCATGCACCAGTGTGCGCTGCCCGTCATCTTCCGGGATGCTGGTCTGCAGCGCCTCGATCAGCGCATCCATTTGTGGGATGCTGTCCGTCTCAGACGCGCGGTATTGCTTGGTCCAACGCCCGATCTGCCGCTCAAAATAGTTGCCTGGCGGGCCATAGTCCGACAGGCCAACCGCCTCGATATCAACCGAATGCAGTGCGGCCAGAACCCGGTTCATCTCGTCAATGACGGCTGTGCGAGTCTCGTTGCTTTCGCCCTCCATCGTGGGCTGGTAAAAGTTCCGCCCGTTCAGATGCTCCATCACATAAAACGCGGATCCGATTACGTCGTCATCCTCACACAGCAGATGCATCCGGGCGACAGGCACATCCGTATCCGCCAGCGCGCTTTGAACCCGAAACTCGCGATCCACCGCATGGGCGGACTTCAGCAGCACCCCGGGTGGTTTGCGTCGCAGGACGTAGTTCTGTTTCGGCGTCTTCAGCAGGAAGGTCGGGTTCGACTGGCCGGTTTCGAACTTGTCGGCCTCCAGCGGCCCTTCATATCCCGGCAGGTTGTCACGCAGATAGGCGTCCACAACATCCAGGTCGAGCGTTTGAGCGGTGTTGGTCATGATCTGCTCCTTAGCTGTAGGTCAGCATATCTGCGCGCGCCTTTGGGGCAAAATGCGGCGTCGCGTTGAATTCATGCAAAAAGAAGGCGCGGGACGAAAAGATGAACCGCGTCATCGAGGTGTTCTTGACCTGCAGGTTCAGCGCGATCATCTGCTCTGGCGGTGCGCTCATTGCACTTGCCACCAACTGCCCGATGGCACCTCCGGAACTGATCACCAGAACCTTTTGCGCGTCTGTCTCGGTCGAAAACTGGCGCGCGGCCTGAATGCGGGCCTTGAAATCGGCCCAACTTTCCGCCGCCCCTTGCAGCCCATCATCCTGCCATTCACGCAAAGTCTCGCGCAGCGTGCGAAAGTGGGTTTTGCGGTCATGCTGAACCAGATCCGGGATCGCACCGCCGTGTTTCACGCGCAGCAGGTCGTGGAAGTCATATTCATTCCAACCTGCGTGCTCTTCGGGCGCATCCGCGAACCCCATCGAATGCAGGGTTTCCTTTTGCCGGGTCAGGGTGCCGGTAACCAGCCGGTCCGGCACCCATCCCATCTCGCGCAAGGTTTCACCTGCCAAAGCGGACTGGCGATGCCCAAGTTCACTGAGTTGGTCATAGTTGTCCGCCCCGAACGAGGCTTGCGCGTGGCGGACGACCATCAATTCAGGCATGAATTACTCCGCAAACTCGGCCGCCAGGCGCTTGCCTGCCGCCGTGTATTCAGCAGCCACGCGGTCCACCAACTCACCCGCACCGACGATATCTGTGACATCGCCAATGCCCTGCCCCGATCCCCAGATCTCTTTCCAGGCTTTGGGTTTGGAGGAGCCCGAACCGAAATTCATCGAAGACGCATCGGCCGAGGGTAGGTTGTCCGGATCCATGCCCGCGCGCACCACTGATTTCTTCAGATAGTTGCCATGTACCCCAGTGAAGAGCGAGGAATAGACGATATCTTCGGCCGTGCTGTCGACGATCATCTGCTTGTATTCGTCCTGCGCGTGGGCCTCGTGCGTGGCAATGAATGGCGAACCCATATAGCCAAAGTCAGCGCCCATAGCGCGTGCAGCCAACAGGCTTTCGCCACAGGCAATCGCACCCGACAACGCAAGGGGTCCGTCAAACCAAGAGCGGATTTCGCGGATCAGCGCGAGTGGCGATTGCTGGCCTGCATGCCCGCCTGCCCCAGCCGCCACAGCAATCAGGCCATCAGCGCCCTTGTCGATCGCTTTCTTGGCAAAGGTGTTGTTGATGATGTCATGTAGGACCACGCCCCCACAGGAATGCGCGGCCTCGTTGACCTCGACCCGCGCGCCCAACGAGGTGATCCACACCGGTACCTCCCATTTGGCGCAGATCTCTAGATCCCGTTCCAACCGTCCGTTAGAGCGGTGCACGATCTGGTTGACCGCATAAGGGGCCGCCGGATTGTCGGGGTTTTCCTGGTTGTGGCGGTCCAGTTCTTCGGTGATCCGCTTCAGCCAGGCCTCAAGCAGTGGCGGCTCGCCATCGGCTTCACGTGCGTTCAGGGCCGGAAACGAGCCGATGATACCCGCCTTGCACTGTGCGATCACCAGATCGGGGTTCGAAATGATGAAAAGCGGCGACCCGATCAGCGGGATGCGCAGCCCCTGCAGGTTCGGATGTAGGTCGGGTTTGGTCGCGGTGTCTTTCACGTCATGTTTCCTTGTCGTTTCCAGAGCCTACCACGGGAGCGTGAGACCTGCGGCCTCGGCTGCCTTGCGGGCATATTTCTTGGTTTGGGCAAAAGCGTCGGTCAGTTCCTCTTGGCCTTCACCATTGTTAAGTTGGTCGAATTGCGCTGCCACGTTTTCGGGCGTGATTTCCTCGCCTTCAAGCAGGATGCCGGGCGTCTCATACACGCGGGTTTGCGCAAAACAGCCTGCGCCGGCGGACATGATCACCCGCGATGGCGCATCCTCGCTGACCAGATACAGCAGGCCCGGCGTGATGGTTTCGGGTTTCAGCAGTTCCAGCGCTTCCGGCGGCATCAGGCTTTCGGTCATGCGGGTGGCCGCTGTCGGGGCAAGGCAGTTGACGCGGATGTCGTCGCGCGCACCCTCAAGATGCAGCACGTTCATCATGCCCATCATCGCCGCCTTGGCCGCGCCGTAGTTGGACTGGCCAAAATTGCCGTAAAGACCAGAGGCAGACGAGGTCAGCACAACGCGGCCATAGCCCTGCTCGCGCATGATGGGCCAACAGGCGTGGGTGACATTGGCGCTGCCGATCAGATGGACATCAACCACCTTTCGGAAATCGGCCATGGTCATCTTGGAAAAGGTCTTGTCCCGCAGGATGCCTGCGTTGTTGACCACGATGTCGATCCGGCCAAAGGCCTCCATCGTCTTGGCGACCATATCGGCCACTTGCTCTTCGTTCGAGACATCGGCCCCATGGGCAATCGCATCGCCCCCCATGGCCTTGATCTCGGCCACAACAGCTTCGGCCGCCTCGGACGAGGCACCCTGCCCGTCGGTCGACACGCCCAGGTCATTGATGACAAGCTTGGCGCCGCGCTCGGCCAACCCAAGCGCGTGGCTGCGGCCCAAACCGATGCCCGATCCGGTGACAATGGCGACGCGACCGTCAAATCGAATGTCCATCGCGGCCCCCTTACAGCGCTTTTTCAAAGATGTTGTGGCCCGACATCACGTTGATGCCGCCCGACACGGGGATAATTGCTCCGGTGACATAGGCCCCACCGCGCCCGCACAAGAACAACATGCAGCCAGCAATATCCTCATCCCGACCAACTCGGCCAAGCGGCACGTCGCTGCCGACCTTGGCGCGTTTTTCCTCGTCTGCCGTCGCAAAAGCAGTCATGCGCGACACAAACGGCCCCGGAGCCAAGGAATTCACGGTGACGTTGTAACCCGCAAGCTCTTTGGCCATGATCTTGGACAGGTGCATGACAGCGGCCTTGGACGCCGAATAGCTGTATGCGCCGTCGCCCATCGGGATCTCGCCCATGACCGAACCCACGTTGATCACCCGCGCCGGATCGCCATCCTTGGCCGAGTCCATCAGCATCGGGAGCAGTTTTTGGGTCAAGTCGAAGACACCCGCCACGTTCACATTCATCACCTTTTCCCAGGCTTCATGCGGGAACTGCCCCATCGGCGCGCCCCATGTCACGCCTGAGTTATTCATCAAGATATCAAGGGTTTCCGTGCGGCTTTTAACCTCGGCAACCATGGCATCGATACCTTCGGCGGAACCGACATCGCCTGCAAACCCCTCGGCTGATCCGGGCGCGTCCAACTCGTTCAGCTGCGCGGCCACCGCCTCGCATGCATCACCCTTGCGTGAGGCGATCAGGACACGGGCGCCGGCACGAACCAAAGCCTCGGCCGCCATGCGTCCGATCCCGGTGGCCCCACCTGTGACCAATGCGGTCTTGCCGTGAAGCGAAAATAGTGTTTCTGGTGTCATGATAAATCCTTAAAATCCGCGTGCTTGCGCGACGATGTTCGCGTGATAGCCATAGTCGCCCAGCCATTCGGCGCCGACCCGGGCCCGTTTCATGTAGAACCCCATGTCAAAGGCGTCGGTCATGCCGATCCCGCCGTGCATCTGCACGCCTTCCTGGACCGCCAATTGCACGGTATCCGTTGCACGGGCCTTGGCCAGCGACACAGCCAATGCCGCATTTTCGGGGTCTTCGTCCAATTTGCGGCCGGCATTCAGGATGGCCGAGGCCGTCACCTCGCATTCGCACCACAGATGCGCCGCGCGATGCTGCAAGGCTTGAAATGCGCCGATGGGCACGCCGAACTGCTTGCGCTCTTTCAGGTATTCAACGGTCATGCCAAAGGCACCAGCGGCAACACCCGCCATTTCCGCCGCCAAGGCCGCCTGCCCGGCCTCGATTGCCGGCTTCAGAACCGTCATGGCGTCATCAACCTGACCCAGAACATCCTCGCCTGTTGCCTCAACCTCGTCGAATTGAACCGTCGCCGCATCGCGGCTGTCGATCATCGGTTTGGCCTCGCGCGTGATCCCGTCACGATCCGCGGGCAGATCGAACAAGGTCAGCGCCTCGCCGGTGCGGGCCAGAACCAAAAGACGGTCGGCGTTGCCGCCGTCCACAACAAACCCTTTCGAACCATTCAGGCGAAAGCCGTTCCCCTCGCGCCGCGCCTCCAACTGCGTGGCTTCCGGGTTGAATTTGGCGCTTTCATCAACCGCCAAGGCATAGGTCACGTCGCCAGAGGCAATCCGTCCCAAGGCTGCATTCGCCCTACCGTCTGCAACCTGACGCAAGGCCGTGGCCGCGATCACCGCAGTCGAAATGAACGGGCTGGTCGCCAGCGTTTTGCCCATCTCTGTGGCCAGAACACAGGCTGCTGCATGGCCCATGTCCGATCCTCCGGCACTTTCAGGCACCAGAATACCGGCCCAGCCCATATCGGCCATGGATTTCCACAAAGCCTTGTCTTCTGTCTGGCCCCCGTCCCGCAATCCGCGCAGATGCGACACGGGGGCGGCCTCGTCCAGGAACCCACGCGCAGCGTCGGCCAGCATGACCTCTTCTTCACTTGCAACAAGTTTTGCCATGATACCTTACCCCGGAAGTCCCAAAACACGTTTCGACAGGATCGAGAGCATCACCTCGGATGTGCCCCCCTCGATCGAATTGGCCTTGGTGCGCAGCCAGTTGGGCGCGCGCCCGTCGTCCCATTCGAGAGCATCCGAGCCGCCAGCGGACATCAAAAGTTCAAGCCGCCGCTTGTTCAGCTCGGTCCCCATGTATTTGAGCATCGCAGAGGCATCGCCAACACTGCCGCCGGCCTCGGCCTGGTCCTTGTAACGCTCCAGCGTGAGTTCAACGGCCAATGTGTCCACCTCGGCCCGCATTGCGTCCCCTCGCAGAACTGGATCGGTCGTACCGGTTTCGCAATCAGCAATCACCGCACCCAGAGGGCGCCCCGTGCCCATCGACCCACCTGCGGCCGAGATCATTTCACGTTCATGAGTCAGCAGGTATTTGGCCACGTCCCAACCACGGTTGACGGTACCGACAACCTGTTCCTTGGGGAATTTCACGTCATCAAAGAAGGTCTCGCAGAACGGCGACACGCCAGAAATCAGCTTGATGGGCCGGGTCGAAACACCCTCGGTCTCCATGTCGATCAACACGAAAGAGATGCCCTTGTGCTTGGGCGCGTCCTTATCCGTGCGCACCAGCACAAAAATCCAGTCCGCCTTGTCCGCGTATGAGGTCCAGATCTTTTGACCGTTGACCAGCCAATGATCTCCTTTGTCCTCGCACTTGGTCTGCACATTGGCCAAGTCCGAGCCCGCGCCCGGTTCCGAATACCCCTGACACCAGCGCACCTCGCCCCGCGCAATGGGCGGCAAATAGTGGAGCTTCTGCTCATGCGTCCCAAAGTGCAGAAGCGCCGGGCCAAGCATCCAGATGCCAAAGCTTTGCAACGGATAACGCGCATTGATCCGCGCCATTTCGGCGTGAAACACCTTCTCTTCGTCCCGGGTCAGACCCGCTCCGCCATACTCCACCGGCCAGGTCGGCACCGTATACCCTTTGGTGACGCAGCGTTGCAGCCAGGTACGTTGGGCTTCTGACGTAAAGTTCCAGTTCTTTCCGCCCCAGCAGATGGTAGTCTCATCATTGCGACCATCGCGCATCTCTTGGGGGCAGTTTTCTTCAAGCCACGCACGCAATTCGGCCTGAAAGGTGCTTAGTTGCTCGGCTGTCTCTGACATGGTTCCTCCCACACGCAGATACCTGTTTTTCATCCCTGTTTCGCTATGCAGAATTGCATTTCGAAATTCGATTGACAACATGGGAACCGGGGGAAAGACTTCACGTCAAATAGCAGTACGACATGCCCGCAAGGGTCAGGGAGACATCCAGATGAAAGCCATGCTCAGCACCGCCGTTGGCGGCCCCGAAACATTGGAATTGACCGAATTGCCGGACCCAGAGCCCAAGAAAGGCGAGCTGATCGTCCGGGTTCGGGCGGCGGGTGTGAACTTCCCTGACACGCTGATGATCCGCGACCTGTACCAGATGAAACCCCCCCGCCCCTTTGCACCGGGTGGAGAGATCGCGGGTGAGGTTGTAGCCCTTGGCGAAGGTGTGTCGGGCTTTGAAGTCGGAGACCGTGTTCTTGCCCTGACCGGTCACGGAGGGTTCTCCACGCATCTGGCGCTCAAGGCCGCAAGCGCGATCAAGATCCCTGACGCGATGCCGTATGAGGATGCAGCCTGTTTCATCTTTACCTACGGCACCTCGCACCATGCCCTAAAGGACCGCGCGCAGATCAAGCCGGGTGAAAGCCTTTTGATCCTGGGCGCGGCCGGCGGCGTGGGCGTTGCCGCGATCGAGCTGGGCAAGGCCGCAGGTGCCAAAGTGATTGCGGCTGTATCGTCCGAGGAGAAGGGCGAATTCTGCCGTCAGGTCGGCGCGGACGAGGTGATCGTTTACCCCCGAGAACTGGACCGCGACGCGCAAAAGGCCCTGTCGGGTGAAATCAAGAAACTGGCAGGCCCGGATGGCGTCGACGTGGTCTACGACGCCGTTGGAGGCGACTATGCCGAGCCCGCCTTGCGCGCCTTGGCCTGGAAGGGTCGGTTCCTCGTGGTCGGCTTCCCGGCCGGCATTCCGAGCATCCCGTTGAACCTGACCCTGCTCAAGGGCAGTCAGATCGTTGGTGTGTTCTGGGGCGCGTCCGTGTTCCGTGAACCGCAGGGGCATGCGGAAAACATGGCCGAGCTTTTCCAGCTCTATGCCGAGGGTAAGGTCAAACCGCAGATCAGCGCGCGCTTCCCGCTCGCAGAGGCCCCCGCGGCCCTGGAAATGATGCAGGACCGCAAGGTGATGGGCAAAGTCGTCATCACGCTGGACTAACGGGGTTTACCGGGATCAGGGCAGATGCGTGCAGTCGTTAAACCCACGGACAACCATCGTGTCGCCCTTGATCACAAGGCGACTGATCGAACCGTTTGCAGCCCCGTTGAACGCAAAGGGCGCGGACCCGCTGGCAATCGCCATCGCCGCGCCGATCACACCGCCATGGACAAAAGCCGCGACGCGCTGATCCGCGTGGTTGGCCGCGATCCGCAGCAGCCCTGCCCGCACCCGCGCGTGCAGCTGCGCCGTGGTCTCAGCTCCCGGGATCTCTCCCCATTCCTGATTGGCCTTGGCGCGGGCGAACTCGGGCGCGCCCTCGGCCGCTTTGATCCGGTAGAGGCCGCCGTCCCAATCGCCCAAGGACACCTCGCGCAGATCCGCCTCGACAGCTGGCGTCATGCCCAGATGCGCGGCCAACGGCGCCGCCGTCTGATGCGTTCGCACCAACGTCGTGACATAGATCGCATCCAGCGGCTCAGACTTCATACGGTGACCGACTGCCACCGCCTGCGCCTCGCCATTGGGGTGCAGCGCCGGGTCGCCGTGTCCGTCTTTCATCGGAAAGCTCTGCCCCGGAATCGCCGCCTGGCTTTCGCCGTGGCGGATCAGGAACAGGTCCACGGCCCCTTTGGGCGGTTGGTAAACGCTTTGGCGATATTCACGGGCCATTTCAAACTCTCTCAATCTGTCGGGCATCCAATCCCGCGCAGATTGAGCGCAACGACAAAGGAATTGCAATGACCACGCGCACTTTGGACACCGGAACGGACAAGCTGTTGGGTTCTGTTACCGACGGCGTCGCGACACTGACCTTGAACAACCCCACCAAACGCAACGCTCTGGGGGATGAAATGACCCCAGCCCTGCGCCGGATGCTGCTCGAGACCGAGACTGACCCGGATGTGCGCGTTCTGGTCCTGACCGGGGCCGAGGGTGCCTTCTGCGCCGGCGGTGATATTGGCGGGATGGGTGACACATTGGCTGGCGGCAAGGCCCCCAACACCGATGACATGATCAGCCGTCTGCGCGAGGCCCAGAATACGGCTTCGCTGCGCCTTTACGAGTACTCCAAACCCACAATTGCTGCCCTACCGGGTGCTGCGGCGGGCGCGGGCATGTCCATCGCTCTGGCTTGCGATCTGCGGATCACCGGCCAAAGCGGTTTTCTCTATCCGGCCTTTGGCGCCATCGGCTTGAGTGGCGATTTTGGCGGCAGTTGGCTGCTGAGTCACTACATCGGCCCGGCGCGCGCCAAAGAGGTCTATTTCACCAACCATCGGATCCTGCCGGAAGAGGGGCTGGCACTTGGCCTGTTCAACCGCGTTGTTGCAGATGAGGATTTGCAGACAGAAACCAATGCACTGGCGCAGCAGATCGCAGGCTTTGCACCGATGGCGCTGCGCTACATGAAGGAAAACCACAATCGCGCGCGCTCGACCGACCTGCGCACCGCCATGAACATGGAAGCAGACCGAATGATCCGCACCTTGCTGAGCGACGATCACAAGGAAGGCGCGCGCGCCTTCATGGAGAAACGAAAGCCCGAATTCAAAGGGCAGTAACGCAAGCAAGCGGGATCCCAACAACCGAACGCCCAACGGGTCGAAATGATGCGGTGCCCACGACAAGCCACTCAAGGATGATGGTTTGACCGCGCCCGATCCCGCAAATTGAGGAGGAACAAACATGAGCAAGATTGACGACGCTGTCACCCAAGACCAGCAGAAGATCGGAACCGAGATTGGCGTGTCGGACTGGATCACCGTGGATCAGGCGATGATCGACCAATTCGCCACCGTTACGCATGACGAACAATGGATCCACGTCGACCCTGAACGGGCCGCCGCCGAAACCCCTTTTGGCGGCACCATCGCGCATGGGTTTTTGTCGCTGTCCCTGGCCAGCCGCTTTGCCTATGAATGTCTGCCCGTCTACGAAGGCCAGGTCATGGGCATCAACTATGGCTTCAACAAGATCCGCTTTCTCGCGCCGGTCAAATCCGGGTCGCGCCTACGCGGTCGATTTGTCCTGCGTGACATCAAAAAACGGTCGGCCACCGAAATCCAAAGGGAAACCGGCCTGTCCATCGAAATCGAAGGCAGTGACACCCCTGCCCTCGTGGCCGAGTGGCTGAGCCTGAGCATCTTCGAGTAACATCAATCGCGGGGCCGATGGCCGGATCGCCCCCGTGACCACTTCCCCACAGTTGCCAGCTTGTATGCGTTTACATGCTGGACAGATATGCGTGTTCCTGAGTATCAATTTCTGTGAATGGGGAAACATTAATATGAGTAGAATTCTGGTCCTAAACGGCCCGAACCTGAACCTGTTGGGCACTCGCCAACCCGAGGTTTACGGAAGCACAACGCTGGAATTGGTTGAAGACGCCTGTCGGCAGCATGCTCAGGCGGCGGGCGCAGTTGCGACCTGCATGCAATCAAACCACGAAGGCGCCCTGATCGACGCGATCCACGCAGCCAAAGGCACGCAAGACGGCATTATCCTGAACGCAGGCGCTTTTACACACACGTCCATCGCCCTAATGGACGCCATTGCGTCTGTCGAGTTGCCGGTGGTCGAAGTGCATCTGTCAAACATCCACGCGCGCGAGCAATTTCGCCATCATTCCTATATCGCACCCGTAGCCATTGGGCAGATCTGCGGCTTCGGGGCACAGGGCTATAGTCTTGCGATCGACGCATTGCTTGGTCACCTGAACGGGCGTGTGCTCTGATGACGTTGTCGGAATACCTCAACCACATTTCCTGCACCAATACGCTGGAGGAGTTGTGGGCCGCGCATACCGCCAAGATGGCAGAGTTCGGCTTTGATCGTCTGTTGTACGGTTATACCCGCTACAAGACTGAAACCTCCCTCGGGGATCCCGAAGACTTTGTCATTCTGTCCAATCACAGTCAGGACTACATTGACGGGTTCTTGCACTCTGGCCTTTATTTTCATGCGCCCATGTTGCATTGGGCGCTGGAGCACGAGGGGGCAAAAAGCTGGCAGATGATCAATCAGATCATGGCAGACAAAACCATGACGGATGAGCAGCGCCAAGTGTATCAGTTCAACCTCTCCAAAGGTGTGATTGCAGGCTACACGGTCAGCTTCAATTCTGTCTCAGTGCGCTCCAAAGGGGCGATTTCGCTCTGCGCCAAAGAAGAGATGACGCAAGAGGATGTCGACAAGGTATGGGCCGAACATGGCGAAGATATCTTGCTGATGAACAACGTCGCACATCTGAAGATCCTGACGCTTCCTTATACGGCGCCCAACAGATCGCTCACCAAACGGCAACGTGAAGCGCTGGAGTGGGTCGGTGATGGAAAAACGACCCAGGATATTGCGATTTTGATGGGTTTGACCTCTGCCACCGTGGAAAAGCACCTGCGCCTCGCCCGCGAAGCGCTTTCGGTCGAAACCACAGCGCAAGCCGTTTTGAAGGCAGCCCTGCACAATCAGATGTTCGTCATGGAGGCTTAAGCCCCGGAAATGGTGTCATAAAAATGTGGCATTACGTGGGGTAAGGAATTCATGACTTTCCGAAAATCCTATCTGGTTGCATCATGAGACCGTTCCGTGAGTGGTGGCTTTAGCCAGGGAACATCGGGTACTGATCTCCGTGATTTCGGGGCTCTCCGACCTGTTCGGTGTTGGGTTTGTATTGTTCCTTACTCGCACCGGAGAATTTGAGGGATCCCGTCCATCCCCATCAAAACGGGATCCCTCAATCATCTCCAAATGCACGGGCTCTCCAAGCAGGGGCCTTTTTTTGGGTTCGCAGCTCACCCCACACAGCGCCTAATTTGCAACGCGTGACCCTGCACCCAGGCTTGATTGTCTGTCTTGCGGTTCTGGTGAACCGAATTGAGCCGGAAAACTCCCGCGCCCGAGCAGACCCGACTTCGTCAGCCCCGCTAACGGCCTTGGGCCGGGCGCCGCGCTGCGCGCGGCGCGGTTCCGAGTTTGGCAAACGTATCCAGACGCAGCGAGAATCCGCTCCTTGATTTGAAGGCGTGTTCAATCAAACACCACCCGCCGAGCGCAGCGAGGCCCGGCCCAACGGGAGGAGGTTTTTCCGCCAGGAAAAATTGACGACGGGCGGGAGTGCCCCGTTCCAACAGAAAACCCCCGCCAGACAAATGCCTGACGGGGGTTTCAATTCGACATGGTCGCAGTGGGGCTTAGCCTTGAGCGGCCTTGGCCACTTCGGCTGCGAAGTCTTCTTTTTCGACTTCGATGCCTTCGCCAACTTCCAGACGCACAAAACCGGTGATCTCGGCGCCCGCTTCAGCGGCAGCTGCACCAACGGTCAGATCGGGGTTCACAACGAACTGCTGGTTCACCAGGGTCGCTTCGGCGACGAACTTCTTCATGCGGCCCACGATCATCTTTTCGATGACCTGCTCGGGCTTGCCGGATTCGCGAGCGATGTCCATCTGGACCTGCTTTTCTTTCTCGATCACGGCCTGATCCATGTCGGCCTCGGACAGAGCGGCAGGGTTCACAGCGGCGATGTGCATCGCAATCTGCTTGCCCAGGGCTTCGTCGCCGCCTTTCAGCGCAACCAGAACACCGATTTTACCCATGCCTGCGGTGGCGGCGTTGTGCACGTAGCTTACAACATTGTCGCCTTCGATCGACGCCATGCGGCGCACCGACATGTTCTCGCCGATGGTGGCGATCTTGTCGGTCAGAGTGTCAGCAACGGACTTGCCACCCAGATCAGCGGCCAGCAGCGCGTCAACGTCTGCAACACCCAGAGCTGCGTTAGCGATGCCACCAACGAATTCCTGGAAGTCGGCGTTCTTGGCAACAAAGTCGGTTTCCGAGTTCACCTCAACCGCGACGCCTTTGCCACCGTCGACAACAACGGCAACCAGACCTTCGGCAGCGGTGCGGCCCGATTTCTTGGCCGCTTTGGCCAGACCTTTGGTGCGCAGCCAGTCAACGGCGGCTTCCATGTCGCCATCGGTTTCGGTCAGCGCCTTCTTGGCGTCCATCATGCCTGCGCCGGTCGAGTCGCGCAGTTCTTTCACGAGTGCTGCTGTGATTGCCATCTTTTGGCTCTCCTCAAATCAAAACGGATTTGGGGCAGGTCATACCCTGCCCCATATGTCAAAGCTGTGACAGCTGGGATCAGGCCTCGGCGGGCGCTTCTTCCGCAACAGCTTCTTCGACGGGTGCTTCTTCCATCGCGCCCAGGTCAACGCCGGCGGCGCCCAGCTGAGCCGACATGCCGTCCAGAGCCGCACGAGCAGCCAGGTCGCAGTACAGCGCGATGGCGCGCGATGCGTCGTCGTTGCCGGGGATGATGTAGTCCACACCGTCGGGCGAGCAGTTGGTGTCGACAACAGCCACAACCGGGATACCCAGTTTGTTGGCTTCGGCGATGGCCAGTGCTTCTTTTTTCACGTCGATGACGAACAGCAGGTCCGGGGTGCCGCCCATTTCGCGGATACCGCCCAGCGACGCTTGCAGTTTGCCCTGGTCACGCTCCATGCCCAGACGCTCTTTCTTGGTCAGGCCTTCGGCGCCGCCTTCCATGGCTTCGTCGATCTGGTTCAGACGCTGGATCGACTGGGAAACGGTTTTCCAGTTGGTCAGCGTGCCGCCCAGCCAGCGGTGGTTCATGTAGTACTGAGCCGATTTTTCAGCCGCTTCTGCGATCGGCTGAGCAGCCTGACGCTTGGTGCCGACGAACAGAACGCGGCCACCTTTTGCAACGGTGTCACGCACGGCCTGCAGAGCCTGGTCCAGCATGGGAACGGTCTGGGTCAGGTCCATGATGTGGATACCATTGCGCGAGCCGTAGATGAACGGCGACATGCGCGGGTTCCAACGCTGTGTCTGGTGACCAAAGTGAACGCCAGCTTCCAGCAGCTGACGCATGGTGAACTCGGGAAGAGCCATGCTCATTATCCTTTCCGGTTTTCGCCTCGGCGGGGGTCTCGACGCGGATGCGCCAACCGGCGGACTTATCAGGGATGTCTCCCCCAACAGGCCCAAACCCCGCCTGCGGGTTTGAATGGCGCGCGTATAGTCCAGCTTTTACTGGGGCGCAAGAGCGTTTTGTTGGTTTTCCATCGCCTCGGCGTGACTTTCGCGGATCACCCGCTCCATCTCGGCCGCCAATGCCTTGCGATTGGGGAAATCGCGAACAGCAACAGGCGTGTGATAGATCAGCTCAACCGCGCCTTGTTTGCGCGCGGCCAGAGTTTTGAGCAAATGCTCGCCAAACTCCATCTCACCCCACCAGCCATAAAACCGCGCCGGTTGCCCCTTGGGTGCATGGTAGATTACGGATACCGGCTGGACATGCATGAAATCACGCAAATGTTCGGAAAAGAAGGCAGCAAAAAGCGTGGTCTTGAACGGCAACACCCGCAGCCCGTCGGTCGAGGTGCCTTCAGGAAAAAACAACAGCTTGTGTCCGGCTTTGAGGCGCGTCTCAAAAACCTCGGTCTGCTCCTTGGCCTTCTTGGGGTTGCGTTCGATGAATACGGTGCCGGTGGCCTTGGCCAGCGTGCCGATCCCGGGCCATCCCGCCACCTCGGCCTTGGACACGAAATAGACCCGCTTGCGCGCGTTGAGCGAGAAGATGTCCAACCAGGATGTATGATTGGCCACGACCGCACCACGTTCGGTCATAAGCTGTCCGCTGATCCGATGTTCCATTCCCAGAATACGGAACGCGTTGCGGCAGACGAATTGTACGATGAATGGCGTGATCGGGCGCTTCATGCCAAAGAATGGCACCTCGATCAGGCGCAAGAGCAGCAGCAGGATCAGGCACACCGTGATCAATAGGATCAGGGCCGAGCCGCGCAGCAGGATCAGCAGCCAACCAACCAAGCCAATCTCGATCGGGTCCGGCGCCTCGTCGCTTTCCCAGGTGGTGTTCATGTCTTGCGCTCACCCGTGTAAAGCCGCCGCTGTTTTTCGTTCATGCGCGCAGTGTCGAGGATCAGACAGACGTCCGTGGTGTTGAAGGCGTGGTCGATATAGGCCCCCTCGCCCACGAAGCCGCCAAGACGCAAGTAGGCCTTGATCAAGGCCGGCACCTCAAGCATGGCTTTTCGGCGATCCAGCTCCTCGGGCGCGACGCGGTTCATGTCGACGAAATGCTTTGCTTGTGTGCGCACACGCAGATCCTCGGGCGCCAGGTGGTTGTGGTGCAGCATCGACAAGGGCTGCGCCAGCGCATCCACATCCGTACCGTGAAAGCTTGCGACGCCGAACAGAACCTCGACCTCATGCTCGGCCACATAGGCCGCCAGCCCGTTCCACAGATGAAACATCGCCATACCGCCGCGATAATCGGGATGCAGGCAAGAGCGGCCCAATTCCAAGAGCTTGCGACCGCTGTTTTTCAACACGCTCAGGTCATATTCGTCTTCGGAATAGAACTGCCCCAAAGCGCGCGCCTGTTCACCGCGTAGCAGCCGGTATACCCCAACCACCTCACCCGTAGTGTCATCCGACACCAGCATGTGGTCAAAAAAGGGATCGAACCGATCCTGTTCCAGGCCGCGGTCATGATCGACCATTTCGCCGCCGCCACCGAGCTCACGCACAAACACGTCATAGCGCAGCCGCTGTGCCGCCAGCAGCTCGTCCGCGGTTTCGGCGATCTTGACCGTGAATGTGGGTCCGGTGTCCGGCATTGGTGCAACTTCCGAAAGGGGCGCAAGAACTTGGCCGCAATTAGCCCGAAATCACGGTTATTGGCAACACGCTGCCAATGACGCGGCACCCAGCACTTGCGTTAACCATTCGTCAACCAGTTTCACGGATCAAAGACCGGCATCAGCGCGATGCGTGAGCCATCGATCACCACCTTTCCCTGATCGCGAAAGTTGACCGTGATCTTGCCTGCGATGTTGGACTGTACCTGTCCGACGCCCCAGTCGGGAAAATCAGGGTGGCGCACGTACATGCCAGGTGCAAGGATGGCATTCAGATCTGTCATGGCGCTCTCACTCTGGGCAACTAGGCAGGTTCAATTCGGAGGTACCCCATGGGTGAAAGCAACGTCAACCTGGCCGCATTGATCGGCTCGCGGATCTGTCACGATCTGATCAGCCCCATCGGTGCCATTACCAACGGGCTGGAGCTGTTGGACATGGCGGGCGCGGTGCAAGGCCCCGAAATGGATCTGATTGCTGACAGCGTCGGCAACGCCGGTGCCCGCATCCGCTTTTTCCGTATCGCCTTTGGGGCGGCAGGCGAGCAACAGATGGGCCAGGCCGAAATCACGGCGCTGCTGGCCGACGTGAACAAGGGCAACCGTATTCAGGCGCACTGGGGCCAGATCGAGCCAGTGTCTCGCTCGGACGTGCGAATGGCCTTTCTGGCGCTCCAATGCTGTGAAACCGCCCTGCCATTTGGTGGCGACATCCGGATCAGCAAGCAGGACGATCAGTGGGACGTCACCGGAACCGGGTCCAAGATCACGACAGCAGTCGATCTTTGGGAAGGTTTGACAAGCACCGATGGCCCAGCCCAGGTCTCGCCTGCGCAGGTGCAGTTTGCATTACTGCCCGCCGTTGCCGAGGAAATGGGCCGTAAGCTGTCCTACGACCAAAGCGACACGCAGATTACGATCCGGTATTGAACCGGATCGCTTTTAATCAACCGCGTGTAGTGCCGTCGCCGGTGACCAGATACTTGAAACTGGTCAACTGAGTTGCCCCAACCGGCCCCCGCGCATGCATCTTGCCCGTGGCAATACCGATTTCGGCGCCCATCCCGAACTCGCCCCCATCGGCGAACTGGGTCGAGGCGTTGTGCATCAGGATCGCACTGTCGAGACGGGTAAAGAAGCGCTGCGCGGCCTCTTTGTCCTCGGTCATGATGCAGTCGGTGTGGTTTGAGCCGAATTTCTGGATATGCGCAATCGCCGCATCGATGTCTGCCACCGGGCGCGCGGCGATGATCATATCCAGGAACTCTTTGCCCCAATCGGCATCGGTTGCGGCCAAGGTTTCGTCGATTTGCAAACCACCTTCGGCGTGCACCTCGACACCGGCCGCCAGCAGCGCGTTGATGACATCGCGGCCCAGGGTGTCGACCACATCCTGATGGATCAGCAGACATTCCGCTGCGCCACAGATGCCCGTACGACGGGTTTTGGCGTTCATCACCACTTCCAGCGTCTTTTGCAGATCCGCGGCCTTGTCGATGTAGATGTGCACAATCCCTTCGAGATGCGCAAAGACCGGCACGCGCGCCTCGCGCTGAACCAGCCCCACCAGGCCCTTGCCGCCACGGGGCACGATCACGTCGACATAGTCGGTCATGGTCAACAGCTCGGACACCGCCGCACGGTCCCGCGTGGGCACCAGTTGGATCGCATCTTCGGGCAGACCGGCTGCCTTCAACCCCTCAACCAGGCAATCGCGGATGGCGCCAGAGGAATGGAAGCTTTCCGAGCCGCCGCGCAGGATCACCGCATTGCCCGATTTCAGGCACAGCGCACCTGCGTCGGCAGTCACGTTAGGACGGCTTTCATAGATCACCCCGATCACGCCCAAAGGTGTGCGCACGCGTTGAATGTGCAGCCCGCTTGGCATGTCCCATTCGGTCATGACCTCGCCCACCGGATCGGTCTGTTGCGCCACCGTGCGCAAACCATCAACCATGCCCTGAACTCGTGCCTCGTCCAACATCAGACGGTCCATCATCGCCGGGCTCAGCCCCTTGTCGCGGCCAAACTCCAGGTCCTTGGCGTTGGCTTCGATGATCTCGGCGCGGCGCGCCCAGACGGCGTCAGCAGCAGCCAGCAGCGCCGAGGTTTTCTGTTCGGCACTGGCAAAGCCCAACTCTCGCGAAGCGGCTTTGGCACGGGCGCCCAGATCAGCCATGAGCGCGGGAATGTTGTCGAGGTCTTTCATGTCGGTCGCCTTTGGTCGGGTGCGGGGCAGTTTGAATTTACGCCGCGCGCAGATGGATTTGAAGCAAGAAGAGGCTTAGAGCGCCATGTCGTCGCGATGGATCAACGCAGCGCGCCCCGGGTAGCCCAATGTTGGCTCGATATCCGAAGACCGGCGCCCCTTGATGGCATCCGCTTCTTGCGCGGTATAGCGGCTCAGGCCTTGACCCAGTTTGCGCGCGTTTGCGTCCATAATCGCGACCGGATCGCCCCGGCCAAAATCACCGGTAACTTCGGTGACCCCGGCTGGCAGCAGGCTCTTGCCATTGCCAAGTGCCCCAGCAGCGCCTGCGTCCACGGTGATCTCACCTCGTGGTTTCATCGCTGCGATCCAGCGTTTGCGCGCGGCCTGCGGATCCAAAGTGGCGGTGAACCATGTGGAATTTGCACCGTTTTCAAGCGTTTTCAATGGGTTCAACGGCGACCCTTCGGTGATCGCCATATCACACCCCGCCGCCGTGGCCATCTTGGCTGCCATCAACTTAGTCCTCATCCCGCCTTTGGAGAGACCTGAACCCGCATCGCCCGCCATAGCCTCGATCTCGGGCGTGATGTGATCGATCACATCATATCGGGTGGCATCGGGGTCTTCGTTCGGGTTGCCGGTATAGAAGCCATCGACGTCAGACAGCAGGATCAGCTGATCAGCCCCCACCGTCACGGCAATCTGCGCCGCCAACCGATCGTTGTCGCCATAGCGGATTTCGTCTGTGGCCACAGTGTCATTTTCGTTGACGATCGGAACCACGCCCAGAGACAGCAGCGTTTCCAGCGTTGCGCGCGAGTTCAGATAGCGGCGGCGGTTTTCACTGTCTTCCAGCGTCACCAGAACCTGCGCCGTCTTGATGTCATGGGGTGTCAGCGCCTCTTCATAGGCGCGCGCCAGACGGATTTGCCCCACGGCCGCCGCAGCCTGTGACTGTTCCAGCGACAAGGCGGTCATGGGCAGGCCCAGAACACCCCGTCCCAAGGCAATCGAGCCCGATGACACCAGGATCACATCCGTGCCGTTGCCCTTCAGCCAAGTCACATCAGCCGCCAGAGAGTGCAGCCAGTCGGCGCGCAGATCACCTGTCTCACGGTCAACCAGCAGGGCCGAGCCGATCTTGACGACGATCCGGCGCGCAGTCGTCAGGGTTGCCAAGGCTCGTCCTCCTCGACGGGTTTGTACCGCAGGCGGTCTTCGTCGATCTGGGTTCGCAGCGCGCGCAGCACATCCGTGACGCCCGATTTGGCGACCCCCGACATGGTCATGACCTTGTGGCCAACGGCCACTTCCAAGGCGACGCGGGCCTCTTCCTGCTCTTCGTCGTCCAGCGCGTCGATCTTGTTCAGAACGGTAATGCGCGGTTTATCGGCAAGGTGCCCGCCATAGGCTTCGAGCTCGGTGATGATTGTCTGATAATCCTCAGCCACTGTCTCGGACGTGCCATCCACCAGATGCAGCAGCACAGCACAGCGTTCGACGTGACCCAGGAACCGATCGCCAATCCCGCGCCCTTCGGAGGCGCCGGCGATCAGGCCAGGAATATCCGCGATGACAAACTCGACCCCATCAACACCTACGACGCCCAGGTTCGGGTGCAACGTGGTGAACGGGTAGTCCGCAATCTTTGGTCGCGCGTTCGACGTCGCGGCCAGGAATGTCGACTTGCCCGCATTTGGCAGGCCTAACAGGCCCACATCCGCGATCAGCTTCAGACGCAACCAAAGGGTACGCTCAACCGCCTCTTGGCCAGGGTTCGCGCGGCGCGGCGCCTGGTTGGTCGCGCTTTTGAAATGCAGGTTGCCAAAGCCACCGTTGCCCCCACGCGCCAATTGGATGCGATCACCAACAGCCGTAAGGTCGGCGATCACCGTCTCCTGATCCTCGTCCAGGATCTCGGTTCCTACAGGCACACGCAGGATGATGTCATCGCCATCCTTACCGGTGCGCTGTTGACCCTTGCCCGGCTGACCGTTCTTGGCAAAGAAATGCTGCTGATAGCGAAAGTCGATGAGCGTGTTCAGCCCCTCGACCGCTTCGGCCCAGACAGAACCGCCCTTGCCGCCATCGCCGCCATCCGGGCCGCCATATTCCATGAACTTCTCACGACGGAAGCTGACGCAGCCGCTGCCGCCTGCGCCCGAACGGATATAGACCTTGGCAAGATCCAGGAATTTCATCGTCTTGTCCTTTTCCAGCGGAACCGCGCCCCGGTGTTGACACAGTGGGCATCAGATGGCTTGGGAAACTGTTTGAAACCCGGCTTTACCGCAAGCCCCTGCGGAAAGAAAGCCGTATGACGCACGGACCCTCTTGTCACGCGGGCCTTGGCCTTCGGCGGGCCTTGTGTCGGGATGAGGCCGAGGCCTATAGTTGAGGCAATACTTTCACATCATCAACGGATTAGCTGTATGAAGCCTTACATGTTTTTGCCCTTTGCCCTGTGTGTGGCGGCCTGCGCCAACTCGGGCGCCAATTATGAACCTGTGGTCGATGGCCCTAAGAACGCAAACTATTACGCGGACCTGAACGAATGTCAGGCGCTGGCGGCCAGCCAGCCCACCGTTGATGGCAGCACTGCGGGCGCAGCAGCCGTCGGCGCCGTGGGTGGGGCGGCAACCAATGCGATCTGGAACGACAGTTCGGACAACATCGGCGAGGCTGCCGCCATCGGAGCCCTGGCCGCGATCACCGGCGATGCCGTGCGCAAGAACAACCAGCGCGAATCCGTGGTCAAGAACTGCATGCGCGGGCGCGGTCACAACGTGGTCGGGTAAGGTCATGCTCGGGGCGTCCAAGCGACGCCCCTGCTTGCTTACAGTTTGCGGCTGTAGGTCCAGGTCGGAACAGTGGCATCGCGGGCCACCGAAAAGCTTTCGGCGTCACCAAGATATTGGAACCCGCAATGGGTCAGCACCCGGGCCGAGGCCGGGTTGTCCTGAAACACGCTCGCAAACATGTTTGCGCTGCCCAATGGGTTGGCAACAACCAGCGCTTCGACCGCCATCGACGCAAGGCCGGTGTTCCAGAAGATCGGCGCAACCCAATAGCCCACTTCGGCCTGGTCGCGGTCCATCTTCTGCAGCGAAATCAGTCCCATCAACTCGGGTCCGCCATCCTTGGTGCCATCCATGGCCCAGACGTCCTCATCCCGGTCATCGGCCATGGCGCGACCCACAAAGGCTTCGGTCGCGGCTGGTGGCAGCGGATGCGGGATAGATGTGGTCATACGTGCCACACGTTCGTCGGATGCGTAATGCTCGATCAACCCCATGTCCGACTTGCGCAGCGGGCGCAGGTCGAACCGCTCGGTTTCAATGACCGGCTGGTTGATTATTGTATCCAGTTTCATATGTGCAATCCTCCTCCGAACAACACAAAAAGAACGGACAGGACGGTCAGTGCCGCCAGTGTCCTCATCAAATATTTCTCGGCAGGCCGTCCTGCAACCGCCTGCGCAATTTTATCGCCCGCAAACGTCCAGATCGGGTGCAAAACCAACTGACAGCTCAACAAAACGAGAGCGATGGTCAGCGTCGCCTCGAACGTCGACGTTCCTGCAGACACAAAGCCGGTGAACCCCGCCACAATCATGGCCCAGGCCTTGGGGTTGAGCGGATGCACGATCAGCCCGGCCAAAAACCCTGGGGCCTTGTCCTGCCCTTTGCCAACCGTCAGACGCAGGTTGGCGACCTTCCAGGCCAACCAGCAAATGTAGGTAGCGGAGGCATATTTCAGAACCGTAAACAGCCAAGGCACCTGATCGGCCAGTTCCATCAACCCATAGCCCACGGGCCAGATCACCAATTGCTTGCCCAAGGCCACACCCAACACAAACGGCAGCGCCGCGCGAAACCCATAACGCGCACCTGTCGCCAGCAGGGCCATGTTGGCCGGCCCCGGCGTGCCGACCTGACTGGCGGCAAAGATCAGGAAACTGGTGGTTGCGACGGGCATGGGTGAATTGTCTTCAAGCCTTGGTGAAATGATGAACCCTGAATGAGAAAGGGGACCGGCGTTTCCGCCGATCCCCCTGATTTTGACTTAACCTTCAGGTTACGGCTGTTACTCGGCAGCTTCTGCGACGGGCAGTACGGAAATGAAGGTGCGCTTTTTCAGTCCCTTGTGGAACTTCACGGCGCCGTCGACAGTTGCAAAGATTGTGTGGTCTTTGCCCATGCCAACACCTTCGCCCGGCCAGAATTTGGTGCCGCGCTGACGCACGATGATGTTGCCTGCGGTTGCAGCCTGACCACCGTAGAGTTTTACGCCAAGGCGACGACCAGCAGAGTCGCGACCGTTACGGGAGGAACCGCCAGCTTTTTTATGTGCCATTCTCTCTCTCCTTAGCCTTGAGCCAGTTCTTTGGCCTGCTCAACCCATTCGGGTTTCACTTTGACCGTCTCGATAGCAGCAATCTGCTCGTCCGACAAGGCGGCCAGAGCGGCAAAGCTCTCGATACCGGCCTCGGCCAGCTTCTTGGCGGCGGCAGGGCCGACACCGTTCAGCTTGGTCAGATCGTCAGCAGCTGCGGCGGCAGCGGCGGGTGCCTCTGCTTTTGCTTCTGCCTTTGCAGCGGCCGGAGCAGCTTTGACGCCCGATTTGTCTGCACCCGAGGTCAGGATCTCGGTGATGCGGACCAGGGTCAGCTTCTGACGGTGGCCTTTGGTGCGCTTCGAGCTGTGCTTACGACGGCGCTTGACGAAATGGATGACCTTTTCGCCTTTGATCTGGTCGATGACTTCGGCCTGAACCGCAGCACCGTCCACGAACGGGGCACCCACAACCGGAGCGTCGCCGCCCAGCATCAGGATGTCGTTGAATTGAACTGTTTCGCCAGCATCTGCAGCCAATTTTTCAACGCGGAGCGTGTCGCCCGCCTGAACTTTGTACTGCTTGCCGCCAGTCTTGAGGACCGCAAACATGCGTCTTTCCTTTTTCTACCGCGTTCTTCGGTCCCCGGTGCCGGGCGTTCATGGCCCCCGATTCCACGGGACACCACCTGCAAACAGCGCGCCTTTCATAGGCGAATTCATGCCCTTACGGGCAAAACGATAACGAAACCCGGCGCGGGATTCCGTGCCGGGATGGTGGCTTATTGTCGGATTGGAGGGCAAAGTCAATCAAATTCAGGGCTTCACAGGTCAGTTGCCTGCAATGCGCGGGCTACTGCCAATCCCAGATCAAAGGAGATCCGGTTGTACAGATCATCGAACCCTTCGAACAGGGCCGTGTTCAATGCGATCCCGGCCTTGGTGCGAGAAAAGGCAATGTTGTCGTCCATCTGCTGTTCGCTCAGCGGACTATAGGCCATCATCAGGAACCCATAAAGCCAATCCTGGGTGTCTGCCCGGATGTCTTCGCGTCCCTCCAGGATGGTGGCCAGCATACCCTGATCATCCCGCGGCGCACCGTTGCCTTCGGCCAGCCCAAGGTAGAAATTGTAGTCGGCTGTCAGGGCACCATCTACGTTTTGCTCGACCAGATTATTGGCCTCGATATAGGTCTCTAGCTGTTGCAAAAAGCGATCGTCCGAGCTGGTCGCTTCATACCGCTCCCGCGCGGCGTCTTCGATCGTCGGGTCGGCAAAGGCGCGGCGAGCCGAGTTTTCGAGCGAAATGATTGTCTGTCCCAGATCACTGCTGAAGAAAGCCACGCTGTCGCTTAGCGTTTCATCGTCCAGATGCACCTCCATCCCGGCGCGGATGGCCGAGACGATGCGATCCTCCTGGTAGATGTCAGATATCACCCGAGCAAAGTGGTCCCCGCCCTGCCCCGCCAGCATGTCGTCATCAATAGAGGCTCCATAGCGCAGCCCCTCGGCGCGCAGAATCTCGGCCACCTCGTCCAGCTTCATGGCGCGGGCCAGACGGTCAAGATCACTCTCGGCCCAGACCGGAAGGGCCAAGAACACCCAAGCGGTAACAGCAAGAAAGGCCCGGTGTAGCATCAGATATCCTGTCCCGGATGCAGATCCGCCATCTTTTGCGCCAGAACTTCGAACCGATTGGCCATGATTTCATACTGCACCGCGTTCAGCAGTTCATAGACCTCTTGCATCTTGGGATGCTCCAGCGCCTCGGTGTAGTCCTCGACCTCTTCGTCCGAAAACGCCTGATAGGTATAGGCAGCCCCCGCCAGGGCGGACTGTTGCAAGGCAGCTCTGAGGTTGCCTTCGTTCTCACGCATCATTGCGCGCAGACCATCCGCATCAAGGCGCAACTCCACCACTCCGGCGGCACTTGCGGCCAGCAAAAAGCGGATCTGGATCTCTTGCAACGCGCGCAAGGCGGTTTCGGTGCCTGAAATTGCCAGGTTCATCCGGTTCAGTACATCGACCCGAGGAGAGCTGATCTGCACCAACCCCGCAACAATGGCACGGCCTTGTTCCTGTTTCAGTTCGTCATCCTCGACCATATGCGAGGCATTCTCTGCCTCGACCAGGCGTTGACCCAGATCGCTGCCGTAGAATTCCACCGCGTGGTCCAGCACATCCTCGTCCAGGGTCTGTTCAAGAATACCAAGGGCCATCTCATGCATTTCCTCGGTGTCAAAGACCTGTTTGGTCAGGCGGCTCCAATCCGCGCCAAAGGCGTCCGGCTCCATTCCCAGCATCGTGGGCGCCGAGGACGACGTGAGCGCGATACTGTCCAGCGCCACATCAAATCCGGTGGTCGTCAAGAACGCCTCGATCTGATCGCGATCCGCAGCAGTCGCGCCGCGGGGCAACAGGACGGACATGGCGGCGAGACAGGCAAGGAATACCGCAAAAATAGTCGAAACAGCGCGCAGCTGCGCTTGGGGGGCAAGAGTACTCATGTCAAGAAACCTAAGCGTTTTCGGGATTGGAACAATGGAAAAACGATCTTTGTCAAAAAACCGGAAAAATGTGCTTGCACACCCTCGCGGTTATCACTAAATCCCCCCCTCACAGACCCCCGCGGAGAGGTGCCGGAGTGGTCGAACGGGGCGGTCTCGAAAACCGTTGTGGGTGCAAGCCCACCCAGGGTTCGAATCCCTGTCTCTCCGCCACTATCCCAGGATAGGGCCCCACTCATCAATCCGAAAACAGGATGACTGCGCGGCAGGCTGCGCTGCCACGCCAATGGCATGGCAGCACGAAAAGCCCTTATTCCTAGCGCAATTCGGCCGTTGCCTTCTGCATCGCCGTGATCAAGGCGTCGCGTCGCGCCGACAGTTCCGCCTGCGTTTGACCGCCTGCCTCGTGATTGACCCCGTCGATCAATTGCGCGGCGATGTCCGGTGTCAGATGGATTTGCCCCAGGTCATCCCACCAGCCATTGAACGTGTCGGTGAAGTGATCGCAAAACGCCTGAAGACCGCCCTCGCCCGCGCCCAGGTTGAACAGCATCGTGGGGCCCATGGCGGCCCACCGCAGGCCGGGACCGGCCCACATGGCTTTGTCCACGTCCTCGACCGACGCAACCCCCTGGATCACCAGGTTGATCGCCTCGCGCCACACTGCCGCCTGCAACCGGTTGGCTACATGGCCCGGCACTTCCTTGTTCACGCGGATGGTCGTCTTGCCAACACTGGCATAGAACCGCTCGGCCGCGTCGACAACACCCGGCGCGGTCTTGTCATTTCCCATCACCTCGACCAGCGGGATAAGATGCGGTGGGTTGAAGGGATGTCCCAACACCATGCGCGACGGATCGGTCCAGCCGCCCTGCATCTGGCCAAGCGTCAGCCCGGAAGCGGAACTTGCCAGCACCGCATCCGCCCCCAGCACCGGCTCGATTTCAGCAAAGAGCGCGTGTTTGACGGGCAGTCTCTCAGGCACGCTTTCCTGGACGAACCCTGCGCCATCGACCGCCTCGGGCGCCGAGGAGTGAAAGCTGACCGCTTCCGGATTGCCGTTTTTCGTCAATCCCAATTCGGTCATCGTGGGCCAGGCCATTTCGACATAGTCGCGCACGCGCTTTTCGCTGTCCGGCGCGGGATCGAAAACCGCAACAGAGCGGCCAGACGCCAGAAACAAGGCGGTCCAACTCGCACCGATTACACCACCGCCCAAGGACGCAGTATGAGAAAACTCCATCAGAACAATCCGGGGTTGAGGGGGGACGCGGCCGTCATGCCGCCATCCACCGTGAACATTTGACCGCTGGCAAAACCGGCCTCGTCTGACGCAAGCCAAACCGCCATTGCCGCAATATCGGCAGGCTGCCCAAAGCGGCGCACCGGATGGCGCCTGAGCGCATCGGCGCGGGCAGCCTTGTGGTCACCGGCCAAATCGAACCCTGCCTCGAGCATCCCAGTGTTGATCCACCCCGGACAGATTGCATTGCACCGAATGTCTGGCCCGTGATCCACTGCGATCGAACGGGTCAGCCCATGCACAAAGGCTTTGGACGCGTTGTAAAGCGCCATGGAGGGATCGGCATGGTTGCCCGAAATTGATCCGATGTTGATGATCGAACTACCCTTGGGCATAAGCGGAATGAAGGCGCGGCACATGTTGAACACGCCACGACAATTGGTGCCGATAACTGCGTCCCAATCCGCGTCCGTGCTGTCAGCGACTGTCTTTTCGACCTGAACCCCGGCGTTGTTGACCAAGACGTCCGTGCCGTCGGTGATAGACGCCAGGTCTTGGACTGCTTGAGGATCGGTCACATCCAAGTTGTACCAGATGATGCTCTGCTCCAACCCGTCCGGACGGTCACCCCGCCCACAGGTGGTGACTGCGGCCCCTGCGGCTGCAAAGGCATCGACGATACCGCGGCCGATCCCTTGCCTACCGCCTGTCACAAACGCTCGTTTTCCTGCCAATCGCATCAGTGCGCCACCATCACATGTCGGATCACTGTATAGGCATCGAGCGCATAAACGCTCATGTCGCAGCCGGTTCCCGAGGATTTCATCGCCGCCCAGGGCATTTCCGGCGTGGCCACGCCGTGGGTGTTCACCCACGTAAATCCGTATCGCAATTTCGACGACATGCGCATCGCCCTCCCCGTGTTGTTGGTCCAGACTGATGAGGCCAGACCGTATGGCCCCCCGTTGGCGATTTTCAGTGCTTCGTCTTCGTCCGAGAAGCGCGAGATGGTCACCACCGGTCCGAATATCTCGCTACAGGCGGCCTCTGCCGTGTTGTCCACATCCGCCAGGACCGTGGGTTCATAAAAGTACCCCGGCCCCTCGATGCTCTTGCCGCCTAAGACAACCGTGCAGCTGTCTCGTGCCCGGTCCACGAAACCTGCTACCGTGTCCCGTTGCGTGGCTGAAACCAGCGGCCCCATCTCGGTCCCGTCAGCTCGCGGCGCACCAACCTTGATCTGGCTCACCTGATCCACGATGGCGGCGACCACCTTGTCGTATACCGCGTCCGCGACCATGATCCGACAGGGTTGCGCGCAATCCTGGCCCGCGTTGAAGAACGACCCATAGCGAACGGTTTCCGTAACCGCGTCTATGTCGGCGTCATCAAAGACGATCACGGGCGCTTTGCCGCCCAATTCCAGATGAACGTGACGGATCTGGCGCGCCGCTGCCTTCATTGCTTCGGATCCCGTGGCGCCAGAACCCGTGATCGAAATCGCCTCGGCCCTAGGATCGTTTATCATCTGGTCCCCAACCTGCCTGCCGATCCCGTGCAGGACATTCACAACACCCTTTGGCGCGACGGATGCGATCAACTCAGCAGCCTTCAGCGTCGACAGCGGCGTCATTTCAGACGGTTTGAGCGTCACGGGGCACCCCGCCGCCAAGGGGGCAGCCAGCTTCCACGCGGCCATCATCAGCGGGTAGTTCCATGGCGCGATCGCCGCAACCGGCCCAACCGGATCGCGCCGGATCATGCTGGTATGACCGGCCACGTATTCCCCCGCAGCCACCCCGGTCATGGTGCGCGCGGCGCCGGCGAAGAACCTGAAGGTGTCCAGCGTCAGGGGCGTTTCATCCTCAAGCGCCGAGGGCCATGGTTTGCCGACATCAAGGCTTTCAAGCTCGGCCAGCTCCTCGATGTTGTCCGTCAGAACCTGTGCGATACCCCCCAGCAGTTCGGAACGCTCTGCCGGGCTGGTTTGGCCAAATGTCTCGAACGCGTCCTGTGCCGCGGCCATGGCCGCCTGCGTCTGCTCCGACGAAGCGGACCGGACGGCACAGATCTCTTCACCCGTGGCCGGGTTCATGACCGGGATCTCCGGTCCCTCACCCTCGACCAGTTCGCCATTGATCAGCAGATTGGTTTGCATGGTTTCCCCCATTTCAGAACGCGACCTGATCGCCCCCCTTCAACCCAAGACGCTGACGCGCCTCGGCTGGCGTGGCGACGGTCAGCCCCAGATTTTCGATGATCGTGCGGATCTTGGTGACCTGCTGAGCGCTTGAGACCGCTTTTTCGCCCGGCCCGATGTAAAGGCTGTCCTCCATCCCGACGCGGACATTACCCCCCAACAACCCGCTTTGAGTGGTAAAGGGGATCTGGTGGCGCCCGGCGGCCAGAACCGACCACTCATAGTCTTCGCCAAATAGCTTGTTGGCGATGGTGTGCATGTGCATGAGGTTGTCCAAATCGGCACCCACGCCACCAAGGATGCCAAACACCATCTGCACAAAGATCGGCCCCTCGATCCATCCCTGATCCAAGATCCACGCAAGGTTATAGAGATGGCCCAGGTCGTAGCATTCGAACTCGAACCGGGTGCCGTGCCCCTGCCCCAGTTCCTTGATGCAATATTCGATGTCCGCGAACGTATTGCGAAAGATGAAATCGCGGGTCATGTCCAGGAACTCGGGTTCCCAGTCGTGTTTCCAATTGCTGTATTTGTCCTTCATCGGGAAGATGCCGAAGTTCATCGAACCGATGTTCATACTAGCCATTTCCGGGCTGGCACGGGTGGCCGCGCGCAGACGTTCCTCGCGCGTCATGCCAAGGCCACCGCCGGTTGAGACATTCATGACCGCGTCGGTGGCCTGTTTGATACGCGGTAGAAACTCCATGAAAAGATCCGGATCGGGATCCGGTTTGCCGGTTTCCGGATCGCGCGCATGCAGGTGAATGATCGAGGCCCCGGCCT
Organism: Tropicibacter sp. R16_0; assembly: GCF_017743935.1. Classification (GTDB taxonomy): domain Bacteria; phylum Pseudomonadota; class Alphaproteobacteria; order Rhodobacterales; family Rhodobacteraceae; genus Falsiruegeria. Next base: position 393,448 of record NZ_JAGHRE010000002.1, read on the forward strand.
CTGCCGCTTCGATGCTGGCCTGCGCGATCTCGCTGGGTGTGATCGGCAGATGCTCGGACATGGTCGGCGTGTGAATGCCACCAGTGGGCGCGCAGGTGATGATGACGGATTTTTGCTTGGCCATTGGTCAGAGCCTCATCTGCTGTACTTGTGCCGACAGGCCACCGTCCAGAACCCACAGCTGGCCACTGGCATAGCGCGCCTCGTCCGAGGCCAGCCAGTTCACGAGGTTGGCGATGTCTTCGGGCGTGCCATAGGTGCGCATCGGATGAACATCGCGCACAGCCTGTTGCAGTTGCTCGATGTTCTGTCCGCCGCCGCCAGAACCATCGCCGTCAAAAAAGCTCTGCAACATCGGCGTGTCGATATAGCCCGGACAGATCGCATTCACCCGGATGCCTTCGGGGCCGTGATCGCATGCCATGGCGCGGGTCAACGCATGCACCGCCCCCTTGGTGGCGCAATAAGCAGCCAGACCGGGGTCGGCAATGAACCCATCATAGCTGCCAAAGTTGATGATGCTGGCGCTGGTGCCGGATTTGGCCGCCGCGCGCATCAGCGGCAGCGCATATTTCGACGTCAGAAACGTGCCGGTGCAATTCACTGCAAATGATCGGTTCCAATCATCCAGAGTGGTCTCTTCGATGGTCTTTTCGATCTCGATCCCCGCCGCGTTGACGAGGATGTTCAGCTTGCCTGCCTCGGCCTGCACCTGTTCCATCGCTGCGATGACCGCGGCCTCATCCGCCACGTTCATCTGAACGAACCGGCTGCCGTCATCATCATGCGCTGCCAGCGAGCCCTCGGGCGTCAGGTCGGCGGCATAGACCGCGGCACCCTCAGCCAGGAACCGGGCCACAATAGCCCGGCCGATGCCGCCCCGTCCGCCGGTGACAAAGGCGGTCTTTCCTTCAAGTTTCATGGTCATCATCCTTGTTCAGCGGTGGAAAGCGATAGCGCGCGGCGGCCACCGTCCAATCCATGTGATTACGTACATATTGCTGGCTGGCGTCCGAGGGCGGGTTGTAGTCCCAGGCCTCTCCTGCGCCTGCCTCCATCGCGGCATGCAGCGCGCGGCGGGATTTCTGCGTGGCGATCACATCTGCGCGCAGCGCGTCACTGTTCCAGCGCTCGGCCACCTCGGCGGCAAATCGGGTCGCGGGCTCGGCATAGGCCGGATCGTCCGCGACGTTGACACGTTCCATCGGATCGCGCGCCAGATCATAGAGCTGCGGCGGGTCCACATCGCAGTGGATGTATTTCAGTGTCCCGCGTCGGATCATGAACACCGGTGCAGGCGTCATCTCGGCGCAGTATTCGCCGATGGCCTCATCTACCGGATCGGGCTCACCTCGGGCCAGGGGCATCAGGCTGCGGCCATCCACCGGCTCGCCCAACATGGTGCTGTCCCCTCCGGCCATCTCCAGCAAAGTCGGCAGCATATCGACCAGAGAGCACGCGTTTTGAGCAGTGCCCCGCACGACACCCGGCCCGGCCATGATCAAGGGCACGCGGGCGGAGTGTTCGAAAAAGTTCATCTTGTACCACAACCCGCGCTCGCCCAGCATGTCGCCATGATCGGCTGTGACGATGATCACCGTGTTGTCCAGCTCTCCAGTGTCTTCGAGGGCCTTGACCATCTCTCCGACCTTGCTGTCGAAATAGCTGACATTCGCCAGATAGGCGCGGCGGGCGCGGCGCACCTCTTCTTCGGTCAACGGCACATAGCTGGCCTCGATCCCGTCCATCACCCGGCGCGAGAACGGGTCTTGCTCTTCGGGCGACAGCACCACCTCGGGCATGTCGATGTCATCGTCGGAATAGAGTTCCCAGAACTCGGGCTTGGCCACATAGGGATCATGCGGATGTATGAAGCTTGCCACCATGGCAAACGGCGCATCATCCCCCGACGCCCGATCCCTGCCCCGGTCGATCAACCACCGCCGCGCGGCAAAGCCGACCTCGTCATCATAGTCGGTCTGGAACGTGGCCACGGCAACGCCACTTTCCTTGACCGTCTGCATGTTGTGATACCACTTGTCTATGCGCTCGTCCGGGGCCTCCCAATCCGGGGTCCAGGCAAAATCCGCCGGGTAGATGTCGGTTGTCACGCGATCCTGAAACCCATGTTTCTGATCAGGTCCCACAAAATGCATCTTGCCTGACAGACAGGTGCGATAGCCAAGCGCCTTGAGGTAATGCGCAAAGGTCGGCACGCTGGCCCGAAATTCGGACGCGTTGTCATAAGCCGCGATCCTGCTGATCAACTGCCCTGACATAAAGGCAAACCGCGACGGTGCACACAGCGGTGCATTGCAATAGGCCGCATCAAACCGCATCCCGCGTGCGGCCAGTGCGTCCATATGCGGGGTCTTGGCAACCCGGTGGCCGTAGGCTCCGCAAAAATGCGGGGCCAATTGGTCGGCCATGATGATGACGATGTTGGGGCGTCTCGGCACGTGCTCCTCCCTTGTTTCAAGCCGATGATCTGACCTCAGCGCCCCAAAGGCGGTGGTTCAAATCGCATCGGCTTGACCCGCAAGGAAAACATCAGCCAGCCGCCCGCCGGTACGCATCCAGCACCAGCCCGTGAAAATGGTGCACCGCGTGTTCCGACATGCCGGACCCGTCCGGATCGTTCACGATTCGACCACTGGTGAAGGCCGGCGTGCTCATCCCCTTTTGAACGCTTTCAACGATGTTGATGTCCTCGACCTGCAATACCTCGTCCAGATAGCGGATCGATTCCAGTTCCGCCTCGTTGGGGGTCTTCTCCTCAAGGAAGAAGTCATAGGTTTCGAACGTCCGGTCGGGACCTGCGGGGATGATGTTGAGGATGATCATCGACGACCGGCCCGGATAACGCATGATGCAGGTGTTGGGCCACAGCCACCACACGGCGTGGGTTTTCACCGTCGCATTGGACACGTCGTAGGCGCTGTTGGGTGTGTTGCCCGCGTCCGCCATATGGCTGGAGTAGATGCCATGGGTGGTCACCTTGTAGGTGTCCATATCAACCAGATCGCAGAAATCCTTGTGCGCCGTAGGACAATGATAACATTCCAGAAAATTGTCCACCACATTCTTCCAGTTCGACTTGATGTCATAGGTCAGTCGATGGGCAAAGGTCAGCTCTTCGATGTCTGGGGCCCAATGGCGAATTTCGGTTTCCAGATCGCCTGACAACTCGGCCAGCGGAGCGGCGTCGGGATCAAGGTTCACGTAGACAAAGCCACAGAACTCTTCGACCTGAACCTCATCCAGGCAGATCTCTTTCGGCTCAAAGCCCTCCAGGTTTTCGGTGTGCGGCGCGCGCACCAATTGGCCATCCAGTTTGTAGACCCAGGCGTGATAGGGGCACATGATGCGGGTGGTGTTGCCCTCGCCCGACAAAAGCTCGTGGGCGCGGTGTTTGCACACGTTGTAGAACGCGCGCAGGACGCCTTCGCGGTCACGGACCACGGCAATGGGCTGACCGGCGATTTCGATGGTGGTGTAGCTGCCGGGTTCGCGCAGCTTTTCGACATGGCACACCCATTGCCAGGTCTTGGCAATGATCTGTTGCAGATCAACGTTGTGCCAGCCGCTTTCGGTATAGGCCTCGGCCCGCAGCGACAGCGATTTGGATGGGTTTTCGTCCCATCCCTTGGCGATTTCGACAAACTGTTTGGCGTCGGGCAATTCCGTCATGGCGCACCCCTTGCTGAATTGGATCGGGCCGAGAGTTTCAGCCTGTTTCGACAGCATCGGATCTGAGAGGGGCCTTGTCTAAACTAAATTGGCCTCTTCCTGCACATTTATCGCCACTCAGACGTTCAAACCCGCTTTCGATGCATCGGCCAGGCGCGAAACTCGAACGGTACGCGCCCCTCGACCCGATCCTCGCGCGGGGCAAGGCCGAAGCGTGCGCGATAGGCGCGACTGAAATGGACCTGGCTGGCGAAACCGGACGCCAATGCCACCTCGGCCAAGGGGATTTCGGTTTGGGTTACCAACCCACGCGCGCGATCAAGGCGGATGTCACGGTAGTAGACCTTGGGCGACTTCTGAACATAGGTGGTGAACAACCGGTTCAACTGCCGCTGTGATATGTCGACCGCCTGGCAGATTTCGGGAATGGACAGCGGCTGCTCAAGGTTTTGTTCCATGATCGAAATCGAGCGTCTGACCACATCTGGCGCGCGCAAGCCGATGGGTTCGGCCTGCCCCGGGCTTTGCATCGCGCCGACCGGACGCAAGCTTTGGTGAAACACATAGCGCGCGGCACCATTGGCCAGTTCAGCCCCATGAGTGCCTTGTATGATATGCAAGGCAAAATCCGCGACAGCACCGCCGCCGCAACATGTGATCCGGTTGCCATCAAATACGAACAGCTCTTCGCTGGTTTCCACATCGGGAAACAATTCGATCATCGCGTCGATGTGTTCGTAATGCACGGTGGCGCGACGATCCTTGAGCAGACCAGCCTCGGCCAGGATGAAGGCGCCGGTGTCAATGGCCCCAACCGTCGCCCCTTTTCTGGCCCACCGCCAAAGCGCGCTGTGGACCGGCGTGGAATTGTGCCGCTCGGGCGTCCAACTGGCCGAGACGATCACGATGTCGAACGCCCGATCCTGCAGGTCGGACAACTTCACGGTGTCGATGCTCATGCCGTTGCTGGCCAGACAGGTCCCGCCGTCTTGCGAGCAGACATCCCACCGGAAACGCGTTGCACCATCCAGATAATTCGCCGCCCGAAACGGGTCGATGAATCCTGCTGTGGCCGCCATGTTGAAATTCGGCGTGACCAGAATCAACAGGTGTATGGGCTTGTCCGAGGTCAGGGTCATGAGGCGTGTCACGTTACCCCCAAGCGGCAAGAGGTCAAGAATTTTGCCCTTACCGATGAACAGCATCCAAGAGATCATAAGTGTTGTACAAAGCGCAGAATATTGTTTCTCTGGCTGACAAACGTGTCTGGGCCGACGCTGAGAACCGCGATCAGATCACTGTGATTGCCAAAAGGCTCACCGACACACTGCAACATTCACAAGGTATTGCCGTGAAAAAAAAATCTGAAACCCAAGCGGAGCACATGAAACGCCTCGAAGGGCGTTCTTTGATCGTGGGCATGTGGGGCAACCTGTTCATGGGCATCGCGGGGGTTGCAGCCGCGATCCTGTCAAATTCAGATGCGATCCTGGTCGATGGTCTGTTCTCGCTCATCGGGTTTACCGCCGCGATCCTGGGCCGTCGGGTCAGCCAGACGGCCGACGCAGGCCCGGACCGCATTCGTCCTGCGGGCTATGCCGCCGATGAGGCGATCTTTACCACCTTCCGCTCGCTGTCATTGCTGGGGCTTGTGCTTTTCGCCATCACCGGCGCGATCATGAATATCGTCAGCTACGCATCCGGCGGCGCCCCCAAACCGCTCGTCTTTGGGCCGCTGATCATTTATTTCGCCGTGATCGGCGTGACCTGTTTTCTGCTTTGGGGCATGCACAAATGGGCCTGGTCCCGGACGGGCAAGAAAAGCGATATTCTCCGGCTCGAGGCCACGGCCGCTGCTTTTGACGGGGTCATAACAGGCGCCGCGGGGATCGGTATGGTGGGTATCGTTCTGCTGCAGGACACGGCGCTGTCTTTCATCACGCCCATCGGCGATTCCATCATCGTTCTGATCCTGTGTTCCACCGTCGTCACCCGGTATTTCGCGGATTTCATGAAGGGACTGGGGGAACTGGCCGGCGTCACCGCCGACCCGGAACACATCGCCAAGGTGCGCCGCACCGTGCGCCCGGCCCTGGCCGAAGCCGAAGGTGTGCTGACCGATCTGTCGGTGATGAAGCTGGGCCGAACTTTTGTCGTCACCGTGTATTACAACCCCGGCCGTCCAGTCACGGCGGCCGAGGTCGATAAGCTGACCCTGCAACTGGAACACGACCTGGCGCCGGTTTTGCCCTGTGACGTCTTTGTTCTGCCCAGCGAATACGGCCGCCGGTGGCCCGACGACCTGAATCCCAAGCTCAACCCCAAAGGTTTACCTGAGGGTTGAGTCAGGCTTTGACCCGGGCGTTTTCGGGATCATAAAGGCATGGGTCCGCCACGCTAGCCGGAACCCGCTGTCCGATCACGTCCACGATCAGATCATCGTGTCCCTTGGCGAACACAGGCGTGACAAATGCCATGGCGATGTTCTGCCCCACGCGGTGCCCCCAATCGCCCGAGGTCACGGTGCCGACCACCTGATCGCCCACCATCACCGATGCCCCGGCATGGGCGGGTGCTGTTTGGCTGTCCAACAGCAATGTAACGCGTTGCCGGTTCGGACCATTGGCCTGGCGCGCGACCAAGGCCTCCCGCCCGATGAAATCGCCTTTGTCCAGCTTGACGAAGCGCTCCAACCCAGTCTCAAAGGGGTCGAATTCGGTCTGAAGCTCGGCTTTCCAGTGCAAATAGCCCTTCTCCAAACGCATGGACTCAACCGCTCGACTGCCAAACAGCGTAAGACCATGTGCCTTACCCGCATGACGCAGCGCCAGATAGGCCCCATACAGCTGATTGTTCGGCACGTGAATTTCATAGGCCAATTCGCCAGAAAAGCTGACCGCCATGACCACCGCTGGTGCGATGCCAATGAACGCCTGGCGCACGGACAGCCATGGGAAGGCGGCAGACGACCAATCCCCGCGCGAAACCGCCGACAGCACGTCGCGCGCCTTGGGGCCTGCCAAAACCAGGATCGTGTGTTCATTGGTCAGCGAGCGGATCTGGACATCCTCATCCTCACGCAGATGCGCCTGCAGCCAATCCATGTCATGCCATTCCGACGCCGCGGCCGAGCCGTACCAGACGCGCCCATCGGGCAGATTGGCGATTGTAGCTTCGGATTTGACCATGCCATGGTGGTTGAGCAGATAGGCCAGCCCTACCCGGCCCTCTTTCTTCGGCACGCGACCACAGATCATACGATCCAGGAAGCTGTGAACATCTGCGCCCGTCAGTTCAAATCGGTTGAAGCCATTGACCTCGGTCAGGCCCACGCCGGTTTGTACGGCAGCAACTTCCTTGGCAACAACGTCAAAGGTCTCGTTGAACCGGAATGTGTGTGTCTCGGTAAACTCGGGATCGGGCTTGATATAATCCATCCGTTCCCAGCCGTTGACGACACCGAATTCTGCCCCTTCAGCCGCCAAGACCGGTGTCAGCGGGGTTGTCTTAATAGGCCGCCCGGCGGGACGGTGTTCATGGGGGAAATGGAACCGGAATTCGTTCTGATAGTCCTCGATCGCCTTGAGCGCGGTCAGTTCCACATTGCCATGTCCGGTGAACCGGCGCGGGTCGAGGCACCAGGTGTCGTAACACGCCTCGCCATGCACGATCTGTTGCGCGAGCAACCAACCGTGACCACCGCCTTCGCCAAGACCGGCGCGCAAACCAATGATACAAAACGCATTTCTCTTACCAGGGATCGGACCCACGAGGGGCGCGCCGTCGATGGTATATGTGATCGGGCCATTTACGACCGTGTGAATGCCGACCTCAGCCAGTGCAGGCATCCGTGCGATAGCCCCCTCAAGAACATCTGTCACCCGGTCCAGATCATCTGGACACAACGCGTTGACGAAATTCGGGTCGATCCCGTCCATGCCCCAGGTTTTGCAATCTTGCTCATAGAACCCCACCAGCAGACCGTTCTTTTCCTGCCGCGAGTAATAGTCGCTGATCGGGCAACGGATCAGCGGCATGCGGTGGCCTGCCTCCTTGATCGCCGGGATCTCTTCGGTCAGGAAATACTGATGTTCCATCGAGGCGACAGGATGATGCACGCCCATCATGGCGCCCACCTCATTTACCCTGTAACCGCAAGCATTTACGACAATTTCCGCATGCACGTCACCCTTGGGCGTAGACACGATCCAGCTGTCATCCTTGAGCTGTTTAAGCGCGGTGACCGGCGTATTTCGATGCACCTCGGCCCCGGCTTTGCGGGCGCGGCGGGCCAGCGCCTGGCACAGCTGAGCGGGGTCGATATCACCATCCAACGGGTCCCATAGACCTCCCACCAGGTTGTCGGTGGCCAACAGAGGGTGACGGCGCGCGCATTCTTCGGCGTCGATCACTTCGAAATGAACATCCATCCCCCGCGCCATTGAGGCGAAGTGGCGATAGCCATCCATCTGCGCATGCGTGTTGGCCAAGCGGATACCGCCATCGCCGTGGTGGTAGTTGATTGGATACTCAGGATCATCCGCCAACTCTTTGTAAAGGTTGATGGAATGCGTTTTCAGGCCAACCATTGTCTGGTTCATGCCGAAGTTGGTCACCTGCGCGGCGGAATGCCAAGTGGTGCCCGATGTCAGCTCGTCACGTTCGAGCAACATGACATCTGTCCACCCTTCCTGGGTGAGATGATAGATCGTTGAGCACCCGGCGATCCCACCACCGATTACCACCACCCGAGCCGTCTTGCGCATGTTCTGCCTCCGTTAATCTGGACAGAGAAAACGCCTTGATGGCAGGCAGGGTCAACGGCATCACCGCAGGCTTTGGGAACAGTACAGAAAGATTTGACTTTGCGAAATCTTTCAGGCGTCACACTCGATGAAGTTCGCCATTCAAATAACTGTCTCGCAACGAAAACTTTTGAATCTTTCCCGAACCCGTCAAGGGAAATGAATTCACCTTACACCAAACCACAGGCGTCTTGATCGCGGCCAAAGCCTCTCGGCAATGCGCTTTGAGCGCATCGGGGTCCACATCAAACCCTTCGGCGGGTCGGATAAAGGCGGCCACGACCTCTCCCCAAGTATCATCCGGCAGGCCCACAACGGCCACCTCTGCGACCGAGGCATGTGTGAGTAGAACGTTCTCGATCTCGGCCGGAAACAGGTTCTCGCCGCCGCGAATGATCATCTCTTTGACCCGGCCTGTGACGGCCACATAACCGCAGGCGTCCATCGTGCCCAAATCCCCGGTGTGCAGCCATCCATCCGTGTCGATCGTCGCAGCTGTTGCTTCGGGATTGTCGTTGTATTTCAACATGGTGCAGTACCCGCGCACGCAGATCTCGCCCACCTCACCGATGGCTACAATCCCATTGTCCTCCGTCGACCGGATCGACACCTCGGTCTGTGGCATGGGCTGCCCCACGGTTGTTGCGATCACCTCCAGCGGTTCGGATCCGTGGTGCTGTGTCACCAAGGGGGAGCACTCGGTCTGTCCGTAAACGGTTTGAAAAACGCACCCCAGCGAGGACGTGATCTTTTCAACCAGATCAGGGGCCACCATCGACCCGCCGGACATAAAGGTCTCAAGCGCGCTCAGATCAAAGGATCGGTGCTTCATCACCTCAAGCATGGCAACCACCATCGTGGGCACCCCACCGCTGGCGGCGATCTTTTCGCGTTCGAACACTTCGAGCACCGGTTCCGGGGCGAACATCTTGATCAGGAACAAGGGCGATTTCGACTGCAACGCCCCCAACACGGCCATTCCGCAGCCTGCGGTATGAAAGAGCGGCATCATCGTGGCCCACGGCGCACCTGGTGTGGCACCGGTGCGTTTGGCATAGAACCGCGCGTTGTTGGTGATCCCGCGATGGCCCAGAACTGCCCCCTTGGGAAAGCCCGTGGTGCCTGAGGTATATTGGATCTGCGCCGCGTCATCTGCGGCAACTGTCGGTAATTGTGGCGAAATCTGGCCTTGCGCCAATAGCGCATCCCAGTCTTCAAGGTCGACCACGTCACGCAAATTCGGCAAACCCTGAATCGCCTGGGCAGCGATATCCGCCATCGGATTGCCCCGAAACGATGCGGTCCGAAACAAGGCAACCGACCGCGATTGTTCAAGAACATAGGCAAGTTCCTGGGCCTGATAGGCAGGATTGGCGGTCACCAGCGTCAAACCGGCAAGCGCACAGGCGTATTCCAGCAAAACCCATTCGGGGATGTTTGGGGCCCAGACACAAATCCGCTCGCCCGGATGATACCGTGTCGACAGGGCCAAGGCGATCCGCTCGGAATCCCGGTAAAGCGCGCCATAGGTCCATCGACGTCCGTTGGCGCCCGTCTCGTCCACTTCGACAAGGGCCAATTGATCCGGCGAGCCTTGCGCAACCTCTCGCAAAAGGCCGCCGACGGTGGTCTCAAGGATCACCTCGTCGTCTTGGATCGGAAATTCGGATCGTGTCAGTGCAATGTCATACATCGTCCAGTCCCCCCGTTTGTCAGGTGAGTATAGACGGAAATTGCGGTACCCCCGAAACAATCTGTGAATCAAAAAAGGCCGAGCAACGATGGCCCGGCCTTTCTTTACATGAAAACAGTCGCTTACGCGCGGCGGCGACGGCCACCGGCACGGCCACCTCGGCCACGACCTTCCTCGCCTGCTGCGGCGGGCGGCTTGTTGAACTTGATCCAGTCACCACCGTGCGGGTCGTTGTTGGTCAGGAAGTTGGCGGCGCGGATGGCCTCCATCTCCTTGCCGGCTTTCGGCTTGGTCGAACCCAGACCGAACATCTGGCAGAACGCCTCGTCGTCCATGTCTGCAGGCAGGATGATGCCCGACGCTTCAACCTCGGCGCGCTTTTCCGCGATCTTCTTGGGACCGATGGGCAGAGCCACCGGGTTCATGATCGCAGACGTCATGCCAGCACCCATTGCCATCGGCAGGAAGGCGTTGTTGATGCCGTGACGGTTGGGCAGGCCGAACGAAATGTTGGACGCACCGCAAGTGGTGTTCACACCCAGTTCCTCGCGCAGGCGACGGACCAGAGCAAAGACCTGCAGGCCGGCAGTTGCCATCGCGCCCACGGGCATCACCAGCGGGTCCACCACGATGTCATGAGCCGGAATGCCGAAATCGGCAGCGCGTTCCACGATCTTCTTGGCAACGGCGAAACGCACGTCGGGGTCTTCGGAAATGCCAGTGTCATCGTTCGAGATTGCAACAACCGGAACGTTGTACTTTTTGACCAGCGGCAGGATCTCTTCCAAGCGCTCTTCTTCACCGGTGACCGAGTTCAGCAGCGGGCGGCCTTCGGCCACTTCCAGACCCGCCTCAAGCGCGCCGGGAACCGAGCTGTCAATGCAGAGCGGAACGTCGACCAGGCCCTGAACCAGCTCGACGATCTTTTTCATCAGCGGCGGCTCGGTCTCGTTCGGGTTGGGGTTCGAGTTGTAAACCACGCCCGCGTTGATATCGAGAACGGTTGCGCCCGCCAGAACCTGAGCAACGGCGTCTTTTTCAACAGTCGAAAAATCACCCGCTTCCAGTTCGGCAGCCAGTTTTTTGCGGCCCGTGGGATTGATACGTTCGCCAATCACGCAGAACGGCTGATCAAAGCCGATCACTGCCGTTTTGGTTTTGCTCTCTACGATGGTCTGCGTCATGTCGGCCTCTTATGCGGGGTTTACGGGGCGAGTGCTCTCGCCGCCATTGTTGATGGCCCAGGTGGCATTGGTCTTGATGCCGCCGAGCGGGAAGAAGTGGACCTTCTCGATCTGGAAGTCCGGGTTAGCAGCCTTGTGCGCGGCAAGATCGGTGATGATCTCGTTCGGCTCATGCGGCAGCAGCAGTTTGGTTACGTCCTTGGCACGCTTCTGCAGAACCTTGAGCGACGGGCCAACACCACAGGCGATGGCGAACTTGATCATCGTCTGCAGCTTTGCAGGACCGGCGATACCGATATGCACCGGCAGGTTCATGCCGCGCTCGGACAGCTCGTTGACCCAGTCGATGACGGGCTGTGCTTCGAAGCAGAACTGAGTGGCCAGGGCCATCTGCGCGTCGGTGCGCTTGGAAAACTCCAGTTTCCAGTCCAGCGCCGCATAGGTGTTGGCACGGCCGCCCTTGGGGTCGATGTCCAGGTTCGGCTCGGGGTGGCCCGCGACGTGCAGGTTGGTAAAGCCCGCCTGATCGAACAGACCGGTTTCCAGCAGCTGCATCGAGTCGCTGAAATCGCCATGCGGCTCGGCCACGCCACCGGCCAGGATCAGGCCCTGCTTGACATCGGCCTCGCCCTGATAGCGCGAGATCCAATCAGCCAGCGTCGCCTTGTCCTTGATGATACGCGCCGGGAAATGCGGCATCGCGTCAAAGCCTTCGTCCTTCAGGCGCTTGGCGGTTGCCACCATGTCCTCGATGGGCGTGCCTTCGATGTGGGCGATGTAGACGCGGGTATCTGCGGGCAGCAGCGCGCGGAAGTCTTCGACCTTGGCGGCGGTGCGCGGCATCACCTCGATCGAGTAACCCTTGAGGAACGCCTCGACGGTGGGGTTCACCGGCCCGTTTTCGACCGTGTCGCGTTTTTTGAAATTCAGCAAAGCCATCACGGCCTCCCATACTGATGTGGGGCTCATGCCCATCCGTCTTTGGCGATCAGGGCCTTGATGCGCTCCTGATCGTATTCCGCTTCCAGACGCAGGGCTTCTGCCTCGGCCACTTCGGCGGGGTCGCCGTCGACAGCATAGGGGGCAGCCTTGCGCCATTCGGCCAGATAGGCATCAGCGTCCTTGGCGTTCACCTTCATCGCGGCACGGTCGATGGCTTGTTCGAACCGTTCCTCAAGTTGACGCTTTGCCCCACGGCGGCCTTTGCCGACGATGACTTGGGCTGGGATGTCGCGCCAGTAGACGATGGTGACGTCGGGCATTGATGTGATTCCTCCTGACCTGATGAACAGGTTCTAAACGGCAATATGGGTTTCGGTCGGCCTGATTTCGACACTGGCAGACTTTGAAGCGACCTTTCGGTGCCCGAGCAGAGGCATAGAGGATAAATTGCGCCAAAGCTTGCCCGAATATTTCAGGACAATCATGAGCCCGGCACATGTAAGCAACAAAAGACCCCCGCAGCACTGGGCCACGGGGGTCAAAGTCGCCGTCCGAGGGCATCTTAGCCTACCAGGCCGCCATCTTCGCGGGTCACCGCGATGATTGCGGAACGCGGCACCGACGTGCCGCCATCGGGCCAATGGCTGTCGCCGCGTTCGCCCGGATGCTGGATGCCCACAAACATGGTGCGGCGATCACCGGACCAGCACAGGCCGGTCACTTCGGCCTCTTTCGGGCCAACCAGGAAACGGCGGATTTCACCGGTTACCGGATCGCCTGCCAACATCTGGTTGTTGCCCTGACCGGCAAAGTCATCCGCGTTGCTGTATTTGCCGTCTGTCTGGATCCACAGCAGACCGTTGCTGTCGAACGCCAGCCCGTCGGGCGAGTTGAACATGTTGCCATCGTTGATGTTATCGGATCCGGCACGATCATCCTGGTGCACGGTCGGGTTACCGGCCAGAACATACAGGTCCCAGTCGAACCCGTCCGCTGTGTGATCACCAGCGGCAGGGCGCCAACGCACGATCTGGCCGTATTTGTTCTTGGCCCGGGGGTTCGGACCTTCGACCGGCAGAGCGTCGCCACCTGCGTTGGTCTTGAACACACCTTCGTCGTTCTGAGCACCACGGTTCTTGTTGTTGGTCAGCGCGCAATAGACCTCGTCCGAGTTCGGGTTTGCGGTGACCCATTCGGGACGGTCCATTGTGGTCGCGCCCATTTTCGAAGCCGCGATCCGAGTGTGGATGCAGATTTCGGCCTGGGTCATGCCTGTGTTTTCCGGGGTCAGAGCCAGCCAGGTGCCCTTGCCGGATGCGTCAAACTTGGCTGCAAAAAGCGTGCCGTTCTCCATCAGTTCATCGGTATCGACTCCAGCGGCATAAACACCGTTCGAGACATAGCGGTACAGGAACTCGCCACGCTCATCGTCGCCCATATAGATCACCAGGCGGCCGTCGTTGTTGATCACACATTCGGCGTTCTCATGCTTGAAGCGGCCAAGTGCAGTGCGTTTCTTCGGCGTCGAGTTGGGATCGCGCGGATCGATTTCAACGACGTAGCCTGCGCGGTTCGGCTCGTTGGGGTTTTTCGAAACGTCAAAGCGCTCGTCGATGGTGGCCCAGCCATAGCCCCAATCGCTAGCGGATACGCCATAACGCTTGAGTTCGGCCGACACCTCGTGATTTTCATCTGCGGCCGAGAAGTAACCGTTAAAGTTCTCTTCACAGGCCAGATAAGTGCCCCAAGGCGTGGTGCCCGAGCCACAGTTGTTCCAGGTGCCAAAGGTTGTGGTGCCCGACGGATCTGCGGCGGTTTTCACCAGGTCGTGACCCGCGGCCGGACCGGTCAGTGCCATCTCGGTCTTGGGCGTGATGCGGCGGTTGTACGGGCTGTCGATCACGATGCCCCAGCCGGTGCCGTCATGGGCAATCTCGACCACTGACACGCCGTGAGCCAGCATGCCTTTTTCCACGTCGTCGGCGTTGGCAAATTTGCCTTCTTCGCGGTTGCCCCAGATGATCTTGCGGTTGGTGTATTCGTTGTTGACCGCCATCAGGGTGCGACCCTCGTGCATGAAGATCTCCATGCCGTCGGTGTTGTCACCAAAGGTACGGGCCTGGGTTTCAGCGGTGCCGCGTGTCTCTTGATCAAAGGCAATGCTGTCGGACCACATCGGATCGGCCCAACGCATCACAACCTCGGCCTTGTAACCCTTTGGCACGACAATGCTATCTTCGGTCGATGCCGCAACCGCATCAAACGCGAAACGGTTCCCGTTGGCCTTGGCACCGGTGGGCAGAACAGCGCCACCCAAAGCGGCAAAGCCACCCATTGCCAGAACACCACCCAGGAACCCGCGACGGCTCAGCGCCTCTTCGACCACGTCGTCGAAATCACAGCCTTCGGGACGGGGGTTTACGGCTTCGTCAAAGTCGTCAAACGACAGATCATGGTCTTTTTTCATAGCGTGCTCCGAATTGGCTTGCTGGGCTAGTTCCACGAATCCCTGATGTGGAATTCCTGACGCCCTGCTCGCATGGCTATGTGAAGCGGATGTGACAGTTACGATCAACTGTCTGGTGAATTCTCTTGCGCGTCGGCGGCGCGCCGCCTAGGGTCAAATCAACTCGAAATCGGAGGGCGTGAAGTCATGGCGCCCAAGCGTCCCAAAGGTGCGGGCGCGTTCCCGAAAGCGGTAGACACCCCCGCGCCTATTAGGCCGGATCCGGATGCGCTATATGCGGCGCTGGATCTGGGTACAAATAGCTGTCGCATGCTGATTGCCCAACCCAAGGGCAGCGGCTTTCATGTCGTCGACAGCTTTTCAAAGTCGGTGCAATTGGGCGCCGGATTGGAACGAACGGGGCGTTTGTCGCGTTCGTCGATGGCGCGTACCGTTCAGGCGCTGCGCATCTGTCAGCAAAAGCTGAAACGCAACAAGGTCAAGCGCATGCGCCTGGTCGCTACCGAGGCCTGTCGCCGTGCCAAGAACGCGCGCGATTTCATCCGTCAGGTCAAGCGCGAGACCGGCCTGACGCTGGAAATCATCCAGCCCGAGGAAGAAGCCCGTCTGGCCGTCATCTCTTGCGCGCCGCTGGTCTCGACCAAGACCGAGCAGCTCTTGGTCGTAGACATCGGTGGTGGCTCGACCGAGTTGGTGTGGATCGACCTGTCATCCGTTCCGCGCCGCGACCGCCCGGCCTCGATCACGCGCCTTCATACGGGCTTTCACTCCGCCGACAGCCCGTTTCACGCGGCCAAGGTGGTGGACTGGATCAGCGTGCCCCTAGGTGTCGCCACTTTGCGTGATCAGTTCAACGATGTCGAAGATGACGCCGCCCGCTTTGCATTGATGAGCTGGTTCTTTGAGGAAAACTTGGCCGACTTTGCCCCTTACAAGGACGAGCAAGCGCGAGAAGGGTTCCAGATTGTTGGCACCAGCGGCACGGTGACGACGGTTGCCGCTTCGCATTTGGGGCTCAAGCGTTACGACCGGACCAAGGTCGACGGGCTGCGCATGACTTCGGATCAGATCGACAAGGTGATCCGCGGCTATCTGGAGCTGGGGCCCGTGGGACGCCGTCGCGACCCGCGCATCGGCGAGGACCGACAGGCGTTGATCATGTCAGGCTCGGCCATTTTGCAGGCATTGTTGCGCTGCTGGCCCACCGACCGGCTTTCGGTTGCGGACCGGGGCCTGCGCGAAGGGTTGCTTTATGCGCAGATGAGCGGTGATGGGGTTCTCGAAGACGGGCCCTTCTGACCGGATCTCAAGGGCTCCCTCATCCAACTCGTGCGCTGCTGCGTATCGTAAGAAACATCACGAGGTTTCTTATGCGCGCTGCACTCTTGCTTGCCTTTCTCTTTCTCGCGGCCTGTTCCGGGCGTCCCAGCCTGGATCAGGACAAGCTTTCGGATCTAGAATTCAACCTCGAAGAGTTCTTTGCGGGCGAAACCGTCGCCTATGGTCAATTCAAGGACATCCTGGGCCGTGTTTCGCGCCGATTTGTCGTCGATATCGAGGGGACGTGGGATGGTGAAACGCTGACACTGGTCGAGGATTTCACCTATTCCGACAAAACAACCGAACAGCGCATATGGACGCTCACCAAGACCGGCGAGGAGACTTGGTCTGGCACGGCGCCGGGTGTGATTGGTACAGCCAAGGGCACTGAATCCGGCGACACGTTCAACTGGGCCTATACCATAGACCTGCCGGTTGACGGCGACACTGTACGCGTGGGTTTTGACGACTGGATGTGGCTCTTGTCCGAGGATCGGGTCCTCAACATTGCCTATATGAAACGGTTTGGCATCACCGTGGGTGAGGTTACAATCGTGTTCGAAAAGAAGCCCTGATGCGCCCGCTCGGCGTTTGACCCCGCCCATCTTGAAGCCGCGCAGCGAACAGGGTACACGCAACGCTCTGAACGGAGGCGGCCCGCATGGCAAAGACACCTGATGGCAAGAACACCTCGGGGCGTGGACAGCGCGACCTGAAGGTCAAGGTGAAGTCCGCGCGCGGGCGCAAGCTCAGCTCGACCCGCTGGCTTCAGCGGCAGTTGAACGACCCGTATGTCAAACGCGCCCAGGCCGAAGGGTATCGGGGTCGCGCGGCGTTCAAGATCCTGGAGCTGGACGAGAAATTCCGCTTTCTCGTGCCAGGTGCGCGGGTGGTTGATCTGGGCTGTGCGCCTGGTGGCTGGCTGCAAGTCGCCGTCAAACGGGTGAATGCGCTGGGCGAACGATCGGGCAAGCGGATCGGCACCGTATTGGGCATCGACCTGCAAGAGGTTGAGCCGGTTGCGGGGGCCGAGGTGCATCAGCTCGATTTCATGGATGACGGCGCTGACGACAAGGTCAAGGAGTGGCTGGGCGGCAAGGCGGATGTGGTGATGTCGGACATGGCGGCAGCCTCTAGCGGCCACAAGCAGACCGACCACCTGCGGATCATTTCGCTGTGCGAAACCGCCGCCTATTTCGCCTTTGACGTTCTGGAAGAAGGCGGAACTTTCGTGGCCAAGGTTCTGGCCGGCGGGGCCGAGGGTGATCTGCAGAAACTGCTCAAGCAGAAGTTCACCAAAGTGGCCAATGTCAAACCGCCATCGTCGCGCTCGGACAGTTCGGAGAAATTCGTGGTCGCCACCGGTTTTCGGGGCTGACCCCTAGCGCGTTTTCTGCGCCTTGAACGAGGCACTCGCCAAGTGCTGCAACATCAATCTGTCGCCCTTTGAGACGCGGGGAAAGGCCCTGCGGTCGACGCGCTGTGCGGCGCGTTTGGACAGGGATTGCTGGCGCAGGAGTTCAAACAGCCGCGCATGGCGACTTTGATCCTGCAAGTCAGGCGGCGGTGGCTCTACCGGAACCACCGGCAGGCCGTTTGGCGCGCGGGCAAATTCAAACATCTCATCCTCTTTGGCAGCTGGGCAGCTTTCGCCATCATGGCCACCAAAGCTAAAGAAAGAATAAGAGCGATTTTAGGCAACATAGCGGCCATCTCGGGCCCCTTAGCGCGACAGGTCCTCTTGTAGTTGCAACAAAGCAGGATCCCCTGGGACACTGTTCAGCCCTTCGATCAACACCCGTCGCGCCGCCCTTGGCCCACCGTTGATGTGGGCCAATTGTACCAGCATCGGCCAAGCCTCGGCTCGCTGCGGATCCATCTCGACCACCTCGCGAAAGGCCCTCTCTGCGGCCTGCGCGTTGCGCATGGTCAGGGCCAGCCCGCCCAGAACCAGATGCGTTTCCGGAAAATCGAGCCTTGTCCTGAGCGAGCGTTGCCAATCCTGCACCCCGGCCCCAACAACCGCCTGCTGGCTGCGGGTCATCGATGATTGCGGCACGTTCAGAACCGCCTTGGCCGCCGCAATCCGAACCGAGCGCACGGGATCGCCAAGAACCGGCATCAAACGCTCCAAACGCTCTGTGGGCGGGGCCGCTTGTTGCAAGCTGGCGGCACTTGCACGTACCAGCGGATCGGGCGCACCCAGCAGATTGGCGGTCTGCCCTGCCAGCTCAGCCGAGGCCGCGCCCTGTAACAGATAGAGCGCGGTGGCCCGCACGATCCCCGCCTGCCCCTCGTCCAAGGCGATGCCCAACAGATCACCCGATGCGCGCACCGGGTCGATCTGTGCGCGAGTAAAGGCCGACCCAAAATGCGGCTGCCTGTGCTTGGCATCTGGGAACCATTCGGCGATGCGTGATGCGGCCCAGGCCGGGTCCTTGTCTTCGTGACAGGTGGTACAGGTGTCCGGCGCGCCGGTTTCAGCCGAAAGATCAGGCCGTGGAATGCGGAAGCTGTGATCGCTGCGCGCGTCCACCTGCATGTAGGTCTTTTCAGGCATGTGACAGTTGCGGCACTGCGCGCCTTCGCTCCCTTCTGGGTGATGGTGATGATCCGGGCTGTCATAGTCGGCAATGGGCAGGCTTGGGAAATCCGGGTTGCCTGCCAGCGAATGGCATTGCGTGCACACAGCGGTGCCTTCAGCGCGCAACTCACCACTGTGCGGCTCGTGGCAGTTCATGCAGGTCACGCCCTTGGCATACATCTTGGATTGCAGGAAAGAGCCATAGACATAGACCTCGTCCAGGATCTGACCGTCCGGGTAGTAGAGCCCCGGCCGCAACAGGCTGAGCGCATAGGTCTGGTGATAGGCTGTTCCGGGCAGCGGGTTGCCATCCTCCAGCGCTTCGCGGCGCGAGTGGCAGCTGGCGCATTGCTGGATCGCAACCTCTTTGTCGGCCCAATCCATGGCGAAGCCAGTTTCGGTCAACCCGGCTGGAGGGGTTTTGCCCGTGGTCCATTCGATATGAGCAGAAGCTGGCCCATGGCAGGCCTCACACCCGACCCCGATCTCGGCCTGGGTCGAGCGATAGCTGCGGGTTTGCGGGCCATAGTTGCGCTTGTATCCGGTGGCGTGGCATTCGGCGCAGCGGGCGTTCCAGTTCTTGTAAGTCCGGGTCCAATGCAACCCGTCATTGGGCGGCAGGTCTTGATCGGGGTAAAGATGCCCCCATGCTTGACGCTCGGTGTCCCAAAAGACATCAAAGCTCTGCAACCGCCCATTTCCGGTCTCGAACAGGTACTGCTGCAACGGTTCGATGCCCGCCACGGAATGGGCCTTGTAGTTGGTTGTGACCCCATCCTTTTCCGTGACCTTTGCAAAATAGTCGGCACCGTCGGTCGAAAACTCGACCTCCATCCCGTCGTGCGCAAACCTTGTGCCGTCAAAATCCCCCTTCACCGATTGTGCAGAGGGCGTCATCCAGGCCTGTGCATGATGTGAGCGGTCCCACTCTTGCGCCGCGTCTTCATGGCAATCGCGGCACGCTTCAGACCCCACATAGGACGGCGCATCTTGGGCGTGCAGCGCGCCAAAGGGCGCAAACGCAAGCAAGAGGACGAACAGAAATGTCTTCATCGAAATTTGGCTTTCTTGGCTGATGCGAAAGGGGTGCACGGGCTATAATCGATCCTCTGCCCCGCCTCCGGCCCTCAGGTCGATCAGGGCACCGTTGTATTCGGCCCCAAGGATCAGGATTGCAGAGTTGAGATACAAAAAGATAAGCGCCGCCATGGCCCCGGCAAGCCCGGCATAGGTGGCGCTGTAGACCGCGAATTTACCCAGATAGTAGGAAAACCCCCAGCCCGCAGCGGCCCAAAGCGCAAGGGTCAGCAACACGCCAGGCAAAATCTGGACAAGGTTGTGCCGACGACCCGGCAGCACCATGTGGCAGGCCAGAACGCCACCCGCGGGGATGGCCACGATAAAGATCCAGCTCAATCGCTCTTTCGACACCCAGGTGGGCGTCTCGCCGGGAATGGCCTCTGCCACCAAGGTGGCATAGATCGGAAAGACGACCTCGACCGCTGCGGTGATGATCAGGATCGCACCACCGGCCACGACCAGGGCAATACACAAGAGCCGCGCCTGCCAGAACGGGCGCATGTCCACATCGTGATAGGCCCGCGTCATCGCCTCGCGCACCGCATCCACACCATTCGAGGCAAAATAGATGGCCAGGAGGCCACCCACTGTCATCACCTGCGTGCTGGCGCCTGCCAGAACCGCCTTTAGCTCGGTCTCGATCGGGTCTGCGACCGCCTCGGGCCAGGTGCCAAAAATCAATTCGATCAGATCCTCGGTGATCAGATCATGCGACAGGCTCCCTGCAAGGGCCACGACAAACAGGATAAAGGGAAACAAAGCCAGCATCATCGACATGGCGACATGGCTGCTCATCACCCAACCGCCCTTTTCGGCAAAACGGTAGAAGGCCAGCCCAAAGGCGCGGACCGGATCGGGAATGGCTGGGTCGGCAAGCAAGCTCATAGGATCAGGATACACCTAAACAAAGCGCGGCGCACGAGGTCAGGATTGATCATCTTCTCCCTCCAGTGCCTCGGTGTTGCCGACAGCCTCGGCCAAGGTTTGCCAAATGGTCACGAACAGCCCTGCCAGGACTGGCCCCAAAACCAGCCCCGACGCGCCGAACAAACCCAGGCCACCCAAGGTCGAGATCAGGATCATCACGTCGTGCAGCTTGGCGTCCCGACCGACCAGGATCGGACGCAGCACATTGTCGATGGTCGAAACCACAAGCGCCGCCCACAGAGCAAGGCCAGCGGCGGCCACATAAGCCCCTTCGATCGCCAGATAAGCCGCACCAATGAAGATCACCACCGGCGCGCCAAGACCCGGCAAGACAGCCGCCACCATCATCACCACCGACCAGAAGGCCGCCCCCTCGATCCCCGCGATCCAAAAGCTGATGCCCCCCAGCATCCCTTGGATGAAGGCAATCGAGAGCGTCCCCTTGATCGTTGCCCGGCTGACCGAGACGATACGTTCGTGCAACTTGGCTTGGGTCTCGGGGCGCAGACCGGTGTAGCGCAGAACCTGCACCATGATCGGTGTTTCGAACTGCAGAAAGAAGAAAAGCGAATAGAAATAGACAAAGAGGCTAAGAAAAAACGTCGCCGCGCCAACCGTGACCTGCCCCACTGAGGCGACAAAGAACCGAGCAACCGCCTGCAGGATCGTGCCCATCCGCTCGGTGATCTTCTGCCGGATGTCTTCGAGATCAATCTCAAATGGCACCCAGCTGGGCAAAGTGAAGGTCGTCGGGTTGTTCGAAAGATCGGTGGCAAAGTGACTGACGTTGTTGACCAGAGCACTGGCCTGGCTGATGGCCAAAATGATCAGTGCAAACAGGGGCGCAATCACCAGAAACATCAATGACAGTAGGGTGATCAGGCTGCCCGTGTTGCGCCGCCCGCCCAGAAACGCCACGATCTTGCGGTTCATTGGCTGCGCCATGGCGCCCGTGATTGCCGCCAAAGCAAGCGGCACCAGGAACCCCAAAGTCATAAGCACAAATGTTACCGTGATCAGCAAAGTGATCAGGATCAGGGCCAACCATCGCCAATTGTCGGCAAGGTCCGGTTTTGATTGGATCATTCCCTGTCCTTCCCGCACCTTCAAGCAAACACGATAACGCACGGGAATAGTTGCATTTTATTCGCATGCGATGCAACATCATATCAGAATTCCAATACCTTTTTTCCAATGATTCTATGCAGGAGCATGTGATGTCCGATTTTGACGACTGGGTGGCTGACCTTAAACAGAAGCGTGATGAGTTGAAGGTCAAGCTTCACCTCGCCAGCAAAGATGCCGAAGATGAATGGGACGATCTTGTTTCGGATTGGGACAAATTCGTGCGGGAAACCCAGCTGGACAAATCCGCCGAAGAGGTGGGCGAAGCAGCCAAGGAACTGGGCCTGCGCATGAAGGCTGCCTTTGACCGCATGAAGCAAGCCAAGGACTGATCCACGATCATGACGGCCCCTGATCCCACCCCCGTCGGGTCCATCCGCCCGCGTCTATCCACCTGTCGCGATATCGCGATCATCATGGGACTTGTGGTCTGGGGGCTGTACATGGGATCCGGGTTCTTGATCCCGCTGACGTTGGCCTTGCTGGTCTATGTGTTGATCATCGCGGTCGCAGATCGTGTTGCGGGGAGGTTTGTGCCGTCGTGGCTGGCCAATCTGATTGGCATCGCCGTGGTGCTGACGGGACTGTTTGCGGTGATGTTTGTTCTGGGCAATCAGGCAACGCAATTTGCCCGCGCCGTGCCCACTTATGAAAGCCAGTTTGATACGGCCGTGAACCGCGTGGTTACCCTGGTGGGCAACGATGTGACCAAATTCATCCGCGACCACCTGATCAACATCGACATGTCCATCATTGCGCGCAGCGCCTTTGGCGGGGCGACGTCCTTTCTCAACACCTTCTTGCTGATCGCACTCTATGTCTTCTTCATGATGGCCGAGCGTGTGATCTTTCGCGACAAGCTGCGCCTTGCTGCCAATGACGCGGAACTGGGGCGTGAGCTGTCCGCGATGATGGCGGCGATTTCCCACAGTCTGCAGGCTTATGTGGGCGTCAAGACATTCGTCAGCGTGCTGACCTCGCTGATCAGCTATGCGGTGTTCCGTTGGCTGGAGCTGGAATACGCTGAAACCTGGGCGGTTCTGACCTTTGCGCTGAACTTCATCCCGTCGATCGGTTCGATCGTGGCAGTTGTATTCCCGGCGCTGGTGTCGCTGGTGCAGTTCGACACCATCACGCCGTTTCTGATCATCGTGCTCTTTTGCGGCACGGTTCAATTCATGATCGGCAACTTTCTGGACCCCGCCCTGCTGGGGCGCTCACTCAACATGTCGACCTTCATGGTGATCATTGCATTGACGTTCTGGAGCGCGGTCTGGGGCGTGATCGGTGCCTTCCTGAGCGTGCCGCTGACCGTCTGCATCCTGATCGTTTTCAGCCACATCCCCGCCCTCAGGCCCGTGGCCATTCTCATGTCCAAGGACGGAGAATTGTTGACGGCCGACACCAAGAGACCGGAGTAGACCCATGGCCACCAAAGCCCAGCTCGAGGCCGAACTGGCCGCACTCAAATCCCAACTGGCGGCTTCGAACGCAAAGCCAGCGCCAGAGCCGGAACCAGATCCGGAGCCTGAGCAAAACGATGAGCAATCGGCCTTTACCGCCCTGCTCAAGGAACATGGAGTGGATACCCATGACATCGACGCCTTATGGGCGCAGTTCTCGTCCGAGCTGAGCGATCTGCCCGAAAAGAAACCGCTTTTGACCGCTGTTGCAGCCTTTGGACTGGGGTTTGCCCTTGGCCGGATGTCCAAATCGTAAGGAGAAGAGAGCCATGAACCGGATCAGCCGCAACCTGACCATTCTCTTTCGAACCGAACGCCTGATCGCACGACGGCAGATGGCTGTTCTGCGTGCGCAGACCGGGCTGGTGGCTTTTGCCGGTCTGGTCGCAGGTATCGCCATCATCATGCTGAACGTCGCCATCTTCTATGCGCTGGGCACTGTCATGGCGTCGCATTACGCTGCCCTGATCGTTGCCCTTGGAAATGCGCTGATGGCCTTGGTTCTTGTTGCGATCGCCAGCCGCATGAGCGCCGAAAAGGAGCTCGAGCCCGCGACCGAGGTACGCGACATGGCTCTGGCCGAGATCGAGGCCGACCTGAACGAGGTTGCTGACGAGGCCCGCGAGTTGACCCGCAATGTCAGCCGGATGGCGCGCGATCCCCTGGGCACCGCCCTGCCCGCCTTGATCGGCCCGCTGCTGTCGCTGCTGCTGAAATCCAAAGACAAATAAATTTTCAAATTACCGAAACGGACATGTCATGAGCGCACGAGACCAGATTTTGGACCTTAAGACCCGTATGGGTCAGTCGATCATTGGCCAAGAAGACGTCATCGACCGACTGCTGATCGGCCTTCTGGCCAATGGCAACCTGCTGGTCGAGGGGTTGCCTGGTCTCGCCAAGACCCGCGCGATCAAGGCGATGGCCAAGAACCTGGATGCCCAGTTCAGCCGCATTCAGTTCACGCCCGACCTGCTGCCCTCAGACGTGACCGGGACCGAAGTGTACACCCAGACCGATCAGGGCGGCACCTTCCGCTTTGACCCCGGCCCGATCTTTGCCAACATCGTTCTGGCGGACGAGATCAACCGCGCGCCCGCCAAGGTTCAGGCCGCCCTGCTTGAGGCGATGGAGGAACGGCAGGTCACCGTATCCGGCAAGACCCACAAGATGGAGCCGCTGTTCACCGTGATGGCGACGCAGAACCCCATCGAGCAAGAAGGCACCTATCCCCTGCCCGAGGCACAGATGGACCGGTTCCTGATGCATGTGAACATCACCTATCCGCCGGTCGAAGATGAGGTCGAAGTGATCCGACTTGTGCGCGGCGAAGAGGTTGCGGCCACCGGAGG
The DNA here is from genome assembly GCF_017743935.1 of Tropicibacter sp. R16_0. Lineage (GTDB taxonomy): Bacteria > Pseudomonadota > Alphaproteobacteria > Rhodobacterales > Rhodobacteraceae > Falsiruegeria. The sequence continues at coordinate 418,080 of NZ_JAGHRE010000002.1, forward strand.
CAGCGATGTGGGCGGCAAGCCCAAACCCGCCGCCATCCCGCAGGACGCCGTATTTCAGGCACGGGCCGAGATCGGCCAGATCCACGTCTCGGACGCGATGGAGCGCTATATGGCCGATCTGGTCTATGCCACCCGCACGCCCGAAACGATCAGCCCCGATCTCGCCCGCTGGATCGAGGTCGGCGCCAGCCCCCGCGCCTCACTGGCGCTCGATAAATGCAGCCGCACCCACGCTTGGCTGAATGCACGTGACTATGTCGACCCGCTGGACGTGCGCGCCATCGCTCATGACGTCTTCCGCCACCGCATCACCCTGAGCTTTGAGGCGCAGGGGGACGGCAAGACACCGGATGATATCACCGACGAGATGCTGAAAACCGTCGCTCTGCCCTGAGGGTCAGATCATGGAGGCACATGACACACAGGACCTGAGGGTTCACACCACAACAGATCAACTGCGCAGGCTGGGGCCTTTGTCGCGCGACATTTCCCTGCTGCCGCGCCAACCGGCACGGTCGATCCTGAACGGGCGCCATGCCTCGCGCCTGCGCGGTCGTGGGCTGAATTTTGAAGAGCTGCGCGATTATCTGCCCGGCGACGACATTCGAACCATCGACTGGAAGGTCACAGCCCGCACAGGCAGCCCCCATGTGCGCGTCTACACCGAAGAACGCGATCGCCCAGCCCTGGTCATTGTCGATCAGCGCGTGACGATGTTTTTTGGCTCGGTCGAATACATGAAATCGGTGGTCGCGGCCGAGGCCGCCGCCATCGTGGCACATCGCATTCTGACCCAAGGCGACCGGCTGGGTGGATTGGTGCTGGCCCCTGGTCGCATCGCCGAACATCGCCCGGAACGCCGTCCCCGCGCGCTGGACCGGTTGTTGAACTCCATCGCATCGGCCAATCAAATGCTTGGTGCCGATCTGGAAGACAGCGCCGAGCCCAGCCTGAACACCGTCCTGAAACAGGCCACACAAGTTGCAAAGACCAACTTTGTGGTGACGGTGTTTTCCGATTTCGCCGGTCTTGATGACACCTCGGAACCGCTGTTGCGCCGACTGGCGCAAAGCAACGACCTGATCCTGTTCAACGTGTCGGATCGGTCCGCGCAGACCCTGCCACCAGGCTTGCGCCTGTCGATCTCGGACGGCACATTGCAGGCCGAGTTGGACACCAGCGACCCGCAGGTTCACGCCCGTGTACAGACGGCCCTGCGGGATCGCCTTGAGACGCTGCGCCACTGGTCGCGCCGCTATGGCATTCCGATGGTCGAGCTTGGCACCGACCGAGCGGCCCTGGCACAGATGCAGGTGCTCTTTGGTCTGCGGGGGGCGGGCCGATGAGCGAAACGCAACAAGCAACATCATTAACCGACCTGCTGAACCAACTCGAGCCGGTTCCGGTTCCACCAGCGGTTTCGATGGTTCCGCAAACCGTGGGCTGGCTGGTCTTGGCTGCGGTTTTTCTGACCTTGCTGGTTTTCGCGATTTGGCGTTGGCACCAGCATCGGCAGGCCACGGCCCATCGGCGGGCGGCTTTGGTCGCCCTGTCCCAAGTCGGCGACGACCGCGCCGCGATCGCCGAGATCCTGCGCCGAACTGCACTGGTCTCATTTCCCCGCGCACAGGTGGCCGGATTGACCGGAGCCGATTGGGCCGCGTTTCTGGATCAAAGCTATGGCGGCAACGGCTTTGCCTCTGCCACCGGCCAAGCCCTGCTGAGCGCGCCCTACACTGGCTCGGCGCCCGACGCGCAAGCCACAACCCTGGCCCGCGACTGGATCAAGCGACACAAGGCCGAGGGAGGCAGATCATGACCCTGTCCCTCTCTGCCCCCCTGATGCTGCTTCTTTTGCCCCTGCCCCTGCTGGTTTGGTTCTTTGCACCGCCCCACCGTCACCGCGTCCGCGCCACCCGCGTCCCGTTCTTTCGCGACCTTACCCAGGCCGCCGGGGTCGAGGCGCGGCGCGGCGCCCTGGTCCTGCGTCGCAGTTCTTTGCAAATGATTGCCGCCTGTTTGGCCTGGGCCTTGCTGGTTCTGGCGCTGGCCGGGCCAGAACGCCTGGGCGAGCCCATTGTGACCGAAAACGCCGCCCGCGACACGGTGCTGGCACTCGACATCTCGGGCTCGATGGATGAACGCGATTTCGTGGCCCAGGACGGCACACGCAAACAGCGGCTCGAGGCGGTCACGGACGTCCTGCGCCCCTTCATTGCCGAACGCGATGGCGATCGCATGGCCCTGATCGTGTTCGGCACCCGTGCCTTTGTGCAGGCGCCTTTCACCGACGATCTGCAAAGCTTGAACGGCTTTCTCGATCAAACACAGGTCGGTATGGCCGGGCCAAATACGGCCCTGGGGGACGCCATCGGCCTTGCGATCCGCACTTTTCAGGGCAGCGATATCGAGGAAAGGCTGATGATCCTGCTCAGCGATGGCAGCGACACGTCGAGCACCATGACCCCGGTCAACGCCGCCACAATCGCAGCAGATCAGGGTGTCACGATCTATACCATCGGCGTGGGCGATCCCGAGGCCACCGGCGAGGCGCGGGTCGATCTGGGTATCCTTGAGGACATCGCCAAACGCACCGGAGGCGAGTTCTTTTATGCCGATGATCAGGAGGCGCTGACTTCGATCTATCAACGCATCGACGCGTTGAACCCACGCGTGGTCGAAACCACCAGCTATCGCCCCAAGACAAGCCTGGCTTATGTCCCGCTGTCGGTGGCTTTGTTGATCGTGCTGCTCGCGACGACACTGCTTCACTTGGGCTCTCGCAGACGGGGGACGCGCCATGTTTGAAACGCTATCGCTGTTTCATTTCCTGCGCCCTTGGTGGCTGATCGCCGTGCCGCTGGTTCTGCTTCTGTGGTATCTGGTGCGTCGCCGATTGGACGGGCCTATTACCGAAACCGCAGGCCTTGCCCCCCATCTGGCCGAGGCGCTGAGCGTGGGCGCGCATGATCACCGGCGGCTGCATCCGATTGATGGATTTGCCTGTGTTGGCGTCCTCTTGGCGCTGGCCAGCGCTGGCCCGACATGGAGCAAGCTGCCCAACCCGCTGATCGCGGACACCGCACCTCTGGTCGTGGCGCTCAAGGTGACCCCAAGCATGGAAGAGACGGATCTGGCCCCCAGCCGCCTGGAGCGCGCAAGGTTCAAGATCGGCGATTTGATTGCCTCTCGCGCAGGTGCCCGTACTGCTCTGGTTGCCTATGCCGGATCGGCCCACCGTGTGGCGCCCTTGACCGAGGATGCCAACATCCTGCGCCCCTTGCTTGAGGGGTTGACCCCCCAAGCGATGCCGGTCGATGGCGACACGGCATCACGCGCGTTGACCTTGGCTCAGGACATTCTGACCGACGCCGAGACCGAAGGCGCGATCCTGTTTGTGCTTGATGACATGGACCCGGCCGAAGCCAAGCTGCTCGAAACCGCGGATCCGAACGGGACACAGCTTATCTTTTTGACGGCGTTACCCACCGGAAAATCCCTGACGCAACTGGACCGTATTCCCAATGCCACCATTGTGCAGATGACCGCAGATGATGGTGATCTGGCACAACTCGACCGGGCAATCCGGTCAGCCTATGTCGCGGCTCTGGGACAGGACGACCGCCTGCAATGGCATGATCGTGGGCGGCTGTTGGCCATTCCCGCCGCGCTGCTCGTTCTGCTGTGGTTCCGGCGTGGATGGACAATGAGATGGGCGATGGTCCTTCTGCTTCTGCCGTTGATGACCGTGCCGGGCCAGGCCCGTGCCGAAGGCTGGCGAGGTTGGTTCCTGACCCCGGATCAGCAGGGCCAGATTGCGATGAACCGCAAAGAGTATTCAGCGGCCGGAGAGCTATTCCAGGACCGCTATTTGTCCGGCTACGCCAAATTCAAGGCCGGGGAATATGCGGATGCCGCAACGATCTTTGCCGCGCTCGAAACGCCCGAGGCTGCCTTTGCCGAAGGGATGGCGCGCATCCGCAACCGTGAGTACCGCCCTGCGATTGCTGCATTTGAACGCGCACTGAAACTGCGCCCGGATTGGCCCGAGGCCAAACACAACCTGGCGCTAAGCAAAGAGATCCTCGAATACGTTGAAACCACACGCGAGCAATCAGACACTGGTGAAGACAGCGGTATCGGCGCCGACGACGTGGTCTTTGACAACGAAGCACAACGCGGGGCCGACACCACGATCGAGGCAGCCGAAGAAGGCGCAGCGCCGCAAACTGCGGATCAATGGATTTCAAGCATCGACACCGACATGACCAAGTTTCTGCAAAGCCGTTTTCTGATTGAAAATCAGGAGTCTGAACGATGAAATTAATACAGCTCGCAGTCTTCCTGAGCCTTCTGTGTTCCGCGTTGCAGGCGCAGAACGCCTTGTATCCCACGCCGCGCAATGAGCCGAAGAGCCCAGAGACCGTAGAAGAAACCCAGCCTGACAACACAGCTGCTTCGCCAAAAGTGACCGAAGCAGACAACATCGCCCCCATCGTCGAGACCGAATTGTCTGAGGCTGAAGTGATCGTGGGTCAGCCTATACGGCTGCAGATCAAGGTGCTGGTGCCCACCTTCATGCCGCAGCCGCCGATCTATCCAACAATCGAATTGCCCGATCTGATGGTGCGGCTGCCAGATCGCGCGACGACGCCCACCAGTGAACGCCGCGATGGTGCCTCGCTGTCTGGTACGATCCGGACCTATCGGCTGTATCCGCTGGCGGCGGGGACGTTCGAGATCCCGGAACAGACCCTCAACGTGACCTACGCCGATCCCGATACCAACGCGCCGATCACGACCGAGATTGCAATGCCTGCGCAGAGCTTTACCGCGACGGTGCCAGCAGCGGCACAGGATCTGGACCCGCCGGTGATCGCCGCCGGTTTCACGTTGGAGCAGGACATCCAAGGCGAAACCGACCTCGGCGTTGGTGATGCCATAACGCGGGTGGTCACCGCCCGCATAGATGGCACGACACCGGTGCTGATCCCGCCGCTTGTTGCGGCCATCGAAACCCCGGCTTTGCGCGCCTATCCCAAGGAGCCACGGGTAACATCCACCGAAGAACGCGGCGTGCTGTCGGGCAGCCGCAGTGAAACGGTAACCTATTTGGTGCAATCAGACGGCACCGCTGAATTGCCGGAGATCAGAATCGAATGGTACGACACAGAAACACAAACCGTGCAAACCGCCTCGGTCGACGGGGTGAGCCTGACCCTCGCCCCGGCCCCGCCTCCGCCACCTGACTATGGTAAAATCGCGCTGAGGTCTGGATTTGTCTTGATCGCCCTTGGTCTGATTGGTCTCCTTCTGAGACGTATGGCGCCCAAGCTTGCTGCTGCAAGGAGCCACGTCCGGGCCAGGCTGCAGGCCACTGAAACTGCAACTGCACGAACCGTGCGGCACGCCATCGCAAATCAAGATCTGAACGCTACCTACGCTGCCCTTGAAACCTGGTCGACCTATGCCGCAGTTCTCGACACATCCGACTGGATAGACATGAAAAATGCGCTAGTTTCTGTTGGATCAGACACGTATAGCGATAGCCCTACTCGAACAAACTCCAGTTGGCGGATTCTTGCGCAAAACTTCGACGAACTCAGAAAAATCAATCGGAACAAATATTTGGCTTTGAAAAATCGGCAAAATCTGCCAAAACTGAACTCAAATCTAAACATTCCGATTTATCTCAACACCCCTACGGCCGAACCGGTCGAACGTTAGTTTTTCTCGACCCCTCCGGCTCCGCGTCACCGAGTATTCTGTTCATTTAAGGAGACATACATGAACGTGTTCCGAAGTAGTTTAAGCTACCTGTCGGCGGCCTCTGCCGCGTTGGTGCTGACCGTCGGGTCGGCGCTGGCACAGGATGCCGAAAAGCCAAACATTCTGGTCATCTGGGGCGATGACATCGGTCAGTCGAACATTTCGGCCTACACCATGGGCCTGATGGGCTATCGCACCCCCAATATCGACCGCATCGCGCAAGAGGGCATGATCTTTACCGACTATTACGGTGAGCAATCCTGCACCGCCGGCCGGTCGTCTTTCATCACCGGTCAATCGGTGTTCCGGACCGGCCTGTCCAAAGTTGGCATGCCCGGCGCGCCCGAAGGCATGCAGGTCGAAGATCCGACCATCGCGGGCCTGCTCAAAGAGCAGGGCTATGCCACCGGTCAATTCGGCAAGAACCACCTGGGTGACCGGGATGAAATGCTGCCGACAAACCACGGTTTTGATGAGTTTTTTGGCAACCTCTACCATCTGAACGCAGAAGAAGAGCCCGAAAACGAAGACTATCCGCAGGACCCAGAGTTCCGTGAGCGTTTTGGCCCCCGTGGCGTCATCAGTTCGAAATCTGACGGAACGATCGAAGACACCGGTCCGCTGACCAAAAAGCGCATGGAAACCGTTGATGATGAAACGCTGGCCGCTGCCATCGACTTCATCAAGCGCAAAGAGGAACAAGGTGTGCCTTGGTTCGTCTGGTGGAACGGGACGCGCATGCACTTCCGCACCCACGTCAAGGACGAGATGCGCGCGCAGGCCAATGAGATTGTTGGTGGTGTGGCAGATGAATACACCGCGGGCATGATCGAACACGACATGCATGTGGGACAGCTGCTTGACCTGCTTGACGAGCTTGGCATCGCCGACAAGACCTTTGTTCAGTATTCCACTGACAATGGCCCACACATGAACACCTGGCCCGATGCGGCGATGACCCCCTTCCGTGGTGAAAAGAACACCAACTGGGAAGGTGGCTTCCGCGTACCTGCGATGGTGCGTTGGCCCGGCAAGATCGATGCGGGCACCGTATCGAACGAGATCGTGCACCACATGGACTGGCTTCCGACCTTCATGGCGATGGCTGGTGTGTCCGACATCAAGGAACAGCTGAAAGCTGGTGGTGTTCAGGCAATCGGACGCGAATACAAGGTCCACCTGGACGGCTACAATACCCTTCCGTACCTGCTGGGTGAAGAAGAAAGCTCGCCCCGCAACGAGATCTTCTATTTCTCGGATGATGGTGATCTGACCGCCCTGCGTTACAACGACTGGAAGGCGATCTTCCTCGAGCATCGTTACCCGCAAACCCTGCGCGCCTGGGCCGAGCCTTGGACACCGCTGCGTATTCCGCTGCTCTTCAACCTGCGCCGCGACCCCTATGAGCGTTCGAACATCACCTCGAACACCTATTGGGACTGGTACATCGACCGCGCGTACCTGCTGCTTCCTGCAGCGGATTACGTCGGCAACTTCCTTGCCACGTTCGAAGAGTTCCCGCCGCGTCAGAAACCGGGCAGCTTCACCATTGGTGACGCCTCGGAAATGATCCTGAACAGCGTTGGCTCAAAGTAAACAACACATCACACTTGCAAGGCCTCGGAACACTCCGGGGCCTTGTATCGTTTCATTTGATATTTTGGGATGCTCATCGTGCTTCGCTCCTTGACCTCTGCCTTCGCTCTGTTTGCCGCCAGTGCCGCGTGGGCTGACCCGCTGCCATCGTGGTCCGATACGGACGCCAAATCCGGGATCGTGACCTTTGTGGAAACCGTGACCGACCCGGCATCCGACGACTATGTCACGCCAAGTGACCGAATTGCCGTGTTTGACAATGATGGCACGCTTTGGGCGGAACAGCCGGTCTATTTCCAGTTCATTTTTGCCATTGATCGGCTGAAAACCATGGCCGAAGCAGACCCAAGCATTCTGGACACCGACGTCCTGAAGGCCGCCGCCGCTGACGATATGGAGACGGTGCTTGCCGGGGGGCACGACGCCCTGTTCGAAATCCTGGATGCCACCCATAGTGGCATGACCGTGGACGCGTTTCAGCAAGAGGTGGCTGAGTGGCTGGATGCCACGACACATCCCGACACTGGGCTGCCATACCACGAGATGACATATCAGCCCATGGTCGAGCTGCTGCGCTATCTGCGCGACGAAGGGTTCAAGACCTACATCGTATCCGGCGGCGGCATCCATTTCATGCGCGTCTTTGCCGAAGAGGCCTATGGCATTCCGCCCGAGCAGGTGCTGGGCACCTACACCAATACCGAATACGCCATGGTCGATGGCGAACCTGTGATCTCCAAGGCCCCTGGCATTGCCTTTGTCGACGACAAGGAAGGCAAACCCATCAATATCGAGCGCACGATCGGGCGGCGCCCGATCTTTGCCGGTGGCAACTCGGACGGAGATTTTGCCATGTTGGAATGGACCACTGCAGGGGAAGGCGCGCGCTTTGGCCTGCTGGTGCATCACACCGATGGCGACCGTGAATACGCTTACGACCGCGAAAGCCCCATCGGGCGGCTGGTCGACGGGCTGGACAAGGGGCCCGGCATGGGGTGGACTATTGTTGACATGAAACAGGATTGGCAGCGGATCTACACCGGCCAGAACTGAGGCGAACAAAAGGGAGCAGACAGCATGTGGTCATTTTTGTTGGCACTGAGTGTTCTGCTTCTCTTTATCTCTGCGGTTCTTTGCGCGGTCCGGGCGGCCCAGACCGCCCGTACACCGCAGGGGGCGGTCGGCTGGGTTGTCTTCCTGCTTGCCGTTCCGTGGGCGGGCGTGCCGCTTTACCTGTTTCTGGGTCACCACCGGTTCACCGGCTACCGTATCGCGCGGCGAGAAAGCGAACGTGTGGTGCAAGGGATAAAGGCCTATTCCGAACACATCCGCCCTGCCCCCGAAACCCTGACAATGAATGTCAAACCCTTCGAGGCCATCGCCAACCTGCCCGTTCTCAAGGGCAACGAGGCCAAGTTGCTGGTCGATGGCGAGGCCACGTTTAGCGCGATTTTCGACGCCATTGACGCAGCCCAGGACTACATCCTCATCCAGTTCTACATCGTGCGCGCCGATGATCTGGGATTGCGTCTTCAGGCCAAACTGATCGAAGCAGCCGCGCGTGGCGTCAAGGTGCGGTTCATGACCGACGCGGTCGGCAGCTATCACCTGCCCAATTCCTATTACGAGGAAATGCGCAGCGCAGGCATCGACATTGTCATGCCCGCAGATCAAAGGGGCCCCAAGTACCGCTTTCAACTGAACTATCGCAACCACCGCAAAACCGTCGTCATTGACGGCACCACCGGCTTTATCGGTGGGCACAATGTGGGGGACGAATACCTGGGGCTGGATCCCAAGTTCGGCCGGTGGCGGGACACACACATGCGCATCAGCGGGCCCATCGTATCGCAGCTGCAACTGATCTTTGTCGAAGACTGGCATTGGGCCCGGGACGAAGACCTGCTCGACGCGCTGAACTGGGCTGCTCCGGACGTCGAAGACAATGCAAATGCGGTCATCGTGGCCACTGGTCCGGGTGACACGACCGAGACGGGATCGATGATGTTCTTTTCCGCGATTGCTGCCGCACAAGAACGGATCTGGCTCGCCTCGCCGTATTTTGTGCCCGACATCGACGTGATGACCGCCCTGACCAACGCGGCCATGCGCGGCGTCGATGTGCGTCTGCTGGTGCCGGACGTGATCGACCACAAGATGCCCTGGCTGGCCGCCTTTGCCTATTTCGACGAGATCATCGAGGCAGGCGTCAAGGTTTACCGCTACACCGATGGTTTCATGCACCAAAAGGCCTTTGTGGTGGATCATGCGCTGGCCGCGGTCGGCACCACAAACCTGGACAACCGATCCTTTCGACTGAATTTCGAAGCGATGGCTTTGTTCTTTGACGCCGACATCGCAGCCGATGTGGACGAGATGTTTCAGGTGGACTTTGAAAACTCCTACGAGCTCGTCAAACCCTTGGCCTTGCAACCGGCCTTTGTCCGCTATGGCGCCCCGCTGGCCCGGCTGGTCTCACCAATCCTTTAGATCCTGCCCTTGTTTTCGAACAAGCGGGTCATCATGGCCACCAAATAAGCGGTGGACAGGCCAAATGCCAAAAGACCGGTGACCGAGGCAAAGGCCGCGAAGATCCGCAACTCGGGTCCCAACACGATGTCGCCGTATCCAAGGGTTGTATACGTCACCAGAGAAAAATAGATGGCCGAATTCCAATCGGGCATCACATCCCACAAAACCCAAACCCCTGCCCACATCCAGACTTGGATCGTGTGCGCCAGTACGATCACCCCAAGAGACACGGCAATCAGCGTTGTCGCACGGAAAACCACCGATTTGCCAGGCATTTGGAGGGTGATTTTTTCCAGCCATAGATTGCACAAAACCAGCAACACGATCTCGATGGCAAAACACAGCCCCAAGTTCACGCTGCCCCAAAAGATCTGCTCGGTTAAGGTCACTGTGCGGCTCCTGTCGAATTCCCCTTTAGGTGTCGGAAATTTGCACGCGGGTCAATCCGTTGCCCCAAAGGTGCGGCGGAAGGTTGCTATCTATGCCTCGTCACTGGACACCGCTTTGATCCGCGCCACAGTATGGGTAAGAAAAAGACGCCAACCCGGGGCCAACTCCATGCTGCTGTCCATTGAAAACGTTGACAAAGCCTACCCCGGCGGGCGCCCTGTTCTGTCGGGCGTGTCCTTGCAGCTGGATCGGGGTGAGACCTTGGCCCTGACGGGTGACAGTGGCAGCGGCAAAAGCACGCTTTTGAACCTGGCCGCGACCTTGGATCATTTCGATGCGGGTGAAATCAGACTGGATCAAACGCGGTATTCAGGGTTGGACGACGCCGGACGCGCGGCGCTCAGGAGAAATCAGGTGGCGTTGGTGTTTCAAGCCTTCAACCTGATCCCGTCGCTGACGGTGGCCCAGAACCTGAGTTTTCACGCCCGTTTGGCCGGTGGTCTTGATCCGGACTGGCAAGAGACACTTGCCGAACGTTTGGGCCTGACCGACCTGCTGGATCGCATGCCCGAGCAGCTGTCCGGCGGGCAGCAACAGCGCGTCGCCATCGGGCGAGCCATGGCGCTGAAACCGCCGCTTTTGCTGGCGGACGAACCCACGGGCAACCTGGATGAAATCGCAAGCACGGCCGTCATGGACCTGATGCTCGAACTGGTTCGGGATACGGGCTCTGCCCTGCTGCTGGTCACTCATTCACCGGCCATCGCCGCCCGCGCGGATCGTCAAGTTCATCTGAGCCAGGGACAGATTGCATGACAGGCGCCATCCTGCAGGCCATCTGGTCCCACTGGCGGCGCCATCCTTTGCAGCTGGCCACGTTGCTTAGTGGCATCGCGTTGGCCACCGCACTCTGGTCGGCGGTTCAGGCGATCAACACCGAGGCGCGGGCAAACTATGCCAGTGCCACACAGCAGTTGGCCGCCGGGTCTCTGGATCAGATCGTGGATCCCGCTGGCCCGATGACCCTATCACAATACCGCACCCTGCGCCGGGCCGGCTGGCAAGTGGCGGCGGTGCGCGAAGGACGGCTTGCAGTAGCCGGGGGACGGGTGGATCTTTTGGGTGTGGATCTGCTGAGCTATCCCACCCTGCCCGCCGTTGCCGAAGCCTCTCAAGTTCAAGGGATCGCGCCAGTTGATGCCCTGTCCGCGCCTGGGCGCCTGTTCGCCCGCGCAGCGTTGGCCGAGCGATTGAAAGCGACCCCCGGCTTGCCACCTGTGATTGCAAGCGATCAAGTGCCGGTAGGCACGGTCCTGACCGACATCGGCACCGCCGGTGCGCTGCTGGGAGCGCCTGAGCAGATCAGCTATCTGGTCGTCCTACCGAACCAACCCAAAGGCATTCCCCCTTTGGATCAGATCGCACCGGACCTGCGCCGCATCTCGGCCCAAGGTGACGGCGGTATTGCCAGCCTGACCGACAGCTTTCATCTGAACCTGACCGCTTTTGGCCTGCTGTCCTTTGCCGTTGGGCTGTTCATTGTCCATGGCACCGTAGGTCTGGCCTTTGAACAGCGCCGCCCGATGATCCGCACCTTGCGCGCTCTAGGCACCCCCATGCAAATCCTGCGCCGTCTTTTGGTGGTAGAGTTGATGATCCTGGCCCTGATCGGGGGCGTCGTGGGGCTGGTACTGGGGCTCTATATCGCCGGTGCCCTGCTACCGGATGTGGCCGCCACGCTGCGGGGACTTTACGGCGCGCCGGTGGACGGGGCGTTGACGATCCGACCTGTGTGGGTTGCCTCGGGCCTTGGGATGGCGCTGATTGGAACCGCTGCAGCCAGCGGTCAGGCGTTTTGGAAGCTTGCACGCATGCCGCTCTTGTCCACCCCCGGCACACGGGCCTGGTCGGGGCAAACCCAGGGTTCGGTGGCCCGGCTGGCCTTGGCCGGTTTGGCACTGTTCGGGTTGGGCGTGATCGCGGTTTTTCTGGGGGATGGGCTGATCGCCGGGTTTGCATTGTTGGCGGGTCTGTTGATGGGCGCGGCCCTGTGTTTGCCATTCCTCTTGTCGCATTTGCTGAACCTTGGCGGACGCACTGCGCGCACGGTGCTGTGTGAATGGGTCTGGGCGGATATGAAAGCACAGCTGCCTGGCTTGTCGCTGGCGCTGATGGCGCTGCTTTTGGCGATGGCCGCAAACATCGGCGTCGGGACCATGGTGTCCAGCTTTCGTCTGACCTTTACCGGATGGCTTGACCAGCGCCTGACCGCCGAATTGTATGTCACGGCCCGCGACGACGCCCAAGGTGCCGAGATTGAGCGCTGGTTGGGCCAACACAGTGACCGTGTCCTACCCATCCGCGCGGTGGAGATGGAGCACGACGGCGCACCGATCTTTGTGTATGGGGTCGTGGATGACCAAACCTATCGCAGTCACTGGCCGCTGCTGACCCCGGTCGAAGGCGTCTGGGACCAAGTGATGGGGGGCGACGCCATCTTGATCAACGAGCAGATGGCCCGCCGCAACAACCTCTGGCCGGGGGACACTGTTACGCTGACCTCGGATATCACCTATCCGATCGCAGGCGTCTATTCGGATTACGGCAATCCCACGGCGCAGGCCATTCTGTCCGTGGACGAACTGCCCCGCTTTGGCCTGCCTGTACCGAACACGCAATTTGGCATTCGCTTGCCGCCGGGCCAAGTTGCAACTGTGGCTCAAGAACTGAGCGCCAGTTTCGACCTGCCGCCGGGCGCATTGATTGATCAGGCCAGCCTCAAGGCCCGCTCGATGGAGATCTTCGACAAGACTTTTGTCGTGACCGGTGCACTCAACATCCTGACGCTTGGCGTGGCGGGGTTTGCCATTTTCACCAGCCTCCTGACGCTCTGGACCCAACGCCTGCCTCAGTTGGCCCCGGTCTGGGCCATGGGCATCACGCGCAGGCAACTGGCTGGTCTGGAGCTGTTGCGCAGCGTGATCCTGGCGGCGCTGACGACTGCGCTTGCCCTGCCGCTGGGTTTGATGCTGGCCTGGGTTCTGCTGGCCGTGATCAATGTCGAGGCCTTTGGTTGGCGCCTGCCCATGTTCGTCTTCCCCGTGGAATGGGCCAAACTGGCGGCACTGGCCATGCTCACCGCCTTGGTGGCCGGCCTGCTGCCCGCCCGGCGTCTTTTGCAAGTGCCGCCCTCGGATCTGCTCAAGGTTTTTGCCCATGAACGTTAGGATGATCCTGCTTGTTCTGCTGCTGGCCCTGCCCGGTGTGGCCGGTGCCCAGGGGTTTGCGGGTCTTGGCACCACCGCCGAAGGGTTTGCCGTGCCGCAACGCGGAAACCTGTTGCGCTTTCACGCCGACCATGGTGCCCACCCGTCGTTCCGGATCGAATGGTGGTATGTCACCGCCAACCTGACAGGCGCGGATGGGCGGGACTATGGCATTCAATGGACCCTGTTTCGCAGTGCCCTGCGCCCCTTTGCAAGTGAAGGCTGGCAAAGCCCGCAGCTTTGGATGGGACATGCGGCGGTCACAACACCCGAGGCGCATTTCTTTGACGAACGCTTTGCGCGCGATGGCATTGGACAGGCTGGTGTCACGGCGCACCCGTTTGAGGCCTGGATTGACGATTGGCAAATGGTCGGCCCCGATTTCGACAATCTGAACCTGCGCGCCAGCGGGTCCGAATTCACCTATGACTTGGACCTTGTGGCCACCGGCCCGTTGGTGGCCCATGGCGATCGGGGGTATTCGGTCAAATCCGCGGCTGGTCAAGCGAGCTATTACTATTCCCAACCCGCCTATCAGGTCAGCGGCACGCTGGACCTGCCGGACGGCCCGATGCCGGTCACCGGCTGGGCCTGGCTCGACCGCGAATGGTCTTCTCAGCCCCTGTCCGAGGATCAGACAGGGTGGGATTGGTTCTCGCTTACCTTTGATAGTGACGAGCGGCTGATGGCGTTTCGGCTCCGGGGGGAAAACGACCTCTTCACCTCAGGCACCTGGATCGCGCCGGACGGTCAAGCAACGCCAATTGGCAATGGTCACGTGACCGCAACGCCAACCAACTGGGACACGACGACCGGACGCCGAGTCCCAATTGAATGGCACCTGCAATTGCCCGACAAGAGCATCGACGTTCGAATTGAGGCGCTCAATCCAGCCGCCTGGATGGGAACAACGTTCGCCTATTGGGAAGGCCCGGTGCGGGTCTCAGGATCGCATCAGGGCAAAGGGTATCTGGAGATGACAGGTTATGACTAAGCCCACGTTGACCGCCGCCTGGGCCCAAGCCTGGGCCATCTTGCAGCAAGCGATTGCAGACGATCGCTCGCCCCTGAGGTTCGTAACCTTGGCCACCGTCGACGCGAACCACGCCCCGCAATTGCGCAGCGTGGTGCTGCGCGAATTGGATGCGGAGGCGGCGACGCTTTACATTTTCACCGATGCCCGTTCGCACAAGGTGGCAGAGCTTGGCAAAAACAACGCGGTGTCCCTGCACCTCTGGGCGCCAGATCACCTGATCCAACTGCGTCTGTCCGGTCAGGCGCAGATCTCGAGCGGTACACCGATCCGGGACCATTGGGATACCGTGCCTGATCACATGCGCGAAGCCTATGGCCATGTCCCATCCCCCGGCACCAAAATCGCGACGCCCGACGCCTGGGAAGTGCGCCCAGACATCCAGAATTTCGCCAAAATCACCCTTATCTTGTCTCATATCGACATTGTTTGCCTGTCGCGCGACGGACATTGGCGCGTGGAATTCCTTAGGGAAAACAATTGGAAAGGCGATTGGCTGTCGCCTTAAACGACCAAATCTGGACAGTTGACGCAAGGACAGGTTGCAGACAACCGTTGCAACCCGCTCAAGGATTTGGATGATACACCCCATGAGGACCGGAACGGTCCAAACGCCTGCGGCACAAGAATCGCAGGCTCAATAAATTGGGAGAGAACGATGAAACTCAAACATCTTCTGGTCGCCGCAAGTGCGACCGCTCTGATGGCGTCTGCCGTTTCGGCAGAAACGCTACGCTGGGCCCGCGCCGGTGACGCGCTGACGCTGGACCCGCATGCGCAAAACGAAGGCCCGACCTCGGCGCTGGCGCATCAGATCATGGAGCCGCTGGTGATGCGCGACATGACCGGCGCCATGGTGCCTGCTCTGGCCACCGAATGGGGCCCGTCCGAGGCCAACCCGAACGTCTGGGTGTTCAAACTGCGTGAAGGCGTGACCTTCCACGACGGCGCCGAGTTCGACAGCGAAGACGTCGTCTTCTCGCTGAACCGTGCGATGACACCGGATTCGGACTACAAGGAACTGCTGGCCTCGGTCAAAGAGGTCCGGGCGACCGACAAATATACCGTCGAGATCGAGACCAACGGTCCGAACCCGATCATGCCGAACAACCTGACCAACATGTTCATGATGGACAAGGGTTGGGCCGAAGCAAACGGCGCGGTCAAGGTGCAGGACTATGAAGGTGGCGAAGACACCTATGCGGCCAAGAACGCCATGGGCACTGGCCCCTACAAACTGGTGAGCCGCGAGCCTGACGTGAAAACCGTCATGACGATCAACGAGAACTATTGGGGCAAGGACGAATTCCCCATGGCCGTGACCGAGATCATCTATACCCCGATCCAGAACGCCGCGACCCGGGTTGCCGCTCTGCTGTCGGGTGAGGTTGATTTCATTCAGGACGTGCCGGTGCAGGATTTGAGCCGCGTTGCGCAATCCGATGGTCTGGACGTGCGCACCGCACCGCAGAACCGCGTCATCTTCTTTGGTATGAACCAGGGCGATGCGGATCTGAAGAACGACAACGTCGAAGGCAAAAACCCGCTGGCAGATGTCCGCGTGCGTCGTGCGATGTCGATGGCGATCAACCGCGATGCGATCAAACAGGTCGTGATGCGCGGTCAGTCTGCACCTGCGGGCATGATCTCGCCGCCGTTTGTGAACGGCTGGAACGAGGCGATGGACAGCTCGTCCAAAACCGACATCGAAGGTGCCAAGGCGTTGATGGCCGAAGCTGGCTATGGTGACGGGTTCAGCATTCAGCTCGATTGCCCGAACGACCGCTACATCAATGACGAAGCGATCTGTCAGGCCGCCGTTGGCATGCTGGCGCAGATCGGCGTGACCGTGAACCTGGACGCCAAGCCCAAGGCACAGCACTTCCCGCTGATCAACAACCTGGAAACCGACTTCTACATGCTGGGTTGGGGTGTTCCGACATATGACTCGGAATACATCTTCAACTTCCTGGCCCACACCAAGGGTGAGAAGTACGGTTCGTGGAATGGCACCCGCTTCGGCAACGCCGATCTGGACGCCAAGATCCAGGCTCTGGCCTCGGAAACCAACCTGCCCAAGCGCAACGAGATGATCAACGAGATCTGGACCGTTGTGCAGGACGAGCAGCTGTATATCCCGATCCACCACCAGGTTCTGAACTGGGGCATGAACTCCAAGGTCGGCACCATCGTGGCACCGGATGACACAGCCAAGTTCAAGTACTTCACGCTGAACTGATCCACGCTGATCATCAGAGCCAAGTAAATGGGCCCGTCGAGAGATCGACGGGCCTTTTTCGTGTCAGATCAGGGCACGTTAGGCCTGGCTGGGTGCCGGGGTGTAAGCCTGCTCTTCCCCCGCCAAAATGGCATCGACACCACCGCAGGCGTCAATCTTCATTTGCTGGTCTGCAAAGGCCCGGGCGTTGACCTGATCAACATCGGCGACCGTATCCAATCGGGCGCGCATGTCCTGTAGCACCGGAAAAAACGCCGGATCCTCGGCCAAGTTGATCGTTTCATGCGGATCATTTTGCATGTCGAACAATTGGTCCGGATAGCCCGGATAGCGAATGATCTTCCACTGGGCGGTGCGCAACATGAACATGCCCGTCACCGAAGACCAATCATGATATTCGCTGAAAACCGCGCGATCCTGGTTCGGGGCCTCGAACCACCGGCTCAAGGGGCTGCCTGGCAGGTCCGGGTCAGATGCGCGGCCCGCGAACTCCAGCAGCGTTGGATGCATGTCCACCAAGGACACCGGCGTGTCGACCCGTTGCCCAGATGGAACATCCGGCCCCGAGACGATCAGTGGCACCGCCACGGCATCGTCATAAATCACGGATTTCCCCCACAACCCGCGATGGCCCAGGTTGTCGCCATGATCCGACGAGTAGATGACCCGCGTGTTGTCGGTCAGGCCGCTGTCCGACAACGCGCCAAGGATCTGACCGATGTTGTGATCCAGAAAGGACACCAGACCATAATAGGCCTGCCGCGCAATACGCAGGCTGTCCGGATCAAAGCTGTCATCATAATTGGACGACGCCCGCAAAGCATCCAGAACCGGGTGTCTGGGTCTTTCGGCCTCGGCGTATTGCCGGGGCGGCGGAATCTCGGCATCCCGGTACAGATCAAAGAAACGCTGCGGCGCGATGAGCGGGAAATGCGGCGCGACCAGCCCGACATAGAGCACCCAAGGCTTATCGCTTTTGGTACGCGCGGCATTCCGCAGCCAGTCACAGGCCTTTTGCGTGATGTCCCGGTCGTACCGAGTATATCCCGTCTCTCCCGGTCCGATCTGTCCGGCCAACTGCTCTGCGCCCGCAATTGGAGGAGGTGGGCTGCGTAACAAGCTCGACATCCAGCCGGTGCCATTGTGCACATGCATCGGCGCGATCTCGTCCGAAAATCCATTGTCATCGGCGCTGCTGCGAAAATGGAGTTTTCCGATGGACACAACCTGATGACCCAGATCGCGCAACTGTGCGGCCCATCCTCCCTGCCGACCGTCAAAGGGCGATGTGCTGTCCCATGCCCCGATCTGATGCGGATAGCGCCCGGTCATGAAGGACGCCCGCGACGGTACACAAACCGGCGAGTTGCAATAGGCCGTTCGAAACACAGTGCCCTGCGCAGCTAGCCGATCCAGATGCGGCGTCTGCGCGACAGGGTCGCCGTAGCATCCAAGGACGTCCCGGTTGTGCTCATCCGAAAGGATCACCACCGTATTCATGGAGCGTGTGGTCATTCCTTGTGATCCTCAATGCCTTTTAGGGTTCATTGCAACCCGGCAACGGGCGGATGGGTCGCCAAAACAGGGCGGCGCATGGCTAGCGTGTGCTTGGCCTCGGCATCACGGCCAAGTCGCATCAGGGCGTTGACGTAGGTCAGCTCAAGCAGATCGCGCTGCGCCCGACTGCCGCCAAACCTTTCGGTTTGCGCCAATGCCGGGATCAGGTGGTCAACCGCGCCCTCCCAATCCTGCCGGGCAATGGCGGCCCAGGCCTGCGCTGCCGGCCGCACCAGATCGGCCGCGAACCCCTTGGCCGTGTCCACCACATGCGCCAAACGGTCCCCGTTGCCCGCCATGGCATGGGCCAGTGCAACATGCAGATCTGCAAAGCTCTGCCCCGTTTCTGGAAAGTACTTGGCAGCATAATCACTCATTTCAGCCCATCGTTCGGGCGGCACTGCAATACCTGCCAGTTCGGCACGATGCAGAATTGCCGCCGTATCCGTGAGCGTGTTGATCGGCAAGCCTTTCGATCCTCCGGGCCCGACGCCGCCATCTATGTACGTCCACATATCGTCAATCTCACCCACGTGCAGCGAATGCAGCGCGATGTGCCAACTGAGATGACCATGCAAAAGACCGCGATTGTCGTAGCCCTTGATCCATTCTTTGAGGTACGTCAGGCCTGCGCGGGCCTCCCCCATCTCGTAGAGTGTATGGCCCTTGAAATGCGCGGCATTGGCGTTTCTTGGATTGAGGGCAAGGGACCGCTCCATCAGCTTGTCCGCCTCGGCCAGTCGACCGGTTTCACACAATGACACAGCGTGGATACCCATGATCCACCAATCCTCGTCATAATGCGGCATCAGCGCCGAGGTGAACGCCAGCAGGTCCGCCTCGCGCCCGACCTCTCCTGAAAACCCGATCAGGCCGAACACGCTGGAGCACAGTTGCGCCACCATGACGTCGCGCGGGTGATCCTGAACATGCGATTTGACCGCAGCACGACATCCTGCCGGATTGCCCTGAAACAACAGATCAAAGGTGTTCAGATGCGCCTGTTCCCGCGCCGTTGCCCCATCGATGTATGTCTTGGCCGCAGCCATCGACGCCTTGGCCGAGGTCATGTCACCGGCCATCATCTGCGCCCGCGCCAGCCCGACGTGACCAAGGGCAAAGCCAGGGTCGACCTCAACCGCGTTGGCAAAATGGTCAGCCGCGTCATGACCCGCCGCCAGAAAGCTCGAAACCCCCCGGTCATAGTGATCGCGGGCTTGATCCACGCCCGTCGTAATCTGGTTTCCGTAATGATCTTTAAACATGAATGGCTCCATTCCAGTGGAATATGGCTGTGGGGACAGTCTGCGCAGGCCGACGACACAAATCAACATTGCACGGCTGTCGTTGCTTTTCTCGTCAAACGGGTCAAACTGTCTCATGGTGACACGAAAAGAATACTCAGGGAGATTGTCATGTTTCGCGCATTAGCCGTTGGGGCCGCCCTTTTGGCGACCACGTCGTTACACGCCGCCGAGTTCAAATGGGCCTCGACCACCGACCCGCAGACATTGGATCCGCATGCGGTGAACTCGGCCCCGGTTTTGGGCTTTCTCAACAACGTTTACGAGGGGCTGGTGCGACGCGGCAAGGACATGCGCGTTGAACCGGCACTGGCCACGGCTTGGGAACCCATTGGCGACGGCGAGGGCTGGCGCTTCACCCTGCGCCAGGGCGTGACGTTTCAGGACGGCAGCGCCTTTGACGCGCAGGACGTGCTGTTTTCCTATCAGCGTGCCTCTAGCGAGGCGGCAGATACCCGCAGTTGGTTCGCCCCCATTTCGGACGTGAAGGTCGTGGATGACTACACTGTCGATTTCCTGACCAATGCACCCAACCCGTTGTTCCCGTCATCGATCGCGAACTGGATGATCATGGACAGTGGCTGGGCCGAGGCCAACGAAGCCACCCTGCCCGACAAGGACAACGGCAACTTTGCAACGTTGAACGCCAATGGCACCGGCGCGTTTCAGGTGACCGCGCGTGAGCCGGGTTTGCGTACTGTGCTCGAACCATTCGAAGGATGGTGGGGTGAAGCCGAGCACAACATCACCCGCGCCGAGTTCACCCCGATCCAGAACCCTGCCACCGCCGTTGCGGCGCTGTTGTCCGGCGACGTGGACATGATCAACCCGGTGCCGATCCAGGACGCCGAACGCCTGTCGACCTCACCCGATGTCACCGTGATCAAGGGGATCGAGGCGCGCGTGATCATGCTGGGCTTTCCGCATGAGGCCGATGTTCTGAAATACGGCGCCGATCAAGGCAAACCCAACCCATTCAAAGACACCCGCGTGCGCAAAGCCGTGGCCCATGCCATCAGCGTGCCAGCCATCCTGCGCACCATCATGCGCGGCAATGCCGAGGCTGCCTCGCAACTCGTGAGCCCGGCGATGAACGGCTATTCCCGCGTGCTGTCTGAACGCCCGCCCTTTGACGTAGCCAAGGCCAAGGCGCTGCTGGCCGAGGCAGGCTATCCAGATGGCTTCTCATTTGGTCTGAAATGCCCCAACGACCGCTACCTGAATGACGAGGCGGTGTGCCAGGCGGTCGTCAGCATGCTGGCACAGATCGGGCTGACAGCAGAACTCGACGCCATGCCGGTGCGCAACTACTGGCCCGAGCTGCGCGAGGATAACTATGACATGTACCTGCTGGGCTGGTCGCCGGGCACGTTTGACGCCGAACACCCGATCCGTTTCCTGGCCACCACGCCAAACCCGGACAAAAAGCTGGGAAGCTGGAATTTTGGTGGCTTTTCAAACCCCCGCGTGGA
This sequence comes from Tropicibacter sp. R16_0, assembly GCF_017743935.1. Lineage (GTDB taxonomy): Bacteria > Pseudomonadota > Alphaproteobacteria > Rhodobacterales > Rhodobacteraceae > Falsiruegeria. Next base: position 439,238 of record NZ_JAGHRE010000002.1, read on the forward strand.
CGAGCTGCTGCCGCTCATTCAATCCGAGATCAATCCCGAGGCTCGTCAGGCTCTGCTCGATGAGGTGGTCAAGATCCTTCAGGACGAACAGGCCTATGTGACCTTGTATGTTCAACCTCTAGTCTGGGGGACCGGAAAGAACATCGAACTGACTCAACGGCCAGATAACTTCTTTATCTTGCGGTGGGTCACGGTGAACTGAAGCGCCTGATTTTGCATATGATCCGGCCCCTACCGGGCCGGGTTTTCGATGGATTGTTCGTTCTCATTTCGGGATTTCTGGTTAAGGTTTCTGTCTCATGATGGAAAACGGTCTGCTTGAGCCCCGAAATGCGCCCACCTGTAATGCAGCCAGTGTCCGCTCCAAAGCTGGCTCAAAGAGACTTAGTATATGATTGATGTAGATCAGGTTCGCGCCGATACGCCGGGTGTCAGCCATTCAACCCACCTTTTGGCGTGTGGCTCTGCACTCATGCCCAAAAGCGTTTCAGACGCGGTTGTTGCCCATACCCAACTTGAGGCGCAAATTGGCGGCTATGAGGCCCAAGCGCGCCAATCCGACCTGTTGGACGGGGTCTATCCTTCGTTGGCGAGGCATATCGGGGCTGACCCGCGTGAAATAGCGGTAATGGAGAACGCGACGGTTGCTTGGTGCCATGCGTTTTATGCCCTCCCGCTAAAGCGGGGGTCGCGCATTCTTACCTGCGAGGCGGAATATGCAGCCAACTACGTTGCTTTTCTGCAAAGGGCCAAACGCGATGATCTAAAGATCGAAATTGTCCCTTCTGATGAAAGCGGGTCATTTGACCTTGCTGCCTTAAGAGAGACGATGGCCGAGGACGTCGGCCTGATCGCAATCACATGGGTCCCCACGAATGGAGGTTTGGTGAACCCAGCCGCCGAAGTTGGTCGCATCGCAAAGGCCAACGGTGTCCCCTACTTGTTGGACGCCTGCCAGGCGGCGGGGCAGATGCGGATCGATGTTGAGCAGATTGGGTGCGACTTTCTCTCGGCAACCGGTCGGAAATACCTCCGGGGGCCGCGCGGGACAGGTTTTCTCTACGTGCAGGAAAAGTGGCTGGACACGTTGGAACCTGCAATGATCGACCATTTTGGCGCGCCTTGGGTGGAACGTGATCGCTACGACCTGCGCGACGATGCGAGGCGATTTGAAACCTGGGAAAACTCATACGCATTGCGGGCTGGGCTGGCCGCGGCGATAGACTATGCCGATCACATCGGGATCGAACACATCCAAAATCGCGTAACGATGCTGGCGGCATTGGCGAGACAGGCGCTCTCGGAGGTATCTTTGGTGGACGTGCAAGACTTGGGTCAAAGGCCCTGCGGCATCGTCAGTTTCTCGATCGAAGGCTGTGACCCAACGAGCATCGTCAAACAAATGGCGGCGTCGGGCTATGCCATTGGGGCGTCTACACCCTCAAGTACGCGGATTGACTCGGAACGCCGGAACTTACCCACGCTTCTGCGCATTGCGCCCCACTACTACAATACCGAAGAAGAGGTACGCGGCGCGGTACAGTGTTTGGCATCGCTCATCGAGTAAAGTCACGTCGGACTTCACATGGAGAATATAGCTTAATCGAACATGTCGAAGGCCCGTTTTGTTCGCTGAGACGACATTACCCAACCACTTACCCTGCGACAACTTGACCATCCCCTCACATCCTGCAAAGAGGGGTTATCAAAGCGTTTCAGCCTGAGACCCAAAGGCCGTGATCCTGTCACGTGTCCCACCAAAACCGCCGCATCAGACGGCATGGGCCGGGCGAAAAACGCGCAAGGGGAAAAACTATGCTCGCATACATCATCCGGCGGGTGTTCCAATCCGTCATCGTTTTGTTGGTGGTGGGGTTGGTCGCCTTTTCCATGTTCCGATTTGTCGGTGATCCCATCGACAACATGCTGGGACAGGAACGCACCCAAGCCGACATCGACCGTCTGCGCACGGAACTTGGCCTAGATCAGCCGTTCCCGGTGCAGTACTTCAAATTCCTGCAAGGCGCCGTCGAGGGCAACTTTGGCGTCTCCTATCGCCAGGGCCGCCCGGTTTCGACCATCATTGCGGAACGCGCACCAGCAACACTTGAACTGGCGCTCGTCTCGGGCTTCTTTGCCATCACCTTGGGCATCGCACTCGGGGTGTTTACCGCGATCCGACGAAACGGGATCGCGGCCAATACGATCATGACGCTCAGTTTGATAGGGGTCTCACTCCCAACCTTCCTCATAGGTATCTTGCTCATATACATATTCTCGGTGGAACTGGACCTCTTACCCAGTTTCGGCAGGGGCGATACGGTACAGATCGGGGGATGGTCCACGGGGTTCCTGACCGCCTCGGGCCTAAAGGCGTTGATCCTTCCGTCGATTACCCTTGGCCTGTATCAAATGACGCTGATCATGCGGCTGGTTCGGTCCGAGATGCTTGAGGTGCTGCGCGCCGACTATGTCCGCTTTGCCCGCGCGCGCGGGTTGGCAGAACGTGCCATCAACTTCCGCCACGCGCTGAAGAACACGCTGGTGCCGGTGATCACCGTCACTGGTCTGCAACTTGGCTCTATCATCGCATTCGCGATCATCACCGAGACCGTGTTCCAGTGGCCCGGTGTTGGCCTTCTGTTCATCAACGCGATCCAGTTTGTCGACATCCCCGTGATGGCCGCCTACCTGATGCTGATTTCCGTGATGTTCGTGGGCATCAACCTGATCGTCGACCTTCTTTACTTTGCCATCGACCCGCGCCTGCGCGTGGATGGGAGGACCGCATGAGCGATATGACCGAAAACTCCGCAACCAAGCCGCCCTCGCGCTTGGCCACCATTTGGGACAGCGATTTTGTCTGGTCCTTCCGCCATTCACCGGTGGCGATCATCGCCCTGCTGGTGGTGATGATCCTGCTGCTGGCCGCGCTATTTGCGCCGTGGATTGCGCCGCATGATCCGTTCAACCCGGCCACGTTGAACCTGATGAACGGGTTCACACCGCCGGGTCAGCCCAATGCGTTCACGCAGGAGACATTCCTGCTGGGCACCGACGATCAGGGCCGCGATGTGTTCTCGACCATCCTTTATGGTCTGCGCATCTCGCTCTTTGTCGGCATCTCGGCGGTTCTGCTGGCGATGATTATCGGCGTGGTTCTGGGCCTTGTCGCGGCTTATGTCGGCGGCTGGACCGAGACCATCATCATGCGCGTTGCCGACGTTCAGCTGACGTTCCCGGCGATCCTGGTTGCGATGCTGATCTTTGGCATCGCCAAGGGGATCACCCCGCCCGAGTATCGCAACGAAATGGCGATTTGGGTTCTGATCGTGGCGATTGCCCTGTCGGACTGGGTGCAGTTTGCCCGCGTGGTGCGCGGTGCAGCACTGGTTGAGAAGAACAAGGAATACGTTCAGGCCGCTCGCCTGATTGGCCGTGGCCCTATTCCGATCATGTTCCGTCACATGCTGCCCAACGTGCTGTCACCAGTTCTGGTCATCTCGACCATCTCGCTGGCGCTGGCGATCATCGCCGAGGCAACGCTCAGCTTTCTGGGTGTGGGTGCTCCGCCGACGCAGCCGTCGCTGGGTACACTGATCCGCATCGGTCAGGGGTATCTCTTCTCCGGTGAATGGTGGATCCTGCTGTTCCCGTCGATCACCTTGCTGGCGCTCGCCCTGTCCATCAACCTGCTCGGAGACTGGCTCCGGGACGCATTGAATCCGAAGCTACGATGACCCTGCTAGACATAAACAAACTGACGGTCGAGTTTCCGACCCGTCGCAAGGTGTTCCGCGCTGTCGATGCAGCGTCGCTCACCGTCGAACCCGGTCAGATCCATGGTCTGGTCGGGGAATCCGGGGCTGGCAAGTCCACCATCGGCGCTGCCGTTCTGGGCCTCTTGGAACGTCCCGGCCACATCACCGGCGGCGATATCGTCTTCAAAGGCGATACCATCAGTGGCCTCAATGCCGACGCCATGCGCAAGCTGCGCGGCAAGAAGATCTCGATGATCTTTCAGGATCCGCTGACCTCGCTCAACCCGCTGTTCACGGTCAAGGAGCAGCTGGTCGAGACCATTCAGGCGCATCACGATGTGTCGGATGCCGAGGCAACGCAGCGCGCGCGCGATCTGATCGACCGGGTGGGTATTCCAGATCCGGACACCCGGTTGGATCAATATCCGCATCAGTTTTCAGGCGGTATGCGCCAGCGGGTGGTGATCGCGCTTGCGCTTTGTTCTGAGCCGGATGTGATCATCGCAGATGAACCCACCACCGCACTGGACGTGTCCGTTCAGGCTCAAATCCTCGACCTGATCAAGGAACTGGCGCGCGAGCGTCAGGTGGGCGTGATCCTCGTGACCCACGACATGGGCGTGATCGCCGAAACCACGGATGTGGTGACGGTGATGTATGCGGGCGAAGTGGTCGAAAGCGGGCCAACCGAGCAGGTCATGGGACGCCCCGAGCATCCCTACACCAAATCTCTCATCGCTGCTGTACCACGCCCTACGCTCAAGCTGCACCGTTTTCCACAGATCAGCTATGGTGGGCGCGAAACCCGCTTCGCGATCGAGGATCTGGCGCGCAACTGGCCCAAGGTGGAAAACGATCCCTCAAAACCGCTCTATGAGATCAAGGGCATCACCAAGCGGTTCCTGCAAAAACGCGGCCTGCTGCCGTGGAACCGAGAGTATTTCACGGCGGTGGATCAGGTCAGCTTTGACATCAAACCCGGTGAAGTGTTTGGCGTTGTGGGCGAGTCCGGCTCGGGCAAGTCCACCGTCGCACGGATGATCGCAGGGCTGTATCAGGTGGATGAGGGCGAGGTCATCTTTGATGGCAAAACCGTCAGCAACCTGAGCGACAAGGCCACGCAAGAGGCGTACCGCCAGGACATCCAGATGATCTTTCAGGATCCGTTTTCTTCGCTCAACCCGCGCATGCGGGTGGACGAAATCGTGGCCGAACCGATCCGACATCACAAGTTGATGGAAGGCAACGCTATCCAGAAACGGGTCGAGGATCTGCTCGATCAGGTGGGTCTGGGCGCATCGGCCGCGCTGAAATACCCGCATGAATTCTCGGGCGGTCAGCGTCAGCGCATCTCGATCGCGCGGGCCTTGGCAACGCAGCCCCGGTTCCTGATCTGTGACGAGCCAACGAGTGCGCTCGACGTGTCGATCCAGGCGCAAATCCTGAACATCCTCAAGGATCTGCAAGAGCATCTGGGGCTGACCATGCTGTTCATCAGCCACGACCTGCCTGTCGTGCGCCAGATGTGCGACCGGGTGGCGGTGATGAAGGCGGGTAAGATCGCCGAAATTCAGGACACTGAATCGCTCTTTGCCAATCCGCAGACGGAATACACCCGCGAGCTGCTGGATCTGATGCCGAAGCTGGACGATCTGTCGACCGAGAACCTCGAGTAACTCTGGTCACAAGACAAAACAAAGCCCCGCCCGACATGACATCGGGCGGGGCTTTTTCATTTGAACGACTTAGCGAACCACATAGACCGACACCTGCGAATGCCGCACAACGCGTGCCGCATTGGGACCCAGCAGATAGTCCTTGAAGTCCGGCTTGTGGGCTCCGATCACAATCAGATCGCTGCCCGCCCCTTGGGCCGTTTTCAGGATCTCCTGATAGGCGGTGCCGGTGGCGACGACGTGCCTGATGTCTTCGTTCCGGTCTTCGCCCAGGGTGTCGATGCACAGACGTTGCAACTGCTCCCCGGCCTCATGCACGGCTTTCTCGTGGTGATCGGCCTCAAAGAACCCCGACACCCAGCTTTCGCCGAAATCGGGCAGCACCGTCACCACATCCAGCCGGGCCCCGTCCATGTCCGCCAGCTTGGCAGCACGGGCCAGGACAGGCCCGTCATGTTCACCGTTGCTGATGTCGATTGCACAAAGAATGGACTTGCTCATGCGGGTTCTCCTTCTTTGGCGGCACGGCCGCGTTGCAGCATCGCGATCAGCCCCAGCAGGATCAGGGCCGGGATGTAGATCAGCTCTTTCAAGGGCTGATCCGCCGGTGCCTGGATCGAGGCGATCTGGACCGGGTCATCGGCGTAGAAGTCAAAGGACTCCAGGCTCGATGCCACGGGCGAGCCAAACATCGGCTCATCCAGCTTCATCACGCCGTCTTCTTCCAACAGAAGCAGACCAAAGGCATCGACGCGCGCTGCGCCATCCGCTTCGGGGCCAACTGTCAGCACCAGTGTGGTTTCCTTTGTGTTGCCTGTGTCGAAATCCGGGCCGCTGACGACCATTCGGATCTCTTTGCCCTCTTCGGCTTCACCCACCGCCTGCACGAATGCTGCCGGTTCGATGTTCTCGAACGGTGGTGCAATGCGGTTCATGAAGAAGTCTGGCCGGAACAGCGCGAACGCCACCAGGATCAGAGCGATGCTTTCATAGATACGGCTGCGGGTGATGAAATACCCCATGGTGCCCGCCGTGAAGACAAGGATCGCGATCGTTGCCGCTATGGCCACGATTATCCCTTGCGTCCACGTTACATCAATCAACAATAGATCGGTGTTGAAGATGAAGACAAACGGCAGCGCCACGGTGCGAAGCGAGTAGAAGAAGGCGGTAAAGCCGGTCTTGATCGCATCACCACCCGACACAGCTGCCGCCGCGAAACTCGCAAGCCCCACGGGCGGTGTCACATCCGCCATGATCCCGAAATAGAACACAAAGAGGTGCACGGCGATCAGCGGCACGATCAGACCCGATTGCGCGCCCAGTTCCACAACCACGCCCGCCATCAGCGAGCTGACAACGATGTAATTTGCGGTGGTCGGCAGGCCCATACCTAGCACAAGGCTGAGCAGGCCCACCATCACCAGCATCAGGATCAGATTGCCACCCGACATGAACTCGACCAGATCGGCCATGACCTGCCCGACACCCGTCAGGGTCACGGTGCCCACGATCACACCCGCCGTGGCCGTGGCCAGGGCGATCCCGATCATGTTGCGCGCGCCGTCAATCAGGCCATTCCACAGGTCTCCGACACCTTCCATGAAGGTCGCACCCATGTTGGTCTGCCCCCGGAAGATCGCCTTGAGCGGCTTTTGCGTCAGCAGGATCACGAACAGAAGCGCGGTCGCCCAGAAGGCCGAGAGACCCGGAGACTTCTGTTCGATCATCAGGAAGTAGACCAGAACAATGATCGGCAGCAGATAGTGCAGACCGGCCTTGTAGATCTCGGACACCACGGGCAACTCGACCTCTTTGGCGTTTGGATCATCCGGCACCAGGTCTTCCACGCCCGAGGCAAACCACAACAGGATCACATAAGCCAAAACGATCAGGGCTGACAGCATCAGGCCCGAGGCGCCCGGCATCATATTGACGATGAACTGCACCGGGTATTGCACGCCATAGCAAAGGCCCGCAAAACCGGCAAAGAACAGCGCCATGCCACCGATGGTCCGACCCATCGACACGACCCGGTTGCCCAGGGTCGGCATGTTCCGTTTCACCGCTTCCAGATGCACGATGTAGACCAGCGCGATGTACGAAATCGCAGCAGGCAGGAAGGCGTGGGTGATCACCTCGACATAGGAGATGCCCACATATTCCACCATCAGGAAGGCCGCGGCCCCCATGACGGGCGGCATGATCTGACCGTTGACCGACGAGGCAACCTCGACCGAGCCGGCCTGTTCGCTAGTAAAGCCCACCCGCTTCATCAGCGGAATGGTGAAAGTGCCGGTGGTGACAACGTTTGCGATGGACGAGCCCGAGATCAGACCGGTTGCAGCCGACCCGACAACGGCGGCTTTCGCGGGACCACCACGCAGGTGACCAAGCGCGCCGAACGCCATCTTGATGAAGTAGTTCCCTGCCCCGGCCTTATCGAGCAAGGCGCCGAACAGGACGAAAAGAAAGACGAATTTTGTGGAAACACCCAAGGCGATGCCAAAGACGCCTTCGGACGTGATCCACATGTGGCTCATCGCCTTTTTCAGGCTGGCGCCCTTCCATTGGATAACTTCGGGCACCCAGCTGGACGAACCAAAGAAGACATACGCCAGAAAGATCGTCGCAATGATCGCCATTGCCGGGCCAAGCGCGCGGCGCGCGGCCTCGAACAGCAAAAGCAGACCGGCCAGCGCAAACCATTTGTCCACGTCATCGGCAAGACCACCGGAATCCACGATTTTCTGATAGAAGATATAACCATAGAGCGCGATACCCGCGCCCGCGATACCCATAATCCAGTCCTGGATTGGGATATAGTTTCGCGGACTTGACTTGAGCGCCGGATAGGCAGCAAACGCCAGGAACATGGCAAAAGCCAGATGGATCTGGCGAGAATTGTTAACAACGCTGCCGGGCAGAAGAACGTTCGACAATGGCGAGGCCAGAACGACCTGGAACACGGACCAGATCACAGCCACGATGGCCAGGAACAGCCCCACACTGCCAGCCGGATCACGGGCGCCCGCATCAGACGATGCGACCAGATCCTGCAGTTCTTCTTCGGTAAGCGGACGATTGCCCTGAGTGTCAGAGGCCATAGATCATCTCCCTGTCCAACCGCCTCGTGTCACAACACGCTGACCGGGCGGTTTCTTTTTTGACCCGTTGTCCGGGTGTGAAACGAGGCGCTCATTGGCGCCTCGCTCCGTTGGCTTTGGTGGATTATTCCATCCAGCCTTTTTCTTTGTAGTACTTCACAGCACCGGGGTGCAGCGGAGCCGACAGGCCATCCTTGATCATCTCTTCAGGTGTCAGGTTGCCGAACGCGGGGTGCAGCTTTTTGAAGGCGTCGAAGTTTTCAAAGACACCGGACACCAGCGCATAAACCGCGTCGTCCGACACTTTGGCCGACGTCACCAGGGTCGCGCCCACACCAAACGTATGGGTATCTTCCGGGTTGCCGCGATAAGTACCACCAACGATTCTGGCCTTGCGGTAGAACGAGTTTTCGTCAACCAGGCGGTCGATGCCGGGGCCATCAACGTTCACCAGAACCGAGTCACAGGCTGTGGTCGCTTCCTGAATCGAACCCGAGGGGTGACCGACAGTGTAAACCATCGCGTCGATTTGGTTGTCACACAGAGCAGCCGACTGTTCCGCTGCCTTCAGCTCGGTCGCCAGGGCAAAATCGCTCATGCCCCATTCCTTGGCGTTCATCACCACTTCCATGGTGCCGCGCTGACCGGACCCGGGGTTGCCGATGTTCACGCGCTTGCCTTTGAGGTCGTCAAAGTTGGTGATGCCAGCATCGGCGCGGGCAACAACGGTGAAGGGCTCGGGGTGAACCGAGAAGACGGCGCGCAGGTCTTCGAACTTGCCAGCGTCCTGGAACTTCGAGGTGCCGTTGTAAGCGTGGAACTGCCAGTCGGACTGTGCCACGCCGAATTCCAGCTCACCTTCGCGGATGGTGTTGATGTTGTAGACCGAACCACCGGTGGATTCGACCGAGCAACGCACGCCGTGCTCTTTGCGGCCCTTGTTCACCAGACGGCAGATCGCCCCGCCGGTCGGGTAGTACACGCCGGTCACGCCGCCGGTGCCGATGGTGATGAACTCTTCGGCGAAGGCTGCCGGAGCCATCATTGCGGTCGCCGCCAGAGCAGTCAGGCTCAGCTTGCTGTAACGTTTCATTTAAGAACTCCCAGTTTCTTTTTCGCTCTCGGGAGGTCCTCGTAATAACTTTCGATCCATAAGCACAAGCCCACACTTTCGTGTGAGCCACCTGCAACAGGTCAAAATATAAGAACTTTTTTCTCTCCCGATGGAAACAGGGTTTCACCCGTGCCCGCGACTTGTCAAGGCTCATTGGGAGACTGCGGGGATCGTCGACCTTGGAATCTTCAAAACTGAAGACAAAATCGGAATTTTCCCCGCAGGAGATGTGTAGCTACTGAACGTGTTAATCAGACGCCTTTGCCCGGGCTTCCATTTCACGGATCAACGCCCGTGCTTCGTCACCTTCGGGAATCGGTCTGCCGCTGTCACGCCATTCAACGGCGGCCTTGAACCCCTCGGCCTGGGCATAGCGACGGAACCAGAGCCCTTCGGGATTGTGACGTGTGATGCCGTCGAAGACGGTTGCCATCATCTGTGACTGCTCCAGCCCCATGGTCAGCATCACCTGGTTCACGACCATCTTGTGCATCGCCAGATGGCCCGAGGGGACACCAGCGATCCGACGGGCCATCTTCATCGTCTCGGCCTCTAGCTGATCAACTGGCACTGAGTAATTTGCCAACCCCCATTCGGCAGCTTGCTTGCCGCTGATCAAATTGCCGGTGAACATCATCTCTTTCGCGCGCGTCGGGCCTAGACGATAGGTCCACATCGCCGTCGTGGGACAGCCCCAGACGCGCGTCGGCATGTATCCGATGCGGGCATCATCCGCCATTATCAGCATATCGCAGCACAAGGCGATGTCGCTGCCGCCGGCCGCTGCGGCACCATGCACTTTTGCAATGGTGGGTTTGCGGCATTTCCACAGTGTCATGAAGTCTTCGGTGTTCTTCTTCATCACCGCGTAATCCGCGATCGGATCCCAAGGATAGCTTTCCTGCTGACACGGGTGGTCGATGTCCTGCTCAGCATAGGCCGCCAGATCATAGCCGCCACAGAACCCTTTGCCTGCCCCCTCGACCACGATGACATGCACCTGTTCGTTGTTCTCTGCCCATTCGACGGCCGCGCGAATGTCACCCGGTGTTTCATCACAAATCGCATTCAATCGTTCGGGCCGGTTCAGCAACAGGCGCGCAATGCGGGGCTCATCCGGATCATGGTCAATTCTCAGGGTGGTGAATTCAGGCATCTCGTCTCTCTCCTCCGGGTGAATGCAGTGCCATGGTTTGGCGAGCTTTACGGAGGGTCAATGGGGACATCGCGGAACACACCCGACGACCCGACGTCACAACGCTCGGCGGCTTTGCCGCAGGTGGGTCGCTTGACCCGGCCAAGTTCCACACGGATGGTGCGTACAAGATGAGACTCGACCCACAGAAAGCACGCACTTTGGCTTTGCACGCACGGCTTGCCGGTTTGCCGGGATTGGTGGGCGTGATCATGTTCGGGTTCTTGGTCTGGGTTTCGCCAGCCTCTTCCATGAACATGACGCTAGAGGCCGAAACACATTGCCTGACAGAGATGGAATGCCACACGTCTGACAGCGACACCGGCTGCCAGGGCCATCTTTGTGGCGCTCATCTTTCTACGACACTTGCCTCCGCATCCACGCTCCCAACGCTTGGGCCTGCTGCCGAGGCCGTTTACCGCACCTTTACTGCGGGCATTCGACCGGAGTTCGATCCGCCCCTCCTCGTCTTTGCTCGTGACCGATCCTTCCGCGCCCCTGGGCCGTGAATTTGCGAACGAACACGAGAAAACCCGATGCAAACTGCTAGATTGAACAAAAGCGCGCCTGATGCGCCCACATATGCCGTGCCTGTTGTCACCACCTGTCAGAGGGCGAGACCATGACAAACCCTATGAACACCCGCCTCACACGTCGCAGCTTTATGGCCTCGACTGCGGCAGCGACGCTGTTGCCTGTTGCAGCGCAAGCCTCTGTCCAGACGTTGACCGCACGGCCCGGGCAAATCCGCCTGCTGCCGGATGAATACCCCGAAACAGAGGTCTGGGGATTTGACGGACAGGTGCCCGGCCCGCTTATCCGGTTGAACCAGGGGCAAACCCTGACCCGCAGGCTGATCAACCAACTGCCTGCTCCCACCTCCGTCCACTGGCATGGTTTGCGCCTTCCAAACGCGATGGATGGCGTGCCCGGTATGACCCAGGCCGCCGTCCAAACCGGAGGGGATTTCACCTATAGCTTCACTCCACCCGATGCGGGCACCTATTGGTACCACTCGCATCATCAATCAACCGAACAAGTGGCGCGTGGCCTGTACGGTGTGTTGATCGTGGACGAAACCGAACCGCCAGATGTGGATCACGACCTGACCATGGTGCTGGATGACTGGCGACTGACCCAGGATGGCAAGGTATCCGAGGATTTCGATCGTCCGCACGACTGGACCCACGCCGGACGGTTGGGGAATTTCATTCACGCCGTGACCACGCCACAGCTGAGCCGCGTGCAGAAGAACGCCCGCCTGCGGCTGCGCCTGATCAATGTGGCCACCGACCGGATCATGGAGATCAGCCTGATCGGGTTGGAGGGCAAAATCGTCGGCTTTGACGGCATGCCACTGCTGCAACCGCAAACACCCGAGCGGCTGTACATCGGACCGGCGCAACGGGTTGATCTGATTGTCGATGTCACCGCCGATGAAGGCGAAGACGCCCTGATCGCCAGCCATGAGCGCGACGGTGTCTTTGCGATTGCCGAGTTTCCCGTGTCCGGCTCAAGCACCCGGCGCGGCGAGATCCCGGCCCTGCCCGACAACCCGCATCACCGGCTGACAACGGTCAAGGATGCCCGCAAGGTCCTGCTCAAGATGGAGGGTGGCGCCATGGGCGGCCTGCGCGAGGCGACCTTCAAAGGGCAACGTCTGAGCATTCAGGACATGGTGCAACTGGGTCAGGCCTGGGCTTTCAACGGCGTGGTCGGCATGCCGGACGAGCCGCTCCTTCGCGTCAGCACGGGTGAGACGGTGATGATCGAAATGGTCAACGACACCGCCTTTGCCCACGCCATGCACCTGCATGGTCAGCACTTCCAAGAAGTTCTGGCAGATGGCAGCTTTGGCCCCCTGCGCGACACGTTGCTGATGGCGCGCGCCGAGACGCGCACCATTGCGTTCCGCGCCGACGCGCCGGGCAAGTGGTTACTGCATTGTCATATGCTATCGCATGCCGCCGCGGGCATGCGAACCTGGCTGCATGTGACCTGATACGGGCGCGCAGGGCGAATTGCCCTGCGCCCTAAACCCCCAGGCGTTTCGAATAAAGGTGATCATAGTGCGGCTTCATCCGCCGATGCACCCGCTGGACCCGCTCGGGCGTGTTCTCCAGATCCACGTATTTTCGCTTTTGTGGTGTCAGACCGGTCGACTTGGCCAGGTTTGCGTGGAACGACCCGCCGTCCCACCAGCTGTGCGCCGACGGGTCGCCGCCCGGCTCCCAACTCAGCGCGTCAGGCAGAAACGGAATGTCGACCGCCTCGCAGAACGTGCGGGTCATGCGGTGCGGGTCTTCTAGCAGATCGTCGCTGTCGATCACCGGAGGCGCGATGCCGTTAAGCGCCGTCAGCAGATCAAAGAGCGCTCGTTGTTCCGGGAAACCCACCTCCAACTCATCGAAATCAGGCCACTTGTTGTACATCGACGTGATTGTCTTGGCCGGGTCGCGGATCAGGAAAGCGTGGGTGAAATGCGACAGAAACTCGGCGTCCCACATGTGGTTGATGTAATGTGGGAAGTCCTTGATGAACACCGGACCCTGTTCCGCCCGGGCCCGGATGTCCTCCCAAACGCTTTCCAAAGTCAGACCGGGTGTGGTCTTTTCCCCTGCGGTAAAGCGCGGCCACAGCGGGTCTTCGCCTTGATACCAGGCCTCGCCAAACGGTTCGTGCAGGCAATCCAGATCACCGCGTTGACGCATCATCCATTCAAACGCGGTCGACGTCGACCGGGGCACCGCCCAAAGGGCAACGATCTTGTGCATGATTATCCTTTCAACGACGACAACAGGCGGCCCTGCTGTGTTTCAGGTGCCAGACCCAGTGTTTTGAACACCCGCCAATAAAGCGCGATGTCGTGACCAACGAGCGGCTTGCCCAACCGCTCCTCAAGTGCGGCGTCATAATGGACCGGGCGCTGCGCAATCCCGTCTTCTGCACGGCGATAGTTGCTCATGCCATTGATCAAATAGGCATCAACGTTGGGGGCCTGTTCGGCGGTGTAGTCGAAGGATTTCCAGATCAGATCCTCGTCAAAACACCAGATGCAGTCATCAACCTCTTGCTGTGACGCAAACCAACCCTGATCAAAGAAGTTCCCGGCCCAAACCACATCAAACCCAGCCTCACACAGGAACCCGACGGTGCCTTTGTACCAGCTGGAGGGGTGATAGCAGGCGTTCAGCGCCACCTTTTCCACGTTCAGCTCGCGCAGCGCCTCGACCATGGCGTATCCGGCCATGTGAAACGGCGTCTCGTATTTGTCCGACAGCATCTCGCAATGCTGGCGGATGCCTTCGACCCCAAGCCCGCTGGCATGGACCCAGTTCGACCCCACCTGCCCGCAAACGTCCGCACCATTGTTGGCCATGCACTCCATGAACTCCTCAAGCAGGCCAAAGTTCTTTTTTCGCTGATCGAGCCGGTGTTCGTAATCCGGCACGTGCAGCATCCGGCCATGCACGCCGACGCTGCGTGGCGCCATCCGCAGAAAATCGGACGGGGCCGCATCAAAATCATGCGGCGGACAGGTGAAGCCGACCTGATGCGAAAAGAGTTTGACCTTTGGATCGCGCCACTTCGGCGGCTTTTGATATTGGCTCATGGTGTGGGCACCGAATTGTTTGCGTCAGATGGCCCGATGCTGTCGCAACCACAGAGGCAAATCCATTGCTTTCGCAGGTCAGGACCAATATCAATTTTGATATGCTCAACCGACGATATGCCCTCCCCTCTATCTCGGCCCTGATCGCGTTCGAGGCCGTGGCCCGACGCAAGGGTTTTGCGCGCGCCGCCGAAGAGCTCAACACCTCGCAGCCTGCCATCAGCCGCCACATCCGCAACCTTGAGATCCGCTTTGGCACCCGGTTGTTTCACCGCGACGGCCACGATGTCCGCCTGACCGCTGCAGGTGAAGGGTTCTATGCCTCGACGCTGCAGGCGTTGGATGGGTTGCAACAGGCGGTGGATACCGTGGCCCAAACCGCGCCCGAGGTCACGCTGGCCAGTTCGCACGCGGTGTCGCACCTGCTGCTGATGCCCCGCTACCGCGATCTGCGGCGCGCCTTGGGCAAAGGGGTCGAGTTGCGGTTTCTGACTGCCGAATACCATCTGATTGGGGCCGCCATCGAAACCGGGGCTGATGTCGTCTTTGAATACGCGCGCACCGCGCCCAACCGAGACCATGTGCTGATTTGCCGGGAAGAGGTCAAACCCGTCGGCACGCCCGAGGTGATCGCGCAGGCAACGGCGGCTTTGAATGGCCAGGCCGATCCTCCGGGCCTGTTGGAATTGCAGCAAAAGAACCTGGGCTGGACCACTTGGGCCAAATGGCAGGCGGCGCATCCGGAAGCCGCGGGATGGACGGAATGCGACGCGCACGACAACTATGTCTATCTGCTGGAAATGGCGGCATCGGGCGCGGGGCTGGCCTTAGGATGGCGCGGCTTTGTCGGCGGATACCTGGACCGGGGGTCACTGGTTGGGTTACCGGGTGACTGGTTCGCAACAGATGTCGGGATCTATGCCCGGTTGACTCGCAATGGCGAACGCAACGACAAGGCGCGGGCTTGCTTGGCGGCGCTGAAAACCCTGTCCGACATATAAAAGGCCGCAGGGGCTCTGACCCCTGCGGCTTTGATTTGGTTCGGGCCGCCCATATCGGACGGCCCTGCTCGCATTACTCGGCGGGTTCTGCCACGCCTGCTTTTTCACGATGGCTGTCGCGATAAAGCGCCTTGGCCAGTGCCACGCACATCAGGCCCATGACCATCGTGAACGGCAACGCGCCGATGATCATCGCATTGCGCAAGGCATCCATCGGGTTGTTTTCACCCGCCGCCATGATCAGCGCACCGATCACGGCAGTCAGGATTAGCCCCCAGACGATCTTGTGCTTGTTGCCAACCTCTTGGTCGCCGCCCGACATGATGGTGTTCATCACCAGGATGCCCGAGTCAGCCGAAGTGACCAGGAAGGTCATGATCAGAACCACACACATGATGGTCAGCCCCGACAACAGGCCGCCCTGGATCATTTCACCCAAGGTGACGAACAGCTTGGCGGTGTTCGACGCACCAATGATGGCCCCATCAGCGCCACCCGTCAGTTCCAGATCGATGGCGGTACCGCCCAGGATGGTCATCCAGGCAAAGCACACCAGCGACGGCGCAAAGACACAACCCACGATGAACTCGCGCACGGTGCGACCCTTGGAGATGCGCGCCAGGAACAGACCCACGAAGGGCGAGAACGCGATCCACCAGGCCCAGTAGAACGTGGTCCAACCAGCCTGCCAGCCGAACTGACGTGCAGGTTCACCCGCTGCATAAGCCGCCATCAAAACGTCGTCGGACAGAGCTGCCGCGTCGCCTTCCAGACCGGATTTGAAGCCTGCGAACGAGCCCCAGGCGTTGGTTGCTCCGCCGCGCAGTGCATCGGCAAATGGGGCTGCTTCGCTTGGCAGACCAGCGGCAAAGTCGGCTGCCGACTGCGGGCCGAACGCTCCAAAGCTCAGCGAGATGAAGTGCAGGATGTAGTCGACAAAGGCCGAGGCATAAGTGCTCATCGCAAAGAGGAACGAGCCGAAGACCACAAAGGTCAGGAGCAGGATCAGCGACAGAACCAGGTTCAGGTTCGACAGGTATTTCACCCCGCGACCAACACCCGAAACGGCCGAGATGATCGACAGACCCATGATGACGAACAGACCAGCCAGCAGGCCAACAGTACCCGGGGCCGGAGCTTCGCCCGTCATGTCCATCATCCATTCCATGCCGGTGATCGCATAGACACCGTCGATGAACTGCGACACGCCGTAACCGATGGTAACGGACACGCCAAGGATGGTGGCCACAACACCCAGGACGTCAACAACGTGACCCAGGAAGCCGTTCAGCAGCTTGCCAAACAGCGGCGTCAGCGCCGTGCGGATGGTCAGCGGCATGTTCCGAGTGTACGCGTAGTAAGCCAGCGACAGGCCGGTCACCACGTAGATCGCCCAAGCGTGAAAGCCGTAGTGCAGGAAGGTGTAGCGATACCCCGATTGCAGAGCCGCTTCGGTGTTGGGTGCAACCTCTTGCGCGATCACGACCGGGTTCGATCCCCACAGGCCAAGCGGTTCGGCTGTGGCAAAAACCATCAGGCCAACGCCCAGACCGGCGCCGAACATCATGGAAAACCACGAGAAATTGGAGAATTCAGGCGCTTCGCCCGGGGTGCCCATGACCTTCTTGCCGGTTCCGGGCAACAGGGCCACGATGACCAGGAAGAAGATGAACAGGCCGACAATCACGATGTAGAACGCGTTGAAGGTTTCCAGCAGGCGGCTGTTCAGGCTGCCCAGAACGCCGTTTGCATTGGCAGGCCAAACGAGTGCCCAAAGCACTAGCCCGATCATGATGGCTTTACTGAGCAAAGCGATTTCGACGCTGTGCCCCTCATAGAACCCACCCGAAGATCGCTTGATCTCCAGATCGGTGAAGGGTTGCTTGATTGACATGTGTTTCCTCCCTGTTCGCACGTGTCCCATGGTTCGGATGGAGAGAGTTATTCTGGCCGCCACGCTCCGAACCGGACGTCGCGACCTTGGGGTTTAGGTCAGAATGGCTTCGATTTTCTCCAAGGTTGCCACATTCACCGCTACACCGTTTGACTGTGCGGCCAGCCGCTTGGACCGACGGCCATCACCGGGCAAATGTGCGCCGGATTGATCCCGGATCACTTGGACGAGACCGGCAATACCGGTGGCAAAAGCGTCACCTGCGGTGGCCTTGGGGTCGATTGCGATGAACATTTGGCCGGTTTTTGGTGGTCCGCCCGCAGTTCCCGAGAAGGGCGAAGCATGCACGCCAAGCGTCGCGCCGGTCAGTGCCGCGGCCATCACCTCGGTCAGAATCGCCACGCCGACGCCCTTGTACCCACCCGACGGTGCCATTGATCCCTTGAGGCCAACATTTGGATCGGTGGTGGGGTTGCCATCGGCATCCAGCGCCCAGCCAACCGGGATCGCCTTGCCTTCGCGCGCGTGTTTCATCACCTCGCTTTTGGCGATGGTGCTGGCGCTCTGATCGATCAAAAGCGCGGGCTGGCCGTCGGTTCCCGGCACCGCGATGGAAAACGGATTTGTCCCCACGACCGGCTTGGACCCGCCAGACGGCGCGATAGAGGCCGGTGCATTGGTGAAGCCGAGCCCCACCAGCCCCTCCTGCGCCAGGCGCCATGTGTGATAGCCCAGAACACCGCAGTTATAGCTGTTGCGGATCGCAAGCGCCGCGATGCCCTGTTCGCGGGCTGCGGGGATCAGCGCATCGAAGCCTGCGTCAATGGCGGCATGGGCAAACCCGGTGGCCGCATCCACGTTCACCACCCCCGGTGTCGGTTTTTCGACAGTCGGGATCGCGGCACCATCCACCTTGCCGCATTGCACATGCTCGCAGTAGATCGGGATATAAGCCAAGCCATGGCTGGCAACCCCGTCGGCCTCGGTCGCGGCTGTCGCAACCGCCAAGGGGCGCGCATTGGTTTCGGATGTGCCAGCAGCCACAAGGGCGCGGAACGACAGATCTTCGATTTCTGCGAGTGTGAGCGTGCGGGTCTCGATCATGGTGTGGCCTTTTGTCAGTCGTTGTCGGAAAGCCCGGCACCGGCACCCAGCAGACGGGATTCCTCGGTGGCGGGGGCATAGGTTTTGTGCGCCAAACGGTTCAGGGCATCCCAATCCGCAGAGCGCGGCGTCGCGCGGGTTTTACGCGCTGAGGACACGGGAAGGTCGCCCCCAAGCGTGACAGTCACCGTCTGGGCCATTGCAGGCCAATCCGCAGTTGCCGACACGATGTGGCCATCCGTGCAGACGGTCATGCCATCACAGTCCAGCGTCACCGGTGCCTTCAACTGTCGCGCTGCCAGAGCAGCAAAGGGCAACAGCAGCGCAGGAGTGGCGACATGTTCCATGGCGATAGGATGCGAGGACAGCCGATGCATGCTGTCCGAAAGCAGGCACCCGGTGTGCAGCGGGCACAAGGCCCCCTCGCCCGTCCAAACCCCGTCAAGGGCTGCCGGTACGTGCAAACTGCGATCAGCCTGGTCCAACAGTTGAGCCAGCTGCCCGACCCCATCCAGGTCATGGGCGCACAGCCAACGGGTTGCTTTGGCCGCGTCCTCGGCCAGCCCCCATGCAAAGCCCGCGCCGCGAGTGGCGCGTTTGGCGGTCGCTTCGACCTCGTTCAGGGAATAGCTCACACCGCGCCCTCCTGCGGATAAACCCAATGGTCCGCCGTTTCGGTCGTCAGGTCCTCGGGGTATGGTGCGCCCGCGTACATGCAGATCCGCACCCAGCGGTCGGACCGCGGATCGAAATGCGTGGCCCCAAAGAACGACAGCTTGGCCCGCAGCATGTCGATGGGCAGCACCTGCGCGCTGATGGTGTTGTCGCGGATCTCGCCATAGGGCGCTACGCGGCTCATCTGGGCGCGCCGGACAGTGTGGCGGTGTTCGGGGTGCTCCAGCAGAAAACCCGCGATGGTTCCTTGACGGCCATTCAGGGCCTGGTAGGCCAACGCCGCATCCCGCGCCGGTGCAAGCGGCTGTTCATAGTCGGCAATGGGTTCATCAAACCGTTCCCCCATGCGTGGCTCCAGCTTTTCCTCGGACACGTACCAGGCCCGCGCGCAGTTTTCGGGCGCGTCCCAGTCCAGATCCAGTGCCCAGCCAAAGCTCTCTTCGATCAGGTTGCGCACCTCGGTCACGTCCATCGCCCCGTCGATGGCAAAGGCCGCGCCGTTGCTGTCCGCCATGCAGGAGGTCAGACCGTCCACAAGATCCGCGTAAGGTTCCAGGATCAGCGAGGCGACGAGTTCTTGTCCCTCTTCGCTCAAAGCACCCTCAGCCCATGTCATCAAACGATTCCAGGGATAATCGGTGATCAGATCATCTGCAGCGACATGAGCCGTGAGCACCGACAGATCGGCTTTCAGCGCCGCCAGCTTTTCAATCTGGATCGGATGCTCGGACCGCCAGCGGTCAACCGAAACCTCGCTCTGGCGCAGCAGCTTGCGGAACACCTGCGCCTCGCTTTCGGTGGCCTCGCTCACAGACCGCACACGTGCGATGGCTTCTTCGCGGACCATGATCCAGTTGTTGAACAGGATGGGGTGGTTGACGATGAAGGGCGCCATGCCCAAACCGGTTGAATTGCCGATCCCCAAGCGGCGCGCGATGGCAGGGTCCAAAGGAACTGCCGCATCGCCGCCCTTGGCGTGGGCCATGTGTTCCACCAGGTCCCGCACAAACGCGCGGGTCAGGAACACGGATAGCATCTCGACCTGAAACGGGGCCTGCACCTCGGCCCGACCGGCGATCTTATCCCGGTCTGCCGCTCCGAATTTGCCCGAGCCGTAAACGGCGGTGGTGCGCATCAGATAGCCGACCTTGTCGATCTGTTCAAAATCCGGTTGCTGGCCTGCCGCCAAACGATCCACCACATGCGCCCACAGGCGCACCGAGCGGTTGGCCCGCGACAACGACAGCTCGCTTTCGCTGACCCGCCCGGCCTCTTGCAGCGGCACGTTCTGTGACAGCCGTTCGATATCCGCCTCGGTTGGCACACCATCAAACAGCGCAAAGGTGGCATCCCAAGCCTCGGCAATCACCCGATCCGAGCGCAACTCGGGCGGCAGATCGTGGGCAAAGGCCACCAGCGAATAGGTGCGTTCTGGCCCTTTTGCCGAATAGACCGCGCAACCCACCCCGTTTTCATCAATCCTGAACACCGGGCGCGCAAAGCTCCAGTTTTCCTTCGCCATGCGGCGGGTCAGTTGCCGCATGAAGCTCAGGCGGCATTGATGCAGCGACCCCAATCGCGACAGGCGCATGACTGTCGCTGGGTCTCGCCGGGGGATGGTGGTCTGCGCGGGTGCTTCCATGACCGTTATCCTTTTGGGGTGAAGTTTTCAGCGAAGAACCGGTACCAGTTCCCGCCCATGATCCCGTCAATTTCGTCCGCGTTCAGGCCGGTCGCACGCAGCCCTTGCCGGATGTTGCCAAAGTGGCGGTTGTCCTCGAACCAGCTGGGCATCGGAGGGAAGCCCGGGTTGCTGGCCGAGCCTTCGCCATAATCGATTTCCTTGGTCCAACGACCAACGCGCATCCACTCGACAATACTGTCGGGCTGATCCTGACACAGGTCGGTGCCGATTCCCAAATGCTGCGCGCCATACTTCTCAGCCGTCCGCGCGATCATTTCGCAAAAACTTGCCAGCGTGCAGTCGGACTTGTCTTTCAGGTGGTGAGGGTAGACCGAAAACCCGAACATCCCACCATTTTCGGTCACCGCCCGAATGACGCTCTCGCGTTTGTTGCGCAGCGCGGGCTGCCATTCATGCGGGTTGGCATGGGTGATGGCGATGGGACGTTCCGAGATTTCTGCCGCCTCGATGGTCGAACGATCCGCCGAATGGCTCATGTCGACAACCAGACCGACGCGGTTCATTTCCTTGATGACCTGCTTGCCCATGCGGGTGATGCCAGCATCTTCGGCCTCGTAACATCCCGTCGCCAGCAGCGATTGGTTGTTATAGGTCAACTGCATGAACCGCGCGCCAAGGGTGTGCAAGATTTCAACGAGGCCGATGTCATCCTCGATCGGGCTGGGGTTCTGAAAGCCAAAGAAGACCGCCGTGCGCCCGGTTTCGCGGGCAGTGTCGACGTCGCTGGCCCATTGGCCCTTCATGATCAGGTCCGGGTATTGCTCGAACCAGCGGTTCCATTTCTCGAAGTTCAGAACCGTTTCGCGAAAATTCTCGTGATACGAGATGGTGACGTGGATCGCATCCACGCCCCCCTCGCGCAGCTGGCGAAAGACCTTTTCCGACCAGTTCACATATTGCAGGCCATCGATCAGGTAGCCGGACATGTCACTCTCCCTTGGATCGCTCGCGATCTGGATTGCGCCCCGCGTCTGGGGCCGGGCGCAATCCTTGTGTTCTCAGACCGGGCCCGCGCTGATGTAGGCGGTTTTGACGGTTGTGTAGAATTCGGCGGCCGCTTTGCCCTGTTCGCGCGGACCATAGGAGCTATCGCCACGTCCACCAAACGGCACGTGATAATCGGTACCGGCCGTCGGCAGGTTCACGGTCACAACACCGGTGCGCGCATTGCGGCGGAAGTGCGTGGCACGGGCCAGCGACTTAGTGACAATGCCCGAGGTCAGGCCGAAGTTGGTGTCGTTCACAACACTCAGCGCCTCATCGTAACTGCCAACCTTGATCACGGACGTCAGCGGGGCAAACATTTCTTCCCGGTTGATGCGCATGTCATTGGTGGTGTTCAGGAACACGCCCGGCGACATGTAAAAGCCCTCATGCGGCATCTCGAGGCGCGCACCACCACAGGCCAGCTCAGCGCCTTCGGTTTTGCCCAGATCAACGTAAGCGAGGTTCTCTTGCAGCTGCTGCGCGCTGACCACGGGGCCCATCTGAACGCCCTCTTCCAGCGCGTGGCCCACTTTCATTGCCTGTGTGCCGGCGACGAGTTTCTCGACAAACGCATCGTGGATGCCCGCATGCACCACCAGACGCGACGATGCCGTGCATTTCTGCCCGGTACCGCCGAACGCGCCACCCAAAGCCAGCGACACGGCCAGGTCCAGATCCGCATCATCCATCACCGCCAGGGCGTTTTTGGAGCCCATCTCCATCTGCACCTTGGTCAGGTTCTGGATCGCCGCTGCCGCAATGCCCTTGCCCACCGGAACCGAGCCGGTGAAGGAAATCGCGTTGACCTTGGGGCTTTCGACCAGGCGTTGCCCGATCGAGCGACCCGAACCCATGACGAGTGAGAACAGGCCCTTGGGAATGTCCTGACGCTCGATGATCTCAGTCAGGGCTACGGCAGAGGCCGGGGTGATGTTCGCGGGCTTCCAGACCACCGCATTGCCGTAGCAGAGCGCCGGTGCGATTTTCCACGAGGCAGTCGCCGTTGGGAAGTTCCACGGGCTGATGATGGCCACAACACCGACAGCTTCGCGGCGTACATCCACCTCGATGTCCGGGCGCACGGAATCCGCGTTTTCACCGATCTGACGCAGGCATTCTGCGGCATAATAGGTAAAGAACTGACCCGCGCGATAAACCTCACCCTTGCCTTCGGCAAGCGGTTTGCCCTCTTCGCGGCTCAGCAGCGTGCCCAGTTCCTCGGCCCGTGTCATCAGCTCATTGCCGATGTTCATCAGCACGGCCTGCTTGCGCTCCAGCCCATAGGCGGCCCATTCCGCCTGCGCGATGCGCGCCTGATCCAGCGTCGCGTCCAGTTGAACCGAGCTGGCCTGGGTGAACATGCCAACCAGATCGCTCAGATCCGAAGGGTTGTGGTTTTCGATTTCGCTTTCGCCCGCCAGCCACTCGCCAGCGATCAGGTTCAGTTTGGTCACAATTCGCCCCAGACATCAGAAATTGGTTTCAAGTAGGATGGACTTTGACCACAGCATCAGTCAAATTCAATTAACTCAAATCTACTTCAACCAAACTGAAGTTATGTCGATCAAACTGGAAACACTACGCACCTTTTGCACCGTGGCCCAAACCGGAAATCTGGCCGAAGCCGCCGACCGTTTGGGTCGCACGCAATCCGCAGTTTCGATGACGCTCAAGCAATTCGAAGAGCATTTGGGCCGCAAGCTGTTTCAGGGTGAGCGTAAGGCACAGCTGTCAGCCCTTGGGGAAGAGGTCTTTGAACAGGCACTCAAACAGGTGCGCGCCTATGACGAGACCATTCAGGGCATCGAAGGCGCTGCACAGTCGCGCCACGGGCAGATCAGGATTGCCTCGGTCCCCTCGGTAGCAGCGGTCGTGTTTCCGGCCGTGACAGATCACATGACGAAACGCTTTCCTGGCGTGAAGATCGAGATGCGCGACACGCATACATCTCAGGTCCTGGACGCCCTTTTGAGCGGGCGGGCGGACATCGGCATCGCCTCGGGCCACCATCCGTTGAACGGGATAGAAACTGTTCCGCTCTTTCGTGATCCCTTTGGGTTGATAGCCTCCGCCGATCACCCGTTGGCCCAAGCCCCGCAGCATCCAACTTTGGCCGAAGTGGTCACTCGAAACTTCGTCAGGAACGCGCTATGCGACTTGATCCAAACACCCGACTTCCTGAATGCTGTCGAAAAATCCGACGTCACAATACAGAACACCTTGTCGCTGGTCGCAATGGTGCAGACCAAAGACTGGGTAACCATCCTGCCGCAAACCGTGACCCGTTTTCTGCCCCAGTCGGTCATCTTTCGCCCGATCAGCGATCTTCCGGATCAACGCGAGGTCTACCTCTACACCCGAACCCGCACACCGCATGAGACCATCACACGCGCCTGCGCAGACTTCATCCAGTCGCGGGATTGGAGCTGATGCATCATGTTGAAAAGTGGCGCACCTGAGAGGATTCGAACCTCTGGCCTCTGCCTTCGGAGGGCAGCGCTCTATCCAGCTGAGCTACAGGTGCCTAGGGACGGGCTATAAAAGATCACTTGCCCCTCCGCAATCGGAAAAGCCGAAAATTCTTCGGCTTTTCCAAGCTCTCGCCATTAGGCAAACAACTCGTGGGCCAGTTCCAGCGCGTCGACGAGCGTGTCGACCTCGTCCGTTGTGTTATAGAGACCAAAGCTGGCGCGGCACGTCGCCGTGACGCCGAGGTGATCCATCAGCGGACCGGCGCAATGGTGGCCAGCGCGCACGGCGACGCCCTTTTTGTCCAGGATGGTCGAGATGTCGTGCGGGTGCCCTGCCCCGTCCAGCGTGAAGCTGAAGATCGCGGCCTTGTCTGGCGTTGTGCCCTGAACCTGCAGCCAATTGAGCCCTTGCAGCTTGGACATGGCGTAGTCGCGCAGACCGGCCTCATGAGCTGCAATGTTCTCCATCCCCAGCTCCATCATGTACTCCAGCGCCACGCCAAGGCCGATGGTCTGCACGATGCCGGGCGTTCCGGCCTCGAACTTCATCGGCGGGTCGTTGTAGGTGACCGCCTCTTTCGACACTTCGCGGATCATGTCGCCGCCCCCGATGAAGGGACGCATTTCCGCCATGCGTTCGGCCTTGCAATAGATCGCGCCAGAGCCGGAGGGACCATACAGCTTGTGGCCGGTGATGGCGTAGAAGTCACAGCCAAGGTCTTGCACGTCGACCGGCATGTGAACCGCGCCCTGGCTGCCGTCGACCAACACCGGGACACCCTTGGCATGGGCGCCTTGGGTAATCGCTTTGACATCCACCATTGTTCCCAGAACATTGGAACACTGGGTGACTGCCACCAGCTTTGTCTTGGGTCCGATGGCGTCCAGCACAGCTTGCGGGTCAAGCGCTCCGGTACTGTCCACGTCGACCCATTTCAGCACCACACCCTGGCGTTCGCGCAGAAAATGCCAAGGCACGATGTTGGCGTGATGCTCCATCACGCTGAGAACGATCTCGTCCCCGGCTTGCATCCGAGGCATCGCCCAACCATAGGCGACCATGTTGATGCCCTCGGTCGTGCCCGAATTCAGCACGATTTCATCCTCGGAACCCGCATTCAGGAACTTGGCGATGATCCCGCGCACCGCCTCATATTTGTCGGTGGCGAGGTTCGACAGATAGTGCAGCCCGCGGTGAACGTTGGCGTATTCCATCGAATAAGCCTGCGTGATCGCGTCGATCACCACCTGCGGTTTCTGGGCTGAAGCACCGTTATCAAGATAGGTCAGCGGCTTGCCGTTCACCTCGCGCGCGAGGATCGGGAAATCGGCCCGGATTTTGTTGACGTCATACATGAGAAACGATTCCAGTTAGCCAGCCCCAAGAAGGGAGAGAAGAATGAAAAGCACCACCGCAATGGCAAAGACGGACCCGACCAAGACACCTGCGGCCTTCATCAGCGATCCCAAACGATGCGCCTGGTCGATGAAGTGCAAGAAGATGAAAAGCCCGATCAGCGATGCACCAAGCACCAGAAGAAATGATAGGACCGGGATGGTCAGCATCAACACAAGTGCGACCGCTTGTACCGCAACGCGCAGGAACTGCATCCAGACCATCAGGATCATGACGTCGTTGAACGACCCCTGCCCGCCCAGCATGGAACCGACACGGTGGATCGAGATGATGGTGGCCAGAATGCCGCCACCAACAAAGCCCGCATAAACCATGGGGGATTGGATCAGCACCGGCATACCTTCGGGGCCTGGCAGCATCATGTTGGAGAGCGAAAACAGCAGCGTATTCAGGACGACGGCCAAGGCCAGCCCCAACCACAGCACATCGCGCCGCGGGTTCTGTGCCAACAGGACCTGGGCCGCCTGGGCGGGATTGGTGACAGACGTCGCCGCCAGATCCTTGAGGTTCAGAGCGTTCATGCTCCCGTCCTTTCAATCGGCCTTTCCGCCTGGAACATCCCTGCGATCCAGAACCACGCAAAGACCGCAAACCACACGGCTCCTACCAGTTGCAAAGATGGCCCCGGGCCGATGAACCCGGCCACAAGCCCATGCAACAGAACCAGCGGGCTGGACGCCAGCAGCGCCCAGAACAGTGCCAGACGCGCGCCGAACCAATCGCCCTTGCCACCAACGATCTTGGCCACAACGTGCGATGCTGCCGCGATGACATACATCAAAAGCGGCGCAATCAGGATCAGAGCCATAAGGCTGCCGGCCATCAGCTCGTTCAGATCGCGACCCTCAAGATGGGCTTCACGCGACAGGCGCGGCAGCTGCGCGATGAACAACACCACGCAGCTGGCCATGAGAATGGCCAGCGCTCGGTCTTCGCGCTGGCCCATGTCCAGCAGGCGCCGCACAACGCGCCCGGGGCCACGATACGTGGCCACGATGTCCGTCGTGACCGACATCAGCGGCGGCGCGACAGCCAGGACTCAAGGCGATCGACGATGTCCGCCGCCAGATCCTCGTCCTCGATTTCCTCGACCGCTTCGGCCAGAAACGCCAAGGTCAGCAGGTCGGTCGCGTCGGCCACAGGCACCCCGCGCGAGCGCAGATAGAACAGTGCCGTCTCGTCGATCGCACCCGAGGTCGAACCGTGTGAACAGGCCACATCGTCGGCATAGATCTCAAGCTCAGGCTTGGCGAGGAATTGGCTGTCGTCATCCAGAAGCAGCGACTGGCTGATCTGGTAACCGTCTGTTTTCTGGGCACCTTCCTTGACCAGGATTTTGCCCTGGAACACGCCGGTCGCACCGTTGCGCAGCACCTTCTTGAACACCTGACGACTTTCACAGTTCACCGCGTCATGGGTGATGAACACCGTGTCGTCGTGATGGAAATCCCCATCGCCCACACAGGCGCCCGCCACATGCGCAACCGCATCGTCGCCAAGGATCTCGATCACCTGCTCGTTGCGGGTCAGCACGCCGTTCACGGTCAGGGTGAAAGATTTATAGACCGACTCCGCACCCAGACGGGTGAACATGTGGGTCACGGCGCGACGCTCGTGATCGCGCCCTTGAGAGCGCACATGATGCAGGGTGCCGCCATCCGCGATGTCGATCTCCATGCATTTGTTAAAGCGCGCAGCCGCCGGGCCGTTTTCCAGGATCGTCGCCTCGGCATCGCTTTCGACCCGCACGATGTGGTGCAGAAAAGCATCCGATTCCTCGTCGCCATGCTTGTAGATCAGGCTGATCGGTTTCGAGGGCTTGCCCGTCACGTGGATCGCCACGCCATCTGCGGCAAAGGCCGTGTTCAAAGCTGCCAGCGGACGCGCCACCGGGTTGTGACCCCGAGTTTCCAGAACGCCATACAGGTCCTTGGCCCAGTGAATATCCGTGCAGCAGATGTCCTCGAGCCGCTCGATCTGCACCCCTTCAAGGGACAGGTCGTCCGAGGCTTCGGCGTCAAAGATACCATCGACAAAAACGATCTTGAGGCGATCGATCTGGTCGAACATCAGCGGTTCGTCATTGTCGAACAGCGCCGCCTTTGGAGCGTCGGCCTGAACCAGCGTGTCAGGACGGGTGTATTTCCAGTATTCGTCGCGACGATCCGGCAGACCCATCTCGCGCACACGAGCAATTGCCGCTTCGCGTGCGGGTTTGGTGCACCCTGCGGTCGGCAGCTCCAGCGCGGCCAGGCGCGCCTCGGTTGCGGTTTGTTTGATCTCAGGCAAAGCCATTACTGCACCTCGGCCAGAATGTCGGCGTAACCGTTGTTTTCCACCTCGAGCGCCAGTTCGGGCCCGCCGGACTTAACAATTCGGCCATCAGCCATGATGTGAACGACGTCGGGTTTGATGTGGTCCAGCAGACGCTGATAGTGGGTGATCACCAGGAACCCGCGGCCCTCGTCACGCAAGGCGTTCACGCCCTCGGCCACCAGTTTCATCGCATCCACGTCCAGGCCTGAGTCGGTCTCGTCCAGGATGCACATCTTGGGCTCCAGCATCGCCATCTGCAGGATCTCGTTGCGTTTTTTCTCACCGCCCGAGAAACCCACGTTCACCGGACGCTTGAGCATGTCGGCGTTGATTTTCAACGACTTGGCGCGCTCGCGTACGACTTTCAGGAAGTCGGCTGCGCTCAGCTCTTCTTCGCCGCGGGCCTTGCGTTGCGCGTTCACGGCGGTGCGCAGAAATGTCATGTTGCCGACGCCGGGGATTTCAACCGGGTATTGGAACGCCAGGAACAGGCCAGCTGCTGCGCGCTCTTCCGGCTCCAGCTCCAGCAGATCCTCGCCATCAAGCGAGGCGGCGCCTTCGGTCACTTCATAGCCGTCGCGGCCGGACAGGACATAGGACAGGGTAGACTTGCCCGAGCCATTGGGGCCCATGATCGCATGCACCTTGCCAGCTTCGACCTTCAGGTCGACGCCTTTAAGGATCTGCTTCTCTTCTTCTTCAAGTTTGACGTGCAAGTTTTTGATTTCGAGCATTTTTGCCTCGCTTTTCATCTCTGGCCCGCAACGGATGCGCGGGGGCTGTCAGGGGCGGCACGCAGATGTGCCGGAAAGGTTTCGATCAGATCGGCCCGGGCACTTAGGATGCCCTCGCCATAGGTCAGTTCGGTTCCATCCTTGAGCGTGGACAGAACCTCCGGGACCTCATGGGTTTCGATCGGTGAAATCAACGGGCGCCCCACGGACGCCGCGTAGTCATGGTATTTCAGATGCGATTGCTCGCCGGGGCTGAGCCAGGTGCTGGGTACGCCAAAAGCGTCCGCCACAATCAGGCCATGCAGGCTGCTGGCGATCACATGACGACTGGATGCAATGCGACGGCACACCTCCAGCGCATCGCCGCGCGGATCCACCAGATCCAGCGCCGGTTCCCGCGCGACAAGTGCGTGAAGGTCAGGATCATCCATTTGACTGTGATGCGGCACCAGTGCCACGCGATCCTGCTTGGACGGCACATCGTCAATGAGATCTGCAACCAACAGGCCCGCGTCCCCAAAGCGACGGGTTTTCAAACCCAGCAAAGCCGCGGTCACGGGTCCGCGAACCAAGGCCATGTCCACGTTTGGCAAGAAATCCTTGGGCACCGGATGCAAAAGGCCTGTGCCCCAGACCACTGGTTTCTCGCGACCTGGTCTCGCCTCGGAAAAGTTCCTGCGCACGACTTGCAACAAAGAACCGATAGCAACCATTTCACAGTTTTTGGGCCCTGCGTGTGCAACCGGACGCCCGGACACCTGCGCCACAACCAAGGCAGACAGCACGTCGCCAAAGTTCGGCACAGCCTTCCACCAGTGCAAGCGCAGTGGCTGAATATGGGGCTCGGTTACACCCATGCCTTAGTCCGCCATCTCGGGTTTGAATACCATCGGCAAATTGTCGATATAGTCGTGAACCTGCCGGTCCTGCACAACGCCCCGTTCGGCCAGAACCGTCAGCGCCTGAACACCCAGATCATAGCTTTGGAATACCGCGTCGGCCAAGATGGCCAGATGCTTGAGCGCCTCGCTGGGTTGTTGATCCAACTGGAGCAAACCGCGCACAAACACAGCATCACCATCAACGAACTGGTTTTGATGGAACCGGCGTCTGATCCGGTTGGAAAAGCCAAACTGCGACGCGCGGCCTGTCTTGACCGATTTCATGTGCATGAATTTGTGCAGATCGAAACCTTGCTCGCGCAGTTCTCGCATTTGCTGATCCAGCAGGGGTTGATCTTGATAAAGCGGTATGGCGGCCACTTCGGTGATCACCGCCGTGGCTCCCTTAAGCTTGGTGCGCCCATGTTCGAAAACAGCCATTTCACCGCCTTGAACGTCGATCTTCAGCAGATCGAACTCGGGGATCTCATCAAGATCATCAAGGCGCGTGGTCTGAACCGCAACCTCCTCGACCACTTCCATGTCACTGTGCCAACGGTTCAAATAATCCAGAAACACCGGATTTGGCTTCAAGAGCGAGGTAAACCCCGAGCTTTCGCAGACATAAAGCGTCTCTTGCCCGCCTTGCCCCACAGCAACGGGCAATACATGCTGGCCTTTGCGCTCATCCTTCAACAGCGCTTCATACGCCGATTGCTGCGGCTCAAAGGCCCAGACCTCGACCATGTCAGCATCGCGCAACCCATCATAGGGCGCTTGGTTGATCGGATTGGCGCCAACATCAACAATACGGGTCTTTCGAGCGGGTTCCAATAGGTCCCACAAAACACGCAGACGCGCCAATTCTTTTGGATCAGCCATGGCGGGTCACCCTTGCCGTGGAACGCGGCACGGCACAGAGCAAAGCGACGTCAAAATGACGTTCACCATTGCCTTTTGCCAGATTGCCCATCGTCCAAAACCCTACCATTTTCCGCGCTTTGCTTAGCCCAACACCACGGCCGTGCCCGAGGCCGAGACCATCAGCATGGAATCCGCTACAACTTCGTAATCCAGATCGACACCGACCACCGCGTTCGCCCCAAGGGCCTCGGCGCGCTGCTCCAGCTCGTGCAATGCGGTTTCACGCGCATCCTGCAGCTTGCTTTCATAAGCGCCCGAGCGGCCACCCACGATGTCGGTGATCCCGGCAAAGAAATCACGGACAACATTGGCGCCCATGATCGCCTCACCCACGACAATGCCGCGATAGTCGGTGATCTTGCGCCCTTCGACGGATGGGGTGGTCGTTACAATCATTACTCGTTCGCCTCTTTAAATGCCCGCATCTGCCGGTCAGCTTCGCTTCTTTGCAATTCTCGCATCTCTTCTGCCTCATGGTCCGCCTTGGCCATGATCCACTTTTGAATAGCAAAGCCGACGATCGCACCAGTCGCGAGGCTACCAATGAGAAGGGCAGCGACGCCAAACGCTCCGACTGCCAATGCGTTTTCACCAGACAGCAGGACAACAAACGAGAGGATGCACAGTATGAACGCCAGCGTCGCCCCAACACGCAAACCCCAGTCCGCGCGTGGGTAACGCAACTCATTCAGCGTTGCATGGGCATCCATCTCGTTGCCAGCCATGGCTTAGCCCACGGACCCTTCCAACGAGATCGCAACCAGCTGCTGCGCTTCCATGGCGAACTCCATCGGCAGGGCCTGCAGCACGTCCTTGCAGAAGCCGTTCACCACCAGGGCGACCGCCTCTTCCTCGTCCATCCCGCGCGAACGGCAGTAGAACAGCTGATCGTCGTCCACCTTGGATGTGGTCGCCTCGTGCTCAACCCGGGCCGAGTTATTCTTGACCTCTATATAGGGAACCGTGTGTGCCCCGCATTTATCACCAATGAGTAGCGAGTCACACTGGGTGTAGTTGCGCCCGTTCTTGGCCTTGGGGTGCATACTGACCAGACCGCGATAGGTGTTCTGCGCCTTGCCCGCGCTGATACCCTTGGAGACGATGCGCGACTTGGTGTCTTTGCCCAGGTGGATCATCTTGGTGCCGGTGTCGGCCTGCTGCATATTGTTGGCGATGGCGATCGAATAGAACTCGCCCTGGCTTTCGTTGCCGCGCAGGATGCAGGACGGGTATTTCCAGGTCACGGCCGAGCCGGTTTCCACTTGCGTCCACATCACCTTGGACCGGTCGCCCCGGCAATCGGCGCGTTTGGTCACGAAGTTATAGATGCCGCCCTTGCCGTTCTCATCCCCCGGGAACCAGTTCTGAACGGTCGAGTATTTCACCTCGGCGTCTTCTTCGAGGATGATCTCAACCACAGCGGCGTGCAGCTGGCTGGTGTCGCGCTGCGGCGCGGTGCAGCCTTCGAGGTAGGACACATAGCTGCCCTTGTCGGCGATGATCAGGGTGCGTTCGAACTGACCGGTGTTTTCCGCGTTGATGCGGAAATAGGTCGACAGTTCCATCGGGCAGCGCACGCCTGGGGGCACGTAGACGAACGAGCCATCCGAGAAGACGGCCGAGTTCAGCGTCGCATAGAAGTTGTCCGAGACCGGCACGACCGAGCCGAGGTATTTCTTGACCAGCTCGGGGTGCTCTTTGATCGCCTCAGAGATCGAGCAGAAGATCACACCCGCTTTCTTCAGTTCGGCCTGAAACGTCGTACCTACGGATACCGAGTCGAATACTGCATCAACCGCCACCTTGCGGCCCTCTGCAGGCATGTTCTCGGCACCTTCGACGCCCGCCAGAATCATCTGTTCTTTCAGCGGGATACCCAGCTTTTCGTATGTGGCCAGCAGCTTGGGATCGACCTCGTCCAGCGACTTGGGTTTGACCTCCATCGACTTGGGACGGGCGTAGTAATATTGATCCTGAAAGTCGATTTCCGGATAGTCGACCATCGCCCAATCGGGCTCTTTCTTGGTCAGCCAGCGGTCATATGCCTCAAGCCGCCAGTTCAGCATCCACTCGGGCTCTTCATTCTTTTTCGAAATCAGACGGACGATATCCTTGGTCAGCCCCTTTGGAGCGTATTCCATCTCGATATCGGTTTCCCAACCGTATTTGTAAGCGCCGCCGACCTCGCGAACCGCATCCACGGTTTCCTGATCAACGCCTTCTTTTACCTGTGTCTGGTCCAATGCGGCCATGACAAACCCTCCGTCAGATCACGCAGCACGCGCGTGATGCTTCTTTTCCTTTTGCAGCCACGCATCCGCAAAGCGCAGCACATCTTCTTCACTCGTGTCAGGCCCCAGCGACACGCGGATCGCGCTGCTTGCCGTGGCCTCGTCATATCCCATCGCGGTCAGCACCGTGCTGGCCTTGACCTTGCCGCTGGAGCAGGCAGAGCCCGCGCTGATGGCAAATCCGGCCAGGTCCATCTGCATCACCTGGGTTTCGCCCTTCCAACCTGGTGTGGCGAAACACAGCGTGTTGGGCAGGCGTTTCTGTCCATTCCCGACAAAAATAGTCTTGCTTGCCCCAGCCTCAAGAGCCTTTTCTAGAATATTTCTAAGTTCTGCAACCCGTTCCCATACGCCATCTGCCAAATCGCGGGCTGCAGCCTGGGCTGCGGCGCCGAAACCGACCATTCCCAGCACGTTTTCGGTGCCGGACCGACGGCCCATCTCTTGACCACCGCCCTTGATCTGCGCCTGCAGGTCGGTGCCTCGCGGCATGACAACAGCACCGATTCCCTTGGGACCGCCCAGCTTGTGGGCCGAGATCATGGCCATCTGCGCGCCCAGCCAGTTGAACGCAATCGGCAGCTTGCCAAAAGCCTGCGTCGCGTCTGTGACCGCAAGTCCCTGCGGCAACTCCTGCACAATGCCGGTTTCCGAATTAGCGAGTTGAAGGGTTGAAGAAGCCGGATCAGCCACTGTTACCTGCCCTGCAGTAGAAACAGGCAAACCCTCATCAATCCAAGCCCTTACCGCATCATGCTCAAGTGCCGAACCGTGCAACCCGCGCCCCGACAGTGTAAGCGCCGCGCCTTCGGTCGAGCCAGAAGTGAACACAACATCCGCCCCATCTGCGCCAAAGGCCGTCGCCACTTGCGCCCGCGCCCTTTCGACCAACGCCTTGGCCGCGCGCCCTTCGGCATGGACAGATGACGGGTTGCCGCACACGTCCATCGCCGCGATCATCGCCTCGCGCGCCTCAACCCGCAGCGGGGTTGTCGCGTTGTGATCCAAATAAACACGCCTCATGGATGCATCTTTTCTGACATGGTTAAGTCGCTGACCCTCATTCCGCGTCCACGACGGCAAAGAGGCTGGGAACGGCCGGGCATGGCGCAAGGTCATTCTTGATCACGTCTGACAGTCGGGTTTGGTGCAGGAACACATAGACATGCGCGCTCAACCCCTCCCACAGGCGGTTGGTCAGCGATTGCGCGCGGCTGCCCGAAGACCCACCCGAGGCACCCGCACCCTTGTGCATGGCATCGACAGTTTCATCCACGGCGGCCAGAACCTCGACCACGCGAATCTCGGATGCGGAGCGTGCAAGACGATATCCCCCACCCGGGCCACGCACCGACGTCACCAACTCTGCCCGGCGCAGCTTGACGAACAGCTGTTCAAGATAGGGCAACGAAATGTCCTGACGTTCGGAAATCTCACTCAATGTCACAAGCGTATCAGCAGGTTGCAGCGCGATGTCGGCCAAAGCCACCATCGCATAACGTCCCTTTGTCGATAGTTTCATCTTTTGCCTTCCAGCCCTGTGACATTTGAGCGCAATCATTGACCTTTTCACCGTCAATGCGTATTCCGCAATGACGGTGCTACGTGACGTCGCGCCGTAGTTAGAACCGTTCTAAAGTGCCTTAGGGAATTCGTCAACATTCCGAAGCGCACGAATAATAACAGACAGGATGAACGCACATATGCCCGAGGTGATTTTTCCCGGACCCGAAGGCCGCCTTGAAGGCCGCTACCACCCGCAAAAGGAAAAAGACGCACCGATCGCCATCGTGCTGCATCCGCACCCCCAATTCGGCGGGACCATGAACAACAAGGTGGTCTATAACCTCCACTATGCGTTCTACAACATGGGCTTTACCGTTCTTCGGTTTAACTTTCGCGGCGTGGGCCGCAGCCAGGGCGAATACGATCAGGGCGTAGGTGAACTGAGCGACGCGGCATCGGCGCTGGATTACCTGCAGTCGATGAACAACAACTCCAAGCACTGCTGGGTTGCGGGGTTCTCTTTCGGCGCCTGGATCGGCATGCAGCTGTTGATGCGTCGCCCGGAAATCACCGGTTTCATCAGCGTCTCGCCGCCCGCCAACATGTACGACTTCTCGTTCCTGGCGCCCTGCCCCAGCTCGGGCCTGATCATCAACGGCTCGGCCGACCGTGTGGCCCCGCCTGCTGACACTGTGTCGCTGGTCAACAAGCTGCACGAGCAAAAGGGCATCACCATCACCCACGAAGAGGTCGAAGGCGCTGATCACTTCTTCCAGGATCCGCATATGGACACCCTGATGGCGACAACCACCGACTATGTGAAACGTCGCCTGACCGAGAACACCCGCTGATGTCGAACACCATCGAAGACCTGGCCGCCAAACTGGCCGAGGATACGATGAAGGTCATGGACCAGACCGGCGAAGACCGGCTGTATGTCGAGGTCGGCAATGTGCTGGCCGCGGCATCGCAGTCTTTGGAAGAGGCCTTTTTGACCGAAGTCCGCGTGCGTCTGGCCGAGCGCGTGGCCCGCAAGTTCCTGATCAAGAAGGTGACCGAATTCAAGGCCGCCGCACAAGCCAAATCAGAGGCACAGAAATCCCAATGACCAACGCCCGCATCTCAGCCCAGATCGCCTTTTTGAAAGAGGCCGATCGGCTGAAGCGGGTGGATCGGTCGAATGTGCTGCTGGATCTATCACGCCCGGAAAACTCGGCCGAACACAGCTGGCATCTGGCGCTTTACGCGCTGATTTTTGCGCCAATGGCTGGTCCCGATGTGTCGCTGGATCGTGTGATCCGGATGCTGCTGCTGCATGATCTGGTCGAAATTGATGTGGGCGATCACCCCATTCATAAAGCGGTTGATTGGGACGACGTGGCAGAACGTGAACAATTGGCCGCGCGCCGGATCTTTGGGTTGTTGCCAGAGGATCAGGCCGCCGCGTACCTGGCGCTCTGGACCGAGTTCGAGGCCGACGAGACGCCGGACGCACAGTTCGCCAAGATGCTGGACCGGTCGCAGCCCCTGTTTCAGGTGCTCTATGCGCCCGCACCTTTGCCGGACCACCTGCAAATCGTTCGCGACAACCTAGCCTCGGGTCGGGCAGCTTACCTGCAACAGGCCTGCCCCGAAATGTATTGTCATGCCAAGGGTTTGCTGGGGAAAACTGATGCTGGTGAAACAGGGCTTGTCCCGCAATGGCTGACATTCCTGGCCGAAGCGGACCAACTCAAATCCATCTATCGCGCCTCGCGGCTGATCGATGATTCTCGCTTTGAAAATTCGGCGGAACACTCGTGGCACATCATGCTCTATGCGATGGTGCTGGCGGATCAGGCCGGACAGGATGTGCAAATCGACCGCGTCCTTCGCATGCTGCTGATCCATGACATCGTCGAGATCGACGCAGGCGACGCGCCCATTCATGGTCAGGTCGATCACGCCGCCATGGCCGCCAAGGAAGAGGCCGCGGCCGAGCGGTTGTTTGGTCTGTTGCCGCAGAGCCAGTATCAGGAGCTTCACAGCCTGTGGCACGAGTTCGAAGGTGCTCAAACCCCCGACGCGCAATTCGCCAAGTCGGTCGACCGGGTACAAACCCCGATTGCCAATCTGGCAAACGGCGGCGGCACTTGGGCGGAATACAATGTCACGCTGGAACAGATCGACCAGCGCGTGGGCGTGCCGGTCAAACGCGGTGCGCCGGGCCTTTGGGCCTGGCTCCGCCCGCAGCTTTCGGCGCATTTCGACACGTTGCAGACAGCCTGATCAGGGGAAACCTCACCCGCTTTCCGGCACATCAGGGATCAGGGCTGGTGCAACGCTGGTTGCCTCAAGAAAGTAGCTGAACGGAGCAAGATGGGTCTTGCCCGTTCGCACTCGTAAAACGCCAGTCACCCAGACCGGATCACGGTTTATGTCCAGCCCGTCCGGGAATTCCACCGAAATGATCTGATCCGGCAAGGGCGGCGGCGGGTGCCGACACTCCTGCGGTGTTCGTGGGATCAAAAGGAATTCTTTGACGCCCTTGAACTCCAATTCAAAGGGATGCGCATACCCGGCAATGGTAATGGTCTTTCCGTCCAACGAACTGTCACCTGACGTGCACTGCGCGATCCGTTTTGCGACCATTTTCGCCATCAAGGCCTGTCGGGCACAATCGGGATCAGCCAAATACTGCTCCAGAAAGGCCAGGCATTCGGCTGGCCTTTCCTTGCGCAAGTCTTTCCACGTCGATTGCAAAGGCTCGGCGTGCAGCGCGCCGTGCTGGGCAACCAGAACCAGCACGGCTGTTGATAAGGCCCTAGTTGCCGTTCCGACCATGGCTGACCGTCAGCGGGCTCTTGTAGTCTGGTTCCGTGATGCCCTTCTTGCGCATGGCAATTCCGGTCAGGCATTCCCGAATGACGCGGTTGGCGTTCAGCGCCGACACATAGGTCGGGTCCATCAATGGCGCCAATTCCACTAGCTCGAACCCAACGACATTGGATTCTGCGCACAGGCGGCGAATGATCGGAAACACTTCACGTGGCATCAGGCCACCCGGTTCCGGTGTGCCGGTGCCGGGCACAAAGGCCGGGTCCAGCGTGTCGATGTCGAATGAGATGAACATGTATTCCGGACCATCGTTGGCCTCGGCAATCACGTCCTCCATCACATCTTTCCAGCCGCGCTGTTCAATCTCGGCCATGGTGTGATAGCGGAACTCGTTCTCTCGCATCCATTCGAAGGCCTTTTCGTCAGGATAGTAACCCCGCAAGGCAACCTGGATGAAGTTCCTGCCTTCCACCAACCCCTCTTCGATCAGGCGATAGACCGGCATCCCATGATTGATCAGATGCCCCAACCCATATTTTCCCGCGTCATAATGCGCGTCAAAGTGTACGACCCCCACGTTGCCCTTGCCGTAAACATCTGTCAGCGCGGCCACATCCGGGTACATCAGTGAATGGTCGCCGCCGATGATAAAGGGGATCACACGGCGACCGTCTTCATGCTGCACCTCGACCACCTGTCGGACAAACGAACGGACCGCATGGATCGTCCGTTCGGTGCTCATCATGTCGTTCGGGGCATTGCCGTAATCGACCACGACCATTTCCTGCAGTGGATCGACCATCACATGCATATGCGGCTGGCGTGCGCCGTATCCCAGATAGATAGATGAATTGCGCACCGCATTTGGCCCACGCGACGCCCCGCGCGCACCGCTGCCCATATCGGTGAAGGCCCCCATGATGGCCACATCGACGTTGCCAGCGGCTAGATCTTCCGGCGTGAAGGCCAGCGGTTGATGAAGGAATGTCGGCAGCTGCGCATAGCCCTGGCCAAAGAACCTAGCGGGATTGGTCAAGCCTGGTGTCCGCCCTTCGCGCTCCCCTTCAAAGCTGGGAAGCGGTGTTTGCCACGCATTGTACGATGGATCACCGGTGTCGAGCGGGATCACTGGCTGTTCTCCCTCTCGTACGGGCGCCTGGGCGCCTTCGTATTCATGTCCAAAATACTGGGCGGCGCCTTGTGTCACCATCCCAAAAGAAAAAAGCACTGCGAGAATAGAACGTCTCATTTCGGTCTCCCCTCCGAAAGTGAACATCTATCAACAGTGTGCATCAAGCTCGCGATTTCTCAAAGAAAAACAGGGGCCAAAACGGCCCCTGCTTCCTACATTCGTTGACGTCTGCATAGTGTACAAGCGCATGAAATGGACCAAGATCGGCCCTTGCCGGGTCTAAACCGAAGCGGCGCTTACAACCCAACCGACCGCAGCCAGCAGAGACGACGCAAGAATAATCTTCTTTGCAAATGGTGTCATAACGTGAACCTTTCAAAACAAACACATAACGATGATTAATATAGGCACCCCGCTTACCATTTCAAAGTCGGGTATCCCCGACCAAGGTCACCGTGATGTGTTGTGTGCTGAAATTGCACAAAATTCACGCGTTGCAAATCCAGTTGCCCAACAAATGGGATTCGTGATTAACACGCAGTTACTTGGCCCCAGGGGCCGAGCGCTCTTCCCTTTTCCTGCTCCCCTTTTTCGTGGATGCCCCCATGCCTCAGGCCTATTTCTTTCTGCTGATCGCCGTCATTGCCGAAACCATCGGAACAACGGCCCTGCAGGCCAGCCAACAATTCACCCGGCTTTGGCCATCGGTGATCGTGGTAATTGGATATGGTTTTGCGTTCTATTTCATGTCCATCACGCTGCGATTTATGCCGGTTGGCATCGTCTATGCGATGTGGTCTGGGCTGGGCATCGTGTT
The DNA here is from genome assembly GCF_017743935.1 of Tropicibacter sp. R16_0. Lineage (GTDB taxonomy): Bacteria > Pseudomonadota > Alphaproteobacteria > Rhodobacterales > Rhodobacteraceae > Falsiruegeria. Next base: position 478,376 of record NZ_JAGHRE010000002.1, read on the forward strand.
GATCGCGTTGATCGGCTATCTTGTCTTTGGCCAGCATCTGGACTGGCCCGCCGTTCTGGGCCTGGGTCTGATCATTTCCGGCATTCTGATCATCCATCTGTTCTCGAATTCCGCCAGCCATTAGGGCCTGCGTCTTTTCGCTGGTATATTGCGCCGCAGCACTGTATGCGCGCGGCAACTCTCCGTTCAAAGGCTGACCTCTCATGGACATGCGTAACATCGCAATCATTGCTCACGTTGACCACGGCAAGACGACCCTGGTGGATGAGCTTCTCAAACAATCCGGCGCATTCCGGGAAAATCAGGCCGTGGCCGAGCGTGCCATGGACAGCAACGACCTGGAGCGCGAGCGCGGCATCACCATCTTTGCCAAGCCCACGTCCGTCGAATGGAAAGGCACCCGGATCAACATCGTTGACACCCCCGGCCACGCCGATTTTGGTGGTGAGGTTGAGCGGATCCTGTCGATGGTGGACGGTGTTGTGCTGCTGGTGGACGCGGCCGAAGGCCCGATGCCGCAGACCAAATTCGTGACCTCCAAGGCGCTGGCCCTGGGCCTGCGTCCCATCGTGGTGCTGAACAAGGTCGACAAACCGGATGCCGAGCCCGACCGCGCGCTGGACGAATGTTTCGACCTCTTTGCATCGCTGGACGCCGACGAAGATCAGCTGGACTTCCCGCATATGTATGCCTCGGGCCGCAACGGTTGGGCTGATGCCGAGCTGGACGGGCCACGCAAGGATCTGCATGCGCTGTTCAACCTGATCGTCAACCACGTGCCCGAACCCAAGCAGATCAAACGCCAAGACGAAGATTTCCGCATGCTGGCCACCACCCTGGGTTCTGACCCGTTTGTGGGCCGCATCCTGACCGGTCGCGTTGAATCCGGCACGCTCAAGGTTGGTGCCACCGTGCAGGCCCTGACCCGCATCGGCCAAAAGATCGAGCAGTTCCGCGTCACCAAGATCCAGGCCTTCCGCGGTCTGGCTCAGCAAGACATCGAAGAGGCACAAGCCGGTGACATCGTGTCCATTGCGGGCATGGCCAAGGCCACCGTGGCCGACACCATCTGTGCGCTTGCCGTGGATGAGCCGCTGGACGCGCAGCCCATCGACCCGCCGACCATCACCGTCACCTTTGGCATCAACGACAGCCCGCTTGCGGGTCGTGACGGCAAAAAGGTGCAGTCGCGTGTGATCCGTGACCGTCTGATGAAAGAGGCGGAATCCAACGTCGCCATCAAGATTGCCGACACCCCCGGCGGCGAAGCGTTCGAGGTTTCGGGCCGTGGCGAACTCCAGATGGGCGTTCTGATCGAAAACATGCGCCGCGAAGGGTTCGAGCTGTCGATCTCGCGCCCGCAGGTGATCATGCGCGAAGAAGACGGCGTCAAGATGGAGCCGATCGAAGAGGCCACCATCGACGTTGATGACGAATACTCGGGCGCTGTGATCGAGAAACTCACCGGCGCGCGCAAGGGCGAATTGGTCGAAATGCGCCCCGCTGGTGCAGGCAAGACCCGCATCATCGCGCATGTCCCGTCGCGTGGCCTAATCGGCTATCACGGTGAGTTCCTGACCGACACCCGCGGGACCGGCGTTCTGAACCGCGTGTTCCACGGCTGGGCCCCCTACAAAGGGGCCATCCCGGGCCGTCGTGCGGGTGTTCTGATCTCGATGGAGAACGGCACCTCGGTCGCTTATGCCCTGTGGAACCTAGAAGAGCGCGGCAAGATGATGATTGGCGCCCAGGCCGACGTCTACACCGGCATGATCATCGGCGAGCATAGCCGCGACAACGACCTGGAAGTGAACCCCCTGAAGGGCAAGAAGCTGACCAACGTGCGCGCCTCGGGCACTGATGATGCTGTGCGCCTGACCACGCCCATGACCCTGTCGCTGGAAGAGGCGATCGCCTACATCAACGACGACGAGCTGGTCGAGGTGACGCCAAACACCGTGCGCCTGCGCAAACGCTACCTGGATCCGCACGAGCGCAAGCGGATGTCCAAAACCGCCTGATCCATTGGATCACTTTACTTGCAAGACAGCCCCGCCAGCCCCGCTGGCGGGGCTTTTGTTTGTGCGCCAATCAGGGGCTGCGGTTTTGTGATATACTGTCTGTCATTCAAACGGGGGTATTTTCATGTCTGATCCATATTCCAATCTCGCCGCGCAAGAGATCGAGCTGCAAGAACGTATCGCTGACGCGATGGAAGCGCGCTGCCTCGAACCTGCGCAGGTTGCGATCCGCAAAGCGTATCTGAGCAATCTGGATCTGCCGCCTGACGCCAAGGCACTGGAACTGGGGTCTGGCACCGGGCATGTAACGCGTGACCTGATCAAAGTGGCTGGAGCAGCCTCGGCGCATGGGATCGAGCCCTCTCCGGTGATGGTGGCGCGTGCGAACCGGGATTTCGGCGATGATCCGCGTCTGTCCTTTTCCCAAGGGGATGCCAAAGCCACCGGCCTGCCAGATTCATCAGTGGACATGGTCCTTTTGCACACGCTGCTGTGTCATGTACCCGGCCCGCAGGATGTCTTGACCGAAGTCCACCGCATTCTCAAACCCGGCGGAGTGCTGGCGATTTGTGACGGGGATTATGACACCGCAACTGCCCAAATCGCCGACTTCGATCCGCTCGACCAATTGGTCCGGTTCATGATCGATCAGAACGTCACCAATCTGTGGATCATGCGTCAGATCACCGGATTGTTGACGCAGGTCGGATTTGACCTGGGACCAAGCACCGGCCATGGCTATGTCGCCGAGGGGGAAGCAGGATATTTCTTGACTGTCATTGACCGGGGCGCCGACAGGATGGTCGAAGACGGGCTTCTGTTTTCCGAAACCGGTGCCGCACTCAAGGAAGAAGCGCGCAGACGGGTTGCAGAAAACAGGTTCTTTGGCTTCATGTCATATGTCAGCCAGATTGCGCGCAAACCTGCGGATGGATGAAGGCAATTGGGAAAATCCCCAACACCGCAACGCAACCCACTGTAAATAATTGAAAAACCTCTGGAATCGAGCATCTAGGAAACCGCAAATCCCTGCATACGACTTTGGTTTATGCGCCCTGAAACCTGCCTTTTCTCCAATATCAGGGCGGGCTTCGATGCCTCTAGCTGAGCTCATGCAGCCCACGACGGGATGCAAGAGTTCAAACAGTACACGAGGCAAGATCATGAGTTCCCTGACATTCAATCAACTGACCCTCTCGCTGGCTGCGGCGGCTTTGCTGGCTACATCCTTGAGCAGCTTTGCATCTGAACCGCCCACTGTTGTCGATCCAACCACGGGCGAGACGGTCTCGATCACCGAGATCGACATCTCAAGCCTTAGTGAAGAAGACCGCCAGAACATCGGCGACCAGCTCGCCGATCAAGGCATTGCGCCACGAGGTGGACGCGATCGCGGAGAGGCTCCCAGCGTGGTTGATCCAACCACAGGGGAAACGGTTTCGATCACCGACATCGACATATCCAGCCTCAGCGAAGAAGACCGCCAGAACATCGGCGACCAATTGGCCGACCAAGGTATTGCACCACGCGGTGGACGTGATCGCGGCGAAGCGCCCGGCGGCGGTGGTCGGGATGGCGGACCACGTGGCGAAGGGGCCGAAGTCGCAGAGGCAGATGGTGATGGTCGCGGTGGTGAAGGCCGTAGTGGCGAAGGTCGCGGTGGCGAAGGTCGTGGGGGCGAAGGCCGTGGCGGCGAAGGAGGTCCCGGTGGAGCGGGCGCAGGTGGTAATGGTGCACCGGGAGGTGACGAGTAAGCCCAGCTCTGTCTCGTGCGGCGCAGCGGATCACCTGCGCCGCACATCAATCACAGCTCGACGCAAAACACCCCCTCGAGCAGCGTATGATCCCCGGATTTTCAACGCGTTGCCCGCAATGAGGGATTTCCTGTCTTTTGCAAAGTGCTGTACGTTCGGCGGATGACAACAAAGGAACACATCCCGTGCCGCGCCTGACCTCGACCGCAGTGTTGCTTCTGATGCTTGCGCACCAGCCAGCCATGGCCCAGACGGCAAGCCAGACACCTGACATCGCCCAACCCGTGGTGTCGCGTCTGCAGACCGAAGGCTATGCCGTGACCGAGGTCAGCCGCACCTGGCTGGGTCGTATCCTGATCACCGCCACCACCGACGGGCACCTTCGCGAGATTGTGCTCAATCGAACCACCGGAGAGGTCCTGCGCGATCGTGTGTTCCCCCTGCGCAGCTCTGATGGATCGACTGAGACACCGCCGTCGCCCTCTGTTGGTACAAATCCGCAGCCTGTCCCCGGCACGGGCCCTGGCGACCCAGGTCGCACTGGTCCGGGCGGGAGGGGCGCTCCTGGCGGCTCGGGCAGTCCCGGTGGCACGAGCGGTCCGGGCGGCCAAGGTGGCCAGGGTGGCCCCGGCGGATCTGGCGGACAGGGAGGCGGCGGCGCGTCGCAGAATTGAGATGACCCTGTTCACAGATAGCCCCTGTCGAAAGACCAGTCGAAGAACCGGCAGGTGCCCGTGCTGAAACACCCTGCCCTCGTATGGATTTTGGTGGCCGTGCAAAGCCTGTGCGGCGCTTATTTTCTGTGGGAAATCCTGGCTTCGATCCTGGGTCTGCCGACCCTGCCCCTGCGTTGGCAGATGCGTGAGCTGGTCGAGATCGGTGCCAGCCTTGGTCTTATCCTGGGCGCAGTCCTGGGCATTCAATTGGCCCGCGTCGCCAGTCGAGAGATGAAGCGCGCCGAAAATGCGCGCCGCCTGACCTCGGGAGAGTTCACCTCGGCGGTGGATGAGTATTTTGCCAAGCTCGATTTGACCGCTGCTGAAACCGAGGTGGCCTGGTTTCTGCTCAAGGGGCAGTCGATCGCCGAGATTGGCCAGCTCAGAAACACACGTGAGGGCACGGTCAAGGCGCAATGCACCGCCATTTATCGCAAGGCCGGTGTCAGCGGCAAATCGCAGCTTTTTTCTCTGATTGTCGAGGATGTCTTGTTGTAATGCCCCTTTCCCGCTCTGGCGGGTGGGAAAGGGGGCTGCTCGATCCGCTTCCGCTTCAAGCGTCGGAAACAGTCATGTCAACGAGCAGGCGTCTTTGGATCTTGCCCGAGGGGCCTTTGGGCAGATCATCCAGAATGTGCACCCGGTCCGGCGCCTTGAAGGCACCAACCTTGGATTTGCACAGCGCGCGCAGGCTATCTTCGGTCTGATCCGATCCCTCACGCAGCTTCACGGCGGCCTCAACCAGTTCACCGTATGATTTGCAGGGGCGCGCAAAGGCGGCCGCCTCAACAACATCGGGGTGCGTGTACAGCGCTTCGTCGATCTCACGCGGGGCAATGTTTTCGCCGCCTTTGATGATCAGCTCCTTAAGCCGACCGGTGACAAACACGTACCCATCCTCGTCCTGGCGTCCCAGATCACCTGTTCGCAGCCATCCGTCCGGGGTGAAGGTGTCGCGCGTGGCATCAGGATTGTTGAGGTATTCCAGCATGACATTGGGGCCACGCACCACAAGCTCTCCTTCAACTCCGGCAGGTACAGGTTTGAGATCGTTGCCAAAGATAGCAATCTCGTTGCCGTAGGCACAGCCGGGCGAGCCGATTTTGCGCGCGCCGGGCGGCATCGGGTTTGACAGGATTTGCGCCGCTGTTTCCGTCAATCCCATGGTCTCGATGATCGGTACATCGAACCGCCCCTCAAACGCGCGCTGCACGTCCGGCGCCAGGGCGGATGATGCTGAGCGACCAAAGCGCAGACGGTTCCGCGTGGCCGCGTCCGGGTCGGTTTCCGAGGCCAGCAGATGAGAGATGATCGTCGGCACGACCGAGAACCAGGTTGCCTCGCCCTCCTCACAGTGTCGCCAAAAGCGTGAGGCCGAGAATTTCGAACACATCGCCAGTGATCCGCCTGAAACCAGCGCCCCCATGACGGTCACACAAAGCCCATTGATATGATAGATCGGCAGCACGCAAAGGCCGCGATCCTCAGGCGTCAGCGCGTGGGCCACTGCGGTGGTCCAGCCCCCTGCAAGCAGGCTGGCCTGGGTATGGACAACACCTTTCGGTTTGCCCGTGGTGCCGGACGTGTACATCAGCAACGCGTGGCTGTCCGATGTCACCTTGTGGAGCTTGACCGCCTCTCCGTCCCCAAGGCGCGAGGGATCAAGCGGCTGCACGTTGCCGGGTGTTGTGGCCGCAAACAGGTTCTGTTGAGCCGCCCCGACAAAGGCAAATCGCGCGCCGCTGTGATCCAGCGCATATGTGATCGCCTCATTCCCGGCGACCAGATTGATCATCGTGGCCCGAAAGCCGCCATAGAGCACGCCAAAAAGCACTTCGACCGCCGCACGCCCGTTGGGCATCATCAGCGCCACGCTTTCGCCGGGCTGAATACCGCGCGCGGTCAGGTCCTGCGCGATGCGGCGCGCAGTCAGGCGCAATTCGTACCAACGCAGCGCGGCCTCACCTTCGGGAAATACGAACCCTTCGCCGCCGCTCTCGGCACGGGCATCGATCCAGTCGCGGATCGTGCCCTTGGGGGGGCGGTTGGTTGAGACCTTCATTTGCCTGCCTCGGCCCAGTAAGCGGCAAAGACGTCGTCCAACGACGGTTCACGCGCCGGGATTTCGCGGATGACCTTGGTGGTCTGGATGAAATGCCGCCAATGCAGGTTGTCGTCGATGGAATTGCCGCCCCAGCTGCCACACCCCATCGAAAGCGAGAAGGGCATGCCATTGGTAAATGAGCCGCCAGTGGCAAAAGTATGCGCCTGGTTGACGATCACGCGGCAGGTGGGCATCGACCGGCCTAGGTCCACGGCACGCTCATCCACAGCGGTGTGAATACCGACCGAATGCCCCGCACCTTGATAGTTCAGAACGTTCTTGGCCGTTTCGACCGCAGCCTCATAGTCGCTGGCCCGATAAAGCGCCAGAACGCGGCTCAGCTTTTCGCCGCTCAGCGGATGATCAGCGCCGATGCCGTCGGTTTCCACTGCAATGAATTTCGTGTCAGCAGGCACCTGGTCGGCCATGCCGAGGGCGACAAGCATCTTGTCGGCGTCCTGCGCGATGACCTCGCGGTTCAGGTGCCCATCGGGCCAAAGTCGGCCAATGATCGTATCGGCCTGATCGGCAGGCACCAGCGCGCCGCCTGCCTTGGCCATTTCCGCGACAAAGGCGTCATAAACCGCGTCCACCACCACGGCCGCGTTCTCGGATGAGCAGGATGTGGCGTTGTCGAATGTCTTGGAGGCGGTGATCTTTTCCGCCGCTGCCTGCAAATCGGCGGTTTCATCCACGATGGTGATCACATTGCCCGCCCCCACGGCCACAGCCGGGGTGCCTGCGGTCTGCGCACGGTGGACGTTGTTTTGGCTACCGGTGCAGATCACCCGGTCGCAGGCTTCCATCAAGGCTTGTGTCTTGGCTTTGGAGCCGGGTGCCGGGACCATCTGAACCAGATCACGGTCCAATCCGATCTTGTCGAACTCGGTATGGATGTAATCCAGCAAAAGCTCACAGCTGGCGACGCCCTTGGGTGATGGGGCCACGATGATGGCGTTGCCGCCCTTCAAAGCGTTGATAATGTTGTTGGCCGGGGTTGCTGCGGGGTTGGTCGACGGCACAACAGCCCCCACAACACCCACGGGGCGCACAATCTCGGTTATCCCGGTTGCGGGATCGTCGCTGATGACGCCATGCGTTTTTGCCTCTGCGATATCGCGCAGCAGCCCCAGCGTCTTGCGGTGGTTCTTGATGATCTTGTCGGGCACATTGCCCAGACCGGTGGTTTTCACCGCCAGTTCGGCCAGCGCCTTGTTGCGGGTGGGTTCCATGATGGCCCAACCAGCGGCCTGTGCGGCCCGGTCATAGCGCGCCTGATCAGCGCCTTCTTCATAGGCGGACTGTGCGGCCCGTGCGCGGGCAACAATCGCCTCAATCAAGCCAAGATCATCATGAGCATTCATAGGTAAGTGTCCTGTCATATTCCAATGGAAAGGCGGCAGCGGCCAGCGGCACATCCGCCGCCTCTCTCGGGGAGTTGGGGTTAGAGACCCGCCAGCAGTTCCTTAAGCGTCTGCTCGCGTGCGGCCCACATCTCGATCACCTCGTCACGGGTCATGATGTGCATGGGCGATCCGCCGGCCTTCATCTTTTTCGCGACGCGGCTGTTTTCAAACATCGCAGGCACGGTTGCGGCCAGACGCTCGATCACCTCAGGCGGGGTGCCTTTGGGAACCATCACGCCGCGGAAGTTCACGGACGAGTTGTCGACGTCCAGGCCCTGCTCCATCATAGTGGGTACATCGGGCAGGAAGGTGCTGCGCTCCAGGTCGGCGACGCCAAGGATCTTGACGTTGCCAGCCTCTTGCGCGCGGAAGGCATCAGACAGGTTGTTGACACCGCCCATGACTTCACCCGCGATCACGGCCTTCATCGCAGCCGCACCGCCTCCCTTGGTGGGGATGTACGCCATTTTGACGCCTGCGGCCTTTTCGATCTGCAGCGCGGCAATGTGATGCCCCACAAACAGGCCCGCGCCCGAGAATGTCAGCTTGCCGGGGTTTTCCTTGGCAAAGGCCACGACATCATCCATCGAGTTGAATTCGCTGTCGGCGGCAACCACGAACACAGCCGGGTCTGCGCCCCAGTTGGCGATGGGTTCAAAGCTGTCGATGGAATACTGCACCCCCCCCTTGATCGACTGCGCGATAAAATGCGGCACGTTATAGGCCCCCAGGGTGTAGCCATCTGCGTCCGCTTGCGTCGCGAACCAGTTCCAGCCAACACGCCCACCGGCGCCCGGCTTGTTGATGATGGCGATCGGCATGCCAAGCGCATCTTCATTGCCGGCGGTCATGGTCACGATCCGCGCCTGGAAGTCCGTGGCGCCACCGGCACCATAAGACACCATCATCATCAGCGGACGATCCGGGTAGTCGTCGGCCATCGCGCCTCCGGTCAGTCCCATCAAGGCCACAGCGGCCCCTGCAATCCAGTTTTTCATCATGAGTGTTTCCTCCCTTGGAACTCAGCCGCGTTTGTCGCGGTCAGAATAGAATTTCGCGTGGTGTGTAGACCTTGAGCAGCATGGCAAAGAGCCCATACATCACTGCGATGAACCCTGCGGTGATCAGCACCCGTTTGATCCAGCTGCGCGCCTCGTTGTGGGGCGCAGGATCATAGAGCGAGAGCAGGATGAAGAAGGCCACGGTTGTGGCGGTGTAAAAGCCAAAGGTCTTGGCGGCCCAGAAGATATAGATCAGCGCGACCACCAGCCCCGGCGCCAGATTGATAATCATGGTGCGGGACACCCCCGTGCCGACCCGGCTGAGCCCCATCAGGGCCTTGCCGAACGTCCACCCTGCCAGCACCACAAAGACCGTTGAGATCAGGCGCGGGAACAGGAATGCCTCGGCGGGTTGTTGAGTATAGCTGATCCAGGCGATCCAGCAGCCGACGGCAAAGATGATGCCTGACGGGATGATGTGCTGTGTGCGGCTCATGATTGCACCTCGACTGCGTTTTGAACTTTACGGGTGCGCAGCTCCATCCAGACCGAATAGGCGATGGAGGCCGCAACCACGACCATCAGGAAGATGTTGAGCGGACCGCCCAGGAAATATGGCCCCATGCCGACGCTTGCGTTTGCAATCATCGAGCCTTGGATAAAGTTCGCCTCGGCAATCGGACCCAGGATCAGGCCAAGCACCAGCGGTGCTGCCGAGAAGCCGAACCGCTCGAGGAAGAACATCATCACGCCCAGGCAAGCCATGACATAAACGTCGCCCATCGAGCTTTGCACCGAATAGGCGCCAAAGACCGACAGCCCCAGAACAACGGCGGCCATCACCGACTGCGGCACCTGCGCGACGCGTGCGGCAAGACCGGCAACATAGAGGCCAAAGATGCACATCAGGATCTGTCCGATCAGCATCGAGTTGATGAACGTCCAGGCCACATCCGGGTGATTGTCGAAAAGGTCCGTGCCCGGGAAAATCCCATGGATCAGCAGACCGCCCAGCAGAACCGCAGCCGTCGGGCTGCCGGGGATCGACAGCGTCAGCAGGGGCACCAGCGAGGGGCCAACCATCGCATTGTTGGCGCTTTCGGCGGCGATCACGCCCTCGGGGTGGCCGGTGCCGAACTTGTCCTGTTCGGGGCTGAACTTCTTGGTCTGGTCATAGGCGACCAGCCCTGCGATCTGCCCGCCCACACCGGGGATCAGACCGATGATCGAGCCGGTGATGGTGCCAATCGACAGCGCCCGTGGGCTGCGCACCAGCTCTCCGGCGGCTTTGCCGATGGAATGCTTCTGCACCTCGATCACTTCGGCGCCTTGGGTCTTGCGCCCCTTGGCGAACATGGTCAGCACCTGCGGGATCGCAAAGAGACCAATCAAAGCCGCAATAATGTTGATGCCGCCCCCAAGCGAGGGGTGAAAGATGAACCGCTGCGCGCCCATGATGTCGTCGAAGCCGATAGTGGCAAGCCACAGGCCAATACAGCCCGACAGCAGCCCCTTGACCACCGAGTCACTGTCGAGCGAACCGATGACGGTGACGCCAAGAATGGCCAGCCAGAACAGGTGTGACGGACCAAAGGCCAGCGCCCACTGGGCCAGAACCGGGGTCAGGAAGATCAGCAACAGAACGCCAAACACGCCCCCAACGGCTGAGGCCAGGAACGACAGCTGCAACGCCCGCGCGCCCTGCCCCTTCTTCGCCATCGTGTGCCCGTCCAGTGTGGTCGCGATATTGGCCGGTGCGCCGGGTATCTTGAGCAGAATGGCACTCACCGCGCCGCCAGCCACGGTCGAGGTATAGGCCGCCCCCAGCAGGATCAGGCCCTGCACCGCCTCAAGCTGGAACGTGAAGGGGATGAGCAGCGCCACGGCCATCGTGGGCGACAATCCGGGCGTTGCGCCCAGGATGAGCCCCCCGATCGTTCCCCCCAGCAGCAGGGCAAATGAGAGCGGCGAAAACACATCGCCAAAGTAGTAGATAAATTCCATTCCGGGGCCTCCCAACCCGTCTGTCCTGTGAGTGGACAGGTCGTCAGCAATGCGGTGCACGGCTTTGTTGACAAGTTAGGGTATGGGATGAAAATAGTATTGCAAATGTTTTCATAAAATAACCTATGGAGGCCTGTTTTATGACGCCTAAACAATCATCTAAGGTAGATATCGTAGCTGTTGCAAAGGCCGCAAAGGTGTCACCGTCAACAGTCTCGCGCAGCTTCAACCACCCGGATCTGGTCAATCTTGCGACTCGGAAAAAGATCGATCGCGCGGTTCGCAAACTTGGCTACATCCGCAACCGTGCAGCCCAGGCGATGCATGGGAAGCGATCAGCCACCATCGGGTTGATCGTGCCCACCATCAACCATGCAATCTTTGCCGAAGTGATCCAGGCTTTTTCCAGCGCAGTTGAGGCCGAAGGGTTCACCATCCTCATTGCCTCACACGGGTACGACCTCGAGGCCGAATATGGCGTTCTGCGCAAACTGCTGGAGCATCGCGTCGATGGTGTGGCTCTGATCGGGTTGGATCATCACGACGAGACCTTTCAACTGCTCGAACAACAAGGCGTGCCCGTGATCGCAATTTGGAACTTCTCGGACAGCGCCCCGATTGCCTGCATCGGGGCCGACAATCAAAAGGCAGGCGCCATGGCTGCCCAACACCTTCTTGACTTGGGGCACCGTCAAATCGGCACCGTGTTTCCACCGACCCAAGGCAACGACCGAGCCGGAGATCGCCTGAAAGGTGCCATGCGCACTTTGGAACAGAACGACATTTCCGTGCCCGACACCTGGCAGAGCGAAGCGCCTTACAGCCTGCAACAGGCCAAGGCCGCCGCCTGCGAAATGCTCGACCACGGCCCCCGCCCCACGGCGCTTTTGTGCGGCAATGACGTCATCGCACAGGGCGCAATCTATGCGGCGCTGAAGCTTGGGCTCGTTGTTCCCGATGATCTGTCTGTCATCGGGATCGGCGATTTCAAAGGGTCCGAGGAGATGGAACCCGCTCTGACCACAATCCGCATTCCGGCGCAAACCATCGGACGGCTTGCAGGCGAAGAGATTACCCGTGCCATTGCCGATCAGAGAACGCCGCCAACGCAAGTCCAATGTGATGTGAAACTGGTAAGCCGGGCCACCACACGGAAAGTATAGGGGAATTCCCCTTTGTCGTTGTCACCGGGCGAAAACCCGCCGCGCCATACACGCAAAACTTGCGGAATTTGGCCCAAATGTTGTGATTGCATGACAATTTTTCTGACACGCTGGACCCTTGGGGCAGAATGGCCCATCTGAATAGCATCTGTTTCTTCAGGAGATCATGTGATGTCTCGTATCCTTGTTATTGCTGCTATTGTCATCGTCGGTGGCGGCGCAGCCTATTATTTCATGAACCAACCGGAACCCACCCCGGCAGAGCGGCTGGAAAGCGCCGCCCAAGATGCGGGTAACGCGCTCAGTGATGCGGCAGATGCCGCGCGTGACGCAGCCGAAGAGGCTGTTGCAACGGCGACCGAACAAGCAGCGGAGGTGGCGCAGCAGGCCACTGACGCCGCAACCGAGGCCGTTGAACAAGCCACCGAAGCCGCGACAGAGGCGGCGGATCAGGCCACCACGGCCGCAACCGATCTGGCCAATGCAGCCTCGGATCAGGTGGCAAGCCTGGCCAGTGATGGCGAGAAATGGGTCCAAAGCATGCAGGACACCGGCATCTTGACCAAGGATGGCTTCAACTATGATGCGCTTGTTCTGGCGGTTCAGGGCAGTTCGTTGTCGCAGGACACCAAAGATTCAGTTCTGAAAATCCTGGCTGACATCAAAGCCTCGCCAGAAACGTTTGACGCCAAGCTGCAAGAGCTCAAAGCGCTGTTTGCAAGCTGATCAGCCCATGCCCCCGGCCGTGTCACGGACTGGGGGCATGGCAACAAATTGAAAAATCTTTATTTTTGTATGAAAGCGGATATTCTGGTCCGGCACCTGCCAATATTTCGTGCTGAGTTTTGAGTTTGAAACTGCTCGTGCCTGTTTGCACGAACTGCTGACCGGATGCCGCCATGCTAAACAGAATTTATCGCCTTTCCCTTTGGCTCGTTGTCACCAGCGCAATTGTTTTTGGCCTCCTCTGGATGGTCCTTGCCTCTTCGCTGTTTTCCGGGTTTCGCAAGGATCTGGTTGGCGGAGTTCTATCAGATCAATTGGGTCAGCCCGTTGTCATCAACGGTGACGTGCGCCTGAACCCCGGGCCGGTGAGCGAAATCTTCGTCTCGGGCGTCGAAATTCCCAGTGAAAACATCCCCAACCAAAACCTCGCCGAACTCAGCCTGTTGGAACTTGAGCTGGACTTGCTGCTGTTGGCGCAAGGCAACATTGAATTCGACAATCTGATCGTCGACGGGTTGGGCGTGAACCTGTTGCATCTGGCGGATGGTCGCAAATCCTGGTCCGAGCGAGAAGCTGCAAGCATCAACAACCGCGAAGAAGCGCCCGAAGAGCGCGAACGCGGCGGTATTCTGGAGTTTCTGGCGAACAAGACAGTCGCGTTTTCGAACATCAGCCTTATCAGAACGAACGAGATCACCGGCTTCACCTTCGACTTTGAGATCGAAGTGCTCTCACTCACCCAAGAGCAGGACGGCCAGCTTAAGCTGGTCACCGGCAAAGGCGGGGTCAACGGCCAGGATTTCCTGATAGACGCCAAGTTTCCACGGGGGGCGGATTTCACGACCCGGGCGTCATTTGGCGATGTGAAACTGACCTTTGACGGCACCCCGATTCCGCTTGATCAAGGCGGGGGGTATTCGGCCGAACTGACATTGGACACCGGCTCATTTGCCGATTTCCTCGAGGTGTTGCAACTTGATCCAGTTCTGGACGGAACCGGCACCTTTTCGGCCCAGATGCTCAATCAAGGTGGCAAGCTTCAAATCTCGAACACGCAAACTGTCATTGACCTGAGCGAGGGTCAGCGGCTGGAGGCCAGCGGTTCGATTGGGGATCTCATTGGCGGCGACGACGTCGACATCAAACTGGCCGCGCGGCTGCATCCCGAAGGCGCCCCACCCCCAACCGCGCGAGAAATTGCTGATCTCAAGTTGACCGCGGCTCGTGTCGAATTGATCGGCGATCGGGGCAAACTTGAGCTGCGTGAGATGTATTTCGGCACCAACGCCTTTGAACAAGGGTTGGACAGTTTGGGACCGGTGTCTTTGGGTCGATTTGGACGAACCGAAGACGGCACATTAGTCATTCGAGACATTTCAATTCAGGCCGGCCCGCTGGACGCGCCCTATTTGAAATCGCAAGGTGAAATCAACAACCTACTCGAGCTCAAGGACCTGGACTTCGTGGGCGATCTGATGGCGCCTGCCTCTTTGTTGCTCGGGGAATTGGGGCCAGACGTTGCCGAGCAATTCGGTCGGGTCAGTGCCAGCTTCGAGGTCGACGACGAACCCGGCCATCTACGCCTTGTCGAGTTTCAGGCCAGCGCGCTGGACACCGAACTTTGGGCGCTTGAGGCCCATGCAAAAACCGGCAGCGTTCTGGATTTGGGTCAAGCCGAGCTGGGAATTGACCTCGACATTCCTGAAACGCGAACCTTTCTCGAGGCTTTGAACCTGGAACCGGTGGACGCCGGTCCGTTGGAATTTCTGCTGAACATCAAGGGCGCCGACAAGGCGCTTAGCCTAAACGCACAGGCCGCAGTCGACAGTTCGCGGCTCGAAACTCAACTGGACGTCAAGCCCAACGACGGAGCGCCGTTCATACGGGGCAAGATCAGCAGTGAAAAACTGGACTTGAAAGACCTGCAACAGGGTGTGGCGGCCTTTGTGCAGTTGGACAAGCTGATCGAGGACGGCCCCGGCAAGGGTGATGTGCAGCCTTTGGTTTTGCCCAAGGAAGAAGAAGATGACGATGTGCAGCCTCTGGTTCTGCCAGAGGGTGAGAAATTCGTCGATCTGGACCGACGGCTGCGGGACACCGACTTGGAAATCCTGGTCAACATTGCCCAGATCGTGGGCCAAAAGGGCATTTCCAAGGTCGAAAGCTCGCTCACCTTCAAGGATGGAATAGCCGATCTTGGCCCGTTGGAGCTGAACTATGGCGGTGGATATTTTCGGGCCAGTGCGGGCATGAACCTGCTGGACGCACCGGACAGACTGACGATCACCGGGGCCACAAGCGGCTGGGATTTCGGCAAGATACTTGATGCGGTTGGCTTGGGCATTCAGGCCCACGGCACGCTGCGCGGCGATTTCAACGTCAGCGGCAACCGCTCGTCGCTTGATGCATTCATCAACACGATGTCCGGCCGGGCCACCATCTCCATGCGAGACGGAGACATATCAACCAGCCTGATCGAGCTTGCCGGTCTTGGTATTTTCCCCTGGCTGTTCTCGGGCGAGCTGCAGCAAGGATACACCGACATTGTCTGTGCCGTGGCTCCGTTGCAGATCAGCGCGGGCAAGATCACCTCCAATGCAGTGGTGGTTGAGACCAAGAGCGTGCAGTTGGTCGCGGCTGGTGGCGTGGATTGGAAGAATGACGCCATCGCCCTGCGCGCTGAACCGCGCCCCGTGGGCCGCCCCCTCGCCCGCAGCGCCTGGCCGTTTTCAGTGTCGGGCAAACTGTCCGAGCCCAAGTTCAAGCTGCATGTCGGCGGTGTGCGCAGCCAGGAAGGCGGCAACCGTCAAGTTCAGGCCGAGCGTACGCCGTGCAAGCCTGACCGTCTGCAATAGGTCAAACAGTTACGGCTCTTGTTTGGGCTGTTCGTCCTGGCAGGCCCGCACAGCCGCAATCGCCTTTTGGCTGCCTTTCAGATTGACCTCGATTGACTGACCGCTTTTTCCCGTGACCTTGACGGCGTTGCGTTTTCCGAATTCGTCGACAAATTTGGGATTGTCAAAGAACGCATAGCCTCCGGGAATTCCATTGCGAATGACCCCAAGAGCATCGCCTGCAAATTTTGCGTCACCAAAATCAAAGGTCAAAACACCCTCTTGCCCGTCAGTGATCTCGGTCCATGCAGCGTTGAGTGCGGCAAAGAATCCACCTTGCCGGTCCGGCACTGCCCCCACCTGCACCACGGTGCCGTCATCGAAACTCTTTTGCATGAAGCATCCGTAACCCACTTCGGGATCAACCATGATGTCCCAGTCGCCCGAGTTGCCCCAAGAGGTAACCCCATCCTGAGCCAAGGCTGCACCGCAGCTCAAAACACCGAGACAGGCAGTCGCCAAGAACACTTTCATATCGGTCCCTCAATAAAATCATCTGTTTGAATTCATCATGCCAGTCAAAGCTCTGTGAGCCAAGGAAAACGACACCTGGCCCACTTAGTCTTTCCTGCAGCAAAGTGGCCAACAACAGCCACGGCATGCCTAGCGCCTGTCTGATCTTTCAATCAACCAATGCGCCACCTTCTTCACGATCGGTCGCGCGTTTTCGATCTGTCGCATGGTGAACCCATGTTTCTTGCCTTCCATGGATTTGCCAGGGCAAGCATCGACCAGAGAGCCGGCCTTTAGTGCATCTGCAACAAATGGCAGCGCGGCCAAGGCCACGCCAGTGTTCTGTTTGGCCAATTGAATGGCTGCCCCCATCGAATTGACTTGAATGAGGCGCCCTTCGCGCTGACTGACAACCCCCGTTGCTGCCCGCCACGTTGGCCAGGTTGCGCGTGGCCCTGCGCTTTCGATCAGGACGCCAGGCCCCCATGCGCCGCCACAGTTTTCAAGATACTTGGGTGTGCCCACCGCGATCAATCTCTCTTCGACCAGCGGGATGAAGTCAGAAGCCTCCCCCGTTTCATATGAAATCAGCAGGTCATCGCGGTCTGAGCGGGCGTAGTTGGCCTGATAATCGACCATGAGGTTAAGCTCGAGCTCTGGAATGTCTTTCAGCAAGCCGGGGATCAGAGGGCACAGCCAGTAGTCCACCAAGGTTGGAGAAAAACAGCCAATGGAAACGGTGTTGCGCCCATGTCGAGAGAACATGCGCGCCGTTACCGAAGACAACCCTTCCAACGCATCGCTGACGTGCGGGTGGTATGCATATCCCTCGTCCGTCAGGATCACATGACGCCCGCGCCGCTCGAACAGGCTGGCGTTCAGATGACGTTCCAGTTTCTGGATCTGAATCGACACGGCTCCCTGCGACAGGCCCAATTCCTCGGCAGCCTTGGTGAAGTTCAGATGCCGAGCCGCCGCATCAAATGCCGCAAGCCATGAAAGGTTGATGCTCGAATCGAGACGCACTGAACCGTCCAATTAAAATTTTGTGCCTTGAGGATGAAAATACAGTGCCCAAAGCCGAAAATCATCATGCTGGAGTGTGAATTTATTGTAACAGCTCTGCCTGTGAAACAGCGTTTGAGCCTTGAAAACAAGGTGAATGCGGTCCGGGTGCGCCGTCCACTCTCAAACGCTCTTTGGTCTGTCACATAACCTTCACGGGAAAATCAGACGCGCAGGGTCGGCAATGATGCCGCATCACTCGTGACCGGGCAGACGCCCGAGGGATAGACACATGAACAAGTCACTTCTGCTTTCCGCCGCAATCGCTGTGGCATCCAGCGCCGTTTCGGCAGAAACGCTGCGCATCCCGCATGAGCTTGGATATGGTGGCTCGGAATCCATCGACCCGATTTCGCCTCAGCGTTTCTATGAGGCGATCCAGAACGTGTATTCCCGCCTTGTCCGCCAAGGCGACGATGGCCGCCCGAGCGCTGACCTCGCGCTCAGCTGGGAAGCGACACCAGACGCGAAGGAATGGACCTTCAAACTGCGTGACGGCGTGACCTTCCACAACGGTAACTCCTTCACCGCCGAAGATGTCGCATTCTCGTTGATGCGCACCCAGTCGCCGACGATCGACAGCCCCACAAAGGGCGTGATGGAAATCATCGACCGGGTCGAGGTTGTCGATCCGCTCACGGCCAAGGTTGTTCTGAAACAGACCCATGCGGACTTCCCGCTGCTGGTGATGGATTACCGGATCAAGATGCTGGACGCGGAAACCTGTGGCGGCGATCTGGATGCCTTGTGCGAAAGCGGCATCGGGACCGGCCCGTTTGAACTGGTCGACTATGATCCGCTGGGCACCACCACATTGAAGCGGTTCGAGAACTACTATGACGGGCTGGCGGGCGTTGAAAACATGGAATTGATCGCGATCGCGGATCAGGACGCTCGTGTTGCCGCGCTCCAGGCCGGTCAGATCGATTTCATCTATGCTCTGTCGGCGGAACAGGTACCGCTGTTTGCCAACAACGCAAACTTCGAGGTTCAGTCCGTGCCCACGGGCCGCTGGGTCGGCATGGTCATGAACACGCAGGAAGCGCCATTCGACGATCCCCGCGTGCGCAAGGCCATCCGCATGACCGCCGACCGCGAGGCTTTGGGCAAGCTGGTCTATGGCAAGGACGGTTTCATCGCCTCGTGTGACCACCCTGTCTGGTCCGGCGACCAGTACCGCGCCGAGATCGACTGCGCCCAGGACATCGAGGGGGCCAAGGCGCTGTTGGCCGCGGCCGGTTATGCCGATGGTCTGCAGGTCGAGCTGTTTGTTTCCGATATCTCGGAAGGTGCGGTGAAAATGGCCGAAGTTCTACAGAACCAGGCCAAAGATGCAGGAATCGAGATCGAATTGGTTCTGGCGCCGTCGGACGGGTATTGGGGGGATGTCTGGATGAAACAACCCTTCTTTGCCACCGGATGGTCTCAGCGTCCGGCAGACCAGATTTTGAACGAGGCCTATCGCTCTAGCGCCGCCTGGAACGAAACTGCGTGGAATTCCAGAGACTTCGATGCAGGTCTTGATGCCGCTCGCGCTGAGCTGGATTTCGACAAGCGCAAGGCCTTGTACGGTGCACTGCAGACTGAACTGTGGGAAAACGGCGGTTCTTTCATCCCCGTTCACCTGAACACAGTTCGTGCATTCAGCTCCAAGCTGAAGGGCATCGACCCTGTCGAGGATTTCTCTCTGCGACTGGAGAACGTGACCAAAGCGGGCTCTGAAAGCTGATCACCCCCTCCCCCCAAATCCTCGACTACCGGCGCAACCTTTCGGGGTTGCGCCGATCTGAATTCCAACGGAGCCAGCCATGACCTCGCTAATCCTCCGCCGTCTTGGTTTCGCGGCCTTTACCATCGCGTTTGTGTCGATGGTGATGTTTGCAGCCGTCGAAGCCCTGCCGGGCAATGTCTGTACATCGTTCCTGCAGCGCTTTGCCCAAGGCCCGCGCCTGGAACGCTGCATCGAGCAGCAGGGACTGGATCGCTCTGCCATCGTACGTTACGGCGACTGGGTATCCGGCGCGGTACAAGGCGACTTTGGCTACTCTCTGAAAAAGCGCAAACCCATCAACGAGCTGATCTGGGACAGGTTCAGCAACACCATGATCCTTGGCGGAATTGCCGCCTTGCTGGCCATACCTTTTGCCGTGTTTCTTGGTATCGCTGCGGGTGTCAGACGTGACAAACCACTGGATCTGTCCTTGTCCGGCGCCGCAATGCTGGCGATGACGATCCCGGAATTCGTCACCGCCACCGCGCTGATCTATGTCTTTGCGATCCTGTTGCAGTGGTTTCCCGCAGTGACCATCCTGCCGCCCGGCGCATCGTTCATGCAGATGCTGCCAAATATCGTGCTGCCCGTCGTGGTCCTGAGCGCCGTTCTGATCGCGCATATCATGCGCATGGTGCGGGCGTCCGTCATTGATGCGATGTCGTCCGACTATGTGCAGATGGCCCGCCTCAAGGGCGTGCCCGAGCACCAGATCATCCGCCGTCATGCCGTTCCAAACGCCATGATCCCCGCGTTGAACGTGATCGCGCTGACCATCGCCTGGCTGCTGGCTGGCGTCGTGGTGGTCGAGAAGGTGTTCAATTTTCCCGGCCTTGGCACGCTGATGATCGAGGCGATCTATGACCGTGACCTGCCGCTGGTGCAGACCATCGCACTGATTTTTTCGGTCATCTACGTGGGCGTAAATCTCATTGCCGATCTGGCCGCCCTTGCACTGGACCCGCGCCAACGCCGGAAAGGGCACTGACATGCTGAACCTGCTGCAAACCACTGTCTCGAAACCTTCTGGCGCAATTGGTCTGGGTCTGACCGTGCTCCACGTTCTGATCGCGCTGCTGGCCCCGGTCATCGCGCCCTATGATCCGACCATGCAGAACGCCGATGCGATCCTGCTGGCCCCCAATGCCGAACACTGGATGGGGACGGATTCCCTGGGCCGAGACGTATTCTCCCGCGTTGTCCATGGCGGCCGCTTGGCCATTTCGGTCACCTTCGCGGCGGCCGTCATTGCAACTCTGTGGGGCGGGTTCGCCGGGATCTTCTTTGGCGCGGTCGGCGGACGCGTGGACGAGTATTCGATGCGCATCGTCGATGCGTTCCTGTCGATGCCCTGGTTGCTGTTCTTGCTCCTGATCATCTCGATCGGCGGTGCGGGGCCTGCCACCATCATCCCGACTTTGGGCTTTTTCTACGGCGTCGCCATCCTGCGAGTTGTCCGTGGAGCCGCCATGCAGGTCGCGACCCGCGACTATGTGACGGCCGCCCGTGCACGTGGCGAGAATATCTGGCCGATCATTTCGCGCGAGATGTTCCCGAACCTCAGCGACATCCTGTTGGTCGAAGGCGCGATGCGGTGGAGCTGGATGCTGCTGGCCTTCTCATCGCTCAGCTTTCTGGGCTTTGGCGCAACGCCGCCGACGCCGGACTGGGGCCTTATGGTTGCACAACAGCGCAGCCTGATCAGCACCGCGCCCTGGGCCGTGTTCTGGCCGTGTTTTGCGCTGAGCACATTGATCATCGGGATCAACCTGCTGGCCGACGCCATCGGCAAGGCCCTTGGCCTCGACCGCGCCACTGCCATCGCCGTTTAAGGAAAAAGCCATGACCGATCCATTGATCAAAATCGAAGACCTTTCAATCGGGTTCACAGCCAAAGGCGGACGTCAGGCCCCGATCCTGCGCGGCGTGTCGCTTGAGCTTTGTGCGGGCGAAACCATTGGCATCGTGGGCGAATCCGGCTCGGGGAAATCAACCGTGGCCTTGGCCATGATGGGATACCTGAAATCCGGTTTGTCCGTTTTCCGCGGCAGTGCCGTTTTCGACGGCCACAACATGTTCGCGCTGTCCGAGAAAGAGCGCGCAAGGCTGCGCGGGTCGTCCATCGCACTGATCCCCCAAAACGCGGGCCAAGCCCTGACACCAACGCTGAAGATCGGGCAACAGATCGACGAGGCGTTGCAGCTTCACACGGATCTAGGCAGGGCAGATCGCGAAACCCGAACCGTTGAGCTGCTCGAAAAAGTGCGCCTGCCCAGCCCCGAGGAAATGGCCACGCGATATCCCCACGAACTTTCTGGCGGGCAACAGCAGCGCGCAGCCGTGGCAATAGCACTGGCGGGCAACGCCAAAGCCTTGCTGCTGGATGAGCCGACCACGGGCCTGGATGTGACAACACAAGCGCATATCCTCGAATTTCTGCGCCATCTGGCGCAGGACCTTGGGGTTGCCATGGTCTA
The DNA here is from genome assembly GCF_017743935.1 of Tropicibacter sp. R16_0. Classification (GTDB taxonomy): domain Bacteria; phylum Pseudomonadota; class Alphaproteobacteria; order Rhodobacterales; family Rhodobacteraceae; genus Falsiruegeria. The sequence continues at coordinate 499,931 of NZ_JAGHRE010000002.1, forward strand.
TGTCAGCCACGACCTTGGCGTCATCGCCCGCGTCGCCGATCGTGTGGCTGTCATGTATGCGGGTCAACTGGTCGAAGAGGGGCTGACCCGCGACGTGCTGAATGTTCCCCATCACCCCTATACGCGGGGGCTGCTGGCCTCGATCCCGCGGCTCGGCGAGCCGGGTATTCCGTCGTCTATGCCCGGTGTTCCGCCAGCCGTTGGATCGGAATTGACGGCCTGCGCCTTTGCCGACCGGTGCGCGCAGGTTCGCGAAGCCTGCCGCAAGGGCGTGCCGGACCTGGTCGATCTCGGCACCAGCCGTTCGCGCTGCTTGTTCTCCAACGAACCGGCCGCAGCGCAGACAACCGCGCTTCGCGAACCTGAGATCAGGAACGACATGGCGCTGTCGCTCGACAACGTGGCGATCTCGTACAGCCAACCCGGTCTGCTGGACCGCCTGCTTAACAGACCGACAAAAACACCAACTGTGGACCGCGCATCCTTCACCCTGCAAAAAGGGGAAACCCTGGGGCTGGTGGGGGAATCCGGGTCAGGCAAATCGACCATATTGCGGGCGATTGCAGGGCTGGTAAGCCCTCGGGCCGGGTCCATCACGCTCAATGATGGCGAAAGCCTTACGGCCCCCGTCAGCCGCCGTGATCGCGAGACGCTGCGCAAGGTCCAGATGATATTTCAGAACGCGGATGCCTCGCTCAACCCGCGCCAGACCATCGCCGAGATCCTAAGCGCTCCCTTGCAGCTCTACTTCGGTCTTAAGGGGCAAGCCGCGCGAGACAAAGCCAAAACCCTGCTCGAGGCCGTGCGCCTGCCCGAACGCTACCTCGACCGGTTTCCTGGGCAACTGTCAGGCGGAGAAAAGCAGCGCGTCGGCGTTGCACGCGCATTTGCTGCCAATCCCGAAGTAACCTTGTGCGATGAAGTGACCAGTGCGCTGGATGTTTCGGTACAAGCCGCCGCGCTGTCGCTGCTGACGCGGCTGCAAAAGGAAAACGGCAGCTCGTACATCTTCGTCAGTCATGATCTGGCGGTTGTGCGTGCTGTGTCGGACCGGGTTGCAGTGCTTTATCAAGGGCGCATCTGTGAAGTCGGCCCGTCGGCGCAGGTCTATGCGCCCCCCTACCATCCTTACACCAAGACGCTTATGGGCGCTGTTCTGGAGCCCGACCCGGATACGGCTCCGGTGCTCTTGGCAGATGACATGACCGAACAGGCACCACCTGCCAGTGGCTGCCCCTTTCAACGCCGCTGCCCACGCCGCCTGGGTGACATCTGCGACAGCACCCTGCCTCCGGCCCGACAACTGGGCTTGGGGCATGTCATTCACTGCCACATTCCGGAAGAGGAGCTTGACGGAGACGCGCTGCGCGTGGCCCAAAGCCAGGATCTGCTACCCACGGGTTAGAAGCAGCCAGTCACATCGGGTTGCGCCCGACAGGGTGCAGCTCGGTTACTCGGTCTGCGCTGCCTTGCGGCAGAAATCTCTGGTCACTAAGATAACCTGAGTTGAGCGAAGGTGCTTAGGCCGAACTTTGTTTCAGAGTTTCATGATTGCAGTGGGGAATGCCGTGCTCCGGCTTTCCTTCCACGTGCTATCCCACGGAACAGTTACATCGGCTGGGCACAAAAACCCGACCACGCGCGCAGCGGTTGGTCACAAAACGCCTGCAATCAGTTTTGCCAGGTCTGCTCGATTCCCAATCTTGAGTTTGCCATAAATAGCCTGAGTTTGGTTCCGAACGGTTGACGGAGACGTCCCAAGATCAATGGCAACCATCTTGTGAGTTTTGCCCTGTGCCAAAGCCTGTGCCACCTCCCGCTCTCGGGGTGTCAGAACGTCAAGTTTGTTCATTGGTCTGATCGATAGTTTTCGCCAATCCATGCCGTGTGGACCAAGGCCGGGCTCGCATTTAATGACCAAGTCTTCCTCAGGCAGCAGATGTTCACCTGCTGCACCGATGTAGTCCATCAGAAGCCGGGGCAACCTGTCGTGACCTCGTCGCGACCAAAGATGACCAAATCGTTCATGCATCTCGGCAAGACCAACGACGATATTTCCCCGGCGGCTGACATAGGCAGAGGCCGAGGCGCCCGAACCACTGCTCAACTCTTTTGCCGCCGCGCTGCGCGCCGATTGAGAGATGTTGTTGACGGCGCATTGCAGAAACTCGCGGTCTTCCAAGTCCCACGCTGGCGCGGTTTGACCACACCGATAGGCCGACAGATAGAACGAGGCTGCGCGCCCAGGCCTGATGCACATGGCGGTGGCCATTTTCTTTAGCCCAAAGGTATCGGCAAGATGCTCCATCCCGTCGGTCTGGACATTGCCGCTCCTGTCGTAGGTTGGCACACCGGTTGGATCCTCCAGAAACTGCTCGACCAGAACATCCTGGTCTGCCATGGCCTGCCATGACTCGTAGTAGGATGCTGGCAGGTTCAGGCTCATGTTGGCGTGGATGACGGTTTCCTGCGGATCCAGTTGCGCCCAGCCGTACCAGGCGCTGTCAAATCCAAGGATGTCTGCAAGATCCGACACGGCATCCGCCACCAATGGTGCGACATCGAGATGCCGGGAATTGTCCTGAAGTTTCAACAAGAAATCGGACAGAGCGCTCACCCGCGAATACATGCGTCCTCCTTGTGCAATCCACCTTTTATCGCCAGTGCTTTTCATCGCCAGTATAGGCGGAACCCGGCAATGCGCCATCTTTTTGGAAAGCGTCGATCAGGTTGCGCATGATGGTAGCCACGTTGTTCTCGCCGCCATGACAAGGCAAGGCCTGGCTCCAGGCGATGGATCCGGCCGCAAAAACCGCGCCGTCGTTTGGCGTGGTGAAATAGATCATGTCGCCGCGCACTTGCGGATCTTGGGACCCGCCTCGCCCCGGAAAAGCATAGGTGATCTCTTCTGATACCAGCGGATAGTTGTCCGTATGGTTGATCGACGCGGCCAGCAACAGCGTGTGCGGCGGTGTGCCCAAAGCAAGGTCATAGCGGTCCAGTTCAACACCCGCAGCCCCGCCGAGGGCCAGACCGAAATCTCCGATAAGCTCTTCGTCTCCGATCCCGTCAAAAATCCAGGCAACACGCTTGTGAAAGCTGTCCGGCATTCGCTCGAACGGTTCGGACCGGTCCATGCCTTCGGTTGTGAACCCCAGTCCCACGAGTTTTTGCGGCGCGCGCCCACGATTGCGCCACAGACCCGAACGCTCACCGGTGCTGGCCAGATAGCCCTCTCCCGGTTCAGCCTGCCAGGCGCGCGAGCCGCTGTCGAGCTTGCGCACCTCGATGCAGGCCGGATCGTCCGGACATGCTGCAGTAACCCAATAATAGCCGTTTCCGCCGAGGTACATGACACGCCCACCTTCGCAAAGGTAGGTCTCGGTCGCGTCCAGCATACCTTCGGAATAATACTCGGGGTGCGTACAGTTGAGCACTGTCTTGTAAGGGCGCAGTGCGTCAGCCCCTTCGCGATCAAGGTCGTGGTCCGTGATCAGGTCATAATCGTAACCTGCGTGCTCCAGCCACCACAGCAGCGATAAGTCAGCCGGGAGCGCCCAGGGAAAATTCATTCCTGCCATGCGATAGCCGGGGCGGATGTTGATGATTGGCCGTTTCCAACTGGAATAGCAGACACCCGCCCCATCGGTGTGATGGTCATAGGTCGACAGGCCAAATTCCTGCAGCTTGTTGTATTCCAGGTCGTCGCCCGAGATCACGGGCGTATGCGCGACAATGGCTTGGGCAATCGCAGCCTCAAAGCTGAGGTGTTCGTTGGCATAGGCCAGATAGGTGAAGGTGGACATTAACACAGCGATTTTGGCGCGCGGTTTGTCGGGTCGGACGATGACCGGGATGCGGTCCACCGCGTCACCTGCAGAAATTTTCAGCGCGTAAACCCCTGACCGCAGGTCTTCAGGCGGGATCCATTTGATCGTCGGCATCCAGCCACAATCGGTCAGCGCGTCATCGTGATAGGCAACGCCGCCATATTGCGCGGGGTTCAGACGGAAACTGTCGTCGCGCCCTTGCCAGTTCCAACCGGTCATGGCGCGCACGGGCCGATTGACACCCACCGCATGCAACCCGCGTGGGCCGGTGTCCTGAATGATGTTGCCTATGCCCGTGTCGGTATAGCCCGCAGTGGTGTCCCAATACGCAACAGGATCTTGCGGGGCCTCATCCGATGCGAGCGCGGCCATGTCATTGGCCGACAAAGCTCTGCCGATCAGACCTGATCGGTCGATCTTGCCGTTGAAATGCAGCGAGACGAACGTGCCGCGCTCGGGGTTTTCCTCATGGGCACCGGCGATCAGAAACGGGGCATCCGCCCGTTCGGGCTTGCACCGCAAGGTCTCAACCACGTGAGCGTTGTGATCGTAAGGGGTCACCGGACCAATGTGGCTGTTCCAAGCGTTCTGTACATCGATCTGACGCAAACGCGCCTCGCCCGTGGAGGGATCGAAGCTGGCGCAAGCCAGCACCCAAACCTTTGGCACCAGCGGCGCATCGGCTGTGACCTGGTCCACCTCTTTGCCGTCACCCACCCAGAATTCCAATTTGCCTTCGGGGGTGATCCCCAAGGCATAGCCCCGCGAGTCGTTGACGGACCAGCGGCTCAGGATCGCCGAACGACGCCCTTGGGGCATGGAAGGCCATATGAACGCAAAGACGGTGAATGCACCGTCCGGGGCTAGCTGCCCGTCGGGGTCGTCGACGCGGGCAAATGACCCGTTCTGGGTGTACTGTCTGGTGACGGGCAGCGTGGTTGGAATGTCCGACGCAACGGGCTCTTCGATAAAGCCGGGTCCGTCGGGGTTGAAATCGCCATGAACCAACCGAACAAGCTCGGCCTTCACCTCTGTGGTCCCTTCGGCGGACACCATGAAGTCGACGGGTTTGCCAGCTTGCGCGCAAAGAGGATCGGCATAGCCAAAAAGTCGTGTATCTGTCATTTCAGCTTTCCATCAGATCGTTGACGCGCAGCAGGAAGACCGCGTGATAGGCTTCTTTGATGTCCGTGTATTCCCGGTCATCCACCACGCGCGGCGGCCGACCACGCTCGCCAGAGACCGCCATGATGCGAAAACGTTCTTCGGCCGGCTTCATCCGGTGAATGACGTATTTGTCCGCCATCTCGCCCCTCCGGAAATAGTTCAGCACCCGTGCAAGCCCGTCCGAGTGATGACCCAACGGGTCCCGCTTGTGCTCGGCGATCAGGTCCGGCGTAATCAGCTTTTTCAGTCGATCCCGAAGGCGTTTGTTGAAACGCCGATAGTAGAGTTCCTGTTTGTCACGCACTTCGGTGGCTTCTTCGGGCATGGCTTCGCCCCCTTTTTCGGTGCGGCGGGCTCGGGCCTCGCCGGATTTGCGGTTTCTGAAATCCCGGAATTGCGCACGTGCGCCGGTCAACCCGTCGCGGGCAAAGATCGTCACGCCAATCATGCAAAGCGCGACCAGGATGATGCGTGGTGGGCCAAGCTCGATCAGGCCCTTGTCGATGAAGGTGACGATGGCGGCGCCCAGGACTGCGCCCTCTGCCCGGCCCAACCCGCCAATGACCATCATGGCAAAGAGCAGCAACATCGTGTCGAGCGAAAAGATCTGTGGCGAAATGGAACCGAAATACATCGCGTAAAAGGCGCCGACCGCGCCAAGGGCCGCTGAGCTGATCAGAAAGACCATCAAGCGTGCGCGACGGAAATCGATGCCGACCGCTTCGGCAAAGGCCTCGTCCTCGCGACTGGCGCGCGCCACGCGCAAGAGCATGCCCAGTCGTTCAGAGTTCACCAACCGCCAGACAAGCAATGCACCAAGGAGCAATACAAAAGCCCCGGCAAACCCCAAGAGCAGGCCAGGACGCTGCAAAAACCAGTCTTCGGGGATGAACCCGTCCACGTTGGTGATCGCGCCACCCGATGCGGTGAGCGCACGCAGCTGCAGAATGAAGACGCGACAGATTTCCGCGACGCCCATGGTCAAAAGCGCGTAGTAGAGGCCGTCAAGGCGGGTCGACGGGGCCGCCAGGATCGCGCCGAAAACCAACCCGGTCAAAGGGCCGATCAGAAACATCAGCGGCCACGGCACCCCCAGGTAGACATTGCACGCTGCGGCGACGTACCCCGCGGCGCCAACAACTGCGAGGGTAGCCAGGGAAAAGATGCCGGCAGTGCCGACAATCAGCGTCCAGAGAACGTTGATCGCCGCATAGATGCAAAAGATCGTCACCACCCCGATCATGGTGTTTGACAGGAAGGGCGTGACCAGAACAACCGCACCCAGCCCAAGCGTCCACCAAAGCGGCATCTTGTCCGCCAGGACGCGCTCTCGGGTCAGGGATTTATCGTTGTGAACATCTCGCCATTTCAGCCAATGCCGCTTGGTACCGGGCACGCGGCGGCGGCGGCGTTCGGTGGTGCCATCCGGCTTGCCGCGCCACTCCCACGGTCTGCGACCGACCTTGTGAAAAACCTTGTCGTTCATTCTCTTGTGTCATCCAGCAGGCCGCCGATGCCGCGCGGGCGGATCACCAGAACAGCGATGATGAAAATAAACGTGCCAAAAAGCACGTAGCGTTGCCCCAGGAACGGAACGGCGCCAATGATGGCCTCCAGAAAGCCCACCAGCAGTGCGGCGATCAACGCGCCGGACACCGACCCCAACCCGCCCAACAACGCAATTGTCAGACCTTTGACCAAGGGGATGGTTCCAGAGGTGGGGCTGACAAAGATCGTTTGGCTCAGAAGGGCCGCGGCCATTCCCGCCAGGGCCCCGGTCAGCATCAAGACAGGCAAGGCCGTCGCCTGACGCGAGATGCCGGAATACGCCGCACCTTCGGCGTTCTGCATCATCGCGCGCACTTCCAATCCTTTGCGAGAATACCGCAGCCAGGCCAGCGTGAGCGCCATGATCAGGGTGGCCCCGATGATCGTCCCGGCCTGATCATATCGGATGCGGGTGCCAAGGACCTCCCACCGGCCGAACCCGAATATCTTGGGCAATCCCTGATTGCGCGGCCCAAAATACCACAGCAGCGTTTGCACGGTGGCAATGTTCAGACCCAGCGTGATGATCAAGGCGCGCACCTGAAAGTTCGGCTTGTCATGTATGGGCAGAAACGCCAGCAGATAGATAACCAGACCGCAGAGCGCGCCTGCGATCAGCGCCGAGGCCACCAGCGCTCCGGCCAGTGCCAATGTCGCCATTGCAGATGTCCCGAACGCCCCCGCAATGACCGGTTTCATAGCTCCGGTGAAGACCCATGCAGCGTACCCCGACACGGCGAAAGTGGCTCCATGGGCCATGTTGATGACCCCCACGGATGACCACAGGATCGATATACCCACGGCCATCAACGCATAGATCGCGGCAAGGTTCATGGCATATACGATTAACCCAAGATCCATCAGCCCAACCCCACATGCCCGACGTCACCGCGCATGCGGCCTGCATGCATGCCGATCACCCGATCGCAACGACCCGTCAGCAGAGCAACGTTCTGCTCGGCAATGATCATCGCGCCCTCTACCGGAAGGTCCCAAAGCGCGGTCATCACCCGTTCGGAAATTTTCGGCGCGAGTCCCAGCGACGGCTCGTCAACAAGATAAAGACGCGCCTCGACCATCAGCATCCGACCTATCGAAACCATGCGTCTCTCCCCACCGGACAACTTGCCGACCAACGCATGTTCCAGCGGACGAAGTGGCGGGAAAATATCGAATATTTGCTCGATCCGTTGCTGGCGGGCGCGCCAGGCCGTTTTGGTATGGGCACCGCATTCCAGATGTTTGCGTACCGAAAGACCGGGAAAAATCGCATCCCCCTGCGGTGCTACGCCGATACCGCGCCGCACCAGTCCCGACGTGCGCCGACCAGCCCCCAAAGACCGCGTGCCACCGATCTCGGCCCCGTCAAGCTTGATCGAGCCCTGCTGCCAGGAGGTCATATGGGTGAGCGCCCGCATCAATGTCGTTTTGCCATGTCCGTTGAGCCCCACAAGCCCCAGGCGTTCCCCTGCCCGCACGGTCAGATCGACCTCGTGCAGGACACGCAACGGGCCATACCCGGCCGAGAGTTGCTGGACTTCCAAAAGCTCAGGCATCGGCAGTCTCGAAGTAGGCTTCTCTGACCGCTGGATCATCAAAGACAGTCAGCGGATCGCCAGTTGCGATGACACGCCCCAGGTCCAGCACCACACAGTCGTCGGCCACGGCCGCCAGCAACTCCAGCCGGTGTTCGATCAGTATGACGGCCATGGCGTATTCATCCACCAGCCGCCGCATGATCAGGTCCAGCTCGTCAATCTCGGCGTTGATCAAACCTGACGCAGGTTCATCCATCAGCAACACGCGGGGCCGCCGCATCACCAGACAGGCCAAAAGCAGTTTGCGCCGATCAAAGGTCCCAAGCGAGGCCGCAGGTGTCTCCCATGACACCTCAAGATGCACCAACCGGGCGGCCCATTCAGCGTCATGTTTGCTCAAGTAGGGGCCGTGCGACTTGCGCGCGGCGCGAAAAGCTTCGCCAACCGTCAGCGTCGAAGGCACCACCGGGCTTTGAAACGTCCGCGCAAGACCTGCCCGGGCACGGTTGTGGAACGGCAACCGCGTCAGATCCTGACCGTCCAGCAGTACGCGCCCCTGTTCTGGCGTGTAGCGCCCTGACATCACTTCGAACAACGACGTCTTGCCGGCCCCGTTTGGTCCCACAAGGCCCGTGATCCGACCAGGTTCCGCGCTGCAATTCACCTTATCCAGGATGCGCCTGCCCCCAAAGGACAGACACACCCCTTCGCATCCGAAAAACATCGCGGTCTCACCACCAAGGGGGGGCCGCAAAGGGCACTTCGGCCAGAGCAGCGGGTGCAATGATGCGGTGTTCGTTGTTCTGCACCTGGAAGAACAGATGGGCCTGCCCCTCTTCGAGGGTGTCGGTCATGTTTGGATAGGAGATGCCAGAGTTGGTTTCCGGATCGAAGCGGTAAAACCCGTTCACACCCCGGTATTCGATGTTGCGAATGGCGTCACCCACGGCGTCGAAATTGTCTGGATCCCCAACCTCTTCCCAGGCCTTGGCCAGGATGTGGACCGCATCATAGCCGCCACCGGTATAGACCATTCCCATGGTGCCTGGGAACTTTGCCCGATACCGTTCGCGGAAAGCCGCGCCCATCTCATCGGCATAAACGCCATAGACAGTGCCCCAGACCATCCCCTCACCGGCCCCTTGCGCCAAGTCGAGGAATTCCGGCTGAGACGGCCCATATTGCAGGTAAACGATGGACCCGGGAACCGGATCAAAGGCGTATTGCTGCGCAAAGGCTGCAAGTTCGGCGGCGACCCAATGATCGATCATGATTGCCGCGGCATCGGTGTCCTGCAAAGCGCGGATCACGGGCGCCCAATCCTGGACCGGGAACTGGATGTCGGTCACCGCACCAACCTCCCACTCGCCGTTCGTCTTGGCGATCTGGTCCTGCGTCGCTTGGCTGATCAGCTGAGTATAGCTGATCTGGCCTTGAACGATGTGCACCTTGTTGTTCTTGGGCGTCCACTGACCTGACGAGACCATGTCCTGCAGAAACCGCACAAATCCGGTGCCATAGTAAATCTCCGGTACATCGAGCTGAAAGATGTTGCGGTACTTCTCCTTGTCACCCTGATAGAGTTCGACGTTCAACGAAGACGTATTGCCGTGCACGTATGGGATGCCCGATGGGGCGGCCGCGTCCATCGCAGGCGGCGGGATGATGGTAAACGCCGAGGCAAGCGCATGGCTGCCCCCTTCGATCAGCGACTGAAAGCCTGCCACGTTGCCTTCGGGCGTGAGCATGTCCAGATCAATGATCTTGGCCTCCAACTGTCGCCCAAGCACTCCGCCGTCGGCGTTGATCTCCTCGATCGCCATCTGGACACCGTTGGTCCAGTCCTGGTGATCAGCCACACCAACCGGTCCGGACTGGGCTGCGGGAACACCAATTACGATGTTCTCTGCCGCCGCTTGGGCTGTTGCAAGGCCCAGGGTGAGCGATGCGGCGATTGCGATTTTTGCGTAGGTTCTTCTGGTTATGTCGACCATCTTTTCCTCCGGAGAAATGCTGTGCCGTAGTGTGCAGACCGAGGAGAAAACCTGTCCATAGTGCAAATGACCTATGAAGAGCCGCCCTTATTGCACCCGTCAGAACCCGCACATCCGTGCATTGACCCGGCGTTCCGGAAATAGGATTTCTGATTGCTTTCAGGGCGAACACATCTATTGGCGAAGACATGTGAAATGGCTTCGTTTCCAAATGGTTTCAGGCCACTACAAGACCGAGCTAAGTTCGATCAGCCGCAGGATCACCGCACCTATGCGATAGCAATGAAAGGCTGGTTTTCACCCATGTGGCTTGTGTCGCGCCCGCTGTTTTCCGGACTGCAGATAGTTGGCTTGAGGCATCACGCTTTGCGTCGAAAAGGTCGATGCCTCATCGAAGCACCAGCGCTCGCTCAGAGAAATCGGAGGCACCCATTCGCCAGGATGCCCCAAAACACCAATCCCAATTTGCCCAGAAAAAGGCGGGAAACGGGTCAGCCTTGCTGGTCCTGTTTGGGCCCCACCGTCCATTCGACCGGGATGGAGATTCCGCCCTGCCCCATCCGTGTATGTGCTTGCTCATCGGCCAACTCAAATGGCGTCTTATGGACTGCCTGTGCAAGCCACTCACGGGCACTGTGTTGGCAATCTCCAATATGATCGGATGCAAGTCGCGCGACACGAGGCGCCGCCACACTTGTCCCGTTGAGACGTACGTAGGACCCGCATCGAGAGCCTGCGCTGAGCACGCCCCACGTGACCACGGATTGGTCCGCTTTAGCTGCGGCATCCGGACCTTCGCGAAATGGCCTTGGCGACTTTGGCGTTTCCGTAAGCGGGCCTGCTGCCGAATAGTCCGAAAGCTGATGGCTTTGTTGGGTGTAGGCCGCGACGACCATGGGAGAGCTGCCATCGGCAAATCCACTCAACGTTCCCGATCGTCGCACCGGGCAAGTATCGTCCGGGGGATCAACTGGCAAAGGCCTGCCAAAGGGACCAAAGCGCTGATAGTCCCCGTTATCAAAATACGACTGACGCCCCCCGGGCCGATAGCCCGGCAGGGTCTGATCGCGACGTATCCAGACCTCGACCTTCTGATCTGGTGAAAGTTCGCGTTGTCTTGCAGTGATTTTCCAACGGCCGGACGGCGCAAGAGCACGATCCCCGGACAAGCTGGCCGTTGGCTCGATTGCCAATGTGATAACCCCGCGCGCTGTTGGGGCCGGTTCATAGGTGTAAAGCAGTGTCGCGACCACTTGGCCCTTGCCGTCGCGCAGAGTTTGCTTTTGCCCCTTTTTCGCGTCGACGGTCGCGCTTTCAGGTCCAAAAGGCGGTGTCACGGTGATGGACACAAAGTCCCGAGGCGTCTTGGCCTTGGTATACGGCATCCAAAACTCGACATGGCTGGCCGTCTTGTCGTCTGGCAACACCTGCAGAGACAGTTCAATCTCGCTGCGGTCCGCTTCCGCGAAGCTGATGACCCCATGAGACCTGGCCAGATTGCCATTCCCCGCAGGCAAGGTCATCCAACGTTTTTGTCGGGGATCGGCGGCCAGAAACTGCTCGAACAGCCGCGATACTTCATCCGTTCCGTCGTGCGGGCCAGAGAAGTTGCCGTAAGAGAAATTGAGGACAAAGGGCACCGGTTGCCCCCCGCACTGAAAGCGCGATGCGCGCTTGCTCAACATCTGAAGGGCAAGGCACAGTGACGGCAGCAAGCTGATGCCCGAGGTGTCTTCGACCACACGTGGCGGCAGCACCGCGCAGATGATCGGCCGCGAGGTGACGTCGGCGACCGGCGCATATCCGGTGCTGAGCCCCATCACATGGGTCCCGTGCGACCGTTGCAAAGACAGCGGTGAGAACTTGCCCGCACCAAGATCGATCTGCCCGGTTTCCGTGTAGAACTGTTCCTCATCCAGCAAGCCGGACCACGTCAGCGCCTGCAACAGGCTGTCGATCTGGCGCGCGTCCCAGGCACGCCCTTGCGAGGTATGGGCATCCCTCAGGTCCGGCGGCGTAGGAAGGATCGCGCAATAATCCACGCGCGTTGATCCATTGCCTTTTCGAAACAACTCATGCGCGATGCCCAGTCCATCGTCGATCATGCCGGTGACCACGGTATCGGCTGCGACCTCGACAATGGAAGCGGTTTGCGGTTGGGCATCGGCGTTCAGCCAGTCGGCAGGCGTCACAAGACCCAAATGAACGTTGACGACACCATAGCCGTTTCCGCGCCGGTTCAGGGCCTCGACCAGCGCGCGGCGCGCAAATATGGCCACGAACTGCCGTTCAGGTCGCGCCGCGCGGTCGTCGGCGTCATAGGCCGCAGGCACCAACAAGTCCTGCGGGAAATCCTGCGCGACGGCCTGTTCGAATTGGGTGATGCTGGTCTGGTCCAACTCGATCATGGCAGACCACCACGCAGTGTCCGGCACTGATGGCACACCATAGGTCAGCCGCGTAAAGGTCAAGGCGTCAATGGGCGCAGGGCCGTCCGCTGCTTCGGGTATCCATTCATATGTCATCAGGACACCCCTTACGAATTGGGATCAAAATCGACCCACTCCTCTTGCGCCTTGTCCCACAGCCAGGCCAGCGCCGGGGCCTTGCCGCCCTCGGGCCTGCGTTGTTTCGACTTGGCCCAAACACCATCAGGGCCCTCGGTCTCGCCCCTTTGGTGATCGTTGGCGGCCACATACAAGCCATGCCAGTCAAAATCGCTGGAGGGGCTGTAGCACAAGCCGTTGAACTTGGACGTGGTCCAGCCTCCGCCCGTGCACTGCCCGTGAACAAACTCGGCCAGTGTCAGACCCAGAACCGCCCCAGCGGCGCTGTCCACGGGGAAATGCACACCGGCGACCGTACGATTGACGGCGATGCGCGACGCCAGGCGCATCAGCATCTCACCCCAATGCCCCCCCGCTTCGTACTGCGGCGTGCCGGAATGCAGCATTAGCTTCCAGATCAAGCGAGCCGTGACAAAAGCCTCGGTCGCATGGCCGCTTGGCAACGATCCATGAGTCGGGGTCTGGATCATCGGCTGCACTTGGGGGGACAGTTCGATCGGGCGTTTCACGGCCAACGCATATTTCATCTGCTGTTCGCAGTAGTTGGTGAACCGCAATGCCGTTGCCAACAGTTCCAACGTGTAAGGCGTGCGCGCCGGATCGATAAAGGAAATGGTTTGGTAGAACGGGATCGGAGCAGAGATCTGCGACAGGATTTCAGCCCCGCGATCCTGTCGAATATCGGCATAGCCCGTCAGAAAACCCAACTGTTTTTCGAAAACCTCCTGACGCGGGGCCGTCATCTGGACCATCTCGCGGTATTTGAAATTTGGGCGGGGGGCGTCGTGATCGCCACCAACACGGCGCCACAGAGTTGCTGTTGCGGTCTCGTCCACCGTCACCGACATCTCGACCTTCGAATTGAGCTCAAACGCAAAGATCGCCGCCCGTACCTCGCGCGACAGACGCTTGAGGTTTTGCACATCATTTGGAACGCCCGGACGCGCGGCAGGCAGGTGTTCCAGCGGGGCACCAACGATGCCATCACGGGTCGTCACCAACGCTTCGGCCGCGACCGGGCTTTCGGGCAAACCATACGCACCATAGGCACCATACGCCCCATAAGCGCCGTATGCACCGTAAGCCCCGCTGTATCCATAGGCCCCGTATGCGCCATAGGCTCCATATGCCCCCTGAGGGGTTCCGAAAAATTCCGCGGTCATGTGAGACCTCCCTTATTGTCAATCGGGGACGCCGGCCTCTCGCAGGGCTTGCGCAAACAGGCGTCCAGTTCTGAAATCAGCACTGGGTGATGATTTGAGCCACGAATTGACCCGCAATCCGGGTTGCAGGCGCATGAGTTCTGCGGCCGTGTCGCGAGCGGCCTGATGTTTTCCTGACATTTGTTGCGCGGCGGCCAGCATGCGCAGCGTCGACAGATGGGTTCGGTTCAAGCGCAACGACGCCCGGGCATAGTGTTCGGCTTTCTCGAAATCTCCGGGCGTGAACCAGGCACCAGCAGCCATGGCCAGGTAAAAGAACCGGTGTGGGTCCAGAGGTGACAGGCGCAGCGCCAGTTCGGTGTCGCGCACCCCCTCCTCGCCTCTGTCCTGGAACGCAAGCAGCATGCCCCGCAACGCCCGGGCATTAGGATCGCTCGGGTTGTTCTCAAGCGCCCGGTCGTATCGATCTTCGGCCTCATCGAACCTGTGGGTCAGATTGGTCAACACATGCCCTTCGCAGGCCAAGGCAAGCACGTTTTCGGGATCGGCGTCCAAGGCCCGGCCCGTGCACCCCAAAGCCGCTTGCGCGTCCTTGGCGGGATCATCCGACCACCCCTGAACAACACGCAAAAGATGCCACCGCGCTGTCCACGCCAAGGGTACGGGATGATTTGGGGCGCGATCTGCCAATGTATCCAGCAACTTGCGGGCTTTGGTAAACTCATGCGGGGACAAGCGATGCATCAGCCCGACAGCCGCAAGCATAAGGGAATAATTCTGCAAATCCCCCAGGGGTTTGATGCTCGCACGCCGGATTTCATTGATCAGGATGGCCCGCCGGATCTTGGCCACGATCTCATGCGCGGGCTCGAATTCTCCCAACAGGTCGGAAATCGACACCTCTAGGCGATAGGACCACAGCATTCGGCGGCTCGAAACCTCGGCGAACTCCAGATTCAGCTGCATCTTGTCGTCACGGCGGATGAAGAACCCCGACAACACGAACTCGGCCTTCAGAAAGCGCCCAACGTCATCCATGTTCGGCTTCCCGCGAGAGAAGGCAGCGGTGGACAGCCGGGAGATCACGTTGATCTCCTCGGCGGCGCTCAGCGTGCCGGACACTAGGTCGGCAAAGACTGTCCCAAGGATGTCCGGTTCGTTCCCCTGGATGTTCTGAAGGGGCAGAACCGCAACCGCCGGAAGCAAAGCCTGCCCGCCAAAATCAGGTTCGATTGCTTGATCCAACCCGTCCGGCGCCAGCCTGAAGGCGCGATGCGACGCTTTCTCGTTGAAATGACCCAGGTCTTCGAACGACAGCGCCGGATGCTGATAAGCAAGCTCACGAACCTCGACACTGGCCACGACCTCTCCGGAACCGGCGGCGTCCAACAGACTGTCAAAGGGTTCCCCCGGAACCGTCAACGCGATGACCGCGCCATGTCGCCTGGCCCATTGCCCAGATGCTGCGGCTGCTTGGGCGATATTCGCAAAGCGGATCTGTTTGACAGACATCTGGCCGGTCCCAGCGGGCACAATGATGGCCTGGTTCCGAAGCTCTGGAGATTGGATCCGTTCCCAGTTCTGAACGCTTGCGATCACCCCTTGGCCGGGTTGAGCACCAAGGCTGTCCGTTCCCAGAGCGGGCACACTGGCTTCACGGCTGGTTTCCCCTGTCGGAATGACCTCTCCGTTCAGAACAAAACCGCGTTTGGGCAACGTTCTGAGAACTTTGCGGTCCTTGTCTTCCAAAGCCCGCCTGAGATCAGAAATACACTGTGTCAGACTGTCGTCCGTCACGGCCAGGCCGCGCCAAACGTGGGTGATCAGCTCGTCACGCGTGACCAACAGCCCCAATCGCTGTGTCAGATAGTGCAACACCTTGGAAGACTGGGCTCGCAAATAGATCGGCGTACCATCTTGGTGATACAGCTGATCATGCTCGGGAACGTAGACCATTTCCCCGAGTAGAATCCGTTCAACTCGTACATCGTTAACACTCACACAGAGCATCCCCCCGGGGTTGGCAGCCCTTCCTTTATACCTAAGATTGAACAATGCATGACTTTGATCAACATTAAAGTTAGCAATGCCAACGGGGCGGTCGTTCAATGTGGGCGTCTGACCCGTTATGTTTGCACAAGTTTCAGCGCTTGCGGGAGGGACCCCATATGGGTTCAGCGACGCAGGGCGCAGGCTTTCAGCGATCATGACGGGACTTCCTGAACAAAGATCGCCGGAGCCGAAGCGCGCAAGCAGGTCAAATGCTGCATCGCCATGACCTGGCCCGTGCGCTCGGATTCCGCAGTAATCACAAGGTCACGCGCGCCGATCAGAAAATGAGGGGGCAGAAAAGGCGCATGCACCTGAACCCCCATGACGTTCGGGGCTCCGAAGGCAGAGGAGATCAGCTCTCCTTCATCGCCAAGTCGAAACTCGGAAATGCTGTGGTTCGTGACGGGCGTAACGTTCAATCCAACGATGTTTCGCAGTGGCTCGAGATGGGCAAACAACGAGGATTCTAGAAAGGGCGCAGGCCCCGTCACACCGGGTATGCGGTGGTTTCTGGCGATGCCAAAGGTCGGGTAAGGCGCAACTTGCGTGCAATACATCCAATGGGTTTGGGTTTGCTCATTTGCCTGATTTCTCCCAACCCCGATGTAGGTGGCCCCAACGCTCAGCTCGCCGGTCATGCGGGCATCGTGAACCTCCAGCGCTTCATAGGCCATTGCCTGGAAGCCCCCGAAGGCATGCCTGCCCTCGGACGCCTCCAAACAAGGAAACACCTCAAGCGACACCGAGTTGAAATATGGGAAGATCTGAATATCCGTCATTCTGACTATGCTCAGCTCCATACCGTTAAACACTTCGCTCGATATCGTGACACTCGTTAAGAAACAGTGCGATCGGCGGGCAACTCAGAGGGGGCTTGCCGATCGCGGTTGCTGGGATGAATTGCCCACTTCGACTGTGGCTTTGATCCACTATGAAGTCCTGATTTCTTCCTGAAATCTTTCTGAAATTCCCCAGGAAATTTGCGCCGTTCCGCGCCAGAAAATGATCGCCAGGATTTCGGCTAGCTTTCGGGACTCCACTGCGGTCCTAGGCAACCCTTTAGGTGCAGCGAGACACTCCTGCCACTTCAACCAAGCAGCCTCGCCGCCACCCAAAATAGATTACTGACAAGGAGAAAGACCATGGCCAACGAATTCCACAGCTTCGACGACAAAGCCATTCAATCCGCTTTGGACGCCGCCCGCGCACATTTTGATGGCGTGGTGGATGCAAGTGCAGTCAACCCCGCAGATGACGGCCATTTGGCGGTTGCAGGTGGCTGTATCTCGGTCACCGTGGAGAACGGCAAGGTTTGTCTGAACCTGCCCCTGGGCATCGGCAAATACTGTTTTCCGATCCCCAGCATCATTCCAAATGGCACCGCCGCCGAAGCCTGTCTGCATATCTGCACGACCTTCGGCATTCCCACCGGGGTCCGGGTGACGATCAGCGTCGCTGGCAAGGTCATCGTGACCAAAACCTTCGGCAAGTGCTGACCCAAGGGATTTCAAGCTGACCCGGAAGTGAGCAACCGGTCAGATGCATTTCCACAAAGTCAAATAACTGAACCGATCTACTCCGGCGCTGGTGTCCCACCAGTGTCGGAGGAATTCAGGAGATTTCCCATGAACATGTACGCAGTGCCCGAAATTTCAGCAGGCCCAAACCAGCAATACTGGGACTTGGGGCTGAAGTGTTTCAATCAAGGCGACAATGCACAAACCGCCCTAAAGACGGTTTGGCGCAGACTTCCACCACCTGGCGACCTGAACCTCCTCGCCGCCATCGTCGGCAACCTTTATGGCGACACCTTCTGGAGCGACCAAAAGCTGCAGATGGATGCGGATCTGCTGGCGCAATACATGAACGCAGCAACCGGCATCAACCCGCCCGACTGTCAAAGAGCCGCCAACAATGCCTATCGTCTTTGGTATGGCATGCTGGTGCGGTGCAACACATCCAATGACGGGCTGATCCCGAAAACCGGTTCATTCACGGCCAGCCCGGACGTGCTGATCAATGGGCTCACCACCCTGGACCCCTATGACATGATCACCAAGTGGGACCAGACGACTTGGGGCCCCCAACCCGGGCTGAAGAACAACACCTATGGTCGGGGTCAGAACAAGAACCTTCAGGTGCCGATCAAACAGGGCAAGATCAAGATCTACTTCACCTCAAACGGGTTCAACCAGCCGCCCGCCTCGTGGACCCAACTGTTCACCTATGACGGCAGCAAGCAAACGGCGGACCTGGTGAATATCAACGACCAAAAGGCGATCCGCCCAGGCGAGCGCTCGGCCTGCGATACCTCATTTGGTTTCGAACCGCCTGGCGCGGGGCACTATTGCCTGATTGTCTGCGCTCAGACCGAGTATTTTTCGAATGACCCGGCATCGATCAGCGGGGCGAATTGGAACAACGGCAGTTCAGCCCATTGGATCACCTACAATGGTGCGGCCGGCTGGCACAACGTGAACGTCTCTCAAACCGGATACGAACCACTGACCTTTTACAACAACGACGATGCTCCGGCTCAATTCCGCTTTGTCGCGCGGTGCCGGAACGTACCCGAAGGGTCTGTCGTCGCGATGAAGGTAGGCGATCTGGGGTTCGAGCATTCAGCCAAGGTGACGGGCGAAGATCAGGAGATCTTTGCGGACATCGAAGTCCCGGCAAACTATGAGGGAATACTGAACGTGGAATTCCCGGTCCTGCCCGCCCATGCGTCGATTTCATACTCTCTGATCTGGCGCGTCGCAGCAAACAGCGCGTCTGCCGAGGGCCTGTCGAAACTGGTACGCGACGGGTATGCAGCAGAAGTCGCAGACGAAATCCTGGTTGTTCTTGGCGACACCCATTTCGTTGGCGAACAAAGCTGACCCTGGATAGATCAGCTCTCACCCGACCAATCGAGTCACCGCCTGTATTCGGGCGGTGATTTACGTTTACAACCTTCTAAACGTGGCCCCGGTTTCTTACCCATCATCTCCAATCGGAAGTTACGATGCACCCAAGGCCCTCACTGATCCAATCCCCCACATTTTGCCCGTCGGCGACGCGCCACCAGCGGGGCTTTGCGCAGATGTCACTTTTGGCCCGATCTCAAGGCGCACTGGTGACCAGGCGATACTTTCGGAACAGCGCGCCATCTAGTGTCACCTCCGCCTCGAACTCTGCGCCCATGCGCGTCAGAGCCCCCAGATTCGTGCGGCTGGGAGGGAGCAAAAACGTGACGGATGGGATGCGCGCATCGTTGCGCGCGAACTCCAGCGCCTGTTTGGCAATCCTCGCCCCCAATCCAAAGGCCGACGGTTTCAGAACCAGGCCAAAGTCCCAGTCAGGCCCCTCGCGTTGAAAACCGCCCCACCCCACGTAAACGCCATCCGAAAGGATGGCCCAGTGACCCAAGCCATCCTGCGTCCATCGGGCGTCTTTCATCGCCACAAATTCAGCCGCGCGCTGTGCATCCCAGGCGCCTTGGAGGAGCGGCATGTGATGGGCGAGTACCGGGTCGGACATATGCGCTGCAATATCCTCGACCGGAACCGTGGAAAGGCGCGAAAAGGTGATCATGGTCATGTGTTCTTTTGTGCCACGCTGTATGCGGCACCAATGGTCTGTGGATCCTCGAGCGCGTCGATCAGGAACTGCGCAAGAGCCAGCCTTGGTACCGCTGTTCCGCCCTGCTGCAAAGCATTTCTTTTGGTCCGATACGTCGCCTCAGTGGCGTCGGTCAGGAAGCCTGGCCGCGCCGACGTCCAGTCAAGGCCAGACTGTTTCAGGGTGTGCTCCATGCGCCGGGCGCTGCGTACCACGTTCGGTACAACACCGCACAGGACCTTTCCAAGCAGTGGTTGGCCCGGGAACAACAAGGCCGTCGATGTCACCAACACCCGCTTTAGGTCCGTCACCGATGCTGCCTGAACGATGGCCTCGGCAGATCGGACGTACACCGATGTTGCGGTTCTTGTTGGCAGGCGCGCACCCAAAGTCGATATCACTGCGTCCTGGCCACCAAATACCGACGCAAGAAACGCGGGGTCACAAGGATCACCGACAACAAGCGTCAGACGCGCATCTTGCAGGTCTGGCGCCCTGTCAGCAGAACGCACCACCGCTGTCACCTCCATTCCCCTGGCAAGCGCAGCTTGGAGCACCAGCGCACCTGTCCGACCGTTGGCGCCCAAGACAACAAGTTTCAAATTCATCTCCTTCCAATCGCGATATGCCTATGCGGGATGCTCTGTCCTGACCTAGGCGGAGAGGCAAATCTTGTTCTGATCCAGATCCCTCACATAGGCCGAGAAGCGTGGTCCACGCTGCCTCGGTTCGCCATCGCTTGTTCCACCCAGTTCAATCGCCAGGGCGTGAAGCCGTTCGACCTCTTCGTTGGACCCAACGCTAAACCCAACCATGGTTCCGTTTCCATTCGTGGCAGGGTTTTCGTCGAACGGGATAGCAGCTGCAAAGGCAAAATCAGCCCCAAGCCAGTATGTCATCCTTTCTGTAGGCGTAACGCGTTCCAGACCCGCTTGCGCAAAGAGCCGGTCATAGAAGTGCATCGCAGCAGCCATATCATTGGTTCCAAAAACAAAATAGTTCATCTGCATAGGGTGTCGTCCTTTGAAAGCGTTTTGTGTGCTGCGCATCACTGGCCGGTCAGTTTGAAAAACTCGATCAGCTGCCCGTTGGGGTCGGTGATCTTGAGCAGATGGATCCCCGGTTCCTCGATAATGTTCGGCGCAGCCGCACCGGCAGAGGTGGCGCGGGCTTGCAACGCCTGCAGATCGCCGGATTGCAGATATGGAACCGCTCCCAAGCCTGCCTTTGATCCCGGTGCGTATTTTTCCCGCGATACGATCGCGAACCAACCTCCGGCAACGTCGAAGGCCACGAAATCCGGCAGACCTATGGCCGGGTCACTGCCGAACAGAGTGCGATAGAACGCTTCTGAGCCTTCCATGTCATCAGTCGGAACATAGGCGCCCATGGCCATGATCGGTGCGACATCTACGAGCTTGGCTTGTTCGGCGCCAAGTGCTGTCGGCAGCGCTGCGGCAAGTGTCAGGGCAATAAAACGTCTCATGGTTTGATCTCCAGTTTTGGGTGTCTTTCCTGCTTTTACCGCGCCCATGCTGACAGCGTGTTGTCAGCATAGTGTCAGTATGATCTGCTCCATCGAAAGGAGGTCCCATGAGACGCGGTGACAGGCTATTTGAACTGATCGAGATTCTGAGGCGTGCCAAAGGCCCGATCTCTGCCCAGTCCATTGGTGAGGAATTGGGCGTGACCAAGCGCACGGTTTACCGCGATGTTGCTGCGCTGATCGGTCAAGGCGTGCCGATCAATGGCGAGGCCGGGGTCGGTTACGTGTTGGAGCCCGGCTTTCACATGCCGCCTTTGATGCTGACCCCGGACGAGATCGAGGCCGTAACACTTGGCATGTTATGGGTCCAAACCCGAGGCGAGCCCGAGCTGGCGCTGGCCGCCGAGAAGCTGATCACAAAGTTGGAAGCCGTCGCGCCGGACAAATATCGCACGTCCTTTCTGCAACCGACCGTCAGCGTCGCACCCGTTGACCAGCCGGAAGAGGTGCTTGGCTCGGCCGCCATTCGTCTGGCCATCCGGCGCCGCAAGAAGATCTCGCTGACCTATTCTGACAACTCGGGCCAAAGAACGCTGCGGTTGATCTGGCCCATTTTGCTGGGGTATCGTGACACCAGCCGCATCATCGCCGCCTGGTGCGAGATGAGAGAGGGGTTTCGTTACTTCCGAACCGAAAGGATCATCGAGGCGGAAGTTCTGGATGACAGCATTCCGCGGCGCATGGACCTTCTTCGCGCCGAGTGGCGCCTCGAGACGGATGCGGAACGCAAACGCTATGAATACGGATTGTGACACGGAGCTTTGGAACCTGTCGCAAGGACAGCTTTGGTCTCGCGGCACGCAAGGATATCATCAACCATTTCGTGCTGTCCCGAGGATCAAAATCAGTTCAGTTGTCCAGACCGGGCGAGTGACGGCTGTCTGCGGTCACTGTTCCAGAGACCCAGAACTCATTGCGTCTTGATCTCACCCGTTCAGCCAAAAAATCCACAAACAGCCTGACCCTTGCGGTGTTTCGCAGATCACGATGAAGAAGAAGCCAGATGTTTCGATAGCGCAACGGTCTTTGAAACGGTGCCCGGATCAGGTCGGGGTGTCGGTCACCCAGGTTACAAGCCAGATACGCCATGCCAAGACCAGAGGCCGCAAGTGTGATCAATGGCACAAGTTCTGAAACACGGTGCTTGAGCTGGGCTTTGGGATAGTAGCTGTCTTTGACCCACTTGGCCGTCGTCGCCTCTTCGGGTTCGTGCCATCCGATCAAATGCAGACCTTCGCCGCCATTGTCGCTGATCCGTTCGGCGTAGTCGCGCGTGCAATAGGCGGCCTGGGACATCTGAACCAGCTTGCGCCCGACCACATCGTCCGTCACCTCATCTGCGATCCGCAGCGAGACGTCGGCCTCTCGCCGCATCAGGTCCCGGATATCGTTGGTGAAGTTCATGTTCAGGATGATGTCCGGATAAAGCTCGGCAAAAGCGGCAAAGTCATCCATCAATGATGTCATCGCCAATCCATGAGGCAGAGTGACGTAGACAGTGCCAGACGGCTGCGCATCCCGGCCGACAATAATCCGCGATGCGGAGGCCATTTCCGCCTCGACACGCTCGGCATGGGGCATCAGGTCTTCGCCAAGCTGGGTCAGGGCCAACCCGGATTTGGAGCGATCGAACAACCGACTGCCCACGCGCTCTTCCATGACTGAAATCCTGCGTGTCAGTGTGGTGTGGTTCACCTGAATGCTGTCCGCCCCACCCCGTAGAGTTCCCGTGCGTGCAACGGCCAGAAAGTACTTGAGATCGTCCCAGTTCAGGGAATGGCTTTCCTTGATAGACATATCCCTTGTGTTTCATTTTTGAAGCACGGTGTCCAGAATTACCCATCTACAGATCAATTTATGACCTCCCTACCTTGGGCCCATCCAACCAGACCCAAGGAGCGCACCTCATGAACCCGATCCAATCCGTCTTGATTACCGGTGCAAATGCCGGGCTCGGCCGCGAAGCCGCCCGGCAACTGGCGATGCAGAAAGGCGTTGCCAAGATCTATCTGGCTTGCCGCAACCGAACCAAAGCCGAGGTTGCCCGAGCGGCGTTGGAGCATGAAACGGGACGCAAGATCTTTGACATCGTTCTGATGGATGTCACCGATCCTGCCTCGGTTCGTGCAGCGGTCGCTGATCTCTCGACGCCGATCGATGCCGTCATTCTGAACGCGGGCGGCACAGGGGGGCGCACCCCCAACAGCCTGACCGGCGCGGGCGTCACCAACATCTTTGCCACAAACGTTCTGGGACATGTGGTGCTGGTGGACGCACTGCTGGAGCGTCAACTGGTAACATCCACAGTTCTTTATGCCGGATCAGAAGCCGCACGAGGCATTCCCAAAATGGGCATGCAGCGCCCCGATCTGTCCGAAGGTTCGGTCGAGGAATTCAGATCAATTGCCGATGGCAGCAAGTTCGGCCCCGAGGGGGATCCGATGCAGACCTACGGATATGCCAAGCTGGTGGCGACCCTTTGGATGGGCGCGATGGCGCGCCAGCACCCGCACATCCGTTTTGTCACCATGAGCCCCGGTGGAACCGCCGGAACCGCGGGCTTTGACGATCTGCCACTGGTGAAACGGATCATCTTCAAACATGTGGGCGGCGTGCTGATGCCCCTGTTCGGCATGATGCACAGCGTCGAAGCCGGGGCGAAACGGTATCTGGACGGGTTGCTCAACCCGGAATTCAAGACCGGCCGCTTCTACGCCAGCAAAGCAGGGTATCCCACCGGGCCCGTGGTGGATCAGGCCAGCATTGATGCAACGCTGTCGGACACCACCACCCAGGACAATGCAAACCAAGCGCTGCGCCAGCTCGCCTGATCCAAAGGAGAAATGAAATGGAAACCACACTCAATGTCCTCGTCATCCTTGCAACCCTCATGCTGTCCGGGCTGGGCATCATGTCGATGTTCGCCCCCCGCCGCATGGTTGCCAATTTCGCCATCGAGCCGGTGGGCACGGCCGGGCTCAGCACGATCCGCTCGGTGATTGGTGGGCTTTTTCTGGCCTCGGTTGCTTTGCTGGTGATTGGCCTGACGACCGGACAGACGCTGGGTTACGTGGCCGTGGCGATCCTGATGGGTGTCGTGGCGATTGGTCGAATTGTCGGCTTGCTGGCCGATGGATTCGACAAGGCCGTCTTGCCGCCGCTGGTCGCTGAACTTGTGATCATCGCGGTTTTGACCACGGCCTACGTCCAGCTGTCCCTTTGATTGATGGGTCGGAGTTAGGAACGCATTCAACAACGGGTTCCAAAGACGCATTTACGATCCCTGAAAACTGATATCCAAAACCTTGGGCTGCCCGTGCTGGCGGCCCTTACCTTGCATTCATCCGCCTAGCCGGTTCGCGCGAATAGCGGCAAGTGCGACGTTGTGTGTGCACTACGTGATTGATCGCTCGAGGAAATCCGCTTTTCATTTACGCGGATCAGGACCGAAACTCCGTGATGACAGCGGTTCCGGGGGATGTCGGCCCGCTCATGGCGCGCAGCTCTCGACTGGCCTCTTCCAAGCGCACCTCTCTGGCGACCATTGGCTGGATATCCACGTCGCCACGTTCGATCATTCCCAGAAGACGGGGGTATTTCCACGACGGCATCCCCCGCGTGCCAAAAAACGAGAGCTGTTTGGTATAGATCGCGCGCATGTTCACCTGCATCTGGCCGTCGCCTGATGGCATGCCGATCTGCACGTGTCGACCAAGGATGGCGAGGCATTCCAAGGACGCATTTGTCGTTACTTCGATCCCCAGTGCTTCTATCGAAACCTGCGCGCCGCCATTCGTTATGTCGCGGATCGCTGCTGCGGCGTCCTCTTTGCTGGCGTTCACCGTGGCATCCGCACCGTGGAGCTTTGCATGCTCAAGTTTCTCATCGACGACATCCACCACCACAACGCGGCACCCCAGCATCTTTGCCAACAGAAGAACGGACAAACCGATCCCACCTGTTCCGTGGACAGCCACCCATTCGCCCGCTGCGACATCTGCGCGGTCGGTCAAGGCATGCCACGCAGTCGTCACACGGCAGCCCAGACCGGCGGCCAAGGCAGGAGACAGCGTTTCTGGCAAGTGAACCAGGTTGTGGTCGAAGGGCACCGCAACGTATTCTGCGTAAGCTCCAGGCGTTCCGAACCCAGGCACGATTTGGTCAGCACAGGTGTTTGACACACCTGTTTGACACGCGTTGCAGCTGCCACACCCCAGGATGAACGGCGCGATGAGGCGATCGCCAATTTTGTGTTTTGCTTGCGGCCCGGCCTCTACCACGGTTCCACAGTATTCGTGCCCCAAGATAGAGCCGTTCTGGACTTTGGGATGGGCACCGGTCCAACCATGATAATCCGAACGGCAAACGCCGCAGGCGGCGACCTCCAGGATCACCCCATTGTCTGGGCAGGCTGGATCTGGAACCGTTTCAATCGAAAGGTCCTCACAAAACTCTCTTACGACTGCAGCTCGCACTTGGTGCTCCTGAAGGTTTGGTTTCTTTGATCAATCCAGTCCAGTCACTCGGAACTATACTGGCCTGTCGCCTTTCACTGTCACACGACGCCCTTTTCGCTCGGCAGGCCAATAGTCCCAGATCGCGCGATGCATGCAGCAGCGATTGTCCCAAAAAGCCATGTCGTTCAGCGACCACCTGAACCGGATCTGATAGTTGATTTGTTCCGCATGCTCGAAAAGCATGTTGAGGATTGCATCGCTTTCCGTGTCCGACAAGCCCAGAATCTTTGTGGTAAAAGTCCGGTTCACAAACAGTGATTTCCGCCCCGTGTCCGGATGGGTTCGAACAATCGGATGAACCGCCTCGGGACAGTCGATGTCGCTATCCTTTTGGCCCCGGTCGCTATAGCGGCCCTTGTAGATATGCTCGGAACTGTGAAGAGCGCTTAGCCCGTTGAGCATTTCCTTTATTGGATCTGACAGATCGTCGTAGGCCGCGTACATGTCACTGAACATGGTGTCCCCGCCGCATGGGGGGGCGATATGGATTTGAAGCATGGTCCCAAGGGGCGGCGTCTCATCGCAAGAGACGTCCGAGTGCCAGAACTCACCGTTGGCAACTTTGGAATTCTTGGTTGCATGGATCTCGAATATCTCGGGATATCCTTCCATTGTCGGGGCTGCGGGGTGCGCATGAAGCGGTCCGAAACGTTTCCCGAATTCAATGTGTTGCGCAGGCGGAATTTCTTTCTGCTCTTTGAAAAACAGCACTTGATAGGTGTGAAACGCGTCGCAAATCTCGGCGAACTGATCGTCCGGCACAGGCCGACTTAGATCGACCCCATAGATCTCGGCGCCAAGGTTTGGAGCAAAGGGTTTGGCGATGATGGACGTATAGGCGTTGGATACGGGAGCAACCATAAAGACCTCTGGGCATGGTTTCGTTGGGCGTGCTCCGCGCAAGATACAGATTAAAAAAAATGAACAAAAACGAAAAATATTTGACCCTTAGGTGAAAAACTTTCACACATAAATCACGGATCAGGCGGTAGCGAGGGTATTGGTATGAGCATTCGGTCACTGCGAACTCTGATCGCAGTTCATCGACATGGAAGCTTCCGTGCCGCGTCAGAGGCAGAGCATCTGACACCGTCGGCGGTTAGCCACCAGATGCGCAACCTCGAGGTCTCGTTGGGGCTCGAGTTGTTTGACCGAACGGCCAAATCGCCCGAACTGACCCATACCGGTCTAATGTTCGTCGGAGAGGCCGCTGCGGTTGTGGCCGCATATGACGGTTTGGCGGAAAGAGTGAGGTCGACCAACGAGCTTTCTGGCGAAATCACTTTGGGTGCCGTTCCCACAACCCTGACTGGATTGGTGCCGATTGCCCTGTCAAAGCTGAAATCCGTGCATCCGAACATCCATGTGAGGATTGTTCCGGGTTTGACCAATCAGCTTTTGCTGCAGTTGGACCGCGGGCAGATCCAAGCGGCGATTATCTCTCGTCCAGATATTCTGCCAAACACTTTGGAGTTCTCCGAGATCGTATCCGAGAAATTGGTCCTGCTTGTCTCGGAGAACACCCCGGATCTACCTCCGAAAGACCTTCTTGCTGCGTCACCATTCATACGCTTTACGCGCGACGCGGTTGTGGGAAGGCAGATCGAGACCTGGCTGCAAAGGAACGGCATAGACGTCAAAGACGCCATGGAACTTGAGAGCCTTGAAGCGATCTCGAGCATGGTGGCCGCTGACCTTGGTGTCTCCATCATTCCAGACAGCCATTTGGCGGCATATGACCATCTGCGGCTCAAAAGGATCCCCCTTGAGCAGAATGGACCGACGAGGATTGTTGGCCTGGCCAGCATGTCAGCCTCGCCGCGCACCAAGATGATCGACGCCGTTACAACGGCACTATTGGAAGCCGTTGCTGACCAGCTGGTTCAGGTGTGAGTTGGCATTCCAGCAAGCCCCCACAAGATAATAATCGATCACTGACAACAGGACAACTGAAGGTCAGTTTTGGCCAGGGTCAATCCTCATGCTGACACGCAACATCCACAACGCGATGATCGAACTTAGTTTTGAATCAGCGCGTTTTCCCATTCCGACGTGAACTTGTTTCGTTTCAATGCGTCGAGAAAGGTCATCAAGGCCGGTTCAAGGGCGATGGTCGCGCGTTCGGTGCCGCTGTCTCTATCCTGAAGCGACGGCAGCAACCGTGTGCCATCGATGGGGTTGGACTGGTACGTCACCAAAAATTGGATGAACCGCTCTGCCGCCGCTGGCTCGGCAGATGCTTTTGAAACAAAGGCGGTTCGCATCATCGTCGTGGGAAAGTCGGACGGAAGAATGATCTCAAATGCAGCACGGCTTTCGGTGCGGGCTTCGGCATAGCTTCCAAGGACATTGTAGGCCACCGCGATCGTACCATCTGTCAGATCGTCGATCATCTCGCCCGAACAACAATAAAGCTGGACATCAAGTCCGCCCATCACCTCCATGAGCCGCCAGAAGGTCTCGGACGCCCGCGCGTCCTGCGTGGCAAACAGATAGCCGAGCCCTGATTGGCGGACGTCATAGGTTCCTACGCGCCCCCGAAACACCTCTGGACGCGCGCGCAACGCCTCGATCAACTCTTGCCGCGTTTGTGGGATCGGGAGCCCATCGAACGCGGCCCGGTTGATGACAATCGCTGCGGGCTCGGACGTAAAGGCAAACAGGCTTTGCCGCCATTGCGCCCAGGCCGGATGAGAGACGTTTTGCAGCTCAAGCGCATACCCGTCGTTTGTAAGCTTGAATTGCAGGTCCATTGCACTTGAAATCGCAATGTCAAAAGCATCGGGCATGCTCCGAAACCGCCGGTCGATGTCTGCTGTTTCGGTCACCAGATAGTCGATAGCGATATCCGGGTTTTCAGCGATGAAAGCCTCGATCAGTGGCGCAAACAGATCCGTGTCCGTGCTTGAGATGATCCGCAAGCTCGTTGTCGCATTTGTTTCATTGAAGATCTGCCGATCTTCCCAGTCCTGCGCCCATCCGACGTGACCGAAGAAGATCAGAGTTAAAGCGATAAAGTAACGCACGCGCCGCCCTCCGGCCTGTTTTCTAGATGGATGTCGCCACCATGGGCCATCGCGACATCCTGCGCGATGGTCAACCCAAGACCCGAGCCAATTGAATCCGCAGCATTTGCCCCACGCTGGAAACGGGTGGTCAGGGTCTCGATTTCATTCTCGGGAAAGCCCGGACCCTGATCGCAAACCATGATCCGTGGTCTGGGGATCCCGGAAACAGTGATCTCGATGGTGCTGTCGGCCGGCCCGTACTTCATCGCATTGTCGATCAGGTTGCGTACCGCGTTCTGTAGAAGAACGGGATCGCCCGAATAGGGAACCTGTGGATCCCCCCGGAGCAAAATCGAAAGATCCTTCATTTCCGCGATGGGGGTCAATCGCTGCGCCAGGTCACTCACCAATTCGGCAAGGTCAATTGCGTCCCGCTCCAGATGATCGGCGCGAAAGGTGATCATCGCATGATCCAAAAGCTGGCCAGCAGCCCGCGAGCTTTCGTCGATTGCCTTTATCATCGACCGCATCGCTTCGCGGTTCTCCTCTTTGTCGACACGCTGCAACGTTGCTTCGGCATAGGACCTTACAGTGGCAAGTGGCGTTCGAACCCGGTGCGCCGCCTCGGCAATGAAATCCTCAGACTGGGTGAGCGATTGATCCAGCCGTCCAACCAGGGAATTGAGCGAACTCACCAGGGGAACCATTTCCCGTGGGACCGGTTTGGTGAACGGTCTCAGGTCCTGTGGCCCTCGTCTCGTCACCGACGTGGTCAACTTCCCAAGCTGTCCGATTGTTGCAGACGTGGCCCAGAGGGAAAGCGCAGCCGCCAGGGTAAAGAACCCGACCCCCAAAAGAGCAGCGTTGCGCGAGATCTGGTCAAGCGTTTCGGACAGGGCATCCTGCGTCTGAGCAAGAAAAATCTGGACGTCCACCCGTTCATTTGCGCCGATCAACGTTCGGCTGGCACTGATTGTCCTTACCGGTGCACCGCGTATCTGGCTGGTCTGGAAGACGGGGCCGTCGGGCAGGAAATTTCCCGCGGCTGCCAAGTCTTCGTAGCCCGACAGGAATTCTCCATCCCGCAAGATCGCATAGAAAACCCGATCATCCGCTGATGTTGCCAGCATTGAAAACGCGGCATAAGGCAGGTCCAACTCCACTCTGCCGTCCTGGATCGTCGCCGCATCAAGCATCGACGTGACCGACGCATCGAGGATGGTGTCCTGTCCCTGTTGGGCCACCTGAACCGCATAGTTCCGAACCGCGAAGAAAAGGATCAATGCCAGGACGGCCGCCCCACCGATCAACGTCAGCATCAACCGGTTCCTGAGCGACCCGGAAACGGCGGGATTATCCATCGTGATCCAATCGATACCCTAGCCCGCGCAGCGTCGTGATGCTCAGACCCGAGGGTTTCAGGTGCCTGCGCAAGCGGCCGACATAGACCTCGATCGCGTTTTCCGAGACGTCGTCATCATAAGAAAACAGCCGGTCGGCCAACTTGTTCTTGGAAAAAATCTGCCCCGGAGCGTTCATGAAAAGCTCAAGCAGACGCAATTCGCGATTGCGCATCTGGACCTCTTCACCACCTACGGTCAAGTGGCCCGCGACCGGATCAAAGACGACGCCTCCGATCTCGATCGTTGTTTTTGCATAGCCCGATTTGCGACGCAAAACGGCGCGGCTGCGCGCCTCAAGCTCGGCGTGGTCAAATGGTTTGGTCACATAGTCATCGGCCCCCATATCGAGCGAACCGATTCGATCTGAAACCTGACTTCGCGCGGTGAGAACGATCACCGGCGTGTCCAGATCACTGGCGCGATGCTGCTTCAGGAACGTGCGGCCATCGCCATCCGGCAACATGATGTCGAGCAGGATCAGATCATACTGACCGGTCGCGACAAAGGCGGACGCATCCTCTAAATTCGCTGCATGATCAATAACATGCCCGGCCATCGTCATCCGTGAAAGGATTGCATTGGCAAGATCCTGATTGTCTTCCACCAGTAGGAACTTCATCCCCCTCTCTGGGCCCCTTTTGTGTTGTGACAGGTTGATGTCAGGTTGATGTGTAGTTGTCCCTGCTAGCTGAACTGCCATGCGGGCAGTTGTCAAATGGGAGGACAATATGTGGAATTTCAAACTGGGCCGTCGGGCCCTAATTTCGGCTGTTGCCGCGTTTGGTCTGGTCGGGCCGGTTCTGGCCGAAGATCAAGTTGTTGACAGCATTCACTTCCTGATCCCCGGCGGTGCTGGTGGTGGTTGGGACGGTACCGCGCGCGGAACCGGTGAAGCGCTGACCAATGCAGGCCTTGTGGGCACCGCGTCCTACGAAAACATGTCGGGCGGCGGCGGTGGCAAGGCCATCGGCTTCCTGATCGAAAACGCTGACAGCAACCATGGCACGCTGATGGTCAACTCGACCCCCATCGTGATCCGCTCGCTGACCGGGGTGTTCCCGCACAATTTCCGCGACCTGACGCTGGTGTCCGGCACAATTGGTGACTACGCCGCAATCGTCGTGGGCAAGGACAGCCCGATCAATTCCATGGAAGATCTGGTCGCAGCCTTTGACGCCGATCCGTCCGGTACGGCCATTGGTGGTGGCTCTGTTCCCGGTGGCATGGACCACCTGGTCGCGGCCATGGTGATGGAAGCGGCAGGCAAGGACGCGCTTGGCGTCAAATACATTCCATATGATGCAGGCGGCAAAGCCATGGCGGCCCTGCTGTCCGGTGAAATCGCCGCCCTGTCGACCGGGTTCTCGGAAGCCGTCGATCTGGCCAACGCAGGCGAGGTCAAGATCATTGGCGTCACCTCTGAGGACCGCGTTGATGCGGCGCCTGACGCGCAGACCATGAAGGAACAGGGGATCGACACCACATTCGTGAACTGGCGCGGTTTCTTCGCCGCCCCCGGCCTGCCCGCGGACAAGTTGGCTGCTTACCAAGACGCCATTGCCAAGATGTACGACACCCCTGAATGGGAAGAAGTACGCGCGCGCAACGGTTGGGTGAACATCCACAACTCGGGCGACGACTTTCAGTCGTTCCTTGAGCAGCAGGAACAGCAGATCGGCGATCTGATGAAAAAGCTGGGCTTCCTCTAAGCACAGCACTTGGCAGAGCGGTCCACCCGCTCTGCCACAACCACCAAGACACACGAGGGAGGGAATGTCATGGCGCTGGATCGCTGGATTGCGCTTGTTTTGCTTGGGGTCTGTCTGACCTATGGCTATGCCGCCTGGTTCACGATGGACGGCGGCCTGCCCCCCTTCATGCAACGCAACCCCATTTGGCCAAGCACATTCCCCAAAGTGCTGTCGGTTCTGGGCATCATTGCCTGCGTCATCATCCTGCTGGGCCTCGAAAAGTCCGAGCCGAAAGAGGCCGACATCGATTACCGCCGTCTGGGCGACTATCATCTCGATCAGGCTCTGATGCTGTTGGCCTTGATGGTGATCTACGCCCTGTGCCTGCGGCCCGTCGGCTTTCTGATCTCGACATCCGCCTTCCTGATCCTTGGGTCTTTCATTCTGGGCGAGCGCAAGTGGCACATCATGCTGCCCGTCGCCTTCATCGCCACCGGCGCGGTCTGGTATCTGGTTCAGGAAGTCCTGGGCATCTACATGCGCCCCCTGCCCGGCATTTTCGGAGGCTGACATGCTCGAAGGACTTCTGATCGGCCTGCAAACGGCCTTTTCAATCCAAAACCTGCTGATGGTCATCGCAGGCTGCCTGATCGGCACATTCATCGGGATGTTGCCCGGCCTGGGGCCGATGTCCATCATCGCCATCATGATCCCGGTCGCAATTTCGATGGGCGACCCTTCAGCTGCTCTCATCCTGCTGGCAGGCGTCTACTATGGCGCGATTTTCGGCGGCTCGACCTCCTCCATCCTGCTGAATGCGCCGGGGGTCGCGGGCACCGTGGCCTCAAGTTTCGACGGCTATCCGATGGCACGACAAGGCAAGGCAGGCAAGGCGCTGACCATCGCGGCCATTGCCAGCTTTGCGGGCGGTACATTGGGCGCTGTTTTGTTGATGGTCTTTGCCCCTGCCCTGTCCTCGGTCGCGCTGTTGTTTCATTCGGCTGAGTATTTCGCCCTGATGGTTGTGGGCCTGTCTGCGATCGCGGCCTTTGCCGGATCGGGTCAGGTCGCCAAAGCACTGATCATGACGATCCTTGGCCTGATCATGGCCACCGTCGGTGAAGGCGCACTGTTCAACCTACCCCGCTTCACCATGGGGATCATGGATCTGCAATCGGGCTTTGGTTTCATCACGCTGGCCATGGCCATGTTCGCCCTGCCCGAAGCGCTGTTTCTGGTTCTGAAGCCAAAGGATCTGAAAGGCGACGATGGTGAGATCAAGGACCTGCGCATCACCAGGGACGAGGCAAAGGCCATCGCGCCCGTGATTGGCCGCCAATCGGTCCAGGGGTTCTTCATCGGCGTTCTGCCGGGCGCCGGGGCTACTATTGCCAGCTTCCTCGGCTACGCGGTCGAACGCAACATCGCGCCAAAGAAGGAACAGGACGAGTTCGGCAAGGGCTCGATCAAGGGCCTTGCTGCGCCTGAGTCCGCCAACAATGCAGCCTGCACAGGCTCGTTTGTGCCGCTGTTGACCTTGGGCATTCCGGGGTCCGGGACCACCGCCATCCTGCTTGGAGCCTTGATCGCCTTGAACGTCACCCCCGGCCCGCGCCTGATGATCGATGAGCCACAGATTTTCTGGGCGGTTATCATGTCGATGTTCATCGGCAATCTGGTGCTGTTGATCCTGAACCTGCCGCTGATCCCCTATATCGCCAAGGTTTTGGCGGTGCCGCGCAACTTCCTGATCCCGTTCATCCTGTTCTTCACACTGATGGGGGCCTACATCGGGCAAAACAACGCGACCGAATTGCTGATCCTCGTGGGTTTTGGCATCTGCGCCACAGCCCTGAAGTTCGCGGACTACCCCCTCGCCCCGCTGCTGATCGGCTTCATCCTTGGCGGGATGATGGAGGACAACTTTGCCCGGTCCATGCAGTTGTATGATGGCATCGCCTTCATCTGGGAACGCCCAATGACACTCGCGCTTCTCATCATCGCCGCGCTTCTGGTCGTTTTGCCAAGCTATCGTGCCCGGCGGTCCAAAGCCCGCGCAGACGGGGTTGCCGACGGGGACTGAATATCACTTATGTGGTCACGGCCGGGCCTTGGGTACCGGTGGAAAGTGCGCGAACCATGCATGCGCGTCGGCCGGACGCTTGCGCATCCGGCCGACGATTTGGGGGTTTCGCAAAGTCCTGAAGACAAAGCCGCCCGGGGAAGCCTGTTCAAACGGGGCAACCGTCGCCATCGCAACTGCTGGACTGGCCTGGTTGATGTTCCTTGGCCTGGGCGCCGGGGCCACCCGCCAAAAGGCGGCCGATCTCGGCCCCCAGTTGCAGCGGTGAAACCTGGCCAAAGTGATGCGCTGCAATCCGGCCGGACTGATCCAGCAGAACCAGGCTGGGCGTTCCACGCATCCCATAGGCCGTCATGGTTTCCGGTAGCGGCCCTGCCCCCTGTTTGTCGACCGCCACGGGAAAGGTTATGCGGTACTCGCGCAAAAAGGCCTTCAGCGATACCGGGGTCATCGCCTCGTGATGCTCAAAAACGGTGTGCAGCCCGATCACCGCAACCTGATCGTTTGAAAACTGCCGCTGCACATCCTGTGCCAGGGGGATGCCATGGATGACACAGCCGGGACACAGCATCTGGAAGGCTTCGATCAGAACAACCTTTCCCTGGAAATCCGACAGCTTGAGGGGTTCGTCAGTGTTGAACCATCGGGTGACCTGCAATTCAGGCGCTTGCATCTGCTCTCTCCTGTTTGGCAGTCGGCCACCACTTACGGCGGCTGACTGATACCGTTACTTAAGCTTGCCCGGCAGGCTGAGATCGCCCGACGCAATGTCGAAGACATCCGTGACGCACAAAAGCGGCGCATGGATGCTGGCGTTCACCCGAAGCGCGGATGTGACGCCGTCATAGGCCAGACCGTCCAGTTCGACGTCGCTGGCAAAGCCTGCATTCACCGTGACCTCGGGCCCGTCGAACAATGGCGTAAACCCGGGACTGTCCAGGAAGATCGGGAACCCGGGCCATGTCGCGGGCAGCTTTGGCGAGGTGCCTTCGGGGATGTCGCGCACCGCAAGGGCACCTGGACCGCAGGCCTCCGTCGGGGTCAGCACCACCCAGTGACTGTGCCATTCGATGCCGTCATTGGCCGGATCGCCATCCCCGTTTTCATCAAAAAGCGGGGTGTCGTCAAAATCCGGGTGGCTGGTCGCGGCCATCGCCAGAATGCCGGTGCCACCCTCGAACCCCACTGCCGAAGGGTCCAGAGAGGTGGGCCACACATAGGACCAGACATCCGATCCGCCCACTTCGCCGGTTGCTGCCGGAACCGAGGCCCCGGCTGTTCCGTTGGTGGTCATGTGGAACGTCACCGTGTTGCCGTTGCGGTGCGCATGTGCGGCAAGAATGTCGAAGTCTGCCACCTTGCCCGCATCCGCAGGAGAGATGACGGCCCCCTCTTGATGTAGAGCGTGATTGCCATCCGCGGCAACTGATGCAGCTCCGACCAAAACGGCGGCAACGGATATCCAGGGAAGTCTCATGTCGTATCTCCAGTCATTTGATGTCGACTCGCTATTAATATCGACTCGCTACTATAAGACACGCGCCTATTGCAACTTTAATTTCGACTCGCTACTTTCTGAGGTATGAGAAACGACCACAGCATTCGCATCCTCATCAACCGGCTGGCCAGGCTAGATTCCGCTGCTGGCTGGGATGGCGATCTGAACCCGACACAACGGGCTGCTCTGGAGTATCTGTCTGAAGCAAATCAGTTTTCCCGGTCGCCGTCGCATGTCGCCGACTACCTGGGGACCACGCGCGGGACGATGTCCCAAACGCTGAAAGCCCTGATGCGCAAGGGCTATGCGGCCGAACACCGGCAGAAATCCGATCAGCGATCAATTTCCTATGAACTGACCGAGGCTGGCCTTGCCGCAGTGACGGAACCCAACCCGATTGCAGATGCAATCGGCAACCTTCCGGCGGATGTTCAAGGCGCACTCAAGGACGGCTTGCGTCAAAGCCTGAAGCTGGCCCTGGAGGCCAACGGCGGTCAGTCTTTCGGTAGGTGCAAAACCTGTGCCTATCATGACGCCGCGTCTGAAAATGGCTTTTGCACCCTGCTGGGGCTCCAACTGGACCCCGGCGAAAACAACAAAATCTGCATCGAACACAAAGAGGCCTGAATGACCCTTCCTGACCTATCAGCAGAAATCGGTGGCATATTCCTGGGCAGGGTTCAGGACCGCTGGGACGGGAAACCGCCCTCGGCCATTCAAAAGGACCAAACGCTTGGCCGTCAGGCCATTACACTCACTGGTTTTTCCGACGACGCCCAAGCAGACCTGACCGTGCATGGTGGCGAAGACAAGGCCATCCATCACTATGCATCGGACCACTACGCAGCCTGGCAGAATGAGGGGCAGATGGCAGCGGGAACCAAACCGGCCGCCTTTGGAGAAAACATCGCCACAACAGAGCTGACCGAAGAAAACCTCTGTATCGGCGATATCCTTAAGCTGGGCACAGCAACCGTTCAGATCAGCCAGGGCCGTCAGCCCTGTTGGAAGCTGGGGCTGTACACGGGCAACGAAAAGATGCCCTATCTGTTTCAGAAAACGGGCCGCACCGGATGGTACTATCGGGTGCTGGAAACCGGTACCGCAGAAGCGGGTGACAGGATAACTCTAATAGAAAGACGCAACCCGGACTGGAGTGTACTACACGTAACCCGGGCTCGGCTGACCCGCAGGGTATCCCCGGAAGAGGCGCAAGCTCTGGCAGAGTTGACGGATCTCGCTATCGGTTGGCGTCAGGCCTTCGCGCGCATGGCCGGGGGCGATACAGAAGAAGACACAAGCGCAAGGCTTGCTGGTCAACAGTGATATCTGCGAAACAGCCTGACCTCACAATGGGTTACCTGGTGTCTCAGGTATCGGCTGTGAGCGGGCGTCGTCGCTGGTCTTGTGCCCAACTTCGTTCACATAGGTTACGCACGGGCTACTGAACCACTCCACGCAGCAGTTCGATGAGCTTGCTGGCCTCATCCTTACCGAGCAGGGATTGAAACTCGATGTCTTGTTCCTGCACTTCTTTCCTGATTTGCAGCATCCGCTTTTTGCCAAGGGCCGTTGGCAGAACGTTGACCTGTCGGTGGTCGGCTTGCGCGACTTGCCGGTGTACCAAACCGTCCGAAACCATCCGGTCGACCAGCTTGGTCAACGTCGGGGGATTCATCAAAACAACCTCGGCCAGCTGCCCCATCGTCAGACGATGACCCGCCTCGAGCGTTTCAAGAATGCGCCATGCTTCGATCTGAATGCCGTGTTGCTTCAGACGTGTGCTCAAAGATGCGTGCATCTTTCGATGCGCCGCAGCCAGAGCATACGACAGATAGTCCTGAATTGGGTTTGAGCTCGATTCCATCGGGGGCACCTGTGTTTGGCTTTCGAAATTTATTTGACTTGGAAAGTAAAATCAATTGGTATGTAGCGGTTCCCGATCCAACAAGGAAGGGCCGAGCCACTTTGACCACGTTACCCAGTATTCCAACCGAACTTGAGGAACTGCGCGATGACCCCATGTTGCGCGGCAAGGGTACTTTTCGGATCGCTCTTCTCATTCCCTTGTGTGGTGCCGCAGGGCTTTGGGCGCCGTCCTGCATTTCGAGCGCTCAGGTGGCGGTCGAAGAGTTGAACCGAACCCAGGGCATAGACGGCCGCAAAGTGCAGCTCATCATGATCGATGCAGCGATGGAGGCCAGCATCTCGATCGAAGAGACGGTCAATGATCTGATCGAAACGAACTCGATCGACGCCATCGTGGGCATGCACATCAGTGCAATTCGCCAACGCCTCAGCAAGGTTGTTCGTCAACGGATCCCCTACATCTATACGCCGCTGTACGAAGGTGGTGAGCGAACAGAGGGTTTGTTCGCGATTGGCGAAACCCCAGAAGAACAGCTGGGCCCGTCGATTGAGCACATTCAAAACGAGTATCGACCACGCAGTTGGGCCCTGATCGGCAATGATTATGTCTGGCCAAGAACGTCACACAACTATGCCAAGGCCAAGTTGCAGGAAATGTCCGTTGGACTGGCCTATGAGAAATATCTGCCCTTTGGGCTGACCAGCATGACCCGGTTTGTCGAAGAAATCTCCAACTCCGGTGCCGAGGCCGTTCTGATCTCGCTTGTTGGTCAGGACGCGGTTGCGTTCAACCGGGCTTTTGGCAAAGCCAAACTGCATGATCGGATGGTGCGCTTGTCCTGCGCCATCGAAGAAAACGGTCTGTTGGGATGCGGTGCAAAGAACAGCAAGCGCTTGTTCGCTGCATCCTCATATTTCGGGACACTGCCAACAGAGGCGAACCAAGCTTTCAAAGAAAAGTACTACCGCGTGCATGGGGATCAGGCGCCGGTGCTGAACGCACTGGGTCAATCCACCTATGAAGGGGTGCATTTCCTGGCCGGATTGATGGAAGGACACGCCAAGGTTTGGCGCGATCATAGTGTTTCCGATGCCCTGCCCGTGATTCATCGAAGTGGTCGAAAACAGTCGTCCTCCAACAAAAGCGAACGGGCGCCGATCTACCTGGCACGCGCTGACGGGTTGCAATTTGAGGTCATAAAAGAACTATAAAACAGATACTTACGTAAAATCATTTTCCATTTCAATTTTTTACTTGAAATGGAAATTAAATTCTCTCACGCTTTGACCAACAAATGGATTGCGGGCCCAAGAGCCGCGCGATCGGTCAAAGAGGGAGAGTTACCTTGGCTTGGGTTATCCTGCTGGTTCTGCTGGTAGTTGTCGCGTTGGTCGCGATCTGGTTTCTGCAAAGATACTATGCAAAAGCGACCTTGGACGCTGCGCTGGTACGCACCGGTTTCGGGGGGCGCCGTGTCATCACCGACGGTGGCTGCCTGTCTCTTCCGATTTTGCATCAGGTTCAGAAAGTCTCCATGGGGGCGCTGACCTTCGCCATCACCCGCGAGGGCCGTGAGGCTGTCCTAACACGGGACAAGATGCGGGCTGATGTTCAGTTTGAATTCGAACTGCGTGTCGCTCCGACCGCAGAGGGCATTGCAACCGCGGCGCAGGCCCTGGGTGCGCGGATCGCCAGAGGGGGCGAAACCGTCGCAGAGGTTTTTGCGGGCTCTTTGGTCGACGCCATCCAACGCGCGGCTGCGGTCCGAACGCTGGAAGAGATCCACCTGGATCGGTCCGGGTTTTCCAATGAAGTTGCCGAAGCCATTGACGCGCAGGCCGCAAAACTGGGTCTTACGCTTGTGTCGGCTTCGTTGATTGCGGTGGATCAGAGCGATCTGAGCCAATGGAACGAAAACAACGCCTTTAACGCTCAGGGCATGCGCCAATTGGCCGAGCTTGTTGCGGATCAGCGCAAAGAGCGCATCCGTATCGAAACAGAGGCCGAGGTGGCTGTACGTGAGAGCCAGCTGGCTCAACACCAACGGCAACTGGAATTGCAGCGCGCAGAACGCGAGGCCGAGATCGCGCAGCACGAGCATCTGGCGAAACTCGAAGCGGATGCAAAATCACGCGAAGAGCGCGCACGCGATGAGGCCAAGCTGGCCAGCGAAACCACGCGGATTGAAAACGCAAAACGTGTGAAGTCAACGCAGGTGGAAACCGACGAAGCGCTGCGCAAGGCCGAGATGGCCGCGATCCGAGCGCTCGAAGAGGAAAAGATCGAAAACGACATCTCGATTGCCAGGAAACGGGCGCAAGAAGCCGAAGCGCGGGCAGAAGAGGAAGAGGCGAAAGCCAAGGTCATCCTGGCCGCCGAAAGCGTACAGGCACAAAAAGAGCGTGCGATTGCGGAACGAGAGCATGAGACCGCCCGCCTGCGACAGCAGAAAGATCTGGAGCTGGAGGGCGCCAAGGTCAGACGTGATGTCGAAACGCTCTTGGAAAAGGCAAATGCCGATGCTGCGGTGAAAACCAAGGCCAGCGCGGTCGAACGCACCCGGATGGAAGCAGAGGCCGCAGGTCGCGCTGCCCTGAACGAGGCCGAAAACACACTGGGCGAGGCAATGATCCGCATGCGGCTGGAAGAGCGCAAGCTCGACCGTTTGCCCGAAATCATGACCCAGATGATGAAGCCGGTCGAAAAAATCGACTCGATACGGATCAACCAGATCTCTGGTGCTGGCCGCTCAGGGGATACGGGCCAAGGGGTGGATGGCGCATTTGGCGCAGCCATGGACCAGATCTTGGGAATGGCCGTGCGCTTGCCTGCGATGAAACAGATGGGCGAGGAGATCGGGCTTGATTTCGACGCAAATCTGGCTGGCCGAACCGCAGATTACGCAAACCGGATCAAAGACAAACCAAAGACCGAGAAGTGACGGAACAACCGTCACCTCAACCCGAACGACACTAGGGAGGAAACCGATATGTCACTGAACCGTCGAACTTTTTTGGCCAGCACAGCTGCACTTGCAGGGGCGTCAATGCTACCCCGCCTGGCCTTGGCAGCTGATACGATCAAACTGGGCTCAATCCTGGACACGTCAGGCATCTTTGATGCCTACGGCAAGCCGATGGATATGGCGATGCGCCTTGCGGTTGACGAAATCAACGCGGCCGGTGGCCTACTTGGCAAACAGATCGAAGTCACGGCCTATGACACGCAATCGGACATGGCGCTGTACTCGCAATATGGTCAGCAATTGACCCGCCAGGACCAGGTTGATGTGGTCCATGGAGGCATCCTGTCCGCCTCGCGCGAAGCCATTCGCCAGACGATGCGCAAGACAAAGACGCCGTATTTCTACAACGTTCTGTACGAAGGCGGTGTTTGTGATCGCAACATATTCATCAATGGCGTGACCCCTGCCCAGCAAGTCGAAGCCCTGGTGCCTTATGCCATGAGCAAATCCGGCAAGAAGGTTTATATCTTGGCGGCTGACTACAACTATGGTCAGATCACGGCGCGCTGGATCCAGAAGTTCGTGGCAGACAACGGTGGCGAGACCGTGGGTGTCGACTTCTTCCCGCTGGATGTGAGCGACTTCGGCTCGACCATCGCCAAGATTCAGTCGGTCGGCCCCGATCTGGTGATCGCACCGCTTGTTGGGGGCGCTCACCTGTCGTTCTTCCGTCAGTGGGCGGCCGCGGGGATGAAAGATCGTATTCCGTTGGCGTCGACCACCTTGGGTGTCGGCAACGAACACAAGGTTCTGACGCCCGAAGAAGGCAACGGCATCATGGTTGCTTACAACTACAGCCAGGAGCTCGACACCCCGGCCAACACTGCGTTCAAGGAAAGATGGGCGGCGGCCTATGGCGACAGCAACCTGATCCACGAAATCGCCGTGTCGAACTATCAAGGTGTTCTGACCTGGGCCGAAGCAGTGCGCCAGGCGGGGTCACTGGACCGAGATGCTGTTATTGCTGCGCTGGAATCCGGCCTGTCCATCGAAGGTCCGGCGGGCAAGGTAACGGTCGATCCCAAAACGCACCATGCGGTTCTGGATGTGCACATCATGGAATTCGCGAACCAGGGTATGAAGGTGATCGAAACGCTGCCACAGCGCCAGCCTATTGATACCCAGGCGGTATGTGATCTGGCGGCCAATCCAGGTGACAACACCCAATACGAAATCCAGATCTGAACGCTCTCACAGATCTCGCGCGGAGTTTGGCAGCTCCGTGCACCCATCCCTTACGTCTCTCTTTTCAACGGAATCTCGCGCAATGGATTTGTCCGTCGTCATTCTTGTCGAAATGCTCTACGCGGTCGCCTCTCTGATCCTGATCAGTTCCGGCCTTGCGGTTGTGTTTGGCATGATGAAAGTGATCAATCTCGCCCATGGCGAGTTCATGATGATGGGCGGCTATGCGACCATCACTGCCGTCAATCTTGGCATCAACATCTTTCTGGCCATGCTGGTGATCGCCCCCCTTGTTGTGGGTCTGATCGGGCTTGCGGTCGAACGATTGGTGACCCGTCATCTGTATGGAAGACTGGTCGACACCATGCTGGCAACCTGGGGCTTGAGCCTGTTCTTCATTGGGCTGGCTACGATGATCTTCGGCAATACGACGACCGGGATTTCGACGCCGATCCCGGGATTTGCCATCGGAAACTATCAGATCAACGGCTACAACTTCTTCATCATCGTGGTCGCAATTCTGCTGCTTGTTGCGATGCTGGTGATCCTGAAGAACACCCGCGCCGGATTGATCGCACGCGGCACGATGCAGCGGTCGGACATGGCCGCAGCTTTGGGGTACAGCCCCGACCGAATTTACATGGCAACCTTCTTTTGCGGCTCTGCCCTCTCCGGACTGGCCGGGGCTGTTCTGGCCCCGTTGGTCGGCCTCGTGCCGACATCGGGCGGGGCCTATATCGCCAAGGCTTTCATCACCGTGATCGCCGGTGGGCCGTCACTGATCGCAGGTCTCTTTTCCAGCGCGGGTTTCTTCGGGGTCGTGAACCAGGTTTTCACCTTCGCCATTTCACCGGTCATCGGCGAGGTCGCGCTGTTGGTTGCTGCTGTCGTCCTGCTGCGTCTTCTGCCCCAGGGCATCACCGGAAAATTCTTCAAGGGAAAACTGTGATGCAGGGAAGCCTTTCAAACGATGCCATCAAGATCATCCTGGTCACGGGGTTCCTGATCTGGGTAATGCCCCTGATGATCAGCACCTACACACTGACGGTTCTGATCGTCTATGGGATGCTTGGGCTGAGCCTGGGTCTGATCTGGGGTTTTGGCGGTATCCTGTGCTTTGGCCAAGCCGCGTTTTTTGGTCTGGGAGCCTATACCTACGCGATCGCCGCCATCAACATCGGCGAAAGCACCGTTCCGATGATCCTGGCCGTTCTTGTTCCGGCAGGCTTCGCGGCACTCTTGGGTGCGATGATGTTTTTCGGGCGGCTGAACGACGTCTATCTCGGGGTGATAACCCTTGTTGTGACGCTGATCCTGTTCAAGTTCATCAACTCTACCGCCGGGCCACAGTATGTTATCGGAAATGCGCGTTTGGGCGGGTTCAACGGGATCCCCGGCTTTCAAACACTGAACATCCCCGGCAGCCCGGATGCCTATATCTGGGGCGATAGCTATTTCTATGTTTGTGCGGTCTTGCTGGGGGTCGTCTTTTTCCTGGTGTCCGCTTTGCTGAGATCAAGCTTTGGTCGCATCGCGGTTGGCATTCGCGAAAACGAAACCCGCATGTCCCTGATGGGCTATGACGTTCGGGCCAGAAAAACGGCTCTGTTCGCGGTCGGGGCTGCCATCGCAGGGCTGGCTGGGGCGCTCTTTGCAAATTGGGCTGAGATCGTAACGCCTAGCCTGTTTTCGCTCGGCCAGTCTGCCGAGATCATCATCTGGTGCATCGTCGGCGGTTTGGGAACACGGATGGGCCCGGTTCTTGGAGCTGCAGGCTTGGCCTATCTGAAGTTCCTTTTGGGGCAACAGACTGCCGTCGACAACACGCTGATCACCGGTCTCATCCTGGTGCTCTTTGTACTTTTCCTTCCCAAGGGTGTCGTTCCGGCGGTGGCAGGTTTGTGGAAGGTGAGCTTTGGTCGCCGCCCCCTCGGGCGCACGCATCATCAACGACGAGCTAGAAACCGGGAGCGCGTCAATGGCTGAAACTGTTTTAGAAACACATGGACTAACGATGCGCTTTGGTGGTGTCGTCGCGTCCAACAACGTCGACTTCAAACTGCGCGCGCGCGAATTGCGTTGCCTGATCGGTCCCAACGGGGCGGGCAAATCCACCTTTTTCAAATGCGTCGCAGGGCTGCAAACCCCAACCGAGGGCGAGATCTATATGCGGGGGGTGGAAACCACGCGGTGGATGCCTCATCAGATTGCGTCGTCGGGGGTTGGCATCAAAACCCAGACGCCCAATGTGATGGACAGCCTGAGTGTTTTCGAAAACATCTGGCTTGCGGCCCGGCGGTTCCACAGCCCTCAGGACGCAAATCAAAAGACGCAGGACATCATCGAGCGCCTCGCCCTGGGATCCATCGCCAAGGACGATCTGGGCCGCTTGGCGCATGGGGAACGACAGCGCGTCGAGCTTGGTCTGGTCGCGGTTG
The DNA here is from genome assembly GCF_017743935.1 of Tropicibacter sp. R16_0. GTDB lineage: Bacteria > Pseudomonadota > Alphaproteobacteria > Rhodobacterales > Rhodobacteraceae > Falsiruegeria. The sequence continues at coordinate 543,657 of NZ_JAGHRE010000002.1, forward strand.
GGGATCCTTGGTTGGTCCTGCTGGACGAGCCTGCCGCCGGGATGAGCGCCGAAGACGTCGAGCGTATGACCCAGATCATTCACGAGATGAACAAGACCGCCGCAATCATCATCGTCGAGCACGACATGCAGTTCATCCGCTCGATCGCCGAAATGGTGACGGTTTTCCATCAAGGCGAGGTGTTGATGGAAGATCACGTGGATCGCGTCATGTCCGATCCGACTGTTCGCAACGTCTATCTTGGAAAGAAGAACTGAGATGAATGAAGACGTAACACAAGTCATGGAAATCAAAGGGCTCTCAGGCGGATATGGCAAGGTGCCAATCCTTCACGGGATCGAGTTTGCAGTGGCCGAGAACGAAGTTGTCGGCATTCTTGGACACAATGGGATGGGCAAGACCACCCTTCTGAAAACGCTCATGGGGTTCCTGCCTGGCCGGGTGGGAACGATCAGGTTCCACTCGACCGAGATCAACCGGATGTCCCCCAACGAGCGTGCCGGGCTTGGCCTGGGGTATGTCCCGCAAGGACGAGGGATTTTCCCGCAACTGACGGTTCGCGACAATCTGCGGTTTGCCTGGCACGAATACGCCGGGACATCCGAAAGCGAAGTGATGGAATCCGTGTTGTCGGATTTTCCCCGGCTTCGCCCCCTGATGGACCGCGAAGGCGGCGCCCTTTCGGGTGGAGAACAGCAATTGCTGGCGCTGGCCCGCTGTTTGATGGGCGACCCGGAATTCCTGCTGCTAGATGAACCGACCGAAGGCATCCAACCTTCGATCATCGAGGAAATGGGTGAAACGCTGCTGGCCCTGCGCAAAAGCCGGGGGCTTTCCATTCTTCTGGTCGAACAGAACTTTGACTTTATCTCGGACCTGTCCGACCGGGTTCTTGTTCTCGAACGCGGCCGCATTACAGGCGAGCTGAGCAAGGCGGACCTGTCCGATCAGGCCAAGGTCGATCAGTTTCTTGGCTTTGGAGCGGCGCGGTCAACCCGTGGACAAGCGAACGCGCGCCCCACCCCACCGACATCAACCAAACCTCAGGCAGTTTCCGCGATCCAACCGGCTGCCGCAAACGTGGTGACCAATATGACCATCAAACGACCGACACTTTCGCAGATGCGTGACATGGCCAACCGGTTCGGGATGAACCTGTCGGACGAAGATTTGGAAGAGTATCGCGAGATCATCGAACCCTACATGCAGGCCTATGACAGATTGGATGCGATGCCGGACCATCTGCCCGAGGTGCGGTATCCCCGCAGCCCCGGCCACTTTCCCAATCCGACCGAGAACCCCTTGAATGCCTGGTACGTCAAGACAGAAGTGCGCGGCGCACCGGATGGTAAGCTACGCGGCAAACGCATCGCTTTGAAAGACACGATCTGCCTGGCCGGCGTGCCGATGATGAATGGCTCTTCGATCATGGAGGGCTACACGCCTGAGATCGACGCCACCATCGTGACGCGCATGCTGGATGCCGGGGCCGTCATCACCGGTAAGGCCCATTGTGAGAACTTCTGCCTTTCAGGCGGATCGCACACCAATGCCAAGGGGCCGATCCACAACCCATGGAAGCGCGGCTACATGGCTGGCGGCTCCTCGGGCGGGTCGGCTGCACTTGTCGCGGCAGGTGAAGTCGACATGGCTATTGCGGGGGATCAGGGCGGGTCGATCCGCATCCCATCCTCGAACTGCGGTGTCTACGGGATGAAACCCACGCATGGGCTGGTGCCTTACACAGGGGCAATGCCGATCGAGCAAACCATCGACCACCTTGGCCCTGTAACCAACACAGTTGCGGACAATGCGCGGCTGCTTGAGGTCCTGGCAGGTGAAGACGGCCTTGATCCGCGCCAGTACAAACCCAGGGTCTACAGCTATACCGAGGCATTGGGACGGGGGGCTCATGGGATGCGGATCGGGGTTTTGACCGAAGGCTTCGGTCACGAGAATTCCGAAGCTGATGTGGACGAAAAAGTCAGGCAGGCCGCAGATCGCTTTCGGGAACTCGGAGCCCGCGTCGAAGAAGTTTCGATCCCCGAACACTATACCGCCATGGATGCCTGGACGGCGATCACGCTTGAGGGGCTGCAAGACGGCATGATGTGGGGGAATTCAACCGGCACCAACTATCGGGGTCTGTTCCTGCCTTCAATGACCGATCACATGGCGCAATGGCAGGGCCGCGCAGATGAGTTGAGCCATTCACTCAAGGCCTGCATGTTTGTCGGCGAACATTTCCAACGCCAATACCGGGGACGGTTCTACGGCAAGGGACAGAACATCATGCGGCTTTGCAATGAACGCTACCTTGCCGCGCTCAAGCAGTACGATCTGTTGCTGATGCCGACTTTGCCCATCAAGCCGCAACCTCACCCCCCTGCCGATTGTTCGCTCAGCCTGTATGTGCAGCGGGCGTTCGAAATGGTGCCCAACACGGCGCCCTTCAATGGTGGGCTGCCCGCCATGAGCATACCGTGCGGGCTCAGCGACGGCTTGCCCATTGGCATGATGCTGGTTGGTCCGCATTATGGAGAGATGAAGATTTACCAAGCAGCGGATGCTTTTGAGCAATCGGGCGATTGGAGAAACATGTAAGGGAGGTTCGACATGTCAATCCTGAGTGAAAGCCAGGCGTCGCGCATATCTGACTGGGACAGCGAGACCACTACGACCACCACCGACACGCTTGCTCCCCAAGACGGGCAGTCCTATGTCCGCGGACCGTCCACACCCCCGCTGGCCTATGTCACGATCCCCCAGCTGTTGCGCGAAGCGGTGTCGAGGTTCGGACCGCGCGAGGCCGCGGTCTTTTCCGAGCAAGGCATCCGGATGAGTTACTATGATCTGGACCGCGCAGTGGACGAGTTGGCATCCGGGCTTTTGGCGCTTGGGTTGGACAAGGGGGATCGGGTCGGGATCTGGTCACCCAATCGGGTGGAATGGGTTCTGACGCAATTTGCCACCGCCCGTGTCGGGCTGGTTCTGGTGAACATCAACCCGGCTTATCGCCTGAGTGAATTGGAATACGCGTTGAACAAGGTCGGCTGCAAAGCCCTTATCGCGGCCACCTCATTCAAGACCTCAGATTACAAAGGCATGATCCGCCAACTGGCCCCGGAACTTGATGACTGCGAGCCGGGAAAACTACGGTCGCAAAAACTGCCTCATCTGCGCAGCGTGATCCTGATGGACGATCAACCAGGCCCAGGCGCCTACGCCTTCAAAGATCTGCAAAACCTGGGTGGACCGGCTCAGCAACTGCGCATTCCAGAGATCGACAAGACGCTTGGACCGGATGACGCCATCAACATCCAATTCACGTCCGGCACGACAGGGATGCCCAAGGGGGCAACTCTGTCCCACTACAATATTGTCAACAACGCCAGGTATGTGACTGATCGAATTGATTTGTCCGAGACCGATCGCCTGGCCATCCCTGTTCCGCTCTATCACTGTTTTGGCATGGTGATGGGTGTCCTGGGTGCCGTCAGCAAGGGTGCGACCATGGTCTTTCCGGGCGAAGGGTTTGATGCCGCCCAAACGCTGGATGCTCTCGCCACTGAGCGCTGTACGGCCGCCTATGGCGTACCGACCATGTTTGTCGCAATGCTCGAAGACCTCGAAAGCACGCCCCGTGATTTGAGCAGCATGCGCACCGGCATCATGGCAGGTGCCCCCTGCCCCGTAGAAGTCATGCAGCGTGTGAATGCCCAGATGAACATGGATGAAGTGACAATCTGTTACGGCATGACAGAAACCTCGCCCGTGTCCTTTCAGAGTTTTGTCAACGATCCCACGGACAAACGCTGTGAAACGGTTGGTCGTGTTCATCCCCACCTGGAAGTCAAGATTGTCGATCAGGACGGGCAGATTGTTCCCGTTGGCGCCAAGGGCGAACTTTGCACGCGCGGATATTCGATCATGAAAGGCTATTGGGAGGACCCCGACAAGACGGCAGACAGCATCGTGGATGGTTGGATGCATACCGGCGATCTCGCCGTATTTGATAAGGATGGGTTCTGCTCTATCGTCGGGCGGGTGAAAGACATGATCATCCGCGGTGGAGAGAACATCTATCCACGCGAGATAGAGGAGTATCTGATCCGTCACCCCAAGGTGAGCGACGTACAGGTTTTTGGTATTCCGGATGAAAAATTCGGAGAAGAAGTCTGTGCCTGGGCCATCGCAAAGCCCGGTGTCGATTTGACCGCAGACGAACTTCGCGCATCGCTACAAGGCCAGATCGCGCACTTCAAGATCCCCAGGCACTTTAGGATCGTGGATGAGATTCCCATGACAATCACGGGCAAACCGCAGAAATTCGTAATGCGCGACTTGATGGTCAAGATGCTTGAGTGAAGGCAAAGACGTAAGCCGAGACTTTTCCAAAAAGCTGCACAGGCCAGAACCCAAATCGAAGAGTGGGATTGGCCTGTATAAGTGTTCCGGAAGGGAACAGCATAAAGACCAAAGCAAGCGTCTAACTCTTTGAATTCAGTGGTGCCCAAGGATAGACTCGAACTCTCACGCCCGTGAAGGCGGGGGATTTTGAATCATTTCAATACTGTGCTTGATCAATCACCTAGCTAAGTCCGCTCACACAGACAAATCAGAAACGAATTATGAACATGCGAGGCCCTCACTATCTTGCTACCGCCAGCCCACTCACCCCAAGGGCATGCTTTGTTCGGCCATTTCCGCATACCAACTGCAGCCGAGCGGAATTAGCTCGTCATTGAACTCATAGCTCGGGTTGTGGAGGTCGGCGCTGTCACCGTTGCCGATG
>NZ_JAGHRE010000030.1:2500-6060 GCF_017743935.1 Tropicibacter sp. R16_0
GTTAAGCACCAGCTTGGTTCTTAACCGTCCAATCGGACACCAGAACAACATCGGTTGTTCGTCTTTTACATCGTTTAGAGAGAAATCAATCAACACTGTTTGATCGCGCCGAGTGTGGCGTTGATCTCAGTTCGGTCTTCTTCGGAAGAGGCCTTTGACACGAGTGCTTCCTCGCTCTGTCCTGGGTATCCCGGCTGAAACGAACAGAGTTGTCCAAGTCAAGTACACTAACCCGAGTGTTCCGCACGGAACACTCAATGTCCGCTTCACCGACATGAAGCGGGCGGGAAAGTATGCTTTTGGTTCAGGAAGACAAGCTGCAGTTACTTACCAGCTACTGCGGTCGAAAGACGTCAGTTTTTCTCTTTCTGGATCAAATCAAGCGCGAGAAGGGCGTTTGGTGAATGCCTTGGCAGTAAGAGGCGATGAAAGACGTGATACTCTGCGATAAGCCATGGGGAGCTGAGAATAAGCTTTGATCCATGGATCTCTGAATGGGGGAACCCACCTGAAAGTTCTCTATTATTACTTCGGTATTTAATAGGGTTCTTAACCAGGTACTTAAGACCTGAATACATAGGGTTTTAAGAGCAAACCCGGGGAACTGAAACATCTAAGTACCCGGAGGAAAGGAAATCAATTGATACTCCCCTAGTAGCGGCGAGCGAACGGGGACCAGCCGAGCCTTTAGAGTGAGAAGAACATGTTGGGAAGCATGGCCATAGCGGGTGACAGCCCCGTATTCGAAGCTCGATGGGACGTATTAAGTAGGGCGGAACACGTGAAATTCTGTCTGAAGATCGGAGGACCACCTTCGAAGGCTAAGTACTCCTTACTGACCGATAGCGAACCAGTACCGTGAGGGAAAGGTGAAAAGCACCCCGACGAGGGGAGTGAAACAGTACCTGAAACCGAACGCCTACAATCAGTCGGAGGCTCCTTGAGAGCTGACGGCGTACCTTTTGTATAATGGGTCATCGACTTGGTCTCACGTGCAAGCTTAAGCCGTTAGGTGTAGGCGCAGCGAAAGCGAGTCTTAATAGGGCGTCGAGTTCGTGGGATCAGACCCGAAACCGAGTGATCTAGGCATGACCAGGCTGAAGGTAAGGTAACACTTACTGGAGGGCCGAACCCACACCTGTTGAAAAAGGTCGGGATGAGTTGTGCCTAGGGGTGAAAGGCCAATCAAACTCGGAGATAGCTGGTTCTCTGCGAAATCTATTTAGGTAGAGCGTCATCCGAATACCCCGGGGGGTAGAGCACTGGATGGGTAATGGGGCCCCACAGGCTTACTGATCCTAACCAAACTCCGAATACCCGGGAGTACTAGATGGCAGACACACTGCGGATGCTAACGTCCGTAGTGGAGAGGGAAACAACCCTGACCTCCGGCTAAGGCCCCCAATTCATGGCTAAGTGGGAAAGCAGGTGGGATGTCCAAAACAACCAGGAGGTTGGCTTAGAAGCAGCCATCCTTTAAAGATAGCGTAACAGCTCACTGGTCTAATTAAGACGTCCTGCGGCGAAGATGTAACGGGGCTCAAGCCATGAGCCGAAGCCGAGGATGCCGTAAGGCATGGTAGCAGAGCGTAGTGTGACATAGTTCCATGCGTCTTTAACCTTCGTCAGAAGGTGTTGGACGCAAGGAGCTTTCGATGAAGCCGGGGCGTGAGCCATCCGGTGGAGAGATCACTAGTGAGAATGATGACATGAGTAGCGACAAAGAGTGTGAGAGACACTCTCGCCGAAAGTCCAAGGGTTCCTGCTTAAAGCTAATCTGAGCAGGGTAAGCCGACCCCTAAGGCGAGGCCGAAAGGCGTAGTCGATGGGAACCAGGTTAATATTCCTGGGCCAGGAAGAGGTGACGGATCTCGAAGGTAGTTCATCCTTATCGGATTGAATGGGCTGCTGAGAGGTCCCTGGAAATAGCCCTTCCATGAGATCGTACCCTAAACCGACACAGGTGGACTGGTAGAGAATACCAAGGCGCTTGAGAGAACGATGTTGAAGGAACTCGGCAAAATACCTCCGTAAGTTCGCGAGAAGGAGGCCCGGTTCCTAGGCAACTAGGGGCTGGGGGCACAAACCAGGGGGTGGCGACTGTTTATTAAAAACACAGGGCTCTGCGAAGTCGCAAGACGACGTATAGGGTCTGACGCCTGCCCGGTGCCTGAAGGTTAAAAGGAGGGGTGAGAGCTCTGAATTGAAGCCCAGGTAAACGGCGGCCGTAACTATAACGGTCCTAAGGTAGCGAAATTCCTTGTCGGGTAAGTTCCGACCTGCACGAATGGCGTAACGACTTCCCCGCTGTCTCCAACATCGACTCAGCGAAATTGAATTGCCTGTCAAGATGCAGGCTTCCCGCGGTTAGACGGAAAGACCCCGTGCACCTTTACTACAGCTTCACATTGGCATCAGGCACAACATGTGCAGAATAGGTGGTAGGCTTCGAAGCAGGGACGCCAGTTCCTGTGGAGCCTCCTTTGAGATACCACCCTTGTTCTGCTTGATGTCTAACCGCGGTCCGTTATCCGGATCCGGGACCCTGTGTGGCGGGTAGTTTGACTGGGGCGGTCGCCTCCTAAAGCGTAACGGAGGCGCGCGAAGGTTGGCTCAGAGCGGTCGGAAATCGCTCGTTGAGTGCAATGGCAGAAGCCAGCCTGACTGCAAGACTGACAAGTCGAGCAGAGTCGAAAGACGGCCATAGTGATCCGGTGGTCCCGAGTGGAAGGGCCATCGCTCAACGGATAAAAGGTACGCCGGGGATAACAGGCTGATACTGCCCAAGAGTCCATATCGACGGCAGTGTTTGGCACCTCGATGTCGGCTCATCTCATCCTGGGGCTGGAGCAGGTCCCAAGGGTACGGCTGTTCGCCGTTTAAAGAGGTACGTGAGCTGGGTTTAGAACGTCGTGAGACAGTTCGGTCCCTATCTGCCGTGGGTGTAGGATACTTGAGAGGAGTTGCCCCTAGTACGAGAGGACCGGGGTGAACGATCCACTGGTGGACCTGTTGTTGCGCCAGCAGCAGTGCAGGGTAGCTATGATCGGACAGGATAACCGCTGAAGGCATCTAAGCGGGAAGCCCCCCTCAAAACAAGGTATCCCTGAGGACCGTGGTAGACCACCACGTCGATAGGCCGGAGATGTAAGCATGGTAACATGTTCAGTTGACCGGTACTAATGGTCCGATAGGCTTGATTTGATCCAGTAAAAGAAAAACTGGAACCAAAACAAAAGCATACACATCCCTACAGAATACAAACATGGATAACACGTTGATTGATCTTCTTCGATGAACTGGAACAGCCAGCCTGACACAACTCAGGTGCGGCAACGGGCATTTGCTTCGCAAATACCCTGCCTGCCGCCAAATCCACTCATCGAAGATGAGTGGATTTTTCTCGGTTTGGTGGTCATAGCGCAAGTGAAACACCCGGTCCCATCCCGAACCCGGAAGTTAAGCACTGCTGCGGCAATGGTACTGCGTCTCAAGGCGTGGGAGAGTAGCTCACCGCCAAACCTAGTAAAATCCAAAAAACTCTCAAAACGATCAAAGAA
>NZ_JAGHRE010000031.1 GCF_017743935.1 Tropicibacter sp. R16_0
ACCCGGTCCCATCCCGAACCCGGAAGTTAAGCACTGCTGCGGCAATGGTACTGCGTCTCAAGGCGTGGGAGAGTAGCTCACCGCCAAACCTAGTAAAATCCAAAAAACTCTCAAAACGATCAAAGAACAAACCCCACAATCCAAACTTGACGTCGGATCACCCTTGAGTGATGTGCCGATTGCGGAAATCCTTTCGAAAGAGGGGATTTGCGATGTGGATTAACTGGGGCGGTAATCAATCAAACCATTCTCGTGCCTGTAGCCCGGAGTCTCTAGATGAACTTCGGCAGGTCATAGCGTCGGAAAAAACACCGCGGATTGTAGGTTCTGGACATTCCTTTACGCCTTTGGTGGCCGATGCGACGCGAGTCATTTCGCTGGACCTTCTACCAACTGCGTCTTTGCAAGCCAGTTCGGAAAATCTGGCGTGGCTGGATGCGAACAAACGACTGAAAGAGCTTTCGCCAGCTTTGGCTGTTCATAATCTGGCGTTCCGCAATCTTGGGGACATCAACGTTCAAACCTTGGCAGGCGCGGTTTCGACTGCAACACATGGAACCGGCGCGGAACTTCCGTGTTTGTCTGCAGAACTGCAGAACGTGAAGATGATGTTGGCCTCTGGTGAGGTCATCAATTCTCAAGATGACCCAACGGGGGACCTGATCGCGGCCGCACGCGTGTCACTCGGGGCATTGGGCGTGCTGCTTGAAGCTCAAGTGAAACTGGTCCCAAAATATTACCTCAGGCGCCGGGTTGAAATGGGCGCTCTTCAGGAGACGCTTGCTCGAATGCACGAACTCTGGGAATCACATCGCAACTTCGAGTTTTTCTATATTCCCTGGTCGCAGAAGACGATTCGCCTCCGACATGATCTTGTGGATGAACCTAAGGGAAAGGCACCTGCGGATTTGGACAATCTTGCAGTCTACGGTTTGAGGGCAGCGCGAATTCTCGGCCACTTGCATCCTTCTTTGAGGCGCCAGGCCTTGGCACTTCTATCCATGTTGCAAACAGAAGAAGACTACGCCGACGAAGGTTGGAAGGTACTATGCAGCCAACGAGATGTTCGTTTCGTGGAAATGGAATATCATGTCCCGACAAAGGTGGCTCGGGATGTCTTGATGGAGGTTATTAAAAGAACTGAAGCGAACCACCCGGATGTATATTTTCCGATCGAAGTCAGAAAGACCGCGGGGGACACGAGTTGGTTGTCGCCGTTTCAAGGTGGCTCTCGCGTTTCGGTGGCAATCCATACGGCCGCGCGGCAAAACTTTGCGGACTATTTTCGAGACATCGAGCCGATATTTCGGGAGGCAAATGCGCGACCTCATTGGGGCAAGATGCATTCGTTGAAATTCGCAGACCTTGAGGCGCTTTATCCAGATTACAACCGGTTTTGTAGTCTCCGAGAGAAGTTGGACCCAACGGGTAAATTCTTGAGTGGATATTTGCAGCGTCTCCTGGTCGCAGGGTAGAAGTGAAATGGCTGTAACCGACCTTTCCGATTTGTCAGAAACTCTGAGTAAGAGCGGCTTGGACCGGCCGGCCGCCGTCATTGACCTGGATGCCTTGGATCACAATATCCGAGTGCTTGGAAATACAGCCGCGTCAGATCTCAATTGGCGTTTGGTTGCCAAGTCGCTGCCTTCAATTCCTTTGCTGGACTATGTGCAGGACGCACTGGAGATCCGTGATCTTATGGTGTTCTCGGAACCCATGTTGTCTCAACTCTTGGTCCAATCATCTGCGGATCAGCTCCTGGGGCGTCCGATGCTTGCCAGATCGGCACGTAGAGTTCTTGTCAGCCATTCCAACGCGCCCACGAAGGTTCAATGGCTGATCGACAGCATGGACCGTTTGACAGAGTATGCCGAGTTGGCAAGAGACATGGATGTTTCCTTGCGCGTCAATCTCGAGATTGATGTCGGTCTCCACCGCGGGGGATTCACGCCCGCGGACATTCCTGTGCTGGATACCTTTTTTCGCGACAATGACAGACTGAACCTTACAGGTTTGATGGGATACGAACCTCATCTGTCCAAATTGCCTTGGTTTCTTGCGCAAGCGTCAAAAACGAAATTCTGGCGAACCTATCAGGCGATGTCGCAATGGGCCGCGACGATCAGCGACAACCTTGTTCTGAATACGGGGGGGAGCACAACTTTCCACCGTTATACGTCGGGAGGCTGTATCAATGAGGTGAGCTTTGGCTCTGTGATGGTTCTGCCATCGGATTTCGAGAAGTCGTCGGAGTTGGGATTCGTACCGGCTGCATATGTCGCGACGCCCATCCTCAAACGGTTGCCTGGAAATCCCTGGCCGGGACTGGAGTTTCTATCGAGGTTTCAGCGCGACAGAACGGACATCGCGATCCAAGGCGGGTATTTCATGGGCACGCCTGTTTATCCGAAGGGATTCGGGTACTCACGTCTTTTTGGGCGTTCCACAAATCAAGAGATCTGGAGTGGAAAGACCCCGGCCCCCATCGCATCAGGTGATGTCGCGCTGCTCCGTCCCTCGCAAAGTGAGTTTGTGTTGAACGCGTTTGGCTCCATCTTCGCACATCGAAAGGGCCAAGCCCTTCGCGAATGGTCCACGCTCCCACACTGACTCCATGAGTTCATGTTCGACTGTGAAGTCTCTTTCGAGTTTGCTGCCGAGTCGTTGTAGTGATTCATGCTTTGTGTAGTGTTTGTTTTGTTGTTTTTCGCAAGATGTGGTGTTTTTGATTGTTTGTGGTGGTTGTTTGGTGGGATTGAGGGTTTGTTGTTGGAGTGTTTGTG
>NZ_JAGHRE010000032.1 GCF_017743935.1 Tropicibacter sp. R16_0
GCGCGCTTCGAGATTTGGATTGAAGCAAAAAGGCCCGCCGGATTGGCGGGCCTTTTGTGGTCTTTCAGGGTCGGTGACTTAGCCGAGTTTTTCGGTCAGCTCGGGGACAGCCGCGAAGAGGTCCGCGACCAGGCCGTAGTCGGCGACCTGGAAGATCGGGGCTTCTTCGTCCTTGTTGATCGCGACGATGACCTTGGAGTCCTTCATGCCGGCCAGGTGCTGGATCGCGCCCGAGATGCCGACAGCGACATAAAGCTCGGGGGCCACGACCTTGCCGGTTTGACCGACCTGCCAGTCGTTCGGGGCATAGCCCGAGTCGACCGCGGCGCGCGAGGCGCCAACAGCAGCGCCCAGCTTGTCTGCCAGGGTTTCGATCAGTTTGAAGTCCTCTTCGGAACCGACGCCACGGCCGCCCGAAACAACAACGCCAGCCGAGGTCAGCTCGGGGCGGTCGCTTTCGGCAACCTTGTCTTCGACCCAGGACGACAGGCCTGGATCAGCAGCAGCGGACACGGTCTCAACCGCGGCCGAGCCGCCTTCGCCAGCGGCGTCAAAGGTCGAGGTGCGGAAGGTGATGACCTTCTTGGCGTCCGACGACTTGACGGTCTGCATGGCGTTACCGGCGTAGATCGGGCGCACGAATGTCGCGCCGTCGACCACTTCGGTCGCGTCCGAGATCACCATCACATCGAGCAGAGCCGCGACGCGGGGCATCACGTTCTTGGCGTCGGTGGTGGCGGGGGCAACGATGTGCTCGTAATCGCCTGCCAGCGACACGATCAGCGCTGCGGTCGATTCCGCCAGGCGGTGGCCCAGGGTCTCGTCTTCGGCGACCAGAACCTTGGCGACGCCGTCGATCTTGGCAGCCGCTTCGCCCGCTGCAGCGGCAGAGCCGCCCGCAGCCAGAACGGTCACGTCACCCAGGGCTTTCGCCGCGGTGACAGCCTTGGCGGTGGCGTCCAGCGCCAGTTCGCCGTTGTTGACTTCTGCGAGAAGAAGAACAGCCATTACACAGCCCCCGCTTCTTTGAGTTTCTCGACCAGCTCGTCCACCGAGCCAACGACGATGCCTGCGGCACGTGCGGGCGGCTCTTCGGTCTTGACGATTTCCAGACGCGGAGAGACGTCGACGCCGTAATCAGCGGCCGTCTTGGTGTCCAGCGGCTTTTTCTTGGCCTTCATGATGTTGGGCAGCGAGGCATAGCGCGGCTCGTTCAGGCGCAGGTCAACGGTGATGATGGCAGGCATCTTCACGTTGATGGTCTGCAGGCCGCCGTCGACCTCGCGGGTCACCTTGGCGGTGTCGCCGTCGATGTCCAGTTCCGAGGCAAAGGTGCCCTGGGACCAGCCCAGCAGCGCCGACAGCATCTGACCGGTGGCGTTCATGTCGTTGTCGATCGCCTGCTTGCCCGCCAGAACCAGGCCGGGCTGCTCTTCTTCGACAACTTTCGCCAGGATCTTGGCAACGGCCAAGGGCTCGATGTCGGTGTGAACGTCATCTGCAGCTTCGACCAGGATGGCGCGGTCCGCACCCATCGCCAGCGCGGTGCGCAGGGTTTCCTGGGCTTTGGCGACGCCGATCGACACGACGACGATCTCGTCGGCCTTGCCGGCTTCTTTCAGGCGGATCGCCTCTTCCACTGCAATCTCGTCGAACGGGTTCATCGACATTTTGACATTGGCGAGATCGACACCGCTACCATCCGCGTTAACGCGAACCTTCACATTGTAGTCAATCACGCGCTTGACAGGCACAAGTACCTTCAT
>NZ_JAGHRE010000033.1 GCF_017743935.1 Tropicibacter sp. R16_0
GCCCACTCACCCCAAGGGCATGCTTTGTTCGGCCATTTCCGCATACCAACTGCAGCCGAGCGGAATTAGCTCGTCATTGAACTCATAGCTCGGGTTGTGGAGGTCGGCGCTGTCACCGTTGCCGATGAAGAGATAAGCGCCAGGGCGTTCGGCCAGCATTTCCGCGAAATCCTCGCCCGGCATAACCGGATCGAAGTCGCGGAGGACGTCACCGGAGACTTTTTGCGCGGCTTCCGCTGCGCGTGCAGCAGCTTCGGGGGCGTTGATCGTGGGTGGTACGCGCGGAGAGTAGTTCAAATGCGCCTCTGCTCCATGGGCTCGCGCTGTGAGCTCGGCGATTTCCTTCAGGCGTTTTTGCACAATCTCATGCACGTTCGGGTCGAAATACCGCACGGTTCCACGCAAATTGATCTCATCCGGGATCACATTGTAGGTGTCGCTGTCGCTTCGCAGACCGCAAGTCGAGACAACAACGGTCTTCAGAGGGTCGATGTTGCGAGCCGCGATCGTTTGAAGCGCCACGACCACATGGGCCGCTGCGACGGTCGTATCCACTGCCTTGTGCGGCAAAGCTGCATGACCGCCCTGCCCCTTGATCGTGAGATCAAAGAAAGCGGTGGCGGCCATCTGAGGGCCGTCTCGTACGGCGAATTGGCCTACGGGAATGCTCGGCCAGTTGTGCATGCCGTAAACCTCTTGAATGCCCCAGCGGTTCAATAGCCCGTCATCCAGCATGGCACGGGCGCCGCCGCCGCCCTCCTCAGCTGGTTGAAAAATCAGCACGACCGAGCCGTCGAAATTTCGTGTTTCAGCCAGGTATTTTGCCGCGCCCAAAAGCATTGAAGTATGGCCATCGTGGCCGCAGGCATGCATGACGCCCGGATGTTGCGACGCATGTGGCAGGCCGGTTGTTTCGGGAATGGGCAAAGCATCCATATCTGCACGAAAACCGATGATCTTTCCCGAGGCGCGCGTGCGCCCGTGGATCACTCCGACAACCCCGGTCTGACCAACTCCGCTGACAACCTCGTCGCAACCAAAGCTGCTCAGAAGATCGGCCACCTTGGCCGCCGTGCGATGTTCCTGGAACCGCAGTTCGGGATGGGCGTGAAAGTC
>NZ_JAGHRE010000034.1 GCF_017743935.1 Tropicibacter sp. R16_0
CACCTGCTGAAAAAGAACAAGGTCACCGTGGTGATGGGCGAAGCGACGATCCCCGCCAAGGGCAAGGTTTCGGTCAAGACCGACAAGGGCGTCGAAGAGCTGACGGCCAAGAACATCATCCTGGCCACCGGCGCGCGGGCGCGCGAATTGCCGGGGCTTGAGGCCGACGGCGATCTGGTCTGGACCTACAAGCACGCGCTGGATCCGGTCCGCATGCCCAAAAAGCTGCTGGTCATCGGCTCGGGCGCCATCGGCATCGAATTTGCCAGCTTCTACAACACGTTGGGCGCCGAAACGACCGTGGTCGAGGTGATGGACCGCGTGCTGCCGGTCGAAGACGCCGAAATCAGTGCCTTCGCCAAAAAGGCGTTCACCAAGCAGGGCATGAAGATCATGGAAAAGGCCATGGTCAAGCAGCTGGACCGCGCGCCTTCCAAATCCGGGGGCAAGGTCACCGCGCATATCGAAGTGGGCGGCAAGATCGAGAAACACGACTTTGACACGGTGATTTCCGCCGTGGGTATCGTCGGCAATGTAGAGGGGCTGGGCCTTGAGGCGCTTGGCGTCAAGATCGACCGCACCCATGTGGTCACCGATGAATTCTGCCGCACCGGCGTTGATGGACTCTATGCCATTGGCGACATCGCGGGCGCGCCCTGGTTGGCGCATAAAGCCTCCCACGAGGGGGTCATGGTCGCCGATCTGATCGCGGGCAAACACGCGCACCCCGTGAAACCCGAAAGCATCGCAGGCTGCACCTATTGCCACCCGCAGGTCGCATCGGTCGGCTATACCGAGGCCAAAGCGAAAGAACTGGGCTATGACATCAAAGTCGGCCGCTTCCCCTTCATCGGCAACGGCAAGGCGATTGCCTTGGGTGAGCCCGAGGGGATGATCAAGACCATCTTCGACGCCAAGACCGGCGAGCTTTTGGGCGCCCATATGGTCGGCGCCGAGGTGACCGAGATGATCCAGGGTTACGTGGTTGGCCGCCAGTTGGAGACCACCGAAGAGGACCTGATGAACACGGTCTTCCCGCACCCGACCCTGTCCGAGATGATGCACGAAAGCGTCCTGGACGCCTATGACCGCGTCATCCACATGTGAT
>NZ_JAGHRE010000035.1 GCF_017743935.1 Tropicibacter sp. R16_0
ACGAGATCGACAAGCGCCCCGAGATCCTGCACGTGCCCTCGAACAAGGAAGACGAGGGGATGGGCCTGTGTGCCGGCGCCTGGATGGGTGGCAAACGCCCCGCCATCATCATGCAGAACACCGCCATC
The DNA here is from genome assembly GCF_017743935.1 of Tropicibacter sp. R16_0. Lineage (GTDB taxonomy): Bacteria > Pseudomonadota > Alphaproteobacteria > Rhodobacterales > Rhodobacteraceae > Falsiruegeria. The sequence continues at coordinate 129 of NZ_JAGHRE010000035.1, forward strand.
GGCGTCACGATCAACACGCTGGCGACCCTGATCCAGTACTATCGCATGCCGCTGCCGATGCTGATTTCCTATCGCGGAGAGCTGCGCGAACCGGTCGCCTGCCAGGTCGAGATGGCGGTTCACACCAAGGCGCTCCTGGCGCAGCTGAACATCCCAACCTACCATTTTCATTGGCAAAAAGACGTCGAAGAGCTGGATAATATCCTGAAATACACCTTCATGAGCAACAAGCCCGTGGCGATCCTGACCGACGCCAATTTCTGGGGAGGCTATGGCGACCAATGATCCGTTCAGAAATTCTTAAAGAGATCGCCCCTATCCTGCGCGAGCAGCTTGTGGTCTGCAACATCGGCATTCCCAGCCAGGAACTGCATGCCATCGACGACCAGCCCAGCAATTTCTACATGCTGGGAACAATGGGGCTTGCCTCGTCGATTGGCCTGGGCCTGGCGCTGGCGCAGCCGAAACCGGTTGTGGTGATCGATGGGGACGGCTCGGTGCTGACGAACCTCGGCACCTTGCCGACGATCGCCAACAACGTGTCGGACAATTATGTGTTGCTGATCATCGACAACGGGTCTTATGGCTCGACCGGGGATCAGCCGACCTATGCGGGGATGAAAACCTCGCTGGCGGCGATGGCGCGGGCGGCGGGCTGCGAGAACGTGGTCGAATGCCAGGCCGAGGAAAC
>NZ_JAGHRE010000036.1 GCF_017743935.1 Tropicibacter sp. R16_0
GACACGCTGGATGGCGGCAACGGGCAGGACATGATCACCTTCCTGGAATGGGGGGGCGCCGGCCGGGCGACGATCACGGATGTGTTCTCGGCCACTGGCGCGCCGCCGAGCGGGGCGCAGGCCAACGGGGTGTTGGTTGATCTGGCGAACCCGGGCAACAACACCGGGCTGGCGGCGGGCCTGACCATGACCAGCATCGAACGGGTCACCGGCTCGTCCTATCAGGACGTGTTTTACGGCGACAACGGCTCGAACGATTTTCGCGGGCTTGGCGGCTATGACTGGTTTGTCGGCTCGGCCGGCGGGCGCGAGCGCTATTTCGGCGGCGCGGGCGTCGACACGGTGACCTATTTCCAGTCCACCTCGGGCGTCGCGGCCTCCTTGCGCAATGGCGCCCCGGTGAACGGCCAGGAGACGGGCTATGGCAGCCGGGGCGACGCGGTGCGGGATCTGTATTTCGAGATCGAGAACCTGGTGGGCAGCAACTTTGACGACCATCTGACCGGCAACAACGGGCGCAATTACCTGTCGGGGCTGGACGGGGATGATTTCCTGTTTGGCTACGGCGGGGGCGACTATTTCAAGGGCGGCGCGGGCAACGACACGATCAACGGCGGCGCCGGGTCGGATTTCGCGGTGTTTGACGGCAATCGGGGCGATTACACGATCACCCGGAGCTCGGCCACGGATGTGACGGTGACGGGTGCCGATGGCACCGACAGCCTGATCTCGGTCGAGTATTTCCAGTTCGACGACGAGACTGCGAATATCTGGCAATTC
>NZ_JAGHRE010000037.1 GCF_017743935.1 Tropicibacter sp. R16_0
ACGACACGCTGGACGGCGGCAACGGGCAGGACATGATCACCTTCCTCGAGGCAGCCTCCTCGGGCGCTGCGGTGGTCGAGACGGTGTTTTCCGCCACTGGCGCACCGCCGAGCGGGGCGGCCGTGGGCGGCGTGACGCTCAACCTGAGCGATCCTTTGCAGAGCACAGGCCTGGCCTCGGGGCTGACGTTGACCTCGGTCGAGCGGGTCACCGGCTCGTCGCATCAGGACGTGTTCTACGGGGATGCGCAGCAGAACGACTTCCGCGGGTTGGGCGGTTATGACTGGTTTGTCGGCTCAACCGGAGGGCGAGAGCGTTACTTCGGCGGAGACGGCCTGGACACGGTGACCTACTTCCAGTCGACGTCCGGCGTGTCGGCAAGCTTGCGCAACGGCGCGGGGCTGTTTGGCGGTCAGGAGACGGGCTATGGCTCGGCGGGCGACGCGGTGCGGGACCTCTATTTCGAGATCGAAAACCTGGTCGGCACCAACTTCGACGACAGCCTGACCGGCAACAACGAGCGCAACCAGCTGTCGGGTCTGGACGGGGACGATTTCCTGTTCGGCTACGGCGGGATCGACTACC
>NZ_JAGHRE010000003.1 GCF_017743935.1 Tropicibacter sp. R16_0
GGCCCCGCAGGGTCAACAGGTCGGCAGCGCCGGGGCCGGCGCCGATGAAGTGAACGGTCATGAGGGTACTCCAATTGCGACCGCGCAGGTGGCCAGGCGGTCGGTCGAGATATGTCGGGGTGCCAGCAGCCGGGCGCCAGGGCCTGCGGCGGAGAGGGCCGCGGCCTCGGCGACGCTGCCGGTGCCATAGGTGGCGCGGCTGCGCGGCGAGCAGGTCAGGGTGCGTTGCCCGGCAAGATCACCTGCGGGCAACAGATGCAGCGGCAGGTTTAGGCTTTGTGCCAATACGCTCAGGGCCGGGTGGCCGTCCTTGTCAGCCACGGTCGCAAGCGCTGTCACGTCATGCCCGGCACTGGCCAGATCATAGGCCGCGCGCAGGCTGTCCGCAGTCGCCTGCGAGGAAAATCCAAGGCCTGCCACGATCATAACGTCACGCTCCACTGCACCACCGGATAGGCCGACTTCCAGCCCCGGCGCGGCCCTAAAGGCGCAGATTGGGCGAGTTCGATCCGCAGCAGGTCACCACCCAGTTTTTCGTGCCACTGGGCCAGAACCGCCTCGCTTTCCAGCGTCACGGCATTGGCGACAAGGCGGGTTCCAGCATCAAGATTGTCTTTGAGCCAGCCCATCAATTCATCACTCAAGCCGCCGCCGATGAACACAACGTCCGGCAGATCGAGACCATCGAGCACGGCGGGGGCGATGCCATGCACCACCTCCAGCCTGTCCTGCCCAAGAGCGTCAGCGTTGCGCCGAATGCGCTCGGCCCGGTCGGCGCGGGGCTCGATCGTCGTGGCGGTCAGACTCGGGTGGCACATCAGCCATTCGATCCCGATAGAGCCGGTGCCGCCGCCAATGTCCCACAGGTGCTCGCCCCGCTGCGGGGCCAGTGCCGACAGTGTAAGTGCGCGCACCGGGCGCTTGGTGATCTGCCCGTCGGTTTCAAAGATCGCATCGGGCTTGCCGCTGGCTTTGGGCAAGGTCAGGCCAGCGCCCGCCACATCAAGCCCCACGCAGACCGGATGCTGGATATCATCAAACTCCAGATCGCAGGCTTTGGACGAACGCAGCCGTTGGCGCGGTCCACCAAGCGCTTCCATGACGTTCAGTTTGCTTTCGCCGAACCCGATCGCCGTCAGCCAATCCGCCAACGCCAGCACCGCATCCCCATCGCGCAGCAGCACAATGGCGCGCAGACCGGGGGCCAGATGCGGCCGCAACCGGGTCAGCGGCGCGGCGTGTAAACCCATGGTCAGGGTCTTTTCCAGCGGCCACGCCAAGCTTGCAGCAGCCAGGGCAAAGGTCGACGGGCCAGGCCGCGCGGTCCATTCGCCCGGGGCCAGATTGCGCGCGATGACAGAGCCTGCGCCAAACCAGAACGGATCGCCTGAGGCCAGAACCACCACTTGCCGTCCGCGCAGGTCCAGAAGCTTGGTAAACCCATCCGCATAAGGCACCGGCCATTCAACACGCTCTTGCTGGCCTTGCGGAACAAGCGACAGATGACGGGGCGGCGCCATGATGACTTCGGCGGCATCGAGCACTTGACGGCTTGCGGGCGACAGGCCATCCAGTCCATCTTCGCCCAACCCGATCACGGTGAGCCACGGTTTTTCGAACGGAATGTCAGACATGTCCAACCTCCTTATTCTTGGCGGCACAACCGAGGCCAATGCTCTGGCCAAAGCTGTGGCGGAACAGGGGCTTAACGCGACCTATTCTTACGCGGGGCGTGTCGACAATCCGCGCCCTCAGCCGCTGCCAACCCGTGTTGGCGGCTTTGGTGGGGCCGAAGGGTTGGCACGTTACATCCGCGACCATGGCGTGACCCATGTGATCGACGCCACGCACCCCTTTGCCGCGCAGATGAGCGGGAACGCCGCGCAGGCCTGCGCCCAAACGGACACGCCGCTGGCTGCATTGACGCGCCCGGCGTGGGTGGAAGGAGAGGCAGACAATTGGATCCGTGTCGCGAATGTCGACACTGCTGTCGAGGCGTTGAACGGTCCTGCTCAGCGCGTGTTCCTTGCCGTGGGCCGTATGCATCTGGACGACTTCGCGGCCCAGCCCCAGCACCACTACCTGCTGCGTCTGGTGGATGAGCCGGACGGGGTGCCGATGCCCAACGCGGACATCGAGGTCTCGCGCGGGCCGTTCACTGTTGAGGGCGATATTGAGCTGATGCGCCGCCATGGCACCCAGTTGGTTGTGTCCAAGAATGCGGGCGGCAGTGGCGCGCGGGCCAAGCTGGATGCGGCGCGCGCCCTGGGGCTGCCCGTCCTTATGATCGATCGACCCAAAGTTCCGGAAAGAACGGAACTGGGGACCACGACGCAGGTTTTGGACTGGCTGGCGCATAACGGGTTCTAACCCTCGGCCTTTGTGATGAAGCGCGGGGTATAGACGATTGGGTCGCCGTCTCGATCAATGGTGCGTGTCAGCGAAGACCCGACGATGACCATCGTCTGCATATCCGCCATCTCGGGCGTGGCGTCGGCCAATGTGCTGATCCGGACCGCCTCATCTGCCCGCGACACGGCGCGCGCAAAGATGATCAACCGTTCGGGTTCACATTCCTCGCGCAGGATTTCCAGCGTGCGTTCAAACTTGCCGGGTCGGGATTTGGCGCGCGGGTTGTAAAAGGCCATGGCGAAATCGGCCTGTGCGGCAAGGCGCAGGCGGTTCTCGATCACTTCCCACGGTTTCAGGTTGTCGCTCAGGTTGATGGTGCAGAAATCATGACCAAGGGGCGCGCCTACACGGGCCGCAGCCGCCAGCATCGCGGTGATGCCGGGTAGCACCTGAATGTCCAGGTTGCGCCATGCGGAGGGGCCGTTGTCCACCGCCTCATAAACGGCAGACGCCATCGCAAACACGCCGGGATCACCCGACGAGACCACGACCACACGCTTGCCTTCGCTCGCCATCTCAAGCGCATGTTGCGAGCGGTCGATCTCGACCCGGTTGTCGCTGGGGTGCAGGGTCAGGCCCGGGCGTTCAGCCACACGCGCAACATATGGAATGTAGCCCACGATATCCGTGGCCTCGGCCAGAGCGGCCGTCACTTCGGGCGTCACCAAGGCCTCATTCCCCGGTCCAAGACCTGCGATCTTGACCCAGCCGGTCATGGCCTGCGCCCCTGACCGTGTACGATGATGATCGAGAAATAGGGGGTCAGCCCGTCGCAATTCTCGCTCAGCTTGCAGACACGCTGATTGGGCATTTGGGCAAATTCCACGATCCAGGCACGGTCATAAAGACCAGATGCTTTCAGCGCCCGCGTCACCTTGTCGATGTTGCGCCCGATCTTCATCACCACCAGCGCGTCGGTGTCCGACATACGGCGGGTCAGTTCATCCTCGGGCAGAGTGCCAACCAGCACGGTCAGTACATCGTCGCCCCATGTGATCGGATCGCCGGTTGCGGTCCATGCACCGGACATGCCGGTGATGGCGGGCACAACCTCGACCGGGGCCTGATCGCGCAGCCGGGAATAGAGGTGCATGAAAGAGCCGTAGAAGAACGGATCGCCCTCACAAAGAACAACAACGTCTTCGCCCTGATCCGACAGCTCTTTGAGGCGTGCGGTGCAGTCTTCGTAGAAGCTGGCCAGCACCTCGTTATAGCGCGGGTCCGTCAGCGGAATTTCCGTCGTAACCGGGTATTCCATCGGAAACTCGATCACGCTCTCGGACAGCATGCCGTTGACAATGCCGCGTGCTTGACCGGATTTACCGGCCTTGCGGAAATAGGCCACATGGCGCGCATTGCGCAGCAACCTGTCCGAGCGGACGCTCATCAAATCCGGGTTTCCGGGGCCCAGACCCAGGCCGTATATAGTGCCTTTGCTCATTCTGCGCGGCTCGCGATGGCGTTGATGGCGGCGACGGTGATGGCGCTGCCGCCCAGGCGACCCTTGACGATGCACGACGGCACAGGCTGCGCCTCCCACAGGGCGTCTTTGGATTCCACCGCGCCGACAAAACCCACGGGGCAGCCGATGATGGCAGCGGGGCGGGGGCACTCGGGGTCCTCCAGCATGTTCAGCAGGTGAAACAAAGCCGTTGGCGCGTTGCCGATGGCCACCACCGACCCTTCGAGCTTGTCGCGCCACAGCTCCAGTGCGGCTGCCGAGCGGGTGTTGCTCATCTTTTCGGCCAGGGGGCGCACGCGCTCGTCATGCAGGGTACAAATCACCTCGTTGTCGGCGGGCAGGCGAAAGCGGGTGACGCCTTCGGACACCATGCGAGCATCGCAAAAGATGGGTGCGCCAGCTTCCATCGCGTCGCGTGCGGCTTTGACGAAGCCCGGCGAGAAGTGCACGAACTCCTCTAGCCCGACCATGCCAGCGGCGTGGATCATGCGCACGGCGACCTGCTCTTCGTCCGCGTCAAAACGGGCCAGATCCGCCTCGGCTCGGATTGTCGCAAAGGACTGCTTGTAGATGGCCGCGCCGTTGGTTTCGTATTCATAAGGCATCAGGTCAGATCCATGCTCATCAGTGTTTCGGGTGTCAGCCCGCGTTGACAGGGCACATCCCCCGCGCGGCCGTGTTTTACAAGATCAAATCGTCCATCCGCACCGATCAAGGTGACATCGGCAGGCAATTGACGCGCGCAACCCTTGGCACAGCCCGAGACGTGCAGGCTGCCTGCGACTTTTGGGGCCAGAGCGAGAGCGATATCGCGTGTGGAGACCTCGGCCTGCGGGCAGAAGGGCGCGCCAGGGCAGGCGTCGGTGGTCAGAAGCGGGTCGTTTGCGGTTGTGACAAAGGCGTTTGTGGTCACGTTGGTGCCGCCTTCGAGAATGAAGAGCCGCCAGGGGGTCACGCGCAGGGCAATCGCCTTTGAGGCTTGCATCAGGTCAGCCAAGGCCCGAGCGGGCAAGGCGCCAAAGGGCGCGCCATAGATGGGGCCAACGTCTGCGACACCCGGTTGCAAGGCCAAACCAACTGGGTCCGGCGCCGCGCCTTGCCAGATCGAAGGCAGCGGAAGATCGCGCGTCAGTCGGGCCATGCGGCGCGTCTCGGTCCCGTAGTTTTTGCAAAACCATTGTGTCAGCTCGATCAGCCTGTCGATGGCCTCATCTTCTGTCACAAGACGCCCGGTAGGCACCCCGTCCGCCCGCAGGATCAGGCCATCCTGTCCGCGCTCCAGCCGGATGTCGGCAGAATTGGATGTCAGTAGCCGGGATGGGCCGGTGTCGACGGCAAATCCGAATTTTGCGGGGATGTCAGGTAGTTCACCAAGTCGCGCGGTCAGGTTATTGGCCAGCCGTGTGGTCAGATCGCCATCTTGATTCAGAGGTGAGACAAGGATGTTGCGCTTGGTCTCGACCCCGGGTTCCGCATCCAGCAGATCAAGTGCGGCCAAGTCAGCCAGCAGTGCTTGGTGATCGTCCTCTGCGACGCCGCGTACCTGCAAATTTGCACGGTTGGTCAGGTCTATGGTGCCGTTGCCAAACCGCTCGGCCACATCACATAGGCCAAGGACCTGATCCGCCGTCAGTCGCGCCATTCGGGGACGCACGCGCACCACCAATCCGTCACCCGACATCATCGGACGATGAGCACTTGGGCACCAGCCCCGAACTTTTGGGTCACGGACCAGCGGGTCTGTCACAACAGCCCCTCCATCTCGGCCCGCAAGGAGTTGCGGCGCGTATCCCAAAGCCCCGCCTCATACAGCGCGCGGAACTTGTCGAGCATCGCCTGATGCGCCTGCGGGTTGGCGTCTTGCAGAAAGGCATCAACGTCGGGGTCGCCAAGCGTGGCGTCGTGGTAGAGGTCAAACAGATGCGGCGCGACGGTGCCCGACAGATGCGCAAAGCTGGCCATGTGATCGAGGGTTGCCGCGATCTCGGCCGCGCCTCGGAAGCCATGGCGTTGCATGCCCGCGATCCAGCCGGGGTTGGCCGCGCGGGCGTGAACCACGCGGCTGATCTCTTCGGGCAGGGTACGGGCGCGCGGATCTTCGGGGTTGGTATTGTCCAGATGGTACAGTTGCGCGGTGCCGCCGGTGACCTTCTTGGCGGCGGCAAATCCGGCCTCATGGGTGGCATAGTCATTGGCCAGCAGCAGGTCGGTTTCGGTCAGATCCTGCAGGTGCACAAAACTGTCGGCCTTGGCGACCCGGTCGGTGATGCCGTCAAGGTCTTGCGCGATATGTTCGCCTTCCAGCGCAAAGGAACTGGCGTTGAGCCAAGCTCGGCCTGCCGCTTCGCGCGCCTCATCCGTATAGGTCTCGCTGTGTTCACCCATGCCCAGACCATAGCTGCCGGGCGCAGGGCCATAGACCCGCGCAGCGGGCTCTTGACCGGCATAAGGGTTCCAGTCGGGCGCTTCATCGCGGGCACAAAGGGCACGGATGGCTTGGCCGTAGAGCGCTGACAATGTTGGGAAAACATCGCGGAACAGGCCAGATACACGCAAGGTGACGTCCAGGCGGGGCCGGTCCAGATCGGTGATCGGCAAAACCTCGATCCCCGACACGCGCTCGCTGCCCGCATCCCAGACGGGTTTCACGCCCAACAGATGCAGCGCCATGGCGAACTCTTCGCCCGCCGTTCGCATGGTGGCCGAGCCCCAGAGGTCGACGATCAGGCCGCGGGGGTAATCGCCTTCTTCCTGCAGGTGCCGCCGCACCAACTCCTCGGCCAAATTGACGCCCTGCGCGTAAGCCGCGCGGGTGGGGACCGAACGCGGGTCGGTGGTATAGAGGTTGCGGCCTGTGGGCAAAACATCGGTCCGCCCGCGATAGGGCGAGCCCGAGGGGCCGGATTCGATCCGTTTGCCTGACAGCGCATCCAGCAGCCCCTGCCGCTCTGCATGGGCCGAGGCGGTGGGGTCGAAGTTGCCTTGCACTTGCGGAACGCGGCCATAGATGTGCAGCCCGTCGCCGAACTGGCTTTCCTTGATGTCACACACAAAGCGGTCGATGCGGGTGATCGCCTCGGCGGTGCTGGTGGCGAGGTCGAGACCCAGGTCGTTTTCCAGGCCAATTGCCTGCGCCTCGTCCCGGATATCCGATTGAAGCCGGTCGCGGCGTTTTGGGTCAAGCCCGTCGGCGTTGGAAAACTCGTCCAGCAGCGCCTCAAGCCGCACCATCCGGTCCGGTGTGCCGCTTTCGCGCATCGCGGGCGGGATGTGGCCGAGGGTGACGGCGCCGATGCGGCGCTTGGCTTGCGCGGCCTCGCCCGGGTCGTTGACGATGAAAGGATAGATGACAGGCAGATTGCCCACCAGCGCTTCGGGCCAGCAATCGTTTGACAGGGCCACGGATTTGCCGGGCAGCCATTCCAGCGTCCCGTGCGCGCCAATGTGGATGAGGGCGTCAGCGTTCAGCGCATGGCGCAGCCAGAGGTAGAAGGCGACATAGGAATGGCGGGGGGTGCGGCTGAGGTCGTGATAGTCGTCATCGCGCAGCTTCGGCGTGCCGCGTTCCGGTTGCAAGGCGATGATAGCCTTGCCGCGTTTGAGGGCTGTGAAGTGGAACGACCCTTGCGAAAATGCCGCGTCACCTTCGGGATCACCCCATGCGCCTTGCAAATTTTGGCGTAACTCGGGCGAGACTGTGGCAAGAGCTTGGCGGTAATCCTCCAGGGGCCACGAAATCGCCGCATTTTGCATTTCTTCAGCGATGGATGCCTCGGGGGCAGTTGTGTAGCCCTGTGATTGCAGGTCTGTCAGCATGGCCTCGGCCGACGCCAGAGCGTCTAGGCCGACGGCATGGGCCATCTGCCAGTCTTTGCCGGGATAGGTCGATAGCACCATGACCGGAACCTGGTCGGCCTTGGGTTTGGTGCTCAGGTTCAACCAGCCGCTGACGCGGTCAATGACCGCTTCGATCCGGTCTGCATCGGGGCGGTGGGTAAAACGGGAATACTCCAGATCCGGATCTTTCCGGCCCGGTTCCTTGAATGACACGACGCTGGTGTTGATGCGCCCATCCACCTCGGGCAGAACCACATGCATTGCAAGATCCGCCGGTGACAGCCCGCGCTCGGCCTCGGCCCAGGCTTTGCGACGCGAGGTTGACAACGCAACTTGGAACACGGGCACATCAGCGGCGTCGAGAGGCGAGGTGCCCGAGGCGCCCCGACCCGAGAACGAGGTGGCGTTGATGATCGCATCCGGTGACAGGGTTTGCATCTGTTCACGCAACCACTCGGCGGCCTTTGGCGCCTTGAGGGAGGGGGCAAAGAGCCCCAATGCGTCGTAGCCGCGGGCGCGCAGGGCCTCGATCATGGCCCTCACAGGGGCAGTGTCGGCAGAGGTGAGGTAGGCGCGGTAGAAGGTCACCAGCACGCGCGGCTTGTCGCTGTCAAACGCGGATGCCGGGTCGACGACGCCGCGATCCGGGCACCAGGCGCCAAACTCGGGCAAGGATTTGGAGCCCATGACCGGGCCTGCGTAGAGGCCCGTGGCCAATGCCATCTGTGCCAAGGCCGCCTGTGCCGCCACCTCACCGCCGGTATCGCACAGATGCGCCAGGCGGCGCAGGGTCGAGACGGGCAGGGTGGAATAGTCATCCAGCCGCGTGTCTTCGCGCCCGTCGGCGGGCAGAACGGCCAGAGCCAGTCCTTTGGCCTGTGCCAGGGCCAGGACCTGTTGCAGACCGTAGGCCCAGTAAGGCACCCCGCCGATCAGCCGGATCAGGATGCCCTTGGCCCCTTCGAGCGTCTGTTCGACATATGTGTCGACGGACAGAGGGTGTTTCAGTGCGGCGAGGTTTGCCAGCCGCAGCGAGGGCATGCGCCCTTCGGGACCGCCGCCACGATGCCAACCTGCCGCAAAAGCCCCGAGATCACTGTCGGAAAAGGACAACACGACCAGATCCCCGGGCGTCTGCCCCAGATCCATCGGTGTATCGGCCTCATCCAGACCGTGGCTTTCGCGAAAGACGACATGCATTGGCGGGTCTGGTCCTTATTCTGCAGGTTCGGTCTGACCGGCAAGGATGTCACGCACGCGTGCTTCCTGCACATCGTCGTGTTCACCGATGACGACCACGCGACCCAAGCGGGTTTCGTCTGCCTTCCAGGGACGGTCGAACTGGTGACGCACGCGTGCTCCCACAGCCTGCACCAGCAGGCGCATCGGTTTGCCGGTAACTGCAGCATAGCCTTTGACACGCAGGATGTTGAGCTCAGAGGCCAGATGCTCGATCCGCGAGACCAGCTCCTGGGGGTCGTTCAGTTCGGGCAGATCAACGACGATGCTGTTGAAGTTGTCGTGGTTGTGGTCGTGATGATGGTGGTGCCCGTGCTCATGATCATGATGGTGGTCATCATCGTGGTGGTGATGATCCTCGTGATGGCTGGGACGCGCGTCGATGTCGTCCTCTGCCGCAGCTTCAAGACCCAGAACAACGCGCACGTCGACGGCGCCCTCGGCGACCTCGACCACAGGCAGCGGGCGAGGGGCTTTGGCGGCGATCATCTCTTTGGCTTTGGCCACGCCATCAGGGCCAGCCAGATCGGGTTTGGTTAGCAGGATGATGTCGGCGCAGGCGATCTGATCCTCGAACACTTCGCTGAGGGGCGTTTCGTGATCGATGCTGTCATCGGCCAAACGCTGCGCGTCGACGGCGGCCACGTTGGTGGCAAAGCGACCGTTTGAGACCGCTTCAGCATCGGCCAAGGCGATCACGCCATCGACGGTGATTTTCGAGCGGATATCGGGCCAGTCGAACGCCTTGAGCAGCGGTTTCGGCAGGGCCAGGCCGGATGTCTCGATCAGGATGTGATCGGGGCGCGGATCCAGCGCCATCAGCGCCTCGATGGTGGGGATGAAATCGTCCGCGACGGTGCAGCAGATGCAGCCGTTGGCCAGCTCCATGATGTTTTCGGCCGGGCAATCCGGGATCGAGCATGATTTCAGGATGTCGCCATCCACGCCCACATCGCCAAATTCGTTGACGACCACGGCCAGGCGCTTGCCCTGCGGGTTCTGCATCAGATGGCTGACCAATGTGGTTTTGCCCGAACCAAGAAAGCCGGTGATGACAGTGACGGGGAGTTTTTCAAGGGTCGACATGGTCAAGCTCCAATCGGAGGGATGCGCGCTGCGCAGTTTTTGCGGAAATGGACGGGACGCTCGCGCCAAGGGACAAGCCCGTCAGCGGTGGCGTGATATTTGGTAGCGCCTTCGACGATCACATCGACGTCGTCGGCCTCATTCAGGTTTTCATAGACAAAGGTCCAGCGCGACGGCCCGCCACGCAACACGACCGAACATCCCTGGTCGCAATTCGACAGGCATTCGACGGCCTTCAACTCGACGCCTGTGGGCAGGTCTGCCTGTTCCAGTGCCTTGTGCAAAAGCGTACCGGGTCTCTGTGCGTCATCTTCGATGGGCAGGCCGCGGCGGCATGTGGTGCAGACCAGCAACTCGACCGGTGCAAATTCACTCAACTCTCTCATCCCCCCTTGGGTTTGGGGGACGGGGTATGCGCGGGCCTTTGGCCCGTCACCGGAACACCCCGTCCGGTTTGGTCGTTCAGGCGTTGGCAGGTCTCCCGGCTTGCGGATGTCAGATGGTGGCCCATCTGTCGGATGTCCCGCCTTCCCGGCCTGATTGGCCAGTGGCTTGGGCACCCTCTCCGGTCACGGTCGCGGGGGCGGCTGTGTTTGATCAGGTCGGGCCTGACTGACACATTCCCTTTTCATCTGTTTGCACAGACACCAACGCAAGCGACATGGGGCATGGGGGCGGGCCTTGTCAAGCTTGCGGCGTGCGCCAGAGCGGCAGGTCAGAAAAAAGCGACCGGATGCGGTCAGCCAGCGGCATGACCGTCGATCCGATCCCGCAGCCATGCGAGGAACAGCTGGGCCGAGGCGGATTGAGTTGCGGGCTCTTCGGCATGAATCAGATAGTGCGACTGAGCAAAGGGAATCGCAGGTCCCGCGATTTGCAACGGCGCTCCTTGGTCGATGGCATTCTGGGCAAAGCGGCTGAGGATCGTGGCATAGCCCGCCCCACCCATGACCAGCTGCAAGGCGGCGACCGTTGTATCCACTGAATGGTGGGGCGGTTCCGACGTCGGGGGCAGGCCATGCGCCTCGAAATACCGCGCCCAGTTGTCTTCGTAGCCAAGGATATGGATCAACGGGCCGCGTTGCAGGGCATCAATGCTCGGCTTCGGGGCATCCACGCGACAGACCGGAACAATGGTTTCGTCACATAGTTTTTCAGCCCGCAAACCCGGCCAATCACCATAGCCCAGGCGGATTTCCACATCGACGTCGTCCACTTTGGTGCTGTCGGCCCAGATGTTGGACACGAGGCGCACGGGAATGTCGGGGAACTGCGCGTTGAAGGCAGGCAGTTCCGCGGCAATCCAATAGGTCGCCGAAGAAATGGCCGCGCGGATGGTCAGGGTCTGGCGGCTGTCCGCGCCAAACAGCGCATTTGTGCTGAGCGAGATGTCCGACAGCGCCCGGCGCACTGTCAGCGCATAAGACTGCCCCAGCTCTGTCAGCTCCAACCGGCGCGCGGCGCGGGTGAAAAGTTTTGCTCCCAGATTGCCCTCAAGCGAGCGAATGTGCAGGGAAACGGCGGTCTGGGTCAGACCCAGTTCGCGCCCGGTTTCAGTGAAATTCAGGTGCCGGGCGGCGGCCTCGAACGTGCGCAGCCAGATTGGGTTGGGAAGGCGGTCCATTTATCACCAAATAATTTTGGGTATTTGCCGTATTATTATTCGTTTCTCTTGGCGCATGTCACGCGGAATACTTCGCCTCAGAATCGTATACGCGGGCATGCTGCCCGTTTGGGAGGATACATCATGAAAGTTGGCTTCATCGGTCTGGGCAATGTGGGCGGCAAGCTCTCGGGCTCGCTTTTGCGCAATGGCATCGATCTGACGGTGCATGATCTGAACGCGGCCCTGGTCGATGACTTTGTAGCGCGCGGCGCGGCGCGGGGGGAAAGCCCGGCGCAGTTGATGCGGGACTGTGATGCGGTGATCACCTGCCTGCCATCGCCCGCAGCATCCGACGCGGTGATGCAGGAAATGTTGCCCGAGGTCACCGAAGGCAAAATCTGGATGGAGATGTCGACCACGGACGAGGCCGAAGCCAAGCGCCTTGGGGCCATGGTGATCGAACGCGGCGGGGCGGCTGTGGATTGCCCGGTGTCCGGCGGGTGCCACCGCGCCGATACCGGCAACATCTCGATCTTTGCGGGCTGTGACCGCGAGACGTTTGAGCGCATCCTGCCGTTCCTGACCACCATGGGCCGCCGTGTCCTGCACACGGGCGATTTGGGCTCGGCCTCGATCCTGAAGGTTGTGACCAACTATCTGGCGACCGCGAACCTGGTCACTTGCTGCGAGGCGCTGGTGACGGCCAAGGCGGCGGGCATGGATCTGAACACCACCTATGAGGCGATGAAGATCAGCTCGGGTACGTCCTTTGTGCATGAAACCGAAAGCCAGGTGATCTTGAACGGTTCGCGCGACATCTCCTTCACCATGGATTTGGTGAAGAAGGACGCGGGCCTGTTCTACGAGGTGGCCAAGCGCAACAATGTACCGCTCGAAGTTGCGCCGATGTTGGTCGATATCTTTGACGATGGCATTGCGCGCTTTGGCGAGCGCGAATTGTCACCCAACATCATCAAACGTCTGGAGGAGGCCACGGGCCTCGACATTCTGGCCCCAGGCTTTCCGCCCGAGATGGTGGATGACGAGCCGGAAGAGCCGGGATACGAAGTCATCCCACAGGGCAAGGAACAGCAGGCGGCGGAATAACCCCGCAGCTTCCTGCGCAGCCTGAGGCGTCAGGTCCTGAGTGCCGACCCCGGATGTTCGGCACTCAGTTACCCATCTCGGCCGGGTTCTTCCGGGTTGCTTGAAAACAGGGCGATCTTGTTGCCTTGGGGATCGCGCAGGTAGCACACGTAAAACCGGGGGCCATAGGCGTCGCGAAAGCCAGGCTGGCCCTCATCCCGCCCCCCTGCAGCAAGCGCTGCCGCGTGCAGGTCGCGAACCTGGCGTTGGGTTTGCGCCTCAAAAGCGACCATCACCCCGTTCCCGGTAGAGGCTGAACCACCATCAAAGGGAGCTTTGACGTAGAATTCAGGTGACACGGGCTGTTGGCCCGGCTCAACCGGAAGAGCGTAACTCAGGTCGCCGTGATAATACTCCAGCTCATACCCAAGTGCGGGCAGGAAGGCCGAATAGAACCGTTCCGCACGCGTCATATCGTCAGCGCCGACCGTGACATAAGCAATCATGTGTGTTCGATCCTTCGTGGTTTTGGCGCGATTGTATCGCATTTACAGCACGCCACCACCGGTCAAAAACAGAGCCCGCACAGGGCAAGGCCGGGGTGGGATGCGGCATCCTAACCATTGAAAACTGCGGGCTTTTCAATAAGCTCCTGCCTGTCTCACCCAAGACGACGTGTTCATCCCGGTGCTTTGTTCCAGATAGGGGGTCTGAATGTTCGATGGATTTTCAGCCGAGACGCTGGCGCGGATTCAGTTTGCCTTTACCGTGTCCTTTCACATCATCTTTCCTGCGTTTTCGATTGGGCTGGCGAGCTATCTGGCCGTGCTCAACGCGCAATGGTTGCGAACCCGCGATCAGGTCTATCTGACGCTGTTCAACTACTGGAAAAAGATCTTTGCCGTGGCCTTTGGCATGGGCGTCGTGTCGGGTATCGTCATGTCGTACCAATTTGGCACCAACTGGGCTGTGTTTTCGGAAAAGGCCGGGCCGGTCATTGGCCCGCTTATGGCATACGAGGTGCTGACCGCCTTTTTCCTTGAGGCCGGGTTTCTGGGCATCATGCTCTTTGGGCGCGACAAGGTGGGCGAGGGGTTGCACATGATGGCCACTGCCCTGGTGGCGATCGGCACGCTGACCTCGGCCACATGGATCTTGAGCGTCAATAGCTGGATGCAGACGCCTGCGGGCTACGATATCAACGATCTGGGGCAGTTCATCCCGGTGGATTGGTGGGCCATCGTCTTCAACCCGTCGTTCACGCATCGCTTGGCGCATATGGTTCTGGCCGCCTATCTGACGACCGCCTTTGTGGTGGCGGGCGTTGCTGGCTGGCAGTTGCTGCGCGGGCGGGCGACGGATGGCACCCGCAAGATGTTCTCGATGGCGATGTGGATGGCCGCGATTGTGACCCCGATCCAGATCTTTGCGGGCGACTCTCATGGCCTCAACACGCTGGAACACCAGCCCGTCAAGGTCATGGCGATGGAGGGGCATTTCGAAAGCCACCCTGACGGTGCGCCGTTGATCCTGTTTGGATTTCCGAACCAAAAGGAAAAGCGCGTCGATTACGCGATCGAGATCCCCAAACTCTCGTCGCTGATCCTGAAACACGACCTGAACGCGCCGCTGGATGGTTTGGATACGGTGCCCGATGACGAGGAACCGCCTGTGGCCATCGTCTTCTGGTCGTTCCGTGTCATGGTGGGGATCGGCTTTGCCATGCTGGGCGTGGGGCTGTGGAGCTTGCTGCAACGGATGCGCGGGCGGCTCTACACCACAACCTGGCTGCACCGTGCGGCCGTGGTGATGGGGCCAACTGGGTTCATCGCCGTGTTGGCAGGCTGGATCACGACCGAGGTCGGACGGCAGCCCTATACGGTCTACGGGCTGCTTCGCACGTCCGACTCGCTGTCGCCTGTCGAGGCGCCGGCCGTGGCCACATCGCTTATTATGTTCATCGTGGTCTATTTCTTCGTCTTTGGCGCAGGCACGTTTTACATTCTGCGTCTGATGCACAAGGCACCCGGCGCAGGCACGGATGACCCGACGCGCGCTGGGCCACTGCGAACCGCCGGCATCGTACCGCCGGCGCAATACGACGCGTCACAGCCCGGAAAGCAAGGAGGTTGAACATGCTGGATCTTCCGACAATCTGGGCCGGGATCATCGCCTTTGCCGTGCTGACCTATGTGGTGCTGGACGGCTTCGACCTGGGCATCGGCATCCTGTTTCCCTTTGCCAAGGCCAAGAAAGACCGCGACGTGATGATGAACTCGGTCGCGCCGGTCTGGGACGGGAACGAGACCTGGTTGGTGATGGGGGGTGGCGGGCTGTTTGCCGTCTTCCCCGTGGCCTATGCCATCGTCATGCCCGCGCTCTACATGCCGATCATCGTCATGCTGCTGGCACTGGTGTTTCGCGGCGTGGCGTTTGAATACCGTTGGCGGACCGAACGCTGGCGTGGTGTTTGGGATGCGGCCTTTATCGGCGGGTCAACCGTCGCGGCCTTTTGTCAGGGCGTGGCCCTTGGCGGGCTGGTGCAGGGGATCGAGGTCGTGGACCGCGCCTATGCGGGCGGCTGGTGGGATTGGCTCTCGCCGTTTTCGATCCTCACCGGTTTTGCCCTGGTCGTGGGGTACGCCCTGTTGGGAGCAACCTGGCTGGTGATGAAGACCGAAGGCGAGCTGCAATCGGCCATGCGCGCGCGGGCCTTGCCATTGGGTGTGGCCACCTTTGCCCTGATCGGCGCGGTGAGCTTGTGGACCCCGTTCCAGGATCCGGCCTATTTCCAGCGCTGGTTCACCTTCCCGGCGATCCTGTATTCCGGAGTCGTGCCGGTGCTATTGGCGTTTGCAGGTTTCATGCTGTATCGCGGTCTGACATCCGGGCGGGACGTGATGCCGTTTCTGGCCAGCCAATCCGTGTTCGTGATCAGTTTCATTGGCATCGGGATCAGTTTCTACCCCGACATGGTGCCGCCCTCGGTCACCATCCATCAGGCCGCCGCACCGGATGAAAGCCTGGCCTTTGCCCTGGTTGGGACGGTCATTCTGGTGCCGATGATCCTGGCCTATACGGCCTATGCCTATTGGGTGTTTCGCGGCAAGATCGATCCCGACGCAGGCTATCACTGATGACCCGTCAGACGTGGAAACGCCTGGCGTGGTTTGCCGCCATCTGGGCGGCGTCCGTGCTGTGCATTCTGGCCGTGGCCTGGGTGATCCGCTTGATGATCCCCGCTTAGGCGCTTGGCCCAAGGGTGCCGGTGCCGCGCGGTTTTGCGCCGGAACCGGGTGTCGTGTTTTCGGGTTTGCCGAACAGCCGCCAGAACAAGCTCTTGGGCAGGCGCTTTCCAAGCGTGAAGAGCAGCGAGAAGGGAGCCGGAAAATTGGTTTCCAACCGGTTCGAGCGCATGGCGGTCATCACATTTTGCGCCGCCGCTTCGGGCGTCTGGATCATCGGCATGCGAAAGCCATTCTTTGCGGTCAGGCGCGTCTGGATGAAACCGGGGTTGACCACTTGAACCTTCAGGTCCGTGTCGCGCAGGTCGGCCTGCAGGGACTCCCCAAGATGCATAAGAGCCGCTTTGCTGGCGCCATATCCCACTGACCCGGGCAGGCCGCGGTGTCCTGCAAGCGAGCCTATCAGCACCACATGGCCTTGCCCCTTGGCAACAAAGCGCGGCACCACATGGCCAAGCACCCGCACGGCGCCCATGAAATTCGCCTCGCACATGGCCTCGACCGCTTGGGGTTGCCAATCGGTTGCAGGCACCGGGTCATATTGGCCGACGCAATAGACTACCCCGTCCAGATCGCCGATCTGTGTCATGGCATCGTTGACCGAATGTGTATCGGTGACGTCCATGGGCACGGTCTGGGCACCTCCTGCGGCCTTGGCAACCGCTGCCAGTCGTTCGGCGTTGCGGGCGGACAGGATCAGCTTTGCACCGTCTTGGTGGAGTTGCTTGGCCAGCGCTTCTCCCAGCCCTTCGCTCGCGCCGATGATCCAATAGGTCTTGGATTTGAACATGTCAGTTCCCCTTGGGGCGAATAGTGGCGATCAGCTCGGCCACTTTGATACCGAACTTGCGCATTTCCGAGCGGTTCATGATCGTGCCGTTGTCCATCAGGTACATCCAGTCGACGACGTCCAGCACGTGACCACCAGCGGCTTCGGTCAGGCGGATGGAATAGGTCAGGCGCACGGTCGACCCGCTTATCTGACCCTGACCCACGCCCAGGATGTCATCCGCTTTGGCCGTGAACGTCCCGTCGTTGCCAAGGGTCAGAAACCATTTGCGGTTTTGAACTGTGCCGTTGTCATAGTTGAAAACCTCGCCCAACTCGCCACTCGCGCCATTCCAGATGCCGGTGAAGTCAGCCACAAACCGCGATGTGGCCCGGCCGTTGGGGCCAAAGATCACGCCTTCGGATTCCAGCTCTCCCGACAGATGCTGCCGCAGATCAAAGCTCGGGTTCGTGTCTTTGTAGTCTTCGGGTTTTTGTGCGCGAAAGGTGAAGCCCGGACGCCACAAGATCAGCGCGAACAAGCCCAGTAGGATGATCAGTGCGATTTTCATTGGTCCAGAACCTGTGATGGAAGGTGAAACAGAAACCAGATCGCGACCGCCTTGATCAGGCAGGGCAACACGGCATAGGCAAAGTTCAGTGCATTCAAGGCATCAGTGGAATTCTGCTGGCCTGCCTCGAACCCAGCCCAATTGAGGTAGGGCAACACCAGTGCCGCGGCCAGTGCGAGCGACAATTTCAGGGTAAAGGACCAGATGCCAAAGGCTTGACCCGCTTTCAGGTTGGCCCGTTGCAGGGTTGCCGAGAAGAGCACAGGCAGGATCACCATATCGGCACCCAATGCGGCGCCCGAGGCGATGCAGATCAGGGCAAAGGGAACCGCGGCCCCGGCAGGCAGGATCGCGGCCCCGGCAAAGCTGAGGATGGCGAGCATCATCGCGGGGATCAGGATGCGGCGGGGGCCGTGGCGGCGCACAAGACGAGTCCAGATCGGGATGGACAGGCCAGACGCCACAAAGAACAACAGCAGGAAGGGACCGGCCAGGCCTGTGAGCATCAACCGATCTTCGACATAGAACAAGAACAGGGTTGAGGTGATGGCGACCGGCAAGCCATTGATGAGCGCCAGGAGAAGCAGTTGACCGATGCCCGGTTGCTTGAGGTTGGCCAAGCCAAAGCTGGAAGCAGGTTGAGCGGCAGAGCTCCACAACCCTCGGGTCGTCAGGGCAACCACCCCCAGAAACAGACAGAGCAACACGCCAAAGGCGGCATAACCCTGACCCAAGGCAATCAGAACCGTCGGCGCGGTGGTCGCCAAGATGATGCCAAGGATCGCACCGCCTTCACGGTATTTGGCAAGGTCATAGAGTGCCGCGCTCTGGTCGCTGCCTGCGAGGGCCACGGTTTGCCCGTAGAACAGGATCGAGCCCAAGCTGTAAGAGGTGAAGAGCAGCGCCAGCGAAGCCACCACCCAGGGCCCCACGGAAATGGGGGCGGTGATGGAAAACAGGCACAGGAACCCCACGCACATGCCAAGCAGGGCCACCGTGGCAAACCCCCTGCGGAACGCAGGCCAACGATCTACCATCCAGCCCAAGGCCGGGTCCTGCACGAAATCCAGCACCCGGATGCCGATCAGCAGAATGCCGATGGCCGACAGGCTGAGGCCCAATTCGCTGGCGGCAAACCGTGGCAAGTGGATGTAGAGCGGCAACCCCGCGGCAGCCAATGCCATGGAAAAGAGAGAGACCTGCGCGCGCTGCATCATTCCCCTCGGAGGCGCTTGGACAGGCGCACGGAACGGCTTTGATCCGACAGCCAGATACCAAGAAAGCGTTCGCGGATTTGCGGATGCCTCAGGGTGCAAGTCCTGGTGCCGTTGAACCACAAGGTTACTTGGTCGGCGGTCTCGGATTGGGCGATGAAGTGATCCCCGGCCGACGCGTCGCGGTAGCAGGGGGCCAGCTTGCGGGCGATTTGTGCGTGGTCGGCGCGCTTGCCCTCGATACGTTCAAGTTCGGCCATGGTGGCGGTCTGAAAGGCGTTCTGCTTGATGGTGCGGGCGTAGACCAGACGCAGTGCGACCGGGTTGCGCCAGTCGAACTGCGCACCTGAGGGGGTGAACAGCGTCGCATCGTAAAGCGGAAAACCGTACCAGCGCATGGTGACCTCGCCGCGGGCTGCGGCTTGGGGCACGGCTGAGGTGATGACACTCATGCCTTTTTCTGCCCAAGCGGGCAGGGCGGTCATGGTGATCAGGATGAGGGGAAGGAGTTTACGCATGAGACAGCTCCACTTGCACCACATCCGTGCCTTTGGTCGCAAAGGACGCAGCACAGATTTCAAGGTAATACCGCCAGCTGCGGATAAAGCGGTCAGAGAACCCAAGCGCCTTGATCCGGGCAATCTGCTCGTTCAGGCGCTCGGCCCAGATCCGGCAGGTGGCGGCATAATCGGCGCCAAAGGAATAGCTGTCGCGCACATCCAGCCCGACCTCGCGCGCATGGTGGGAAATCACGGCGTCAGACAACAGCATGCCGCCCGGGAAGGTGTATTGGCGAATATAGTCCGAGCGACGGCGGTATATGTCAAAGTTGCTGTCAGGCACGGTGATCGCCTGAACCACGGCACGGCCATCGTCCGCCAGACAAGATTTGAGCTGCGCAAAATACTGCGGCCAGTATTTTTCTCCGACGGCTTCGATCATCTCGATGGAAACGATGTTGTCGTATTTGCCGGTCTCGGCGCGATAATCCCGCAACGCAATGTCGGCGCGCCCGTCCAGACGCGCGTCGGCATACCCCTTTTGCGAGCGTGAGATTGTGAGGCCCGTCACATGACGCCCGCGCTCGGCCGCCCGTTCGGCAAATCCGCCCCAACCACAGCCAATTTCCAGTGTGCGTTCTCCGGCGGTCAACTTGTCGAGCACGCGGTCGTATTTGCGTTGCTGTCCGCGCTCAAGGTCCATGTCGTCTTCGGTGAACAATGCCGAGGAATAGGTCATCGAACGATCCAGCCAGAGCTGGTAGAACTCGTTGCCCACGTCATAATGGGCGCGGATGTTACGCGACGACCCACGTTTGGAGTTTGCCCGCAACAGGCGGTCGACCGCCCGAAACTTGAGCCGATTGAACGCGCTTGGCTCGACATAGTCTGCAAAGTGATCCGAATTGCCCAGGGCCACGGTTGCCACATCCTCGATCGAGGGGGTTTCCCAAAGGCCGTCGACATAAGCCTCGCCCAGTCCGACATCGCCGCGCGCGGCCAAGGCCGAGATCACCGACCAGTCGCGGATGACCATCTCGGATTCCACGCCGCCCGAGCCGAACTGATGCACGCTTCCTTCGGGTGTGTGGATCGTTACGCGGCCGGTCTGGATCTGGCTGCAGGCGTCCAGAAAGTTGTGCTTTACACGTTTGCTGACATAGAACACGCGCTTGTCTCCTGTTCGGGTGGGGTGGGGTGCGGGCGATAGCTGGCGCCCTTGAGTTTCAGTTTGAGGGCCTGCCAGTAGATCAGCGAAATCGTCCTGAGTGCACCAAACGGCCGCCGAACCAGGGCTGCCAGGATCGACGCGCTTGTCATCGGCTTGCGCGCGCCCATGAGCGTGGCAATCACGCCCTGATCGCCGTTCTCATGGGCGATGCGGATTGAGATGCGCTCTCTATCGACCAGAAAGTTAAACCGATAGGTGCCTTCGACGTCCTGAAACGGCGACACATGCATCAGCTTCACGGCCGTGATCGTGTCCGCGGCAGAGATCGCTGCAAAATCGGGCAGGTGGCACATATAGCTGTGGCGGTCGCCAAACGTATTGTTGGTTTCGGCGATGACTGCGATCAACGCGTCACCGTCATGAGCCAACCAGAAACTGACGGGATTGAAGTGGTATCCCATGCAGGTGGGCTGGGTCAGCAGCTGCACCGTGAACGGGCGGTCCAAACCAGCCTTGCGGAACTGCTCGATTGCCCAGCTTACGCCTGCTCCATTGTCGCGTTCGCCGCCATGGTGACGGTCGTGCACGGCAAACAGGTTGAACCGGTTGCGCGAAAACAGGGTAGGGCCCGCGTTCTGCTCTGGGTCCAGCAACACGAAGTCGACCCCATAGCGGAAGGCGTTTGAAATCTCTCCGCGTCGGGCGTGCGTCGTATACCCCGCGATATGATCCGGCCAGTGGGTCATACCAGCTCGACCTCAAGCTGGCGGGCGACGCGCACGGCGCTGGCAAATCCATCCTCGTGAAAGCCATTGCGCAGCCAGGCTCCGGTGAACCAGGTGTTGTTCTGGCCTTGCATTGCTGCGATCCGCTTCTGCGCCTTAAGGGCCGCGCGATCAAACACCGGGTGACGGAACACCGTCTGGTCGTAGATCAAAGCCTCATTCACCGGGCTCGCGGGGTTGAGCGACACAAACAAGGGGTCGCTGTCTGGGATGTTCTGAAGCCGGTTCATCCAATAGGTAACGCCGATGGCACGGTGGGTTTCGCGGCTGTCGGCCTTGTAGACCCAGCTGGACCAGCACGCCCGCCGGTTTGGCATTTGCTTGGTGTCGCGGTGCAGGACCATCGTGTTGTCCTGAAACCCGATATCCGACAAGGCGGACTGTTCGTCCGTCGTAGGGCGCGCCAGCATCCTGAGCGCCTGATCCGGGTGGCAGGCAAAAACCACCTGATCGAACCGCTCCGGCTCTTGCCCCGCGACCTTGATGTGGGCGTTTACGCTGTCGCGTTGAACGGCTTGCACCGGCGTGTTCGAGCGCAAGGTAACGCCATTGAGGCTCAACTGATGGATCAGGCGAGAGACATACTCGCGGCTGCCACCTTTGACTGTCCACCATTGATGCTGACCGCGGAAGTTCATCAAGGCGTGATTGCGAAAGAACCGCACCAGGGATTCTGCGGGGAAATTGCGGATCTCTTGCGCCGGAGAAGACCAGATCGCACCGCAGAACGGCATCAGATAATAGTCCTGAAACCAGCGACCCAAATTCAGCGAATCCACCAACTCGCCAATAGTGATGTCGTCGTTCTTGGCCATTTCTTCGGCTTGCGCGTTGAAACGGAAGATATCGTTGATCATGCGATAGAAAGACGGCTTGAACATGTTGCTGCGCTGGCCAAGAAGGGCGTCGAGGCTGCGCAGCGCATATTCGACGCGGCCGTTGTCGACGCTGATGCCAAAGCTCATGTCACTTTTTTGAACCGGAACGTCTAGATCCTGAAACAGGCGCGTCAGATGGGGGTAGTTGGCATAGTTGAAAACGATAAAGCCGGTGTCGACCGGCTGATCCCCACGAATGCCGGCGGTCACAGTTCGCGCATGCCCTCCAAACCGTGCCTCTGCCTCGAACAGGGTGACACGATGGGACCGCGACAACAGGTAGGCGGTCGCCATCCCGGATATCCCACCGCCTATGACTGCGATCTTTTTGCTTGGCTGCGGTGATAAATCGAATGACATGAGTGATCCTGTTTGGTGGTTTGAACTGAGTACGCCCAGCTATTGCGATTGGATCATAAATATTTGATCCAATTGTTCTCTTCGCGCGTAACCCGTGTATGATGACTTTCGAACTGGATTATGCATCGGACGAGGAACAGGCGGAACACACGCCGCTAGAGCGTGTTCTGCGGACAAACAGGGCTGCTCGACACGTGACCTCAGAGCCAACGAAAGAGTACTCGCTTCAGACGCAATGGATGATCGCGGTCAGGGATGAGCGTGACAAAGATGCCTATCTTCAGCTCTTCGATCACTTTGCGCCCCGGCTTAAGGGATACCTGATGAAATCGGGCATGTCCGATGCTCAGGCCGAAGATGTGGTGCAGGACGCGATGCTGTCGGTGTGGCGAAAGGCGCATCTTTTCGATCCGCACCGGGCCGCCGTTTCCAGCTGGATCTATCAAATCGCAAAAAATCGGCAAATTGATGTGATCCGAAAGGAACGACGCCCCGTACCAGAAGAGCTCAAACAACCTGAGGAGACGGAAGAAGACGCCTCTCAGATCGTCGGGCTGGAGCAGGAATTGGGTAAACTGAGGGATGCGTTGCAGACTCTGTCGCCAGATCAGCGGCAGATGATCGAACACGCATACCTGGGCGAACTCAGCCACAAGGACATACAGGAAAAGACGGGCTTGCCTTTGGGCACCATCAAATCACGTATACGCCTGGGGCTGACACGGTTGCGCCACGAATTGAAAGGATTGAACAGGTCATGACGAGCATTGCTCATCATATCCCAGATCATCTGTTGCAGGCCTACGCGGCCGGCTCGTTGCACTATTCGATGGACATGGTGATCGCAGCCCATGTGTCGATGTGCGATGAATGCCGATCCAGATTGGCCGCACATGAATGCGCAGGTGGCGCAGTTCTGGAAGAGACCCGCTCGGTTGGTGTCTCGGGAAGCATGCGCGCCAATGTGCTCGAGGCGCTGGACGCGCCCTGCAGCATAAGTGCGCCGCGCCGTGCATCAGGTGTGTTTCCTGCCCCGGTGATGGAGGCGTTGTCAGGTCAGCCGCCAAAGTGGCAGAAGATGGGAGCTGGCGTGCGCCAATCCGTCTTGCACTCCGACAAGGCGGGCAGCGTGCGATTGTTGTACATCCCCGGTGGTCAGGCCGTGCCCGATCATGGGCACCACGGTTTGGAACTGACTCTGGTCCTGCAAGGGGCCTTTGCGGACGAAGGCGGCCGGTTTGGTGTCGGTGACGTCGAGGTCGCGGATGATAGTGTCGAGCACACTCCAATCGCCGAGATGGGCCCGGCCTGCATCTGTCTTGCCGCAACCGAGGGCTCGTTGAAGTTCAACGCCTTGATCCCAAGGTTGCTGCAACCGTTCCTGCGCATTTGATCTAATGTCACTACGGCTGTGCGGAGCTCCATGAGCCCGACCGGCAGTCACACTAACTCAAAAGCGCCTTAATGACAGACTTGCGCGCATTCACTGCGCGCTTTTCATGTGATTGGACGTACTCCTATGATCTGGTTTGCCAATATGTTGCGCCAAAGAACAAACAAGGCGAGCCTTGAAGAGGGGACCCTGACAAGTCACTGCATCCATCGTAGTCAAAATGAATACTGAGATTGATTTTTGACCCTTGCAGTCCCTGCCGGAATGGTGCTAATCGCCCCGCATCAGCAAGAGTGCCCCTATAGCTCAGCTGGTAGAGCAACTGATTTGTAATCAGTAGGTCCGCGGTTCGAGTCCGTGTGGGGGCACCAGACTTCTCCTGATTTCTTCATAGGAAACAGACCGTTACGAGTAATCTGGTTGCCTTCAAGGTGACACAGAAGGTAACACACATGTCTGTTGTTGTTCTTGAATCCGGAGCTTTCTCCATAGTGGCAAAGTATATTTTCCAGAAGTCTGGAAGCGCTGTCTGGTACTTTCGAAGACGAATTCCTGATGACGTTAGGAAGCACTACCCAGGCAAGAAGAACGGCTACCTCATCTTTTCGTTGGGCACCAAAGATCAGCTTGAGGCAGCTAAGAAGGCACATCAAAAAGCTCTTGAACAAGAAGCTATGTGGAAGAGTATCCGCGATGGCAACGTTGCTGCGGGGCCGGAAGTTGTGAGCGCAGCTAAGGAGATGTTGAGTTCTTACGGATTGAAGCCGGGGCAATATGCTGAATATGAGGCTGCGGATCTTGAACCGGGTGAGTTCGTCAATGAGCTTCACCATCAAGTTGGTATCACTGGGTCGCACAATCAGTACAAGAACTGGCACAAAGACTTACCTCCGGTGCATCGAATGGCTGGCGATCTGTTCTATGGAGGAAAAGAGCCTGTTTTTCTGTCAGTAGCCCTGAAGGAATTTCAGGAACTTAAAGGAGAAGACCCGAAAGACAGAGCTGGTAAAGACCGCGTTCGAGTCGTCAATGAGTTCATCACTCAATTTGGTGATCTCCCAATCGAAAAATATTCTCGAGATGATGCCAATTCCTTCGTCAAAGCTCTTCTGGAAAAGGGCAACAAGACGACGACCGTTCAGAGGCGAATCAACTCTATTCGACCGGTGTTTAGCTTCACTAGCAGAGAACGCGAGCTTACGGATAAACGGATATTTGAGAGCCTTAGTATTCCCAAGCTTGGAGAAGACACAAAAGCCAGATTGCCCTTCGAAAGGTCAGAAATTGCCTTGATTCAGGCGGCTTGCATTGCAGAAGATGACGACATTCGGTGGGTCGTCGCTCTGCTTTCAGACACAGGTATGCGTCTTGGCGAAGCAACCGGGCTCATGACGGCGGATGTCTATCTTGATGATCCAATACCCTATGTATCAATTCGCCCGAACAGTGCGCGTAGATTGAAGTCGAATTCCTCAGTTCGAGATGTTCCTTTGGTCGGTGCGTCTTTGTGGGCACTGCGTCGTGCGATGCCGTATGCCAAGAATGGTTTTGTTTTTCCAAGATATATTGATGCAACCAAGGATCCGGTTTTGCACAAGGGAACTAGTGCTTCCAATGCTCTCAAAAAGTGGTTGCGATCTCAGCCGATCACTCAGAGCGACATGAAAACCAACCACTCGTTCCGGCACAGTGCCCAAGATCGCCTGAGAGAGGTGCAAACGCCTCAAGACATTCGCAATGCCATCTGCGGATGGACCAACAAGGGGATCGGCGAAGGATACGGCAGAGGTTTTAGTCTTGGAGTACTCGCACAGCATCTAGAGAAGATCGTTCTGCCTGAAACTATGCGCTTGATTCAGGGTGAAGAGTAACATCCTGAAGTTAAACATAAAATTCAAAATGAGAGCTGAGTAACAAAGAATGTACGACGGCGATCCCGAAGTATTGAGAGCGGCTGATCCAGCTGAATTTTTGCAATTCCCGGTTTCCCCAGAGGCCAACGAGATTGTTGATACACTGATGGCCGAGTTCATCCAGTGGCAATTCGACAATGGCGAAAGGATCCGAAGTCCTGATGAAAAATCAGCCGAAAGAATGAGCTCAACTGTGGCCGCTTTGCTTGGCGATCTTTTGGTAGCTGCACTGAACGAGGAAGCTGAGGGATATTGCTATCGTGGAAGCGACAGGGGGGCCTTCAAGGCAAATCTCGCAGAAAGCCGCGCCTACGAAGCCTTGAAGCGGTGCTGGAAAAACCTTGAGTACATGGAGGTGGTCAACGGTTTCAGAGGATCTCAACCTTGGGAGAACGGGGAGGTCATCCATCCGAACTCAAAATCCTCTAACTGGGTTACACGGTTACGGGCCACAGCAAAGCTTCTGGCTAAGCTAGAAGACCAGGGCATAACACCTCAAGGGGCGGGGAAGCACTTTCGGAGGGATTTGGACCTTTCAGTCCCGATTGTCTTGAAGGCTGACAAGAAGGGGAAGCTTAAGGGGCAGCAAATGCCTCTCCCAAAGAATGCCAAGGTCGAACGGCTTCAAGCAGAAGTAACCGAAATAAACGACTTCCTGGCACAGTGTTCGTTTAACATCGGGCCTGCGCCATATCTTTATCGTTCCTACAACAACGGGGATACCAAGGGTTTTGACTGGAACCTCGGAGGGCGTTTCTATGCTCCAAGCGGAAGCTACCTCTACTGGCCTTCAGAAAAACGATTGCAGATGCAAATCGAGGGTTCACCAGTTGTTGAGATCGACATAACGGCCTGTCAGCTCACAATACTGCATGCCCTCATGGAAGAAAAACTCGACCTAAGTGGTGATCCTTTTCAGATAGATGGGCTGGATCGCAGTCGAGCAAAGGAGATCTTCAACATCATTGTCGGGTTAGGGGGCGCACCCAATCAGAACGGCAATATCAAATTGTCCAAAAGCATGAAGGGTGATTATGAGATCCTTTCTGAAGCATTCCCGATCTTGGAAGGGATCGAAGAAGAGGGCTGGAACTCGTTGAAGCTCCAAGCCATCGACGCAGACATCATGCGAGACACTTTGCTGACCTTGTTTCGGGAACATCAAACCCCAGCCTTGCCAGTTCACGACTGCCTCATTGTCCGCAAACAGGATGCAGAGCTGGCAGAACGGGTGTTTGGAGACGCCTTCTACGAGAGACTTGGTGTCAGGCCCAAGTTCACTTTGGATACTTCAGACTAGAACTTGTATGTCTGATGAATAACTAGGTCTTCTTTGATGAACTAGCTTCAGTAACGTGATCTCAACGAAACCAAAGGTCCATGCAATCGGATCAGTGCTTAAAGGCCAATGCCAATGCATAACTATGAACGCTAAGGATTGGGGATTTGCGAAGAGGTTGCGTTGGATCGGAACGTTTTCTTTTAGACTGGTCTAAGCGACAGAAATCCAATCAGCTCTTGCGCAAGAAATCTCAAAGCGCTCATGGTTATGTGGATGCCGAAGCTGTATGAGATACTTTTTGAAAACAGCATGTTGCCCCTTCAGGAGGCTCCATTGTGGGGGTTCATGAGCCCCTAGGGTGCAAACTTACCCAAAGGCCCCTCAGTGAGTGGCTCTCGGCCTCTCAGAGCATGTCAGACAGCAAGCAAAACGGTCGCCTTGAGCATCGGAGAAGAAGATCAGGGTGTGCAGACGTACCCGCGTCTAAGCTGCTTCTTGGACAACCCTCAGAGAGAAACATATGCCGCCCCTCTAACCAACCACTCGAAGATCATATGATGGTCGTTGATGTGGTGTTGGTAGAACAGTAGCCAAAGACAGCTTGAAGTGGGCTCTTAGATTTACCCATTCGGCATCAATGAGTACCTGACTAGATCTGATTCACTTATCACTGATACAAATACGTAATCTCAATGAACCATAGGTCATTTCGTTGGGATAACTCCTTAAGTCCAATCCATATGCATAACTATGAACGCTAAGGGATTGCCGTGCCCTGATCCATCCAACTGTCTGGCCTCTCTGTCGACCCTTGATCGTTGAAAGAGACGGCAAGACAAATGGGCAATAATAACAACAATAATAACCCCCTGTTTTTGAAGTCGGTTTTCTGGACCCCCGGCCCCTTCCAAACTCCAAAGAAATTTACCTGGGAGCAACTCAAAGAGCCTTGTTTGTATGGCTTGGGTCTCTGCCAATAGACCTTGCCCATGTGTCAGCCCTCGATGGTGGCGCGTTGTGCTGACAGTGGAGTGGGTTTTCACTTTTGGCAGACTGATTGCCTCCACTCCTTAGAACCTATTGGCAGACAAGGAGACCGCCACCATGAACATTGGATATGCACGCGTATCGACCACGGAACAGATTGCTGGCCTAGAGGCTCAGAGGGAGTCACTGAGAGCCGTTGGTTGCGACAGGCTGTATGAGGAGCAAATCAGCTCAGTGGCCTTCAGAGGGGCGTTACAAGAAGCCCTTGAGTACGTCCGTGATGGGGATTGCCTAGTGGTGACCAAGTTGGATCGTTTAGCAAGATCCGTAAGACATCTTGGGGAGATCCTTGAGACATTGGAAGCCAAAGGTGTTGATCTCAGGGTGTTGGATCTAGGCTTGGATACATCCAATGCCACAGGAAAGCTGATGCTAAACGTTCTGGGATCTGTGGCTCAGTTTGAACGGGAGCTGATGCTGGAACGGCAACGAGAAGGGATTTCTAAGGCTAAGGCAGAGGGGCGGTACAAGGGCCGAAAACCCACCGCTCAGCTTAAGGCACAAGAGATCAAAGAGATGGTGGCCCAAGGGCAACCTAAGAAGGACGTTGCGAAGGTACTTGGGGTTTCGGAGCGATCCGTCTACAGGGTTCTCAGAGCACAGTAAGTCAATTGAACTGGCAACCTAGATAATATTACGTCTAAAGTGGAGAAGGCACACTAAAAGGATGTCAACATAGAGTTGAATGAGCCTCGTTCACGCGAAGTCCTAGAGCGCATGGCCAACGCTCTAGGCAGCTACCAATCACTCATATCAATCAGGAACGGAAGGGGTCGTAAGTGCCACCAAGTTCTGATCCATGAGGAGCAGAAGATCTTGGTGTGGAAGTCTTGAGTAGATTGTTCCAATAGTTTACCAGCGATGAATCTGACGATAGTTTGTGCTTCGTGTGGCCAACATCATCAAGAAGTTTGGGCTGCCAATACGACGCAAAGCTTGGGAAGCAATTGGGAAAGCAAGCCGTTAGAATGAATTGCTTGGAAGTGTTTTCTGGTGTCGGTGGGATGGCTCTTGGTCTGGATGCCGCTGGGTTTGAGCACATCGATATTGTTGACTTCGATGCAGCTTGCATATCCACTTTGAACCAAAACATCACGAATGGCCAACTCGGGGAACGTAGCTCGACCGCAACAAAAATGGATGTTGCAGAGTATGATTTCCTCTCAGCACGAGGTCGGATTGATTTGCTATCTGGAGGTCCGCCATGTCAGCCTTTTTCATTCGGAGGGAGCCACCGTGCTGCTTTAGACAAGAGGAATATGTTCCCCCAAGTCGTGAGAGCAGTAAGAGAGGCACGACCAAGAGCATTCCTTTTTGAGAATGTTCCGGGTTTGACGAGAGCTAAATTCAGAAATTATTTTGAGTATTTGAAACTTTCTCTTACCTACCCAAGTTTAGAACCGGTTCTAGACGAAAGCTGGCAGGAGCATTTCAAACGGCTTGAACAACATCATTTGTCGACAAACGCGTCTAGCTGCGAGTATGCAGTAATCGCGCAGGCAATCAACGCCGCCGATTATGGAGTGCCGCAATCAAGGCTGCGTGTCTTTATTGTCGGAGTTCGCCGTGATCAAGGTTGCAATTGGCATTTTCCTCTTCCGACACACTCGAAGGATTCTCTCCTTAGGGAACAGGATTCTGGCCTGTATTTTGAACGACATGGTATTAAAAATAACGCAAAAGAAAGCGAAATTTGCGTTTCTGACCTGTTTGATGAAGAGCAATCTACGTTGGCCCCATGGGTTACTTTGCGTGATGCTATCCAAGGTTTGGGTGACCCGGAAACAGACGAAGTTCTCCAAGACTTAACCGGGCACGTCTATAAACCCGGAGCACGAATCTACAAGGGGCATACCGGTAGCTGTTTAGATCAACCTGCAAAGACTCTGAAAGCAGGTGTTAACGGCGTTCCTGGGGGTGAAAACATGATGGTCAAGGATAGCGGAGCAGTTCGTTATTTGACAATAAGAGAGTGCGCTCGTGTTCAAACATTCCCGGATGACTTCGTTTTCCACGACGTATGGAGTAGAGCTGTGAAGCAACTCGGGAACGCTGTCCCAGTCAAACTGGCTGAAGTTCTCGGAAGTAGTCTGTTTTCGACACTTTCAAAATGAGCATTGTCAAAAATTCATCGCTTGTTGGGTTTCTGTAAAAAATACGAGTTTCTCTCTGCTCCAGTAAAGGGGATTATTCCTTGCGTCTGGAATGGGTTGGCCAATGGCGGAATGCGTCTCCACTTGAAAAGTGTGCGGTGCAGATACTTCAGGAGATGGCCCCCTCAGTTCATGCGGGTCGATTTCAAATCTGAAGTCTGTTTTTAGCACGAGAGCATGCTTCAGTGGGTCAGACCGACTGTCATCAACGTTGCGATAGGCATCAGTTCTTGATCCGTAACGGCTATCATGATTGGCAGCATTCATCCTTACAGACAAAATGGTGTGGGTTAAGATGGACGTTAGGTTACGAGTCCTGAGTAAACTAAAAAGCTGAGGCCAAAACAAATTTTGCTTTTCTATCTCGGGGAACTGTAGAAAAACGTTGTGAATTCCATCGATTACAATCGTCGTAAACGGGTCGCCAGACAGTTGCGAGGCGCGAAGAGCCCACTCAATTTTGCTGTACAGTGCATCCGGTTTCAAGTGCCCAGGGTACAAATGCAGAACTTCCAGTCGAGGTTCAAAATTAGGTGACAGATTCGGGTATTCTCGTATTCTCAATCCCCGCAGTCTAACCATAATGTTAGCGTAGTATTCCTCTGGATACAGAAATGAAACTACCAAAACCTTCTCAGGCTTTTCAATCGGAGTATTGCCATCATCTGTATGAAAGGAAGGGGCAGTAGCAATTTTCAATGCCAAACCGGCCTTGCCGCCAGATCCTTCGCCATTGAGAAATATATTGGAGCCCCGATACAGGTTAACGCTAGCGACGTCGTTAGAGAAAAATGATAAGTTCCTGGAAGGTGCAGAAGCGGGGCCATCTGGTATGTATTTCAAGTCTTCCTGGCGGCAAGCAATTTGCATCACGCGCTTGTAGACTGGCATGTATGGAAGGCGGGCGTTCCAAATGGAGAGTCTATCTAATTGATAGTTGATTTGAGGGGTGAATCGGACTCCTTTGTCTCCGGCGATCTGTAGCCCGTGAGTGCCAGGTGAGCAAAGTTGATGGCGGGCTTTTGACAAGGTCAGATATCGATGAGGTTTTGATCCATCATTGGACTCAGTCTCATGGGACAACCTCATTGCCACGTCCACCAGGTAATCAAGCGATGTATCTGCGTTCCAATCGGTTCCCGTAGTAAGAATTACGAGCGCTCGAAGACGTCTGCATGTTTCAATGAACCGGTGGAACTCACCTGTGATCTTCTTGGCGTCGTTGTTCTCCAAGTCAAGTAATGCTTGTGTCGCGATTTCGTGCAAGCCGTCAAGAACGACTATGGTTCTACAAGGTAAGGGAATTGCATCACTTGGCCCATTGGTCTGTCTTTGTTCTAATGCTTCGGACAGTTTCTCGAATTCTTCACTCAACGTGCTAAGGCGCACTTCTTCAGCTTCTCTCACAAGCTCAAATCGTTGGATTTTGAGCCAGCTATCTGGGTCGTTTGGAATGAACGGCAGACTTCTAACGGCAGAAGGTAGCAAACCAGCGACTCTGCTTTTCAGATCCGCTGGGTCTTCTTCTGCAGTAAGGAACAATGTTCGAATTCCGAACCCTGACAGGGCCGCGCCAACGCCTAAAGCTAAAGCAGTTTTGCCAGATCCTGGGCCTCCATGAAGAGCGCAAACCAAACCGCCACGAGACGAAAAGTTCAACCCTCCTCGGAAAATCGTATCCGCTCCTCGAATAGGAACAGGAATACCCCAGAGGCTGTTTACGATTTCAGCGAATTCGGTCGGAGATTTTAAGTTCCTCGGTTTAGTAAACTCAAAGGGAATTCCAAGATCGTGTAGATCACATTTCTCACTGAGTGCGGAGATAACTTCGGCTGGATTTTGGCCGTATTTTTCCAAGGCCTTGAATCTTAGAAACAGCACGCCTGTCATCGCGAGATAGTGTCGTAAAATTCCCGAGACTCTATCTTGCCGCCTCATTTGTGGGCGTGCTTTTATGTCGTCAACTTTATCTTGCCCTTTACTTCGATAGCGCTCACGCATCGAGGTCATTAGGCTATTGTATGAGGTTTCCAACTCTTGAACTGTGAATTCATCATAGCTGTGCTCAAGGATGGTTGACGGTACGGCTCCAAATTTTTGGAACAAAATTGATCTCATCGTCAGAAGAGAATAGGCTCTACTGCCCGGATGATCAGGAATAGTTAAGAAGTCGGCGACAATCTGATAAGGGGACGGTAAGATAATGGCATCGTGGGGATTGCGCGATTCTTCAAAGGTAGTTTCAATCGCATTCTTTATCAGTCTCGATATTCTTGTGGGGTTTTGTTGGACGAGCTCGCTTGATGGATCGCCAACGCTTTCGCCACGACTGAACGCTTCAGCGATGCCGCTTTCTAATTTCGAGCTGTGCCGGAGTGTTCTCGTTTCAAGTGGATGAAGAGCTTCATCGGCACTCCCTTCTCGGAGATGGCGAACTTGGTTTTCACGAGTTATGACGGGAATCCAGCAGAAATGGCGATTGATTTGTGCGTTGGATATAAGGTTTGGTGGTGCAAATTCATATGTGTCGCCGTTTTTAACTACAAACTCCCCAAACGACCTAAGAGTACTTGCTATCAGCTTGGAGGCAATATCATGATAGGGAAGTCTTCTATTTTGGGACATCAAGCTGCAGCCTCAGCCAACAGTGGAGTGCCTGAAATAAAGTCGAGTGCAGTATCGTCCAAAATTCTTCTCCGGCTTGCTCGCTTTAGTGGTCGGCTCTTTTTCAGAGACAGCTGTGTTCCACGTTTCTCATTTATCCAGGTAAGAAAATGAGCGCCTTCTCTAGGTGGTAGCTTTTTTGCTAGGTTCAGTGCAAAGTTGTTGAATTTATTATTCGGAATCGCAGATATTAACTTTAGATACCTGGGTTTCAGAAACGTCCACTTGATAGACGGAGATTTACCGGAAATCATTGAACTAATGGTATCCAGCAACCCCTGTTGATCATGAGCATATGCCTCCAACGCTAAATCTAACCACAGAGCTGGAGACTCGGATTTGAGTACAGTGAGTTCATGAAGTTGTTGCGGCGCAAACTCCCCACCGCACTTGATGAGGAGATTTGAGAGTTCATACTGAGATCTGGCTGAGAGCGTAACGGGGGCGGGCATATCGAACAGCCTGCGCTCAAGGGCATCCCTGAGTGCCGTACCATAACACCCAGTTCGTTTAGCAGTTAGAGCGATGCCCATCGCCACATCTTCATGATCTGCATTGCTGTCTTGAACTACTGTTGCCAGAATTTGGTCAAAATGATCAGAATCGAAGTTTTCCTCGTCTTTGACTCGTGCAAGCCAAAGCTCCAAGTCGGTGAAGCCGCCTTTTGTGACGTGCCCATCTGCAAAGTCGCGCAGGGCATTTCGAAGTTCTTCAAGCACTTATCTATGTCCTTGCTACGCGAATCTGTCCTACAACTTCACTGTATGGAACAGCATCGCAAATTACCTCTAGGAGTCCACCTCGATCTCGGCATGATTGGGGGCCGTATGGAATAGGTACCGTCCTGCCTCCAGGTTCCCAAATGTCTCTTACTGTTGTGTATCCACCGTGGCAAAAGTTTGACGCTCTGGTGTTCTGCGCGCTTTCTGCAGATATGGTTAGGCAAAGGTAGTCGAAGCCGGTTCTATAAGTTTCGCCAGGGTCGAGCAAATCAGGTAATCCGAGGCGGCAAGGTAGGCAGTTAAGGTCTGTCTCCATGTCTTCATTTGCGTTACCGGCCTCACTTTCCGACCGGAAGACCCAGCAAACTGGG
This sequence comes from Tropicibacter sp. R16_0, assembly GCF_017743935.1. GTDB lineage: Bacteria > Pseudomonadota > Alphaproteobacteria > Rhodobacterales > Rhodobacteraceae > Falsiruegeria. The sequence goes on from NZ_JAGHRE010000003.1 coordinate 33,767, forward strand.
GGACTGATTGTGAAAGCAGAACCAGTGTTGGGGTCGGTGGCCGACTTAAGATCTTCGAACCAGTCTTCCGCGACTTTTCGTTGGCTCGGTGTGGGGGCTGGTCTGCAAAGATCGTTTAGCCACAAGAACATCTGTTGTACATCGTCAACGTCCTGATGAAGGCTTTTTGCAATGTACCGTGCCGCGCCAAATAAGTTTGTCACTCTACCGAGAATTTCTTCGCTAGACAGACTTATGGCAGTACCGGAGGATTGGTGATCCTTAACAAACTCTTCGTACGCGCGTTCCACGGAAACATCTGAGGGATTAACCTCATCTTCTCGTAGTTCGCAGTCACAACTGGAGCAACGAGATAAGAATTCATTCTTGAGCTCAAGGCCGCAGTTGTCTCCTCGAATTTTGTTGTAGACGTCGTCATGGAGATGTGTCGGTTTGTCAATCAGCGTCAAATCAAGTGCTCGTTATGTGAATCAACCATAATTTAGTAAAGATTGCATGCTTGCGGTTCAGTACGCAATCGAGGATTGCAAAAAACCGAGGCATGATTGGAAGAAGTAGGTGGGTAATGAAAAAAATACCGGGACCGCCGCATCGCGACTTTCCAAGTACTAAGAGCTTGATCAACGTAGGTGCCGTCGACCGTACTTGTTTCTGGCAACAAGTTTCAAGTGGGGCATCGCATCTGCCCGTGCACGCTCCTCACTGAAAAAGAGCCGGAGGATGCGTGATTTCCGACCGGGGTGCAAAGGATCATTATTAAGCCCTCTAGGAATTGTTTCTACCTGCCATGTGAGACAGTAACAGGTTGAAACCGCTGGAACGGTTGGCTTTGGGTAGGTAGCACAAACGGTGTCACATCATAGTTTGCCTGTTGAGAAAGCATTTTTATTTCAGTAGGATAGGGGGCAAATGATGTTCGCGCTACACCGTGTGGGGGCACCACTTTTCCCTAAGATTCAGAGTCCTAGTCACTACACCCAATGCTTGACGGGGTACAGTTGATCCATTCTGTGGCGGCTTCGTGCCGAGACCTGGCTAGAGGCCCGTGTTTTCATTGAGCAGTGCTCGGGCTTTGTCGGCCATCTCACTCTTGGAAAACTTGGCGTACTTTTGGGTTTGTACGACTGTCGAATGATCCAAGAGATGCGAGACTTCTTCCAAACGCAGTCCCTTGTTCAACATACGCGTGGCGTAATCGCGACGAATAAGTCTTTGAAAACAGGGAGGGTTGCCCAGGGATCAACGCCCGATCCGGTTGTTAAACCGGTTCATGCTGCGTGTATCGCCCTCAAGCTCGAGGCCTTTGTGGGTCTTGCGAACACGGACACCCGAACGGTCGACGATATCCTGTTTGTAGGCGAGATACCCGCCTGTCTGCGACGGTGTAACGTCACCGGTTGGCGCGCCAAATTCTGTGCCTGAATTCTTGCTATCGGCATAGCCCAACCCGAGTTCGACGAATTTCCCGTTTTCGAACAAGATACGTGTATCTGTTGGAAAGCTTTCAACGCCGCCTGCAACTGCCGCTCCACCGGTCAAGGTTGCTGTCGATAAAAGGATTGCTAAGTTTTTCAAGTTTACCTCCCTCACTGTCCCCAACTGTGCGATGTGCAAAGAGGGACAGATCGGGTGCTTGCAGCCCAGCAGGCCAAGTAAGCCGATTCCCTAACTCCAACGCGCAATTTCAAAGTTCAGGAAACATGAGTTGGCAGCCCACCTTTAGCGATGTCCCGAGACGTCATTCCTTGGGACACTTTTTGTCAGGAGCTGAGATCCCTCCGAGCTGTTCGGCAATCCCGGAACAACAGTCCGTCATGCAAACTGCGGAGAAGGACGAAACAGTGCTGCACGCGTCGTATATGAGCTGTGTCGCCTGTTTCTGCGTGAATTCTCTATACTTGCAATTACAGCCACGTAACACTTCAGTGGAGGAACAGTCGCAATCTAATGCCTGCTTTGGGCTGTTCATAACCTAGTGTCAGTTGAAGTTGTGCCACCAACGTCACTCCTGAAACACATTGTGTAACACCGGGCGGGCACATATGCGGCTTTCACGACTAAGCTAAAGCACCTAGATCGAGTCAAGGACGGGTCTCTCAGATACTGCGGTAGGATTGCCCGCCATCAGCAGAGCCGCAGAGACGGCATGTTCAATCTCTGCCATCAATGCTGGTGACGCGTCCGATGTACCGGGCTTGTTCGTCTCTGGGCGGATGGCGTGCGTTCGCTGCACCCTCGAGATTTGGTGCTCAGAATGGTTGGCGCTGATTGGGGTTCGCGTTGATTAAACTGAGACATTTGGCGGATTTCCCAAGTTGAGAGTGCATCGGGCTGTGCCGCCATAGGTTTGCGTTTTCAGTTCAACGGTGCGGAATTTTCATATTCGTATATACTAACTTCAGTTTTTTCGAATCCATATGAGGTGCCGCGTATGGCAGGCACGCAGGAGATATTTCCCACCAAGGATTTGCACGGTTGGATTCTCGGTAGAGCGTCTGAAACAATTGTATTCGCGGATGTGGTGGATTCCGTGCGCCTTATCGACAGTGACGAAGAGGGCACTGTAAGCCGCTGGCTTGGCTTTGTGGACCGCGTTGAGGCCGACCTTGAGGCGCAGGAAGCAGGACGCGTCGTCAAACGCTTGGGTGATGGTGTCATGCTTGAGTTTGATGACCCGTTAGAAGCTGTTCGCGCGGTTTTGAAGATGCGGCAAGACCTTGAGACGTTGAACCAGCGTGACCCGGAAAAACAGGCCATTGTCCTTCGCGTCGGGATCCATGCCGGCGAGGTATTGTTAAGCCCGGACGCGGACATTTATGGCCGAGATGTCAATATAGCCGCGCGTCTGGCCAATGCCACGCAACCGGGGGAGGTCTTGGCTTCTGCCAGCGTAAGGGACGCATTGGCCAACAGTGTCGTGGCCGATTTCGAAGATATTGGACCTGTCTATCTCAAGAACATGGCAGAGCCGGTTCACGCCTTTCGGGTGATCCCACCGCAAGAGTTCGGGCGTGTGGCGCCATTGATGTCTCCTGAAGATTTGCTGCCCACGATCGCCGTTTTGCCATTGTCGATGCGAAACACCGATCAAGCATCGGTATGGGGCGACATGCTCGCCGATGACTTGATAACGGCCCTTTCGCGGTCACACCGGATGAACGTGATTTCGCGCTTATCAACCATGGCCATCACGTTTGAAACCAACACGGTTAAGGAAGTTTCCGATTCCTTGGGGGCGGATTTTCTATTGACCGGATCCGGTTCTGTCGGCCCAACACGCCACGTGATCGATTTGAGCCTGTCTCAGGTCCAAACCGGACGTGTTGTCTGGTCGGACCGGGTCACGGTCGAAGCTGCGGAAGTACTCCAGAAAAACGCGATATTTTCAGACGTCGCGAATGCCATTCATATGGCCATTCTTGACCTCGAAATCCGGCGTGCGATGAGCTATCCGGTGCCAACTTTGGATAGCTACGAAATTCTGATGGCGTCGGTGGCTTTGATGCATCGTCTGTCACCAGTGGATTTCACGCGAGCCGGCGAGTTGTTGGATGCGCTGATCGCCCGGATTCCGCATAATCCGGTGCCATTAGCTTGGAAATCGCGCTGGCATGTATTGAAGGTCGTTCAGGGGTGGTCTTCGGATCGCGCCGGCGAGGCGCGGCAGGCACAAAATCACACCCATCTTGCGCTGGACCTTGATCCGACTAACAGCGATGCATTGATCGCCGAGGGTTTCGTCCAAACAAATCTGCTGCATAATTTGGAAGAGGCCGAAGCCCTATATGACAGCGCATTGGAATATACCCCGAACGAGGCAACCGGGCGTGCATTGCGGGGGACGCTGCATGCGTTTAGGGGAGAAGGCGCCCAAGCGGTTCGCGATACAGAACGCTCATTGCACTTGACGCCGCGCGATCCGCATCGCTTCTTTTTCCAGTGCCTCGCAGGCAGCGCCAGCATGGTTGCCGAGGATTATCCCCGCGCGCTGGAGCTGATAAAAAGTTCGCTTCGGCTGAACCGGTTGCATATGTCATCACTACGGATGCTTGCCGTAACGGAATGGCGATTAGGCAACCATGAAAACGCCCGCAATACGGCTGCGAAAATCCGCAAACTGGATCCGCAGTTTACTGTGAGCGCATGGCAGCAAAGCTCGCCCAGCTCGGATTTTCCCGTGGGGCGCGCCTTTGCCAAGACATTGAAAGACATCGGAGTACCCGACTGAAAGACAATTAGAAACCAAACATTCAATGGAGGACCCTGTTATGGCAAACTCTTCTTATGCGGCGCCCGAAGGCGCGTTCGGAGCCTTTGGTGCTTTCGGCGCCTTCTCTGGCAGTGGAGCGTTCGGGGCATTTGGAGCGTTCGGAGCATTTGGCGGACCCGGGCCAGCCAATCCACCATTGATCTCTCATTCTTTGATCACCAATCACGATGGCATCGCGGGCACATGGATTCCTGTGGCAGCCAGTGACGTGGATCCAAGTGCACAGGAAAGCACGGAATACCTGGCGCGTTTGTCGCCGGCCGTCCGCGCAAGCATCTACGCGCTGGAATTGGGCAGCCGCATCGGGTTTGTGTTCGAACCCAACGCCACCTCTTCTGACCCTGGTTGGGGACGTGTCTTTCACCTTGAAACCAGTGCGACAGCAGGTGTGCCTGACGCAACCTATCAGAACCTGATCGCGATGCGGCGCCCGACGCAGGATATCTTTGCCGAACAGCTGACGTTGGTGGCCAATTACGCGGATCTTCGTCAAGACCGAATGGCAGAGATTCTGGCGCAGCTGGGCACACCGACCGAGTTTCTGCGCGCGATTGCCTATATTGAACCGTCGCGGACCCCGTTCACGATCGAATTGTTGGCAACGGCTCATTGGTTGGCCAATTTTGTCGAGATGCGACTGAAATACGCGTTGGCGTGCAAACGTCCGATCGAGTTTTCACCACAGATCCAACCAATGATATGGACGCCTTCGCATGGCAGTTTGCCCAGCGGGCACGCCACTGAGGCCTTCACGATGGCTCGGGTTCTATGGTTGCTGCTACGGGCCAATTCCGTGAAACCTTACTCGGACGGCATCTGGGGCGAAATTCTGATGCGTCAAGCCGCTCGGATCGCAATCAACCGGACCGTCGCGGGTGTGCATTTTCCCGTCGACAGCGCAGCGGGGGCCGTTTTGGGGCTGACGCTGGGCAAATACTTTGTCGATCGGTGCACATTGGCGGTGCCGAGCAAAAGCTGGACATTCGATGGGGTCAATTATCCCGGTGGGCTGGATTTCGACTGGCGCGATTACTTTGATCCCGGTGACCCTGCAAATGGGACGGATCCCTCGCAAAAGCCCACCGGCTGGTCGAGCGGGGCCACGATTGCTGCGTCGGGCAGTACGCCGATAACATCGGCGCCGCTAAACTGGTTGTGGCGGCGTGCAGCCGATGAATGGATCGACCTCGCCGTGAACTTGAGCGGCGGCTCCGGCTCCGGGGCTGGCTCCGGGTCTGGCTCCGGCAGTGGCGGCAGTGGCGGAGAGTGAGCCATGACCTTGAAATGGAGAGAGCTTCTAGGCTCACAAAAACCGCGCAATCCCGAAGCGTTTTTTGCGCTGAACGCCATGCAACGGTTCTTTGAGGCGGATCTTGGATTGGATGGCACCGGCCCGTCTTCGGAAACCCGTACCTTTGACGACCAATGGTGGCTTGCCCTTGTCAGTGTCGCCCGCCGCGGCGACGGTGACGATCAACGTGTCTCGATCGCAGAATTGGTGGCCATGGCCAAGGATTACAGGCTCGGGCCTTTGGATGATGCGCTTGTAATTCCTGGGGAATACACCAGCGCGTACCGAGATAGGCGGGATCTGGATGTTATCACGATCTATGCCCGCAAGGCGTATCTAGAGGCAGCCAACAGACCCGATGGACAGGAAGCGCTTGGCATAGCCACGATTAACATCAGCGCGCCGCTGGACTTTCGCACCCTGAACTCTGCATCAGGTATATTTGAGCCCCCAACCGCCACCGTGACCGTTTCAGACGACACTGTTGTTACCGCTGTGATCGACCACGGCATTGCGATTGCCCACGATCTTTTTCGGCGAAACAATGCGGGTGGTATGCCCATTGAAAGCAGGGTGGACTTCTTTCTGGACATGGATGGCGAACCGGACGCCAACGCCCCATTACAAAGCACCGTTGGGCGGGCTTGGACGCGGCAAGAGATCGAAGGTGTTCTGTCGACAAATTTTAAGAACGGATTGCTGGACGAGGCCGCAGTTTATCGCGATCTGGGCCTGATCAATTGGCAGGATCGTGCATTTAATGCCTGCACCCAGCGGGTTTCCCACGGGACCCATGTGATGGGCCTGGCGTCTGGCTATGATCCTTCTGATGCGCAGGGAAGCAAACACCGCATTATCGCTGTCCAACTTCCCACCAGTCTGGTGGCAAACACAATTGGCTTTGGGCTTGATAACTCTCTTGAGCGTGCGTTGGATTTCATTGGCCAGCAGCTTGCGCATTACGAGATCGATTCAGAGACCGCCGATTTGCCGGTCGCGATCAACTTTAGCTTTGGCAATTTCATGGGGCCACATGATGGTACAGGTGATGTCGACCGCGCCATCGACGCGGCGCTGACCGCAATGGCTGCGGATTCGGATACGCCCAAAATGATGTTTTTGCCGTCAGGCAATGGGCACCTGTCGCGGTGTCACGCGGTTCTCAACTTGACAGAGGCCGATCCAGACGAAGCTCTGGACTGGATGCTGCCGCCCGGAGACCGAAGTGCCTCCGTGCTGAGCGCGTGGTTGCCGAGGCAGGTGTCGGTTGAAGATGACACGGTGGATCTGGAAATCTCGGTTCCCGGAATGGCCACGCCCCAGACGCTCAGCGCGGGCAATATGGCTCGCATTTTGCTCCTGGAAGGTGCGGATCCGAGCGGCAACGCAAAGATCGTCGCGGTCGCGGCTTATCAGCCACCTCGGTCACCAACCTTCCGGGGGCGGTTTCTGGTATTGGTTGCTCCAACCGACAACCCAAAGGATGCGCGACCGTTGGCCCCGTCAGGTATTTGGAACCTGCGGTTTGTCAAAGGTTCCGCGGTGGAGACCTTGGCTCTTAACGTTTGGGTGCAACGAGACGAGACCTTGCCCAATTTTCCGGTTTATGGGCGGCAATCCTACTTGTCGGATCGCCACTATGACCGTTTCACCGAGCCTGGCGGATCGTTGCAAGACATTGATTTGAGCGCGCAAGCCACTCCGGTTCGTCGGGCGGGCATGATCAACGGGATCGCTTGCGGAAACTTACCTTCGGTGATTGCGGGTTATGTGCGCTCCGATCGAAACATGGCAAAGTACTCCGCAGGTGGCCCAACACTGAACAGTCTGCGCCTGAATGGCCCGGATGCTTCTGCTGTAAGCGACGACAGCGTGGTTCTGAGCGGAGTTCTGAGCGCAGGGTCGAGCAGCGGGTCGCGCGTGGCAATGAACGGCACCAGTGTCGCGACACCCCGAGTGACGCGCTGGGCGGCCAGCGAAATGTCGGCGAACCCAACAACACCGTTCACCCGGTCCAACGTGATCAACCGAGCCCTCAATGACGACCCAAATCTGCCGTCCAAACCCAGCCTGAACCGAACCGGCGGTGGGCGCATCCGGTTCGAAAGTGTTTTTGGAGGTTTGCGCTGGCCGGGACAGTGAACTGCCAATGCCGCCTGGTCCGCTAACCGAACTTTGGTCGGGTTTCATGGCAGCAATCAGCCCAGAAGAGTCCCTTGCAAATCCGGTGTCTGCTTCACTCTTCATCCTAGTCCGATGGTTCGGGAGCAGACCGCTTGGCCCCACTTTATTTGCCTGGACCACCACCAAGCCGGGCTACCGCGACTTTACCGGGAACCAAATCTGCTTCCCAGGTGGCCCAGTCCCCACCGGCTCCGAGGTACCCGGAGTAGATTTTTGCGACCAACGCCGGGTTAGCTGCGATGTCAGTCCAGCCAATGTTGCGCAGTTGGGGGTGCTTCTGTCGCAGAAACTCTAAATGAACGGCGGCGCCCCAACTTGATAATCCGGGTTGCTCGGCAAGATAGACGTAGAGCCAGTGGAAATCCGATAAGGGAGCCTCTGAGATAATCAAGTATCCCTCATCATGCGCCCAAGGGATCGTTTGCTCCAGTGTATGCCCCTTAAGACGGAACGGTCCGACAGAGAAGTTCATTTGGTAAACCAGTGGCGGCTGCAGGAAAGCCATGACGTCTTGCATCAGCTCGACAAGCCGTCTGGCTTGCGACTGGTTGGAATAATAGTTCGTCTCTGCACCACGCACTTTTTCAATGACTTCAAATGGAACCGGAGGTGGGACCGTCTCGAAATCAATCTCGGACAGGGACTGGACCCGATGAACGACGAATGCGGTGGCTGCAAAGCCACCGATCACAAGTCCACCAATCAGTCCACCCAGCCAACCCAAACGTCTTTCCTCTCAACTCAATCGCGCAAGGCATTCACCGCAAAATGCAAAATGAAACCTACTCTCGTAGCTCAGGTTCTGGCCCGACGGTCAAGACCTGCCCATTGCTCCAGACCAGCGCCTCATAGCAGACTTCTGCGCCCGCGCCGCCGCACCATCCACCGTCTCGACCAATCAAAAGAATGGTGTCCGGGCCCCATTCTATCAATTGCCATCCGGTGACTTGCCAAGCCTGTACAGCTCCATCGACCACGAGGTTCAGCATGCAGCCGCCTGTGCCGCAGTAAAGGGATGCCGCAGAAGAACACGCATATTCGCTTTCGTCGACAAGCTCGGCAACGACGTTCCCGAACTGCGACCGGAGGGTTATCTCTGTGACCGCATCGCCTTGATCAAATTCGCCATTCTCTAAGGATTTGCACTCCGAAGCCGCGCGCTCAATCAGACCTTGTGTCTCTGGCGACGCAGCGAGCGCAGCAGTGCTGGAAACAACTATCAAAACTAGCGCGGTGGCGAAACTTCGCAATGTAAGAAACTCCTGGGAGGCAGGTGCTCTCATACTGCCTAAGCACCCTTGATACGGCAACTATGCACTTGCCCGTATGAGCCTGGGCCGGAGCCTAAGTTGTCTCTCGAACGTCAGTGCTTGCCTTAAGAGCCACCTCTGAACTCGATGGCCGTCGCCGCATCGGTTTTTGGGGCGGGTTGCGGCAATTCGCTGTTGGGTCAAACAACGGCTGCATACTCTGACAGCGGGCTTTGCAAAATCCGGGCAGCAGCGTTTTCTGGATCACTCTTCCGCACAATAGCTGATGCTGAGTCTGAGCAGCCCCTTTGGTGTCGATCCAAATCTTTAGAACGAATACCCGACATTCAAGAAGACATTGGTGGCGTCGTATCTGTTCTTCAGTCCGGCCGCATCCAGTTTTCGGCTGAAGCTTTGAATGCCAACTCCAATATCCCATTGCGGTGTGAGTTCGTAGCTGAGCAGGGCGACCGCATCCAGAAACTCGACAGAGTCAAACGAAGTACCGTCCGCTCCCAATTGAAGTTCCAACCGATCCGTTAGTTCATAGCTGGCATGGATGCCTGCATATGGCGCAAAGTCATTGCTCTCGACTTCTTGATCGAGCGTGCCAGAGACAAGTCGCACATAGGTATTCTGAAAAGTCAGACCGCCGCCAATTTTCAGATCGAACCGACCTTGAGGGATCAAGTTGTACAAGTAACCGCCACGAATTTCGTTCATGACGTAGTCCATCGCTGTCGTGGTGTTTGCCGGGTAAACCGTGCCGTCAAATCGAACAGGGTTCGAAAACGATCCTTCGTCTCGCACCTCTAACGGATTTAGGACCGCGTAGAACTCATGTCGGTCAGACATGAAATACTCGAAACTTGCTGCTGAGCTGGTGGTTGGGTTTGAAAAGGTATCGAACCGTTCAAGATTTAGCTGCGAACCAGTTGAACCAGGGGATCGTACCTCATTTCTGTCGAGGCTGTTCACGCCAAAGGAAAACGAAAACCTAAATCTGGGCTTGAAGGGTTCTGACGCCTTTTTCTCTGCCGGTTTGTTTGATCCGGTCAGCATCGAGACCTGCAAACCAACCGCATTCTCCGACACCGTAGGGATAACCCGGATACCGTTGTCCAACGGCGTTGCGTACATCCAATTGCTTAGCATTGCGATGCTTGCACCGGCCAGAACGTCGTCGGAGAAGTGTTTCTCAGCGCGAACGCGCGTGTAACCAACAAATGATGCGAGCAGGTAGGCTGGTACGCCGTAGCTGGATCCGTACCGTGTTTGCAGGAAGGCGGCCCCCGAGAATGCCGCTGCGGTGTGTCCTGACGGAAAGGAATTATCTGCCGAGTAATTTGGACGCCACTTTTCAACAAGGAACTTAAGGCTCTGAATGGTCAGAAAGGTTGTGCCGACACCTTTGGCGAGTTGCTGCCGCCCTTCCTTGTCGTCCTTAGCGTAAGTCACCCCGAGGGCGGCCAAGGGGATTGCCAACTGAAGAACGTCGCCGACACTTTCGAGGTCATCAGTGGTGTCACCAGATACGACCGACGGGGAAGACAGCGCGCCGATAGATGCGCATAGTGCTGCCGACAGTGCTCTTATTAACATTCTCATAACTCCTGCCTCAACTTGTGCCCTCGGTGATACTTGTGGAGGAGGCGTGAAAATCGCGAAACGCAAGCGTTGCTCCTGAAACTCACTCTCGATTTTTGTCGATAATCATGAGGGTGGTGGGCAAGGGCTCAATGGTAAGGTTAGGCGCAAAGTACGATTACCTCACTGTGTAGTAAACATTAATTCTGATGAGACGCACGCACACTGTAAGTTGGTGTGTTTGATGATCGGCATGAAAATCGATTATTGTCGGCAATGAAGATCTTGGTGTACTCATAGTGGTGAAACTGCACCCGAAAGCTCAACACCGCACTCAGCGCGTGGCGCAAAACATACTACTGAAAGACAACCGCGTGCCGGTATCAACGGACATACAGCGTGGTCAGCTAAAGTAATCCCAGCGGTATTCAGGAAAGCAAATGAACAAGATCAATTGTATTGTAGCAGCGAGTCTTCTCTTGTCGTCGGCAGCATATGCAAACTCAATACTGCCCCCGGATCAGGCGTTCCTAGATCAGGTTGAAGGTTTTGGCGTGACCCAGGGCAACTGGGATAGCGGTGAAAATGCAGCCGTAACTTTTCCTAACGCATACAAGTTCACACGCCACTACGTTGTTGAACCTGGAGATGACGTCGAGCCGGAAAAATGGACCGAGGCCGATCGTCTGGACCTTTCGGAACTGACTGCCGATGATGCTGATGGCCCACTGGACATCGAGACACTGCTGAGGGACAGGCTAAAGAACCATTCCATGGTGATCCTAAAGGGCGACTCTCTACTGCATCAGCACTTTTGGAACGGGATGGATGAAACGTCGACACACTTGGACATGTCGGTAACGAAGTCCTTCACCGCCATTCTTGCTGGAATTGCTGCGGCCGAGGGTGAACTCGACATGACTGCGACCGTGGAATCCTATCTGCCAAGGTTCACAGGGACAGCCTTTGAAGGTGTATCACTGCAAGATGTGGCTGACATGAGCTCAGGTCTCGACATTCCCACGCCGCCTTTTCTTTCGTGGGATCCGAAATTCACCGAATCTCAGGAATGGAACGGACCCAACGATAGCGGACTGAACGGCATTGCAGACTACCTGGTGACCATCGCACAGCGAAAATATGAACCAGGCACGCACTATCAGTACCAAGACCCCAACACAGAGGTTCTGGGTCTTGCTGTCGAAGCGGCCACTGGCGTTGGGTTGGCCGAGTATTTGCAAGTCAAGTTGTGGTCAAAGCTGGGAGCCGAAGGCGAGGCATATTGGATGGCTGACCCGTCGGGGGCAACGGTTGCATCCGGAGGGTTGAACATGAGAACTCGCGACCTTGCGCGTGTAGGGCGTATGATGCTCGCCAAAGGAAAAAACCACGCTGGAGATCAAGTCATCCCCGCCGCTTTCCTGGACGCCCTGTGGACAGGAAACGACCGGGTTCGCGGTGCCTGGAGCAACGGAAAAGAAGCCGCGCTTGCGCCGAATGGGTGGTACAAAGACCAGATCCGGATTCTTGAAATTGGGAACCACAAATTCGCGGCTTTTGTCGGAATACACGGCCAGGTCTTGGTCGTGGACCCAAAGAGTGAAACCGTCATTGCGATGAATGGCGGCTACCCTCAGACGGAAACCCAGCGCATGAACTCCATGATTTTCCTTCAGGTCGTTCCAGCGATTCTGGATGCCACGGCAAAAATGTAGAGCTGCTAGAATTTGACGCATGCGTACTGTTGTTGGTATCGGCGTGTCAGATACCAAAGGTCAAAAGTGTGAATGAAACGCTACGCTAAAGGCGAGGAACGACGGTTGAAGTTGATCCTCGCTGCCGAAAGACTACTGGAAAATGAAGATCTTCCAGAAATTACGATGCATAGGATCGCGGCTGAAGCTGATATCCCACCAGGGTCCGCTTACCACTTTTTCAGTGGGGCCAACGAGGTGTTTGCAGCTGCAGCGGGTCGCTTTGGTGAGCAGCTAATCCAAGACATAATCTCACCCTACTCAGGCGCTGCCTTGGAAAGCTGGAGCAATTTGTTCGAACATGCAGCACGTCGAGGCGTCGCTTTGTATCAAAGTAAACCGGGGTACTGTCGGCTCATATTGGGGAGCACAACGGCACCTTCGATCAAGGCTAGCGACAGACAGAACGACTTTGAACTTGGCGCTCAATTCGCGGAACTCATGAACGAGTACTTTGTTCTACCTGAGATCAACCAATGCGAACTGCGCTTCTTCCATGCAATCGAGATATTTGATCTGTTTCTAAGTCTATCATTTCAGAGGCACGGGGCGCTGACCCCTGAGATGATCGAAGATGGGCTATCTGCCTCGATCTCATACTTGCGGCAGTTCATCCCCGATCGGATTCCGCGCCGCGGCGTGTAACCGCCAGATCCCTTCGAGCACTATACCACTCGGGGTCCGCTCAAGAGATTTTGTTGACCTCTCATGCAGAATGAACGCGCACTTGGGGGTCAAATGGCGTGTGGGTCGGATATGGCTCTGGCTTGGGATTGGCAGCCATCGCTCTGAGCTATCGCTACTTCTCTCGGGTATAGGTGGCGCGCTTGCGTCGCTAAAGGCCCAGTTTGTCCAACAGCTTAAGGCGCAGGATCTCGGCCTCGACCAGCGTTTCACGGGCAAAGGAAAGCGGCAGAGGTTTGAGCGGCGTGACGGGAAAATCGAGTTCTTTCGAAGGCTCTCCGGCAGCCCAACGCGCCAACACGCGACCCATCGCTGTGGCAATGGCAACTCCGCGTCCGTTGTAGCCAAGCCCTGCGTAGACCCCGGCCGCCAACTCGTGCAGGTGTGGATAATGGTCCCGGGTCAGTGCGACGAAGCCGCCCCATGCATAGTCCCATTTAACGTGTGCCAGTTGGGGGAACAACTCGACCGAGATGCGCTTAAGGTGTTCAATCTGTCTGCGCGTTGATCCATCGGTGTAGGTTCCGCGCCCTCCCATCAGAAACCGGCCTTCAGCGTCTTGTCGGAAGTAGAGCAACAGACGGCGGGCGTCGGATAGGGCGTTGCCTTCGGGCAGGATCGACCGGCGAATATTGTCCGAAAGAGGCGGTGTCGCGACCTGTACCGATCGGACGGGTAGAACCGATTTGGCGACTTTGGGGTCCAGATCGCCGGAGTAGGCGTTGGTGCAGATCAATATCTTATCCGCCATGATGGCACCGTTTGGCGTTTTCACCCGATATCGAGCGCCTTCTGCCTGGATGCGCTGGGCCGGAGTGTCACCATAAATCGCAACACCGTTGCGATACGCGGCATCTGCAAGGCCAAGGGCGTAGTTCAGCGGATGCAACACGCCGCCACGCCGATCCAAGACCCCTCCGATGTAAGCTTCTGTTCCTGTCAGGCGCTGCATTTCTGCTTGGTCGAGCTTCTTCATGCCGCCGCCATGTCGGTCCCAATCTTCGGCCAGCTCATATAGCTGTTGCAGCGTCTTGGGCGTATGCGCGGCCCGCAGCCAGCCAGGACGGTTCGCGTCGCAATTGATCTGATGGCGCTCGATCAGATCAAACACAAGATCACCCGCGTCTCCGGCCATTTGGATCATCCGTTCGCCCCAATGATCCCCGAACTTTGCCCTTATCCCCGATGGGCCATCCTTGAGGCCGACATTGATCTGGCCACCGTTTCGACCAGAGGCGCCCCAACCGGGGTGTTGGGCATCAATCAGGGTGACGCTGGCGCCCGCTTCGGCGAGGTGTAAGGCTGCAGACAACCCGGTAAACCCGGCGCCTATGATGGCGACATCGGATTGCTGTTCGCCGCTCAGTGCGGGGTAGGTGTCCGTATACTTGGCTGTCGCTGACCACAGGCTGTTGGCAATGACGGGGTTCTCGTTTCGGATCATTTGTGAACCTCTGGCGCTTGCTTTGACGCAGGATAGGCATAGCTTGGGCATCGCGAAACCACCAAGGCGGACACCACACCATGCCCAGGCTTTTGAACCAGTTTGATCTGAAACCGTCCGTCGAGCTGGAGGTGTTTGAGCAGGCCTGGAGCAGCTTTGTCGATGTCCTGATCACCAGCGGATTGGCCGAAAAGGGCGCGCCGTTGTGCCAACGCATACCGGACAGCGGATATGACACTGACGAAGAACGCCACCACACTCTGATGGCAGTGATCGAGTTTCGAGATCAGGCACAAGCGGATCTTGCATGGGCGGCTATCGAAGACAGAGTTGAACCTCTGGGTCAGTCTCATCGCAAAGTCACCTCGTTGGTGCACGATCCCGTTTTCACATTCTGGGCAGAACTCTAAGATACAAGTCACGGCGGCCTTAGTGTTGGGATGAACTTTTTCTCATTCTTGAATGAGTATTCAATCAATTCAATATCCTAGAAGCGCGTTCATTTCGGCGGCGCCGGATCGATCTGCGAGCAAGAAAGATGAGGGGCTAGTATGAGCCAATCTGTTAAGGCCAGTCCAAAGTCGAACACGCGCCGCCGCACAGAATCCAAAGAGGTGCGGCGCCAGCAGTTGATCAATACAACCATCGCTTCAATCGCCAGAATCGGAATTGTCGGAACGACCATGTCGACAGTAACCGAAAGCGCGGGGCTATCGATTGGGGTCGTCAATTGTCACTTCAAGTCCACGCAAAACCTGCTGGAAGAAACGCTTTAGTATCTGGCCAAGGAGCATCACGAACAGCGGCTGACAGCGTTCGAAAGTACGGGCTTGTCTGCGTCGGTCAAACTGTTGGCCATCGTCGATGCGCGTTTTCACCCCCGGATTTTCACCCCCAAGAAACGAGTGGTTTGGTGTGCGTTCTTCAAAGCTGCCGCTGTCTACGCGGGCCATCGGTACACTCAGGAGTTGGAGAGTGACGTGGATTTGGACGTTCCACTTGTGCACGACCGCATCGATGTCGGGCCCAAACCAGGAACATGACAGAGCACTGCTGACGGTGATAACCGTTCTGTTGCCGGTGTAGCGATCCTACGAGTGCACAGCAAAAGGCGGCAAACGGGGGGGAGAGAAGGCGCGATGTCTCAATTGCCCAAACCAGTGGCTTGCTGGAGGTATCCAAATTCGCTCGCAGAAATCCATCAGACCAACATCGCTAGCGTTCGCTCAATCAGCCAATATGCGGCAATCGTTCCAACGGCATAGACGACAACGCCCTGTGCGACTCCGGCCCAAAAGCGCGAGAAGGAAAGCTGCTTGAGCAACCAGGACAAGGCCAGGATCGCGCCAACAAACAGAAGCTGACCGACTTCGACGCCGACGTTGAAAAACAACAGAGCGACGGGAACTTCGTTGGGCGGTAGGCCGATTTCCGACAAGGCTCCGGCAAAGCCCAAACCATGCAACAGCCCAAAGGCAAAAGCGACCAGCCAGGGCGCCCGAAACGTAAGGGATTGGCGTCCGCGGGCATGGCCAATGATTTCTGATGCCAAGAACACAATGGACAGGGCAATCGCGGCCTCGACCGGGGCAGAGGGCAGGGACACATAGCCAAAGGTTGCAAGGCCCAGTGTAATCGAATGGGCCACAGTGAAGGCGGTGATGGTCTTGACCAGCATCCATCCCCCGCCCACGACGAACAACAAGGCCAGGACAAACAGCAAATGGTCAACCCCGACCAGGATGTGTTCGATGCCCAGAACGGTGTAACGCTTTGCTGCTTTGAAAGGCGTACCGGATCCGGCCAGCCATTCGTCAAGCGCGACCTCGATCACGTTGCCTTCGCGCTTTGCCAACCGCGAGACGGGATCCTGGCCTGACCATCGCACGGTCAACAGGGTACCTTCGCGTTTCCATGGCAGGACAAGGGTATCTTCGGCTGTCAGACTCGGGGCGCATTCAAAGGTGAAAACGACCGCATACCCACCCCGCTCTCCGTTGGGGGAGCCCGTCAGGGCGCAGCGATCTGGCAGTATTGGCGTTACGATGGCTGGGGCGATCCGCCGGGGCACTTTCGCCGTGAGGCGATATTCACCTGGACGGGTTTCGATCAAATCGGCCCGATCAACCCCCAAGGTATGCGCCCAAGATGGCGTCGAGAGCAGCAAAATGTTGAGCAAGATTGCCGAGAGTGCAAACAGGAAACCCTTAGGCACCGGGTACATCCTCCTGCACAGGTTCGACCTCGATCTTGTAGTCGGGGGCTACGGCTTCAATCTCCTGATCGAGCATCGCGCGGGACTGATCTGCCAGCCAACGCGTCGAAATCCAATCGCGGGCCGTTTCGAAATCTGGCAACCGTTTGGGGTGTCGCTGGATCACTCGCAGAAAGTGGGTCGAGCCCGACGGGGTCATAAAGGGGCCATGCCAATCGTCGCTGTCAGCACTTGCCGCAATAACGTCCAGGGCGGCGTCGGGACCAAAAGCTTGCGCGATACGGGTCTGTGTCATGAACCTGATCGATCGTCCAAATGACAAATCCGCATCCCCGAGCGTGGTCGGATCCACCCCTGCGCGCAATTGGTCCAGCACGCCCGCAGGCACCGTATTGCCCGCCTCATACATGACGTGATCAAAGTCGACGCTGGGTGGGCTTTCGAAGATGTCTTGATTGGCTTGGAAATACGCCCGCAACTCGTCCTCGCTGGGCTCTGAAATATCCCCGGCGATGAAAAACCGCATATTCTGCAACAGCAATGCCCGTATGCGCGAGCTGTCAGAGAACCCGCGTTTCACGGCCTCGCGCACCAGGATCTCTTCTTCGATGAAGTTCGAGACGATGTCGGCCTTTTCCTCTTCGGTGAGGGGGCGCAGTTGCAGCTCTTCTTCCTGTTTGAACAAGAACTTCTGAGTTTGGGCGTCGACCACAATGATGTCCCGCTCGTCCGTGGCAAACAGGGCCTGTATCAGGAACAACACCCCGGCCATCGCGAGAAAGTGGACCAAGGGTTCTCGAAGGATGTGGGACATCAACCCGCCCGGCGCGGACTTGTTTTTCAGTTTGGGTTCGGTCGCGCTCATTTCATTGCCCCTCGTGACAAAAGACGCCTCGATTGAAGGCGTCTTCTGGTTCTTTCGCAAGTTTCATTTGAATGTGTGCGGCTGTTACTTGCTGTTGTCCTGCAACATCGCCGGATGCACGTAGTTGGGATCGGTAATGCCGGACTTGCGCGCTGCATAGGCTGCAAAAACATGTCGCTGCAAACGGCTAATCGCGTTTGCCGTGTTGCGTCGACGATCATCAAGCAACGGAGAATACTCGGAAAAGTCGATCATGATCACTTCGTTCTGGAGGAAGATCATGCGCAAAAGTTTCATCATTTCTATCGTTGTGAAGCCTCCGATTTCAGGATTGGACACGCCAGGAACGTGGGCCGGATCGATCACATCCATATCAACCGAGATATAGATCTTGCGCCCTTTGAGTTCGTCGATCAGCTCTTGCGCCGTTTCGTCGAAACCGTTCTTCTCAAAGCGCGGCATGAAATAGTAGTTCGTCTTGTTGTTGAACATCCAATCCATGCGCTCAACGCTCTCATAGGCGCCGCGCAGTCCCACGTGGAAAATCTGGTCGCCATCCGCGAGCCCTTGCTCGTGGGCAAAGCGCAAGGCTGCACCACCGTGTGTGAACATTCCAAGACGACCATCCGGCGGTGCAAGGTCAGTGTGCGCGTCAAAGTGCACGATCGTAAAATCTTTTGGTCCATAGTGATCGTACAGCGCCATTAGCGACGCAACTTGCGTGCCATGGTCGCCGCCAACCACCATCGGCATCGCGCCCCCATCCAGGATTTCCTTGAACACCAGAGCCTGGTTCGCAAAGTTCTGCATCATCAAGCTGGGGTGCTGGTTCGCGTTTCCATAGTCGACGATGTTAAGCTCGTCGAAATACTGATTGTTGAACCACATGTCGTGGCCTGTTTGCGCGAAGTCGTAATTGTGGATCAGGCGCATGTAGTTCGCGGCCCAACCGTTCCCGCTCGCCGGATTGTACTCCGACGGCGCGCCGACAATCGCGATATCCACGTCACCTGCGACCAGGTCTTCGGTCGTCATTGCGATCGGCAAACCAAAATAGGTGGGAAAGGCATGTTTGGTGGGAACGACGTAATAGCGTTGCAGATCAATCGGACCTGCCTCACGCTTGGGGTTGTCACCGATCATGTCCTTGCGCAGGTAATACTTGTCCCAACCGGGGTCCAGCAATTGGACGTTGGGGTTATCGGGATCACGCCAGGGTTGAAGGGTTTCAGGAAAGCCATCGATGATACGATCATCCGACAGATCTGGAGCCGGATTGTCTTCGGCAGACCCTGCCTGAGGTAAACAAATCGACGCGGCAAATGCTGCGATTGCAAAGACATTGAAACGCTTCATGTCGGGGCAAGCCTTTCATTATTAATGGATTTACGGGTGCATTGCCCTAAACTCTACAAGCGGAAGAGATGGCCGACTGTGCAAAAAGTGCAATTTTTATATGTGTTTTGGGTATGGTGCGGCTGCGCCGGGGGCGGAACCAATGCCCTGTGAGCAGACAGAGAGACGGTTGGTGGAACGCAGTTTCTGAAGGGATGGGGAAGATGCCGGGGATTGACCAGTACAGCATTGATCTGGCGGACAATGACACGCTTGAACAATTCTATGCCGAGCAGACCAACACCGAAACGCATTTTCTGCAGCTGTCCACCGGGGCCGCGATCCTGAACGCGCGATGCCTGGATTTGCATGACATTCGTGTGGTTGAGGTGCAGGGAGACGGCAAACACCTGTGGCACGACAAGATGCTGTCAGATGAGTGGCGTCTTGCAATCCTGACCCAGGCCGAGGGCGGATCGCAGATGGGCCGGACCGAGCTTTCCCCCACCGTCGCGCATCTGCTTAGACCCGGAGAAGAAGCCCCGCTGCTGACAAACGGGGCCTATGCAACATTAGAGCTGATCTTTGCCGAAACGCTGCCCGATGAAATGGGCTGGGCGTGTTTACCCGGAAATCTGGCTGAAATCGATGATGGTGTGGTCCATGCGTTGCTTCACGCTTCACGCGTTGCGTTTTCGACCGCAGGGTGCCACGCCGGGGATCCGGTTGCGATCACTCATTGGCGTGCCGTTTTTCTGGACCTGCTGGAGATGGCATTGATGCCGTGGTTGGTCGACGAGACCCCCAAGGGCAGCAGCGCTATGTCCGCAACGCATTCCGACGTGATCCTGAAAGCACGGCGCTTGCTGTTGAACAGCGACGCCGAGCAAGTCCCGGACGTCGAAGCCTTGGCATCGAACATCGGGGTGTCGCGCCGACGGGTGTTTCAGGCATTCAGATCCGAGCTTGGGATCGGTCCGCGCAAATTCCGCGAGATGGTTCGCCTGAATGCCCTGAGATCACAACTGTTGCAAGAAACGCCCGAGACGGCATCGGTGACGTTGCTTGCCAACGAACATGGGTTCTCGGAACTGGGAAGGCTTGCTGGAACCTATCGCCGAACCTTTGGAGAATTGCCGAGCGAGACCTTGCGGCGCAGCTATCTGAGCGAGGTCTAGTTGCGCAGGGTTTCGTGCGGGTATTCGCCGAACTGCTTGCGGTATTTTCCCGACAGCCGCCCAAGATCACTGAACCCAAGATCAGTGGCGAGCTGAGTGACCGTTGTGTCGCCCGAACTGGCGGTTTGCAACATTTGCCTCAACTGCTGCAACCGCAGCAGTTCCTGGTAGCGCCTTGGGGTAAGACCAATTGATTTCCGCAAGGCGTAAAACAGGGTTCGGCGCGACACGCCCAGTCGAACCGCCATTGCATCGACATCAACATCGGCAGCCTCGGGATGCAGCAACAGGTCATCCAGTTTCTGCAAAACCCGGTATGCGGAACTGCCATTGTCGATGAACTGTGCGATATCGGGCTCGTCGTCCAACCAGGGTTCCAGAGCCAATTCAAGCGCATCAAGCACGGAAGCTTTCAATACAGCAAGCCCGGCATCCGTCAGAGGTTGGCTGCTGACAGCCAGAGTGGCCTGCCGACAGACCCGTTCCAGTTGTTGAAGGAGCGGCAAAGGGCGCTTGCTCAGCGGCGTGCCAGACAGCTGCCAACCCAGTTCCTTTGCGGTCTCCTCTGACACGCCGATTTCCAGCGTCACGACCGGACCGAGGAAGACATAATCCATTTCCTGCCCAGGCAGAAACAGCATTGCGTCCTCGGGCGTCAGCTCGTGTCCCAATGACACGGCGCCCCTTTCGGCGCTCACCAGAAAACCGAAATGAACCCGCCCGTCGTCGGACATCTGATCCAACCAGCGACAATGCGATATCCCTTGTGCCCAGAGCAAGGTAACCCCGTCCAGATCAACCACATCATATTCGAGATCCGCCGGTCCGGCAGAGAACTGCGTGTAGCCGGGAATCATGCCAGTCGCATCAAACAGGAATTCGCTGATCTCGTCCGAAGTATTCAACAAAAAGCGTTGGCGTATCATGGTGATAGTTTGGTTTGAGCGACAAACGCCTGACAACCGCATTTTTCACTGCTTCTATGGCTGATTTGCACAAATTACGTAGCGAGGGCATGGCGGCTCTTGCACCATGAAGCTGATTTTTTGGTGTTTTTCACATGGGAAGGTTCGAAGATGAAAGTATCAGCACTCTTGGGTGTCACGACTCTGATCGTCTCACTTGGCGCATTTTCAACCCAAGCGTCGGCGCAGATGCTCAAAGACATCGTTGATGCCGCGCCAAAAGAAGACCCGGCGCCGATGCCGCACATCAATCAAGATGATCCGAGCCAGATGAACATCAAACAGGACAAGTCCACCAACATCTGGCGCGACTTGCGCGAAGGAACAGGAAGCCGCGGAGAGGCGGGACCAATTGATATCCAACGCTATCAGTTGCAGATGGAGCCCGTTGGCATTCAAACCTTCTTCAAACTGCCCGTAGCCTTGCGTCCAGAAGACCTCGTCGCAGGCGAGGTGGACGTGGCTATTTTCGGCGCCCCGACCGGTGCGCTGCCGCATTCGGCGGGCAACATGTGGGCCCCGGCCGAGGTTCGCACCACGCGGGACTATGGCGGATATGGCGATCCCAAATTTCCCCTGAGCTGGGTTGAATATGAAACGCTGCTGGCGCCGTTCACCGTCCTCAATGCCGTCGACTATGGCGACGCAGGCATGAATGCCTACAACCAGTCCCACACGCTCGAAGAAATTCGCAGGATGACGCGCGAGATCGCCTCGGTCGGTGCCATTCCGTTCATTGTGGGCGGCGATCATTCCGTGCCGAACGGGACATATCGTGGGATCGTCGATGTCTATGGGCGCAACAACGTGGCCTTTGTCCATTTTGATGTTCACCTGGACCGAGGCCAAGGCAAGTTCGGGGCCTACTACCACTCAGGCAGCTTCATGACGATGGCCGTCGAAGAGGGCCTGGTCGATGGCAGCAACGTGATCCAATACGGTATGGCGACCCCGGTTTTTGGCGAGGGAGATTGGGATCAAGTTCTTGCCGAGGGTGGGAAGGTATATCACATCCACGAAATTCGTCGTGACGGCGTCGAGGAAACCTTCGACAAGATATACGAGGACCTCAAGGATATCGACCTTGTCTATGTCTCGTTCGACATCGACACCTTTGACATGAGCTATGCGCCCGGCACTGGGTCGTCATCACCGATCGGGTCGCACCCCGAAGATCTGTTCCCGATGTTGCGTCAGTTTGCGGCCACCAAGACGATCGTTGGCGTTGATTTTGTCGAGTTCAATCCCTTCTATGACAACAAAGGGCAGCAAACCGCGCGACTGGTTCGCCGCACGATGTTCCAGTTCCTGACTGGGATTGCGATGAAAAAGGCGGGTATGGAACCTGATTTCGTTCATCCCAGGATCTCCGGGAAACCTTGACAAATAAGGCGTTTGCGCCCTGTGGATGACGCAATTGGTTCCGACGCTCATGAGACCTTGGAGGAGCAGCCTTGATAGAGTTGGCTGTCACCTCGCATTCGTTCGACACACAATGACTGCCACGGACGATTTGTGGTGCGAAAGTAGCAGACGTTCTTGCGACTTCAAAAGTACGCATCCTGCGCTTCGCTGCCACCCTTAAACGAAGCATATGAGCTGGTCGGCTCCAAACGACCTTCGCCGAAGGATTTGGTCGAAAGAAACGGCGCAAGTGGTCGCAAATTTTCCAATTGTCGCGGCGATGGCAGCTGTCGTCTGTAGTTAGTCATTGGGAATCACTGCCGCATTTGGATCAATGGAAGTTCGCTTGGAAGCTTGTGGCTGTCAGTTCGACATGAGTATCTAAGGGAGGGTGTAGTTCAAACGCCCTTGGTTCCCGCGAAAAATTCCAGAGCCTAAAAAGAGTCCAGCAGTCGCGGTTCATCTCTGCAACCGTCAATTCGTTTCTGGAAACATGAAACGGAGT
Source organism: Tropicibacter sp. R16_0 (assembly GCF_017743935.1). Lineage (GTDB taxonomy): Bacteria > Pseudomonadota > Alphaproteobacteria > Rhodobacterales > Rhodobacteraceae > Falsiruegeria. The sequence continues at coordinate 56,698 of NZ_JAGHRE010000003.1, forward strand.
GCGTTCCCACCCGTTTGTTGTTTTTACTTCAATCAGTCGGCTGTTACCTTCGGGGGTAAAGCTCGCAATGTCATATCCCGCGCCATCACCGTCTTCTTGGCTGACCCATCGCACCTTCCGGGCAAGGTCGTGTCGACCAGCACTGGTTAGAATGGCGCGTTCATGATGTAGAACGCGCTCTTCTCCAGCCTTGCCCAGAGATCTGTTCCTCTCATCCCTGCCTGCAACGTCGAATTTGCGGGCCACGGCCTGCATTTGCTCCAACTCATTTGGGGGCGGCGTGTTCTGCATGGTCGGCGGAGTGCCGATCCAAATGGCGCCGGGGGCTTCCGACGCTGCGAAGGAAACGGAAGGCTTTTCGGAGATCCATTCGCCACGGTGATGGAGGTGTCGGGCAACGGCATCCACCAAAGACATTTGGAAATTGAAGGCAGGTTTGTAGCCGTTGATCCAGGTTTCTCCAAGTCCCTTGAGCACAGCCGAGATGTTCTGGTGCTTGAACTCAATCGACCCTTTGGATCGACCAATCAGTTCCTGCAAGGCACGGTTGTGGGCTGCCTTATTGTATCGTCTACCTGCCAACTCATCAGAAAGCATCGAAAAATAGTCTGTCACGATGGCGTCGTTTTCGAAGTCTGACCATTTCTCACTGTTCATGGTGCCAGGCTATGTGAACCGGATTCTGATGTCACGCGCGCAAAGTTAATCGGCTGGGCGCGTAAACTGGTTGTATACCAAGTCACTCAAATCCGTGCGGATATGGGGTAAGTCATTGGAAATACTTGGAGGCGAGTACCGGAATCGAACCGGTGTACACGGATTTGCAATCCTGAAGGAACGGAAGCGAAAACAACAGCTTAGGGGTGCAAAGCACCCCCTGACAAAAAGTGAACAAAAAGCGAAAGTTTCAAAGCCCAATTCGCCGGTTCAAAACGAAAAAGGCCCCGTCACAGCGGTAACTGTGAACCGGGGCCAATTAGAAAAAGCCTGTCAGCTTTCGAAAGACATTAGCACGGGCCAGTGCTGCACCGCAAATGCTCAGTCGGCTTTTTCGTGGCCTCTGACCGGTGAGATAGTCCAATGAGCTGGCGCATCGCAAATGAATGCGCAGAGCGCCGCTTTGGCAGCGCCGCGCGCAAGCAGATCGTCATGTTCCTGGCAGACAAGGCGAGCGATGACGGCTCGGGCATCTGGTGCTCCAAGGGGACGATCCAACGCCATACGGAGCTGAGCGAGAGCACGGTTAAGCGCACCATTATCGACTTCCTGCGCGAAGGCATTTTGATCGAGACAGGGCGGCGGCACTGTAAGAACGGCTACACCGTCATTTACCGCATCGTTCTGGTGCGCGTGGCCGCGCTCGAACGTATGGCTGAACCAGACATTGAGACGGGGGTCACTGTGAACCCCGTCCAGCCTGAACACGGTACGGGGTCCACGGTGAACGGGGTACGGGGTTCACGGTGGACCCCAAACCATCCTAAAACTACCCATAAACCACCTACGCGCAAGCGCGAGGCGGCGGAGGAGGTGGAAGATCTTGAAGCTGAGAAGATCTTGGCGATTTACCCCGAGGACAGGATCCGAGACCGGCGAACTACTCTGCGCCTGATCTCAGCGGTTGTGAGAGCTGGAGTGAAGCCCGACGACCTACGGCAGGCAGTCAAAGCCTATGCGAAGGAAAGCGAGGGCTACACGCGCAGCAAGGTTTGTTTCTCGGACAATTGGTTCAAGATGCGCCGATGGGAGAAGGGCGTTGCCCAGATACAGGTGGATCGTGAGAAAGCGCGAGAGGCCGAAGCCAAAGGGCGTGCCAGCCTCGCCGAGTGGATTCACGAGCGCCATCCCCTGTGCCGCCATATTACCACTAGGCAGCTTAAGGATTTGATTGCGTCAAAGCTGGTGACGCCTGAACAGGTGCGCGCTGCAGGGCTGCAGGCGTGAGTGCATCTCGCATATTACGCTGTGGCGTAAAATTTAAATATTTACGTTGCAGCGCAATTTGCTTTGATTTACGCTGCGGCGTAAAAGGAGCCAAATCATGGACCTCACAGCACGAACGGCCGAGCAGATCGGCGAGGCACTCCGCCGGACGCGCAAAGCGCGCGGCTGGACCCAGAGCGATATCAGCGCGCGTACGAATTTGCGCGTCGCGACGATTTCGTCGCTCGAGAATGGCGATGCGGGAACTAAGCTTGCCACTGTGCTCGCTGTCATGGCTGCACTTGGGCTTGAGTTCCGATTGGTTGAGCGCGGTGGTTCGCTTGAGATCGAGGATATCTTCTGATGGCGAAACGCGGGCGTAGTGGCACGATGCAGGTGCTTCTGAATGGAAGGCTGGTGGGGGCTTTGCGTCTTGCAGGCTCAGGCGCAATCAGCTTCACCTATGATCCGGACTGGCTGTCGTGGGAACACGCCATGCCCATCTCGTTGTCACTGCCTTTGCGCGAAGAGGCGCACCAAGGTGGCCCTGTCATTGCCTACCTGGAAAACCTGCTGCCGGACAATCAGGCGATACGTGAGCGGGTTGCCGCTCGGGTGCGCGCAGGCGGTACGGATGCGTGGCACATGCTCGAGAAGATTGGTCGCGATTGCGTGGGAGCCTTGCAGTTCGTCTCGGGTGAGGTCCCCGAGGTTGGCCCACTCGAGGGAGAGCCCGTATCTGAGGCTCAGATTGGGGATATGCTGCGCAACCTCGCAAGTGCACCGCTTGGCTTGGATGAGGAAGACGACTTCCGCATTTCCATTGCCGGGGCGCAGGAGAAAACGGCGTTGTTGCGCCACGAGGGCGTGTGGATCCGGCCATCGGGGCTCACCCCAACAACCCATATCCTCAAGACCCAGCTAGGTGTTCTTCCTGCAGGGGTCGACTTGTCCGACAGCGTCGAAAACGAGTTTCTATGCATGAGCTTCTGCCGCGCCATGGGGATGGAGGTGGCTGAGGTCGAGATTGCCGACTTCGAAGACGTGCGAAGCCTTGTCGTGACGCGGTTTGATCGGCGCTGGACCAAGGATGGCCGCTTGATCCGCCTCCCGCAGGAAGATTTTTGTCAGGCGCTCTCGGTCCCACCCAGCCAGAAATACCAAATGGATGGTGGGCCGGGGATCACTGAAGGGATCGGGTTGCTAGCGGGCAGCGACGACCCCGAAGCAGATCAGTGCGCCTTCTTCCGTGCGCAGGTGCTGTTTTGGCTGTTGGGAGCGACGGACGGGCATGCTAAGAATTTCAGCATTGCATTGCGTCCCCGTGGTTTCCGCATGACTCCACTCTATGATGTGCTGAGCGCCCAGAAAGCTGTGGATGATGGTCAAATTCGCCAGAACCGGATGCGTCTTGCGATGGCGGTCGACGGGCACTACCGGATCAACGAGGTGGTGCCGCGTCATTTCCTGCAGGCTGCGAAGGCTGCTGGCTTTGGTGTGACGCTGGCGGAAGAAATTGTGTCGGATATCGCGGCGGAGCTCGAACCCGCATTGGACAAGACATTCGCAGACTTGCCGGAAGGGTTTCCTCAGCCACTGGCAGAAGCCATTGCTGCTGGCGTGCGACGTCAGGCTACTGCCTTTCATGCCGTATGATCTGCAGATCGAATTTTCGATTTATGATGGGTAGACCATCTTGCATGAAGCTGCCGCAGCCTTCAAAAAAGGAAACGATAAAAAGTGGTTTTTGTGTGCCGAGATTTGCCCTTAGCTGCTTTCTGAAAGCAGACATTGACGCAATACAATCGCTGACGTTCAGCCTCGTGAGAACTTCCTAGGGTTATCTTCGTTGTGCCTAGTGTCTTTTACCACTCAGCTTTCCAACTTCGTCGAAGTAACCAGATAAATCACAGTCTGCTGCTTTCGCAGTGAGACTGCTGTAACCGTGAAAAATCGTTTGTGTCTATATGGTTTCGCGACTCAAATTGCATTGTTTCATGCCGTCGTGTCCCTACGTTGCAAAAATAGTGGACCACACTCTTCACCATGCTTGTTTCAAGCGGTAACTGGGATGCTGTGGTGCTTTCAGCACAGAAGTGATGAAGGGTATCTTTGGCAACGCAACTGTGGGCAGAAGCCGTTGCCAATTCATTCGCTGGAAGCAGGGCGCTTTGCGTGCATCTCAACCTATGGTACGATGCAGGTAGATATAGTATCCTTATTTGAAGGCTTCCGCATGCCCTCGACGCTACAAAGGACCGTTTCATACGGTGTCACATTTTTTATTTTCTTTATTTTATCCATTGCCTTGTGGGTCACACCTATACGCGCAGCATCTCCCTGCACACAACTTGTGGCCCAGCTTGAGGAAGAGAATGTTATCAAATGGACGATTGGCGCATTAGCCGATGTTTTTCGTGCAGAAGAGCAATACCGCCTAGGTACGGGTATTGGCGACAGCCCATATTGGTTTACCAAGAGTCCTGGTCGTTTCGTAGGCATCAACTGCGGTGAAACCCCGTTTGAGTTGCAGGAAATTTACCCCATCGGTGTCGTAGTTAAGCCGATCGCGGTGCTGAATCTACCGTCCTATCAAATGGGTACCCCGATATTGGTTCTAACAGAGTATGGACACCGCAAAGTCGTGCCGCTTTCCGATATCGCACCGCTGGCCGAGAATACGACCTACGTCTTTTCCGACACCCATGCTGAGGCGCGCCTGTGTCGCGCGGAGGAGACCTGTCTTGGAAACTTCAAAGGCACTTGTACCAAAGCCACCTGCCGTTACGCGATCACGCCATTTTTCGGTTACGCATCGGGCTCGAGCTCCAACGAAACGCTGCAGCTGGCGACGCGCGCCTATAGCGAAATACACATGGACGAAATGCTGATGAACAACGTCCTGTGGGAGCCCGAGACCCTGTCTGCACTAGCGGACGAGGCCTGTACCCCGTTTCCTGTGACCGCGTGGCGCGAAGGCGGCACGGCGCACCAACGCCGCTCGGTCTGGCTGTCGCTGTGTCAGAACATAGAAAACCAGCAATTGGCCGGCTTCAAGATAGTTGACCGCGATTGGGCTGAGAGCCGTTTTGAAACAGCTCTTTGGGGATCGTTCCACCGAAATTTTGGCACCTCCGAAACCCTGTTCGAGGATAGCTTGCGCTCGCTTTTGAACGTCAACTTGATTAGCCGCAAACCCTGCGGAGTCGAGATCAAGACTGACAGCACCGCGACCCTTGGCGGTGGGCTGGGTGCCGAACTAGGTCTTGGCGACGCCTTCAAGCTGGAATTGGGTGCCAACCGCGAGGTTGTGCAAGGGTTCATTACCACTATCCCCAACGACGTCTACCTGATGTACGCGACATATTTCGTGCGCCCCATTCAGTTGGAGGGTGACCCACCTCTCGATACCGACCTCTGGGTGTTCGACTTGGTTTTCCGAGCAGAATGCGACGATGGCGGCAACCCCAGCAAGGCTTCGTCTATCACGATATTTTACCACAAACTGTCCGAAGGTTACGAGACTATCGACGCTACAGAACATCTGGAAAAGCGTTATTTTACCGACAATCTAAATGCCTCATTCACCGCCAATCGCAACACTGCCGAGATTGAAAGTGGCCGCTTCTGGTTCATTTCCGACCACATCGCCTACTTCAAGTGGCGCGACACCCTGCGCCGCTTCATGGTCGAAGACATGCCAGAGGTGGAGCTTCTTCTCGAGCGATATCCGCCGAACCAGCGTCCTATCGTGCGAGATTTCTTTGTACATCTCATTATGTCGGCCGCGTTTGATTATCGTAAACCACCGCGCTACCGAACGAGGACTTGACCCATGAAAGCCTTGCTCCTGATGCTGATTTCGAGCCTGCTGACACTTGGACCCGTAGACCCCAATGTCAGCACTGCTGTTCCTTTGTCCTGCGATTTCGCCTCGGGGAATTGTTGTTGTCTCATGTCGAACGGGCTATCTTGTTGCGGTCCAGCAAGCACCTGTCCCTCCACGGCCATTTCCGGCTGCCCCTGTGCGTCGGCCTTAGTACGCGGATAGGTATGTATCTACTTATTCAAATGGCGCGAACCGTGCGGGCTTCTATCAATAACGTCAACAACACGGAGCAATTCCTGCCGACAAAATACTTCGGCAGCCGACGGGCTTTGGCCTCAACGGATCGTGTTAGCCGCTAGTGTGACAATGCAAGACGCGATGCAATCGTCTAGGTAGGCCTAGGAAACGCAGCGGCTGAGCACCTAAAGAGTTCCAGGCGTAAGGCCCAGAGAAACAACAGCTTAGAGAAAAGAATCGAACTTCATACTTTGGCCTCTCTCAGAGCTACCTTGAACCGCTGCGTTACCTTGCGGAATCCGCTTGATGTGCCGTGAATCTCGTCAGCCCAGTCGGTGAGGTTTGGCATCGTATTCCGACAATCGACCAGCCAGACCTTGGTGGTTTTCGAATTGCCCGAGAACTCCCCCAGCATGTCATAGAGCCGGTCGATAAAGACCTTCAGGATGTCACGCCGCAGGGTCTTGTCGTGTATGCTGCGATCCGAGAAGGGCTTGCCCAGCCATCTGTCCTTGGCGGCATAGGCTGGGTTGCGGTGGTCGTTCACCCAGGGATAGGGGAAGGGATAGTCGTAGCCGTGGATGAAGATCGGTAGCTTGCTGAAATCCGGGTCCGAACGGATGTCGGTGATCACCTTGCGATAGACCCCACGTAGGAAGTCGAGCCGATCTTCCAATAGCGTGTGGTTGATGTGGCCCTGCACATCCAGCGGGTTGCCATTGAAATCACGGATCAAGTCCGTGAGCACTGGTTTACCGGTATTTGGGTCCTCGCCGATCATGTCATTGCCCGCGGCCGAGAAGACAAAGCCTTTCACATCGGCGCGTTTTTCGTTCAGCGCCAGCATGTATTCGGTCTTGCGCGGCTCCACCGGTCCCAGCACCATGTTCTGTGCGGTATCCCCGGCAGCGCCCACCGACCAGACACGGTAATCCTTGTTGAGGTGGTCGACAATTTCCTTGATCAACACCGGGAACTGACCCCAGCTGTCCATTTCCGAAACCAGAACCGGGTCGGAATTGCCCAATACGGTGCGCAGATTAAAGGAAGCTGCCCGGCGTGATCGCGCGAGGTCATTGGCCACCGCCATGGCGTTTTCGGTCTCAGCCGCGCCTGGTGGCAGGTGGACCAGATCCGGGTTCGGAACGATGCGGAAATCAAAGGCCCCGGCACCGGGCAGAATGATTGAGAGCTCCATGATCTCTTCATCGGTGGTATCCGGGTCGCTGACGAGCTCGCGCCACTCCTTGGCGCTCATCTTGTCGGACCCGCTGACCAGATGCGGGAAGGTCACATTGCCCAGCATCTGTTCCAGCTCAGCCGGGGCCACCTCGTGGTGCACCCAGTCGCCCGCTTTGGCGAATTCCTTGAACGCGACTTCGCTCAGGTCCTGTTCCAGCACATAGGCGTGCGTGCGCAGGGCATCGCCCTCGCGGGTCACGATCATTTTCCAGTATTTCGCTGGGATCTGTACCACGGTGTCGCCACTCAAGTCCCGGCCATGGAAGTCGCGGTCGTCATTGGCAAAGACCGGCCCGCTGAACACCACACAGCGGTTGGTTGCCGCCGCCTCCAGCACGTCATTTTCCAGCTTGCCCCAAATCCCGCCCAGGCCAGAACGGTTAAAACCTTTGACCTGTGGGGAGCAGTTGGTGGAATGGAAGGTATCGCCATTGGCCATCTGCACCTCCTCAAAGGTGGTGCCAAAGGTCACCGCATCGCGCCGGACCAGATGACCTTTGTCAAAGGCGGTGCGATCCTGGTTGTAGAACTTGTCGGGCAGTTGGTCTCCTGCCGGAATGCGCGGATCAAGAAACCACTTTTCGCGGTCGTTCTTGCTGGTGAAACCGTTCAGTTCCCGCCGGGTATATGTGAAGCCGGGCTCTGGCTCCTTGGCCTCTTCGCTGGCATCCACACCGCTTGCGGTGATCTGCGCCAATCGCCGTTTGGCGTTCATAATCAGCGAGAAATTGTGATAGCGCAGCTCGGTGTCGCCATCCGCTTGACGAGACAAATCATCGTCGTTGGTTGCCACCGGCATCGCCACATGCAGACCCAGAAACGCGCGGTCATAGCCCATGCGGGTGCTGTAATCACCGTCATGGCGCGGCTCCACCATCTTTTCGGTCAGCGGTTCAGCAGGGGCCTTGCCCCCGCTGTCCATGCCACTGCCTTTGGCATCGTCCAAATTAAACCCCAGAGTCATTTTAACCGGCACGTTCAGCGCCAGTTCTGCCCCATCGGGGCCTGTCGTGGTTGTGACCCGTAAGGTTGTGGAAGCGGCAGCCGGGCTGGCCGCTCCGCCTGTTTCCGGTGTCTGAGGCGCGGGCTGTTCGGTGCCTTCCGTTGCTGCCCAGTGGGTGCGCCACGGATTGCCTTCAGGCACGGACGCGGCAGGGGCGAACTGCACCCCGGCCTTGACCACGTAGGGATCGCGCGCCAGTTCGGATGCGGGCACGGCATAGTTTTCGCGCCGGTAAATGCCACCGAAATGCAGCCCTACAACAAGACCACTTTCCAGACCCACCACAACGCTGCCCGAGTTGCCCCCCAGTGTCGAAGCATCATGGCAGGAGGCGCGCACCCGGTTGTCAAAGCTGCGCACAACGCCCTGCCGGGTGTAAATCCCCGGCTGCAGGCGTTTGACGTTGTAAATGCGCTTGAACAATTCGTGCTGCACCACAGTGTCATTGCGCGGGTCAAAAGCCGGATAGCCCAGCACTGCAACTTCCTTGCCAAGCAAGGTCGCGGGTGCAGCCTGCGACAGTTGCAGGGGCTGCACGCCTTCAGGGAAGCCGCCGACCTCCAAGAGCGCCATATCCCAATAGGGGTGGATCATGCGCACGCCTTCAATGCGCACCTTGCGACGCTTAAACGAGCCATGTTCGGCCTTGAAATTGATATTGACCGACGCGCCAGGCTTGAGCGCCACATCTGTTTGCCCCAACCCGTTGGCAAAGACTTCGGCCACGTGGCGATTGGTCATCAACAGGTTCTCACCCACCACGAACCCGGTGCCCGCATAGGGCACCGACCAGTCGCTTGGCACGTTGATGCGCCCGACCGACGGGATTGCTGACAGAATATGCCCCTGTGCAGGTAGCCCAGCATCGTTCAGGTGCAGCCAATCCTGGTGTTTAACCTGAAAGTCGTCGTTCTTCACCAGCACCGCCGGACGTTTCAAGGGCACAATGATTGCCTCCGCAATCATCGCGTCTTCCAACGAGAGCTCGTCTTCATTTTCGAACTTCTGCATCACCTCAGCGAGCCGCACCATGCCGCCGTCTGGCTCCCCTTTTGGCGTCGCCCCCATTCGCAACAGGGGCTGGGGTACCAGACCTTCCGTAACATCCGGGGTTGCGTCGGGATCGGCCGCGAAGGCCTCGGGTGCATCACGCATCTGGACGAGGTCATCGGTCGAAAGCATGGTACGAAGACGGTTAATGCGGTCTCTGGGGGTCGTCATGGCAAAGTCCTTTCGCAGAAAAACGCAGAGGATCAGTCCTCTGACAGGTCAGTGGCAGGCACGGGGTTCTCGGTAATCATATGAGTGAGCGCCCAGTTCATGACGTAGATGTCATTGTCGATATTGCCGTGGGCGATAGGTTCAAATTTCTTCCGCTGGCTCTCGGTGCGCCGCACCATTGCATTGGGATAGGTGTGCAGCAGATAGGGAAAATTTGATTGTGCTTTGAAGCTGCGCCATTTCAGAACGTCGTGAATACCGTCCTTCTGAGTGATCCGATTGAGAGACAGCCTGTTGGCAATCCGGCGGAGTGGGGTCGGATTGTCGAGGGTCTCTACGTTCGCCAGCGCCTTGACGTTGCCCATGTCGCCGAAATCCGAGAGCTCCTTGGTGCCGGTCAGGGCGTAATAGGGGGCCAGATTGGCCAGCACCATGGCCTGGTGTAACGGGTCATTTTCATCGCGGAACGCCGCTGAAACCTGCGGGTTTTTTGTCTGTTCGGACTCCAGCTCGCATTTGAGAATCCAACTGTCGTCCAATCCCAGAAGCGGCGTCTTGCGCGGCACTTCAAAGGCGCGGCTGACCAGATAGAGCAGTGATTTGTTATAGGGGCCAACCCGGTCGGAACGCTCGTTTTCCCGGTTCAGGTTGGCGATAAAGAATTTCTCGGGTTGCAAGCGCCCTTCTTTGACCAGAGGCCGAAAGATTGCGTTGGCGAATTTGAGTGTACAGGCCGGGGCAAGCAGCCCAAGCGAGGCGATATTCGTGAAATTCGTCAGGTCGCGGGCAAAGTGACCCAGAATGATCGATCCTGCAGAATGGCCCAGCAGGTGCAGGCGCAGCCGGTCGTCATTTGTCTTTTGGTAATCCCGCAGGAAATTGGCCAGCTCGCGCATGCCGCCGGTCAGATTGCGCGCGGTATCGTGCTGGTTGGCGGCTTCGGCGTTCTGCTTCATCTGTGACCAGACCGCTTTGCCCAGGACCTTTTCGGCCACCGCCTCAAACCCCCGGTCGGTGCGCTGTTTCAGCCCGTCAGCCAACCGGTTAAAGAACTTGTCGAGGCCTGATTTCTCGGCCCGTTCCAGGCTGGGAAACTGCCGGTTCAGGAAGTCTTCTCCGATATTGGCCAGGGTCTCACCAAAGCCCGTGCGCCAGACGATAAAGATCGGCAGGATGTTGTTCTGTTTAAACCACGGCCCCAATACCCGTGCCCGTCGAAAGGCCGCGTCCATATTGTTGAGCCCGCCATGGGCAAAAATCACAACATCATCGCACTCCTCATGGGCTTCAAGCAATTCGGTCATGGATTTGCGCAGCCCCTCGCGCGCCGAGTTCACGTCGATGCGCTCACGCATGAGCTTGCCGTCATTGCCCATGACGATGCAGTGCTGCTTGGCCTTGCTGTCGGTCCAGCGTTTGGGGGCTTCATCCCCGGCGCTCGACACCAGATGCGTTTCGGCCCGGCTTTGCGCTGCCTGTTCCAACAGGCTCTGGTGGGTCCGGGTGGCGAGCACGGCGGTGCCTGTCTCCACCATCATCGGTGCGGCAAGGGTGGCAACCCAGGCATCATGAGCATTCAGCACCCAATCTTCATAGGTCATCAGGGCAAACCCCCCGGCGGCATTGGCGATTTTTTTGCCTGCAGTCCCCCAACTGGTGCCCCAGCCTGGCCCCCAGGAGTTCTGCACGATAAAGCCGCGCGCATTATATCCGACCAATGCAAAGGCATGGCCGCCACGGGTGTCCGGCATCAGCGGGATGATTGGTAGGTGGCGCTGGTGTGCGGTGCCGTCGGTTGTCAGATCATAGGTCTGGGTGTCGGGTGCTGCATCATGTTCCTGAAAGAACCAACCGCTGTGCACTTTTGCCGAACAATAGACAGCGCCGACCTCGTAAATGGCGGCCTGCATATCGGCAATCGACTGGACATTGATCCGATAATAGGCCCCCAGGGGCAAGCGCGCGGCATCCTGTCTCCAGCCGGTGCCATCGGCATCTGTTCCGGGGCCGGATTTGGGCCACATAACACGTTTGCAGACCCCATGCTTATGCCAGCCCTTCATCGCCCCCCGGCAGCTTGAGCCCGAGTAATCCTCTCCCTCCCACTCATCATAAAGCCGCGCGGTGTTATAGAGCATCCACTCGCTGACCAGCGGTTCGGGATCGGGCAATTCGGTTGGAGCGCTGATATTGTTGGCCCGCCAGTGGGAAAGCGCCTTGCGATACCAGTTCAGATAATTGACCACCGCCGCCAGACCAAAGCCGGTGCAGGCCCCATCCGGCCCCTGGTCCAATATCATTCTTTGTTTCTGGTATTGTTGGAAGAACAGGCCCAACAGATGTTCGGAAGGATATTTGTGCGGTAATGACGCTAGCTGAGGACGAAATTCGCGATCCCGGAAATCCATACGGTCTGGTCGCGCGTCTAGTAACATCAGAACACCAATATCTATTGAAAATCTTTTCTAAGGGTGGCGATGCGAGCGATTCGTGTCAAACGTGTGTGAGCCGACACTAGAATTCTGACTACAATGCAACGCTTGCCCTATGCGTAATTTAGTACTCTTTGCAATTCGCATAGTTGTCGTTTTGGGATGGCGACTTTTTGCCAATTAACTGAGCCGGATCTCAACGGGCCGTTGGCTCGCTCACCTCGACGCAGATACTGTACTAGTGTTTTGTCCGCCCAAAATCCCTGACCGTTGGGTCAACCCTAGTCCACCCTCAAAATCAGTCGCCAATTCGGCTTGGAGTAGTCAAATGCGTCAACAGCATCCAGAGTTGGTAAAGATGGCAACAATGGCTTAGAGCGAATTCGGATGTATCGTAGCGAATTTGCGGCCAAGGGGACATGCTCGGGCAACGGCTGCTCCCGCCCGAAATTGGCTCCGTGTCGAGATGATTCTTAGGTGCCTGCCGCTCCTACAACTCGCAACGCCTTTATCGAGATCAGTCGTTGACAAATTCCCTTTAGGGGCGAACAGTTAGGCATAAATTTCATTAATTTCGGGAGCAAGTCATTGTCTAATTGCCATCTTTTCTGGCTGAACTCTAAGTAAACTTGATGTAGCTGGCCAGAAAATGGAAAAGTCATCTGATCGACAAAGCGCTGTACGGCTCTTGGCTTGCATCGCCGCTAGCGGCAGAGAGCCGGAATGGAAGGACTGCAAGTCATCGTTGCCGGTACCAACGTGGACGAAATAGTCGGAGCGTTAGGAAAGGGGAAATGCCGCGTTGCCCGAGGCGAAAATTATGTCTGGTAGAACCCGGCTATGGCGACCGAGATGAGTGTGAGCACTACACTCGAGGTGAGCGTTGTGAATGGCACGATCCCTTCGATCAGCGAACTCGGGGGAATCGACGCAATTCTCCGAGAGCGGGATGCAATCATCGATAGTCCTTTTCTAGACGTATTTGTCGAGTGTCTCGGACGCGGGTCGATGCAGGATCAATCTGCACTGCTTGACCTCGTCGCAGATGGTTTCCTTGAGGCGCAAAAGCCAACCGTCTTTCGGGATGCAGCGAATGCATTCTTGGATAACTCAGAACTGCGGGCCGTGGCGTGCCCAAAGCTTATCAAGGCCTTGATCTTGCGTGTCGAAGGACGGCAGTCTGGAAGTGATGCATTAATTGCAGCATACGCTCTCGAAGCTTTGTTTCGCCTAAGTCTGGAGGATCGACGAACGAAACTTCAGACTTTACTTCTGTTTGACGGATTGAAAAGTGACGACGATGGGCTCTTCGCACAACATGCCGCAAGAATAGTCGGCGTGGCCTATCATCAGTGGGGAGACACCCAACTTCGAGACATCTTGGTTCGACTTCAGGCAAACGACGAAGCGGCAGACGAGGCGGCGTTCGAACTTGGGATGATCGCCTTCGCCAATGCACTGAACGCCACCGATATGGTTGAGATTGAAACTGGAATGCAAGAAGCGCGAGCCCTATTCAGGAGCGTCCTGCGTCGAGATGCGATCAGACTAGATGCTGAAGTACAGGTTGCCTTGATCGACATCGTCCTTTCCTTCTCCGCAGGCGGAGATGAGGGGTTTTCAGTGCGGGTCGCAAAGCTCGGGTGTCTATTGGCAGAACGGCACGACCAGGTGGGGATAGGCCGGGCACCTTGCTGGCTCAAACCCCGTATGGATCGTGAAGTCGAGTGGTGGTCGTTGCTCCGTCTGCTCAGGTCTGTAAATGACGATATCGATCGTGAAAGCTGGCGCTACGCGGGCAAAGTAATGGAGCAGGTCCTCGCCATCTACGATGCAGAGTATACAGTCGGTATTGGAAGTGCTCTCCATTCACTTTTTGCGCCTCGAATAGAGGCTGCGTTTGTGCGCCGAAAGGGTCTTGCCGCGCACCTTCACGATTTTCTTGAAGACGAAGAGTGGACGCCCGCAGAGCGTCCGGTTGCACAACTGTTGCGAGAACGGGTTGCCAAACGGGCCGAGGAGGGATTCTCGGCGCGAATAGCGGACGAGGACGGTACATTTCCTGCGCTCAGCGCCGTCCTCGAAAATAGAGAACTTCTGAGCCAGGTATCCGCGAAGAATTCGAAGCTCTGGCCTCAAAGCGGGCGCGGCTTGTCTACGAGCTTTGCATCGGAACAGGCCAACGCATCGGCGATGTCGTCAAAATGCAGTGGGCTCATTTTTCCGATGACGGGTTCGATTTCACGCAGGGGAAGACCGACAAACCGCTTTGGATCCCTTTGACAGACAGACTCCGGGAGCATCTGAGCGGTTGCGAGCGTGGTGAGGGCACGGTCGTAACCAATACCAAAGGGCAGCCCGTCAGTTATCGCATCGTCGCTGAAGAAATGCGTGCGATCAAAAAGAAGATGAAGCACGAGAAGGCTGGTTACTACAAAACCCACGGTCTGCGGAAGAATGCGACGATCGAGCTCTACTTGGCTGGGTGTGATGACGAAATGGTCAAGGCCGTTACCGGTCACTCAGGCGTTGAGATGCTGAAAAAATACGGTGGACCGATCCGGCAGCGGGAGTTGGCGAAGCGCGCTCAAGAAGCAAGAAATCAAATGGAACGAAGCAAGATCGAAACGTGAAAGTTTCAACGCTTGTTTCAAAATTCGCAGTGAAGGAGAGGAACAATGATTCAAGTCATTGAATTTATTGGAGGCGAGTACCGGAATCGAACCGGTGTACACGGATTTGCAATCCGCTGCGTCACCACTCCGCCAACTCGCCTAAGGTGGTGTGAGAGCAGCGTGTAACCGAGTCGTTTAGGATGCGCAATACCTTCCTCCACACAGATCAGGCCAACTTGGAGCGTCCAATTGGACTGTTCGTGCACAACTGGCCTTTGGTCCTTCTGGAAGATGGCGTTCGGGGGCGGGCTTGGGCCCTCATTGATCAAAAAGGCGATTGAGCGTCTGCCAAGCATCCGCTCGAAGAATGATCATCATTCCTTTTTTCCACCTTTTCCGAAGTGTCGAACCGAACAATGATTGGGCTGCGACGTGAAAGGAACAGTGGGTGAAGAAACGTATTCTGGCGCTTGGTGGGGACGGTATCGGGCCTGAAATCCTGGAAAGCGGATTGCGGGTTGCGACACACCTGGCCCAGCGTGCGGGCATCGAGCTGCACATCACGCACGATCTGCTGCACGGCGCGTCGTGGGACGTTCACAACACCTTTTGCACTGAAGAGGTCTTGCATCAGGCGAAAACTTCGGACGCGGTATTGGTCGGTGCGGTCGGCGGCCCGAAATGGGACAACATACGCGTCCCCGGCGGGGCCGAATGCCAGGACGGGCTGATGTATTTGCGCCATCATCTCAAGACCTATCTGGGGCTGCGGCCCTCGCGTGCATGGCGCGCGCTTTTGCACCGGACACCGTTCAGAAAGGACGTTGCAGAGAAGGCCGATGTGCTGATCCTGCGCGAGATGTGCGGCGGTGCCATGTTTGCAACGGAACGCGGACAGCGGCAGGTCAACGGGCTGCGGCAGGGGTTTGACATGACCGCCTATGATGAAGCCGAAGTTGCCCGTTTCGCGCATGGGGGATTCCAACTGGCGCGGCAACGGCGGGGCAGGCTGGTCAGTTGCGACAAATCCAATGTGATGGAGAGCTACAAGCTCTGGCGCGAAATCGTATCCGACGTCGCGCAGGCGTACCCTGACGTGGCCTTTGAAAACATGTTCGCCGACAATTGTGCCTATCAGTTGATTATGCGGCCGAATGACTTTGACGTGGTGATCGGCTGCAATCAGCTGGGCGATATTCTGAGCGATCTGACAGCTGTCTTTGCGGGCTCGTTGGGGATGCTGCCTTCGGCCTGTTTGTCTGACAATCCCAATCAGGGTCCCGTCTTTGGCATGTATGAAAGCACGGCTGGATCTGCACCCGACATTGCGGGGCAGGGGATCGCAAATCCGGTGGGCACGATTTTGTCGGTCGGCATGATGTTCAACTACAGCTTCGGCCTTCCCGAGTTTGAGCCGCAGCTTGAAGCGGCCGTGAGTGGGGTGTTGGCTTCAGGAATACTGACACCTGATCTGGGCGGTACGGCCACTGGTGCGGAGATGACCGATGCGATCCTGGAACGGATCCCCTGATGACGCAGGAGTTCGACTACATCATTGCGGGGGCAGGTTCGGCGGGGTGTGTTCTGGCGGCGCGCCTGTGTGAAAACCCACGCCACAAGGTTTTGCTGGTTGAGGCTGGAGGTCCTGCTAAATCCATGTTCGCCCGTATGCCGGCGGGCGTGGGGATGATCCATTCCAATCCCAAGTATGATTGGGGATATCTCAGCACCCCGCAATCCGGCCTTGGCGGGCGGCAGATCTATTACCCGCGTGGCAAGGGGCTGGGCGGGTCCACTCTGATGAACGGGATGATCTATATCCGTGGCAATGCAGGCGATTATGATCGTTGGCGACAAAAGGGGCTGGTGGGTTGGTCCTATGCTGACGTCTTGCCCTATTTCCGGCGGGCCTGCGGTGCTGCTCATCGCGTGGACGATCCCTATCATGGGACAGAGGGACCGCTGGGGCTGACACCTGCCGGGAATTTTGACCGGATCAACGCTCTGTTTGTCGAAGCCTGCCAACAAGCAGGTGCGGCGCATAACTCGGACTTCAACGGCGCTGTTCAGACCGGAGCGGGGCGCATGGACGTAAAGGTCAAAGATGGTGTTCGTCAGTCTGCCGCCCAAGCTTACCTGAACCCCCGACCCAAGAACCTGACCGTTGTGACCGGAACGCAGGTTCTCAAGGTCCTGATCAAGGAAAACCGCGCCATTGGAATTTCTACGTCGCATGGTACGTTTCATGCGGGTGCCGAGGTCATCCTGAGCCTTGGAGCCTTTGAAACGCCGAAGGTGTTGATGCTGTCGGGCATTGGTCCCGTCGAACATCTGCGCAATCACGGAATTGACGTGGCCCATGATCTGCCCGGTGTCGGGCAGTCGCTTTTTGATCACCCCAACATGCCCATGCAATTTGGTCTGACCCGAGCAGAGCTTTCGATGGCCCGATTTCAACGCCTGGACAGGGCGGCGGTCATGGGTGCGCAGTGGGTGTTGTCAAAGACGGGACCAGCAGCGGCGCCCTTTTGGGCATCGGCATTGTTCCATGCCATGCGGGATGCTGACATGCCCGAAATTCAGGTGTTCTTCACCCCGATGGTGGTGCGCGAAGATTCTGCCGTTGGCGGCAAGGGGTTTAGCCTGAAGGGGCTCGGCCAACTTGGCAAAGCCATGATCGCGCGCGGCAAGATTGCCGAGCCGGGCCTTCAGTTTGACATCAACCTCTTGCGTCCGCGCAGCTCTGGCACAGTGGCGCTTGCGTCGAATGATCCGTTTGATGCCCCGCTGATCGATGCGGGCTATTTCACTGACGAAAGCGACTTTCAGGATCTTATCGAAGCCATGAGGCATATGCGTCAGGTGGCACAGCAACCGGCATTCGGGGATGTGGTTGGGGACGAAATCAGCCCGGGCGCAGAGGTCGACCGTGATGCCGACCTTCGCCAATCGATCCGGGAACTGGTCACCACCGGTCATCATCCTGCCTGCACTGCGCGGATGGGCAGCGATGCGGACGCAGGCGCCGTATTGGATCCCGAATTCAGGGTGCGTGGTATCGACCGCTTGCGTGTGGTCGATGCCTCTGCACTGCCAGACATGATTTCGGGCAATATTGGCGCACCGGTTATCATGATGGCAGAGAAAGCCGCCGACCTGATCAGCGGGCGCCCACTTTTGTCGCCCGAATACCCGATGGAGCAACCCAGATGAGCATGATCAAATCCTATAAGTACTTTGTTGGAAATGCGTGGCATGATCCGGCAGAGGGCGGCTATATCGAGAGTGAAAACCCGGCAAACGGGCGGGTCTGGGCACGTTTCCCCGATTGCCGAGAGGCGGACATCAGCCGGGCTGTCGCTGCGGCGAAATCGGCATTCTACGACGGGCCCTGGGGGCGCATGCAGCCAGCAGAACGCGGGCGCTTTTTGCGTCGTATGGGCGACGCGATCTCGAAACACGCCGACCGCCTGGGAGAGGTCGAAACACGGGACAATGGCAAGCTGCCATCGATGATCACGCCAGCACTGCGCGAGGGGGCATGGCTGGTCGACAGTTTCCATTACTACGCGGGCATGTGCGACAAGTTCGAAGGGCGGGTGATCCCGGCTGAGGCGCCCGACATGCACAACTATGTCAAATGGGAGCCGTTTGGTGTGGTGGCTCAAATCCTGCCATGGAATTCGCCGCTCGGGACGCTGTTTTGGAAACTCGCGCCCTGTCTGGCGGCAGGGAACACCGTGGTGATGAAACCCTCCGAGCAGTCCAGTTGCTCCACCCTGGAATTGATGGATGTGCTGCTTGAGGCCGATCTGCCGCCCGGTGTTCTGAATGTGATCACGGGCTATGGCCCCACCACGGCGGCGCCGTTGATCGAACATCCCGCCGTTCGCATGATCAGCTTTACCGGCGGTACCGCAGGTGGCCGTGCCGCAGCCGTTGCTGCAGCTCAAACCGTGAAGCCTGTGGTGATGGAACTGGGCGGCAAGTCGCCGCAAATCGTCCTTCCGGATGCAGACCTGGATCTGACCGTGAACGGGGTGGCGGCGGGGATATTCCCCCCGGGTGGACAAAGCTGCATTTCGGGGTCACGGCTGTTGGTTCATCGCGACGTGATCGAACCCTTTTCTGAACGCTTGGTCCAAATCGTGAAGAAAGCCAGGCTAGGCGATCCTCTGGACCCGAGCACCCAGATTGGACCCATGGCCAATCGGGCCCATTACGAGAGCGTTTTGAAACGCATCGCGGCGGCTGAGGCTGCTGGACACAGATTGCTGCTCGACGGGCGCAACGCCTGTCGCGACGAAGGGTACTATATCGGTCCGACCATTTTTGCGGATGTTCCCAATAGCGCGGAATTGGCCCAGACCGAAGTGTTCGGCCCCGTTGTCAGCACAGAGGCTTGGGAAGATGAGGCAGAGGTCATCAAGACGGCCAACGATACGGTCTATGGCCTTGCCGCCGGGATCTGGACCCGGGACGTGACCAAAGCCATGCGCATGGCGGATCAGATCGAGGCCGGCACGGTTTACATCAACAACTATTTCAACGCGGCCACGCAATCCCCCGTCGGGGGCTACAAACAGTCGGGCTATGGGCGCGAGAACGGATGGGATGGCATGCGCGCGTTCCTGCAGACCAAGTCGGTCTGGCTGTCCTTGAACCCGCATCAACCCGATCCATTTGCCTGAGGCATATCATGGAACCGAAACGCAATTCCGGCTGGCATCACCATCCTGAGCTTCCCATTCCCGTTTCGCCGATCCTGAGTTGGCCGCCGCGTCCGCTGGCCTGGCTCAAGTGGATATCCGGGTATTGGCTCGTCATGTCGTCGGTGCTGATCGAGCTTGCGTTGGCTTGGGCCGTTTACGCGTGGTTGATGCCATCGTGGGACACCATGCAAACGCTGCAATTGGGCTGGGCCGCTCAGATCTGGGTGCGCAACCTGATCACGCTTGCGCTGGTGGCCGGGGGCTTGCACCTGTGGTTCTACTCGCTGTCCGCACAAGGCAAGCGGCTTAAGTTCGACGCCCGTGATCTGGCACGCAACAACGGCACCTATAGTTTTCGCAACCAGGTTCTGGACAACATGTTCTGGAGCCTTGCCAGCGGCGTGACCTTCTGGAGCGCTTACGAAGTGCTCTATTTCTGGGCGGCTGCAAACGGATACGCCCCGCAAATCAACCTTGCATCAAATCCCATCTGGTTCGTGCTTTGGATCGTGCTGATACCGATCTGGGCCAGCTTTCACTTTTACTGGGTGCATCGGCTGTTGCATTGGCCGCCGCTTTATCGCCTTGCCCACAGCTTGCACCACAGGAACGTCAACATTGGCCCCTGGACCGGGCTGTCGATGCACCCGGTGGAACATGCGCTCTATTTCAGTTCGCTGCTCATCCACTTCGTCGTGCCGTCTCATCCCGTCCACGTCCTGTTTCACTTCTACAATCTGGGTCTCAATCCGGCGTTCTCTCATTCGGGGTTCGAGGGCGTGGTGGCGGGTGACAAGCAACGGA
Source organism: Tropicibacter sp. R16_0 (assembly GCF_017743935.1). Classification (GTDB taxonomy): domain Bacteria; phylum Pseudomonadota; class Alphaproteobacteria; order Rhodobacterales; family Rhodobacteraceae; genus Falsiruegeria. The sequence goes on from NZ_JAGHRE010000003.1 coordinate 76,716, forward strand.
TCAAGGCGGGTGATTTCTTTCATCAACTTCACCACCGCTATTTCGAATGTAACTACGGGACAGCAGAGATGCCGTGGGATGTGATCTTTGGATCTTTCCATGACGGCAGCGAGACGGCCACCCAAGACACACGTGCGCGCAAGAAGCGGATGCATGGGCAGTAGCTGAAACAGTGCCATAAGGACTGACGACGTGACGAGCTGATCAACCTGAGTTGTCGGGTCCACGCGCGTATCGGTGTGATCCCGGCCTGTCCCGCAGAACGGCGAGCGCCCCACATACAGGAAGGACAAGAAACAGACCTTCACTGCAAGGTGGGGCGCATCGTATTTGGTGGTCAGTCGTGGGTCATAGAGGCCAAGGCACCGCGGCGCACGTCTTTCCCGTCCGTCAAACCATTCACCTTTTCGACCAGGGCAGCGGCGTCTATGCCATGATGACGGTAGAGGTCGCCGATGGTTCCCGTTTGACCAAAGTGTTCGACACCCAAGGGGATGGTTTGGTGGCCCGCGACGGAGCCGAGCCAGGACAGCGTCGCAGGATGCCCATCAATGACGGTGACGACTTTGCAATGCGGTGGCAGCTGAGCCATCAGAACCTCGATATGGGACTGGGCGGCCTTGTTGCCGCGCGAGCGCGCGCGCTGGGCTGCGGTCCAGCCTGCGTTGAGCCGATCGGCCGAGGTCACGGCGAGCACGCCGATGTCCCTTCGGTTTTCTCCGATCAGCCCGGCGGCCTTGATCGCTTCGGGGGCAACCGCGCCCTGATAGGCGATGACCACATCGCAATTCGGGCCCGGCTTGCGCAGCCAGTACGCCCCGTCGATGGCCCCTTGGCGAAAATCCTCGTCCACACGTTTGCCGAGTTGCTCGATGGGATTGGTTGTCAGACGCAGATAGACTGATCCGCCTGTCTCATCGCGCAGCCAAGTGCGCTCATTCGGGTCACCTTCGCCGTCGCGCTGGACATAGTCGAATGCCCATTCCATGATCACGGCCAATTCGTCCGCGAATGCGGGCTCAAAGCTCGCAAGCCCGTCCTGGCTCATGCCGATAAGGGGCGACCCAACTGATTGATGTGCCCCGCCTTCAGGCGCCAGCGTCACGCCAGAGGGGGTTCCGACCAGAATGAAGCGGGCATCCTGGTAACAGGCATAATTCAACGCATCGAGGCCACGGGCAACAAAGGGATCATAGACCGTACCGATGGGGATGAGCCGCTTGCCGAACAGGGAATGCGACAGACCGGCCGCCCCCAAAAGCAGCATCAGGTTCATCTCGGCAATGCCCAGTTCGATATGCTGACCTTCGGGCGTGAACTCCCACTTCGCGGTCGAGGGGATGCGGTTCTCGATAAAGGCATCGACTTGCTCTGACCGGGCAAAGAGCTTTCGGCGGTTCACCCAAGGGCCAAGGTTTGTGGTTCCCGTGACATCCGGTGAGGTTGTGACGATCCGCTCGGCCAGATCGCTGTCACCCTTGGAGAGATCGTCGAGGATCTTGCCGAACGCCATCTGGGTCGAGATCTCACGAGAGGTGTCGATCGCGATAGAGGGCACGTCTAGTTTGCTATCTTGATAGCGCCGGGTGCCCTTTTCAAAAAATGCCACCTTGGACAGGAACTCCCGCAATGCGCCCGGATTTTCGACCGTGGCCATCGGGTCCCATTCCTCGCCCTCGGCGACCCCCATATGCGCCTGCCACTGCGCGAACTGGCTGTTGTTCATCAGCCCGCCGTGGTTGTCCTTGTGGCCGGCAATGGGTGTGCCCCAGCCCTTGACCGTATAGGCCAGAAAGCAGGTCGGTCGGTCGTGGGTGATGGCCTCAAAAGTGTCAGCCATGGTTTCCACGCAGTTGCCGCCAAGGTTTTCCATAAGCGCGGCAAGCTCCTCGTCGCTGCGCCGGTCAATCAGGGCCGAGACATCGCCCTGATCCCCAAGATCATCCATCAATCGCTTGCGCCAGACCGCGCCGCCCATGAAGGTCAACGCCGAATAGTCCTGGTTCGGACAGGCGTCGATCCAGTCCCGCAGCTTGTCGCCACCGGGTTCCTCAAAGGCGGCCCGCTGCAACACCCCGTGCTTCACGCGCACCACATCCCAGCCGAAGGCATCGAAGATCTTCTCGATCCGCTCAAAAAGCCCCTCGCGCACAATCCCGTCCAGCGACTGACGGTTGTAGTCGATGATCCACCAGGTGTTGCGCAGATCGTTTTTCCACCCCTCTTGCAGGGCTTCATAGATATTGCCCTCGTCCAATTCGGCATCGCCAACAAGTGCCACCATTCTGCCCATTGGGGCGTCATCGCCCCAGCTTTTGGCCTTGATGTAGTCCTGAATGATCGAGGCGAACGAGGTGATCGCAACGCCAAGACCCACCGAGCCGGTGGAAAAGTCCACGTCGTCAATGTCCTTGGTTCGACTGGGATAGGACTGCACCCCGCCAAAGCCCCGGAAATTCTCCATCTTCTCGCGGGTCTGGTTGCCCATCATGTACTGCATCGCGTGAAAGATCGGCGAGGCATGGGGTTTGACCGCAACCCGGTCTTCGGGTTTCAGGGCCGAGAAATAGAGCGCCGTCATGATTGACACCATTGAGGCCGACGAGGCCTGATGCCCACCGATCTTGATCCCGTCCACTTTGGGACGCACGTGATTGGCGTGGTGGATCATCCAGTGCGACAGCCACAAAAGCCGTTGCTCGATGGTCTTCATGTGATCGATGTCGGTGGGCATGGGGCTCTCCTTACTCGGCAGCGTGATGGACAGGTTGGGGCAATGCCTGATCAAGGTCAGTGATGATGTCATCGACATCTTCCAACCCAACCGACAGGCGGATCAACCCGTCCGTGATGTCATGTTCGGCACGCTCCTCGGGCGTATAGGTCGAATGTGTCATCGAGGCAGGATGCTGAATCAGTGTTTCGGCATCGCCCAGGGACACCGCCCGCTGGATCATTTTCAAACTGTTCATGAACTGGATGCCGCCCGCCATACCGCCATCCACCTCAAAGGCGATCATCGCACCCGGTTTGGACATTTGGCGCGTTGCCAGTTCGTGTTGGGCAAAGCTTTCCAGACCTGGAAAATACACGGCCCGAACAGACGGATGCTTCTGAAGATGTTCGGCGACAGCTTTGGCCGAAGCGCAATGACGCTCCATGCGCAGGGCCAGGGTTTTCAGCCCGCGCAGGATCAGCATCGCATTGAACGGTGCCATGACCGCGCCGGTCATGTCCTTCATGCCAACAAGGCGGATCTCGGCGATCTGTTCGGCTGTACCGGCAACCAGCCCGGCAACCACGTCGCCATGTCCGCCAAGATACTTGGTGGCGGAATGCAGCACGATGTCAGCGCCCAGTTCAATGGGTCGTGTCAAAAAGGGCGTGGCATAGGTGTTGTCGACAACCACCTGAGCGCCGACCTCATGCGCGATGGCGGCCGTGGCGGCGATGTCCACCAATCTCATGTTCGGGTTGGCCGGGGTTTCGAAATAGACGACCCTGGTCCGCTCCGAGATTGCAGCGCGCAGGTTTTCTGCGTCGGTCATATCCACGTGGGTGATTGTCACGCCCCATTTCGCCAGTCCGTGCCGCATGAAGGCGAAGGTGCAGCCGTAAAGCGTCTTGTCCACGATCACCTCGTCCCCGGGCGACAGCAGGGTCCACAGCACTGCGGTGATCGCGCCCATGCCGCTGGACAGAGCCAACCCGGCTTCGGCCCCTTCGAGCGTGGCAATGCGCTGTTCCAGCAGATCGCAGGTCGGGTTCGAGATGCGGCTGTAGATATGGCCCGCACGCTCGCCCGCAAACATCTCACCTCCGGCTTCGGTGGTCTCAAACGCGAAGGTTGATGTCAGGTGCAGGGGTGGCGTCAGGGCACCTTCGTTCTGCTGGGGGTCATAAGCGTGGTGGATGGCGCGGGTGGCGAAGCCTTTGGATGAATTCATGGCACTCTCTCTCATGCTGTTTGAGGCAGGATGCGATCAATTGGCAGGGGGGTGATTGCGAGTTATGCTTCATGGAGTATCAATTTTGGCATTTTCTGCTAATGTGAGGGAAAAATGGACGCCAAAGACCGACAGATCATCCGCGCTTTGCAGGCCAATGGGCGGATGACCAATCAGGACCTCGCCGCCGAGGTCAACCTGTCGCCGTCCCCGTGTCTGCGTCGTTTGCGCAACCTTGAGGACAACGGGACGTTGCGGGGGTACAGCGCCGAGGTGGACGCAAAGGCCTATGGGCTGCCCATCACGGTCTTTGTGCGCATTCGGTTAGAGCGCCACAACGAAGACGATGTGCGCCGCTTCGAAAGCCGCATTCATGCGATCGACGAAGTGCTTGAATGTCACGTCCTGACCGGAGCCTCGGATTACCAGTTGCGTGTGGTGGTGCCCGGGCTGGACGCCTATGAGGATTTCATCCGCCATCGTATTCATCCCATCGGAGGTATTGCTTCGATCGACACCAGCTTTGTCTACTCTACCGTCAAGAAGACCAACGTGTTTCCGGCAATTGACTGACCGTCCATGCAGATCACGGTCTAGCGTCCGTGGTTTGCGGGGCTATCCATTCTTCCGAACGAAATTCGTGGTTCAGTTCATGAGTCAAAAAGTGGCAGGGACAGCGTCAAACTGGCTCCTCGCTTTACCCTGTTGATGGACAAGTGCCCACCATGCCGATCAGCAACCGAAGAGACGATCGCCAAGCCCAGACCGCTGCCCTCTGACGGTTCGATCTGCGAGAAACGCCTGAATGCGGCGTCCGACTGTTCGGGGATCAGCCCCTTGCCGTCATCCTCGACAGTAAGTTGCGCGAACCCTTCATCGCAGCTCAGGGAGACCTTCACCAGGCTCAGGCTGTCGCCCCCATGCTTTAGCGCATTGTCGATCAGGTTTTTGACGGCCTCTGTCACAAACACCGGATCGCCCCGGACAGGGACCGGAGTATCCGGCACTTCGACATCGAAGTCGCTACCGGCTTTCAAGACGATTGGCCCCATGTCCGCACAAGTCTGCCGCACAAGAGCGGCCAGATCGAACTCCTGCTGTGCCGCCGGTTGAAGCGGGTGTTGAAGCCGGTCCAGCGACAACAGCTGGTCCGCAACGCGGGCAGAGGAGCGCGCCGCTGCAACGAGCTCGGAAATCCGCTGATTTCGGTCTGTTTCCGAGCGTGCATCCCTTACGCTTTCCGCCATGGACTGCACGGCGGCGGCAGGATTGCGCAGTTGATGAGCGGCGTCTGAAATAAAGGCCTGATGCGCGTCAATGCTGGCCTCGACCTGGCCTAGCAGGCGGTTGAGCGTGCGGACGATGCCATGCGCCTCGATCGGGACGGGGCGCTTGATCCGGCTCAAATCGTCGGGGGACCGCACGGCGATCGCTTCTTCAAGATCCAGCAGCGGGCGCAGGCCAAGCCCGACGCCGAACCACACCACCAGAGCCAACGTTGCAAGCAGCACGCCGATCAAGGCGGCGGCGCGGATCGCGAGTTGAGTCGCAAGCTGGTTTCGATCCGTCAGGCGTTGCCAGACCGTGACGGTGGTGTCGCCGGTCAATGTGTCGATGGTCAGCCGCTCGGTCACCTGCAACACCCGCACCTCTTCGCCGCGATAGATCGACTGGAACAGATGCGGCGTGTTCAAGGCAGGGCGGGGTTTGTCCGCACCGGTCGGCGGATAGGCGTAGCCGGTGACGTAGATACCCCCGGGGCCTGTCGCATGATAGAACACCTCGCCGCCGGCGGCATCACCGATTAAGTCACGGGTGGTGAGGGACAGAACGTCCCCTTCGGACACGGCCACATCGCGGGAAATGGCCAGGGCCGCGGACAGAAGCGAGCGGTCGAACAACTCTTGCGCGGTTTGCTGAGCGACGGTCACCCGCCAGAACCCCACGATCAACGCCATGATCAAAAGTGGAGAAAGGATGACCGCAAAAAGGCGCAGACGAAGCGACGCGCGGCGCATCAGCCGTTGACCTCAAGCAGGTATCCCAATCCGCGCGCGGTCTTGATGCCGACCCCATGCGGTGCCAGCCTTTTACGCAGGCGCGAGACATGCGGTTCGATTGCGCTGTCGTCGACGTCGGCGCCCACACCATAGACATGCTCGATCAGCTGCGCCTTGGATACGATGCGCCCGCGTCGCTCCGCCAGACATTCCAGCACGGCCAGTTCCTTGCGCGGGATATCCAGTGCCGTGCCCTGCGCGCTCACCTGACGTGTCGAGCGGTCGAAGGTCACCGCGCCCAGAACCTCCTGCGCGCCATAATCCAGATCCTTGCGGCGCGACAGGGCGCGAATGCGGGCTTCCAGTTCGTCCATCTCGAAGGGTTTGACCAGATAGTCATCGGCTCCGGTGTCCAGCCCGGCCACCCGGTCCGAGGTTTCCGACCGAGCTGTCAGCAGGATGACCGGTGTGCCGTCCCCCCGGGTGCGCAAGGCCGACAGGATGTCCAGTCCCGAGCGTCCAGGCAGATTGATGTCCAGCACCACCAGGTCGGCGCCATCCTGGGCCAGAAAGTCGTCAGCGAGTTCGCCATCCAGCAGCACATCCACGGCGTGACCGCGGTCGCGCAGGCGATAGGCAATGGCATTTGCCAGGGTTTCGTTGTCTTCGACGATCGCAATCCGCATGTCCGGGTCCGCAAGCTTGGCGCAAGGTTGATCCCCCATGATCAGCAGATCAACAGGGGAATCAACCCCGTACAGTTTGGCAATCATGGTGGTGCTGAGGAGGCTTCCGTGCTTGTCTGGTCAACAGGGAGGAACCAATGACCGTTTCCACTTTCACCCGCCGCGCCGTTGTCGGCCTGATCGCCGCCGCCGGTATCGCCGCGCCTGCGGCCGCCGAGGTCGACTTTTCCGGCAAGACGATCGAATGGGTCATTCCGTTCTCGGAAACCGGGGGCTCGGCTAAATGGGCCAATTTCTTTGCCCCGCTGCTGGCCGAAGAACTGCCGGGCAATCCCACGGTTGTGGTAAAGTTCATGCCTGGTGCCGGGTCCACCAAGGGGGCCAATTGGTTCCAGGAACAGGACCACGATGACGGCACGCTGCTGTTTGGTACCTCGGGCTCGACCCAGTTTCCCTATCTCTTGGGCGATCCGCGTGTGCGCTATGAATACAAGGACTGGAATCCGGTCATGGCCTCGGGCACGGGCGGTGTGGCCTATTTGAACCCCGAAGATGGGGCCAAGTTCGATGGTTCGGCCAATGGGCTGAAGGATGTGGATTTCATCTATGGATCGCAAGGCGCCACACGTCTGGATCTGGTCCCGCTTTTGGCCTGGCAGATGCTTGGCATGAACGTGGAGCCGGTGTTCGGCATCAAGGGGCGCGGTGACGGCCGCCTGATGTTCGAGCGAGGCGAAGCAACGATCGACTACCAGACCTCGTCAGGCTACCTGAAAGGGTCGGCCGAAATGGTGGCCGCAGGCGACGCGGTGGCGATGATGACTTGGGGGGCGTTGGACGCGGATGGCAACATCGTGCGAGATCCGACTTTCCCCGACATTCCGACCTTCAAGGAGGTCTGCGAGGCGACTGACGGCTGTGAAACCAGCGGTGAGGTCTGGGACGCCTGGCGTGCCTTCTTCGTCGCGGGCTTCCCGGTGCAAAAACTGGCCTTCCTGCCCGCGGGCACGCCGCAAGAGGTGATCGACACGTACACCGCCGCGTTCGAAGCCGTCGTGGCACGGGCTGATTTCGCTGAAATCTCGTCCAAGCGCGTTGGTAAGTACCAGGTCTTCACCGGTGCAGACGCGCAGAGTGCATTGGGCACCGCGACCTCGGTCCCGGATGAGGCCAAGGCCTTTGTGACCAACTGGCTGCAAGAGGCCTATGGCGTCTCGCTGAACTGATCACTCCCACCTTGGCGCGTGGGTCTTTCACGCGCCACTTTTCCCGATACTTCTACTGAAAGGCGGCTCCCATGGAGGCTTTCGCCACCGCTCTTCCTGCGCTTGGAGAAGCGTGGGGTTTGATCCTGCAACCTGTTGTTCTGGGATACCTGATCCTGGGGGTCGTGATGGGCCTGGCTGTGGGGGTCTTTCCGGGCCTGGGCGGCATCGCGGGCCTGTCCCTGCTTTTGCCGTTCATGTTTGGCATGGATCCGGTTCTGGGTCTGGCGTTGATGATCGGCATGGTCGCCGTGGTGCCGACTTCGGACACATTCGCCTCTGTTTTGATGGGGATCCCCGGCAGCTCGGCCTCGCAGGCCACGGTGCTGGACGGGTTTCCCATGGCCAAGAAAGGGCAGGCGGCTCGGGCCCTGTCCGCAGCCTTCTCCAGCTCGCTCTTTGGTGGGCTGGTTGGCGCCTGTTTCCTGACCCTCTTCATCCTGGTCGCACGGCCCATCGTTCTGGCCTTTGGTCTGCCCGAGATGTTGATGATCACCGTCCTCGGCCTCTCCATGGTTGCCGTTCTGGCCGGGCGTTTCCCTCTCAAGGGTCTTGCCGCCGCCGGTTTGGGCCTGATGATCGGGACCATCGGCGAGGCGGATGCAGGCGGCAGCCTGCGCATGGCGTCTTATGACATTCCATATCTGACCGATGGGCTGAAACTGGTCATCGTCGGTTTGGGCATTTTTGCCATTCCCGAAATCGTTTCCCTGCTGCGCCAGGACCGCTCTATCGCCAAGGGCGCAAGCCTGGGGGCCGGTTGGTTGGATGGCGTAAAGGACTGGTTCGCCAATATCTGGTTGTCGGTGCGCTGTTCGGTGATCGGCGTTGTCGTGGGCATCATTCCGGGCCTGGGCGGCAGCGTGGTCGACTGGATCGCCTATGGCCATTCGGTTCAGACCACCAAGGACAAGTCCAACTTTGGCAAGGGCGAAGTCCGTGGCGTGATCGGGCCGGAAAGCTCGAACAACGCAAAAGAGGGCGGGGGGCTTGTCCCGACGCTCTTGTTCGGCATTCCCGGATCCGGGTCGATGGCGATCTTCATCGGCGCGGTGGCCTTGCTGGGCTCGGGTGATATCGAGGTCGGCCCGGGCATGCTGAAGGACAACCTGGACATCACCTATTCGATCGTCTGGCTGTTGGCGCTTGCCAATGTCGTTGGCACGGTGCTCTGCATCGCTGCCTCGGGTGGGATCGCCAAGCTGACCACGATCCGGTTCACGTATCTGGCGCCGTTCCTGTTCATGCTGATCAGCTTTGCCGCCTTCCAGTCGGGGCAGAACTTCGAGGATCTTCTGGCACTCTTCGCCATTGGTCTCATCGGCATTTTCCTGCGCCGGTTTGATTGGTCGCGACCCGCTTTTCTGATCGGTTTCGTCCTGTCCAACCCGGTCGAGAAATTCACCAACCAGGCGTTTCAGATCGCGTCCTTCCGGTTCCGCAAGGGGTTCGACGTGGGTATGGAATACGTCTTCAGTCCCATCGTGATCGTGCTGATCATCATCACCGTGGTCTCGGTTGTTCTGGGCATTCGCCAGGCCAAGTCGATCATGGCCGAGGGCGAGATGCAGTCCGGTGCCAAACGCGCGCCGATGGTCTTCCTCCTTGTGCTTGCGGGCTATCTGATCGTTGCGCTGGTGAACGCCAACATGATCCCCGACTACAACATGACCGACAAGATCATCCCGCTGGTCGTGGGCAGCTTTGCCCTGCTGTGCTGCACGATCTTGCTGGTGCAGATGATACGCCGCCCCGAAGGAGACCCGATCTTTGCCGACAAGGAGGTGGCGGGTGAAGACGCCGATGCCCCCTATGGCCTGTGGTCCACGCTGGCCTGGTTCGCCGCACTGATCGCAGCGACCTGGGTGGTTGGTTTCATCATGGCCCTGTTGGGCTTTCTGATCAGCTTTCTACGAGTTCGGGCCGGTGCCAGCTGGAGCAAGACCCTGCTGCTGACCGCCTGCGGTATCGGCTTCATGTGCCTGATGGCGGGCGCCCTGAACCGTGATTTCCCACCGGGCCTGCTGCAGGGCGCCGTTGATCTGCCCTGGCCGCTGAAGTGAGGAGCATGACATGACCCAGATCGCCATTCCCTACATCCACATGCGCGGAGGCACCTCGAAGGGGCCATACTTCCGGCGCTCGGATTTGCCCGAAGACCTGGACACCCTGGCACGCGTTCTGATTGCCGCTGTGGGGTCGGGACACGGGCTGAACATCGACGGCATCGGCGGCGGGGCGGCCGTGACGACCAAGGTCGCGATGCTGTCCAAAAGCACCAACAATTGGGCGGATGTGGACTATTTCTTTGCTCAGGTTTCGGTCGAGGAGCAACTGGTCGATTTCAAGCCGACCTGTGGCAACATCCTGTCGGGTGTCGGGCCTGCAGCCATTGAAATGGGGCTGATCGAGCCCCAGGGCGATGTGACCGAAATCCGCATTCGCGCCGTGAACACCGATGCTCAGGTCATTGCCAAGGTGCAAACCCCCGGCGGCAAGCTTGCCTACGAGGGCGACGCCGAGATCGCGGGCGTGCCCGGCACGTCGGCGCCCGTGCAGCTCAGCTTCATGGGCGTTGTCGGCTCGTCCACTGGTGCCTTCCTGCCCACGGGCAATCTGCGCGACACCGTGGACGGAATCGAAGTGACCTGCATGGATGTCGCCATGCCGGTTGTCATTGCCCGAGCCGAGGATTTTGGCCTGACGGGATATGAAAGCGCCGAAGAGCTGGACGCCAACCGCGCCTTTTTTGACCGGATGGAGGCCATGCGCCTTGAGGCCGGAAAGCTGATGGGGATGGGCGATGTCAGCCAATCGGTCACGCCCAAGTTCGGCTTGTTGGCCCCTGCGCGCGACGGCGGCACCATCGCCACGCGTTACTTCATGCCGTGGAAAACCCATCCGACCATGGCCGTGACAGGGGCGCAATGCCTGGCCTCTTGCGCTTTGACGCCGGGCACGGTGTCGGATGGCATGCTCACGCGTCCCGAAACCAGCCCCGCCGAGGTCGTGTTGGAACATGCTTCGGGCACCATTGATGTGCTGGTCGATTTCAGCACCGAGGGTGGTTTTGCCCTGAACGCGGCGGGCCTTGTGCGCACTGCACGCAAGCTGGCTGACGGCCACGTCTATGTCCCTGCCGATACCTGGGCCGGACAGGAGGAACCCGCATGACCCTGCACAACATCCTGGTGGCGTTCAACGGTGGGCAGTCTTCGATTTCGGCACTGAAATACGCGGCGCAGCTTGCGGGCGACCATGGCCATGTCACCGCGCTGCTGGCGCATTCTACCCATGAGGTGGTGGATCCCACTTCCGCTTGGGTCCCCGCCCGCGCGCGCAAGATCATCGCCGAGGCCAACGCCGACATTCTGAACGAAATCGAAGCGCGGTTTACCGTCGCGAGCGATGGCCTGGGCTTGGGCGATCGGCTGCATTTCACCCGCGCCGCCGGCCGCGTCGACGCGGTGCTGGCCGAACACGCGCGCAGTTTCGACCTGTTGGTTGTCGGGCAGGATCAGGCCGGGGTGGACGAACACGTCACCCTGCATCCGGACCGCATCGCCTTGATGAGCGGCCGCCCGATCCTGATCGTACCCGAAGGCCACGATGCCACGGCCCGTCATGCGCATGCCGCGCTGGCCTGGGACGGCGGTCGCGCAGTGGCTCGGGCCCTGTCGGACGGGCTTGGCCTGTTGGAGGAGCAGGGGCGGGTGACCGTCTTGACCATCGGAGATGAAGCCATGCCGCGCCCGGTCGGGGATGTCACCCTGCACCTGTCTCGCCATGGTGTCGCGGCGACCCACGAACACATCGCCGACACGCCTGGTGTGGCACGGGCTTTGCTGGCCTGGTGCGCCGAACACGACCCCTGTCTTCTGGTCATGGGCGCCTATGAGCATTCCAAATTTCGCGAGGACTTTCTGGGCGGTGTCACGGCCCGGGTCCTTCGGTCCGCACCAATCCCCGTTCTGCTGTCTCACTGAGGAAGACCATGACATCCCAAGAAGCCATAAACCGCATCAACGCCGCCATCGACAGCTTGCGTGAGGTGCGCGACACCATCGGGGCCGAACTGACCTCGATGCCGGATTTGAAAGATCCCGAGGTTCAGCGCCTGTCGGTTCTGCACGATCGTGCCGCGAACGCAGTGGCGGCCTATCACAAGGGGCAATGATGCGCGTTCATATCCTGGATGACTGGTTCGATACGCTGCGCGGCTTGCCCAGTTTTGCCAAGCTCGACGGGCATGAGGTGACCGTGTGGACCGACCATGTCGAGGATGTCGACCGTCTGGCCAAACGGCTGGCCCACGCCGAAGCGCTGGTGCTATTTCGGGAACGCACTCAGGTTACCCGTGACCTGTTGGAACGACTTCCGAACCTGCGGCTGATCTCGCAACGCGGGGTCTATCCGCATGTGGACGTCACGGCCTGTACTGACCACGGGGTCACCTTCTGTTCGAAGATACCCAGTGGCGGTGCCCCCAACCATGCCGCGGCCGAGTTGACCTGGGCCCTGATCCTGGCCGGGATGCGCGATTTGCCCGGGCAGATGGCCAGTGTAAAGGCCGGGCGTTGGCAATCAGGCGTAGGCAAGACGCTGAAGGGGCGGCGTCTGGGGCTTTATGGCTATGGTCGCATTGCTCGGTTGGTCGCCGGGTATGCGCGCGCCTTCGGAATGGAAGTGACCTGGTGGGCCTCGGAAGAGGGTCGGGCCCGCGCGCAGGCAGAAGGTGAGACAATCGCTGAAAGTCGGCAGGCCTTTTTCGCCGCCTCCGATGTGGTCAGCCTGCACCTGCGCCTGAAACCGGCTACGCGAGGGATCATCACCGCAGAGGATTTGACCGCTATGCAGCCCGGTGCGCTGCTCGTGAACACCTCTCGCGCGGGGTTGATTGCACCGGGCGCGCTGTTGCAAGCGCTGAACGCAGGCCACCCAGGCAAGGCCGCCATTGATGTGTTCGACCAGGAACCGCTGAATGATCCGGCTGACCCTCTGCTGAGCCATCCAAATCTCATTGCCACGCCGCACATCGGTTTCGTCACCGAAGACGAGTTCGACCTTCAATTCGCGGATATCTACGAGCAGGTGAACGCCTTTGCGCGCGGGGCTCCGATCCACGTGATCAACCCAGAGGTTGCCGGCTGAGCGCAGTGGACCTCGGTTCAGCTAAACAAGGCTGAAAACACCAAGTCGGCTCATCACCTTTTGTCCGGTTGTATGTGGATCAAAAGGCATCGAGTGGTTGCCATCGCGCTTTCGTTCGGCAACCACTCATGCAGGTGTCCCTGTGGGCTAGACGTCGATGACCACTTTGCCGATGGCCTGTCCACTCTTCAGACGATCATAGGCGTCGCCCGCAGTGTCGAGGTCAAAGGCGGTGTCATCCAGCAAAGGCTTCAACGCGCCAGCGTCCACAATGCTCGCCAATTCGGTCAGGATCGCGCCATGCTTTTCGCGTCCCTGATTGCTAAGCATCGGCAACAACATGAACACGATGTGCAGCGACAGGCCCTTGAAGTGTGCGGGCGACAAGTCAAGCTCCAGCAGCCCAACCGTTGTGGCGATATTCGCATTAAGCGCGGCGGCCTCGAATGAATTTGTCATGTTGGCACCACCAACGGAATCGAAGATCAGGTCAAAACCCGCACCATCCGTGTGCTCGGACACATAGTCCGCGATCTTTTGAACCGCGAAATCGATCGGCGTCGCGCCATAACCTTTGATCACGTCCATCTGTTTGTCGCCAGTGCCGGTGGCATAGACATCAGCGCCAAAGTGTTTGGCCAGTTGCAGCGCAATGTGACCAACGCCGCCGGCGCCACCTTGTACCAGAACCTTCTGGCCAGCCGCGATGCCTGCGCGCTCAAGTCCCTCGTAGGCGGTGATGCCGACCAAAGGCATGGCTGCCGCTTCGCGCATCGAGATTGATTTGGGTTTGTGCGCGATCAGTCGCGCATCGGCGAGCATGAATTCAGCCAATGCGCCCTGTAGATCAGCCAGACCCCCGGCGCAGCCGTAGACCTCATCACCAACGGCAAACTGGCTCACGCCTTCGCCAACGGCCTCGATAACTCCGGCAAAATCCATGCCCAAAACGGCAGGCAGAGCGGGAGAGAGGGGCAAATCACGGCCCATTGCGCGGATCATGGTATCAACCGTGTTCACGCTGCTGGCCGCAATGCGAACGACAACATGACCAGAGGTTGGCTCTGGCTTGGGCAGGTCGGCAGCTTCGAATTTCGCGTTTTCGCCGTAGGCGGTTAGGGTCATGGCTTTCATGGTGCACATCCTGAAATTAAGTGATGTGCAGGAAATATAGTATCCGGTGGCGGGGTAAATTGACCCAATAGTAAGTTCAGTTTTCCGAATTTTCATATAATGAGATTGGGTATCCCTGACAGCAATACGAGGGCCACCCGCCCGGGTGGCCCTCGTAAACAGTCTAAATTGAAACGTAGATGGTCCTAGAAGGGGGCGAAACCGTCATTTGGTGTCGCCGGCACGCTCCAGCGTTGTTTGGCATCAACCTCTGCCTGATAGCCACCAAAGCGGGGCACTTGTCCGTGATCTCCGTACAGCCAGAGCACCAGGTTGGATCGCTCGCCTTTGGTGATCGGCATAGATTCATGGGGCACGCTGCCGTAATGGATCAGGGCCTTGCCGGGGGCAAAATTCAGTTCCGCCACCTTACGGGTTTCTCGGTCAAAGAACCGCACGCCGGATCCTGAAAACGCCTCTCCAGGCAGATTCAGGTTGAGGTTCAGCGTGACCGAAGACGCATCTGTATGGGCCCGCAAAGAGGTATCTGCATCCGCTTGCCATTGAATGGAAAATCCAAAGGTCTGGGTGTCGTACCCAACAATGTCGGGAAACAGCAGTCGCGAGATTGGCCGCATGTAGGCATCCATCAGGTTGCGGTAGAACCGCTGAAACTGCGGCGCGGCGAGGTAGCCCTCTGAGCGGCTGTCCAGCATCGCGCCCCCGCGGTTCAGCGAAATCCCGTAAGGCGGGCGCAGTGGGATGTTCGCAGAAGCCGCGCGTTCAAGGTAGTCGCGCAAGACCGAGAGCTGCGTCGGATCAAAAAATTGCGCCTCATAGACTCCTGGGAAAACCTCCTCCCACAGATCCTTTACTGCGATCTCTTTGCTGGGATCGTCCCAGGCCTGCTCGACGGCCGCGCGGAGTTTGGGATCAATCAGGCTGCTGTCGAGGGTGGGGTTCCGATCGGTGTCTTCCCATTCTTTCCAGGCATCTGCCAGCAATCCTTTGTTTTGGATCCAGAATTGCTGCGATGCGGGCGCCCGATTGAGCATTTCTTGGCGGGTGGGACGCGTGATCGCACGCGCGCGTTCAAGTGAAGTCTGTGTCATTTCATGTCACTCCTCGTGACCATCAGACAGCCTTTGTAGGCTGCGCTTATTGGCGGAAAAAACCCCGGGCCGTCAGTGGCCTTTGGGGGTGGATCTGTTGGGCGCCCCAAACGCGGCTTGGGACGCCAAGTTAGGGATGGGCTTATTGGATGTCCTGGACATCCATGACCAGGGTGTTCCAGTTGCGCTGGTTCTCCAGATCGTGTTCCAGCCCTTGCTCATCGGCGATGGCAAAGCGTTTGACCGCCGGTGTTTTGCTGGTTGCTTGATACAGCCAATAGGCTTCGGCCTTCAGGGCGTCCTCAATTGGTTTGTCGATCGATTCGTAGACCATTTGTTTGCAGGCATTGATCGATTCAGCCGGGAACTTGGCAATACGATTGGCCAAGGTCGTGACGTAGTCGTCGATCTCATCCGCATCAAAGGCTTTGTTGATCGTACCCATTGCTTCTGCCTCATCCGCGCTGAAATCGCGTGCGCTGAGGATGATCTCCAATGCACGACCCAGGCCGGTCTGACGGGCCATGCGCGAGGCGCCGCCGCCACACGGCAGAATGCCCATGCCAACCTCCATCTGCATGAACTTGTATTTGCCGCGCACAGCAAAGCGCATGTCGAGCGCCAGTGCCAATTCGTGTCCGCCTCCGCGGGCAAAGCCTTCCAGTTTGGCGATCGTGGCCTGGGGCACCCTGCTGATGCGCTCGCAAACCGATTGCAGATCAAGCAGTTGTGCCTCGTCGCGCGACACGGCCTCGGTCGACATGTCTTTCAGCAGTTCGGTGTCATAGTGGCAAACCCAGATTTCCGGGTTGGCCGATTGAAAGATCACCACTTTTGTCTCGCGGTCGCGTTCCAGCCGCATGGCAAGACTGTTGAGATCGGCCAGCATTTCCTGGCCTTGTACGTTCACGGACCCAAAATCAAAGATGACGGTGGCGATTGCGTTTTCGACTTTGACATCGAATGTGGTGAAGTTCTCGTATTTCATTGGACTGCCTTTCTTGGAGCCGCGCAGAAGTCTCTCGCGGGCTGCTTCAGAATTGAAGTGGAGCGGTGACAAGGTCCGGGTATCAGCCGGGCCGATGGTGTTTAGGGCTGCGGGGTCAGGACATTCTGAATGGCCTGCATCACATCGGCGCTGTGCGCCGTATCCAATGCCGCCGCATGTGGCTGTGCGAACTGACCGCTGTCGTTGTCAAAATACTTGCCGCTGGCATCGGCAAAGGAGACCCCCAGTGCCGCCTCGCGCAGAATATTCACGCCGATGCTCAGATCGTTTCCGGCAATGCCAAAGCCTTCTTTGACCATCTTGGATGCCAGCAGTGAGCCAGGGTTCACGGCGACAATCACAGGCCCGTCAGGCAGTTCCTTGGCCATCTCGCGGGACCAGATTGTGATGGCCAGCTTGCTTTGCGCATAGGCCCCCATGTCATCCAGCTTTTTGCGCCCGAGCATGGCGTCCAGATCAACCGGCGCCTGCGCGGCCGAGGACAGGTTCACGACGCGGCCATCTGTCGGAATGATCGGCAAAAGGTCTCGCGTCAGCGCGTAGGGCGCAAAGGTGTTCACCACAAACCGGATGTCATGGCCATCCGGTGTTTCGGTGTTCGGAGCCTTCAGAATACCCGCGTTGTTGATGATCACATCGACCTGGCTGTGCTTTGCGCGAATGCTGGCGACCAGCGCATGCACATCGGCCATGTTCGACAGGTCCGCCAGATATTGCTCTGTCGTGCCGCCCACAGTTTTCGCTGCTGCCTCAAGCTTGGCCGCATTGCGACCGTGCAAGAGAATCCTGTGTCCTTCAGCGGCAAGGGCTTGTGCGGTCAAAAGGCCGATACCATCGGTCGCGCCTGTGATGAGAATGGTCTTGGTCATTGGTTGATCTCTCTTATCTGTTGGTCCCGGCGTCGGGAGTTAGGCCGCGTAACGAACCAAAGTTCGGCTTTCGATGCTGCGCCGGATGGTGTGAATCTTCGGATCTTCGATCATATCCAACGCACTATGGGCGATCGAAGGCAGACCGCGATTGTCGAAAATGTTGAAGAATGCCACGTCATCCGGTGTCATTTTGGACATATAGAGCCAATCATGATCCGGGTTTGCCGCAATCCCCATAATTTGTCCCCGGCGATCCGGATAAATCAGGTCAAGTAGGATCCAATCGTCATCGGCCACACTGGATGGGCGGATAAACCCCAGCGGAGCAGAGTTAATCGGGGCACCGATGGGCCGCCAGATGTTGATAAAGGCATAATGACCCTTGGACCATTCGGTGGCTTTGTCGTCCCCCGAGATGTCGATCAAGCGCTTTTGGGCCCCATCGACGCTGTAATCGCTGTGTACATTGCGGGCCGGTGCGCGGTCTGCCTTTGGGTCGTCCACACGCACTGTGTGGTCAAAGACGATGACGTCCTGCGCACCGAGTTCTGAGGTCAGCAGTTTGGACAGTTCGCTGTTATATGTGTCCTGCCAGTCTTTTCCTGCATCAAAGGACTGAACATCCGTTGGAAACTTCTTGAAAGCGACGGAGTTCCCTTTGAACGACAGGTTTGCATCCGACACGCGCACATCGCGCACGGCCACCTGCCTGGGTACCAGTTCGGGTGAAATCAAGTTGCCGACAATCCCGTCGGCGTCCAGTTCAAATGCTTGCCGTTCCGGCTTGTGCACATGGTAGTTTACGGTCGCGATCTGGGCCATTGGGTGCTCCTGTTGTCGTCTCGCAAACAGAATTATCACTTTCAAAATGTATATAAAGATCGCATAATTGATTTTACTATTCCGAAAATGCGAATGATATGGACACTCAGACCCTGCGCCTTTTTGTTCTCGCTTGCGAGACTCTGAACATCAGCGCGGCGGGCCGCACGCTTGGCATGGCGCCTGCTGTTGCAAGTACACGCATCGCAAAACTGGAGCGTCTTGTCGGTGCGGATCTGTTGCACCGGTCAACGCGTAAGGTATCACTGTCGACCGAGGGGCAGGACTTTCTTCCTTATGCGCGCGAGATGATCGCCCAGGAAGAAGCCGCGCTTGCCGCCCTTGGCAAAGGGCGCACAAAGGTCAGCGGGACCCTCCGATTTGCTGCGCCCAGCACCTTTGCCCAGCTTTACATTGCGCCGCTGTTGCCGAAGTTCATGGATAAATATCCTGACCTGCGGCTCGACCTGCACCTGTCGGACGCGCAATTTGATCTCATCGAGGGGAGCTTTGATCTTGCGCTCCGCAACTCAGTTCTTGCCGATAGCAGTCTCACCGCACGCAAGTTGGCTGATGACACGCGCATTCTATGTGCAGCGCCCGCCTATCTGGCACGCCATGGAACCCCGAAAGACCCCGATGATCTGGCGGACCATCGATTGATTGCATTCAAGGATGCGGAACCCAGGACATTGGTTTCCAGCGAAGGGGCGCACGCCCAGTTCAACCCAAAGACCGCGGCCCATTACCTGATCTTGAACGACGGGCTGACCCAGAAACTCACGACACTCGATGGTGCGGGCATTTCCATCAACTCTCTCTGGGCGGTGCAAAAGGAAATCGCGGGCGGGACGCTGACGCGCGTGCTGCCCGACTATGAGCTTGAAAACACACCAGCGCTTTGGCTGATCTATCCAAAGAGCAATGTCGTTTCTGTCAAAGTGCGCGTGTTCATGGATTTCCTGATCGAACATCTGGGCCGCGCCAATTTGTCTTGAGCGGCGTCCAGTTCCGAAACTTGGCGTGAACAACGGTTTTTTTACAGCCGGTGACCGCGCTGCATGTGGGACAAGTGAGTTCAGGGGAAAGTCACAGGGAATTTCCGGGTCACAATTGCCCCGGCTTGTCTTCTGGGGGACGTTGGCGTTTTGCACAGTCGTGGCGCGCGATACGGATGTGTGTGGCGCATTGGCCCAAATGCGTAGCAGGCGTTGCCGGTTGGGCAGGGATGTGGCACAAGCGCTTGCAACGGTTCGATACAAGAGCATGCCATGACAGATTTTGCCGCCCGCCGCCGCATGATGGTCGACACACAAGTTCGACCCTCGGATGTGACCAAGTTTCCCATCATCGAAGCCATGTTGGCCGTACCCCGCGAACACTTTGTGCCCGATGCACAGCGCGAAGCAGCCTATGCCGAAGATCTGATTGATCTGGGCGCAGGCCGCAGCCTGTTGGAGCCGCGGACACTGGCCAAGATGCTGGATGGTTTGAACATCGGGAACGATGAAGTGGTTCTGGATGTGGCCGCGACCTATGGCTACTCGACCGCCGTTGCCGCCCGCATGGCCGAGCTGGTGGTTGCCGTCGAAGAAGACGAGACACTGGCCGGTGAGGCTCAGACCATCTTGATGGAAACGGGTGCGGACAACGCGGTGGTTCATATCGGACCTTTGACAGCAGGCGCAGCAGACCATGGCCCCTATGATGTCATCGTGATCCAGGGCGGCGTCGAAGAGGTGCCGCAGACGTTGCTGGATCAGCTCAAGGATGGGGGCCGCATCGGCTGCATCTTTATGGAGGGCGATCTGGGCACTGTGCGTATCGGGCACAAGTCCGGTGATCGCGTGACCTGGCGGTTTGCATTTAATGCCACCGCGCCGGTTTTGCCGGGTTTTGAGAAGGTGCGCGCCTTTCAACTGTGATTTTTCGCCGGTTCCGTAGGGTGCGACCTTGCTTGCTGGTGGAATAAAGAGCAATCTGAATTGAACATTTGTAATGCGATGGAGAAGCAAGCGATGCGCAGAGCAGTGGCACGTAGACTTGCAAAGGTCGCGGTACTGTCAGCCGGAGTTGTCCTGGCGGGCATGATGCCGAAACAGGGACATGCAGACAATCTGGCGGATGCGCTGATCGGCGCGTATAACACCAGTGGCCTGTTGGAACAGAACCGCGCGCTTCTTCGGGCCGCGGACGAAGATGTGGCCATTGCCGTTTCGGCCCTGCGCCCGATCATTGATTTCACGGTTCGTGTGCAGCGGGCGTTGGTCAACAATGAAACCAACAACCTGGTAACGGAAACCCGCACCTCGACCTTCTTCAGCGGCCTTGAGTTCACTCAGTTGCTGTATGATGGCGGTGCCAGCATCCTGGCGAAACAGGCCGCGCAGGAAACCGTTCTTGCGACCCGCCAAAGCCTTATTCAGGTCGAGCAATCGATCTTGCTTCGGGCCGTTACCGCCTACATGGACGTTTTTCTTCAGGAAGAAAATGTTGTCCTGCGTCAGAACAACGTACGGGTCCTGGGCGAAGAACTGCGGGCGTCGCAGGATAGGTTCGAGGTTGGCGAAGTTACACGCACCGATGTTGCGTTGTCCGAATCACGCGTCGCTGCTGCACGCGCCAACCTTGCGGATGCACAGGGCGCTTTGACCACGGCCAGGGCGGAGTACGTCAATGCTGTGGGTCGGGATCCCGGTCGCACGGCTGGACAGCCTCGTTTGCCCCGGCACCCCGCGTCGATCAGCGACGCTGTCGCAATTGCAGTGCGCAACCATCCCAGCATTCTGTCCGTTCAGCACCAGGTCAGGGCCGCAGAGTTGACCGTTGACCGTCAGCGCGCGGCCCTTGGCCCAACCGCCAGTATCCGGGCGGACGTCGGGATTACTAACACCTTCGGGAACTCCAACTACAACAACACCGCCAGTGCCGGTTTGGTTTTCCGTCAGCCGGTCTATGCCGGTGGTCGTCTGGCCGCCAATGTGCGCCGCGCGATGGCGACCCGCGACTCGGTCAAGGCCAACTTGCTGAACACGCAAAAAGATGTGATCCAGGCGGTCAACCAGGCTTATGTCCGGTTCGAAACCGCGCAAGCCAACCTGCGCGCAACAGACGAACGCGTTCGCGCGGCTCAGGTCGCATTTGATGGCATCCGTGAAGAGGCCACATTGGGCGCGCGGACCACGCTGGATGTTCTGACCTCGGAGCAGGAACTGCTGGATGCGCAGACCTCGCAGATTCAGGCGCGTGCTGAGCGGTCATTGGCGGCCTATCAGCTGTTGTCGGCGCAAGGTCTGCTGACGGCGGAACGGCTGGGATTGGCAGTTCAGATCTATGACCCGACGCTCTATTACAACCTGGTCAAAGGGGCACCCGCCCAGGTCTCCAAGCGGAGCAAGGATCTGGACCGTGTCCTGGAAGCACTAGGTAAGAAGTGAGAATTCTCGCTATCTGTTGTGAGAATCCATGTGTGCGGCTACACTTGCGACTTGAGATTAAGAGCGGTGAAAGCACATGTCTGATCCTGTAGCGAACGTTCAGATCGAAGATGTCCTGTCTTCGATCAGACGGTTGGTCAGTGAAGAAAGCAGAACAGAAGCGCGGCAGGAGGCAGCAAAGCCGGCACCTGCCGCGGATCGCCTGGTTCTGACCCCGGCCTTGCGTGTCGCCGAACCCATCGATGATGCACCTGAGGTAAGCGACACCGATGTCGATGACATCGAGATCGCCGAGGCCGAACCGGAAGAGACCCCAGTCGAAGTCGATGACGCGGCACCGTGGACCGATCCGGATGCAACCCTCTATGGGGCCGCCCATGAATTGGGCGAGGCCGTCGAGGAGTATTTCCCGGACAAGGACACCGCAGAGGCCGAAGAAGCCCCGGCCGCCATGGTGTTGGACCAGCAATACGAGGTTGTCTCGGAGCCCGAGGAAGATTTCTCTGCCGAAGCCGAAGCCGAAGCCGAAGCCGAAGCCGAAGCCGAAGCCGAAGCCGAAGCCGAAGCCGAAGCCGAAGCCGAAGCCGAAGCCGAAGCCGAAGCCGAAGCCGAAGCCGAAGCCGAAGAACTTCCGTTTGATCCGGCCGAAGTGAGCGATCTGGATGGCGATTCTTTTGCCGAACCGACCGCCGAAGACATCGTCGCGGAAGACGTCGACCACACTGAAATTGAGGCTGAGCCGCTGACGTCGAAAATCGAGGCACTTGAGGCTGTGATCGCACAGACCCAGGATCAGTGGGAGCCCGATGGCGACGGTCATGATGCCTATTCCGGAACCCGGGTCGCTGCCATGGCTTGGGAAGATCATGCCGAAGCGGGCGAGGTCTTGGACGCCGAAGAAATCGTCGAAGACGTTGTGGACGAGGTCGCCCCCAGAGTTCAGGCGCGTGTGGAAGAGGCTCAATTCGCTCCCGAAGAAGCCGAGGAAGACGCATCTGTCTTTGCTTCGGATGAGGCGGTTTTGGACGAGGAAAGCCTGCGCGAACTGGTGGCTGACATCGTACGCGAAGAGCTGCAGGGCGCATTGGGCGAGCGGATCACCCGCAATGTACGCAAGCTTGTCCGCCGTGAAATCCACCGCGCGTTGACCGCGCAGGAGCTTGAATAGCGATCAAGCGCCCTTGGGCGCACGTGCCAAGCGCAGCAACTGATCCAGATCCATGTGGCGTTCCAAGTGATCAGCCAGAGCGTCGAGCGTCTCTTCGACGCTCTCTTCGTATGTCAAACCCGAATTGTGCCCCAGATCCTGCAGGAACGCCGCGCGATAACTGTCGGATGCAAACATCCCATGCAGATAGCTGCCGCGCACCCGACCAGATGCTGAAATAGCGCCTTCAGGGCGATCCCCGACCGTAAGCCAGGGGCGGGCGCAATCGGGGCCTTCGGTGCGGCCGATGTGGATCTCATAGCCATAGACGGGCAGGCCGGTTTGCGTCTCGTTGGCTTGCGTCCGGGTCACTTTCTTTTGGCCGACCATGACGGTATGCACATCCAGCAGCCCCAACCCCTCGACCTCGCCGGTGAAGCCTTCGATCCCTTCGGGGTCGGCGATGGTCTTGCCCAACATCTGATAGCCGCCACACAGTCCCACCACATGGCCCCCGCGCCGCACATGGGCGTAAAGGTCGATGTCCCACCCCTGGGCGCGGAAGAAGTTCAAATCGCCAATGGTGGATTTGCTGCCGGGCAGAAGAACAAGATCCGCGTCGCCGGGCAGGGGGCGACCTGCCGGAATGATTTCGACCGAGACGTTGGGCTCGCCCGACAAGGGATCAAGGTCGTCGAAATTTGCCATCCGCGCCAGTTGCGGCACAACCACCTTGCAGGCCCCGCCCAGATGCGAGCGGATATCCATCATATCCTCGGCCGGCAGCTTCCAGGCGTCGTCGAACCAGGGCACCACGCCCAGGCAAGGCCAGCCGGTGCGTGCGGCAATGTCATCGCGTCCCTCATCAAAGAGCGTGATGTCGCCCTTGAAGCGATTTACGGCAAATCCTGCGACCTGTGCCAGGTCGGTGTCGTCGAGCACGGCCTGAGTGCCCACGATCTGCGCGATCACGCCGCCACGGTGGATGTCGCCAACCAGAATGACAGGCACGTCAGCGGCACAGGCAAAACCCATGTTTGCAATGTCGCCTGCGCGCAGGTTGGTCTCGGCCGGGCTGCCAGCCCCTTCGATCAACACCAGATCCGCATCAGCACACAGGCGCTCAAAACTCTCCAACGCCGCCTCGAGCAGCTGCGCCTTGCTCTTGCGATAGTCGCCAGCCCGCATGGTGCCGCGCCGTTGGCCTTGGACAATGATCTGTGCGCCGGTGTCTGTTTCTGGCTTCAGAAGGATCGGGTTCATGTCCGTGTGCGGCTCACGCCCTGCGGCGCGGGCTTGAAGCGCCTGCGCCCTCCCAATCTCGCCCCCTTCGGCCACGGCGGCATTGTTGGACATGTTCTGCGGTTTGAACGGGGCCACGCGCAGACCGCGACGGGTATAGGCACGCGCAAGACCTGCGACCAACATCGACTTGCCGACATTGCTGCCGGTGCCTTGAATCATGATGGTCTGAACCATGCGTGCCTCCTATGCTGGGGGCAGATGACCTGATTTGTGCTGAAAGGGAAAGCCCGGAAGCGACGAAATGAATACACCTGCGCATCTTCTGATAGGGGCCGCTGTTTTCGGCGTCCCCGGTCATGCCCGCATCATGGGGGCCGCGCTGCTGGGGGCGGTGATGCCTGATGTGTCGCTCTATGTGTTGGCAGGCGTGTCCTTGTTTGTCTTGGGCATCCCCGAACATGTGGTGTTTGGCGAACTCTACTTTTCTCCGGCTTGGCAGACAGTGTTTGCCATCGACAATTCGTTCCTGATCTGGGGCGCTATTCTGGCTCTGGCCTTGCGGTTGAGATGGCAGCCCATGACGGCCTTTGCCAGCGCGGGGCTTTTGCACTTGGGAACTGATTTCGTGCTGCACTCGGGCGATGGCCGGGCGCATTTCTGGCCGCTGAGCGATTGGGTGTTTCACAGCCCCGTAAGCTATTGGGACAGCAGTCATCACGCCCATTGGATCGTTCCAATCGCGGTGTCAGCCTGTGTGCTGGCCTATCTGCACCTGTGGCGCGGGGGGATCAGCGCATGGGGTCGGGTGGGGTTTGGCAGCCTGCTGGTGGCCGAGCTATGGGTGGCCAGCCAATGGCTGATGCACTTCTAGAAAAAGGAAAAGCGTGCTCCCCCAGGAGCACGCTTTTTCATGAAGCAGCAGCTTGTGTTCAGGCAGCTTCGGCCTGCTGAGCGGCGTTGCGACGCTCGCTTTCTTCGCGCGACAGCGCAACCGAGGTGCGCACACCGCGGCCAACAAATTCCATCAGGCCCGAGACAACGCGTTCGTTCGGGTCGATGCCCGCGCAGCTCAGGACTTCACGACCGTCGCGCGACCGTGCCCAACGGGCGATCTGTTCAGGACCATTGCCGTATTTCTTGTCATCGGCGATGGCGTCGTCCAGTGCAGCCAACACAACGGCTGCGAAAAGTTTACGTGCACGATTGCCCTGTTCATTGTTAAAGGCAGTGCCGTCAACGAAATCTCTCATCTCGTCTTCCTTGTTGTTCTTGCTCTTGCAATTTCCGGCGTGGCGTTCCTTATGACGGATCAGGTTTGATTCGGGTACCCCGTTTCTGCATAGCGCCGTTGCGTCATTTGCATGGCTCGCTGCAACTGCAGCACAAGGTATCGTTGTCTTGCCAGGTAACGTCCCGCCAGATATAGGGTCTGCAAACTCTGCATCAAGCATGTGTGAAGGAAATATGTCATGCCCAAGATCAACGGGAACGAAATTCGTCCAGGCAATGTTCTGGAGCACAATGACGGTCTGTGGGCCGCGGTCAAGGTCGATCACGTAAAGCCAGGTAAAGGCGGCGCTTTTGCCCAGGTCGAGCTGCGCAACCTGCGCAACGGATCGAAGCTGAACGAACGCTTCCGCTCGGCCGACAAGGTTGAGCGCGTGCGCCTGGAACAGAAGGATCAGCAGTTCCTGTACGAGAGCGACGGGATGCTGGTGTTCATGGACACCGAAACCTATGAGCAGATCGAATTGCCCGCGGAATTGCTGGGCGATCGTCGCCCGTTTCTGCAGGACGGCATGACGATTGTTGTCGAATTTTATGAATCCGAGGCGCTGAATGCCACGGTGCCGCAAAAAGTCACATGCCAGATCGTTGAGACCGAGCCGGTCGTGAAGGGGCAGACCGCTGCCAACTCGTTCAAGCCTGCGATCCTGGACAATGGCGTCAAGGTCATGGTGCCGCCCTTTGTTGGTCAGGACGAGATGATCGTGGTGAACACCGAGACCATGGAATACTCGGAACGCGCCTGATCCGCAGCGTTTGAAAACATCAAAAGGCCGCCTGTGTTAGAGGCGGCCTTTTTTGATGGCAGGTCAGTCCGCCATCGCGTCGCTCAGCCAGTGCACCGCGTCACAAGCCGCAGTGAGAGCAGCGTCGTAGCTGTCAAAAGTCTGGTTTCCAAAGTACCCGATGCTGTACCAACCGCGCCCGTCCTCGGGGTCTCGGCGAAATTCGTCGAACCCATAGCTGCCATCTGGGCGGCGAAAGATATCTACACAGATGGTGTCTCCGGCTAGGTTGATCGAGCGCATGACCGTGTTTGTATGCGCCATCGGACCTTAAGCCTGTTGCGTCTGTTGGGTTGGGATGCCGTCGAACAGCTCACGCAGAAGCTCATATTTGATCCGGTTGGCGCTGACCTGTCGGTAAAAGGCGATCAGAAAGGCAGTCGGTGCCTGAATGCGCCCCAGACCAATGGTGGCCGCGACCACAGTCCCGATGTCGGTCTTCCCCTCGATCACCAGCCAGCCGCCCAGCAACAGCACCGCCACGGTGCCTGCGCCGTTGATCGTGCTGAGCAGGAACTTGGTCGACAACTTCCAGATGAACATGTGCCGCCGGGCTTCATAGATCTCGTCAAAATGGATTTTTACTGCGGTCTCGGCCTCTTGCACGTCGCGGGCCGTGAGTTGATCCGTGGCTTTGCGCAACACGCGCACCCGTTCGGCCACATATTGGTTCACCTTTCGCTGCGTCACCAGAACAATGACCACTTGCGGTAGGATCATCATCAGGGCGATTGTCCCAAGCCCCGGCTGTGATGTTGCGATAAAGCCAATCACGCTGACCAGCGTGCCGATCTGCACCACGGGTTCCGAGATGGCGGCCCCTGCAAACTTGCCCAGTTCCTCGGCCTCGGCCGAGACGGCGGTGGACAGGGTGCCTTTGCGCAAGCCCTTGCCTTGGGTATCAGCAGTGATCGCCCCATCAACAAGACGGCTGCGGATCAGGCGAATGATGTCCTCCCCCAGCAGGCCCGAGCGATAGCCCATCAGCCACTTGAGCCCCAGGCTGAGCAGGATCGCCAGCATCATGAAGGAGCAGTACCAGAACAGATCTTCTTCGTTGATCTCGTTCTCGGTCAGCAGGTTAACGATGTCCTTTTGGAACTCCAGCGGGACGGCAGCCAGAAAAGCGATGGCCAGCGACAATATGATCAGAACGATCTGCCGACCCGAACTGACCCGCCAAATGGCTGCGTATAGCTGAAGCATGCGATGTGTCCCCAAGACCCTTGCTTGGCCGACACTGTGCCGGTCTTTGGGTTGGAATTCAAACCCTTGGGTTAGGCAAGGCGAACCGTGGCGTCTCCCGCCTGCATATCCCCCTTGGCCCGGTCAAAGCGCAGATAGGCGATGCCCTTGCCACCCGACTGGGTGAACAGGGTACCAACCGGTTTGCCGTTGGCCACAATTTCTGTGCCTGCGGGGGTCTCCCCCTCGACCACCACCTGGCGCAGCCCCTTGCGCAGCTCGGTCTTGTGTTTCATGCGCGCCGTGACCTCTTGGCCGACATAGCAGCCCTTCTTGAAGTCCACGCCCTGCAACACCTCAAACCCGCTTTCAAGGATATAACTGTCCGGGGTCAGTTCGATGCCCGTCTCGGGAATGCAATGCGCCACCCGGATCGCGTCCCAATCTGTACCGTCATCACTGGCCGGGGCATCGGAGTACATCCGCCAGCCCATCTCGCCATGACGCGGGTCGGGCAGGGCGGCTTCGGGCGCATCGCCACTGCCACGTTGCAGGTTCAGCCCGCTGTCGGCGATCTGCACATCGGCACGCAGCTTGTACATGCTCAGCCGTTTAACCAGACCATCGGCCAGCTCCTCGGCCACATCCAGCAGCACGTCATCGCCATCGCGGGCCAGAAAGAAGTCGGCCAGATACTTGCCCTGCGGCGTCAGGATCGCAGCATAGACCAGCCCCTGATCCAGCTTGTCCACGTCATTGGTCACCAGCCCTTGCAGGAAAGTGACAGTGTCCGCACCACTCAGGCGCAGGATACGGCGGGCGGTCATGGCGGTCCCTCGTTTCAAATCCACGCGCCAGTGATATAGGAGAACCCGAGCCAGTGACCAGAGGGGACCGACATGCCCGCCAAAATCAGCATCGTGATCCCCACGCTGAACGCCGAGGCCAATCTGGCCCGCACGCTCGAGGCGCTGATGGAGGGGTTGGGGCAGGGGCTGATCCGAGAGTTGATCATCTCGGACGGCGGATCAACCGACGCAACGCTCAAGATCGCGGATGAGGCCGGGGCCGAGGTCGTCACCGGCACGCCGTCGCGTGGCGGGCAGTTGCAGCGCGGCTGCGCGCAGGCCAAGGGCGAATGGCTGTTGGTGCTGCACGCGGACACGGTTCTTGAGGCGGGGTGGAGTGAAGCGGTGGCTGACCACATCCAGACCAACCGCGCACCCGCCTGGTTCCAACTGGCATTCCGCGCGCGGGGGATCATGCCTGCTTGGGTCGCGGGCTGGGCCAACCTGCGGTCCCGGCTGTTTGGGCTGCCCTATGGCGATCAGGGGCTGCTGGTGCGGCGCATCGACTATGACAAGGCGGGTGGTTATCCCGATCAGCCGTTGATGGAGGATGTGGCGATTGTCCGTGCCCTCCCACGCCTCATCGGCCTGCCCGTGCGCGCGATCACCAGTGCTGAGAGGTATCAGCGTGCAGGCTGGCTGCGACGGGGCACCCGGAACCTCTGGACGCTGATGCGGTATTTCGCGGGAACGTCGCCCGAGACCCTGGCCGACAGCTATCGCCGCTGATCCACCAGCTCGACAACCGATTTGCCCAGCCGGAAGGGCGCGGCGAAACTCACCAGACAGAGCGCAATCACCTGCAGGATCAGGATGTGGGCGTTGTCCTGCAGATACTCCCATTCGTCCTTCAGCTTGCCAACCTGCTCGACCAGATCGTCATAGGCCATCGCCAGGATCAGGTAATCGCCCGCAATCGTCGGCACCTTGCGGCGCATGTTGTCGACGGCCGCCTGGGTGGGTTCGTCCAGCGTGGTGAAGACAAGGAACTGATCGGGGTCGAACGCGTTGGCCTGTTGGCGCATGTCGTCCATCTCATCCATGTCATCGCCGTCCCAACCAAAGAGGAAACTCAGACCCGCCAATGGCGCGACCTCATCCGTCACGGCGATGAACAGCGGCAGTTCGGCGTTGGACGCGGTGGAGGCCGAGAGGAATTCGACCTTGTCACACAGCACCGCGATGTCGCTGTCGTACGCGGGGTCGCAGAACCGCAACCGGAACCGCGCGGCGTCGCGGTCGAAGGCTGATGTGGCGGCATAGGCGATGTCGATTTGACGGTCGAGCCGCGAGCTGTCGGCCTTGTAAAGCCCCGCCAGCACCGCCACCAAGGCCCCGATGCCGCCCAGAACGACCCAGACCAGATCCGCCAGCTTCCACGCCCGGTGGCCTGCGGGTTTGCGGAACAGAAACCCGGTGCCAATGCAGCCCGCCAGGAAAAAGGCAATGAGCAGGGGGAGTTGGTTGTCAGCGATGAAATTCATGGGGGGAGTTTAGGCGGCTGGAGGGGGGACGCAACAGCCCTCACGCATTTGTAGGGTTTGTGTCGCTCGCTCTATTACCCTCAAGCAAAATGCCAAGCATTTTGCTGCGCCTGACCTTCCCCCCGGGAAGGCGCTTCACGCCTCCCCAAGGTCAGGCGCGGAGTCTAGGGCAAATAGCATTGACAGCTTCAATGAGTTAACAAGTTCACGCTTTGGTGGGGTCAATTATGTTTGATACGCTGCGACTCTCTTCGTTTGTGTCAAGCGCTTCGCTGAGACGATCGTACCAACTTTGGATAGTTTTCTCGTCTATGTCTTTGGTTGCGTCGTCTCTGTCAATTTTACTTAAGAGGGCGTATTTTATCTCGCTTTCAAGTCTTGCTAGCTCGATAAATGCTTTCCTTTGGCGAAGGTGGCTTTCTCGCAAGGAAAAAATTGCTGCGGTGGTTGTAAGAATGGATATTGTGACGCTTACATAGAGAGCGAGATTTTGTTTTTCATTGTGGATAAGAATTACCGTGGCTCCGCCGAGGAAGGCGATAACCACTTGGCAGATGTTAAACCATTTTTGCGAAATTTTGCTGTGGTGTAGAAAGAACTTCTTTTGTCCAGATATTGCGCTGCCAATGTAGGCAAGGCGTGTCGCGGAGCTTCCGAAGTGTGAAATTAAAAAATCAGCGTCTGTTACGAGTTTCTCTTTTCCAATCTTTTCAATGATCTCTTTTTTCAAGTTAATGCCCTCTCAAATATATTGCCTTATGTTATCATAACGCGAGGGCTTTGAGAAAACTTTTGTGATTAAGCCCAATACCTGTTGGGGGGCATTCGATGTCGTGACTCAAACATCCAACTCCTCCACAAACCGCGCGTTCTCCTGAATATACTGGAACCGCAGTTCGGGTTTCTTGCCCATCAGGCGTTCGACCAGGTCTCCGGTTTCGCCCGGTTCGTCCTCGTCAATCGTCACCCGGATCAAGGTGCGCGAGTTCGGGTCCATCGTGGTCTCTTTCAGGTCCTTGGCGTCCATTTCACCCAGACCTTTAAAGCGTGAGACGTCGATCTTGCCCTTGCCGCCCAGACCCTTCTCCAGCCACTCGTCCCGCTCGCGTTCGTCGACGCAATAGACCCGCTTGGCCCCCTGGGTCAGGCGGAAGAGGGGCGGGCAGGCCAGATACAGATGGCCCGCGTCAATCATCGGGCGCATCTGGGTGAAGAAGAAGGTCATCAACAGCGAGGCGATATGCGCCCCGTCGACGTCCGCATCGGTCATGATGATGATCTTGTCATAGCGCAGATCGTCGACGTTGAACTTCGTCCCCAAGCCTACGCCAAGCGCCTGGGTCAGGTCGTTGATCTCGGCATTCGAGCTGAGTTTTGAGCTTGCCGCGCCCAGAACGTTCAGGATCTTACCGCGCAGGGGCAGCAGCGCCTGTTTCTTGCGGTCGCGTGCCATCTTGGCCGAACCACCCGCCGAGTCGCCCTCGACAATGAACAGCTCGGTGCCTTCGCGGTTGGTGGCGGAACAATCGGTCAGCTTGCCGGGCAGGCGGAGTTTCTTGGTCGCGGATTTGCGGGCGGTTTCCTTTTCCTGCCGGCGGCGCAGGCGTTCTTCGGCGCGCAGGATCAGGAAGTCTAGGATGGCACCTGCGGATTTGGTATCCGCCGCCAGCCAGTTGTCGAAATGGTCGCGGACCGAGTTTTCCACCAACCGCTGCGCCTCGACCGTGGCCAGGCGGTCTTTGGTCTGGCCGACAAATTCCGGCTCGCGGATGAAACAGCTCACCAGCGCGCAACCGCCTGTGATCAGGTCATCGCGGGTGATCGAGGTTGCTTTCTTGTTGTTGACCAGCTCGCCATAGGCCTTGATCCCTTTGAGGATCGCGGCCCAGAACCCCGCCACATGGGTGCCGCCTTCGGGCGTGGGGACGGTGTTACAATAGGACTGGATGAAGCCATCGCGCGATGGGGTCCAGTTGATCGCCCATTCCACCTTGCCCGGCGTGCCGAACTTTTCCTTGAAATCCACGGTGCCGGCAAAGGGCGCGTCGGCATAAGTCGAGGCGCTGCCCAACGTCTCGGTCAGGTAGTCCGACAGGCCGCCGGGGAAGTGGAAGGTGGCGTTTGTAGGCGTCTCGCCATCGTCGATTTCCGATTTCCAGCGGATTTCGACGCCCGAGAAGAGGTAGGCCTTGGAGCGGATGGATTTGAACAGGCGCGCGGGTTTGAACCGGTGGTGGCCAAAGATTTCCTCATCGGCGTGGAAGGTCACGGTGGTGCCGCGCCGGTTGGGGGCTGCGCCGACCTTTTCGACCGGGCCCAGGGGGATACCGCGTGAGAAGCGTTGTTCAAAAAGCTGCTTGTCGCGCGCCACCTGCACGACCATGGAGTCGGACAGCGCGTTCACCACGGAAGCGCCCACACCGTGCAGGCCGCCTGAGGTCTCGTATGCTTTGCCCGAGAATTTGCCGCCTGCGTGCAGGGTGCACAGGATGACCTCCAGCGCGGATTTGTCCGGGAACTTGGGGTGCGGATCAATCGGGATGCCGCGGCCGTTGTCGCGGATGGTGATCGCGTAATCGGCGTGCAGTTCCACCTCGATCCGGTTGGCGTGGCCTGCGACCGCCTCGTCCATCGAGTTGTCGAGTACTTCGGCCACCAGATGGTGCAGCGCGCGTTCATCGGTGCCGCCGATATACATACCGGGGCGTTTGCGGACCGGTTCCAGCCCTTCGAGCACCTCGATCGAGGAGGCGTCATAGGTTGCGGAGGGGGCTCCGCTCAACAGATCTTCGGGCATGTCGCTGCTCATGTTCTTGGGCTCTTCTTTGGCAGGTATTATGGCAGGTGATGTGGTTGGGGGGAAGGGGGGCGCAGGGTGTTGTGTATAACTTCGCATGTCCGCATTTGGGGTGAACTGCGATTACGTGGATGATTTGCGTTGAATGGCAAGGCTGTCGGGTGAACAACCGGAGTCTTGATGTGTCTGTCCCGTTGGCTGCGCCGTTCTTGCCCGGATGATCAGAATCACGCAAGCTCAGGGGCATGTCACAACCCAATCCCGACTTTGCCACGATACCGGTCAATGAGGCTGACGTCATCCGTGAGTTGAGCGTCGAGAAGTCCGTGGAAACGGTGCGCAACATTCCCGCCACGGTCTTTTCCAATCTTGGCATCTGTTGTCTGACCTTCATGGCCAGCCCAACCTGGGTCATCGCCTCTGGTGCGGTCTATGCCTATGCATTGATCGTGTTTCACAATGCCCTGTTGCTGCGCCTTTACCTGTATTTGCGGCACAAGCCGCGGCCCAGGCAGGTTCGACAGCGGACCCATCGCTTGTCGGCGTTTGTCTCTTTGCTTGGTGGCATGGCGTGGGCGGTCTTTATCCTGCTGGTTCTGGCGTCTTCTCCGACCGATGTTGCGTTGCTCATTTCCATTTTCACGGTGGCCACATCCATCGGAGCGCTCGTCATTTCGCCGAGTTCTCCGGCTATCAGCTTGGCTTTTGGTTTGCCGATCCTGACGGCTTTTGCTTTTGGAGCAGGTGCGTTTGGGCACTTCAGTCCGGTGTTGGCTGCCATGGTCTGGATCACAGCGATGGTGGGGGTGCCCGGATTTGCCGTGACCAATTCGCGTACCGCCTGGGATCGCGCGCGTCTGCATGTGCAGATCGCCGAAGAACGCGCCGAACGACTGGCCATGATGGAGCAGCTGTCTGAACGGCTTGGGAAGTACATTTCTCCACAGCTGTATCAGTCGATCTTTGCCGGCACGCAAAAGGTCGAGGTTGCCTCGCAGCGCAAGAAGCTGACGGTCCTGTTTTCGGACATTGTGGGGTTCACCACCATAGCCGAACGGTTGGAGAGCGAGGAACTGACGGCGCTGCTCAATCAGTATCTGACCGAGATGTCCGAGATCGTGTTGCAGCATGGTGGAACCCTGGACAAGTTCATTGGCGATGCGGTGGTTGTCTATTTCGGCGATACTGATGACGGGAGGACCGCTCAAGAGAACGCGATCAACTGTGTTCAAATGGCGCTTGCGATGCGGGCACGCGTGTCCAAGTTGCGCATGGCATGGCGAGAGCAGGGGCTGGACGATACAATTGATCTGCGCATTGGGATCAATACCGGGTTTTGCACGGTGGGAAATTTCGGCTCGGATCAGCGTATGGACTACACGATCATTGGCAGCGAAGTGAACCTGGCTGCGAGGTTGGAGGCCGCGGCAGAGGCTGGGGGGATCCTTTTGGCGCAGGAAACCTATGCGTTGGTCAAAGGGGCGATTCAGGCGGCACCAGCTGGAACCGTGATGGCAAAAGGGTTTTCGCGCCCTGTCTAAACTTACCGCGTTGTGGATGTGGCCGACGACAAAGGAACGCCGGAGCAAAGTGCATCGGTCACCTTTGCCAAAGACCCTTCTCAAATGACATTGCTGGAAAAGGACGTCGCCCGCACCGCTTTGCAAGCAGCGATGCGGCGTTTGGAGTAGCGACTGACCTGTGGTGGCCGACGAAGTGCTGAAGTCTGACTTCACCTTCTTGGCCAGCGGTAGTTTGCAACCTGGTGGCTCACTGGACACTTGCGAAATGATGGTTTTTGGACGGGCGTTAGCGCAGCGTAACAACAGGCCGGGCCATCTCGCTGATCGCATGCCCGGTGTTGATCGCGTGATAGATCGGATACGGCGGCCTGCTGGTGCCATCCACGGTGCGGCTGATCCAGTCATGGTCTTCCAGTGTTTGCAACGACTGTGACAGCGCGCGATCCGTGATCGACCCCAGTTGTTGTTTGACGGTGCCAAAGCGGCTGGGACGGTTCAGCGTCGTCAAGATGGGCAGGGTCCACGACCGGCGCAGCAGTGCCTTGTGTTCACCTGGCACTTCATGAACCCGATGCGCCAACCGGGCTGCGGCTTCTCCCTCAGGCGTCAATCGGAACTCTGGACGCAACGGGTGACCGTGCCCCGGGTTCCGTTCCAACAGCCCGATCTCGATCAGATGGGCCAGGCTTTGCGCAAATGCGGTCCTGCTCGCGCCGGTGGCAGACAGCAGCGGTGCTTGGCGTCCAGGAACGCCGTCATGAAGATGTGCCAGGATGGGCAGAGCCCAGGCCCGAGAGGTGATATTGACAAGCAGTTTTATGTCCATAAAGTATAGTTAGTATATTTTGCGTCGAAAGGAAAGTTGATGTCGCTCGTTTCATTGGAAAACACCATTACCCTCGCCATGTCGGTCAAAGACCGCCATGCAAGCGCCCGTTGGTATCATGACATGCTGGGGTTCGAGGTGATCTATCATGCCGATGAGGCTGGGTGGTCCGAGATCCAGACCAAGACCACGGGCGTGACAATCGGACTTGGTGAGCAGGCCGAACCGGCCCCAGGCAATTGCGTGCCTGTGTTTGGTGTCGCTGACATAGACAGCGCGCGGCAAGCGCTAGAGGCGGCAGATGTCACCTTTGACGGCCCCACAGATGTGATCGAAGGGATGGTCAAGACTGCCACCTTCTATGACCCAGATGGCAATGCATTGATGTTGGCGCAGGACCTGACCGGAGCAGCCTGAGGGGGCCGGGAAATTGCGCCTCGCAGCCCGCGGGATATGTCGCTAGGGTTCGCCCAATCAGAATTCCGTCAGGTGAGGAGGCGACATGAGCTGGATTGAAACCGTTCCGTTCGAGCAGGCAACAGGCAAGCTGAAAAAGCTCTACCAGCGGGTGACGGGCCCGGACAACAATGTGGACAACATCATGATGTCCCATTCCCTGCGGCCCCACTCGATGGAAGGGCATATGGTGCTCTACAAGAACGTGTTGCACCATACGGGCAACAAGATCCCGAAATGGTTTCTGGAAACGCTTGGGGTCTGGGTCAGTTCGCTGAATGGCTGTGCATATTGCGTCGAACATCATTTTCAGGGGCTGCAGCGCCTGCTGGGGGATGAGCCGCGTGGCCTGGCGATCCGTGCCGGGATCGAGGTGCGAGATCTGACCGACGTGCCTTTGGATGAGGCTCAAGTGGCGGCGATGCTTTATGCCCGCAAGCTGACCGAGGCCCCGGCCGAAATGGTCGAGGCGGATGTGATTGCTCTGCGAAATGTGGGCTGGGACGATGGCTGTATTCTCGAGATCAACCAAGTCAGCTCATATTTCTCTTACGCCAACCGGACGGTTCTGGGACTGGGATGCTCGACCAAAGGGGATGTGCTGGGGCTGTCGCCCAACAACTCGGATGACCCTGACGATTGGGGTCACACCTAAACGACATGGGCGACGCGCGTCACCAGCCAGTCGCCACGGTTGCAACACAGCTGTCGCCTTCGTTCTGCGGTGACGCGCCTCGCCGCAGGCGAGGCGCCCGGCCCAACGCCGCAAGGGCCCGCCAGGGCATGTAGCGGGGGCGGGAGCGCTTCCGGGTCAGGATCCGCCGCCTGCTTCCAAAGCGCGAACATACGCCGGGCGGGCTTCGATCATCTGGGTAAAGCTTGTGAGACCTGGGTATTCACTGCTGCGACCCAGGCGCCCAACAATACTGGCAGGAAAGCTCAACATGATGTCGGCGGCCGACAGATCATCCAGCACAAAATGGCCCGAGGGGCGCAGGACGCTTTCCATATAGTCAAAATGATTGGTCAACTCGTTCTGGATGCGCGGGTGTAGGGGGGCGCCGGCATCCCCCAACATCCCGACATACAAGTTCAACAGGATCGGGGTCATCACCGAGCCTTCGGCAAAATGCATCAGCTCCAGGTGATGCCAATGTTCGGGCGTGCCCGCATCCGGCACCAGGTGGGGGCCATAAAGCGCACAGAGCACTTCGACGATGGCCGCCGATTCTGACACCATCTGTCCGTCGATCTCGACCACCGGGGATTTACCCAAAGGATGCACTGTCAGCAACTCCGGCGGGGCCAGGTTGGTCTTGGCGTCCCGTTCGTAACGGATGACCTCATAATCCACCCCCAGCTCTTCGAGCAGCCAAAGGATGCGCAGCGAGCGCGACCGGTTGAGATGGTGAACCTTGATCATGATGTCTCTCCAGTGTTGGGCATCCAGTCGAGAATGGCCTGCGCCACCGCCTGCGGATCCTGATGGATCAGCCAATGGTCTGTATCCGGAATGGTAACCCGGGTCAGGTCAGCGGCAAACGCTTCCAACCCTTCGGTGGATTGCGGCAGCAACGCCCTGTCGTCCGGCCCCCACAGCAGCAGATGCGGGCAGTGCACGCGCAGGCGGTCCAGGGGCAGGGCGGGCAGGTCCGTGATCGGCTTTCCCGGCGCAGCCACTTGCAGCGGCGAGGCGCGATACCAGTTCAGCATCGCGTTCAGCCGACCGGGGCGCGCCCATTCGACCTTGTATTTGGCCAGCGTCGCCTCATCCAGCCAATCCTTGCCCAGATGACGACGAAAGAACTTTTCGATCCCGGCATAATCATTGGCGCTCATGACATCCGCAGATTCGGGTGCGCGCAGCATGTTGATGTATTGCGACGCTTCCGACTGCGCGCCGCCTGCCGCCATCTCGCGCTGGAACGGGACGGGATGTACCCCGTTGGCAATGATCAAACGGTCGACCAGCTTGGGCTTGAACATCGCCAGGCCATAGGCGACGGCCGCGCCCCAATCGTGGCCCATGACGCTCACCGGGGCGCCAAGGTGTTCGATCAGGGCAACCATGTCGCTGACCAGGGCCGAGGTCACATAGTTCTCGACCCCCTCGGGCGCCCAGCTTTGGCCATAGCCACGCTGATCCGGGGCAACACAGTGAAAGTGTTGCGACAGATGCGGCGCCAGATCCGCCCAGGCCCCGCCGTATTCGGGAAACCCATGCAGCATCAACAGTGTCGGCAAGGATGGATCACCCCAGCTGCGCACAAAAAATGTCTGTCCATTCAGGTCCAGGAACTCGCTGCGCATTGGGGCCTCCCTTCCGGTTCTCATGGCCCAGTGAAACAGGCTTGGCACAGCTTTGGAACGATACTTTGCCATGACCCTTCGTCAACCGCCGTGGGAAACCGTCGGGTTACTCGACAGGTCTGTCGGCAAAACATGAGGGATTGATCCAACTTTGACACCGATCAAGGCAGCAACCGGGGCAATCTGCTAGGCCAAGGGGGACAAAAACAAAGGACCGAATTATGGCGACAGTGACTTCGATTGAAACGACAAAACCAACCCCCGAACCCGTCGACGCCAAGGTGTCAGATTCAGCAAAGACGCCGCGCAACAAGCCCGTCGAGACCGAGGCGGAAAAGATCCGCAAGGCGTTTGAAAGCGGTCACTACCCTTACGCCCGCAAGATGCCACGCCGCACCTATGAGGCTGAAAAAGCCAAGCTGCAGGCAGAGCTGCTCAAGGTGCAGCATTGGGCGCAGGAAACCGGGGAACGTTTTGTTCTGCTCTTCGAAGGTCGCGACGCCGCAGGCAAGGGCGGCACCATCAAACGGTTCATGGAGCACCTCAACCCGCGTCAGGCACGTGTCGTCGCGCTGAACAAACCCACGTGGGAGGAGAAGGGCCAGTGGTATTTCCAGCGCTACGTGCAGGAACTGCCGACGACCGGTGAAATGGTGTTCTACGACCGCTCCTGGTACAACCGCGCCGGGGTCGAGCGGGTGATGGGGTTCTGCGAGCCGACCGAGTACCTGGAGTTCATGCGACAGGCGCCCGAGCTTGAACGGATGTTGGTGCGCTCGGGCATCCGGTTTTACAAATACTGGTTCTCGGTCACCCGGCCCGAGCAGCGACGTCGCTTTGATTCCCGCGCCACCGACCCGCTCAAACAGTGGAAGCTCAGCCCGATTGATAAAGCATCGCTGGACAAATGGGATGACTATACCGAAGCAAAAGAAGCGATGTTCTTCTACACCGACACCGCCGACGCGCCCTGGACCATCATCAAATCGAACGACAAGAAACGCGCGCGCCTGAACTGCATGCGCCACTTCCTGTCGACGTTGGATTACCCGGACAAGGATCTCGACGTTGTTGGGCAACCCGATCCCCTGATCGTGGGGCAGGCGCATCACGTCATCCACCGTTCGGACCACATCCTGGGCACTGCGCTGCATCCGGATCAGCGGCAGAAGTGATGGAAGCATCGAAACAGGCGGCTCCGGCCGCCTGTTTGGTCAAAGTGCAAGGTTCAAGACGCTGAACAAAGGCCGCAGGTTGTTCAGTGTTTCGGTGATAGCGCCCGTAGGGGCATCGAACCGGGTGTCAGGCAGATCACACCATAGGGTTAGTGACTTCCGTCGCAGTAGATCACCATGTGGATGCTCTTTGTCATATGGGGCCGGAACGCGTTTCAGTTCAGGTTCGGACAGGCGAAAGTTTTTTACAATCAATGCATTGATGACGTCTGCCAATTCGGCCCCCATGGGCCCGTCAACGCTGGTTCGCCAATCTGTGAGTGTCGTTTTGTCGAACCCCATGATCCCGCCGCCGACACTGACATAGTCAAGCCCGATTCCAAAAAAGAGCGCGGTCCCAGCCCTGCCGCCCGGTATCATCCACAGCATATGCAGGTGGGTGTTGTAGGGCGTCTTGTCTTTGGAAAACCGCACGTCTCGTTGCGGGCGAAACAGCTTGGTTGTGACGCCATCCCCTATCTGCGCTGCAATCTGATCCAGCAGATGTAGCGCCGGGGTTTTCAACTGTGCCTCGTACCGGGGTTTGTGGTCGTTGAACCAGTCGCGCGCGTTGTTTTGCGACAGCTCTGTCAGGAATGCACGCGCCTCGGGAATAAGCTGGGAAAACGGATCAGACATAAGCGACCTCCTGCTGTCGCGATCAAGGTATCACATCGATATTTTCGGGAAAGGTGCGGACTGCCTCTTGCGTGTGCAAAGCCCGAACCCTAAGCCTGTCTGGTGAGCAAAATGATGACATATGGCGGGCATGCCCGCGCGATCGCGATCCTGGGCCTGCCACTTATCGGCGGGCATCTGGCGCAGTTTGCCATTGGTCTGACGGATACCGTCATGCTGGGCTGGTACGGGGTCGAGGAGTTGGCGGCCGTCACGCTAGCGGGCAGTTATTTCTTCATTCTCTTCATGGTTGGCGGTGGTTTGGCCATGGCGATCATGCCGCTGGTTGCGGCCTCCGATGCACAAGGCGATGACACGTCGATCCGCCGGGTGACCCGCATGGGGTTGTGGCAGACGGCGATGTTTGGCGTGATGGCCATGGGGATGCTGTGGTGGTCCGAGCCGATCCTTTTGCTGCTCGGACAAAAGCCTGACGTGGCAGGCTTGGCAGCAGAGTATCTGCGGGTTGCAGGCTGGGGTATGTTCCCGGCGCTGTGGGTCATGGTGCTCAAGTCTTATCTGGCGGGGTTGGAACGCACGCAGATCGTGCTGTGGATCACTGTTTTGGCTGCCATCGTGAACGCGATCGGGAACTACGCCCTGATCTTCGGCAATTGGGGCGCGCCCGAGTTGGGCATCATTGGTGCGGGCATCGCCTCGGTTCTGACGCAGCTTGTGTCATTGGTGGCTGTGGTCTTCTACGCGCTCAAGGTGCTGCCGCAACACGCCCTGTTCCAACGCTTTTGGCGTCCTGATTGGGAGATGTTCGGCAGGGTGTTCAAAATCGGCGTGCCCATCGGCCTGACCAACCTGTCCGAGGTGTCGATGTTCGGCGCCTCGGCCATGATGATGGGCTGGCTGGGGACCGTACCGCTGGCCGCACACGGAATTGCCGTGCAGCTCGCCTCGGCCACCTTCATGGTGCATCTGGGGCTGAGCAGCGCGGCGACCATTCGGGCGGGCAATG
The DNA here is from genome assembly GCF_017743935.1 of Tropicibacter sp. R16_0. GTDB lineage: Bacteria > Pseudomonadota > Alphaproteobacteria > Rhodobacterales > Rhodobacteraceae > Falsiruegeria. The sequence continues at coordinate 116,882 of NZ_JAGHRE010000003.1, forward strand.
CATTTGGTCGCCAAGACCGGCCGCATATGGCCAAGGGGGCTGTGGTTGTGACTGTGATGTCGCTGGCCGTCTCCGCTATTTCGATGGTGGTGTTCCTGACCTGCGCCGAGCCGCTCATCGGATTGTTCGTCGAAGAAGACGAACCTGATCTGGTGGCGATCCTGGCCATTGGCACGGGGCTGCTTGGTATGGCCGCGTTGTTCCAGCTGGTGGACGGGGTTCAGGCCATTGCGCTTGGCGTGCTGCGCGGCGTTCAGGATACCGCAGTGCCGATGGTGATGGCCGCACTCAGCTATTGGGCGGTGGGGATCCCGGCATCTTATGTCTTTGGTTTCATGTTCGGGCTTGAAGGGATCGGCGTGTGGCTGGGGCTTGTCCTTGGACTTGCCTGCGCCGCGGTGCTTTTGATGGCGCGGTTCTGGGGGCGTTCGATCAAACAGGTCGGTACGGCGCCAACGACGTGACACACGGGCGCACAACAAATCTTCGGAAAATACCGTGAAAAAACGCCAAGTGATTTAAGCACTTCGGTGAAGCGGCTTTAACATTTGGACAAGTTTTGCCGCTAGGCTCCCCTGCAGGAATATTGGGGGATGCCGCGTGGGCGAGATCAACAAACAGCTGAAGGTGGGGCAAGCCGTCGACCGGTCCTTGGCTTACGAGCCAAGCGAACAAGAGCAGATGCTGGATGTGATCAACCAGATGGAGCAGGGGATCCTCGTCTGGTCCCCTGATGGTGTCTGCGTGCTGCACAATGACCGCATCTTCGAAGTGCTGGAACTAGGCCCCCGAGACCTGCAGGTGGGGATGACGCGTGAAACGTTTCTGAGCATCACGGTGGCCCAGGGTGTTATCACGGCTGAGCGCAAGGCCGAGGTGCTTGAATTGTTCAAGACCGGTCAGCCGTTCCATTTCGACCGGGACATGCCGTCGGGCAAGGTGATCTCGTCCTTTGCACGTCCCTTGCGCCATGATGGCTACGTCGTCACGTTCACCGATGTCACGCAATTCCGCCGCGACGCGGCTGACCTGGCCGTGGCCAAGCAGCAGGCAGAGATCGCGGAATCCAAGGCCAAGTCGATGCTGGCCAAGGAGCAGGCCTGGCGGGCCGAGGCCAAGTTGCTGGCAGATCTCGATGAATGGCTGCAAAGCTGCAAGACCCTGTCGGAACTCTTTGACGTTGTCGCAAAATTCATGACCAGCATGCTGCCGGAGACGCAAGGGGAGCTTTATATCTACTCCAATTCCCGCGACGTACTGGATGGAGCCTGCGCCTGGGGCGGCGGGCAGGCGCACGACCATATTGCGCCGGACAGTTGCTGGGCTTTGCGCCGGGGCCGTGGTTATCGGTTCGATGCGCGCGGCATCAGCTTTCGCTGTGGCCATGTAAACGACCACCCGACAACGGGGGACATCGAGGATGCCATGTGCATTCCGATCGTGGCCCATGGCGATACGGTAGGCTTGTTGCATGTGACCTATCCGCCGGGAACGGATGCGCAAGTTGCCAAGGATGGATACGACTTTGCCCTGCAATGCGGCGAACACATCAGCCTGGCCATCGCCAACGTCAAGCTACGGGATGAGTTGCACGACCAGAGCACACGCGATCCGCTCACACGGCTCTACAATCGGCGCTACTTTCTCGAAGCGATGCGCGCGGAACACGCGACGGCCGCGCGGAAGGATCAGCGCTTTGCGGTGCTGTCGTTTGATGCGGATAAATTCAAGGCGTTCAACGACAATCACGGACATGATGCCGGCGATATGGTGCTGCGCGCCATCGGAGACCGAATGCACGAGCTATTCCAGCATGGCGAGACGCCCTGCCGTTTTGGAGGAGAGGAGTTTTCCGTTCTTCTGCCGTGTGCAGACGCGGACATCGCCATGGGCGTGGCCGAGGTGCTGCGCGCAGGTATCGAAGACACCCGCATCCGCTATGGCGCAGAAGAGCTGCCGCGCGTGACAATCTCGATCGGGGTCGCGGTCTATCCGGACCACGGCAACCTCCCTCAGGATCTGTTGAATGCCGCCGACCGCGCGCTTTATGACGCCAAGGCGGCGGGGCGCAATTGCGTACGGTTGGTCGGGCGGGGCGCATAGCACGCCCAAACGCGCCTATTTTTTGAGAAGGCGATCTGCCTTTTTGCGCACCAGAACCGAGCGGAGGTCATGCATGGCCAACAGCAGATCGTCCGTCACCTCTTCCAATTGTTTGTCGCTGGCCTTGGAATGCGACCAGTGGGTTACCTGGTTCAGGTAATCCACGGCCCGAAAGATGTCGTCGATATCGCGCTCCGCCAAAAGCGCGATACGATGTTCCATCCAATGCTCGATCTCGCGCATGTCCGCCTTGGTCAGCTTGCGCCCACCATGCGGTTTGATCTCGCCGTTGCGGATGTTGACGACGGCAATCTGCTCCATCTCGATCCGGCGTTGGCGGTTTTCGGTGTCTACGCGAAAGACAAAGGCGCCGTTGTCGCGGACGCGAAAGTAGTATTCGGGCAACTCGGGGGCCATGCCTGTTCCTTTGTCTTCTATGTCAGCGACGCACAGAACCGTTGAATGCGCGTGCAGGCCTCTTTCAGGGCCTCGTCGGACGTAGCGTAGCTTACCCGGAAGTTTGGCGAAAGCCCGAAGGCCGCGCCAAAAACAACCGCGACGTCAGCCTCTTCCAGCAAAGCGATGGCAAAAGCCTCGTCACTGTCGATGACAGTGCCTTGGGGCGTGGTCTTACCCATCAATCCCGCGATCGAGGGATAGACATAAAACGCGCCTTCGGGCGTCGGGCAGGAAATGCCGTCGATTTCGTTGAGCATTTTGACCACCAGATCCCGGCGTCTCACGAATTTCTCGTTGTTGGGCGCCAGGAACTCTTGCGTGCCATTCAAGGCCTCAACCGCCGCCCATTGGCTGACGGAACAAGGGTTCGAAGTGGACTGCGATTGCACCTTGCGCATCGCCGCGATCAGCTCGACCGGACCCGCCGCATAGCCGATGCGCCAACCTGTCATGGCATAGGCTTTGGACACGCCGTTGCAGGTCAACGTACGGTCATAAAGCTGCGGTTCGACCTGGGCAGGGGTGCAGAACTCGAAGCCGTCATAAGCCAGGTGTTCATACATGTCGTCTGTCATGATCCAGACATGCGGATGGCGCAGCAGCACATCGGTCAGTTCTTTCAACTCTTCGCGGCTATATCCCGCGCCCGTCGGGTTTGAGGGCGAATTGAAGATGAACCATTTGGTCTTTGGCGTGATCGCGGCCTCAAGCTGATCGGCGGTCAGTTTGAAGTTCGTCTGGATCGAGGTTTCGGCCACAACCGGCGTACCACCCGCCAGCAGCACCATATCGGGGTAGCTGACCCAATAGGGGGCGGGGATGACCACCTCGTCGCCCTCGTTAAGTGTCGCCATCAGCGCGTTGTAAAGCGTCTGCTTGCCGCCCGTTCCGACCGAGACCTGCGCCGGCGTGTACTCCAGCCCGTGATCGCGCTTCATCTTGGCGCAGACCGCCTGCTTCAACTCGGGGATGCCGTCGGGGGCGGTGTATTTCGTCTTGCCCGCAGCAATTGCCGCGACGGCGGCGTCCTTGATGTTTTGCGGCGTGTCGAAATCCGGCTCGCCTGCGCTCAGGCCAATAACGTCGCGTCCGGCGGCCTTCAATTCGGCGGCCTTGGCTGTCATTGCGATTGTGGGCGAAGGTTTGACGCGGGACAATGTCGCAGACAGGAAACTCATGGGCGGCCTCGGTTTGTATGTTGAACAAACCTGTCATAGGGTGCGCCTGAATGACGATCAAGTGATATAGAGACAGCGCAGCAGGAGAGCCCAGATGAGCACTGACAACGATTGGTTCGGACCGGAATCGGCAACCTTTGGAGACCGCGTTGCAGGCGCCCGCGAGGCAGCAGGAATGACGCAAGCTCAGCTGGCCCGCCGCCTGGGTGTCAAAAAGGCCACCGTGTCCGGTTGGGAGCAGGATCTGTCGGAACCGCGCGCCAACAAGCTGTCGATGATGGCCGGGCTGCTCAATGTCTCGATCATGTGGCTCTTGACCGGTGAAGGCGATGGAATGGCCGAACCCGCCGGAGAGGTCACTCCGATCGAGGGGCTGTCTGATGTGGTGATGGAGCTGCGCGCGATCCGGGCCGAAATGCGGGCCAACGCGGAACGCGCTGCGCGGTTGGAAAAACGCCTGCGTCAGATGCTGGGGCAATCCTGATGGCCGAGCTCTTGGAGCATCGCCTCAAGCGGTTGAAAATGCGCTCGATGCGCCGCGGCATCAAAGAGATGGACATCATCCTGACGGCCTATGCCGATCACAACCTGCATGACATGGATGCAGCAGGCCTGGATCTGTACGAGGCGCTGCTGCATGAAAACGATCAGGACCTCTATCAATGGGTCACGGGACAGGTCGAAACACCTGATCCTTATGGCGCCCTGATTGCGGATATCGCGCAAACGTTTCAAAAATAACACAGTTTTCTGCTTAACTGATTATTCGGCTTTTGAGCGCATTTTCTACTGAAGAAAAGCGAGTCGGAGAGACGGATGAGTATGGAAATGCAAGTTACCCCGACCGGCACCAAAGGGTTCATGACCAGCTATCTTGAGACGCTGGCACTTGTTGAACGTCTGCACCGTCTGCTGCTGGACGTCATCAAAGATGAATTCGAGCGTGTCGGTGTGCTGGAAATCAATGCGGTTCAGGCCCTGTTGCTGTTCAATATCGGCGACAATGAGGTGACGGCGGGCGAGTTGAAAAGCCGTGGCTATTACCAAGGCAGCAACGTCAGCTACAACCTGAAAAAGCTGGTAGAAATGGGCTATATGCACCACCAACGGTGCGAGATCGACCGCCGCTCGGTGCGGGTGCGTTTGACGGCCAAGGGCCGTGATGTGCGTGACGTGGTGACCGACCTGTTCTTGCGCCACGCCGAAGGGTTGGAAGAACGGTCGGTGATCGACGCCCAGGGGATCGAAGACATCACCCGGTCGCTGAAACGCGTGGAACGCTATTGGACCGATCAGATCCGATACATCTATTGAGCTGGTTTGCGATGGCTTGGCGGGCTTTGTGACAGCACAACGACTGCCAACTCTCGCAACAGTTTGCGCGTCATCGCGGCTTGAAAATCCTCGAACCCCAGGGCGGTTTCCACAAAGGCGTCAGGGCCGTGGATCACGCGGGCTTGGAAATAGGCGACCAACTCGCCGATCTGGGCCATGCGCGTGTCGGTGCTGTCCTGAGTGTCCGCCCCGATGACGAGCCCGTTGATCGTGATCGCGGACCCATCAAGCCTGGCTTTGATGATGTGTGGGGACGGGCCCATGTTGTGCAGGCCGTCCCCTGACAGATCCAGGGTGTGTTTCCAACAGCCGGGCACTTGCGCCAATTGAGCGACCCCAAATTGCATGGCGGTGCCTACAGCTGTTCCCGGAGGGGCAGGGGCGCGCCGTGTCAGCGCCAGGGTTTGCGTGATCCGTAACAGTGTTTCGGCTGAATCTACGGCGGTCCAGTTCAACAGAATTCGCTGAAATTCAGGGGCGCTCCACTCAAAGACCATCAGGTGAACGGGCAGCTCAGGTGTCGAAAGCAGGGCGCGTTTGACCTCGGCATCCTGCAAGGCGCCTGCGAGCCCCTCGATTTGCAGACGATATTCCTGTCGGCTGACCGACCCAGAGACATCAAGCCCCAAGGCCAAGGCCTGTCGGCAGGGGGACGCCGCGCCGATACCTGCGATACCGCCGCACAGCGATATCGCAAGCATGAAGGCAAGGCGCGCGCGTTTGATCACCAGTGACCGGTGCTGTCCATGCTGACCCAGGGTTCGGCCGGGGCCAGGGCGTCGCCGTTTTGCAGCAGCTCGATCGAGATGTTGTCGGGGGAGCGGACAAAGGCCATGCGCCCATCGCGTGGCGGGCGGTTGATGACCACGCCGTTGTCCTGCAGCATCTGGCACATGCCATAGATGTCGTCGACGCCATAAGCCAAGTGGCCAAAATGGCGGCTGTCAGCGGGCAGTTCGTCGTCCCCGTCCCAGTTGTAGGTCAGCTCGAGCGGGGTTTCGTCCTGACCAGGTGCGGCAAGGTAAACCAGGGTAAACCGGCCTTGGTCGCTCTCGTAACGGCGGATTTCGCGCAGCCCCAGAAGTTCGTAAAATGCCATGGATTTTTCCAGGTCTTTTACGCGCACCATGACGTGCAGGTATTTCAAGCTCATGTCAGTCTCCGTTGTCTTTGAGACAGACTCTAGCGGTTAGTCAGCCAAGCGCCAGTGGCGCGATGCGTGATTTCAGAATTTTGATTCAATCCCCAGAGAGACGGAGAACTCGCGAATGTCGAAGCGGCTGATGTTCGAGTCCTTCTTGCCGGTGCGTACCCGTAACATGGGCGCAAAGCCGGCATAGTCGTATTCGTCAAAGAACAGGCTGAGATCGCCATAGATCGACTTGTCCTGCCGCCCGCCGGGGACATTGAAAATACTCACGGCATATTCGGGGTAGTCGGAGTAACCAAGAACCAGACCCGCGCTGAGTTTGGCAGGCCCGATCGCCCGTCCCAGATCATAGCTGACCCGAACAGATGCAGACCGATACGTGCCAGTGAACCACCGAGCGCGGGAGTCCCGATATGCCATCGAGACCGAAATCCGGTCGCCGTTGCCCACAGGGCGGTGATACAATGCGCCAAAGCCCAGGATGTTGGCGTCATTTGTGCCATAGCGCTCGGCAAACCGTGTTTCCAAAGTGGCGTTTATGCGCAATTGTCCGCCAGCAGCCATGCGCCAGGTGCGTTCGCCCCCAAGCCGCGCGAAATTGTAGCTTCGTTCGCCGCCAAACCAGGAGGTGCCCGTGGCGGCCTCCACAGCCGCCGAGCCGAGGTTTTCGGCAGGGCCCACGATCATGGCGTGCCGGAGAGACACTTCGCCATAGGTCGAGGCAAATTGCGACCCGGTGACGTTGGGCGCTTGCGCCTTGGCCTCGGACGACAGCGAAACGCGCTGCACATACAGGCGCCCGCCAACCGACGTCATGCTGTCGGCCGATTGTCTCAGTCGATGGGCGGTGGTGATATCCAGGATGCCATATGCACCCGACAAGGCCTGGGCAGACCCGCTGAGTTGACCAACGACGGGCACGCCATCGATTATCTGCAGGGCGGTGTCTGACCCGTTGTTGACGTTGTCGGTTGGCTTGATTTCCGCGCGTATACGAAAGGCCCAGGGGTTGATCCGGCGCAGCTGCTGGTAATCTTTTGCAATCTGCTCTTCGGTGTTTTCATCCGGGGCATGAATGGCTGTACGCCTTAGCCAAAACTGCGCCATAGTCGGACGCCCGGCCTGCAACGACAGTCGCGCGGCCAGCTGTGCAGATTGAAACTGCAACCCTTGCTCGTCCGAATTTCGATAGGCCAAAGCTGCTGCCCGCCGCCCTTCTTCGGGTTCGTTTATGCGGGCATACGCGGCGGCTTGCATGTAGTGCAGCACCGGGTTCTTGGGATCTGCCTGCAAAAGCCCGTACGTCAGCGCAACGGTCACGTCAGGTTGACCGATACGGAGCGCTTCGATGGCTGCCCGATATGCCTGATCGAGTGTCAGGTTGTGCGACGTTTCCTCGGCTTGGCCCACGTTCACCAGACCAAGAGCCAGAACGGTCGAGGCCAAAACCGCCCGGAGCGGAGCCAGCACCAACCTGTTACGGTCGCGGTTGGTTGCAGATGGGATCGGCATTTGCGGTTCCGCATTGCGCCAGGACGAATACACCATATTCCAGCGCATCACCGCCTGACCCGTCGATGTGGTTCGACGCGGTCAAAGCCCCAGCAACAGCCGTGGCATCCGTTCCGCCGAAGAGACCGGCATAGGACCCGACGGTTTGAGTGGATCCTCTCCGCACTTCACCGTTGAATGCCCCGTTGCTGTCAATTGTGCCCGGGAACAGGGACAGATCGGTCAGAGTGAGAGAGCCGGGGTTATCTGCGAGCACCCGGTCGTAGACGATGCCGTTGATGGCATTGTCGGCAAAATCAGCGTTGATGAACACCAATCCGGTGACTTCGGCAGTCTGCGTGGGGCGAATTTCGGTTGCGGTGCCCGGGGTCACGGGGAGCAGATCGTTGCCATCGCCAGACGCGTTCAAGACGCCGACGTAATTGCCCCCATAGCTTACAAGGCCCGACCCGGCGGGAGTGGTGTCGGGCGCCGTATAGGTTCCGTCGCGACCATAGGTTGACCCCATGATGACCGAATTGAACTGCGGTCCACCGCCAACGACGGCTGCATAGACGCCGTCTCGTTCCTGAACAAAGGCGGTAAAGTGACGGTCGAGTGAACTGGCTTGCGATGTGTAGGCTTCATACCCCGGCACATCCAGGGCCGCGTTCCGGGTGTAGACCGCCTCGAATGGGGTGTTGTCCAACTGGCTGCCTGTCACCGTCAGGGTCTGGTTTGCCTGATTGTATTCCACACTGGTCACGTTGCCAGCAATCGCTTCGGGGACTGTCGGGGTGGGCTCAATTGGTTGCACAGGCGTGCCGCCCGTGTCAGTGAAAACATCGCCACCACACGCCGACACCGCGACGACCGTCGCGATACCAAGCCAAAACCGCTTCATCTGCCTCAACCTCTGTTTTTTGTAGGTTTTTTTGCAACGTCCGTCTTTTGCGGGAAGAAGTCAATCTTTCTGCGCCTGATGATTGTAAAGCGTGACCAATGTGTGACCTTGATATTGCGGTTCACGCCGAACACGCGCCCATATATAGTTTGAACAAACAGATTCTCTGAGCCCACCAAGGAGTTCCCCCTCATGCCTCTATCGCCCGAGCAACTTGCCGAAATCGAAGAGCAGCGCACACAGTCTCAGGCGACGTTGCGCACTGTTGCACCGGGGATCGAGCAGCATCTTTATGCGGCAAAGCCGGTCCTGGATCACGGGTTTGTCCGGGTCATCGACTATATGGGCGATGATGCCGCGATCTGTCAGGCGGCGCGTGTATCTTATGGCAAGGGCACCAAATCGGTTCAGAACGATGAGGGTTTGATCCGTTATCTGATGCGCCACTGGCATTCGACACCCTTCGAGATGTGCGAGCTGAAACTGCACGTCAAATTGCCGGTTTTTGTCGCGCGTCAGTGGATTCGCCATCGCACGGCCAACGTCAACGAATACTCGGCGCGGTACTCGATCCTGGATCGCGAGTTCTATATCCCGGCCCCAGACCAAATGGCGGCGCAATCGGTGATCAACAATCAGGGTCGCGGCGAGGCGCTTCAAGGGGAAGAGGCCGCGCGCGTTCTTGAGATCCTCAAAGGGGATTCCATGCGCGCCTATGATCATTATGAAGAGATGATCAGCCAGGATGGACAGCAGGGTTTGGCGCGCGAGCTGGCGCGGATGAACCTGCCTGCAAACATTTACACCCAATGGTACTGGAAGGTGGACCTGCACAACCTGTTCCATTTCCTGCGGTTGCGCGCGGATTCCCATGCTCAGTATGAAATCCGTGTCTATGCCGACGCGATCTGCGACATTGTCGCGGATTGGGTGCCCGCGGCTTACAAGGCGTTCGAAGACTATCGGTTGGGGTCGGTGTCCATGTCGGCGCAGATGGTGGATTGCGTTCGCCGGATGCTGAAGGGCGAGCAGGTCAACCAGGAAAACTCGGGCATGTCCGCGCGTGAATGGCGCGAATTCGAGGATGTCATCCGGGCCGAATGATCCGGAAGCCCAGAACACAATAACTGATCCGATCCCATAAACCATTTGGGGTCGGGGCAGCGGTGAAAACCGGGTTTCGGGTGACTGATCTCAAGCGTGCGCCGCAAAATGGGCAGCAGTTTACCTGGTGCAGTCTACCGGCGGCCGCACACCTCAGCCGCCGGTTGTGCGCCGCCCCGCATCGTCCGGGAAGGCGCGTCTTGCATGAAACTCACAATGGCTTCAAATCAGATGCCATCTGGCGTCCGTCGCGTCCATCCTGCAGCTCGTAGGAAACCTTTTGGTTGTCCGCGAGGCCAGTCAGGCCCGAACGTTCAACAGCGGAAATATGGACAAAAACATCCTTTCCGCCTTCGTCAGGTGCAATAAAGCCGTACCCTTTAGTCGTATTAAACCATTTCACGGTGCCGGTAGGCATGTCCCGTGTCTCCTTCTACTTTCCACGTTTCCCCTAATTTCTCGGGGGTGCGAACAGCATAACCGACCGACAGGCGACCGGCTCATACACGTCAAGGCGGAAGTCTGATGGGCTGTTACACCGCCGACAAGATCGCACGGTGCGTTCAAAAATCAAGCTTAAGGGGGTGAAATTCTGTCGATTGATAGATATTTCAGCATCCAAAGATGGAGTGAAAATGAGACTTTTTGGGATCAAAACCTGTGATACCTGCCGTAAGGCGTTGAAAGAAATAAACAATGTTGAATTTGTTGATGTTCGGGTCGACGGGTTGCCCAATGACGTCCGAGATGCCGCTCTGACGCAGTTTGGAGACAGTCTGCTCAACACGCGCTCGACAACTTGGCGCGGGCTGGATGAATCAGAGCGCGCGCGCGCGCCGGTCGAGCTGCTGGCTGATCACCCGACTCTCATGAAACGCCCCCTGATCGAGGCGGACGGGCAACTGTACCTGGGCTGGACTGCGGCGACGCGGACCGCCTTGGGTCTGGACTGAGCCACAAAAGCGAGGAGCAACAGATGCGCAACGCAGCCCTTGTTTTGGGAATCATCGCCGGTCTGATCGGTATGATCGTCGGGTTTTTCAGCTTCGGTTACATCGAAGCCATCCAGTATTATGGCGAAGTGGACGGGTATTTTGAGCAGGTCGAAAACTCGGACCTGATTCAGATCACGTCGATAATTGCGCCGATGTTGGCGATTGCGGGCGGTGCCATGGCCCGGTCGCGGGCGTTGTGGGGCGGGGTGCTGCTGCTGATTTCGGCGGGCGGCATGTATTATGCCTTTGGGTTCAACGTCTTCACCATGTTTCCGGTTGCCTTTGCTGCCGTGGGTGGGCTGTTGGCCGTTGGAGCGGGAAAGCCTGACGAGCCAAAGGCGCACTTCTGAACAAAAAACACCGCCCCAAGGGGGCGGTGCATGCCACTCTTTACACAAAAGCGATGTTCGGATCAGGCGACCGCAGGTTCCCCGCGCTTGCGGAACAGGGCATCGACGGACAGGGCGCCTGCGCCCTTGAAGACGAGAACCAGCATCAGGAAGGTCCACATCACGCGTTGATCCACCAGTGTCAGCGTGTTGTCGAACAGGCTACCCAGCTTCACGCCGTGACCCGTGATATCGACGATGGTCTGAACCCAGATGAAGCCGATCATGCCCAATGCGGCCAGGCGGGTGAGCAACCCAACAAGGATCAGGGCGGGCAGGACAAATTCGGCCACGGTACCAAAGAAAATCACCAGGCGCTGAAAGATGTTCATCTGGCTCACGTCCCACAGGACCTCTTCCGCGGCTTTGGGAAAGATCTGGCCAAATGCGCCGGCCGACGCCGAAAAGATCGAGCCGTCAATTTTCAGCATGGCCGAGTTCCAGTAGTAGAACAGCAAAACGGCGACGAAGGTCAGCCGGGCCAGGGCCGGCACCATAAAATCTGACATACGGTCCAATGAGTTGAGCGCCGTTGTATAGCGCGAGACAAGTGCGTGCATGGCCTTATCCTTTGGTCGTGAGTGTGATGATTGCACCGCCCTGCAACAGCAAGGCCAGCGTTGCGCCGAGGCCGAAACCGGGAGAGAGACCTTCGGCAATTTCATGAGCTTCGCCGATGGTTTTGCCTGCCATCAACGCGTCTATCCAATCGGCACCGCCGGAGGGGAGGACATGGGGCTCGGGGTCAAACTCGACCCGGGTAATCAGTACATCTTCGGCCACCGCCTGCGGCTTTGGGCTGCCGTCCTGGGTGTTGAAAGTCCAGATGCTGGCAATCGGCCAGTCAGAGCGGATCAGCTGCATCGCGGGTGCAAACTCGATCGTGGCCTCCATGAGGATTTCAGGATCGATGGCGAGCGCCTCAGGCGAAATCGCGGTGCTGTCTGCCGCGTGGTATGAGCGGCGCAGGGCCAGTTCCAACCGGGCGACATCGGGCAGGTAACCCAGATGCGACAGCTGCTGCATGCCAGCCAGAAAGTCGGGGAACGCGTCGCCGTAATGCATCATCAGCGGCGACGAGGGCGGGTACTGGCGCAGAAAGATGCCCGCCAAACCGTCCATGTTCTGCGCGCCGAGCAGCTTGGTGATCACCGGAAAGGCCTGATGCATCGCCTCGGTCAGCGAGACGGCGACGTTGTTGCGATAGACGTTGAAGCGACGACCCGCCGGGGCGTCATTGGCATCCAGCAATCCTTCCGGGACAGCCTGCGCTGAATCCAGCAGCGCCGCGCGGAATTGATCCTGGGTCACGGTCATGCTGGTACCCGTTCCAGCGCAGCCTGACCACGTTCGGCTTCGGCCCGCAGAACTGGCCAATCGGGGACATCGGTGTCCCATTCGATGAGCAAGGGTTTGGGGCCCGACCGTTCCAGCACATAGTCGAGCAACGACCAGACCGGATCGACCACTTCGCGCCCGTGGCTGTCGATCAGCAAGGGCTTGCCATGGTCATCTTCGTCTTCATCATGGCCGCCCAGATGAATTTCCCCAACCAGGTCAAGCGGGTAGGCGTCGATGTAACCTTGGGGCGAAAACTCGAGATTGGTGGCCGAGACAAAGACGTTGTTCACGTCCAGCAGCAGGCCACAGCCGGTGCGCCGCGCCACTTCGCGCAGGAAATCAGGCTCGGACCAGGTGCTTTCGGCAAACGCCAGATAGCTTGACGGGTTTTCCAGCAGCATCTGCCGCCCGACATGGCTCTGGACCTGATCGATGTGGTCGCAGATCCGGGCAAGCGAGGCGTCGGTATAGGGCAGGGGCAGCAGATCGTTCAGAAACTCTGCTCCGTGAGTGGACCAAGCCAGGTGTTCCGAGAAACTTGCCGGGTTCAACCAGCCGATCAGGTGCTTGAGCCGATCCAGATGATCGGCATCCAGCGGCCCCTCGCAGCCGATGGACAGGCCCACGCCATGGACCGAAATCGGGAACCGCTCCGCCATGTGGCGCAGCTGCGCCAACGGGCGACCGCCATCCCCCATGTAGTTTTCTGCATGAATTTCCAGCCAACCCACGGGGCCGGCGTTTTCAAGGATGTCCGAGAAATGCTGCGGCTTGTACCCGACCCCGGCCGTCAGGGGCAGGTGGTTCGGTTTGCGGGTATCGTCCAGCATGTCGGGACCTCAGGGAAATGCTTGAAAAGATTGGTAAAGGGGCGGGCGATTTGCGCCACCCGCCCCCAGCATTCGTCTTGGCAAACTGTGCGGCTTATGCCGGCAGGTCACGCTCTTGCGCCTCCAGCGAACCTTTGCGCGCCGAACCGTCGGCTTGTGCAGGCAGTTCCATGGTTTCGCAGGTGCCTGCGTCAACCAGGGTCCATGCGTTGCCCTGATAGTCGACAGTCGAGGTGCCCGCGCAAGTGGTGCCGGGGCCTGCGGCGCAGTCGTTCTCGCCAGCCAGCGAAACGCCATAGCATTTCTCTTTGGCCTGAGCGCTCACGGTGGTGGTGGTCGCGGTCAGAGCTGCGGCAACGGCGCCTGCAACGGCAAGGGTTTTGACGGTGTTCGACATCTCGGTAAATCCTCTTGGTGATTTCGGTGTGTCTGTTGTTGACACTGACAAGGTAGCCCCTCGTCAGCCGGGTTTGAATTCACGAGCCCGTGTCTCACGCGCCCGTCAGCCCATGTCATGGCAGCGCACCTGTTAATATTATGTTTTTATAGAGGATTTTTGCAATTGTTACAATCCGGCCCTCAAACAGGGGCCGGATTGCAGGAGTTTTCGCGCCGATTGTTACAGAAGATCGGGCGGTGTTGCCTCGGTCGCGAGGGCTTTTGTTACAGCCTCCAGGCTTTCGACGCTGGTACGCTTGTCGCCCAGGCGTCGAACCGACACGGTTCGCTCTTCAACTTCGCGGTGACCAACGGCCAAAATGACCGGAACCTTGCCAACTGAATGTTCGCGGACCTTGTAGTTGATCTTTTCGTTTCGGATGTCGGCCTCGGCCCGGACACCAGCGGCGCGCAGGGTTTCAACCACTTCGTTCACATAGTCGTCCGCTTCTGACGTGATCGAGGCCACGACGACCTGGCGCGGCGCCAGCCAGAACGGCAGCTTGCCTGCATGTTCCTCAATCAGAATGCCGATGAAACGCTCGAACGACCCCAGGCAGGCGCGGTGCAGCATATAGGGGCGATGTTTCGACCCGTCTGCCCCGATGAAACTCGCGTCCAGCCGTTCAGGCAGGTTGGAATCCACTTGCAGTGTACCGCACTGCCATGTCCGACCAATAGCGTCGGTCAGAGTGAATTCGAGCTTGGGCCCATAAAATGCGCCTTCGCCCTCAAGGATCTCGTACTCGTAGCCTGCGGCCTTACATGCCTCACCCAGAGCTTTTTCGAGGAAGTCCCAGCTTTCATCCGACCCAATCCGCTTTTCGGGGCGGGTGGAAAGTTTGATGGTCCAGTCGTGGAAGCCCAGATCGGCATAGACCTTGGACAGGAAGGCGATGAACTTGGCGGTTTCCGGCTCGATCTGATCTTCGGCACAAAAGATGTGGCCATCGTCCTGAGTGAAGCCGCGCACCCGCATGATTCCATGCAGCGCGCCCGACGGCTCATAACGCGCGCACGACCCGAACTCGGCCATGCGCAGGGGCAGGTCGCGGTAAGACTTCAAACCCTGATTGAATACCTGCACGTGGCAGGGGCAGTTCATTGGTTTCAGCGCATTGATCGCCTTTTCGCGGGCATGATCCTCGTCCACTTCGACGATGAACATGTTCTCCTGGTATTTGTCCCAGTGGCCCGAGGCCTCCCACAGTTTGCGATCGACAACCTGCGGGGTGTTCACCTCGACATAACCATCCCGCTCCTGCATGCGGCGCATGTAGTCCTGCAGGGTGGTGTAGATCTTCCAGCCGTTAGGGTGCCAGAAAACCTGACCGGGTGCCTCTTCCTGCATGTGATACAGGTTCATCTCGCGGCCCAGCTTGCGGTGGTCGCGCTTGGCGGCCTCTTCCAGCATGTGCAGGTGGGCTTTGAGCTTTTCCTTGCCGGTGAAGGCCACGCCATAGATGCGCTGCAACATCGCGCGATCACTGTCGCCACGCCAATAGGCGCCCGCAATACTCATCAGCTTGAAGGCGTCACCCGGCACCTGGCCGGTGTGTTGCAGGTGAGGGCCGCGGCACAAATCCTGCCAGTCGCCGTGCCAATACATACGCAGCGGCTCATCACCCGGAATGGCGTCGATCAGTTCGACCTTATAGGGCTCGTTGTTCTCGGTGTAGAAATCGATCGCGCGCTGACGGTCCCAGACCTCGGTGGTCACGGCGTCGCGCTTGTTGATGATTTCCTTCATCTTCTTTTCGATGGCACCCAGGTCTTCGGGGGTAAAGGGCTCGGCGCGGTCAAAGTCGTAATACCAGCCGTTGTCGATCACCGGGCCGATGGTGACCTTGGTGTCGGGCCAGATTTCCTGCACCGCGCGCGCCATGATGTGCGCCAGATCGTGGCGGATCAGCTCATTGGCTTGCTCCTCGTCCTTCATGGTGTGGATGGCGATTTGCGCGTCGGCATCGATGGGCCATTGCAGGTCCCAATGCTGGCCATCCACAGTGGCCGAGATCGCCTTTTTCGCCAGAGAAGTAGAGATATCGGCAGCCACCTGCGCAGGGGTTACACCTGCGTCATAGGAACGTGCATTGCCATCGGGGAAGGTGAGAGAGACGGATTTTGAATCCAGGGCCATGATTTGGCTCTCCTCGTCGGTTTGGCGCCCACTGAACGCCCGGTTGCGGGTTATGGTGTAGCGCCCAAATGGCAAGTAGCACGTGCGGTGTCAAGTGTTTGGCGAGGGGGAGCAGCCCCCTCGCGCGTGGTGCGGAATTTAAGCGACAGATCGTCGGGTCATGTGGCGCTGAAGACGGCATAGGCCATCAGCAAGGTACAGATCCATCCGCCCGTAAACAGGATTGGACGCAGCGGCATCTTGGCGTAGCCGCTGATCATGCCGACGGCATGTGCAACGCGAATCCAGAAAAAGGCGATGGCGGCCCAATATGTCAGGCTGCTGTAGCCGCCAATCCGGTCGATGATCAAAACCAGGATTGCAAATGGAATGGCTTGTTCCAGCAAGTTCAGATGCGCGCGATGCGCCCGTTGAACCCAAGGCCGCAGGCGCTTGATGTCCGCGGGGCTGTCAAAGGCGTCCTCTTCGGACGGATCGGAACTGATGCCGACGACATAGGGAATCCACATCGAGGCGGCGAGGATCATCAGACAGGTGAGAATGCCAAGTTCGGTGGTCATGACGTGCCCTCCTTACGCAAAGCCAAAGCGTTTGGTGTCGGATGGCCCAACCTCGAGGAAGGATTTGAGCGCTGATGCCAGTCGTGCCCATCCTTCGCCGACCCCTTCGTGACCGGCGGGAACATCATAGTGTTCGATCGTCAGTTTCATCGCGCTGCCCGAAGGTTCCAGCAGATAAACGCACCGCGAGGTCGGAGCATCCGGACCAAAGAAATGCGGGGTAAAGGTCATTTCGATCCGATCCTTGGGCGAGATGTCGAGCACATCCAGTTCCAGCATCGGATTGCCGTCCGGCAGAATGTACTTTTGTCCGTCGCCCGGGGCCAGGTCGCCGTCAACTTTCTGACAGGCAAAGTGATACTGCGCTGCAAGCTCTCCCTTGGTAAGCGCGTCCCACAACTGGTCATGGGTTGTTTCGATAAAGGTCTGCATCATGAAATCGGGTTTTGCCATTGGGCGGTGTCCTTCCAGTTTCGCTTTCAAGTCGATCACTGCTCGTGCTGCCGATTTGACGATCAAAGGTTCGATCCACCGGTCTATGGCTTCCTGCAGGGGCACGGCGTTCAGGTAATGATGTTTGAACCGTCCCTGCTTGCGGGTCACGATCAGCCCGGCCTCTTCCAACACGCCCAGATGCTTCATGACCCCGAAACGGGTCATGTCCAGATCGTCCTGCAGTTGTTGCAGGCTTTGTCCGTCCTGGGCGCGCAACCGATCCAGCAATTCGCGCCGGGTCGGATCAGCAAGAGCCTTGAAGATCATGTCCATGGAATCAGTTATACGTGATCAATTAGTCACGTGACAAGATGGTCACGTATAAAAGCTGATTGCAGCCGCCGCTTGGGCTTTGCATGATCGGGCAAAAGATTGGGAGGCCGACGTGCCAGCAACAGATTTTCTGAAGACAGCGCAAGGCCGGTCGTTGGCCTATCACAAATCCGATGGGCAGGGGCCGACCGTGGTGTTTCTGGGCGGGCTGAAATCCGACATGGAGGGCACCAAGGCAGTGCATCTCGAGGCTTGGTGCCGCGCACGCGGGCAGGCGTTTCTGCGGTTCGACTATTCCGGGCACGGCGAAAGTTCGGGCGTGTTTGATGAGGGCTGCATCGGAGATTGGCACGAAGACACTTTGGCTGCGATTGACGCGCTGACCGATGGTCCGCTGATTGTCGTCGGCTCGTCCATGGGCGGCTGGCAGGCACTGCTGCTGGCCCGCGAAAGGGCCGAGCGGATTGCCGGGATGGTGACCATCGCTGCGGCACCCGATTTCACCGAGGACGGGTGGTGGGCCGGATTTGATGATGCACAGCGCCGGATGCTCGAGGCCGAGGGGCAGGTGGCTTTGCCGTCGGATTACATGGAGCCCTACATCGTGACCAAGCGTATGATCGAGGATGGGCGCAACCGGCTGGTGCTGCGCGCGCCCCTGCCGCTGCCGTTCCCGGTCCGCTGCTTGCAAGGGACGGCGGATACGGCGGTGACGACCGAAACCGCCGTGAAGCTCTTGGAACACGCCACCTGCGACGACATGCGGCTGCTGCTGGTCAAGGACGCGGACCATCGGTTCTCGGACGGGCCGTGCCTGGGCCTGATCGAACAGGCCGTTCTGGACGTCACGGATGCCGCAGCATGAGGACGTTTGGAAAACTCCTTGGTCGTCTGCTGCTGATCCTGGTGGTTCTGGGTGCAGGCTTGTGGATGTTTGGCCCGCGCGAAGAGGTGAACCTGAACCCCACCTTTGAGCCGCGCAAATTCGGCGAGGGCGTACAGGTCTATTTCGAAAGCGTCGAGTCCCGGTTCGATGACATCGTGCCTGGCACGCAAAAGCGGGTGATCTGGCAGGATGGGGCCAAAGAACAGCGCACGCCTTATTCGGTACTCTACATTCACGGCTTTTCCGCCTCGTCCGAGGAAATCCGCCCGGTGCCAGACAGGATTGCCGACGCCCTGGGGGCCAATCTGGTTTACACTCGCCTGCAGGGGCATGGGCGCGGCAGCGACGCCATGGCCGAAGGGACCGCCTCGGGCTGGATGCAGGACGCGGCCGAAGGGCTGGCAGCAGCGCGCGCAGTCGGGGACAAGGTGGTGGTCATAAGCACCTCAACCGGCGGAACACTGGCGGCAGCGGCTGCTGTGAACCCGGAGATGGCACAGGACGTGGCGGCGATGGTCTTTGTCTCGCCGAACTTTGGCGTCAATGCGCCTGCGGCCTGGATCCCGGGCTTGCCCGCCGCGCGCATCTGGTTCCCGCCCCTGATGGGCGGAAATCGTGAAACTGCCAGCGGCAACCCGGACAAGGACACCTATTGGAGCGTCGACTACTCCTGGGAGGCGATCGTCCCGTTGACGGCGCTGGTCCAGGCGGTTGTGGCCCAGGATTTTGGCATGACATCAATCCCGGCCTTGTTCCGCTTCTCGGACGATGACCGGGTCGTGCGCGCGGACATCACCCGTCAGATCGCTGCGGGGTGGGGTGGCCCGGTCGAGGTTCAGCCGGTGACCATGGGGCCGGGCGACGATCCGTCCTCGCATGTGATCACGGGGGACATCATGTCTCCGGGGCAGACCGAGGGCACTGTGCAGGACGTTCTGGCCTGGCTCAAATCGCAAGGGGTCGAGTGATGGAACAGCGGGTCAGCCTGATCACTCTTGGCGTGCGCAACCCTGCGCGGGCCGCGACGTTCTATGAAGAGATGGGGTGGCAGCGGGTCGACAGCCCCGATGGTGTCATCGCCTTTGACCTGATCGGCCAGGTGTTGGGCTTGTACCCGCTCGAAGCTTTGGCGGACGAAATTGGGTTGGACGCCGACGCCTTGGGGCAGGGGGGCATCACGCTCAGCTACAACTGCCGGACCAAAGGTGAGGTGGCCGAGGTTCTGACCGCCGCCCAAAGTGCAGGCGCCGAGGTCCTCAAACCCGCGCAAGACGTGTTCTGGGGCGGGCACCACGGGTATTTCCGTGTACCCGACGGCACCATCTGGGAGGTTGCACATAACCCGTTCTCGCCCCTACGCGAAGACGGCGCGTTTTGTTGGAACGGGTATTAGGCATGGATTGGGTTGAGCCTGTTTGCCAATATGTCATGCAGCGACTGCCCAAAGACGAGCGCGGGTTTAATGATCACGCGATGACCGCTTGGCAATTTGGCTGCATGTTGCTTGATGCTTGTGGCTATGCCGAGGAGCGGCCATGGGGCGCAGCATTGGTGACACCACCGAAGGTGCCTGACCGCTTGCCGATACTGGCGGACGTTTCCACGGTTGTCCTGACAATCGCAGGTCAAGTCAATGAACTGAGCTGGAGACAGGCAGACGGCATGCCAATGCCTCGGCGCCAAATCCGCGCAGCGGGCACCACGTGGACGGTGGTTCACTCCACCTCCCGCAACGTTCCGCTTCCCACGGTCGATGCTGGGCGTGGTTTTGGTCCCGCCTGGTTCAGCGACGAGGTACAAGACCTTCTTGAGCTTTTGGGACTGGTTCAAGCCGGAGCGTGGACTGCCCAAGCACACCCTGTTTTGCTACGAGAACAACCCGCTGCATGGGAGATGCATGTCCCCGAAACCGACGTGTTTCGGAGCGCATTGGGCGCATGCGTTGCGACAATGCCGGAGGATGTGAAAGAAGCTATCGTGGCGGTTTCGCACCCCGCGCCACAGGATTGGGTTAAAGACAGGATCGAAATCCATCTTGCACGGCATGAAACTCGGGCGGTTGAAGCCCGCACTCATGGCGTTGACCTCCAAGCACCTGACATAGACCATATGCGCCGTAAACTTCGCACTGGTTGGCCCAGTTTGCAGACCAATGAAGTCGAAAGCCTGTTCTACGCGCGTTGGCGATGTTCGCTTGGCTGGGATCCAAAGACGTCGAAATTGTTGCCGCTGTTTCACGACCGGCTTGCCAAACAGATGGTCAAAGCGGTGATTGAGGAGATAACCTGATGCGAAAACCCGGCAGCATGTGGAGCCTTGAGACGCTGGGGCGCGTGCGGTTGTCGCGGCATTTCTTCATGCGGGATTTTCTGTATTCCGAGATTGGGAATTTTCACGCGATGCAAAACATCCCGGAAGACCCCGACCTCGCGATCGAGACAGGGCGGGCGTTCTGTCAGACTTTGTTGGACCCGCTCGAGGAGACCTTTGGTCGGGTTGCGGTGCGGTCGGGCTATCGCTCGCCCACGCTCAACCAGTTTGGCAACGACAACAAGCTCAACTGCGCGCGCAACACGCATCCATTGGAGTGCCATATCTGGGATCGGGGTCTGGGCGACGACAGGATCGCAGGTGCCTCGGTCGTCATCCCCTGGTTTGCCGATCAGTACGATCAGGGTCGGGATTGGCGCGATCTGGCGTGGTGGATGCATGACCATCTGGAGTATTCCGAGATCTGGTTCTTTCCAAAGCTATGCGCCTTCAACCTCGTGTGGCGACCCAAGCCGTTGCGTCGGATCGACAGCTATATCGCGCCGCGCGGTCGGTTGCTGATCGCGGGAACCGAACCAGAGGAGCCATTGGAAAAACGGAAGGCGCGCTATGCGGATTTCCCGCCGTTTCGCGGTATTCATTATCCGTGATGTCACCCTTGCCCGAAAGGTAAAGGTTCGGCATTCTGCCGCCAAATCAAATGCATGAGGGCGTGCAGTGAGCCAGTCGTTAAAGTGGGTTTTGGGCAAAGGGGAAAGCCGTGGTTGAACCTTTGGTCCTGTTGCCGGGCATGATGTGCGATGCCCGGCTGTATGCGCATCAGCTGCTGAAACTGGGCCGCGACCGTGCGGTCATGGTGGCGCCCATCCACATCGGCGAAAGGATCGAAGAGATCGCATCGGGTCTGCTGGATCAGTTGCCGCAGCGGTTTGCTCTGGCCGGGCTGAGTATGGGCGGCATCGTTGCGATGGAGATCTTTCGTCGCGCCCCAGAACGTGTCACGCGGCTGTGTTTGATGGACACGGATGTGCAGGCGGACACGCCCCAGGTTGCGGCCGCGCGGGAGCCGATGATTGTCGGGGCCAAGGCTGGGCGGTTGGATGAGGTGATGCGCCAAGCGATGCGGCCTGAGTTTCTGGCCCCCAACCCCAACCGCATGCAGATCCTGGGCCAGGTCTATGCCATGGCACGGGACATGGGCAGCGACGTGTTCGTGCGCCAGTCGCGCGCGTTGCAGCGGCGGCCGGACCAGCAGGGCACGCTGCGCAAGATCAAGGTACCAACTCTGGTGCTGTGCGGTGCGCATGACGGGCTGACCCCGGTCAAGCGGCACACCTTCATGGCCGAACTGATCCCGGGCGCCGAGCTGCAAGTTCTGGACAACGCAGGGCATTTGCCAACGCTGGAAGCCCCGGATGCGGTCACGCGAGCCCTGGTCGACTGGCTGGAGCGATCCGCGTAAGGACCAAGCGCTCCCGCCCGTCGTCAGTGTTTCTGGCGAAACATCTCCTCCCGTTGGGCCAGGCTCATGTGGGCTTTGCCCGCATGAGCCTGGCCCGCGCCTTGCAACTGGGCCGTCCGCAGGACGCAAGGCCGACAGGCCGCGCAGGAAATGAGGTTAGCGATAGAGCTGGGCGCGTTCTGATTTGTCGATGACCCGCGGTTCCACAACCGGCTCATTCGTGTGCGCATCAAAGAACGGGGTGTGCTTCCAGCGCCCTGACAGGCGCGCGACAACCATCCGCTTGATCAACGGCCACGCCGCTCGATAGGCGGTTTCGTGTTTCCGGCTGCCGTCCGGGGCAGGGACAAACCCTTTGGACACAACCGGCCCCAAACGGTCCGGATCGTCAAAGCGGTTGACGCTCATCCCGGCAAAGGGCGTCTTGGCGGATTTCATCGTCGTGCAGAGCGGCGTGTCACAACATTTGGCGTACCAGCGAAACATGCCGTTGGGGCTGAGCCGGATCGCGGCCAGATGTTCGGCCCCTTGGTCGATGACCACCGTATCGGGGCTCAGCTGAAAGATGTCGACCGGGCCAGGGGCGGGGTCTGGTTGCTGAAAATACAACTCACCCGCCCGGCAGTCAGGGCAGTAGCAGACAACATGGCTGCCAGAGCGAACACCCTCGGCCGTGACATGCCCTTTGAGCGCACCACAGCCACAGGAAAAGCCCAAGGGATCCGTCCCCCGGGCCATGATCAGGCTGCCGAATTCTTGTTGGCGGGTTTTTGCGCCGGTTTGCGCGCAGGGCTGCGTTTCGCATTGGCGTTCATGAAGTCGATGACCAGCGGGCGAATGTTGTCGCGCCAGCTGCGGCCTGCGAAAATGCCATAGTGGCCTGCGCCTGGCTCGACATGGCTTGCCTTTTTGCTATCCGGCAGGCCGGTGCACAGGTCCAATGCTGCAATGCACTGACCGGGCGCCGAAATGTCGTCGTTTGCCCCTTCGACGGTCTTAACTGCGACCTTGGTGATCTTGCTCATGTCGACCTTGTGGCCGTTCACAACAAATTCGTTCTTGGCGATTTCGCGGTTCTTGAAGATCCGCTCGACGGTCGACAGGTAGAATTCTGCAGGCATGTCCATGACAGCAAGATACTCGTCATAGAACCGGTTGTGCGCATCGTGATCCGACGCTTCACCGCGCATCACGCGCTGGATCTGGTCCGAGAACGCTTTGGAATGGCGCTCGGCATTCATCGACATGAACGAGGTCAGCTGCAACAGGCCGGGATAGACCATGCGACCAACACCCTTGTATTTGAAACCAACGCGCTGGATCATCGTCTCTTCGAGCTGGCCCATGGTCACGCGACGGCCGAAATCGGTCACTTCGGTGGGGGTTGCATCCGGATCGACCGGGCCGCCGATCAGGGTCAGGGACAGGGGCTGTGCATCGGGGTCCTGTTCGGCCAGAAACGCGGTTGCCGCCAGTGTCAGCGGCGCGGGCTGGCAAACGGCGATCACATGGGTGTCGGGACCCATTTCCCGCATGAAATCAACCAGGTACTGGGTGTAATCTTCGACGTCGAACTTGCCGGCCGAAACCGGGATATCGCGCGCATTGTGCCAGTCGGTGACATAGACTTCGCAGTTGACGATCAGGCTCTTGACCGTCGACCGCAGCAGGGTGGCATAGTGCCCGGACATCGGGGCCACCAGCAAAACCTTGCGGGGCTGTTCTTCGCGTCCGTTCACCTTGAAGTGCACCAGATCGCCAAAGGGGCGTTCGACCACGGATGCGATGTCGACCAGGTGGTCCTTGCCGTCTTCGCAGGTGAAGGTGCGAATGCCCCAATCGGGCTTGACGACCATGCGCTGATAGGTGCGTTCGGTGACTTCACCCCATGCGGCCATCCAGCTTAACGCAGGGTTTGGCATCATGGAAAAGACCGGGTACGATGCCAGAGAATTTGCCGATGCGCCAAGCCATTGGTTGGTGTTGCGCATGGTTTCCATGAAGTCGTAGGTCATCATATAGCGCATAAAAGGGTCTCCTAATTGATAGCACCGAACAGTTCGGACCATTCGTCGCTTTGTCCCCGCAAACCCACGACGTTATTCTGCATAGCAGCGAGATTAAGAGGGTTTCCTTAAAATGACAACTAGCCAAGACAACGCACCGGAATTGACCGGCGAACACATTGATCGGCTTAAGGAAAATATGGCCAAAGTCGAAACTCTGTCGAAACGCCTGGTTGAGGTCATGGCGCATAAGACACCTCATTCGCCTGCTTTGGACGGTCCGAATCAAGAGCTTTTTGCAAGAGCAGCAACGGCCTATTGGAATGACGCCATTCACAACCCCGCCAAGCTGTGGGAGCAGCAGATCGAGTTCTGGGGCAAATCGGTGCTGAATTTCGCCGAAGCCCAGCAAGCGCTCGCCAAGGGCAGCGTCGAGATCAACGAAGACGCGCCCAAGGATCGCCGCTTTTCCAACCCCATGTGGGACAACAACCCGTATTTCCATTTCGTAAAGCAACAGTATCAGACCAACGCCAAGGCCATCGCGCAGGCCGTTGAGACGGCCAAGCACGATTTGGAGCCCAATGATCAGCGCCGCCTCGCCTATTTCTCGCAACAGATCATTGACATGATGGCGCCCACGAATTTCCTGGCGACCAACCCCGACGCTTTGGAACGTGCTGTCGAGACCGAAGGCCAGTCCCTGGTCAAAGGGCTGGAGAACCTGGTCGCCGATCTTGAGGCCAATGATGGTGAGCTGGTCGTGCGCCTCGCGGACGAAAACGCGTTCGAGCTGGGTGGCAATGTCGCGACGACGCCGGGCGAGGTTGTTTATCGCAATCGCATGATGGAGCTGATCCAATACAGCCCGGTCACCGAGACGGTTCACGAAACCCCCATCGTTCTGTTCCCGCCCTGGATCAACAAATTCTATATTCTCGACCTCAAGGCCCAGAACAGCCTGATCAAATGGGTGACCGAGCAGGGGTACACCCTGTTTGTGGTCAGTTGGGTCAATCCCAAGGCAGAGCTGGCTGATGTCGGGATGGAAGACTATATTCAGGACGGTTTCCTGACGGCCATCGAAACAGCAAAGGAAATCTGCAAGGTCAAGCAGGTCAACGCCGTGGGATACTGCATCGCAGGCACAACGCTGAACCTGACGCTGTCGTTGTTGAAACAGCGCGGCGACAAGTCGATCAAGTCGGCGACGTTTTTCACAACTTTGACCGATTTCTCGGAGCAGGGGGAATTCACACCCTTCCTGCAGAACGACTTTATCGACGGGATCGAGGAGCAGGTGGGCAAGGATGGTATTCTGCGGTCCTGGGTGATCGGGCGCACCATGTCGTTCCTGCGGTCCAACGACCTGATTTATACCCCGGCCATCCGCAGCTACATGCTGGGCGAGACACCGCCCGCCTTTGATCTGCTCTATTGGAATGGGGATGGGTCGAACCTGCCGGCAAAGATGGCGATGCAATATCTGCGCGGCCTCTGCCAACGCAACGAGTTTGTCACCGAGGGGTTTGAGTTGATGGGACACAAGCTGCATATCAGTGATGTGGATGTGCCGATGATGGCGATCACCTGTCAGACCGACCACATCGCCGCCTGGAAGGATTGCTATCGCGGGGTGCAGCAGACCGGCTCGCGTTCGAAAACCTTCGTGGTTTCGGAGTCGGGTCACATTGCGGGCATCGTGAACCCGCCCAGCAAGAAGAAATACGGCCACTACCTGAATCCCGACCTAAAAGGGGATGCCGAGACCTGGATGAACGAAGCAGATTACCACGAAGGATCCTGGTGGCCGATGTGGGAGGCTTGGTTGAAAAAGCGCTCGGGCAAGCAGGTTCCGGCGCGTGAACCGGGCGATTCGAAGCATCCCCCACTGTCCCCGGCGCCTGGAACGTATGTTTCCGTAAAGGCAAGTGGTTGATTTTGTGAGATAAGCGAAGTTTTTTCTGCATTGCAGCAAGAAAAATCTTGAAATGCTGCGATGCAGAAAGCATATTCCTCTCAAGCTGACGAACACCGGGGTGGGCCCGGACAGCAAAGAGGATTAGTACAATGGCAAAGACCCAAGACTTTACCGCGATCATGAAAGACGTCATGGGCGCATTCCCCGTCGACACCACCGCAATGGAAGACGCGTTCAAGTCGACCGCGACCCTGAACGAAAAACTGTCGAACGTTGCTCTGGAAGCCGCTGAGAAATCGGCCGAGATTTCGAACAAATGGACCAAGGACACCCTGGCCAAGCTGACCGAAGTTTCGAAAGCAAAAACCGACCCGGCCGACTATGCCAAAGCCGCAACTGATTTCGCATCTGCTTCGGCCGAAGTTGCTGCTGAAAACATGGCTGCTTTCGCTGAGATCGCGAAAAAAGTTCAGATGGACACCGTCGAGCTGTTCATGGCTGCCGGCAAAGACATCACCGAAGATGCAACTGCCGCTGTGAAAAAGGCCACCAACGACGTGACCGCCGCAGCCAAAAAAGCAGCTGCCAAGTAAGCGAAAGAGCGGGTCGCACCGAACCCTCTCCTCCCATCTTTTTGGTGCATCCCGTGCAGGGCAGGTCAAGCGACCTGCCCTTTCTTTTTGTTCGGGGCCGCTGTGTCAAAACCCCGGTCAAGACCTGACCTCTTTTCTTTTGTTCTGCGCTCGCATAGTCTCGCTGCTGCAATGCATCATTCCTGGGGAGGAAACTCGGTGGCAGAACAAGAAAAACCACTGCTGATCAAGCGCTATGCCAGCCGACGGCTCTATAACACCGAAACCAGCGATTACGTGACGCTTGAGGACATCGCCGGGTTCATCCGGGATGGCCGCGAGGTTCAGATCGTGGACTTGAAAACGGGTGATGATTTGACCCGGCAATACTTGCTGCAGATCATCGCGGAACACGAAAGCCGCGGCGAGAATGTGCTGCCCGTGAACGTGCTCAACGATCTGGTCCGCAGCTACATGGTGCCCGGCGGGGGTATGATGCCCCAGTTCCTGCAATCCTCGTTCGAGATGCTGCGCGAAAGCCAGTCGAAGATGATGGAAAACATGAATGCCATGAACCCGATGGCCCAGATCCCGGGATTTGAGGCCATGCAAGCGCAGCAAGAGGCGTTTCTGAAGGCGATGACCGGCGGGTTGTCTACGAATTGGTCAGCCCCGGACGCGTCTGAGAGCGCCAAGTCGGATGAGGGTGGTGAAGATCTGGATGAGATCAAGAAGCAGCTGGCCGATTTGCAGAACAAGCTGTCCAAGCTGAGCTGATCCCCCCATCGACGTATCGAGTTATTGCCAGCCGCGCTTGATGAACAAGCGCGGCTTTTTGCTGCTCGGGGTGCTCCCGCCCGTCGGCAAAGTTTCTGACGAAACTCCGCCTCCCGTTGGGCCGGGCGCCGGGCTGCGCCCGGCGCGGCACCGATCGTACCGAAGGTCTTGTAATCAGGTGCCGTAGCTGCGCACGGGGCCTGCGGCCTCGGCCATGGCCTCGAGCAGGATATCGGCGACAGCATCGAGATCGTCGCGTTGCAAGGCCACCGGCAAGCGTACGTCGCAGGCACGCATCAGCATGGCGCGGGTCTGCGGCAGCTCGGGCAGGTCGGGGATGAACTGCCAGTTCCAGAAGGCGCGGGCGTTGTCCTCGCTGAGCCCGAACACCTGCACCTTGACCCCACGCGCGTCGGCGGCTTGGGCAAATTGCCGGATCCCGGCCTCGTCCAGTCCATGCAGGTTGAACTGGATCGAATCCGGGGCGCGGCGTTCTGCGGGCAGCGGTGCGGGCACGTCGATGTAGGCTGACGTGGTAAGCCGCGCCGCGACGTAGTCGTGATTGGCCAGACCGTCACGCACCCGGCGCGCCAATTCGGGAAGCTGCGGACGGATCACAGCGGCACTCAGGTTGCTCATCCGCAGGTTATAGAGCGGCAATTGGTTCTGCCATTTGGCACAGCTGTCTTGCAGCACCGGGTGTTTCTTCCAATTATGCTCGTAAGCGCCGGACATGATGATGGCGCGCGCCACAAGATCGGCATCATCGGTGATCAGAATGCCGCCTTCGCCTGCGTTGATCATCTTGTAGGATTGAAAGCTGAAGCAACCGATCTTGCCGATTGTCCCGATGTTCTGCCCGTTCCAAGTAGTCCCCAGCGAATGCGCGGCATCTTCGATCACCGGAATGTCGCGCGTTTGGCACAGCTCCATGATCGCATCCATGTCCGAGGTATGGCCCCGCATATGGCTGATGATCACCGCCTGAACACCGTCGAGCTTGGCCGCAAAGTCATCCAAGTCGATGCGGTAGTTCTCGCCCACTTCGCACAGGACCGGCACGCAATCGGCGTGTACGACCGATGACGGCACAGCGGCAAAAGTGAAGCCGGGGATCAGGACGCGGGCGTCACGGGGCAGATCCAGAGCCTTGAGGGACAGGAACAGCGCGGCCGAGCAGGACGACACGGCAAGCGCGTATTTGGAGCCAAGAAGGTCAGCAAACTCACGTTCCAGCAACGCAACCGGCGCGTCCTGGGGCGCGGTATAGCGAAACAGGTCGCCAGAGGTCAGCAATGTGTCGATGGCTTCGCGGGCTGCAGCCGGAATGGGTTCAGCCGCATGGACGTTTGGGGGAGTCTTCATATTTCAAATTCCTACAGGGTCCCTTTGAGAAAACTAAAACAAAGACCTCTGCCTGCCAAGCCAAAGTTCTGTGACACGGCAAAAAGAAACCCGCCACCGGGCGATCCGGGGCGGGTCAGTTCGATACCACCAGCCACCAAAGGCTGGTCGGGATCAGACGTTCAGCAACAGGTGTTCACGCTCCCACGGTGAGATAACCTGCAAAAACTCTTCGTATTCGGCGCGTTTGACGATGGAAAAGACCCGCGCAAATTCGGGGCCAAGCACCTCGTGCAGGGCCTTTGCGCCGTCGAACATATCCAGCGCTTGGCCAAGGACTTGCGGGATGTCGCCTTCGCCCTCATAGGCATCGCCATAGAACTGCCGACGCGGACGCAGTTGCTCGGTCAGGCCCAGGTACCCGCAGGCCAGCGAGACCGCGATGCCCAGGTACGGGTTGCAGTCCATGCCTGCGATCCGGTTTTCGACCCGGCGCGCGGAAGGGCCGGACAGCGGCACGCGAATGCCGGTTGTGCGGTTGTCGCGTGCCCATTCCAGGTTGATCGGCGCAGCATGGTCTTTCACGTAACGACGGTAAGAGTTCACGTAGGGGGCCATGACCGCAAGGCCAGAGGGCAGATGGTTCTGCAGCCCGGCGATGAAATGATAAAAGGCGTCGGTCTCGCCACCCTGTGGCCCGACAAAGATGTTCTGGCCCGTTTCGATGTCCAGAATCGAATGGTGAATATGCATGGCGCTGCCGGGCTCATTCTCGATCGGTTTGGCCATGAACGTGGCAAAACAGTCGTGGCGCAGGGCGGCCTCGCGGATCAGGCGTTTGAAATAGAACACCTCATCCGCCAGCTTGACCGGATCGCCGTGCAGCAGGTTGATCTCCAGCTGACCGGCGCCGCCTTCCTGGGTGATGCCGTCAATCTCGAACCCCTGGTGCTCGGCAAAGTCATAGATGTCGTCGATCACCGGACCAAACTCGTCCACCGCGGTCATCGAATAGGCCTGTCGCGCCGCTGCAGGGCGGCCAGAGCGGCCCATCATGGGTTCGATTTCCTTGGCCGGGTCAACGTTGCGGGCCACAAGGAAGAATTCCATCTCAGGGGCCACGATCGGCTCCCATCCTTGGTCCCGGTAGAGCTGCACCACGCGTTTGAGCACGTTGCGCGGCGAATATGGGATCGCCTCGCCGTCCCGATCATAGGCGTCGTGGATCACCTGCAACGTCCAGTCGCCCGTCCAGGGCGCGGCGGTTGCAGTGGACATGTCGGGTTTCAGGATCATGTCCTTTTCGATGAAGCCGTCGTCTCCGGCGGCTTCGCCCCAGTCGCCGGTGATGGTCTGGTAGAAGATGCTGTCGGGCAGGTGGAAATAATCCTGCTTGGCGAACTTGCTTGCCGGCACCGCCTTGCCGCGCGCGATGCCGGGCAGATCCGAGATCACGCATTCGACCTCGTCAAGGCGTCGACCTTCAAGATAGGCCTTTGCGGCTTCGGGGAGATTGTCTTTCCAATCGGTCATGCTGCACCTGCTTTTGCAAAAAAATCGGCCATCTCGCGCGCGATCTGCGGGCTGTCGATGGTGTCTGTCAGCCGGGATTCGGCGGCGTCCAATATCGTGTCAGGAACCAACCCACGCCCGCGCGCTTTGATCAGCCCGTCGACAAATTCATTGTCGAACTCAGGGTGCGGTTGCACGGTCCAGATGGTGTCGCCATAGGCCAGTACCGCATTCTTGCAGAAGTCGTTGCCTGCAAGCACCGTTGCCCCATCGGGCAGTTCGGTCACCTGATCCTGATGCCAGGCGTTCATGGTCATCCGGCGGTCGCCATAGTCATATTCGGTGGGGCCGATGGCCCATCCACCACTGAACTTCTCGACCTTTCCGCCAAGCGCCTGGGCGATGATCTGGTGCCCGAAGCAGACGCCGATCATGGGCAGCCCGCGGGCGTGGATGTCGCGGATCAGCTGCTCCAGCGGCGGGATCCAGTCGTGGTCTTCGTAGGCCCCGTGTTTCGAGCCGGTCAGCAGCCACCCGTCGCAATCCTCGGCGCTGTTGGGGAATTCATTGTCGACCACCGCATAGGCGGCAAAGTCGAAGTCATGTCCGTGACCGCTCAGAAGCCGGGCAAAGATCTTGTCATAGTCGCCCGTTTTGCCGATCAGGGCATCCGGGGCGTGGCCGGTTATCAGAATACCGATTTTCATGGGTCACCAAATTTGATCAAATTCCACGTTACCCGAGCAAGACGTTGCTCGCAAGGGCGTCAGACGGTTTCCAGGTAGCTGAGCCAGTGACGTTCCGTCGGACGCTCGGCAAAGAGCGCGATCTCTTGCCGCTTGGTCATTGCCAAGTTGCGGATCAGGTCGGCGGAAAAGATGCGCGCAACCAGATCGCTGCCCTCAAAGCGCGACACCGCCGAGGGCCAGTCCGGGGCCAATTGAGGCACGCCATCCAGGGCATAGGCATTGCCGGTGATCGGGGTGGGGGGCTCCATCGCATCCTCGATCCCGACCATCGCGGCCCCCAACACGGCGGCCAGCATCAGATAGGGGTTGGTGTCCCCGCCTGCGACTCTGTGCTCGATCCGGCGTGCGGCAGACGGGCCGCCGGGAATGCGCAGGGCTGCGGTGCGGTTTTCATAGGCCCAGCACGCCCCGGTTGGGGCGTGCGCACCGGGGACCAACCGCGTGTAGGAATTGCCGTGGGGCGCAAAGATCAGCGTGCAATCGGGCATCGCGGCCAGACACCCGGCCACCGCGTGACGCAGCAGGTCGGTGCCGTCCGGGCCGCCATTGTCAAAGACATTCACGCCATCCGTATCAACAACGGAATAATGCACATGCATTCCGTTGCCCGCATCGTCGTCATAGGGTTTGGCCATGAAGGTGGCCGCAAACCCATGTTTACGGGCCAAGCCACGCACCAAAACCTTGAACAGCAGCGTATCATCGGCGCATCGCATCGCGTCCTGATGGTTCAAGTTGACCTCGAACTGCCCAATACCGGATTCGGATATCGCGGTCTGCGCCGGGATGCCCATATCGGCGCAGCCCGCGTAGAGATCGGAAAAGAAACCGTCAAAAGCATCAAGTTCGGCCATGGACAGCACCGCCATATCCTCGAGCGCGCGGCCAGTTACCGGGCTGCGGGGGGGCTGGGGACTGTCGCCGCTGTCGTCGATCAGGGTGAATTCCAGCTCGGTTGCCGCGATCACGGTCCACCCACGCGCGGCGTAGCGGTCCAGCACATCGGCCAATGCGTGACGCGGGTCGCCGTCAAAGCGCGCACCGTCATCGTGATAGAGTGACATCGGCACCAGCGCTGAAGGCTGCGTCAGCCAGGGCATGGGTACGGCTCCACGTTCGGTCGGGCGCAGGACGCCATCGGCATCACCGCTTTCAAAGACCAGCGGGCTGTTTTCGATATCAGCCCCCCACAGGTCCACATTCAATGCCGAGAACGGGATGCGCACGGCGCCTTTGTCCAGCTTTCCGGCGTAAGCTGCGGGAACACGCTTGCCCCGAAGTTGCCCGTTCAGGTCAACGGCGGCGACGCGAAAGGTGTCAAATTGTGCAAGGTCCATGGGACGCTCCAATCTCGTTTCCCGAGAGATAGCCGAGCGGATGGGGTCTTGTCACTAGATTTGATCAAATTTTGCGGGTGGTCGTTTTTCGACCTCATTCCGGATAGGCCCTCTCTATGGTCTGCTGTGCCATGCTTAGCATCTGCTTGTCCGATGCGCGGGCAAGATCACGGGCAGGCTGCGCCCCGTTGAAGGCCACAAGAACGGGCGTGCCGATGTAAGGCGCAAGGTTGAGCCATTGGTTGAACTGCCCCTTGGGCAGACCGTTCTCGGGTGTCATGATCCAAGTGGTGTCAGCGTCCCAGAACACGGCGTCATAGCGCAGATAGACCTTGTCCAGCAGCCCCATGCCAAGCTTGGCGATCGCCTGTCTCTTTGGCTTGGGCAGGGCGGGCTCAAAGCGGATGTGATCGGTTTTCAGAACACCCAATGGGACCGAAACGATGACTGCGTCCGCTGCGTGCTCTGTGCCTGCGGCGTCCCGCAGCTGTACACCGGTTGATGTCATCTGGATCCGTCGTACATCCGTGTTCAGGCGGATGTCGAGACCGCGGACAAAGGCGCGCAGCACCGCGTCATAGCCTTTGGGAAAGATCCACTCGTCGCCGTCATAGTCGTTGTCCGTCAAATAGGCGCTCAGGTTCAGTTCGCTCAGGCTGGCCCCGGCATCGTGCTGCACCTCTGCCACCTCGTCCAGCCAGCCGGGTGCGTCGGCGTCGCGCATGCGGCGCCCATCCTGGCCCCGGATGACATAGCTGTCGCCAGTGACGCGGTGGGGCATGCCCTGAGACCGGGTGAGACCGGTCAGTGGATTGCCGCGGGTGCCGTGCAGCCAGCTGGCCCCCAGATCAAGCGGCTGTCCCAGTCGCCTGTCGGTCCAGATCCGCCCGCCCGTGCGGCCCCGAGCCTCTAGCACCGCGACATCGACACCGGCGTCGGCAAGCTGACGCGCCGCCGCAAGGCCGCTGATGCCGGCTCCAACGACAATGACGCGTTTGTGCTTGGTGCGTCGCACAGCCCGCGCGGCCAATTGCCCGGATTCCAAAGCCGCGTGAACGGTGCTGTTATAGTTCGGATGCGTGGCCTCTCCGGCAAAGAAGACCCGGTCGCCCACGGGGTCTGCCAGGTCCCGTGTATGGCGGCGCTTCGATCCCTTGGCGAAGAAAGAATAGGCCCCCCGGCTATAGGGATCGCGGCTCCAATTGGTGCGGATAAACCCGTTTGGCTGGCGGTTTCCGGCCGCGTTCCCGGTCAGCGGAGTGAACCCGGCAAGCGCGGTCGCGCAGGCCTGCGCGATAAAGCTTCGGCGATCCATGTCTTTGTCGTCCCTGCTCGATAGTGCCACCGCAGTATGGCAGGTTCCGACACGCAGCGCCTAGCAAAAAACCGGTCCCGGGGCGCCCCCGGGACCGGCTTGGCGTTACATCGGACGGCGCAGGTCCGACTGTGCCGCAGTCGCAGTATTTGGCTCTGCATGCCGTGACATATGGAAGCCACCGTCGGGCCCATCATCATCTTCTTCCAGAATGGCGCGGCGCATGTCTGTCAAATCCGGGCTATGCATCGGGTTGATGCTTGAGCTGCGGAAAACGAAAGGTAAGAACATCTTTGGCTCCTTATGCCACGTTTGGCGGGAGGGTCGAGGACGCTTCGAGGCGGCGCAAACGGTCGAGGCAACGCGCGATCTCGTCCTTGATCTGGAGGCGTTGACGTTTGAGTTGCTGCAGCGCCAAGGTACACGGCGCGGGACGGCGCAGTTCTCGGGCGATCTGGGATTTCACGTCTCGATGGCTTTTGCGCAACCGCGCCACATTGATCCCGAGTGAAAACTTGCTGACCTTTGGACTGGTCTTCATGAAAGCCTCCTTGCTGCTTGAAACGATGTGACCGGTTACGATCACAAGGCAAAGATGGGGATGGTTCACGTGGGATGAAGGCAATGGTAATGGAAAGTAAGATAGGAAATTCCTATCTATGGGGAGAGGAGGAATTCGCGTGTCCAATATCACCCTGCGCCAGATCCGTTACTTTGCCGTGCTCAGTTCCACGCTCCAATACCGCCGTGCGGCGCAGCAACTGGGGATCAGTCAACCGTCGCTCAGCCTGCAGATCGCCGCGTTGGAAGAAGCCCTTGGCGCCAAGCTGATCGAGCGTAAGCGCAGCGGTTTGATCCTCACCCCCACTGGACGAGAAGCAGCAGCACAGGCCGAGCGCGTCCTGCGCGAGGTCGAAGGGTTGGTTCATGTTGCGGGTCCGTCGCGGTCCGAGATGTCGGGCACGCTTCGGCTGGGGTCGTCACCAACCATCGGTCCCTACTTGCTGCCGCGGGTGCTGCGGCAGTTGCATCAGAGCTATCCTGACCTGAAGCTGGTGATCCGTGACAGCACCCCCAAGGAATTGGTTGAGGATCTGATCGCAGGGCGTCACGACATGATCCTGACACAGCTGCCGGTACCCGGTGATGACCTGCGGCTGCGCACCCTGTTTCGCGAACCGCTCAGCCTGGCAGTGGCGCGAGAGCATCCGCTGGCCGAGCGCAAACAGGCGGTGCGGGCGGATTTGGCCGGGCAGAGCCTGCTCAGCCTCAGCCCGGCGTTTGCGCTGCATACTCAGGTCACGGGGTTGGGCGTCGACACGGGTGCCACCTTGCGGGACGATTTCGAAGGCACAAGCCTCGATGCGCTGCGCCAGATGGTGTCGTTGGGCATGGGGGTGACGCTGCTGCCTGCGCTCTATGTAAGGTCCGAGGTCAACCTGCGTGATCCCGATGTCTCGGTCCTGGATCTGCGTCCGCCGCTTTATCGGCAGATCGGGTTGGCGTGGCGCGCAGCCAGCGGCGAACCACCGGCCTTTGCCCGCTTTGCTGATCTGATCCGCGACGTTGTGCGGACAGAGTTCGCCGCCGAGGTCACGCTGACTTCTTAGCGCGCCAGGTTGGGGCGAAAGCGCATCTTGGCTTTCTTGGCTTTGGGCAGGTGCCGGTTCAGCCGCGTGTTGATCATGCCAAAGATGCCCACGATCACCAGCGTGAGCAGGATGAAGTAGAAGGCCAGAATGGGGTAGGGCACAAACGGGTTGAACGTCTTGTCAGCAAAATAGCTGGCGTAATACAGCGCATCGCCCTTTTGCCGCCAGGCAGGGAAGGCCGAAAAGAACACAAGCGTTGTGGCGTGGAACAGAAAGATCGCCTCGTTCGTGTAAGCGGGCCAAGCCAGGCGCAGCATGGTGGGCCAGATGATGCGGCGGAACCGTGACCAGCCGGACATGCCATAGGCATCCGCCGCCTCGACATCGCCCTTGGGGATCGAGCGCAGCGCACCGTAAAGGATTTCACCCGAATAGGCGGCAGTGTTGAAGAACAGAACAATCAGCGCCCCCAGCCAGGCCGAGGTGAAGGCGTCGAACATCGGATAAGCCTTCTTCAGCGACAGGAAGAAGAAGTAGGCAAAGAAGAACTGGATGAAGAGCGGCGAGCCCCGGAAGATGAAGATGAACCATTCCGACGGTTTGCGCAGCCAGATGTTGCTGGATGCTTTGCCAAGCGCCAGGGCGGTGGCAAGGAAGAACCCGGTCGCCAAAGCCATGATGCCGAAATAGACGTTCCAGATCATGCCCGAGCCGATCAGGGTGAACTGTTCGCACAGGGTGAAATCGGTCTTGGGCAGCAGGCGCTCGCCATAGCCAAGGGACCGCAGGCCATAGTCCTGGATGGTCTGAAGACAGCTCATGCCACGGCCTCCTTGCGTTGTGCTTCGCCGCCGGTGGTGGCCTGTCCGTGGCTAAGCTTTTGCATCAGACGCTCCAGCGCGATCTCGGACACACGGGTAAAGGCCAGGTAGAACACCAGTAGGAACAGGAAGTACCACATGCGCCAGTCGCCATGCGGATATGCGGTGAACTTGGATGTCTTGGTGCCACCCAGTTCGCGCGCCCAATAGACGATGTCCTCGACACCGAGAAGGAACAGCAGCGGCGTGGCCTTGATCAACACCATCCAGAGGTTCGACAGGCCAGGCAGGGCATAGACCCACATCTGAGGCACCAGAATGCGCCAGAACGTCTGGCGGCGGGTCATGCCGTAGGCCTCGGCCGTCTCCAGCTGGGCGTGCGGCACGGCCCGCATGCCGCCAAACAGAACGTTGGCCGCAAAGGCACCAAAGACGATGGCAAAGGTGATGACGGCCAGGAAAAAGCCGTAGGTTTCATGCACCCACTCGGGCGAGGTGCCAAGCGGCAGTTTGGCCTGCGCACAGACCAGGAAATCATTGCCTTGCCGGATCGGGTCGGTCCAATCGGGGCAGAGGATTTGGTGCCGCGTCCATTCGAATGCCTGATCCAATGCGATGACAAAGAACAGGAAAAACGCGATGTCCGGCACGCCGCGCACGATTGCGATGTACCCTTTGCCCAGCCAACTGACGGGCGGAATATGCGATCGGGCCGACATGGCCCCTGCAAAGCCAAAGGCCAGCGCCACGGGCGCGGTGATGGCCAGCAAGGCCAGAACCTTGATGAAGGACAGGTAGAACTGCATGTGCACGCCGTTGGTTAGATAGCAGGAGAACCAACGAAAGGTGCCAAGCGTGTCGGGATCGGCGCAGTAGGAAAACATCAAGTCAGCCTTGGGCGGGGCAGGTTTGGCGATCGGGGGGATCAGCCAGGAAAACCGGCAAAAGAAACGGTCCCGCGCGTGTGACGCACGGGACCGCAAGGATCAGAGATCAGTAAGTGCGGGTGTCTTCGCCGAACCACTTGATCAGCATTTCGTTCAGCGTGCCGTCCTCTTTCATCGAGGTGATGGCCGCGTCGAACTTGCCACGCAGTTCGCCGTCGGATTCACGCAGGCCCATGCCAACGCCACCACCCAGCGGAACCGGGTCGCCGATGAAGACCAGCTCGCCGTTCGATTCCTCGACCAGCGGCGCCAGATAGTCGCGGTCGGCCAGAACGGCATCCGCTTCGCCGTTGCGGACGGCTGCGATGGTTTCTTCCGGAGTTGCGAACTCAACCAGAGTTGCGCCGGATTCGGCCACGTGACCTGCCTGGATGGTCGCGGTCTGAGCGGCGACAACGCCACCGGTCACGTCAGCACCTTCGGCCGCGGCAACATAGGCCGACGCTGCGGGGGGCTGATAGTTCTGGGTGAAGTCGATGACCTCATCACGCTCGGCTGTGATCGACATGCCGGCGATGATGGTGTCGTAGTTGCCCGAAACCAGGTTCGGAATGATCGAATCCCAGTCGTTCTTGACCCATTCGCAGGTCAGACCGGCACGTTTGCACAGCTCGTCGCCCAACTCACGCTCAAAGCCGTCGATCTCGCCGGCGTCATTGATGAAGTTGTACGGAGGGTAGGCGCCCTCGGTGCCCATGCGGACGGTGTCGGCCATCGCCATACCGGCAGTCAGTGCCAGTGCAGCCGTGGTCAGGATCAGTTTTTTCATCTGTAGCTCCCCGTTGGTGGTTGTTTTTACAGTTTATGCAGCCTGCGTGGCGGAAAGAAAGCCCTGCAGGCGTTCGGATTTGGGTGCGCCGAACAGCTCGTCCGGCGTGCCCTCTTCTTCGATCAGCCCCTGGTGCAGGAACACCACGTGGCTGGAAATATCAGCGGCCATTTTCATGTCATGGGTCACGATGATCATCGTGCGCCCTTCGGCGGCCAGGTCCTTGATCACCTTGATCACTTCCTGTTCCAGCTCGGGGTCAAGCGCCGATGTGGGCTCGTCAAAGAGCAGCGCCTCGGGCTCCATGCACAGGCCGCGCGCGATGGCGGCGCGCTGTTGCTGGCCGCCCGAAAGTTGCGCCGGATAAACGTCACATTTGTCGCCAATGCCGACCTGGTGCAGGTACTTGCGCGCGCTTTCCTCGACCTCGGCCTTGTCGCGGCCCAGGACCGTGACGGGCGCCTCCATCACGTTTTGCAGGATGGTCATGTGAGCCCACAGGTTGAACTGCTGGAACACCATGGACAGGTTCGTGCGGATGCGCAGCACCTGTTTGGGGTCGGCAGGGCGACGCCCGTGGTGTTCACCCTTCCATGCGACCGGCTCGCCCTTGAACAGGATCTCGCCCTGTTGGCTGTCTTCCAGCAGGTTGCAGCAGCGCAGCAATGTGGATTTTCCTGAACCTGACGATCCGATCAGTGAAACCACGTCGCCCCGGTGGGCCGTGATATCGACACCTTTGAGCACCTCGAGCTGGCCAAAGCTTTTGTGCAGGTTCTTGATCTGGATGACAGGAGGTGTGTCTGACACGTGGAATCCGAAGGTTTGTACCGGTTTTGGTGGGCTAATAGGGCTGAATTTTGGTCGCAATGCAACTTGCAAAACGAATGTTTCGCCCCGGAAAGCGCCGAATTGACTATACGGAACTGTCTTTTTCGGCGGGCGAAGGCGGTGTCGGGACAGCCAAATACACCTCTGCGGGTATGTCGATCAGCCCCTGGATGTGCAGCAACTGCCGCGTGTCCTCGTCCAACGCAGCAATTGCGGCCCGAACGGCGGCTGCAATCGGGGCCGGATCGCGGGATTGGGCGGTGACGTATGGCAGGGTTGGCGTGGGCTTTGTGCGGGTCACGACGCGCAGTTTGCCCGCTAGATCCGGGTCATGTTCGGTCAGCAGAACCCACGTCAGCGCGTCCAAAGCGGCAAGGTCTGCGCGCCCATCAGCCACCGCCTGAGCCGACAGCGCATGGCCGCCAGATTGCAACAGCTTGTCCACCTTCAATCCCAGAGACTGCAGATGTGTCGTTGGCGCGGCCCATCCCGATTGCGACAGTGGCTCGTTATAGGCAAATGTGCCGGTCACCAATTCCTCGAGCGGGCGGGGATCATCCGTACGCGCCACAAAGGTGGAATAGTAGTATCCCGGAGGGCAATCCGGCAGGCCGTAGTCCGGCGTGCCGATCAAGGTCACCGTGCCGTGCAGCTTGGTGCGATAGGGCATGCCGCAGGTCTGCGAAAACACCATGCTTGGGTCATACCAGATGTCCCAGAAATCCCGCTCTCGGTCCAACATCTCGGGGCCGTCCCCCAAGTGCGTTCGGATCGCGACCCAAAAGGTATCATTGGCGGCTTGCAGGGCGGGCATGTCATACATGCCGAGCATCGCGGTCATGAACGGGCCGCTTTTTGACGGGCAAGCGCCGAATCGCGGTCATTCACACCCAGTAGATTGGCCACCAGGCGCAGCAGCGCGTCTTCTTCTTCGGCTCGTTCGCCATCGGCCAGAACCACCGACCACAGCGCTTCGACCACGGCGCGACGGTCTTCATAGGCGACGGCATCCTTGATCGCGCGGGTAAAGCGCACGGTATCGGGGGCTTCGGCCTCCAGCCCTTCGGCCTGCGAACGCAAACCGGCGGCTTCGAACGGGGACAGGCCATAGCGTGCCGCGGTGATGCGGTCGATGCGGGCCATCTCTTCGGGGGCATAGTCATTGTCCGACTTGGCAATGCGCACCAAAAGCGCGGTCAGCGCAAGGCGGGCGTCTTCGTCGGGCAGTTGGGCGGGCTCCGGCTGCGTCAGCCGCGTCAGAAAATCACGAAACATGTTGAAAGGTATAGGTGCGCATCTGCGCTGCGCCAAGAGGGACCGTGGTTCGCGCTCAGACTTTTTCCATCGCCCGGCGGCGGGCTGCTTCGCTGTCCTTGAAGCTCAACCCCATGGCGATTCGCGCCTCTTCGACGATCTTGATCTCGCCTTCCTGCTGTTCCCCGTCGGCCAGAACAACCTCCCACAGGGCGTCCAGTGCGGCCATGCGTTCCTCAAGCCCGGTGGTCTCGCGGATCAGGCGGCCAAAGGTGTCGGTCTCGGGGGCTGCGGCATGAAGTTTTTCACAAGTGGCACGCACTTTCGCCGCCTCGATCGCATTGTGCTGATAGAGGCGGGCCAGAATGCGGTCGATCAAGCTGATCTCTTCAAGCTGGTAATCCCGGTCGGACTGCGCCACGCGCACAAGCAATGCCCCCAAGGCCAACTCGGCATCCGGGTCGGGCAACGGGGCAGGGTCAGTTGGGCGAAACGCCTGGAAAAACTTCTTCAGCATGATCTGAAATTACCCCATATTTTGCGTTCCGCCAAGCGGGAACTACCCGGTATAGCCTTCAATGATGACCAGATCCCCGGTAGAGACAGGATCGCGAATGTCCTTGGCAGCTTGATAACCGATACTCTCATAACACTCGATCGCCTTTTCATAGCTTTCGAATTCCAACACAACGGTGCGCGCGCGCGCATGACCTTCGCGAACCTGTTGCTCGCCGCCGCGCACCAGAAACTTGGCGCCATATTCGGCCAAGGGCGCGGCGTTTGCGGCGATGTAGTTCTTGTAGGTTTCCATATCGTCCACGTCGACGTGACCGATCCAATATCCTTTGGCCATCTCAAGCTCCCTGATGCAATCAGGCGCAGAGTGGCGTGAGGGTGTTCAAATGGCAACCGCTCATGTCCCATGGGACCGGGCGGTTCACGTGTTCAAACACTACTTGGGGGAAACCGAGGCGACGGGGCGCGTGCGCCCCATCAACGGGTTACACCAGACGCGATGTGTCCTTGGCTGCGCGGACAAAATCCGCGAACAGAGGATGCGGCGCAAAGGGTTTGGATTTCAGCTCGGGGTGGAACTGTACCCCGATGAACCACGGATGGTCTGCCCATTCCACAATCTCGGGCAGGCGGCCGTCGGGGGACATTCCCGAGAATTTCAGGCCAGCGGCTTCCAGCTTCTCGCGGTACTTGATGTCCACCTCATAGCGGTGGCGGTGACGCTCTTCGATGCCGGTGGTCCCGTAAACTTCGGCCACTTTCGAGCTTTCGGACAGAGCGGCGTCATAGGCCCCCAGGCGCATGGTCCCGCCCTTGTCGTCATCGGCTTTGCGCTGAACGGTGTGGTTGCCCTGCACCCATTCCTTGAGGTGATAGACCACCGGCTCGAACCGCTTCGCGCCTGCTTCGTGGTCGAATTCCTCGGACCCTGCGGTCTTGATGCCTGCCACGTTGCGCGCGGCCTCGATCACGGCCATCTGCATGCCCAGGCAGATGCCCAGGTAGGGGATCTTGCGTGTGCGGGCAAACTCGGCCGCTTTGATCTTGCCTTCTGTGCCACGTTCGCCAAAGCCGCCAGGCACGAGGATGGCGTGGAATCCTTCCAGATGCGGGGCCGCGTCGCTTTGGTCGAAGACTTCGGCATCCACCCACGAGACGTTGACTTTGACCCGGTTGGCCATGCCGCCATGGGTCAGCGCCTCTTTGATCGACTTATACGCATCTTCAAGCTGCGTGTACTTGCCGACGATGGCGACGTTCACTTCACCATCGGTGTTGTGGATGCGATCCTTGACGTCGTTCCAGGTGGCCAGGTCGGGCTTGGGGGCGGGCGAGATGTTGAAGGCGTCCAGAACCGCCTGATCCAGACCCTGCTCGTGATAGGCCAGCGGCGCTTCATAGATGGAATTCAGGTCATACGCCGCCACAACGGCCTCTTTCCGGACATTACAGAAAAGCGCGATTTTCTCGCGTTCCTTGTCCGGGATCGGCTGTTCCGAGCGGCAGACCAGAATGTCGGGCGCGATGCCGATGGATTGCAGTTCCTTGACCGAGTGCTGGGTGGGTTTCGTCTTCAACTCACCCGAGGCCGCCAGATAGGGCAGCAGGGTCAGGTGCATGAAAATGCACTGGCCGCGGGGTTTGTCGTGGCTGAACTGGCGGATGGCTTCGAAAAACGGCAGGCCTTCGATGTCGCCAACGGTGCCGCCGATTTCGCAGAGCATGAAATCGACCTCATCCTCGCCGATCGAGATGAAGTCCTTGATCTCGTTGGTGACATGGGGAACCACCTGAATGGTCTTGCCCAGGTAATCGCCGCGGCGTTCCTTTTCCAGCACGTTGGAATAGATCCGGCCGGATGAGACCGAGTCGGTTTTGCGGGCGGGCACACCGGTGAAGCGTTCGTAGTGGCCCAGGTCCAGGTCGGTCTCGGCGCCGTCATCGGTGACAAAAACCTCGCCATGCTCAAAGGGCGACATGGTACCGGGGTCGACGTTCAGATAGGGGTCCAGCTTGCGCAGACGGACCGAATAGCCACGCGCTTGCAGCAGCGATCCCAGGGCGGCGGACGCCAGACCCTTGCCAAGCGAAGATACAACACCGCCAGTGATGAAGATAAAACGCGCCATGAGTGTTCGGCTGCCCCCGTGAGTGGTCAAAATTCAGCTGCCCGGTGGCCTCGAACACGTGCTCAAAAACCACTGCATCACGGGACTTCACGTATAAAGGATTCGCGCGCCTAACGCAAGAGAACCGCAAGATGCTGTTGCGGTTCTCATCCAGAATTCAAGGTGTAGTGGTTCAGTCGGCTTTGGGAACCAGCGGTGCGTCGTCGCCTTGTGCGGGCGGCAACAGGTCGGATCCTGCCGGAACATCAGGTGTGCTCTGCTCGGATGCAGGGGCCGGAACGCCCAGACGGTCGATGACCGACGAGCCTGCGGATTTTTGCGCGGCCAGAATGGTCAGCGTGATCGAGGTCACGATGAAGGCCGCCGCCAGAATCCAGGTCAGCTTGCCAAGCGCCGTGGCCGCTGCGCGACCCGAAACGGCACCGCCGCCACCGCCGCCCATGCCCAGGCCTCCACCCTCGGACCGCTGCATCAGAACGACGGCGATCAGGCCGAGAGCCAAGAGAAGGTGAATGATGAGGACGACGTTTTCCATAGAGACCCTGCAGAGCGTGGTATGTACCGCGCGGTATGTAGGCAAGTTTGCGGTCAGGGGCAAGGGAGGAGTTTGCCATCACGTGGCGTGATGAGCCGTATCACGGATTTGACACTGGACTTGGGACGACGGTGGTTCAATCATGCGACCCATGCCACATGATGATCACGACCACCCGCACGCCCTGTTGCCGCCCGAGCCCGCCTTGCGGGTCAAGGCGCTGGAAACGATTCTCACCCGCAAGGGGCTGATTGACCCCGCCGCGCTGGATGAGTTGATCGACACCTATGAGAACCGCATCGGTCCAAAGAACGGTGCGCGCGTTGTTGCGCGGGCCTGGACGGACCCAGCGTTCAAGGCCGCGTTGCTGGCGGATGCCACGCCGGTGGTGGCTGATCTGGGCTACTATGGCCGTCAGGGCGAACACATGGTGGTGGTCGAAAATACACCTGTGCAACACAATATGGTCGTGTGTACCTTGTGCAGCTGTTACCCGTGGCCTTTGCTCGGCATCCCGCCGGGCTGGTACAAATCCGACGCCTACCGCGCCCGGGCCGTGCGCGAGCCGCGCAAGGTGTTGGCGGATTTTGGAGTAAGCCTGCCTGAGGGCACATCTGTGCGGGTTTGGGATTCGACGGCCGAGGTGCGCTATCTGGTGCTGCCGATGCGCCCCGACGGAACCGAGGGCCTGTCCGAGGATGAACTGGCCGCGCTTGTGACCCGCGACAGCATGATCGGCACCGGCCTGGCAGAGGTGCCGTCATGAGTCGCGTGCATGATATGGGCGGGCGGTTCGGCGACGGGCCGGTGGTGCCCGAGGGTGAAGACGCGCCAGTGTTTGAGAAGGATTGGCATGCGCGGGCGCTGGCGGTGACGCTGGCCTCGGGCGCTTTGGGAAAGTGGAACATCGACGTCTCGCGCCATGCGCGTGAGCGGCTGTCGCCCAAGGACTACACGCGGTTCAGCTACTACGAGAAATGGATCTCGGGGCTTGCGGATCTGTTGGTGGAAACTGGCGTGCTGACGCTGGAGGACCTGAAGGGAGAGGGCGGGGATGCCCCGCATCCCTTGGCGCATAAGGCGATGACGGCCGAGGCTGTGCCGGGTGTCCTGGCCAAGGGCGGCCCGGCGGATCGTCCGTCGAATGTGGCTCCGGCCTTTGTCGTGGGGCAGGCGGTGCGAACGGCGCGTCCTGCCGCCAATCGGCTGGTGAACGGCGGGCACACACGCTTGCCTGCCTATGCCCAAGGGGCCGTTGGGCGAGTGCTGCTGATGCATGGGGCCCATGTTCTGCCCGACAGCAACGCGCACGGACTGGGAGAAGCCCCCGAGCCGCTCTATGCGGTGGTGTTCCCGGCAACTGAGCTTTGGGCCGACGCGGAAAGCCCGGATGACGAGGTGGTGTTGGACCTGTGGCAAAGCTATCTGGAGTCGGCATGAGCGATTGTGTCGAACATAGCGCGCCCGAGCCGGTTTTTGCCGAGCCATGGCACGCGCAGGTTTTTGCTCTGACGGTGCATCTGAACGAGACTGGTCGGTTTGCCTGGCCCGACTGGGCGGAACGGTTTTCCGCCACCTTGAAACGCCATGGATTGTCGCGCGAGTTGGATGGAGGCGATGATTACTTCCACGCCTGGCTGGAAACGCTGGAGGCGGTTCTGGACGAAGATGGCGGGGCGTTGAAGGGCGAGGTGTCCCCGATCAAAGAGGCTTGGGAAGAGGCCTATCTGACCACGCCGCATGGGGCACCGGTCTCGCTGGACGTCTAAGCGGGTGCGCGCTGCCCGCCCCATCGAGGGGCAAACACCGCGGCGTGGCCAGAGGCCACGCGGGCGTGCTCAGAACGTCACACAGATGATCTGGGTTTGGTCAGGGATGTAGATGTCGCCACCTGT
The DNA here is from genome assembly GCF_017743935.1 of Tropicibacter sp. R16_0. Lineage (GTDB taxonomy): Bacteria > Pseudomonadota > Alphaproteobacteria > Rhodobacterales > Rhodobacteraceae > Falsiruegeria. Next base: position 161,508 of record NZ_JAGHRE010000003.1, read on the forward strand.
GATCCAGGCGGTGTCACCTGGGAGAAGGGTCGTTCCGCTCAATTCGACCGTTCCGTCGAGGCAATGAATAGCATGATCTGTTGGCGCAAGCTTCAGTGTTTGCGGCCCTTCGTAAAGCCGTACGGATGGTCTGACATGCTGTGGATCGAAAATGAGGTTGAAGTTTCGGACCGGCCCGTCGATCAGGCACCCGGTCACTGGTAGATCCCCGGCAAAGGCAAGCGGTTGATAGGGCTGCGCGCTCAGCGTCGTGTCATCCGCGTGCAGGGTCATCCCGTTCCCCTCTATCACTGTCAGGATCCTGGACAGGCCCGCAAAGCACGAAAATGGACCGTCCCGATCCACATCCGCGATGCTCAGACGCCAGTGCATGTCATCTTTGCTTGAGTGGCTGACAATCTCGCGTGTGAGGCCGCCACCGTTCTTCCACGGCGTGGGCAAGAGATCTGCCGCCTTTATGACGCGTGTCATCCGCCGGGGTCAGTCGCGGGACCGGGGCCGCGAGGTCAGCCCAGCTTTTTGCAGGAACCGACGCAAACCGGTGCGGGTGGGCAGGGCCAGGCGCGGCACGCGCAACCGGGGTTTGCCAGCCAGCCGGTTGAATTCGTGCACGTCGATGATCTTTTCGGCACAGCCGCAGCCTTCGCCAAGGCCGACTTTAGTGTAGTAGAACTGTTCGAAGTTTTGTTCAGGCTTACTCATCCACATCGTCCACATCGCTCTGACCGGCCAGTTGGCGCCGGACGTGGCTCCAGCTTAGACCGATTCCCAGAACGATGGACAGGGCCAGGATGCCCAGCCAGACCTGCACATTCTTGTTATCGAGCTGCAGCAGGCCGAAATCATACAGCACCCACAGCAGGGCGGCGACCACGGCCGTGACCAGAACCATGCCAAAGCCACCGATCGAGCGCAGGGTGGCGCGGATGTAGATGATGTAACCGATGGTCAGCAGCAGCCCCAACAGAACCGCCACGGACAAATGCGCCTGGTAATTCTCGATGGTCCAGCGGACATAGTTCCAGTCCGTTGGATTATAGGTCAGCGTCAGCAGCGCGAACGCAAACAGCCATCGCAGAAACATGCCCATAAAAAATCACCGCCACATCTTTTTTGCCGCGCAGAATCGCTGAAACGGACGCAGCTGTCCAGTGTTTCGACGACCCTGCGGCGAATTTGCGGTTTCACTGTTGCATGTGCCTCTGTATATGAACGCGGGTTTGATACTTCGCAGCAAAGGACCGGATATGGCCAATGTCGTAGTAGTCGGCGCCCAGTGGGGCGACGAGGGTAAGGGCAAGATCGTGGATTGGCTCAGCGAACGCGCTGACGTGATCGCGCGTTTCCAGGGCGGCCACAACGCCGGCCATACCCTTGTAATCGACAGCAAGGTCTACAAGCTGCACGCTTTGCCGTCCGGCGTTGTGCGTGGCGGAAAGTTGAGCGTGATCGGCAATGGTGTGGTGCTTGATCCCTGGCATCTGATCAAGGAAATCGAGACCGTGCAGGCGCAGGGTGTCGAGATCACGCCCGAGACGCTGATGATTGCCGAGAACACGCCGCTGATTCTGCCGATCCATGGCGAGTTGGACCGCGCGCGTGAAGAAGCGGCCTCGAAAGGCACCAAGATCGGCACCACCGGTCGCGGCATCGGCCCGTGCTACGAAGACAAAGTGGGCCGTCGTGCGGTACGCGTGGCTGATCTCGCAGATGAAGCGACGCTCGAGGCGCGCGTGGACCGTGCGCTGCAGCACCATGATCCTCTGCGCAAAGGCCTGGGGATTGAGGCCGTGGATCGCGATGCGCTGATCGCGCAACTCAAGGAAATCGCACCGAAAATCCTGCCGTTTGCGGCGCCGGTTTGGAAGGTGCTGAACGAAAAGCGCAAGGCAGGCAAGCGGATCCTGTTCGAAGGGGCGCAAGGCGCGCTCTTGGACATTGACTTTGGCACTTATCCGTTTGTGACCTCGTCCAACGTGATCGCGGGACAGTCGGCGACCGGTGTGGGCATCGGCCCGAACTCGATCGACTTTGTTCTGGGCATCGTCAAAGCCTATACCACCCGCGTGGGTGAGGGACCGTTCCCGACCGAGCTGCATGATGATGACGGGCAGCGCCTGGGCGAACGCGGGCACGAGTTCGGCACCACCACCGGCCGCAAGCGTCGGTGTGGCTGGTTCGACGCGGCTCTGCTGCGCCAGACCTGTGCCACCAGCGGCGTCAGCGGCATTGCCCTGACCAAGCTCGACGTTCTGGATGGGTTCGAGACGCTGAAAATCTGCGTCGGCTATGATCTGGATGGTGAACGTCTGGATTATCTGCCGACCGCAGCGGATCAGCAGGCGCGTTGCACACCGATCTACGAAGAAATGCCGGGCTGGAGCGAATCCACCGAAGGCGCGCGCAGCTGGGCCGAGCTGCCTGCAAACGCGATCAAATACGTGCGTCGGGTCGAAGAGTTGATCGACTGCCCTGTTGCGCTACTGTCTACCTCGCCCGAACGTGAGGACACCATTCTTGTCACGGACCCCTTTGCAGACTGATGACTGATCAAAAGAAACCCGGATTAAGCTACAAGGCCCGCCGCAGATGGGCTTTGGTCATCCTTTTGCTGGGGATGCCGATCTACATCATCATGGTGGTGTTCATACTGAGCTTGCTGAATCGCCCACCGATCTGGTTGGAACTGCTGGTCTACATTGGCTTGGGGATTGCCTGGGTTTTGCCGTTCAAGGCGGTGTTCCGTGGGGTTGGACAAGCGGATCCTGATGCAACAGATGATCGCAACGCGTGAGTTTGGCGCGTTGATCCCCAAAAGGCACCTGATGATCAGGTGCCTTTTTTCGTTTGAAGCGAAGCGCTTAAATCCTGCTGTCACACGCAGCACAGGGGGGCTCCCGCACCCGGGCGATCCTGACTGCGTCAGCACCGCCAACGGCCTTGGGCCGGGCGCCTCGCTTGTCGCTCGGCGCGGTCGCGCCCAGATCCAACCGCCGAGCGTAGCGAGGCCCTGCCCAACGGGAGGAGGTGTCCCGTAAGGGGCATCGACGACGGGCGGGAGGGCTTGCGAGCAAAGTGGCTTGGATGCGTTGGTTTCTGCGTTTTGTGGATTTGCGGAGAGTGGTGCTCGAAAAGCTTGATCGGTTTGGATGAAAATCCAGCGTGGTACTTGCTGGGAATGAAAAAATGCAAAGGGCGCTGCTAAAATGAGCAGCGCTCTTTGCAAATTTTCAGGGCTTTATCCTGCGGCGCGCTTGTTTGGATGGAACCCGATGTCACCCGAGGCGACAAAGCGTCCTCCGCCTGCCTTCTCGATCTTGCCGTCGCGGAGCAGCTGACCAAATGACCGCAAACCGTCTTCGCGGTTGAAGCTTTGATTGTCCAACTGGCGCACTTTGTTCATCAGCTGCGGACGCGAAAACTGCTCGCGACCTTCGACAAACGACATGTAAGCTGCCGCTGCCTCGAGCAGATCGGGGAGGGTCACGGCGCCGTTCTCAGCTGCATATTCGGCAAAACTTTTGCCGGCCTCTCCAACCGTCTCGTCTGCGACAACCGAAGCCACGCGGCGCGGGCGCACAGGGCCACGGTTCTGGCTCTCGCTCGGAACGTCGATCCGCTGTTCGGCCACCAGTTTGAGCGGTGCCGGACGTTCGCCACTTGCGCGCGGACGGGGGCTCGATGCCTTGGCCGTGGGCCGACGAGGGCGCACAACACTGGCCAGATCTTCGCGATAGTCATCGTCGCTGGTGTGGGTGCCAACGGTACCGCCAGCAGAACGCTCGGCATGTGCAGCCGCAACGGCAGCACGCAGATGCGTGTAGGCTTCACGCGAGGATGACGTGTCTGGATCGTCCAGCTTTTCGTCAGCAGTTGCCATCAGGCGAGACAGGTCATCGTCGTCGGCTTCCAGCTTGGGCGCGTCGTTCTGGGGCTCGGCGTCTTCAGGCGCGGAGGCCAGTTCTTCGGTGCTGTCATCCCCGTCGTCGAACTCTGCATCTTGCGCTTCGGTCGCATCCTGCGCCACCTCTTCGGGCGCAGCTTCCATCGACGGAAGCTCATCTTCGTCGTCTTTGGATTGCGCGTTCAGCTCTGCTTCGACCGCAGCCAGTTCCCGCATCAGGTCGGCTTCGTCTTCGGGCAGAAGCGAGCTGCCGCTTGCCGCGTCTTCTTGGGCGGCGTCGAGCTCTGCGTCCTCGGTCTCGCTGTCATCCTCTGCAGCTTCCAAATCGCCCGCGGCAATTGCCGCCTCAAGATCGCGGCGCTTGACCTTCAGCACACGGGCCTTGGGCTGCGCAGGCTTTTCGGCCGGTTCGTCCGAGCTCAGGATATTGTCCAACTCGTCCTCGGCATCGTCAGCGTCAACGTCCAGATCCGAGAACAGGGCGTCCTCTTGCGCTGCACCATCGGCCTCGGCCTTATCTTCGGCGTCCAGCTTGCCCAGGATCGCGGAGACGTCGTCTTCCTCCTCCTCGGCCTTGGCGTCGTCGTCCGCCTGCAGAGCCGCGTTCAAACCGGATGCTGCGGCGGTGACCACGTCTTCGGCATGCTCATCTTCTGCGTAGGTTTCGGTCTGAGCAGCCTTTTCGTTGCGGGACACAACCGCGCGAATCCGCTGGAGTTTCGCGGCGATGCTGTCGGCGGCCGGGACGGTGTCGTCCTTTTCAACCGGCTCAGCTTCGACAACGGGGACTTCATCCTCAGGGTCGGCCACGCGGGCGGCAATAGCTGCCAGGGCGGCGTCTTCGTCGGTGTCATCGGCCGTGTCAGCGACATCCTCGGCGACGTCTTCGTCGGCGACGTCTTCATCGGCAATGTCTTCAGCAACTTCTGCGGTCTCGACCTCGGGGGCTTCTTCAACTTCAGCGATGATCGGGGCCACGTCGGCGGCGGCTTCGGGCTCTGCGTCGTCTTGCTGGTCATCTGCTTCGGGCTGGATGTCGGCAACAGGCTCTTCTGCGCGCTGTTCGTCAATTTCCTCTGCGGCGGCGTCCTCAACTGGATCGTCGGCGACCTCGGCAACTGGTTCTTGGGCGATGATGTCTGCGACAGGTGCTTCGAAAGGGGCTTCTTCCGCAAGCGGTTCCTCGGCAGGCTCTTCGGCAGAAACCTCTTCCGCGACCACTTCTTCGGCCTCTTCAACGGCTTCTGCAGCAGGGGCGTCAGCAGGGCTTTCATCGACAACGGCCGGAGCTTCCTCGGGTTCGGCTTCGGCAACAGGGGCCGCTTCGACCGGAGCAGCTTCGGGCTCGACAACGGGTGCGGGCTCGGGCTGGGCTTCGACCACTTCGGCTGCGGCTGGGGCAGCAACGGGTGCGGCTTCTGCGGCGCGCAGGACAATCCCTTTGGAATCGGTGTGGGCCTCGACCTGTCGCGAAATCTCACGTTGGGCGATCCGCGCCAGCATGTCGGCGTCGGGTTGAGGTGGTTCTGCCCCGAAATAGCGATCATCGGCAGCCAAATCCCTAAAGTACTCGGCAATCGCTTTCATGGTGTCGAAAGAGTCTTCAAACCCTTCCAACGTGCAAGAAAATGTCCCGTATGAGACGGTCAATACCTTGTTGTTCTGTACCATGGGATGCTCGTCCTCTACATACTTATGGCAACCCGTTTACCATTCTCGAGGCGTCAATTTCGGCCCGAATCTGTGCAAATGAGCGTATCATTTTGTGACCAGATTGTGTCTCGTTTCCTAAATAAGGCCAAATCGACATATGAAACCCCCCATTGTTGAACAATCTGAACCAATCACGCTGATTGGCGGCGGAGATGTCGGGGAAAACGACCTTAACCTTGTTTTGCCGGTCGCCCCGACGCTTGTGGCAGCCGATGGCGGGGCCGATCAGGCCTTGGCCCGGGGGCATATGCCCCAGGCGGTGATCGGGGACTTCGATTCCGTCTCGGACGATGTGCGCCGCCAGATCCCACCTGAGCGGCTGTTTCCGGTGCGAGAACAGGAAACCACCGATTTCGACAAGGCGCTGCGTTACGTCCGTGCCCCGCTCGTGGTGGGGGTGGGGTTCTTGGGCGGGCGTGTCGACCATCAGTTGGCGGTGCTCAACACCTTGGTGCGCAAGGCGGCGACGCCATGTGTTCTTTTAGGTGCGCATGAGGTTCTGTTTCACGCGCCCCCCCGGATCGAGCTGGTGTTGGACCCGGGAAGCGTGGTGTCATTGTTTCCGTTGGCGCGCGTAAACGGGCGGTCGTCGGGGCTGGAATGGCCCATTGATCAGCTGACGTTTGACCCTTCGGGGCAGATCGGGACGTCGAACCGCAGCACGGGGCCGGTAACGTTGGAAATGGATCAGCCGGGGCTGTTGGTCATGGTGCCACGCGGCGCCTTTGATCTGGTCATGCAGGCGTTTCGTTCAACTCGGCACGTGCCGTGGCCCGCTCACGCAGGATGATGTAAAGACCGGCTGCAATCGTGATGCAGATGCCGACGCTGGCCAGGCCATTGGGCAGATCGCTGAAAATCAGCCAGCCGATAATGGTCGCCACAGGGATTTCCAGATACTGCATCGGCGCCAATGTGGCCGAGGGCGCATAGCGCAGCGACCAGGTCATCAGCAGATGCGCCAGCGTGCCCAACAGGCCAATGGCGAGCATCAGCCAACTGGTTGTCACGTCGGGCATCACCAGCGTCAGCGGCTCGATCCCCATGTTCTGACCGACCAGCAGAGCGGGCAGCAGCACGACCGAGGCCATCACACCCGAAACCGCTTGCAGGCCGACCGGGTCGGTGTCCTTGGCCAATTGCCGGGTCACCAGCATGAAAAGCGAGAAGACGATGGCCACCACCAGAGGCAGCAGGGCAGGCCAGCCAACCTCGACAAAGCTGGGCTGGATCACCAAAAGCGTGCCGATGAAGCCGACGACGCAAGCCCCAAGGCGCCGAGCGCCGACTTCTTCGTCCAGGACGTATTTGCCCAGAAGCAGCATGATGAAGGGCATGACAAAGGCAATCGCCACGGCATCAGCCAGTGGCAGGTATTGCAGCGCCGTGAACATTGCGCCGATGCCGACGATGTGCAGAGCCGTCCGCAGGGCCGTCAGGCGCAACAGCCGACCGCGGATGCGCCAGGGGCGCCGCGTCACGATCACCAGCGGGATCAGGACCGCTGCCTGCACGGCAAAGCGGACCAACAACAGCTCTCCCAGTGGAATTGCACCACTCAAAAGCTTGGCCACAGCGTCGCCCATGGGGGCGACGACACAAAATCCCAACATCAAAAGGATACCCAGAACGGGGCGATCATGCGACATGCCGCCACGCTAGGCAATGGTAGGACGGGGATCAACCCACCCTAGAGCTGACCTAGGGTCAGCACCCGCAATCAGCAGTTCGGGACGTTGACCGCCAAACCACCAAGCGATGTTTCCTTGTACTTCTCATGCATGTCATGGCCGGTCTGACGCATGGTCTCGATGCAGGCATCCAGCGGCACGAAATGCTGCCCGTCACCGCGCAGAGCCAGAGAAGCGGCCGAGACCGCCTTGATCGCCGCCAGCCCGTTGCGTTCGATGCACGGGACCTGCACCAGCCCTTTGACCGGGTCGCAGGTCATGCCCAGATGATGCTCCAACGCGATCTCGGCGGCATTCTCCACCTGCTCGGGCGTGCCGCCCATCACGGCACACAGACCGGCAGCCGCCATGGCGGACGCGCTGCCCACCTCAGCCTGACAGCCCGCTTCGGCGCCAGAGATGGAGGCGTTGAACTTGACCAGCCCGCCGATCGCGGCAGCGGTCAGCAGGAAATCTTCGATGTGGGACTCGGACGCGCCGGGCACGTGGTCGAGGTAGTAGCGGATCACAGCGGGCAAGGTGCCTGCCGCGCCATTGGTGGGTGCGGTGACGACCTGACCACCGGCGGCGTTTTCCTCGTTCACCGCCATGGCGTAGACGCTCATCCAGTCATTGATGGTGTGCGGCGCGTTCAGGTTCATGCCCCGTTCGGCCTGCAACGCGTCATGGATGCCTTTGGCGCGACGGCGCACGCTCAGCCCGCCTGGCAGGATCCCGTCGGTGACCAGCCCACGCTCGATACAGCCGTTCATGACCTCCCAGATGCGGGCGGTGCCCTTGGCAAAGCTCACGGCGCAGCCACGCGAGATCTCGTTCTCGCGCTTCATCTCGGCAATCGACTTGCCGCTGGCATTGGCCATCTCCAGCATCTCGGCGGCAGATTTGAACGGGTAGGGAACCGGATCGCCCTCATCCGTGGCCTTGCCCTCGGCCAGTTCCTCTTCGGTCAGTACAAAACCACCACCGATGGAGTAGTAGACCTGCCGCAGGATCACGTCGCCCTGGGCATCCGTGGCCATCAGCACCATGCCGTTGGCGTGGCCGGGCAGATTGTGATCGTAGTCAAAGATCAGATCGGTCTTGGGATCGAACTTCAGCTCGGGCAGCCCCTCTGGCGACACCGTGTGCGTCTCGGCGATCGCGGCAAGTGCCGCCTCGGCCTTGTCGTGGTCATAGCTGTCGGGCAGGAACCCGGCGAGACCCAGGATGGCGGCGCGGTCGGTGGCGTGACCCACGCCGGTGAACGCCAGCGAGCCATGCAGCGAGCCCTTGAGCCCGTGAAACTCAAACGGCGAGGCGCGCATCAGGTCCAGGAACCGTGCCGCGGCCACCATCGGACCCATGGTGTGAGAGGACGACGGGCCAACGCCCACTTTGAACATATCGAAGACAGAGAGAAACATCGTTAGAGAGCTGAGCCTTCTGGAGGGTTGGCATAGGTGGGTGAGGTGAACGGCGTGGCGCCCAGACCTTCGGCCTTAACGGCGGCGCGAACGGCGGGGCGGGTTTCCAGCGCCTGCAGGATCCGCTGCAAATGGGGCGTATCGCTGATGTTGTACCAACTGCGATCACTGCGCGCGGGGTAGAGCGCCATCCACCGCATCATGCAGGCAACATAATAGGTCATCACCGACGGCTTGTCGGCGCTGAACCAGGACGGCGACTGTTGGGCGATCGCATCCAGCAGACCAAGGTGCTGCCGTAGACGCGGGCGAACACCAGCGCGCAGGGTCTCGGCCTGGGACGCGTCGATGTATTTTCCCGCGTAGAACAGGATGCGCAAATCGGCATGCAAAGTGTTCGAGGCAAAGAACAGCCATTTGAGGAACGCGCCGCGCTCTGCCTCTGCAGGTTTCAGCTGGTCGTATGTTTCGACCAGCCACAACAGGATCGCTGCGGTTTCAAACAGAGGTCCCTGCGGCGTTTCCAGAACCGGGATCAACCCGTTGGGATTGAGGGCGCGGTAAGCCGCACTGTCCTGTGCGCGGGCTTTGCGATCCACCAGCACGGATTCAAACGGCACACCCATCTCAAGCAACGCCAGCCGGATCACCAGCGAGGCGTTGTCGGGGGCGTAATGAAGGCGCAGGTCCTGTGTCATGCTATCGTCCTACAGATCGGCATGCCTTTAGGTGGGTTCGATTGCGACGTTTCCAATCGGAAACGCGCAATGTTGTCTCTGAGGCTAAAGTTTCTGGGCAACGCAGATGAAATGGCTGAGGCTGAAAAAGAACTGCCCATTGCGTGCCAGATCATATTGCTCTTCGACCCAATCCCGCGCTTCACCTTCACTCACCGCGCCGGATTGCACCGCATAAGCTTGGATCAGCTTCAGCCCCATCATTGCAATGCCGTCGGACCTGAGGTGTGTGTCGCAAAAGGAGATTTGGCGCGTGTGATCAAAGGTGAACCCCGGGGTTCGCATCAAGTGTGGAAGCTTGGCAGGTGTTTCGCGGTCCACCAGGTGATCGTCCCAGATCGACAGTATCCTCTGCATTCGATCCCGGTCGCGACTGTACCACGCCAGCGTATCCCAATGGGTTCCCCCGATGACCAAACGCCCGCCAGGTTTGAGTACGCGATAGATTTCGGCAAGAGCGGCAGGAATGTCGTCGATGTATTCAAAGACCTGAACCGAGACGGCCCCGTCAAAGCTCTGGTCCTGGAACGGCATGTCGTGTGCTGTGGTTTCAACGAACGATACATTTGCTTGCGCGTCACAATGCGCCCTGGCCGAGGTAAGCATGCTGGCACTTGGGTCGATGCCCGTGACATGACCATCCGGTCCGACGGCCCGCGACAGTTCAGAGGTCATCAACCCGTTGCCGCACCCGATATCCAGGATCCGCTCCCCGGGGCTTGGGGCCAGAGACGCAAGATTTTCCAGCCGCCTGATGGTGATGTCCCGGCCTCGGTATGCGTTGTCCAGAACCTGCGTGGTTTCTTCATCAAATTTCAACATCGCGCTTAACCATTCATCAAAAGACAATTCTCTCAATTTACGGCGATCATACCACAAGATCGCACCAGACCTGAGTTCACGTGCTTGCAAATCAACCGGTTATTCGACGAGAGGCGAAACTTGTCTGCAAAAGAGCCTCGCGCGGCACATGGTTCTGACCTATAACCGGGGGCGGAACACTAGGGGGGAAGAGCTGCCATGACCGGAGAATTGTCGCCCATCGACAAGGCCAAATTCGTGGCCGCCAAACGGGCCGCGGATTTTGTCGAGGACGGGATGCGCGTGGGCTTGGGCACAGGTTCGACCGCTGCCTGGCTTGTGCGTTGCCTGGGTGAGATGGTCCGCGACGAGGGGCTCAAGATCAGGGGCGTGCCCACCTCGACCCGCACGGCTGAACTGGCCCGTGACGTGGGGATCGAAGTGATCAGCCTGGATGAGGCGCGCTGGCTCGACCTGACCATTGATGGCGCGGATGAGTTTGACGGCGACCTGAACCTGATCAAGGGCGGCGGCGGTGCGCTGCTGCAGGAAAAGATCGTGGCGACCGCCTCGGATCAAATGGTTGTGATTGCGGATGTGGGCAAAGAGGTCGAAACCCTTGGCAATTTCCCCCTGCCGGTCGAGGTGATCCCCTTTGGCTGGCAGACCACTCAGGCGCTGATCGAAGAAACCCTGATCTCGATGGATGTGCTGGGCCGGTCCGCGACCCTGCGCATGAACGGCGATACGCCATTCATCACGGACGAGGGCAATCATATCCTGGATCTGCACCTCAACCGCATCGGCAATGCACGCCAACTGGCGCTGGTGATCAATCAGATGCCGGGGGTGGTAGAGAATGGCCTCTTTATCGACATCTGCGACACCGTGGTGATCGGCTTTGGCGATGGTCGGGTCGAGCTGCGGGATATCAACCAGGGCACGGTGGAACACGACCGGCTGGATTTTGTCGAAAGCGATAACCTGTTCACGGACCTGGCGGATTGAACGGCAGGGTACCTCTTACATTCCATGCACAGCGACATATCTGAGCGGAGCGCCGGAGGAGTGACAATCCGGCGCTACGGGCTGGACAGCAGCCCCCGATAAGGTACACCCCTTCTGAGCCGCGACGGCGGTGCAGTAGACAGATGAGGCGGAAACTCATGAGCTTTGACTATGATCTCTTCGTGATTGGCGGCGGTTCGGGCGGCGTGCGCGCGGCGCGTGTGGCTGCGGGCGACACCGGGGCCAAGGTGGCGCTGGCCGAAGAGGACCGTTATGGCGGTACCTGCGTGATCCGGGGCTGTGTTCCCAAGAAGCTGATGGTTTTCGCCAGCGAATACGCGGGCATGGTTGAAGATGCGCAAAGCTACGGCTGGGACATCCAACCCGGCGCTTTCAACTGGAACAGCTTCAAAGGCAAACTGCACGCCGAACTGGACCGTCTGGAAGGCATCTATCGCAACATCCTGAAGAACAACGGTGTCGAAAGCTTTGATCAGCGCGCCACCGTGGTGGACCCGCACACCGTTGAACTGGCTGATGGCACCCGCAAGACCGCGAAACATATCCTGGTCGCGACCGGTGGTTGGCCAACAATCCCCGAGTTTCCCGGTGCCGAGCTTGCCATTACCTCGAACGAGATTTTCCACCTGGATGAGCTGCCCAAAAAGATGCTGATCGTCGGCGGCGGTTACATCGCTTGCGAGTTTGCGGGCATCATGAACGGCCTGGGGGTCGAGGTGACACAATACTATCGCGGAGCGCAGATCCTGCGCGGCTTTGATGACGAGGCGCGCGGTCTGGTCAGCGAGGAAATGTGCCAGAGCGGCATCGACCTGCATCTGGGCACCAATGTTCTCGAGATGAGCAAAGAGGGCGACCAGATCCGGGTCAAGGCCACCAATGGCGACGAAAACCTGTTCGATCAGGTGATGTACGCCACGGGCCGCAACCCGAACTCCAAGGGCTTGGGGCTCGAAGAACTGGGTGTCGAGCTTGGTCGCAAGGGTGAGGTCAAGGTTGATCAATACAGCCAGACCGCCGTGCCGTCGATCTATGCCATCGGCGACGTCACCGACCGGGTGAACCTAACCCCGGTGGCGATCCGAGAAGGCATGGCGTTTGTGGAAACGGTGTTCAAGGGCAACCCGACATCGCCGGATCATGACCTGATCCCGACCGCGATCTTTACCCAGCCCGAGATGGGCACCGTGGGCCTGAGCGAAGAAGAGGCCGCCGAGCAGGAGCCGATCGAGGTATATGCAACCTCGTTCAAGCCGATGCAGCAGAGCTTTGCGGGCCGCTCAGCGCGGGTTCTGATGAAGCTGATCGTGTCCAAGGCCACGCGCAAGGTGCTGGGCTGTCACATCGTCGCGCCTGGTGCGGGCGAGATGATCCAGCTGGCGGGGATTGCCGTAAAAATGGGCGCGACCAAAGAAGATTTCGACAGGACCGTGGCGGTACACCCGACCATGTCCGAAGAACTGGTCACAATGAAGCAGCCTGTGCGCAGCGCTTGATTTGCAAGCAGGAACACACAGGTTTAGGTTGACGCCGCATACTGCGGTCTGACGAAGGGATAACAACATATGGCGGGCAATAACGGTGGCCCCTGGGGGGGCGGAGGCTCTTCCGGTGGCGGCGGTAACCGGGGCAACAACGGGAACGGGCAGCGCCCGCCCGAAGGGGACAAACCCCAGATCCCCGAGATCGACGATCTGATGAAAAAGGGGCAGGAGCAACTGCGCGTCCTGATGGGCGGTCGCGGCGACAATCGCGGCGGCAGCGGTGGCCCCGGTCAAGGGGGCGGCGGCGGTCCGCTGTTTACCCGTGGTACCATTGGCCTTGGCCTGGTTGCCGCGGCGGTCCTTTGGGGCTTTGCCAGCATCTATACCGTCAAGCCCGAAGAAAAGTCGGTCGAACTGTTCCTGGGTGAGTTTTCGGCCATCGGCGAGCCGGGCCTGAACTTTGCGCCCTGGCCGTTTGTGACAGCCGAGGTCATCCCGGTCACCCGCGAACAGACCGAGGATATGGGCGGTGCCCGTGGTGGCAATGACGGCCTGATGCTGACCGGGGACGAAAACGTTGTCGACATCGACTATCAGGTTGTGTGGAACATCAACGATCCGGCGCAGTACTTGTTCAACCTGCGTGATCCGCGGCCAACCATTCGCGCGGTGTCGGAGTCGGCGATGCGTGAAATTATTGCCCAGTCGGAACTGGCTCCGATCCTGAACCGGGACCGTGGTGTGATTGCCGACCGTCTGCAGGATCTGATCCAGGCCACGCTCGACAGCTATGATTCCGGTGTGAACATCATCCGCGTGAACTTTGACAAGGCCGACCCGCCGCCAACCGTGATCGACGCCTTCCGCGACGTTCAGGCGGCTGCGCAGGAACGTGACCGTCTGCAGAACGTTGCGGATGCCTATGCCAACCGGGTTCTCGCCGAGGCGCGCGGTGAAGCTGCGCAGCTTCTGGAAGAGGCCGAAGGCTATCGCGCCCGCGTGGTCAACGAAGCCCAGGGTGAGGCGAGCCGTTTCTCGGCCGTTCTGGAAGAATACTCCAAGGCGCCCGAAGTGACCCGCAAGCGCCTGTACCTGGAAACCATGGAGCAGGTTCTGGGTGATGTGAACAAGGTGATCCTTGATCCTGATACCGGCGGCGAAGGCCAGGGCGTCGTGCCCTATCTGCCGCTCAATGAACTGCAGCGAAATTCCAGCGGGGGGTCGAACTGATGCGGAAAACAACTTTTGTTCTGCCCGTGATCGTGGTCGCCGTTGTGGTGGCCCTGTCGGCGCTGTTCATCGTGGACGAGCGTGAAAAGGCGCTGGTCCTGCAATTTGGCCGCGTGGTCGACGTCAAGGAAGAGCCGGGGCTGGCGTTCAAGATCCCGCTGATCCAAGAGGTCGTGCGCTATGACGGTCGCATCCTGTCCATCGACGTGCAACCGCTTGAGGTGACGCCGTTGGATGATCGCCGTCTGGTCGTCGACGCCTTTGCCCGCTATCGGATCCGCGACGTGACCCAGTTCCGTCAGGCTGTTGGTGTAGGTGGTGTCACCACCGCCGAAGATCGCCTGGACCGCATCCTGCGCGCGGAAACCCGCGAAGTTCTGGGTTCGGTCAGCTCTAAGGACATTCTGAGCTCGGACCGTGCGGCGTTGATGCTACGTATCCGCAACGCAGCGATTGCCGAGGCTATGGCCCTGGGCCTGGAGGTCATCGACGTGCGTCTGAAAGCCACCGACCTGCCGAACCAGAACCTGGAAGCCACCTTTGACCGGATGCGCGCCGAGCGTGAGCGTGAAGCGACCGACGAACGCGCCCGTGGTAACGAGGCGGCACAGCGTGTGCGCGCACAGGCTGACCGGACCGTGGTCGAGCTGGTGTCCGAGGCCCGCCGTGAGGCCGAGGTCACCCGAGGTGAGGCAGACGCCGAGCGGAACGCCATCTTTGCCGAAGCTTATGGCAAGGACGCAGAGTTCTTTGAATTCTACCGTTCGCTCACGGCCTATACCCGTGCGCTTCAGGGCGGCAACAGCTCGATGGTGATGAGCCCGGATTCCGAGTTCTTCAACTATCTCAAGTCGCCCACTGGCGCGGCTGAATGATGGCAACGATCCTTCTGGCTCTTGGGCTGGTACTGATTGTCGAGGGGCTGGCGTACGCGCTGGCCCCTTCGCTTATCGAGCGTATGCTCGAAGCGCTCCGCCAAATCCCCGAAGTTGCGCGGCGGCAAGTGGGTCTTCTGGCGCTGGTCAGCGGGCTTATTCTGGTCTGGCTGGCGTATCAATTGGGCGTCTGAGGTCACGAGCGGTTGAATTGACTGCGATCTGACGTTGCGGGGGCGCACTTTCTGACTACATTAGATGCAAATGCAGGTGTCCGGCCAAACGGGCGCCCAAATAGATTTGTTCCAAGGAGGCTTCCAGTGCAGTCCAAAGCACGTGCAATTTCCATCACAAAGGATCGTGACACATGGATGTCGCAGGCGCGCCTGATGTGGCTTGTGGCCCTGTCGGCGCTGTTCGTGCTGGCGCAGGCCCTTGTGGCCCAAGCCCGTCCCGAGAGCCTGGCGCCATTGGCCGAGAAAATCAGCCCGGCCGTGGTCAACATCACCACCTCGACCCTGGTCGAGGGGCGCGCAGGCCCGCAGGGCATCGTGCCCGAGGGCTCACCGTTCGAGGATTTCTTTCGCGAGTTTCAGGACCGCAACAACAATGGCAACGGTGACCGCCCGCGGCGCAGCTCGGCCCTGGGGTCGGGCTTTGTGATTTCCGAAGATGGGTTCATCGTGACCAACAACCACGTGATTGCCGAAGCCGATGAGATCCTGATCGAGTTCTTCCCGGGCGAGGGTCAACCCGCCAAGGAACTGGTCGCCAAGGTCATCGGCACCGACGAGAAAACCGACATCGCCCTGTTGAAGGTTGAGGCCGAAGGCCCGCTGAAGTTCGTCAAGTTCGGCGACAGCGACACAGCCCGCGTAGGCGATTGGGTGATTGCCATGGGCAACCCGTTGGGGCAGGGCTTTTCGGTCAGTGCTGGCATCGTTTCAGCCCGCAACCGGGCGCTCAGCGGCTCGTATGACGACTACATCCAGACCGATGCGGCCATCAACCGGGGCAACTCGGGTGGTCCGCTCTTTAACATGGACGGCCAGGTCGTTGGCGTGAACACCGCGATCCTGTCGCCCAATGGCGGGTCCATCGGGATCGGCTTTTCGATGGCGTCCAACGTGGTGACCAAGGTGGTCGATCAGCTCAAGGAATTCGGCGAGACGCGCCGCGGCTGGCTGGGTGTGCGCATTCAGGACGTCACCGATGATGTGGCCGAGGCCATGGGGCTGAGCAAAGCCGCAGGCGCGCTGATCACCGATGTGCCGGATGGTCCCGCGAAAGAGGCGGGCCTGTTGTCGGGCGATGTGATTGTCACCTTCGACGGGGTCGATGTGAAAGACACCCGCGGGCTGGTGCGTCAGGTTGGTGAAACCACCGTCGGCAAAGCTGTCCGCGTCGTGGTCTATCGCGACGGCGGCACCCAGACCGTGCTGGTGACCCTGGGTCGCCGTGAGGATGCCGAGCGTGCATCCAACGGTGAAGAGGAAGGCACGTCCGAACCCGAAGCGGCTCAGAAAGATATTCTGGGCTTGTCCCTTGGTGCCCTGACGTCGGATCTGCGGTCCGAACTGGGGCTTGATGATGACGCAACCGGCTTGGTTGTTATGGACATCGACGAGACGTCAGAGGCCTTTGAGAAAGGTCTGCGCGCCGGGGATCTGATCACCGAAGCCGGTCAGCAGAAAGTCACCTCGCTGTCGGATCTGGATGACCGCATCGAAGAGGCCACCGAGGCGGGGCGCAAGTCGCTGCTGCTGCTGGTGCGCCGGGCAGGGGAGCCGCGGTTTGTGGCACTGACACTGGACGAGTAAACAAACCGCGCCCTGCGTGGGTTGGAACACTGAAGGTCGCAGCCGGGGACGGTTGCGGCCTTTTTCATGTTCGGGGCAAAAAAGAAGCCATGCATCTCGAGGGCGCATGGCTTCTCATGTGGTGCGGGGTGCATTGGGACAGAACACTGGGGATGTTCCTGCGCCCCCCTGGTACGGTTACCAAGGGCAGCTTTGCACGTGTGGCCAAAGGCGTCTGTGAACCATGTCACACGGTGGGAAACGTTTCAGATCTGCTCGGGCTCTGCCAGATCTCGCAGCGCATCTAAGTCGCGGATGATCAACGCACCGCGCGTGGCTTCGAGCACGCCCATGCGCTTCCAGCCGGAAATGGTCTTTGACACGGCCTCGCGCGTGGCGCCTACATATTCGGCCAGTTCGGTCTGCGACAGGTTGATCGTCTCGGGGCAGGCTGCATCGACCGAGGCGAGGTGGAGCAGTTTGCGGGCCAGACGGGTGGGAACGGAGAGGAAGACCTGCTCGTTGTGCTGTTGCCCCATCCACCGCATGCGCTGCCCTGCCAGCCGGATCAGATCACCCGCCAGCTCGGGGTGCTTCTGGATCTGGGCCAGAACATCCGAACTGCGCACGCGCAGGACCTTGGCGGGGTCGATGGCGGTGACGGTCGCCGTGCGAGGGCCGGGATCGAACAGGGCGATCTCTCCAAAGATGGCACCGGGGCCCATCAGGTCGAGCGACAGCTTTCGCCCGTTCTGTGACAGGATCGAAAACTCGAGCGACCCTTGCGTGATGGCATAAAGCGCATCCCCGTCGTCGCCCTGCTCGAACAGCACGGCGCCGCGGTCTAGGTCGATTTCGGTCGCTTGCGAGGACAGCATGGCCTTGAGGCGATCGGACGCCTGCGCCAGAAAGCCGGTCTCAGGTAGTGATGTCATGCTGTGCCCCCCTGTTTCAGGTCTAGGGGCAGTGAATTTTCAATGCAACGCTTTAGGCGGGTGTTGATTGCACAGCCTTTGGGCTGCGCGTCCTGCGGACGGCGGGGGGGCGTAGCACCCTGTGGGCAAAGCCCACAGGGTGCTACGCCCAACAGGAGGAGAGGTTCCGCTAGGAACCGCGACGACTGGCGGGAGCGCCCCCGGAGTTGTGTCTCAGGCGTCTTCGTCTTGATCGGGTTCGATCAGATATTGCTGCAACAGGCTGAACTGCATCATCAGGAACGCCATCAGCGCGATGGGAAAGCCAAAGGTCTCGATCTTGACCCACAGGTCGGTCGACATCGTGCGCCAGACGAATTCGTTGGCAACCGCCAAAAGGGCAAACGCAGCGCAGAGCCGCCGGGTCAGGATCATCCACCCCTCGTCACGCATGGGCAGCATCTCGTTCAGGATGAACGCCAGATAGCTGCGCCCTTGCAGCAGACCGATCCCCAGGATGGCCGAAAAACAGCCGTAGACAAGCGTGGTTTTCATCTTGAAGAACCGCTCGTCGTTGAACCAGGCCGTCAATCCGCCAAAGAAGATCACCATGAAGGCGGTGAAGATCTGCATCCGGCTGAGCTTGCCCGTCAGGAACCACAGCACGCCCATGGCGGCAAGCAGGATGGGCACAAAGATCAGCGTGGCGACGATGAACCCCGAATACTCGGTGCCCGCGAACTGATAACTTTCGTCCCGGATCCTCAGGTAGATCAGGAAAAACGCCACTGTCGGGCCCAGTTCCAGCACCTGTTTCAGGATCGGGTTGATGTCCATTTTTTCGGCCATACGCGTGTGTTCCGTCATTTATCCGCCCATCTCAACTATCACGGCTCCGAGCGCGATCAATGCCATAAGTGCGATGCGACGCGGGCCAACGGTTTCTTTCAACACCAGCCAGCCAATCAGGGCGGCAAAAACAGTAGAGGTTTCGCGCAAAACAGCAGCCTCCCCCACTTTGTCCAGACGCGTGGCCAGCATCACCGAGCCGAAGGACATGAAGGCCACCAACCCGCCAACAAAGCCGCGCACCATCAATGGGCCGGGCGTCGGGCGGTCGGGCATCTTGCGCCAGCGGGCATAGGCGATGAAAGGAAAGGTCGCCCCGTCGATCATGAAAAACCAGGCCAAAAAGGTGAACGGGTCGGCGGTGGCGCGGATGCCATAGGCGTCATAGGTCGTGTAAAGCGCCACAAAGAGCCCGGTGAACAGGGCCAATCCCAATGCGGCCTTCAAGGTGGCGCGGTCTGTGTCCAGGTTGCGCAAGTTATACAGCGCCAGCCCAAAAATCCCGGCCAACAGGACGGCAACGCCCGTCCATTGGATGAGGGTGAAGGTTTCCCCAAAGAGCAGATAGGCGCCGATTACCGTGAACAGCGGCCCGGTGCCGCGCACCACCGGATAGACCACCGTATAGGCCCCGCGCGTGTAGGCCATGGATTGCAGCACCTTATAGGCGATGTGGATGGCCCAGACAGTGGCAAAGATCACCCACATATGCGGTTCGGGCCAGGGCACCACAAACAAGGCAAAGGGCGCGGCCATCAGGCAGTACGAGAAATCAATCGCCCCGCGTGTCAGCCAGGGATCATGGCGGCCTTTTTGCAGGGCGCCAAAGACCGCATGCAGAAAGGCCGCAAGCAGAGCCAGCGCCAGGGCCATCTGATGCCCGGCTTCGGTGCCTTCCAAAGAGATTAGCCAGTCGCTCACGGTGAGAGGTCTTTCTAGGTGGAGAGGCTGGGGGCGGTCTGCCCGTCGTCATTGAGCTTGAACCAATGGCGCCCAATGACGACCCCCGACGGTATTTCGAACAAGAAGAAGCCGGGGCGGAAGGGGTTAGAGGCCGGTCAGGGCCTTGGCAAAGTCTTCGGGGTCAAACGGGGCCAGGTCGTCGATCTGTTCGCCCACACCGATGGCGTGGATCGGCAGGCCAAATTTGTCGGCCAGCGCCACCAGCACGCCGCCCTTGGCGGTGCCGTCGAGCTTGGTCATCACCAGACCTGAGACGTCCGAGATGTTGCGGAAAACCTCGACCTGGTTCAGCGCGTTCTGGCCGGTGGTGGCGTCCAGCACCAGCAGGGTGTTGTGCGGCGCGGTCTCGTCCTTTTTGCGGATGACGCGAACGATCTTGGCCAGCTCCTCCATCAGGTCGGCGCGGTTCTGCAGGCGGCCTGCGGTGTCGATCATCAAGAGGTCAGCACCATCCTCTTGCGCGCGCGTCATGGCGTCGAACGCCAGGCTGGCGGGGTCTGACCCTTCGGGAGCGGTGAGCACGGGGACGCCTGCGCGTTCACCCCAGACTTGCAACTGTTCCACAGCCGCCGCGCGGAATGTGTCGCCTGCGGCGATCACAACTTTCTTGCCAGCAGATTTGAACTGGCTTGCCAGCTTGCCGATCGTCGTGGTCTTGCCCGAGCCGTTTACACCCACCACCAGCACCACCTGCGGGCGCTTGGAATAGAGTGGCAGCGGTTTGGCCACGGGTTCCATCACGCGGGTGACCTCATCAGCCAGCATCTGCTTGATCTCATCTGTTGATAGCTTTTTGCCAAAGCGCCCTTCGGCCATGTTCGAGGTCACGCGCAGCGCCGTGTCGACGCCCATGTCCGAGGCGATCAGTAGCTCTTCGAGCTGTTCGATCATGTCATCGTCCAGCACCCGGCGGGTGACAGTGCGGGCCTCATCACGTTTGAACAGGCGACCCAGGATGCCCTTGGATTCTTGCGCTGCGGCTACGGGTTCCGGGTTAGGCGCGGCAACCGGTGTTGCGGGTTCAACCGGGGCCGGTTCCGGTTCCGGGGGCTGCGGCGCGTGTGCAGGCGTGATCTCGGGTTCGGGTGTCGCTGCGGTAGGGGGCGGCGCCGGTGCCTCAGATTCCGGAGCGGGCTGAGGGTCAGGTGTCAGCGTCTCTTCTTCGCCGCCATCCTCGACAATCGCATCCAGCCCCTTTTCGAGTTTGGACGAGGATTTGAACAACCGGTCTTTGAGCTTGGAAAAAAACGCCATCGTGGTCTCCGCAAAGTGCTGTCCCCACCTAATGCCTATTCAAGCCGGTTGCAAAGGGTCACACGAACGCAATGACAAACCCGGCCTGCGCGCCCCAGTAAAGAGGCCACACCGCATAAGGCGTGATCCGCAACAAGGGGTGACCGGGGCGGAGCAGGAATTTCTCGGTCGCCAGGATCAAGTCAGAGGCGACAAAGGACATCGCCGCCGGAAACACCCAGATCAGCGCGCCGCTCTGCGGCAGGGCAAGCGCGGCAATGCCCATCCCCAGGATGATCGGGATATAGGCCAGCACGGGCCCCTTCAACTCACCGGCTCGGGGCGGGAGCAGGATGGCCATCACAACGCCAAGGCCGACCAACACGACCAGCGGCAGGATCTGCGCACTGATCAGAGCGGGATCGCTTGCCGGATGCGACAGAAAAACGGCGATGTAGGCCAGATGCCCCAGTGCAAAAGCCCCAATCCCGGCCATGAACGTCTGCTCGGTTTCCCGAGACAAAAGCGCATCACCCGCCGCACAAAGCGCAAGTGCCAAGCACAGAACCCAAAGGCCAGCCAACCCGGCGATCACGGCAAGGGCCGCGACGGACAGTGTTTTGGTGACAGTTCTGAGGGCGCTTGCCGGTCGGGCCGTCAGGAACAGGTACGCAAAGGCGTTTGCAGCGGCAAACCAGAACAGGACTTGGGTCATGGGGCCTCGGGGTGGTGAAACGTTTCGACAAGAAGGCACTGAAATTGCAGTTGGGTGCAACCTCCGGCGTTTGACAATTCCGCATGGCTGACGCCAAGTTATCGCCAGACCGCTGCACCGCGCGCAGCGCCAAAATGGACCCTGATTGATGTTCTGGTTTGCCTTTGCCAGCCTGTCCCCTGTTATGACATTGGGGCTTGCCGCCCAGTGGGGCAGCGGGTGGAGCTTGCTGGCGTTGTTGCATATGACGGTATTTGTGGTCCTGATGGATCGCCTGACATCCAGACCGCTGCCAAGCCAAGGGAACAGCGCGGGTGCTGCCCGCCTGTTAAGCGTCGCCTTGGGGATCGCGCATTTTGTGGTGCTGATTGGGGCGGTGCAGGCTTTGACCTCTGCAGAGTTGACGCCGGGCGGCAAAATCGGCTTGGCTGCGGCCGCGGGGCTGTTTCTGGGGCAGGTGTCCAATTCAAACGCGCATGAGCTGATCCACCGCACGGGCCGCTTTGAGCGGGCGTTGGGCGTGGCGGTCTATGTGTCGCTCTTGTTTGGTCACCACGTGTCCGCGCACCGGCGGGTCCACCATGTGTATGTGGCCACGGACCGCGATCCGAACTCGGCGCGGCGAGGGCAGGGGTTCTATCGCTTCTGGCCGAGGGCCTGGGTCGGGTCGTTTCTGGCTGGGCACGCGGCTGAATCCCAGGCTCGGCAGGGGCGGGGGGGACATCCCTATCGGATCTACGTCGGAGGTGCGTTGGTCTGTCTGGCGGTTGCAGCGCTGTTGTGGGGGATCAAGGGCGTTCTGATCTGGGTGGGTTTGGCGGGATTCGCACAGACGCAGCTGTTGCTTGCGGACTACATCCAGCATTATGGCCTGCGCCGGGTTCAACGGCCGGACGGTCGACTGGAACCTGCGGGGCCTGCGCATTCCTGGAACGCGCCGCAGTGGTATTCGGGCGCGATGATGCTGAATGCGCCGCGCCATTCCGATCACCACATGCACCCCGGTCGCATTTTTGCGACGCTCGAGTTGCAAGAGGACATGCCGACCTGGCCTCATGCCATGCCGGTGATGGCCGTGCTGGCGTTGATACCGCCCCTTTGGCGGCGGATCATGGATCCGCGCGTCGACCATTGGTCTGCGAGGCGTGGCAAGAGCTGACGCAATTTGCGAGACTTGCGCCCATGTTGATGCGCCTGATGATTCTCCTGTCGCTGTGTGCGGCCCCGGTTGCGGCACAAGGCCTAATGACGGCCGAAGAGTTCGATGCCTACACCCAAGGCAAGACCCTGTTTTACGGGAACGGAGGTGAGGTCTATGGGGTCGAACGCTATATGGCGAACCGGCGGGTGGTCTGGTCCTTTCTGGACGGGGAATGCAAGGAAGGCGTCTGGTACGAACAAGGCGGGCAGATCTGTTTCATCTATGAGGACCGCCTTGATCCACAGTGCTGGAGCTTTGAACAGACATCCCGCGGCCTGATCGCCCGGTTCGAGGACGATCCGGAGGGCACCGAGCTCTATGAAGCAGAAGATCTTGGCGAAGAGATGATCTGTTACGGGCCGGACGTCGGGGTCTAGGCGTTCGGTCCTGGCATCTGGTGGTTTGGTTCCGGGAACATAAGTTCGGGCTCCGGGGGCCGAATTGGGCGGAAGTATTCGCAATAGTGAAACGGCTGGAGCGAGTTTGAACGCCGCGCGACGTTTTTTGGCGCTCAAACCTTCGGTGGCGTGGCTCCGAAAGTGGTTTTGGTTGTCTTGCCGCTTTCCTGTCGCATCCCTGGCCGCGCGGCTCATCCATCAACCCTGATTTTGGGTCCAAAAATGATTGCGATTGGCCTTTGAATGTAAGGCCGAGCCATGATTGGCGACCAAGAGAAGCGGCTGGTCTTGTGTGCGTCCAATCTTCCGATCCTTGACAGCCCGCCGATTGCGCCGTTCGACAAGGGAATTGGGGTCGATACTTGGTTTCTGGCTTAGCCCCGTGATCAAAGGATGTGCTTCATCATCGTTCCTATTCATCAATGAAGAGATCAGGCCACGACACTTTTGGATCAAACACCCAGTTTTTTGAAAAACCCGAATACCAAGTGCGTTTCAAATGGGACTGTTGATGACAGATATCCCGGGGTGCTCCCGCGCCCGAGCGGTCCTGGCTTCGCCAGCACCACTAACGGCCTTGGGCCGCGCGACTCGCTTGTCGCTCGGCGCGGTTGCGCATCTGGCAGTCGTTCATCCACAAACGCCAACCGCCGCGCGCAGCGCGGCCCGGCCCAACGGGAGGAGGTGTCCCGCAGGGACATCGACGACGGGCGGGAGCGCCCCCGTCGCGGGTGTTCAACTGACGCGCAGTGGATCGTATGACACCATCACGTGTTCCCGGTACGCCGGACGTTGGCACAGGTCGTCGTAATATCGGTGCAGATGTATGAAATCAGCGCGCTCAATCTCGATGTCGTAGTAGCGATAGAGGACGTGACCGAGCTGGATATCGGCCAGTGTAAGCTTGGGACCTGCCAAAAAGGGTGCATGCGCAAGCTGTCGGTCCGCAATCATAAGCTTGTGTTCCAGTTCTCGAACTGCTGCCTGAACAGCGTTGGTGTCCTGATCCCGCGGTGCGGTTCTGACCACGCGCCAGAACACCGGAACGGTGAACTCCATCGCGATGTTGATTTTGGCCCATTCGGCCCACATGTCGACCTGCACGCGCTTAGCCGGATCTTGCGGCCAAAAACCATCGTCGCCATAGGTCGCCGCGAGGTACCTTAGAATGGCGCCGGTTTCCCAGATCGGTTCGGCGTCCCCATCCTGCAGCACCGGAACCGTGCGATTGGGGTTCATCGCGCCAAAGGCATCCGTGTCCAGCCCACCATGGACGTGTCCCACGTCGTGGCGGACATAGGGCAGCTCCAGCTCTCCGACGCACCACATCAGGGCCTGTACATTCGACGACGTCTTGCGGCCCCAGATCGTCAGCATCTCAGAACAAGGACCCTTGGCTGGGTGGCGTGGATTTTGCCTTTTTCGGCGCGGGTTTTGGTGCGGGTTTTGGCGTTGGTTTGGCCTCGGTCGTTACGGATGCACCGGTATTCAACACCCCATCTGTAAACTCGATTTCCAACGCGCCGTGCCGTTCTGCCTGCGCCTTGGTTGTGACCACCTTTCCATCTCCGCGCACCACGGCATAGCCGCGTTTGAGCGTTGCCTTGTAGCTGAGTGTCTCGCGCAGCCGGTCTGTGGCCTCGATCTGTTGCCGCAACCGGTCCAGGCGCGCGGTTTGGGCCGTATTCATACGCTCGGTCAGACGGACCAGTTGATCCTTCTGTGCCGTCAGCTCACGCTGAATGGGGCGTAACGACAAGCGTGACGACAGGTTGCGACAGCGGTCCCGGCGTCCTTCGACCAGCGCGCGCAATGTCGACGGGCGCAGGTGCGCCGAGGCGTCCAGCAGTTTGACCCGCCGGTTCTGCACCCCCCGGATCAGCGCGTTGGGTAGGCGTTCAGCGGCCTGATCCAGCCGTTGCCGTGGCGTGTCCAACAGGGTCTCTGCGCGAGGCAGGGCGCGGGACAGATCGCGCAGGCGTTGCGACCGACGCTGCACGCTGTCCGTGGTGGCGCGCGACAGGCGGGCGCCTTGCTCTTCGATCCAGGCGGCAAGTTCGAGGCGCACCGGCACGGCAAGTTCGGCGGCTGCCGTTGGTGTGGGGGCCCGCCGGTCCGAGACAAAATCGATGAGCGTGGTATCTGTTTCGTGCCCCACGGCCGAAATCAGGGGAATGTCGCTGGCGGCAGCAGCGCGCGCAACCACCTCTTCGTTGAAACCCCACAGATCCTCGACCGAGCCACCGCCACGGGCCACGATCAAAAGATCGGGTCGGGGCAGGGCACCGCCAGGGGTCAGCTGGTTGAACCCATCGATGGCGCGGGCCACTTCGGGCGCGCAATTGGCACCTTGTACGGCGACAGGCCAGATCAGCACCTTGCGTGGAAACCGGTCGCGGAGCCGGTGTAGGATGTCCCGGATCACCGCGCCGGAGGGCGAGGTCACAACGCCGATGATCTGCGGTAGATAGGGCAGCGGCTTCTTGCGCTCAGGCGCAAAGAGCCCCTCGGCCTCCAGCTGCTTCTTGCGCTTTTCCAAAAGCGCCATCAGCGCGCCTTGGCCGGCCACCGCGACCTCGTCCACGTTCATGTTGTATTTCGATTGCGCACCAAAGGCCGTCAGCCGCCCGGTCACCACAACCTCGAGCCCTTCTTCGGGCACCACCGACAGGCCACTGATCTGACCCTTCCAAGTGGTGCAGGCCAGCACGCTGCGATCGTCTTTGACGTCGTAATACAGGTGACCCGAGCGCGCCTTGAACACGCGCCCGACTTCGCCACGCACGCGAATCCGCCCGAATGTGCCCTCGAGCGTGCGCTTCACCTCACCCGAGAGCTCGGAAACGCTGTATTCGGGCATGTTTTGGCCCGGTGTGGGATCGTCGAGAAGGTCCATTCCTGCGCCCTGTTGTGCCTGTTTCGCGCAGCTTAATCCGTCGCGCGACCAAGGCCAAGCCAGAGCGGCGCGTCTTTACCTGACTTGGGCGGGGCAGGTATAGGTCGAAGTCATGAAGACCGAAAAACCAAAGGCCTTTGCCGAGCTCAAACGGCGCGTGATCCTGGATGCCGCCATGGCCGAGTTCGAGGCGCATGGCCCCGACAAGGCGTCAATGCGGGCGATTGCCAAGGCGGCGGGCGTCACCACGGGTGCGATCTATTCCATGTTTGAGGGCAAGGATGACCTGTATGGCGCGCTTCTGGCGGAATCGCTGGAGCGCCTGAAGCAGCATGTGGCAGCGCAAGTGGCCAAGGCCGATGGCCCGATGGAGCGCGTCGCAGCTTCGGTCGAGGCATTCTACAGCTATTATGCCGACCGCCTGTTTGAGGTGCAGTTGGGCATGCACAGCTTCGGTGGGATCGCGCGCAGCAGCCTGGGACGCGCGCGCGACCAGCAGCTGAACGCTGCACTTTTGGAAACGCTCGACATCATAGGCCGGGCGATTGCCGACGCCGCCCCGCATCTGTCCGCCCAAGAGGTTGAGGAAGAGCGCAACGCGGTCTTTGGTGGATTGATCGGAGTGCTGACGCTGGCTCACACTCGGCGCGCGCAATCTGTTGGCACCTCGGCCGAGGCGATTTTGGCTACGAACGTAACGGCACTTTTGGCGCGGCTGGGATCCTGATTGACAGATCGTAACGATGTTATCAATGATAACGTCGTTATGAAATTTGATTGGGAGGATGCTGACGTGGTGGTACGCATTGAAAAGGACGGGCACATCTGGACGGTGATCCATGATCGGCCAGAGGCGCGCAACGGGATGGACCCGGTATCGGCGCAAGAGCTGCACGATGCCTTTCTGGAGTTTGAAAGCGATCCCGAGGCACGGGTCGCCGTGCTCTGGGGTGCGGGCGGGGCCTTTTGCGCGGGCTGGGATTTGAAACACGCGGCCTCTTTGGCGGATCCGGAAAAATGGGCAGCCGATATGAAAGAGCTGGCGTTTCCCGAAGACGGAGGCGCGCCGCGGCGTGGGGCTTTGGGACCGACGCGGTTGGAATTGACCAAACCAGTCATTGCGGCGGTCGAGGGGCCAGCGGTTGCGGGCGGGATGGAACTGGCCATGTGGTGTGACATCCGGGTGATGGCCGACACCGCCTATCTGGGTGTCTTTTGTCGTCGATGGGGCATCACACTGATGGATGGTGGCACCGTCCGCCTGCCGCGTCTGGTGGGGCAAGGCAAGGCGCTTGAGATCGCCATGACCGGGCGCAAGGTCCCTGCCGAGGAATGCTATCAGATCGGTTTGGCCGAAAAGGTGGTGCCCGAGGGCGAGGCAAGAGCCGCGGCCGAGGCCATGGCGCGCGAGATCGCCCGGTTTCCGCAGATGGCGGTGCGCGCTGATCGGGCGGCCATCATCGCGACGCGGGGCATGCCGGTGCGCCAAGCCCTGGAATATGAATGGGAGCATGGCCAGGATGCCATCGAGCAAGAAGGCACGGCGGGTGCTGGGCGGTTCAGCTCGGGCGCGGGACGACACGGGGATTTTCAGAACATCTGAGGGATGGGCGTGGTGAATGGCCGCGCTCCTCTTGCGGGGCGGGCCTTGGGGGGCTAGACCGCGCGGGACATTCTTGCGTTGGAGACCCCTCATGAACATCCTCATTCTCGGCAGTGGTGGGCGTGAGCATGCCCTGGCCTGGGCTGTGCTGCAGAACCCCAAATGCGACAAGCTGATCGTGGCGCCGGGCAACGCAGGTATCGCGCAGATCGCCGATTGCGCGGCCATCGACATCGAAAGCGGCGGCGTGGTGGTCAGCTTTGCCGAAGAGAACGCGATTGATTTTGTCATCGTGGGTCCCGAGGCGCCGCTGGCAGCCGGTGTTGCGGATCGCCTGCGCGAGGCGGGTATTCTGGTCTTTGGCCCTTCGGCGGCCGCAGCCCAGCTTGAGGCATCCAAGAGCTTCACCAAGGAAATCTGCGATGCGGCCAATGCGCCGACGGCGGGCTACGGGCATTTCACAGATGCCGATGCGGCCAAAGCCTATATCCGCGAACAGGGTGCACCCATTGTGGTCAAGGCCGACGGTCTGGCCGCAGGCAAGGGCGTGATCGTGGCAATGGACGAGCAGACCGCACTTGATGCCATCGACGACATGTTCGGCGGTGCCTTTGGCGGAGCGGGCGCCGAGGTGGTGATCGAAGAGTTCATGGAAGGCGAAGAAGCGTCCCTTTTTGTGCTCTGCGATGGCGAAGACATCCTGTCCATCGGCACAGCCCAAGACCACAAGCGTGTGGGTGAGGGCGACACCGGGCTGAACACCGGCGGGATGGGTGCCTATTCTCCGGCCCCGGTGCTGAGCGCCGAGATCGAAGCGATTGCGATGGATCAGATCGTGCGCCCGACCATGGCCGAGATGGCCAAGCGCGGCATGCCGTTTCAGGGCGTGCTCTATGCCGGTCTGATGATCAAGGACGGCCAGCCGCGCCTCGTGGAATTTAATGTGCGCTTTGGCGATCCAGAGTGTCAGGTGCTGATGATGCGTCTGGGCGCGCAGGCAATGGATCTGATGCACGCCGCAGCGCAAGGGCGCTTGGCCGAAGCGCAGGTGAATTGGGGTGACGATCACGCGATCACGGTGGTGATGGCGGCCAAAGGCTATCCTGGGTCCTATGAGAAGGGCACCGAGATCAAGGGGCTGGATGCATTGCCCGAGGACAGTCACAACATGGTTTTCCATGCGGGCACCAAAGTCGAAGGTGGCGCGGTTCTGGCGACCGGCGGCCGCGTCCTGAACGTGACAGCGCGCGGCGCCTCACTGCGAGAGGCACGCGACCGGGCCTATGAAATGGTCGAGGCCATCGACTGGCCCGGCGGCTTCTACCGCCGCGATATCGGCTGGCGCGCGCTGTGAGCCTGGTTTGGCTGTGAACACTGATTGAAGAAGGCCCCGTGAGGGGCCTTTTTTGATATTGGGAAGCTCAGGCGCGTCTAATGTGCAATGGTGTTTGATCCATCATGAAGCGTCAGGAATGAGCCCAGATGGGTATTTAGATATCGGTCTGCCTATCAATGAACATCCGCTTTGGAGACCGTACTAGATGAGTATTTTCAAGGACTTTGAGATTGATGTTCTCAGGCGTCTTGGTGAAGGGGTGCTTTCAGCACGCCAGATCACGCAATTGAGCGAGGAAGGAGAATTGACATCTCTGAACTTCAGCGGAAGCGGGTATCTGCTTACTGTGCGGCACAACAGTTTGGTCCTGGAGAGACGCGTTCTCAACCATCCAATCATCTCGGGAGCCGTCGGGGATTTGCTGACTGGGTTTGTCAAGTTCGTTGAGAAAGACGAAGTTACTCTTGAGTGCTTTTCCTATGGTGGGGAAGTTGTACCGCAAAACGTCCGAGACCTGGAAGTGCATGTAACCCATTAGTTTTTTGACGATTAGTCTGCTCTGTTCAGCGATCTTTGATGTGTAACAGAGCTGTTTCTGCGTCACGTTTGGGGTTGTTGAAAGATCTAGGTTTCATTCAGCGCCGCCTGGCGACAGTGATGCGGTGGGAGCCGAATTGGGGAGCGGGCGATCTCGGCAGGGGAAAGGTCGCGAACCTTGGGCGCGGCTGGAGGGGCGAGATGCTCCCGCCCATCGTTGACGCCTGACGGCGGCGCCTCTGGTTGGGCCGGGCGCCGCGCTGACGCGCGGCGCGGCTGCACCCTGGATCAACAGCTGCGCGCGGCCTCGAGGCTTTGGCGCCCGGTGAAAGGCCCAACGTCGTCTTGTTGCCAGTCCTGCCCGTCATAACGAACCGAGATGATACGCCGCCAATCGCCCGAGGCGAGGATCAGCTCGGGTGTGTCCCCACACGCGCGCAGACCGCCCGAGATGAAGTCCTCGCCAATCCGATGATTTGTCAGGCCAGGGAGAGTTGCAATCTCGGTCAGCGCGCCGTCCTTGAAGCGCCAGATGCGCAGGGTCTTGGCCAGATGGGGGCGGTCGACATAGGCGATTTCGACATGGCCATCGCCGTCCAGATCACCGATCCCCACGGGTGCCAGCCAGCGGTTGCGGGTACCGATATGGGGGGTGGAGGCGATCTTTTGGCCGGTCAGATCATAAACAGCCAGTTGCGCACCGGTTTGCGCTTGGCTTTCGATGGTGACGATTTCGGGCACCTCGTCGCCGTCCAGATCGGCTAGCCGGGGCGCAAGGTCCTCGAACACGCGATCTTGGGAGAGCCGGACTGTCACTGTCTGACTGCCTGACCGGATCACCAATGCGCCGTATTCCACGTCGTCGCCCAAAACACCATGAGGATAGCGCCGGGTTGGCTCGTCATAGGCGGCAGTCACTGCTGGTTGTGTGGTTTGTGACGTGGCCGCTTGCGCCATTGGCCACAGACACAAAGCCATCACCGCGCCGCGAATGGGCGCGGGCCAGGGGCGCGACGGGTGGCGCGGCGCCCCCCGCAACATCAGATCTGTTTCTCGGGCATTTGCACGATCAGACCGTCCAGCGCGTCGGTCACCTTGACCTGGCAGGTCAGGCGCGAGCGCTCGGCGTCGGGCTCGAATGCAAAGTCCAGCATGTCCTCTTCCATGTCGTCCTTGGCAGGCAGCTTCTCAACCCAGTCGGGGTGCACATAGACGTGGCAGGTCGAGCAGGCGCAGGCGCCGCCACAGTCTGCCTCGATGCCGGGAATGTTGTTGTCCCGTGCGCCTTCCATCACGGTCAGGCCGTTGGCGACATTGACGGTATGCTCTTTGCCACCGTGCTCGATGTAAGTGATCTTTGCCATTGCTCACGTCTTCCTTTGCGATGTTCCGCAAACTCCTTAGACAAGGGACATGGGCGATGCCAGTGTCATTTGCGACCCCGGGGGACGCGTCTGGACTTTCGTAGCGTATGTTCTATCTTTGTTCTTGTAATTGTGACCTGAAAACAGGGCAGGGACGTGATGTTCGTAACACCGATTCACCAAACCACTGCTGCAGGCGGCTGGCCGCGCCCGCCGGCCTGTCTGGTGGCCGCCCGGCTGGAGGAGCCGCCAGAGGGCGCGCGGATCACGGTGGCGGGGCTGGTGATCCTGCGGCAAAGGCCCGGGACCGCCAAGGGTGTGATCTTTCTCACGCTCGAGGATGAGACCGGTGTGGTCAACATCGTGGTCTGGCGCAAGATCTACGAACGTTTCCGCCGCGCGGTCATTGCCGGGCGGCTCTTGCGGGTCACGGGCCGGATGCAGCGGGCCCATTCCGTGACCCATGTGATTGCCGAAGAGATCGAGGATATCTCGCCCATGCTGGATCAGTTGCTGGCCCCGCAAGACGGGCCCTGATGACTCCCTTTGCGCGAGGTGTGATTTTGCGATAAGATCACGCCAAACGCCCACAGAGGCCCGAGCATGACCCAGTTTCGTATCACCCTGAGCGCGTTTGCGCTGACCGGCCTTGCGGCCTGCGCTTCGGCCGTGCCCGACCTGGGGGCCTTGAACGAGCCTGAGGTCACGCGCTTCAACGCCGAGGCCCCTCCGGGCGCCGCTCCCAACACCTGCTGGGGCAAGGACGTGACGCCCGCCATCATCGAAACCGTCACCAACCAGGTGATGCTGCAACCGGCCGAAGTGCTGGCTGATGGCACCGTGCAACAACCTGCCATCTTCAAGACCGAAACCCAGCAGCAGATCGTCCGCCCGCGACAGGAAACCTGGTTCCAGACGCCCTGCGCGCATGAGATGACGCCCGAGTTTGTTTCGTCGGTTCAGCGTGCACTGGCCGCACGCTATCTGTATCGCGGGCCGATCAATGGAGAGATGGACGCGCGCACCCGGGCCGCCGTACGCCGGTACCAAAAGCCCGAAGGCTTGGATTCAGGCATCCTGAGCCTCGCCGCTGCCCGCAAGATGGGGCTGGTCGCCGTTCAGCTTGACGGCGTCGAAGCAGATCTTGAACCGGATAAGGTCCAACAAGAAGACATCTGAGCACACAGAGTCGCTGCGCAGCCCTATTTCCGTTTGAACAGCGTGTCCTGCGCCTGTTTGCTGCGGTGATCGCCGCGCAGCTCGATCTTGAGCGACTGACCCGCCTGAACACCGGGACGGCTGCCGACCTGCTCCAGCCAGCGGGCGAAATGCGGCTTGTCGTCCAGTGTCTGCTGCTGCCCCTCCCACAGGCAAGCCCAGGGCCAGATTGCCATATCCGCGATCGAGTAGAAGTCGCCGGCCACGAATTCATTGTCCGCCAGACGCCGGTCCAAAACGCCATAGAGACGCGCAACCTCGGCGCGATAGCGATCCTTGGGATAGGGTAGATCCTGCGGTGGGTCCATGTTGGGCGCATATTTCAGAAAGTGATGGGCTTGCCCCGCCATCGGGCCAACGCCACCCATCTGCCACATGAGCCATTGTTCGACCGTCAAACGATCTCGCTCGGTTTCGCCATAAAACCGCCCGGTCTTGCGCGCGAGGTACATCAGGATCGCCCCGCTTTCAAAAAGCGAGACCGGCGCGCCGTCCGGCCCGTCAGGGTCAGTGATGGCGGGCATCCGGTTGTTGGGGGCGATCTTCAGAAACTCAGGATCGAACTGGTCGCCCTTGCCGATGTTGATCAGGTGGAGGTTATAGGGCAGCTCCATCTCTTCCAGCGCGATGGACACCTTCCACCCGTTGGGTGTCGGCCAGTAAAAAAGGTCGATTGGTTTCGGCATGCCTGTCCCCCTCTGTCTCGCCCCCGTGGCGCAGTGTTCAGAGGCGGATCATGGGGTATTCTGCGCAAACGGCAAGGGAAAGTCATACCGGGGCAGTGCAAACAAACGTGACCAACGCGCCGCCGGCTGCTCCGGCAGGGCCTCCTGCAAGGCGGCCAGCGACAGTGACCGGTCCGCGCACAGCAGACGATCATAAAGGTTGAACACACCGGGTCGCATATAGCTGGACCAATGGCAGATGCGTCTGTCCGGGGCCTCGATCGACACACCGAGAGAGGCCAGCGCGTTCAGGCTGCGGCCGCAATCCAATTGAAGCGTTACCGCGTTTGATGCCGCAATGCCGCGGCCGATGGCGCAATCGCGAGGGGCGGAGGGTGCGATGATCCGCTCAAACAGGAAATCAAACAGATCGTTTTCTCGTGCGGTCACGTTGATGAATTCCGCCGAGGTGCCGGCTCGAGTGGACAACGCATCAAGGGCACGCGCCCGATAGGCGGCGCCGGTCAGGGAAATGATCCGCGCAAGCTGCCCCGGTTCCAGGTGATGCAAGGCTTCCAGCGCCACTTCAATCCCAAGAGAGTGGCCGATGAAATGAACGGGACGGTTGGGGTTCGTTTGTTTCAGGCGGCAAATGACTTGGGCCAGCGCCTGGCCCGCCTGCAAAGCGCGCCGCCGAGCCGACCAAAGGGTGCCATGCGCGTCCCATCCGAATGCAACGGACAGGCGGTCCGGACGGTCAAGGCCAAGCGCGCGCGGCCAACTCTTGACCCTTTTGAGTTGCGCCTTGGGGGCCATTGAAAGCACCAGGTCATGAGGGCAGTCGACGGGATCATGGGTGCGATAGGAATAGCCATGGGTCATGATGACAACCGGCCCGGGTAAGTCGCGCGTTTGCCGGATCACACTGTCAACCGACTGCGGACTGTCATGTAACGTCGGTTGCGTTCCTTGCGCGTTGATCCGAAGTATCGTCATCCAGCTGCCCCAATCCAGATGTGTACGGGCTCCTTGGCATGACGCTATGACGGTTGAGTGAAGCCTCGGTTACAGCTCCGTGACGGTCGGTGTTGCCAGGAACAATGGCGCGCGACTGTTGCAGAGTTGATGCGGTCAGGAGCTGGACGCGGGCGATTTCAGCGAACTTGCTGATCCTCGATTCCGGGCTGGCCGCGGCACCGACCAGATGTGCAGGTCATAGCGGGTGCGAGGCCCATCAGCACCCGATACTCGTGTCTTAGTTGTGCGTTTTTGTTTTCCTTGGGCTCTGCACAATGGAACCCGGACCCAGCCAGACGTGCCGCTGGCAAGTTTTGTTTTGTGAATCCGGTTTTATGTAATAGGTGTGATGCACAATTTTTGAATATTTTCCTGCGTCATTTTTTCTGTGTGTATCCCTTGCCACGGCAATATTCTGAAAGGTAGGGGGATTTTTTGCAGCAAAATGCGCGACATAGCTGGAGCTGCCAATGTCCATTGCATTTCAAATCTCACTTGACGGATCCCAGGTTACCACGCCGGTTACAACAACCGCCAACGGTATCGGGTTCGGGATCTACGACACCGTAAATGATACGTTTTCTTACACTGTCCGCATCAGTCAGCTGGATTTTGGAAACCTCTTTGACAGCGGCGTGGCGGAAACAGCAAATACCAGCGACGACGTGACGACCGCTCATATTCATCAGGGGGTGACAGGCGTCAGTGGCGGTGTGGCGTTTGCCTTCCTCAACGATGGCGACCTTACTCAGACACACAATGCAGATGGCTCGCGAACGATCAGCGGCATCTGGGACACCACGGATACGCCGTCGATCAACCCGACATATTCCACGATCTTTGGCAATTCGACCCCAGGCAGTGACACCGGCTTGTATTTCAATTTCCACACGACGGGCAACGGGGGCGGAGAGATCCGCGGGCAAATCCTGGGGATGTCGGATGAAAACGCCAATACCGTCAATGGTACCATGGGTGATGACACGCTGTTTGGTCTTGGGGGCAATGACACGATCAGTGGCGACGCCGGAGAAGACTCGCTTTCGGGCGGCGATGGCAACGACTCTCTGACGGGCGGAGCAGACAGGGACACTCTGGACGGGGGCGCCGGTGATGACACCATGGCCGGAGGGGCCGACAACGACAATTACTTCGTGGACTCTGCCGGTGACACCGTCGTCGAAAACGCCGGTGAAGGCGCGTTTGATCAGGTCTGGTCATCGATCACTTACACCCTGGGCGACCACGTCGAATCTCTGGTTCTTGTGGGCGATACCTTTGAAGTAACTGATGTCAAAGACATCGACGGAACGGGAAACGCCGCCGACAACTATGTGGGAGGGACCTATGGAGCAAACCGGCTGGAGGGTTTGGGTGGAAACGACACTCTGGCGGGAGCAAATGGTGACGACACGCTTGACGGCGGAGAGGGTAATGATTCTCTGACCGGTGGTTTGGGGAACGATATTCTGATTGGCGGCGATGGCACAGATACCGCAAGGTTTGTCGTCAACAGTTCCGATGTTTCCGTGGCAATGGGGACAGACGCTTTGATAATAACGTCTGGCCGTGGCGTGGACACCGTCATGGATGACATCGAAAATGTAGAGTTCGCTGATCAGACACTCAGCTATGCGCAAGTCATGGCGATGGTGCCGCCGCCAGTGGAACGGGTCTATCAGTTTGCGCTGAATGGCGCGCAGGCCAATGGTGGAGCTGGGACAGGAAGTTCGGCAACGGGTACAGGATACGGGATTTTTGACCCCACCTCGGGGAATCTGACCTACAGTTTGACGGTCTCGGGCCTGGATTTTGGCTCCAGGCTGCCGGGGTTCAACAATCGCGAGACTGCGGACACTGCGGATGATGTGACCGCCGCCCATATCCACACCGGTGCGCGTGGCACAAACGGCGGCGTAGCGTTCAATTTCCTGAGCGACAACGATCTGACGGCCACGTTGAACCAGGATGGATCCTGGACAATGTCCGGTATCTGGGACAGCAGCGAAGGGATTGATCCCTTTGCGACGGCGCTGGGCTCCACGATGCCCGGCACCGACATGCCCCTGTATTTCAACATTCACACCACGACAAATCCCGGAGGTGAGATCCGGGGGCAGTTCGTGTCGTCAGCAGATGAAACGGGCAACTTGATCGTGGGGACGCCGGGCAACGATACCCTGCCTGGGCGCGATGGCAATGACACGATCGCCGGCGGCGAAGGAAACGACAGCTTGCTGGGTGCCGATGGCGAAGACTCGCTGCTTGGTGATGGCGGCGTGGACACGCTGGATGGTGGTGAAGGAAACGATATCCTGCGCGGCGGTAACGACAGGGACGTTCTGTTCGGCGACAGTGGCGATGACACGCTGTTTGGTGAAGCCGGTAACGACTTCCTGGATGGCGGTTCCGGAGTTGACCGGATGATAGGCGGGCTCGGCGATGACGATTACACCGTCGACAATGCGGCGGATGTTATCGTTGAGCAGGCCGGTGAAGGCACGGACACCGTCTCGCAACTCAGCGAGACTTACACGCTGGGACAGAATCTTGAACAGATTGTTCTAAACGGATTCAGCAGCCACACGGCGACCGGGAACGACCTGGACAACTTTATCTTCGGAGATCGCTCCACAAACACAAACGTTGCCAAGACACTGCGTGGCTTGGGTGGCAATGATACGATTGTAGCGGGTGAAGCAAACGACAGGCTCGAAGGCGGGGACGGCGACGATCGCCTTGATGGGGGCCTTGGTGCGGATACGCTGATCGGTGGGGCCGGCAATGACGTGTATGTCCTCAACGAGGCCGGAGATGTCATTCAGGAAGGTGGCAGCCAAGGTGACAATGACCGGGTGGTCGCCAGCTTCGACATCAACATGAAGGATGTGCAGTTTTTTGCGATCGAAGGGCTTGAACTGGCGGGGACTGCCAACCTGGATGTCAGGGGCAACACTGGCGACAATGAGATCTTTGGCAACAGCGGTAACAACACTATCTTCGGTGACGATGGTGACGATACTATCTCCGGTGGGGAAGGTGCTGATGTGCTCTGGGGGGGCGACGGTGACGATGACCTGCGTGTCTCGTCAAACCCCACGACCGAAGCATTTACCGAAAGTATCAATGGCGGCAGAGGCAACGATACGATGCTGGGAGCAGCCGGCAATGACTTTCTGTACGGCGAATTGGGCAACGACAGTATGAGGGCCGGTTCGGGCAATGATGAATTGTACGGACAAGGTGATGATGACACGCTCTTTGGCGAGGACGGCAATGACACGCTTTTTGGCAATGACGGGAATGACAGCCTGTTCGGAGGAGCGGACCTCGATTCGTTGTCGGGCGGTGCAGGGAACGACAATCTCGATGGTGGTGATGGGGATGATCGGCTTGAAGGGGGCGGCGGCGACGACACGCTGATAGGTCAAAGTGGCACCGACACAGCAGTCTTTATGGTATCGGCCTCCAGTGTTTCGGTGGCTGGAGACTCGAGTTCTCTGACCCTTACATCCGCCGAGGGTGTCGATGTCGTTTTCAACGATGTCGAGAATTTTGACTTTAGGGGCCAAGTGCTGACCTATGCAGAGGTCATGGCTTTGATCATCCCGACCTTCGACGGCACCAGTGACTCTAATCTGCTCGAAGGCACTGCAGCTGCCGAACAGTTCAACGGCTTGGGCGGAAATGACTGGATCAGACCCGGCGAAGGCAATGACACGGTTGACGGCGGCGATGGCAACGACATGGTCGATTTCCTGGGCCAGCCAGAGGTGCCGGGCAGAACCAACATGGACTTCATGCTTGATCTTGATCTGAGTGCCGGTCGTGCCAGCCTGTTCAATGGTGACGTCAATACGTTGACCAACATCGAAAGGGCGACAGGCACGATATTTGCCGACGTCATGAAGGGGGACGCAAACGACAACCATCTGCGGGGGCAGGGCGACTATGACTGGTTCCTGGCCACCGAAGGCAATGACACCCTAGAAGGCGGCAACGGCAAGGACATGGTCAGCTTCATTGGATGGGGCGGCAACGCAACACCCGTGACCACGGACATTTTCAATATCAGCTCAATTGATTTCAATGGCGTCCGTGTGGATATGAGCGATCCCTCGAACAACACGAACCTCGCCGCGGGGCAGACCTTTATCAGCATTGAGCGTGTTACCGGGTCGTCTTACCAGGACATTTTCTTCGGCGACGGAAACGAAAATGATTTCCGGGGTTTGGGCGGTTATGACTTCTTTGTCGGTTCTGCCGGTGGACGCGAGCGTTACTTCGGGGGGGCTGGCATCGACACCGTGTCTTATTTCCAATCGACGTCGGGTGTAACTGCCTCGATCCGGAACGGCCCAGTGATTGACGGAGAGCAGGCCGGATACGGCACCCGAGGCGATGCCGCGCGCGATCTGTATTTCTCGATCGAGAATTTCATCGGCTCCAATCACGATGACAGCCTTACCGGAAACAACTTGGTCAACCAGTTGAATGGCCTCGCCGGGGATGACTTCATCTTTGGGTATGGTGGCAACGACCGGATGAAGGGCGGTGCTGGTAATGACACGATCAACGGGGGCGCAGGATCGGATTTTGCGATCTTCTCTGGCAACCGTTCGGATTACACAATCACCAGAACCTCTTCGACCGAAGTGACGGTGGATGGTCTGGATGGCACGGACAGCCTGATAAACGTTCAGTACTTTGTGTTCGACGACACAACATCGAATATCTGGGAGTTCTCGATCGTGTAAGCGGCGCACCAAGGGGCCGCGAACAAAGATCGGCTCCAAGGCCCCGGGGGGGCAAGCGCGTGATCACCCCCAGTTCGTGTGGGGGTGCTCGGGCCACTAAACTGTTATCCAAGTGTTAGAGCCTTCGTTGCCGCGGCGTGCTTCGGAACTTGATCAAGCTCGAGGCTCAAGGGCCTCTCTTCTGCGTTTTGGGGCCCATGCTACAAACCGGGTCGCTGGGGTGGCCTATAAAATGTCTGGATTGGACCAACACTTCCCCCTTGCGTTTTGCAATGATCTGAGCCTTATACGCACTGCGACCTCCTGAACGTGTTCGCGAGATTGTACGTCCGATGGAACGCTGCCAAATCAGCCGCAGTCCAAAGGGCACACTGTCCGAGAAAAACGTTGGGAAACGCGAGACTAACTTAGGTCGGATGCGTGAGGGGAATGATTGGCTGTGAGAATGGGAATTCCCATTTGAGTCAATGATCTACCTAAGCGACCAGCCTTACCACGTGGTGATTTGATACCGGATTGCGGGCCACGCTAAACAACACCGCTAAAAGGTCAGGATGAAAGCCCCCTTTCGCTTGACCGCGTAGGGGTTTTTTTATTTTGGGCTTTCCGCCGGGAAGCATGGAAAGGAACGAAGACATGAGCGACAACTGGAACAAACGCACCCAGGCCGTTCACGGCGGCACGCGCCGCAGCCAGTACAACGAGGTCAGCGAAGCGATTTTTCTGACCCAGGGGTTTGTGTACGAAAACGCCGAGGCCGCCGAGGCACGGTTTATCGAATGCGGCGAGGATGAGTTCATCTATGCCCGCTACGGCAACCCCACCGTGTCCATGTTCGAACAACGCATTGCGGCGCTGGAAGGCGGCGAAGACGCTTTTGCAACCGCCTCGGGCATGGCGGCGGTCAACGGTGCGCTGACCTCGATGCTCAAGGCGGGTGATCACGTGGTTTCGGCCAAGGCGCTCTTTGGGTCCTGCCTGTACATCCTGGAAAACATCCTGACCCGCTATGGGGTTGAGGTGACATTTGTCGACGGCACCAACCTTGCAGAATGGGAGGCGGCGATCCGCCCAGACACCAAAGCGGTGTTCTTCGAATCCATGTCGAACCCCACGCTTGAAGTGATCGATATCGAGGCCGTGGCGAAACTGGCCCATGCGGTCGGGGCAACCGTGATTGTCGACAACGTCTTTTCGACCCCGGTGTTTTCATGTGCGATCGAGCAGGGGGCCGATGTGGTGGTCTATTCGGCGACCAAGCACATCGACGGCCAGGGCCGCGCGCTGGGCGGGGTGATCATCGGCACCAAGGAATTCATCCGCGGCACGGTCGAGCCCTATCTCAAGCACACCGGCGGGGCGCTCAGCCCGTTCAACGCCTGGATCATGCTCAAGGGGATCGAAACCATGGCGTTGCGCGTGAATGCCCAGGCGGCGACTGCGCAGAAGATCGCCGAGGCGCTCGAAGGGCATGCGGTGCTGGAGCGCACCCTCTATCCCGGCCTGGCGACTCATGCGCAAAACGCTCTGGTGCAGCGCCAGTTGGGCGGCAAGGGCGGCACGGTTCTGTCGCTGGACATCAAGGGCGGCAAAGAGGCGGCCTTTGCCTTTCTCAATGCGCTGACCATCCCGGTGATCTCGAACAATCTGGGCGACGCAAAGTCCATCGTGACCCACCCGGCGACCACGACGCATCAACGCCTGAGCGAAGAACAGCGCGATGAGCTGGGCATCACTGCCGGTCTGATCCGCTTTTCGGTTGGTCTCGAGGATGCGGACGACCTGCTGGCAGATGTCAAACAGGCCCTGGACAGCGTAGCAGGGTAAGGCTGCGTATCTCGGGTGGCTCCCGCGCCCGCGCCAACCTGACTTCGTCAGCTTAGCGACCGGCCTTGGGCGTGGCGCCGGGCGATGCCCGGCGCGGGCGCTTGTGGCGCTTCTCACACCAAGAGTGACCACGTACCATTTCAGGCTGTGAGGGCTCCTCAAGGTGCAACCGCCGCGCGTCAGCGCGGCGCTAGGCCCAACGGGAGGAGGGCATCTTTGATGCCTGATCGACGGGCGGGAGCCTTCCCTTTACCTGTCACCGACGGTCCAATTACTTGCAGATCGGCAACTCCAGCGGGGGCCGCTTCGGCAGCGATTGGCGCCATTGGTTGATGACGGGTTGCAGAGTGCGTTTCGGCCAGAACTTCGGCATGCCGATGGCTTTCAGGCAGGCCGCGTTCCAGTAGAGCCCGGCACCGACCACTGACTTGCCTCTCTGTACCGCTTTGGCCACGGCATTGATGTCCTTGCCTTCGGGATAAATATACAGCGTGGTCGGATTGTCCTCGGTCAGCGCCAGGATGTCGCGCGATTCCGCAGGCGACCAGGTCGTACACCCGTTGCTGCGCCCTCCTGTGTAATTCACCAACCGGCCATAGGGGACATAGCCGTCCTTGTCTGCATGCGGACTTTGCGGGTTTTTGTATCGGCACTGCCATTTCAGAAACACCGCCGGATGCCCGCCGATCGCACGTTCGCGGGCGTTCGACGTCTCGCCCTCACCATCAAACAGCAGGAATGTGCGATAGAAGGGTTTCCGCTGGCCGGACTGTGTGTAGTAGCCCTTGAACGAGGTCCGAGATTCCGCCGTCACATAGTTCCCGCCCATCGTCAGCTTGGAGCCTTCGGCGTTGCTGAAGTTTCTGGCGCATTGCCGCCCGTTGGAGAAATTCGCCTTTTGAAGCTTGCGCCCGTTGCCATAGCCCGAGGATACCGAACGGAACGTCCGATTGCCTTCGCAGATCACATAGAACCGCTGCCCAGGCCGCCCATTGACCGTGCTGGGGCGGGTGGCATCCTTGGCCAGATAGCAGGGGTTGCTCACTGCTCCCTGCCGTCGCTTTTCGTAATACAGCGCCCGTGCTCGGGTCAGAACCACGGGGGCGATCTGCCCCTCGCCGGTGCCCACATGTTTGCGCAGCCAGTTCGGAATTTCCGACGTCTGCGCGGACAATTGCGTGGAAAGAAAACCCGCCATCGGGATCAGGATCGTTGCTGCAATGGCGAGACGACGTGAATGCGACAACACTGACACATCTCCTGCTTGATCTACCTCTGCTGAAGTGTAGCACAGATTGCGAAATCCGTTTGCGGAAAAGGCGGAGTTGGCAGCAATCAGCCCAAGGCGGACTTTTGTTTGGCGTCAAGTGACCGATGGTTCAGCAGACATTGAGGCTTCTCGCTCAAAGGAAGCCAGAAACCGCTGTGCACCCCAAATGGACGCTGGAAAACCCAAATCGCCAGATTCCTTGATGAGGAGGGGCGCTTACTCTTTGACGACGCTCAGCGTCCTCCTTGGCCCATCACCGCATTGCGGTTTGCTTTGTGTCTTTGGTAATCCTGATAGGCCTGCGTGCCAGGTTCAGGGACGCAAGCCGAAACACCAACGAAAACCAAAAGAAGAAGTAGGCAAGTTATTCGTGCGGACATTTTTTGCTCTGTTCGAAATTCACTCCAGCAAAGGATAGACCGGTCGACGGAAATGTCACCGAGCAACAGAGCAACTTGATGCGGAAGTCAGCGACGCATTGGGAGCGGGCTTGGACATTAGCTTTCGGCTCAAAGGAGACGCGCACCAGATGGACGCATGATCTATGCCATTTGAAGTGAAAGCGCGGATACCTAGTTTGATCATCTGCGTTTCATCGAAAGCCATGTTATCGTGGCGTGCAGCCCCAAACCACGGACACTCGAACCACGGACTCAAGGCCAAACGATGGAAAAAAGCAAATCCAGTCAGCGATTGAACCTGGAACCTGACATGCCTGAGGAGGCTGTGGAAATTCTGCGGGCTTCCGGTGTTCGCCGCACTTACAGCGCAAATCAGATGGTCGTGAACATTGGCGACGAGTTTCCGGAGCTGTTTGTCGTTGAGAAGGGGCGGTTTTCCATTTCCATCATAGATGACCTTGGGAATGCTTGGATCTATGGCTACCTGGGCCCGGGTTCGACTTGGGGCCTCAAGGCCGTTCTTACCGAACGACCGGCAGGGTTCGTATTTGAAGCAATCGAGGACAGCGCGGCGGTGTGCATAGATCGCACAACGCTATGGTCGCTGATCGACAACGATGCCGTGGTGCGGCGCGGCGTCATTCTTAGCCTGGGGTGGAGCGTTACAAAGGCAACCGAGTTTGCTCACAAGGAACG
The DNA here is from genome assembly GCF_017743935.1 of Tropicibacter sp. R16_0. Lineage (GTDB taxonomy): Bacteria > Pseudomonadota > Alphaproteobacteria > Rhodobacterales > Rhodobacteraceae > Falsiruegeria. The sequence goes on from NZ_JAGHRE010000003.1 coordinate 204,034, forward strand.
CACGCTGCCGCTTAGGGTAAGGTTGCGGTCCTTCCTTTTGGAGCACGCAGATGACGACGGAGTTTTGAAGCTGACCCAAACCGACATGGCCCGCATCCTGGGCGTTTCGAGATACGCGTTGGGCTCTCAACTGCAGAAGTTGAAGCAATCGAGCCTGATCGACATCAGGTACGGGCAGGTCAGAATTACGGACTATGACGGGCTGCGGCAAAACACTGTTTCAAAATAAATAGGTCAGATTGCCAACACATTGGCAGTTTGCGCAGGTCCAAGCGTGGTCTTCTTGTTGCACAAACGCAAACCGGGAGGACCAAACCGTGAAAAGACTGCTGCTTTTCTGTCTCTTCATCACATTGCCATTGTTCGCACAGGCCCAGCAATTTGTGGACGCCGCGCACCTCAAGGACCGCGTTTTGATCGCTGATCAGCTGGCCCGCTACTCGCAGCTGTGGGACCGCAAGGATTCCGAAGGGATCTCAATGCTGGTGACTGAAGATGGCGCATTTGAATGGCATCTGACGGGGGCCGAAGAGCAGCCCCCGATTGTCAAAGGGCGTGAAAACGTCTTGAAGTACGCGCGCCACGCTCATGAGAAGCGACTGGCAGGCAAGCAATCGCGGCATCATTTTTCCGGGCTGGTGTTCGAAGAATTGTCAGAAGATGAGGCTGTCACAGAACACATGCTTCTCGTGACGCAGGTGGTTCCCGGCGAGAAGCCCGTGGTCACGGCCACAGGCATTTACAAGATAAACTGGAAGAAGACGGATGAAGGCTGGCTGATGTTCCATCGCAAGCTCTATGTTGACCGGTGAAAAGCGGACTGTCGTGGGTGAAACCTGCTGCGACGGCCATTCAGCACGGCACTTCCGAAGAATTCACGCCTCTCGAATAGGTCGAGCCACCGGTGCCGACTTGCCACTCAAACGTTGTTGTCTTCCGAAAGGTAAACGGATGCCCCCTTTTGCCAGGGAAATAGCAAGTCGTGCCGATATCTGCGCTCTGGAGCAGTCACCATTGAGCGCGCAGGTCCCACGCGTGGATTCTGAACGCTGAAAACCTGAGTAAGCCGTCTTGAAAAAGGCCGTGGCAAAGTGATCACACAATTGTTCTGATGGAACAAATCTAGGGGAAAAGAATGATTGGTCTTGTTGAACAGATAGGCTTGGTTCTGATGGTCTTTGTGATCATGCTTGGCATGGGGGCAACCATTGAGATGTCCCATCTGAGAAAAGTGGTCACGACCCCAAAGCCCTTTGTTGTCGGGATCTTGTGTCAGTTCGGGCTGATGCCTTTGATTGCCTTTGGCCTGGCCAATGCCTTTGATTTTCCGGCTGCCATCGCGCTGTCCCTGATCATGGTTGGCGCAACCCCGGGCGGCACGACGTCCAACCTGTATACCTACTATGCCAAGGGGGATGTGGCGCTCAGTGTTTCGATGACTGTTGCTTCGACGGTCATGGCCATTGTGATGATGCCGCTTGCGATCGCATTCTACGCGGGTCAATACATATCGGCCGAGCTGCAGGTGCCCTTTTCCAACATAGTCGTGACCTTGATCCTCGTGATGGTGCCAGTTTCAATTGGCGCACTGGTCCTTCGCTACAGTCAACGCTGGGCGGTCCGACTTGAGAAAGCCAGCGGCGTTGTTGGCATTGTGTTGATTGCCGCGCTCATCGTTAAGTTCCTGATCGAAAACACACAGCTTTTCTTGTCGACGCCCAAAACGGTGATTTTTGCCGCCATTCTGCTAGGGCTGGCCGGGTTTGCGTCGGGATACCTGTGCTCGATGCTGGCAGGCTTGAATGCGAAGAACGCCAAAACGGTTTCCCTTGAGACGGGAATTCAAAACACGCCCCTCACGATCGCCATTATCACGCTCAGCTTTGCGTCATCCGCGCAACTTGAAGAGATGCTTCTGTTCCCGACATTCTACGCGTTTTTCATTGTCATCACGTCAGGCGTTGTTGCCCTTGGTTATCGCTGGCTGTTTCGGGGCGACCGTCTTTTGCTGGCTGCCGGGGCACAACAGGACCTTTGACTTCATCCTTTCTGTGAAATCATGGCGAAACTGATGCTGAATGGCGCGACCCACCGGTTTCTTACAGATTTGTAAGTCTCGGGTGAGCCAGCTTTCAGTATCGGCCCCCACGTCTTTTCTAGTGATCGAAAGGACGTGACATGAATTCTCTCAAAACCTCCCTTGCTACAGCAATCGGCATCCTCCTGGCGGTGATCCTGGTGCCCGTTGTCGCCATTTTCGGAACGTTGATGCTCGGCTTCATGTTTGGACTGTCGCTTGTTGCGGTTGCAACTGCGGCGGCGATCAGCGGACGGAGCAAATGGGCGAAAGCCTAACCGGAAAACGTGCCTGCACCTCAGCTCGAAACCCGGCCCCCAACGACAAACCGGAGATCTAGAATGTCCCGAAAAACACTGATGCTGGCCGCAGGTTTTGTTATGGCGCACGTCATTCTGGTTGCTCCGTTTGTGCCGCTGGCAAACATTTTGCCTGCCAGCCTCGGGGCGCTGTCCATGAGCTCCATGTCCCTCACGCTGATCCTTGCAGCCCGGTGGCGGATCGTTGATCGGGTGATGGGGGGACCGGACAAGTCTTATGGCGCACACCGTTGGCTGGGCTTCTTTGCACTGGCAGGCGCGCTTGGTCATTGGGCGACGGCGGAAACCTTTGGTGCCGGTGTTGTGCCTTTCTTGGCGGAAAGTGGTGAAAGCGTCGGGTGGTTGGCTGCGATGGGGCTGCTTTTGTTGACTTGTGCCGCGATGGTGCGGGCAATTCCATATCACCTGTGGAAGGCCAGCCATATGCTGATGGGGCCGGTTTTCTTGTTGGCAGCGTTTCACACCTTCATTGTTGCGAGCCCGCTTGCCGTTGGTGTCGCTCCATGGACGTTGATGGCCGTGGCGTCCGTTGTCGGGTTGTTGGCCTGGGGGCAAACCCTGTTGCGCAAGCTTGAACCGACAAAGCTTGTGGCCGTCGAAAGCGCCGTACCCTTCGACGGGGGCGTGGATGTCACGTTTTGCGCCGACAATCCGATGCCCAGTTTTCGGCCCGGACAGTTCGCCACGATCGCCCACAACACCGCGCGCGCGGAAGCGCATCCCTTTACGATTGCCGGTGGCAGCGAGACCACCCGTCGTTTCGTCATCCGTTCGGCAGGGGATTGGACCGACGAGTTCGTCAACACCGTCGCGGTGGGGGACACGTTCCGCCTGGGGCGCGGTGTCGGGCGATTTCTGCCGCAGGTGCATGCAAAACGCACAGAGCAGCTTTGGGTCGCGGGCGGCGTCGGGATCACACCCTTCATGGCGGCGCTGGAGCGCATGGAGCCCGACAGCAATGCCCGCGTGACCCTGATCTACTGCATCAGATCGCGTAGCTCGGCCGGGGCAATGGCTGACGTCGAACACCACGCAGCGCGGCTGCCGCAGGTCGATCTTTATGTATTAAGCGACACGGACGGTGATAGGCTGACACCAGCGCGCCTGACGCAGATCATGCGCGAGATGAGCACAGAGGCGCAGGTCTATCTGTGTGGACCAGAGGGGCTCAAGGTGATGGTCACTACCGCATGGGAGACGCTTGGTAAAACCGGTCGCGTTCACAGCGAGCGCTTTGATTTCCGAGGCGCCTATGGATTGACGGATCTGATTTACATTGGCAGACCCGCTCTTGTTGCGGCCCGAGACTGGATGGCCAAGCAAAGGGAGGTGCCGAATGCGGCTTCTGGTACTTGAAGATGATCCCAAGCTTGGTCCCTGGGTCGAAAAGGGGCTGCGCGAGGCAGGCCATGTGGTCGACTTGTTCACGGATGGAAAGGATGCGCTCTTTGCCGCTATAGATCAAAGTTATGATGTTCTGGTTCTGGATCGCATGGTGCCTGGGCTTGATGGCCTCTCGGTCCTCAAGGCGCTAAGGCAGGCCAAGGTAACCGTGCCCGCAATCTTTCTGACAGCGTTGAGCGAAGTGGATGATCGCGTCGAGGGGCTGCGCGCCGGTGGCGAAGACTATTTGGCCAAACCCTTTGCGTTCAGCGAGCTGTTGGCGCGGGTCGAAGGGCTTGCACGAAGACCAGGCGCCTCTGAGGAGACCGCGTCCCTGCTGGCCGCCGGGGATATCACCATCGATCTGCACAAGCGCACCTGTGTGCGACAGGGGCAACCCGTGGATCTGAACCCCAAAGAGTTTCAGCTGCTCGAAGTTTTCCTACGCTCGAAGGGCCGTGTGCAGACACGCACCATGCTGCTTGAAAAGGTCTGGGACATGAACTTTGATCCGACAACGAGCGTTGTGGAAACTCACATCAGTCGTCTGCGTGGCAAGATTGAAAAGCCGTTCGGGGACACCGTCATCCGTAACATTCGCGGCACCGGCTATGTCTTTGAGCAGGTTTAATTCGCTGTTCCGACTGTCTGCACTGCGGCAGGCGCTGGTTCTGCTTTCCCTCTTTTCGTTGATTTCGATCATCGCCTGGGGGGGCACCTATTGGTTGGTTCAAAGCGAAATGCGCCGGGCTGTTGATGACCGGCTCAACCAACGGATGGAGGCGGCAATCACCGCCTTGGCGGCAGGTGAGGGTTTGCCGACACCGGAGGATGGCGAGAGCATTCGGTTGACAGACGAAACCGAAGACATGGGATTTTGGACAGACCCGGAATTGGGTGAGGAAACGCGTTACTATCAACGCCAAACGCCCCATGGCGTGCTTGTGCTGGGCGAAAACACAGAGCGCCAGGAAGAGCTTAGGGACATCCTCGCCGTGGGGATGCAGCTCAGTCTTTTGGGCAGTCTTCTAGCGGCTGGCATTGCTGCGGTCTGGATGGCCCAAAAGGCGCAGAAACGATTGAACATCATTACAGACGGATTGGCGGACATCGCTCAAGGTCAGTTGGACAAGCGCATTGTTCTACTGGGAAACGATGACCTCAGTCTTGTGGCGGGTCGAATTAATTCGACTACCGCACGACTTGAGCAAGCGATGACCGACATGAAGGTGCAATCGTCGAACATCGCGCATGACTTGCGCACACCTTTGGCCAGGCTCCGGGCCGAGGTCGAGACGTCATTGTCGTCATTGGTTCAGAACGGCCGTGCTGTGACCGAAGATGACCTGATAGAAGCTCTGGATCAGATCGACCAGATTACCGGAACGTTCGAAGCCTTGCTGAGGCTTGCCCGCATCGAAAGTGGCGCGGACCGAGCGGAATTCACGGCTGTTTCCCTGGATGGATTGATAGACCGGGTGTTGGAGACCTTTAGCCCGGTTGTCGAGGCCGCTGGTCACGAAATCAAGATTGAAAGAATTGCGCCCGCGTCGGTGCACGGCGACCCGAACCTGCTCATGCAGCTTTTGGCCAACCTCATCCAAAATGCGCTCCGCTATGGACGCCCAGGCCAGACGATCACGTTGCGTTGCCATCAGACGCTTCTGTCGGTCAGCGACGAAGGGCCAGGAATTCCCTTTGCAGAGCGTGAACGTGTCCTTCAGCCGCTGTATCAGATGGAATCTGCGCGCCAGGGAGAAGGGTTTGGTTTGGGCTTGCCCCTTGTTCAGGCGATTGCCGAGCTTCACGACGCAGAATTTTCGCTGGCGGATGGGCCAAATGGAAAAGGATTGACGGCCACAATCAGATTTCCAGCAGAGGCGAAATTGTAATCTCCGAGTAAATCCAACGACAATCTGATCGCTGACTTCTCTGCCCAAACAGGCGGGAGCGTTCAGAATGTCACCCTTGAATACACGTGTTTTACGTCAGCTGACGTGGTGTGCAGCACTCATCCTTTTGGTCGGGGCGACCCTTTATCCCAGCGATATGGAGGGTCACTATGCGGTGTCCCGAAACGGTCAGGACAACGCGCTTGTCACTGGCGTCGAAGACTATGGGCGTCATCTGAACACGCTCATACCGATCGGGGTCGCAATTGCGCTGAGAGATGTTAAAGGCCTTTGGCAAATTGGCGCTGTAGTTTTGGCGGGAACGGTGGCAACGCACGGTCCCAAGCGGCTTCTCAATGACGTCGAGATTTTGGGAACCCGATTGGGTCAAAGGCCACACGGTGGCGATCACAATTTGCCCTCGGGGCATTCGGCATTGGCCAGCGCGGGCGCATACATAGCGGTCAGGCGGTATTCGAAATGGTTCGGTGTGGTGGTCTGGCCCATCCTGCTGCTGACGATGTACGCCCGCTATATGCTGGATGCACATACGGTTTCGGCAACCATCGCTGGAGCCGTCACGGGCATGCTTGTTGCCAGCGTTTTCATCCGCCCCTGTTTTCGCCTCCGTCGGATCCTGGTTGATCGCAAACGGCGCCTGCCACCGCGTACTGAAAGCGGACAAGCCGCTTTGGTCTGATGAAACGGCCATTCCGGACTGTGCTTGCTGACAAAACTGTAAGTCCCTCGACAGCCTAACGTGACGTGCAGCCTTTAGCTCTGAACCGAAGACGCGCCAGAGCCCACGCGTCACCAAAGGAGCACAAAATGACATACCTCCAGATCACGGCACTCACCGCATCTCTTGGGCTTCTTACGGTTCCTGCCGTTGCGCAGACGAACGAAAGCAAGCCTTTGACAATCGAAGAGGCCGTCGCCATCGCGCTTGCTGCGCAACCCGGCACGGTGGCCGAAGCCGAGCCAGATGAGTTCCAAGGACGCCCGGTGATCGACATCGAAATCGTGAACGATGCCGGGCAAGAAGTTGAATTCAGGATAGATGTCGCGACCGGGGACATCCTGAACACATGGATCGATGACGATCCAACCGATGATCCTGCCTCGGCGGATGGAGCTGAAGGGTTTGGCGCACTGGAGATCGTTGCAGCCTCGCCAGACTTTGCGATGAACGGCGTCACCGTAACGCCGGATGGACGCGTGTTTGTCAGTATTCCCCAATGGACGGAAACCAAGTCCCCTTCGGTTGCCGAAGTTTTATCCGGCGGCATCATTCGCCCATATCCCGGGAACGATTGGAATGAGTTTGACCTCTCCAAGCCGTTTGACCGGTTCATGAACGTGAACGCCGTGCATTCTGATGGTGCGGGCTCGTTGTGGGTTGTGGACTATGCAGGGCCAAACTTCGGCCCGTCCATCAAAGGCGCTCAGAAACTGGTTCAGATCGACCTTGCCTCCAACCAGGTCGCACGCGTCTATCGCTTTGGCGATGATATTTTGCCGGAAGGCGCGCGGCTTAATGATGTCCGGGTGGATGCGGAGCGGGGCGTTGCTTATGTCTCGGAATTCGGCGTCGGGGCGATCATCATCGTGGACCTGGAAACGGGTGATGCATTTCGGGCGTTGGATCAACACCATTCAACCCGTGCGCATCCCGATGTGTTGACGACGTTCCTTGGTAATCCGTTCCGCACCGATTTCCTGCACGTCAATGACATCGAACTGAGCCCCGACGGAAGCACATTGTATTTTCAGCCAACGGGTGGGCCAATTATGTGGCAAATTCCAACCGACAAGCTGACCAAGCCAATCGAAAACGCCCTGCTCGAGCCGCATGTAACCGTCGCTGGAAAATCCATGACCATCGGTGGGATGACCCGGGACGATGATGGTCTGCTTTATCTTGGCAGTGTTCAGGACAACGCCGTGTGGACCATGGACCCGGACACAGGCGCCACGACGCGGATTGTTCAAGACGACAGGCTTCTTTGGCCAGACGCCATGAGCGTCAGCTCGGATGGCTATCTGTTCATTCCCGCTCCGCAACTGCGGTTGTTGCCAAAGCTGAATGATGGCGTCGACCGAACGCAGGGTGACTTTACCCTGTTTCGGATGCGTCTTCCCGCGTCTGATTGATCTCTCAACACTCCAAGCTTCCTACCTTACAGAAAAGGACCTTACCAATGAACCTGTGCCTAAAAGCGATCTGTATCAGCACCTTGGCAACAGTCGGAGCTGCGCAGGCAGCGCCCCACACCGAACGCAGCATACCACTGGACTGGGCTTTGACAGCGGCCACCGCTGCCGAAGAGAAATGTAAAGAACTGGGTTTTGCCGTGACGGTCACCGTTGTCGATCAGCGCGCGCAGCCCCGTGTGCAATTGATGAAAGAAGGTGCGTTTCCTCACACAATCGAAACCAGCCGCCGCAAGGCCATGACAGCCGCATCGCGACGTGAAGCAACGGCCATCATCGAAGCCGAAAACGCGCATGAACCGAGCCTTGGCGCGGTGTTCAACGAGATCGGTTTGATCACCCTGTCCGGTGGAATTCCGATACTCTACGAAGGCGAAGTCATTGGTGGCATCGGCATCGCCGGATCCCCAGGAGAAGACCAAACAGGTAAAGAGTTCGACGATATCTGTGCAGAAGCTGGGATTGCTGCAATCGCTGATGAACTTGAATGAATGATCGCAAGATGGTTGGGCTGATGGGTGCCAAGACGCGACTTATCCAGTAAGCACTCAAGCCCCTCTATTCTGTCAGTAAACTTTTCCGGCCAATTTTTTCCACATGCCCTGTAGCTTCGATCCGATTTCTTTATAACGGAGACGAGGCTACTCGCTGGAAAAGGAAATGGGCGCTGTCACACCAAGAGGATACGACCGAACGCCAGGGCAGCCGTGCTGTCGGTGCCGAAATCCGGGCGATGCGACGGGCGCAGAACATGACGCTGCAAGACATGGCCGACGCAGCAGCCCTTTCGGTGGGCTTCCTCAGCCTGGTTGAGCGCGGGCAGAAGCAGCCGTCTTTGGACGCGCTGCAGCGTATCAGCAAGGCCTTGTCAGTCGAGATTGGTTGGCTTTTTCCTGCGTCACCCAGCGATGATCCCGTCGAAGATGCCTATGTGGTGCGCAAAGGGTTCCGGCGGCGGATCGACTATTCCCGGCTTGCGGGCACTGAATACCTGGGTGAGACGGACCATCTGTTGACGCCATCCGTCGACGGGCAATTGGTCATGACGATGATGCAGTTTTCGCCCGGTGGCCATTCCGGTGACAACCCTTTGTCGCATGAGGGCGAAGAGGCGGGGTACGTGCTGACAGGGCAGCTGACGCTTGAGGTGGACGGCAAGGTGTTCGTGCTTGAGAAAGGGGACAGTTTCGGCTTTTCCGGTGACAAGCCGCATCGCTACCTCAACAACGGCGCCGAGGATCTGCAGATCATCCTGTGCAATACGCCTGTGATTATGCTGCAGCGGTGAAGGTCGTTGGACAATCGCCTCGTCTTCTTTGCTTCACAACACGAGACGCGACACGCCGGAGACGCCACCAGAGATCGCAGAGCTGCATCGGCCCAGAGGGGCGGGGGCGGGTACAATCCGGATTGCGACCTAGGCCCTTATCAGCCCATCACCCCTGTTCCAGCATCATCTCGACGATTTTGCGCGCATAACTGAGTGTCGGGCCTTCCCAATGGGGCGAATAGCGGCCGCCGTCATAACCCGTACACCGTCGACCTTGCTGCATCCCCTTTAGGATCGAGATGTCCTCACGGTTCAGATCGTCCCACATCTGGATCACGTCCGCGCGTTCCTTGGCGTATTTTTTACCCGTCGCCGCCTCATCCCCGATCAAAAAGACATGCAACTCTTCGCGGCAGTGGTCGGGGGCGTCCGGGTAGGCGACCAGAACGGTGAACTGGTCGGGAAAGATCTCGACCGCGAAATGCGGCATGGTCAGGAACCACTGGCCTTGCATCCGATCCTCGTCGGACAGGCCCGGATAATGTGGCAGCCCTTCGCCACGACCCACCTGGATCTCGGGGAAGCGATAGCCATTGACGAATGTGTTGCCGCGCCACTCCCCTGACCAGCGCAGATCCATCGGCGCAAACTCCAGCAAGCGGGGATGCAGGGCAAAGACGTGATAGCCCTCCATGTAATTCTCATAGGCCAACTTCCAGTTGGCCTCGATCTCGAAATCCAGCTTTCCGGCCCAACGGATCGCCGACAGGTCGTACCCTTTCAGCTGTTCGAGCACCGGCGCCATCCAGACCTCCAGCGGGTCCGCGTCGCCCGAGATATTGACGAAGAGACAGCCGAAGAACTCTGCGACACGCACCGGGATCAGGTCCAGCTTTTCGCCGCCCCCGTCTTTGAAACTGTCCGCCTTGTTCGGCCCTTGAAAGTGCGGACGCGACCGCAGCTTGCCGTCCAGCCCATAGGCCCATTTGTGATAGGGGCAGGTCAGCGTCGCCTTCTTCTTGCAAGGTTCGGAGACAAGCTGCATCCCCCTATGGCGACAGACATTCTGAAATCCCCTGATTTCACCATCCCGCCCATGAACCAGCACGATGGGCATGCCGCCGACCTCCAGCGGCTTCATGTCGCCGGGCTCGGGCAGTTCCGCCCGCGCGCCTGCAAACACCCAGGCACGACGAAAGATCAGCTCCTGTTCCAACTCGTGCCACTCCGGCGACCAATAGGCCGCATTGGGCAAGCCGCCAGCCTCCTCGATCGGGCGGAACACCTGCGCCAACCCCTCCGGGCCCAGAATGCGTTTGATCCGTTCCTCCGTCGTCTCTGCAACGATGCTCCCGTCCATGGCGCCCTCTCGAATCATGGCCTCTCCCAAATATTATTCCAAAGGTAAAAAAAGCTATGCAAAATTTTTCTTTGCCCTGATAGTCGCCTCAGGACAGCGGAGAACAGATCATGGAATCAGCGCGCGTGGTTGTGATCGGCGGCGGGAACATGGGCGCCTCGGTCCTGTATCATCTCGCCAAAGAGGGCTGGACGGATATCGTCTTGGTCGAAAAGGCCGAGCTGACATCAGGCGCGACATGGCACGCCGCGGGGTTGGTGAGCCGGATGACGCCTGGCCATGCGCTGGGCATCTGCCATGACTATGCGGTGGACCTGTACAAAACCATCGAAAGCGAGACCGAGCAGGGCGTCAGCTGGCACAATTGCGGTTCGCTGCGGGTTGGCGCGAGTGAGGATCACCGCGATTGGCTGATGCACACCCGCGACGCGGTGCTGGCACGCGGGCAGGAGTGTCATTGGCTCGCGCCCGCCGAGATCGCCGAGTTGAACCCGATCTATGATACGTCGCACATCATCGGCGGCATCTACACGCCAGACGATGGCCATGTGGATCCGTCCGGCACCTGCCAGGCCATGGCCAAGGGCGCCCGGATGCGAGGAGCGCGGGTGATGCGGCGCAACCGGGTGACAGATGTGCAGCAACTGCCCTCGGGCGAATGGAAGGTGACCACCGAACAGGGCGACATCCTGTGTGAACATGTGGTCAACGCAGGCGGCTATCACGCCCGTCAGATCGGAGCGTTCAGCGGCTTGGACCTGCCTATCGTGCCGATGCAGCACCACTATGTGGTGACGGATGCCGTGCCCGAGTTCGAAACCATGGGCCACGAAATCCCCGTCACCCGCGACGATTATTTCACCGGTTACCTGCGCCGCGAGCAGGGCGGCGCGCTGATCGGGCTCTATGACACCCATGACGCGCTGGCAAAATGGCGCGAGGGCTGCCCCTGGGACAGCGAAAATGAGCTGTTTGAACCGGATTACGACCGGATCACGCCGTGGCTCGAGAAATGCTTTGAACGGTATCCGTCACTGATGGAGCTGGGCATCAAACGCATCGTCAACGGCGCGATCACTTACACGCCCGACGGCCACCCGCTGGTTGGGCCCGCGCCTGGGCTGAGGAACTACTGGCTCGCCTGTGGCGCCACGGTGGGCATCGCCTGGGGGCCGGGGTTGGGGCGGGCCTTGGCGCAGTGGATGGTGCATTGCACAGCCGACATCTCGATGCGCGGCTTCGATCCGCGCCGGTTCGGAGCTTGGGTGGACGAGGACCACGCCTATCAGCGCTGCCGCGAGAACTACATGACGCGCCTGTCGCTGCCCTATCCGCAGATCCAGTACGAGACCTGCCGCGATGTGCGGATCTCGGGCGCGCATGACCGCACCAAGGCGCTCGGCGCAGTCTATGAGGATGCGGGCGGCTGGGAGCGTCCCCGCGTCTATGGCAAGGACTGGGGCGGTGTCGAACCCAAAGCCTGGCGGCGCGGCCCGTCCTGGGAGGCTGCGGTGAAAGAGGCGCAGGCGGTTCACGCGGGCGTGGGTCTTGGCGATTTCACCGCTTTTTCCAAGTTCGAGATCTCGGGACCTGAGGCCGAAGCTTATCTGAACCGCCTTTGCGCCAATCGGATGCCGCGTGCCATTGGCGGTACCTGTCTGACGCTGCTTCTGAATGAACAGGGCACGATAGAGGGCGAGGCCACCATCGCCCGCCTGGCCAAGGACCGGTTCTGGTTCGTGACCGGCGGCCCATCGGAACGCCGGGTCTGGGATTGGATCACCCTGCATCAGCGCGGGTCCGAGGATGTGACCGTGAAAAACCTGTCGGATGAGTGGGGCATTCTCACCATCGCCGGTCCAAAGTCGCGCGCGGTGCTGGCCACCCAGACAGACGCACTGCTGGACAATGCAAATTTCGGCTGGCTCAAGGCGCGTGAGATCACCGTGGCAGGTATCCCCCTCATCGCCATGCGCATGTCCTTCTCGGGCGAACTGGCCTGGGAACTGCACGCCCCCAACGCCCAACTGGGCGAGTTGTGGGACGCGCTGTGGGAGGCAGGCCAGCCCCACGGGATGGTGCCCTTCGGTTCTAAGGCGTTGGAGATGATGCGCATGGAAAAGGCTTATCGCGGCGGTCATGAACTGGCCAATGACGCCAGCCCCGTGCACACCGACCAGATGCGGTTCGTGAAACTCGACAAACCGTTCGTGGGCCGCGACGCCGTGGCCCGCCGGGCGGAAACCGGTGAAACCTCTGTAATCGCTTACTTCGACGTTGACGTGATCGATAGCGACGTGCTGGGCGGCGAGGCGGTCTACCTGAACGGCGAAAAGGTCGGTTCCATCTCCTCCGGCGGCTACGGCCCCAACACCGGCCGCAGCCTCGCCTTTGCTTTCCTCAGACCCGACGCCGCCAAGCCCGGCACAACGCTCGAAATCTCGCTCTTCGGCGACATGCGCCCTGCCACCGTCCTCGCCGAACCCGTGCTCGACCCGCAAAACGAAAGGCTGAAGGTATGAACACCCCAACCAGCTACACCAAAGCGACGCTGCCCGCGCCCGAGATCGACTGGGACAAGCTGAACAACTACCGCATGGGCCGAATTCGCGATGCGATGGCGGAACAGGAGGTGGAACTGGCCGTTATCACCAACCCGCTGACCATGCGCTATGCGGTGAACTACCATGAATACATGCAGTTCCAGGCGCGCATCCCGCTGATGATGCTGATGATCTTTGCCGATGGTCCGGTGGTCTTCAGCGGGGCGTTCATCAAGGACCTGGACCATGTGACCGAGTATATCCCGATGTTCGGTCTGGCTCCGTTCCTTGCGGGGTTTGACCAGACGGAAAATACCCGCAAGTTCGTCGATTTCGTCAAAGGCCGACTGGCAGGCAAAGCCCGCTGCCGCGTGGCGCTGGACCGGCTGGACGCCTCGGCCGTGCAAGGGTTGATGCAGGCCGGGTTCGAGGTCGTGGACGCCCCCGGCTTTCTCGAAAAGGCCCGCTCGATCAAATCCGCAGAAGAAGTCTCGCTCTGCCGTTATGCCATCGACGTGGCCCAGCTGGGCATCTCAGAGATGCACGAGGCGTTCCAGCCCGGCATCTCGGAGAATGAGCTGTGGAGCATCCTGAGCCAGATCAACATCGCCCATGGCGGGTTGTGGTCTGAGGCGCGGATGCTGGCGTCCGGCCCGCGCACCAATCCCTGGCTGCAGGAGGCCGGAGAGCGGCGCGTGCAACAGGGTGAATTGCTCGGCTTTGACACCGATATGGTCGGGCCGTTCGGCTACATGTCCGACATCTCGCGCACCTGGTACTGCGGCGAGGGCAAGGCGCCGGACGAATTCCGCGACCTTTACAAACGCGCGCTGGATGAGATTGAACACAACAAGGCCAATGTGCGCCCTGGCGTGTCGTTCAAGGAACTCGTCGACAAAAGCTTCCGCCACCCCGAAGAGTTCGTTGCCCACCGTTATCCCTGCATCATGCATGGCGTCGGCATGTGCGATGAATACCCATACGTTCCTTATCCCCAGGATTGGGACGCCATCGGCTATGACGGGATCATCGAGGAAAACATGATGATCTGCGTCGAAGGCTATGTGGGGTCCGATCGTGGCGGCAGCGGGGTCAAGATCGAACACCAATTTCTGGTGACGGCCGATGGCCTCGAACAGCTTGACGATTATCCCTACGACGAAAACCTGCTGCGCTGAGGCGGCTCAATTCAGGGTTCTCCGATGAAGATCACCCGCGTCGAGACCTTTCCGCTGGAACCCCGGTTCAAGGGCGACGGCTATGCCATGTCGATGGGACGCCAGACCGTTCTCTATCACCGGCTGCTGAGGTTGACGGCGGATGACGGCACGGTGGGGATCGGTGAATTTGTCCGCCCGCCCACATGGAGTGTGGCCGAGATCGAAGCCATCGAAGACGATTGCCTGCCCGCGTTGCAGGGCCTCGATCTGGCTGATCTCCCGGCGCTTCTTGCAAAATGGCGCGAGGGGGAAAAGCGTTTGCAATATGTGGTTGCCGGGATCGACCTGGCGATGCTCGACATGATGGGCCGCGCGCTTGGCTTGCCGGTGTCCAGCTTGTTGGGCGGGGCCCGGGCAAGGGATTGTCCGGAATACCTGTCGCTGTCCTGCGAGGCGCCCGAGGTCATGGCCGATATCGTGCGCGCCCAAAACCAGAGCTTTGATGTGGTGCAAGCCAAGCTGGGCTCTGACACGCTCGACAATGATCTCGACCGGGTGCGCGCGGTGCTGGAGGCGATGCGCCCCGATCAGATGCTGTTGGCCGATTTCAACGGTGCGCTGGCGCCTGATGACGCCATCCGCGCCTTGCCTGAAATCGACGACGCACGCGTGATGTGGGAAGAGCCTTGTGACGACTATGATGACGGATTGGTGGTGGCGCGTGGCATCAAGGCGCCGGTGATGCTGGATCAATGCCTCAGGGATCTGCCGACCTATATGCGCGCCATTCAGGATCGCGCGGCGGCGGCGCTGGTGATCAAATCCGACAGCATCGGCGGGCTTAGCGTTGGACGCACTGTGCGTGATGCCTGTGCGGCCGCGGGGATCAGGGTGCGCATCGATGGTTGGTGGGCCGGTCAGGTGGCCGGTGCCGGGGCGCTGCACCTGGCAATCGGCGCCCCGCCTGAGATGCTGATTTCGTCGATTGATCTGACCGATCCGATCGATACGGATCGTGCGATGATCTCGCGCCCTGAGCCTGGTCGTGTTTGTGCAGCACCCGGACCAGGGCTGGGGATCATCCCTAAGGATCTGTTTCCAGCTGGCCAATAGCTGACCAGACACGGTCCATCTGCCGCGCGAAATCAATGCAGCCTCAGCGCCCTGATCAAGAACACACAATAAAACATACCGGATCGCAAGGGAGAGGCTTGAGGGTTGCAACCGGCGCTAGTCGGCGGATGTTTTCCTGGAAATTTTTGGGATCGGGAGGCAACGAAAGATGCCTCCCGAAAGTGACGTCTATTGTGACATCCCGCCTTCGGTCGAAATCTGCTCTTCGACATGGGTCTGATTGGTTATGTCCGATCCCCGCGGAGGATAGTCCTTGAAGGTGGACAGGTGGTTTTGGACGATCTTGGCGGCAGGACCAAAGGCCCACATCTTGTTGCCCATCCACCGGGTGTACATCCCCGATTCCTCGGCCGTTTTTTCATAGGGATCGCGGCGCAGGTTGAACAGCAGGGGGGCGTTCAGTTCCTCTTTTGGACCTGCCCAACCCTGGGTTTGGATCGTGAAATGCGCTTTCCAGTCACCGTGACGCACGGCTTGCAGGTCCGGACCTTCGTAGTAGATGATCTGATCCCGCTTGCTTTCGCTGTTGCCGGTCAGGAAAGACAGCTGATTGTACCCATCCAGATGCACTTGATAGCCTTCATAGCCCTCGAGCAAGGATGCGGTCAGATCGTCGGGCCCTCCGGCGGCGGCAACAAGGGTGGGCATCCAGTCAAGACCGGCGAAGATCCCGTTGCTGACGGTCCCGGCTGGGACCTTGCCGGGCCAGCGAATGATGGCAGGAACGCGAAAGCCACCTTCCCATGTGGTGCCTTTCTCGCCATGGAACGGCGTGGTTCCACCATCGGGCCAGGTCATGGTTTCGGGGCCGTTGTCTGACGTAAAGACAACAATCGTGTTGTCCGAGACGCCCAATTCGTCCAGCCGCGCCATGACTTTGCCTACGTTGTCGTCAAGCTCTTTCATCACGACATCCTGCAAGCCGCGCCCGTCGCCCAGCATGGCCTCGTATTCGGGGCTCAGATGGGTCCAGACATGCGCCCGCGCCGGTGCCATCCAGACAAAGAACGGCGTGTCGCTGTCGACTGCGCGGTTGATGAAATCCAGCGTGTGGGCCGTCACCTCGTCATCCAGCGTCTTTTGCCGCTCGGGCGGGGCGGGGCCATCGTCAATAATGTGTTGTTTGCCAACCAAACCCCAGCGTGGATCGACGGTTTCGTCTACTGTATCCGTCGCATAAGCGTGGATGATGTTCCGGGGCCCAAAGGTGTCGTTGAATTTCTGATCTTTCGGCCAGTCCGGATCGGATGTGTATTCCATTGCGTTCAGGTGATAGAGCCAGCCCCAATACTCATCAAAGCCCTTCACCGTGGGCAGGAACTTGTTCATATCCCCCAAATGGTTCTTGCCAAATTGTCCGGTCGTATAGCCCAGTGATTTCAGCATGTTGGCCAAGGTGGGATCATCCTCGCTCAGGCCTTTCTCAGGGTCTCCGGGCAGGCCCACGGTGTGCATTCCGGTACGAACCGGAAATTGCCCGGTGATGAACGCCGACCGCCCTGCGGTGCAGCTTGGTTGCGCGTAGTAATCCGTCAGGCGCATGCCGTCCGCAGCAAGCTGATCCAGGTTGGGGGTTTTGATGCTTTTCACACCCTGATGATAGCTGCCAAGACTGGCCCAGCCGACATCGTCGGCCATGATGACTAGTATGTTTGGTTGGTCGGTTTCGGCCAAAACCGGCAGGGCACATACCGAAGCTGTGGCCAGCGTGGCGGAAACCGCAATGGATCGAAGCAGGAACATTTTTACCTCTGTAGACGAATGAAAACGATATCGATGTGGGAATACCGACGGGTCCATCAGGGATAGCGATTGAGACTTTCGTGTCGCAACAGTGCTTTACCAGGATTTCATATTGTGAAACCTAAGTAGCGAAAGCTGAAATGAAGTTGACTGCATGATGAATGAAAACGCTTTGACCGCCTTTCTTGCATTGGCTGAAACCGGGAGCTTTCAAAGCGCCGCTCGGACGATGGGCGTGTCCAACGCATCCCTGTCCCGCTACATCGGGCAGGCCGAGGACCACACGGGCCTTGTCTTGTTTCATCGAAGCCGAAACAGCAGCACATTGACTCGCGCCGGGCAGGAGTTTTTGCCGATCGCTGAGGCGCTGCGCGAAGACTTGAACCGATATGCCTCACGCGTGGCCGGTTTGCGTGACACCGGTCCAGGCACGCTGCTGATCGGATGCGGGCCTTTGACCACGCGGACCTTGATCCTGCCAGTGTTGCGCGCTGTGCGGCACGAAATGCCGGACCTGCGCTTTCGAATCTTGGTGAGTGCCTATGCGCGCCCGCTCGATTTGTTGCAGGCGGGGGACTTTGATGTGTTTCTTGGCGATCTGACTTACACACCCGAGGCCGAAGACGTCGAGATCATGGTGATGGAAAAGCAGCAGATCCAGTTTGTTGCGCATCGTGACCATGAAATTCACCAGAGCGGCCCGCAAACGATGGCTGGTATCTTCGAATATCCCTTTGCTTCGCCGCATCTTCACAAGCATTGGAAAGCAACGTTGATAACGTCGCTTGGTGGTGGGGCTGAAGCCGTCGAAAAGGTCAACGCGCAGCCGCATATCGAATGCGACGACTACAATTGCCTGACCGGGCTGTTGGTCGAGCCGGACTATGTTGTCGGCGGGATGCCGGAGACGTTTACCGAACTGATCCGCGCAAACACCGTCAAACCCGTGTCGATGAAACAGACGCTCGAGTGGAACATTTGCGCCGCGCGCAAGTCACAGAACACGTCTGCCGCGGTTGAATTCTTTTGGAATGAGCTCGCCAAATACCGGGCTTGAGGGGTGATGCGACACACAGAGATATCTCTGTCTGTGAAGTCACTGACCCACGACATGTCGTTTTCGTGGGTCAGATAGAACTGCCATGGTTCCGCGTCGCATTGAGCGCCGCATATGATTGCAAGTCACCACTGTTTGGCGGCCACGACGGCCCGGACTGTGCAAATCGGTCTCGCAACATCGGCCGCAATTCGGACGCTTTCGGCTTCACATCTCCCACGGGAAACTGTCCAACCGTTCAGGCCCGCTCTCGGTGATCAGCACCTGGGTTTCCAGTTTGACGCTCTCCGAGCCCTTCTCTCCGATCAAGCTTTCGACGCAGATCACCTGACCGACCTCGAACTGCCCACCGTGGCTGGCTTCAAAATCGGGGTGGAGCAGGACCACGGGCCATTCATCCGCCATGCCGACGCCATGTGCGGCCAGCGAGTAGCGATAGGGTTGATAGCTTTCCGGGATCTGCCAGCTTTTGGCATTGAACTCGGCAAAGCTCAGCCCCGGTTGCATCAGCGCCATGTTGTGCTCGATCTGAGAGCGCGCGGCGGAATACAGCCGCTTTTGCGTGTCATTCATCGGGGCATCACCGCAAGTCCACGACCGGCTCAGGTCTGCGCAATAGCCGTAAGGCCCGATCATGTCGGTATCAAAACTGATCATCTCGCCCAGTTGGCATTCCCGGTCCGAGCATTCCTTGTACCAGGGATTGGTGTTCGGCCCACAGGTGAGAAGCTTCGTCTCCAGCCACTCACCACCTGAACGCGCGTTTTCAAAGTGCAGATGCGCCCACAACTCGCGCTCGGTGACGCCGGGGTTCGAGTGTTGATAGATGCGGGCCATGCCAGCCTCACAAACTCGGATGGTCCAGCGCATCAGCTCGATCTCGTCGGCGGATTTGATGGATCGCGCGATCTCGGTGATCTGGCCGCCCTCGATGATCTGCACCCCGCGCGCGGTTAGGGCCGCGACGCCTTCGGGCTCCATCCGGTCCACTGCAAGCCGCATATTGCCACCGCCGTGGGTGCGCAACTCGGCGGCAATCTCATCGGCCCAGACGTTCAGACGCTCGTCCGAGCGGTCGCCTGCGGCCATGAACATCCAGCCGATGGAGTTTCGCAGCTCATCAATGCCCGGCAAGCCGTCGTTCAGATGCTCGCAGCCTTTGAATTCGAACATGATCCCGGGTCCGCCATTCAGGATCATCGCGTAGCGGATCGGGTTGTGGCTGGTCCAGACACCCATGTTGGAACTGTCAAACGCATAGCGGATGTTGACCGGATCATAGAGCAACAGCCCCGCCACATCATGCGCATCCATCAGTGCGCGGAACCGCGACAGGCGATAGGCGCGGGCGCGGTCGAGAACCGCCTGCGACACCGGGCTTTTCAGCGGTTTGTCGGCACCTTCGGAATTCAGATAGGCCAGTTTGCGATCATCCTTGAACGGGGCGTTCATGATGCGCGTCCATAAAAACCGATGCGCTCGGCGTCCGAGAATTGCACGCCCGGTTTCTCGTAGAAGGAAAAGACCGAAATCACGCGTTCCTTGTCGCCCGAAACGGGTGTCACCCGATGGGCGGTGTTCTTGCCCTTGAAGACATTTAGCGTGCCGGGGCTCAGGGTTATGACCTTCGCGTCCGGGTCCTCGCCATTCAGCAGCCTCGCAACGCCGTCATAATTGGGGTCACCCTCGCTGCGCAGATCGGTGCGGTATTCGAACCCGCCGCCCTGAACCGGGGCTTGCAGCAGCAGGGTGGTGGTGAACTCGGAGCGGTCAAAATGCCAATTCAACGCCTGACCTTCCTGATAAGACATGACGTTCACCCGGGCCAGCGGGTCCTCCATCACGTGCAGTTCGGGCATCTCCATCGTGGCGGCCAGAAAGGTTGCAAATTCGGGCCATTCGTACAGGCGCAGCAGGGGCGAGCCCTTGATCTGATCGGCGCACAGCGTCCGGTTCGAGGTTTGGAATTGCCGCAGTGCAGGGTGGTCATCAGGCAGCCCCTCGACAGGTTTGAAATAGATGTTGTGCATCCGCTCGTGCAGGAAGGCGTCAGTGGCAAATGGCGCGGACATCGCGTCAACGGCTTGGGCCGCGACCTCTGGCAGCATCAGCCCGTCCAGATTGAACATGCCTTCGGCATCGAGATCGGCCTTGCAGCGGTCAACGAGAGCTTGCCATTCCGGCGTATTCGGGCGGTCAAGGGGAAAGTGATCAAGATCGAGAATGTCGCGCATGGGAAACCTCATTGGCTGCGGGCTGACAAAATCCTGCCCGGTCCAGGCAAGGCTTGACCACTATGAAAAATCTTGGTGAGCATAAGGAAAAATTGGGGTCGATATGAACCTACCGCCGCTGAATGCTTTGCGCGCCTTCGAATGTGCCGCCCGGACGGGCAGTTTTTCTGCTGCTGGGGCTGAACTGGGCGTGACCCCTGCGGCCGTCAGCCTGCAGGTGCGCAATCTGGAAGACTGGCTGAACCTGCAGCTTTTTGTGCGCAAGGCGAACCAACTGCGGATCACGGATGCGGGGCGCGATTATTACCAGAACGCCGCTTCGGCCCTGGCCGAGATCGCGCGTTTCACGGATGTCTTGACCCAAAGGGACCAAAGCCGCCCCTTCGTGATCAGTGCAACCCCCGCTTTGGCACAGCTTTGGTTGCCGCAAAGGTTGTCCGCATTTGCGCAGTTGCGACCCGATGTGCCCCTGGAATTGCGGTCCGAGGTGGAAGATCTTGATTTGGAGCTGCATGGCATTGATGTGCGGCTGAGCTATGGCGGGGAACTGCCGGACTATGCCAGCCGCGCCGTGTTCACGGATCAATTGGTGCCAATTGTTGCGGGCGAGGGCAGGCTTGAGGATTTTCGACGTATTGACGTGAATTGGGGCAGCCGCATCCTGTCGGTTCCAGGCTGGCGGCAATGGGCCGAGCGATATGGCACGTCTCCATCGGACATCGCGCCAATTGCAGCGGCGTCGGTACCCGAGGCTCTGGCGCTTTGTGCCTCTGGGATCGGTGCAGCTTTGTTGCCGGAAACCGTGGTGGCAGAGGCTCTGGCATCCGGGCGTGTCAGAAAATGTGATCCGAGAACGATCCAGATGCCGCGTCCCTACGTAATGATCCATGCACACTATAAAGCAAAGTCGCGACGGTTGATGGATTTTCAAAAGGCGCTTGGAACGGGGTGACGGTACAGTTGGTCAAGAAAAATTAGTGAACGGTCATTAAATTTTCCGAAAGACGACCTATTTGTCCCTCTACTGACGCTTTCTGATGAAAAACGACGAAAATTCCACGTTGCTTTTTTGTTTGGACTGCTAAATGACGCCAAAATGGGCTAGATGTTCAAATGGCCCGTGACTGCCCTTAGATGGGTGGGACCATGCAAAGGAACTGCGCAGATGAACTTTCATACTCGTGACTTGAACGAGACCCCTGACCGCGAAGACGCTGCAGCGGCGCTTGATGTTTTGCGCGCTTGGGCAAAAACTGCGAGTGAGGCGGAAATTTCACAGCTTGATCCCAGCGTGGCCCGGCTGGTTCCTGGTCTGGTGCCCGAGGACTATCCGACACTGTCGCGGGAATACCCGGCTGATTTCGCAGTCGATGGTGATTACAAGGCCTCGTTGCCCGACCTGCAAAACGGCCCTTCGAGCCTGATCCGGGGTGCCAAGCAGCAGATCCAGCATGTGGGAATTTCAAACTTTCGCCTGCCGATCCGGTTTCACCGCAAAAGAGGCGAGGATCTGACGCTGGAAACCTCGGTGACCGGCACTGTAAGCTTGGAGGCCGAGAAAAAGGGCATCAACATGTCCCGCATCATGCGCTCGTTCTACAAACATGCCGAACGGACGTTTTCTTTCGAAGTGATCGAGGCGGCGCTCGATGACTACAAAAGCGATCTGGAAAGCTTTGATGCGCGCATTCAAATGCGGTTTTCCTATCCGGTAAAGGTGGAAAGCCTGCGATCGGGCCTGTCTGGATATCAATACTACGACATCGCGCTGGAGCTGGTGGAACAGAACGGCGTGCGTCAGAAGATCATGCACCTGGACTACGTGTATTCGTCGACGTGCCCCTGCTCGCTGGAATTGAGCGAGCACGCGCGAATGAGCCGGGGCCAGCTGGCAACGCCGCATTCGCAACGCTCGGTCGCGCGGATCTCGGTGGTTGTGGATTGTGACGCTGACTGTTTGTGGTTCGAGGATCTTATTGAACTCTGCCGACGTGCTGTACCTACCGAGACGCAGGTCATGGTCAAGCGCGAAGACGAACAGGCCTTTGCCGAATTGAATGCGGCCAACCCGATCTTTGTCGAAGACGCCGCGCGGTCGTTCTGTGCTGAGCTGCTGGCGGATCATCACGTCGGAGACTTCCGGATCATCGCCAGCCACCAGGAAAGCCTGCACAGCCATGACGCGGTGTCGGTTCTGACCGAGGGACCGACATTTGCCGCCGACAGTCTGGACCCCAAACTGTTCAACACGTTGTTCCACGTCGGCTGAGGGTACATCCCGATCTGACATCTGTCAGGGGGGCGGGGCACTCCCGCCCGTCGTCGATGCCCCTTGCGGGACACCTCCTCCCGTTGGGCCGGGCGCCGCGCTGACGCGCGGCGCGGTTGCGCTTACGGCAGAGGCTTAGCGATCCTTCATCTGGTTCCGGACCTTGGGGCAGGGGGGATCGATCCATTTGCTCGGACATTTGCCCAAAAAACGGGAGCTCAAGCAGAAATTTGCCGCTATTTTGCAGTTGCGGCATCAATTTTGCTGCAATTGCAAAAAGACCTCTTATATTGAGACTGAAAGCATCACCTGCGCGGGGAGTACGCTTCTTGCGGTCAGATGAACGGGGCCGTCATGCGAGACCCAAACAAGACATCTTTTGATCCCCTTTCTGGGCATGGTGCGCCGTTGGCGGCTGCTTTCGTCGATCTTTTCATTCTGACTTGGGACCCCCGAACATGACCCCATTTCTCTATCCAATTCATGCACAAACAGCAGCCATCCGCATGGCAGGCTATGCCTTGACCAAACAGATCGAGCTGTTTCAGGCGATGACACGCCTGGCAACGCTGACGCCCGTGTCAAACGGTCCGGCCTCGCAGACCCCGGTGCCGAAGGCGAAACCGGCGGCGAAACCTGCGGCTGCGCGTACGGCAACCAAGGTGCAGGCCCCCAAGCCAACTCGGGCGAAGGCTGCTGCCCCCAAGCGCAAACCGGCTGAGCGCACAAGCGCTGCGGCGGCTAAACCGGTCAACTCCGCACCCGTGGCCAAGACGGCAACGATCAAAGCAGCTGCCAAACCCGCGAAACCCACGGCCCCTGTCACCGCAGCGAAGGCCGCGAAACCGGCGGCAAAGACGGCTGAGCCGGTATCCGCCGCCCCGACACGCGCGCGCCGCGCCCCGTCGCGCCCGCCCAGCATGCCGCAGGCCAAGTCGCAATCTGACGTCTAAGGCGTCGCCTTCGGCTTGACAGTCCATGGCGCGCAAGCCAACCCTGCGCGTCATGTTGGACATGCGCCCCGTTGGATATGTGATCGGGCTCCTGGTTGCCATTCTGGGTGCGACCATGATGCTGCCGATGCTGGCCGACCTCGTCGAAGGGCGGGGCGAATGGCATGTGTTTCTGCAAAGCAGTGTGATCACTGTCCTTGTGGGTGGGTTGATCGCCCTCAGTTGCTCGAACGGCTTGCGCGAGGGGCTGACCATTCAGCAGACCTTCCTGCTCACCACCGGGGTTTGGGTGGCGCTGCCGATCTTTGGCGCGCTGCCGTTCATGTTCGGCGAGACCGAACTGCGCTTTGTCGACGCCTTTTTCGAATCGATGTCGGGCCTGACGACGACAGGATCGACCGTCATTTCAGGCTTGGACCAACTGCCCCGCGGGCTGCTTCTGTGGCGCGGGTTGCTGCAATGGCTGGGCGGGATCGGCATCATCGTTGTGGCGATGGTATTCCTGCCCGAACTGCGCGTCGGCGGCATGCAGATCTTCCGCTCGGAAGGGTTTGATACCTTTGGCAAGATCCTGCCGCGCGCGACCGAGATTTCATCGCGGATTTCGGTGATCTACATCACCCTGACGATGACCTGCGCGCTGGCTTATGCGGCATCGGGCATGAGCGCCTTTGACGCGTCGGTCCATGCGATGACCACCGTGGCGACGGGCGGATTTGCCAATTATGATGCCTCGTTCGGGGCGTTTTCGGGGGCTGCGGAATATGTTGCCGTGATTTTCATGTTGCTGGCGGCGCTGCCCTTTGTGCGGTTTGTGCAGTTGACAGCCGGCAGCGCGCGCCCGCTGTTCGAGGACACCCAGATCCGTGCATTCCTGGCCACGGCGCTGGTTCTGGTGCTGGTCCTGACCGCCTGGAACCTGATCTATACCGGCGCCACCGGCGAACCTGCCGTGCGCAAGACGTTGTTCAACACTGTTTCGCTGATGACCGGCACAGGTTACGCCAGCGAGGATTATATGACCTGGGGCGGGTTTCCGGTGACGTTGTTGTTCTTTGTCGGACTGATCGGCGGCTGTGCGGGGTCGACCGCCTGCTCGATCAAGATCTTCCGCTACCAACTGCTTTTTGCATCGATCAAGGCGCAGTTGCAGCGCATCCGGACACCGCATGGGGTGTTCACCCCGCGTTATGCCGGGCGCCCCGTGGGGCCGGATGTTTTGAGTTCGGTCATGAGCTTTTTCGTCTTTTTCATCGTCACCATGGGGGCGGTGTCCTGGATGCTGGGCCTGACGGGGTTGGATCTGACAACGTCCGTGTCTGGCGCTGCGGCGGCCCTGGCCAACATTGGGCCCGGACTGGGGCAAGAGATCGGTCCGGCTGGCAATTTTGGTGGTCTCAACGACACGTCGAAATGGATATTGGCTGCCGCGATGCTGATCGGGCGGCTGGAACTGTTGGCGGTATACGCCATCCTCACCGTGCAATTTTGGAGAGCATGATGAAAAGACCGTTGGGTGCGCAGATTTCCCACATGTTGAAAGACCGCGGCGTGGACGTGATCTTTGGCATCCCGGGGGTGCATAACCAGGAGATGTATCGCGGCATCGAAGAGGCCGGGATCACCCATGTTCTGGCGCGCCACGAGCAGGGGGCGGGCTTCATGGCCGATGGTTATGCGCGTGCCAGCGGCAAGCCTGGGGTGGCTTATGTCATCACCGGACCGGGTCTGTGCAACATCATGACGCCGATGGGGCAGGCCTACTCGGATTCGGTGTCGATGCTGGTTCTGTCGTCGTGCCTTGATGAAACGGCGGCCCGCAAAGGCCAGCTGCACCAGATGAAGGACCAGGAGGGCGCGGCCGCCACCGTCTGCGACTGGTCGCATACGGCGCATACGGCGCAGGCGGCGTATGGGCTGATCGAGCGCGCGTTTGAAGAGTTCGAAACGCAGCGCCCCCGGCCCAAACATATCCAGGTGCCGATTGCGCAGCTCGAGGCTGAGGCCGATCCGGCCCCGTTCCCGAACCAGCCAGCGGTGAGCTTGCAGGCCAAACAGCCTGACGTGGCGCCGGTTCTTTCGCTTCTTAACTTAGCGCAGCGGCCCCTGTTTATTCTGGGTGGCGGCGCCAAATCCAACCTTTGGCGGCAAGTACTGACGCAGATCGGCGCGGCCTGCCTGACCACCTATGCCGGGCGCGGCATGGTGGGCGCGGGCTATGCGCTGGATTACGGGGCGGGCTTGGCACGTCCCGGCAGCGCAGATGTCATTGCATCTGCCGATCTGGTGGTGGCCGTTGGGACCGAACTGGCCGAGGTTGATCTGTGGCGTGCGGATCTGGGCCATACGGCGAACCTGATCCGCGTCGACATCGATCCCAGCGTTCTGGCCGACCCGCAGCGCGCGGCGATAAAGTTGCAGATGGATGCCGAGAGCTTTGCCTATGCCCTGTGGGAGGCGACCGAGGCGGCGACGCCCAAGACCGGTTGGAGCGCGGACGAGGTCGCCGCGACCCGCGCGCGGTGGCATGCCGAAACGGATGCCGAGCGTCCCGGCATCATCCCGGTGGCAGATGCGCTGCGCGATGCGATGCCGGACGACACGATGATCTTTTCGGACATGACCCAATTTGCCTATGTCGCGAAGGAAGTCTGGGAGATGCATCGCCCCTATCACTGGCACCACCCCTATGGCTTTGGCACCCTCGGGTATGCTCTGCCCGCAGGCATTGGCGGAGCGGTGGCGCGGCGCGGGCAACCGACGGCCGTGATCATCGGGGACTATGGCCTTCACTACACGTTGCCCGAGCTGGGTGTTGCGGTGGAACTGGGCCTGCCGCTGCCAATTATCCTGTGGGACAATGGCAAGCTGAAAGAGATCGAAGACAGCATGACGCGGGCACAAATCGCCCCCAATGCGGTGATTGCGCGCAATCCGAATTTCTGCAAACTGGCCGAGGCCTTTGGCGCATATTCCGCAGCGCCCAAGGATCTGGCCGAGATGCAGGGGGCGGTCCAGGCGGCGTTCTCAGCCGATGGGCCGACGTTGATCTATCTGACACCCGACATCCTGTAACCCCCTGCGCGGCCTATCGGCCTTGCGTCCTGCGGACGGCGGGGGGCGTGGCACCGGGGGCGCGGCAGAGCCGCGCCCCCGGTGCCACGCCCAACAAGAGGAGATGTTCCGCAAGGATCATCGACGATTGGCGGGAGCGCTTGCTGGCTCCCGCATCCCGTCGGTTCAGTTCCAGCAGCTTACCAGAACGGTCATGCCATTGGCGCGGCGGGACAGCTCATTCGGCGATACGCCCTGTGCGCCATTGGCATCTGCGACGCGCAGGCCCGCGGCTTGCAGGACGTCACGCAGGGCCTGGGCATCGGCGGCAAAGCTGACGCCGCGGGGCAGTTGCTGGCCTGATTGGGCCGCTGGCAACAGCATGCCCACAACCGAGCCCGCCGGATCAAACACCGGACCTCCGGCATCGCCGGATTGCGCCACAAGTTCCAGCCGGGACAATTCGGTCTCGCCCCGCAGCCCCTTGACGTCCGACAGTTTGCCGAAGGTCAGGGTCGGGGCGCCCAAAACGCCTTCGAAGCTGTAGCCGGCCACCGTCACGTCTGATTGAAGGCGCGGCGCTTCCACGCTCAGTTGCGCCACCTCCATCGGTGCCAGGGACTGCTGGGGCCGCAGCACTGCAACGCCCAAGCCAGCATCCGAACTGATCAGATCTGCAGTGTAGTCATTGTCGAGGGTGATCCGCGTGCAGCTGTCTACGGCCTCCGAGACGGTCACAACCGTGCCCTTGCCATCGACAAAGAAGCCGGAGCGCGAAACGCGGGGGCGGCGGACCTGCAGGCCCGAGATGAGGTCGATGGACTGCGCCGCATCGCCACCTGCACCGGGATCCAAGACGCCATCGGCACGCGCAAAGCTGGCCTTCATTGCGGCCAGGACACGGGCCCGCCGCGCATCGTCCCCTTCGGGCCAGATCAGGGTGAAGCCTTTGACCTCGCCATTTTTCAGCGCCGCCTCGGTGTAGGACACGATGCCGTTTCCGCGGCCCTCAAGCGTAAAGCTGTCTTTCTTGCGCTCGCGCGGTCCTTCCAGGGGCACGATCTCGAGCGTTTGCATGATGTCGTAGAGGCCAAAGAGCGTTGCCTGATCGCCAGGCTGGCTGATCAGCAAAACCCGCGCGCCCAGGTCGGTTGCGCTGTCGAAATGCACAAACGGCGGCTCGTATCTCGAAAAACGGACCACATCCAGCGGCAGATCCATGTCGATACCGGCCGAGCTGTCACTATGAGCGCGCATGCCTGTGCTGATCAGAGGCTCGTTGTACTGATCCATCAGCGCCTTGCGCTGCTTGGTTGTCAGGATGCCGGTCTGCTCGAAGCCGTTGAACAACTGCCATTCGCCCATCGACCGACGCGTGCCGGCGCCAAAGGCCCCGTCGATGGCGGCGCTGTAGAAACCTGCCGCCTGCAACGCGATCTGCAGGTCCTTGCGTTCCTGCGCGGACAAAAGGCGCTCGCTGCGGCGCGCTTCGGCCGGGGTTTCATCCGCCGGTTCGGGTTGCGCCACGGGTTCGGCGACTTGGGTCTGGTCATCGCCCAGAACCGGCGCCGCGACCACGCCCCGGTTCAGGACGTTGGCGCCCACGGGCCAGTACTGTTGTCCCAAGGCGTTGGATTGCGCCACAAAGCTGTCACGCGGGATCTGGCGTTCGCTGCGATAGACGCGCAAGACACGCTCGGCATCTTCGGGCGTGTAAGGGCCCAGGACAATACCGTACCAGTTGCCGCCCAGGGAAAACCCGTTCACATCCGGCAGGGCGTCCGCATAGATCTGCGCCCGCTGTTGTGCCACACGCAGGCTGGGATGCGCTTCGATCTGGACCCAGACGACGTCGCCTCCGGCTTGCTGCGCGTGGGCGGTGTTCAGGGAAAATAGAAGCGCGAAAATGTACGCGGTGAAGACTCTTATCATTGTCGGGTCTCTTGCCTTTGAAATCGGTATTCTGGACGCAGCATAAGCAGGAAAGCAGGGCAAACGCCATGCCCCTGCGGGGGTGATGACAAAGGTGTGTCGATAACACGACAGGGCAAAGCGGATGCTGCCGTAACAAGTGGCGTTGACCCTTTGCAGTGGGCGGCATAGGAAAGAGCCGAAGTGAAAACCCCATGCGCTTGCACGCGCGCTGGAAGGGAATGCCATGACCAATCAGACCAACGCCCCGCGTTCGTTTCAGGAGATCATCCTGCGACTGCAGACTTACTGGGCCTCAAAAGGCTGCGCGATCCTGCAGCCTTATGACATGGAAGTCGGCGCCGGTACCTTCCACCCGGCGACAACGTTGCGCGCGCTAGGCTCCAAAGCCTGGGCCGCGGCCTATGTGCAACCCTCGCGCCGCCCGACCGATGGTCGTTATGGCGAAAACCCCAACCGCTTGCAGCATTACTATCAGTATCAGGTGCTGATCAAACCCAGCCCGCCAGATTTGCAAGAGCTGTATCTGGGCTCGCTTGAAGCGATCGGGATCGACATGGATCTGCACGACATCCGCTTTGTCGAGGATGACTGGGAGAGCCCCACCCTGGGCGCCTGGGGCCTTGGATGGGAGGTCTGGTGTGACGGGATGGAAGTCAGCCAGTTTACCTATTTCCAACAGGTCGGTGGTCATGACTGCGCGCCGGTGTCTGGCGAGCTGACCTATGGTTTGGAGCGTCTGGCAATGTATGTCCTGGGCATTGATCATGTGATGGATATGCCGTTCAACGATCCGCAATCGCCCAGCCCGCTGACCTATGGCGACATCTTCAAACAGACCGAAGAGGAATACGCCCGCTGGAACTTTGATGTGGCAAACACCGAGGTGCTGCTGCGTCACTTTGAAGAGGCCGAGGCCGAATGTGCCGCGATCCTGGCGCAAGAGCATGACGATCCCAAGACCGGCAAACGCATCGTGATGGCGCACCCCGCATATGACCAGTGCATCAAGGCCAGCCACATCTTCAACCTGCTGGATGCGCGCGGCGTGATCTCGGTCACCGAGCGTCAGGCCTACATCGGCCGTGTCCGGGCGTTGGCCAAGCAATGCGCAGATGCGTTTGTCCAAACCGAAGCCGGAGGCTATGCTGCTGCCTAAAGGCAAGAGGCAGGGGCGACGGAATGGATCAGGCAACCCAAGAGGGCTATGAAGAGAAACTGCGCAAACTGCGGCGCAAGCTGAAACGGCACGTGCGAGATGCTCATAGTCAGGGGTTCATGTTGGGGGCAGCCGCCATGCTGCGGCCCGGGGACGTTGTTATCGACTGCGGGGCAAATGTGGGCGATGTGACCGCCGAGCTTGCCGCGACCGGTGCGACGGTGCATTGCTTTGAGCCGGACCCATATGCCTTTTCCATGCTGCACAACCGTTTTGCCGAAACGCCGAATGTCACCATGCACAACAAGGCGGTTGGGATCGAGGCCGGGACCATCGGGCTGATGCGGTCCGCCAGTTTCGACGATGATCCCAAGGGCAATTCGGTGATGAGCACGACCTTGCCGGGCGGGCGCGGCATGAGCGCCGAAGCCGACGGCGTGATCGACGTTGAGGTGATTGATTTTCCTGCCTTTCTTGATGGCCTGATCAAAGAGCATGGGGACATTGCCATGCTCAAGATGGACATTGAAGGGGCCGAATTGGACATCATCGAAGTGATGGATCAACGCGCTTTGTTTGATCCGATCCGGGTTACTCTGGTTGAAACCCACGAACGCAAATTTCCAAATCTGCGTCCGCGGTTCCGCGCGCTCAAGTCGCGTGTGGCCGAGAAATACTCGACCAGCAAGGTGAACCTGGACTGGATCTGAGCGAGATCCCCAACGTGGCCCGTGGACTTAAGCCAGGCCTGGCAACAGTGACTTCAATCCCTGGCTGATCATTCCGATTGCAATGGCGGCCAGGATCATGCCCATCAGGCGGCTCATGATCACGCGCGCGGTGTCCGACAGATGCTTGGCCAACAAGGGCGCGTTCCAAAAGGTCAGCGCCAGCAACGCCACCATGCCCGCGAAGACAGCTGCATAGGCAATCGCATGGGCGGTGTTCGTCACCTGGTGCGAATAGACGATCAGCGTCGTGATGGTTCCGGGGCCAACCAGTATGGGAAAGGTCAGGGGATAAAAGGCGACTGTGTCCGGGGCAGGGTAATTCGCCTTTTCGCTTTCGGTCCCGTGATGGGCGCTGCTTTCGTTCCCGCTCAGCATGTTGAGCGCCAGAAGCAGAACAACCAATCCCCCGGCCACACGAAAGTCGTCAACGCTGATCCCAAAAAAATGTAGAACCTGGCTGCCTGCCACTGCAAAACATCCCCCCAGGATCAGGCAGTAAAGGGCCGTCTTGATCGCAATCTTGCGTTGATCCGCAACAGATGCCTCGGCTGTGACGCTCAGGAAAATGGGCAGATTGCTGATCGGGTTCATGATCGCAAACAAGGCGCCGAAAAACGTGACGATAAATGTGGTGTCCATGGTTGTCGCTGTCCTGTGACCTCTGGTACGACGACCCTGTCGTAAACACGGAGCACGCGAAAGAGGTGTTTCTCCGTATGAAGGAGATTTAATCTATGGCGGGCAAACTGCTGGTGATCGCTTTGCTTTTGTCGACCGTGGTTGCAGGGGCGGCGCTCTACTACCTCCAGATCTACGGGTTCTACTACACGGTCGAGGATCAGCCGGGCCGGGCCGTGCAGGTGATGGCGCAGGACACGCGCGAGGCGCAGCCGATCGCCTATTCGGAATTCCAGGCGATCGACGCCGACAGCTCGCCAATCCGCTATCGCGCGTGCTTCAGCACCGATCTGTCGCTGGACGATCTGTCCGCGACTTATGTTGAATCCGACAAGACAGAGCCGCGCGTTGCGCCGGATTGGTTCGATTGTTTCGATGCGCAGGCCATTGGCGCGGCGATCGGCGAAGGACGCGCGCGCACCTATCTGGCGGCCAAGAACATCCATTTCGGTGTCGACCGGATCGTTGCGGTGACCGACGACGGCAAGGGTTATGTCTGGCACGAATTCAACGACTGCGGCGAAAAGGCATATGACGGCACCGTCGTGGGCGAGACGTGTCCGGAACGACCCACCAACTGATCCACAATCAGGAGGCCGCTCATGGCCGAAGCATATGTGATACCGGATTTCGTGACAGCAACGCTTGGCTTTGCGGTCTATTTGCTTGGGGCCAAGATCAACGGACGGGTCGCGGTGCTGAGGCAGTTCAACATCCCCGAGCCAGTGACCGGGGGCCTTTTGGCCTCGCTGGTGGTGCTGGGGCTCTATCTGGGGTTTGATCTGGAATTCGCGTTCGAGATGGCGACGCGGGATTTCCTGTTGGTTCTGTTCTTTGCAGGCATCGGCCTGAACGCACGGCTGTCGGATCTGATCGCGGGGGGCAAGCCGCTGCTGCTGCTGCTCATCCTGACGGTGGCGACCATCCTGATCCAGAATGTCATCGGCGCGGTGGGGGCGGGCCTGTTTGGCTATCCGTGGCAATCCGGTGTTCTCTTCGGTTCGGCATCGCTGATTGGCGGGCACGGCACCGCCATCGCCTGGGCGCCCGAAGTGGCCAATGCGACCGGCTTGATCGGGGCCACCGAACTGGGCGTGGCTGTTGCCACGTTGGGTCTGGTGCTGGCCGCACTTGTGGGCGGGCCGGTGGCGAAATACCTGATCGAGACGCACAACCTGACCCCAAGCCGCCCTGGCGAAGGTCCCACAATTGGCGTTCCCGACGGCGAGGCCCAGGATCAGAGCGCCATCGATCATGTCTCGGTCATGCGTGTTCTGTTGTTCCTGAACATCGCGATCATCCTGGGCTATGCCCTGTCCGAAGTGATCGAGGCCGCCGGATTGAAGTTGCCGCTCTTTGTGCCCTGCCTGATCATGGCCATCGTGATCGCCAACGTCCGCAGCGCGGTTAGACCCAATGCCAAGCCGATCTCGCGCACGCCCGCATTGGCGATGATCTCGGAATTCGCGCTTGGCGCGTTTCTGGCAATCTCGCTGATGACGCTGCAACTGTGGACCATTGCCGAACTTGGCGCCGTGATCGCCGTTGTGATGATGGCGCAGACCACATTCACCGTGGCCTTTGTCATCTTTGTCCTCTTCCCCATCATGGGCAGCGGCTATCGCGCTGCTGTGCTGGCCGCAGGGTTCGGAGGTTTCGCCTTGGGCGCAACCCCGACCGCAATCGCAAATATGACCGCCGTAACCAAGCGATATGGCCCGTCGCCTATTGCCTTTATCGTGCTCCCCCTTGTATCCGCTTTCTTCGTGGATATCGCCAATGCCATCGTCATCCAGACGATTGTGAACTTCTAAGGACCGACCATGCCCGACCTGCTGATCGAACTGTTTTCCGAGGAAATCCCCGCGCGCATGCAAACCCGCGCCGGTGAGGATCTGAAAAAGCGCATCACCGATGGTTTGGTCGAGGCGGGTTTGACCTATGCCGGTGCCGCCGTGCTGACCACGCCCCGTCGCCTGACGCTGACGGTGCAGGGCCTTCTGGCAGAAAGCCCGACCGTGCGCGAAGAGCGTAAAGGCCCCAAGGTGGGCGCGCCGGACAAAGCGATCGAGGGTTTCCTGCGCGGCGCGGGTGTCACCCGTGATCAGCTCGAAGAGCGTGAAACACCCAAGGGTGCCGTCTACTTTGCCACCATCGAAAAAGCCGGGCGTCCGGCGGCCGAGATCATTGCCGAGGTGCTGGACAGCACCATCCGCAACTTTCCCTGGCCCAAATCCATGCGGTGGGGCAGTGGTGCGATGCGGTGGGTGCGCCCGCTGCATTCGATCCTGTGCATCCTCAGCGATGAGACGGGCGCCGAAGTGGTGCCGCTTGAGGTCGAAGGGATCAAGTCCGGCGACACAACCGAGGGCCACCGCTTCATGGCGCCAGGCCGCTTTGCCGTCACCTCGTTCGAGGACTACGAGACCAAGCTAAAGCGAGCATTTGTGGTGCTCTCGCCCGAAGAGCGCGCCGAACACATCTGGAATGATGCCCAGAACATGGCCTTTGCGGCTGGTCTGGAAGTGGTCGATGACAAGGGCCTGCTGGCCGAGGTCGCGGGCCTGGTCGAATGGCCCGTCGTGCTGATGGGCAAGATCGACGATGACTTTTTGGAATTGCCGCCCGAGGTGCTGCAAACCTCGATGAAAGAGCACCAGAAGTTCTTTTCCGTGAAGAACCCCAAAACGAGCCGCATCGAGCGGTTCATCACGGTGGCCAACCGTGAGACCACGGACAACGGCGCGACCATTCTGGCGGGCAACCAAAAGGTGCTGTCGGCGCGTCTGGCCGATGCCAAGTTCTTCTGGGAAAACGACCTGCGCATTGCCAAGTCGGACATGAGTGTCTGGACCGGATCGCTGGAAAACGTGACCTTCCACAACAAGCTGGGCAGCCAGGGCGACCGCATCCGTCGCATCGCCGCCTTGGCGCGCGCTTTGGCGCCTGTCACCGGTGCAGACGTGGATCAGGCCGAGAAAGCCGCGAAGCTGGCCAAGGCCGACCTGAGCTCGGAAATGGTTTATGAATTCCCCGAACTTCAGGGCCTGATGGGCCGCTATTACATCGAGGCCGCTGGTGAAGAGGCCGCCGTGGCCGCCGTGGCGGAAGAGCATTACTCGCCGCTGGGTCCGTCCGACGACGTGCCAACCGCGCCTTTGTCCGTGAATGTCGCATTGGCTGACAAGCTGGACACGCTGACAGGCTTCTGGGCGATTGACGAAAAACCCACAGGCTCGAAAGATCCCTTTGCGCTGCGACGTGCTGCCTTGGGTGTGATCCGCCTGGTGCTGACCAACGATCTGCGGATGCCTTTGAGCAAATCCATCGGCAGCCAGCTGCTCAAGCACAAGATCCACGAAAACGGCCACGCTGAAAGCAAAGAGGTCGAAGCGCTGGCTGATTTGTTGGATGAAATCGCAGATCACGGTGTGTTCGGTGCCGCGCTGAGAGTTGTGCGCGAAAAATACACCGATGGTGAAAATGCTCTGTTGCATGCGGTTGGCGAAGCTCTGCCTGGTTTGTCCGAGGATCTGCTTTCGTTCATCCACGACCGCCTCAAGGTCTTCCTGCGCGACGAGGGTATTCGCCACGACGTGATCGACGCCTGCATCGCGATGGAGGGCAACGATGACCTCAACCTGCTGGTCAAACGTGCCCGTGCGCTGAACACCGTGATCGCGACCGAGGATGGCGAGAACCTGGTGCAGGGCTTCAAGCGTGCCAACAACATCCTGACCCAGGCCGAAGAGAAGGATGGCGTCGAATACTCTTATGGTGCCGACCTGAAATTTGCCGAGACGGGCAGCGAAAAGGCGCTGTTTGCGGCGCTGAGCGAGGCCGAAGGTCAGATCGCTCCGGCGCTCGAGGCCGAGGATTTCCCGGCTGCCATGTCGGCGATGGCCGCGCTGCGTGCGCCGGTCGATGCCTTCTTTGAAGAAGTGCAGGTCAACACCGACAACGATGTTCTGCGCCGCAATCGTCTGAACCTGCTCAGCCAGATCCGCACCATCTGTTCCAGCGTTGCAGACCTGACTAAGGTTGAGGGTTAAAGGAACGAACCGTCTTTCTAGCCCGGCATCGCCGGGCAGCGCCCGACCCTCCCCACGGGAGGGCGCTTTCAGCACCCACCCAGGGTCAGGCGCTGCCCTCATTGTTGTTCGCCACCCCTAGCAGGACAGGCGATTTGCCCATTTCGGGCCTCTGTGACCCTTGCGCCACGCCGAAACCTTCTTATGCTGCGGTGAAACCAAAAGGTGCCGCAGTGCAGAATAATCCCAACACCACCCTCATCACGGCAACCGCCCCCGTGGCGGCGAACACCCATGGCGGGCGCGCAAAGTGCCTGCAACGTCTGGTGCGTCTGGAGCTGCCGGTGCCGCGGACTGTCGCGCTGTCCTTTGGTGCGGTGCATGACATCGCCGAGGGGCAGATGCCGGACATCGCGGCGGTTCTTGAGCAATTCGAAGAAACCGATCTGCTGTGCGTGCGGCCCAGTTCCGAGGACCCGGATTGGGGTGGCCCCGGGGCGATCCTGAACATTGGAATGAACGACGCCCGCTATGTCGAGCTGTCCGACAGCATGGGGGCCGATGCTGCGGCGGCGCTCTATCTGCGGTTTGTGCAGAACTATGCCGTGCATGTCGCACGTCTGGATCCGGATGTGTTTGAGGATGTGGTGGACGAAGGCCCTCAGGGACTGAGCGAAGTTCTGCACGCCTATGAGGCGGAAACCGACGAGCAATTTCCGCAAGACCCGGCAGAGCAGCTGTCAGAGGTTTTGAAATCCATGGCCCGTGCATGGGAAGGCACCACCGCCCGCCTATTGCGGCAGGCCAAAGGGGCGCCTGCGGATGCGGGGCTGGGCCTTGTGGTGCAGCAGATGATCCCGGGGGTGGGGCAGGGAGAGTGCGGTTCAGGCGTGCTTCAACTGATCAACAAATCAACGGGGATGCCGCAGATCACCGGCCGCTACCTGAGCCAAAGTCAGGGGCGCGATGCGCTTGGGGCTGGGTCCGGGGCGCTCTATCTGGAAAAGGACGCGCGCGGGCCGTCGCTGGAAGAGCTGGCGCCCGAGGCGTTTGAAGAGCTCAAGACGCATGCCGCGTTGATGCGTGCCAAACTGCGCGAAGAGATGCAGGTCGAGTTTGTGATCGAAAGCGGTCACGCCCACATTCTGGACGGTGTCCGAGTGCCCCGCAGTGCGCGCGCGTCGGTACGGATTGCCGTGCGTCTGGCCGAAGATGGCATCATCCCGCAGGAAGAGGCCGTCGTGCGGGTCGATCCGCATACGCTGAACGAGCTCTTGCACCGGCAGGTGGACCCTGAGGCGACACGCGATGTGCTGACCACCGGAATTGCCGCAAGCCCGGGGGCCGCCACCGGCAAAATCGTCTTTACCGCCGCCGAGGCGCAGGCGAGCGCTGCGCGGTCCGAGCCCTGTATCCTGGTGCGGCGGGAAACCTCTCCCGAGGATGTGCGGGGCATGCATGCGGCAGTGGCCGTGTTGACCGAAAAGGGCGGGATGACCAGCCATGCGGCCGTGATTGGTCGCGGTATGGGCCTGCCATGCATCGTCGGTGCGTCGGACATGACGTTCCAGACCAAGAAGAAAACGCTCACCGCCCCGGATGGGCGCGTGTTCAAGACCGGCGATACGCTGACCATCGATGGCAGCTCGGGGCAGGTGCTGGCGGGACAGCCCGCGATGCTCGAGGCGGCGCTGGATGAGAGCTTCCAGACGTTGATGGGGTGGGCGGATCAGGCCCGCGACATTGGCATCCGGGCCAACGCGGATACGCCCGCAGATGCCCAGACCGCCCGGAATTTCGATGCGCAAGGCATCGGGCTGTGTCGGACCGAGCATATGTTCTTTGATCCCGGTCGCCTGACAGTGATGCGCGAGATGATCTTTGCCGATGAGCCCTCGGGCCGAGCGGCGGCGTTGGAACGTCTGCTTCCCATGCAGCGCGAGGATTTCACCCAGCTCTTTCGCATCATGCAGGGCAAACCGGTCTGCATCCGGCTGTTCGATCCGCCCCTGCACGAGTTCCTGCCCACCACCCGCAGTGGTCAACGCGAATTGGCCGAGGCGCTGGATATTCCCGTCAGCGACGTCACCCGCCGGGTCGAGGCGATGAGCGAATACAACCCCATGTTGGGCCTACGCGGAGTGCGCCTGGGTGTGACGGTTCCCGAAATCTATGACATGCAGGCGCGGGCGATTTTTGAGGCCACGATCGACGCCAGCCACGACGGGGCCCCGGTTGTTCCCGAAGTGATGATTCCTCTGGTCAGCGCCAAACGCGAGGTGGAACTGGTCAAGGTGCGCATTGATGCGGTGGCCGCTGCCGTGGCCCAAGAACGTGGTCAGGAATTTGACTATCGCCTGGGCGTCATGGTCGAAACGCCGCGTGCGTGTCTGCGCGCGGATGAGATCGCGCCGAACACCGCGTTTCTGAGTTTCGGCACCAACGACCTGACCCAGATGACCTATGGTCTGTCGCGCGACGATGCGGGGCGCTTCATGTCGGCCTATGTTCAGCAGGGGGTCTTTAACGAAGACCCGTTCCATGTGCTGGACACCGACGGCGTCGGAGAGCTGTTGCAGTTGGGGGCGGCCCGTGCACGTGAGGCGCAGCCGGGTCTGACCCTTTCGGTCTGTGGTGAACACGGTGGTAACCCCGAATCAATCGCCTTTTGCCGGGATGCGGGTTTTGATTATGTGTCGTGCTCGCCGTTCCGGGTGCCGGTCGCGCGGCTGGCAGCCGCCCAGTTGGCGATCGCCCATAAACTGGGAGAAAGCCCCCGTTAAACCCACTATATCTTGTGTTTCAATGCGTTAACGACGTTGCAAGACTTGGCGGATATCAACGCATTTCTACTTGCAATTTGCGAGAAACTGGACCTTTGCCGCAAGCTGCGCTAAATGGCAGCCTGCGCCCGTCGGGGGAGGGTCTGGCGCGCGAGTGCCGTTTGGGGTTTTTGATATGAGACGTTTCTTTGTGGCTGCAGCCGTTATCTTGGCTGCTCTGGGGTCGAAATCGGCCATTGCAGACACCGGATTGGACATGGTGATCGAACGCGAGCAGGCATCCCTGAACGCGCAACCCGGATCGCGATTCCGTCAGTACCTCAAATCGTTTCGTCCAAAGCCCAAGCCGGTCGAGGTGACATACTCTCGCGCATGGCTGGACGATCAGCCCAAGCCGGAAGGTGACGAGAATTTCCGCTGCTTGTCCGAAGCCCTGTATTTCGAGGCTCGTGGTGAAACCGTCAAAGGTCAGTTCGCCGTGGCCGAGGTGATCATGAACCGGGTCAAAAGCAGCCGCTTCCCCAATTCGCTGTGTGGTGTGATCCGTCAGGGTACAGGCAAGAAGTATCAGTGTCAGTTCACCTAC
Organism: Tropicibacter sp. R16_0; assembly: GCF_017743935.1. Classification (GTDB taxonomy): domain Bacteria; phylum Pseudomonadota; class Alphaproteobacteria; order Rhodobacterales; family Rhodobacteraceae; genus Falsiruegeria. The sequence continues at coordinate 242,597 of NZ_JAGHRE010000003.1, forward strand.
ACCTGTGACGGCCGCAAGGAAGTCATTGCCGAGAAGCAGGCGTTCGAACGCGTGTCCAAGGTTGCGCGCGTCATCATTGACGGCGTGTCGCAAGAGCTGACCAACGGCGCGACCCATTATCATACGACAGCAGTGCGCCCCAGCTGGTCGCGGGTCTATAAGCGCACCGCCAAGATTGGCGTGCACATCTTTTATCGCCACAACTATCGCACCGCCAGCAACTGATGCTTTGACGGCAGAGAACCGGGTCGGGCGCATTTTTTTGCGTCCAACACTGCTGGGCGACGCATTCGGCCGCTGGTATGGCGTTTGCGGTTCTGTTATGGGCGCGTCAGCCGCGTATGATGGTATCTCACTGTCCCGGCCCCGTGGAAGGCACCCAAATGAGCTCTGAAATCCGTCTAGCCTTTGCGCACCCCTCGGAACGATCCGAAGCCACCGCTGCACGCGGTCCGCTGGATCGCATCTCGTTGCGCGATCACATTGTCGAGGTCGAAATCGGCGCGTTCCAGGCCGAGCGGGGGACCACGCAGCGCATCTGCTTCAACGTGGTGGTTGAGGTTCAGCCGCTGACCGGCCCGATCGACGACGACGTCGACCGCATCCTGTCTTATGACCGCGTGACCGAAGCCATCGCCCACGAGCTGTCCGAGGAACGTCTGAATCTGCTTGAGACATTGGCCGAACGCGTAGCCGAGCGGATCCTGCTGGAACCGCAGGCGGTGCGCGCCTTTGTCCGCATTGAAAAGCTGGACCGTGGTCCCGGTGCCCTTGGGGTCGAGATCGTGCGCGGCAAGGACATGCTGCATCACGAGGTCACTGAAGAAGAGCGCCCGCATCCGCGTCTGGCCTATCTGTCGAATACGGCCATCGCCTCGGACAACCTGAGTGGCTGGATCGACCAACTTGAAACCCGCGAGCGCCCGCTGATCATTTGCGTCGGCGCGCCGGATCTGCCTGCGCCGCAAACCGGTCACGCGATGACGCAGCGCCGGATTGACCTGCTGGCCATCGAACAAAATGCCTGGTCCCTTGCTGCACGCGATCATCGCTGCGTCGTGGTCTCGACACGGACCGAGCTGGATTGGGGCATGAAGAACGGCCAGATCTGTGTTTGGGCGCCATCCAAGATCGTGCTGGACGCGGTCGATGGTCCCTCGGCAGCGCCCTCCGAAGCCGTTGCTTTGGCGGCGTGGTTCGCGGCAACATTCGAGGCAGGCGAAATGCTGGTGATCGGAGCTGATTTGCCAAGCGACGCCAGCGTGCCCCTGCGTGCCGTTTCGGTGGAGCAGGCGACCCTGTGACACTCTGCTATCGTCCCTTGGTTCAATCCGGCGCGTCGCGGCCGGATGGCGCGATGCCTCTGGTCGGTACCGATCTCTGGTTTACCGATGTTGAGGTTCTGGAGCGTGGCCGTGCGTCTGTGATGATCAAGGCGGCGGAGCTGCCTGCCGACGTCGCAACACACCTGACTGCACCGCGCGCGCCTTTGGCTGGGATGGACATGAACCAGCCCCATATCATGGGCATTCTGAACACCACGCCTGACAGCTTTTCCGACGGCGGCGTACATGCCGGGGTTGAGGCCGCCGTTCAGGGTGCGCAGTCCATGGTGGCCGCGGGCGCGACAATTCTGGATGTGGGGGGCGAATCCACCCGACCGGGTGCCGCCTTTGTCCCGGCCGAAGAAGAGGTCGCGCGGACCGCCCCCGTGATCGCCGCGATCCGGGCCGAAACGCAGACGGCGATTTCCATCGACACCCGCAAGGCTCAGGTGGCGCAGGCCGCTGTCTCGGCAGGGGCCACCATCGTCAACGATGTCTCGGGCTTTACCTTTGACGCGGAACTGGCTCCGTTGTGTGCCGACCTGCGCGTTCCGGTCTGCGTGATGCATGCCCAAGGCGATCCGGCCACCATGCAGAATGACCCGCAATACGAGGATGTCGTTTTGGACGTCTATCGCTTCCTTGATCGTCAGGTGTCGCAGCTTGAGGCGCTTGGCTTGGAACGCAGCCAAATCATCGTTGATCCTGGCATCGGCTTTGGCAAGACGCAAGACCACAACCTGGCCCTGCTCAAGAACCTGTCTGTGTTTCACGGGCTTGGCTGCCCCATCTTGCTGGGCGCGTCGCGCAAGCGGTTCATAGGCACCATCGGGCAGGAGCCGCAGGCGGATGCCCGCGCGCCGGGTTCGATTGCGGTCGCTTTGGCGGCCGCGGCGCAGGGGGTTCAGATCCTGCGCGTTCATGATGTGGCCGAGACGGCGCAGGCCCTGCGGTTGTGGCAGGCGGTGCGCTAGCGTCGGAACAGCCGGGTCAGCGCGCCGTATTGGCTGAGGCCCACACCGCCCAGGATCAACAGAAGCGCCCAGATGAGTGATGGGGGCAGGGGTTCGCTGAGGAACAGCCAACCCATGATCACCGACCAGATCGGCACCTGATAGTTGGTCAGGCTCATGAAGGTCGGACCGGCGCTGAGCACCACCATGATGCGCAAAAGAAAGGCCCCGGCCGTTGGGATCAACCCCAGCACAGCGAGCGCTGCAAACGTTGGGCCATCGACGGCGGGCGGTGCGCCTTCGATGGCAAGGGCCATGATCAGCACCGGGACCAGGCCGATGAACAAGGTGACGGCGGTCAGGCCCACCGGGTCCGCCTTGGGCAACTTGCGCAGCATGACAGAGCTGACCGCATAGCAGGCCGCAGCCGACAGGCAAGCGAGGCGACCCCAGATTTCATCCTCGGTCCCGCTGTTTTCAAATGTTTGCCCGCCGATCAGGACGACGACCCCTGTGAAGCCCACGACAAATCCAAGTGCCTTGCGCCAGCTGAGTTGCTCCCCTGGTACCAGAAAATGAGCCAGCGGCAGCACCATCAAGGCAACGGATGCCATCGAGACCCCGGTGAAACCACTGGTGACATACTGCTGTCCCCAGCTGATCAGCAGGAACGGAACTGCGGTTGAGAGGGCGCCCGTGATGGCCAGTAACACCCAGGTTCCCGCACTGACGGGAGCCGCGAAGAGGCGCGCGCCTTTGAAGAGCCAGCTTAGCCCTAAAAGGCCCGAGGCAAAGACGATCCGGGCGGACGCAAGCCAAAAGGGTGTGATGCCGCGCAGGGCGATCTCGATCACCAGAAAGGTGGACCCCCAAATAAGGCCCAAGGCCGCAACCATGAGCCAATCACGGCGAGAAATATCAGGAGTGTTGTTCATCCCGCGACCTGACCCCGAACTAGGGGTGGGGTCAAGCGCCAGACTTACGTGCGCGTCGGAAAGAGAAGGGGGGGAACTCCCGCCCGTCGGAGACGCCCCTTGCGGGACGCCACCTCCCGTTGGGCCGGGCCTCGCTTCGCTCGGCGGTTGGTGCTTGCTGCTTCCGCCGCGATCAATCGGGCAACAGTCGCTTGTTTGTTGGCAGCCAGTATGCAGGCGGGACCGCGCCGAGCGAAGCGAGGCGCCCGGCCCAAGGCCGTTAGCGGAGCTGACGCAGTCAGGTCTGCTCGGGCGCGGGAGCCCCCCGGCTCTTTATGCGCAGGCGTCGCGGACCATCTTTTGGAACTCGGCGAGCATCACCTCGCCGCCCAACCCTTCCGCCAGCGCGGCGACGGAATAATCCGGCGACCGCAACGAGCGCTGCATCTTTTCGCAGACCCAGACATCTTCGGTCTGAAAATCACCGGTCTCCAGCGGGTGCTGGGTCCAGTTCCTGGATTCGATAATCCCGGTCTCGGGATCATATCCGGGCGTCCCTTTGAGCGGCTCCTTGTAGCTCCACCAGCTTTTGGGCGACCAGGTGCGCGACCGCATGATCGTGGTGTCTCCGTCCACCGGCTCCATCGTGGAGATGGTCAGCGACCAAGGCGAGGGGACAATCATCGTGGTCGGGAACATCATGTAGACACCGCCATATCCGGGATCCTCGGCGCCCTTGATCTTGGTCATGCCAGCCCCGCGTGTCTGCTGTTCGACAAAAACCGGGATGCGGTTCTTGATCCCGTCGCGCTCGGTCGAATACCAGACCATGTGCTCGCCATGCAGGTCCCAGACGTTCACCCCAACCTTGGGCCCACCTAGAGTGTTTTCATGCAGATAGGCCAAATGATACCCGTCGATGGCATTCTCGAAGAACACCTTCCAGTTGCACTTGAGCTTGTAGACGAATTCTTCGCTGGCCTGCAGCTTGGGGTCCGTGATGTCATGCGGAAAGGGGGCCGCGTCCAGCGGTGCGATCCAGTCGGCAAAGTTGGCCTTGGGATCCGGATTAACAAAGATCATACCCTTCCAGCGCCCGATCGAGGCGTCGTGCAGGTTGAGCGACTTGCGATCCAAATCGGGGAAGCACTCGGACCGGTCCGGCACGCCGCGCAACCGCCCGTCCAATCCAAAGGTCCAGCGGTGATAGGGGCAGACCAGCGTCTTGCCGGCGTTGCCGCGCCCTTCGAGCAGTTCGGTCCCCCGGTGGCGGCAGATGTTCTTGAACGCGTTCAGATTGCCCTCGGCATCCTGAACCACGGCAATCGGCTGCACGCCGATGCGGGCCGTGACATAGTCGCCGGTGTCTTTGAAATCGCTCTCATAGGCCACAAGCTGCCAGGTTTTGGTGAACAGGGTCTCCTGTTCCCGCTGAAACCACTCGGGTGAATAATAGGCTTCTTTCGGCAGAATTTGCGCTGGCATGGGGGATCCTTTCCTTGCTGGCACTCAATTAGCTGTCCAAAGAGACAATTTAAAGGGGTGCGACAAGAAACTTTAACCCGATGCGGACCTTTGCCCAAATACTACCGCCCTTGGAACATGTACGAATTCCTGTTGGCCTTGTGATAATCTCTCTGTTCTTGCGAAACATTCTGCGACGGCTCGCAGCCCGAAATTCCTAACCCCACAAGTCCGAAAATCAACACGCGTATATATGCCATTGTTCAATCCCCTATGCGGATTGGTTGAACTCATATCTTAGCATGCCACGACAAAGGGACGCTGCACAGCGCCTGAGTTCGCAGAACGAAAAAGGGCGAAGCATTGCTGCTCCGCCCCGGAATTCGGCAAAGATCTGAAGGATCAGTTCTTTTCTTTGTCGACCATCTTGCCGGCCGAGATCCACGGCATCATGCCACGCAGCTTGGCGCCGGTTTCTTCGATCATGTGCTCGTCGTTGTGACGGCGAGCTGCTTTGATGGTCGGCTGACCCACAGCGTTTTCCAGCATGAAGTCGCGGACGAATTTGCCCTGCTGGATGTCGTTGAGCACCTCTTTCATACGCGCTTTGGTTTCGTCGTACTTCAGGATGCGCGGGCCGGTGACATACTGGCCATATTCGGCGGTGTTCGAGATCGAGTAGTCCATGTTGGCGATGCCGCCTTCATAGATCAGGTCAACGATCAGTTTCACTTCGTGCAGACACTCGAAATAGGCCATTTCCGGTGCGTAGCCGGCTTCAACCAGGGTCTCGAAACCGCAGCGGATCAGTTCAACCAGGCCACCGCACAGAACGGCCTGTTCGCCGAACAGGTCGGTTTCGCATTCTTCGCGGAAGTTGGTTTCGATGATGCCCGAGCGGCCGCCACCGATGGCCGAGCAGTAGGACAGGCCGATTTCCAGCGCCTTGCCCGATGCGTCACGGTCAACCGCCACCAGGCAGGGCACGCCGCCGCCTTTGGTGTATTCGCCGCGCACCGTGTGGCCGGGGCCTTTGGGGGCCATCATGATGACGTCGACGCCTTCTTTCGGCTCGATCAGGCCAAAGTGCACGTTCAGGCCGTGGGCAAACGCGATGGCAGCGCCGGGCTTGATGTTGTCGTGGACGTATTTCTTATAGGTTTCCGCCTGCAGTTCGTCGGGCATGGTGAACATGATCACGTCACACCAGGCCGCCGCTTCGGCGATACCCATGACGGTCAGGCCTTCACCTTCGGCTTTCTTGGCGGAGGGCGAACCTTCGCGCAGCGCCACAACCAGGTTCTTGGCACCCGAGTCGCGCAGGTTCAGCGCATGCGCGTGGCCTTGCGAGCCATAGCCCAGGATGGCCACTTTTTTGTCTTTGATCAGGTTAATGTCGCAATCGCGATCGTAGTAAACGCGCATGTCGGCGGTCCTTTGCAGAATTGAACTGGGTGGGTTGTACCCAGCGTTTGGGGGATTGGCGAGGGGTGCGGGATCGAGTATTTGAGAAAAAGACGAAGAATAATTCGTCAGAACTTGGATCAGTGAGAAATTCATGCTCGATGACATAGACCGCCGCATCTTGCGTCACTATCAGGCCGATCCGAGCCTGAGCACGGCCGATCTTGCGGACCTGTGCCGCATCACATCAGGCGTGTGTTGGCGGCGGATCGAAAAGATGCAGGCGGCAGGGATAATCCAGGGCCAAGAAGCGGTAATCGATTGGGCCGCGTTGGGCTATGCGGTCGAGGTGTCGTTGCGCGTGACATTGGACAAGACGCAGGCGCGGGCTTTCGACGAATTCACGGCAGCGGCGCGCCAGGTGGCTGAAGTGATCGAGATACAGACATTCCTGGGCCGGGTTGATGTGCGCCTTTCTGTGATCGCACGCGATATGGCGCATTACCAGCAGCTCTACCGTGATCGCATCCTGACCTTGCCGCATATCGCCGACATCGAAGCCCTGATGCACATCGCACGCGTCAAAAGTGCCGAAGGACTGCCCATATGATCGAGCTGGATGACATGGATCGCAATATCCTGCGGGCTCTGGTGCAGGACGCCAGCCTGAGCGCGGGCGCTTTGGGACGCCGGTTCGGCCTGTCGCAACCTGCAACATGGCGTCGGATCAAACGCCTGGAACAGGCAGGGGTGATAAAGGGTCGACGGCTAAGGTTGAATGCAGAGGCGCTTGGATTTGGGGTGACGGTGTTTCTGGGCGTCAAACTCGCCCGCAAGGGGCAAGTGAGCCTGGAGGATTTCGAACGCGCCGTCAGTGCGATCCCCGAGGTGCAGACTGTCGAGCATGTGCTGGGGCTATATGACTACCGCCTGCGCGTGGTTGCGCGGGATCTTCCAGATTTCGAACGGGTGCTGCGACGGCGGATCATGACTTTGCCCGGGGCAGGGGATGTCGAGGCCAATGTTCTCTTGAGCGAAGAGCGACTGCCGGGTCCAATCGGGTAAGCATCGCCATCCACCTGCGCGGCCTATCGGCCTTGCGTCCTGCGGACGGCAGGGGGCCAGGCTCACGCGGGCAAAGCCCGCGTGAGCCTGGCCCAACGGGAGGAGATGTCCCGCCAGGGGCATAGACGACGGGCGGGAGCGGCACCGTCTTCTAACTCAAAGGCTCAGTATTGTGTGCGGAACCGATAGCCTGGGTGATGGGTCATGCGGACGTAAGTTACCGGCTCTCCTTGCAACCAGGTTGTGCGTTCCAGCTGAATCACCGGGGTCCCCACGGCCGTGGCCAGGAAATCCGACAGCTTTGAATCCGTTGACACGGCCGAGAATGTAATCTCGGCATCCGTGAATGGCACCGCATTCAACAACCATTCGTTGGGCCCCACCGTTGTCAGGTCCGCATGTTCGATGTCCGGCACGGTCGCAATGTTTATCCAGCGCTCCTCGAATTGAAAGGGGCGGTTGTCAGCGTAGTGCATGCACAGCAGATGCAGCACCCGTGTCCCGGCCTTAAGCCCCAGCTGAGAGGTCAGCCAGGCGGGCGCATCCGAGACCGAGCGTTCCACCAAGGCATAACGATAGACGGCGTTCTGCTCTTCCACAGTCTGACGAACGACTGCAATCTCGATCTTGGCGTGTTTGACAGGGGCGGTTTTCACCCGCGTCCCGCTTTTGCGCCGCCGCTCGACAAAGCCCTGATCCGCCAATTCCCGAAGCGCCCGGTTCACCGTGGCGCGGGCACAACCGAATTCCTCGGCCAATTCGGTTTCGGTCGGGAGCAAAGCCCCCTGAGGCCAGATCCGCGCCTCGATCCGTCTTTTGACCTCGTCACGCACGGCGTGAAAGGTGGTTCGTTTCGGGGTCTGCAAAACTGAGCGACTCCTGTTTCCTGAGTGAGTGCGTTTATCTGCCCAGATTCAACCAAAAGAGTAAAGGGAAGCTGACTCGGTTTAGCATCAAATGGCGTCAATGAGCGACCGAATGGCCCGAGTATATGACGAAACGATCTGTTCCCTCTCCAGGTGGCGCCCATTCCGGACCATATGTCGGCCCGCAGACCAGACATCGGTGACGACATTGTCGTCTGCGGCAAACACCAAAGCATCCAGCAATTGATCGCCCTCTACAGCGCACAGCGCCGTGTCCGCGCCATCCAGGGCCACCAGATCGGCAAGGTTGCCGATGCTGATGTGCCCGGCTTGCCGTCCAAGCGCCTGTGCCCCTCCTCGGGCTGCGTCCAGATAGATCGCCGCCCCGACAGAGCCTTCGCCCGGGATCATCACGTTTCGCTGCAAATCGCGCAGGCGCTGCGAATACTCCAGCGTGCGCAGCTCTTCGGTGAGCGCGATCCGCACGTTGGAATCCGATCCAACACCATAGGCGCCGCCCTCGGCCAGAAAGGTCGGGCCGTTGTAAGGGCCATCGCCCAGATTTGCCTCGGTGATGGGGCACAGGCCAGCCACAGCACCCGACCTTGCCATATCCCGGGTTTCTTTGTCGGTCATGTGGGTCGCATGGATCAAACACCATGAGGTGTCGACCGGCGCATTATTCAGCAGCCATTCAACCGGGCGCGCGCCAAGCCAGGTTTGAATGTCGGCCACCTCCTTGGGTTGTTCCGAGATGTGGATGTGCACCGGGGCCTCATCCTTCAACATCAGCGCCTCTGCCAGATCCCGAGGAGAGGTCGCGCGCAGTGAATGGGGCGCGATCCCGACGCGTGCGTCCCCCGGCAGGATTCGCGAAGCGTGAGCGCGCGCTTGCGTCACCAGTTCAGCAAAGCTGTCCACGGTGTTGCCAAATCGGGTTTGCCCACCGCTGAGTGGCTGCTCGCCCGCACCGCCGTAAGTGTAGAGCACCGGCAGATGTGTCAGGCCGATGCCGGTTTTAAGCGCCGCCGCAAACACCCGGTCGCTCAATTCGGTCATTGTTTCGAAGCGCGTGCCGCCGGGCTGGTGATGGACATAGTGGAATTCACCGACCGAGGCATAGCCCGCCTCGAGCATCTCCATGAACACCAGGGCGGCGATGGCCTCATATTGCTCGGGCGTGATGTGCTCCATGAAACGGTACATCAAAGTACGCCAGGTCCAGAAGCTGTCTTTGCCAGCGGCGCGCACTTCGGTCATGCCCGCCATCGCGCGCTGGAAGGAATGGGAATGCAGGTTTCCCAAAGATGGCAATAGAATGTCCACCCGCCTGTCCTGCGGCTGCGGGGTTTGTCCCGCCTGAATTGACGCGATCTGACCGTCTTCGACAGATACGATGACGTCCTGAAGCCAACCTTCGGGGGTGCGGGCGCGGTTCGCGAAAATTCTCTGCATCGCTTCCTCATATGTATAGACATAAGATTTATAATCCCATACGTTTCGCCGTATCAAGAGGGAAGTGGACGCTGATGAGCGACAAGTTCAATTATGTTCTGTTGAATGCCCGACTGGCGACAATGGACGAAAACTCAGAAGGTTACGGGCTGATTGACGGCTCTGTGGTGGTTCGGGGTGGTCGAATCGCATGGGTTGGTAGTGACCTGCCCAAGGACACTGCGGATTTGCCCCGTCATGACGCAGGTGGGCGCTTGGTGACGCCATCCTTCATCGACTGCCACACGCATATCGTTTTTGGCGGCGACCGCGCGATGGAGTTTGAAATGCGCCTGAACGGTGCCAGCTATGAAGAGGTCGCGCGCGCCGGGGGCGGCATCGTCTCGACCGTCAAGGCCACCCGCACCGCCAGCGTCGATCAGCTGGTTCAACTGGCCCTGCCGCGTCTGGACGCGCTGTTGGCCGAGGGTGTGAGCGTGGTCGAGGTCAAATCCGGCTATGGCTTAGACCGCGAGACCGAACTGAACATGCTGCGCGCGGCGCGGCAGCTTCGGGATCTGCGCCCGGTTCTGATCAAGACAACATTTCTGGGCGCGCATGCGACACCCGCCGAATACGCGGGGCAGGACGACGCCTATATTGATGATGTCTGCATTCCCGCCCTGCGCGCCGCCCACGCCGAGGGGCTTGTCGATGCGGTCGACGGATTCTGCGAAGGCATCGCGTTCCAGCCCGCCCAGATCGAACGTGTATTCAAAGTGGCGCATGAGCTGGGGTTGCCGGTCAAACTGCATGCCGAGCAGCTCAGCCATCTGGGCGGCACGCAGCTGGCTGCGAAATACAACGCACTGTCTGTCGATCACGTGGAATACGCGACCGAGGATGACGCTCGCGCCATGGCGGCTAGCGGCTCGGTCGCGGTGATCCTGCCCGGCGCTTTCTACACGATCCGCGAGACGCAAGCTCCCCCCATCGATCACTTCCGTGCCTATGGCGTGCCGATGGCTCTGGCCACCGATTGCAACCCGGGTTCCTCGCCGCTGACATCACTGTTGCTGACGATGAATATGGCCTGCACCCTGTTCCGCATGACCCCGCTCGAGGCGCTGACAGGTGTGACCCGCAACGCCGCCAAGGCGCTTGGCCTGTCCGACCGTGGCCAGCTGCGCGAGGGGTTCGTTGCGGATTTCGCGATCTGGGATGTCCAGACGCCTGCCGAGCTCTCTTATCGCATTGGCTTCAACCCTCTCCACGAACGTCTTAACGGAGATACCGCATGATTTCTCTCACCCCCGGGGCCGTAGATCTGGCCACGCTGCGCGAGATTTACCGTAACATGGCGCCCGCCAAGCTGGACGCGTCAGCGCGTCCCGCTGTCGAGGCGGCGGCTCAGATGGTGGCCGACGCCGCCGCTGGCGAGGCGGCGGTTTATGGCATCAACACGGGCTTTGGCAAACTGGCCAGCAAGAAAATCGCGCCCGAGGATACCGCCACCCTGCAGCGCAACCTGATCCTGTCGCATTGCTGTGGCGTGGGGCAGCCCCTGACCGAGGATCGCACGCGCCTGATGATGGTGCTCAAGCTGCTGTCGCTAGGGCGAGGTGCGTCCGGTGTTCGGTGGGAGGTGATCGCGCTGATCGAGGCGATGCTTGAGGCGGGCGTGACTCCCGTGGTGCCGGAGCAAGGCTCGGTCGGGGCATCCGGAGACCTTGCCCCGCTGGCGCATATGACGGCGGCGATGATCGGCGCGGGCGAAGCAACCTATCAGGGCGCGCGCATGCCTGCGGATCAGGCGCTGGCCAAGGTGGGGCTGACCCCGGTTGTGCTTGGTCCGAAAGAGGGGCTGGGCCTGATCAACGGCACGCAGTTTTCCACCGCCAACGCGCTGGCCGGTCTGTTTGATGCCTGGCGCATGGTCGAAGCTTCGATGACGATCGCCTCGCTGTCGACGGATGCAATCATGGGGTCCACCGCGCCGTTGCTGGCCGACATCCACACCCTGCGCGGTCATGCCGGTCAGATCGATGTGGCGCAGGGCATGCGGACGCTGATGGAAGGCTCGGAAATCCGCGAAAGCCACCGCGAAGACGACACCCGCGTGCAAGACCCATATTGCATCCGATGCCAGCCGCAGGTTGTTGGCGCCGCGTTGGATGTACTACGCATGGCTGCCAAAACGCTGGAGATCGAGGCCAACGCCGTTACCGACAACCCCCTGGTGCTGGTGAACGAGGGACGGATCGTTTCGGGCGGCAACTTCCACGCTGAATATGTGGGCTTTGCGGCGGATCAGATCGCCCTGGCCGTGGCCGAGATCGGCGCGATTGCACAACGCCGGGTGGCGCTGATGGTCGATCCAACGCTGTCTTACGATCTGCCGCCCTTCTTGACCCCTGATCCCGGCCTGAACTCGGGCTTTATGATTGCCGAGGTCACAACTGCGGCCTTGATGAGTGAAAACAAGCACTTGGCCAATCCTTGTGTCACGGATTCCACACCCACCTCGGCCAACCAAGAGGACCACGTGTCCATGGCCGCCCATGGTGCGCTGCGCTTGCGGCGGATGAACGACAACCTGTCGGTGATTTTGGGGGTTGAGCTGCTTTGTGCCGCGCAAGGCGTCGAAGCACGCGCGCCTCTGGTCACCTCGACCGGGTTGAAAGCGGTGATCGCCCATCTGCGCGGCACCGTGCCGACCCTGGCCGAGGATCGCTATCTCGCCCCCGATATCGAGGCCGCGTCGGCCATGGTGCGCTCGGGCGAACTGGCTCGGGTCGCCGGATTGGAGGTACCCTCATGATCGAGGTCACGCAGGGCAACAGCCCGCTGGTTCTGGGTTTGCCGCATACGGGGACGGACGTGCCGCCCGAGATCTGGGAGACGCTGAACCAGACCGGCCAGGCGCTGGCCGACACCGATTGGCATATCCATGACCTATACGCCGGGCTGGTTGATGACATCACCACGGTGCGCACGCCGATCCATCGCTATGTCATCGACGTGAACCGCGACCCGGCGGGGGTGAGCCTCTATCCAGGGCAGAACACCACAACCCTGTGCCCGACAACTGATTTTGACGGCTTGCCAATCTACCGCGAAGGAATGGAGCCGGATGAAGCCGAGATCACCCGCCGCCGTGACACATATCACGCGCCCTATCACGCGGCGCTTGAGGCCGAGTTGCAGCGGGTGAAGGACATCCATGGCTTTGCCGTGCTCTATGATTGCCACTCGATCCGGTCGCACATCCCGTTCCTGTTCGACGGCAAGCTGCCCGATTTCAACATCGGCACCAACATGGGCGCCACTTGCGCGCCGGACATCGAAGGTGGAACCTATGAAATCTGCGTAAAAACAGTAGGCTACACCCATATCCTGAACGGTCGCTTCAAGGGCGGCTGGACCACGCGTCATTATGGTCGACCGGGTGAAAACCTGCATGCGATCCAGATGGAACTGGCGCAATCCACCTACATGACCGAGGCCGCGCCCTGGGACTATCTGCCGGTTAAGGCAGACGCCCTGCGCGCCCATCTTTCCGACATTCTGACCATGCTCAAACAATGGAGCCCCGCATGACCGATCCTCGTAAGAACGCCCGCGACATCTTTCCGCCCACTGGCCCGGAAATCACCGCCAAGTCCTGGATGACCGAAGCACCGATGCGGATGCTGATGAACAACCTGCACCCGGATGTGGCCGAAAACCCGCATGAGCTGGTGGTCTATGGCGGCATTGGCCGCGCCGCCCGCACCTGGGAGGATTTCGACAAGATCGTCGCCAATCTGAAAGATCTTGAGGAAGATCAGACACTTCTGGTGCAGTCGGGCAAGCCCGTGGGTGTGTTCCGCACCCATTCCGACGCGCCGCGCGTTCTGATCGCGAACTCGAACCTGGTGCCGCATTGGGCCAATTGGGATCATTTCAACGAGCTCGACAAAAAAGGCCTGGCGATGTACGGCCAGATGACCGCCGGGTCGTGGATCTATATTGGCACCCAGGGTATCGTGCAGGGCACCTACGAGACCTTTGCCGAGGCCGGGCGTCAGCACTATGGTGGTGACCTGACGGGCAAGTGGATCCTGACTGGCGGATTGGGTGGCATGGGCGGCGCGCAGCCGCTGGCGGCTGTGTTTGCCGGCGCCTGCTGTCTGGCGGTGGAATGCAATCCGGAATCGATCGATTTCCGTCTGCGGACCAAATACTTGGACGAGAAAGCTGAGACGCTGGATGAGGCGCTTGAGATGATCGAGCGCTGGACCGCAGCGGGCGAAGCCAAGTCCGTGGGCCTGTTGGGCAATGCGGCGGATGTCTTCCCCGAGTTGGTGCGCCGGATGAAAGACGGCGGGCCGCGTCCGGATATTGTCACCGACCAAACCAGCGCCCATGATCCGATCAACGGCTACCTGCCGCAGGGCTGGACCATGGGCGAATGGCGCGCCAAGCGTGAAAGCGACCCCAAGGCGGTCGAAGTGGCCTCGCGCGCGTCGATGAAAGTGCATGTCGAGGCCATGGTCGATTTCTGGAACGCAGGCGTCCCGACGCTGGATTACGGAAACAACATTCGTCAGGTGGCGCTGGACGAAGGGTTCGAGAACGCCTTTGACTTCCCGGGCTTTGTACCTGCCTACATTCGCCCGCTGTTCTGCAAGGGCATCGGCCCGTTCCGCTGGTGCGCCCTGTCTGGCGACCCCGAGGACATCTATAAAACCGACGCCAAGATGAAAGAGCTGTTCCCCGAGAACACCCATCTGCACAACTGGCTGGACATGGCGCAAGAGCGGATCGCGTTCCAGGGGCTGCCCGCGCGGATTTGCTGGATCGGGTTGGGAGATCGCCACAAGGCGGGTCTTGCGTTTAACGAGATGGTACGCAACGGCGAGCTGAAGGCGCCGGTTGTCATTGGGCGCGATCACCTCGACAGCGGCTCGGTCGCCTCGCCCAACCGCGAGACCGAGGCGATGATGGACGGCTCAGACGCTGTGTCGGACTGGCCGCTGCTCAATGCGCTGCTCAACACCGCCTCGGGCGCGACTTGGGTGTCGCTGCACCATGGCGGCGGCGTCGGCATGGGGTTCAGCCAGCATTCGGGCATGGTGATCTGTTGTGACGGCACTGAAGACGCGGATCGCCGCATTGCCAATGTGCTGTGGAACGATCCGGCCACGGGTGTGATGCGCCACGCGGATGCAGGCTATGACATCGCCAAGGACTGCGCGCGGGAGCATGATCTGAACCTGCCGGGCATTTTGTAAGGACGGGACGGGGGCGCTGCCCGTCGCCATTGGTGCTTGAACCAATGGCGCATCCATGGCGACCCCCGCCGTACTTTTCAACAAGTAGAAGCATGAGGCGTCGGATTCTGATCTGTTCTGTGTCGGTTTGCCGCTTTACGTCGTTTGAACGGAGCGGCAAGGTTCATGCGACTTGAACAAAAGGATCCTCCCCATGCCTGCCTTGCTAGACACTGTTGACCCCAACGGGCTCGAAGAGTTTTCGGTGGTTTTCACCGACCGGTCCCTGAACCACATGTCCGCCGCCTTTCAGGGCGTGATGCGCGACATCTCGGACATGCTCAAAGACGTCTATGGCGCTCATGGCGTGGCCGTGATCCCGGGCGGCGGCACCTATGGGATGGAGGCCGTGGCGCGTCAGTTTGCGCGGGGCGCCAATGTGCTGGTCGTGCGTAACGGCTGGTTTTCCTATCGTTGGAGCCAGATTTTCGAGACCGGTGATCTGACCGCCAGCACCCAGGTGATGAAGGCGCGCCAGACCGGCAATTCCAGCCCGTCACCGTTCACCCCAGCCCCGATTGACGAGGTTGTGGCAGCGATCCGCGAACAGAAGCCGGATATCGTTTTTGCGCCGCATGTGGAAACCGCCGCGGGTGTCATCCTGCCCGATGACTATGTGACCGCGATGGCCGCCGCCGCGCATGAGGTGGGGGCGCTGATGGTGCTGGATTGCATCGCCAGCGGCTGCGCCTGGATCGACATGAAGGCGACCGGCGTCGACGTTCTGATCTCGGCCCCGCAAAAGGGGTGGAGCGCGTCGCCCTGCGCAGGTTTGGTGATGTTGTCCGAGCGCGCTGAACAGCGTTTGGACGAGACGACATCGGACAGCTTTGCCATCGACCTGAAGAAATGGCGCCAGATCATGCAGGCCTATGAAAATGGCGGCCATGCCTATCACGCGACCATGCCAACGGACGCGCTGCGCGCGTTCCGCGACACGATGGTGGAAACGCGCGAGTACGGCTTTGACAAGCTGCGCGATGCGCAGTGGGCGCTTGGCAACGGTGTCCGCGCGATGCTGGCTGAAAAGGGGATCGTTTCGGTCGCAGCCGACGGCTTTGGCGCGCCGGGGGTTGTGGTGAGCTATACCAGCGATCCAGAGGTACAGAACGGAAAGAAGTTTGCGGCCTTGGGCATGCAGATCGCAGCCGGTGTGCCGCTGCAATGTGATGAGCCTGCGGATTTCAGCACCTTCCGCCTGGGCCTCTTTGGTCTGGACAAGCTTTATGATGTCGACGGCACCATCGGGCGTCTGAAGCGCGCGCTTGATCAGGTTCTGTAGCGCGACTTGTTTGCGGGGCGGATGTTGCTGTCCGCCCCCAATCCGTAGCGCAGGCACAGGGCAAGCACGCCCAGGCTGAGCACGATCCACAGCGCCCCCCACATCATTGTAGCACCGCCGAATTCTTCGGCCAGCATGCGGGCGTCGGATCGCAGATACGAGTGTTGGATCGTATCGCTGAAGATGTCGTAGGGCACGTAGATCATGCTTGCCAGTCCAATCACGCGAAGCATCAGATCGCTGTAATCGCGGGGCAGAAAGCGTGCGATGGCCAGCATGGCAAACCCCGTGATCAAGCCAAACCCCAGGGCAAACAACTCGCGACTGTAAAGCACGGTGGTCAGCAGGATGAACCCGCCAAGAATGCCCAAAACAGCGCGATCCGCATGGGTGCGGACGGCGGCCGTAAAAAGCAATGCGCCGATGAGGAGCGAGCCCTGATAACCTGCGCTGAGGCTCAGGAAACGGTTGCCGCCGCGCGAGATGACCAGCCCGCCTTCGTCCGCGTTGACGGTCAGGCTTTCGACCGAACCGCCCGTGGCCAGGATCGCGATGACATGCGACAGTTCGTGCAGATAGACGATCAGGATCTTGAGCGGTGCCACCACAGGCGTTTGCCATAGGGCAAACAGCAGGGTGGTCAGGACAATCAGCTGCCAATGGCCGCGCAGAAGGGCCATCAGGCGGTTCACCGGACGCCCAGTCCCATTTGCATCAAGGTCTTGCGTACAGGTGCCAGGGAATACAGCGCATTCAGCCCGGCGGCGCGCACGTCACGCAGCGCGCGGGTTTCCACCATCGAGGCGCGGTTCAATAGGTCGATGCCCTTGACGCGCAAGGCGACCTCATTGTGGCGCGCCTTGTGATACGCCTCGAGCATCTGAGCATCGCCAAACCCCTCGGGGCGCGTTTCTGCCAGATCCAGCAGGGTCGCCAGATCACCCAGCGACATGTTCAGCCCCTGCGCACCGATGGGGGGCACCACATGGGCGGCTTCGGCCATCAGCGCCACGCGTTCACCGTTCAGGCGCTCGGCCGATTGGCTGATGATCGGCCAGATGGTGCGGCGCGAGGCGAGTTTCAGCGGACCAAAAAGACCACAGGACCGTTCGGTCATCGCGGCCTCGAACGCCTCGGGCTCCATCGCCAGCAGCTCTTGCGCGGTCGCACCGCGTTCCATCCAGACGATGGCGGACGACGGCGAACCGTGCCAGTCGGGCAGGGGGACGAGCGTGAAGGGGCCACCTGATCGATGAATTTCAGTCGAAACGTTCTGGTGCGAGATTGGATGGGTGACGGCAAAGGCCAGTGCCTTTTGGCCATAGCGGATGGTGTTGACGTTGATCCCGGCCGCCTCGCGCATTGGGGAATTGCGCCCGTCGGCGGCCAGCACAAGTTTGCAGCGCACGCGGGTGCCGTCGGTCAGGGTCACGCGGGCCTCTCCCGTGCGGGTGAACAGGCCAGAGGTGCCAGTGCCGGGACGAAAGTCGACATTGGGCAGCTCGGCCAGGCGGGCCACCATTTCGCGCCGCAAGAGCCAGTTGGGCAGGTTCCAGCCAAAGGGCTTGTCCGAGATGTCGGCCGCGTTGAAATCCCGCACGATACGCGGTTCCGGCAGTTCTCCGCCCGCATCGACGATGCGCATGATCTGCAACGGCGCGGCATGATCCGACAAGCGCGCCCACAGGCCGCAGGTGTCCAGAAGCGTCTGCGCCGGTTGCAGAAAGGCTGTCGTGCGCATGTCCGAGCCGTCGACGTCCCGCTCGGTGATGGGCGGGGCCGGGTCGACGCAGACAACGTTGAAGCCAGCGTGCCCAAATGCAGCCGCTGCAGTCAGACCCGCAATGCCGCCGCCGGAAATCAGGATGTCGCAGGTGTCAGTCATGGTGCGCCTCTTGCTTTGAGGCGCAACTTAGTGCCGATAGGGGGGCAAGGCCAAGCGACATCCTGTCCTTTGTTATCCCTTTGAAATCAGGATCAGCACCAGGAACATCACCGGCACCAGCGCCAGGGCAGGTAGGTAGAGACCCGGCAGGCCAAAGAGCATGATCGAGCAACCCCAACCGCAGATGAACGCGATTGCGGCATAGAGCAGGTTTTCCTCGTCGCCATAGGCCACTTCGCGCGCCATTCGGCCAAAAATCGGCACGGAAAACACCGCGCGCTGCCAGAATGGAAGGCGGGGGGGCATGTCGATTGCGGCCATGGAAAACGCTCCTGTATGATGTGGATCTGACCGGCATATATGGGGTCAAAGATGCATCTTTTAGGTGCGTTTTCGTCGCAGTCTGCGCGCTAGTCCAGAAGGTCTAGAAATTCTTTCAGATCAACGGTTTGGTGGTGGATATGGTCGCCATGATGGCGCTCGGGTGCGACCAGGATCGTGCGCATGCCCATGGCATGTGGGGCAGCCAGATTTCGGGGATCATCTTCGAACATCGCGGCCCGCTTTGGCATGATGCCGTCACGGTCAAACACCTGTTCAAATGCGGCGCGTTCCGGCTTGGGGCGAAAACCCGCGTGCTCGACCCCATAGATGGCATCAAAGAGCCCGCTCAACCCCCGCGCGGCCAGAACACGTTCGGCATAAGGCGCCGACCCGTTGGTATAGACGATGCGGCGGCCGGGCAGGGCGCGGATGCGCTCGGCCAGGCCAGGGGTGGGCGTCATATGTGTCATGTCCACATCGTGCACAGCGACCAGATAGGGGTTGGGGTCAATGTCATGTTCCCGCATCAACCCGGCCAGAGTGGTGCCATGCTCGCGCCAATACTTTGACCGCAGGCGGTCGGCCTCGACCTGGCTGACACCAAGTTCGGCCATGACGTATTCGGTCATCTTTATTTCGATTTGATCGAACAACCCCATCTGCGGTGGGTATAGGGTGTTGTCCAGATCAAACACCCATTGGGAAACTTCTGTGAACGCATCTTTGACCATGTTCCGCTATCTAGGACAGGCGAGACCAGCAATCAACGCCCAGACTTGATTGCTGTGGCGTCACAGGGGTAGACAAGTCCGACACAAGGGAGGCCAAGAGGTCACATGAGCCAAAGCAGGCAATCGCAGAAAGACGCCTATCACCTGATCCTCGAGGCGATCGATGTTGGGGTCTACAAACCCGGTGACAGGCTGGTCGAAAGCGATCTCGCCGAGCGCTTTGGCGTGTCGCGCACCCCGATCCGCGAGGCATTGCAGCGGCTAGAGACGCAATCGCTGCTGGAGCGGGATGGACGGTCGCTGATCGTGGCCTCGCTGGATCACAATCAGATGTCCGAGCTGTATCAGGTGCGGCGCGAGTTGGAGGGGCTCGCCGCGCGGCTGGCCGCGCGCCACGCCACCGAAGAAGAGGTCAAGGTGCTGCGCGACATGGTGACCGCCGATGATGCGCTGGTCGATGACCCGCAGGCATTGAGCCGGGCAAACCGCCGTTTTCACGTGCAGATCCATCTGGCCTCGCACAACCGGTATCTGGTGCAGCAGCTGGACCTGGTGCACCGCACCATGGCACTAATGGCCACCACGTCGCTGGCGGTGCAGGGACGGGGCGAGATCGCGCAGAGCGAGCACAAGGGCATCGTCGATGCAATCGAAGCACGGGACGAGGATGCGGCCGAGGCTGCGCTCAAGGATCACATCTCGATTGCCTTCATGACCCGGCTCAAACAGGACGCGGACATTCGCGAACGCAGCTAGGCTTGTGTCGTGGCCAGGGCTTCATCGACTTGGCCATGTTGCGTCTTGTCCCAAAAGAATGGGGCCACGGCGAGTTCGTACAGGGCCTTGTAGGCGGCAAGCACGCCGAGCGGGAAATAGAGGGGCATCATCAAGGTCCAGGGCATCAGGAACCGCCGGCCCCGCCGCGAGACTGAGGCCATGCCAACTGTCAGAGCCAGACACTCGGTTATCACAAAGAGCACGATGCAGGCGTCGATGACGGTCGCGGGCAACACGGTGTCCACCGGGTGTGACCATCCCAACAACACCAACCAGAAAGACCAAAGGATCGGCGCCAGCAGGAACTGTCCCAATGTCCCGAGAAAGAAGGCTTGAACACCCAGAAACCGTGCAGGCCCCAAGTCACGCCAAAGCTGCTTGGGTGATCTCATGTGCACCAGATAGGTGACCATGAACCCCTTGAGCCAGCGTGAGCGTTGTTTCACCCAAGGCCAGGCGCGAAAATTGGCCTCTTCATAAGTCACGGTGTCAATGAGCTCGGTGCGATAGCCGGCCCGGCACAGGCGCACGCCCAAGTCCGCATCTTCGGTTACATTGTGGGCGTCCCAGCCACCCAGTTCCTCAAGCTCCTTGCGTTTGAAAAACAGCGTCGTGCCACCCAACGGGACCACAAGGCCCAGGCGGGCAATACCAGGCAGGATGATGCGGAACCAGCTGGAGTATTCGATGGTGAAACAGCGCGCGCGCCAACTGCTGCGCGGGTTGTAGTAGTCCAGGATGCCCTGCAAACAGACCACATCGTCAGGCGCACGGGCGAACCTGCTCACCACATGTTCGATCTGATCGGCCATCGGCGCGTCTTCGGCATCCCAGACGCCGATGATGTCGCCTCGGCAGAAATCCAGCGCATAGTTCATCGCGCGCGGCTTTGTGGTCAGCCCTTCGTGGGCGGGCACCTGGATCACGCGGATCCATCCCGGCAGATCGGTTTCAGCGACGGTCTGGCGGGTGACGTCATCCTCTTCTTCCAGCACGAGAATGACATCCAGCAGAGCTTTGGGATAGGTCAGGCGGCTGAGCCTGCGGATCAGGGCCGATGCGATCTCGCGTTCTTTGTAGAGCGGCACAAGAACGGACACTTTGGGGTATTTGAACCCGATCGGAGGCGGTGGATCAGACGGGCGCGGGGCCGTCAGGTGGGATTGGTTGAGCAGATGGGTCACAAACGCCACAAATTTGAGCGTGGCAAATAGCGACAGCGTACCGATGGCCAACAGGAACATCAGGGCCAGCGACCACCCCGGTGCAAGGGCTGTGATCGCAATGATTGCAAGGGCGCCCAAAACCGCCGACATGCGCGTGATAATGCGTCTGTTGCGGCAGCTATATATGGGCTCCACCCGCGTTTCCGCGGCTTTGGCGAGCGTCGGGGCAAATTGCCTGGCCAATGCCGCGTCGATCTGCTCTTCGCTGGCGAGCGCGGGGATCACGAGAACGCCATTCTCGGTTAGCTCTGCTCGAATGGTATCGAACTTGTCCGGGCGCGACGTGGCGATCAGAACCATCGGCCCCAGGCGCATCCAGGGAATGGCGTTATGCGACAGCCAGAAATTGCTGGGTTTCAGGTCGCATAAATCCGGTTCCGGCGGTTGTTTTTCAAAGTCTGCCAGCTGCACGCCGTTTTGCAAGGCAAGGGCGGTCAGGATCTCTTCGGGTTTGGCCCAGCCTTCGGCCACCAGGATCTCGCCGATCGGCGCGTTCAACTGCAATTGCATCTGCAAAGCGTGAACCAGTTGATCTTGGGTAATGATGCCGCTGCGAACCAGGTAGCGGCCAAGCGGCATGTGCTGTTGCTGCTCCGGCCAAGCCGGTGCCGCCGAGGTCAACCGTAAAATCTGATCGCTCATGCATCCCGCCCGATGTCCAGCACCGGGTCAGGATTGCAATCATAAGGTTAATAGAAAGTTAACCTTGCACTTAATAAGTTCAGGCCTGCGCTTTTTGTTCATCCATCGCGGCCGAGAAGCGTTCGAACAGATAGAAGCTGTCCTGCGGACCGGGCGAGGCCTCGGGATGATACTGCACCGAATAGACCGGGCGGTCTGTCATGCGGATACCGCAGTTCGATCCATCAAAGAGCGATTTGTGGGTTTCGACCACACCCGCAGGCAGGCTTTGCGCATCGACCGCAAAGCCGTGGTTCATTGAGGTGATCTCGACCTTGCCGGTGTCCAGATCCTTTACGGGATGGTTGGCACCGTGATGGCCGTGGTTCATCTTGACGGTCTGACCACCAAGCGCCAGTGCCAGCATCTGGTGTCCAAGGCAGATGCCGAAAACCGGCAACTGTGTGGTGTCCAGGATTTCCTTGATCATCGGCACGGCGTATTCGCCGGTGGCCGCCGGGTCACCCGGGCCGTTCGACAGGAACACACCGTCGGGGTTGTGGGCCAGCACTTCGGCTGCGGTGGCGGTTGCGGGCAGGACGGTAACGTCGCAACCGGCACTTGCCAGGCACCGCAGGATGTTGCGCTTTGCGCCATAGTCCAGTGCGACAACCTTGTGACGCGGGGCATCCTGCTTGGGATAACCGTCAGGCCAGGCCCACCGCATTTCGTCCCAGCGATAGCTTTGGGCGCAGGTGACTTCCTTGGCCAGGTCCATGCCTTCCAGGCCTGCAAAGCCGCGCGCGGCTGCGACCAGAGCCTCGATGTCAAAGTTGCCTTCGGGGTCGTGGGCCAGCGCCACATGCGGTGCGCCCTGCTGGCGGATGGCGCGGGTCAGGCGGCGCGTATCAATGCCGCCGATGGCGATCCGACCCCGGCGTTCCAGCCAGGTCTTGAGCTCTTCGGTTGCGCGCCAGTTCGACGCCAGCGTCGGGTCCCATTTCACCACCATGCCAGCCGCCACGGGATCGGCTGTTTCGTCATCTTCGGGCGTGACGCCAACGTTGCCGATATGGGGGAAGGTGAAGGTCACGATCTGCCCGGCATAAGACGGATCGGTCATGATTTCCTGATAGCCGGTCATCGCCGTGTTAAAGCACAGCTCGGCCGTGGTCTGACCCGTGGCGCCAAATCCCACGCCGTAGAAAAGGGTTCCATCTGCCAATGCCAGGCATGCGGTGGGCTTGGACGGGGCGGACTGGGTCATGGCGCGACTCTCCTGCAGGGTAAACCGGCGCATACCTAAGAGGGAAACGCCCTTGGGTCAAGGGCAGGACACGGGTGATCAATTTTTGTGCTATTGTTTCTTTTCAATAGCTTAGCTGGTTTCGTCCCCTGTTGTGCCAGGGTTTTTCTTTCGGTATGTTCGGGGTCTTGTGTTTCCATGGGGATGGACCTGAAAATGGATCTGAGATCTCGCGTCAATGCAGCCTTGAAACAGGCGATGAAGGACAAGGCAGCCCAACGGCTGTCGACCCTGCGTCTGATCAATGCTGCGATCAAGGACAAGGATATCGCGGCGCGCACGGCGGGCGGCGAAGAGGCGGGTTGCATCAGCGACGCCGAAGTCCTTGCCATTCTTGGAAAAATGACCAAGCAACGCCAGGAAAGCGCGCGCGCCTATGAAGAGGGCGGGCGCCTGGATCTGGCCGAGCGTGAGCAGCAGGAAGTCGAGATCATCTCGGAGTTTCTGCCCAAGGCTCTGGATGACGGCGAGGTCACCAAGGCCATTTCCGAGGCGATCACCGCCACCGGTGCGGCGTCGATCCGCGACATGGGCAAGGTCATGGGCGAGCTTAAGGGCCGCTATACCGGCCAGATGGATTTCGGCAAGGTTGGCCCGATGGTCAAGGATCAGCTCTGCGCGGCCTCTGGTGGTCAGTGCTGAGGCCTAGGGGCGCAGTTTGACCGACAGCTCGTCGTAAAGCGCGATACGTTCGTCCTCGGACAGAAATGCTCCGATTTCGACCTCGCGTCCCGACCCCTTCAAAGTGACGTAGTTCGGCACGGGCCCCCCATCGGGGTGCATCTCGATCTGTGCCCAATAGCGGTTGCAGCTCCACTCTTGCGGCGCGCCCTTGGGATTGTGCCGCACCAGGTGCGCCTGCGTGTCCGACAGCGTCAGCACTTCGAGAATGCGGCGTTGGCGATAGTTCATTTCGATCGCCAGCCACATGCCCCCGACGGCCATCAGGACAAACGGCAAAAGACCCCAAAGCAGGACGGACCCAAGCACGGCAATCAACGGGATCGTCGCAAACCCAAAGATCATCAGCACCCAGGCAGCCGCCCCTCGTGGCGGCAGCGAGTTGTGTGGCCACAGGTGCAACGTGTCGGCTTGTTCGGCCTGTTCTGTCCAATCGTAAGGCATGAGGGAATACCTAGGGTGGGTCCGGCACCGGGTCAAAACCTTTTGGCCATTGACCTCGGCATCGTGACAATCGGTTCGATGCCCCTAAAGAAAAAGCCCCGGTCGATGCCGGGGCTTTGTCGTTGTTTGTCGCGTGGGATCAGTGCGCGGGGCCTTTGTCCCAGTCTTCCTGCTTGGGCAGGATCTCGAAGGTATGCTCCGGCGGAGGCGACGGCAGGGTCCACTCCAGCGTGTCGGCATATTCGTTCCAGTAGTTGTTCTGGGTCACACGTGCACCGCGGGTCAGCGCGTAGAACATGATGCCGAAGAACAGGATGAACGAAGCGAACGAGATGAACGCACCATAGGACGAGATCTTGTTCCAGTAGGCGAAGGCTTCCGGGTAGTCGATGTAACGACGCGGCATGCCCTGACGACCCAGGAAGTGCTGTGGGAAGAACGTCAGGTTTGCACCGATGAAGAACATCCAGAAGTGGATCTTGCCCCAGAACTCGGAATACTGACGGCCCGACATCTTACCGAAGTAGAAGTAGACACCGGCAAAGATCGCAAACACCGCACCCAAGCTCATCACGTAGTGGAAGTGCGCAACCACGTAATAGGTGTCATGGTACGCCCGGTCCACGCCAGCCTGCGACAGAACCACCCCGGTTACACCACCAACGGTGAACAGGAAGAGGAAGCCAAAGGCAAAGAGCATCGGGGTTTTGAACTCGATCGAGCCGCCCCACATGGTGGCGATCCACGAGAAGACCTTAACACCTGTCGGAACCGCGATGACCATGGTGGCCAGCATGAAGTAGGCCTGCTGGTTCAGCGACATGCCAACGGTGTACATGTGGTGCGCCCAGACGACGAAGCCCAGAACACCAATCGCGATGATCGCCCAGACCATCGGCAGGTAGCCGAAGACAGGCTTGCGCGAGAAGGTCGCGATGACGTGGCTGATGATGCCGAAACCGGGCAGGATCACGATGTACACTTCGGGGTGACCAAAGAACCAAAGGATGTGCTGGTACAGGATCGGGTCACCGCCACCGGCCGGATCAAAGAACGCAAAGCCAAAGTTGCGGTCCATCAGCAGCATGGTGATCGCGCCCGCCAGAACCGGCAGGGACAGCAGGATCAGCCACGATGTGACAAAGATCGACCATGAGAACAGCGGCACCTTGAACAGGGTCATGCCGGGGGCACGCATGTTCAGGAAGGTGGTGATCATGTTGATCGCGCCCAGGATCGAGGAGGCGCCCGATACGTGAACCGCAAAGATCGCCAGGTCCATCGACATGCCAGCTTCGGTGGTCGACAGCGGCGGATAGAGAACCCAGCCAACACCCGAACCCCACGAGTCGTTGCCGCCCGGGCTCAGCATCGAAGCGATGCCCAGCGACGTACCAGCCACGTAGAGCCAGAACGACAGGTTGTTCATGCGCGGGAACGCCATGTCCGGTGCACCAATCTGCAACGGCATGAAATAGTTGCCGAAACCACCGAACAGCGCGGGAATGACGACGAAGAACATCATCAGGACGCCGTGATAGGTGATCATCACGTTCCAAAGGTGACCGTTAGGCGTGCAAACTTCATCGCTTGCCAGGAAACGTGCGCCTTCCAGGCACATGTACTGTACGCCGGGCTCCATGAGCTCCAGTCGCATGTAAACGGTCAGAGCGACCGAGATTAGGCCCGCCAGGGCCGAGACGATCAGGTAGAGAATCCCGATGTCCTTGTGGTTGGTCGACATGAACCAGCGGGTAAAGAAACCGCGGTTATCCTCATGCTCGTGACCATGAATGGCTGCGTCTGCCATTTAGGTGCCTCCTGTTGAAACTGCACGCGCAGCCGAACCTCTCCGGGCCGCGCGGATTCCTGCTGGTTTTAGAGTGCAGCGGGACCGCCTTCAATGGCGGAGTTTGATCTGGATCAAGATAAATAGCCGCACCCCCCTTGAACAAAAGGCGCAAATGCCGCCGCCAGGCGCCGTTTCCAGGGGCGCAGGCGAACCGGCTTTCCCTTTGTCGGGTTGACCTTGGATCGCCGGGGGCGCAACAAACAGGACAGTCGCAGCATTTGAGGTCACCCATGACATACGATCCTGACAATATCTTTGCAAAGATCCTGCGCGAAGAGATCCCCTCGAACCGGGTTTACGAAGACGATGAAACCTTGGCGTTCATGGATATCATGCCGCGGGCCGATGGGCATCTGCTGGTGATCCCAAAAACACCTTGCCGCAACGTGTTGGATGCCACCCCCGAGCAGCTCTCGGCCGTCATTGCCACCGTGCAAAAGCTCAGCCGGGCAGTGACGGAGGCATTTGATGCGGACGGGGTGACCATTCAGCAGTTCAATGAGGCTGCTGGCGGCCAAGAGGTGTTTCACCTGCATTTCCACGTCTTGCCACGGCATGAAGGCGTTTCCGTTCGCGCACCGGGCAAGATGGGCGATTTCGACCTCATTGCCGAGCATGCCGACAAGATCAGGGCCGTTCTGAGCTGAATTCGCTCGGCGTGAACTACGCTCCAGTCTCGTAACGTCGAAGCGGACAAAAAATTGCCGCCCCGAGATGGGAATCGGGGCGGCAGATCGATCTGAAATGGCAAAAACGAACCGAAGTTCGCCTTCGCCGATTTTCTGAAATGTACCACTCACTCACAGAACGGCGTATTCTGTGTGCATCAGACGCGGTACCGCGACATGACCCATATGGGTTAATTGTGCCGTTTGATTGACAATTTTGGCTGGAATTGTTGGCGTGCTCACCTAGTTTGGGTGCAAAGGATTTCTTGGTCCAACAACCAGACGCAGGGACAACTTTGAAGCACACGGGCGAGATCACTCGGGATCAGGTCATCGCAGCCATCTATGAAACGGTGCTGCGACCCGAACTCTATGAGGCCGTCATGGAGGCCTGGGAGGATCATATCACCCAGATTCTGAGTGAACCCGAAGTGGCCTTGCACCTGGACGGTCGCGATGCTCAGGGTGGGATGGAGATTGATCCCGAGTTGCAGGCTCATTTTGCCCGTGCGCACGACATTCTGAATCAGATCGGCCGCAAGGTGCCAAAGACAGCGCTGCAGGACCGGATTGCAGCCGTTGATGGTTTTGCGGTGTTGGCCACGCCGGATGGGCGCATAGTGGCGCAAGGTAAGGGAACCGGTAAGTTTCTGAAACAATCGACAAGGCTCGACGCTTTGAACGATCGATTGACAGCTGGGTCGGTCAGCATGCTCGACGATTTGCAGCGCGCGGCGCAGGGGGGCAGCGACGGCTCGGATGCGGCGGTGCTGACAACAGATTCCAATCCCCGACATTTGATTGCACGGATTGCTGAAGACAACGGTGAGCTGCGTTTGGTGATCGAAGGGTTGGACTATCGCTGGACTGGGGAGGCCGAGCAATTGCTTGTCACCTCGTTTGGTTTGTCCCGTGCCGAAGTCGAAGTGGTTCGGAACTTGATGGCCGGGCGCAGCCTCAGGGAAATGGCCGCTCTGTCCGAACGGTCCGAGCACACCGTGCGCAACCAAGCCAAATCTGTGCTGGCAAAGACAGGGGCGCCGGGGCAGGTGGACCTGATCAGACTGGTGGCCTTTCTCGTCGGCAACGAAGGTCCAAGCATGGCCGATCACCCGGGCGCTGTGGAGCTTCAAGGTGAGCTTCGGTCCATGGAGACCGGCTTGCAGATGCAGTTCTTTCAGTGCGGAGATCCTGATGGATATCCGGTGATCTATCTGCACGGGATGCTGGATGGGATGGCGCCGCTCCATTATTTGCAGACCCAGGGTCTGTTACGTGGCTATCGCGTGATTGCGCCGGTCAGGCCCGGCTATGGCCAGTCCGAAACAGTCGGCAGCCCCGAGGAGGCGTTGAACTCTGGCGTGGCCCATGTCAGCGAATTGATTTCCCACATGGGGCTGAAGCAGCCCGTTATCCTAGGTCATATGGCTGGGGCGTTGCACGGTCATGTGGCTTGCAACACTTTGCAGGGACGCGTGCGCGGGATGGTCGCGGTTGCCGGGGGCGGGCCTGTGCTGCGGATGAAGCAGATCTCGAAAATGGCTCCACGCCAACGGGTTATGGCCTATACCGCGCGGTTTGCGCCCGCCTTGCTTCCGTTCTTTGTACGCGCGGGTATTGCTTTGGTCGACAGTGACGATGTGCCCAAGTTCATGGACACCCTGTACAAACCCGGCAGCCATGAACGGAACGTGGTCGATCGCCTGGGTTTGGCCGAGCTGATGTATGCGGGATATCGCTTTGCGGCGCAGGCGGGCGCGGCGGGGTTCACGGCGGATGGCCATTTGATGGTGCGCAACTGGTTGCCGATGATCCAAGGGACGACCAGGCCAATTTACCACCTGCATGGAGAGTTGGACCCGGTCATTCCGGCCTGTGCCACGCAACAGTTCGTCAGCGGGTATGACAACATGTCAATTCGTCTGTTTCCGGACACAGGCCAGTTCCTGATCTACGAACGCCCCGAAGCGGTTTTGACTGCAATTGATGATCTGGCGATGCTCGGTGCTGGCTGATCAAAGGCATTGTTTGCGGCGGGAACTGTTGCTGCGAGACGCCGTTAGCTATCGCTTGCAAACACTTGATCAAAGGTCCGTTTGAGAGCCAGGTCCACGTCATCCATGGTCACCGGAAGCCCCAGGTCCACCAAAGATGTTACCCCGTGTTCTGCAATCCCACAAGGCACGATGCCGCCAAAGTGGTCCAGGTCGGGCTCTACATTGATCGAGATGCCGTGAAAGCTGACCCATTTGCGCAGGCGAATGCCGATCGCGGCGATCTTGTCTTCGGCCCGGGCACCTGATGCGGTCAACGGCTTGTCGTCGCGTTCAACCCAAACGCCAACGCGCCCTTCGCGAATCTCGCCGCGCACGTTGAACTCGGCCAATGCGGCAATCACCCATGTTTCGAGCTGTTCGACGAACTTGCGCACGTCGCGGCCACGTTTGCCCACATCCAACATCACATAGACCACACGCTGGCCTGGCCCGTGATAGGTGTATTGCCCGCCACGTTTGCTGGTATGTACTTCGAACCGGTCCGGATCGGTCAGATCCGCGGGCTTGGCCGACGTGCCTGCGGTGTACAAAGGCGGATGCTCGACCAGCCAGATGCATTCATCCGCTGTTCCCGCCGCAATCTGGGCTGCGCGGTCCTCCATGAATGCGACCGCCTCGGGGTAGGCGACCAGCTTATCTGATGTGATCCATTCCATGGCGTGCTCTATAGGTGTCTGTGCGGGGCAGGGAAAGAGGCCTCAGGCCGCTTCTTCCACGCAGCGTCGCAACAGTTGCTCGTAGGTGTCGGCGCCCTGGGCCCCGGTCACCAGGTATTTGCCACCAAACACCATCGAAGGCACGCCCGAGATCCCTCGGCTGGTCCAGAAACCTTGCTTTTCACGCACCTGCTGCTGTCGCTCGCCACTGTCGAGCACCTGTGTGGCGGACTCACGGTCCAAGCCGACAGACTGGGCCACATCGGCAAGAACGTGTGCGTCGGACACGTCGCGGCCATGGGTGAAATACGCCTCGAACAGCGCCATCTTCAAAGGATGCTGTAGTTGCTGTTCTTCGGCCCAATCCAACAATTGATGGGCCTTGAAGGTGTTCACCATCCGGCTGTCGTCGGTGAAGCTGAAGGTAAAGCCCAGTTCAGCCCCAAGTGCGCTCAACCGGTCACGGGCCTGCTGGCTCTGCTCGGCGGTTGTGCCGTATTTCTCGGTGATGTGTTCGCGCAGGTTTTGACCTTCGGGGGGCATGGATGGGTTCAATTCAAAGGGATGCCAACGCAGGTTGGCCAGAAACCCCGTGCGCGTCAGCGCCTGATCCAATTGTCGAAAGCCGACGATGCACCAAGGACAGACTACATCTGATACGATATCGACCTGAACGATGGCGCGGGTCGGGTCGCTGGGCATTTTAATCGTCCTTGTTTTGCTGTCCCACCAAGGTGCGTGTCTTGCGCGCGAATTCAAGGGGCAGGCGTGCATCGAGCCGAAATCCGTGCGCCAGAATGTCAAAGGATATCCTCAAGCAGATACCGAGCAGCGAGCATTGAAATTTTCTGTGATTTCCCTCTTCACAACGGCAGCGCTTCACGTTAGACCCCGGCCCACCAAGCCTAGACAGTGCGGTCGTGGCGGAATTGGTAGACGCGCAGCGTTGAGGTCGCTGTGGGGTAACACCCGTGGAAGT
The DNA here is from genome assembly GCF_017743935.1 of Tropicibacter sp. R16_0. Taxonomy (GTDB): domain Bacteria; phylum Pseudomonadota; class Alphaproteobacteria; order Rhodobacterales; family Rhodobacteraceae; genus Falsiruegeria. The sequence goes on from NZ_JAGHRE010000003.1 coordinate 272,826, forward strand.
TCGAGTCTTCTCGACCGCACCAAGGCATGAGCCAAAACGGGCGCAGGGGCGCTTGGCGGCTCAGGCCACTTCATTTGATACTGTAGTGACGTCCATTGTGCGCACGAATGCGCTGGCGACAGGACATTGTATTGCGCATGTCGTTGTTCGGCAGGGGCCACATTGGCCGATGGGCGAGTCCTTCATCCCGCGTAGGCCAAGGAAGCCAACGCCACGTGATCGGTTTCCGACCGAGGTGGGCGCCCGTGTAATTCTGTCTAACGAAAGCGCGGAAATGATCGCGAATTGGCGCGATTTATTCAAAACTGGTTGATTGGGTTGAAAAACAAGGGCAACATTCGCGCATAAGCAATTCTTTCTATGAACGCCAATAATCCAATTTTTTTAAGTGAGATCGCTATGGCAGGTTATGAATTTACGAGCGGTAATGACACGCTCATCGGAACAACTGAAAACGACCAGTTCTTTTTGTTTGGTGGCCGCACAGGTGGGATGGACAGTATTGATGGGCTTGGTGGTATCGACAGGCTTGAAACTGAGCTTTTTCAAGGCAATGTCGCAATCGATCTTGAAGCGGGTTTTGGTGCCGTTGAGCTGGGCATTGCACCAGGTGATTGGGTTCCCGGAGGTGTTGGAACTTCTTTTGCAATAGCTGGGGTCGAAGAGGTCAGCGTCGTCAATTTCGACAATCGTGGACTGATCCGCGGGGATGCGCAGGACAATCGTCTGAATTTGGAATTTGGGCAGGGTGAAATCTACGGCGGTGCCGGAAATGACAGGATCACCAGTTATGGCGGAGACATCAATCTGTTCGGAGGAGCGGGCGACGATCGCCTTTTTGCGATCAACGGAGCATCAAGCGGCCCGGTTTTTGTCAGCGGCGGTCCGGGCACGGACACCTTTGCCACAGATCCGAACGACCAGGGTATCGAACTCCGCAATCTGACCGTTAGCGAAGTCGCGAACGGTTTGCTTCTGTCGTCGGGCGGAAATCAATACACTCTGCAGAATGACGTGGAGTTTCTGGAACTGGAAAGCAGCCGACCGACGATCTTGAGTTATGCCGAGCTGCAGGCGATGGTCCCCCGAACGATCACTGGCACTGACGCAAATGAGGTTCTCTTCGGTACGGATGGTTTGGACCAGATCTCTGCACTTGGCGGCAACGACTGGATCCTGGGAAGCCTCGGAAATGACACTCTGGACGGCGGCGATGGTTGGGATTTTGCCAGCTATGCCAACATCACCACCTCGGGCATTCGATTTTTGCAGAGCGCTGCGGGCACAACTGTCATGAACAGATACGCACCCGGAGGTGTGCAGTTCAAGGATGAGTTGCGCAGCATCGAGGCAATCACCGGCACCAGCCAAATTGATACATTTAACAGCACCGACGAGTTTTATTTCCGGGGCCTCGGCTCGCGAGATTTTGCAAAAATGCACGCTGGCACCGGGTTCTTTGACGGCGGTGCCGGCCAAGACGTTTTGGATTACACTGACTCGACCGACGGAATTCACGTGTCGCTTTTGCGTGGCCGTGGATGGGAAGGTGACGCCGCGGGCGATCGCTTTCGCAATGTGGAGCGCATCGACAGTGGGAGCGGCGATGATACGTTGATCGGTGACCGCGGGGCAAATGCCCTCTACGGAGCTCATGGTGATGACACATTAACCGGTGCAGCCGGCGATGATTATCTCAATGGCGGCGCGGGGCAGGATACGGCCGTATATTTCTACGATCGCGACCATTATGAAGTCACCGGAAATTCCAGTTATGCCGTGGTCAAGTACATCGGACCTGGCGTTGGCGACGGCACGGACATCTTAGGAAATGTGGATGTCCTTCGATTTGCCGATGGTGACTTTATCCTTTGAAGCAGTCGGTTCGGGGGAAACGCACGCAAATTGGCAACTGCATGTCTTGGAACGCCTGAGACGTTCGGTCGCCAATCTGCTGACACTAAGACACCAAGCCTTCATACTCGAAACGCGGCGATGCACGCGCGCCGACGCCTGACTTGTCCGCTGCCATTTGTTGGCTGTGACTGATACGCGGTTTCCATCGATTGCCCTGCTGTGTGCGTACGCAAGCAGCCCAAAGGAACCACCCGTGTGGGCAGGCTCTGTTGCATATTCACGCTGCATCCTGGTCGTGGGGTACAAGAACCCTTTGGGCAGAGCAGGCGGGTTTGGTATACCAATCTCTGAACAGCGATTTTGTTTTGGGAAAGTGGTGGGCGACCCTGGAATCGAACCAGGCGTGCGTCTCCGCGAGGGAGTTACAGTCCCCTGCCACACCTTGCGGCCTGTCGCCCACTTTCAGGCGTTGCGCCTGCTGTGGAGGCGTGATTACAAGCACCCCAAAGGAGCGTCAACAGGAAAATATCACCTTGGCGCAGGAAACTGAATTCAAGGCCCGGAGGCCGGTCAAATGAAGAAACCCAAATGGGTCGTTGAAAAGGAACAGGCGCGCAAGGCAGCGGGGTCCGAGACTGTGTGGCTGTTTGGATTGCATGCCGTCAGAGATGCGCTTTTGAACCCGAAACGCGAAAAATTGCGCTTGATCGTGACCAAAAACGCCTCTGACAAGTTGGCCGATGCCATTGCTCAGGGCGGGATCGAGCCCGAGGTGGTCGATCCGCGCAAATTCTCTGCTCCGATCGATTCCGGCTCGGTACACCAGGGGGCCGCGATGGAGGTGAAGCCGCTGAACTGGGGCAGCCTGTCGGAAAACTGCATCGGAGCAGAATCGCCGCGCGTGATTCTGTTGGACCGGGTCACTGATCCGCACAATGTGGGCGCCATTCTGCGCTCGGCCGAAGTTCTGGGAGCCAGCGCCGTCATCGGAACGCGGCATCACTCGGCACCCGAGACAGGCGCACTGGCCAAGACTGCCAGCGGCGCGTTGGAGCGCCAGCCCTATCTGCGCATGCGCAACCTGGCCGACACCATTGTTGAGCTGCAACGGATGGGGTTTCTGGTGCTGGGGCTGGATGGCGAGGCCGACGACACGATTGAAACCGCTTTGGACGGGCGCCGGGATCACCCGGTGGCACTTGTTCTTGGGGCCGAGGGGCCAGGATTGCGGCAAAAAACCAAGGAAACCGTGGATCAGTTGGTGAAAATTGATGCCGCAGGCGGATTTGGCTCGCTCAACGTCTCAAATGCGGCGGCGATTGCCCTATATGCATCCAAGGCCCACTGAACAGGCCGCTTAACACAAGCCCGTTTGACAGGAGGCAGCCATTTCTCATCCGACCAAGATTGCAACCTGCAGCTACTGTGGGACACGGGCGGCGCTGGTGCTGCGCCAGGATGGCCGACACGAGCTGAGCTGTTCTGCCTGTGGCGCGCCCTTGCACGATCTCAAGATGCTGCGTCAGGCCAAACCGGATGCGGCCGTCAGCCATCTGCCCAAACCCAAGGCCAAGAAACCCAAAAAGGCCAAGGGCAAGTCGGATTGGCACGAGAAGCCGCGCAGCAAACCGAAGAAGGTGAAAAAGCGCAAAGGTCTGATGAGCCGCTTTCTGGACGAAGCCTGGGATGCGGTCGAGGACATCTTCGACTGAGGTCCTGATCACAGCGTCGAGAACCATATGACACGGTCTGATCACAACCCTGTCAGGGGGGCTTGGCTCGGCGGCGCGTTAAGGTCATTTTATGCAGCACATACATGACCAAATGGACTGAAATGCTCAACCGACGCACCATCCTTGCATGCGCCATCAGCGCGCTGACTTTATCTGCCCCGGCGGTTCACGCCGAGCAGATTCAGATTTTCTATGCAGATGATGGCGCGGCGATCGACGGCTATGATACCGTTTCCTATTTCATGGGCGATGCGCCTGTGCGCGGGAACCCCGAGATTGCCGTGATGTGGAAAGGGGCGGTCTGGTATTTCTCCAGCCACGAAAACCGCGAAGCGTTCGAGGCCAACCCCTATGCCTATGCCCCGCAGTTCGGGGGTTACTGTGCCTATGCAGTATCTCGCGGCTATACGGTCGGTACCGATCCCATGGTTTGGAAGATCGTGGACGACAAGCTGTACCTTGTTCACTCATCCTCTATCGAAGAGATGTGGGAACGGGATGTGCAGGGCAATATCGAAATGGCCGAAGATCATTGGCCTCAGGTCCTGCGCAACTGATCGAATCAGATTTTTCCAGTGCGAATCACCCTAGAGCGCGTGGGCGCCTAAGGGGTGTTCTTGTTTTTCTTGTGTGGTTTAGCTGAATTTCGCCGAGTTTCTGGAAAATTTCAGAAAAATCCCAGTGTCATCAAAAAAATTGACCTCGACCCCTTTTTTTATCCCGATGCGGGCTTAAATGACACAGTGACCGCGGAACGGAACTGCCGCGGGTCATTTCACTGTCCCTCGTTCCATACCTCGCGCCCATGGCATCGTTCCATGGGCGCTTTTTTCTTTCCGGCGACATGGCTAGGGTGCGGTCATGACCAGCTATTCCGACGAACATCTCACCACGATTCTGAAACGCGCCAAGGTTATCGCCGTGGTGGGTGTTTCCATGAACCCGGTTCGACCCAGCTATTATGTGGCGCGCTATCTGGGGCTCAAGGGATATACCGTAATCCCGGTCAATCCCGGCCATGCGGGCAAGGTTCTGTTTGGTCAGACGGTGCGCGCCGGACTGGGCGAGATTTCCGAACCTGTGGATATGGTGGACATCTTTCGCCGGTCCGAGGCGGTGCCGCCGATTGTGGATGAGGCACTGGAGCTGTTTCCCAAGCTCAAGACAATCTGGATGCAGATCGGTGTGGAACATGCCGAAGCCGCTGCCAAGGCCGAAGGGCAGGGGGTGGACGTGATCCAGAATCGCTGCCCCAAGATCGAGTATCAGCGCCTGTTCGGAGAGCTGCGCATGGGCGGTTTTGCAACCGGCATCATCTCGTCAAAGTTGGGGTAGAAGTCCCGCCGCCCGAGCTGCTGCGAATTCTTCGGGATGCAGCTCTTCCAGAACCTCCATCCGGGGGCGCCAGTTGTAGCGGGTGTCGTCCCGGGTTGGTGACCAGAACAGATCGCCGCCATTCCGCCACGGGTCCAGAATCACACCAGCGTACATGTCATCCCCGCGACGGCTGATGACAGCGGTGCTGTGGTCGATGTTGAACGGCGTTTTCGGCAGGGCGATCGCGCGGTGCATCTGCAGCGTCTTGAACCCTTCCTGGTTCAGGCGACGTTGCATGTCTTCGGCATAGTGAACACACAGGCCGCGTTCTTTGTCGCCTTCGTTGACGCGCACGTTGTGAATGATGGGCGAGGTGGTCACGCCATATTCGGTGGCCAGTTGCTTGGAATAGGAAAAGGCGATCTGGGCAGCGCGGGTGGCCTCTGCGGGATCTACTTCGGGGCCGAGCGCGGTCAGGGTCTGCGCCAGTTTGGTCACATCGTTTTGGGTGTAGCTGGGCGGGGTCGCGGAACAGCCGCTCAGGATAAGCCCGGCACAACACGCGAGAACGGCAAACAAGGTCTTCATGTCAAAACGGTCCCGCAGTTGACTTTATACTCTGGCAAAAGGTTAACAAACTTCGCAGCGGCCTGAGAACCCCTGATTAGGTATCGCGCGCAGCCTTTTCCGCAATTCCGCTGATGCCTTGGCGCCGGGCCAGTTCGTTCAGCACGTCGTCCAGCGGAATGTCGCGCGCGGCCAGCATCACCAGCAAGTGATAGAGCACATCCGCCGCCTCATAGGTCAGGTTCTCACGGTCATCCTTGGCCGCGGCAATGATCGCCTCGATCGCTTCTTCGCCGAACTTCTCGGCGCATTTTTCAGGGCCTTTGGCAAGCAGTTTGGCGGTCCAGCTGCTGTCAGGGTCCGCGCCCTTGCGATCTTCGATGATCGCAGCCAGGTCGTGCAGAATGCTCATGTCAGCCTCATCGGGATACCGGCAGCGGCCATGTGTTCCTTGGCCTCTTGAATGGTGTAGTCGCCAAAGTGAAAGATCGAGGCCGCGAGCACCGCGCTTGCGCCGCCCTTGGTGACACCCTCGACCAGGTGATCCAGGTTGCCGACCCCGCCGCTGGCAATCACCGGCACATCCACCGCGTCGCTGATCGCGCGGGTCAGGGGCAGGTTGAAGCCCGCTTTGGTGCCATCGCGATCCATCGAGGTCAGCAGGATCTCACCCGCGCCCTTGGCGACGACGGTCTTGGCAAATTCCACCGCGTCGATGCCGGTCTCTTTGCGCCCGCCGTGGGTAAAGATCTCCCACTTGCCCGGACTTACCGTCTTGGCGTCGATTGCAACAACGATGCACTGGCTGCCAAACTGATCCGCGGCCTCGGCCACGACATCCGGGCGGGCCACGGCGGCCGAGTTGAAACTGACCTTGTCCGCACCCGCCAGCAGCAGGTCGCGCACGTCCTCCTTGGTGCGCACACCACCTCCGACTGTCAGCGGGATATAGCACTGTTCGGCGGTGCGTTGGACCACGTCAAACATGGTGCCGCGGTTTTCATGGGTTGCGTGAATGTCCAGGAAACACAGCTCATCGGCGCCGGCCGCATCATAGGCCTTGGCCGATTCCACCGGATCGCCGGCATCGCGCAGGCCAACAAAGTTCACGCCCTTGACCACACGGCCGTCGGCGACATCAAGGCAGGGGATGATACGGGTCTTGAGCATGGGCATTCCTTTGGGTCGGGGCACGTCTAACGGCAAACCCATGCCGATGCCAGAGTCGTGATTGGATGAAGCGCCGCAGGTGTGAAATCTGATGCACGAATTCAATCAAAGGAGGTTTGAAAATGCGCGCTCTGATTTGGGCAGGACTTCTGGCAATCACAGGTGGGGCAGCAATGGCTCAGGACATCATCAAGGTAAAGACGGACAAAACGGTGCAGGGCGCGATGGATGCGCTGGAAACCGTGGTTGGCAACGCAGGCGCGACCGTCTTTGCGCGCGTGGACCACGCAGCAGGGGCGGGGAAAGTGGATCTGGAGTTGGCCGACAGCCAGCTGCTGGTTTTTGGCAACCCCAAACTGGGCACGCCTGCGATGCAGGTCGATCCGCTGGCCGGGCTGTTCCTGCCGCTCAAGGTGCTGGCCTACCAGGATGCGGACGGGCAGGTCTGGTTGGCCTATGAAGACCCCAAGCATACGATGAGCGATCTCGATGGCGTTAGCGACGCGCCGGTGATCGAAAAGATGCAAGGGGCGCTAAAAAAACTGACAACGGCTGCCTCGCAATAACCTCACGGCCCGAGATTCGGGCAAATCCTCTCTTCGTGCTAAGCTGAGCGCGAAGGGAGGACCCCCATGCTGAAACAGATGACATTGGCCCTGACACTCTTCGCTGCGCCCCTGCAGGCAGGCGAGATGATGAGCGCGCAGGATCTGATGCAGACGATCCCCGGCGCGACCCTGTCGGGGATTTCGAATGAGGATTACACCACACGCTGGGTCCAGACCTATGGCCCCGGAGAGACATCCGGGACAGGAGAGGGCACCTTTGGCGAGCGTGCCTATACCAGTTCCTGGTCCATCCGGCAGGACCTGTGGTGCGAAAGCTGGAGCAACCGGTCCGAATGCTGGCGCATCGAACGCGTTAACGAGACCACGTTGCAACCCTATGTCGGGCAGCAGAAACTGCCCAACGTCTGGACCATCGTCGAGCCCGCTGGCGGTTAGCCCTTGAGGGTCGCCAGGGCTTCTTTCAGGTCCAGCGCACCATCATAAAGCGCGCGGCCCGAGATAGCGCCGTTCAGCTCAACGCCACAATCGCGCAAGGCGATGAGATCGGACAGTGAACTGACGCCGCCGCTGGCGATCACCGGGATCGAAACGGCGCGGGCCAGATCGGCGGTGGCCTCGATATTGGGGCCTTGCATCGCACCATCGCGGTTGATGTCGGTGTAGATGATGGCGGCCACGCCCGCGTCCTCGAACGACTTTGCCAGTTCCGTGACCTGCACGTCGGTCTCTTCGGCCCAGCCTTTGGTTGCGACCATGCCATTGCGGGCGTCGATGCCAACGGCAACTTTACCCGGAAACTCACGCGCGGCCTCGCGCACCAGATCGGGGTTTTCGACCGCCACGGTGCCCAGGATCACACGGGCCAGCCCCTTTTCGATCCAGGTTGCGATGGTGGCCATGTCGCGGATGCCGCCACCCAGCTGGGCGGGCACATCGCAAGAAGCCAGGATCGCCTCAACCGGGGCCGCATTCACGGGCTCACCTGCAAAGGCGCCGTTCAGGTCCACAAGATGCAGCCATTCGCAGCCCGCGTCCACAAAAGCGCGCGCTTGCGCCGCGGGATCGTCGTTGAACACGGTCGCCTTTTCCATTTCGCCGCGCAGCAGGCGCACGGCCTGGCCGTCCTTGAGGTCGATGGCAGGGTAGAGGATCATGAGAGGGCAGCCTTTCGCATCACGTTTGGCGGCGATATGGCATGAGACCGCCCAGGGATGCAACGCGACCCAAAGTCAACCTTGCCAGACGCAGGGCAGGCGCGCCACAGTCAGACAAAACAGGGAGAAACGTATCATGAAGAAACTGATCTTGAGCACGGCTTTTGGGTTGGGGCTGGCTGGTATGGCCGCCGCCGATCCGGTGGCTGGCATCTGGAAAACTGCCGAGGGCGAAGAGGGTGGTTACCTGCACGTCGGAATCGCGCCCTGTGGCAGCGCCATCTGCGGCACCATCAACACTGCCTTTGACGCGAACGGCAACATGTCCCCCGATTACGAGCATCTGGGCAAACAGCTGATCTGGGACATGACCGCCGACGGTGGCGGCTCGTATTCCGGTGGCAAGATCTGGGCCCCGGATGCGGACAAGACCTATAACTCAAAAATGTCGCTCAGCGGCAATACGCTGACCGTCAAAGGCTGTGTTGCCGGTGGTTTGATCTGCCGCGGTCAGGATTGGAAGCGGGTGAAGTGACGCTTCACCCCTCCACCGGCGGGGCCAAATCCTCCCAGTGGATCCCATAAATCAGCGCGTCACCCGTAACCTCGACCTCGTCGCTTTTTTCCAGGGTGGCGCCGATCTCGCCCAGTTCGGCAATCGCGGCGGCCCGAACCTCGGCGCTCAGGCTGGTGTCGAACGTGACCTTGAAGCTGACATTGGCGGTCAGGATTTTCTGGATCTGATAGGCGTTTTGCTTGCGGATGTTCTTTTGCAGGGTTGCCTGGCAGTGGGGGCCAAGTCCTGCCCTGATACGCGCCAGATCGTCCAGAGCATAGGTCGACACCGTGGCGTCCCTGAGCGAGACCTTGACTGTCTTTGCCGCAGCGGCCGTTGCGCCCAGATTGAACACCTGGCCCAAAGTCACTGGTGAGATCGAGAACGAGCCCGCCAATCGGCGTGACACCTGCTTTGATTCCGTCTCGCTGCGCAAAGGCGCGTCTTCATACAAATCGGTCGAATACTTGGGATTGCACAGAAACCCGATAGAGGCGTCATCCGGCGCGCGGTCGCGCGGGTCATAGTTGACGCGGTGGACCAGACTGCCGGGTTGATAGAGTGTTGTGGGTGGGTTCAGCCGGATGAAGTTGTAGCCGTTGATAACATCCTCGATCCCTTCGGCATCAGGCTGGCATCCAGCAAGAAGGGCGGCAGAGGTGGCGGCAAAAATGGCTTTTTTGAACATGGCTTTGGTCCTTGGGCATTCCAATGCCCAAACATAGGCGCAGAATCAGCGCCGTCCAAAGTCTAAAGTTTGTGAGGCCGTGGGCTAAGTCCTTGATCTAAGGCGCCCAGTTCAGGAAGTTCGCGATCAGCCGCAAGCCGGTCGCCTGGCTTTTCTCGGGGTGGAACTGCATGCCCACCATCGTATCTCGCCCGATAACGGCCGTCACATCACCCGCATAATCCACGTGCGCCAGGCGTTCCGCCGGGTTGGCAACACGGAAGTGGTAAGAGTGCACGAAATAGGTGTGATCGCCGGTCTCGATGCCGTCAAACACAGGGTGGGGGTGATCGATGACCAGATCATTCCACCCCATGTGCGGCACTTTAAGCGATGCATCCGAAGGCTCGATCTTGACCACGTCGCCCCCGATCCATCCCAAACCATCGGTCTCGCGATATTCATGCCCCTTGGTGGCCATCAGTTGCATGCCCACGCAGATGCCCAGGAACGGACGGCCCTTGACCTCAACAGCCTCGACCATGGCGTCATAGATGCCCTTGTGGCCACGCAGTTCAGCTGCACAGGCGGGAAAGGCACCGTCGCCGGGCAATACCAGCCGGTCGGCCCGCGCCACGACGTCGGCATCCGAGGTCACAACAACCTCACCCGCATCCGTCTCGCGCGCCATACGCTGAAATGCCTTTTCCGCCGAATGCAGGTTGCCCGATTCGTAGTCGATAATTGCGGTCAGCATGAACGAGCGCTCCGAGTGTTTAAAAGCTCGCACGCTGCCTAGCGCAATGGGTCACCGCTGCCAAGCCTTCAGCGAATGTGCAGCGCCTCTTGCATGATTTCAGGGCTCAGTGGCGTTCCATCCGCGGTTGCGGCGTGTTGGCGAAAGACCTTGTACCCCGGAGGGATTACGGTTCCGCGTACCGCTTCGTCCACGAAAATGAACTTGCTGTTTTCTTGCGAAAAGTCGAACCATCCGGGATCGTCAAAGGTTCCGGCATAAACCCCCATGCGATCGGGCCACCGTTCGAATGTTACATGGGTTTTCGTGCCGCAGCGGGCACAAAAATGAATGTTCACAGCTTTGCCGCTGCCCTCGGAGATGTGGGGGTAAACCGTCGGTTCACCGTCTGTGACATCGATTTGTGTCAATTCAAACGCCGGAAGAACCACCCCTTGTCCACCGCTTGCACGTTGGCAAAACCGGCAGAAACAGGCCGTTACCCAAAGTGGATCACCGGAGATCTGGTAGCGCAGCGCACCACACAAGCAGCCGCCTTTGTGAACATCCATTGCAATACCCTCCGCAGAAACGCCTGCCGAGAGCTTAACACGGAAATTGACTTACAACGCGCCCTTGGTGGATGGGATCGCATCCGCCTTGCGTGGGTCGGTTTCCACTGCGGTGCGCAGGGCGCGCGCCACGGCTTTGAACGCGGCCTCGGCGATGTGGTGGCTGTTGAACCCGTGCAACTGGTCGATGTGCAACGTGATGCCGCCATGCGTGCTAAACGCCTGAAAAAACTCGCGCACCAATTCGGTGTCAAACGCGCCGATTTTCTGTGTCGGCAGGTCCACGTTCCAGATCAGAAAGGGCCGGGCCGACAGATCCAGGGCACAGCGCACCTGGGCGTCATCCATCGGCAGGTGGCATTCGCCATAGCGGTTGATGCCCTTCTTGTCGCCAAGGGCTGCGGTCAGCGCCTGACCCAGGGCAATCCCGGTATCTTCGACCGTGTGGTGGTCGTCGATGTGGTAATCGCCCTTGGCGCGGATCGTCATGTCGATCAGCGAATGGCGCGCCAACTGGTCCAGCATGTGATCAAAGAACCCGACGCCGGTCTGGTTGTCATAAGCTCCGGTGCCGTCGAGATTGATCTCGACCGAAATCTCGGTCTCGGCGGTCTGGCGGGTGATGGTGGCGCGGCGCATGGCGGTTGTTCCCTGATGATCACAGAGGCGCTTATAGGCAAAACAGGGCGCGCATTGCCACCCCGCACGCACGACCTGCGACACAAGTGTTGCGCAAAACACCGCGATAGCAGGGGATTGCGCCTGCCTGCACCGCATGGCAGCTTGGCGGCAGATCAATTCCCCCGAAAAAGGGCGCCCAAATGGCCACTTGTGTCTTTATCCAGATCCGCTGCAAACCCGGCTCGACCTACAAGGTGGCCGAGGATATCGCGCTGCGCGAAATCCACTCCGAGCTTTATTCGACCAGTGGTGAATACGACCTGCTGCTAAAGCTCTACATCCCCGAGGATCAGGACGTGGGCCATTACATCAACGAACACCTGCTGGTGATCCCAAACATCGAACGGTCGCTGACCACGATGACATTCAAGGCATTCTGAGGGTCTATCCCAACTCAAACGTAGTCACGCCAAAGATCCGGTCCATGGCAATGTCCGGGGCCGGGCCGGTGTACATGCGCGCGGTTTCAAACACCGGCGTCAGACCCATGTCACCGGCAAGGGACATGGCTGCCTCGTTTGGTTCCGGCACATCCAGAAACACCTCACTGTCATGATGGGCTGCAGGTACTGAGGCCAGCAATGACCCGGCAAGGTCACGGGCGATCTGGGCGGTATCTGCAAACAGGGGGCCGATCTTGTAGCCGCTGCGACAGGGCCGGATAACGCCGTATCCCTTAAGCGCGCCATTATCGACAACAGCGCGTGCCACATGCCCGTCTGAGCCGAGCCAAAGTGCCAAAAACGAAGTGCGCAGGGCAGGGAAGGCGGCACGGTCGAAATGCTCCAGCTCTGCCGTGACGCGGCTCAGCGGCGTTGCAAGTGCGCTATTGGGCAAATTCGCCAATGCCCGCCCGATCGGTCCACCAAACCGGATGTTGCGATAGGCCAGCTGAAAGCCGGACTTGGCGTAATTGGCCTGTTCCTCTTGCACCCCATCCAGCCCGATCAGGCGGCGGCCCGCATGTTTGACAGCAGCCTGCCACAGGCGCAGCCCGGCGCCTCGTCCTCGGTGGTCCGGATGCACGATGTAGAACCCCAAAAAGGCAAACTTCTCATCATAATTCACAACTGAGATTGTCGCGATCAACTCTCCATCCAGAAACCCGCCCCAGAACCCCTCAGGATCGACCGACATAAAACAGGCCCGATCTGACAGACCCGGATTCCACCCCTCGTGCGCGGCCCAATCCACGGCAATCTGAACTTCGTCGGGGGCGAGGGGGCGGATGGAGTAATCAGCGGACATGGCAAGCACCTTGAAGGTTGAACACCCCAAGCATGACGCAAAACGCTCGTCGCCGCCAAGTCACCAATCATGTGGAGAAGAGAGGAAAGATATTGGAGCGGGCGAGGCGATTCGAACGCCCGACCCTAACCTTGGCAAGGTTATGCTCTACCCCTGAGCTACGCCCGCAACCTATATCTTTTGTCTCCGGATGGGTGATCCGGATCTTGATGGAGCGGGCGAGGCGATTCGAACGCCCGACCCTAACCTTGGCAAGGTTATGCTCTACCCCTGAGCTACGCCCGCACTATCAAGTCTGTGCCCGGATGGGTGATCCGGTTCTCAATGGAGCGGGCGAGGCGATTCGAACGCCCGACCCTAACCTTGGCAAGGTTATGCTCTACCCCTGAGCTACGCCCGCCTCCTTGAGTGAGGCGTGAATTAGAATTTCTGGGGCCGCACCGCAAGAGCAAAAGTGAAGAAAAGCCAAAATTATTCGTTTCGACGGAAAGGCTTTGTTCACCCGTTTCACCCAAACTGAACCCACCCCTTTCACAGTTGGACGAGGTCTCCCATGGTTTCGGGAAAATTCTTCATGACAGCGGGGCTGTTGGCCGCAATCGGCTCGTTTGCGGCGTTCAATCCGGCCCAGGATGCCACCCAGCCCGAGGATTTGCCGATCTTGCAGCCTCCCGTCGCGATCAAGGTCTCGGTGCTGTCCTAAGTTTCAAGGGCGCAAACAAAAAACGCTGCCCCAGTCAATGACCGGGACAGCGCGCAATTGAGTTGAGCTGGATTATTCCAGCTCGATCAGCAGGTCCTTTGCGTCGATCTGGCCACCTGGCTGCACATGCAGCGCCTTGACGGTGGCTGATCGCTCGGCGTGAATGCCTGTTTCCATCTTCATCGCTTCGATGGTCAGCAGCAGATCGCCTTCGTTCACCTGCTGGCCTGCCTGCACCGCAACGCTGGCCACAACACCCGGCATTGGCGCGCCGATGTGGTCGGCATTGCCTGCCTCGGCCTTGGGCCGCTGGATGGTCGAGGATTTGACCAGTCGGTTCGGCACCCGGATCACGCGGGGCTGGCCGTTGAGTTCAAAGAACACCTTCACTTCGCCGTTCTCATCGGTCTCGCCCAAGGCTTGCAGCCGGATTTCCAACGTCTTGCCCGGATCGATTTCCGCCGTGATCTCTTCGCCGGGCTCCATGCCGTAGAAGAAGGTCTTGGTCGGCAGGGCGCGGACCGGCCCATAGGTGCGATGACGGCCCATGTAGTCCATGAAGACTTTGGGATACATCAGGTATCCGTTCAGATCCTCGTCATCGACCGCCTTGCCTTCCAGCTCTTTCGAGATCTGGGCGCGCAGCGCATCCAGGTCGACGGGCTCTAGGTGTTTGCCCGGACGCTCGGTGTTGGGCGCCTCGCCTTTCAGCGCCTTGCCTACGATGGCGTCGGGGAAGCCGCCCGGAGGCTGACCCAGGTTGCCGCGCATCATGTCGATCACCGAATCCGGGAAGGCCACATCGGTGCCGGGGTTTTCGACGTCATCCCGGCTGAGCCCCTGGCTCACCATCATCAGAGCCATGTCGCCCACGACCTTCGACGAGGGCGTCACCTTGACGATATCGCCGAACATCTGGTTCACGTCCGCATACATCTGCGCCACTTCATGCCAGCGTTCCTCTAGCCCCAGCGAGCGCGCCTGCGCCTTGAGGTTGGTGAACTGTCCGCCGGGCATCTCATGCAGATAGACTTCGGAGGCTGGAGCCTGCAGCCCCGATTCGAAGGCCGCGTACTGGCCGCGCACGGCCTCGAAGTAGTCGCTGATCTCGCGGATCGCCTTGATGTCCAGCCCGGTGTCGCGATCGGTGTTGCGCAGCGCCTCGACCACAGATCCCAGCGTCGCTTGGCTGGTGTTGCCCGAGAAGCTGTCCATCGCGCAATCGACCGCATCCACGCCTGCTTCTGCGGCAGCCAGGATGGTTGCGGAGGCGATGCCCGCCGTGTCGTGGGTGTGGAAGTGGATGGGCAGGCCAACTTCCTCTTTCAGTGCCTTGATGAGCACGCGGGCAGCGGCGGGCTTCAAAAGGCCGGCCATGTCCTTCAGACCCAGCACATGCGCCCCGGCATCGCGCAGTTCCTTGCCCATGGCGACATAGTATTTCAGGTCATACTTGGACCGCTCGGGGTTCAGGATGTCGCCGGTGTAGCAGACGGTGCCTTCGCAGATCTTGTTCTGCTCAATCACCGCGTCCATCGCCACGCGCATGTTTTCGACCCAGTTCAGGCTGTCAAAGACGCGGAAGACGTCGATGTTCTTGGCGGCTTCTTTCACAAAGGCCTGTACCACGTTGTCGGGATAATTGGTGTAACCCACACCGTTCGACCCACGCAGCAACATTTGCGTCATAAGGTTTGGCATCGCCTCGCGCAGGTCGCGCAGGCGCTGCCAGGGGCATTCCTGCAGGAACCGATACGCCACATCAAAGGTCGCACCGCCCCAGCATTCGACCGAGAAGAGCTGCGGCAGGTTCGAGGCATAGGTCGGCGCCACACGAACCATGTCGATCGACCGCATGCGCGTTGCCAGCAGCGACTGATGCCCGTCGCGCATGGTGGTGTCGGTGATCAGCAGCTGACGCTGCGCTTTCATCCAGTCGGCCACCGCCTGCGGGCCTTTTTGTTCCAGCAGGTTGCGGGTGCCCATCATCGGCTCGGCGCGGCGTTCGGGCGCGCGCGGCAGCTTCAGATCAGCGGCCGGCATCGGGCGATCCTTGGTCTCGGGGTGCCCGTTCACCGTGATGTCGGCGATATAGGTCAGCACCTTGGTGCCCCGGTCGCGGCGGCGTTTGAAGTCGAACAGATCCGGCGTCTCGTCGATGAACTTGGTGGTGTATTCATTCGACAGGAAGGTCGGGTGCTTTAGCAGGTTTTCAACAAAGGCGATGTTGGTGCTGACACCGCGCACGCGGAACTCGCGCAGGGCGCGGTCCATCCGGGCAATCGCCTTTTCGGGCGTCGGGGCCCAGGCTGTCACCTTGGTCAGCAGCGAGTCGTAATACCGCGTGATCACGCCACCCGCATAGGCCGTGCCGCCATCCAGGCGGATACCCATGCCAGTGGCCGAGCGATAGGCGGTGATGCGGCCATAGTCGGGGATGAAGTTGTTGAGGGGATCTTCGGTCGTCACACGGGTCTGCAAGGCGTGACCGTTCAACTGAACGTCCTCTTGTGCGGCCTTGCCGGTGGCCTCGGCCAACGGTTTGCCCTCGGCGATCAGGATTTGGGCCTGCACGATGTCGATGCCGGTGACTTCTTCGGTGACGGTGTGTTCGACCTGGACGCGTGGGTTCACTTCGATGAAGTAGAACTTACCCGAGGCCATATCCATCAGAAATTCTACAGTACCCGCACATTCATAATTCACATGGGCACAGATCTTGCGGCCCAATTCGCAGATCTCGGCGCGCTGCTCTTCGGTCAGATAGGGGGCAGGGGCGCGCTCAACCACCTTCTGGTTGCGGCGCTGGACCGAACAGTCACGCTCATAAAGGTGATAGATCTCGCCATGCTTGTCGCCCAGGATCTGCACCTCGACGTGGCGGGCGCGGGTGATCATCTTCTCCAGATAGCCCTCGCCGTTGCCAAAAGCGGCTTCGGCCTCGCGGCGCCCTTCCAGAACCTTTTCTTCCAACTCGTCCGGGCCGTGGATCGGACGCATGCCGCGACCGCCACCGCCCCAGGAGGCCTTGAGCATCAGCGGATAACCAACCGCATCCGCCTCGGCCCGGATCGCATCCATGTCATCGCCCAGAACCTCGGTCGCGGGGATGACCGGAACACCGGCCTCGATCGCAACACGACGGGCGCTGGCCTTGTCTCCAAGCGCGCGCATGGTCTCGGCCTTGGGGCCGATGAAGGTGATGCCGTTCTTGGTGCAGGCATCCACGAAGTCGGGGTTTTCCGACAGCAGGCCGTAACCTGGGTGGATCGCATCCGCGCCGCTTTCCTTGGCCACGCGAATGATCTCGTCAATGCTCAGATAGGCCGCAACCGGTCCCATCCCCTCACCAATCCGATAGGCCTCATCCGCCTTGAACCGGTGCAGGCCCAACTTGTCCTCTTCGGCAAAGACAGCAACCGTCTTCTTGCCCATCTCATTGGCAGCCCGCATCACACGGATCGCAATCTCTCCGCGGTTTGCTATCAGGATTTTTCTAAAGTCTGTCATGGCAGGTCCCGGCTCTCTTCGTTGGGCGTGGGTTTTAGGCGGACAATAAGCATACGTATATGGGTAGTTCTGGGTAGAACCGGCATGTTATCGCTCGCAAACGCCGTTTTTTCTGCAGTGCAGTGATTGGTTTCGTCTTCAGGTCAGCTCTGGAAGGATTCGGTGTGGTGGCAAATCCGTAAGGGAGGGCGCTCCGATCTGGCCCATATTGGCGATCAGGTCCTGTTTCAGCACATCGATCACATGGGCCGGTCCGCGGGCACCCAATGCTGCGAGTGCAAAATGAGCAGCCCGCCCCAGCATCACGAGATCGGCGCCAGAGGCGATGGCGCGCAGGATGTCCAATCCGCTCTCGACACCACTGTCAAAGATGAGCGGCAGTCCTGTCGCGGCCCGGATCGCAGGCAAAGCTTCGATCGAGGCGGGGGCTCCGTCAAACTGGCGGCCCGCATGATTTGACACCCACAGGGCGTCGATGCCTGCACGTTCCAAAGGCTCGGCATCCTCGGCGCGCATCACGCCTTTGATGATGAATGGGCCATCCCAATGATCGCGCAGCCATTTGACATAGTCCATGTCGGGCGAGGTGCGCAGCAGGTATCCGATGTGTGCGGTGGGGGGCAGGTTCAGCTGCTTGGTGACGTATTTGTCCAGCGTGCGCATGCGCGGCATGCCATCCCGGATCACTTCTTGCATCATGCCAATGGCCCAGGCAGGACGCCGTGCGATCTGGGCCAGCAGGCGCGGGGACAGCCTGGGGGGCTGTGTCAGCCCTGAGCGTGTCTGACGCTCGCGGCGCGAGGCGACCGGAATGTCCACCGTCAGCACCAGCGTGGAAAACCCCGCATTGCGGGCACGGTTCAAGACATCTTGGCGGATCTCGGGGTTCTTGGGCGGATACAGTTGGAACCAGGCATGTGTCCCAAGGTGCGGCGCCAGCTCTTCGGGGCTGCGGCTGGCCACGGTCGACAGCGTATAGGGCACCCCGGCCTGGGCGGCGGCCCGAGCCAGCAGCGGTTCGGCCCCGGGCCAGATGAGGCCGGACATCCCGATCGGGGCGAAGCCAAAGGGCAAGTCGAAATCCTGCCCCAGCAGGCGGGTCGACAGGTCACATTCCATGGCGCCATGCAGGATCGAAGGATCAAACCCGATCCGGTCGAGCGCTTTGCGGTTGCGGGCTTTGGTGGCTTCGACCCCCGTGCCGCTGTCCAGGTATTCCCAAACAAACTTGGGAAGCCTGCGTTCGGCCCGCCATTTCAGGTCCATGACGCCGGGATAGGTGCTGTGCAGATCCATGCCGATTGATCGGACGTGGACCGTGATTCTGCAAGGGGCCCGGCTTACTCCGCCGCCAGGGAGGGTGGTGTCTGTGCGGTGGTCTCTGCCGCCTCATGCGGTAGGGTGGCGACACAAACCTGGTTGCGCCCTTTGGCCTTGGCATCATACAGCGCATCATCTGCTGCCCGCATCAGATCCTGGGGCATGGTGCCATGGGTCGGATAATGCGCCACGCCCAGAGAAATGGTGATCCGCGGCAAAGTCTTCTCGCCATAGCGGACAGCAATGTCTTCGACCGATTTTCGCAGCTTTTCGGCCCGCGTCATCACCTCGGTCGGCGAGCTGTCCGGCAGGATCAGCGTGAACTCTTCACCGCCCATCCGACAGGCGATCTCATCCCCGTCGCACGACTGCTCCAGAACCGAACCCACCGCGCGCAGCACCATGTCGCCCGCGTCGTGCCCGTGGTTGTCGTTGAACTTCTTGAAGTGGTCCACATCCACCGCGATCAAGCTGACCGGGGCGCCGGTGGCCTGACTGCGCGAGATCAGCTTGCGCAGGCGATCCGTCATGTGGCGGCGGTTGAACAGCCCGGTGAGCGGATCGCGCACCGATTGGTCATGCAGTTGATCACGCATGCGCACATTGGCGATCGCCATGCTGATCTGCTCGGCGCACATCTGTGCCAGCTTCTTGTTCAGAGCAAAGCTTTCTTCACTGCCATGCTGGGCACGCAGATGCATCAAGCCAACGGTTTCCCCATGCGCCAGGATCGGGAAACAGAAATAGGGGCGGCCATCATGCGGTTCGGCGTGCTCGCAGACGAAATCCACCTCGGTGGCGCCATATTCATAGGTGCGCCCGCGTCGCAGGCCCCAGCAGCCGTCGGGGTGGATATGCTCCTTGTGCGTGCCGCCATTCCAGCTGGCGCAACCATCCAACACATCACGAGAGTTGGAATAGACATAAACGCTGCCCTCGGCATTGGGCAGGATGTGGGTCATGAATTTGGCAACCATATCAAAGAGCTCGTCCAATGAGCGGCTGGATTGCAGCCATTCGTTCAGCTCGCCCAACAGGCGCACCTCACGCGCCAGGCGCAATTGCTCATTCAACAGATCACGCTCATTGTCCGACCGAGTGCGCAGCGAGTTTATCTGTCGCCGGTTGGTGCGGTAGAGCACCACCGATACAGCCACCATCGCGGTCAAAGCAATTGCGCACAGCGCCCCCAGCAGCAGACGAACGCGCATTATGAAAATATCGCGAATTTCGGTGATGTCGGTGTAGAACTCGATGGCACCCAGAAAAGAGCTGTTTCGCATGACCGGCGTATACACTTCGGCCACGTGGTGGGGTTTGCTGGTGTCAAGTTGAGCGGAATGAAGAACCAGGTCATCAATCTCGGACGCCGGCTTTTCCTCGTGCTTGTAATAGAGTTCGCCGTTCGCCACGGTTGAGGCGAAGTATGGTTTGGTGTTCTTGGACCCAATATCCGACGCGCGTGTGGACCAGAAAACGGTGCCGTCGGCGTGAAACAGTTTGAAACGGTAGACGTCCGATGCTTCGGGCATCAGTTCCAGGAACTCTTGATCATGTTCGTCCATGAAACCGGTTTGAAAGGTCGCCTCTGCATCTTCCATATGCAGCAGGACGCGGCGCTTCCACATCTCGGATTGCTTGCGAATGTCCGCCTCTAGCATGCCGTCGACGATCTGCGTGGGAAGGGTAAGGATGCTCCATCCAGCGGCGGCGATCATCGATATCAGCAACGCGATCGCACCCGCCCACTTCAGTCGCAACGCAACCGAAGCCTTGAATTCCGTACTCATATTTTCGCGCTCCCGTATTTCCACCTTGGAAAATGTGAAACAGAGATTGATATGAGGTTAACAAAGGCTCAGAAGGGGCTTCACGCCTGAACACGGAGTCGTGCAAATTCAGCATAAATTGCCCGGTATTTGCGAACAGGACGTGAACAAACTCTTTCCCTTTGGTGAATTCCGACCTATTTTGCGATCATGAGCAGTTATGACGAAATGGACGCCTTCGAGGGCGCCGCACAGCAGCCATCCTTGTCCGCGCGCGCGATGGCGGCGCGGCCGATGCCTTACCTGGACGACCTCAACCCGGCGCAGCGCGAAGCGGTCGAGATGCTGGATGGGCCGGTGCTGATGCTGGCCGGTGCCGGGACGGGCAAGACCAAGGCGCTGACCACGCGCATCGTGCATCTGCTGAACACCCACAAGGCCCGCCCGAATGAGATCTTGGCGGTGACCTTCACCAACAAGGCCGCGCGCGAGATGAAGAACCGCGTTGGCCGCATGTTGGGGCAACCGGCCGAGGGGATGCCCTGGCTGGGCACCTTCCATTCGATCTGCGTCAAGCTGCTGCGCCGCCATGCCGAGCTTGCGGGGCTCAAGTCCAACTTCACGATTCTGGATACCGACGACCAGCTGCGGCTGATCAAACAGCTGGTGCAGGCCGCGGGGATTGACGACAAACGCTGGCCCGCGCGGCTGTTGCTGAATGTGATCGACGGTTGGAAGAACCGCGCGCTGACGCCCGGCAAGGTGCCCGCAGGTGATGCTGGGGCCTACAATAACAAGGGCGTGGAGCTCTATGCGCAGTATCAAACCCGCCTGAAAGAGCTCAATGCGGTCGATTTCGGTGACTTGCTATTGCACGTCGTCACGATCTTTCAGGCGCATCCCGATGTGTTGGAACAATATCAACGCTGGTTCCGCTACATCATGGTGGACGAATATCAGGACACCAACGTGGCTCAGTATTTGTGGCTGCGGCTGCTGGCTGGCGCGCATAAGAACATCTGCTGCGTCGGCGACGATGATCAGTCGATCTATGGCTGGCGCGGGGCCGAGGTGGGCAACATCCTGCGGTTCGAAAAGGACTTCCCGGGCGCCCATGTGGTGCGGCTTGAACAGAACTATCGCTCGACCCCGCATATCCTGGCCGCTGCGTCGAACGTCATTCGCGGCAACGCGGATCGTTTGGGCAAAGAGCTGTGGACCGAAGCGGACGAGGGCGAAAAGGTTCGCCTGATCGGCCATTGGGACGGCGAGGAGGAAGCCCGTTGGATCGGCGAAGAGATTGACGCCATGCAAGGCGGCACCCGCGGCATGCGCCCCTTCAGCCTGGATGACATCGCGATTCTCGTGCGTGCCTCGCACCAGATGCGCGCGTTCGAAGATCGGTTTCTGACCATTGGTCTGCCGTACAAGGTCATCGGTGGCCCGCGGTTCTATGAGCGGTTGGAGATTCGCGATGCCATGGCCTATTTCCGGCTGGTCACCAGCCCCGAAGATGACCTGGCGTTCGAACGGATCGTCAACACGCCCAAGCGGGGCCTTGGCGACAAGGCGCAGCAAACTATCCAGATCGCGGCGCGCTCCAGCGGAGTGTCCTTGGTCGAAGGGGCGCGAATCGCGCTGGACCAAGGGTTGATCAAAGGCAAGGGCGCGGGCGCATTGCGCAAGCTGGTCGAAGATCTGTCCCGTTGGCGTGCCATGACACGCGGGCCTGTGGTCGAGATCAACGAAGATGAGGTGATCGACGACGGATCTGAACCTCAACTTTCCTTTGGCGACCCCGAAGTCAGCCACATTGAACTGGCGCAGATCATTCTGGACGAATCCGGCTACACCACGATGTGGCAGAACACCAAAACGCCCGAAGCACCGGGGCGGCTGGAAAACCTCAAGGAACTGGTGAGCCAGCTCGACAATTTCGAGAACCTGCAGGGGTTCCTGGAGCATGTCAGCCTGGTGATGGACAACGAGCAGGAATCAGATGGCGCCAAAGTGTCGATCATGACCCTGCACGCGGCCAAGGGCCTGGAATTCCCGGCCGTCTTTTTGCCGGGGTGGGAGGATGGCCTGTTCCCTTCGCAGCGCTCGATGGACGAATCCGGTCTCAAGGGCCTCGAAGAGGAACGCCGCCTGGCCTATGTGGGGATCACCCGCGCCGAAGAGCTGTGCACCATTTCCTTTGCGGCCAACCGCAGAGTGTTCGGGCAGTGGCAGAACTCCATGCCGTCGCGGTTTGTCGACGAACTGCCCGAGGATCACGTTGATGTCCTCACCCCATCCGGTCTCTATGGTGGAGGTGCGGGCGGGGTCAGTTCCCAAGGTATCGAAACCCGCGCGGCCGAGGCGAATGTCTATAACTCTCCCGGCTGGAAGCGCCTGCAGGCCCGCCAGGGGCAACGCGGTTTGTCTCAGCCTAAGGAAAGCCGCAACTCGGTGATTGATCTGAACGCGGTGTCCAGCTTCACGCTGGGCGAACGGGTGTTTCACCAGAAATTCGGCTATGGTGCCGTGATCGGGATCGAGGGCGACAAGCTTGAGATCGAGTTTGAAAAGGCAGGCACAAAAAAGGTCGTGGCCAAGTTCCTGTCCGCCAGCGACGACGTGCCGTTCTAAATCCCGTCTACGATGATGGCGTTGGTCGTTGCTGTAGCGTGCCTGATGCGCGCCAGCTCAACGTATTCTGGGTCGTTCTTCCAGGCATAGGCTGTTTCCAAATCCGGAAACTCCATCAACACAACGCCGCCCTCGGGCCATTCCCCTTCGACGCAGTCCACTGGTTTGGATGACACGGTCAGCAGGCGGCCCTTGTGCCGTTCAAAGATGGGCAGGAACCCTTTGAGGTAGTCCTGATACCCGTCGGGGTCATGGATGTTCAATTGAGCAAAGAAATAGGCAGGCATTGTCGTCTCCCTGGCTGCGGTCGCTGCCAGCCTATCACTTTGGCCGTCGAAAACGAAAAACGGCGGTTCCCAGGGAGGAGGAGGGGAACCGCCGTTCATGACAACATCGAGACAGGGAGGAGGAGAGCCCCGATGTATTCGAACCCGGGTTTGAGCCCGGTATGAGGTCGCGGCGGCTTCAGGGAGGAGGAGGAAGCCACCGCTCGCTTTCAACATCCAAGGTCAGGGAGGAGGAGAGACCCGGATGTATCCGCGTTCCGGCATCCAAAGCCGGTATGAGGTCGCGGCGGCTTCAGGGAGGAGGAGGAAGCCGCCGCTCGCTTTCAACATCCAAGGTCAGGGAGGAGGAGAGACCCGGATGTATCTGCGTTCCGGCATCCAAGGCCGGTATTTGGTGCGGCGACATCAGGGAGGAGGAGGATGCCGCCGCTTAACTCAGACCCCAGGGAGGAGGAGAGGAGCCTGAATTCAGTATCTTTTTCCGCTTAACGTGCGGTGTATTCGGCCGAAGCCTGCTGCGCCACGCGCTTGATCATCGAGCGGTGCAGGCCCAGATCGGCCAGCTCACGCGCCGACAGGGCGCTCAGCTCGTTAACGGTCTGACGGTACATCCGGTTGCGGATGTAGCGGGTTTTTGCGGCCTCGATCAGCGAGGAGAAGCCGGAGAATGTTGCGCCTTTTGCGGCGGTGTAGTCGCTGGTGACAGCCATGATCTTTACCTATCGTCGTATCGTCTCTGCCGCGTCGGTGCGGCGTTTGCTTGAGACTGAAAATAGGCAAATGCTGCGATTGCACAATAGCTTGTCGGATCAATGCTGCTATGCAGCAATTGCATGGATTGTCCCGCAAAATCACAGGCTTCGCGAAAGACACATATTTTATTGGGGTTTCGATGTGCCTGATACGTTCCTGCGGCGGGCGAATTCCTTTCACACATGATTGAGCGCCGTTTTTTTACGCAGCGTGACGCGGTTTTGGCTCTTGAAAAAAGCTCGAGGCCACGTGGGGGCATCGACTCGGTTACTGGGGGCGGTCGTGATGTATGCGCCCGGCTGTGCAACTGCCCAGGGTAGGGGTGGGAATGCATGGGACGGGAATGCATGGGACCTGTGGGAAACCATGGGACGGCCTGCATTCACAGGTTTTAATGGCATTTCAGATGCAGATGATTCCGTGTGTTTTCAGAGATCGCCGTGGCTTTCATGCTGCTCAGTCACAGACGTCAGAACTTTTTTGGGAAAAGATGGGATGTTTTGGAAAGGCGCCATTTTGTCTATATATGGGTGGCTGCCTTTCCTATCCGTCTATATGCTGTGGATAACTGGGTTAATGGGGGATTGACTCTGTGGGCATTTTTACCCAACTTCCCGAATCTCTCCAAAATTTCCTATTGATTTCCATGAATTCCCATGGCATCCCTTGTTCATCGGATGAGAACGAGACAGCAGGGGCAGCAAACGACCCCAAACCAACAATAAGCAGGTTTCATACAGGCGCTTCGCTTTCATCAGAACCAAGAGATCCGGCGCGCGAGCGAGCAGACATCCCCCCAGGTGGCGCGCGCAGTCGGACATCCCCGCAAGGCGGGATCAGGCGGCGGGTTGATCAGTGGCAGCAGATCAACCCGCCGTTTCTACTTTCTGGGGGCGAAATACAAGTTGGCGCATAGCGAAAGGGACGGTCGTTTTGGCGCGCAGGTTCAGAGGCGAGAGCCAGAATAAGGTGGATACGAAAGGCAGGGTGTCGATTCCTGCCTCGTTTCGCCGTGTTCTGGAGGCTGGCGATCCGAACTGGCAGTCCGGCGATCAGCCCGAACTTGTGATTGTCTACGGAGACCACCGCCGCAAATTCCTGGAATGCTACACGATGGAGGCGATCGACGAGGTCGACGCCAAGATCGACGCACTGCCGCGCGGCTCGATGGAGCGCAAGATGCTTCAGCGCATGTTCCACGGTCAGTCGTTTCCCACAGCCGTGGATGAAACCGGCCGTCTGGTCCTGCCCGCCAAGCTGCGCAAGAAGATCGACCTGGATAAGGAAGCCTTCTTTATCGCCGCCGGTGACACTTTCCAGATCTGGAAGCCCGAGACATACGAGACAGAGGAACTGGCCAAGGCCGAAGAGTGGCTGGATGAACTGCCGGACGACTTTGATCCGATGGCCTTCCTTGATGGCGCGGGGGGCGCGTAACGGCATGGCTGCTGCGGCCACCCCCGATCAAGACCCTCACATCCCTGTATTGTTGCGTCCTTTGCTGGCTGCCGTGTCCCCTGTTTCGGGGCGGTGGCTGGATGGCACCTTTGGGGCAGGGGGATATACCCGTGGTTTGCTGGCCGCAGGTGCGGACACGGTCATTGGCGTCGATCGCGACCCGCTGGCGTTTGAGATGGCCGCCGATTGGGCCGGTGAGTATGGCGACCGCCTGGTGATGCAGGCCGGTGTGTTCTCGCGCATGGATGAATATGCCAGCGATCTGGACGGCGTCGTGCTCGATCTGGGCGTCTCGTCGATGCAGTTGGACCTAGCTGAGCGCGGGTTTTCTTTCATGAAAGATGGCCCGCTGGACATGCGCATGTCGCAGGATGGCCCGTCGGCCGCTGATCTGGTGAATGAGGCCAGCGAAGAGGATCTGGCCGACATCCTGTTCCATTATGGTGAAGAGCGCGCCAGCCGTCGGATCGCCAAGGCCATCGTGCGCGAGCGAACCGTGGCGGCGATCACGACGACACTGCACTTGGCCAAGATCATCGAATCCTGCCTGCCGCGTCCCAAGCCCGGGCAATCGCATCCCGCCACACGCAGTTTTCAGGCGCTGCGGATCGCTGTGAATGACGAATACGGCGAGCTGTTTCGCGGCCTTATGGCAGCCGAACGCGCTTTGAAGCCCGGTGGGCAATTGGCCGTGGTCACGTTTCATTCTGTCGAAGACCGGATGGTCAAGCGCTTCTTGCAGGCGCGGGCGGGCAAGACCGGGCGCGCCAACCGATACGCGCCCGAGGTTGCACAGGATGCACCGCAGTTCACCATCAAGACGCGCAAGGCCGTTGGGCCGGACGCACAAGAGCTGGAAGAAAACCCGCGTTCGCGCTCTGCCAAGCTGCGGGTGGCCATTCGAACCGACGCACCGGCCGGAGAGGTTGATGGCAAGAGCATCGGCATGCCGATGTTGAAAGGGGGGAAGCGATGAGAAGCATCATTTATGTCCTGACCGCATTGGCGGTGTTTGGCCTTGCCCTCTGGGCCTACCAGGAGAATTACAAGACGCAGCAGGTGTTGAAAGACACCCAGCGTTTGCAACGCGAGATCGGGGATGCGCAGGTCCGCCTGAGCGTCCTGCGCGCCGAATGGGCCTATCTCAACCGCCCCGATCGCCTGCGCGAGCTGGCCGATCTGAACTTTGATCGCCTTGGGCTGTTGCCCCTGCGCCCCGATCAGTTCGGCCGCGTGGATGAGGTCGCCTATCCCCCGGCGCCCCTGCCGCCGATCACCAATGCCGTTGATGTGTCGACCCTGACCGGGGAGCAATTCCCATGAGCCGTATCCCCCTGCGCCCGCTGGCCCGTATTCTGGACGCCCGCAGCAAGGGCGAAAACCCCGACGCCATCGAACGCGAGAACATCCGCCAACGCCATGAAGAGATGCAGGACCGCGCCCGCGCCCGCGCCGAGGGGCGGCTTTTGGTTCTGGGTGTCTTCTTTTTCTGCGCCTTTTCGGTTGTGGGCGCGCGCATGGGACTTTTGGCTACATCCGAGGCGCAAGAGCCGCTGGCCAGTGCCACGGGCGCCAACATCGCCACCCAACGCGCCGATATCGTCGACCGCGAGGGGCGCATTCTGGCGACAAACTTTGAAACGCACTCGCTTTACGCTCAGCCGCCGCTGATGGTTGATCCGGTTGCCGCCGCCGAAGGGTTGGCACAGGTGTTTCCGGATCTGGATAAAGAGCGTCTGATCAAGGACTTCACTGGCAAACGCAAATTCATCTGGATCAAGAAACGCATCTCGCCCGAGCAAAAACAGGCGGTGCATGACATCGGCGATCCAGGCCTGCTCTTTGGGCCACGCGAGATGCGGCTGTACCCCAACGGCATGCTGGCCGCCCACGTGCTGGGTGGCGCGGGCTTTGGCAAGGAAGGCGTGAACGCGGCCGAGGTCATCGGCGTCGCGGGCGTGGAAAAGCAGTTCGACGGCTACCTGCGCGACCCGGCCAACGGGGCCAAGCCGCTGCAACTTTCACTGGATTTGACCGTTCAGGCCGCGGCCGAGCGTGTCCTGCTTGGCGGCATGAAGATCATGAACGCTAAAGGGGCCTCGTCGGTTCTGATGGATGTGCATACCGGCGAGGTGATCTCGGTGGCCTCACTGCCCGCGTTTGATCCCAACGATCGTCCGCGTCCGCCTACCAGCGGTTTTGACCCCTCGGACAGCCCGCTGTTCAATCGTGCGGTTCAGGGGGTCTATGAATTGGGCTCGGTCTACAAGATCTTTACGGCTGCGCAGGCGGTTGATCTGGGACTGGTCAATTCCGAAACCATCATCGACACATCCGGCCCGATGCGGGTAGGCGGCTTTCCGATTGGTGAGTTCCGCAACAAGAACTACGGCAAGCTGAGCGTCGCCGACATCATCGTCAAAAGCTCGAACCGGGGGACCGGTCGGCTGGCGATGCAGATCGGGGTCAAGCGGCAAAAGGACTTCCTGAACTCTTTGGGTATGTTCGATCCGACACCATTCGAAATTGTCGAGGCCAAAGGCGGTCAGCCGTTGCTGCCGAAGCAGTGGGGCGAGTTGAGCACCGTCACCATTTCATATGGGCACGGGCTGTCGACCAGCCCGATGCATCTGGCAGCGGGGTATGCGGCCATCGCCAATGGCGGGCATTATGTCAGCCCGACGGTTCTGCGCCAGAAGGGGCCGCAGTATGGCCCGCGCGTGATGTCGCCGACAGCTGCGCGTCAGGCACGCAAGATGTTGCGCAAGGTGGTGACCAGCGGCACGGCCAGCTTTGGCGAGGTTCCGGGCTATGCGGTTGGCGGCAAAACGGGCACCGCCGACAAGCCCAAGCCGCGTGGAGGTTACTACGAGGACAAGGTCATAGCCACGTTCGCCACGCTTTTCCCGGCAAACGACCCGAAATACGTGCTGGTGGTGACTCTGGATGAGCCGTCGATCCTGGCTTACGGCGAAAAGCGCCGGACGGCGGGCTGGACTGCGGTTCCGGTGGCGGCCGAGATGATTGGTCGCGTCGCGCCGCTCTTGGGCCTCAGGCCACAGGTTGAGCCCGGCGAAACCGCTGGTATAACGCTGACCTCAAACTAACCAATTGGGCAGGGGCGTCATGGGCACACCGGCAAAGAAACTCAGCCAGCTGGCCCTGACCGCGCGTGGTGGTCTGGACCCCGAAGTCACAGGCGTGGCCGTCGACAGCCGCGAGGTCAAACCCGGCTTTCTGTTCGGCGCCATGCCCGGCACACGGGTGCATGGGGCGGAATTCATCACATACGCGCTGCGCATGGGGGCCACGGCCATCCTGACCGACGCCAAAGGGGCCGAGATTGCGGCAGATGAACTGGCGCAATCGGACGCCGCAGTCATCATTACCGAAGACCCGCGACAGGCTTTGGCAGGCGCGGCGGCGCTCTGGTTCGGCAAACAGCCCAAGACGATGATCGCGGTTACCGGAACCAACGGCAAAACGTCCGTCTCGACCTTTGTGCGCCAGATCTGGGCCGAGCTGGACCATGCCGCCATCAACCTTGGCACCACCGGCGTCGAAGGCGCCTGGACCGCGCCGCTGGCCCACACCACACCCGAACCGATCACGCTGCATCGCACTTTGGCCGAGGCAGTAGAGAATGGGGTGACCCACGCCGCGATGGAGGCGTCCAGCCACGGACTGGAACAGCGTCGGCTCGACGGCGTGCATCTGACCGCCGCCGGATTTTCCAACTTCACTCAGGATCACCTCGATTATCACGACACGTTTGAGGCTTATTTCGCCGCCAAGGCGGGGCTGTTCCGCCGGGTGTTGCCACAAGATGGCACTGCGGTAATCAACATGGACGATCCCAAGGGCGCCGAAATGCGCGCGATCGCGGCCGCGCGGGGCCAGGATGTGCTGACTGTGGGCCGCGGTAACTGTGACTTGAGCCTGACGAACCAACGCTTTGATGCGACCGGGCAGGATCTGCTGTTTTCATGGCGTGGCAAATCGTTTCAGGCGCGCCTCAACCTGATTGGGGGGTTCCAGGCTGAAAACATCCTGCTCGCCTGTGGTCTGGTGATCGCCAGCGGCGATGAGCCTGAGCGCGTATTCGAAACGCTGGAGCATCTAACAACCGTACGCGGTCGGATGCAGCTGGCCGCGACCCGAAGCAATGGCGCTTCGGTCTTTGTCGATTATTCTCATACGCCGGATGCGGTTTCGACCGCGCTCAGGGCCCTGCGCCCGCACGTCATGGGTCGTCTGATTGCCATCGTTGGCGCGGGCGGGGACAGGGACGCGGGCAAGCGCCCCTTGATGGGGCAGGCGGCGGCGGAAAACGCCGACATTGTCTTTGTGACCGACGACAACCCGCGCAGCGAGGACCCGGCCACCATCCGCGCAGCCGTCATGGGGGGCGCACCCGAGGCGACCGAAGTGGGCGACCGGGCCGAGGCGATCTTGCGCGGGGTGGATGCCCTGCAACCCGGTGACGCCTTGCTGATCTGCGGTAAGGGGCATGAGACGGGGCAGATCGTGGGCGATCAGGTTCTGCCGTTTGATGATGTGGAACAGGCCAGCATCGCGGTGGCCGCATTGGATGGGGGGCTGGCATGACGCTCTGGACTGCACCCGAGGCCGCAGCGGCCACCGGTGGCCGCGCGATCGGCGATTGGACAGTGAATGGTGTGTCGATCGACACGCGCACCATTGAGCCCGGCGATTTGTTTGTGGCGCTGAAAGCCGCGCGTGACGGGCATGAGTTTGTGGGGCAGGCCTTGGAGAAGGGGGCAGGTGCTGCGCTGGTTTCCCATATTCCCAATGGCTTGTCGGGCGATGCTCCACTGTTGCTGGTCGATGACGTGCAAGCCGCGCTCGAGGATCTGGGCCGCGCTGCCCGTGCCCGGACAGAGGCACGGGTCGTGGCCGTGACCGGTTCGGTTGGAAAGACCTCGACCAAGGAAATGTTGGCCGCGATGTTGGGCGGGCAGGGCAAGACCCACGCCAGCGTTGCCAGCTACAACAACCATTGGGGTGTGCCGCTGACGTTGGCGCGGATGCCACGCGACACCGAATTTGCCGTGATCGAGATCGGCATGAACCACCCTGGCGAAATTGCCCCCCTGGCCAAACAAGCGCGCCCGCATGTCGCGATGGTGACCACAGTTGCTGCGGCGCACCTTGAGGCGTTCGAGAATGTCACGGCGATTGCCCGAGAAAAGGCCTCGATCTTTGAAGGGCTGGAACCGGGCGGTGTGGCTGTCGTCAACGCCGACATCGATGATGCGCAGGTTTTGCGTGATGCTGCGGACGCTGCTCAGGCGGAAATCCTGTCGTTTGGCACCAAGGCGCACGTGTATCACTTGCTGAGTGTTGGGCTGGAGGGCGATCTGACAACCTCGCGCGCTCAAGTGGATGGGCAAGAGATTACCTTTGAAATTCAATCGGCTGGTGCGCATTTTGCGATGAATGGTTTGGGCGCTTTGGCTGCGGCCAGCGCGCTTGGAGCCGATTTGCACGCCTCGATCAAGGGGCTTGGCACATGGACCCCCTTCAAAGGGCGAGGCGTGCGTGAAACCCTGGCTGTTCCCGGGGGCTCCATCGAGTTGCTCGACGACAGCTATAATGCCAATCCGACCTCGATGGCCGCAGCTTTGGCGGTGCTCGCGGCGGCCAAAGGGCCACGCCGGATCGCATTTGTCGGCGACATGAAGGAACTGGGGCCGCAGGCCGATGCGCTGCATGCGGGCCTGGCGGATCTGGAGGCGATGGACACGATCGCTCAGGTCCATTGCATCGGCCCGCTGATGCAGGCGTTGCATGACGCCTTGCCTGAAAGCAAACGGGGCGCATGGACTGAGACCAGCGCTGAAATGGCAGCCAAGCTGTCGGAATTGATCCAAACCGGCGATATCGTGCTGGCCAAGGGCTCTTTGAGCATGGGATTGGCGCGGGTTGTTGACGGGCTGCGTGAAATGGGCCAAGGGGCCGGATCGCAAAAGAACACGGACGAGTAGGGGCAAGAGCAGATGCTATATTGGTTGACCGCGCTGTCGGACGGGGGGGATTTCTGGAACCTCTTCCGCTATATCACCTTCCGCGCGGGCGGGGCGTTTCTGACGGCTCTGCTGTTTGGTTTTCTGTTTGGGCGCCCCCTGATCAACGTGCTGCGCCGCAAGCAAGGCAAGGGCCAGCCGATCCGCGATGACGGTCCCGAGGGGCATTTCCAAAAGGCGGGCACGCCCACGATGGGCGGGTTGCTGATTGTGGGTGCGCTGATCTCGTCAACCTTGATGTGGGCGCGGCTCGACAACCCCTTTGTTTGGCTGGTACTTTTCGTGACGCTGTCCTACGCGGCCATCGGTTTTGCCGACGACTATGCCAAAGTGTCGAAGCAGAACACCAAAGGGGTACCGGGCAAGCTGCGGTTGGCCCTGGGTATCATCATTGCCGTGATCGCATCCGTTTGGGCGGCGTATAACCACCCCGAGGCGCTGCAGTACCAACTGGCTCTGCCGGTGTTCAAGGATACACTGATCAACTTGGGCCTTTTCTACGTTCCCTTCTCGATCTGCGTCATCGTCGGCGCAGCCAATGCGGTGAACCTGACCGATGGCCTGGATGGTCTGGCCATCATGCCCGCAATGATTGCGGCCTCGACCCTGGGCGTGATCGCCTATGCGGTGGGAAGGGTCGACTTTACCGAATATCTTGACGTGCACTATGTGCCCGGCACCGGTGAGATCCTGATCTTCACCGCAGCGCTCTTTGGCGGCGGTTTGGGCTTCCTGTGGTACAACGCCCCGCCTGCAGCGGTCTTCATGGGTGACACCGGGTCGCTCGCCTTGGGCGGCGCCCTGGGGGCCATCGCGGTGGCCACGAAACACGAGCTGGTGCTGGCCATCGTGGGAGGGCTCTTCGTGGTCGAAGCTTTGAGCGTGATCATCCAGGTGCTCTACTTCAAGCGCACCGGAAAGCGCGTGTTCCTGATGGCCCCGATCCATCACCACTATGAGAAAAAGGGCTGGGCCGAACCCACCATCGTGATCCGCTTCTGGATCATCTCGCTGATCTTGGCGATGATCGGGTTGGCGACCCTGAAGGTCAGATAACAAGCGCTCCCGCCAGGGTCACGGTGGGCTTTGCCCACCGGCACCCTGTTGGGCCCGGCTCCCGCTGACGCGCGAGCCTATTTGGTGGCTTGCACAGGGTCTTGAATTGCGGGCAGGGTGTCGACCAAATGACACGACTTCACGAGGATAGCGCATGATCCCGGTCAAAGGGTGCAAGGGCCAGAAGGTGGCCGTTCTGGGGCTGGGGCGCTCCGGGCTTTCGGCGGCACGCAGTTTGCGGGCAGGCGGGGCAGATGTGCTCTGTTGGGATGACAATCCCGCTGCGAGAGAGGCAGCAGAGGCTGAGGGGTTTGATTGTCTCGAGATGCGTCGGGCAGGGGATTTCGACGGTGTCGCTTCGCTGATTGTGAGCCCTGGCATCCCCCATCTCTACCCTGCGCCCAATCCGATGGTGCGCGCTGCGTTGGACGCGGGCGTGCCGGTGGACAATGACATCGGGCTGTTCTTTCGCTCGTTTGCGGACAACACTTGGCATAATTTCGAAACCCTGCCGCGGGTGGTGGCGGTCACCGGATCGAACGGGAAATCCACCACGGCGGCGCTCATCCATCATATCCTGACCGAAGCAGGACGACCTTCGCAATTGACGGGCAATATCGGGCGCGGGGTTCTGGATATCGATCCGGCCGAAAATGGATCGGTCGTCGTGTTGGAGCTGTCGAGTTATCAGACCGAACTGGCGCGGTCGCTGACGCCGGATGTGGCGGTGTTTACCAATCTCAGCCCCGATCATCTGGATCGGCATGGCGGTATGGGCGGCTATTTCGCGGCCAAGCGGCGGCTGTTCTCCGAGGGTGGGCCAGACCGGGCAGTTATCGGCATTGATGAGCCCGAGGGGTTGTTTCTGGCCGGGCAACTTTCCGAAGGGGTCGCGGACGATCGGGTGATCCGCGTCTCGGTGGCGCAAAAGCTCAGCGGGCCGGGGTGGCAGGTTTTTGCCCGCAAGGGGTTCCTGAGTGAATACCGCAAGGGACGGCAGGCTGGGTCGATCGACCTGCGCGCCATCAAGGGGCTGCCTGGGGCGCACAACCATCAGAACGCCTGCTCGGCCTATGCGGCCTGCCGGTCACTGGGGCTGGCGCCGCGGGTGATCGAGGACGCGATGCACTCCTTCCCGGGCCTGCCCCACCGCAGTCAGATCGTCGCCGAGGCGGGCGGTGTGACGTTCGTGAATGACAGCAAGGCCACCAATGTAGATGCAGCCGTCAAGGCGCTCAGTGCCTTCAAGAAGATCCGCTGGATTTGTGGCGGATTGGAGAAAGAGGGCGGCCTGTCTGCGCTGAACGACGCGTCGGGAGGTGTTATCAAGGCCTATGTCATCGGGCGTGAAGCGGCTGGTTTTGCCATGCAGCTAGATGTTGAAGCCGAGGTTTGCACCACGATGGCCGCAGCGGTCGAACGAGCGATGGCCGACGCGCAGCCGGGAGACACGGTTTTGCTGGCGCCAGCTGCCGCCAGCTTTGATCAATATGACAATTTCGAGCAACGTGGCGACGATTTTGCAAGTGAAGTTCACAGCAGGTTGTCCGGCAGATAAGGGTTCGTTGTGCGGGCGTTTCCTTTTGCAATTCTGGTATTCATTTGCACGACGATTGCAGCCGTTGCTGATGATGCGTCCCGTCCATCTGAACAGCTTCACAAGGCTCAGCTTCATACCGATCAACTTGATGGGATTTGTGCTCTTGGACAAAAGCTCGAGCATGGATGCGCCGCAATTCGGGCGCGTGACATACTGGATGCATTCAGCGTCCCCTGGCGCGCCATTGGGCGCGTCAATTTCGCCAGCCGCCAGATCCTTGGACACTGTACCGGAACCCTTGTTGCGGAACACTTGGTCCTGACTGCAGCGCATTGTTTGTTTAACGGGCCTCGCAAATCTTGGATTCCGCCGACGTCGATACGGTTTGTTGCAGGCTATCAACGCGGTGAAGCCACAGCTGTCGCCAGCGTGACAAGGTACATTCTGCCCGACATACATGACACCAAGTCGCGTGAATTCAAACGACACCCGGGTTCTGATTGGGCCCTGCTCGTGTTGGACAAGCCGCTCGGAAAGAGCATCGGGTATCTGGACGTACAATCGGACATAGACCCGACAGCGAACTTCGCGATGGCCGGCTATGCTGGGTTACGCAAGAACGTTCTTTCACTTGCCGTGGATTGTGGTGCGCCTGAACCCAGCCGACTTAAGGAGCTGATCATTCAGCGATGCTCGGCGATGAACGGAGATTCCGGTGCACCGCTGTTGATGATCGACGGGGATAAGCTCAAAGTCATCGGGATTTTGTCCCAGCTTTCAAGTGTTGGCGACGACGTTGTCAGTTTCGGCGTTCCCGCCTCGTTGTTTTCCCGCTTCCTGGAGCCGATCTGAGACCTGCGTCAGGCCGCGGCGATGGCGGTTCCCGCGGCATGGCCAGATGACCAGGCCCATTGGAAATTGAACCCTCCAAGCCAGCCCGTGACATCGACGGCTTCGCCGATGACGTAGAGGCCCGGAACAGTGGTGACCTCCATCGTGCGAGATGAGAGCGCGTTCGTGTCGATACCGCCCAAAGTGACCTCGGCGGTGCGGTACCCTTCGGTGCCCGAAGGGGTCAGGCGCCAGTCCGAGAGGGCAGTGCAGAGCACTTGCAGCTTGGCGTCTGACTGATCGGCCAGGTTGCCATCCATCGGGATGTCCATTTTCAGTGCGTCGACCAGGCGGGCGGGCAGGTGATTTGACAGTTCCGTCGTCAGTGCCTTGCGGCCCGACTGTTGGCGTTGGCTGCGCAGTGCATCGAACAGGGTGCCGCCGGGATCGAGGTTGACGTGAATTTCCTCTCCTTCGCGCCAATAGGATGACAGTTGCAGCACGGCAGGTCCGCTGAGACCCCGATGGGTGAACAGCAGAGCCTCGTCAAAGCTGGCGCGGTCGTTGCTGAGGCGCGTTGGTGTGGCGACGCCAGCAAGCGGTTTGAAACGACCTTCGGGGAAGGTGAAGGGGACCAAGGCGGGACGGGTTTCGGTCACAGGGATGTCGAATTGGCGCGCAATGTCATAGGCAAGACCGGTGGCGCCCATCTTGGGGATCGACTTGCCACCGGTGGCCAGCACCAGGTTGCGGCAAGAGGCCGTCACTCGCTTGCCATCCTTGTCGAGGGTCAGGCGATAGCCGCTTTCGGTCTTTGCCAGGTCCACCAGCGCGGTTTTCAACCAGAGTTCAGCGCCTGCGCGCTCCATCTCGCTTACAAGCATGGCGATGACCTGTTTGGAGGAGCCGTCGCAAAAGAGCTGACCCAGGGTCTTTTCGTGCCAGGCGATGCCATGCTGGCCCACCAATTCGATGAAATCCCATTGGGTGTACCGCGCCAGCGCGGATTTGCAGAAATGCGGGTTCTGCGACAGGAAGTTGCCCGGCTCGGCGTACATATTGGTGAAGTTGCAGCGCCCGCCGCCCGAGATGCGGATCTTCTCGCCCGGGTTTTTGGCGTGATCCACCACCAGCGTGCGTCCGCCCGTATGGGTGGCGCACATCATTCCGGCAGCGCCGGCGCCAAGTATGATCGTGTCAAATTCCATATGCCCCCAAAGCCAGAGCTTGGGGGCAAAGGCAAGCAGTTTCAACTCGACGCGGCAGTGAGAGACATGTCCGCTGCTACGGCGTCAGAATTCCTCCATCGCGTCGCGCGCACCGATCAGATAAGCGCGTGCGAGTGCGTCTTCGCCCACGGAAACCATTTTGGCGCAATCACTCGCCGAGTCCCCGAAAAACGGCTCGGTTAGAATTGTGGGGTGGGCCGATGCGCCGAGTGAGGACGAACCTCGTCCGGTGCGGCGATCCTTAATGCCGCGGTTGGAGAGGCCCAGTTCCGTCAGCAAGGCGCGTTGCACGGCGCGTGCCAAAACCTCGCCCCGTGTGGATCCGCCCCAGTACAAGGTCTCGGTGCCTCGTCCGCCCCCGGAATTGAAGTGGAGCTCCAATATGGCGTCCGGTCCCCACGCATCGATGAGAGCATAGGCTTCCTTGATCTCGTCCTCGTATGGTTTGCCGGATTGGCGAAAGAACTGCTTGGGTTCGATCTCAAACTCTGGTGCGAGTTCGGCCATGTGCCGATAGACCCGCTGGTTAAAGGGCCATTCCGATACCATTAGATGGTCAGAGTGTGCCCCTTTGGCGTGACTGTTGTGCCCGATCAGAACTGCCAGACGGAACTTGGCGCGCGGTTGAAGGGCTCCGGCTTGCAACAGGGCAGCATGACCCAGGTCCTCTACCTGTTGACGGATGCGCGGCAAGATATTGCGGATTTTGGACAGGTAATCGGGATCTTCCGCATATCCGCCCCTCTGCAAATGACCGATGTAGCCGGCCGGATCCTCGGCGTAGGCGTCCCAGCCATCATACATGACGCCATTGTTGATGAACGCCCAGTATCCGTCGATGAAGTCCTGGTGCGAGGCGAATTTGCAATAGGTGTCCCACCCATCGTGCGCCAGGTAATCAACCGGGTCGGCATAGTGCTTGTCGCGGTTTATGCGGGCGCGGAACTTCAGGCCCGCAAAATTCAAATGATCAGTGGCCAGTTCGCTGGACCCAAAATTTGATTCCAGCGCCCATTGCGCCAGCGTGATGAGTTTCAGGTCGGGGGCGGGGATTGTGGATTGAGCATAGGTGTGGACCAACTGCTCCCAATTGGAAGGCATAATAATAACTCCGAATAAAAATGCGTTTCAAAATACGGCCACCATACAGCATTTCGATGAATTTGGATACGGGCAGGTATTCGCTGCTACGCCGTACTAGGGCTGGCCTGATTCCCTTTTTGCCTGTAGAGTCGGCCTCAGATCCCGAAAAGGGACATCAACGAGGCAGATCAGTGGCGGTAATCTCATGACTGAGATGGTGTATGGTGCCGTGCCCGCGCAGGGTGGCGAGCCAATTCTTCCGAAATGGTGGCGGACGCTCGACAAGTGGTCGATGTCCTGTGTGTTGATCCTGTTTGGGATCGGCTTGCTGTTGGGGCTGGCCGCATCGCCGCCGCTTGCGGCCCGCAATGGGTTTGATCCGTTCCACTATGTCGAGAGGCAAGCGATCTTTGGCGGAGCGGCACTGGTTGCGATGTTGCTGACATCGATGATGTCGCCCACATTGGTCCGCCGTTTGGCCGTGCTGGGGTTCATCGGCGCATTTGTGGCCTTGGCCTTGCTGCCGGTGTTCGGCACTGACTTTGGCAAGGGGGCCGTGCGCTGGTATTCATTGGGCTTTGCCTCGGTTCAGCCCTCCGAGTTTCTGAAGCCGGGGTTTGTGGTGGTTGCCGCCTGGCTCTTTGCCGCAAGCCAAGAGATCAACGGCCCTCCGGGTCGGCTGTGGTCCTTTGCGCTGTGCATGTCGATCGTGGCGATGCTGGTGATGCAGCCTGACTTTGGTCAGGCCTGTCTTGTGCTTTTTGGTTGGGGCGTGATGTATTTTGTGGCGGGCGCGCCGATGCTGCTCTTGGTGGGCATGGCGGGTGTCGTTGTTCTGGGCGGCATGGTGGCCTATTCCAATTCGGAACATTTTGCGCGCCGCATCGACGGGTTCCTGAACCCCGATGTGGATCCGACCACCCAGCTTGGCTATGCCACCAACGCGATCCGCGAGGGCGGGTTGTTTGGCGTGGGCGTGGGCGAGGGGCAGGTGAAATGGTCGCTGCCGGATGCGCATACCGATTTCATCATCGCCGTGGCCGCCGAGGAGTATGGTCTGATCCTGGTTCTGATCATCATCCTGCTCTATGCCTCGATCGTGGTGCGCTCGCTGCTGCGTCTGATGCGGGAACGCGATCCGTTCATCCGTCTGGCGGGCACAGGTCTGGCTTGCATGTTCGGTGTTCAGGCGATGATCAACATGGGTGTGGCGGTGCGATTGCTGCCCGCCAAAGGTATGACGTTGCCCTTTGTCAGCTACGGTGGGTCGTCGCTGATTGCGGGCGGAATTGCTTTGGGGATGCTGCTGGCGTTTACAAGAACGCGGCCTCAGGGTGAATTTGGGGACATTTTGCGCGGACGGGGATGATGACGCAAAACTATCTGCTGATTGCGGCGGGCGGCACCGGGGGACACATGTTCCCCGCGCAGGCGCTTGCCGAAGCTATGCTGAAAAAGGGCTGGCGCGTGCGCCTGTCGACGGATGCGCGCGGTGCGCGATACACGGGCGGCTTTCCGCACACGACCGAGATTGTCGAGGTGTCGAGCGCAACATTCGCGCGGGGTGGCATGCTAGCCAAGGCGTTGGTGGCACCCAAGATCGCGACCGGCATCGCCAGTATGGCCTGGCAGATGAAACGCGATACGCCGGATGTGGTGGTAGGCTTTGGCGGCTATCCGTCGATCCCGGCGCTTGGGGCTGCAACCCTGTTGGGGCTCCCCCGCATGATCCACGAGCAGAACGGGGTTCTGGGTCGGGTCAATCAGCTCTTTGCCAAGCGGGTTGCAGGCATCGCCTGTGGCACCTGGCCGACCGAAGTGCCCGAGGGCGTCGAGGCCGGTCACGTGGGCAACCCGGTGCGTGCCGCTATCCTGGAGCGGGCTGGCGCGGGATACATCACGCCCGGTGACTACCCGATGTCGGTGCTGGTCATGGGCGGCAGCCAGGGCGCACGCATCCTGTCGGATGTGGTGCCCGCCGCCGTTGCCGCGTTGCCGGACGATTTGCGCCAATACATCCGCGTGGCCCATCAGGCCCGCCCCGAGGACGAAGATCGCGTCACGGCATTCTACGCCGAACATGGCATCAGCGCCGAGGTGAAACCGTTTTTCAACGATGTGCCCCGCCGCATGTCCGAGGCACAGCTGGTGGTGACCCGTGCAGGTGCCTCGACAATTGCGGATCTGTCGGTCATTGGCCGCCCCTCGATCCTGGTGCCGTTGGCGGCGGCCATTCGTGACGAACAGACCGCCAATGCGCGCGGGCTGGTCGAGGCCGGTGGCGCGATCATGATCCCCGAAAGCCGCCTTGACTCTGCCGCGTTGGCAGAGCAGATGGCGGCGGTTCTCACAAACCCGGCTGCGGCCCAACAGATGGCCGATGCCGCACTGAGCGTTGGTGTCCCGGACGCAACCGAGCGTCTTGTGACCCTAGTCGAAGATCTGGCCCAAAGCGCGGCCTGAAAGGATAGCTGATGACCCCTGCAACCAAGCTCCCCACTGACGTCGGACCGATCCATTTCGTTGGCATCGGGGGGATTGGCATGTCGGGGATTGCCGAGGTTCTGTTGAACCTGGGCTACAGCGTGCAAGGCTCGGATCTGAAGGCGTCGAAAATCACCGATCGTCTGACGGAACTGGGGGCGCGCATCTTTGTCGGCCAAAGCGCCGAGAACCTGGACGGGGCCGCGGTTGTGGTGGTGTCCACCGCGATCAAACCGGGCAACCCCGAGCTGGACGGCGCGCGCGCACAGGGCCTGCCGGTGGTGCGGCGCGCCGACATGTTGGCCGAGTTGATGCGCCTGAAATCGAACATCGCGATTGCAGGCACCCATGGCAAGACAACCACCACCACCATGATGGCCGAGCTGATGGTGGCCGGGGACTTTGACCCGACCGTCATCAACGGTGGCATCATCCACGCCTATGGCTCGAACGCGCGGATGGGGCAGGGCGAATGGATGGTGGTCGAGGCGGATGAGAGCGACGGCTCGTTCAACCGCCTGCCCGCAACCATCGCCATCGTCACCAACATCGACCCCGAGCATATGGAGCATTGGGGCGATTTCGACACGCTGCGCGATGGGTTTTACGAATTCGTCTCGAACCTTCCGTTTTATGGGCTGGCCGTGTGTTGCACTGATCACACCGAGGTGCAGTCGCTGGTGGGGCGCATCACTGATCGCCGTGTCCGCACCTATGGCTTTAATGCACAGGCCGATGTGCGTGCCGTCAACCTGACCTACAAGGGTGGCGTGGCGCACTTCGATGTACATCTGCAGCACGAAGATATGGTGATCGAGGGCTGCACCCTGCCGATGCCCGGCGATCACAACGTCTCGAACGCATTGTCGGCCATTGCCGTGGCCCGTCATCTGGGCATGAAGGCCGAAGAAATCCGGCAGGCGCTGGCCGACTTCGGGGGCGTCAACCGCCGCTTTACCAAGGTGGGCGAGGTCGACGGCGTGACCATCATCGACGACTACGGCCACCACCCGGTCGAGATTGCCGCCGTGCTGAAAGCCGCGCGTCAGGCGACCGAGGGGCGGGTGATCGCGGTTCATCAGCCGCACCGCTACTCGCGCCTGCACAGCCTGTTCGATGATTTCTGCGCCTGTTTCAACGAGGCCGACGTTGTGGCGATTGCCGAGGTTTTTGCGGCGGGCGAAGACCCGATTGAGGGCGCGGATCGCGATGCTCTGGTCGAAGGGCTCATTCGTCACGGCCACCGTCATGCACGCGCCATCCTGAACGAGGATGATCTGGAGCGTCTTGTACGTGAACAGGCAAAGCCGGGTGACATGGTGGTTTGCCTGGGCGCAGGGACAATCAGTGCCTGGGCCAATGGGTTGCCCGCGCGTTTGGGCTGATCCGAAGGCAGAAGGAGGCGCGCCGTGACCTTGTTGATTGCAGTTTCCGCCCTTTGGGTGTTGGTCGCGACGGCGGTTGCGATGCTGCCCCTGCGGCGGCAGTACATACCGGGCGTGGCCCTGATGCTGGCGGCGCCGGTGCTGATCTATCTTTTGGGGCGCGAGTTCGGCTGGATCGTGGGCCTTGCTGCAACAGCGGCGTTTATCTCGATGTTCCGCAACCCGCTGCGCTATTTCTGGCGCAAATGGACGGGTGGAGACGTCGAGGACCTGATCAAGGGGCGGGACTGATGCTGTCGATTGCGCTTGTTTGCATTTGGGCCATCATTGCCAACGTGCTGGCGATGACGCCCAGCAAGGACAACCACTGGCGCAACGCCTATGTTCTGATCGCCATCGGCATCCCGCTGTTGGGATACGTTACCTATGAAAATGGCCCCTGGGTCGGGCTGGTCGTGTTGCTGGGCGGCATGTCCGTGCTGCGCTGGCCGGTGATCTATCTGGGGCGTTGGGTGCGCGGAAAAAGCTGACGCCTGACCCCTATATGGCCATATACCTGTTCATACCCTCGTTTGTTCTATTGGTGACGGCCTTCGTTGGGTTTCGATTTGCACGGCTGAACCTGTATATCCGAGCCTTTTGGACCTTGGCCCTTTTGGGCGCATCTTCTGCGTTGATCTTTGCGTTCAATTCCGATGGTGCGCCGACGGGGCGAGATTACCTGATGGCGGCCGTGTTCTATATCGTTCTTTTTCCGTCGATGGCTGGACTAAGTGCGGGGACGCTTTTGGGGTTTCTGTGGGGTTTGCTGCGCCGCCGTTGAAGGCATTGTGAAATCAGGGCGGCTTGGGCTAGATGCGACCAGCACCTTTGCAAACCGGATGTCCTCATGATTTCACCTGACGCACTTCGCGGAAAACTGACCCCTCAGCGAGAGCTTTCCGATCTGACGTGGCTGCGGGTGGGTGGTCCGGCGGACTATCTGTTTCAGCCTGCCGATGTCGCGGACCTGCAAGATTTCATGCGACAGTTGCCAGATGATCTGGATGTGTTTCCCATGGGCGTCGGCTCGAACCTGATCGTGAGGGATGGTGGCCTGCGCGCGGTGGTAATCCGTCTGGGACGTGGCTTTAACGGGATCGAGGTTGATGGGATGACTGTCACCGCTGGCGCCGCTGCACTGGATGCCCATGTGGCGCGCAAGGCGGCGGATGCGGGGGTTGATCTGACCTTTTTGCGCACCATCCCCGGCTCCATCGGTGGTGCGGTCCGGATGAACGCGGGCTGTTACGGCAGCTATACGGCGGATGTTTTCCAATCCGGTCTCATCGTGACGCGACAGGGTGAACTGCGCGAGATCGGGCCGGATGAGCTGAACTTTCGCTATCGTCAGACCGATATGCCCGAGGGCGCAGTTCTGGTGTCCGCCACGCTCAAAGGTGTTTCGGGCGAGGCGGAGGAGCTGCACGCCCGCATGGCGGCGCAATTGCAAAAGCGCGATGAGACGCAGCCCACCAAAGACCGCAGCGCCGGATCGACCTTTCGCAACCCTGCCGGGTTCTCATCCACCGGGCGCGCAGATGACGTGCACGACCTGAAAGCGTGGAAGGTGATCGACAACGCGGGCATGCGCGGCGCACGGGTTGGCGGCGCTCAGATGAGCGAGAAACACTCGAATTTCATGATCAACACGGGTGGCGCAACTGCCGCAGACCTCGAAGGGCTTGGCGAAGAGGTGCGAAAAAAGGTTTACGATTCCAGCGGGATCACGCTAGAATGGGAAATCATGCGGGTCGGTGAGCCGCTGGACAAATAACACCCCGTTTCCAAACCTGATCAGGCCAATAAAACAGGCGGAAACGGCGGCAAATAGCAGACACGGACCACCAAATAAGGTCCGGAAAATTCGAGGCACGTGTTGTGGGTCAGTCGAGCAGGGCACCCCGGACAGTGGCGGTATTGATGGGCGGACCTTCGGCTGAACGCGAGGTTTCCCTGTCCAGTGGGCGTGAATGCGCCGCCGCGCTTAAGGGCGAAGGATACAATGTGATTGAGCTGGACGCCGGTCCAGACCTGTCCGAACGTCTGCAAGAGATCAAACCGGATGTCGTGTTCAACGCCCTGCATGGTCGCTGGGGTGAAGATGGCTGTGTCCAGGGTCTGCTGGAATGGCTGGGCATCCCCTATACGCATTCGGGCGTGCTGTCGTCGGCCCTGGCTATGGACAAGGACCGCGCCAAAGAGATGTTTCGTGCCTCTGGTCTGCCTGTGGCCGAGAGCGTCATTGCCGACCGGGATGAGGTAAAGACGCGGCATGTGCTTGCGCCGCCTTATGTGGTCAAACCCAACAACGAAGGGTCCTCGGTCGGGATCTATATCGTGCACGAGGCCGCCAACAGCCCGCCGCAACTGGAACCCACCATGCCGCAGCAGGTGATGGTCGAGCAGTATGTGCCGGGGCGCGAGTTGACGACCACGGTGGTGGGCGACAAGCCGGTGACCGTGACCGAGATCTTTGCCGATGGCTGGTACGATTATGAGGCCAAGTATTCCCCCGGCGGATCGCGTCACGAGGTGCCCGCCAACATTCCGCAGGATATCTTTGACCTCTGCCTGGACTATGCCCTGCGCGCGCATCAGGCGCTTGGGTGCCGCGGTGCGAGCCGGACCGATTTCCGCTGGGACGACAGCAAGGGCGCTGACGGGTTGTTCCTGTTGGAAACAAACACGCAGCCCGGCATGACGCCGACCTCGCTGGTCCCGGAACAGGCCGGTGAGCTGGGGATGACATTCGGCCAGCTCTGCGCCTGGATGGTGGAGGACGCCTCGTGCAACAGGTAAAGCGCAATCGCCTGCTGCCGGTGCTGTTCCGGT
This sequence comes from Tropicibacter sp. R16_0, assembly GCF_017743935.1. Classification (GTDB taxonomy): domain Bacteria; phylum Pseudomonadota; class Alphaproteobacteria; order Rhodobacterales; family Rhodobacteraceae; genus Falsiruegeria. The sequence continues at coordinate 316,613 of NZ_JAGHRE010000003.1, forward strand.
CCAAGGTGCCAGAGGCGCAGGACGCGGATTTTGCGGCAGGCGACTATGATCCGCAGGGGCAGGGCATACCGCTTGAAGGTGCGGGGCGCATTCGCCTGAGCACCAAGCGTGCCGATCCCGCGCCGTCTCGGTGGAGTTACCGCCTGCAGCGCTGGATGTTGACACCGGGCATTCGTCTGGGCCTGCGGATCGGTGTGCCGTTCTGCCTGGCCTTTGCGGTTGGCAGCGCCTTCCTGTCCAGCGAAAAGCGCCGAGATGCGCTGAACATGTTTGTGGCGGACGTCCGCGCCTCGATCCAGGAGCGGCCGGAATTCATGGTCAACCTGATGGCCATCGACGGGGCGGGCGACAGCCTGTCGGCAGACATTCGCGAAGTTGTGCCGTTTGATTTCCCCACCAGCTCGTTCGACCTGGATGTGGAACAGATCCGCGAGATCGTCGTAGGCCTTGATCCGGTGAAATCGGCAACTGTGCGCATTCGCCCCGGTGGTGTCTTGCAGGTCGACGTGGTCGAGCGCGTGCCGGTTGTCGTCTGGCGCACGCGCGAAGGCATCGAAATTCTGGATGAAACGGGCGCCCATGTGGATGACCTGAAGGCGCGGTCCGATCGTGCCGATCTGCCCCTGATCGTGGGCGACGCGGCGGACAAATCCGTGACCGAGGCGATGGCCCTGCTGCACGCAGCGCAGCCTTTGGGCAAGCGTCTGCGGGGGCTGGCCCGGATTGGGGAACGTCGTTGGGACGTGGTGCTGGATCGCGGTCAGCGCATCATGCTGCCGACCGAACGCCCGGTACGCGCTCTTGAGCGGGTGTTGGCGGTGAACGAGGTGCAAGAGCTGCTCGAACGCGACGTGGCAGTCGTGGACATGCGTTTGGGTAACCGGCCGACGATCAGAATGACGGAAAACGCCATCGAGGAATGGTGGCGGATAAGAAAAGCAAGCGGGAACGGACAGTAAATCATGATGGCGGATCTTTATCAGTCTCAGCGCGCGATGCGGCAGATGCGGCGCCAGGCGATGCAGCGCGGTGTTGTTGCTATTCTGGATGTTGGCAGTTCCAAAATCTCCTGCCTGGTGCTGCGGTTTGACGGCACGGGGCGGTTGAGCGAAGACAACTCCATTGGCTCGATGGCGGGGCAGACCGGGTTCCGGGTGATCGGCGCTGCTACTACCCGCTCGCGCGGGGTGCAGTTTGGCGAGATCAATGCCATGCAAGAGACCGAGCGCGCCATCCGCACCGCGCTGCAGGCGGCACAGAAGATGGCCGAGATCCGCGTCGACCATGTGATTGCTTGTTTCTCGGGTGCGAACCCGCGCTCATATGGTCTGGATGCCCAGATCGAGCTGGAAAGCCAGATGGTGAACGAGGCCGAGGTGGCCCGTGTCCTGAGCGCCTGCGATGTGCCCGAATACGGCGAGGGACGCGAGGTTCTGCATGCGCAGCCGGTGAACTTTGCGCTCGATCACCGTTCGGGCTTGAGCGACCCGCGCGGGCAGCTGGGGCAGAGCTTGGCCGTGGACATGCATATGCTGACCGTCGACGGTGCAGCGATCCAGAACCTGATCCACTGCATCAAGCGTTGTGATCTGGAGCTCGCGGGGATTGCCTCGTCAGCTTATGTGTCGGGCATCTCGTCGCTGGTCGAGGACGAGCAGGAACTGGGCGCGGCCTGTATCGACATGGGCGGCGGATCGACCAGCATCTCGATCTTCCTGAAAAAGCACATGATCTACGCCGACAGCGTGCGCATGGGCGGCGATCACGTCACCAGCGACATTTCGATGGGCCTGGGCGTGCCGATGGCCAATGCCGAGCGGATCAAGACGTTCTGTGGTGGCGTGCATGCCACCGGCGCCGATGATCGTGACATGATCGACATCGGTGGAGATACCGGCGATTGGGAACACGACCGCCGCACGGTCAGCCGGGCTGAGCTGATCGGTATCATGCGCCCACGGGTCGAGGAGATCCTGGAAGAGGTGCGCGCCCGTCTTGACGCCGCGGGTTTCGACCATTTGCCCAGCCAGCAGATCGTCCTGACAGGCGGGGGCAGCCAGATTATGGGGCTGGATGGGCTGGCAAGCCGCATCCTGGGCCAACGCGTGCGCCTGGGGCGCCCCTTGCGCGTACATGGCTTGCCGCAATCAGCGACCGGGCCCGGGTTTTCCAGTGCCGTTGGCCTCAGTCTCTTTGCGGCGCACCCGCAGGACGAGTGGTGGGATTTTGAGATCCCGATCGACCGCTATGCAGGGCGTTCGCTCAAGCGGGCGGTGAAGTGGTTCCGCGACAATTGGTGATCGCTGATGTGGCGCGTCATCGCAGTTGCAACATGCATGTTTGCGTCGCCTTTGTCGGCGCAAACGCTCATGCCTGCCGAGGCCTTCATTGACTTCGCTTTAGGTAAGACCTTGCGGTTTGTGCACTTGAGTTCGGGCAGATTGGTTGGAGACGAGCAATTCGTAAGCCGAACACAGACCATCTGGAAAACGCCCGAAAACGGTTGCGTCATTGGGCAGCTCTATGTGGATCGCGGACGCGTGTGCTTTGTCTACGAAGACATTCGCGGAGATATGCCTGCCTGCTGGTGGCCTTATGAATATGACGGTGGGATCATTGTGCGCCCTGTCGGTGAGTTCACGCGTGGGGTGCAGCGGATCGAAGGCGTTTCGGACGAACCCCTGACGTGTGAAACCCTACCCATGAGTTGAAGAAACGGCTTGCGGATCACGGAGTTATCCCCCAAACTGTCCACAAGGTTCATCAGAAACCCGGCGGCAGGATGAGCAGTCGCCCAAAATGAGTACTTCACGCGTCCACCGCTGCCTCAGATGTAAATGCGGCAGCCGAGCGGAGTGTTTTGTGCTGTGCGCATGTTCGCCCGCAATATCTTGGGGATGCCGGCGAAATGCTGCTGATATCGCCTACGTACCCTCGATATTTTGGGGTTTTTCTACGTTTTTTTAATGACGCCCTTCACAGATCACGGTAGAGTCGTCTGTGGATAGGTAAGAAAAAAGCGCGCGAAAGCGGGCATGTAAAACAGGCGGACAGAGCATGACATTGAACCTTTCGATGCCCGGTCAGGACGATTTGAAGCCGCGGATCACGGTCTTTGGCGTCGGCGGCGCAGGCGGCAACGCAGTCAACAACATGATCGAAAAGGAACTCGACGGGGTCGAGTTCGTTGTGGCCAACACCGACGCGCAGGCGTTGCAGCAGAACCAGGCGACAAGCCGCGTCCAGCTGGGCGTGAAAGTCACCGAGGGTCTGGGTGCAGGTGCCCGAGCCAGCGTTGGTGCGGCCGCAGCCGAAGAGAGCATCGAACAGATCGTCGATCACCTGGCGGGCGCGCATATGTGCTTTATCACCGCCGGTATGGGCGGTGGCACCGGAACCGGCGCAGCCCCGATCATCGCACAAGCCGCGCGTGAGCTGGGTGTGCTGACCGTTGGTGTCGTGACCAAGCCGTTCCAGTTCGAAGGCGCCAAGCGCATGCGTCAGGCCGAAGACGGCGTCGAGGCGCTGCAAAAGGTTGTCGACACGCTGATCATCATTCCGAACCAGAACCTGTTCCGTCTGGCCAACGAAAAGACGACCTTTACCGAGGCGTTCTCGATGGCAGACGACGTTCTGTATCAAGGTGTCAAAGGCGTCACCGACCTGATGGTGCGTCCGGGCCTGATCAACCTCGACTTTGCGGACGTTCGTGCCGTGATGGACGAGATGGGCAAGGCGATGATGGGCACCGGCGAGGCCGAGGGCGAAGACCGCGCCATCCAGGCCGCCGAAAAGGCGATTGCAAACCCGCTGCTGGACGAAATCAGCCTGCGCGGTGCAAAAGGCGTGCTGATCAACATCACCGGCGCGCACGACCTGACCCTGTTCGAACTGGACGAAGCCGCCAACCGCATCCGCGAAGAGGTGGACCCGGAGGCGAATATCATCGTCGGCTCGACGCTGGACACCGCAATGGAAGGCGGCATGCGCGTTTCGGTTGTTGCAACCGGTATCGACGCTTCGGATGTTCAGGCGGACATGCCTGTACCGCGTCGTCCGATGGCTGCACCGCTCAAGCAGAAGGTTTCGGCGGAAGAGCCGGTACCCGCACCCGCCGCAGCTCCGGCCCCGGTTGCCGAAGCTCCGCTGACACTGGACACCCCCGCAGCTGCTCCGGTTGCTGAAGCCGCTGAAGAGCCGAGCCTCTTCTCGGGCATGGGCGTTGAAGAAGTTGCTGCCCAAGACCTGGGCGAGGACATCTTTGAAGCGGAAGAGCCCGAACTGCTGAACGACGATGGTCTGCCGCCCCCGGCATACCAGCCGCAGGTCGCAGCCTTTGAGCCGCGCCACGAAGAGGTGGAAACCGAGGCCGAAGCCTTTGTCGCACCGCGTGCACCGGCTCCCGGAACTCCGTCGCCCGAGGCGATGCAACGCCTGCAGGCGGCTGCGCAAAAGGCCCCGTCGGCCCCGCAGCAGGGGATGGCACCCGCAGCAGCCCCGGCTCAGGAAAAGGGTCGTTTCGGCTTCAATCGCCTGATTGACCGGATGACCGGGCACGCCGCAGATACCCCGGCCGAGCGCCCGGCAGCGCAGGTTCGCCAACAACCCATGATGCGCCAAGCTGACGCTACGGCACCTGCTCCGGTTGAAAACGACCCCGAGCAGGACCGCATCGAAATTCCCGCTTTCTTGCGCCGTCAGGCCAACTGATAGCGGTCACAAAAATGGTAAAAGGGGCCACCTTCGGGTGGCCTTTTTCTTTTTAAATTCAGCCGATTAAAGGTTAATGAGCAGGGTTTCGCCTATCTGTTACATTGATGTTTCATTCGGTTACAAAGATTGAGTTGAGCCAAAGGCCTGCCTCGCTTACCTCAGGTTCAACACAGCGCATGGGGACGCTGGACACTGCTCTATGAGGCACAGCTTGCAAAATACGCTCAAAACCTCGGTAACCTTCAAAGGTGTTGGCCTGCATGGCGGCGCACCGGTGAAAATGGTTCTGAAGCCCGCGGCAGCAGGGCATGGTATCTGGTTCAAGCGGACCGATATCCAGGTGGGCGATGCAATGGTTCCCGCAATCTATGACCTGGTGGAGCGCACGCCGCTCTGCACCAAGCTGGTGAATGGCGCTGGCGTCACAGTCTCCACAGTCGAACACATCATGGCGGCCCTGGCGGGTTGTGGTATCCACAATGCGCTCATCGAGATCGATGGCCCCGAGGTTCCGATCATGGACGGCTCGTCGATCGAGTTTGTTCGCGGCATCATGGCCAAAGGCGTGCGCCAGCAGGCCGCGCCTGTTCTGGCCTACGAAGTGCTCAAGCCGGTCACGGTCGAAAAGGACGGCGCCAAGGCGACGCTGCTGCCCTCCGACTGTCTGGAAATCGAATTCCACATTGATTTTGCCGACCCCGCAATCGGTCGTCAGAGCAAGACTCTGGACATGCGCAACGGCACCTTCGCTCGCGAGTTGAGCGACAGCCGCACCTTCTGCCGTCAGGCCGATGTGGATGCGATGCACGAAAACGGTCTGGCCCTGGGTGGCACATTGGACAACGCTGTTGTCGTGGACGGTGACGAGGTTCTGAGCCCTGGTGGGTTCCGCCACGCGGACGAGGCCGTGCGCCACAAGATGCTGGACGCGCTTGGCGATCTGTATCTGGCCGGTGGCCCGCTTCTGGGGCGGTATGTTGGCGAGCGGGCAGGTCATTCGCTGACCAACACGCTGCTGCGCGAGTTGTTTTCGACACCCGGCGCTGTGCGCCCGGTGTTGTGTGACCCCGAAACGGCCGAGCGTCTGCCCGGCCAGGGTCTGATCTGGGCCGAAATTCCCCAGGTCGCCTGAACCGCTGATCCAGTTTTGATCACGGATCGCGGCTCTTTTTCTCAACAGGTCGTTAAGGCGTTTTGCAGCGGAAATTAATGTGCTAGACCGAAGCTCAGTCGGGGGAACCGACACGGCAAGACGACAAGGATGAGCGAGTATGATCGGCGGCAAGGTGGGGGCCAGGGTTGTTGGTGCACTTATTCTGACGGCTTTTTTGGCCGCTTGTAGCGGTGGGTTGCGAAACTCAGCAGATCGAACCCAGGACCTGGACGGGTTTTCGCCCGAGCAGATTTTTGAACGGGGCGAGTTCGAACTTGCACAGTCGCGGACCGATGACGCGGCATGGTATTTTTCTGAAATCGAGCGGCTCTATCCCTATTCGAACTGGGCCAAACGCGCGCTGATCATGCAGGCCTTTGCCTATCACACGGGCAAGGACTATCCCGAAAGCCGCGCAGCTGCGCAGCGCTACATCGACTTTTACCCGGCGGACGAGGATGCGGCCTATGCCCAGTATCTTCTGGCGCTCAGCTACTATGATCAGATCGACGAAGTGGGACGTGACCAGGGCCTGACTTTCCAGGCACTTCAGGCGTTGCGCACCGTGATCGAGGTCTACCCGGACAGCGAGTATGCAACCTCGGCGATTTTGAAGTTCGACCTGGCTTTCGACCATTTGGCGGCCAAGGAGATGGAGATCGGACGCTATTACCTGCGTCGGGATCATTACACCGCTGCCATCAACCGGTTCCGTGTTGTGGTCGAGGATTTCCAGACCACGTCGCACACCGCCGAAGCGCTGCACCGCCTGGTCGAGGCATATCTCTCGCTTGGCCTGGTGAACGAGGCGCAGACCGCAGGGGCCATCCTAGGTTACAACTATCAGTCGTCCGAATGGTACGAAAGCAGCTACAAGCTGTTGACGGCTGCGGGTCTCAAACTCAAGGATCGCGGCAACAACTGGCTGAGCCAGATCTATCGCCAATCCGTCAAGGGCGAGTGGCTGTAAAGCCCGGGCAAACGGGATCCGACCATGCTGCGCGCGCTTGATATCCGTGACATGCTGATCATCGACCGGCTGGAGCTTATGTTCCAGCCGGGTTTGAATGTGCTGACCGGTGAGACCGGGGCGGGCAAATCGATCTTGCTGGATTCGCTGGGGTTTGTTCTGGGCTGGCGGGGGCGGGCCGAGCTGGTGCGCCAAGGTGCAGAGCAGGGCGAGGTTGTCGCCGAGTTCGATCTGCCCGAGGGGCATCCCGCCCATGACATTCTTGCCGAGGCAGGTCTGCCGGGCGGCGAAGAGTTGATTCTGCGCCGGGTGAACCGTGCCGATGGTCGAAAGACCGCCTGGGTCAACGACCGCCGCTGTTCGGGCGATGTGCTGCGCTCCCTCTCCGAAACCTTGATCGAGTTGCACGGGCAGCACGACGACCGTGGTTTGCTGAACCCACGTGGGCACCGGGCGATGCTGGATGCCTTTGCGCGGCTGGATGGGATGTTGGCGGATACGCGTGCTGCCTGGGGGCAGGTGGCCAAGGCACGCAAGACGGTCGAGGCCACCCAGGCCGCTTTGGACGCGGTGCGCGCCGAAGAAGAGTTTTTGCGTCATGCCGTGGCCGAATTGGACCAGCTGGACCCGATGCCGGGCGAAGACGCCGAGCTGGACGCGCGCCGCCGCCTGATGCAAGGCGCCGAAAAGATCCGTGACGATGTCGCCCGCGCCTTTGCCCTGCTGAGTGGCGAAGGGGCCGAGGGCGCCATAGGCGATGCGATGCGTTGGCTCGAAGGGGTCACGGCCGACGCCGGAGGCCAGTTGGAAGAGCCGATTGCGGCCCTGGGGCGGGCGATGCTTGAACTGGGAGAGGCGCAGAACGGGGTGGAACGCTGCCTGAACGCGCTGGAGTTCAATCCGGCCGAGTTGGAAGCCGCCGAGGAACGTCTGTTTGCGATCCGGGCTTTGGCGCGCAAGCACGATGTCCTGCCCGACGAACTGGGCGACTATGCCGACACTTTGCGCGGAAAGCTGGCTGCGCTGGACGCAGGCGATGCGGACCTTGAGCAGCAACAGGCGGATCTGGCGACAGCGCAAGCAGCCTATGACGCGGCGGCTACGGCCCTGTCCATGGCCCGGTCCGAGGCGGCAGGGCGTTTGGATGCAGCCGTGATGGGGGAACTGGCGCCGCTCAAGATGGAGCGCGCAGTTTTCGAGACCAAGCTGACCGAGGGTGAGGCGGGGCCAGAGGGCCGCGATATGGTCGCCTTTACCGTGGCAACAAACCCGGGCGCGCCCGCCGGTCCGCTCAACAAGATCGCTTCTGGTGGCGAGCTCAGCCGGTTTCTTTTAGCGCTGAAAGTGTGTCTGACTGGCGACGACAGTGCCCGCACGATGATCTTTGACGAGATCGACCGAGGCGTTGGTGGAGCAACGGCAGATGCAGTCGGGCGGCGTCTGGCGGCGCTTGCGAGCGGCGGCCAGGTGCTGGTGGTGACCCACTCGCCGCAGGTTGCAGCACAAGGTCAACATCACTGGCGGGTGCAGAAACAGGTCGAGGATAATACGACCTTGTCGACAGTGGTGCCGCTGTCAGCAGACGACCGTGTGGACGAGATTGCCCGCATGGTTGCTGGCGACACCATCACCGATGAAGCGCGCGCCGCGGCAAAGGCCCTTCTTACGTCCTGAAACGTCCAGCACTGGGGCGGGGGCACTCCCGCGCCCGGGCGGTCCTGACTGCGTCAGCACCGCCAACGGCTTTGGGCCGGGCGCCGGGCAAAGCCCGGCGCGGTCTCTCTTGACGCATCTGGTTCGCCCCAACTCACAACCGCCGAACGCAGCGAGGCCCGGCCCAACGGGAGGCTGTGCATCTTTGATGCATATCCCGACGGGCGGGAGTGCCCCCGCCAACCAGCGCAACGCAGCAACCCGCAAATTTGGGGATTGCGTGCATCATCGCAAAAATATGACGCCTTTCCCGCGACTTCCTGCGGGAATGCGCCTTTTCTGTTTACCTTGAGTGTCCTACACAGGGGTAACTGACGACCCGAGGTCACGCATGACCCCATCTACCCGCGCGCTTCTGCGACAGCAGATCACCCAGGCAATGGCTGCCGTCAAAGACGGCTGGCGCGTGATGCGTCATCGCGGCCCCAGCCAGATCCAGTTCTGGTTCATCGCCCTTGCCATCGGAGTTGTCGCAGGGTTTGCAGCCCTGTTCTTTCGCAAAGGGATCAACGCCCTTCAAGCAGCGCTATATGGCACCGAGGATGTGCAATTCCTGCACAGCTTTGCCGAGCAACTTCCGTGGTACTGGGTGCTTCTGATCCCTATCGCGGGCGGGCTGATCGTGGGGATCATCCTGCACAACTTCACCGAGGACGGTCGCGTGCGCTCGGTCGCGGACGTGATCGAGGGTGCGGCGATGACCGATGGCCGGGTCGAAACCAAGGCCGGGATCGCCTCGATGTTTGCCTCGCTCATCACGCTCAGTTCGGGCGGCTCGACAGGCCGCGAGGGGCCAGTGGTGCATATGGCAGGGGTCGTGTCGACCTGGGTCAGCGACCGGATCAATGCCGACGGGATCACCGGGCGAGACTTGCTGGGGTGCGCCGTGGCCGCCGCCGTCTCGGCCAGCTTCAACGCACCGATTGCCGGGGCGCTTTTTGCGCTCGAGGTCGTGTTGCGACACTTTGCGGTCCACGCCTTTGCGCCGATCGTGATTGCCTCGGTTGCCGGTACGGTGATCAACCGATTGGAGTTTGGGGACGTCACCGAATTTGTCCTAAACACGCCCGGATCGCTTCAATTCTACGTCGAGTTGCCCGCATTCCTGCTGCTGGGGCTCTTGTGTGGTGTGATTGCCGTTGTGTTGATGCGGTCGATCTTTCTGGCCGAGGATCTGGCCAATCACCTGCAAGAGAAATTCACCATCCCGCGTTGGATTCGCCCCGCGATCTCGGGGGCGATGTTGGGCGGGCTGGCCATCTGGTTCCCGCATATCATCGGCGTGGGGTATGAGACGACGACCCTTGCGTTGAGCGGTGATCTGCTGCTGCACAATGCGATCATCTTTGCCGTCCTCAAGACCATAGCCGTGGCCATCACCTTTGGCGGACGCATGGGCGGAGGGGTGTTTTCCCCCTCGTTGATGATCGGCGCCCTGTCTGGACTGGCCTTTGGCCTGATCGCCACGGGTCTGCTGCCAGATGTGTCGGGAACCCATACCCTCTATGCTTTTGCCGGAATGGGCGCAGTGGCCGCCGCCGTTTTGGGCGCCCCGATCTCAACCACACTCATCGTGTTCGAACTGACCGGGGATTGGCAGATCGGGATCGCGGTGATGGTCTCGGTCTCGATGTCCACGGCCCTTGCGTCACGCCTGGTGGATCGCTCGTTCTTCCTGACGCAGCTGGAGCGCCGCAACATCCACCTGGCCGCCGGGCCACAGGCGTATCTGCTGGCGATGATGCGATGTTCGACCGTGATGCGGGCGCTGGATGATCCGCGTTGTGCGGATGTGGATGCCTGCGAGCAACTGATCGGTGAGGGGCTTTGTGTCGAAGCCACCGCCACGCTTGAGGCCGCGATGCCGTATTTCGACCGGGCAGATGTGCCGTTTGTGCCGGTTGTCGTGCACAAGGAAAACATGCCACCCAAACTCGTTGGTGCGTTGTTCCACATAGACGCGCTCAAGGCGTATAACCGGGCTCTGGCGGCTACAGCGGCAGAAGAGCATTCGTGACGGGACAACCAATGGGGCAAATGGCCTGTTTTGGCGACAATCGCCGGGTGGCCCTTACCCCCCAAAGGCTAACGCCACGCGGGTGCCTACCCGCACCAATCCGCAAAGAAGTGCCCAATTTCTGACCACTCGCACCCGTGGTGCAGCAAGAACAGGCGAAATCTTGCCGAGGGGTAAAGCAAGCCACTTTTCACAAACGATCATATCGCCGTAGAACCTCGGGAACGTTCAAATGGGGGGGACGTGTCTTGCAGGACAACGCCAACACTACAGATGCGATCAAACCACGCCGGTTCGGAGCTGTCCGGGTCGCAGTTGCTTTGGGGGTATTCGGCCTTCTTGCGGCCTGCGCCAAAGGCCCGACCTACCTGACCCTTGATCCGGAACGTCAGTCGATGGCGCTCTTGGAGGTTGAGCAAAAGCAGGCGAGGGGCCAACGGGTGTGGTGCGTGCCCTACGCACGTAGCCTCAGCGGTATCGAAATTCGCGGCAACGCCAAGGACTGGTGGGGCAAGGCCCGCAACACCTATGAGCGCGGTTCTGAACCGCTTGTCGGCTCGGTGATGTCGTTTCGGTCGACCCGCGGGATGCCCCTGGGTCATGTGGCGGTTGTGGCCGGTGTTGTCAGCGACCGCGAGATCATCGTCAATCACGCCAATTGGAACCGCAATCAGGTGTCGCTGAAAATGGGTGTCAAAGACGTTTCGAAAAACAACGACTGGACGCTGGTCCGTGTCGAAAGCCAGCCTGGTCGGTATGGCAAGTTCTATCCAGTGAACGGGTTCATCTATCCGAACGTTGACGGATAGGCTCAACTGATGATCGCCCCGTGGCAGGCCGTCGGGGATAAATTGCAAACGGGCGCGTCATCCTTGTGACGCGCCCGTTTGTTGTTCAATACAGTTTGAGGTCTGCTCTTACAGCTGCTCGACGGTCACGCCATCGCGCAGGTGAAACGCCAGATAGTCCTTGATCTCGGCCACGGCTTCGATCGGAGCCTCGTACGACCAAGCGACGTCTTTGGTGACGGACGAGCGGTTGACGATCGAGTAATAGGTGGCATCGCCTTTGTGGGGGCAATGAGTGGTCTTTTCTGAAGCGTCGAGGAACGCCATGGCGATGTCCTTGCGGGGGAAGTAGATCACCGGATCCATGTCACCTTCGCTCAGTTCCAGCACCTCGCTGCTTTCGCCAAGGATGGCCCCACCGGAACGTACGCTCCATTTGCCGCCCGGTTTTCGGATCTTGATGTGATCTGTCATGTTGTCTCCTTCCCCATCGTCTTAGTGGTGGGCGGACTTGTCGCCCGCCCGTGTAACAGCCTTGTGTCAGACCTCTTGTGTCAAACTGGCGCGGTTGCGGCCTCCAGCCACTGGCGCGCCTCGGGTCCCACACGCGGGCCGATCTTGTCGGCTACGTCGCGGTGATAGGCGTTCAGCCAATCCCGTTCTTCGGCGGACAACATATCCACGACGATCAGGCGTCGGTCAATGGGGGCAAAGGTCAAAGTACGCCACGACAGCATCGCCCGTTCCCGGTCCGAGGTCGGCAGGTCCGGCGCCTCTTGCACCACCACCAGGTTTTCGATGCGGATGCCAAAGGCGCCTTCGCGGTAATACCCCGGTTCGTTCGACAGGATCATCCCCGGCTCAAACGGCACGTGGCTGGTGCGCGCCAGACGCTGCGGGCCTTCGTGAACACTCAGATAGGCACCAACGCCGTGGCCAACGCCGTGGTTGAAATCCTGCCCTGCCAGCCACAGCGGCATGCGTGCGACGCATTCGATGTCACGGCCCGCGAGGCCAGCAGGCCACCGCAGCATCGACATGGCGATCATGCCTTTGAGGACCCGGGTGAAACAGGCTTTTTCCTCGTCGCCGGCATTGCCGATGGCAATGGTGCGGGTGATGTCGGTGGTGCCGTCCAGATATTGCCCGCCGCTGTCCAGCACCAGCAGATGACCGTCCTGGATCGTGCTGTCGGTTTCCTCGGTCACGCGGTAATGCATGATCGCGCCATTGGGACCAGTGCCCGAGATCGTCTCGAAGCTGATGTCCTGCAACGCATTGTCTGTGCGGCGACGGGCCTCAAGCTCGGTGACCACCTGCGTTTCGGTCAGCGAGCCGGGCTCTTGCGCATCGAGCCAGGCCAGCAGTTCCACGATGGCTGCCCCGTCACGCAGGTGCGCCTCGGCCGAGCCTTCGATTTCGGCAGCGTTCTTGCGCGCCTTGGGCAGGGCGCAGGGGTCGCCCGCATCCACCATCCGGTCGCCCAGGATGTCGGCCACCTTCTGCGGCACGGTGCCCGCGTCGACCTGAACCTGGCCAGCAAGCGTATCGACGGCGGTCAGGAAATCCGAAGGATCGTGGAGGGTCACAGTGTCGGGGAAATGATCCCCCAGTTCCTTGAGCTTTTCGGCGGCCATGAACAAGTCCACCGCGCCGGTGTCGTGCAGGATGGCAAAGCCGTGTGCCACCGGGTTGCGCGGAATGTCGGCGCCGCGAATGTTCAAGAGCCACATGATCGAATCCGGCAAGGTGATCACAGCGGAACCATGCCCTGCCTCTGCCAGATCTGCGGCCAGGCGCGTCGTCTTCTCAGCCGCACTTTCCCCCGCAAATTCAAGCGGATGGGCCTTGACCGGGTTCATCGGCGGTTCGGGCTGATCCTCCCAGATCGCATCGACCAGGTTTTCGGTGCGGATCAATTCGATCCCCGAGCCCTTGAGTTCTTTTTCGGCCTGGGTGATTTGACCTGCGGAATGCAGCCAGGCGTCGTAGCCAACCTTGCCGCCGTTTGGCAGCTGTTCTTTCAGCCAGACCGACAGGGTGATGTCGGGCCAGGGGACGGGGGTGTAGTCCGCAGCCACCTGCGCCTTGACCTGGGTGCGATAGCGCCCGTCGATGAAAACGCCTGCGATCTGCTCCAGCACCACGCAGAACCCGGCCGAACCGGTAAAGCCCGTGAGCCAGGCCAGCCGCTCGTCGCGCGCAGCGACATATTCGCCCTGATGCGCATCGGCGCGGGGCACCAGAAAGCCGTTCAAGCCCTGTTTGGCGATCTCGGCGCGCAGGGCGCTCAGGCGCGGAGGGCCTTGCTCGGGACGGGCGGTGACCTCAAAGCTCTGAAACATGGGGGCCTCTTTTGTGCTGTCTTGTGTCGAGGCGAAAGGTGAGGGGGCGGGCGGGAAAAGTCCAGACGGGAAAGCCTGGTCTTGGCAATCGCTGGGTCTGGGGTAAGGTGGCGGCATGATACGATATCTTGCCGCGATCCTATGTCTTGCCTGTCCTGCTGATGCACAGGAGCAGTCGGCATTTGTGGAGCGGGCGCGCCAAACTGCGGCCGAGGCCATAGCCAAAAGCATGAGTGACCCGTCCAATCCGGGACAGGCCGGGGTGTCGCGGTTGTTTTCGAAAGAGGGGCGGCCGACCTTGTGCTCGGTGACGGATGCGCACACCGCAGGTGGCACTTACATCGGGCGTACCTATTGGGAGGTCACCCTGAACGAAGACGGGAGCGAGGTTGTGAGCACCCGCAATGTGACCGGATTGATCTCGGAATGTTACGGCGAGGACTATCAGGCGTTTCGCGAGATATTGGAGCGGTAAGGGGGCGCTGCCCCCATCGCTGCGCGACTCCCCCGGAGTATTTGGAAAAAGGTGAAGCAGGGCGGCGGTGTTATGCCGCCCCTGTCCGGATCAGCTTGCGCGCTTCATGCCCATCACGCGGGCGCGGGCGCGAGGATCGCTGTCGAAAAGCGCAGCGAGCTGCTCGGTCATGGCCCCAGCCAGCTGTTCGACGTCAGTAATGGTCACAGCGCGGTCATAGTAGCGGGTTACGTCGTGGCCGATGCCGATGGCCAGCAGTTCCACCATCTTTCGTTTTTCCACCATGGCAATCACGTCGCGCAGGTGTTTTTCCAAATAGTTGGCGGGATTGACGCTGAGCGTGCTGTCATCGACCGGCGCGCCGTCCGAGATCACCATCAGGATCTTGCGCTGCTCGCGCCGCGCCATCATCCGGCGGTGCGCCCATTCCAGCGCCTCACCGTCGATGTTTTCCTTCAAGAGACCCTCTTTCATCATCAGGCCCAGATTGGGGCGGGCGCGACGCCAGGGCGAGTCGGCCCCTTTGTAGATGATGTGACGCAGGTCGTTCAGGCGACCGGGTTGTTGCGGGCGACCGTCGTTCAACCACGCCTCGCGCGCTTGGCCGCCTTTCCAGGCACGGGTGGTGAAGCCAAGGATCTCGACCTTGACGTTGCAGCGTTCCAGCGTGCGGGCCAGAACATCGGCACAGATCGCCGCGATAGAGATTGGGCGGCCGCGCATCGAGCCGGAGTTGTCCAGCAAGAGCGTCACCACAGTGTCGCGGAATTCGGTGTCTTTTTCCACCTTGAAGCTGAGCGGCGTGGTCGGGTTGGCCACGACACGTGCCAAACGGCCCGCATCCAGGATGCCCTCTTCGCGGTCGAACTCCCAGCTGCGGTTCTGCTGGGCCTGCAGGCGGCGCTGCAGCTTGTTGGCCAAGCGGCTTACCGCGCCTTTGAGCGGTTCGAGCTGCTGATCAAGATAGGCGCGCAAACGCTCCAGCTCGGCAGGCTCGGCCAGATCTTCGGCGGCGATTTCTTCATCATGTTCCGACAAATACACCAGATAATCGGGATCCGCGTCCGAGACGGGCTGCGGTGCCGGCGGCTCCAGCGGGGCCTCGCCCTCGGGCATTTCTGCCTCTTCGCCCAACTCCTCATCGGCCATCTCGTCCATCGAGACTTGGGCCTGGGATTGGTCTTGTTGCTCTTCTTGGGACTGCTCGGGGTTGGCGTCAGCGTCTTCCTGATCCTGATCGTCCTGACCGGTGCTGTCGGGATCGGGTTGCTCTTCGGCGTCGTCCTCGGCCTGATCCTCCTGGTCTTCGTCCAGCTCGTCGGGGTCATCACCCAACTGGTCACCGTATCCCAGATCCTCGATCACCTGGCGGGCGAATTTGGCAAACTCGGCCTGATCGCTGAGCATGTCCTGGAGGTTGTCCAGCGTGCCGCCTGCCTGCTCTTCGATGAACCCACGCCACAGCTCCATGACGTTGGCCGCAGCCGGGGGCAGGTCGCGGCCCGTGGCCAGATGGCGTATCAGGTAACCCGCCGCAACGGGCAGGGGGGCGTCCGCGGCCTGGGTGCATTGGTCATAGCCCCGACGCAGCGCCTCATGCGTGATCTTGACGTCGATGTTCGACGCCGTGCCCGGCATGTCGCGGGCGCCCATGGCCTCGCACCGGGCGGTTTCCATCGCCTCATAGAGGTCGCGCGCCATATTGCCCGGAGGAGCATAACGCGCGTGGGTTTCGGCGTTGTGGTACTTGCGCTGCAGGGCCAGAGCATCAGCGGTACCACGGGCCAGCAGAACCTCTTCGCGGGACATGCGGCGGCTGACCTGAGGCAACCGCATCGAGTCACCCGAAACGCCCGAGGGATCAACCGTGTAGCTGACGTTCAACTCGGGGTCGTCGGCCATGACCTTGGTCGCCTCGGCCAGGGCCTTTTTGAACGGATCGGCGGGGTTGTCGTTGGGCTTTTTCATAGGGACAAATCCTGCAGTTTCAGGGCGCCAGAGGCAAGAAGGAAGAGTTGTTCGACATGCACGTCGATGGCGTCGACGACCGGATATCCGGGGTCTTGGCCGTCAAAGGCCAGTCCCAGATCGGTGCCGGCCAACACCACGGCATCTGCTCCCATTTCATCAACCATTCTGCGTCCTGCCTTAAAAAACAAGTCTCGTTGGGCATCGCTTGCGCGCCCCGCAAGGGCGGTCTCGATATAGGCTTGGCCCACTTCGGCGATCTGACCCTCGGGCACAACCGTGCGGGTTTTTGTCATCCGCCCATAAAGGTGGCTTTGCATGACGGTCTCGGTGCCCAGGATACCGACGCTGGCGATCCCCTGAGTGGCAAAGTGATCGTCCAAAGCCCCAAACGCGCTGATCAAAGGCAGCGCAGACAGTGCGCGGGTTTCATCCTCGCAAAAGCTGCCGCCGATCGAGGTGATGGCCGCCACCTGAGCGCCGGATGCGGCAAGGCGGGTGATGACATCTGCATAAACACGGGCCTGATCGTCGCGACGGTCGGCTTGCGCATTGCGCGCAAGCACCTGAATGTCCGTGTTGACCATGCTCAGGTCAAGTGGAACACCCGCTGCGCGGCAACGATCCGACAGCTTGAGGTAATAAGCTGCCGTGGCTGCCGGGCCAATGCCTCCGATCAAACCGATGTGCATCACGTCCCCCCTTTGCGAACGCCGTGTGGGGAGCGCGGGGCTTACCCCATGCTCGCGCTGGCGGCGCTTTCGGGGAGCTCTTCGTCAAAGCAGCGCTGATAGAACTCGGCAACGGTCTGACGCTCCAGCTCGTCACATTTGTTCAGGAACGACAGACGGAAGGCATAGCCCACATCGCGGAAGATCTCGGCGTTTTGCGCCCAGTTGATCACGGTCCGGGGCGACATGACGGTGCTGAGATCGCCGTTCATGAAGGCGGTCCGGGTCAGGTCGGCCACGGTGACCATCTGGCTGACGGTCTTGCGGCCGTCGGCGGTGTTGTAATGCGGTGCCTTCGACAGGACGATCATCGTTTCGGCATCGTGGCTGAGGTAGTTCAGCGTCGAGACCAGCGACCAGCGGTCCATCTGGGCCTGGTTGATCTGCTGAGTACCGTGATAGAGGCCGGTGGTGTCGCCCAGACCAACCGTGTTTGCAGTAGCAAACAGGCGGAAATGCGGGTTGGGCGTGATAATTTCATTCTGGTCCATCAGCGTCAGCTTGCCGTCATGCTCCAGCACGCGCTGGATCACGAACATCACGTCAGCGCGGCCTGCGTCGTATTCGTCGAACACGATGGCAACGGGGTTGCGCAGCGCCCAGGGCAGGATGCCCTCGTGGAATTCGGTGACCTGCTTGCCGTCGCGCAGTTTGATCGCGTCCTTACCGATCAGGTCGATCCGGGAAATGTGGCTGTCCAGGTTCACACGGACGGCGGGCCAGTTCAGGCGCGCTGCGACCTGTTCGATGTGGGTCGATTTACCTGTACCGTGGTAGCCCTGAACCATGACGCGACGGTTGTGGCTGAAACCGGCCAGGATCGCCATCGTGGTGTCGGGGTCGAATTTATAGGTGTGGTCGATTTCGGGCACGCGGTCCGAGCTTTCGGCAAATCCCTTGATCGTCATGTTGGTGTCGATGCCGAACACCTCACGGACCGAGATTTCTTCGGTGGGTTTTGCGTTGATGTCGATCAAACCGTCAGCCATGCCAGTCGTCCTTATCCTCTCCGCCCCTGTCTGCGGGGCATGAACCTGCGTTTGGTGCAACATCTTTGGGGCAAGGGCAAGGGGAACCGGACGTTCCTTTCAGCTGTGCCGAAAAAAGGTTGTGAACTGGACTTATAGCGCGGGTCGTTTGCGTCAAATCTGCCGGGTTTTGACCTGGCATGGGCCAGAGCAGACCAAGGCGTGGGAAAACAAGGGGACGCATTGCCCGATGCGCGCTATACTCGCCCCATTGAACCGGGTCGCTGTGAAACGACTACCCCGGCGACCCTGAATTCCAACACATGTTGTTTTTGGGGAGAAAAATGACTGGACTAAGCCATTTCAGACAGACGTTGCTGGCAGGAGCCCTTGGCCTTGCCGGGGCGGGGGCCGCATTGGCCCAGGACAAGCCGATGAATTTCCTGATCATTTGGGGCGATGACATCGGGTATTGGAACGTCAGCGCCTACAATCAGGGCATGATGGGGTACGAGACCCCCAACATTGATCGGATCGCCAAGGAAGGGATGTTGTTCACCCATGGCTATGGCGAGCAATCCTGCACCGCCGGACGCGCGTCTTTTGTGACCGGGCAATCGGGCTTCCGCACGGGTTTGCTCAAGGTCGGCTTGCCTGGCGCCAAGGAGGGGATCAGCGAAAAGGATCCCACAATTGCCGAATACATGAAATCCAAGGGCTACATGACGGCGCAATACGGCAAGAACCATCTGGGCGATCTGGATGAGCACCTGCCGACAAATCACGGATTTGATGAGTTTTTTGGCAATCTCTATCACTTGAATGCCGAAGAAGAGCCGGAAAACGCGGACTATCCACAAGATCCAGCCTTTCGTGAGCAGTTTGGTCCACGCGGCGTGATCAAATCCTCAGCCGATGGCAGTGTCGAGGACACCGGGCCGCTGACCCGCAAGCGGATGGAGACGATTGACGAAGAGGTGACGGCCGGAGCTCTGGACTTTATCGATCGCGCGGCCGAGCAGGAGAAGCCGTTCTTCCTGTGGTACAACACCACACGGATGCACATTCATACCCACCTCAAGGAAGAGAGCGAGGGTGTGACCGGTCTGGGCGTCTATCCGGATGGAATGGTCGAGCATGACAAGATGGTCGGTCAGATGCTCGACAAGCTGGATGAGCTTGGCATCGCAGACAACACCGTGGTGATGTATTCGACTGACAACGGGGCCGAGGTGTTCAGCTGGCCCGATGGCGGCACCACGCCGTTCCGGGGTGAGAAGAATGACAATTGGGAAGGCGGTTTTCGCGTTCCGATGATGATCAAATGGCCCGGCGTGATCGACCCCGGCAGCCGGTCGAACCAGATCATCAGCCATCTGGATTGGTTCCCGACCTTCATGTCGGCGCTTGGTGACAGTGACATGAAAGAACGCATGCTGACCGAAGCGCCCTTTGGCGAGGGCAATGAGCCGGTGCACCTGGATGGCTATGATTTCATGCCGTATTTCCGGGGCGAGGCAGAAGAGGGGCCGCGGCGCGAGTTCCTGTATTTCTCGGATGGCGGCGATCTGATGAACCTGCGCTATAACCGGTGGAAAGTGGTGTTTGCCGAACAGCGGGCGCATGGGTTTGATGTCTGGCAGGAACCGCTGACGTTCCTGCGTCTGCCCAAGATCATCGACCTATATTCGGATCCGTTTGAACGGGCAGAGCATGAGTCGATAGGCTATCCGAAATGGCGACTGGATCGCACCTATCTGCTGGTGCCAGCGCAGGCGTTCGTGGCGCAGTTCCTGGCCTCGTTCCAGGATTACCCACCGCGCCAGAAGCCCGCGAGTTTCTCGATCGACCAGGTACTTGAGAGCCTGCAGCGCAATCAGGGTGGCTGAGCGTATACCCATTGAAAAGAAAAGGCGCGCCAGGGCTACCCCGGCGCGCTTTTGTGGTTTTGCGGTCTATGCAATGGCAGGGGAGGCTCCCGCCCGTCGTCAATTTTTCCTTGCGGAAAAACCTCCTCCCGTTGGGCCGGGCCGCGCTTCGCGCGGCGGGTTGCGTTTGGTCAGTAACCGCCGAGAGGTGGCTGCTTAGGGCGCGTTGCGTTGTGAGGGGGCTGTCAGAAAAGCCTCGGTCGGTGACGCGACCTGATGCTGCGCTTTGGCGGCTGCGGCCCACCACAGAAGTTGCTGAAAGCTGCGTCCGAAATACCCGGTCCAGCGATCTGCATCCACACCTTCGGCAAAGTCCCCGTCCGGGGTCAGCACGTCTTGGGCATGAGGGATGTGGATCATGGCGGAGACCGGCAAACAGCCCAGCTCGCTGAGATAGGTGCGCATGTTCACGGCCGCCCGCGCGCCGCCCCATTGCCCGGCTGAATAGGTCACGATGGCGCTTGGTTTGTACGAAAACAGTGAGCTGCCGAAATGGTTGAGCAAATCAGCCAGGGCCGGGCTCATGGAATGGTTGTACTCGGGGCTGACCATGACATAGCTGTCCGCCGCTTCGATCTTTTGCGCCAAGGCCTCCATCTCGGCCGGAACCTGCGACGGGGCATAGGCAAAGTGGGGTTTGAAGCGGCGGGCGAAGTCGTAGTCCAGCGGGTCGATCAGTTCCGCGTCTGCTCCGGCCTCGGTCAACACGCGCGCGCAGGCCGCAGCTACCCGCGCGCCTAAGCGTCTGGGGCGTGGCGGGCTGCTGTCACGGGTGGATCCCAAGAATACCAGGGTTGTCATGCTCTCTCCACCCGTCTGCTGGATTGGTTACTTGAAGTTCCGGCTGTCCTTGATCTGGTCCCAGGCCCAGACGACCTCTTGCAGCTGTTCTTCCTGGCTGCGGTCGCCGCCGTTCATGTCGGGGTGCAGCACCTTGATCAGCTTCTTGTATGCCTTGCGCACCTCGGCTTTGGTCCAGCTGTCATTGGCTTCCAGAATCTCGATGGCGCGGCGCTCGGTGGGGGGGAGGCGCTTGCCGCCGCCGCCCGAGGTGCGACCCTTGTTCTGGGTGCCGTTGGCGCCCAATACCTGATGCGGATCTTCGATGCCCAAGCGCGCCCAGGCGCGTGCCTCGGGGTCGCCCATTGGCTTGGTTTCACGTTCCCAAACCTTGTCCTTGGTGCGCTGCGCGTTCATCTCGGCCTCGGTGGTGCCGTCGAAGAAATTCCACTTCTGGTTATACTCGCGCACGTGCTGCTGGCAGAACCAGTAGAAGTCATCCAGAACATCCGGCGCCTTGGGGGCGCGGAACTTGCCTGGTTCTTCACAGCCGGGATGATCGCAGATTCGCACCGATGTTTCGGACGCCCCCGACATGCCGCGCCGCCCGCGTGGGTTCTTTTTCTTGGCGGAAGAGACGGACATATCGAACCCAAATGGATCTGATTTGCTCATGACGGGGCACCTTTCGGACACTGCTTCTCGACTCGGAGGCCAGAGTTTAATCTAAGTGGCGGCAGATAGAAGAGGGCACGGCGAAAAAAACCGTGACAGAAGGAAAGAAGACACCAATGAGCATAACCGACGAGATCCGCGATCGGCTGGAAACCGCCTTTAGTCCAACCGAGTTGGAGGTCGTGGACGACAGCGAAAGCCACCGCGGCCACGCAGGGTACCAAGAGGGTGGCGAGAGCCATTTCAACGTTCGAATCCGGGCCGCGGCGTTCGAAGGAAAGTCACGTGTGGCGCGTCACCGCGCGGTTCACACGGCTTTGGGCGACGTTGTGCCGCGCATTCACGCCTTGGCCCTGGACATCGACGTTTAGTCCCGTTTGACCGTCTCGTCAGGCTCGGCCTCTTCGTCGGCCTGACGTTCGGCGCGGGCTTTCAAGGCTTCGGTCATGCCTGACACGTCGCTCAACTCTTCGACGCCATTGTCCTTGAGCATCCGTTCGGCACCGCTGGCCATGGGCGGATCACTGACCTCGGCCGAGATCGGCGCAGGGGCGGTTACGGGGGCAGGTTCAGACACCGGGCCAGGCACCGGTGTGGCAACCATGTCATCCTCGGTCGTGGCGTCTGCGCCTTCGACGTCTGTGTCACCGCTTGCAAGCACACGGCGAAACACCAGCACATTGCGCCAGTTCTGAACCGATCCGGTCAGGCCCGAGCGTTCGTCACTGGGCAGCAACTCGGCGCGCTGAAACTCCCACCCGTCGGCGCCCATCTGGTTGAGCAGCTGTTCGACGGTCAGGGCAAAACGCCCTTCGGGTGTCTTCACGCCTTTGGCTTTGGTGCCTTTGGACGGCGCAGGAACGACTTTGTATTCGTAGCGGTGCATGGTGTTTCCCGGAACTTCGTGTCGCGGCAATCTAACAGGTTAACGCGCAGGTAAAAGACCTGTTCGCGGGGAAAGGGCTGGTCTAGGGTGACAGCAATGATCCCTTGGAACACAAAAGGGCGGGGCGACGGACGAGGACATGGCGCAAAAATCGGGGTCCATTCGAAGCGTTGTGATCGGCGCAACCCTTTTCATTCTGCAGGCCTGTACAGGCGCTCCGCTGGATCAGGACACGCCTGTCACCCAGGCGCGCTTGGTGCCACAGTCCACTCTTGTGAGTGCTGCGCACGCGCTGTCACACGGGCAGGCGGGATTTGTGCCGCTGTCGGATGGGGATCAGGCCCTTGGCGCTCGGCTCAGGCTGATCGAGGGGGCACAAGACACGCTGGATTTGCAGTATTTCCTGATGAAGCCGGACCTGGGCGGGGCCTTGATCGCGGACGCGTTGCTCCGGGCTGCTGATCGCGGGGTGCGGGTGCGGTTTCTGCTGGATGATTTCTTTACCACCGTGGACGACAGCAGCCTTGCTCTGATCGATGCGCATGACAACATCGCGGTCCGCATATACAACCCGACGGCGCGGCCCTGGCCAAAACCGGTGGGCATGGCGTTGGAGTTCTCGCGCGTGAACCGGCGTATGCACAACAAGTCTTTTACCGCTGATCAAGCCTTTGCCATCATCGGCGGGCGCAATATTGCGGATGAGTATTTCCAGCTCAACACCAGTTCCGAATTCGCCGATTTCGACCTGCTGGTGGTTGGACCACCGGTCGCCGAGATCGGTCAAGAGTTCGACCGGTATTGGAACGACGGTTGGGCCGTTCCCCTTAGCAGCCTCTATGATCCCGCGACTGCGCAGGAATTGCGCGAGGCCAGGGATGAATTGACCGCAGAGCTGAAACCGGCGCGCCAAGTCTATGATGATGCGGTCGAAAATCGCTATATCCGGCAAATCGGCACGTCGGCGGTTCCGCTTTATCGTGGGCGGGCCGAGCTGGTGGTCGATCCGCCACAAAAGCTCAAGCAGCCCGTGCGCGGTGGTCCCAGACCCCTGGCCGAGACCTTGCTGGCGCGGATGCGCGATGCCGAGCGTGAGGTTATTCTGCTGACGCCCTATTTTGTGCCCGAAGACTACGGCGCGCGACTGCTGTCTGATCTTGCGCAGCGCGGGGTGCGGGTGCGCATCGTCACCAACTCGCTGGCAGCGACCAATCATCCTTATGTACATGCCGGGTATCGCAGACATCGCGCGGACCTGCTGAAGGCGGGCGTCGAGCTTTATGAGTTGCGGGCGGATTCGCTGCAAGAACTGGGGCTGGTCCCGGCCGAGTCCGAGATCGGTGTCGTGATGCACACCAAACTTGCGGTGATCGACGACACGGTGTTTGTCGGCTCGCTGAACCTGGATCCTCGGTCAATCAAGCAGAACACCGAGTTGGGGCTGTTCATGGCAAGCCAAGGGTTTGCGCGTGACGTCCTAGTCGACCTGGATCAGGGGCTTGCCGACTACACCTATCGCATCGCGTTGGACGATGACGAGCGTTTGCAGTGGCGCTATGAGCAGCCCGACCTGATCACGGTGAAGCAGCAAGAGCCGGGCGCCACGTTCTGGAAGCAACTGCTGGTGGGCATTACCGCGCTGCTGCCAGTCGAGCAGCAGCTTTAAGGACGGTGTGTTGGGGGCTGAGAGTTCTGAACTTGATCAGCCACGTCAGTGAAGAGCTTTAGACTCCAAGACGCCGCTTCGGCGACTGTAGAGAACAAGTTCAGATGTCAGCGCGCAAAGAAAAAGGCGGCGCAAATGCGCCGCCCTTTCCAAAATTGATGCTTTATCCGAGCAGCCGTTACTCGCCCAGTTTCTGGGCCACCAGTTGGTTGACCGCCTTGGGGTTGGCCTTGCCGCCGGTGGCTTTCATCACCTGACCCACGAACCAGCCCGCGAGCTTGGGGTTCACCTTGGCCTTTTCAACCTGTGCGGGGTTGGCCGCGATGATCTCGTCCAGGGCGGCCTCGATGGCGCCAGTATCGGTCACCTGTTTCATGCCGCGTGCTTCGACGATTTCCGCCGGATCGCCGCCTTCGGTATAGACGATCTCGAACAGGTCCTTGGCGATCTTGCCCGAGATGGCGTCCGAGCTGATCAGGTCGATGATGCCACCCAACTGGGCAGGGGACACGGGGCTGTCGGTGATTTCGTGGTCTTCTTTCTTCAGGCGACCAAAAAGCTCGTTGATGACCCAGTTGGCGGCCAGCTTGCCGTTGCGGCCCTTGGCCACCTCTTCGAAATAAGCCGCCGATTCCACTTCGGCCGTCAGGACCGAGGCGTCATAGTCGGTCAGGCCGAAGTCCGCGATGAAGCGCGCTTTTTTGGCGTCGGGCAGTTCCGGCAGGTTGTTCGCGATGTCATCGACCCAGGCCTGCTCAATCTCGAGCGGCAGCAGGTCAGGATCGGGGAAGTAGCGGTAGTCATGCGCTTCTTCCTTGGACCGCATCGAGCGGGTTTCGCCTTTGTCCGGGTCATACAGGCGGGTTTCCTGATCGACCGTACCACCACCCTCGACGATGGCGATCTGACGGCGGGCTTCGACCTCGATCGCTTGCTGGATGAAGCGCATCGAGTTCATGTTCTTGATTTCGCAGCGCGTACCCAGATGCGAGAAGTCCTGTGTTTCCATGTACTTCTCATAGGCGCCGGGCAGACAGATCGACACGTTCACGTCCGCGCGCAGGTTGCCGTTCTGCATGTTGCCGTCACAGGTGCCCAGATAGCGCATGATCTGGCGCAGCTTGGCGATATAGGCAGCGGCCTCTTCGGGGCCACGGATGTCGGGGCGGCTGACGATCTCCATCAGGCAGACGCCGGTCCGGTTGAGGTCCACGAACGACATGTTGGGATCCATGTCGTGGATGGACTTGCCCGCGTCCTGCTCCATGTGGATGCGTTCGATCCGAACCAGACGCGCGGTGCCGTCCCCCATCTCGACCAGCACTTCGCCTTCGCCCACAATGGGGTGATAGAGCTGGGAAATTTGATAACCCTGCGGCAGGTCGGGGTAGAAATAGTTCTTGCGGTCAAATGCCGATTTCAGGTTGATGTCGGCCTTCAGCCCCAGGCCGGTACGCACCGCCTGTTCGACGCAGTATTCGTTGATCACGGGCAGCATGCCGGGCATTGCCGCGTCCACAAACGCCACGTTCGAGTTCGGCTCGGCCCCGAATTGGGTCGACGCGCCGGAAAACAGCTTGGCGTTGGATGAAACCTGGGCGTGCACCTCCATCCCGATCACCAGTTCCCAATCGTGTTTGGCTCCGGCGATGGTTTTGACTTTGGGTGTCTCGTAGGTCAGGTCCAGCATGGGTGTGCCTCTTGTCCGCAAGGTATCCAGCGCGTTCTAGGGTAGGTCGGCTGGGGGGGCAAGAGGGCAAAGAGCCAGAACCGGTGTAAGTGGTCAGGCCTCCACCCGGGGACCGTCGGGGGTAAAGGTGACGCGCAGGCCCCGACCGATTTCGTCCCGGAACAGATGGGCGATCACGTGCAGGGCATCGGCCCGCCCCCGCGCTGCAAACCGGCTGGGCGAGGTGATGCGCGCGTTGTTGTCGAACCCGTCGGCCGCGTGGGCCCAGATCAGCGGGTGGATCTCGGTCATGTGGTCGCGGATCAACCAGCGATCATTGCTGCAGATTTGTGCGCGAACGAAATCGGCCCCTTCGTCCAGGCCCATGCCGTTGCGCAGGGCAACCGCGCAATAGGCGGCCAGCAAATTGACCATCTCTTGTTCGGGGCGGGCCTTGATGATGTCGCGCAGCCCGTCGACGAAAAACCCGACATCTACGCGGGCGCAGGCCTCTTCATCCATGGCGATGGCGTCGAAATAGACCCAGGTGTAACCCCCGGCACCCCAGATGCCCTGCGTACGAGACGCTGTGCGACGCGCTTCCAGTTCCAATTCCTCATAGGATCCGAACCAGCGCGGCAAGAGCTGTGTCCCCATCGCCCGCATGTGGCGTTGGTTGCCCGGCGCCAGGTCGATGAGCCGTTCGTATTCATCTGCAATCCGCGCGTTCTTGATCCGGCGCCCGGCAAAAAGCGCGCAGCGGGCGGCCATCAGAAACGGGCTGGAGTGGATTTCGTCGGTGAAGGGGGCCAGCAGATCGGCGGCGCGGTCAAAATGCGCGGCGCAACGCTCGCGGTTCAGGCGTGGCACGATGGAATCCCATCCCGTTCCGCGCCAGGCCCAACCGACATCGATATGGGTCAAGGCGACCACTGCCGTCAGCATCGCATCGCCGGGATGATCCTTGAGAACCTCTTCGAGCCCGTTGACGCCGTCCGTCAGCGATGAAGCATTTGCCGGAACATCTTCTGCCAAAGCGTGCTCAACGGCCTGGATGACATCCGAGCGGGCACCGTAGGCCAGCAGATCCGCCACCGGCGTTCCATTGGGCGCGACCTTTCGTGCGGCATCAGCCGTGGCCATTTCGGTTGCCAGCTCGTCCCAGCGATCCTGGCGGGTCAGGAACTGCCCGCGGTTTTGCTGTTCACGGGTAAAGACCTCGCCGACCGAGCGGTTGGATACGGGAATGCTCAACCAGTCTTCGGCCCGGAAAGGTTCGCGCTTTGCTGCAATGGGAGGAGTTGTTTCAGGCGTAGTGCGTCGGTCCGAAAACAAACCTGCCAAATGGGGCAGCAGATGGCGGGAAACAAAGCGAGGACGATAAAACATTACAGCTCCGAAACGGGTTCTTTGACCTTGGTCCGTTCAAGTTGACGCTAATTTGCGGCACAAACGTGTCCAAGCTGGGATGTTTCGGGACAGCTTTTTGGGAGTTGGGCGGAATTGCGTGCCACATTCCCTAAAGAATGGTGAAGTGATGTCGTTCCACACGCAAACCGTGTGCTTGCAGTACCTCCTCGAACACGCGGTGCGGCGGCAGGCTGTCATAGGGCAGCCGCACACGCTTGTCAGAGGTCAGATAAATGGTGACACGGACGGAAAAGTCCCACCGGGTGTCAAAGCGCAGATAGTCGATCTCATCCAGACGCACCTCGGCCGAGCGGCGACCGCTGAACCAGGACAGGACGTGACTGTCCAATGTCAGCCCGGCCTTGGCATCGGTGGCCAGGTCCCACAGGGTCGGCAGCGTGAACAGGGCCAGCCCGGCCATGATCCACCAGGCTGCGTTGAACAGGATCACCAAGGCAATCAGACCGGCGTAGACCGCGATCAGGACCATGACCGTCCTGGGCTGCCGCTGATGTCGCTCGAATGAATAGGGCTCTGTCATCATCGCCCGCCCGAGACGTCCAGGCAGGTGCCGGTCACATATGACGCCTGATCCGACAGCAGATAGAGCACCGCATCCGCGACCTCTTGCGCTGAACCTGTTCGTTTCATCGGAACCATATGCGACAAGCGCTGCGCCCTGCCGGGCTCACCGCCCTTGGCGTGAATTTCGGTTTCGATCAGGCCGGGGCGGATTGCGTTCACGCGGATGTCGTCGGCCGCCACTTCATCGCTCAACCCTTTGGTAAATATGTCAATTGCGGCCTTTGATGCGGCATAGTCCACATATTGGTTGGCCGACCCAAGGCGTGCCGCAGCGGAGGAGATATTGACGATGGCCCCACCGTTACCATGCGCTTGCATTCGCAGCACGGCCTCTTTCGCGATCAGGATTGCCCCAATCACGTTGATGTCGAACATCCGCCTGAGGCGGTCGTGGGTCAGATCGGTGACCTTGGCCGTCATGTCGACGATGCCCGCATTGTTCACCAGTCCGTCGAGGCGTGGGAATGCCTCGTCCACCTGTGCAAAGATGCGCGCAATATCGTCCGGCTCCGCCACGTCGCCTTGGCACAGGATCACCTCGGCCCCGGCGGCCTGCGCGGCCTTGGCCACAGCAGCCGCGCCCGCATGATCGCTGCGATAGTTCAGCGCCAGGTCATAGCCCTGTTCTGCAGCGAGCCGCGCTGTGGCTGCACCGATCCCCGCACTAGCTCCAGTGATGAGTAGGGTCTTGCGCATGGCATGTGCTCCTTACAGCTTGAAGGCGCGCTGAATGTCTGCCAGCGCCTCTTTCTGGCGTGTTGACAGCGCCTCGCCAGGCAAGACAGCGCCCCGGATGACGCTCAGCAGCGGTTGCAGGGCGTCAACGCCCGAGATCTTGTAGAGCTTGCGGCTGATCCGCGACAGCGCCGGGTCGGCCCCGCCACATTGCGCCACCAGCCAGCGGGACAGGGCCATCGCTTCTTGCGCCTCTTCCGCGTCCAGCTTCAGCACCTTGCGCAGTTGCAGCTGCAATGCGTCGCGCTGGTCCTGTGTGGGCAAACCGTCAAGGTCCTGAAACGCCATGGCCGTGGCCGCAATGGCAAGCTCGGCGCGTTCGATCGACTCGACCGGATGCACGTTGGTGCGATGGCGAAAGCCAAAGCGCCGGGCCGCCAGGCGGACATCATTGGCCATGTCAAAAAGATCGCCAGCCGCCTGAGCGGCGTGGCGCGCACGAATGACATACCAGGCGACAGCAGCCGCAAGGCCCACAAGCGCGATGAGAACGGGCATCCAAAGAACTCCTTAACAGATGATCATGCGCCACGAATGCGGGTGATCATTTCAGTGACGTCGCGGGACAGGTCTGGTGTGTCCGCAATCCGGTCGAGCTGCGCGCCAATCAGGCTCTGGCGCCCCTGGTCATAGCGGCGCCAGGTCTGGAACGCGGAACACATGCGCGCGGTGGTTTGCGGGTTGACCGGATCAAGACGGATCAACCAATCGGCCAGCAGCTCATAGGCCGTGCCGCTGGCGTGATGGAACCCGGCGTGGTTCATCGCCAAGGCGCCAAAGACAGCACGGAAGCGGTTGGGGTTCTTCCAGTTGAAATCGGCGTGCTGGGTCAGGGTCTGGGCGACGGATGAGGTCTGCTCGGGATCGGCCAGCGAGACTTGAAGCCCGAACCATTTGTCGATCACCAGACGGTCGTCTTTCCACTGATCATAAAACGCCTGCAATTCGGCCTCGCATTTGCCCGCACGGATCAGGCAGCCAAGCGCCGACAGCTGCAGGGTCATGTTGTCGGCCTTGGCGTATTCCGTTGCCGCGAGAACTCCGCCATCGAGACGGGTGATCAGCGACAAGGCTGCACTCCCCAGGGCGCGGCGGCCGGATTGGTCCGCATCCGGCAGGTAAGCGGCAGAAACCTGTGCCTCGCCGTGCAGACGCGGCAGCAGATCCTGCATGTGCTGTGCTTGTGCCTGGCGCAGGGTTTCGGTCGCGGTCCAGATCGCTTGCGGGTCTGGCGTGGTGCCGCCGTCATGCAGCGCAGCCGCCAGTTCCGATTGCCCTGGCAGCCCCAGCATCAGCGCGCGATAGGCAGGGTCCAACGTGTCATCGCGCAGCACCGCCTGCACCCCGTCGAGATATGCGCCCGAAGGTGCCGCACCATCGGTGATCATGGCCAGCATTGTTTCGCGCGCCAGCGAGCGCCCGGCTTCCCACCGGTTAAAGGGGTCGGTGTCATGGGACAGCAAAAAGGCGCGCTGGGCGATGCTGGTGTCATGTTCCAGGATCACAGGTGCGGAAAAGCCGCGCAGGATCGAAGGGGTGGGCTTTGCGGCCAGCCCGGTGAACTTGAACGACTGCTCGGCCTCGGTCAGTTCCAGAATGCGCGTTGCGGCGACCTCATCCCCGTTGGGTCCCAGCAGACCCACGGCGACCGGGATCACCTGCGGCTGCTTGGTGTCCTGACCGGGGGTGGGGGGCGTCGATTGCGACAGGGTCAGGGTGTAGATGCCATCGGCATAGTCATCCGAGACCGCAACGCGTGGCGTGCCCGCTTGGGAATACCACCGCTTGAACTGGCTCAGATCGCGGCCGGTGGCGTCCGTGAACACCTGCAACCAATCCTCGATCGTGGCGGCGTCGCCGTCGTGGCGGTCGAAATACAGATCAAGCGCCTTGGCGTATGCCTCATCCCCCACCAGCGTCTTGAGCATGCCGATCAGCTCGGCGCCCTTTTCATAGACCGTGGCGGTGTAGAAGTTGTTGATCTCGACAAAGCTCTCGGGGCGCACGGGATGCGACAGCGGGCCGTTGTCCTCGGGGAACTGCCGCCCGCGCAGGTCGATCACATCGCGGATGCGTTTCACCGGCTCGCTGCGCATGTCGGCGGTGAACTGCGCGTCGCGGAACACCGTCAGCCCCTCTTTTAAACACAGCTGGAACCAGTCGCGGCAGGTGATCCGGTTGCCGGTCCAATTGTGGAAGTACTCATGCGCGATGATCGCTTCGATCCGTTCAAAGTTGTCATCGGTCGAGGTCTCGGGCGAGGCCAGAACGCAGGAGGAGTTGAAGATGTTCAGCCCCTTGTTTTCCATCGCGCCCATATTGAAATCATCCACCGCCACGATGTTGAACACGTCCAGATCGTATTCGCGGCCATAGACGTCCTCATCCCAGGTCATCGACTTTTTCAGCGCGTCCATGCCAAAGGCGCATTTGTTCTCATCTCCGGGGCGCACCCAGATGTTCAACTCGACATCCTTGCCGGATTTGGTGGTGAAGCGGTCGGGGTGATTGATCAGGTCCCCGGCCACCAGTGCAAAGAGGTAGGCGGGTTTTGGCCATGGGTCATGCCATTCTGCAAAGCCATCGCCCTGATCGGTGGGGTTGCCGTTCGACAGCATCACCTTTTCCGGCCCGTTGATGCGCACGGTGAATGTGCTCATGACATCCGGGCGGTCGGGGTAATAGGTGATCTTGCGGAACCCCTCGGCCTCACATTGGGTGCAATACATGCCGCCCGACATATAAAGCCCCTCAAGCGCGGTGTTGCCGGCCGGGTCAATCTCAACCTCTGCTTCCCACACGAATGTCTGATCGGGCACGTTGCAGGTCAGGCCCTTGTCGGTGACATCCGGCGTGACGGGCTGACCGTCGATGCTGGCCCGGATCAGCTTCAGCTCTTCGCCATGCAAAAAGAACGTGTGGCCAGCGGCATCAGGGTTGGGGCTGAATGTGATCCGCGAGGTGACGCGCGTGGCATTTGGGGACAAGTCGAATGTCAAATGCACATCGTCGACGGTAAATTCGAAGGGCGTGTAATCCTTGAGGTAAATGGTGGTGGGGGCAGCGTCGCGCATGGGTGTGGTCCTGTTGGTCCGATTTGAGGTGACGTTAGAAACATTGGCTGGGGGCTGCAAGCGGGGTTTCCCGCGCGGCTTATTCCGCTAGCTCTGCCCCTATGACGGTGATCTGTTGGTTCAAGAAAGACTTGCGTGTTCATGATCACGCGGCCCTTGCGCGGGCTGCGGACCTTGGGCCTGTGCTCCCGGTCTATGTGCTGGAACCTGCACTGTGGCAGCAGTCCGACATGTCCGGGCGGCAGTTTGCCTTTCTGCGCGAGAGCCTGCGTGATCTGCATCGTGAATTGGCCAAGGTGGGGCTGACGCTGTGCGTGCGTGTCGGCGATGCGGTGCAAGAACTTGAGGCGCTGCGGCAAGAGACCGGCGCGCAGTATCTGCTCAGCCACGAGGAGACGGGCAACGCATGGACCTTTGCCCGTGATCGTGCGGTGGCAGACTGGGCAAAGACGCAGGGGATTCAGTGGCATGAACTGGTACAGTCCGGAGTGATCCGCCGGATGAATGGCCGCAACGGCTGGGCCGCGCGGCGCAATGCCTTTGTTCGGGAACCGACCGTGACCTTGCCAGAGTTCCACGGCATTTCTGCGATGTCTCACCCGTGGCCGGATCTGCTGCCCGATGGTTGCCCGCAGCGGCAAAAGGGCGGGCGGCAAGAGGGGTTGTCATTGCTTGGCGGCTTTCTGACCGAACGGGGAAGGAGCTATCGCAAGGCCATGTCTTCACCACTCGAGGGGGCGGCGGCCTGTTCGCGCCTGTCGCCGCATCTGGCCTTTGGTACACTCTCGGGGCGCGAGGTGGCGCAGGCCACGGCCGCACGGCAGCGCGAAATCACGGGAGGGCGCACCGGCTGGGCCGGGTCGCTCAAGTCGTTTCAAGCGAGGCTCGCCTGGCGGGATCACTTCATGCAGAAACTTGAAGATGAACCACCCCTGGAGTGGCAATGCCTGCATCCCGCGTATGAGGGGCTGCGCGAAGATGATGCCACACGTCGACAGGCCTGGGCTGAGGGGCAGACCGGCTTGCCTTTCGTTGACGCCTGTATGCGTTCGTTGGCCGCCACCGGCTGGCTGAACTTTCGCATGCGGTCGATGGTGATGGCGGTGGCGTCCTATCACCTGTGGCTGGATTGGCGCGCCACTGGGCAGCATCTGGCGCGGATGTTCACCGACTACGAACCGGGGATCCACTGGCCGCAGGTGCAGATGCAGTCGGGCACCACGGGTATGAACACCATCCGCATCTATAACCCGGTCAAACAAGGTCACGATCAGGATCCCACCGGAGCTTTCACGCGGCGATGGGTTCCCGAGTTGCGTGAGGTGCCGGATGAATTTCTGCAAGAGCCCTGGAAATGGGAGGGGGCCACGCGCGTGCGTTACCCCCAACCTTTGGTCGATCCGCAGGCAGCCGCTCGCCATGCGCGAGAGGTGATTTGGGCGGTGCGCAAGGGACAGGGTTTTCGTGAGACGGCCCATCGGCTGGTCGATCGTCACGCATCGCGCAAGCGTCCGCCGAGACCGGCCAAAGCTAGACAAACCAAAGTAGACCACAGACAGTTGGGGTTTGATTTTTGATGCCAAGATCGCGCAGGAAATCAGATTTGCCGCAAAAACAATGCCATACCTGCGGTCGTCCATTCAGTTGGCGCAAGAAATGGGCCAAGGTCTGGGATGACGTCCGCTATTGTTCCGAGCGATGTCGCCGCAACCGGTCTTCTTGATATTCCGAATACAGTTTCAGGCGGATTGGTAAAGCCATTTTACCGGTTTTGTTGCCTATCGGAAACAACTGTTCTAATTAGTGACCAGCTTTGAATTGAATGCCATTGCATACAGGCGTGGCGCGTCGGGATGAGGATGTCTGACATGACAGCAAGAGTAGACAGGTCCGGGTTGCAGATTGCGCCTGAATTCGTGGAGTTTATCGAGGAACAGGCACTGCCTGGAACAGGCGTCGCGGCGGGGGACTTCTGGGCGGGTCTGGCGCGCATGATGGGCGACCTGGGACCAAAGAACCGTTCATTGCTGGACAAACGCGGCGAGATCCAGAGCCGTTTGGACGCCTGGCATCAAGCCAACCGCGATGCGGACGCCGCCGCTTACGAGGCGTTTCTGCGAGAGATTGGTTATCTGGTCGAAGAGGGTGATGCCTTCTCTATCGATACGGCCAATGTGGACCCTGAGATCGCGCATATTCCTGGCCCGCAGCTGGTGGTGCCGATCACCAACGCGCGCTTTGCCCTGAACGCGGCCAACGCCCGGTGGGGCAGCCTCTATGATGCGCTTTATGGCACCGACGCCATGGGCGATCTGCCCTCGGGCGGCGGCTATGACACTGCGCGCGGTGCGCGCGTCATTGCTTGGGCCAAAGGGTTCCTGGACGACGCGGCACCATTGGCCAGCGGATCGTGGAGCGATGTTGCGGGCTTGAGCGTTGTAGATGGCGCGCTGGTTCCGGCATTGGAAGATGCAGGCGCCTTTGTGGGGCATGGTGGCGCGGCGGAAAAGCCGGACTTTGTTCTGCTCAAGAACAACGGGCTGCACATTCAGATCATGATCGACGCGGGTTCGAATATCGGCTCCAGCGATCCGGCGGGCATTGCCGATGTGCGTTTGGAATCGGCGCTGTCTACCATCATGGACTGCGAAGATTCCGTCGCTGCCGTTGATGCCGAAGACAAGGCGCTGGCCTATGGCAACTGGTTGGGTCTGATGAAGGGCGATCTGGCCGAACAGGTGACCAAGGGTGGTTCGACCTTTACCCGCACCCTGTCGGATGATCTGAGCTACACCGCTGCGGATGGCAGCGCAGGTGTGCTAAAGGGGCGGTCGCTGATGCTGGTGCGCAACGTGGGTCACCTGATGACCAACCCCGCCGTTTTGGACGCGGACGGCAATGAAGTGGGCGAGGGGCTGCTGGACGCGCTCTGCACCACGATGATCGCGATGCATGACCTGCAGCGCGAAGGCGGCAACTCGGTCCACGGCTCGGTCTATGTGGTGAAGCCCAAGATGCACGGCCCCGAAGAGGTCGCCTTCTCGGTCGAGATATTTGACATGGTCGAGGACATCCTGGGCCTGCCGCGCAATACCGTTAAGCTGGGCATCATGGATGAGGAGCGCCGGACCTCGGTGAACCTCAAGGAATGTATCCGCGCCGCGAAATCCCGCGTGGCCTTTATCAACACCGGGTTCCTGGACCGCACCGGCGATGAAATCCACACCTCGATGGAAGCAGGCCCGATGCTGCCCAAGGGCGACATCAAGAACACGCCTTGGATTGCATCCTACGAAGATCGAAACGTCGACATCGGGCTGGCCTGTGGCCTGAAGGGTCGCGCGCAGATCGGCAAGGGCATGTGGGCCATGCCCGACCGCATGGGCGAGATGCTGGAGGCCAAGATTGGCCACCCGCAGTCGGGTGCGACCTGCGCCTGGGTGCCGTCGCCAACCGCTGCGACCCTGCACGCGACGCATTATCACAAGGTCGACGTGTTGGCGCGTCAGGACGAACTGGCCGCAGGCGGGGCACGCGGCACGCTGGCTGATCTGTTGACCGTGCCGCTGCTTGGCGGGCGCAACTTGAGCGACGAAGAGATCACGCGCGAGATCGAGAACAACGCGCAGGGCATCCTGGGTTATGTGGTGCGTTGGGTCGATCAGGGCGTTGGCTGCTCGAAAGTGCCGGACATCAACGATGTGGGCCTGATGGAGGACCGGGCCACCTGCCGGATCTCGTCTCAGGCGTTGGCCAACTGGCTGCATCATGGCGTGATCGAAGAAGGTCAGGTCATGGATGCGATGCAGAAGATGGCCGCCGTGGTCGATGAGCAAAATGCCGGTGACGCGGACTATCGCGCAATGGCACCCGGATTTGACGGAATCGCGTTTCAGGCGGCCTGCGATCTGGTGTTCAAGGGGCGTGTGCAACCTTCGGGTTACACAGAGCCGGTATTGCATGCACGACGTCTGGAGCTGAAGGCCAGCTTGAGCGCGTGAAGACAACATGGGGGGCGAGATCAAACCTCGCTCCCTGAACAGACTAAGCAAAGGGAAAAGCAGGGATGGCACTTTCACTGAGACGGGCGCGGACGATCATCCGCAAGGCACTGGAAAGAGGCCGCGAGATGGAGCTGAAACCGCTTTCGGTTGTGGTTCTGGACGCGGGTGGCCATGTGCAGGCGTTCGAGCGTGAGGATGGCGCGGCACCAGGACGGTTCGCGATTGCGCATGGCAAGGCCTATGGCTCGGTCATGTTGGGCATGGCCGGCACGGCGCAGATGGCGCGGGCCGAAGGGCAGGCCTATTTCATGGCAGCTGTGAACGGCGTTTATGGTGGTCAGGTCATCCCGGTGCCGGGTGGCGTTCTGGTGCGCGACAAAAAGGGCACCGTGATCGGCGCTGTTGGGGTGACCGGCGATACATCGGACAATGACGCAGCGGCCGCTCTGGCTGCGATCGAAGCAGTTGGTTTAACCGGCGAGGTCTAAATTTGCGCCTGTGCGCCACTGAACAACGACCTGCGCCATGGTGCAGGTCGTGCGCTGTTGCAGAGGTTTGATCTGCTCGGTAGGTTTGCCTTTGACGCACAGCTTAGGGAGACCTCATGTCGCGACCGGTCGTTGGTATCATCGGCAACTCATATCTGATGAATGATCAATATCCCACCCACGCGGGCGGGACGATGAACTCGGACGCGGTTGCCAATGTGGCCGGGTGCATACCCTTGCTGATCCCAGCGGATCCACGGTTTCTGTCCGTGGACGAACTCCTTGAGACATGCGACGGCTTTCTGTTGACGGGCGGCCGTCCCAATGTACACCCCGAAGAATACGGCGAGCCCGAGACCGAGGCGCATGGCGCGTTTGACCGGGCCCGCGATGCGATCGTGCTGCCGCTGGTGCGGGCCTGTGTCGAACGCGGTCAGCCGTTTCTGGGCATTTGCCGCGGGTTCCAAGAGGTGAATGTCGCCATGGGAGGCACGCTCTATCCCGAAATCCGCGATTTGCCGGGCCGCATGAACCACCGCATGCCCCCCGACGGAACGTTGGAAGAAAAATTTGCGCTGCGCCACACGGTCGAGATGTCCGAAAACGGCCCGTTCCATCGTCTGTTCGGGGCGCAAGAGGTGATGACCAACACGCTGCACGGGCAGGGGATCAAGCGCCCCGGTGCGCGGATCGTGATCGATGGCTACGCCCCCGATGGCACGCCCGAGGCGATCTATGTCAAGGACGCGCCGGGGTTCACCCTGTCGGTGCAATGGCATCCCGAATGGGACGCGGCCAACGATCCGGTGTCGCGACCGCTGTTTCAGGCGTTTGGGGATGCGGTGCGGTCCTGGGCCTGTGCGGGCAAGGGGCCATCGCTGCAGAAATCGGCGTAAGTTACGCGGCCAGAACGCGGGCCTCATGCGCTCGCAGGCACAGCCGGGCGGTTTCGCCAAAGGCGCCGTGGTGGCTGCGCAGTTCCGGAAAGATCGAGAACATCTCGGCCCGGCATTGGCCGGTCAGAGCATCAAGCGCGGCATCGCCTGGAAAAAAGCTCTCGGTCGGAGCGCCGTTGGCATAGATGACCTCGTGCTGGTCCAGCATCAGGTGCATGTAGGTGACATCTCCGCCCTCGACGCGACGTGCGCCTGGATTGCTCAGTAGATGCTGCGCGGCAACCAGTACCTCGCTGTCTCCAAACAACATTTGCGCGCGTGAACCTGACCACAGCATCCGATGCTGCGGCGAGACCAAAAGCGGCGCGGTTGCGCCTTGCAGCAAGGACTGATGCAATTCGATGGGGGCGTTGGCGCCGGTGGCCGCCACTGTCTTTTGCCCAATCCAGCGCAGCGGCTGTGGGCCGTTGTCGCGGGTCACGATCAGATCCCCAGGGCGCAGATCCTCGATCAGGCGCGGGCCGTGGATGGTGTCAATCAATGTGCCCGGGGTAAAGCAGATGATGCGCTCGATGTTCTGGAAGGTCACGATGGAGCCGTCGATCATCTCGACCGTGCCCGCCAGATCGCCTGGTGTGGTCGAGGTGAAGTTCAGCGTGCCATCGACGGCCAATCCGTTGAAGTCCAGCAGGTCGCCTTCGGTTTCATCGCCTTCGCCGCCGTCAATCTGGATATTGGCGCTGCCTGCCTCGCCCAGATCGGTCAGCACAAAGGTATCGTCGCCTTCGCCGCCCTGAACCGTGTCGCCCTGAGCGGTGTTGAAGCTGTCGTCTCCTGCGCCGCCATCAGCGGCATCTGCGCCACGGCCCCCGTTGAGCACGTCGTCGCCGTCTTCACCGAACATGGTGTCATTGCCGCCGCCGCCGTTCAGAGTGTCGTTGCCTCCGGACAGGGGAATGGGCTCAAAAAAGACGTCAGTGACCCAGATGGCCTGGGTGCCGGACAGGGCGTTTTCATAGACGATCTCGATTTCCGAAACAGGGCCTGCGATCTCGACCAGAACGGAACCGGCCTGATCTGCTTGGGTTTCGCCCGAGTCCCCTGCCGTTACAGTGTTGCCCGAGGCCGTGTCAGGGTTGGCGGCCGTTGAATCCGGCGTGATCGTGACCGAGACGGGGTTCCCGCCCGCATCGACGGCGTTGATGGTGATGACATCCCGGTGGTTGCCAGAGGCAAAGTCGACATCGTTGATCCGGAACGAGACGTTTTCGACCTCATCGCGTACATCCGCACCTGTGGCGGCCGAGAAATCCAGCGTGGTTGTCGACGTGGCCCCGTCGCCATTGCCGAACAGATACAGCGAGGACTGGGTGTTGAACGGTTCGTCCGTGCCGACATAAAGCGCATCAGAGCTTTCGATAGAAAACTGCGGCGCGTTGTTGCCGTCGTTGCTGAAGCTGACGGCCACGTCGATGTCACCTGTGTTCTGGGTAAATCCACCCGAGACATCGGTTTCATCTGCTGCCTGGGCGTCCCAGTTGAGAGCTTCGATCGAGCGATCCCCGTAAAGAACGTCGTCGCCCTGGTTGCCGCGCAGGATGTCGTCACCGGCGCCGCCGAGCAACCAGTCGTCACCGGACAATCCGCGCATGTCGTCGTCGCCGGAAAAGCCCAAGACCAAATCGGCGTTATCAGCGGAATCATTCAGGCTGCTGCCAAAGGCATCCGTGTATGCGGCGTCGATGGTGTCGTTGCCCAGCGTGCCCAAGACCACATTGTCGGGTAGGTCGGTCGGGACATCAAACGGTGACGGGGGCGTGTAGGCAGGCGCAGATATGGTTGAGGCGCTGGTGAGCGTATCAACCTCGCCGAAGTCCGGAACAAAGTAGACGTTGCCATCTTCGGCAACAAAGAACTGGCCGGGTTCCTGTTCGTTGGTGAAGGTGATGCCATTGTCGACACCGGTGAACACCCATTGTCCGGCGCCAAGCGCGGTTTGATCATTGAAAAAGGTCCAAGCGCCACTGATGACATCAGTTGCGTTGAGCGTGTTGTCTGCTCCCAATGAGACAAGGTAACCAAAGGGCATCGTACTGGTCCTGACTTGGCTTGCGTGCCCAATTCAGGAAACGCCCGCGCGATATTCTGCAAAACGGGCCTTCATGGATTTAACGATAGTCCTTCCGTCCCATTTAACGGGTTAAGGAGCGTCAAAGGCAAAAGGACGGAGGCATTCTGACGAAATCGGGGTGTTTTTCGGAAAAATTGCCACAATTGTTTCCAAAGAGTGGACGATCACGGTG
Source organism: Tropicibacter sp. R16_0 (assembly GCF_017743935.1). Taxonomy (GTDB): domain Bacteria; phylum Pseudomonadota; class Alphaproteobacteria; order Rhodobacterales; family Rhodobacteraceae; genus Falsiruegeria. Next base: position 355,553 of record NZ_JAGHRE010000003.1, read on the forward strand.
CCGCAAGCGGGGGTGCTCCCGCCCGTCGGCCACGCCCCTTTCGGGGCACAGCCTCCCGTTGGGCCGGGCCTCGCTGCGCTCGGCCCAAAGCCGTTAGCGGTGCTGGCGAAGCCAGGATCGCTCGGGTGCGGGAGCGCCCCCGTTTTGCAGGGGCGTTGCCGGTCATTATTTAGCGACCTCAGATCAACAGATCGAAACTGTGGCTCAGGGGCAGGCTCCGCGCCCGTGTTCCGGTCAGATCAAACAGTGCGTTGCCAAGCGCGGGCATCGACGGGGGTGTGCCGGGTTCCCCTGCGCCGCCCATGAAGCGGTTGGTTTCCAACACCTCGACCTCGACCTGAGGGGCGGTGTGCATCCGCAAGGCATCGTAGTCGGGGAAGTTCCACTGTTCCACTTCGCCTTCGTCAAAAGTGATCTCACCAAAGCACGCAGCCGACAGGCCATACATCATGCCGCCGAACATCTGCGCCTTGACCACATGCGGATCGATCGCCAGCCCCATGTCGCAAGCGATCCAGGCCTTGTTGATGCGGATGGTTCCGTCCTCATCCACCACCTCGATCACCTGAGCCACCGGCGTGCCAAAGCTGTAGGTCATGGCAACACCGCGTCCCACACCATCGGGTGTTTTGCCGGTCCAGCCGGACATGTCGCGCACTTTTTCAAGGCAGCGGGCAGCCACATCCCATTCGTCGCGGGCATGCTCCAGCCTGAACTCAAGCGGATCGCGACCTGCGGCATGGGCCAGCTCATCCATGAAGGTCTCATGGAAGAAGCCATTGTAGCTGTTGCCGACCGAGCGCCAGAAGCCCACCGGAACCTGCACGTCGGCCACATAGCCGCTCATGCGATAGTTGGGGACCGCATAGGGTTGGTTGAAGAACCCTTCGACCAGGATCTTGTCGGGGCCAGCACCCGCCATGCCCGTGACCCGTTCCATCGCCTGCTGCACAGGCGATTGTGCCGCTACATGGCCGTCGATCAGAACCGCTTTGCCGTCCTTGACCGCGCCGCGTAGGCGCGCCATCGCGCCGGGGCGGAAATAGTCGTGGCGCATGTCTTCTTCGCGCGACCAGGTGGTCAGGACCGGGGTGCCGGGCACGGCCATGGCGACCTTGACTGCCACTTCCACGAAGTCCAGCTCCAACCGGCGACCAAAACCGCCACCCAGATAGGTGGTGTTGATCTCGACCTGTTCGCTTTCCAACCCGGCAACGCTGGCGGCCCGCGCCTGTGCAAAGAGCGGCATCTGCGTGCCCGTCCAGACTTGCAACCCGTTGCCGTCCAGCTGAGCGGCAGCTGTCATCGGTTCCATGGTCGAATGGGCCAGATAGGGGGCAGTGTAGTTGGCCGTGATCTCTGTTGCGCCTTCGATCGGCGTTTCCACGTCACCGTCGTCGCGCATGGTCGAGTTTGGTGAGCCGTCAAAGGCCTTGGCGATCTTGTCGAAAATCGCGTCCGTTGTGGGCGGGTACGGTGCATCTTCCCACTCGATCTCGACTGCTTCGGCGGCTTGGATGACCAGCCAGGTGTTGGTGCCGATCACGGCGATGCCGTCGCCAATGTCGATGATTTTCTCGACACCGGGCATCGATTTGGCATCGCGGTCGTCAAAGGACTTCATCCCGCCACCCAGCTTGGGGTTGCGGCGCACGGTGGCGAATTTCATCCCCGGCAAACGGACGTCGATGGCAAATTCAGCCGTGCCAGTGGATTTGCCCACCATGTCCACCCGGGGCTGGCTGCGGCCCAGATAGCGCCATTCGGTCGGATCGCGCAATTCCGCCTCGATTGGCTCAAGCTGCGCAGTTGCCTCGGCCAGCTCGGCATAAGGGATCGCGGTGCCGTCGGGGGCGATCACCTGTCCGGATTCGGTCTTCAACCGGCTGCGATCCACGCCCAACCGCTCGGCTGCGGCCTGCTTGATGGTCTCGCGTGCACTGGCGCCGGCCTCGCGCATGCGGATGAAGCCGTCCTTCATCGAGGTCGAACCGCCGGTGCCATGCAGTGAAAGGGACTTGCCGATGATCCCCAGAGCCTCGCCCAGATTGTGCTGGAACTCGCTCTTGTCATATCCCTTGCCGGGCAAGCCGTCAGACAGGAAGGCCGAGTTGTAGTACGCCGCGGCCGCGGGTCCGTGCAGAACGTTGACCTGTTCCAGCTCGACGTCCAGCTCTTCGGCGATCAGCGCCGCCCAAGAGGTTTTGACGCCTTGGCCCATCTCGGCGCGCGGTGCAAAGAGCGTCACGCCATTCTGGTCGATCAGGACAAAGGGGTTGAGCGCTGCCTGACCCTCGCTGGGGTCCAGCGGGTTGGGGGCGGCACGTGTTACGCGGTAGGCGCCAAAAGCCACACCGCCAACAATGGCGGCCGAGCCGATCAGGAATGTGCGACGCAGGATTTTTCCGATACCCATGGATCAGGCCTCCTTGATCTTGGCGGCCGCATCATGGATCGCGGCGCGGATACGGGGGTAGGTGCCGCAGCGACACAGGTTGCCCTGCATCGCATCGTCGATGTCGGCATCCGTGGGCGACGGGTTTTCGGCCAGCAGCGAGGCCGCCTGCATGATCTGACCTGATTGGCAATAACCACACTGGGCGACCTGGTTCTCGACCCAGGCCTGTTGAATGGCAGCCAAGCTGTCGGGTGTGCCGATCCCTTCGATCGTGGTTACGGGGCCATCCACATCCGACAGGGGCGTCTGACAGCTGCGTACCGCCTCACCGTTAATGTGCACGGTACACGCGCCGCATGCAGCAACGCCGCAGCCGAACTTGGTTCCGGTCAATCCAACCTCGTCACGCAGCACCCACAGCAGGGGCACGTCGTCGGGCAGGTCGACCTGATGGGTCTTGCCGTTGATGGTGAGTGTGGTGGCCATGGCGCGTTGGTCTCCGCTTCAGCTAGGGTTGCTGACATAATTAGCGTAAAGTGTCAGAGTGTCAATTGACAGTTTGAACAAAAAGTGTCAGATGATGAATCATGAAAGACATCAGCACTGATCCAAAGCAGCAGGCGATCCTTGGCTCGGCGTTTCAGGCCTTTGCGACCTATGGGTTCCGCAAGACGTCGATGGATGACATCGCGCGCGGCGCAGGCATGTCGCGTCCGGCGCTGTATCAGCACTATCGCAACAAGGAAGACATCTGCCGCAGCCTTGTTCAGCATCACTATGACAAAGCCACTGCTGCCGTGTCCGAGGCGTTGAGTGCTGAGGGCCCGGTTCGGGATGTGCTGACCACAGCCATGCTGAAACAGGGCGAAGGGATGGCGGCGCTGTTGGCCTCTCCGCATGGGATGGAGCTGCTGGATGCAAGCTCCAGCATGGCCTCGGATCTTGTGGATGCAGGTGAGAGGGCGTTGCAGGCGCTCTATGCTGATTGGATGACGCAAGAGGCTGCCAAGGGGCGTGTGTCCCTACCGGGTGAGGCGTCCGAGATTGCGGCGACGTTGACCACGGCGCTCAAGGGCGTGAAAGTCCACGCCCCTGATTTTGAGGTCTATACCGCCCGCGTCAGCCTGCTGGCGGCCATCGCGGGGACGGGGCTGTCCGTCAAGTGACGCGGTTGCGGACCTTGTATTCCGGACGATCCCAGAGGTTGTTGTTCATCACATCCGAGATGATTGCCACGGCGGCGCGCACGTCGCCCTCGTCGATGTAAAGCGGGGTAAAGCCGAACCGCATGATGTCAGGGGCGCGGAAATCGCCAATGACCCCGCGGGCGATGATCGCCTGCATCGCGGCATAACCATCTTCAAAGCTGAACGACACCTGGCTGCCTCGGACTTCTGCATCGCGCGGGCTGGCCAACGTGAGCATGGGGCAGGTTGCTTCGACCTCGGCAATGAACAGCTCGGTCAATTCGATGGATTTGGCACGCACCTCTTGAATATCGGCCATGTCCCAGACGTCCATAGCGGTTTCCAGAGCAGTCATTTGAATGACCGGCGGGGTGCCGACGCGCATGCGCTCGATCCCGGACCCCGGGCGGTAATCCAGGTCAAAGGCAAAGGGCGCTTGATGCCCCAGCCAGCCGGACAGCGCCGGGCGCACCTGGTCGGCATGGCGCGGCGCCACATAGATGAACGCGGGCGCGCCAGGGCCGCCGTTGAGGTATTTGTAGGTGCAGCCAACCGCGAAATCGGCCTTGCAGCCCGCCAGATCCACAGGCAACGCTCCGGCCGAATGTGCCAGATCCCAGACGGTGAAGATCCCGTTTGCGTGGGCCTTTTCGGTCAGCGCCTTCATGTCGTGTTTGCGCCCGCTCCGATAATCAACCTCGGTGATCATCATCACCGCAACGTCGTCGGTCAGATTGTCACCCACTGCTTCGGGGTCGACCACGCGCAGCTCATAGTCATCGCCAAGTGATCGCAGCAAACCGTCGGCCATGTACAGGTCGGTGGGGAAGTTGCCGTTGTCCGACAGAACGACCTTACGGCCGGGGTTCAGCTCTAGCGCCGAGGCGACCGCTTGGTAGACCTTGATCGACAGGGTGTCGCCGGTAACGACGCTGCCCGGTTCTGCCCCGATCAGGCGGCCGATGCGATCACCCAGATCGGTGGGTTTTGCCATCCAACCGGCCTTATTCCAGCCGGTGATCAGCATCTGACCCCATTCCTGCGTCAGCATGTTCTGAACACGCGCGCCTGCGGCCTTGGGCAGCGGACCCAGCGAATTGCCGTCCAGATAGATCACGCCCTCGGGCAGCTCGAACATGGCCTTGGTGGCAGCGAAGTCGGTCATGATGGCCTCTCAGATATATTTTAAGCTTGAAGTATCTTGCGTCGTGGGTATCGCAGAACTCAGGTATCTGTCCAGCTTTTGTGTGTAGTACCTGGGAAAAAGCAAGGGCGCCTCAAGGTCGGGCTATAGGGGGAGAATGACGATAATGACATGTTTTCAGCGTCTTGGGGGCTGGTATTCACTCTTCGGAACTGGACCGCGATTTTTTGGATACCGACTTGGCTTTGCGGGCAATCCTAGAGCGCGGGCTTGGTCAGCATCAGCCAGATAATGGTCAATACTGCTGCAAACGCTGGAAAACCGCAGGCGAACCAGATGCCATAAAGGCGGTGATACGCAGGCGGCAGATCCTGCCCGCTGTCGCGCGCGGCTATGGCAAGATCGCGCATCCTGATCTGTATCCAGACCACGGGAAGCCAGAAGGCGCCGACAAAGACATAGAGCGCGAGAGAAAGCGCGACCCAGCCCTCGAGCAGCGGCCAGCCGACCTCTAGGGCCAGAAGGTAGCCTGTAACCGGCTGAAGGATGGCAGCTGTTGCGGTAAAGAGCGTATCTGCCAGCACAACGATGCTCGCCACATGGGCGATCAGGTTCGGGTCCTTGCTGCGGTGCGAGATGACCATGAAAAAAGCGATGCCAGCGCCGGTACCCAGCAGAACCATGGCGCCGATGACGTGCAGAAAAAGGAGCACCTCATAGGTCATCTGTCTTCCACCATCAGCCAGACCATCAACGCCAGGGCGATGCCGGGAAACACCTTGATCATCGGCCCAAGAGGGTCAGACCAAAGATCAGGGGCAAGGGCGAGGCCGCCCAGCAGATAGGCCGCCGACAGGCCGATCATGCCCAAGGCAGCCCGTTTGGTCCACGGGCGATAAAGGATGGCCAGGCCAAGCAGAACGTCGGCGACAGCACCCCCGATGACGCTCGGAGCGATCATCCAACGGGGTGCCCTTTGATCAACCAGCACCGCCATCGCCCGCTGCACATCACAAAGCGCGATTACCCCGGACAAAAGCCAAAACAGCGCCAAAACACCGATAGCGACGGGCAGGGCGAGGTAGGCCCGCGCATAGAGCCGCTCTTGCCGCGTTGAGGGCAGGGCGCGCAGTGTGTCCCCAAGCGACCGGCAGGGTGGCCCGCCTGCGGCGTCCCAGGCTTGCGGATCACCGCGTACCCCGTCGGACAGAACCCGCAGGGCGGTGGTGCGGAGCGGCGAGCGCCAACCGAGAAGTCCCAGCAGGTCAGCAACCCGTCCTGCAACAGAGAGACAGACCCCAGGCATGCGGAGGGAAACACGTGGGGTCGGCCATCCTTGCCAGGCGCGTATCCGCGCGATCAGGTCGGGCAAGCTCTGCGCCTCGGGTTCCGTCAGATCAGCGATTGTGCCTGCGGGGATCTCGCCTTTGGCGGCCAGCACAACGGCGGCGGTCACATCGTCGATGTGCACGGTCTGGATTTGCGCATCGGGCAGGACATCCGGATGGACAAAGGGGATTGCCGCCGCTGCACGCAAAACTGCCGTGCCGCCATAGGCCTGAGGGGCCAGCAACAGGGTGGGGCGCAGGATGACCCAATTCTGCAAGGTGCTCATCAGAGCCGCATCCGCACGCGCCTTGGTGCGAAAGAAAGCAGTAGAGGATTGCTGGGTCACGCCCGCGGCCGAAATCTGGATAACCCGCACGGGCAGGTCCGCTGCGGCTTGGGCCAGTTGCGCGATGGCCGTGACGTGTATGGCCTCTAGATCATCGAGCAACCCGTCCTGCAACGCCCCGGCTGCGTTCACAACAACATCCGCATCCGCAAGTATGTCGCGCCATTCTGCGACGGAAATCGTCGGGATATCGCGGATGATCCACTGGGCCGTAGCATCCGCAATTTCGGCGGCCTTGTGCGAGCGGCCCAACCCGACTACATCAAAGCCGGATTGCGCCAAGGCGCGCATGCAGGCCGATCCGATCAGGCCATAACCACCCAGAACAACCGCCTTGGGCACACCTGTTCCCTTCTTCATTCCGATGCTCTTCGGTCATCAGTTGAGAGGGTAAGCTATTGAAACTCAACAGGCCTGTTGTCGCAGGCGCGTCAGATCTTGCCGCCCGAAATTTCGATGCACTGGCCGTTCATGCTTTCTGATCCGGGGCGCACCAGCCAGAGCGCGGCGGCGGCGACCTCTTCGGGGGCGATCAGGCGTTTGTGGCGGTTGGAACTGACCATCATCTTGAGCGCGTCTTCCTTGCTCACCCCTGCACGTTCGGAAATCGAAACGGTGTTGCGGTCCACGATGGGCGTGTCCACATAGCCGGGGCAGAGTGCGTTGAACGTATAAGGCGTGCCGATGAACTCTTCGGAATAGGTGCGGGTCAGCCCCACCAGCCCGTGTTTGGATGCCGCATAGGCACCGGCGCCCGGCGCACCGCGCAGGCCGGCGATCGAGGCCACCGGGATCACGCGGCCCCAGTCGGTTTCCAGCATCGAGCGCAGGCTTTCGCGGATCGTCAGGAATGCGCCATCCAGATTGGTGGCCATGATGTTGCGCCAGAATTCCATGTCGGTCTTTTGCAGCATCTTGCCCTCGGCAATCCCGGCATTCGGAACAGAGATCTGGATCGGGCCATTCTTCGCGACAGCAGCCGCGATTTTGGTGGTCACGTCGTCCTCATCCCGAACATCCATGGCCATGGCGGTCATGTTGTCGGTTGCCACCTCTTCCAGCACTTCTTGGCGGCGTCCGGTGATTGTCACATGGGCACCCTCATCGGCCAGGGCACGTGCAATGGCCAGTCCGATCCCTGTGCCGCCGCCTGTGACCAGCGCATGTTTTCCCTGCAAACTCATATCCTGTCCTCCCGTTTCCTGATCCAACCCTACTTGTGCAAGGCGGTCTGACAAGCCGCGCCGTTCCGTCACAAGGCAGTATCGAAGTATACAAACGCATGCCGTAAACGGCGTTCAAATTGTCGCATTCAAGATGTTAGTCTGTACAATCCTTGGCGCCATGCAGTAGGGGACACCCAAGCTGACTGAAAGGTGCGTGTCATCCATGGAACATCGCACATGACTTTGCAAAAGATCGACTTGCCGCCGCTGTGGCTGGTGGGGTTTGCAGCTTTGGCTTGGGCGCAGGGGCGGTTTTTCTCGATGGGTCTGTCCTTGGACGGCCCGATAACTGATCTGCTGAGCGGTATTCTGATCGGCGCGGGATTGCTGTTGATGGTATTGGCCGTGACCGAGATGCGCAGGCATCAAACGACGCTCTGGCCGCATGAAACCGCGCAGTCGCTTGTACAAACCGGCATTTTCAAGCGCACACGCAACCCGATCTACTTGGGGGATGTGTTGATTCTGGCGGGGCTGATTCTGCGGTTCGACGCCGTGTTGGCGCTACCACTTGTTCCGATCTTTGCCTGGGTGCTGGAACGGCGCTTTGTCATTCCCGAAGAAAACCGGCTCAGACGGACGTTTCGCGCGGATTTTGCTCGTTATCAAGGCAAAACGCGCCGTTGGGTGTAGGAGTTTTGTGACACTGGACCTAACGTTCTTTATGCTGCGCTTGCGAAATAATGTTGCGCAATTTATGGCATGGCTTTGCGAACCGAACCAAACCGCGCCCGAATTTGGGCGAAAAAGGGGGACCTGACGGGTGAAAATAGGCACACCAAAGGAAATATTTGAGGGGGAAGCGCGTGTCGCGATGACCCCGGCGTCTGCGCTGCAGTTGCAGAAACTTGGTTATGACTGCGCGATCGAAAGCGGGGCAGGTGTTGCCGCCGGTTTCTCGGATGCGACGTACGAAGAAGCAGGTGTCGAGGTCATCAAGACCGCCGCGGCCCTGTGGAAAGAGGTCGACATCATCGCCAAGGTGCGCCAACCCAACGAGACCGAGCTGAAGCGCCTGAATGGCGACAAGACGCTGATCTCGTTCTTCAACCCCGCCGGGAACGAAGAGGGGATGGAGCTGGCCAAATCCAAGGGCGCGAACGTCATCGCCATGGAAATGGTGCCGCGCATCTCGCGCGCGCAGAAAATGGACGCGCTGTCGTCGATGGCCAACATCGCGGGCTACCGTGCCGTGATCGAGGCAGGCAACAACTTTGGTCGCTTCTTCACCGGTCAGATCACTGCTGCGGGCAAAGTGCCCCCGGCCAAGGTTTTGGTTGTGGGCGCGGGCGTTGCCGGTCTGGCCGCGATTGGTACATCGACTTCGCTTGGCGCGATCACCCTGGCGTTCGACGTGCGGCCCGAAGTGGCCGAGCAGGTCGAGTCGATGGGTGCCGAGTTCGTCTACCTGGACTTCGAAGAGGAGCAGCAGGACGGTGCAGCGACAGGCGGTTATGCGTCGGTGTCGTCGCCGGAATTCCGCGAAGCACAGCTGGCCAAGTTCCGCGAACTGGCGCCTGAGGTCGACATCGTCATCACCACGGCCCTGATCCCCAACCGCGAAGCGCCCGAACTGTGGACCGAGGATATGGTCGCCGCGATGAAGCCGGGTTCGGTTATCGTTGACCTGGCGGCTGAAAAGGGCGGCAACTGCAAGCTGACCATTGCGGATGAGAAGATCGTGACCGAGAATGGCGTGACCATCATCGGCTACACCGACTTCCCCAGCCGGATGGCAGCACAGTCCTCAACTCTGTACGCAACAAACATCCGTCACATGATGGCTGACCTGACCCCTGAAAAAGACGGTCAGATCGTGCACAACATGGAAGACGACGTGATCCGCGGCGCGACCGTGACCCATCAGGGTGAGATCACCTTCCCACCGCCGCCGCCAAAAGTGGCCGCGATTGCCGCGCAGAAAAAGCCCGAGGTCAAGGAACTGACCCCGGAAGAGAAGCGCGAGCAGGAGATTGCCGAGTTCAAGGCGCAGACCAAGAACCAGGTCACTTTGCTGGCCATCGGTGGCGCACTGGTGCTTGGCGTGGGTCTGATCCCGGATATGCCGGCCAGCTTCATGCAGCACTTTATCGTGTTTGTTCTGTCGGTGTTCATCGGCTTCCAGGTGATCTGGAACGTTGCACACTCGCTGCACACACCGCTGATGGCGGTCACCAACGCGATCTCGTCGATCATCATCCTGGGTGCGCTGATCCAGATCGGATCGGGCGGCTTCCTGGTGACGGTTCTGGCGGCGCTCAGCGTCTTTATGGCCGGGATCAACATCTTTGGTGGCTTCATGGTCACGCGGCGCATGCTCGCCATGTTCCAGAAATCCTAAGGAAGGGCAGGACAAATGGAAAACGCATTTACCATCGCGGCCTATGTCGTCGCAGGCGTTCTGTTCATCCTCTCTCTGGGTGGATTGTCGGGACAGGAAAGCGCGAAACGCGCTGTTTGGTATGGCATCGTGGGCATGGGCATTGCCGTGCTGGCGACGCTCTTTGGCCCCGGTGCAGGCCTGTGGTGGCTGTCGATCATCCTGGTTGCGCTTGGCGGCGTGATCGGCATGCAACTGGCCAACCGGGTGCAGATGACGCAGATGCCCGAGTTGGTCGCCGCGATGCACTCGCTGGTCGGTCTGGCGGCTGTCTTTGTGGGCTTCAACGCGGAAATGACCATCAACCTTGTGGAAGCGGCCAAAGCGGCTGGTGAAACAGTTGAAGGTACATTCGCCCTGCTCGTGGCCAAGAAAGAGCCGATCGAGATCAGCATTCTGAAGATCGAGCTGTCCCTGGGCATCTGGATCGGTGCGGTGACCTTTACCGGGTCGGTGATTGCCTATGGCAAGCTGGCGGGCAAGGTGAACTCGGCGGCGACCAAACTGCCGGGCGGTCACATGCTGAACGCGGGCGCGGCGGCTCTGAGCCTGCTCTGCCTGATCTGGTACCTGAACACCGGCGGCATGTTCCCGCTGCTGATCCTGACCATCGCGGCGCTCTTCATCGGCTATCACCTGATCATGGGCATCGGTGGTGCGGACATGCCGGTGGTTGTGTCGATGCTGAACTCCTATTCGGGGTGGGCGGCGGCCGCGATCGGCTTCTCGCTGGGCAACGACCTGCTGATCGTTGTGGGTGCTCTGGTGGGCTCCTCGGGTGCGATCCTGTCCTACATCATGTGTAAGGCGATGAACCGCTCGTTCATCAGCGTGATCCTGGGCGGCTTTGGTGGCACCACCGGTCCCGCGATGGAGGTCGAAGGCGAGCAGATCGCAATCGACGCCGAGGGCGTGGCAACTGCTCTGGACGAAGCTGACAGCGTCATCATCATCCCGGGCTACGGCATGGCCGTTGCACAGGCACAGCAGAACGTGGCGGAACTGACCCGTCGTCTGCGCGCCAAGGGCAAAGAGGTGCGCTTTGCGATCCACCCGGTTGCGGGCCGTCTGCCGGGGCACATGAACGTGCTCTTGGCCGAAGCCAAAGTGCCGTATGACATCGTTCTTGAAATGGACGAGATCAACGAGGACTTCCCGGACACAGATGTGGCCATCGTCATCGGGTCGAACGACATCGTGAACCCGGCGGCGCAAGAGGATCCAAACTCGCCAATCGCCGGCATGCCGGTTCTGGAGTGCTGGAAAGCCAAGCAGGTGTTCGTGTCCAAACGTGGTCAGGGCACCGGGTACTCGGGCATCGAAAACCCGCTGTTCTACAAAGAGAACACCCGCATGTTCTATGGCGACGCCAAGGCCTCGCTCGACACGCTGCTGACCATGATCAACTGATCAACGGTTTGCACGAAAATAGAAAGGGCGCTCTTCTGAGCGCCCTTTTTTCTGGCGGGTCCCCGTTGCGCATCGGGCATTTTGGGGGAAATCAGTACAGGAAGGGCTTAAAAAACTGTCACCTTTCAAGGTGTTGAAGGGATTGTATGCCTTTGTATTCAGGTAAGCTATTGATTTAGAAAGATAATTGATGTCTGCAAGGGCGGCGCTATAGTAGCGCAAAGCCCGGAGACGCCCCATGCCACCCATTCAGGACCATCCCTTGCGCTATGCGCTTGCCAACGAGTTGCATGCACGGCCGTTCCCGGTCTCGCAGGCGCCCTGCACGGTGGTGTTCCTGGCGATCAAGAAACCGGATCAGGCGGCAGGACGGGATCGGGTGCTGGATCGCGCGCATCTGCTGGATCTGTTGGATCGACACGGCGCGCCACACCCGCAACCGGACGCCACCCACTATGCCGGGCAGATCGGGCGACACTGGTTGAAGTGGGAACAGCACACCGAGTTCGTGACCTATACGGCGTTTTCGGACGGGGTGAGCGAGCGAGAGTTCAACCCCACGGACTTTGAGGTCTTCCCCGCCGATTGGCTGGAGCAGGCGCCGGGGCAGCGGGTGACCTCGGCCATGGTGCGTGTCTTGGAACGCCCAGACAAAGCGCAGGTCAAGCGGTTGCTGGCGGATTGGTTCGTGCCCGAAAGCCTGGCGGTGTCGCATGTGCTGGACGATGCGGCCATCGCGGCGGGGGATTTCCGGATCGACCCGGCGGGGCACATGCGGTTTGCCGTCTTTGTCTCCAAAACCACCGGCAAGCGCAGGGTGGGGCGGATCGTGCAACGCCTGTGCGAGATCGAGACCTACAAGGCGATGTCGATGCTGGGGTTTGCGCGTGTCAAATCGCTGAACGAACGGCTGGGTGAGATGGATGTCCGGCTCACGCAGTTGATGGTGGAAATGACCGAGGGGGAGGCCCCTGCTGACGAGATGCTACCTCAGCTTCTGTCAACGTCAACGCAGTTGGAAACCATGGCAGCACGCTCGTCGTTCCGCTTTGGCGCGACAGGGGCGTATGAGGCCATCGTGAACCAGCGTATCCAGTCCCTGCGCGAGGAACGGTTCGAGGGGCGGCAGAGCTTTGCCGACTTCATGATGCGCCGATACGAGCCTGCAATGCGGACGGTGAAATCCACCGAAGGGCGCCTGCAGATGCTGTCGGACCGGGCGATCCGGGCGGGCGAGCTGCTCAGGACGCGGGTTGATGTTGAACGCAGCGCACAGAACCAGGCGTTGCTGGAAAGCATGGACCGTCGCGCTGATCTGGCCCTACGTCTGCAACATACGGTCGAGGGACTGTCGGTGGTGGCGATCAGCTACTACGCGGTTTCTCTGGCGGCGTATCTACTCTATCCGCTGACAGCGACGGGATTGAGCAAGGGGATGATCACCGCGCTGGTCACTCTGCCGGTCGTGGTGCTGGTGTGGCTGATGGTGCGCCGGATCCGGAAGCGGATCGAATAGCCTGATCCGCCAGTTTGCCCCCTAAAGCAATCGACAGCAGAGCGGTGATGGCGGCGACGCTCAAGGTGGGAACACCAGACAAACCAGCGCCAACCGTGCAGCCACCGGCAAGAACGCCACCCATCCCCATGAGCGCTGCACCAGCTAGGTACCGCCCGGTTTGGCGCGGGCTTTCGAAACTCTGCCAGCGGAAACTGCCGAACAGCAGGGCCGCGACCAAGGCGCCGGTCAGGACACCACCCATCAAGCCTACGCCAAAGCCCGGTGAGATCGAAGTTGACGCCACGGTGTAGAACAGGCTGTCTGCGGCCGGAGAGGTGAAGGACAGGCTTTCCAGCGCAATCGGGTCAAACTCATCCAGCAGGATGTAGCCTGTGCCGACCCACCCTAGTGGAACCAATGCGCCGATGAGGGCGGCCCCAAGCAAGACCAGTGCACGGTTCCCAGATCGCAGGGCAGTGATCAGAGCGGCCCCACCCAACGCACCGGCATAGAGCCAAGCGCCCCCGGGCAGGGTTGCGAGCGAGACGTTGGAACCAAGATCAAGAGTGACCGAACCGACCGCCACCCGCAGCGGCGCCAAGACGCCCTTGAGCATAGCATGGGCCACCACGGCAAACACCAGCAGAACCAGTAGCGCGCGCATGTTTCCGGTGCCCCCCAAGACGGTCAGACGGGAAACGCAGCCTCGGGTCAGCACCATGCCAATACCGAACATCACCCCCCCCAGAACGATCGCCGGCAGCGGGAGGTCTGAGGTCATGAAACGGTGCTCGTCGAAGGTGATCAGCTCCGCGGATACAATTCCCTGCGTGCCGATCACGGCAACGGCCAGGGCCATCATCCAAACACCGGCGGCAGAACGGCGATCCTCTCCCACCACGGCGCGGCGAAAGCAAAACCCGGTGCGCTCGGCCAGAAAGCCGAAGATCGTGCCAAGGATCAGCGCCAGCACGACGCTGGCTTGTTTCGCGGTTGTCTCTTCAAAGCCGAATGTCTCGAACATGGGGGCCTCCAGCCGGGGTGGGTACTCTGCTCCACTAGGCGCAGCACCCATCAACAATCAAGGCTATGTGAATATGTTGGTGCGTTTGGAGGGGGGGACAGTGTCTCGATCTTGGATGGGGTAGGGGAACGATGTCGTTGTTCTGCGACCCAGGAAAGACAAACGGCCGCCCGTTGAGGGGCGGCCGTTGATCCGTGTTCTTTTTTGCTGTGCTCAGCGACCGCGGATACGCGGGTCCAACGCGTCGCGCAGACCGTCGCCCAGATAGTTGACGCTCAGCACGGTCAGCGAGATTGCCAGGCCGGGCCAGATCACGCGCTCTGGGTATTGCTGCAAATAGTCGACGCCATCAAACAGCAAGCGACCCCAGGTCGGGAAGTCGGGCGGGAAGCCAAGGCCGAGGAACGACAGGGCGCTTTCGGTGATGATCGCGGTCGCGATGCCCAAGGTGGCCGAGACCATGATCGGCGACAGCACGTTGGGCAGAATGTGACGGGTGATCAGCTTGGAGTTGGTGGTCCCGATGGACCGTGCGGCCAGAACAAACTCGCGCTCTTTGAGGGCCAACACGTCACCGCGCACGATGCGGGCTGTAGGCATCCACGAAGTGATGCCGATGGCCGAAACGATGAGGATGAAAATCCCCTGTTCCAGACCGAAGGCCGCATTCAGAGGCTCGCGGAAAAGCAGCATCATCACCAGCAGCAATGGCAGCAGAGGCAGAGCCAGGAACAGGTCGGTCAGGCGCATCAGCGGGCCGTCCAGCCGCTTGAAGAAGCCGGCGAGAACACCAATGAAGGAGCCCAGGAACAATGCCAGCAACATCGCGGTGATGCCCACCGACACGGATGTCGCGCCACCGGCCATCATGCGCGCCAGCAGGTCACGGCCCAATTGGTCGGTGCCAAAGGGGTGTGCCCAGCTGGGGCCCTGGTTGCGGGACCGGATGTCGATCTGGGTCGCGTCGATGTCCCAGATGAACGGGCCAAGGTACACGCCGGCCACGATCAGGATGAACAGAATGCCGCCCATCATCGCGCCCTTGTGGGTCTTGAACTGGTCCCATACGTCCAGCCATTGGCTGCGCGGCGGTTTGGTCGGCTCCGGTTGGTTCAGCGTAGTCTGAGTTTTGCTTAGTTCAGTCATAGCGGATCCGTGGGTCAAGGATGCCATACAGGACATCGGCGATCAGGTTGAACAGCACGATGAGCACGGCGAAAATGAATGTAAGGGTTTGCACCATGGGCAGGTCGTTGGCCTGAATGGCGCCGATCAGCAATTGGCCGATGCCGTTCACCTTGAACACCTGCTCGGTGATGATGGCGCCGCCAAAGATGGCCGGGATACCCAGGGCGATCACGGTGACAACCGGGATCATCGAGTTGCGCAGGACGTGGACCATGACCACGACATATTCGCTCAGACCCTTGGCGCGGGCAGTGCGGACGTAATCCTGGTTCAGGTTGTCGAGCATCGAGGCACGCATGAAGCGGCTGAGCTGTGCGGTGATCTGGAGCGCCAGAACCATGACCGGCATGATCATCTGTTGCAGCTGCTTGACGAAACTGTCCCAACTGTCGACCACCAATGTGGTGTCATAAATCGACGGGAACCAACCCAGCTGGACCGAGAAAATCACGATAACCAAAACGCCCGAGAAGAACGGCGGGACCGAAAAGCCCACCATCGAAACAAAGGTGCCCAACTGGTCGAACCAGCTGTATTGGCGATAGGCCGAGTAGATGCCGATCGGAAGCGCGATGATGATGGCGACAACGTAAGCGGTGCCCACAACCCACAGGGTCTGCGGGATACGCTGAACCACGATGTCCATGACGGGCGAACGGGTCTGCCAGGAGATCACGCGCAGCTTGCCTTCGGAGAAGGAGGTGCCGAAGTAATAGTCGATCAGAACCTGCGGCTCGATCCAGAAGAACTGCACAATCCATTTCCAGAACCGGATGTGGATGGGTTGGCCAAGGCCAAGGGCCTCGCGCATCTTTTCTTTGACTTCAGGGGGAACGGTCAGGGGGACCTGCGCCATCGGGTCACCGGGGGCAAATTCCAACAGCATGAAGATGACTAGACTGATGAACAAAAGCGTCGGTACAGCCAGAACCAAACGTCGGATAGTGAAGGTCAGCATTCGTGTGCGCCTTTGTTTATGAGTCTTTTTCTTGGGTCATGATGCCAGAGGCCGCGCCCCGATAATGATCGGAGCGCGGCTTTGCAAGGGCTAACGCTTAGGAACCGGTCTTGCGGTGCCAGTCAGCGATGTTCCACATTTCGCTGTCCCACACGTTCAGGACAACACCGCCCAGGGTGTTGGCGTGTGCCGACAGACGACCACGGTGAACCAGCGGGATCATACCGCCGTTTTCGACCATGATGTCGTTCAGACGACGTGCGATTTCGGCGCGCTTGTCCGCGTCGGCGGTCTGGGTCAGCTCAGCGTGCAGTGCGTCGAACTCTTCGTTGCAGAAACGCGAGATGTTCTCACCCTGCCACTGAGTTTCGGGGCGCGGAGCCTTGTCGCAGATACCGTTGCCCAGATAGGACTGCGGGTCGGTGCCGTTGAAGGTGTTGGCGTACATTTCAACGTCAGCATAGAACTTCTGGAAGGTGTCAGGCGAGCCTGGGTCACCACCGAAGAAGACCGAAGCGTTGATGTTGCGCAGCTCGGTTTCGATGCCGATCTGGCTCCACCACTCTTTGATCAGAGCCTGGAAGTCCTGACGCACGGCGTTGGTCGAGGTCTGGTAAACGACCTTGAGCGGCACACCGTCTTTTTCGCGCACGCCGTCACCGTTGGTGTCAACGATGCCCGCATCGTCCAGCAGCTTGTTGGCGCCAGCGATGTCCTGGGTGTCGCACGAGAAGGTGGTCGAGTTCACGGCAGCAGGTGCCGGAACCCAGTTACAGGTGACCGCACCGGCCTGACCGTAACCGATCTCAACCAGCAGCGGGCGGTCGATGGCCAGGGACATCGCTTTGTAGACGGCCGGATCCTGCAGGAACGGGTGCGGATGCTTGGCTGTCGAACGCTCGCCTTCGGGCAGATCGGGCGACGGGTTGGTCTGGTTCAGCATGATACGCTCGACCAGCGGGCCGAAGCCTGCGATCGGGGTGCCTTTGCCGCCTTCTTGCATCTGCGCGATCACTTCGGGCGCCAGCTGCAGGTTCCAGGCATAGTCGAACTCGCCGGTTTCCATGACAGCGCGGCCAGCAGCGGTCGCGTCGCCGCCACCTTTGAAGGTCACGGTCGCAAATGCGGGCTTGTTCGGGTCACGATAGTTTTCGTTGGCCGCATAGGTGATCACGTCGTTCGGCTTGAACTCGGTGACGACAAACGGGCCGGTGCCGATCGGGCCAAAGTTTTCGGCGGTGCACTCAGGCGCTTTGGCGCCCATGCAGTTTTCGAACTGTGCCTTCTGCAGGATCGGGCTTTCGCCGCCAACGAAGGGGCCGTAGGGGAACGGGGTCGGTTTGTCGAAGGTCACGACAACGGTCATGTCATCGGGGGTTTCGACCGACTGAACGCCGTCAAACTTGGTCAGCTGCGCGCAGCCACCTTCGGGGTGCATGCAGTAGTCGGCGGTGAACTTGACGTCAGCCGAGGTAAACGCCGAGCCGTCGGACCATTTGATGCCGGGCGCGATCTTCCAGGTGATCTGGGTCAGATCTTCGCTCACGCCACCGTTGGAAACGGTCGGAATTTCGGTGGTCAGGAAGGGAACAAGCTCACCGTCCTGGTTGTAGCGTGCCAGCGGCTCAAGAATGATCGCCGAGGCGTCGCCGTCCTTGGTGCCACCCGACAGGAACGGGTTCAGAATCGACGGTGCTTGCCAATAAATGATGTTGACGTTGCCGTCCGACCCGCGCTCGGCCATGGCCATCGGGGCCATTGCCGTGCTTGCGATCGCACCAAGTAAAAGGGCTTTGACTTTCATTATACACTCCATGTTGGACACTTACGTGCCTCGATTATCTCCGCGATGCCCGCGGATTCAGCGTGTGCCGCTCTTTTGTTAAGGGGTTGGAACTAAACGGGAAACGAGTTCACGTTACGTAAGCGCCATTCTCCCCCCGAGAACGGTTACGAGGCGTATCGAAACAGAGTTTCAAAAAATTGCAAGCCTTCGTGACGGGAAAATCTATGCGTTTGACTTTCCCCCTTGCAGGGTCTTAGCGTTTGGCTCTCAATTCCAAAGGCGACCAAAGGGGAGCGCGCGCGTGCTGGATCAGCCTATTGCACAGATCAAAGGTCTTCGGGTCGAATTTCAGACAAAAGACGGTCCGGTTGTTGGTGTCGAGGATGTCTCGTTCGAGGTAAATCCGGGCGAAACCGTTTGTATCGTTGGCGAATCCGGGTCCGGTAAATCGGTTTCTTCCCTCTCGCTGATGCGTCTGGTCGAGTTCGGCGGCGGCGAGATTGCAGGCGGAAAACTGCTGTTTGATCGACGCGATGGCGGTGAAATGGACCTGGCCAATGCCGACCAGGAGTTGATGAAACAGATTCGCGGCAACGAGATCGGAATGATCTTTCAGGAGCCGATGACCGCCCTGAACCCTGTCTTTACGGTGGGTCGCCAGCTGACCGAAGGGCTGCGTGTTCACAAGGGCCTGTCGCAAAAAGACGCCGAGGCGCGCGCGCTCGAGTTGCTGCGCCAGGTGCGAATCCCCGAGCCCGAGCGCCGCCTGAAACAATACCCGCACGAGTTGTCCGGCGGTATGCGTCAGCGTGTGGTGATTGCCATGGCGATGGCGTGTGAGCCGCGCCTGCTGATCGCGGATGAACCCACAACCGCGCTGGATGTGACTATTCAAGCCGAAATTTTGGCGCTGATGGACCGCTTGAAGCGCGAAACCGGCACGGCGGTGATGTTCATCACCCACGACATGGCTGTTGTCGCGCAGATGGCCGACCGCGTTGTCGTCATGTTCCGCGGCAACAAGGTCGAAGAGGGCACGGTTCAAGAGATCTTTGAGAACCCGCAGCACGACTACACCAAGGCGCTGCTGGCTGCGGTTCCGAAACTGGGCGAGATGAGCGGCAGCACCCAACCCAGCCCGATGAAGCTGATGGGGGTCGAAGGTCAGAACCTGGATCCGATCCCTGGCACCAACGAGGTGCTGTTGCGGGTCAAAGGTTTGACCACGCGCTTCCCGGTCAAGGGCGGCTTTTTCCGTCGCACCATCTCCAACGTTCACGCAGTCGAAGACGTGTCGTTCACCATCAACAAGGGTCAAACCCTCAGCCTGGTGGGCGAATCAGGCTGCGGCAAATCCTCTGCGGGGCGTTCGATTCTGCGTTTGGTCGAACCGATGGCGGGTGAAATCGACCTGGATGGCGTCGATATCATGAAGCTGGACCAGGGCGGCCTGCGCAAGGCGCGTCTGGACATGCAGATGATTTTCCAGGACCCGTTTGCCTCGCTCAACCCGCAGATGCAGTTGCTGGAGCAAGTGGCCGAACCGATGCGCAACTATGGCGTTGCCAGCGGGTCCGAGTTGACGGACCGGGTGGCGAACCTGTTCGACCGTGTGCAACTGCCCCGCAGCTTCATGCGCCGCTATCCGCACGAAATGTCCGGCGGTCAGCGTCAGCGAATCGCAATTGCGCGCGCCTTGGCCCTGAACCCCAAGCTGATCATCGCGGACGAGGCGGTCTCGGCGCTCGACGTGTCGGTGCAGGCGCAGGTTCTGAACCTGATGATGGAACTGCAGGCCGAATTGGGGCTGAGCTATCTGTTCATTTCCCACGACATGGCCGTGGTCGAACGCGTCAGCCATCAGGTCGGCGTGATGTATCTGGGCCGGATTGTCGAGCTGGGACCGCGCAACCGCGTGTTCGAGAACCCGCAGCATCCCTATACACAGGCGCTGATGAAGGCCGTTCCGATCGCCGATCCGAACAAGCGCAAGTCGGAAAAAGACTTGAATTTCAAACCGATCCCGTCGCCCATCCACGGGTTGGACTACAGCCCGGAACCGTCGAAATACAACGAAGTCGAGCCGGGGCATTATGTGCTGACCACCGACAGCGGGTACTAAGGGGACATCATGGCCGAGCGATTATCGCCGCTGGAGATCATGACCAAACTGATCTCGTTTCCGACGGTCAGCCGGGATACCAACCTGCCACTGATCGACTGGGTCGAGGGGTATCTGGACGCGCACGGCATCGAAAGCCACCGCTGGCCCGACCCGGACCAACCGCACAAGGCGGCTTTGTTTGCCCACGTCGGCCCCTGGGAAGAAGGGGCCGTCGTTCTGTCGGGGCACACGGATGTGGTGCCGGTCGATGGGCAGCCTTGGGACAGCGACCCGTTCACCGTTGTCGAGCGAGACGGCAAGTATTTCGGGCGCGGCACCTGTGACATGAAGGGCTTTGACGCGCTCGCCATTTGGGCGCTGGTCGAGGCCAAGTACCGCGACCCCAAGCGCCCGTTGCAATTGGCGCTTAGCTTTGACGAGGAAGTCGGCTGCACCGGTGCACCGCCGATGATCGAAGCGATGCAGCCGGTGTTGCCCAAGGGCTCGGCCGTTATCGTGGGCGAGCCATCGATGATGAAAGCCGTGACCGGCCACAAGGGCGGGCAGGGGTTTTGGGTCGATGTCTGGGGGTTTGAAGTCCACAGTTCGATCATGCACACTGGCGTCAACGCCATCATGGAAGCGGCCAAGATCATCGCGTGGTCGAATGAGGTGAACGAAACCGAACGGGCCAAGGAACCCACCCCGGTCGCGGCGATGTTTGAACCGCCCTGGACGACGTTGCACACCGGCGTCATCGAAGGGGGTACCGCTGCCAATATCACCGCGAAACACTGCCAGTTCGACATTGGTTACCGGGCCGTGCCAGACGCCGACAAGGACGCCTGGACCGCCATGGTCAGGGACAAGATCCGCGAAGTTGAAGAGGGGATGCAAGCCATTCATCCCGAGGCACGGATCGAGGTGCATCAGCGCTTTGGCGTGCCGGGCCTGAAACCCGAAGAGAATGGCGAGGCCGAGGGATTGGTGCGCAAGATCACCGGTGATAATGCCAGCCACGTGGTCAGCTACGGCACTGAGGCGGGGCAGTTTCAAGAGGCAGGATATTCCGCGGTGGTCTGCGGCCCGGGCGACATCGCCCAAGCACACCAGCCCAACGAGTTTATCACGGTGGAACAGTTCAACGCGGGCCATGCATTCATGGAACGCCTGCTGGACCGATTATCGGAGTAACGCCACATGACGCGAACGGAGCGGATCGAAGCTTATTTTGAGGCCCTGACCGCCGGCGATATCTCGGCAATCCTGGCGCTCTTTACACCCGAGGCAGAGATCCACTCGCCGTTTTTGGGTGTGCTCAATGTCTCGGACTTCTACGCCCGCCTCGACAGCGCTTCGGCCAACAGCGAATTGACGGTGCTGGACGTGCTGATGGGCAGGGACAGCGGCGCGGCACGGTTCCGCTATGATTGGACGTTGAAATCGGGCGACAACATCGTCTTTGAGGGCGTGGACCATTTCACCTTTGGTCCCGACGATCGGTTCACGGCCATGCGCATCTACTATGACACGCACCCCGTCCGCGAGGATGTGGGTGACAAATACGCCTGAGGCGTGACAGCAAGGGGAGAGAGAAATGCCAATCAAGAACCGCTTGGCGGAAATGCATGACGAAATCACCGGCTGGCGCCGCCATTTGCATGCGCACCCCGAGTTGCTCTTTGACGTCGAAGAGACCGCAGCATTTGTCGGCGAGCGGCTGAAAGAGATCGGTGTTGATACGATTACTCCCGGCATCGGGCGAACCGGAATTGTTGCCACGATCAAGGGGCGGACCGACACCAAGGGCCGCGTGATTGGCCTGCGTGCGGACATGGACGCGCTGCCGATCCACGAAGCGACGGGGTTGGACTATGCCTCGACCGTTGAGGGCAAGATGCATGCCTGCGGACATGACGGGCATACCTCGATGTTGCTTGGGGCCGCGAAATACCTGGCCGAGACACGGAACTTTGACGGCACCGCCGTGCTGATCTTTCAACCCGCCGAAGAGGGCGGGGCAGGTGGTCTGGAAATGTGCCAGGACGGCATGATGGACCGTTGGGGCATTCAAGAGGTCTATGGCATGCACAATATGCCGGGCATGCCGGTTGGGGAGTTTGCGATCCGTCCCGGTGCTTTGCTGGCCTCATCCGACGAGTTTGAAATCACGGTGACCGGCAAGGGCGGCCATGCCGCAGCACCTCATGATGCGGTTGATACCACTCTGGTTGCATCGCAGATTGTTGTTACATTACAATCGGTTGTGGCGCGCACAGTTGATCCGATCAAGCGGGTTGTTCTGACAGTGGGCACCTTTGAAACTGACAGCGTCGCCTCGAACGTGATCGCGCATACCGCGCGCCTTCGGGGCACCGTTCGCACACTTGATCCCGAATATCGCGCCATTGCCGAAGAGCGCGTGCGCCGGATCGCCGAAGACACGGCTTCGGCCTTTGGCGCCAAGGCCGAGATGACCTGGACGCCAGGCTATCCCGCGACGGTCAACACGCCGGATGAGACCGCGTTTGCGGCTGAGGCCGCCAAAGCGGTATCGGGGTCCGTCAACGACGCCACCGATCCGATCATGCCGAGTGAAGACTTTGCCTACATGCTTGAAGAGCGCCCCGGCGCCTACATCTTTATCGGCAACGGGGACACGGCCATGTGCCACCACCCGGAATACAACTTTGATGATGATGCGATCCCGGCTGGCTGCAGCTGGTTTGCCGAGATTGTCGAACGACGAATGCCTGCCGCCTAAGCGCGGCCAATCCCATGGTATGACAAAGGGGAGAGTGACATGCCGATCAAGAACCGCCTGGCCGAAATGCACGCCGAGATTACGGCGTGGCGGCGAGACATCCACGAGAACCCCGAGATCCTGTACGACACACACCGCACCAGCGCTTTGGTCGCCGATCGGCTGAAAGAGTTCGGTTGCGATGAGGTGGTGACCGGCATCGGGCGTACCGGAGTTGTCGGTGTCATCAAAGGCAAGACTGACACCAAGGGCGCCGTGATTGGCCTGCGGGCGGACATGGACGCGCTGCCGATGCAGGAACAGACCGGGTTGGAGTATGCCTCGAAAACCGATGGCGCGATGCATGCCTGCGGTCATGACGGACATACGGCGATGGTGCTGGGGGCGGCGAAATACCTGGCCGAGACCCGCAATTTCGATGGCACCGCCGTGGTCATCTTTCAGCCCGCCGAAGAGGGCGGTAACGGGGCCGAGGCGATGGTCAAGGACGGCATGATGGACCGATTTGGCATTCAAGAGGTTTACGGCATGCACAATGTGCCGGGCCTGCCGACCGGTCAATTTGCAATCCGCTCCGGCCCGATGCTGGCTGCTGCCGACACGTTCGACATTGCGCTTGAAGGGCACGGGGGTCATGCGGCCAAACCGCAAGAGACGATTGATACGACCGTGATGGCCTCGCAACTCATCGTGGCGTTGCAGACCATCGTCTCGCGCAACACAGATCCGGTGTTGCAGGCCGTGGTTTCGGTCACGTCGGTGGAAACCTCGTCGAATGCCTTCAACGTCATCCCGCAGGCTGCGCGGATCAAAGGCACCGTGCGGACCCATTCCAACGACATGCGCACCCTGATCGAACAGCGCGTGCATGAGGTGACGCATGGGATCGCAGCGACCTTTGGCGGCAAGGCTGAGGTGACCTATGAACACGGGGTTCCCGTGACCAGCAATGCCGAGGAAAACACCGAATACGCGGCCGAGGCTGCGCGCATCGTGGGTGGCTCCTGTGGCGAGGCACCAATGGTCATGGGCGGCGAGGACTTTTCGTTCATGTTGGAGGCTCGCCCTGGCGCCTTCATCATCCTGGGCAATGGCGACAGCGCCGGGCTGCACCACCCCGAATACAACTTCAACGACGAGATCATTCCGATCGGCTGCAGCTGGTTTGCCGAGATGGTCGAGCGGCGCATGCCTGCGGCGTAAATGAGATAAACCAAGAGAGAGAAGAGACATGCCAGTCAAGAACCGCTTTGCGGAACTGCAAAATGAAATCACCGAATGGCGACGAGACATTCATGAAAACCCTGAAATTCTCTTTGAAACGCACCGCACCAGCGCGTTGGTTGCGGAAAAACTGCAAGAATTCGGCTGTGATGAGATTGTCACCGGCATCGGCCGCACCGGCGTTGTGGGCGTGATCAAGGGCAAGTCCGACACTGCCGGAAAGGTCATCGGTTTGCGCGCCGACATGGACGCGCTGCCGATCCACGAGGCGACCGGGTTGGAGTATGCCTCGAAAACCGATGGTGCGATGCATGCCTGCGGTCACGACGGCCACACCGCGATGTTGCTGGGAGCGGCGAAGTACCTGTCCGAGACGCGCAACTTTGACGGCACCGTTGTCGTGATCTTCCAGCCCGCCGAAGAAGGCGGCGGCGGCGGCAAAGAGATGTGCGACGACGGCATGATGGAGCGTTGGAACATCCAGGAAGTCTATGGCATGCACAACTGGCCGGGACGTCCTGTTGGCTCTTTCGCGATCCGTCCCGGTGCGTTCTTTGCGGCCACCGATACGTTCGACATCACGCTTGAGGGTCGCGGCGGTCACGCAGCAAAACCGCATGACACCGTCGACACCACCGTGATGGCCGCGCAGACCGTCCTGGCGCTGCAGACGATTGCGTCGCGCAATGCCGACCCGGTTGATCAGATCGTTGTCTCGGTGACCTCGTTCGAAACCTCGTCCAAGGCGTTCAACGTGATCCCGCAGACGGTGCAGATCAAAGGCACCGTGCGCACCATGTCGAAAGAGATGCGCGATCTGGCCGAAACCCGGATCAAGGAGATTTGCAACGGCATCGCAGCCACCTTTGGCGGAACCGCCGACATCAACTACATGCGCGGCTATCCGGTGATGGTGAACACCGAAGAGCAGACCGAGTTTGCGGCCAAGGTGGCGGCGTCTGTGTCCGGATCGTGCGATGACGCGCCTTTGGTGATGGGGGGCGAGGATTTTGCCTTCATGCTCGAAGAGCGCCCCGGTGCCTATATCCTGGTCGGCAATGGTGACACTGCTATGGTGCACCATCCCGAGTACAACTTTAACGATGACGCAATCCCGGCTGGCTGCAGCTGGTGGGCCGAGATCGTCGAGCAGCGGATGCCTGCTGCTTGATCCAAAGGTGGGAAGGGGGCTCTGCCCCCGACCCCTGCGGGGCCTCCCCCGGAGTATTTCTGAAAGGGTGAAGAGGCGGTCAGGAGCTTGACCAGAGCTCCTGATACACAGCGCCGATGCCTGCGGCCTCGTGTGCGGCGCTGAAGCTGTGTTCTGCGACCTCGCGTGCGGCGCGGGACATGGCGGCATGTTTCCCTGTATCCGACAGGATTGCATTGGCGGCTCTGGCAGCCTCTGCCGCGGCTTCGAGCGGGACGATGGAACCTGTGCGCCCTTGGGCCGAGAACGCCTGGTAATAGCCCGCGTCGCTGCCCACAAACGGTACGCCGCTGGCCATCCCTTCGAGCGGGGTCATGCCGTACCCCTCGTAGCGGGGCAGTTGCATCACCAGCGACAGGCCGCGCATCAGGGCGGGCAATTCGGCGGCTGGAACCTCGCCGGGAAAGAGGATGCGGTCGCTCAGCCCCGCGGCGGCGATCTGGTCTTGGAGCTTTTGCTGAAACGCATCATGTTTGCCGCCCGCGCGCCCGATGACCAGGGCTGTGGCTCCTGGTAAGTCGGGCAGTAGGTGCAGCATCGCCTCAACAAATAGATCGGTGCCCTTTTCCGGCCGGATCCGACCGATGGTGGCGATGCCCATCGTGCCGCCGTGTCCCGTCGCCGCCCAAGCGGCGGCGCGGTCAGTTGCAGGCGTGAAGAGGTCGGTGTCAACGCCATGGGGCACCACGGCGCGGACGTGAGGGACAAATTCTGCCGCGCGCTCGGTCGTGGCCACCACCGCGTCCATACGGCTGATCAGCCAGCGGGGATAGGCCGAATGCAGCCGTTGCGCGGCCGAGGTAAAGACAATGCGAATGGGCAGTTGCAGCACATCGCGCGCCCAGATCGCCACGCGCATTTCCGGGTTGCGGCGGACGTGCCAGATCGCAAACGGGCGCCCGGCAGGTGCCTTGCGGCTCAGGCGCTTGGCGTCGCTGACGGTGATCGGGGCCGGGCAACCGGGCAAGGGGTGGCCCACCAGTCGCAGATCGTGGTGCTTTATTTGCTGGCGGATGACATTGGCCGCCGTGGCCGAGACGCCGGTGAAGTTCTTGTTGAAGTTGGTGACAAAAAGCTCGGGCGTCATTCCAGCTCCAACGCGTTTATCAGCGTTTCCACAACATCATCCAGGGCATTGGCTTGATCCTGAACGCAGGTGCGGGCGGCAGCACAAGCCGCTTCCAGTGCCTGCGGGTCGGTAAGCCAATGTGAGACGGCTTCTGCAAGGCTGGCGGCGTCCGTGACTTCCACCGCGCCGCCTTGGGCGATCAGCGGTTCAAAAGTTTCGCGGAAATTGTAATACCCCGGCCCGGTGATGACGGCAGCTCCGGCCTGCGCCGGTTCAAACGGATTGTGGCCGCCGATTTCCAACAGCGAGCCGCCCATGAACACCAGCGGGCAGAGCGCATACCACGTGCCGGTCTCGCCCAGAGTATCTGCCATATAGACTTGCGTGTCAGGGGCCAGTGATTGCCCGGCCGAGCGTTGTGCACATGTCAGCCCCGCTTGCCCCACCAGGCGCTTGACCTCTTCCCCGCGATCCGGGTGGCGCGGGATGAGCAACAGCAGAAGGTCGGGATCGCGCTTGAGCAGCTCCTTGTGGGCGGCCAGCACCGTTTCCTCTTCGCCCGCGTGGGTCGAACTGGCAATCCAGACCGGGCGGTCACCAATCTCACCCCGGATACGCGCCAGGGCCAGTTCGTCCACCGGCAGCGGCGCCGAAGTCGCCTTGAGGTTGGTGCCCGGCTTCACGCGGGCCGGATCCGCGCCCATGTTCAGCAGGTTCTGCGCCGTTTGCTCGTTCTGTGTCAGCAGCAGGCGGAATTGATCCAGCAGAAAGCGCGCGGTCTTGGGTCGCTTTTTCCAGCCTTCGACGGACTTTTGCGACAGCCGCGCGTTGAGCAGGGCCAAACGGGTGCCACGTTCGCGTCCCTTGACCAGCATTTGAGGCCAAATCTCGCTTTCGACAAAGATCCCGGCCTCGGGCCGCCAATGGTTGTAGAACCGTCCGACAGGACCATGCACATCCAGCGGTGCAAACTGGTGGCGCGTGCGCGGCGGCAGGCGTTTGGCGATCAGTTCGGCCGAGGTGGGCGTGCCTGAGGTGATCAGAAACTCGGTCCCGGGCAAGCGCTCGCCCATGCGGGTGATCAGGGTTAGGACCGACAGGCTTTCCCCAACGCTTGCGCCGTGAAACCACACCAATTGTCCGGGTGGGCGCGGCCGGCTGGCCACGCCCAAGCGTTCCTGTTGGCGCTCGGTTGGCACTTCGGCCTTGCGGAGTTTGCGCGCGACAGTGGCCCAGGCAAATGGAGCAATCGCCGCTGTCACACCCCGATACAGATGATAGAGCAGCGTCGGTTTCCCGGATGGGGCAGACATCAGCCGCCTGTGTGGCTCATGTGACGGCTCATCTGGCCGTCGGCACGTTGGCGGGAATAGTCGAAGTCGTGACCCTTGGGCTTGTGCGAGATGGCGTCGCGGATCGCGGCCTCAAGCGCTGATGGGTCATCGGGATGCGCCCGCAGAGGCGCGCGCAGGTCGGCCATGTCTTCTTGGCCCAGGCACATATAAAGCTCGCCGGTGCAGGTCAGGCGCACACGGTTGCAGCTTTCACAGAAGTTGTGGCTGAGCGGTGTGATAAAGCCGATTTTCTGGCCGGTCTCTTCCAGCCGCACATAGCGCGCCGGACCGCCGGTGCGTTCGGCCAGATCGGTCACGGTATAGTGCTGCGCATATTCCGCGCGCACATCCTTGAGTGACCAGTACTGGTCCAGCCGGTCCTCGTTGCCCAGATCGCCCATGGGCATGACCTCGATCCAGGTCAGGTCCATGTCGCGTTCGGCGCACCATTCGGTGATCGCGGGCAGTTCGGGTTCGTTGAACCCTTTGAGCGCCACGGCGTTGATCTTGACCCGCAAGCCAGCCTTTTGCGCCGCATCGATGCCGCGCAGCACCTGGGGCAGGCGGCCCCAGCGGGTGACATCGGCAAATTTCTTCTCATCCAGCGTATCGAGCGAGATGTTCACGCGCCGCACGCCAGCGGCATAGAGCTGATCGGCAAAGCGTTCCAATTGCGAACCGTTGGTGGTCAGCGTCAGCTCCTTGAGCGCGCCGCTGTCCAGATGCCGAGACATCGACTGGAAAAACGTCATGATGTCACGCCGCACAAGCGGTTCACCACCGGTGATGCGCAGCTTTTCAACGCCCATGCCCACAAAGGTCGAGCACATGCGGTCAAGCTCTTCGAGCGTCAGCAGCTCTTTCTTGGGCAGAAAGGTCATGTTTTCCGACATGCAATACACACAGCGGAAATCGCAGCGGTCCGTAACGGAAACACGCAGATAGGTGATGGCGCGGGCGAATGGATCGATCAGCGGTGCGGTCATGTGAGCATAGGTAAAGCGTGGCCCACACCCCGGCAAGGGCAATGTGAGAATTGGGGTGGTGCGCGACGTGGTGCGCGACTAGGGTCAGGGCATGAAATATGCGTTGTTGATTGCCGTTGTCGCGGTCGCGGGATGCGACCAGGTGCGTTCCACCACGGATCGGGTCGGGGGATGGTTCAGTTCTGACCCGGAACCTGTTGAAACTGTTGCGGAAGAAGGGGCTGTAGTTGAAGCGTCTGAGGCCGTTGAGACAGAAGCACCTGAGCCCACCCAGACCTCTGAGGCGCAGCAATTGGAAACCTGGGTAGGCGCCAAACAGACCGTCGCTGGTTTGGGGGATCCGACCAAGGGCGGGATCTGGATGGAAACGCCACTGGTCCGGATCGAACGAACGGGTCGTGTTGTTGTGCGCAAAACAGGTGCATCCGCGACTGTGACCCTGATCCCGATTCCCGGTGATCCGGGCGCGGGCAGCCATCTTTCGCTTGAGGCGATGCGTGAACTGCTTGCTCCTCTGGAGCAGCTGGTCGAACTGGACGTTTACTCCAGCTGAGCTTTCAAGAACCGGCCCGCCTCTTTGCGGGCGAAGGGTTTCATGTCATCGCCGTGAGTGGCCAGGAACGCGCGGGTGCGCTCGGCGTCGTGTTTGGACAGCTCGCGCAGCCACCAGGCGATGGCCTTTTGGATGAACCAATCGCGATCCGGAACATAGCTTGCCGCCCATCCCAGAATACGGTCGCGGCGGAGCAGGTCGTCGGGTTTGGGGTGGTTCTGCTTGGTCCAGGGCAGGGTTGCGACGAGGGCCGCACGCCGGGTCCACATGTGATCTGATTGGGTCCAGATCTCGACCTGATCCAGGCGCTCGGGATCGGCGGTCAGCCGTTTCTGCGCCGCCATGCAGGCGTGATCGGCAATCGCCCAGCTGTCAAAATCCGGCAGCCAACTTTGCAGCAACTCCCAGACGGCTTCATCAGGACGAATGCGTGCCTGGGTCAGCAGCTTCGAGGCGGCAAGCCGCGCCTCATAAATATTGGTCTGCCACAGCTCAGTCGCCAGCTGAACACGTTCCTCAACGGTCAGCTTTTGGCGCCAAGTCTTTGTCAGATCGTTCAAAATCGGGTTTGCCACTCCCAGATACTCGCGCTCGATCTTGTGATAGGACGCCATGCCGGGCGCGCGTGCGGCATCGGCATGCGATTTGATTTCATCCAGATAAGCAGCAAGCATGGTCAGATCCTAATTTTTGTGCTGCAGCATATGGACCACTTTTCCAGGATCAAGAGGGCTGTTATGCATCCAGAGCCGGACGATACAAAGGGAACGGAATGCGATTTCTCAAGGGGGTAGAGCGATCAGCCAAGAAACTGGTGCCGCAGGGGTGGAGAAAATACTTTCGTGCCTCGAAGTATGAATTGCTGATGGAGCGGCGCGCGCCGATTGACCTGATCGTCCACGTGGGTGCCCATTGGGCCGAGGATGCAGAGTTTTATGAACGGTGTGGCGCCCGGACAGTCCTGTGGGTCGAGGCGGATCCCGACACCTTTTCGAAGCTGACCGAAGTCTTGGCAGAGAGGCCGAAATCCACGCGCCATGTGGCAGAGAACGCGCTTGTGTCCGCCAGTGATGGCGAAGAGCTGTCTTTCAACCGTTTCAATGGGGATGGCAGCTCATCATCGGTTCATGGGTCGACGGGCACCTACCGCGAGCGTTTTCCCCACAGCCACGAAACCGGTGAAGTGATCGCCATGACGACCCGCTCGTTGCCAGAGATTCTGGCCCGTCATGATGTGGATGTCTCGGCCGCAGCGCGGCCCATGCTTGTGGTCGACGTTCAGGGGCACGAGCTGCCGGTTCTCCAGGGGTTGGGGGACGGGATCAAGCAGTTCTCGCAATGCAAATGCGAAGTGTCTCGCGTGCCGATGTACGAGGGCGGTACAGAGTTCAAGGACATTGACGCGCATATGACCGCCATGGGATTCAGGCTGGCGTCCCACCGTTACGTGCAAGTGCCGCGCCACGGTGATGTGCTTTATGTTCGGGATTGATCAGACGGGGACGCCTGTGGGTTTTCCGTCGATGGTTTCGGTGTTTCTGTTCTGCCAATAGGCACGCAGTTCCTCGTCGGTCTTGCCGTCGACCCATTTTTGCATTGTGTCGCGATCTGACTGGAATTCCATGAACGGCACGGCATACCCGCATGAGGTTTGAACCAGGTCGATGTCCAGATCAAAGATCTGGCGGGCACTGCGGTGCGCCGGAAAATGCTGCGCCAGTTCCTCCCAATCGGGGTCATTCACATGGATGGCACGCGCCGTGCCAAAGGTACGCAGGATCATCGGTCTGGTGGTGAAGGAACACCACATCATCGTCATGCGCGGGTTTTCACGCAAATGCCCGGCCGTTTCATTGCCGCTGCCGGTCAGGTTCATCCACAAGATGCGGTTTGGCCCCATCACCCGCAGCGAATCCATCCCCTTGGGCGAGATATTCACCCGCCCCTCAGGCCCCGCAGACCCGGTAAAGAACATGTGCTGTTCTTCGATAAAGCTGCGGTGCTGGTCTTCGATACGGTCAAACTGCTTGGCCATGGCCTCTCCGTCGGGTTGTTGTTTCCTGCGCGCATATAGGGTCATCCTAGCGCGGCGCCTGCGCGTCTGTGCAAGCCTTTTGACGCTCATAAGCTGGTGTTTGGGCGCGAATTCACTTTAATTTCACGCTGCCGCAGATTATGCGCGAGTTAAGGAGATTGCGCGTCGCGGATGGCCGCAGGGCGCGCAGGGCAAATGGGGGCAGGATGCAGACGGTAATCTTTGATCTGGACGGAACTCTGGCGGATACGTCAGGCGATCTGCTTGCAGCTGCGAACCATTGCTTTCGCGATATGGGGCACGGGGATGTTCTGATCCCCGGTCAAGATGCCGGGATCGCCCTGCGTGGAGGCCGGATGATGTTGACCCGCGGGCTGGAACGCCTGGGCGCGTTCGAACAGGCGACAGTGGACCGCTATTATCCGGTCCTGCTCGAGGCCTATGCCGATGCCATCGACACCCATACGTTTCTTTACCCGGGCGCGATGGACGCGGTCGAGCAGCTCAAGACGTTGGGGTATGGTGTCGGCATCTGCACGAACAAGCCCGAGGGCCTGGCCGAGCTGTTGATGCAGCGGTTGGGCGTGCGGGATGCATTTGCCTCGCTCATTGGGGCGGACACCTTGCCCGTGCGCAAACCTGACCCCGAACCCCTGCGCGAAGCCGCGCGGCAGGCGGGCGGGCATCCGGATCACTGCGTTCTGATCGGCGATTCCGACACGGACCGCAACACCTCGCGCGCGGCGGGTGTCCCGTCGATTCTGGTGACTTTTGGCCCGTCAGGCGCTGATATGGCCGCGTTGGAGCCCGAAGCGCTGTTGGAGGATTACGCAGATCTGCCGGATCTGGTGGAGCGCGTTCTGAGTGCAAAGACCAAAAACGCGGCTTTGGGAAATGTGAATTGACCTTTGGGCGCTTGACGGCCCGCGACAGCAAACGGACAAACCTCGCATGACTGAGAGATTTACAGGCAGCTTTACGCAGCAGGAACCCATCCCGGAGGAGGCCATCGAGGCCGCTTTGGCCGTTTTGCGGCACGGGCGTTTGCACCGCTATAATGTGACCGAGGGAGAGTTGGGTGAAACCGCTCTGTTGGAGCAGGAATTTGCGGCACAAACCGGCGCAAAGTACTGCCTGGCCGTGGCCTCGGGCGGTTACGCCATGGCAACGGCGATGCGCGCGGTTGGGGTTAAGCCCGGGGATGCGGTGCTGACCAATGCGTTCACGCTGGCGCCGGTGCCCGGCGCAATTGCCTCGGTCAATGCACGGCCCGTGTTTGTCGGCGTGACCGAAGAATTGACGATTGATCTGGACGACCTGGCAGCAAAGGCGGATCAGGCCAAGGTTCTGCTGCTCAGCCATATGCGCGGACATCTGTGCGACATGGACCGGTTGATGGAGATCTGTGATGCCGCAGGCGTGACGGTGATCGAGGACTGCGCCCATACCATGGGTGCCGCCTGGCGCGGGGTGCCTTCGGGGCGGCAGGGGGCCTTTGGCTGCTACTCTTGCCAGACCTACAAGCATGTGAACTCGGGCGAGGGTGGTCTGCTGATCACCGACGACGAAGAGCTGGCCGCCAAAGCGGTGATGCTGTCGGGGTCCTACATGCTCTACGAGCGGCATTTGGCGGCGCCGGGGCCTGAGGTGTTTGAGCGCATCAAGTATCATACGCCCAATGTTTCGGGCCGGATGGACAACCTTCGAGCTTCGATCCTGCGTCCGCAGTTGAAAGATCTGGACCGCCAGGTTGCGCGTTGGAATGAACGGTATCAGGCGCTGGAGGCGGGGCTGCGCGACATCCCCGGGCTGACAGTGATCGAACGGCCTGCGGAAGAAAGCTATGTCGGGTCGTCGATCCAGTTTCTGCTTCTGGATTGGACGCCGAAGGCTGTGCAGGAGGTGATTGCCCGCTGCGCGGCACGAGGGGTGGAACTCAAGTGGTTTGGAGCGGACGAGCCTGCGGGTTTCACGTCGCGCTATGACAGCTGGCGCTATGCGCAAAGCGAGCGGATGCCCGCAAGTGATCGGGTGCTGACCGGCATCGTCGATATGCGGGTGCCGTTGACGTTCAGCCTGGATGATTGCGCGGTGATTGCGCGCATCATCAGAGCCGAAGTGAGCGCGGTTCACCAGTCGCAACCCTAACCAAATTGAGTGCGCTTGCGCGCACGCTCGATTGTTTGTTTGCCGTCCCGCCGCAGCCGGTGGGGCGGTTTTCTTTTGTCATCTCGGGCCGCGACGTCGCGGCGCAATACGCAATCGTTGACGCATATCGGAATCGCTGCTATCCCTTTATTGAACACTTGTTCATAAACGGTTGATCTTAGACTCGATGGGAGAGGCGATGTTTACCGCAACAATGAAGTTCGATCATGGCGAGGACGTGGATGCCCTGCGTGAGATGGTCCACCGTTGGGCTCAGGAACGGGTCAAGCCGATGGCTGCCGAGATCGACCAGACAAACGAGTTTCCAGCCGAGCTGTGGAAGGAAATGGGCGATCTGGGGCTGCTCGGTGTAACCGTCCCCGAAGAGTTCGGCGGCGCGGGCATGTCCTATTTGGCGCATACCATCGTGGTCGAAGAGATCGCACGCGCCAGTGCATCGGTCTCGTTGTCGTATGGCGCGCACTCGAACCTTTGCGTGAACCAGATCAAGCTGAATGGCACCCAGGAGCAAAAGGAAAAATACCTGACGCGCCTGGTTTCTGGTGAGCATGTGGGCGCGCTTGCGATGTCCGAACCGAGCGCCGGGTCGGACGTGGTGTCGATGAAGCTGCGCGCGGAGAAGCGCAATGGCTACTACCGTCTGAACGGCAACAAATACTGGATCACCAACGGTCCTGACGCTGACACGCTGGTGGTTTATGCCAAAACCGACCCCGAAGGGGGCTCCAAGGGGATCACTGCGTTCCTGATCGAAAAAGAGTTCAAGGGCTTCTCGACCTCGCCGCATTTCGACAAGCTGGGCATGCGTGGGTCAAACACCGCCGAGTTGATCTTTGAAGACGTCGAAGTGCCGTTCGAAAACGTTCTGGGCGAAGAGGGCAAGGGCGTTGCCGTCCTGATGTCCGGTCTCGATTATGAGCGCGTGGTTCTGGCAGGTATCGGACTGGGCATCATGGCCGCCTGTATGGATGAGGTCATGCCCTATATGGCTGAGCGCAAGCAGTTCGGGCAACCCATCGGGAATTTCCAGCTGATGCAGGGCAAGATCGCGGACATGTACACCGCAATGAATTCGTCGCGCGCTTATGTGTACGAGGTCGCCAAGGCTTGCGACCGTGGTGATGTCACACGTCAGGATGCAGCGGCCTGCTGCCTCTATGCATCTGAACAGGCGATGGTGCAGGCGCATCAGGCGGTTCAGGCCTTTGGCGGTGCCGGCTATCTGTCCGACAATCCCGTGGGGCGCATTTTCCGTGACGCCAAGCTGATGGAGATCGGGGCCGGTACGTCGGAAATTCGCCGGATGCTGGTTGGGCGCGAGCTGATGAGCTCGATGCTCTGAGACGAAAAGCCCCCATGCGGTTCGGGCCGCATGGGGGTGTCGCGTGACGACCTGAGTGAGGACGTCCCGCGTGGGAGGGAAGGATCAGAACCGGTGCACGTAAGCCAAGCCAACCACAACAGGGTCGATCTTTGCTTCGCCGATGTTCGCGCCGTTCAGGCTGGCATCCGAGCGGATCTGCATCCAGCGCACGTTCAGTCGCAGCGCGCCGTTGTCGGAGATCTGGTAATCGGCACCGGCGTTCAGCGCGACGCCAAAGCTGTCGTCGAGGTTCAGGTTGCCGAGCGGCGAGGTTTCCTCGAAGAAGGTGGTGTAGTTCACACCGATGCCGACAAAGGGCTTGATCGCCGATTTGGTCGGAAAGTGATAGTTGACCGACAGGGTGGGCGGCAGGTGTTTGACCGAGCCGATTTTGCCAGCCCCTGCCAGCGAGACATCATGTTCGAACGGGGTGGCGAGCAACAGCTCGATCCCGATGTTGTCGCGCACGAAATATTCGAATGTCAGGGTCGGGCGGGTGTCATCCCCGATCGAGGCCGCGGCGCCCGCCAGCGTGCCGTTCGAGGATTTGGGATTGACGTTGGCAACACCGATACCGACGGTCCAGTCGCCTTGGGATTGGGCCAGAGCCGGGGCGGATACGGTGGCAAGCGCGGCAGCACAGACTGCGGCAGCTGTCAGGGATTTCATCAGAATGCCTACTCTTTCTATTGTGAGTCTTTGCGAGACATCCCGGTTTTGAAACAGCGGCGGAACGGGTGCTCTGATCTGGATCAAGTTTTGCATTCAGTTCATCCGGCAAGTGATTTGATTTACATCAAAAAACGCCAACTTGACGTTGTGATTTCAAGCGTTTCCGGAGGGGCCTTGTCATGACTTTCGCTGAGCGCATTCCCGGTTTGACCCAGGCGGGCAGCTGGGACATCCCCGACCGTCTGAACATGGCACGCCAATGCTTGTCGCAGGACGCAGATCAAGTGGCCATCATCGACCTGACCGGCACGGATCGCCGCGATGTGAGCTTTGGCGAATTGGCGGATATGGTCGATGGTCTGGCGCGTGCCCTGATGGCACAGGTGCGGCCTGGCGATCGGGTTGGTGTGCTGCTCAGCCAATCACCCTGGTGTGCGGCGGCGCATTTGGCGATCTGGAAGATTGGCGCCATCTCGGTACCGCTGTTCAAACTGTTCAAGACGGACGCACTGGCCTCGCGCGTCGGGGATGCGGGCGTCAAACAGGTGCTGACGGATGCCGAAGGGGCCGACTTGCTGGGTGATCTTGCGATGCCGCTGATGGTGGCCGAGATCGGGCAGGACGGCGGACCCGTTGATTTTGTCGACACCGGCCCCGAAGATCCGGCCGTGTTGATCTATACCAGCGGCACCACTGGCACGCCCAAAGGCGCGTTGCACGGACACCGGGTTCTGACCGGCCATCTGCCGGGGGTCTCAATCAGCCATAACCATTTGCGCCCGGGCGACTGCCTGTGGACGCCGGCCGATTGGGCCTGGATCGGGGGGCTGTTCGACGTGCTGATGCCGGGGTTGGCGCTTGGCATTCCGGTTGTCGCGGCGCGGCTGGACAAATTCACGCCCGAGGCCTGCGCCGACATCGTGGCGCGCGGCGATGTGCGCAACGTCTTCTTTCCCCCCACTGCCCTTCGCATGTTGAAAGCGGCGGGGCAGGAGCTCGACGGTCTGCGCTCTGTTGCCTCTGGTGGAGAGCCCCTGGGCGCGGAGATGCTCGCTTGGGGCGAACGCTCCTTTGGGCTGACGATCAACGAATTCTACGGCCAGACCGAATGCAACATGGTGGTGTCCTCCTGTGGTGTGGATTTCCCCGTCGCGCCTGGCTGCATCGGCAAGCCCGTGCTAGGGCATGAGGTTGCGGTGATTGACGAAGACGGCAAGCCCACGCACGAAGAGGGCGATGTGGCGGTCCTGCGCGGCTCAGCCTCGATGCTGCTGGAGTACTGGAAACGACCCCAGGAAACGGCCGAGAAGTTCCGGGGTGAGTGGCTGATCACCGGCGATCGCGGGGTTTGGGAGGGCGACTATCTGCGCTTTGTCGGCCGCGATGACGATGTGATCACCTCGGCTGGCTATCGCATTGGCCCGGCCGAGATCGAGGATTGCTTGTTGACCCATCCGGGTGTGGCCACCGTGGGCGTGGTCGGCAAACCCGACCCGCTGCGCACCGAGATCGTCAAGGCTTATGTGGTGCGCAAAGAGGGGGCTGAGGTCATCGCCGAGGATCTTCAGGCCTGGGTCAAGGACCGGCTTGCGCAGTATTCCTACCCGCGTGAAATCGCTTTTCTGGACGCTCTGCCGATGACGGTGACAGGGAAGGTCATTCGGAAAGAGTTGAAGGCGCGGGCTGCGGGGGAGATAGAACTATGATAATAAGATCTAAGTTCTTGCCTGCTGCTGTTGCCTTCATCACGTGCTTGATTGGATCAATACAGGCGAGCGCAGAGGAACATTTCGACACGGGTGCTTTTTTGTCCTCCTGTGTGGATTTTGTTCCCAATGTTCCACTTGCAGTGCCGATGGATGCGCAGTGCGTTTCACACGGGCGGAAAATGTGTGAACTGGCGGCGGCGGGGACACCTGCGGATCATTGCCTGCTCGAAGTTACGAAGTGGATGCAGAATGAAATCTCTGCAAAATGGATGAGGTTACCAGCAGATCTGCGAAAGGGGCGCGACACTCCGCCCAAGCTTGAGGAAATGGCAAGTGATGGCATGTTGTCCACCTTGAGCTTGTCGACGCCCGACTGCGAAACCGTTCAAATCAATGGCATTCCAAAGCAATCGCTGTGCGACTACTCAAGCGCATTGGCGGGGTGGCATGCCCTCAGAGTACTCCAGCGTTCGGCGAAAGCCGTCAGTCAATAACGGATGGACACGATATGAAGCTCAACTCCAAAGCCATGCCCTCCTCGGACGGCTTCAAACAGAACCGCGCGGCGCATCTGGATGCGCTCTCGCAGATCAGCGAGGCGGCCGAGGCTGCGCGCCTTGGCGGCGGTGAGAAATCCCGTGCCCGCCATGAAAGCCGGGGCAAGATGTTGCCGCGTCGGCGGGTGGCGAACCTGCTTGATCCGGGCTCTCCGTTTCTTGAGGTTGGCGCGACAGCGGCCCACAACATGTACGACAACGCGGCTCCGGCGGCGGGGGTTGTTGCGGGCATCGGGCGGGTGCACGGGCAAGAGGTCATGGTGGTCTGCAACGATGCCACCGTGAAGGGCGGCACGTACTTTCCGATGACGGTCAAGAAACACCTGCGCGCGCAGGAGATTGCCGAGGAAAACCATCTGCCCTGCATCTATCTGGTCGACAGTGGTGGTGCCAACCTGCCGCAACAGGATGAGGTGTTCCCGGATCGCGATCACTTTGGCCGCATCTTCTATAATCAGGCGCGGATGTCGTCCAAGGGCATCCCGCAGATTGCGGTGGTCATGGGGTCGTGCACGGCTGGCGGTGCTTACGTGCCTGCCATGTCCGACGTCACCATCATCGTCAAGGAACAGGGCACCATCTTCCTGGCTGGTCCGCCGTTGGTGAAGGCCGCAACGGGCGAGGTGGTGAGTGCGGAGGACCTCGGTGGTGGCGATGTCCACACGCGCCTGTCGGGCGTGGCGGATTACCTGGCTGAGGATGACGCGCACGCTTTGGCACTGGCGCGGCGCGCGGTGCAGTCGCTGAATATCACCAAGCCGCTGACGGTGAATTGGGCCACTCCCGAAGAGCCCGCCTATGATCCCGAAGAGATCCTGGGCGTGGTGCCGGGCGATCTGCGCACGCCTTATGACATCCGCGAGGTGATCGCACGGCTGGTCGATGGCTCGCGCTTTGACGAATTCAAACCCCGCTTTGGCGAGACACTGGTGACCGGGTTCGCGAATCTCAAGGGCTGTCCCATCGGCATCATCGCCAACAATGGTGTGCTGTTTTCCGAGGCCGCGCAGAAAGGCGCGCATTTCGTCGAGCTGTGCTCGCAGCGTAAGATCCCGCTGGTCTTCCTGCAGAACATTACTGGCTTCATGGTGGGCCGAAAATACGAAAACGAAGGCATTGCGCGGCACGGGGCCAAAATGGTGACCGCCGTGGCCTCGACCAACGTGCCCAAGATCACCATGTTGGTGGGGGGCTCGTTTGGGGCGGGCAACTACGGCATGGCGGGTCGTGCGTATCAGCCGCGGTTTCTGTGGACTTGGCCCAACAGCCGCATCTCGGTCATGGGCGGCGAACAGGCCGCAGGCGTGCTGGCCACCGTCAAACGCGACGCAATCGAGCGGCAGGGCGGCTCATGGTCGGCTGAGGAAGAGGCCGAGTTCAAGCGCCCCACGATTGAGATGTTCGAAGAACAAAGCCACCCGCTCTATGCCTCGGCACGGCTTTGGGATGACGGCATCATCGACCCGCGCAAATCGCGTGATGTGCTGGCGCTTTCTCTCAGTGCCGCATTGAACGCCCCGATCGAGGAGACACGTTTCGGCGTGTTCCGGATGTAAGATGAGCGCGGAATTGGAACAGGTAAAAGCGCGCTATCCGGGGGCACAAACCTTCAAGTTTGGCGACAATCAGGCCCTGTGCGACGAATTGCTGGCCCTGGTTCGGGCTGGTGTAAAGACCGCAACCTGTGGTGCGCTCCGAGATTATCCGGAGGGAAGCGCGGACATGCCGAAACCGGGTCGCCGTGACATTGCTTTGGACTGGGCTGACAGTCCTGCTTTGGTCATCGAAACACTCGAGGTGTCCATTCACAGGTTTTGCGATGTGACCGAGAGCTTTGCTCTGGCTGAGGGCGAAAATGACACATTGGATGGGTGGCGCGACGGGCATCGCCGGTACTTTGAACGCAATGGCGGGTTTGATCCGGCTATGGAACTGGTCTGCGAGCGGTTTCGTCTGGTCGAAGATTTGGCAGCCAAGGGGTAAGAGACATGTTTGATACAATTCTGATCGCAAATCGTGGCGAAATCGCATGCCGTGTGATGGACACAGCCCGCTCCATGGGCGTCAAGACCGTGGCTGTTTACTCCGATGCGGATGCAGGTGCGAAACATGTCGAGAAAGCCGACCGGGCAGTGCACATCGGCGGACCTGCTCCAGCGGACAGCTACCTCAGGGGCGACGTGATCATTCAGGCCGCTTTGGACACGGGCGCGCAGGCGATCCATCCGGGGTACGGTTTTCTGTCCGAGAATCCCGACTTTGTGGATGCGGTTGAGGCGGCAGGGCTGACCTTCATCGGTCCCTCTGCCAAGGCGATCCGGGCCATGGGTCTGAAAGACGCGGCCAAGGCATTGATGGAAGAGGCGGGTGTTCCGGTTGTACCGGGCTATCATGGTGCCAATCAGGAGCCTGCGTTCCTTGCAGAGCAGGCTGCGCAAATCGGCTATCCGGTTCTGATCAAGGCCGTTGCTGGGGGCGGTGGCAAGGGGATGCGCCTGGTCGAAGACCCCGCTGATTTTGCTGCCGCACTTGAGAGTGCCCAGGGAGAGGCAACCACGGCCTTTGGCAACCCGGACGTGCTGATCGAGAAGTTCGTACAAAAGCCGCGCCATATCGAGGTGCAGGTGTTTGGCGATGGCACCCACGCGGTGCATCTGTTTGAACGCGACTGCTCGTTGCAGCGGCGCCATCAGAAGGTGATCGAAGAGGCTCCGGCCCCCGGTATGACCGCGGAGATGCGCGAAGCGATGGGGCAGGCGGGCGTGCGTGCGGCCGAGGCGATCGGCTATTCCGGTGCAGGCACGGTGGAATTCATCGTCGACGGGTCCGAAGGGCTGCGTCCTGATCGGTTCTGGTTCATGGAAATGAACACGCGCCTGCAGGTGGAACATCCCGTCACCGAGGAAATCACTGGTGTGGATCTGGTCGAATGGCAGCTGCGCGTGGCCTCGGGCGAAGCGCTGCCTGCGCGGCAGGAAGATCTGAGCTTCGACGGGCACGCGTTTGAGGCGCGGATCTATGCCGAGGACGTGCCCAAAGGCTTCTTGCCTGCCACTGGTACGCTGACCCATCTGGAGTTCCCCGAAGATGCGCGCATCGACAGCGGCGTGCGTGCGGGCGATACGATCAGCCCCTGGTATGATCCGATGATCGCCAAGGTGACGGTTTATGGCCCCACGCGCGGTGCTGCCCTGCGCAAGCTGGAGCGTGCCTTGCGGTGGACCGATGTGGGCGGGACGGTGACCAATGTCTCGTTCCTGAGTGTGCTGTCGGCGCAGCCTGATTTTGTGGCTGGCAACATGGACACCGGTCTGATCGACCGCGAGCTGGAGACGTTGACGCCTGCGCCGGTGGCCTGCACCAAGGCGCGTTCGATAGCAGCACTGGCGGCTTTGGGGTTGAACGACGGGGCGGGCGACGAGGGTGGCTTCACCCTCTGGGGACCGCTTGGCTGGGACGTGACGCTGACCCATCATGACGAGACATTCGAGGCCCGGGTTTTGGCCGAGGGACCTGAAAGTTTCACTGTGGCGCTGCCGGATGTCACCCATAACGTCAGCCGTCGCGATGGCACCTGGTGGGTGGATGCCACCAAGGTGCAGGCGCGTGTGTCGCATGTCGGCGATGAGGTCACGGTGTTCTGGGGCAATGGCTATCGATTTGTCGTGACCGACCCGCTGGACCGTGATGCGGCTGCAGGCGGCGACGGCAATGTGATCGAGGCGCCGATGCCGGGTCTGGTCAAGGCGGTCTTTGCCGAAGCGGGGCAGGCCGTAAGCGAAGGCGACCGTTTGGCCATTCTCGAGGCGATGAAGATGGAGCATTCGCTGCTGGCCGCGCGCGATGGCGTTGTTGCCGAGGTTCTGGCCGAGGCCGGTGCGCAGGTTGAAGCCGGGGCTGCTCTGGTGCGGCTCGAAGAGGAATAAGCCAACCCCATCGCCCGTTGTGGGCGGTGGGATTTCCGTATTTGGAACGAGAAGAAGCAGGGGGCAAGCGCCATGGGTGATCGGGTCGAGATCTTCGAGATGGGGCCGCGGGATGGGCTGCAGAACGAAAAGCGTGAGATACCCGTGTCCGAGAAGATCGCGCTGGTTGATTGTCTCAGCCGCGCAGGCTTTCGCCGGATTGAGGTAGCCAGTTTTGTTTCGCCCAAATGGGTGCCGCAGATGGCGGGTTCAGGCGAGGTTTTGGCAGGCATCACCCGCGCGGAGGGCGTGAGCTACGCCGCTTTGACGCCCAATATGCGAGGGTATCAGGATGCGGTGGCGGCCAAAGCGGACGAGATCGCGGTCTTTGCGAGCGCGTCTGAAGGGTTCTCCAAGGCCAACATCAACGCCACCATCGCCGAGAGCATCGAGCGGTTTGTGCCGATCCTGGAAGCCGCGCGCGAGATCGGCCTGCCGGTGCGGGGCTATGTTTCATGCGTGACCGACTGTCCCTTTGACGGGCCAACCCCACCGGGGCAGGTGGCCGAGGTGGCCGGGCGGCTGCTGGATCTGGGCTGCTATGAGGTCTCGCTGGGGGATACCATCGGGCAGGGCACGCCCGAGAGCATCACAGCGATGCTGGGGGCGGTTCTGGATCGGGTGCCTGCCGAAAAGCTGGCCGGGCATTATCATGACACGGCTGGTCGGGCGCTGATCAACATCGACGCTTCGTTGGAGTTGGGAGTGCGCGTCTTTGATGCGGCTGTTGGTGGATTGGGCGGCTGCCCCTACGCGCCGGGCGCTGCGGGCAATGTGGCGACCGAGGCCGTTGTGACACATCTTACCGATCAGGGCTATGAAACCGGATTGGACATGGCGGTTCTGGATGAGGCGGCGCAGATGGCACGCATGATGCGGACAGGGTGAATGCCCGTCCTGATGTCGTTCACCGGTTTGCCCGGCGTGGGCAAATCCACGATTGCCAAAGAGGTGGCTGAAAACACCGGTGCGCTGTGGCTGTGGATTGATCAGATCGAGGTGGCGATGAAGGCCTCTCACATGGTGACGGATGATCTGGCTGATGGGGGATATGCCGCGGCGCAGGCCGTGGCCAAAGGGGCCTTGCGCCAAGGGGTCGACGTGATCGCGGACTGTGTGAACCCCATCACGCTGACACGTGCAGCATGGCGGGCGGTGGCGGACGATACGGGTGCTCGATTGATCACGGTCGAGTTGACGTGCTCGGATCAGGACGCGCATCGTCGCAGGATCGAAACGCGGCAGGTCGATTTGCCGGGCTGGGTCGGTCCCGACTGGCAGGCAGTCCAAGACCGCACCTATGAGCCGATGCCGGATGCGGATGTGATATTGGATACAGGCCAGACCTCGGTCGAGGCCGCCGTTGAAAGATTGAGCCGGGCCCTTGAGGCGGCGAAACAGGAGACTTGAGCATGTTTGAGACCATCGACCTTTCGACCGACGCGCGCGGCGTGGCGACGCTGACCCTGAACCGGGTGGACAAGCACAATGCGATGTCGGCGCAGATGCTGGCCGAGCTGACCCAAGCAGCAGGACAGCTGGCAGCGGATGATGC
This sequence comes from Tropicibacter sp. R16_0, assembly GCF_017743935.1. Classification (GTDB taxonomy): domain Bacteria; phylum Pseudomonadota; class Alphaproteobacteria; order Rhodobacterales; family Rhodobacteraceae; genus Falsiruegeria. The sequence goes on from NZ_JAGHRE010000003.1 coordinate 398,696, forward strand.
TGTGCGGGTTGTTGTGCTGACGGGGGCAGGCAAGTCGTTCTGCGCGGGCGGCGATCTGGCCTGGATGCAGGCTCAGATGGCTGCGGATTCTCAAACCCGCTTTGTCGAGGCGCGCAAGCTGGCCGAGATGCTGCAGGCGCTCAACACCTTGCCGAAACCGCTGATCGGCGCGTTGCAGGGCAATGCATTTGGCGGCGGGGTCGGCATGGCTTCTGTCTGTGACATTGCCATCGGGGTCGACACGCTGAAAATGGGGCTGACCGAAACCCGTCTGGGAATCATCCCGGCCACCATCGGGCCTTATGTCATCTCGCGCATGGGAGAGGCACGGGCGCGGCGGGTGTTCATGTCCGGTCGCATCTTTGGCGCGGTCGAAGCGGTTGAGCTGGGTCTGTTGGCCAAGGCGGTGCCGGCCGAGGAACTGGCAACGGCGGTTGAGGCAGAGGTGACGCCCTATCTCAGCTGTGCGCCGGGGGCTGTGGCGGCGGCCAAGCAACTGACCCGAGAGCTGGGTCCGCGCATTGATGATGCCGTGATCGACACCACGATCCAGGCCCTTGTCGACCGATGGGAAACCGACGAGGCAGCCGAGGGGATCGGAGCGTTTTTCGACAAGCGCAAACCCAACTGGGTTTGAGGCAAAGGTGAATCTGGCCCTACTCTTTTTGAGCAGGCTGGGGGAATCACATAAAGTTTTGCTGCCGTGACCGGACCAAAGGTGCGATGCCACCAATTGCGGTAGCAGATTTCGCTAAACCCTTCTGATCGCGGCAATCTGTCCAAAGACTGCCGCTTTTCCCTTCTTCCTTGCCGGAAAGGCCAAGTTGGATACGTTCCGACGGTGAATCGAGGCGATACGCTCAAATCCCCCATTTTCCCTTTGCGGCAATTCGACAGGGTTTCGCGCCCTGCCTTTGGTTGACGCTCTGGTGTGGCACGGGTAGAGAATGACCAGTCAACACGCCAATTGACGGCGCGCCAATTCGAGGCGCGCAGGAAAGGAGCCACTCGTGGAAGAGCTGTTGCGGGAGTACCTCCCGATCCTGGTGTTTCTGGCCGTCGCTGTCGGCCTTGGCATCGTTCTGATTCTGGCCGCGGTCATCCTGGCCGTACGCAACCCGGACCCCGAAAAGGTAAGTGCCTACGAATGCGGTTTCAACGCCTTCGACGACGCGCGTATGAAATTTGATGTCCGGTTCTACCTCGTCTCGATCCTTTTCATCATCTTTGATCTGGAAATCGCATTCCTGTTCCCTTGGGCCGTCGGCTTCAAGGACATCAGCGACGTGGGTTTCTGGTCGATGATGGTGTTCCTGGGCGTTCTGACCATCGGCTTTGCCTATGAGTGGAAGAAGGGGGCCCTGGAATGGGAGTGATGACCGGAGCCAACACGGCAGGCGTCGACAAGGAAGTCGCCACCCAGGCCCTGAATGCCGAGCTGCAGGACAAAGGGTTCCTGCTGACCTCGACCGAGGACATCATCAACTGGGCCCGCACCGGCTCGCTGCACTGGATGACCTTTGGTCTGGCCTGCTGCGCGGTTGAGATGATGCACACCTCGATGCCGCGTTACGATGCGGAACGCTTTGGCATCGCACCCCGCGCCTCCCCGCGTCAGTCGGACGTGATGATTGTTGCTGGTACGCTGACCAACAAGATGGCCCCGGCGCTACGCAAGGTCTATGACCAGATGCCCGAGCCGCGTTACGTGATCTCGATGGGGTCTTGCGCCAATGGGGGCGGGTACTACCACTACTCCTATTCGGTGGTGCGCGGCTGTGACCGCATCGTACCGGTGGACATCTATGTTCCCGGCTGTCCGCCAACGGCCGAAGCGCTGCTTTATGGCTTGATGCAGCTGCAACGCAAAATCCGCCGAACGGGGACGATCGTACGATGACTGAGGCGTTGAAAGAACTGGGCACCCACATCGAGCTCAAGCGCAGCGATTGCGTGCTGGCCTGGGATGTGACCCATGACGAGCTGAACATTGACGTCGCACCTTCGAACATCGTTGGGCTGGTCGAGTTCCTGAAATCCGACCCGACCTGCAAGTTCTCGACTCTGGTGGACATCACCGGCGTGGATTACCCCGAGCGCGCAAAGCGGTTCGACGTGGTCTATCACCTGTTGTCGATGTACCAGAACCAGCGCATCCGCCTGCGGGTGTCGATCCGCGAGGATGACATGGTGCCCTCGATCATTGACGTTCACCCCTCGGCCAACTGGTTCGAGCGCGAGGTGTTCGACATGTTTGGCATCCTGTTCACCGGTCACCCGGACCTGCGCCGCATCCTGACCGACTATGGCTTTCGCGGCTATCCGCTGCGCAAGGATTTCCCGACCACCGGCTATACCGAGGTTCGCTATGACGAGGCGCAAAAGCGCGTGGTCTATGAGCCCGTCAGCCTGGTGCAGGAATACCGCCAGTTCGACTTCATGAGCCCCTGGGAAGGTGCCGAATACATTTTGCCGGGGGACGAAAAACAGGAGACCAAGTGATGGGTACCATCGTCTGGATCATCTTTGTCATTGCGACGGTCATACCGATGCTCAAGTTGCTGCCCCACTTCGGCATCAACAAATACTGGGCAGCAGCCTGTGTGGTCCCCCTGGGGGTTTTGGTGCTGCTTTGGGTCATGGCGATGAAGTTGCAGGAGCTTGACCGCAGATGATGGCATTTCTTGGTGAACTGGCAGCTTTGGGTGTCCTGGGCGTTCTGTTGGCAGGCGCCGCAGCCAAGGCGGCCCAAGCAGAAAAGGCCCGGGTTCGGGTCAAGGCAAAGGCCAAGTCGCGCGGTTCGCGGCAGAGAGGGTAAGAATGGCGTTGGACATGACAACAGCCCTGGAACAGGTGAACGCTGCGGCCGAGGCCTACTGCGTGGCGCTGAACAAGGCCGACGGCGATGCGCTGGATGCGCTGTGTCATGACCGGTTCCTGATGACCTGGGTCAAGGACGATGGCACCCCACGCTTCCTGAACAAGGAAAAGTTCGTGGGTGGTATCCACACATTGGATGCCGACAAGGACGCGCCCTCGTTCGAGGTGATCTCGGTCGACGTCGAAGGCCCTGATATGGCGCACGTCAAACTGTGGGTCGACATGCCGCCCCGGCGGTATTTGGATTACCTGGGCTTTTTCCGGGTCGAAGGCGAGTGGCGCCTGATTACAAAACTGTTCCGCGTGGCCGAAGGCCCCGAACTGTAAAGGAAACGCCGGGGTCAACCCGGACAGGAGAGACACGGATGATGGACGGCAGCAAGGGCTTCGAAGACGCTCTGACGGGCGAGCAGAAGATCCGCAACTTCAACATCAACTTTGGTCCCCAGCACCCGGCGGCACACGGCGTGCTGCGTCTGGTTCTGGAACTGGACGGCGAGATCGTGGAACGCTGCGACCCGCATATCGGATTGCTGCATCGTGGCACCGAAAAGCTGATGGAAAGCCGCACCTATCTGCAGAACCTGCCGTATTTCGACCGTCTGGATTACGTGGCGCCGATGAACCAGGAACATGCCTGGTGTCTGGCCATCGAAAAGCTGACCGGGGTCGAGGTGCCGCGCCGTGCCTCGTTGATCCGGGTGCTCTATTCCGAGATCGGCCGCATCCTGAACCACCTGCTGAACGTCACCACGCAGGCGATGGACGTGGGCGCGCTGACCCCGCCGCTTTGGGGCTTTGAAGAGCGTGAAAAGCTGATGGTGTTCTACGAGCGCGCCTGTGGTGCCCGTCTGCACGCCGCCTATTTCCGCCCCGGTGGTGTGCACCAGGACCTGCCTGACGATCTGATCGACGATATCGAGGCCTGGAGCCACGAATTCCCCGCCGTTCTGGACGACATAGATGGTCTGCTGACCGAAAACCGCATCTTCAAGCAGCGTAACGCCGATATTGGCGTCGTGACCGAGGAAGACATCCAGAAGTACGGCTTCTCGGGTGTGATGGTTCGCGGTTCGGGCCTGGCTTGGGATTTGCGCCGCGCGCAACCCTATGAATGCTATAACGAGTTTGAATTCCAGGTGCCTGTGGGCAAGAACGGCGACTGCTATGACCGTTACCTGGTGCGGATGGAAGAGATGCGCCAGTCGCTGCACATCATCCGCCAGGCCATCGCCAAGCTGCGCGACTGCCCGGGCGATGTGCTGGCGCGCGGCAAGATCACCCCGCCGAAACGCTCGGACATGAAAACCTCGATGGAAAGCCTGATCCACCACTTCAAGCTGTACACCGAAGGGTTCCACGTACCTGCGGGTGAGGTTTACGCCGCCGTTGAAGCCCCCAAAGGCGAGTTCGGCGTCTATCTGGTGGCCGATGGTACCAACAAGCCGTACCGCGCCAAGCTGCGCGCGCCGGGCTTCCTGCACTTGCAAGCGATGGATCATGTTGCCAAGGGCCACCAGTTGGCCGACGTGGCTGCCATCATCGGCACCATGGACGTCGTGTTTGGGGAGATCGACCGATGATCCGGGGCGCATTGACTTCTCTTGGATTGGTCGCGGTCCTTGCGGGCTGCGAGACCACGACGTCAAGCGGCGGCGGCACGGTCACGATCACACAGGAAATGCGCCAGGATTATCTGGGAGCGGTTGCCTCTGTGGGCTGTGTGCTGCGTGACGAGCGCCAGTATGGCGCCGTTGATTTTCAGGCGGGGCTGACCCGCGAGCAAACGGTTGCAATCACCACTGGCTACCTCAAACGGGGCAAAGCTCAGCGCGTGGATGATGGCAACTCTATCCGTATCACCACCGGACCTTGCGCGGCCTAACGGGAACAAGAAGGACTACGAACCAACATGCTACGCCGTCTGCATCCCGACCAGCCCGAAAGCTTTGCTTTCACCCCGGCCAACCTGGCCTGGGCCGAAGGGCAGATCACCAAATACCCCGAAGGCCGCCAGGCCAGTGCGATCATCCCACTGCTGTGGCGCGCACAAGAGCAAGAGGGCTGGCTGACACGTCCTGCCATCGAAGCTGTCGCCGACATGCTGGACATGGCCTATATCCGTGCGCTTGAGGTGGCTTCGTTCTACTTCATGTTCCAACTGCAACCGGTTGGTTCTGTTGCACATATCCAGATCTGCGGCACGACGTCCTGCATGATCTGCGGGGCTGAGGACCTGATCGCTGTTTGCCAGGAAAAGATCGCGGCCAAACCGCATGTGGTCTCGGCCGATGGCAAGTTCAGCTGGGAAGAGGTCGAGTGCCTGGGCTCGTGCACCAACGCGCCGATGGCCCAGATCGGCAAAGACTACTACGAGGATCTGACAGCCGAGAAGTTCGGCCAGCTGATCGACGAACTGGCGGCAGGCAAGGTGCCCACACCTGGTCCCCAAAACGGCCGCTATGGCGCCGAGCCGCTGAGCGGTCTGACCAGCCTGACGGAATACGACAGCGGCCGCACGCAGTATAACGCGTCCGTGCAACTGGCAGCCGACATTGGCGACACGGTCAAGCGCATCGACGGCACCGAAGTGCCGCTGCTGACACCCTGGCTCAAGGATGCCAAGGCCCCCGCGACTGAAAAGCCAAAGGCCAAACCTGCGCCCAAGAAAGCCGCAGAACCCGAAGCCGAAGCAGAGGCGGGCGACAAGCCTGCCACTCTGGACGCGGCGCGCGACGGCAAGGCGGATGATCTGAAGATGATCAAGGGCGTTGGTCCCAAGCTGGAAGGGGTGCTGAACGACATCGGCATCTTCCACTACGACCAGATCGCTGCATGGACAGAGGCTGAAGTGGCTTGGGCGGACCAGAACCTGGTCGGCTTCAAGGGCCGTGTCAGCCGTGATGATTGGGTGGCGCAGGCCAAACTGCTCGCCACCGGAGAGGAAACAGAGTTCGCAAAGCGGGCCAAAGAAGACGGGACTTACGAAGAAGACACATAAACGGGAAGGGAGACCCACATCATGACGAATGCGACAGACGAGGCAGGCTGCAAGGCACGCAGCTGGAGATTGTCCGCCTATGGCGGTGTAGTGTTGGCCGTTTTGTTCATGCTTGTGGGGAACGCCGGGATCGTATCAGCAGCCATTGGGGGCGTTGTTGGGTTTGTCGTGTTGGGTTTTGTGCTGACACGCTTTCTGTGCCCCGAGGGTCAGCAGGAAATGACCTCTGCGGCACCTGCTCCGGCACCGGAACCTGTGGCAGGGCCGGTGGTAGAGGCAGCACCAGAGCCTGCGTCCGAGCCGGAGCCAGTGGCCGAACCGGAGGCGACACCCGAGCCGGAGCCAGTGGCCGCGACCGAGGCGGCGCCGAACCCGACACCCGTTTCGGCCAGTTCGCTGGTCAAGCCGTCAAAAGAGTTGCCCGGCCAGATCGAATTGGCCAACCGCAAGGGCAGTTGGACATACAAAGGAAACGCCTCTGCCTAATCCGCAGCGGTCAATGACACGAAGAAGATGAACACGGAACAGGACAAAGCCATCGCCCAAAAGGGTCGCCACATTGGTCTGGTTGTTGCCGGAACGATGGTGCTGTGGGTTGTCATGACCCTGTTCGTCGGTCCGGCCATTGGTTTGGCCGGGCGCTATGCGCTGCTCTTTGATTTCGCCGCCTTGGCGGCGTTTGTCTATGCAGTGATCAACATCATTCAACTCTGGCGTATGCGTCAGGCCAGTGAACAAGACAGGCAAAGGTAGGCACGCGATGCTGAAGGATCAGGACCGGATCTTTACCAACCTCTACGGGATGCACGACCGCACCCTCAAAGGCGCGCAGATGCGTGGCCATTGGGATGGCACAGCCGGGATCATCGAAAAGGGGCGCGACTGGATCGTGCAGCAAATGAAGGACTCGGGCCTGCGCGGACGCGGCGGTGCGGGCTTTCCCACGGGTTTGAAATGGTCCTTCATGCCCAAGGAAAGCGACGGTCGCCCCGCGTACCTGGTTGTGAACGCAGATGAATCCGAACCCGGGACGTGTAAAGACCGCGAGATCATGCGCCATGATCCGCACACCCTGATCGAAGGGTGTCTGATTGCGTCCTTCGCGATGAATGCGCACACCTGCTATATCTACATCCGCGGCGAATACATCCGTGAGCGCGAGGCGCTGCAGGCCGCGATTGATGAGGCCTACGACGCGGGCCTTCTGGGCAAGAACGCCGCTGGTTCTGGCTGGGACTTTGATCTGTTCCTGCATCACGGTGCGGGCGCCTATATCTGCGGCGAAGAAACCGCGCTGATCGAAAGCCTTGAGGGTAAAAAGGGCATGCCCCGCATGAAACCGCCGTTCCCGGCGGGTGCAGGCCTTTATGGCTGCCCGACCACTGTGAACAACGTGGAATCCATCGCCGTTGTGCCCACGATCCTGCGCCGTGGCGCGGATTGGTTTAGTTCCTTCGGACGTCCGAACAACGCGGGCACCAAGCTCTTTGGCATCTCGGGGCACGTCAACAACCCCTGCGTGGTCGAAGAAGCGATGTCGATTTCGTTTGAGGAACTGATCGACAAACACTGCGGCGGCATTCGCGGCGGTTGGGACAACCTCAAGGCCGTGATCCCGGGGGGCTCGTCGGTGCCGTGTGTGACGGGCGAGAACATGCGTGATGCGATCATGGATTTCGACGCGCTCAAGGAAAAAGGCTCGTCCCTTGGGACCGCTGCGGTCATCGTGATGGACAAGCAGACCGACATCATCAAGGCGATCTGGCGTCTGTCCAAGTTTTATAAACATGAAAGCTGCGGTCAGTGCACGCCTTGCCGTGAGGGTACGGGCTGGATGATGCGGGTGATGGACCGCTTGGTCAAAGGCGAGGCCGAGGTCGAAGAGATCGACATGCTGCTCAGCGTGACCAAACAGGTCGAGGGTCACACCATCTGTGCGCTTGGCGATGCGGCGGCCTGGCCGATCCAGGGCCTGATCAAGAACTTCCGCGAGGAAATCGAAGACCGCATCAAAGCCAAGCGCACCGGGCGTATGGGGGCTATGGCGGCCGAGTAACGGAGGAGAAGATGGAAGGTTTTGCAGAATATTCCCACGCGATTGCGTCGTTGGTGCTGTTCACGCTGGTCGTGCTCGCACTCTCGCCGTTTTCGGCACTTGCCAAGGCAGGCAAGGGGCTGGCACCGGGTGCCACGCCCGAACAGGACTATTCCGACAAGGCCTATCGTCTGAACCGGGCCTATCTGAACGGCACCGAAACGCTGCCTGCCTTTGTGGCCGTGACGGTTGCCGCAATGCTGGCCGGGGCGAGCCCGTTTTGGGTGAACCTTCTTGCTTCGGTTGTTCTGGTCTCGCGGATCATCATGCTGGTGATCCATCTGCGCGGAATTGGGCAGCCCAACAACGGCCCGCGTTCGGTCTTCTACGTCCTGGGGTGGGCCTGCATGGTGGCGCTTGGGATCATGGCATTGGTGGCGGTGTTTTGATGCAACCTGACGGATATCATCTGGCCGAGTTGAACGTCGGCCGCCTGCTGGCACCGACGGATGATCCGCGCGTGGCCGAGTTCATGGCGAACCTGGATCGTGTAAACGGTCTGGGCAAGCGGATGCCCGGCTTTGTCTGGATGATGGAAGGCTCGGGCGAGCCCGGCACCGGCAATACCGAAAACAGTATTGGCGATGACCCGCAGTTTGTGGCCAACCTGACGGTTTGGAAGGATGCACCGAGCCTGGAAAAGTTCGTCTGGGGTACGATTCACAAGCAGTTCTATGAGCGCCGCCAGGAATGGTTCGAGGTTCTTGGCGCCATGCACTTCGTCATGTGGTGGGTGCCCGAGGGGCATGAGCCGACGTTGGACGAGGCGATGGAGCGGCTTGAGCATTTGCGCTCGCACGGCGCGACCGAACATGCCTTTGACTGGTCGGCCTTGAAGGACGCCAAGATGTGGCAAAGCCACGGCTGCTCCCATGTGGCGGCGGAGTAACCGAAATGTTGAACACAAATTCACCAGCCAACCCAGGGATCTGGGCACAGCCCAAAGGAGGACACTGACATGAAGACCACCCGTCTTGCCCTGCTTGGGGTTCTATGCGCAGCGGTTGCGGTTGCAGGATGCAACCGCAAGAAAAACGCAGCCAACCTGATCACCTATGATGGCATCGAATTCCGTACCGAAGCACAGCCCGTCGACAAGAAGGCGACACTGGCCGATTTCTATGTTCGCGTCGAAGGGGCTGCGATCTCGGTGGACTCGGCCCGCAAGGCCGCTCGGGACCGCGCGTATCGCTATTGCATCGAGAATTATGGCACCTCGGACATCGACTGGGCCGTTGGTCCGGATGCTGATCCGGCGCAGCTGCAGCTGGTTGATGGGGCGCTGACCTTCCGCGGGACTTGTGGCCGCCCATGATCCGCGCATTGGCATATCCTTGCTCATCAAAGGGGCTGTTATTGAATAGCAGCCCGGATGGGGGTCGTTTTGGATCATCCAAAACGAAAGGGAATGTCATGTCCGTTATCAAGTATGCCGTTTTTGCGACCCTGGTTGCTCTGCCTGTCACGATTCCCGCCACAGCCGAGGCGAAACCGCCTCTGCGCGAGGTGAGCGAGATCGACAATGAGCTCTACTACATCGCCATTGCCAATGAGATCGCCGAGATCTGCGACGGCATCAGTGGCCGCCGGATGAAGGCGATCGGTGTCATGTGGGGGCTGCGGTCCAAGGCCAACAAACTGGGATACTCGGATGATGAAATCCGGGCCTATGTGGAATCCGACACCGAAAAGGCGCGTATGCGCGCCAAGGGCGAGAGCTATCTGGCTGCCAACGGTGCCAAATACGGAAAACCTGAAACCTTCTGTGCGCTTGGTCGCACAGAGATCAATAAAAACAGCGCGATCGGCGTGTATTTGAGGGCGAAATAGACCATGTCTGACCTCCGCAAGATCAATATCGACGGACAAGAGCTCGAAGTGGACGGCGCGATGACCCTGATCCAGGCCTGTGAGCAGGCCGGGGTTGAGGTGCCGCGCTTCTGTTATCACGAGCGTCTGTCCATCGCGGGCAACTGCCGCATGTGCCTGGTCGAGGTTGTGGGCGGTCCGCCCAAGCCTGCGGCCTCTTGCGCGATGCAGGTGCGCGATCTGCGTCCTGGCCCCGAAGGTCAGGCGCCGGTGGTCAAGACCAACTCGCCCATGGTCAAGAAAGCCCGCGAGGGGGTGATGGAGTTCATGCTCATCAACCACCCGCTGGATTGCCCGATCTGCGATCAGGGTGGGGAATGCGACCTGCAGGATCAGGCGATGGCCTATGGCATCTCGGCGACCCGCTTCAAGGAAGCCAAGCGCGCGGTTGATGATCTGGATCTTGGTCCGCTGGTGTCCACCGCGATGACCCGCTGCATCAGCTGCACCCGCTGCGTGCGTTTCACGACCGAGGTCGCGGGCATCACCCAGATGGGCCAGACCGGTCGGGGTGAAGACGCCGAGATCACCAGCTATCTGAATGAAACGCTGGTTTCGAACCTGCAGGGCAACATCATCGACCTGTGCCCGGTTGGCGCGCTGACGTCGAAACCATACGCCTTTACCGCGCGCCCGTGGGAGCTGACCAAGACCGAGAGCATCGATGTGATGGACGCGCTTGGTTCGAACATTCGCGTCGATACCAAGGGGCGCGAAGTGATGCGCTTTTTGCCGCGCAACCATGATGGCGTGAATGAGGAATGGATCAGCGACAAAACCCGCTTTGTTTGGGACGGGTTGCGCCGCCAGCGTCTGGACCGGCCTTATGTGCGCGTCGATGGCAAACTCAAGCCTGCAAGCTGGCCCGAAGCTCTGGCCGCTGCGGCCAAGGCGATCAACGGGGCCGATAAACTGGCCGGTATGGTTGGTGATCTGGCCTCGGTCGAGGCGACATTTGCGCTTAAGCAACTGGTCGAGGGTAAAGGCGGCGTCGTCGAATGCCGCACCGACGGTGCAAAGCTGCCAGCGGGCAACCGTGGCGCCTATGCCGGAACCGCCGCGATCGAGGATATCGACAGCGCCGAGCGTATCCTGCTGATCGGTACCGACCCGCGCAATGAGGCACCGGTGCTGAATGCGCGCATTCGCAAAGCCTGGATTCACGGGGCCGAGGTCGCGCTGGTCGGGCAGGCGGTCGATCTGACCTATGACTATGCCCACATGGGCGATGACCGCGCGGCGCTGCAAAAGGTTGTCGACATGGGCGGCGATGACGAAATCCGCGCCAAGCGCTCTCTGGTGATCGTGGGGCAGGGCGCCTTGCAAGAGGCGGACGGCGCAGCGGTTTTGGCAGCGGCCCAGGCTGTTGCGGCCAACACCGACAGCGGGTTGTTGATCCTGCACACCGCAGCTGCGCGCGTTGGCGCGATGGATGTGGACGCCACCAACGACCGCGGTATGGATGCAGTCAGCGAAGCAGACGTGATCTACAATCTTGGTGCCGACGAGGTCGAGATCGGAGCCAAAGAAGATGGGGGCGCGTTTGTCATCTATCAGGGCAGCCATGGCGACCGTGGCGCACACCGCGCCGACGTGATCCTGCCGGGGGCCGCTTATACCGAAGAAAACGGCCTTTTCGTGAACACCGAAGGCCGTCCGCAACTGGCCCTGCGCGCCGGGTTTGCACCGGGTGAGGCCAAGGAAAACTGGGCCATCCTGCGTGCATTGAGCGCCGAAACCGGTGAGGCCCTGCCATACGACAGTCTGGCACAACTGCGTCAGGCGCTGGTGGCGGAGGTGCCGCATCTGGCCCGGATCGACGAAGTTGCCGAGAATGAGGTGCAGGCGCTCGAGGCAGGCCCACTTGGCAAGGCGACGTTCCGCACTGCGGTCAAGGATTTCTACCTGACCAATCCGATTGCCCGGGCATCTCAGCTGATGGCTGAACTGTCAGCAGGGGCTAAGGCACGCGCCTCGGAGCAGATTGCAGCAGAATGATCCGGATTGCACTCATATCCCTGATCGCATTGGCGGCTTGTGACCAGCAAGCCAGCGATACCGTTACGCGGTTCTCGCCTGACTATCAGGGCGTGGAAACCTCGCTCTTGGACGGGGATCTGGTGCAATTTGACGTGACAATGACAGGCGCCCGCAGCGAACGGGACGTGGACGCCTATGCCGAATGTGCGGCGGCGCAATATGCGCTGATCCGCGGCTACGGCTTTGCGCGGCATTTGCGCACAAATATGAATGAAAAAGGTGGCGTGTGGTCGGCGGATGCTGTTTACACCATCTCGTCATCATTACCCCGTGGGTTGGATACCATCGACGCCGAAGTCGTGGTCGCCAACTGCGCGGAAAACGGAATACCCACGGTGTGAGGACCTATGGCTGAATTCTTTAACACCCCAGGCGGCATCGCCGTGATCATCCTGGCGCAAGTGCTTGCAGTTGTTGCCTTTGTGATGATCTCGCTGCTCTTTCTGGTTTACGGCGACCGCAAGATCTGGGCCGCGGTTCAGATGCGTCGAGGCCCCAATGTCGTGGGCGTCTATGGCCTGCTGCAATCGGTGGCGGACGCGCTGAAATATGTGGTCAAAGAGGTGGTGATCCCCGCCGGTGCAGACCGCACCGTGTTCATCCTGGCGCCGCTGACCTCATTCGTTCTGGCAATGATCGCCTGGGCGGTGATCCCGTTCAACGATGGTTGGGTTCTCTCGGACATCAACGTCGCGATCCTCTATGTCTTCGCTGTCTCCTCGCTCGAGGTTTATGGCGTGATTATGGGCGGTTGGGCCTCAAACTCGAAATACCCGTTCCTGGGATCTCTGCGGTCAGCCGCGCAGATGATCTCGTACGAGGTGTCCATCGGTCTGATCATCATCGGCGTGATCCTGTCGACAGGGTCGATGAACTTTGGCGACATCGTGCGCGCGCAGGACGGCAATCTGGGCCTGTTCAACTGGTACTGGCTGCCGCATTTCCCGATGGTCTTCCTGTTCTTCATCTCGGCCCTGGCTGAAACCAACCGACCCCCGTTTGACCTTCCCGAAGCGGAATCCGAACTGGTGGCCGGCTATCAAGTGGAATATTCCGCAACGCCCTTCCTGCTGTTCATGGCTGGTGAATACATTGCCATCTTCCTGATGTGCGCCCTGACCACGCTGCTGTTCTTTGGCGGTTGGCTGTCGCCGATCCCGGGTCTGCCGGACGGCGTGCTTTGGATGGTCGCCAAGATGGCGTTCTTCTTCTTCCTCTTCGCGATGGTCAAGGCGATCACGCCGCGCTACCGCTATGACCAGCTGATGCGCCTGGGGTGGAAAGTGTTCCTGCCGTTCTCGCTGGCATGGGTGGTCTTCGTGGCCTTTGCGGCAAAATTCGACTGGTTCTGGGGGGCATTCGCCCGCTGGAGCGTAGGGGGCTGATCATGGCAAACATCGACTATACCCGCGCCGCCAAATACTTCCTGCTGCAGGATTTCTGGGTCGGCATGAAACTGGGGCTGAAATACTTCTTCTCTCCCAAGGCAACGATCAACTACCCGCACGAAAAGGGGCCTTTGTCGCCCCGCTTCCGGGGTGAACACGCACTACGCCGCTATCCAAATGGCGAAGAACGTTGCATCGCGTGCAAGCTGTGCGAGGCCGTCTGCCCGGCGCAAGCCATCACCATCGACGCCGAACCGCGCGAAGACGGCAGCCGCCGCACCACGCGTTATGACATCGACATGACGAAATGCATCTACTGCGGCTTCTGCCAGGAAGCCTGCCCGGTGGATGCCATCGTCGAGGGGCCGAATTTCGAGTTTGCTACTGAGACCCGCGAAGAGTTGTTCTATGACAAGGACAAGCTGTTGGCGAACGGCGAGCGGTGGGAAGCCGAGATTGCCCGCAACCTGGAAATGGATGCGCCCTACCGATGAGCCACAGAGAAACTCCCATGTTCCAGCATATCGTTCTGTGCTTTGCGATGCTTGCGATGCTACTAGTTGTGGCGAAATTCGGTTTCGGTGCTGAAATCGACCTCGGGGCAGTGCTTGGGGAAAAGGCAGAAATGCTGGCGGTCGTATCGGGCATTCTGGCATGGTTTCTGGCCAGCGGCGCGGTGATTGCAAAACTCAATCGTCCGGCTTTGGGATGGACCATAGTTGTCGCGGGGATTTCCGCATTGGTGTTTGGGCCGATGATGGTGAGACTATGACAGAAACACCGAAGAACCCGTTCGAGATGATGATGAAGCAGGCGCAGGACATGGCCAAGGCCATGAACCCCGCGCTTGAAAACTTCTCGCCCACCGACGCCTTCAAAGGGTTCGAGGCCATGTGGCCGACCATGCCCAAAGAGGTGATGGAAATGATGTTCGGCAACACCGTCAACAAGGACGGGCTGGATGCCAAGACACGCCTTTTGCTGACACTGGCAGGGCTGACGTGTCAGGGGGGACAGGCGGATTCAGCCGTGCGCCAGACCGTGCGCCACGCGGTTGAGGCGGGTGCCAAGAAACAAGAGATCGTTGAAACGATCGGACAGATGTCGGTTTTCGCCGGCATTCCGGCCATGACCCGCGCGCTGGAGCTGGCGCAAGAGGCCATGGGCGAAGAAGGGGACAGCGAAACATGAGTGTATTTGCCTTTTACCTATTCGCGATCAGCGCGATCACCGGGGGGCTGTTCACCGTGATCAGCCGCCAGCCGGTGCATTCGGTGTTGTGGTTGATCTTGTCATTCATCTCGTCGGCGGGGCTCTTTGTTCTGCTGGGGGCGGAATTCGTGGCGATGCTGCTGATCATCGTCTACGTGGGCGCGGTCGCGGTGCTGTTCCTCTTTGTGGTGATGATGCTCGACGTGGACTTTGCCGAGCTGAAGGCCGAGATGGCGCGCTATATGCCGCTGGCTCTGCTGATCGGTCTGGTGATCCTGATGCAGTTCGTGATGGCCTTTGGCGCTTGGGAAAGTGCTCCGGGAGCTGCTGATCACCTGGCACAGCCGGTGCCCGCCGATCGTCACAACACCGAGGCGCTTGGCGTCATCCTATACGACCAATACTTCCTTCTGTTCCAGCTGGCAGGCCTGATCCTGCTGGTCGCAATGATCGGCGCGATCGTGCTGACCCTGCGCCACCGCCAGGACATCAAGCGTCAGGACATCGTTGCCCAGATGATGCGCGACCCGGCAACCGCGATGGAGCTCAAGGACGTCAAACCGGGGCAGGGGCTGTAACCATGATCGGACTTGAACACTATTTGACTGTCGCGGCGACTCTGTTCGTCATCGGCATCTTCGGTCTCTTCCTGAACCGTAAGAACGTGATCATCCTGCTGATGAGCATCGAACTGATGCTGTTGGCAGTGAACATCAACCTTGTGGCGTTTTCCAGCTTCCTTGGCGATCTGGTCGGGCAGGTCTTCACGCTCTTCGTGCTGACCGTCGCCGCCGCCGAGGCCGCGATTGGTCTGGCCATCCTGGTCTGTTTCTTCCGCAACCGCGGCACCATCGCCGTCGAAGACATCAACGTGATGAAGGGGTGAGAGATGTTTAGAATCCCATCTCTCCTGATTGCTTGTTTCTTGGGCCTTGGAGCCAATGCTTCTCTTGCAAGCATTGACTTTGGCGTCGCCTGCGATCGGCCCGGAGCAACGGCTGTGACCAACCTGACCAACTACGGTTCGCTAATGATTGGTCGAGGCAACTCTGGCTGGGAAACCGGTAACGGTGACGAGAGCCATTTTGTGGTGATTGCATGCGCGTGGAGCAAAGAAATTGAACTGGAACGAGGCACCCCATCGGTGGATCTGGTCGTTCAAATGATAAACAGCGACCTCGTTTATTCCTTGGATGAGGTGATCCACGAAATTCACCAAGCAGGGTACAAAACTCAGGTGAATGAATTGCGCAACTCATTGTGCTTCTGCAGTGAAGCGACGCGAGAAACGGCAGATTTGCCAATCGAGCCTTGGGCAGGTGAGGAGAACTAAGCGAAATGGAAACCACTATCCTGTTTGCCCCTCTGGTTGGCGCGATCCTGTGCGGGTTCGGTTGGAAGTTCCTGGGCGAAAAAGCTGCCATGTGGACGGCCACAGGCCTGCTGTTCTTGAGCTGCCTGCTCAGCTGGATTGTCTTCTTCACCTTTGACGGTGTCACCCAACAGATCGAAATTCTGCGCTGGATCGAAAGTGGCGCGCTGAGCACCGATTGGGCGATCCGTCTGGACCGTCTAACCGCGATCATGCTGATCGTTGTCACCACCGTGTCGGCGCTCGTGCATCTGTATTCCTTTGGCTACATGGACCACGATCCGCAGTGGCGCGAAGGTGAGAGCTATAAGCCGCGCTTCTTTGCTTATCTGTCGTTCTTTACCTTCGCCATGTTGATGCTGGTGACCGCCGATAACCTGGTGCAGATGTTCTTTGGCTGGGAAGGCGTGGGTGTCGCATCCTACCTGCTGATCGGCTTCTACTATCGCAAGCCGTCGGCCAATGCGGCGGCGATGAAAGCGTTCATCGTCAACCGTGTGGGTGACTTTGGTTTTGCGCTTGGCATCTTTGCGCTGTTCTTTCTGGTCGACAGCATCAACTTCAATGACATCTTTGCTGCCGCGCCCACACTGGCCGAGACGCAGCTGACGTTCCTGTGGGCTGAATGGTCCGCGATCGAGGTTGTCTGTGTGCTGCTCTTCATCGGGGCCATGGGTAAATCGGCGCAGTTGATCCTGCACACCTGGTTGCCAGATGCGATGGAAGGCCCGACGCCTGTGTCGGCACTGATCCACGCCGCGACCATGGTGACTGCCGGTGTCTTCCTGGTGTGCCGCATGTCGCCGCTGATGGAATTTGCGCCGGGCGCGACCGGCTTCATCACCGTCCTTGGTGCCACGACCGCATTCTTTGCCGCGACCGTGGGTCTGGTTCAGACCGACATCAAGCGCGTGATCGCCTATTCGACCTGTTCACAGCTTGGCTACATGTTCGTGGCCGCGGGCGTGGGCATGTATTCGGCGGCGATGTTCCACCTGTTCACGCACGCCTTCTTCAAGGCGCTGTTGTTCCTTGGGGCCGGTTCGGTCATCCACGCGATGCACCACGAGCAGGACATGATGAACTATGGCAACCTGCGTAAGAAGATCCCCTATACCTTCTGGGCGATGATGATCGGCACTCTGGCCATCACCGGTGTGGGCATTCCGTTGACGACCTTTGGCTTTGCGGGCTTCCTGTCCAAGGATGCCATCATCGAAAGCGCCTATGCGGGTGGGTCATCTTATGGCTTCTGGCTGCTGGTTGTGGCCGCCGCGATGACATCCTTCTACAGCTGGCGTCTGATCCTTCTGACCTTCTATGGCGAAGAGCGCGGCGACAAGCATACGCATGAGCACGCGCATGAAAGCCCGATGGTCATGCTGGTGCCGCTTGGTGTTCTGTCGGCTGGTGCCGTCTTTGCCGGCATGATCTGGTACAACAGCTTCTTTGGTCACACCGATCAGGTTGCCAAGTTCTATGGTATCCCGGTGGCCGAGGCCGCAGCCGAAGGTCATGACACCTCGCACGGCGCATCCGGATCGGACACCGTGTCGTCGGACGGCGACGGACACGACGATCATGGCAAAGCCGAGGGCGACGGGCATCATGGCGAGCATCACTATGTCTTTGCCGGAGAGCCGGGTGAGGGCGCGCTTTACATGGCGCCCGACAACACCGTGTTGGACGACGCGCATGCTGCGCCCAAGTGGGTTAAGGTTTCACCCTTCATCGCGATGATTCTGGGCCTGCTGACGGCGCTGTGGTTCTATGTCTGGAACCCGGCGATGCCCGGCCGCATGGTCGAAAACTTCACCCCACTCTACAGGTTCCTCAAGAACAAGTGGTACTTTGACGAGCTCTATGACGTGGTCTTTGTCAAACCCGCCTTGGCGATTGGCAGGTTCCTGTGGAAACGCGGTGACGGCAACACCATCGACGGCTTCCTGAACGGGGTGGCCATGGGCGTTGTTCCCTTCTTTACCCGCCTCGCAGGCAAGGCGCAGTCGGGCTACATCTTTACCTATGCCTTCTGGATGGTTCTGGGCATCGCCGCCCTGGTCACCTGGATGTCGATCGGCGGAGGCACACACTAATGGATAATATCCTCTCCATCGTCACCTTTGTCCCGGCGATTGCCGCGCTCATCCTGGCCGTGTTCCTGCGCGGCGAAGATGCAGCCGCACAGCGCAACGCCAAATGGGGGGCGTTGTTTGCAACGACCGTGACCTTCCTGGTGTCCATCGGCATCTACACGGGCTTTGACCCCTCGAACACGGGCTTTCAGTTCGTGGAAGAGGCCGAGTGGTTCATGGGACTGAAGTACAAGATGGGTGTTGATGGCATCAGCGTGCTGTTTGTGCTGCTGACCACCTTCATCATGCCGTTGACCATCCTGGCCAGCTGGAACGTGGAAACACGGGTCAAGGAATACATGATCGCTTTCCTGCTGCTGGAGACGCTCATGCTGGGCGTGTTCATGGCGCTGGATCTGATCCTGTTCTACCTGTTCTTCGAGGCGGGCCTGATCCCGATGTTCCTGATCATCGGTATCTGGGGCGGTGCAAACCGCATCTATGCCAGTTTCAAGTTTTTCCTCTACACCTTCCTTGGTTCGGTGCTGATGCTGGTGGCAATGGTCGCGATGTATGTTGATGCAGGCACCACCGACATCGAGGCGCTGATGACGCATCAGTTCGCATCTGAGAGCTTTAGCGTGCTCGGGATCTACATCGTGGGCGGCATGCAGACGCTGATGTTCCTCGCGTTCTTTGCCTCGTTCGCGGTCAAGATGCCGATGTGGCCGGTTCACACCTGGTTGCCGGATGCGCACGTACAGGCGCCGACTGCTGGTTCGGTCGTGCTGGCCGCGATCCTGTTGAAAATGGGCGGCTATGGCTTCCTGCGTTTCAGCCTGCCGATGTTCCCGGTGGGGGCCGAGGTTCTGACGCCACTGGTTTTGTGGATGTCGGCGATTGCGATCGTCTACACCTCGCTGGTGGCGATGGTGCAGGAAGACATGAAAAAGCTGATCGCCTATTCGTCGGTCGCGCACATGGGTTTTGTGACCATGGGCATATTTGCGGCCAATCAGCAGGGCGTGGATGGCGCGATTTTCCAGATGATCAGCCACGGCTTCATCTCGGCGGCGCTCTTCCTGTGCGTCGGCGTGATCTATGACCGGATGCACACCCGTGACATCGACGCCTATGGCGGTCTGGTGAACCGGATGCCTGCCTATGCGCTGGTGTTCATGCTGTTCACCATGGCCAACGTGGGCCTGCCGGGCACCTCCGGGTTTGTCGGCGAATTCCTGACACTGATGGGTATCTTCCAAGTCAACACCTGGGTGGCGGCTGTGGCAACCTCGGGCGTGATCTTCTCGGCCGGCTATGCGCTGTGGCTCTATCGTCGGGTGGTCTTTGGTGACCTGATCAAGGAAAGCCTGAAATCCATCACCGACATGAGCTCGCGCGAGCGTGCCGTCTTTGCGCCGCTGATCGTCATGACCTTGCTGCTGGGGGTTTACCCGTCGCTGGTCACCGACATCATCGGCCCGTCGACTGCCGCGCTGATTTCGAACTATGACACGGCCCTGGCCGCGGCAGAGGCCGCGACCCAGGTTGCTCAATCGAACTAAGGGGGCCGGGCACATGATCCAGGCTGATCTGACCGTAATCCTGCCAGAGATTGTTCTGGCCGTGTATGCCATGGCGGCGCTGTTGGGGGCGGTTTACACCACCAAGGATGGCATGGCCCCGTTGTTGGTTTGGGTGACCAGCGGGCTGATGGCCGTGCTGGCCATCTGGATCGCGACCAGCGGCAGTGGCACCAATGTTGCGTTCAACGGAATGTTCGTCGACGACGGCTTTTCCCGCTTCTCCAAGGTGGCGATCCTGCTGAGTGCGGCGGCGGTGCTGGTGATGAGCCAGGACTATATGAACCGTCGAGGCCTTCTGCGGTTCGAATATCCGCTGTTGGTGGCTTTGGCTGCTGTTGGCATGATGATGATGGTCTCGGCGGGCGACTTGATGGCGCTTTACATGGGGCTCGAGCTGCAATCGCTGGCGCTTTATGTCGTGGCCTCCCTGCGTCGTGACAGTGTGAAATCGACCGAAGCGGGGCTGAAGTACTTTGTCCTCGGCGCACTCAGCTCGGGTCTGCTGCTCTATGGCGCCTCGCTTGTCTATGGTTTCTCGGGCACCACGCTGTTCTCGGGCATCGTTCAGACCGCCAAACATGGTGAGCTGTCGGTTGGCCTGCTGTTCGGCTTGATCTTCCTGATCTCGGGTCTGGCGTTCAAGGTTTCGGCCGTGCCGTTCCACATGTGGACCCCGGACGTGTACGAAGGCTCGCCCACGCCGATCACTGCCTTCTTTGCCACCGCTCCCAAGGTTGCAGCGATGGCGCTGTTCGCGCGCCTGATGCACGACGCCTTTGGCGCGGCAGTGAAGGACTGGCAGCAGGTAATCGTGCTGTTGTCGGTGCTGTCGATGTTCCTGGGTGCGATTGCAGCCATCGGGCAGCGTGACATCAAGCGACTGATGGCGTTTTCGTCGATCGCGCACATGGGCTATGCCCTGATCGGTCTGGCGGCGGGCACGGAACTGGGCGTCAAATCGATGCTGATGTATCTGGCGATCTATGTGACCATGAACGTGGGCACCTTTGCCTTTATCCTGATGATGGAGCGTGACGGCCAGCCCGTCACTGACATCGAAGCGCTGCGCCAGTATGGCCGCCGTGAGCCGGGCAAAGCTCTGGCCGTTCTGATCCTGATGTTCTCGCTGGCCGGTGTGCCGCCGATGCTGGGCTTTTTTGCCAAATATGGCGTCTGGCAAGCGGGTGTGCAGGCCGATCTGACCGGGCTTGTGATCGCCTCGGCCGTGGCTTCGGTCATCGGGGCGTTCTATTACCTGCGGATCGTTTTCTACATGTATTTCGGGGAAGAGACCGAAGAGGCGCTCGACACCCATTCCTCGCCCATCTTGTGGGCGGCGTTGATGGGATCGGCGGCGCTGATGCTGGTCGGCGTGGTCTATCAGTTCGGGATTGAGGGCGCAGCGGCTGCTGCGGCGGCAACTCTTGTCAACTGATCTGCATAATCGCTTTGCACAAAGGGGCCTGGTCAATCGACCGGGCCTTTTGTCATGAAGGCCTGGCCGCACGGATATGGCCGCCGGGTGTTTGAAGAGATCGACAGCACCCTGAACGAGGCCGCCCGGATCGCGCCAACGCTGGCGGGGCCGGAATGGATCATGGCCTATCACCAGACTGCGGGCCGCGGACGGCGCGGCCGGGTGTGGAAGAACCCGCGCGGCAACTTCTCATCCACGTTGGTGCTGCGCCCCGAGGGGCCGCCCGAACAGGCGGCGCTGCGCAGCTTTGTGGCGGCCTTGGCGCTCTTTGATGCCTTCGTGGCCGTCACGGGCCGGGCGGATGGCCTGTCGCTGAAATGGCCCAACGATGTGCTGCTGAACGGCGGCAAGATCGCGGGCATCCTGCTGGAAAGCGCAGGAAACGGAGGCGGGGTCACCCATCTGGCTGTTGGTATCGGTGTGAACCTGATCGCTGGCCCACCCGAGGACATCCTGGAAGAACGCGCGACACGCCCGGTTTCACTGCTGGGAGAGACGGGCCTCAAGGTCGAGCCCGAGGACTTCCTGCTGGAACTGGCGCTTTCGTTCGACAAATACGAAACCCAATTGCGGACCTATGGGTTTGAACCCATTCGCACCGCCTGGCTGGCCCGCGCCGCCAAGTTGGGAGAGGTCATTACCGCTCGTACCGCAACGTCCGAAACCGTGGGCACCTTTGAAACGGTGGACGCAGACGGCAACCTTGTCCTAAACACCGCCAAAGGGCGCGTCAGTATCCCGGCGGCCGACGTCTATTTCTGAGAAAGGGGCAGAGCATGCTCTTGGCCATCGACTGCGGCAACACAAACACTGTCTTTTCGATCTGGGACGGGACCGAGTTTCTGTGCACCCTGCGCACCTCGACCCATCATTCGCGGACAGCGGATGCCTATTTCACCTGGTATTCGACGCTGGTGAAGCACTATGGGCTGGATGTGGACATCACCGAGGTGATCATTTCGTCCACGGTGCCGCGCGTTGTGTTCAACCTGCGCGTCTTTGCCGACCGTTTCTTTGGTGCGCGTCCCATTGTGGTGGGCAAGCCCGAGTGTCTGTTGCCGCATCAACCGCGAGTGGACGAGGGGACGCAGGTGGGGCCAGATCGCCTTGTGAACTCGGCCGGGGCCTTTGATCGTCATGGCGGCGATCTGATCGTGGTGGATTTCGGAACGGCGACCACCTTTGACGTTGTGGATCACGATGGTGCCTATGTGGGCGGCGCAATTGCGCCGGGCGTAAACCTGAGCCTTGAAGCTCTGCATATGGCGGCGGCGGCACTGCCACATGTGGACATTGCCAAGCCTCAGCGTGTAGTAGGCACCAACACCGTGGCCTGCATGCAATCCGGCGTGTTCTGGGGCTATGTCGGCCTGGTGCGAGAAATTTGTACGCGTATCCGCGAGGAGCGCGACCGACCAATGAAGATCGTGGCGACAGGCGGGCTGGCCCCGCTGTTTCAGCAAAACGCTGATCTGTTTGACGCCATGGAAGAAGATTTGACGATGCACGGGCTGACCGTGATTCATCGCTACAACAAGGAATATGGCTGACAAATGAGCAGCGAAAGATTGATTTACCTGCCCCTCGGCGGGGCAGGTGAAATTGGCATGAATGCCTATGTGTACGGCTATGGAGCAGCGGACAAGGAACGCTTTATCCTGGTCGATCTGGGTGTTGCGTTTCCCGATATGGACACCACGCCAGGCGTGGATCTGATCATGCCTGACATGGCTTGGCTGATGGAGCGCGCCGACCGGCTCGATGCAATCTTCATCACCCACGCCCATGAGGATCACGTGGGCGGCGTGGCGCATTTTTACGCCAAGCTGGGTGCGCCGGTTTATGCGCGTGCCTTTACCGCCAACATCGCCCGTCGAAAGCTGGACGAACACGGTCACCCGCCCGAGGCGGTCCGGACCGTGTCCAGTTGGCCCGAGACGATTAAGGCGGGGCCCTTCACGGTGGGCTTTGCGCCCATGTCTCACTCGATCCCTGAAAGCGCAGGCCTTGTGATCGACAGCCCGGCGGGCCGTGTCGTGCATACCGGCGATTTCAAACTGGACCCGAACCCGGTGGTGGGTGAGGCGTTTGATTCCGACATGTGGGCCGAGATCGCCAAGCCCGGCGTGCGCGCGTTGGTCTGTGACAGCACCAATGTGTTTTCGACCCACCCGGGCCGCTCGGAATCCGAAGTGGGCCCCGAGATCGTTCGGCTGGTGAGTGAAGCCGAAGGTATGGTTGTAGCGACCACATTTGCCAGCAACGTGGCGCGGGTGAAAACCCTGGCCGAAGCGGCAGATCGGGCTGGGCGTTCGGTCGTGCTGCTCGGGCGCGCGATGCGGCGGATGATCGATGCGGCGATTGAAACCGGCGTCCTGACGGATTTCCCAAAGGTGATCAGCGCCGAAGAGGCGCGCGATGTGCCGCGTGAACACGTGATGCTGATCGTGACCGGCAGCCAGGGCGAGCGCCGTGCCGCCAGTGCACAGCTGGCGCGCGGCAAGTATCGCGGGCTTGAGGTGAAAGAGGGCGATCTGTTCCTGTTCTCGTCCAAGACCATTCCGGGCAACGAAAAGGGTGTGATCCGCATCATCAACCAGTTCAGCGAAAAGGGCGTGGACGTGGTGGATGACAGTTCGGGCCTGTATCACGTATCGGGGCACGCCAACCGCCCCGATCTGGAAACACTGCACGGCATCATCGATCCGCAGATGGTGATCCCGATGCACGGTGAGCATCGCCACCTGCGCGCCCATGCCAAACTGGCCGAAAGCCATGGCCGCCCCGGCATCGTGGCCGTGAATGGCATGATGCTGGACCTGTCGGGCAATGCACCGACGGTGGCCGAATACGTTGAGACCGGGCGCAGCTATCTGGACGGCTCGGTCATGGTGGGCGCACTAGACGGTGTGGTCCGCGATCGCATCCGCATGGCGCTGAACGGGCATGTGCTGGTCACTGTCATTCTGGACGAAGAGGATGAGCCCCTGGGGGAACCCTGGTGCGAGACCATGGGTTTGCCGGACATGGGCAGCTCCAAGGCATCCTTGGTGGATGTGATGGAAGAGGACCTAAACCAGTTCCTGATGCGCGCCGGCGCCAAGACGCTGAAAGACGACGACAAACTTGAAGAGGCGCTGCGCCGGATCGTACGTCAGACCGCACAGGCCGAGATTGGCAAGAAGCCCGAAGTCACCGTCGTCACCAGCCGGATGCGCTAAGTCGACGAGAGCAAAAAAGAAAAACCACCCGCCAGAGTGATCTGGTGGGCGGTTTTCTTTTGTGAGTGGTGGTCTTGCTTGGCGTTTACGCCGGGTGTTTGCCTGCAAAGAGCAGGCTGATCTTGCGGGGCAGGGCGAAAATTGCCTTGACCGCAGAGGTCACGCCGTCGGCCACAGCACGGCTGCGGGCCATTTCGGCTTGCAGGCGGATGGATTCGATTTCGGCGGCGCACGGAAAGTGCATGTTGTTGGTATTCATCTTCGTATCTCGGATCATCTTGTTGAGGCTGTCACATAAGGTTCACGTGACGCCAACACATCGGATGTTATCGCAAACCCGCCATGTTCCCATTGCACGGCTCAAGGTGCGCGGACATGAAAAAGCGCCCGCATGTGGGGACATGGGGCGCTTGCGTGTCTTGATGTTTCGAATGCTCAGCCGGCGCGGCGTTCTGCAAAGCTCAGAGCGATGAAACTGGGCAGGTGATCGCCCATGCCAACGACCTTGTTGTCTCGATCATGACGGTCACGCCCGCGGGGCTTTTGCTTGTTTTCGGTCGGCTTGTCCGATTTGTCCGACTTGCGGGACTTGGCAGCGCTTTTCTTTTCGCGCGGTTCCTTGGCCTCGTCCTTTGGCTTTTCCTTGGCCTCGACCGGTTTCGATTTGACCGGGTTTTCCAGGCGTGGGATCTCTTTCTGGATTAGCTGTTCAACCGCAACCAGCGCTTTTTCATCGCGGGGGCCGCAGATGGTGATCGCCTTGCCTTCGCGTCCGGCCCGGCCCGTGCGACCGATGCGGTGGACGTAATCCTCGGGGTGGCCGGGGACATCGAAGTTGATCACATGGCTGACGCTGGGAACGTCCAGACCACGCGCAGCCACGTCCGAGGCAACCAGCAGGCGTAGGGATCCGTCACGGAAGCCGTCGAGCGTCTTGGTGCGTTGTGACTGATCCAGATCGCCATGGATGGCCGCAGCATCATAGCCGTATTTCTTGAGCGATTTCGCGCAGATATCCACATCCGTCTTGCGGTTGCAGAAGATGATGGCGTTGGTGCATTTGTCGCCCTCGCCGTCGATCAGCGCGCGCAGAACCTTGCGTTTCTCGCTGCCTTCGCGGTCGCGGCGCGATGCTTTGAACAGGACCACGCCCTGCTCGATGGTCTCGGACGCCGTGGCCTGGCGCGCGACCTCGACCCGCTCGGGCGCGGACAGGAAGGTGTTGGTGATCCGCTCGATCTCGGGCGCCATGGTGGCCGAGAAGAACAGGGTCTGGCGGGTGAACGGCGTCAGGCCAAAGATGCGTTCGATGTCGGGGATGAACCCCATATCGAGCATACGGTCAGCCTCGTCCACGACCATCACCTTGACGTCCGACAGGATCAGCTTGCCGCGCTCGAAATGGTCCAGCAAGCGGCCCGGAGTGGCGATCAGAACGTCGACACCTTTGTCGATGATCGCTTCCTGCTCCTTGAAGCTGACGCCGCCGATGAGCAGCGCCTTGGTCAGCTTCATGTGCTTGGTGTAAGTGTCAAAGTTCTCGGCCACCTGGGCGGCCAGCTCGCGCGTTGGACACAGCACCAGGCTGCGCGGCATGCGCGCACGCGCACGGCCACGGGCCAGCAGTGTGATCATCGGCAGCGTGAAGCTGGCGGTTTTGCCGGTGCCGGTCTGAGCAATCCCCAGAACATCGCGCCCTTCCAGGGCGGGGGGGATGGCGCCAGCCTGAATTGGGGTGGGGGATTCATACCCCGCCTCGGCAATAGCCTTGAGAACCTTGGGATTCAGGTTGAGGTCGGTAAATTTCGTCATGTGTTTCCGCGGTTTGCGGACACATTCACGGCCCGCACGTCTGGTGTGAGCCGGGTCCGTATGACCCTGCGCTGATTGCGCATCACGGCTCGGTCGGGGGCATAGCAAAATCCCCGGCTGCGGTCAAATGCAGAGGGTTTAGGGCAGGATGAAACGTGGCGAAACATGCTTTCCGGCGACAACCTACCCGAAATCAGGGAACTGTTTCCTGAGCTTCCGGTCCAGGTCGAGCGGGCACTGGAACAAAAGGCCCTGATCCTTGAGCCGTTGGCGGCCTTCCGGCGATGTGGCGTTCAACTCGTCATAGAAGGCGCGCAGGCCGACCTCGCCCTCTTGGTCCTCGATCTCGGCAAGCAGTTCGTGCATCGACATCCCGCCCTTGTCGCGCGCGATATTGGGGGCCAGGCTGGCGCGATAAGCGCCTTTGCTGCGGCGAAAGGCCAGGCTGCGCCGCCAGTCCTCCCAGTCTTTGGCGTGGCAATGGAGCAGAGCCACATTGTCCAGATCAGTCGAAGGCACCTGCGTTTTTCCGCCCTGAAAGGCGTTGTGAATGCGGATCCCGATCTTGTCCAATCCTGTGCGCACAATGACCTTTCCGGCCACGTGGCTAAGAAACCCGCCTTTTACGAAACTGCCATATTTGGGAAAAAGCTTACTGATGATGGTTGCGCGATCCGGGCCGGGAGGAATGAAGCCTTTGAACCAATCGCCGGGGCCTGCCAACTGTTCCCGGGGGCGGGCGCGCAGGCAAAGTGTGTCCGAGGAGACGTCATTCAGGATTTGACCAAAGGGACGTTCTGGCCACAGGAACTCGTCCACATCGATATGAGCCAACCAATCGACCTGCGGATTGCGGCGATAGGTACGGGTGGCATTGAGGCTCTGGCGCGGTTGATGCATGTCGGGACGCTCTTTGCCCCATTTGGTCCAATAGGCATCGTCACAGGTGGTGACGCGTACTTTTGGATGGGCTTTGAGATGCGCAAAAGCCACCTCGTCGGGAGCATCCAGATAGATGTGGACCCGATGCGCACCCAATTCCAAATGATGGGCCGCGAACTTCAGCGTGTCCTGGGTAGCGGCTTTGATGGTGGCAACGACGCCCCATGTGGTGTCAGGCTTTGGCATGTTGCTTCTTCGGTTTGTAGCGTCGCAGGCGGGCAAAGATGGTTTTGCGGTCGGACATGATCATTCGCAGCATCTTGAACCCCAGAGGCCGAAGGACGGGATCGGTTTCGGCCAGGCGCCAGAGGCGGGCCAGCATGTTCATGTCCAGATCCCCGTGTTCGAGAGAGTAGGCGTCCATGCCAAAGGCAAGGGAATCACGGGGTTTGGCCCCTCGGACCCGGGGGAACCCACTGTCGTTTCCACGCCCCGAAAGGCGGCGTTCGCTGTCGTGGAGTTTGACAAGATCGAAGAGCATCGACAGGCCTTGGCCGCCCAACCGCTGTTCGATGGTATCGCCGTGGTCGCCAAAGGTGGTGGCGGCAGAAATCATCCAGCG
The DNA here is from genome assembly GCF_017743935.1 of Tropicibacter sp. R16_0. Lineage (GTDB taxonomy): Bacteria > Pseudomonadota > Alphaproteobacteria > Rhodobacterales > Rhodobacteraceae > Falsiruegeria. Next base: position 426,228 of record NZ_JAGHRE010000003.1, read on the forward strand.
CACCGACAGGGTATCGGCCAGAAACTGCCCTTGTTCCCGCCAGATCCGCAGAAAGAGCTGACGGGCCTCATCCGAGGCGTCACGACGGCGCAGTAAGGCGATTGAGAGTGCGTGGAGCAGGTGCAGGGCGTTGCCGCCGTCAAACTCCAATTCAAGCGCGTGGAGCTTGCGGCGCGCGTCGGTCTTGTTCTCGGGCAGGGGGCGATCGGGCTCTGCGGTGACCGTTTGCTGCGCCAGGGCCGCCAGGTCCACATCGGCCGGGGGCAGCACCAGATGAGTGTTCTGGAACGGCCGTTCGGCCTGTTCCAGATTGCGCATCAAGCTGTAGTAACCGCCGGGATATACAGGGTTTTCAATGTCCATCGGGCTGACTTTAGGCCAGCCCGTGGTTCAGGTCATCATCTCTTTTGTCGCGGTCAGGCGCACGTCAGGATAGTCGCGTTCGACCCGGTCGATGTCCCATTGCAGGCGCGTCAAATAGACCACATCGCCATCGTGGTCGTGGCTGATGTGCTGCTTGTTGGCGTTAATGAACTTGTCCACCGCCTGTTTGTCACCGCTGACCCAACGGGCCGAGGTGAACTGTGACTGCTCAAACCGCACCGGCAGGCCGTATTCCATTTCGATCCGGCTCGCCAGAACCTCGAACTGAAGCTGGCCGACAACACCGACGATGAAGCCCGAGCCGATGGACGGCTTGAACACCTTTGCTGCGCCTTCTTCAGCAAATTGCATCAGCGCCTTTTCCAGATGCTTGGCCTTCATCGGGTCACCAGCCCGCACACCTTGCAAGAGTTCCGGAGCAAAGCTGGGAATACCACTAACACGCAAAGCTTCACCTTCGGTTAACGTGTCACCGATTCTGAGCTGGCCGTGGTTCGGGATACCGATGATGTCGCCGGCCCAGGCCTCTTCGGCCAGTTCGCGGTCGGACGCGAGGAAGAGCACGGGGTTCGAGATGGCCATCGGTTTTTTCGACCGTACATGGGTCAGTTTCATGCCGCGTTTGAAGTGGCCGGATGCCATGCGGACAAAGGCCACGCGGTCGCGGTGCTTGGGGTCCATGTTGGCTTGGACCTTGAAAACAAAGCCAGAAACCTTCTTTTCCTCGGGCGAGATTTGACGCGGCTCAGCCGATTGGATCTGCGGTTCGGGGCCGTAATTGCCGATGCCGTCCATCAGTTCCTTGACGCCGAACGAATTGATGGCCGAGCCGAACCAGATCGGTGTCAGCGTGCCATCCAAGAGCGCCTGCGGGTCGAGTGGGGGCAGCAACTCGCGTGCCATTTCCAGCTCTTCCTGAAGCTGTTCCAGCAGATGCGCGGGCACATGTTCGGCCAGCTTGGGGTCGTCCAAGCCGTTGATTTCGATGCTTTCCGCCACCTTGTTGCGGTCGGCGCGGTCCATCAGCTCCAGTCGGTCGCGCAGGATGTCGTAACAGCCGACAAAGTCGCGGCCGACGCCGATGGGCCAGCTGGCCGGGGTCACGTCGATCGCCAGGTTTTCCTGGATCTCGTCAATGATTTCAAAGACATCCCGGCTTTCGCGGTCCATCTTGTTACAGAAGGTCAGGATCGGCAGGTCGCGCAGGCGGCAGACCTCGAACAGCTTTTGCGTCTGGCTTTCAACACCTTTGGCGCCATCGATCACCATCACCGCCGCGTCCACCGCCGTGAGCGTGCGATAGGTGTCTTCGGAGAAATCCGAGTGGCCGGGTGTGTCCACAAGATTGAAGCGGAAGCTGTTGTAATCAAACGACATCGCTGATGCGCTGACCGAGATGCCGCGGTCCTTTTCCATCTGCATGAAGTCCGAGCGCGTGCGCCGTGCCTCACCCTTGGCGCGCACCTGTCCGGCCATCTGAATGGCACCCCCATACAGGAGGAATTTTTCGGTCAAGGTCGTCTTGCCGGCGTCCGGGTGCGAGATGATCGCAAAGGTGCGGCGTCGCGCGATCTCGGGCGGCAATTCGGGGCGGTTTGTGGCACTATCAAGCATGAGCGCGCGTATAGGTAAGGAACGCGGGCAACGCAAGAAAAACGCGGTGTGATATGCGTGCACCAAGCGTACACAACCCGTGCACCGGTCGGTGACCTGATCGGGCGTTAACCTTTGTGCGGCAAGGTTGCGGAGAGGTTAACGAGAGGTGAGGCGATGGTGGGCCGGAAACAGGCACGGACCGAGCTGCTGCATGAATTGGAAGCGCTGCAGGATGGGTTGGCGCGCGAATGGCTGGACAAGAGCCTGCCTGATGATTGGCACGGGATGGACACCTGGCACGGCGCGGTGCGGGACAAGACGCGAGTGACCCTGCGGCTGGATGCGGACATGGTGCGGTGGTTTCGCAAGCTGGGGCCGGGCTATCAGGCGCGGATCAATCAGGTGCTGCGGATCTATTGGACGGCCCTTTTGAGCGGGCACATCAGCGGGCATCAGTATGACGACACGCTGCCGCGCCTGATGCTGGAGGCGCGGCGCATTCAGGAGGAGATGTCGCGGTAGCGGCAACTCTCCTTATGCTTGTGGATCCTTTGAGCCGAAGTTATCAAGTCACGGACATTAGAGTTTGAGAATGGATTTGATTTCGGTGTTTCAGTCTGCGTGTTTGAGGAATGCGGCTTATGGGGCATTGCTGTCTTTGAGTGCCGTCGTTTTGCCAGATTGCGCTTTGGCTCAAAGTTGGGATCCGGCGACCTCTGATGGCAAGTATATCGTCAACCCGAAGGTGGAGTTGGCAAAACCCGTCAAACGCCAAGTCCGGCAGGGTGGGCGACGTGGCGGTACGCTCGGGTTTTATGGCGCGATTGCCGTCAGCCAAGGCGCGAGACCGGTTTGGCATGAAACCCGAGGCTATCAGAGTATGGATCTGGCGGTCGAAGTTGCCATTGCGGCCTGCGAAGTTAAGGCGGGCAGACGCGGCGGGTGCCGTGTTGCCGCTGTGACAGTTCCCGACAGCTATCAGGTAACTTTTGAGCAGTCCCTGCGTTTGACGGGTCTGAGCCGGAGGTGCGTGTGGTCCTTGGACAACGTGCGTTCTCCAAGGAAACGCTCAACCTTTTCAACTGTTGGAGGGTGTGTGTCGTTTTTCGCGAGTCCAACAGGCAGTCAGAATCGCAAGGAAGCGCGCAAGGCCGGTCATACGCTGGCGGTTGCAGCAAACGGCTTGTTTGCAGCCGCGCTTGTTTTTGGGCCTGAGCCACAGCTTGCAAAGCGTAAGGCACTGGAGCTGTGCAAGAACAGTCATGACGCTTTGCAAAAGGGGCTGGTAAAGCCAAAATTCAGAGATCCAGGTTCCCGGATTAGAAATCGGGCGGAGCTGGAGTTGGAGCTGCGCGCCTTTCAGTCGGTGATCGCTAAGCACAAGAAAGCCGCGACCTGTCAGATACTGGGATCTGAAATCCTGAAGTAAGTTTGGATCAGGCTTCCACTGTGGCGCGGTAAGTCAGGTCCAATGCACCCGGCGGTCGCGGGGGCGGAGGGGGCTGGGGCAAAATCTCTGGCGGTTCAGGCTGGTGCGCGCAATCAGATGAAGCTGATCAAGGATCATGGCATCGAAAAGGTGGCCTTTTCCACGGATATCATTGGCGATCCGGTTGCCCTGACCAGGCAGAATGATGAGTTCAAATATCGGCTTGAGGTGTGGAGCGATCATGAGGTCGTGGTGCAGGCCACGTCAAAGACCGCCGAGTTGCTGGCGCTTTCGGGCAAGCTCAACCCCTATCCGGCGGGGCCGCTTGGAGTGATCGCCGAAGGGGCCTATGCCGATATTCTGTTGGTTGATGGCAATCCGGTGGCAGATGCAACTCTGCTGGTGGACTATACCGAAAACATCGACCTGATCATGAAGGACGGTGTGATCTACAAGAACACGTTGGAGTGAAACCGCAGCTTCGTTGCCCCGGTTTCACGCGTTTTACGACTTGTCTGCTCACTAGTTCTGTATCTGTGGCGGCTTTCCACCCAGTCTTGCGGCCATCGCCCGAGCCCAATCCCGGGTGGCGGTTTCGCGGTCTTCGAGGCGGCCGTGGACAAGGCAGAAGAACAGCGCACTGTCGTCGAAGCTGCCGGACGGGGTGAACCAGTCTTGCTGTTTGTGCGGTCTCAGCGTGGCAAGCTGGCTGATGGTCGCTGGGCGTTGCAGGGCGGCCTCGTCATCGGTGATATCTTCGATCAGCGAGGGGCGCATGGTGGCGGTGTCAGGGGTCAGGATGCCCATAATCTGCTCGCGCCCTGCGGGGACGAAGCGGCCGACCTCTTCGACGGGGAAGCGGATGGCCTGGCCGGGGTTGACGTCTTTGAGCACCTTGCTGTCCTTGACCACGATAGTGCCGTTGACCAGCACATAAGGAATGCCGGTCGAGGGCAGGCCGTTGCTGCCGCGGCTGTAGTTGGCGTGTTCGGTGACGTTTTCGGGGTCAAAGATGGTGATGTCGGCGATCATCCCCTCTTGCATGCGGCCGCGCAGTTGCATGGCGCGCAGGCCGGTGTCGCCCAGGCGTTTGGCGTGGGTGTAGCTGAGCTGTGACAGGGTCAGCATCAAGGGCACGCCCGCCTCGCGCGCAAGGCGCAGAACCGTGGCGTGGGTGCCTGCGGATCTGGGGTGGCCTGCGTAATCCTCGTATGGCGAGTCCCAGTTCAGCGCGTTGCCGTCCTTGTCCAGGCTGGGCATACCATCGCCCGAGACCGCGTAGCCGCCGATGGTGATCCAGTCCTTGAGCCATTCCTCGCGCGGGGGGCTGAAGACGATTGCGGTGCGGCCCGGTTCTTTTTCGGCAAACTCCAGGAACTCCTCTTTGGTGACATAGCGGTCGAGCTGGGGGTCAAAGATCGTCTCTTCGTATTTGTAGCCCATCCCCTGTTCCCAGTTTTCGGGCGCGATGATGGAGGCGGCGTAGTTTCCCGATCCTGCAGTCCAGGGGTAGTAGCTGGCCCAGACGTTGAAGCCGCGCTCGCGGGCGAGTTGCATCTTCTCCTGGTTCTCCCACCAGCCATAGTCGTTGTCGTGGTGGATGTGCAAAGGCGCGTCCAACACCATGGCGTTGGCCAAGAGCTCATTCACGCCGGTCTGGGTTTCGGTCGGGGTTGAGGCGCTGGGGTGAAAGCGGTGGTGGGCCGAGGTGACACGGCCATAGCGGGCGGCGGCCTTTTGCGCCTCGAACATCTCGTAGGTGGTGATGCCCGCGCGGGCGTACCCGATGGTCGAGCCGATGCCCAAAGCGCCCTGGCGCAAGCCCTCATCCAAGATGGCGGTGATCTCGTTCATCTGTTCGCGCGTGCTGGGGGTGACGGACCAGCCTTCGACACCGTCTTCGGCGGATTGGGCGCGGTGGACCGACAGCGACAGCGGCATCGAGACATCCGGCCCCTCAAGCGCCATGCCGTCATGGATGCGCATGCGGGCGTATTCCTGCCCCACCACGGTGCCGAAATTTGCCTGGGTGGTGCCGGTGCGCTTGGCGTACCATTCGTCGATGTTGAGCGCGCCGATTTCGAAATCCATCTGGGTGGTGACGCCGTCGCGCAGGTTCACCTTGATCCCCCAGGGATCGATGCCGTGTTGTTCAAGGTCGATGAAACCCGGGGCAACCACGTGGTTTGTGGCGTCGATGGTCTCGACCCCTTCGATGGTGTCGGCAGTTATGGCGGTGATCCAACCGTTGTTGATGCCCACGTTTGCCACCTGGTCAAAGCCGGTTTCCGGGTCCATCACCCGCCCGTTCAGGATGACCACGTCATAGGGTTGAGCCAGAGCCAGTGTCGAAATGGCAGACAGGGTGCCTGCAAGTGCCAGAATGCGCATTGTGTGTCCTCCCCTTGGGGTGAGGATAGACAACAACACATTCCAATCAATGATTTATTTGTTCTGTTGTCGATAGCGCTTGTGACACGCACGGCACGCACCGCCGATGTAGGCGGTGGCTTGGGCCAGGGTGGGGCGATCCTGGATCGTGGGGGCTGCTTTGGCGGCGGCCTTTTCCAGATCGCGGGCCAGGGCTGTGAAGGTGTCGAACTCGTCCCAGATTGCTGGCAGCGCCTCGGACTTGGGGTCGGTTTCGGGGGCCTGGAACAGGGGGGAGATCTGGGGCGTGCCCCGTTGGATGCGGAGAGCGGCGGCTTGCGCAGCAGAGGCGTCCATGGCGATTTCGCCCTTGGCCATTGAGATCATCAGCTTGAGATCCTTGTCGAGCCCCATCATCGAATGCATGCGCGCCATGACGGCAGGGTTCTGGACGCCCTGGTGGGCAAAGACGGCAGTGGCGGCCAGAGCGAGGGCTGCGGTGGCGAGAGAGCGTTTGAGCATGGGAATCCAACGGTTGGGGCTTTTGCGATACTAAAGCTTTGCCGAGGTGGATTGAAGTGGAGTGTCTGCCATCTGAACAAAGTGTGACGGATGGCTGCCCGGCCGTCAGTGTATCTGTCGGTCACAATGGCGGATGACCTGGTTCCGGCCCGCGCGTTTGGCAGAGTAGAGCGCCTGATCGGCGGCTTTCACGTATTCGTCGATGGGGCGGGCGCCATCACAAAAGGCGATGCCGATGGAGAGGGTGCAATGCACGGTGGTGCCGTCCACGTCGAGGGTCTGAGATGCGATGGTGGTGCGGATGTCCTCGGCCTTTTGCGTGGCCTCGGTCACACAGGTGTCGGGGTAGAAAGCCACGAACTCCTCACCGCCCAGGCGGGCGGCGATGCCGTTTTGGCGGGACTTGTCGCGCAGAATTTCGGCCACCTTGCAGATCACCACATCGCCCACCTGATGGCCGTAGGTGTCGTTGATCGACTTGAACTTGTCGATGTCGGCGATGATGACCGACCCCTTGGGCGTATGAGCCCCTTGCGCGATGCCGTCGAAGAAGGCTTTGCGGTTCAGAAGCCCGGTCATCTGGTCGTGATGCGCCATATAGTGCAGACGCTGGTTCAGGCGGTAGATGCGCAGCATCATTTGCGCGGCCACGAGCGAGGCGATGGGTGCCACGATCAGCGGAACGAGGGTCGCGATCTTGAGCCCGGTTGCCCGTGTGGGTGGCGTGGCGACCAGCCAGGTCACGGTCAGGGATGCAACCAGCGAGGCGAGCGTCACGACAAGGACGAAAATCCATTTGCCAGTATTGTCTTTGACGATCATCGCCGAAAATCCCGCATGTCCTAGATCCGCCCGGGCAGACGGTCTTGTCTTGCACTTCGTTTCTGGCGGGTTGCACGTTGCTAGCACAGAAGACGTTAAGAAGTGTTAACGCGGCGCGGAAACTACCCCAAGGGGCAACGATCTGTTTTGAATTTTCGATGAAATCAAGCTGTTCGGTCAGCGGGTCGAGGCGCGTTTGAGCAGCGCAATCGCGTCGGGGCGGTCGAGCAGTGCCTTGGCGACGTCGAGGCCATGTTCACCGCCGGTGCCGTGTTGGTCCAGCAGGGGGGAAATGCGGTCGATAAGCTCTTGTGGCAGCGCGGGCTTGGTGCGCGGGTCAAGCAGCATGCTTTCGGCGGCGATGCCTTCGGCGTAGATGATGTGGTGGTGGTCAAAGAGCAGCTGGAAGTAATCCACAAAGCCGCCGTCCTGCACAAACACCGTGTCGCCGTTCACAAGGTGGCGGGCCTTGACCAGCAGTTCGGGCTGGCCTGCGCCGATCTGGTCGGAACGCTGATACACGAAAAGCCGGTGGTCGGGACTGACCAGCAAATCGTTTTCGTTGTTGAGCGCGCCTGCCTTGATCATGATCGGGGCAAGCTCTCCGACTGCGCGCACGGTGGACTGTCCGATCCAGCGGACTTGTTGGACGCCATCATCGCGGGTCAGGATGCGGTCGCCGACATTCAGGTCCTCGATCCGCACCTGCGCGCCCGAGGCGAGCGTGATGTGGGTGCCCCGAGTGAACGAGACGCAAGCGACCTGCGCCAATTTTTGGCGGGCGCTTTCCCGATCCATGCCGACCAGGGAATACTCGACCTTGGCTTCAAGCGGTGAAAGCGGCAGCAAGTACAGCTCGGCGATGTGGCCGGTGTCGTCAACCTCGACCAGGACCAGCGCATCGGTGGTCTGCCCGTCGGGGGACATGAGGCTCAACGCACAGTCAAGGTGGATCAGAGCGCCGGGGGTGCCGCAATCGGTGTCCGCGGCCACTTCGAAATGCCCTTCGGCATCGGCTTGCAGGGCCAGCCGGTCCAGCATGGCGCCGTGACCAAGCGCATAGATGTCATCCAGCATCAGCTCGTCCATGTACGAGATCTCGTCACCCATGTTGGCGCCATTGATCACGGTGAAGTGACGGGCGCGGTAGACGGGGATGGATTGCACGGGGCTGGTTGCGGTCACGGGGTTTGGCTCTTTGTTGCTCGGCTCTAGAATTTGGCGGGTCACGCGCGCGGTGACAAGTCACGATAGCGCCAGAATGTGGCGGATATCGGTCAGACCTTTGGTGAATGGCTGGCATTTGCAGACAAGCTGGTGCTAACTCTGGCGCAAAGCCGCGCTGGTGGCGCGATAAAGGGAGATGAAAGATGGATCTGGGAATTGCGGGAAAGCGTGCGTTGGTGTCGGCCAGCAGCAAGGGTTTGGGCCTTGGCTGCGCCGAAGCGCTGGCAGAGGCGGGTGTCGACCTGATCATGACAGCGCGTGGCACTGAGGCGCTGGAGGCCTCGGCCGAGGCGATTCGCGCGGCACATGGCGTGAGCGTGCAAACCGTGGCGGCAGATGTCACCACCGAAGAGGGGCAGGCGCGCGTTCTTGAGGCCGCGCAGGGTGTCGATATCCTGGTGACCAACGCGGGCGGTCCGCCCCCCGGCATGTGGTCGGATTGGGAGCGGGATGATTTCATCAAGGCGCTGGATGCCAACATGCTGACCCCGATCGCCTTCATGAAGGCGCTGCTGCCGGGGATGATGGACAAGGGCTGGGGCCGGGTGGTCAACATCACCTCGCAATCCGTGCGGGCGCCGATTGCCGTGCTGGGGTTGTCAAATGCGGCGCGCACCGGGCTGACCGGTTACGTTGCGGGCACCTCGCGCCAGGTGGCGCCGCATGGGGTGACGATCAACAACCTGTTGCCGGGCATTCATGCCACCGACCGTGCCGTGTCGCTGGACAGCGGTGTTGCCGGTCAGCAGGGGATTTCGCTGGATGAGGCCAAAGCCGCGCGCGAGGCGACCATTCCGGCGCGCCGCTATGGCACGCGTCAGGAATTTGGGGCGGCTTGTGCGTTCCTGTGTTCGCAGCATGCAGGGTTCATCGTGGGGCAGAACATCCTGCTGGATGGCGGCGCCACCAATATGACGATGTGATCATGGCGTCTGGTTTTTCGATGAAGGATCAGTTGTTCAATGCCGAAAAGGTCCGCTATCTCGCGGGCCTTTTTGCGTCGGACAGCTTTGATGAGGATGCATTCCAGGCCCGCGTGATGTCGCGGCTTCTGGAGCTGGAGTTGAAGGAGCGGATGAGCTGGATCGCGGACTGTCTGGCCGAGGCGGTCCCGGGGCCGTTGCCGGATGTGGCACCGGTGATCCTGGCCGCCTTGCCGCCGCCGCTGGACCCGAATTTGAGTGATGATGACTTTGGCGATTTCATTTTTGCCCCTTTGGGAGAGTGGGTGGCCGAGGTGGGGATCGACCATCCTGATCTGGCGCTGGATGTGCTGGCGGAACTGACACAGCGGTTTTCGATGGAATGGGCGATCCGGCCATTTCTGAACCGCCATCCGCAGGTTGTTCTGGATCGCATGGCCGCGTGGGCCTCACATAACAGCTATCACGTGCGGCGGTTGGTGAGCGAGGGGACGCGACCCCGTTTGCCCTGGGGCATGGCCGTGGGTTTGTCGCTGGATGATCCCTTGCCGCTTTTGGATCAGCTGCATGGGGACCGGACCCGTTATGTCACCCGGTCGGTGGCGAACCATCTGAACGACATTGCCAAGAAGGACCCCGATCTGGTGTTGGCGCGATTGGAGCAGTGGCAGGCGCTGGGCGCGCAGGAGGCACCAGAGCTTGGGTGGATGACGTCTCATGCCCTGCGGGGGTTGGTCAAGGCGGGGCATCCCGGTGCCATGGCGATGCTGGGGTTTGATCCGGATGCGGATATCTCGGTGACGGTGGGCGTTGACGGTGAGGCTCGCATTGGTGGCGCGCTGGAGTTCGAGGTTGGGATTTCGGGAACTGGCGAGATACCGGTGCTTGTTGATTATATCATTCATTTTCAAAGGCCTGGCGGCAAGACTTCGGCCAAGGTGCACAAGCTGAAACAGGCCGTGGTCAAAGACGGCGGTTTGACCCTGCGCAAGCGACACAAGCTCAAAGGGGATGCCACCACGTTCAAGCTGGTGCCCGGCGCGCATCTTTTGCAGGTGCAGGTGAACGGGCGTGTGAGGGCCGAGACAGAGTTCGATCTGCTGGGCTGAAGGGCGTGGCCGCGCACGGTCCTTCACGGTTGCGTCAGGTGGGCGCGCGCCGGATTGCGGGGCCGTGCCGGGGCGGATAGCTGCATCGGAAAGACCATCGAAAGGGCGCTCTGATGAAGCATGAATCTGTGCAGAACTATTATGGTGAGGTGTTGCAGGGGAGTTCGGATCTGCAGACCAATGCGTGCTGCACGCCCGACGAGATGCCCGATCACTTGAAAAAGATCCTGTCGCAGGTGCATGACGAGGTTCTGACGCGGTATTACGGCTGCGGGTTGATTGCGCCGCTGGACCTGACCGGCATGCGCATTCTGGATCTGGGCTGTGGCGCGGGGCGCGACGTTTATGCTCTGTCGGCCATGGTGGGTGAAACGGGGCGCGTCGTAGGCGTCGACATGACCCCCGCGCAGTTGGACGTGGCCAAGGCGCACCAGGACTATCACGCCAAAGCCTTTGGTCATGCGGCGAGCAATGTGGAGTTTCACCACGGGTTCATCGAAAAACTGGATGAGCTGGACCTGGAGCCGGGGTCGTTCGACATCATCGTGTCGAATTGCGTGGTCAACCTGGCGACCGACAAGGGCGCGGTGCTGCGCGGGGCGCATCATCTGCTGAAACCGGGTGGCGAGATGTATTTCTCGGACGTCTATGCGGACCGCCGGGTGCCCAAGGCGATGGCCGAGGATGAGGTGCTGTATGGCGAGTGCCTGTCAGGGGCGCTCTATTGGAATGACTTCCTGTCCATCGCCAAGGCATCCGGGTTTGGCGATCCGCGCCTGGTGACGCATCGCCCGCTGACCATCGAGAACCCCGAGCTGGAGGCGCGGGTGGCGCCGCTCAAGTTCCTGTCGGCGACCTATCGTCTGTTCAAACTGCCCGAGTTGGAACCCGCGTGCGAGGATTATGGCCAAGCGGTGATCTATAAGGGCACGGTTGAACATGCGCCGCATGAATTTGTGCTGGATGATCACCACGTGATCGAGACGGGCAAGGTGTTCCCGGTCTGTGGCAACACCTGGATGATGCTGAAAGACACGCGGTTTGCCCGCCATTTCGAGTTCATCGGCAATTTCGACACCCATTATGGCATCTTTGAGGGCTGCGGCGGTGACAGCCCGTTCAATCAGGAGCCGGGAACAACCGTCAGCTGCTGCTGATCCCTTGCGCCGGTTGGGGTGGGTTGCTATCCGTCCCAAGCCCGATGAAACTGCTCGGGTAAGGCGATGAGGCGTGTTTTGAGCTTTGACACACAGGTCCCGGCGGCCCCCCGGCTAGAGATCCGCAACATGGTGCGCCAGTTTGATGGGCGCACGGTGGTCAATGACGTCTCGATGACGATCCAGGCGGGGCAGGTGACCTGCCTTCTGGGGCCTTCGGGCTGCGGCAAGTCCACGACGCTGCGGATGATCGCAGGCGTCGAGATGCAGGATTCGGGCGAGATCTATGTCGATGGCAAGCTGATCTGTGACACGGTGTTCCGGGTGCCGCCCGAGCGGCGCGAGATCGGGCTGATGTTTCAGGACTTTGCCCTGTTCCCTCACCTAAGCGTGGCCGACAACGTGGCCTTTGGTCTGAAAGGACCGAAGGCCGAGAAACGCGCGCGGGTCGAGGAACTGCTGCGCAAGGTCGATCTGATCCGCTATATCGACGAGTTTCCGCATCAGCTGTCGGGGGGCGAGCAACAGCGGGTGGCCCTCGCACGGGCCTTGGCGCCGCGGCCGCGGATCATGCTGATGGACGAGCCGTTCTCCGGCCTCGACAACCGGTTGCGCGATGGCATCCGGGACGAGACGCTGGCGCTTTTGAAAGAAGAGGACACCGCCGTTCTGCTGGTCACGCATGAGCCGGAAGAGGCGATGCGGATGGCCGATGAGATCGCGCTGATGCGCGATGGCAAGATCGTACAGCGCGGCGCGCCCTACAATGTCTATACCCGCCCCATGGACAAGGCGGCCGTCGCTTTTTTTAGCGACATCAATGTTTTGTCGGCAAAAGTTGAAGGGGCTTTGGCCCAGACACCTTTTGGTCAGTTTCTGGCGCCGGGCGTGCCGGATGGCACCGATGTCGAGATCGTCTTTCGCCCGCAGCATGTGAAGTTGGACTTTGACCGGGGCGGCAAGGGGCCGTTGCCAACACCAGCAGCCGGGGTGGCTGCTCGGGGTGTTGTGGAACGCGCGCGGTTTCTAGGCAATGAGAGCCTGGTAGAGTTCCGGATGGATTTCGATGGTTCTGTCCTGCGCGCCACGGTGCCCAATGTCTTTGTGCCCGAGGCGGGGCGGGTGATGTGGCTGACGGTGCGCCGGGATCGCTGTTTTGTGTTCCCGGCCTGAATGGATCGGGATCGTGGTTGGCCTGATTGTGACCTGAACGACTCGGTTGTCTGAATTTCCTGCTGGACGCGCGAGTGTGCTTGCCGCTTGCGGGGGGCGCGTCTATCAAGGGCGAAATCGGCAAAAACCAGATGGGGCGGCGGTTTCATGCGCATTCTTTTGACAAACGACGATGGCATCAACGCGCCCGGATTGGCGGCGTTGGAAGAGATCGCGGCAGAGCTGGCCGGACCGGATGGAGAGGTCTGGGTCGTGGCGCCTGCGTTCGAGCAATCGGGCGTTGGCCATTGCATCAGCTACACCCATCCTATGCTGATCGCCAAGATGGGCGAGCGGCGTTATGCGACCGAAGGCAGCCCCGCCGACTGTGTGCTGGCGGCCCTGCATCACGTGATGAAAGACGCGCGACCCGACCTGGTCTTGTCGGGGGTGAACCGGGGCAACAATTCTGCCGAGAACGCGCTTTATTCCGGCACATTGGGCGGCGCGATGGAGGCCGCATTGCAAGGGCTGCCTGCGATCGCAATGTCGCAATATTACGGCCCGCAGAACTATGGCATCGACGAGCCGTTTGAAGTTGCGCGCGCCCATGGCGCCGAGGTTGTCCGCAAGATCCTGGCCAAGACGCCAGAGCAGGATCTGGACTATCGCCTGTTCTACAACGTCAACCTGCCGCCTGTTCGCGTGGGCGATGTCAAGGGCATCCGCGTGGTGCCGCAGGGGTTCCGGCGGGGCTCGTGTTTCAGTGTCGAGCCGCATAACTCCCCCTCTGGTAAGCAATTTTTGTGGATCAAGGGCGGCAATCAGCAGGTGATGACCGCGCCCGGAACGGATGCGGCGGTGAACCTGGAAGGCTACATTTCGGTCACGCCGATGCGGGCAGACCTGACAGCGCATGACGCGATGGAGGCCCTGGCGGACATCGAATGAGCGGGCCTGACGCACAAACCAAGATGCAATTCCTGTTTGCTCTGCGCTCCAAGGGGGTGACGGATGCACGGGTGTTGAACGCGATGGAAGAGATCGATCGCGGGCCGTTTGTGCGCGGCATTTTTACCGATCGCGCCTATGAGGACATGCCGCTGCCGATTGCCTGCGGGCAGACGATCAGCCAGCCCTCGGTCGTGGGGATCATGACGCAGGCCTTGCAGGTCAGCCCGCGCGACAAGGTGCTCGAGGTTGGCACCGGCTCGGGCTATCAGGCGGCGATCCTGAGCAAGCTGGCGCGCCGGGTCTATACGGTGGAACGCCACGCGCGTTTGGTGCGCGAGGCGCAAGAGATTTTTCAGGCGCTGCAGCTGGTGAACATCACCACGATGACCGCCGACGGCTCGTTCGGATTGCCCGATCAGGCGCCCTTTGACCGCATCATTGTGACCGCTGCGGCCGAAGACCCGCCGGGGCCGCTCTTGGCGCAATTGAAAATCGGCGGTATCATGGTGGTGCCGGTGGGCCAGTCCGACGCGGTGCAGACCCTGATCCGGGTCCGGCGCAGCGAAAGCGGGTTCGACTATGATGAAATCCGGCCCGTCCGCTTTGTCCCTCTGCTTGAGGGGTTGGGCAAGGATGGTTAAAGACCTATTTGAGTTGCGATGATCGCCAAGCCCTTGGCCAACAAAGGGCGCGTGTTTGAGGATAGCGAGATGAGTTTGATCCCCCGGAAACGTTCTGCCCGGTTGCTGGTTGCTGGTGCTGTGGTGGCTTTGGTGGCGGGCTGCGAGGGGCCGCTGGATTATGACCTGCGCGGTCAGATCGGCGCCTTCAACACGACTGAGGCGGCGCAATCGGTCAAGACCGCGCCCCGGCCCAAGCCGGACGCGCGCGGCGTGATCTCCTATCCGAACTATCAGGTGGCGGTGGCCCGCTCGGGCGATAGCGTCGCCGAACTGTCGAACCGCATCGGCCTGCCCGCGGGCGAGGTGGCGCGGTTCAACGGGTTGAACCCGGACACCCCATTGCGCAAGGGCGAGGTTCTGGCCTTGCCGTCGCGTGTGGCGGAAAGCAGTTCGGGCAGATCGGTTGACATTGCCGCGCTGGCAGGCAGCGCCATCGATCAGGCGCCTGACACGACGCCGGTGGAAACCACCACCCTGGCGCCCGCAAGTTCTGCGAAACCGGCGCCCAAGCCCACGGGGCCCGAGCCGGTGCGCCATAAGGTGGCGCGGGGCGAGACGGCCTATACGATTTCGCGGCTCTATCAGGTGCCGGTCAAGGCGCTGGCCGAGTGGAACGGTCTCGGCTCGGACTTTGGCGTGCGCGAAGGTCAGTATCTGATCATCCCTGTCAAGGATCAGTCCGCCCCCAGTGGCGCAGCGGCGGCGGCGGCCAGTGCAGCGGCCGTGACCAAGCCGGGATCCGGTAGCCCGACGCCGACGCCGCCAAGCGCCACGGCCCCCTTGCCAGACGAGAAGGTTGCGGCCAAGACGCCTGATCCGGAACCGGTGGAGGTCGCCAAGCCGACCCAGGCCAGCGGCGCGGCGATGACGATGCCGGTCAGCGGCAAGATCGTCCGCCCGTATAAGAAGGGCAAGAACGACGGGATCGACATTGCGGCGGCCGCAGGAACCGCGGTTGTGGCGGCGGACAAGGGGACCGTCGCGGCAATCACGGCGGATGCGGACCAGGTGCCGATCATCGTTGTGCGTCACAAGGACAACCTGCTGACGGTCTATGCCAATGTCGAAAACATCGAGGTCAACAAGGGCGACCGGGTGAAACGTGGGCAAAAGCTGGCGCAGCTGCGGTCAGGGGACAACGCTTACGTGCATTTCGAAGTCCGCAAAGGCTTCGACAGCGTCGATCCCACGCCCTATCTGCAATAACCTGTTTGCGGGCGGGGGGCTCCCGCGCCCGAGCAGACCTGACTGCGTCAACTCTGCTAACGGCCTTGGGCCGGACCTCGCTTCGCTCGGCGGTTGGCGCCCCGTCGCGGCCGTGGGAGCTTAGCAGTGACCTTTCGTTTTGTCGCAACCGCGCCGAGCCGCAGGCGAGGCGCCCGGCCCAACGGGAGGAGGGCATCTTTGATGCCCGTACGACGGGCGGGAGCCTCCCCGTTTTTGACCAGACCTCAGGTCAAGGCGCGTAATCCTCAAGCCGTTTGCCGGGTTCATCGACGAACAACTCGGGCAGGGGTGTAACCTCTTCGATCAGGTCGACGCGGAAGACGCGGAAATCGTCGCGGGTCTCGCACCAGGCTGTCAGGGTCCAGACGCGGCCCCAATATTCCATGTGCAGAGGTCTTATGGTGCGGTCGGTTAATGTGCCGTCTATGCGGCGATACTTGAGGGCCAGTTTCTGGCGGGATTTGATCGCCGCCCTCAACGGGGCCATATGGGTGAACCCACGTGCAGCATCCGCAAAGGGATAGACGGCGAATTTCCAGGCGTCCGCCTCGGCCACCGTCTGCGTGGGCAGCACCGCGTCGATCTTGTCCACGAGGGACTGCGCCGCCGCCTTGAGCCCCGGGTCGGCGGCCTCGGACACGATGGCCATGCCCAAGTTCAGCGCCTCGAGTTCTTCGGTGGTCAGCGTCAGCGGAGGCAGGGTGATTGCCTCGCGCACCATGTACCCTACGCCGCGCTCTCCCTCGACCGGCACCCCCGAGGCCACCAGCGTGTCCATGTCGCGATAAATGGTGCGCACCGATACCTCGAGCCGGTCGGCGATGTCCTGCGCGCGGTGCAGTTTGCCGTCGCGCAGGATCTGGATGATGTCGAAAAGGCGGTCGGTTCGGCGCATATGATCACACTTGCCGCGTCCGACCGCCCATCGTCAAGCGGCCGGGGATCGGCCGCTCAGATTTTCGTATGCTCCCTTCAACTGCAGTCCGAAGGGGGCAAAGCGTTGATGGTCAGCCGCATTTTCGGGCATAGATGCCGTCGCCGATTGTGATGACGGTCTTGATTGCAAGATTTGCAGGAAAACCAACCTGGGCAGCGATCGTCTCAAGGACTGTCTTGACCACGGGCCAGGCACTGCAAAAATCCACCCCAAGGGCGGCAGCGCCAAAGCTTTCATGCATGGATCCGCTGTCAGACAGATCAAGTGTGTCCAAAAAGGCGTCGACATCTGCGTTGCTGATTTCAATTGTACTCATAATGTCCTCCAAAAAAATAGGACCGCAAAAAGAAATAGAAAAATTTGCCATTTTAAATAGTGGCCCGACTGTGCGGTCCAATTTATTAATTATCAGGTTTTCTATTTCCGCTCAAATAAATTGTTTGTTGGAATTCCAGGGTGTTCAGGCGGGTTGGCTTCTGGATTGAACAGTTTTCCAGGCAATGACTGAAAAGCTGTTGGTGGGGTGTGCGCATGCCGACATCGGTCTTTCACAGTTGGATTGTCCTAAGTTTCGAGCGACTGTGGTCCACCTGGAACGGCATGCGCTTTCCTTCAGGGTCAGGCTTTCATCTGCCAATGAACCTCTTCATGGCGCATTTGCGCGCTGTCGGGGGCAATCGCGGCCATCAGGGCGGGGGCAAACTCCTGCTGCGGGAATGTGGCCGCCACGGTTTGCGCCGTTTCCATGTCCTGCCAGATCACGTAGTCGGTCCAACGCCCGTCTGCGCCCTTGGTCAGTTGACGATGCACAAAGCCCGGCGTGGCCCGGACAAACCCCTCGGAGGCCTGGCTGAGCGCCACGAATTCCGCGTCCGTTACACCGGGTGCGAGCGAGAAGGTGACGATTTCAGCGACTTGGGTCATTTGGATACTCCTATATTTCGATCTTCGATGGGGTGGACCTATCGCAGGGCAACTGACATAAACCTGTCAGTTGGGTTTGAGTGGTGGCGGAAATCTTTACTTTTCCCGGCGGGAGCCAAGAATTCTGGCCCCATGTGCCTTTCCCCGGATCAAGCCGCCGCGCTAGACCTGAGCCCGAGATATTCCCCGCGCTCACATGCGCGGACCCAAGTTGAGGAGACTTCACATGTTGAACAATATCGGCCTTCCCGGCATCCTGCTGATCGCGGTTGTGGTTCTGGTCCTGTTTGGACGCGGCAAGATCAGCTCGCTGATGGGCGAAGTGGGCAAAGGCATCACCTCGTTCAAAAAGGGCATCAACGAAGGCACGGCCGAGCTTGAAAAAGACGCCGCCGAAGAGGCCAAGGACGTCACTCCCGAAGCCGACAAAGACAAGGCCTAATCGCGCATGTTCGATCTGGGCTGGACCGAGCTCTTGGTGATCGGCATCGTGGCGCTGATCGTTGTGGGCCCCAAGGATCTGCCGGTGTTGTTTCGCAATGTCGGCCGCTGGGTCGGCAAGGCCCGCGGCATGGCGCGCGAGTTTTCCAGCGCCATGAACGAGGCCGCGGATCAGGCTGGTGTCAATGACATCGCCAAGGGGCTAAAAACCGCGTCGAACCCAATGGGGGCGGCAATGGACGGCGTCAAGGATGCCGCGCGCGAGATGACATCGGCCATTGATCCCACCAAGTTCGACCCCGAAAGCGAGACCGGCAAGCTGGCAGCAGAACGCGCCGAGGCGGCGAAAAAGATCCAGGCCTCGACCGCGCGCGCGGCCGCTGAACGCAAGGCGCGCGAGGCGGAAGAGGCGATGGCCAAGGCCGAGGCTGCCGAGGCAGCGCTGAACCAAGAGACGCCAAGTACTGACACTGGGACCAAAACATGAGCCATACCGACGAGATCGACGACAGCTCTGCCCCGCTGATCGAACACCTGGCCGAGCTGCGCACGCGGCTGATCCACTGTGTGGTGGCCTTTCTGGTGGGCATGATCCTGTGTTTCACGGTCGCAACGCCGATCTTCAACTTTCTCACCGCGCCCCTGTGCGAAGTGCTGAACGAACGCGGGCAGGACTGCGGGCTGATCTTCATCTCGCCGCAAGAGGGTTTCTTTGTCGCCATCAAGGTCTCGCTTCTTGGCGGGTTCATCCTGGCGTTCCCTTACATCGGGATGCAGATGTGGCGCTTTGTGGCACCGGGCCTCTACAAAAGCGAGAAGGGCGCGTTTCTGCCGTTCCTGATTGCTTCGCCGTTCATGTTCCTGCTGGGCGCGTCTTTTGCATTCTATGTTGTCACGCCGCTGGCCTATGACTTCTTCCTGGGCTTCCAGCAGTTTGGCGCCGAGGGCGAGGCCGTGACCGACACGGCAACAGCCGCGCCGCTGAGCGTGGTGTTCCAAGGCTCGGCCCAGGAATATCTGAACCTGACCATCAAGTTCATCGTGGCCTTTGGCATGTGTTTCCAATTGCCGGTGCTGCTGACGCTGATGGGCAAGGCCGGGCTGGTGAGTGCCGAGGGTCTGGGCAATGTTCGCAAATATGCTGTCGTGGCCATTCTGGTGCTCGCAGCCCTTGTGACGCCGCCGGATGTGATCACGCAGATCATTCTGTTCACGGTGGTCTACGGCCTCTACGAGGTGTCGATCTTCCTGGTTGCCCGCGTCGAGAAGAAGCGCGAGGAGCAGCTGCGCGCCGATGGCTATTATGACGACGAAATGGACGAGGATCTGGCCGAACACGGCGATGATCTGAAGTAATTGATAAAGATTCTCAAGGACGGGCCCCTCGCTGGGCCCGCCTTTTTTGTGTGGAGAGAGCATGACCGATACGCCCAGAACCGAGTTTGACACCGAGCTGCAGGACCGCTTGGTGCGCTATGCGGCCATCGACAGCCAGAGCGACGCCACAACAGGCGTCACCCCCAGCACGGACTGCCAGTGGGACATGCTGCGACTGCTTGAGCAGGAATTGACCGAGATGGGTGCTGCAGATGTCGAATTGAAGGACTACGGTGTGGTGCTGGCCACCGTGCCGGGGACGGCAGAGGGGCCGACAATCGGGTTCTTGGCGCATGTGGACACGGCACCGCAATTCAATGCCACGGGCGTCAAGCCGCGGGTGATCGACGGCTACAATGGTGGCGATATCACCTATCCTGATGATGTCGAGCTGGTGCTGTCGCCCAAGGACCACCCCTATCTGGGCACCAAAGTGGGGCATGACATCATCACGGCGTCTGGCACGACGTTGCTGGGCGGCGATGACAAGGCCGGGGTTGCGATCATCATGACCATGGCGCGGCATCTGTTGAACAACCAAGGTGTACAGCATCCGACTCTGCGGATTGCGTTCACGCCTGATGAAGAGATCGGCTGTGGGTTCGACAACCGCTTGGCCCGGGATCTGAAGGTTGATTTCGCCTATACGCTGGATGGCGGCGTGGTGGGAGAGATCGTTTACGAGAGCTTTTCGGCGGACGCTGCCATTGTCACTGTCACCGGCGTGTCGATCCATCCCGGCTATGCCAAGGACAAGATGGTCAACGCGGCGCATCTGGCGTCCAAGATCATCCAGACCTTGCCACAGGCCACGATGCAGCCGGAAACCACCGAAGGGGATCAGGGGTTCATTCATGTCACCGACATGAATGGTGGCTCGTCCGAGATGGAGCTGAAATTCATCCTGCGCGATTTCGAGTTGGACGGGCTGGCGGCCAAGGGCGATCTGCTGCGGCAGATCTGTGCGGCGGTTCAAGCGTCCGAGCCGCGGGCAAAGATCACCTGCGAGATCACGCCGCAATATCGCAACATGCGCTATTGGCTGGAGAATGACATGACCCCGGTCGAATTGGCCCGCGCGGCCTGCACCGACAACGGGGTCGAGGTTCTATCGGTTCCGATCCGGGGCGGCACGGACGGTTCGCGCTTGACCGAGATGGGGATACCGACGCCCAACATCTTTACCGGCATGCAGTGCATCCACGGGCCCAAGGAATGGATCTCGGTTCAGGACATGGCGCGGGCGACAAACGTATGCCTCAGTCTAGTGCAGCGCGCCGCCAAGGGATGAGCGCGCAAATCCTCTGCGGGTGTTGAACACCCGCAGCTGCGTAAGGGTCTTGCCAAAATCAAGGCAACCTCAAAGGTAGCGCCCATCCCAAATGCACGACACAGATGGCAGAATCTGGTTTCTGGTGTCAGCAATTCACCGGTTTTGGGATGGAAAACAGAGGCCACTGCGCCAGCACGTCCTTTAGATCACTTCCGTAGTGCAGATGGATTGCTGCTTCTTTTCCTTTGTGCTTTTCGAAGACGATCCTCAGATAGATATTTTCTGTTTCTACCTCGTTCAGGACGATCATGTATTCAGCAACAAGGTCGTCCACTTTCGCTATCTCAAGAATTCTTCCTTCGTCGAATGCTTCAGGGAGACCGGCAAAAGAACTCTCGAGGGCAGAGTGCCGCTCTGGCGGCAATGTGTGCATGGCCTTTTTGACAGCGTCAATTCCGTCGGATCTGCTGCTAATGAACGCATCTTTGATCTCGCAGGCATAGTCTTGGGCGGTGTCACTCATTCCTGGCTGCGCAGCAAGCACAGTGGCTGTACAGGTCACAAAAAATATTGATCTCAGAATATTTCTCGAGAGGGTCATGGAAAGCTCTTTCGATGGTTTTGAACTGCAGTTTTGACGTTTGCGAATTGGGTAAGTCCTCGCGTCTGGGTTGTTGTTCCACGAAAGCGTGGTGGCTTCAATGCGGACTGCTCGTCAGAAGTTGTTTGCTTGGCGGAATGCGCCATCGCCAAACAACGGTGTGGGGAGCTTGCTCCTTTGAGCAGATCGTGCTTTGACCTTCAAGAACCGTAAGAAGGCCCCGGAGTATTCCATGACCGACATGACCCTGACCCGCATTGCCGAAGCTCTGGAGCGGATGGCGCCTGCGCCACTTGCGGCGCCGGATTTCAACGCGGCCAGCGCCTTTGTCTGGCATGTGGAGCCGGACCGTCTGACTCCGGTGCCTCAGGTCAACCGGGTGGCGCTGGAGTTGTTGGTGGGGATCAACCGGTCGCGGGACACGTTGCTGGACAACACCCGTCGTTTTGCGGCCGGATATGGTGCCAACAATGCACTTTTGTGGGGGGCGCGAGGCATGGGAAAATCCAGCCTTGTCAAAGCTGTACATGGCGCGGTTCATGCAGATTTTCCAGATCTGAAACTGGTCGAGTTGCAGCGCGAGGATCTGCCGTCCGTGGGTCGCCTGCTGAACCATCTGAGAGGGGCGCAACATCGGTTCATCCTGTTCTGCGACGACCTGTCGTTCAGCCATGATGACCAGCATTACAAGAGCCTAAAGGCGGTGCTGGATGGGGGGATCGAGGGGCGGCCCGAGAATGTGCTGTTCTACGCCACGTCGAACCGCCGTCACCTGATGCCGCGCGACATGATCGAAAACGAACGCCAGAGCGCTATCAACCCCTCCGAGGCGGTCGAGGAGAAGGTCTCGCTGTCGGATCGGTTCGGCCTGTGGTTGGGGTTCCATCCGTGCGATCAGGACGAATACCTGGCGATGATCGACGGCTATTGTGAGGCCTATGGCTTGCAGCTTGACGCGGCCACCCTGCGGGCTGAAGCGATCGAATGGCAGGCCACACGTGGGGCCCGCTCGGGTCGGGTCGCGTGGCAATTTTTCTGCGATCTGGCGGGGCGGAACGGCGTCGCCTTGGGATAGGCGCCCGAAACCGTCGGTGATGACGTTTTCTGAATAGACAGGCTGTGACCTCTGACGCGACATGGTCGCAGCCAGTCAGGGAGGACATCAGCCATGCGGGACGAGTTGGCCTTTGAAAACTGCCGCAGATCGGCAGCAGAAGCATCAAGCCTGCCGCCGCTGTGTTACGTCACGGATGACGCGCAACGCGCTGAAGTGGAACGGTTTTTCCGCCATGGTTGGGTTGGTGTCGGACGCTCGGATATGGTGGCGGGGCCTGGGGCCTACATCACGCTGGATTTCGCGGGCCAGACCGTTTTGCTGTTGCGCGACAAGGATGGTCAGCTGCGTGCCTATGCCAACTCTTGCCGTCATCGGGGCGCGCGTTTGGTGGATGGTGAAGGGACCTGCAAGGGTATCCGCTGCCCGTTTCATTCCTGGTTCTATGCGCTTGACGGACGGCTGGTTTCGGCACCGCAGATGGAGGCGGCCACGGGGTTTGACCGGGCCGACAACGGGTTGATCGCCTATCGGGCCGAAGAGCGGGCCGGGTTCGTCTTTGTCTGTCTCGATCAGGCGGCGGGTCCGCTGGATGATCATCTTGGGGATTTCCTCGACCTGCATGCGTCTTGGCCATTGGCGAAGCTGCAAACCGTGCGGCGGCGCGCGTTGGAGGTCGATTGCAATTGGAAGATGTTCCTGGAGGTGTTCAACGAATACTACCACCTGCCGTTTGTGCATCCGGACACCATCGACAGCATCTATGCCGCGCCCGATCCCGCGGATCAGGTCACGGGGGCCTTTGCCACACAGTTCGGGCGGACCGAGGGTACCGGGGCGCTGTTGGAAACCGCGCAGGACAGCGCGTTGCCCGACATGCCGGGGCTGACGGGGCAGGCGACGCAAGGCGCGCGATACACTTGGGTGTTTCCGAACATGACGTTTGCCGCCAACAAGGACGCGCTATGGTGTTACGTGGCTTATCCGCTGGCTCCAAACCGCTGCAAGGTGGTGCAGACGGCCTGTTTCCACCCTGACACCTGCGCGCTTCCGGGTTTTGATACCCGCGTGGCGGCCTATCTGGAGCGGCTGGATGCAGCCCTGGCCGAGGATGTGCCCGCGCTGGTCAACCAGCAGCGCGGCATGGAGTGCCCCGACGCGGTGCCGGGGCGGTTTCAACCGGATCTGGAGCCCAACGTGGCCAGTTTCGCGCGCTGGTACAGCAACGCGATCTGAGGATCAGAGGCTGGCGACGATCTTTGCTGCCTCATCCGAGACCGAGGCCAGCGCCTCGCGATCCTCGCCCGGGTGAAAGCGCGCGCGCAGGGCGGTCGGCATGGGGGCGGGCTGCGCGATGGTGACACGCGGGCCAGTGTTGATCGTCTCGGCCGCCCAACTGCGGGCCAGTGCCATCTGCGCGCCTTTGGTGGCGCCATAGGTGCCATAGAACTTCTCGCCCGCTTTGGGGTCGTCAAAGAAGACGGCATGCCCCTCGTGGCCCAGCAGGGGCGCGACATAGGGGATCAGGACCGAGGTCGCAGTGGTGTTGATCGCCAGCGATTTGTTCCAATCCTTGGGGTCGACAAAGTTTGCAGGGGTCAGCGGCGCGGCATGAATGGCGGTGTGCAGCCACAGGTCCAGCTTGCCCCAGCGGTCATGGATGCCCCGACACAGCGTCGCCATGGCGTTGGGATCGGTGATGTCCATGGGCGCCAGCGTCGCCGTACCACCCTTGGCCTGAATGCGGTCATCCAGCTCTTCTAGGGCGCCGGTGGTGCGGGCCACGGCGATGACGTGATGGGTGGGCGCAAGCGCTTCGGCCAGGGCGGCGCCAAGGCCGCGCGAGGCGCCAGTGATCAGGGCAAGTTTGGGTGCATTGGTCATGGGCGCGGTTTGAACCCAGTTGCGAGACCCGTCAAGGGCAGATCAGCTGCCCGCGATGTTCAGCCGCTCTGTCCGGCCGTTTTTCTGCAGGATCACCCCGTCCTTGTCGATGCCGACAACCTTGGCGGAATTGATCCGCGCGCCGGGCTTGATCTCTTTCACGCGGCCCGAAGAGGTGCGCACCAGCGCGCGCATGTCGTCTTGGGCACCAAATACACCAAGGACCGATGTGGAGTTGCGTTTGAGCGAACCAGGTTGCGTGGCCGCCTTGTTGACGGTGGAATTGGACATGAGCGTTTCCCCAAAAAGCTCGACACTGAGTTACCGAACCGGGGACCTATCAGGCCCTTGGGAGAGGTTAAAGAGGGCGGGGTGGCCCATGCGCGGGGTTTTGCTGCAACTGCACGGTGAGTGGTGCCCGGCCAACTCATGGAGGGGCGCGGACCGTGCAAAGTCCAACGTTCCGGCTGCAGTGTTGAACGTGAAAGTCCACCTCGACGCAAAGGCAAATGAGCGGCGTTGAAGCCTCAAGTCGCGCGTTCGGAAATTATTTAGTCCAACCGGACGAAATAAATTGACACAAACGCCGGACGACTCTAAATCGCACCCGAACCTGGAGTTTTGGAAAGGAAACGCCATGAAGATCAGTTGGGAGTTACCCGCATTCCGGCCAGGGATCTGGGGCAGTGTGGACAAGTTCATCGGCCCCGGGGCCACCAGGGCTGAAAAGAACATCCAGCTTTACCCGCCATTTGCCTTGGCGGCGGGGATCGTTGCCTTTGGACTGATCAATCAGGTTGATTGGTCGCTTTGGCAGTATGTCGTCATTGCATTTCTTGCGGTGGATATGCTCGGCGGTGTGATCACCAATGCGACGTCAGCGGCCAAAAGATGGTTCTTCCGGGATGGAGAGGGGTTCAATCAGCATATGACGTTTGTGGCGCTGCACCTGGTTCAAACCGCAATGTTCAGTTGGGCGTTTCTGGAGTTCAACCTTGTATGGATTGCCGGTGTGTACGGTATCTTGCTTGCGGGCAGCGCGGTCATCCTGAAAACACCGCTGTATTTGCAACGCCCCGTTGCGGCGTTGATCTATGTCGTGACCTTGTTCTTGTCGCTTTATGTGTTTGAAACGGAACCATATCTGGAATGGTTCCTGCCGGTCTTGTTCTTCAAGATTCTGGTCAGTCACGTATTGCGAGAAGAGCCCTACCGTCCGGACATGTAGTCCAGCATCAGTTCACCGAAGAGGCGGGCCAGGGTGTCCTCGGCCCGTTCTTTCCCAACGATACGCGTCGCAACTGTGCGATAGGCCTGCACCGCAATCTGCATTGCCTCGTCACCGGCAATTTCGGTTCGGTCTTTTCCCCTGAGATAGTCGAAGATCAGAGCCATCTCGGTCGCAAAGTCCTTGTGCAGTGCCTCTTTCAGGCGGTGCAGGTTCTCCTCTTCCGACAGTTCCGGGTCGACGATGTCGGCATCAAAAGCGGCCATGACCTCTTTGGTGCAAGCAAGAAACAGGTCTTCTTTGGTCGGGAAATAGTGATAGAGCGCGCTCTTGGACAGGCCCAGGAACTCGGCGACCTTACGCATGCTTGTCCCGGCATAACCATGATCCGAGAAGTATATTGCCGCGCGTTGCGCTAGGTCTTTGCTGTGGGCTTGGTGATCAACGATTTTGGGCATGTTGTTTGTCCAGTGACTCCAGGCCTTCGTTCCGTTTGATCAATCCGTGGTCCAAGCGCTTGGAGATGTCACAAACGCCGCCTCCGGTTGAACGGGAGGCGGCCACAGTGAAGAAGCGTTATCCCGACGCAAGTTTGGCCGCGTTCCAGGAGGAGCCGGTGCCGGGCATGTCTTCGATCTTCTGGCTCACGCGGCTGCTGGATTCGAGGGTCTCCAGATAGCTGTCACCGAGGCCGGTGATATAGTTGCCGTCAAAGCAGGAGCAGTCGAACTGTTTGATCTCGGGGTTGCCCTCTTGCGCGGCCCAGATCAGGTCATCGAGGTTCTGATAAAACAGGGCGTCCGCGCCCAGTTCTTCGCGGATCTCCTCGATCTCTTTGCCGTTGGCGACCAACTCGTGCTTGGTGGGCATGTCGATGCCGTAGACATTGGGGTAGACCACCGGCGGCGAAGCAGAGGCAATGTAGACCTTCTTCGCGCCAGCTTCGCGGCACATCTGGACGATCTTCTTGATGGTGTTGCCGCGCACGATGGAATCGTCGATCAGCAGCACGTTGTGGCCGTCAAACTCCAGCGGGATGGCGTTCAGCTTGCGGCGCACCGATTTCTGACGCTCGGCCTGGCCGGGCATGATGAAGGTGCGGCCGACGTAGCGGTTTTTCACCAGACCCTCGCGGTAGGGGATGCCGGTGGCCTTGGCGACCTCGAGCGCGACCGGGCGGGCGCTGTCTGGGACAGGGATGATGCGGTCGATGTCGAGGCCGCTGTCCTCGATCTGCTTGGCCAGCGTTTGCCCCATGCGCATCTGGGTCTTGTAGACCGAAATCCCGTCCAAAAGTGAGTCCGGACGCGCGAGATAGACATATTCAAAGATGCAGGGCGTCAGGTTGCCTTCGACCGCCTGGAACTCGTGCAGGTTGCCGTCAAGATCAACCAGCATCGCTTCGCCGGGTTTCAGATCGCGCATCTTGCTGAAGCCGTTGATGCCAAAGGCCACATCTTCGGAAGCAAAGGAATAATCGTCGCCGTCCCCGTCCACCTCACGCTTGGCCACCGACAGCGGGCGGATGCCATGGGGGTCGCGGAAGGCCAGCATGCCGACGCCTGCGATCAGGCAGATCACGGAATAGGCGCCTTGGATCCGCTCCATTGTCATTTTCACCCCCGCAAACAGGTTGCGGATCGGGTCGGCGTTGCCGTTGACCTTGATCGCATCCGCGACCTTGTCGGCCAGCACGTTCAGCAGGATTTCGGAATCGGAGGTGGTGCGCAGGTGGCGGCTGTATTTGGCGGTGACCTTTTCGCGCTGCTCTTCGGTGTTGGTGATGTTGCCGTTGTGGACAAGGTAGATGCCGTAGGGGGCATTTACGAAAAACGGCTGCGCCTCGGCCGCCGAAAGCGAGCCGGCAGTGGGGTAGCGGACATGGCCCATGCCGATCTTGCCGCGCAGGGTTTCAGCGTCTTCGGCCTTGAACACATCCTTGACCAGACCGTTGGCCTTGCGCTCGCGAAAGTTCTCGCCGGTATAGGTCACGATGCCCGACGCGTCCTGGCCGCGATGCTGCAACATCAGCAGACCGTCATAGATCTCGGCAAAGACTTCGTCTGTCCGGCTTGCGATCCCCAAAATCCCGCACATGTAAGGGCTCCAAAATCTGCGGACCTTGCCGCGTGAGGTGTTGCTGCAGTTTCTTGTTCATGATGCCGTGACGGCCTGATTGAGCGCGTGTGGCGGCAGTATAGGTCAAGATCGGCCCAAGGGGAGCATCGATTGCAGCATCAACTCGACAGCACCGGGGGCGGACCTGATGTGCGGTTACCTGTCCGGGGACAGTTTTGGTGCGTCGAATGTCTGTGGTGGCACGGCCCTGAGCGAGGGGCCGGTGCGGGCGGCGGGGGGCATCTGCGGGCTAGGCAAGGCAGGCAGCTCCGATTCCGTTGCGAGTGTTCGGCCCCCACATAATGCCTTAAGCCCGTTCTGTCACGAAAGGATCACATATCTTTTTTGCCGCAGGCGGAAACGCTGGGTTTCACGCCGCCAGATCGGGGGCATAGGTGTGGTCCGGCATCATCAACAAGAGCGCGCGGGTCTCGCCATAGCCGAGCTTGCGGTAGGCACTGTCGTGCCCGTCCACACCCGCATGGATCAGCGCGCCGGTTTGCGTCCAAAGGATTTCGTCCTCGGCAAAGTGCAGGCGGTGGACCGGGGCGGATTTGCCGGGAACGCGGTGAATGCCGCCGTGACCGGCGAGCGCTGAGACCGGGGCGAGAACAACTGGCAGGCCAAAAACGCGTCGGCAGGCAGGGTGGGTCAGGGCCAGGTGCTGATCTGCGGCCACCAATAGGTCCGAGCAGGCGCCCAGAGTACCGCCGGGAACGCACCAGAGCGCGGTGGCATCCGGTTGCCGGGTCACCTGTGTCACCGGACGAAAGCCGCCGTCGAAGGTGGCCACGTGCATGCCGATGCGCACATCCTCGACACGGGTCCAGCCGTTGGGCGTTTCGACCAGCGTGCCAGCGATCAGGCCGGGGCGGAGTTTGGGGGCTGCGGTGAACTGGGCAAAGGCGGTTTCGTGCTTGAGGTGCATGGCGGGTTCCTCCGGGGTTGCTGTCTGTTCTGGACTGCACCCAGACAAGCCGGGGAAGTTTGCCAAATTTTCGACACGATTAAGGCCGAATTCGCGAACTGTTTCTGAAAGCCGGACAAAGCGCTTGGATGGCTGGGGATTCCGGCGCATCGGAGAACGCGGGGTAAGAAATGATTAACCATGGCAGGGGGTTATTCGCTTCAGCTTAGCCAAAGGACCGTGCGATTCGGCGGCAAACTGGGGGTCGATCCGAGGCAGGATCAGGGAAAAAATATGGCAGCTTGAGTGATCGTTGGGGATGCAAGTGGAACGATCCGTGCGCCGGGTCATGTGTCAGACGCGAGGTCTTGGATGGTCACTCGGGCATCCCGGCGGCTCTCAAGTCGTTCAGCCATCGGTCCAACGCGCCGGGTGCGGTCCATACATTCGTGTAGCGATCAATCTCGAACTTGAGTGTTCGGTCGGGAATGGCTGCGAGCAATTCCGCCATGGAGGCGCGTGCGGCCTCGATCTCGCCTGCACACACCTGGATCACGATGCGTTTGGGCAAGGCTCGGGATGGCAGGTTCGACACTTGCTGAATGGTTTGCAGGGCCAGGTCACATTGGTCGTCGGCCCAAAGCGCCAGGGCAAGCTCTGTCTTGTAAGACCAGTCGTGCAGGGGGTCGATTGCGATGGCGTGCTGGATGTCTGCGATGGCGCCGTCGATGTCCCCCACAAGGATTTTGGTCGAACCACTGGCACGGTAGACGTTCGAATAGCTGGGATTGAGCTGTTTGACCTTATCATAGATCTGCAGCGCGGCCCGAAGGTTGCCTCGGGCCTCTTGCAAACGACCTTGGAGGTAGTGGTTCAGGTAATTGTCATCGTCCAAGGTGATGGCTTTGGTGGCATAGTCCTGGGCCTTGTCCAATTCGCCCTCGCGCTCGGCATTGGTGCCTGCGTAATGAGATTCGCTCCAATGCAGGAACCCCATCGACATGTATCCGATCGAGGCTTCGGGATCTGCTGCGATGGCCGCCTCATAATAGGGGCGGGCGCGGTCGTTGGCCTCACGACCGGGTTTGCGAAACTCGCTAAAACCTTCGGCGGCCAGATGCATGGCGGTTACGGTTTCCCGGGTGCCGTCGGGCGGGGTGTAATGAGATACGCGCCCGCCAACGGTGGATGCGACGGATTGGATGATCTCGCCCTGAAATTCGAACAGTTGCCCAACCTCGCCTTCGAATTGTTCCGACCACAGGTGGTCTCCGGTGTTGGCGTCGACCAACTGGACCGAGATCATCAGGTTTTCCCCAACCTTTTGCTGACTGCCGCTCAGGATCAGATCAGCGCCCAGGGCGTCACGCACCGCTTCAACGCTGGCGTTCTGGCCTTTGAATTGAAAGCTGGAATTCCGGGCGAGCGTCTTGAAGGTGGTGTAGCGCGACAGGCTGTTCAAAATGCCATCACTGATGGCATCGCTCAGATAGCCGCGATCAGGGCCTGGGCTTTGATCATCAAACGCCATGACGGCGAGCGTGGGTTCCCCCGATCTGATGGTGTCCTGCGACCAGGGCAAAAACAGATAAGCCGCAAGAACCGCCAGACCCACGACAGCCGCCAGTATCCAGCCAACAGTGCGGTTGCGGCCCGTCTGTTTGGTCAGGCGTTGCGCGTCCTGTTCGGGCCAGACCGAGACACCAACCTTTGTCTTGATGTTCTTCAGCTTGTGCTCGCCCGCGTCGGCAAAGCTGGCATCCACCTTGTTTGCCACAAGATCCGCGACCGGCTTTGAGATGCAGATGCCCCCGGGAGGGGCCATCTGTTCCAACCGCGCGGCGACATTCACGCCATCCCCCATCAGGTTGTCGCCATCAACAAGAACATCGCCGATATGGATCCCGATCCGAAAGGGGAGCTCGGCCGTGTTGAGCGTGGCCTGGATGCGCAGCGCGCAGCGTACGGCTTCGACGGGGCTGGCAAACTCGGCGATGACACTGTCGCCCGCGCTGCC
Source organism: Tropicibacter sp. R16_0 (assembly GCF_017743935.1). Lineage (GTDB taxonomy): Bacteria > Pseudomonadota > Alphaproteobacteria > Rhodobacterales > Rhodobacteraceae > Falsiruegeria. The sequence goes on from NZ_JAGHRE010000003.1 coordinate 456,544, forward strand.
AAACACGCGGCCGCCGTGGTGTTCTATTTCTGTATCAATGGTTTGGCGCGCGTCTTTGAGAAGAGCCAAGGTGCCTTCTTCGTTCGTCTCCATCCGCGTGGAGAAGCCGACCGCATCTGCTGCCAGTATCGTTGCCAATCTTCTGGTCACAACACTTGCCCCTTGGTCCAAGCCCAAAGCGTGTTGCGTTGATATGGCTTCAAAGTCTTTGGCGCTCGCCTTTGGTTCGGACGCGACTTTGAACGCTTGTAGTCCCGATTGATCGCAACAAGCCCTGCCTCAGGAAAAGAGGTTCGCCCTGTTAAGTCAAGTTTGGGGCGCGCGCTGGCCCACAACAAGAAACCCCCAGCCGATTAAGGCCGGGGGTTTGGAAACTGTATCGCTGGTCCTGAGGGTTACTGCGCGCAGGCGCCAACCAGGTTTTCGTACTGCTGTGTGACCCAACCCAGTGCCGCTTCGGGGTTCTGAGCTTCGATCTGGCCAGTCATGCGGGCAAAGACCTGGGCCGAACGGCTTTCGTCCACGATGGTGAAATTCTGGCCTGTCATGACGGTGTCGTAGACAAAGAAGGCCACAGCCACCAGCAGGATGCCGCGGGCCACGCCAAAGAAGAACCCGAGCCCCTGGTCCAGCCCGCCAAGCGCGGAACGCTGCACCAGCGAGGAAAAGAGCGGCGTGAAGAAACTGACGATGATGAGGGCCAGCGCAAAGACGGCGGCAAAGGCCGCGATGATCGACAGCTCACAGCTGCCTGTCAGAAACTCACCCACCACGGGCAGTTCCTTGATCAGGGGCATCGCCTGGGGCGCAAAGATGAAGGCCAGCACAGCGGCAGCAACCCAACCGGCGATTGCCATGACTTCGCGCACGACGCCGCGCGAATAGGCCAGCAGCGCCGACACAACAATGATCAGGGCCACAACCCCGTCGATAATGGTAAAACCTTCCATGGCCCTCGCCTGCTTTCTCGTCTGCCCGCCCGTGTGGGCGACCTTAGCCTGCTCCGAAAGTTTCGCCAACAAAACCGGTCAGATCTGCGGGACGTCTGAGTGTCAGCCCGCCGCCTGTGCCCGCTTTGCCGCCTGCCGGAGCAATTGCCGACGTGAAACCAAGTTTTTGCGCTTCTTTCAACCTGTTTTCCGTCTGCGGCGCCGGTCTGAGGGCGCCAGAGAGGGAAATCTCGCCGAAAACCACCGTATCCGCAGGCAGCGCGGCGTCTTCGCGGGCACTGAGCAGGGCGGCGGCCACCGCCAGATCAGCAGCGGGTTCGGAAATCTTCATGCCGCCTGCGACATTGAGATAAACGTCGAGCCCGGCAAAGGGGATGCCGCAGCGCGCCTCGAGCACCGCTAGGATCATCGCCAGCCGCCCGCCGTCCCAGCCCACCACGGTGCGGCGGGGTTGCGAGTGGGGCGAGGGGGCGACAAGCGCCTGCATCTCGACCAGAACCGGTCGCGTGCCTTCGATGCCCGCAAAAACCACCGAACCGGGACTAGGCTCGCCGCGTTCCGACAGAAACAGGGCCGAGGGGTTGATCACCTCGGCCAGCCCGCCGCCGGTCATCTCAAAGACGCCGATCTCGTCCGCAGGGCCAAAGCGGTTCTTGACCGCGCGCAGGATGCGGAATTGATGACCCCGTTCGCCTTCGAAATAGAGCACGGTGTCGACCATATGTTCGACCACGCGGGGGCCTGCGATCTGGCCCTCTTTGGTGACGTGACCGACCATGACGATCGACACGCCGTGGCGTTTGGCAAAGGTCGTCAGCTCATGCGCGGCGGCGCGCACCTGGGAGACGGAGCCGGGAGCGCTGTCGACATTGTCGGCCCACATGGTCTGAATCGAATCGATGATGGCAAGCTGGGGCTTTTCCGCCTCGAGCGTCGTCAGGATGTCGCGCAGGTTGGTCTCGGCGGCCAGTTGAACCGGTGCGTCGCTGAGGCCCAGCCGTTTGGCGCGCATGCGGACCTGGGCGCTGGCCTCTTCGCCCGAGACGTAGAGGGTTTTGAGGCCGGAGCGGGCAAATTGTGCGGCCGCCTGTAGCAGCAGGGTCGATTTGCCGATGCCGGGATCGCCGCCGACAAGGATGGCCGAGGCAGGCACCAGCCCGCCGCCCATAACGCGATCAAGCTCTCCCATCCCGCTCAGCGTGCGGGGCGGGGGCGTTTCCTCGGTCGAAAGGTCGGTGAGGGTGATCGACTGCCCGCGTTTGGCACCAAGGGATTTCGAGGCCGGGCCGGTCGAGAGGCCTTTGTCCTGAGAGATAGTGTTCCATTCACCGCAGCTTTCGCAGCGGCCGGACCATTTGGAGAAGGAGGCCCCACAGGCGGAGCAGGAGAAGGATGTCTTTGCCATGGCGCCTTGATGCCTGAGGTGTGGCAGCTCCTCAAGCCCTGAAGGGCTTTTGTCGCTGCCGGTGGCGGAGGCCGCGCCTCAGGCCCCGGTGGGGCCATCGGCGCGGCCTTGGGAGCAGATTGCGACCCAGGGCTGTGGCGAAATGACAGGTTGGTCCGAAGAGGTGCGGTGCACAGGTAGGGGGAGCGAAACAAGGTAGCGGGAAGTGTGGTGCGATGCAGTCTGAGCTCAGGTTGGTCGGAGCAGAGAACGAGTTGGATTTTCTGGATCGCCAGTCGATCACGTTGGCGCGGTCGCTGAGTGCGGTGGACGCCTGGCGGATGATCATGACGCAGCCGATGCCATTGATGCAATTGGCCTTTCGGATCCGCGATGCGATCGCGTCGAAGTTTGGTGTCAAGCGGATTGGCGGGTTTTCAGGTCGCGTTCCCGAACATGTGGAAGTTGGGCAGAAGCTGGATTTCTTTCTGGTGGAAGCGGTGAGCGACCAGATGCTGGTGTTGACCGAACGGGACCGACATCTGGATGTTATGACCTGTGTATCCGTTGACGGCCAGGACATCTCGATCACCTCATCCGTCAAGACCCACAACTGGTTTGGGCGCCTTTACATGATCCCGGTGCGTCCGGTGCACAAACGGATTGTGGCCAGGAACTTGCGGGCGTTGCAGGCTTCTGTGGTTTAGTCCTTGGAGCGCGACGACTGGAGCGGCACAACCGAGCCCTCGTCCGGGTCGGTGCCATCGGGGGGGCTTTGCAGTTGCGCCGACAGTTCCGGCAGCAGCTCGAACAGCTCTTCGCGCAGGCGAGAGAGCTGAGATTTGGCAACGGATTCATCGATCTCGACATCGCGGGTCCATTGCCGCAGCTCGTGCATGATGATCTTGGCCTCATCGAGCCGGGTGTTGAATTGCTCCATCTCTTCCTGGCGTTGCCGAAGGAAGGTGCGCGCGCGATCGACCTTGGCGTCAGAGTATATGTCGGCCAGCTCGTGGCTGACCTGGCTCATCTGCGCCGCAAGCTCCAACACCTCGGGCTCCAGATCGCCCAGTTCGGGGTGTTCACGCAGGAACGCCAGCCGGTCCTTGACCGCGTCAAACTCGGAGGCGAGTTGGAACGTATCTGCCCGGTCGGCGGCATGGGCCGCGTGATAGGCGCGGGCCACGTCCTCCATCTGGATGTGAAAGTCGCGGTGCGAGCGTTCCAGGGCCAGGATGCGGCCATTGGCAGGCAGGTAGAAGGCCAGCATCACCGCCAGACAGGTCAGGCCGATCTGGGCGATGATACCCGCCTGCGGATGCATTTGACCGTCGATCCCTGCCTGCAATGACAGCCACGGCCAGACGCCGGTGGCGGACAAAAGCGTGGCCAGGACCCCGGCAAATGCGGCAATGCAGATGAGGAAAAAGGCAAGACGTATGAAAAGAGCTTGGACGCGAAACACAAGCTGACGAATGGTGGACATGGGCAACCTTTCCGACCGAAACCAATGCGGCACCGGAACCAGCGGAATCATGCTCACGAAGAATGCGGAGCGCCCCCCAACGGACCCGGCCAATCAATCACTTTGCTGCTCGAACTTTTATGATGATACACAAATGCAGCTTTTCAAGCAATTACGAGGTTTCGTTGCCGCGTTTGAGGCTGCGTTCACTGAGGTGTCCCAGCAACATCGAGGTCAGGATGCAGGCGGTAAAGAGGTAGAGACCCCAGGCCGGTTCAATGGTTCCGACACCAATACTCTTGACAACGGTGATGTAGATCGCGGCCAGGAATATGTCGGCCATCGCAAGTTTGCCAAGCACATGAAGAACGGGGAACGTGCGCTGATCAAGCAGGTTCCATTGCACCAGCGCCAGGCCGATGGTTTTCAGGTAGGGGGCGAAGATGGCAAAGAAGGTCACCAACAGCGCCAGGAAAATGTCGCTGGCCCACAGAGCCTGCAATCCCGTGAGCACGCTGATCTCGCTGAGGCCAAAGATCGGCAACAGGCCCGCGCGCATCAAGGGGGCGGCCCAAGCCAGGGGATAGAGGATCAAGAGCGAGAGCGTGGCCAGGCGTAAAAGCATGAGCGCGATTTAGGGGCTTGGCGAAGAGGGTGCAAGGTTGGGGCGCTGTCTCCACCGCCCGGTCGGTGCTTCCCCCTGATGCATTGGAATGGAGGAAGGGCGCGCGTTGTCGAACGCCACCCATCGGGAAAACGGTCAGAGGATGTACGATGCAACGTAGAAGGTGATTGAGATCGCCCAAACCGTCAGAGCCGCATGCAAACGAATTGGTGCGATTCCTGTTTTTCGAAGGTGTATCAAGTCGATACCGGATTTGGCGTAGAAGAGGGCGGCCAGCAGAAGAAAGGCTTTTACCTTCCAGTTCAGAGGCGGTTCTGGTGCGATCCAAAATAGGGAGAGAGAAGCGAACAGAATTGGAAGGGCTCCGGTCGCTGCAATTCTGATGAATTCGCGTTTCCGGCCGTTTTCGTATCTGAGGTCGATGATGGCCAACAGGTGTAAGCCCAGAAAGATCAGGGGGCTAAAATACAGCAGAACCATCAATGGAAATGCCTAGCGCACAGCCTCGATCGGCCCCTCAGCCCTGCCATGAATAAACTGATCCAGGTGCGGGTCACCGCTGGCGTCCATGTCCGCCACTGGGCCGGTCCATTGGATGACGCCGTTGTGGAGCATCGCCACATTATCGGCGATGGCGCGGACGGAGGACATGTCGTGGGTGATGGTCATCGCCGTGGCGCCCATTTCCACGACGATCTCGCGGATCAAATCGTTGATGACGCCGGACATGATCGGGTCAAGACCGGTCGTGGGCTCGTCAAAAAAGATGATCTCGGGTTCGGCGGCGATGGCGCGTGCCAACCCAACTCGTTTTTGCATGCCGCCTGACAGCTCGGCCGGGAAGCGGTCGGCCACGTCCGATTTCAGACCGACGCGGCGCAGTTTTTCGATGGCGATTTCGCGGGCCTCATCCGTTGGGCGTTTGAGCGAGCCGCGCAGCAGGCGAAAGGCCACGTTTTGCCAGACCGTCAGCGAGTCAAAAAGCGCGCCGCCCTGAAACAGCATCCCGAACTTGGCGAGAAACGCGTCGCGGTCGCCTTTGCTGGCGTCCTGACCGTCGACCGTGATCGACCCGCTGTCCGGTGTGATCAGGCCCAGGATGCATTTCAAGGCGACCGATTTGCCGGTTCCTGAACCACCGATGATCACCATGGATGACCCCTTGGGGATCTCAAGGTTCAGACCTTGCAGCACGTGGTTGTCGCCGAACGACTTTTTGACGTTGTCGAGCTTAATCATAGAGCACCGTGAAATCGCTGTCCTTGGGGCGGCGGTGCCAGGGAACTTCGCCGGTTTCATAGCGGAAGTTGGCCTGAATATCCCGGGGCGAGCGGATCACGTCCGCCAGCAGCGTGATGGCAAAGGTGGCCCGGGTGGTGCGGCGCTTGCTGAAGACGCTGCCTGCCTCGTTCGAACTCTCCTTGTCCACGATCACCCGCTCACAAACCCCTTCGAGGCAGCGGAACCGCTCGGCGACGAGGAAATCATGCGCCTCAGACTTGGTCTTGCCTTGCAGAAACCCAAAAGCGATCTGGCGCAGCTCGGCATCAAAGCCCATGGTCTGTTCCAGACGTTGGGTGTTGAACTCTCCAAGCAGCTGGCTTTGTGCGCTGACCGTCAAGGGCAGCGACAGGGCGATTGCGGTGGCGGCGGACAGGATCAGACGGGTCATAGCGAGAAGAACACTCCGGTCAGGACGAAGTTGGCGGCCAGGATGAGCACGGCGGCGGCCTCGACCGAGCCTTTGGTGGCGCGGCCCACGCCCTGGGCCCCTCGGCCCGAGTTCATGCCGTAGTAACAGCCCATGATGGCGGCGATGGTGCCAAAGGCGGCGCCTTTGACAAGCGAGGAAACGATGTCACGCATTTCGAGGAAATCGACGGTGTTGCGCAGATAGGCGGCAGAGTTGAAGCCGAGGTTCTGCACCGCGACGGTGTAGCCGCCCGCAATTCCGATGATGTCCCCCACAGCCACCAGCGCTGGCACGGTGAGCAGGGCGGCCAGCACACGCGGCGCGACAAGATACTTCATCGGGTGGGTCGAAAGCGTCACAAGCGCGTCGATCTGCTCGGTCACTTTCATCGTCGCAATTTCCGCAGCGATGGAGGAGGTGACACGAGCGGCGATCATCAGGCCCACCAGAACGGGGCCAAGCTCGCGCACCATGCCGATGGCAACGATCTGGGGCACCACGGCTTCGGCGTTGAAGCGCGCGCCGCCTGCGTAGATCTGCAGCGCCAAAGCGCCGCCGGTGAAGATCGCGGTCAGGCCGACGACGGGCAGAGACAGCCAGCCGATGTTGAGCAAGGCCACGCCAAACTCGCGCGGGTAGAACGGCGGACGCAGCATGTGCGACAGCGCATCCAGCGCAAAGATTGCCACCCGGCCAAAGGCCGCCATGACGGTCAGGACGGCCCGACCGAGGTGTCCCAACATCGAAATGGGGTTCATCCGGCGCGCCCCTCGCGCAGCAGTTCCGGGCGTTTGCGTTGCAGCTTTTGCTGAATGCTCTCCAACGCATCCGAGCTGGCCTGTGCGGCCAGCTTGTCGGCACCGGTGTAGTGGCGGGCGTAGCGGCGACCCATCGAGGTCAGGATTTCATAGCCGATGGTCTCGGCAGCTTCGGCCAGGTCATCGACGGTCTGGCGGCGGTTCAGGATTTGAACGGCGTCAGGCGTGCCGTCGATGTCGGTGATATCGACGGTGATCATATCCATCGAGACACGGCCTACAACGGGGCAGGCGGTGTCGCCGACATAGACGTCGATGCCGTTGCCGATGGCGCGGATCAACCCATCCGCGTAGCCCGCCGCAATTGTGGCAATGCGTGACGGGCGCTTGGCGGTCCATGTGTTGGAATACCCAACAGTCTCGCCTGCGGCGACGTCGCGGACCTGGATCACGGGGATATCGACCGTGACAACGGCCTTGGCCTCGTCATATGGCTCCCCGCCATAAAGGCCCACGCCCGGGCGGCACAGGTCAAAATGGTAATCAGGCCCCATCAACAAGCCACCGGTGGCTGCGAGCGACTTGGGAACATCAAGATCGCCTGTCATCTCTTTGAAAGCGCGCAGTTGTTTCCGGTTCATCTCATGCCCTGGTTCATCAGCGCAGGCCAGATGGGACATGATTAGAACCGGGTTCTGCTGCAGCGCGATCTCGCGCAGCGCGCCCCATTCGTCGGGCTCCATCCCCAACCGGTTCATGCCGGTATCAAGCTGGATGCCAAAAGCGTGGCCTGGCAGCTCTTCGACATGGCGCAGCATCTGATCGACCGAGTTGATCATCGGCGTCAGGGCATGGTCGCGCAGTACGCCGCGGTCGCCGGCCATGTGACCGGAAAAGACCGACACGCGCGGGCCGGGGCCCACGGCACGGCGTACGGCGATGCCCTCTTCGGCGGCGGCGACAAAGAAGTGGCGCGCGCCTGCGTCGGCCAGGGCCCGCGACACGCGGCCCGCGTCCAGACCATAGCCGTCCGCCTTGACCACCGCGGCGGTCTCGACAGAGGTTTTTGCATCCAGCGCCCGCCAGTTGTCGGCGAGCGCGCCCAGATCGATCGTCAGTCTTGCAGTACTCATGGCCCGTTCATGACAGGCACGGCCCACAGGTCAAGGGGGAAATGCCCTATGAGGCGGCGGGTTTATGCGCATCATAGGCCGCTTCAAGCTCGGATCGCAGGAAATCGGCGAATTTGAGTGGCGGGAATTTCGGCGTGCCGGTTCCCGGAAGCGGTTCAATCACCGTGTTCACATGCGGATCGTAGAAGAACGGGCAACTGTAGCGTTCGCGCCCCGACCGGTTGATCACACGGTGCGGGGTGGACAGCAACTTGCCGTTCGACATCCGGTGCAGCATGTCGCCGACGTTCACCACAAAGGTGCCTTCGCGCCGTGGGACATCGACCCAGTTGCCCGCAGGCGTCTTGACCTGCAGCCCACCGACATCGTCCTGCACCAACAGGGTCAGGCAGCCAAAATCTGTATGGGGCGCCGAGCCATAAAGGTCCTCGGGGCTGCGTTCGGGTTGTGGCGGATAGTGCAGCAGGCGCAGCCAGGTGGTTGGGGTGTCAAAGGCGGACATAATAGAAGTGTCTTTGACGTCAGCGGCTTGCAAGGCGATCCTCATCAACCTTTGACCAAGCGCGCGCATGGCGGTGTCATAAGCCTCCAGCGCTTGGCGAAAGCCGTCCACCTCAGGCCAGCGGTTGGGGCCAGACAGATAGATGTCAGGATCGGCCTGCGCATCCTCGCGCATCATCATGAAGCTGGCGGATTGGTTCGGTTTGGTGACATCGGCGAGTGTCGAGTTCACGTCCGTGGAGCTGTTGATCGGGATATAGCCGCGATGGGTCTTGTCGACGGCCACGGCCATTTTCTGTTCCAGTGGCAGAGCGTGGAAGCGGGCGGAGGCGTCGAAGAGATTGTCGATCAGTTGCGGATCAATGCCGTGGTCTTCGATATAGCCAAAGCCGGTGGTGCCATAAGCGGCGCGAAACTCGGCTGCGATCTCGGCATCCGGGCGGGTCCCCAGTCGGATGACGGGGATTTCGGTGAATTCGGTCATGATGAACCCTTTTTGCGTTTCGTTGGATGGGAACAGGGGCAAAGCGCCCCCGGTCTATCCGGCGAAACGTTTACGGCGGTGGCCGTAGTGGCGTTCCAACACCACGAGATGTGCGAACTTGCGGGTCATGGGCGCATCTGGCGGAAACGGACGTTCCAAGTCAAGCGGGCATCTGCTGGGTGGCGCAATGAATGCCGCCCCCAAGCTCGCCCAGGATGTCTGTGTTCAACATGATCACCTCGCGTCCGGGGTAGTGCCGGGCAAGGGCCGCCTTGGCCTGTGCGTCGGCGGCGCGGTCCCCGGTGTTCGACGCGATGACCCCGCCGTTGCAGACGTAGTAGTTGGCATAGCTGCTGAGGTGATCAAGGTTGCGCACGCGTCCGTCATAGCCAGGCGGGATGGTATCGACCTTGAGGCCCGCGTTTTGCAGTCGATCCCGCAGGGCATAGGCCGAACGGGCATAGGCGTCATCCGGATCGGGATCGGGGTCGAGCATCATCAGCACCGTTTTGGGCCCGGTGAAGCGCGCAAAACCGTCGATGTGATCGTCGGTGACGTCCTGGCCCATGACGCCTTTGCCCCAGATCATTTGCGCGGCACCATAGGCGGCGAGCAGGCGGTGTTCGATCTGATCACGGCTCAGGCCGGGGTTGCGGTTCGGGTTCACCCAACTGCTTTCGTTGGCCATCAACAGGCCATGGCCGCTGGCTTCAACCCCTCCAGCTTCGCCGCGCAAGCCGCTGTCAACAAACGGCAATCCCAGATGATCAGCCACGCGGCGGGCGATCTGTTCATCGTTGCGCAGATGATACCGTCGTCCCCAACCGTTGAAATTCACCCCACGCACTGACAGCAGACCGGTGCTGTTCTTGGCAAAAAGCGGACCGGCATCCCGGCACCAAAGATCGTCCGTAGGAATGTCCCACAGCTCGACGTGGCCCGAAAGCAGCTTGCGCGCCTTTGCGTGTTGATCGCGCGAGGCCAGCAGGGTGACCGGTTCGAATTCGGCGATAGTATTGGCAATCTCGGCGATGGTGGCCTGTGTCCGGCGCAGGAAACGGCCCTTGCCATAGACGGGCGCAAAGACGGGCCACTGCATGAAGGTGCGTTGGTGACGTGCCTCTTCTGCGGGAACACGAAAGCCATCTGCAAGCGCCATCCCGGCTCCTCCGACATACAAGGACGCCCCGGCGATCTGCGCCAGGGCATGACGTCGTGTGATCGGGCGCCGTCTCAATAGCCCTGATCTTCGCCGTCCTGTTGCCAGGGTTTGGCGAGGTTGCCAAAGCGGGTGAACTGGCCCTCGAACGACAGGTCCACGGTGCCGATGGGGCCGTGACGCTGTTTGCCGATGATCACCTCGGCGCGGGCGTGCAGGCGTTCCATGCGCTCTTGCCAGGCGGCCATTTCTTCAAGACGGTCGTCGGACGGTTTTTCCCGTTCCACATAGTATTCCTCGCGGAACACGAACATCACCACGTCGGCGTCCTGCTCGATCGAGCCGGATTCGCGCAGGTCCGACAGCTGCGGGCGTTTGTCGTCGCGGCTTTCCACCGTACGCGACAGCTGGGACAGGGCGATCACGGGGATGTTGAGTTCCTTGGCGATCGCCTTCATGCCCATGGAAATCTCGCCGATTTCCTGCACCCGGTTGTCAGATGTACCGCGACACAGCTGCAGATAGTCGATGATCAACAGGTCCAGCCCATGGGTCCGTTTCAGACGGCGCGCACGCGCGGCCAGTTGGCTGATCGGCAGGGCGGGCGTGTCGTCGATGAAGAGCGGGCAGGCCTCGAGCGATTTGGCGGCGTCGACAAAGCGGCGGAATTCGGTCTCGGTCATGTCACCGCGGCGGATCTGTTCCGAGGGCACCTCGGCCGCCTCAGAGAGGATCCGCGCGGCAAGCTGCTCGGAACTCATTTCGAGCGAATAGAAGCCCACAACGCCGCCTTGAATGGTGCCTTCAGTGCCGTCGGGGCGAATGCCGCGCTTATACGCCTTGGCCACGTTGAAGGCGATGTTGGTCGCCAGCGAGGTTTTCCCCATCGAGGGACGACCCGCCAGGATCAAAAGGTCAGACGGGTGCAGGCCGCCCAGTTTCTTGTCCAGGTCGATCAGCCCGGTCGAGACACCGGCCAAACCCCCGTCGCGCTGATAGGCGGCGTTGGCGGTGTTCACTGCTTCGGTCACCGCCTTGAGGAAAGAGACAAACCCGCTTTCGGTCTGGCCCTGTTCGGACAGCTTATAAAGCTTTTGTTCCGCCTCGACGATTTGCTCGCGCGGTTCCGAGGCGACATCGACCTTGGCGGCCTTGTCCGAGATATCGCGGCCCAGCCCAATCAACTCGCGCCGGATCGCCAGATCATAGATCATCTGCGCATAGTCGCGCACCGCAAAGGCCGAGATCGAGGCGGCGGCGAGGTTCACGAGATACGCCGGGCCGCCCAGTTCCTTGAGGCCCTCGTCATCTTCCATGAAGGCCTTGAGCGTGACCGGCGAGGCCAGTGCATTCTTTGCGATCCGTGCGGCGGCGATCTCATAGATGCGCGCGTGCACGGGGTCGTAGAAATGCTGCGGTCCGATAACCGATGCCACCCGGTCGTAGACGTCATTGTTGGTCAGAATCGCGCCCAGCAGTTGCTGTTCTGCTTCGACCGAATGCGGCATCGTATCGGCATTCTGGACCTGCGCCGGTACCTGCTCGATGTTGCTGATCTCGTTCATTTTGGTGTGTGCATCCCCTTGAGCACAAGGTCATAGCCGAGGCGGGGGATTCCTAGCAAATTGTATGTTTGTGTGGATAAGATGTGCATATCCCGACCCCCATCATATTGACGGGGATCAGGGCAAAAATCCAACATTTTGTGGTGAGGGACAGGAAACCGCGCTGCGGAAACCCGCCAATGCCAAGCCTGACCTAAGGTCAGGATTTGTTGGCTTCTTGCCATGCACGGGGGTCGCCCAAGAAGGATTCGACCTCTGTCAGCGTTTCCGCGTCAAAGGCGTTTTGCGCCTTGGCTTCGGCCAGAACATCCCACCAGGTGCACAAGGAATGCAGTTGCACGCCGTGATCGCCAAGCGTCTTCTCTGTCTCGGGGAAAATGCCGTAGTAGAAGATGACAGCAGTGTGCCCGCAGGTGGCGCCGGTGTCGCGGATGGCGTCCACAAACGACAGTTTCGAGCCACCATCGGTGGTCAGATCCTCGACCAGCAGAACACGCTCACCTTCGCTCATCTCGCCTTCGATACGGGCGTTGCGGCCGTACCCTTTGGGCTTTTTGCGCACATATGTCATCGGCAGGGCCATCCGCTCGGCCACAAAGGCGGCAAAGGGAATGCCGGCTGTCTCGCCGCCGGCGATGTTGTCAAACGCCTCAAACCCTGCGTTGCGCATAACGGTGACGGTCAGAAAGTCCATCAGCGTAGAGCGGATGCGCGGATAAGAGATCAGTTTGCGACAGTCGATATAGGTCGGGCTGGGCAGGCCCGAGGCCAGCGTGAAGGGCTCACGCGAGTTGAAGTGCACCGCTTTGATTTCCAGCAGCATGCGGGCGGTGAGGCGGGCGATCTCTTCGGCGGGCGGGTATGAGGTGGGGATCATCGTGACATCCTTGGGCAGGGGCCAGAGGTGCGAGCAGGAGCCTCTGGCGGGAGTGTTTGGGAAAAGATGAACTCAGGCGACGCGCCAATGTACGAGGAAGCCCGGATCAAAGACGGTCACAGGGCCATCGCCGGTTTCGATCTTGTCGGGGAAAGTGACAACGTCGCCTTTGGTCAGCGTAATGGTCTCTTCGTTCACTGGCATGCGATAAAAGCCAGGGCCGTTGAGCGAGGCGAAAGCTTCGAGCTTGTCCAATGCACCTGCCTTTTCGAACACCTCTGCCAAAAGTGACATGGTGTTGGTGGCGGTGAAACAGCCCGCGCAGCCGCAGGACATTTCCTTGTTGTCGTCAGTGTGCGGGGCCGAGTCGGTGCCCAGGAAGAAGCGCGCGTCGCCAGAGGTGGCGGCCTCTACTAGGGCCAGGCGGTGCTCTTCGCGTTTGGCGACGGGCAGGCAGTAGTAATGCGGCTTGATCCCGCCAACCAGGATGTGGTTGCGGTTGATGATCAGGTGGTGCGTGGTGATGGTTGCGCCCAGGTCCGTGTCATTTGCTTTGACATAGTCGACGCCATTGGCCGTGGTGATGTGTTCCATCACGACGCGCAGTCCCGGGGTGGATTTACGCATCGGGTCCAGCACCCGGTCGATGAACACGGCCTCGCGGTCGAAGATGTCGATGTCGTGGTCGGTGACCTCGCCATGACAGCACAGCGGAAGGCCGATCTCGGCCATCTTTTCCAGCACCGGACGGACCTTGTTGAAATCGCGCACACCGGACGAGGAGTTGGTTGTTGCACCTGCCGGGTACAGCTTGACCGCCTTGACCAGACCACTGGCGTGGGCCGCGGCCACATCTTCGGGGTCGGTGTCCTCGGTCAGATAGAGCGTCATCAAGGGCTCGAAGGTCATGCCTTCGGGCAGGGCCGCCAGAATGCGATCGCGATAGGCGGCTGCATCGGCGCCACGAACCACGGGCGGCACCAGGTTCGGCATGATGATGGCGCGGGCAAAATGGCGGGCGGTTTCGGGCAGGACGGCCTGCAGCATTGCGCCATCGCGCAGGTGCAGATGCCAGTCGTCGGGGCGGCGGATCGTGAGGCTCTGGGTCATGTGCCCCGGCTAGCACAGCGGCTCCGAACGGAAAACCCCCAAGCCGGGTGGCCTGGGGGTTTTCCTTGGATTTCGGTTTGGCTCAGCCTGCGGCGGGCGGCGGCGGGGCAAAGGCGCCTTGTTGGGCCATCTGCTCCAGTTCTTCCAGTCGCATCCGGAACCGGCGGGCCGGCATGCGCGAGGTCACATTCCGGCACAGCAGTGTGTTGAGGTAGAACCGCTCGGCCGAATCCAGCTGCCCCACAAGGCCGCGCAGATACCGCGGATAGGACCGGCGGGCGCGATAGAGACGGAAGAAACTGCGCGCGCTCAGCTTGCCGGACCCTGCCATCGCGAGCAGACGATAGAGCAGGTTCATGTCAAGCAGGCGCGACTGCAGCTCACCCCCCATGTTGCGCATGCGCAGGCGGGTGACGTTCGGGCGTTCAAACAGGGTTGCATGCATGGCATCCAACGTCTGCAGCGGGTCGTACAGAATGTAGGCATGATCGGCCGCATCCAGCATGTCGGGCGCATAGCCGTAGCGATCGGTGAAGGAGGTGCGGCGCATCTCGACAAAGCGATCGTCCCATTCGGTCATGTTGGGGTCCAGTGTGGCCTGGGGCTGCACAGCAACCACGGTCGCGCCCGGAGAGGCAACCGAAAAGGCGGCTGCCGCATAGCCGCATGGGCCCGCGCCATAGAACACCACGCGGTCGAAATCTTCGAAAAAGCCGTCGTCGATCAGGCGGTCGAAGAAACCATAGACCTTGGGATCGCGAAACCAGGTGTCGCCATCGGAAATGATGCACAGATGCGACCAGTTTTGCGTCTTCACTAGGTCAAACCCAAACGGCTGTTGGGTTTCCGACATGGCGCGAATGCCTTGCATCGTCTCAAACGTGACAACCAGAGTGGCGTCACGGTCGATGAATGTCGCGAAATGGTTTTCGCCCAATTCCTGCGACATGCCTTCGGCCTCGGCCTGCTCTAGCAGCTTGCGCTTCCATACGGCGCGCCGATAGCCCGCAATTGAGGTATCGATACTGGTTTTTGCGTCCTGCATTTACTCATCCTCGAAACTCCAGCCGCTTTTCGGGCCAGTTGTTTCCAATAGGTCTAGGCTGAGAATGAGGCCAAAATGGGAAAAACTCAGGTCGGTTTCGGGTCGTTTCCGCTTTGCTGGGATTTGGCCCGCAGGCGACCCAGGTTGGCGAAGCCCGTCAGTGTCCGCGCCGTTGCAGCGCTGATCGGGCGCGAGGGCGGTGTCATCATCAACCGCGCCAGCAGCGCCCGGTAGGGTTCCTGCTCCATCAGTTTCTGGAAACGGTTTCGCCGCCAGTCTACCGCGCGTTTGTGCAGCTTTGCGAGTGTCGGATCCCCGTGCAGTTCGTCCCGCAGTTGGGTGCTTTTTTCATCGTAGCGGTGGATCGTCTCATCGGTGTCGGTGTTGAAATTCCGTTCTACCCAGTAGTCGACGTCAAGCATGTGCTCGGAATGCACCGCACGGCCGCGATCGGCCTTGAGCACGTAGCTTTCCATCGCGCCCAGGGGATAGTGATTGAGTTGCGCCAGCTGATAGTTGTCGCGCCCGTAGTTGGAAAACAGGCGTTTGAGCTTGAACTGTTCGTCCAGCTCGCGCCCGTTGGCGTCGAACCAGCGGGCCGCATCCAAGCGTTCCGGGTCAGGATTACGGGGGCGGTGGACCCCCAGTTTTGAATAGATGCCATCGTTGCGGTAGAGCGTTTTGAACATGGAGGCGCGCCAAGGCCAGAACATCACCGCAGGGGCGCACCGCGTGAAGCTTTGCGTCACAGGAGCATCTTCGTACCGGATGGTTTCGGCATTGCCGAACAGCCGCCAGGTCAGAGTGATGGCCGTGGCGTCGGGCAGGGCGGCGATCAGGTCGGTGACGTGTCCCTGGCCGGTGTGAATGTTGACGAACTCGTCCACATCCAGCGGCAAAATCCAATCGGCCTGTTTAACCAGTTTGTGCTTTCCAGCCGCCTTGAGTGCTGTGAATTGGATGCCTCGTTTGTCATATGGCCCATCGTTGGGAAGGTGTGTCAGATGCCCAAGCTCTTGCAAACGGTCCAGAATGCGGTCGGTGCCGTCCTGGCAGTTGTTGGAGAACACCAGGAAATCGGTGAACCCCACAGCGCGATGGTGGGCGAGCCACTCCAGCAGAAAAGCACCTTCGTTTCGGACGGTCAGGACGGCAAGCACACGCATAAGGGTTACCAATTGCTGCGGAACACCGCGACTTTGCCAGACGAAAATTTGGGGAAGAAGACCAAGCCCTGTTCATGCAACAACTGAAAGATGTCCTTGACCCCCTTGCTGCCAATCCATTGTGGGTGCAATTCGATCAGCAGGGCGCGCAGCCCGCTGAGGTTCAATTTTGGCAGCAGATCGACCTCGGCCCCTTCGATGTCGCAGACCAGGACCGTTGGTTTGATCTCGGCGAAGACGGCATTGGCATCGCGCATCGGAACCTGTTTTGGCGTGGTATCGGTGCCGCCGTCCGTGGGGTCAAGGGAGGACGACAGGATGTCCTCGCGGCAATAGAATGTGGCCATGCCGTCCCTGTCACCCAGAACGGCATGATGCAGATGGGCCTTCTTTGCGCGGTTCAGCCGGTGGACCTCGCGGATATAGTCGATCAAGCCGGGATTGGCCTCGAAGGAGTGTACCACCTGGGCGCGGGTCTTGGTCGAAATCAAGGTCGACATGAAACCGATGCCGCCCCCAAGTTCCAGCACCACATCCCCTTTGCGGATCAACTTGAGCGCCGCTTCTGCCTCGCCATGTTCATAGTGACCCCTGCGCAGGGATCGACGCACCTGCGCCGGCAGGGGGATAATGTCGCCCGGAAACCTCATGTCCCGGCACCAGTGCATCCGCTTGCGTTTGGGTTGGTCGTCTGACGGGGTTTGATCTTGGGGTTGCGAGTCTTGCGTCTCGACCATCACTCAGCTCTCCAGGTCCAAGGCAAGCGCATAGGCCACGCGCTCGGTTTCCGTCAGTTTGACCTTCAGGGCCTGCTGATACAACTCTTCGAATTCCGGCATGCCGTGCAGCTCGACGGCTTTGGCGCGGTGCCATTCCAACCCTTTGAGGTGCCAGTTGCGCAAGGTCTCGTCCTGCATCAGCCGGTCGTATTCGCTGCGCAAGCGGGGGAGGTTCCGCTTGATGGTGACATCACGGTAGTCCGACCAATCCATACGGATCCAATAGTTCAGCCCGATGGACCGATCCACATGCAGGGCGCGACCCCTTTGCCGTTTGATCAGATAGCTTTCGGCACTTCGCAGGGCATAGTGGTTGAGCTGGATAAGGTCGTAGCCAATTGATTTCTTGGAGTTTCTCCAGCCATTGTCCACCGCTTCACCGGTCATGTCGCGGCCCGAGCCATTGACCCAGCGAACATCGCCGCGCTTGTCTTCGACCAGCTTGTTGGGGCGGTGACAGCTGATTTTTTCATAGGCGCCGATGTTCTTGAACATCGTCTTGAAGCCCCAGACCGTATGTGGCTTGGGGCAGAATTTCGGAGCGCAGGTGTCAAACTGATCGATCACGAACTCATCGGCCAGATGGGTTACGTTGTTGTGACCAAACAGCCGCCAGGTCATCGCCACATTGGTGGCATCTGGCACCGCATCAAAGAAATCCTGCAATGTGCCGTTGCCGGTGCGCACGTTCACGAATTCATCCACGTCAATGTGCAAAATCCAGTCGGCGTTCTTAATCACCGGCTCTTTCAGGGCCTGGTTGAGCGCGTATTGCTGCGGCGAGTTGCCCTTCCAGTCATCATTATTGCGGTGCTGCAGAACGCCCATTTCCTGCAAACGGTCCAGAATCTCGGACGTGCCATCCGAGCAGTCATTCGTGTAGATCAGGAAATTGTCGACCCCCATGGCCCGGTGATAGGCGACCCATTCCACGATATAGGGGGCTTCGTTTTTCATGCAGCCCACGATGACATTGCCGCTGCGCCCCTTGGGCAGATCGCGCGGAGGCACCCGCGTGTACGCGGCGGCAAGCTGTTCTTCATCCACCGCGCCCAGTCGGTTGTGGGGGGCAAAGGAAGAGGTTTTGAGCTTCTCGAAGTTCTGTACCGCTTGCGGCGGCATCAGGGCCCGGGCGGTCTCGGTCAAGCCGTCGACCTTAGGTGCGTCATCGGACGCCGGGGGCGGGGTGGGAGCGGTTTCAACCGCGCCACGGTCCGCCAACTCTTCGAGCCGCTGCGCAAACTTGTCTTTTGTCGCCTTTTCGATGCGAAACAGGAACGACAACAGATATTGCGACGCTCGAAATCCGCGTTCGGGGTCTGCTTCGACCCAGGGATCACACGGCTGAGCGGCCAGAAAGGTGTCATCATCCAGCTCTGGGTGGCGCAGCGCCAAGGTGCTGTTGGCCTTTTGAAACCGCTCGGAAACCTGCGACAAGCTACCGGGGTTGGGGGCTGGGCCGGGCACGGCGATTTCTGACACGAAACTGCGCCACAACTGACGAGGGACGTGACGCTCACCCTGCGCCAAAAGCTTGAGTAAGATGGCATTGAATTTTTGCGCGCGTGTCATCCATGCGGCTGACATGGGGGCGTTTTCAGGCAGGCCCTGTGCCCGGCCGATCGTTTCCGAGATGTCGAATGCAGCGCGAATTTCGTCCGTGATCGTGTCGGGCGCAAAAAGATCGTCGGCATAGGCCCGCAGGTTCAAGGCGCCAGCACCAAAGACGGCCTCCCATTGCTCTTGTAAAGACAGGGTGTCCAGCCAGAAGGCCGGGCCTTGGGTCTCTTCGAACACGCCTGCCATCGGGTCGATCCGGGGCATTGCCGCGACGCAAGCCGACCACCAATCGGGGCTGTCCAGCAGTCCCAGCTCCAGGTCCAACGGGGCGGCGCGGCCCTCGGCCAGTTGCGCCGCGTAGTGGTTCAACAGCAACCGGGCCGGATCGTCCACATAAGTCAGCAGGCGAATGTCATCAGACAGGGGGCGCAAAATGTCATGGATACGCCGCATCTCGGAGGGGCGGTGAATGGATGTCGCCAGTTGCGGCACCGACAGGATCATCACATCCGGGCGCGCCTGCGCGATCTCGCCTTGCAAGCCCTGCATCATGTCATCGCGCAGCTGCGCCTGTTTTTTGGGGCTGGCAAACCCGCGATTGAACCGCAGTGGGTCGACATGATCCGGATCAGTCATCGCCATGAAGAACCGGGTGTGGCTTTTGTTGCCGGGGCTGCGGGGGTACAAAATGCCCTTTGATCGCAGCTGCTCGCGTTTGGATGCCAAAACCTCTTGCAGCGCCTGAGCGCCAGCGACTTCGGGACCGATATGAAGATAGAGTCGCATCAGGGTTTCTTTCCTGCCGCCAATTTCTCGGCGATGCGTTCCGCCTGGTCGTTGGCCTTGCCCCACCATTTTATCTCGATCCCCAGAAAATCACCGATCTGCTGCGGGGCTTCGGGGTCGGTGATGTCGTATTCCATGAACATGTCGGTGCCTTCGAAAACCCGGCGGCAGAACCTTTGATGTCCGTCGATCCAGCGGATCAACTCGTCCACCTCGTACCCATAGCCTTCGGGCATGCCAGGCACCTGGTACATCGGCAGGCGGCGCTTACCCAGGTTCGACCACCGCAACATGGAATCCACCAGCTTTTCGGGCGGGCGGCTGGAATACAGGAATTTGGCACCGGGGTGCTTGTCGATGATGGTGCTGAGCAGCCCCCAATCGGTCTGCGGCCATTCGTTGAAGCCGCGCGCGATCATGCTGATTTCAGTGAAGGCGTCAAATTCATGCATGAAATGAAGCGGATCGCCATGTTTGAAATAGCCACGGTACATCAAGCGTCCGACAAAATCGTTGCGTAGCTCCTTGATCTCGGTCTGGTGGTCGTGGATCTTCCAATCCGCCACTTTGAGGCCCGAGGCATCCAGCGCTTTGCCCAGGGTTGTGGTGCCCGACTTCGGCAGGCCAAGGTTGATCACGCGCAAGCGGCTCATGCAGTCAGTCCCAGTCGTTTCAACAATTTCTCTTCGGCGGGCGGCAGGGTCGAGGCTGCACGCAGTTGATCGCGCATGGCCTG
The DNA here is from genome assembly GCF_017743935.1 of Tropicibacter sp. R16_0. Taxonomy (GTDB): domain Bacteria; phylum Pseudomonadota; class Alphaproteobacteria; order Rhodobacterales; family Rhodobacteraceae; genus Falsiruegeria. Next base: position 476,320 of record NZ_JAGHRE010000003.1, read on the forward strand.
ATATTCTGACATCTGCAGCAGCTCGTCCCGCTTGGCACGGTGAAGCGCCACCGCCTCGTCATGCAACGCGCCGATCTCGGGGTCGGATTTCAGTGCGGCCAGTTCACGCTCGAGATCTGGCAGATAGCGTTGGATGCTCAAGTCCTGCCAGGCCGGGTCGTTGCGGTCGCGCCAATAACTGTCGTCGAAATTGCGGTGTTCGCGGTTGACGTCGCCCCGGTCGTTCTTGACCAGATAGCTGTCGAGGCTGCGCAGCGCATAGTGGTTCAGTGTCGCCAGATCCCGCGCGCCGCGGGCCGGAAATTTGCGGATGCGGCGCGGGTTTGCTGCCACCTTGAACCGGTGCTGCACATCTCGGCCCGAGCCGTCGGTCCAGCTGGGTCGCTTTTTCGGTGGCAGTTTCTTGCGAAAGAACGGGCGATGCGCGCCATAGTACTGAAGGGGAAAATCGCTGCGGATCAGGGTCTTGACCTCTGCCGCGCTTTCGCCCCCCCACAGATCGGGATTGTGCGAGCGGGTGAACTGCTGGATCACCGGCTTGTCTTCGAAATCCTCGATCCCGTCATTGGCAAAGAACTGAAACGACAGGCTGATAGCTTGCGGGTTGCCACAGGCGTCAATCAGCGCCGGGATGGTGTGATCGCCTGCATGGATGTTCAAAAACTCGTCTACATCCGCGATCCAGACCCAATCGGCGTTGACCACGATATCCTCATGCGCGGCGGCCTTGAGCGCCTCCATCTGATAGTTGCGCCCCTCGGCCGGGTTGGGCAGATGCCGCACGATGCCGCGGTTCTGCAACACGTCCAACAGGCGGTCAGTCGCATCCGTGCAGTCGTTGGAATAAAACAGAAAATCGGTCACCCCGATCAGGCGGTTGAAGGCGATCCATTCCAGCAGGAAGGGCCCTTCGTTCTTGACGCAGGTCACAGCCGTGATTTTCATGCCCGGCTCTCCTCCGGCCCATATGCCGGTCCACTCTTCACCACGTCTGCCCCGATCCATACCTGTTGGGCGCCATTCTTTGGGCGCCGATTGTTTCCCAATTCATGACATTTACGCGCGAATCCGTCAACATTTCGCAAACTCTTGGACAGCGGGTCACGGCGATCTAGTTTGCTTTCGAATGCGACTGCAAGAGCGGTTGACGAGCGGCGCACGCTCGTGCCCATCTGGGCATCAAGGGGAGAGAGCATGACCATTCCAAATTCGATCGACGCGGTCCAAGAGCAGTTGACCGCCCAAGGCTATGTTTGCGGCAGGGCGCTGGCGACCGTGGTGTTCCTGTCGCTCAAGCTGGGGCGGCCCTTGTTTCTGGAGGGTGAGGCAGGCGTCGGCAAGACCGAGATCGCCAAGGCACTCAGCGCGGCCCTGGGGCGCCGGTTGATCCGGTTGCAGTGTTACGAGGGTCTGGATGCCTCCTCGGCGGTTTACGAATGGAACTTTCCCGCACAAATGGTTGCGATCCGCACTGCCGAGGCATCGGGCGGGGCCGACCGCAAGGCGCTGCAGACCGAGCTGTTCTCGGACGAGTTTCTGGTCGAGCGTCCGCTGCTCGAGGCGATGCGCCCGGATGAAAACGGTGCGCCGGTGTTGCTGATCGATGAGCTTGACCGTACCGATGAACCGTTTGAGGCCTTCCTGCTCGAAGCGCTTAGCGATTTTCAGGTCACCATCCCCGAGCTTGGCACCATCAAGGCGCCCGAGCCGCCCATCGTGATCCTGACCTCGAACCGCACGCGTGAGGTGCACGATGCCCTCAAACGCCGCTGCCTGTATCATTGGGTCGATTACCCCGATTTCGACCGCGAGGTGGAAATCCTGCACGCCCGCGCGCCCGAGGCGGCCGAAAACCTCAGCCGCGAGATTGTCGCTTTTGTCCAGCAACTGCGGACCGAGGATCTGTTCAAGAAACCCGGCGTGGCCGAAACCATCGACTGGGCCAAATGTCTGCTGGCACTGGATGTGATCAACCTCAGCCCCGAGGTCATCGCAGACACGCTTGGCGCGATCCTGAAATACCAGGACGACATTCAGAAAATGCAAGGCTCCGAGGCCAAGCGCATCCTGGATCAAGCCCACGCCAGCCTCGCCCCGGCCTGATGCTTCATCTTTTCAAAAATACTCCGGGGGGAGCCGAAGGCGGGGGGCAGAGCCCCCTATGGGCGTGATATGGCAGAGCAGATCCCCCTGGATATCCCCGAGCAACCCAAGCTCGCTCAGAACATCACTCATTTTGCGCGTGCCCTGCGCAAGGCCGGGCTGCCCATCGGGCCGGGGCGGGTGATCGACGCCATCCACGCGGTTGAGGCAGCGGGGTTCACCGAGAAGCGCGACTTTTACTGGACGCTGCACGCCTGTTTCGTGAACAAACCCGAACATCGCGAGGTCTTTGCCCAGATCTTTCGCCTCTATTGGCGCGATCCGCGGTATCTGGAGCAGATGATGGCGGCGATGCTCCCCGCCATTCGCGGCGTGCAAGAGGATCGCGTCGCCCAAGCCGCTGAGCGTCGCGCGGCCGAGGCGCTGCTGGATGGGGTCGAGCGGGAAACCCCACCGCAAGAAGAGGGCGAGTCTTCAGAAGAGACCGAGATCGAGATCGACGCCTCGCGCACCATGTCCGGTGAAGAGCGCCTGCGGACGCTGGATTTTGAGTTGATGAGTACCGACGAAATTGCTCAGGCCAAGCGCATGCTGGCGCAGCTGTCCCTGCCGGTGAAGCCGATCCCGTCGCGGCGCGGCATGGCCAGTCTGCGGGGCCATCGAGTGGATTGGCAGCGAACGTTGCGCGCCTCGATGCGGCAAGGGGGCGAGATCCGCGACATCGCGCGGCTGACACCCCGTCCACGCTGGCCAAACCTGGTGGTGCTTTGCGATATCTCTGGTTCGATGAGCCAGTATAGCCGCGTCATCTTGCATTTCCTCCATGCCGTCAGCAACGCCAAGGGGGCGGGCTGGGCCAAGGTGCATGCCTTCACTTTTGGCACGCGGCTGACCAACATCACCCGCCATTTGGCACAGCGCGACGTGGACGCGGCGCTCAAATCTGCGGGCGCCGAGGCGCAGGATTGGGAAGGTGGCACGCGCATCGGGTCCTGCCTGCATGACTTCAACCGCGACTGGTCACGACGTGTCATGGGGCAGGGGGCGGTGGTGCTGTTGATCACCGACGGGTTGGACCGCGACGATCCCGATCAACTCAGCCACGAGATGCAGCGGCTGCATTTGTCATCCCGACGGCTGATCTGGCTCAACCCGCTGCTCAGGTGGGAGGGGTTTGCCCCCAAGGCCCAAGGGATCGCGGCGATGCTGCCCCATGTGGACAGCTTTCGCGCGGGCCACTCCATCGCCTCGTTGCAAGAGCTGGCTGAGGTGATCTCGCGCCCCGATGACGTGGGCGAAAAAGCGCGGTTGATGGCCGCGCTTCCCTGAAACCGCTTACTGCAGCTGTTCCTGATTGCACTTTGCCGCGGCTTCGATCGCCTTGTAGGTGCCTTTGAGGTTCACAACAAAGCCGTATTCCTTTTCGGGAAAGACGGACATGACATATTCCTTGGCCACAGCCTCGATCACGGCCGGATCGTCGGTCAGCACATAGCCGCCCGAATACCCTTTGGTGATGTTGCCGCGCATGCCGGTGGCTTCGCCGACATAGATCTTGTCGCCCAAGACAATGGCGACGGCTTCCTTATCGCCTTTCTTGATGTTGGTTTCAGCTTGGGTGAAGACACCAATGTAGGCCACGCCACGGTCTGCGGTCAGACCCATCTGCACCACGTTGCCAAAGTCATCCTTGCTTTCGATCATGCAGGATTTCTTTTCGGTGTCCGCATAGATGTTCCAGCCTTCGACCGCGCCGTAGGGTTCGAATTTTTCAGCCTGGGCCGTTGTCGCGGCAAGCACGCAGGCCGCAGCAGCCAGTGTGGGCAAGTGTTTCAACATGGAACGCTCCTGAAATTGAGTATGGATCGGAAAAGTCTTGGGCGAGGAAAAACCACGCCATGCCATAAGGTTAGACATCTTCACGATAGGCTGCGCAAAAGAATCGCACAACCCCGGTGCGTGGCCTGCGTCACTTTGATCTAAATCATTCCGATATTGGAATGTATATCATATTTCAGAATCGGAATGTGATTTTGGAAAGGAAATCCCATGCAACTGAACTGGAAGGTTGGCGGGCTGCTGCTGGGGCTGGTGTTCTTTGCGGCCGTGTGGCTGGTCAAGCCGATTGGCGTGTCGACGCAATTTGTGATCCTGGACGGCATCGTTGCGGATGCGGTGAACCCGGGGTTGGTGACGCAGACCGACGACGGCTTTACCTCGACCAATGCCTATCTGGCAAAATCGGGCGGCAAATACGCCAAAGCGGTGTCGAACCCGCTGAACTACAGCTTTGTCTTCGTCATCGCGATGATGATTGGTGGGCTGCTGTCTGCCTTGGCGCGCGGCGGCATCCCGGCGGGAGATCGTCAGGTGCCTGCGCTGTGGCGGGCCAACTTTGGCGACTGCCGGATCAAGCGCTACACGGCGGCCTTTGTTGGCGGGTTCATCGTGCTCTATGGCGCGCGTCTGGCGGGGGGGTGCACGTCGGGGCACATGATGTCGGGCATGATGCAGACGGCGGTGTCCGGCTACATATTTGCCGCTGGCGCCTTTGCTGCGGCTGTTCCCGTGTCCCTGATGCTCTTCAAAAAGGAGGCCTGAGCCATGACAACCATTCTACTTGCCCTTGTGATTGGCGCAGCCTTTGGCGCCGTGCTTGATCGCGTTGGTGCGTCGAACCCGTCCTTTATCGGGGCCATGTTGAACCTGACTAATCTGAACCTGGCCAAATCGATCCTGCTGGCCATCGGGGTCGGTTCGGTTCTGATGTTCGGCGGCCAGATGCTGGGCCTAGTTGATGTGGGCCACATGTCGGTCAAAACCGCCTATGCGGGCGTGTTTCTGGGCGGTCTGCTTCTTGGCGCCGGTTGGGCTCTGTCCGGCTTTTGCCCAGGCACCGGCGTGGTTGCCGCCGCTTCAGGTCGCAAGGACGCCTTGTTCTTCATCGCGGGCGGTTTGTTGGGTGCTGCGGCGTATATGGTGACCTATCCGGCGTGGAAATCCTCGGGCCTGCTTGATGCGGTTGCGGGCGGCAAAGTCACGCTTGGTGCGGTGCCCGGCGCCAAATACGAGGGCCTGACCGCTTTGCCGGGGGATATCCTGGGGCTGGTTCTGGGCCTTGGTTTTGTTGCATTGGCCTTTGCCTTGCCCGAACGACTGACCGGCGCCCCGGCGCAGGTACAACCGGCCGAGTAACACCGGAACAGGGGACCCGCCCCGATGGGTCCTCTGTCTGCGGGGCATCCCGCGCTATCCAGGCCTTTTGCGTTAAAACATCGCCATGGATTGGTTTTCGCGATCGAGCGTAGCGAGAGACAGCGAACAGGCAATTCAGGTCAGACGCAGAGGGCCAGGTCGTCCCGCAGTCGCGACCCGGCGGACCACGCGTTCCCCGCCGGGTCGCTTTTCTTTGCGGAATTTGTCCTTATGTTGTGCAGGCATGACGCCGCAGGAGCCCCGTGATGGACAGATTTGACAAGAGCCCCGAGACCGCCTTGGCCTGGCATCGCAAGGGGATCGGCGCGGCCTTGGCCACGGTGGTGCAAACCTGGGGCAGCGCGCCGCGCCGTGTCGGCTCGCAATTGGTGATCGGCGGCGATGGTCGGATCGAAGGGTCCGTGTCGGGCGGCTGTGTCGAAGGCGCGGTGATCGTAGAAGCGATCGAAGCCATCGAAGAGGGCGAGGCGAGGCTTTTGGAGTTCGGTGTCAGTGACGAGGATGCTTTTGCCGTTGGACTGGCCTGTGGCGGCACTATCCGGGTGCTGGTCGAGCCGGTCGGCAAGGTGTTGAGCGAAGAGATGCTGGCCGAGCTTGTGGATATCCGTGCCGGACGTGATGCGGTGGCCTATGAGGTCAACATCACCACCGGCAAGCGGCGTTTGGTGCGTGACGGGTATTCCGAGCGGATGCGCATGGATCGGTCGGGGTTCGAGGAGGACGGCGAGACATTCGTGGCGGTCCACAATCCGCCCCTGCGTCTGATCGTGGTCGGCGCGGTGCATATCGCGCAGGCTTTGGTCCCGATGGCGCGGATTGCAGGCTATGACCCGGTGATCGTCGACCCGCGCGAGGCGTTTGCCTCGGATCAGCGGTTCCCGGGGGAGCAGATCCTGCACGATTGGCCGGACGAGGCGGTGGCCAAGCTGGGCCTTGATCCGCGTACAGCGCTGGTGCTGCTGACACATGACCCCAAACTGGACGATCCCGCATTGCAGGCCGCCTTGGCCGCGGATGTGTTCTACATCGGCGCACTTGGCTCAACCCGCACCCACGCCAAGCGGGTGGAGCGTATGCAGGCGGCGGGTTTCACACCTGAACAGATCGGCCGCATCCATGGCCCCATCGGCCTCGACATCGGCGCGGCAGGTCCGTCCGAGATTGCCGTGGCGGTGCTGGCGCAGATGACGGCCGTGCTGCGGGGCAAAGCATGAAATTCGGACCTGTCCCGCTGGATCAGGCCCAAGGGGCCATTCTGGCGCATTCGGTGACAACGCCGAACCGGAAACTCCGCAAGGGGATCTTGCTGGAGGATGATCATCTGGTGGAACTACGCGCCGCCGGGATCAATGAGGTCACGGTTGCCCGGCTGGAACAGGGCGATCTGCACGAGGATGAAGCGGCCGGGCGTTTGGCAGCGGCCTTGGCCAGCGATCCGCAAGCCGCAGGTCTGCGTGTGACCGAGCCCTTTACAGGCCGGGTCAACCTGTTGGCAGATGGGCCAGGTGTAGTCGATCTGAATGTGTCCGCGATTGAGGCGTTCAATCGCGTGCATCCCATGATTACGGTCGCCACCGTGCCCCAGATGCAGCAGATGACCGACGGCGGCATGGTCGCGACGATCAAGGTGATTTCCTACGCGGTGCCCGAGGCCGATGTGATCGCGGCCTGCAACGCGGCGCGGGATGCGGTGCGTCTGATCGCGCCGACCTACAAGACCGCCGGTCTGGTGGTCACGGACATTCCCGGCGGGCCGCCAAACGAAAAGGGCATTCAGGCGATCCGGGGCCGGGTCGAAGCGCTTGGCATGGACCTGAGCGATGTCCAGATCGTGCGGCACGAAACGAATGAGCTGGCCCAGGCCGTTGCGCGGGTCGAGGGCGAGATCGCGATGATCCTGACCGGTTCTGCCACTTCGGATGTGAACGATGTGGCCCCCAGTGCGGTGCGTGCAGCTGGGGGGCAGGTGGACCGGTTTGGCATGCCTGTGGATCCGGGCAACCTGTTGTTTTCCGGGCGGATCGGCGCGCGTCCAGTGATAGGCCTGCCGGGGTGCGCGCGGTCCCCCGCGCTGAACGGTGCCGACTGGGTTCTCAGCCGCGTGGCCTGTGGAATCACCGTCACGGGCGATGACATTGCTGCGATGGGGGTTGGGGGATTGCTCAAGGAAATCCCGACGCGGCCGCAGCCCCGTTCCAGTACTCGCGCAGGGAAACGCAAGTGACGCTGGGTTGAAACCCAGACAGGCTTGCCCGGCAATAACTCTGCTCTAGCTATAGAAAATTGTCATTTTGACCTAAACCAAACGGTCAAAAATTTTAGTTCTCAAATGCTTGGACCCGTGTTTAACTCTTCCCCAGCTAGATAAGCCAAAAGGGGAGAGACGAATGACACAGGTCACGATGACCGTGAATGGCCAGGCGGCCAGCGGAGAGGTCGAAGGCCGCACGCTGCTGTCGAGCTTTCTGCGGGATCACCTGTCACTGACCGGCACACATGTGGGATGCGACACGGCGCAATGCGGTGCCTGCATGGTCCATGTGAACGGCGAGGCGGTGAAATCCTGCAACATGCTGGCGGTTGAGGCGAACGGTGCCGAGGTTGCCACGATCGAGGGGCAAGCGGCCCCGGATGGAACGCTGAACGCGATCCAACAGGCGTTTCAGGATCACCATGGGCTCCAGTGCGGGTTCTGCACACCGGGCATGGTGATGTCTGCTGCAGCGCTGCTGAAAGACAATCCCAAACCGACCGAGGCCGAGGTGCGCGCGCATCTTGAAGGCAACATCTGCCGTTGCACCGGCTACCATAACATCGTCAAGGCGATCATGGCGGCATCGGGTCAGGACGTGGGCGCAATCGCAGCCGAGTAAAGCACGAGCGAATTTCCGGCACGGGCGAATTTGAGGAGATGCGCCCGGAGCTATGACCGGTGGGCTATGGTGCCCAACCCGGTATCCACGGAGGAGAACAAGCTATGCCCAAAGACAGTGGCATCGGAGCCAGTTCAAAGCGCCGCGAGGACGTGCGCTTTCTAACCGGCGAAGGCAATTACACCGACGACATCAACGTGCATGGGCAGGCCCATGTGTATTTCCTGCGCTCTGACATCGCGCATGGAACCATCAACGGCATCAACACGGACGCCGCCAGCGGCATGCCCGGTGTTGTGCGCATTTTCACCGGCGCCGATTTCGAGGGCGTGGGTGGCATCCCCTGCGGCTGGCAGGTCACCGACCGCAACGGCGAGCCGATGCAGGAACCGGCGCACCCGATCCTGGCGCAAGGCAAGGTTCGCCACGTGGGCGATCCGATTGCGGCCGTTGTGGCCGACACGCTGGAGCAGGCGCGCGATGCGGCCGAAGCGATCGAGCTAGACATCGCGGAACTGCCCGCCGTGGTCGACATGAAGGCCGCGGCCCAGGACGGTTCGACCAAGGTTCACGACGATCTGACCTCGAACATCTGCTATGACTGGGTGCTGGGAGAGACCGACGAACAGGTCGTGTCCGACACTTTCGCCAATGCGGCACATGTGACGACGCTGGACCTGGTGAACAACCGTCTGGTTGCGAACCCGATGGAGCCGCGCGTGGCTGTTGGGGACTACAGCCGGGGCTCGGATGAGCACACGCTCTACACCACCTCGCAGAACCCCCATGTGATCCGCCTGCTGATGTGCGCCTTTGTTCTGGGCCTGCCCGAGCACAAGGTCCGCGTCGTGGCCCCGGATGTGGGCGGTGGCTTTGGCACCAAGATCTTCCACTATGCGGAAGAGGCGTTTGTGACCTTTGCGGCCAAGGCGTGTAACCGCCCCGTGAAATGGACCGCCAGCCGGTCCGAGGCGTTCATGTCGGACGCTCATGGTCGGGACCACGTGACCACCATCGAACTGGCGCTGGATGCGGACAACAACTTCATCGGTCTGCGCACCAACACGCACGCCAACATGGGCGCATACCTGTCGACCTTCTCCAGCTCGGTTCCGACCTGGCTGCATGGCACGCTGATGGCGGGGAACTATAAAACCCCGATGATTCAGGTGAACGTGAAGGCGATGTTCACCAACACGGTGCCGGTTGACGCCTATCGCGGTGCGGGCCGCCCCGAGGCGACGTTCCAGCTGGAACGGGTGATCGACAAGGCCGCGCGGGAATTGGGTGTTGATCCGATTGCCCTGCGTCGTCAGAATTTCATCACCGAGTTCCCCTATGACACGCCTGTGGCACTGACCTATGACACTGGCGACTACAACGGCACCATGGACAAGCTGGAAGCGGCTGCCGACATCGCGGGCTTTGCCGCGCGGCGCGCGGAGAGCGAGGCCAATGGCAAGCTGCGGGGTCTCGGCGTCAACTGCTATATCGAGGCGTGTGGCATCGCGCCGTCGAACATCGTGGGCATGTTGGGCGCACGCGCTGGTCTGTATGACGCGGCAACCGTGCGGGTGAATGCCACCGGCTCGATCAGCGTCATGGTGGGCGCACACAGCCACGGGCAAGGGCACGAGACAGCCTTCCCGCAGGTTGTGGCCGAGATGATCGGCGTTGACGAAAGCCAGGTCGAGATCGTGCATGGTGACACCTCGAAGATCCCGTTCGGCATGGGCACCTATGGCTCGCGTTCGCTCGCGGTCTGCGGTTCTGCCATGGTGCGGGCGACCGAGAAGATCATCAACAAGGCCAAGAAGATTGCGGCGCATCTGCTCGAAGCCTCTGACGCGGATATCGAGCTGAAGGACGGCCAGTTCACCGTTGCGGGCACCGATAAATCGGTCGCTTGGGGCGATGTCACGCTGACGGCCTATGTCCCTCACAACTTCCCGCTCGAAGACATCGAGCCGGGGTTGGAGGAGACCGCGTTCTACGATCCGGCGAACTTCACCTATCCGGCAGGCGCCTATGCCTGCGAGGTCGAGGTTGACCCGGAAACCGGCAAGGTGACGATCGAACGCTTCGCGGCCGCGGATGACTTTGGCAACATCGTCAACCCGATGATCGTGGACGGTCAGGTGCACGGCGGCATTGGCCAGGGCATCGGTCAGGCGCTGTTGGAAAACTGCGTCTATGACGACAACGGCCAGCTGCTGAGCGCATCCTACATGGATTACGCGATGCCGCGTGCTGATGACGTGCCGTTCTATACCGTGGATCATTCCAGCCAGACGCCCTGTACCCACAACCCCTTGGGGGTCAAGGGCTGCGGCGAGGCCGGAGCCATCGGCTCACCACCGGCGGTGGTGAACGCGGTGATCGACGCGATGCAGTCGGGTGGCAAGGATGTCGGGCATATCGACATGCCGGTGTCGCCGTCCCGTGTCTGGGCCGCGATGAACGGTTGAGTTGAGAGAGCGGGTGCAAGGGGTCATCCCTCGCACCCCTCGGAATTGTTTCAGCAAGAAGAAGGGCACGTCCCGAGCTTCTTGAAGGAGGACCGAAATGTATAATTTCGACTATGAACAGCCTGGCACGATCGCGGATGCGGTTGCGGCACTTGGGGCTGAAGATGCGCAGGCATTGGGGGGAGGGCAGACCCTGATCCCCACGATGAAACAGCGTTTGGCGTCACCCAGCAAACTGGTGTCGCTGTCCGCAATTGCCGAGATGAAAGGCGTCTGCGCCGAGGATGGTGCGGTCAGCATTGGCGGCGGGACCACCCACGCCACCGTCGCAGCCGAGGCAGGCGCGCATTACCCCGCACTGGCAGATCTGGCGAGCCACATCGGTGACCCGGCCGTGCGCAATCGCGGCACCATTGGCGGCTCGCTGGCCAACAATGACCCGTCGGCCTGCTATCCGGCGGCGGCTTTGGGGTCGGGCGCCACGATCGTGACCAACGCGCGCGAGATCGCGGCGGATGACTATTTCCAGGGCATGTTCACCACTGCTCTGGATGAGGGAGAGATCGTGACTTCGGTCCGCTTCCCGATCCCCGAGGTGGCGAACTATCAGAAGTTTGTGCAGCCCGCGTCACGCTTTGCGCTTGTGGGTGTCTATGTCGCCAAATACGCCGATGGCGTGCGGGTCGCTGTGACCGGCGCGTCCGAGGATGGCGTGTTCCGCTGGTCCGAAGCCGAAGCGGCTTTGAGCCAGAATTTCAGCGGTGACGCGCTGGAGGGGTTGAGCGTTGATGCCGACGGCATGATTGGTGATCTGCATGGCACCAAAGAATACCGCGCACATCTGGTGGCTGTACTGACCAAACGGGCGGTGGCCGCCTGCGGATAAGCCTTGCCTGATTTAAAGAAAGCCGCGCGGGAGACTGCGCGGCTTTTGTTATGACGGAGCGTACCATGATCGCTGAAATCTGGGCCAGTTTTCGCAGGCTGCCGCTGTGGGTGCAGATCTGGGTCGGGGTGATCCTGATGCCCGTGAACCTGTTGCCATTGGCGTTTCTGGGGCAACCGGGCGCGGGGGTGATTGCCTTTTTGGCAATTGGTGGCATGGCTTTGAATCTGCCGATCTTACTGATCGAACGCGGTTTTTCCAAAGCTATGGCGTTTCCTCATATCCTGCTTTGGACACCCCTTTTGGGGGTGATTTCCGGGCAATTGCAAGGCGAGGTCAGCGACGGTTTCTTCCGGTTCTTGGTTGTGCTCGTGATCGTCGACGTGATCTCTTTGCTGTTTGACTATGCGGACGCCATCAAATGGTGGCAGGGCGATCGCGAGGTCGCTTAGAGTGTTTCGGGTTTAACCTGAGACACGAATACCCTGCCACGCCTTCGGCGTTCTCGGGACATTCGCGCCGCTGGATGATTCAAGTAAAACCCGAAACGCTTTAGGCGGGCAGGGCGGTATAGATGCCGATGCCGCCCACCAGGATCAGGCTGAGCGCCCAGATGGTTTCAAGGTCGAACCAACTGCGTGACAGGAATTGCAGACCTAGCCAGCGATAAACGGCCACGGCCAACCCGCCGCCGGCGATGATCATCGCAGCCGTGTGGACCACAGCCACGCCCAGTGTCAGCAGCATGTTGCGTCCCATCAGATCGGCGGCTGCGCGGTGGCCTGCGTCAAGCTCCTCAATGCGGCAAAGGCCCAGGTAGATCGGAACCAACATCAGGGCGGCCCCATGCACCAGCGCGACAAGAAACGACCAGAGTGCCAGTTGTGTGGGCGGGACGCGGGACAGAAACCTTGGGTGTTTGCGCGTGATCAGCAGCCACAGACCAAGGGCCACAACGATAATGCCCGCCCCAAGTCTCAGTTGGCGTTCATAGTCCAACAGTAGGGTCATCAGCGAAAACGGCAGCAGGATCACCAGCATCGCCAGGAAATGCCCAAATGCCAGCGCTCCCAAAGCGCCATAAAGCGCGCGGGGGCGTTGTTCCATCAAGGCCGAAGAGACTGCTAGGGGCCAACCCATGCCGGGATTCAGGCCATGATAAAGCCCGCTCAGAACAACGGCCAGCCAAAGGCCAGCCGTTGTCGTCATGATCGTTTCCAATCCTTACGCTCCGAGCTCAGACGGACGGATAGCAGAAGCTGTCGGTCGAGCAATCTCCGCCCTCGAGCCGGATCTGGTGCGAGCGATAGCCGTCGGGGAACTCAACCCAGAAGTTCTCGTCCAGGGTCAACCCGCCGCCTTCGCCAACGTTGGCCATGACCATCGCGGCCCCACGTTCGCCGGGATAGAACTGATCATCCCAAGTGGAATAGAGCGAGTTGGTCCAATAGACGCGTTTGCCATCGCGGCTGATCTCGACCATCTGCGGGCCATAACCAAAGTCCTGACCGTTGGGGTGTTTGGTTTTCTTGACGATGCCGCCGATGTCGACCTTGCCCGCCAGTGTCGGGTTCATCGGGTCCGAGACATCGTATTGATGCATCTCACCGGTGCCCCAGCAGGCCACATAGAGGTATTTGTCATCCAGGCTCAGGTCGATGTCGGTGACCAGCGGCGGCACGGCCGAGAACCCTTTGAGCAGATCCGGCAGGTCATCGGGATCCGCGGGTTGCGGGTCGATGGTGATCGTCTTCTTGGCTTCGAACGTGCCGTCCTCTTTGCGCCACCAGGTAAAGATCGCGCCTTGCAGATTGGTGGTGTCGACCACCACGCCGCAGAACCCATATTGCTTGACCGGGTCATGGGCTGGTCGGATTTCCAGTGCCATCTGGTGGTTCTCGCCCAGGTCGATGGTCTGGACATTCTTGCGCGCGCGCAGGTCCCAGAAGTGGATCGAATGGCCGTATTTGTTGCTCAGCAGATCCTCGGCCACGATGCCGTTTTCGAATTGCGGCGGCAGACCCCATTCCGAGCTGACCATGTAGTCGCGCGGCAGGTTCCACCAGAAGTCATAGTGTTTGTCCTGCGGGCCCCGGTCCATCTCGTACCGGCCAATGATATCAAAGGTCTCGCAATCCATGATGAAGATGCCCGGCGGGCCGTCGGTGCCATCCTCACCACCGCCGCCCAGGGTCGAGACATAGATGCCTTCGGGGCCGCAATGGATGGTGTGGGGGCGGGAATAGCCGGTCTTGGCGAACACTTCTTCGGGTTCGATGATCTTGTGGATCTTGGCCTCAAGCGGTTCCTTGACGTCGATCACATAGATGCGCGACGAGCGGATGCCGGGGATGATCAGGTAACGCCGTTCCAGAAAGGCGTGGCCGGTAAGCGGCGACAGGGCCGATGAGCAGGCGTTCCAGCCAAAGTGATGAAACTCATCGCCCTTGTTCGGCATCATCACCTTGTGAACGATCTTGCCATAGTCGTCCGACTTGGGGTCCACATTCACCACGGCAAGCCCGTCAGGTTGCGAAAAATCCGGACTGAGCATCAAGGTAAAGGCGAGCGTTTCGGGCGGCGCCTCCATCGCCAGTTTGGGCGAGGGGTGAAACGTCGGATCAGGTCTTAAATTCATTTGCGGTCCTCCCATGCAAAATCACCGGGGCGGAACAATGTTCTAAATTTTTGTAGTGGGTCGCAATTTTCTCCCGGCCCGACCATCGTTCACGGGTCGGGTGTTTGGGTCAAGTCAAACCTGCATGCCGGGCGCATCTTTGCCGCTATTCCAGAGGTGCCCATTCAGGACCAGGGTCGAACAAAGTCAAGGTATGCGCGGCTTCCAGCGTGTCTTCGCCCAGATCGGCCTCGTAGATAACCCCGTTCTCGCCGACCATGAAACTGGTGATGCCGCTGTTGCCATAGTCGGCGGGCACTGCCAGCATGGCGTGTCCGGCCACCATGTGACCGTTGACCTGATAGTTCATGGCGCCACCCGGGGCACTGTCGGTCTGCCCGGTCAGGATGCGGTAGTAGTAGCCGCCAAAGGGTTCGGGATCCTGATCGTCCTGCCCATCGTTATAGCCATCAAGCGAGGCAATCGCGATCCGTTCGCCAAGCGGGCTGTCGGCATCGGCCCAGAACAGACCGTCCCGGCCTTGGGGAGAGGACAGAAGCGCGCTGGCAAACTCCATCACCCCATCGCCGTCGTGATCAGTCAGGCGGTATTCGGCCTGGATGTCCACATAGGCCTGCAACATCTCGATGGTTTCCAACTCGTTCAGGCCGATGCGACGGGCGTGGATCTCATCCTCGCCCGCGACGATGTCAAACGCCCATCCCGCTTCGGTTCGTGCAATTGGGATGGGGAAGGGCCAGCTGTCTGCGCCAAGCAGCAGCGTGACATGCCCTTCATCAGAAGGGAGGAAGCGATAGCCCTCGCCGTACATGTTCAGGATTTCCGCCCGGTTTTGCTGGTCGCGGTCAGGATTGCCGGACGACAAAAGCTCTTCGGCGTCGTTGCCAAAGACGGACAGCAAGGCTTGGGTGTCCTGGGCGGCGACGGCCGTCATCATCGCATCCAGCGCCTCTTGCGGAGAGGCAAAGCGGCCTGGGTCTTCAGCTGCGTGCAGCGGCATGGCCAGGGTCAGGGCGAGCGTGCCAATGGCGGTGGAAAACGTTCTGGTTTTCATGACTTATCTCCTCCGTCCACCACCACGGGATGCGTGACCCCGTGCTGCGCCTGCGTTGGCGCGTTGGCCAGATGACGCACGCCTTTGCATGGCCGCGCCGCGGTTGCCGCCACCCTGTGCACGTGGAGCGGGTCGGGTTGCCTGTTTGGGGCGCGATTGAACCTTGGCCTTGGCTTTGGCCTTTTGTTTCGGCGCGTTTGGCGCTTTGGCCTTGGTCCGGTCCACCGCATCGCGCCGCGCGTCGGGACGTTGGACATCGCGGTCGGCACCGGGGCGCGAGATATCGGCGGCTCCGGTTTCTTTTGACAGCCGTTGGCGCATTTCGTCGCCGCGATCCGGTTTCTTGACCGGCATGGTTGTTGCGCCGTCCCCTCGGCGTTTGCCAATCTCGTCGCGGGCCTTGTCGCGGCGCTCGTCGCCCGGATCCCAGCCGATGTTGTCGCGGTCGCCGATGTTCACGTCGCCGTCGATATCAATGTCGATGTCCGGGTTTCGGATGATCGGATTGCCGTTCCAGCCGCCGCAGTTGCGACAGCCCCAATAGTCGTTCCAATCGTCATCGTCGTCGAAAATCTCGGAAATCAACGCTACGGTGGCAAAGGTGATCACCCCCGCCGCGACGGCATCTCCCACGTCCGAGCCGTCGTCGACATAGACCGTCTCGGGTTCATACTGTGGGACATAGACCACCTCAGGGTCTGTTGGCTGAATGATGATGGTCTCATCCTGTGTGACCTCCACCGTCTGTTCGTCACCACTGGCGAGCGTGCCAGCCTCTTCGGCGATCTTGCGCATGTCCTGCACGGCGGCCATCACGTCATCGTCCTGGGCCAGCATCGCGGTGCCGATGGTTTCGGTCCATTCGATATGGACCGCCATGTCGGCCAGCACATCGGGAAAGGCGGTGGCCAAAACGGCAACGCTTTCGTCCCAGCCCTGCGCCTCGATCTGGGTCTCCAGATCTTCCGCATCCTTGTTGTCCTGAACAAAGCGGTCGGCCTTGACCACCTCAAGCGGGTAGGTCGCCGCCACCAGAACCTGAATGAGCAGGGTGTCCGGATAAAGGGCCACGGGGCCAACGAGCTCTTGCAGCTCTTCCTGCGTCAGCAGGGTCTGTGCTTCCTGCTCGGCAGAGGCTTCGGCCTGAGCCGTGTCTGACGTGTCTTGGGCGATCAAGGGCTGCGGGCCAAGCATGGCACACAACACCGCCGCAGAAATAATGCGGTAGGTCATCCGGTCTCCCCTCCGGCTATGAATATTGAAAGCCTAGGGGAAAGAGCCTTTGAAACCAAATGGTTTTCTGGGGTGAAACAAAAAGCGCCCCGTCGCGGATGCAACGGGGCGCCTGAATTCCAATCGGTACGGTCGCTTACTTTTGCGGCAGCGGGCCGATCATCATGATCATCTGACGGCCTTCCATCTTGGGCATGTTTTCAACCTTGCCCACTTCTTTGATGTCTTCGGCCACACGTTCCAGCAGCTCACGGCCGAGGTTCTGGTGCGCCATCTCGCGGCCACGGAAACGCAGGGTGACTTTGACCTTGTCGCCCTTTTCCAGGAACTTGAAGACATTCTTCATCTTCACGTCATAGTCATGCGTGTCGGTGTTGGGCCGGAACTTGACCTCTTTCACCTCGATGATCTTCTGCTTCTTGCGCGCTTCGCTTTCCCGCTTCTGCTGTTCATATTTGAACTTGCCGAAGTCCATGATCTTGCAGACCGGAGGGTTGGCATTGGGCGAAATCTCAACCAGGTCCAGACCCGCTTCGGCGGCCATCTGCATGGCTTTGGCGGGGTGAACCACACCGACGTTGTCACCATCGGCGCCGATCAGGCGGATTTCGGGGGCACGGATCTTGTCGTTGACGCGCGGGCCAGTGTCGCGTTGCGGCGGCGCGTTGTGCGGTCTGCGGGCTATGGGATCATTCCTTTGGTAGTGGCAGAATTTCGAGGTTGGAATTTAGACTGCGCCGGGCCGCTCTGCAAGCGGCATCATCGCCGAAAACCACCGAAATCATGTATGTTTTACGGTCATTCGGGGTGCTCTGTCAGGAATTCGCGGAAACTGCGACTGAAACTGTCGTAAGCAGGCGTTCCGGGCAGCAGCATGTGGTTGTCGCCCGGCAAGGTTTGAAACCGCGCGCCCGGGATCAGCGCAGCCAGTCGGCGGCCTTCTTCCACGGGGACGCGTTTGTCGCCTTCGGCGTGTAGAACCAACACCGGCACCTGCAGCTGACGCGCCAGATCGCTGACGTCGCAATGTGCGTTCATTTCATTGATCCGCGCCGCGTTCTCTGGCGACGAGGCGACGCGTTGCAGCTCGTCAAAGCCTTCCTTTTGGGCGGCGTTTGCGGATGGCATCATCATTTCGGTGAACATGTGCCGAAAGGCAGGTGTGACCGACCCCCACCCGGCGCGAATGACATCCGTCGTCGCTGCGTGCAAAGCTTCCTGCTCCGGCCTTCCACGGCGCAGGGCGCCGCGGGCGTAACCGCCATACATGACCATGCAGCGAACCCGTTCCGGATGAGCAGCAGCATAGCGCACTGCAAAGGCACAGCCCTGCGAAACGGCGAAAACTGCGAACCGGTCCAATCCCGTCGCGCTGACAACGGTTTCGACATCCATTTCCATCGCAGCTTCGGAAATGTTCTCGACCTCCCAATCCGACAGGCCGTTGCCGCGTTGATCAAAGCGGATGAATTGATGGGCGCGGGCCATGTCCTGCAACATCGGCCCCCGGATCGGATCGCACCAGTCATATTCCAGATGGTTGAGCCAATTGGGCATCTTGAACACGGCAGGGCCCGAACCGATGGAGGCATAGGCCAGCTGCACCCCGTCGGGTGCGATGCAAAACTCGATCTGTTGGGAGCGTGACAGGGCGGTTTGATCGTCGAACCTCTGTCGCGCTTTTGGTGTCCACTGCCAGACCCGGATCGGGCGCGAGATATTTTTGACGCTTTGCGACCCAAGATCGGCAAACGCCACATCCAAATGGCTGTGGACCAGTTGATGCAACGCGTCTGAAAGACAGACACCACCCGGTTCCGCCATCTGTTCCAACCGTGCCGCCACATTGATATCATCACCAAAGAGATCGCCGTCCTCGTCCACCACATCGCCGATGTTGATGCCGATACGGTATTGGATGCGCGTGTCGTGCGGCTCGCTTTCTTCGTGTTTGATCATGCCCGACTGGATCGCCAGGGCACAGGTGACGGCGGCGCGGGGGCTGGAAAATTCCACCATCATCCCGTCGCCGGTGGTTTTGACGATGCGGCCATGCGTTTCGGCAATTGTGGGGTCGATCAGGGTTTTGCGATAGCTGCGCTGCCGGGCCAGAACACCGTCTTCATCCGCCTCGATCAGGCGGCTGTATCCGGCCATGTCGGCCATCAGGATGGTGGTCAGGCGGCGTTGAATGTCTTATGCCCCGCAATGTCGAAAACGAATGAGGGCAGTCTACATGCAAAACGCCCCCGGATGAAGCTTTCGTGGCGAAGCTTTCGTTCCGGGGGCGTTTCAATTTCAGAACAACTGGGTCTTAGCCAACAAAGGCTTTTTCAACCACAAACTGCTTGGGATCCGAGTTTGCGCCTTCTTCCAGGCCGAACCCTTCGAGGATTTCGGTGATGTCCTTGTTGAAGGCAAGGCTGCCGCAGACCATGCCGCGATCGGTTTCCGGGTTGATCGGGTCGATGCCCAGATCCTTGAACACGGTGCCGTCGGTCAGCAGATCGGTGATCCGGCCCATCTTGGGGCTCTCTTCGCGGGTGGTGGTCGGGTAATAACGGATCTTGTCGGCAAAGCCTTCGCCGATCAGTTCTGCCAGCATCTCGTCTTGCTTGATGCTTTCGATCAGCTGGCGACCATATTCCAACTCGGCCACTTCGCGGCAGGTGTGTGTGATCACGACCTCGTCGTAGTCCTCATACGTCTGCGGTTCACGCAGCAGCGAGGCAAAGGGCGCAAAGCCGGTGCCGGTGGCAAAGAACCACAAACGCTTGCCGGGCAGCAGGGCGTCATGCACCAGTGTGCCAACGGGCTTGGGGCGCAGGATGATCTGATCGCCGGGCTTGATGTGCTGCAGCTTTGACGTCAGCGGGCCGTTCTGCACCTTGATCGAATAGAACTCCAGCTCTTCGTCCCAAGACGGCGAGGCGATGGAATAGGCCCGCAAGAGCGGCTTGCCGTTGTCACCCAAGAGGCCGATCATCACGAACTCGCCCGAGCGGAAGCGCAGCGAGGCAGGGCGCGACACCTTGAAAGAGAACAGGCTGTCGGTCCAGTGCTTCACATCGGTGACGGTCTGGGCGTCGGGGAGAACGGGGGCCTTAACGGCGGGTGCGTCGGTCACGGATTTCATCTCTGTCATCGTTATATCTGCCGGTGCTTTAGACCGACAACTCCGTTTAATCGTTGATCCAAGTCAGGAAAAGGGGGCAAACGGCCCCCTTTGGTTCACAAGCTGGCTATGACGCAGGATTATCCGCGCAGGCGGGCCTGATAGTCGTGGTCTTTCCAGTTGGCTCGGGCAAGCCACTGATCCTCGGGCTGGCGGTTGGCCAGGTCCTGATCGATCTCGACCTCGTCAAAGCCCGAACGTCGCGCCATGGCGTATTGGTCGGCCAGAACATGGCCTTTGGCGCGCAGGCGACCGGTGAAGCCTTTCAGCCGCAGGGTGCGGGCGATGGTAAACCCGCGCCCATCGGCGAAGGACGGGAAATCGACCCGCACCATCTTGGCCGCGCCCAAGCGGTCGA
Organism: Tropicibacter sp. R16_0; assembly: GCF_017743935.1. Lineage (GTDB taxonomy): Bacteria > Pseudomonadota > Alphaproteobacteria > Rhodobacterales > Rhodobacteraceae > Falsiruegeria. The sequence goes on from NZ_JAGHRE010000003.1 coordinate 496,324, forward strand.
TCAATTCATCAGGGTTGGTGTCGGATGCCACATCCAATGCCACCACGTCATTTGCGGCGTCGTCCAGGGTGACAAAGCCGTCGGTCCAGTCGTCGGGCTGAAAGCCCTCGTCGCTTACGATCACGTTCATGTCTTATCTCCTACGCGCACCATCTTGCCGTCGACAAAATGGATGCCGCATTCTTCCTTGTTCTGATCGCGCCAGCGTCCGGCGCGGGGATCTTCTCCGGGTTTGACCTTCGAGGTACACGGCGCACAGCCGATCGAAGGGTACCCTTGGGCCACCAGCGGATGCCGGGGCAGGCGGTTTTCTTCCATGTAGGCGCGCACATCTTCGGGCGCCCAGTGGGCCAGCGGATTGACCTTGATCCGGCCGGTGCCGTCCTCGACCTCAAAAAAGTCGAGCGCGGCGCGGGTGCCGGCCTGGAACCGTTTGCGACCGGTGATCCAGCCGTCAAAGCCACCCAGGGCACGCTGCAGCGGGATCGTCTTGCGCAGGGTGCAGCAGGCGTCGGTGTCGCTCAGGCGTAGAGCGCCATAGGGGTCTTGCTTGGCCACATCCTCGGCATCGGCGCGGATGATGCGCACATCCTTGAGGCCCAACCGTTCCGCGACCTCGGCCTGATAGACCAGCGTCTCGGGGAACAGCATCTGGGTGTCCACAAACAGCACCGGAACCGACTGGTCGATCACCGCCGCCATGTGCAACAGCACCACCGATTCCGCGCCAAAACTGGACACCAAAGCGATGTCACCCGCCTGCGTCAGCGCCCCGTGCATGACATCGGTGGCGCTGTGGTGGCGGTAGCGGTCGTTCAGGGCCTCGACCTTGTCGGTCAGGGCCTGACGATCCGCTCCCAGTTCCGTCTGGATCTCGTCAAGCGGCATCGGCCTGTGCCTCGGGGTAAAGGGCCGCTTTGAACGGCGCCAGACCAAGGCGACGGTAGGTCTGCAGGAACGTCTCGTCCGCGGTGTCGCGCAGGTCGAGGTAGGCATAAACCAGACGCTCGATGGCGGGCACGATCTCGTCATACGAGAAGCCGGGACCGGCACGTTCGCCGATGGATGCGTTTTCCGACCCGTCGCCGCCCAGAGTGATCTGGTAGTTTTCGACGCCAGCCCGGTCCAGACCCAGAATGCCGATGTGACCCACGTGGTGGTGGCCGCAGGCGTTGATGCAGCCCGAGATCTTGATCTTCAGGTGGCCGATGTCGTGTTCCAGCTTCAGCTCGTCAAAACGGGTCGCGATCTTTTCGGCAACCGGGATCGAGCGGGCCGTGGCCAGAGCACAGTAGTCCATGCCGGGGCAGGCGATGATGTCGCTGATCAGACCGATGTTGGCAGTGGCCAGCTCATGCTCTTTCAGCTTTGCGTGGATCGCGGGCAGGTCCGATTTGTGGACATGCGGCAGGATCACGTTCTGCTCGTGGCTGATGCGCAGCTCGTCATAGCCGAACTCTTGCGCCAGATCCGCCATCACGCGCATCTGCTCGGCCGTTGCATCACCGGGCGTGTTGCCGTGCTTCTTGATCGAGATCGTGACGATCGCGTGGTCCGCGTTCTTGTGCGGCGCGATGTTGGTGTCGACCCACGAGCGGAAAACCGGATCGTTGGTATAGGCACCCTCAAACGTGGCCACGGAGGCCTCGCGGAATGCGGGCAGGGCAAAGTGCGTCTTGATCTCGTCCAGCAGCGCCATGTCGACGCCTTTGAACTGCGGGCGCACTTGGGCATAACGTTCTTCCACGCGGGCGCGGATGTCGTCGATGCCGTGCTCATGCACGGTGATTTTGATGCGGGCCTTGTACTTGTTGTCGCGGCGACCGATCTGGTTCCACACGGAAACGGTGGCTTCGAGGTAAGCCAGCAGATCGTCGAAGGCGATGAATTCGTTCAAGGTTTTGCCGATCATCGGCGTCCGGCCCAGGCCGCCACCCACGATGACCTTGGCGCCCAAGACACCGTCACGCTCAACCAGTTGCAGGCCAATGTCGTGCGCCTTGATCACGGCGCGGTCGTTTTCCGAGCCGGTGATGGCGATCTTGAACTTGCGCGGCATGAACTGGAACTCCGGGTGGTCGGTCGACCACTGGCGCAGCAGCTCGGCATAGGGGCGCGGGTCGGCGACCTCATCCGCCGCAGCACCGGCAAAGTGGTCTGCGGTCACGTTGCGGATGGTGTTGCCGCTGGTTTGGATGGCGTGCATTCCAACCTCGGCCAGGGCGTCCAGCATATCCGGCACGTCCTTCAGTTTCGGCCAGTTGTACTGGATGTTCTGACGCGTGGTGAAATGGCCATAGCCCTTGTCCCACTTTTCAGCCAGCAGGGCCAGTTGGCGCATCTGCGCGCTGTTGAGCGTGCCATAGGGAATGGCGACCCGCAGCATATAGGCGTGCAATTGCAGATACAGGCCGTTCATCAGGCGAAGCGGCTTGAATTCATCTTCGGTCAGCGAGCCGTCGATGCGGCGCTCGACCTGGGCGCGGAACTGAGCGTTGCGTTCAGCAAGAAAGGCTGTGTCAAACTCGGAGTAGCGATACATGGTTTGCTGTCCTTGTTGCAGCCCCGGACATGGGGCCTTTTGAGGGGAGAGAGAAGGGGCCGATCAGGCCCGGGGCTGCGGAGAGGTTTCCTGCTTGCCGTGCACGTAGTTCGACGGCCCGGTGCGGCGGAAGTCCTCTCTAAAGTGGGTGGGTTCAGGGCCGTTGTCGCCGGCCACCGCATCGGCCAGATAGGCCCCCACGATCACGTTTGCCTGCCGCGAGGCATCCAGCAGCCGAAGCTGCGCATGCGCCTCGTCGGTGATCAGCTCGGCCTCGGAAATATGGCGCGACCAGCGATCATCGGCGGTTTGATAAATCACGTCACCTTCCAGCAGGTGGTTGGCAGTGACGATCTTGGGGGAAAAGGCACGGGCCATCAGGCAAATTCCTTGTTCAATTGGGTCAGGGCTTGCGCCGCGTCGCGGGGCGCGAGGCCATAAAGGGTCAGGGCGGGGCCGTCCATTTCGGCGGCAGCCAGGTCGGTGGGCAGCTTGTCCAGCGTGGTCGCCAGGACGCGTTGATCGGGTCGCGATGCGTTTTCGACCAGCGTCACGGGCGTCGCGCGGTCGGCACCATGCATGATCAGGCGGCCTTGAACGAAGCGGGCCGATTTCTTGCCCATGTAGATCGCGGCAACTTCGCCCGAGCGTGCCAAAGCGGCCCAGTCGTGATCGGCAAACCCTTTCATGTCATGGCCGGTCAGGAACCGAACAGACGAGTTGCGACCCCGGCGTGTCAGGCTCTGCCCGATGCCCGCGACAGCGGCCGAGGCGGCGGTCAGGCCGGGCACGATACGCCAGGTGACGCCAGCAGCCTCAACCGCTTCGATTTCCTCATCCAGACGGCCAAAGACAGTGGGGTCGCCGGACTTGAGCCGAACCACACGGGCGCCGGTCAGGGCGGTTTCAACCAGTAGTGCGTCGATGTCCGATTGTTTCCACGAGGGACCAAAGCCTGCCTTGCCCACGTCAACCAGACGCGCGGTCTTGCCTGCAAGCGCCAGGATCTCGTCGCTGATCAGACGATCGTGCATGACCACATCTGCCATCTCAAACGCGCGCATGGCTTTCAGCGTCAGCAGTTCGGGATCACCCGGACCTGCGCCGACAAAGTCGACGTGGCCTTGAGGAATATCGTGCGTGGTCGTGGACATTGCTGGTCCCTGTGGTGTGTTTGACTTGGGTCTCAATATAGGAAATATTCCCGGCAATGCGCCATATGGGCGAACAAATAAGGACAAGCGTTTTCGATGGTCGGCGAAACGGAACGCCGGTTTCGAATGAGAGGGAAAACAGGAATGTCGGTACGAATAGACGACACAGATCGGAAAATTCTGGCGGAGCTGCAACGCGACGCCAGCCAGTCGCTGGACGAAATCGCGTCTCGCGTGGGGTCATCCAAAACGCCGGTCTGGAATCGCATCCGCAAGCTGCGCGGTGCTGGTGTGATCGGTCAGCAGACTGTGCAACTTGATGCCGAGGCGCTTGGGTTCGAGGCCTGTTTCTTTGTCCTGATCCGCACGTCCGAGCATGAGGCAGAGTGGCAGAAGGCATTCCTCAAAGCCTTGCGGGATCGTCCCGAAGTGCAGGAGGCGCACCGCCTGGCAGGCGACATTGATTACATCCTGAAAGTGCGGGTGCAGAACGCGCGGGCTTATGATGCCTTTTATCAGGCGCTGATTTCCGAGGTGCGGGTGCACAACGTCACAGCGCTCTTGTCGATGGAAGAAATCAAATCGACCACGATGCTGCCGCTATAGGCGGAACAGCTCGACCGGATCGGCGACACCGCGGATGTCATGGTGGCCAATGCTGGCGGTCGTTGCCTGCGCGTGTCGGGCAAGCGCCGAGGTGAAGAGGGCCGGGTGGTCCAGGCCCTTGCACAGCGCCTGCACCCGGCTGGCCATGTTCACCGGCGGGCCAACAACGGTGTAGTCCAGCCGGTCGGGGCTGCCGATGTTGCCGAATGTGACCGGGCCGAAATCGGCGCTCAGGACAAAGGAGATCTGTTCGCGGTTCTCTTCCTGGGCGCGTTGGTTGTAACCTTCAAGCGCCTCCAGCGCCTGTTCGGCGGCCTTGATGGTGGCGGTGCAGGCCCGCGCAGCTTCGTCGTCGCGAAAGATTGCCAGAACCCCATCACCCATAAACTTGAGCACATCGCCGCCTTGTTCCCGCACGGCCGTAACGATCATGTCGAAGTAATCCCCCATCACCGTCAGCAGCTTGGCCTCGGACCATGTCTCGGACTTTGCGGTGAACCCTCGCAGATCGGCGATCAGGATCGCGGCGGAAACCGAAGCGTTCTCGCCGCGTTTGATGTGGCCGTCCCCGATTTCAACAGCTGGACCATCGCCCAGATAGGTGCGTAACAAGCTCTGCTGAGATTCACGCATCGCAATCGGTTCCATCGCGGCAGCCAGTGCATGGCGTGTGGTTTCAAAAGCCTGAATGTCGGCATCACTGAACCCATCGGGATCGTGGGTTGTCAGGCTGGCGCCCTGGACGCTGCCATCGCCATACTCCAAAGCCATCACGTAAAAGTCGGTGGCGCCGCCTTCGGCCAGTTCGGCATAGACGTCGTGTTCCTGGCTTAGCTCAAGGTCCATGATCCGTTTGCGCAGTGACGTGCGTGTGGTTGTTGCGTGCTCGAACGGGCTGCCTTTCCAGGCGGAGGTGTCCAGGACAGTTGCGGGTACAACGTATTTCCGAGTGCCCTCGGGTGTCCAGATGATGCCCCAGGCGCTGAGGATGGGATTGGAATACTGCTGTGCCACCCGCACCCGAGCCAGCGGCACACCCATATCGACCAAAGCCTGACAATAACCGCGCACGATGGCGATCTCGTCGCCAAGCAGACGACCTTCGGAGATCAGCCAGTGGTTCAGATCGGTTGGGGTGGTCACGGGTTTTCCCTGCAGTTCTGATGCTCTTCCCCATAGTTTGGGTGAAGCACCGTCAATTCAACCCTTGGAAACCTCCAGCCGGGTAAGGCCGTGGAAATGATAGGTGTTGGCATATTCCGGTGGGGCGTTCAGCATCAGGTTCGGGCAGCGTTGAAACAGGATCGGCAACGCGATGCGCAGTTCCAAACGCGCGAGCGGCGCGCCGACACAGAAATGCAGCCCGCCGCCAAAGCTTGTATTGGTCTGGATGTGGCGGCTGGGATCAAACCTGTCCGGGTTGGTCCAAATCGCCGGATCTCGGTTTGCAGACCCCAACAGCAGCGCCACCTGATCACCACGTTTGAAGTGGTGCCCATAGAGCTGCAAATCCTCATAGGCGTAGCGCGTGAACATATGCAGGGGCGGGTCGTAACGCAGAATCTCCTCGACCGTTTCGTCCAGGCCATCGCCAAAGAGCGCGTCGACCGAGCCGGTTTCGAGCAGGGTCTTCACTCCGTTTGACAGGGCATGCACCGTCGCCTCATGCCCGGCGTTCAGCAACAGGATGCAGGTGCCGATCAGCTCATCAGTGTTCAGCTTTTCGCCTTCCTCTTCCGCTGCAATCAGGCGGGTGATCAGGTCGTCGCGCGGGTCGCTGCGACGTTCATCGATGTAGCCATGCAGGAAATCCGCAAACTCGGTCGAGGCGCGGGCTGCGGCATCTTCGGTCTCGCGTGTGCGGCTGGCCTGATACATCGCGACCATGGCGTGGGACCAGCTGAGCAGATCCGGTGCCATGTCCTCGGGCACGCCCAACAAACGGCAGATCGTGATCACTGGCACTTGGGTGCAATAGGCGTCGAGCAGGTCGAAGGGGCCATCGGGAAATTGGTCAATCAGATGGTGACAGAGGGTTTCGATGTCCGGGGCCAGCGCGCCGATGGCGCGCGAAGTAAAGGCGCGCAGCACCAGTGCGCGCAGGCGGGTATGGCGCGGCGGTTCGGCCTCAAGCAGTGAGGTCGCTTCGATTGCAAGCCAGGGGGCCAGATGCGCCGGGCCGGGTTTGGCCAGTTCGGGCGGAACCTCGCGGCCGAAGCGGCGGTCTTTCAACAAGCTTTGCACAGCAGCATGAGTAAAGGCGGCAGGCATGCCGTAGTCGGACCAAAACTGCAGATCCCCATCCGCGCGGGCCGCGCGGTAGAAGGCATAGGGATCTTGGACAAATTCCGGGTCTGTCGGGTTCTGGTGCAACGTCTTCATGCGTCGGGTGTGCCGCGCACCTCTGGTCAATGCAAGAGCAGCTTTGCTAAGATCAGGGACATGAAGGGATATTGGCGTCAGCGCAGCTGGATCATCGTTGGGTTCTTTGGCGTGGTGGCGACCCTTGCCGCGGGCGTCTGGACCTATGGCTATCGTCAGGCGCTGGATCAATTGGGGCTCAGGGCCGAGGCCGATCTGGCATTGGCAAGCGACCGGTTGAGCACCCAGTTGCAGATTTATCAAGAACTTGCGGTCCTGACGGCGACGCACCCCGGGCTGCGCGGCCTCGACAACAGTCCCGAGATGCAGGCCCAGGCCAATACGCTGATGGTAGCAATTGCCGACAAAACCGGAGCTCTGGACGTGGCTTTCGCCGACCGCAACGGTCGGGTGCTGGCCGCAGCCCAGGGTTTGGCAGGGCAGGACCTGTCTCGGACACCCTATTTCGAACGCGCCCTCCAGGGTGCGCTAGGCACCCATCACGAGGTCGTGCCCCAGACCGGGCGGCGTGCCTATTTCTATGCCGCGCCCGCGTTTGAGCCCGATGGTCCGGTGCGCGGCGTGCTGATCGTGGTCGCCGATCTCGAGGATGTGGAACAGACATGGCGCGGCTCGCTGCCGCCCGTGTTCTTCACCGATGACAGCGGAGAGGTCTTTATTTCGAACCGGCCCGAACTTTTGTTCTGGCAGCGCGAGGCGGGGCAGATCGGCCTGGCCCCGGCCACGGGGGGCGATACGCCTGCTTTTTCGTCCGTTGATGTAGGTGACCATGAGATCTGGCAGCTCAACTGGGGGCCCCATGTGCCGCGCGCAGGTCTGCACACCACCGTCAGCCTGCCGCAGATTGGCATGACCGGCGAAATCATCGTGGATGTGGCCCCCGCAGCCCGGATTGCGGGGCTTCAGGCGGCGGCCTTGGCAGCCTTGTGTCTTGCCTTTGGCGCGCTGCTGTTTCTGGCCTCGGAACGGCGCCGGGCGCTGGCCCTGGCCAATGCGGATCTGGAAAGCCGCGTGGCGGATCGAACGCGGGTTCTGCAGGACACCAACGTGCAATTGCGTCGCGAGGTGACCGAACGGGAAGAGGCGGAAGCGGCGCTCAAACGTGCGCAGGCCGATCTGGTGCAGGCAGGCAAGCTGTCGGCGCTTGGGCAGATGTCGGCGGGCATCAGTCATGAGCTCAATCAGCCGCTGATGGCGATCCAGCAGTTTGCCGACAATGGTGCCGCTTTTCTGGAGCGGGGGCGGTCCGAGAAAGCGGGTGAAAACCTGGGGCGCATCTCGGACATGGCAGCGCGTATGGCGCGGATCATCAAGAACCTGCGCGCTTTTGCCCGCAATGAAAGCGAGCCGATGGGCAAGGTCGATCTGGTGCATGTGATTGATACGGCCGTCGAGCTGACGGCCACGCACCTCAAGGCGGAAGGTGTCACGCTGCATTGGGCGCGCCCGCTGACGCCCGTCTACGCCTGGGGCGGCGAGGTGCGATTGGGGCAGGTGTTCGTCAACCTGATCAACAACGCGGTGGACGCCATGGCGGATGCAGACGACAAACAGATCGAGATCGCCGTTCACGGTGGTGATCGGCTGCAGGTCATGGTGTCGGACACCGGGCCCGGGATTGAAGAGCCCGAAAAGATCTTTGATCCGTTTTATTCCACCAAGGCGGTTGGCAGTTCCGAAGGGATGGGATTGGGGCTTTCGATCTCATACGGGTTGGTGCAGAGCTTTGGCGGCAATATCCGCGGGGCCAACACAGACCAGGGCGCGATGTTCACGGTGGAACTGGAGCCTTTTGGCAAGGAGCAGGCGGCATGACGCGCAGGGTTTTACTGGTCGATGATGATGCCGCCGTGCGCGAGGCGTTGTCGCAGACGCTTGAGTTGGCCGATTATGACGCGCTGACAGCGGGGTCGTTCGTGGCCGCCAAGGATCACATCCGACCCGATTTTGATGGGGTGATCTTGTCGGACATCCGCATGCCGGGGCGGGACGGGTTTCACCTGCTCGACTACACGCAAGAGGTGGATGCCGAGCTGCCGGTGATCCTGCTGACCGGAGAAGGGGATATTCCCATGGCGGTCAAGGCCATGGGACAGGGGGCGTTCGGGTTCCTCGAAAAACCCTGCGCCAGTGCGGATTTGCTGGCGGTGCTGGAACGGGCCAGCCGTACGCGCGCGCTGGTGCTGGAAAACCGGGCGTTGAAACTGCAACTCGAGACCGGCGATCCGGCGGCGCGGATGCTCTTTGGCACCTCATCGCAGTCCGAAGAGCTGCGCGCGCGGGTGCGGTCGGTGGCCCGCACGGGGGCCGAGGTGCTGGTGACCGGGCCAGCAGGCAGCGGCATCTCCAAGGTGGCCGAGGTGGTACACCTGATGTCGCCTGCCGGTCAGGGCCCCTTTGTCAAACGCCCCGCCGCCGGGCTGAGCGCACAGGAGTTTGCGCGGCTGTGTGACGAGGCTTCGGGTGGGTCCTTGTTTCTCGATGAGGTCTCGGCCATGCCCGAGGCGACGCAATACGCGGCACTTGAGCTGATCGAGCAGGGGGCAGGCGCGCGCATATTGGCCGGGACCACGGCGGATTTGGGCGCTTCAGCGGCGCAGGGGACGTTCAATGCCGATCTCTTTTATCGCCTGGATGTGATGCGGGTGCGCATCCCGTCGCTGGCCGAGCGGCCCGAGGATATTCCGGTGTTGTTCCGCCACTATGTGGCGCAGGCTGCCGAGCAGGCGGGCATCGACGCGCCCGAGATTACGCCGGATCATCTGGCCGCGCTCATGGCGCAGGATTGGCCGGGCAACGCGCGCTCGTTGATGTCGGCGGCGATGCGCTTTGTTCTGGGCATGCCCGAAGATGTGGCGCAGGCGGCAGAGTTGGGTCTGGCGGAACAGTTGGCGCGGGTTGAGCGGGCATTGCTGGTGTCTGCCCTTGGGCGCAACAACGGCAAGGCGTCGGACGCCGCCAAAGCGCTGAAACTGCCGCGCAAGACCTTCTATGACAAACTCACCCGCTACGGTATTCGGCCTGAGGACTATCGCCGGTAGTGCGGGGGCGCTCCCGCGTCTGCGGATCACATCAAAGATGTGTCCGAACAGACTTGGGCCTGGCAGCCCGTGCCCTGGCGGGCCCGGCCTGCGGTTTCGTGATTCGGAGAGTGATTCGTGAAACTGTGCGGTTTTTCGCACAAGGGGTGAGGCGGCTGTGCGGATTCTCGCACAGGCTCCCATTTCTCAGATGGGTTTCGGCAATTTATTTTCGGTTAAATAATTGAATTTATGATGAAATAATGGGTTTCCTTCCCTTTCGTCACAAACTGTTGAGTGGCGGCCGCCGAGTCGGTTCACTTCCCTCAGCACGCCGAAATCCGGCGTTTGCCAATCTGTTTCAGATAATCTGTAGGGAGAGGACAGATGAAGTTTCTTACCACCGCTGCAACCGCACTGGCGCTGAGCGTCACCGCCACGGCTGGCTTTGCCGCCTGTGATGACGGCGAGATCGTCGTCAAGTTTGCGCATGTCACCAACACCGACAAGCACCCCAAGGGGATCGCCGCCTCGCTGCTCGAACAGCGCGTCAATGACGAGATGAACGGCACCATGTGCATGGAGGTCTATCCGAACTCCACGCTCTACAACGACAACAAGGTGCTCGAAGCCATGTTGCAGGGCGACGTGCAGCTGGCCGCGCCGTCGCTGTCGAAGTTCGAAAAGTTCACCAAGCAGTTCCGCCTGTTTGATCTGCCGTTCATGTTCAAGAACATCGAAGCCGTGGACGCGTTCCAGTCGTCGGCAGACGGTCAGGCGATGCTCGACAGCATGCAGCGCCGCGGCCTGCAGGGTCTGGCGTTCTGGCACAACGGCATGAAGCAGATGTCGGCCAACAAACCGCTGGTCGCGCCGACCGATGCAAATGGTCTGAAGTTCCGCGTTCAGTCGTCAGACGTTCTGGTGGCTCAGATGGAAGCCATCGGTGGCTCGCCGCAGAAAATGGCGTTCTCGGAAGTCTATGGCGCACTGCAGCAGGGCGTTGTGGATGGTCAGGAAAACACCTGGTCGAACATCTACGGCAAGAAGTTCTTTGAGGTTCAGGACGGTGTGACCGAAACCAACCACGGCATCATCGACTATCTGGTCGTGACCTCTGTGGACTGGCTCGACAGCCTGGATCCGGCCGTGCGCGACCAGTTCACCACCATCCTGAGCGAAGTGACCGAGACCCGCAACTCTGAGGCCTTTGCAGTCAACGAGGCGGCCAAGCAGTCGATCATCGATGCAGGCGGAACCATCCGTCAGCTGGACGCCGAGCAGCGCCAGGCCTGGGTCGACACCATGAAACCCGTCTGGGACAAGTTCGCCGGTGACGTGGGTCAGGACAAGATCGACGCAGCTCAGGCGATCAACGCCGGTTTCTGATCTCATCAGATAGCGCCGCGTCCGAAACTGGGGAGTGTTGGATGCGCGCGCGGGCGGGCCGGTTGATCGGCCCGCCTCAAACCAAAAAATCCAAAACAAAACGAGGACAGTGAGATGTCTGGTCAGAGCTCCGGGTCGCCCGGGTTCGTCGACCGGCTTGAGGAGACCGTGATTGCGGCGCTTCTGGGGCTGATGACGATAATCACCTTCGCAAACGTCGTCGCGCGCTTTGCATTCAACTCGAACATCCTGTGGGCACTGGAGGCGACGGTATTTCTGTTCGCCTGGCTGGTTCTGCTGGGCGCATCTTACGCGGTCAAGAAACACGCGCACCTGGGTGTCGATGCCATCGTGAACATGCTGGCGCCAGCCGCGCGGCGCGCGCTGGCTCTGATCGCGGTTGCGGCTTGCTTGATCTTTTCACTGCTGATGCTCAAAGGCGCCTATGACTATTGGGCCGTCTTTGCGGACCTGCCGCCCACGTCGGGTCGCTGGTTCCCAACCGGGTTCGACATGAAGGCCCGCAGCCAGTCGTTTTATGAGGTGCAGGATGTGCCGATGATTGGAGCCCTGCGGTTCCTCGAAGACCTGATCAACTACGGCGACGCCTATGAAAAGATGCCCAAAGTGGTGCCCTATCTGGTGCTGCCGCTGTCGATGCTGCTGCTGGTCTATCGCTTTGCGCAAGCCGCCATGCAGATCTTGCGCGGTGAAACTGACCGCCTGGTGGCCAGCCACGAAGTAGAGGACGAGCTGGAAGCCGTCCGTGCTCAGCAAGGGGAGCATGATTGATGGACGTCGTTCTTCTGTTTTCGATGGTGATCGGCCTCTTGCTGATCGGTGTGCCGATTGCGGTATCTTTGGGCCTGAGTTCCACTCTGTTCCTGCTGGTCTATTCTGACAGTTCGCTGGCCTCGGTCGCGGGTACTCTGTTTGAGGCATTCGAGGGTCACTTTACCCTGCTGGCGATCCCCTTCTTCATCCTGGCCTCGTCCTTCATGACCACAGGCGGTGTGGCGCGGCGGATCATCCGTTTCTCGATCGCTTGTGTGGGGCATCTGCCCGGCGGTCTGGCGATTGCGGGCGTCTTTGCCTGTATGCTCTTTGCTGCGCTGTCCGGGTCGTCTCCGGCGACCGTTGTGGCCATCGGTTCCATCGTGATCGCGGGCATGCGGCAGGTGGGCTACACCAAGGAGTTCGCGGCAGGCGTGATCTGTAACGCTGGTACGCTCGGCATCCTGATCCCGCCGTCCATCGTGATGGTGGTCTATGCGGCCGCAGTCGAGGTGTCGGTCGGGCGCATGTTCCTGGCGGGCATCATCCCGGGCCTGATGGCGGGCATCATGCTGATGGTGACGATCTATGTCATGGCCAAGGTCAAGAACCTGCCCAAAGGTGAATGGCTGGGCTGGGGCGAGATTTTCCAGTCGGCGCGCGAAGCTGGATGGGGTCTGTTCCTGATCGTGATCATTCTGGGCGGCATCTATGGCGGCATCTTTACCCCGACCGAGGCTGCTGCGGTGGCGGCTGTCTATGCCTTTTTCATCGCGTGTTTTGTCTACAAGGACATGGGCCCGCTGTCGAATGGTGAAGATGCGCCCAAGACCGCTTTGCTGCGCAAGCCAATTGCTCTGGTCACGGCCTTCTTCCACGCGGACACCAAGCACACGCTGTTCGAGGCAGGCAAACTGACCGTCACGCTGCTGTTCGTGATCGCCAATGCGCTGATCCTCAAGCACGTGCTGACCGACGAGCAGATCCCGCAGCATATCGCCAATGCGATGCTGTCGGCGGGCTTTGGTCCGGTGATGTTCCTGGTCGTCGTGAACGTGATCCTGCTGATCGGTGGTCAGTTCATGGAGCCTTCGGGCTTGTTGGTTATCGTCGCGCCGCTGGTGTTCCCGATTGCCATCGAACTGGGCATCGACCCAATCCATCTGGGCATCATCATGGTGGTGAACATGGAGATCGGGATGATCACCCCGCCGGTTGGTCTGAACCTTTTCGTGACCTCTGGTGTGGCAGGCATGCCGATGATGAGCGTTGTCCGCGCGGCTCTGCCGTTCCTGGCGGTGCTCTTCGTCTTCCTGATCATGATCACCTACATCCCATGGCTCAGTACGGTCATTCCGAACGCGGTGATGGGGCCCGAGATCATAACGAAGTAGAGGCAGATTTTGTCTTCAAAGGCGCCGGGGCTTCCTCGGCGCCTTTTTTGTTGCTCAGCCGTATTTGCGTGTGGATTCGAGTTCCAATGCATACCGCGTTTGCAGATCGGCCAGCACCTTCATCTCGGCCTTGCGCTCCTCCGGGTCGGTCAATGTCTGAAGGCGCGCGCGCGATTGGCGGATTTGTTCGTTCAGCACCACAGCCTGAGGTTTCGCCTGATGTTCCGTCATCAGGCGATTGAGCACCGCGTCCTTACCAAGATGCGTGTCGGTCAACGGTTTGCCTGCACCGGGCAAGTTGTCCAATTCGCCGCGACGAGCGGAATTTGCCACGATCCGGTCGATCAGGGTTTCAAGCGGATGGTCCATGTCAGTTGCCTCCTAAGATCACAACCGACATGGGAACCGTTTCACTTCAAACCAGAGTTGGTGGTCGTCAGTCCCTCAGGATGTCTCAAGAGCGGAAATGATTGGCGAGAAGTCCGCGGCCTTCAAGCTCGCGCCACCGACCAATGCGCCATCCACGTTGGGAACCGCAAAGATGTCTGCCGCGTTCCCGGGTTTGACCGAGCCGCCGTAAAGCAGGCGAACTGAGCGGCCCACGCCCTCACCAAAGCGGCGTTCCAGCCGAGCGCGGATGAAGTCATGCACTTCGCCGATCTGCTCCAGCGTTGGCACCTTGCCGGTGCCAATGGCCCAGATCGGTTCATAGGCGATCACCACGTTTTCTCCGGTCGCCAGATCGGGGATCGAGCCGGACATCTGGCCCGCGATGATGTCGAGCGTATTGGCAGCCTCGCGCTGTGCCAGGCTCTCGCCCAGGCAAATCACGGCCGTCAACCCGGCGTCGATGGCGGCTTTGGCCTTGGCGCGCACGTCTTCGTTGCGCTCGTCATGATCTTCGCGCCGTTCCGAATGTCCGACGATCACGGCGGTGGCACCGGCATCCCCCAACATCTGAGCGCTGATATCACCGGTGTGTGCGCCAGCGGCATTGGCGTGGCAATCCTGCCCGCCGATCCGGATGCTGGTGTCCTGGGCAATCTCGGCAGCACGGTGCAGCAGGGTTGCGGGCGGGCAGATCAGGATGTCGACATCGGCGTCTGCATGGGTCGCGGCCAAGCTTTGCAACTCGGTGAGGCCTGCGCTGATCCCGTTCATTTTCCAATTGCCTGCCGCCAGTTTGCGCCGCATGTGATGCCCTCGCCTCAATACTCTGTGGTTTTATCTCACCCCCGATAGCATCGCCCGAGCGGGGTGACAATTCCGGTTGCTCCCGAGAAGGGCACCGGATAGAGGCCGCGTCAGGCTTTTCAAAGCGGCGGGAGGCGCGCGATGCTCGAAAACCTGGATCTGCAGTTGCTCAAGGCCCGGGATGAAGCCGAGCTTGACCGGCTGTCGCAGGCTGTGCGCGAGGTTGGGTTTCTCAAGATCATCCACACAGGCATCAGCGCCGCGCGTGTGATGCAAGTGATCGAGATGTATCGCGCGTTCTTTGTCCTGCCCGAGGCCACCAAGAGCGCGGTGGACATGGCGCGTACAGGCTCCAACCGGGGCTGGGGCGGCGGGCAGTCCGAGCAGGTCGATCCCAAGGCCAATCCTGACTACAAACAGGTGTTTGACTGCGGGTACGAACTGTCGCCTGACCACCCGGTACATGCCCGAAACCTGAGCGTCTATGCGACGAACCTGTGGCCAGATGCGCCAAAAGGGTTTCGCGAGGAGATTCAGCTTTACTTCCACGAGGCCTCAGCCGTGGCGATGGAGGTGCTGCGGGCGATTGCGCATGTGGTTGGTCAGGACGCGGCGGCCTTTGACGCGGCATTTGATCCTCCGATGGCGCTGCTCAGGGGCAACTATTATCCGGAGCGGCCCGCCTGGGCCGGGGCGCGGGACTTTGGGATCGCAGCCCATACCGACTATGGCTGCCTGACCCTGTTGGCCACCGATGGTGTACCAGGGCTCGAGGTGAAGAGGGCGGATGGCACCTGGGATGCGGTGACCACGCAGCCGGGTGAGTTTGTGATCAACTTTGGCGAGATGCTGGAGTTCTGGACGGCAGGGCAGGTCAAGGCAACAGAGCACCGTGTGGTGGGAAGCGCGGATGAACGCCTGTCGGTGCCGTTGTTTTTCAACCCGTCCTATGACACCAATGTCGCCCCACCGGGATCCGGCGAAGTGATCACCGCAGGCGCACATCTGACCCGGCGCTATGACGAGACCTATGTGCATTTGCAAAATCAGAACGCCTGACATTGCCCCACAGCGCGGCCTATCGGCCTTGCGTCCTGCGGACGGCGGGGGCCAGGCTCATGCGGGCTTTGCCCGCATGAGCCTGGCCCAACGGGAGGAGATGCCCCACCAGGGGCATTGACGACGGGCGGGAGCGCCCCGTTTCACGAAAAGAACAGTGCGTCAGGCGTCCTGTTGCAGCTCGTCGACATCCTTGAACTTGATCGATTCACCGCAGCCGCAGGCATCAACTACATTGGGGTTGCTGAACTTGAACCCGGTCTCGAGCAACGAGACCTCATAATCGATCTGAGTGCCAAAAAGGAACATCTGCGCCATGGGCGCAATCATCACGCGCGCGCCGTCCTGCTCGACCACTTCGTCCAGCGGATCGGTTTCGGTCACGTATTCCATGGTGTATTCCATGCCCGCACAGCCGCCCTTCTTGACGCCGATGCGCAGGCCCGAGTGGCCATCCTTAGCCATGAGCTTTGCGATCTGGGCCGCCGCCTTGGGTGTCATCGTGACAGCCTGTTTGCCGGGAATGCCGAACATGTTGATCTCCGTTTGCGCGTTGCCCCTAATCTAGGACGGCCTCGCTCCGGGCTCAAGGGGCTGCGGTTCAACAAAAAAGGAACCGTTCCCTGGGGGGCGGGAACGGTTCCGGTGACGGGCCTGATGGG
>NZ_JAGHRE010000004.1 GCF_017743935.1 Tropicibacter sp. R16_0
CGGGCGATGGGGCGGGGCGCCACCGGCGAAATCATTCGCGTGATGAACTTGTCATCGCGCTCTACAGTCACCGGCCGCATCCGGCCTGACGGTTCAATCGAGGTTCACTGATGCATTTGACGATGAAGAAATCCCTGCTTGTTGGTCTGATTTTCCTGGGCGCCTGTGGGCGCATGGATCATCTGGGCAAGCCACCCAGCTTTTCCGAAAGCTCGCAAACGCCAGAGCACGTGGCGATGCTATGGCCGGGGTTGCCGCTCAACACTGTTCCGCAGCGCAGCGTCGATCAATCCTCGCTCTGGAGCGGGGGGCGTGCGTCCTTGCTGGGCGATCGTCGTGCGATGCAAAAGGGTGACATCATGACCGTCGTCATCGAGATCGACGAAAAAGCCGAGATTTCCAACGATACCAAACGCTCGCGCACCGGGTCCGAAGATCTGGGCGTTCCGAACCTCTTTGGCTTGCCGCAGCGGATTGATGAAAAGTTGCCCGACGGCGCCAGTATGGCAAATGCGGTGGGTGTCACCTCGTCCAGCAAGACCGACGGCAAGGGTTCGGTCAAGCGCAAGGAGAAGCTGACCTTGCGGGTGGCCGCAACAGTCGTGGATGTGCTGCCCAATGGCGTGTTGGCCATTTCCGGTACTCAGGAACTTCGGGTGAATTTCGAACTGCGTGAGCTGTTGGTCACTGGCTATGTGCGTCCCGAAGATATCTCGCGCCAGAATGAGATCACCTATGACAAGATCGCTTCGGCCCGGGTGAGTTATGGCGGGCGCGGCCAGATCACGGATGTGCAGCAGCCACGGTATGGCCAGCAAGTCCTTGATGCCGTTCTGCCATTCTAAGGAGCTTGTGACGTGAAGAAACTGCTTCCTATCTTGTTTCTGATTGTTGGTCTTGGCGCCGGTGCAGGCGCTGGAGTGCTCCTGGGGCCGAGCGGCGCCAAAGGCGACAAGGCCAAGACCACCGAGACGGAACACAAGAAAGAGGATGAGGGCAAGTCAGAGGCCAAGGCGAAGCCCGAAAAGGCCAAGGACGAGACCGCAACGGGCAGCGAATACGTCAAGCTGCCCAAGCAGTTTGTCATCCCCATTGTGACCAAGGATCATATTTCGGCCTTGGCCACGGTGTCGCTGAGCCTGGAAACGGTCGAAGGCAGCACCGATGCGGTCTATTCCAAAGAGCCCAAGCTGCGCGACGTGTTTCTGCAGGTGCTGTTTGATCACGCCAACATGGGCGGGTTCGACGGGGCGTTCACGCGGCCCGACAACCTTGCACCGCTGCGCAAGGCCCTGAACGACGTGGCCCGCAATGAGCTGGGTGATATCGTCAAGGATGTGCTGATCGTGGATATCGCCCGTCAGGACACCTGAACCCATTGAAATGCTATCGAAAACGCCACGCTGATGCGTGGCGTTTTTCGTGTCAGAGCTTGGTGAGAATACCGTCGAGAAGATCGTCCTGACGGCGGGTTTGTCGGCGTTGCAGTCGTTTGGCCCGCTCCAGCTTTTGCAGCTTTTCCATTGCATCCTTGCGGCCGAAGGCCGTGCGCAGTTTTTCCATCGCGCTGAGCTTGCGGGCCTGGGCCTGGGCCAGGTGCATGTGCAACTGACGGCGCGTCTTGGATTCCCACCCCCGCCACAGGATGTCAGCACCGACCATGCGAACCGAATGGGTCTGTTGCGGTTGGGCAGCGGCCTGAGCCACTTGCGCATCCAGTCGGGCCAATTGCGCGCGGATCTCGGCCTCTTGCTGCAAGACCTCTTTGATCGCCTCGTGTTCGCGCAGGTAAAGTGCTTCGGTCACTTGCACCGTTTGTTCAAGGGTTTCGGGCTTCATCACACACCTTCCTTGGCTTTCTTGCGCATGGTTTCGGCAAATCGGATCGCGGCGGCCACGGGCTTGTAATGTTCTTCGAGGATCTCTTCGCCAATCTCGACCGAGGCATGGATCGCCCGCGCTGTCGGGGGATCGGATTGGATCGGCACGCCGTTTTCATTGGCGATCTGGCGGATGGTTCCTGCGACCTCGTCAACTCCTTTGGCGACACAGACCGGTGCTGCGCCTGGCAGGCGCGACCACTTCAGAACAACAGCGTAATGCGTCGGGTTCACGATCACCACGTCGGCGTCGGGCACGTCGGCCATCATCTGGTTCATCGCAATCTGCTGCCCCTTTTGGCGGCGCTGCTGTTTCATGTGCGGATCGCCTTCGGCGTCCTTGGTCTCGTCTGTGATTTCCTTGCGGCTCATGCGGTTTTTGCGGATGTGCTCAAAGTACTGCCAGATGTAGTCGACTGACCCGATCATCAGCGCCACGGCGAGCACGATGAACATGAACTGAAACACCAGATCCATCATCATCGGCACCACGATGCGCGGCGCGACCCCGGTGCTTGAGATGATGTCGCTCATATTCGCGTGCAGAAACACACCAAGGCAGATTGAATAGAGGATGAGTTTGGTGAAGCTTTTGGCGAATTCAAACAGGCCGCCGCGCCCAAACTTGTTCTTGGCATTTGAGATCAGCGAGATGCGCGACAGTTTCGGTTGCAGTTTGCTGGGCGTCACCAGAAAGGCGCGCTGGGCGATCACGGACAGGATGATGGCCGCCATGGGAACCAGGAACCAGGGGCCGATGGCCAAGGCGACCGATCCGATCATGCCCCCGGCTGGACCCGCCGAGGGGCCGTTGACCAGCAGGTTCGATAACCCTTCGGGCTGGTCGAGAAAGATCATCAGCGTGGTGCCGAGCGAGGTGATCGACGCATGACCGATGGCCAGAAACACCAGCACCAGACCGGCATATGCGGCGACGACGGACAGGTCGGCCGATTTCGCCACCTCTCCCTTTTCCCGCGCCTTTTGAAGTTTCTGCGGTGTCGGGTCAAAAGACTTTTCGGTATCGTCGTCGGCTGCGCTCATCTGGGGCCGCCCAGCGGGTTCATCAGGAAATCATTCACCGCATCAACCCAGATCGTCAGCAGCAGGGGCGTCGCGGCAAAGAGGATGAACAGCCCGCCGAAGGTGATCACCGGGGCACCAACAAAGGCCACCATCAGCTGTGGCATGGCGCGGTTGATGGCTCCCATTGCAAGGTTATAGATCAGCGAGGCGATCACAAAAGGTGCGGCCAGTGAGAACGCCAGAGCAAAGACCGTGGCGACTTGGCCGACACCCCAGCGGGCCAGATCGCTGGCGTTGGGCAAGGTTCCGGCCGGAAAGAGTTGATAGCTGAGGATGGCGTATTCGGCCGCGCGCACATGCAGCCCGGTCATCACGGCCAGGGTCAGCCCGGCCATCACCAACAGAAAGCCCATGGCCGGGACGGGTTCGACCGCGGCGCCGCCCAGGATTTGCGACAATGACGTGGCCTGTGCGGCGATCGAGCCCGCGGTTTGCAAGCCCAACACGAACAGGCGCACCATCAGACCCAGGAGCAGCCCGACCACGATCTCGGTCATTGCAAGCCGGGCAAAGGCGGCAAAGTCTGCGGGCTCGAACCGTTCACCAAGTGCGGGCGCGACGATGGCGGTAAAGGCAATTGCGATCCCCATCTTGACGCGTGTGGGCACGGTGCGTTCGCCAAAGGCGGGCATGACCGAAACGAAGGCCGAGATCCTGAGAAGCACGGTGAAGGCGTGCCAGAACTCGGAGGTCAGATATTGCGCCAGTGGCTCGCTCATGGGTTACGCAGCCACCAAACCAACAAGCGCCGGCCGGGCCTCGAGTCCGATCTCCTCGAACGACAGGACGGGGTTGGAAATACCCCGCGCGCGCATCACCGTGCGCAGGAACCGCCTGCGACGGGTCGAGGTGACGACCGCCGGATAAATGCCGTTTTCCGCCGTTTGCCCCACTTGTTCGGACACGCCGTCGGCCAGTCGGTTGAACAGATCGGGTGGCAAGGCGATGTCCAGACCGCTGGCACCGCCATCTACCTGATACGTCACAAAGGCGTCTTCCCACTCGGGTGCCAGTTGAACCAGTGGGATCGAGCCATCGGCGCGTTTCATTTCGGCCACCAGCTGGAACCCCAGGCGGTGGCGCACGTGTTCGCAGATTGCCTCGGGCTGGGTGGTGATCAGGCGCGCTTCGGCGATGGTTTCCAGGATCAGGGGCATGTTGCGGATCGACACACGTTCGTCCAGCAGAAGGCGCAGAACGCTGTGCAGCGTGTCCATTGGCACCTTGTCTGGGATGAGCTCATCCAGAAGTTTGCGGTTTGCCTCGGCCCGCACCGGGTCGCTGAGGCGCTTCATCTCGTCCAGCAGGCGGCGCAGAGATTTCAGGGTCAGAAGGCGGGCGAAATTCTGTTTGATCACTTCAAGCAGATGGGTCGCCAGAATCTCGGGCGGAGAAACAATTGTGGCCCCGGAAATGGCTGCGCCATCCTGATCTTTGGGCGAAATCCAGCGGGCGGGCGCACCATAGACAGGTTCGGTCACGTCCTGGCCGTCGGGCAGCGCGGTAAAGCTGTCTGGCACCAGTGCCAGCACAAGATCGGGATGCAGAACGCCGCGCACCTGTTCGACGCCCTGGACACGGATAATGTAAGTGCCGGGTGTCAGTTCGGCCTGATCGGTCAGGCGGATATCGGGCAGGATCAACCCGAACTCGGACGCCACATGGGTACGCATGTTGGCGATGCGTGCGTCCAGACCAGTGCCCGGATCAAGCACCATGCCGACCAGGTCGGGGGCAAATTCCAGATGCACGTCATCCAGATCCAGAATGTCGCCCAGACCCCGGTTCTGGGCGGGCTCTTCGGGCATGGCACTGCTGGCGGCTTCCTCCTCGGCCTCTTTGCGTTGTTGCAGGATCATCCAGTAGGATGCTGCCCCGAGTGCAACACTGCCAAGGATGAAAGGCAGAAACGGCAAGCCCGGCACCAATGCAAACACACCCATCAGCACCGCGACGGTGGCCAGGGCGGCCGGATGTTTGCCGAGCTGATCCAGCAACGCCAGATCGGTGGCCCCCTGCATGCCGCCGCGTGCCAGCAAAAGGGCCGAAGCGATCGAAATGATGACGGCCGGGATTTGCGACACCAGGCCATCACCCACCGTCAGGATCGCGTAGGTTTCGAAGGCGGCCGAGATGGGCATCTGGTGAACAACCACGCCCATCACCAGCCCCATGACAAGATTCAAAAGTGTGATGAGCAAACCGGCAATGGCGTCGCCTTTGACGAATTTCGATGCACCATCGAGCGAGCCAAAGAACGTGGTTTCCTGCTGCTCGCGCTCGCGGCGTTCCTTGGCCTGAGCGTGGTCGATTGCGCCCGCCGACATGTCGCTGTCGATGGCAAGCTGTTTACCGGGCATGCCGTCCAAGGCAAACCGCGCACCGACCTCGGCCATGCGGGCCGCACCCTTGGTGATCACCATGAAGTTCACGATCAGCAGAACGCCGAACACCACCAGGCCCAGGAACACGCTGCCGCCCATGATGAATTGGGCAAACCCCTCAATCACGTCGCCTGCGGCGTTGGGACCAGTGTGACCCTGGCCGATGATGAGTTTTGTGGACGAGATGTTCAGCGACAATCGCAGCATCAGTGAGGCGAGAAGGATGGTCGGGAAGGCCGAAAAATCCAGCGGACGTTCGATGAACAAGGTGATCGTGAAGATCAGGATCGCCAGACCAAACGAGGCGGCAAGGCCAACATCCAGGACCCAGGCAGGCACAGGCAGGATCATCATGATGATGATCGTCATCAGGGCAATCGCGAGCAGGACGGTGGGACTGAAGAGAGAGTTTATCTGAACTTTGGGCATATCAATTGAAGGCAATCAGAGAAGAAGAGGTCGTGTTTGCGCCGGTAGGGACCAAAGACCCCATGCCGCTGGATCCGGACCCGATCAGCGGCTGGCGCGAGGCATGTCCCAAAATCGGCAGGGGGCCGGTGTCGGGTGCGGGGGCTCCGCTCAGATTTGCGCGTGTGGCGTCAAATCGGGCGATGTAGATGTCGGCATATTGGGGGGTTCGCGAATGATAGGCGCCCGCCGCCTTGGACCAGTCGCCGAACTCATCGTGCAGTGTCCTGAGGAACTGGGCGGCATAGGCGGCGTTCAGGTCCGGGTCGAACATCTCGTCAATCGATTTGAACCCACTGCTGTGCCATTTGTAGTTGATCTGAAAACAGCCCACATCAAAGCTGCGGGCACCGTCCTTGAACCGCGAAAAGACAAAGGATCGTGCTTCGTCTTCTGTAGAGAACCAATGACCGGCTCCTTCCATGTTGACGGTCCAGGGCCAGGGTGATGTTTCGCCTTGCGATGTGCGCCCCGTTTCAATCCGGGTGATGGCAAGCATCACATCCTCGGGGACAGCGTGAGTGCGCGCGGCCCTCAGGGCGGCCCGGTCGCAAAGGTTACCGGCGGCTCGGAATTGGGTCAGGGCATGGGTCAGAGATGGGGTCAGGCTGACCAAAATGAGGGTCAGGAGAAGGGCAGGTCGCCCGTGGTTTGATCTGGCCAATCTGAGCCAGCTCCAGAACCTGGAATGAAAGGGTCGGGGCATTCTGCCTATCCACATTATGCGTCAAGCAGAGGCTAGGATCCGAGTATTTAGAATTGGTTAGCCGAACTCAAATGTTTGCGTTCGGCGTTCATGGATCAATTGATAGCGTCCAGTAGCTCGCCGATCGCGGCCCGTGCGTTTTCGCTTTCCGAGATCAGATTTCGCGCCTCGGACAGACGGTTTGGGATCTCGATGGTTTCAGGGGGCTGGAGATTGATCGATAGCTGGGCTGCGCGCGTATAGTCGCTGTCGACATCCGGCATCTGTTCCCAATTTTCGGTCAACCACAGGGCGCGGGCGGCGTCGTCCAATTGACCTGATTCGACCAATTGCTCGGCTGCCGCAGTCAACTCGCCCTTCTGTTCAAGCGCTTCGGCTCGCAACCTTGCGGCCTCAGGCCCTTTTGTCCCCAACAGTTCCAACTGAGCCCGGTGTGGCAGGTTCATGCCCAACGCGGCGCGCGCCAAAAGGAACTTGCGGTTCTGGGCCACACGGCCTTTGAGCGGGTCATCCAAGAGGTCCATTGCCTGTTTGTAAAACCCCAGGTCGATCAGACGCTTGGCGAGCAGATCGACGGTTTCACGGGCCAGAATTCCCGGGCGCTGATCGCTGTGTTCCAGCGCAAGTTTCAGAAAGGAGACATCATCGGCGCGCTCAGCCAACAGCGTGAGGATACGGTTGAGCGACGCGGGGCGTTGATCTGTCGCCAATTCACCCAACTCCGAAAACCCCTCGTCGAATTGCCCGTTCAGCCCCAACGCCAACACATAAGCGCGTTGCAGATCGGTGCCGAGTTCGGATTTGCGGAACTCGTGCGCATGCGCGGCCAGCAGTTCCGTATTGGCCTCGGAGAACCCTTGGCGCAACTCCCAGCGATCTTCGAGCAAGGCGATCAAAGCGCGCGGCGCCTGTTCGGAATCGCTTGTGTCCTCGACCACGGTTTCAAGCTTTTCCTGATATTCCTCGTGATCCCCCTCCAGGCGTGCGACCTCGGCCTCGACCAGGGACACTTCGGGTTTGGGGGCAGGCAGGTTGCGGTTCAGGATGCGCAGGACAGCGCGTGTTGATACCTTGTCCCCGGCGCGCGTCAGAACCAGGCCCAGTCTTGGGCCCAGTTGAAACTGCAAATGTTCGGGCAGTCTGGCAAAGGCGCTTGTAATGGCCTGTGTATTTGCATCTTGCGCCAGTTCGTCCTGCGCCAGGACAGACCATAGAGAGATCGGGCCATCGCAATGCTGGAAGCCTGTCAGCTCGTCTGCTGCGTCTGCGTCTCCTGTGTCCATGAGCCCTGCAAGAATGGGCAATTCCCACGAGATCTTTGAGGGATCTGGGTGAAGTGCCAGGGTATTCAATGCCTCGGTTCCAAACCCGAAGTAGACGTATGTCCTGGCCAGCTCCACGACTACGTCGGGGTCGATGTCACCTGCTTCGGTCACCACGCGGTTTCGCAGATCACCGATGAGTTTACCAAAGCCATCCGGCTCGCCCCATTGGGCAAGCTGCAGGTTGTCTATGGCTGAGCAAGTACGCTTTGGCGTTCCGCTCGACATGTGATCAGAGAGGCCATGAAGATCCCGGTCGATAACCGTTGCGATACGGATGTTTTCGCTGACCCCAAGAGCCTGTTCGAGTATCGGGTTTTCGGCCCTGTCGGGATCTTCAGCGTCAATGGCCACCACATCCGGGGCGATGTCCAGTACATCCTGATCGACTGCTCGTGTGATCTGCGATAACAGGCGGAACTCCGTGTGTCTTTGGCCAGGGAGGAGGTGCGACAGGTCACTTTGAGTGCTGTGCGACGGGAGGTCGAGCGGCAGAGAAACGGAAGGCACCGATGCCACTTCGATGTCGGGTACGGCACCAGTCACCGGCTCATCCTGGGTGGCTGGCAAAACAACAGGCAACTTCAGGGCAATGGGCTCTGACGCCGTCGATTTTCGGATATCCACAACCAGGTAGTCATCGGCTTCGACAAAGGCTGTCGCTTCACAAAAACACCCAAAGGACAGCCGAAGCGGATCGCCAGGCGCCTCTTGTTTGAGGTCGGCCAACCGATCGCGAGGGATGCGGGCAAACACACCCGCCGTGTCAAATTCCACATCCCGAAGCGCCAATGTCAGCTCGGCTTCGCTTGTGCCGGTTCTCAGGGACCAGTCTGCGCCCTTGGGCAGCTTCATGACCAACCGGGTGAAATTCGAGTGCTCGCCCGAGCGTACCACCAGCCGCTCGGCCAAGGCCGATGTCGCGCTGATGGTCGCAAAAACAAGGAGCAGAAGTACGCGTTTCATGCGGCGTCCTGTTTGATGGCTTTCAACGCCTCTTCCAGGTCGGCGAATTTGGGTCGGATGTGCGAGGGCGTGTTCTGCCTTCCGACCTCGATACAGATAGCGGCTGCATGATTGTGCAGGTTGGCGACCAGGACCTCGCGGATCAGCTGATAGAAATGCGCATCCTCTTCGACCACGGCCTTGACCTTGGACGCAAAGGGACCAACCAGGCCATAGGCCAAGAAAACACCCAGGAAGGTCCCGACCAGCGCGCCGCCGATCAGTTTGCCAAGCACCTCGGGTGGTTGGTCGATCGAGCCCATCGTCTTGATCACGCCCAGAACCGCCGCAACAATCCCCAGAGCGGGCAGGCCGTCAGCGACGGTTTGCAAGGCGTGGCTGGAATGAAGCGCATGATGCAGGTTCGCGTCCATGCGTTTTTCAAGCACCTCTTCGACCTGGTGTGGATCGTCGTAGTTCATCGAGGCCGAGCGCATGGTGTCACAGATCAGGTCGACCGCCTCTTTGTCGGCCTGAATCTTGGGGTATTTGGAAAACAAGCTCGAATTTTCGGGGTCTTCGATATGCTGTTCGACCTCAACCGGGTTTTGACGCGCAATGCGGATCAGGGCAAACAGCAAGCACAGCAGATCGCGATAGTCGTCGGGTTTCCACTTGGCGCCCTTGAACACCTTGGCCATGTCCTTGGCCGTGTGTTTGACGCCACCCATGTCGTTGCTGATCAGAAACGCGCCCACGGCCGCGCCGCCGATCATCATCATTTCAAAAGGGAGCGATTTCAGAATGATGGCCATCTTGCCGCCGGCAGCCAGGTAGCCGCCGAAAACCATCGCGAAAATGCACACAATCCCGATGATTCCGATCATGTCAGTACTCCGAGTTCAGCTGTTGGGTTGAAGGGATCAAGCAAACGGTCATAACAGTCAGTCGTCCGGCACATTGGCGTTCCGGCCTGCCAGAACCACGCTGATGGTATAAGCCGCCGTTGGACTGAGCCCGGCCATGATCCCCGCGGCGGCTTCGGGCCGCATGCGGGCCAGGAAACCGGCGGCAAAGTCAGGATCCATCTCTTCGAACAGGGCGGCTGACTCCTTGGGCTTCATCTGCTCATAGACATCTGTGAGCCGCGTCAGGTCGTCTTCGGCTGCGACATCGGCCAGGGCGATGGTTTCGCGCAGCGCCTCTTCGGCTTCGGTCAGGGCCGCGAGTTTCTGTTCAATGGCCTGATCTGCAACCGCCAGGGCCTTGGATCGCTCTTCGATCTGTGATTCGCGGCGGGCCAGGTTCTGTTCGCGTTCTTGCAGAGCGGCCAGCAGCTTCTGATACTCGACAGCTGTTTCTTGCACCTTGGGAGTCATCTCGTCCTTCGGCGCCTCGGGTTTTTCGGTGTTGATTTCTCGCGCGATGGCCGGTCCGGCCTCGAACCCCACACGCAGGACCGCCGAACCCAGCATAAGGACGGCGATGACGGTCAAGGCACCATTGCGGGCTGTAATCGGTTTGCTCATGTTTCTGCCCTCGCTGCGCCGCGGTCACGGCGCATGAACATCAAACCTTGCGCTGGTGGTTCGGTTTTGCACTCTGCCTCGGCCGCACCCGGTTTTGAAATTTCGTCGGGCCTGTCAGCCGGTTTGGCTTCGGGAGTTTTCACCTCAGGCGCATCGGCAATCGGCACGTCATGCATTGAGGCCATCAACAGCTCGAGCCGCATAGCCGCGGCTTCGGCTTTCGCCGTCAATTCCCCCAATGCCTCGTTGGAGGTATCAGATGCGGCGCGCGCTGATTCGAGCGTCTTGTTCAGGTCATCCACCTGCGCAGACAGCACCGCGACGGCGCCACCGACCCCTTTTTCCAGGTCGTTGAACCGGTTCAGACGCCGAGCCAGAACAAAACAGTAAAGCCCTGCGCCCAAGGCGCCGGCAACAAGAAGAATATCTGCGACTAGTTCCAATTTATTCTCCTAGTTCAGTACAAATTCGATCACCAGCAGGTCGCGCACGCGCCCCTTGCCAGCGACAATGCCAATGCGGCGCAGCATCTGGCCGCGCAGCCGAGTCAGGGCCAGTGGATCACGCAGATCCGACAGCTCGAGCGCCCTGAGATAGCCATTGAGAACGTCGAGGATCCGGGGGCGGATTTTCTCGACATCCGAGTGGTATTTCGATTCGACCTCAAGTTGGGCGTGAAACCGCAGCTGATGAATTGTCGTACCGCCGCTCAGCGTGATCATGATCGGGGTCAGATCCACATATTCGATGTCGGGAAGCGCGGCCGGGTATTCGCCAGCGTCCTCAGCATATGGTTTTTCATCCTGCGCCTCTGCGGTTTTCCCGATGGGAACCAACCCCGAGGTCGTCGCGTAGAATCCTGCACCCGCGCCAACCAGACCCAGAACGAGCCCGATAATCAGCGGGAGTTTCCCGCCTTTTTTCTCTGGTTCCAGTTCGTCTGCCGTTGCATCGGCCATGCCGTACCCTCTTCGAAGTTCGAGGACATTCATAGCCGGTCAGGAACTAACCGATTGTTAAGGCCAATCGACCAAAACAGGTGATGTGCCGAACAGAATGTCGGTGAGACGGAGGTTAGCGTGCAGCAGATTAGAAGTGTCTGGGCAAGTTTAGACAAAAGAAAACAGATTATCGTGGTGGGCGCAGCGGTTGCGGTGTTCCTTGCGGTCCTGACAATGTCGCGAATCGCGGCAAACCCAAGCATGCAATTGCTCTATGCAGGGTTGGAAAGCGGCGCGGCCGGCGACGTGGTCCGCTCGTTGGAGCAGCGCGGCATTCCCTATGATGTGCGGGGCGGTTCGATATACGTTCCTGCGGCGCAACGGGACGAACTTCGCCTGACATTGGCCAGCGAGGGGCTGCCTGCAAATGGCGGAAAGGGGTACGAACTTCTTGATTCGCTCAGCGGATTTGGCACCACCTCACAAATGTTCGATGCCGCTTACTGGCGCGCGAAAGAAGGCGAATTGGCGCGCACGATCGTGGCGTCGCCATTTATCAGCCAGGCTCGGGTTCACATCGCCAACAGCGCGTCCTCGCCCTTTCAACGCAGTGCCGAACCCACCGCCTCGGTCTCGGTCATTCCAACAGGCAGCCCGATCACACCAACTCAGGCCAACGCGATTCGCTTTCTGGTTTCCAGCGCAATCAGCGGGTTGTCGGTGGACAATGTGGCGATCATCGACGCCAACGGCACGTTGATCGGTTCGCCTGAGGCCACGGCGGCGGCCAGCACGGCTGATGACCGGGCGCAACAGATGCGCGACCGGGTATTACGCCTTGTCGAAGCCCGCGTTGGCAAGGGCAATGCGGTGGTCGAAATCAGTGTTGATACCGTGACCGAGACAGAATCCATCCGCGAACGCCGCTTTGATCCAAACGGGCGGGTGGCAATCAGCACGGATGTCGAAGAGCGTTCGGACAATTCCAAAAATCAGTCCGGTGATGTGACCGTGGCGTCGAACCTGCCCGACGGGGATGGCGCGACAGGGGACGAATCGAACTCGTCCACCAGCGCGACGCGTGAACGCGTGAACTATGAAGTCTCTGAAACCGAGTTGGAAATCTTGCGTGTGCCCGGTGCGGTCAAACGTTTGAGCGTCGCGGTTCTAGTCAACGGCACACCAGCCGAGGCTGCTGGTGGCGCCTTTGTGCCGCGCCCCGAAGAAGAATTGGACGCGCTGCGAGAGCTGGTTTCGTCTGCCGTTGGGTACGACGCGGAACGCGGTGACGTCATCACGATCAAATCCATGGAGCTGCCCAGTATCGAACCCTTGGGCACGGCGGCTGGTCCCTCTCTGTTCCAGGGCATGCATCTAGATGCGATGTCGCTGATCCAGATGGCTACGCTGGCGCTTGTGGCGCTTGGGCTGGGTCTGTTTGTCGTCCGTCCGATCCTGAGCAACACCGCCCAGATTGGGGCGCCGTCGCTGGCTCTGCCGTCTGCTGCGCCAACAGGTGCAGGTCAATCCTTGGACGCGCAACTGGCACTGACCGGTGAAATTGCCACGCGAGACGGCGAAGGGTTTGAACCACTTCAGGCGCCCAATGCAGGTGTTCGGCAAATTGCGGGCGCGGGTACGGCCGAAGACCCGGTCGATCGTTTGCGCTCGATGATCGGGGACAAACAGGAAGAAACAGTCGAAATCCTGCGCAGCTGGTTGCAGGAAAGTGAGGAGAAAGTCTGATGTCGATCGCACATTTGCTGGAAGACTTTGAAAAGAACATCTTTCAAGTCGGGCGTGTCCAAATGATGGATGAGGACGCTTTGGAAGAATACCGGCTGACCGCCTTTGAACAGGGCTATGCCGCAGGCTGGGATGATGCGGTGTCGGCCCAGACCGAAGACAACGGGCGCGTGTCCGAAGCTCTGGGTAAATCGCTTGAGGATCTGTCGTTCACCTATCACGAGGCGTTGTCGCAGATGACCTTGTCGCTTGAGCCGATGTTCAGCAGCCTCATGGATACGGTTCTGCCCGACACCATTGAGAAGACCTATAGCCAGCACATTGTGGACGAGCTGAAAGAGATGGCGCGGGATCAGGCGGCGCAGCCGGTTCTGCTGGTGGTTCCATCGGGTGTGAGCGCGGCGCTCAAGCCCTCGTTGGACCGAGAGTTTTCGGTTCCGGTTCAGATGGTTGAAGAATCCAGTCTGCCACCCGGTCAAGCGTATCTGCGGGTCGGAACCGCCGAGCGCGAAGTAGATTGCACAGCACTGATGGCCTCCATCTCTGAGGCCGTTGACGCATTCCTGTATCAGGCAAAAGAGGATGTCCAACATGGATAACGAGGCCCCCAACACACGCGAGCAAGGCAACCCGTTCACCTCGGTTCCCATTGAAATCATGGTGTCGGTCGGTCATGCCCGGCCGTTGATCAAAGATTTGGTGGGGCTGGGTGAAAACGCGGTGCTGACGTTGGACAAGCGGGTCGAGGATCCGGTCGAACTTTATGTCGGGGGCACACTTGTCGCTCGTGGGCAGCTTGAAGAGATGAATGGTGACCAGGCCGGGCAATTGGCCGTCCGTTTGACGGAAATCACCGATCTGCAAAGCGGATTGGGATGAAGCACTGGTCTCAATTGGCTCTGGCCGCGCTTATTGCAGGCGTGATTGCGGCCATGGCAGAACCCGCCAGTGCACAGGAGCTGTCACTGTCATTGGGCGAAGGTGGCTCCTTGTCGGGTCGCACGATACAGCTGATCTTGTTGATCACGGTTCTCAGCCTGGCACCGGGTCTGGCGATCATGATCACATGTTTCCCGTTTCTGGTGACGGTCTTGTCGATCCTGCGCCAAGGCATCGGGTTGCAGCAATCGCCGCCCAACATGCTGATTGTCAGCCTGGCCCTGTTCCTGACCTATTTCATCATGGAGCCGGTGTTCACCGAGGCCTGGGAAACCGGGATCCAGCCGCTGGTCGAAGAAACGCTTGAGGTTGAACCGGCTCTGCAGCAGGCGATCATCCCCTTCAAGGGGTTCATGGCCGCGCGCGTAGATCCCGACACGTTTGAGGCAATGGCATCCCTGCGGCCGCACACGCAAGAGGTGGAGTTGTCGCCCGAAGCACCGATTTCGGTTCTGGTCCCGTCGTTCCTTTTGTCCGAAATTTCGCGCGCGTTTCAGATCGGTTTTCTGGTGTTCCTGCCGTTTCTGGTGATTGACCTGGTGGTCGCGGCGGTTTTGATGTCGATGGGCATGATGATGGTGCCGCCAGCAACGGTCTCCTTACCGTTCAAGCTGGCGTTTTTTGTGATCGCCGACGGCTGGTCTCTGGTCGCGGGAGCTCTGGTTCGAAGCTACAGCCCTTAAATTTGATGCCATGGCTCATCGAAGTTGAACCCGGCCTTCTCATGAAGCGCCGGGTTTTTGACGCGGTATAGCCAAGTCCGAGTTTGACGTTGTGATTGGCCTGCTTTTGTCACCCGCGTGGTGCTCTGCGCACTGGTATCCAGGGCTTGGTGACCGGTTTGAACCATCTGCCGTTCCGCGGCCTGTTCAGACATTGGCGTGCCATTTGCTAAGCTCGCTACAACTTTTTTGTCCTACTCAGCCTTGTGGCTGGGCGATGACACAAATGAAACGGCCCGGGTTGCTTGCCCGGGGCCGTACCATGGCGTGCAGAGATATCGCGCTTACTGGACTACGAACTCGGCGTGCAGGGCTCCGGCTGCCTTGATCGTTTTCAGGATGTCGATCATGTCGCGTGGCGAGACCCCCAAAGCGTTGAGGCCCGCAACGACCTGCGACAGAGACGTTCCCTCTGGCACCTCGGCCAAGGCGATGCCGCCATCCTCGTCGATTGCAGCGTTGGTTCGGGGCACCACCACCGTCCGGCCGTTGGCGAAGGGGTTGGGTTGAACCGCCAGGGGCGCCTCTTCAACGCGCAGGGTCAGATTGCCTTGGGACACGGCCACGCGAGAGATGCGGACGTCGTCACCCATCACGATCGTACCCGAACGTTGATCCACCACCACACGGGCTTTGCGCTCGGGCTCGACCAGGATGTTTTCCATCCGGCCAATAGCATGGGCGGTAGAGGCAGCCCGCGTCGCGGGTATGTCGACCTCGACCGTGCCGGAATCGCGCATGACGGCCACACGGGCGTTGAAGGTGCGGTTGACTGCGGTTTCGATCCGGCCAGCGGTTGTGAAGTCCGGCTCGCGCAAAGCCAGCCGGATCTGGGTCAGGTCGCTCAAGGCAAATTCGATCTCGCGTTCAACGCGGGCGCCAGAGGGGATCACGCCAGATGTTGGAACGCCGCGCACCACGGATGCGGCCTCTCCTTCGGCGACGGCCCCGCCGGCCAATACCGTGCCTTGGGCAACCGCATAGATCTGGCCGTCGGCCGCGTTCAGCGGGGTCATCACCAGCGTGCCGCCCATAAGGCTTTTGGAGTCACCAATCGCTGAGACCGTCACGTCGATCTGGCTGCCGACACGGGAGAACGGTGGAAGATTGGCAGTGACAAAGACCGCAGCCACATTTTTTGGACGGAACTGCTCGCCGGTCACGTTGACGCCCAGTCTTTCCAGGATGTTGGACATGATCTCTTCGGTGAAGGGGGCGTTGCGCAGGCCGTCGCCGGTGCCGTTCAGGCCAACCACCAGGCCATAGCCAACCAGGTCGTTGCCACGCACCCCGTCGAAGTCAACAAGATCCTTGAGGCGCACGGCCCCCGCGGACACCATTGACGGGAGGAGCAGACAGAGAAGAAGACAGATCAGTTTTTTCATCTCAGGAAATTCACCAAGTTAAGGGAGGAGGTCCGCGCCGTGACCGTGTACAGGCTTTGGAGTTGCACCTGGACGCTTTGCAGGCGGGTTGTGACCTCAAACGGGTCGGCGCCGATCAACTTGTTGCGGGCAAACTCCAGGCTGCTCTTCGAGGCCGAATTGCGCGCTTCGGCCTGATCGATGCGGGCCTCGGCATGGCCGACTTCCGCACGCAGACCGATGACATCATCCTGGGCTTTGCTGAGGCCCGCACCGGTTCTTTTGAACAGTTCGGTTTGTTCGGCGTCGTTCAGCCCAACCGCGCCATCGGTGGCAAGGGCGGCTAGGGTCGTGTTCAACAAAACCTCGCGGATGACAGGATTGTCGGCCCTGAGGGTCAAAGAGACCTCATCATTCTTGCCGACCGAAAGGGGGGCCAGAGATTGGGTCGAACCTTGATAGATTACAGATTCGAACCCAGTAGGATCATTGAACCAATTGCGCGCCGCGGTAATGGCGTCGTCGGCAGTTGCACTGCCAGCAATGGCGGTGCGCACCTCTTGCAGCAAGGTGTCGGCGGATCCAAGTGGCACCTGATCGGTGGCGACCCCGGCAAACAGGCTGCGCCCCGCGACGGATTGATTCAGGGACCCAATCATCGCACCCAGTTCTGATTCCGCCTGCGCACTGGCCTGGGTTCGGTTGATGTCCTGACCGAAACTCCCAATTGTGGTCAGACTGTGTGCCAAGTCGCCGGTGCGTTGGTCCAGGTTCTCGAGGCTGCGCTGCATCGTAGAAGCAAATAGCCCGGCCTCGGCCGTTGCTGTCGAGAAGCTGTCCAGCCGCCCGAGCGAATGCTCGATGTCGGCCAGATGCGAAAACTCTCCGTTCAAGTGTTCGGAAACGTCGGCCACGCGCCCGGTTGCAAGCTCGTCGGTGAGGGTGGCAATTTCGTTTCGGATTTCGGTGCTTCTGTTTTGAAACATCAGTGTTCGGGCGAGATCGCCAATCGAAGACATGTTCATAATTTACAACCTCAACAAAGTGTCCATCAGTTCGTCCACCACTTGGATGACGCGCGCGTTGGCGGCATAGGCCTGTTCAACCAGGATCAGGTTCTGTACCTCGGCGTCTGTATCCACCCCGTTTTCCTGTTCGACGCGTGTCATTTCAGCCTTGTTGGCCGACGCAAAGCTGAGCGCCCGAGATGAAGTGCTGTTGTCCGATGCGACCTTGGACAGCAGGGCAGCAGAGATGCCCGCCGCGGTCACATCCCCCGTGCCAAAGCGATCATCGGGTTGGGCGCGTGTGCTGGTCAGGGCCGCCTCGAATGCCTTGAGCTGGCGTGCGTCACCTTGCTCGCCGGGGGTGGTTGCCCCCAGACCCGTGCGGAGTTTCCAGGTGTCGCCGCCGCGATCTGGATCAACCACGGCGTTGACTTCGATCCTGCCAGCAAGCCCGGCGGGCGCAGTGGCTGAAAAGGGAGCACCGTCGTCGGTAAAGAGACCCGGCTGACCGGCGCCGACAGTACCGTCAAGTCCAGGGGCCTCGAAACGTTCGATCAGATCGCGAGCGACGGCATCCAGGTCTTCTTGTGCCTGCACCGACAGGACATCGCGCACTTCGAACTGTGCGGCCAGCGTGCCGCCGCGGATGGCCGAGGTGGGGCCGCTGGGTCGTACCGCGATGCCGTTGATTTCAAGACCAGAGAGCAGGTTGTTCTGCACCGTCATGTGGGGTTTGGTTTCCCCCGTCAGATTAAAGCTGAGTGAGGCGGCCTTGCCATCCACCAGAACGGCGCCGCCATCGGTGAACAGGGCAATCTGACCATTGCTGCGTTGCGCGATGTTGACGGGCACGATCTTGTTGATCTCGTCGACCGCCTGCTGACGCTGGTCGAGCAAGGCGTTGACGTTGCCCCCTGACCCCGAGACATCCTGGATTTTCTGGTTCAGATCCTCGACGGATTTGAGCGTCGCGTTCAGGCGGTCAACCTGGCTGGCGATGCTGCGATCCGCGGCAGAGCGGGTTTGGCGCAGCTCCTCGGAGGCGTTTGAAATAGAGCTTGCCAGATCTTTGGCACCGGTGACGGCCAGGCCGAGGCGCGTGGCGGATTCCGGCATGCTCGCGGCCTGCAACAGCGCACTTTCGAAATTGGCGACCCGAGATGTGATCGAGGTTGGATCGTCGGTCGTGCCAACGGCTTTTTCCAGGCCAGCGTGGAAATCTGCGATGGTGTTTGTGTATCCGTGCGTCGCATCCGCGTCGCGCCGGTTAGACAGCAACACAGGGTCCGCATGTCGTGTTACGCCGACGACGCGGACCCCGTTGCCTGTGTACCCGTTTGTAGCGACTTCCAATGACCGCCGCGCATACCCCGGAGTGAGCGCATTGGCGATATTGTCCGACACGATGCCAGTTGCGCGTCCAGCTGCCGAAAGGCCGCTGAGCGCGTTGTTGAATGCCGAAGAAATTGTCATGGTTGACGTCCTTTGAACGGGTCAATCAAGCGCGGATTAGCGCTTGATGTTGGTGGTTTCCTGCAGCATCTCGTCCACGGTCGTGATGACCTTGGCGCTGGACGAATACGAACGCTGAGTCTGAATCATTGCCGTCAACTCGTTGGCGATGTCGGTTGTGGATTCCTCGCGTGAGAACCCGGCGATGCTGCCGGTTGGACCTTCGCCCGCGTTCCACAGGAAGTATGTGCCGCTCTCGCGAGAGGGTTCATAAGTTTGACTGTCGAGTGCGACCAACCCGTTGGGGTTCGGCAAGTTTACCAGTGGGATCTGAAAGATCTTGCGGCTGGCACCATTGTCAAAGAAGGCATGGACAAAGCCGTTTTCATCCACTTCGACCCTTGTCATGGTGCCCACGGCAGAACCGTCTTTGGTGATCGAAACCGGCGCAAAAGTGTCAGACAGCTGCGTGATGCCGTTGGGATCGTTGGGACGGCCGATGTTGATCTCCATCGGGCCGCCGGCCACGTTGACGATCATCGATCCGGTGCTTGCATCATAGGCGCCACCGGTGGTGTTGGTCACGCTGGCAAGTGTGCCGCCATCCGTTCGGCTGTCGTTGAATGTGAGGGTGTATTCGCCAACAATTGTGCCACCAGAGGCGGTGTCCCGCATGATCATGGTCCACTCGTTGCTTTCGCCCGTAG
Organism: Tropicibacter sp. R16_0; assembly: GCF_017743935.1. Lineage (GTDB taxonomy): Bacteria > Pseudomonadota > Alphaproteobacteria > Rhodobacterales > Rhodobacteraceae > Falsiruegeria. The sequence goes on from NZ_JAGHRE010000004.1 coordinate 19,199, forward strand.
CGGGGACAACGGGGACAAGTTCAACCTGCAAGTTCTCGGATTTGCCCAGGTTGTCGTAATACTCGACCGACAGTGGCTGTGAATCTCCGGGCGACCCGGCCTCGGTCGCGGTGGCAGGCAAGTTCATACGCAGGTTCATCTGCGTGGTTGGCGAGCCCGAAAGCTGATTGACGCTGAGCTGAACCGGGGTGAGGCCATCCGAGGTATCACGCGGCAGGTTGGGGATGGTGCCATCCGGGTTTGCACGCCACCCCATCAGTGTCAGACCGGATTCGGTCACCAGGTAGCCTTCGTCGTTGGTACGAAACGACCCGGTTGTCGTCAGCAACATGTTCGGGGTGCCATTGTTGCTCGCAATTTCGGACGTCTTCGCCACGGGAAGCATACCACCGCCCCGCACCGACAGGTCCGTGGCATTTGTTGTTGAGACCAGTGACCCGCGCTGATCGATCATTCGCTGAGTCGTGGAACGCACGCCGCCAGCAGAATAATTCCCGCCACTTGTCGAATTCACCAGGGAATGAAAATCGGTTTCAACGCGCTTGTACCCGTAGGTCGAAGAATTCGCGATGTTGTCTGAAATCGACGCCAATCGGCTGGCATTTGCGGTGAGCGCCGCAATGCCCGCATTCAGCGAGGAGGAAATCGTCATGGATACGCCTTTCTGCTGCATCAAGAAACTAATCTTGACGCAACAGCTAGCGCACCAGCACTTAACACCCCGCTAACAGCTAAAAACCGATCTATCTTGTTCTACTGATCGCGCAGATAGATGATTTCGATGCGGTCATTTCTGGCACCCATTGGGTTTTTGGCCGTCAGTTTGCGATCGGCGTGACCCGTGACCCGCTTGATGCGTTCCTCGTCCAGGCCATAGCCTTCGAACAAGGTTCGCGTGCGGGCGGCGCGGGCCGTCGACAGTTCCCACACGGGGCTGTCGGCCAGAACCACCGGGTGGGCACGGATATGCCCGCCGATCGCTATGCCGTTGGACACCAGGCCGGAATGGCGCACGACCAATCGTGCAAGCTCTTTCATCAGAGGCGTTGGCCGGTCGGTGTGCTCTTCAAAGAGGGGCTCACCCTCGGTCGAAAACAATTCGACAATCAACCCTTCGTCGGTCACCCGCGTGACGATATGTTTGAGCGCTTCTTTGCTGACGAGGCTTTCTCCACCGCGCCCCATCAGGGCGGCTTCGATTGTCTTGAACTCTTCGTTGGGGGCATTGTCGCCCCCCTGTTTGTCAACGCCGGTTGCACCGCGCGCCTTGTCGCCGTCAGACCGATAGCGGGTGCTGGCACCCGACCCATTCATGGCCATGGTCTTTTCCGAGAACATGTTGTCCCCGCCAAAGGCCCCATTGCCGCCACCGGACACCGGATTCAGCGGGACCGTTGGCGAAAAGTAGTCAGCCAGACCCTTTCGCTGTTTTTCAGTTGTTGCATTCAGCAGCCACATCAACATGAAAAAGGCCATCATCGCCGTCACGAAGTCCGCATAAGCGACCTTCCAGGCTCCGCCATGGTGGCCATCGCCACCTGTTACCTTTTTCCGTTTGATGATGACTGGCGCCGCATTGGATTGCGCACCCATCTCCACCACCTATTTCTATCACCCGAGTTAAGAAATATCAGGAGAGGTGTTAATCGAAGCCTAACAGGTAAAACTGTTGGGAAATTCGGGCCCCCGACAGTTTGACAGGAGCCCCGTGTTGATCAGCCAGCGTCCAGAAGGACGTCACCGAATTGATCTCGCAGTTTGTTTTTCAGCACTTTCCCGGTGCCGCCCAGGGGTAGTTCATCGACAAAGATCACCTTGTCTGGGATCTGCCAGGACGCAACCTTGCCTGTGTAATGCGCCAGCAGCGCGGTCTCGTCCAATTCGGCGCCGTCATGTTTGATCGCGATGATCACCGGGCGTTCGTCCCATTTGGCGTGTTTGGCGGCAATGGCGGCGGCGTTGGCCACGGCGTCGTGCGAGATGGCGATGTCTTCCAATTCAACAGTTGAAATCCATTCACCACCCGACTTGATGATGTCCTTGGATCGGTCGCGGATGATCATGTAGCCGTCACTGTCGATCGTGGCGACGTCGCCGGTGTCGAACCAGCCGTCCTCGGTCAGCGCGCTGCCGTCCGCCTTGAAGTAGGTGTCGACGATCCAATGACCGCGGATCTGCAGGTTGCCCTGGGTCTCACCATCCTCGGCCAGACGTGTGCCTTCGTCATCGACCAAACGCAGTTCGACACCATAAGGCGGGCGCCCCTGACCCTCGCGGATCTTGCCTTTTTCGGCGTCCGAAAGCCCATCGTGCTTTTGCAGCAGCTGGTTGAGTGTGCCAAGCGGGCTGGTTTCAGTCATGCCCCAGGCGTGGATCAGTTCCACGCCATAGCGGTCGCGGAAGGTGGGGATCATCACCGTGGGCAGGGCCGAACCGCCAACGACAGTGCGCTGCAGGCTTTCGGCCTTGGACCCGGTAGATTCCAGCGCTGCCAGCAGGCCCATCCAGATGGTTGGCACGCCAAGCGCCACACTCACCTGTTCACCGTCGATCAGTTTGACCAGGCTTTCGCCATCCAGGTTGGGCCCCGGCAGCACGATTTTGCAGCCGATGGCAGCGGCGATGTAAGGAACACCCCAGGCGTTGGCGTGGAACATCGGCACCACGGCCATCACCGTGTCCTTGGCCGACAGCGCCATGCCATCCGGCTGGTTGCCCGCGATGGAATGCAACACGGTGGTGCGGTGGGTGTATTGCACGCCCTTGGGGTTGCCAGTGGTGCCGGATGTGTAACACAGGCTCGAGGGCAGGTTTTCGTCCAGCTCGGGCCAGGTGGCGTCGTCGGATTCGCCCTCGATCAGTTCATCATAGAACAGCAGCCCATCGACCATGGCTGCGGCTTCTTCATCCCGCGGCCCCATTAGAACCACGTGTTTGAGCGTCTTCAGATGCTCGCCCAGCTTTGCCGCCACCGGCAGGAAGGTCTTGTCCAGGAACAGGATCTGATCCTCGGCGTGGTTGATGATGTAGATAAGTTGTTCCGGGAACAGGCGCGGGTTGATTGTGTGACAGACCATGCCAGCGCCCGCGACGCCGAAGTAGATCTCCAGATGCCGACGGTTGTTCCAGGCGATGGTGGCGCAGCGATCGCCGGTTTTCAGACCCAGACGCGCCAGGGCGGCGGCAAGCTTGCGGGCGTTGGCCTCGACCTCGCCCCAGGTGCTGTGGATCACTTCGCCCGAGGTTTCGACGGACACCACCGTCGTGTCACCATGGTATCGACCAGCGTGTTCGATCAGCGAGCTGATGGTCAGCGGCTGATGCATCATTTTGCCAAGCATTATGTCTCTCTCTTTACTCTGCAGCTTGTAGGGCAGCCTGCGCCGCGCGGATCATGTCGGCGGCTTTTTCTGCAATCATGATAGTGGGGGCGTTGGTGTTGCCGCCGATCAGCCGTGGCATGATCGAGGCATCGACAACGCGCAGCCCCTCGAGGCCGTGGACGCGCAATTCAGGGTCCACAACAGCCATCTCATCAACACCCATCTTGCAGGTGCCCACCGGGTGATAGATCGTATCCGCGCGCGAGCGGATGTGGTCTTCGAGCTCGGCGTCCGTGGGTTCGTTGTCGATGAACATCTCGGACTTGATGTACCCCTTCAGCGGCGGCGTCTGCATCAGGTCGCGTGTCATCCGCGTGCCTTTCATCAGCACGGCCAGATCTTCGTCATTGCTCAGGAACTTGGGGTCGATCCGGGGGGCATCCATAGGGTTGGCTGAATTCAGCGTGACCTCGCCCCGCGTCTTGGGGCGCAGCACGCAGACGTGGCAGCTGAAGCCGTGGCCCAGATGCAGTTTGCGGGCATGATCGTCGACCACCGAGATCACGAAATGCAACTGCACGTCGGGCCGGTCCAGGTTGGGGTCGGTCTTGAAGAAGGCGCCGCCTTCGGCAAAGGGCGTTGCCAGCATGCCAGAGCCATCTTTGCGCCAGGCCGCCATATGTTTCAGCAGGCTGACCGAGGCTGACAGCCCGATCCCGAAGTTGTCCTTGTCCGCCGTTTTGTAGCCCAGCACAAAGTCCAAGTGATCTTGCAGGTTCTGACCCACACCGGGCAGCTCATGAACCATCTGGATGCCATGGGGTGTGATGTCTTGCGGCCGTCCAACGCCCGACAGCTGTAGCAGTTGCGGCGAGTTGAAAGCGCCGCCACACAGGATCACCTCTTTGTCTGCGCGCACCTCGTGATCCGCTTTGCCACTGCGATAGGTAACACCAACGGCGCGTTTGCCTTCGAACAGGATCCGGGTGGCGTGGGCTTCGGTGATGACGGTCAGGTTGGGGCGATCCATAACCGGGTGCAGATAAGCCGCCGCTGCTGAACAGCGCTCTCCCGCCTTGGCAGGGTCGTGGAACTGCGTAACCTGATAGAGGCCGATGCCCTCGTTGTCGCCAGTGTTGAAATCCTCAACCCGGCGGATTTGCATCGCTTCGCCCGCCTCGACAAAAGCTTGCGAGATCGGGCGGGGAGATTGCTGGTCAGAAACTTGCAGGGGGCCACCGCCACCGTGCATGTCGCTGGCGCCGTGCTGGTTGTTTTCCGCTTTCAGGAAATAGGGAAGCACGTCATCCCATGACCAACCATCACAGCCCAGATCAGCCCATTCGTCGTAGTCCTTGGAATGCCCGCGTACATAGAGCATGGCGTTGATCGCACTCGACCCGCCAAGCGCCTTGCCACGCGGTTGATAACCCTGACGGCCCTTGAGGCCCTCTTGCGGGACGGTCTCAAACGCCCAGTTGTTGATCTTGGGTCGGCCCGGCAGCATCGCCACAACAGCTGCTGGTGCCCGCACCAGGATGCTGTCGCCCTTGCCCCCTGCCTCAAGCAAGCAAACGCTGGTGTTCGGGTCTTCGCTCAGGCGTGCGGCCAGCGTCGATCCGCCGGATCCTCCTCCGACGATCACATAGTCATACGACATAGGTCTCTCCCCCCTGTTGTCGTTGTCTGGCGTCATGAAGCCCTGCATGGGGCGGGAATGTCCACTTTAACCCGGCGTCAGATCGTGGGACCGGCAGGTCTTGGCCGACGTGCCGTCGCGGGGTCTGTTTGTGTATCAACAGTTGAAGCAGGGGCGCGTTTCAGCAAGGGTTGCGATAGTTTCCGTAACCGAGCCGAGAGTTGATCGTGCCCCATTCGCCTATCCGCATAACCGCGCCACAATCCAAAGACATCGCGTTTTTGGATTTCGGAAGCGCCTTTGTCCGGCATGCTCAGGAGCGCCCGGACAAGATCGCGGTTGTGGATGAAGAGGTGTCCCTGACCTGGCGCAGCTTCGATCATCACGCGCGCTGTGTCGCGGCAAGACTGCGGGCCGAAGGCGTCGGTCCCGGTATGCCTGTTGCGGCTTTGGCCGACAACTCGGCGGCCTATCTGACGTTTTATGCGGGCGTAATCCTTGCTGGTGGCGCAATGGTGCCCTTGCCGACCAGCGCCACATCGGATGTGTTGACCAAGATGCTGGATGATTGCGGCGCGCGGCTGCGTTTTGCCTCGACCCGGCACACCGAGATGGCTGTGGAACTTGGTTTTGCCGATGCGGTGCAGGATCGGGATCTGTTCGACTGGGCTGCAGGTGAACCTTTGGAGGATCCCATTTCTGTACCGCCCGACAGCATGTTCGATCTGATCTACAGCTCAGGCACAACCGGAACACCCAAGGGGATCATTCATGATCACCTGTTTCGCGGGCGGCAGTTGATGCGGATGCCGGTGTTTGGGCTGGATCAGGACGCGCGCCTGTTGACGTCGACACCGCTTTATTCCAACACAACTCAAGTCGCGGTGCTGCCCGTTCTGGCGCGCGGCGGCACCGTGGTGAGCATGGCCAAGTTTGACACCGTGCAGTTCCTGGAACTGTCGCAAAATCACGCGATTACCCATGCCATGCTGGTGCCGGTACAATACATGCGCCTGATGCGGGAGCCTTCTTTTGACGACTATGACCTGTCGAGTTACCGCACAAAACTCTCAACCTCGGCCCCGCTGCCTGGACCATTGATCCGGGACACTTTGGACCGCTGGCCCGGCAAACTGTTTGAACTTTACGGCATGACCGAAGGTGGGATCAGCACCGTGCTGGATTGCGCCAGCTTCCCCAACAAGCTCGATACCGTGGGACGCCCTGTTCAGGGCTGCGACGCGCGGATCATCGACGAGGATGGCAATGAACTCCCGCCCGGAGAGTTCGGCGAAGTTGTTGGCCGCGCGGGTGCCATGATGCAGGGTTATTTGAACGCCGATGCCAAGACACAAGAGGCCACTTGGCGCAGTCCCGAAGGAGAGGACTTTATCCGCACCGGCGACATGGGCCGGTTCGACGCGGAGGGCTTCCTGACGCTGATGGACCGGAAAAAGGACATGATCCTGTCGGGCGGCTTCAACATTTACGCTGCTGATCTGGAGCGGGTTCTGCGGGATCATCCAGACGTGGCCGACGTTGCGGTGATTGCGGTCCCGTCCGAGGCATGGGGTGAGACGCCATTGGGACTGGTGGTGCGAAGACCTGAGGGGCAGGCAACGGGTGCGGAAATCATGGATTGGGCCAACGCGCGCCTTGGCAAGACGCAGCGCCTGTCGCGGGTCGAGCTGCGCGATGACCTGCCGCGCAGCTCGATCGGCAAGATCCTGAAACGCGAGTTGCGCGCGCCCTTTTGGGAACAGTGATGATTTCTGCGGTGCATGTCGTTTTCAGCAAAGACTTGAACCACGACGACGCCATGATGCCCGCATGACAGGGATCATTCCAAAACGCATGGATCGCCGCGCAACGGGCGCGAATCTGGTGCCGCACTGACGGGACCTACATCCCGTTTGCGACCCCAATCCCTGCTTTTTGGAAGACTTCATGACAGCAACAGACATGCTGCGCCTTGCCATTGATATTGGCGGCACATTTACCGACACGGTTCTGGTGGAGGGCGAGGATACGATCCTGGCCTCGACCAAAACTCTTACCACTCACGGAAACCCTGCAGATGGCGCGATGGAAGGCGCCGCGCGGGTGATGGCTCAATCGGGGCGCTCCTTGGACCAAGTGACCGGCTTTATCCACGGCACCACGCTGGCGACCAACGCGCTGATTGAACGGCGCGGTGCCACGGTTGCAACCGTTACCACCGAAGGGTTCCGGGACATCCTCGAAATCGCTTACGAGCGGCGGTATTCACAGTATGACATCAACTTGGAGAAACCCGATCTGCTGGTGCCCCGCGAACGTGCTCTGACCGTGCGTGAACGCATGTCAGCCGAAGGCGCGGTGCTGATCGAGATGGAGGATGCGGCAATCGATGCGCTGCTTGTCGACATCGATGCCAGCGGAGCCGAGGCTGTCGCAATCTGTCTGATGCATTCTTATGCCAATCCCACGCATGAACGTCGGCTGCGTGATGCTTTGATCTCGCAACGCCCGAACTTGACCGTGTCGATTTCGTCTGATGTGAGCCCCGAGGCTCGCGAATTCGACCGGCTCTGCACCACTGTCGCCAACGCTTACATCCAGCCACTGATGGAAAGCTATCTCAATCGGTTTGTCGAACAGTTTGCGGCCGAAGGCGTGACCTGCCCGATCCTGATGATGACCGCAGGCGGTGGCATGTGCACGGTTGAAACTGCTGCGCGCTTCCCGATCCGTCTGGTCGAAAGCGGCCCTGCCGGCGGCGCGATCCTCGCGGCGCGCATCGCCGCGCGGGCCGGTCTGGATCAGGTGCTGTCCTTTGATGTGGGTGGCACCACGGCCAAGCTTTGCCTGATCGACAACGCCCGCCCTCAAACCTCGCGCCAGTTCGAAATCGCCCGTGCGGCGCGGTTCATCAAAGGCTCGGGCATGCCCGTGCGCATCCCGGTGATCGAGATGATCGAGATCGGTGCGGGTGGAGGCTCTATCGCCGGGGTGGACCGATTGGGGCGTCTGACCGTTGGGCCAAAATCCGCAGGCTCGGAACCCGGTCCCGTGGCTTTTGGCCGTGGCGGGACCGAGCCTACTGTGACCGACAGCGACATCACGCTTGGATATATCGTGCCCGATACCTTTGCCGAAGGGCACATCAGCATTGACCCAGAGGCGTCAAAAGCGGCTCTAACACGGGTCATTGGGGGAAAATTGGACACGGATGCCATGGGGTCCGCCGATGGGGTCAGCCGCATCGTGGATGAAAGCATGGCCAGCGCTGGGCGGATGCACGCGGTGGAATCGGGCAAGGATCTTGGCCCCCGAACCATGATCGCATTTGGCGGCAACGGCCCGCTGCATGCCACCCGCGTTGCGCGCTCGGCCGGTGTCAGCCGCATCGTGATTCCGCCCAATCCAGGCGTCGGCTCGGCGGTTGGTTTCCTGTTTGCGCCGGTGAGCTTCGAGATCGTCCGCTCGCGCTATTCGTTGCTCGACACGTTGGACTTGGATGGCGTGAATGCCCTGTTCGACGACATGATTTCCGAAGCCAAAGGCGTGGTCGCTCAAGGTGTCGGGGCTCGCGCAACCGAAACGCGTCGCAGTGCGTTCATGCGTTACAATGGCCAGGGGCATGAGATCGAGATCGCGCTGCCGGATCGGGCGCTTGAAATGGACGATATTCAGCCTCTAACAAAGGCATTTGAGGAAGAATATCGCAAACAATTCTCGCGCCCGGTGCCGGGGATGCAGATCGAGATCCTCAACTGGGCGGTGCAGGTGGCTACTCCGGATGATGCTGTTCCGCCAACACCGCAGATGCCGGAACTGACCACGGTGAAACCAGAAGAGACGCGCCCGATCCTGTGTGATGTAGAGGGCACTATGAAGCAGGCCGGTTTTGTGTCGCGCGACAGCCTGGCCCCCGGTCAGTGCGTCAATGGTCCCGCGTTGATCACCGAACCGCAGACCACCACGCTCGTCTCGGCCGATTTCTCGGCCCATGTGGATGCCATCGGCAATCTTGTCCTTACTCAAACTCAGAAAGGAGGTGCGGCATGACCCAGACCTCTGCTGCCCGTTTGCAAGTGATGTGGAACCGCCTGCTGGCCGTGGTCGAGGAGCAGGGTCAAACTCTGATCCGCGCGGCATTCAGCCCGATTGTGCGGGAATGCGGTGACATTTCCGCCGGGATTTTCGACGTGCAGGGCAGGATGCTGGCGCAGGCGGTGACCGGCACGCCGGGTCATATCAACACCATGGCCGAGGCCGTGTTGCACCTGCGTGAACGATTTCCGATCCAGAACATGAAGCCCGGCGACATCTACATGACCAATGACCCCTGGCTGGCGTCGGGGCATCTGAACGATTTCCTGCTGATGATGCCCGCCTTCAAAGACGGTAAGGTCGTTGGCTTTACCTCTTGCACCTCGCATCTGGTCGATCTGGGTGGCCTTGGCATGGGCCCCGAAGGGTCTGACATTTATGACGAAGGGCTGTTGATCCCGCCCTGCAAGCTGGTGGATCAGGGCGAATTGAACGCCCTGCTGATGGACATTTTCCGCGCCAACTCCCGCGAACCTATCGCCAACGAGGGCGACATCTATGCGTTGGTGGCCTGTTGCGAGGCAGGGGTGAACCGGCTGGTTTCGATGATGGAGGAGTTCGGGATCGAGGATCTGGAAGAGCTTGGCAGCTACATCATCGACACCTCGCGCCGTGGCACGCTCGAGGCGATCGCTGAGGTGCCCGAAGGCGTCTACAAGAATGTCCTGCGGATGGATGGCTATGAGAACGAGCTTGAGCTACACGCCACGCTGACAGTCTCTAAATCGGGGCTTCACGTGGATTTTGCCGGTACCTCGGGCTGCTCGTCCAAGGGCATCAATGTGCCGCTGAACTATGCCACGGCCTATACCGTCTTTGCCCTGCGCTGCATCGTTGGGCCGGATATCCCGAACAACGCAGGCTCGCTGGAACCGTTCACGGTGGACGGACCCAAGGGCTGTATCCTGAACGCGCAACGCCCGGTTCCGGTCGCGATGCGTCACACGCTGGGGCAGGTGACCCCGGATCTGGTGTTGGGTTGCCTTCATCAGGCATTGCCGGATCAGGTCCCGGCTGAGGGCGCCTCGTGCATGTTCGACCTGCCGATGCGCCACGCGCCCGAGGTGGCCGCAAATGGCGGGCGTGAATTTGCGATTGAGCCGGTCCACAACGGCGGCACTGGCGCGCGGCCCCATGCGGATGGGCTGTCGGCGACGGCTTATCCGTCCGGCGTCTTTGGATCGCAGGTTGAGATCACCGAAGCTGTCGCCCCGGTGGTGATGTGGCGGCGTGAGTTGCGGCCCGATTCTGGCGGGGCTGGCAAATATCGAGGCGGATTGGGACAACGGATCGAGATGACCTCGTCCAACGGCGCACCATTTATCGTGTTCCTGTCGGTGGAACGGCTCAAGTTCCCGGCCTTGGGGCGCATGGGCGGCCAACCTGGTGCGCCGGGACGCATTCGGTTCCGCGAGGGCGACAGCGACCTTTCGGGCAAGGGAGAACTGCGGGTCGAAGGTGACGATTACCTGATTTTTGAAACGCCCGGCGGCGGTGGGTTTGGCGATGCGTCCGAACGCGACCCCGACGCGCTGGCGCTGGACCTCAAACGCGGGTTGGTGAGCGAAGCGGGTGCCAAAGCCTATGGGGGTGCATCATGATCAAACCGGTTCCTCATGTGGGCGCAATGGGTGCCTATGCCCTCGCCGATTTGGGCGGGGTCGAAACGATATCCCTGGCGCAGAACGAAAGCGCCTTTCCCGCCAGTCCAGCGGCGATTGCAGCGGGGCAGGCGGCAATGTCTGACCTACCATTGTACCCCGACCCTGAATGGCCCGATCTGCGGGCTGCAATTGCAGAAACACACGGGTTAGAGCCTGACTTGATCCTGTGCGGCGCCGGATCGATGGAATTGATCGGTTGTCTGATCCGGGCCTATGCCGGGCCGGGGGATCGGGTGTTGGGCACGGATTATGGCTATGCATTTGTCTCATCTGCAGCGGCGCAGGTGCAGGCGGATTACGTCAAGGCGCACGAGGTCGATTTGACAGTTTCTGTGGACGACATCCTGGCTACAGTGGCGCCTGAAACCCGCATTGTCTTTGTCTGCAATCCGGGCAATCCGACGGGTACCTTGATCCCCAATGCTGAGATCATCCGCCTGCGCGAGGCGCTTCCAGACGACGTGATGCTGGTGGTGGATCAGGCCTATGCCGAGTTCTCGGACGCGGGCTATGACCCGGCCGAGATTTTTGCGCTGGTGAGCCGCGGCGATACGGTGGTGATGCGGACGCTGTCCAAAGCCTATGGCCTAGCGGGTGCACGGGTTGGTTGGGGGTACTTCCCGGCTGAGATTGCAGGTGAGGTGCGCAAGCTTCTGAACCCCAACAACGTCTCGATCCCGTCGCAGGCTGCCGCTGCTGCTGCGGTGCGCGATCAGGCGCATATGAAGGACGTGGTGGCCAAGACGGCCATAATCCGGGATCGTTTTGCCGAAGAGTGCCGCGCCATTGGACTACAGGTGCCGCAAAGCCACACCAACTTTGTGCTGTTGCGTTTTGCGTCGACCGAACAGGCGCAAGCGGCAGATCAGGCGTTGCGTTCCGAGAACTTGTTGATGCGGGGTATGGGCGGCTATGGACTGTCGGATTGCCTGCGCGCCACCATCTGTGCCGAGGAAATCATGGACCGGGCGCGCGACATTTTGAAGGGAGTGCTGACATGACTGAAACCCGCACTGCGGCCAAGATCGGGGTGTTTGTGCCCTTCACAAATACCAACTTAGAGCCTGATATGGAGCTGCTGCGGCCACCGAACACCACGGTGCATTTTCAGCGTATGGGCGGCTATGACGTCGATGAAATTCCCGGCTTAGATCAGATGGCGGGGCTGGGGGCTTCTGATATCAGCCATGACCTTCGGATGATCTCGGGCGTGCGGCCCGATGTGGTTCTCTATGGCTGCACCTCAGCCACGCTGACGCACGGACCCTCGTTCGATGCTGATCTTGCCGAGCAGATCAAGGCAGGCTCTGGCGCGGTGTCGCTTACCGCTGCCGGGTCGCTGATCGCCGGGATCACAGCCATTGGCGCGACCAAGGTCGGGTTCTCTTCGCCGTACCTCGGCGAGATCAACGCGCAAGCCATGGATTTCATGGCCGAGAATGGGATCGAGACGGTCAAATGCGCCGATGTGGGGCGTGAGCTGGGGAACTATGGCCAAGGAGAGCTGACCCCGGACGAGGTGTTCGACCTGGCCTGTCAGGCGGATCACCCAGAGGCTCAGGCAATCGTGCTCAGCTGCACCGACATGCGTTCTGTCGAGGCGATTGAGCGGATCGAGGCCACGCTGGACAAACCGGTGGTAACGTCGAACCAGGCGATGATGTTTTGCCTGATGCGGGCGCTGAACCTGCCGCGTCATGACCGGTTGCCGGGGCGCTTGTTCGATCGCCTGTGAAACACCATTGGACCGATCTTGTAGGCAGGATTAGGCTGACAATATGCGCAGCTTTCTTGCCATCGCTCTCTCCCCTCAGACAAGATCGGTTCTGACCGGCCTGCAGCGCAATCTGCGGGCCGGTCGCCTGGTTGATCCGGACAATTTGCACGTGACGCTGGCCTTTCTCGACGATCAACCCGAAGACGCATTAGGGGCCTTGCACGAGGAACTGTCACTTTTTCGGGTACCCAGCTTTCCTCTGACCCTGCGCGGGGTGGGGTGCTTTGGCGGGGAGCTTCCGCGCCTTGTTTATGCAGATGTCGAGATGTCCGATAACCTGATGGCATTGAATCGCGAAGTGTCCAAGGCGGTTCGCCGGGCCGGGATCACGCTGAAAAGGCGCAAGTTTCATCCGCATGTGACCCTAGCTCGGTTAAAGCCGCATAATGCTCCGGCAGTTGCCCCGTTCCTGAGTTCCGAGGCGACCTTTCACCATGATGCGGGTCCGGTCACCAGCTTTGTCTTGTACGAGTCGATCCTGCGCCCAGAAGGTCCGACTTATCACCCATTGGCCGAGTACGATTTGGTTTGACTCTACGTCGCAGGGTTAAAGGTAGGGAAAACATGACCTCAAATCGCACCTTTGTTCGGAACTGAGGCAGAGTTCCCCCTTAAATTGTCACTAAAGACATTCTATTTTGCATCCATTCCCGTAAGCCACCCAACACACAGGAGGAGCGCGAATGGAACAGTTCTTTGCCCCTATCAGCAATGAATACGTGTCCTATCTGGAAACGCTCGTGAATGACTATTTCTTCTTGATCGCTTTGGTCTATCTCGCGTTCGAGCTGGTCCGCTATGCCATAAAGAAACAACTGAGCTGGACCCTGATCGGCGACACGATCACCAACTACATCACGCTGGCGATGTTCATCGTGACTGCCGCGCTTGTGGTTGGCCTGTTCTACGTCTCGACGTTCTTCTACGTCTATCAGTTCGCGATCTTCGACATCGAGACAACATGGATCACGGTGATCATCTGCGTGATCCTGGCCGATATCACCTATTACTGGGAGCACCGGTTCATGCACCGGGTGAACTTTGCCTGGGCCACGCATACGGTCCACCACAGCTCGCCCTTTTTCAACATCTCGGTCGCTTATCGCTTTGGCCCGATGGATGGCATCTGGCCGCTCTTGTTTCACCTGCCGCTCGCGTTGTTGGGCTTCCATCCTTTTGTGATCTTCTTTGCCGAGATCTTTGTGCAGGTCTATCAAACCGTTCTGCACACCGAAGCGATCCGCAAGCTTCCGCGCCCGATTGAGGCGATCATGAGCACGCCGTCGCATCACCGCGTACACCATGGGTCGAACGAGAAGTATCTGGACAAGAACTATGCCGGGATCTTCATCATCTGGGACCGCATGTTCGGCACCTTTGCGTGTGAAGACGAAAAGGTGGTTTATGGCCTGGTAACGCCCATCGAAAGTGTGAACCCCTTTGTGGCGTTCTTTCACGGCTTCTATCGGCTGGGGCGGGATGTCTGGAACATGCCAGGCTTCTTCAACAAGATCGGCGTTTTGATCCACCCGCCCGGGTGGGAGCCGAAGTCGAAACCCAAGTCGCCCGCCGAATAAGGAGCCAGCGACATGCCATCAAATGCAATGCGACTGTTCGGTCTTGTGGCCACCACCGGAATGTTCGTGGCGGGGGCCTGGCTGGCGCAAGAAGCGTCCTCGCCCGAAACCCTGGCTGCCGTGCTCGAAGCGGATCGGGAGTACTATGAGAGCCAGGACAAGGTGCCTCCATCGCAACAGATCACTGGTCCCCTGTCTGTAACTCTCGAAGGGATCCGCAACGCCAAGGGCAAGGTGCTGGTCTTGGCCTATGATGACAAGACGGCCTATGAAAACTCGGACCCTGAAAAGGTCGCGGGGTTCATCGAGGCTTCGGCCAAACAGGGGGCAATGACGATTACGTTTCCCGATTTGACCAGCGGGGAGTTTGCAGTGGTCGCCATTCATGATGAAAACGGCAACTATGATCTGGATTTCAACGGTCTAACCCCGACCGAAGGGGTCGGGGTGTCTAACGCGTTTGGCTCGCTCGACAACCCCGGATTTGACCGCGCAAAGGTCAAGGCGGGGCCGGTCGATGTGACCGTCCACTATTACTGAGGGTTTGGGTGAGCCTTATGGCTCACCCGCGCCGATCTCTTCCTTGCGTTTGGCGACATAGGCATCCAATTCCTCGCGGATCGCGGGGTCCATTGCGGGCTCCTGATAGTCGCGTAGGGCCTGCTGCCAGATCTCAGTGGCGCGTTCGGCGGCATCCTTGGCGCCTGCGGCCTCCCAGTTTTCATAGTTCTGCCAATCCGACAGGATCGGGCGATAGAACGCGGTCTCGTACCGTTCCATCGTGTGTTCAGCGCCAAAGAAATGCCCGCCTGTGGGCACCGATTGGATGGCGTCGAACCCCAACTCGTCCTCGTCGAATTTCATCGGTTTGAGGAATTCGATCATGTTCTGGATGATCTCTACATCCATGATGAATTTCTCGTAGGATGCGGTCAGCCCCCCTTCGAGCCATCCGGCGGCGTGATAAACGATGTTCGCCCCGCCCAGCACCGCGCCCCAGGTGGCCATCATCGTTTCATACGCCGCCTGCAGGTCCACCGCGTTTGAGGCGTTGGCGTTCGAGGTGCGGTAAGGGATGCCATAGCGCCGCGCCAGTTGACCGCCGACGATGTTGGCCTTAGCGTTTTCGGGCGTGCCAAAGGCAGGCGCGCCCGAGCGCATGTCGACGTTTGAGGTAAACGAGCCATACATCACCGGCGTGCCTGGCTGCACCAGCTGCGTCAGTACCACACCAAACAGCGCCTCGGCGTTCTGCTGAGCCAGGGCGGCGGGCAGGGTCACGGGGGTCATCGCGCCCATAAGTGTAAAGGGCGTCACCGTCACCGGCTGACCGTATTCCGCCATGGCGATCAACCCGTCCCCCATAGCGTCATCAAACAGACGGGGCGAGTTGACCGAAATGATGGTGATCACGCCGGGATCATCGCGCATCTCTTGAGGGCTCTGTCCGCGCGTGATGGCCATCATGTTGATCCCGTCCATCGCGCGACCCCGGCCAATTGCAGTGCAGTGGAATGAAAGATCGGAATAGGCCAGATTGGCCAGATAGGTGTCCAGATGACGGTTGTTGGCAGGCATTTCGATCGGGGCCATCACCTGATTGCCGATCAGGTTCACCGCGTTGAAATGATGCGCCAATTTGATGAAGTTGCAGTAGTCGATGTAGTTCCCCTGCCGCCGTCCGTTGATGCGGTCATGGACATTGGGGGGACCGGCCACCAGACCAAAGTTCACGTTGTTGCCACCCATAGTGATCCGCTTGGCACGGTTTCGGGCGGTCAGGGTGAACTGTGACGGCACGGTTTTCAGCGCTTCTGCGACGATGCTTTCGTCCATTCGGATCGTTTTTGTCTCGCGGTCGACGATGGCACCGGCGCGCTCAAAGATGTCCATCACGTTGTCGCCCATCACGCGGATGCCGGCCTCGGAGAGAATGCGCATGGATGTGGCGTGCAGTTGGTCCATTTGGTCTGGGTTCAACAGCTCAAACGGGGGATAGTGGTTCTGCACCTGTTGCCAGGGCAGTTGATCAATGCTGCCGCCTGCGCGTGTGGATTTCCCGCGGCGGCCGCCGCTGCGTCTGTCTCGTGCCATAGGTATTTACGCCTCCGGGGCGTCGTAAAGGTGTCGTGTCAGGTCCGAAAGTTTGCTTTCGGGGTTGGTCAGGCCCAAGGCCGCGTCGCGGATTGCGGCGGCACGGGCCTCGCCCAGCGAGGGGGTGGCGAATTCCATGAACTTGGCGATGACTTCGTCGCGGCTCATGGGGGCTTCGGGACCGCCGCGGGCATGGATGTCGCCTGAATCCAACGTGCGGCCATCGGTGGTGGTGATCTGCACGTCGGCCCAACGGCCCACGGGAAAGCGGGAGCTGTGCTCGTCGGTTTCCGCCACCGAGATACGGGACATCACGTCGATGACGGTCTCGTCGCTCAGGCCCGTGCCCGAGATCTGCTCGACCCCGATCCGGCCGTGAACGATTTGAGCCGCGACCGCAAAAGGGAGCGAATACTGTGCCTTGGACGTGTTGTCGGGCACCTCGCGGAACAGGCAGGCGGCCTGGTGGAAGCTGTTGACCTGCACATGTTTGATGTCCGAGTGGGAAAGCTCATGTTCCAGCATGATTGCCCGCGCCCCGTCGATGGCCGCATGGGCCCATCGGCAGATCGGGTAGGGCTTCACGTACTGATGCTCCATCTGCCAGAAACGCCCCAGATCCTCCCAGTGATCTAGAACCTCATCGGCCTCGATGGTTATGGCGGGGGCGCCAGTAAACCCTTGCTCGGCCAGCACGACCGCTGACAAGCCGACCATCGCGCCCCAGCCTGAGCCGTCGTGCAACATCGTCGGGTTTGCAATCTCGCGCATCATTTGACTGCGAGGACCGTGGTATTCGGCGATACCCAGGGCTTGCCGCATCTGTTCACGGCTCATGCCTTTCAAGCGTGCGGCCATTGCGACGACGCCAAGCGCGTTCCAGGCACCGGACGTGTGATAGTCACTGACGGTGTCATGCAGCGCCAGGCCAGAGCGGCCTGCGATTTCGTATCCGATGGTCACGGCGGTCAGCGCCTCTGGCCCCGAGATGTCGGGGACCACCTCAGCCAAAGCAGCCATCGTCGGGACAACCACAACGCCGATGTGGCCCTTGGTTGGGTTGTACCCGTCGTGCCCATCCAGATTGTCAGTTTGAGTGGCAGAAGCATAAGCAGCGCCTGCGATGCTGACGGGTCGTCCGTCGAACATCATCCGGGCTGTGACCTTTGGATCGCTTGAGCCATAGAGCAGCGCGGCGGTGTCGCGGGCGATTACGCCTGCCTCCATCGGGCCGGATCCGATGGTTATGCCCAAAGTGTCTAGCAGCATCAGCGCGGCTGCTTCCCGTGTGGTTTCGGGCAGATCGCCGGGAGCCAAGTCAAATGTGAAGTCGGCGATGCGATCAAATGTTGCGGTCATGGGCGATCCTGCATGTTGGCGATTTGGCGCGCGGATTGGGTCGGATCAAGGCTAGTGGGGTAAGCGCCCGGCAACACGCAAAGAAGCGTGGGGCATTGGGGTGGATAATTTCGCGCATCACAACCGGCGCTATGTCGCGTTTTTGCGACATTTTCCGGCGCGGACGGGACAGTCGCGCGCGGCTTCTTTGCGCGATAGGGTAGGCACCATGAAAAACCTGCCCCACCTCACCTTTCTGCGCTCGTTCGAGGCCGCAGCCCGGCATCTGAGTTTCACCAGCGCCTCGGAAGAGCTGAACTGCACCCAATCGGCGGTCAGCAACCATGTCCGCTCGCTTGAGGAATTCATCGGGCGACCGTTGTTTGTCCGTCTGCCCCGGTCGTTGTCTCTGACCGAGGTTGGCGAAGCCTATCTGCCATCGGTGCGCCACGCGCTGCTCGAGATTGATACGGCGACCGAGAGCCTGATTTCGCAGAAACGCAAGCGTGAAGTGGTGGTGTCGTGCCCCACCAGCCTGGCGTCGATGTGGCTTGCCGGGGTGCTCAGGGATTTCACGGCTGCGCATCCGGATGTGCAGGTCAAGGTGCATGGCACGGTCTGGTCTGACGTGGACGAGGATGTCTCGGACATCTCGATCACGATGAACTACGCCGAAGACATTCCGCACGGCGCGGTGCAATTGTGGGCAGAGCGTCTCGTACTGGTCTGTGCGCCGGGGTTCGAAGTTGAGGGCGAGCCGCTGTCGCGGCCCGAGCAGCTGAGCCAGGCGCAGCGCATTCAGGTGCTGGGTCGACCGGTCTATTGGGAGCTGGTGGCGAAACACTTTGATCTGCCACCGCTGGCATCGGCCGGACAGCATCAGACGGATGTATCGACCCTTGCGCTGGAACTGGCCGCCGAAGGGATGGGGTGCGTTGCACTGCCTCGCGCAGTTGTTCTGCCCTATCTGAAGCGCGGATTGGTGGTGGAGCCAATTGTGACGGACATCATCAACCCTTGGGTTTATTGCGCCAAGTTCAAGGATCGCACGCCTGCGCCTGCAGTGAAGCTGTTCAAGTCCTGGCTGTTGAACGCTGCAACGCAATTGGAGGGCTAGAGGACCATCCGGTAGCACTCCCGCCCGTCGTCAATGTTTCTGATGAAACACCTCCTCCCGTTGGGCCGGGCCTCGCTGCGCTCGGCGGTTGGTGCCCGGATGCGCCCGGCACCGCATCAAGGATCGAGCGAAGGTTTTACCTATTGCGAGCCTCTGGCCACGAACGCAACCGCGCCGGGCAATAGCCCGACGCTCGGCCCAAGGCCGTTCGGGGTGCTGACGCAGTCAGGACCGCGCGGGGGCGGGAGCACCCCCTGGTCGGGCTTAACCCCGCAGGCGTTCGCCTTTGGGATCAAACGGCGGCTCGGCCAGGAGCACCGCTTTGTGAGGTTTGCCTAGAATGAACACCTCCAGCTCGTCGCCCGGCTGAGCCACAGACGGGTCGGCATACCCAATGGCCAGCGACTTGCCGACCGAATAGCCATAGGCACCCGATGTCACGCGACCCACCGACTTGCCATCCTTGGTAAAGATCGGCTCACCGCCTGAGGCATCTGCGTCATGCACCGCGTCCACTTCGAACACCGACAGAACCTCGCGCGACGGGTTGTCTTTGACTGCCAGATAGGCGTCCTTGTTCAGGAAGTCCTTGTCGAGCTTGATCAGACGCTCCAGTGCCACCTCTTGCGGCCAGTACTCGGGACTGTATTCGCGTCCCCACGAACCATAACCCTTTTCGATCCGCAAGCTGCCAAGCGCGCGACCTCCGACTGGGCCACCGTCGAACTCGCGGGCGCGTTCGATCAGTGCGGTGTAGAGGCGCACCTGATCTTCTTCGGCGCAGTGCAGTTCCCAGCCCAAATCGCCGGTGAAGGACACGCGGATCGCCAGACAGGTCACGCCAGCCACTTCAATTGTGGCCGAGCGCATGAAGCGGAACGCCTCGTTCGACAGATCCGCATTGGTCATCCGCTGCAGCATGTCACGTGCCTTGGGTCCCGCCACGTTGAAGCCCGCGATGCGATTGGTGGCGACCTCGAACGTGGTGCCTTCGGGCAGATCGATCATGTTGAAGAAGCGCTGGTGGTACCGCTCGGCCATGCCGGAACCGACCATCATATACTCGTCATCGGCCACCTTGGTGATGGTGAAATCGCCGGCGATGCCGCCGCGTACGCCGATCAGCGGCGTCAGGCAAGAACGCCCGACCTCAGACGGCACACGGTTGGCGACCAGCTTGTCCAGCCATTCCTGCGCACCGGGGCCTTTGATGACGTAGTTGGCAAAGTTCGAGATGTCGATGACGCCCACATTCTCGCGTAGCATCTTGACCTCTTCGCCCACCGGCCCCCACCAGTTCTGGCGGGTGAAGCTGTTGGTGTCGACGACGCCGGGCTTGTCGGCAAACCACAGCGGATGCTCCCAACCGCAGTTCATGCCGAACACTGCACCCATCTCTTTCTGCATCTCGTAAGCGGGTCGCACACGGGCCGGGCGACCGGCGCTTCGTTCCTCATTCGGGAAGTGGATGGCAAAGCGGTGGGTGTATTGATCCTCGACCCGTGCCTTGGTGAATTTTTTGTCGGCCCAGTCGCCAAAACGCGCCAGATCCCAGGCGAACATGTCGTACTGCGGCTCGCCTTCGATCATCCATTGTGCCGCCAGCAGACCCAGACCACCGGATTGCGAGAAGCCGGGGATGATGCCGCCGCACATGAAGTAATTCTTCAGCTCGGGCACCGGCCCCCAGAGCGCGTTTGAATCCGGCGACCAGATCATCGGGCCGTTGATCACCCGTTTCACACCGGCGGTGGCCGCAACCGGCACACGTTCGGTGGCGCGGATGACGTTTTCCATGATCCGGTCCAGATCGTCGGGGAACAGGTCATGGGCAAAGTCCAGCGGCGTGCCGCTTTCGGCCCAGAATTTCATATCCTTTTCATAGGCCCCGATCAGCAGCCCGTTACCTTCCTGACGGAAATAATACTCGCCATCGCGGTCCGCAATCGACGGCAGGCGGCGACCCAGGTTGGCGACCTCGTCAATGGTTTCGGTCACGAAATACTGGTGCTCGGTGGGCTGCAGCGGCATCTCAAGCCCAGCCAGCGCAGCCACTTCGCGGCCCCAGAGACCGGCGGCGTTGACCACCCACTGGGTGTGAATGTCGCCCTTCTCGGTGCGCACGATCCACGACCCGTCGTCTTGCTGCTCGGTGCCGAGCACGGGGCAGAAGCGTTCGATGGTGGCCCCCATCTTGCGCGCACCAGCGGCATAGGCATGGGTCACGCCCGAGGGGTCGACGTTGCCACCATCGGGTTCATACATGATGCAGCGGATGTCATCGAATTGCGCCAGCGGGTGCAGTTCCTTGGCCTGTTCGCGGCTGATCTCGTGAAAGTTCAGGCCATAGAACCGCGCCTTGGCCTCTTGCAGGCGCAGTTGGTGTTCGCGTTCCTCGGTCTGCGCCAGATACAGCGAGCCGGGCTGGAACACGCCACAGCCCTGACCAGTTTCCTGCTCCAGCTCTTTATACAGGTTCATCGTATAGTGCTGGATGCGGGTGATGTTGTTGTTGTCGTGCAGCCCGTGGATGTTGGCGGCCGCGTGCCAAGTGGAGCCGGACGTCAGCTCGTCCCGTTCCAGCAGGATCGAATCCGTCCAGCCGAGCTTGGCCAAGTGATAGAGGATGGAACAACCGGCAAGGCCGCCCCCGATAACAACGGCCTGGGCGTGGGTTTTCATGGCGTGGATTCTCCCTCGATACGCTGCGGGAGACGCTAGCCGGGACTGCGGCCCAACACCCGTCAAAAAATTGGGGGGCGAGCCACGGATTTCGTTGTGCGATTGGTCTGCAAATGTCGGGTAGTGTCGGTTTTGGATAAGTGAACGCCAAGGGGGGGCTAACTCCTGGCGCCATTGAGCGCCCCACGCGCCAGACCTCAGGACACCTTCAGGAGGTGGGCGTGCTTTGATCCCGGCAGGATGAGCTGTTAATAGAGGGGCGGTGGCAAACCCCAAATGCAAGGCTTCTGTAGTCAGTGCAGGCTAAGGAGCACTTCGAGGTCTCGGCAACTCAACGGTTCCATCAGTTTGCGATCTTCTCCGTTCAGCGACTTTCCGGCCGAAATATGGTCTTTCAACAGCCGAGAAATCTGGCTTGTTGACTGGTAGTAAAGATCCGGATTGTCCTTGCTGAGTTCAGACACCAACCGCCGCAGGAGTACCTTTCGCCGTTCGGCGTCTGTATCTGTCTTTTTGTCGTGCAGCATGGTGAACCTACCTGATTTCGCCTAGCAAACAGGTAGAATTCCTCTGCCCCTCGTAAAGCCCATTGTGTGCCTTGGGCGATCCATGACAGATCATCGGGATTTTGGAACCCGGGGGCTGGAACAGGCTAAAACTCACCCGGTTGCTACAAAGACGCGAGGTCTCCAAAACCGGTCGGCAGGGAGGGGGCTCTGCCCCCGTCGCTGAGCGACTCCCCTGCCGTATTTGGAACAAGAAGAAAGGGTGTGTCAGGCGGCGATGGTTTTCATCGCGGCCAGGAATTGTGCCACTTCGTGTTCCGAGTTGTAGTGGCACATCGACACGCGGATACAGCCATCGAGGCCCAGAGGCGTCAGGATGTTGCCCGAGTAATGATCCGCCTTGCGCAGGTGGGTGCGGATGCCCTGTTCGTTGAGCATCTTGACCACATCGACTGAGGGTACGCCTTTGACGGTCAGGGATACCAGCCCCTCGCGTGCAGGGTTGTCAACGCCACCGATGATCTGCACCTTTTCCATGTCCTTGAGGCCCGCCAGATTGCCGGTGCCATGGATCATCGCATCGGTGAGCGCCTTTTCCTGCGCATGGATCGCCTCTCCGGCCGCGACGAATTTGGCGCGGCGATCCGTTTCGTCGCTCACCTGCTCGCCCAGCCATTCGAAATATGACACCACATCGGACATGGTGGCATAAGAGCCGGTATCGCGGGTGCCCATTTCCCAGTTGTCTTCCGGTCCGTCGATCAGCGAGTTGTGTGGCAGATGGGTCAACCGGTCCGAGATCCAGGCGACGCCATAACCGTGGCGCGAGAACACCTTGTAGGGTGAGATCACATAGCCATCGACGTCATAGGCGGTCAGGTCGATCCGACCGTGGGCTGCGTGCTGGATGCCGTCGACAATGATGAAACACTCGGGCGCCACGGCGCGGATGGCTTTGACGACGGCCTCGACATCGACGCCCATGCCGGTCACGGGAGAGGTGTGGACGATTGTGGCGACCTTGGTGTCTGGGGTTACCTTGGCCGCATATCCTTCGGCCGTGACGGTGCCGGTCTCGTCGTCATGTTCGACCAGAACATGGGTCTGCCCGGCGATCCGAGCCCAACGGTCACAGGCGCTGCGGGTGGCGGGGTGTTCCAGCGTGGTGCCCAGAACCTGACCTGCACCGGTGCCAAGACAGGCGTTCATGATCAGTCGGAACAGCAACTCGGTGCCGCTTTCGCCGACAAAGAATTGGCCCCCCGGCGCGTTCATGAAGATGGCCATGTCTTCCTTAGCCTTGGTGATCACGCGGACCAACTCATGGCTGCCCGGGTTGTCGCGGCCCTGGTTGTCGGGGATCGCGGCGTAGGCCTGCGATGTATCCACCACCGAATTCAACGTCAGTGCGCCGCCTGCGTTTTCAAAGAAGATACGCTCGCCCTGCTGCGGGCAATGGTCGATCTGGGCAAACCGGCCGCGGATATCGGCCAGCAACTCGGGGGTGATATGTTTCATGAGGGCTCCGTCAGTTTGGCGCAGATGGTCGAGCGCAAGCTACGGTCAGAGTTATGCAATGACACGCAAAACTTTCTAGGCCTGACGGTGCGATTTGATATTGAATATCGTGTGCGTCCATCCATCAAATAATGATGGATGGCTGACCTAGCCTCACGAACTGTACGCGCCAGACGAATAAGTCAGCTCGTAGGAGTGGCTGTAAAGCTCGAACACGATCCCGAACGGGTCCTCGACATAGACCATCCGGTAAGGTTTCTCGCCGGGATAGTAGTAGCGGATCGGCATTCGCTGCTTTCCACCCGCCGCTACGATTTTTTCAACCAATCCTTCGACATCGGGGTCCTGGATGCAAAAGTGAAAGGTGCCGTTGCGGCGAAAGTCCATGTTGTTGTCGGGGGCATAGTTCCCGTCAAACTCGAACAGCTCGATGCCCACGCGGTCGCCGGTCGCCATGTGAGCGATGCGCAGCTTGCGCCACTCTGGCCCGAACACATCCGTGCACATGACACCGATGTCACTGTCGTCTTCGGTGACGTCGGTGGGGGGCATGATCACATAAAAGCCCATGACCTTGGAATAAAACTCGACTGCGGCGTCTACGTCCGGGACGGACAGGCCGATGTGGGAAAAGGTTCTAGGATATTGTGGCATGGGACCTCCGAATGGATTGAGCTGAAAAATGGGCTTGTCCAAAACCTAGCACAGCTCGCCCCGATACCCAGTCGGTGGAGGTGGAAAGGCCCGGCAGAGGTCTGCCAGGCCTTTTGGTCAGTAGGGTGCTTCGACGTCGTTCATCGAGACATAGACCGTTTTCATCTCGCTGAAGTGGTTGATTGCCAGTTTTGAATTCTCACGACCTACGCCCGACATCTTGGAACCGCCAAAGGGTGCTTCGACCGGGGCAAGGTTGTAGGTGTTGATATAACAGGTGCCCGCCTCGAACCCGGCCACGATGCGGTGCGCGCGGGTCAGGTCGTTGGTGAACACGCCAGCGGCCAGACCGAACTCGGTGTCATTGGCGCGGGTCAGGACCTCTTCTTCGGTGTCGAAGTCCAGGACGGACATGACCGGACCAAAGATCTCTTCGCGTGCGATGGTCATGTCATCGGTGACATCGGCAAAAACAGTGGGCTGCATATAGAAGCCATCGCCGTCAATCCGTTCACCGCCATAGACCAGCCGCGCGCCCTCGGCCTTGCCCTTTTCGATGTAGCCAAGCGCGATGTTCATCTGGTTTTCGCTGACCATAGGGCCAAAGTTCACATCCTCGTCCAGCGGATCACCGATCTTGGCGGTGGCAAGGCGTTCGGACAGGCGGTTCAGGAAGACCTCTTTGATGCCCTTTTGCACAAACACACGCGTGCCGTTCGAGCAGACCTGACCCGAGGAATAGAAGTTGCCCAGGATCGCGCCGGACACGGCGTTTTCAATGTCGGCGTCATCGAACACGATCATCGGGGATTTGCCGCCCAACTCCATCGTCACGTGTTTCATGCCATCTGCTGCGGCAGCGTAGACTTTACGCCCGGTGGGCACCGAACCGGTGAGCGAGACCTTGGCAACGCGGTCGTCGGTGATCAGCGAGGCGCCGACGTTGCCGTAGCCTTGAACGACGTTGTAGACGCCCTTGGGTGCGCCCGCCTCGATCAGGATCTCGGCGACTTTGAGCGCCGACAGGGGCGTGGTCTCGGACGGTTTGAACACCATCGTATTGCCGCAAGTCAGCGCCGGGGCGCCTTTCCAGCAGGCGATCTGCGTGGGATAGTTCCATGCACCGATGCCGACGCAGACGCCCAAGGCTTCGCGGATGGTGTAGACAAAATCGCCGCCACCCAACGGGATGTGCTCACCCGTCAGCGATGCAGCCAATCCGCCGAAGTATTCCAGCGCATCCGCGCCGCTGGTGGCATCAGCCACCAGGGTTTCCTGCAACGGCTTGCCGGTGTCATGTGTTTCCAGGATCGACAGCTCGCGGTTGCGCTCGCGCATGATGTCGGCAGCGCGGCGCAGGACGCGGCCGCGTTCGGTTCCCGACATAGCGGCCCATTCGGCCTGTGCGGCTTTGGCAGCGTTCAATGCCTGATCGATGATGGCGGGGGTGGCTGAATGCAACTTTGCAATCACCTCACCTGTGGCTGGATAGATCACGTCAATTTGTTCGCCGGCAGTGTCCTCGACGTACTCACCATTGATGAAGTGACTGGCCGTGGGTTGAAATTTCATGCCGTGATTCCTTGATTCTGAGTAAGCGTGAAAAACGCAGGTCGGTTACGCCCGACTTATGGTCGCATGACGACGGGACAGGCTGCTTCATAAACGGCGCTCAACGCGCCTTGAGCGGCGCATACCTTGAAAAAGTTCCATGAATGTTCTATATTTGTTCCATCTGGAGCGGAGGATCATGATCATGGCCCACCTGCCTAAGGCCACATCGCTGGAGAGCCCCAGCAACGACTATCACATTCTGCCGGTGACGCAGAAACAGCTGCAGTATGCCCTTGCAATTGCAGAAAAATCCTCGGTCGATCTGCCGCCCGAGGCGCGCGCAGACCGCCGCGCCATGTCGGCCTGGATCGACGCACATCGCCCGCGTCGGGCGCCATCGCGGTTCGACAACTACCCGTCGTCCAAGCAGGTCGCCTTTGCCGAACGGATTGCGCGCAAGAAACGGCGCGAGGTTCCGCGCGAGTGCTTTCGCGACCGGATGATGATGTCGCGCTGGATCGACAGCAACCTGTAACGTCAGTTCTCTTGCAGCGGTGGGTTGAAATAGCCCAGGAACGTCGTCAGCCCTGCGATGCTGCCGGTGACTTGCATGTCACCTGCAACAAGCACCTTGGCCGGGTTGCGGCGCTGGACGGCTATGGCACGGAACACATCCGTTGTGGTGGTCAACCGTCCCACATTGTCGTCGGCCAGCCCATCCTCCAGATAGGCCACGCCGCGATTGATGCGGATGGTATAGTTCTGCGCGTCGGTGAATTCGAACCCGTAGGACAGGCTTTTGTCCACGACAGCTGGCGCGTCGACATTTGTGGTCAGGATGCCCAGAAAGCGATCAATCGGAATGCCGTTCAACATTCGGTCTGGTGAGGCGGAGATAGAGGCAAGCGGTAGGACAAACCCATCGGCTTCGGCCGCGCTTGTCAGGAAATAGTTACGCACCGAGGATGCTGTTTCTCGGGCTGCCAATTCCCGCATGGCCGCTGCGCGCAACGCGGCGGCTCGGCCGTCGCCAAGGCGTTGCAATTGGCTGCCCAGGATCAATGCCCATCCAGCGTCACCATTGGCAAGCGACGCCTCTCCTGCCGCGAACAAGGCGTCGGGGCCACCCGCCAGATCGGCCATCAGTTGCGCCTGCTGATCTGGCGTAGGCGGGCGCAAGTCGGCCGGATCGCCCGAGAACCAACCCAAGGTGCCGGAGAATACGGCCTTGGCCGCAAAATCGACTCGTCCATAGAGCTCCTTGAGGTAGGGCGCGTTCGCCAGATGCGGCGGCAATTTGATCTGTTCCGCAATCTCATCCGGGGTGAGGCCCGCGTTGATCATCCGGATCGTCTCGTCATAAACGAACTGGATCGCATCCCGGTAATCGGTCAGACGCTTGTGGATTTCATCGCCCCCCAGCACCGGTTGCGAGTGGTGTGGGATCATCGTCTCTGCGCCTAGCCGGGACATCATATCCAAGCTATCGGCCCATTTTCGCGGATCGCGATAGGGTGTTCCGCGCACCGTGTAGAGGTTTGGAAAGGCATGGTAGTAGTTGTCCGCGGGAAGGAGCAGAGACCGATCCGGCAGGTAGATGGCAAGTTGATCACCGGTTTCACCGGGTGCATGCATCAGGATCAGGCTTTCCCCGGCCATCGTGACCTCGGCATAGTCGTCGATCACATCTGTCGGCGGGATAAAGTCAAAACCGTCTGAATGGTTGCTGAGCAGTCGCGGACCAATTCCGTTGTTTTCGAAATTCTCGTCGGGCAGGTACGTGCCAAACATCCGCATGGCGCGTTTGAAGGTGATGGGGGAAAGGATGCCCACAACCTCGTTCACCCGCGCCTCGGTCTCGGCTTGGGCCCAGATGCGGGGGACGTGGTCTTGGCCGTCGAGCAGAACGCCTGCGCCAAACACATGGTCGGCGTGGTTGTGGGTATAGATCACATCTGTCACCGGCTTTCCGGTCGTTTCGCGCATGCTGTTCAGCCAGGGGAGCAACCCCTCGGCCGCGCGGATCGACTCCAGGGTATCGACCAGGATCAATCCCTCAGGCGCGTCGATGACAACGACGTTGGCCAGACCATAGCCGATGGCCACGTGAACCCCGGGAATTGGCTCTTCAATGCGCTTTTCAAAGATCTTGTTGTGCGCTTTGACGTCTGGCAGCGCGTCGGATCGTGAGACGGCGGCAAAGGTGGTTTCCGTTGCGGCGTCTGACCCGCCGTCGTCGGCGGTAAGCCAGATGTACCCGCCAATTCCGGTCACGATTGCGATCGTCGCTGTGGCCGTGGCTGCGCCTGCAAGAAAAGCTTTCATGGTTGCGGTCCTGTCATCAGGTTAGGGGGCTGCAGCCTCCCAGTGGGTTGAGCGCATCAGATTGCGCACGGCTGTCTGCGTCCGGGGCCAGCCTGCGGATCAAGGCAACGCCCGTCTCATCGCTCAAGCGGACGACAGGCATGTCGGTGTTCGGGGGCGTTTGTTGGCCCTGGGTTGCGACGATAACGCCGCTCAGGGCACCGTCGCCGCGCAGCGAGGACGCGTGCACATTGCGGGTGTGGTGGTCAAAGATCGAAAGTGACCCATAGCCGGGCCAGGTCGCGGCGGTCACTTTGACCGGACCACCTGACAGGTCCAGCAGGCAAACGGTGTAGGCCAGATCGGGAGAGGCGCGCACAACGGGCTGGTTTTCAGGCGTGATGGGCGCGGACGGCAGCCACTGGTTAAAGGCGTTGTCTTCGCCTTTCAGCAAGTCGATGGCTCTGTCCATGACAAATGTCGGGATGTTGAACAACACAAACAGATGTACTGCCGCAGCGCTCGCAAGCGTTGTGATCAGGAACAGAACGCGGCCGGACATCACGCGTCCCCCCTGCAGGTCAGGCGTTGCACAATGGGCGGCGTCAAACGCTCGGTCGGCGCCTCCAGAAAATCAGGGTCTGGTTCATAGATTCTCAGAGTAAGGTCGAATACTCCGGCATTCTCGCTCGAGATCCAGTCTTGCTCGGGATCAGAGGGTTTGGTCGGGGCGACGTCAAAGCTCCAGCTTTCGCCATCGGCTACATCAGTTGCATCAAACGACAGGTTTCTGCCTTGGTTTGTTGGCAGATATCCGTCGGCATCATAGAGCGTCACTGACCACCAGAACCCTGGTATCTTACCGCCGCTGACCCGGTATGTGCAGGCATCTGACAACGGTTCGCCATCGCTGTCTGTGTCGGCAATGAAATACACGGCCTCAGATTTCCGTAGTGCCAGCAAGCCAAACCGTGCGACCCATGCGCGCAGATATGGTCCCGATGCCTCGGACCCAATGGTCCAATCGCTTTCCCATCCGTCGATCTGAACAGGCTTTGCGCGCGAAATTGGACCCGGCAACAATCCAGCACCCATCAAGGCGCTGACGCCTCCGAAAATGGCGCCAACACACAGGCCAGCGACAACAATTAGAACTCTCCCCATGGAGGTAGGGAACCCGACAACGGGGCAGCCTGTAAATCCTGCCGTGGCGGAAAGCGGCGGCGTGTCTTTGCTGATAAAAAAGCTCAGGATTGACTTAACTGAGTGATTTTGTCAGTTAATTGGCGACCATCTAGCCGACCCAGGAGAATGCATTGGGCGGCAGGTTTCAATTCAACCAAGGACCCAATCCGATGAAATCCATTTTCCTCGCGGCCACTGCCCTTAGCCTGTCCATGGGCACCGCTGCCCTGGCCGCTGACAAAGCCGATGTATTGACCAACTACGCCAACATCGCCGAAGCCAAGTATCAGGACAGCCTGATCACGGCGCAGCGGTTGCAGGCCGCCGTCGACGCACTGATCGCGAACCCATCTGCCGAGGCTCTGCAGGACGCCAAAGACGCGTGGCTGGCGTCGCGCGTGCCTTACCAACAGACCGAAGTATACCGCTTTGGAAACGCGATTGTTGACGAATGGGAAGGCAAGGTGAACGCTTGGCCGCTGGATGAAGGCCTGATTGACTATGTCGATGCCAGCTATGGTGGTCCCTCGGATGAAAACGAATATGCGGCGCTGAACATCGTGGCGAACCCGTCGTTCACGCTGTCGGGCGAAACTGTTGATGCGGCCAAGATCACGCCGGAACTGCTGGCCGAGACCCTGCATGAAGCAGACGGGATCGAGGCGAACGTGGCGACCGGCTATCACGCCATCGAATTCCTGCTTTGGGGTCAGGACCTGAATGGCCACGGCACTGGCGCGGGCAATCGTCCCTGGACCGATTTCGCCAAGGGCGATGATTGCACTGGCGGCAACTGTGATCGTCGTGGTGAATACCTCAAGGCGGCGACCGACCTGCTGGTCAGCGATCTGGAGTGGATGACCGCGCAGTGGGCTGACGGCGGCGATGCGCGCAATGCGGTTCTGGAAGATGAGAACGCGGGCATCGTGACCATCGTGACCGGCATGGGCAGCTTGTCCTACGGTGAGCAGGCCGGCGAGCGGATGCGTCTTGGCCTGATGCTGAACGATCCCGAAGAAGAGCATGATTGCTTCTCGGACAACACCCACAACAGCCACTACTACGATGGTCTTGGTGTCCAGAACGTATACCTTGGCGAATACGTCCGCGTGAACGGCGAGTTGGTCTCGGGCCCCGCCTTGGCGGATCTAGTTGCTGCGGCAGACGCCGATTTGGACGCCGAAATGCGCGTCAAACTGGCCACGACCATGATGGCCCTGGGTCGGATCAAAACGGCGGCGGAAAGCGGCTTTGCCTATGATCAGATGCTGGAACGCGGCAACGCAGCGGGCGAGGCTCTGGTGATGGGCGGCGTCAACGGCCTGGTTGACCAGACCCGCAGCATCCAGCGCATTACTGCAACCCTGAAGATCGACAACATCGACTTCGAAGGCTCGGACTCGCTGGACAACCCGGACGCGGTTTTCCACTAATTTCAGCTTTGAAATGAACCTGAAAAACGGCGCCTTGGGGCGCCGTTTTTCTTTGCTGACGTCCTTGCCGATTCCCTCTCACAGTTCAGATTGATGCGCGGAACCGGCCATTCTTTCCCAGGCCGACGGGAGAGGACGAAAAAATTTCTTTGTACCTGAGTGTTTTACTGCGGAAATCCGCCGAGTGAAGAATTTCTGGCTGGTTAGATCAATAATACCCGACTATTAAACTTGGAAAAGAACGCTTCTCCTCGGACCGAACACAATGATCGTCTGTCACTGCACCAACATTTCGGACCACGAGATCCGAGCCGCCATCGACTGGATGCGTGCGTCGGATCCCGAAGCAATCATCACACCCGGCAAGATCTACCACGCTCTTGGAAAAGCGGCGGATTGTGGCGGGTGCATGCCATTGTTTCTCGACACGATGAGGTCGAATGATAACCTAGAAGTACCAATGCAATTGCGGCGGTTGCGCGTCGCAACAACACAGGAGAGTGGTTATGAAGGGCGACGCAAAGGTTATCGAGTATCTCAATAAATCCCTGCGACATGAGCTGACGGCGGTCAGCCAATATTGGCTGCACTATCGTCTGCAAGAAGACTGGGGCTTGGCCCATATGGCCAAGAAGAGCCGCGAGGAATCCATCGAAGAGATGGAGCACGCGGACAGCCTGATCGAGCGGATCATTTTCCTTGAAGGTCACCCAAATCTTCAAAAACTCGACCCGCTGCGCATTGGACAGAACCCGCGAGAAACTTTGGAGTGCGATCTGGCCGCTGAGATCGACGCCCGTGCTCTGTATGCCGAGGCCCGCGACTATTGTCGTGAAGCAGGTGACTATGTCTCGATGTCGCTGTTCGAAGGTTTGCTCAAGGATGAAGAGAGCCATATTGATTTCCTTGAAACCCAGCTGGACCTCTATGATCGAATTGGCGCCGAAAACTATGCCATGCTCAACGCAGCGAAAATGGACGAAGGCGAGTAAATCGCTCATTGGGGTTGCCGTTCTGGCGGCGACCCCTGGATTGGCCGATATCCAGTCCGATCCACATCTCAACACCCTTCCACGCACAGAAGATGAGGTTCGCCGCATTCAAGCGGTGACTACGCCCGTGCGAGATTTCACCGCGGCGGAGAGGTTCGAGGCGCGCCCTGGTGGCGCGGCTTCGGTGCCTGCGCGGGCGGGTGCGGACGCGTTTTCGCAGCCCTCTGGCAACATGGAATTCGAACGCGAGTTGGACTTTCGGCTGGGCAACGGCCTGTTCAAAAAGCTTTGGGTCTCGTCGCCGTCATCAACGCTGGCATCCGATGGGTTGGGGCCGCTTTACAACGCCCGCTCGTGCCAGCGGTGTCACGTCAAGGACGGGCGCGGGCATCCGCCCAACGGGTCGGATGACAAGGTCGTGTCGATGTTCTTGCGGATCTCGATCCCCGGTGGCGCGACGCCCGACGGGATTGCGGATTACATCGCGACCCAACCTGACCCAACCTATGGGCAGCAGTTGCAGGATTTCTCGCTGCCCGGCCACCCGGCGGAATACAAATTGCAGGTACGCTACACCGAGATTCCGGTTGAGTTGTCGGGTGGTGAAGTCATCACTTTACGCAAACCGGACTACGCAGCCACCAACCTCGGCTATGGTTCGTTGCACCCGGATTCGATGCTCAGCCCCCGTATCGCGCCGCAGATGATTGGGTTGGGCTTGCTTGAAGCGATCCCGGCAAGGGACATTCTGGCCGGTGCCGACGAGGCTGACGCAGACGGCGACGGCATCTCGGGGCGAGCCAATGTCGTGTGGTCGACCGAGTTCGATCAACCGATGCTGGGGCGCTTTGGGCTCAAAGCGGGCTCGCCCACGGTCAACGAACAATCCTCGGCCGCGTTTTCCGGCGACATCGGCATTTCAACGCCCTTGTTTCCTGATCCGTGGGGCGAATGTACCAAGGTGCAGGCCGCCTGCCGCGCCGCGCCCCATGGGGGCAACGATGTGCGCGGGTACGAGATCGACCTGGACGCGATGAATCTGGTGACCCGTTACAGCCGCAACCTGGCCGTGCCCGAGCGTCGGGACGAGGGCGATCCACAGGTGCTGCGTGGCAAAAAGGTGTTCTATGACACCGGTTGCATCGCTTGCCACACGCCGAAATTCGTGACCCACCGTTTGACGGATCAGCCGGAACAAAGCTTTCAACTGATCTGGCCCTATTCCGACCTGTTGCTGCATGACATGGGCCCCGGATTGGCCGACAACCGGCCCGAGGCGCGGGCGACCGGTTCGGAATGGCGCACGGCCCCGCTCTGGGGGATTGGCCTGACCGAACAAGTCAGCGGTCACACGCAATTCCTGCACGACGGGCGCGCGCGGTCGCTGCTAGAGGCTGTTCTATGGCACGGCGGTGAAGCCCAAGCCCAACGTGATGCCGTGGTTGCCATGCCCAAGCCCGACCGCGACGCCCTTATTCGATTTCTGGAGAGCCTTTGATGTTTCGCACCCTTGCCCTGTCGCTCGCCATTGCTCTTCCCATTCCGGTTCTGGCAAATCAAACAGGCACGATCCTGGACGGCCACGTTTTGTCCGGCTTTGATGAACTGGCGGTATCCAGCGCGGCACTGTCCGAAGCGGCACAGCAAGATTGCGCGGCGTCGTCCGAGCCTCTGCGTGCGGCCTATGCGACGGCCTTTGACGCTTGGACCGGGGTCAGTCACTTGCGCTTTGGTCCGACCGAGACCGACAACCGCGGCTTTGCCCTTGCATTCTGGCCTGACAGCCGCAGCAGCACGCCCAAAACGTTGAGCGGATTGATCGCGGATCAGGATCCGGTTGTGAATGACCCAGAGGGGTTTCAGTCGGTGTCAATCGCAGGGCGCGGATTCTACGCGCTGGAGTATCTGCTCTACGATGATCGGCTAAGCGTGCTGGTTGACGCAAGTTATCACTGCGCATTGGTTCAGGCCATCTCACGAGACATTGCAGACACCAGTCGGGCCATAAATCAAGACTGGCAAACGCGCTATGCCGACTTGATGCAATCCCCGCACAAGGGTGGTGTGTATCAAACGCAGGCAGAGGTGCTGCAAGAGTTCTACAAGGCGCTGGATACGGGATTGCAGATCAATGCCGACCTACGCTTGGGCCGCCCCTTGGGCACATTCGACAAACCCCGCCCCAAACGGGCCGAAGCGTGGCGATCCGGTCGATCCCTGCGACATGTGCAGGTGTCGTTGGAGCACCTGCGTTCGTTGACCGCATTGCTGGCCGTGGCGGATGCTGAGCTGGCCCAAACCTTGGATGCCAAATTCGAGGTGGCGCTGACCAAGGCTGCCGCGTTGGATGATCCCGATTTCTCGGGTGTCGCGACACCTGCGGGGCGGTTCAGGGTCGAGGCGTTGCAGCAAGCGATCAACGACATTCGAACCGAAGTGACCCAATTGCTGGGGCCTGCTTTGGGCGTGTCTGCCGGGTTCAACTCCTTGGACGGAGACTAAGGTGGCGACACGGCGCGGATTTCTGGCAGGTCTGGCGGCCAGCAGCCTTTCCCCGCTTGCGGGTTGGGCCAGAGTTGGCGCGCCCGAGTTTCTGTCCGCGGCGCGGTCTTCCGACGGCTCATTTCATCTGTTTGGGCTGACCGGGCAGGGGGCGCCGGTGTTTCAGATCCCCCTCCCTGCGCGGGGCCATGCAGCAGCTGCGCACCCCGTGCGGGCCGAAGCAGTGGCCTTTGCCCGCAGGCCAGGGCGCTTTGGCATCGTCCTAAACTGCGAGACCGGCGAGGTTCTGGCCGAGCTTGATGCGCCAGAGGGGCGGCATTTCTATGGACATGGCGCCTTTTCTTCGGATGGCGCGCTGCTGTTCACCACCGAGAATGACTACGACGCTGCCCAGGGTCTCGTTGGTGTTTGGGATGCGCGAACGTATCAAAGGCTGGGTGAGTTTTCCTCTGGTGGGATAGGGCCTCATGACATCCGTCTCATGCCGGATGGGGTGACGTTGGTCGTTGCCAACGGTGGTATCGAAACGCATCCCGACAGCGGCCGCGCCAAGTTGAACCTGCCGTTCATGCAGCCGAACCTTACCTATCTGTCGGTCGAGGGGGATGTGCTGGAGCAAGCGGAATTGGCGCCAGAAATGCACATGAATTCGATCCGCCACTTGGATGTGCGCGCAGACGGCTTGGTGGGCTATGCCACCCAATGGCAGGGCAGCACGGCTGACAGCCCCTCGGTCATAGGCTTGCACCGTCGTGGTGAGGCGCTCCGGCTTTTGAGCGCCACGCAAACGCAGGCGCGGTCGATGGATGGATATGGCGGCAGCGTTGCATTTCACCAAGAGGGAACGCGGATCGCCGTGTCGTCGCCGCGCGGTGGCCTGGTGCAACTGGCGGATGTTGCAACGGGGGCTGTAGTTGGACAGGTGGAAATGCCGGATGTTTGCGGTTTGGGTGTGTCTGGTGGGGCCTTGCGGGCGTCGACCGGAACAGGTGCGTTTTGGGCAGCAACGTCTACTCCCAAGGTTCTGAACCAGCAGCCTGTGGCGTGGGACAACCACCTGGTGCGGGTCAGTCCTGGTTGAAACGGCGTTGTGCCCGGTGGGAATAAATCCCCACGGCGGCAGAGACAAACAGGCCCAGCAGAATATAGCCTGTCACCGCCTCTGCCACGGCGACGCCCCGGCAAATGCCCGATGGATGCAGATCTCCGAAGCCGACGGTCGTGAAGGTAACGTACGAGAAGTAGAGCACATCGGCCGCGTTCTTTGCGCCCACGACGCAGAGGTCATAGTACCCGAACGAGCCATAGACGGCGGCAAACAGAAATGGCACCACCTGGATGAAAGACACCCCCATCAGCAACAGCTGATGGTGCGGGGACTTGATCCGCGTGGCGTAGATCCAGATCTGCGAGATCATCCAGACGGTGAGCCCGATTGTGGCCCAGGTGCCAATGGTGTTGCCCGCGGTATCTTCGTGCAGATGGGACAGCGCATAGAAGGCAGCTGAACTGACAACCACCAACCCTGCGGATCCAACCAAGGTTGACCGCCACCATTCCAGGTTCATTTCTGGTTCAGTCATTGTGCACCCCGCCGTGTAACGCGACTTTCGTACTGAAACATAACGGTTTTGTCCGGCTGAGAGAACGCCAGAATTGTCGAAGATCATTTGTCCGATCGCAGGGGGCACTCCTGCCCGTCGTTGATGCTCCTTGCGGGACATCGCTCCCGTTTGCCAGAAAGAATTCGTGGGCCTCGTTACGCTCAGCGGTCTGCGTTTGTGGCGAAACAGCTGACCCAAGCGGAACCGCGCCGAGCGATAAGCGAGGCGCCCGGCCCAAGGCCGTTAGCGGTGCTGACGCAGTCAGGATCGCTCGGGTGCGGGAGCGCCCCCGTCAACCATCACACTCTGCAGGGAGTGGTTCACTTCGGGTGCGGTGCCGCGCCCAGGTGCTCTTCGCCGCGTTCGCGGGACAGCAAGATCTGTTTCTGCCGCTCACGGAACCGGTTCTTGTCCGCCTCGGATGTTTCATGCACGCAGCGATGGCAGGACACGCCATGTTCGTACTCGGGGCGTTTCATGTCCTCGGGCAGGATCGGACGCCGACAGCCGTGGCACAAGGCATGCGGCCCTTCGACCAACCCGTGACCGACTGACACGCGATTGTCGAAGACAAAGCACTCACCCTCCCAAGTGCTGTCCTCGGCGGGCATTTCTTCCAGGTATCGCAGGATACCACCCTTGAGGTGATAGACATCCTCGACCCCCTGACCCAGCAGGTAGTTTGTCGACTTCTCGCAGCGAATTCCGCCCGTACAGAACATCGCCACGCGTTTGTTGTGAAAACGATCCTTGTTTTCTTCCCACCACGCGGGAAACTCACCAAAGCTGGTTGTCTTTGGGTCGATGGCACCCTCGAATGTGCCAATCTCGACCTCATAGTCGTTGCGCGTGTCGATCACCACCACATCGTCCGAGCGGATCAGGTCGTTCCAGGCTTCGGGCTCGACATAGTTGCCGACGCGCGCCACCGGGTCGACATCCGGCTGGCCCATGGTCACGATCTCTTTCTTCAGGCGCACCTTCATCTTGCCGAACGGTGGATGGTCGCTGGAGGCTTCTTTCCATTCCAGACCTTCACAACCGGGCAAGGCGCGTACATGTGCCAGCACCGCATCAATGCCTGCGCGGGGGCCTGCGATGGTGCCGTTGATCCCTTCTTGCGCCAGCAAGAGCGTGCCTTTGACGTCATTGGCCTGGCACAGTTCAAGGAGCGCAGGTTTGATGGCCGCGGGATTAGGGAATCGGGTGAAGTGATAGAGTGCTGCAATCGTGTACATATCAGGGCCTTAGAATCATGTTCCCGTGGGCGCAAGGGGCGCAAATGCCTTATTTCCATGGTCGAAACCTGCAAATTGCAGATATGTTTTCCGGTTTTGAGCAAGCGAGCCGTGGTTTGCAAAGCGCGGTCAGCGGGTTACACCAATGATCAAAGAGAATGGGAGAGAGCGAATGAGCAATGCGCTGATCGTCATTGATGTGCAAACCGACTTCTGCCCGGGCGGCGCGCTGGCCGTGGCCGAGGGGGATCAGATCGTGCCGGGCATCAACGCCATGATGGCAGATTTCGATGCGGTGATCCTGACGCAGGATTGGCACCCTGCGGGGCATTCGTCTTTTGCCAGCTCGCACACTGGCAAAGCCCCGTTCGATATGGTCGAAATGCCCTATGGCCCGCAGGTTCTGTGGCCGGATCACTGTATACAAGGAACGGAAGGGGCCGCGTTTCACCCAGGCCTCGACACGTCCGGAGACCTGATCATCCGCAAGGGGTTCCGTTCTGGCGTCGACAGCTATTCCGCGTTCTTTGAGAATGACCAGACCACGCCAACAGGGCTCGAAGGGTACCTGAGGACACGCGGGATCACGCAGCTTACCATGGTAGGATTGGCGCTGGATTTCTGTGTGCATTTCTCGGCTGTTGATGCCGCACGCCTTGGGTTTGAGGTCGCGGTGGATCGCACTCAGTGCCGGGCAATCGACATGGATGGCTCCTTGGCTGCGGCCGAAGCAGCGATGCGGGACGCGGGGGTGACGCTGATCTGAGCTAACGGTTGCACTTTCTTAACTGACGGGCCGTTAGGCTTGGGCCAATGGTGATCATTGTTCCAAGGGCCGGTCATGCCTGAAAATGCCACGTCTGACGTGGGCCGTTTGGCCGCGTACGAGCGACAGTTCAGCCGCAGAGGGTTGCTGATGCGCTATGCGCGTGGGCGGGTGGCGAATTTTTCGTCACGCCAGATCATGACGTTGATCGGTGGGGTTGTTCTGGGCACCATGAACAGCCCGACGCAAGGCGCGATTGCCATATGTATTGCGCTCTTTGGTGAGGCGGTGGATTGCCTCTATTTGCGAAACGCGGATCGATTGATCGCCAAAGGGGTTTCGTTCCCCAGAATCCGCCTTGTCAGCACGCTCACAGCGGCCTTTCAAGCTGCGACGATTTCCGTCTGCGTCATCATGGCATGGTTGGGGCCGGTCACGGGCCTGTCCCCATTGTTTTCCGCGGCCTTCCTGGCAGGCGCCGCGATCAATGCGGGGTTGGTTCTGCCCTTTCACCGCCCTGCGGCAATTGCGCGGCTCACCATCTATGCTGCCACAGCCTTTGCTTTGTTCGCCTATGACGCAATCACCAGTGACGTACACAGCTCTGCCCTGGTGATGAACACAGCCGGCGCGATCATGCTGACCTATATGGTCGTGCTATTTCTGCAGTTCGTTGTCCGCGGTTTTCATCGGCACAAGCATTCGATGTTCGAACTGACGGAAAAAGGACGCGAGCTGCTCAACAGCCGGAAAGAAGCTGAAAGGCTGTCGTTGGTTGCCCGGAACGCAAACGACAGCGTGATTGTCTCAGGTCCCAAGGGGGAAATCCTGTGGGTGAATGATGCATTCAGTCGGATCACCGGATACTCAGCCGAAGAGGCGGTGGGTCGCAGCCCGGGCGAGCTGCTCAACAGTCCGGACACTGACCCAAAGGCGGTTGATGATATTCGCGATGCCATTCTGAGCGGGCAGCCCTACCGGGGCGAGATCTTGAACAGAACAAAAGACGGTCGGGCAATCTGGGTTGAAACCAATCTGGTCCCGGTTCTGGATGACCATGGCCGGGTCGAGGTTGCGGTGGCTGTGGAGCGGGACATTACCCAGGCCAAGATCCACGCGCGTGAGATGGCAGCAGCACGCGAAGCGGCCGTTGAAGGGGCGCGGGCCAAGGCCGAATTCCTTGCGACCATGAGCCATGAGATCCGCACCCCCATGAACGGCGTCATCGGCATGACCGAGGTGCTGCTGGATACGCCCTTGACGCCAGAACAACGAGAATACACCGACACAATCCGAAGCTCGGCCCGGTCGTTGCTGACCATCATCAACGACATTCTGGACTTGTCGAAACTTGACGCCCAAAAGGTGGTTCTCAGCCTCGTCGACTTTGATCTTGAGCGCTGTTTCGAGGAAACGCTCAGGCTGATGCGTCCGCAGGCAAACAGCAAGGGCCTGAAGCTTACCTTGGATGTGTCCGGCACGCTGCCGACAAAGGTCCACTCGGATGACGGACGGTTACGCCAGATCTTGATCAACTTAATTGGCAACGCAATCAAGTTTACCGAAACGGGCGGGGTCACGGTCAAGCTGTCGGCGGATCGATGGGGCGACGGATATCTGCTGCACATTGATGTGGTCGATACCGGGATCGGCATCCCGACCGAGAAGATTCAGCAGATATTCGAGCGGTTCTCGCAAGCAGACGCCGCGACCACGCGCCTTTATGGGGGCACGGGATTGGGGCTGACGATTTCACAAGAGCTGGTTCACATCATGGGTGGGCAGGTCCGGGCCGAATCCACCGAAGGGTCCGGCTCGCGCTTTTGTGTCGAATTGCCCGTGGGCCCGTGCGAAGACGTTGAAGACGGCAACGCCAACAGGGACGCCGACCCTGCATTGGAACTCAATCAGCTGGCCGGAAAGCGAATACTCGTGGCCGAAGACAATCGGGTCAACCGGATGTTGATGCGCAAGTTTCTGGCTGAAACGCCAGTCGAACTGATATTTGCGCATGACGGGCAACAGGCGATCGACTGTGTTCAGGAGGATCCACCCGATCTGATTTTCATGGATATGTCGATGCCATTGATGGGCGGGATCGAGGCAACTCAGAAAATTCGTGAAATGGCGTGCAAACAACCGGCCATCGTGGCGCTGACCGCCAATGCGTTTGACAGCGACAAGGTGGCTTGTCGCCAGGCGGGAATGAATGATTTTCTCAGCAAACCGGT
Source organism: Tropicibacter sp. R16_0 (assembly GCF_017743935.1). Taxonomy (GTDB): domain Bacteria; phylum Pseudomonadota; class Alphaproteobacteria; order Rhodobacterales; family Rhodobacteraceae; genus Falsiruegeria. The sequence continues at coordinate 58,992 of NZ_JAGHRE010000004.1, forward strand.
CCGCCGAGCCGACCTGTTGGCCTGCATGATGGCGCAACTTGCCAGAGGCGAAGGCGCAACGTAATCAAATTGCGTTGCCGGTGAACGTGGCGTATCCATGCTGGAGTCAAAGGACGAGGACTGCCCGTGGACATTGCTACACGCGTCTATAATCACAAGTGGAAAATCGACCCGATTGTCCGCTCGTTGATCGACACTGATTTCTACAAACTGTTGATGTGCCAGTCGGTGTTCCGCAACCGTCCGGACACGGATGTCACTTTTTCGCTGATCAACCGCTCGACCCATATCCCGTTGGCCGATCTGATCGACGAGGGAGAGTTGCGCGAGCAGTTGGACCACATCCGGTCGCTTCGTCTGAGCCGGGGTGAAAGCACCTGGCTGCGCGGCAATACCTTCTACGGCAAGCGCCAGATGTTCCGCCCCGATTTCATGGAATGGTTCGAGGGGCTGCAATTGCCGCCCTACCATCTGGAGCGTAAGGGCGATCAGTATGAGCTGACGTTCGAGGGCAAGTGGCACGAAGTCATGCTGTGGGAAATCCCCGCCTTGGCGGTGTTGATGGAACTGCGTTCTCGGGCTGTCATCAACGACATGCGCCGGTTCGAGCTGCAGGTGCTCTATGCCCGCGCCATGACCCGTGTCTGGGAAAAGATCGAACGCTTGCGAGGCATCCAGGGCTTGAGCATCGCTGATTTCGGCACCCGTCGCCGCCACAGTTTCCTGTGGCAGGACTGGTGTGTGCAGGCCATGATGGAGGGGCTGGGCAGCAGCTTTACCGGCACGTCGAATTGCCTGATTGCCATGCGGCGTGAGGTCGAGGCGATCGGCACCAACGCGCATGAGCTGCCAATGGTCTATTCTGCCCTTGCCAAGGATGACACGGCGCTTGCGCAGGCGCCCTATGACGTGTTGAGCGACTGGCATGACGAGCACGAAGGCAATCTGCGCATTATTCTGCCCGACACCTATGGGACCAAGGGTTTCTTGGATCACGCGCCCGATTGGCTGGCGGGGTGGACCGGTATTCGCATCGACAGCGGGGATCCCGCATCTGGGGCCGAAGTGGCGATCAACTGGTGGAATGAGCGTGGGGAAGACCCCAAGACCAAGCGCGTGATCTTCTCGGACGGGCTGGACGTGCACAAGATCGCCGAGCTGCACAAGCAATTTGCCGGTCGCGTCAACGTCTCGTTTGGTTGGGGCACGCTGCTCACCAATGATTTTCGCGGTCTGGTGCCGGACGATGGCTTGGCGCCGTTTTCACTGGTCTGCAAGGCTGTGTCGGCCAACGGCAACCCGACGGTCAAACTGTCCGACAATCCGGAAAAGGCAATGGGACCAAAGGATCAGATCGAACGCTACAAACGCGTGTTCGGTGTCGGCAAACAAGAGGCGATCGAGGTGGTGGTCTAACGCTTCAACCGCCGCTCGCGCCACACCACCAACAGCCCGCCCACGACAATCAGGAGCGCACCGGGAAACAGATCGCCCCACGGTGCCTCGTCGAACACGAGCCAGCCTGCGACAAAGGCAATCGGGATTCCGAAATAGCTGAACGGGGCGAGGTTGCTTTGTTCCGTCATCCGGTAAGACACGACCAAGCACAGCACTGCAGTACCGCCAAACATGCCTATACCGATGACCCAAAAGAAATCCTGGGCACGTTCGATGGGGGAAAACCCGCCGACTACCGCGACCAGAACCAAAGAGCCGACAAGGGCAGACACTACGGAATATAGATTGATCAGCGGGCTGGGCACCTCAGGATCGAAGAGGCGCGCGGTGACACCGGCAATCGCATACAGAAATGCGGCCCCCACCGGGGCAATTGCGTTGACCGTGAAACTGTCGCTTCCCGGCTTCATGATCCAAATCACTCCGGAAAATCCGATCAGGACAGCGCTCCACCTGGCCCATCCCACTTTTTCGCCCAAGATCGGCACGGCCAATGCCGTCAGGAAGAATGCGTTGGTGTAGGTGATGGTTGTCGCGGTGGCAAAGGCGAGCTTGCCGAGCGAGAAATAGTACAAAAACTGCGCAAAGGTGACGAAGACACCGCGCATCAGCCCAAGTTTCCATTGTCGCATTTTCAGCGGTCGCCCGCTTTGATGCCAGGCGCGCGAAGACCAGAGCGCGATGACGCTCGGAAAGATGCCAAAGAAGTTGCGATAAGCCGACAGTTCGGCGGCGGCATAACGGGGCGACAGGTATTTGATGATCAACCCCATGGCATCAAACAGGACCAGCGCCAGCAGCGACAGGGCAACCGCAAGGATCAGGTTGTCCTTGCGCGTGGTCGCTTCCAGCGGCGCGGTCGTGTTGTCAGCCATGATAGGCCGCGACGGTTTTCAGTTGCGAAAACCCATACAGTGCTTCGAACCCTTTTTCGCGCCCATGCCCGGATTTGCCAACGCCGCCAAAAGGCAATTCGACACCGCCACCCGCACCATAGTTGTTGATGAAAACCTGCCCAGCACGAAGCTGCTTGGCCAGCCGCATCTGGCGCGCCCCATCGCAGGACCAGATGCTGGCGACCAGGCCATAATCGGTGGAATTGGCAATGCGCACGGCCTCTTCTTCGGTTTCAAAGGGGATCAACACCTGCACGGGGCCAAAGATTTCATCTCGCGCCAGGGTGTGATCGGCGGGCACATCAGCAAACAGCGTGGGACGGACATAGGCGCCAGTGTCGGGCGCATGGTCGGCCAGGGTACCTTGTCCCGCGATGGTCAGATCAGCGCCCCTGTCGAGGAAACCATTCACGATCTCCTTCTGCCGGTTCGAGATCAGCGGACCAACCCGCAGGTCATCGCTGGCGGGGCCAACGGTCAGCGCGCCATAGGCCTCGGCCATGCGGGATTTGACCGTCTCATACACGCCGCGCTGCACCAGAATACGGGATGAGGCAGAGCAGGTCTGACCGGCGTTTTGAATGCCTGCGTTGACTAGAAACGGCAGGGCCGCGTCAAGATCGGCGTCGTCAAACACCAGCTGAGGGGATTTGCCGCCCAACTCCAACGTCACGGGCACCACGTTCTTGCCCGCCGCTTGCTGCACCAGGGCACCCGTCGCCACCGACCCGGTGAACGAGATGTGGTGGATGCCGGGATGCGCCGAAAGCGCGGCGCCGGCCTCGGCCCCGATACCCGGCACAACATTCAGGGAACCAGCGGGGAAACCGGCCTGTACCGCCAGATCGGCAAAGGCCAGTGCGGTCAGACAGGCCTCTTCTGCCGGTTTCAGAACAGCGGCGTTGCCCATGGTCAAAGCCGCCCCGACCGAACGTCCGATGATCTGCATTGGGTAGTTCCACGGCACGATATGGCCTGTCACACCATGCGGTTCACGCAAGGAATAGACGGTATAGCCATCAAGATAAGGGATCGTCTCGCCATGGATTTTGTCTGCCGCCCCGCCGTAAAACTCGCAATACCGCGCAAGCGCAACGGCATCGGCACGGGCTTGGGTCAGCGGTTTTCCGACATCGGCGGCCTCGATGGCGGCCAATTCGTCGACCTTTTCAAGAACCAATTGTCCCAGCCGGGTCAGAAGACGACCGCGCTCAAATGCAGGCATTCGCCCCCATTCACCGTCCAATGCCGCCTGTGCCGCCTCAACGGCTGCATCGATATCTGCGGTCTCGCCCCGTGCGATCTGGCAGATCTCGGACCCGTCCGAGGGGTTCACCAATGGCAAAGTCCGCCCCGAGGTGGCCGGGCGCCATACGCCACCAATCAGGCACAGTGTCGGATCAAACCAGAGATCGGTGGTCATGGCGGGCTCCAATTGTTTTGAAATATGTCGTGCGCGAGTAGGGCGCGAGTTGCGCAATCATGCAACCCCTTGTGTGATCTTGGGCAAGCGCGGGGCGGCAGCCAAAAGCGCCTCGGTATAGGGGTGCTGTGGGTCCGAGAACACCTGCTCGGTATCGCCCTGTTCAACAATCTTGCCTGCTTGCATGACCATCACCCGGTCCGTGATCGTGCGCACCACGTTCAGGTCGTGGCTGATGAACAAGTAGGTCAAATCATAGGCTTCGCAAAGTTCAGCCAACAGATCGAGGATTTGCGCCCGGACCGAAACATCCAAAGCCGAGACCGCCTCGTCAAACAGGATCAGCTCTGGCCGGATGATCAAAGCGCGTGCGATGGCGATGCGTTGTCGCTGGCCGCCGGAAAACTCGTGGATGTATTTGCCCGCGTCATCGGGGGACAGGCCAACGGCGGTCAGCATCTCGGCAATCCGGTCGCTGCGTTCGGTACCGGTGGGGGGCGTGTCGAGCAGGTAGAACGGTTCGGTGATCAATCGGTCCACCTTGTGGCGTGGGTTGAAGCTGCCGAAGGGGTCCTGAAACACGACCTGCATCTTGCGTCGCACCGCGCGGTTGGGCGTGTGACCGGAAAACACCGGGTTGCCGTCCAATAGGATATGGCCGCGCTGCACTTCTTCCAGCCCCAGAATGGCCCGTGTCAGGGTCGACTTACCGCAACCGGATTCCCCGACCAAACCCAGGCGTTCACCGCAGTGGAGGGTGAAGCTGACGCCATCGACCGCGCGGTGAAACTCTGGCTTGGCAAAGAGCCGCGTGCGGGGCTTGCGATAGTCGCGCACCACATCGGCGACGGCCAGCAGCGGTTGCAAATCCGGCACCGGGGGCAGTGTGACCTGGTGATCCGAGGCTTCGAACAACATCTTGGTGTAGGGGTGCTGCATATGGCGCAGCAGGTGCCGGGTGTGCCCGGTTTCGACCACCTCGCCGTGGCGCATGACCACGATCTGATCGGCAAGATCGGCGACAACGGCCAAGTCATGGGTGATCATCAACATGCCCATGCCATATTCGGTCACCAGCCCCTGCAGTAGGTCGAGGATCTGTGCCTGCGTCGTGACATCAAGTGCCGTAGTTGGTTCGTCTGCTATCAACAAGCGCGGGCGCAAAGCAATGGCCATGGCGATGACGACGCGTTGGCGTTGTCCGCCCGACAGCTCATGCGGGAACCGCGAAAGGGGGAAGCGGTCAGGGGGTAGGCCGACGCGGGTCAGAACCTCGCGCGCGCGCTCTTCGGCTTGGGCCGGTGGCATGGCCTTGTGGATCAGGATCGTTTCCATCACCTGATCACCGATGGTCTTGACCGGGTTGAGCGCGGTCATCGGTTCCTGAAACACCATCCCGATGGATTGACCACGCAAGGCGCACATCTGATCTTCGGGCAAGTCCAGAAGCTCTTGGCCATCCAGCTGGATCGACCCTTGGGTCCGGGCTGCTTCGGGCAATAACTGCATCACCGCAAGCGCCGTCATCGACTTGCCGGAACCGCTCTCGCCTGTCACGGCCACGATCTCACCTGGGCCAAGTGTGAGGTCGACACCCTTGAGGATGTCATGCGCCGCAATCGAGAGCGACAGGTTCCGGATTTCAAGCAGGTTCATGTGCGTGCCACCCGGATGCGGGGGTCAAGCCAGTCGCGCAGCCCGTCGCCCATGAGGTTCAAACCCAAGACCGTCAGGATGATGGCGCAGCCGGGGATCAGGGCCAGATGTGGCGCAAAGCTGACCATCGTTTGAGCATCTGCCAGCATGCGGCCCCAACTGGGTGTGGGGGGCTGTGCGCCCAGACCGACATAGCTGAGGCCTGCTTCGGCCAGTATGCCCAGACTGAACTGGATGGTGCCCTGCACGATCAACAGGTTGGCCACATTGGGCAGGATGTGCTCTGCCGATATGCGCGCGGCTCCTTTTCCAGCGACGCGCGCGGCCATGATGAACTCGCGTTCCCAAAGGGACAAAGCGGCGCCCCGGGTGATGCGAGCGAAAACGGGGATGTTGAAGATGCCGATGGCAATGATGGCGTTGATGGCACCGGCGCCAAAGATGGCGGTGATCAGAATCGCGATGACGAGCGAGGGGAAAGCAAAGACCAGATCATTGCCGCGCATGATCAATTCATCCAGCCAAGAGCCCTTGCGTGCGGCAGCGGTCAGGCCCAGTGGAATACCGGCGGCCATGCCAATGCCGACGGCAACCAGCGCCACCGCGATCGACGTGCGCGCGCCCACCATGATCATGGATGCCATGTCCCGGCCAAAGTGATCAGTGCCCAGCCAATTGGCTGCGTTGGGCGGCTTCAGCTTGTTGGGGATGTCCAGCGCAGTGTGGTCGTATGGTGTCCACAGAAAGGACAGTACCGCGGCCAAAACGACGAGCGATGATAGCGCTGTACCAAGGACCAAATTGCGGCTCATGACAACGCTCCGAGCCGGGAGGGTGCGCCGGGGGCGAGGCTGTATGGGCGCAGCGCGACCATACGGCCTCGCCCCCGGCGCGGTCTCGCGATATTGAGAGAGAGTGCGTCAGCTCGATGGGTCATGTCCGGCTCCTTAGGCGCGGGTCGACTGCGGCATAGGCCAGATCGACCACAAAGTTCACCACGATCACGGCAAAGACCAGCAGCATCACCACCGATTCCACCACGATCAGATCGCGGGATGAAATCGCCTGAAACACAAGCCGCCCCAGGCCCGGCAAATAGAACACCTGCTCGATGATGATCGAGCCGGCCAGCAGAAATGAAAACTGCAGCCCGATGATCGTCAGCACGGGAATGAGTGCATTGCGCAGCCCATGCCGCCACAGTGCCTGTCGGCGGCTGAGGCCCTTGGCGCGGGCGGTGCGCATGAAATCCTCTCCCAGAACGTCCAGCAGGGCCGAACGCATGACGCGCGCCAAAATGGCGGCCTGCGGCAAAGCCAGCGCGATGGCTGGCAGGGTCAAAGAATGCAATGCGGCCCAGACCCCCTTGTCCCATCCGGCAAAGCCCCCCGCGTTGAACCAGCGCAGGTTGATGGCAAAGATCAGCACCAGCATCATCGCAAACCAAAAATTCGGTACTGCGACACCCAACTGTGTGGCCCCCATCACCGCAATATCGCCCGGCTTGCCCCGGCGCGAGGCGGCGTAGATGCCCGCCGGAAACGCAATCAGCGTGGACAAGGTCAATGCATAAAGTGCCAGCGGCAATGACACCCACATCCGGTCCGCGATCATCTGCGACACCGGCGTGCGATAGGTGTAAGAGGTGCCAAAATCCCCCGTCAGCATGCCGCCGACCCACGCCAGATAGCGCTCGGTTTTGGGCACATCCAATCCCAACTCGGCCCGCAAGGCGGCCAGCGTGTCGGGTTGTGCATTCACACCCAGCATGAAGGACGCTGGGTCACCCGGGGCCACTTCGATCACCGCAAAGATCATCAACGAGGCGACCGCAAGACTGAGGATCAGCGACAACAGGCGTTTGAGGGCATAGCGTAGCATCGGCGCAGGATCAGGACACAACCAGATAGTTCATGATGGCAAAGCCGACGATGGCGGCATACCCCAAAGGATAAATCCATTTGATCGCATAATTGTCGAGCTTGCGCGCGACCTCTTCCCGGCCCGAGGTTTTGAGACGCCTGAGCAGGACGCTGAATATGATGATCGCCCCTGTGACCACAAACATCCATTGCAGGATGAAATCCAGGAAGGTCAGATACCCCAGCTTGGGCAAGTCATCCGAAATCACCCAGTTGAAGGCCACAAAGACCAGCAGGTTCGCGCCAGCAATTTCGATCCGCTTGCGGTATTCGTCGAGAAAGAACAGCGCCCAACTGCAGGCGATCAGCACCAGCATCGGCATGAAGATGCGGATGGCATAGTACATGACGTGCCGTCGCCCTTCGAACGCCAAGGCTACCTTGGCACTTGGGGCGCCGGACAGGCCGGTGGTGGTGCTCAGCACCATGTTGGGACGCTCAAGGATCCATTCTTCTTCACCCAGCAGACTGCCAAGGCCCGAAAACTCCTCGAGCGCGGTGTACTGCACGACATCTGCCGGAAAGACCGAGACGATTTCGAAAAAGAACTGCTGTTGGTCGAAGGGGTATTTCTTGAAATTGAAATACGGTGCCTGCAGCGTGAGCGAGGATTTCTCGAAATAGGTGACCTGTCCGGTGTGCTCGATGGCGACGACAGATTGATGGATCCAGCGGTTTGATTGCTGGTTTTGGATGACAAAGGCCGGCACAATCGTCGGCAGGCTGGAGGCATACTCTACAAAAGCCTCTGGCTTCACGATGCGTGCGTCGCGGCCAATCTCGTCGCGGTCAAAGGCGAGCGCCGGATCGTGCCATCGCGCACGGATCGTAACCACTGCCCCGTAGTTTTCAGACTTCTGATCCACGAACGAAATCTGGTCGATGTGGATGCCGATCCCGACTTGCAGTGGGTTCTCAGGCGTTCCAACAGCCTGGTCCATGTCGGACCGAAACAGACCCTGTGCCAAGGCTTGCACAGGTGTAAGCAGGATCGTTGCAAGCAGCAAACTGACCAGCAGTACAAATCGCTTTGAAGGACGTAACGTATTCATATCATGCAAAAAGAAACGGGATCTCCCACCGGGCCCAATAGCGGGCCCGGTGGTATGTTGATCACTCGGCCCAGCTGACAGCGGTCAGATCGTTGGCCGCGGTCGGAGCATTGACCCAAAGGCCCTGAACACCCGCCTTGGCGACGCTCAAAGCGGCCAACTGGAACAGGTAGCCGTTCACGTAATCTTCCGAGATCATGGTCTGCGCCTGACCCAAAAGCTTGGTCCGCTCGTCTGGGTCGGTGGTCGAATTCAGCGTTGTCATCAGCTCTTGAAACGCTGGGTTGTCGTACTGGAAATAGTATTCAGGCCGGGCATAAATGCCAATGTCCATCGGTTCGGTATGGCTGACGATGGTCAGGCCAAAATTCTTGCCGCGGAACACGGTTTCCAGCCACTGCGCCCATTCAACATTGGTGATCTCGGCCTTGATGCCAACAGCAGCCAGCTGTGCTGCGATGATCTCTCCCCCGCGACGCGCATAAGAGGGCGGCGGCAGGTGCAGGGTGGTTTCAAAGCCATCGGCAAAGCCCGCCTCGGCCAGCAGGGCCTTGGCCTTTTCCGGGTCATAGGCCGAATTACTGGTCAGATCGACATATGCAGGATGGTGCGGAGCAAAATGCGTGCCGATGGGCGTACCATAGCCGAACATGGCCCCGTCAATGATGGCTTGGCGGTCGATGGCGTGGGCCAGGGCCTGACGAACGCGCACGTCATCGAACGGTGGTTGCTTGTTGTTGGTCGACAGGATGGTTTCACCTTCGGTCGAACCGACCAGGACCTGAAAACGCGGATCCGCATCAAACTGTGGCAGGTTTTCGGGGGCGGGGAAGCCGCTGAAGACATCCACATCCTCGGCCATCACTGCCGCAAAGGCGGCGGTGGGGTCCGAGATGAACTTGAACGTGGCCTTTTCCAGCGCGGGCTGATCACCCCAGTAATCGGCGTTGCGTTCCAGGTCGATCTTGTCGCCTTGTACCCAGCCCGCGAACTTGAAGGCACCGGTGCCGATTGGGTTGGTTTTGATATCGTCAATGCTCTCGGGCGCGACGATGACCGCATCGCCCCAGGCCATGTTGAACAGGAAATTGCCATTGGGCTCTTTGAGCGTGACCTTGACGGTCAGCGGGTCGACAACCGTGACATCGGTGATCCCGGCGAACAGGGCCTTTTGTGCGTTGGCGCTGTCTTCAGCCCGGGCCCGGTCCAGGCTGAACTTGACGTCTTCGGCATCCATTGTGGTGCCATCGTGAAAGGTCACTCCGTCATGCAATTTGAAGGTATAGACCGTGCCGTCATCCGAGATTTCCCAGCTTTCAGCCAGGCCCGGTACGATGGCGCCATCACCCATGAAGCGGGTCAGCCCTTCGAACACATTGGTGTAAACAACCGAGTCGATGGCCTGTGCTGCAGCGCTGGTCGGGTCGAGGTGAGGTGGCTCCAATTGCATTGCCACGGTGATGTCCGACTTGGCAAACGCCTGAGTGGCCAACAGGCTGACGCTTAGCGCCAAAGCCGTTCGAAATGTGTGTTTGAATGCATGTCCCATTATGTTCTCCCCAACAATATGTCGCGTGCCCGATCCGGGAATCTGGCTGCCTAATCAACACTGTTTCCTTAAACCTTGGGTCAATCAAGGAAATGTTGGCGCAACCGGTCTTTATGTGTGCGGTGCAGAAATGCTATGCCGCGCCGCAACATAATACGCCCGCAGGAGGGAACCATGAGTGCCACTGCCCGCAAGCAAGCGCCAAATGCCGAAGATATCCGTGCTCGAAAAGGGGGTGAACCGCTGGTCAGTTTAACCGCTTACACCACACCGATGGCCAAATTCATGGACGCGCATTGCGACTTTGTTCTTGTGGGCGACAGCGTTGGCATGGTGCTGCATGGGCTGACCTCGACCCTGAGTGTGACGATGGACATGATGATCATGCATGGCCAGGCCGTGGCGCGTGGGCTGTCCAGCGCGATGATGGTGATCGACATGCCCTTTGCCTCCTATGAAGAGGGGCCACAACAGGCATTTCGCAACGCTGCGCGTCTGATGGCCGAGACGGGTGCCGGGGCCGTAAAGCTTGAAGGCGGGGTCGAGATGGCCGAGACCATCCGCTTTCTGGTCAAGCGCGGCATCCCGGTGATGGCGCATATCGGGCTGACGCCACAGTCGATCAACACCCTTGGCGGTTACAAGGTCCAAGGCCGCGATGCCCAAGCCGAGGCAGTATTGGCGGATGCACATGCCGTGGCGGATGCTGGCGCGTTTTCGGTGGTGCTGGAAAAGGTGCCACAAAAACTGGCGGATCAGATCACGGCTGAGATTGCCATTCCAACGATTGGCATCGGCGCCTCTGCAGGCTGTGACGGTCAGATTCTGGTGGTTGACGACATGCTGGGCTTTTTCACCGCCTTCAAACCGAAGTTTGTCAAACGCTATGCCGATCTGGGCGACCGGGCCGAGGCCGCAATTGCCGAATATGCAGCCGAAGTGCGCGCGCGCAGCTTTCCGGCCGCAGAACATGTGTTTGCTGACCAGGCACCCACTAAAGGAAAGACCTGATGACTGCCCCAATTCTGCGCTCTCTGGCCGAGTTGCGTGATCTGACCGCCACCTGGAAACGCGCGGGCGAAAGCATTGGTGTGGTGCCCACCATGGGGGCATTGCATGCAGGGCATCTGTCCCTGGCGCAGGCCGCGCGCGTAGGTTGCGACCGAGTTATTGTCACGATTTTTGTGAACCCAAAGCAGTTCAACAATCCCGAGGATCTGGAAAACTATCCCCGGACCGAGCATGAAGATGCGGAAAAACTGGCGCCCTTGGGCATCGACGCGATTTATGTGCCGGGACCGGACGAGGTTTATCCCAGCGGCTTTGCCACAAACGTGTCAGTATCGGGTTTGACAGATGTGATGGAGGGCGAGTTTCGCCCCGGTCACTTTGACGGCGTCGCGACCGTGGTGGCAAAACTGTTTCTACAAACGTCTGCTGATCGGGCCTATTTCGGGCAGAAGGATTATCAGCAGCTGATGCTGGTCACCCGAATGGCCCGCGATCTGGATATCCCCACCGAGGTCATTGGCTGCCCCACTGTACGCGAGCCTTCGGGTCTTGCCATGTCCTCGCGCAATCTGCGCCTGTCGGATGAGGGGCTGACCAAGGCCGCGCAGCTGAACCCGATCATGCAAGATGTGGCTCAGGCGTTGGCGCAAGGCGCATCCTTTGCGCCATTGGCAAAACAGGCCCGGGACCGGCTTGAGCAGGCCGGGTTCACTGGCATCGAGTACTTCGATCTGCGCTGTGCAACGTCGTTGGAGGCTCTGGACACCCCTACGCGTCGCGCGCGGATGTTGGCGGCGGCCTGGATGGAGGGCGTGCGCCTGATTGACAACATCGAAGTGCCAATGGTTTGAAATCTGGGCTGGAACGTTTCCCCGCGCTCGGGCTAACCTCGCCGAAAATTTAGCGGGGAGCGCGCGACAATGACTTACATTCTGGCAATCGATCAGGGGACCACCTCCAGTCGGGCGATCCTGTTTGATGGTGACATGACGCGCGTGGGCACAGCGCAGCAAGAGTTCACGCAGCATTTCCCGCAAGCCGGATGGGTCGAGCATGATGCCGAAGAGATTTGGTCGACCACGCTGGCGGTCTGCCAAGAAGTTTTGGCCAATCACGGTGTCGGTCCTGACCAGATCGCGGGGATCGGCATCACCAACCAGCGCGAAACCACCGTTTTATGGGACCGCGAAACTGGCAAGCCGCTGCACAATGCCATCGTCTGGCAGGATCGCCGCACCGCGTCGATCTGCGATGCGTTCCGCAGCGAGGGGTGCGAAGATGACATTATCGCCCAAACCGGTTTGCTGCTAGACCCTTATTTCTCGGGCACCAAGGTCAAATGGGTGCTTGATACCATCCCCGGTGCGCGAGAGCGGGCTGAGCGGGGCGAGGTGCTGTTCGGCACGATCGACAGTTTCCTGATTTGGCGTCTTACGGGCGGCAAGGTGCATGCGACCGATGCCACCAATGCGGCGCGGACCCTGCTCTTCAACATTCATACCGGAGAGTGGAGCCCCGAGATCTGCGATCTGTTGGATGTGCCCCTGGCCATGTTGCCCGATGTGCGCGATTGCGCTGCGGACTTCGGCTCAACCGAGCTGTTTGGCGGATCAGTTCCCATTCTTGGCGTGGCTGGCGATCAGCAGGCCGCAACCATGGGGCAGGCCTGTTTTCAGCCGGGTATGATGAAATCCACCTATGGGACTGGCTGTTTCGCGCTGCTCAACACCGGGCCGGATCCGGTAGCGTCGAACAACCGGCTACTGACCACCGTCGCCTATCAGCTGGGCGGTCAGCGGACCTATGCCCTCGAAGGATCGATCTTTATCGCGGGTGCGGCCGTGCAATGGCTGCGCGATGGCTTGGGCATTATCGAAAGCGCTCCGCAAAGTGGCGAGTTGGCGGCACAAGCTGATCCCGCACAGAACGTGGTACTGGTGCCGGCTTTCACCGGGCTTGGCGCGCCCTATTGGAAACCGGACTGTCGCGGAGCCGTTTTTGGCCTGACCCGCAACTCTGGTCCGGCCGAGTTTTCAAAGGCCGCGTTGGAAAGCATCGCCTATCAGACCCGCGATTTGTGGGAGGCGATGCAGGGTGACTGGGGCAGCGATGCAGATGTGACCTTGCGCGTGGATGGCGGCATGAGCGCATCCAACTGGGCCATGCAGGGGTTGTCGAACCTGTTGGGGGCATCCGTGGATCGCCCGGTGATGCAGGAAACAACGGCGCTTGGCGCGGCCTGGCTCGCCGGGATGCAGGCGGGGGTCTATCCGGATCAGACAGGCTTTGCCGAAACCTGGGCGCTGGACCAGCGGTTCGATCCCAAGATGACCGAAGCCGACCGCGAAGCGGCTTACGCCCGCTGGAAATCTGCAGTGGCGGCGGCAATGGCGTTTTGAGGTTTTCACACCTCAACATTGTGGCGCGCGATGTGGACAGGCTGGCGGACTTCTATAGGCAGGTCTTTGGCTGCAGCAACTTGCGCGCGCCTCGAACCTTGTCGGGTAGGGATGTGGATCGCGGAATGGGGCTGAGCGGTGTAGAGATCCGCTCGGTCTGGCTGTCCATGCCAGGGAGTGATGAGGTGTTTCTGGAACTCTTTCAGTTCGCCTCGCCCGGAGAGGGTGCCGTCGGTTTTGCCAACACGCCAGGCTACGCGCACATCGCCTTTGACGTGAGCGATCTGAGAGCTTCGTGCGACGCGATCACCAAGGCTGGTGGGACTTCCTTGGGCGAAATCACCAACCTGGGTACAAATGAGACACCATATCGCGCGGTCTATATGCGTGACCCCGAAGGCAACATCATCGAGCTTGGCGAACACTAACCAGTGTTGTCTCGGAAGACGGGGGCACTCCCGCCCGTCGTCAATTTTTCTTGCGAAAAACCTCCTCCCGTTGGGCTGGGCCTCGCCTGCGGCTCGGCGGTTGGCGCATGTGGCGGAACAGGTGCCCAAAGCGAGACCGCGCCGAAGGCGCCCGGCCCAAAGCCGCTAGCAGTGCCGACGCAGTCGGGATTGCTCGGGTGCGGGAGCGCCCCCGTTACCCGTCAATATGTGCGCCTTCTGCAATGATACGGGGTTTGGCGTTCAATGCCTCGATCGAGAAGCCTGCAGTGGTTTTGTACTTTTCGGCATGCGCGGCCAGGTCGGCATGAGGTATGACATCGTCGATCAGGTCGAAATCGCCGCCGCACAAATCCTCGACCCGTTGCAGCACCGCATCCGGTCCACCGCCTGCGCGGTTCGCCAACCCCACGCCTATTGTGACTGGGCGGACCTGCGCCTCATAGGCCTCGAGTGCCTGCGGGGTCATCCCGTGTTCAAGCAGACAGGCTCCGATCACGCGGGCATCAACAATGGCTTGGCTCGCCCCGTTTGAACCGATGGGATAGGTTGGGTGCGCGGCATCCCCCATCAGGGTCACAGTGCCTTGGGTCCATTGCGGCAGCGGATCGCGATCCACCATCGGGTATTCATACACCACCTCGGCGCCCTGGATCAGGGCAGGCACATCGACCCAGTCGAACTGCCAGTCTTGGAAGTCGGGCAGAAAGTCGGCGATATCGGCGGGACGGTTCCAATCCTCTTTCTTCCAAGCGGCATCCAGCGGGAAGCGCTTTTCGGCGATCCAGTTTATGGTGGCCAATCCGCTGTCCGGGTCTGGCGCTGATATCGGATAAGCCACAATCCGCAAGTCATCGTGACCGATCATCACCATTGCCGCTCCGCCTCGGAACTCGGGCGCTTTCGTGGTGGCGCGCCACAACACGCGGCCGTTCCAGATCGGCTCGCCTTCGTCCGGGTACATCTGCGCCCGCAGCGCCGAATGGATGCCATCGGCCGCCACGATCAAAGACCCTTGTTCGGACCGCCCCCCGTCAAACAGCAGTTTTGAAGAGGCATCAAACCCTATCGCGCGCGCCCCGGTTTCGATGCAGTCCGGTCCAGCCCTGTCGACCAGAGCGCGATAGAGCATCATCTGCAATTCACCCCGATGGACCGAATATTGCGGCCAGGTGTAGCCCGCCCAGGTGCCGCGCGGCTCTTCCCAGATGGTTTTACCCAGTTTGGAATAGAACCCGTACTGCCGCGTGCGCACGCCAATGGCATCCAGCTCATGTTCCAGCCCTAACTCGAATAGCTCGCGTACGGCGTTGGGCTGGAGGTTGATGCCGACGCCCATCGGGCGGATTTCTTGCGTGGCCTCAAAGATACGAAAGGGCACACCAATCTGGTGCAATGTCAGCCCAAGGCTCAGGCCGGCAATACCCCCGCCTGCGATCAAAATGGTCAAAGTCTCTCTCCCCTATTCAGGGCCAGAGAACCAAGTTCAGATGTAACTGACAAGAGGTCCGTGAAAGTCTCAAGCCTTGGCCGAGATGATCAGGTCGGGGCCAAAGATTGTATCGGCATGATGCTGCAAATAGATCTTGAGCCAGGGCGTGAAGCGTTCAGGGTGGCGGCGCACCTCGGCCAGCAGGTCGTGATAATCGATCCAGCGGGTCTCCATCACTTCGTCCGGGTTGGGGGCCATCGCCAGATTGCCGCGTGCATGTGCAAGGAAGACATCGACCACTTCATTCTCGACCATGCCGTTGCCAACATCGGCGTGGTACTCAAGTCGATGCCGGTATTCGGGATACAAGCCGGTAATCCCAAGCTCTTCGTTCAGGCGGCGCACGGCGCATGTGCTGGATGTCTCGTCCCAATCGGGATGGGTACAACAGGTGTTCGCCCACAGGCCCGGCGTGTGGTATTTGTTCATCGCCCGCCGCTGGATCAGGATATCCATCCCGCGCACGACAAAAACCGACACCGCCTTGTGCTTGAGACCCTTTTCATGAGCTTCCAGCTTGTCGACGGGCGTCAACTCTCCGTCCACCCAGGCAGGGATCAGGATACCCATGTAGAAACTCCCTGAATGTGGTGCTGTGTGCAAGTCATGATGAGCCGGTTGGTAATACGTATGTTTGTGTTGACGGGCGGCACAGGTCGCAATGCGAACGTGCTGACATCAAAGGTGGCGCCGAACGTCAAGCCGATCAATCGCACGAAAGGCCGCAGGGGCTGCGGCCTTTTGTTCTTTTTGGTGCATTCAAGGCGAACTTACTGGGCCGCAACGCTTTCCAGATAAGCATAGATGTCTTCCGAACCCTTCTTGAGCTTGAAGGACATCTTGGATTTGGCCGATGTGCTGTCGAGATAGGTTTTCAAGAAGCTTTTGGGGTCCTTGGTGTATTCGGCAAAGTTCTCGGCATCCCAGACCAAGCCTTTTTCACCTGCTTCAACCAGGCTTTCGCCATATTTGAACCCGTCGACGGTGCCTGCGGTGCGGCCAACGATACCATAAAGGTTCGGGCCGGTTTTGCCGCCCTTCAGAATGGTCTCGCCATCATCCGACACGATGGTGTGGCAGGCTTTGCACTTGTTGAAGGCTTTTTTGCCTTTCTCGGCGTCGCCCTCGGCCAGGGCAGGCACGGCCAGCAGGCCGACAATCATCGTCGCAACAAGACGTTTCATGGCTAATCTCCATTAAATTGGCTGCCCCTAATGAGAGGTCGCGAGGCCCAAGAGTCAAAACGGCACTTTGACGCGCACCGGCACTGTGTCGCAGCCCGGTGGGTTATTCACTGTTTGCTTGCGACCAAGTCGGCAAAAGATCGCCTTTGGCGGGCGTGGCCAAGTATACGGCTCGTGCAATGGCGCGCGACAGGCAAAGGGCGGCGGCATGGCCGATCAGCGTCAGATCGCGCTCTGGGGCCGTCATTTGCTGCGCGCCGGTTGAGACCGAGAACACCAGATCCCCGTCGCCCGGCGAATGCGCAGGCACAGTTGCCCGTGCAATGCCATCGTGGGCGGCAATCGCCATGCGTTGGCATTGTGCCTTGGACAAATCTGCATCGGTGGCCACGATGGCGATGGTTGTATTGGCGCGGTCTTGTGACTGCTGTCGCATCGCCATGAGCTTGCGGCTTTCCTGACTGCGGCCAAGCCCGCCATTCGGATCGGGACCGGCGCCGCCGAATTCGTCGTTAATCTCAAAGCTTGCGGCCCAGAAATGCCGATCTCCCGGTGTGGTGACGCTGCCCATCGGGTTGACGCCGACCAAGGCGCCAACTGTCGTGCCATCGTCCAACACCAGCGACGCGGACCCCAAACCGCCCTTGAGCATCGAGGTCAACGCGCCGGTGCCCGCACCTGCGGTGCCCAGATCAAACTCTTCGCCTGCAGCCTCAAACGCTGCACGGCCCAAGGCGCGATAAGGATTTTCGGTCCAATCTTTTTGCCCGCCATTGAGCAGGTCAAACAGGATCGCACCCGGCACCAGGGGAATGATCGCCTCGCCAACCTGAAACCCGCGCCCCTGCGCGCGCAGCCCGTCCATAACGCCAGAACAAGCGTCCAGCCCATAGGCGGATCCACCCGACAGCACCAGTGCCTCAACCTTGGCCACGGATTTGTCCGGGGCCAACAGGTCAGTCTCGCGCGTGCCAGGCGCGCCACCCATCACATGAACCGAAGCCGTGAAGGGATTTTCTGCCGTCAGGACGGTTGTGCCTGATTTCAGACCGTCGTCCTGGGCGTTGCCAACCAAAAGGCCAGAGACATCGGTGATAAGGTTTTTTTGACCGGGTTGCATGACATCAGATCCTGGGTTTCGGCGCCGCCGTGGCGGGATCACCGGTATTTGGCACGCCCTTCGGTTCGATCAGCAGAACCTTGCACTCGGTATCAGCACGGGGGCGATGCGTCACACCCTTGGGCACGATATAGAGCTCCCCGGCGCGTACAACTTCGGGTGCTTGTCCTTCGATGTCCATCACCATCTCGCCTTCGAGCACAAGGAAGAAATCATCGGTGTCGTCATGATGGTGATAGGGAAACTCGCCCTGAAACTTGACCACCATCACGTCGTTGTTGTTGTAATCGGCCACCACATGCGGGTCCCAATGCGAGGAGAACTGCGCCAGTTTGTCGGTCAGGTTCACGCGGCTCATATGCAGCGGCCCCCATCGACTTCCATCGCGACGCCGGTGATCATGCTGGCCTCGTCCGAGCAGAGGAAGCAGGCGGCGTTGCCCATATCCTCGGGCTGGGAAAAGCGACCCAAGGGGATGGTGGACAGGAACTTTGCGCGCACCTCTGGGGTGTCCTCACCCATGAAGGATTTGAGGAGCGGAGTTTCACCGGCCACCGGGTTGATCGCGTTCACCCGCACGCCTGATGGGGCAAGCTCCACGGCCATGGCCTTGGTGGCCGTGATCATCCACCCCTTGGAGGCGTTGTACCAGTTCAGGTTCGGTCGGGGGGAAACGCCAGCAGTCGAAGCAACGTTGAGAATGGCACCGGTACCGCGTTCTTTCATATGGGGGACAAGGGCGCGGGCTGTCAGGTAGACGGATTTCATGTTCACCTTGAACACCCGGTCAAAATCAGCCTCGCTGACGTCTTCGAGCGGGGTTGGCAGATGGGTTACCCCGGCGTTGTTGACCAGGATGTCGAGGTGGCCAAACGTGTCCAGAGCGGCTTCGGCCAGAACGTCAACCGAATCTGCGTCGCCGACATCAACCTGATGGGCAATGGCGTCGCCATCCATCTGTTCGGCAATCTCGCGCGCGGCATCCAGATTGATATCCGCAATCATCACACGTGCGCCTTCGGACACGAATTTGGCCACGATGCCCGCACCGAACCCCGATCCCCCCCCGGTGACGATGGCCGTTTTTCCCTGCAGTCTCATGTGCTTCCTCTCCCCTGAAAACGCGATCTTGGGGGTACACTAACAGCGCCTGCCAAGGACGCCAGCTTAAAGCAGTGCCCAGGGGTGTGCTGAGCATCTCGGGGGCGCTCCCGCCCGTCGTCAATTTTTCTGACGAAAAACCTCCTCCCGTTGGGCCGAGCCTCGCTGCGCTCGGTTGTTGGTGCTTGGGTACTCCCGAGTCGCACCAACTTACCCATGCATCCCGCGATCACGCTCTTCTGCGGAACACCGGCGACCGCACGGGCCTGCACCGCGCGCAGCGCGGTGCTACGCCCAAGGCCGTTAGCGGTACTGGCGAAGCCAGGATCGCTCGGGCGCGGGAGCCTTCCGAATCCAAGAACGCATCAGTCGTCCGAAATCTTGCCACGCAAGGATTTGACCTCGCTGCGGGCCTTCTTGGCCTGCAGTCTGCGGCGGACCGATCCCTTGGTGGGTTTTGTGGCGATCCGGCGTTTGGGTGCCACCAATGCCTTTTGGATCAGCGCAACCAGCCGGTCGCGTGCAATTTCACGGTTGCGGATTTGCGAACGGGTCTCGTCGCATTGTAGGATCAACGCCCCTTCCTTGGTCCAACGACGACCAGCCAGCCGTTTCAACCGAGATTTCACCGGTCCGGACAAAGAGGGTGAGCGTTCGGCCTCGAACCGCAGTTCGACCGCAGTTGCGACCTTGTTGACGTTCTGCCCACCCGGGCCCGAGGCGCGCATGAAGCTTTCCGTCAGCTCCCAGTCCTGAATGGAAATGTCGTCCGTAATCCGCAGCATGGCGCGACTTTACCCCGGCCCTTCCACGGCAAACAGGGCAAATTCAAAAAGGGCCGCCCGAATACGGACGGCCCTTCGAAAGTATTAGGAGGTCGGGTCGGTCAGAGCATGCTCACGGACCTGAACTCAGATCGTTTCGGGTTGGGTTGCCGCCAAGGGTTGCCTTAGCAGGCGCGCTCCCGAATTGTTCCGACACCTCTCTCCAATCTCTTTCTCGACACTGGATCACCTCCTTTTCTTTTGTTGAACTCAAGGGGAGCGTGACACGGGTTGCCGAATTCTCCAAACAAAATCGTCAAGCGGGGCTGTTGTTTGGATCCAGGCGCTGAACAATCATGCGGAAGGGGATCAGAGCGATCAGGGCCAGCGACAGCTTGACCAGCCAGTCCGCAAAGGCCAGCGAGACCCAAAGCGGCGCAACCGGACCCACACCCAGCATCGGAATTGCTTCATTTGCCCAGGACACATCATTGGCCGGTTCCAACCAGGCCAGTTGTGCTGAGAATGCGATCGAGAAAAACAGCGCGGTGTCCACACAAGATCCAACCAGGGTCGAGGCCAGCGGTGCGCGCCACCATTTGCCCCCGCGCAGGGCGGCAAAGATGCTGACGTCCAGCATTTGCGCGGTCAAAAAGGCGATGCCCGATCCCATGGCGATGCGTAGGGTGACCAGCGGGCCGAACTCTCCCATGATCTGCGTGCCGATCAGCGAGCAAACAACGCCCACGATGAAGCCAACAAAAACCACGCGACGTGCGGGGCCCGCGCCATAGACGCGGTTCATCACGTCCGTGACCAGGAATGCAAGAGGATAGGTAAAGGCCCCCCATGTCAGCCATTGGCCGAACAGGAACTGAACCAGGATGTTCGAGGCCACAACAATGGCGGCCATGGCAAGAATGCCGGGAAGATGTGCACGTGTCATATGTCTGAGCCCGTTTTTTTGACAAGGTAGCGGCGACTTGTCCCACCCTCATTGGCGGGTAAGCGGCGCGTTTAGCCAACTTGGGCCATCAATGCAAGTCAGTTGGGCAGGGCGTATTCCACCAGTTCGGTGCGTTGGATGAACAGAAAATTGTCGTCTGACACCATTGTCGCCCGCAGGGTTCCTGATTGATCCCGCCAAACGGAAACACCTTCGAGGTTGTCGTGGGTTCCGGGGCCGGTTCGAAACATCACCTCTTGGTTCGATATCTGGCCGTTTCGAAAGTCCCATCGCCGCAGTTGGCTGCGAAAGCCCAGTACCCCGGCTGACCGTTCCAACAGGTAAAACCTGCCGTCGGGGCCAATATCGGCGCCCACCGGCAAGAAGTTTCCATGCGTTGGCAAGCTAAAGGGTTGCGACCAGTGGCGACCGTTCCAGCGATAAACCGGAATTCGACCGTCCGCGGTCAGGCCGCTTTCCGGCATGGTGTACAAATGGCCGTTTCGATCTATGGCCAAAGGTTCAAACGATCCGTTCTCGGCCATTCCCTTGAAGGCGCCGGGTATTGGAAGGACCTGGGCTTTTGATCTTGGGGTTTGATATCCGGCTACGCGGTGGACACCTTCGAAAGAAATGAAAATTGATCCATCCGGAGCAATGGCCAGACCTTCCGAGTCTCCACCACGACCTGACAGGGCTTTCCCTTTGCTGGAGTGAATTCTGTTCATCGACGTGATCCGAACGCTCGCGATGGCGCCCGATTGTCGTGTAACTTCGGCTGTCGCTATTCTGGCGCGATCACTTAAAATCATCATCCTGCGGCCATCATCGGACATTTCGATGGCCGAGAATCCACCGAACCACTTGGCCTTGTTGTGCCATGTGTAGCTGCTCAGAAACTGCGCTTTTGAAAGGTCTACGGCCGTTGCGGTGCCGGTTACCACCAATGCGAAGGCTACTGAGACTGCAAGACCGAAACGCATTGGCTTGGCAAATCCGCTAAGACGTATTCACGCCGTTTCTTGGGTGGTGGCGCATTGGGGTCGCGCGGTTTTGGCGGCGGCGGGCTTATGATATTGTTGACCCAGGTTTGCGCTTCGGCGCAGCCATCGCCCTTGGGTGGGGGATCTTGATTGATGCAGCCCTTGGCGTTGCGGGGGCATTTCAGGCGCACATGGAAATGATAGTGGTGTCCATACCAGGGCCGGATCTTGCGCAGATAGGCGCGGTTGCCCTTTTCGGCGTTGCACATTGCAACCTTGGCACCGGGAAAGACAAAGATGCGTGCAGTACGCTTGTCCTTGGCAGCAGCCTTGATGATTTCGTGGTGCTGAGATGTCCAGTTGCTGTTCACAAACGCGCCTTTGTTGCGTCGCAATGAGATGGACGAGATATTCTCGCGATGTTGCCGCGACAGGCGCAGGTTGCGCGCAGGTAGCATCCAGATGTCGATATCCAACCCGATTTGGTGACTGCGATGCCCTGTCAGCATCGGTCCGCCACGTGGTTGGCTAATGTCCCCGATATAGAGCCCGTTCCACCCACGCTGTTTCGCAGCCTTCCGGCTGAGTTTTTCGATGAAGTCGATGGTTTCAGGGTGACCCCAGTTGCGGTTGCGCGACAGACGCATCGCTTGCCAGGTTGGTCCGGTTTCCGGCAACTGAACCAACCCCGATGCGCAGCCTTTGGAGTAGCTGCCAAAAGCACTGGGGCGCTGACGCGAGCCTGTGTCCATTGCCCCAAACAACTGCTTGGCCAAGGGTTCTGCCACAGCGGGCAGAGCCAACCCGATGGCACAGGCAATGACACTGAAAACTCGCAACATACGCACTAGGTCCGGTCCCCTTCTGCTTTTACCCAGGTCAACAGGATCAGGCCCAGAATAAACAATCCGACCACGGGGGAAACCCCCAAGCGCGCGCTGCCGGTCGCTGTGGTCATGATCGCGATCAGAGCCGGGGCCAGGAACGCCGTCGCCCGACCGGACAGACCATAAAGGCCAAAGCTCTCGGTGGGCGCTTCGGGATCAGAATGGCGCACCATCATGGACCGGCTGGCCGCTTGCAGGATGCCCCCCATGCCGCCGATCAGGATGCCGCAGCCGAAAAAGATCATGTCAGGCAGCGATGATCCCTCGGCCAATGGAATGCCGAAAATCTGCGTCCTGTCCATGCCAACGATCGTGGCGCAGACCAGGATCAGCACCCAGATGCTCCCCTTGATGACCGGTTTGGGGCCGTGTTTCTTGTCGGCCTTGCCGCCCAGCCAGGAAAAGAAGGCCGCGGCCAGAACGCTGATGATGCCAAAGACGCCGATTTTGACGATGTTCCATTCCAGAACCAGCGTCGCATAGACCCCGCCAAAGCCATAAAGCCCGTTCAGCGCGTCCCGATACAGCATCGACGAGCCCAGATAAGCTGCCAGGCTCGAGCGGGAAAAGACACGTTTGATCCCTTTGACCAACGTTTGCAGCGCCGCAGAAAACCCGCCGGGCTTGCCGGTCCTGTCGTCGTCACGCACCCACATGAAATAAGGGATCATGAACAGCACATACCAGGCCGCTGTCAGAATGCCGACAAACCGCGTGCCCTCACGCGCGCCTGCGTCCAGCCCAAAGGCCGGATCCAAGCCGATCAGCGTCTTGCCATTGGGCTGTTCGACAAAAAGCGCCAGCATGATGGCCAAAGACACAAGCCCCCCAAAATAGCCAAATGCAAACCCAGAGCCCGAGATTTTGCCGACATCGTCTTCATCCCCGATGTCGGGCAATTGCGAGTTGATGAAGATCAGCGCGTATTCGGCGCCGACAAAGCCAAGGCCAAAGGCCGACAGCATCCACCACATGTTCGATCCGTCGGGCATCGTGTACCACAGCAGGCCTGAACCGACGACATACATGACGGAAAATCCGAATATCCACGGAATACGCCGCCCTGTGACATCTGCCAAGGCGCCGATCAGGGGCGCACCAAAGCCGATGATCAACCCGGTGATGGTCAAGCACCAGGACCAGACCGTCTGCGCCCGCGCAGCGGCGGCCTGCGTGTCCAGCCCTGTTGACAGAAAGTGCTCGGCCGCAACGCTGGCGAAGTAGGGGCCAAAGATAAAGGTCACAAGCAACGTGTGATACGGTTGGCTGGCCCAATCAAAAAACCACCAACCCCAGACGCGCTTGCGCGTAGATATTTCTGCCATGTTCATCCCCAAAGCAATTGCTTTGATATGACGGGCATTTCATGAACGAAGCAAGGACTATCGCCGGGGTGCTGCACCGACGTTGCGGGGGCGGCACAGTCAGGAACTGTCAACCAACCGGGCCTGGTGGTACTTGCCCTTTGGGGCGTGTCTGCTTAGGTGATATGCGATCCGATAATGAGGAAGCCCGATGCAATCGCTGTTTCAAATCCTGATGCTGCTGCTGGACGTTGTCTGGTTCTTCATCATTGCTCATGTGATCATGAGCTGGCTGATCAACTTTCAGGTGCTCAACCTGCATCAGCAATTGGTCGCACAGATCTGGTACGGGCTGAACCGCATTCTTGAACCGCTCTATGGCCCGGTCCGCCGGATGTTGCCGCCGATGTCTGGAATTGATCTGGCACCGCTGGTGGTTCTGCTGGGTGTCTTTGCCCTGCGGATCATCCTGATCAACAACGCGGCGCTGTTCTATTGACCTCGTGATCCGTGGCCTCTTGTTCACGGAATCTTAGTGTGTGATTGTGCCTGCTAAGAGCAGACACACAAGATACTGACGAGGCACACGCCCAAAATGTTCGACGCCGCGCCGCTGTTGCGAGATGTCTTTGGATTCGACGCTTTCCGCCCCGGGCAGGAAGAGATTGTCGATGCCGTGACTGCGGGCGAAAATGTGCTGGCTATCATGCCCACGGGCGGCGGCAAATCCCTGTGCTTTCAACTGCCTGCACTCATGCGCGAAGGGGTCACCGTAGTGATCTCTCCGCTAATTGCCTTGATGCGCGATCAGGTGCGCGCGTTGCAAGAGGCAGGCGTTGCAGCGGGCGCGCTGACATCTGGCAACACACCCGAAGAGACCGAGGCCGTCTGGGCCGCGTTGGATGCGGGGGAATTGAAACTTCTCTACATGGCGCCCGAACGTCTGGCCTCGGGCGCGGCGATGGGGATGCTGCGCCGGATCGGGGTCAGCCTTATTGCCGTGGATGAGGCGCATTGCGTCAGCCAATGGGGTCACGATTTCCGCCCCGATTACCTGCGGATTGGCGAATTGCGTCGCGCGTTGGACGTGCCGCTGGCAGCCTTTACCGCAACGGCCGACGCGGAAACGCAGGACGAGATCGTCGAGAAACTCTTTGACGGTGTTCCGCCGCGCGCCTTTTTGCGCGGGTTCGACCGGCCCAACATCCATCTTGCCTTTTCGGCCAAGGACAATCCCCGCCGCCAGATCATGGAGTTTGCTGCTGCGCGCAAAGGGCAATCCGGCATCGTCTATTGCGGTACCCGCAACAAGACAGAGACACTTTCGCAGGCGCTACGCGAGGCCGGGCATTCCGCCTGCTACTACCATGGCGGGATGGAGGCCGAGGATCGCCGCATCGTGGAAACCCGCTTTGCCCGCGAGGATGGGTTGATTGTCGTGGCGACCGTGGCTTTTGGTATGGGCATCGACAAGCCCGACATCCGCTGGGTGGCGCATGCCGACCTGCCCAAGTCGATCGAGGCCTACTATCAGGAGATCGGCCGCGCCGGGCGTGATGGGGGGCCAGCAGAGACCTTGACCCTCTTTGGCCCTGACGACATCCGCCTGCGGCGCAACCAGATCGACGAGGGGCTGGCCCCGCCCGAACGACGCGCTGCTGATCATGCGCGGCTAAACTCGCTGCTTGGCTTGGCCGAGGCGTTGGAATGCCGCCGCAAGACGCTGCTCGGGTACTTTGGTGAAAGCGATGTGACCTGCGGAAAATGCGATTTGTGCGACGCGCCCGCAGATGTGTTCGACGGCACCACGCCGGTGCGCATGGCGCTCTCGGCGATCCTGCGGACCGAGGAATGGTTCGGCTCGGGGCATCTCATCGACATCTTGCTGGGCAATGAAACAGACAAGGTCCGTGCCCGCCGTCATGATCAACTGCCCACCTATGGCGTCGGCAAGGACTACAGCAAGCCACAGTGGCAAGCGATTTTCCGGCAAATGATGGGACATGATCTGGTGCGCCCCGATCCGGAACGCCATGGCGCGTTGCGCATGACCGAAGGGGCGAAGCCGATCCTCAAGGGTGAGGCGCAGATCCAACTGCGGCGCGACTCGATCCGCAAGGCCGCGCGCAGACCGGCGGTCAAGGCGATGGTCTCGGAGGAGGACGCACCGCTCTTGTCCGCGCTCAAGGCCAAACGCCGTGCGTTGGCTGAGGCGGCCAAAGTGCCTGCATACGTCATTTTCCCCGATCGCACTCTTATCGAGATGGCCGAGCGCCGCCCTGCTTCATTGGACCAGATGGCACGGGTGGCGGGAGTCGGTGCCAAGAAGTTGGAACGTTATGGATCACTCTTTCTTGAAGTGATCACCGGGGCGATCGAAGAGCTGCACCCGGCGCGACGCAGGCTGGCGGTGCGAGATCGCGGTGAAGTCTATGATCAACTGCTTGAAAAACAGACAGAACTGTCGCGTGGCGCCGATGGGATCGACAAACCGTTGAGCTGTTCGGCCTCGCAATTGGCCAAGGTGGCCCAGCTGAAACCGGATGATCGTCACGGGTTGGAGCGGGTTTTGGGTGAGCGTCGCGCCGAACGTTTTGGCGATGCGTTTCTGGACGTGCTGCGCACTGCGGGCTAAGTCTGCGTGAACCGACAATTTGGGGGCAAAACATGCTTGTGGTGATTTCCCCGGCCAAACGGCTGGATTGGGCAGAACGTGATGTGACGGCGACCGAACCTGCGTTTCAGGACGACGCGATCCGGTTGGCCAAAACGGCGCGCAATCTGACGTTGGGCGACCTGCAGAAACTCATGGACATCAGCCCTGATCTGGCGCGCCTGAACCGGGATCGGTTCAAGTCTTTTGTCGAGGAACCCGATGCCGATGTGACCCGCCCCGCCGCGCTGGCCTTTGCCGGCGACACGTATCAGGGGCTCGAGGCTGCATCGCTGGATGCGGATGAGCTCGCCTGGGCGCAGGATCATCTGCGCATTTTGTCTGGTCTTTATGGTGTGCTGCGCCCGCTGGACCGTATCCAGGCTTACCGGTTGGAGATGGGCAGCAAGCTGAAAACCCGGCGGGGAAAATCGCTGTATGACTATTGGCGCGACCAGCTGAGCAAAGCCCTGAATGCTCAAGCAGAAGAGGTCGGAACGCAGGTTCTGGTGAACTGCGCCAGCCAGGAGTATTTTGGCGCCGTGGCCCCCAAGGCGCTGAAACTGCGCGTGGTGACCCCGGTGTTTATGGAAGACAAGGCTGGTACGCCCAAGATCGTCAGCTTCTTTGCCAAAAAGGCACGTGGCGCAATGGCGCGCTACATCATTCAACACCGGTTGACTGACCCCCAGGGCATCCTGGAGTTCGACACAGGCGGGTATGCGTATCGCGCTGACCTGTCCACGCCGGAAAAGCCAGTTTTTGTCCGCCCCTATCAGACTTGATCCACATCCGATTTGTTGACCGGTAGGGCATCTGCCGGTTGATGTTCTGCGATGCGCTCGTGAATGAGCCCCTTGCGCAAAGGTTTGGTCATGTAAAAGTCCAGACCCGCAGCCAGGATCCCCTCGGAATCGCCGTCCATCGCGTGGGCGGTCAACGCCACAATTGGCACATGGCGCGCCGAGCCGTTTTCCAGTTTGCGAATTTCGCCCGTCGCCTCTTTGCCATCCATTTTCGGCATCGAGATGTCCATGAAGATCAGGTCTGGCTCAAAGCTGCCAAAGGCTTCGACGGCTTCAAGCCCGTTGTTGGCAAACTTGAGGTCGATTTCCAACTCTTTGACCATTTTGCGGAACACCAACTGGTTTGTCCGGTTGTCCTCGACCGCCAGAACCCGCATTCGGCGTTTGTCAGCTGCGGCTTGAGCAGGTTTTTCGCCTTCAACAAGAGGTTCGGTTTGCGTGGCTTCCGGTGCGGTCGCCGGTTTGGGCGTCTTTGCCCCCAGATTGGACAGGCGCGAGAAAAGCTCTGCCCGGGGAATGGGTTTTTGCAGGATACCCTGCAACAATTTGCTGGCTGGATCCGCTTGCGCCACGCTGGGGTTGGACGAAAGCAGCACGAACGGCACCTCGCCCCATCCACGTTCATGCATCGCATAGGCCAATTCCAGCCCATCCAGGTCCGGCATGTTGTGATCGCTCAGCACCAGATCGACGCTGCTGTCGACGCAATCCAACGCCTCCTTCCCGGAGGAACACGAGGTGACGCTGACGCCCAGTTGGGCCAGCTGTTTCTGCAGGATCGCGCGGTTGACCGGTAGGTCGTCCACGATCATCACATGGTGGATTTCGCCCAAGAAATTCGGCGGTGCGGGTTGTGGCCCTTCGGCCATGTCCATGGCCACCCGGAATCCAAAGCACGAGCCGACGCCTTCTTCGCTTTCGACCCAGACCGAGCCGTCCATCAGTTCGATCAAGCGGCGCGAAATCGCAAGCCCCAATCCGGTGCCTTCGAATTTGCGGTTGCGTTCGTCTTCGACCTGATTGAATTCGCCAAAGATGTGGTCGATTTTGTCGGCCGGAATGCCGATGCCCGTATCCTCGATCGCGACGTGGATTGCACATTTTTGGGACACCGGATCCGGCACGCCTGTGACGCGGATCAGCACATGGCCCTTGGAGGTGAATTTGATGGCGTTGCCGACCAGATTGGTCAGAACCTGTCGCACACGTCCGGGATCCCCGATGAACAGCGTCGGCAGGAACAGATCGTAGTCGACCAAAAGCGTGAGCCCCTTATCCCGTACCGTTGGCTGCAGCAGCATGGCAATCTCGTGAATGCACCGTTCCAAGTCGAAGGGTTCGGTGTGCAGAATCAGCTTGTCAGCCTCGATCTTTGAATAATCCAGAACGTCGTTGATTATGACCAGCAGAGCCTCGCCCGAGTTTTTGATCGTGTTGGCGTAAAGCCTTTGCTCTTCATCGAGTGAGGTATCGGTGAGCAGCTCGGCCATGCCGACAACGCCGTTCATGGGCGTCCTGATCTCATGGCTCATATTCGCCAAAAAGGCAGACTTTGCACGGTTCGCCGCCTCGGCGCGTTCCCGAGCAACACGCAGTTCGGTTTCGTAGTGAACGGACGAGGTGATGTTCAATGCAAGGCTCACGACATCGCCACCATGCCCGCGTTGGTCAATCAGCTTGATGTATTGGTCGTTCCACATGCGCATCACGACCGGTTCAGGGTTGGGGGCCATCCAGCGCTCGGTCATCATGTGGCGCCACTCATCCGGAGCAAGAGTTTCCGTGTTTACGAGCCCTTCGTCCGTAAACAACTGCAGGATCCGCATGTAGGATATGCCCGGCCCGACCTCTTCCAAACCATCAAAGGCGTTCAGATAAGCGGTATTGGCGCCGATCAGATTGCTGTCGGCGTCGAAGAAAGCAAACCCGTCCTGAATGGTTTGAATGGAATGCCACAACCGACGCTCGGCAATCTCGATCTTGGCGTTGGCAACGGTCAGGTCGGATTTGACCTTTTCGTTTTCATCACGAACGGTCGCAACCTCGGCCTGCTTTTCGCCAATTTGACGTGTAAGAGCCAAAGCATGCCGTCCAAGTTTGCGATTGGCCGCGCTCAATTCGGCTTGTTTCAGCTCCAGCAATCGTTCGGCGGCAAGACGCGCGCGCCGTTCCTCGGCCAATTTGTTGACAAGGCTCATTCCAATCAGTCCCCAGGCGGTTCTTGGCCTGCAGCATCCGACGAGTCGGTGAACAAGTATTTAACCAAGTCTCAATATGGGAATCGTTGCAAAAGCCGCGCAGCCCATGCGACCCTGCCCCAAACAGGGAGGGCATCATGCCACGCTTTGTCACTAAGCTAATTGGTCAAATTCTTTCGATTTTTTTGCTGGCGGGAGGCGCAGCCGCGCAGGATGCAGTCCCCGGCTTTCGGTATGTTGTCACGCAAGACGTGGACTTTTACGGCGCCGATTTGGATGCGCTGTTTGATACGGATTTGGAGTCCTGTGTCCGGGCGTGCTCAGCCAATCGCCAATGTGCAGCGTTCACCTTCAACACACGGTCGAATTCCTGTTTCCCCAAAAGCGGTCTAAGTGATCAGACCCCCTATGAAGGGGCGATTTCGGCGCAAAAGATCGCCACTCCCGCTGACGTGCTGCAACGCGGGGCCAACCGGGTTCAGGCCCTGGATGTGCTGCGGGACGTTGATTTCACGCAAGCCGCGATTCTTGCCCGGGAACTGGGGTTGCGCCACCGCGCTGGCGGTCGCGATATCGAAGCGGTGCTGGGTGCAATGCGGGCATCAGCGTCGGACCCGGTGCGCGCGTTGGGCTGGACCGGCGTGGCCGTCTCCTTGACGGATCGTTCCGATCTGTGGGGCGAATACGCTCGGTGGTTGCTGCAAATTGAACCAGATGCGCGCCGCAGGTCCGAGGTGCGTGCGATGGCGATTTCGGCTGCGCTCAACAGCTATCTGCGCTCGGACACAGCAGGTGCACAGGTGACTGCGCTAGAGGTTTTGTCCCAAGCGTTGGAGCGGTCTGGGCGGGGTCGTGACATGGTGTCGGTCTTGCGGGTCGCCTCGGAAATCCAACCGCGCGAGGACATTCTGGCCGCTCTTGAAAGCGCGATTGCCAAATATGGCTTCCGCGTGGTCGATAGCACGGTGGAAAGCGATGCCGTTGCGCCTCGCATCTGTGTGCAATTCTCGGAACCGCTGGAAAAGGCCAGCATCGACTATGATCCTTATGTTCAACTGTCCGCGACGACCCTGTCAGTTCAGGCCGATGAGCAGCAGCTGTGTGTCGATGGTGTTGAGCATGGTGAACGCTATCGCTTCACGCTGCGCAAGGGCTTGCCTGCCGCTTCGGGAGAAACGCTGCACCGCGATGTGACGCTGACACATTATGTGCGCGACCGCTCGCCTTCGGTCCGGTTCCCGGGGCGGTCCTATGTTCTGCCCAAAACGGCCGAGGCTGCTTTGCCGGTGGAAACCGTGAACCTGACCCAGATCGATTTGCGCCTGCGCCGGGTCAGCGACCGCAATCTGCTGCGGGCAGTGCAGGATGGGTTCTTTGGCCGACCACTCAGCCAATGGCAGGATCAGCAGTTCGCGTCCGAGATCGCGCAAGAGGTCTGGGCCGGCACGGCTGATGTGTCCAGCGAACTGAACCGCGACATGACGGCCCGTTTGCCGCTGGCCGAAGCCATCGCTGGGCAACCCGCTGGCATCTATGCGCTCACCGCGCGTGTTCCGGGGGCCGACCCCTATGATGATCCGGGCGCGACGCAATGGTTTGTCCTGTCTGATCTGGGGCTGCGTACGGTGTCGGGCACCGATGGTTTGCATGTCTCGGTCTTGGGGCTTGGTGATGCCAAGCCGCGCGCGGGGGTCGAGGTTACGTTGATCTCAAAGGCCAATGCGGTCTTGGCCGAGGCTGCAACCGACGCAAGCGGTCGCGTGCGCTTTGATGCGGGTCTGACACGTGGGTCTGGGGCTGCCGCACCCGCGATGGTCTTTGCCCGCCAAGGCGACAGCGACATCGGGTTCCTGTCGCTCACCGATCCGGCTTTCGATCTGTCCGACCGCGGGGTCGAGGGGCGGCCCGCGCCCGGCCCGGTCGACGTCTTCCTGACCACCGACCGAGGTGCCTATCGCGCGGGTGAGGTGATCAATGCCACCGTTCTGGCGCGCGATAACGTGGCGCAGGCCATCGACGGCTTGCCCATGACCGCGATCCTCAGCCGCCCAGATGGCGTGGAATACCTGCGCCGGGTGTCCAATGGCGGTGTCTCGGGCGGCCATGTTTTTGCTCTGCCCGTGGATGCCAGCGTGCCGCGCGGGTCCTGGCGGCTGGACATCAAAAGCGATCCCAAGGGTGCTGTGTTGGCCAGCCAGACGGTGCTGGTCGAGGATTTTCTGCCCGAACGGATCGATTTTGACCAAACCTTGCCCTCAGCACCTTTGCGTCCAGGGGACAGCGTGCCGCTCAGCATTGATGCGCGTTACCTGTTTGGTGCGCCGGGGTCTGATCTGACCACCGATGGGCAGGTGGTGATCCGCACCACGCAAGAGTTGAAGGATTATCCTGGCTATCGTTTTGGCCGCTATGACAGCTCGGTCACCGCGCAAAGCAGTTACTTCGGTGGTGAGCGCACGGATGCCCAAGGCAAGGTACAGCTGTTTGTGGATATCCCCCAAATCGACGCCGCGGGTCGCCCGCTAGAGGCGACTGTGATCACTCGGCTTGCCGATGGCTCGGCCCGCCCGGTCGAACGACGCCTGAACGCGCAGGTCAACCCGCCTACGGATGTTATCGGGATCAAGCCATTGTTTGAGGATGTGGTAGCCGAAGGGTCCGAAGCCGCGTTTCAGGTCATCGGCCTGACGCCGGATCTGACCCCGCAACCAATGCGCGTGCGCTGGACCCTGAACCGGGTCGAGACGCGCTACCAGTGGTATCAGCTTTATGGCAACTGGAATTGGGAGCCGACCACCCGCCGCACCCGCATTGCAACGGGTGAGGCTGATTTGGGCAGCGACCCTCTGACGGTGTCCCAGCCCGTGGATTGGGGAGAGTATGAGCTGGTCGTTGAACGTCTTGATGGCACCTATACTGCAGCTGCATTCGATTTCTATGCGGGTTGGTATCAGGGCGGGGACTCATCCGTCACACCAGACCGGTTGGAGCTGTCGCTGGACAAGGACAGCTATGCCATCGGGGATACTGCGCAATTGCGGATCGTGCCCCGCATGGGTGGGACTGCCTTGATCCAGGTGATGTCGAATGAGGTGATCCACCGCGAGATGGTTGAGGTTACCGCAGGCGACACCCGTATTCCGCTGACCGTGACCGAGGAGTGGGGCAGCGGCGCCTATGTCACTGCCACCGTGATCCGCCCAATGGATGTAAGCGCCGGCCAGAGCCCGGCCCGTGCGCTTGGGTTGGTGCATGCAAGGGTCGAGCCTGAGGGCCGCAAGCTGGCGGTTACCATCGACACGCCCGAAGTTGTGCGACCGCGTCAGGTGCAAAACGTCAGCGTCTCAGTGGATGGCGCAGCCGAAGGTGAAGAGGTCTATCTGACGCTCGCCGCGATTGACGTGGGTATCCTGAACCTGACCGGGTTTCAAAGCCCCGATCCCCAAGGCCACTACTTTGGCCAGCGACGTTTGGGTGTGGAATTGCGCGACGTTTATGGCCGCCTGATCGACGGCATGAACGGGGCTATGGGTCAAGTGCGCTCGGGCGGGGACGCGGACAACGGTATGCGGATGCAATCGCCGCCACCCACGCAGGACCTGATGGCGGTGTTCAGCGGTACGGTGAAGCTGGGCCCTGACGGCAAAGCCGAGGTCGAAGTGCCGCTGCCCGCGTTCAATGGCACGGTTCGCCTGATGGCCGTGGCCTGGTCTGACCGAGCGGTGGGCCAAGCCGAGCATGACATGCTGGTTCGCGACCCGGTGGTTCTGACGGCCAGCCTGCCGCGCTTCTTGGCGCCAGGGGACAGCAGCCGCATGCTGCTTGAGGCCGTGCATGCCGATGGCGCAACCGGAGAGATGCAGCTGCGTGTCTCGGCTTCGAACGGCGTGCAGATGGGTGACATCCCCGCTGCTTTTGCTCTGGAAAGCGGCGAGAAGGCATCCTTTGCCATCCCGATCCGTGCGGGTGGCGTGGGTGATCCGACCATAGAACTTGCCCTGACCACGCCTGATGGCGTGACGCTGATGCAAACCCTGAGGATGCCGGTGCGCGCCAATGATCCGGTGGTGGCACAGACCCGCCGGTTCTCGCTGGCCGGTGGCGACAGTTTCCTGTTCTCGGATGATGTCTTTGCAGGGCTGCGACAAGGATCGGCGCGCGCCATCCTGTCGGCCGGGCCGCTCGCCAAGTTCGATGCACCAGGCCTGCTGAGCACGCTTGATCGATACCCCTATGGCTGCACCGAGCAGATCACGTCGCAGACCATGCCGTTGTTGTATCTGTCGTCAGTGGCACAGGCGACGGGGCTGGGCAGCGGGCCCAAGATTTCGACCCAGATCGACGCAGCGATTTCGCGCGTCTTAACCCGGCAGGCGTCGAACGGGGCTTTTGGCCTGTGGCGCGCCGAGAGCGGTGATTTCTGGCTCGACGCCTATGTCTCGGATTTCCTGAGCCGCGCGCGGGCTGAAGGCTATGTGATCCCCGAGCGCGCCTTTGCCCAGGCGATGGACAACTTGCGCAACCGCATCAACTATGCCCCCGATTTCGATTTCGGGGGCGAAGATGTGGCCTATGCCCTGATGGTGTTGGCCCGCGAAGGGGCGGCCTCGATGGGCGATCTGCGCTATTACGCGGATGTAAAGGCCGAGGCTTTTGCCACGCCGCTGGCAGTCGCGCAACTTGGGGCGGCGTTGGCGATGTACGGCGATCAGACGCGAGCCGATGCTTTGTTTGCGCGCTCTGCTGGCCTGTTCGAAGAGCACGGGTTCGGGGACAACGCCTATTGGCGCGCGGACTACGGCACCACCCAACGTGACGCGGCAGGTGTGCTCGCGCTCGCGGCCGAAGTGGGTAGCGTGACGGCGCAGAATGCAGCGCTGATCAGCCAGGTCAGCCAGACCAGCGACCGCCTGTCCACGCAAGAGGCTGCCTGGACCCTGCTCGCCGCACAGGCGCTGATCAAGTCCCCCGAAACCGCTGGTCTGTTGGTCAACGGCGCGCCAGTGTCGGGACCGTTTGTTCAGGTTCTGCAGGGTGCCGACAGTGACAGCTACAACATTACCGCCGCCGACGGAAAGTCGACCGAAGTGACACTGACCACGCTTGGCGTGCCCGAAGTTGCGCCCCCGGCCGGTGGCACGGGCTATGGCATCACGCGGCAGTATTACTCGATGGATGGCGTTCCGCTAGAGCGTCGCAGTTTTGCGGTGGGCGAACGCTTTGTCACTGTTTTGACTGTTGAACCGTTTGAGCCCTCGGGCGCGCGTCTGATGATCGACGACCCACTGCCGGCAGGGATCGAGATCGACAATCCCAGCCTGCTGCAATCGGGAGATGTGCGCTCGTTGGACTGGCTCGATCTGTCCGAGGCAACGCATGCCGAGTTCCGCTCGGATCGCTTCTTGGCGGCGGTTGATATGGACAACAGCGAACCCGTCACGGTGGCCTATGTGGCACGTGCTGTGACACCGGGCGAGTTCCATCACCCCGCCGCAGCGGTCGAAGACATGTACCGCCCCCGCTACCGGGCCCGGACCGAAACGGGGCGGGTTGAGGTCACACAATGACCCAACCCCTAGCAACGGCACACTGGCAGCGCACCGTTGGCGAAGGGACCGACCGTTGCACGCTGTCGCGTGTCGATCAGGGGTGGATTTTGGTGGGCTATGCGGTTTGGCGTGTCGATGGTGTCGGCTCGCGCCTGAGCTACGATGTGCGCTGCGGTCCCGACTGGCAGAGCTTGTCCGCAGATGTCGCCGGAGAGGTCGAAGGCCGTCCGATAAAGCTGCGCCTTGCCCATAGTGACGAGGGTTGGCTGCTGAACGATGTGCTGCAACCGGGAACCCAAGGTTGCACCGATCTGGACTTGAGTTTTACGCCTGCAACCAACCTGCTGCCGATCCGACGGCTGGGTGGGGTGCCGGGCGAGCAAGTCGCGACACAGGCGGCCTGGCTCAAACCGGACCTGGACGAGATCGCGCGCCTGGATCAGATCTATGAGCGGACGCCAGGAGGGCAGGTGCAATACAACTCGCCCAGTTTCTCGGCCTTGCTGGATGTGGACACCAGCGGGTTTGTCACGAGTTACCCTGAAGGCTGGCATGGGTGGGTGGATGAAGGTTAGCGGCGCGTTCATCAGTTTTGCTTTGGCGGTTGGCCTGTTCCTGACTGCCCTGACGCGTGACGGGTTGGATGCGTGGATCGAACGAACGGAATTGCCCGTGCTGCTGTCGGACACCTCAGTCGAGGTGCGGGACAGGAACGGTCAGCTGTTGCGCGCCTATCAGGTTGGCGACGGCATCTGGCGGCTGAAACCGGGGCCGGTGGACGCGACCTATCTGACCATGTTGAAACGGTACGAGGACAAGCGGTTCGAAACCCACGCAGGTGTTGACCCGTTGGCGATGTTGCGGGCTGTTGGGCAGGCGCTTTGGAACGGTAAGCCGGTGTCCGGCGGATCGACCCTGACGATGCAGGTCGCGCGCTTGCTCGAGGATGGATCAACAGGACGATGGTCCGGCAAGCTACGCCAGATACGCGTGGCGCTGGCGTTGGAACGGCGGCTGAGCAAGGATCAAATCCTGGAGCTGTACCTGACCCACGCGCCTTTTGGTGGAAATCTGGAAGGGGTGCGGGCGGCGTCTCTGGCATGGTTCGGCAAAGAGCCGCGGCGATTGACGGCTGCACAGGCAGCGCTGTTGGTCGCCTTGCCACAATCGCCCGAAGTCCGCCGCCCGGACCGCCACCCAATGGCCGCCCGCGCTGCGCGGGACCGGGTGCTGGAACGGATGCAGGCCCAAGGTGTTTTGCCGCTGGCAGAGGTTCAGGCTGCCACGGTGGAACGTTTGCCCAAAACGCAACAAGCCTTTCCTGTGCTTGCCCCGCATCTGGCAGATCGCAAGCGTGCGCAATTCCCGGATCGGCTGCGGCATGACGTGACCTTGGATGCTGCGGTACAGGGCCAATTGGAGCACCTGGTCGCACAATCCGCGCGCGAGGCGGGGCGCGAGATGTCCGCAGCCCTGGTTGTAGCCGAGGCCCAGTCCGGAGAGATCATCGCCTCTGTCGGCTCGCCCGAGTATGCAGCGGACCGGTTGGGCTTTGTCGACATGACCCAAGCGATCCGTTCGCCCGGATCCACGCTCAAGCCGTTGGTCTATGGGCTGGCCTTTGATCAGGGGCTGGCGCACCCGGAAACACTCATCCACGATGGACCTGTTCAATTCGGCCGCTATGCGCCGCGCAATTTCGACGGGCAGTTTCGCGGCGACGTGCGGATGCGAGACGCCCTGCAGATGTCGCTGAACATTCCGGTGGTCAAGCTGACGAACGCGCTTGGCCCTGCGCGCCTGATGTCGGGGTTGCACCGGGCAGGGATCGATCCGAAACTGCCGAAGGGCAAGCCTGGGCTGGCGATTTCATTGGGCGGCATCGGGATGAGTTTGCAGGATCTGGTGCAGCTTTACGCCAGCCTTGCGCGCGGTGGGCGGGGGATCACCCTGCGCGATGAGCTGCTGGCTGCTTCAACAGATATAGGCCGTGTTCTGTCCCCTGTTTCGGCCTGGCATGTGGGCGATATCCTTTCGGGGCTGGTGCCGCCGCCGGGGGCCTCGGCGGGTGTGTTGGCCTATAAGACCGGCACGTCCTATGGTCACCGCGATGCTTGGGCCATCGGCTATGACGGGCACCATGTGATCGGCGTCTGGATGGGTCGCGCGGACGGCACGCCAGTTCCGGGCGTCTTTGGCGGTGACCTGGCTGCCCCGGTTCTGTTTCAGGCCTTTGGCCGGTTGAAACCCGCGTTTGATCCTTTGCCCCCGCCCCCGGCGGCCACACTGATCCTGGGCGCCGCCGAGCTGCCGCGCCCCCTGCAGCGGTTCGAGGCGCGCGTCAGTTCCGACAGTGGCAACAGGCCCAACCTGATCTTTCCCCCCAATGGGTCGCGTCTTGACACCCAAGGGGAAGCGTTGGTGATCAAACTGCGCGGCGGTCAGGCGCCGTTTGTTGTATTGGCCAACGGGGTACCCGTAGCGCGCGGAATGCAGAGCCGAGAGTTTGAGATTGGCAATCCCGGGCAAGGCTTTTCCCAACTGGTCGTAATTGACAGCGCGGGCCGATCCGACCGTGCGGACATCCGTATTGATTGATCCACAAGGAGTATGTGACGTGAGAATTGGTTTTTCCCTGTTGGCCGCCCTGATGTTGAGCGTGGGCACCGCCGTGGCCGACTGTGCCAGCGACGAAGACATCGCTGGTTTTGTGGCTGACTATACCGCGAACACGCCAACTGTGGCCTTGTCCAAGGGCGGCACTATGGCGGATGCGTTGTGTACCCAAGCCAAACTGACCCGCGCGCTGGAGGCTCATATGGGGCCGGTTATCGGCTACAAGGCCGGGCTTACCAGTAAACCGGCGCAAGAGCGGTTCAAAGTGAGCGAGCCGGTGCAGGGGGTTCTGTACCAGAACATGATGCTGGAGGATGGGGTCGAGGTGCCCGCAAACTGGGGCGCGCGCCCAATGTTCGAGGCGGATTTGATCCTGGTGGTGGGGGATGCGGCCATCAATCAGGCCACAACGCCTGAGGAGGTACTGGCGCATGTGTCTGCCGTGCATCCCTTTATCGAACTGCCGGACCTGACCTTGGCGCAGGGTGAGCCAATCACCGGCGTCACGCTGACCGCCATCGGTGTGGCGCCGAAACTGGGTGTTCTGGGGGCCGAGATTCCGGTCACAGATGCGGCTGCAATGGCGGACATGTTGGGTCAGATGCAGGTGACCCTGGCCGCGGCGGACGGAGAGGTTTTGGCGCAGGTTCCAGGCAAGGCAGTTTTGGGCCATCCGGCCAATTCGGCCCTGTGGCTGATGTCAAAGGGGATCGAATTTTCGCCCGGCGACATGATTTCGGTCGGCTCATTTGGCCCGCTGTTTCCACCGGTCAAAGGCAAAGGCGGGGCTGTTGCAACCTATGTCGGCCTGCCCGGCGATCCATCAGTGCGTGTCACGTTCAAGTAACGTCTGGAGGTGCCAAGAGGGAGCAAGCCCTCCCGCCCGTCGTTGATGCCCCTTACGGAGCATCGCCTCCCGTTGGGCCGGGCGCCTCGCCTTCGGCTCGGCGCGGCAGCGCAGAACGCTGATACAAGTGAAACCTGATTAACGTTGTCCTTCGCGCAGCCAGCCGCCGACCAATAGGGCAGAGGCCAGGAGAAGGACCAGCCACCCGGGCAACAGAGCGCTTTGTGTGACATCGCGGGTCTCATATGCGCCTCGTGGGGTCAGGCCCAGCCAGCCGCGACCGGCGGCGGGGCGGCCTTCACGCACGCTGCGTACGGATGGGATGCCATCCTCGAGCCGGAAGACACCGCCGCGCAGCGGCTGGATCAGCGGTTCGAACAACTCGGCGCTTGCGATGGTCTGCTCGAACTCGCGCGGGGCGGCGGGACCCAGGCCAACCACGGCCTCACGCGAGCCTTCTGTCAGGCGGTAGAGCCCCACCTCGGGGCCATAGTAGGTGGTTTCAAAGCGACCCGGCGCGACCTCGGTCAGGCCAAGCTCCAGGCTTTCGCCATCGGGCCGCGTTACGGTCACGGGTCCGATGTCTTCGTTCAGGGTGCGGCGGATGATCGTCATGGTCTGGCCCTTGGTTTCGGCGAAAAGCGCCTCTTCCTCAAGCTCGGGTTCCTTCATCATCCAGTGGGCCAGTCGCCGCAGCAACTCTAGCTGCGGACCGCCGCCTTCGTATCCACGGCTCCAGAGCCAGGCGTGATCGGAGGCCAGAAGTGCAACGCGCCCTTCACCGACACGGTCAAGCACCAGCAGCGGGCGGTCGTCGATGCCGGTCATGACCGTGTGGCCCGAGCGCGGCTCGACATCAACCTGACGCAGCCATGATCCCCAAACATCCGCGCTGTCCAGATTGGTGGTCACCGGATGGCGTTCGCCCAGGTCGGTCACTTGCGGCAGATAGCGATCTTCGATCACGCGGGCGGTCGGTTCGGCGGGCAGGATAGGGGCCAGCGGTGAGCGATAGATACTGTCAGCGGTGGCAAAATCGGGACCGGCGGCCACCAGAACAGCACCGCCATCGGCCACATAGTTGGTGACATTGTCCAGATAGATCGCAGGCAGGATGCCGCGGCGTTTGTAGCGATCAAAGATGATCAGGTCGAAATCGTCGATCTTTTCCAGAAACAACTCACGTGTGGGGAACGCGATCAGCGACAGTTCATCCACGGGCACGCCGTCTTGCTTCTCGGGGGGGCGCAGGATCGTGAAATGCACCAGATCGACCGAGCTGTCGGATTTCAGCAGATTGCGCCAAGTGCGCCCTCCGGGGTGGGGCTCGCCCGACACCAGCAACACGCGCAGCCGGTCGCGCACGCCATTCATCTGGATGAGCGCGCTATTGTTGCGGTCGGTCAGCTCGCCGTCTGCCAGGGGAACTGAAAACTGGATCACGTTGCGACCGCCATGCGGCAAGGTCACGGGCAGCTCGAAATCCTGACCAACTGGCACATCCACAGTCTGCGCTTCGGCCCCGTCGATCGAAATTCTCAGTGCGGCGAAGGGCGGCAGCTGAGGCACGGCACCGCTGTCTTCGACGCGCACGGTCAGGGTGATCGGCTCGTCAATGATGGCAAAGGCGGGGGCGTTGCGCACGATCAGGCGGCGGTCCCAATCGTCGGCCCGTCCGGTGAGCAGCACATGCATCGGGGCGGGCAGACCTGGCGCGCGATCGATGTCATGCGTACGTCCGTCAGTCAGTGCCAGGATCCCGGCCACGCGGGCACGAGGTTCCTCGGCCAACACATCGGCCAGGGCCTGTATGATTTGCGTACCCGTGTCGCCATCGCCATCCGGCACGGTGATCCGCCGCAGTTCGGTGTTGTCGCGGCGTTCGATTGCAGCAGCCAAGGTTTCGGCGGCTCGCGCCGTTTGTTGGCTACGATCTGACAGCCCCTGGCTGGCGCTCTCATCTTCCAGCATCACGACGATGTCAGTGAGCGGCGCGCGGTCTTCGATTTGATAGACGGGGCCCGAGAGAGCTGCGAGCAACACAAGCGCCGCCAACCCGCGCAGGGCCCAACCCGAAAGGCCGCGCCACAGTGCCAGCACGACGCCCGCAACCGACAAGACAGCGACGCCGATAAGGACCGGCCAGGGGATCATGGGATCAAACAGAATGGTTCCGGTCATTGGCCCAACCTATCGAGCAGCGCAGGCACGTGAACCTGATCGGATTTGTAGTTTCCGGTCAGTACGTGCATCACAAGGTTCACACCGAACCGATACGCCAGCTCACGCTGACGCTCCCCGGCATATCCACGCCCCACGGGAAGCAAAGTGCGCCCATCCGGATCGGTGGCCCAGGCCCCGGCCCAGTCGTTGCCGCCGATCACCACCGGGGTCACCCCGTCGTTGAGATTGCGGAACGGCATCCCCTCGATCTGTTCGGCATCCGGCGGCGCGGCCTCGACCCAAACCGGTGTGTTCTTGTAGCGGCCCGGGAAGTCCTGCAGCAGGTAGAACGTCCGCGTCAGAACGTGGTCACTGGGGACCGGCTCCAGCGGAGGGATGTCCAGCGGCGCGGCCAGTTGTTGGAGCTTGCGTCCATTCGGGCTGGATGCGCCGAACCCTGCAATATCGGCATCCCGGGTGTCGAACAGGATCATGCCGCCCGAGCGCAGGTAGGTGTTCAACTTGGCATAGGCCTCGTCGGAGGGCAGCGGCTGATCAGGTGTGATCGGCCAGTAGAGCAGTGGGAAAAACGCCAGCTCGTCAACCTCAAGGTTGATGCCAACAGGATTGGCAGGCTCGATCGACGTGCGGAAGAACAACGTGTCCGACAGCCCCCGCAGGCCGGCGTTTGCGACCCGGTCCAGGCCGGTGTCGCCGGTCAACACGTGGGCCAGAACCAGCTCGTTGGTTGAGGCGAGGGCGAAATCTGTTTCCTCGACCGTCTGCGCGGGCAGGTCGGTTGGCAGCATCAGCAGCGCCAGAATGGGGGCAATGGTGCGTCTGAACCCCAGCCGCCCTGACAGCATCAACGAGGCAATGACATCGATTACCAACATCATCAGCGCAAGGCTGAGCAGGATGCCGGACAGGTCCCGTGCAGGCTCAACGGCAAGGCCGCGCACGGGAACCGAGGCGGGCCAGGTGGCGGGGCTCAATTGGGTGTCTTCGGTGATCACGTTCATCGCAAGGCTGCGCTTTTCGTTGGTATAGATGCCGGGGCGCAGGTCGGGGCCGATGGTGCTCAGGGCCAGCTGTTCGCCGGGCATGCCAGGCAGGTTTCCGGCATCCGTCAAGGCGCCAAACCCGTCCATGATGCGTGTCGGTGTCCAAGTGGTGCCTTCCAGATTTACGGCTTCGCGGATCTTGGCTGCGCTCGACACGGCCAGGCGGTCGAGCATTTCGACAAACAGGCCCGACAAGGGCAGGTTGGACCACTCTGCGTTGGCGGTGACATGGAACAGAACTACTTGTCCCAGTCCCAGCGTCTTACGTGTGACAAGCGGCGTGCCATCGTTGAGCGAGGCGATCACCCGATCCGCCAACGTCGGGTCGGGTTGCGCCATGACCTGCGTCGTAACGGTAACCTCGGCGGGCACGCGAAGCCCGAAGAAGGGCGATGTTTCCTCGAACGGGGCCAACGTTTTGGCCTCACCCCAGCTCATGGCGCCGCCGACCGAGCGGCCACCACCGCGCAGGCGCACCGGCATCAGAGTGTTTTCCTCGGCGCGGGCCAAATCACTTGCGGCCAACCGGGGGCCAGCAAAGCGCAGCAGCAAGCCGCCCTTCTCGACCCAAGCGGTCAGTTCCGCCTCTTCCAGATCAGACAGTGTGGCGATATCGGCCAAGATGACCACATCGGGGTTTGCGGGCAGCACCTCAAGCAGGGTGCCGTCGATGAACTCGGCCGTGGGAACGACGACTTGTGTCAAATAATGCCTGCCTGACAGCAGAGCCAACCCTTCGCGGCTTTGGCGGCCGGCAAAGATTGCCACTTCGTGTCGCCGCAGGCTGTCATCTGCAAGGGTCACAGAACCGGCGGATCGCTGGCCTTCGATCTCGAACCGGGTGATCCGCGCGCGCAGTTCGGATGGCAGCGACAGATCGGCGGTGGCCTGATCGTCTCCGGGCGCAAACTGAGCCGTGGCGCGTGCCAGAATGCGCATCGTGCCTGCGGGATCACGCCCTTGGGCCAGAATGGATACCTCGCGGGGGTCATCAACTTGGGTGCGCAGGGCGGTCAGGCGGACAACGCCGTCTTCAAACTTGGCAGGGCGCAAGCCAAAAGTGGGTTGGATGGATTGATAAACCGTGACATCGCCCCGGGCCGCTAGCAATTCCAGCGCTGCGTCTCGGCCAGCGTAATCCAAACCGTCGCTGATCCAGAGGGTGTCGAACCCTCCATCCACCGTACCGAGAACTTCAGCTATGCGGTTCGATTGCGTTTCCGAAGGCTGCCATGGTTCCGGCTGCAATCCTGGCAACCGACTGCGCCACGCGGCAGCGGACTGGAACACCACCGGCTCGGGGTCGCTCAGGTGCAGGATCGCGACCTGCCGCCCGGCTCGGCCTGCTTCGGCCAGCTGAACTGACAACAATTCGGTTTGGTCGGACCAGTGTGATGCTCCGGCCCACGTCGCATCCATCACCACCAAGAGCGGGCCAGATCCGGCCTCATCCCGCGAGGGGTTTAGCACGGGCCCAGCCAAGCCAATGATAACCGCCGCTACGGCCAGCATGCGCAAAAGCAGTAGCCACCATGGCGTGCGGTCTGAAACCGTTTCGTCGTCCCGAATGCCCAACAACAGCGTGACGGCAGGAAACAACCGCCTGATTGGTGCAGGCGGCACCGCGCGCAGCAAAAGCCACAGGATAGGCAAGGCCAAAAGTCCCAGCAGCAGCCAGGGTGCCGTAAACCCGATGCCAGCCAATACGGTCATCGACGTCCCCCATCCAAAGCCCGATAGAGCCACAACAGCGCCGATTGCGCGCTGTCGTTTGTGTGGTGCAGGCCCAATTGCCAGCCCGTCACATGGCACAGTTCTTGAAGCTTGGCCTTACGCTCGGCCAAGCGTTCCAGATAGCGGCCCCGCAACTCTCCTGCCTTGAGCGTCTCGTGGCGGACCGTGCCGCCGACGCTTTCGAAAATCGTGCGACCTTGATAGGGGAACAGCTCCTCGCTGGGGTCGAGCACTTGCAGCAATACGCCGCGCACGCCGCGGTCTGCGGCCTTGGTCAGGGCAGTTTCCACCTCAGACAGATCGCCCAGAAAGTCCGAGACAAAAACCGCGCGGGCATAGGGCACCATCGCGCGGTGTTCGGGCGGTTCATAGTCGGCGTCGGCGTCTTGGGTCCAAGCTTCGGCCAGGCGGATGATCTGCGCGTTGCCGCGCCGGGGCGGCAAGCGGGTGCCGGTCAGGCCAACACGTTCCCCGCCGCGTACCAACAGGATGGCAATCGCCAGCGCCAGCAGCCGCGCCCGTTCCTGTTTCTGTGGAACGCCTTTGTCAGAGGCAAACCGCATCGACGCGCCCTGATCAACCCAGAGCATCACCGATTGTGCGATCTGCCATTCGCGTTCGCGCACAAACTGCTGATCCCCACGCGCCGAGCGGCGGTGATCGATCAGGCGTCGGCTATCGCCCGGTTGCGCCGGACGGTATTGCCAGAAATCATCGCCCAACCCCGCGCGGCGTCGTCCGTGATCACCCAGCAGAACGGTGCCCGCCAGTTGCTCGGCATGGGCCAGCAACGGGGGCAACCGGGACGCTTCGGTCTCGGATCTTTCGCGTAGGGTGAGCGCCGGGGTCACGCCGCCGCCTCGGCCGAGCCCAGGCTGGCCGCCGTGGTTTCGATCAGGTCAGCCAAGCTGTCACCGCGCGCGCGCGCTGCAAAGTTCAGCGCCATCCGGTGGCTGAGCACCGGGCGGGCCATGTCGATGACATCCTCGGCGTTCGGCGCAAGGCGGCCCTGCAGCAAGGCCCGCGCCCGAACGGTCATCATCAGGGCTTGCGCCGCACGGGGGCCAGGGCCCCAGGCCACGGTTTCGGCCACGCGCTCGGAAACTCCCGGCTCTTCGGGGCGGAAGGCGCGGACCAGATCCAGGATCATCTCGACCACCGACTCGCCCACCGGCATCCGGCGCAGCAGGGTCTGCGCGTCCAG
Organism: Tropicibacter sp. R16_0; assembly: GCF_017743935.1. GTDB lineage: Bacteria > Pseudomonadota > Alphaproteobacteria > Rhodobacterales > Rhodobacteraceae > Falsiruegeria. Next base: position 103,419 of record NZ_JAGHRE010000004.1, read on the forward strand.
CAGTTCCTGGTGGGTAAAGATTTGATTGGACTCGTCCTCTTCAACCCCGGTGGTGGCCATCAGAATGTCCCGCTCGGTTGTGCGATCAGGGTAGTTCACGTCGATCTGCACCAGAAAACGGTCAAGCTGTGCCTCGGGCAGGGGATAGGTGCCTTCCTGCTCGATAGGGTTTTGCGTGGCCAACACATGGAACGGCGCGCCAAGGCTGCGATCCTCGCCCGCAACGGTCACGGTCTTTTCCTGCATCGCCTGCAGCAACGCCGATTGCGTTCGTGGACTGGCTCGGTTGATCTCATCCGCCATCAGCAACTGACAGAACACCGGCCCGGATACAAAGCGGAAGTGGCGCGAGCCATCCTCGGCGGTGTCCAGAACTTCGGACCCCAGAATGTCAGCAGGCATCAGGTCGGGGGTGAACTGAATACGGTTGCCATCCAGCCCCATAACCGTCGACAGGGTTTCCACCAGCCGTGTCTTGCCCAACCCCGGTAGACCGATCAGCAGAGCATGCCCGCCGCACAGCAGCGCCGTCAGGGTCAGGTCGACCACACGCTCCTGTCCGATGAACCGGCGGGTGATCGAGGTCTTGGCCTCTTTCAGCTTGGTTTCCAGATGTTCAATCTCGGCGACCAGATCGGCGGGCTCAGACATGGTTTTCCTCTCGATGAACCTATATGTATCTAAGTGTATCGCGTTGACTGGAAATGGCAAAAACAATGAGCGGACAAAAAGTCGTGACGCCCTCGGCAGATGACATCGCAGAGGCGATAAAATCGACCAAAGACAGCGGATTACCGCCGGTTCACCTGTGGAACCCGCCCTTTTGTGGCGATCTGGACATCCAAATCCTGCGCGATGGCACCTGGATCCACGAAGGGCGCCCCATCAACCGGCCCAAAATGGTGCAGCTGTTTTCGTCGATCCTGAAGCGCGAAGGTGACAAGTTCTTTCTGGTCACCCCGGTCGAGAAGGTGGGAATCACCGTTGAAGACGCGCCTTTTGTCGCCATTGACGTCGACAGCCAAGGGGAAGGGACGGAACAGGTGCTGACGTTCACAACCCACGTGGGGGATCAGGTCGTGGCAGGCGCGGACAATCCGATCCGCTTGGCCGATGGCGCCGAGCCCACGCCTTATGTGATGGTACGCGCCGGGCTTGAGGCGCGGATTGACCGCAAGAGCTTTTATCGGATGGTGGAACTGGGGGTTCACCACGATGACTGGTTCGGGGTCTGGTCCGCGGGCGCCTTCTTTGGCTTGATGCCCTCAGCCGAGGTTGAGGGTTAGCTTCGCGTTTGCAGCTGCGAGGCGACAACACCCAAACCCACGATGGCCGCGCCGATCGCCTGGGTCCAATTCCAAGCCGAACCTAAAAACACCATGATTACCATCACGTAGAAGGGGGCGGTGTTGATGTGGAACGTGGCAACGGCCACGCCAAGCTTGTCGACCGCGCCGATGAACATGATTTGGCTGACCGACATGGCGACAACGGCATAGATCGCGAGCATCCCGATCTGCTCCATATCGATGGCCACGCGGGGGGCGACTTCGAACCCCAAGACTGCTGACCCCGCCAGCAAGGCCGTAGCCATCAAAAGCGCACCGGTGAAGGTGATGGTGGACCGCCCCACTGGACCCAGATCAGGGAAGGCCTGAACGGTTTTCATGCTAGCCCAGGTAAACAGAGTGGTGGCCGTGATTGCGCAAAGCGCACCAATGCCCAATTGTACGGGGGCCAACCCACTGGTCGCAATGATGCCGCCGATGATCGAGGCGACAACGCCAAAGGCAAATTGCTTGTTGAGGCGACGGGTTCTGGCGCGCACCTCGAGAATGGCACCAATCAAAGGCGCGCACGAAGCAACAAGTGCCACGGTCACCGGATCAGTAAACGCCTGCGCCAAAAGCAACAGGTAGGTGCCCAAGCCAAACCCAAAGCCGCCGATCATCAACGCGCGGGGCCAGTTTGCGTTCAGGATCTTGCTTGGCCCTTCGAACAGCAACCACAGGGGGAAGAGGACGGACAAAGCCATGATCAATCGGGCTGTAATGATCGTCAGCGATGGCCAGTTCTGCAGCAAAACCTCGGCTGCAGGAAAACCCGCAGCCCATGTCATCATGGCCGCCATGCCAAGCATGTTTCCCGAAGCAATGTTCTGCCGCGCGGAACCGGCGGCGGGCGCAGGTATCCGGGCGGGATCTGGGCTGTAGGCCATCCCGATGTGTCCTGTTCGAATGTGGGTCAAGCACCTGATTCGGCGTTGTTCTTCCGGTTTCCTGCAAAATCACCGGGTCATCTGGCCGGTTTTCGACAATGTGTCGTTTTCAGAGGCTTGGCGGGATATGGATCGACAGTTTATGCCTGTGCATGAACCTTTGGAGGGTCAGATGCCCAAGTTTGCCGCCAACATCTCTCTGCTCTTTGCCGAGCTGCCCTATCTGGATCGTTTTCAAGCAGCAGCAGAGGCCGGATTTGAGGCGGTCGAGATCCTTTTTCCCTATGAGATTGCAGCCCGTGACACACGCCGGGCGCTGGTGGCAAACGGGCTGGAACTGGTGCTGATCAACGCGCCGCCGCCGAACTACACAGGCGGGCAGCCCGGCTTTGCGGCTGTGCCAGGAGAAGAGGCGCGATTTCAACGGGATATCACCCGCGTGATGCGCTATGTGGACCAGCTGCGTCCGGGTATCGTGCATATCATGGCGGGGTATAAGCAAGGCGCACAAGCGCAGGAGACTTTTGTGCAAAACCTGCAATGGGCCGCGGATCACGCGCCACACCAGCAATTCACCATCGAGCCACTCAATCCAGGCGACCAACCCGGTTACTTCTTGAACGACTATGATCTTGCGGCTGAGGTGCTGGATCTGGTGGCGCGCCCAAATGTGGGCCTGCAATATGACGCCTATCACGCAGAGGTGATCCACGGTGATGCGCTTGCAGTCTGGGAACGCTTTCACTCGCGCGCGGTTCATGTCCAGATCGGCGCCGCGCCGGACCGGTCGGAACCCGGGCGTGGCACGATGGACTTTCCGGCTCTGTTTCAAGCGTTCGATGACGCGGGATACAGCGGTTGGGTCAGTGCCGAATACAAGCCGTCGAAGCCCCGGACCGTAGACACGTTGGGGTGGCGACCCAGCGATTGAGAGAGCGATCCAGATGCTGCCCGCCCGATTTGCCCCCGTCCTGTTCGGCTTTCTGGTCTCCGGCATCATGTCCTGCATTGTGACCTGCGTGGCAACGATCAAGGCCGTTGGTCTGGGCGAGCATACGGTCGGCAAATGGATGGGGGCATGGGCCTTCAGTTGGCCCATTGCTTTTGCGGTCATCCTGGTCGTTGCGCCCGCGGTGCGTCGGCTCGTCGAGCGCCTGGTCAGCCCAAAGGGCTGACAGGCTGCAAAGAGGGCCCGTCGGGCCTGATGCGCAGCGTCCCTTGAAGGCCCTTAGTGTGCTTCGGCCCAGTTCGCGCCCTGACCAGCATCTACAGTCAGTTTCACATCCAGCTTCACAGCCGGGGCTGCCGCCCCTTCCATCACAGCACGCGCTGCATCGATGGTCTGCTCCACCGCATCTTCGGCCACTTCGAACAGAAGTTCGTCGTGCACCTGAAGCAACATCTTGGCGGGCAGGTCGGCGATGGCATCCGGCATCCGCACCATGGCACGGCGGATCACGTCCGCGGCTGTGCCCTGGATGGGCGCGTTGATTGCGGCGCGTTTGGCAAAGCCTGCGCGCGGGCCCTTGGCGGCAATCTCGGTCGTGTGGATCTTTCGGCCGAACAGCGTTTGCACATAGCCGTGTTCCTTGGCGAACTCCACGGTGTTGTCCATATAACGGCGGATGCCGGGGAACCGCTCGAAATAGCGGTCGATGAACCCCTGAGCCTCGGCCCGAGGGATGCGCAAGTTACGCGCCAGACCAAAGCCCGAGATGCCGTAAATCACACCAAAGTTGATCGCCTTGGCCTGACGTCGGATATCCGGTGTCATCTCGTCCAGCGGCACGTCGAACATCTCGGACGCGGTCATGGCGTGAATGTCCAAACCATCGGCAAAGGCCTGTTTCAGCGCGTCGATTCCAGCGATATGCGCCAGGATGCGCAACTCGATCTGGCTGTAGTCAAGCGAGACCAGAACGTTGCCCGGCTCGGCAATGAACGCCTCGCGGATGCGGCGGCCTTCTTCGGTGCGCACAGGGATATTTTGCAGGTTGGGATCGGTCGAGGCCAGTCGCCCCGTGTTGGCGCCGGTGATCGAATAGGACGTGTGAACGCGGCCCGTATCGGGGTTGATATGCGTTTGCAGCGCGTCTGTGTAGGTCGATTTCAGTTTGCTCAACTGCCGCCAGTCCAGCACACGACGGGGCAGTTCATGCTCGGTCGCCAAATCCTCCAAGATATCGGCGCCGGTCGAATATTTGCCGGTCTTGCCCTTCTTGCCGCCTTCCAGCCCCATCTTGTCGAAGAGAATTTCGCCCAATTGCGCAGGCGAGCCCACGTTGAACGTCTCACCCGCCAGCTCGTGAATTTCGGCCTCCAGCCCAGCCATCTTCTGCGCAAAGGCGTTGGACATGCGGCTGAGCACTTCGCGGTCAACCTTGATGCCATGCATTTCCATTTTGGCCAGCACCGGCACCAACGGACGTTCGAGGGTTTCATAAACCGTCGTCACATGCGCGCGGTGCAATTGCGGTTTGAACAGCTGCCACAGGCGCAGGGTGATGTCGGCGTCCTCGGCGGCGTAAGCTGTGGCTTCGTCAATCGGCACCTTGTCAAAGGTGATCGCCGATTTGCCTGAGCCCAAGAGCGGTTTGATCGGGATCGGTGTGTGGCTGAGGTAGCGTTCGGACAGCGTGTCCATCCCATGCCCATGCTCGCCGCCATGCATCGCATAGGACATGAGCATCGTGTCGTCGATCGGGGCCACGCGCACGCCATAACGTTCGAAAATCTTGGCGTCGTATTTCATGTTCTGCCCGATCTTGAGGATCGCAGGATCCTCGAGCACCGGTTTCAGCAGGTCGATGGCGTCATTCAGCGGCATTTGCCCTTCGGACAGTTCATCCGAGCCAAAGAGGTCATCCGCCGCTGCGGCGCGATGGGTCAGCGGGATGTAGCAGGCTGATCCGGCCTCGACACAGAGCGATATGCCCACAAGACCAGCGATCATTTCGTTCAAGCCAGTGGTTTCCGTGTCGACCGCAACCCAGCCCTTTTCCCGGATCAGATCAATCCAGGGCTGCAGGGCTGCCGCGTCGCGGATGCATTCGTATTTTGACGCGTCAAACGGTACATCCTCGACCACCACGTCTTCAGCCTCGGGGGCCGTTTTTTCGGCAATCACGGGAGCCTCGGCCCCAAGCTGTTCGGCGATCCGTTTGGTCAGGGTGCGGAATTCCATTTCTGCCAGGAATCCCAACAGTGTATCGGGGTCCGGGTCGCGCACTTCGAGATCATCGAGCGTGAACTCCAAAGGTGTCTTTTCGTCCAACTGCACCAACCGCTTCGACAGTTCGATCTGCTCGCGCTTTTCGATCAGGGTCTGGCGGCGTTTGGGTTGCTTGATCTCTTCGGCGCGGTCCAACAGCGTTTCCAGATCACCGTATTCATTGATCAGCAGGGCCGCGGTTTTGACCCCGATGCCCGGCGCGCCCGGGACGTTGTCGACGCTGTCACCTGCCAACGCCTGCACGTCCACAACCCGCTCAGGGTACACACCGAACTTTTCGAATACGCCATCGCGGTCGATGCGCTTGTTCTTCATCGCATCGTGCATTTCGACGCCGTCACCCACCAACTGCATCAGGTCCTTGTCCGAGCTGATGATGGTGCAGCGGCCGCCGGCTTCGCGCGCCTGCACGGCCAGGGTGGCGATGATGTCGTCGGCCTCATACCCTTCCATCTCTTCGCAGGCGATGTTGAAGGCACGGGTCGCCTCGCGCGTCAGCGGCATCTGCGGGCGCAAGTCCTCGGGCATCGCTTCGCGGTTGGCCTTGTAGAGGTCATACATATCGTTGCGAAACGTATGGCTGCCCTTGTCAAAGATTACGGCAACATGTGTTGGCGCATCGGGGCCGTGATTGCCATCGACATAGCGCTGCAGCATATTGCAAAAGCCCGAAACGGCCCCAATCGGCAAACCATCGGATTTGCGCGTCAGCGGCGGCAGGGCGTGATAGGCGCGAAATATAAAGGCTGAGCCGTCGATCAGATGCAAATGGCAGCCTTTGCCAAACTCGGTCTTGCTCATGGTGTGCCGCCCTGTACGTTGATGGTCATGATTGGTTTTCGCATTTTATCCGTTATCCCGACTCTGACCGCAATCGCTGTTGTGACCCAAGCCGGTGCCGCTGGCCTGAAACTGCCCGAGGATTGCACGCTGCGCCCGAATGACCCTGCCAGCTGCGCCCCTTTGGTGGCCTGTCTTGGCGGCACCGGCATCTATTTCACCGGCCGCGCGATTGGCTGGAACACTGGCACTCATGCGTGGCGCAGCAGCGCCGGGTTTAGTTGCTACGGGGAATGGAGCGTCACGGGCAGCCTTGGCCTGGGCGAGGCCACCATCGAATGCGACAATGGACTAACCGGGGCGGCCTATTTCTTTTCCCGTGACCCACAGACAGGAACCGGTATCGGTTTGGGACGTCTCAGCAGCGGGCAAGAGTTTCACTTGTGGACCGGCCACAACGTCAAACAGTTCCTTTTGAATCAATATGGTGACCTGAACCCTGCCAAACTGTGCTCAGGATTGTCGAAACCGGTGAGCTGAGCATTACGGATAGAACTGACACCAAGCGGTGTAGATCCAGCCCCTGCACCAGGCATCCTGTATCGTTGCTCAGGGGGCCAGTGGGTTGAACGATGTTTTGGGAAAATGCGGCGGTGGCGGCGGCAACCGACAGCAAAACGGCAAGAGAGAGCTTCATGAAATCGCCTCTGACAGAAAGTGTTTAACAATTCAGATGGCTTAAGCCTGTCCATAAGTCTTTGGCATCAGATTGATGTGAGGTCAGTTTGTCCGAGCATCGGACAGAAACACCCGATGTGAAAGCGTCACAGAAAAGGGCAAGGGAACCCAAGCGCCAAACGGCAAGCCTGCCTTACGGATCATTTGACCGACCCAGGTGTTGCAAGTTGCAAACAGGTTGAAGTTGCCTTTGGCGGCAAAGAACCGGTCGGTGTCCGTGAACCCGGGCGTGTTCAGAACGGCCAAAGAACCGTCCGAGCGCCGTTCAATCGTGTCGTTCATCGCATGCAGAAGTTGGTCGTATTGGGCGGCGTTCATCACGACGTGCAAGGGCTCGGCGTCTTGGTGCAACTCGCCAAGAACATCCGTTCGGATCACCGCACTGTCACCGAATACGCCACGCAGAACAGCCCGCAAACTGACGTCAGAATAACTGCCAGTGGTGGTATAGAAATCGCGCGCGCCCCAGCCCACAAGCAACCAACGTGCATTTGGGTGTCTCAGCGGCAAACCGTGGGTTTCCAATTCTGAAAACCGGTCGAGTGTTGCCTCGTTCAGCGGCAACAAAAAATCATAGTGGATAGGCCCGGAGATCAGCAGGACCTTTGTATCGCCTGCTGTGTCGACGTACCCGTCTGAAAGGGAGGTCAGCGCCCCCAGAATCGCCGCCAACGCGTAGAGAAGCGGACCGCCAAAGCCAATCAGGACAAGCCAAAAACCTGCCCTGCGCATTGTTAGCCGTCCTCGCGGCCTTTCAGGATGTATTTGCAGTCGCAATAGGGACATTCGACCCAACCCTGATCCTCGGGGATCTGCAACCAAACACGAGGGTGTCCCAGGGCGCCTTCGCCACCATCGCAGGCGACGCGCGTGGTCTCGACGAGTTTGATTTCCGGCGCTTCGATTGTCATCGCTGGCGGTCCTTCTTGAGTTGTAGGCCTCGCGGGCATGGGTTAGCTGCTTTTATGAGCGATCAACCGAGCAGGGGCAAGTGCGGCAGATGACCCAGGACGCAATCCGGATAGAAGGCTTGAAGAAAACCTACCGCGGTGGACGCGGGGAACCTGAAAAGCATGCCCTCAAAGGAATTGATCTGGTGGTGCCACGCGGGTCGGTTTTTGGTTTGTTGGGGCCAAACGGGGCGGGCAAGTCGACCTTGATCAACATTCTGGCCGGTCTGGTGGTCAAGTCTGCGGGTAAGGTGACGATCTGGGGCTTTGATCAGGACGCAAACCCGCGCCAATCGCGGGCTTCGATCGGTGTGATGCCGCAAGAGCTGAACCTTGATCCTTTCTTTACGCCCCGCGGCGCGCTGGAGGTTCAAGCAGGGCTGTACGGGGTGCCAAAGGCGCAGCGTCGCAGCGATGAAATCCTAGAGATGGTGGGCCTCACGGACAAGGCCGAGGCCTATGCCCGCACGCTGTCAGGTGGCATGCGGCGGCGGCTTTTGCTGGGCAAGGCGCTGGTGCATCGCCCGCATGTGCTTGTGCTGGACGAACCGACCGCCGGCGTGGACATCGAACTGCGCCAGATGCTTTGGGAAAACGTGCGCAAGCTGAACCAGCAGGGGATGACCATCATCCTGACAACGCACTATTTGGAAGAAGCGCAAGAGATGTGTGATCAGATCGCCATCATCAATCAGGGTGAAAAGATCGTGCAGGACAGCACCGCAAACCTGCTGGGTCGGCTGGATGCGCGCACCATGGTGATCCTGCCGGATGCTCCGGTCCTGGAACTGCCCAAAGCCCAGGGGATCGAGGCCACCTTGCGTGACGATGGTGCGGTAGTGGTGTCCTATCACAGTCAACAGACTGCCGCTGAACAGGTGCTCGAAGCTGTCCGTGACGCCGGAATCCGCATTCGTGACGTCAAGACCGAAGAGGCTGACCTTGAGGATGTGTTCCTGGCCCTGACGTCGTCTCGCTGAGGCTGGGTTAACCGCGGTCGATCCGCGCCTGATAGCAATTGTTGCGCGAGGACCGTACGTGGATATAGGCCACGTCTGGCCGGGCAAAGATGTGCTCGACGGCTTCTTTGATCTGCGGGGTGGGTTCGACAGAGCCGGTCCCATAGACGATCCGGTCGTCTGCCCCGTATCCCTTGATCAGATAGTCCGGAGAGGTGGTCAGAACTTCGGGCATTTCCTCCCCTGTATGCCGTTCACAGGCATCTGCACACAGAAAGATCGGCCCGGTCTCGGCGTAAGGGTGCGTCCCATCAAAGGGGCGGTGCGCCAGGATCAACATTGGCGCCCCTTCAGGAATATTGCACAGGCAGTGACGGCAGGGGTTGCCCGATCCGCTAGAAATGGCGCGTTCTGGCGGGTTGCCATAAGCGTCGAGCGCTCCGGCTTGATAGGCGCGGACTTCGGCGGTGGGCAAAGCTTCGATCGTGAACATGGGGTGTCTCCTTTTCTGGACCCAACCTGCCCAAAGCGCGGGGCCTGAAACGACCCGTTTCCTGCGCAATGCGGGTTTCGACTCGAAAAAGAACAAAACGTGAATATAATTATGAGTCATCATGTTTGCCGAACTGTCGATCACGTCGAATTTCACCTTCCTCACCGGGGCGTCCCACCCCGAGGAGTACATGGAGCGTGCGGTAACGCTGGGACTGGAGCAGATCGCAATTGCAGACGACAACTCGGTGGCCGGGATTGTGCGGGCGCATACCCAGGCGCGTGAGATTGCGCGCAAGGTGCGCGAGCGTCGGACGTGGGAAGAGCTTAATGCCCCCATCGGGCCACCCTGTCCCGATCACATCGCGCGGCCTGCATCTTACCCGGTCTATGCGGTGCCACGCCTGATCCCGGCGGCGCGGCTGATCTTTACCGATGCCCCTGCGATCACGGTGTTGCCGCAGAACCGGCAGGGTTGGGGCAACCTGTGCCGGATCCTGTCCACCGGACGGCTGCGCGCCGAAAAAGGTGACTGCATTCTCCACCTGTCAGACCTTGAGGATTTTGCCGACGGCCTCCATCTGCTGCTGTGGCCGCAAGCGATTACAGATCGGTGCGGCGCGGGTGAATGGGGGCCACGGGCGGAGCGGTTGACGCGCCGCTTTGGGGGGCGCATGCACATGCTGCTCACCCCAGCTTACGATGGCGCCGACAGCGACCGGTTCGCGCAGATCGAAACTCAAGCCCGCGCGCTTGGCATTCCTACACTCGCCAGCGCCACCCCCCGCATGCACCACGGTGCCCGCCGCAAGCTGGCCGATGTGCTCAGCGCCATCCGCCTGCGCTGCAAGGTCGAGGATCTAGGCCGCGCAGCACTTGCCAACGGCGAGCAGCGCCTACGCTCTGAAACGGAAATGCTCCGCCTCTTCAAAGGTCACGAAGGTGCGGTCGCCCGTGCCGGGGATCTGGCCCGAAACCTTACCTTCTCTCTCGATGAGCTGCGCTATGAATACCCCAGTGAGGTGAGTGATAATGAGACCCCGACCGAACGGCTGCACCGGCTGGCGCATGAGGGGCTGAAATGGCGTTATCCGGCAGGTGCATCCGAAAAGGTGCAGAACATGCTGGCCCATGAGCTCGCTCTAATTGGCAAGCTGAAATACGAACCCTATTTCCTGACCGTCCGGGACATCGTGCATTTCGCCCGCTCCCGCGACATCCTCTGTCAGGGGCGCGGCTCGGCGGCCAATTCCGTGGTCTGTTTCTGCCTTGGCATCACCTCGGTCAGCCCGGAAATGGGCACGATGGTCTTTGAACGTTTCGTGTCCGAGGCGCGGGACGAACCACCCGACATCGACGTGGATTTCGAACATGAACGCCGCGAAGAGGTGATCCAGTGGATTTATCAACGTTATGGCCGCCACCGCGCAGGCCTCTGTGCCACGGTGATCCACTATCGGGGTAAGCGCGCCATCCGCGAAGTCGGCCGCGCCATGGGCCTGACCGAGGATACCATATCGGGCCTTGCCTCACAGCTCTGGGGATTTTTCTCGGCCGACGGGCTCGAGGCGCAGCGCATGCGCGAGATCGGCCTCGACCCCACCGACCGCCGCCTGCAACAGACCATGGCGTTGGTCTATGAAATCGTGGGCTTCCCCCGCCATCTCTCCCAGCATGTGGGCGGCTTCATCGTGACCGAGGGGCGGCTCGATGAGCTGGTCCCCATCGAAAACGCCACCATGGAAGACCGCACGGTCATCTGCTGGGACAAGGACGACATCGACAGTCTGGGCATCCTCAAGGTCGATGTCCTGAGCCTTGGGATGCTGACCTGCATCCGCAAGGCGTTTGATCTGATCGGGCAGCACCACGGCACGCAGTACGCGCTTTCGACCCTGCCGCCCGAGGATCCGCGCGTCTATGACATGCTGTGCGATGCCGACAGCATCGGCGTGTTTCAGGTGGAAAGCCGCGCGCAGATGAACTTTCTGCCGCGCATGCGCCCGCGCAATTTCTACGACCTGGTGATCGAGGTCGCCATCATCCGCCCCGGTCCCATTCAGGGCGACATGGTCCATCCCTACATCCGCCGCCGGAACGGAGAGGAGGAGGTGAGTTTCCCCTCGGACGCATTGGGCGAGGTGCTAGGTAAAACGCTCGGTGTGCCGCTGTTTCAGGAACAGGCGATGCAGATCGCCATCGTTGGCGCGGGCTTTACCCCGGAACAGGCCGACCGCCTGCGCCGTTCGCTGGCAACGTTCAAGAAACACGGCTCGGTCAGCGAGTTCCGTACGCTGTTCCTGCGCGGGATGAAGCGCAACGGATATGATGACGACTTTGCCGAGCGGTGCTTTTCGCAGATCGAAGGCTTCGGCTCTTATGGCTTCCCCGAAAGCCATGCCGCCAGCTTTGCGCTGCTCGTTTACGCGAGCGCTTGGATCAAATGCCACCATCCCGGCATCTTTGCTTGCGCCTTGTTAAATTCGCAGCCCATGGGGTTTTATGCCCCGGCGCAAATCGTGCGAGATGCGCGCGAGCATGGGGTTCAAGTGCGCCCGGTTTGCATCAACACCAGCTACTGGGACAACGTGATGGAACCCGACGGGCGCGGTGGCCTGGCCCTGCGACTGGGGTTTCGCCAGATCAAGGGGCTGAGCGAAGAGGACGCCAGCTGGCTCACTGCGGCACGCGGCAATGGCTATCACGCGGTGGACGACGTCTGGCGCCGGGCCGGTTTGCCCCCTTCGGTGATCGAACGGCTGGCCGAGGCAGATGTCTTTGCCGCCTGTGGTCTGAACCGGCGCGAGGCGTTGTGGCAGGCCAAGGCGATCAAGACGGCCAAGCCGCTGCCGCTTTTTGCGCTGGATATGGAAGGCGAGGCGCTGGATGAACCCGCCGCCCATCTGCCCGAGATGACCCTGGGCGAGCAGGTGGTCGAGGATTACGTCGCCATGCGCCTCAGCCTCAAGGCGCACCCGGTTGCCCTGTTGCGGCATCTGCTGACGCCGGGGGCACGTCAGGTGCGTGATATGGGGCGGCGACCCGGTTCATAGCGCCTTGGTCAAGGTTTCTGGGGACAAGGCGTCACTGGTGGCGCTAAAGGCGGTTCACCCTTAGCTTTCTTGCCGTTAGAAGGCCCGTAAGAGCAGTAGCCGGAGATCCACCATGACCGCCCCCAAGCCCGTTGTCCTGTGCATCCTTGATGGATGGGGGCTGTCCAAGGACACCGAGGCAAATGCGCCCTATCTGGCAAAAACCCCCGCGTTCGACGCGATCATGGCAGACGGCCCTCATGCGCAACTGACCACGCATGGGCCGGACGCGGGTCTGCCAAGCGGGCAGATGGGCAATTCGGAAGTTGGCCACACCAACATCGGAGCAGGCCGTGTGGTGGCGATGGATCTGGGCCAGATCGATCTGGCCATCGAGGACGGCTCATTCTTCGGCAATCAGGCGTTGTTGGATTTCATCGCCAAGCTGCAGGAAACCGGGGGTACCGCGCACTTGATGGGGCTGGTTTCGGACGGTGGTGTGCATGGCCATTTGGATCACATTGTTGCTGCCGCCCAGGCGATCACCCGCGCCGGTGTGCCCGTCGCGTTGCACGCGATCACGGACGGTCGCGATGTGGCCCCCAAATCGGCCTACACCTATATTGGTGAGTTGGAAGAAAAGCTGCCCGATGGAGCCAGGATCGTCACGGTCTGTGGGCGCTACTTTGCGATGGACCGGGACAACCGGTGGGAGCGCGTATCCGAGGCTTATGGCGCAATGATCCGGGCGGAAGGGCGTGAAAGTTCTACAGCACACAACGCGGTGACTCGCGCCTACAACCAGTCGGAAACCGATGAATTTATCGTACCGACCGTGCTTGATGGATATCAGGGTGTGCAGGATGGGGACGGCCTCTTTTGCCTGAACTTCCGTGCCGACCGGGCGCGCGAGATCCTGGCTGCCATTGGCAAGCCTGACTTTGATGGGTTCGACACCGGCGAACGGCCAAAATTGGCGGCCCTGTTGGGGATGGTCGAGTATTCAGACGATCACAACACCTACATGACGACCGCCTACCCTAAGGCCGAGATCGTCAACACCCTGGGCGCTTGGGTCGCCAAACAAGGCAAGCGTCAGTTCCGACTGGCCGAGACCGAGAAATACCCTCATGTCACCTTTTTCCTGAACGGCGGCAAAGAGGTGCCCGAGGAAGGCGAAGACCGCTACATGCCCAAGTCGCCCAAGGTGGCGACCTATGACCTGCAGCCCGAAATGTCTTCGGCTGAAGTGACCGAGAAATTCGTCGAGGCGATCGAGGAGGGTTATGACTTGATCGTCACCAACTATGCCAACCCCGACATGGTCGGCCACACTGGCGATCTGGATGCTGCGATCAAGGCTTGCGAAGCGGTGGACCGGGGCCTGGCACAGGTGACCCGGGCGCTGAACAAGGCGGGTGGCGCGATGATCGTCACCGCCGATCACGGCAACTGCGAAAAGATGTTCGACCCGGTCACAGGCGGGCCACACACCGCCCATACGCTGAACCCTGTTCCGGTGGCCCTTGTCGGTGGGCCTCAGGACGCTAAGCTGCGCGACGGGCGACTGGCCGATCTGGCTCCGACCGTGTTGGAGTTGATGGGATTGCCAAAACCGCCCGAGATGACTGGGGAAAGCCTGCTGGCATGATATTGCGCGCAACACTGTTGGGATTGATGCTCTGGGGCGGCACGGCAACCGCCGAGATCGATCCGGCAGAGGCGGCGCAGGATGCGGCACTTTTGTTGGAACAAGCGGGCATCGCCCTGAGCGAGGCCGACAGTGCCCGTGATCGGGTTCGGGCCTTGACGGCGACGGTGCAAGCGTATGAGGCCGGTCTTGCCGCCATGCGCGATGGATTGCGCCGCGTCTCCACCCGCGAGGGACAGCTGACCGCGCAACTGCGCGCCCGTGAAGATGAGATTGCCCAGCTGTTGGGCGTTCTTCAAACCATCGAGACATCTGAACCCCCGGTTCTGCTGTTGCATCCTGCTGGCCCAATGGGCGCGGCCCGATCGGCCATGATGCTGGCCGAAGTGACACCGGGGCTGAATGCGCGGGCGCAACAGCTGGCGCGGGACCTGGACGAGGTGACGACTCTGCGCACCTTGCAGGAAGACGCGGCACAAAAGCTCGAGCATGGCTTGGCCGGGGTTCAAAAGGCCCGCTCCGAGCTGAGCCTTGCGATTGCCAACAGAACCGATCTGCCGAAACGGTTCACCGAAGATCCGGTGCGCACCGCCATCCTGATCTCGTCCACGGAAACTCTGGATGGTTTTGCGAGTGGGTTGGCTGAGATGGCGGATGGTGAGATTTCGTCGTCATCCGCCGATATCACCAGTCGCAAAGGCAGCCTGAGCTTGCCGGTGCAGGGCCTGATCCTGCGCCGTTCGGGCGAGGCGGACGCAGCCGGGATCAAACGCGACGGTGTGATCGTTGCCACAAGACCTCGTGCCTTGGTGACATCCCCAACGGCGGCGACGATCCGGTACCTGGGTCCGCTGCTGGATCTGGGCAATGTGGTCATACTTGAACCGCAGCCCGACACGCTATTTGTTCTTTCGGGCCTGCAAGAGGTCTATGGCGAGGCCGGTCAGGTGCTGCCCGAGGGCGCTCCGGTGGGGTTGATGGGCGGTGCAGCGCCGGAAATTGGAGCAATCTTGTCACTAAGCGGTGATGGCACTGGAACTGACCGCACAGAAACGCTCTATATAGAAGTCAGAGAGGGCGGCAGCCCGGTGGACCCCGATGAGTGGTTCCGAACCGACAAGGATGGATAAACGCACATGAAGAAATTCGTGATGGCCGCGCTGGGCGGCACGTTGGCAGGGATTGTCGCGACCACCCAGATCGCAGGCCCGCTTGTGGCGCAAGAAGCCAAGAACAATGCAAGCGTCTATGAGCAGCTGGATCTGTTTGGCGACATTTTCGAACGCATTCGCGCGCAATATGTCGAAGAGGTCGACGAAGGCGAACTGATCGAGGCCGCCATTGACGGCATGCTGACCTCGCTGGATCCGCACTCCAGCTATCTGTCGCCGGATGATGCGGCACAGATGCGTGTGCAGACGCGCGGCGAGTTCGGCGGCCTTGGTATCGAGGTCACGCAGGAAGAGGGCTTTGTCAAAGTCGTTTCACCCATCGACGGCACCCCAGCGGATGAGGCCGGTGTCGAGGCGGGTGACTTTATCACGCATGTAGACGGCGAAAGCCTGCTGGGTTTGACCCTGGACAAGGCGGTCGAACTGATGCGCGGCCCGGTGGGATCGGAAATCATCATCACCGTTGTGCGCGAGGGTGAGCAGGAACCGTTCGATGTTTCGATCATCCGCGACACCATCAAGCTGACAGCCGTGCGCGCCCGAACCGAAGGCACCAGCGTTGTGCTACGTGTCACCACCTTCAACGATCAGACCTATCCGAACCTGAAATCGGGACTGGAAGAGCAGATCGAAGAGGCCGGCGGCATCGACAGTGTAAACGGCATCGTTCTGGACCTGCGCAACAACCCTGGTGGCTTGCTGACGCAAGCGATCAAGGTGTCGGATGCGTTCCTGGACGAGGGTGAGATCGTATCAACCCGTGGCCGCGACCCGGCAGACGGCGACCGTTTCAACGCCGAAGTGGGCGATCTGGCCCAGGGCAAGCCGATCGTGGTTCTGATCAATGGCGGTTCGGCCTCGGCGTCCGAGATCGTGGCCGGCGCGCTGCAGGATCACCGCCGCGCCATCGTGGTCGGCACCAAGAGTTTCGGCAAGGGTTCGGTCCAGACCGTCATGCCGCTGCGGGGCGATGGGGCCATGCGTCTGACAACCGCGCGGTATTACACTCCGTCAGGTCGGTCGATTCAGGCCTTGGGTGTGTCGCCGGACATCGTGGTGGAACAGCCGCGTCGTGCGACCACAGAGGAAGAGGAAGAAGAGAACAACCGTCGTTCGCGTTCCGAAGCTGACCTGCGCGGCAGCCTGAACAACGATAGCCTGTCTGAAGATGAAATTCGTCAGATCGAAGAGGATCGTGCCAAAGCCGAAGCCACGGCCGAGCTGCGCGAGCAGGATTATCAACTGGCTTATGCCATCGACATCCTCAAGGGCCTGTCTGCTCTTGCTCCGGCTGACAAGTAAAACTTGATGGTCCGGGCAGTTCCGGATCGTCCAGCACAAGAAAGGCCTGTTCGACACCAAGTCGGACAGGCCTTTTTCAATGGCATTGAGGATGGCTTACATGGTTTCCAAGCAATGCCTGCGAAAGGCGCGTTTGAGCATGTCCAACTCGGCGCGCAACAGTTCAACCTCAGCTCGCAGATCGTCAGACACGGCTTCACCCGCAATCAACGAAAAGTCGCCAAGTTTGGTGTCTGTCTCGTGGTCCAGGATCAAAAAGGTTTGGACCCCATCGGCAATCGCATGCTGCGGGATTGTGATCTTGATGTCCCAATAGCTGCTGTCGCCGCCCTCGATCAGTTCAACCTCTTCCAGTATCTGATCAAGATAGGTCACCCGGATGTCGGGGCGTTTTCCTGTCGTCGGCGCGCCCGTTATACGGCCTTCCCAAGCGCCATTGCGCAGGCGAATTTTGGTCAGCGTGAGATCGCTCATGCAAGGCCCTCCTACAAGGCGGCGCGGCGGTGACGACAGAACGTCAAGTCGCGGATGATGACCTGGTTCATGTCGGGCGCTTCAAAGATCAGGTCGAGCCAGACCTTTTCAATACGTTTTTCGTTCAGACGCGAATACGCGAGATCGAATTCGACCATCACATCCTGTTCGTTCAGTGGCAGCTCGCGGACGATTTGTTCGGTGTTGGGGCCGTGTTTGATGTTCAGGCGGGCAAATATCTCTAGCGGCTTTTCGGTCTCGATGATCGTGTCCACCCTCAACAGATGCGCGCGGGTCATGCCATTCGCGGCCTCAGGCGGGAGGTCTACGACCAAAGACAAGAACGAACCGTCAAACTTGAAAACATCCATGCGCAGGCCAAAGGGGGCCAGATCTGCCTCGCGCGTGTTGCGCAGTTGCCGGAGCGTGAGTTCCGAGAAATCACAATCATGAAACAGCGTGACCTCTTCGCCCAAGGTCGAACGGGACGGGGCCGACGAAATCCCAAGCACGGGCAGGGGGCCGCGCCAGACCTCAGGCCGCCAAGACCAATCGGTTCCGTGGGGTTTGGGGAAATACGACGAACCGATCACCGGCAAGGCCAGGCGCCCATCGGCTTGATGAATCAATCGGTCCAGATGCGCGCGCAGCCCGCGAGCCTGATTGCGCTGGATCCGCAAAGTCGACAGTGATGTTGTGGCTGCGGACCGCGCAGCCCGTCGCCAACGCCGAAGCGCTCGCAAGTGAAACAGCTGATCCAGTACCCTGCCCATAATCCATCCATCGCGCGTTAGGCCGCGTTCCAAACCCTGTTTACCCTCAGGTTGTTAACCAAAGAACCCCAATAGCAGGAATTGATGTAATTTTTTCCACGAAGGAGCAACAATCACCCTTGGGGTTTGGTCACGCTTGTCTTGCGGGTTTGGCTGGCAAGTTCGGACAGGACCAGGGCGCCTTCGTCGGTTAGGGCGAGGCTGCCATCGTTGGCATAGAGCGCCAGACCAACCAATTGGCCATTCACGACAAAGGCCGATCGCCAGTGTTCCGGGCTGGCGCCATCCACTTCGTGTGCGTCGCCGGTCAGACGCACGAACGGCAGGCCTTGGTGCGTTTTCTGCTCAAGCACTGTTGCGGGGGCCGCTGATGCAGCCAGTTCCTTTGCCGTGGGCTGACTGGTGGTGTCCGTGCTGACCGTCGTCACGGTGATCACCGCCAGATCCTGGGCAGCAAAGAACCCACGCACACCCAGGGTGTCACAGCGGGCCAGCATCGCGAAGCTGCCCGTTGCACGCACCTTCACCGAGCGTTCATCGACGCAGTACCCGAAAGGGGCCACCAGTTGAACATTGCCCGCGGCCAGCGAGACCCGAGTGACTTGCTCACCGGGTGCCGCGGCAAATGACAAAGCGCCTGTGGGTTGGCAGGCCGAAGTCAGTGCAAGACTTGCACCGACAAACGCGACCTTAGAGGTCCATGTAGTCATGTTTCTCGGATTTCCCGCCAGGGTGCGTCACCGCCCCTTTGTAGGTTTCACCCACCAGCTGCGCGTATTTCCAAAGCGCGCCTGAGGCATAGATCGTTTCGCGCGGACCGCTCCACGCAGCCTTGCGATTGGTCAGTTCTTCGTCGCTCAGATCGACCGAGAGGGCGCCGGTGATGGCGTTGATTGTGATCATGTCACCGTCGTGCAGCAGGGCGATGGGACCGCCGTGCGCCGATTCGGGGCCGACGTGACCAACACAGAAACCCCGCGTTGCACCCGAGAACCGGCCATCAGTAATCAGGGCGACCTTTTTGCCCATGCCCTGACCAGACAATGCAGCCGTGGTCGCCAGCATCTCGCGCATCCCGGGCCCACCTGAAGGGCCTTCGTTGCGGATAACGATCACTTCGCCCTCTTTGTAGGCGCGCTGCTGGACGGCATCAAAGGCATCCTGTTCACATTCGAAAACCCGTGCCGGGCCGGTGAAAACGATGTCCTCTTCCGCCATGCCCGCGATCTTCACGATGGCCCCTTCGGGCGCCAGATTGCCCTTCAGGCCAACGACGCCGCCGGTTGTCGACAGTGGGGTTTCCACCGGATAGATAACCCGGCCATCGGCGGCGCGGTCGATCTGTGCCAGCTCTTCTGCAACGGTCTTGCCGGATGCTGTCATGCAGTCCTCGTGCAGCAGCCCGGCCTTGGACAGTTCCTTCATCACGACCGGCACACCGCCCGCCTCGTAAAGGTCCTTGGCCACATACTGTCCACCTGGTTTGAGATCGACGAAATACGGCGTATCGCGGAAGATCTCGCACACGTCATCCAGGAAAAAGTCGATCCCGGCCTCATGCGCCATCGCAGGCAAATGCAGCCCCGCGTTCGTCGACCCGCCAGTGCAAGCCACGATCCGGGCTGCGTTTTCCAAGGACTTGCGCGTGACGATATCGCGGGCGCGGATGTTTTTCTCAATCAGGTTCATCACCGCCTCGCCCGAGGCAATCGAATACTGATCGCGGCTTTCATATGGTGCGGGCGCACCCGATGAATTGAACAGCGCCAGGCCGATCGCCTCTGAGACGCAGGCCATCGTGTTCGCGGTGAACTGACCACCACAGGCCCCGGCAGACGGGCAAGCGACGGCCTCGAGCTTTTCCAACTCGCAGGTGGTCATGTGACCTGCCTGGTGCTGGCCAACGGCCTCGAACACGTCCTGAATGGTGACGTCTTTGCCGTCGATGCGGCCCGGCAGGATCGACCCGCCATAGATGAACACGGACGGCACGTTCAGCCGGATCATCGCCATCATCATGCCCGGCAGGGATTTGTCACACCCCGCCAGCCCGACCAACGCATCATAGCTGTGACCGCGCATGGTCAGCTCGACCGAATCCGCAATCGCCTCGCGCGAGGCGAGTGAACTGCGCATCCCTTCGTGTCCCATTGCGATGCCATCAGTAACTGTGATGGTGTTGAATTCACGCGGGGTACCGGACGCGCCTTTTACACCCAGTTTGACAGCCTGCGCCTGACGGCTGAGCGCGATGTTGCAGGGCGCGGCCTCGTTCCAGCATGTGGCGACCCCAACCAAAGGCTGATGGATCTCGTCATCACTCAGCCCCATGGCATAGAGAAACGCGCGGTGAGGCGCGCGTTCTGGCCCTTCGGTGACGTGTCGGCTTGGCAGTTTGGTCTTGTCGAACTTGCGACGTAGCATGGCTGGCCTCCCTGAATTTTCCCTCAAATTTGAGATACCTGCCTGTGGATAACCGCACAAGGGCGCGTGCAAAACTGTTCGTGCACAATCCTTGTAATTGAAGGGGCCAATGCTTACCGTTCAGAACTCGGTAACAGTGGAATATCCGCGCCTTGCCGTGGACTATTTCACCTGAGACGAGGGCCGGGTCATGGAACCCACGTTGTTTTCATTTATTTGGAAATATTCGAAAAAACAGCAATTTGTTCTGCTGCTTCTGACAATCGTCTCGTTCCCCTTCCTCTATGTCTCGTTGGAGCTGCCCAAGCGGATCATCAACGATGCCATTGGCTCGACCACTGATATCGTAACGGTCTGGGGTTACGACGTGACCCAGATCCAATACCTGCTGGTTCTGTGTTTCGCTTTTCTGGCCACGGTGATCGCCAGCGGTTTCATGAAGATGCGGATCAACACCATGAAGGGCGTGTTGTCCGAACGCATGCTGCGGCGGTTGCGGTTCAAACTGATCAGCCGGATGATGCGGTTCCCCAAACCCTATTTTGCCACCACCAGTCAGGGGGAGCTGGTGTCGATGATCACGTCAGAGGCCGAACCGATGGGCGGGCTGATGGGCGACGCCATCGCGCAGCCGGTGTTCCAGCTGGGGCAGATGCTGACCATCGTGACGTTCCTGTTCATGCAAAGCGTGTGGTTCGGGCTGGCCTCGGTCGCGTTGATCCCATTGCAGGCCTGGCTGATCCCGATGCTGCAGCGCCAGATCAACCTGCTCAACAAATCCCGTATCCAAGAGGTGCGCAAACTGAGTTCCGAGATTGGTGAAAGTGCGGCCGGCATCTCGGACCTGCGGGCCAATGGCGGCTGGCGCTATCGCTTGGCGCAGTTCACCGACCGGTTGGGGCGGCTCTTCGATATTCGGTTCAGGATCTATCAGAAGAAGTTCTTCATGAAGTTCCTGAACAATCTGATCACCCAGATGACGCCGTTCCTGTTTTATTCTGTGGGCGGCTATCTTGCGATCAAGGGAGAGATCACCGTGGGTGCACTGGTCGCTGCCCTTGGTGCCTACAAGGATCTGTCGAGCCCGTGGAAGGAGCTGCTGACCTACTACAACCAGGTGCAGGACATGTCGCTCAGGTGGGAAATCGTGACCGAACGCTTTGCGCCCCGCAACATGATCCCGGACGAGCTGTTCGAGGGTGAACCCAAAGACATCCCGCGCCTGACGGGCGATATCGAATTGAAGAACGTCACCGTGCTGGACAATGACGGAAACACGGTTCTCGAGGACCTGAGCCTGACCATCCCCCCCGGTGCGCGCGTGGCGATCCAGTCGACCAAGGCCAGCGAACGCACCGCGATGGCGCAATTGTTAACGCGCGAGATTCTGCCCGTGCGCGGCGAAGTTCTGTTGTCGGGTCACAATATCGAAGAACTGCACCAGGCCGTGATTGCTGCGCGTATCGGATATGCCCACTCGCGCCCCTATCTGTTTGATGGAACGCTGGGGGACAACCTGTTGATGCCCCTGCGCACACGCCCGCAATATGAAGCCGACGTGTTGCGCAGACCGACGCGAAAACAGATCGAGGCGGTTCGCGCAGGCAACAGCGCGGATTCCCTGGACGAAGATTGGCTTGATCCGGGCCTCGCCGGGCTGACGGATGGAGATCAGATCCGCGATTGGTGGTTCAAGCTGGTCGAGGCTATGGGCATTGACGAGTTCATGTTCCGCCGAACCCTGCGCTCACGATTTGACCCGACTTTGCATTCAGCCTTGGCGCAGGAAATCGTGTCGATCCGGGGCAAAGTGGCAGAGCGGCTCAAGGAACGCGGACTGGATGATGCGGTATTTCGGTTTTCGCCGGACAAGTTCAATCCGGCGGTGCCTTTGGGCGGTAACCTTCTCTACGCGGCCCCGGCCCGAGAAATCACGCAGGAAAAGCTGGCCAAAGATGGTCGGTTCATGGCGATGCTGCGGGATCAGGGATTGGCGGATGATGCTCAGGCCATCTCGCTTGGGGTTATCGAGATGTTACGCCAGACATTTGGCCGAGACGGCATGACGCACCCGCTGTTTTTGCGTCTGGGACTGGATGAGGAAACCTATCTGAAGCTGCTGGAAATTGCTGACCGGATCGAAGCAAAAGGCGAGGAAGTGCTAAGTGACGAAGATCGGGCGTTGGTTGTTACAGTGCCCTTCCTTTTGACAGCAGAACAGATCGGGCCCAGTTTCCCGCAGGAATACAAGGATCGCATTCTGGCCATCCGCCAAAGCAAGGCGCCCGCGCTGCGAGATCTGGTCGGTGGGGATTTCGTTCCGGTGTCCGAAGATGCTTATATTCCCCGTTTGACAGTAGTTGAAAATGCGCTGTTTGGCCGGGTGTCGCTGATGGCCGGGGCCAAAGCGGACGAGATCGAGGATCTGGTGGCCGAGGTTTTGGTCGAAGCTGGCCTGCGGCGCCGGATCGCCACGGTCATTTATGATCTGCCCGCGGGTCTTGGTGGCACCAATCTGCCAACCGTATTCCAGGAGAGGGCAGCGTTTTCTCGCGCCGGTATCAAGCGGCCCGATATCTTGGTGCTGGATCAGGCGTTGGCCAGCCACGACAGCCAAAGCCGCCTGCGCACCCGTCAGAAATTGCGTGAGCTGCTGCCCAAGTCCATCATGATCTTCATGGAAGACAATTTTGCCCATCCCGAAGCCTATGACCTGTTCATTGAAATCAAGGACGGGCGGATTGACGGCGTATCGCGGTCGTTGAGCGAGTTGGATCACGGTGGCGCTGCGGATCTGAGCCGCAAGTTGAACATCATCGCCTCGACCGAATTGTTCGCCAAACTGGATGCCCGGAACCAGCGTCTGCTGGCGTTTTCGGCACAATGGTATGATGTAGCTGCGGGGCAGGTCATCTTTTCCGAAGGGCAAGCCCCTGATGCGGCCTATCTGTGTTTGTCAGGCAAAGCCGAACTGCGCTGGCCCGAGGGAGAAGACTACGAGGACCGGGTCATCTCGGTGGTTGAGCCCGGCCGTTTGATCGGTGATCTGTCAATCATCACCCGCGAGCCGCGTCCCTTTGACCTGATCGCGCAGGAAGACAGTAACTTCCTGCGTATCGGTGCCGAAGAATTCCGCGCCGTGATTGAAAGTGATGCCACTGTTGCGGTGAGCCTTTTGGAGACTGTGGCTGATCACCTGGTCGAGGCTGCAGCGTTCATGCGATCGCAGAACATCAACCTGGCGGATTTCACCAACCCCGACGGCACCCCGGTTCCGGCGGACCTGATCAACAGGCAGACCAATGCTTGAGCGCGCATATGCCCCTCATGAACAGCTGGTCCGCCCAGGCCGCGCGCATGCGCAGTTGTGGAAGCTGGTGGTGGGCCTGCTGTCTATTGGCCTGTTTGTCTTTGCCCTGAACACGCTGTTGATCGGCGTTATCGCAGGTGCCGGGTCCGAGGACTGGGCGCAAAGTGTTCTGACCGGCGATTCCCCCGCAGCGATGTATCTGCTGTTGGGCAGTTTCGGGATCGTGATCCTGGCGGTGGCGCTGGCGGCCAGGCAGCTTCAGCATCGTAGCCTCAGCAGCATCATCGGCCCGTTTCAGCAGACTCTGGTACAGTTCTGGCGCGTCCTGCGGATCCTCGTGATCCTATGGGTCGTGGTGTTGATCCTGCCGCCGTATGACATGGGTGCTCCGCTGGAGAGCAATTTGCCCCTGTTCACTTGGTTAATTCTGCTGCCGTTCTCGCTGTTGGCCGTTTTGGTGCAGGTCAGCGCCGAGGAAATCCTGTTTCGTGGCTACATCCAGCAGGCATTGGCCGCCCGGTTTCGCAGCCCCTTGGTTTGGATGGTGTTGCCCTCTGCCCTTTTCGCCCTTGGGCACTACCTGCCGGGCCAGGCTGGGGACAATGCGGTTCTGATCGCCTTGTGGTCGGGCGTGTTCGGTATTCTGATGGCGGATCTGACAGCGCGCGCCGGAACTTTGGGTCCCGCGATTGCACTGCATTTGTTCAACAACATGATCGCGCTGCTGTTTATTTCACTGCCAGACAGTCTGAATGGCCTCTCGCTGTTCTTGGTCCCGTACGAGATGTCGGACACTGATCAGCTGCGATCCTGGCTCATGGCGGATTTTGCAATGATGCTTGTGGCCTGGCTTGCGGCGCGTCTTGCATTGCGCCGCTGATTGCATTTCCTGACGCGGCGTCTTATCTGGGCACAGTGCAGCATCAGAAGGTTCCGACATGAACTGGATCACCAACTACGTCCGGCCCCGGATCAACTCTATCTTTTCGCGCCGCGAAGTGCCCGAGAACCTTTGGCACAAATGCGATGAATGCGGATCGATGCTGTTCCACCGCGAATTGGCAGACAACCTGAACGTCTGCACCGAATGCGGTCACCATATGGGCATCACGCCACGCGCACGTTTCAAGGGACTGTTCGACGGTGGCATCTTTACCGAGGTCGAAGTACCGGAACCAACAACCGATCCTTTGCACTTTCGCGATCAAAAGAAATATCCCGACCGGATGAAGTCGGCACAGAAATCCACCGGCGAAAAAGAGGCGATGCTGGTCGTCACCGGCGAGATTGGCCGTACCCCCATCGTGGCCGCTGCGCAGGACTTCTCGTTCATGGGTGGTTCGATGGGCATGTATGTCGGCAACGCAATCATTGCCGCCGCCGAAAAAGCGGTTGAGCTCAAGCGCCCGCTGATCCTGTTTTCCGCTGCTGGCGGCGCACGGATGCAAGAGGGTATCCTGAGCCTGATGCAGATGCCGCGCACCACCGTTGCGGTGCAGATGCTGAAAGAGGCGGGGCTGCCCTATATTGTTGTTCTGACCCATCCCACCACCGGCGGCGTTACCGCGTCTTATGCGATGCTGGGAGATGTCCATATCTCGGAACCCAACGCGCTGATCTGCTTTGCCGGTCCCCGTGTGATCGAGCAGACCATTCGCGAGAAACTGCCCGAAGGGTTCCAGCGCGCCGAATACCTGCTGGATCACGGCATGCTGGACCGCGTCACCAAACGCACCGAAATGCGTGAAGAGCTGATCACCATCACCCGCATGCTGATGAACCAGCCCCCCGCCGTCAAAGGCGACCTGCCCGCGCCTGAACCCGAGGCCGAAGAAGCGGCCCCAGAGGCACCGGTGGAAGAGGCAGCCAAGGAATGACCGCCCCTACATCGGACGTCATCCTGGACCGGATGATGGCGCTGCATCCCAAGATCATCGACCTGACCTTGGACCGCGTCTGGCGTCTGCTGGGCGCGCTAGACAATCCGCAGGCGAAGCTGCCCCCCGTGATCCACATCGCGGGCACAAATGGCAAAGGGTCGACCCAGGCCATGATCCGGGCCGGCCTTGAAGGGGCCGGTCTGACCGCGCATGCCTATACCTCGCCTCACCTGGCGCGTTTTCACGAGCGCATCCGTTTGGCCGGAGAGCTGATTAGCGAAGAGCACCTAACCCAGGTGCTGGACGAATGTTATGTCGCCAACAACGGCATCGACATCACCTATTTCGAGATCACGACGGTTGCGGCCTTGCTGGCCTTTGCCCGCACCAAAGCAGACTACACCCTGCTCGAGGTCGGTCTGGGCGGGCGTCTGGACGCCACCAACGTGATCGACAAACCGGCTCTGACCCTGATCACACCGGTGTCCATCGACCACGAACAGTTCCTGGGCAACACCCTGGCCAAGATCGCCGCCGAAAAAGCGGGCATCATCAAACGTGGTGTCCCGGTCATCGTCGGTCCCCAACAGGACGAGGCGATGGAGGTGATTGAAGATACCGCTGCCCGCCTTGGCGCGCCTCTGATTGCCTATGGCCAGCATTGGCACGTGCACCGCGAAAACGATCGGCTGATCTATCAGGACGAATCCGGTCTGCGGGATCTGCCTTTGCCCAACCTTTTGGGGGCACATCAGATTCAGAATGCGGGCGCAGCCCTGGCCGCACTGCGCCACCTGAACCTTGGCGATGCTGCTTATGAAGCTGCTGTGAGCCGCGCCGAATGGCCCGCGCGTATGCAGCGCCTGAAAACTGGCCCGTTGGTTGACGCCGCACCCGAGGCCGAGCTGTGGCTGGACGGCGGGCACAATGCGGCTGCTGGCGAGGCGATCGGAGAGCTGCTGCAAACCTTGCCCAACCGCCCGACGCATCTGATTTGTGGCATGCTCAACACCAAGGACGTGACCGGTTATCTGCGCCCCTTGGCGGCACAGGCCAACACGCTGACCGCCGTTTCGATCCCGGGTGAGATGAACACACTCTCGGCCGAAGATACCGCTGCAGCGGCCACGTCCGTCGACTTGCAAGCCAGCACAGCCGACACGGTGCTGGACGCCCTCAAAGCGATTACGGCCCAAGACCCGCAAGCCCGCGTTCTGATCTGCGGCTCGCTTTACCTGGCCGGTAACATTCTGCGCGAAAACGGCTGATCCTATTCGGGATCAGCCCCTTCTTCTTGTTGCAAACACGGTGGGGGAGGAGCGTAGCGACAGATGGATCACTGGGGGCAGAACCCCCTACTGCCCCCAATCCTTGTCCTGCATTTCCCTCAGGCGCGAGGCGGTGCGTTCAAATTCGAACGTGCCTTCGCCTTCCAGATACAGCATCTCGGGTTGGGCGGCGGCAGAGCAGATCAACCGCACCTGCGCCTCATACAGCGCGTCAATCAGCGTGACGAAGCGTTTGGCCTCGTTGAAATTATTGCGCGACAAGGCCGGGATGTCATCCAGCATCAGCACTTTGACCGCCTCGGCCACCGCAAGATAGTCGCCCGGTCCCAGCATCTTGCCACACAAGTCGTAGAACGACGCCCGCGCCACGCCGTTTCTAAACGCTGGCAGTGTCACGTCGCGCCCCTTGACCCGCAGGATCAACGGCTCTGCTGCACCGCCTGTCAAATCGGTCCAGATCGCGTTCATCTCGGCCCGCGCTTCGGGGCCGATGGGCGAGAAATAGACCTGCGATCCCTCCAACCTGTTTTGACGATAATCGGTCGGGCTGACCATTTCCCAAACAACCATCTTTTCCTTGATCAACTGGATAAATGGCAGGAACAGCTGGCGGTTCAGCCCGTTCTTGTACAGGTCATCTGGAATGCGGTTGGACGTTGTGATGACCACAACGCCTGCATCAAACAGCGCTTCGAACAGGCGGCCCACGATCATGGCGTCTGTGATGTCGGTGATCTGCATCTCGTCAAAGGCAAGCACGCGCACCGAACTGACGACCTCATCCACCACCGGCTTGAGCGCGTCTTCGATCCCGTTTTGGCGTGCTTCGTGCATGCCTGCGTGGATTTCCTGCATGAAGGCGTGGAAATGCACACGGCGCGAGGGGACATCCCCCAGCGTATCAACGAACATATCCATCAGCATCGACTTGCCGCGCCCGACGCCGCCCCAAAGGTACAGCCCCTTGGGCGGTGGGGGTGCCTTACGAAAGAACCCGCGTTTGACCGGTGTCATGACAGCGGTTCGGATACGCTCGAACTCGGGCAAGACAGCCTCTTGGGCGGGGTCCGCGTTCAAGGTCCCGTCGGCGACACGCGCAGCATAGAGCGAAGAAACATCAGTCATTTTGCACCCATAGCGCGCCATACCTTGCTTTGAAAGAAGTCCACTGTCGCGAACACATCAAATTTGGTTAACTGTGTGCTCAAATCTCCTGAATTGACTGGGTCGGCGATCTGGCTAACTTGCCATGTTAAGTCAATCGGAGGTCCAGATGACCCGCGCACCCAGTCTGTTTACCCCCGTGCTGCTCGTCAGCTGCGTCATCATTATCGTCAGCTTTGCGATCCGTGGATCCTTTGGTGTGTTCCAGATCCCGATCGCAGAGGAATTCGGCTGGCTGAGAACTGATTTCTCGCTTGCCATTGCGATCCAAAACCTGGCCTGGGGCATTGGACAGCCGATCTTTGGTGCGATTGCCGAAAAGATCGGGGACCGCAAGGCCATCATAATGGGCGCGATCCTGTACGCTGCCGGTATGATGTTGTCCGCATGGTCAGTGACGCCGCTGGAGCATCAGATTTATGAATGGCTCGTGGGCTTTGGCATCGCGGGCACCGGGTTTGGCGTCATTCTGGCCGTTGTAGGCCGCGCGTCGTCAGATGAGAACCGGTCGATGTCGTTGGCGATTGTGACCGCTGCGGGCAGCATTGGGCAGGTGATCGGCGCGCCAACTGCGGAATGGATGCTGGGCTTTCT
The DNA here is from genome assembly GCF_017743935.1 of Tropicibacter sp. R16_0. Taxonomy (GTDB): domain Bacteria; phylum Pseudomonadota; class Alphaproteobacteria; order Rhodobacterales; family Rhodobacteraceae; genus Falsiruegeria. The sequence goes on from NZ_JAGHRE010000004.1 coordinate 131,853, forward strand.
GACCTGGCAGCAGGTGTTCATCGTCTTTGCATTCGTGATCTTGTCGATCATTCTGCTCTTGCCGTTGATGCGCTCGCCGGAACCGGTCAGCAAGCAAGAGCTGCAAGAGAGCATGGGCCAGATCCTTACAAAAGCGTTCAAGGACCCTTCGTATACCTTGATCTTCTTCGGGTTCTTCAGTTGCGGATATCAGCTGTCATTCATAACGGCGCATTTCCCGGCATTTGTGACCGAGATGTGCGGTCCGATTGAACCGGGCAGTATTTTGCATGGGCTCGGCGTAACCACGACCTCAGGTCTGGGCGCGCTTGCGATCTCGCTGGTGGGGCTGGCAAACATCGGCGGCACTCTGATGGCGGGTTGGGCGGGGAACCATTTCCCGCGCAAATACTTGCTGGCGGGCATCTATACGGCGCGTACTTTGATCGGCGCACTGTTCATCCTGTTGCCGATCACGCCGCTGTCGGTCATCGTCTTTTCGATCACGATGGGGTCCCTTTGGCTGGCCACGGTACCGCTGACATCCGGGTTGGTCGCGCATCTTTACGGGGTGCGTTATATGGGAACGCTATACGGCTTTGTGTTCCTGAGCCACCAGTTGGGCGGTTTTCTGGGCGTGTGGCTGGGTGGCCGGATGTATGACCTTTACGGCGACTACACGATGGTCTGGTGGATTGGCGTCGCAATTGGCGCGTTCAGTGCGATCGTCCACTTGCCGATTCGCGAGAACCGCCCTGTGATGGCGATCCAGGCCTGAAGGCCATTGCCACGCAAAGGCTGTTCGCCTCCAGACCTCAGAGGTGCTCCCGCCCGTCGTCAATGCCCCTTGCGGGACATCTCCTCCCGTTGGGCCAGGCTCATGCGGGCAAAGCCCGCATGAGCCTGGCCCCCGCCGTCCGCAGGACGCAAGGCCGATAGGCCGCGCAGGATGTTTGGTGAGGTAGGGAAGTGGCGCAGACAGGCAGACCTGCAGCTCAATTCAGCCCTTCGTTCAAGCGCTCGCCAAGGATCTCCAGAACCTCATCTGTGTGAGTATAGGTCAAGCCGTGGCCTGCATCCTCGATAACCTCTTGGCGGGTCGAGCGACTCCATTCGGTCAGTTTGCCCATAGCCGACAAGGGGATCACTGCATCATTGCGCCCCCAAATCGCCAATACAGGCACACCCGCTCGGTGGATGGACCGGTGTTCGTCTTTGAGCTCTCTTCCAAGAACGCCTCTGAGGCTGGACAAAACAGCAGATGTGAAACCTTGGTATTCCAACTCGCGCAACTGCAGGTCTGTGATATCCGGAACTGAACTCGGCAGGTCGCGCTCGGCCTGCACTTCTTTTTGATGCCGTGCCGGGAAGAACGCCATCATCAGCCAATCTCCCACCAAGGGCGTATGGCGAATGATCTGCGCCAAACGTCCCGTGGTCATGGACATCCCCGCAGGAGCCAGCAGAACCAACAGCCTGACCATGTCGGGGTGTTTGGCCGCAAAGCAGGTCGAAATGGCACCCCCCATGGAATAGCCGATCAGGGTGAAATCCTCGGTTACCTCTTGGTCCTTCAAAAGCTCTTCGAGCTGCTGAATGAAAAATGCGTCCGTCTGCGCGCCGACTGGTCTGTCTGAATAACCCCTGCCGTACAGGTCATAGGTCAGCACCCGATATCCCATGGCAGACAGCCCTGCCGCCAACCCCTGCCAGACAAATGAGGGTGTCGTCAGCCCATGAACGCAGACAGCAATCGGGCCGCGCACGGGGCCATGCCACTGATAGTGGGTGATGCCCTGAGACAATTCGACGAACGCGCCCGGTGCGTTTTGCCGGTCGTCCGCACCTATGACTTTGCGGCGCGCCTCGATCGCAAAGGGCACGACGATGATCAGAGCGACAAGGACAATCAGAAATACAATCACTGCGTGGGCCATTTCTCCAGGATGTAGCGGCTTGTCATCAAATCCAGATGAGCGCCGCCGCCGTTCTTGAACAGAGTAATCTCATCATTGTTGCTCGAGAAAGCCTTAAGATCATAATAATCCGCGATCAGATCGTCGCGGGTGATCGTCCCTTGGGCCAGTGGGATCTTGATCTCGCCTATATGATCCACCGTGGTGTCAAAGCTGTCGACAAAGATCCGCGCCCGGCGCAGGGCGTTGTCATCGGCCTCGCGCATGTCGGGGCGATAGGCGCCGATCAGGTTAAGGTGCTGGCCTGGACGCAGCCACTCTCCCTTGATCACCGGCTCGGTCGACATGGTTGCGCTGACGATGATGTCAGCGCGGTTGACGGCGTCTGCCAGGTCATCGGCCACATCGACGCCGTCCATCTGCTTGGCCAGCTCTTCGGCCTTGGCGCGGGTTCGGTTCCACAGGCGGATCTTGGCGTCGGGAAAGCCTTGACCAAAAGCCTCGCACAGGGATTGCCCCACCGTTCCTGCACCAACCACCAAAACCTCACGGCTATCCGGGTTGGCCAGTCGGAGCGCGCCCAGCAGGCTGTCACCGGCTGTTTTCCACTTGGTCACCAGGTGAAAGTCGATTAGTGCTGACAGGGTGCCGTCGCCATCATCAAACAGATTCACCGCCCCATTGATCATCGGGTTGCCTGCCTGCGGATTGCGCGGGAACACGGTGGCCGTTTTCACCGCCATCCCCAGCCCGTCGATCCAGGCCGCGCGCGACAGCAACGTGTCGGGATCGCGATAAAGAAATGTGTCACCGATTTCCGCCTTGGGCAGGGTGTGCCCATCAGCAAGGGCTTGGGTCAGTTCAATCCAATCTAGGTGTGCTTCGCCCTCGGCAAAGGGGATGTAGGTGATGGTGCTCATACTGCCTCACTTTCTGTCAACAGCCCCTCGGCCACCAACCGCGTAGCCCACCCTTGGGGGCCATCAAACAGGTGGGTCTGCCAGCCGCGTGCCTGTGCGGCCTCGATATTGTCGATCCGGTCGTCCGCAAACAAGAGCGTTTCAGGTGCCAAGCCGCAGTCCTGCTCGACCGCCTGATAGATCGGCGCATGTGGTTTCACCATCTGCATCCGGCCCGACACATAGAGCTGGTCGAACTCGTTCAGAAACGGATAGACGGTGGTCGCATAGTCAAAGTTCTGCACGCCAAAGTTTGTCAGGGCAAAAACCGGGACCGCGCGTTTGCGCAAGGCACGAAGCAACCGGACCGATTGTGGGATCTCAGGTGTCGCAAGCTCGATCCATTTGTCGTGCCACATGCGAATCTCGTCACGCCATTCGGGGTACTTCTCCGCCCATTCATATATGGTGTCCGTGAAATGGTGGCCCTGATCCACAAGGTCGTTCATCCCGTGCAGATCAACTTCGGCAAACATGGCGCGGCGGCGGTCTTCACCAATGACCCGGTCATAGTACCGTTCGGGTTGCCATTCGATCAGCACATTGCCGATATCGAAAATCACTGCGTTGATGGTCACGTATTGGGGTCCTGTTTTTTCGAAAACGGCGGCCAAAGAATGCCGTTCTTGGCGCCGACTGAACCAAGACGGGTGCAGATGATCAACCCAAGATATCAAAAAAGCGAGACCGCACCGCCAACGGCGGTGCCCGGCCCAACGGGAAGGGTAGCATCTGTGATGCTGCTCTGACGGGCGGGAGCTCCCCGATTATCTGCGGGCCGCTCTCAATTCGCGCTCCAACGCATCCAGAAAGCGCGAGCGGTCGGCTTTGGTGAACCCTTTACCGCTGCCGCCCGCGCCCAAAGGGTTTGCGGCGCGCAGGTCGGCCATCAGATCGCGCATTGCCAATTGTTGGCCGATGTTGGCCTGGGTAAAGACCTCGCCGTTGTGGCGCAGCACCCGCGCACCGGCTTCGATGCATTTGGCGGCCAGCGGGATGTCCCCGGTCACCACCACGTCGCCCGGGCCACAGCGATCTGCGATCCACATGTCAGCCACATCCGCGCCCTCGGCCACGATGACAGTCTCGACCAGCGGGTTCTGCGATGGCCGCAACCCGCCGTTCGACACGATGTACATCGTGACCCGATGCCGGGTCGCGACTTTCTCCGCCTCGGCCTTGACCGGGCAGGCATCAGCATCGATGTAGAGCGCGGTCACGTCTCCGCTTTCTTGTCTTTGGCTTTTGGTGAACGCTTGACCTTGAACTCTTCAGGGATAGGCATCCGGTTGAAGGCATCAAGCCCCGCGACCTTATAGGCCTCGGCCAAAGTCGGGTAGTTAAAGGTGTTCTGGACAAAATAATCCACGGTTCCCTTCAGGTTCATCACCGCCTGCCCGATGTGGATCAACTCCGTCGCGCCTTCGCCAACGATCTGGACCCCCAGAACGCGCCGTGTCTTGAGGCTGAGGAGCATTTTCAGCATCCCGTGTTCCAGCCCCATGATGTGCCCACGCGAGGTTTCGCGGAACCGGCCCACGCCCACCTCATAAGGAATGCCGCGTTCTTTCAGTTCTTCTTCGGACATGCCGCAGGTGGACATCTCGGGCACCGAATAGATGCCGTAAGGATACCAGGGGCTTTCCGGAAGCGTTGGCGTTTCCAGGGCATGACAGGCGGCTACGCGCCCCTGCTGCAGCGAGGTCGAAGCCAATGAGGGGTGCCCAATCACATCGCCGGTGGCATAGATGTGCGGCACGGACGTCTGATAGGTCTTGCGATTCACTTCGATGCGGCCGCGATGGTCCGTTTCCAGCCCGATTGCATCCAGGTTCAGCGCATCTGTGGCCCCCATGCGACCGGCCGCAAAAAGTAGCATTTCGCCACGCACGTGCCGCCCGTTTTCAAGGCTGACCTCGACATGGGTTCCTGCGTCTTCGATCTTTTCAACCGGGGATCCAAGGCGCAGATCGACACCGTTTTCCCGGATCTGATGCGTGAACTCGTGGATCAATGTCCGATCAATGAAGTCCAGGAAACTGTCGCGCGGTTCGATCAGGGTCACGCGCACATCAAGCGCCGAGAACATGGTGGCATATTCCACCCCGATCACGCCGGCACCAATCACCACCAACGAGCGCGGGATTTCTTCCATCTCAAGGAAATGATCGCCATCGACCACGGTCTTACCGTTGAAGGGCACATAGTCCGGGCGGTACGTCTTGGTGCCCGTCGCGATCAGAAATTTAGCGGCGGTCAGGCGTGTGGTTTCACCCGCTTCGGTGGCCACTTCAACCTCGTTCGGACCAACGAATCTGGCCCGCCCGTTCAGCGTGTCGACGTGGTTGCGGTTGAACTGATGTTCCAGCACGTCGACCTCGTGATCGAGGGTCATGTGCAGGCGCGCCTTCAGGTCTTCGGCGTGTATCTCATCCTTGACCCGGTACGAGCGGCCGTAAAAGCTACGCTCGCGCCAGCCGGACAGGTTCAGCACCGTCTCTCGCAGGGTCTTGGACGGGATTGTGCCGGTGTGGACAGAGACGCCGCCCAACCGGTCCTTGCGGTCGATCACCAGCACCCGGCGTTTCAGTTTGCCAGCCTGGATCGCGGCAGCCCGGCCTGATGGGCCGGACCCGATGATGATCAGATCATAGTCGAACTCAGCCACGGATCAGGACCCGTAGAGTGCTTCGGCGTGGAAGATCACGTGATCCTCCATGAAGGTCGAGACAAAGAAATAGCTGTGGTCATAGCCGGGCTGCAGGCGCACGGTCGCTTGCTGGCGGCGCGCGGCGATGGCGATCGACAACGCTTCGGGGCGCAGCAGGTCGATAAATTGGTCGCTTGTGCCGGTGTCGATCAGGATAGGCCCGTCAAAACCTGTCTCGGCCATCATCAAAGAGGCGTCATGCTTGGCCCACAGCGCCTCGTCATCGCCCAGGTAGGCCGACAATTGCTTGCGGCCCCAGTCCGCACCCGTCGGGTTTGAGATCGGTGCAAAGGCCGAGACCGAGCGGAAACGGCCCGGCAGGTTCATGGCCAGCGTCAGTGCCCCGTGACCACCCATGGAGTGGCCGGTGATTCCTTGGCGGTCCGCGTCGATGGGGAAGTTTTCGGTGACCAGCGCAGGCAGTTCTTCGGCGATGTAGTCCCACATGTTGAAATGCGGCGCCCAAGGCTCTTGCGTGGCGTTGACGTAGAAGCCCGCACCCTGGCCCAGATCATAATCTTCGTGATCGGCTACACCTTCGCCGCGCGGCGACGTGTCGGGGAAGACCAGCGCTATGCCATGCTCGGCGGCCCAGGCCTGTGCGCCCGCTTTGGTCATGGCGTTTTCATGAGTGCAGGTCAGGCCGGACAGATACCACAGCACCGGCACCGGTCCATCCTTGGCCTCAGCCGGAAGGAACAGGCCAAAGGTCATGTCACATTTGCACGCGTCCGAGGCGTGACGGTACACGCCCTGCGTGCCACCAAAGCAGGCGTTTTCGGAAAGGGTTTCCATGGCTGTGGTCCTTTGCATTGTCGGTTGCCCCATCGCTAACGGGCGAAGGCTGTTGCGTCCAGTGGGCGATACGGGATTTTGTTCAAGCTTAGCTTATGGTGTGCCCAACCAGGCTATGAAGAGCGGCACCGAGAGGATGCTGAGCGACGTGGACACCAGTATGGCAGCCGAGGCGCGATGTGGTGCGACACCATAGTGCGCGGCGAGCATGTAGACGTTGCCTGCCACCGGCAGCGCGGCGGCGGCGATCGCCACGGACATTGAAAACTGCGTCGTTGGGAACAGGAAGAAGAGCGACAGGGCCACCAGAACCGGGTGAATGGCCAGTTTGCACAGGCTGAGCCAACCAGCGATGTGAATGCGTTCGGCAGATTTGCTGGCCAGGGATGCGCCGATGGCAAAGAGCGCGCCGGGTGTTGCGGCCCCGCCGAGAATGACGAGGAAGTCATTGAGTGGTGCGGGGATCGGAACGCGGAACGCGGACCAGAGCAGACCCGCGGTGATCGAGACGATCATGGGGTTGCGCAAGAGCCCGGCGCCAATCAGTCGAAAGGTCGTCAGCGTGAGCTTTCCGTCGCGGCCGCCGTTGATCAGAATGACGATCAGAGAGGAAAACACCACCAGATCGACCGAGAGAACCAACATCACGGGGCCTATTGCGGCCTCGCCAAACAGGACTGCAAGCATCGGCAGGCCCAGGAAACCCACGTTGCCGATCGCGGCGCATTGTGCCTCGACCGCGGCCGTGGGGATGTCGAGCCCGCGCAAGTAGGCCACGAGAGTTGCAATCGCGTAGACGCCAAGCGTGCCGACCAAGTAGCCCGCAATCAGCTGTGCGTCGAAGATGTCCGAGAAAGGCAGGTTGGCGGCAAAGCGGAACAGCATCGCCGAGAGGGCAAAGAAGAAAACGAACTTGGTGAGATAGGCGGTCGCCTCTTCGGTGAAAAACCGCGTGCGCCCGGCCCAGTAGCCCAGGCCGATGATCACGAAGAAGGGAAGGGTGCGCAGGAAAATTTCGCCCATGCGCAAGTGCTAGCGGGTTCTGCGGAAATTGCAATGTTGCGTCGGGGCAGGGGGGGCTCCCGCCCGTCGTCGATGCCCCTTGCGGGACACCTCCTCCCGTTGGGCCGGGCGCCTCGCCTGCGGCGAGGCGCTGCACCTCAGAGCGCTAGCCGTTGCCAATGAGGATGCCGGCGCCAAGCACCAGGGCCCCGCCAAGCACCACCTGGAAAGTGGCGCGAAAGAACGGGGTTTCCATGTATCTGTTCTGAATCCAGGCGATGGCCCACAGCTCGACAAAGACAATAAGGATCGCCAGTGTGGTCGCGGTCCAGAACTCGGGGATCAGATAGGGCAGGGCGTGCCCCAACCCGCCGACCGTTGTCATCACACCGGATGCAAACCCACGCTTGATTGGCGATCCGCGTCCCGAAAGTTCCCCATCGTCTGAGGCCGCTTCGGTGAACCCCATCGAGATCCCGGCCCCGACCGAGGCCGCCACGCCCACCAGAAAGGTCGTCCAGGTGTCTTGCGTGGCAAATGCAGTCGCAAAGATCGGTGCCAGCGTCGACACGGAGCCATCCATCAGCCCAGCCAGACCGGGTTGAACCCAGGTCAGGATGAATTGCCGCTTGGCTTGGCTCTCTTCAGTGGCGCGGCTGTCATCATCCAGCAGTGTATCTTCCAGATCGCTGGCTGTTGTCTGGTGTTGTGCTTCAGCGGCCGCCAGATCGCCAAGCAACTTGCGTGTCGCGCTGTCTTGCGTGCGTGCAGCGGCGGTCAGATAGAACTGTTCTGCGGCGGATTCCATCGCCGCCGCTTCTGCACGGATCTTGTCAACGCTCATGTTTTCGATCAACCAGACCGGCCGTCGGGCATAGGCACCGGCAACGTGTTCGCGCCTGATCAACGGGATAACCGAACCGAACCGCTGCTCGTGCAATGCGATGAGCGCCGCGCGGTGGTCGTCCTCTTCCCGGGCCATCCCGTCGAACATCTTGGCTGTGGTCGGAAAATCCGCGCGCAGGGTTTCTGCATACCCGCGATAGATGCGGGCATCATCCTCTTCCGAGGAAATCGCTAGGGCGATGATCTCTTGCTCGGTCAGATCGCCGAACCGTTTACGATGAGAGAAAAAGCGCATGTGTCACCTAGTTTAGAATAATTCTAAATTACGCGTGAAACAATGAGTTTCAACCCCCTTCGTAATTTAGAATCGTTGAAACTGAACCGAACGGTTTATAAATAGAGGCAGCTACGATCACAGGAGTCCCCATGACCCAAGCCGCCACAATCTTGCGCACCGGCCGCAAATTCGACCAGGTGCTGCGTGGCGCACGCGAAGTTTTCATGGCGGACGGCTTCGAAGGTGCCAGCGTTGACGAGATCGCGCGAGAGGCCGGCGTGTCCAAGGCGACGCTGTACAGCTATTTCCCCGACAAACGCTTGCTGTTCATGGAGGTCGCGCAGACCGAGTGCACGCTGATGTCGGAAAAGATCATGTCGATGATCGACGAGAGCCTGCCTGCGCGGGACGTATTGATGCTGACAGCGGTACAGGTGATCACGTTTTTGACGTCCGAGTTTGCCCAACAGGTGTTCCGCATTTGTGTGGCCGAGCGTGACCGCTTTCCCGAATTGGGTCGCGCCTTTTATGCGGCGGGCCCTGAAAACGGGCGGGAACGGATCAGCGAGTACCTTGAAAAGGCCGTCGATGCCGGAGAGCTCAAGATCGACAACATTCCGATGGCGGCCGAGCAGTTTTCCGAGCTTTGCAAGGTGAAGCTTTGGACCCGCGCGGTTTTTGGCATCCAGAACCAGTTTACCGAGGCTGAAATACATGAGGTCGCGGGTCACGCGGTGGACATGTTCTTGGCGCGGTATGGGGCCTAGGGACTGCAAGGCCCCTTACATTCGGTCGAGACAAGCCAGTTGCACCAGCCGGGCCACTTGTTGCACCTCGGCCTCATCCTTGAACTCCACCCCAATCCAGCGGGAGTTTTGTGACCGTTTGGGATGAATGCGGGCCGAGACCTCGCGCGACAGTGACTCTTGTCGGATGATCTTGGGCGAAAGGCGCAGGTCCAGAATTTCATCCCCGTGGAAATGTGCGACCTCCTTTCCATGATAGTTCAGACAGATGAGATCGGTGTCCTTCCACCGGTCGATGGTCAGGCCAGGAATTTGGGCCAGCTGCTGTTCCAGTGCGCGGCGTAGTGGAGTCATGGTGCCCTCCTTCCGGTCAAGCTAGTCCAAAGACAATGCACATCCGACACAAAAAAGGAGGCCCGTTTCCGAGCCTCCTGAATAAACCTCACGCGGTCGTTTGATCAGTACAGAACAACCGAACGGATCGACTCGCCTGCGTGCATCAGGTCAAAGCCCTTGTTGATGTCGTCCAGACCCATGGTGTGGGTGATCATCGGGTCGATCTCGATTTTGCCTTCCATGTACCAGTCAACGATCTTGGGTACATCGGTCCGACCACGAGCGCCACCGAATGCGGTGCCACGCCAAGACCGGCCTGTGACGAGCTGGAACGGACGGGTCGAGATTTCGGCACCAGCAGGTGCCACACCGATGATGATCGATTCACCCCAGCCCTTGTGGGCCGATTCCAGCGCGTCGCGCATCACGCTGACGTTGCCGGTGGCGTCGAACGTGTAATCCGCGCCGCCCTTGGTCAGGTTGACCAGATAGGGAACCAGATCGCCTTCGACTTCTTTGGGGTTCACGAAATCGGTCATGCCGAACTTGGTCGCCATTTCGACCTTGGACGGATTCAGGTCGACACCGACGATCTGATCGGCCCCAGCCAGGCGCAAGCCTTGGATCACGTTCAGGCCGATGCCACCCAGACCGAACACGATGGCGCGGCTGCCGATCTCGACCTTTGCGGTGTTCAGCACGGCGCCGATGCCGGTGGTGACGCCGCAGCCGATGTAGCAGATTTTGTCAAATGGCGCGTCCTCACGCACCTTGGCCAACGCGATCTCGGGCAGAACCGTGTGGTTCGAAAAGGTCGAGCAGCCCATGTAGTGCAGGATCGGATCACCATCGAGCGTCGAGAACCGCGAGGTGCCGTCGGGCATCAGGCCCTGGCCTTGGGTTTCGCGGATGGCCTGGCACAGGTTGGTTTTGGGGTGCAGGCAGTATTCGCACTCGCGGCATTCCGGGGTATAGAGCGGGATGACGTGATCGCCAGGCTTGAGCGAGGTGACGCCAGGGCCAACTTCGACAACGACGCCTGCGCCTTCGTGGCCCAGGATCGCGGGGAACAGCCCCTCTGGGTCGGCACCGGACAGGGTGAACTCATCGGTGTGGCAAATGCCAGTGGCCTTGATTTCGACCAGAACCTCGCCCGCTTTGGGGCCTTCGAGGTTTACGTCCATGATTTCGAGCGGTTTACCGGCCTGAACGGCGACGGCGGCGCGGGTACGCATGCTGTAATCTCCCTGCTAGTGTTCTTTTGACCCTGCGTTAATCTGCGGGTGTTTTCAACTGTCGTTTCGTGCCAAGGTTCCAGACAAAAGAACCCGACATTACCGACATTTATATAATGGGAGCGCCAATGAAACGGATTTTGTTTGCCTGCATTCTGGTCTCGGCCTGTGATACCACACAAGTTCCGGATGACACTGACGTGGCCGAAGAAGCCCCGGCAATCGATTTGTCGATGTGCAAAATGCAGGACCTGGCAGACCAGATTGGCCAACCTGTCTCTGATATCCAGTCTTTGCTGCCAGAAGGAACCCGTGTTCTTGCGCCAAACAGCGTTGCCACGCAGGACTATCGCCCGACTCGAGCCAATGTCTATGTCGATGACAAAGGAACGATCATGCGGATTGCCTGCGGCTAGGGGGTTTTCCGAAAGCTTTGATGACAGGACAGGCAGGCGTTTATCATCGGTGGTAATGTCTGTCTGAGTTTGCTCAGATTGCGGGTGTTCAATCCCTTCGCGGCTTTGCGCGCCTGCTTTGTTTGAATTTTGAACGCCCCCCACTGCGCCCAGATGTGCTGCCTTGCATTTGATGCAGGATCATCAGGGTTCCTGCGGAACTTTCCTGCGGTTTGGCGCGTGTTTTCGATCAGGACGCGCCGGGCGATGTTCGCGCGTTCGCGGTCAAATCTCTCTCGCCCCGACGCCATTGCGCCCAGTGTCCCGATGGCCAGCTTTGAACTGCGCATAAGGGCGATGCGTTCGATGACCTGGGGATGTTCAACTGCGATGATGTCCTCGGCGTTTGCGGACCCTAGTCCAAGCAAGGACATCATGGCCAACGCGGTCAATGTGTGTCGGGTCGGTGTGCCTCGACTCGATACGTGATTCCAGATTATAGAACAAAAGTAGAACAAATAGCTGCCTGCCCCGTTGTTGCCTGTCCCATGTCCAATCGCCGAATCCTTTCTCTCTGGTTCCCGCGTCTTGGTGCGGAACGGCTGGTGCGCGCCGCCCGTGGTCTGCACGAGGGGCCGTTGGCCGTCGTCGAAGAACAGTCCAACATGCAGGTTATCACCGCGTTAAATTTGGTCGCGCAGCAGGCAGGTTTGCGTGTGGGACAGCCCGTGCGCGATGCCCATGCCATGTGTGGCGGGCTGATCACACGCGCCCGCAACGTCCCGGCCGAGGCGGCGTTTCTGACCGCGCTGCGCCGGTGGGCGGGCAAGTTCAGCCCCTGGGTGGCCGAAGAAGCCCCGGATGCATTGGTCGTCGATCTGAGTGGCTGCGCGCATCTGTTCGGAGGTGAAGCGGCGCTGCTGGATGTCCTGCAGACCGATTGTGCCGACATGGGGCTGTCGGTGCAGATGGGTATTGCCGATACCCTAGGTGCGGCCTGGGCCTTGGCCCGATTTGCCGGGCAAGAGGCCGGATCGGACCGCAACGGTGACGCCATCAGCCAAGAGGCGCGCGCGACCCGGGCGCGGGCGGGCAAGCGGCGGCATTGGACCAAGGGCGGCGTCGCCCCGCAAGTGGTCGCTGCCGGTGGCGGAGCGCGGATTGCAGGGCCGGGACAGACCTATGGCGCGCTCAGCCCGCTGCCGGTGGCGGCCTTGCGGTTGGATGATGCCACGGTGGCTCAGCTGGGGCGTTTGGGGCTGCGTCGGATCGGGGATTTGCTGGGGCAGCCGCGCGCCAGCCTGGCGCGTCGGTTCGGCAAGGGCTTGGTGTTGCGGCTGGATCAGGCCATGGGCAGCGCACCCGAGCCGGTCTCTCCGGCGCGGCCGCATGTGCAGTTTGCGGTGCGGATGACCATGCCTGATCCCATCGGGTTGAAAGAGGATCTGATGGCCGGGATCGACCGCATCCTGCCAAACCTTTGTGCCAAGCTAGAGACCAAGGGTATGGGTGCGCGTCAGATCCGGCTCGAGGCGCATCGCACCGATCAGGCGGCAGAGGTGTTGGCCGTGGGACTTGCCCGACCGTCACACGACCCACACCGCATTCGGCCCCTGTTGGAGCTCAAAATCGATCAGATCGACGCGGGCTATGGCATCGACATGCTGCGGCTGATGGCGGTGCAGGTCGAGCCGGTTCATGCCCGCACTCTGGCCGGGCACGCCGATGCCAGCCGTGCGGTGCGCGACCGGCTTGCAGGCAATACGGCTGTGGATGATCTGATCGGCAAGCTGGGCGCTCGGGTGGGGCTGGATGCAATCACGCGCCTGCATCCGGCCTCGTCCCATATCCCCGAGAAAACGGCTCAGACCCTGGCAGCGGCCTGGTCGGAACCGGCGCAGGATTGGCCACGTCCGCCCACGCCGCGCCCCGTGCTGATGTGGAGACCTGAGCCGGTCATGGCCCCCGATACCCCCACGGTGCCGGATCGCTTTCGCTGGCGGGGCCGCGACTGGACCCTGGCCGAGGCGCGAGGGCCGGAACGGATCGCGCCGGAATGGTGGCTGGACGATCCGAACTGGCGCAGCGGGGTGCGGGATTACTGGGTGGTGGTGACCGAACAGGGGCATCGGTTGTGGCTCTATTTCGGGCACGGCGGGGCGATGTCGTCGGGGTGGTTCTGTCAGGGCAGCTTTGCGTGACAAGGCGCGCTTTGGGTCACAGATGCGCGCGGAAAATCGCGACAGGCTTGATTAACGGATCATTTGCGGCGAACGTATACCCATGAACATGCAGCCTCCTAGCCCATTTTCGCCGGGGTCGGCCGACACACAAGTCGCCTTTGACCGGCGCGAACTGTCAGTCATTCTTTCTGTTTATGGTCGGATGGTCGCCGCCGGAGAGTGGCGGGATTACGGTATTTCCAGCCTGCGCGAGATGGCGGTGTTTTCGGTCTTTCGCCGGACAGCTGAGCACCCGCTCTACCGGATCGAAAAGCGCCCCAAGCTGCGCAACCGGCAGGGAATGTATTCGGTGGTGGCAATGGACGGACAGATCCTGAAACGGGGTCAGGACCTGAAAACCGTACTGCGTGTGTTGGAACGCAAACTGATCCGCGCGGTTAACTTGGACTAATTTCGGTCACAGCCGTTTGTGCGATGTCACGGGGCCATCACCCTGTGCTTCGATCCGCGCAATGGCAGGTCCCAGGGGTTCAAACCGAACCGCCATGTGATGCGCATTTGAGTGCAGCAAGGTTGCCGGGTCATAGACCCAGGCCACATGCCCCTTCCAGAACAGCAGATCCCCCCGCTGCGGCGAGGAACCCGCAGGCAGCACCTGCCCAACAGCACGTTCTTGATCGCCGCTGTCGCCGGGGCAGGGGATACCACAAGCCAGCAACCCGGCTTGGATCAGCCCAGAACAATCAAGCCCCAAGCGACTGTTGCCGCCCCACAGATAAGGTGTGCCCAGAAACATCTCGGCCACGGCCACGGGATCGGTTTCCAAACTGTCTGCGGTGACCAGGTGCTGTTTGGGAATATGACCGAATTCAGTTTCGACAAAGGCGTCGCTCTCGCCTTTTGCTGTGATCAAACTGCCAAAGCTCAAAGACATGAGATCCGGCGATTTCATATTGGCCTCGGCATAAGCATGGGTGGCCAGTGTGTTTATCCGATGGGTGGGTACTTGGGCTTTGGCGGTCACATCTTGAGGAACGAAACCTTCATACCCGTCTTTGGTGGCCCGTACTTTGATCCACGCGCCGTCTTGCCCAATCACATCGCAGGTGTCACCCAGCAACAGTTGGCGGTCCCGCGGCCCGTCGGGTGCGCGCAGCAGATCGACAACCGGCTTCGCGATCTGGAGACGCTCGGTCATAGGCCCAGCATCTGCGGCAGCGCCTCGATCAAAGCACGGGGGCCTTGGCCGAACCCGCCCTTGGATCGGCCCGGTGCCTTGGTCGGTTGCCAGCTGTAGATGTCGAAATGCATGTAGGGTGTTTCAGTCACGAAACGGCGCAGGAACAGCGCCGCCGTGATCGAGCCGGCAAACCCACCGCTGGGCGCATTGTCCAGATCGGCATAGGCCGGTTCGATCATCGTCTCATAAGGCTCATGGAACGGCATGCGCCAGACCGGATCAGCGGCCTTGGCAGCCGCAGCGGACAAGATCTGAGCAGTGGCATCATCATCGGTGTAGAACGGAGCCAAATCAGGCCCAACTGCGACCCGGGCCGCGCCTGTGAGCGTGGCCATCGACAGAATCAAATCCGGCGCGTCCTCATCTGCCAGGGCCAGAGCGTCAGCCAGCACCAGTCGACCTTCGGCGTCGGTGTTGTTGATCTCGACTGTCAGCCCCTTGCGCGATGTCAGGATGTCGCCGGGACGAAATGCATTGCCCGCGACCGAATTTTCGACCGCCGGGATCAGCACCCGCAGTTGCACCGGCAAAGTCAGCGCCATGACCATCCGCGCCAGACCCAAGACATTGGCCGACCCGCCCATGTCCTTTTTCATCAGCGCCATCGCGGCGGCAGGTTTCAGGTCCAGTCCGCCGGTGTCAAAACAGACCCCTTTGCCGACAAGCGTCAGCTTGGGGCCCCTAGAACCCCATCGCATGTCGATCAGCCGCGGGGCCTGATCTGAGGCGCGGCCAACCGCGTGGATCATTGGAAAGTTCTGTTCCAGCAGCGCGTCGCCAATGGTTGTGTTGCAGCTTGCGCCGAACTCATCCGCCAGCGCTTCAGCCGCTTGCTGCAATTGCTCAGGCCCCATGTCAGAGGCCGGTGTGTTGACCAGATCGCGGATCAAACCTTCGGCTTGCGCCAAAGCTTCGATCCGATGGGCATCCACCGTGGAGGGCGCGACCAAAGCGGCCTTGGCGCCAGAGATATCCTTGTACCGGTCAAAGGCATAGCCGGTCATCAGCCAGCCAAAACACTCGGCCGCCAGCGTATCTGCATCCAGATCCGAGATCAGGTCATAGGTGCCTGCGGGCAAGGTTTGCGCAGCAGCGGCCAGAACGAACCGTTTGCGGACCCGCGCCTTGGCGGTGCCATAGCCCGCAACCGCCATGTGGGCGCCCCCGTCCGCACCGGGGATCAAAGCGGCTTGCCCGATCGCGCCGGTAAAACCCGAGGTCGTCAGCCAGCTCTTGGTCGTATCCGGCTGTTCGGCCACCCAGTCGTCAAAACCATCCTGATCCACCACATGCAGCGGCAGGGTCGTTTCGGTGCGGGTGGCAAAACTTAAGGACATGACAGGCTCTTGCGTTTGGGATGGTTCGGGCAGAGTACCTGCCCCACCCCGGTCCGCAAGGGCTGTCAGACCGAAAGATCCTGCAAATCCCACACTGCCGTCAGCGACCGCTCGCCGACCCGGATCAGGCGGAACAAAGTGGCGCTGGTGGCCACATGGTCCACGGCATCAATGGTTGCAGTCACGTCGCCGGCCACACGGGCCAGTGCGGTCATGCCGATCTGCTCTGAAATTGCGATCAGCGACCGCGCGCTTTTGCGCAGACCTTGCCAATCTTGCTGCCGCCAGAGCCGTTCGCAATGGGACAGGCGCACGGCGAGCTCTTCGATTGCACGGCAGACCACATCTTCGGCTCCGGCATCGCCAAGCTGACGATAGAGATGGCCCAAGCTGTCTTGATCCAGACGCACGGATTCAGTTTGTACTAGCGTTGTAATATTATCCACCACAGTCACCCCAAAGTCTTTGTACCCCCACGGCACATGACCCATCCTTCGGCGACAGAAGTTTTCAAAAGGTTGCCAAGGCGTTTGTTAATACTTCGAATTTTTCTTCAATTTGAACGCTCAGCGGAGTTTGACATGTTGATGAAACTAACAGCCGCGGCGTTGCCGGACGAATTTGTTTCCTGATACTCTGCCGTTATCTTTCCTTTAGCGAGTACCCAGAGATGAAACTGATCAAACGCGTTCTTCTGACCCTTGTGGTTGTCATTGCTGCTTTGGTGGCTGTCTCATATCTCTTGCCGGGACAGGCTGTTGTGTCGCGGTCCATCACCATTAACGCCCCTGCCGATGCCGTCTTTCCGCATGTAAACTCGATGCAGGCAACCGAAGCCTGGTCGCCTTGGCTGTCGCGTGATCCTGAAACCAAGCTGACGTATTCGGGGCCCGAGGCCGGGGTTGGGAACACGCTGTACTGGGCGTCCGATCACCCGCAAGTCGGCTCGGGCACGCAAGAGATTGTCGAGAGCGTCGAAAACCAATTGGTTCGCACCGAGTTGGACTTTGGTCCCATGGGCACGGCCACTGCTACCTTTGATCTGAAACCCGAAGGGGCAGGCACCACTGTGACTTGGGGCTTTCATTCAGAGCTTGGCATGAACCCCGTCTCGCGCTGGATGGGGCTCATGATGGATAACTGGGTTGGTGGGGACTATGAAACCGGGCTGGCCAATCTCAAGGCGTTGGTTGAAAGCTCTGGTTAACGCAATTCCATCCCCTCGGGCCAACTGATCGAAGTGTTCAGTCGAATCATTTGCTTGGCGCCAGCCTTCATGTCGACGTCCCACGCCAAGATACCACGCCGGTTGTCTACGTTTTCTTCGCTCGGTGCAGGTGCCGCTGTCCAGTCGATCACAAGATCCTCTTGTTCCGAATAGGGAACGCGGTCGGTCAGGCGAAGGGCCCACTTCTGGTCGGTAAAGTTTTCCACTTCGATTTCCACTTGTTCGACCCGCTGGTTCGAGCGTGTGATCAGGCCGGTGTCGCCTTGGCTGCGGTTCAGGACATCCCGTTTCAGACGCAGCCCGTCGATCGGACCAAAACCCAGTTCCAACATCTGCCCGGGAACTGCGCCGTCAAAGTCTTCGGTGCCGACAAGGACGTCATCGACATAAAATGCGGCCATTATGGATGGCAGCACCTCTTCGTTGCTTGTGTTCGTGACGGTTGCGATTCGATATGCGGTTTCGTCTAAACGTGGAGTTGCCGTAGCGGTGATTTCTGCATCGAACGTCAGACTATCCAGTTCCAGCCGCAATAGATCTGCGCCGGATGCAACTGAAACAGGGCGGCTATAGGTGTAGCTTACACCGGGCCCTGTGGCTGCAATGTTCCACGCGCTTTGCGTTTCTTCGACAATGACTGGTGGTTCGATTGCGGGCTCTGCAAGGCTGCCATAGTTGCCAGAGCTCAAGTCAGCCGAAGAGAGTTTCCGGCGTTGCTCGGGATCGCGAGCGCTCAACTTATTGGTCGTGAGCCACTCTGATTCCGTTTGTCCAATCGGTTCGATCGTAGACAGATGAAGTGTGACGTCTTGCCAGTTTTCGCCGGTGCTTTGCACCACCATGGCGTCCCGCTTGATGTTGATCTGTGGCGTGCCTTCGGTCACCAGATTGATGTCATAGATCGGGGTCCATTGGCTGGCTCCAATCGCCAGATACTCCAAGGCGACTTGGGCGGTTGATGCTTCACTCGCGTTGGTATCGAGCGCAAGATACAGCCTTTCCTGATCTTCAAGCGAGACAGCGTGCAAAGCTGCCTTGGCATGTTCCAGTTCCTCTTCAAGTGCCTCCAACTGACGCTCGATCTCGCGGGCATCGACTTCTGCTGCCTGCGCTGCCTGCCCCGCAACCAAAGCTTCTTGTCCAATCATCCGGGCGATGTCGCGCAGCGTGTCGGGGGCAACTTGTGCCAAGCCTTCGTTCTTGCCCAGATTGCGCAGAAATCCGATCGAGGTTTCCGATGCCGCCGCCGCCAATCTGGCACGCTCGGCTTGATCACGGACCTCTTGGATCTTCAACTCAACTGTGCGCACGGCCTCTTCTGCCGCTTTGACCTGTGGAGACGTATAGTCTCGCGGTGGCACGAATTCTTCACGATAGATCAACCCCAGACGCTCGACACCCTCGACGCTGACGCGGAGCGATTCAAAAACAATGTTGTTGGGAATCCCCAACAAGACGAGCCGGTTCTGTCCTGCAGGCACATCAACCGCGGCGGTACGCAGGATCGCCACACTGTCGGGGTGCATTGTGACCTCTGACACGCGGGTTTCGACAGGGATGTCGGCGGCAAAGGCGCTGAAGGGGACAGCTGAAAGCAGAGCAAAAAGAAAACGCATGAAACCTCACTGGCGCAAATCTAAGTGGGTCAAACACTGCCCCTGTACCCTGAACAAAACAAGGGCGCCCGAATGGACGCCCTTGAAATTGGTCAATTGTTGCTGACGCTTAGCCCTTTTTCAGGACCTCGCGACCCAGCAGTTCAGCAATCTGGACTGCGTTCAGAGCAGCGCCCTTGCGCAGGTTGTCCGAAACACACCAGAGGTTGATACCATTCTCGACCGTGCTGTCCTGGCGGATACGGCTGATGAAGGTGGCGAAATCACCAACGCATTCTTTCGGCGTGACGTAGCCACCGGCCTCGCGCTTGTCGATCACCATGATGCCGGGGCTTTCGCGCAGGATGTCGCGGGCCTCGTCTTCGTCCAGGAACTCTTCGAATTCGATGTTCACAGCCTCGGAGTGGCCAACGAACACGGGAACGCGAACGCAAGTGGCAGTGACCTTGATCGCAGGATCGACGATCTTTTTGGTTTCGGCCACCATCTTCCACTCTTCCTTGGTCGAGCCGTCTTCCATGAAGACGTCGATGTGCGGAATGACGTTGAAGGCGATTTCCTTCTGGAACTTGTTCGGCGGCACGTCTGTGGTGGGGTTGTAGACCGCTTTGGTCTGATCCCACAGCTCATCCATGCCCTCTTTGCCCGCGCCCGACACCGACTGATAGGTCGACACGACAACACGCTTGATCTTGGCGCGGTCATGCAGCGGCTTGAGCGCGACAACCATCTGCGCGGTCGAGCAGTTGGGGTTGGCGATGATGTTTTTCTTGGCGTAGTCGTGGATCGCCTGCGGGTTGCACTCGGGCACGATCAGCGGAATGTCCGGGTCGTACCGATAGAGCGAGCTGTTGTCGATTACGGTACAACCGGCCGCAGCCGCCTTGGGGGCGTAGACCTTGGTTGCCTCGGAACCCACGGCAAACAGCGCCATGTCCCAACCAGTGAAATCAAAGGTATCCAGATCCTGGGTCGTGAGTGTCTTATCGCCAAAGCTTACCTCGGTACCCAGCGAACGGCGGCTTGCCAGCACGGCGAGCTCGTCCACGGGAAACTGGCGCTCGGCCAGGATGTTCAGCATTTCGCGGCCCACGTTGCCAGTGGCGCCGACGACGACGATGCGATAACCCATTTTCTTTCTCCAGATATCCCGGTCTTATGACCGGCGGCGGTTCCATACAGCGAAAGTGGCCGGGGGGAAAGAGGTATGGGGGCAAAAGAGCCGCGTCAGTCCACACTGTCGCGGCTGAAGAGGTAGATCACCAGACCGGCGGCCAATGTGACGGCGAAAAACCCGAATATGATCACATAGGGTGTGCCGGGTGTGGTGGCCGCGGCACCCTCGTGCAAGCGGCCCGAGGCGATCTGCATTACCCCCACGCCACCGATACCAAAGAGGTTGAGCAGGGTCACACCGCGACCCACAAGATGCGCAGGCACAAAGGCGCGTCCGTGGGCCATGATGACGGGGAAGGTGGCGCCGGTGAACCCGATCACCGCAAGCAGAATGACCGAGGTCCAGACACCCTGGTCAATCCACAGGCACAGCACGGCCAAGGCCACGGCGGACAGCAGGTTGCCGCCAAAGATCACCCATTTGCGCGTGCCCAGGATGCGGTCGAGTGGGCCATAGACAAAGGTGCCTGCAATCATCGCGGCCCCCATGACCAGCGTGGCCTGCCCGATCTGCCCGGTCGACAGGCCAAACACGTCGGACAAATATGGACCTGCCCACAGTCCCCGGATGGCGCCCGACGGGGCATAGGCCACGAACATCAGCGGCAGGATGGCCCAAAGTGCGGGCAGTTTCAGCAGGTCGAAGAGCGATCCTTTCTCTTCTGTTTCAACGGGTTCAGGGTCCTTGACCGTCAACCAGATGCCCAAGGCAACCAGGCCGGATAGAACCGCGAGTCCCATCAGCGTGCTGCGCCAACCGATCAGTTCGACGGCGAGGGCGGTGGGGTAAGAGGCAACCAGATTGCCGCTGGACCCTACGCCCAGCATCAGCGCGGCCAAGGTGGCAAAGCGCGCGGGGGGGTAGTTGCGGGCGAAGATGTAATAGGACGCCATAAGCACAGGCGAGCATCCGATCCCGATCAGGACCATCGACAGGCTCACGTGAATGGGGGCTGTAGCCAAGGCGAACAGAACCGCGCCACCGCTGCCGCCTGCGAGCAAGAGAACCGCCGCCGTGCGTCGTGGGCCGATCTTGTCCAGTGCCAGACCCACCGGCAGTTGCATCGCCGCAAAGGTCAGAAACCAAAGGCCGGACGCAAAGGCCAGATCATCGGGACTTGCCCCGATATCCTGGTTCAAGACACCGGCGAGCACGGCCAGGAAAGCGCGGAAGAATTGGCTTAGCACGTAAGCCAGACATAATATGATCAACCCTACCTGCATGTGACGGCCCTCTGCATGACTCCTCGGGCAGATGGGTGACATGTTAACCAACCGTGCACAAGCCCGTGTGTTTTGTTGCAATCGCGCGACAATGCGACCATGCGCGTTAACTTCGGCGTATGAACGTGCACGATCAAATACCCGATGCGCAGGCGCAAACCAGCGCGCGATTCCATGAGGCGCTGGACATAACGGCGAGCTTCGACGTGTTGACCGAGCCGTCGCACTACAAGCCGGTTCCGAACGATTGGTTCGTCGGTACCGCAGACATTGTTAACTCCACAGGCGAAATTGCGAATGGTCGCTACAAAACCGTCAACATGGTGGGTGCTGCCGTGATCTCGGCCATTGCGAATGCCATTGGCAGCAACACGTTTCCGTATGTGTTCGGTGGGGATGGCGCCTCCTTTGCGTTGCACGTTTCACAGCGTGAGATCGCCGAGCGAACGCTGGCTGATCTACGTCGTTGGGCATCGGAAAAGTTTGACATTGAACTGCGGGCGGCGATTGCTCCGGCGCAAGACATCCGTAAGGCTGGTGTTGATGTGCGAGTCGCCCGGTTTGCGGCCTCCAGCGGGGCGGACTATGCGATGTTTGCCGGTGGCGGTCTGGCCTGGGTCGATGAGCAGATGAAGGCCGGACACATGATGGTTGGCCTTTCTGATCCCGGGGCCGAGCCTGATCTGACGGGATTGTCTTGCCGATGGACCAACGTGCAGGCTGAACAGGGGGAGATTATCTCCCTGGTGGTTCTACCGACACCTGGCGCGTCTGAGCGTGACTTTGCCGATATCGCCCAAAGGGTTGTTCAGACCATCGGCGGTTTGAACCGAGCAGGTCACCCTGTTCCGGTCAACGGACCGCGGGTTGGTTGGTCATCACCCGGTCTGAACCTCGAGGCGCATTCGCTGC
The DNA here is from genome assembly GCF_017743935.1 of Tropicibacter sp. R16_0. Classification (GTDB taxonomy): domain Bacteria; phylum Pseudomonadota; class Alphaproteobacteria; order Rhodobacterales; family Rhodobacteraceae; genus Falsiruegeria. The sequence continues at coordinate 153,965 of NZ_JAGHRE010000004.1, forward strand.
GGGGGCGTATGCCGGTCTGGCTGTTCAAATGCAGCTTGTTCTTCAAAACGCTGTTCAGTTGGACCCTGTTCAAGACGGACCTCAATGTGGGTTCGTTCGATCCGGTGCACTACAAACGCATGCTCAGCGCCAATGCGGATTATCGCAAGTTCGACGATGGGCTCAAGATGACGCTGGATTGCGATCCCAAAACCCGCGAGAGGATTGAGGCGATCCTGTCCGAGGCCGAAACACGCGGCAAAATTCGCTATGGACTATTTGCGCAGTCCGAGGCGATGGTCACCTGTTTCGTGCCCTCGGCCATGCAGGACGACCACGTGCATTTCATCGACGGGGCCGCTGGCGGCTATGCGCAAGCCGCAGCACAGCTTAAGGCTTAGCTTTTTCTTTCCACTGCTCGGCCAGTGCCCGCGCGTGGTTTGCCAGAATGAGCACGTCGATCCCGACCGCCAGAAACTGCGCCCCCATGTCCAGATAAGACTGTGTCGATTCCTGGGTTACGCCCAGAATGCCGGGCGCCTTGCCTGCGGCCTTGATCCGTTTGAGCGCGTCGGCAATCACTGCGCGCACCTCAGGCGCGGCGCTGTCGCCTTGGAACCCCATGTCTGTGGACAGATCCGCCGGTCCGATAAAGACGCCATCGATGCCATCGACGGTCAGAATCTCGTCCAGTGCCTCCATCCCGGCGCGGTTTTCAACCTGAACCAACAAGCAGATTTCTTGGTCCGCAGTCTGGATATAGTCCGAGGTTGAGCCGAACATGGTGGCCCGCGCCGCCATTGCGCCGACGCCACGGGTTCCGTGCGGGGGGTACTGACAGGCCCTCACCAGCTCGCGCGCTTGGTCTGCGGTTTCGACAATCGGAACCAGGACCGTTTGTGCACCCGCATCCAGCACTTGCTTGATGATCCAGGTTTCGCCAATCGGTACACGAACAACCGGGTGTGACGCGCTGGCGGCCAAGGCAATCAATTGATCGCGGATCGAGCGGATGTCGTTGGGTGCATGCTCGCCGTCCACCACCAGCCAATCGAATCCGGCAGTGCCCATGATTTCCGCGCAGGCGGGGTCAGCAAGGCTCATCCAGCATCCGATCTGCGTCTCGCCTTGGGCTAGGGCCTGTTTGAACGGGTTAGCTGGCGCTGACATGGCGGAACCTTTCTTTGGTGTGGGATTCTGGATGCTGTGGCGTAAACATGACGGATCTTGCGCGACGTTAAACGGGCGGGAAACGCGTTGTCCATAGAGTGTCACTTGTTGTTCCGGAAATGCCCGGATCACCGCTGGAATTGCGCATAGCGGTGTGTGGAAAGCTGCGAAACACTCTACAGTTGAACTGCATAGGCTAATCTGTGACAGTTGGACATGACCAGCGCCGACCGGAAAATCTCGCGTTCTTTGCCGATCATGCTGTTGCGTGGGCGGGAAAAGGTGATGGGGCCGATCCGTGCCATGCTGGCCGATGTGGACATCACCGAGCAGCAATGGCGCGTTCTCAGGGTGCTGACCGAAGAAGGCGCACAGGACCCCACACATATCGCGCACAAGGCCTGTCTGTTGCTGCCCAGCCTGACCCGTATCCTGCAGAAGCTGGAGGAGAAGGGACTGATCCATCGGCACCCCGACCCCGAAGATGGGCGCAAGCAGATCGTCGAAGTGACCGAGGCAGGTGCAAACATCATTCGCGAGAACCTGGGCACCAGCATCGAATTGACCCGGCAGCTGCGCGATCAGATGGGGGCGGATCGGTTCGAATTGCTGCTTGATCTGCTCAATGAGCTCGATGGTCTCAAGGAAACGTGATCGCCACAATTGCACTTGGCAGGTGATGTGAAAAACGTGGCCGAAGAGGGTAATCTCGGGCCACGTTCCTTTGTTAGCGTAGGAATGAATGCCGGGTGATTCCCCGACCCAAGGTCACAGTTTCAGGCCGCAGCTTTCGAACGCCTCACGTGTCGCGGCCTTTTCTGCGTCGGTCAGTTGCAACAGGGGCGAGCGCACCGGACCACCTACCTGACCTAGGAGTTCTTGCCAGTATTTGCCATGCGCTTGCGGTTTGCCGCCGGGTTTTGTGCGTTTGATAGCCTCGCGCACGGGCTCCAGGCTGTCGCGCAGCTTGCGGGCTTCGGCGAATTTCCCTTCAAATGCCAGTCTGGTGTATTCGTTCATCCGCTGATCGTTCTTGGTCTGGATTTGATACGGCGGGGAGGAGCAGAGGTAGAGCTTCCAATCGAGTTCTTCGATGTTGTCGAGCCATTCGGCCTCGGATGCGGTCGAGACGTGGATCTTGTCGCCGACCAGATGGGTCAGTTTGACGTACATCTCACGCGGAACAGAGTACTTGATCGCGACGATGTTGGGCAGATCGGCCACCCGCGCGCAGAGCTCAGGGCTCATCAGGTATCCGCTGTCTGGGTGGCTCCACATGGCGATGCCTATGTCCACACGGTCGCAAAGTTCCTTGTAGTAGTTGTACACCGTGTCGTCCTGATCGGTGACGAAATGCAGGATCGGCGCGTGGACGACCACGTAGTCCGCGCCACAGTCTTGCGCGTGTTTGGCAAGCTCGACCACGGTGTCAAAATTCTGGTCCGAGGCGGACATGATCGTGCCCGCCTTGCCGTCACATTCCTCGACCGCAATCTCGAAGTTCCGCTTCCGCTCGTCCAGCGACATGGAAAAGAACTCACCCTGCTTGCCGGCAATAAACAGACCCTGGATGTCCAGATCGTCCACCCAATGGCGGATGTTCGATCGCAGCCCTGCCTCGTTGAACGACCCGTCCGTGTTGAACGGGTTAAGCGCAGCGGCCCAGATCCCGCGCATGTTCTCGCGGGCGTAATCCTTGGCGTCGAGTTTCGAATACTTCATGAGCTAGGTCCTTGTTTGGCTTCTTGCATCGCCTGCCAGAGGGTATGTGCAGTCAGCGGCATGTTCAGGTCGGTCACGCCAAGCGGGCTGAGCGCGTCGACGGCGGCGTTCAAAATGGCGGGGGGCGCGCCGATGGTTCCGGCCTCGCCCACGCCCTTGGCTCCGAGTGCGTTGAGCGGGCTGGAGGTTTCGAACGTGTGCATGTCGAGCGATGGAACGTCATCTGCGCGCGGCATGGCGTAATCCATGAACGAACCGGTCAACAACTGCCCATCCTCGTCGAACATCACCTGTTCCATCAGGGCCTCGCCCAGGCCTTGGGCAAAGCCGCCCTGAATCTGACCCTTGACCAGATCGGGGTTGATGATGCGTCCGGTGTCATCGACGCAGGCGATCTTTTCCACCGTGGGCGTCCCGGTGTCAGCGCAGACCGACAACATCGCGAGATAAGCTCCATAGCCCCAAGCCTGACCTTCGTTTTCGTACCGGATTTCGGATGTCAGCGGCAGGGACCCGTCTTGATCCAGGCGCGCGCGGATGTCTTCGCAGGCTTTCAATACGGCGCTGCCGCCGATGGCGGTTGATCTGCTCGCGAGCGCGCCGATCCCTTCGGGACAGGTGCCCGTGTCGCCGCAACGGACTGTGATCTGTCGCATCTCTACCCCAAGCGCGTCTGCTGCGATTTGGGCAAATACAGTCTCGCGCTCGTGCCCTTGAGAGGAGCTGCCGCTGTCCACTTGAACGGCGCCGTCGTCAGTCATCGTGACGCGCGCGCTTTCCCAACCGGCACCCGACGGCTCGACATAAAAGCACACGCCAATGCCGACCAGTTCGCCAGCAGCGCGGCGGCGGTCGCGCTCCATCTTCAGCGCGTCGTAAGCGGTGTGATCCCGCAGCAGGGTCAAGGCGCGGGGGTAGTCGCCGGAATCGAGCAGGTTTCCAGTGGCCGTGGCGTGGGGCAGTTGATCCGATTGCAGCAGGTTCTGCAGGCGCATGTCCATTGGGTCGCGCCCAAGGGCCTTCGCCGCCTTGTCCACCAGGCGTTCCATCAGGCAGTTGGCCTCGGGCCGTCCTGCGCCGCGATAGATGCCCGTAGGGCCGACCCGCTTCTGCGTGGCTTTGGTTTCGACATCCAGCGCCCCGACCATATAGCCCGACGGCAGCAAACGCGCCGCGTTCCAAGCCGTGATCAAGCCGCTGTTTGGCAGCCATGCGCCAACGGGGGCATCAATGCGCGCGTCGAGCGCAAGGAAGTTTCCCTGAGCGTCCACAGCCAGCCGCCCGGTGCTGCGCACGCCGCGCCCATGGGTGGCGGACAGGAACTCTTCGGACCGGGTGGCGGTCCATTTCACGTTGCGCTTGTGGGTGAAGGCCGCCCAGACGGCAAAGACCTCTTCGGGGTAGATCGACCCCTTCATCCCAAACGCCCCGCCCACGTGGGTGGCAACGACCCGGATGCGCTTGGGGTCGATGTTCAGGATGCGAGCAAGTTCAGACCGCGAGCGATGTGGTGTCTGGGTGGAATGCCACGCTGTCACGGTGTCCGTATCAGCATGATATGCGACCGAAATTGTGCGTGGCTCCATCGGATTGGGCGCGAGACGCGGGTGCTGTAATGCGACCTCAACCACATGGGCTGCTGTGGCGAAATGGTCCGTCACATTGCCATCCGTCCATTTTTTGGCGGCGACTGTTTTCAGTGGGGTGGGATCATCCTCGTCCAGGTCAGCAAAAATGAGTTCGGCTGCATCCATCGCTTGAGAAGGGGTATCTGCCAAAACGGCGGCAATGGGCTGGCCGACGCTTTCAACCTGCGTTTCAGCCAGGACGGGGTAATCCAACGGATGCAGCAACGGGATCACCTCATTGACGGCCAAGGCACCGAAGTCGGCGACATCCGCGCCCGTGTGCACGGCCAAAACCCCCTCGCTTTCGCGGGCGTCGTCCACGTCCAAGGATGTGATCCGACCAAAGGACACCGGGCTGCGGTGAAAGGCGATGAAAAGCGGCGTGTCCAGTTTGACGTCATCGGCATACTGGCCCTGTCCGCGCAACAGCACGGGTGCTGTTCGGGTCGGGGCCGAGGTTCCGACATGTTTCAACGTGGACGCGGGCATACGCACCATCCGGGCTTGTGTTTCGTTACCGCGACCTGACCACGAAGAAGCACGCAGGCAAAATACAAAGATGAAAAACAGATATAACAGGAATGGATAGCAAAGCTGTTTGAGTAAAAGTATATTGGAGCGCGAAACACAACGAGGGCATGTCATGAAAGTCGCACTGATCGGGAATGGCGCGATCTCACAATTTGTGCAGGCCGCGTTGCAAAAGAGCGACGTCGCGCTTGCGGCGATGATTTTGCGCCCGGCTCGGTTGGGCACGGTCGATGTGCCGAATGTTTCCGTCGTCGCCTCGGTTGATGACCTGCCCGGCGATATCACTCATGTCGTCGATTGTGCCGGTCACGCAGGACTGCGCGCTCACGGGCCAGCTGCTTTGGCCGGCGGCCGTGACGTGGTCACCGTCTCAATTGGGGCCTTGGCGGATGAGGGACTAAGGTCTGAACTGGAAGAAGCGGCGCGCGCAGGAGGCAGCCGCCTGCATTTGGCCAGCGGTGCGATTGGTGGGCTTGATGCGCTGCGTGCAGCGCGGGCTGGCGACTTGGGTATCGTCCGGTATGTCGGCCGCAAGCCGCCAGAAGGATGGAAGGGATCGCGGGCCGAGGACGTTTTGGACCTTTCCACTCCACTGACCCATCCACAGATCCATTTCATGGGCAACGCGCGGGATGCAGCGCTGGCTTATCCCAAGAATGCAAATGTCGCCGCCGCTGTGGCGCTTGCCGGCGTGGGGTTTGAACGGACCGAGGTCGAGCTGGTGGCTGATCCAGGCACTGACACCAATGTGCATGAGATCCATGCGCAGGGGGACTTTGGCAGCTTTACCTTCACGATCTCGGGCCGGACCCTGCCGGACAATCCGCGCAGTTCGGCTCTGGCGGCGATGAGTGTCGTTGCCAGCATCCTTGACGCCAGCCAACCCATCGGCAGCTAGGGGGAAACATGCGCCATTCACGCATCGTGGAACGTGTCCTGACCCGTCTCAAGCTGCGGCAACTGCGGCTGTTGGTGGCCGTCGGGAAACACGGCAACATCCAGAACGCGGCACGAGAATTGAACGTCTCGCAACCAGCCGCGACCAAGATGATCAAGGATCTGGAGCTTGATTTCGAAGTGCAGCTGTTCACCCGCACCAACCGGGGCGTGGTGCCGACAGTTTATGGCGATGCCCTGATCCGACACGGCAAGTTGATCTTTGCGCAAGTGTCGAATGCCGCCCAAGAGCTGGATGATTTGAACGAGGGCAATAGTGGCCGCGTGGTCGTGGGCACCCTGTTGGCGGCATCCCCGCAACTCCTGCCTGCTGCGATTGAACGCGTGATCCACGCGCGACCCAATGTTGCGATCAAGGTTGTTGAAGGCACCAATGAGGTGCTTATGCCCGCACTGCATTCCGGCGAAATTGACCTTGTGGTCGGACGATTGCCCACACATCGCTATCGCAATGCTCTGGAGCAGCGCACGCTGTTTGACGAAAAGATCGTGCTGGTGGTGGGCGCGGGTCATCCGCTGGCCGGGCGCAGTGAGCTGACATTTGATGATCTAAAGGCGTTCGGTTGGATCTTGCCCCCAATCGAGACGACGCTTAGACGCCAGTTGGATCAGTTCTTTGTCCGCAACGGGCATTTCTCACCCACTATGTCGGTCGAAAGCGTCTCGTACCTGACCAATCGGGCCTTGCTGCAAAACAACGCCCTGATCGGGCTGATGCCCGCCCATGTCGCGGCACAGGATCTGGCTGCGGGCACGCTGGCCGAGGTGTCTCTGACGCTGCCATTCGGAACCGGGCCCGTCGGCGTGTCCTATCGCGCCAAGACGCAGCTTTCGCCAGCGGGGGCCGCCTTTCTCGAAGCATTGATCGTGGTGGCTGAGACGCTTTAACCGCGCAGCGCCTGATCCAGATCGTCGATCAAATCGCCTGCATCTTCTATCCCGATGGACAAACGCAGCAGGTTTTCCGGGATACCTGTGTGCGGCTCAATCGTATGGCGGTGTTCCACCAGGCTTTCGACCCCGCCCAGAGACGTTGCGCGATGGAACAGGTTCAAACGCCCGGCTGCGGCCAAAGCTTCGGCCGCGCCACCCTTGACCAGAACAGACATCAAAAAACCGTAACCGCCGGTCATCTGGCGTGCTGCAATCTCATGTCCGGTGAAACCGGGTAGACCGGGATAAAACACATCCTCGACCTGGTCGTGAGCCAAGAGGAATTCGGCAATTTTCTGGGCGTTTTCGCACATCCGTTCAACCCGCAAGGGCAGCGTGCGCATGCCGCGAACCAAAAGCCAGGCGTCAAACGGGCTCATGACGGCACCTGCACCCTGGCGATCGGTGACGATCTCTTGCCAAATCTCATCGTCGCGCGCGGCGGACAACACACCACCCAGAACATCGGAATGTCCGTTAATCGCCTTGGTGACGGAATGCATGACCAGATCGGCACCGTGTTCGATGGGCTTGCACAGGACGGGTGTTGCGGCGGTGGCGTCCACCATCAGCTTGGCGCCAGCACTATGAGCATGTTCGGCCGCCCGCGCGATATCCACCGTCAACAGCCAGGGATTCGAGGGGGTTTCGACCAACACCAGTTGAGCAGGGGTCGCGCAGGCCTGAGCCAACCCGTCCTGAGTTCTGGCGTCAAACTCGTCCAACGTGATCTGACGGCGCGCGCAAAACTCGCGCACCCATTTCGTGGTTCCCCAATAGATGCCGGATTGCACGATTGCCCGCCCACCGTTGGGAATGGTGCGAAAGGCGGCGGCAATTGCGGCCATGCCGGACGGAAACAACAGCGAGGCTTCGGCCCCTTCCAGCCGCGCAATCAGTTTTTCCGCCAGTCGTGTGCCTTCGTTCTGATCCCGCAGATACACGTTGTCGGGATTCAGCGGCTGATAGGCACGGTCCCGGGCAAAGGTTGTTGCAGGCTGGATCGGCGGCACGACGCCACCGCTTTGTTGATCAAGAGCCCCCATGGCCTGGGCAGCCAATGTTGCAGGTTTCAGCTTGGGGTTATCCATTGCAATTCCTCGGGTTGGATCATGCGTGCGCCATTGGTGTCTTTTGCAGCGCGCAATGTCCAGCCCGATTGGGTTTGTCGGATGTGCTTGGTCGCGGTAAGCTCATCTTGAACCCGCGTAAAACACAAATGCGACTGGAAAAAGATGCATGTGTTCCACGGGCCAACATGTACCGGTGCAGCCGGACAAAATACTCTGTGGGACCGAATTGAAAGACGACACAAGATTATCCACCGCCCGATTGGATCAAGACGGGGCGAAAATGCGTGAATTGAAACCCTCAGAGCCAGAGATTTCTGTGACCCGGAGATTGACCGCGACGCAGCTTTTCCTGCGTGGCTTGGGGCGGATCATCATGACCGCTTTCTATAGCCGGATCGAGGTCGTCAACGCCGAGAGTTTTCCAACCAGCGGCCCTGTTCTTGTGGTCTCCAATCATGAAAACAGCTTGGTCGATGGGGTTCTGGTCAGTTGTTATTTGCCCCGAATGCCCCGCCTTTTGGCCGCCAGCACGATTTGGGATTACAAACCCCTGACCCCATTGCTTAAGGCGGCGCGGGTGGTGCCGATATACCGCCAGCAAGACGTCGGATTGCAATTGGCCAAGGAAATGCCGCTGTTTGATCGGTCATCCGAAGCTTTGATGGATGACGGGGTTCTTTCGGTGTTCCCCGAAGGGTTGAGCCACAATCATCCGCACCTTCTGCCCCTTAAGAACGGCGCCGCACGCATTGCGCTGGAGGCTGAGGCAAAGGGGGATCGGCTAGGGATTCAAGTGGTTCCTGTTGGCCTGACCTTTGAGGATAAATCGACATTTCGCTCGAAGGTCTTGTTACAAGTGGGAGACCCGATCGACATCACCCGGCAAGCCGACGCCTTCAGGGAAACATCTGACGTGGCAGACCGCCGGACATTGGTGCGGGATTTGACCGACCGCATTCAGCGTTCGTTGTACGACGTCACGTTGAACTTCGGGTCCTGGAAAGATGCACAGCTTGTCCGACAGGCGACCGAACTCTGGCAGCGTACGGATACCTGGGCAGAAAGCGGGGCAGATGAACAGACAATAGCTGCGATGCGGGACCGGGTCAGGATGCAACAGACCTTTGCACGGGGCTATGCCTGGCTGGATCGCAACAGACCAGATCTTTTGGCTCGTGCCACATCCGATTTGGAGAGATATCTGGCGGCCCGTGGCGACAGCGAGGCTTCGCTCGGGGCCGTACGGTCCCTAACTCTGCGATGGCCACGTGCTACACTTCTGGCCTTGTATCCAATGTGGCTGATCGGTGCGGCCTTGAATTTCTTTCCATTTCACCTGTCCCGCTGGTTCGCGCATGGCAAGGACGAAGACAAGATGGCGACCTGGTCTTTGTTCTCCAGCTTGCTTCTGTTTCCTGGTTTCTGGGGTCTTCAGGCACTGGCGCTGGGCGGAATTGTTCCACATGCAGTGCATTCAGGTTTCAATTGGCCAGTGTTCTGGTCGACACTCATCTTGGCTCCAGCGGCCGGGTTTTTGTCTTTGACTTATTTGGACCTGCGCAAAGAGGTCCGGGAAAGAAAGAGCGCTCGGGCCGAGTTGGGCGCTGAGCAGGATTTGCAGCATCTTCGGTCCAATCTCGCAGCACAGCTTGAGGAATTGGTGCATGCCTATGTGAACCGACCCGAAGCCAAGGCGCGTCGAAGAAAGTCAAAGTGATCTTCTAAAGCGGATTTCCGCTGTGGTGGAAAAAAATCCGTGATACTGAAAATCCTCTATTTAGGAATTTTGTCCGCTATGGTAGAAGATGACTCGAAATCAGGAGGTCACCTATGTCCCATGCGTTTTTGTCCCACGTCTCTAGTACCCTCGATCAGATCGAGGCCGAAGGCCTGTACAAACGCGAACGAATGATCACCTCCCCGCAGGGGGGCGAGATCACTGTGGGCGAACGCGAAGTGATCAACCTGTGCGCCAACAACTACCTTGGCCTTGCGGATCACCCTGCTCTGATCGAGGCAGCACAGGGTGCGATGGGGGATAAGGGGTTCGGCATGGCCTCGGTCCGGTTCATCTGCGGTACGCAGGACATTCACCGCGATCTGGAGCAGCGTCTTGCCAAGTTTCTGAACAAGGACGATGCGATCCTGTTTGCGGCCTGTTTCGATGCCAACGGCGGGCTTTTTGAACCGCTGTTGGGCCCAGAGGACGCCATCATCTCGGACAGTTTGAACCACGCCTCGATCATCGATGGGGTGCGGTTGTGCAAAGCCAAGCGCTATCGCTATCTGAACAATGACATGAACGACCTCGAAGCATGGTTGAAACAGGCGCGCGAGGATGGAGCGCGGCACATCATGATCGCGACCGATGGTGTGTTCTCGATGGACGGCTATCTGGCCAATCTGCCTGCCATTCGTGCGCTGGCAGACAAATATGACGCTGTGGTCATGGTCGATGATTGCCACGCAACGGGCTTTATGGGCCCCAACGGCGCGGGCACGCCGGATCATTTCGGCGTCGATGTGGACATCCTGACGGGAACCTTGGGCAAGGCACTTGGGGGGGCAATCGGCGGTTATATCGCCGGGCCGCAGCCAGTGATCGACCTGCTGCGGCAGCGGGCGCGGCCCTATCTGTTCTCCAATTCGCTGCCGCCTGCCATCGTCGCCGCCGGGATCGAGGCAATTCGCTTGGTCGAAGAAGGGGGCGCCCTGCGTGCGCAACTGTTCGAAAACGCGGCGTACTGGCGCAAAGGACTGTCCGAGTTGGGATTCGACCTGCTTGAAGGGGAACACCCGATCATCCCAGTGATGCTGGGCGAAGCGACACTGGCGCAAGAGATGGCCTCAAAGCTGTTTGACGAAGGCGTCTATGTTTCTGGCTTCTTCTTTCCCGTTGTCCCACGCGGCAAGGCGCGCATCCGGACGCAGATGAATGCAGCCCTGACACGCGAGGATCTGGACCGTGCACTGGCCGCCTTTGGCAAAGTAGGCAAAGAGCTGGGGGTGATCTGATGCGACCAAATACGATGAAGGCTTTGGAGAAGTCCCATCCGCGCGAAGGGTTGTGGCAGGTCCGTGCGCCGGTACCCGAGATTGGACCTGATGAAGTTCTGGTGCGGGTGAACAAGACCGGGATCTGCGGCACGGACATTCACATCTGGAATTGGGATGAATGGGCGTCGCATACGGTGCCGGTGCCGATGATTACGGGGCATGAATTCGCAGGCGAGATTGTCGAGTTGGGCCGTAACGTGACTGGTCTGAGCGTCGGCCAGCGCTGCTCGGGCGAAGGGCATCTGATCGGAACCGACAGCCGCCAAAGCCGCGCGGGCAAATTTCACCTTGATCCAGGCACGCGCGGGATCGGTGTGAACGAGCAGGGTGCCTTTGCCGAATACCTGCGGTTGCCCGCGTTCAACGTGGTGCCCTTGCCGGACGACATCCCGGATGAGATCGGCGCCATTTTGGACCCGCTTGGAAATGCTGTTCACACCGCGCTCAGCTTTGATCTGCTGGGCGAGGACGTGTTGATCACTGGTGCTGGCCCGATCGGGATCATGGCAGCGGCGGTGGCGAGGCACGCCGGGGCGCGCAATGTGGTGATCACCGATATCAACGCGGATCGCTTGAAGCTGGCTGAACATGTGGTGCCGACAGTACGGGCGGTAGATGTGTCACGCGAGGATTTGAACGACGTGATCAATGAGCTCGGGCTGACCCAGGGGTTCGACGTCGGACTGGAAATGTCGGGATCTCAGGCTGCCTTGGATCAAATGGTCGAGGCGCTGGTGATGGGCGGTAAGATCGCCTTGCTGGGCATTCCACCGGGCAAATCTCCGGTCGATTGGAGCAGGATCGTGTTCAAGGCGATCACCATCAAGGGTGTCTATGGCCGCGAGATGTTTGAAACCTGGTACAAGATGATCGCGATGCTTCAGAACGGGTTGGACGTCAGCCGTGTGATTACGCATCGTTTTGGCGTAGACGAGTTTGAGGCCGGATTTGCGGCGATGAAATCCGGGCAGAGCGGTAAGGTTGTTCTGGATTGGAACTGACAGCTGGGGGCGCTGCCCCCGTCGCTGTGCGACTCCCCCAGAGTATTTGAAAAAGGGTGAAGTTAGTGGCGCATAACTCGATTGTCGATGTAATCGGCTGCACGCCATCGGTATGGCTGGACCGGATGGTCGCAGCACGTGGGGTGCAGGGGCGGATTTTGGCGAAGCTGGATTATTTGAACCCAGGGTTTTCCAAAAAGGACCGCGCCGCGAAAGGGATCATCGAAGCCGCCGAGGCGGACGGAAGCCTGACGCCCGGGCAAACCGTGGTGGAGCTGACCAGCGGTAACATGGGCACGGGGCTGGCAATTGTCTGCGGGATCAAGGGCTATCCCTTTGTCGCCGTGATGTCGCACGGCAACTCGGAAGAGCGCGCGCGAATGATGGCGGCCTTGGGCGCCGAAGTGGTGTTGGTCGATCAGGTACCGGGTGGCGTTCCGGGCGAGGTTTCGGGGGAAGATCTGGCTCTGGTCGAAGCAGAGGCGGCGCGGATCACCGCCGCACGCGGCGCCTTTCGTGCGGATCAGTTTCATCACGCGGGGAACGCGCAGTCTCATTCAGTCGCGACAGCGCCCGAATTATGGGCGGACTCGAACCAAACGATCACCGCATTTGCGGATTTCGCAGGGTCTGGTGGGACATTCGCAGGAACCATGCAGGGGCTGCGCCAATTGAATGCCGACATCCGTGGCTATCTTGTTGAACCTGAAGGGGCGGCTGCCTTGGCCGGGCAGCCTGTTACCCAAGCCGGGCACCCTATTCAGGGCGGTGGTTACGCCATGTCTGATCTGACGTTTCTTCACGGTGTCTCGGCCGATGGGTATTTGACGGTGTCGGGCGATGAAGCACGGCAGACAACACGCGCGTTGGCGCGGGAAGAAGGGATTTTTGCCGGATTTTCTGCTGGGGCAAATGTGGCCGCCGCTCTGCGTTTGCTGGAAGGGCCAGAGGCCGGGGGCGTGATCGGTGTCGTGATCTGCGACAGCGGGCTGAAGTACCTTTCAACCGACCTCTGGGGCTAGTCGCACTCGACCTTGGTCGGTCAGCAGCCAACAATCGCCGTTCTCGAACACGGCCGCCGAAAGGGGGCCGCCAAAGGCGGCTCCGGAATCCAGATTGACGCGGTTGCCCTTGTGCTCTGCCTGTTTGGAAGGCGTATGTCCGTGCACCACCAGCCAAGGGTGTGGATTTGGGTAGTTCAAAAAGGTTTGCCTGATCCAGACCAGATCGTCTTCGACCTGATCTTGCAGTGCCACACCGGGGCGGATGCCAGCGTGAACAAAAAGCAAACCATCTTGCAGGTAGGTCGTTGGAAGATCCTTGAGGAATTCCACATGCTCGGCCGGGATGGCCTTGCGCGCGGCGGTGTGGACGTGATGGATACGGGTGCGTTCTGGGACCTCGACGCCATATGAGGCTAGTGTTTCGATCCCGCCCAGCCGTTCGTGCAGCCAATGGTAACCGACCAACAGTTGATTGTCGTTCGCCGGATAATCCTGCATGAACATGGCAAACATCCGATCGTGGTTGCCCTTGATGGGAATCCAATTCCGACCTTGCGCTTTGCCACGCACCAACAGGTCCAATACGCCACGACTGTCCGGGCCGCGATCGGTGTAGTCGCCCAGGAACACGATGCGCGCATCCTTGCCGCCGTCAGCTTCGATCCGGTCCAAGGCTGCCTGCAACAGTTCAAGCTGACCATGGATGTCACCAATGGCATAAATCGGGGTCGTCATTGGCTTCTTTCGTGTTTAGTTCAGCCGCACGGGCAAGGACAATGGCCCCCGGAAAGCAAAACCGTACCAAGGCACCTTGTCCGGGTTTGGCAAGGACATATTGGGAAAGCGCTCAAAGAGCAACGGAAGCATGATCTGTGCCAGCATCAGGCGGGCAACATGGGTCCCCTGACAGAAGTGTGGACCGCTGGCAAAGCTCTGATGCGTTTTCTTGGGTCTAAACAGATCGAACACCTCGGGGTTGTCATGCACCTCTTCGTCATGCGCGGCGCTTGCTTGAATGGTCATGACGATCTGGTCTTTGGCGATGGGGAAACTGCGAATTTCCGTATCCTCGACCGCACGACGAGAGCTGGTCTGGATCGGGGCAACCCAGCGTACGCCTTCTTCAAAAGCTTCGGTGAACCACTTGGGGTCCTCTTTTATGGCAGCAACATGGTCTGGATTGGTGAGCAACCCAAACAGAATGGTGCAAAGCGCATCCCTTGGTTCGTTGATACCTCCACCAATGGCGATCTTGAGGTTCGCGCGGATTTGCGACAACTCGATCGGATCAGCGGCGTTGACCATCGCCGACAAAGCCGATGGACCCTGTTCCACCAGATGACGCTTGGTTTCATGCTCAAACAGAGCATTCATTTCCAAATGGGCCGCATCGGTGGCCTGAAAAGGCTCGGGCGCCCAGGCAAAGTTCCCGGCCCCATCTATCAGGGTTTGTGACCAGCGGATCATCTGCTCATCGGTGGCGGATTCGATCCCTAGAAGATTGGCCAGGCAACGCGCGGCAAAAGGGGCAGCAAGATCCTGAAACAGATCCACCGTGCCCGAGGTAGGCAGCCGGTCCAGGTAGTCGTCAGCGATTTGCGCGTATGTGTCGCTCCAATGGTTGCGAATGGCGCGCGGGGAAAACGCAGGAGCCATCGCCTGACGGTCGCGCAAATGATCGTCGCCGTCTTTCCGCATAAGCGTCGTTGCCTGAAAGGCGCGTTCCATCGGCGTTTCTGTTCCGCCTGAATGGAACAGGGTGGGGTTGTCTTTGACCGCGCGAATATCGGCCGCCTTCGTCAGAAAAATGCGATTGAGCGCTGGGACATTCAGCACCGGGGCGGTTCGGCGCAACCGGCGATAGATCGGGTAGGGATCTTCTAGTAGAGCGTTAATTTCTATGGACGGATCAGAAGGAACTGCGGTCATGACTGCACGCGGGGCTGAGAACAGGTGATGGTATTTGGTTAACAGTATAAGTAAATTTCTTCCTGAGGCAAACACCGGGATCTCAGTGGATGCTCGGTTTTGAGCCCGCAAAAGAAAAGGGACGCCCCCTGCTATAAGGAGCGTCCCCGATGTTTAGAGCAGATCGCGATTAGACGACGTCAAATTCCAGCGGCTTGATCTGGGTGAACAGGCCGGTTTCGGCCAGTTTGGCACGGGCTTCGGCCGGAACCGGCTCGTCGACGTATAGCAAAGCGATGGCTTCTTCACCTGCGCCGGCACGGCCCAAGGTAAAGTTCGCGATGTTCACGCCGTGATCGCCCATGGTCTGACCCAGCGAGCCGATGATACCTGGCACGTCTTCGTTGGTTGTGTAGAGCATGTGGCGGCCGATCTCGGCGTCGATGTTGATGCCCTTGATCTGGATAAAGCGCGGCTTGCCATCGCTGAACACGGTGCCACCAATCGAACGCTCGCGCTTGTCGGTGACCACGGTGACCTTGATGTAGCCTTCGAATGCGCCCGACTTGTCCTGATTGGTGGTCGAGATCTGGATGCCACGTTCCTTGGCCACAACCGGAGCCGAGACCATGTTCACCTCGGGGTTGAACTTTTTCATGATCCCCGCGACCACGGCACAGTTGAGCGCGGCCAGGTTCATCTCGGCGGCAACACCGTCATAAAGGATGTTGATCGCCTTGACCGGTTCGTCCGTCATCTGACCGACGAAAGAGCCCAAGTGACCGGCCAGCTTGATCCAGGGCCCCATGACCTTGGCCTCTTCGGCAGTCACGCTTGGCATGTTCAGCGCGTTTTCCACGGCACCGGTCAGTAGATAGTTCGACATCTGCTCGGCGACCTGAAGGGCAACGTTTTCCTGTGCCTCGGTCGTGGCGGCGCCCAGGTGCGGGGTGCAGACCACGTTGGGCAGGTTGAAGAGCGCGTTCTCCTTGGCCGGTTCCACGGCAAAGACATCGAACGCTGCACCCGCGATGTGACCGGATTGCAGCATCTCGGCCAGGGCCTCTTCGTCAACTAGACCGCCGCGGGCACAGTTGATGATGCGCACGCCTTTCTTGGTCTTGGCCAGGTTCTCGCGGCTCAGGATATTGGCGGTGGCGTCGGTGAAGGGCACGTGGAGCGTGATGAAATCGGCGCGGGCGAGCAGGTCGCCGAGTTCGACCTTTTCAACGCCCATCTTGTCGGCCTTCTCTTCGCTCAGGAAGGGATCATAGGCGACGACTTTCATTTTCAAACCACGGGCGCGGTCGCAAACGATGCCGCCGATGTTGCCGGCACCGATGACGCCAAGCGTCTTGTTGGTCAGCTCGGTGCCCATGAACTTGGACTTTTCCCATTTGCCGGCGTGTGTGCTTTCGCTGGCCTCGGGGATTTGACGGGCAACGGCGAACATCATCGCAATCGCATGCTCGGCAGTTGTGATCATGTTACCGAACGGCGTGTTCATCACGATCACGCCCTTCTTGGACGCGGCATCCTTGTCGATGTTGTCGGTGCCGATACCTGCACGGGCGATGACCTTGAGGTTGTCGGCATTGGCAAGGATCTTTTCGGTGACTTTGGTGGCCGAGCGGATGGCCAGACCATCGTATTGGCCGATCACCTCGGCCAGCTTGTCTTTGTCCTTGCCCAGGTCAGGCTGGAAATCCACGTCGATGCCGCGATCGCGAAAGATCTGAACGGCGGTTTCGCTGAGTTTGTCGGAAACGAGTACTTTGGGGGCCATTGGAATGGGTCCTATATTCTGGGTGCGGGAGGGGAGCGGAATTTACCGAAAAATTCCGCGTTGTTTTCTGTTCGAGAAAACGGTCCCCGTTGCGTTAAGCGGCTTGGGATTGTGCTGCGATTTCGGCCTCAAACGCCCAAGCCAACCAAGGCAGCATCGCCTGGATGTCCAAGGTTTCGACCGTACCACCACACCAGATCCGCAGACCGGCGGGCGCGTCGCGGTAGGCGCCAATGTCGAGTGCGATGTTCTCGGCCTCGAGCCGTTTGGCGACTGCCTTGGCAAAGGCGGCGCCGTCCTGGATGCGGGCGTCGGTGAATTTCAGACAGACGCTGGTGTTCGAACGGGTCGCGTCATCTTCGGCCAGGTTGGCGATCCAATCGTTGGCGGCGCAGAAATCGAACACGGCTTGCGCGTTTGCATCCGCACGCGCGATCAAACCTTGAAGACCACCAACCGAACGCGCCCAGTCGAGCGCAAAGAGGTAGTCCTCAACCGCCAGCATCGACGGCGTGTTGATCGTTGCACCGGTAAAGATACCGTCGATCAGCTTGCCACCTTTGGTCAGGCGGAAGATTTTCGGCAGAGGCCAGGCAGGCGTGTAGCTTTCCAGACGCTCGACGGCACGGGGGCTGAGGATCAGCATGCCATGCGCTGCTTCACCACCCAGAACTTTTTGCCAGGAGAAGGTGGTCACATCCAGTTTGTCCCAGGGCAGGTCCATCGCAAATGCGGCCGAGGTTGCGTCGCAGATGGTCAGGCCATCGCGGTTGTCAGCAATCCAGTCGCCGTTCGGCACGCGCACTCCCGCAGTGGTGCCGTTCCAGGTGAACACGACATCGTTGTTGAAATCGACCGACGCCAGATCAACGATCTGGCCGTAGTCGGCGGTTTTGACCTCGGCGTCGATCTTCAGCTGCTTCACAACGTCGGTGACCCAGCCCGAACCAAAGCTCTCCCAGGCCAGCATCTCGACCTTGCGCTGACCCAGCAGCGACCAGAGGGCCATTTCCACGGCACCGGTGTCCGAAGCGGGCACGATACCGATCTTGTAATCTGCGGGGATGCCCAGAACCTCACGCGTGCCTTCGATCGCGGCCTTCAGCTTGTCCTTGCCAACAGCGGCACGGTGCGAGCGGCCAAGAGCGGCGTCGGCGAGTTTGGAAACATCAAATGTGGGGGGTTTGGCACAGGGGCCAGAGGAGAAACGCGGATTGGCCGGGCGCGCTGCCGGTTGCTGAGTAGCCATTGCTGGTATCCTTACAGATATCTGCCCTTCGTTGGGGAAGGGTGTCCCGAGGACAGAGCTAGGCCGCTGCGGCGCGGCGTGCAAGCCGAAAAGAGGTCTGATTTCGACCGTTTGTTGCGAGAAGGCGACGTAAATGACCACTATCGGAAACTCTTGTTCCGAGTATAAATTGCTGGCCTGGGGCGGTTTGATTGTTGATTGAGGTTTGGGGCCTCTTTGAAAAAGTGTATTAATTCAGTGCATTAGTTTACCCCGTCCAGATCGGCTGTAGTGCGCGACGCTGGTTGACGCTTAAGAAAGCTGATCTCTGGTGCATTTTCTGCACCTGCGGTATGCGAAGGGCAAAGGAGATGCCCCTATGTTTGTCGCCACGCTGCTCACGAATCCCGCTCAACCAAACCTGGACCCGGCTTTGGTCGAATCCTTGCGTAACGCATGGGGCGGCGGCGACGTGCAGTGGCTCAGTCCTGATGAGGCGGCGGAGTTCACGCTGCTAGCGCTGCCCGACAATCAGTGGGACGTCTGGGCCGATCTGCAAGAAACGGGTGTCGATCTGGTGGTGCAACCCGTCGAAGGGCGGCGCAAGAAAATGCTGCTCGCGGATATGGACAGCACCATGATCCAGCAGGAGTGCATTGACGAACTGGCAGAGGTGGCCGGTGTGGGCGCGCGCGTCAAAGACATCACCGCACGGGCGATGAATGGTGAGCTGGATTTCGAAGGGGCGCTGACCGAGCGCGTTGGGTTGCTCAAAGGTCTGGACGAGGGCGTCATTCAGCGGGTTTTGAAAGAACGGATCACATTGATGCCGGGTGGTAAGGTGCTGTTGACCACGATGAAGGCAAATGGCGGTTACGCCGCATTGGTGTCGGGTGGGTTCACAGCCTTTACATCTTCGGTTGCAGCAACGCTGGGGTTTGACGAGAACCGGGCCAACACGCTGCTGGTGGCAGATGGCAAGCTGACCGGAGAGGCGGGTCGCCCGATTCTGGGTAAGCAGGCCAAGGTCGAAGCTTTGGAACAGATCACAGACCGTCTTGGGATTGCCGAGGCGGATGTGATTGCTGTCGGCGACGGGGCCAATGATTTGGGCATGCTCAAGCGTGCCGGAACCGGGGTCGCTTTGCATGCCAAGCCCTCGGTCGCTGCTGAATGCGAGGTGCGGATCAATCACGGGGATCTGACGGCGCTGCTGTATGTGCAGGGCTATGCGCGCAGTGAGTTTGTTCTGAGCTGACAGCCGCGGCAGGTTGGGGCTTTACATATTTAACATCGATGTTAAATATTAGTTATGCCCGATCTCGTTACTGCATTTTCTGCTCTCTCTGATTCCACACGATTGGGAATCGTCGAACAACTTATGTCTGAGGGCGAATTGCCTGCAGGCGATCTGATCGAAGGGCGCGGCATGTCCGGCGCCGCAATCTCACGCCATTTGAAGGTGCTGCGTCAGGCGGGACTGATCAAACAGCGCGCCAATGGACCGCAGCGCCTTTATTCGATCCAACCTGATGGGCTGCGTGCCATCGCAGATTGGACCATTTCGAAACGTGAATTTTGGGAAACCAGCCTGAACCGGTTGGAAGCCGCCATTCTGGAGGATGATGACTGATGACCGATCTGCGTCTTGAGCGTGAGTTTCTCATCAGCCCCGAGAAGCTGTTTGCATGGGTGACGAACACCGAAAAACTGCTGAAATGGTGGGGGCCCGAGGGGCTGCATGTGCCGGTGCATGATCTGGATTTCACACGCCTTGGTCCCTGGTATTCGATCATGCAGAACGAAGAGGGGCAGCAATACAAGGTCTCTGGCCAAGTGACCCATGTCGATGCGCCCAAGTCGGTTGGCTTCACCTGGGGCTGGCACGATGACGACGACAATCGCGGCGCTGAAAGCCATGTGACGTTCACCATCGTCGAAACAGAATCAGGTGCGCGTCTGCTCATTGATCACCGAGAGCTTGGCGATGACGAGATCAGCGCCAACCACGAAAGCGGTTGGACCTCGTCGCTGCGCAAACTGTCCGCTCAAGTGAATTAACGATTGCAACAGGAGGAAATTGAAATGCCACAGTTCGTATTTGCCTATCACGGCGGTGCAAAGCCCGAAACGCAGGAAGAGGGCGAGCGCGTCATGGCCGCCTGGGGTGCCTGGTTTGAACAAATGGGTGAGGCGCTTGAAATTCCTGGCGCGCCGGTCGGCATGTCCAAGACTGTCAGTGCCAGCGGTGTGGCAGATGATGGAGGGGCGAACCCGATTTCAGGCTACACCGTGGTCAAGGCTGACAGCATGGAGGCCGCCACTGATATGGCCAAGGGGTGCCCGATGGTCGTGGATGGCACCGGTTCGGTCGAAGTGGCCGAAGTGATGGAGATGTAAACCCGTTGGCCAGGGTTCAAATGAACCCGGCCGCTGGTTTGATTACACCACAATCCACATTGCGCCGGTTCAGGATCGGCGCGTTCATATACTTTCTGGTCGCCGGGTGATCGGCGTCCAGAACGCCAAGCTCGACCAGAATGGCAGCAATCGCGCATTCGCTGGCGCGGGTTGTGCCATCCGCGATCTTAAGGGCCACGCCCATACGCTTTTCGGGGATGATGGCGATGAACACCGCCTCGGCTCCGGTCTTGATCGCAACCTTGCCATTCATCGCCCGCATCAACTCGGTGCAGGCACGGCCTTCGCCCGCGACCAGTTCCGGGTGTTTGATCATGGCGGCGGTCAGCTGCTCGGCGGCAGCACTTTGGCGGTCCGAGCGGTCAGCGGCTGATGCAAACCAAGCCATCGATCGGGCCAGACCGGTCAGCGAGGTGGCAAAGTTCGGTGCCGAACAGCCGTCGATGCCAAAACCGGGGCTGGTCTCGTCTGTGGTTTCTTCGAATGCGGCCAGACAGGCCTGCTGCACGGGGTGATCGATGTCGATGTATTCGGTGCCTGCGTCCATATGCTGGGTCAGGGTCAGAAAACCCGCGTGCTTGCCCGAGCAATTGTTGTGCATCTGGCAGGGCGATTTGTGATCAAGGATCAGGCCGTTGCGCGCGTCGATGTCGTTGGGTTCCTGCGGGCCGCAACGAAAATCATCGTCACCCAGACCCAAGTGATCCAACCAGGTCGACACCCGATCCGTATGGATTGCCGCGCCATTGTGCGAGGCACAGGCAAGCGCCATGTGCTCGCTATTGAGCCCATACTTTGCTGCAGCCCCCGAGCTGAGCAGGGGGAGCGCCTGAATCATCTTGGCGGACGAGCGGGGATAGATGCGGGCATTCGGATCGCCCCAGCTGCGCACGATCTGGCCGGTGTCGTCACAGATCACCGCGTGACCCAAATGGACGCTCTCCAGAAACGGACCCCGCCAGATTTCGGTCATCGGTACCGGATTTGTCATCGTAAACTCCCCTTTTCTGGGCAGATTCCCGCCAATCGCTCTTTCAACCATGGCGAAACCTGCGCTAATATGTCTATGTCGGCAAACGATGGGTTGCGCAAGACAGACAGGTCCTCAAGCCTGCGTGCGCACCATGGAATTGAGGTTAAGGACAGTCTAGGAGGCTGGACAAATGGGATCCAAACTTGTCCGCATGATCGCGGGCCTGTGTATGGCGGGCATGACCGTCTCGGCAACCAGCGCATATGCTCAGGCGCAAAGCTCGAACCGGGTGGCGGCCAAAACGGATTGGAGCGTCTTTGTCGAAGACGATCCCACCGAATGCTGGAGCGTCTCGGCCCCGAAGGAGACCGTGAACACACGTGGTGGCCGCGTGGTGGCCGTACGGCGTAGTGATATTTTGCTGTTTGTGTTCTTCCGCCCCAAGGCAGATGTCAAAGGTCAAGTGACCTTTACCGGCGGCTACCCCTTTGCGCCGGGTTCGACCGTGAACCTGAACGTTGGCGGCACCGAGTTTGAGCTGTTCACCGAAGGCGAGTGGGCTTGGCCTGCGACGGCCGCGGATGATGCCAAGATCATCACCGCAATGAAACGCGGCGCCCAGGCGATTTTGACCGCACGTTCAGCGCGCGGGACACAAACCAAAGATACCTTCTCGCTGTTGGGCTTTACAGCAGCGATCGAAGACGCAGAAAAGCGCTGCACCAAGTAAACTGAAACATCAGTGACCCCGGATTGCTCCGGGGTCTTTGCGTTCGCCTTGTGGGGCATGGTTGCCGCAAATCTGCGCATATCTTGTTTTGACAAACCACAATCCCGTGATCTGCTGAGCGTTTGCGCACAGAACGCTCTGCCGTGATCTGCGTTTTGTCCGTCTCGGTCCGTGACTAGCTTGTGTCAGAGATTCTGACCAAGGACCCTAACCCATGACCGAGACCACCATTCACACTATCGAAACCGCCCCCGACGCCGCCAAACCCCTGCTCGAAGGGTCGGTCAAAGCCTTTGGCTCGATCCCCAATTTGCATGGCGTGATGGCGACCAGCCCTGCCTTGCTGGAAGCGTATAAAGAGCTGTCGCGCCTGGCGATGACAACCGGTTTTTCGCCCGAGGAACGCACGGTGATCTGGATGACAGTGAATGTCGCCAACCACTGCCACTATTGCGTGCCTGCGCACACTGGGATCGCCAAACGCGAGAAGGTGTCGAACGACATCATCGATGCGCTGCGCGAGGAAACGCCGCTGGCGGACGCCAAGCTGGAAACGCTGCGCAGCTTTACCCTGGCTTTGCGCGAAAACCATGGCCGACCTTCAGCGGACGATCTGGCTGCGTTCCGGTCTGCGGGCTATGACGACAAGGCTCTTCAGGATTTGCTGGTGATCTTTGCTCAAAAGGTTCTGTCGAACTACACCAACGCGCTGTTTGAAACGCCGGTGGACGGGATGTTCCAGCCGTTTGCATGGCAGCCCCGGGTCGCGGCTGAATAGCAGTATTCGCCACTTTGGCTTGCAGCGGTCGACCTGTCATATGGCGGGTCGACCCTTTTTGTTTGACCACTCAACTTACGATCGGGCAGCATACCGATATTTGAATGTATGAGGGTCAAGATGACTTTTTCCGAAGCTGTTAAGACTTGTTTTTCAAAGTACGTAACATTCTCAGGCAGGGCTGGTCGGCCAGAGTATTGGTGGTTCCTGCTGTTTGTAGTGTTGATATCTGCGGTGCTCTCGGTCGTTGACCGCATGCTGTTCGGGGTGAACCCCGAGACTCTGGAACAGAGCCGCCTGTTCACCGGCCTCTTTCAGATCGCAACCTTCCTGCCATTGCTTGCAGCCGGATGGCGGCGCATGCACGATGGAGGGTATCCAGGATGGTACCTTTTGCTGCCGATGCTTGTCTCCATGACGACCGTATTGTTCCTGTTTTCGGGCATCATGGCGTTTTCCTTTATGGAAGCGCGTGTCGAGGACCCGGATGTTCTGCGCGGTCCAGCCGCAGCCGTTGGGCTGACTGGGCTGTTCGTGGCCGGAATCGTGCAACTTGCACTGGCCGTACTCATGATCTGGTGGTTGACCCGCCCATCTCAGCCCGAAACAAACGAATATGGAGCACCGTCATGATCAAGAAGATATGTTTGCTCTTTCTGTGCATTTACCCTTTGCACGTTGCTGCTAACCCGTCGTTGGAATGCAGCGATGCAGGCTCGCAAGTTGAAATCGGCGCTTGCGTCTCGGAGGCGGAGCAACGCGTGGAGGCTGCAATGGTGATCGCGCAAGAGATTGCGATGGCATCGGCGCAGGAATTGGATGACGTCACGGGACGAGAGGTTGCGGTGCCTGCGATGAACGCAGCACAAGAAGCCTGGGCAGCCTATCGCGATGCGCAATGCGACGCTGTAGGGGCTTCTTTCGGAGGAGGTTCGGGCACAGGCATCGCTATCCAATCCTGCAGGATTGAATTGGGACGGGCCCGGATCACAGAGCTTATGAGCATGGCCCAGTAGTCGCCTCGCTTTGTTCCGCGAAACCTTTTGATCTTTGCTGGAAATCCTATATAGAGGCGCATCCCGCGACAGAATCCGAGCAAAGCCATGTCTGCCAAAGCGCCGATCACACAAGACGTCATGACGATCCCCCGCAAATTGCCCGAGGGGCCGATCAACCTTGTTGGTCTGACCCGCGCGCAAATGCGCGAGGTTCTGATCGAAAACGGCACGCCGGAAAAGCAGGCCAAGATGCGGGTCGGGCAGATCTGGCAGTGGATCTATCAGTGGGGCGTACGCGACTTCGCCGAGATGACCAATCTGGCGAAAACCTACCGTGCGGATCTGGCCGAAAAGTTCGTGATCGAAATCCCCGAGGTTGTCTCGCGTCAGGTGTCCGAGGATGGCACCCGCAAGTATCTGGTGCGGATCGCTGGCGGGCATGAGGTCGAGGTGGTGTATATCCCCGAAGAGGGGCGCGGCACGCTTTGTGTGTCGTCCCAGGTGGGCTGCACCCTGACCTGTTCTTTCTGTCATACGGGCACGCAAAAGCTGGTACGCAACCTGACGTCGGCGGAAATCGTTGGTCAGATCATGATGGCGCGCGACGATCTGGAAGAATGGCCCGTTCCAGGCGAGCCCAAGGATGAAACCCGCCTGCTGTCGAACATCGTGCTGATGGGTATGGGTGAACCGCTGTACAACTTTGACAACGTCCGCGACGCGATGAAGATAGCGATGGACCCCGAGGGCATCTCGCTTTCCCGTCGCCGGATCACGTTGTCGACAAGCGGTGTTGTTCCTGAAATTGCCCGCACGGCCGAGGAAATCGGCTGTCTGCTGGCGATCTCGTTCCACGCGACCACGGACGAAACACGCGACGTCCTGGTGCCGATCAACAAGCGGTGGAAGATCAAGGAACTCTTGCAGGCATTGGCGGATTACCCGCGGGCCAGCAATTCGGAGCGGATCACGTTTGAATACGTGATGCTTGATGGCGTGAACGACACCAAAGAAGACGCACATCGCCTGATCGAACTGATCAAGGAATACGACATTCCAGCCAAGATCAACCTGATCCCGTTCAACGAATGGCCGGGTGCGCCCTACAAACGCAGCTCCGGCAACCGGATCCACGCGTTCGCGGATATCATCTACAAAGCGGGCTATGCCTCGCCGATCCGCACGCCGCGGGGCGAGGATATCATGGCCGCCTGTGGTCAGCTCAAGTCCGCAACCGAGCGCGCGCGCAAGTCCCGCAAACAGATCGAGGCCGAAGCCGGGCTTTGAAATTCTTGATGAATTTCAACTGATCCGGGGGTAGGGTGCATTCAAGTTCTGTTGAAATTGAATGTGAGGAATTGATCCCATGTCCCGCCGTATCTTGTCGGCTGTCGCACTTTTGATCGGCAATGCTGTTGGTCTTTTGCTGGCGGTGGCCCTGTTGCCCGGATTCAAAATCGCACCGCTGTCCATCATTGTTGTCGTGCTGGTTTTCACCGTTGTTCAGGTGATTGCTGATCCGCTGATCACCAGGATCAGCGAGAAAAATGTTCCGGCGCTCAAAGGGGGCGTTGCGTTGGCCGTGACCTTTGTAGGTCTGCTGATCACCGATTTGATCGCATCCGGCCTGACCATTGGCGGGGTGTCGAACCTGTTGGCAGCAACTTTGCTGGTCTGGTTGGGTGCCGTTATCGCGGGCGTTCTGATCCCGATGTTCCTGTTCAAGGAACTGCAAGACAACAAAGCCAAGAAATAATCTGTCGAAAGGCGGCCCCTCAGGCTGCCTTAATCTTTCCCCATTCCCGGTAAATTTCGGCCCTGATCAACAGTCAGTTTCCATTCTGTAAACAAACATAACGATTGAGGATGGAAAAATGGCACAGGCAGATATTGGCGGCACGCTGATCGAAGACGGCATTCTGGATTTGCTCCGTCAGGAACGCACCAAGGCATTGAGCGCGCGGGAATGGAAATTCCGCATTGCAGGCTTCGGCTATGCAATCAAGGACGTGCGCGGCTCGCAGGTTGTGACCAAGCTTCCCCAAGGGACCGAGCTGGGCGTGCTTCCGGCGCAGTTCGGCTGAGCCATCTCAGCCGACCTAGACCGAAACCGCCGCTGGCCCTTCGAGTGCGCCAGTGTTGGTGCCGCCTGTTTCGGGGCGCGTATCGGCCCGCATGTGCATGACGGTCTCGCGCACACGGTTCCATGTCCCCTCGTCGGGGTAGATCAACACGATCATCCCCTCGGTTGGGCTGGTGCGGACCAGGTGACCCGAAGTTGCCCCCATGGCTTTGAGCTGGCTGAGCTTTGACTCGGCGCTTTCGATCAATGCAGCTTCGTCAAGCGTTTCGTCGTAACGCCAGGTCGAGACGGTTACATATGCCATTGGCCCCTCCTGTGTGGCTGAGGGGCCCAGTCTAGCACAGATTTGCCGATTCCCGGATCAGCGCCCGGGAATGTCGGTCCGTGGGGCCGCAACGCCCCAGCTTTCGATCAGCTCCATTGCCTCTTGCGCGGTGTCGACAAAGCGGAACAGGTCCAGATCTTCGTCCGAGATCGTTCCCGCATCCGCCAGCGCATCCCAGTTGATCACCTTCTCCCAGAACGCGCGCCCAAACAGCAGGAATGGAACCCGGTCCATGCGTCCGGTCTGAATCAGGGTCAGTGCCTCGAACAACTCGTCCATCGTGCCGAACCCACCCGGGAAGACGGTGATGGCGCGCGCGCGCATTAGGAAATGCATCTTGCGGATGGCAAAGTAGTGAAAGTTGAAGCTCAGGTCGGGCGTCACATAGGCATTCGGGGCCTGCTCATGCGGCAGCACGATGTTCAGGCCGATGGAACAGCCACCTGCATCTTCGGCCCCGCGATTGCCGGCCTCCATCACACCGGGGCCGCCGCCGGTGACGATCACGTTCTCACGACAGCCCGAGAGCTTGGATTTCTCGGTCATCAACCGCGCAAACTCGCGCGCCTCGTCATAGTATTCGGAGAGATCCGCCAAAGTTTGCGTTCGCGCCGTGTGCTTCTGCGACGGCTCGGGAATACGCGCGCCGCCGAACATCACGATGGTCGAGGTGATCTCGCGCTCGCCCATCATCAGTTCCGGCTTCAGTAGTTCCAGTTGCAGGCGTACGGGCCGCAGCTCGTCCCGGCACAGGAAATCCTCGTCCGCAAAGGCCAGCTTGTAGGCGGGCGAACGGGTTTGCGGCGTGTCCGGAACCTCGCGCGCTGTGGACCGGTCGGTGCCTGCGTCGCGAAAGGGGCTGTGGCGGTCTTCGTTCATGGAGCGGAGTTCCCTGCTTGCGTGTTTCTTCAACAGCTATAGGGTTCGCACCGGCAACACCAGTGACAGGAACGCGACCATGCAATGGAAATCGGACATCAAGGCGGCAGCAGAACGGATTGCGGGTCATGTGCAAAAGACGCCGGTAATGACGGTAAACGGGTTCGGCCTTGATTTCCCGGTCGAGCTGAAGCTGGAACACACACAGCATACCGGCAGTTTCAAGGCGCGTGGTGCGTTCAACACCTTGCTCAGCTGTGATGTGCCCGAGGCGGGCGTCGTCGCGGCATCAGGTGGCAATCACGGCGCGGCGGCGGCCTTTGCGGCGCGGGCTTTGGGCTATCCGGCCAAGATCTTTGTGCCCGAGATTGCGGGCCCGTCCAAGATTGCCTTGATCGAGGGAATTGGAGCGGACTTGACCGTTGTGCCGGGCGAATACGCCAACGCCCTGGCCTTGGCTCAAACCCATGAGTCGGATACGGGCGCGATGCAAATCCACGCCTATGACGCGCCTGCAACAGTGGCCGGTCAGGGGACTTGTTTCGCGGAATGGGACGCGCAAGGGCTTGAGGCGGACACGGTTCTGATCGCTGTTGGTGGAGGTGGTCTGATCGCGGGGGCGCTCGCATGGTTTCAAGGCGCCCGCAAGGTGGTGGCGGTCGAGCCTGAGACATCCTGCGCGTTGAACGCGGCATTGAAAGCGGGTGAGCCAGTGGATGTCAGCGTGTCGGGCGTGGCCGCCAATGCGCTTGGTGCGCGGCGGATCGGCGACATCTGTTTCGGGTTGGCGCAGGGCATGCCATCGGTGCTGGTCAGCGATGAGGCGATCACCCAGGCGCAGCATGCGCTGTGGCGCGAACATCGCCAGTTGGTCGAACCAGCAGGAGCCACAGCGCTGGCTGCGCTGATGTCGGGCGTCTATGTGCCGGAACCGGGCGAGCGGGTCGCTGTGCTGGTCTGCGGCGGCAATATCGCGCCTGATCCCCTCGCAACGTGACCAAAACGCCGCAAAGCGGTCGTGGCGCGTCGGATTGCGCCTTGGCCCGTTGCCCCTTATAGGCCATGTCAACGTGACGAGAATCTCAGGGAGTCCATCCATGTCGAACGCACAACTCGAAGCCGCCATCGAAGCCGCCTGGGAGGCGCGCGACACCATCACGCCCGCCACCAAAGGCGAACAGCGCGACGCGATCGAGGCGACGCTGCATGCATTGGACAGCGGCTCGCTGCGTGTTGCCGAAAAGCTGGACAGCGGTGATTGGCACGTGAACCAGTGGGCCAAAAAGGCGGTTCTGCTGGGCTTTCGCATCAAGGACATGGAACAGCAGTCGGGTGGCCCGCAAGGCGGTGGCTGGTGGGACAAGGTCGACAGCAAGTTCCTGGGTTGGGGCGATGACCAGTGGAAAGAGGCCGGTTTCCGTGCCGTGCCCAACTGCGTTGTTCGCAAATCGGCCTATATCGCGCCCGGCGTTGTTCTGATGCCGTCCTTTGTGAACCTGGGCGCCTACGTGGATGAAGGCACCATGGTTGACACATGGGCCACCGTTGGGTCCTGTGCGCAGATCGGCAAGAACGTGCACCTGTCGGGTGGCGTTGGCATCGGCGGCGTGCTGGAGCCCATGCAAGCTGGGCCCACCATCATCGAAGACAACTGCTTCATCGGCGCCCGCTCCGAAGTTGTCGAAGGCTGCATCGTGCGCGAAGGTTCGGTTCTGGGCATGGGTGTGTTCATCGGCCAGTCGACCAAGATCGTTGATCGCGAAACCGGCGAAGTCATGTACGGCGAAGTGCCGCCCTATTCGGTGGTTGTCGCAGGCTCGATGCCGTCCAAGAATAACGTCAACCTCTACTGCGCCGTGATCGTGAAGCGCGTGGACGAAAAGACCCGCTCCAAGACCGGGATCAACGAGTTGCTGCGCGACTGATCCGCAGCTCAGATCCAGAGTTTTCAAACGGCCGCGACGGAAACCCGTCGCGGCCGCGTTGTATCAGGCATCCGACAAAGGTGGAGGAGACCTGATGATACGTTTGTTTGTTCTGGCCGGGTTGATGACCGTGGCCGTATTTTTAAAGAGTTCCCCAGGGCACACGGCCAATTCCGTCAACATCAGCACCAAGGGTGATCAACGGTGCATCAATTCAAACGGTACGCCCAACCATACCATCGGTACCTTTCCGAACCGGGGTAACCCGCATCGATTTCGCGCGCAAAAGCTGACGTATTGCGTGGACGCCACGCCGCGCGACACGGGCCGGATCACGCATCGGACCAACGCCTCCGGCATTTCGCTGACAGGCATCCCGTTTCGACCCGGTACGGCGGATTTCTATGATGCTTCGAGCCCGCGAGGGTTTTCCCGGGACGGCTCCAGCGGGTGGCGGCTTGAGGGAATGGGGGCTGCGGACATGCTTGGAATGGACCGTCAGAATGCGCATGTTGATCATCGAGGGCTCTATCATTACCACGCCCCGGCCCCTGCCTTGATCGCATCGCTCAAAGGTACGCTGATCGGGTACGCGGCAGATGGTTTCCCGATCCACTATGTCGGAAAAAGCGTCAAACCGTCCTGGCAGCTGAAGCCTGGCAAGCGCCCGACCGCGCCCCATGGCCGGTATGATGGCACCTACGAACAAGACTGGCAGCATGTGGCAGGCAGCGGCAATCTGGACGAATGCAATGGGGCCATCGTCGACGGCAACTATGTCTACTTTGCCACCGACAGCTTTCCGTTCTTCCCAAGGTGCTTTCGTGGCACCGTCAGTCAGGATTTCCTCGGTCGCCCCTAACCGCGAATGAGCGCGCGGGTTTCATAGCCACGCAAAGACATCCGCGCCGAGGGGCCGTATCCATAGTCCCCTTTCGTCAGATCAGGCATGAGGTTCAGGATCTCGTCCCGGGTCTCGGCATCGAACGAATCGACCGTCATGTCGCCGGGATGATAGCTTTCACTTTCCAATCCGTTGCCTCGAACGACTTCGTGACGATCGAAAAGAAGATGGACATAGGTGATGGGCTGTCCATCCGCGCATCGCCTGATGGAACGATCGTTGATCAGATGTTTGGCCTGCACCAGCACCTCGGACGTGCCAAACATCATCTCGGACATGGCCGTGGTCAACAGAATGCGGTGATTGGGAGAGACGGCAACGGCGTCGTGATCACCAAGCGCACCGCGTGCAAAGAGGATGGGGGCATCGTTGCCGCTGGCGATCCGCTCGGTCTTGCCGATCCACCGCAAAGGTTGATGTCCGTGATCTCGGGTGTAAACCAGATCGCCAGGTTCCAGATCTTCGACTGGAATGCGCCCGCTGACCGTGTCGATCAGTGTCCCGGCCACGAAACACGGTGTTGTCCGGACCGTCACAATTGCCGTGTCCGTGTTTCCGACGCCGTCTTCCACCTGGTATGAGAAGGTGTTGGATCCTTCGTCGCCGTCGGACGCGACGGTCAGCGTGCCATCCCCGTTGACCGTGATCTCTTCGCCGCTGTTCAGGGTGATCGTATCGCCCGCCGAGACGGCCTGGCCATTGATCATCGTTATCTTCATTTCGCCCGCGGCCTGGGACTGGTCGTTGGCAAGCACGTCGATGGTTGCTTCGCCGTCGCCGTTGATGTCGACCTCGTCATTGGTGGCAATCAAGGTCGACTGGATGGAGTCGCCTGCGATCAACAGGTTGGAATCATAACTTGAATCTCCCCCATCGGCGATGGCGATCTTGATCGAGTTGACTTCGCCAGGATTCACCGGCGCCTTGACCGTCAACGTGACGGTGAAACCGTCCATTTCGGTGTTGTAGGTGTCTGCGCTGGCAGCATTGTCGACGTAAAGGTTGGCATTCGATGTGTCGTTGATGTTGTTAATCGTGACTTCGCCATCACCAACCATCAATTCGGCCGGTTGACCGTTGACGAAAATTCCCACCGCGTCGTTGAAACCGGATCCCACGTATTCAAGGTACTCTTCGGATGCAAAGGTGAACTGCATGGTCAGCGTGCTGCCGTCAGGGACAAAATCGGCCTCGAACACGGCGGCATCATAGGTTTGCGCCCCGGCCATTTCGGTCAGATCGCTGTCACCCGCACGCCAGTGGCTGGTCGACGTCCCTGAACTGTCGTTCACGTCCCCCGAGCTGTTGGTGACGTCGTTGGCGCGACCGGTGGACAAGATTACACCGGTGTCCGACGGCGTCAGCGCGTCGCTGACGCTGTCGCCGTTACTGTAGATGCCAGAGGCCGAATTTGCCCCGGTGAAATCGGCGCTTACAATTTTGATACCGTCGCCGAACATGGCTTCAGCCATTTCCATGTCAGTGGCTTGGGTATCAACCGGCAGTTTTGAGGCTTGGGGCATTCCGAACTTCCATACGTCTTTTTGTGACGTAGAAGTACGCAGCCAATTCTTCTGATTCCGTTGTCGGCCAATCGCGATTTATCTCGCATTTTACAGAGCGAACGCCCATTGACCCACTGGTGGGTCGCACGGTATGGCGCGCGCATGGAAAAGAAAAAGAAACCCTCCCGCCAGCAAGTCTATACCCTGTTGGTTCAGATCGGCCGCAAGGAAGGCGATGGTTTGCCCGAAGGCGCGACCGGCGC
The DNA here is from genome assembly GCF_017743935.1 of Tropicibacter sp. R16_0. GTDB lineage: Bacteria > Pseudomonadota > Alphaproteobacteria > Rhodobacterales > Rhodobacteraceae > Falsiruegeria. Next base: position 185,726 of record NZ_JAGHRE010000004.1, read on the forward strand.
TGCGCTGATGTGCTATGCCAGTGGTGTGGACGAGGCCGAGGCCGTGCGCGAGACGGTTGCCATTCTGAAACAGGCCGATACGGCGCCTTTGGATGTGACCGGATACGGCACGTTGGCAGAGCGCGAAGCCGAGGGGCACGACATCAGCGACGAAGAGCGTGAGTTGATGGACCGTGCCCTGGCGGAAAACGCGGTTATCGTGGCGCAGATGACGCCGTTCTTTGACGACGGTACGCGTGAAGCCTGATCAGTTTCGGATGCCGAACCACTTGCGATAAAGATCGTCGTAGGTGCCGTTCTCGCGCAGGGCCAACAGTGCCTGGTTGACGTCTTCAACCAAGGGCGAGCCAGTGGGGAACGCGATGCCATAGTTTTCCCGCAGGAAGATCGCACCGGTCATAGAGGCGTGTTCCTGGCCTTCGTGCGTGGCGTAGTAGGACAAGATCGGAGCGTCAAAAACGACGGCATCCAGATCGGCCTTCTCAAAAGCCTGGATCATCGGATCCAACCCTTCGAAAGCAACATAGTTGAGCTCTCTGCGGTCAAGAAACCCGGCGGCCGTGGACCCATCGATTGTGCCAACGCGCTGCCCATACAGGTCGTTGACCGAGTTGATCGACCCGCTGATCGCCTCGACCGTCATGACCGAGGTGATCCGGGCGGTAAAGACCGACACGATGAACAAAGACGAAATCACCAGGATCACGCCAAAGACCCGGCCAAAGGCGGTGCGGGGCACGCGCTCTTCGAAGCCGCCGTTTACAACCAGATTGAGCGCCCACCAGAACGATGGGAACCAGGCCTGATTGGCAGGGCGGTCAAAATACGGCTGAGCGCGACGCTCAAAGTACCACATCAACATCCCGCCACACATCAGCATCAGAAAGGCAAGTCCGATGGCGATGAACAGATCAAGCGACAAAAGCGCCGACATAAGGGACGGTGAGCGCGCCTGATCGGCAGGCACCATCAGTTGCAACCCGGATTCGAAAATCGGCTGGCTGAAGTCCATGCGGGTTTCGCGTGCCGCCGTGATCGAGATGTTGGCAATTGCCATGTCCGCCGAGCCATCTTCGACTGAGGACAGCATGTCTGCGAATTGTTCGAACCGCTGAATCTGGATGTCCCAATTCAGCGCTTCGGCCAGAGCGGCCATCAATTCGATCGAAAAGCCTTGCTCTGCTCCGTTCTCGGAGTACGAGAACGGCGGACGGGAAACCGTAGAGACCGTCAGGGTCTGTGCAATGGTTGCTTGAGCCCAAAGTGTGAGTGTCAGGCACAAGCCGAGGAGAAGGCCGCGCATGTTAACCATCAGTATTTTGCGCGTTCCTAGACAGATTCGACCAACCGGGCAAGCCCGCCTTTAGGTCAAGCAACCCGACGTTCGGCTAAGATGCGGGCATCAAAGGCGCGCAAGACGGGGACTTTCGACCGTCCATGATCAGGCAGACCATGGCGATCCAACTGCCCCAACAGGCTTGCTGCCAAGTGGACAGGCTTGCGACGCAGGCGACCGATGTAAAGGCTTTGGGCAACAGTTCCGGCCGCCAAGATTGGTTCGTTTTCGGGCAGAAGCAGTTGCTGATACGTGACGGTAAGACCACAGCGTGCGGGCAGGACCGAGGCTCCTCCGGCGAGATGCCGAACCGGGGTGGCAACCGCTTCATGGCCGAACAAGTATTCGACTTCACTGCCTGCCAGCACCAAGCGCTGATCCGGTGCGGTCTGGATGTCCTGTTGCAGGCCGAAATAAGGCGCGCGCAGATGAAGTGGTTTTGCGGTTCCACGTGCGACCATCGTATGGGTGATCTTGTGCAGCACCGGCACGATTTCAAGGTCGGCGGTTAGCACCACATCCCCACGCTTCAACTTGCTGATCGGTCGGTAACCGTCGGGGGTTGCAATTGGCGTGTTCGGAAGCAGGGATGGCATCGGTCCAACGGCTTCGATGTCGTTGCTCAACGCCATGTAAATGACATCGGGAGACACAAACCGGTGCTCGCCGGGTTTGAAAAGCGCACGAACGTCGCCGACCCTCAGGGGGCAGGGGCGCGGCGCATCCACAACAAACAAGGTGTCCTGGTCGTTCTGTTCCACCGCCAAACGTCCCCAGCGGGCGGGCGCATCCCAGGAATATGTCAGCCGCAAGACGTCCAAGCGCCCCATCTCTGAGGGATTCAGTGCTTTGTGCAGGACCGAGTCCCCCTGAAAGAGGATCAGGATCAGGCCGCCACCTGGGATTGCCTGTAGCGACAGGTGAAACGGCCAATCCCCACCTCGCTCATAATGTACCAGCGATCGGGGGCGGCTTGTGGTGGGCAGCCGGGTTTCGATGACAAGCGAACCACGGGTCAGCAGATCGTCCTCACGCGATCCAATCAGAGGCTGGTCTTCTGGATGACGGTCTAGGCCTTGCGGCGCGAAATGGTGCCCATCGGCATCCGAGAGTGCAATCCAGGTCATGTTCAGGCCACCCTTTGCGCAGACATCAGAACCTGCGCTTCGTACTTGCGCAGGGTTCGCCGGGCGGCGGGGCTGTATCCTTCGCCGGTGGTTGGGTCTAGTTCCGGGAATATCGCGCAGATTTCATCGACGATGGGCTGCTCAAACAGCTCGGTTGTTTGTGGGCCGGGCAGGAAGCTTTCAGTCGGGAGGCCCTCGGAATAGATGACCTGATGTTGGTCGAACATCAGATGCACGTAAGTCACTGCACGCCCTTCGACGCGGGTAACTGAATGATCGTTGATCAGATCCTTGGCCGCCACCAGAACCTCGCCTTCACCGAACAACAGCTCCGCCAGGCTGTCACGGACCAACACCCGGTGTTGCGGCGAAACCAGCAGATCACGATGCTCGCCAAAGGTGCCTGCCCGAATGCGGATCGGAGCCAGATCCCCTTGGGCCCGAACTGTGCGCCGCCCAATCCAGCGCAGCGGCTGCGGGCCGTCGTCCTGAGTTTCGACAAGTTGTCCCAAAGCCAATCTTTCCACCGGCTTCTCGCCTTGAGGAGTACGGATCAGGGTGCCGGCCACGAAACAGGGGACCGAGCTGACATTCACAATGCCGGTGTCGTTGTTGGTGCCGTTTGACACTCCGTACGTGAAATTGAAGTCTTCAGTATCCCCATCACCAAAGACGGTGATCGTGCCATCCGCATTCAGCTGGATGGTTTGACCCGTATTCAGGGTGACGGTATCCCCGGCACTGACGGAGATTCCATTCAGATGCGTGATCGTCAGCGTCCCGCCAGTGGTGTTCTGGTCGTTGGCCAGAACATCGATGGTCTGCGATCCTTCAGGGTGAACGGTGGTGCTGTCTACGTTTGCGACAAGCGCTGTCTGAACACTGTCCGCGGCGATCAGGAGGGCCGAGTCATAGCTGCTGTCTGACACATCGGCGATTCCGATGCGGATGTCGTTGACGATTCCGGGTACCACATCGATCGTCAATGTCATGGTGACCGTCAGGCCATCCATTTCGGTGTTGTAATCGTCGTTGGTGTTGTCGAGGAACAGGTTCTCGTTGTTGGTCGAGTTGATGTTGCCGGGATCGGCGTCCCCGTTGCCAAATTGCGTATCGACCTGCGTTCCGTTGATCCAAACGCCGACAAAATCCTGATAAACCGAGTTCACGAACTCGGGATATTCTTCAGAGGCAAAAACGAACTGGAACGTCATCTGTGTGACGGTTGGATCATCAACCGTAAAGCTGATGTCCAGATACGAAGCGTCGTAGGTATTTGTTCCGGCGGCAGCGTTGAAGTCTGCGTTGTTGTCTTCGCCTGAGGTGTTGGTCGATGTGCTGCCCGAGCGGTTCGGATCACCGTTGCTGCGGGTGTAATGGTTGACGCGTCCGGTAGACAGGATCACGCCCGAGTCTGACGGGGTCGCCCCAGGCGCCAGGGCGTCGCCGTTCGAATAGATCGCCGATGATCGGCTCCACCCGGAATACGACGCATCGACGACAGTTACACCATCGCCGAAAATCGTCTCAGCCATCTGTATGGCAGACGCATTGGTTTGATAGTTCAGCTCCGCACCGGTCGCCATGTCCTGCCCCAACCCTCAGTCTTCAAGAGGCAGAACACCCGGCCGCAGGGGTTGTCCCCTGTCCATGCAAAACGGGTGGCCGCGGCTGTTCTTTTGACGGCGCGCGGTCGTGTTTCGGTCAGTCTTTTGCGACTGTACTGCTGATTGCCCTGCCTCGGGTCATGTTATTGCTCAAAGGGTTAGCACGGGATTTGCCCGCCTGTTAAGCGCATTTCAGCCGAAAGGGGTTGGCAACGCGACCTTTTCGTCACAAGTGTGGCCCAACAAAGGCCATGACCCAAGCGAGAGACGAGATGACCCAGACCGACGCTGCCCAACTGACCGCTGACCTGATCCGCTGCCCTTCGGTGACGCCGGACGAGGGCGGGGCACTGGTATTGCTGGCTGATAAACTGAGCGCTGCCGGGTTTGAATGCACCCGGGTGGATCGCGGTGAGGTGTCGAACCTTTTTGCCCGCTGGGGCGCCAAGGGCCACGCGCAAACCTTCGGGTTCAACGGCCATACGGATGTTGTGCCGCTGGGGGACGAGGCCGCCTGGACCACGGCGCCTTTTGGTGCGGATGAGAAAGACGGTTTCATGTACGGGCGTGGGGCCACCGACATGAAATCGGGAGTTGCCGCCTTTGCTGCTGCGGCCATCGATTTTGTCACCCAAACCCCACCCGATGGCGCCGTGATCCTGACCATCACCGGCGATGAAGAGGGCGACGCCATCGACGGCACAACGGCGCTGCTGGATTTCATGGATGCTGAAAACGAGGCGATGTCGGTTTGCCTGGTGGGCGAACCCACCTGTCCCGACACCATGGGTGAGATGATCAAGATCGGGCGGCGCGGTTCGATGACAGCATGGTTCACTGTGACGGGCGTTCAGGGCCACTCTGCCTATCCTCATCGCGCAAAGAACCCGCTGCCTGCATTGGCGCGTCTGATGGACCGGCTGGCGAGCCATGAGTTGGATCAGGGAACCGATCACTTTGATGCGTCGACCCTGGCTGTGGTAACCATGGATACCGGAAACCCGGCAACAAACGTGATCCCGGCGCAGTGTACCGCCGCCGTTAACATCCGCTTCAATGACACTCATACCGGCGCCGGTCTGACCGATTGGCTGCAAGGTGAGGTTGACCAAGTGGCGGAAGCCTTCGGTGTCGAGATCGAGATGAAGGTCAAAATCTCGGGCGAAAGCTTTCTGACCCCTCCGGGCGCATTGTCCGATCTGGTGGCGGCTTCGGTCGAGGCGGAAACCGGCGTGAAACCGGAGTTGTCGACGACAGGTGGCACCTCGGACGCACGGTTTGTAAAAAACCACTGTCCGGTTGTGGAATTCGGCCTTGTTGGCCGCACCATGCATCAGGTCGATGAACGGGTCGAGGTGGCGCAGATCCACCAGCTCAAAGGCATCTACACGCGCATCCTGCGAGACTACTTTGCATGACGCTGAAGATTGAAGTGACCGAAGACCGCGACACTTGCTTTGCATTGCGGCACACGGTCTTTGTCGAGGAACAGGGCGTTCCGATCGAAGAAGAAATCGACGAGCTGGACGAAGTGGCGACTCATATTCTGGCCACGGCGGATGGCGTGCCAACCGGTGCGGCGCGGATTGTGTTTGACGCTGAGACGGCCAAGATCGGTCGGGTTTGTGTGCTTCCCAAAGGGCGTGGAACCGGCATGGGGGTGGCTTTGATCCAAAAAGGGGTCGAGATCGCGCGTGCCAAGCCGGGCGTTACCAAAGTCAAACTGGGCGCGCAGATCCATGCCCTTGGGTTCTACGAAAAGCTGGGGTTTCAGGCCTATGGTCCTGTCTATGACGACGCGGGGATCGATCACCGAGATATGATGCTGGATCTGGCATGAAGCGTACGCTGGTCATCATGGTCAAGGAGCCGCGCCCGGGCCGGGTCAAAACGCGCCTGGGGCGGGATATCGGCATGGTTGGCGCGGCCTGGTGGTTTCGCCATCAAACCCGCAGCCTGATCCGTCGCCTGCGTGATCCACGCTGGCAGATCGTTTTGGCCGTGGCCCCTGACCGTGAAGGTTTGGAAAGCCGCATCTGGCCCGTAGATCTGCCGCGCGCACCGCAGGGGAGCGGCGATCTGGGCGACCGAATGGGGCGTATGCTGCGCGCGATGCCACCCGGTCCGGTTTGCGTGATCGGGGCAGATATTCCGGGGATTTCCCGCGCGCGGATCGGGCGTGCGTTTGCCGCGCTAGGATCGCATGAGATGGTGTTCGGCCCCGCCCCCGATGGCGGCTATTGGCTCGTTGGGGCCAAGCGCGCGGCGGCTTTGCCGTTGACCCTGTTCAAGGGTGTCCGCTGGTCGACCGAGTATGCTTTGGCCGACACCATGGCCTCGGTTCCCGGTCTCAGGATCGCGCTGGTGGATGAGTTGCGGGACGTGGACACCAAGGCGGATTTGTCGCGGCTTTGACGTTTTGGTCATGACCTTGTCAAAGGGCCGTGATAGGCCAGAAGTATGACGCGTATTCCCACCAAGGAAGAAATCCTCGACTGGATTTCGGCCAACCCGACCCTCACATCGAAACGAGACATCGCCAAAGCCTTTGGGATCAAGGGCTCGGACAGGATCGACCTGAAACGGCTGCTCAAAGAGCTTGAGGCCGAGGGCCATCTGGAAAAGCGCAAACGCAGCTATTCCGACCCGGATCGCTTGCCACCGGTCAGCGTTTTGCAGGTCAAGGCACCTGATGAAAACGGCGATCTGTTTGCCAAGCCCATGGAATGGCATGGCGAGGGTGTCGAGCCCGTCGTTCTGGTCATTCCCCGCGCCTCGGACCCGGCCCTGGGCGAAGGAGATCGCATCCTGGCCCGCCTGACCGTCGTGCACGAGGAAGATCACAACTACGAGGCGCGCCTGATCCGCCGCATCGGTGCAAACCCCAAACGCATACTGGGTGTGTTTCGCAAACGCAGCGAAGGCGGCCGGATCGTGCCTATCGACAAGTCGGCAGGTACCGAATGGACTGTGGCCGAGGCCGCTGTGCTCGGCGCCAAGGATGGCGAGTTGGTTGAGGCAGAGCAGGCCGGACCAAAGGGCCGCATGGGTCTGCCCAAGGCGCGGATCGTGGAACGGCTGGGTGATCCGTCCGCTCCTAAGGCCGTGTCGCTGATCGCGATCCATCAGCACGGCATCCCCGATGATTTCCCCGACAAGGTGATTGCTGAGGCCGACGCCGCAAAACCCATGGGGTTGAGCGGTCGCGAGGACCTGCGCGATCTGCCGCTCTTGACCATCGACCCCTCAGATGCGCGTGATCACGACGACGCTTGTTATGCCCATGCCGATGATGACCCCAAAAACCTGGGCGGTCATATCGTCTGGGTCGCGATTGCCGATGTGGCGGCCTATGTGCGCCCGGGTTCGGCCCTTGATCGCGAGGCGCGCAAGCGCGGCAACTCCAGCTATTTCCCCGACCGTGTCGTGCCGATGCTGCCGGATCGACTGTCGGGCGATCTATGCTCGCTGCACGAGGGCGTGCCGCGCGCCTGTTTGGCGGTGCGGATGCAGCTTGATGCAGACGGCAACAAGCTGTCACATCGATTTGTGCGCGGGTTGATGCGCTCGGTCGCATCGCTGCATTATGCCGAGGTGCAAGAGGCCATTGATGGCAATCCGAACGATCGCACCGGGCCGCTGCTCGACCCGATCCTGAAGCCGCTTTATGCCGCTTACGGTGCTTTGAAAAAGGCGCGAGAAGAGCGTCAGCCGCTGGATCTGGACCTGCCAGAGCGCAAGATCGTGCTGGATGATGATGGCACGGTTCAATCGGTCAACTTCCGCGATCGTCTGGATGCGCACCGCTTGATCGAAGAGTTCATGGTGTTGGCCAATGTGGCCGCAGCCGAGACGCTCAACGCCAAGAAATCGCCGCTCCTATTCCGGGTTCACGAGGAACCGGCCCCCGAAAAGCTGGAGTCGCTGCGCGAGACGGCACAGGCGGCGGGGTTCAACCTGGCCAAGGGGCAGGTGCTGCAGACCCGTCACCTGAATGCGCTGTTGAACGCCGCGGCGGGGACGGACGATGCCGAGCTGATCAACCTGTCGACCCTGCGGTCCATGGCACAAGCCTATTACTCGCCCGAGAACTTTGGTCATTTCGGTTTGGCTTTGCGGAACTATGCGCATTTTACCTCGCCCATCCGCCGTTATGCCGACCTGATCGTGCACCGTGCTCTGATCAAGGCGCATGGCTGGGGCGATGACGGGTTGCAACCTGATGAGATTGACCGGCTGGAAGACACCGCCACCCATATCTCGGACACTGAGCGCCGTTCGATGATGGCCGAGCGCGACACTACAGATCGCTATTTGGCCGCCTATTTGAGTGAGCGGGTGGGTAACGAATTCTCAGGTCGGATCAGTGGCATGGCGCGGTTCGGGGCTTTTGTGAAGTTGGACGAAACCGGGGCTGATGGGTTGGTGCCTGTGCGATCTTTGGGGCGGGAGTTCTTTCATTTCGACCGCGAGGCAGGGACGCTGATGGGGTCCGATACCGGTATGATCCTGTCCATCGGTCAGCGGGTCACGGTGCGTCTTGCTCAGGCAACACCGGTAACGGGTGGGCTGGAGCTGGAACTGCTCTCGGTCGAAGACAAGGCTATGCCAAAGCCGGTCAGCCCTGCGGGCCGCACGCAGCGTCGCAAGGCGATCAAGGGCAAGCGCAAGCGGGACAAGATCAAACGCAAGGTCGAGCGTAAGCGGCGCTAACTCACGTCTTCTGGTGATAGGTCAGAGCTCGGGCGATGAGCCAGCCGTGGCGCCCCTGATCGATCTGATCAGCATCCTTGAACAGAACGGCCCGTGTCCCTTCGATCTGGTCCGCCTTGGGAAAGGCCATTTCGTAGTCCGGGATCAGGCGGCTTTGGCAATGCACAAACAGGGCGAAACCCCCTGATTTGGGAACGCCTAAGCGGATGGTTGATCCTTTGGCTGTCAGATAGGCGGGTTGGCCCCATTTCAGGGTCTCTTCGACCTGGGGCGCAGTGGGCAAATCACTGGCCACGTCAAAGATCAGTTCGCGCAGGCGCAGAAGACCGTCGCGCGGTTCAGATGGGATCGCCGCAAAAGCTGCGGCGACCTGTTCGTTGGCAAAGGGTGTCATTTCAAGTCAAACGCCTGATCCATTCTGGCGACATAGTCCGTCAGCAGCCTGTCATTGGCAATGCGCTGTTGCAGAGGCGTTTTCACTGGTGTTGCCGCCATCGCGGCCAGCATCGGCGCGACAGAGTAGTCGGCAGATGTTGGCGTGCTGCCCATCAGAAAGGGTGAATGCCACAGGAATGCTGAGATTGCGGTCAGGTCGTTCTCGACCCGCTCCAACCGTTCAGATTGCGAAAACCGGGATACGCCTTGCATGTCCAACCCGCGCAAAACCGACTTGCGCACCGATTTGGTGATCGGTCCCCGGATCAGGCGCGGTACATCGGAAAAGAATGTCTCGCGCAGAACCGGCCAGACCTCGTTATTGCCCCAGCGGTCCATGACCAGTTGGAAATACAGGTGATCCTCGGCCATGCGGATCAGCGCGCGGGACTGGCCCTTTTGCAGGTCGCTCAGGCCTTGGTCAAAATCCGCACCGCGCGCTTCCAACCAGCCGCGAATGGCGTCGCTGTCGGGCATCAACCGCTCTGGCGTGCGCAGCACGGGCAGTTTGCGATGGGGCATTTTACGCGGATCAAGCAGATCGGACCGCTGCCATTGCTGCCCGGACGCTTCGAGGAGGTAGGCCGCTTTGACACAAAAGGGACTGCCGCTGAAAAGGCCAAAGGCTGATGGGTAAATGAGAAGGGTCAACATCACTGAACTCCATGATCTGAATTGAGTCGGACCCTAGGGGGAGGTGATGACAGTTTTTGTCATCAGTGTTAGGCAGTATGAACTCATGTCACGCACCGCCCGCCTGTTCCAATTGATGCAAGCCCTGCGTTCAGGGCCGCAGCCGCGCACCTCGATCCAGTTGGCGCAGGATCTGGGGGTGTCGCCGCGAACGGTGCATCGCGACATCGACACACTGCGGGGCTTGGGCGCGGTGATCGACGGTGAGGCCGGGTTTGGCTTTACCTTGATCGAGGACGCGACCCTGCCGCCCTTGGGGTTTCTGGATGACGAGCTTGAGGCATTGGTTCTTGGCCTGCGTGAGGTGGAGCTAATCGGTGATCCTGCCTTGTCCGAAGCGGCCAGTGCGGCCCTGCGCAAGTTGCAAGGGCGTTTGCCACAGCGCCAGTCCCATCGGCTGAGTCACGCTGTGCTTACGGCCACCCGATTTGATCGCCCGCCGAAGCCGGGGATCGAGGTTGCGCGCCTGCGCAAGGCGACATGGGATGAGCAGGCAATCGAATTCGGATATGAAGACGCGCACGGAGCCGAGACTCACCGTCGGGTGAACCCACTGTCGATTGTCTACATGGATCGGGCCAGCGTTTTGGTCGCCTGGTGTCATCTGAGGCAGGACTTTCGCACCTTTCGTCTGGATCGTATGCGTGAGTTGGTCGTGACCGAGCAGAGCTTTCGCCCCAATCGGGTGCCCCTGTTGCGCCAGGCTATCGAAGGGCTGCGGGCTGAACGGGCGCGAGCGGAGGATTGCACACCGCCCGTGTGATCCCTTTTGCGAATGCGGCTTTCACGCTACCCTTATGCCAGAGCAGATAATCGGGACAACCAAGATGCGTGTATGGCTGAGTGCTGCGGCAGTGACCGCCGCCATGATGCCCGGGGCAAGCACCGGGTCCGAGAACGAAACCGCCGTCAAACTGGCCTCGGCAGAGGTTCTGACCTCGCTGAGACCGCAACTGCGACCCGCGCGCGCGGATGCGCTGAAACCCACCGCTGTTGCGTCCGAGGGTGGTTTTCAAGATTGGAAGGTTGGCTTTGGCCCCCGAGCCGAAGCTGCGGGCATCAAGCGGTCGGTCTGGCAGAAGGCCTTGAGCGGTGTGAGCTATGACGCCGAGGTCATCAAACGCGATCGCAACCAATCCGAGTTCACCAAGACGGTTTGGGTCTATCTGGACAGTGCGGCCTCGGATCTTCGGGTGCAGAACGGGCGGGCAGCGCTGAAAAAGCGCAATGCGCTGTTGAACCGGATCGAAGCCAAGTATGGCGTCGAGAAAGAGGTTGTTGTTGCGATCTGGGGGCTGGAAAGCGCCTATGGCACGTTCCGTGGTTCAAAGAGCGTGATCCGCTCGCTCGCGACCCTGGCCTATGACGCACGGCGCAGTGAGTTTTTTGAGGAACAACTGATCGCCGCTCTGCAAATCTTGCAGGCAGGCGATGTGGCCAGCCGAAACATGAATGGCAGTTGGGCGGGGGCGATGGGGCACACACAGTTCATGCCGACCTCGTTCCTGGATTATGCCGTGGATCACACCGGTGATGGCAAACGGGACATATGGTCAGACGATCCGACAGATGCTTTGGCGTCCACGGCCGCTTATCTGGCCGCGCATGGCTGGACCAAAGGGCAGCCTTGGGGTGTTGAGGTCACGTTGCCCAAGGGGTTCGATTACACTCTGGCAAATCGTGAGATCACCAAGAGCCCCAAGGAGTGGGCCAAGCTTGGGGTGAAGGGTGTGAATGGCAAGGCGGTGCGCAACCATGGCGCGGCATCGATTCTGTTGCCTGGCGGGGCAGAGGGCGTTCCCTTCATGATCTTTGACAACTTCGAAGTGCTTGAGAGCTACAACACTGCTGATGCCTATGTCATCGGCGTCGGGCATCTGAGTGACCGCATTCGGGGGGCGGGTAAGCTGCAGGGCGGCTGGCCGCGCGGCGACCGTGCGTTGACCTATGACGAGCGGATCGAGTTGCAAGAGCGTCTGACGGCCAAGGGGTTCGACACCCAAAAGATTGACGCAAAGATCGGTCCGCTGACCATCAATGCAGTCCGCGCCTATCAGGTGGCCAATGGCATGGTGCCTGATGGCTATGCTTCACCCCGGCTGCTGCAAAGCCTGAGATAAAAAAGAGGGGCGCTGCCCCTCTTGATCCTGTGGATCAATTCACCCCGCCGTTTTTTCCACGAGAAGAACGGCGGGGCGCTTTTGTTTAGCCGGGTGACATGCCCCGCAGACGTTCTGAGCGGCGGCGGAGAAGCTCGACCGTGGTCAGCAGTGCGATCGAGATCACCACGAGGATTGTGGCCACCGCCAGGATGGTCGGTGAGATCTGTTCGCGCAGGCCGGTGAACATCTGCCATGGCAGCGTCTTCTGACTGGCTGAGCCGACGAAAAGCACCACGACCACCTCGTCAAAGGAGGTGATGAAGGCAAAGAGACCACCCGAGATCACGCCAGGCAGGATCAGGGGCATCTGCACCCGGAAGAAGGTGGTCACAGGATCGGCACCCATGTTCGCCGCCGCACGGGTCAGCGAGCGGTCAAAGCCCACCAGCGTTGCAGTCACGGTGATAATCACGAACGGGATGCCCAGAACCGCGTGCGCCAGGATCACCTTGACGTAGCCAACAAAGGTCTTGGGCAGGCCCAGTGTCCCTTCCAGCCAGTTGCCGATGTCCGAGTAGAAGAAGAACATGCCGGTGGCCGAGATGATCAGCGGGACGATCATGGGCGAGATCATGATTGCCATGATGGCGCGACGGCCGGGCACGTGGCTCTGGCTCAGGCCAATCGCCGCCAATGTACCCAGGCTCACCGAGATGATCGTCGCAATCGGCGCAATGATCAGCGAGTTCTTGAACGAACGCTGCCATTCGTTGTTGGTGAAGAAATCCTCATAGTGCTTCAGCGAGTAGCCGGCCGGATCAAGGCGCAGCATTTCGGGCGTGAAGGTAAAGAAGTCCTGAGCATTGAAGCTGAGCGGCATGACGACCAGGATCGGTGTGATCAGGAAAACAAAGATCGCGCCACAGATCACCCGGAAGCCATAGTGCCACAGAACCTGACCAGGGGTCAGATAGGGCAGAAGGTGCTGGCGATAGCGACCTTCATACATCCAGTAGGTGAACCAATGAAAAAACCAGCCAGCGATGACGCCCAGGATGGCCCCCGGGAGGCCGCCAAAGATGAACCCTAGGACAAGAAAAACCGCCAGCGAGATCCACTTTGCCATCTGCTCGTTCTTGAGAGCAAAGATGTAGAGCGCCGCCAAAGCCGTCACGATGGCAGCACCGATGATGATGCCCAGGAAGCCCGAGCCGTTTGCAGTTCCAACAAAGAGCCCCAGCAGCCCGCCCGATGCCGCAACAGTCGGCAGGACAAGAGACATCGGTTTGCGCGAGATAGGTGTGAGTGCAGCCATGTCCGTTACCCCAGCTTCACGTTGTCGATGCCCACGATCTTGTCATAGGCCCAATAGAGGATCAGAACGACCGCCAACAGGATCGTGCCCAATGCAGCCGCAAGGCCCCAATTCAAAGAGCTCGAGATGTGGTAGGCAATCCGGTTCGAGATAAAGACACCTTTGGTGCCGCCGACGATTTCAGGCGTGATGTAGTAGCCAATCGCCAGAATGAAGACAAGGATCGAGCCCGCGCCGATGCCGGGGATCGAAAGCGGGAAGTAGACCCGCCAGAACGCGGTCCAGTTGGTTGCGCCCATGGATTTTGCCGCCCGCAGGTAGCTGGGGTTGATGGTCTGCATCACCGAATACATTGGCAGGATCATGAACGGCAGCAGGATGTGGGTCATCGCAATGATTGTACCGGTTTGGTTGTTGATCATGACCAGACGCGCGTCGTCGGCGACCATGCCCAGCCAGACCAGAACCTCGTTGATGACACCCTGTTGTTGCAGCATGACCTTCCAGGCCGATGTTCGTACCAGCAGCGAAGTCCAGAAGGGCAGCAGCACCAGGATCATCAAGACGTTTGCGGTGCGCATCGGCAGGTTGGCCAGGATCCAGGCCACCGGATATCCCAGCAAAATGCAGGATCCTGTGATGATCAAGGACATGATCAACGTGCGGCCAAAAAGCTTGACCAGGATCTGTTTGTCCTCGGGCTGTGCTTGCGCCCCTTCGGGCGTGCGGCGCATGTCCACGGCGTTCAGGAAATAGCCATTCGTTATGCGCGGTGAATGGGTTTTGATCACGCGCCAGGTTTCGACGTCGCCCCATTTTTTGTCGACGTCAATCAGCGCTTCTTTGAACGGACCGTCTGTTGCCGGGTCCATCCGCTTGATCTTGCGCCCGGACTTGCGGAACAACGACGACATGCCGGTCTGTTCATAGTTCAGGCGGGTGCCGAGACGGGTGTGTTTCTTGGCCTCGATGGCCACGACCATGTCCGCAACAAAAGCCGCATAGACGGCCTCATCGGGCAGTTCACCACTGTCTGCGTTCCAAGCCTGAAGTTCGACGACCGTTAGGGGAAGCGTATCCGCAACGATGTCATTTTCAACCGAGCGGGACAGCATCGAAAAGATGGGGATGATGAAAGAGAACAGCACAAAGAGGAGCAGCGGCGCAATCAGCATCAGCGCCCTCATCTTTTGCAGTCTCAGCGCGCGGGCCAGGCTTTTCTTTAGCGGCGTGCCGTCTGCGGCAAGCATTGGCCCATCGGAGGTGGTGTCCGTCATATCGTCCCCGTTGGTCTTGTTTTTATTGGTAAATGTCCAAACGAATGGAGGGGGAAAGGGCCGTACGTGCGGCCCTTTCCGTATCTTGGCTTAGGCGATTATTTCGCCAGCCACGCCTGGAATTTGGCGTCGATGTCGTCGCGGTAGTCAGCCCAGAACTCATAGTTGTAGAGGAAGGTGTTCTTGGCGTTGTTCGGGTCGGTCGGCATGTGCGGTGCCATGTCGATGCCCAGATCAGCGTGCTTGCCAACCAGCGGGGCCGACGAGGCACGTGCCGGACCGTACGAGATCCACTTGGCCTGATCCGCCAGACGCTGGGTGTCGGTCGCGAACATGATGTAGTCCAGAGCCTGCTTCTGACGCTCTTCGCTCAGGCCCGCGGGAATGATCCAACCGTCAAGGTCAAACACCTGCGCGTCCCACAGCATGGCAACCGGCTGCTTCTGCTCTTCGATGACCGAGAACAGGCGGCCGTTATAGGTCGAGCCCATGACAATTTCGCCGTCTGCCAGCAGCTGCGGGGTGTCCGCACCGGCCGACCACCAGATCACGTCGTCCTTGATGGTGTCCAGCTTGGCCAGAGCCTGATCTTGACCTTCCGGAGTGGCCAGAACGTCGTAGACGTCGTCTTTTGCAACGCCGTCACACAGCAGCGCCCATTCCATGTTGTTGATCGGACGCTTTTCCAGCGAACGCTTGCCAGGATAGGCTTCGGTGTCGAAGACTGCGCAGATCTCGGTCGGGGGTGTGTCACCCACCAGATCGGTGCGATAGCCAAATGTGGTCGAGTACACGATCTGCGGAATAAAGCAGTCGGATACCAGCAGGTCGCCAAAGTCGTCAGCCGCCGAAGTGCCATCGGGCGCGGGCGCCAGCATGGTGTCAGGGTCGATTTCCATCGCCAGACCTTCGTCGCACAGGCGGATCGCGTCCGCTGCAACAACGTCAACCACGTCCCATGTCACGTTGCCCGCTTCGTTCATTGCGCGCAGCTTTGCAACCGCTTCGGCCGAGCTGTCGTCATTGATGATCGTGACGCCGGTCTTTTCCGAGTAGGGGTCGTGATAGGCGTTCTTCTGCGATTTACTGTACGCGCCGCCCCAGGACACGATGGTCATTTCCTGTGCAAACGCAGCAGGCGCGACCAGAGCGGTTGTCACTGCCAGCGCTGTGAGTTTGGTGAATTTCATGAGTCTCTCCTTGTTGAACGTAAGTCAGGCGGCACCGATCTGTGTCGGGGTCCGCCAATGGTTGTGATCAGGCGTCGAGCGCCCGACAGTCTTCGGGCAACCAACCGATTTCGATCATCGAGCCTGGCTCGTGACGAACCTGATCGGGGGCATTCCGGGTTTTGATGACGAATTCGTCGTTTCCGGCAACACGCAAGCGTGTGCGGAAGATATCGCCCATATAGATGAACTCCAGCACTTCGGCCTTGATCGTATGGGTGCCTTCCTTCAGGCGATCCTTGTTGTATTCGACCCGCTCAGGACGAATCGACACGCGGGTTCGGTCACCGACGCCCACGTTAACAGGCTTTGCATCGATCAATTCGCCATCGTCGAGCTTGACCAGGGCCACTTCGCCGTTGATTTCCTGAACAACCCCTTCAAGCGTGTTGTTTTCGCCGATGAACTGCGCGACGAAGCTGTTTTCAGGTTCTTCATAGAGCGTGTCCGGCGGCGCCAACTGCTGGATGATGCCATCATCAAACACGGCAACGCGGTCCGACATGGTCATCGCCTCGGTCTGGTCGTGGGTGACGTATACGGTGGTGATGCCCAGGCGGTGCGCCAGATCGGTGATTTCGAACTGCATCTTTTCGCGCAGCTGTTTGTCTAGCGCGCCGAGCGGTTCGTCCATCAGAACCAATTCGGGCTCAAACACCAGAGCGCGCGCCAAGGCGATCCGCTGTTGCTGACCCCCTGAAAGCTGGGCCGGGCGGCGGCCGCCGAAGGCACCCATTTCCACCATGTCCAACGCGCGCTTCACCTTCTCTTCACGCTCGGACTTGCCCAGCTTGCGCACTTCCAGCGGGAAGCTCAAGTTCTCGGCGATCGTCATGTGAGGGAACAGGGCGTAGTTCTGAAACACCATGCCGATGCCACGTTTGTGCGGCGGGATGTTGTTGATCGACGTGCCACCCAAACGGATGTCGCCATGTGTAGCGGTTTCGAAACCGGCCAACATCATCAGGCAGGTTGTTTTACCGGAACCTGACGGGCCGAGCATCGTGAGAAACTCGCCTTTTGGCATTGTAAGATTGAGATCTTTGACGACCAGAGTTTCGCCGTCATAACTTTTTTGAACACGTTCGAATTCAACGAACGCGTCATTGCTGGATGATGCAGTCAACGCCAGCTCCCCGAAGTTTGTTTGCCGCGGTCTGTGCCGCTTTGGATGAAGCTTAAGCGCCGAGTTGGTCCGAACGCAACCGATTTACGACACTCGAGAGACAGTTGCGACTGTTTTTAGGCGGTTATCGCCATTGGTCAGCACACAAAAAAGGCGACCAACTTGATTGGTCGCCTCGAGAATCAGGTAGTTGGGGGCGCTAAATCTGACGCTAGGTCAGGATGCGGCCTTCATCATGTCTTTTTCGATGAGCTCTGCATGCGCTTCATCCAGGGATTTGCGAATCCGTTTCATCATCTCGTCAATGTCCGCAGGGGTCAGGATGAGGGGTGGCGAGATGATCATGCGGTCGCCAACATGGCGCATCACCAGATTATTGGCAAAGCAACGGTCGCGACAGACATAGCCAACGGTGCCCGGCTCGGTCGCAAATTTCGCGCGGCTTGCCTTGTCCGGGGTCAGGGCGATCGACGCCATCATGCCACAGATCTTGGCCTCGCCCACCAGCGGGTGGTCGATCAGGGCTTCCCACTTCTCTTTCAGATAGGGGGCAGCCACGTCGCGGACATGATCCACGATGCCCTCTTCCTCGAGGATGCGCAGGTTTTCCAATGCGACGGCGGCTGCCACCGGGTGACCCGAGTAGGTATAGCCGTGGTTGAATTCACCGCCTGCGATCACTTCGGCGACTTCGTCACAAACAATGGATCCGCCGATGGGCGCATAGCCCGAGCTGAGGCCTTTGGCGATGGTCATGATGTGGGGCTTGATGCCGACAGTTTGCGAGCCGAACCAATCGCCGGTCCGGCCAAAGCCGCAGATCACCTCGTCCGCGATCAGCAGGATATCGTATTTGTCGCAAATCCGCTGAATCTCGGGCCAATAGGTCTCCGGCGGCACGATCACACCGCCCGCACCTTGAATGGGTTCGCCGATAAAGGCCGCGACGCGATCCTCGCCCAGTTCCAGGATGGCTTTTTCCAGTTCTTGCGCGCGGGCCAAGCCAAAGTCTTCGGGCGACATGTCGCCGCCTTCGGCCCACCAGTTGGGCTGGTCGATGTGGTGAATGTCGGGGATCGGCATGCCGCCTTGGGCGTGCATGTGGACCATACCGCCCAAGGACCCCGACCCAACGGACGAGCCATGATAGGCATTCTTGCGGCTGATGATGATGTTCTTGTCCGGCTGGCCCTTGTTGGCCCAATAGGTGCGCACCATGCGGATGTTGGTGTCGTTGGCCTCGGACCCGCCGGCGGCAAAGAACACGTGGTTCAGATCACCGGGCGCCAGTTCTGCCAGCTTGTTGGCCAAAGCGATGGCGGGCACATGGGTGGTCTGAAAGAAGGTGTTGTAATAGGGCAGTTCGCGCATCTGGCGCGCAGCAACCTCGGCCAGCTCGTCCCGGCCGTAGCCGATGTTGACGCACCATAGACCCGCCATGGCATCCAGAATCTCCTCACCCTCGCTGTCGGTCAGGTAGACCCCTTTGGCCCGCGTGATGACACGTGCGCCCTTTTTCGCCAGCTCATCGTTGGCGGTGAAAGGGTGCATGTGATGGGCGGCATCCAGGGCCTGAAGCTCGGCCGTGGGGAGATGGTTCGTGATGGTAGACATGATGCGGACTCCTCGCAAAAGGGCTTTGAACGCAGAATATGATCAAATTTCCCTGAGTCAATCGGCAAGCTGCGTCATGCGGTGTTTGCCAACATCCCGACCATCAGTTCCATGCCTTGTTCAACGTCCTGCTCCATAGCGCGACCGGCGGCCGATGCATCGCCATTGCGCAGGGCGATCAACATGTCCTTATGCCGGTCGGGCAGGTTTTGCGTTCCAAAACGGCCACATACGACGCGCAGAGAGGGCCCGAATCGCAACCACATCCGATCCGCGAGATCCCTCATGATGGGCGCATCCGCCGCCCCGTACAGGGCCTCATGGAACTCGTGGTTGTGGCGCAAGTACCCGGCAACGTCGCCGACCGAAATGGCGCGATCCAGTGCATCATCAATGGCCTCAAGCGCGTCCACCTGGGCCGGTGTGATACGGATCGCAGCCCTGCGGGCAAGCTCGGACTCGGTTGATTTTCTTACGTAAATCAACTGTTCGACATCATTGGCAGTCAGGACCGGAACGCTTACGCGCCTATTGCCCTGAAAAATCAGTGCCCCGTCCGAGATCAGACGGCGGATCGCTTCGCGAACGGGCGTCATGCCTACACCTAGCGAATCGGTCAGGCCCTGAATGGTCACAGCCTGCCCTGGAGCCATCTCTCCGAACAGAATCTGCGCCTTGAGCGTCTGGTATACCTGCTCATGCGCCGGGCGTTTTTCGGTTTCCGGATTTCCAGCCGGTGCCTTATTTTTGATCATATTCAAGGGGATTGACCCAATTTTTCCTAAGTTATTCCACGCTTGCTTTGAGTGGAATCATAAACACTGTTGCCGCAGAAGGCAAAACTTGATCAAATCTAGGCAGGCGGGAGCATACCCGCTGCCACGCAGGGAGACACTCATATGAAATTCAAAACGCTCACGCTGACAGCCGTGATGGCGCTTGCAACTTCGGCGGCCTTTGCCGAAGAGGTCCGCGTCTACAACTGGTCCGACTACATCGACGAAGAGTTGCTGACCAAGTTCGAAGAAGAAACCGGGATCAAGCTGATCTACGACGTGTTCGACAGCAACGAGGTTCTGGAAACCAAAATGCTGGCCGGTGGGTCGGGTTACGACGTCGTGGTTCCGTCCGGCACCTTCCTGCAACGGCAAATTCAGGCTGGGGCATTTCAAAAGCTGGACATGTCCAAGCTGCCGAACGCCGTCAACCTGTGGGACGTGATCCAGGACCGTACGTCCGGCTATGACCCGGACAACGCCTATTCGATCAACTACATGTGGGGCACGACCGGCCTTGGCGTGAACGTCGGCAAGGTCAAAGAGGTGCTGGGTGACGATGCGCCGATGGGCAGCATGGACCTGGTGCTCAAGCCCGAGAACATGGAAAAGCTTGCATCATGTGGGGTGCATTTCCTGGACGCGCCGTCGGAAATGATCCCGATGGTCCTACAATATCTGGGTGAAGACCCTGACAGCCACGACAAAGATGTGATCGCCAAGGCCGAGCCGATCCTGGCTGCGGTGCGTCCGCACATCCAGAAGTTCCACAGCTCGGAATACATCAACGCGCTTGCCAATGGCGACATCTGCGTGGCCGTTGGTTGGTCTGGCGACATCTTGCAGGCCCGTGATCGCGCGGCCGAGGCCGACAATGGGGTCGAGATTGCCTATAACGCCTTCTCGCAAGGCTCGCTGATGTGGTTCGACCAAATGGCCATTCCTGCGGACGCCCCCAACCCGGACGCGGCGCACAAGTTCCTGAACTTCATCCTGGACGCCGAAAACATGGCGGCGGCGTCGAACTATGTCTACTACGCCAACGGCAACAAAGCCTCGCAGCCGCTGCTGGAATCCGATGTGATCGATGACCCTGCGATCTATCCGGATGAGGCGACGATGGAAAACCTCTATATCACAACGCCTTACCCTGCCAAAACCCAGCGGGTTGTGACGCGTCTGTGGACCAAGATCAAATCGGGCACCTGATTTGAAACAGTCAAACGGCCGGGCGCAATTGCCCGGCCGTTTTTGGTTACACTGCAAGACCGAATAATCGGGACGTATGGGGGATATCGTGAGTTCAACCGTTTTTGAGCCGTGGACAGATCCACAGGCTGAACCGCTGATCCGTTTTCGAAATGTCACCAAAAAGTTTGGGTCGTTCACCGCGATCGACGACCTGACGTTGGACATCTACGAGCGTGAGTTCTTTGCCCTGCTTGGCCCGTCGGGCTGTGGTAAGACCACCATGATGCGCATGCTGGCAGGGTTTGAAAACCCGACCGAGGGCAGGATCGAACTTGCCGGTCGGGACATCGCCAACGTCCCCCCCAACAAACGCGCAGTGAACATGATGTTCCAGTCCTACGCGCTGTTTCCGCACCTGAACATCTGGGAAAACATCGCCTTTGGCCTGCGTCGCGACAAGATGCCGAAACTCGACCTCGAGGCGCGGGTCGAAGAGATGCTCAAACTGACCCGGTTGGAGAAATTCGCGACCCGCAAGCCTCACCAGATCTCGGGCGGGCAACGTCAACGGGTGGCCCTTGCACGGTCATTGGCGAAGGCGCCGAAACTGCTGCTACTGGACGAGCCCTTGGGCGCGTTGGATAAAAAGCTGCGCCAAGACACGCAGTTCGAACTGATGGATATTCAGGAAAAGACTGGCACCACCTTCGTCATCGTGACCCACGACCAGGAAGAGGCGATGACAGTGGCCAGCCGCGTTGCTGTCATGGACGAAGGCCAGCTGATGCAGGTGGCCACACCAGACCGGATTTATGAGAACCCGGAATCGGTATATGTTGCTGATTTCATTGGGGATGTGAACATCATCCAAGGTCGCGCATCTGCTGCGGGTGATGACACCTACAGCATTGATTGGGCCGAAGGGCAGGGGCAGTTGACCGCGACGTCGGGCACCTCGTTCGACAATGGCCAAACCTGCCATTTGGCCATTCGCCCCGAAAAGGTGACCATCACTGCCGAGCGCCCAGAAGGGGCTGACAACATGGTGCAGGGCCGGGTGCATGACATCGCTTATCTGGGCAACTTGTCGACCTATCATGTCGAACTGCCCAACGGCACGATCATTAAGGCGCAGACGGCCAACACTCGCCGTATCTCGCGCCGCAGTTTCACGTGGGAAGATCCGGTCTGGCTGTCGTGGACGGCCACCGCCGGTGTCTTGTTGGCCAACTGATGCGCCGCGCCGTTCTGATCGCCATTCCCTACGCCTGGTTGCTGGCGTTGTTTCTGGTGCCATTTGGCATTGTCCTGAAGATCTCGCTCAGCGACACAGCCATCGCTATCCCGCCCTATGTCCCGACACTTGATCTGGCCGAAGGGTGGGCCGGGTTCCGGGCTTTTCTGTCTGAGCTGGATTTTGAAAACTTCGTCTGGCTGACCGAAGATGACCTGTATTGGAAGGCTTATCTGAGCAGCCTCAAGATCGCCTTGATTTCGACCGTCTTTACCCTGCTGGTCGGCTATCCCATGGCCTATGGCATGGCCCGCGCGCCCGAGGAATGGCGCGCGACGCTGATGATGCTGGTCATCCTGCCGTTCTGGACCTCGTTCCTGATCCGAGTCTATGCGTGGATGGGCATCCTTAGTAACGAGGGGTTCCTGAACCAGGCGCTGCTGTGGCTGGGCGTGATTGGCGAGCCGCTTGCGCTGCTCAACACCAACACGGCCGTCTACATCGGCATCGTCTATACTTATCTGCCGTTCATGATCCTGCCGATCTATGCCGCGCTGGACCGGCTGGACGGGTCATTGATCGAGGCGGCCGAGGATTTGGGCTGTTCACGTTTGCAGGCCTTCTGGCTTGTGACCATTCCCCTGTCCCGCCCCGGGATCATCGCAGGATCATTCCTGGTCTTCATCCCGGTCCTGGGAGAGTTCGTGATCCCCTCGCTTTTGGGTGGGTCTGGCACGCTGATGATCGGCAAGGTTCTGTGGGAAGAGTTCTTCTCGAACCGTGACTGGCCAGTGGCAAGTGCCGTGGCCGTGGTGCTGCTGTTGATCCTTGTGATCCCCATTGTGCTGTTCCAGCGCAACCAGCAGAAACAGGCGGAGGCAGAGCAATGACCCGATTGAGTTGGTTCAATGTCGTCTCGCTGACGCTGGGGTTCGCGTTCCTGTATATCCCGATGCTGATCCTAATCATCTTCAGTTTCAATGAAAGCAAGCTGGTGACCGTCTGGGCCGGGTTTTCGACCAAATGGTACGGCGAACTGATGCAGAACGAGGCATTTTTGAACGCTGCCTGGGTCACGGTCAAAGTGGCCGTCATGTCGTCAACCCTGGCGACCGTGCTGGGGACAATGGCAGCTTATGTTATGGTCCGAGGGGGCCGTTTCATGGGGCGCACACTGTTTTCGGGCATGATCTATGCGCCGCTTGTGATGCCCGAGGTGATCACAGGTCTGTCGCTTCTGCTGCTGTTCATCGGGATCGGATTGGATCGCGGCGTGCTGACCATCGTGCTGGCCCATACGACGTTTTCGATGTGCTATGTCTCGGTGGTGGTCTCGTCGCGGTTGGTGACTTTTGACCGTTCCCTGGAAGAGGCGGCCCTGGATCTGGGATGTTCACCGTCCGAGGCGTTTCGTCTTGTGACGTTGCCGATCATCGCACCTGCGGTGATCTCCGGTTGGCTTTTGGCCTTTACCTTGTCGTTGGATGATCTAGTGATTGCGTCTTTCACGTCTGGCCCATCGGCAACTACGCTCCCGATCAAGATCTTTTCGGCCGTGCGGCTTGGTGTTTCGCCCGAAATCAACGCATTGTCGACGATCATGATCGCGATTGTCACGGTCGGGGTAATTACAGCATCGCTGGTCAGCAAGCGCGCCATGGTGCGACAAAAGCAAGAGGAGCAGGCAGCGGCCCGGACCACCTGACCCTTAGCAAAGGTCGAGCGCCGCCAATTCCAGCTCAAGGGCCTGGGCATAGTCGGCGGCGCCACGTTCCTGACGCCATAGGCAATAGGCCGCCATGCGCCAATGGTACCAAGGGCGCAATTGCGCGTAACGCTCGACAATTGCTCGGTCGGGATACATCGCAAGGAATTGCTGCGTTTCTGCTGGTGTGAGAGGTGCTCCGCGGTACAGCAACTGCATCGCGGGCGACAGGAACATCGCCAGATCTTCGCTTGGATCTCCAATCGCGGGGCATTGCCAGTCAATCAGGATTGCCTGTCCGTTGTGCATCAACACGTTCCCCGGAACCGGATCGCCGTGGATCAACCTGCAATCGGACAGCGGTGGTACGCTGCTTTTGGGTTCGCGCTCACACACTGCAACACGGGCGTCGGTTTGGCACTCGGACAGGATGGTCGATCCATGGGCTTTTAGGTCCGCGCTGCCGTTGCAGCCAACTTGCACATCCGACGGGGGCGGGAGTGAATGAAGCCGGTGCAAAACCTGTGCGACGGGCGCCGGATTCGAAGACCAGCAAATACCTGGCGCGTGATCGTATAGCACCCAATCCCCGTCATCGAAGGGACCGCTCGCCAGCAATTTGGGCGCAATCCCGGTCAATTCGAGCTCGCGCAGGCACAAGCTTTCCAGCTTTGGGTCATTCCGAAACAAGGGGTTGGGTAAATCGTTGCGATAGAGCTTTAGAACCGCGTATCGGCGCTGTCCCAAAACCTTCCACACCCGATTCGTGCGACCGCCCAACAACACCTCGAACCGGTCACCGATCTGGGCCAGTCGCCGGTCAATCAGGACCGAAATCAGGCCGGGCGGCGGCATTTCCTCAAGATCAGACAGCGCAGTGCTCCGGCGGATGGGCTGGATCAACGCCAGCGGACTTCAGTACAAGATCCCGCCCATGTTTTGGCAGAGGTTATCCCTGCGCGCGCACAGCCGTGACGTTCGACGCCAAAATCGCCTGTCCGCCCTCAAGGATCAAGGTCACTTCGCCATTCTGAACCTGGGCTTCTATGACATCATTGTACACGGCGGCTGTTTGCTCGTTCAGAACGGTGCCGTCTTTGCGGCTTTCAACAGCAAAACTGTACAACCCCGACGGGCGCGCCGTGCCTGCTTCGTCCAACCCCGTCCACTCAAAGGGGGTGGAGGATACGGGGATGGATTTTCGCTCCACAACGGTTCCCTCGGTGTTGCGGACGACCAGAACCGCTTCGGTCGCTTCCGCGTGCAGAGACGGTGAAACGGTGATGGGCTGGCCAGTGTAGTTGGCAGGAGCAACGGCTCGTGCCTCTTTGCCGATCCAATTGGACAGCTCGGCTATGGGGTTGCCGCCCAGCTTGTTGACCAATGCCTCAAGCGTTTGGTTTGTCTTGGTTTGTTGTTCGACCATCGAAAACTGCGCCAGTTGAGCCGCATATTCCGAGGAATCCAAAGGCTCCAGCGGGTCCTGATTCTGTGCCTGAACCGTAAGCATCCTCAGGAAGGTTTCGAAATCCGTCGCAATCTGCGGGGCCTTGCTTGACGAGGATGTGTTGGTGGCCGACGTGTTCGTGCCATTCGACTGTGTGGTTTCGGTGATCATTGTCAAAGCCTCATGTCCACGCCGGCCGGTTGGCCCGGGCGATTTGGGTTTTCTTCAATTGGGTCCGTTGCGCTGTCCATCGTGTCCGAAGTGGCTGAAATGGCGTTGGATGATGGGGCGTTTTGTGGATCATCATGCGTAGAACCACCGCCTGAGAACGCAAGATCAACCCCTTCATAACCCAGCTGACGGAACTCCTCGATCAGTTGGTCGACATGCCGACGCATCAAATCCAGCGTTTCCGGACGTTCGGCCGTGATTGAAATGGCGACCACCGATTCGCTTGCGTTCACAGCCATCTGTACTCGCCCGAGTTCTTCGGGATTCAACGTGATGCCGATCGTTCCCTGATGCCGCTTTGCCAATTGCTCGGCCAATTGGGCGCCCACTGTCTGTGCCAGGCCGGGTTTCGAAGGACCTGAAATTGCTCCGGATACGGCGGTTGGCGCGGATGCTGCCGCCGCTGCATCTTCGGTTGAAATCGAATTTGAAACCGACACCGTTTCGTCGGCCGTCAAATACGTGCCCTCCAAAACACTGTCGTCTTGGGGCAAGCCTACGGCCATCGGCGATGGGGCGTTTACCTGTGGCAGTATCGGCGATCGCTTAACAAATTGATCCTTCGCCGCTGCAACAAATGGAGTTTCCAGTTGCCCAACTGGCGTGCCTTCAGACCGTACCGGCTCAGGTACAACGCGAACGTTTTCAATGTTTAGCTTTGCCGTTTGAACACTGGCCGCAGGTTTTTCCGCGAGGGTTTCTTGGCGAACAACCGCTGCGATGGGTTGGCCTACGGGAGCGGAGGAATGGCTCGCAGTAGTAACTTCAGAGCGATCCGCTCGCTTCACGGGCTCATACGAAACGGTGTTTTCCGGTATGGTGTTCGCACTGACCAAGCGTGCATACTGACTTTCATTCTCCTTGCCGGTGGCTGCGGGGTTCACGCCGGGGACACTGTTGATCTTGTGCACCGCAGGTCCGCCATCGTTTGTCTGCACCGAGAGTGTGCGTGGCGCGTTCTCATCGACACGTGTTTCAACTTTGGCTGTGTTTGTGATTTGCGTGGTCTGGGCAGATACCAAGTCAGATTGAGTCGAGAGAGTGGTTGCCTGGCTTACGATATGGCCAATCGCGGACATTTGGTCCGGTCTGGTCCTTGATTGAGGGGGGGCAATTTGCGTCGCGTCTGCCACTTGTCCGGTCGTCCCCGTGACGGGCGCTTGAATTGGATCGGCTTTCGTTTTCTGAGCAACATTGGATGCTGCGTTTTCCTCTTTACCGGTAGCCTCGATGGTGGGCGTCTGAGCCGGGACGGGCTTCGTTTGACGCCAAGCAACCGGTGCTGCAGTTGCGTTCTTCGCGGCAACATCGAGACCTTGCGTATTAGGTGCTGGCGGTCTGACCTGCGGCGAATCACTAGCCAACGCAGCGATCTCTTTCGCGAATGGTTCAACCGCAGATGACTTGGTAGAGCTTGGCCCCATGTGACGTGCCTCATCAGCTGGCATGGGGGCGTCGTTCGAGACCCTTCCTAATTCCGTAGACGCGACGGGCTTGATCTTTGCTTGATGCAAGTCAACCGAATTCGCAGGTGTTTTTTCTCCAGAGAACCCAAATCTCGGCGTCTGTATCGGCGCACGCCCTTCTTGTCGCAGGTCAATGGGTTTCCCATCTTCCAGATGCGTTTCGTCAGTCTCAGAGATTTGCGCCATTTCACGTGGAGCATTGACCGACTTGGGCACGTCATGGGTCGGTGCACGATGTTCTGGACGCAGATTGGACGCCAGAGCGTATTCCACTATGTCGCGCGCTTGCCGAGGCAATTGCTTGTCCACCGGAACATCTGGGCTGCTTGGTGTGGCTTCGTGCGCGGCATCCGTTAGGTCGTTGTTCGGTTGCTTCTCAATAGGTGTGTCAGATTCGGACGCTTGAGCCGAAGAACCTTCTGCGTCTTTGTCGACGGTTTGATCCAAGCCACTTGATTCCCCCCGTGAGTGTTGCTTTGAGCTGGGTGGGGCTATTTTGCCGATGACTTCATCAAAGCTTAGTTCAGTCGTCTTTGGACCGGCTTTGTCACCACCTTTGGTGATGGAGGCAACAGCAGGCGCGACGGCCTCAGACAGAGAGAGAAGTGACATCCTTTCGCACCTCGAAGTTCTTTCGACGACCAGCACCCTGCCTTCAAACCGGTTACATTTTTTTTAACTGGTTTGGTCGCAAGCTCGGAAAATTCGATGCAATTTGAGGACGCACGATGGATCCTTTGTTCCCTTCCGCTCTGCACGTGAACCCGCGATCAGATACGCCCAGTGACTATGCGCTTCGTGAGGTTGCGCAAAAACTCGAAGCCACCTTCCTGGCCGAGATGTTGAAATCTGCGGGGCTTGGACAATCCCGATCCTCGATGGGCGGAGGGGCTGGAGAGGAACAGTTCCAGTCATTTCTCGTACGCCAGCAAGCAGAACAAATTGCAAAATCCGGCGGGATTGGCCTGTCGGAAACTCTCTTTAATGCACTGAAAGAGGCTCAGAATGAAAAGTGAAACACCGACCGAACTGATTGCGGCTCTGGACGAGTTGTTGGACCTGGAGCGGGCAGCCTTGGTTGATGGGGAGTTGGAGCGCCTTGGCGTTCTGTTGCCCCAAAAAGAGAAGCTGATCGAGCGAATCAACACTCTTGATTCCGTCGAGCGAGAAGCCTTGGCAGGTGTGCAAAGCAAAGTGTCGCGGAACCAGTCCCTACTCAATAGCGCGATGGAAGGGATCCAGGCTGTAGCCAATCGGATGGCCGAATTGCGTCGGGTCCGTCGTGGATTGGAGACCTATGATGAAAGCGGTCGCAAGATGCAGCACAACACTCAGGTCAGTAAGAAGTTGGAAAAACGCGCTTAGCACGCCGTTGAATAAAATGTGAAAAATCTCGGAATTCGCCTTTAGCACTCCATTAGGACATCCCGGTCAAAGGTGTCCTCGCACCTTGGATGAAGGTGGCGCGATGCCAAGGAACCGGATCTCGCAGTCGTCAGAAAGACGTTTAGGCCGCCACGTTGGCGGAACAACACCGGACGGAAACCGTCCTATGACTGAAGGAACTTGAATATGACCAGCATTCTGACGAACAACGGCGCAATGGTTGCGCTGCAGACCCTCAAGTCGATCAACAGCGACCTGACCTCGACCCAGAACGCGATCTCGACCGGTAAAGAGGTCGCGATGGCCAAGGATAACTCGGCCATCTGGGCGATTTCCAAGGTCATGGAATCGGACGTGTCCGGTTTCAAGGCCGTGTCCGAGTCGCTCTCTTTGGGTGAATCGACTGTGGCCGTGGCGTCGGCCGGAGCCGAGCAGATCACTAACATCCTGAACGAGATGAAGGAAAAAGTTGTCGCGGCAACTGGTGAGAACGTGGACAACGCCAAGATCACGGCCGACGTCAACGAACTCAAGGCGCAGATCACGTCGATCATCAGCGCGTCGCAGTTCAACGGTTCGAACCTGCTCAATACTGCGGGTGGTGACATCACCGTGCTGTCGTCGCTGGATCGTGACGCAGCAGGCGCGGTTACGGCGCAGAACATCACCGTATCTTCGGTGGACTTTGAGGCAGGTCTCGACCTGACCACCATCGATGTCTCCAGTGCCGCAAACGCAGATGCATCGATCGATGACATGGAGACCTTGATCCAGGCCGCGGTAAACGGGGCAGCTGCCCTTGGTGCATCGGCCAAGCGCATCAGCGATCAGAACGAGTTTGTAAGCAAAGTGTCGGATGCGATGACATCCGGTATCGGTTCTCTGGTGGATACCGATATGGAGGCTGCGTCGGCGCGTTTGAAAGCGTTGCAGACACAGCAGCAGCTGGGTGTGCAGGCTCTCTCGATCGCCAACAGCGCGCCGCAGACCGTTATGTCGCTGTTCCGCTAAAGCAGCCCTGGCCAGGGCTTTCACGGCCCTGGCCAATCTTGTTTCAGGTCTGATCACAGTAAGGATAGAATGTGAACGCGATTTCCGTAGCTCAAAAAGGATATGCCGCGACATCCGCACCGACGCGAACCCCGCGCAGTGTCGAATATGAGGCGGTTGCCCGCATTACCCACCGAATTCGCCTTGCGCAACAAGAAGGGGAAAAGGGTTTCCCCGCATTGGCCGAGGCCCTGCATGTGAACCGCAAGCTTTGGACCATCTTCGCTGCCGAGGTCGTGGATGCCGACAATACCTTACCTGCGAAATTGAAAGCGGATCTGTTTTCCTTGGCGGAATTTACCCGTCAACACACCAGCAAGGTTTTGGCCCGGCAAGCACCGGTCGACCCCTTGCTAGAGGTTAACACGGCCATCATGCGTGGCCTAAGGGGCGGGGCATGAACGAATGAGTGGTTTGGTTTTGAAATTGGCGCCGAAGGAACGGTTGTTGATCAACGGCGCAGTCATCGAAAACGGAGATCGTCGCGGTCGTTTGTCGATCGTCACGCCAGATGCCAACATCCTGCGTCTGCGGGATGCCATCCACCCCGAGGATGCGACCACGCCCGTTCGGCGCGTTTGCTATGCCGCCCAGTTGGTGCTGTCTGGAGATAGCGACCCGACCGAAGCCCGGATGCCACTGTTGCGCAGAATCGAAGAGCTGAGCCAGGTGTTCACTGACCCCGACAGTCGGGCTTCGTTGGCCGAAGCTACAGACGCTCTGGTCCGGGATCATCACTATCGTTGTCTCAAGGCGTTGCGAAGCTTGTTGCCGCGAGAGGAACGGCTGCTTGCCGCGCATTCACCATGAGTTTCACGGCTGTTGTTCCGACCACCGGAATTGCCGGGTGGAATTTCCTGCAGCGCACCTATGACAGCCAGCTGGAAAACTTTTCCACCTCACAGATGCGCGTCAGAGAAAACCAATATTTTTTGGAGAACATCGGGGACATCACATCTGCGGCCGATTTGGTAAGCAACCGGCGCCTGCTGTCGGTCGCCTTGGGGGCCTTTGGGCTGCAAGATGATATCGACAGCAAATTCTTCATTCAAAAAATTCTGCAGGACGGCACAAACAGCGACGACGCGTTGGCCAACCGCCTTGCTGACACACGGTACCAGAAGTTCAGCGAAGCGTTTGGGTTTGGACCCGGAGAGGTGCGCAAAACTGGACTTCAGACGAATATGATCGAGGTTGTAAACCGCAGCAACCTTGAGGCCTTTGAAGCATCGGTTGGGGAACAGGACGGCTCAATGCGTATTGCGCTCTTTGCTCAAAGGGAATTGCAAGACCTGGCCAGTCAATCCTTTAGTGATGACGCAAAGTGGTTCAATTTGATGGGGCAACCGCCGTTGCGACAGATGTTTGAAGTCGCTTTGGGGCTACCAAGCAGCTTTGGGCAGATCAATCTGGACAAGCAGCTCGAGGTGTTTCGCGACAAACTCCAAGCCGTGACCGGCGATTCCGAGTTGACGCAATTCACCGATCCACAAGCGCTTGAGCAGATCACCAACCGGTACTTGGCGCGAGCCCAGATAAACGAATTGAGCACTGGCAGCGATTCATCATCCATAGCTTTGATGTTGCTTCAAACGTGACGGAAACTGGCCGACCCTTGGGGCGGTGTTTGGTTCGGTCCGACGCGCGACATACCTGAGGGTGAGTTGGGTCTCCTAAACCTTCGCCTACATATCGCGCCAATTCGCAAACATATCGTGCCATTCATTGATCAAAAGAGCCGAGCTACTGGACACCTGAGATTTAGTTACGATCTATCGTACATCAGGTTCCAAATCAGTGTTGCGTTGAATGTCCAGGCCATCCCGATACCCGTTTTCCAGGTTTGCTCAAAAACTATGTGTGCATCTCAATGTTTCGCAAGAGGTTGCATTGAAACATGCGGGGCTTCCGGCAAACTTCCTGGACGACGGCAGTTCGGGTTTCTCGGCTGGCCAATTGTTCGCCATGTGGGAAAGTATCATCTCGCAGGCTCCTGATTTGGACCTGCTGCAGATGGCGAGAGATTCGGCGCGCGGGCCATTCAACCCTGCCATATTGTCGTTCTCCTGTAGTCCCAACACCGAAATTGGCTTGCAACGTCTGGGGTTGTTCAAACCTCTGGTCGCGCCGGTGCGTATCAATGCCAAGCGTGAGGATGGTGTTTTACGCGTATCGATAACTCCGGTCGATCCGGATATCTCGTTCCCTTCGAGTTTTGCGACTTTTGAACTGGCGTATTTCCTTGAACTCACACGCGTTCACTCGGCATGGCCTGTCGTGCCCCTTCGTGCTGGGCTTCCCTGTGTGCCCGAGCAACGTGGGCGCCTACAGGACTTCGTTGGTGTTCATATCGAAAGGACCGACCAGGTCACGTTTGACCTGAGCCTGGAGGACGCGCACCGTCCATTGATCACCGAGAATGAAGATCTTTGGCCAAGTTTTGAAAAAGGCTTGCGCGCCCAAATGATTGACCAGGTAAGCCAGACGTCCTTTAGCGCCCGAGTGCGCATGGCGCTGATGGACCTGCTGCCTAGCGGGCAGTCCAACGCTTCGGCCGTCAGTCGCGAACTCAATGTGTCTAAGCGGAGCCTGTATCGGTACCTGGCACATGAAGGGCAGAGCTTTCAGGGCATCCTTGACGGGATCCGGACCGAGCTGTCGCTGCAATACCTTCAGGACGACGAATTGAGCGTCGACGAAATTTCTTACCTCTTGGCGTTCAGCGACCCGAATTCATTTTATCGGGCCTTCAAGGGGTGGACCGGCTTGACGCCGTTGCAAGCACGCGCACGACAGCGGCCGGAGCAGATTGGCACGATCTGAATTACATTTGGCACGATTTGTTTTTGGTGAAGTGCCCTGCCGACCCCACGTCAATCTCTCATCGTCAAGCCTTGTGAAAGCGCATCGGGCATATAAGTGAGTGATCGATAATTCAAACGTAATTGCAAAGCAGCGCTTGGTGTCACCGACAGGAGAGAATTGGACAATGACCCTGAACCTCAAGCTGAATGGCCAGACGCATCAGGTCGAAGCAGAACCCGGAACGCCACTACTTTGGGTGATCCGGGATGAACTGAAATTGACGGGAACCAAGTTTGGATGCGGTGTCGCATCCTGTGGGGCCTGCACCGTCCATCTGGACGGCGAGCCCGTGCGCTCGTGTCAGACTTACATCGAAGACGTTGAAGGCGCAGAGGTGACCACGATTGAAGTGGTTGACCAGAACCCGGTTGGCGCAGCGGTTCAAGCGGCCTGGGCCGAATTGGACGTCGTGCAATGCGGTTACTGCCAATCGGGGCAGATCATGTCCGCCATTGGCCTGCTGACCGAAAACAGCAAGCCCACGTTGGAAGAGATCGACGATTACATGAATGGCAACGCCTGCCGGTGTGCCACCTACCAGCGTATTCGCGCGGCAATCGTTCTTGCATCTGAAAAGCTGGAGGCCTGATCATGACCCTGAACACATCTCGTCGCGGTTTTCTGAAAGGGGCCGCAGCTGCCTCAGCCGTTTTGCTTGTCGGCGCACGTCCCGATGGCGCGTTGGCCGCGGGATCTACGCAAGGGGCCAAGTTGAACCCCTTTGTCAAAATCGGCGCCGATGGCACAGTGACAGCCATCGTCAAACACTTTGAAAAAGGGCAGGGGCCTGCAACCGGCCTGACGACCCTGATCGCCGAAGAGCTGGGCATCTCGATGGAAGATATTGCCTATGAATTCGCGCCCTCTGATCCAGGCACCTACAACAATCTGCTCTTTGGTCCGGTGCAGGGTACGGGTGGGTCGACGGCCTTGGCCAACTCTTACATGCAGTATCGACAAGCCGGCGCTGCCGCGCGTGAGATGCTGATCCAAGCCGCTGCAAAAGAATGGGGTGTCAAAGCCAATACGCTGGACATTGTGGACGGCCAGGTCACCGATGGAACCAACCAAGCTCCGCTGGCGCAATTTGTTGCGGCGGCTTCGCAGTTGAGTGTGCCCGAAAACCCAAGGCTCAAGGATCCATCAGAATTCCGTTTGATCGGTAATGCCAAGGTGCAGCGCAAGGATACGCCACCCAAAATCAACGGGACGGCAAAATATGCGATGGATCTTTATCTGGACAATCAGATGGTCGCGGTCATCCTGCGCAGCCCACGCAAAGGGGCGTTGGTGACCGGGTTCGATGATGCAGACGCCACAGGGATCAAGGGCTACATCCGCTCGGCCGTGTTGCCGAACAAAGCAGGCGTTGCAGTCTATGCCGAACACACCTGGGCGGCATTTCAGGCGCGCGACGCGTTGAGCGTCGAGTGGGACAATTCGAACGCGGAAATGCGCAGCTCGGATCAGATCCGCGAGCAATTGATTGCAGCCGTCAACGCGGAGCCGACCTATGTGCTGACCGAAACCTCGGCCGCCAAGGCGCAATCATCAATAGATGGCGCTGCCACGGTTCTGGAGGAAACGTTCTATTTCCCACTGCTCGCCCACGCCCCGATGGAGCCGCTGACCTGTACGGTCGAACCAACAGCAGAGGGTGGCGTGGTTCTGCACGACGGATGCCAATTCCCGACAGTCCCGCATGGAGCATTGTCACAGATCTTGGGTCTGCCGATGGACAAGGTGCAGATCAACACGATGTTTGCTGGCGGATCCTTTGGTCGCCGGGCAACGCCGGTTGCGGATTACCAGGTTGAGGCGGCACTGGCTTTTGCCCTTACCGATCGGTCGCGTCCGGTAAAGCTCGTGTGGTCGCGTGAGGATGACATAACCGGTGGCTTCTATCGTCCGGCCGTCGCTCATCGTGTGCGGGTCGGCCTAAACGCGGATGGCGACATCATGGGTTGGGATCACCGGATCGCGGCGCAATCCATCATGAAGGGCACCCCTTTCGAGGCGATGGCTGTTCACAACGGTGTCGATCATACGTCGGTCGAGGGTGTCACACAGTCGCCCTATGTCATTCCGCAACAACACATCGGACTGACGGATGTTGCGCCTGCAACGACCGTGTTGTGGTGGCGTTCGGTTGGACACACCCATACTGCCTATGTGATGGAAAGTATGATGGATGCCGCCGCCAAGGCCACTGGCCGCGATTCGGTGGAGTTCCGGCTGTCTTACCTGACCGGCGACGGGGCCGATCAGACACGCATGGCTGGTGTCCTGAAACTGGCCGCCGAGAAAGGCAACTGGGGCGCAGCACCCGAAGGGCGCGATCAGGGTATCGCGGTGCACAAGTCGTTCAACTCTTACGTGGCCGAAGTGGTCGAGATTTCGCGGGATGAAGACGACTATGTGAAGGTCGAGAAAGTGACCTGTGCCGTCGATTGCGGCGTCGCGGTCAACCCGGATGTGATCAAAGCGCAGATGGAGGGTGGCATTGGCTATGGTATTGGCCACGTCATGCGGGATGAAATCACCCTGACCGAAGGTGTCGTGGATCAGTCCAATTTCCCCGACTACGAACCCATGAGGATCGGTGACATTGGAGCCATCGACGTCCATATCGTGGCCTCGAATGAGGCGCCGACCGGAGTGGGCGAGCCCGGCACTCCGCCTTCGGCTCCTGCCTTGGCCAATGCGATCGCAGTCAACGGCCCGCGTGTCACGGCGCTGCCGATGATCAACAACGGTGTAGATTTCGTCTAAGTGAAAAAAGCGCCCGCCCCGAAATGGGGCGGGCGTTTGCGTTAGGCGGACCGTACTGCGAAACAGGCCACGGGTTGAGAGACGTTGTGCAACTGAACCTCTCCCAGAGGGTCGCAATCACCACACGCAGTCAGGATATCTTTGCTGACGACAATGCGGTGCCCAACGGTTTTACCATAGTCCCCCAGCCGTGCTGCGACATTTGCGGCATGTCCGATCACCGTGAAATCCAACCGCTCGCGTGAGCCGATGTTGCCATAGGTCACGCGCCCGAACGACAGCCCAATCGAACAGTCCAAGCTTTCCTCGGGGCATTCGATTTCGGGCACCCTCTGCACAATCTCGTTTGCGCTGTTGAGCGCATTGGTCCGCGCGGCCATGTCGTCGTCGCCGGCCGGAAAGACAGCCAGAACCGCATCACCGATGAACTTGAGCACTTCGCCACCGTTTTCGTGCACGATGTCCGAGATCGTCTCGAAGAACTCATTCAACAGCACGATGTAACGATCCCGACCCAATCGCTCTTCAAGCCGGGTGGAGCCGCGCAGATCGCAGAACATGATCGCTGCATCAATCTCGTCCCCGTCGCCACGGCGGATATCGCCACCCAGCACCCGCGCGCCCGAGCGTTTGCCTACATAGGTCTCCAGCAAGGATTGCGCGTTTTCACGCTGCATGAAGACCTCATAGAACCGCGCAATAACAACTGCGCATTCAAAGATCAGCCCAAGGTTGGCGGTGGTGAATCCGTCGGGATGATCGCTGGTGAGTGTCAGAACATTGGTGCGCCCGTCCGAGAATGGCAGCGGCATGGCCACGTAATCTGTGGCGCCCTTGGCGCGCAGATCTTCCATGATCGGAAAGCTGTTTTCGGGGTGGTCGTCGTTCAGCCGCTGGCGCACGCCGCCCAGCCCGTTCGACACATGGCGCAGCGGGCTGTTGGTGAACGCGGGGTGGTCGTGGATTTCATAGGTGGGGGCAAAGGTCGAAATCTCATCCTCGCCTTTTTCCCAGATGTAGTGTTTGCCTGCGATCAGTGGGTGCAGCGACCAGACCAGTACGCCCAAGCGGGACACGGCGATGCCTTGTTCGGTCATCTTGTTGGCCAAAGCTCGGGTGAAATCCTGGGGTGTGTCCAATGTCCAGGTTCCACGCAACAGCCAGTCAATCAAGGGGCCGCTGATATTGCCATCACTGGTCGAGCGCAGGACG
Source organism: Tropicibacter sp. R16_0 (assembly GCF_017743935.1). Classification (GTDB taxonomy): domain Bacteria; phylum Pseudomonadota; class Alphaproteobacteria; order Rhodobacterales; family Rhodobacteraceae; genus Falsiruegeria. Next base: position 221,635 of record NZ_JAGHRE010000004.1, read on the forward strand.
TTTTCGCCCAGATCGATGTGGGTGTAGCCTTGCTGGGTGAAGCCGATGTGCCCTTCGATCCCCTCGCTTTCGGGCAGTGCGTTTTCATAGGCCCAGACAGAATTCGAAAGCCGTTCGCCGTCGATCTGCATGTCCCGATAGGTGGCTGTGCCCTTGAAGGGGCAAAAGGTCTGCAGGTCGGTCGCATCGCTCAGGTCGACCAGCACATCGTCCTTGGGGAAATAGATCGTGGGTGGCAAGCGCGTTTCGTACATGACCTTGGCCCGCTCACTGGAGGCCAATTTCGTACCATTGCGAAACACCTCCACCCGGCCTGCAAGCGGTTCAATATCGATGGAATACCCCTGGACCTGCGGGGACGTGTGGACGTTCATTGGACGACAAGCCTCCGTCTATCTTGCGCAGATGCCTATAAGGATGGGGGGTAAGGCGGCGTATTCCAAGAGGGGCGCGCAAATTTGGCCAATTGGCTTACCCGGTTTCAGGTGGCATTCTGGAACGAGGTAATGAGAGGTCGAAACGGTGCGTGTCTGTTTGGTTATTCTGGTTTTCTGTGCTGTTCCTGCCTGGGGGCAGGGGCAAAAACCATTGACGCGGGACGAATGCATCTGCGTGGCCGCCTGTGCGTTTCAAGGAAAACCGATCAACCCTCCGGGGGCGGCGCAATGCCCGCCGATTCATGATGAGTTGATCTATGACAACATGGCGAAATGCGCTTGTAGCGCCCCAACGCAATCGACACGGCAAACAAACCAAGATCAGCAACGCACATCCCCGAACCACTGAGCCTTGGTAAGGTTTGCGCCGGTTGGCGGGGGCGCTCCCGCCCGTCGTCGATGTTTCTGACGAAACACCTCCTCCCGTTGGACAGAAAGAAATCGTGCGCCTCGCTGCGCTCGGCAGTTGGCGCGTGATGCAAGGGCCCATGCGGTCAAACCATCTGGATCACGTCCTTTTCGATGGCCAGCATATAGCCGCGCCGGGCGATGTTTTTGACCAGCAACTCGCTCACCATCTGATTGCCCAGTGTGTCGCGTAGCCGCTTGATCCGGGTCGCGCCTGCGGCCTCTTCACAGTCGGAGGCGTCCTTGCCTGAGATCATCGCCTCGATCTGAGACCCTGAGAGCACGTCGTCGTCCATGCGGGCCTCGGCCAAGACGGAGAGTGTTTCGATCGCGGCCGGGGTCAGTTTGAAATCCATGTTGTTGAGGTAGACGGTGTTCTCTTCGCGGCTGATCAGCAACGACGTGACCTGAATGCCAGATCGCTCGATCTGGGCCATGCGGCGGTTCATGGTGACCAACATCACCAGAAACGCCAGGGCTGCGATCATCATCGCGCTGGCGAAGACCAGCAGTACGAAAATTACCATGCGATAACTGGTCAGCGTGTCTGCAAAGGCCGTACCGGATTGCGCCAGGATCTCGAGCAGCTTGATTTCGGCTTGGGTGGTTAGGTCGTTGTTGATGAACACCTGCTCGACCCGCGCGTTGAACGCGTTGGCGTCGGGCAGGGTCAGGATCAAAAAGACAGCTGCTGTCGCAAGGATGACGACGATGGCGGCAATCCCGAACCCGACAAGCCGTGTGCCGGACCGACGCGTGTCAGAAACGGAGATAGTAGGGTCCGGCATCCGCTTTCCTTTCCTGCAGGCCCTCGGGGCCGAAAACCGAGATGACGTTCAGCAGGGTCCAACCCGCCGCTTGCAGCCGTGCGGAAACTTCGGCGTTAGCCTGTCCCGCGGAACAGGACGTGACCTGGATCACGCCATAGTGCAGACGCAAAGGGCTGTCCTGTTTGGCCTTGTAGTCGGCATAGCATTCAGCCGCGGCAAGGCCCGGAGAGGCCGCAATCAGGGTGGCCAGTCCTACGATTTTCAAGATCTGTTTCATGCCCCATATCCTGCGCATTCAGGCCCGGTTATTCAATAACAACAGGGCTTTGAGGGACCAGTTATTCGATAACAAGCCAGCGATATTGCCTGTCTGAGCGATCAGCGCCCAGTGTCGGGGCATCCAAGTCGCCCAACCTTGTGGGCTACCTCAAGACCTCGAAAGGAAATCACCTATGCATCGCAAGTTCATCGCACTTATCGTTGCCACCGCCATTGCAATCACCGGTTTGTCTGCCGCCCCTGCCCGGGCGGGTGATGCAGAAAAGATCCTGGGTGGATTGGCGGCCATCGCACTGTTTGGCGCCGCCGTGCACCATTACGACAAAAAGAAAAAGCGCGAGCAGGTGGCGCGCCAGCACAACCATTATCAGCCGGTCACTCCGCGTCCCCTGCCGCCCCGTATCTCGCGGTATGACCTGCCATCGCAATGTCTGAAACAGATGCGCGGCTATCCCGGCAACCAGCCATTGCTGAAACCCAACTGCCTGCAGAAGCATTATCGCCATGCAAACAGCCTGCCGCAGATGTGCCGCATCTCGTTCTGGAACGGCAAGCGCAACAAACAAGCCTATGAGCCGCGCTGCTTGCGCCAACAGGGTTACCGCGTGGTGCACAATCAGTACTGAACCCAAGTCGAGCAGGGAGAGCGTCGGGAAACGACGCCAGGGGGGAGAGAGGGCAACCTCTCTCCCCCTTTTGTCTTGCGTTTGCGGCATGGACAGGCTTTGCCAGTGCTCATGATACAGCCAGATTATGAGATGGAGCGGGCGCTGCATGCCCAGGGGTTTTTGCGGATTGCAGGGGTGGACGAGGTCGGGCGCGGCCCGCTGGCCGGGCCGGTCACTGCGGCGGCGGTGATCCTGAACCCAAATGATATTCCTGAAGGTCTGAATGACTCCAAAAAGCTGACGGCGAAGAAACGCGAGGCTTTAGAGACAGCCATCCATGCACAGGCCGAGGTGTCCATCGCCCATGCCACGGTGGAAGAAATTGATCGAATCAACATCCTCAAAGCTTCGCATCTGGCGATGGAGCGGGCGGTGGCGGGGCTGAATCCGCCCCCAGACTATCTGCTGATTGATGGAAATCTGATTCCCCAGGGCCTGCGGACTCGATCCGAGGCTGTGGTCAAGGGCGACGGTCGGTCCGTGTCCATCGCGGCGGCCTCAATTGTGGCCAAAATATGTCGAGATCGTGTCATGGTGGATTTGGCGCAACAGCATCCCGGTTATGGGTGGGAAACAAACGCGGGATATCCGTCGAAAAAACACCGCGAGGCGCTTCTAAACCTTGGCGTGACCCCACATCATAGACGTTCGTTCAAACCGGTGCACAATATCTTGTATCAAGAGTAAATCGCAAACCCCTGATTCAAAAAAGAAATTGACCCGGAATCCGGTTTGACTCATCTTTAGGTTAACCAAATGAGCGCAAAAATGCGCCGTGGAACCTGAGGCAGAACATGACGACAACCAAAGTAAAGGGCGCAGCTGCGCTCCCTCTAAACACGATTCTATCTGGTGACTGCATCGAGATGATGAACAGTCTGCCGGAGGCGTCCGTTGATCTGATTTTTGCCGATCCCCCTTATAATTTGCAGCTCAAAGGCCAGCTGCATCGCCCGGACAACAGCCAGGTGGATGCGGTCGATGACCATTGGGATCAGTTTTCGAGTTTTGCCGTTTATGATCAATTTACCCGCGATTGGCTGAAAGCCGCGCGGCGTCTGCTCAAGCCCAACGGGGCGATCTGGGTGATTGGCTCGTACCACAACATCTTCCGCGTGGGCTCGGCCCTGCAGGACGCGGGATATTGGATCCTGAACGATGTGGTCTGGCGCAAATCGAACCCGATGCCGAACTTCCGCGGCAAACGGTTCACCAATGCGCATGAGACGATGATCTGGGCCTCGAAAGAGGAAGGCGCCAAATACACCTTCAACTACGAGGCGCTCAAAGCGTTGAATGAAGGCATCCAGATGCGTTCGGACTGGGTCATGCCGATCTGCACAGGTCATGAACGTTTGAAAGACGAAAACGGCGACAAGGCGCACCCGACGCAAAAGCCCGAGGCGCTGCTGCACCGCATTCTGGTTGGCTCGACCAAGCCGGGTGACGTGGTTCTGGACCCGTTCTTTGGCACCGGCACCACGGGTGCAGTGGCCAAGATGTTGGGGCGTGAGTTCATCGGCATCGAGCGGGAAGAGGCGTACCGCAAGGTGGCGCAAAAGCGGATTGCCAAGGTCCGCAAGTTCGACCGTGAGGCGCTGGAAGTCAGCGCATCGAAACGCGCCGAGCCGCGCGTGCCCTTTGGTCAGCTGGTCGAACGCGGCATGCTGCGTCCGGGCGAAGAGCTCTATTCCATGAACCAGCGCCACAAGGCCAAGGTGCGCGCCGATGGCACTCTGATCGGCGACAACATCAAAGGGTCGATCCATCAGGTGGGCGCGCATCTGGAAAATGCACCCTCTTGCAACGGCTGGACCTATTGGTGCTTCAAGCGCGATGGCAAGACGGTTCCGATCGACGTGCTGCGTCAGCAGATCCGGTCCGAGATGCGGAACTAATCCTACAACAGACTAAGAATACCGCCGGTGCCTGTGGCCTGACACATGGCACTACACCTTGCCCCGCCGATCTCGGCGGGGTTTTTTCTTTTTGTCGCAGGGGGTTTCGGGCGTTAGGTTAGCTCCCTATCTCTGTCCCGGACACGAGGGAAACATGTCATGACCGAAACCGCCGCCCCGTCACCGCGCCGCGAAAGGTTTTTCTTCACCCAGCCAGATGTTCCCGAAGAGGTGAACGAATACACGCAAGCGGTTCTGGAAAACCACAAACGCGAAGGGCTGGAGCTGGCCGTGCGGGCCCGCTGGATCGCGATGGCGATCATTGCGGTGTTCCTGGTTTTCATAAATCCAGCTTGGGAGGTGGTTTATTATCACTTCATCCTTGCCCTGGTGGCGCTGAATGGGTGGTTCATCCGCCGTGCAGGTCGGGTTGGGCAGTCGAGCCTTGAGCTGTTTTTGTTGTTCATGGACCTGCTGATCATGACGTTGGGAATGCTGATACCGAACCCTTTCAGCGATGATGTGCGCCCTTTGGCGATGCAGTATGAGTTTGGCTATTTTCAGTACTTTTTCCTGATCCTTGCCGGTGGCACGCTGGCTTATTCCTGGCGCACGGTGATCGCGATCGGAACGTGGACGGCCGGAATGTGGACGGTGGGCTGGATTGCGCTTTGGTGGTTTGCCACGCCTATTCCGGGGCTGACGGACCAAGTGAAACAGGCCTTTGCAGGATATCCGGATGTTGCTGAATTCATGAACCCCGACAGCGTGATGCCCAGCCTTCGTATTCAAGAGGCGGTGGTGTTCATGATCGTGGCGGTGACATTGGCGTTCTCGGTCCGGCGCTTCAATCGGCTGTTATTGAGCAATGCAAGTCTGGAGCGCGAGAGAGCGAACTTGTCGCGGTACTTCTCGCCCAACGTGGTGGACCAGCTGAGCCAAAACGACGAGCCGCTCAAGCAGGTGCGCAATGAAAACATCGCGGTTCTCTTCATTGATATCGTGGGCTTTACCAAGTTTGCCGCCGACCGCGACCCCTATTCGGTGATTGAGCTGCTGCGCGGGTTTCACTCGCGGATGGAGGCCGAAGTTTTCCGCCACAATGGTACGCTCGACAAATACCTGGGCGACGGTTTGATGGCGACATTTGGCACCCCGATATCCGGGGAGCGAGATGCCTCTAACGCGATGGCCTGTGCCCGATCGATGGTGCAGGTGCTGGAACAGTGGAACGCGGAGCGCAAACGCGCAGGTGAGCCGGAAATCCAGGCCGGGATCGGCGTGCACTATGGGCCCGCCCTTTTGGGTGACATAGGGGCAAACCGGCTGGAGTATGCGGTGATCGGCAATGCGGTAAACGTGGCGGCCAAGCTTGAAGGTCTGACCCGCGACTTTGGCGTCAAGCTGGTGGTCAGCAGCGATCTGCGGGATCAAGTCATCCGCGAGCACATCGCCGGGTTGGAGTGTCTGGAAGGGTTGGAGCTGCACTCGGACCAAGGGGTGCGCGGTGTGGACGGCCGTATGGATGTCTGGACCCTGTGACGGGGCTGCTCCCGCCCATCGTTGACGCCTGCGGCGTCGCCTCTGGTTGGGCCGGGCAGCGCACCTGCGGTGCGCTGCGGTCGCCTTCGGTTGTCAGCGTGGCATGGGGTGACGGGCCTTGTTGTAATCCAGCCAATCCGTGATTTCGGGGTAATAGTGCCGCCGCCAACTGCGCACACGCGGGTTCATGACCCGGCGCCAGAGTGGCGGGATCATTGCAGCCACGGTCATGACGGGATAGCCGTAGGGCAGCTGAGGCGCATTTTCTTCCGTGTGGTTTTGCAGCAGCGGAAAGCGGCGGTCAGGTTTGTAATGGTGGTCTGAATGCCGCTGCAGGTTGATCAGAAGCCAGTTCGAAGCCTTATGTGCCGCGTTCCAGGAATGGCGTGGCTGGACCGTTTCATATTTGCCATCACCCAGGTGTTTGCGCGTCAGACCGTAGTGTTCGACGTAGTTGACCAGCTCCAGCTGCCAGATTGCGACCCCGGCTTGCACCAAGAACAAGAGGACACCGCCAAAACCACCCAGCATGAAAGCCAGCAGGATCATCCCGGCTTGCAACGCCCAATAGCGGAAGAAGGGGTTGCGTAGGCTTGTCCATGGCAGGCCCTTGCGCGCCAGCATGTCCCTTTCCGCCTTGAACGCGCTGCGGAGGCATTGGATCAGGACGCGGGGGTAGAACCGATGGAACCCCTCATTATAGCGGGCGGTCACCGGATCACGCGGGGTGCCGACATAGCGGTGATGAACCAGCAGATGTTCGGACCGGAAGTGACTGTAAAGGACCATGGCCAACAGGATATCGCCCAAGGTTCGTTCGACCCGGCTTTTCTGATGCATCAGCTCGTGGCTGTAATTGATGCCGATGGTGCCGGTAATGACGCCGACGCCAAAGAACAAGGCCACCTTTTCCAGGCTGCTCAGATGGGTGCTGTGTGTCGCATACCAGATCAGGCCAAAGAGGGTCAGGAATTGTATCGGCACCCACAGTTGCGTCAGCCGGATGTACCAGCTCAACTGCCCGTCGGGCGTCTGTGGATCGGCGTTTTCGGTGTTCAGCCCTGTCAGCTGATCGAGGATCGCAAAGGCCCACCATGTCGTCAGCGGCACCAGGATCAGGCTCCAGCCACCGGTTGTGGCTGCGAACCACGCCAAAGGGACCAGCAGGAATGAGATCCAGAAGGGCAGGGCGCTTTGCCAGCGGTTGAGGGTTTCGGGTGCGATCATGATGGGCTCCGCATCAGATTTGCGCGCAGTCTAACGCGGATTTGCCTTTGATCACAGACGGCTAATGGTCACGCCACAGATCATATGCTTTGCGCATCACAGTGGGCAGATCCGAGGGGCGAAAGTCATGTTTGGCGACGATGTGCAGGCCCGCAGGTGCAGCTGTGTAAGGCATTGGCGCAGTCAGCACCCTAAGGTGCAGGTGGAAGTGGGTGAAGGTGTGGCGAACTTCGGCCCCGATGTCATGCCAATCCGCCTCAAACGGTGGATTGGGTGAGGGGTTTTCGGACCAATCGGAACCGGGCCAACCCAGCATGCCGCCCAGCAACCCCTTGTCCGGGCGCCGTTCCATCAGCCAGCCGCCACTCGCATCACGGGCGACATAGGCATAGCCGTAGCGGGTCGGTTTGGGTTTCTTGGGTGTTTTCTTCGGCAGCTCGGCGGCCGTGCCCGCCAGCCGACCCTGGCAGTCTGGCATAAGGGGGCAGATCCCGCAGGCCGGGGACTTGGGCGTGCACACGGTGGCACCCAGATCCATCACTGCCTGAGCGTGATCACCGGGGCGCGTCAAGGGTGTGTGCCCCTCTGCCAGATCGCGCAGCCTGGACTTGGACCCGGGTAGAGGGTCGTGGATGTCGTGGAACCGGGCCATGACCCGTTCGACATTGCCATCAAGCACGGTCTCCGGCCGGTCAAATGCGATCGACGCGATGGCCGCAGCGGTGTAGGGGCCAACGCCGGGAAGGGTCAGCAGCTCATCATGGGTGTCAGGAAAGATGCCGCCATGGGCTTCGGTCACGTGGCGTGCGCATTTCAGCAGGTTGCGCGCACGGGCATAGTACCCCAGCCCGGCCCATTCCCCCATCACATCTTCATCCTGCGCAGCGGCCAGATCCCGAACTGTGGGCCAGCGAAACGTAAAACGATGAAAGTAGTCTTTGACCGCAGCCACGGTGGTTTGCTGCAACATGATCTCGGACAGCCATACGCGATAGGGGTCAGGAACAACCCCTGCCTGTCGATCCGAGGGAGAGACCCGCCACGGCAATTCGCGCGCATGCACGTCGTACCACGCTAGCAGCGCGCTGCTCACAACCTTGTGTTCGTGCTTTTGCAAACAATTTTCCCCTGCTCTACGGGTTTCACTGGCACCTGTCCGAGTGCTCTCTACAATAGCGCCAACAGAGTCGGAAACCAGATGAAGCCCAGACGAACGACAACTTACGGGTTCAAACGCACAGGGACGGTGCTCAGCGACCAAATCAGGCGCGCCGGGGAAAGCCGTGGCTTTGCCGTGTCGCGGGTTCTGACCCATTGGGCCGAGATCGTGGGGCAGGACATTGCGGCCATCGCGCGGCCAGTAAACGTTGGCTATGGGCGCAATGGCTTTGGTGCAACGTTGACGGTTCTGACCACCGGGCCGCAGGCGCCGATGCTGGAAATGCAAAAGGAACGGCTGAGGGAAAAGGTGAACGCGGCCTACGGCTATAACGCGATCAGCCGCATCCGCATCACCCAGACCGCGCCCACCGGATTTGCCGAGGGGCAGGCCAGTTTCGCGCACAAGCCGAAACAAGCGGAACCCAAGATCAACCCCGAGGTTGCAACTGCCGCGCGTAAGGCAGCCGATGGGGTGGAAAGTGACGATTTGCGGGCTGCTCTTGAACGTCTGGGCCGCAACATCCTATCTAAGAAAAAACACTGAGAAAGGGCGAGGTATGACCCGTTTTGGAACAATCTTTTGTGCTGCCGTGGCAATCGCCGCGGGCGGGTACTGGCTGAGCCAGCCGCAAAGCAGCCTGCCGAGCAACCCGCTGGTCGGCGCGGCCTATGCGCAAGAGACCGAGGTCGACACATCCACCATCATCGAAATGGTTCAAGGTGCCGAAGATGCGCCGGTCGAAATCATCGAATACGCCTCTTACACATGCCCGCATTGTGCGGCGTTTCACGAAGGGCCGTACAAGCAGCTCAAGAAGGACTTCATCGACACCGGCAAGGTAAAGTTCGTTTACCGCGAAGTGTATTTTGATCGCTACGGCTTGTGGGCGTCGATGATTGCCCGCTGTGCAGGGCCCGAGAAGTTCTTTGGCATCAGCGATCTGATCTATGCGGGACAGTCCGATTGGGCGCGCGCCGGTGGTCCGACTGAAATCGTCGGGGAGTTGCGCAAGATCGGTCGTCTGGCCGGTTTGGACAACGACACGCTTGAGGCTTGCCTGCAGGACGCGAACAAGGCGCAGACACTGGTGACCTGGTATCAGGAAAACGCCGAAGAGCATGGGATCGAAAGCACCCCCAGCTTCATCGTCAACGGCAAGAAGGTGTCGAACCAGTCTTATGCCGATTTCAAGGCCCTCATCGAAGCCGAGCTGGGCAGCTGATGACGGCACCGCTGGCGGGCCTCAAGGTCATCGAACTGGCGCGTATCCTGGCCGGCCCCTGGGCCGGTCAAACGCTGTCTGATCTGGGCGCCGAAGTCATCAAGGTGGAATCCCCTGCAGGTGACGACACCCGTGCCTGGGGGCCACCGTTCGTGACTCGAGATGATGACGAGTCGGCGGCGTACTTTCATTCGACGAACCGGGGCAAGGCCTCGGTCACGGTGGATTTCTCGACACCTGAGGGGCAAGCGCGCGTGCGCGAGATGGTGCGGGAGGCAGATATCCTGGTCGAGAATTTCAAGGTTGGTGGGCTGGCCAAATACGGGCTGGACTATGAAAGCCTGAAAGAGGTCAATCCGCGCTTGATCTACTGCTCGATAACGGGGTTCGGTCAGGACGGGCCTTATGCGCACCGTGCCGGTTATGACTTTATCATCCAAGGCATGTCCGGGCTGATGTCGATTACCGGAGAACCCGACGGTCAGCCGCAGAAATCAGGCGTTGCGATCACCGATATCTTCACCGGCATCTACGCGGTTTCGGGAATTCTGGCGGCTTTGCATCAGCGCGAACGCACCGGACGCGGTCAGCATGTGGATATGGCGTTGCTGGACGTGGCTGTGGCCGTAACAGCCAACCAGGCGCTGAACTACCTGACCACAGGCAAGGCGCCCGAACGGATGGGCAATGCCCACGTCAACCTGACCCCGTATCAGGTGTTTGACTGTGCCGACGGTCACATCATCATCGCCACTGGCAACGACCGGCAATACCAACGGCTGTGCAAGATCCTGGAGCTTGAGGACATGGCCGAAGCACCCGAGTTCCTGCGCAACAAGGATCGCATCGCCAACCGCCGAGTCATGATCGCGCGTCTGAACGGAGCAACCGCGCAGCGCAGCAAGGCGGATCTGTTGGCCGCATGCGAGGCGCAAGGCGTACCGGCAGGTCCGATCAACACGCTGGACGAGGTTATGGCGGATCCCCAGATCGTGGCACGTGGGATGCAGATCGAGTTGGACGGCGTTCCAGGTGTCCGTGCCCCATTCCGCTTCTCGGACGCCGCGCTGGCACTACATCGTCCAGCGCCAAAACTGGGCGAGGACAACTAGAGCGGCATCCATTTGGTAGGCCGGGGGTGCTCCCGCGCCCGAGAGAGCCTGACTGCGTCAGCCGCTCTAACGGCCTTGGGCGTGGCGCCGGGCGTTGCCCGGCGCGGTAGCGCTTGTGGCGGATGTTTGCAGCAAAAGCGAGCCACCAAAAGCGCCATTGGAACCTAAACTAAGTCGGTTGCAATCAAACCCCAACCGCTGAGCGCAGCGAGGCCCGGCCCAACGGGAGGAGGTGTCCCGCAAGGGGCATCGACGACGGGCGGGAGGGCTTGTGAGTTCTTTCTTACGGTGCGGGCGCTGCATTCAACATCAGCTCGGTGAGCCGATTGTCTTCCGCGAGCTGCAACCTGACCGGCAAGGTGATAACCTTGCTACGAAAGGCAGGTGGCAGGCGTACCGCATCTTTTTCAGTGGTGACCATCTGTGCGCCCAACAGCTTCGCTTCACCCTCAAGCCGTGTCATCAGGGCCTGTGTCAGGGGCTGATGATCATCCAAGGGTTCTGCTCTGCGCAGGTCGGCGCCTTGATCCCGCAGTGTACGAAAGAACTTTGCAGGATTGCCAATACCCGCAAAAGCAAGCACTGGGGTGTCTGCCCAATCCATCCCGGTTTGCAGCGGGCAAACCTCGCCGGTTACATGGGGCAAGGGGAGCGAATGTCCCCACATGTTGGCGTATGTCTCTTGGGCTTCGGCATCGCCAAGCGACAAAACCACATCCGCGCGGGCCAACCCGGCCTCTACCGGTTCGCGCAAGGGGCCTGCCGGCAGGCAGAGCCCGTTCCCGAATCCCTGGGCTGCATCCACCACGATGATCGAAAGGTCTTTTTTTACGCCGGGGTTCTGAAACCCATCATCCAGCACAATCACCGTTGCCCCAAATTCGGCCGCAGCTTTGGCTCCCGCGAAGCGATCCTTGGCAACCCAAACCTCGGCAAAGGCGGCCAGCAGCAATGGCTCGTCGCCTACCTGATCCGCGCGGTGCTTGCCGGGTTCAACCCGAACCGGCCCTTCAAGAGAGCCACCATAGCCCCGGGTCACCACATGCGGTTCATGTCCCGCATTGCGCAATTGTTCGAGCACCCAAATCGCCGTGGGCGTCTTGCCCGTGCCACCCGCGTTCAGGTTGCCGACGCAGATGACTGGAACGCCGGGATCTTGTGGAACGCCCTTGGCCACACGTCGCGCGGTTGCCCCTGCATAGAGCGCACCCAAGGGGCGAAGCAGCTGTGCCCGCCAGTCCAATTGGTCGGGGGCTGTGTTCCAGAAATTGGGCGGTCTCATGTTATTGATCCTGCTTGTCCAGTTTGTTCTGTATCAGGTCAATCAGCTGATCCGTCAAATGGGCCCCTTCGGTCACCACTTGCCACCCGGCCAAAGCCACAGAAGCGGCTTGATCCGGGGCCAGAAGCTGCACCACACCCGCACCCAGAGCATCTGCGTTTCGCACCGCGCGCGCAGCACCTGCCGCGGCCAGCCGCGCATAGGTGTCAATGTGGCCCTGCACGTGAGACCCATAGAGAACCGCCGAGCCCAAGGAAACGGCGGTCAGCGGGTTCTGACCACCTGCGCCAGGTTCCAAGGAGCTGCCGAGGAACGTCACGGGGGCCACACGGTACCACAACTCCAGATCTTCGGCGACAGTGCTCAGGACCACCTGGGTGCTGTCTTCGATTTCGTCGCCTGCATCCCAATCGGCGCAGCGTAGATCCATCGCTTTGAGCCGCGCTTTCAAAGGGTCGGCTTCAGCGGGATCGGCGACATGCAGAACCAGCAGCAACCGGTGAAGAAATCGCAGCGCATGCCGATGTGCGATCAGGATCGAAATGAACTCGCTGTCTTGAGACCAGGCTGACAGCCAGACGGGACGACCGGCCAGGGCCTGATTGGTTTCGACCAGCTCTTCTTCGGGCCAGGGGCGCGGGTTGGGGCTGACTTGCAGCGCCGAAGATACCGATACCTTACCCGAACTGATGCCCGAGCGACGGACGTAGCGGGCCGAGGCCTCACTGTCGGCAAGGATCATGTCAAAGCAGTCCAACGTGGTACGGAGCAGGTCGGGCAGCCATCGATGACGGCGCAGGTGAAGTTCGTTTTCAACCGCGCCCAATAGGATCATCGGGATCTGCTGCTCTGATGCCTGGCCGATCAGGTTCGGCTGCAAGGATCCACCCGTCCAGATGCAAACGTCGGGGTGCCAATGCCGCATGAAATCGCGCGTAGCGGCCGGGTGGTCTTGTGGCAATTCGATTGCCCCTAGCAAGTGGCGGGGCCAACGTCGCGTTTCGGATGCAGGCGGGCGGGTGAACAGCACGTTCAATTCGGGTCTTTGCTGCAGCAATCGGCCACTTAGATCCTGCAGCGCGGACAGACGTTCCGGCGTTGTTGCATGGAACCAAACCAATTGCCCATCGGGGCGCGCCGCATGCATATCGCCATGTGTGTGCTGGCCGCCCCAGGACAGCGCGCGGTATGCGGTCAGGCTGAGCGATCGCGCCATCGGTCAACCCACCCGATGGGGCACAGTGGGGCGCAAAGCAGAGACACAGGAGGGCACGAAGCGGGCCATTAAACTCATCCTTGGGGCAAAAGGGCGGAAGTTGTCGGCAACCTACGAGTTTCGCAGATTTGGTCAACTGTTGCCGAACCAGTCCTCAATGCCCTGGAATGCCCGCGCTGTCCGGGTCCAATGCGGCGCTGATCTGTGTATGCAGCTGCTTGCCGCCTGCAACCACGCCGCTCAACTTCGGTTGGGGGTTGTTGAACCGCAAGGGTGTACCAAAGCGGTCGGTGCACAGGCCACCAGCCTCGCGGATGATCAGATCCCCGGCGGCAATGTCCCATTCCCAACTGGGGCGCAGCGTCAGCATTCCATTGAACCGACCCTGCGCAACCAGGGCCATGCGATAGGCCAGCGAAGGTCGATAGGCACGACCAAAATCGGGCACATTGCCTTCGCGCCAATGCGTGCTGTTCAAGTTGGGTTTGGCAGCCAGAACTTCGGCGTCGGCGAGAGAGCCAATGTCAGCCACCGAAATCGGTTCTCCGTTGAGCGTGGCCCCCTCTCCGGCTGCTGCGGCAAACAGCATGTCCCGCTGAGGCAGGTATACAACTGCGGCGGTGGCGATGCCCTCCACACAGACTGCAAGTGAATGGGCCCAGGTGCGTGATCCTTGGGCAAAACTGCGGGTGCCATCAATCGGATCGATGACAAACACATGAGAGCGATCCAGGCGGTCTGCGCTGTCCTCGGTCTCTTCCGACAACCAGCCATATTCCGGGCGGGCTGCAGGGAGCGTTGCCTCGAGCATCTCGTTGACCGCCAGATCCGCCTCGGTCACGGGGCCTGCACCGTCAGGTTTTTCCCAGCGTTTGGCCTCTTTCCCGGAATAGCGGGTGGCAATGTCGCCCGCTTGCAGTGCGGCGTCGATCAACAGCGATAGGTCAGTTTCCGGCAAGCGTCATCCCTTCGATCAAGAGCGAGGGTACGACACGCGACAGATAAGTGCGCGCGTCATTGGCCGGAATGATCCGCATCAGCATGTCGCGCAGGTTGCCTGCGATGGTGCATTCGTTGACCGGATGGGTGATCTCACCGTTTTCCACCCAAAACCCCGACGCCCCACGCGAATAATCGCCAGTATTCGGGTTGATGGTTGAACCGATCATCGAGGTCACCAGCAGGCCGGTACCCATATCGCGCAACAGATCCTCGCGGCTTTGCTCGCCCTGGGTCAACGCCAGGTTCCAGTTGCTGGGGGACGGCGGCGCGGACACCCCACGCGCCGCATTGGCGGTGGAGGCCATGCCCAACTTGCGCGCGCTGGACAGATCAAGTGTCCAACCGGTCAAAACGCCGTTTTCGACAATCGCGCGTCGCTGCGTGGGCAGTCCCTCGGCGTCAAAAGGGCGCGATCCGGCCACGCGGGCACGGTGCGGGTCTTCGACCACGGACAGATGCTCGGGCAATACCTGCTGCCCCATCGCATCCTTGAGCCAGGAGGAGCCGCGCGCAATTGCGGCACCGTTGCTTGCGGCCATCAGATGCCCGATCAACGACGAGGATATGCGTTCGTCAAAGAGCACCGGGTAAGTGCCGGTTTCCGGTTTGCGGGCGCCCACCAGTTGCACTGCGCGTTCGCCTGCGGTGCGGCCGATCTCGGACGGGTCGCGCAGGTCCCCCTGAAAACAGCGGCTGTCGCCGTCATAGTCCCGCTCCATCCCAGTGCCGGTTCCGCTGATTGCAACGCAAGACACCGACCGCCCAGTGCGGGCATAGCCACCGGAAAACCCGTTGGTTGCCGCCATGTGAACGCGGTGTTCGCCGTATCCAGCCCCGGCGTCTGACACCTGGGTGACGCCCTCGACCGCTACTGCCGCTGCTTCGGCTGCCAATGCATCCTGTTTCAGCGCCTCCGGAGTAGGCTCGGGTGTTGGATCGAACAATTCCAGCGCGTCAAAGTCCCAATCCTGCGCCAACTGGGCCGGATCGGCGAGACCGGCATAGGGATCTTCGGGCGCCTCTTTCGCCATGGCCATGGCGCGTTCAGCCATCGCTTGCATGGTTTCAGGGCGCGCGTCTGAGCTGGAGACGATCGCCTGTCGCTGCCCCAAAAACACCCGCAACCCCAGATCGCTGCCCTCAGAGCGTTCGGCCATTTCCAAAGCGCCGTTTCGCACGTCGACAGAGACAGAAGTACCCCGGATCACGATGGCATCTGCCGCTTCGGCTCCGGCCTTGCGGGCAGCATCAATCAGGGCGTGGCTCAGCTCTTCGGGTGTCTGCGACATCAGGCCTCTCGTCGTGTTTTTCTGGCTACCCTTTGGACCTAGCCTTGCAGGCAGACCCCTGCAAGCCCCGGGCAAAAAGAAGCGGCAAAAAGAAAAGGGCCGCCCTGTGGCAGCCCCGTTCGTATCTTGAAGGTCAGGTTACTTGATCCGCTGGCCGTTGGCGACGATGTGACCCTGCTTGTTGATCTCGATCGTCGACTTCAGCGTGTCAGGCGCGTCGCCCGGTACAGCCAGCAGGCCCATCATCATCCGCGCGCCCATGGCGTCCTGGTCCGAGACAAAACCCATGGCGATCAGCTTGTCGATCAGCGCGTTGGCGCCGCTGATTTCCAGATTGGCGACACCGGACGGGGCAGGCATGCCATCAAAGGCTTCGAGGTTCGAGTTGTCGAACTCAAAATCGCCAGTGCCCATCAGCTTGGCCCCAACCAGCGAAACCAACAGTTGGTTGATCTTGAGCGAGTTCAACTCACCGGGAGCAGCGCCGGTTCTTTCCAGGGTTTCGGCCACGGTCGGATCAAGGAAGTCAACCAGGACCTTGGCGGTGCCAGTGGTGTCCAACGCCACGGTAGCCGGATCACGGGGCAGGGCGCCTGCCGGATCAAACATGCCCCAGATCATGTCGGACATGGTGAAATCGGTCAGGTTCATGCCAAAGGCAAACGGCTGTGGTGCATCACCGGCCTGGATCGGCATGTCCAGTTTGAAACCCGACTTGGCCATTTTCAGGTCGATCGGGAACGGCAGTTCCGACACCGTGACAGAGATTTCGGAACCGCTCTGGCTCAGATCATAAAGCAGGTGGCTGCTGTCCATCGCAAAACGGAAATCGCCGCCGGTGGATTTTGAACTCATCGCGAATTCTTCGCCGTCACCTGTGCCTTGCATCGCGCCGTTGCCGGATTTGTAGCTAAACCCGCCATCAAACTTGAAGCCCGAGTTCAGGAACGCACCGTAATCCGCCGCGTTGATTTCATTAGGAATAGAACCCGCACCGGTATAGCTGACACCGGCCACCGCGCCCGAGAACTTGCCGGCATCATCCGATTCCGGGTCATCAAAGGCGATGTCATAGGTGATGTTGCCTGCGGTCATGTTCTGCGCGATGTCGCGCATGGTGTCGCCGATTTTCATCTGCGATGTACCCGCCAGTGCATCCAGAACAACGCTGACGTTCAGCGCGCCTTCGGGGATGGTTTCGCCTTCGGCCTCGATCGAGGCCAGCGTCACTGAATTCTTGTCGGCCGAATATGTATAGGTCATGTCTGCCGGAGTTCCCGACACGACCATCGCCATGTTGGTCAGCGCGTAATCCAGAACCAGTTTGACCGGATCTTCGCCTTCGGCAGCGATGTTCACGGTAATCGGGAATTGGTCAGGCATGCCGATTGCGACGGTGCCGTCACCGTTTTCGGTGAAGGTGACCTCGGGCATGATCATTTCAAAACTCGCCTCGGCATCCGGGACGGTCATCGACATGGTCAAATCCGAAACGGTGGTGACATTGCCCGACGTGCTTTCCCCACCCGAGATGGAATAGCCCATTCCACCCATATACGCTTGCCAGTCCGCCCAGACATCATTTGCTGTCAGATCGGCCCATGCACCTTGGGACGCAACCGCATAGGCAATGGCCGCGCCGCATGTGCGCCGGAAGAAAACAGACATAATAGAACCCTTCTCTATCAAAATTTGCCGTTATCGTCGGCCCTTAGACAGCGGTCGTCAAGGGGGGAGGGGCTGGACGCTGTCCCCTTGGCTCGGTACCACTTGCCCCGGATATGGCATCAAAGGGGACAGGGACATGGATATGCAGGGCAAAACGGTTCTTATCACGGGGGCCAGCCGTGGGATCGGCGCCGAAGCTGGGCGGATTTTCGCCGCCGCAGGCGCAAATGTGGTGCTGGTCGCACGGGGGAGCGAGCAAATCACTGCTCTGGCTCAGGAAATCGGGGATCAGGCAGTAGCGGTGCCTTGTGATGTCAGTGATTACGATCAGGTAAAGGGCGCCATTCAAACCGCTGTTGATCGATTTGGCGGACTGGATGTTCTGATCGGGAACGCGGGTGTGATAGAACCCATCGCGCGGATGTCTGACAGCGATCCCGCGGGCTGGGGTCAGGTCATCGATATCAATCTCAAGGGTGTTTATTACGGCATGCATGCTGCTCTGTCTGTCATGAAGGGCGCAGGTGGCGGCACCATCATCACCATCAGCTCGGGCGCGGCCCATGGCCCGGTCGAGGCCTGGAGCCACTATTGCTCGTCCAAGGCGGGGGCTGCGATGCTGACCGCCTGTCTGGACAAGGAAGAGCGTGAAAACGGCATCCGTGCCATGGGCCTGTCGCCCGGGACCGTCGCAACCCAGATGCAGCGCGAGATCAAGGCCAGCGGTATCAACCCGGTCAGCCAGCTGGATTGGGAGGTCCACGTTCCCGCCGATTGGCCAGCCCGTGCTCTGTTGTGGATGTGTTCGGCGGACGCAGACGAATTTGTGGGCACTGAAATCTCGCTCCGCGACGAAGGCATCCGGGCGCGAGTCGGCCTGACATGATCGAACTGGAAAAAGACGGCGGGCTGTGGATCGCAACCATCAACCGCCCCGACAAGGCCAATTCCCTGACCGAAGCCATGCTCGAAGAGCTGGTTGAAATTGCTAGGGCCGCGACTGAGACCAAGGCGTTGATCCTGACTGGACGGGGCAAGGTGTTCAGCGCCGGCGCCGACCTTGATGAGGCGCGCGCTGGCCTTGCGACCTCGGACGTGTGGGAGCGGTTGTCGGGCGCCATTGCCGCGTTGCCGTGCCTCACGATTGCGGCCTTGAACGGCACGTTGGCAGGTGGGGCAAACGGCATGGCGTTGGCCTGCGATTTGCGGATCGCGGTGCCAAGCGCCAAGTTTTTTTATCCCGTGATGAAGCTGGGGTTTCTACCGCAAGCTTCTGACCCGGTGCGCATGAAGGCCTTGATCGGCCCTGCGCGGACCAAGATGATCCTGATGGCGGGGCAAAAGATCACGGCGGACGAGGCCTATGCCTATGGCTTGGTGGACCGGGTGGTCGAACCTGATGCGCTCATGTCCACGGCGCGCGACCTGACGGCAGACGTCGTTGCGGCCAAGCCCGAGATTGCCACCGGCATTGCCGAGATGTGCCGATGAGCCTGAACGCTCTGCGCCTGCGTGTCGTCGATCCCAAGGGACTGGCGGCATTTTATCGGGACACCCTTGGAATGCAGGCGTGTGCCGACGGTGATGCGTGGCGCATTGGCTATGTTGGTGCGAATGCGGATTTGGTGTTGGTCCCGGGTGGCGGCGGATATACCCGCGATCGCGGGCAGCGGTACTGGAAGATCGGGATCACCTTGCCGAATGTCGATCTGGCAGTTGACGCCCTACGCGCCGCCGGGGTCGAGGTGTCAGACCCGCGCCAGTTTCTGGACATTGGCTACATGGCCCATCTGTCCGATCCCGAAGGGTTTGTGATCGAGCTGTTGCAGCATGATTTTGAAGGCAACCGACCTGATGATGCAGGCGACGCCAAAGCTCCGTTTGCGCAGGCGTGCATCGGGCAAATCACTCTGAGAACGGGCAACATTAGGGCCGAGGATCAGCGGTGCCGCGATCTGGGGATGCGCCTGTTGTCCGTGCAGGATGTTGAGCCTTATGGGTTCGACCTGCATTTCTATGCATTCACCAGCGATCATCCCCCAAACCCAGATCTATGGGCGGTCGAAAACCGTGAATGGCTGTGGAAACGGCCCTATACAACGCTTGAGTTTCAGCACATTGCTGACGCAGTTTTCGCCCCCGTTCCCGATTTTCTTGGGATTGAGATTGGCGGCCAAACGGATCGTTACTCGTAACGGACATCACCTTTTGCGGCGCCTCCCCGGAACTTTGGATCGAAAGCCGGGTGGACGTTTACGCACCCAGTTCAGGAATTTTTCCAGCCTGGGATGCGCCCGCAATGCCTCGACCGTGGCATAGGAGCGTGCCAGTTCCGCTTCGGTCAACGTGGCGTGAACCTCTTTGTGGCAGATCTGATGCAGCAGCACAGTCGGGCCGCCCTTGCCACCTTTGAGCTTGGGGATCAGATGGTGCAGGCTGCCGTCCCCATCGGGGATCGGCCGATCACATAAAGGGCACACCGGCACGTCTGCGGGGAAGGTGTCAGGGTTTTTTTCCTTGTTCGGCATCGGTAAGAGGATGCACCACTTTGCAAAAGGATCAACCGGGGGCGTTTATGGAATTTGGATCCGATCTGCAAAATCAGGTGCTGGAAGAGGGGCAAAGGCTTTGGGACATTGCCCTGAGTTGGCTGGTCAGCCCTGCCGCCTGGTCACAGTTTGCGCTGCTGGTGGTGGCCTATCTGTTGGCCTTGGTCGTGGCCCGCAAGCTGCGCGCGCCCCTGACGCGGCTGCTGACCCCGCCTGAAGATTTGGACAACCCTCTGGCCAAGGTCCGGCGGTTCGTTCTGATCTTTGTGCCGCTGTTGCTGCCACTCATGGCCTATGCGTTTACCGGCATCGGCGAAAGCGTGACGCGCTCGCTCTTTGGCTCTGGAGCGGTGATCGCCTTTGGCAAACGCGTGTTCCTGTTCCTTGCCGTGCGCATACTGGTGCGCGAGATCATCACCGACCCGATGATGAAGCTGCTGGGGCGTTACATCCTTATTCCCGTGGCAGCGCTCTATGCGCTTGGGCTGCTGGAACCGGCGATGGTCAAGCTGGACGAGACGATTGTGCCGCTGGGCAACCTGTCGTTTTCGCTGCTTTTTGCGTTGCGGTTCATCGTTGTAGGTGGTGCGATCTTCTGGATGGGGCGCTGGTCCAATGATCAGTCTGCGCAGTTCTTGAAACGGCAGGACGACATGCGCCCGGCCATGCGCGAGTTGACTGCCAAGGCCATCGAGATCGGAATATTCGGCGTCGCCTTCCTGCTGGTGATGAACATCATGGGCATCAACCTGACCTCCCTTGCGGTTCTGGGGGGTGCCATCGGTGTTGGTCTGGGCTTTGGCCTGCAAAAGATCGCGTCGAACTTCATTTCGGGCCTGATCCTGCTGCTCGAAGGTCAAGCCACTGTGGGGGACTATGTTGAACTCGACGGTGGTGAGGCGGGCACAATCGTCAAGATGGGCGCGCGCGCCGCGATCCTCGAGACATTCGACGGGCGTTGGATCGTTGTCCCGAACGAGGATTTCATCACCACTCGCGTCGTCAACTTCTCGGACAGTGGCTCGGCCAACCGGTATGAGGCGCCGTTTTCGGTGAGCTATGACACCGACATCAACAAGGTGCCCGACATCATCGAGGCGGCCGTGGCCAAACACCCGCGCGTTCTGTCCGAGCCTTTCCCACCTGATTGCGAGCTCCGCGGGTTCGGCGACAGTGGCGTTGATTTTGCGGTCGAGTTCTGGGTCGAAGGTATCGATGACGGGGCCAACAAGTTCTCGTCCGACGTTTTGTTCCTGATCTGGAATGCGCTGAAGGCGCATGAGATTACGATCCCCTACCCGCAACGCGTGGTCGAGCTTTCGGGCAGCATCGAGACCCGGTCGCGGTGAGGCGCGCGGTTGTCATAGGGGCGGGGCCAGCCGGGCTGATGGCGGCTCAGGAACTGGCACAGGCCGGGCTTTCGGTGATCGTGACCGAGGCCAAGCCTTCGGTGGCACGCAAGTTTCTGATGGCAGGGAAATCCGGGCTGAACTTGACCAAGGATGAGCCGTTCGAGACTTTGATCGCGGCCTACGGCGAGGCCGCTGATTGGTTGCGGCCGATGATTGCCGAGTTTGACGCCAAGGCCGTGCAGGATTGGGCGCAAGAGCTGGGACAGGAGCTGTTTGTCGGCTCGTCCGGGCGGGTATTTCCGACCGTCATGAAAGCGTCGCCGTTGTTGCGGGCATGGTTGACCCGGTTGGAGTCGTTAGGGGTAGAGGTCCGGACCCGGTATCGTTGGACCGGCTGGCAAGAAAGCCAGCCTGTGTTTTCTACAGAGCAGGGACAAGTGACGCTAAAGGCCGATGTGATGGTCCTGGCCTTGGGCGGGGCCAGTTGGGCTCGGCTCGGTGCGGATGGGGGCTGGGCAGAGGTTCTGGCAGATCGCGGTGTGTCGCTAGCGCCGTTCAAGCCCGCCAACGCGGGGCTACTGGTGAACTGGTCAGAGCATATGCGGGACTTGTTTGGGCAACCAATCAAAGGCGTGGCTTGGTCTGTAGGGGATTTGATGACACGCGGCGAGGCGGTGATTTCCGCGCGCGGGCTGGAAGGCGGTGGCATCTATGCGGTTTGCAAGACGGTGCGCGACGGCGCAGCGTTGCGCATCGATTTGATGCCGGATGTAAGCGCCGCTGATGTGGCAAAACGCTTGTCACGCGCGCGTGGCAAGTCGAGCTTGTCGAACTATCTGAGGAAAGTCTTGAAGCTGGGTCCGGTGCGTACCGCGGTTTTGATGGAATTCGGGCGGCCTTTGCCGACTGATCCCGTGGCCTTGGCGGGGGTGATCAAGGCACTGCCAGTCGAACATGCAGGGTTGCGTCCGATGGACGAGGCGATCTCGACAGCGGGTGGCGTGCCGCAAGCGGAACTGGATGCGGATCTGATGCTGAAACAACTGCCAGGCGTGTTCTGCGCCGGGGAGATGTTGGATTGGGAAGCGCCGACAGGGGGGTATCTGCTGACGGCTTGTCTGGCCACTGGGCGGTGGGCCGGACGCGCTGCAGCGCAATATGTGACCTGACTCAGAAGTGCTCCCGCCCGTCGTCAATGCCCCATGCGGGGCATCTCCTCCCGTTGGGCCGGGCGCCGCGTTGACACGCGGCGCGGCACCACCGAACGCTGACGGTGGTGGCAAAATCGGATCCGCCCGGGCCGCTGCTTCCAGTCGTGGCCTTAGGCTTTCTTGGCCAAAGCGCCCATGCGCTGCGCTGCCTCGCGGCTGCGCATCTCTTTGCCGTAAGCGCGCAGATTGTCGGCGTTCACCGGAAAATCAATCCCACGGGCCCAACTCATGCAATGGGCACACAGGATGTCGGCGATCGTGATCTTGTCACCCTGCAAGAATGGCCCCTGGAACCGCTTGCTCAGACGATCCACGGAGTTTTCGAATTCCCACTTCAAGCTCTCATAGATCGCCGGAACCCGTTTGTCTTCGGGCAGGACGCCCATGTGCCGCGTGGCGGTCCAAAGCAGCGCGTCGAATTCGTCGACCAGCGCGTGAAACAGCGAGTCCTGTTGCGCGCGTTCGGGCGTGCCAGCCGGATAGGTAAACGCGCCGTGCTTGTCGGCCAGATAAGTCATGATCGCCGAACTGTCCGAAATCACGTGATCGCCATCGACCAGAACCGGGATCTTGCCGGTTGAGTTCAGCGCGGTCACTTGCGGGTCATGTGGGCCAACGTCGATGAATTCATACTCTTGCCCGAGCTCTTCGAGCAGCCACAGAACCCGCGAGGCGCGGCTTTGAAGGCGACCATAGACTTTGTACATGCTGAAAATTCCCTGTTGATCCGTTTGTGTGCAAATGTGCGGGTGGGCACCAGCAAATCAAGACCTACGCCTCGTCACATGACCTCAGCGTGAACGTGACAGCATCGCCAGACGGATCATCGCGCGTTCCACAAGGGCCATGGCCGGAGCGGTTTGTCCCGCTGAACGCAGGGCAAGATCGGTGTCCGTCAGAACGGTCAACGCGGTTTCCAGCTTGTACGCGCCCCAACCTTGCGCCTGTCGCAACACCCGGTCGCGGCGCTTGCCATAGACGGGCGGACGAAGGCGGCTGACGCCTTCGGACGGGCCACCAGGGGCCGATGCGCAGGTATAAAGCATGCGGAAATGACGGGTGGCGCCGATGCAGAGGCTGACCGCATTGGTGCCCTGTGATTGCAAGCGGCGGATCAGTGGTCCGATCTCGCCCGCGCGCCCTTCGGCGACGACGTTCAACACATCATCCAGCGCTGCCTCGGTCGAGCGTGGGGCACAGGCCTCGATATCGTCGAGGCTCAATTCGCCGCTGTCCCCACGCTTATACAGCGCCAGTTTCTCGATGGTTTGGGCAAAGTCGCCCGGTCCCAGATCGTTGGCCAGATCGGTAAGGGCGGCCATGGAATCAGGGGGGACACTGCGAATGCCTGCCTCGCCTAAGGTGCGCTCGATTTCGGCGCGCGAGGGAGGCTCGTCATAGATGCCGATTGCATAGGCGTTTGAATGCGCTTCGAACGCCTTGCGGATCTTGGACGTGGGTTTGAGCTGCCCGGCGGTGATCACGATCTGGGCGTCGCCCGGTTCCCAATCCTCTAGCGCGGCCAGAATGGCGGGGTGAGAGGCTTCGGGACAATCCTCGACAAAGGCCACGCGTGGGCCTGGGAAAAAGCCGACGGCTTTGATCGCATCGACCAATTGCGCAGGATCCTTGCGCAGCTCTGCGCCCGGCATGCGGGTCAAACGCATTTCTTCTTCGGCGCCGGGGCCAAGCAGCGCAGCGATCACCTGTTGACGCTTGAGGGCCACGCGCATCGCATCCGCGCCATAAATCAGCAGGCCGGTCTTGCCCGCATCAGGCTTGGCGAAATACCCCTCTGCCTCACGCGGGCTTAGCTTCATGTGGGCAAGTCCGCAGTGGAATACAGCTGTGTGGTGATCTGATCCGCAAGGATGGTCATCAGCCGGTGACGCGCGTCCCGCTCACTGGCCAGTGTTTCCACGGTCGAGCCGGTGGCGGAATAACCGGTGAAGTTGTCGACCTCACCCGAAGCCACGATTTGCCCCGTGGCTTTGTTCGTCAACGTGTAGTCGGCAGAGCCAATAATCGAATAGCGGGTGATTTCGTTGGACGCGGTGATCGCTTGACCCTGTTCAGCGGTAGAAACACTTACCACCAACTCATAGTCCGAAGCAGAGGAGGCGCTGCGGCCCAAACGCTCTTCGAGGTTTTCCACCAACCAATAGCTTTCGACGTCATCAGGCGCCGACACTTCGACGTTACCTCGCAAGGCAGAGCCTGTGCCGCCTGTGCCGTAAACCGGCTGGAACCCGCAAGCCGAAAGGGCCAGCGGGATCATCAGCAGGAATTTTCGGTTAAACCACGACATTCACGATCCGGCCCGGTACAACGATCACTTTCTTGGGCGCGGACCCATCCAGCGCCTTTTGCACAGCTTCGGTTGCCATCGCGATTTTTTCAACCTCTGCCTTATCCATATCGGCAGGCACGCTGATTTCCGCGCGGCGCTTGCCGTTGATCTGGATCGGAAGGGTGATGGTGTCATCGACCAGCATCGCCTCGTCCGCGACAGGCCAAGGCGCGGTGGCCACCAGGCCTTCGCCACCCAGAAGCTGCCAAAGCTCTTCAGACAGGTGCGGGGTCATTGGTGACATCAACTGCGCCAGAGTCTTGGCGGCTTGGCGTTTGGCGTCGCTGCCTGCCTTGGATTTGGCGAGAACGTTGGTAAAGGCATAAAGCTTGGCGATCGAGGCGTTGAAGCCAAAGCTCTCAACCCCGCCAGAGACGTCGTGGATCGCCTTGTGCATCTCGCGCAGCAGGGCCTCGTCCTGATCATTTGCAGGTGCGTCCGATGCCGCGATTTCCGCAGCGACGCGATAAACCCGGCTCAGGTGCTTGTGTGCGGCTTCGGCACCCGATGCGGTCCATTCCACGTCGCGTTCGGGCGGCGAATCGGACAGGACGAACCAGCGGGCAGTATCTGCACCAAAAGCCGAAATGATGCTGACGGGGTCGACCACGTTTTTCTTTGACTTCGACATCTTGGCCGAAGGGATAATCTCGACCTCGGTGCCGTCGGCCAGTTTGCCGTCGGTCACATCCTCGGGCAGGTGATAAACCGGGCGGCCGTTGGCGTCGCGGGTCTGATAAATCTCATGCGTGACCATGCCTTGGGTGAACAGCGCATCAAACGGCTCGATCGCCTTTTCGGGCAGGTGGCCGGTGATGTTCATCGCACGGGCGAAGAAACGGGAATAGAGCAGGTGCAAGATCGCGTGCTCAATGCCGCCGATGTATTGATCGACATTCATCCAGTATTCAGCCTCGGCCAGATCGGTCGGTGTTTCGGCACGTGGCGCGGTGAAGCGGGCGAAATACCACGACGAATCGACGAACGTGTCCATCGTGTCGGTTTCGCGCTTGGCGGGCGCTCCACAGGACGGGCAGGGCGTGTCGCGCCAGCTCGGGTGACGATCCAGCGGGTTGCCGGGGATCGAAAAATCGATGGGTTTGCCGTTGCCGTCATCATAGGGCAGCTGAACCGGCAGGTTTTCCTTTTTCTCCGGAACGGTGCCGCATTTTTCGCAATGCACCACGGGAATCGGGCAACCCCAATAGCGCTGGCGGCTCAAACCCCAATCGCGCAAACGGTATTTGGTGACCCCTTCGCCCCAGCCCGCGTTTTCGGCAAAGTCGACAGTGGCGTTGATCGCCTCGTCACCTGTTGCCTCGGTCAACCCGGCGAAGTGGTTCACCCAACGGACTTTTTCGGTTTTCGGCGGCACAAAGGCGACGTTGCCAACGGGGGTGTCGTCGTCCATCGCAAAGAAGGTGTCCACGACCGGCAAGCCATACTTCCGGCAGAAGTCCAGGTCGCGCTGATCATGCGCAGGGCAGGCAAAGATCGCCCCGGTGCCATAGTCCATAAGGATGAAGTTCGCGATCCAGACCGGCAGTTCCCAATTCGGGTCCAGCGGATGTTTGACGCGGATGCCAGTGTCATAGCCCAGCTTTTCAGCGGTTTCGATCGCCTCTTCGGTGGTGCCGCCCTTGCGGCACTCGGCCAGGAACTCGGCCAGTTCCGGATTGTCCTTCTCCATTTCTTTCGAAGTCGGATGATCGGGCGAGATGCCGACAAAGGACGCGCCAAGCAGTGTGTCGGGGCGAGTGGTGTAGACGGTGATCGGCTCGGCGCCATCTGTGCGCTCGAATGCGAACTGCAGGCCGCGCGACTTGCCGATCCAGTTCTCCTGCATCAAACGGACCTTGGCAGGCCAGTTGTCGAGGGTATCGAGCGCCGAAAGCAGCTCTTCGGAATAATCCGAGATCTTGAAGAACCACTGGGTTAACTCGCGGCGTTCCACCAAGGCGCCCGACCGCCAGCCGCGACCGTTTTCAACCTGTTCGTTGGCCAGCACGGTCATGTCGACCGGGTCCCAGTTCACAACGGCGTTCTTGCGATAGACCAGACCTTTGTCCAGCATATCGAGGAACAGCGCCTGTTGTTGGCCATAATATTCCGGGTCGCAGGTGGCGAATTCGCGGGACCAGTCGATGGACAGGCCCAGAGGCTTCATCTGACCGCGCATGTCGTCGATGTTGCTGTATGTCCAATCCTTGGGGTGACCACCAATGGCCATGGCAGCATTTTCAGCAGGCATCCCAAAGGCATCCCAACCCATCGGGTGCAGCACGTTGTGCCCGGTCGCCAGTTTGTGCCGCGCGATCACGTCACCCATGGTGTAGTTGCGCACGTGGCCCATGTGGATGCGGCCCGAGGGGTAGGGGAACATCTCAAGCACATAATACTTGGGTTTATCCGCGCTGCGTTTGGCGGTGAAGATCCCGGCCTTGTCCCAGGCCTCTTGCCATTTGGCTTCGATTTCGTTGGCGGAATAGCGCGACATCAGATGCGGTCCTTGGGTAAATGAAAACGCCGGGCAGGAACCCGGCGTCGTGATAGATGGTATTTCTGCGGGTTTCTAGAGTTTGTCGTCCGCAATACGTAGCTGGCGTGCACGCGAAAGAATCGCATCTTCGACGGCGCGCGTGGTTCCAGCGCTGACCGGGCCGCCCCTGCTTTGCAATGCAACGTTCAGGGAACGTGCTTCCAAAGCGGGATCCTTGATGTGCACGGTTGCCCGGTATGAGCGTCCGCCGCCGGGCGGGGTGCCGTATCCAGTCACGATGACACCGGTAAAGGGATCGACCGACTGCACGGGCAAAAAGCTCAGCACATCCAGCGATGCCGCCCACAGATAACGGTTCACGTTAGCGGTCTGTTCGCTATTGTTCGGGCCGAAAACATCCCAGATCGACGATCTTTCGTAGTTTGTTGGAGCGGATTCCCGGTTGGTGGTGATCGCATCATCGGGTCCCAGCGGGCCGACCGAGCTGGTCGTGGCTGCGCGTCTGTTGCCGCATGCTGCGACTCCCGCACACAAAGCCAGGAGCAAAGTCACTTTAATCGTCTTTTGCAGCACCATCAGGCAATCCCACCACTACTTTCTACTGCATGTCCTACCGTTGCCAGCCAAGCTGGGCAAGAGTCTAAGTGCCGCGCGCGTACGTACAGAACGTCTATGGTCGTCGCAAAATTCTGTTATCTGGCCATGAGGTGCCGGAATTTCGCCAGTGAGCAGCTTGGACTGTGGCAAAGCTGCACCATCCGTGACGACTTTGCTGAGGACCAGCACCCCAAGCCTTGCAACAAGGGGGGTAAAAGAGCGAAACCCCTCTCCATACCCACGCTGGATTCTCCGGTTTGGGCATGTGAATAGAAAACCGAGGGAAAAACGATGAAAAAAGTTCTCTTCGCAACGACTGCGCTGATCGCTACCGCAAGCGTCGCAGCAGCAGACGTTCGTATCAGCGGCTACGGCCGTTTCGGCTTGGACTACAACGATGCCAACGACAGCAACGTCAACGGTATCTCCAAGACCACCATCACCAGCCGTCTGCGTCTGCAGTTCGACATGTCGGCAGAATCCGACTCGGGTGTTGGCTTCGACGCTCGTTTCCGTATCCAGGCTGAAAGCCGTGACAACGTTGTTGGCGCAACCCGCCAGGCAAACGGTGCTCGCTTTGGTGTGACCTACGAAGGCTTCCGCCTGAACGTCGGCAACATCATCGGCGCGATCGAAAACACCCCCGGCACCTACCTTGAGACCCGTACCGCAGGTACCGGTATCGACGGTGCAGGCTTCGTTTCGCACGTTGGTAACGTCAACAACGAATACTTCAACTGGGATGCATACTCGTCGGGTGGCGGCGGTGTGAACGGTGTGGAAGCACTGTACTCGGCTGGCGGCTTCACCGGTCACATCTCGTACTCGAAGCGTAACAACAGCACCGTTAACCCGGGTGTTGGCAACGGCGCACCGAACGCAGCTGCTCGTTCGGCAATCATGCTGGCGTACAACTTCGGCGACTTCAACGTTGCTGCTTCGTACCAGGACTCCGACTTCGCGTGGGAAAAGAAAGCCATCATCACCGGTTCGTATGACGGTGGTAACTGGGGCGTTCGCCTGGCCTATGCTGACAACGACGGCATCGGCAAAGTCGGCCTGTACGGCAACTACGACATCGGCGCAGCGTCGAACATCCTGGTCTGGGTCACCAACGAAGACGCAGTTTCGGCTGCTGACGTTGCAAACGGCCGTGGCGACAACCGTGACGGTGTTGCAGGCTCGAACAACGGCGAAGGCACCTCGTACGGTATCCACTACTCGTACGACCTGGGTGGCGGCGCATCGTTCGAAACCGGCTACCGCCGCGCGTCGAACGACAACGACACCTTCCAGGCTGGTGTGTACTTCAGCTTCTAAGCTGTACACCGCTTGACGGTATCGAATTTGGGCAGGTCTTCGGACCTGCCCTTTTCTTTTGCTGCAACATGGTGTTTCTCTGGCTCCAAACGCTGATCGAGGAAATCCATGTCGCTGCAAGACATCTCTGCCCGTATTGCCAAAGCCGCCCAAGACGCCGGGCGTGATGCAGACTCTGTAAAGCTCATTGCCGTGTCCAAGGTGCAGCCTAACGAACGTGTTGAGGCCGTGCTGGAACAGGGGCATCGCTGTTTTGGTGAAAACAGGGTGCAAGAGGCCGCTGGCAAATGGCCCGACTTCATGCAGCGGTTTTCGGACATCGACCTGCACCTGATCGGCCCGCTGCAAACCAACAAGGCACGCCAAGCGATGGAGCTGTGCCACGCCATTCACTCAGTTGACCGCCCCAAGCTGGCCAAGACACTGGCAAGACTGGCGCAAGAGATGGGTCATTGCCCGGATCTGTTCATTCAGGTCAACACCGGCGAAGAACCTCAAAAAGCGGGCATCCTGCCTTTGGAAGCTGATGATTTCATTGCAGAATGTCGTGCTTTGGATCTGCCGATCAAAGGTTTGATGTGTATCCCGCCGGTCGAGGAAGAACCTGCATTGCACTTTGCACTCTTGGCAAGGATAGCAGCCCGCAATGGGCTAGAGGGGCTTTCTATGGGCATGAGCAGCGACTTTGAGCGGGCGATTGCTTTGGGGGCAACCCATGTACGCGTAGGCTCGGCGATCTTTGGTGAGCGGGTTAAAGCTCCGGCACAATAAGTCGTGTGCCGGGCTGAACGGTGCGCGCGATCTCGTGCAGATGATCGCGGCGAAAGGCGATGCACCCTTCGGTCGGATACCCCGGCCTGCGCCACTGATGAATGAAAATGGCGGATCCCTTGCCGGGCGTGGCATTGGGCCAGTTCCAATCCGTGATCAGCACCAGATCATAAAGCGGATCAGCGCGGCGCAGCTTTTCATGGCTGTGCGCATAGGGCATTCGAACCTGTAGGTTATAGTGCTGCTCGCCCGAGGCATCCGACCACAGATCAGCTGGGCCGATTGGGTTGGCCCAAGGCACAGGGCGCGCAATTCGGTCGGGGCGATAGAGCATACCCACAATCCGATGCGCTCCGACTGGAGTGGCGCCGTCGCCCTCGCGTTTGTCCCGACAAATGCCGCCTTTGCCAATCGAACAAGGGAAGAGCCGACCACGAAACCGAACACCACGTGGCGTCAGGACCAAATCGTCAGGTGTCACAGCATATGACCGGACTTGGCCGCCTTGGTTGCAAGATAGTCGCGGTTGAATGCGGTTTCTCCCACCTTCAGGGGGACACGTTCGGTCACAGCGATGCCAGTACGTTCCATCATCGCGATCTTGTTGGGATTGTTGGTCAGCAGGCGAACCGACTTGAACCCCAGTTCCTTCAGGATGTCCGAACCGAGGCGGAAATCGCGTTCATCGTCCTCAAACCCCAGGCGATGGTTGGCTTCGACAGTGTCAAATCCTTGATCTTGCAGGAAATAGGCGCGCATCTTGTTCGCCAAGCCAATCCCGCGTCCCTCTTGGTTGAGGTAGAGCAGAACACCTGTGCCCTCAGCACCCATCTGCGCCAAAGCTCCGCGCAGCTGCGGGCCACAGTCGCATTTCAAGCTGCCCATGATGTCGCCTGTGAAACAGGCAGAATGCAGGCGTGCCAGAACCGGTTTGTCGCGATCTGGGCGGCCAATCTCAACGGCGTAGTGCTCCTCTCCGCCGTCTTCTGGGCGAAAGACATGCAAACGCCCAGCCTCGGACACCTCCATCGGCAGGCGAGCAGCCGAGATAGAGTGAAGGGGGCTGCGTTCCGTCAGATGAGGCGCCGCCAGTGCGTGTTCGATCAGCGTAAGACCGTGAGCCCCCGCAAAAGCCGCGCCATCCTTGATCGGAGCAACCACTGCGGCAGGCAGCAGCCGGGCGGACTTGGCCAGAGAAATGGCAATGCGGTGCAAGCTGGCGCTGCCTTGCCGTTCGGTTTTGAGCGGCCCCTTCATCGGCGTGTTCAGGTCGTCCGAAGGGTCGGCGATCGATTGAATCCAATTCAGGTCCGCGTAGTCGGGAATCTCGATACGGGCCAGATCTCCGTCATAGGCGCGCGCTTTCAATGTCTCGGCACGGCGCACGGTGACGGCCACAACGGGATGATCATTTGCCAGATCGCGCAGGTCCTGCAAACGCTCGGCATTCAGGGTTTCCGCCGAACAGGCCAGAACGCTCAGGCCTGCGTCGTCGGTCAGAACCACCGGAACACCCATGCGCAGATCGGACCGCGCACGCGCCAAAAGTTCGGTGATGTTTGGGACGAGACTCATTGAGGTTACCCTAAAACGTTCGCGGCTCTTCCTATCCTCAATTGTAAGGAATGTGAAACAATTACCCTGCGATAGACACGAGGGCGTGAGACGATTGCAGTAAATCTTGTCGAATGCGTTTATCGGTCTCAAGTGTAGGACACGGAATTAGGAGGGCGCCACGATGGCTCAGCTGAAAAAGATCCTGCTGGTGGATGACGACGAAGACCTGCGCGAAGCGCTGAGCGAGCAGCTCGTGATGACCGAAGACTTCGACGTGTTCGAGGCAAACGATGGCCAAAGCGCCATGGAACGCGTCAAAGAGGCGCTGTATGATCTGGTGATCCTCGACGTTGGCCTGCCTGACACCGATGGGCGCGAGCTGTGCCGCTTGATGCGCAAACAGGGTGTCAAAAGCCCGATCCTGATGCTGACGGGTCACGATGGCGATGCCGATACCATCCTGGGTCTGGATGCGGGTGCCAACGACTACGTCACCAAACCGTTCAAATTCCCGGTGCTACTGGCCCGTATCCGTGCACAGCTGCGCCAGCACGAGCAATCTGAGGATGCCGTATTCACGCTTGGGCCGTATACGTTCAAGCCAGCGATGAAGATGTTGATCACCGAAGACGACCGCAAGATCCGCCTGACCGAGAAAGAGACGAACATCCTCAAGTTCCTCTACCGGTCGACGGATGGCGTGGTGGCGCGTGATGTGCTGCTGCACGAGGTCTGGGGCTACAACGCGGGTGTTACAACTCACACCCTGGAAACTCACATCTATCGCCTGCGCCAAAAGATCGAGCCTGATCCGTCGAACGCGCGCCTGCTGGTGACGGAATCCGGCGGCTACCGTCTGGTGGCCTAAGACATTGACCCAGATCAAAGCCGCATTGCTGCTGCATCTTTAGGGTCACCTTATCCCGCACATGTCCGGGTTATGACATGTACCTCCCTGTTGGACTGGGCCGGGCCTTGCGCCCGGTCTTTTTTTGTCCGCATGGGGAGCTGTGACGGCGACAGATTCTGCGCTATCTTCTGACGCATCTGATTTTCAACACAGTGGATACCCCCATGAAACGACTTTCGACTTTGTCCTTTATTGGCGCCATGCTGATTGCCGGCGCCGCTTCGGCTTGCCCGTGGGCTTCGGGCGACTATGCGTTCAGCGAGGCTGGCATCTATGGTGATTTCACCGTCAATGCCGATTGTACAGAAATGGTTTGGGATCGCTCAAGCGATGGTCCGGAAACAGCAGCGCTTGAACGCACGAAGCACGGTTGGAAAGGTGAGCTTGAAAAGGCTGACGTTGAGTTGCTGGAGAACGGCGAAAACCTGCGCGTCACGGGCAACGGCGGTGCGATGCGGCAGGTCCGGGCCGAGCGCAAGAATTAAACCACGCCAGACTGTTTCTTATGGTTTCTTCCCAGCGTGGATTCTGTCTGGGCGGGCTTATGGCGGTACGTTCACCTTAGCTGTTCGGTTCATACGCGTATCGCGGCGTCGGGTATCTTGTTTGATATTGGGCCAGAGAGAGGAACTTCGAAATGATTTACGGTACTTTTCGTATCAGAACGCAGTCCTGAAACTGCTTGTTGACCTTACGCCTCCAACCTCCGTTCATAATCAAAGGAGGTTGGACCCCCTGAGTATCGAGATGCGCCAAAAGCTTGCTGCGTGAGTGAGCGACAGCTGCATCAGGTACCTCGCTGTTTTCAAGTCGTGAGTCATGTGCTTGGTGCATAAAGGAAAAAGCGGCTTCTCCGCTTTGTGACGCGCGTTCTGCATCTTCGTCCCATAGAAACGCAGTGAAGTAGAAACGACCATCTGGCCTGAGGACTCGCAGAGCTTCATTCACAAAGTGGTAAAAGTCAGGCTCTTGCATGTGCGTAAAAACTGATGTTGCGAACACCAGATCAAAAGACGCATCAGGATACTCAAAAACGTACTCTGACGGAGCGACTTTTCCCGAAGGGTTATACATTGAATTGGTCAGATTTGAATAACGAAAGGAATAGTTGGGTTTGTCGACACTGAAGTGCTTGTTGGCCCAGCTGATGCAATATTTCATGACATCGAATCCCGCGTAAGTAACACTGTCGCCGAACTTTCGGTGTAAGGCGTACGCGTTTCGCGCAATTCCGCATCCGATCTCAAGAGTATCATCCCCAACCGACAGATCGGCCAGAGAAACCAACGCCGCGATGTTTGCATCACCAACGGTTGTGAAATCGCCGCCGCCTGCAAGGTTTAGAACATTGGGCGGAGCGTCTTTGTGGGCAAAGAGTGGAGTGTATCGAATGAGCAGATCTACGGTTCTCAATGTGGTAGCGATTTTCAATGCTCGAAACTTGGAGACCATCTAGATGCCTTGGAAATTGTAGCTATGGGGGTAGTTATCTATCTACCCATATCGGTAGCAGTCTTCTTTTCAAAGCATCCATCTACTTAACCACACAAGACCTGTTTCGCGTCATTCTACCTGTACGTCACCGCGTGTTTCGGTAAGCCGCACAGCACATCTAGCGTTCAACCGGGGCTGTTGAGCGGCACTCTATGGTTTCGGACACTTCTATGATGTCTCAAAAACACAGCCCGATCGCGCGTCATTTCCGATGGTACCTGGTGTCGCTCCGAGTTAGTTTGCGCCCATTGGGACAAAGGAAACAATCTCATGCCCTTCACGCTGGCTACTTGGAACATAAACTCGGTGCGTCTACGCGAGCCGATCGTGCTGAAACTGCTCGAGGAAGAGGCGCCCGATGTGCTCTGCCTGCAAGAGTGCAAAAGCCCGGTGGACAAGATCCCGATGGAGGGGTTTGCCGCACTTGGTTACACCCACATGGTTGCGCGCGGGCAAAAGGGCTACAACGGCGTCGCCATCCTGTCGCGTATTCCGATGGTCGAGGCCGGAAGCAAGGATTTCGCTGACCTGGGCCATGCGCGCCATATCGCGGGCACGTTGGAAAATGGCGTCACGGTTCACAACTTTTATGTGCCGGCAGGCGGCGATGTGCCGGATCGGGAAAAGAACGAAAAGTTCGGTCAGAAGCTCGACTACCTCACCGACATGCGCGACTGGTTCAAATCGGAGCAGATGAAAAAGTCGATCATGGTGGGCGACCTGAATATTGCCCCGCGTGAGGACGACGTTTGGGATCACAAGAAACTGCTCAAAGTGGTCAGCCACACTCCGATTGAGGTTGAGCATCTGGCCGAGACGCAGGACGCAGGTGGTTGGGTCGACATAACCCGGCAGGATATTCCTGACGGTAACCTGTACTCTTGGTGGTCCTATCGCGCCCGTGACTGGGACGCGGCCGACAAGGGCCGGCGGCTGGATCACATCTGGGCCACGGGGGACATCTCGAACGCGGGTCATTCCAGCCGTGTCTTGCGCGATGCGCGCGGTTGGGAAAAACCCAGCGATCATGCTCCGGTCTTTGCAACCTTTGATCTGTAACCGCGACGCCGCCTGTTTTTTCGGCAAACAGGCGCGTCCCCACTTGGTTTCCAGCGCATTGGGCTGCATATAAAGGCCAAGTTTGAACCCAAAGAGGCACGCCATGGACATTCTCAACGGCGCAAGCGGCGCCCCCGCCGCGGATCTGATCAAAGATGGCTCTGAGGCCACATTCATGGCTGACGTGGTCGAAACCTCGCAAGAGGTGCCGGTCATCGTCGATTTCTGGGCCCCCTGGTGTGGTCCTTGCAAGACGCTTGGGCCCATGCTCGAGGACGCCGTGACCGCCGCCAAAGGCGCGGTCAAGATGGTCAAGATCAACGTCGACGAGGCGCAGATGATTGCGGGTCAGCTGCAGATCCAGTCGATCCCGACGGTCTATGCGTTCTTCAAGGGCCAACCCGTTGACGGGTTCCAGGGCGCGCTGCCGGGGTCCGAAATCAAGGCGTTCATCGACCGGGTGATTGCGGCTGCAGGCGGTCAATCGCCGGGTGGTCAGCTGGACGAGGCGGTCGAAGCCGCCGAAGAGATGCTGAGCAATGGTGCCGCTGTGGATGCGGCGCAGACTTTTGCCGCCATCCTTGGCGAAGACCCAAATCACGCCGCCGCATACGGTGGCCTAGTGCGTGCGCATATCGCGCTGGATGATTTGGATCAGGCCGAGGCCATCCTGAATGGCGCCCCGGCCGAAATCTCGGATACGCCCGAGCTGGAAGCAGCGCACGCGCAGCTGGAACTGGCCAAACAGGCTGCGGATGCGGGCCCCGTGGCCGAGCTGAGCGCCACGGTCGAGGCTGAGCCGGACAACCACCAGGCCCGTTTTGATCTGGCGCTGGCGCTGCACGCAAATGGCAGCGTCGAAGAGGCGGTTGCGCAATTGTTGGAGCTTTTCCGTCGGGATCGCGAGTGGGACGATGGCGCAGCCAAGACACAGCTCTTCACGATCTTTGATGCGCTCAAGCCCAATGATCCGGTGGTTTTGAACGGGCGGCGCAAGCTCAGCTCGATGATATTTGCCTAAAAAAAAATCAGAGCTACTATCGGTACATGATGCAATCCGCCGATTTGCCGGACACGATCGCGGTGTTTCCACTGCCTGGGGCGCTCTTGTTGCCCCGGTCCCGGCTGCCACTTCATATCTTTGAGCCGCGGTATCTTCAGATGCTGAACGACGCGCTGAAGACGCCGCAACGTCTGATCGGGATGGTTCAACCGAACCCGTCGCCTGCGAGTTCGGACAAGCTGCACATGATCGGCTGTGCCGGTCGCGTGACGCAGTTCTCCGAGACAGAGGACGGCCGCTACATGATCACGCTGAGCGGCGTATCGCGGTTTCGGGTCAAGAGCGAGATCGAAGGATTCACACCCTATCGCCGCTGCCAGGTGTGCTGGAACGGGTTCGATCGCGATCTGGGGCGCAGCGAGGCTGACGAACGCTTTGACCGGCCCGAGTTTCTTGACCTGTTGCACCGATTCTTTTCGGCGCGGGATCTTTCGACAGATTGGGAAACGCTCAAGGATGCGGATGACGAATTGCTTGTGAATTCCCTGTCCATGTTGCTGGATTTCGACCCCGAAGAAAAGCAGGCGCTGCTTGAGGCACCTTGTTTGGCCACGCGGCGCGAGACACTGGTGACATTGATCGAATTTGCCCTGCGAGGCGGAGATGGGAACGAGGAAACACTACAGTGAGTGAACAGAACCAGGCGTTTGACCGCCGCATGCTTGAAGTGCTGGTCTGCCCGATGAGCCAGACAACCTTGGAATATGATGCCGAGCGGCAAGAGTTGATCTCGAAATCCGCAGGGCTTGCCTATCCGATCCGCAACGGCATCCCGGTCATGTTGCAGGACGAGGCCCGCGAACTCGACTGACCGTGTTTTTTGCTCGGGGAGCTCCCGCACCCGAGCGATCCTGACTTTGTCAGCACCGCTAACGGCCTTGGGCCGGGCGCCTCGCTTGTCGCTCGGCGCGGTCCCGCTTGGGGCAGCTGTTTTACCACAAGACCAAACGCCGAGCGCAGCCAGGCCCGGCCCAACGGGATGAGGGCATCTTTGATGCCTGATCGACGGGCGGGAGAACCCCCGAGATCCAAATACGCTGTATCGCGTTTTAGATCGCCCGGCCTTGCATCAATTTTGGCAAGTCTCCGGTCAAACCCGCGGCTTCGCGTACAAAGCCACGTCTGAGCCCCGGCAGTGATCCAATGATCCCCATGCCAATGTCCCGTCCCAGCCGCAAAAGCGGGTTGTCGTTGGAAAACAGCCTGTTGAACGTGTCTGTCGCCAAGGCCAGCGTGGCCGTGTCGAACCGTCGCCACTGTTGATACCGCTCCAGCACCAGTTGCGAGGCCATATCCTCACCCCGCCGACCGGCGAGTGTCAGCACCTCGGCCAAGGCTGCCACATCCCGCAAACCTGCGTTCAACCCTTGGCCTGCGATTGGGTGCATGCCGTGCGCCGCATCACCAACCAGCACCAGGCGGTCTCCAACAAACGAGTTCGCCACGGTCAGGTTCAGCGGATAAGTGAACCGGTCGCCAGCAAGTTTGATCTGCCCCAGAAAGTCTCCGAACCGTGGGCGCAGCACCTGAATATAGTCCTCTGGCTCCATCGCATTGATCCGATGGGCCATCTCGGTCCTTTCGCTCCAGACAATCGAGCTGCGGTTGCCTGTCAAAGGCAGGATGGCCAGTGGTCCGGGGGGCATGAAGAACTGATGGGCAATGCCGTGATGCGGCAGTTCATGTTCGATGGCGCAGACCAGGGCCGTTTGGCCATAGTCCCAACCGGTTCGCTTGATGCCTGCGCGCGCGGCGGTGCCGCTTTTGCGACCATCACACCCCACCAGCAGCTTGCCTGTGACCTCGGCTCCATCGTCCAGTGTAACCGAAACACCGGCCTGCAACGCCTGTTGTGCAACCACCGATTTGCCGTTGATCTGAGTGATCATCGGATCAGCCGCCATCGCATCCATGAACGCGCGGCGCAGGTGGCGGTCCTCGACCATGTAGCCCATTGGCCCTTCTTCAAGTTCGGCATGGTCGAAATGCATGAAGAAGGGCGAGGGACCTGCACCTGCGTGCCCGTCCGTGACCTTGATCTCCAACATCGGTTGGGCGTGATCTTCGACAGCCTCCCAAACGCCGATTGCCTGCAACAGCCGCTGCGAGGCCAAGGCCAAGGCATAAGAGCGCCCGTCAAAGGCTGCATTCTTGCGTGTCTTGACCGGCAGTGCGTCGATCACGGTCACGCTATGCCCGGTTGCGGTCAGGGCCAAAGCCAATGCAGGGCCATTCAGACCGCCGCCAACAATCACGATATCCGATGTCATATCCATGAGGTGCAATATGCGCAGCCTTTCGGGATTGTCCATGCGGAACGCTGTCGCTACCGTCGCACCCAAAGCAGTTGGGGAGGACGAGATGGGCGACTGGTTGAAGATGACGGCAAGTGATCTGGGGCGTGGGATTGCTGCGGGCGAGATTGATCCGGTTGAGTTGACGCAAACCTATCTGGACGCCATCGATGCGCACCCTCTGCGAGACCGGATCTATGCGCGCGTAACCCATGATCGCGCGCTGGCCGAGGCGAAAGCGGCCGCAGAACGTGCCAAAGTGGGCCGCCGACTATCTCTTTTGGATGGTGTGCCGATCAGCTGGAAAGACCTGTTCGATACGGCTGGTGTCGGAACCGAAGCCGGATCCGCTTTGCTCAAGGGGCGCGTGCCCGATGCGGATGCGCTTGTGCTCAAGAACGCAACTGCGGCCGGATCGGTCTGCTTGGGCAAGACGCATATGTCTGAGCTGGCGTTTTCCGGCTTGGGCTATAACCCGATCACCGCAACGCCGCCTTGTGTGCACGATGAAGCTGCGGTGCCCGGCGGATCATCGTCCGGGGCAGGGGCCTCGGTCGCGTTTGACCTTGCGGCCTGCGGAATTGGCTCGGACACAGGCGGTTCGGTGCGCATTCCGTCGGCTTGGAACGACCTGGTGGGGCTAAAGACCACGTCGGGGCGCGTTAGCCTGGAAGGTGTTGTGCCGCTTTGTCTGCGGTTCGACACAGTCGGCCCGCTCGCCCGCTCGGTCGAGGATGCAGCGCAGATGCTGGCCATGCTCGAAGGCGGGGTGCCTGCGGACTTGCGCGGTGCGTCGCTCGATGGGCGCCGCTTTGCGGTTCTCAAGACTGTGGCTTTGGACGATCTGCGCGATGCCCCTGGCCAGGCGTTCGATGATGCTGTGCGCCGGTTGGAGGCTGCTGGAGCCACCATTGACACGATCGAGGTGCCGGAAGTGGAGCAGGCGATGGCGTTGACGGGCGCGCTTTACACGGCCGAGGCTTATGGCCTGTGGCGCGATGTGATCGAGGCCAACCCCGATGCGATGTTCTCGGAAATTCGGGAACGGTTCCAGGCGGGGCGCAACTTTTCGGGGCCGGACTATGTGGCGGCGTGGGCGGCTTTGGAAAGCTGTCGCGCGGCTTGGGATGCGGCTGTTGCAGGCTATGACGCGGTTCTGGCGCCGACCTCTCCGATTCTGCCACCGAATCTGGCGCGGTTGGAAAGTGACCATGACTATTACGTCACCGAAAACTTACTTGCGCTCAGAAATACGCGCATCGGCAATTTGATGGGGCTTTCGGCACTGACGTTGCCCACCGGCACGCCGAGCTGCGGTATCATGCTGATGGGTCTGCCCGACTGCGAAGAGGCGCTGCTGCGGGTCGGTGCGGCGGCCGAGGCAGCGCTGACCTGAATGCCACAATTGCCAATCACGGCAATGCTTTGTCTGGACGAAGCGGGGTGTGATCTGTAATTTGGTCTCAAACGGGGCGCGAATGATCCCGGTACTGAGGCAGTTGAGATGAATTTCCCCGAGCGGTTTTCGAACCTTCCGGCTTATGCATTCCCGCGTCTGCGCGCGTTGCTCGATCATCATGATCCGGGTGGCGATGTCGTGCATATGACTATTGGCGAGCCCAAACATGATTTCCCGCAGTGGGTGACGGATGTCATCATTGAAAACGCTGCCGGGTTCCGGGGTTACCCCGACAACAACGGCATGCCCGAGTTGCGTGGTGCAATCGCGGATTGGATCGGGCGTCGGTATGGCGTGCAGATGGACGCGGACAGCCAGGTGATGGCGCTGAACGGCACGCGCGAGGGGCTGTATAACGCGGCCATGGCGCTGTGTCCCGAGACAAAGAACGGCCAAAAGCCGGTCATCCTGTGCCCGAACCCGTTCTATCAGGTCTACATGGTTGCAGCGCTGTCCGTTGCGGCCGAGCCGGTTTTTGTGCCTGCGACAGCGGCCACCGGTCATCTGCCCGACTACGCAGGCTTACCTGACGAGGTGCTCAACCGCACCACTGCGGCCTATATCTGTTCGCCGGCGAACCCACAGGGCGCGGTGGCAAGCCGCGACTATTGGGTGGAACTGATCGCGCTGGCCGAACGGTTCGATTTTCGCATTTTTGCGGACGAATGTTATTCCGAGATCTACCGCGACGAAGCTCCGGTGGGCATCCTGACCGTCGCGCAAGAGGTTGGGGCTGATCCCGAACGGATCACGCTGTTCAACTCTCTGTCGAAGCGGTCAAACCTTGCTGGTTTGCGGTCCGGTCTGATTGCAGGCGGGCCCGAGACGATCGCAAGGGTCAAGCAGTTGCGCGCCTATTCGGGTGCGCCGCTGCCGATGCCGTTGCAGATGGCAGCGGCACGGGTTTGGGCGGATGAGGCACACGTCGCGGAAAACCGCCGCCTCTATCAGGAGAAATACGCCATCGCCGATCAGGTCATGGCCGGAGTGCAGGGCTATCAATCGCCCGAAGCGGGCTTCTTCCTTTGGTTGCCTGTTGATGATGGTGAGCAGGCGGCGTTGCAGCTGTGGCAACAGACAGGCGTGCGGGTGCTGCCCGGTGCTTATCTGGCGCAAGGCGAACCGGGGCAAAACCCGGGCGAGGCATATATTCGGGTCGCAATGGTGGCCCCAAAAACAGAATTGCAGCGCGGGTTGGAAACACTTCGCGACTGCATTTACGGATGAGGTTCGAGGGTAGGCATGGCATCATATAACGCACGCGGTCGCGATCCGTTGTTGGACAGCAACATGCAGGCAGCCATTGAAAGGCGCGGCAAAGAGCTGGCAGGGATCGTTCTGGTTCTGGTCGGATTGGCCTTTGCCGCGATGCTTGGGTCGTACACGCCCGAAGATCCCAATTGGATGGTGTCCACGGACGCGCCGATCCAGAACTGGATGGGCCGCATGGGTGCCTGGATTGCCGGCGTTCTGATGCTGATCATGGGTATGGCCAGTTGGGGCATTCCCGTCTTTGCCATTGCTTGGGGCCTGCGACTGGCGCTGCATCGGGGTGAGGATCGGTTCTTCTGGCCGCTGGTTCTGTCGCCCTTCTGGCTGGTGACCATTGCCATCTACGCTGCCTCTCTGACCCCAAGCGACGAGTGGTTGGCGACGCACCAATACAGCTTGGGTGGCGCTGGCGGCGACTTTTTCCTGAGTGTCTTCCTGCTGCTTTTGCCTGTTGGCTTGCATTTCCTGGTCAAGATCGTGTCGATCCTGGCGGCGATTGCCATGGTCTCCATGGGCATTTTTGTGCTGGGTTTCAGCCGCAGCGATGTACGGTTCGGTCTGCGCCGGTTCATGATCGGCATCATCATGGCCTATGGCGCGGTGATGACGTTGCTGGGGCAGGGGGCGTCCGCCACCGTTCATGCAGCCCGCGAACGCCAGGCCCTGCGCGCGGAACGGAAGGAAGCTGCCCGTCTGGCTGCAGAACAAGCTGCCCTTGCTGCGCAAGCAGCCGAGGCCGAGGCTGTGATCGAGCCTGAACCCTATGTGGAGCCGGAACCCGCACCCGCTCCTGCAGCCGAGCCCAAGGGCGGGTTGCTGTCGCGCATGCCCAGCCTGATCCGTCGACCCGAACCGATGCCGGAACCCGAGCTGGTCGAGCCGCAGCCCGTTGCGGGTGATCAAGCCATGCCGGGGGACGACCGGATCAAGTCCAAGATTGCTCAGGTGGTGCGCAACCGTAAAGAAGCCGCTGGCGTTGTTCCGCCGCAGCCAGACCCTGCACGCCCACTGACCAAAGGTCGGGGCCGTGGGCCGGATCCGCTGGTTCTGGACCCGACAGCAGGTGGCAATTTCCCAGCCGAGCCGCCGCTGACAGCGTCGCAAGCGGTTGCTCCGCAAGTTCAAACTCAACCGGTGCAGTCGCAACCGGTGTTCGTTGAAGAACCTGCACCGCAGCTGGTGCCAGAAGACTACGTGCCGATGGACTATACGGCCGAGATCGGGCCTGCGCCGGTTCCGCAACCCGGACCTGCGCCTCAGCCCGCGCCGATCGCGGCACCCATCCCTGTGGCTCAACCCCGCAAGGCGGTGGTCGAACAGCCAACACGCAAAGCGCCACAACCGTCACGCCGCGCACAGGCCGAAGCACAGCCCACTCTGGCATTTGAAGAGGCCGCGACCCAGTTCGAACTGCCGCCGCTCAGCCTGTTGGAAAACCCGGTTGAGATTCAGCGCCATCATCTGAGCGATGAGGCATTGGAAGAAAACGCGCGGATGCTGGAAAACGTGCTGGACGACTATGGCGTCAAGGGCGAGATCGTGAGTGTTCGTCCCGGCCCCGTCGTCACGATGTACGAACTGGAGCCTGCGCCCGGCCTGAAAGCAAGCCGTGTCATCGGCTTGGCCGACGACATCGCGCGGTCCATGTCAGCCTTGTCGGCGCGTGTGTCGACCGTGCCGGGTCGTTCGGTGATCGGCATCGAACTGCCCAATGAGAACCGGGAAAAGGTCGTTCTGCGCGAAATTCTTGCGTCTCGCGACTTCGGCGACAGCAACATGAGCTTGCCGCTGGCCCTGGGTAAGAACATCGGGGGTGACTCGGTTGTCGCGAACCTGGCCAAGATGCCCCACCTGCTGATTGCAGGGACCACCGGTTCGGGTAAGTCGGTCGCGATCAACACCATGATCCTGTCGCTTTTGTATAAGCTGACACCGGATGAATGCCGCTTGATCATGATCGATCCCAAGATGCTGGAACTCAGCGTCTATGACGGTATCCCGCATCTGTTGTCGCCGGTTGTGACAGATCCGAAAAAGGCGGTTGTGGCGTTGAAATGGACCGTGGGCGAGATGGAAGATCGCTATCGCAAGATGTCCAAGATGGGTGTCCGCAACATCGAAGGCTACAATGGCCGCGTCCGCGAGGCGTTGGCCAAGGGCGAGATGTTCTCCCGCACCGTCCAGACCGGATTTGATGATGACACCGGCGAACCCGTGTTCGAGACGGAAGAGTTCGAACCCAAGGCGCTGCCCTATATCGTCGTCATCGTCGACGAGATGGCCGACCTGATGATGGTCGCAGGTAAAGAGATTGAGGCCTGCATTCAACGTCTGGCTCAGATGGCGCGTGCGTCC
This sequence comes from Tropicibacter sp. R16_0, assembly GCF_017743935.1. Classification (GTDB taxonomy): domain Bacteria; phylum Pseudomonadota; class Alphaproteobacteria; order Rhodobacterales; family Rhodobacteraceae; genus Falsiruegeria. Next base: position 264,930 of record NZ_JAGHRE010000004.1, read on the forward strand.
GGTATCCACCTGATCATGGCAACGCAGCGTCCGTCGGTGGACGTTATTACTGGTACGATCAAGGCAAACTTCCCCACCCGGATTTCGTTCCAGGTAACATCGAAAGTGGACAGCCGCACCATCCTGGGTGAAATGGGCGCTGAACAACTGCTGGGCATGGGCGATATGCTCTACATGGCGGGCGGCGCAAAGATCACTCGCTGCCATGGTCCATTTGTCTCTGATGAAGAGGTCGAAGAGATCGTCAACCACCTCAAGGCCTTTGGCCCGCCCGAATACATGAGCGGCGTTGTTGATGGTCCGGATGACGAAAAGGCCGACAACATCGACGCAGTTCTGGGTCTGAACACAGGCGGGAATACCAATGGCGAAGACGCACTGTACGACTCTGCGGTGGCCATCGTGATCAAAGACCGCAAATGCTCGACATCCTATATCCAGCGCAAGCTGGCGATCGGCTACAACAAAGCCGCGCGTCTGGTCGAGCAGATGGAGGAAGAGGGCCTGGTCTCGCCTGCCAACCACGTTGGTAAACGTGAAATCCTGGTGCCCGAACAACAATAAGTTCGGGCTTTTATTCCGGTCTGGGGTGCTTATCTAGGGATCATGAAACAGTTCGCTTTTGCCATTGCGGTGACCCTTGCCGCCCCGGCGGCCTGGGCAGCCGAAAAACTGCCCCTGTCGGATATTTCGACCTATCTGAACGGTTTGAAAACCGTTCAGACCACGATGACCCAGATCAATGATGATGGGTCGCTGTCCACCGGGAAACTGTGGCTTCAGCGTCCTGGCCGTATGCGGTTCGAATATGACCCGCCCGACAGCGCGGTCGTGGTGGCAAAGGGGGGGACGGTGATCATCCATGATCCCAAGTCGAACCAACCGCCCGAGCAATACCCGCTCAGCAAAACTCCGTTGTCGATCATTCTGGCGCGGAACGTCGATCTGGCGCGGGCTGGAATGGTTGTTGGGCACGACTTTGACGGCACATCCACCATCGTGTCGGCACAGGACCCGGAAAACCCGGATTATGGGCGGATCGATCTGCTGTTTACCGGTGATCCGGTCGAGCTGCGCAAATGGGTTGTGCACGATGGCGCAGGGTCACGGACCACGGTCATTCTGGGGCCGTTGATCAAGGGCAATAGCCTGAACCAGAACCTGTTCATCGATGGGGAACCTGGCGTTTCATCAAATCGCTAGATAGATCTGTGCCCCCGCGTTTGCAGGGGCACCTTCATTCTCAGTATTTGAAACGTCCGCAGGTATTGAGCTGCTTGCGGTACATCTCGCCCCGCGCGGCGACTTGGTCGGCGGTGCGTAGAAGCCAGGATTTGCTCCGATAGGTGCCACGCGCATAGCCCGTGTGCCCATCGTGATAGGCCAGATACTGGTTGCGGGTGTCAGTCATGGCAATGCCGTTTCGTGAGTTGCTCTTGGCCATGTACCAGCCAATAAAGTCCGAAGCATCGCGCATCCGATCGCGGCGGGCACGGCGATTGCCAGTTTCCTTCTTGTACTGATCCCACGTGCCATCCAACGCTTGGCTATAGCCAAAGGCACTGCTCTGACGGCCCATTGGCAGCACACCCAAAACGTATTTGTGCGGGGTGCGTGCGTCTGACCGATAGCGACTCTCTTGATAGATCGTCGCCATCTGGACGTGCACGGGCACGCCCCACTTGCGTTCCGTTTTCTTGAACGCCTTTATGTATTCCGGGCGCTGTTTGGCAATGCTGCAGGCATTGTCCAGATTGCGCGGAGGGGACTTCGACCCGCCGCCGCAAGCTGCCACCAGCAACACGACCATCAACACGCAAAGAGATCTGCTCATCTGCCTCTTGCCTTTTTTGCAAGATATTAACCTATTTCAGAAGGCACGCAAATCACATTCGCGGGTGGATCGTCAGGTCACAGCACAAATGCCAAAACAACGGGCATCGCCAAAATCGACAACACCGTGGACGCCACAGTCATCCCGGCAACCGAGTTGGAATCGGCCCCGAAACGCTCGGCCAGCAGATACGAGGTGACGGCGACTGGCGTTGCGAATTGCACGATCAGGACACCAGCGGCGACTTTGCCCAGCTCAAAAAACTCGGCCACGCCCCAGCCCAACCCGACACAGACGATCAGCTTGACAAGCGACAGGGCAATCGCAGGCCCGATGTTGCCGGGTGTCAGCCGGGCCACGGCCACGCCCAGGGTGATGAGCATCATCGGTACCGCCATCTGGCCCATCAGGCTCAACCCGTTGGTCAGAAAGGTTGGCGTCTCCCATCCTTGCCACAGGAACAGCGCACCCAGAATCGTCGCCCAGACCATCGGTTCACGCACGACCTTGCCGAACGAGCCCTGACCGGCGACCAGATAGATGCCATAGGTGAATGACCACAGCGCAGTCACGGACAGAAATACCACGGCATATCCCAGCCCCGGATCGCCAAAGGCAAAGATGCAAAGGGGCAGGCCCAAATTGCCGGTATTGCCAAAGACCAAGGGCGACAAATACGTGCGCTGGTTCAAGCGCGTGAGTTTCACAAAAACCCAGAACACCACGGACAGCACCAGGTTGCCAACAACGGTCGCCAGTGTGAACACGCCCAGATCATCGCCCGAAATTTCGGTCTGCATCAGCGCTACAAAGATCAGGCTGGGTACGGCCAGCGTCATGGCAAAGCGCGTGATGAACTGAATCCGGTATTCGAATCCCAGCTTCACCCAGGTAAATCCAACTGCGGCCAGCATAAAAACCGGGGCCACGATTTCCAGGACTGTCAAGGCAAGGTTCACAGACTGTTTCCCTAAATTTCGGTACAATTGTTGGACAAATGTGTCGCGTTAGGGGTAGTAACAGAACACGGGGGCTGAAACTGCAATGCTAAAAACGCGCGCAAAATATCATTTGGGCCAAGTGGTTCGCCATAAGCGTCATCCGTTTCGCGGAGTGATTTTTGATGTCGATCCGGAATTCGCCAACACCGAGGAATGGTATCAGGCGATTCCAGAAGACAGCCGACCGCTGAAGGACCAGCCGTTTTATCACCTTTTGGCTGAAAACGACCAAAGCTATTACGTTGCATACGTGTCTGAACAGAACCTTGTTGCGGATTATTCCGGCGAGCCGGTGGATCATCCGGACATTCCCGACATGTTCGGACCATTTCAAGACGGCGCGTATCCGCTTCACTTTCAGTTGAATTGAGGTGTCCCGCCCGTGACCGGGCGAGACGGACCTGATCAATAGCCCAAAGCACACCCATCCTTGCGGGGATCGCTGGCACCTTCCAGGACGCCATCGTCGCGGATGCGGATGGCCTGAGCACCGCCGATGGCGGTGTCGGGGATGACGACGCTGTGCCCCATGTCTGCCAATTCCTGCCGCACCTGATCGCTGTATCCACGCTCGACCTTGGTCACTGCGCCATCCGCAAAGGCGCGCGGGGCGTCTATGGCCTGTTGCAGGTCCATCCCAAAATCGACCAGATTGCTGAGGAACCGGGCATGTCCGTTGGGTTGATAGGCGCCGCCCATGACCCCAAACGGCATGGTGACGCGCCCGTTTTCCGCCAGCATCCCGGGAATGATCGTGTGCATCGGGCGCTTTCCGCCACCCAGTTCGTTGGGGTGTCCGGGCTGCAAGGTGAAACCTGCGCCGCGGTTTTGCAGCAAGATCCCAAACTTATCAGACGCGATACCGGATCCGAAGCCGTGGAAGATCGAGTAGATCAATGAAACAGCCATGCCATCCCGATCAACAACCGTGATGTAAATCGTGTCCTTGTGCACGGCTTCGCTGATGTCCGCAGGGGCGGCCATTGCGCGGTTCGGATCAATCAGGGCGGCCAGCTTCTTTGCCGTATCCATGGACAGCATGTGGTCCAGACGTGACGTGTGATCGGGGTCGGCGATAAAGCGGTTGCGGGCGTCATAGGCCAGTTTTGCGGCCTCTGCCTCAATATGTGCGCGTTCGGTTCCCAGCGGTTCCATACCTGCGATGTCAAACTGGCTGAGGATATTGAGCATCAAAATCGCCGTTGCGCCTTGGCCGTTAGGCGGATGCTCAATCAGGTCCGTGCCCTTGTAAGCACCGCTGATCGGCGCGGCGGACAGGTCACATGTGGCCGCAAAATCCGCATCGGTGTGGACTCCGCCAACCGCCTGAAGGGCTGCGACCATATCATCGGCGATCTCTCCGGTATAAAACGCATCGCGCCCCTGTTGAGCGAGGCGGCGCAAAACTTCGGCCTGTCCCGGAGCGCGAAAGATCTCTCCGCGTTGGAAAGGGGCGCCATTTGACAGGTATTTTGCACGCGCGCTGCCCTGCAACGTGTCGGCATCATTGGCCCAGTCGAAAGCCACGCGTGCCGCCACAGGAACGCCGCGCTCGGCATAGTGAATTGCTGGTTGCAGAATGGCGTCCAAGCCCAGAGTGCCAACGGTTTCAGACAGGTGGCAAAACGCATCAATTGCGCGTGGAATGGTCACGGCATCCGGGCTGGTGAGGGGGATGGCACTTTGCCCTGCATCCCGCAGACGATCCGCCGACGCCCCGGCAGGCGCATGGCCCGAGCCGTTCAGGGCGTGGACCTTGCCGGATTTGGGGTCTGAGTACAAAACAAAGCAATCCCCGCCGATCCCCGTCATCTGTGGTTCGCAGATACCAAGGACAATCGCGCCGGCAATGGCCGCATCCATGGCGTTGCCGCCGCGCTTGAGCGTGTCGATGGCCACCTGAGCCCCGAGGGGGTGCGATGTTGCACACATCCCGTTTGTCGCCAGAACCTCGGACCGGCCAGGCATGTGAAAATCACGCATGTTTGGATCTCCCTTCTCTCGGGCACGACATTAAATCGCGCGCGGCGAAGGTCAATCACGCTGACATTTTATTGGGGGGATAGTCCTCGGTGTCGCGCACTGGGTGGGGGCTGTTACGCGCAACACCGAGGGAAGCCAATTTGCAGCTACGACTCTGTTATGCTGGCGGTTTGCGGCGCGAGTGCGGAGCGATTAAGGCGTTATTGTGGCGCGCGGCTTTCAGGTCAGGTCAAACCCCATGGACAAGCGATTGTGACCATTCAGCCGATCATAGCGAATGTCGCTGGTTAGTTGTCGGATCAGGAACCAACCGAATCCCCCTTCGGGCAGGTCTTGTTTGTTCTCGGTGATGATCGCCGGGGCCCCTTCGGGCAACTCACTGGAGGGCAGGGGCACACCCTTGTCGGATATCCTGATGTCCAGGCGGCTTTGCTGGAAGGAACAGATCACCCGAATTTGACCGGGTTCCACACCTGCATAGGCGTGTTCCACGATGTTGTTGATGGCTTCTGCCAGGGCAATCTCGATATCGCCGGCGGTTTCTTCGGATACACCTTGCAGCCGCAGTTCCTGCGCAACTGCGCAGATTCCACTGCGCGCTTCCAGCTCGGTTGCTCGAAAGGATAAGGCAAATTTGCCTCGCTTCCCAGTTTCGGTCACGGTGCCGCCTCCGATCCGTTTGAATTAATGGTCTGCGGTAGCTGCCAGAGCGTCGTCCAAAGACGGAAAAAGGTTGAACACGGTATCCATGCGCGTCAGGCGAAAGACCTTGTCGACCACGGGGGTCAGGCCGGCCAGGTCCAGAGAGCGGTTTGCCTCCAGCTGCTTCATCGAAGCAACAATCGCGCCAAGGCCGCTGGAATCGATGAACGTCACCGTGGACAAGTCCAGAATGACCCGATCTGGCCCGCCTTCGGTTTCGGTACGCATGTCTTCCTTGAACTGGATGGCCATCGCGGCGTCAATGCGATCCGCGTTCACGGTGATGATCCGCGCGTGATCGGTTACGGTGCTTGTCAGGCTCATGACTATTCCTCAGGTGGCGTTTGTCGTGGCCGTAGGTTAAGTGACAATTCTTACCAATCAGTATTCATGATCAGGACTTTAGAGGAGGAGTTCATGAAAGAGGTTGTCATCGCCGGGGCCGCACGTACGCCAATGGGTGGTTTTCAGGGCGCATTTGACGGTGTCGAGGCTGCAGAACTGGGCGGAGCAGCGATTCGCGCCGCCTTGTCCGGGGCCGGAGCAGATACGGTGGACGAGGTTTTGATGGGCTGCGTTCTGCCAGCAGGGCAGGGGCAGGCGCCCGCGCGGCAGGCCGGATTTGCCGGGGGCTTGGGCGAAGAGGTGCCAGCGACAACCCTGAACAAGATGTGCGGATCGGGCATGAAGGCGGCGATGATGGCCTTTGATCAGATCGCTTTGGGCCACGCCGACACGATGATCGCGGGCGGGATGGAAAGCATGTCCAATGCGCCTTATCTGTTGCCAAAAATGCGCGGCGGCGCCCGCATTGGCCATGGTCAGGTGATCGATCATATGTTCCTCGACGGGCTCGAGGATGCCTATGACAAGGGCCGCCTGATGGGTACCTTTGCCGAGGACTGCGCCGAAACCTATCAGTTCACCCGTGAGGCGCAGGACGAATATGCGCTCAAGTCCCTCTCGAATGCACTCGAGGCGCAAGACAGCGGCGCGTTCGAAGGGGAAATCGCGCCCATGACACTCAAATCTCGCAAGGGAGAAGTGATCGTCGACGCAGATGAGCAGCCCAAATCGGCACGTCCCGACAAGATCCCAACGCTGAAACCGGCCTTTCGCAAGGATGGGACGGTGACCGCGGCCAACGCCTCTTCGATTTCGGATGGCGCGGCGGCGCTGGTGCTGGCCTCAGCCGAGGCGGCTGAGGAGCGGGGCCTCACCATCCGTGCGCGCATCCTGGGTCATGCCAGCCACGCTCAGGCGCCCGGCCTGTTCACGACGGCACCGGTCCCGGCCGCGCAAAAGCTGCTCGATCGTTTGGGTTGGACGACCGACGACGTCGATCTGTGGGAGGTCAACGAAGCCTTTGCTGTGGTTCCGATGGCGTTCATGCGTGAAATGGGTCTTTCGCGCGACAAGGTGAATGTGAATGGCGGCGCCTGCGCGCTGGGCCACCCGATTGGTGCCTCGGGCGCGCGGATCATGGTCACGCTACTGAACGCTCTGGAAAAGCGCGGTCTCAAGCGTGGGATCGCAGCGATTTGCATCGGGGGCGGAGAAGGCACGGCGATTGCGATCGAGCGGGTTTGACCCTTCTTCTCGTTTCAAATACGGCGGGGGTGAATTGAGCCTTTGGCTCAAGAGGGGGCAGCGCCCCCCGACCCCCTTCAAAAGCGGAGCACGACATGCGCGCGAATTATGACACTCTGGCCACCACAATCGCCTCTCTGACCGAGGGCGAAACAGACGAGGTCGCCCTGATGGCCACGGTGACTTGCGAGGTGCACCATTCGGACGATCGGTTCGATTGGACAGGCTTTTACCGCGTGACCGAGCCCGAGTTGCTCAAGATCGGACCGTATCAGGGCGGTCACGGGTGCCTGGTCATCCCGTTTGCGCGGGGTGTCTGCGGGGCGGCCGCGCGGACGGGCGAGGTTCAGCTGGTTCCGGATGTCGAGGCGTTTCCGGGCCACATCGCATGTGCCACCTCGACCCGGTCCGAACTGGTGCTGCCAGTCCACAACGCCAAGGGCGAGGTGATAGCCGTCTTTGATATCGACAGCGATCAGCCGGATGCCTTCACCCAAGAAGATGCAGATGCCCTGACATCTATCCTGTCACAGGTATTTGCCCGCTAGAATCACGCCCGCAGTGATCTGAAACAACAGAATCGAAAGCAGCCATCGTGAAAATGGCTGCTTTTTTGTTTTGTGCCGGAACAGCCAGCGCGCCAGATACGCCGCCGGAGAGCCGCCCAAAACCGCCAACCACAGCAGAAAGTGTTCTGGAACGCGGCGCCACTTCCAACGCGCGCACAGCTTGTCCCAGGCAAAAAGCACCAGGGTCAAGCCATTGACGGCCCAGACATAAATGATGGCGTTCCAGAGGAGTGAGTTCTGTTCCATGTGCCCGCACACATGAGGCAGCAGTCAGAAAGTTTCAACACCCATGAAAAAACGTTTGGAATTTTCATGAGAATCTGTGATCGTGAAAATCGAGATGAAAATTTCACGAACCGTGAAAGGAGCAATTGGTGAACACCCAGGCCCCACAAAGCGCAACCTTGGGCGCCGATATTCGCGCGCTGCGCAAGGCGCGGGGGTTGACGCTCAGCGAGATTGCCGGGCGGCTGGGGCGCTCTGTCGGGTGGTTCAGCCAGGTCGAGCGGGACATGTCCGACCCTTCGATCTCGGACTTGCGGCAAATCGCAGAATGTCTTGGCGTTCCGATGTCGATGCTGTTTGCGCATTCTGCGGCTCCCGCGAACGAGCAGGGATATGTGGTGCGCGCAGGCTCGCGCCGCCCGATGGGTGCAGGTGACGAGGGGTTGGTCGAAGAGCTGCTTTCGCCCGATCTGACCGACGATTTCGAAATGGTGCATTCCACCTTTCGCCCAATGTCCAGAATGCAGAAGCCGGCCAATCGCCCGACGCAAGAAGTCGGCTATATGGTGTCGGGCCGTCTGGACCTGATGATCGGGGACCGCACATTCACCGTCGGTCCAGGCGACAGTTTCCGCATCAAACACGAGCCCTATCAATGGTCCAACCCCTATGACGAGCCTGCCGTGGCCGTCTGGGTCATCGCGCCCCCGGTGTACTGATGAGCTTTGAGGCGTGGACCATATTCGCGTTGTTCTGGCTGGTCTTTGTGACCACGCCGGGACCAAACGCGGTGAATTGCATTTCCAACGGGATGAGCCTGCCGTTTGCGCGGGCCATGGTCGGAGTGCTGGCGATCCTCACGCAGGCCTGTGCGTTTCTGGTCCTCTCTGCACTCGGGGTCACTGCCCTGATCGCCACTTCTCCGACCGCCTTTTTTGTGGCCAAGCTGATCGGCGCGGGTTTCCTGATCTACCTGGGCATCCGCGGCTGGATCAACGCCAGCAAACCCGCGCCCTCCGAAGTGCGCCCGGCGCGGCAGGTCTATCTGCACGCTTTGGCCGTGGCGACGATCAACCCCAAGAGCGTCGCGGGCTATCTTGCGGCGTTTTCGCAGTTCGTGCAGCCGGATGTGCCGATCTGGGGCCAGATGACCGTGATCATGCCAACCGCATTGGCGCTCACCGCACTCAGCTACACGGGGTTTACCCTGCTCGGTGCGATCATGGGACGGGCCGCATTGGGGGCCGTTTTCAACACAACCGTGCGCCGTGTGATGGCCGTCTGTTTTGTCGCTTATGGGGTGCTGTTGGGGGCCAGTGGCACGCCACAAACGGGAGGGGCACGATGATCAAAGGGTCTTGTCTGTGCGGAGACATCCGCTTTGAAACCGCGGCTGCACCACAAGGTGCCTCGATGTGTCACTGCAGCCAATGCCGCAAGCAATCGGGTGGTATCTGGTCGTCGGCCTATGTGCCTGACACCGAGCTGACGATCTCCGGCGATGTCAATTGGTATCACGCCAGTGATCTGGCCAAACGCGGCAGCTGCCCGCGCTGTGGGGCGTTCCTGTTCTGGAAGGCCCACGATGAAGACACAACCAGCTTTGCGCTTGGCGCAGTGGACGGACCTACGGGCCTGAAACTGTCAAAGCACATCTTCACCGCCTCAAAGGGCGATTATTACGACATTGCGGACGGTTTGCCGCAAAAGGACTGAATGAGGAGCATCATGTCTGATTTTCCAACCAAGGCCCGTGTGGTCATCATCGGCGGTGGCGTCGTTGGCTGCTCGTCGCTGTATCATCTGGCCAAAAAGGGCTGGACCGATTGCGTTCTGCTCGAAAAGAACGAGCTGACCGCTGGGTCCACCTGGCACGCGGCGGGCAACGTGCCGACGTTCTCGACCTCGTGGGCGATCATGAACATGCAGCGCTATTCGACCGAGCTGTATTCGGGTCTCGCTGAAGAAGTGGATTACCCGATGAACTATCACCAGTCGGGCTCGATCCGTCTGGCGCACACCAAAGAACGGATGCAGGAATTTGAACGCGCGATGTCGATGGGCAAATACCAGGGCATCCCGATGGAGATGTGGACGCCCGAGCAGGCCAAGGAGCACTATCCTTTCCTGGAAATCCACGATCTTGCGGGTGTTCTTTATGACCCGACCGATGGTGACATCGACCCGGCGCAGGTGACGCAGGCGCTGGCCAAAGGCGCACGCGACATGGGTGCCAAGATCATCCGGTTCACCCCAGCCACAGATGTGACCCAGCACGAAGACGGCACCTGGACGGTTCACACCGAAAAGGGTGACATCGCCTGCGACTATGTCGTGAACGCTGCTGGCTATTATGCGCAGCGCGTGGGCGAGATGTTCAAGCCCTACGGTGGTCGCCACGTGCCCGCCATGGTGATGGAGCACCAGTACCTGCTGACCGAACAGATTCCCGAGGTCGAAGCCTGGTCCAAGGAACATGGCGGCAAGCTGCCCCTGATCCGCGACGTGGATGTGTCTTATTATCTGCGCCAGGAAAAACAGGGCTACAACCTCGGCCCGTATGAGCCGAACTGCAAAGGCCACTGGCTGACCGAAGACGATCCGATGCCGGAAGATTTCTCGTTCCAGCTGTGGCAGGAAGATCTGGACCGGATCGAAGACATCGTGACCGATGCAATGGAGCGTGTGCCGCTGATGCAGACCTCGGGTGTCAGCAGCGTTATCAACGGCCCGATCCCGTACGCGCCCGACGGCCTGCCGATGATCGGCCCGATGCCCGGCGTCAAGAACGCGTTCGAGGCGCACAGCTTCACCTTTGGCATCGCTCAGGGTGGGGGTGCCGGCAAGGTGCTGGCGGAATGGATCGTCGATGGTCACACCGAGTGGGACATGTGGGCGGTCGATCCGCGTCGTTATACCGACTACACCGATCAGGACTACTGCAACCAGAAGGGCATGGAAGTCTACGGCAATGAATACGCCATGCACTTCCCGCACCACGAATGGCCCGCAGCGCGCGACAAAAAGCTGTCGCCGGTCCATGCCAAGGTCAAAGAGCTTGGTGGCGTCATGGGGGTTTACAACGGTTGGGAACGTGCGAACTGGTTCGCGCAAGAAGGCGACGACACCTCGCTGGAAGCAACGCACACCTGGGGCCGCTCGGGTCCGTGGGAGCAACGCATCAAGGAAGAGTGCGAAGCCGTGCGTGATGGCGTCGGCGTGCTCGACCTGCCGGGCTTCTCGCGGTTCTATCTGAGCGGTGAAGGCGCGGCAGAGGCGCTACGCGGTCTGGTCACCGGTGGTCTGCCAAAGGTTGGCCGGATCAACCTGGTCTATATCGCTGATGGCCGGGGTCGCATTCTGACCGAGATGTCCTGCATGCGTCTGGGCGAGGATGAGTTCGTGATGATCACGGCCGCAACCGCACAGTGGCATGACCGCGATATCCTGGTGAACGCGATGCCCGCCGGTGTCACCGTTCAGGACGTCACCACCACCCGCGACACGCTGATCGTCACCGGGCCAAAGTCGCGCGATCTGCTGGCTGGCATGTCGGATGCCGATCTGTCGACCGGTTGGCTGACGCATCAGGCCGCGACTGTGGCTGGCAAGCCCGCGCATCTGGTTCGCGTGTCCTTTGCTGGCGAACTCGGCTGGGAAGTCCACGCCCTGAACGAAGACATGCCCGCAATCTACGGTGCCATTCTGGAGGCAGGCGCCAAACCGTTCGGCATGTATGCGCTGAACTCTCTGCGTCTGGAAAAGGGCTATCGCGCGTGGAAGGGCGACCTGTCGACTGACTACTCGCTGCTCGAAGGTGGCTTGGAGCGTTTCGTCAAACTCGACAAGCCGCAGGATTTCCCGGGCAAGGCCGCGATCCTGAACGAAAAGCAGCAGGGCGTGAAGAAATGCTTCGTCACGCTGACGGTTGAGGCGGGCGAGGCAGATGCGCCTTATATGTCCTGCATCTGGTCGGGCGATGAGATTGTCGGCGAAACCACCAGCGGCGGCTGGGGCTACCGCGTCGGCAAATCCATCGCACTGGGGATGATCAAGGCCGAACTGGCAAATCCGGGCACCGAGCTGGAGGTCGAAATCTACGGCGAGAAATGCCGCGCCGTGGTACAAGAAGACCAACCGCTATGGGATCCGGCAAACGAGCGCCTGCGCGCGTGATGCCCTAAGAAAGGACAAGGTATGGCCGAACGCTACACTCTGAACCGGGCCGGGGAAGGCCCGAACTATGATTGGGAGAACGACCATACCTTTGTCAAAGTCTCGTCCGAGCAATCGGGCGGGGCGTATACGCTGATGGAGGATAACCTCAAGGCCAGCTTTGCCTTGGGGTTGCACCGTCACGATACCCATGCCGAGACGTTCTATGTGCTGGAGGGCGATATCGACTTCTATGTGGATGGTGATTGGCATCGGTGTGGGGCGGGTGCGACGTTGCATGTTCCACCGGGTGTGCCGCATGCAAGCCGCGTTGTGGATGGTGCACCAGCACGGATGCTGATGATCTTTCAACCTGCCGGGTTCGACCAGTTTCTGGCCGAGCTTTCTACTATGTCTGAGGCGGATTTTGCCGACGAGGCCAAGATGGCCGCGCTGAACGCCAAATACGACATTGTCCAGATGGGTCCGGTGCCAGCGCACCCCGATGAAGCGGAGTGAGCCGGTGACCATTCCCGACACTATGCAGGGCGTTTACCTCACTGGCCACGGCGGGCCAGAGATGCTGGACTGGCGTGAAGACATCCCGGTGCCAACGCCCGGGGTGGGACAAGTTCTAGTGCGCGTTGCGGCGGCAGGCGTGAACAACACCGATATCAACACGCGCGTGGGTTGGTATTCGTCGGATGTGACTGGGGCGACCTCGGACGTGGATCAGGACGTCGATGCTGGCGGATGGGGCGGCGCACTGGCGTTCCCTCGCATTCAGGGCGGTGATCTGTGCGGTCATGTGGTGGCAGTTGGAGAGGGTGCTGGGTTCGAGCCGGGCCAACGCGTGACCTGCCCAATCAACCTACCGCGCCCGCGTCCGGGCAATCCGCAAGGGTTCATCGCCTTGGGGTCCGAGATGGATGGCGCCTTTGCGCAGTATTGCCTGGTTGAGGCGGATGACTTGTATGACGTATCTGCTTCCCCCCTTTCAGATCAGGAAATCGCCGCTATCCCATGTGCCTTTGGAACGGCCGAGAACCTGTTGACCCGCGCAGGCGTGACAGCCGGGCATCAGGTGCTGATCACCGGGGCGTCGGGTGGCGTTGGGCTGGCCGCGGTTCAGCTGGCGGCGCTGCGTGGCGCCACGGTGACCGGTGTGACCAGCGCATCCAAGGCCGAGATTGTTTTGGGGCAGGGGGCATCAAACACGATCGATCGTGGCGCGCCTGTCCCACATGACACCTATGATGTGGTCATTGACGTGGTCGGAGGAACGGCTTGGGCCGATCTGATCCTGGCTTTGAAGCCTGGCGGCCACTACGCCTGCTCAGGTGCCATCGCAGGGCCGATGGTACAGGCCGACCTGCGCGAGATTTATCTGCGTGACATCACGATCCATGGCTGCACCTATCAATCACCTGAGGTCTTTGGACGATTGGTCGGGCTGATGAACGCCGGAAAAATCCGGCCCTTGATCTCGAAAACATACTCGCTTCGCGATATCGCTCAGGCCCAGGCGGAATTTGAAAGCAAGACGCTGCCGGGTAAACTGGTGCTGATCCCCTAAGGAGACCCTTGAATGGCTGATATTACTCTTCTGGATGGCTCGATCGGGCAAGAGCTGGTCAAGCGCAGCGGCGACCGGGCGACGCCGCTTTGGTCCACCCGCGTCATGATCGACCATCCCGAACTGGTGGGGGATGTGCACAAATCCTATTTCGACGTGGGTGCCACGGTTGCCACCACCAACACCTACGCGGTGCACCGTTCGCGGTTGGTGCGTGTCGATATGGAAGACCAACTGCCCGATCTGATCGAAACCGCCCTGTCCCAGGCCGAGCGCGTGCGACCGGGCGGCGGGCGAATTGCAGCTTCTCTGGGCCCCTTGCTGGCGTCTTACCGACCGGACTTGAAACCTGATCCGGATGATGCCGCGGAAAAGTTCGGGGAATTGGCAGACTTGATGAAGGACCGCGTGGATCTGTTCCTGTTGGAAACGGTGTGCTCCCTGCAAGAGGCCGAAGGCGCCCTGCGTGGTGTCGAAGGTACGAACAAACCTGTCTGGTTGTCCCTGTCGGTCATGGATGATGACGGCACCCATCTGCGCTCGGGCGAGCCGTTGGCGGATATGGCGGCGCTGGTCGAGCGGTTTGATCCGGAGGCGGTGCTTATCAACTGTTCCCGCCCCGAGGCGCTCCCTGCCGCGCTGGATATCGTCAAGGGCTTTGGTCGGCCGTTTGGGGCCTATGCGAATGGCTTTACCCGCATCAGTGAGGGGTTTTTGAAAGATGCCCCGACCGTCGATGCGTTGGAACAGCGAACCGACCTTGGACCTGAGGCGTATGCGGAACATGCTATGGGATGGGTCGCGCAGGGGGCGTCAATTGTCGGTGGCTGCTGCGAAGTGGGCCCTGCGCATATTGCAGAATTGGCGCGTCAATTGCGGGATGCAGGGCATCGGATCGTTTAGAGCGTTGTGAGTTACGTCTGAGGGAAACGGATCGCAAATGCCCAAATCGCGCAAAGCGCGTCAAGGTCATTGCAACGCCAGGGCTCTCAAATCGCCAAAGGGAGGCGGCGACATGGGTGGAAAGAACAAACTGCATCTGGTGTCGGACACCAATCGCCAGTGGCAATTCGATATTGTTGTGGCGGATGGCTTTGTCCTGACCGAGTTGGCGGGTGTCGTTGATGTCATCCGTCTGGCCAATCGTGTCTGCCCGACGCCCCCCTTTGCCTGGACCTATCGTTCGTTGTCGGGCGGGATGATCGAAAGCAGCTCGGGCGCGATTGTGTCGACCGAGCGGATGACCAACCAACCCAACGCGGACTATGTCTTTGTCATAGGCAACGCAGATCCGGACTGTCCCGATCTGGCTTTGGGCAGAAAAGTATCCGACTACACCTATCGTGGCGCACAAGTGTTCCTGTTGGCCGAGGCCGCCAGCCGCTATATCCACGACAACGGCGAGGTGGAATCCCACACCACCCATTGGGAAAACTCGGCCTTCCTGCGTGAGCGGACCGGCGCCTTTGACGCAAACTTCTCGATTGCCACTGAAAACGGCCCTGTCGTGACCTGTGCTGGCATGGGTGCAACGGTGGACGTGACGCTTGAGGTGATCGGACGTCATATCTCGGGTGCGGCGCGGATGACTGTGGCCGATATCCTGCTGCACGAGAAAATCCGAGACTTTGGCTCGCAGCAGCCGTTTTCGGGCGTCAAGACAACGACCACGGGCGACGACAAGCTGGATCAATGCATCAAGATCATGCAGGCCAATGTCGAAGATCCCGTTCCGATCAATGAAATCGTCGCAGCACTTGGCCTGTCGAATCGCTCGTTGGAACGAAAGTTCAAGACGTATTTGGGAACGACACCGAACACGTTTTACCGCGAAATGCGACTGGCCAAGGCCAATAACCTTCTGCTCAACACTACGATGAGCGTGCGTGAAATCGGCCTTGCTTGTGGATTTCCCAACGGGTTTTCAGCGGTTTACAAGAGCTTTTATGGCATAACGCCCTTTGTGTTGCGCCGTCAGCGCCGCTCATTGTCTGGGTGATTTTGGCGGATTCCCTGACGCTTTTTATGGATTTTTCGTCGCCTCGATGTGCCAATCTTGCGCATCTACAGCGTGCCGCGTTTGGTTTGATCCAAAAGCGGAACAGAAAACGCGTTCGAGCGAAAGCGAGAGGCAGCGTTTTTCTGTTTCCGATTAGACGCGGTCACGCCCTAATTCTGAGGCGGAGAAAAACATGGCCGATCTTCCCAACAAGGCCCGCGTGGTCATCATCGGCGGCGGTGTCATTGGCTGCTCGGTGGCCTATCACCTGACCAAAAAAGGCTGGAACGACGTTGTGCTGCTGGAACGCAAGCAACTGACCAGCGGCACCACCTGGCACGCGGCTGGCCTGATCGCGCAGCTGCGCGCGACGGCGAACATGACAAAGCTGGCGAAATACAGCCAGGAGCTGTACGGCGAGCTGGAAGCGGAAACCGGCGTTGCCACCGGCTTCAAACGCAACGGTTCGATCACCGTGGCGCTGACCGAAGAGCGCAAGGAAGAGATTTACCGCCAGGCGGCCATGGCGCGCGCCTTTGGTGTAGAAGTTCACGAGATTTCGAACGAGCGCGTAGCTGAACTCTATCCCCACCTGAACGTCGAAGATGTCAAAGGCGCCGTACACCTGCCGCTTGACGGTCAAGGCGACCCCGCCAACATCGCGCTGGCCCTGGCCAAGGGCGCGCGTCAGCGGGGCGGCATCGTCAAGGAACGCACCAAGGTCACCAATATCGTGCGTGACGGCCGCAAGGTCACCGGTGTTGATTGGGTGTCGGACGATGGTTCGGAAAGCGGACACATCGAATGCGACATGATCGTGAACTGCGCGGGCATGTGGGGCCACGAAGTTGGCCGGATGTCGAACACCAACGTGCCGCTGCATGCCTGTGAGCACTTCTACATCGTGACCGAAAGCATCGACGGTCTGACCCAGCTGCCAGTTCTGCGTGTGCCGGATGAATGCGCGTACTACAAAGAAGACGCAGGCAAGATCCTGCTCGGCGCCTTTGAACCCAACGCCAAGCCCTGGGCGATGAAAGGCATCCCCGATACCTTTGAATTCGACCAGCTGCCTGAAGATTTCGATCACTTCGAGCCGATCCTGGAAGCCGCTTGTGAGCGGATGCCGATGTTGGCAGAGGCGGGTATTCACACCTTCTTCAATGGCCCCGAAAGCTTCACCCCCGACGACGCCTATCACCTGGGTCTGGCGCCTGAGATGGACAACGTTTGGGTCGCGGCGGGTTTCAACTCGATCGGGATCCAGTCCGCCGGTGGTGCGGGTCATGCGCTGGCCGAATGGATGGACAGCGGCGAGAAGCCGTTTGACTTGGGCGATGTGGACATCAGCCGCATGCAGCCGTTCCAGGGCAACAAACAATATCTGTTCGAACGCTCAAAAGAGACGCTGGGTCTGCTCTATGCCGACCACTTCCCGTTCCGCCAGAAGGCCACCGCGCGCGGCGTGCGTCGTACGCCGTTCCATCACCACCTGAAGGAAAATGGGGCTGTGTTCGGCGAGTTGGCAGGCTGGGAACGCGCCAACTGGTTCGCGCGTGAGGGCCAGACGCCCGAGTATGAATACAGCTGGAAGCGTCAGAACTTTTTCGACAACGTCGCCGAAGAGCACAACGCGATCCGCACAAACGTGGGCATGTACGACATGTCCTCTTTCGGCAAGATCCGTGTCGAAGGTCCCGATGCCTGTGCTTTCATGAACTACATCGGCGGTGGTCAGTACGATGTGCCCGTGGGCAAGATCGTTTACACCCAATTCCTGAACAGCCGCGCCGGGATCGAGGCGGACGTGACCGTCACCCGGCTCTCGGAAACCGCCTATCTGGTGGTCACACCGGCGGCGACCCGTCTGGCTGACGAAACCTGGATGCGCCGCAACCAGGGCAACTTCAACGTGGTGATCACCGATGTGACTGCGGGCGAAGGCGTTCTGGCCGTCATGGGCCCCAATGCGCGCAAGCTGTTGCAGATGGTTTCACCCAACGATTTCTCAAACGAGGTGAACCCGTTCGGCACCGCGCAAGAGATCGAGCTGGGCATGGGCCTGGCCCGCGTGCATCGCGTGACTTACGTGGGCGAGCTGGGTTGGGAGATCTATGTCTCATCCGACATGGCAGGCCATGCGTTCGAGGTGCTGCACGAAGCCGGTCAGGATCTGGGTCTGAAACTCTGCGGCATGCACATGATGGACACCTGCCGGATCGAAAAAGGCTTCCGCCACTTTGGTCACGACATCACTGCCGAGGATCACGTGCTCGAGGCGGGTTTGGGCTTTGCGGTCAAGACCGACAAGCCGGACTTCATCGGGCGTGACGCGGTGCTGCGCAAGAAAGAAGAAGGTCTCAAGAACCGCCTGCTGCAGTTCAAACTGACCGACGCCGAGCCGCTGCTCTATCACAACGAACCGGTGATCCGGGACGGTGAGATCGTGGGTTACCTCTGCTCCGGCTCTTACGGTCATCACCTTGGTGCCGCCGTTGGCCTGGGCTACGTGCCGTGCGAAGGCGAAACCGCCGCCGAGGTTCTGGCTTCGACCTATGAGATCGACGTTATGGGTACACGGGTCAAAGCCGAAGCCTCGCTCAAGCCGATGTATGATCCCAAGTCCGAGCGGGTCAAAGCCTGATCTGACGGATCTGAAAACCACATGGATGGGGCGAAATGTTCGCCCTGTCCAAAAATTTTTGCCATTTGGTCAAAAAACGCGCCGTCAGGCCCGGTGCGTCGCTTGCCAATATGCCGCACCCGTGCGATTTTGCGCCTCTAACTCCTCAGAGGATGCATCAGATGGAATCGCAGAGCACCCAAAGCGCTGAGACACCTGTGCGCACCGCGCATCTGCCGCTTGTCACGGAACCCCGAAACCCAGGCACCGAGTTGGACCTGGATTGGGTGCGGGCCGTGCAGGCCAACACATCAGCCATCGAGCGCCGGGCCGCGACGTTGCCTGGACGTCGGTCGGTGAAGAAAGACTATCAGGCGGCCTGGCTGCTCAAGGCGGTCACCATGATCGACCTGACCACGCTGTCGGGCGATGACACTGTGGGTCGCGTGCGCCGCCTGTGTGCCAAGGCGCGCCAGCCGGTATCGGGTGCCTTGCTCGATGCGATGGATATGCCCGCGATCACCACCGGAGCCGTCTGCGTTTATCACGACATGATCGAAACCGCTGTGGACGCGCTCAAGGGCACCGGCATTCCGGTGGCTGCCGTGTCGACCGGTTTTCCGGCAGGCCTCTCGCCCTTTCACCTGCGCGTGGCTGAGATTGAGGAAAGCGTGAAAGCAGGCGCCGAAGAGATCGACATCGTGATCTCGCGCCGCCACGTGCTGTCTGGCGATTGGCAGGCGCTATATGACGAGATGAAAGCGTTCCGCGCCGCATGCGGTGATGCCCACGTCAAAGCCATCCTGGCCACCGGAGAGTTGGGCAGCCTGCGCAACGTCGCGCGGGCCTCGCTGGTGTGCATGATGGCGGGGGCCGACTTCATCAAGACCTCGACCGGCAAGGAGAGCGTCAACGCCACCTTACCGGTTACGCTGGTGATGATCCGGGCCATCCGCGACTACTATGATCGCACCGGGTACCGCGTCGGCTACAAACCCGCAGGCGGGATTTCCAAGGCTAAGGACGCGGTGACCTATCTGTCGCTGATCAAGGACGAGCTGGGCGACCGTTGGTTGCAACCTGACCTGTTCCGCTTTGGCGCCTCGTCGCTGTTGGGCGACATCGAACGCCAGTTGGAACACCATGTCACCGGGGCATACTCCGCCGGTTACCGTCACTCCATGGGCTGAGGAAATACGAATGTCTGTAAAAGAGATCTTTGAGACCATGGATTATGGCCCCGCCCCCGAAAGCGCCGCCGAAGCATTGGCCTGGCTGGTGGATCAGGGCGACCGGTTTGGTCACTTCATCAATGGCGCCTTCACCAAACCCGGCGACGGGTTCGAAAGCCGCAACCCAGCGACGCGTGAGGTGCTGGCGACGCTGAGCCAGGCAACGCAAGCGGATGTTGATGCTGCGGTTGATGCCGCACGCAAGGCCCAACCCAAATGGGAAGCACTGGGCGGTGCAGGCCGTGCACGCTACCTCTATGCGATTGCCCGCCTGTTGCAGAAACACTCCCGCCTCTTTGCGGTGCTCGAGTCGATGGACAACGGCAAGCCGATCCGTGAAAGCCGGGACATCGATATCCCGTTGGCGCAGCGGCATTTCTACTATCACGCGGGCATGGCGCAGTTGATGGAAAGCGAGTTGCCTGATGCGGAAGCTTTGGGTGTTTGCGGTCAGATCATTCCGTGGAATTTCCCCCTGCTGATGCTGGCGTGGAAGATCGCGCCCGCATTGGCCATGGGAAACACCGTGGTCCTGAAACCCGCCGAATACACTTCGCTAACCGCTCTGCTGTTCGCTGACATCTGCACCCAAGCTGGCCTGCCCAAGGGCGTGGTCAACATCGTCACCGGCGATGGCGCCGTGGGCGAAATGATCGTGGCCTCGGACGTGGACAAGATCGCCTTTACCGGATCGACATCGGTGGGTCGTCGCATCCGCGAGGCGACAGCCGGTTCCGGTAAAGAACTGACGTTGGAGCTGGGCGGCAAGTCCGCCTACATCGTGTTTGACGACGCCGACATCGATTCAGCCATCGAGGGGCTAGTGGATGCGATCTGGTTCAACCAGGGCCAGGTTTGCTGCGCCGGTTCGCGCCTGTTGGTGCAAGAAGGGATCGCGGATCGTTTCCATAGTAAACTGCGTGCGCGTATGGATGGGCTGCGCATCGGCAACCCACTCGACAAATGCATCGACGTGGGTGCGGTGGTCGACCCGGTCCAGTTGCAGACCATCAAGGGCATGGTCGACAGCAACACCGCTGGTGAGCTGTATCAAGCCGCCTGCGACATGCCGGAAAACGGCTGCTATTTCCCGCCAACCCTGATTACGGGGTTGGAAACCAGCGATCCGCTGATGCAGGAAGAGATCTTTGGCCCGGTTCTGGTCTCATCGACCTTCCGCACGCCCGCTGAGGCGGTCGAGTTGGCCAACAACACGCGTTATGGCCTGGCAGCCACCGTCTGGACCGAGAACGTCAACCTCGCGCTCGACATCGCGCCAAAGCTGGTTGCGGGTGTGGTTTGGGTCAATGCCACCAACCTCTTTGACGCGGCCGCGGGCTTTGGCGGTGTACGCGAAAGTGGCTTTGGCCGTGAAGGTGGCTGGGAGGGCCTGAGCGCCTATACCAAGCCCAAAGGCAAGACCAAGCCGTTGGCCAAAGTGGAAGCCATCTCAGGCGAAGGTGCCCCAGTTGACCCGATCGATCGCACGGCCAAGATGTATGTCGGCGGTAAGCAGGCGCGGCCTGACAGCGGCTATTCCAAGCCGGTCTATGGCAAGTCGGGTCTGTTGGGCCATGTGGGTCTAGCCAACCGCAAGGACGTGCGCAACGCGGTTGAGGCCGCAGCGGGCGCCAAAGGCTGGGCCAAGGCAACGGGGCACTTGCGGGCGCAGATCCTGTACTACATTGGCGAGAACCTCTCGGCCCGTGCGGCTGAATTCGCGCATCGGATCGATGCCATGACCGGCAAGAAAACCGGTGTGAAAGAAGTCGAAGCCTCGATCCAACGTTTGTTCGCTGCGGCGGCCTGGGCTGACAAATACGACGGTCAGGTGCACGGCGTTCCGATCCGGGGCGTTGCTCTGGCGATGAAAGAGCCCACCGGTGTGATCGGCGCGCTGTGTGCGGACGAGGTGCCCTTGCTTGGTCTCGTGTCCGTCATGGCGCCCGCAATTGCCATGGGCAATCGGGTGGTTCTGGCCGCAAGTGAGCCCTATCCGCTGGCGGCGACGGACTTTTATCAGATCCTGGAAACCTCGGACGTGCCCGCAGGCGTTGTGAACATTCTGACCGGCAGCCATGCTGAGCTGGCGAAGCCCCTGGCCTCGCATCTGAACGTCGATGCGGTCTGGTCGTTCTCGTCCAGTGATGTGTCTGCGCAGATCGAACATGCGGCGGCGGGCAACCTGAAACGGACCTTGGTGAATAACGCCACGGCAACCGATTGGGCCGTGGACCACAGCCGCAAGTTCCTTCAGGCTGCAACCGAGATCAAGAACATCTGGGTGCCTTACGGGGAGTAGGGCGTAAGGCACCCCGTTTACAACGGGGAGCGTTACATGGATTTTTCAGGCAAGACCGTCGTTGTGATCGGCGGCACCAGCGGCATCAACCGTGGCATCGCCGAGGCCTTTGCGGCCTCGGGGGCCAAGCTGGCTGTGGCCAGCCGCTCGCAAGACAAGGTGGATGACACGGTTGCCGCACTCAAGGCTGCGGGTGCGCAGGAGGCAATGGGCGCAGCATTTGACGTCCGAGACCCCGAGGCCGTGGCCGCGGGTCTAAAGAGCTTTCATGATGCCTTTGGGGACTTTGATGTGCTGGTGTCTGGTGCGGCGGGTAACTTTCCGGCGCTTGCCGCCGAAATGTCGATCAACGCGTTCAAGACGGTAATCGACATCGACCTGATGGGCACGATTCATGTAATGAAAGGCGCCTATGAATTCCTGCGCCGCCCAGGCGCAAGCATCATCAACATCTCGGCTCCGCAATCCTATCTGCCCTATGAGGGGCAAAGCCATGTCTGCGCGGCCAAAGCAGGCGTGGATCAGATCACCCGGACACTGTCGATGGAATGGGGCCTGGAGGGGATCCGCGTGAACTCGGTCGTACCGGGATTCATCGAAGGGACCGAGGGGGCCAAGCGACTGGCGCCCACGCCAGATGCGGAAGAGAAGTTCAAGCGCGATGTGCCGTTGGGACGTTGGGGGCAGCCCCAGGATGTGGCCAATGCCTGCCTGTTTCTTGGGTCTGAGCTGGCTGGCTACATCAGTGGGACGGTGCTGGCTGTCGATGGCGCGCTCTATCAGCGTGGCTCTGGCCGCCCGGGACAGATGATTGGTCAGATGCTTCGGTCGATGTCAAAGAACAACAATTGACGCAGAAAGGGAGCGGGGGTGCTCCCGCCCGTCGTTGACGGTCCTGACGGACCATCGCCTCCCGTTGGGCCGGGCCTCGCTTCGCTCGGCGGTTGGCGCTTGATTGCAAACTGTGTGTTTCGGAGGTGCATGTTCTGCGGTCCACTGGTCGCGGGTGGGACCGCGCCGCGCTTAGCGCGGCGCTCGGCCCAAGGCCGTTAGCGGGGCTGACGCAGTCAGGTCTGCTCGGGCGCGGGAGCCCCCCCGGTCGCCGCGCATTCCGGAGGGAGCTTGCGATATCAGTTCGTGGTCTCCAGCCCCTCGGGCTGGCCGACCACCACAAAGTGCAGTTCATCGGGTTTGAGCAACTCTCCCGCTACGCGCTTGATGTCTTCCAGCGTCACTGCATTCACCTTGTCGTTGCGGGTGGCGATATAGTCGATGGGCAAATCCTGCATCTGCATGCCGACCATGATCCCCGCAATCCGGCCGTTGCCGTCAAATCGCAGTGGATAGGCGCCAGTTAGATAGGTCTTGGCATCCTGAAGCTCTTTTTCGGTGACACCTTCCTCGGCCATGCGGGTCCATTCGGCGCGGATCACGTCAATGGCTTCGGCAATGCGCGCATTCCCTGACGCCACACTGCCCAGATAGATCGAGGCCAGATCCTTGGGCACGAGATAGGAATAGACACCATAGGTCAGGCCGCGTTTTTCTCGGACTTCCGACATCAGGCGGCTTTCGAAAGATCCCGCTCCCAGGATGTGGTTCAGGATGTAAGCCGCAAAGAAGTCTTCGTCATCGCGGTCGATGCCACTGTGACCGAACAGGGCCACGGATTGCGGGGTGTCGAAGTCGACCACGGTCACACCGCCGTCGATTGTCACATCGGCCTTGCCCGGGATCGGCGCGCCGGTGGCGGGCAGATCGGCCAGCAATTCATCCAGCAACACGCCCAACTCTTCGGCGGTGATGTCGCCGACGGCCCCAACATAGATGCGGTCCAGCGCCAGAGTGTTCTTATGCGCCGCAACAATGTCGTCTCGCGTCAGGGCGGACACGCTTTCCACCGTGCCTTTGCCGTCTGTGGCGTAGGGGTGCTCGCCAAACGCCATGGTAGAAAATGTCTCGCCCGCAATCGTGTTGGGATCCTTGGCGTCTGATTTCAGGCCCGAGACGACTTGGGCGCGCACACGGTCGATGGCGTCCTGATCAAATCGCGGCTGGTGCAGCGTTGTGCGCAACAGATCAATCACCTCATCCCGGTTTTCGGTCAAAAACCGGGCCGAGATCGATACCGAATCGTCATCGGCATTGTAGGAGAACGTGGCCGCAAGAGACTCCAACTTGCGGGCATAAGCTCGGGCGTCCAGATCGCCTGCACCTTCTTCGATCAGCCCCATCATCAAGTTTGTAACGCCGCGCTTGCCTGGGGCATCCAGTGATGTGCCGCCACGGAAGCGGATTTCAAGCGCGGTAAAGGGGATCGAATGTTCTTCGACCAGCCAGGCGTCGATGCCGCCGGGTGACGTCACCTCATGGATTTTGACCTCGGCCCAGACGGGCAGGGCCAGGAACATGGCGGTGAGTGTGCTCAGGAACAGTTTCATTGGGTCACCTCCTGCTCGCGCATCAGCCAGCCGGTTACGGATGTTTCAGGTTGGATCACGGATTTTGCGGCTGCAATGATCTGATCACCGGTGACCGCTTGCAGGATGTCGGGCCAAGCTTGTACATCCTCGACCGTCAGGCCTGATGCCAGCGCCTGACCATAGCGATTGGCGATCCCGTCCACATTGTCACGGGCATAGATCTGCGAGGCGCGCAGTTGCATCTTGATCCGATCCAGGTCGTCTGCGTCGACGCCTTCGGCGATGAACTCGGCAATGGTGGCGTCCATGGCATCTTCGGCCTCTTGCAGCGTCACGCCTTCGCTTGGCACAACGATCAGGTCAAAGGTCGTGTCATCCAGCGACGTGCCATTGTAGAAGGCACCGACATAGACCACGGTCTGCGTTTCGAATTGCAGCTTTTCGTTCAGATAGGACGTCGTTCCGCCCCCCAGAAGCTGTGCCAACATGAACAGCGAGGCTGCGTCTTCCTGCGCGCCCGGATCGCGTTCAGGGGCCAGATACGAGCGATGGACATAGGGCTGCGCGACGCGGGCGTCCTCATAAACGATGCGGCGTGGCGCAATCTGTGGGGGCTCTTGGGCGCGGGTGCGTTCGGGCAGGTCCAGGTTGGCCGGAATGACGCCATAGTATTCGTCAGCCAGGCGCTTGACCTCATCCGGTTCCACATCGCCCGACACGACGAGGATGGCATTGTTGGGCGAATAGTAGGTGTCATAGAATGACAGCACGTCGTCCATATCCAGCTCTTCCATCTCATGCCGCCAGCCGATGATGGGGAAGCCATAGCGATGGTTAAGGTATTGAGAGGCGTTCAATTGCTCGCCAAACAAGGCGCGCGGGTTACTGTCAGTGCGTTGGTTGCGCTCTTCCAGGATCACGTCGCGTTCGGTGGTGATATCGCGTTCGGTCAGGCGGATGTTGCGCATCCGGTCGCTTTCCATCTGCATCATCAACTCAAGCCGGTCGGCGGCCACACGTTGAAAATATGCGGTGTAGTCATACGACGTAAATGCGTTGTCGCGTCCGCCGTTGGCGGCAACTGTGGCGGAAAACTCGCCCGATTCTAGCGTGTCGGTGGCCTTGAACAGCAGATGCTCTAGGAAATGGGCTACGCCGGACACCCCGACGGGTTCATCGGCAGATCCGGCGCGATACCAAACCATATGCTGAACGACCGGAGCGCGGTGATCTTCGATCACGACGACATCCATGCCGTTGTCCAGGGTAAATGTTGTTACTTCTTCGCGTTGCTCTTGCTCGGCCCACAGGGGCGTGGCGGAACAGACTGCGACGGCCAAGGCAAATGCTCGGATCATCAGGCGTCCTCCGTGACGGTTGTGTGTCAACCTACGACAGGACGCTCCATGTTCAAGGAGTGCTGACGCAAAATTAAGAAAACTTCATTCCTGCGTCAGTCCATGATCACGGCATCATTCACCCGCTGGTGGTGACGAAGGCGTGCCAAATCCGGAATTGCGGAATTGGTCGGTCTGTTGGTATGGGTCCAGCGATTCTTTGCGGTAGACTTGCTCGTAACGATCCACCGGGAACAGCTTGATCCGAGTCCAGCGGCCCTGACGTTTGCGGAACTCAGCATCTTCCTGCGCCAGAGACGCACGTGTATTGGCAGGTACGCCATATCGGCTGGTTGCTGCGACCAAGGCGCTGTCTGACGATGGAACACCAGTATTTTCCAGTGCAGATGCCCGACCACCCAGGGCCACGACGGCATCAGCCGTGGGATTTGGATCAGTCAAATTAGCCCCCCCCGGAGTCGGAGCAGGCAGGACGGCATAGTCCGAAGGCGCGGTCAGGGGCTTTACGGGCATGATTGCAAACTCATCCGGTCCATCCCCTGTGGACCGAATGTCTTTCAAACCGTCGCTTCGGCTGCATCCCGATGCAGCTACAACAGCGATCAATGCAATCATTCCAAGCGGCGTCCGCATGGTTGTCTCCTGCCTGTTTGAGAGGCTTTTAACGCATTTGGCGCGCCCCGTCACGGGGCCTTTTTTGCTGGTGTGTTCTTGCCGTCCAGCAAGATTAGCCCGGCGGCGCCTGCAAAGATGAAAACGTCGGCGACGTTGAACACAAAGGGATTGTTGATGCCACAGCAGGACATGTTCAGAAAATCCAGCACATATCCATAAAGCAACCGGTCCACCACGTTGCCCAAGGCCCCACCGATCAGCAGTCCTCCGCTCATCAGCATCCAGCGATTGGGACTTGAGCGCGCCAGCCAAAGGAACACGCCCAGACAGATCGCAACTGACAGTCCGATCAGGATCCAGACCGAGGCCGAACTGTCGCCCTGAAACAGACCAAAGTTGATGCCGCGATTTTCGCCATATTTGAAGGTCAGCAATGGCGGCAGCACGTCGATGCCGCCGGGTTGATCAGCCACTCGCATGACATGCACGACCAGATACTTGCTGATCTGGTCGAGCAGAAAGGCCCAGAAGGCGGCCCATATCAGGGGACCATAACGCATCAGTGGCGGAAGTGGCGCATACCGGTAAAGACCATGGCCAGCCCGGCCTCGTCCGCAGCAGCGATCACCTCGTCGTCGCGCATCGAGCCACCCGGCTGGATCACGCAAGTGCCCCCTGCAGCGGCCGCCTCGAGCAGGCCGTCTGCAAAGGGGAAGAATGCGTCCGAGGCCACGGCCGAGCCTTTGGCAAGGCTCTCGTCCAGGCCCAGTTCTTCGGCCATACGACCGGCTTTGGCCGCGGCCACGTTGGCACTGTCCAGGCGGCTCATTTGACCTGCGCCAACACCCACGGTGGCGTTGTCCTTGACGTAGACGATGGCGTTGGACTTGACGTGCTTTGCAACTTTCCAGGCAAAGAGCAGATCTTGCAGCTGCTCGTCTGTCGGCGCCTTCTTGGTCACGACTTTCAGATCGTCGAGGCCCACGTAACCAACGTCCTTGTCCTGCACCAGAACACCGCCCGCGACCTGCTTGTACGCGGTAATCGGCGCGCGCGGGTCGGGCAGGGCGTCCGTCAGCAGCAGACGCAGGTTTTTCTTGGCGGCAAAGATCTCTTTCGCCTCGTCCGATGCGCCGGGGGCAATCACCACCTCGGTAAAGATCTCAACGATCTTCGCGGCGGTGTCTGCATCCAGCGGCTGGTTCAGCGCGACGATCCCACCAAAGGCCGAGGTGCGGTCGCAGTCGAACGCCTTTTGATAGGCCTCGACCAGAGTGGCGCCTTTGGCCACGCCGCAGGGGTTGGCGTGTTTGATGATCGCAACAGCGGCGCTTTCGGCCGGGTCAAACTCAGCTACAAGCTCATAAGCTGCATCGGTGTCGTTGATGTTGTTGTAGGATAACTCTTTGCCCTGCAGCTGCACGGCGGTCGCCACACCCGGACGGTTCGAGCCATCGGTGTAGAACGCGGCCTTTTGGTGGCTGTTTTCACCATAGCGCAGGGTCTGTTTGACCTCACCGGCGAATGCACGGCGGCGTGGGGTCTGTTCGCCGATTGCGCCGGCCATCCAGGTCGACACGGCCGCGTCATAAGCGGCAGTGCGGGCATAGGCGATCTGCGACAGGCGCTGGCGGAAGGCATAGGATGTCTGGCCGTCGTTGGCGTCCAACTCGGCCAGCAGTGCGTCATAGTCTTCGACGTCAGTGACCACGTTGACGAACAGATGGTTTTTCGACGCCGCACGGATCATCGCCGGGCCACCGATGTCGATGTTCTCGATCATCTCGTCATAGTCTGCACCGCGGGCCAGGGCCGCTTCGAACGGATAAAGGTTCACCACCAGCAGGTCGATGGCGCCAATGCCATGTTCGTTCATCGCGGCCACATGGGCATCGTTGTCGCGCAGGGCCAGCAGACCGCCATGTACCATCGGGTGCAGGGTTTTGACGCGCCCGTCCATCATTTCGGGGAAGCCGGTCACATCAGACACGTCCTTGACCTCCAGCCCGGCCTCGCGCAGCGCTTTGGCGGTGCCGCCGGTCGACAGCAGTTCGACCCCACGTGCGGCCAATGCCTGCCCCAGCTCGATCAATCCGGTCTTGTCGGAAACGGAAAGCAGCGCGCGGCGCACGGGATGAAGGTCGGTCATGGGCTTGGATCCTTGTCGTGATCAGTCGAATTCGGGTTCGTCCCGGTTCAGATCGCGAATGGCAACCGCAGTGTCCTGCGCCTTACTCAGCGACCACCGGATGCGCGTCGCATACTCCATTGCGCGCCCGGATAGAACGATCTGTTTTGTCGCGCGCGGCTTAAGACGGTTCTTTTCGAGGTAAACACTTGGTTCCAGTGACAATTTAAATTGACCGTCATGACGAAAAACCCAGATCTCTCCGCTCTTGAGGGCCATGGACACGGCCGCGCCACCCAAATCCACTGCCGCATCGACGTCGGGATGCAAGTGCAAGCGGATATCGAATCCTATTCCTGCCAGCACCGTTGCATCCATCGCTTTGTTGAACTTGCGCTTGGCGTCGTCTTCCAAAGCCAGCAACATGTCTTCGCCAACCATGCCGCGGCCATCAAGCGTCAGTTCCAGCGTTCGGGCATGGGTCAGACCAAAGACAGCGGCATAGCCATCGTGCCCGCCCTGAAACCGGATGCCGTCGGGGGCCTCGGACATTTCGATGGGAACATGTTTGGGGGCATCCACCAAAGCCTCGTAAGCTGTGCCTTTGATCGGATCGGCCAGGCGGGCGCTTGAATAGCCATCCAGACACAGTGTCGAGTGTGACGGCGTGGCCCGACCAGCGCGGCGCCAATCGACGCCAAAGGTCTCTCCCGAGCCGCAGTTGACGATCAACGGACGTCGCCCCGAGGTAAGTTCAAACGCCAGTGTCGATGCATGCGCGTTGAACGACGCTGTGCCCGATGGCGGCGGGCTCGCGTCGATCACCACGCTGGTGCGGTGGGCTGACAGGCGGGCATAGCCCATGGCCAACCCTTCAGAGTGCAGCGGTTTGACGGGGCTGGCGGCCAATGCGTGATCCAGCCGCCCTTCCAGACCGCGACCACCACCATGAAAGCGGGCCAGACCACCATCGGCATGGCGCAAAGTGCGCAGCGTTGGCGTAATCCGCGCAATCGCGGCGGAATGCTCGGGCGGGCTGCCGCGCCCGGCTTCATGCAAGGCGGCCGAGGCCCATGTGAGCAGAGTAAAGACCTCAAGCAATTCTTCGGGGTTGCGCGTGGGCAGTCCGCCTTGCTCGTCGATCTGAGTTTGGCAGTCCAGTGCCAGAGCACGCACGGCCGGGTCGGCCAATTCCTCGCTCCCTTCCAGCGCGAGGCCCGAATAGATCAATCCGGTGAGTGCTTCGAACCGGGGCAGGCCGGGCGTTGCAGCGGGCCAGCGTTTCGACAGAAACCAGGTCTGCTGCGCCAGAGACAGAAAAAACGCATCGCTTTGTGCGGGTTCCATCCCCCGCAACAAGAACAGCGCGTGGTTGATCCAGCGGATCAGGCGACGGCCCGCCAGTTCCGGTGTCCAGCCCGGACCACGCCCGTCGCCATGCACCTTGATCCAGCCCCAAAGCCATTTCTGCGCCTTTTCGCGAGCGGCGAAATCCCCCACGGCGGCCAGATCGTCCAGCCAGGCAAACCCGTGTCGCTCGGCATCGAAGGCGGCGTTTGGGGCTTTGACCTCCCACAATCCGCTTTCTTTGGATTCGACCAGATACCCGGCAAAGAGCAGGTTGCCCGCCACCAACTGACGGCCCCGCGCAAAAGAGCCAATGGTGCGCGGTTCAGGCTGCGAGACAAAACCGGTAAGCGATTTCCGCCGCTGGCTCAGACGCGCGTAAAGACGGTTCAGGAACCGCGTGCGTCGACTGGCCATGGAATCTGGACTGAACATCGAAGCTGCCTCTTACGCTCTTTGGCGTTTGAGGCAGAGGATAGCGGCACAATCCGCTCAAGTCACCGATGAATAACGGGGCTCAAGCAGACTTGCGCAAACAGGCCACATAAAAACCGTCCATGCCACCAAGCTCGGGCCAATGGTCCGGGCGCAGGCGCAAACCGCCTTCTTCCGTATGCCAGGCCGCGTTGATGCCGGGACGGTTCAGCGCGGCACGATCGATCTCCATATCGGGAAACATCTCCAGCGCCTCTTCCACCTGAACCTCGCCCTCATCGGGAAGCAGCGAGCAGGTGCAGAACACAAGCCGCCCGCCGGGTTTCAAAAGGCTCCAGGCATGGGCCAGCATCCGAGCCTGAAGCTCGATCAACTCGCCAAACTGCGAGCCGTCCTTGGCGTGCGGCAAATCGGGGTGGCGGCGAATCGTGCCTGTGGCCGAGCAGGGCGCATCCAGCAGGATCGCGTCATAGCTGCCTTGGTGCTCCAGCGCATCGCCGGTGATCAGATCGGCCTGCAACCCGGTGCGGGTCAGGTTTTCCTGCACCCGCTCCATCCGGTTTGCGCTGATGTCCAGCGCGGTGACCTTGGCCCGGGCGGCCGCCATTTGCATGGTCTTGCCGCCCGGTGCTGCGCAAAGATCGAGAATCTCTTCGCCATTCTGCGGGTTCAGAACCTTGACCGGTAGGGCGGCGGCCGCGTCTTGGACCCACCAATCGCCAGCGTCAAAACCGGGCAGGGTCGAGACCTGTTTTGCATCGTGCAGGCGCACCGATCCCGTGGGCAAGACGTCACCCCCCAAGGACGCAGGATCAACGCCGGGCTTTAGAGTCAAATCCAGCGGGGCACCGGACAGATGCGCCAGTTCGATCTGCAACATCGCCTCGTTGCCCCAAGCCTGCGCCAACGGGCTGCGCAGCCATTTCGGCAAACGCGGTGCACGCAATGCGGGCCATGCCTCGGGGCCTTCGGCAGCGATTTTTCGCAAAACTGCGTTTACCAGCCCCTTTAGCCGACCGTAGCGGCGGTTGCGCGATACGATGTCGACCATCGAGTTCACCACGCCATGCGCAGCTTCGCCCTGACACAGCTCGACGGTGCCTATGCGCAATGCGTTGTGCACTGATAGCGGCGGCTTCTTTTGCAGGTGCTTCTGCAGCAACCGGTCAGCGCGTTCCAACCCACGCAGCGTTTCCACCGCCAGCCGCTGTGCCCGCGCGCGATCTTCTGGCGCCAGCTTATCCAAAGCTCCGGCAGACAGACATTCGGCCAGCAAACGCTGTTCGCCCAAGACCTGATCAAGCAGGTAGATTGCGCTGCGACGGGCGCTGGTTGCTGGGTCTGACATGGATCGGCTCCTGCGTGTTGAGACCTTTGGCCACCTTGCCTTGGGTCGACGCGCGCGTATATCACGGATGTACGACAAAGGAACCCGCTCATGACCGAGACGCTTGCCGAACAGAACAAAGATCTGCCCCCCGCCGCGCAACGCGCGTTGGCCGAGGCCGCAGAGCGCCGCAAGGCCGCCGAAGACAAGGTCAAGGCCATGCCCAAAGAGTTGGGCGGGCGGGATGGGCCTGAGCCTGTGCGCTATGGCGATTGGGAGAAAAAGGGCCTCGCCATCGATTTTTGAGATGGGGGTTTCACAAATCTTGATGAATCATCTGGTCGAATTCCATTCCCTAAACCGGGGCCGGTGACCTAAGGACATGGGGTATCATTCGGAGACCCGTTCATGTCCACCCCCGCTGAACCCGCTCAGAACGTTGACACGCCGCAGGGCCTGGCCTTTGCGATCTCGGCCTATGTGCTGTGGGGGTTTCTGCCGCTCTACCTGAAAGCCGTGTCGCATATTCCAGCGGCCGAGGTTGTGGCGCATCGGGTCATCTGGTCGGTGCCTTTGGCGGGGGTGCTGCTGATTATTTTGGGGCGGACCAAGGATTTGAAGGTCGCCTTGCGCACGCCGCGCATGCTGATGATGGGTTGTGTCACGGCGGCGCTGATCTCGATCAATTGGGGCATTTATGTCTGGGCGATTGCCAATGACAACGCGATCGATGCGGCACTTGGGTATTACATCAACCCGCTGTTCAGCATCGCGCTTGGGGCGCTGTTGTTGGGCGAGCGCCTGAACCGGGCGCAGCTGGTGGCGATCGCCTTTGCCGGCGCCGGGGTTATTGTTCTGATCGTTGAATCGGGCAGCGTGCCCTGGGTGGCGTTGAGCTTGACGCTCAGCTGGGGCTTCTATGCCTTTTTCAAGAAATCGCTGCCCATCGGCCCGAACCAGGGGTTCTTGCTTGAGGTGTTGATCCTGACCATCCCGGCGCTTGGCTATCTGGCGTATCTGACGTCACAAGGCGCGTCGAGTTTTGGCGGCACCTGGTCTGATACAGCGCTGCTGATGGGATGCGGTGTGGTCACGGCCGTGCCGCTGATCCTTTATGCCAATGGGGCCAAGCTGCTGCGCCTGTCGACGGTGGGCATCCTGCAATACATCGCGCCGTCGATGATTTTCCTGAATGCGGTCTTTGTGTTCGGCGAAGAGATCGGGCGCGGTCGGCTGATTGCCTTTCCGCTGATCTGGGCCGGTTTGGTGATTTATTCGCTGTCTATGATCCGAAGCATGCGGCGCGCGGCCTAATCGAACCGGGCAAAGATCTCATCCGCCAGCATCTGCGCCCAGATCCGATAGGCCAAGGCACTGGGATGATAGCCATCGCGCGCGGCGTAAGCTGGTTCAGGCGGGATCACCAGTTTGAAGTGGTGCACTTGTGGGAACCGGCTGGAGACCTGGGCCAAGCCCATGTCCAACCGCCGCGCCTGCGCGCCCAACACCCATGCCAGCGGATTGGGCAGGGCCGGGAAAAGTTCCATCTGGGGCACGCCTGTCGCAAGGATCAATGAGGCGCTAAGCCGATCGGCAAGCAAGCCCATCAGCTCCGACTGACGATCAATGAACTGCTTGCGGGTCACGCATCGGGTGACATCGTTGACGCCAAGCGCGGTAACAGCCACGTCGAACGATCCGTGGAGTTCGGTCACTCTCTGGATCGTATCGCGCGTGGTGTGGCCAGTGGTGGCCTCCAGCCGCCATTCAACCGTGAAAGCCCGGCTCAAGAGCCCGACCAACTGACCACTGAGTGCTTGGGCCTGTTGGTCCACACCAACCCCTGCAGCCGAGCTGTCGCCTGTGATCAACAGCCTCAGGGTTGGGCCGGTTCCGAGACGCCCTGTGCGTGGACCCGAAGGCTCATCCAGCAACTGTGCCTTACGCCGAACACCAATCGCCTGCGCCGCCAGCACAGGGACCAGCGGCACACGCAATATTTGATCGATTGCGATCAGGACAGCGCCTCGCGAAACTTGAGGAAACGCGCGTCGGTCATGACCCGAGCGTTCATCGCATCACGCAGCGCGCCGATGGTCTTATAGGGGCGCATCACGACTTCGAAGGTTTCGATCAACCCATCGTCGTTCAGCGTGATCAGGTCGACGCCCACAGCGTCCAGATCACCAACCTTGCATTGAAACTCCAGCGCCCAGTCCTTGCCGACGCCCATCACGCGCCGATAGCGAAAATCGGAAAACACCTGCCCGACATGGCCCAGCACCGCAGCAACCGGTTCGCGCCCCGTCCAGGTCTTGTAATAGGTGGGCGGCATAAAGCTGACGTCGTCTGCCAGCAGCTCGTGGATCAGGCTCTCGTCGCCTTTGGCCACGACCTCCTGCATCTTGGTGATCGTCGGGTGCATGATGTCTCCTCTCTCTTTCCGCAAAGGTCCGGCATCGGGGACATGGCTGCAAGGGCGACGTTGCGGGAGGCAGCGCTCTGGGGTAGGGACGCCGACATGAGCGATGATTACAATCCCCCCAACGACCCGCTGAACGTCTTGCACGAGGATGCGCAGCTGATCGTGGTCGACAAACCCTCGGGGCTTTTGTCTGTGCCAGGGCGAGGGGAGCATCTGGCTGACTGCCTGCTGAGTCGTGTGCAGGCGGCATTTCCGCAGGCGCTGCTTGTACATCGACTGGATCGGGACACATCGGGCGTGATGATTTTTGCCCAGACGCCGCATGCGCAGCGGCACTTGGGGATGCAGTTTGAAAAGCGTCAGACGCGCAAGACTTATGTGGCGCGGCTTTGGGGGCGGCTTGAGCCGAAGACCGGCACCGTGGATCTGCCGCTGATCGTCGATTGGCCGAACCGACCACGTCAGATGGTGTGTCACGAGACCGGCAAGCAGGCAGTGACGGATTGGCGGGTTGCCAAATTCGAGGGTGAAACGACACGGGTGAAGCTGAGCCCAAAGACCGGGCGGTCCCACCAACTGCGCGTACACATGCTGGCATTGGGCCACCCGATCCTGGGCGATCCGTTTTACGCCGAAGGTCCCGCGCGAGACTTCCCCCGTCTTATGCTGCATTCCGAAGAGCTACGCCTGAAACATCCCGAGGGCGGCGTCTCAATCAAGTTCCGCGCCAAGGTGCCGTTTTGATGCAATTCGGGTGGGCTCCCGCGCCCGAGCGATCCTGACTGCGTCAGCACCGCTAACGGCCTTGGGCCGGGCACCGCGCTGCGCGTGGTGCGGGCGCTTATGGCTGCTGTATCGCAAGAGCCTCCGACGTTGCTTCTCCTTGGGGCGGGCATTGCAGCAGACGCCAACCGCCGAGCGAAGCGAGGCCCGGCCCAACGGGAGGAGGTTTTTCTGCCAAGAAAAATTGACGACGGGCGGGAGCGCCCCGTTGTTTGGAAAGAGCAGGCGTCAGGGGTTAGGCTTCGATCCGGTGCCAGTCGGGCGGCAGAATGTCTGGGTTGGATAGCTTCGGATCACCGAACCATTTTGACGGACCCGCGACCTGTTTGCCGGGGGTTTGGTTCAGCCAGGCGGCCCACCAACTGAATGACGAGTTTCCAATGATGTTGTGGCGACACAAGCTCATCAGGCGCATGTCTTCGAAATCAGTTTCAGGACCGTTGAAGTCCACCACTACCTTTTCGACCGGCAATGGCAAGTTGTCCTTGGCCCATTGCGGATCATCCGAGAAGACAAAGACGGTTGGCGTGCTTCCTGTTCCTTCCAGAACGCGGGCCAACGCGGCTTCGTAGTACTGTTGATCGCAGAGCACATGGGCGTTCAAGCTGACATAATCTCCTCGCCTGACGTGGAGCGAGATGGCCTGTGCTTCGCCAATGCGCGCCGCCATTTCGGCATTTTGTGTGTTTGTGAAATCGGGAAAGGTAAAGGCTGCCCGTATGTCTTCGGCAATCGGCTCGAAATACTTCTCGCTTTGCCAATAGCCATGCAGGTAACTGCCGTCTGCCCACCCTTCGATTTCAGCGTTGTAGCCCAGGCTTTGTTCACGTTGGAACTTGGGGGCGCCACCCAGTTTGCGCCATAGCGCATAGCGCAGCGGTGCGTCGGATTTCAACGGAGGCAACGGCTCGGGATCGACGAGCGGCAAATCAAACACACGTGTCAGTACGCCTTCACCGCGCGAGATAGCACCGCGCGCGTCCAGGGCCACTTGCGTTCCAACCCGCGCCGCCAATCCAGCGGCGGCAGCATATTGGAACATCTGATTGCCGAGGCGGCCGTGCAGGCGAGTTATGATCATTGCGGGCAGTCCGTGATGAAGACGTCTGTGTCTGTTTAGGCGCTCCTGCCGGGCATGGCCAGTCATGCCGTTGACATGTGGGTCCGGGCTTCCTATTTCACCGGCTCAGGTTCGGGTCCCCTGCCGCTCGCGGCCATTTGGCTTTGGTGAAACCCGGTTTGACACATCTGACGCCCCTTTCACGGCGCGCCCGGATGGCAATGCGAGCCCCGTCCAAGTTTTCGCGTGTCCGTTTGAAAGAAACGAGGCAAATGATGACGACTGTTCAAAATATTGCTCCGGTGTCGGAGCTCAAAGCCCAGGCCAAGCGCCTGAGAGAGAAACTGCGCGGCACTGGTGTGCAACTCAGCCACAGCGAGTCGCTGGAGCTGGTGGCAACCCAGCATGGCGTGCGGGATTGGAACACCTTGCACGCGATGGCGGGAAACCGGATGTTGCTGCGGGTCGGCGACCGCGTGCGCGGCACCTATCTGGGTCAACCGTTCCGGGGAGAGGTGCGCGCCTTGTCCACGATGGGGGACGGGTCGCATCGCCGCGTGACCCTGCATTTCGATCAGCCCGTGGATGTGGTGACCTTCGACAGTTTCTCATCCTATCGCCAGCGCGTAAGCGGCGAAATCGGGTGGGATGGGCGTTCGACGCGCAAGACGTCGGACGGCCAACCGCAACTGGTCGTGATGCCGGAATGACAAAAAAACGGGCCGGGCAGATTGGAACTGCCCGGCCCGCATTCATTCGAAGTGTTCGCTGCTTACTCAGCCGCCCAACCGCTGACGGCTTTAACTTCCAGGAAGTCCTCGAGCCCCCACACGCCACCTTCGCGGCCATTACCCGACTGCTTCATGCCACCAAAGGGCGAACCCGCGCCGCGGCTGGTGCCGTTCATTTCCACCATGCCCGAGCGCAGGGTGCGCGCCATGCGGTTCAGGCGCTGCGGATCCTGGGTCTGGACATAGTTGGTCAGGCCATAGGGCGTATCGTTGGCGATCTCGACGGCCTCCTCTTCGGTGTCGAAGGGAATCATGGTCAGAACCGGGCCAAAGATTTCCTCGCGGGCGATGGTCATTTGATTGTTGGCGTCGGCAAAAACGGTGGGTTTGACATAGTAACCCTTGTTCATGCCGTCCGGGCGCCCCGTGCCGCCTGCGACCAGTTTGGCGCCTTCGTCGATGCCTTTCTGGATCAGGTCCTGGATCTTGTTCCACTGCAGTTCGTTCACAACGGGGCCGATGTGGCGGCCTTCTTCCAGAGCGTTGCCAACAGAAACCATCTGCGCGACCTGACCGGCCGTTTCGACCGCTTGATCATAAACACCGCGCTGCACCAGCATCCGGCTGGGGGCGTTACAGCTTTGGCCGGTGTTGTTCATCATGTGCAGCACGCCGCGCTTGATCGCCTTTTCGTCGGCATCGTCAAAGACCACATTCGCACCTTTGCCGCCCAGTTCCAGGTGTACCTTCTTGAGCGTATCGGCGGCATTCTTGGAAATCGCCGTGCCGGCACGCGTTGAGCCGGTAAAGCTGACCATATCGACGTCGGGGTGGCCCGACAGCTGAGAGCCGACGCCGACACCGTCGCCGTTCACCAGGTTGAACACACCGGCTGGGAAGCCCGCCTCATCCATCATCTCGGCAAAGATCATCGCGTTCAGCGGGCTTTGCTCGGACGGTTTCAGAACCATGGTGCAGCCAGCAACCGCTGCCGCGCCAACCTTGAGTGTGATCTGGTTCATCGGCCAGTTCCACGGTGTGATCAGGGCCGCAACACCAACGGCCTCATGAATGATGCGGTCGCCCGGGGCATGATCGCCGAGCGGCTTTTCAAACTCGAATTTCTTGGCGGCCTTGATGAAGTTCATCAAATGCCACGCACCTGCACCAACCTGC
Source organism: Tropicibacter sp. R16_0 (assembly GCF_017743935.1). GTDB lineage: Bacteria > Pseudomonadota > Alphaproteobacteria > Rhodobacterales > Rhodobacteraceae > Falsiruegeria. Next base: position 302,529 of record NZ_JAGHRE010000004.1, read on the forward strand.
TGCGTGCGGGCCATGTCGATTGGTGCGCCCATTTCGGTGGACATGGCTTGCGCCAGGTCTTCGGTACGGGACTGATACACTTCGGCCAGCTTTTCGACCAAGGCGATCCGCTCTTCAACCGGTGTTGCCATCCAGCCGGGCAAGGCGGCTTTGGCGGCGGCCACGGCCGCGTCCGTGTCGGCCTGTCCCCCCAACGAGATCACTGCGCAGGGCTCCTCGGTGGACGGGTTGATGACTTCAAAGTCGTTGGCTGCGGCTGGGGCGACCCATGCGCCGTTGATGTAAAAGTCGCGTTTTTCGATCATGTCTGGCTCTCCTGATCTTACCAATAAATCGACCGATTGGTCGAATTTGTGGCCAATGTGTCACCACCCCTGTTTCCGAGCAAGGGGATTTTGAATAATTTGATCAAATTATTCGCGTGAAGCTCCTCCGCTGTCAACGCTGCGCATCGGCTCGTGCATTGCAAGCAGGATTTGTTTCCCTGTCGTCACTTTGCCCCTGTAACCTTGCGGCAGAACGACTAAGTTGAGCGGGTCAGGATGATCCGACCCGGATTTTCACACCAAAGGAGTTGAACCATGGGTTTGCGCATTAACGATACAGTTCCGAATTTCACCGCAGAAACCGATCAGGGCACCATTCAGTTTCATGACTGGATTGGCGACAGCTGGGCGATTCTGTTCTCGCACCCCAAAGACTTCACCCCGGTCTGCACCACCGAGTTCTCCGCCGTTGCTCAGCTGGCCGACGAATGGGCCGCCCGCGGCACCAAGGTCATCGGCGTGTCGGTTGACGGTGTCGAAGACCACAAGAAGTGGAAGGGTGACATCGAAAAATACGGCAACGCTGCTGCGGGTTTCCCGATCATCGCAGACGAAGGCCTGGCCGTGTCCAAGGCGTTCGACATGCTGCCTGCCGAAGCTTACCTGCCTGATGGCCGTACCCCGGCAGACAGTGCCACGGTGCGTTCGGTGTTCATCATTGGCCCTGACAAGCAGTTGAAGCTGTCGATGACATACCCGATGACCGTAGGCCGAAACTTTGCCGAGATCCTGCGCGCGCTGGACGGTCTGCAGATGTCGTCCAAGGGCGTTGCAACGCCTGCAAACTGGGTGCCGGGTGAAGACGTCATTATCCCGCCGACCGTTTCGAACGAAGACGCCAAAGAGAAGTTCGGCGAGTTCGAGACGATCTTTCCCTATCTGCGCAAAACAAAAGCGCCGAGCTGATCCTTCAGCATGGTCTGAAATTTTCCCGCGGCCGGTGGTCGCGGGATTTTTGTGTCACGGCCGTTGAGGTCGCAACGAGACGCGCGCGCGGTAGACGGCGCGGTTGATCTCTCGCAAGATCTTGTTGCTGGTCGCCTTTTTCTGGATTGTTGACCCCCCCAGAGCCTCTGTGATCTCCGAGACGCCATTCGGCAGAATGGTGTGAATGGGCTGCTGTGTAATCCAATGCATTTGCAGAAAAGTATCTACGGGCCTGTCCAATTCCTCGGTCACTTTGAGCAACCGCTTGGCAGCGTTTTTCCCTACGACCTGGCAAACGGTTTGCAATCCGATCACCTTGGGCAAGAAGAGTTTGGCGCGGGTACGATCTGCAACCATTTGGGCCGGAGTTTCCCGGTGTTTGGCGGGCAGGCGAATGAACGTATCGGCGGTGGCGTGGGTTTCCACCAAATCCATTGCCTCGGCCCACAGGTCCGGTGTGATGCTCAGGTCGTCTTCGGCGATCAAGGCATAGTCCAGATCTTCGTCCACGATCTTTTGCCAGCATGCACGATGGCTCAGGAAACAACCGACCTCGCCGGCGCTGAGCGTGAACGGATATCGGGGGGCGTGAAGGTTGCCTGGCAAAGGTGTCAACGCGCCATGCTCCAGCACCTTTTTACCGATCACCGCATCGACGATTTGGGCGTTTGACAGCGTATTCAAAAGCGCTTCAGCGTTTGGTGCGCGCTTGGCGTCCCCTGGCATGTGAATGATAAAAGACTGCATGACCCGATGCATACAGCGCCGGGTCATGCGGGGAAAGCGAAACTGGGGTGGGGGCTGATTTCGCTTTCGCAGCTCAGAACTTGAAGCGGACGCCCAAGTTGACGCTGAAGTTGTCCAGATCGTCCTCGACGTTGCCGGTGGATACGCCCGCTGGATTGAGCCTGCTGCTCGACGCGCCAAAGGCGCGAGAATATCGGGCGTCCACGGTCAAAGCCGTGTTGCTGTTGAGGTCATAGCTGACACCGGCAATCGCTTGGGCCGCAAAGTTGGTATCGCTGTCGCGGATCACAACGCCCGGGCCATAAACCAGGTCATAGCTGGTCCGCTGCGCGCCCAGGCCAAAACCCAAAAACGGGGTAAAGGCGCCCTGTTGCTTGAAGTCGAACAGGACGTTGGCAAACAGCGAACTAGACGAGATGTCGCCGCTGGTGTTGACCTCGTTGCCGGGACCATTGCCGGTGAAATTCAGGGTTTCAACATCGTTGTTGCGGTAAGACAGTTCCAGTTCGACCCGGGTGCCGACGTTCGAATTGCTCCACTGTGGGATTTCGCGACCGACGGCGATCCCTATGCCGTAGCCGCCATCAAAGTCGCCAAACACCGATTGCGGCGCGCCGCCAATGGTGCCGGACAGGTTTGTGTCCTGAAGTTGATTGTAGCCCAGGAACCCCTGGACGTAATAGCCATCGGGCAGGGTTTGGGCAGATAGGGCGGTCGCTGACAGTGTCAGGGCGGCAGCGGCGATAAGAGGACGGGGACGCATCGGGTGATCCTTTGTTCAGGCATTTGATACCGGACCATTTGCCCGTCATTTGCGTGATTGAAAGGGGCGCAGCCGTCACGTCTGTTCACAGATATTTCTGCCTCGGTGAATGAATAAAATCGGATGGGGAAAAATCCCATGATTGCCAAGGGATGCGCTTTCACAAGGGTGCGAGCGTCAAGCTTGACGCGGTTTGTCCAAAACGGGTTCGGCAATCAGCTCTTCGACGAAATAGCTGAGCAATTGCATCCGCCCCGAGACGCTTGCCTTGCGATAGACCGCCCCGCATTGCGCTTTGATTGTCCCCTCCTTGGTTTGACGAAGGGCGGCGATGTCTGCCACTGATAATCCCTTGAGCGCCAGCATCGCCACTTCACGTTCAGCTTTGCTGAGCTGCCATTCGTCGAAATGATCATGGATGAGTTGTTCGAACGCGCCGGATGCCATGTCGAGCTGCCGCTGCATCTGTGCCTCGCGTTGGCCTAGTGCACGGATCTGCATCGCGGTAGCTGCGATACCAGCGAACAGAGCAAGGCTGAGCACCATTTCAAAGGCATGTATATCGCGAAAGCCCAAGGGTTCGGGCATGCCGGTCCAATCGAACAATCCGTCGACCACAAAGAAGGTGGCGCAGACAGCCTGCACCACCAACACGAGCCACAGCCAAGCCTTGCCGGAATTCTTCAAGTGGCTCCTTTCCCGGGACGCGCTCAGTCGTCCTCTTTCTCCATCTCGATCTCAACCACCGAGCCATCGGCCTGGCTCAGCACCAGCTCAGTTTCCACACCATCCTTGAGGACTTCAACCTCGATCTCGTCGTCCTCGAATTCGATCTCTTGAATCTGATAGCCTTGCTCTTCGAGCATGGCGCGGATGGCGGCTTCTTCAGTGCCCAAGGTATCTCCGATGTTGAAGTTGGCCATGGCGATGGCGGGGGCAGCGAGCATTGCAGTGATCAGGGTCAGGGTTTTGAAGGTGGTCATTGGGTCTCTCCTTTTCGGCGTTGATGATGACATCGAGCTGGGAAGAGAGCCGGATTTTGACGATTGGTTTTTGGTTGATTTGACTGCTATTGCACCCGGGTTTATGCGGTTTTTACCCGTTGGGAGACCCAATCCGCAACCAAAGGCCAGATTTCTTCGCGCGCCGGGGTAGAGGCCAGAATGCGTCCGTGTTCATAGTCCTCGGCGAAGCCCTGTTCCAAGCTGCAAAAGTGGATGGAACGGTCGGGGCTGCCAAAGGCATTGGCGAAACTTTCGCATCCCGCACGCGGTGCGATGAAGTGGTCACCGCCGGCGATCAGGCACAGCAGGGGGAAGTTCAGCGCCTTCAAGGCAGGCAGATAATCGAAGCCATCCGAGCCCAGGAACTTTCCATCCAGGTTCCAGCGGCACCATTGACGCATCAAAAGTGCGCTTTCGGGTTCCGAGCCAACGCCCAATTGACGCGGTGGAATTACATCGATGGTTTCCAAATACGCAGTCATCTCGGCGACACGTTGACGGTGTTCAGGGCGTTCCGCCGCCAGATGGGCCTGAGCCGCCATGGTCACCAGGCCCCGGATGCTGGCATTGGCCAATTCAGGATTCCGGGCTGCCCACATCCCGACAATCAGCCCGCCGTCAGAATGCGTGACAAAGAAGGCCGAACGCTCTCTGGTCTCGGTCTGAACCAGATCCAAAACCGCCGGAATGTCCATCTTTGCTATCGTATCAAAATCAAAGGGCGTGTCCGGCATTTCGCTGCCGCCTCGCCCGCGCCAATCCATCGCCCAGACGTCAAACCCATCATCGGCCAGCCGTCGCGCCAGGCCGGTGCACCCTTCGTGACTTGAAAACGTGCCATGCACCACGATAACCGGAACACCACCAGGATTGGCAAAGCGAAAACATGCAATGCGCACGCCATCTGCGCAATGGGCAGTGTATCGGATCGGCAATATCAGAGGATCGGCCTGCATGGCAAAATGCTAACAGGCGAATGATTGCCAGAGCACCTGAAACCCCACGTAACGATTTGTAATTCATCAACGAAAAAGGCCCCGACGTTTGGTCGGGGCCTTCCGAAAGATGAGACTGACGATTAGTCCTCTTTCTTTTCTTTCTTCTCAGGAACGATCTCTTCGCCGGTTTCCTGATCGACGATTTTCATCGACAGGCGGACCTTGCCGCGATCGTCAAAGCCCAGAAGCTTGACCTTCACTTCCTGGCCTTCCTTCAGAACGTCCGAAGGGTGGTTCAGGCGGCGGTTTTCGATCTGGGACACGTGGACCAGACCATCGCGCTTGCCAAAGAAGTTCACGAAGGCACCGAAGTCGACGATCTTGACGACCTTACCGGTGTAGATCGCGCCTTCTTCGGGCTCGGCCACGATCGAGTGGATCATGTCGTAGGCCTTCTTGATGGCTTCGCCGTTGGGCGATGCGATCTTGATGATACCTTCGTCGTTGATGTCGACCTTGGCACCCGACACTTCGACGATCTCGCGGATCACTTTACCACCCGAGCCGATCACTTCACGGATCTTGTCAGTCGGGATCTGCATGGTCTCGATGCGCGGCGCGTGGACCGAGAATTCGTTGGTCTCGGACAGCGCCTTGGCCATTTCACCCAGGATGTGGATACGGCCGTCTTTGGCCTGGGCCAGGGCTTTTTCCATGATCTCGGGCGTGATGCCTGCAACCTTGATGTCCATCTGCAGCGAGGTGATGCCGTTTTCGGTACCTGCCACTTTGAAGTCCATGTCGCCCAGGTGGTCTTCGTCGCCCAGGATGTCCGACAGGATCGCGTAGGAACCGTCTTCTTCCAGGATCAGACCCATCGCAACACCAGCAACCGGCGCTTTCAGAGGCACACCTGCGTCCATCATCGACAGCGAGCCGCCGCAAACGGAAGCCATCGAGGACGAGCCGTTGGATTCGGTGATTTCCGACACAACGCGGACGGTGTAGGGGAAATCGGTTGCCGCAGGCAGAACCGCCTGCAGGGCGCGCCATGCCAGTTTGCCGTGGCCGATTTCACGACGGCCCGGAGGGCCCACGCGACCCGCTTCGCCGACCGAGTAGGGCGGGAAGTTGTAGTGCAGCAGGAAGTTCGATTTGAAGTTGCCGTGCAACGCGTCGATGAACTGTTCGTCGTCGCCGGTGCCCAGGGTGGTCACAACCAGGCCTTGGGTCTCGCCACGGGTGAACAGGGCCGAGCCGTGGGTACGCGGCAGCAGACCGGTTTCCGAAACGATGTCGCGGATTTCGTCGGTCGCACGACCGTCGATACGCTTGCCGGTTTTGACAACGTCACCACGCAGGATGCCTGCTTCAAGCTTTTTCAGCGCCGAACCCAGGTTTGCGTCTTCCAGCTGTTCCTCGGTCAGGGCAGCCTTGATCGCTTCACGTGCAGCCGCAACAGCGGCGGTGCGCTCTTGCTTGTCGGTCAGGGCAAAGGCGGCGCGCATTTGCTCGTCACCAGCGGCTTTGACGGCCTCGTAGAGGTCGGCATAGTCGGGGGCATCAAACTCGAACGGTTCTTTGGCGGCTTCTTCGGCCAGAGAGATGATCAGGTCGATAACCGGCTGGATTTGCTCATGCGCAAAGTTCACGGCGCCCAGCATTTCGGCTTCGGTCAGCTCGTAAGCCTCCGACTCAACCATCATCACGGCGTTCTTGGTGCCGGCAACAACCAGGTCCAGACGCTGTTCAGGGTTCAGGCGCAGGTCCTGCATGTCGTCGACAGTCGGGTTCAGTACGTATTCGCCGTCCTCAAAACCAACGCGCGCACCCGCGATCGGGCCACGGAACGGTGCGCCAGAGATAGTCAGAGCAGCCGATGCCGCGATCATCGCAACGATGTCGGGATCGTTGACCAGGTCGTGGGACAGCACGGTGCACATCACCAGAACTTCGTTCTTGAAGCCATCAACAAACAGCGGGCGGATCGGACGGTCGATCAGACGCGCGGTCAGCGTCTCTTTCTCGGTCGGGCGCGCCTCGCGCTTGAAGAAGCCACCCGGAACCTTACCGGCGGCGTAGTATTTTTCTTGGTAGTGGACGGTCAGCGGGAAAAAGTCCTGACCGGGCTTTTGCTGCTTGGCAAAGGTCACGTTGGCCATGACGCTGGTTTCGCCCAAAGTGGCGATGACCGAGCCGTCGGCCTGACGGGCAACCTTGCCTGTTTCCAGTGTGAGCGTTTCTTCGCCCCACTGCATGGATTTCTTCGTTACGTTAAACATCTAGCGTATCCTAAATGGGAGCACTCGCGGGCCCTCCCGCGTCTCCCGTTTGCATGGCGGCCCCATTGCCGCCGACCCCTGTTATCTTCTTTCACGGTGCCAGGGTCCGGTGCACCACGTCTCAGATAGAGCGGCCCTTACATCAGTTTGGCCTCAAATGAAAGGGGAGTGATCAGGGTTCCGGCGGAATACCGGCCCCCGCCCCACAAATGGGGCGGTTTGGCTTTGGTTCTATGGCGACGCGCTACTGCAATTGCAGGATATCAGGCACGCAGAGCTTGCGGTTCTCTGGCATTTTCGATGCCCCGTCCGAGCGTTTCAGGCGGCGGGGGCCGTCCTTGACCTTGACCTTTGGATCGTTCAGCGACCCCTTGAGGGTAAAGGGCCAAGGGCTGCGCGACAGCGGCTTGCCAATGCGCCGAGGCTGCCCGGTAATGTCGAGTGTCTTGCCTTTCAAATTCACGTTGCCAAAGACCACCACTTGCACCTGATCGGTTTCCACCACGATCTGCTTGGTCGAAACTTGCCCGTTCGAGAAGTACAGCGGAGCATGGGCGCAGACGATGGGGGCGGTCTTGCCGCGCTCTTTCGAGAACAGCCAAGGCAGAACACCCAGACCGGCAATGTCCAGCAACTGCGTATCTATGGTTCCGTTGCGCATCGAGACAAAGGCCGAGCCCTGCATTGTCGCCAGGAAGTCCTGCACCGATTTGTGGTGCCCTTGCAGCTTGAACTCACCGTTGAGCACTCCGCTGGCGGGCTTTTTGAAGTTGATCGCATGCATGATCTCGCCAAAGTCCCAACCATCTGTGGACCCTTCGACGCTGAGGATGTCGGGATCTTCGTTCATGTCCATGGACCCCGTAATGTTGAAATGACCGCCGCCATAGCTGAAATCTACCGGCCCCAACTGGGCTTTGCCCTCGGCGAATTCAAATGCGCTTTGCAGGCTGGTGGTACCTGCGTCGCCTTCAAGTTTCCGCAAATCGATCTGCACGCTCAGATCCATGCCAGACAGCAAGATGGTGCGGCCAAGCGGTTCCAGCGTCACATCCCGCAATGGCCCGGTTTCAGGCTCTTCCTTGCTCAGGACGAGGGGTTGGACCTCATTTGTGTTGGCAGGTTCTTCTGCGGTTTCAGGCTGTGGGTTCAGCTTTGACAGTTGGAGCGCCGAGGCGGCGATATCGCGCAGGTGATTGATCCGGATCAGATCGCTTTCAACCGTGCCGCGTACCACTGGGTGCGGGTCGGCCAGATCCATGGACATCGTCAGATCCAGTTCCGAGTCGCCCACATCCACGGCCATCGCCGTTTCCCAGGCCGTGTCCTCGCTGGTCAAGTCGATCGCCAGTTGCACCAGGCCTGTGTCGATTGGTTTCAACTCCAGCGTTTCGAGCAACTTGGCGCCAGAGGGGACATCGACCTTAACGTGCAGATCAACATCCTCGAATTTGAGCGCGTTGTGCACCGAGCCCGTTACATCCAGATGCCACAGGTCCGAGTCTTGCGATTTGGCCTGAAGCTCGCTCAGCGACAGCACCTTGGCGTTGCCCTTCAGGCGAAACCCACCAACCAGCTTGCCCAGATCACCAGCTGCGGCAAACCCCTCGGGCGCAATCAGACTGGAGGCCGAGATCAACAGGTCGGCGCCAAAGTCGATCCCCTCCAGCCGCAGCGCATCCTCGACGGCGCCTTCTACAACCAGAAACGGTGCATCAGGCGGGCCGATCCGCAGGACGGCGTTGCCTAGGCGCAGTAACCCGTCGGGTGTGCGTGAGATGCCAGAGACCTCAACCGGGGGCGGGCCTTCGCCGGTTGTGTCCAGGACAAACCCATTGGTGGCGATCACCATGCCTCGTTTCGGAATGCCATTTGGTTGCGCCTCGAGGGTCATGTCGACCCCCACCAGTTTCAGGTCACGCCGCAGTGTCGCGGGGGGCGGCACAGCGTCATCTGGATAAAGGCGAATGCGCGTGTCGAGCGAGACATCGGCTGCATTTCCCATCTCCCCCAACTCACCCGTCACCGTGAGGCTTTGTCCGGTGTCCAGTGCCACGGCAACGTTCACATCCGTCACCCGCGCCGGACCGTCCGAGGTGTGCAATTTGGCGCTGATCTTGCCGGTGCCCGAGATCGGTTTTTGCAGCTTCAGCGCGTCCAGCAACTGCCCCAGCTCTTGGATCTCGGCGCTGACCGAGGTGACGTATCCGCCGTCTGTAGGATCCCCAGACAGGTCGACGTGCATCTGGTCAAATCGGAGATTGGCGGAAAACGGATCCCCTTGGGCAAATGTGCCGTCCAACTCAAACGTCTCCCCGTTCACTGCGCCGCTGCCCGTTAGGGTCAAGGGCGCAGAGGGTGTGTTTTGGGTCAGGCCAAAGGTGCTGATCTGCACATCCAGATCCAGGCCGTTCCGCGCGTCTTGATACAGAACACTGCTGTCGGACAGTTGGATCCCTTGACCGGACAGCAAGCTCAGCGGATTGAACGCGACATTGCCTTGTTGCGGGGTGTTGTCGGTCTGTGCCGGCGCGTCCGACATCGCGTTTGTCCACCCGCTGTGCCCGGTGTCATCCACGACAACTGTGACATGGGCCCCTGTGCCGGTCAGATTGGACAGGGTAACCCGCCCTTGCAGCAGGTCCCCCGTTGCCAGATCGAAGTCGAGCCTTTCGAGATTGGCCAGATTGCTGTCGGGATTGGTGTCGTTCAGGAGCACCACTTCCTGGGCCGTGATGTGCAGGACAGATCCCAGGTCGACCGTCACGCCGCCATTGATTGCAACGTCCTGCCCCAACTTGTCCTGCAATACGCGGGCAACAAGAGCGCCCCGAGGGCCTGCCAACAGTGATGAGGACAACAGCAGCCACAGGCCAACGACGCACAGCACCACAAGGCCCAAAAGGAAAAGGGCCAGCTTTTTGAAAAGGGATGACACGATAAACTCCGGCGAAAGATCTATGTAACGGACTGTATCACAGGCCGACCTTTGCGCAATTTATCATGTGTCGTGTTGGGAAGGTTTCAACAAAAAAGACGCCCGCCGGATGGCGAGCGCCGAATGCAGACAAAATCCAGGGTAAACCGGTTTTTTTGTCGGTGCCCCGCGATTAGCGGCGCAGACCCAGGCGTTTGATCAGGTCCTGGTAACGGGCCTCATCCTTGCCTTTCAGGTAGTCCAGCAGCTTGCGGCGCTGAGCAACCATCTTGAGCAGACCACGGCGGCCGTGGTTGTCTTTTTTGTGGGTCTTGAAGTGTTCAGTCAAAGTCGAAATGCGCGAGCTCAGAACAGCAACCTGAACTTCGGGCGAACCGGTGTCGCCGTCTTTGGTTGCGAATTCTTTCATGACGCGTGCTTTTTCTGCAGCTGTGATCGACATCGGGGTCTCCTTTACAAGGTTAGAGTTGATGGCGCAGGCCGGGATGTCGTCCAGCACAGGCCCGTGGAGATGTCTGTCGTAAATGCAACCAAAGGGCCGAATCCCCGACAGATGCGCGGATATAGGCGGTTTTGGCGGGATTGGCAAAAGGTTTGTGAGGTGTCGCGCAAGGCCCAGAACCAGTACCCCCGGATTGGAACCACCCAGAGATCAACTTGCCAGGCTGAACGCGCTCACTTCGCTTTGGTCCACAACCAGGATGTCCGATGCCAGGACCTCAGCGTCGCCGCGCAGCAACGCGACCTCTTCACCGTTGATCGTCACACGGTTGAGATTGGCGTTGTTCGGGTCTGGCTCAACTTCGATCTGCGGATCTGGATCACCTTGCAGGTCCCAGCTGATCAGCAGGCGATCCTGAGTGGGGTCAAAATCCATGATGTCTGCGGCTTCTCCATCCAGGATCCAGTCGCCAAGGATGATCTGATCCGCGCCGGACCCGGCGGTTACAATGTCGCCTTCTCCCGCGACGATGGTGTCATTGCCTTCTCCACCGTTCAGATAGTCCGGCCCACTTGCGGATCCGTCGTCGTCCTGACCGTTGATCAGGTCACTGCCACGGCCGCCAAACAGCGTATCTTCGCCTGCGCCCCCGATCAGCGTGTCGTTGCCATAGCCGCCGTGCAGCGCATCGTCGCCATCATCCCCGGCCAGCGTATCGTCATCCTGGCCGCCATAGAGCGTGTCATCCCCGTCGCCGCCCCGCATCTGATCCGAGCCATAGTGGCCAAAAGCCTCGTCATCGCCATCGCCACCGTTCATGATGTCGGCGCCGTCTTCACCGTGCAGCACATCATCATCCGCGCCGCCTTGCATGACGTCGTCGCCGTCTGCGCCATGAAGGATGTCGTCGCCCAACCCGCCCGATACCGTGTCGTCGCCATCGTAGCCATTGATCTGGTCATTGCCGTCGCCACCGTCGATGGCGTTGTCCTCATCGGTGCCAGCCAGCACCAAACCTGCATCGTCGGTGTCGTTGTCCTGGGTGTCTTGAAAGCTGACTTCTTGGGGCGCAATCTGCTGGTTTTCGGGCTGCGTTGGATCATTCTCGACGACGTCGTCATCGGGGCGAATGTCGTCATTCGCCTCGGTCTCATTGGAAGTCTCATCTGCAAGAAACACGACGCTACCGGCTGCCACCAGGCCCAGTAATCCTGCTAGTGCCAACATATTAGAACTCCAAGCACACGTCACCCACTGCTGGCATTTACTCACGGAAGCCGAAGTGGGTCAAAGCAGGATTGCGGAAATGGTTAACGCGCGCACGTGGGAAACCAGCGCTCCGGTTGCTGCGAGTAGGAAATATACAGGGGGTGTTTCGGATGCCCAGCCTTGGTCAAGCCAAGGTGGAATACTGGGTGCTCTGTGCCGCGCAACAGCTGTTCAACAGCGGGGCCCCGGTTCAGATGTTCACCATGGGTGCCCCAGGCCGCGACCACCTGATCGGCCCAGTCTACACCGGCCAGAATGGTCGCGTCGTTTTCGGGACCAACCGGATCGGCCGCGGCGCGCATCTTGCGCGGGTCTGTGTCGCGCCAGGCAAAGATGTTGGTCACCTGGAACGCGCCAAACCCCAGGGCGCGGGCCCGACGCTCGCAGCGCTCGACTGTCGGGTCGTTCTGCACCTCGGTCGCGGTCGAAGGGTTCAGCATCACGAACAGCACCTTGCCGCCCGAGGGATCCCAGATCCTGGTCAGGCTATAGCGATAGCGTTCGCAATCGGAATAAACAGCCGTTGAGGGCGCGTCGCCCTTGGTATGAGTGCGCGTGATCATGGGCGTTGGCTAACACGTCGTGACCGCACAGACCACTGGCTTCATTTCGGTTGAACAAAAACCCGGCTGGGGTGCAATTCACCCGACTTGTAAGTGCCGACCGCAACCGCCTGTCCATCGAGTGAGGCCCAGGCCTCGTCGCCGTATTCCACGTCAGATGCCAGCACCATGCCCGGGTTGCCGTTGCGCAGACGGGCGGCACCTTCGGGGGTGCATTTCAGCTCGGGTAGCTCTGCCAGGCCTTGTTCCAGCGGGTGCAGGAATTCGTCCAGCGCCGGCGTTTTGGCCAATTCGTCGATCTGTTCGATGGTGATGCCATCTTGTGCCTCGAACGGGCCGGACCAAATGCGGCGCAGCTCTTTGACGTGGCCGTGACAGCCCAAAGCCGCACCCAGATCACGCGCGATCGAGCGGACATAACCACCCTTTCCGCAGGTCATCTCCAGCAGCACGTGATCGGCATCAGGGCGATCCACCAGGATCAGTTCCTCGACCCAGAGGGGACGGGCGGCCAGTTCGAAATCCTCATCCCCGTCACGGGCGAGTTTATAAGCACGCTGTCCGTCGATTTTCACGGCCGAGAATTTGGGCGGCACCTGCATGATGTCGCCCAGAAAGGGGGCAAGCGCGTCTTTGATCTGCTCATCTGTGGGCCGCTGATCGCTTTCGGCGATCACTTCGCCTTCGGCATCGTCAGTGTTGGTGGCCTGACCCAGCCGCACGGTGAACGTATAGGCTTTCAAAGCGTCCGTGATGTAAGGGACAGTCTTCGTCGCCTCACCCAGGGCCACAGCCAAAACGCCGGTCGCTTCGGGGTCGAGGGTTCCCGCATGGCCCGCCTTTTTGGCGTCCAAGGCCCAACGGACCTTGTTGACCACCGCGGTTGACGTCATGCCTGCCGGCTTGTCCACCACCAGCCAACCGGAAATGTCGCGACCCTTGCGTTTGCGTGCCATGATGCCCCTCGAACATGTTTGAGGCGCGCGACCTAACGGATTGGCCGCGCCCTGTCAAACTCGCATTTTTGCAAGGCTGCGTCAGCCCAAAAGGGTCACTCGCGCGGGGCGACGACACCCACGATCGGACCCATCGAGAACCCAGCGTCGGCCCGGTTCAATTGCGGCGCGTAGAGACGCGAGATATTACCATCGAAATAGAGCGCATTGGGTGTCTTGAGTACATCGCGAAACAGCGAGCCAAATTCGTGAAAGGTCACGGCGTTTTTCGATATGGCAAAGACGGCGCGCTTGCCGTCTGCGCTGGTTCCCACGCCGTTGCGCAGATAGCGCGAGGTGCTGTCGGGCAGAAACCGGGGGTGCAGGGCACCGTCGATCACCAGCATTGGCCCGGATTGGGTGGCGAAACGGCAATCTGGATTCGCAGCCTGAAACGCCAGCGTCTCAAACACGCGTGCCTTGCCCGGTTCGATGCAAAGCACACCGTTTGGCAAAAGGCCAAAGTTTCCGGGGCCTGCATTGGCCACAACCCGCATCTCTTCGGTGCCGTCCTCGACGTAGTGCCCAACTGGGGAGCGGTCCGAGTGATACATGCCGGCATTCATGGCAAAGGTCAGTTGCTTGCCTTCGCCCTTGAGCTCGGCATTTACCGCGGAAAACTGACCCAGAACCTCGCCCTGGTCATCGCGCAGGAACAAGCGCAGCTCGTCTGTGGTCAGATCAACCTCGCAGATGGAATACCGGTTGCCGTCATGGGACAGATCCCGACATTCCAGCGCCGCCGCCGGTGCGGCCATCACAGCGGCCAATCCGATCAGCAGCGCCCGGATCACTCGTCCAGATCGCGGCGCACCGCGTCCTGTTCGAACATGCGTCGGGTGTCGTCCATCTGATCGAAGGTCTCATCCAGTCGGAACCGCAGGTCGGGCGAGAACTTGAGCCCCACCTTTTTGCCGATCACGCGACGAAGCTCGCCCTTGTTGCGGGCCAGCAGTTTAAGCACCTCGTCCTGCCCCTTGCCGCCCAACGGCAGCACATAGGCGGTCGCGATCTTGAGGTCGGGAGAGGTACGGACCTCGCCCACGGTGATCGACATGCGGTTGAGGTCGGGATCATGCACGTCGCCACGGGCCAGCACCTCGGACAAGGTGCGGCGGATAAGTTCGCCGACGCGAAGCTGACGTTGGGACGGGCCGGGCCCGTCATGGAATTTGTTCTTGGCCATATCCCCGATCTAAGCGCAAAGCCGGGCTTTGCCAAGCGGGCGTGAAGCGGGTAGGAGGCAATGAGCCGACAAAAAGGGAATCGTGCCATGACCCACACACCAGGGATCGTCATTACCGGAGCATCAGGCCGCATGGGTCAAATGCTGATGAAAACCGTGCTGGACAGCGATGCGGCGAAACTGGTGGGCGCAGTTGAACGCAAGGGGCACGATTGGGTGGGTCGCGACGTGGGAGAGGCCATGGGCGGCCAGCCCTTCGGCGTCACCGTCACCGATGATGCGCTTGAGGCGTTTGCCCATGCGCAGGCCGTGATCGACTTCACCGCCCCCGAAGCGACATTGGAGTTTGCCGCATTGGCAGCGCAGGCGCGTTGTGTGCATGTCATCGGCACCACCGGAATGAGCGAAGAGCAGATCGCGCGGCTGGAACCAGCCTCGCGCCACGCCGTTATCGTGCGCGCAGGCAACATGAGCCTGGGTGTGAACCTGCTGGTGCAGCTGACCAAAAAGGTCGCCGCAGCCCTGGACGAGGACTTCGACATCGAAGTGATCGAAGCGCACCACCACCACAAGGTGGACGCGCCCTCGGGTACCGCCCTGATGCTGGGTGAGGCCGCCGCCGAAGGGCGCGGCGTTGATCTGAACGATGTGTCCGACCGGGGCCGCGACGGCATCACCGGCGCGCGTAAGCGGGGCGACATCGGGTTCCACGCGGTGCGCGGTGGCGACATCGTGGGCGAGCACGACGTGCTCTTTGCTGCCCCCGGCGAGCGTATCGTGCTGCGCCATCTGGCCACCGATCGCGCGATCTTTGCCCGCGGCGCGCTCAAAGCGGCGCTTTGGGGGCAGGGCAAGGCCCCCGGCGAATATGACATGGTCGACGTTTTGGGCCTCTGATCACAGGAAGGAACAAGGATGGACTGGACCGCGATTGCCGCGCCCTGGCTGCGGGTCGAGGCGGAAACCGATGCTGCGCATGCCCCCGTTCTCGAAGGGCTGATGGCGCGGGCAGGGTTGCAGCCGGGGCAGTCCGTTCTGGACATTGGGCCGGGGGGTGGCGTTTCGCTGATCTCGGCGGCGCAGGCGGTTGGGGTGACCGGGCATGTCACCGGGGTCGAAATCGCACCTCCCTTTGCTGATCGGGCCCGCGAACGGGTGCCGGACAATGTCACCGTGCATGTGGGCGACGCGGCAGGATTTCCCTTTATGGGGCGCAGCTATGATGCGGCTATCTCAATGCTGGGTGTGATGTTCTTTGCTGATCCGAACAAGGCCTTTGCCCATATTCGAACCGCCTTGAAACCCGGCGCCGCCTTGAGTTTTGCCTGCTGGGGCAGCCCCGAGGCCAACCCGTGGTTCAGCGTCCCAGCCGAGGTTGCCGATGAGGTCTTTGGCCCCGGTCCTGTGCTGGATCTTGATGCGCCGGGACCGCTGTCGCTGAGTGATCCGTCCAAGATCACACGGCTTCTCACAGCTGCGGGGTGGTCGGTCGAGATTGATACTCAGGATCTGCACCTCACTCCCCGCGGCGATCCGTCAGAGGTTGCGGCGATGTATATGACTGTTGGTGCAGCCGCCATGCGGATGGGCGCAGCCAAGGCGAAGGGCATCTTGACCCAAGAGCAGCGCGACGCTGTACGCGCGGGGTTGGAGAAAGTCTTTGCCTATATGGCCGAGGGAGACGCCGTGCGCATCCCGGCACAGGTCCATTACGTGCGCGCCATCGCCTGACGGCGCGCACGGCTTTCTGATCAAAGCTCTTTGATCTTGTCCGCGCGCAGCGGGCAGGACAGATAAACGCCGAACTCCTTTCCGATGTCGGCGCTGACGCGGGCGTGCACCTTGCCTTGCCTGTCCAAAAATCGCTGGCTGTCTTCGACTGGGAAAATCCCCTCGTGCCAGATGCCGGGATGAATGTAGAGCCCCCGTGAGCCATCACACCAGAACGCCACCACTTTGTCGGGCGTCAGATTGTCGCCAGGCAGGGCGGCGGGCACGATGAACGGTTTGTTGTCCAAGGGCCAGAACATCTGTCCACCGTCGGGATGATAGTTCATGTGCCACAGCAACACCTGATCACGCGGCGCGGTCTGCGCTTCGGTCTTGGCGTTTTGCGGATCGGCGGACCAGCCCAGAACATAGTGGCCTTTGACCGCTTCGTTCTCGCCATAGAGCACATCACCCTGCCAGTCGCATTTGAACGTGCCCTCGACCCAGCCGCCTTCGTCCCCGGTGCCCTCATCGATCGGACGCCAGCCTTGCTGTGGCCAGCGCACAATTTCGATCTCAAAAGTGTCGGGGTCATCGACCAGACAGCCGTAACCTTTGACAGACGCGTCCGTGGCTCGGATCAAGGGCACCTCATGCCAGGGCAGCGAAGGTTTCGAACTTGCCTCGAAGATATACTCGGGCGCGCTCATGCGGCACCCAAGTGACGGTCGACCATACGCTGCACCATTGGGGCGAAATGGGCAAAATCCGGGGTTTCCATGTCGGCCCGTTTGCCCGCCTCATCCAGATACCGCACCTGAATGATTTCCTTGAGGTTCGGGTTTGCCTCAAACTCGGTCACTTCGTCCGGGTTCATCGGCCCGCCCTGCAGTTCCAGCGTATGGACCGAGGCGGCGGACAGCCGGTTGAAATACTCCGGCTTGGTCGCACACAGATATCGCTTGGCCGCAACGTGATAGCGGCAGCAGTCGGTGATCACGGAGGGAAAGAACTGCTCCAGCACCTCGGCGCCTGCATCCTCGTGATGGCGGTCTTCGGTGTCGTCGGGGTGATAGGTCCCGAACTCGGACGTGAAGTGGCCAATATCGTGCAGCAAAGCGCCGACGATGATTTCCTCAGGCTGGCCGTTCTGCTCGGCAATCGTGGCGCCTTGCAGCATATGCTCGGCCATGGTCACCGGCTCGCCCAAGTACTCTTCCCCACCGCGCCGTTCAAAGATGTCGGCGATGAAGGCCACGATGTTGGAGCGGTCCAATGTCGAGAAATCGGGTTTCATTCCGCCGCCTCCGGCTGTGCCATATCCATCGCAGCCAAGGTCGACAGCAGCCCGTCCTTGTCGGCATAGCATCCTTGCAGCCAACGCGAGCCAGCTCCGGAATAGCCCAAGCGTGCGTGCAACACGCGTGTGTTGTCGACGATAAAGCTTTCACCCGGTTCCAGCTTGAACGACACGCCCATGGCCGGATCGTCGATGATCTCGCCCAACTGGCGATAGGCGGCGTAATAGGCCTCCATCTTGTCGAAGGGCACATCGACGATGGGGGCAGAAGAACGATTGTTGAACCGGATGCCGACCAGCTCTCCATCAGGCGATAGTTCGATCATAGGACGGCGCGACCGCAGGCAAACCCCGTCCGACCCCTTGTATTCGAACCGCGCCGGATAACCCGCGAGCAGGGCAAAGCCCTCGGGGTTTTCGTCGCGCAGGCGCTCCGCCGCTCGGAACCCGTCGACGACAATCGAGTCCCCACCTTCGGCCGAGTTCTCCAGGCAATAGAGGATTTGAAGCGTTGGCACCGGATCGCGATAGGGATTGTCGGTATGCGCCTGCAGTCCCAGCCCAGTATAGGCCAGGTTGGTCGGGTTCACTTCGGTCCGCACCTCGAAATAGGGACCATAGTTGGTCTCGCGTACATAGCCGAACAGATCGGCTACCTTGAGCAGCGATTCCGGCTCAGTCGGACCGCCGGTCAGCTTGGCAAAGCCGAACTCGGCCACGGCAGCCAGCCAATCGCGTTTGGCGGCAGGCGTCGATTGAACGGCGGCCCAATCACCACTTGGCGCATCAATGCCGCGTTCCCAGGTGGTGATGCCCGGTGCGATGCGACCAAATGCGTTGGCTTGTGCGCGGTCATAGCTGTGTTCAGCCAGCCAATCAGCGGGGAATGTGACAGTTTTGTTTTCTGGCGCAAAGGTCACGGACAGATCGCCATTTTCAACCTCTGCCGCGCTGATCGCGATGTCGGCGGGGATGTCGCCAATGGTGATCAGGCGCTGACCGTTGCCCGGCGCGCGGGTGTCCGGGTCCAGCGCATTGTCGCGCAGCCAGATGGCGTGGAAGCGGGTGGTGGTGCCATCATCAAACTCGATCGTGACGACGGATGGATCATGGGTGGCAGAGCGCAGCATGGGGTCTCTCCTTGTGGCGCGAGCTTACCCTTGAGGAAATAGCCGCTGCATGCCATCACGACAATTAAACCTTATTCTATCTCAGGGTTGGAAATTCTTATGGATGAGAAAAAGGTCGGCTTGCCGCCGCTGGACTGGTTGCGCGTATTCGAGGCCGCTGGGCGATTGGGCGGGTTTTCCGCTGCCGCGCGCGAATTCGGGATTTCGCAAGCCGCCGTCAGCCAAAGGATGGGCAATCTTGAGGCGTGGCTTGGGCGCAGCCTGTTTGTTCGTGAGGCGCGCGGCGTCTCTTTAACCACCGATGGTGAAAGCTACCTGCCGCTGGTGCAGGACAGCCTGACCGCGCTGGAACGCAATACCGAAGACCTGTTTGGCACCGCGCCGAAGGAGCTGCGACTGGCGGCGTTAAGCTCGCACATCGATACGTTGATCCTGCCGCGGGTTGGGACGTTCTGGACGCAATACCCCAATGTGCGACTGGTCACGGATTCTGTCGCCAAACGATCCGAATTTGACGAGGAACGCACCAGGTTGCAGCTGCGGTATGGGCGCGGGGCTTGGGCGGGGCGCAAGGCCCGGCTGATTGAGCAGGAGGTTATGGTGCCCATGATCGCGCCTGACGCACAGAGGCAGGATTTGCCCCGGATCGAGGTACGCGGCGAGCGTCCCGGCTGGCAGGATTGGAGCCGTGAGACAGGCGGTACGGTGCCCGGCGGCGCGGGTCTGAGCGTGGATTCCATGGCGCACGGTCTCCGCGCCGCCCGCGAGGGTCTGGGCGTTGTCTTGGGGTCTTTGCCCTTGGCGCACGCGGACCTTAAGGCTGGAACTCTGGTGCAAACCACGGACCAAAAGTTGAAAACGCGGGACGGATATTGGCTGACCTGGCCCGAGGATCGGCTCTACTCCAAGTCATTGCGTCGGCTTGTTTTCGCACTCTTGGATGATCTAACGGCAGGGAGCATGCACTAAACCTCATATTTTACAGACGATTGCAGCTTTCTTGCGAATAATTCTCAATAGCATTGACTTACTTGCGAATTGTTCTCAATTTATGTTGGACACACAAATAGAGGTTCGACATGATTCTGCGACGCTCTTTGCTGATTGCTGGTGTATTGCTGGCTCTGCCTGTCACGGCCTGGGCGCAGGATCGGCTCAAGGTGGTGGCCACAACCGGCATGATCGCGGATGCCGCACGCCAGGTGGGCGGGGATGAAGTCGAAGTGAAGGGCCTGATGGGGCCGGGCGTTGACCCCCATGCCTATCGTCAGACCCGAAGCGATATCGTGGCCATGACCCGCGCAGATCTGATCCTGTGGCACGGCCTGTATCTTGAGGCGCAGATGGAAGAGTTCTTTCACGATCTCGAGCGCAAGCGCACCGTGGTGGCCGTGGCCGAAGGTTTGGACAAATCCAAGCTGCGCGCCCATGACGACTATGCCGACAAGTTTGACCCGCACGTCTGGATGACCCCGGATCTGTGGCGAGATGTGGTGATCGAGGTTCAAAAGGCCCTGACAAACGTGCGCCCTGAGGCGGCAGACGTCTTTGCCGCCAACGCCGAAAAGCACCTGGCTGACCTGGATCGTCTGTCCGCTTACGCGGCTGAAACGCTGGTGCAGGTGCCCGAAACCAACCGCGTTTTGCTGACAGCACATGATGCTTTTGGTTACTTCGGTGGCAGCTATGGCTACGAGGTGATGGGCATCCAAGGCATCTCGACCCAGTCCGAGGCCGGTTTGAACCGGATTGGTGAACTGGTGGATCTGCTGGTTGACCGTCAGATCACCGCCGTCTTTGTGGAAAGCTCGGTATCGGATCGTTCCATTCGCGCCCTGATCGAAGGGGCCGCGGCGAAGGGGCACAAGGTACATGTCGGCGGCGAGCTATATAGCGATGCCATGGGCGAAGAGGGCACCTATGAGGGAACCTATATCGGCATGCTGGATCACAACATCACCGTCATTGCTGGCGCATTGGGCGCCGAGGTGCCTGCGCGGGGCATGGACGGCAAACTGTCGGCGGGGTTCTGAACAATGCTGGAACTGGCAAGCGTCAATGGAATCGCGAACGCCGATGAGGCACTGGGTGATAGCCCGCTGGCGATCCGGGGCCTGACCGTCTCTTACGGTCAAAAACCTGCGGTGTTTTCGGTCGACATGACAGTGCAGGCCGGGGCGATGACTGCAATAATCGGCCCCAATGGTGCGGGCAAATCGACCATGCTCAAGGCCGCGTTGGGTATCGTCAAACCGCTGTCGGGGCAGGTCACGGCCTTTGGCAAACCGCTCGAGGATCAGCGCGCTCGCATCGCCTATGTCCCACAGCGCGCCAGCGTGGATTGGGATTTCCCGACCCGCGTGATCGACGTGGTGTTGATGGGGCTCTACCGCGAGCTTGGTCTGTTGGGCCGCCTCCGCGGGCGGCACAAGGCCAAGGCGATGGAGTGTCTGAACCGCGTGGGCATGCGCGACTTTGCTGACCGCCAGATCGGGCAACTGTCCGGCGGGCAGCAGCAGCGTGTTTTCCTGGCTCGATCCTTGGCTCAGGATGCGGATCTGTATCTGCTGGACGAGCCTTTTGCCGGTGTCGATGCGGCGACTGAAAAGGCGATCATAGCCGTTCTGAAGTCGCTCAAGGATGCGGGGAAAACAGTGGTTGTGGTGCATCACGATCTGGCGACGGTGACTGACTATTTCGATCACGTGTTCCTGATCAACACCCGCAAGGTGGCCGAAGGGCCGGTGGATACGGCCTTTACCGCCGAAACGCTTCAGGCCGCTTATGGCGGTCGCCTGGCAACCGCGCAGATCGACCAACTGTCGCGCGCGGTCGGCTAGATAGACGGACGCACACGTCATGCTCAGCGATGCTTTGCTGTTACAGCTTGGCTACAACGCCACTTTGGTTGCCATTGGCGCGGCCCTGTTGGGCGTGTCAGCCGGGGTAACCGGCACCTTTCTGTTCTTGCGAAAACGCGCCCTTGTCAGCGACGCGATCAGCCATGCCACACTGCCGGGTGTCTGCATCGCTTTCATGGTGATGGTTGCGCTGGGCGGGGATGGTCGCAATCTGATCGGTCTGTTGCTGGGGTCCGCTCTGTCCGCATGGGTTGGGCTCCTGTGCCTCAACTGGCTGACGCGCCACACCCGATTGGCCGAGGATGCGGCCATCGGCTCGGTATTATCTGTTTTCTTTGGCTTTGGCGTCGTGTTGCTGACCGTGATCCAGACCATGGGAGTGGGGCGTCAAGCAGGGCTCGAGGGGTTCTTGCTCGGTTCGACCGCAGGCATGCTGTGGGCTGATGCGATGATCATCGCGATTGGTGGTGGCGCGACGCTGCTGTTGATCCTGCTTTTGCGCCGCCCGATGACCCTCGTGTCCTTTGATCCCGAATATGCCGCCGCACGCGGTTTGCCGGTGGCGCGGATCGATCTGGCGATGATGGGGCTGGTGATGGCGGTGACAGTCGTGGGGCTGAAAATCGTTGGTCTGATCCTGATCGTCGCATTGCTTATCATCCCACCCGTGACGGCGCGGTTCTGGACAGAGCGTTCGGATCGCGTGGTTCTGCTCAGCGGTCTGGTGGGCGGCGTGTCCGGCTTTGTCGGCGCTGCAATCTCGGCCTCGGCCCCCAATCTGCCGACCGGGCCGATCATCGTTTTGGTCAGTTTTGCGCTCTTTGCCCTGTCAATGCTGCTGGCGCCCAACCGTGGCGTTCTGGCCGCGATCCTGAAGCACCTGCGGTTCCAGCGTCGGGTACACCTGCGTCAGGGGCTTTTGGCCCTGGCGCAAGGGCAACCGATCTATGAGCGACTGACCCTCCGCCTGCTGTCGCGTGCGGGTTTTGCCCGCGCCGACGGGGTCGCGACCGAGCTCGGCCGCGCCCGCGCCGCCAAGGCCCTGCGCGACGAAAAGCGGTGGGAAGTTGTGCGTGCGGACCAGTCGCATGAAGCTGCGGCTGCGCTTTACGACGGGCTGCGCGACATCGAAACGGTTCTGACCAAGGACCAAATCGCCGACATCGACCGCCGCATTGGTGGCCCGCAGGAGGTGCCCGCATGAGCGGTGAAGAGTTTGTCCCCCTGTCTTTGACGCCTTTGTTGATCGGGATTTTTGCGGCTGTGGCCTGCGCCTTGCCGGGCAACTTTCTGGTGCTTCGGAAACAAGCTTTGATCGGGGATGCCATTAGTCATGTGGTTCTTCCGGGCATTGTTGTGGCCTTTCTGTTGACTGGTGTGATCTCGGCCTGGCCCATGATGCTGGGTGCCGCTGGCGCGGCCCTGGTTGCCGTTGTGATGATCGAAGCGATCCGCCGTCTGGGCCGGATCGAACCCGGGGCGGCCATGGGCGTGGTGTTCACTACAATGTTTGCGGGTGGCGTTCTCCTGCTGGAACAAACCGATACGTCCTCGGTGCATCTGGACGTGGAGCACGCGCTTTATGGCAATCTGGAAAGCCTGATCTGGCTGGATGCGACCGGGTGGTCCTCGCTGCTGGATGCAGAGGCCTTGGCCGGTTTGCCAGTGGAACTCGGCCGGATCGCCGCGACCCTGATCGGGGTCATCGCCTTCATTTGGCTGTTCTGGCGACCCCTAAAGATCTCGACCTTTGATGAGGGGTTTGCCCGGACCATGGGCATCCGGACCAATGTTCTGGGCCTGGCGCTGGTGGTGGTCGCGGCCATTGCCGCCGTTGCCGCCTTTGACGCCGTGGGGTCGATCATCGTGATCGCCATGTTCATCTGCCCGCCCGCTGCGGCACGGATGATGACCAATCAGTTGGAGCGCCAGATCGGCTGGAGCATCGTGTTCGCCACAACCTCGGCCATCGTGGGGTATGTCTTTGCGGGCTATGGCCCTCTGTGGCTGGGTGCGGCGGATGCGGTGAGCGCGGCGGGCATGATTGCGACCATATCGGGCGTCATTCTTGCAGTGACCGCCTTGTTCGGTCCTTGCCGGAAACGGGCCGGGGCCCCGGCCCAGGCGTAAGCGTTCCGCAAGCGGGCCAAGCCATTGCCGAAGTCAGCCAATTGTAAACTCTATGTGACGCAGGGGTTAAAAACAGCAGGTAAAGTCCCCAGCTACTGTTCATGGCAAGGGCAAATTTCAGCCCTGAGATGACCACCACTCACTCAAGGCCCGGTGCCGCCCATGGGTTTTGCTGACTGTAAATAAACGTCGCAAAACGGGCGCGCCGGGTCTTTCGCTTTGAGCAGTAAACGGGTGGCAGAATCGCGTGTGACCATGCTAGGTCTAGCGGTATGGTAAGCCTCGACCCCAATATCAGCGGTTTTCGACCGGTTATACGGCAACTCGATGACGCAGCGATCAACCGGATTGCAGCGGGTGAGGTTGTGGAGCGCCCCGCGTCCGCTGTCAAAGAGCTGGTCGAGAACGCCATCGACGCAGGCGCCACGCGGATCACTGTGGACATTGCCGACGGGGGCAAGACCCTGATCCGGGTCACGGATGACGGTTGTGGCATATCACCCGAACAATTGCCGCTGGCCTTGTCCCGGCATGCAACGTCGAAAATCGACGGGTCAGACCTGTTGGACATCCATACATTTGGCTTCCGGGGAGAGGCGCTGCCTTCGCTTGGGGCCGTGGGGCGTTTGACCATCACCAGCCGGGTTCCAGGGGACGAGGCTGCGACCATCCGCGTCGCAGGCGGGCAGATCGAGCCGGTCAAGCCGGCGGCCTTGCGATCTGGAACTGTGGTCGAACTGCGAGACCTCTTCTTTGCGACCCCTGCGCGGCTCAAGTTTATGCGTACCGACCGGGCCGAGGCTCAGGCGATAACCGACACGATCAAGCGGTTGGCGATGGCTGAACCATCGATCGGGATGACTCTGCGCGATGTGTCCGGTGGCGGCGAAGGTCGGATCGTGTTCCGGGCTGACGCCGAAAGCGGTGATCTGTTTGATGCGTTGCACGCGCGTCTGGCCCGCGTCATTGGGCGCGAGTTTGCTGAAAACGCTTTGCGGATTGAAGCCGACCGTGAAGGCATTCGCCTGTATGGCTATGCCGCCTTGCCGACCTATTCCCGCGGGGCCGCCGTATCTCAGTACCTGTTCGTCAATGGGCGGCCCGTGCGGGACAAGATGCTGACCGGCGCACTTAGGGCAGCCTATTTCGATTTCCTGAGCCGGGACCGTCACCCGGCGGCGGCGCTGTTCGTCGATTGCGACCCGACTTTGGTGGACGTGAACGTGCATCCCGCCAAATCCGAGGTCCGCTTTCGCGATCCCGGCGTTGCGCGGGGGTTGATCATCTCGACCCTGCGCCATGCTTTGGCGGATGCGGGTCACCGGGCGTCGAGCACCGTGGCCAATGCCACCTTGGGTGCGATGCGACCTGAGACTGCGCCGCAACCCGGTCCTGCGCGCGTCTATCAGATGGACCGGCCATCGATGGGGGCACGCACCGCCGCTTACCGCGCGCAAGCGCCCGAGCCGATGCCCGCGCCAGGATTTGCCGAGCTGTCGCAGAGCTATTCCGGTCAGATGATCGAGCCCGCTGCAGTAGTCGAAGATCAATCTCCCGAGACGCCAGTGGAGCAGCTGCCTCTTGGGGCCGCACGCGGGCAGGTGCATGAAAACTACATCATCGCGCAGACCGCCGATGGCATGGTGATCGTGGACCAGCACGCGGCGCACGAGAGGCTGGTTTACGAAAAACTCAAAACCCAAATGGCCGAAAATGGAGTGGCGGCGCAGGCGCTTCTGATCCCCGAGATTGTTGAGCTGACCGAATGCGATTGCGCCAGACTGCTCGACGTTGCGGAGCACTTGAGCAAACTTGGTCTGACACTGGAGGCATTCGGCGGCAACGCGGTGGCTGTACGCGAAACCCCTGCCATTCTGGGCGAGGTAAACGCTCGGGCGATGATTCTGGATATTCTGGATGAGTTGGCCGACCAGGGCGAAAGCCAGATGGTGCAAGCCCAGATCGAGGCGATTCTGAGCCGCGTGGCCTGTCATGGTTCGATCCGGTCAGGTCGCCGTATGCGCGGCGAAGAGATGAACGCGCTTTTGCGCGAGATGGAAGCAACGCCCCATTCCGGCCAATGCAACCATGGGCGGCCGACCTATGTCGAGCTCAAGCTGGCAGACATAGAACGGCTGTTCGGACGCAGTTGATTTTCCCTGATCCCCTCGCTAGAGATCTGGGAAACAAAAAGAGAACACAGGCGAGGCGACAATGATCGAGATTGCAGGACAGACCTATTCGCTGGAGGACCCGATGGTCCTGATGGCGCTTGGCGCGGCCGCGATCTTGGTGCTGATCGCCTTGATGGTGTTTCTCAGCCTTCGGGCTGCCAACCGCTCGGCCCGGATGGCGGAACCTCTGACGCAGCAGATGGCGATTCTGGGCCAAAGCGTTCAGCAGTTGGGGGCAGGCCAAGAGCAGTTGCGCGGCGGGTTGCAGCATGTGTCGGACACGCAGGCCAATGCACAGGTACAGGTGATCCAGACGATGGAAGCGCGCCTGGGGGATGTGCAACAGCATATGAACGACCGGTTGGCGGACAACGCCATGCGCTCGGCCCGGGCCCTGGCCGAAATGCAGGAGCGGATGAAAGAGAGCCTGCACGGGTCGTCGAAACAGACCGCGACTTCGCTGACGCAGTTGCAGGAACGCCTCAAGACAATCGACAAGGCGCAAGACAACATCACGAAACTGTCGGGCGATGTGCTGAGCTTGCAAGATATTTTGTCGAACAAGCAAACACGCGGGGCATTTGGGGAAATCCAGCTGAACGACATCGTGTCCAAGGCGCTGCCGTCCGACAGCTATGCGCTGCAGCACACGCTGTCGAACGGTAAACGCGCGGATTGTCTGATCCATCTGCCGAACCCGCCCGGCCCCATCGTGATCGACAGCAAGTTTCCACTCGAACCCTACGAGGCACTGCGCCGGGCCGAGACGCAGGGCGAATTGAACGAGGCCGCGCGGATGATGCGTACGGCGCTGCGGACCCATATCAAGGCAATCTCCGAGAAGTATATCATCGACGGCGAAACCGCCGACGGTGCACTGATGTTCCTGCCGTCAGAGGCAGTCTATGCCGAGTTGCACGCAAACTTTCCCGAGATTGTACGCGAAGGGTTTTCGGCGCGGGTGTGGATTGTCTCGCCGACCACCTGCATGGCGACGCTCAACACCATGCGAGCAATTCTCAAAGATGCCCGGATGCGCGAACAGGCCGGTGCGATCCGCAAAGAGCTGGGAATGCTGCACAAGGATGTGGAGCGTCTGGGCGACCGGGTTGCCAATCTGGATCGGCATTTCGGGCAGGCGGCCAAGGATATTTCGGACATCAAGATCAGCGCTGACAAGGCTGGTCGTCGGGCTTTGCGGTTGGACAATTTTGACTTCGAAGAGTTGGCACCGGAGGACACCGGGTCAGTTGTTCCATTGACCAAGCCAGGTGAGTGAGAAGTTGACCCGACTCTAAGAGGTTCTTGGGGTCAGATGATTGATGGATTTTGATTTTCGGCAACCGGTTTGGTGAAAAATCTCATTCCTTGCGGCGTATGCTCTGCGCAAAGACAGCCCCAAACGGAATTCCCAAATGTGCCGATTTCTCGCGTGGACTGGTGCGCCACGCTATTTCGATGAACTGGTCCTCAACCAAGAACAATCACTGGTCGAACAAAGCCGCAATGCGATGATTGGCAAGACGCCAATCAATGCGGATGGTTTTGGCTTGGCATGGTATTCCGAGCGTGAGAGTCCCTGTTTCTACAAGGACACCAACCCGGCCTGGTCGGATGCGAACCTGCGGCAACTGGCGCATCACACACGGTCGCGTCTGTTTCTGGCGCATGTGCGGGCCTCGACCGGGACGGCCACGTCGCGCAACAATTGCCACCCCTTTGGGCACAAGCGCTGGAGCTTCATGCACAATGGGCAAGCGGGGGGGCACGAGCGTATCCGGCAAGAGCTGGACGGGATGATCCCGCCGGAGTGCTACGAGTACCGCCTGGGCGCGACCGAAAGTGAAGCGATCTTTTTGATTGCCCTTGGCGAAGGCTTGGACACCGATCCAATCGGCGCGATGGCCCGCGCGGTTGGACGGGTCGAGGCGCTGTCGCGCCGACGGGGTGTGTCGCCGTTCATGCGGTTTGCGGCCTGTTGGTCCGATGGGCAGCGGCTCTTTGCGGCACGCTATGCTTCGGACGAATTTGCACCCAGCCTGTTCCATCGCCGCTGTGCCCATGGGATCATCGTGTCATCCGAGCCGCTGGACGATGAACAGAAAAAGTGGATCGAAGTTCCGGCTGGGCAGGCTATTGAAATCAATGGTGAACAGATCAAGCACCATCGCTTTACCCCGCCACTGGAAGAGGCCGCTGCGGCCTAGACTTTCATTACCGCAAGCACCCACGCGGCGGGGGCTCCCGCCCGTCGTCGATGTTTCTTACGAAACACCTCCTCCCGTTGGGCCGGGCGCCGCGCTGACGCGCGGCGCGGCCCCGCAGAACGCCGGTTTGGTTTCAGAGCGCTAGCGCTGTCTTGGCGGCCTCGGTCACGCTCGCCATCGCGGTCAGGTAAGGGGCAGGGCCGTGGCTGATCCTTGCCACCCTCAGGTCGGCGAGCGTTTGGTGATCCGGGGCCTTGCCAGTTTGCATTATGTTCACAGGCAAGGATGTTGCTGCGCAGATTTCATTGATCAGTTCGGGTGTCACCAAGCCGGGGACAAAGAGCCCATCTGCTCCGGCATCTGTATAGATCTGCGCGCGTTCGATGGCTTCGGCCATCAACGCGGGATGGGCGTCAGGTTTGGCGCCCTGAAAGAAGATGTCGCATCGCGCGTTGATGAAAATGGGAACACCGGTGGATTTCGCGGCTTTGCGCAGGGTGGCGATCCGTTCAGCTTGGATCGAAGCAGCCAAAAGGCCCGCACCGCCAATGATGCGGTCTTCGAAATTGATCCCTACGGCGCCTGCAGCGATCACGCGCTCCATGTTTGTGGCCAACGTGCCAAGGTCATCGGAATAGCCTGCCTCGAAGTCGAAGCTTACGGGCAGGTCGACGGACGCGGTCATACGGGCGAGGATGTGCAAGGCAAATTCCAGCGGCATGTCCTGCCCGTCATCGAACCCCTGCGCATGCGCGAGCGACCAGCTGCCGGTGGCGATCGCGGGCGCGCCTGCCTTTGCGATGGCCTTGGCGCTGCCAGCGTCCCAGGCGTTATAGAGGATCAGCGGCGTACCAGGGCGGTGGAGTTCGGCAAAAGTTCGGGCGGTGTCGGATTGGGTCATGCGGGGATGCTTTCGGTTGGGGCGTATTGCCGTTCCAGGTCGATCAGTTTCTGCTTGCGCCACAGTCCACCGCCATATCCGGTGAGCGCGCCATCAGCCCCCATGACCCTGTGGCAGGGGATGACGATGGCGATCTGGTTGGCGCCATTGGCGTGGGCCACGGCGCGCGTAGATTCGGGACGATCCATGCGCCGGGCAATGTCCGAATAGGAATGGATGCTGCCAGCGGGGAGCGTTTGCAACATATCCCAGACGGCGCAGGTGAACGGCGTGCCGTGCAAGGCCAAGGGCACATCGAAGCGGGCCGAGCGTCCTTGAAAATAGTCATCCAACTGAGCCTCGATCTGATCCGTGGGGGCCATGCGGCCAAAGCCGAGCGAGCCTTTGCAGGCCTTGTGCAAACGCTTGAGCTCGGTCGGTAATGCCTTGCGGTCGGTGAATTCCAGCAGATGCAAATGCGTGGCATCGCTGACAGCGATCATGGGGCCCAGTGGCGTCTGGAACCAATCGGCCTTAAGCAACGCATCTGAGCGAAACGCTCCGGGTGGTAGCCCAAGATGTCGGGCAAAGGCGGCACGAAATGCGGCGCCCGAGGAAAACCCCGCGTCAAGCTGTGCGTCGATCACCCGACCATCTTGAGCAAGTGTTGTCAGCCCCGCATGCAACCGGGTTTGGCGGGCCATCTCAAGAAAGGTCATGCCAAAGTGACGCTTGAATGCGCGGCGGATGGTCGATGGGTCAAGTCCCATTGCCACCAGATCACCCTCACGCCAACGGCGAGAGGGATCGGCCTCGAGCGCCTTGATCAGGGTCTGAACCGAGGGGTCTGATTGTGCCGCGGGTTGCATCGGATGGCAGCGTTTGCAGGGGCGAAACCCGGCTTCGATCCCGGCGCCGATGGTGCCAAAGAACACACAGTTTTTGCGTTTGGGTTTGCGAGCGGGGCAGGTCAGGCGGCACAGGATGCCGGTGCTGGTCACACCAACAAAGGCGCGCCCATCCCAGGCCGGATCGCGGGCCAGCAATGCTTCATACAGGGTATCGTCATCAGGTAGGTCGAGTCTCATGCCCAGACCCTAACGCGATTGCCAACGTTTTGGGCGCCGGTTTTCAGGCGCCGATGTCATTTTTTGGTGAAATCGGCTGGGTGGCGGTTTGCGCAAGATCAAAGACAGGTGGGGTGTGGGCCGCAAAAGATCGCAGGCAAGACGCGAACAGGAGGATCAGAAGATGCTGGAGATTTCGACACGCAAGGTGGCCCAGGTGGCGATGATGGCGCGTGAGTTGAACCGGGCCGAGGGCGAGTTGCGCGCTTTTATCGACCGGATGAGCGAAGACGAACAGGCGGAGTTGGTCGCGATCATGTGGATCGGTCGCGAAAGCTTTTTTGCCGAAGACCTGGCCGAGGCGATCGCAACCGCGCGGTCCGAGGCCTCGACGCCCTGTGCGGACTATCTGATCGGCACGCCGCACTTGGCGGATCATCTGGAAAACGGGTTGGATGCCCTGGGCATTTCGGCCGAGGATGTCGAAAACGATTTGATGTAAAATAAGAAACGCCCGCCAAATTGGGGCGGGCGCCTGCGCATTTTTTGTGAGTGGTGGTTTATTTTGCGCGTTCCATCGCCTGGGCGGCCAAGCCACGGTCGCCAAGCTCTTGGGTCATGTCGAATTCCATCCGGGTGACACGCCATTCATTGTCGACGCGTTCCACATCCCAATAATAGCTGCCGATAGGCCGCCACAGGTCATCCCCGATCCAGTGACGCGCATCGACAAAGGCCTCGGCCGTTGCCATGTCGCCATCAACCGTGACTGTAACGGGACCCAGCTCGTGCCAGGTGGCGTCGAAACCGGGCACAATCCCTTTCCACGCGGTCATCAGATCGGCGGGTGTCATGGTGGCGGGCTCTCCACCCCAGAGCGAGGTGTAATCAATCACCACTTCTGGCGCAAAGGCCCGCTGGGCCAGGCCATATGCGGCACGGTCAACGGCCAAGGGAATAGAGGAAACCAAAGTGCGGATCTTTCCCTCGACCGGGGTGCCGACGGGGGTCAACGCCTGATCAGCCATCGCGGGGGCTGCGGCAGTGGACAAGGCGGTCAAAAACGCCACGGTGGGCAATGCGGTTTTCATTGTGTCTCTCCTGCAAGAATTGGGCTGGTCCGGGAGGGGAGGCCCGGATCAGTTCGGCGCGCTTAGCCGTTGAAGTGATCGGCCATGGTGTCGGCCGCGCGGCTCACGTCTTCGGGATTGTCGTAGAAGTCGAATTGGGTGACATCTTCGAGCATCTGAAGAGTGGCTTCGCCTGCGAACCCTTCCAGGAAGGAGCGCACGCCTTGTGGGATGGCCGCGGATTCCGAGTGGACGATGGCCAAGGGTTGGCTCAGACGGTCGGCGTGATCAGCCGGGTAATATGTCAGCCAGCCTTCCCAGCCTGCGTTGTTCCACTTGTTATCATAAGCCGGGATCGCGCCGCGGTCTTCTTCGTAGTAATAACCACCAATCGGCATCAGGACGCCTTCGGCACCTTCGGGACCAGCGGCGGGGATGATTTGTCCACCGGCCTGTTCTGCTGCTTGCGAGATATTGATCAGTCCTGCAACACCGTCGGATCCACCATAGACGGCTTCGACCAGTTCTGCGTTCTGCAGCCAGGGCGCAACCAGGCCGATGCGGTCAACCCGTTCGTTGCCGGATACGGCGTCGACCATGTAACCGGCTGAGGCACAGATGCCCAAGCCGTTGATGCGTGCAGCGTCAACCTCGGGCAAGGTCGAAACGAACTCAAAGGCGGCGCGGATATCCGATGTCTTGGCGGCGGGGCTTTCGACGAAGCGCACATTTTGCGGCAGATCGCCGGATTTACCCCAGCCGCGGAAATCGAAGGTAAATGCAGCAAAGCCGCGCTCGACCATCTCGCGGGCATAGACCGAAGGCATCTGCTCTTCGACCGACGTCCAGGCCCCGGTGACAACAACGGTTGGCAGGGCCGAGCCGTCGTGACCTTCGGGCAAGTAAAGCGTGCCTGACAGGGTTGCGCCTTCGTTTTCAAAGGTGACGCTGCGGGTTTCCACCTGGGCAAAGGCAGCGGTCGAGGCCATCAGGGCGGCGGCTGTTGTGAGTCCAAGTTTGGTCATGTCGAAATCTCCTCTCATCGGGCGGGCGCTCAGGCCCTTGGATGAGACAAGAGATACGGCGGGGGTGGTTCGGGTTATTGAACCGAACCACTTGTTTTTTGCATGATCCTGCGCGGCAGTTCAGGCGGCGCGATACTGTCTTGGGGTTTGCCCGGTGATCTGTTTGAAGCTGCGCGAGAAATGCGCTTGGTCTGCAAAGCCGCAGGACAAGGCAATCTCGCCCAATTGCAGGTGTTTATCGCGCATCATCCGGGCCGCCTGTTCGATCCGATAGGCCAGCACGTATTGCATCGGTGTCTGGCCCAGGGTTTCCTTGAACACGCGGGCGAAATGCGACGGGCTCATGCCTGCCTGACCTGCAAGATCATCAACTGTTATGGTCCGGTCCAGATGGGCGCGGATATGTTCCAGAACACGTCGGAAATGGTCCGAGGTAAAGCGGGCCGAGGCGGCCAGCTCTTCGGCGCGTTGCTGACCGTACCGTTGCAACAGCTTGACCAGAAATACCCGGCTCATGGCTTCGAACATGACGCCCGAGGTCAGGTCGTCCGTTTCAAGTGCATCGCGCAGAATGATGCCGGCGTTGCATAGATCGGCGTCACTGAATTGTGGAAGGTCCACAAGCTGCTGGTGATCCAGGATGATACCCAGCTCTCGATGAGCAAAAGCTTCGACCTGGTCTGGGTCCAAGGTCACCACGATCACGTCCGAGGTACCAAACCAGCGCCAGCCTGAGCGGATGCCGGCGGGTGTGACGACGATTTCGTTCTTGTGGAATGTGAAGTCACGCAGCACACCGTCGCGTCGGTTCTGAACCCGGTGCGAGGTGTCACACAGGTTCAGCAGCACGTGATGTTCAGCAAATACCTCTTCCGGCATGCTGTCCGGCTCGGCTTGGAAATAGCGCACCGACATCAGCGCGGCCGCTGACATATGCCGGGTCTCGTCGCTGTTCAGAAGCGGCAGCGAGGGATAGATGTCAGCATAGCGTCGCGGCATGGGACCCGGGGTTTGTCTATTGCAGGGTTTGGTCCTGCAAATGGTAAGCGACCCGGCGGCAAAGGCAAAGCGGGCGGCATTGCGCCGCCCGAAATGATTTATGAATTGTGATCGACGATTTGCAGATGCTGCGCCAGTTTGTCGATTTCCCCCATCCAGGCCTGCACCAGTTTGGGGTCGCTGGGTGCGGCATGAACCCCGGCCGCGATGGCGCGATCCATCACCGCCTCGATCGCCAGGGACACCGGGATCGACACCAGACGCGCCATGGCTGTGCCGCGTTCGTCGCCCCAGGCATCCATCACATAGGTCTTGTGCCAAACTTCGGCGCCATCCTTTTCCGCCTTGAGGCCCACGCAAAGCACCACGCGATCCAGTTCGCCCTCGTCATAGGCATTCTCGGCCCAGAACTGATCCGACATCTCTTTCAGACGTGCGTCGCCTTCGGGGCCGGACAGGGTTTCGACCTCTTTGAACACACCGTCCCAGGCCTCGGCCCAACCATTCAGGCGCAGGGTGCCGCGCACGAATTCCTTGACCGGCCAATGCTCTTCGAAATGGTACTGGGCCTGAAACGGCAGCGAGTCGCGGTTCGGATAAACCTCAAAGCTTTCGGGGGTGGGCAGCGGTGCAACGTAGCTGCTGATGGCGTCCCAGGGGCGCGCCACATCCAGCGGCGCATAGTTGCGGATCGAACGCGATGGCGAGCGCAGCGCCTTGAGCACACCCAAGGGCGACCAGCTGAATTTATAGCGGAACGGGTTTGGCGTCTTAGGGATGCCGCCACAGTAAGAAATGAAGCTGATATGGTTATCGGAATCAAAGGCATCCGAGGCGCGATAGTCATCAATAAGCGCGTGTGCCATCAGGTGGTCGATACCCGGATCCAGGCCCACCTCGTTCACGATCACCACACCGGCCTCGCGGGCGCGGTCATCGAGTGCGCGCATCTCGGGGGCGATGTAGGACGAGCTGACAAAGTTCGCGCCTTTCGAGATCGCAAGCTCGGCCAGCGGCACGTGCCAATCACCCGGCAGCATCGACACAATCACGTCGTCTTTGGCCAGTTCAGCACCCAGAGTGTCGATGTCGAAGGCTTTGATCTTGTCGGTCAGGTCGCCGACCTCGGCTTGAGCCTTTTCGACGGTCCGATTCCAGACGGTCACGTTATGACCAGCCTCGATCAGGCGTCGCAGTCCGGGAATGGCCGACAGGCCGGTTCCGCACCAATGGATTGTCATCTGGATCTCTCCCTTATCCGAATTTCAATTTGGCGGTGACGATGAACAGCACCGCCGTGACCGCACAGACATTGGCCAGGATCAGCGGCAGGTCGCCCACCATCAGGCCGTAAATCAGCCACAACGAGACGGTCAGCAGGAACATCAGGTTGGATAGCAGAGACAGGCCGGATGTGTCGCGGCTGCTCCAGGCTTTCCACGCCTGCGGGATCCAGCACACCGTGCCAAAGATCGCCGCAGCAATGCCAATATAGAGTTCCATGTTAGATGTCCTGCATGTGGACTTTGAACGTGTCGCGTGCCCGACCCCAGACGCCGTTGTCGAGATCAGCCAGTGTCAGCAGCGACGGCAAAAGCTGGTCGGCGTAATCTTCGGAACTTTCGGCAGGCAGCATCGAGGGCAGGTTATCGATGGCCATGACATCCAGCACCGGGTCGCTTGCCACACGCAGGGCAGGGGCATCCCATGTGGTGGCGCGATCATAAACGGGCACAGGGTTATAGTCGCTGTCGGGGTCGCAGGCGACATCGCCGATGGCGGTCAGCTTGCGGTTTGCGCTCAAAGCCTCTTGCGGGACAAACACGGGTGTGCCGGGGCGGGCAAAGATGCAGTTGAGGAACAGATCGTGGTCCAGGATTTCCGGGAACGGTCCGCCGCTTGCGGTTTCTGCCATGTCCCATTTGGTGACGGCAACGCCCATGGCCTCGCACAGATCTGCGGCCCCCGATCCCACTCGGCCAAGCGCACCAATCACGATGGCTCTGGGGCGTGCGACGCCGGTTGCGTCCAATTCGGCGCCCAGTTCCGCCAACAAGGCATCCTTGCCCGGATAGGCCCCAACCGGGCCGCATTCCTCGCCGCGTTGTTGCGCAGCCCAGGTTTTGAGCGTCACGGCCGCACCGGCATAACCGGCCCAATAGCCAAAAGCGGCGACGCGGCGGCCGGTCTCGTCCACCAGATATTCAAGGTCATACAGCGTGCCACCCCCGGCCTTGAACCGCTCCAGCAGGGCGCGGCCCGAATGCTGGCCCTTGAAGGCATGGCCGAACATAATGTGTTTATGCGGCAAGGGCGTGCCATCCTCGGGGAGCTCCTTGAGGCCAAAGATGATGGCGTCGGCTGGGGCCTGCGGCCAGCTGTTTTCGGCCGCGATTTCGCAGCCTGCGTCTCGGTATCCGTCGATGCCGATGGCGCGTGTGCCGCTTTCTTCGACCGTGACCTTGATGCCCGCCGCGATCAGCTTGGCCGCGCCTGCAGGTGTCAGGCCCACGCGGTCTTCGTTTAGGCGCTGTTCGGCCCGAACCCAGAGATGTGTCATGTTGCGTCCTTTTCAGAGCATACCATTAAAGCATGCCGGCGGCTTTGACGGCCTGAACCGAGGCACGCGCGTCCATCGCGGCGCGGAAGGCCACGATCTTGGGGAAGGCTGAAACATCGACGCCATCCCCTTCGAGCCAGCTGCACACCACGTAAAGATAGATGTCGGCCAGACTGATGTTGTCACCCAGGACAAACGGCCCGCGCAGGCCATTGCTTTCGACATAGGCGCAAGAGGCTGTCATGGTCTCGGTCACTTTGCCGGTCATGTCCGCCCAACTGCTTTTCTTGTCGGCCCATCGGTGGCCGCGCATCTTGTGGGCGTGGTTCACATGCATGGTCGAGGCCAGGTAATACATCACCTCACGCATACGGGCCGCCATAACCGGATCGGCGGGCACCAGGCCCGCGTCAGGCGCCTTGGCGGCAATGTAATCCAGCAGTGCCCCGGTTTCCGTCAGAATACCGCCATCGACCACAAGGGCAGGCACGCGCCCCTTGGGGTTGATCTGGGCGTAGGCCGGGGTGGTCTGCTCGCCAGAGGCAAAGTCCAGCTTCACCGGCTCATACTCCAAACCTGCCTCTTCCAGCGCGATGGCGACGGCAATCGAAATGGTTCCGGGGGCGTAATACAGCTGCATCCGAGGTCTCCTAGAGGTGGGTCTGGGCATAGTGCCGATCGGGGGCTTCCAGGTGCGGCACCGCGTTGAACAGAACCGGGCTCAGATGGTCGCCAATCGGGAACAGACGATGCATCGACGTGTTCATGATGGCAAGTGCCAGACGAGACATCGACGGTATGTCCAGTCCCATCGCCTGCCGCATGACCATCGAGATGAACGCGCCCGAGGTAACCACCACAGCCGGACCAGCGCCCTTGCCGATTTCGTGAATCACATCATGGGCCCGAGCCTCGAACTCCTGAAAGGTTTCGGGCGGGCCATCGAGTTCCCCGTTCTGCCACGCCGTAAAGACACGCGGCAGATGTTGAATGAACCCTTCGCGCTCGACCGGGATGGCGACGCCATGCTGCTCTTCGAGCAAGGTGGCGAGCGTGAAATACTCGATCTCGTTCAGGCGTGCGTCCTGTTCTGGCGCGGGCAGTCCCATGCTGGCCGCAGTTTCCAGATGACGCGTCAGCGTACCGGAATAGACACGTGGGTGGTGGGCCTGAGCATCCGACAAATGCGCACCCAGCCAGGCGGCCTGTTGATGCCCAAGTGGGCTGAGCTTGTCATAACTGTGTTCGTCCCGGGCCTCGGTATTGGCCTGACCGTGACGGATTAGGGTGATGTGGGACATGCGCGTGCTCCTGTTCGCGCCAAGTCTTAGGCGAGGTCTCAGTCGGGGACCAGAGGCGTTCGACCCATGCGTGTTGAAAACTGTCACGGTGTCTTGTGGCGGGCCGCAGGGTGAATATGTTCGGAACACATCATCAGGAGGTCGCGCCATGTCCATCAATCCCGAACGGTTTCTGAAATCCTTGCATGATCTGCGTCAGTTCGGGGCCTCGGGCGTGGGCAAGGGCGTTGTGCGTCCTGCTTTTTCCGATGACGATATCGCGGCGCGCAAATGGCTGGCCGATCAGATGCGTTCCGCCGGGCTGACACCACATTTCGACCCGGTGGGCAATCTGTTTGGGCTGGCGGACGGGCCGTCGATCCTGTTGGGGTCCCACAGCGACAGCCAGCCCGAGGGGGGCTGGCTGGATGGGGCGCTTGGCGTGATGGCCGCGCTGGAGGTGGCGCGCGCTTCGGATGTGTCGGTATCTGTCGTCAGCTTTCAGGATGAAGAAGGGCGGTTCGGTGTCACGACGGGATCAGCCATCTGGTCAGGGAACCTGCCGCTTGACCAAGCAGATGCGTTGAAGGATCACGCAGGCGTACCCTTTGCCGAGGCGCGGGCGCGCATGGGGGATCTTGCGGGTGACTTTGTCGATCCATCCCGGTTCACTGGATACATCGAGATGCACATCGAACAAGGTCCGACGTTGGACACCGAGGGTGAGCAGATCGGAGTGGTGACGGAAATCGTCGGCATTCGCGACATGAAGATCACCTTTGATGGGCAGCAGAACCATGCCGGCACCACGCCCATGCATCTGCGACGGGACGCTTTTCAGGCGTTGTCGGCGTTCAACGCTGAGCTGGGGGAGCGTTTTCGGAACGTGGTCACCCCACGCACGGTCTGGACCATCGGTCACGTCAGCCTGCATCCCAATGCCTCGTCCATTGTGCCGGGGCGCGTGACGTTTTCCATGCAATGGCGAGACGGCGACGCGGATCGGTTGAACCGGATGGAAGAAATCGTGCGCGCCACCGCAGGCGACATCGCGTCGGACAAGGGGATGGAGGTCAGCTTTGGCCCGCTCTTGGGGTTGGAGCCTGTGGCGATGGATTCGAAGCTGCAGTCGGTTTTGACGGCCTCGGCGGAACACATCGCCCCGAACAAATGGCGTAAGATGCCGTCGGGTGCCTTGCATGATGCGACCAACGTGGCCGAACTGATGCCGGTTTCAATGCTGTTTGTGCCTTCGATCGGCGGCATCAGCCATGCATTCGAAGAGGACACGGATGAAGCCGATCTGGTCGCTGGGGTGCAGGTTCTTTTTGGTGCTGTGAACGCTCTGTTTTGAAGAAATACCTGTCTCTCGCCCTGATTTTGCCACCAAATTCTGCTTAGATTTTTGCCAAAGGTTAACGAAGCAGGTTTTGATCGAGATGCGCTTTTTTGGTGTGAAGCTAGGTATCATGTTGATTTTCCTCACAGGTCTTGTTGCGGCCTGTCAGGAAAGCGTCAGCCGAAACGAAGGCGCGCGGATCCTGGCGGTCGGCGATTCCCTTATGGCGTGGAACTCGGCTTGGGGCAGTTCCATCCCCCATGTGATGGAAGAGGCTCTGGGTGAACCGGTGGTTGACCGATCCATCCGCGGGGCATGGATGACCGTGCGCGATCCCAAAGATGACAAAGGTGCGATTAACATTCCTAACCAGTACCAGTCGGGAGACTGGGACTGGGTTGTCGTCAATGGCGGTGGCAACGATCTTTTGTTTGGATGCGGCTGTGGCATGTGCAGCAAGGTGTTGGACCGCATGATTTCAAAGGATGGAATGGACGGCCAAATCCCGGCTTTCGCGCGCCGTGTCAGGGACGACGGCGCGCGCGTTCTGTTCACCGGGTATTTGCGCAGCCCGGGCCTGTTGACCCCAATCGAGCATTGCAAGAACGAAGGGGACGAACTGGAAGAGCGGCTCATTCAACTTGCCAGCAAGGAAGAGGGGATCGTTTTTGTGTCAAACAAGGATGTGGTTCCCAGCGGGGGCATCTCTTATTTTTCACCCGACCTGATCCACCCGTCACGAAAGTCCAGCCGGATTATCGGCCAGAAGCTGGCCACTGTGATCAAGCAGTTCGAGGGCCGTTGACCCTAGCTCAACAGCAGGATTTCAGTCTCGCCCGCGCTGCGACGTAGGGCGTGCTGATCGGCCAGCTCGGGATCATCCATCCAGGATTGCGCGGCCTCGGCCGAAGGAAAGGACAAAAGCGCGGCCACATCTGGCAGGCTTGGCGTGCCGTCCAGCGCCCGGGCGGTCGGGGTGGCGTGTTCAACCTTTCCTCCGTGCTTTGCCAAGGCGGCACCGGCTTGCTCGCGGTATTCGCCCAAGGCCTGGGGGTTGCTGAGATTGGCTTTGAAAACAGCGTAGATCATCTGTGTCTCCTCGGTGGGTTGGTTGATGTGAGCAAGACTTAAGGAGCAGGAGAGAATGCGAAAACGCGTGTATTTTCCTGCATGACATGCGAAAACGCATGTATGGACGCGGAATGGGATGATCTGAAAACGGTTCTGGCCGTTGCACGCAGCGGGACCCTGGCGGCTGCAGGCGCAGAGTTGGGGCTTAACTACACCACCGTGGCGCGTCGCATCCAACGGGCTGAGGCGGCCTTGGGTGTGAACCTATTTCACCGGCTGCCGGACGGTTACCGTGCCACTGATGTTGGGCAACTGGTGGCGCGCCACGCGGCGCGGATGGATCAGCAGGCCGACGGTCTTTTTCGCGCCCTTCAGGGGCAGGATCAAACCCTGCGTGGTCGTCTGGTCGTGACGGCCCCACAACTGTTGATCGGCCCTCATGTTGCGCCTGTGCTAGAGCAGTTTTCCGAGCAGCATCCCGAGGTGGAGGTCTTGCTGCGGGCGACCAATGATCTGCTCGACCTGAACCGGCGCGAGGCTGATCTGGCCATTCGGATCAGTCGCACCCCTGGAGACACGTTGATGGGGGTACGGCTGTGCGAGCAGCATGCAGCAAGTTTTGCGGCTCAATCAGTGGCCAAGCGGCTGAAGGACGATCCCGACGCGCCCGTCGAGTGGATCGTTTATGAGCAGACCCCCAAGGTGCCCAAGGCTGCGATGGAATTGCATCCCAACAGCAAGGTCAGAATGGTGTTCGACGATATGGCGGCGATGGTCGGTGCGGCGCAAGCCGGGTTGGGCGTCGTGCGGATGCCGATGTTTCTGGGTCGCGCGGCAGAGGGGCTGGAACAGGTGCCGGTCCTGCCGCCGCAACCCTACGCAGACATTTGGGTGGTTGCGCATCGCGACGTTTGGCCATCGGCCAAGGTCAAAGCCTTTCGCGAGATCTTGGTGCCCTGGTTCAAAACCCACCGGGATTGCTTTGTCAGTACGTGATCTGGTCTTACTGCCAGGTGACGTCCCCCAGAAAGATATAGCCCGCGCCATAGATCGTCTTGATCAAACGAGGGTTCTTGGGGTCTTCTTTCAGCTTTGTGCGCAGTCGCGAAATACGGACGTCCATGGCGCGGTCAAAGCTTTCACCTGCGCCGCCGCCAAGCATTTCTTGCATCTGAGCCCGACTGATCAAGCGTTTCGGGCTTTCCAGGAAAAGTCGCAGAACCTCGCCCTCGGCATGAGAGAACGGGCTTTCGATGCCGTTTTCATCCTCAAGAACATATCGTTCGAAATGGGCGGTCCAGCCGTTGAAGACAGCCGTGTTTCCCCCCGTTTGCACGACGCGTGTCCCATCGCGCAGCCGGGCGCGGACGCGCGCGACGACCTCAGCCGGATCAAAGGGCTTGGTGATGTAGTCATCGGCGCCCAGTTCCAGCCCGGTCACGCGATCCTGCACCTGGGCCCGGCCGGAAATGATGATCACGGAAGCCCCTTGTTCCAACGCCAGGCGATGAACCAGGGCCAGGCCATCGGTGTCGGGCAGCGACAGATCAACCAGGCACACATCCGGCGTGACGCGTTTCAACGACGCTTCGAACTCGCGGGCACGTGAAAAGGCCTGGGTGCGAAATCCGGCGTCTTCAAGCACATCGGTCAGGATCTGACGGATTTCGGGTTCGTCGTCGAGAATTGTGACGAGCGGTGCAGTCATGGGTGTGCCTCGGGTCCGAGCAGCGCAGAGAGTTGCGCGCGAGTAAAGGGTTTGCGCAGCACTGGTCCTATCGCCAGTGCCTGACGATGCAAAGGGTCGCTGAGTGGCAGCGATGTCATCAGCACAATAGGCAGATCTTTCTTGAGCCGCTCCGCCAGATCCAATCCGGTGGCGAGCCCTTCAAGCCTGATGTCCGACAGAACAAAGGTGATGTCGGGCAAATCGGCGGCCAAAGCGCAAGCCTCATCGACCGAAGTGGCCTCGATCACGGTGTGACCAAGTTCGACCAGCATATCGCGGAACGTGGCGCGCAGGTCTTCGTTGTCCTCGACCAACAGGGCCAGCCCGCCTTGGGATTTGGGTGCAGGTCGATAGGGGAGGCGCATGATCACCGACGCGCCCGACGGGGTATTGCGCAAGTGCAAATCTCCCCCCGCCAGTTTGACGGTGTCGTAGACCATCGGCAGGCCCAGGCCGGACCCTTCGCTGCCTTTTGACGTGAAGAACGGGTTGA
Source organism: Tropicibacter sp. R16_0 (assembly GCF_017743935.1). Classification (GTDB taxonomy): domain Bacteria; phylum Pseudomonadota; class Alphaproteobacteria; order Rhodobacterales; family Rhodobacteraceae; genus Falsiruegeria. Next base: position 343,934 of record NZ_JAGHRE010000004.1, read on the forward strand.
GCGCCTTTTCCAGTGCCTCTGCTGAGAACCCTGGGCCTGTGTCGCTGACGGTAATCTCGATCCAGATATTGCCGATGGTATGGGCGCTGACGGTGATCTGTCCGCTGGTGCCGCAGGCATCGCGCGCGTTCAGGATCAGGTTCAAAAGCGCGTCCTGCAACATGCCGGGGTCCAGCATCAGCGCTTCATCTGGCGTGTGATCGAGGACGCTCAACCCGATCCCTTGCGGCAGGGACGGCGAGGCCAGCAGCTTCAGATCTTCCAACACGCCGTGCATGTCGGTGGCGACGGGGCGCAGGGTTCGATTGCCGGTCATGTCTGCGATCCGGTTCAACAACCGTCCGCCACGCTTTGCGGTTTGCTGGGTTGCGGCCACCAATTGCGCAGCCTCTTCGGGCAGGCCCATGCGTTCCAGTTTGGATTGCATGCCCAGGATGATAGTCAGCAGGTTCGAGAAATCATGCGCCAATCCGCTGGTCATCTGCGCGGCCATCGCACGTCGGCGCGATTGTTGCAGGGCAACGCGGGCCTGGGTTTCTTCGGTGATGTCCATCGACAGGATGTAGACGCCGCCGCTCTCTTCAGGGGTAAATGCCACGCGAATGCGGCGGGAATCATGGCCTTCGGTAAACTCGAACACCGAGCTTTTGCCGTCATAGGCTGCCTTGAGATGCGGTTCGATCTTGGCAAAGGCTGGTCCCAAAGCGTCCGAGATATGCATTCGCAAGATGTTGGACGGGCGCCCTGGAATGACCGAGCTCAACCGACGATTCGAATAGGTGTAATAACCGCGGGCATCCACGTGGGCGATGTGCGCGGGCATCATCTCGGTCGTCAGGCGGGTGCGGGCCTCGGTCGCGGTCAATTGGCGCTTGGTTTCTTCTAGCGCACTGTTGGTAGCAGCCAGTTCGCGGTTGGTGGCCGACAGTTCCTCGGCGTGGCTGAGCAATTGGTCCGACAGTTCTTCGGATCGGGCCCGCAACAATTCCTCGACCCGTTTGGTGCGGGTGATGTCGGTATAGACGGTGACCCAGCCCCCTTCGGTCAGGGGCGCGCCTTCGATCGAGATCACCTGACCATTGGGACGGGTGCGTTCGAAATAGTGCGGGACAAAGGCCAACGCCTGATCGACGCGGCTCTGAACCAGGGCGTCGATATCGTCGACCGGGCCGTAATCCCCGCGATCAGCGATGAACCTGATGGTCTCATCAAAGCGCGCACCAGGCTGCACCAATGTATCCGGCAGAAAGAACATCTCTTGAAACCGCCGGTTGCAGACGGCGAGTTTCAGATCGTCATCATAGATCGAAATGGCCTGCGCGATCAGGTTCAGACCGGCAGTTGTCATCGTCTTGATGTATGCGTCGCTGGTGTTCAAATTCGCCCACTCCCCATCCTGTTCCTAGCACTGCTTTCAGGCAGGCGGTAGCCATATGGATGATTGAATGTAACTGAATTTGGGCGTGGTGATGCCCGCTGTTACAATTCGTAAGATTTGGGAAAACATCACGAAAAAGTTGACCACGAACACTGAGCGCGTTCCTAATCGGGACAGAATCGCCTTGGGGTGCTCAAGGTGATCGTTTCCGGCCCAATGGAGGGGGTCGGATTGGGGAGGAGAGAGACATTGGCTCAGACGCAGTCTGGCGCTGAAGGGAAGCAATCCCTTCCGGCGCTGCTTCATCGCAATGCGACCCAGTATGGGTCGGCGCCCGCATACCGGGAAAAGGAATTTGGGATCTGGCAGACCTGGACATGGTCCCAGACCGAAAAAGAGATTGAAGCACTGGCCTTGGGGCTGATCAATCTTGGTGTGAACGAAGGTGATTTCATCGCCATCATCGGGCGCAACCGCCCATATCTGTACTGGGCCATGGTTGCCGCGCAGTCCGTCGGTGCCGTTCCGGTTCCGCTTTATCAGGACGCCAATGCCGAAGAGATGGCATATGTGCTGCAGCACTGCGGCGCGCGTTTTGTCATCGCAAGCGATCAGGAACAGGTCGACAAGGTCATCGAGGTGCAGGATCAACTGCACCAATTCGAGCATCTGATCTATCTCGATCCGCGGGGTCTGCGGAAATACGATCACCACACGCTGCATCAGTACAGCCACGTGCAGGATCAGGGGCGTGCTGCCTATGACGAATGGATCACGGATCTGAATGAACGTCGGTCCAAGCTGACTTATGACAGCACCTGCGTGATGCTTTACACCTCGGGCACCACAGGCAAGCCCAAGGGCGTTGTACTGTCGAACCGCAACGTGATCGAAAGCGCCAAGAACGCCAGCGATTTCGATAAACTGACGGAAAAAGAGGACATCCTGTCCTATCTGCCGATGGCTTGGGTGGGTGATTTCATCTTTTCTGTCGGTCAGGCCTATTGGTGCGGCTTCTGTGTGAACTGCCCCGAAAGCGCGGACACGATGATGACCGACCTGCGCGAAATCGGCCCAACGTATTTCTTTGCCCCGCCGCGTGTGTTCGAAACTCAGCTGACCAATGTCATGATCCGGATGGAAGACGCAGGGACGTTGAAGAAGAATATGTTCCACAAGTACATGGAACACGCCAAGAAAGTCGGTGGCGACATTCTGGACGGCAACCCCGTCAGTACAGCAGACCGCTTGAAATATGCGATCGGCAACACACTGGTCTATGGCCCGTTGAAAGACACGCTTGGACTGGGCCGTGTGCGTGTGGGCTATACCGCCGGTGAAGCGATCGGACCCGAGATTTTCGAATTCTACCGCTCGCTTGGCATCAACCTGAAGCAGCTTTATGGGCAGACCGAGGCGACCGTTTTCATCACCGTTCAGCCCGATGGCGAGGTGCGGGCCGACACGGTTGGTGTTCCGGCGCCAGATGTCGAGATCAAGATCGACGACAATGGCGAGATTCACTACCGCTCCCCCGGTACCTTTGTTGAGTATTACAAGAACCCCGAGTCGACAGCTTCGACCAAGGACGCCGAGGGTTGGGTTGCGACCGGTGATGCGGGCTTCTTTGAAGAAAACTCAGGTCATTTGCGGATCATTGACCGCGCCAAGGACGTGGGAAAAATGGCCGACGGTGCGATGTTCGCGCCCAAATATGTCGAGAACAAGCTGAAGTTCTATCCCGACATCCTGGAGGCGGTTCTGTTTGGCAACGGCAAGGATCGTTGCGTGGCCTTCATCAACATCGACCTGACGGCTGTGGGCAACTGGGCTGAACGCAACAACATTGCCTATGCGTCTTATCAGGAACTGGCGGGCCATCCCAAGGTGCTGGAGACAATCCAGAGCCATGTGGAGACGGTGAACAAATCTGTCGCCGAAGACCCGATGTTGTCGGGCTGCCAGGTGCATCGATTTGTTGTTCTGCACAAGGAACTGGATGCAGATGATGGCGAGATGACCCGGACCCGCAAGGTGCGCCGCCGGATCGTGGAAGAGAAATTCGCCGACATCATCGCAGCGCTTTATGATGGTTCGCCCGAAATCTCGACCACCACGGAAGTGACCTATGAGGATGGGCGCAAGGGGTCGATCAGCGCCACGCTGGATATTCGGGATGCGGCTGTGTCGTCAGTTGCAGCAAAATTGGCGGCGGAGTGAGGGGCGGACGGACGACGCTCGTCCCCGTGCCGGGGACATCGCCCCGCCCACCGTCCCGTAGGGAGCAGTCCCGCCGAATGAATGAGGGAGAGTTTGATGCTGGATGCATCTGAAGGCTATGTCACCGAGGACGGTCGCCAGATCGGCGGCGTGGTGATGGAGATGAAGAACATCACGCTGCGCTTTGGCGGTGTGGTGGCGATCAAGGACATTTCGTTCGACATTCGCGAAGGTGAAATTCGGGCCATCATTGGTCCGAACGGGGCTGGCAAGTCCTCCATGCTCAACGTGATTTCCGGGTTCTACATTCCGCAGGAAGGAGAGGTCTTTTTCCACGGCGAGAAGCGGCCGCAGATGAAACCTTATGAAGTGGCGCGGCAGGGGATTGCCCGGACGTTCCAGAACATCGCCTTGTTCGAGGGAATGAGTGTTCTGGACAATGTAATGACCGGTCGCTTGAACAACATGAAGTCCGGGTTGTTCGCGCAAGCGCTCTGGAAAGGCAAGGCAGAGCAGGAAGAAACGGAGAACCGCGAAGTCGTCGAGAAGATCATCGACTTCCTGGAAATTCAGCACATCCGCAAAACGCCGGTGTCGCGCTTGCCGTATGGATTGAAAAAGCGGGTCGAACTGGCGCGCGCTTTGGCCGCCGAGCCCAAGCTGTTGCTGCTGGACGAACCGATGGCGGGCATGAACGTCGAGGAGAAAGAGGACATGTCCCGCTTTATCCTGGATGTGAACGATGAATTCGGCACCACCATTGCTCTGATCGAACACGACATGGGCGTTGTAATGGACCTGTCCGACCGCGTGGTTGTCATGGATTACGGCAAGAAGATCGGTGACGGCACCCCGGATGAGGTGCGCACCAATCAGGACGTCATCGACGCCTATCTGGGGGTGTCACATGACTGATCCAGTGATGCAGCCGAAAAAGTTCGAAAGGTTTGGGCAGATCTCGGTGACGATATCTGCAGGGGGAGAGCAGGATGCCTGATTCACTTTTGTTTGGTACCGAGGTTGTTCTGAACGGCCTGATGGCGGGGGTTCTCTATGCACTTGTGGCATTGGGATTTGTCCTGATCTACAAGGCGTCGGGCATCTTCAACTATGCGCAAGGTGTCATGGCGTTGTTTGCGGCAATGACACTTTATGGGATCATGGTTGGGCAGGTGCCGTTTGCGCATCTGATCAACGCGATTTTCGGAACGCACATCCATCACTTTGGGTGGGAGGTGCCTGCAATCATCGCAATTGTTCTGACGATTGCGGTCATGGTTCTCTTTGCCTGGCTGGTTCAACAGTACATCTTTCGTCACCTGGTCGGGCAGGAGCCAATCATCCTGTTCATGGCGACCATTGGTCTGGCCTATTTCCTGGAAGGTGTGGCTGACCTGATGTGGGGTTCTGAAATCAAGGCACTGGATGTGGGTCTGCCGCAGGGTGGTAGCTTCTGGATCGAAGAGAACACGCAGTGGATGGGCATGGGGAATGAGAACTTCTATGGGTTCTTCCTTGATCAGCTGGATCTGATTGCCACGGTGATTGCTGCGGTACTGGTGATCGCGCTGGTGGCGTTCAGCCAATACACCAAGCAGGGCCGTGCCATGCGCGCCGTGGCGGATGATCACCAGGCAGCACTGTCGGTTGGCATCAATCTGAACTTCATCTGGGTTCTGGTCTGGTCGGTTGCGGGGTTTGTCGCGCTGGTTGCCGGGATCGTCTGGGGCAGCAAGTCGGGCGTGCAGTTCTCGTTGTCGTTGATCGCACTGAAAGCCCTGCCGGTTCTGATGCTGGGTGGCTTTACCTCGATCCCCGGGGCCATCGTGGGTGGTCTGATCATCGGGGTGGGCGAGAAACTCTTTGAGTTTGCCATTGGCCCGCTGGTTGGCGGCGCGACCGAAAACTGGTTCGCCTATGTGCTAGCGCTGCTGTTCCTGGTGTTCCGTCCGCAAGGATTGTTTGGGGACAAGATTATCGAAAGGGTCTGAGGCCCCGGGTGGGCGACCCCGTCGCGCTTTGCGCAACGAGACCCGCCCGCCCGGAACCTTCGCCTGATATGAGAAACGAAAGGGGTATCCGAAAATGAACAAGCTGATCGCCATCATCAACGTGATTGCGTGGTCCGGGTTTTGGGCATTTGGGTACCTTGCCGTCACCGCCGAAGGGCTGACGGAGAGCCAACTGGTGATTGCCGCGTTGCTGGCCTTTGGCGGGCTGGTGACAGGGATCGCTGCTTACATGCGGCTGGTGCGGGCCTCGGAGGCCAGCGGCTATGCCAGGAAATCAAATCAACTCGACGCCGCGGCCCGGAACCGCGCGCAGTCCGAAGGGGGCATCTGACCATGTTCTACCGCGAAGCCGGAGATTTCAAAATCTCCTACACTCAGGACAACCAGACCTTTCCGATCCGGTTTGATCGCTATCGGTACTACGCCGTCATGGTGTTCGCCTTTGCGGTGGTCCCGTTCCTGATCAATGACTACTGGGCCAATGCGATCATGCTGCCCTTCCTGATCTATGCGATTGCGGCGATTGGACTGAACATCCTGACCGGCTATTGTGGGCAGGTCTCGCTGGGTACGGGCGGTTTCATGGCTGTGGGGGCTTATGCTTGTTACAAGCTGATGACTGCGTTCCCGGATGTGAGCATGTTCATCCACGTTCTGCTGGCCGGCGGGATCACGGCCCTGGTGGGTGTGCTGTTCGGCTTGCCATCCTTGCGGATCAAAGGCTTCTACCTTGCGGTCGCCACGCTTGCGGCGCAGTTCTTTCTGGTCTGGCTCTTCAACCGTGTGCCGTGGTTCTACAACTACTCGGCGTCGGGTCAGATCAATGCGCCTGAGCGCGACGTCTTCGGCATCATCATCACTGGCCCCAACGCGTCGGCCTGGGCCACCTATCTGTTCTGCCTGATTTTCCTGACAGTCTGTGCGCTGATCGCCCGCAACCTGACGCGCGGCACCGTTGGCCGTAAATGGATGGCCATTCGTGACATGGACATCGCGGCCGAGATCATCGGGGTGAACCCGTTGAAGGCCAAGATGACAGCCTTTGCGGTCAGCTCTTTCTTTGTGGGTATCTCGGGCGCGCTGTTCTTTGCCGTCTATCTGGGCGCTGTCGAAGTGGGCGAGGTGTTTGGCATCCAGAAGTCGTTCCTGGTGCTGTTCATGGTGATCATCGGTGGTCTGGGCTCGATCTTTGGATCCTTTGCTGGTGCTGCGTTCTTGGTGCTGCTGCCGGTGGTTCTGAAAGTCGTAGGTGCGGACATGCTGGGCTGGCCCACGGACATTGTTGCGCACTTGCAGCTGGTAATTGTTGGCGCGCTGATCATCGTGTTCCTGATCATGGAACCGCATGGGCTGGCACAGCTGTGGCGTGTCGCCAAAGAGAAATTGCGTCTCTGGCCGTTCCCGCACTGACGCGGGGCCGGGCCACGAAATTGCGGGGCGGAGGACCTCGTTCACGATCGGATAAAACCTAGGGAGGAATAAAGCCGATGAAAATGAAACTGACCACTCTGGCGCTTGGTGCGCTGATGGCCGCCGGACCGGTGATGGCTGACCTTGTGTTCCCATCACTGAGCTATCGGACCGGACCTTACGCGGCAGGCGGTATCCCGTTTGCAGATGGTTATGCCGACTACTTCACCCTGCTGAATGAGCGTGATGGTGGTATCGGAGGCGTGCCGATCCGCATGGTGGAATGCGAAACCGGCTATAACACCGAAAAAGGCGTTGAATGCTATGAATCGACCAAGGGCGAGGGCGCTCTGGTGTATCAGCCGCTCTCGACCGGTATCACCTATCAGCTGATCCCCAAAGCAACCGCTGACGGCATCCCGATCCACACCATGGGCTATGGCCGGACTTCGGCTGCAAACGGCGATGTGTTCTCGAACGTATTCAACTATCCGGCCAACTACTGGAACGGTGCATCGGGCGTTGTGAACTACCTGCTGGAAATCAACGATGGCAACATCGAGGGCAAGAAAGTTGCGCTGGTCTACCACAACTCTGCCTACGGCAAGGAGCCGATCCGCACACTGGAAGAGCTGTCCAAGAAGTATGGCTTTGACCTGAAGGCGCTGCCTGTTGACCACCCTGGTCAGGAGCAGAAGTCGCAATGGCTGCAGATCCGCCGTGACCGTCCGGATTATGTTGTGATCTGGGGCTGGGGCGTGATGAACCAGGTTGCGGTTCAGGAAGCTGCAAACATCCGCTTCCCGATGGAAAACTTCATTGGTGTCTGGTGGTCGGGTGCCGAGCATGACGTTCTGCCTGCAGGCGACGCGGCCAATGGGTACAAGGCGATCACCTTCCACAACGTCGGCAGCGACTTCCCGGTCTTTGACGACATCAAGAAGCACGTCATCGACGCAGGTAAAGCCGCCGGTGCTGGCGATCAGGTCGGTACGGTTCTGTACAACCGTGGTCTCTATGCCGCGATGCTGGCAGCCGAAGCCGTGAAAACCGCGCAGGAAATGCACGGCGTGACCGACATCACCCCACAGCAGATGCGTGATGGTATGGAAGCTCTGGAAATCACCGAAGAAAAGATGGCGGCACTTGGCATGCCCAACTTTGGTCCTTCGTTCAAAGTGTCCTGTGAAAACCACGGTGGTCCTGGCCTGGTTGGTGTGAACCAGTGGGATGCAGCATCGAAAACCTGGTCGCTGATCTCGGACTTCAAACCAACCGATGCCGAAGTGATCGGTGCGCTGGTTGCCGAGGACTCGGCGGCCTATGCGGCGGAAAACAACATCGAGCCGAACTGCTGATCAACCCGGTTTGAACACCCATTGGAACGGCGGGCGCGCCTGCCGTTCCATTCCCCAAAGCCCGGCATGGGAACCGGGCATGCGTGAGGACAACAACTGATGCTGGATGCAGCCAACACAAACGACGTCGGTGTCGAGACCCTTTTGGAGGTCAACAATATCGAGGTGATCTACAACCACGTGATCCTCGTGCTGAAAGGCGTCAGCCTGAATGTGCCCAAAGGCGGGATCACCGCTTTGCTGGGGGGCAATGGTGCCGGCAAGACCACGACGCTCAAGGCGATCTCGAACCTGCTCCATTCGGAGCGTGGCGAGGTCACCAAAGGGTCGGTCAAGTATCGTGGCACGGATGTGCACGATCTGGACCCGGCAGATCTGGTGCGCAAGGGCGTGATCCAGGTCATGGAAGGCCGCCACTGTTTCGAACACCTGACGGTCGAGGAAAACCTGCTGACGGGCTATTACACCCGCACATCTGGCAAGGCCGAGATGCAGCGTGACCTTGAACTGGTCTATAACTACTTCCCGCGTCTCAAAGAGCGGCGCAAATCCCTTGCGGGCTATACCTCGGGCGGCGAGCAGCAGATGGTGGCAATTGGCCGTGCCCTGATGGCGAACCCTGAAACCATCCTGCTGGACGAACCTTCGATGGGTTTGGCACCGCAGCTGGTCGAAGAGATCTTTGGCATCGTCAAGGACCTGAACGAGAAAGAAGGCGTCTCCTTCTTGCTGGCCGAACAGAACACCAACGTGGCGCTGCGCTTTGCACACTATGGCTACATTCTGGAATCGGGGCGCGTCGTTATGGACGGTCCGGCCGCTGACCTTCGTGAAAACCCGGACGTGAAAGAGTTCTACCTTGGTATGTCCGAAGAAGGGCGCAAAAGCTTCCGGGATGTCAGGTCTTATCGCCGCCGCAAGCGGTGGTTGAGCTGATGAGGGATCAGATCATGACGCATTTTGATACCCTTGAAACCCGAAGCGATGATGAGCGCGCCGCAGATCTGGCGCGGGCACTGCCGGAACAGATCGCGCGTGCCCAGGCGGCCTCTGGTTATGCCGAAAGCCTCGCCGGAGTGGATGCTGCCGCTATCCGCAGCGCGGATGACCTTGTTGGATTGCCTGTTCTCCGCAAATCCGAGCTCAGCCGGGCCCAATCCGAGAATGCGCCTTTTGGCGGTTTCACTGCAAAACCGGCCGCCGGTTTTGCGCATATCTTTCAGTCGCCGGGCCCAATCTATGAGCCGGGCGGCGTGGACCATGACTGGTGGCGCATGGGGCGGTTCCTGCATGCCGCTGGCATCGGGCAGGGAGACATCGTTCAAAACTGCTTTGGCTATCACCTGACGCCTGCGGGCATGATCTTTGAAAATGGCGCACGGGCGGTCGGCGCAGCGGTTCTGCCCGCAGGCACCGGCCAGACCGAGTTACAAGTCAATGCAGCGCGCGACATCGGTTGTACGGCCTATGCGGGCACGCCGGACTACTTGAAAGTGATCCTGGACAAAGCAGACGAAATGGGGGTCACCCTCAAGATTTCGAAAGCAGCCGTGGGCGGTGGGGCGCTGTTCCCGTCCCTGCGACAGGAATACGCGGATCGCGGGATCACTTGCCTGCAAAGCTATGCGACGGCTGATCTGGGTAACATCGCCTATGAAAGCCCGGCCATGGAAGGCATGATTGTCGATGAACACGTCATCGTTGAGATTGTAACACCCGGCACGGGTACGCCGGTGGCGCCGGGCGAGGTGGGCGAGGTCGTTGTAACCTCCCTGAATCCTGACTATCCGCTCATCCGCTTTGCCACCGGTGATTTGTCTGCCATCCTGCCGGGCCTGTCGCCCTGTGGTCGCACCAACATGCGCATCAAGGGATGGATGGGGCGTGCGGATCAGACGACCAAAATCAAGGGCATGTTTGTCCGGCCCGAGCAGGTTGCAGCTCTGGTCGACAAGCATGACGAGATTGTAAAAGCCCGCGTGATCGCGTCGCGTCACGGAGAGATGGACACAATGACCGTTCAGATCGAAAGCCCAGGTGGTGATGATATGAGCTATGCCAAATCGGTGGTCGAAGTGCTCAAGCTGAAAGGTGCAATCGAAGTGGTCGCACCGGGGTCCCTGCCCAAAGATGGTTTGGTGATCGAAGATCAACGCGTTTACGACTGAGACGCGACTTACGAGTTGAAAAGGAAAACCCGCCGATCCGCTGATCGGCGGGTTTTTCACAGCGGCGGGATCACATAGTTCATGATACTCTGCATGCGGATCATCACGCGGCGGATGATGTGCGTGGGCTTCACAGCCTCGGTATAGACCGCGGCCGTCCCAACAGCACCGGGGGGAAGCGACTTGAGCAATGCCGGGTCGTCCAGGTCGATCCGCGCCACAAAGGGCTCGGCCTGTATTTGCCCGGCAGCGTATACTGTGCCTGATACCAGCGCCTGCCCTTGGGACGCAATTTCGGTCACCAGGCGCACTTTGCCGGTCAGGATCTCTCCGGGTTTGGTTTTGAGCGCGATCTCAACCTCTTGGCCCGCTCTCAGATGCCGCATGTAGATCTGCTGAATGTTCACGACGAGTGTTTTTTCCGAGGTTTCGACAAACACCATTGAGGGCGCGATGGGAAAGCTGGTGACGCGTTGGCCGACGGCCAAAGCAAGGTTGGTGACATAGCCGTCACTGGGCGCAGTGATTGCGGTTTGTTCCAGATTCCAACGGGCCTGGTCCAGATTGGCGTGCGCCTCGGCCACCTTTGCAACGATACCGTCAGCCGTCACGGCACCCAGCTCAATCTCGGCTCGCGATACCGCCGCACGCGCTTGCTCGACAGCGGCTTCAGCGGCCTCCAGATCGGTTTCGCGCTGTTCCAGGCGATTTTCCGAGATCGTACCGCTTTCAACAAGCTTGGCATCATCGTCATATCGGTTTTGTGCAAGGACCTGCGCTGCCTGCGCTTGCCTCAGCTGCGCTTGAGCATTGCGCAGGGCGTCCTTGTCCTGCTGGGCTTGTGCTTCAACGCGAACAAGCTGCGCTTCGGCTGCGGCAAGTGCAATTTCAAACGGTTCAGGGTCCAGTTGAAAAAGCAGATCGCCTGCTTTGAGCGGAACATTCGGCTCGACGGCGATCTCGATCACCTCACCATTCACGTTGGGGATCACCTGCACCGCCCGGGTCAAAACCCGCGTTGAGCCCTGCGGGGCGCCCCACTGCAGAGGGATGAAGAGAAAGATGAACAGCACCACCATCCAGACCAATGTCGTGGCCCAGGTCAGCCCGGTGTTCGGCACAAGCTTGAGGCGGATCAGGACAAAGAGGAGGGCGACATAGATCAGTGTCAGAAAGACGATCATGGTTTAGGTGCCTCTGACTGTTGTTTGGTAAAGGCCCAGATCAGGGCCAGGGGCCAGAACACGCCAACCATCAGCGCACCCATCCAACCGGCCACTGTGATGGCTTCGGCCTGCGGGTGATTGCGGCTGTGTGCGATTTGACCGGGAAGACGGGCCAGAATGACAAAGCCGACCAGCGCTGTGATGATCAGGACGATCAGAACAACCCAAGCAAAGTAATCCAATGCAGTCATGAACCTACTACCTTTGCAATTCGAAATTGAATTCAGGTTACGGCATGCCACCGCGGCAAGGCAAAGCCGAAGTTGCTGCTGTTAGACGGCCATTGGATTGGTACTGGAATTACCGACAAAAATGATCGAATAAGGGGCGAAACGCCTTATACAGACCCAATCATGGCCGACATCGAGTATTCAGATCAGGGCACGCGCCATCGCAACTCCACCGGGACCCGTGTGCTCGGTTGGTTTGCCATGGTCATTGCGGCAACTTGCCTGTTACCCATGCTGGCCGTTGTGTTGGCTGCGGTCACTGGCGGCACGGATACGGTATCGCACCTGATGTCGACGGTGCTGCCACGCTATGCCGGGACCACATTGATCCTGGTTGTCCTGGTCGCTGCAGGCACATTCTGTATTGGCGTCGGGGCGGCTTGGCTCGTCACGATGACCCGCTTTCCCGGATCGCGACTGATGGAGATTGCGCTGGTTCTGCCGCTGGCGTTTCCGGCTTATGTGCTGGCCTATGCCTACACGTTTATCCTGGACCATCCCGGAATCGTGCAAAGCACCCTGCGGGACGTGATGGGCTGGGGGCCGCGTGACTATTGGTTCCCCGAAGTCCGCTCGACCGAAGGGGCGGCAGTGATGCTGATCCTGGTGCTCTATCCTTACGTTTATCTGCTGGCGCGGGCAGCGTTTTTGCAACAAAGCGCCACGGCCTTTCTGGCCGCACGCTCGCTTGGGTCCAGCCCATTTGCAGCGTTCTGGAAAGTATCCCTGCCGATGGCGCGGCCCGCGATTGCCGGGGGCGTGCTGCTGGCCGTGATGGAGACCATCGCCGACTTTGGCACGGTGGCCTATTTCGGTGTGCAGACCTTTGCCACGGGGATTTACACCAGTTGGTTCACCATGGCCGACCGGGCAGCGGCAGCGCAATTGGCACTGTGTCTGCTGGGGGCTGCCCTTGTGTTGGCCGTGGCCGAGCGCACGCAGCGCGGCAAGTCCAAGTATCACCAAGCGGGACGACGTCACGCGGCTATGCCGTCGGCGCAACTGCGCGGCTTTGCGGCGGTGGGCGCCTTTGTCCTGTGCGCCATTCCGGTTGTCTTGGGCTTTGCCTTGCCGGTGTTCATCCTGTTCCAGATGGGGCTCGATTCCGAGCAGAACCTGCTGTCGCGCCGCTATGTCGGGTTCATTCAGAACTCTCTCACACTGGCGTCTGTTGCCGCTGTCGTCACGGTCTGCGCTGCGATCTGCGTCGGGTTCTTTCAGCGCCTCAAGCCCGGGCGGCAGTCGATGGCTGCGGTCTATGTCTCGCGGTTGGGGTATGCGGTGCCCGGCGGGGTGATCGCTGTGGGTTTGATGGTGCCTTTTGCGAATTTCGACAACCTGCTGGATGGCTGGATGCGGTCCACTTTTGGCGTGTCCACGGGGTTGTTGATCACTGGATCGATCTGGCTGTTGGTGGCGGCTTACATGGTGCGTTTCCTGTCAGCCGCTCTGTCAGCTTATGAGGGCGGGCAAAGCATGGTACATTCCAACATGGACGCCGCGGCACGGTCCCTGGGCAAGACACCGATGGGTACCCTGCGGCGGGTACATCTGCCGATCTTGACGCCGTCATTGCTGACCGCGCTGCTCATCGTTTTTGTCGACGTGATGAAAGAGCTGCCTGCGACCCTGATCATGCGCCCGTTCAACTATGACACCTTGGCGGTTCAGGCGTTCCGGCTGGCCTCGGACGAGCGGCTCGAGGGCGCGGCGGTGCCGTCGCTTGTCATTCTGGCAGTTGGGTTGCTGCCGGTGATTTTGATTTGCCGCCAGGTTGGGCGCGGCCACTAGCGCCAGACGGTCAATCCGGCGCCGAATGCGACGAGGCCAAGGCCAATGAGATTCGCGGTGGAAAAGTCCCGCATCTCCATCCCAAAGGCGCCAGTGCGGTCATAGACGTATCCGGCGGCCAGTTGTCCGACGATCACACAGACCATGTACGAGGCGACGCCCAATCGGGGCACGGCAAGGATCGACACGACGACCACATAGACCCCGATCAGCCCGCCTGCCCACATCCACAAGGGAACGCTGGCGATGTCAGATCTGCGCGGCAACGGGCTGTTTGTTGCTATCAACAGCATCAGCAACGACAGCGTTCCCAGACCAAAGGCGAGTGCGGCTGTTTGCAGCGGCCCGCCCACGAGTTCTGCCATTCGAGTGTAGATCGGTCCTTGGGCCGCGATCAGCGCGCCACCAAGGATCACGGCCAAGATCAGCAGCGCGATCATTGCAGGTTCTTGTACATATAGGTGGTGGGTTCGAGCCGGTCGTCAAAGGGATTGCGGCAGAACCCAGGGATCTCTCCGGCCACTTGAAATCCAAGCGATTGATAGAGCGCCTGAGAGGGGTCGCCGCTGCGTGTATCGAGCACCAAGAGCGACAGGCCAAGATAACAAGCCTTGTCTTGCAGGGCGGTCATCAGGGCCCGCCCCAACCCCAACCGGCGAAAATCAGGGTGCACCAGCAGTTTTGAGACATCCGCCCTGTGGGGCTGGTTCGGCATCGGTGCTGGCACCAATTGGACAGTGCCCACAACACGGCCCTTGCGGCGTGCCACAAACAGGATCGCGGCCTTGGCGGCAACCATCGGGAAGACTCGCGCTTCCCAGAATTCCTGAGCACTTTGTCGCGAGAATGGTAAGACAAACCCGACACTGGCACCGTCATGGACACAGGCGTGAAGTGTGTCAGTCAAATCCCCGAGGATTGAGGGCAGATCCGATGTCGAGACCTCTTCAATCATATCAACACCAGCATGTAGCGCACGCCGCGGCGTTCCGAGGTTTCAAACACTGTGGGGCCCGACAGATGATAGCGCAGGCAGTCCCCGGCGCTCAGGTCGTGGCGGGTGTCGTCTACGGTCAGGGACATCGCGCCATCCAGCAGAACTACGTGATGTTCCTGCCCCGGTTTGGGTGCGCCGTCATAGGCCACGCGTGTTCCAGGCGGCAGGTGGCATTCGATAACCTCACCCGACAAGCCCGGGGCTGGAGGAGAGACGGACCGGCGAACATAGCCCGTTTCGGGGTCGGTCCATTCTGTTTGACGTTCCACCGGAACGCGTGGGGTAAACGTATCCTCGACCATCATCATCAGACGCGACATTGGCAGGCCGTGTGCACGGCACAATCGGCCCAGGCTTTCGGCTGTTGGGCTGACCTCGCCCTTCTCCATCCGGGACAGGGTCGCGCGGCTCAAACCACTGGCAGTGGCGAGTTCATCGAGCGACCAGCCACGCCCTTGGCGCAGCTCCTTTAGGCGTTCACTCAGGCGGTTCGACAGGTCATCCAGCATGATCATATCCGAGACTAATTCTCAATTATGGAAATGCTGCGCTGAAATTTAACGTGATTGCAAGAGAAAAGGCGCGAAAATTCTCTCGCGCCTTTAGTATGATCGTTTATTGGGCAGGCTTAGCGCCAGCCGGCCTCGTTAAAGATCTTCTGTGCTGTCGGGATGTTCTTTGCCACAGCCGACAGGCTTACGTCATCGGGTTTGAAGTGACCCAGCTTGGCGACTGCTTCGGACAAGCCCACACCAGGAACGGCGGGGTATTCGTCATTGCCGCCCGAGAAATACTGCTGCGCCTGATCCGAGGCGAGGTATTCCAGGAACTTGATCGCGTTTTCCTTGTTCGGCGCATGCGCCGCAACGCCACCACCCGACAGGTTCATATGTGCGCCTTCGGCATCCTGCGACGGGAAGATCCAACCGATCATGTCGATGTCGTCGCTGACGCCCTTGACGTTTTTGCGCAGGGCGCGCGCGAAGTAGTAGGTGTTTCCCACAGCAATTTCACATTCACCCGAAATGATACCGCGCAGCTGGTCAGTGTCGCCACCCTTGGGGTCGCGCGCCATGTTGGCGACTACGCCATCGGCCCATGCGAGCGCCGCCTCTTCACCGTGGTGCTCGATGATCGAGGCCAGGAGCGTCTGGTTATAGGTGTTGCTGGAAGAGCGGATGCAGACCTTGCCTGCGTACTGTGGATCGGCCAGATCCAGATAGGTGCGCGGCGGGTTGGAGACTTCGTTCTTGTCATAGAAGATCACGCGCCCGCGCTGCGAGAAGCCGAACCACTGGTTGTCGCTGTCCTGCAGATAGGCAGGGACACGGGCCTCAAGAACATCGCTGTCGATGGATTGCAGAACGCCTGCATCCTTTGCGCGTTCCAGGCGCGAGGTGTCCACGGTCAGCAGGATATCAGCCGGCGAGTTGGCGCCTTCGGCGCTCATCCGGGCGATCAGTTCGTCGGCCTTGCCCTCAATCCGGTTGATGGTGATGCCGGTGGCCTCTTCGAAGTCTGAGTAGAGCCGCTCGTCGGTGTCATAGTGGCGTGACGAGTAGAGATTTACTTCGCCCTCCGCCCAAGCTGATGTTGTCAGAGTGGTGGCCACGATGGTGGCAAGTGCTGTTGATGCTTTGAACATTGCAATTCCCAAGTGATTACGAATCCAGACAGGAACCCGGTTGCACAGTGAAATATAGCAATCCTGCCTGAATACAATCAAAATCCGATAAAAACACTCGGGAAGAGTTTCAGCCGTCGGCGCTGTCCATGTTCCAAGCTTTGAGGAGTTTGGGTAAAGCGACATCCCAGTCCATGACGCCGACCATGTCGGCCCAGTTCTGATAACTGCGTTGCATGGCTTTGGCGCGATCAGCCTCACCGTGGATCAAGTTGTTCAATTCGGTCCTGTCAGTTTCCATGTCGTAAAGCTCCCAATCCTGCCCATGTAGGCGGACAAGTTTGAACTGGCCCAGGCGAATGGCGGCGTTGCCTTCGTGTTCGAAGAAAATCGGTTGTTCACGGGTCCAATCGCTGCCCCGCAGCAGGGGCAGTAGGCTCTCGCCTTGGGTGGGCTGGATGTCATGACCTCCCAGCTCTTTCAAATAGGGCGCACCAGTAGCCTCTAGGATGGTGGGCAGGATGTCGACCACGTGGCAAGGGGCGTAGCGCACTGTTTGCGGTGCAAACCCATCGGGCCAATGCGCCACAAGGGGCGTCGATATCCCGCCCTCGTGGACGAAATGTTTGAACAAGCGAAAGGGCGCGTTCGACACGTTGGCCCAAGGCTTGTCGTAGCTTTGAAAGGTCTGCGCGTCGCCGGGGTGCAGACCCGGCACGTTGCCCATCGTGATCTTACGCCCATCCTGCGTGACGTCGGGATAAAACTGCGCCCAACCGTCTTCGGCCATGAACTCGGCGCAGCCGCCGTTGTCCGACAGAAACAGGATCAGCGTGTTGTCCAACTGGCCCAACTTGCGAAGCGCGGCCACCAACGTGCCAATGGATTGATCCATCCGGTCGACCATGGCGGCATAGGTCGCCATTTTGGCGGCTTCCCAGTCAGTGTGCGTCTCGTCGGACCAACGGTGCACATCCGGGTCGCGGGGAGAGATGTCCCACTGAGTTTGAAACAGGCCCATGCCGTTCATGGTTTCATGTCGGGCGGTGCGGATCGCATCCCAACCTTTGGCGTAGACCCCATCGTAACGCGCAATGTCTTCGGGATGGGCATGCAGGGGCCAATGCGGGGCCGTGTGTGCGAGGTAGAGAAAGAAGGGTGTCTCGTCCGCGACCGAATCCCGGATCATGCCGATCGCTTTGTCCGTGATCGCGTCGGTGAAATAGAAGTCGTCGGGTAGAACCTCGACCCGGCTGTCATCTTCCATCATGTAGTGTGGAGAGAAAAAGTGCGTCGCGCCGTCCATTATGCCAAAGAAACGGTCGAATCCGCGCTGGCGCGGGGTGGGGTGCTCGATGTCACCGGGACGCCAGCTGTCATAGTCACCGGATTCGAAATCACCGGCCACATGCCACTTGCCGCTCATCAGGGTGCGGTAGCCCGAGGCCCGCAGGTGTTCGGCGATCGTGGCAGAATCATTGCGCAGAAACCCTTGGTAGGCAGGTGCGCCCAGATTGGCCCCCATGTGCCCGATGCCCGCGTTGTGCGGATAAAGCCCGGTCAAAAGAGAGGCCCGCGTGGGGCAGCACCGCGCGCAGTTATACATCGCGCTAAGCAACGTACCGCCTTTGGCGAGGGCGTCGATGTTGGGGGTGCGGATTTCCGATCCGGTGCAGCCCAGATCGGCAAACCCCATGTCGTCGGCCAGGATCAGGATTACGTTCGGGCGGGACATTACAGACCTCCGGTGCTGCTGTCCAAACAGGCTAACAGCAATTGGTGGATCGCCACAGATTTCTTTGATCAAGGATCTGATCAAGGGAGCAGGCACAAAAAAACCGCGCTCGAAGGCGCGGTTTCTTTTGGTATGCCGTGTGGTTCAGCCCTGGCGAGCTTTGAACCGACGCTGCGTTTTGTTGATCACATAAACGCGGCCTTTGCGACGCACAACACGGCAATCACGGTGCCGGTTCTTGAGCGAGCGGAGCGAGTTCTTGACCTTCATGGCCTGTCTCCTGTTCCTGCGGCGCCTTGTGCAAGGTGTGGCCAGCGCCTGGTGTTGCGGGTGTCCCGGAAAACCGAAACAGTGAATTCATGGTGGGCGATACAAGGTTCGAACTTGTGACCCCTTCGATGTCAACGAAGTGCTCTACCACTGAGCTAATCGCCCATGAATACCCTTGCGATCCCTGTCCCAGAAAAAACTAGGACGCGGAGAACCGCGCCGGTAGCGGGGTCTATAAAAGGAGTCGTCGGGGGGATCAAGGGCTTTTGATCGAACTATTTTCCGGTCTATGTTTTTCTTTGTAAGGAGACGCCATGCCCCGCGCCGCATATTACTTGTCTGAACCAAAGAAACGCACGTCTTGCGTGGTTTTTGCCTCTCCGCACAGCGGCAACGACTATCCGGACAGGTTCTTGAAGCAGACGGTGCTGAATCAAAAGACGATTCGGTCGTCCGAGGACGCTTTTGTGGACTTGTTGTTTCAGGATGTCGCCGACTTTGGCGCGCCTTTCCTAAAGGCGGGGGCGCCGCGCGCGTTTCTGGATCTCAATCGCAGCCCGGACGAATTGGACCCGGCCTTGATCGAAGGTGTGCGAAAGCCGGGGCACAATCCGCGCGTGGCATCTGGTTTGGGCGTGATTCCCCGCGTGGTCGCAAATGGGCGCGCGATTTATCGTGGCAAGCTGCCGATGAGCGAAGCAAAGCGGCGTATTGATGGGTATTGGCATCCCTACCACGCGCGATTGCAGGCCCTTCTGAGCGAATCGCACGAACTGTTTGGGCAGGCCATCCTGGTGGATTGCCATTCTATGCCGCACGAGGCCCTTGAAAGCGTGTGCCGCAAGAACGGCAAATGCCCCGAGATCGTCTTGGGGGACCGGTTCGGGGCCGCTTCGTCGCCTGACGTCATGGAGGCGGTCGAATCCGCCTTTGTCGAGGCCGGGTTCTCGGTCATGCGCAACACGCCCTTTGCGGGCGCCTATGTCACCCAAGCCTATGGGCGGCCATCACGCCGACAACATGCCATCCAGATCGAAATCGATCGGTCGATCTATATGGATGAAAGACGCATCCGGCCTAATGCCGACTTTGACCGGGTGCGCGAATTGCTTGCACAAGTGGCGTCCCGAATTGCGGTGTTGGGGCAGGGACCCGTTCGGCTAGCGGCCGAGTGATCAGCGCAATGTGCGTCCCTTGATGATCGCATCCGTGCCAAACCGTTTGCGAATCGCATCTGTCGCCCGCTCGGCATCACTGCGTTGCACCGCGCCTGGGTCAAGCAGGTCACCGCTCTTGTCAGCCTCCTCCTCGGGGCAGAGGTCGGACAATCCGCATCCCAACAGACGATAGGGGCCTTGATCGCCGACCTGATCAAAGAGCGCCCGTGATCTGCGATAAATCGTGTCCGCCATCTGGGTCGCATCCCGCAAGGATATGCGGCGGGTCAGGATCGCGTGATTTGCGCGCTTGAGCTTGAGCGTCACCACCCGGCCCGCCAACCCTTTGGCCTTGGCCCTGTCTGCCACCTTTTCGGCCATACGCCACAGATGTCCGTCCAGTATCTCAGGGTTGCTCGTGTCCTCGTAAAACGTGGTCTCGTTCGAGATCGATTTCATCGGCTCGTTGTTCGACACGCGGCGTTTGTCCTGCCCACGGGCCAGATGCCACAGGCGATATCCCATCGAGCCGAAGCGTTCTGTCAGGGCCTCTTGCTCCCACCTCAACAGGTCCGAGAAGGTGCGAATGCCCGCCTTTTCAAGTGAGGCCTGGGCGGCCGGGCCGATGCCCCAGATCAGCCGCACGGACTTGTTTTCAAGAAAGGCCGCGGTGTCGCGACGACTGATAACAGAGAAACCACGCGGCTTGTCCAGATCAGAGGCCACCTTGGCCAGGAACTTGTTGTGGCTAAGGCCAATGGAACCGGTCAGCCCCAATTCATCTTTCATCCGTTTCACCAAACGCGCCAGCATCACGGCAGGTGGGGCACCGTGCAGCTTTTGTGTACCCGAGAGATCCAAAAACGCCTCGTCCAGCGACAGAGGTTCGATGGCGGGCGTCAGTTCGTCCATCATTGCCCGAATTTCGCGGCTTACTTCGGCGTAAACGCTCATACGGGGTTTGACGACGACGGCGTCGGGGCACAGGTCCAAGGCTTTGAACATGGGCATCGCGGATCTGACGCCCCGGATCCGTGCTACGTAACAGGCGGTCGAGACGACGCCGCGTTTGCCACCGCCGATGATGACCGGTTTGTCCGCCAGGTCCGGATTGTCACGCTTTTCAACCGAGGCATAGAAGGCATCGCAATCCATATGCGCAATTGACAGTTCGAACAGTTCAGGGTCGCTGACGACCCGGGGGCTGCCACAAGCGGGGCAGCGGCGTCCGGCATCAAATTGGGTCAGGCAATCACGACACAAGGAAGGCATCGGGCGGCTCAGCGTTGGGACATATTGGATCGGCAGGCCACAGTATTCTAAGGGCCAGAACAGAGCAATGACAGAGGGGGGCTAGAGGTGCTTTGTTTGGGAATTGGGGGCTTTACCGAGAAAACCCCCGCTTCTCGAGCGGGGGAGGTAACGAACCACAGGAAGATAAGGTTCGTTGGGGAGTGTCTCAATCTTAGACTCTCTCAAAAAGCGTCGCAGGCATAGTCTGGAATTCCAGACATACAAAATGAATGCGGAATATGTGCTTTCAGGGGCACAGGCATCGTGAGCGGGAAATGCCCCAGAAAGCGACGGATTAGTGTCTGTTTGGGGCAGTTGCCTGGGCAGAGTTCAATTCTGCAAGAATGGCGTGGGCTGCCGCGCGCGGGTCTTCTGCGCGATAGATCGGGCGGCCAACGACGATGTGATCCGCGCCGTCGGAAACTGCATTTGCCGGGGTAGCAACACGCTTTTGATCGCCCAGTTCGGCGCCTGCCGGACGTACGCCCGGGGTAACGATCAGGCGGCCCTCGGACTGTGGCAGTGCTCGGATCAACGCGGCCTCTTGCGGGGATGCAATGACACCATCGGCACCAGCCTCAAAGGCTTTGGCGGCGCGTTCGATGACCAGGTCTTGCACGTCACCGGCTTTGATCAACCCGGCGTCCAGGTCATCGCGGTTGAGTGACGTCAGGATGGTCACGGCCAGAATTTTCAGGTCCTTGCCGCTCGCGCCCTCTTTGGCGGCGCGTACCACATGTGGGTCGCCATGCACGGTCAGAAAATCCAGATCGAACTGCGCCAAGCCTCGAACCGCGTTTTCAACAGTGTTGCCGATGTCAAAAAGCTTCATGTCCAGGAAGATACGTTTGCCATGTTCCTGCTTCAGCTCGTTCGCCAGGGCCAGACCACCGCCAGTCAGCATGCCAAGACCGATCTTGTAAAAGGAAACCGCGTCGCCCAGCTGTTCGGTCAGGGCCAGACCTTGCAAAGCGTTGGGAACATCCAGCGCGACAATCAGGCGGTCGTCGGACGCAGGTGTGGCGGGCGCGGGTGTGGCGGACATGGGCGCGATCCTTGTTTTTTGGTGGGGTCGCGCCTCTCTAATTAGCCGCCAGTTGCGATGCAAGGGGCCTTGTCGGCGTCAGGCCAGCATCGGCATAGGAGCCGTGACATGCTCTGACAGCTCAACCGAGCGTCTTCCTGAGCGGTATTCGGGCATACGGCGCAGTTGCCGCATCGCGTCCCCGACAAAGGCTTTGGCACGCGTTTTGGGGCATTCGTTTGCCGGTATGTCCAATGCGCAGAACAGGGTGACGAACATATCGCCGAGCGTCATACTAACGTTCGCAGTGCACCGTTCGGTCCGTTCGCAGTAGGAGTATTCTGAAATCTCAACATTTGTTACAAGCATGATAGCCTCCACTCTGGACCCTAACTATGCCATTCGAAATATTACTAAAGTGAGGCGCTGTTGAGGTGAAATTCTGAGAATTTAACTCATTTTGAATTTCCGTGATCCAGCCTCTTGAAGACCAGATAGCATTACCCAAATTGAATGCGAGGCCCAACAACTGGCGTGCCGATTTCGGGCGCCGACATGACCGGGCGCTTGGAAAAGGAGAGAATGATGGACTTGAACAAGTTCACCGAGCGGGCACGTGGTTTCGTGCAGGCGGCGCAGACCATTGCGATGCGCGAAGGGCATCAGCGTCTGACGCCCGAACACATTCTAAAGGCACTGATGGACGACGAGCAGGGGCTCGCGAGCAACCTGATCACTCGCGCGGGCGGTGCGCCCGGCCGCGTGGTCGAGGCGCTGGATGTTGCCTTGTCGAAACAGGCCAAGGTCAGCGGCGATGCGGGCCAGATCTATCTGGACGGTCAAACCGGTAAGGTCTTGGCCGAGGCCGAGAAATTGGCCCAGAAGGCAGGCGACAGCTTTGTTCCGGTCGAGCGCGTTTTGATGGCCCTGTGCATGGTGAAGTCCAAGGCCAAAGAGGCTTTGGATGCCGGTGCCGTGAGCGCGCAGAAACTCAACGAAGCGATCAATGACATCCGCAAGGGGCGTACCGCTGACACGGCGAGCGCCGAAGATGGCTATGACGCGCTCAAGAAATACGCCCACGACCTGACCGAAGCCGCAGCCGCCGGTAAAATCGACCCGATCATTGGCCGCGACGAAGAGATCCGGCGCGCGATGCAGGTGCTCAGCCGTCGAACCAAGAACAACCCGGTTCTGATCGGCGAACCCGGCGTGGGTAAGACCGCGATCGCCGAAGGGATGGCCCTGCGCATCATCAATGGTGATGTGCCCGAATCCTTGCGGGACAAGAAACTTCTGTCGCTCGACATGGGGGCTCTGATCGCGGGCGCGAAGTATCGTGGCGAGTTCGAAGAGCGCCTGAAGGCGGTTTTGACCGAAGTAACTGAGGCTGCGGGCGAAATCATCCTGTTCATCGACGAGATGCACACGCTGGTTGGTGCCGGAAAATCCGATGGCGCGATGGATGCCGCAAACCTGATCAAGCCTGCGTTGGCGCGCGGTGAGCTGCATTGTATCGGCGCGACCACGCTGGATGAGTACCGCAAGTACGTCGAAAAAGACGCGGCCCTGGCGCGTCGGTTCCAGCCGGTCATGGTCAGCGAGCCGACGGTCGAGGACACCATCAGCATCCTGCGCGGTATCAAGGAGAAATACGAACTGCACCACGGTGTGCGTGTGTCGGATTCGGCGCTGGTGTCTGCGGCGACCCTGTCGCATCGCTATATCACCGACCGCTTCCTGCCTGACAAAGCCATCGACCTGGTCGATGAGGCCGCCAGCCGCCTGCGGATGGAGGTCGACAGCAAACCAGAAGAGTTGGACCAGCTTGACCGCCAGATCCTGCAGTTGCAGATCGAGGAAGAGGCGCTGAAGCTTGAGGACGATGCTGCGTCCAAGGATCGTCTGGAAACACTGCAAAAGGACTTGTCGAACCTGCAGGAGAAATCCGCAGAGATGACGGCCCAATGGCAGGCTGAACGCGACAAGCTGAATGCTGCTCAGTCGATCAAGGAACAGTTGGACAAAGCGCGCGCCGATCTGGAGATCGCCAAGCGCGAGGGCAACCTCGCCAAGGCGGGTGAGCTGTCTTATGGCGTCATCCCTGAGCTGGAAAAGCAGTTGGGGCAAGCGGAAGATCGCGAAGACGGCGGCATGATGGCCGAAGAGACCGTGCGCCCCGAGCAGATCGCAGCCGTGGTCGAGCGCTGGACCGGCATCCCCACCTCCAAGATGCTGGAAGGTGAGCGCGAGAAGCTGCTGCGGATGGAAGACGAGCTGCATCGCCGTGTGATCGGCCAGCATTCGGCCGTCACCGCAGTGGCGAACGCCGTGCGTCGTGCGCGGGCGGGTCTGAACGACGAGGGGCGGCCCTTGGGTTCGTTCCTGTTCCTCGGGCCGACCGGTGTGGGTAAAACCGAGCTGACCAAGGCGGTGGCCGACTTCCTGTTCGACGACGACAGCGCCATGGTTCGGATTGACATGTCCGAGTTCATGGAAAAGCACGCGGTCGCCCGTCTGATCGGTGCCCCTCCAGGCTATGTCGGTTACGACGAGGGCGGCGTGTTGACCGAAGCTGTGCGCAGGCGTCCGTATCAGGTTGTTCTGTTCGATGAGGTCGAAAAGGCGCACCCGGATGTGTTCAACGTGCTATTGCAGGTGCTGGATGATGGCGTGCTGACCGATGGTCAGGGCCGCACAGTGGATTTCAAGCAGACGCTGATCGTGCTGACCTCGAACCTTGGCGCGCAGGCGCTCAGCCAACTGCCCGAGGGCGCGGATGCGGCTGATGCGCGGCGCGACGTGATGGACGCGGTGCGGGCTCATTTCCGCCCCGAGTTCCTGAACCGTCTGGACGAGACGATCATCTTTGATCGCTTGGCCCGTGCGGACATGGACGGCATCGTCGACATCCAGTTGGGTCGCTTGGCGAAACGCCTTGCTGGCCGCAAGATCGGGCTGGAGCTAGATGAGGCCGCCAAGACCTGGCTTGCCGACGAAGGCTATGATCCGGTGTTTGGTGCCCGCCCACTCAAGCGGGTGATCCAACGCGCGCTTCAGAACCCGCTGGCCGAAGCGCTGTTGGCAGGCGACATCAAGGATGGTGAAACTGTTCCCGTCTCGGCAGGCGCGGACGGATTGATCATTGGTGACCGTCTGGGCACCAGCGACCGCCCAAGACCGGATGATGCGGTTGTGCATTGATCTGAAATAGCTCACAAAAAAAGCCCGCTGTTCGCAGCGGGCTTTTTTCTGGCACTTACATACGGAACTCGGATCTTGGACTGGCACACCCTCATCAACACCGACCGCGGCAGGGATCACGGCAAAGAAGAAGATCCGCTGCGTCTGAATTTCGTGCAGGACGCGGACCGGATCAACTTTTCCGCCCCATTCCGCAGGCTCGCCAACAAGACCCAGGTTCATCCACTCTATGAACATGACCACCTGCGTCACCGCATGATTCATTCGGTCGAGGTCGCCAGCGTCGGGCGCACCCTTGGTATGAAGATCGGTCATTGGCTCGAGGGGCAGGGGCATCTCGCGCCCGGCGAGGCCACCAAGGTTGCGGGTATCGTCCATGCAGCCTGTCTTGCCCACGACATCGGCAACCCGCCCTTTGGCCATTCAGGCGAAGAAGCGATGGGCGGCTGGATTGAGGAACAGTTTCAGGCCAAGCGCACGCTGTTCGACGACATCCCGGAGGACAAACGGGCCGAGTTCACCCCGCTGGAGGGCAACGCGCAGGGGTTTCGGATCATCACCCGGTTGGAGATGTACCGCAACCAGGGCGGCATGAACCTGTCCCACGCAGTTTTGGGCGCGTTCACAAAATACCCGATGACTGCCAGCACCTCCAAGTCGCTGCGCGATGCCAATGGCGGCAAAGCGCCCTATGTGGGCGCCAAGAAGTTCGGCGTCTTTCACAGCGAGTTCGACTATCTGCAATCGGCGGCGCGTGCACTTGGCTTGCCGGAAGAATCAGCTCCAGATGGCAGCACATGGTGGCGACGTCATCCACTGGTGTTTCTGGTCGAGGCCGCTGATGACATTTGCTACAACATCGTTGACCTCGAAGATGGGTTCTCCTCCGGTGATCTGAGCCTCAAGCAAGTTGAGGATTTGCTCAATCCCATAGCGATCCCGACCAATCGCGACATCACGAGCTATTCGGATTATGAGCGCGTAAGTTATCTGCGCGCCCGCAGCATCGGAGGGGCGATCAATGCCTGTGTCGAGGCTTTCATCGACCACCACACGGCAATTCTAGCAGGTCAGTTTTCCGACGAGTTGATTGTGGTCTCGAACAAGGGCAAGGCATTCGCAGCAATCAAGGATTGCGCGCGCAATCGTCTGTTCACTGCGCCGCGCAAAACCAAGCTTGAAATTCAGGGCCGCAATAGCATCCGTCGGGTGCTTCAAGGTGTTTGGCCTGTGTACGAGGCCTTGGCCGCAGCGCAGTGGACGCGGGATAACCTTCCGGCCTATGAAACTCAGCTGGCTCGTGCGTTTGCCTTGGATCTGCGCGATGTGACCGACGCTTATTCGGCCCTGCATTCGCTGACCGACTTCGTCTCGGGCATGACAGACCGGTATGCCGTCAAAACCGCCGAGCTTCTTTGAATACTTGGATCGGCTCAGGTTGATAACGTTGAGTAAGCGGGCCACGTAGGGTCTTTCATTGCCCCGAACAGCCGTCACAATGCGGATGCAACCGATCTGGATCGGGAAAGGGAGACAGATGTTGAAATGGGTCAAGTGGATCGCTGCCGTGTTGGGAGTGGCCATCGTGGTTTTGGCGGGGGTGTTGTTGTTCAATACCTTTCGATACGGCCCGCCTCCCATTCCAGCGTCGGACCCGATTACGGTGGAGGTTGACGTAGACCAGGCCACCGCGCAGTTGTCGCGAGCCATCCAGTTCAAAACGGTCAGCACCAAGCCTGACCATCCGGATTTCGATGCGTTTCTGTCTTTCCTAGAAACCACTTATCCTGCCGTTCATGGCGCGACCGAGCGGGTCATTCTGGATCAGAAAACCCCACTTTATCGTTGGCAGGGGTCCAATCCGGAACTGAAGCCGGTTCTGCTGGCGGCCCACTATGATGTGGTGCCCGTTGCACCGTGGAACTTGGACAAATGGGTGTATGAGCCCTATGCCGGCACGATTGCGGACGGTTTCGTCTGGGGGCGAGGCACGCTGGACAACAAGGGCGCGCTGATCGCCATGCTATCCGCTGCTGAATCCATGATCACAGCCGGGTTCACGCCCGAGCGTACCATCTATTTCAGCTTTGGTGGCGATGAAGAGGTGGGCGGCAAGGGGGCGATCTCGGTTGCCAACCACTTGAAAGAGCAAGGTGTGCTGCTGGAATGGTCGCTGGACGAAGGTTCGTTTGTTCTCGACAAAATCATTCCCGGCCTGTCCGAGCCTGTGGCCAGCATCAACCTGTCCGAAAAGGGCTATGTGACTGTGACCCTGATCGCCCGCGCGGATGGGGGGCATTCGTCAATGCCGCCGCGTGTAACAGCGGTGGGGCGTTTGGCACGTGCCGTGGACCGGGTGCAGACCAATCCGATGCCCGGCGGTCTGACCGGCGTGTCGGCCGAGTTCTTTGACGCCCTGGGTCGCCATTTCTCGTTTGGTCAGCGCGTGGTCTTTGCCAACCGCTGGCTGTTTGATCCGCTGTTGGAAGGCATCCTGTCGGGGGCGCCCTCTACGGATGCGATGCTGCGGACCACAACGGCACCGACGATGTTGTCGGGATCGACCAAAGAGAATGTACTGGCGACCGAGGCCCGCGCGGTCATCAACTTCCGCATCCACCCGCGCGACAACATCGACAGCGTGGTCGAACATGTGCGCACTATCATTGATGACGATGAGATCGAGATTGTGGCCGACCGGGACAACGGCGGCGATGCCTCACCCGTGTCCAGTTCGACTGCGCCGGGATATCTGGATGTCGAGGCGTCCATTCGCGCGGTCTTTGGGCCTTTGGCGGCTGTTCCGGGGCTCACGATTGCCGCGACAGACGCGCGCCACTATGCCAAGGCCAGCGAAAACACCTATCGCATCAACCCGTTCATGATCACCGGCGACGACCTGGTGCGGTTCCACGGATTGAACGAGCGGTTGTCGATCGAGAACCTGGAACGCGGGATCGGGTTTTACGTGGCGTTGATACAAAAACAGTGATCAACCGCTCGCGGTCCGTTCATCGCAGGTTCGTTTAGCCTGTCCGACGGACAGAGAGTTTCCGACTACGGAAACGTCCGTGGTAAAGGACGCGCCGGTGCTTGCACCGGGAGGAGGGGTAAAGCCAAACGTCACAGCGCGCTCGCCGGGGCGGGCGGTGCTGGGAGAAGGACCTTTCCAGACATAGATCCGTGTGTTGCCGCGCTTCGCCAGGCGCAGCAGAGCGTAGTCGCCGACCCCGCACCAATAGATTGCGTTTTCCGAAAAATCGGCGACCACCTCAATCAGGCCGTTGCCGAGGTCATAAGCGGCGGATCGGGATTCGTTGCCACCCCATGTCGCCGTAGGCAGCAGGATCACAGAAGCCAAGAAACAGCTTAGGGCGCGTTTTTGCGTCATCAGTGTGGACCTAACAGTGCGAGTTATGCTGATGATACTGCGCAGACGCCGGATTGGATCACTTTCTAGGGGCAGGCGCTGCGGCCATTTGCAAGAGATTGCCGCCTTGCCCCGTGCAGATCAGCCCGCTAGGTTTTGACCTGCTACGAAATCCCCAAAATCGGAAAGGCCACATCATGAGGATATGGACCCTGCTTGCGGCCATTTTGCTTGGAACGGGCCTGGTTTTGGTTTTTCTACAATTGCATCCGCCAAAAACCTTGCGGATCGCGGCGGGACCGGCAGGCGGGGCTTATGACCAAGTGGCCAAGCGCTATGTCGAGAAGTTGGCAAGTGATGGCATCACGCTTGAGGTGATCGAAACCGCCGGCTCGGTCGAGAATGAACAGCTGCTCGCAGAGCGTCAGGTCGATGCCGCCCTGTTGCAGGGGGGGATTGCGGTCAGCGACCCAGAGGTCGAAGCCATTGGTGCGATCTTTTTCGAGCCGATGATCTTTCTGGCCCGCAGCGAATTGACCCTTCCGGGGAACCCAGCCCTGTGGCGCGGCTTGAGGATCAACGGAGGGCGTCCTGGCTCTGGAACTGCGGCGGCCTATGTCGATTTTCTAGCCGCGATTGAGCTTGACCTGTTGGCCAACCAGACAGTGGCCATCGGCTATGACGATGCGATCAGCGCGCTGATCGCGGATGAGATCGACGTGGCGGTCTTTGTCGCTCCGATTGATGCGCCTTATCTGCAGCGGGCCTATGGCCATCCGGACATTCAATTTGTTCCACTGGATCACAGCAACGCAATCGCCCGGCGTTTGGCCTATGCCACCACGGTTACGGTTCCCACCGGAGCGGTCTCGCTTGATCCTGTGATCCCGCCCGAGCCGCAATCGATCCTCGCGCTCGAGGCACGGCTGGCCATCACGCCGGACCTGCACCCGGCTTTGGTCAATCGCCTGACGATGGCCGCCAAGGCACTGCATGCCTCGCGCGATATCATCACCGACCCCGATGCCTTTCCGTCGATCGATGGTACAGATCTGCCCGTGAACAATGCGGCACGGCAACTGATCACAGAAGGGCCATCGACGTGGCATGACTGGTTGCCCTATTGGATGGCGGCGCAGGTGAACCGGACCCTGCTTCTGCTGCTGCCGATCCTGTTCATCGTGGTCCCCATGCTGCGCGCCTTGCCAAGCATCTACGCCTATATCATGGGCTGGAAGGTCTGGCAGCATTACCCCGACATTCGTGCCATCGAAGATGAGCTGGACGAAAGCCCCACAGCCGAGGATCTTGAGCGTATGGACGCGGAATTGGTCGAGCTGGATGATCGGCTGTCCAAGGTGCGCTTGCCTGCTGCCTATCGTCAGGCCGCCTATCACGCGCGGATGCATGTGGAACTGGTGCGCAAGCGGATCGAAGGGATGCGCGCGGCTTAAGGGGCTGTCGGACAGGGCAGTGTAACAATTGGTCAGCGCATGATTGGCATGAACGATCTGGATGTGGTGGCGAATTTTGTCGCTGCATCTAGATGTGGGATAAACCTGCTGATTTCTGTTTCAATCTTCTTCGCGCAACGTGATTGCGCGTGGCTTGATCAGCCGCGCCGTTGTGGCCAGTCTCTAAGAGAACCCAGCAACGCCTGAACCGCAGCAAGAACAGATCGGAGGTCCCCAGATGGGATTTGCAATGAACGCCATCGAGTTTATGGCCTTTGCCTTTGTCAGTGTCATCGGAGTAGTGGCCTTAGGCGCGATCGTTCTGTTCTTTATCGACCGGTTTCAGACCCATGATGCCATTCGGCGGAATTATCCTGTCATCGGGCGTTTCAGAAAACTGTTCAGTGGGTTGGGAGAGTTCTTTCGCCAGTACTTCTTTGCAATGGACCGCGAAGAACTGCCGTTCAACCGGGCGCAGCGTGAATGGGTCAACCGCGCGGCCGAGGGCGAGGGGAACACGGTGGCCTTCGGCTCGACCCGCAATCTGAATGTGCCCGGTACGCCGATCTTTGTGAACGCGCCGTTTCCGCCACTGGGGGACCAGTTCACCAAATCCGAGCCGTTGCGGATCGGGCCGACCGCGCGCACGCCCTATAATGCGCCGTCGTTCTTCAACATCTCAGGCATGAGCTATGGCGCGATCTCCAAACCCGCCGTGCAGGCGCTGAGCCGCGGTGCGAAAGAGGCGGGCGTTTGGCTCAACACGGGCGAGGGGGCGCTCAGCCCATTTCACCTGGAGGGCGGTTGCGACATCGTTTTCCAGATCGGCACCGCAAAATACGGTGTTCGGGACGAACATGGAAACCTGAGCGACGACAAGCTGCGCGAAGTGGCGGCCCACGAAACCGTACGCATGTTCGAGATCAAGCTGGCCCAGGGTGCAAAGCCGGGCAAGGGCGGCATTCTGCCTGCAGAAAAGATCACGGATGAGATCGCCGCCATTCGCGGGATCAAGAAAGGCCACGACAGCCAATCCCCCAACCGCCACCGCGAGGCGGGCAATGTCGAAGAATTGCTCAACATGATCTCGCACGTGCGCGAAGTCACCGGCAAACCTGTGGGCATCAAGACTGTGGTCGGATCCGAGCAGGTGTTTACCGAGCTTTTTGATGCGATCGTTGCGCGTGGCGACGATTGCGCACCGGACTTCATCACCTTGGACGGGGGCGAAGGTGGAACCGGGGCTGCGCCCATGCCGCTGATCGACCTTGTTGGCATGTCTGTACGCGAGGCATTGCCGGTGGTTGCGAACCTGCGTGACCAACACGGGCTCAAGGATCGGATCCGTCTGGTGTCCAGCGGCAAGCTGATCAACCCCAGCGATGTGGCCTGGGCCCTGGCAGCAGGGGCAGATTTTGTGACCTCAGCGCGCGGCTTCATGTTCTCGCTTGGCTGTATCCAGGCGCTCAAGTGCAACAAGAACACATGCCCCACTGGCATCACCACCCATGATCCGCGCTTTCAAAAGGGGCTGGTGGTTGAGCACAAATACAAGCGCGTCGCCCGCTATGCTCAGGAGATCCGGCACGAGGTTGAAACCATCGCGCATTCGGTCGGTGTGCCCGAACCCCGGCAACTGCGTCGCCGTCATGTGCGCATCATGATGGAGAACGGCCGTTCAACCCCCATGAACGAAATCCTACCAAGTTACAGTCCCGTCTCTGAATCGTGAGACAAGTTGGTTTGGCCCGAACGGCCAGACCCTCTACCTGATAACAAACGATCAACAACCGGAGACCGAGATGGCCCACCGCTGGAAGAATGACCTGACCCACGCCGACGTGACACCCGAGGCGGCCTATCTGAACCGCCGTCACTTTATGGCCGGACTGGCGGGCGTTGGCTTGGCGTCCATTGCCAAACCAGCACTGGCGGAACAGTTGGAGCCCAACACCTGGGAAGAGATCACCAGCTACAACAACTTTTATGAGTTTGGCACGGGCAAGGGCGACCCGGCGGAGTATGCCCATTTGATGAAAACTGATCCCTGGACGATCAAGATCGACGGTATGGTCGACCGCCCGGGCGACTACGGCTTTGACCAGGTCATGTCCGAGATGACGGTCGAAGAGCGCGTCTATCGCTTTCGCTGTGTCGAGGCATGGTCGATGGTGATTCCCTGGAACGGGTTTGAACTGGCCGATCTGCTGAACCTTGCCGGAGTTCAGGAAGGGGCGAAATACGTGGGCTTTGAGACCCTCTATCGTCCCGAAGAAATGCCTGGCACCCAATACCCTGTGCTGGAGTGGCCCTATAAAGAGGGGTTGCGCCTGGACGAGGCGATGCATCCGCTGACCATCATGGCGACGGGCATCTATGGCAAACCGATCCCGAACCAGAACGGCGCGCCCTTGCGATTGGTTGTGCCGTGGAAATACGGCTTCAAATCGATCAAGTCGATCGTGCGCATCACTCTGACCGACAAAGAGCCGCCCACCAGCTGGAACCAGGCCAATGGACGCGAGTATGGCTTTTATAGCAACGTGAACCCCGAGGTGTCGCACCCGCGTTGGTCACAAGCCAGCGAGCGCAAGATTGGCGGTGGACTGTTTGCCAAGCGCGTTCCAACGCTGATGTTCAACGGGTATGAAAATGAGGTCGCGAGCCTTTATGAAGGTATGGATCTGACCAAGTTCTACTAAGCAGAAGTGGCAGAGACGGAAATGAGCGGAAAGCAGCACATGCCAGTTGTTGATCATCTGAACACGACGTTGAGAAAGCTCCCAACCTGGGTGTTTTACGTTGTGGGTGCTGTTTATCCGGCCTGGCTCTTGTATCAGGGGCTCACCGGTGGATTGGGCGTGGACCCGGTCAAGGTGCTTGAACATGAAATGGGCGAGCGGGCGTTGCAGCTTGTGATCCTTGGTTTGGCGGTATCGCCGTTGCGCCGGTTCACTGGCCTAAATCTGATGAAGTTTCGCCGTGCGATTGGAGTGCTGACGTTTTTCTATGTCCTGCTGCATCTGCTTGTGTGGCTTGTGCTGGACGTGCAGATCCTAAGCCAGGTTTGGGCCGATATTCTCAAACGCCCCTACATTACGATTGGCATGGTGGGCTTTGTCATTCTTTTGCCACTGGCAGTGACCTCGAACAATTGGTCGATCCGCAAACTTGGACCAAAGTGGCGTACCCTGCACAGGGGGGCGTATGCGGCTGCGATCCTGGGGGGGATCCACTACGTTATGGTTGCCAAAGGGTTCCAACTTGAGCCGTTGATCTACTTGGCCATCATTGTTGGACTGCTTGCCGTTCGTGCGATAGGAAGTGGTCGATCCCTATTGCGTAAATCAGTGCACGGCTGACACTTGTGCACTTAATAAATGAGTGCACGTCATGAAAGAAATCGCCGCCGTTGTCACCATGGTCAAAGATGACCACGATTTTCTGCGGCGATGGGTGAAATACTACGGCGACATCTTTGGACGCGAGGCGCTGTATGTTTTTGCCCACGGGGGCGAACCAGAGATTTCCGAGATTGCGGCTGGCTGCAATGTCATGCGGCTCCCGCCCGGGTACGACCCCAAATGGGCCGGTCGGCGGGCGCGTCTGTTTGGGAACATGGCGCGTGCGCTTCAGAACTATTTCGACTTCGTGCTTGTTACGGATGTGGATGAGTTCATTGTCGTCGACCCTGAAACCGGGTTCGATCTGCGCACATTTCTGACCCGCAGGCGCACGGGCTCGGTGATTTCACCAATCGGCGTCGAGGTTGTTCATCGCCCACAAGAAGAGCCTGACCCGATCGACACGCATATCCTTGGTCCCCGCCGCTTTGTGCGGTTCAGCTCTTTCTATTGCAAACCCATCATTCTGGGCACACCGCAGGTGAGCTTTGCCCGTGGGCAGCACTACTCGACACACCCCGAGTTGCGGATATTTCAACGGCTCTACCTGTTCCACATGAAGTTCTGTGATCGCCTCGACAGCCAGGCCCTGCTCGAGAGCCGGGCGCAAACAATCTCAAAAGCTGGCTATGGAGAGGAGAGCGAGACCGAACTGAGTACACGGTGGAACAAGCTCGACGGCAAGGAAGAGGCGTTTCTGAACAGGCTCGCCAATCTGCCCAAGATCGACGGTTGGGATTTTGCGCCCGAGATGACCCACATGCAAGACACATGGGGGCCCCGGGACAATGAGCTGTATCACTTCGAAAAGCTGATCGGGAAAGAGGTTCGCGAAGTGCCAGAGAGATTCTTCGGAATCGTCTGAGTAAGGCCAAGGGATTCCCTCAGGCACGACCATTTTCATTCCGAGTCGTTGTAGTGATTCATGCTTTGTGTAGTGTTTGTTTTGTTGTTTTTCGCAAGATGTGGTGTTTTTGATTGTTTGTGGTGGTTGTTTGGTGGGATTGAGGGTTTGTTGTTGGAGTGTTTGTGTTGTGTGTGTTGTTTGTTAAGGTGTTGATA
>NZ_JAGHRE010000005.1 GCF_017743935.1 Tropicibacter sp. R16_0
GGGCGATTACACGATCACCCGGAGCTCGGCCACGGATGTGACGGTGACGGGTGCCGATGGCACCGACAGCCTGATCTCGGTCGAGTATTTCCAGTTCGACGACGAGACTGCGAATATCTGGCAATTCTCAATCGCCTGAAGCGGGGTATTGAGAACGAACAATATCTTCGCGAGAGGATTGTTGAAGCTACATCCAAAAAAATCTGCAATACAGCCTTTGATTGAGCTTGCTCCCTCGCAACACACGCTATACCAATTCGTCTTGTTGAACGATGATTTGGATACATTAGATGGCTACAGTTACTGCATTCATTACCCCCGGATCAATTGGCTTCGATGACCAGGCGCTCAGCAACGATAATTTTTGGTATATGGGCCACCTTTCGCGAGATGCAGTTGGATCAACCTATCTCGGCGGTAACACAAGCACCAACATAACTTGGGGTGGCGCGATACAGCGTTTTGAAGGGGACTTCAAACGCTATGATTTTCGCGCCCCAGATCCCGACGCTCTAAAGGACCCAGTGTATTCCGTCACCTTGTTCCAGAGCTCGAATCTAATCTTGGACGCCGGGGACCCTCCCATTTTTCGGATCGACTTTGATCCAGGTTTCACCGAAGAGGATTTGCGCAGACTAGGAGCTGCCAGCGATCGTGAGGCGTTTGGTGACCTACTGTATGGCAATGATGTCTTGCACCTGACCGATGGCAATGATCGCGTTTCCGGTCGTGCTGGTTATGATTGGTTCTTTCCGGGTCACGGCAATGATACGCTTGACGGTGGTTCTGGTCGAGACATGGTGTCTTACTCCGGCCTCGAAGATATTGCAGGGCGCGGGACGGATTTCTTCTTGAACCTTGATTTGACCGCAGGGGTTGTAAACGTCTTTGGCGGCGAGACGGACCAGTTGATCTCGATCGAGCGGGCCACCGGTTCGAGCTACGCTGACGTGATGCGTGGTACAAATGGAAATGACGATCTACGTGGGATCGGGGACTATGACTGGTTCATCGCCACGGCTGGGCGTGATACGATTGATGGCGGTGGCGGCCTTGACATGATCACCTTCATCGAGGCCGGTCACTCTGGCGCACCCGTTGTGCGTGACATTTTTGATGGAGGCGGCGCACCACCAACCGGGCGGGATGTTGGTGGCATCGCCTTGGACCTTGAAAATCCGAGCAACAACACCGGGCTGGCCTCGGGGCTGACGCTGACCTCGGTCGAGCGGGTCACCGGCTCGTCGCATCAGGACGTGTTCTACGGGGATGCGCAGCAGAACGACTTCCGCGGATTGGGGGGCTATGACTGGTTTGTCGGTTCAACCGGAGGGCGAGAGCGCTACTTCGGCGGCGACGGGCTGGACACGGTGACCTATTTCCAGTCGACGTCCGGCGTGTCGGCCTCCTTGCGCAACGGCGCGGGGCTGTTTGGCGGCCAGGAGACGGGCTATGGCTCGGCCGGCGATGCGGTGCGGGATCTGTATTTCGAGATCGAAAACCTGGTCGGCACCAACTTTGACGACAGCCTGACGGGCAACAACGAGCGCAACCAGCTGTCGGGTCTGGACGGGGATGATTTCCTGTTCGGTTACGGCGGGATCGACTACCTGAAAGGCGGCGCGGGCAACGACACGCTGAACGGCGGCGCGGGATCGGACTTTGCGATCTTCGACGGCAACCGGGCCGATTACACGATCACGCGCACGTCGGCGACGGATGTGACGGTGACGGGGGCCGATGGCACCG
This sequence comes from Tropicibacter sp. R16_0, assembly GCF_017743935.1. Taxonomy (GTDB): domain Bacteria; phylum Pseudomonadota; class Alphaproteobacteria; order Rhodobacterales; family Rhodobacteraceae; genus Falsiruegeria. The sequence goes on from NZ_JAGHRE010000005.1 coordinate 1,750, forward strand.
ACAGCCTGATCTCGGTCGAGTATTTCCAGTTCGATGACGAGACCGCCAACATCTGGCAATTCTCGATCGCCTGAGGGTCCCGTGCCGCGCAATCATGGCCGGGCTGGGCGATCAGGAATGATGTGCTCCGACAATCGAACGAGAACGGGATGCTGTTTTCTTGTGGCTTTAGGTGATTGGCCAGTGAAAAGCCTTGGTTCTGTCCCGTTATCGGCCCTGCCCCACTGCGCCTTAAAGTTTAGATACCACTTGAAAACACCGGCCGCTCACCACGCTCAATGCGTGATGACTGTGCATACCTTGAAATAGAACCCGCGAACCCCGGCGGCTTTAAGCGCCTCAACGAGGTCTTCGGACATAAACGTGGCAAGCGTGATGTCGTCGCGCCACAAATGGCGTCCATGGGCTGCGTCTGCGAGTACCACACAGGCGTCTTTCGTGAGCGCGCGCAACCTAATGACCTCGCGACCGGTGTTTTTTTGCGTAATTCGAGCAATCTGCGACCGCCCCATATCTACGGTGCGTGCCGTGACGTGGACGTTGATAAAGAAATAGGGCCGCTCAAACCGCTGCTGACTTCCAAGAGACCACATGCGCGGAATCTGGACGATGTCATGTAGGTCCGGCTCAAACTGGCGGATGATGTCGGCGACTCTTTGGCTGATGACAGCGTTTTTCTCGTCGAATGCCTGAAAAATGTCGCCTACTTCGTCGATCTTTCCTCTGGCGACCGCCCAATAGCGATCAATAAACTCGAATGTTCGATGTTCCAGCGGTTTGGCAGTGAGACTATCAAGATCCATGTATTTGCTGGGGTTTGCTGGCCCGGTATCCTCTTTTGGGTTTTGGTTTTCGCTCCACCGGAGGCCCGTATTTACCTCTTCCCAAGCCGTATTTGGACGATAAATCATCATCTGCTCTATCCCTTGCCCGCAAATGTCCAAACATCGCTAAGAAACATCTCTGCAATCCCATCGGGCCGCGCGAAGGATGAGACGACATAACCACTAAAAGGGTTTTGCCCGATGTCCAGTCCGCCAATCTGGTTGATGTCTGCGGGTATTCCGGCTCAGCGAAACAGCTCTGACCAGGGAAAGGCTCTCCTCGGGTTCGGGCCGTGACAAACGGCTGTTCCGTGCCGGACGCGCAACCAAGATATCCTACCTGAAGGTATGCAGGGTCCCTAGCCTGCTATCGCCTCATCCGACACCAGGCGCATCCCCAGATGCGCCGGTGGGGCGCCAACGGCACAGCCGCCTCTTGCAGGGTCCCGGACCAGAAAGGGAACTGCCGCAACATGTTCGCCACCGACGAAGAAAGCCGGGCAACGGTCGGGGTCAATGCCTTCGTTGCTGCCAGCATAGCACTCTTGCGTCCATTCCCAGACACTGCCGTCCAGATCAGCGATCCCCTCGGGGGACATGGAAAAACTCCCCTGTGATTTGAGGCCCCTGGGCGCAAGATCCTGGGTCAGGTAGCTGGACGCCCATGTGAGCGACGGGTCGGTAAAAATCGGATCAGGTTCCTCGGGCAACACGGTGTCTGCCATGTGCTCCCATTCGGCAATCGTGGGCAACCGAAAGTCGTGCCCTGTGGCTGCATTGAACCATCGCAGGTATTCGTTCACATCCAGATAGTTCAGTCCCGTGGCCGGCGTCGAATTGGGATCAAGACCAGGGCGGGCGCGCAGCTCCAGTATACATCCACCGTCGGCGTGGCACCGGTTCCATTCCGCAACCGTCACTTCATACCGTTGGACATGCAGCACCTTGCCACCGGGCAAGGCAATCGGTTCGTCGGCCATGTTTGGCATAGGCTGGGTCGGGGCCGACGGAAAGCTTGAAACAACCCAGCCTGCAAAAAGGGCCACCGCCACACCAGCACCCATCCAGCCAAAAAGGCGCCTTTGGGTGGCTTTCTGTGTGGCGGTGGCGTTCATGATCGTCAGTCCTGTGTCAGGTTGCAAAGGGACGCGGAGCGACGACCTGTTCCATCAGATTGTTGTCCCACTCACCTTCGACGATGAAGTGTGCGGTGGCCCCCAGAAGGGCGGCCTCGATCAAGTTGTGGTTCACATAGGCGTACACTCCGGGCTGTTCGAAGGTGTACATCGCTGCAACGGCACAGCCGCCACGGACGAACCAGGTTTCAACCCCCGTCTGGGGCGTGTCGGTGAACGAGGTTTCCCAGACATAGTTGCCGTGACCACCGATCAGGTGCGGACGGGTGTCGCGGTTGGCCTGGTTGTGGATCATCAGCACCGTCTCACCAACCTTGAACTTCATCGCGTTCTCACCGGTCAGGGCACCAACGGCGCCGTTGAAGACCGAGTGTGTGGGCGTCAGCGTGCGCATCGCCTCGAGGCTGTCGGCATAGTCGTCACCGGCCGCTTCATAGGTCTTGTATTCGCCGTTTTCGTCCATCGGCAGATAGTAATCCTGCTCGCCGATATAGGCGATCTTGTCGTACTTCAGCGGGTTGCCGTCGGCATCCTTCAGGCCATCGCGCGGCAGCACCATGACGGCGCCGTTCATGCCGTGGGTGACGTGGTAGGGGATCATCGCCCCGCCAGGTGCGCAGTGATAGGTGAAACATCCGGGCTTGGTTGCTTTCCACCGCAGCACGGTTTCTTCGCCCGGATAGACGTGGGTCAGGCCACCGCCGCCCAGCGCGCCGGTCGAGGCGTGGAAGTCGATGTTGTGTTCCATCACGCTGTCTTCGGGGTTGCGCAGGGTCAGCTCGATCATGTCGCCCTCGTGGCAGATGATCAGCGGACCGGGGACCGAGCCGTTGTAGGTCAGCGCCCAGACGGATGCCCCGGTGTCTTCATCCACCACCATCAGACGTTCGGTGGTTTCCATGGTGATCTCGATGATCTTTGGCCCACCTGTGGCGATCTGCTCATGCTCAGGCGCAAAAGGCGGCGCCACCAGTTCCTGTTTGACGCGGGTATAACCCGACAGGTCCGCAGGTTTTGCCGTGCTGTCAGCGGTCTGCTCGGCGGCGGCCTTGTGCAGGTTCTTGGACACGGCATCTGCCTTGAGCGGCATGGGGCTGCGCTTGGCGGCCATGGCAGTGGCGCCGGTCATCGCGGCGGCACCGGCCAGAACCGATCCGCGCAGCACATTGCGGCGGCTTGTTTTCATGAGGCCTGGGTTGATGAACTTGGTCATTTTATCCTCCTTGGGGTCGGATGAGGGCGACAGATCCTTGCCCTGCCGCCAAAACAGGGATCAGAAGTTGGCCAATTGGGCTTCGAAACGTTGCTTGGCTTTCTTCGGCACGCGGCCTTCCAGGAAATCCTCGGGCGGCTGCACATCGCCAACGGCGATCGTCATCACCATGCCCATGGCGTAGTGCGGCTTGCAGATCACGCCATAGACACCTTCGGTATCCAGGGTGACCTCGATCTCTTGGTTGATCTTGCCTTTGAAGCCTTCGGCGCCTTCAGGGAACATGCCTTTGCCGGTTTCGGCGTTGTGGCCCTTGTCGCTTGCGAGGAACTTGATGGTGTCCCCCGGCGCGGCCTGGATGAACGCGGGCTCGAACACCATGCGTTCGCCATCGCTGCCCTTGTTGAGCATCTTGACCTCAAAGGTTTCCGCAAAGGCAGCGCCTACCATCAACGTGGCCAAGGCGGCTCCGGTTGCAATTGCGCGGATCATCGGTCTGTCCTTCCATTTTTGATCTCTTGGGGTGGACTCTATTGGGTTCGGCGCGATGAAATTTGCGCTGGCGCAAGGTTTGCGGCGATTTCGGAATTCGGCACCGGCTGCGGCTGGCTTTGTCGCCACGAATGTGCCAAGCCAAAGAGGCAATGACTGAGAACGCCAAGAAAATCCTGCCGCGGCTTGACGAAAGCCTGCTGACGCATCTGCCCCCGTTTTCCAAACTTGAACGGCGCCAGATCCGCGTGATCTTGGATCAGGCCAGTTCGCGACGGTACGACGAGGGCGCGCATATCTTTGAAGAGGGCGAGACGGCCGAGCGGTTCTTTATGCTGCTTGATGGTTATGTTCGTGTGGTGCGTGTCACTCAGACCGGTGAGCAGGTCACGGCACTGCATATTCCATCTGGACAGCTGTTGGGCATTGCCAAGGCAATCGGGCGCGAGAGCTATCCCGCGACGGCCGTAACCGCGACCGAGTCCATTGTGCTCAGCTGGCCCATGCGATTGTGGGACACCTTTGTGTCCGACTACGACGGCTTTGCGACCGAAACCTACAAGACCGTCGGCCATCGCGTAGGAGAGTTGAATACACGCATCGTTGAGCTTGCCACGCAGCAAGTAGAACAGCGGGTCGCAAATGCCCTGTTGCGCCTGATCAATCAGACGGGGCGCAAGGTCGACGACGGCATCGAGATCGACTTTCCCATCACCCGGCAGGATCTGTCGGAACTGACGGCAACCACCTTGCATACGGTCAGCCGACTGCTCAGCGCGTGGGAAAAGCAGGGGATTGTCGAGAGCAAGCGCAAGCGGATCAAGGTCTGCGATCCGCATGCTTTGGTCGAGCTGTCTCAGCCCTGACCGTCCACGGCGCGCTGCAACTCGGTCCTGAACACCTCTTCGTCCAGATTGTACTCTGTGCAGGCATCCGCAACCGTATGGAACGGGTTGACCATACAGCCGACGCATAACATGCCGTGCCTCAGAAAGACCTCGATGGTCTGGGGCCAGACCTTCATCACATCTGACAGCATCAAATCCGGGTCATCCAGGCGGGGCATGCGCGTGTCCTTTCCCCTCTCACGCTAGGGGCTGAACCGCGACAAACGTTGTGCTGGCGCAAATTGGCGCCGTCTTGGCCAAGCTACCAATAGGCATCCCGAGGTGAAGGAGGCCTAGGCATGGCTGAAATCTTAACAAAATCGCGGGCGCGCAACATTTTCTACGGGGGTTCGATATTCTTTGTCGTGATCTTTGTGGGGATGACCGTCCACAGCCACCGATACGTGGTGAACCAATCAACCGCAGGTATGGAGCTCAGCGAAGAGGTCGTGTTGGGCAAACACGTCTGGGAGCGCCATTCCTGCATCAACTGTCACAGCCTGCACGGCGAAGGCGCCTATTTCGCGCCCGAGTTGGGCAACGTCATGACCCGTTGGGACGTGATGGACTCGCCTGAAGACGCCTATGAGACGCTGGATGGCTGGATGAAATCGCAGCCCACCGGCATCGAAGGCCGTCGCCAGATGCCGTTTTTCGAGCTGACCGAAGAAGAGACACGCGGCCTGGCCGAGTTCCTTCGTTGGGCCGATCAAACCGACACGCAGGGCTGGCCGCCCAATGATGCGGGTTAAGAGGCGCAAGGAGAAAAACCATGAAATATCAATCTCAAAAAGTGGCGCTCTATTACTTTCTGGCGGCCATTGCCCTGTTTGGCATTCAGGTGCTGGGCGGGCTGTTGGCGGGCTGGGTCTATGTCTCGCCCAATTTCCTGTCTGAAATTCTGCCGTTCAACATCATTCGCATGATCCACACCAACGCACTGATCGTCTGGCTGCTCTTGGGCTTCTTTGGGGCGGCCTATTTCCTGATCCCCGAGGAATCCGAGCGCGAGATCTATTCGGTCAAGCTGGCCTATATTCAGTTGATCATTCTACTTGTGGGCACGCTTGGCGCGGTGGGGTCTTACCTTGTGGGCATCCACGGCGGGCGTGAGTTCCTGGAGCAACCGCTCTGGGTCAAGTTCGGCATCCTCGTGGCAGCGCTGATCTTCTTGTTCAACGTCTCGATGACGGTTCTTGCAGGCAAGAAAACCGCAATCACCAACGTGTTGCTCATGGGGCTGTGGCTCTTGTCGCTCTTGTGGGTCTTTGCCTTCATCAACCCTGACAACCTGTCGCTGGACAAGATGTACTGGTGGTTTGTTGTCCACCTCTGGGTCGAGGCGACCTGGGAACTGGTGATGGCCGCGATCCTGGCCTTCCTGCTGCTGAAACTGACCGGTGTGGACCGCGAAGTGGTCGAGAAATGGCTTTACGTCATCGTCGCCACCGCGCTCTTTTCCGGCATCCTTGGCACCGGGCACCACTTCTACTGGATCGGCTTGCCGGGCTATTGGCAGTGGATCGGGTCCATCTTCTCGACGCTTGAGGTGATCCCCTTCTTCCTGATGATGAGCTTTGCCTTTGTCATGGTCTGGAAAGGCCGCAAGAACCACCCCAACAAGGCCGCGCTTCTGTGGTCGCTGGGGGCATCGACGGTGGCCTTCTTTGGCGCTGGTGTCTGGGGTTTCCTGCATACGCTGCATGGTGTGAACTTCTACAGCCACGGCACGCAGATCACCGCGGCCCACGGTCACCTGGCCTTTTACGGGGCTTATGTGGCGCTGAACCTGGCGGTCTTTACCTATGCGATGCCCATGCTGCGCGGGCGGATGCCGTACAACCAGGTCCTTAACATGGCCTCGTTCTGGCTGATGACTGGCGGCATGGCATTCATGACCTTTGTTCTGACCTTTGCGGGCACCATCCAGACCCACATGCAACGGGTTGTTGGCGACTATTACATGGACGTGCAGGACAGCCTGTCGGTGTTCTATCTGATGCGGTTCGGCGCGGGTGCTGCCGTGGTGATCGGGGCGCTGCTCTTCATCTACGCGATGCTTGTCGTGCGCAAGGACGAAGTCATTGCCCCCGGCGCAGCCAGCTCGGTTCCAGGAGAGTAAGGTATGAACATGCAATCTCCCCCCACCCTGCCGTATTACCAGCCCGTCGCGCGAGAGTGCGAGCTGTTCGAGACGGCTTATGACAACGGTTTGCCCCTTCTTTTGAAGGGGCCGACCGGCTGCGGCAAAACCCGCTTTGTGGAACATATGGCCGCGAAACTGGGGAAGCCGCTCTATACCGTGGCCTGCCATGACGACCTGTCGGCGGCGGATTTGATCGGGCGTTATCTGCTCAAGGGCGGTGAAACCGTCTGGGTCGATGGGCCACTCACCCGCGCCGTGCGCGAGGGTGGTATCTGTTACCTTGATGAGGTGGTCGAGGCCCGCAAAGACGTGACTGTGGTACTGCACCCGCTGACCGATACACGGCGCACGTTGATGATCGACCGCACGGGTGAGGAACTGGTAGCGCCTGCGGGCTTCATGCTGGTGGCCTCCTACAACCCGGGCTATCAGAACGTGCTCAAACGGCTAAAACCCTCGACCCGCCAGCGGTTCCTGTCGATTTCCTTCGACTTTCCGGGCGAAGAGACCGAGATCGCCATTGTCGCGCAGGAAAGTCGTCTGGAGCCGGGCCGCGTCGCGCCCCTGGTTCGGTTGGGCGGGCACATTCGTGAGCTGTCGGGCATGGACCTGGAAGAGGGCGTATCCACCCGTCTGTTGATCTATGCCGCCACGCTGATGGCGGGGGGCATGAGCGTCACACAGGCGATCGAGGCCGCCATTGTCGAGCCGCTGACGGATGAACCGGACATGCAGCAGGCGCTGCGCGATCTGGTCGCCACGATTTACGGATAGACCAATGCGACTTCTCAATCTGATGGAGCCCGAAGAGGCGGTTGGCAACCTCTGGCACGACATGGCCAGCGGTATTGCCTTGGACGAAAGTTTCCCCGAGGCAGCCGTCACGCTCGCCTCGGTCCGGTCCAGCCTGTCTGTGCTGTTTCGGGCCTTGGGGGGTGCCAAGGGTGTGGAACTGTCAGAGGCTCCCGCAACCTTGGTGCGCCACCGTCGCCCCATGCGCCGCACCCTGGGGGCCGAACGGGATCGGGAGTGGGTGGCAAGCTATGATGGCGAGCGCCTGTCCCTGCCGCCTGCCATCGCTGCTTTTCCCGAGGCGCGCCTGAACCGCGCGGCTTATTTCTGGCTGACAGCACAAGCTGCCGTCAGTCAGCTGTCCGAGATGGATTTGCCCGACGGCGGTCCTGCTCTGGATGTGGCGCAAATTCAGGCCAATGCCCGCGCCGCCGATCTGGCATTCAAACAGTGCCCCGGATTGCGGCAAGCCTACGCCGAAATGGCGCATCACTGTGCGAGTGCGCGGACCCAGGTGATCCGGTCAGGGCTGGAGGCCGCAATCGAAAAAGCCGTGTGTGATCAACTTTGTGGCATCCCCTCAGCTGTCGAAACAGGTGACACCCCGCGCGGCTACAAACCCTTTGCCCAGGTTCCCATCTGGCTACGATACACCACGCCGGGGTCCGGCGCTGCGGCCACGGACGAGCAGGCCGATCCCGTCGCTCCACCCCCGAACGCGGCGCACACCAATCGCAAGCTGGGTGAGCGCAAGGATCAGGATCAGCAAAACCGCAAGGACAGCTTTATCATCCACCGCTTTGAATCGATCCTGTCCTGGGTTGAATCGATGAACATCAACCGCAGTGTCGATGATGATGACGATGAAAACGCCCAGAAAGCAGCTGACGATCAGGACCAGATCACCCTGTCCAAACACGACCGCAAAGCCGCAACACGGCTGCGGCTGCATCTGGATCTGTCCCCCGCCGACGCCGATCACGAAGCACTGGCAGGCGAATTCACCTACCCCGAGTGGAACCACCGGTCCCGCAGCTACATGGACGGGCATTGCCGCGTGCTCGAAGCCCCGGCGCAACCAGATGACAAACACCCGTTCCACCCGAACGAACGCCGTGTACGCGAAGTGCGGCGTCAGTTCGAAGCGCTGCGCCCGCGCCGCATATTGCAACCGCGACAGGTGGATGGGTCCGAGCTGGATCTGGACGCTTTGCTGACGGCGCGGGCCGATCTAGTGGCCACGGGGCGCGGCTCGGATCGCATCTGGCAGGCTTTGCGACAAACGGATCGTGATCTGTCGGTGGCCTTTCTGATCGACAATTCCCGCTCGACCGAAGCCGCCATCGGCGACACATCCGTGATCGAAGTGGCCCGCGAAGCCATGGCGGCGCTCGCCGCCGGGATCGACGCCGCAGGCGACCGGCTGGGCATCTGGGGGTTCTCCTCGCTCCGACGCGATCGGGTGTTCCTGACCAAATGCAAAGCCTTTGACGCCACGCTGAACGCCGAAACCACCGCCAACATCGGCGCGCTGCGCCCCGGGCACTACACCCGGCTCGGCGCCGCCATCCGCCACGTCAGCGCACAGCTCGCCGAGGAACCTTCGGCCCACAAGCTGTTGATCGTTCTGACCGACGGCAAGCCCAACGATCTGGACCACTACGAAGGTCAGCACGGCATCGAAGACAGCCACATGGCCGTGCGCGAGGCGCGCCGCGATGGGTTGAGCCTGCATGGCGTCATCATTGATGAGGATGGTCAGGATTGGTTCGCCCGCATCTTTGGCCGCGGCGGTTTTACCTTGCTCCCCAACCCCGAGCGGTTGACCCGCGCCCTGCCCGAAATCTATCGCACCCTGACAAAGGAGACCTGACATGCGGAACCTCTCGATATTGCTGTTGGTTCTGGCCTCACCCGCATGGGCCGGCAGCTTTGACCGCCCCATTCCGCAGGCCCAATCGGCCACCGCTGAGTTTTGGTTCGCTGCCGGCAGCATCGCTCTGCTCGTGGCCTTGGGGGCCGTGCATTGGCTGGTATCCAGACGATGACACAACGCGACTGGTCGGTGATGCGTATCACCCTGCTCCTTTATCCTTTGGGGGCGGGAGCCATGGCGGTGAACGTGTTCTTTGCGTCGTTGATCTTCAGCTGGATTGGCCTGCCTGTGCTGTCAACGGGCTGGTCCATTGGGGTTGGATGCCTCATAGGCGCGCCTGCAACTTGGTTTTTTGCTCGCCACATCAGGCACCTGATGGATGTGGCGGACGGCAGAACCACCAAGTGAACCCGTGTCCATCCCGGCACAGCCCATGGATGACTGCATCGGACATGAACTGACCGCGAGGTCAGTGCAAATCTGCGCTCTCACCTGCTCTGCCACCAACATGTCAGGCGTCAAAGGATCATGAAATCAATAGCGGCCAGGCCGCGCCAAGCTGAACACCCGAGACGGCAATGACCGTACCACACGCGTGACATGCCACGTTCCATTGAAGGTCAGGTTGCCGTTGTGCCGGAACAGCGGACAGTTTCGCAGCGGCACAGACAGGATCACGAACAGCGGATCCCGCTCGACCCGGGGCGGTCGGGCCAATTGCCCCTCGCCCTGCCCAAACCCCGAGAACTCATGGGCGGAATAGATCACGCTGGACGAAACCCCCTGCCCCGGTTCCAACCACAGGTATGGGCTGCGAAAACGCTCAACCCCGGTTACCCCTGCGTCCGACCGGACCATTGGCAAGTTGTCAGTTGCACTAAACTGCTCGACAAACACCTGCGGCGCCCCGCCCTGAGCAGGCAAGCAGACCGGACGGTCTTGCGTGTTTTTCAAGTCGTAACGGACAAGAACACGACCGTCGCGCAGAACCGACAGGCTGTCGACCGTCAGCGCATGATCCTGCTGGGCCTGCGCAGAAGTGCCCGACACCAGCAAGGCAATCACCAGCAAAAGAAAATGTCGTGGAAAGGGCATTGGGGTCCGGGATCGGTTCGGTCAAGGCATGCAGGTCGTCGCTCTAACCGCCTTGGGACCAAACCTCAAGTCACGGCCTTGGCATCATCCACCCTTGAGCCGCTGCATCAGATAGACCTCGCTGTCGGGGCTGACCGGCTCGGTCAATCCGCTCGCGATGATGCGCCCATCCACGGCGACCGAGACGCCTGCGTCAATCGGGCCCTTCAGTTGTGGATAGGCTTCGACAAGGCCCGACAGGACCTCGCCGACGGTGGAGGCCTCGACCTCCACCACCTGTTTGCCGCCGGTCAGACTGCGCAGACCGGACCAGAGGTTGACCTCAACCATCTGCTTTGAGCGCCGCTAGGATGCGTGGCGGCGACATCGGCAGTTCGTGCATCCGAACACCCGCTGCACGCGACACCGCGTTGGCGATGGCGGCCAGCGGGGGCACAATGCCGGTTTCACCCACGCCGCGCACACCATAGGGGTGGCCGGGGTTCGGAACCTCGACGATCACCGTGTCGATCATCGGCAAGTCCGAGGCGACGGGGATGCGATAGTCAAGGAACACGGCGTTCTGCAAACGGCCATCCTCGCCATAGATGTATTCCTCATTCAGCGCCCAGCCGATGCCCTGCGCGGCGCCGCCCTGGAACTGACCCTCGACATATGCGGGGTGAACCGCTTTGCCGGCGTCCTGAATGACCGTGTAGCGCGGGATCGAGGTCTTGCCGGTTTCCGGGTCCACCTGCGCGTCCACGATGTGCACCCCGAACGACACGCCAGCCCCTTCGGGGGTGGCCTCGAAGTGACCCGAGATCGGACCGCCGGTGGCGCCCATGTCGGCTGTGATGTCGGCCATCGCCAGCGGTTCAAAATCGCCTGCGTTGGGGCCCGAAGGCACCGCGCAGCCGTCTTCCCACTTCACGGCATCCTCGGGGATGCCCCATTTGGCCGCCGCGCGCTTGCACATCTCGGCAATCGCCGCTTGGGCTGCCTTGATCGTGGCCAGACCCGACGCATAGGTCACGCGCGAGCCGTGGCTGACGTCGTTGTAGCCCAGGGTTGCGGTGTCCGCGATGGTCACGCGGATGTTCTCATATGGAATACCCAGCGTTTCCGACGCCATCAGCGCCATGGATGCGCGGCTGCCGCCGATGTCAGGCGTCCCGACCGAGACCTGAACGGTGCCATCTTCACTCAGCGCCAGCGAGACAGAGGTCTCGCCACCGTGGTTGAACCAGAAGCCGCAGGAGATCCCGCGCCCCTGCCCCTGCTCCAGCGGGGCCGAGTAATGCGGGTGATCCCGCGCGGCTTCCAAACATTCGACCAAGCCGATGTCGTCAAAGCGCGGGCCATAGCTGGCCTTGGTGCCTTTCTTGGAGGCATTTTTCAGACGCACCTCAACCGGGTCCAGCCCCAGTTCCTGACACAGCAGGTCGATGACCGATTCCACCGCAAAGGCCGCCATGGGCGACCCCGGCGCGCGGTAAGCCGCCTGCTTCGGACGGTTGGCGATGACGTCATAGCCCACCTGATGCACGTTCTCGAGCGCATAGGGCGCAAAGGCGCACATCGCTGTAAACTCCATCGGCGCACCGGGGAAGGCCCCGCCCTGCAGACGGAACACGCCTTGGGCGGCAGTGATAGTGCCGTCCTTCTTCATGCCAATCTTGACGTCCATCGAGGTCGACGAGGTCGGACCCGTTGCGCGCAGTACTTCCGAGCGGCTCATCACCAGTTTCACCGGACGGTTGGCTTTGCGCGACAGCGCGAGCGCAACAGGTTCGATGAACACGGTCGTCTTGCCGCCGAAACCGCCGCCAATCTCGGATGCGGTGACGCGCAACTGCGAAGTTTCGATGCCCAAGAGGGCGGCACAGTGTTTCTGCGCGTACCAATGCCCCTGCGTGGTGCACCACAGCTCCCCTTTGCCGTCTGCACCGAGAGAGGCGAGACAGGCGTGGGGTTCGATGTAGCCCTGGTGGGTGGCTTCGGTCTTGAAGCTGTCCTCGATCACCAGATCGGCCTCGGCAAAGCCCTTTTCGACGTCACCATGCCCGCTTTCGTGGTAACGCACGACGTTGGGGTGCATCCCTTCAGGCACCGAACCATCAGCCGCGCCTTCGCGGATGACCGGGGCACCTTCGGCCATGGCCTTGTCCACGTCCGTCACATGCGGCAGCACTTCGTATTCGATCTCGATCAGCTTGGCCGCATCGCGCGCGTCCAAAGCGGACGTTGCAGCCACGGCCGCAACCGCATGGCCGTCATATAGCGCGGTGTCGCCCGCCATGACGTTTTCCTGCACGTTCCAGAACTCGCCGGTCAGGCCAGTCGCAAAATCGGCGCGGGTCACGACAGCCTTGACGCCTTTCATGGCCTCAGCCTTGGAGGTGTCGATCTTGACGATCCGGGCGTGGGCGTGGGGCGAACGCACGATGGCGCCAAACAGCATGCCCGGTGCCACGGCATCGGCACCGAACTTGGCGCGGCCAGTGACTTTATCCAGCCCATCGGGGCGGTCGGGGCGTGTGCCCACAAAGGTGAAGTCGGATTTACGATCGTCCAGAGCCATTACGACGCCTCCCGCATTTCAGTGGCCGCATCCATCACGGCGCGAATGATCTTGTCATAGCCTGTGCAACGGCACAGGTTGCCTGCCAGCCAATAACGGACCTCGGTTTCAGTCGGGTCCGGGTTCTTTTCCAACAGCGATTTGGCTGCCACCAGGATACCTGGCGTGCAAATACCGCATTGCAGGGCGGCATGTTCGATGAACTTGCGCTGCAACGGGTGCAGCGTGTCGCCATCTGCGATGCCTTCGACGGTGGCGATCTCTTTGCCCTCGGCCTCGGCCCCCAGCACCAGGCAGGAGCAGACCAAGCGACCATCGATGGTGACCGAACAGGCCCCGCAGTCGCCGGTGCCGCAGCCCTCTTTGGCGCCGGTCAGGTTCAGGCGGTCGCGCAGCACATCCAAGAGCGTTTCGCGTGGATCGCACAGGAACTCGGTCTCGTCGCCGTTCACGGTTGTTGTGACGTGGATCTTGCTCATGCGTGATCTCCTTTCACGGTCTCGCCCTTGGCACGGGCATAGGCGATTTTCGCCGCGCGTTTGGCCAGCACGCCAGCCACATCTGTGCGGAACTCGACAGTGCCGCGCTTATCGGTGATCGGGTTGCACGCGGCCGACGCCGCTGCTGCCAGAGCCTCCAGCGCCGCATCATCCAGCGTCGAGCCGTTGATCGCATCGGCGCACTCTTGCACCAACAAAACGGTCGGTGCCACAGCACCCAATGAAACCCGCGCGTCGGCCACCGTGTCGCCGTCCAGACGCAACGAAACAGCCACGCCCACAACCGCGATGTCCATCTCGGTGCGGGGGATAAAGCGCAGATATGCATCACCCGCATTCGCGCCCCGAGCCGGAATATTCACGGCCGACACCAGCTCGCCCTTTGCCAGCGATGTGCGGCCAGGTCCGGTCGGGATGTCCTCAACCGCGACCTCACGGCTGCCATCGGCGCCGGTGACGGTGACGGTCACACCCGCGGCGACCATGGCCGGAACGCTGTCGGCGGCGGGCGAGCCATTGCACAGGTTGCCCGTCAGCGTGGCGCGGCCCTGTACCTGGGTCGAGCCCACAAGATCCATCGCCTCGACCACACCGGGCCAGTCCTGCGACAGGCTCGCATGCTCGGTCATCTCGGCGCCGGTGACGGCAACGCCAAGTGTCCAGCTGCCGTCATCGTTCTGGGTGATGTCGCTGACGCCGTCGATCTTCTTGATGTCGATGAGCGTATCAGGGGTGACGATATCCGCGCGCAGCTGCACCAGCACGTCCGTGCCGCCCGCAAGAAACCGCGTCACGCCATCTGCGTTTACAGCCAGAGCCGAAGCTTCGGCAAAACTGGCAGGGCTGTGATAGTTCATTTGTACCTCGCACCTGTTGGTCAGGAATTGACTGGGTGGTTTGGGGCGACGTTAGAACAGCATGGGGGGCAGGTCCATGGTCAGTAGCGACACTTTGACCTGATGAGGCATGTCGGTTTTTGACAGCCTCAGGCCCGCGCGACCAACCGCGACCTTATCCCAGCGGGAAAGAGAGAGGGGCCAGGTCCATCAAGATCGGCAAGTGGAAACCAGCGTGCGGTGCATTCGTTTCCGTTGTCCTCAAGGAATTTCACCTCATCCAGACCTGCAAAGGCATCATCGGGGAACTGTACGTCGGCCAGAAACAAGGCCTCGTGCCCGGTTTGGCCGTGATGCACATAGATGTTTTCCATCACCATCGGCGAACCTGTGATGCGGATGTCTATGTGCAATTCTTCGCGAAACTCGCGAATCAACGCTTGCTGCCAGGTCTCGCCAAACTCGACGCCTCCGCCAAGCGGGCGCACACCGGTGAGCTGACCGTCATCGTCATAGACTTCGACCGCCAAAAGATCATCACCCCGCCAATGCAGGCCGAGGGCTTTGACTTTGATGTGAGGTGACGGGCGCCAGACGGTCATGGGCGCACCCTATGTTGGTGCCCCCTCATCGGCAAGCGTCACAGATCGCCGCGCAAATGCCAAAGCTCGGGGAACAGCTCGACCTCAAGCATGCGGCGCAGGTATTGCACCCCGCTGGTGCCGCCCGTTCCCCGCTTGAACCCGATCACCCGTTCAACGGTTGTGACATGGTTGAACCGCCAACGGCGAAAGTAATCTTCGAGATCAACCAGCTTTTCGGCCAGCTCGTACAGGTCCCAATAGGTTTTTGGGTCCTCATAAACCATCGTCCAGGCGCGTTGTACTTCGGGGTCCGAGGAATGCGGAACGTCCAAGCGGTAAACCTGCGGATCAAACGTAACACCGGTTTTGGCCGACAGGGCATCCAGCGCCACGTGATAGAGCGACTTGCGCGCCAACTCCTCCGCCAGCATCTGGTGCGATTCCGGCCGGTGTTCATGCACCTTCATCATCGCCGGATTTCGGTTGCCCAAGGAAAACTCGATCAGCCGGTACTGATGCGACTGAAAGCCCGACGAGTTGCCCAAAGCTTCGCGGAATGTGGTGTAATCGCTAGGGGTCATAGTGCGCAACACGTCCCAGGCCGAGTTCAGCTGATCAAAGATGCGCGCCACGCGGGTCAGCATCTTGAACGCGGGCCGGAAGTCATCGCCCTTCAGCAATTCGCGCGCCGCGGCGATTTCGTGCAGCACCAGCCGCATCCACAGCTCGGACGTCTGATGCTGAATGATGAACAGCAGCTCGTCATGGGCATCGGAATGCAGCTCATGCGTGGCCAGGAGCTGATCCATATGCAGATAATCGCCATAGCTCATGTCCTTGGCATAGGACATTTTTGCGCCGTCCTGGCTGGGGTCATAGGCCTGTGTCATGGCATCAATCCTTGAGCAATTCTGTAAGAAGGGGTGAACTCGGACGGCCAATGGCCTCGACCACCGAAAAATGGTCCTGATCCGGTTCAAAGACGTTCGGGACCTGCCAGTTTTCCGACAGGACGCGGGTCTGGCGCACAAGCTCCGGGCGCTCGAGCGCGCCGACCCAGGCGGTCACGTCCAAACCGGTACGTTTGGGCAGCAAGGCGGGGCTCTGCGCTTCGGCCTCGGATGCATCAAGATGCAGGGTGTTGTTCATCTTGGTCCACAGCAGGGGGCGCAAGTCATGGATGCCACTGACCGAGATCACCCGGTCCATACGATCCGGCACAGGGCCATCCGCGCAGGCCATACGCGACACCAGATGCCCGCCCGCCGAATGACCGATCAGGCGCACCGGACCATCAACCTTTCCCGCAGCCTTGGTCGTGGCCGCCGCAATTTCGGCTACCATCTGTGACAGCCGCGCCTGTGGTGCCAGCGTGTAGCTGGGGATGGCCAACGCCCATCCCTGCGCCAGGGGACCGGCGGCAAAGTGGGACCAATAGCTTTTGTCGAGCATCTGCCAATAGCCGCCGTGCACAAAGACGATCAAGCCTTTTGCTTCGCCTTCAGGCCGGAACAGATCAAACTGATTGCGAGCGCCATCACCGTACGGCAGGTCAAGCTCTCCACCTTTGGCACGATAGGCTTCTGCCTGTGCAGCCCAAGCTGCGGCCAGCTTGTCCGAGCCCGCAACATAGCCGGAATTGTCAAAGGCATCATCCCAGTCGATCATGTGATCCTCCCTGTCTTGGGATCAGCCTATGCGTCAATCTCATTTATTTCAAGCTTAAAGGTTTATACTTGAAATAATTCGCAGCCGGGGTATCGTACTTCTCAACAACACCGTTTGCGGGAGGGAATCGATGCGCGTTGCATGTATTGGAGGCGGGCCAGCCGGGCTCTACTTTGCGATCTCGATGAAGCTGCGCGATCCGGCCCACGAGGTGACGGTGATCGAACGAAACAAGGGCGACGACACCTTTGGCTGGGGCGTGGTGCTCAGCGATGACGCGCTTGAGAACCTGACCACCAACGACCCCAAAAGCGCCGAGGCGATCCGCGCCAACTTTGCCTATTGGGATGACATCGCCGTAGTGCATGACGGCGTGCGCACGGTGTCGGGCGGCCATGGCTTTGCCGGGATTGGGCGCAAAAAAATGCTGATCCTGCTGCAGGATCGCGCCCGCGAGTTGGGCGTGGACCTGCAATATGAAACCGAGGCGCGCCCTATTGCCGAGTATCAGGCTGAGTATGATCTGGTGGTAGCCTGTGACGGGCTGAATTCCCGCGTGCGCAGCGACATGGCCGAGCATTTCAAGCCGGATGTGGACGTACGCGAGTGCAAGTTCATCTGGCTAGGCACGCACCAGAAATTCGACGACGCCTTTACCTTTATCTTTGAAAAGACCGAACACGGCTGGGTCTGGGTCCACGCCTATCAATTCGACGAGGACACCGCGACGGTCATCGTGGAATGCAGCCAAGAGACATGGGACGCGTTCGGGTTCGAACACATGTCGAAAGAGGAAAGCATCGCCACCTGCGAACGCATTTTTGCGGATCATCTGGGCGGGCACGCGCTGATGTCGAACGCTAATCACCTGCGCGGCTCGGCGGTCTGGATCAACTTCCCCCGCGTGCTCTGCGAGAAATGGCACCACGAGAATGTGGTATTGATGGGCGATGCGGCGGCCACGGCGCATTTCTCGATCGGGTCCGGCTCGCGCCTGGCGTTTGACAGTGCGATTTCGTTGGCCACTTTCCTGCATTCGGAACCGACGTTGGAGCAGGCTTTTGTCCGCTATCAGGACGAGCGCCGGTTGGACGTGCTGCGCCTGCAATCGGCGGCGCGCAATTCGCTGGAGTGGTTCGAGCAGGTGGAACGCTATCTGGACATGGACCCGGTGCAGTTCAACTATTCGCTGCTGACCCGCTCGCAACGCATTAGCCATGAGAACCTGCGCCTGCGGGATGCAGAGTGGCTTAAGTCCGCTGAAAGCTGGTTCCAAACCCGCGCGGGAGGTGAAGCCGAACCGGTTCGCGCGCCCATGTTCGCCCCCTATTGTTTGCGCGACATGGAACTACAAAACCGCATCGTTGTCTCGCCCATGGCGCAGTACAAAGCCGTGGATGGCGCCCCCACGGATTGGCATCTGGTCCACTACGGCGAACGGGCCAAGGGTGGTGCCGGGCTGGTCTACACCGAAATGACCTGTGTCTCGGCAGAGGGGCGGATCACGCCAGGCTGCCCTGGCCTGTACGCGCCCGAGCATGAGGCGGCCTGGTCCCGCCTCACCAATTACGTGCATGACCACACCCCGGCCAAGATCTGCTGTCAGATCGGCCATTCGGGCCGCAAGGGCTCGACCCAATTGGGGTGGGAGAAGATGGACGCGCCGCTGGCCAGCGAGAATTGGGAAATCATGTCGGCGTCTGCCCTGCCCTGGTCCGAAGACAACGCCACGCCACGCGAAATGACCCGCGAGGATATGGACCGCGTGCGAGATGAGTTCGTAGCCGCCGCTGAAATGGCCGAGCGCGCCGGGTTCGACATGATCGAATTGCACGCGGCGCACGGCTATCTGATCTCGTCCTTCATCTCGCCCGTGTCGAACATCCGAACCGACGACTATGGCGGAACACTGGAAAACCGGATGCGCTACCCGCTCGAGGTCTTTGCCGCCATGCGCGCGGTCTGGCCCGAAGCGAAACCGATGTCGGTGCGCATTTCGGCCAACGACTGGGTGGGTGAGGCTGGTGTGACGCCGGAAGAGGCCGTCGAAATCGCGCGCCTGTTCCGCGCGGCTGGGGCCGACATCATCGACGTATCAGCGGGTCAGACCACCACCGAGGCGCAGCCCGTCTATGGCCGCATGTTCCAGACGCCCTTCTCGGATCGCATCCGCAACGAGGCCGGGATTGCCACCATGGCCGTGGGCAACATCTACGAGGCCGACCATGCAAACTCGATCCTGATGGCGGGGCGGGCCGACCTGATCTGCGTGGGCCGTCCGCATCTGGCCGATCCCTATTGGACCCTGCACGAGGCCGCCCGCATCGGCGACCGCCACGCCGATTGGCCCCTGCCCTATCTCGCCGGTCGGGATCAAGCCTGGCGACTGGCAGACCGAGAAGCCGAGGCGGAGATCCGAGCGTGAGTGTTGATGGCAAACATGTCGTCGTCACCGGCGGCGGCACCGGTGTTGGTGCCGAGATCGCGCAAGCGATGGCCCATGCCGGGGCCAAGGTCACAATTCTGGGCCGCCGCGAAGGGCCATTGCGTGAGGTTGCAAAGCAACACAAGTTCATCGGCTGGATCACTTGCGACGTGACCGACGCCGATGCCGTGCGCGCGACCTTTACCCAGGCGCGCGGGTTGAATGGCCCGGTCGAGGTAGCAATCGCCAACGCAGGCGCCGCCGACAGCCTCCCCTTTGCCAAGATGAAACCCGAGCAGTTGACGGCCATGCTGCAAGTCAACTTGACTGGTGTGTTCAACACCTGGCAGGCCGCTCTGCCTGACATGAAAGCAGGCGGCTGGGGCCGCATGATCGCCGTCGCCTCAACCGCCGGGCTCAAGGGTTATCCTTATGTCTCGGGCTATGTCGCGGCCAAACACGGCGTCGTCGGCCTGACCCGCGCCTTGGCGTTGGAACTGGCGCAGGACGGGATCACGGTCAACGCCATTTGCCCCGGTTTCACCCAGACCCCCTTGCTCGACCGTTCGATCCAGAACATCGTGGACAAGACCGGGATGAGCGCCGAGCGAGCCGCAAAGTCGCTCTACAAATCGAACCCACAGCAGCGTTTCATCCAAACAGATGAGGTTGCGGGCACCGCGCTCTGGCTTTGCTCGGATGCCGCGCGCTCGATCAACGGCCACACCCTGACCCTTAGCGGAGGTGAAATATGACATCCCCCGATCCCGAACTGACGCCCGAACCCGACAGCAAGGCCCGTCTGCGACTGTGGTTGAAACTGCTCAAGGTGACCCGCGCGGTCGAGGCTGATCTGCGTGAAGCCCTGCGTGTGGAGTTTGCCTCGACCCTGCCGCGGTTCGACGTGATGTCGGCGCTCAGCCGCCATGCTGAGGGACTGAAGATGAGCGAGCTTTCGGGGCTTTTGAAAGTGTCGAACGGCAATGTCACGGGCATTGTCGAACGGCTGGTTGAAGACGGGATCGCGCTGCGCGAGGCCGTTCCGGGCGACCGCCGCGCCAGCCGCGTGCGCCTGACCCGCAAGGGGGCCGAGGAATTCGCGCGGCAGGCCTCGGAACACGAACATTGGGTGAATGAGCTGTTGGGCGCGCTGGAGGCGGATGAAGCTTCCGCCATGACCGAGCAACTTGATCGGATTATCAGGGAGGAGGCGCAATGAACGCCGATACGACGCATTTCAAATGCTCCATCACGGACGGCATCGCCACGGTCTCATTGGACCGGCCCGACCGCAAGAACCCGCTGACCTTTGACAGCTATGCCGAACTGCGCGACTGGTTCCGGGATCTGCACTACGATGACGATGTAAAGGCGGTGGTCTTTGCCTCGAACGGCGGCAATTTCAGCTCGGGCGGCGATGTGCATGACATCATCGGGCCGCTGACCAAGATGAACATGAAGGAATTGCTGCGCTTTACCCGCATGACCGGCGATCTGGTCAAGGCGATGGTGAACTGCGGCAAGCCGATCATTGCCGCCATCGACGGGATTTGCGTGGGCGCTGGTGCGATCATTGCCATGGCGTCCGATCTGCGGATCGCCACGCCCGAAGCGAAGGTGGCGTTCCTATTTACTCGCGTGGGTCTGGCAGGCTGTGACATGGGGGCCTGCGCCATCCTGCCCCGAATCATAGGTCAGGGACGTACGGCGGACCTGCTCTATACTGGTCGGTCGATGTCGGCGGATGAAGGCGCGGCCTGGGGGTTTCACAACAAGGTGGTTCCCGCAGAGGAGCTGGACGGTGCCGCTTTGAAGTTGGCCCAACAGATCGCGGCCGGTCCAAACTTTGGTCACATGATCACCAAGACGATGCTGGCGCAGGAATGGTCTATGTCGATCGAGCAGGCCATCGAAGCCGAGGCGCAGGCGCAGGCCATCTGCATGCAGACCGGCGATTTTGAGCGCGCCTATCGTGCGTTTGTGGCGAAGGAGAGCCCGGTGTTCGAGGGGGATTGAGCCGATGGGTTTGCATATGTGGCTAGGTTTGGATGCCTCCGGCGGGAGTACTTGTGAAAAGATGAAGATGAGGGTCTGTCATGGCTGATCGAAGCTTTTTGCAGTGGCCGTTTTTTGAGGATCGCCATCGTGAGCTGGCGGAGGCTCTGGACGCGTGGTGCAACGATCATTTGTCTGTGGATCACGCCGACATCGACGCAGCCTGTCGTAAGCTGGTGGCGGACTTGGGCGCGGCGGGCTGGTTGCAGCCGACAGCAGGTGAAGTGCTGGATGTGCGCACGCTTGCGTTGATCCGCGAGACATTGGCGCGCCATGATGGGCTGGCGGATTTTTCCTTTGCGATGCAGGGGTTGGGGACCGGGGCGATCTCGCTCTTTGGTACCCCGGCGCAGCAGGACGAATGGTTGCCATTGACGCGCAGCGGTCAGGCGATTTCGGCCTTTGCCTTGACCGAGCCGCAATCGGGGTCGGATGTGGCAAATTCCACCATGACGGCGACGCCCGATGGCGATGATTACGTTTTGAACGGGGAAAAGACCTGGATCTCGAACGGGGGGATCGCGGATGTCTATACCCTCTTTGCCCGCACCGGAGAGGGACCGGGCGCCAAGGGGCTAAGCGCCTTTGTGGTGCCAGCGGGCCTGCCGGGGTTCGAAGTGGTAGAGCGGTTGCAGGTGATCGCGCCGCATCCGCTGGCGACCTTGCGGTTCAATGATGTGCGCATTCCGAAATCAGCCCTACTGGGCGTGCCGGGACAGGGGTTCAAGGTGGCGATGGCGACTTTGGACGTGTTCCGCACCACCGTGGCCGCGGCCGCACTTGGTTTTGCCCGGCGGGCGCTGGATGAGGCCTTGGCGCGGGTCAATGAGCGCCAAGTGCAAGGCGCGCCGTTGTTCGAGTTGCAGATGGTGCAGGGCCACATTGCAGACATGGCGATGGACGTGGATGCAGCCGCCTTGCTGGTCTATCGCGCCGCCTGGACCAAGGATTCAGGGGCTGCGCGGGTCAGCCGCGAGGCAGCTATGGCCAAGCTCTATTCCACGGATCAGGCCCAACAAGTCATCGACAAAGCTGTGCAGCTGCACGGTGGCGACGGCGTCAAACGCGGGCAGAAGGTTGAGGAGCTGTACCGTGATATCCGCGCCCTGCGCATCTACGAGGGCGCGTCAGACGTTCAACGCGTGGTGATCGCGCGTCAAACGATGGGAGCGTTTCTGGGAGGGAACTGATCATGCTGGGACCAACAGCCCATAGCGATACATTTGCGCGGGACAATCTGCCCCCCGCTGACATGTGGCCCGAATTTCATCTGGATGGGTTCGACTATCCCGATCACATGAACATCGGCGTCGAACTGACCGATGCCATGGTCGACAAGGGGTTTGGCGACCACACTGCGCTGATCGGGAACGGGCGGCGGCGGACCTATAAGGAGCTGAGCGACTGGACCAACCGACTGGCGCATGTGCTGGTCGAGGATCTGGGCGTGAAGCCCGGCAACCGGGTTCTGATCCGGTCTGCAAACAACCCCGCAATGGTCGCTTGCTGGTTGGCCGCCACAAAGGCCGGCGCGGTGGTGGTCAACACCATGCCCATGCTGCGCGCCGGAGAGCTGGCGGCCATTGTCGACAAGGCTGAGATTTCACATGCGCTCTGTGACACGCGCCTGATGGACGATCTGGTGAACTGTGCCAAGGGATCGCAGTTCCTGAAATCGGTGGTGGGCTTTGACGGAACGTCGAACCATGATGCCGAGTTGGACCGGCTCGCGCTGGAGAAACCTGTGCGCTTTGATGCTGTGGATACTGGCCGCGACGACGTGGCGCTTCTGGGCTTCACATCCGGCACCACGGGCGATCCAAAGGCCACGATGCATTTCCACCGGGACCTGATGATCATCGCCGATGGCTATGCCAAGGAGGTTCTGGGCGTGTCTGAGGATGACGTGTTCATCGGCTCGCCCCCGTTGGCGTTTACCTTTGGGCTGGGTGGCCTCGCAGTCTTTCCCCTGCGCTTTGGCGCGGCAGCGACGCTGTTGGAGCAGGCCAGCCCGCCCAACATGGTCGAGATCATCGAGCAGTACAAAGCCACGGTCTGTTTCACTGCGCCGACCGCCTATCGGTTCATGCTACAGGCGATGGAGGACGGTGCCGACCTCTCGTCCCTGCGTGCCGCAGTTTCAGCCGGGGAAACCCTCCCAGCCCCCGTCTATGACGCATGGATCGAGAAGACCGGAAAACCGATGCTGGACGGCATTGGCGCGACGGAGATGCTGCACATCTTTATCTCGAACCGCTTTGACGACCACCGCCCGGCCTGTACCGGTAAGCCTGTTAAGGGCTACGAGGTGCGCATTCTGGATGAGAACGGCACACCCCTGCCCCCCGGCGAGGTGGGCAAGCTGGCGGTGCGTGGCCCGACCGGCTGCCGCTATTTGGCCGACGACCGTCAGGCGGTTTACGTCCAAGATGGTTGGAACGTCACGGGCGACAGTTTTGTGATGGATGACGACGGCTATCTGCACTTTGCGGCCCGCAGCGACGACATGATCGTCTCATCCGGCTACAACATCGCAGGACCCGAGGTTGAGGCGGCGCTGCTGTCCCACCCGGCGGTCAGCGAATGCGGCGTGATCGCCGCTCCGGACGAAGCGCGCGGCCATATCGTTGAGGCGCATATCGTGCTGGCCGAGGGCAAGACAGGCGATGCGCTGATGGTCAAAACGCTGCAGGATCACGTCAAGGCCACCATCGCCCCCTACAAATACCCGCGCAGTGTGAAGTTCATCGACGCCCTGCCCAAAACTCAAACCGGCAAGATCCAGCGCTTTCGCCTGCGCTCGGACCTGCATTGAACGGAGGGGCACCAATGGCCCATCAAATCATCCAACCCGACGGCTGGGCTCCGGCCAAAGGCTATGCCAATGGCGTTCTGTCCAAGGACGGGCATCTGTATGTCGGCGGGCAGATCGGCTGGAACGCGCATCAGGTTTTTGAGACGCACGACTTCATCGGACAGATGGAGCAGACCCTGCGCAACATCATGGACGTGGTCGAGGCGGCGGGTGGGCGCGCCGAGCATATCACCCGGCTAACCTGGTATGTGACCGACAAAAAGGAATACCTCGCCCGACAGGCTGAAATCGGTGCGGTCTATCGCAAGGTCATGGGGCGGCATTTTCCCGCCATGGCGATGGTTGTGGTGGCAGGGCTTGTCGAGGATGACGCCCTGCTCGAGATCGAAGCAACAGCCGTAATTGACTGAGGAACGCAGGGCGCATCACATGCGCCCCGCACGTTCTTACCCGCGTCCACGGTACGGCGGAACGCCTTGATCCGGAATCCAGACACTGTCGGGCAGCGGTCCGGTCTGCCAGAACACATCGATGGGAATGCCGCCGCGCGGGTACCAATAGCCCCCGATGCGCAGCCATTGTGGCGACAGGAACTCGGCCAGGCGACGCCCGATGGACACGGTACAATCCTCGTGGAAGGCGCCGTGATTGCGGAACGATCCCAGAAAAAGCTTGAGGGATTTGCTTTCCACCAGCCATTCACCAGGCACATAGTCAATGACCAGATGGGCAAAGTCCGGCTGCCCCGTCATCGGGCAGAGCGAGGTGAACTCGGGCGCAGTGAAGCGCACGTTATAGGGCACATCCGCCTGAGGGTTCTTCACCCGCTCCAGTTCCGCCTCGTCAGGATTGGTCGGCATCACGGTTGCGCCGCCAAGTTGTTTCAGGTCGCTGTAAATGCTGTCAGTCATCAGCTCTCTCCAATCGTTGCGGTCAGACGCCGCGCTTGTTGCCCCAAACCAGCACGTGCAATTGCGGCAGCACGCGGGGGGTAAACCAACCGTCACCGGTGACTTTTTCGATCAACCACAACAGCCGGTCTGCCGTGACTTGCAAGTCAACGGGCTGGTCGGGGTCAACCTCTGGGTTACCGGGCTGCAGATAGAGCGGCAGGTCCGGGTGGTTGTCGGCCACATGCTGCGCCCAGGCGTAGTCCGCATCATCAAAGATCACGATCTTCAACACGATGTTACGGCACCCTTTGGCGGCGGCCAGGCAGTTTTCAAAGGCCGCCCAATCCACAGTTTCACCGCTGGATGGGGGTTTGGGGCTCAGAACCAGAGTGTCCAGTTCGGCGAACCATCGCTTGGCGATCGACCCTTGGGTTTCGCAAGCAAAGCGATACCCCTCGGCCTTGCCAAGGGCGATCACACCGGAAAAATCCTGGATCGCCGGATTGCCGCCAGAGATCGACACCGTCAGCGGACGCCCCCCGGACAGATCGCGCACCCGATCCCAAACGTCGCTGTCGGACAGCGGCGTCCAGTCATGACGATAGGCGCTATCCACCGCATGCATTGAATCGCACCAGCTGCACCGGTAGTCGCAGCCGCCAGCGCGGACGAACACCGTGGGTTCCCCGATCAGGGCACCCTCGCCCTGGATCGTGGGGCCGAAAATCTCGGCGATGCGCAGGGTCATGGCCTGTACTCGGCCCAGATCTTGGGCGTTTCCGATATCTTGACCGATGACACCTCGTCCCAGCGGGCCTTGCACCAGTCATAGAAGTGTTTCGCCATCACTTCGGAGGTGGGCATGTCCAGAACGTCGTTGAGATGACGGTGATCAAAATTCTGGTCGATGTACTGTTTCAACAAATCCAGATCACGGTATTCGCGGACAAAGCCATGCGCATCCAATGTGGCCGAGGCCAATTCCACCACAACGATATAGTTGTGCCCATGCACCCGCGTGCAGGGGTGCCCGTCTTCCAGCGTGGTCAGGCGATGCGAGGCGGAAAAGGCGAACTCTTTGGTGATACGATACATCAGACGCCCTCCTTTTGGGCCACAGCCGCGCGCCAGAAATCGGGGTCTTCGTAAACCGTCGGGTCGGTGACACCGGCCAGATCAAAGGCTTCGCGCCGTTCGACACAGGTGCCGCATCGACCACAGTGATGCTCACCCCCTTTGTAGCACGACCAGGTGTCTGCAAAGGGTGTGCCCACACGCGCCCCTTCGGTGACGATGTCCGCTTTGGAGCGATGCACAAAGGGCGTCGACAAGGCGACATCGGCATAGCCATCCAATGCAGCACGCTGCATCGTATCAAAGGCCTCGGTAAAGGCCGGGCGGCAGTCCGGATAGATGAAGTGATCGCCCCCATGCACCGCCGTGGCCACGGCCTCATCCCCGTTGGCGGCGGCAATCCCATAGGCAATGGTCAGCATGATGGCATTGCGGTTCGGGACGACCGTGACCTTCATCGTGTCTTCGGCATAATGCCCGTCTGGCACGTCGATGTCGTCGGTCAGGGCCGATCCGGTCAGGGCCGCCCCGATGGTACGCATATCGATGATGTGATGCGGCACGCCTAACCGGATGGCGCAGGCGGCAGCATAGTCCAGCTCTTTGCGGTGGCGCTGGCCGTAATCGAAGGACACGAGACGAGAGAGATTGCCGTCAGCAGCAATCGAATGCGCAAGCGAAACGGAATCCAGCCCGCCCGAGCAGATGACAATGGTTTTCAATTTTTCAGTCCTTGTTTTGATAGCCGGGTAGGCTGCGACCGGCGGCGCGCTGCATAGCGAAGGGAGAAACGATTGGCAACCGTGGTCCGTTTTGCCACGCAAGGGACCGCAAACCCCGGCCGACCGACTCGACCCCGGCGCGGATTTCGGGAACAGTCGGGGGTGGGGAGGAATCGAAATGACCGAAGTTTCCGTTCGGCCGATCGCGGGCCATGTGGGGGCCGAGATTGCGGGCCTGTCGCTCAACGCTCTGGATGATGCCGGGTTTGCCACAGTTCGCGATGCGCTCTTTGCCCATGGCGTTGTGTTCTTTCGCGACCAGGACCTGTCGCACGAGGGTCACATTGCCCTTGCCGAGAGGTTTGGCACCATTGACGTGAACCGGTTTTTCACACCTGTCGCCACCCATCCCCAGATCGCCGAAGTGCGCACCGAACCGCATCACGCCCAGGTCATCGGCGGCACTTGGCACACCGATCACTCCTATGACCCGGCACCCGCCATGTGTTCCATTCTGGTGGCGCGCGAGTTGCCCCCGTTTGGCGGTGATACACTTTTTGCCTCACAAACCGCCGCTTACGAGCACCTGTCCGACGGGCTGAAGGTCACGCTTGAGGGGTTGAACGCCTGGCACTCGGATGCATCCTTTGGCACCGGCATTCAGGATGAGCGGCTGTCAGACGATGGTGTCAGTCAGCCTGTGTTGCATCCGGTGGTGATCCGCCACCCGCAGACAGGCCAAAAAGCGCTTTATGTAAACGGCGACTTCACCACCCATTTCGAAGGGTGGAGCCGGGCGGAATCGCAGCCCTTGCTCGATTACCTCTACGATTACTGCACCCAACCCGCCTTTGCCTGCCGGTTCCAATGGGAGCCCGGTAGCGTCGCAATCTGGGACAATCGTTTGGTGCAGCATTACGCCGTCGCCGACTATCAGGGCGCCCGCCGTCTGATGCACCGGGTGACAGTCGAGGGGCAGGTTCTGGGCGGGGTCACCGCATGAGCCGTCGCGACACAGGGATGGAGGTGCGCCGAAGGGTTCTGGGCGACGCACATGTGGACCGGGCCGAGGCCGCCAAGACCGATCTGGACGCGCCGTTTCAGGATCTGATCACCGAGGGGGCCTGGGGCACGGTGTGGGCCAGCGACGGGATTTCGCTGCGCGAACGCTCGATGCTGACGCTGGCCTTGTTGGCCGCCACAGGCAACTTTGAGGAGATCCCCATGCACATCCGCGCCACGGCCCGCACCGGGGCCAGCAAGCAAGACGTGATCGAAGCCTTCCAGCATGTCGCCATCTACGCTGGGGTCCCCCGTGCCAATCACGCCCTGAAACTTGCCAAAGCCACCTATGCCGAGATGGAAGCCGAGACATGAAGAAACCCGCCGAGTTCTATCAGCGCGACCGCCGCTGGCATCCGCCCGCCTATGCGCGCGACTACAAGACATCCGTGGCCCGGTCGCCGCAATATGCCGCCATTAGCCTGGAAAATTCCCTCAGTGAGATCACGGGGCCGGTCTTTGGACACAACGACATCGACCCCATCGACAACGACCTGCTGTCGAATTTTGCGGCAGCGGGTGAAAGCCCCATCGGCGAGCGGATCATCGTGCACGGGCGGGTCCTGGATGAAAACGCGCGGCCCGTGCCCAATACTCTGGTCGAGATCTGGCAGGCCAATGCCAGCGGCAGATATCGGCACAAGAAAGACACCTATCTGGGCGCGCTGGATCCGAACTTCGGAGGCTGTGGTCGGACGTTGACGGATGAGGATGGGTACTACTATTTCCGCACGGTAAAACCCGGTGCTTACCCCTGGCGAAACTGGGTAAACGACTGGCGGCCCGCGCACATTCATTTCTCGATCTTCGGCTCGGGCTTTGCGCAGCGGCTGATCACGCAGCTGTATTTCGAGGGCGACCCGCTGATTGCGAAATGCCCCATCGTGAACACCATCCCGGATCCTGCGGCGATTGATCAACTGATCGCGGTGCTGGACATGAACGCGACCATTCCTCTGGATACGATCGCCTACAAATTCGACATCGTGCTGCGCGGGCGACGCTCGACTCTGTTCGAAAACCGGTTGGAGGGGAACTGATGAAACAGCGTCTGGAGTACCTCAAGGAAACGCCCTCGCAAACAGCCGGTCCATACGTGCACATTGGCCTGGCGCCCGGTGATGCAGGGTTTCAGATCTACAATCAAGAACTTGGCCGCGACATTGCTGGCCCCAATGCCAAGGGCGAGCGCATCCGGGTGGAGGGGTTGGTGATCGACGGTACCGGCTCGCCCATCAAGGACGTTCTGCTTGAGGTCTGGCAAGCCAACGCCGACGGCATCCATGCCCACCCCGAACAGCCCGGCGAGGTTGAAGAGGGCTTTCGCGGCTGGGGCCGTGTGATCACCGATTTCGAAACCGGCGAATGGGGTTTCGACACTGTCAAACCCGGTTCGACACCGGGTCGAAACGGGGCAACCCAAGCCCCCCACATCAACCTCTGGATTGTCGCGCGTGGTATCAACCTGGGCCTCAACACCCGGCTCTACTTCGACGACGAGGAAAGCGCCAACGCCGCGGACCCGGTGATCAACACTATCGAGTGGGAGCGCCGCCGCCAAACCCTGATCGCGACGCGCACGCTGCGCGATGGCACCCCTGTCTACCGCTTTGACATTCGCATCCAGGGCGAAGATGAGACCGTATTCTTTGACATCTGAAACCCCGAGGTTACCCCGATGACAAAACCCTGCATCCTGTGCTGCGCCATCACCGGCTCGGTGCCCACCAAGGCCGACAACCCGGCAGTGCCCACGACGGTCAGCGAACAGATCGAAAGCAGCCATGCGGCGGTTGAGGCCGGCGCCTCGATCATTCATGCCCACGTGCGCAATGACGATGAAAAACCAACCTCCGACCCCGATCGCTTTGCATTGCTGAAAGAGGGGTTGGAGAAACACTGTCCCGGCGTGATCATTCAGTTCTCGACCGGTGGGCGATCTGGCGCCGGCAAGGACCGCGGTGGCATGCTGCCCCTGCGTCCCGACATGGCCTCGCTTTCAGTGGGATCGAACAATTTTCCAACACGGGTGTATGAGAACGCACCGGATCTGATCGACTGGCTGTCGTCCGAGATGATCAAATACGAGATCACGCCTGAGATCGAAGCCTTTGACCTGAGCCACATCCTGCATGCCATCAAGATGAGCCAAGAAGGTCGGCTTTACGGCAAGCTCTACGTGCAGTTCGTGATGGGCGTGAAGAACGCCATGTTTGCCGACCGAGAGGTGTTCGATTTCTACGTCAAGATGATGCAGGAGCGCGCGCCACAGTCCGAGTGGTGTGCCGCTGGCATTGGCCCCAACCAGATTGTGGTGAACGAGTGGGCGATTGCCGCGGGCGGCCACACGCGCGCAGGGCTGGAAGACAACGTGCGCTTGGACCGCCAGACCCTGGCCCCATCCAACGCCGCACTGATTGCCCGCGCAGCAAACCTCTGCGAGCAATACGAACGCCCCGTGGCAACCCCTGCCGAGGCACGCGAAATCCTGGGCTTGCGCGCAATTTGACAGCGTTTGACCCCGCATTCGGGGGTGCTCCCGCGCCCGGGCTATCCCGACTGCGTCGGCACCGCCAACGGCCTTGGGCCGAGCGCCGGGCAAAGCCCGGCGCGGTTGCGCTTAGGCGCGCCATTTGGCCAGAAACGGCAAACCTATGGTCGCGGCCAGGGCGCAACCGCCGAGCGCAGCGAGGCCCGGCCCAACGGGAGGAAATTTTTCATCAGAAAAATTGACGGCGGGCGGGAGCGCTCCCTTTTTTCTGATCACCCGCTTGTTGCTTCGGCCAACAACCACGCTCGCATCAGCCTGACCGGCTCGGGAATGCGGGGGTGGCGGGGGGCAACGACGTAAAAGCCAGGATCTGCATTCAACCCAACCTCGAACACTTGCCGCAACCCTCCGCGTTCGATCTCATCCGCCACCAGGGGCGCATTTGCCAGAGCGATCCCCTGTCCTGCCACCGCCGCATCAATGGCCAGGCTCGTTTGGTTGAAGCTGATCGCCTTGGGTCCAGGGCTGACCCCCAATTGTTCCAGATAGAGCGGCCAAAGCCCGTGGCTGTCATGCAGCAGGACATGCCGCTGCAGATCCCGGGGTTCCACAATATCCTTCAGCCTCGGGCTACAGACCGCAATGAATGAGGACGGAAAAAGCGGCTCGGCCACAAGCCCCGGACCAAAGGGCGGTGTCCCCTGCCGGACCGCGATATCAATCCCGTCGCTCTGAAAATTGGCCAAGCCGGGGCGCGCGTCCACCCGCACATCCAGATCGGGGTGCGCTTCGGTCAATCGCCCCAGACGCGGCACCAGCCATTTCGACGCAAACGACGGTGTCACACTGATTGTCAGGGGCCGCGACTGCATCCCGACGCCATCGGTCGCTTCCTCCAACAGCGCAAAGGCACGACTGACGGGCGCCAGATAGGCGCGCCCTGTTCGTGTCAGCTCCAAGCCGCGGGCCACCCTATCGAATAACTGCACCCCAAGGCGTGCCTCCAACCCCCTTACCTGCTGCGCCACGGCGCCTTGAGTTACTCCTAACTCCTCGGCGGCCAGTCGAAAATTCAGATGCCGACCAGCAGCATCAAAGGCCCGCAGGGCGTTCAAAGGAGGCAATCTAGACATGACATATCCAGTAGATTTTCTACAGCATAGAGACAAGTAATCTCATTGGTCAAATTCCACGCCCATGCCCATCCTAGGATCAAACAAGGAGATTTGGCATGACAGAGAAAGTTGCATTGGTCACCGCAGGTGGCAGCGGCATGGGCGCCGACAGCGCGCGGCGCTTGGCTGCAGATGGGTTCAAGGTGGGAATTCTCTCATCTTCCGGCAAGGGAGAGGCATTGGCCGCCGAATTGGGCGGCGTCGGCGTCACCGGATCAAATCAATCCAACGACGATCTGCAGAAACTGGTTGATGCAGCGATGGCCCATTGGGGACGCGTTGATGTGCTGGTAAATTCCGCAGGTCACGGCCCCCGCGCGCCGGTTCTGGAGCTGACGGATGAAGACTGGCACACGGGCATGGACGTCTATTTCATGAACGCCGTCCGCCCCACCCGCCTTGTGACCCCGATCATGCAAGCCCAGGGTGGTGGATCAATCATCAACATTTCGACCTTTGCGGCCTTTGAGCCCGATCCGGTGTTCCCGACCTCGGGCGTGTTTCGAGCCGGTCTCGCAGCCTTTACCAAGCTCTACGCAGACAAATACGCACCCGAAAACATCCGCATGAACAACGTTCTGCCCGGCTTTATCGACAGCTTGCCGGAAAAAGAGGAGTTTCGCGCCCGCATCCCGATGGGCCGCTACGGGCGCAGCTATGAGGAGATCGCCTCGGTCGTGGCCATGCTCGCCTCTGACGGTGGTGGATACATCACCGGGCAGAACATCCGGGTGGACGGCGGCATCACGCGCTCGGTCTAAAAGCGCGCTTTGATCAGATGCGTCAGAGTGGCGCCCGTCTCGAAGAAAACCTGACGGGCGCCCGTCATCCGTTCGTGATGCGCCTCAATCGCCGGGATCGGCAGCCGCGCGTCATCGCCTGTAATCAGCGCCTCGGCCATACCTTTGCCAAAGACCGTCCCCGGCCCGATCCCGCGCCCGGAGTAGCCATGCACGGCATAGGCGTTGGGGCCGATCGCGGTGATTTTAGGGATGTGGTCCGATGTCATGGCGATACGCCCGTGCCAACCTTGGCTCAGCGGCACATCCCGCAGATCAGGATAAAGCTCGATCAGTTTGCGCCTGACCCATGCGCGGTGAATGCCGCTGGCCGCATGCCCCAGATCCCCCATCGCCCCGATCACCAGCCGCCCGGCTTGGTCCATGCGGAACGACGTCATGATAAGGCCCGTGTCCCAGCACCCTTCGCCACCAGGCAGAATGGTGGCGCGTAGCGCCTCGGGCAAAGGATCCGTGGCGCATTGAAAGTAATGCACAGGTACATATTCAGGCGCGCTTGGGGCCAGATTGCGGTGATAGGCATTGGTCGCCTGGATCAGTGCCTTTGCCCGCACGGTGCCCCCCGCCGTTTCCACGCGCCACACATCCCCGTCATGCTGAATGCGACGCGCCGGGCTGTTTTGATACACTTGCGCCCGTGCCTGCACGGCAGCCCGTGCAAGACCGCGCGCATAGCCCAAGGGCTGGATCGTGCCTGCGCGCGGATCAAACAGCGCCCCGTAAAACGTGTTTGAACCTGTGCGCGCTGCGGTCGCGTCTGCATCCAACAAGTCGACCGGCGCGCCCGAGGACTTGAGCTGCGCGTGGCGCACCTGCAGATCCTTGAACCCAGCAGGCGAATGGGCGCAATGCAAGGTGCCGTTCTGCACTGCTTCGCATTCAATGCCGTGACGCGCGATCAGCTCAAACACCAAACGCGGCGCGTCGGCCAATAGGCTCACCAGACGGTCACCGGGCCCATCCCCCAGATGTTTGCGGATCTCGGCAGGCGGCAGCCAGAGCCCCGCATTGGCAAGACCAACATTGCGGCCCGAACCGCCATGACCGATCTCTTCGGCTTCCAGCAAACAGACCGAAGCTCCCATCTCTGCCGCATGCAACGCCGCCGAGCACCCGGTATAGCCACCGCCGATCACCACAAGATCGACGGTCACGTCACCGGACAGAACAGGGGCTGCGACCTGCTCGGCGCAGGTCTGGTGCCACAGGTTTTGGGTGTTTTCAGATGTCAAATTTGATCCCTTGCGCCAGAGGAAGCTCACGTGAGTAGTTCACTGTGTTGGTCTGACGACGCATATACCCTTTCCAGGCGTCCGATCCACTCTCGCGACCGCCACCGGTCTCTTTTTCACCACCAAAGGCACCGCCGATTTCGGCACCCGAGGGTCCGATGTTGACGTTGGCAATACCACAGTCGCTGCCAGTGGCTGACAGGAACGCCTCGGTCTCGCGCACATCGGTGGAGAAAATGCAGCTAGACAGGCCCTGTGGCACGGCGTTCTGCATCGCGATCGCTTGATCCAGATCGTTGTATTTCACGACATACAGGATCGGCGCAAACGTCTCGTGATGCATAATCGCAGATTGCGCGGGCATCTCGACAATCGCAGGCGCAACATAGGCTGCGGCACCGTAGCTGTCGGTCAGCACCTGACCACCGCCGTGAACCGTGCCACCTTCGGCCTGCGCCTGATCCAACGCGCGGGTCATCGCTGTCAGGGCGTCCGTGTCGATCAGCGGGCCGATCAATGTACCCTCATCCAGCGGATCACCAATAGGCAGGCTGGCATACGCGGCCTTCAGGCGCGGGATCAGTTGATCATAGACATCCTCATGCACGATCAAGCGGCGCAGGGTGGTGCAGCGTTGGCCCGCGGTGCCAACGGCGGAAAACACAATCGCGCGTAGGGCCATTTCCAGATCCGCCGAAGGCGCCACGATCATCGCGTTGTTGCCGCCCAACTCCAGGATCGACCTTCCCAGACGCGCCGCCACATCGCCCGCCACGGCCCGTCCCATGGGAACCGAACCCGTGGCCGAGATAATCGCAACGTCTTTGGATGCGGTCAGCGTCTGGCCCAGGTCTCGTTCGCCAATCAACGTCTGGATCAGCCCTTTGGGGGCATCCTCGCCAAACTCTACCATCACCTTGTCGCAGATCTTTTGCACTGCCAGCGCGGTCAGCGGGGTCTTTTCCGAGGGCTTCCAGATCACCGGATCGCCACACACCAGCGCAAGCGCCGCGTTCCAGCACCAGGGCGCCACGGGAAAGTTGAAGGCGGTGATCACGCCGCAGACCCCCATAGGGTGCCAAGTCTCACGCATCGAATGGCCTGGACGCTCGGACGCGATGGTCAGACCGTAAAGCTGCCGTGACAGGCCGACGGCAAAGTCGCAGATATCGATCATCTCCTGCACTTCGCCCAGACCCTCTTGATAGATCTTGCCGCATTCCAACGTCACCAGGCGGCCAAGCGCCTCTTTCTGCGCGCGCAGCTCGATGCCCAACAGGCGGACCAGCTCGCCCCGGCGGGGTGCAGGCACGCTGCGCCAGGCTTGGAACGCATCATTGGCGGCAGCGATCTGAGCCTGAGCATCCGCCACGCTGTGCATCTTGAGCTGTGCGATTTCGCTGCCGTCGATTGGCGTGGTGACGGACAGGGTTCCGCCCGTCAGTTCGGTTTCGGTCAATCCGGCAGCGGTCAGAATATCGGTGTGGGTCATGTCTTAACTCTCCTCTAAGACACTCAGATATCAGGGGGTCACAAGGGCGCGCTGATCATCGCGACCCATGGAAATCAGGAATGGATCCTCGGCTTGCAGCGCCTGGAACTGCGCCTTGTCGGACAATCCGCGCCAATTGGCCAAGGTCAGAGACTGCGCGATTGCGCCGCCCAGGGTCGCGCCAGGGCCGGTGACGATGAACAGATCCGGCGCGAACTCGCGCGCGGCGGTCTGGATCGCATGGGTGAAATCATAGGCCTCAGTCACCTGATGACCCAGAGTGTAGTCCCAAAGCGCCTGCGGGTCGCAGGCCCCCGGCCACCAGATCTTGCCCCGCCCGTCGATCATCGGGCGGTCGGGCTGGTTGAAGAGGCTGACAGGCAGTCGCGCCCGTCCCTGCTCTGCGACCGGTGCCTGCAGCGCGGTGTGGAATGCCGCGTGATTGGCCAGGCGCATGGGGAACCGCTCTTGCACGGCAGGCTGGCTTGCCTCAAACGCCTTCAGCCCCGCCTCGTTCCCGGCCAGCACCAGCATGCCGCCCAGATCGATGGACAGCGCCAGATCGCAGTCTTGGGCAGCATTGATCCGGGACACATCGGCCAACAGCCCGGCCTTGTGGACCGGATCATTCGCCCAATCGTCGCCGACAAAGGGATAGACCAGTTGCCCGCCGATCAGCTGCTCTTGCATAAGCGTGCCCATGGTGTTCACAACGCGAAAGCCATCCTGCGGCGACAGCGCGCCCGCTACGGCCAAGGCGATGTACCACCCCATCGAGTTGCCGGTCACAGCGACCACCTCGATATCTTCGGCCAGCGCCCGCGCGTCGGCGAGCGAGGCCGCGTAGATTAGGGGCGAGGCGACGTCCCCGCGCGAATAGGTGCTGACGGTGAAGCGACTGGCACCATCCAGCTCTGTCACAGGTTTCTGACCGGCCTCGGCGCGAATTTCGTCAAAGCTGCGAAACATCTCCGTCTGGTTCGCGTGGTGGCGGTGCAGATAGCCCAGTTCGGGTTTGTTATAGGTCCCACGTCCGGGGCAGATCACAACGGCGGTGCGGGTCATTTGGATGCTCCTGTCAGGACAAGTGCAGCGGCGACGATCCCATCTTTCGACGGCAACGGTGCAGCATAGGCCGGTCCGGTGGCGATAAAGCTGTCCTCGGCCGCGACGCGTGCAATGTGGTGATCGCTCTGTTCCGTGAACAACGTCATCAACGCCTCGGATTGGCTGCCGGTGCGGCGGCATTCGTCGACGATCAGCACGTTTTTGCAGTCTTTTGTGGCCTCCAGCAGAGCCTGTTCCGGCAGCGGTGCCAACCAGCGCATGTCGATGATCCGAGTGTTCAGCCCCGTAGCCTGCAACTCGGGCAGGGCCTGTTTGGACAGGTAATGCCCATTGCCATAGGTCACGATGGCCAAGTCGGTGCCCTCGCCGTGCACCCCAACCTCTCCCAAGCCGATCCGCTGATCGGGGGAAGGATAGGTCGTCATCCAGCCGCCATCTTGCGCCTCATTCAGGTCGCGCATCGGGTAGAGCGCGATGGGTTCAAGGAACACGATCACGCGCTGTTCCTCGCGCGCCAGACGCACGCATTCACGCATCATCTGCGCCGCATCCGCCCCGGTGGAGGGGCATGCGATGATGACACCGGGAATGTCGCGCAGCACGGCCAGCGAATTGTCGTTGTGGAAATGCCCGCCGAAGCCCTTTTGATAGCCAAGCCCCGCAATCCGCACGATCATCGGATTGGTGAACTGGCCATTGGAAAAGAACGGCAGCGTCGCGGCCTCGCCGCGCAGCTGATCCTCGGCATTATGCAGATAAGCGAGGAACTGGATCTCGGGCATCGGCAGAAAGCCGTTGTGCGCCATGCCAATCGCCAGCCCCAGAATGGATTGCTCATCCAAAAGCGTGTCGATCATCCGGTCCGACCCGAACCGCTGTTGTAGCTTTTGGGTGACGCCATAGACCCCGCCCTTGCGGCCCACATCCTCGCCCATCATGACGATCTCACCATGCTCCAGCATCAGATCGGTCAGTGCCCAGTTGATCAGGCGGCTCATCGGTTGCGGATCATCCATCGCCCGCATGTCCGAGCCAAAAATGGCGGCGCGTTCATCGGCACTTGGACCGTTGGTGGGTTTGCAATCACGTTTCGACGGGATCAAGCTGGCCATCACCGCCTTTGCGTCCTTCAAATGCGGACGTTTTGCAGCCTCTGCCGCGACCCGGTCGGTGCGGGCGCAGGTGTCGGTGTAAACTTTCAGCGCCTGTTCCGGCGTCATCGCCCCTGCCTGATCCAGCAAACGAACGGTATGCAGCAGCGGGTCGTTGGCCTCGTCCGCCTCAACCTCGGACTTGCTGAGGTAAGTGGTCGGCACATCCGCCCCGGCATGTCCGTAAAGGCGCACGGTTCTGAGATGCAGAAAAGCAGGCTTACGGCGGGTGCGGACATAATCGGCTGCCTCTTGCGCCACGGCAAAGGTTTCAAAGATATCCAGACCGTTGGCGCGGAAATACTTGATGCCGGGACGGTGCTCCATCGACATCTCGATCCAGCCCTTGGGGGTCTTGGTGGAAATGCCGATCCCGTTGTCCTCGCAGACCATGAGCAACGGCAAAGGCACCGACTGGATCGAGGTCCAGCCCGCGGTGTTGATCGCGCCTTGGGCTGTCGAATGGTTGGCCGAGGCATCCCCAAAGGTACAAACCGCAATCCCATCCTCGGGCAGTTCGCGATGCTCGGGCGCGTGGCGGCGGGCCGATCCCAGCGAATAGGCAGCGCCAACCGCCTTGGGCAGGTGGCTCGCGATGGTCGAGGTCTGCGGCGGGATCATCAGCGCCTTGGAACCCAGCACCTTGTGCCGCCCTCCGGATGTGGGATCCTCGGACGAGCAGGCAAAACTCAGCAACATATCCCAGGCGATATGCTGTCCCGGCACCTGATCGGCGCGCGCAATCTGAAACGCTGCATCGCGATAGTGCAGGAACGCGATGTCATCAGGGCGCAGTGCATGGGCCACCGCCGCCATCCCCTCGTGCCCCGAAGAGCCGATGGTATAGAACCCCTGCCCCGCCTTCTGCATCGCCCGACTGGTGCGATCCAAGGCCCGGCTAAGCACCTGCGCATGGTAGAGCGACACCGCGTCCGTCTTGTTCAACCCCTCACATGGCGGCGCGCCTGTGGGCAGGTCGCCCGAGGCCACGCGAGACAGGAAGTTTTCGTGAACGATCTGGGCGCGATCCATGTTTTGGCCTTCTCTTGCAAGGTGCGGGGTGATGTTCCGACCTCAGGGTACACGCTTGGTGGGCGCGTGCGAAATGCTCATGCGGCGTCCCGCATGATGGGGTGTACCGGTCCTATATCGCTCTGGATCAGGGAAAGGGCGAGTGATAATAAATCCAAAAGGCATGAGGAAAACTCATATGATTGCACCCCGGCGCTTTCTCCCTTCGATCAATTCCCTTCTGGCGCTGGAAGCCGTCGACAGGCTAGGCAGCGCGTCCGCTGCTGCGGGCGAGTTGTCCTTGACCCAAAGCGCTGTCAGTCGACAATTGAAGACGTTGGAAGAGCAATTGGGCGTCGCCCTGATCGAGCGGTCGCAGATGCGTTTGCAACTGACCCCGGCGGCGCAAGAGTATGTGGAAACCGCAAGAACCCTTTTGCAGCAACTGGCCCAGGCCTCGCTCAAACTCAAGGCCAACCCACAGGGCGGCTCGCTGCAGCTGGCCATCCTGCCCGCCTTTGGTATGCACTGGTTGGCGCCACGGTTGCAGGATTTTGCCCGCAAGAACCCGGGCGTGACCTTGAACCTGAACACCCGCTTGCGCCCGTTTGATTTCAGCACCGAAGGGTTTGATGCCGCCATCCACTTTGGCGCGCAGGATTGGGCCGGGGTGAACTATCTGGAGCTCATGCGCGAAGAGGTGATCCCCGTCTGCGCGCCAGCCTTGATGGAACAGTCCGACGGAACGCCCGAATGGCTTTTATCGGCCTCGCTCTTGCACCTCGACACGCGACCGGACGCTTGGGAGCAATGGTTCGCGGCCCAAGGGGTCGAGGCATTTGGTGTGCACGGCATGTTGTTTGATCAGTTTTCGACGATGATACAGGCCGCGGTTCATGGGCTTGGGGTTGCCTTGCTGCCCAGCTTCTTGGTGGCGCAGGATGTGTTGGATGGGCGATTGGTCTGTGCCTGGGATGGCCCCTCGGTCAGCCTTGGACGCTACTATCTGGTCTGGCCGCAAGGGACGACAGCCTCAGCACCGTTGCAGGCCTTTCGCGATTGGTTGCAAGATCAGCTGGCCGCACCGAGCAAGTAGCAGGCATCAAAACTTGCCGTTGTCGTTCTTCCATTCGGACGCGGGGGCCACCTTTTCAACCGTGTCCCAATGCTCGACGATGCGCCCCTCTGACAGACGAAACAGGTCATAAAGGGCGCTGTGTTCTCCGTTTCGGCTCCCCTCACAGACAGTGAGCACAAAATCCCCCTCGGCGAGGATCCGATGCATGCGGCGATAGCCCACTGCCGACTTGTCAGAAATGTGCTGTGCCAAACCAGCCACATCGTCCGTCAGATGCGGGTTATGCTCGGTAAAGGCGCCTTGGGTGATCCAGTCATCCAAACGCACCACCTGCCCCTCGATCAAAACCGTCTGGACGAAATTGCGGACGGTTGAACGGTTGTCCTCAGTCTGCTCCAAATTCCGGGCCTCGGTCGGTCCACCCACCATGTCATGGCCGGATAGGTTAGGCCCAAGCCGGGGTTGGATGTTGTCCCAATGTTCAACAGCCTGCCCCTGATCGAAACGGAACACTTCGAACCCGATGTTACGGCGCGAAAAGTCATATTCGGTATGGGCAAAAACAAAATCACCATCTTCAAAGGCGCGCACGATATTGACCTTGGGGTTGGTTTGGGACAGCCGCTTGAACAGGGCGGCCAGCCCTTCGCTGCCTTCGTGTGTTTGCGGATTGTGCTGGATGTACTTTGCCTCGTTTACGACAGAGATCGGCTCGGGGTCGCCGGTCTCAATGCTCTTGAGCAAAGCGCGTATGCGATCCTTGTTGGACATCTTTTTGCTTCCTCTCAGATCAAACCAAACCATGCACTTCGGCAAATGGATCATGATCGCGATCCTCGTGCCACGTGTATTCACACCATTTGGCGACCTCGAGCGCGCGGTCGCGCCCGTGCATGCGTTGGATCGCACCAAGCGCCATGTCCATCCCGGCCGAAACGCCCGAGGACGTGAGGATGTTCCCATCCTCAACCCACCGCGCCTTGGGCACCCAATCAACCTTTGGACCTTGAGACGCCACCCAGGCAAAGGCCGCCTTGTTGGTGGTTGCCTTGCGATTGTCCAGGATGCCTGCGCGGGCCAGCAATGCGCTGCCGGTACAGACGCTTAGGGTGAACTCGGCCTGCTCGGAGGCTTTGGCGATCCAGGCGATCAGCTTTGCGTTTTCAACCGCACGCCGCGTGCCTGCACCACCGGGCACAAACAGGATGTCATGGTCCATGTTGTCCGCCGTTGTGGCAGTGGCATGGGCCGACAGGCCTTGATTGCTTGGCACCGAGCCGCTGGTTTCAGCAATCAATTCAAGAGCATAGTTCTCGGGAAGCAAACCAAACATCTCCATCGGTCCAAAGACGTCAAGCAATTCGAAACCCGGGAAAATGAGCGCTGCAACTTTGCGCATGGAACCCCCTCAAATCAAAAAGAACAGAGGGGGCGATGTTACAAGGTTGAGGTCACCTTGCAACCTGCACGGCCTGTCGGCCTTGCGTCCTGCGGACGGCGGGGGGCCGGGCAGGCTCGGGCTTTGCCCGAGCCTGCCCGGCCCAACGGGAGGAGATGTTTCGCCAGAAACGTCAACGACGGGCGGGAGAACCCCCGTCTCAGACGTCCAATGAGCGGGCGATGAGTTCTTTCATCACCTCATTGGTGCCGCCATAGATCATCTGTACGCGAGCGTCGGCATAGAGGCGGGCAATGGGATACTCCATCATGAAGCCGTAGCCGCCAAAAAGCTGAAGGCATTCGTGCATCACTTCGTTCTGCACTTCGGAACCCCAGTACTTCACCATCGAAGCGGTGGTCGCATCCAGCTTGCCCTGTTCCAGGCGCGCGATGCAGTCGCTCACAAAGCTGCGCAACAGTTCGGCTTTGGTCTTGCATTCCGCAAGCTTGAAACGCGTATTCTGGAAATCCATCACGCGCTGACCAAAGGCCTTGCGCTCCTGGGTGTATTTCACCGTCTCTGCAATGGCGAAATCAATGGCACCCAGAGCCATGATCCCGATGGTCAGGCGTTCCCAAGGCAGCTGCTTCATCAGTTGGTAAAAGCCCTGCCCCTCTTCCGGACCGATCAGGTTGGTCATCGGCACCTTGACGTCTTCAAAGAAGAGCTCGGCCGTGTCGTTGGCCTTCATTCCAAGTTTCTTGAGGTTGCGACCGCGGCGGAACCCGTCGGTTCCCTCTGTCTCGACCCCGATCAGGGAAACACCCCTGGCGCCTTGGGTTTTGTCGGTTTTGGCCACGACGATTATCAGGTCTGCTGTCTGGCCGTTGGTGATGAAGATCTTGGAACCGTTTATCTTGTAGTGGTTGCCATCCTTCTCGGCGGTTGTGCGCACGGACTGCAAATCGGATCCCGTACCCGGCTCGGTCATGGCAATTGCGCCAACCATTTCGCCCGAAACCAGCTTGGGCAGCCATTTCTGCTTCTGTTCCTCGCTGCCGTAACCCGCGATATAGTGCATGACGATGGATTGGATGCCATAGCCCCAGCCGCTGTCCCCGCGGGCGGCTTGTTCATACATCAGGACCGAGTCAAATCCCATGCCGCCACCAACGCCGCCGTATTCTTCGGCGATGGTACCGCCCATCAAACCCGCTTCGCCCGCCTTGTTCCAAAAGGCCCGATCAACGACGCCGTTGCCGTTCCAGGTTTCGATGTTCGGAACAAGTTCGTCGTCCAGGAACCGACCGGACATCTCGGCAAACATTTTGTGTTCTTCGGTGACCCATTCGGCCGTCGGGGTAAAGAGCGTCATCCTGCGCGTCCTCCTAAATCTCAAGTTGCCAACAGGTTACCTGCGGGACTGATTCAAACCAATCTGGGTGACGCCGCGTCTTGAAGCTTCTACGCAACGTCCTTTTTTCCTCGCGACACTGTTCGCGAGTGCATCATAACGGAACCTACCGCCCCAATCCCTGCGCGGCCTGTCGGCCTTGCGTCCTGCGGACGGCGGGGGCCAGGCTCAGATGGGCTTTGCCCATCTGAGCCTGGCCCAACGGGAGGAGATGTTTCGCCAGGAACATCGACGACGGGCGGGAGCACTCCCTGCATCACGTCGCGCGGTGGCGAGCCCCTTTGGCCGGAGGTGCCTCGGCGCCCCCTGCAAAACACTGGGCTATGGACATCCATTCAGTTGCGACCGGTCCCTGGACCTGCAAATCAGTGTCGGCAACACTACGGGTCTGGGCCGAGACCTGTGCAAATTCGACCGCGGATCCACTGATCTTGTTGTCACCCGGTTCTCCGAATTCCCAGATCGCACCGGAGGGGGCCGTCAACTCCAGCCTGGGCATGACCGAAGGCACGTCCCGACCATTGACCTTGTACGCCCAGCCAAAGGTGTTCACGCCCAAAACAACGATGTTCTTGACCCGGTCCTTCTCATCCCGTTGTAATCCCAGAACATCGAACACCTCTTGCCCGTGGGCCCAGGTCTCCATCTGGCGTGCCGTGATCGAAGACCGCACCGACATATCCGGACCCGCCCATTTCACGCGCTGCTTGGGGTCCAGATCGACCCACCGGGCACCGATATCACGGTAGAGCTCCTGCCAAGCGGCGCGCAGCTCTTCTCCGCGCAGGGTGATCATGCTGTTTTCCGTCGCCCGGAACCCGTTCTTTCCGATTCCGGCAAAGGTCTCAGCCAACCGCGCCTGAAACGCCGCCTCGTCCATCAGGGACAAATCCGCCATCTGATTCCAGAAATGCAGATGCACCAGCACGTCATTCAGGGTCCACCCTTTGAACTGTGTCACGGTCCCCCACTGGTCGCCCGAGACACCGTCAAACGCAGCATTCAGCGCCTCGCTCTCGGCAAGAAAATCCGTTGCCTGTTCCATTTGTTCCCCCCTTATTCCGCCAGTGTCGCCATCAAGCGTTCCACCGCTGTCAGGTAATCCTCTTTGAAATCCTGTACCACCGCCGCAGTGGAGGTCGCCTGGTTCATCAGCCCAACACCCTGACCGACCCAATAGGTCGACAGCTCTGCTGCGCCATCGTGCCCGGATTGGGCCAGCTTTTCGACCTTTCGCAATGCGGGCTCGGACACCAACGACTGCAGCGGCATCGGCAGCGGCGTTGGCCCCTTTGCCTCCCACGCGTCGGTCCAGGCAGATTTCAACTGCCGTGATCCTTTGCCCGTGCGCGACCGAGACCGCACCGTGTCAGATGAGGTTGCCGCCAGCATCTTGTCCTTGATCTGCTGCGGCGGTTCGCCTTCGGCGGTGGTCAGCCAGACCGACCCACACCATGCACCCGCTGCTCCCATCGCCATGGCCGCCGCCATCTGCGCGCCCGTAACGATGCCGCCCGCGGCCAGAACCGGTGTGCCTTTGGCGACCGAGACCACTTCGGGCACCAGGACCATGGTTGAGATCTCTCCGCAATGACCGCCCGCTTCGCCGCCTGCCGCCACAAGGATGTCCACCCCTGCCGCCACCTGCAGCTCGGCGTGTTTCTTGGCTCCAACAAGGGCGGCAACGGGCACGCCTGCCTCACGGGCGCGGTCTATCATGATCTGCGGCGGTGTTCCCAGGGCATTTGCGATCAGCTTGATCGGGAAGGAAAAGGCGACATCCAGCATCTCCTCCGCGCCCGCACTGTTCATGTTGTGTGAGAAATGCAGCAGGTCCTTGCGCGCACCATCCAGATCGTCTGCTGCAACGCCATATTGGCTCAGCACCTGATTGGCGAATTCCACATGTTCCGCAGGCACGGCACCCAAAAGGGCCTCATCTGACGGCTCGGAACCCTGCTTCTGGATCGAGGTCGGAACAATGAGGTCGACGCCATAGGGTTTGCCATCACAATGGGCGTCGATCCATTCCAGCTCGGTCCGCAATTGCTCGGGCGTGTACATGACAGCGCCAAAAACGCCCATGCCCCCGGCTCGACTGACAGCCGCCACAACGTCACGGCAGTGGCTGAAGGCAAACAGGGGAAATTCGATGCCAAGCTGGCGGCACAGATCTGAATTCATTTACTCACTCTCCT
The DNA here is from genome assembly GCF_017743935.1 of Tropicibacter sp. R16_0. GTDB lineage: Bacteria > Pseudomonadota > Alphaproteobacteria > Rhodobacterales > Rhodobacteraceae > Falsiruegeria. The sequence continues at coordinate 45,899 of NZ_JAGHRE010000005.1, forward strand.
CAATCTCGATCATCACGTCGCCCTCGGTCAGCTGTTGCCCCGCCTTGACGTGAACGGCAGCGACCGTGCCATCGACGGCGGCGGTGATCTGATGCTGCATTTTCATCGCTTCCAGAACCGCCAAGCGGTCGCCCTTGGTGACAGTCATCCCCGGTTCGGCCTGAACCTCGACCACCAGTCCCGGCATCGGGGCGGTAACGCGCCCGCCCGCAGCGGCGGCATCATCCTGAGCGCCCGGGCGCAGTCGGCGGAAACTTAGACGCTCGGCCCCGACGGCAATCTGCACTGCGTTTCGGGTCACATGAGCCACAACATCAACGGTCTGGTCGTTGATCCGTGCGCGAATTTTCCCGTTTTCACGGTCGGTTAGGGAAACGTCGAACTGCTCGTCGCCAACCCAGACCGTCCAGCCATCTGGCTTGGCCAGGGCGCGTGGCATCAATTCCTCTTCTTCGAACACCAAGGTCACATGCAACGGCAACAGCGCCGCGCTGGACCAACCCAACTGGTCTTCCGAGACATAGCCCGCCGCCTGTTTGCTGCGGTTCCGATCCGCCTCCAGCAGCAGGGCCAAGGCCAAGGCCACATTGGCGGACTTGGCTTCGGTTGCTGGGAAGCCGTCGGGATAAGCCTGGTCCAGGAAGGCCGTCGTCGCCTCGCCCTTGGCAAAGGCGTCTTGTCCCAGGACATCCGCCAGGAAGGCCGAGTTGGTGACAGTGCCCAGCAAGACCGACTCCTTTACCGCCTTGATCAACCGCGCTCTGGCCGCCTCGCGGGTGGGGCCATATGCGATCAACTTGGCCAGCATCGGATCATAGAAGGGCGAGATCTCTTGCCCCGTCACAACGCCTGCATCGACGCGCACACCGGGGCCGGTGGCAGGTTGCCAGAGGTCGATGGGGCCAGTTGCGGGCAGGTAGTCGTTGGCGGGGTCTTCGGCGTAAAGACGCACCTCGATCGCGTGGCCGGTCAGGGACACATCGTCCTGGGTCAGCGGCAGGGGTTCGCCCTGCGCCACTGCGATCTGCATCGCCACCAGATCAAGACCCGTGACAAGCTCTGTCACCGGGTGTTCGACCTGTAGCCGGGTGTTCATCTCGAGAAAGTAGAACTCCCCCGAGCTATCCAGCAGAAACTCCACCGTCCCCGCGCCGCGATAGTCAACGGCACGCGCTGCATCAACTGCTGCGGCCCCCATACGGGCGCGCAGCTCGGGCGTCATGACCGGGCATGGCGCCTCTTCCACTACTTTCTGGTGGCGGCGCTGCACGGAACAGTCGCGCTCGCCCAGATGGATCACATTGCCATGGGTGTCGGCAAAGACCTGAATTTCCACGTGGCGCGGCTCGATGATGGCTTTTTCAAGGATTAACTCGCCCGAGCCAAAGGCGTTTTCTGCCTCGGACCGGGCCAGCGTTATCGCCTCGGCCAGATCGGCGCTGTCATGCACCAACCGCATGCCGCGTCCGCCACCGCCGGCAGCGGCCTTAACCATGATCGGAAAGCCGATCTTGCCTGCTGCCTCGATCAGAACCGCATCAGTCTGATCCTCACCCTCATAGCCTGGAACACAGGGCACACCGGCCGCAATCATCAGGCGCTTGGCTTCGGCCTTGTTGCCCATCGACAGGATCGCCTTGGGCTCTGGTCCGATGAAGGTCAACCCGGCCCCCTCAACCGCCTGCGCAAAGTCCGAGTTTTCGGACAAGAAGCCATAGCCGGGGTGGATCGCGCCCGCCCCGGTCTGCTGCCCGGCCTCGAGGATCTTGTCGCCAACCAGATAGCTGTCGCCCACCGGCCCCTCGCCAATCCAGACAGCCTCATCCGCCAGTGTCACATGCGGGGCCTTGGCGTCGGCGGTGGTGTAGACCGCCACCGCGCGCAGGCCGAGGGATTGCGCCGAGCGGATCACACGGACGGCAATCTCGCCCCGGTTGGCCACAAGGATTGTGTCAAATGCCATGGGTTATCCCCCTGCCCAATTTGGTTTGCGTTTGTCGAAGAATGCAGAAATGCCTTCGCGTGCCTCATCCGAGAGCATGGCCTCGGCGAATCTATCCGCCGCCATCTGGCGCTGCGCATCTCGGGTCTGAAACGGCAGCGCTGCCAACTGCTGTTTGATTGTCGCCAGAGCCTGTGGCGCGGCGGCCAACACCGTTTTGCGTTGTTCTGTCAGGGCGGCGTCCATGTCATCCGTGACCTGATCCACCAAACCAACTGCCTGCGCGGCCTCGGTGTCCAACATCGCCCCGGTCAGCATCATCCGACGCGCCGCAGGCATCCCCAAACGGGCCACTACAAAAGGAGCAATCTGTGCGGGCGTCAGGCCGATGCGGGTTTCGGAAAGGCTGAATTTCGTGCCGTCCGCCGCGATCACCATGTCGCCGATGCAGGCCAGACCAAAACCGCCCGCCATCACCGCGCCCTCGACCGCCATCACGGTGAACTGTGGTAGCGCCGCCACCGCATCAAACAGATCGGCGGCGCGCAGACTGAGCGCCACGACGTCATCTTTTGTTGCGCCACCCTGAAACACTGTTTTGAAGGATTTCAGGTCACCACCGGCGCAAAAGATGCCCCCGCGCCCCCGGAAGGTAACGCCTCGAACAGGGGCCGTTTGCAGCGCGGAACACAGCTCAATCAGCGCCTCAACGCGGTCATTGGTCAGCGGATTGCGTTTTTCAGGTTCGTTGAACCAGACGGTCAGCCACGCGCCGTCCTGTTCCAATTCCAGATGTTGAAAATTCGGCAGCATGATCAGAACCTGTGCACGCCGTACGAGGTCGGCTTGACCTTGCGCGCGCGCCCCTCAAGGCAGGTTTCCAGACAGAAGCCCAATACTCGCCGTGTGTCGCGCGGGTCGATCACGCCATGATCAATACAGCGGCCCGAAGTATAGAACGCCCCCTCCTGGCTGGTGAAATGCTGGGTAATCATAGCCGTCTGCATCTTGAGCTTATCCTCATCCGGCTCGATGCCCTTACGCTTCATCCCTGCCCGCGCTACCATCTCCATCGTCCCGGCCGCCTGTTCGCCACCCATCACGCCGGTGGCCGCATTGGGCCAGGCAAAGAGGAAATCGGGGTCATAGGCATAACCACACATGCCATAGTTTCCGGCCCCAAAACTGGCCCCGATATAAAGCGTGATCTTGGGCACATCGACTGAGGTGACGGCCTGGATCATCTTGGCCCCATGTTTGATCATGCCGCCCTGTTCGGACTGGGTGCCAACCATGAACCCGGTGATGTTATTCAGGAAAATCAGCGGCGTATCGCTTTGCCCACAGAGTTGGATGAACTGGCTGGCCTTGTTCGCGCCTGCCGGATCAAGGGGGCCGTTGTTGCCAAGGATGCCCACGGAAATGCCGTTGATCGCCGCCTGCAAACAGACCGTAGCCGCGCCATAACCGGGTTTGAAATCCTCAAACTCCGACCCGTCCACGATCCGCGCCACAACCTCGCGCACGTCGTAAGGAATGCGATAGTCGGTGGGCACCAGGCCCGCGATCTCATCCGCGTCGTATTTCGGGGGCTGGACGTCTTTGGTCCGCCGTGGGGGCAAGGATTTGTTCCAATCCAACCGCGCCATCACATCGCGGGCCATGGCCACGCCGTGCGCGTCATCTTCGGCCAGATACTCCACCAGACCGGATGTGGTCGCGTGCATTTCTGACCCACCCAGATCACGGTCGTTGGCCTTTTCCCCCGTCGCGGCATGGGTCAGCGCAGCACCCGCCAAGGCGGCCATACCGTTCTTTTTCACACCAACCACATAATCGGCCAACCCGGGCATATAGGCCCCACCTGCCGTGGATGGCCCATGCAGCACCGCCACATTTGGCAGCCCCGCCGCCGAGTGCCGCGCCAGATTGCGGAACAGCTTGCCGCCATTGGCCCAGAACTCGACCTTGTATTCCATCAGGTTGGCGCCTGCGCTTTCCACCAGATGCACAAACGGCAGGTTTTGCTTCAACGCCATGTCCTGCGCGCTCAGGAAAGCCGCGCCAGTCATTTCGACCATCGACCCCGCCTTGATGCCTGCATCATCGACAATGATCATGCAGCGCACGCCCGAGATGAAGCCGATACCGACGATCAGCGACGCACCCGGCACCGATTTCGCGGGGTCCTTGTGATCAACGCAGTAGCCCGCAAGCCCATGGATCTGCAGGAACGGCATGCCGGGATCGAGCAGATGTGCCAGACGGTCGCGCGGGGTGATCTGACCGCGCGCCTCCATCCGTTCGCGGCGCTGCTCTGACAGGGCCACGGGTCGCGCCTCGAGCGCGCGCATCTCGTCGACAAGCGCCAACATGTCGGCACGGTTCTTGGCATAGCTTTCCGAGTCGCGAACGACCTGGCTGACAAAACCCATCAGATGCCTCCCTCATTTGAATTGACGATCAGGCCCGCCGGAATTTGCACCGGCGTGGCGAGCAGGATTTGAGCATAACTCTTGCCTTGCGCATCATTGCGCAGCGAGGCGACGCCGCCACCACCCAGCACCTCGTGCAGCAGAATGTTCATCGAATGCGTGCCCGGCAGATGATAGCGATCGATGCCGCCTTTCAGATAGTCCGCAAAACGCGCTGCAATCACATCCGTGCTGAGCGCCGCCCAGATGTAGGGCAGATATGCGGGGTGCCGGGCAATTACGCCTATGTTGGCTTTGTCCCCCTTGTCGCCGGACCTGGCCCAAGCAAGGTCTTCGAGCCTCCGTTCTGTCATCTCTGCGCTGGTATCGGGCGCTGGTGGCGCAGCAACCTTTGCATCAGGCAGGTGGGTCAGTGGCAGATTGGGCGTCTCATACGCAACAGCTTCGCCATCGAGCGAGATGCGATAGCTCAGCTCAGCTGCGGGAACCAGAAACGAGAACAAGGCAACCACTGGCGACGGACGCGGACGCCCGCCAGCAGTGAAAATATGCAGGCCCGGCGGTGTCGCCAAAGCCGCCCCGGTGAGCTCTTTCAAAAACAGCCCAACGGCGCGCGCATCGTCGTGATGCACTGCGGCCTTGAACGAAATCTCTTCATAATCGCCCTCTCCGGGCTTGCCGCCAAATGCCTCGAACGAGACCTCGCGGTAGTCGGGCGCTTTCATCTTGCTCAGCACGGCGCGGGCGCGGTCCAACCCAGCCTGAGCAAAAGCCTGCGCTTTAGCGCGCGCATCGCGACCATTGACGAGAAAGGTCAAACCGGCGCGAAACCCATCCGCCCAGGTGGCCGAAACCTTGAGTTGCCCTGTGGGTGCCTGCCCCTTGGTCCCGGTCACACGAACCCGGTCCGGGCCCTCCTGCTGCATCACGACCTGGGTAAAATCGCAGGCCACATCCGGCAACAGATAGGCGCTTGGGTCGCCGATTTCATAAAGCATCTGCTCGGCACAGGTCGCCGGCGTGACGCACCCGGTGGTGCCCTCGGGCTTGGTCAGGATCATCGCGCCGTCAGCTTCGATTTCCGCCACAGGATAGCCGATCTTGGCGATGTCACCGGACAGCTCCCAATCGGTGAAGTTGCCACCCGTGACTTGCGGTCCGCATTCCAGCAAATGCCCCGCCAGCGAACCCGCTGCCAGCAGATCATGATCGCCCGCTTGCCAGCCATAGTGGTGCATACACGCGGCCAGCGTCAGCGCACTGTCCACACAGCGCCCGGTGATGACGATATCCGCCCCCGCCTGCAGCGCGGCCACGATTGGGGACGCACCGATGTAGGCGTTCATAGAGGCGATCTTGTCCACCGGCGGCATCGGCGCACTGGAAAACATCTCGGTCTGGCCTGCAAAGTCAGCGGCACGCGGCAACAGGTCGTCGCCTTCGACCACCGCCACGCGCAGGCTCAGCCCGGCCTCGGCGATCTTCGCCCGCAAAGCCGTAGCACAGGCCACCGGGTTCACCCCGCCCGCGTTGGACAGGACCTTGACCCCCTTCTCGGCAATCTCCGACAGGTTCCGTCCCATTGCATCCGAAACAAAGTCGCCAGCATAGCCCTTGTCCGGGTCCTTCAACCGGGCTCGGGCCATAATCGACATGGTCACTTCGGCCAGGTAGTCGTAGACCAGAACATCCAGATCGGGCACGCGCAACAATTGCGCCGTCGCATGCTGGGCCTCTCCCCAGAACCCGCTGGCCCCACCAATCTTCAGTGGCTTTGTCACGTTACGTCCCTCCCTTCGGGCGGCGAAATCCAGTTTACAGACCGTCCGTTCTGTTTTTATGGTCCTGCTCAACCCCACCGGTCAACGGTGATCTGACAAACCGACGCCACGGAACATGACTGACACAGCATCCCCCAAAATCTCGCTGCAAGACCAGCGCTCGCAAGCGATGCGGACCAAGATCTGCCGCGCCGCCATCGATTGCCTGGATCGGTTGGGCTATGCCGAGACCACATTTGCCAAGATACAGGCCAAGGCCAATGTATCACGTGGAGCGATCACGCATCACTTTCCCACCAAACAGGCGCTGGTGGCGGCCACGGCAATGCAACTGCTGAGCAACGCCCAAGGTCCGGTGGAACGAGGCGATTCATTGGATGTCCTGCCGGTCTATGACCTGATCATGACATCCTGGACCCGGATCGTGAATTCGTCCGGCGGCCGCGCGATTGTCGAGATCCTGGTGGCCTGCCGCACCGATGCTGAACTGTACCAACTGCTCGAAGACAGCCTGCTGGACTGGGACCAATCCAACCTTGCCCTGATCGCGCAATCCTACACCAGCGTCAGCGGTGAGCGCGAAGACACGGAGCTGCTGTGGAGCATCGCGCGAAACTTTCTGCGCGGGCTTTTGCTGCATGAAAAATTCGTCTCGTCACCCGAATATCTGACCCGGATGATGGACCGATTTGCCCGCATGATGGAAAGCCAGCTTTCCGTACGCCCCACCCCCGACCAGGAGACACAGCAATGACCTTGCCCTCGCCTTTCATGACACCCGAACGCGAGGCCCTGCGACGGGACTTTGCCCGCTTTGTCGATGCCGAGATCAAGCCCAATATCGAGAAATGGGAAGCAGATCGCGCGGTTCCCGCCGAGTTGCATACTGCAATCGGCGACTTTGGCGTTTATGGTTTTGGGATCGAAGAGGCATACGGCGGATTGGGGTTTGACGACGCCTTTATGCGCCATGATTTCAACGAGTTGCTCTTTGGATGCGGCGCGTCCGGCGTGGCAGCTGCCGTTGGCGGGCGAATGATCTCCATCGCGCCGATTGCATTATTCGCACCCGAAGAGGTCAAGAAAAAGCTGCTGCCGGAAATTCTGAGCGGGCGGATGATGTCATCCCTGGGCATCACCGAACCGGGGGGCGGTTCGGATGTGGCGAATTTGTCGACCAAGGCCGAACGCAAGGGCGACAAGTGGATTCTGAACGGGGAAAAGACCTATATCACCGGCGGCATGGATGCCGAATGGTTCGTTATCGGTGCGCGCACCGGCGGGCCGGGGCTGGCGGGGATCTCTTTGTTTCTGGTGCCCCATGACGCGCCCGGTTTCAGCCGCACGCCCCTTGGCGGCAAGATGGGCTGGCATTGCTCACAGCAAGCGACACTGCACATGGACGATTGCGAACTGCCCGAAAGCGCCCTGCTGGGACCGGAAAACAAAGGCTTCATCGCGATCATGAACAACTTCAACTTCGAGCGGCTTTCGCTGGCCTCAGGCTCTTTGGGCATGATGAAGATCTGCTATGAAAGCGCGCTGGATTGGGCCCGCGAGCGGAAGACCTTTGGCCAGCGACTGATCGAACACCAGGTCATCGCCCACAAGTTCGCCGAGATGTCGGCCAAGATCGACATGAACGAGGCCTATATCGAGCGCATCTGCTGGGCGATCAACCAGGGCCTGATGCCGATTGCCGAACTGGCCAAAGCCAAGGTGCAGGCGACCAAATCGCTGGAGTTTGTGGCGTCCGAGGCGATGCAGGTCTTTGGCGGGGCCAGCTACATGACCGGCAATCCGGTGGAAAGGGTCTGGCGCGAGATCAAGGTCATGGCCATCGGCGGCGGGTCAGAAGAGATCATGCGCGATCTGGCAGTGCGGCAGATGGGATTGGCTGGGCAATAATTCCGGCCCAAAACGGAGGCCGCTAAATCTCGGCCTCCGAGAAAACCTCGGCATAACGCGCGATCTGGGTGTCATTCTGCCCGCCGATCAGCAGGTATTCATAGCCGTCACGACCCCAGACAGCAGCGCTCATCCCTTCCATCTGCGACAGCTCGGGCTGCGCGCCGCGTCCCTTGCTTGAGCGTATGATACACAAGGCTAGCGGATCGCCATCTTCGGTCAGGAACGTCAGCTGGATCAGCGGCTTGCCGTTGAAACTCAGCACCTGTGCGCGCTTGTACTCGGCGCCCGGCAGCATATCGAGCTCTGCCGGTGTCAGCATCTTGCCGATGGCTGCGGCCACCCGGTCCAACTCAACCTGCTGAGCTGCCTCGTCTTGTTGGATGTGCGACAGCGTTTGCGTGGAATAGAGCGCCTGGTAGGCCGCCACATACTCCAGCCAACCGGGTTGTGCCGCGCGGTTCAGATAAACCCCGGCCCCCAATCCAACCGCCAAGGCAAGGCTGGCCACCAGCGCCAAGGACGCCGAGCTGTGACCGCGGGACACAGCCGGTTCCGGCAAGACAGGTGCAGGCCGGTCCTGCGCCAGCAAGGCAGCGAACCCATCAGTGATGGCCTGTTTGTCGATCTCCAACGCATCAAGCCGCTGCCGCAACGCTGCATCCTCTTGCAACGCCGCACGGATTTCCGCCACCGGCGCGTGCGCGTCTTCGCCGTCCAGGTAGGCGACCAGCTCTTCATCGGTGAAGGTTCTATCTGCCATGGCGCGTGCCTTTTTCGTGTTCGAATATCTGGCTGATCGTGGCCCTTGCACTGGCCAGACGGCTCATGACGGTACCGATGGGGATATCCAAGATCTCGGCCGCCTCTCGGTAAGCATAGCCCTCGACATACACGAGGACCACTGTGGCACGTTGTGCCTCGGGCAGGCGCAGGATGGCCACCATGACCTCGCGGTTCAACACCGCCGCCTCGGGCCCGGGCTTGAGGTCCATCAGATCTGCATCTTCAATCGCCACTAACCCACCGCCTGCGCGCACCGCAGTTTTGCGCAGTTCGCTGACCCACAGATTGTGGGCAATGCGGAACATCCACTTGGCCAGATCCGTGTCTGCTTGAAAGCGGTCTGCTTGTTCGATCGCCCTCAGGCAGGTGGCCTGTGCCAAATCATCTGCCCCTTCGGGTTTGCCGGTCAAGGTCAGGCTGTAGCGCCAAAGGCGAGGAAAGATGGCCGCGACTCCATTACGCACAATGTCATGCGATGTCTGCCGCCGCCAAAACTTCATACCTCACCCTGCTCCGCTACTCTTCGCTTTCTGCCACCAGATAAGCGATCAGATCATCGATCTGCTGTTCCTTTTTCAGCCCCGCAAAGGACATCTTGTTGCTCGGCACCAGCTCCTTGGGTTTGGTCAGAAACGCCTTGAGCGTTTCGGCATCCCAGGTCAGCCCCGACTCGAGCAGTGCGGGCGAATACTTGAACCCTTCGACCTGCCCTGCTGGTGCATCCACGATCCCATAGAGCGTCGGACCCACCTTGTTCTTGCCTTCTTTGACCGTGTGGCAGGCCTTGCATTTCTTGAACACTTTCTTGCCCGCCTTGGCATCGCCTTCGGCCCAGGCCCCCGTGTTCAGGACGCCCAGTACCAGCGCCGCCCCAATGATCAATCGTTTCATGCCCTTGCCCCTTGTCTGGCTCATTTGCTGGAGTGCGGCACGGCGACACGCATAACGCGTGTCACCGCTCGCACACAAAACAAACACTCGTTACTCACCCGAAACGTTACTTTTCAAACACCATGCGCACGGTGACCGGGGTCACCCGCGTGATGCCCGGCAGCTTGGCCAGTTGCATCAGTGTGTCGATGCCCGCATCTATGCCCAGATCGGCGGTCGACAGCATGATCATGTTGGCGGTCGTCACCAGAACGCGATCCTCGGTCAGGCGTGCCACCAGCAATTCGGCCTCGATGTCCGCGTCCAGACCGCCCAGTGACAACACCCCCTCGAAGTCGGTCAGGGTGGTTTCGCCTACGGCCAAGTCGTTGAGTTCATCCATGTCCACTTCGCCCGCCAGCGTGGCTTTGGCGTCAGCGGCCTGGAACACATGCTCGATCATCCGTTCGTTGCGGATGTCGATGTAGGTCTCGACCGAACCAAGGTTGATCGAAACCGCCAACTCCCCCGCCTCGCTGACGGTGCCGCTGACGTCTTCGAAATGGTGTACCTCGCCCACGGTGTCCTTCTTGATCGAGCCGAACCCCACGCTGGACTGATCCGGGACCGAGGCCCAATTGGCATGACCACCCGCATGGGCAAAAGTGGCCAGGGTTGTCATCAGGGTCGCCGCAGTGGCGAGGCGGGTCAGGTGTTTCACGGGACGTTTCCTCCGAATGTGTCCGGCGCAGGTCGCGCTCTGATTTGAAAACGCGCCAGGTCCCAACTTTATTCAAAGGAAAATTCAGAAAATCTTCAAATCCCTGAAATCGAACAAAACTATCCAACCGGATCAGATGACCGATAGGCCTTTGGCGTCACCCCGGTCCAGGACCGAAAGGCCCGGACAAAGGCGCTGGCTTCACTAAATCCGATCTTGTTGGCAATGTCCTCGACCGATGCTTCGGTGGTGGTGAGCAGACGCACCGCCATGTCCCGCCGCACCTGTTTGCGAATGTCGGAATAGTCCGCCCCATCGCGCTTGAGCCTGCGCCGCAACGTGTAGCTGGGGATGTTCAAGGCACGCGAGACCTCTTCCATATCCGCCAACCGTCCCTCGGCCGCCAATATGCCGTCAACTGTAACCGATACCTCAAGCGCCAAACCAGCCGTCCCGGTCATGGGCAGAAAGGCGTCAAGCGGCGTGCGCCGCGCATAGGCGATCGCCTGCGCCTCGGTGCGGATCAACGGCAATTTCATCAGGCTCACAGGCACGGCCAACCCGCTGCTGCTTAGGTTGAATTGAACCGGCGCCCGCAGAAACATCGCACGATAAGCGGCGACATGGTCAGGGGGAGGATAATCAAACCAGGCTCGATTGATGGCGCCCTTGTTGCCTGCCAGCCAAACAAGCATGCGATGAACCAACACCAGGATCATCTCGACGGCCAAGGCGTTCAATACCAAACGACCCGGAATGCGCCGCATCTCTAGTATGGCGTCGCCACGCTCCACGCGAAACTCATAGCGAAAGGAATTGTCCATCAGATCCATGAACTGGATGGCCCGCGCATAGGCATCCCCCAGGGTCGCGGCGTGGCTCAGATGCGCCGCCATCATGGCTGTCACGCCAATCCGCTGTGGTCGCTCCTGCAAACCACCCAACTCGTCATCCAACGACAAGGTCACCGTGCGCACAAGACGCACGAAATCAGGCGGCGTCAGCGGAGCCACCCGGGTGCCAAGCCCGGCGCGCGACAGGATGGCGGCAGGCTCCAACCCCCGACGCCGGGCCCCGTCGAGCATGTTTGATGCAAAGGCAGCTGGAATGCGATTGGCCATGACTTGTTAGATAATGTCAATTTTTCTGCACATCCAGATCATTGCCGCCTTGGGCGGCGCCTGTCACGCTACGTTCCAAACCCAGATAGGAGATCACAGATGGCAACTGCTGCCTATATCTACGACGCCCTGCGCACCCCCCGCTCGCGCGGCAAATCCAGCGGAACCCTGCATGAGGTCAAACCCGTCCAACTGGCCGCAGGCCTTTTGCGCGAAATGCAAAGCCGCCACGATCTGGACACCAGCCAGGTGGGTGACGTGATCTTGGGCTGCGTGACACCCGTAGGCGATCAGGGCTCCTGCGTGGCCAAAGGCGCCGTGCAAACCGCACAGTGGGACGAATCCGTGGCGGGCGTCCAGCTCGACCGCTTCTGCGCCTCCGGTTTGGAGGCGGTAAACATGGCCGCTGCCAAGGTGGGCTCGGACCAAGAGGATCTGGTGGTCGCCGGCGGCATCGAATCCATGAGCCGCGTGCCCATGGGCTCGAACGGGGGTGCCATGTTCGGCGATCCCGACATCATCCACGACCAATTGGGCGTGCCCCAAGGGATCGGGGCCGACCTGATCGCCACAATCGACGGCTATAGCCGCGAGGATGTCGACGCCTATGCCATGGAAAGCCAACGTCGCGCCGCCCATGCCCGTGACAGCGGCTGGTTCGACAAATCCGTGGTTCCGGTCAAGGACGAAGGCGGGCTGACCATTCTGGAGCGAGACGATTTCATCAAACCCGGTACCGACATGCAGAAACTCGGCGCGCTGAACCCGTCATTTGCAGGCATGGGCAGCTATGGTTTCGATGACATGGCGCTGTCGAAGTACCCGCAGGTCAGCCGCATCAACCACGTCCACACGCCAGGCAACAGCTCGGGCATTGTTGACGGCTCTTCGGCCGTCCTGATCGGTTCGGAACAGGCCGGCAAGGATCTGGGGCTCGAGCCGCGCGGCCGCGTTGTCTCGGCCACCGTCATCTCGACCGATCCCGTGATCATGCTGGCAGGCCCCGGCCCGGCGGCACAAAAGTGCCTCGACCGTGCAGGCCTGACCGTCGACGACATCGACCTTTGGGAGATTAACGAGGCCTTCGCTTCGGTCGCCATGCGCTATATGAAAGATCTGGGCATCGACCACGAGATCACCAACGTCAACGGCGGCTCCATCGCCATGGGCCACCCGCTGGGGGCCACCGGCGGCATGCTGGTTTCAACCATGCTGGACGAACTGGAACGCCGCGGCGCCAAACGCGCCATGATCTCGCTCTGCGTCGGTGGCGGCATGGGCATCTCGACCCTGATCGAGCGCGTGTAAGGAAGGACCGGACATATGGCATTTGCATACGAAAAGGACGCAGACGGCATCGTCACCATCACCATGGATATGGATGGCCCCGTCAACGCGATGAACGATCAGTTCTGGCCCCTCTTCAAAGGCGCGATGGATCAGATCGAGGCCGAGGATGACCTCAAAGGTGTGATCTGGACATCGGCCAAGGACACCTTCTTTGCTGGTGGCGATCTGAACATGCTCAAGAGCATCACACCCGACACCGTGGGCGACCTCTTTGAACAGGTCGAGGCCACCAAGGCCGTCATGCGCCGGATGGAGAAACTCCCCGTCCCCATGGTCGCTGCCATCAACGGGGCGGCCTTGGGCGGCGGGTACGAGATCTGTCTCGCCTGTAACCACCGCATCGCCGCCGACAACCCCAAGACCAAGATCGGCCTGCCCGAGGTCACGCTTGGCCTGTTGCCCGGTGGCGGCGGCGTGGTGCGCCTGACCTATCTGCTGGGTCTTGAGGGTGCGATGCCTTTCCTGCTGGAGGGGCGCCAGCTCAACCCGCAAAAGGCGCTCAAGGCGGGTCTCATTCATGAGGTCGTGGCCCCAGACCAACTGCTGGCCCGCGCTAAGGAGCACATCCTGTCGGTGCAAGGCGATGCGTCGGCGGTGACACAGCCCTGGGACACCAAGGGCTACAAGATCCCGGGCGGCCCTTCGACCTCGCCCAAAAACGCGCCGCGCATTGCCGGGGCCACGGCGATGCTGTTCAAAAAGACCCGTGGCTTGATGCCCGCGCCCGTGCGCATCCTCGACATCATGACCGAGGCCGCAGGCAAGGTCGATTTCGACACCGCACAGCGCTATGAAAGCCGCCGCTTCGCCTCGCTGACACCGCTGGCCCCCACCAAAAACATGATCGAGACGCTGTTTTTTGGCATGAACAAGGTGAACGGCGGTGCATCTCGCCCCAAGGACGTGCCCCGTTCGAAAGTGGAACGCCTGGGCATTCTGGGGGCCGGCATGATGGGTCAGGGCATCACCTATTCGGCGGCCATGGCGGGTATTCCCGTTGTCCTGAAAGACATGAGCATGGAAGCGGCTGAGCGCGGCAAAGCCTATACCGAGACACTGCTGAACAAGCGCGTCGAACGGGGCCGCATGACAACCGAGCAGCGCGATGCGGTGTTGGCGCTGATCACCCCGACGGACAAGACCGATGACGTGAAGGGCTGCGATCTGATCATCGAGGCGGTGTTCGAAAAGATCGACGTCAAGAACACGGTTCTGGCCGAGCATGAAGAGTTGCTGGCTGAGGGCGGTTTCTGGGGGTCCAACACCTCGACCCTGCCGATCACCCGTCTGGCGAGCGCGTCGAAAAAGCCCGAGAATTTCGTGGGTCTGCATTTCTTCTCACCCGTCGACAAGATGCCGCTCTTGGAAATCATCGCAGGCGATCAAACCTCGGACGAGACGCTGGCGCGGGCCTTTGACTTTGCCCGCCAGATCAAGAAAACACCGATCATCGTGGGCGACAAGACCGGCTTCTACACCTCGCGCACCATCGGCACCAAGATCCTGGAAGCGGTGCAACTGGTGGCCGAAGGGCAGGACCCAGTGCGCGTCGACAACCTGTCGCGTCTGATTGGCATGCCCACGGGGATGCTTTCGCTGCTTGATGAAGTGCAGTTGAAACTGATCAACGACATCTACAACACCCAGGTCGACATGGGGCTGCAAAACCCCGCCGAAGAACCCACGCCCGAGGCCCGCAACATGGTGTCAGAACTGGTCAGCCAGCACGACCGCCATGGTCGCGCAACCGGCAAAGGGTTTTATGACTACACGTCCGACGGCAAGGTCATCTGGCCCGGTCTGGCGGCCTGGCGCAAAGAAGGCACGGACCTGCCCGATCAGGACATCCAGGACCGCATCCTGTTCCGCGCCGTTCTGGAAACCCTGCGCTGTCTCGAAGAGGGCGTCTTGCGTTCGGTCGCGGATGGCAATGTCGGCTCGATCCTGGGCATCGGTGCGCCGGTCCATACGGGCGGCTACATCCAGTTCGTGAACACCTATGGGCTGGACCGGTTCGTGGCCCGCTGCGAGGAATTGTCCGCAAAATACGGTGATCGCTTCGACCCGCCCGCGATCCTGAAACAGCACGCCTCGGACCAGAAACTGTTCGCCTAAATGAGTGAGCCGGGCCGCCGATCAGGCGGCCTGGGTTTCCAATGCAGTCTGCAACAGCACCCGCGCTGCGGCCTTGGCGTCGCGCGCGGGTTCGCCGTTGTTGATCAAGACCGACGACACGATGGCCCCCTCTTTCAGCAGCAACATCTGACTGCCCAGACAGTCGGGATCTTTGGCCCCTGCCGCGCGCGCCAGCCCCGTCAAATGCTCCAATAGGATCTGCTTGTGGCGCGCGGCCTGCTGATGGATCGGATGATCGGCTTCTTGAAACTCGGAACAGGCCTTGATGAACATGCAACCGCGATAGTTGTCCTCTTCAAACCATTCGGCCAGCGCATCAAAGCCCGCGATCAACTGCCCTGCGGGCGTGTCCGCCATCTCGGACACACGGTTCAGAAACCATTCGCGAAAATTCCGGTCGCGCAGCTCCAGCGCGGCCAGGATCAGGTCGTCCTTGGTGCGGAAATGCTTGTACATCGACGTCTTGGAGACACCGGTTTCCACCACCAGCTTGTCCATGCCGGTGGCATGAAACCCATCCCGGTAAAACACCTCCAAAGCCTTGGAGACCAACTCGTCTTTCTTGTTCGGGCGCATGGCTCGTCCTTGACATGAACTGATCAGTACATAGTCCGCCGGGCGTCCCGCTGCAACGATGGGGGCCGCAGATGACGGTTTGCACACCCTTTCGTGTCCCCCAACAGGCGTCAGATCACAAAACCGTATCCGCCTTGCAATAAAGTTTACCGATCTGTACACATTGAGGCAAGAGTTACCGATCAGTACACCCTAGAACGATCATCCAGCCCAAAGGAGTTCCGACATGCCCTCCCCAAAGAAAGCAAAGCTCCACCCATTCAACCCTGCCCTGCTGGCCGTTGTGCTGCTGGTGGCCACGCTGACCTAAAGGTTCACCCCATGACCCGCCCCCCTCTCCCCCCGTTTGACCGCGAAACCGCAATCCAAAAGGTGCGCCTGGCCGAAGATGGCTGGAACAGCCGAAATCCCGACCTGGTGACGCCCGCCTATACCGAGGACAGCCAGTGGCGGAACCGACATGAATTTCCGGTGGGCCACGCGCAGATCCACGCCTTCCTGACGCGTAAATGGAAAAAAGAGCTGGAGTATCGACTGATCAAAGAGCTTTGGGCCTTTGACGCCAATCGGATTGCAGTACGCTATGCCTATGAATGGTGCGATGCGGACGGCAATTGGACGCGATCTTATGGCAATGAAAACTGGGAGTTCGCCGCCGACGGGCGCATGGCGCATCGTCATGCCTCGATCAACGATTTGCCGATCCGCGACGAAGACCGCCTGTTTCATTGGCCCGTTGGCCGCCGCCCTGACGACCACCCCGGCCTGAGCGATCTGGGCCTTTAGGAGACATCACCATGCCCCGCGCCTTTAACAAACTGATGTTCACCCCTGCCGTACTGGCCCATCAAGAACGCATGGGTTCGGCCCGCAGTTACGAAAAGTTCCTGACCGAAGGCCCCAAAAGCGGCCACCTGATCGGTCCGGCCGAAAAGGCATTCATCGAGGCGCGGGATGGGTTCTATCAATCCACCGTGTCCGAAACCGGCTGGCCCTATGTGCAGTTTCGCGGCGGACCTGTGGGATTCCTCAAGGTGCTGGGGGAAAGCACACTTGGTTATGCGGATCTGAGCGGCAACCGCCAATACATCTCGCGCGGGAACCTGGATGGCAACGACCGGGTGGCGATGATCCTGATGGATTACGCCAACCAGCGCCGGTTGAAGATCCTGGGCCGGGTAAGCTTTACCGAAGGCGAACAGGCGGCGGCGAGCCTGTTCATAGAAGGGTCCGAAACCCAACCCGAACGCGCCGCGATCATCAAGGTTGAAGCGCTGGATTGGAATTGTCCCCGCCACATCACGCCCCGCTATACTGAGGCCGAGTTGCGCCCGCACCTGAACCAGCTGGGGTTGGAGATTGCGCAATTGAAGGCCGAAAATGAGCGGTTAAAGGCAGAGTTGGCGGATAAGTAGGCTAAACCTGTTCCACCATCACCTCGATCCCCGCTGCACAGTAGTCGACCAACTGATCAACCCGTGCCTCTGCCGCACCGGGGCTGAGCGCCTCGATCCGCCAGCCGGTATTCAGAAACGCCAGCATCGCCGAGACTGAATAGACCTGACCGGCAGCAATCGACTGCCGGTCAGCGTGCGGGTAGAGCCGCGCGATCTCATCAATGAACTGCCCCGCGGTGGGGTCAAAACACTCTGCCGCAATCGCACGCCATCGCGGATCGACCGAGACGTGGGCGACCAGGCGGCCATAGGCCATCCACTGCGGCCCACCCGTCCGGGCCAGGGTCACATAGGGTCGGATGAAACAATCCAGAACAACGCGCAGGGTCAGATCACCCTGGGCCCGTGCGGTATCCAACGCCTCGAGCCTGATCCGTGACAACTCATCCGCGCGGCGCGCAACAGTCCGGTGAAACAGCTCTTCTTTGCCGCCGCCGTGGTGATGCACCAGCCCCACCTGTACCCCGGCCTCGGCCGCGATGTCCCGGATCGACGCGCCATCGAATCCCCGCGCCGCAAAAACCTGCTCTGCCGCATCCAATATCCGCGCTTTGGTTTGCAGTGACCGCGCCGAGGGCGCCCTTTTGCGTTGTTTTTCCATGCAAATCCCCTGCTTGCAAAAACATATTGCCTTATTTTGAACGATCGTTCAAGTTAAGCTTCAGATTTTGAGGAGGTCCCATGTCGGAAACGCGCGCTGCTTACGCCCTGATCGGGGCTGGCCCGATGGGCCTTGCCATGGCCAAGGTGCTCAAGGAACAAGGCATCCCCTTTCGCGGGTTCGAGATGCATTCGGACGTTGGTGGTCTGTGGGACATAGATGGGCCGAAATCGACCATGTACGAGACGGCGCATCTGATCTCGTCCAAGACCATGACCGAGTTCACGGATTTCCCGATGGAAGAGGGCGTGGCCGAATACCCGTCGCACCGCGATTTGCGCAACTATTTCCGCGACTTCGCCGATCATTTCGGCCTGCGCGATCACTACACCTTCAACGCAGAAGTGTTGAAAACCGAGCCACTGGGGGGACCGGGTGACGGGTGGCGCGTCACCTGGCGGGACGTCGATGGCGATCATACGGCCGAGTTTGCGGGCGTCATGATCGCCAACGGCACCTTGTCGGAGCCCAACATGCCAACCTTTCCCGGTGAGTTTGATGGCGAGTTGATCCATTCCTCGGCCTATCGACACCCCAGCCAGTTCGACGGCAAGCGCGTTCTGATTGTGGGGGCGGGCAACTCGGGCTGTGATATCGCTGTGGATGCGATCCACCACGCCACGCTTTGCGATCTGTCGATGCGGCGGGGGTACTACTTCGTACCCAAGTATGTGTTCGGAAAGCCCGCTGACACCATGGGCGGGCTGATCAAGCTGCCCATGTGGCTGAAACGCCGTATCGACGGCATGATCCTGAAATGGTTCGTGGGCGACCCGCAGAAATACGGCTTCCCCAAGCCCGACTATCAACTCTACGAAAGCCACCCGGTGGTGAACTCGCTGGTGCTGTACCACGCAGGCCACGGCGATCTGCGCATTCGGGCAGATATCGAGCGGATGGACGGCAAGACCGTGCACTTCCGTGATGGCTCGTCCGATGACTACGACATGATCCTAGCCGCCACCGGGTACAAGCTGCACTATCCGTTCATCGATCGCGAGTTGCTGAATTGGCAGGGAGATGCCCCGCATCTGTATCTGAACGCGATGCACCCCGAGCGCGATGACCTGTTCGTACTGGGCATGGTCGAGGCCAGCGGTCTGGGCTGGCAGGGTCGCCATGAACAGGCGGAAATGATCGTGCGTTACATCAAGGGGCTGCAATCAGGCTGCCCGGTGGCCGGATCGCTGAAATCCGAGAAAGCAAACGGGTTCGAGCGTGCCACGGGCGGCATGAACTATCTCAAGCTCGCGCGGATGGCCTATTACGTGGACAAAGCCACCTATCGCAACGCTGTCACCGGATGGATCGCCAAGCTCAGCAAAGGGGCACAGGCATGACGGGCATCGATGACGTCACCCTGAATTTCTCGCCCGGCTCGCTGACCTTGTTGAATGCGATCTTGGCGGTGGTCATGTTTTCGATTGCCATTGATCTGAAACCCAACGATTTCAGCCGACTGCGCAGATCCCCCAAACCGCTTCTGGTGGGGCTCTGCTCGCAGTTCATCGTACTGCCCGTCCTGACCTTTGGTCTGGTGGTGCTGACAGATCCGCGCCCGTCGATTGCTTTGGGGCTGATCCTTGTGGCGGCCTGTCCCGGGGGTAACATCTCGAACTTCATCACCCATCGGGCGGGCGGCAATGCGGCGCTGTCGGTGTCGATGACGGCCTTTGCCACCGTCGGTGCAATCGTGCTGACCCCGATCAACATCGCACTGTGGGGTGGGCTTTATGAACCGACGCGGGCGATCCTGCAGGAAACCCAAATTGATCCGGTTCAGATCGCGATCACAGTGGGGTTGATGCTGATCCTGCCGCTGGTCTTGGGCATTCAGCTGAATTTGCACCGCCCATCCCTGACGGCTCGGCTGCGCAGACCGTTGCAGTATCTGTCCATGGGGATTTTCATCGCGTTCATCGTTCTTGCTCTGGCGGCCAACTGGGGATTCTTTCTGGCCTTTGCCGGAGCAGTGGCCGGGCTTGTCATCGTGCACAATGCCCTGGCTCTGGGGGGCGGGTATGCCGTGGCCACTCTGGCGCGCCTGTCCCCTTTCAATCGCCGCGCCGTAACCATTGAAACCGGTATTCAGAACTCGGGCCTTGGCCTGGTCCTGATCTTTGCCTTTTTCAACGGGCTTGGCGGCATGGCCGTCGTCGCCGCGTTCTGGGGTATCTGGCACGCGATCACCGGGCTGGGTCTGGCCGCCCTCATGTCCCGGACCGAGGCGGAACGATGACCCGCATCCTTGTCACTGGTGCAGCCGGTATGGTTGGCCGAGCCCTGGTAACCGAGATCCGGGATCATCAGCTTTTTGCCACCGATCTGGCGCCACCTGATCCGCTGCCAGAGGGCGTCAGTTTTGCCCGCATGGACGTGACTGGCGGCGACCCCGAGCGGGTGATTGCCAAGGTGCAGCCGGACGTGGTGGTGCATCTCGCCTCGATCGTGACGCCACCCAAGGGTACTGGGCGCGAATTTGCCTACAGTGTTGATGTGACTGGCACGCGGAACGTGCTGGACGCTTGCATCAAACATGGCGTGCAGCGGCTGGTGGTGACGTCTTCGGGCGCGGCCTATGGCTATCACGCCGACAACCCGGTGCCCTTGCAGGAAAGCGACCCTGTCCGCGGCAACCCCGAGTTTCCCTATTCCGATCACAAGCGTCAGGTCGAAGAGATGCTGGCAGAAGCCCGGGAAACTGCGCCACAGCTTGAGCAAGTCATTCTGCGCGTGGGTACGGTTCTGGGCGCGGGAACAGAAAATCAGATCACGGCGCTGTTTCACAAACCCCGGCTGTTGGCGATCCAGGGCAGTGAAAGCCCTTTTGTGTTCATCTGGACCCGCGATCTGGTCCGCATCATCGCGCGTGCCGCGACCGATGGGCCAACCGGCATCTACAACGTGGCCGGTGACGGGGCGATGGGGGTCACGGATCTGGCACGCGCCTTGGGTAAACCAGTGCTGCGCCTGCCTGCCTGGGCGCTCAAGGCCGCGTTGGCCGTGGCGCGCCCCTTGGGCCTGTCCCAATACGGACCCGAGCAGGTGCGGTTCCTGCAATACCGCCCGGTTCTGGCCAATGACGCGCTGAAGTCAGACTTTGGCTATACCCCCGAGAAGACTAGCGCCGAAGTGTTCGAGTTCTGGAGAAAGCAGGCCATCAAATGAAAACAGCAGTGATTTCTGGTGGTGCGGGCGGTCTGGGGCGCGCGCTGTCGACGGCCCTGCAAGCCGATGGCTGGCAAACCGTACTTGTCGATCTCGACATCTCAGGGCTTGAGGCGAGCGAAACCCAGATCCCGATGCAATGCGATTTGACCGATCCTGAGCAACTTGGCGACACCATGGCGCAAATCGCCGAGCGGTTTCCCCGGATTGACCTGGCCATCTACAACGCGGGTATCACCCAGATCGGAGCCTTTGACGCCACGGATGACGTCAGCCATCGCAAAGTGTTCGAGATCAACTATTTCGCCGCGGTCGCCATGGCGCGCCACCTGCTGGCACCAGTGCGGGCGGCCAAGGGCACACATCTGGCAATCTCTTCCGTGGCCGGGTTCTCGCCTCTCTATCACCGAACCGCCTATGCCGCCTCGAAGCATGCGCTCGAAGGGTTTTTCAAATCGCTGAGATCCGAGGAAAAGGAACACGGCGTGCACACCCTGATTGCCGCCCCATCTTTTGTGGCGACAAATATTGGCAATGATCAGCGGCAACAGGACGGAACGGCACGACCCGGGTCTGCTACCGACGGTATGGATTACATGACGCCCGAGGACGCAGCAGCCAAAATCCTGGCCGGATTGCGCAAGTCCCGCCCGATGATCCCGGTCGGCCGCATCGCGCGCGCTGCGTGGTGGGTAAACAGCCTGTCCCCACGCCTGTTTCAACGGCTGATGGAACGACAGATCGACGGGCGACACTGATTGGACGGGGGCGCTCCCGCGCCCGAGCGATCCTGGCTTCGCCAGCACCGCTAACGGCCTTGGGCCGGGCGCCTCGCCCTTGGCTCGGCGCGGTCCCGCTTGAGGCATCTGGTTCGTCACAAACGTCGACCGCCGCGCGCAGCGCGGCCTGGCCCAACGGGAGGAGGGCATCTTTGATGCCTGATCGACGGGCGGGAGCCCTCCCCGAACCCGCAGCGGCCGTCGCGAAAACAAGAGTTCAAAGGGCACCCCTTGACCTTCCCCTAACTGGAACCCTTATCTGAGGCACGACTCAAGAAATGTTTGGCCTCGATTATGTCGCATCACACCACCACAACACTCCAGATCACCGGCATGGGCTGCGCGTCATGTGTGGGCAAGGTCGAGGCTGCCTTGAACGCCCTGCCCGGCGTCGATCAGGCGCACGTGAACTTTGCCAGTGAAACGGCACAAGTCAGCCATGAGGCGCCACTTGCTGACGTCGCCGGGGCCCTCTCGGACAAAGGCTATCCTATCGCGACCCAAGACACCCAACTGACCATCGAAGGGCTCAATTGTGCGTCCTGTGTCGGTCGGGTCGAGCGCGCACTTCTCGCAGCACCCGGTGTCATCACCGCCACTGTCAACTTGGCCACGGAAACCGCCAGCGTGACCTTTGCCACAGGGACCACCGACCCAAGCACCCTGGCGGCAACCGTCACCCAAGCAGGCTATCCGACCTCACCGCCAAGCGACGCGCCCGTGATCACAGACCGCAAGGTCGAGGAAATTCAAACGCTCGCCCACCAAACCCTCTTTGCCGCGCTTTTGGCGCTGCCTGTCTTTGTGCTGGAAATGGGCGGGCACATGATCCCTGCCTTTCACCACTGGGTTCACGCCACCATCGGGCAGCAGACCAGCCAGCTGATCCAGTTTGCCCTGACCAGCGTCATTCTGATGGGTCCAGGTCGCATGTTCTATGCCAAGGGCCTGCCTGCCCTGTTCCGGGGCGCCCCGGACATGAATGCCCTGGTCGCAATCGGGACACTGGCGGCTTATGGGTTCTCGGTCCTTTCAACATTTGCGCCAAACCTGCTGCCCGCAGGCACCGCCAACGTCTATTTCGAGGCGGCGGCGGTGATCGTGGTCCTGATCCTCTTTGGTCGCCTGCTCGAGGCGCGCGCCAAGGGGCGTACAGGCGCGGCCATTCGCAAGCTCATCGGCCTGCAGCCCAAAACCGCCCGGGTCGAGGTCGACGACATCGTCACCGAGCGCCCCATTGCCGAGATCGTCGCCGGAGACCTCTTGCACGTCCGCCCCGGCGAGCGCATCGCCGTGGATGGTTCGGTCCTGGACGGTCAGACCTATGTCGACGAAAGCATGATCACGGGCGAGCCTGTTCCGGTTCTCAAATCCGCTGGGGATACAGTCGTTGGCGGCACGTTGAACGGCACCGGGGCTTTGCGCGTCACCGCGACCAAAGTCGGCGCAGACACGGTATTGGCACAGATCATCGCCATGGTGGAACAGGCACAGGGGGCCAAACTGCCGATCCAAGGCATGGTCGACCGCATCACCGCCTGGTTTGTGCCCGCCGTGCTGGCAACCGCTGCGCTGACTGTGCTGGTTTGGCTGTTCTTCGGCCCCGACCCGGCGCTGTCGATGGCGCTGGTGGCCGGTGTGTCCGTGCTGATCATCGCATGCCCCTGCGCCATGGGTCTGGCCACGCCGACCTCGATCATGGTGGGCACCGGGCGCGCTGCCGAAATGGGGGTGCTGTTCCGCAAAGGCGACGCGTTGCAAGCGTTGCAGGACACCCGCGTCGTGGCCTTTGACAAGACCGGCACGTTGACGATGGGACGCCCCGAACTGACCGACCTGATCACGGCCAAAGGATTTGACCGTGACGAGGTTTTGCGCCTTGCCGCCGCTGCCGAAGCATCGTCGGAACACCCGATCGCGCGCGCCATCACACAAGCTGCTTCAGGCCCGCTGCCCAATGTGACCGCATTTGAATCCCTCACAGGTCTTGGCCTGAGGGCGCAGGTCGAGGGTCGCTCTGTTCTGATTGGCGCAGATCGCCTGATGGCGCGGCAGAACATCGACGTCTCAGCGCTTGCGCCCCATGCGCAAGAGCTGGCGGCAAAGGGAAAAACGCCGCTTTATGTGGCCATCGACGGCACCGCTGCTGCCGCATTGGCCGTGGCCGACCCGATCAAACCGCAAAGCCGCGACGCCATTGCCACGCTGCACGCCCAAGGGCTGACCGTTGCCATGATCACCGGAGACAATGCAGCAACCGCGCAGGCCATCGCCGCCGAGTTGCAGATCGATCATGTGGTGGCCGAGGTCATGCCGGGTGGCAAGGTTGACGCTCTCACCGATCTGCGCACCCGCTTTGGCGCGGTCGCTTTTGTCGGCGACGGGATCAATGACGCGCCTGCGTTGGCCTCGGCCGATGTGGGCATCGCCATTGGCACCGGGACGGACGTGGCAATCGAGGCGGCGGATGTGGTGTTGATGTCGGACGACGTTTCAGGTGTGACCAACGCCTATGAGATCTCGCGCCACACCCTGCGCAACATCCGCCAAAACCTGGGCTGGGCGTTTGGGTACAACACGCTGCTGATCCCGGTCGCAGCCGGGGTGCTCTATCCGTTTGGCGGGCCACTGCTGTCACCCATGCTCGCAGCGGGTGCCATGGCCCTGTCGAGCGTCTTCGTCCTGACCAACGCCCTGCGGCTGCGGTTTGTAGCCCGCTCCGCGCCTGCGCACAAAACCGCAGCCGCGCTCAAGCCCGCGCCAGCTGAATGAGAGGCCAGACATGAACATCGGAGACGTCTCAACCCAAACCGGCCTGCCCCCGAAGACCATTCGGTATTATGAGGACATCGGCCTTGTAGTTCCGGGTCGCAGCAACAACGGCTATCGCCAGTTTCGCGAACAGGACCTGCACAAGCTGACCTTTCTGGGCCGTGCCCGCGCCTTGGGGTTCACCATCGAGGACTGCCGCACGCTCATGGCTCTGTATGAGGACGAAACCCGCGCCAGTTCCGACGTCAAACGGGTGGCAAAATCCCATCTGGCCAAGATCGAGGCCAAGATTGCCGATCTTCAAGCGATGCGCGATACGCTGACCCATCTGGTGGACTGCTGCGCAGGCGATGATCGCCCCGATTGTCCGATCTTGCAGGATCTGGGTGGCACCACCTGAACAAACGGGGGTTGCCCTGCGCCGCCAGCTTTGATTTGTCTCTGCGCGAGAGCGACCCTTGGGGAGAGGGACCGCACAGCCGAGAGGATCATCAATATGGCAAACGTCGCATTCCTGGGCCTTGGGGTCATGGGCTATCCCATGGCGGGCCACCTGCAAGCCGCCGGGCATTCCGTCACCGTCTACAACCGCACCACCGCCAAGGCCGAAGCCTGGGTCGCCGAACACGGTGGCGCATTGGGGGTCACCCCGGCCGAGGCCGTCAAAAACGCCGATCTGGTCATGGCCTGCGTTGGCAACGACGATGACCTGCGCATGGTATGCACCGGCGCGGACGGGGCGTTCGCGGCCATGAAAGCGGGGGCGATCTTTGTCGACCACACCACTGTTTCGGCCAAGGTCACAAGCGAATTGGGTGAGATCGCCTCGGCGGCTGGCCTGTCCTTTGTCGATGCCCCGATCTCCGGCGGTCAGGCGGGGGCGGAAAGCGGCGTGCTGTCGATCATGTGTGGCGGTGACCAAGCTGCCTACGACACCGCGCTGCCCGTGATGGACGTCTATTCCAAGATCTGCCGCCGCATTGGCGAGGCGGGCGCTGGCCAGCGCTGCAAGATGGCCAATCAGATCGCCATCGCCGGTCTGGTTCAGGGCCTGTCCGAGGCGCTGCATTTTGCTGAAAAGGCGGGGCTGGACGGCCGCGCGGTGGTCGAGGTGATCAGCCAGGGGGCCGCAGGTAGCTGGCAGATGGTGAATCGGCATGAGACCATGTTGGATGATCATTTCGACTATGGCTTTGCCGTCGACTGGATGCGCAAGGATCTGGGGATTTGCCTGGATGAGGCCGAAGAAAACGGCGCTTCGCTGCCTGTGACAGCCTTGGTCGATCAGTTCTACAAAGACGTACAGAAGATGGGCGGGGGCCGTTGGGACACCTCGTCGCTGTTCAAACGTCTCAAGGCGCTGGACTGAAATCAGAAGTGGGGGCGCTGCCCCCGTCGCTACGCGACTCCCCCGGAGTATTTGAAGAAGGGTGAAGTTGCCCAAGGAAGGCGCGAAACATGAGCGTGGATTTGGAATTCTGGGCTGCTGCCCTGCGCAAATATTGGGGTCATGAAGCCAAGCTGGAGCGGCTGGATGGTGAATACGACCTGAACTTTCTGGCGCGCGCCACCAATGGCCAAGACTATGTGCTCAAGGTCATGCGTGCGGGTTGTGCACCCGATCTTGTCGACATGCAGGTCAAGGCCTTGGAACACATCGCGGCAGCGGCGCCTGGCCTGCCGTTCCCCAAAGTGTTCCCTACAATCGACGGCGTGTTGTTGCCAGAGATTGCAGATGAAACTGGCCAGCCGCGTCTGGCCTGGCTGCTAGAACGGTTGCCAGGCGAGTGTTACGCCAAATCCAACCCAAAGCCGCTGGATCTGATCGTCAAACTGGGTCGGGTTCTGGGCGCAACCGGACGGGCGCTCAAGGGGTTCGAGCATGGCGGGCTGGAGCGGGACTTCAAATGGGATCTGATGCAAGGCGGTTGGATCGCCGACAACCTCGACGCAATTGACGATCCGGCAAGGCGGGCACTGTTGGGTGACATCGTCGAGGCCTTTGCCGCGATCAAGCCCAAGTTGGAGGCCCTGCCAAAACAAGCGATCCATAATGATGCCAACGACTATAACATTCTGGTCGAGGGCGAATTGGGCGGGCCCAAGCAAGTATCGGGCCTGATTGATCTGGGCGACATGTGCGCCGCGCCGCGGATCTGCGATCTGGCGATTTGCGGCGCTTACATCGTGCTGGACCACCCAAACCCCGAGGCAGCTTTGGCCGCGTTGGTCCAAGGCTATCACGCGGCCGGGCGACTGAGCCCACAAGAGGTCGATCTGATCTGGCCATTGCTGCGGATGCGGCTGGCGGTGTCGGTTGTGAACTCGACCCTGATGGCGGTAGAGAACCCCGACGATCCTTATGTGACGATCTCGCAGGCCCCGGCGTGGCGGTTCCTTGAAAATGACGCGATCAACGGTGGTCTGATGTCGGCCCGCTTGCGCGCCGCCTGTTACCTGCCCGTAACCGACGGCGCCGACCGGGTTCACGCTTATCTGGAAGAGCACCGGGGCGAGTTTGCCGATCTCTTTGGTCGCGATCTGAGCGATGTGCCGATGGGGTCGCTTTCGGTCGAGAATTCGACCTGGCCGCAGAACCCGTTTCACATGCCGTTGAGCGAGGCCGCGCGTGTGGGTGAGGAATTCGGCCCCGAGTGGTGGCTGGGTTACTACAGTGAGCCGCGGCTGATCTATGCCGAACCGGGGTTCCGCAAGGGCCCCTGGAAGGCCAGCGACCGGCGCACCGTGCATCTGGCCGTGGATGTTTTTGCGCCCGCCGGAACACCGCTTTATGCACCGATGAGCGCGCGGGTCGAGGTGGTCGAGAACCGCACCGGGCATCTGGATTATGGCGGCGTGGTGATCCTGCACCATGAAACGACGGAAGGTGACGCTTTCTATACACTCTATGGCCATCTGGACCCCGAAGTTTGTGACCGTCTGAAACCGGGCGATCCGGTGGCACGCGGCGCGGCCTTTGCCCGGCTTGGCGATCACACGCAGAACGGCGGTTGGGCACCGCATGTGCATTTCCAACTGGCCCTGACCACGGTCGGCATGGAGGCCGACTGGCCCGGCGTCGGCGACCCCGACGAGATGTATCTGTGGCACAAGGTCTGCCCCAACCCGGCGGCAATGCTGAACCTGCCCGATGACAAGGTGTTCTATCAGCCGACCGACAAGACCCAGGTGCTGCAAGGGCGGCAGGATCATTTCGGCGGCAACTTGAGTCTGACCTATGACGATCCGGTCATGCTGGTGCGTGGCTGGAAACATCACCTGTTCGACGAATGGGGGCGGCCCTATCTGGACGCCTATAACAACGTCCCCCACGTGGGCCACGCGCATCCCCGCATTCAGGCGGTGGCGGCGGATCAGCTGAAGCGCATGAATTCGAACACGCGTTATCTGCATCCGGCCCAAACCGCCTTTGCCGACAAGGTGCTGTCGAAGATGCCGGATCAACTGGAGGTCTGTTTTTTCGTCAACTCGGGTACCGAGGCAAACGAGCTGGCCCTGCGGCTGGCGCGGGCGCACACTGGCAACAAGGGGATCGTGACGCCGGATCACGGCTATCACGGCAATACAAATGCCGCTGTCGCGATCTCGGCCTACAAGTTCAACAAGCCCGGCGGCATTGGTCAGGCGGACTGGGTCGAACTGGTCGAGGTGGCCGACGACTATCGCGGTAGCTTCAAGCGCGATGATAGCGATCGTGCCCAGAAGTTTGCCGATCTGATCGATCCGGCGATTGCGGCCTTGCAAGAGAGGGGCCAGGGACTGGCCGGGTTCATCGCCGAAACCTTCCCCTCGGTCGGGGGTCAGATCATCCCGCCCAAGGGCTATCTGCCTGCGGTTTACGAGAAAATCCGCGCCGCTGGCGGGGTTTGCATCGCAGATGAGGTGCAAACCGGATTGGGCCGTCTGGGCGAGCATTACTTTGGTTTCGAACACCAAGGCGCCCTGCCCGATATCGTGGTTTTGGGCAAACCCATCGGAAACGGACACCCGCTTGGTGTGCTGGTCACCACCAAAGAGATCGCGCAGAGCTTTGACAACGGGATCGAGTTCTTTTCGACCTTTGGCGGCTCAACCCTGTCCTGCCGTATCGGCAAAGAGGTGCTGGACATCGTCGATGACGAAGGGTTGCAGGACAACGCGCAGCGTATGGGCGACACTCTGATGACCGGGCTCAAGGCGCTTGAGACCAAATATGACAGTGTCGGCGATGTGCGCGGCATGGGTTTGTTCCTAGGCGTTGAACTGATCAACCCGGACGGGTCCGAGGGCACCGAGATCTGTAAATACGTCAAGAACCGGATGCGCGATCACCGTATCCTGATCGGCAGCGAGGGACCAAAGGACAACATCCTGAAAATCCGCCCACCGCTGACGATCGAGGCAGAAGACGTCGAGATGATCCTGTGGGCCTTGGATCAGGTGCTGTCAGAAGTGGGCGACTTTGCGCCCGCGCATGTTCACGATCATGGCCATTCCTGCGGGCATGATCACCATCATCACGGCTGCGGGTGCTGCTGACAGAAAATGCCCCGGACCTGAGGGAGGGCCGGGGCGACAATGACTTTTTGAAAAGGACTTGATGCTGTCAGTGCAACACTGATGGCGTTGGGGAATGTGTCACCCGTCCGTGTTGAAACGGAAGGGTCATGCGCCGCAGGGCCAGCCCGAATTGCTCGGACAGGGCCGCCAAGGACGGTGCAAAATCCGGCCGCACGATCAACGCGGCCATCATCATCGCGTCTTCATGCTGGCCGTCTGCCGCCGCACCGATCATCTGCGCGAAACAGCTTTCGTCCGCGCCCAGACAGGAACAGCCCAGCCCATGCCGGATCAATGGGCGACGCCCGTGCACGGCACACAGCGAGCAAATCTGCTCCAGCGTCGACATCGCCGATTTTCCAAGGCCCCGCCCCAAAGCAAGGTCAAAATCGCTAGCGGCATCAGCACGGGAATGGGCGCTGTCGCTCCACATGCGCAGGTACATCACCGCACCCGCCTCAACCGGGGCCAGGTCGGCGAGACGGCCAACAGCCGCCCCGCCCCGAGGTGTGCCGCTCATTTGGTCAGGATCAATTTGCCCGCGCGGGTGATCCGCAGCGTGTAGAGCTGATCGCCCAACTCGATGTGGGCCAGATTGCCGCCCTTGGTCAGCTCTTCGGCCTTGTGGGCCGGCAGCAGGGAAACAGGGTAACCTTGGGTCGGAGTAGAGGTCTGCGCGTTCATTGGATCATCTCCTGAGCTTTGGACTGGATGCGAGTGGTGGCTGGGACGTTTGTCCGGGCTCGAGGAATCAGACATGTGAATTCAATGCTTTGCATGTTGCGAACCAGAGATCGGACTGGGTTGCGATGTTGGCTGACCCTTTGCAAAGCAGGTTGGCAAAACGGGTTGGCTGTTCGTGTTGATCTATAATCTGATAAAAATAGTAAGGTATGTCAAGCGGGCATTTTTTGCACTCGCAGAATTCTGCGAGCCTCCCCTCTTGCGCTTGCGCTTTTGCCCTGTCACTCAAGGCTGAAACAGGGGGGACTTCCAATGACCGCAAGCATCGTCTTTGATCTGGACGGCACGCTGGTCGACAGCGCACCGGACATTGCCGCCGCCGTAAACGCCATGCTGGCGGACCAAGGGTACGAATCGCTGGACCTTGCAACCGTGATCTCTTTTGTCGGGAACGGCTTGCCGCATCTTGTGAAACTTGTGATCGAGCACGTCGGGTTGGACATGGCCCGTCACGCCGAACTGTCAGCGGCAACGCTCGCGCATTACAACCGCGCCTCAACCGCGCTGACGGTGGTGTACCCCGGCATCATCGAGGTGCTTGAGACGCTGCAAACGCGGGGGATCAAGATGGGTCTGTGCACAAACAAGCCCGAAGCCCCCGCCCGTCATGTGCTGGACGCGCTGGATATGACGCGGTTCTTTGACGTGGTGATCGGCGGCGACAGCCTGCCCCAACGCAAACCGGACCCTGCCCCGTTGCGCGCCACCTTCGACGCACTGGGGGCAACGCAACACATCTATGTTGGCGACAGCGAGGTTGACGCCGAAACCGCACACCGCGCAGGCGTGCCGTTTCTGCTGTTCACCAAAGGGTATCGCAAGACACCGGTGGCTGATCTTCCGCACCATGCCACGTTCGACGACAGCGCGGGTCTGATCGCGGCCGTTGATCAGCTGCTCGGTAGTTGAGCCTCAATCCGTTCTCGGATGCTGTCGGGCCAGGGTTGGGATTTGCCCATACGTTGGATGTAGACCAACGTGCCGCTGCACCTCAGGCGCAGTTCGTCGCCGCAATGCGCCGTGATCTCATAGCTCACGCTTGAGCGCCCCAGGCGGACGGGCGCCAGGCGAAAGTCGAGCACATCGCCGTGCAAGCTGGGCGCGGTGAACCCGGCTGATATCTCGACCGTGGGCGCGCCGTTTTCCTTGACCAGAACCTCGAACGGGGTGCCAAGGGATTGGGCAAACCAATCCTCGACCACATCGTTGATCATCTCGAAATAGCGCGGGAAGAACACGATCCCCGCAGGGTCGCAATGTTTGAACCGAACCGGGATCTGAACGTCAAAGGCCAAGGGGCTGCTCCTGTTTGTTTGGGCGCACTGTCGGGTGTTTCGCATCCGGGCTCAAGTGGTCGCAGCCAAAGTGCGCCAAGCGGTCGCCAACCCAGCCCGCGTCACGCGCGGCTCATCCGCCAGCGCTGCCGGGGCACCCTGAGCGCCCAGCGCATCGACATAAAGCTGCGCCAACTCGCCTTCCCCCACCACGGCCAGTTGCTGACCCAGCCAGAAGGGACGCGCTGCTGCCAATTCCGACCCGATCAACCCACCCAACAAGCGCGCGCGGGCAATCTCGGGCTCCAACCCGTCCAGCACCGCCTCGGCATGAATGGAATGAACGCGTGCCATGACCCGCTCGGGCTTGGCAATGGCATCTGCCACCGCCTCTGCAAACGCGGCCCCATCCACTCGGACCGCGCGCGCATCAGGTACGGCGCGATCCAGCAAGGTGGCCGCAACCACGCCGGTCATGAAGGTCTGAAAGCTCACGATCTCTCCGGCGCTGACGTGAATCCAGCGGCTGTGTTCGCCGGGGATGCAGATCACCCCGTCCCAATCCGTGTTCAACGCCAGAAACCCGGCAACGCGGGTTTCATCACCCTGCATCAGATCGACAGGCTGTTTCTGGCGCAGGCCCGAGACGCCACGCAGTCGCACGCGGGCATCCCCGATATCCACCGACCACGCTCCGTCTGACAAAGGTTCGCAAGGCACCGAAGCCCCCACAGGCCCAAGCGTGCCGCAGGTCATTACATCAACGGGTGTGTCCGACAAGAACCCCGAGATCAGGCCCAACAACGCCTCGGCCGGGCGCGCGGCCTCGACTGGGCCGACCTGCGTGGCCATATCCAGAACCGTATCCCCCTGCATGGCCCAGGCCCGTCTGCGCACAGGCGTCCAATCAACTGCGATCCATTCCGGCAAGGTGTCCATGTCTGCTCCTGCTTTGGGTCCCGTTGCCATAACGGATTCCGTACGGGCCTGCCACATCCCAGCCAGACCAATCCAATTGGTCTGGTCAGATTTTGCCCTTTTGGCCGTTCTGCACAACCAAATGACAGCGCTATCCTACCTCAAACACAGCAAAGCCCGGACTCTGTCATGACCCAGCAAGCCAAAATCCATCCCAGCGTCTGCCCGCTGGATTGCCCCGACACCTGCAGCCTGAACATCACGGTCGAGGGCGACCAGATCACCCAGGTGAAAGGCTCGGACGCAAACCCCTATACCGCCGGAGTGATCTGCAACAAGGTCACGCGTGCCTATCCCGATTTCGTGCATGGCGACAAACGCCTGACCCATCCAATGAAACGCAGCGGACCGCGCGGCAGCGGACAGTTCGAGCCCATCACCTGGGATGAGGCACTGGATATCATTCATGACCGCTTTGCTGCAGCCATTGCCGAGCACGGGCCGCAGTCGGTCCTGCCCTTCAACTATGCGGGCCCCCATGGGGAACTGGCGGGCGGCTCGATGGACCGGCGGTTCTTTTACAAACTCGGTGCGTCCCTTCTCAACCGTGGCCCGCTGTGTGGCGCGGTGCGGGGCACAGCCTACAGCAGTCTCTATGGCGCAGCACCGGGCATGCCGCCCGAGCAGGCGGTGCATGCCGATCTGATCCTGGTCTGGGGCAACAATGTCACGGTGTCGAACCTGCACATGACCCGCGTGTTGAAAGAGGCGCGCAGCAATGGCGCCCGCGTGGTCGTCATCGACCCCAAGCGGATCAAGCAAGCCGAACAGGCGGATATGCACATCCACATCTATCCCGGGACCGACGTGGTCCTCGCCATGGCTCTGGCCGCCGAGCTGGAGCGGCGGGGTGCCCTGGACATGGAGTTCGTCGCCGAATGGACCGTAGGGTTTGAAACCTACATGGAACAGGCCCGCAGCTATTCGGTCGAAGACGTCGAAACGATCTGCCGCATCTCGGCGCGCCAGTTCCATGAACTCGTCGATTGGATCATGGCGGCGGACGAGATGGCCACCTCGCTCGGCAACGGGATGGAGCGGGGGCGCTCCGGTGGTTCCGGCCTGCGGGCTGCGATGGCGTTGCAGGCGTTGACTGGCCAGCACGGGCGCTTGGGCGCAGGGGTGATTGCGAAATCCGGACTTTCGGTCCCCAAGACCACAGATATTCTGCAAGGCTCGCATCTGATCCCCGACGGGACGCGGGTGTTCAACATCGTGGATATTGCCGATAAGCTGCAGGACGAAACGCTCGACCCGCCGATCAAGGCGACGCTGATCTACAACCACAATCCGGTGGCGACCCACCCCGATCAGGCAAACATGATCAAGGCGCTGATGCGTGAGGATCTGTTTGTGGCGGGCTGCGATGTGACGATGACCGACAGCATGATGCTGTGCGACGTAATCCTGCCTGCCTGCACCCATTTCGAACATGACGATATTTTTGGCGCCTACGGTCAGAACTATTTGCAACGGGCAGCTCCGGTCATTCCACCAGTCGGGGAAAGCCTGCCCAATACCGAAATCTTCCGGCGGCTTGCGGCAAAGTTCGGCTTTGACGGGCCAGAGTTCCTGGCCAGCGACCGCGATCTGATGGATCAGGCGATGGATGGCGCGCATCCGCAGTTGAATGGCCAGCGCCCCAGCGAGATCGCCGTGGACCGCGCCATCGGCATGAAGACCCGCGGTGGCACCGACATGATCATGTGCGACACCGTCAGCCCGGCCACACCAAGCGGCAAGATCGAGCTGTTCAGCCAGGATTTGCAGGATCGCTTTGGCTATGGCGTGCCACGTTTTGAACCCATGCCGCAGAACCGGCGCTTTGCCCTGATCACGCCATCCTCGGCCAAGCGCACCAATGCCACCTTTGGCGGACATGCCGACAGCCTTGGACCCGAAGTGGTCGAGATGAACCCCGCAGATGCCCTCGATTTGGGCCTGCAGGACGGGGCAGAGGTCATGGTGTTCAACGGACAGGGAGAGGTGAGTTTCACCCTTTCCGTTACAGACGCGACGCGCCCCGGAGTGCTCTACAGCCCCAAAGGCACCTGGCGCGCCACGTCTAAAACCGGCCTGACCGCCAACGCACTGATCCCCGCAGGTATCCGCACCGATATCGAAGACGGCGCCTGCTACAATGAAACCTTTGTGGATGTGAGATGCAGCTAGGGCAGTTCCTGCCCAGCTCCCTGCCTGGCGAGATTTCCGATGGTCCGGAAATCTCGCCTTTTTCGTCACGACATCAAAGCAGCCAAGGACTGTCGCTGTTGCCCCTGCTCGTCGAAATTCTCGGGCGCAAGCCACGTATTGAACCCGGCCTCGATCCGCGGCCAGTCCCTGTCCAGGATCGAAAACCAGGCCGTGTCCCGGTTGCGGCCCTTGTAGACAAGCGCCTGTTCAAATGTGCCATCATACGTAAACCCCAACCGCTCTGCCGCGCGCTTGGACGGCGCATTGAGTGCATCACATTTCCATTCGTAGCGGCGATAGCCCAGCTCTGTGAACACCCGTTTCATCATCAGAAACATCGCCTCGGTCGCAAGCGGCGTCCGTTGAAGGAGCGGAGAGAAAGCAATGAACCCCACCTCGATCGTCCCAGCCTGTGGCGCGATGCGCAGATAGCTGGCCACGCCAACGGCCTGACCGGTCCTGGCGTCGATTATTGCGTGAAACAACGGATCAGGGCTGAGCGCGGCCTCGGCCAACCAAGCATCAAACCCGGAACGGTCATCGACAAAGGGACCAACCGGCATATACGTCCAAAGCTGCCCCGTCTGGTCATGACTGAAGGCGTCGAACAGGTCCGAACCGTGCCGTTCGGGGTTCAGACGCTCAACCCGGCAGAACCGCCCCTCCATCGGCGTATCGCCCGGCCGGTCGCATCCGGTCCAATTGGGCACCTCGATGCCGATGGGTTGTCCGTGTTCGTTCATCAGCTGCGCCATGACCCTCTCCATTCCGCGTTGTCGATTGCGGGTTTGCACCACATTCGGCGCGCCGTTAATGTCCAAAGAACAACGATTTGAGCAGACCAATTCGATGACCCAAACGCCCTCCATCGCCTTTGCCATCGACCGCGAGGCCCGCACGCCCGTATTCGAACAGATCTGCGATCACATCCGCCAAAGGGTCACGCGGGGTGATCTGCTGCATGGCGCGCGCCTGCCTGCCACCCGCGCGCTGGCGACGGAGCTGGGGGTGTCGCGCTCTACCGTGGTCACCGCGTACGAACAACTGGTGGCCGAAGGGTATCTGAGCAGCCTGCAAGGCTCCGGCTATACCATACGCGCGATGGAAGGCGTCGAATTCACCGCTCCCAAACCGGCACCCACCAGCACAACACGTACAGAGGCCGCGCCGACCCGGCTGCCTTTTGCGCCAGGTTATCCCGACATGCGGCTGTTTCCCTATCGCCAATGGGCCAAGTCGGTGGCGCGGGTCTGCCGCACAAACCCGCAAGCCATGCTCTTGGGCGGCGCGGCGTTTGGCAATTTTGAGCTACGCCAGGCCATCGCCGGGCACGTTGCCGAGTGGCGCGGTATCACGGCCGACCCGGCGCAGATCATTGTCACGGCCGGCTCGGCCGACGCGCTGGAGATCTGCACCAGAACACTGGCCGAACGTGGTCAGGGTATCGGGCTGGAAAACCCCTGCTACCCTCCCTTGCGCCGCTTTGCCGACGCGCGCGGGCTGGTGACGCATTTCCTTCCCGTTGACGAGCATGGCGCGCAACTCCCCCGCCCGGAACAGGACGTGCGTCTGTCAGTTCTGACCCCCTCGCACCAGTTC
Organism: Tropicibacter sp. R16_0; assembly: GCF_017743935.1. Lineage (GTDB taxonomy): Bacteria > Pseudomonadota > Alphaproteobacteria > Rhodobacterales > Rhodobacteraceae > Falsiruegeria. The sequence continues at coordinate 81,710 of NZ_JAGHRE010000005.1, forward strand.
CCACTGGGAGGCGCCATGTCGCCTGACCGGCGGCAAGCCTTCATCACATGGGCAGATCGCGCCGGCGGTTGGATCATCGAAGACGATTACGACAGCGAGTTTCGCTATGCCGGACGCCCCATTCCGGCGATGGCGGGTTTTGACCGGCTGAACCGAACGATCTATGTCGGCAGCTTTTCCAAGATCTTTTCCAACACCCTGCGCCTGGGCTATTTGATCGTACCCCAAGCGCTGACCGAGCGGTTCCAAAGCTCACTTGAACGCTTTGGCTTGCGCGCCAGCTATATGCCGCAACAGGCCCTGGCCGAGTTCATCCGCGACGGCGAATTCTATCGCCACCTGCGCCGGGTGCGCCGCACCTATGGCGAGCGGCGCAAGTATCTACTGGACCGGCTGACCCGAGACTTTTCCGACGTCGGCTCGCTGGTGGATCATCAGGCCGGGATGCAGGTCGCCTTTCACTTGCGTGAAGGGTTCGACGACACAACACTTGCCGCGCATGCGCAGAAGCTGGGTTTGAACGTCGACACGCTGTCGCATTTCTGCGCAGACGGAGCGGACTACAACGGCTTTCTCTTGGGCTATTGCGGCTTTTCCATCGAAGAGCTGGAAGAGGCCCTGACCCGCCTTGAACAGATATTCGCCCCCTCACACCGGAGCCGCTGATGCAAAGCCGCCGTTTCATGCAAGTTGATGTCTTCACGCCCACCCCGACCCAAGGCAACGGGCTGGCGGTTGTGCTGGATGGGGACGGGCTGAGTGATCAGCAGATGCAGGACTTCGCGACCTGGACCAACCTGGCCGAAACCACGTTCATTCAATCCGCAACCTCGCCGGACGCAGACTATCGTCTGCGCATCTTTTCGCTGTCCGGCGAGATGCTGTTTGCCGGACACCCCACATTGGGCAGCTGCGCGGCTTGGTTGGCGGCGGGCGGAGTATCGAAACGCACCGGCGTGGTGGTGCAGGAATGCGGGGTTGGGTTGGTCGAAATCGACCAAAGCGGCCCAATGCCTGCCTTTGCCGCGCCTGCAACCACGGTGGATGCCCTGGACCCGGACCAGGTCGAGCGCATCTGTGCAGCACTTGCGCTGCCTCGGGACCGGATCACCCGCACCGCGCGACTGAACAACGGCCCCACATGGCAGGTGATCGAATTGCAAAACGCCGATGACGTGCTGGCCGTGGCACCGTTTGCAACCCGCGGGCCAGAGTTTCGCGGCGTTGCATTGCTTGGAGCGGGAGGCGAGGCGGACGTTGAGGTCCGCAACCTTGGCCCCGCCAGCTCCATGAGCGAGGACCCGATCACAGGCTCGCTGAACGCGGCCCTTGCCTGCTGGAAATACGAAACCGGAGACTGGACCGGGCCAAAAGTGATCGCGCAAGGCACCTGTATCGGTCGCACGGGTCGCGTTTATGCCGATTGTCGCGAGGGCACCGTGTGGATCGGCGGCCAAAGCCACATTCTCATCGACGGCACGGTGACCCTGTAGATCACCCCTCGAGCGACACCCAAAGCACGGTTGCGTCCTCTTCGCTGGTCGAGACACAGCCGTGTCCCATGCCGCTGTCGTAATACACGGAATCCCCCGCCTGCATCTTCAGCGGCCGGTAGTGCTCTGTATAAAGTGTCAGCTCGCCGCTTAGCACGAACATGAACTCTTCACCGCGGTGTCGAACCCAGCTTTCAAACTCGGTCACATCGCGGGCCTTGATAGTGCTGATGTATGGGACCATGCGTTTGCTGGTCAGTTCGCTGCACAGCAACTCGTGGTCATAGGTCGTGGTTTCCTTGTGCTCACCCTGCCCTTTGCGGGTGAAGTCGCGGCGGCCCGAGATATCGCTTTGTGCAGACTGCACAAACAGCTGCGGGGTTTCCAACTCCAGCGTCTGCATCAGGCGGCGGATGATCTCGAAACTGGGGCGGGTCTGGTTGTTTTCGATCTTTGAAAGGGTCGAGCGACCAATGGCTGCTGCCCTGGCCGCTTCTTCCAGCGTAAGGCCTTTTTCCTTACGCGCATCACGAATCATTTTCCCCAGAACTTCGCCATCCGGGGCCTCATTTGCCTCAATCGCGATACCGCTCTCTTCGATTTGAACTGGTTCCATCGACCCATTTTCCTTGTTTCCCGCAGAGCTTAGCCACGACCTAGTTCATAGTCAAAATTTCTCAACAATAGTTTTTGTTGCCTATAGGGGAAAAGTTTCCTAAAGGAGTCACAACGCAGCATACAGGCGCATTCGGTGACAATCCGCCACGCGCCATCTCGGGGAGGAGACAGCCATGAGCGCATTTGATCTGATCGTGATCGGTGGCGGTCCGGGCGGCTATGTCGCAGCAATCCGTGCGGCCCAACTGGGCCTGTCGGTCGCTTGCGTCGAAGGGCGCGGCGCCCTGGGTGGCACCTGCCTGAACGTCGGCTGCATCCCCTCCAAAGCCTTGTTGACCTCCTCGGCCAAGTTTGCCGAACTCTCCCATGTCTCCTCACACGGCATCTCGGTCGAGGGGGTCAGCATTGATCTGGACGCCATGATGGGGCGCAAGGACAAGGTGGTTGGCGATCTGACCAAAGGGATCGCGTTCCTGTTCAAGAAGAACGGTGTCGAGCATATCGAAGGCTGGGCCAGCATCCCCGCACCTGGCCAGGTCAAGGTGGGCGGCGAGATCCATGAAGCCAAGAACATCCTGATCGCGACCGGGTCCGAACCGACCCCATTGCCGGGCGTCGAAATTGATGAGGTTGACGTTGTCAGCTCGACCGGTGCGCTGGCGCTGGACGCGGTACCGGAGCATCTGGTTGTTGTGGGCGCGGGCGTGATCGGCCTTGAACTGGGTCAGGTCTGGGCCCGTCTGGGTGCCAAGGTTACTGTTGTGGAATACCTCGACCGCATCCTGCCCGGCATCGACGGCGAGATCGCCAAGCTGTCGCAGCGCGCCTTGTCCAAGCGGGGGCTGAAGTTCCAGCTGGGCCGCGCCGTGAAGACCGTTGAAAAGTCCGACGCAGGCCTGTCGCTGACAGTTGAACGCGTGGGCAAAGACAAAATCGAGCAGATCGAAGCGGACAAGGTGCTGGTTGCCATCGGTCGCCGCCCGGTGACCCGTGGTCTGGGCCTCGAAGAGCTGGGGGTCGCCGTGAACGCACGTGGCTTTATCGAGGTTGACGGCGCATTCCAGACCTCGATCCCTGGCATCTATGCCATCGGCGACTGTGTCCCCGGCCCGATGCTTGCTCATAAGGCCGAAGAGGATGGAGTTGCCTGTGTCGAGACGCTTGCAGGGCAGCATGGGCATGTCGATTACAACACCGTTCCCGGCGTTGTGTACACCGACCCCGAGGTTGCCTCGGTCGGACTGACCGAAGAAGCGCTGAAAGAGGCAGGCACCGACTATATCAGCGGCAAGTTCACTTTCATGGCGAACTCGCGCGCGCGGTCGACCGGTGAAACCGACGGCGCGGTCAAGGTTCTCGCCACGCCCGAGGGGCAGATCTTGGGCGCACACATCTGCGGCGCCCATGGCGGCGACCTGATCGCCGAGCTGGTGCTGGCCATGACCAAAGGCGCCACCGTCGAAGAGGTTGCGCGCACCTGCCACGCCCACCCTGCAATGGGCGAAGCGGTGAAAGAAGCCTGCCTGGACGCGCTTGGTCGCGCCATTCACGCTTGAGGGGGACGCCAGATGACCATCCAGCTTCGCCACCCCGAAAAGTCCAAGAAGGCCGACAGCGTGATCCCGCGCAAGCCCAAGTGGATCCGCAAGAAAAAGATCGAAAGCGCCGAGTACTATGAAACCCGCCGCCTGATGCGCGATCACGGGTTGACCACGGTCTGCGAAGAGGCCGCCTGCCCCAACATCGGCGAATGCTGGTCGCAGCGCCACGCCACCATGATGATCATGGGCGAAACCTGTACCCGCGGCTGTTCCTTCTGTAACGTCGCCACCGGTAAGCCCGATGCCCTAGATGTGTTCGAACCGGGCCGGGTTGCACAGGCCGTCAAGAAGCTGGGCCTGCGCCACGTGGTGATCACATCCGTGGATCGTGACGATCTGGAGGATGGCGGGGCCGAGCACATCGCCCAAACCATCCGCGCCGTGCGCCACCAGAACCCCAACACTACGATCGAGGTTCTGACCCCCGATTTCCTTGGCAAGGGCGACGCCGAACAAGCCGTGTTCGAAGCCGCGCCGGATGTGTTCAACCACAACCTGGAAACCGTGCCGCACCTCTATCCGCGCGTGCGCCCCGGTGCCCGCTACTATACCTCGCTGCGCCTGTTGGATGATGCCAAACGCGCCAACCCGCAGGTGTTCACAAAGTCCGGCCTGATGGTCGGCCTGGGCGAGACAATGAATGATGTGCGTCAGGTCATGGACGACCTGCGCGCAGCAGGGGTCGATTTTCTGACCGTCGGCCAGTACCTGCAGCCCACCCCCAAACACCACCCGATCGACCGGTTCTGGACGCCTGAGGAGTTCGCCCAGCTGGAACAGATCGCAAAGGGCAAGGGATTCCTCGGCGTGTCCGCCACGCCGTTGACCAGATCCTCGTTCCACGCGGACGAAGATTTTGCCGCCTTGAAACAGGCCCGCCAACAGACGCTTGCGTCCGGCTCCTGAACCTCAAGGCATACGACCAGACGCAAATGGGAGGGAAACCATGGAAGCGTTAAATTCAATCGTAGGAGCCATCAATGGCGTCGTTTGGGGGCCACTGATGCTGGTTCTCATCCTTGGCGTCGGCTTCTTCCTGCAGGTTGGCCTGAAGTTCATGCCGATCCTGAAACTGGGCACGGGCTTCAGCCTGCTGTTCAAAGGCCGTGAAGGCCAAGGCGAAGGCCAGATCAGCCCGTTCAACGCGCTGATGACCTCGCTGTCGGCCACTATTGGCACAGGGAACATCGCCGGTGTTGCCACCGCTGTCTTCCTGGGCGGTCCGGGCGCCTTGTTCTGGATGTGGATGACCGCCCTGGTGGGCATGGCCACCAAATATGCCGAAGCTGTCTGTGCCGTGAAATATCGCGAGACCGATGAGCTGGGCAACTTTGTTGGTGGTCCGATGTACTATATCAAAAACGGACTGAGCTCGTCGTGGTACTGGCTGGCACCGGCGTTTGCCCTGTTCGGCGCGATCGCGGCGTTCGGCATCGGCAACGGCGTGCAGGCCAACGGTGTGGCACAGGTTCTGGACAGCAACTTTGGCGTCAACACATCCGTGACTGGCGTTGTCCTGATGGTTCTGACCGCAGCCGTTATCCTGGGCGGCATCACTCGCATCGGCGCAGTAGCCGGTAAACTGGTGCCCTTCATGGCCGTCAGCTACATCATCGCGGGTCTGCTGGTTCTGCTGATCAACATCGGCGCCATCGGCGACGCGCTGAGCCTGGTGTTCACTCACGCCTTTACCCCGTCGGCAGCCGAAGGTGGCTTTGCCGGTGCAGCCGTCTGGGCCGCGATCCGCTTTGGTGTGGCCCGTGGCGTGTTCTCGAACGAGGCAGGTCTGGGTTCCGCCCCGATCGCACACGCTGCTGCTTCGACCGCAGGTCCGGTAAACCAGGGTCTGGTTGCGATGCTGGGTACCTTCATCGACACCATCATCGTCTGCTCGATCACCGGTCTGGCCATCATCGCCTCGGGCGTGTGGACCTCGGGTGAATCCGGTGCGGCGCTGACCTCGCTGGCCTTTGAAACCTCGCTGCCGGGCATCGGTGGTGCATTGATCGCCATCGCTCTGTCGATCTTTGCCTTCACCACCATCCTGGGCTGGTCGTTCTACGGCGAAAAATGCGTGGGCTTCTTCTTTGGCGCCAAGGCGCTGATGCCCTACCGCGTGCTGTGGATCGTCGCGATCTACTTTGGTGCGACAGCCGATCTGGGCTTTGTCTGGCTGCTGGCCGACACGCTGAACGCCATGATGGCGATCCCGAACCTGATCGCTCTCGCCCTGCTCAGCCCGGTTGTCTTCAAGCTGACCCGCGAATTCTTCGCCTCTGGCGGAGCCTCGGAAAGCGGCGACAGCACGGCTGCTGAGTAACACAAACCCTTCGAGAGGGCCGCGCCCCGGCCCTCTCATCCCAAACAGAATTCTTGCCTCGTGAGGAGACGACAGATGGCTACGAAAATCCTGCTTCCGATCGACCACACCGATGACCGGTCCTGGAAAAAGGCGCTGGCGACCGCGCTGGAACAGGCCAAGTTCTATGGTGCAGAACTGCACGCCGTCGAGGTCATCCCCGAGATCATCCAACTGCCGAACCTGCCCGAAGGCTATGGGTCCGGCGCCCGCGACTATGTCCGCGGCAAAGTTCAGGCCATCCTGATGGCAAACGACGCAGCCCACGTGCCCGTGCACATCGAAGAAGGCAGCGTTTACCGCGAAATCCTCAAGCTCGCCCACAAGGATGGCTATGACATGATCATCATGGCATCGGCCAAAGGCGACTTCCCGAATTATGAAATTGGTCCGAACCTGGCCCGGGTGGTGCGCAACGCGCATTGCACCGTTATGGTCGTCCGTGACTGATCCCGACCCGTCAACTGAAAGGCACCTGTCATGACCGACGCGCCCAAACGCACACCTCTCTATGATCTGCACGTCGAACTCGGCGGCAAGATGGTCGATTTCGCGGGCTGGGAAATGCCCGTCCAGTATCCCATGGGCATCATGGGCGAGCACAACCACACCCGCGCCAAGGCGGGCCTGTTTGACGTGAGCCACATGGGTCAGGTGATCCTGCGCGGTGAGAACGTCGGCGAAAAGCTCGAAACGCTCTGCCCACAGGCCTATGCCACCCTCAAAGAAGGCAAGGCGCGCTATGGCTTCTTCACCAACGAAGAGGGCGGCATCATGGACGACCTGATCGTGTCGAACGCGGGCGATCACTTCTTTGTCGTGGTCAATGCAGCGCTGCGTCACCAAGACATCCCGCACATGGCCGCCAACCTGGACGGCGTCGAAGTGACCGAGATCTTTGACCGCGCACTGGTTGCTGTCCAAGGCCCGTCCGCCGAAAACGTTGTGGGTGATCTGTGCCCCGCCGCACGTGAGCTGAAGTTCATGGAAACCACCGTGGCGGACATCAACGGCGTTGAATGCCGCATCTCGCGTCTGGGCTACACCGGCGAAGATGGCTACGAGATCTCGATCCCCGAAGACAAGGCCATCGACGTGACCCGCGCGTTCCTGGCGCATGACGATTGTGAGCCCGCTGGCCTGGGTGCACGTGACAGCCTGCGCCTTGAGGCCGGTCTGTGCCTTTACGGCAATGACATCGACCAGTCGACCTCACCCGTCGAGGCCTCGCTTGGCTGGGCAATGCAGAAGCGTCGCAAGGAAGAAGGCGGGTTCCCCGGAGCCGCGCGCATTCAAAAGGAACTGGCCGAAGGCGCCGCCAAGAAACTGGTCGGCATCAAGCCTGAAGGCCGCGCCCCTGCCCGTCAACACGTTGAAATCCAATGTCTTGAGGGCAATACTATCGGCGAGATCACCTCGGGCGGGTTTGGCCCCACTGTCGGTGGACCGGTGGCCATGGGCTATGTCTCGGCGGGCCACGGCGAGCCGGGCGAGAAGGTCAACCTGATCATTCGCGGCAAGGCACAGCCTGCCGAAATCGTATCGCTGCCCTTCGTGCAGCAAAACTACAAACGCTAAACAGAGAGCAACTAGAACATGGCTATCTATTATTCCGAAGAGCACGAATGGGTTCTGGTCGAGGGCGACACCGCCACTATCGGCATCACACAGCACGCGGCTGACCAATTGGGCGAGATCGTTTTCGTCGAGCAGAAAGAAGAAGGTGACGAATTCGAAAAGGGCGACGAGATCGGCGTCATCGAATCCGTCAAAGCGGCGTCGGAAATCTACGCGCCTGTTGACGGTGAAGTCGTGGCCGTGAACGGTGAGCTGGAAGAGACCCCCGGCAAGCTGAACGAAAGCCCCGAGGGCGACGCCTGGATCTATAAGATCAAACTGTCGGATGCGGCCCAGCTCGAAGAGCTGATGGATCTGGACGGCTACAAAGCCCTGATCGGCTAAGTCTTCATTTGCCAAACACGCCCGGCGGCTGACCGCCGGGCCGGACATTTGACCTCAGGAGCGCTGAAATGGCCTTCAAACTCACCGATTACGAAGCTTACGATTTCGCCAATCGCCGTCACATTGGCCCGTCGCCCACCGAAATGCGCGACATGCTCAAGGTGATCGGCTTCAAAACCCTGGACGAGCTGATCGACGCCACCGTCCCCCCCTCGATCCGCCAGAAAGAAGCGCTCGATTGGGGCCCGGCGATGACCGAGCGCGACGCGCTGTTCCACATGAAAGAGATCGCGAGCAAGAACAAGGTTCTGACCTCGCTGATCGGTCAGGGTTACTATGGCACCACCACCCCGGCGCCGATCCTGCGCAACATCCTGGAAAACCCGGCGTGGTACACGGCCTATACCCCCTACCAGCCCGAGATTTCGCAGGGCCGTCTTGAGGCGCTGTTGAACTTCCAAACCATGGTCAGCGACCTGACCGGCCTCGACGTTGCCAACGCATCCCTGCTGGACGAAGCCACCGCAGCTGCCGAAGCCATGGCCATGGCAAAACGCGGCGGCCGGTCCAAGGCCAACAACGCAGCCTTCTTTGTCGACAAGAACTGTCACCCGCAGACGATTGCTGTGATCAAGACCCGAGCCGAGCCTCTGGGCATTGACGTGCAGGTTGCCGACCCTGCCGAGCTCGAAGCCGGTGCCGTCTTTGGCGCGATCTTCCAGTATCCCGGCACCAACGGCCACGTGCAGGACTTCACCGACCAGATCGCTGCGCTGCATGACAACAAGGCGATTGCCATCGTTGCCGCCGACATCCTGTCGCTGGCGCTGCTGAAATCGCCCGGTGAAATGGGCGCGGACATCGCCATCGGCTCGACCCAGCGGTTCGGCGTTCCCATGGGGTACGGTGGCCCCCACGCCGCTTACATGGCGACCACCGACAAGCTGAAGCGCGCGATGCCCGGCCGTATCATCGGTGTGTCCATCGACAGCCGTGGCAACAAGGCCTATCGCCTGGCGCTGCAAACCCGCGAGCAGCACATTCGCCGCGAAAAAGCCAACTCCAACGTCTGTACCGCGCAGGCGCTGCTGGCCGTGATCGCGTCGATGTACGCCGTGTACCACGGCCCCGATGGCATCAAGGCGATTGCCCAATCGGTGCACCGCAAGACCTCGCGTCTGGCGGACGGTCTGGAAGAGGCCGGGTTCAAGGTCGAGCCAGAGGTATTCTTTGACACCATCACCGTCGAAGTCGGCCACCTGCAGACCGTCGTGATGGAGGCCGCCGTGGCCCGTGGCGTCAATCTGCGCAAGGTGGGTGAGACCAAGGTTGGTATCTCGCTCGACGAGCAGACCCGCCCGGAAACCATCGAGGCCGTCTGGGGCGCCTTCGGCATCGACCGCAAGGACGACAGCTCGGAGAAGCACTATCGCCTGCCCGATTATGCGTTGCGCGAAAGCGAGTATCTGACCCACCCGATCTTCCACAAGAACCGGGCCGAGGCCGAGATCACCCGCTATATGCGCCGCCTGGCCGACCGCGATCTGGCGCTGGACCGTGCCATGATCCCGCTGGGGTCGTGCACCATGAAGCTGAACGCCACGATCGAGATGATCCCGGTCACCTGGCCCGAGTTCGGCAACCTGCACCCCTTCTGCCCCGAAGATCAGGCGCAGGGCTATCACCAGATGATCGACGATCTGAACGACAAATTGTGCCAGATCACCGGCTATGACGCGATTTCCCAGCAGCCCAACTCGGGCGCGCAGGGTGAATACGCGGGCCTGCTGACCATCCGCAACTATCACTTTGCCCGTGGCGAAGGTCACCGGAACGTCTGCTTGATCCCGACATCCGCACACGGCACCAACCCGGCGTCGGCGCAGATGGTGGGCTGGAAGGTTGTTCCGATCAAAGCCGACGATGATGGCAACATCGACCTGAACGACTTCCGCGAGAAGGCCGAGAAGCACAGCGACCAGCTGGCAGGCTGCATGATCACCTACCCCTCGACCCACGGCGTGTTTGAAACCACCGTGCAAGAGGTCTGTGACATCACGCACGAGCATGGCGGTCAGGTCTATATCGATGGTGCCAACATGAACGCTATGGTGGGTCTGTCGCGTCCGGGTGACATTGGCGGCGACGTCAGCCACCTGAACCTGCACAAGACCTTCTGCATTCCGCATGGCGGTGGCGGCCCCGGCATGGGTCCGATCGGCGTCAAAGCACACCTGGCCGAGCACCTGCCGGGTCACCCGGAATACGGCACTGCCGTAGGTCCGGTTTCGGCGGCGCCCTTCGGCTCGCCCTCGATCCTTCCCGTCTCGTGGGCCTATGTGCTGCTGATGGGTGGCGCGGGTCTGACGCAAGCGACCAAAGTGGCGATCCTGAACGCCAACTACATCGCGGCCCGTCTCAAGGACTCGTACCCGATCCTCTACACCTCGGAAACGGGTCGTGTGGCGCATGAATGCATCCTGGACACCCGTCCGCTGAACGACGAAGCCCACGTTTCTGTGGACGACGTTGCCAAGCGTCTGGTGGACTCGGGCTTCCACGCGCCGACCATGTCTTGGCCGGTTGCCGGCACGCTGATGGTGGAACCCACGGAATCCGAGCCGATGGCAGAACTTGACCGGTTCTGCGACGCCATGATCTCGATCCGTCAGGAAGCGCAGGACATCATCGACGGCAAGATCGACGCGGAAAACAACCCGCTCAAGAACGCGCCGCACACGGTCCGCGATCTGGTGGGTGATTGGGATCGTCCCTACACCCGCGAGCAGGCCTGTTTCCCTCCGGGCAACCTGGGCGTCGATAAATACTGGCCGGTCGTCAACCGGGTCGACAACGCCTATGGCGATCGCAACCTGATCTGCACCTGCCCGCCCATGTCGGACTACGAAGACGACGCCTGATCCAACTCAGGACCCAAACCAACCAACCCTGCCGGGAAATCTCGGCAGGGCACACCCTCCCCTTTTTTCAGGGTGCCCCCAAGACTGACGCGATCCATCACCAGGAGGAGACAGGCATGACCTTTTTCAATCCGGTTTCAGACACCGCTCAATGCACCCTTGCCCCTGCGGGCACGACGCCCTTTCACGACATCGACATCCTGCTGCCCGACGGCGCGCCGATTGCTGGGACCCGGATGGTCGAAGACATGTTCACCGCCGCCAACGAGCTGCTGACTGACGGCGGATACAGCCTGTCCGTGCGGCATCTGTCCGAGCCGCATCACCAGGACCCGCGCCGCTGGAGCCGCCGAACGGTGGTGTTTCTGGGCGACATCCACAGCCGCTGGCAGGTCTCAGACAACGATCGGCACAAGGTGCAGCGCATCATCCGTCTCGCCCCGCGTACTGTCCTTGTGGGCGGTGCCGTTTTCCTGCTGGGCGAAACTGGCCTGCGCGAAAACCACCAGATCGCGGTTCACCCGAATTTCCTGGCCGCCGCCGAAGAAGAGCAGCTGACCCCGGCCCAAGGCGGGCGTCACACCGCCAGCTCGAACACGCTGCACAGCGCCACCAGCCCCTTTGCAGCGCTCAATCTGTTCATCGACCTGATCCGGGATGACCACGGGCAGTTCATCGCAGGCGCCCTGGCCGAATACCTGGGCCTGTCGAACCCGTCCGAGCGCACCCGCAGCAAGGTGGCCCTGCGCCTGAAACAGCGCGCCGAAGGCGACGCCTTGATCGCGCGTATTCTGGACCTGATGCAGGACCATATCGAGGAACCCAAGCGGGTGCGCGACCTGGCACGTCAGGTGGGTGTTTCAACCCGCAAGCTGGAACGCCGGTTTCAGGAAAAGACCGACACCACCCCGCTGGTGGCCTATCGCAACCTGCGGATCGAGCGCGCGCATCAGCTGATGGTGCATTCCAGCCTGTCCCTGCCCGAGATCGTGATCGCAACGGGATTCAGCTCGCTCACCAACCTCAGCTATTGGTGCCGTAAGGAGTTGGGGTCCAGCCCCCGGACATTGCGCCGTCAGGCTTTTGCCAATACGGCAGAAGCACGTACTGCGTAACGTGTTCGAAAAGAACGGGAAATCTGAGCGTTCAGAAAACGATCCACACGCTCAGCAATGTGCTGGCGACCGCGATAATCCCCAGTGACGCCAACACGACGGCAAAGGTGATCAAGGTCTTGTCCAGACCAGTTGTGGCGGGGGTGACAGTGTGGGATTCGTTGCTCATGCCCCTGACCTAGTGTGGTGTGTCAGGGGCTTCAATAAGCGGGAAAACGCCCGGCGAAATCCCGCTTGTGGCTTGCCTTAGGATCAAGCCACAAGGGTGTAATCGCCGGGGTCACGCCTTGCGTTCAATAGGCTCCCCTACCGCTCAAGACGGCATTGAACGTGCGAAACATGATTTGGATGTCGGTCAACACCGACACGTTCCGGGCATAGGTCAGATCCAGTGCGATCATCTCATCAAAGCCGATGTCGGCGCGGCCGGACACCTGCCACAGTCCCGTGATACCGGGCAATACGCTGTGTCGCCCATGGGCCTTGGCCGGATATGCCGCAACCTCTTGTGGGAGCGCGGGGCGCGGACCGACAAGTGACATGTCGCCCTTCAGCACGTTGAACAGCTGTGGCAGCTCGTCCAGCGACCAGCGGCGAATGAACTGGCCCACCGGGGTGACGCGCGGATCGCTTTTGAGCTTGAAGCAGACACCATCGCGTTCGCTTTGTTCGATCAGCTGCTCACGACGCGCTTCGGCGTCCTGGTACATCGAGCGGAACTTCAGCATCCGGAACGATCGACCATAAAGACCGACGCGGGTTTGCACAAAAAACACCGGCCCGCGAGACGTGATCGCCACAAGGCCCGCGACGACTGCCAGAACTGGCCAAACTGCCAGCAGGATAAGGGTCACCAAACTGAGGTCCAGCACCCGTTTCGCGTTCAGCTTCGGCAACAGGCGGCGACGTTTGGTCGGAGCAAGTGAGGTCATGGTCATGGCAATCTCCTGTTGTGCAAGGCTTCAAGTCCGAACACTGAGCCAAGGGTCTTTTGAGAGCGCATTGCGCATCACGGCGACGCTTCCGTTGCGCGGCAACGTGTCGAGCCGGTCGATTTGGGACAAAACGGCGTCTTTGGGATCCGAGGGGTGCATTTCCAGAACACCCACATCGCTTGCGGACAGGACGAACTGGCATGCCAGACGGTTGGTCAAACTTCCGGCCGACACCACGATGACGTCAAAGTCGTCCACCAGACTGTCGAGCGCGGTGCGAACCATCGGAGCGGAAACCGTCGAGTCATCAATGTCGCTGTCGATTCCCTTGCGCAGTTCCCACGCACCGGTGCTTCCACGCATGGCTCGCGGCTGGCCTCCTTCGTGGCTCAGAACGCTGCGCCAACGGTTTGCCTGGACCGAAGTCGAGGTCACGCCGATGTCTCCTTCGACAAAGAGCGCCTTCATCCGGGCCCGCGCGCAGCTGGCCGCCAGGGCACGCGCCAATTCGGTGGTGGAGCGATCAGTTGCACAGGTCACTGCGATGATCGGGGCCTTGCCCACCAGTCGCGGCTGCCGCAAGGGGCGCAGTTGAAGCTCGTTGCGCAGCAGGTCGGCCGCACAGTCATCGCTGCAATCCACATCAGAGACCTGCAACACTGGCAAACGATGTTCCACAGGCGCCAGAGTTTCGGCAAAGCGCAGGCTGCGATCCGTCAGGCCCAGCCCCAATGCAATCAACATGGCCAGGCCCACTCCGCCGACAAGTCCACCCGCAGCCAGCATCTTGCGGCTGTCACTGACCGGGCTGGTGGGGAGCGAGGCCGGAGACATCAGCACAGCGTATCCCGGCAGTGCACGCCCGGATTCCAGGCGGATCACCTCAAGCGCGCGGCGCGTTTCTTCCAGCAGCCTTTGCGCCTGGTCGATATCCTGTTCAACCTGGTCCAGCTCGATCCGGCGGCGGTTGAGATCCCGTGCTTCTTTTCGGGCGACGTCCAGTTGACCGTCGACTTTGGTGAACAGTGCGCGAATGTCTTCCAGGCTGGTGTCTGGCCCTTCGGCCGACGCATCGGTGAGTGCACCGGTCTGACCCAGCACCTTGATCTGCTCGCGCCGGTCGGCAAGCGCGGTTTCGATCACCGCGATTTCGTCCAGCTTGGCTTTGACCTTAAGATCGAACCGGGCATTGTTCTGCCCCTTGTATCCGGCACGCAGACCGGCCAGCTGGCTCATCAATTTGGCGCGTTCAAAATTCAGGTCCGCCATCGCCCGATCCAGAAGCGTCGCGCGCATGATCTCTTCGTCGGATGTATCGGCCGAGGCGCCGCCGTTGTTGGCCTCCAGCGCGATCAAGGTTGCGGCCACTTCGGACTTGCGGGCCGAAAGGGCATCAATCTGGGCGATCTTTTCCACATGTGCCTTGGCCAGCGCGTTCATTCCATACTCGCCACCGACCTCAAGCTGGGTTGCGCGCAGGTCGTCCAAGCGGTCCACCAGCTCACCTTCCCGCGCATTCAATTCAGACAGGCGTACGGCAGAGCGCGACACCTCGGCCTCGGATTGCAGGGTCAGATACGACGACACAACGGCGTCCAGCTTTGCCTTGGCAAAGTCGGCATCGCGGCTTTTGGTTTTCAGAACAATCAGGCTGTCCGAGCGCCGAACTTCGATTGAGCCCGACAAGTCCGAAACCCGCATACCTTCGGCGACTTCGTAGTCAGAGCTTGTGATGGTCGCATGGGCCCGTGACATGACCGGGTGCGAGGCGACATAGCTGGTCTCTGCCTTGACGAAACTGTCAAAGGTTTTCAGGACCGAGGCCTCTCCGGTGGAATAGAGAATATTGGTTTCCTGAGGGAAAACGCGCAAGATCGCTTGCGCTTCGTAAAGCTGGTTGCCGGCAAGCAACCCAAGGCACGCGCCAATCAGCCCCAGTCCACCCGCTCCGGCCAATGCGCGTTTCCAGCGACCGCGCATCGCCCGCGCGACAGAAACCAGCGGGTTCTGTTCTGGAGCCTCGGTCGACGGCTGGGCCTGCATGATCGGATCATCACCCGCAGGCTGAGAGAGAGCTGCAAGCGCCATGGTTATCGTACCACCCGTGAGGTCAGGTCTCGTTCCCAGCGAGGGCTTTGAGACGTTTCAAAGAGCAAGACCAATCGCACCCAGGTGACAACGGCCAGGAACACGGCAATTGGCAATGCATCGCGCGGGGACACCAAGGCCCGACCCAACATGCGGAACCGGCTGGCGCGTTCAGGGCTTGGCAGCCCCAACTTGGTGATCTCGCGCGTGCCCCGCAGACTGCGACGGCGGATGTTCACAAGCGAACTGAGCTTCGTCGGCGATCGCGCCACGAAGGTGCACCCTGGTACCGTTGCGATCCGCGCGTCACAAAAGCTGCGACGGATGTATTCGTCATCAGCCGTGACATCAGGCAGAGGAAACACCTGCGCCGCCGCTTTGGCGGACAAGGCGAAGAGCCCGCCGAACTTGCCACGGTCGAAATAGGGGTGCGACCGCCATCCCTGGTAAAAGGCCCGCACCGCAGGCGAGGCATGGGTGGTGTCGACATCCATCCGACCGCAGGCCGCATCTGTCCCCTCGACGGTCACAGCGACAGACAAGGCCGCAACAGTTTCCGCAGTCACGTCCAGATCCGCGTCCATGCAGACCACCGGCGCACTCTTGTCCGCCGCAGCATAGCCAAGGTTCATTGCGTGACACTTACCTGCTGTTTTGCAGTCGATAACTTTCGCTTGCGGCAAGGCGGCACGCGCCCGCGCCGCGGTCGCGTCGGAACAACCGTTGACAATCACGATCACCTGGTATTCAGCCAGGTTCAGGCCGCGCGACAGGAACCACAACGTGCGTCCAATGACGGCCGCTTCGTTATGCGCCGGGATGAGGATTGTCGCCTTGGTCATAGCGAACGCGCCCCAGTGTTGGACGCCACCTTTTGCTGATCTTCGTGACCGCTCCAGACAAAGGTCCGAATGACATCAAGCAAGGGTTCAAGCTTGGCGCCATCAGGTTGAATTGGCATCATCTCGACTTCGAACGCATAGCGCGCGTACCAATCCAAGGTTTCGTGCAAGGCCTCGGCATCATTCGCCACAGTCACATTGGACAAGCGCATCATCTCTTGCGCGGTGTCCAACTGATGGTCATTGCGGTGTTCGCCGAACTCGGCCCTGCGCGGCATCAGGACGATGGGTTTGCCCAATTCTGCCGCTGACAGGATCGTGCCCATGCCCGCATGCGCTACAATCAGCTTTGCGGCCTTGAACCGTTGACGAAACTCACGTTGGCCCAGCTGCTCGACCGTTTCCATATGGTGGAATGCACATTGGCCATCACCCGTCTGAGCCAGGACTGGAACACCCGGATTGCTTCCTGCCCAATCATCCAGGGCATGCAGCATCCGACGAAAAGGCAGTTGTGTGCCGACAGTTGCGAAAATCATGAGGTTATCCCGTCGAAGTCGTGAAGAAAGGTTCAGATGATTGCGCCGCGGTACTCGGCGCCACTCAGATCGGCCACCGCGGGCCATTGCGACAGAACACGGTCAGCCACATCCAGCGAGAGCCGGGCCGAGATCGACAACGAACGGGCATTGGCAATCGAGTCGATGAACATCGTGCGCGCTCCGATCAGGCCCGCCAATCGAATAGCAAGAAACCCACCGGCTGCTCCGGTCGAAATCACCACATCAGGACGCAGGCGCAGCACGATCCAGGCCAGCCGCAGCGCGCAAAGAGCCAGACGCAGCGGCGTATCCTTGTTGGCATCCGGATAGGTGTGAACATGGCCGTCGCGCACCCGGTCAGCCGCGGTGCTGTCCGTGGTGGCGTAATGCACCTCGGTCCCTTCAAAGGCAGGTGCAAGATGTTGCATCTGAACCCAGTGACCGCCTCCGGACGAGACGGCAAGAACGACGGGTTTTTGGCGTGAATGGTTCGTCATTGATATGCTCCCAAGCTTCTCTTCGATGCCTTGAGAACAAATCTAGCGTGTCATAACCCCTTGATGTGCGGTCGCAAAAGTCACCTTTGCGCCGATAAAGGTGAGCTTAGCTATGCTTTGGGATAGAACCCTGCCTGATCGCTGTCGGCAGCAGATCAGCGTAAAGATCAACAAGGCGATCCGCCTTGGCAGACCACAGCCCCTCGCGCAGGAGCTTGGCCTTGGAGCCCGCGCCCAGACGGGTCCGCATTGCTGCGTCCTGAGCAAGCGATCGCAGGGCATCTGCAACACCCTTCGCAAGCTGTTCCGGGGTCTCCACCGGCAACCGCAACCCGCAAGTGTCGTCCACAATCCAACCCGGACCACCACGGTTGGCCGTCACGACGGGCAAGCCGTGGCGCATCGCCTCGTACAAGACACCGCCGGCGGGTTCACGAAAGGATGGAAAGCAGAACACATCATGCGACGCATAGAGCGTTTCAAGCTGGTCGCGGGGCACCTGGCCCAAAAACTCGACACGGTCGGACACGCCAAGGCGCTCCGCCTCTGCTCGGCACAGGTCAAGTTCCTCTCCGCTGCCCGCGCTGGTCAGAGTGATCCCGGGCATGTCCCGCAAATGTGCCAATGCACGGACCGTGTCGCGCAAACCTTTTGTGCGCACCGCGCGGCCCACATGCAGGACGCGCATTTGACCAGGACGCTGCGGGCGAGCGACCTCGGGCTCGACATCGTCGATGCCCAGTTCAAGCATCGCTTCGAACCTCTGCAAAGGCACATCACCCAGGACATCCCGCACGTAAGGTGCGACGCCCAGAACACAGGCTGCCTGCGAATAGCTGGCGCGCAACCACGGATCATGCCGAAAGCGATAGGCATCCAATGCCCGCAGCCGGGTGAAAAGCGGCGCGCTTGCAACCTCGGACCGAAAGGTCTCGGGCGTCTCCAACGCGCCACCCAAGGGGCCGATGACAAAGGGCATGTCGAAATGGCGCAACGGCGAGGCATAGCGGGCTGCCTGGGGCATCAGCTGGTGAGCAATGTCGAAACGCTCATTCCGTTTCAGTTGTTCCGTAATCCAGCGACGCACATGACGTGCAAACACCGGCCACGCAGGTTTGAGCATGGCGTTCAACCGCTCGTGTTTTCTGGCCCATGCAGGCTCGGGCCAGGTGACAACCTTGGCCATCGGCAGCTGAGCCGCGACGCTCTCGCGCCCGTCACGTTGAAAGGTCAACAGGGTCAAGTCCACGCGCTCTGACAGCGCCCGGGCCCATTTGAAGGCGATCAGCGCCTCGCCGACATCCGTTGCATCGACATTTGGGGCAATCAGCAGGACGCGCATCATTGGGCCGCCCGATTGGTCGAGGCAGGTCTCAGCCTGGGCCATGCACGCGGCAGATCCCGTACCACCGACAGGAAGTGTAGCGCGCGGTTTCCGGCGCGACGTGGCCGCACCAATCCCAAGGCCGTCCAAAACACCGCGCGTGACGTGTTGTGAAAGGTCAGAACCGCAAAACATGCCATTCCCGCCAGAATGCCACCATGCTTGCGGTGCAGGCGGGTGACGCCTTCGGTCATCATGACATCACGCCGATGGTTGAGCTTGGCGACGGCGCCGCCGCCAAAATGGGTCACGGCAGGAAGGGGGACATAGGTCACACCCCATCCCGCCTGGGCAAACCGCAGGCACCAATCCGTCTCTTCCCCGTAGAAAAAGAACGCCTCGTCCAGCAGGCCAATCTGCTCCATCGCTTCGCGGCGCACCACCATCGCGGCGCCAGAGATCACATCCACCTGGCGCTCGGTTGATCTGTCCCAACCTGTCATGCGGTAGCTGTCCAGCTTTCCAATGCGGGTCAAGCCAAATGCCTGAAGGGTCAGGTATTTAAGCGATGGAAAGGCGCTGCACGAAGGCTGGACAGTACCATCCGTGTTCAGAACACGCGGTCCCATCACGGCGATTTCGGGGTTGTTGTCCATCCACTCGACCGACTTGGGCAGAACGGTCCCGTGCACCAAGGTGTCCGTGTTGAGCAGCATGACATAGCGGCCCACAGCATGGCGCAGGGCCAGGTTGTTGCCGCCGGCAAAGCCCAGGTTCTGCTCGCTTTCGATCAACGTCACTTGCGGAAACTCGGCTTGAACCATGCCGACCGAAGCGTCGCCAGACGCGTTGTCGACCACCAGAACTTCGGCTTTCAACCCCCGCAGCCCGTCAAACACGCTGCGCAGGCAATCCCGCAACAGATCACATGTGTTCCAATTCACGATGACAATCGAAATATCCATGGCGTGGGGCTTTCTCTAAGTGGGATCAAAACAAACGTTCTGGCCGCAATTGGGGCCGAACAGGTGCAAAGGATCGGTTAACAACAGAAGAGGTCGGGCGAGCATCCAGCAGCCAACTGCCCGCACCAACGAGGAAGAAGAACAGCACAAAGAGCGCGTTCCACAGATGGACCGTGGCCGCCGCGACGCTGATCCCGAACAGGGTAAAGGCCCAAGCATGACGCGCCCGCTTCCATTCAACAGGCAGGCCCTTGCGTCGACCAACGGCCCAGACCAGCCCCAGAAGCAACCCAACAAGCAGCAAAAAGGCAGGCAATCCATAGCGCACGGCAGTCACCAGCCAAAAGTTGTCCATGCTGTCGGACATCCAGGCCGGACGCTCCCATTGGCCCAGTCCAATCCCCAAAAGCGGATAGCGCGCAACCTCGGCGGTGCCGTACTCAAAGATCAAAATCCGGTTGTAGGCCGACTGTTTCGAGAACGTCAGATAGTTGACGAAGACATGAAACGGCGTCTTGGTCGACAGCAGGTCAATCGCGAGGTAGGCCAACCCGAACAAAGAGAAAAGTGCCGTCCAGCGGCCTTTGAACTTGCCCAGGGCGCGCTCCCATAGGGCGACAAAACCCTGCATGATCAGCACCACATAAGGCCCGCCCGACGCCGACATGAACGTGGCAAGTCCGACGCCTGCCACCTTGGCCATGCCCGACAGGTTGCTCAACCGCTTTTCAGCAATCACAAAATAGGCCAAGGAAAAGGCCGAGGCCGAGAAAACCCCGTAAAGGATCGGATGGTCAAAGGGGCCAAAGGTGCGCTCAATCCCCATTCGGGGGTCGATATAGGCTGCTGGTCTGCCACCAAACGCGGCGGAAATGCTGTCGTGCAGGATGTGAATTCCGGTCAATGCCTCGGGCACCGTGAACATCAGCGTTGCAAGCACCAGACCGACATAGGCAAAGGCCATTGCCGAGAAATCCTGATAGGATCGGATGAAAAGCCTGCCAATCAGATAGGCCCCGACACATTCGACAAAATAGATGCCGCCGGATTCGATTCCCTGCACCAGCCCGCCCCAGTTGATCAGCGCAAAGACGACCCAGGTTGCGTGCAGCAGGATCAGCCCGTCGAATACATTGAACTGCCCCCTGCGGCCAGACACCAACGTCAGCAGCATGGGCAGGATCATCACGATCAGAACCATCCGATAGGCCGACAACCTCAATCCGCCAAGGCTCAGCGATACGGCGGTCGGCAGCATCATCGCCAAAAAGAAGATGGCAATCGGCGCCGGAACCCCTAGGATGGTTCGCGTTTTGGCAACAGCAACGCTCATGCCAACCACCGCACAGCCGGTTCGTCGCCGCGGCTGAAATTCAACCGCTTCGTCCTCTTTGAAAGATCTGCCGCCGCCAAGGTCATCTTGAACCTTCGGCGATTGTAACCTTGCGCCACAGACGTTCGCGCACGATCCGTTTCCAAGTTCCCAAGACCGACTGCGCCTTTTGCTTGGGCGTCAGGTTCAGCCATTTGGCAAACAGGCGCTGCCCTTTGGCCGATGGTGCCGAAATGCCGACAAGCCGCATGGCCAGCACCCTGCCCCACACTGCGCCATGGGTGTTCTTCAGGTTCGGCTGCGCCCGGTCGATCACGTCACGGGACTGCGGTGTGGCAATCAGCACGCCTGCACGGATCGCATCCTGGATCAGCCTCTGACCACGCAGGGTTCTTGCAACGATCAGCGATTGACCCTCGTCGGACTGCCCGGCTGGCGGGGTGTGCCAGGGATCTCCAACCGAGATATCCGCCAAGGCCCCGGTGTGATCGGCACAGACACGGCATCTCCAGCGGCGCTCCGATTGCAGGATCTGCCCCCAGCCCTCGGCATAGGAGATCCCCTTGCTGGAGTGCCGCGCTCCTTCGTCATCGATCCAGGTGGCCTGCATCTGCCCGGGCCAGCCGTTGCCCCGATACCTGAGGTCGACAAGCTGAGCGTCCTTGGGCACTTCAAGACGATCCAACAGCTTGTCCGTGGCTTGAAGGTTCGGCGCGCCGGCACAAAAAATCGCGATGCTCAGTGGGATCTTGTCCTTCAAATTCGGACGCGCGCGTCTGGCGCGAGCAAGCGATGCCACGTCACAGGGTTTGCCGATGAACGCCACGCGATCATTGCCAGCTTCGATTTCGCCGAGTGCTTCAACCGGGCTGGCCTGCGCGTATCGGGATCCGGTGCCGCGCATGAGGTCGGCTTTGTTGTGGCTGATCACGGCTTGGTTCAGACGCGGGTCATCTTCACGTGCAGCAATATGCGCCACTCCGTCCGCCTGACCGTTTTCCAAGGCAAACAAGGCAAGCGCCGTCACCGCACCGCCGGATGATCCGCTGCGGCGGATGTCGGGATCAGCAGCCCATCCTTGCCAAACGGACAGGGTTGGCCCCCAATCAGCGTCGATGTCATCCTTTATCTGCAAATCGGACCAATCAGCGGAAATCCCGCCACAGATCGACACCGCCTCGGCAGCAGCCTTGCGGCCCTGGTCACTGTCTTCAACTACGGGACGGCGGCCATTTACCGGGTCCTCGAGCATGCGGATGGCGTTTGGGAAGGCCCCTGCGCAGGCACCACAGCCCGTGCACAGGTTCTCCGCAACAATCGATGTGATGGGGTCCGTTCTCATGCAAGAACCTCCTTGCTGTTTGAGACATGCAATACGCTGCGCGACAACCAGACCGCGCGGAATGTGGCTGCGGCTTCTCCTGCGGCGGCGGCAAAGGCGATGACGGCCAGGGGCAGGCCCGCCGCGGCGCTCACTGCCGCTGGAATGATGGCCAAGGCCCGCAACACATTGGCCCGAGCCGGATCGCCGGTGCGCCCGGTGGCGACGGCCAGCTGTGACAACGGTGTCCGCAGGATGCGAAAGCCTGCTGCCAAGGCCACGCCCAAGGTCAGGTACAGATCCGGGCGGTAGGCTGCGCCATATGTCAGATCAATCGCGATAGGCGCGCAAAGGACAAACCCGACGACCATGATCAGGGCCCCAACCGAAAAGGTCGCCATGCATTTGGGCCAGACTTCAAGCAGACGGTTCTGGTGAAAGGCCTGCGCCAAACGGGGCAAGAGCAGAGAGGCCGCCGCACGTCCGGCGACCTGGGCTGGCAGCATCGCCAATTGCAGGGCGATCCCATAGATCGCCAGGACGGCCCAGCCATAGGCTTCTGCCACAATCAGGCGATCGGCGTAGAACGCCATGAAAAGCAGCATGGCGTTGGCCACCAATGGCGCACCGAAACGGCGAACATGATGAAGAACCTGGACCGAAAGCATCGCCTGATAATGGCGTGCCGCCACCGCATGGGACAGCAGCGCAAATGAAGCCGCATGAAGGATGAGAACAAGGATCATCGCCCGGTGATCCTGAAACACGATCCCCGCAGGCAGCACCGCCGCCGCCATCGCCACGGTGGCACCCCCTTCAACGATTGCCATGCTCTGATAGTGAAACCGACGCTCGAACCGGCGATAGTCAAGGTGGGCCAGACCGCGAAGTAGGGGGACAATGGCCAAGAGCGCGTAGCTCTCCCAAGCCGGGCCATCGGCCAAGCCCCATGCAAAAACGGGTGCCAAACCCAGCAAGACGATCGCGGACATCACACCGCGCAAGATCATGGCCCCGTGCAGCGCGGCTTGAAAGCGCTCGGTTTGACCTTCCGGTGTCTGCACAATCAGACGTTCGATCCCAAAATCGCTGGCCATTTCGACCATGCGAACGGTCAGGGCCAGCATCATCGCCTGCCCCATCTCGTCCGGCCCGAGCAACCAGGCGAATGCCACAGATCGCGCCAGGGCCGCAGCCTCGGCGACGATCGGGACGGCCCAGGCAAGTGACCGGCCAGAAGGCGTGACACCAGTCATTGCGCTGTGGCTCCGGCCTGTTTGGCAATCTCGTCCATTTCCCGCGATGCCCGGTCTTTGAGGTCGGCAATCCGATGGTTCAATCGGTTGCGCAACGCCCCACGCCGCGCATAGCTTTCAACCGCTCTGACCGCGATGGTGTTTGCGTCTGTGGTGCGCAGATCGACAACCTCGTCGCCGATACCGCATTCGTCAAAAACGCCCTGGGCCTTGTCGGTGTAGCCAAGACCCAATGTGGGTGTGCCGGATGAAAAGGCGCCAATCGTGGCGTGCATGCGCGCGCCAGCGAACCAATCCAGACGCGCCAGCACCCATTTCAATTCCATCGCCGAAAGAGGCTCATCAAGGATCTGAACGCGCGTTTCACCCAACGGACCCAGCTGCGCCTTGAGCGCACGTGCCGCGCCCAAATCGCTTTCGACGTCGCCTTCGGGGCGGTGAACATGGGGAACGAGCAACAGATGAAGGTTTGGATCAGCCTCCAACAGTGCGCGCGCGGTCGCCGTGATCTGGTGTTTGTGGGGCGCGCGCAGCCCAAAGGACGCCTGCGCCTGGTTTGGCTGGTTGTACAACAAGCCCGAGACGTTCAATCCAGCAACCGCATGCGCCCGGTTCACGCCCAACAGCCGGTCGATTTCCGGTTTCAACGCCTGTGGCTTTGCCTCTGGCAAGGCCACGGCCACATCCACACCCAACTTGTGCCGGGCCGGATCAAACGTGTTCCCCAAGGCGCTTTTAAGGAAGTCATAGCTTTGCGCGTCACGGACCCAGACAGCAGCGGCGCGTTTCAGGATATCTTTGGCCGTCGCCTGGGCAGCAGTGGTGGAAAAGGGTCCCAATTTCTGCGGCAACAGGATCAATGGAACGCCCGCGTCCAAAACCATGCGTTTGCTGAGCGCCATGGCCTGAAACCGCTTGGGTCCATAAATGTCGGTGAAGCTGTCGCCCCCCGAGATATCAAGAACCGCTTGTGATCCCGCAACGGCGCTGGCTGCGGCGCTCAGACGGCTGGCGCGTCGCACCACGGCGTGAGCCATCCGCAGGTTGTCACCGCGCCAGAACCGGCGGTGGTTTGTAAGCCCGACCAAACTGACCTCGGCGTAGCCCCAATCGGCTGTGCGCAAGCCACGACCATGATCGGCCACCGTCAGAGATGTCGCGCCGCGGCGCGCCAGACCCGCGACAACCGAATGGCACAGGGCGCTTACGCCCTGGTTTCCGGTATCGGGTGCAGCATTCAGCAGAGTAATCATGTGCGTCCTCACAAAGTTGTTGAGGTACGCTAACTTGACTGCCTGTCGGCTTGCGGCGTTCAGGTGTTGAGGAGAGGCCGCGAAAGATGAGGTCGGCTAACCTAAAGGATAGGCCGACATCCTGGTCTCAAAAGGTCAGAGAACCTTGGCTAATAACAACCCCAACGCGCTCAGCCGATCGCCGAGGGACACGTTACAGATTCTGGTTGAGCTCGGACAGTTTGCTCGCCGCCCTTTGCAGCGGCTCGAGGAAATCCACGATCTGCTCAAGCGAACACCGCATCACCGGGGCATGGACCGACAGTGTTGCCAGAAACCGTTCCTGCGGGTCCAGAACCGGAACCGCAATGGCGGCCATCCCGGTCATGAACTCTTCGTTGTCTTGCGAATATCCACGCCGCCGTGTTTCCGCCAGCTCTTCCCGCAAAAGCTCGGGGTCTGTCGTGGTCTGATCCGTCAACTTTTCCAGCGGCTTGGCGGACAGCACACCGTTCAGCGTCGCGGACCGCAGAGAGGAAAGGTACATCTTTCCACTCGCCGTGCAATGAAACGGAACCTGGGTGCCGATGGGCAGTTGGATGCGCAGGGGCCATTTGGTCTCGACCCGATCCAGATAGGTCATGCCCTCGCGGTCCGGGGTGGCCAGGTTGATGGTTTCGCCGATCTCTTCTGCCGCAGCTTTCATGATCGCCAGACGCGCAGTGCGGATTCGTTCGGACGACATCGTATTGACCGCCAGTGCACGCAGGCGATCGCCTGGTCCAAATGAACGCCCATCAATGTCGCGCTGTAAAAAGCCTTCGGCCTCTGCAGTTTGCAGAAGCCGATGGATCGTTGGTTTGGGCAGGCCGATCGTTTCGATCAGATCGGCCGGCTTGACGGATACCCCAAGGCGCGCAACCTCCTCCAAAATCCGCAGAAGCCGAAGGTTCGTCGGGATCTGGTTTTCTTTCGAAGTTGTTGCGTCTTCAGGCATCGCGTCTCATTTCTATCTGTTCGGCAACAGCGCCAGTGCCAGATCCGGAACAAGTGACACAAGCAGCCAGACCGAGATCAAAGCGGCAAGATAAGGCACCGTATAGCGAAGCAGACGGAAATATGGAACTCCGGTTACGCCTGATGCCACATAGAGGTTCAACCCGTATGGCGGCGTGATGAAGCCAATCGAGGCGCCCACCAGGAAAATCACAGAGAAGTGGATCGGATCAATCCCGACCGAGGCCGCAATGGGTGCCAGGATCGGAGCCAGGATGATCGTCACCGGCAGGCTTTCCAGAACCATCCCCGAGAAGAACACGATCACCATCGAGGTGAAGAGCACCGCGTGATAACCGCCCATCGAGGTCACGAAATCCCCGATGGTCTGCTGAGCGCCAAGCAACGACAGGATCTGCTGCATCACCACCGACACCGCAATCAGCGGGGCCAGAATGCCGCTGATCTGGGCCGAACGGACCACGATCGAGGGGATTTCCGGCAGGGTGAATCCTTCGACCGCGAACATCTCGGCATAGCTTTTCTCCGAGACCGGCTTGTCGCCGTTTGATCCCATGATCTTGTTGATCGGATAGCTGACAAGGCCCGCAAAGATACAGAAACCCACGGTCACACCCGCCGCCTCGGTCGGAGAGAACTTGCCGGTGTAGATGCCCCAAAGCACCAGACCAATGGCAAAGAAACCCAGCCACGCGCCAAACGCGGTTTTCAGAACCCGGTTCAGTTGCAGCGGGATCAGATAGCCCCAGCCGTTGATGCGGCAGATGATCCAGCAGGCCAGCTGCATGCCGGCAACCATCAGCGTGCCAGGCAGGATGCCAGCCACGAACAGGTCCGAGATCGGCAGGTTCATCAGGAAGCCGTAGACGATAAAGATGATCGACGGCGGGATGATGATACCAACGGTACCGCCAGCCGCAGCTGTGGCCGCCGAGAACCGCTCGTCATAGCCGCCCTTGACCATTTCGGGATGCAGCATCGACCCGATGGTGGCCGTGGTGGCCGAGTTCGAGCCGGAAATCGCAGCAAAGAGACCGCAGGCGCCAAGCGAGGCCATGGCCAGACCGCCCCGCAGCCAACCAAGGCAGGCATAGGCAAAGTCCGATAGCCTTTTGGCGATCCCTGATTTGTTGATCAGGTCCCCCGTCAGGATGAAGAGTGGCATCGCCATGAGCGCAAACCCGTCCTTGAAGACGTTCAGCATCTCGGCGCCGGTGTTGTCGAGCGTCAGATCCAGCACAAAGCTGCATCCCACGACCCAATAGAAGATGATCAGCAGAACCGGTGTGCCCATCATGAAGAGGAAGGTCACCCCAAGCGAGATGATCGTAATCCAGGTTGCATCGGTCATCAGGTGTCCCCCCCGATTACGGCTTGCTCGATCATCGGGCCGCCACTGCGGTATTTGCCCAGATCCTCGATAATGTTTTCGATGGCGCGAGTGGCCAACAGGATGAAACACAAGGGCATCGTCAGCAGGAACCACCAGCGCATGATGTCGTCGGTGCCTAGAACGATGGCAAAGTTGTCATAGGTGTTTACCGTCACACGGGCGGTGGTGGTGACGATGATGATGCAGAAAATCAGCCACAGGACGTTGTCCATGGTCAGCCAGAACAGCTGCCCCTTGCGGCCCAATTTGGTGCGGAACTCGGAAAAGCTCAGATGCGTGCGCAGGCGGATGTTAAAGGTGCAGCCGTACCACGCCATGATCATGAACAAGAGCGGCGGGATGGTCGTCGACCAGGGGGCCTGCACCGAAAAGACGAACCGCTGGATGACGCCAACAAAGATGATCACCGCCATGACGATGTAACAATAGACGACAATGGTACGTTCGGGTGTACGCTCCAGCAGGATCAGCAGCACTGGGATAAAGACCACCAAGAGGCGCAGATTGTCGCCGGTCACGGTGCTCAGGAAATTGGCGACCGGATCAAGGAACGCCGCAGCCAGACCAAGGGTCAGCATCACGGCGATGATCGGATGGGTGAACCGGGTTGCGGAATACCCCAACCGTTCCTCAAGCCCGATGGCCAGTTTCTCGCGATAATAAAAGATAACAGCGCCGATCAAGGTCAGCGGTCCAAACACAAACCATGCCGCATCCGAGCGGTAGGCCTTTACGACTTTGAAGTTGATGTCCCCCGTCACGGTCGCCGTGATGATGGTGGACATGTCCGCCCAGACTGACATCTGGTGCCCCTCCCATGTTCCTGAATACGTCCTGTGCCGCACATTTTCTGCTGGCACGGACAAATGAGCCGGCCCCGAAACCCGAGGCCAGCTCCAATACCTTAGCGGTGGATTACGCTTTCCACCAACGGCGGGGTTCGACGTTCTCGGGCAGCGTGTCCTCGGGGATCGTACGCACTTCGTCGTAGATCTCCTGATAGGTGTCTGCGCCACCTTGCCAGCCGTTGATCCGCTCGCGCCATTCTTCCCACAGCTGGGGCTGGAATTCGGGCGAACACATCTCTTCGGCCTTGCGCAGCTCTTCCTTTGACAGGAATGCGTTGCGCACGTTGTTCTTGGCAAAGATGGTGTCGGGCAACTGCGGATCGGACATGCCGACCGTCTTGACCAGGGCCGCTTCGTTAGCAGCCTGAACATGTGTTTGCGCCCAATAGGCCGATTCCATCACCGCGTCCTGAAGTTCACCACCCAGACCATCAAAGACCTCGGCCGACATCGCCGTGTGCTCGGTGCCGCAGAAGAAGTTCAGGTGAACCGACTGCGAAACAACGGGCGACATGTTGGCATATGCCACAGCCGACGCCCAGGTTTCAGCCCCGTCGATCAGACCCTGCTTCAGGCCATCCAGGGTTTCTTCCCATGCGACCGGAACCGGGTTCAGGTTCAGAGCCGTCATCGCGATCCGACCCAACTGGGTACCCGTGACGCGGTTCTTGGTGCCGAACAGCTGCTCGACGCTGGTGACCGTGGGCTTGTCTTCCCATGCCAGACCCAGCTGGATCCCGCGGAGTTCCGCGTGGCTGAACAGGAATTTCAGACCGTGGCGACGCTCGTAAGGTTCACGCAGCAGCGCCTGGGACTTGGGCGAATACAGGAAGTGATACTGGTCCGCGCGGTTACGGAACATGTATGCATAGTCCAGCACGTTCAGATACGGTGCACCACCAGCCGAGTTCTGGGTGGAGGCCGCATAGATGTCGACGATCCCCTGTTGGGTTTTCTCGACACAGGACACCTGACCGCAAATCTGGTTGTTGCCGATGAATTCAACGCGGATCTCGCCGTCGGTGCGGCTTTCCAGATCGCGTGCGAATTCCAAAGCACCCGCACGTTCGATCAGCAGGTTCTGAGGGTTGAACCCTGCTGCGCCGAACTTCAGCGTGTGTTTGGCGGGCTTTGCGAACCGCTTCTCATATGTCGACTCGGCGGCGCTTGCCAGGTTGGCCACGCTCATAGCCCCCCCGAACGAACCAGCCGCCAACAGCGTCGAGCTTAGACCATACTGCCCCGCGACCCGGAACAAATCGCGCCGAGACAGATGACTCAGCTTGCTTCCGATACTCATAAGTTCTCCTCCCTGAGTATTGATTATTGAGACTTGTGGTCTCATTTTTACTCATCTATTGATTGGTGACGCAAGGGAATTCTTTTGATCCCGTCAAACTAACCCGTCGGAGGATCTGACTATGTCACCAAAAACAGCTGATTTTCTGATTGTTGGAGCCGGTTCTGCCGGATGTGTTCTGGCCAACCGGCTAAGCGAAAATCCGGCGAATCAGGTGATTCTGCTGGAGGCCGGCGGCCGCGACCTGAACCCATGGATCCACGTGCCGGTGGGGTATTTCAAAACCCTGCACAACCCCAACACCGACTGGCGTTACAAATCCGAGCCCGACCCGGGTCTCAATAATCGTAGCCTGGATTGGCCGCGCGGCAAGACGCTTGGCGGGTCCTCTTCGATCAACGGGTTGCTCTATGTCCGCGGCCAGAAAGAGGATTATGACCGATGGGCACAGCGCGGCAATCGCGGCTGGGGGTATGATGACGTCCTGCCCTTGTTCAAACGGTCCGAGGCCCATGAAAACGGGGCAGATGAGTTCCACGGTGGTGACGGTGGGCTTGCGGTGTCCCTGATCCGGGCCAAGTCCGAGATCTCCGAGGCCTTTATCGACGCTGCCGTCGAAATGGGTGTCCCCCGAACCGAAGACTACAACGGGGCCGACCAGGAAGGGGCAGGCTATTTCCATCAAACCGCAAAAGGCGGGTTCCGCTGTTCTTCGGCGCGCGCGTTTCTGAACCCCGCCAAAAAGCGCCCCAATCTTGAGGTCATCACCCATGCTCACACCGAGCAGCTGATCTTTGATCCGCAAGACGACAAGCGCGTCATTGGGGTGCGGTACTCGACCAAGGGGCAAACGCATGAGGTTCACCTGAACCCCGGCGGCGAAGTCATTCTGTCTGCTGGAGCGATCGGATCGCCGCAAATCCTTGAACTGTCCGGCATTGGTCGCGGCGACGTGCTGCAAAAGGCGGGCGTCGCGGTACGCCACGAACTGCCGGGCGTGGGCGAATGCCTGCAGGACCACCTGCAGATCCGCCTTGTCTATGAGGTGAACGCCGAGACCCTCAATGATGCAATCAACCGCTTTGTCCCGCGCATGGGGATCGGCCTGAACTATGTGCTGTTCCGCAAGGGCCCGATGAGCCTGGGGGCGAGCCAGGTCTGCATCTTTGCCAAATCCATGGAGGGGTTGGAGACACCGGATATCCAGTTCCATTTCCAACCCTTGTCAGCGGACAAGCCCGGGATCGAGATGCACCCGTTTTCGGGTATCACATCGTCGGTCTGTCAGCTGCGCCCCGAAAGCCGGGGACACATCCATATTTCGACGCCGCGCGCCGCGGATTACCCCAAGATCGTGCCGAATTACCTGTCGGCCACGGCAGACCAGCTCTGCGCCATCCGTGCCGTAAAGTTTGCCCGTGCGATGACGGAAACCAAGGCTCTATCGCCCTTTATCGTGCGTGAGCACGTGCCCTCGAACAATCCCCAGACCGACGAAGAGCTGCTGGACTGCGCCCGGAACATCAGCCAGACGATCTATCACCCGACAAGTACCTGCCGGATGGGCCACGACGATCTGGCCGTGGTGGATGACAGGCTACGGGTGCGCGGTATTGCCGGGCTTCGGGTGGCCGATGCCTCGATCATGCCGGACATCGTGTCGGGCAACACCAACGCACCCACGATCATGATTGGCGAAAAGGCCAGCGACATGATCCTCGAAGACCGCAAGCGCAGCGCTTGAGGCCAGTCGGGAGCTTGTTGCGCGTATCCAAAGGTGAAGGCAACCCGCCGGTCTCTGCAACAGCTTCCTGGATCGGATCGCCGCCACACCAAATGAGGTGAGGCGGTAGAGAACCTTGAATGCAAACTCTGCGAGCTGGGAGCCGAAGAGCTCCCCTCGCGATTTCCCTGAGCGGCCCGCTGTTGCACGTCACGCGTCAAACAGCTTCAGACCGATCTCATCTTTTCCTTCTCTTCACGTTCCCGCCCCGCTGCCCCGGCCTCCCGGCGGTCGAGCGTCCACGCGATTTCACCGCGTCTTCTGATGCTTTCTCGACAGCCCATTGGCGCGCCATCGGGTCGTCGGCAACGGCGAGGTCGACGGCCTCCAACCGCTTGATCTCATCCCGCAGGTTGGCGGCCTCTTCGAATTCCAGGTTCTCGGCAGCCTTGCGCATCTGCTCGCGCAGCCCGTCCAGGTGCGCCTCAAGGTTTGCGCCGTGCATCGGTTTGTCGATGGTGGCGGTGACGCGGTTCATGTCCACATCGCCTTCGTAAAGACCGGCCAGAACATCCTCGACGTTCTTCTTCACGGTTTCCGGCGTGATGCCGTGCTCCTCGTTATAGGCGATCTGCTTGGCGCGGCGGCGGTTGGTCTCGCCCAGCGCGCGTTCCATCGAGCCGGTGATCTTGTCGGCATACATGATCACGCGGCCGTCGGCATTCCGCGCCGCACGACCAATGGTCTGCACCAGCGAGGTCTCGGAGCGCAGGAAGCCCTCTTTGTCCGCATCAAGAATGGCCACCAGCCCGCATTCGGGGATATCCAACCCCTCACGCAGCAGGTTGATCCCGATCAGCACGTCAAAAGCACCAAGACGCAGGTCGCGCAGGATTTCGATACGCTCCAGCGTGTCGATGTCGGAATGCATATAGCGGACCTTGATGCCCTGCTCGTGCATGTATTCGGTCAGATCCTCGGCCATGCGTTTGGTCAGCGTCGTGACCAGCGTGCGGAAGCCATCGGCGGCAACCTTGCGCACCTCATCCAGCAGATCATCGACCTGCATCTCTACGGGTCGGATCTCGACCTCGGGGTCCAGCAGACCGGTGGGGCGGATGACCTGTTCGGTGAAAACGCCGCCGGTCTGCTCCAATTCCCACCCAGCAGGCGTGGCCGAGACAAAGACGGACTGGGGCCGCATCGCATCCCATTCCTCGAACTTGAGGGGGCGGTTGTCCATGCAGGACGGCAAGCGGAATCCGTGTTCAGCGAGTGTGAACTTGCGCCGATAGTCACCCCGGTACATGCCGCCGATCTGCGGCACGCTCACGTGGCTTTCGTCGGCAAAGACAATGGCGTTGTCGGGAATGAACTCAAACAGGGTTGGGGGCGGTTCACCCGGCGCGCGGCCTGTCAGATAGCGCGAGTAGTTCTCGATCCCGTTGCACACGCCGGTGGCCTCGAGCATCTCCAGATCGAAGTTGGTGCGCTGTTCCAGCCGCTGCGCTTCGAGCAGCTTGCCCTCGCCCACCAGCTGATCGAGCCGCACCCGCAGCTCTTTCTTGATGCCGATGATGGCCTGCTGCATCGTGGGCTTTGGCGTGACGTAGTGCGAGTTGGCGTAGACCCTTACCTGCTCCATCGTGGCTTGGCGTTCGCCTGTCAGCGGGTCGAACTCGGTGATCTGTTCCAGCTCTTCACCAAAGAACGACAGTTTCCAGGCACGATCTTCAAGGTGGGCTGGCCAAATCTCCAAACTGTCGCCCCGCACCCTGAACGAGCCGCGCTGAAACGCCTGATCATTGCGGCGGTATTGCTGCGCGACCAGATCGGCCATCACCTGCCGCTGATCATATTCATTTCCAACCTTCAGGTCTTGGGTCATCGCGCCGTATGTCTCGACCGAACCAATACCGTAGATACAGCTGACCGAGGCCACGATGATCACGTCATCGCGTTCCAACAGCGCCCGCGTGGCCGAGTGGCGCATGCGGTCGATCTGTTCGTTGATCTGGCTTTCCTTCTCGATGTAGGTGTCCGAGCGGGCGACATAGGCCTCGGGCTGGTAATAGTCGTAGTAGGACACGAAGTATTCGACCGAGTTTTCCGGAAAGAACCCCTTGAATTCTCCATACAACTGCGCCGCCAGCGTCTTGTTTGGCGCCAGGATGATCGCAGGCCGCTGTGTTTCTGCAATGACCTTGGCCATGGTGAACGTCTTGCCGGTGCCCGTGGCACCAAGCAGCACCTGATCGCGCTCGCCGTCGACAACCCCTTGGGACAGCTCTTTGATCGCTGTTGGCTGATCCCCGGCCGGGGCAAAATCCGTGTGCATCACGAACTGTTTGCCCCCCTCCAGCTTGAGCCGGGCGCGCACGTCCTCGCTCGTCATCTGTGTCTTGTCGGAATGGGCATAAGGCATGGGGCGGTGTCCTTTGTGGAACCTCGTATTTTGATCTGTTCGGTGTTTGTTTCAAGGCCGATCTCACAAGCCAATGACAAAAACTGACATTAGGATGACGATGCTGGCCACATGCGCCCAATCCCCCTGTAACAACAGGACAAAGCAGCGCAATTGATGGATTGGGTTCTTGTCGATCAGACGATTCTTTGCCTATACAGAAGCCGTAAGCAGGAGACAGCCAATGCGTGCCCGTATTTTCAAGCCAGCTCGAAACGCAATGACATCTGGTATGGCCAAAACCCGCAAGTGGGTTCTGGAATACGGCCAGGCCTCGTCGCGCGAGGTGGATCCGCTGATGGGCTGGACGTCAAGCTCGGACACGCAAAGCCAGGTCCGCCTGCGCTTCGACAGCAAGGAAGAGGCGGTTGAATACGCTCAATCCCACGGGATCGATGCCGAAGTGATCGAACCCAAGCCACGCAAACCCAACCTGCGAGCAGGCGGCTATGGCGAAAACTTTGCTACCAACCGTCGCGGTCCTTGGACCCACTGACCCCATGATCGACATCCGTCTGGCTGACCCAAGCGCCAAAGACGTGCGCCCCCTGATCGAGGCGCATCTGGCGCACAGCCAGGAAGCGGGCCCCGATGAGAGCAACCACACGATGGGGGTCGAGAGCCTGCGTGAACCGGGCATTCGGTTCTGGGTGCTCTATGATGATGATACCCCATTGGGTTGTGGCGCTCTCAAAGAGCTGGAAGATGGCACAGCCGAGGTCAAATCGGTGCATGTGGCAGCGGCCGCACGCGGTCGTGGCTTGGCGCGCGATCTGATGGCCCATCTCGAGGCGCAAGCGCGGAACAGTGGAGCAACCGCGCTTGTTCTGGAAACCGGGGCGGCCCATCTGCAGGAATACGGCGCGGCCCGCAAACTCTATGAAGCGCTTGGATACAGCTATTGCGGGCCTATCTTTGGCTACCCCGAAGACCCCAACAGCGCTTTCATGCGGTTGGATCTGAATACGGACAGATAAGAAAACCTCTCCCCTATCTGCACTTTCCTTTTGAACTCAATCGCGCGGGTGGGTAAGACAATTTTCAGGCCAACAGAGGCCAGAAAACGCGCGGTCCCTTAGCTCAACTGGATAGAGCAGCTGACTTCTAATCAGCAGGTTGAGGGTTCGAGTCCTTCAGGGATCGCCAGTTTTTCTTCGGCACTGAAAGCGGCGATAGTTTGCGCAGGCGCCGAACCTCTGACTAAATTCCCAATTCCGCCCGCAGCTTCTTGGTCAGCTTGGCCACAACCATCTCGTATGAAATTGAAATATGCTCTTGCAGCGAGGCGTCGCTCATCCCGCGGTCTTCATAGACCTGCAGCCATTTCATTCCCCGAGATGCCAGGTAAGGGGCCGGACGAATGCCGGGCGCATCTTGCAAAATTTCATACGCAATATCGGTGGCCTTGAAGGTGAAGGCATCCGCGCCGTCATTCCAGCCGCACAGTGCAAAAACCTTGCCGCCCACTTTCCACACGTCCGAATTGCCCCATTGCACAACATGGGTCGTGGCCTTGAGGCTTGAGCAGTAACTGTTGAATTCCTGACGGTTCATTGCGCTATCCTGACCACCCCAAGCGAGGGTTGCAAGGGACACCCGCGACGACGCACACTGATCCCGCAAACAAACCCACCTAGCGGCTGAATTAGTGGGAAATCAAAGGCGGAGGCCAGCGTGCTTTGCTGCGTAGGGGCATCCTGCGTGGCGTTCCTTCGCAGCTCCAAAAAAGAGCTCGAAAGTGGGCACGGGCCTTGGCCATGAAAAAACGACCTGGGCTGGGTTCCTGGCTGTGGCTTGCCCTGGCTAGCGGTTGCTGGCTTGGGCTGGCCGAAGCTGGGTACCTATCAAGTCGTTGAGTACTGTCTATCGTTTCCATCCCCACGCCGTCAACGTGAAAATTCAATAAAAACAAATACTTGACTGATTTCATCGGGTTTTCAAGACAACTGCATCAGCGGACGCCCCGCCCAAAGGGCGCCTGTCACGGCCGTTCAGTTCGGAAACTTGGAACGCTCAGTCTGACGCAGCTTCGCCGTTTGATCCGGTCGAGCTTTGGATCTCTTTCGAAATTTCCTTGGCCCAATCCCCGACGATCGGCAGGAAATCGATCTGACTGAGCATATAGACCAACACGGACACCAAGATGGATGCGCCGACCACCGTGCCCAGCCCTACTGCCATGCCACGCAAAAGGGCCTGCCAGAGCATCAGCCAGATCGAGTTCTGAACCCGCACAAACCGGTGGCTGTTGAACTTGGCAATCTCTTCGCGCAGCGCGCGGATTTCTTCGTCGGTGCTTTGTGTCATACGCGCACCCTACGCCATCTGCGGGGGCTGTCCAGAGGGGCGCATTGCACCGGCTTCAGTTCCTGATAAAAAGCATCGGATTAGATCTCAGATCAGGACCGTGCCCGTGCCATCCAAAGACCCGTTCCAACCCGCAGATGCCGAGGCCCGCACGCTGGCCAAAACGCTGATGGATACGGCAACACATGCCGCCTTGGCTTTTGTTCAACCCAACAGCCCTGCCCCTTCTGTGACGCGCGTGGCATTGGCCCGGGACGAACACGGCGCGCCGGTCTCTTTGATCTCACAGTTGGCGACGCATACAGCGGCGCTCGCGGCCGATCCGACCTGTGCGCTGTTGATTGGCGAGCCGGGTGAGAAAGGCGATCCGCTCACCCACCCTCGGTTGACCCTGCATTGCACCGCCCGATTTTTGGAACGTGGCAGTGACGCGCATGACGCCTTGCGCGCGCATTACCTGTCGATCCGCCCCAAGGCCAAGCTGTATGTTGATTTCGCAGACTTCCGGTTTGTCCGGTTCGACATCTCGGACGGGCTGCTCAACGGCGGGTTCGGAAAGGCCTATTTGCTCTCACCATCGGACCTGATTTAGCTAAACCGCGCGCCTGTGCTACACTGCTGCACATGCGTTTAGCCGTCTACATAATCGCAGGCGGGCAGTTTCTATTCCTGTGTTTGGCCTGGCTGGAAATCACCATGAACCCGTCAGACGCCGCAGGCCAAGGCATGGCCTATGGCTTTTTGATGGTTGGCTTTCTGGCCTTGGCGATTGTCGTTGTTCCCGCCATCTTGTTGGCGCGCAGCGAGAAATGGCAGCCGCTGGCACTGCTGCTGGCAGCATCGCCATTCCTGGTGCTGATCTGGATCAACGCGATCTAGCGTACCACATGGATCGCACAGCCCGCATTGCGCACGATCTGCGTCGCCGTGGACCCCAGCAACAGGTCCTGCATCCCGGGCCTATGTGAGGCCACAATGATCAAGTCGGGCTTGTTTTCTTCGGCCCAGTCCAGGATCGACCGTCCCTTGTGCCCTTCGATCACCACCGCCCTCGCGTTGGGCAGCGGGTCGGCCAAGGTTTGCAGCTCACGCTCGATGGCGACACGAGTTTCCACCAGATAATCGTTCGGCATGTAGGAAATCGCATAGGCCGGGATATGCTCGACCACATGCAACAGCGTGATCTGCGCATTTGGGGTCCCCAAAAGCTCGGCCAGTTTGAGCGGGCCAGAGATGTCCCGCTCGGTGTCAAAGGAAATCGGTACAAGGATATTGTGATACATGGATCGCGCTCCTTTTTTGAAAAGATGCCCTGATCCTGCCTGTTTTCCCTGCCTGTTACGTTGATTCAGATCATGTCTCAGCCAAAGGTTTCGGCCACGTCATACATGACCGGCTCAAAGCTTTTGCACATCTCATTGATCTTGCGATTGCGGTCGCGCATTTCTTTGGTCCGCAGCATGGCCAGGAAATCCTCGCGCCGCTCCCATTGGGAATAGTTGGCAATCCGGGTCTGCGCGTCGTTCACATGCAGACCAGCGGCAACAAAACCGGGCTGTTTCGATATGAACTCGGCATAGGCCTCGGTCAATGCTTCGAGCAGATCCTGGCAGGTGCCCGGGGTCATTTCAAAGGTGGTGATGACGGTTTGGACCTGGGCGGCTGTGGAAATTT
Source organism: Tropicibacter sp. R16_0 (assembly GCF_017743935.1). Taxonomy (GTDB): domain Bacteria; phylum Pseudomonadota; class Alphaproteobacteria; order Rhodobacterales; family Rhodobacteraceae; genus Falsiruegeria. Next base: position 118,840 of record NZ_JAGHRE010000005.1, read on the forward strand.
GTGGCATGCGGATCCTCCTTGAGTCTCCACCAGCCTATCACAGGTTTTTCAGGACACTCTCAATTTCTTGCATCAATCCAGTGACTTCGGACTTGGCAGTGCGATTGGTCGATTCAGACACCGTGCGCCCCTGCCCCAGAGTTTCAGCATAGACGACCCGGTTGGCCAGCTGCGCTTGCGCCACATCCGCCTCCAACTCGCGCGCCTTTTCGGTCACTTCGGCGTCCAGCCGGGTTCCGGCGCGCGCGCGCGTCATCACCATCATCGCAGGTTTGCTTTCGCGATCGGCAAGGTAGAGCACCATCTCGACTGCCCACAGATCCAGATGTGACGTTGCCACCGGGATCAGTACAAGGTCCGAAGCTCGCATCGCCGGGCGCAGGTCACTGTCGGCCTTGGGGGGCGTGTCGATCAGAACGATGTCGTGGGCCTCGGCAAGCTTGCGGACCTCATAGGTCACACCCCAGGCCGAAGCGGTGGAGAACTCCAGACCGGGGTCATTGTCCGTGGCTTCAAGCCGGGTCATGAACCAGCGGCCAGCACTGCCCTGGGGGTCAGTGTCCATCAGGGCAACGGATTTGCCCGCCCTGGCAAAGGCCACCGCCAGATTGACGGCCATCGTGGTCTTGCCCGACCCGCCTTTTTGCTGCGCAACCGTTATGACATGTCCCAATGGGCGCTCCTGAACTTGCTGCATCGCAGCATACCCCAACGCTGCCATGCCGCAATGCGAAAGCACCAGGATGCGACAGTTTGGTAACCCCTCGTTAACCAAGGTTTACGAAACTGCCTACGGAGGGCATTTGATGGGTCGCATCCTGGCAATTTTTCTGCTCAGTCTTTGCGCGGCTCAGCACGCCTGCGCAGGGGCTTGGTTGCGCGACAAGGGAGCAGGCTTCCTGTCGCTGACCGGGACGCTCTACAACCCGTCAAGTACTTATGATTTCAAATCGGCTGTCTACGCAGAATGGGGCGTCACACCCAAGCTGACCGTTGGCTTGGACCTGAATGAACGGCCGGGACTGACCGGACACGCGTTGATATTTGCCCGCGTACCCGTGACAACCTTGGGACAGAACGGACGCGTTGCCTTTGAATTCGGCGGCGGTGGGCATCATTTTCAAAACCGCTGGCATCCGATGTACAAAATTGGCCTGTCTTACGGCAAAAGCCTTGATAGCAGATGGGGGAGCGGTTGGCTGGCCATCGACTTTGCATTGGAACACCGCACGCGAACCAGCGATCCGTTCTACAAACTGGACGCAACGGTTGGGCTTTCAGAAAACCGCCGTTTGAACCCGATGCTGCAAATCGAAACCGCATATTTTGAAAATTCCGAATTTCAGTGGTCGGTCACACCATCGATATTGATCAAAGGCAAGAACAACAGAAAATGGCAAATCGGGATCGAACATCGATCCGCCTACCCAAAGGGGTATGGCCTTAAATTCGCATTGCTGCGCGAATTCTGAGAAGTCAGAAGGCTGAGGGGCCGCCTTGGCAGCCCCTCCCCAAACCCGTCTTATTTGTCGATACGCATCTGCACGGCCACCTCACCTTGCACAGCTTCTTCGAACCTCAGATGCACCTGATCCGAATTGCTGCCGCGCTCCAGCTCAACATACGGCATGTGATAGCGGACACTGCCCGATCCATTTCTCAGAGCGTTGATCGGAACAATGGAGTCCACCCCGCGGGCACGACCCCCAAATGGCAATCTACCCTCGGCATCAACAACCCAAGTCTGCGAGGCCGAGTTCTGATCATGACGTACGCGCACAGGATTTGCCGACTTGTTCGAAACACCGTGGAATGTGTTGCCTTCAAACAAGACATCGCGAAAGCGCGTGAAGTTCAAGTTCGCAAAGCTCGTATCAACCCGCTCGGCACGGTCGATGTAGCCGTTGATAGACCGGAACTTGTTGTCAGTGATGGAAACACCGTTCAGGAAGTGACCAGTACCGTAGGGCCTGATCACGATATAGCTGAACCACGAGGCCACTTCACCCGACAAGAAGATGTTGTCGGTAATGCTCATCGCGCTGTACGAGAACCCCGTCACGAAATCCGGCGTTGAATCGTGTTCGTTGGTCCATTCGATCGAGCAGTTGTCGACATAGTTTCCTGCGATCACCGAACTGGTGTACGTGCCGATGATCACGACACCTGCCGTGCGTGGACCATTGGCCACTGAATCGCCTTGGAAAAAGTGATTGCCAAGTACCAGCGAATTGCCACCTGACAGCACTGCAAAATGCAAAAAGCGCGTCGCGCGGTTGTTTCGCAACTTTACGTCGTTGGCGTTTGCATTGACGGCAATGGAAACGCGATCCCCAACGTTCAACGAATCCTCGGATGACAGGAATTGGCACTGATCAATGATCATGCCCTGGCACCCGCCACCGCTGGACGAGACGCCCCGGTCTTTTGGGCGACTGATGAAACAATCACGCAGGTTGAAGCCAACCCCCGATGGGGCCAGCGCAATGGCGCTGCATCGGTTGTTGCACTGAAACTCGATGTCCGACATTGCGAATTTCGACAGCTGGCTGAACCCACGGAAATCAAGCATGAACTTGAAATCGTGGAACGTGAAATTCTGTGTGCCCGCCGCATCGTACAAAGCCGATGACAGGGTGATCTCGCCCGCCCCGACATTCTTTGACCGGACATAAACCTCGCGGCCGACACCGTTGCCCTTGATCAAGGATCCAACAGGAATGTTGGCCACGTTGGCTACATTCGTCAGCGTTTTCGAATTCGACGGATCATAGGTCGCCTGCGAGGAATAGACTTGCGTGTCCCAGGCCGCGTTGTCGTTCGCCTCGATCTGTCCATTACGGATAACGCGTCGGGTTGCATAGCTGGTCTTGTTGGGCACAGCCGCTTGCATGTCGATCGGCCCGCTCAAGGCAACCTTGCGCCCACCCAAATTCAGACTTTCGTGGTCCGCGTTGTTCAGCAGCGCTTGAAACGCCTTCTTGAACGCCAACTCTTCGTTGCCAAACGCATCGATATAGTTGGGAAGATCGAAGTTCTTGGTCAAAAGAAGCATTCGGTCGGTCGGCATGGTCACCTTGCCCTCGAACGACACCTCGGACACGAAAGTCACGCTGTCGGCCAGGTGATATGTCCCTTCGGGCACAAAAACAGTTCGACCATTGGCGGCATCATCCGCTGCTTCAAACGCGGCAGAGTCATCGGTCGTACCATCGCCAACCGCGCCATAATCGCGAACGTCCACGATACCGATCATGTCCCGCAGGAACACATTGGTCACATCGGTGATCTCGATATCGTCAATGCGGAAGATACCGCCGTTGGGTCCTTCGATATCCAAGCCGAAATGGCCATAAAGCGCGGTCCGCCCCCATGGCATATCTACCCCGGAACGCGACCCAGAGCCCACAATCCCGGTAACCTCGACCACCTCGCCATACGTGGTCAGGGTGACCGGATCAGCCCGTTCAGTCACACCCGAAACATGTGTGTTGCCCGCCGCTCCGGCCCATCCCGCAACGCGCACGGTGGGCAAGTTCCCACTGATGGCTTTGACACGGGCTTTGATTTGAAGATAGCACCCGGGCTGCAACGGGGTCTGCCCCATGTACCGCAGCTTCTGGGTCGAGCTGGTTTTCTGCAGCTCCAGACACCCGCCGAAATCGGCATCCGCCGGAACAAAGGCCGCATTTGCCGCCCCGTCGTATGTATCCGAACCCGGCGTGCCGTCGCCGCTCGACCAAACATTCAGGCCGTCCTTGAACGCAGGCGGCATGAACTGAATACCGTCGGTGATTGCCTTGTTCATCCAAATCCCTTTCCCAATCGCGCCGCAGACCACCTGCGATGGCGCATGAAACCCGTGGCCCAAGCGGAAAACTCGGACGCGAGCAATTGGGTAAGGGAAAGGGATTAAAGGCGCCTCATAGCACCGTCACGGTGGCGTTGCTCACGCGGTCTCACCTCCGGCGTCCAAAATCTGTACGCCGTTGATTTTCCAGACACCTTCTTGGTTTACCATTTGGTAATCCAGAATGTGGACCGACCCGTCACTGTCGGTGATCATGACCTTCTGCCATTGATAGCCAGCGATTTCCCGCAGTTCGAGAAACCGCACCTCGCTTGGGCGCCACACCATTGGATAGCCACGCCGCACCATCACGCCAAAGTTCTCCGGCGTGCGGAAGATGTTCTGGATGTTGGGGCTGGCAAAGCTAAAGGCGGTGGCGAAATCATCCGCCTCGAACGCCTGGATCTGCGACCGGATCTGGTTTTCGATCTGGGCCTCTTGCGCGGGCAAGGGGCTGGCCAAAGCCAGTGTCAGGGCAATTGCGGTAACGAATTGGCGCATGGGACATCCTCCGGGCTGTCCCGCAGAGTTAGTCCCATGCCCCGGATCGTCAAATCAGGCCAGCTCGCCCGCCAGACCCTTGTCGATCAGGGCGACGGTCTCATCCACGCCATAAAGCGCGATGAACCCACCAAAACGCGGTCCCTGGCTGGCGCCCAGCAGAACCTCGTAAAGCGCGGTGAACCAGGCCCGCATCGGATCGAACCGCTCGCGTCCAACCGAATAGACGATGGATTGCAGCGCCTCATCCTCGACCGGCCCATCATATGCGACCAACTCGGCCCGCAGCGCTTCCAGAGCTTCACGCTCCTGATCCGTCGGCGCGCGGAAGGACCGCGTCGGTTTGACGAAGTCGTTGAAGTAGCGCACCGCAAATCCGGCGGCCTGATCCAGATCGGGATGGCTCTCGGCACTCGCATCGGGCGCATAGCGGCCAATGAAGCCCCAGAGCGTTTCCTTGTCCTCGGCCCCCGACACCGATGCCAAGTTGAGCAGCATCGCAAACGGCACCACCAGGGTCGAGGCCGGAACCTCTCCGCCATGGATGTGCCACACCGGGTTGTTCAACTGTGCCTTCAGCTCCTGACCAGGATAGGCCCGCAGCTGCTGGTGATACTCATCCACCGCCTTGGGGATGACATCAAAGAACAGCCGCTTGGCGGTCTTGGGCTTTTGATACATGAAATACGACAGCGATTCCGGCGCTGCATAGGTCAGCCATTCCTCCATCGACAGGCCATTGCCCTTCGACTTGGAAATCTTCTGCCCCAGCTCATCATTGAACAGCTCATAGCTCAGGCTCTCAGGCGGCTGCTTGCCCAGCGCGCGGCAAATCTTGGACGACTGCGTGACCGAGTCGATCAGGTCCTTGCCCGACATCTCGTAATCCACGCCCAGCGCGGCCCAGCGCATCGCCCAGTCGGGCTTCCACTGCATCTTGACGTTGCCACCGGTGACCGGGATCTCGACCTTCTCGCCATCAGGCTCCTGATAGACGATGGTGCCCTTCTCGACATTGCGCTCCAGCGTCGGCACCTGCAGCACGTGGCCGGTCTTCGGCGACACGGGCAAGAAGCAGGAGTACGTCTCCTGCCGCTCTTTGCCGAGCGTCGGCAGCATGATCTCCTGGATCTTGTCGAACCGCGCCAGCGCGGTCAGCAGCATCTCATCGAACTTGCCGGACAGGTAGTAATCAGTGGCCGACGCGAACTCGTACTCAAAGCCAAAGCTGTCCAGAAAGTCGCACAGTCGCGCGTTGTTGTGCTGAGCAAAACCTTCGTGCGTGCCAAAGGGATCGCGGACCTTGGTCAGCGGCAGGTGCAGATCTTCTTTCAACTCTTCCTGCATCGGCACGTTGGTCGGCACCTTGCGGAACCCGTCCATATCGTCCGAGAAACAGATCAGCTTAGTGGGAATGTCCGAGATCTGCTCGAACGCATGACGCACCATCGAGGTGCGGGCAACCTCGCCAAAGGTGCCGATATGCGGCAGACCCGAGGGGCCATAACCGGTCTGAAACAGTACATATCCCTTTTCCGGATCCTTCTTCTGATAGCGTTTGAGCACCCGGCGCGCTTCTTCAAAGGGCCAGGCCTTGGACGCAAGAGCGGTTTCACGCAGATCAGACATATCAGTCTCCATAGGGAAATTCGGTGCCGGTTGCCCCATGCAACCAACCCGGCCTCTCCTATTGTGCAACTGCGGCATGTGTCAAGAAACTGGCACTATTTCTGCCCCTTTTCCGCGATCCAGTGCAGAATATCCTGCACCGAGCGCTCGGCCGCCAACCCATCTCGCGCCGACAGGAAATATCCACGTGCCGAAATCGCATGATGCCCGCGCAGCCGGGTGATTGCGCCAGTGTCCAGAAAACTGTCCAGCACCCCATCCCAACACAGGCCAACACCCTGCCCGGCCAGCACGGCATTCACCAGCATCGCATAGGATGTGAAATCCAGAACCCGCACGCCTTTCGGCATGTCCAAACCCGCAGCACGGAACCAACTGGGCCAGTCATGCCACTGGCTGCGGGCGGTCTCCATCGTCAGCAAGGTCATCTTTGACAGATCATGATCCGCTCCGCTCATGCCGCGCTTGTCCAGATACAGCGGGCTGGCCACAGGAAACACAGCCTCGCCCAACAGGCGCGTCTCGTCGCTCTCTTCTGGCAGGCCAAACCGGATCAAAACGTCACCTGGCCGCACGGCCTCACCATACTCTTGGCTCATGATACGAATCGTAACGTCGGGAAAGTCGTCTTCCAGTTCTCCCAGCCGCGGAATCAACCAGAACGCCACAAAACCCGACGGGGCCGTCACCGTGACAACCCGGCCCTTTGCGGCCTGCCGGATCTGAGCCACGGCGCTTTCAATCTGACCAAACCCACCATGCAACGCCCGCAGCAAGTCCCTGCCTGCTTGGGTCATGCGCACAGGCTTGCGGCCTCGATCAAACAAAGCGACGCCCAAATCCGCCTCTAACGCCGCAATCCGGCGCGAGATCGCCGGTTGCGAGACATTCAGCTCCTGCGCCGCCGCAGTCAGCGTGCCGTGACGGGCCGCCGCATAAAAAGCCGTCAGCCCTGAAAACCCCGGAAGTCGCTCCATCTATCATAACCTCAGCGTATGATTTGGTTCAGCTTTATCCTATTGCCGAAACACCGCAACCCCTCCTAACTGCCCACAACAGGAAGGAGACTGCAGATGACCGAAAAACTCGAAACGCTCGCCGCCGATATCGGTGATGCCGAAATGCTCAACCAGGCCAGCAATCTGCCGCATGCGCCCTTGGCCATCGACGCAGCCCAGGTTCCGCTGTCCGGCGGCACCGATCCGACCTATGGCGAAGTCCGCTGGCGCACGCTGATCAACGGCACGCCCGACGCCCCCCGCGACATGGTGCTTGGCCTTGCCGAGTTTGAACCCCATGGCCGCCTGCTACCGCACCGCCACGACCCGCCCGAGTTCTACTTTGGCCTCGAAGGGGATGGCGTCGTCACCATCGACGGCATCCCGCATCGCATCGCGCCCGGTATCGCAATCTATGTCCCCGGCGGCGCTGAACATGGAACCCAGGCCGGCGAACACGGGCTCAAATTCTCGTACGGCTTTGCAACTCCGAACTTCGAAGACATCGAATATCGCTTCACCGCTGCGGGTTAAGACCGCAGATGAAAAATCGCGGGCGGGTGTTGTCCCCGCCCCGATGGCTCCGTATCTTGCGCGGGTAGCATTTTGAGCAGGATACCACGATGACCGAGCAAGCGCCCCACCCAATGACCCCGCAGGATTGCCTTGTTGCGATCATGGTGGCGGTTTCCGCATCGGACGAAACCATTCGCACGGCCGAGCTGGTCAAGATCCAGTCCGCCGTCAACATGCTGCCGGTCTTTGCAGACTATGACATCGACCGCATCAACCGTGTCTCGTCGGTGGTGTTCGATCTGTTCGAGCAAGAAGACGGTCTCGATGCCCTGTTTGGCCTGACCCGCGAAAACCTGCCCGAGCGGCTCTATGAAACCGCTTATGCTCTGGCTTGCGACGTTGCAGCGGCAGACGGCAACCTGGCAGAAACCGAACTGCGCCTGCTGGAAGAAATCCGGTACGAGTTGAACGTCGACCGCCTGCACGCCGCAGCCATCGAACGCGGTGCCCGCGCGCGGCATGTTGTCTAAGCACTTAGACAACATGCCGACGACGGCTTAAGCGGCCCGATCCAACCGGATTTCGCCATTGTGCAAGAAGCAGAACCCATCAAACACCGACAGATCCAGCGGGTTGGGTTGCCGAATGTCAGCGACACCCGGCATTGCCCGCCCGCTCAGATCAAATGCCCTGTCAATCTGCGAGAGCATGGCGCAGACGTGCCCGCGGCCCCGAACAAACCGGCGCAGGATCATCATCTGATCGATCAACGCCGGATTCTGTCGCCTCTGATCCAATAGCTGCAGATAATCCACCACTATGATGGCAGGGTTTTGAACGGTCTCAAGCCGACGGATGATATGTTCGGCTGAAACCTGATCTGACGTATCCAGCACAAATGGCAATTCTGGCGCGCCCTTGCCTGCACCCATGGCCGACAGTTGCTCGTTCACGTCGCGTTCATTGTATTCCAGCGTAAAGACATACCCCCGCCGCCCGATTTCAGCCGCCCTGGACGCCACCTCCAGACCCAGCAACGTCTTGCCCTGTCTGGGCCGCGCACCGATCAAGATCATGTCGCCCGGCTTGACCTGACGCAGCACTTCGGTCGCGGGACTGGCCGTCGCACAGGCTGCCGCAAGGTGGCTCCAGCTCTTGAGCCCCTCGGACACGGCCACCTGATCCAGCGCCTGATGCAGGGCCATGCCCTCATGTCGCGCTATCTCTTTGGCCTTGCGTTTCAATACGTAAATCGGGGCAGAAATCTGCATCTCTCATCCTCCTCAGTCGAGCGTTTGATGCAATCCCCCCTTATGCGTCAGCTCGAACGAGTTGATGTCAGACGATCGCTCTGCATGTCATGTGCTTCCCGAACGGAGGGCGGAGGCCCGAGCAAGACCTACCCCATCCTGCCGCACCCCGGCTGCGGCCTCAACCCAAATCGGATCAGCTGCCGTACAGAGCGCCCCAGCGCTCAATCAGCTTTTGCTGCAACCGCTTTGATCGCCGGTTCCACGCCCGCGCCCCTTCAGGCACTTCACGATCGGCCCGTTTGATGCGCGATCGCCTCGCCGTGTCCGCCGTGAAAATGGCAAAGGCCAGCTCGGTTCCATCGGCCGCGGTCATGAACCCACCCAGCCCCGAGACGAAATTCAGTGTTCCGGTCTTGGCGTCCACCTTGATCGGATGCGACTTCAACACCCGGCCCTTGCTGTCGCGCATGGCAAAGGGTTTCAGCAGAGGACGTAAAATGCCCACCTTGTGGACCTGCACCAAGGCCCGCAGCATATCCTGCGGAGTCACGCGCGATGCATCCCCCAAGCCCGAGTGATCCACCAGGCTGGTGCCTGACATCCCGTATTTCGACGCCGCCCAACGGCTCATCTCTTGTGCAGAGGCTTTCAGCGAAGACGGCTTGCCGCCACGCGCGGCGCTGGCGGACATGCCTACCATTTCCGCCGTCAAATTGGTCGAGTATTTCAACATCCCTCTCAGGATCGTCTGCAACGGCGCACTTTGGTGAACGGCCAAAACGGTTCCCGCAGGCCGCGAGCGCGTGACCTTGGGGTTTTTAAGCACGATCCCGTTTGCCCGCGCCAGGGTCTGAAACACGTCGCCGGCGTAAAGCGCGGGCTTGCGCACCGGCAACCACCGTGACCCGCCCTTGCCCAGGGCCTGGCTCGCCACGGTCCATTTGTCGATACGGGGTGTCTCTTCATAGGTGTAGACCGGCACGCGCCGGTTCTTGACCTGCATCTGCGCCATCGCGACCCGCGGTTTGTACTTGTTGCTGCGGGCATCCATCGCAACAGAGTAACCATTGCCACCACGTTTCCATTCGAAATGGACGCGGTTGAAATTCAACGCAATTCCGGACACTGACGGGCTATAGCCCAGATGGTCGGGTTGCTCGGGATCGATGCTGCGCACATAGGGCAGCGACCCGTCATAGACCTTGAATTTGCCGCGCACCTCGCGCACGCCAGCCGCCTTCAGGTTGGCGGCCAACTTGCCCAGAGCATTGGTGTCCAACGTCGGGTCACTCCCGCCCACCAGCACCAAATCACCTCTGAGTACCCCATTCTTGATGGGCCCGTCGGCGACAACCTGTGTTCGAAAAACATGCCCCGCGCCCAACACGTCCAAGGCATAAAGCGCCGTCAGCGCTTTGGCGACACTCGCGGGGGGCAGACCCTTTGTCGACCCTACGGCCTCCAACTGCAGCCCCGTCTTTGCATCCGCCACGGCAAAGGCCACTTCGCCAGACAGGCCGGACGCCTTGATGACCGTCTCGGGCCCGCCCTGCGGCGTGGCCCCAAGACCTCGCAACTGCGGACGCAATGACGTCGCGGGTGCATTGGCAAAACCCGAGCCAGGGACGACACTCGCCCCCAAAGCCCCCAACAGAAAACGTCTCGTAATCAAACCGCTCATAGGGCCATAAAATCGCAGACGATCGTGTCAAACAAGCGGCAGTTTCAAGGTTTTCTCTGTCTGTGCCCCGTGATACCCGCGACACATGCTAAGGGCCGTTCTGATCATGTTTGTTGCGATGTCGCTGATCCCCGCCGGGGACATGGCGGGCAAGCTGTTGACAGGGTCACATGGCGTTTCACCGGCCTTTGTCGCCTGGTCGCGATTTGCGCTTGGCGTCCTGATGATCCTGCCCTTCACACCCCGCTCTGCCTTTGGGCTGCTCAAAGACCCGCGTATCTGGTTTCGCGCGCTCTTGCTGGCGGGCGGCATCTTTTCGATCCAGACCGCTCTGAAAACCGAGCCACTGGCCGACGTCTTCGCCGCCTTCTTCATCGGTCCGATCCTCAGCTATGTGCTCTCGGCCCTGCTGCTGCGAGAGCCGACAACGACGATCCGATCCCTGCTGATGCTGACCGGCTTTGCCGGGGTACTGTTGGTGGTTCGCCCCGGCTTTGGCGGCACCACCGGGCTGGCCTGGGCGCTGCTTGCAGGCTGTTTCTATGGCAGCTTCCTGACCGCTTCCCGCTGGCTGTCACACCTGGGCTCACCTCTGGCGCTCAGCTTTACACAGCTCTTTGTCTCGGGCCTGGTTCTGATGCCACTCGGGCTGATGCACCTGCCAACGCTCACACCTGCCGTGGCCGGGTTCACCACGCTCAGCGCCCTTGGTTCGATGCTGGGCAACTTGCTTTTGTTGGTGGCCTATTCCCGCGCGCCCTCAACCAAACTGGCACCACTGGTCTATTTTCAACTGATCGCGGCCACAGGCTTGGGCTGGGCCGTGTTCAACGATTTTCCCGACGCAATCACCTGGGCCGGTCTGGCACTGGTTTTGCTGTCGGGCCTTGCCTCAGCTGCCCTGCGCCGCTGACCAGCCGCCCCGCGCGCGAATATCGGTCGAGCTGATGTCGACCATCGGCACATTCACGAAACACCACGCCGGAGCTTGCGCACGCCCCAACAGCCGCCGCGCCTGACCATCCAACCGCGCATGAGAATACGCCCGCACCGCCGGCGCCATCCGGGCCGAGATCCGATCGCCAGGCCGCGCCACCACGCCGACGGGCACAGTCTCCATGATTTCGCGCCACTTGCCCCAACGATGCAACTGCGCCAGGTTGTCCGCGCCCATCAGCCAGACAAAGCGCACCCCCGGATACAACAGACGCATCGCAGCCAAGGTGTCTGCGGTTACTCGCGTACCCAAATGCGCCTCGATATCCGTGATCTCGACCCTCGCGTCGTCCATCAACGCACGCGCGGCCGTCATCCGTTGCCTCAAAGGAGCAGGCCCCCGCGTCTTCAGCGGGTTGCCCGGGCTGACCAGCCACCAGACGCGATCCAACCCAAACGCCTTGATCGCCTCACGCGTCACATGCACATGCCCCGCGTGCGGCGGATCAAACGACCCCCCCAGTAGGCCAATAACCTGCCCGGGCCGCGCATATGGCAAAAGATGTCTCATCGCCCCCGTGCTTGGCCCGAGAAAAGAGGCTTGTCAATCAACGGGCTGCACCGCATCGCCCAGCATAACCTGTCCTGGCTGCAGCACCTGCGCACACCACCCGCCATGCCCGCGCACTGCCGAATACCCACCGGGACCAAAGGCCTCCTCCATCCGGGGACACGGCGCACAGATCGTGGTAAACTCCAGCACGGCCCCACCAATCTGCACCCGCCTCGCCTTGAGTGCGCTAAGGTTGATCCCTTCCACCACCAGATTGCGCCGCAAAACCTCAGGCAGCACCGCCTCCCGTCCCAGAAAAGACCCAATCGCTGCCAAATGCTCCCGCTGCACCAAAGTCACCGCGCGCTTGCCCGCGCGGCTGCGATCCCCTTGCAACCCATCGTCCCCGATCCAAACCTCCGAGAGAGCTTCCATCCCTTCCCGCCGCCCAGGCCGCACCCCAATCCAAGTGATGCGTCCCGGCTGCGCCCATCCGGCAATCAGATCCTTCAGCGACATGAGGTCTCTCCTCGGGTTAACTTTTTGAAAACACACGCCGCACGACGGTGCACGGGTAGTGCACGCATAGTGCACGGGTTGTGCATCGCAGGTTTTGGCCCTTTTGGCACGCTAGGACACCTCACGTTTTCTTGGGCTATCCCTCCGCACGGCCCTATCTGGACGATTGCCCCGCCCCCAACGTTCAGCTATCACACCGCCCAACCTGAATTCCCCACCCCAAAGGACGCACCATGGCTGCCTATCAATACGTCTACCACATGCAGGGGGTCTCCAAGACCTATCCCGGTGGCAAGAAATGCTTTGAAAACATTCACCTGTCGTTCCTGCCCGGCGTGAAAATCGGTGTCGTCGGCGTCAACGGCGCGGGTAAATCGACCCTGATGAAGATCATGGCCGGCCTCGACAAGGACTTCACCGGCGAGGCCTGGTCCGCCGAGGGCGCCAAAGTGGGCTACCTGCCGCAGGAACCCCAGCTCGACGAGAGCCTGAGCGTGCGCGAAAACGTCATGCTCGGCGTCGCCGAAAAGAAGGCCAAGGTTGACCGTTTCAACCAGATCGCCATCGAAATGGCCGAGAATTACACCGACGAGCTGATGGCCGAAATGACCGAGCTGCAGGACGCCATCGACAGCGAAAACCTGTGGGATCTGGACGCCCAGATCGACGTCTCGATGGAGGCCCTGCGCTGCCCCCCTGATGACGCGGACATCAAGAACCTGTCCGGTGGTGAGAAACGCCGCGTGGCGCTCTGCAAGCTGCTGCTTGAGGCCCCCGACATGCTGCTCCTCGACGAACCGACCAACCACCTGGATGCCGAGACCATCGCCTGGCTGCAACAGCATCTCATTGATTACAAAGGCACAATCCTGATCGTCACCCACGACCGTTACTTCCTGGACGACATCACCGGTTGGATCCTGGAACTCGACCGTGGCCGTGGCATTCCTTACGAGGGCAACTACTCGGCCTGGCTGGAACAGAAAGCCAAGCGCCTGGAGCAGGAAGCCCGCGAGGACAAATCCCGCCAGAAAACGCTGGAGCGCGAGCTGGAATGGATGCGTCAGGGCGCCAAGGCACGGCAGGCGAAATCCAAGGCCCGGATCAACGCCTACAATGATCTGGCGCAACAATCCGAGCGCGAAAAACTCACCCGCGCACAGATCGTCATCCCTAACGGCCCCCGTCTGGGCGGCAAGGTGATCGAGGTCGAAAACATCGCCAAGCACTATGGCGACAAGCAGTTGGTCGAGGGCCTGTCCTTCTCGCTGCCGCCCGGTGGCATCGTCGGCGTGATCGGCCCCAACGGCGCGGGTAAATCGACCCTCTTCCGCATGCTGACCGGTCAGGAGCAGCCCGATGAGGGCACGGTGACCTATGGTGACACGGTGAAACTGTCGTATGTGGACCAGTCGCGCGACGATCTGAATGACAAGGACACCGTGTGGGAATCGATCTCGGGCGGGGCTGAAATCATCGAGCTTGGGGATGCGCAGGTGAACTCCCGCGCCTATTGCTCGTCGTTCAACTTCAAGGGCGGCGATCAGCAGAAACCGCTGAACCTGCTGTCCGGTGGTGAACGCAACCGTGTCCACATGGCGCGCCTGCTCAAGGAGGGCGGCAACGTGCTGCTGCTCGACGAGCCGACCAACGATCTGGACGTCGAAACCCTGCGCGCGTTGGAAGACGCACTCGTTGATTTCGCCGGCTGCGCCGTGGTCATCTCACACGACCGTTTCTTCCTCGACCGGATCTGCACGCACATCCTGGCTTTTGAGGGCGACGCGCATGTGGAGTGGTTCGAGGGCAACTTCGAGGACTACGAAGAAGACAAGAAACGCCGCCTGGGACCGGATGCATTGGAGCCAAAGCGCTTGAAGCACAAGAAGTTTGTGCGGTGAGTCATTTTGGGGGTTAGAATTTTCTAACCCCCTTTTTTGCATCTGTTGGGTATCGAGTTGAAGAAAATTCAGAATCTCAAGTTTTGGCTCACACAGGCACTCTGGTTTGTGCCGCTCGCCTATTTCGTTAATTTTTTTTACGCGGTTCTTTCTGATCAAAAGGGAGGAACGTTTGGCGATACTTTTGGCGCGTCTAACGCTCTTTTCTCCGGCACCGCGCTTCTAATGCTCGTGCTTGCTGTGACACTGCAGCGAGAGGAGCTTCAAGAAGTTAAGAATGAGCGCAACGATACTCGAAAGTTACTGGCGGGGCAGGAAGAACTGAATAGCAAACAAGAGGCCGCACTAAAGAAACAGAGCTTTGAGCAAAGCTTTTTCTCGCTTGTAAGGCTTATTTCAGAAGAACGTCGAGTGCTGGATTCAACTACACTTTATAGTAACGAAGTCACGATAGCTGCTAGAGCCTCATATGATGCTCGGTTTGGTATCAATGAAACAAAATCCTTAGACGCATGGGAGATTAGCGACTTCATTGAGAGATTTGGTACGCCGTCTCGCTTACTGATAACTGCCTTTGGTCTACTGTCCGAGCAGGACTTTACACCGCAAGATTCTCTAATTTACGCTTCGACTCTTCATGCCCTGATGGACGCTGATTTTGCGCATGTTTTTATTGTTTTAGCGCATCGCTGGCGAGGAGGTGATCCTCGTATTGCTCCGACAGTAGCAGCCTTGCAGATCAGAGATTTTCTCGATCCAGACATCATTCCTGTTTTCGATACCCATTTCAAGCAAACTCAGGAAACCAGATGACAGAATTAGACCGCGCCTGACCTTGGGGAGGTGCAAAGCGCCTTCCCGGGGGGAAGGTCAGGCGCGGGTCGTGCCACTTTGTGACACGACCTTTTGGGGCAAGACGCCAGCAATCAGGACATCTGACACCTCGCGCATGTCGCGAACTCACTTGCCCGGACCCACAACCCTAGGTGGGCGGTCACCCGCTGCAGGATTTGACCAACTTAGCGAAAATGCGCCGAACCTACGGGTTTGCCCCAGTTTGAACACAATTCTCACTAACCTATGATTGTACCATACGGTGAATCGTGCACACTCGATGAACGGATGTGCCGGTATGCGCAGCAGGAGGTGAGCGTTTGGCTTGGGTTGGTTTGATCTCGGGGTTCTTTGGCGGGCTGCTGGCCGCTGTCCTGGGCTATACCGTCTTTGCCCTGCCGCTGTGGCTGTCGCTGGCGCTTTATCCGCTGGTCGGGTCGCTCGCGCTCTTTGCCACCATCGGCGCGCTTTTGATGCGCGGACGCACGAACCCACCACCGCCCCCGGCCGTTCTGACCGCCGAGTTGGAAACCGCCTGAGCGCCCTTTAGCGCCCCGTAACCCACCCTTCGATCTGACCCGCCCGCATCGCGCCCGCTTGCCGCTTGCGTTCCTTGCCGCGCTCGAACGCGACCATCGTCGGGATGCCCTTGATCCGATAGCGCCCACCGGTCGACTGGTGCTTTTGCGTGTTCACCTTGACCAACCGCGCCCGCCCGCTGAGCTTTTTCGCCGCCTTGGAAAACTCGGGCGCCATCATCTTGCAGGGCCCACACCACGGTGCCCAGAAATCTACCACCAGCGGCAGGTCGTCGTTCTTGCTGGCCTTTTCCAGGATCGCGGGTGAGACCTCAACCGCGTCCGCAGGTACCAGCGCCTTGGAACATTTGCCGCATTTCGCCCCGGCCCGCAGCTTGGCCTCGGGCACGCGGTTGAGCTGCCCGCAGCTCAGGCAGGTGAGTGTCTTGTCGCCCATGGATCAGCCCTCAACCGGGCGCGGACGGCCCTTTTCATCGATGGCCACGAAGGTAAACACCGCCTCGGTCACTTTCTCTCGGTCACCATACCGATCGCGCAGCACCCAGGCCTCGATCTCGATCGCAAGGGACGTGCGCCCCACCCGCGCCAGGTGGCAATAGATGCACAGCACGTCGCCCACATGCACGGGCCGGATGAACTTCATCGCGTCTACGGCCACGGTCGCAACCCGCCCATGCGCCTTGTCGCCTGCCATGATCCCAGCTGCGATGTCCATCTGGCTGAGCACCCATCCGCCAAAGATGTCCCCGTTCACATTCACGTCTTTGGGCATGGCAAGGGTCCTGAGGGTCAGGTCCCCCTTTGGCTCTGTCCGGTCGGTCATATCGTGTTCCTTCTGCGCTGCGGCACGCCCAGTAGACCGGGAAACCCGACCAACTGCAACGGAGTTCACGAAACCGTAAAACGGGTTTCATTGCCTTCGCTTGCTGCCTAGCTCTGTCCCATGACACACGCCAAACAGACGATCTTGCCCTTTGTCCTTTTGCTCCTGCTTGCAGGGGGGGCAACAGCCCTGGACCTGCCAAAAATGCTTGGCGCGCATCCTTGGTGGTCGGTCAAGGTCATCTGGATCGGATTGATCATCGGTTTGGTTGGTTTCGCTGTCGGAGCCGGCCTCAAGCTCTCGGGACGCGTCGCATCGGGTGGCTTCACCGTTCTGGCGATTGCAAGCTATGCCGTTGCAGCGGTTGGAAAAACACGTTTCGCTGCGTCCTTTGCAGAAGACGCTGTCGCGGGCCAGATGTGGTACTTTGGCTGGATCGCAACCTGCGCCTTTACTGCCGCAGCTGTGCTATCACTTTTCCGATATTGGCAGCAAAACCGTTGACCTGCCCGGTCAGACCTTCAAAATTGGACATATATGGATTTTGAATGAGGTCGGTCATGTTTTCACGACGCAGCTTTATTGCCGCAACCGCCGCAGCCGGAGCCCTGCCTCAGGTTGCCTGGTCTCAGAGCTCTGCGGTTTTCGATCCCACACCGCAAGAGGTTCGGATCAAGAAGGGCTATGAACCCGGTCGGCTACTGATCCTGCCGCGGTCGTTCTACCTGTATTTCGTGACCGATGAACGAAAAGCGATCCGCTATGGCTGTGGCGTTGGCAAAGCCGGGTTGGAATTCACGGGCACCGCAACAATCGACGTCAAGAAAGAGTGGCCCACCTGGCGCCCGACCCAAGAGATGATCGAGCGCTCGCCCAAGACCTATGCCAAGTTTGCCAACAACAAATACGTGCAACCCGGCGGGCCGGACAATCCACTGGGCGCGCGGGCGCTGTATCTGTTCCAGAACGGGGTGGACACCTATTTCCGTATTCACGGCACCACGCAACCCGAAACCATCGGTCAAGCAGCATCCAACGGGTGCATCCGAATGATGAACGAGCACGTCAAGGATTTGTATGCGCGGGTGCCATTGGGAACCGTGGTAACTGTCCTCTGACGGATCGGACCAAAAAGGGTCGGCGGCTTGCTGCGCTGTAAGCTGCTGAACGCGTTGTAAAAGATAGTTTCTTCTTGAAACTGACCCCCAATCGCTCCACATTCCCGGTGCGACGTTACGCTATCGACCCTACTGCTCCTACACCGGCACAGTCTTCGATCTTGCACTGACTTAGCCGGGTTGCCGCATTCCGTGGGCAGCACAAAACAGGAGAATACGACGATGGCAAATGGCACCGTCAAATGGTTCAACACCACCAAAGGCTACGGCTTTATTGCGCCCGAAGGCGGCGGACGGGATGTGTTCGTGCACATTTCGGCTGTTGAGCGTGCGGGTCTGACCGGCCTGGCCGACAATCAGAAAGTCACCTTTGACATCGAGCCCGGCCGTGACGGCCGCGAAGCAGCTGTAAACATCGCAGTTGTCTAAGCTCTGAATTTGAAGGGCGGGTCAGTTTCTGACCCGCCCTTTACGGACATGACCAGTCCACATCCACGGCTTCGCGGATATCAAGCAAGCCGTCTGGCAAGGGCCGCATCAGATTGCGGACAACGCCCTCATCCTCCGACAGCCAAGTTTTCACGTCATCGACATGCAGGATGACCCCCATCCGGTGATGAATGGGTTTGACATCTGCGTTTGGTTCGCAGGTGACAGCCGCGACCTGCGGCACTTGCAGCCCACCCGGGGCGGTCCAGACATCAGTGATTGCCGCAAAATACAACGGCTGCCCGTCCTTGGCCGACAAACGCCACGGCGTTTTGCGCCGCTTCTCACCGGTCCACTCGTACCAACCATCGACCGGAATGATGGCCCGTCCGACCCCATCAAAGGCTGATTTATCGAACACGGTTTCCGAACGCGCATTGATGATCGTCTCCATCACCGGACGTCCCCGCGCATTGACCCGGCCAACGGGGATCATGCCCCACCGCATGCGGGTCAATCCTTGCGTGGCCAGCACAACGATTTCTTGGCCCGGCTGAATATTCTGGCGAGGCGGTTCATCCGCCAGATCGCCAATCGGTTCACCCAACAGTTCAGCAACCTCGGGCATTGGCCTTGTCAGAAAAAATCGCCCCGGCATCCGATCCCCCCTTTTTCGCTAGGACAAGCCTGACGGATCGGGTCACCTTATGGCAAGTCAGTTTGCGGTTTTGGCAAGCTCCAGAACCTGAGGACCCAATCCTTCGACGATCAAGGTCACGCCTTCAGGATTCGGATGGATGCCGTCTGCCTGCATCCATTGTTGTACAGCGGCCGGATCGTCGTTCACTGGAAAGCCCTGGAAAAAGCTTTCGGCCCGCAAAACTCCGAACTCGTCCGCAAGCTCAACATAAGCCTTATCGAATTCCGCTTTATATTCAGGGCCATAGTTGCCCGGTGCCTGCATGCCGACCAGCAGCACCTGCACATCCGCATCGCGCGCTGCAGTCAGGATCGTTGTCAGGTTCTGACGCACTGCCGCCGGGTCGATCCCGCGCAGCATGTCATTGCCGCCAAGCGTCACGATCATCGCGTCCACCTCGGGCGTCAGGGTCCACGCCACCCGTGCGGCCCCACCGGCAGTGGTATCGCCCGAAACGCCTGCGTTCACCAGTTCTACGTCGACCCCTTGCTTGTCCAGCCATTCCTGCATCTGAGGCACAAACCCCTGCCCCTGCGGCAGGCCGTACCCTTGGGTCAGGCTGTCCCCCAAAGCGGCGATCACCACCGGTTCTGCCGTTGCCGGAAAACCGCACAAGACAAAAAGCCCAGCAATCAGAACCTTGCGCATTTCGCAGTACACTCCATATCCCAATGAACAACGAAAACAGGACAACCCACATGACACAGCCCATTCTCACCCTCCAAGATGCGTGTTTGTCGCTGGATGGCAATGCCGGACGGGTGGATATTCTGCACTCTATCTCGCTTGAGGTGGCAAAGGGCGAGACTCTGGGCATGATCGGGCCGTCCGGGTCGGGCAAATCCTCGTTGCTGATGCTGATCGGCGGGTTGGAGCAGGCGACAGGCGGGAAAATCACCGCTTTGGGCAAAACCCTGACCGACATGTCCGAGGATCAACTCGCAACATTTCGACGGGCACACATGGGTGTCGTGTTTCAGAACTTTCACCTGATCCCCACCATGACGGCGCTGGAAAACGTGGCCACGCCACTGGAGCTGGCCGGGCACCGCGACGCATTTGACCGGGCCGAGGCAGAGCTGGAGGCGGTGGGACTGGCCCATCGAACCCATCACTACCCGACCCAGATGTCGGGCGGCGAACAACAACGCGTGGCCCTGGCCCGTGCGATTGCGCCGCGCCCCGACATCCTGTTGGCCGATGAACCGACCGGCAATCTGGATGGCACCAACGGCAATGCGATCATGGATCTGTTGTTCGATCTGCGGGATCGACACGGCGCAACCCTGGTTCTTGTCACCCATTCGCGCGCATTGGCGGCGCGGTGTGACCGGGTGATCCGTCTGCGCGACGGCCGCATTGACGAAAGCGCCGCCCAAGAGGCTGCGGAATGAGCCTCCGTCTCGCGTCCCGCTTTGCGGCCCGAGAACTGCGCGGCGGTCTTCGCGGCTTTCGCATCTTCCTTGCCTGCCTCGCCCTGGGCGTTGCAGCCATCGCCGCCGTTGGGTCGATCCGTGCTGGCATAACCGAGGGGTTGACGCGCGAAGGCTCTGCCATTCTGGGTGGCGATGCCCAGATGGAATTCACCTATCGCTTTGCGTCCGAGCTCGAACGGGCCTGGATGGCGGAAAATGCCACCCAAGTGTCCGAGGTGACCGATTTCCGGTCCATGGCCGTGGTTGACAACAACGGCGTGACAGAACGCGGGCTGACGCAGATCAAGTCAGTCGATGAGCTTTATCCGCTGGTGGGTGCTGTACAGCTTTCCCCCGAAATGCCGCTGGCAACTGCCTTTGACGGGGCAGAGGGGCTTCCTGGCGCGGTCATGGACCGTGTCCTGATGGACCGTTTGGGTCTGACCCCTGGTGACTCATTCCGTCTGGGTACGCAGGATTTTGTCCTGATGGCGGAGCTCACCCGCGAACCCGACGGGGCCGCAGATGGCTTTGGTCTGGGGCCTAGAACCTTGCTGCGCACCAAGGACCTGCAAAACTCCGGGCTGCTCGCGCCGGGATCGCTGTATTCAACAAAATACCGCATGGACCTGCCGGATGAGGCCGATCTGATTGCCCTATCCGAACAGGCGAAAGACGCCTTTACAACGTCCGGAATGCGTTGGACGGACGCCCGCAATGGTGCGCCCGGCGTGGCTGAGTTTGTGAACCGGTTAGGCGCGTTTCTTATCCTCGTCGGGCTCGCGGGCCTCGCGGTCGGGGGCGTCGGTGTATCTGCGGCCGTGCGATCCTACCTTGCAGGCAAAACCAGCACCATCGCCACCTTCCGAACGCTTGGCGCAGACCGGGCCACGATCTTTCAGACGTATTTCCTGCAAATCGGCACCCTGTCGATCCTGGGCATCGCCACGGGCCTGTTGCTGGGCGGTCTTGTGCCGGTCCTACTCGCCCCCATCATCGAAGCGCGACTGCCCATCCCCGCCGCCTTTGCGATCTATCCCGGCCCGCTGGCTGAGGCCGCGCTGTACGGGATGTTGACGGCCTTTGTCTTTACCCTCTGGCCCCTGTCCCGCACAGCCGAAATCGGCCCTGCTGCCCTTTACCGAGATGCGCTGAGCCGCGCGCGCCTGCTGCCCCGCTTTGGCTATGTGCTGGCGACGCTCGGCGGTTTGGGTTTGCTCATCGGTCTTGCGGCCTGGTTCAGTGGCTCCGCTGAATTGACGCTCTGGACCGCAGGCGGTTTGATCGGCACCTTGTTGCTGCTGTCCCTCTCTGCCGTTGGATTGCGCAAACTGGCCCGCGTCAGCGCCCGCCCGGCCCGTGGCAAACCGGCCCTCAGGTGGGCGTTCGCCGCCATCTCGGATCCGCGCGAAGGGGCGGCCTCGGTCGTCTTGTCGCTCGGTCTGGGCCTGTCGGTTCTGGCCGCTGTCGGACAAATTGACGGCAACCTGCGCAATGCCATTTCCGGCAACCTGCCCGACATCGCGCCGTCGTATTTCTTTGTCGACATCCAGAAAGATCAGATGCCGGGTTACATGGAGCGGTTGGAAAACGACCCCTCTGTCAGCAAGATCGAAAGCGCGCCGATGCTGCGCGGCGTGATCACCCAGATCAACGGCGAATCCGCCATCGAGGTCGCCGGTGATCACTGGGTCATCGAAGGCGACCGTGGCATCACCTATGCCGCCGACATGCCGGACAATACTCGCCTTTTGGAGGGCGAATGGTGGCCCGAGGACTATGCAGGCCCGCCCCAGATCAGCTTTGCCGCTGAAGAAGGCGAGGAACTTGGACTGTCGCTGGGGGACAAACTCACCGTCAACATCCTTGGCCGTGATATCGAGGCGACGATCACCTCATTCCGCGAAGTTGATTTCTCAACCGCCGGGATCGGCTTTGTGATGACGATGAACCCCTCGGCCGTTGCCGGTGCTCCGCACAGCTTCATCTCGACCGTCTACGCCGAGGAAGAGGCCGAAACGCAGATCCTGCGCGACCTGGCAGAGGCCTATCCCAACATTACCGCAATCCGCGTCAAGGACGCGATCGACCGGGTCTCGGATGTTCTGGCCGGCTTGGCCGCGGCCACGTCCTATGGCGCGGGCGCATCCCTTTTGACCGGCTTCCTGGTTCTGATTGGGGCCGCCGCCGCAGGCGAAGCTGCACGCACCTATGAGGCGTCGATCCTCAAGACCTTGGGCGCGACTCGCGCGCGGGTTTTGTCCAGCTTTGCGCTTCGCTCGGCGTTCTTGGGCGCGGCTGCCGGCTGCATCGCGCTTTTGGCCGGCGTTTTGGGGGGATGGGCCGTCAGCAACTATGTGCTCGAGACCGATTTTGCCGTGATATGGCCCTCGGCCGTGGCGATCGTGTCAGGCGGCGTGTTCGCCACCTTGCTTGCAGGGCTGGCTTTTGCCTGGCGTCCCTTGTCCTCTAGCCCGGCACAAAATTTGCGGGCGCGCGAGTGATCAGCGCCCGCAGGTGACCGGCTGCAGGATCTTGAGCAGATCGGCGTTGTCGCAAACCAGCGCATCCAGCGTGATCTCATCCAGCGAGGCATAAAACGCCTGTGCCGCGTCGCTTAGCGCCACGCGCAGGCGGCAGGCATCAGTCAGCGGGCAGGTATTGTCGACATCGGCAAAACACTCGGCAATCGGTAAGTTGCCCTCGATGTGCCGAAACACCTCGCCAATACGAATCTGATCAGCACTGCGTGCCAGGCTCATGCCACCATTGCGGCCCCGCTGAGTGCTCAGGAAGTTCAACTGGCTCAACTGGTTGATGACCTGTGCCAGGTGGTTTTCCGAGATGTTGCAGACCTCGGCGATCTCGGACTTGGTCACCAGCCGGTCAGTATGCGCGGCGCAATACATCAACAACCGCACAGCAATGTTGGTTCTCTTGGTAATACGCATGGCAACGCCTCCTCGGTCCTTGGCTGCGTCCTGTATTGCACATCCCGCAAAAAAGCGGTTTGACATACATCAATGGAGCTTTGTGACGGGATCGCAGATGACCGCCCCCTATTTCTTTGGCTACGGCAGCTTGGTGAACCGTGCCACGCACGACTACCTCGACCCACAACCGGCGCGGCTGCGGGGCTGGCGGCGCGCCTGGCGGCACACCGACCTGCGTCCGGTCGCCTTTCTGACGGCTGTTCCCTGTGAGGCGTCCGAGATTGATGGGCTGATCGCCCATGTCCCGGGCAACGATTGGGCCGCCTTGGATGAGCGTGAGTGGGCCTATGACCGCCATTCCGCCACCCAATCGATCAGCCACGACCTGGCACACCCGGCCGACATAGCCGTCTATGCCGTACCAGTTGAACGCCAGTCAGCACCCGATACGCGCCACCCGATCCTGCTCAGCTATCTGGACGTCGTTGTGCAAGGCTATCACCAGATGTTCGGTCTGGAGGGCGTCACCGCGTTTTTTGAGACCACCGATGGATGGGATGCCCCCATTCTGGATGACCGCGCCGCGCCCCGCTATCCGCGCCACCAACGACTTGCCTCGGATGAAACCGCCTTGGTGGATCAGCATCTGTCGCGACTGAACGCAAACCTCATCCAGCCGACATAAAAAAGGCGGCGCTGATCTTGCGCCGCCCCTGTTCTTCTTGTTCCAAATACGGCCGCCGGAGGCGGATTTACCCGCGTGCCTTGATGACCTGCAAGAGCGGCAGCAGCGCCGCCATCTCCGGTCCGCGCTCCTGCCCGGTCAGCGCTTTGCGCAGCGGCATGAAGAGGCCTTTGCCCTTGCGACCTGTGGCCTCTTTCACGGCTTTGGTCCAGCTACCCCAGGTCTCGCCATCCACCTCGGCTGGCAACAGCGCCATCGCCTCAGCGATGAACTCGCGATCTTCGTCATCGATCAGCGGCTCGGCCCCGTCGCGGCACAGTTCCCACCATGCGCCAAGGTCTTCCAGAGTAGTGATGTTGCCACGCGCCATCAGCCAGAACGCCTCGGCCAGGTCAGCGGGAACGCCAACGCCTGCCACGGTTTCTGCCACGGCGTCCAACGGCAGTGTCTGTAGGTAGTGCGCGGTCAGCGGGTACAGGTCCTGCTCGTCGAACTTGGTCGGCGCAGCGCCGAACCGGTTGATGTCGAACCCGTCGATCAACTCGGCCATATCGGTACGCAGTTCCACCGGGTCGGACGACCCCAGACGCGCCATCAACGACAGCAGAGCCATCGGTTGCACGCCTGCTTCACGCAGGTCGCGCAGAGCCAGAGTACCCAAACGTTTCGACAGCGCCTCGCCCTGCGGGCCGGTCAGCAGCGAATGATGCGCAAAGCGCGGGCAGTCGCCACCAAGCGCCTTGATGATCTGGATCTGAGTTGCGGTGTTGGTCACGTGATCAGACCCACGCACAACGTCCGTCACGCCCATTTCGGTGTCGTCGACCACAGACGCCAGTGTGTAGAGCAGCTGCCCATCACCCCGGATCAGAACCGGGTCCGACACGCTGGAGGCATCGATCGAGATGTCGCCCAGAATGCCATCGGTCCATTCGATCCGCTCGTGATCCAGCTTGAAGCGCCAGACGCCGTTTCCACGCTCGGCGCGCAAGGCGTCCTTTTCGGCATCGCTGAGGTTCAGCGCAGCCCGGTCATAGACCGGCGGCTTGCCCATGTTCAGTTGTTTCTTGCGCTTCAGGTCCAGCTCGGTCGGCGTCTCGAACGCCTCATAAAACCGGCCCATTTCGCGCAGCTTGTCCGCCGCGGCGTTATAGCGATCCAGCCGCTCGGACTGCCGCTCGACCCGGTCCCACTGCAGGCCCAGCCATTCCAGATCCTGCTTGATGCCGTCGACATATTCCTCTTTCGACCGCTCGGGGTCGGTGTCGTCGATGCGCAGGATGAACGTGCCGCCTGCCTTGCGGGCGATCAAGTAGTTCATCAGCGCGGTGCGCAGGTTGCCCACGTGAATGTAACCGGTGGGCGACGGGGCGAAACGGGTGGTGGTCATCAGCATCTCCTGTTGCCGCGTCCCTTGTCACAGGCCTGCGGTTTTGTCCAGTACAGGCAAGGGACCGCACGCTTCCGCGGCGGTCGAATTTGGAGCTGAAAGGAGCTTCAGGTCGGCTCAACGGGCCAATGGGTCGCCAAATCTCTCAGCCCTGCGCGGATGAGTTCACCCAGAACATCTAGGTCGATATCCGCCAGTTTGTTCACATAGAGACAGGATTTGCCGATCTTGTGCTTTCCAAGTCGCGCCAGGATATCCTCGAAATCCGCATAGCCCGGCATGATGTAGATCGACAGGGCCGCTTTGCGCGGTGCGAATCCGGTGGCCAGAAAATCGCCTTCGCGGCCTGACGTGTAACGATAGTGATACCGCCCGTACCCAACGATGGCCTCACCCCACATCACCGGCTGAAACCCGGTGACCGCGCGAAACAGCTGATCCAATCGCACGGCGTCTGCCGACTTTGACGCGGGCATCACCCCGGCAAGATAAGCGGCGACATCCGCATCTGAGGGCTGGGTCTTGTTGGAGCTCATTTCGCCACTCTAAGCGGCATCAAATCGCCACGCCAGCCCACGCACACGCGAAGGTGATGGTCTTGTCACGAAACCGAACTAACTTTGTGGATGTTCGTTCGCATGTCGAAAGACCAACAAGGAGTGACCCGATGACCCTGAACATGACCCGCCGCGCCGCACTGACCGGTGCCGCTGCCCTTCCGCTTGCTGCCGCTGCTTCGCCTTTGTTGGCAGGTGGACATGGTGGCAAGGCCCCGGCCCCACTGGCGCACAGTTTCAAACTGGGCGACATGTCCGTGACAACCTTGCTGGATGGCAGCGCCATGCGCGAGGGCCCAAAAGACCTGTTTGCCAAGGCCGCATCAGACGAAGAGTTTGCGAATCTGTCCGCCGAGAACTTCGTCCCGTCAGACAGCGTGCAATTCTATTTCACCCCAACCGTGATCGACACTGGCAGCGAAATTGTGCTCTTCGACACCGGCCTGGGCCAAGGTGGTATTGCCAAAGCAATGGCGCAAGCAGGCGTTTCCGCAGACGCCATCGATGTGGTGGTGATCACCCACATGCACCCAGACCACATCGGCGGCATGATGACAGACGGCGCGCCAACCTTCCCCAACGCCCGCTATGTAACGGCCGCCGCAGAATACAACTTCTGGTCCAAGATGGAGGCCGGGAACCGCGTGGGTGACATGGTCGCCAAACTGGTCACGCCGCTGGCCGAAAAGATGACCTTCATCAACGACGGCGACAGTGTCGTGTCCGGCGTCACTGCGGTGGCCAGCCATGGCCACACGCCCGGTCACACCTGCTATATGCTGGAAAGCGGCGGGCGGCAGCTGGTGCTGACGGCGGATTTGGCCAACCATTACGTCTGGAGCTTTGCGCGTCCCGACTGGGCCTTCAGCTTTGATGCCTCGCCCGAGGATGCCGCCGCATCGCGCCGTCGTGTTCTTGGAATGCTGGCCGCCGACAAGATCCCGATGATCGGTTACCACATGCCCTTCCCCGCCGCAGGCTACGTGGAAACCCGCGACGAGGGCTTCCGTTATGTGCCGGTCAGCTATCAGTTGATGGGCTGACATTCATGCGGTGGCCTGCCAGTTGGGCCACCGCCCCCCTATGAGCGCCACGTGCGCGCCAGAACATCCAGCCAGTTTCGGTGACAGATCTTCTCGATCAGCTCTGCGCCAAACCCGGCCTCATCCATCGCGGACCTAAGAACACCCAAGCCGCTGGCATCACCGATGGCTTCCGGCACCATGGCACCGTCAAAATCCGACCCGAGCGCCACGCCGCCTTCGCCCAGTATGCTTAACATGTGTTCCAGATGCCGGATCATCTCGGCCACGGGCGTTTCTGCCACCATACGCCCGTCCGTCCGCATCATGGCGGTGGCATAGTTCAAGCCAACGACCCCGCCGCTTTCTGCAATCGCCGCAAGCTGTTTGTCAGTCAGGTTGCGGGAATGGGGACAGATGGCGTGTACGTTTGAGTGGGTTGCCACGATCGGCGCGTCGGTTGTGGACGCCAGATCCCAAAATCCCGCCTCGTTCAGATGCGATACATCCAGCATGATCCCCAGCTCATTGCAGCGACGCACCAACCGGTGCCCGGCCTCTGTCAGACCACCGCCGATGTCCGGCGTAGCGGGAAACCGAAATGGCACCCCCTCCGCAAAAATGGTCGGGCGGCTCCAAACCGGGCCCAAAGACCGCAGTCCCGCCGCATGGAAATCATCCAACTCAGCCAGATCAGGCCCAATCGCCTCGGCGCCTTCCATATGAAGGACGGTGGCCATCACACCGTCCGCCACGCTCTCATTGATCTGTGAAACGCTTGTGCAAATCCGGACGAGACCGTGTTTTTCAAACATTTTCAGGATTTCGACCTGTTGCCATGCCAAAGGACCTGCATCGCTAAGCTGCAATGCTGCAGGCAATGGGAGATCATAGCCATGCCCTTGCATGAGTTCGAGGATATTGGGCCCGTCACCACCGGAGGAGATATAGACCGCGAAGAACCCCGCGCCCAAACCACCTGCTTTGGCCTTGGGGATGTCGATATGACCGTCCCAGCCGCTTTCAAATACCTCGGCCGGGTTTGGCAGAGACTGTGACAGCATCCGGCTTAGAACATCGTTGTGACCATCAAAGACAAAGGGTTGTAAAGGCTGCATGGTGGATGTGAGACCTCTAGTCTTTTGAACCGCAATACCCTTGTTCGTAGCAATGGGCGGCACAGCAGATCAATGTGAATGATCACCCCATCAATGCCTGGGACATGCCCTCAATAACCGGGGTCAGGGGCCACGCGCGTGCCGTCCTTGAACCGTGACAACCGGAACTCCCATGGGTCCACCAACGGCGTCGCGCCCGTCACCAGATCGGCCATCAAGCGCCCGGCGCCGGGACCGATGCCAAAGCCGTGGCCGGAAAACCCTGTGGCGATATGCATGCCCGGAAGGTCGGTGACCTTGGACATCACCGGGATCGCGTCCGGCGTCACGTCGATCATCCCGGCCCAGCTTTGCACGATCTCGGCTTTCTCAAGGGCGGGAAACGCTTTGCGCGCGCTGCCCCATGCCTTGCGCAGAACCTTGTCCGAGGGCTCAGGGTCCAGGATGCGGCATTGCTCGAACGGGGTTACATCGGTTGGCAACCACCTACGATCCTGTCTGGCCTCTTCCAGCCAGCGTTTGGACAAACGGAACCTCAGCGAGCGCCATTCCTGACGGAACGCGGGCAGGAACGACCACGCCAGGCGCAAACTATCCGGCACCAGTTCCACGGTGTTTTCGTGGCCCGAAGCGATGGTGTATCCGCCATCGGCGCGTTTGCGGATGGCAAACTTGTCCGACCACAACGCAACCTCGGGGCCGTCCTTGACCGGGGATGTGCGCATGACCGTGTTCAGCACCTTGAGTTGCGGCAGCTCAATCCCTGCATTCCCAGCAAAAAGCCGCGACCACGCGCCACCCGCCAACACCACCTGATCACAAGCCACGCGACCACGCTCGGTGATCACGCCAGCAACCTGACCGCCTTGCACATCGATGGACCGAACCGCACAGCCGGTCAGGATCGACGCCCCACGGTCGCGGGCGCCTTCGGCAATTGCCGGCGCGGCCCACTGCGGCTCGGCCCGGCCATCACCGGGCATGTAGAGCCCCCCGGCCAAGCGCATCTGATGACCGGCCAGCAACTCGTCCAGATCAACGCCCTGCGCAATCCGGTCGCCTACTTGCAGACCTGCCACATGCTCGGCCCACCGCTCCAGTCCAGCAAGGTCACGCTTACCCGACGCGCCGAACATGATGCCCGATTGCGTATATCCCGTCTTGCGACCCAACCGCTCGTCCAGCCCATGCCACATGCGAATGGCCTCGACCATCAGGGGGACCTCGCGCGGGTCGCGCATCCCCAACCGCACCCAGCCCCAGTTGCGCGAGCTCTGCTCGGCCCCGATCTGCCCCTTCTCACACAGCAGAACCGAAACGCCCCGGTCGGCCAATTCCAAAGCCGTAGACACACCGATGATCCCGCCGCCGATCACAACGACGTCGACCTTTTTCGGCAGCGCGAGGTCCGAATAGAATTCTGTCAGGCGGGGTCCGGGCATGGCTGGAAAATCACTTCTGGCAACTCAGGTGATATGGAATGCACTATACGTCCGAGACAAGGCCTCTGCGCATCTTTCACTCCGCTGTGGTCTCAGGGACTCAGTCTGAGAGTTAAGTTGTATCGCGCCACCGATTTGCAATCGGATAGCGCCGGTCCAACCAGAACGCACGACGGCTAAGGCGCGCACCTGGGGCGGATTGAAACCGTTTATACTCGCTGATCAGCAGCAGATGCTCGACCTTGCGGGCCACATCTGCATCGAACCCGGCGGCCACGCAGTCTGCAACAGAGCCATCCTGATCGACCAGTATGTCCAATATCGCATCCAACACCGGATAATCCGGCAGGCTGTCACTGTCTTTTTGATCTTCACGAAGCTCGGCACTTGGGGGTTTGTCGATGATGGACGACGCAATCACCTGCCCCGCTGGCCCACGCATCCAGGCGAAGTGATGTTCGTTGCGCCAACGACAGGTTTCGAACACGCGCGTCTTGTAGAGATCCTTGATCGGGTTATAGCCGCCGTTCATGTCACCATAGATCGTGGCATATCCGACTGCGACCTCGGATTTGTTGCCGGTGGTCAACAGCATCTCGCCGAACTTGTTCGAGATCGCCATGAGCAACAAGCCCCGCAGACGGGACTGAATGTTTTCCTCGGTCAACCCGGGCTCGGTGCCTGCAAACAGCGGCGCAAGTGTCTCTGTCACAGCGGCCCGACTGTCAGCAATGGGAACCGTGTCGTAACGCACGCCCAAGGCGTCCACCACGGCCCGCGCATCTGCCAGCGAGGCTTGGCTGGTGTACTCTGACGGCAACATCACACAGCGCACATTGTCCGCTCCCAAAGCGTCAACTGCGATGGCCGCAACCAGTGCCGAGTCGACCCCGCCCGAAAGACCCAATACCACCTTGGAAAACCCGGCCTTGCGCAAGTAGTCACGCAACGCCTCGACCATCACGCGATAGTCCTGCTCGATCTCGGAAGGATGGCTCGCCTTGGCAGCGTCGACAACCCGCCAGCCATAATCCTGGCGTTCCAGGTCGATATGCGTAATCTCTGTATCAAACACCGGCAGTTGCAGGGCCAGTGCACCGCCTGGGTTCAGCGCAAAACTGCCCCCGTCAAAGACCTGATCGTCTTGCCCGCCCACCATGTTCAAATAGATCAGGGGCAACCCGGTTTCGACAACACGGGACACCATGTGACTGAGCCGGATGTCATGCTTGCCGCGGTAATAGGGCGAGCCATTGGGCACCAGCAGGAACTCGGCACCGGTCTCTTCCAGCGTTTCTGCCACATCTTCGTGCCAGGCATCCTCGCAAATGGGCGACCCGATGCGCACCCCGTCGACAGAAAACGGCCCCGCCACCGGGCCGGATTCGAACACGCGCTTTTCATCAAAAACAGCCTCGTTCGGCAGATGGTGCTTTTGCACCACCGCGCTCACCTCGCCATTTTGCAGAACCACATACGCGTTGTAGAGTTTGCCATCGATCACCCAAGGCGCGCCAATGGCCATCGCCGGACCATCCTTGCAGGCCTTGGCCAATTCCCGCACCTGATCCATCGCAGCCTGTTGAAACGCGGGCTTCAGAACCAAATCTTGCGGGTTGTATCCGGCAATGAACATCTCGGGCAGCGCCAGCAGGTTCGCCCCGGCCTCACGCGCCGCGTCCCAAGCCCGTTTCGCCTGCTCGGCATTGCCGATCAAATCGCCAACAGTGGGGTTGAGTTGCGCCAGAGTAATGCGGAAGCGGTCGGTCATCGGGCTCTCATTTTCGCTGATGTTTCAAGCGATGTAGCAGATCACGGGCGCTTGGAAACCCATCTGCGGCAAAAGGCGTTGCTCATGGGCGCGACCTGACTTAATTTTACGTTGTCAGCCACAAGGTTGGCCACAGATAGGGCAGGCAAAACACTCATGAACCAGATCCGCATCGCGACAGTCGTTGTTTCCGCGTTGACCGTGACCACCGCGGTCTGGGCTCAAGAGGCCCAGGTTCTGACCACTCAGGACGCCATCGGTGGCGTGTATGAGGGAACGTTCCGAGGCGGTCTGCAGCATGGCACCGGTTCCTACCGCCTGCCCAATGGATACGAATATACGGGCCAATGGGTTGACGGCGAGATCAAGGGCGAAGGCGTTGCCCGGTTCCCCAATGGCTCGGTCTATGAAGGTGAGTTTTCCAAAGGCAAGCCCGAGGGTCTGGGCCGCATCACATTCTCGGACGGCGGCACATATGAAGGTGAGTGGAAAGACGGTGTCATCAACGGTCAGGGCGTGGCGGTTTACGCCAACGGTGTCCGCTACGAGGGCAGCTTTCTGAACGCACAGCACCACGGCAAGGGCGTGATGCAAAGCCCAGGTGGCTATGTCTATGACGGCGATTGGGTCGATGGGCAAAAACAGGGCGTGGGCAAAGTCACCTACCCCGATGGCGGGGCGTATGAGGGCGAAATCCTGAATGGCCAGCGGCACGGTCAGGGCACTCTGACGTTGCCGGACGGGCTAATCTACGTAGGCCTTTGGGCCGATGGGCAGATCAGCGGCCAAGGCAAGCTGACGCAGCCCAATGGTGATGTTTACGAAGGCGATTTGATCGCCGGACGGCGCGAGGGCAACGGCAAGGTGACTTATGCCAACGGCGACGTCTACGAAGGTCAGTTCGCCGATGATCGGCGCGAAGGGACCGGGACGTTCACCGGGACGGACGGCTATGTCTATACTGGCAATTGGGTTGCAGGTCAGATCGAAGGACAGGGACAAGTCACCTACCCTGACGGATCGATGTACGAGGGCAACTTCCGCGCCGATCTGGCGGATGGAATTGGCAAGATCACCTACACCAACGGTTCTACCTACGAGGGCGACTGGGTAGCGGGCGTGATCGAAGGCAATGGCACGGCCACCTATGCAAACGGCATTGTCTACAAGGGCGAATTCAAGAACGCCAAGAACGATGGCAAAGGTGTGATGACCTATGCCGACGGGTATCGCTATGACGGCGACTGGAAAGACGGCGTGCGCCACGGCCAAGGCACAGCGACCTATCCTGACGGCTCTGTGTATACGGGGCAGTTTTTCAACGGTCAGCGCGAAGGAACCGGTGAAATCGTGATGGCCAGCGGGTTCAAATACAATGGCGCCTGGTCCGGCGGCAAGATCAGCGGCTATGGCGTTGCGACCTATGCCAATGGCGACGTGTACGAGGGCAACTTCCTGAACGGCAAACGTCAGGGCAAGGGCACCATGCGCTACGCCAGCGGGCAAGAGGAACAAGGTGACTGGGAAAACGGCGCGCTCAAGACGGACAACGCCTCGGACGGGTGATGCGCGCCTCTAGCCGTTACACCAGCGCGCCATCAGACATCCGATCCAGAAAGGTCTGAGCCTCATTCACGATGGTGGCGCGCTTGCCATCATCCATGCGGTCCCAGGTGCGGTACATGTTGCCCATGCGTGGATTGCCCGCGAACCTATCGCGATGCCGATCCAGGAAATGCCAGTACAGCAGGTTGAACGGACAGGCCCCCTCTCCGGTCTTAGTCGTCACCGAATAGGCGCAAGACTTGCAATAATCCGACATCCGATTGATGTAGGCACCGCTTGAGACATAGGGCTTTGACCCCACCACACCGCCGTCAGCAAACTGGCTCATTCCCACGGTGTTCGGCGCCTCGACCCATTCGAACGCATCCGCGTAGACCGCCAGATACCATTCATGCACCTGATGCGGATCAAGTCCTGCCAACAGCGCGAAGTTTCCGGTCACCATCAGGCGCTGGATGTGGTGCGCATAAGCTTCGTCGCGCGTCTGCTCCACCGCCTGCGACAGGCAGTTCATTCGTGTCTCAACGCCCCAGTATAGCGCTGGCAATGCACGGTCGTGACCAAGGGCATTGTGGTTCACATAATCAGGCCCTTCCAGGAAATAGATCCCCCGCACAAACTCGCGCCAGCCGATGATTTGACGAATGAACCCTTCTGCCGCGTTTATCGGCACGAGGCCCGACTTCCACGCGGCCTCAACCCGTTGACAGACGGTGAGCGGATCCAGCAGCCCGATGTTCAGATAGGGCGAGATCACCGCATGGAATAGAAACCGCTGACCGCTGACCATTGCATCCTGATAATCGCCAAAGTTCGGCAAGGCATAGGTGATGAAATGATCCAGCGCTGTCTCGGCCTGTTCCGCGTCAGTGGCGAACCAGAATGGGCGAAGCCTGCCAAAGTTGCCCCTGAACCGAGCCTCGACCAAATCCAGCACCTCGCTGGTGATCGCATCCGGTTCGAATTGCAGCGGCTCTGGCGGGTGCAGGTCCTTGGGTGGCGACTTGCGGTTGTCAGCGTCAAAGTTCCATTTGCCACCCGCAGGTTTGTCCCCCTCCATCATCAACCCGGTCTTGCGCCGCATCTCGCGATAGAAAAACTCCATCCGCAGTTGCTTGCGCCCCTCGGCCCAACCTTCGAAATCGGCACGGGTGGCTACGAAGCGATCGTCGGCGAGGAACTGAACCTTTAGCGGGCAGTCGCGCAGCGCGGTGATCAGCCGCCATTCGCCCGGTGTGGTGACCAGAACCTCTGACGCGCCCAATTCCGCTGCACGGCGCAACAACTCTCCGGGGATAGAGCCTGCGTTGTCCGGGTCGTCCAGTCGAGTGTAAGCGACGGTCCACCCCTCGCTCTCCAGTCGGGCCGCAAACTTGCGCATAGCCGATAAAATCAGCGCGATTTTCTTGGGGTGATGGGGGACGTAACCTGCCTCGGCCGCAACCTCGGCCATTACAACGACGTCGTGGGCCTTGTCAGACTGTGCCAAGGCCGACAGGCCAAGGGAAAGCTGATCACCAAGAACCAGAACCAGACGCGTCACCAGGGAACCGCCTTGCCCGCCCAGTCAAAGAACTGCCCAGTGTCCTCGAGCGTCAATCCCTGGATCACGTTAAGCAGGTTCATCGCGGCTTCGGACGGCTGAACCGAAGGATGACGGCCCAGGTATTTCTGAGTGAATGCGGTGGCGACGGTGCCCGGATGCAAGGACACGCAGATCGACTGCTTGTGCGTGCGGGTCAGTTCGATGGCCGTCGTGTGCACAATCTGGTTCACCGCCGCTTTCGCCGCGCGGTAGCTGACCCAGCCACCCAGGCGGTTGTCACCGATCGACCCCACCCGCGCCGAAAGCACGGCGACCACGGCGCGCCGATCCCGCGGCAACAGCCGCGCGGCATGGCGCAAAACCAGCGCAGGCCCGACGGCGTTCACCGCAAACTGATCCATCATCGCTTGCGCCGTCACCGCCTTGATCGACTTTTCCGGTGCCGCGGCCGCAATCTCGAGCGCGCCAGAAGCCACCAGGATCAGATCAAACGGCCCTTTGACATCGCCCAGAACATGCTCGACGGTCTCTGGATCCGACAGGTCCAGCCCATCGGCCGAGCGCGACAGCCCCTGGACGGCCACGCCATGCATTTGCAACTCGGCGACAAGGGCGCGTCCGATCCCGCCAGAGGCCCCAATGATCAATGCTTTATCCATATCGGATGACCTAGCGGATCATCTCGCGACTTCAAATTTCTTCTTGGTCCAAATGTGGAAACTGCGCTGCATTTGCCCTGCCCGCGCGGCCCGCGCATTTTACCCTTTCCATTCCAAAATCGGACTGTATAAACTTTCCCCATGATCAACCGCGCACATAATTCGACCCTGACCGCTGAATGCGGTGCGTCGCTGCGTGGCCTACTGTTCCTAATCCGCCTCTGAGCGTGCCATCCGGCGCGCCCGCTCAGAGGAGGCAGCCTGCGCGCCAAATGGCTTTAGGACAGATACGAGAGATACCAAAATGACCAATATTCCTGACCAAGATCGCGTCGTGATCTTTGACACCACGCTTCGTGACGGCGAGCAAAGCCCCGGCGCGACCATGACCCATTCGGAAAAGCTCGAAATTGCGGGGCTGCTGGATGAGATGGGCGTCGACATCATTGAGGCAGGGTTCCCCATCGCCTCTGAGGGTGATTTCAAAGCCGTTTCCGAGATCGCGATGAATTCGAAGAACAGCCGCATCTGCGGTCTGGCCCGCGCGAACTTTGCCGACATCGACCGCTGCTGGGAAGCCGTGAAACACGCGGAAAAGAACCGCATTCACACCTTCATCGGCACCTCGCCCCTGCACCGCGCGATCCCGAACCTGACAATGGACGAGATGGCCGACAAGATCCACGAGACGGTGACCCACGCGCGCAACCTGTGCGAAAACGTACAATGGTCACCGATGGACGCGACCCGCACGGAATGGGACTACCTCTGCCGCGTGGTCGAGATTGCGATCAAGGCCGGCGCCACCACCATCAACATCCCGGACACCGTGGGTTACACCGCTCCCGTTGAATCGGCTGATCTGATCCGCAACCTCATCGAGACCGTGCCCGGCGCAGATGAGGTGATCTTTGCCACCCACTGCCACAACGATCTGGGCATGGCCACAGCGAACTCGCTGGCTGCCGTCGCGGGTGGTGCCCGTCAGATCGAATGCACCATCAACGGTCTGGGCGAACGTGCGGGCAACACCGCACTCGAAGAGGTCGTGA
The DNA here is from genome assembly GCF_017743935.1 of Tropicibacter sp. R16_0. Taxonomy (GTDB): domain Bacteria; phylum Pseudomonadota; class Alphaproteobacteria; order Rhodobacterales; family Rhodobacteraceae; genus Falsiruegeria. The sequence continues at coordinate 154,776 of NZ_JAGHRE010000005.1, forward strand.
TGGCCCTGAAAGTGCGCAACGACATCATGCCCTGGCACACCGGCATCGACACCAAAAAGCTGATGCACATCTCGCGCCGTGTGGCGACCGTGTCGGGCTTTCCGGTGCAGTTCAACAAGGCCATCGTCGGCAAGAACGCCTTTGCCCATGAATCCGGCATCCATCAGGACGGCATGCTCAAGAACAAGGAAACGTTCGAAATCATGCGCCCCGAGGATGTTGGCCTTGCAGGCACTTCGCTGCCGCTTGGCAAGCACTCGGGGCGGGCTGCGCTGCGCGACAAGCTGGAAACCCTTGGGTTCGAGGTGGGCGACAACCAGCTCAAGGACATTTTTGTCCGCTTCAAGGAACTGGCTGACCGCAAGAAAGAGGTGTTTGACGACGACGTTGTCGCGCTGATGCGCTCGGGCGAGGATGCGGAAAACGATCACCTGCAACTGGTGTCCATGAAAGTGGTCTGCGGCACCGGTGGTCCGGCGGAATCAACTGTCGAAATGGAAATCGACGGTAAAGACGTCAGCGCAACCGAACATGGCGACGGCCCGGTTGATGCAACGTTCAAGGCGATCCGGACGCTCTATCCCAACGCCGCGCGCCTGCAGCTCTATCAGGTGCACGCCGTGACTGCGGGCACCGACGCGCAGGCCACTGTAACCGTGCGCCTGGAAGAGGACGGTGTGATCGCCACAGGCGAATCCGCCAACACCGACACTGTGGTTGCCAGTGCGCGCGCCTACATCAACGCGCTCAACCGTCTGATCGTACGCCGCGAAAAATCCGGCCCCGGTGTGGATGCGCGCGAGATTTCTTACAAAGACGTGACCTAACTATCACGCGCCCCGCCTTTGGGCGGGGTGCTACCCTTGCAGGGCCTGATCCAATGCAGTCGCGCAATGGATCAATGTTGTGTCGAACACGGGCACGGAAACATTGCCCTGATTCAGCAACATTCCAACTTCGGTGCATCCCAGGATGAGGCAATCCGCCCCTTGGGCAACCAATCGCTCGGCAATTTCAACATAGGCCGCGCGGCTGGTGTCCAACGTGATGTCCTTGCACAGCTCTTCGTAAATGATCCGGTGAGTTTCGGCCCGGTCCGCTTCATTCGGCAAGACAGGCAACAATCCCGCATCACGAAGCCGATCCGTGTAAAAGCTTTGCTCCATCGTGAACGCCGTCGCCATAAGGCCCGGTGCGGACAGGCCAGCCGCCGTGATGGCTTGGGCAGTTGTGTCCGCGATATGCAAAAGCGGGATGCCAACGCCCGTCATCATCTGATCTGCCAGCTTGTGCATCGTGTTTGTGGCCAAGATCAACAGATCAGCTCCGCCCTGCTCCAAGGCCTTGGCCTCGGCATTCAGGATGGCACCTGCTGCCTCCCATTCCCCGTTCACCTGCAGGCGCTCGATGGCGGCGAAGTCGAGCGAGCGGATGAGCAATTCGGGCGAATGCAGCCCACCCAGACGCGCCTGCGTCTGGTCGCATAATTCACGGAAATAGATCTGGGTGGACGCGGCGGACATGCCGCCGAGTATGCCTATGGTTTTCATTGGGTGGCCCGGCCTTGTCGGATATGGACGTGTCCGGGCCAAGGTACTCGGAAAAATCCGACTTACCAGTAGTAGAACGTCAAATCGACCTTTCCGGGTTCGACCAACGAATACTCGAACACCGGATCGCTATACAGGTCATTCGACCCCGAAATCGCATAGCCTTCGGTCGGCAAGTAGCTCTCGTCATAGTTCAACTCATAGTCGCCGTTTTCATCATGGATGGCGACGATGGCGTAGTAGCTGTTGTTGAGATCCGGAAAATCCAACCGCTGCGGGTAGGTGTTGGCTGGCACCTCAAGATAGCCGACCGCGTTCTGGTAATCCATATTGGCAAAGGGCTCGGCCCGATCAAACACCATGACGATCAGGTTGCCGGTTTCATTGCGCGCGCCATGCAGGTTGACGGTCAGGCCTGCATCCGAAGTCGCGCCCGAGGTTGAGACAGAGGCGTCGGGCAGATCAACCGAAAACCCGGCGGCGAGCCATGCGCCGCCCACAAACAGGGCGGCCGTGGCCATGGCGGCGGTGATGCGTTGTACGTTGGATGGCATCTGTGCTGTCCTTGTGGCTTATTCTGCAGGCGGGGTGTCTTTGCGGTATTTGGGCTGCCAGCCCGGCGGGCCAAAGAACACACCCAACTTGTTCATGAACCCCGGCATGTTCCACACATCCGCCGCAAGTCGCGTGAACCCGTGGAAGAAAGCTACAAAGGGATTGATCGAGTCGATCGGTTTGACCAGGCCATAGACCACCTCTTCTTCTTCCTCTTCAAAGGTGCCGAACATGCGGTCCCAGATGATGAAGATCCCGGCATAGTTCTTGTCCAGGTATTTGGGGTTCGATCCATGATGGACACGGTGATGCGACGGCGTGTTCATGATCATCTCGATCGGTTTCCACAGCTTGCCGATCACCTCGGTGTGCAGCGCCGTCTGATACAGCTGCACCAGAAGTTCGACCACCAGGATCAGGATCGGGTTGAAGCCCAGCAACACCAGCGGGAGATGGAAGAACAGCGGCCAAAACCCGTCCAGAGGCCCGTGGCGATACGCCACCGAGATATTGAAGAAGGGCGAGCTGTGATGCACCGAATGGGTGGCCCACAGGAAGTTGATCCGGTGCAGGATACGGTGCTCCCAATAATAGGCCAAATCGGCAAGCACCAAGGCAATCAGGAACGTGGCCCAGGTTGTCGGGATTTCAAACACCGCAAACTGTGCGGCATAGAAATAGGCGCCGACATAAAACGCAGCCATGCCCAGAAAGGTGATACCGATGAAGAAAGCCAGGGTGATGAAGTTGGTCACCGTGTCACCAACCATTTCCCAGTTCAGCCGTTTGACCACTGCATAACGGATCAGCTCAAACGCCAAAAAGGCCAGAGCGAAGACCAGGAACCATTCATCAATCAGGGTTTCCAAATGCGTCAGCTGAAAGTCGCTGATATATTGGCTAAGGAAGTCCATGGAGCGCCTCGTTCGTGCGGGGAGATATAAATTGTCACTTTCGACAGCTTAGTTAGTGAACGCTACCTGATTTGCAATAGCAAAAATCGACAAAGAAGTAAAAACTCCCCCAGTCACCTCTTCAAAGGCGTCGGCAGAGTCCGTTGACGCGCCTGTGTTTCCGCAAATCGCAGGCTACGTGACGAAACACGCTTGGAATTGGCGGAAACGCGCTGTTTCCGTTGATTCTGCACTTTCACCCTCACCTTGGGACGCCTATAAGATCATCGTCCTGCACTGTAAGAGTCGCGGGACCAATCGGCAGCTCTCAGCAGGATCACACGTATATGTCAGTGTTTGGAAATCTCGGCGGCTTGTTCACTTCGGACATGGCCATTGACCTAGGCACGGCAAACACACTGGTCTACGTCAAAGGGCGCGGTGTCATCCTGTCGGAACCGTCCGTGGTGGCCTATCACGTCAAGGATGGCGTGAAAAAGGTTCTGGCCGTGGGTGAAGACGCCAAGCTGATGCTGGGCCGGACCCCCGGCAGCATTGAGGCCATCCGCCCCATGCGCGAAGGTGTGATCGCCGACTTTGACACCGCCGAAGAGATGATCAAGCACTTCATCCGCAAGGTTCATAAGCGCTCGACGTTCTCGAAGCCGAAAATCATCGTCTGCGTCCCCCATGGCGCAACCCCTGTTGAAAAGCGTGCGATTCGTCAGTCCGTTCTGTCGGCGGGTGCGCGTCGCGCGGGCCTGATCTCGGAACCTATTGCTGCGGCGATCGGGGCTGGCATGCCAATCACTGACCCGACTGGCAACATGGTTGTCGACATCGGCGGCGGCACCACCGAGGTGGCTGTTCTGTCGCTGGGTGATATCGTATACGCCCGCTCGGTCCGCGTTGGTGGCGACCGCATGGACGAGGCGATCATCAGCTATCTGCGCCGCCAGCAGAACCTGTTTGTGGGCGAGGCCACGGCCGAGCGCATCAAGACATCCATCGGCACCGCCCGCATGCCCGACGACGGGCGCGGTCAGTCGATGCACATCCGGGGTCGCGACCTGCTCAACGGCGTGCCCAAGGAAATCGAAATCAGCCAGGCCCAGGTAGCTGAGGCCTTGGCCGAACCGGTGCAGCAGATCTGTGAAGCGGTGATGACTGCGCTTGAGACGACGCCACCCGATCTGGCCGCCGACATTGTCGACCGTGGCGTAATGCTGACCGGTGGTGGCGCGCTGCTGGGGGATCTGGATCTTGCCCTGCGCGAACAGACCGGCTTGGCCGTGTCGATCGCTGACGAAAGCTTGAACTGCGTGGCTCTGGGAACCGGCAAGGCGCTGGAGTACGAAAAGCAATTGCGCCACGCGATTGACTACGACAGCTAAGGGGCGCACCCTTTAGGGCACGGTATGGTGCATCGGCCCTAACTCAGGACCAAACGCGCGCCGAAAGGGAGTCTCGTGGCCAAGGACCGTTCACAGCGCGAAGACTACACTGCCCCACTGCGCAGACTGTTGCTTGGGGCTTTGTTGTTGTGTTTGCTGGGGATTTTCCTGGTCTGGCGGATCGACAGCCCACGTGTTGAACGGTTTCGTGCCCAAGTCACCGACAAGGTCGTGCCTTCGATGGAATGGGCCATGGTCCCTGTTACGGCCACCATCAACCTGTTCCGCGATTTCCAAAGCTATCAGCGTTTGAGCGAGCAGAACCGCGAACTGCGCAGCGAGTTGCGTCAGATGCGCGCCTGGAAAGAGGCGGCGCTTCAATTGGAACAGGAAAACGCCCGCCTGTTGGACCTGAACAATGTGCGCCTTGACCCACAGCTGACCTACGTGACTGGCGTTGTGATGGCCGACAGCGGCTCGCCCTTCCGGCAATCGGTGCTGCTGAATGTCGGTGCCCGCGATGGCATCGTTGATGGCTGGGCCGCAATGGACGGTATCGGGCTTGTGGGCAGGATCTCGGGCGTTGGCCAAAACACGGCGCGGGTCATTTTGTTGACCGATGCGGCCAGTTCGATCCCCGCCACGATCCAACCCTCGGGCCAGACCGCGCTGATTGCGGGCGACAACACCGCCGCGCCCGTGCTGGACTTTCTGGAGAACCGCGAGTTGGTGCGGGCTGGTGACCGTGTAATCACCTCGGGCGATGGTGGCGTGTTTCCGGCGGGCCTTTTGATCGGGCAAATCGCCCAGGACCCGTCAGGCCGGTTGCGAGTGCGTCTGTCAGCCGACTATGAGCGATTGGAATTCCTGCGTGTGATCAGACACTTGGGCAACGAACAGATCGGCACGCCCGGGAACATCGTGACCACCGACCCGGTGGACGATGGCGCGGTCCAAGTGGTTGAGGATGAGGAGGTCGTTGATGGATAACCTGTCGACCTCTCGTATCTGGACCATGCGCCTGATGTATGTGGGCCTGGCGCTGGTCATCCTGTTCTTTCATCTGTTGCCCTTGAACACCCTTCCCAGCCGGTGGGCCCCACCGGATCTATTGATCGCCTTCACCTTTGCCTGGACGCTCAGGCGCCCGGACTATGTGCCGGTCCTGCTGATAGCCGCAGTCATGCTGGTCATGGACTTCATGCTGCAGCGCCCGCCCGGGCTGTTGTCGGCTTTGGTCGTGGCTGGGGTTGCCTATCTGCGCAACTGGTCTGCGGGTTTGAGTGACGCAAGTTTTCTGGGCGAATGGGCCTCGGTCGGATTGGTTTTGGTGTCGATCATGGTGCTGAACCGCTTGATCCTGGGCCTAACAGCCGTTGAACAGGCCCCTTTGTGGCTTGTACTGATCCAGCTTGTCCTGACGATTGTGATCTACCCGCTGGTTGCCTTCATCAGTCAGAACCTTCTTGGCGTCCGCAAACTGACACCAGCGGACGTGGACATCTTGGGAGGTCGCTCATGAAACGCCCACCCCGCGACGTCGAAGGCACCCATCGCAAGCTGACCCGCCGCGCGCTGCTGTTGGGGGGAATTCAGGCCGCGTTCATCGGCGGGCTGGCCATGCGCATGCGGTACATGCAGGTCGATCAGGCTGACCAGTTCCGTCTGCTGGCCGAGGAAAACCGCGTCAACATCCGCCTGATCCCCCCCACCCGAGGCGAGGTCTTTGATCGGAATGGCGCGATCCTGGGCCAGAACATCCCGCTCTACCGCATCATCATCGTGCGCGAGGATGCTGGCGATGTGGACAAGGTGATCAGTGATCTGTCGAAACTTGTCGCCCTGGATCCGGAAGAGGTTGAACGCGCCCGCGCCGAGATGCGTCGCTCGCCGCCCTTCCTGCCCGTCACCCTGGCCGAACGTGTCACATGGGACGATATCTCCAAGGTCGCGGTCAACGCCCCGGCCCTGCCGGGTATCACGCCTGAGGTCGGCCTGACCCGCGTCTACCCGCAAGGCCCTGATTTCGCACATGTCCTGGGCTATGTCGGCCCAGTCAGCGATTATGACTTGAGCCAGATCGAAGACCCTGAACCGGTGCTGCGCATACCGCGCTTTCAGATCGGCAAGGTCGGGGTCGAAGCCAAGCGCGAAAGACAGCTGCGCGGCAAGGCCGGCGCCAAGCGGGTCGAGGTGAACGCCACCGGCCGCGTCATGCGTGAGTTGGACCGCCGCGAAGGTCAACAGGGTGCGGACCTGCAGCTTTCGGTCGACGCAGATTTGCAGGAATACGTACAGGCCCGCCTTGGCAACGAAAGCGCCAGTGCCGTCGTGATCGACTGCGACACTGGGGATCTGCGCGCGATCTCCTCTGCGCCGTCCTTCGATCCCAACCTGTTTGTGCGGGGCATCTCGGTCGCGGACTATCGCGCCTTGACCGAGGACAAGTATCGCCCGCTGGCCAACAAAACGGTTCAGGGCACCTATCCGCCCGGTTCGACCTTCAAGATGATCACAGCATTGGCGGCTCTGGAGGCCGGGATCGTCGGTCCCGACGACACCGTGTACTGCCCCGGTTACCTGGAGGTCGGAAGCCGCAGGTTCCACTGTTGGAAACGGGGCGGTCACGGGCATGTGGACTTGCTCAATTCGCTCAAGCGCAGCTGCGACGTCTATTACTACGACGTGGCGCTGAAGGTCGGGATCGATCGGATTTCCGAGATGGCCAAGAAATTTGGCCTAGGTGTGCGACACGATCTGCCAATGTCTGCCGTGGCCAGCGGGTTGGCCCCCAACCGCGACTGGAAATCCCGCGTGCATGGACAGGATTGGCTGGTGGGGGACACCGCCAATGCCTCAATCGGCCAAGGATACATGTTGGCCTCGCCGCTGCAACTGGCCGTCATGACCGCGCGGCTTGCCACCGGGCGCAGCGTGTCGCCGCGTCTGGTCAAATCCATCAATGGGGTCGATCAGACTTCGGGCGCGGGTGAGACAATCGACGTCAACGAAAACAACCTGCGCAAGCTGCGCCGCGCGATGTTTTCGGTCAGCAACGATCGTCGCGGCACGGCTTATGGCAGCCGCATCATCGACGATGCGTTCCGCTTGGCAGGCAAGACCGGCACCAGCCAGGTCCGCAACATCACCGCCGCCGAGCGCGCAGCCGGCGTGATCCGAAACGCAGATCTGCCGTGGGAACGCCGCGACCACGCGCTGTTTGTTTGCTTTGCGCCCTACGACAATCCGAAATACGCTGTTTCGGTGGTAGTTGAACACGGTGGTGGAGGGTCCAAGGCGGCGGCCCCGGTCGCGCGGGACATCATGTTGCAGGCACTGTTCAACGGCACCCCACCGCTCGAGGCATATCCCCGCAAGGACCGCAGCCGCATCGAAGCCCAACAAGAGCGCATGAAACGCGAACGCCGTCCCCGCGCCCGGACCGACGGAAAGGACCGTGCATGAGCTATCTCGAGTATACGGTCAAATCCACGCCCACCGGTCTGCGTAAGGTGTTCTACATGAACTGGGCGTTGACCGTGCTGCTGATCAGTGTGGCTGGCGTTGGCTTCCTGATGCTCTATTCCGTGGCCGGTGGGTCATTCTCGCCCTGGGCCGAGCCACAGATGAAGCGGTTTGCGCTTGGGCTGGCCGTGATGATGTTTGTGGCGATGGTGCCAATCTGGTTTTGGCGCAACATGGCGGTGGTGGCCTATCTGATCTCGATCGTACTCTTGATCGCGGTCGAGTTTTTTGGTGCCGTCGGCATGGGCGCGCAACGCTGGATCGACATCGGCTTCATGCGGTTACAGCCATCCGAGTTGATGAAGATTACCCTGGTGATGCTGTTGGCCGCCTATTACGACTGGCTGCCCGGCAACAAGACCTCACGCCCGTTCTGGGTGCTGGTGCCTGTGGTGATGATCCTGTTCCCGACCTTTCTGGTGCTGCGGCAACCGGATCTGGGCACCTCGATCCTGCTGATGACCGCAGGCGGCGGGCTGATGTTTCTGGCCGGTGTGCATTGGGCCTATTTCGCCGCGGTCATCGCAGCAGGCGTTGGCCTGGTCACCGCCGTGTTCCAGAGCCGCGGAACCGACTGGCAGCTGCTGAAGAACTATCAATACCGTCGGATCGACACGTTTCTCGACCCGTCTTCGGACCCGCTTGGCGCGGGTTATCACATCACCCAATCCAAAATCGCACTTGGCTCGGGCGGCTGGACTGGGCGTGGCTTCATGCAAGGCACGCAGTCCCGGCTGAACTTCCTGCCCGAGAAGCACACCGATTTCATCTTCACAACTCTGGCGGAAGAGTTCGGTTTTGTCGGCGGGTTTTCCCTGCTTGGCCTCTATAGCCTGATCATCCTTTTTTGCATTGTCACGGCGCTTGCTACCAAAGATCGGTTCTCGTCCCTGGTTACATTGGGCATTTCCATCAATTTCTTCCTGTTTTTTGCCGTCAACATGTCGATGGTCATGGGGCTGGCACCCGTTGTGGGCGTGCCGCTGCCGATGGTCAGCTATGGCGGGTCTGCCATGCTGGTGCTGATGGTGGCCTTTGGCCTGGTGCAAAGCGCGCATATTCACCGACCTCGCTTGGGATCCTGACATCATGACGACAAACATCCTGTTCGCCGCCAAGGCCGAACGCTGGACGACCTATGAGCAGCCTTTGACCAAATCCTTGACGGACGCGGGGATCGACTTTGATCTGCGCACCGAATTTGCGCCAGAGGAGGTGGATTACATCGTCTATGCCCCCAACAGCGAGGTGCAGGATTTCACGCCCTACACCCGGCTGCGCGCGGTCCTGAACCTGTGGGCCGGGGTCGAGGACGTGGTGGGCAACGAGACGCTCAAGGTGCCGCTGACCCGAATGGTGGATCACGGGCTTACACAAGGCATGATCGAATGGGTGATGGGACACACCCTGCGGTATCATCTTGGGATCGATGGGCATATTCTCGGCCAGGATGGGGTTTGGCGCAATGAGGCTCCGCCACTTGCGCAGGACCGCAAGGTCACCGTTCTGGGTCTGGGCGCCTTGGGGGCAGCCGTAGCGCAGGCCCTTGCCGGTTTGGGTTTTGATGTCACAGGGTGGAGCCGATCCGCCAAAGAGATCGACGGCGTCCGCTGTGAAAGCGGGTCAAAGGGGCTGCGTGCAGCGCTGTCCAAGGCACAAATCGTGGTGCTTTTGCTTCCGAACACACCCGCAACCGAAAATACGTTGAACGCAGACACGCTGGCGCTGATGCCACGTGGCGCCTGCGTCATCAACCCGGGCAGGGGGCCGCTGATCGACGACGACGCCTTGCTCGCGGCCTTGGACAGCGGCCAGGTCGCTCATGCGACCCTCGATGTGTTCCGCATCGAGCCCTTGCCCGCCGAGCACCCCTATTGGGCGCATCCTTTGGTGACAGTGACGCCGCATATCGCATCCGAAACCCGCGCAACCACCGCCAGTCAGGTCATCGCAGAGAACATCCGCCGCGACCTAGGCGGCGAGCCTTTGCTGCATGTCGTGGATCGATCCCTCGGGTACTAACGCTTCGGCTCGGCTTCGGAGTTGCTCCCGCCCGTCGTCAATGCCCCTTGCGGGACATCTCCTCCCGTTGGGCCAGGCTCACAGGGGCTTTGCCCCTGTGAGCCTGGCCCCCTGCCGTCCGCAGGACGCAAGGCCGATAGGCCGCGCAGTTAGGCCGCGATGAGCCCACGTCCTTTGAGCAGCGCCCCTACCTCGGGCAACTTGCCCCGGAACGCCAAGTAGAGCTCCTCGGCCTCACGCGAGCCACCAGTGGACAGGATGTGCGTCTCAAGCGCTTTGGCCCGCTCCGCGTCGAATGCGCCACCGGCCTCTTCAAAGGCGGCAAAGGCATCCGCATCCATCACTTCGGACCACATGTAGCTGTAGTAGGCCGAGCTATAGCCGTCGCCCGCAAAGACATGGGCGAACTGCGGGGTCGCGTGACGCATGCCGATGGCGTGCGGCATGCCGATCTGTTCCAGAACCTCGCCCTGTTTTGCCATCGGATCCGCAGGGGCTGCGCCGTCGTGAAACTCCAGATCCACCAATGCAGACGCCACATATTCCACCGTCTGGAACCCCATGTCGAAGTTCGCGGCCTTGAGCACCTTGTCCAACATTTCTTGCGGCATGGGTGCGCCAGTTTCAGCGTGTGTGGCAAACTCGGCCAGAACCTCGGGCACCTCGAGCCAGTGTTCATAAAGCTGGCTGGGCAATTCGACAAAGTCCCGCGCGACAGAGGTGCCCGAGATGCTTTCATAAGTCACATTCGACAGCATCTGGTGCAGGGCATGGCCAAACTCGTGAAACAACGTGCGGGCGTCGTCATAGGACAAGAGCGCCGGATCGCCTTTGGCGAAGTTGCAGACGTTGATCACGATGGGCGCTTGCTCCTTCGGGAACTTGAACTGCGCGCGCATGGCGCTGCACCAAGCGCCAGAGCGTTTGGAGCCGCGGGCGAAATAGTCACCGATGAACACCGCGACATGCTTGCCGTTGCGGGTCACCTCCCATGCGCGGCAGTCTTCATGGTAGAGCGGGATGTCGAGCGGGGCAAAGTCCAGGCCAAACAGACGGTTTGCGCAAGAAAAAGACGCCTCGATCATGCGGTCGAGCTGCAGATAAGGCTTGAGCTCAGCCTCATCCAGATCGTGTTCGGCCTTGCGACGCTTTTCCGCGTAGTAGCGCCAATCCCAGGCTTCGAGCGGGCCGTTGATGCCGTCGGCCTGCATCATCTGCGTCATGGTTTCCGCGTCCACATCCGCCTGTGCCTTGGCGGGTTCCCAGACCTGCATCAGCAACTCACGCACCCGCTCGGGCGTGCGCGCCATTTCGGTTTCCAGCTTGTAGGCGGCGAAGTTGTCATAGCCCAAAAGCTGCGCGCGTTCCTCACGCAGTTTCAACGTCTCGGCCGCAATCTCGCGATTGTCCGTCTCGCCGCCGTTGGCGCCGCGCGCGGCCCAGGCCTTATAGGCCACCTCGCGCAGGTCGCGGCGGGGCGAGAATTGCAGGAAGGGCACGATGATCGAACGCGACAGGGTAACGACAGGGCCATCAACGTCCTTCTCGGCCCCAGCGGCGCGAGCTGCATCCACGACAAAGTCGGGCAGCCCCTCAAGATCATCCTCGGACAGCTCCATGAACCATTCTCGTTCGTCCGCCAGCAGGTTCTGGGTGAATGATGTGCCAAGAGTAGCGAGCCGCGCCTTGATGTCCTGCATGCGCGTATCGTCCTCGCCCTCGAGGGCGGCACCGGCGCGGACAAAGCCACGATGGGTCAGCATCAGGACACGGGACTGCTCTGACGTCAGGGACAGATCATCTTTGCCCGCCCAGAGGTCCGCCACCCGGCGGAACAGCGCCTTGTTCGATGAAATCGCCGAAAAATGTGCCGCCAGCTTTGGTGAGAAATCGCGCTGCAACTCTTCGCGCTTGGGGTTGCTGTCGGCACCCGCGACGGTGAAGAACACCGAGAGCACCTTGTCGAGCGCTTCGCCCGCCGCCTCCATTGCGCCGATGGTGTTGTCGAAATCAGGTGTTTCGGTGTTGTTGGCTATGGCCTCGATCTGCTCGAGATGGGCTGTCAGCGCGGTGTCCAGAGCGGGGGCAAAATCATCATCGCTGATGGCGTCGAACGGGGCGATTTCAAAAGGGGTTTGCCACGCGGCAAGGATCGGGTTGGTCATGGGGGTCTCCTTTGCGCTCAAGCTAGGATCGACCATGCCGATGGTCCAGAGGGCCTGTCGCGATTTGGCAAACTCTGTCGGTAAGCTTCTTGCCCGGTAAGCTATGCCCGCCCACTGTGAGCCGAAACATGGGAGAAGATCATGACGCACCGAAACCGCCCCCTGGGTCCGATGACGCAAGCCATTCATGCAGGCGAAGGGCCAGATCCCGCGACGGGTGCCTCGGCCCCGCCGCTGCATATGTCATCAACCTTTGTTACCGATCAGGTGGCCGGGTTCTCGGCGCATGATCTGGAAAACGGTCCCGAGGGGTTTCTGTACGCGCGGTGGGACAATCCGACCGTAGCGATGTTGGAAAAGAAGATCGCGGCGATGCAGGGGACCGAGGCCTGTTTGTGCACGGCCTCTGGCATGGCGGCCGCCACGGCGATCTTTCTGACTTTTTTGTCGGCGGGCGATCATGTGGTGGTCTCGGACGTGTCCTATGCCGGGGTCGCAGAACTGGCGCGCGAGACCCTGCCGCGTCTGGGGATCGAAGTAAGCACCGTCAACATGTCGGATCTGGAGGCGGTTGCAGGGGCAATTCGACCAAACACCCGGCTCATCCACACGGAAACACCGGTGAACCCCATCGGGCGGCTGACGGATCTGGCGGCGGTGTCGAAACTGGCGAAGGAAGCGGGCGCGTTGCATAGCTGCGATGCGACCTTTGCCTCGCCTTTGGGCATGGACACCGCTGGCTTGGGCGTGGATCTGACGATGCATTCGATCACCAAATACATCGGCGGACATGGTGATGCGGTTGGCGGGGCGGTTGCAGGTCGCGCAGATCTGATCGCCAAGATGCGGGCTGAGGCATCGATTCACCATGGGGGTATCCTGTCGCCCTTCAATGCCTGGCTGATTGCTCGCGGAGCCTCGACCCTGCCTTTGCGAATGAAGGCGCATCAGGCGGGCGCGCAGGCGGTGGCGCAATGGCTGGAAAGCCATCCTGCGGTCACTCGTGTGATCTATCCGGGGCTGGCATCGCATCCGCAAGCGGAATTGGCGGCGCAGCAGATGTCGAACACCTCGGGCATGATCTCGTTTCAAGTGGGGGATGCGGCAGCGGGGCAGAGGATTGCACAACAGATGATCGACCGCCTGCAAGTGATCCACTATGCGGTTTCGCTGGGTCATCACCGATCGCTGATTTTCTGGATGGAGACAGCGGGCCTGATGGAGACGTCATTCCGGTTGGAAGGTGCCCAATTGGACGCGTATCGCGCCTATGCGGGGGACGGGATTTTCCGTCTGTCGGTCGGGCTGGAAGACGCCGAGGATCTGATTGCCGATCTGGATGTGGCTTTGTCTTAACCGGGGGTGCTCCCGCCCCCGCGCAGGCATCAAAGATGCCCGCTGGCGGGGTTGGGCCGGGCCGCGCGCCTAAACGGCGCGCGGCGGTTGCGTTACGCGGCCCCTGTTCCGCACACGGGGCAATCGGCGCGTTTGGACAGCGTGATCTTGCGACTTTCCCCGTATAGCGCGTCATAGATCAGCATCTCGCCTTTGAGCACCGCCCCGGCCCCCGTGATCAGCTTGACCGCCTCGACTGCCATCATGGACCCGACCACGCCCGGCAGCGGGCCGATCACACCGGCCTCGGAGCAGGAGGGTGCCAGACCCGGAGGCGGGGCTTCGGGGAAGATACACTGATAGCAGGGGCCTGTGTCCGCCGGGTGAAACACGCTCAACTGCCCCTCCCATTGTGCCAAAGCACCCGAGATCAGCGGTTTGCCCAGTTTCACTGCCGTTTCATTGGCCAGATAGCGGGTCTCGAAATTGTCGGTGCCATCGAGGATCAAGTCATAGTCAGCAAACAGCTCGGCCGCGATGTCGGCTGTCAGGCGGCGGTTGTAGGGGCGCACGGTGACGTTGGGGTTTTGCGCCTCCATCGCCATTTGAGCCGAGAACACCTTGGGCACGCCGATGTCTGCATCGCGGTGTATCACCTGGCGTTGCAGGTTGGCGTTTTCGACCACGTCATCGTCGATCACCCCGATGGTGCCGACGCCAACCGCCGCGAGGTATTGCAACGCAGGCGCGCCCAGACCACCTGCCCCAATGACCAGCACCTTTGCCTGTTTCAGGCGTTTCTGCCCCGGTCCGCCCAACTCGCGCAAGACGATGTGGCGGGCATAGCGTTCAAGCTCGGTATCGGAAAAACTGCCTGATGGTTTGGGCGCCTGCTCGGCAGGCTCGGTCGTGGTGCGAGACCGCAATGCCCGAACGAAACGCGAGTACCCCAGGATCAGAGCAACGGCACCGGTCAGGATCAGCCACAGCGCCGGGGATTGCCCGGTGGCCTCGCGCACCGGGTGGCCATCCGGCAGTGCGAACTGCAGCAACAACACCAGCGCCAGCAACCCGCCCATGAGCGTCAACCGCGCCTGACGGGATACTCCCATCACCATGCCGATGCCCCAGAGCATCGCGGCCATGCCCAAAACCAGAAGCATCAGCCGCGCCCGGTCGAGCCGAAACCGCCGCTGCCGCGCTCGGTGTCACTCAGACCGTCCACAAGGTCGAACTGCGCCTGCAGAACAGGGGCCACGATCAGCTGTGCAATGCGCTCGCCATGCGCCACCTCAAACGGCTCGGTACCCGCATTCAGCAAGATCACCCCAAGGGGGCCGCGATAGTCGCTGTCGATGGTGCCTGGCGTATTGGGCAGTGTAATGCCGTGTTTCAATGCAAGGCCCGAGCGCGGCCGCACCTGGACCTCAAACCCTGCCGGGATTTCAAGCCGCAAACCGGTGGGGATCAGTGCCCGTGCACCGGGGGCCAGAACCACACCAGTGCGGTCCGGGAAATTGGCACGCACGTCGGCACCGGCCGCCCCGGCCGTTTCATAGCTGGGCAGTGCGATCTGCGGATCGCTGTCTTCGTCTCTGATGACCCGGATGGCTACCATTTGCTGGCCTCCTGCTTGCATGTTCTTTTGTTAGCCGGCCAGCTTTGCTGCTATTCGCTCAGCCAATTGCGTTGCCACGTCGGATTTGCTCATGCGGGGCCATTCTTCGGCACCTGTGTCCGAGATTAGGATGACGGCGTTTTCAGCCCCCCCCATGATGCCGGTCGCCGGGCTGACGTCATTGGCCACGATCCAATCACAACCCTTGCGCAGCCGCTTAGCGGTGGCGTTTTCGATGACGTCATTGGTTTCTGCGGCAAAACCCACAACCAGCCCCGGCCTGCCCTGCTCCATCCGCGAGACGGTTTTCAGGATGTCGGGATTTTCGGCGAACTCCAGAACGGGCAAGCCATCCTTGCTTTTCTTAAGCTTCCGGTCCGAGGCACTGGCAACACGCCAATCGGCTACAGCGGCGGCGAAGACCCCCGCGTCCACGGGCAAAGAAGCCTGCACCGCATCGGCCATTTCGCGGGCGCTTTGGACGGTCACAACCTCAACCCCATCCGGCGGGGGAACGTCAGCGGGACCCGTCACAAAGACCACATGAGCCCCCAACGACGCCAACGCCCGCGCAACGGCCGTGCCTTGCGCGCCGGACGAGCGGTTGGCGATGTAGCGAACTGGGTCAATGGGTTCGTGCGTCGGGCCGGATGTGACCAGGATACGTTTGCCCTGCAACGGACCCTCAGCAAAATGCGCCTCGACAGCGGCCACGATTTCAAGCGGTTCCGACATGCGGCCCGGACCGTATTCACCGCAGGCCATGTCGCCGTCGTTGGGACCAACAAATGCGATCCCATCAGCCGCCAGCGTGGCCCGGTTGCGCTGTGTCGCGGGATGCTCCCACATGCGAACGTTCATGGCCGGGGCCAGCAGAACCGGCGTGTCCGTGGCCATCAACAGGGTCGAGGCCAGATCGTTGGCCAGACCGGATGCCATTTTGCCCATAAGGTCGGCGGTCGCAGGCGCAACCACCACCAGATCGGCAGAGCGCGACAGCTGAATATGGCCCATCTCGGCCTCATCCGTCAGATCAAAGAGATCGCGGTAAACCTTGGTTCCTGCAAGAGCCGATACAGAAAGGGGGGTCACAAACTCTTCGGCCGCCTTGGTCAGGACGGCCGTCACCTCGGCGCCGCGTTCGCGCAGGCGGCGGATCAGGTCGAGGGACTTATAGGCCGCAATCCCGCCTCCGATGATCAGAAGTATACGCTTGGATGCCAGCATGGCTGCCCCCTTCCCGTTTCGGATGCCCCGTATTCAGCCCGGCAGACATTAGGCAAAGCCGGCCGCAACCTCCAGCCGATTTTAGCGGGCTTCAATCAGCAGCTTTTTGAAACACCGCGCAGGGGTCTTCGCGTTCGACTGCAGGCGCATCCAGAACCGCGTCAAAGGTCCCCTGGATCGCCCCCCCTTCGGATTGCCCCAACACAAACACGCGCAAACCCGGCTGCATCCGGGACAAGAAGCTGGGAATGCCCCAATCCTTGCGCGCATGACCATTCCCAGTGATCACGACAACCGGACCGCCAGTATCTTCGATCGCGGTAAGGATCGCGCGGGTCAGCACTGCATCCCGCAGGCGTTGGATTTGAACCAAGACCGGCGCCATCTCGGCAGGCAGTGCGTCACAGTGTGCTGCCATCTGTCCAGCTTCGCGCGCTGCCTTTTCCTCGTCTGGAAGGGGAACGGTCAACCCATAGCGCGCTGCGTCTGCGCCAAGCGCCACGGCGGGGCCCGCATCCATCGCGGCCATCGCGGCCTCACGCGGGACAAGCGCGCCATAAATGGGGGCGTCGGGCGCTGCGTTGAAGATCGGAAGGTACATGGACAGCGGTGGCCACCCCAACTCGGCCCACCGGATAGCGGCCGCCAGCTTTTCCGGGTCGGACAGCAGCTTGCGATTGATCCGGCTTGCGCCCTCGTCTGTCAGCATCTCCCACACCATGGCGCGGGGTTCCAGCGCGGCTGTAACGTCGCGCTGAACGCGGTGATGCACGGGGTTGTCGTGCACTTCTCCCACGATCACCACATCAGCACCCGCCATTTTCAGCATAATCTCGTCGGGCACCAGTTCAGACGCCAAGGCCGCCCGGATCGGGGCGGCCACAAACGCCACACAGGCGCAGATCAGAATCGCAACATGTCTCATGCGAGGAAGTGTTGCACCTCGTGCGATTCAGCTTCAAGGCTTTTGCGCATCTTGGCAAAAGCGGCGGCTTCAAGCTGACGAACCCGTTCCTTGGAAAGGCTGAGTTCCTGACCCAGGCTTTCCAGCGTCCGGGGCGTGTCGCGCAGCTTGCGCTCACGAATGATGAACTGTTCACGGGGGTTGAGCGCCGTCATCGCCTTGAGCAGCCATTCACGCAGCTGCGCGGTGTCATGGGCGTTTTCAACATGCTCAGCCGCCTGATCGCTTTCGTCCTCAAGCGCGTCGATCCATTCACGACCATCCTCGTCCGCCGACTGCACGGCGTTGAGCGAAAAGTCAGAGCCTGCCAAACGGCCATGCATCATCTCAACATCCCTGAGGGGCACCCCAATCTCTAGCGCGATCATCTCATGTAGTTGATGACGATCCAGCGCGGCGCCCTCGCTGGCGGCTTCTCGCTCGAACTTGGCTTGAACCCGGCGCATATTGAAGAACAGAGATTTCTGGGACGAGGTTGAACCCGTCCGCACCATCGACCAATTGCGCATCACGTAGTCCTGGATGCTAGCCTTGATCCACCAGACAGCGTAGGTCGAAAAGCGCACGCCGCGATCCGGGTCGAACTTGTCTGCGGCTTTCATCAAGCCCAATCCAGCCTCTTGAATCAAATCGTTCATTGGCGCGCCATAGCGCTTGAACTTGGCCGCCATCGAGATAGCTAATCGCATGTAAGCATTGATCAGACGGTGCAGAGCCTCTTCGTCGCGGTGATCCCGCCACGCATAGGCCAATTCCCGTTCGGTTTCGGCATCCAGCAACTCTGCCTTCATCGCTTTGCGCGACATCGAGGTGTCGCGTGCATTGTCCAAGGCCATACATCTCTCCCCAAATGTGCGGCACGCCTGCCGTGGCTTGTTTTACGCGTTCTCAGTGGATACGCAGGGAAACGTCAGGCGGATCAAAATTAAGGTAATAACTTGTTTCCAAAATTCACCTTTGTCTTTGGGGGTGCTGCATCGGGCAAATCGGCCTACGCAGAACAACTTGTTGTTTCGTCAGGAAAAACCCGGTTTTATCTGGCCACTTCACAAGTGTTTGATGCCGAAATGCAGGCCAAAATTGATCGCCATATTCTGCAGCGTGGAGCCGGGTGGCACACCATCGAGGCCCCTTTGGAGTTGGCTGAGACCCTGTCTGAGCTGACCGCAGATGACGTCTGCTTGATCGACTGTGCCACGATGTGGCTGAGCAATCATCTGCTGGCGGAAAGTGATCTGGAACCGGCTCAGGATCGGCTGTTGGACGCCATTGCGGACACGCCTGCATCAGTTGTCGTCGTCTCGAACGAGGTGGGCCACGGGATCGTCCCGGATAACGCCCTGGCCCGCAAGTTTCGCGAGGCACAGGGCAGGCTGAACATCGCGTTGGCGGCCAAGGCCGATCTGGTGATTTCCGTCACCGTTGGCCTACCTCAGTTGCTGAAAGGACAATTGCCATGACCACGACCCGTCTGCACATGGTGCGCCACGGACCAACCCACGCCAAGTCCATGGTGGGCTGGTCCGACCTGCCCGCCGATCTGAGCGATACGGCCGCCATTGCGCGCCTGTCCGACCATCTGCCGGAATCGGCGATCGTCATATCATCGGATCTGTCCCGAGCCGCAGACACTGCCAGTGCCATTCAGGGCAGCCGCACCCGCCTGCCCCATCACCCCGACCTGCGCGAAATCAATTTCGGCGACTGGGAGCTGCGCCGTTTTGCTGAAATCGATGCCGAAGACCCGGCCCGCATCCGAGCCTACTGGGAAACGCCCGGCGACGTGCGCCCACCAAACGGAGAAAGCTGGAACGAGGTTTGCGCCCGCGTGGATGCGGCCATCGATACCCTGCTTGCCTCACACACAGGCCATGACCTGATCATTGTGGCGCATTTCGGGGTCATCCTGACCCAGGTGCAGCGCGCCCTGCGTCTGGATGCTGAACAAGCCTTTGGTCACAAGATCGACAACCTGTCGGTGACAGAGCTCACGCACCATCCAAAAGGGTGGGACGTGCACCGGATCAATCACCTTCCGTGATGTGAAGGCGCACAAAAATCCGATTTACCGATGGGTTGAGAGCCCTTTACCCTCGCGCGCATGACCTACGACCTTTTCATCGGTGACCGGCTGTTTTCAAGCTGGTCCATGCGCGGGTGGCTGATGCTCGAGAAATTCGGCATCCCCCACCGGACCCACATGATCGGCCTTTATTCCGGGACCATGGCCGCAGACATGGCACCGCTTGCGCCTGCCCGACTGGTGCCAACCCTGCGCACAGCAGCCGGAACCGTTGTCGGTGAAAGCCTGGCGATGGCCGAAACGCTTGCCGAAGAGAACCCCGATGCGGGCTTGTGGCCCTCAGACCCGGCGGCCCGCGCTGCAGCACGCTGGCTCTGTGCCGAAATGGTCGCAGGGTTTGGGGCCTTGCGAGGCGAATGCCCGATGCAGCTTCTGCATTGCTACGAGGGGTTCGAGCCTTCACCCGAAACGCGGACCGATCTTGAACGGATCGAAACCCTTTGGGCACATGCCCGGTCCGTTTCAGGCGCGACCACAGGTCCGCTGTTCGGCACCTATTCTCTGGCGGATGTGTTCTATACCCCCGTTGCCGCCCGCATCATTGGCTATGGCTTGCCCGTGTCCGAGGCCAACCGCGCCTATTGCCTTGAGCTGTTGTCGGATCTGGCCGTGCGTCAATGGCGGGCGATGGGGCTGACCAAGACGTATGATCCGTTTCCCTACCCCGTCGACCTGCCAACATCCCCTTGGCCGATTACAAGCCGCAAGGCCAAAGCGGTCGAGGCGACATCCGGCGAGAACGCGCATTGCCCCTATTCGGGCAAACCGGTGCAGGATTTCCTGGAACTCGATGGTCAGATCTGGGGCCTGTGCAACCCGTTCTGTCGCGACAAAACCGTCGCCGACCCCGAGGCCTGGCCCGCCTTCGTGGAAATGATCGAGGCGCGTTAACCTTTCCTAAACCACGCGGGCGCTAGCAATGTCTTGTTAACCAATGAACAGGACAGAGATGGTCGCCCGCGCCTATACCGTTGCCTTTCAAGGCGTTGACGCCCGATTGGTCGAGGTGCAATGCGCCGTTACCCCCGGTCTGCCTGCGTTTTCTATCGTGGGCCTGCCGGACAAGGCCGTGTCCGAGGCACGCGACCGGGTGCGCTCGGCTCTGAGTTCGATGGCGATTGCACTGCCTTCGAAACGGATCACCATTAACCTCTCGCCCGCTGACTTGCCGAAAGAGGGCAGCCATTTCGACCTGCCAATAGCGTTGTCTCTGCTCGCCGCGCTTGAAATCGTGCCCAAGGAAACTGCGGAACAAACCGTCGCCCTGGGCGAACTGTCGCTCGATGGCTCCTTGGTTCCTGTGGTCGGCGCCCTGCCTGCTGCCATGGCTGCGGCCGACGACGACCGGATGTTGCTTTGCCCACAAGCCTCCAGCGCCGAAGCCGCCTGGGTTGATGCCGCGCAAGTGATCGGTGCCGATACGCTGGCCACCGTTGTGCGCCACTACACCGGCCAGGCCCCGCTGCCCCCCGCCACCGCCGGAGAGATACATTCCGATCCCTTCGCCAAGGACCTGCGCGACGTGAAAGGTCAGGAACGGGCCAAACGCGCCTTGGAAATTGCGGCTGCTGGACGCCACCACATGATCATGATCGGCACGCCCGGGTCCGGTAAATCCATGCTGGCCGCACGCATTCCCGGTATCTTGCCGCCTCTAAGCGCCGCTGAAGCACTGAGCACATCTATGATCCATTCGCTCAGCGGCCTACTGGACGAGGGCGGAATTTCCATGACGCGACCCTTCCGCGAACCGCACCACACCGCGTCCATGGCCGCCATCGTGGGCGGTGGAAAAGGCGCCAAACCGGGTGAGATTTCCCTGGCGCACAACGGGGTGCTCTTCATGGATGAGTTTCCAGAATTCTCGCGCACAGTTCTGGAAACCCTGCGCCAACCCATCGAGACTGGCGAGGTCATGGTCGCCCGCGCCAATGCGCATGTGAAATACCCCTGCAAGTTCATGCTGGTGGCCGCCGCCAACCCCTGCAAATGCGGCTACATGACGGACCCTGCCCGGGCCTGCTCGCGGGCGCCGGTCTGTGGTGAAGACTACCTGGGGCGCATATCTGGCCCGTTGATGGACCGTTTCGATTTACGGATCGAAGTGCCGCCCGTGGGGTTTGCCGACCTCGACCTGCCGCCATCAGGCGACCGGTCGGAAACCGTCGCCGCCCGCGTGGCGGCCGCCCGCACCGTGCAGGCCGAGCGGTTTTGTGACACTCCGGACGCCGCACAAAACGCTGATGCCGAGGGTTCAGTACTCGAAGCCATCGCCACACCGGACAAAGAAGGCAAAGAGATGCTCTTGAAGGCCGCCGACCGGTTCGGTCTGTCAGCGCGCGCCTATCACCGCATCTTGCGGGTGGCGCGCACGATTGCCGATCTTGACGGGTCAGAGCCCGTGCGCAAACCCCATGTTGCCGAAGCGCTGAGTTTTCGGATCACGACAAAGGCCTACGCCTGAACCTTGCCCTCGATCGCTTGCCAGACTTTCTCGGCGATGTTGACGCCGTCGAAACGCTCAAGTTCCTGGATACCAGTGGGAGAGGTCACGTTGATCTCGGTCAGGTAGTCGCCGATCACGTCGATGCCGACAAAAATCTGGCCCTTTTCGCGCAGCAAAGGCCCGATGGCGGCGCAGATTTCAAGATCGCGATCTGTCAGGCCGATCTTTTCGGGACGTCCACCGACATGCATGTTCGAGCGCGTCTCACCTGCGGCCGGGACACGATTGATCGCTCCAACCGGCTCACCATCAACCAGGATCACCCGCTTGTCACCGTTGCTGACGTCGGGCAGGAATTTCTGCACGATCAGCGGTTCACGGCTGAACCCGGTGAACAACTCATGCAGCGACGACAGGTTGCGATCGTTGGCGTCCAGACGGAACACGCCCGCGCCACCGTTGCCGTACAAGGGCTTGAGGATGATATCGCCGTGTTTGGCCTTGAACGCCTTGATGGTGTCCAGGTCGCGCGCAATCGTGGTGGGCGGGGTCAGGTCGGGGAAATCCAGAACCAGCAGCTTTTCAGGATAGTTGCGCACCCAGAACGGGTCATTGACCACCAGCGCCTGCCCCTTGAGCCGGTCCAGGAGATGGGTCGAGGTGATGTAGTGCATGTCGAACGGCGGGTCCTGACGCAACCAGACCACGTCGAAATCCGCCAGATCGACCTCGCGCATCTCTCCCAGAACGGCCGGGTTACCCGCGACACGCTGCACTGTCATGTCATAGCCACGCGCAGTGATCCGCCCCTCTTGATAGGCCAAGTGGTCAGGGCTGTAGTAGAACAGCTCATGACCCCTTGCCTGCGCCTCTTCGGCAAGGCGGAACGAGCTGTCCGCATTGATGTCCACATTCCCGATCGGGTCCATCTGAAAGGCGATTTTCATGGCGCGTCCTTGTTGTCTGCTGCCCGATACATGGCGCAGGCGCAGGCCAGGTTCAATGGGGTTCACCCCATCCCAATCGCATTCTCAAGGATTTGAACCTGTCCGGTCCCATCGACCAAGGCCACATCAAAACGTGCCTCGGTCAGTTGACCCTTTGGTTCATTTGCCAGGAATTCGGCACCGGCGGCATAGATTCGCTCGATCTGTCTCGGTCCCAGACGCAAGGCCGCCTGATCGAGATTGCGGCTCTTCTTGACCTCGACAAAAACAACCGCGTCCCCGTCGCGCAGGATAAGATCAATTTCGCCGGCTTGGCCCCGCCATCGGGTCTCCGTCAGTTTCAGCCCCAGCTCTGCATAGGTGCGTGCCACGATCTGTTCGGCGGCGTCACCTGCGTAATGAGCCATTGATCCGCGCCAGACCTGTGCTGTCATATCACCCTTTCCCGAGCTTCAGCGCCTTTTGATAGAGCGGCCTGCGTGGAAGCCCGTACATCTTGGACACCAGGTCTGCCGCATCCTTGACAGAATGGCTCTCCAGCGCCTGTTTCAGGGCCGTTTCTACGTCTTCTTCGTTAACAGGACCTGAACGGGCACGGTCGACCAGCACCACGATCTCACCCTTCACAGGGTCATCAGCCAGGGAATCGGCAAGCTCTTGCAAGGACCCGCGCCGCACCTCTTCGAACTTCTTGGTCAGCTCTCGGCACATGGCTGCAGGTCGGTCTGCGCCCAGAACCAGCGCCATGTCCGACAAGCTGGCAGCAACCCGCTTGGGCGATTCGTAAAAGGCCAGCGTGCCGGGGATTTCGCGCAACTCCTCAAGCCGAGAGCGGCGCGCGGATTTGGCGTTCGGCAGGAAACCGGCGAAAAAGAACGCATCCGTCGGCAACCCCGCCAATGTCAGTGCCGTCACCACCGCCGTTGCACCTGGTGCCGCGGTGACCACGTGCCCGGCCTCAGATGCGGCACGGCTCAGGTCGTATCCGGGGTCCGCAATCAACGGCATCCCTGCTTCGGACGCATAGGCGACCGATTGCCCAGCCTCCAGGGCGGCCAAAACCTTGGCCCGTGCGCCTGCGCCGCTGTGGTCGTGATAGGCAAGAATGTATCGCCCTTCGAGCGGCACACCGTGGATTTCCATCAACCGACGCAGGCTGCGCGTGTCCTCGGCCGCGATCATGTCCGCCGACGCCAGCACGTCCAGCGCGCGCAGGGTGATGTCACGCGCAGCGCCGATCGGCGTGCCGACAAAGTAGAGCCCGGAGGGCAATCTGACCTTTTGGTGATTCAACGCTGGACCCGACCTTTCTGACGTTTATTATCGCGGCTTGTACATAACTCGGCTGAACAAGGCCGGATGAGGGAGTTTTGATTTAGATGTTTGCCGTTTTGAAGTCGACCCGCAAGGTGACCCTGTCGGTCCTTGGTCTGGCAACTGCTGCGCTTTTGGCAGCATGCGAACCCGGAGGAATCACCAGTGGCGGACCATCGATCAACACTTCGGAGCCGGTGCCGGTGGCCCTGCTGGTGCCCAAAGGATCGGCGCAATCGGGTGACGCCGTGCTGGCGCAAAGCCTGGAAAACGCGGCTCGTTTGGCAATCGGCGATCTAGGGAATGTGCAGATTGATCTGCGCGTCTACGACACCGCAGGTGACGCGGCCACTGCATCGGCTGTAGCGCAGCAAGCCGTTGGCGACGGGGCCAAGATCATCCTTGGCCCGGTTTATGCGCAGGCCGCCAATGCGGCGGGCCTGGCGGTTTTGAACAAGAACGTCAACGTCCTGTCCTTTTCCAACAACACCAACATCGCTGGCGGTAACGTCTTTGTCCTGGGTCCGACCTTTGACAACACGGCCAAGCGCCTGACCAGCTATGCCGCGGCAACAGGCAAGGGCAACATCGTCGTCGTGCACAGCAACGACGAAGCCGGCCAGCTGGGCCGGGCCGCCATCACAAATGCCATCAACGCCACATCGGCCACCCAAAGCGGATCAGTCGCGTTCGAACGTTCGCAACAGGGCGTCATAAACTCGATCCCGCAGGTCAAAGCCACGGTCGACAGCACCGGCGCGCAATCGCTGTTCTTCACCGCAACCACGGCCGGCGCACTGCCGCTCTTTACACAGCTGCTGCCAGAAGCAGGCGTATCGACCGCTGACACGCAGTACATCGGTCTGACCCGCTGGGATATCCCACCGCAAACTCTGGAACTGCCCGGCGTGCAGGGTGGCTGGTTTGCGCTGCCAGACCCCGGCAAGTCGCAGAACTTCAGAGCGCGCTACACTGCGGCCTATGGCGGTGCACCGCATCCAATTGGCGGTTTGGCCTATGACGGGATCGCTGCCATTGGTGCGCTGGTCGGGTCTGGCAACTCAAATGCGTTGACCGGGGCTGCGCTGACCCAAAGCGCGGGCTTCCAGGGTGTCGGCGGCATCTTTCGCCTGCTGCCCAATGGCACAAACGAACGCGGCCTGGCGGTCGCTACAATCCAAGATAAGCAGGTCGTCGTGATCGATCCTGCTCCACAGAGCTTCTCCGGTGCCGGTTTCTGAACTCACTCCCACAAACCCGTTGGTGCCCCAATCCGCGGGCACATTGATCTGCGAACCAAACGACATCTTTGACGCTGACGACATTCGTCAGCGCATAGATGCCATCGTGGATGACACATCCGACAACGCCGCTATCCGCAACGCGGTGGTCGGCGTGTTGCGCGACGCACAAAAAGCAGGCCGCGCCAATATTGCCGAGGCGTTTGCACGTGCCCCCTTTGCCGCGCGCCCCCTGACCCGCTCCTATACGTACCTGACGGACGGTCTGGTGCGCGCGACACTCTATGTCGCGAGCGAAGTGCTGCACCCGCTGGCCAACCCGACCCAAGGCGAACGCATCGCGGTGCTGGCTGTTGGCGGATACGGACGCGGAGAGATGGCACCGTTTTCGGACGTCGATCTGCTGTTTCTGACGCCCTACAAAATCACCGCCTGGGCTGAAAGCGTCATTGAATCGATGCTCTACATGCTCTGGGATCTGCGGCTCAAGGTTGGGCATTCTTCGCGCACGATCAAGGATTGCCTGCGCCTGGGAACCGAAGATTTCACCATCCGCACCGCCATGCTGGAACAACGTTTCCTGGCCGGTCACGCACCGCTTGCCGAAGAGCTGGATGAACGCCTGAAATCCGAGCTGTTCAAAGGCTCTGGCCAGGAGTTCATCGAGGCTAAGCTGGCCGAACGCGACCTGCGCCACCGCAAACAGGGCGAGCGGTACATGGTTGAGCCCAACGTGAAAGAGGGCAAAGGGGGCCTGCGCGATCTGCAGTCGCTCTATTGGATCGCCAAATACCTTTACAGCGTGCAGGACGTGGAAGAACTGGTGCCTTTGGGGCTGTTCACACCAGACGAGTTCGACACGTTTGTGCAGGCGGAAAGCTTCCTCTGGGCCGTGCGGTCGCATCTGCATCTGGTGACAAATCGGGCCACCGAACAGCTGACCTTCGACCTGCAGGTCGAGGTGGCCGCACGCATGGGATACGAAGACCGCGCAGGACGCCGCGCGGTCGAGGTCTTCATGCAGAAGTATTTCCGCGAGGCCACCCGAGTGGGCGAGTTGACACGCATCCTGCTGACCAAGCTGGAAGCGGCGCATATGAAGAGCGAGCCGTTGCTGGAGCGCATTTTCCGCCGTCGTCCAAGGGTCAAATCAGGGTACAAGGTCGTGCGTGGACGGTTGGATGTTGCCGACCCCAAGAACTTCCTGTCTGACAAGCTGAACCTGCTGCGCCTTTTTGACGAGGGGCTGCGAACGGGCATGTTGATCCATCCCGATGCGATGCGGCTGGTGACGGCAAATCTCGCGCTCATTGACGACGAGATGAGGGGCGATAAGGAAGCGCAGCGGATCTTTCTGGACTTGATGCTGAAACACGGCAACCCGGAACGCGCGCTGCGGCGGATGAATGAACTGGGCGTGCTGTCGGCCTTTATTCCTGAGTTTGAGCCCATCGTGGCAATGATGCAGTTCAACATGTATCACAGCTATACCGTGGACGAGCACACGATCCAGTGCATCACCAACCTGGCGATGATCGAAAAGAGCGAGTTGGTCGAAGAGTTGCCGCTCGCCTCGGGCATCCTCAAGGAAGGGATCAATCGCAAGGTGCTCTATGTGGCGCTTTTGCTGCATGACATCGGCAAGGGACGGCCCGAGGATCATTCGATCCTGGGGGCCAAGATCGCCCGCAAGGTGGCACCGCGATTGGGATTGAGCAAATCCGACTGCGAGACCGTTGAATGGCTGGTGCGCTATCACCTGTTGATGTCGGACATGGCGCAGAAACGCGACATATCCGACCCGCGCACGGTACGCGATTTCGCCAAGGCGGTGCAAACGGTCAAACGGCTGGACCTGCTGACGGTTTTGACGGTCTGTGACATTCGCGGGGTCGGCCCCGACACCTGGAACAACTGGAAAGCCACCCTGCTGCGCGCCCTGCATCGTGAAACCAAACGCGCGCTTGAAACGGGCATGGAAGATCTGAACCGCGAGAACCGCGGGACCGAGGCCAAAAAGGCCCTGCGCGCGGCCCTATCGGGATGGAGCAAAGCCGATCTCAAGGCCGAAACGGGACGCCACTATGATCCCTATTGGCAGGGATTGCAGACAGAAACCCAGGTCGAGTTCGCCGAGATGCTGCGCGCGCTCGAGGCGTCCGGTGATCCGGGCGACATCGAAATCCGCCTGCAGCCGGACGAGGACCGAGATGCAACGCGGGCCTGTTTTGCGATGTGGGATCATCCGGGCATCTTTGCCCGCGTGGCCGGGGCTTTGGCTCTGGTGGGGGCCAACGTGGTTGATGCACGCAGCTACACCACCAAGGACGGCTATGTGACCGACGCCTTCTGGATCCAGGATGCCGAGGGACGCCCATATGAGGCTGATCGCCTACCGCGATTGACGCAGATGATCCACAAAACCCTCAAAGGCGAGGTTGTTGCTCGGGATGCGTTGAAATCCCGCGACAAGATCAAGAAGCGCGAAAAGGCGTTCAATGTCCCGACCCATATCACCTTCGACAACGACGGGTCCGAGATCTACACGATCATCGAGGTTGATACCCGCGATCGCCCCGGTCTGCTCTATGATCTGGCACGCGCTCTTGCCGGCGCCAACGTCTACATCGCCAACGCCGTGATCGCGACCTATGGCGAGCAGGTGGTCGATACCTTCTACGTCAAGGACATGTTCGGGCTGAAATACCACGCGGAAAGCAAACAGCGCACGTTGGAAAAGAAACTGCGCGAAGCGATCACCGAAGGCGCAAAGCGGGCCAACACATGAAGGGATCACGGCTGACTTTGGGGTTCCTGACAGTCGGATTCTGGACACTGGCCAGTCGCGTCCTGGGGTTCGTGCGGGAAATTCTGCTGACCTCTCTGATTGGCCCGGGTCCCGTGATGGACGCCTTTGTGGTGGCCTTTCGCCTGCCCAACATGTTCCGCCGTTTCTTCGCCGAGGGCGCCTTCAACGCGGCCTTTGTGCCAATGTTCTCTAAGAAATTCGAAGGTGGAGAAGATGCAGAGCAGTTTGCGAACCAAACACTGAACGTATTGGCGCTGACTGTTCTCGCCCTGGTGGGCCTTGGGATGGTTGCCATGCCCGCCTTTGTCTGGCTGACGGCACATGGCACCTATGGCGATGAACGCTTCGACCTGGCCGTAGGGTACGGCTATGTCGTGTTTCCCTATATCTTTTTCATGTCGCTGGCGGCGCTCTTTTCAGGTGTTCTGAATTCGGTGGGCCGTTTCGCCGCCGCAGCTGCTGCTCCGGTTCTGCTGAACATTTTCACCTGTGGCGCGATGATCCTGGGTGCGGTGGTTGGTGGAGACGTCATTATCTGGCTCATATGGACAATTCCCGTGGCCGGCGTTGCACAGCTTACCCTTGTCTGGGTCGCGACAGAACGAGCAGGTATTCGCCTGCGACCCAGCATGCCCCGTTGGGGACCCGAAATGTCGAACCTTGTGCGGATCGCGATCCCGGCGGCCTTGGCGTCGGGCGTGGTGCAAGTGAACCTTCTGGTCGGACAATTCGTGGCGTCGGGCACCGAAAAGGCGATGAGCTGGCTGTTTGTCGCGGACCGTCTGTACCAACTGCCGCTTGGCGTTGTTGGCATTGCGGTTGGTATTGTTCTTTTGCCCGAGTTGTCCCGCCGCTTGCGCGCTCAGGACGACGAAGGCGCACGCGATGCCTATTCACGGGCCGGAGAGTTCGCGCTGATGCTGACCGTGCCATCAGCCGTGGCCTTTATGGTGATCCCCCTGCCGCTGGTGTCCGTGCTCTATGAGCGCGGGCAAACCACGTCAGATGATATCGCCGCCATCGCGGTTGCCGTGTCGATCTATGGCGTTGGATTGCCTGCATTTGTCCTGCAAAAGCTGCTGCAACCGCTTTATTTCGCGCGTGAAGACACACGCTCGCCGTTCCGATATGCGGTTGTGGCCATGGTGGTGAACGCGGTGCTGGCCTTTGGCTTGCAGCCGTGGATGGGCTGGCTGTCAGCGGCCATTGCAGCCACAGTGTCGGCCTGGGTGATGATCGGGTTACTGATGTGGGGCGCGCGCGGGTATGGCTTGGTGGCTCGCTTTGATGCTCGGTTCCGGTCGCGGGCCTGGCGGATCATTGCGGCCTCGGCCGTTATGGGGGTGGCACTTTGGTTCACCGCCCTTTCGGCCGCAGGGGCCCTGCACGCGCCGGGCTGGCGGTATCTGGCACTGCTTTGCCTGATCATATTTGGCGCCGTGGTCTATTTCGGCGTGGGCCAGTTGATCGGCGCATTCCGGTTGTCCGAATTCCGAATGTCTCTGCGGCGCGGCTGAGGCTCAATCGCGCTGGAGCAAGGCCCGAATACGTGCCCACCCGCCCGGGACAAACAGGAACGACAAACCGAAACCGGTCGCAAAGCCACCCAGATCAGCGACCCAATCCTTGGTCCCGCCGAACAACAGACCAAACACCAGCTGGATACCCATAAGCAGGGCAATCAGAGTGAAGGCGCGGCTTTGGTTTTCGCCCACCAGTGACAGGTTGACCCACAGCAGGAAGGTGAACGCCCCGATCAGGCCATAGACAGCTGGAAACCCGCCAACCAGTGGATAGGGTTCGGTCAGCAAGATGGCATAAAGCAGGGCCCCGCCAACGCCGGACAGCACAAAGATCAGCAACATCGCGACGCTGCCAAACACCTCGGCCACCATTTTGCCCATGGCCAGCACAAAGACGCAGACAAAGATCGTCTGCGTGAACGAGCCATGCACAAAGGGATAGGTCACGAACCGCATCACCTGATCCAAAGGCCACCGCCCGGTCTCCCACATCCAGGCAAAGATCTCGCCGGAAAAGGCATAGGTCTGGATCGCGCTCAATCGCCACCCGACCGCTTCGGGTCCGCCGACGATTCCGCGCGCGCCCAAAGAGAACGCCAGTTCGATCCCCATGATGAACAAGCACAACGCCACCACGACGGGTGGCAGCGGGTTGACCGCCGGGGGGTTGGGATTACTGCTCATGATCGGGCCTCCGCTGCGAGGGACTGTTGACGTCCTTTGGCCCCATGGGTAAGCGACATGGGCCTATTATTCCAGACGGGAGTTGTCTGACATGTCCGAGACCCAATTCACGCCGCGTGTGTTTTCCGGCATCCAGCCTTCGGGCGGTTTGACACTGGGAAACTACCTGGGTGCGATCAAACGCTTTGTGGACATGCAGGGTGAAGAGTTCGAAACCGTCTATTGCATGGTCGACCTGCATGCGATCACGGCCAAGTTCCTCGAGCCCGAAACGCTGCGCAAGAACACCCGCGAGCTGTGTGCCGGTTTCATCGCCTCGGGCATCGACCCGGAGAAATCGATCCTGATCAACCAGAGCCAGGTGCCCGAGCACGCGCAGCTGGGGTGGATTTTCAACTGCGTCGCCCGCATGGGCTGGATGCAGCGGATGACACAGTTCAAGGACAAGGCTGGCAAAAACGCGCAGAACCAGTCGCTGGGGCTGTTTGCCTATCCGGCGCTGATGGCCGCCGATATCCTGATCTATCACGCCACCCATGTTCCGGTGGGCGAGGACCAGAAACAACATGTCGAGTTGACCCGCGACATCGCGGCCAAGTTCAACCACGACTATGGCGTCGACTTCTTCCCCATGGCCGAGCCGGTGATCGAAGGCGCGGCAACGCGCGTGATGTCCTTGCGCGATGGGTCCAAGAAGATGTCGAAATCTGATCCCTCAGACGCCAGCCGCATCAACATGACTGATGATGCAGACGCCATCGCCAAGAAGATCCGCAAGGCCAAAACTGATCCTGACGCCCTGCCGTCCGAGGCCAAGGGCCTGGAAGAACGCCCAGAGGCGCGCAACCTGGTCAACATCTATGCCGCTTTGAGCGAGCAGTCAGTCGATCAGGTTCTGGCCCAGGTAGGTGGCAAGCAGTTTGGCGAGTTCAAACCGATGCTGGCGGAATTGGCGGTCGACAAGCTGGCCCCGATTTCCAGCGAGATGGCGCGTCTGATGAACGAACAGGACGAGATCGACCGCATCCTGACCCGTGGCGCCGAACGCGCGCGTGAGATTACGGCCCCGATCCTGCGCCAGACCTATGACATCGTGGGCATGGTCCCGCCCGTACAGATCTGATCCAGCGCCAGCTGACAGTCACCGGTCGACTTTCAAAGGTCGGCCGGTTTTCTTTTGCCCAGTCGTCATCACGATTGCATTGCAGCCCCACACAGGTCTGGACTTCTGACCCATTCTCACCCAAGTTTCACAGTGAGAGAGGGAGACAATCATGGCAACCGGCACCAACATCCGCACCTATTTCGAAGGCACCTGGCATGATGGCAATGTGCCGATCATGCGCGCAGCGGACCATGGCGCTTGGCTGGGATCAGGCGTTTTCGATGGGGCTCGGATGTTCGATGGATTGGCCCCGGATCTTGAGGCGCATTGCGCCCGTACCAACCGCTCAGCCGAAGCGTTGATGTTGACCCCCACAGTTTCGACCGAAGAGATGGTCGAAATCGCCCGCGAGGGGCTCAAGGCTTATGGCAAAGACACCGCCGTCTACATCCGCCCGATGTACTGGGGCATCGACGGCGACCCGACAGCAATCGTTCCGCAACCCGATTCCACTGGTTTCGCGCTCTGCCTGGAAGAGATCCCGATGGCTGCGCCCGAGGCCTCGGTCACGCTGACCACGACCCGCTTTCGTCGCCCCGTGCTGGAAGACGCTGTCGTCAACGCCAAGGCGGGCTGCCTCTATCCCAACAACGCCCGGATGCTGAAAGAAGCGCGCGCCAAAGGGTTCAACAACGCGCTGGTGGCAGACGCCATGGGCAATGTGGCCGAGACCGCCACCGCCAACATCTTCATGGTCCGTGATGGCGAGGTATTCACCCCAATTGCCAACGGCACCTTCCTGGCCGGGATCACGCGTGCGCGCCACATCAAGAACCTGGAGGCCGATGGCGTGAAGGTGCACGAGGCCGTTCTGTCGTTCCAAGATTTCCACGACGCGGACGAGATTTTCATGTCCGGCAACATGAACAAAGTGACGCCAGTGACGGCTCTGGACGATACGCAATTCCAGATTGGCCCTATCGCCCGCAAAGCACGTGCGCTTTATTGGGATTGGGCCGCGTCAGCCGGGTAAACCTCTGGACCGAATAAGAAACCCTGTTATTGCAAGCCCTCGTCCCGTAATGCATGATCCGGTGAAAGAGGATAATTGCCCATGCGTAAGTTTCTTGTCGTCCTGGATGACAGCCGTGAATGTCTGAATGCCATGCGTTTTGCCGCAATGCGCGCCTCGCACACTGGCGGCGGCGTGGCCGTGCTGTCGATCATTCCGCCCGATGAGTTCAACCACTGGATCGGCGTAGGTGAGGTGATGCGCGAAGAGGCCCGCGAGCGCATTCACGCGCATTTTGAGGTCTTCGCGAAATGGATGCGCGACAAGCAGCATGTTGAGCCAGAGTTGATCATTCGCGAAGGCGAAGCAGTGAATGAGATCATCGCGCAGGTGCAGGAAGATTCCGAAATCGGCGTTCTGGTTCTGGGCGCAGGCACCGACAAAAAGGGGCCTGGCCCGCTTGTGTCGCAGCTCAGCCGGTCGTCCGGGTCGCTGCCGATCCCGATTACCATCGTGCCGGGCGATCTGAGCAAGGAAAAGCTTGAAGCGATCACCTGAGGGCGGGCTATGACGGGGCGCATTCAATTCTGGTTCGAATTCGCGTCGACCTATTCCTATCTCAGTGCCATGCGGATCGAGGACGCCGCCGCGCGTCATGGGGTTGCCGTCGACTGGCAGCCCTTTTTGCTTGGGCCGATCTTTGCGGCGCAGGGCTGGAACAACTCTCCCTTCAACATTTACCCCGCCAAGGGTCGTTATATGTGGCGCGACATGGAGCGACTGTGCGACGCGCGTGATTTGCCCTTCGTGCGACCCGATCCATTTCCACAAAACGGATTGATGGCAGCGCGTCTGGCCCTGGTGGCAAAACAACAGGGTCGGATTGCTCAATTTGTCAGGGCCGTCTACGCGACGCAGTTCGGGCGCGGCTTGGCCATTTCGGACGCCCAGGTTCTGGCCGAGTGCTGGAATGACGCAGGGTTGGAGGCCGAGTTGATGCAGGACGCAAGTGCCCCCGAGACAAAGGCCGATTTGCGCGCGCAATCCGAAAATGCGCAAAGGCTGGACCTGTTTGGTGCCCCAAGTTTCATCGCGGGAGACGAGCTTTTTTGGGGCGATGACCGTTTGGAACAGGCGATAATGCACGCTGCCTCAATTTAGAACGGTTCCAATTATTGACTTCCACCCTTTGTGCCCGCATATCAGATGCACACATCATGGAGGCTGCTCATGTTCATTCAAACCGAATCGACACCGAACCCGGCGACGCTGAAGTTCCTGCCCGGTCAGACCGTGCTCGAAATGGGCACTGCAGACTTCCCCTCGGCCGAAGCGGCCACCAAATCCCCCCTTGCCGCACGCATATTTGCCGTCAGCGGCGTGACTGGCGTGTTCTTTGGCAATGATTTTGTCACCGTCACCAAAGATGACGCGGTTGAATGGGACCACATCAAACCCGCCATCCTGGGCGCAGTGATGGAACACTACCAATCCGGTCAGCCCGTGATGGCAGACGACGCGCAAGCGGCATCGGGTCACGCCGAGCACACCGGCGAAGATGGCGAAGTTGTCGACCAGATCAAGGAACTGCTGGATAGCCGCGTGCGCCCTGCTGTGGCACAAGACGGTGGTGACATCACGTTCCACGGCTTTGATCGCGGCGTGGTCTATCTGCACATGCAAGGCGCCTGCGCTGGTTGCCCCTCGTCTACTCTGACGCTGAAAATGGGCATCGAGAACCTGCTGCGCCACTACATCCCCGAGGTAACCGAGGTGCGCCCCGTCGCGGTCTGACGCATGTCGGAACCTGTAGGCCAATCCGTAGAGTTTTCGGGGCGCTGCTATTGCGGCGCCCTTAGCATTAAATCCACGGCTCCCGCTCAAATCGTGACCTATTGCCACTGCGATGATTGCCGCCGTTTGACGGGCGGGCCGGTTGCAGCATTTGCTGCCTTTGCCCCAGATGCCATCGACATCCAGCCCTCTTGGCCCGACCCGGTTGAACTCAACCCCGGGGTCAAACGCTGGTTTTGTCGCACGTGCGGGTCGGCCATGGCTGCGCGTTTTGACTATCTTCCGGACCAGGTTTACGTGCCACTTGGCGTGTTGGACCAGATCGACGAACTGGCCCCGGAGTTGCACTGCCACGCAAGCAATGCTCCAACCTGGTTGCATCTGAACGATGGTCTGCCACGCGACGGCGGCTCTGGCCGGGATCATCTGCGCACCAAGTCCGTAATTGACAAAGGCCCTCAAGAACCATGAACCCACTCATTCTTGCGTTCGACACGTCAGGGCCGTTCTGCGCAGCGGCCTTGCTGCGCGGTGGTGATGTGCTTGACGCCCGGGTCGAAGAGATGAAGCGCGGTCAGGCTGAACGCCTTATGTCATTGCTGGAAGAGATTCTGGCCACTGCTGGCGTAACATGGCGCGATCTGGATGCCATTGGCGTCGGCATCGGGCCGGGAAACTTCACGGGCATCCGGATCTCGGTCTCCGCCGCGCGCGGGCTGGCTTTGGGTCTGGGAATTCCCGCCGTGGGTGTCACCGGCTTCGAATCGCTTGGGCTGAGCGCGCCTGACGGTACCCTGCCCGCCATCCCTGCGCCCCGCGATCATGTCTACATCCGTCGTTCTGCGGAGGCTCCCGAGCTTGTTCCGGCGAATGACGCGAAAGAAATTGCTCCGCTCTACCTGCCCGAAGATGAGGCAAAAACAGTCATCGCCATCGCTAGAATTGCGGCTGAACGCTATCGGATCACGGTGACCCCTCCGGCCCCATTCTATATTCGACCGGCCGACGCCGCCCCGTCGCGGGATGTGCCGCCGGTTCTGTTGGACGAATGACTCCGGCGGATATGGCCGCCACCCACAAGGCGGCGTTCACTCAGTCACGTCCTTGGAGTGAAACGGAATTTTCCGATCTTCTGTCCAACCGTTTCACCTTTGCCGTTGGGGACGCACGCTGTTTTGCCCTGATCCAGGTGATCGCCGGAGAGGCCGAGTTGCTGACCATCGCAACCCATCCCAACCACCAACGCCGCGGGCTGGCGACGCAAGTCATGAACGCTTGGCACAGCCACGCCATCAACCAAGGCGCCGAGCGCGCTTTTCTTGACGTCGCGGCCGATAACAACCCGGCCATTGCGCTTTACGACGCCTGCGGATATGCGCCCCACGGCCGCAGACCCGGCTATTACAAGCGTTCCGCCAAGGAGAGTATCGACGCCATCGTGATGCAACGGCCCCTGCCCTGACGGCAATCCCCGCGATTCTTGGACCATCCGGTCAAAAAGCGGTTGATTCTTTGGGCTGGCTCCGTCCTTAATTGCCGGTATTATTGCAGTTCTGCTCGCATGCACGGGCTCTGGCACAAGCCGGACGCTCGAAACAAAAAACCAACGGGAGTAAACAAATGACCCTCATGAAATCGCTGATGGGCGCCGCAGCCTCGCTGGCGCTGACCGCAGGGGCCGCATTGGCCGAGCCCGCGCTGATCTTTGATCTGGGCGGCAAGTTTGACAAATCCTTTAACGAAGCAGCCCACAACGGTGCGTCTCGTTGGGCCGAAGAAACTGGCGGCAAGTACCGCGAAATCGAGCTGCAGTCCGAAGCGCAGCGCGAGCAGGCCCTGCGCCGTTTTGCCGAAGCTGGCGCCAACCCGGTGATCACCATGGGCTTTGCCATGGCCGACCCGCTGAGCGCTGTTGCGGCTGACTACCCCGACACCAAGTTCGTTGCGGTTGACGTCACCTGGCTGGATGCGCCGAACGTGCGTCAGATCGGTTTTGCCGAGCATGAAGGCTCCTACCTGGTTGGCATGATGGCCGCGATGGCGTCGAAATCCGGCACCGTCGGCTTTATCGGTGGCATGGACATCCCGCTGATCCGTCACTTTGGCTGCGGCTATGCCCAAGGTGCCAAGGCAGTGAACCCGGACGTTAACATAGTTGCCAACATGACCGGCACCACCCCGTCGGCGTGGAACGACCCGGTCAAGGGCTCGGAACTGACCAAGGCACAAATCGCCCAAGGTGCCGACGTGATCTATGCTGCTGCTGGCGGCACCGGCGTTGGTGTTCTGCAGACCGCAGCCGACGAAGGCATCCTGTCGATCGGCGTGGACAGCAACCAGAACCACCTGCACCCGGGCAAGGTCTTGACCTCGATGCTCAAGCGCGTGGACGTGGCCGTTTATGACGCCATGAAAGCAGGCGCGGACGTTGAAACCGGTGTCTTCACCATGGGCTTGGCCGAAGAAGGCGTCGGCGTTGCCATGGACGACAACAACGCCTCGCTGGTCAGCGATGACATGAAAGGCGCAGTCGAAACGGCGCGTCAGGACATCATCGACGGCAAGACCACCGTTGTAAGCTATTACGAAAACGACAGCTGCCCGGCAGTCAGCTTCTAATCGCTACGTTGCGTGGGCCGGTGTGACCGCACCGGCCCGCCTTTCACCTCCCCCGCGTGCCCTTGGCGTTGTTCGCCGGACCCTGCACGCCCCTCTTCGGCCATCGAGGTTAAATCATGACCGTCCCAGCCATCGAGCTAAAAGGGATTTCCAAATCCTTTGGCCCCGTCCAGGCAAACAAGGACATCTCCATCAGCGTCGCCCCCGGTACGATCCATGGGATCATCGGTGAAAACGGTGCGGGCAAATCCACGCTGATGAGCATTCTCTACGGATTCTACAAAGCCGACAAAGGCGAGATCTGGATCAACGGTTCAAAGACCGAGATCCCGGACAGCCAAGCCGCCATCGCAGCAGGCATCGGCATGGTGTTCCAGCACTTCAAACTGGTCGAAAACTTCACCGTTCTGGAAAACATCATTCTGGGCGCAGAAGACGGCGGGCTGCTCAAGCCGTCGTTGGCCAAGGCGCGCAAAACGCTCAAGGAACTGGCGACTGAATACGAGCTGAACGTCGACCCTGACGCCGTGATCGAAGAGATCGGCGTGGGCATGCAACAGCGAGTCGAGATTCTGAAAGCGCTCTATCGCCAAGCGGATATCCTGATCTTGGATGAACCCACGGGCGTGCTGACCCCGGCCGAGGCCGACCAGCTGTTTCGCATTCTGCATCGCCTCAAGGATGAGGGAAAAACCATCATCCTGATCACGCACAAGCTGCGCGAGATCATGGAGGCAACCGATACCGTCAGCGTCATGCGTCGCGGTCAGATGACAGCAACGGTCAAAACATCTGAAACCAACCCACAGCACTTGGCCGAGCTGATGGTGGGCCGCAAGGTTCTGCTGCAGGTGGACAAGGTTCCTGCCAAAGTCGGCGCGCCGGTTCTCGAGATCGAGAACCTGCATGTCACCGACGAAAAGGGCGTCGAGCGGGTCAAAGGCATCAACCTGGAGGTCCGTGCAGGCGAAATTTTGGGCATTGCCGGCGTGGCCGGAAACGGACAGTCGGAACTCTTGGAAGTTCTGGGCGGAATGCGCCCCGGCACGGGCAGCATTCGCCTAAACGGATCGCCCTTGGCGTTAAGCGGTGCTGGATCAGATGCCCGTGCGCGCCGGGATCAGCACATCGCGCATGTGCCCGAGGACCGCCAGCGCGAAGGCCTGATCATGGATTTCCACGCCTGGGAAAATGTGGCCTTCGGCTATCACCACGATCCCGCCTACCAAAGCGGCATCTTCATGAACAACGCCGCCTTGCGTGCCGACACCGAGCGCAAGATCGAGAAATTCGATGTACGCCCGGCCGACGGTTGGCTGGCGGCCAAGAACTTCTCGGGCGGCAACCAGCAAAAGATCGTCGTTGCTCGCGAAATCGAACGCAACCCTGACCTGCTGTTGGTTGGGCAACCGACCCGGGGCGTCGATATCGGCGCTATCGAATTCATCCACCAGCAGATCGTCGCCCTGCGCGATCAAGGCAAGGCGGTGCTGCTGGTGTCGGTCGAGCTAGAAGAGATCTTCTCGCTGTCCGACCGGATTGCCGTCATGTTTGACGGCCACATCATGGGCGAGCGCCTGCCCCATGAAACGGACGAAAAAGAACTGGGCCTGCTGATGGCAGGCGTCGATGGAAAGGCCGCATAATATGGACAAGATGCCCAAATGGGCCGACGTGGTCCTTATTCCCGTCATCAGCCTGATCCTGGCCGCGATCCTGTCGGCCCTGGTGATCCTTGGGATCGGCGAAGACCCTGTTGAAGCGGTGAACCTGATGGTCACCGGCGCGCTCGGCTCGACTTATGGCTGGGGCTATACGCTCTATTATGCCACCAACTTCATGTTCACCGGCCTGGCCGTGGCCGTGGCGTTTCATGCGCGGCTGTTCAACATCGGTGGCGAGGGTCAGGCGATGCTGGGCGGGCTTGGTGTGGCCATGGTCTGCCTCTACGTGCCCTGGCCGCATTGGTCCCTGGCCCTGTTGGGGGCCTGTGCTGGTGCCATGATCTTTGGCGCCGCCTGGGCGGCGATCCCGGCCTATCTTCAAGCCAAACGCGGCAGTCACATCGTGATCACCACCATCATGTTCAACTTCATCGCAGCTGCGGTGCTGAACTACATGCTGGTCAACGTGATGCGTCCCGAAGGGTCGATGGACCCGGCCTCGGAGCGCTTCCCCGAAGCGGTGCACCTGCCGACCCTGCACGAGCTGCTGGCCCCCATCGGGATCAGCTTTTCCAAGGCCGCACCTGCCAACATCTCACTGCTGGTGGCGATGCTGGCCTGTGTCGTTGTCTGGGCCCTTATCTGGCGCACCAAGCTGGGCTATGAAATCCGCGCTTATGGTCATTCGGAAACCGGCGCGCTTTATGCCGGTATCTCGCCAGTCAAGATCACCATGATCGCCATGCTGATTTCGGGTGCCTTGGCGGGTTTGATGGCCACCAACAACGTCATGGGCGAAGCGGAACGGCTGGTTCTGAACTCGACTGAGGGCGCAGGGTTTATTGGCATCGCCGTGGCCCTGATGGGGCGCAGCCATCCGTTTGGCGTGTTCCTGGCGGCGATCCTCTTTGGCTTTCTCTATCAGGGCGGTGCGGAACTGGCCTTGTGGACGTCGATCCCGCGCGAGCTGATCGTGGTGATCCAGGCACTTGTGATCCTGTTTACCGGTGCGCTCGACAACATGGTGCGCACACCGCTTGAAAAGATGTTCCTGGCCATGCGGAAAGGCAAAGCGTGATGGATTTCCTGACGATCATCCAAGTTCTCGATTCGACGGTTCGCCTGGCCACGCCCCTGTTGCTGGCCTGTCTGGCAGGGCTTTATTCCGAACGCGCAGGCATTTTCGACATCGGGCTTGAGGGCAAGATGCTGATGGCCGCGTTTTTCTCGGCCGCTGTGGCCGCAGTCAGCGGCTCTGTTTGGCTGGGTCTGCTGGCGGGGATCGCCTCGTCGCTGGTGCTTAGCGGGTTGCACGGCCTTGCTTCGATCACCTTCCGTGGCAATCAGCTGATTTCCGGTGTGGCGATCAACTTCCTTGCCGCGGGCATGACAGTGCTGATCGCACAGGATTGGTTCAAGCAGGGCGGGCGCACGCCATCGCTGTTTGCAGGAGGCCGGTTCGAACCAATCAACTTTCCCTTTGCCGAAGCGCTTAGCGGTGTGCCGATTCTCGGCCCCATCTATTCCGAGCTGCTGTCGGGCCATTCAATCCTGGTCTATCTGGCGTTCCTGGCCGTGCCTGGCACGTGGTGGGTTCTGTATCGCACCCGCTTTGGTCTGCGCCTGCGCGCCGTCGGTGAAAACCCGGCAGCCGTGGACACAGCCGGGGTTTCGGTCGTTGGCTTGCGCTATGCGGCCGTTGCGATTTGCGGTGTGCTCTGCGGCATTGCCGGGGCCTATCTGGCAACCGCGCTGCAAGCCGGATTCGTCAAGGACATGACCGCGGGTCGCGGCTTTATCGCATTGGCGGCTCTGATCTTTGCCAAGTGGCGTCCGTGGCAGGCAATGTGGGCCTGTCTGTTGTTTGGCCTGCTCCAAGCCATTGCGCTGAGGTTCCAGAATATCGATCTGGGCGGCGTGGTGATTCCCGTGCAGGTGATGGATGCCCTGCCCTATATCCTGACCGTGGTGATCCTGGCCGGCTTTGTCGGCAAGGCCATTCCGCCGCGCGCAGGCGGTGAACCCTATGTAAAGGAACGCTGATAGGTCCAGTTGACTGCGGCAAATCAGTCCTGATTTCTGCAAAGCAGCATGGGCGGTTGATTTCGCCCTATGCCGCAGTCTAACAGTACGCATGCAGATATACCTTCCCATAGCCGAAGTGTCCGTCAATGCGTTCCTCTTGTTGGGACTTGGCGGCATGGTCGGAATCCTGTCG
This sequence comes from Tropicibacter sp. R16_0, assembly GCF_017743935.1. GTDB lineage: Bacteria > Pseudomonadota > Alphaproteobacteria > Rhodobacterales > Rhodobacteraceae > Falsiruegeria. The sequence goes on from NZ_JAGHRE010000005.1 coordinate 195,483, forward strand.
GGCATGTTTGGTGTCGGCGGCGGGTTCCTGATGACGCCATTGTTGTTCTTTATCGGTATTCCGCCCGCTGTTGCGGTTGCCACCGAGGCCAACCAGATCGTTGCCTCGTCTTTCTCGGGCGTACTTGCGCATTTCCGACGAAAGACCGTGGATCTAAAAATGGGAACGGTGCTTTTGGTCGGGGGCCTTACCGGGGCCGCGCTAGGTGTGGTGGTTTTCAACTACCTCAAAAGCCTCGGCCAGGTCGATCTGCTGGTCAAACTCTGCTATGTCGTCTTCCTTGGTATCATCGGCAGCCTGATGTTTGTCGAAAGCGTCAACGCAATCCGCAAGGCACGCGGGGCCACCGCCGGTGCTGCGCCCAAACGTCGGCAGCGTACTTGGGTGCACGCCATGCCGATGAAGATGCGGTTTCGGACATCCGGCCTTTACATCTCGGTCATTCCACCGCTGATCGTGGGTGTGGTTGTTGGTATCCTGTCGGCCATCATGGGTGTCGGCGGCGGCTTTATCATGGTCCCTGCGATGATCTATCTGCTGGGGATGCCGACCAAGGTGGTTGTTGGAACCTCGCTGTTTCAGATCATCTTTGTGACCGGCTTTACCACCATGCTGCATGCGACCACGAACTATACCGTGGACGTGGTGCTGGCGGTTCTACTGCTGGTCGGGGGTGTGATCGGTGCCCAGATCGGTACACGGATCGGCGTCAAGATGAAGGCCGAACAGCTGCGCGTACTGCTGGCCCTGATGGTGCTTGTGGTCTGCGGCAAGCTGGCTCTGGACCTGCTCCTGCAACCGTCCGAGCTTTACTCGCTCGGCGCAGCCGGAGGTCACTAAGCCATGTTCCGCATCTTTCTGACTCTGCTGTTCCTGTTGCCCACCTTTGCCACTGCCGAAGAGGTTGTGCTGGGCCTGAGCAAAGACAATGTCGCCATCACCACCAGCTTTGACGGCTCGGAAATTCTGATCTTTGGCGCCGTCAAACGCGAAGCGCCAATTGATCAATCTTCGCCGCTTGAGGTGGTCATAACGGTCGCGGGTCCGTCCGAACCCGTCGTTGTGCGCCGCAAGGAAAACGTATTCGGGATCTGGGTGAATACCGATGCGGTCGAAGTTGACGCGGCCCCCAGCTTCTATGCCGTGGCAACGACCGGACCGATTGATCAGGTGCTGTCCAATACCGAAGACCTGCGCCAGAAGATCACCATCGACAATGCCATCCGCTCGGTCGGGGCGCCCGCGAATATCACTGACGCCGACAGCTTCACCGATGCCGTCATTCGTATCAAGCAAAGCCAAGGTCTGTATCAGACACTTGAAGGTCAGGTCGCCTTGGATCAGCAGACGCTTTTCAGGACGTCGATCGATATGCCTGCTGATCTGACCGAAGGGGACTATGCCACCCGCATCTTCCTGACGCGCGAGGGCCAGATTGTCGGCGACTACGAGACCTCGATTGCAGTTCAGAAAGTTGGCCTGGAACGTTTCCTGTTCAACATGTCGCGCGAACAACCCGTCTGGTATGGCCTGATGTCCCTGGCCATCGCCATTGCCGCGGGTTGGGGCGCGTCGGCTGTGTTCCGTATCTTCCGCGCCGGGTAAAGCACTCAGGCGCGGCTGATGCTCTCAGCCGCGTCCGATGTATGGCATGGTTGTCGCCATCACCGTCATGAACTGCACATTCGCTTCGAGCGGCAACTCGGCCATGTGCAGGACCGATTTTGCAGCATCCTCGACCGCCATGGATGGATCCGGCTCACGACCAGCCGCAACCGCAGCGTCGTTCAAGCCCTGCACCATCGGTGTCCGCGCATTGCCGATGTCGATCTGACCGCAGGCAATGCCCAAATCACGCCCATCCAGTGACAGGCTGCGGGTCAAACCGGTGATCGCGTGTTTCGTTGCTGTGTAGTGCACCGAGTTTGGTCGCGGCACATGCGCCGCAATCGAACCGTTGTTGATGATCCGGCCGCCTTGTGGGGTCTGGTTTCGCATCGCAGCAAATGCCGCACGCGCAGCCAGAAACATCCCGTTCAGGTTCACGTTGACGGTTTGGTACCAAGCATCCAAAGCAATCTCGTCAATCGTTCCGCCGGGCGCAAAGATACCTGCGTTGTTGAACAACACATCCAACCTGCCTGCCTGCTGCAGAAAGCTGTCAAAGGCCTGCTGCACAGCCTTGGGGTCGGTGACGTCGGCGATCAGTGTGATCGCCTTCGGATTGCTTCCGGCAACTTCGGCCAGCGCCTCGCCACGGCGGGCCAGCAACCCAACGGTCCACCCCTTAGCCAGGAAAAGCTCTGCCGTAGCCCGGCCGATGCCCGAGCTTGCTCCGGTGACGATGATCGAACTCATGTGGTCTCAGCCTCCAATGTCAGCGCCGCGGCTGGTTTTGCGCGCAAGTCATCGACCCGCAGCGGATAGGTGGGTTTGGACAGGCGATTGCGCACCACCCATATCAGCCGTTCCTGCGCCCGTGTGATCGCGACATAGGCCAGTCGCTTCCACAAGGGTTGTCCGGCCTCCACACGCCCCATACGGGCCGCAACGTAGATGTCAGGGGCAAAGACCTGCACCGTGTCCCACTGCGACCCCTGCGCCTTGTGGATCGTCACGGCCGCGCCGTGCAGAAATGTGGCGCCCATCCGCGCGGCATAAGGGATGAACGGCTCTTCTTCATCCGGTTTTTCGATCTTCACGATAGACGCGGCGCTGACCTGAGGGTCTTCGGCGCCCATCACATGCAGGCGCGAAAACCCCGCCTTACGACCCGGCCCCAGATAGATGACCTGCGCGCCCTTGATCAGGCCGCGCGCCTCAAGATCAAGACGTTTCTTGCGATGCTTCAATGGCAGTTCCAGCCCGTCACAGATCAGCGGCTCGCCCTCGATTAGCTCCTCTTCTGGCGCGCCATGCACCGTGCGGAATGCATTGATCAGCCGAATGCGGGTGGCGTTGCGCCAGACCAGAACGGGGCTGCGCGCCATCAGATCGACCTCGACCCGTTGGCCCCACACCACCCGCTCGTCGCGCTTGGCGGTGTCTTCGATCATCCGCTCGAAGTCGTGGAATTCCAGCTGCGGGTCGGCCAGGGCATGGGCCAGGTCCAGGATCGGGTTGTCCGCCTCTTGCCGGTGGATGCGCTGCAGCTCAAGCTTGCGGGGCTGGGGCAAGCCATCAAACACCATGGCCCCCGATTGATTGACCGGCGCCAATTGGGCCGGGTCGCCAAACAGCAGCAAGGTCGGAAAGATCTCTTTCAAGTCTTCGAACTGCCGGTCATCCAGCATCGAGGCCTCGTCCACAAAGCCGATGTCGAGCGGTTCGTCCCGCCGTTTCCAGCCGGTGATGAAATCCGACCCGCGCAGGCCAGCGGCGGCCAAGGCACCTGGGATCGATTTGTTCTTTTCGTAAAAAGCTGCGGCGCGGGCCAGTGCCTCTTCTGTCAGTCCCTCAACCTCGGGCTTTTCACCGTTTCCTGCCAACCATTCTGCAATGCGCTCGTATTCTGGGTCGTAGACGGGAGTGTAAAGGATGCGGTGGATGGTTGTCGCAGGAACGCCACGCAGGCGCAGAACACTGGCAGCTTTGTTCGTGGGGGCCAGGATCGCCAACGTGCGCTTGTCGCGGTTTTTGCGCCCCTCGTAGTCACCCGACACCACCTGAACACCAGCGCTCTCAAGCGCTTTGTACAGTTCGGACAAAAGCAGCGTCTTACCCGATCCCGCCTTGCCGATGACGGCCATGACGCCTGCCTCGCCCCCGGCCGGAGGTTTCAAAAGCGCCTCATCTTCCAAATCAACACCCGAGCTGCGCAGCAGTTCGGTGACAGTATCAAAGGCGGCAGCCTGATCTTCGGAAAATACAACGGGGGCTTGGGTCATATCGCGACCCTATAGGGACGCCCCGGACACCACCAGATGCCCGAGGTGCAGTTTGTCGAAATTTATCCAACCATCGCAAAGCGAGAGGTCTTGGCCCCGCCAAACGCAGATGTGAACCACAGCCGCGACAGTTCGGGCGAGATACCGGCCCGTTTGGCAACGCGTTCGCGCGCTTCGGGAGTAAACTCCCACAAGCCGACCGAAATCTTGTCACGGCCCTGCCCTTCGGAGCCCAGGACCTCGGGCGACGACCCGATGGCCTTGTAGATCCGCACCATGCGCGCATCGAATACGCCGGCAAAGTGGCGCACACCGAATCCCGTCATGATTTCCCCACCACCCAGCATCAAGGCCGCGGCCACATTCGGGCTGGCGTCACGCGCCAGGCAAAACCGGGTGCACTCCCAGATCAGCGGGCTGCAAATCGGAGCCCCACCGGTCAGGTGACCAAATACCTCATTCACCATCACAGGCCCCGTGGTGGGCAGGAAACGCATGGATCCGCCGTGGCGGCCGTCGGCCTCTTCCCAAATGACATAGAGAGGGTTGAGATCATCGTATTGATCCCGCTCTTCGCCGTTTTCATCGACTGAGACATCCCAACCAAGACGGGTCTTAAATTGGTCCGCCCGATCCCGGAACATGGATTTGGCAAGTTCGGGAAAACGATTCAATTCGTCTGCATAAATGTAACGCAACATCTGTGGTCCCCTTTTGTCCGTCGCTGGAACAAAGGGAGTACAGATGAATGGTTAATATCTGGTCAGGAAGCCGAACGAGGGCTTAAACCACGATTAACCCCCTGCTCATGGCCGTTGCTATCGCATGAGTTGTATTGAGTGCGCCCAACTTGAAGCGCGCACTTTCAATGTAGACGCGTAAAGTGTGCTCGGAAATCGACAGGCTATGTGCCACCTGGGCCCGGTTGTATCCCATCGCGAGCAGGGTCATGGCGTCCACTTCGCGCGGAGACAAGGCACGGGCTTGTTCGGGTTGCCGGTCGGCTTCAAAGTCCAATGCCTTTCGATTGAAGTAATGGGCAATCAGCAGCAAGTCCCGCCCATGGGTCTCGGTAAACTCGGCCCATTCCTCGTCTCCGCAACTGTGATTTGCGGTAAACAGCGCAAACTGCCCATTGGGCCCGCGGATGGGGATCGAATATCCTTGGTTGCCCACACCGTGTTCCAATGCATCGGCCAACAAGGCCTTGGCCGCCTTTCCAGACCAATCTGCGCGCTTCCAGTCCACAGGATGGAAGCGCTGGAAACACCCTAAAATTACTGGGTCAATTCGGTGATAATTCTGCTCTAAGTACCGTTGGACCCAAGCGTCGGAATATGTGCCACAGCCATATTGATCTCCGGCGCTGTCCACCCAGTGATAAACAATGTGCCGAACACCCAAGGCATCTCTCAACGCTTCAGATATTGCCTGTAATTCCTCAAGCCCGCTGGTAGCGTCCAACGCCTCCAGCACTTGATCCAAATTGGCCGTGTTCCCCATTCGAGCGCGTGCGTGCCTCTTCCTTCTGGGACGCAATCTCGGCGGCGGCAACCAGCGTGGTGTCATCCAGCTGCTCAGCCAGTTTCCCCAACCCGTTCGCGGAAGCGAAAGTCTTGAGATCCGCCAGAACGTCCAAAATCCAGTCATTGTGCGCCATCAGAGTCTCTCCGAAACAGTTAACGAAAGGTTAACACAACTATAGCATGTGCGGTTTGTGTTAGGAAATTCACTTCTTTCTACTCCCCATAAACAGCGAGGTCAGAATTCTTAACCTACTGAAACCACGAAAAGCGCCCGCCAACACAAAGAAACCCGCGAACCACAGTGGTGATTCGCGGGTCAGTTTGTCAGCTAGATTCTGCAGTTAGGGTTAACTTCCTGCTTCCAGCACCTCTTCCAGAGTGCGCAGGCCAGTCTTGGGCGACTGAACCAGCACGGACATGTTGCCCGGCAGGTGCTCGTTGCGACGCATCTTCATGTGTGCTTCGGGCAGTTCGTCCCACGAGAAGACTTCGGACATGCACGGATCCAGGCGACGCTCGACCATCAGCTGGTTCGCGGCAGAGGCCTGCTTGAGGTGCGCAAAGTGCGAGCCCTGAAGACGCTTCTGGTGCATCCACATGTAACGCACGTCCAAGGTCAGGTTGTAGCCGGTGGTGCCGGCGCAGATCACAACCATACCGCCCTTTTTCACGACAAAGGTCGAAACCGGGAAGGTGCTTTCGCCGGGGTGTTCGAACACCATGTCGACGTTGTTACCCTTGCCTGTGATTTCCCAGATTGCGGCGCCAAATTTGCGCGCTTCCTTGAACCACTCGGCATATTCCGGCGTGTTCACTGTGGGCAACTGGCCCCAGCAGTTGAAATCCTTGCGGTTCAGAACGCCTTTGGCGCCCAGACCCATGACAAAGTCACGCTTGCTTTCGTCCGAGATCACGCCGATCGCGTTGGCACCGGCAGTGTTGATCAGCTGAATCGCATAAGAACCCAGACCACCCGACGCGCCCCAAACCAGAACGTTCTGGCCCGGCTTCAGATCGTGCGGCTCGTGACCGAACAGCATACGGTATGCAGTCGCCAGGGTCAGCGTATAGCAAGCAGCCTCTTCCCAGGTCAGGTGCTTCGGGCGCGGCATCAGCTGCTGAGCCTGAACGTTGGTGAACTGAGCGAACGAACCATTGGGGGTTTCATAGCCCCAGATACGCTGGCTGTTGGAATACATCGGGTCGCCGCCGTTGCAGTGCTCGTCGTCGCCGTCGTCCTGGTTGCAGTGGATCACAACCTCGTCGCCAACTTTCCAACGGGTCACTTTCGAACCCACGGCCCAAACGATGCCCGCAGCATCCGAGCCGGCAATATGGTAAGGCTGCTTGTGGACGTTGAACATGCTGATCGGAACACCGAGCGACGCCCAGACACCGTTGTAGTTCACGCCTGCGGCCATCACCAGGACCAGCACCTCGTGGCTGTCGAGTTCGGGAACATCGACAACTTCGACCTGCATCGCCTTGTTGGGCTCACCTTCGCGTTCCTGACGAATCGCCCACGCGTACATCTTCTTGGGCACATAACCCATGGGGGGAATTTCACCCACTTCGTAGAGGTCTTTTTCAGGCGCCTCGTACGACGCGATACCGCCGTTAGTGTCCAAAGCCATATCGGCCTCCTTTTTCCTAAATCTCGCCGCAACGCAGAATCGCGGGCTTGAAGATGGAATACAAACGGCTACGCAACATTGCAACACCATTTAGGAGTTTTTTGTAATTTTATGACCCTGCAATTGCAGCATCACTTTCTGCACTCGCAGCATCACCTGTATCATGGGGCCGCAACAAGTGATCAACAGAGGCAGCATAGTAGCGCAGCAAATCCGGCCGTTCGGGACCAACCGCAAAGGCATCCCCCTGCTCCACTAATATCCGGCGATCCGTGAGCTGTGTCAGCCCCTCGTCGATCAAAGCCGTGACCTCGGATGCGTCACACGTCGGGTTTCGCTCGACCAGGGCCTGTTCAAGGTTGGCGCGAGACATCGGGCCATTTGTGTTGATCTGCCAAGACACAAAGGGAATTGGCAGAACCGGCACAGCCTGTCCGATGCGAGACATCAGCTCACGCGCAAGCGGGATTGTCAGTTCCTCGTCGGTGCTGCGTTGAAAGGTGCGCAATGACAGAGGCTCGCCATAGCGCACAGCCGCATAGCCAAAACGCTTGTAGCGTCCAGTGACCCGACGCCAGATCTGTTTCAGGACCCAACCCATAATTACACCAATCCGGGCACGGAACCGCCGTTCGGCCCGGTTTGCGGCTGCTGTCAGGATCGTATCTTCGAGAACGCGGTCATAGTTCAGCGCCACCGGGACAAAAACAACGTCCCGTTTCTCCGGATCGCTGCCATCTATGATGTATTTCAACAATCCCAATTTCGGGCGCCCAAGTTTGCCATTCAGGCTAAGCCCGCCTTCGGGGAATATGGCCTGGGTTACGCCAGCCTCGGTCGCGTGACGCACGTAGCACGCCAAGACCTGACGGTAGAGATCACTGCCTGATTTGCGGCGAATGAAATACGCCCCCATGGCCCGGATCAACCGGCTGAGCGGCCAGACCCGCGCCCATTCTCCAACCGCATAGGACAATGCAGACCGCTGTGCCGCCAAATAGGTGATCAGAACATAGTCCATGTTGCTGCGATGGTTCATCACAAAGACTACGGTCGCATTCGGGTCGATCCCCTTGATCGCCGCTTCGTTCTGATAGTCCAGTCTTACGTTGTAGAACGCATTGCTTAGGAACCGCGCCAGACGAATTGCAAAGCTGAAATAGGTGAATGCCGAAAAGGAGGGCACGATCTCGCGTGCATAACCACGGGCCTTTTCAAAGGCCACCGCCTCGGGGATACCTTCGGCCTCTGCATGGTCGCGTACAGCCTGCCCAACTTGCGGGTCATAGATCAGGCTCTGGATCATATCGTGACGCCGGGCAAGCTTGAACGGCTGGATCGGTCGCTCCAACCTTCTGTTCAAACGGGCCACTGCACGTTCCAATCGGCGGCGAAAGAACCACCGCACTGAGGGAAACAGGAAATGCGACGCAAAGGTGACCGCAGCGAACAGCACGATCAGGACGAAAAGCCAAAGCGGAAGTTCTACGGTCTGCGTCATGTGGGCAACCTGCCATTAAATGCAGCACGTCACAATCCATTCGCACAACAACGCCTCGCCGCAACGCAGCGAATTGACATGTGCTGAAAATTACGATTTAGAACTCATCAACGAAATATTATTGCCCACCCGACTCGCGAGGCCCACCATGTCGCAGACGCAGAAAGATCGCCCCTGGCTCATCCGTACGTATGCCGGTCACTCCACGGCAAAAGCTTCGAATGCGCTGTATCGCAGCAATCTGGCCAAGGGTCAGACCGGTTTGTCCGTGGCCTTCGACCTGCCGACCCAGACCGGGTATGACAGCGACCATGTTCTGGCCCGTGGCGAGGTTGGCAAGGTCGGTGTTCCGGTGTCGCACCTGGGCGACATGCGCACCCTGTTTGATCAGATTCCGCTGGAACAGATGAACACCTCGATGACGATCAACGCCACCGCGCCTTGGCTGTTGTCGCTCTATATTGCCGTGGCCGAGGAACAGGGCGCGGATGTATCCAAGCTCCAGGGCACGGTGCAAAACGACCTGATCAAAGAGTATCTGTCGCGCGGCACATATGTTTGCCCGCCGAAACCCTCGCTCAAGATGATCGCGGATGTGGCCGAATACTGCTACACCAACGTTCCCAAATGGAACCCGATGAACGTGTGTTCCTATCACCTGCAAGAGGCCGGAGCGACCCCCGAGCAGGAACTGGCTTTTGCCCTGGCCACGGCGATTGCGGTTCTGGACGAACTGCGCCCGCGCGTTCCCGCCGAAGATTTCCCGGCGCTGTGCGGTCGTATCTCGTTCTTTGTGAACGCGGGCATCCGCTTTGTGACTGAGATGTGCAAGATGCGCGCCTTCGTGGACTTGTGGGACGAGATCCTAGTTGAACGCTATGGCGTGACTGATCCAAAATCTCGCCGCTTCCGCTATGGGGTGCAGGTGAACTCGCTCGGCCTGACCGAGCAGCAGCCGGAAAACAACGTCTACCGCATCCTGATCGAAATGCTGGCCGTGACCCTGTCGAAAAAGGCGCGGGCCCGTGCCGTACAGCTGCCCGCCTGGAATGAGGCGCTTGGCCTGCCGCGCCCATGGGATCAACAATGGTCGATGCGGATGCAGCAGATCCTGGCCTATGAAACCGACCTGTTGGAGTTTGACGACCTGTTCGATGGCAACCCAGCGGTCGACGCCAAAGTCGAAGAGTTGAAGGATGGCGCACGGGCCGAACTGGCCAACTTGGATTCGATGGGTGGGGCTGTGGCCTCGATCGAATACATGAAATCGCGTCTGGTGGATTCCAACGCCGAGCGTTTGAACCGGATCGAACGCAACGAAACCGTGGTTGTGGGCGTCAACAAATGGACGCAAGGCGAACCTTCGCCGCTGCAGACCGAAGACGGCGGTATCATGGTTGTCGACCCGGCGGTCGAACAAGAGCAGATCGGGCGTCTGGAAGAATGGCGCAAAGGGCGGGATGATGCTGCTGTAGCCAGTGCTCTGGCTGCCTTGCGCGAGGCTGCAAAATCCGGCGCCAACGTCATGGAACCTTCGATTGCAGCCGCCAAGGCAGGCGTCACAACCGGCGAATGGGCCGAAGAGATGCGCAAGGCCTATGGCACCTACCGTGGCCCGACCGGCGTGTCCGGCTCTGTGTCCAACAAGACCGAGGGCCTTGAAGACATTCGCTCGCGCGTTGATGCGGTCAGCGATCAACTGGGGCGTCGCCTGAAATTCCTGGTCGGCAAGCCGGGCCTCGACGGTCATTCCAACGGGGCTGAACAGATCGCCTTCCGCGCGCGTGATTGTGGCATGGACATTTCTTACGAAGGCATCCGCCTGACCCCCGAAGAGATTGTCACCGCCGCAATCGACGACGAAGCGCACGTGATTGGTTTGTCGATCCTGTCAGGCAGCCATTTGCCGCTTGTCGAAGATGTTCTGGATCGGATGAAGGCCGCTGGCTTACAGAATGTGCCGCTGATCGTCGGCGGTATTATTCCAGACGAAGATGCGGAAAGATTGAAATCAATGGGGGTATCGAAAGTCTATACACCCAAAGATTTTGAACTCAACACAATCATGTCGGATATCGTAACCTTGGCCGATCCGGCAGAAATTGCAGCGGAATAAAAACTCTATTCTCCAATATTGGCGCTGAAATGCGTCTCCAGACTCTTTAAGGTAGCGCTTTGAGCGCTATCTTATTTGGCGTTCGTAGAAACCAGGAGTTAGGATTAATGGGAATCGACCTAAATTCAATGTCGCGAAAAGATCTGCTCGCGTTGCAGACAAACGTGGCAACTGCGCTCAAGGACGCAGAAGAAAGAGAGCGCCGTGAGGCTCTTGCCGCAGCTGAAAAGGCCGCCGCAGAATTCGGATTCTCCTTGTCCGAATTGTCACCGGACGCGAAAAAGGGCGGGAAGACCGGCAAAGCAGCTGCAAAGTACCGTAATCCGGCCAATCCAGAGCAAACATGGTCTGGCCGTGGTCGCAAGCCGCAATGGATTCACGATGCTCTGACATCGGGTGCCGACATTTCGGACCTGGAAATCTGAAAATAGGCTTTCAACAATGACAATTCATATTGGCGCCAAATCTGGTGAAATTGCTGAAACGGTCCTTTTGCCGGGTGATCCATACCGGGCGAAATGGGCGGCGGAAACATTTCTGTCGGATGTGAAACTGGTCAACGAAGTTCGCGGGATGTTGGGGTATACCGGAACTTGGAACGGCCAGCGGGTCACCATTCAGGGCAGCGGCATGGGCATGCCGTCCCTGTCGATCTATGTCAACGAGCTGATCCGTGATTACGGCGCCAAGACCCTGATCCGCATCGGATCCTGCGGTGGAATGCAGGAGAAGGTTGCGGTCAGGGATGTCATTCTAGCGATGACAGCCACAACGCTCAGCACGCCCTCACGCGGGATCTTCAAAGAGGTGAACTTTGCACCTTGTGCGGATTGGTCCCTGCTGCGGGCTGCGGCCGATGCGGCACAGGCCAAGGGCACCGCAACACATGTCGGGGGGATCTATTCCTCGGACGTGTTCTATGATGAACGTCCCGATCTCAACGAACAGATGGTGCGTCACGGCATCCTGGGCGTGGAGATGGAAGCGGCGGAACTCTACAATCTTGCGGCCCGCCACGGCTGTCGGGCATTGGCGGTTCTGACTGTATCGGATCATCTGCTGACGGGTGAAGCCTTGCCCAGTGATCAACGCGAACGCAGCTTTGGCGAGATGGTGGAAATCGCGCTTGAAGCCGCCTTTGCGAATGTTCGCTGACCACTCGGGATTTGCCACGTTCCGTGGTGTGACATGTGTGCAAAGACCAATGAGCACACCACGTGAAAGAGCCGGTGCATTCGCCACTTACTGAATAGGCGGGCGATGGGTTAACCCATCGCCCGTTTTTGATTGCCTTGGCAGCTGAGTTTTACCCGGAGCAGCATCTCAAGTATCTGCCCGCGCTTCGATCACCTGCTCGCCCCAGATAACGACGAAACGCCAACTGCGCCGTCGCAAGACACAAGTTCTCCCGCCCGTCGTTGGTGCCCCTGTTGGGACACCGCCTCCCGTTGGGCCGGGCGCCTCGCCTGCGGCGAGGCGCGGTCCCGCAGAATGCTGGCTTTTCGTAACCCCGCCGCCGAGGTTCCGAGAAGCTCGATCACCCGCGCCCGTGTGTCCGATCATACTGGTTGACCATCGGGCTGTTCCATCCCGCCAATGTTCCTTCGGTTGGCGCAAAGACCTCGACCAACAGCGGGTGGCAGGGCGCCGCATCTGATGAATGCTCGGACGAGCAGTCACCACCGGGGCAGGCACTGAGATTGCCCAGTAGGTCAATCTCGGCAAAGAACTCGAGGAAATCGCCGGGCCGTACTGGCGAAGCTTTCATAAAGTATTGTCCGGTATCGCGTGTGAAACCGGTGCACATGAAGACGTTAAGGACATCATGCACCAGCGGCTCAGCCGCATCCAAACTTACCCCAAGATGATCCGCAAGCGACCGCGTCAGATTCGAGTGGCAGCAATGATGATACTGTGTGCCCGCCAGCAGGTTGCCCGTATACGGATCACAGCGGGTCCCGATTACGTCGTGAACCGAGCCACCGAAGTCATCGATCCCGTACCAGCCTAGCGTATCCTCGATAATCGTGGCCATCGGGCGCATGTGGGGAAAGCTGCTCCACATGCGCTCCCCGGCGGTGATGTGGGTGCCGTGCAGCGCACGGGTCTTGCCGGAATAGAACCGCTCGGTCACCTCGTTGAGATTGTGCAGGTTCAGATCCCCCACCTGCGGCCCCTCGACAGAAGAAATGCGAAAGAAATGACCCGCCGGTACGGTGAAACAGCGCGCATCGCGGGCAGGCACAAGAACCTCATCCGACTTGACCGCCGTGGCCCGCGCCGCGCGGTAAAGGTCCAGCGGCGGTTCTGGCAATGTCTCATTCGGGTAACAGATGACTGGGGCAATGGCGCGGCGGGCGTCGGCGTCAGCTGGGGCGTTTGTCATGATGGCGTCTCCTCTTGCGCACAGATGGGCACGAGAGGCCAGGCAGATGCAAGAGGTCAACGCGGCTGTTTTGCACCGCAATGTCGAGGTTGATCGTTGCCATCTGACACTGCGGCGCAGGCTGCACATCGCCAGAGACCCTCAGATCGGCTCTGCCTCCAACGACAATTGCGGGTCAGCGTCGTGGTTTTGGCACGCCACAGGAAGTAGGCGAACACGAAAAGAGCAAACAGCAGCAAGAGGACGGGCATGCCCCTTGCCTAACCCATTCCGTACGAGGCGTGAACTGCCATATCGCATGCAAACCGGAGTGGCCTTGGTCGTAACTGACGGCGTTCTGCGGTGCCGCGCCGAGCCGAAGGCGAGGCGCCCGGCCCAACGGGAGGAGGTGCCCTGCGAGGGGCATCGACGACGGGCGGGAGTACCCCCGCCGTCGACATCGAGTCATTAGGCAGCATTTGCGTATTCGAACAATTCAGGTTGCCTGTCTTCCGGCGGCCGCTTGGGTTCGGGCACATAGTAGGCCCAAGCCTGATCAAGAACCTTCAGCGCCTCTTGCGCGGGTATTTTACCAGTTTTGGTTGGGGTTGGCGTGTTCATGGGCATTATCCGATCCTATTGGAACTGCCCCTCCCTGCCAGTGAACATAGAATTGTGCATCCGCGATCACATCTCCCAAAGTCGCATTCTGGCCATGCAGAGAACGCAAGTATTCAGCCGATGATCATGTCTCCGGCGAGCCCAAGGGCAAACCCACAGACAGCTCCAAGGGCTGGCGACCAATCCCCGGACACATGCGCTTCAGGTGCGATGTCCTGAAACAACAGATACAGGATGCCACCCGCCGCAAAGATCATTATCGCGCCCAGTGTTTCGGGGTCGGTTGACAGAAATTGGAACCCTACGGCCGCGCACAAGGGACCAAGGGCGGCGAGGCCAATGAAGATCAACAAGATCTGCCACCCAGGCGTCTGTCCACGGGACCAGATTTCGCGAAAGGCAGAGAACCCTTCGGGCAGGTTTTGCAGAAAGATCATCGCCGCCAGCAATTTCGCTGTCGCGGCCTCGGTCGTCAGAAGCGCGCCAAGAGCCATCGCCTCGGGCAGAAAATCCAGCAACATGGCCAAAAGCAGCGCGCCGCTGCCACCGGCACCGGCCAATATCTTGTCGACAACGTAGAAACTGACCCCGCCTGTCACCAGCAATGGAATCGCAAGAAAGACCGGTAGCGCTTCGGCACCGCGAGGGACCAACACCAAGGCCACCGCCGACAAGAGCGCACCGCCACCAAAGGCCGTCACCGAATGTACGATCCGCGACTGGATGCGCGTGTCACGGACATGCTCATACCGGGCCAACAGCCCGCCCAATGGCATGGCGAGACCGGCAAATGCGGCCAGAAGCAAGGCATAGGTGAGATCACTCATCTGATAAAAGTCCTGGAAATGACTCTGCAGACCTTCACGGTACACGAAGCATCTGCAGAATCAGAACTTTTTTGAGATCTCAGGCCGAGAGAGGTGCCAATTGATCAGCACCCCGACACAGGCGCACTGAGTGATCTAGAGGTACAGAAGGTCATTCGAGAACTGGATCACTTCGATGTTGACCAGCGTATCAGTTCCCTCTCTGCCCGATGCCAGGTGCTCAACCAGGACCTGCCCCCCGTTACGGCTTACATTGTAGTCATCGCGCGCGCCGTTGAAGATCGCGTAATCCCAGCCAAAGCCACCGTCCAGATAGTCGTCCGACGCTCCGCCAATCAATCGATCAACGCCTGCGCCACCATACAAGGTGTCCTCTCCATAAAGCCCACGCAACAGGTTGTTGCCGCTGTCCCCTACGAGATGGTCATCATAGCTGCTGCCAGTCACGCGCTCGACGCTCACATAGCTGTCCCGCGCTGCATCCCCGCGTGTACCGCGACCCTGTGCTAGGTCGACACTCACGGCTGAAGAGGATTCAGCATAGCTGATCATGTCCAGACCAGATCCACCTTCGTAGCGATCACGCCCAGCTGTGCCCAGAAACCAATCATAATCGCCCAACCCGCGTAGATCGTTGTGGCCCGCGTCTCCTTTCAACACGTCCGAATAGGACGATCCCGTGACGCGCTCCACGTTCTGATACCGATCACCGTTCGCCAGCCCCGTGCTACCGCGCCCTGTGGTCAAATCAACATTCACGCCCCTGGTCGAGGACACGTAGCTGACCATATCGCGGCCAGATCCGCCATCATAGAAATCATGGCCATCTGAACCGATGAACCAGTCATAGTCACCAGCACCACGCAGGCGATTGTCGCCGTCATCACCGACAATGTAATCTGCGAATGAGGATCCCGTTACACCCTCGACGTTCAGAATCTGGTTGATGTCCGCCCCCGAAGTCGCACGACCCTGGGCCAAGTCCACTCGGACGGCCTGCTGATGATCAATGAAGCTGACCATGTCAAAGCCCGCTCCGCCGTCAATCGTATCTGACCCAGCCCCCGGGGTAATCCAATCATTCCCGTCGAGAGCCAGGATACGGCTCAACGCGGAGCCGTCATTTATCACATCATTGCCATCCGTAGCATTCAGGTCGGGCAAAGAGACCCTGACATGCAACGCTGAATTCGACAGCGGATTGTCGCGATCAACCGATTGCCAAATGACGCTTATTCCACCATCTGGAAGCGCAACAAGAGACGGTTTGACGTCATAATCAGCCGAGCTCTCAGACAGCTGAACTTCCCCGGTTATGGCCTCGATGTTCGAGTTGTACTCTCTTGCTACTACGGTGGGATTGTCGCTGACATTTACCCAACCAACGACAAAACCGCCATCGTTCAACGCTACGACCTGAGGTTGCGTTTGATCTCCATGCGTGGTCTGGTTGACGATGAATTCATTCCCGATGGGCACCCCTTGCGCAGAGACATGGCGCGCAACAATTGTTTCGCCGCTGCCGTCCTGCTCATCTGATTTCCAGACCACAATCAAACTGCCATCTGACAGCTGAGCTACGACAGGATCGATCTGGCTTCGGTATGAATATTGATTAAGACGAATTTCACCCGTGAGAGGCGCCCCATCGTCATCGAGAACACGCAGCATTACGGCATAAAAGCTTCCGTCTACTGAATGAGACCGCCAGACCGCTGCGAAACCTCCGGCTTCCAGAGGGGCAATTTCTGGAAATGACTGAAACCTATGTTCTGTCTGATTGAGTTGGAGCAATTCGCCCCGAGGCGTGCCGTCGTTGTCAAAACTGCGCGAGTGGGCTGAAAAAAGACTGCCATCGTATCCCAAACCGGTGGCCGCCACAGCAAAGCCGCCATCAACGAGCGCGATAACCTCAGGTGCAACGATCGTTTCCGAACTTGAAGGGATCAGAACCTGCCCGGCGTCGACAAGACGTCCGGACTGATCATATTTGACGCCGCGAATTTCTGCGCCGCCGGAGTTTTTGACATGTGTATAGACAACAAGGAAGTTGCCATCGGACAAAACCGCAACGTCAGGGCGATTTGGCGTGCTGGTACTGGATGCAACCCGAACAACCTCACTCGCAGGGCTTCCATCTTCATTCAAAAGGCGGAAAAATATTTCCGGAGATGAATCTTGCCATACCAGAACCTGACGACCATCTTCGAAAGCTGCAACTCTTGCATCTTCCCGGACAACATTATCAGATTTTGCAATGGAAACAGAACTCAATCTATTTAGGGTCGGCATTTATACAACTTATACTACTCAAGGGTGTGCCGACCCTAATAAATTCAAACAGCGCGGTCGACCATCATTTTCTTGATTTCCGCAATTGCCTTTGCCGGGTTCAGACCCTTGGGGCAAGTCTTTGCGCAGTTCATGATAGTGTGGCAGCGATACAGCTTGAAGGGGTCTTCAAGTTCATCCAATCTTTCACCGGTTGCTTCATCCCGACTGTCGATGATCCAGCGATAGGCGTGCAGCAGGGCTGCGGGGCCAAGGTAGCGGTCGCCGTTCCACCAGTAGGACGGGCAGGACGTCGAGCAGGACGCGCACATCACGCATTCATAGAGACCGTCGAGCTTCTTGCGGTCCTCGATGGACTGCTTCCACTCTTTTGCCGGGCGGTTGGTCTTGGTTTCCAGCCACGGCATGATCGAGGCGTGCTGCGCATAGAAATGCGTCAGATCCGGGATCAGATCCTTGACCACCGGCATATGCGGCAGCGGATAGATCTTCACGTCGCCCTTGATTTCGTCCATGCCATAGATGCACGCCAGCGTGTTGATGCCGTCGATGTTCATCGCGCAAGAGCCACAGATGCCTTCGCGGCAGGAGCGGCGGAAGGTCAGGGTCGGATCAATCTCGTTCTTGATCTTAATCAGCGCGTCCAGAACCATGGGGCCGCATTGGTCCATGTCCAGGAAATAGGTGTCCACACGCGGGTTCTGCCCATCATCCGGGTTCCAGCGATAGATCTGGAACTTGCGGATGTTGGTCGCGCCTTCGGGCTTGGGCCAGGTCTTGCCGGTGGTGATGCGGCTGTTCTTGGGTAGCGTCAACTGTACCATAGTGCGTCTCCTTAGAACGTACGCGCCTTGGGCGCGATTTTCTTCAGGCTGATGCCGCCTTCGGCTTCGGTGGTGAGCGGGTCTGCGATCACCGGGCGATAGCTGAGGTCACATTTGGTGCCGGTCTCGTCGATGCGGCTGACGGTGTGGACACGCCAGTTTTCATCATCACGCTCGGTGTGATCCTCGTGCGCGTGAGCACCGCGGCTTTCCTTGCGCGCCTCGGCGCTGACGATGGTGGCCAGAGCCGATGGCATCAGGTTGGTCAGTTCCAGCGTTTCCATCAGATCCGAGTTCCAGACCAGCGACTGGTCGGTGACCTGCACATCGCCCATCTTGCCGGCGATCTCGGTCATGGCTTCGACACCTTCGGCCATGGTCTTGGCGGTGCGGAACACGGCCGCGTCGCGCTGCATGGTTTTCTGCATCTCAAGGCGCAGATCAGCCGTCGGGATCGCGCCCTTGGCATAGCGCAGACCATCAAAACGCTCGAAGATCATTTCGATCTTGTCTGCCGAGGCTTGTGGCACGGCCGCGTTCGGATCGACCACTTTGCCAGCCTTGATCGCAGAGGCGCGGCCAAAGACCACGAGGTCGATCAGCGAGTTCGAGCCCAAACGGTTAGCCCCATGCACCGAGGCGCAGCCCGCCTCACCCACGGCCATCAGGCCGGGCACGATGGCGGTTGGGTCGTCTTCGGTCGGATTCAGCACCTCGCCCCAATAGTTGGTCGGAATGCCGCCCATGTTGTAGTGAACAGTGGGCAGAACCGGGATCGGTTCTTTGGTGACGTCAACACCGGCAAAGATCTTGGCGCTTTCCGAGATGCCTGGCAGGCGCTCGGCCAGTGCTTCGGCTGGCAGGTGCGACAGGTTCAGGTGGATGTGATCCCCTTCGCCGCCAACACCGCGGCCTTCGCGGATTTCCATGGTCATCGAGCGGCTGACATAGTCGCGCGGTGCGAGGTCTTTGTACTGGGGCGCGTAGCGCTCCATGAACCGCTCGCCTTCGGAGTTGGTCAGGTAACCGCCCTCACCCCGTGCGCCTTCGGTGATCAGGCAGCCCGAGCCGTAGATGCCGGTAGGGTGGAACTGCACGAATTCCAGATCCTGCATCGGCAGGCCCGCGCGCATTACCATGCCGCCGCCGTCGCCGGTGCAAGTGTGGGCCGAGGTGGCCGAGAAATACGCACGGCCGTAACCGCCGGTGGCCAGAACGACCATCTTGGCGTTGAAGACGTGCATGGTGCCGTCGTCCAGCTTCCAGCAGACTACGCCCTGACATTGGCCGTCATCACTCATCAACAGGTCGATGGCGAAGTATTCGATATAGAACTCGGCGTTGTTTTTCAGCGACTGACCATAGAGCGTGTGCAGGATCGCGTGGCCGGTGCGGTCGGCGGCCGCGCAGGTGCGCTGTACGGCGGGGCCTTCGCCAAACTCGGTGGTATGGCCGCCAAAGGGACGCTGATAGATCTTGCCCTCTTCGGTGCGCGAGAACGGCACGCCGTAGTGCTCCAGCTCATACACCGCCTTGGGCGCTTCGCGGGCGAGGTATTCCATCGCGTCGGTGTCGCCCAGCCAGTCCGAGCCCTTTACGGTGTCGTACATGTGCCACTGCCAGTGGTCGGGGCCCATGTTCGAAAGCGAGGCAGCGATGCCGCCTTGTGCCGCAACCGTGTGCGAACGGGTTGGGAACACTTTGGTCACGCAAGCCGTGCGCAGGCCCTGTTCGGCCATGCCCAGAGTTGCGCGCAGACCCGCACCACCTGCGCCTACGACGACAACGTCGTAATCGTGGGTTTCATATTCGTATGCTGCTGTCATTGTTCTTGTTCCTTACCGCGCAGTCTCAGAGGGCCAGCTTTACCAGGGCAAAGAGCCCCGCAACGATGAGCGTGTAGGCGAGCGCCTTGGTGGCGACCAGCGTCAGCTTTTCGGTGACGCCGTGGATGTAGTCTTCGATCGCTTCAAATGCTTCGTGCATCAGCTGGGTCAAGCCCACGATCAGCGAAAGCGCGATGATGATCGCCGGGATCGGCTGGCTGTAATAGGCCAGCGCCTCTTCATAGGTGCCGCCCAGACCCAGGCCAAAGGTGATCAGGAAAAGCGGTGTGAGGATGACCATGATCATCGAACGCACCATCATCTGCCAATGTCCTTGGGTGCCTGAGCCACCGGCCCCCAGTCCAACGGCACGTTTGCGGTCTGTCAGGTAACGCATGCTGTGTCCTCCTTATACCACCAGGATGGTGAGCACGGTGAGAACCGTGGCACCAATGAACATGGCGCGGCCCATGTTTTCGGATGTGTTGACGTCCAGGCAGTAGCCAAAGTCCCAGATCACGTGACGTAGGCGGCCCAGTGTGTGGTACCATAGCGCCCAGATCGCGCCGGTCAGGACCAGCTTGCCGAACCAGCTGCGCAGCAGCCCGTCGATGACCGCAAAGGCGCTCTCAGAAGTGGCCAGGGCCAGCAGCCACCACACCACGAGGGGGGCGAGCACCAGAAGAGCAAGGCCGGACATCCGCACCATGATCGACGATATGGACGTCATCTGTGGGCGGTAGATCATAATATGTGGCGAGAGCGGGCGGTTGCCCCGATTGACATCGGCCATGGTGGCTCCTTTCCGGTTGGCTGCGCTTGGTTTTACCCTTTTTTGCCGGTCTGTCACGTAGAAGGGTCGTAAAAAGGCGCGGTTTTTTGGCGCGGCAGGGCAGAAATGCGAAAACGTGATCACAGCAAACTGGTGTGTGATCACAAATGACCAGACATTACCTGAATGTTAACGATATCGTGGCTATAGCGTTGTGATCACGAATCCCGAGCTACAGATTGAAACCGCCTGACAAACAGGAAAACCAGTCCTTAGGATTGAGGGGGAGCTCCCGCACCCGAGCAGACCTGACTGCGTCAGCCCCGCTAACGGCCTTGGGCCGGGCGCCGCGCTGCGCGCGGCGCGGTCCCGCATAGAGCGCCTGTTTTTCCACAATCCCCAACCGCCGAGCGAAGCGAGGCTCGGCCCAACGGGAGGAGGTTTTTCTGCCAAGAAAAATTGACGACGGGCGGGAGTGCCCCTGCCTCGATCTGCTCTTAGTCCAACTCGGCTGTCTGTTGTGTCACTTCGCGCAACAGCTTCTTTCGGATCCGCTCGGGGTAGTCCAGAAAGCCTGCGGCTGACACCACAAAGGCGCCCTCGCCCACGATCACGTTCTCGAAGAAATACGCCGTCAAGTCCGGTTCGCTTTCCTCGATTGCGATGGCGTTCACCGTGATTCCGGCCGCGCGCAACTCAGGGTGGACGGTCGTGGGTTCGAGACCTTCATTGGAAAATCCGTCCCCCGACAGGTCGATCAGGTGGCGTTTGCAGTCGGACACCTGAGCAAAGGTATTCATGGTTGCTTGCAGCGCCTCGCCAATCGCAGTCGAAAAGTTGCGCCAAACACGAACGTCCTGTTCGACTGCTGCCGCAAATGCATCAATGGCGACAAAACTGTCAATCCGGGTCCAAGGGATAGTCACTTGCTGACGCGAAGCGCCGGTCCATTGCACCAACATCAACCGGCTGTCGCCCCGCACCAAAGCCTCGGAAATGATCGGATCGCGCAAGGCGTGTGCCAGGCCGTTCATTTGGATGGCGTATTCGCGGCTGTCCACCGAACCGGACACATCCACAGCCAGCGCCAAGGCCAGATCGCAGGCCTGAGCCGGTAAGGTCATGACCGCAAAGGCCAAGGCAGAGATCGCGGTTCGCCACATGAGACCACCTTACGAGAGGCAGCCACAAAGTCACGTCACGAACACATCATTTTTTGTCAGGACGATAGGTCAGTATTTCGTTGCGATAGGCGCCGTCCTGGATGCGAAAGAAGGTATGACCTACTTCGTCGAACCCTTGGTTCGCATAAAAGGCGCGCGCTTTTACGTTCTCGGCATTCACCATCAACCACGGATTGGGCGCGCCCAAGCTGGCGCAGATTTCCAACCCGCGTCGCAACAAGGCCTGGCCGATCCCTTGCCCGTGGTGGCGGGGTTGAAGGTAAAGCGTGGCGATTTCCACGTCCGAGCAGCCGGAAACCTCGGCCGGTTTGTCCTCGCTTATGCGAATGAACCCGTCTATTCCCTGCCCCCGTTCCGATACCACGATGTGTTCCTTTGGGTCCGCTATCAAAGCGCGGAAGGCGTCGGGTGTAAGGTGCTCGAACACGTAGTCGGCGAAAAACCCCGAAACCCCATCGCGCAGATATGTGCCGACCCAGACTTCGATCGCAATGGCCGCGAGGCTAGAGGCGTCTTCGGCCCGCGCGGGTCGCAAGGTCATTCAGGTGCCCAGGCGGTCAGGTTGTCGGCAAACTCGGTACACATGGTGATCTCTCGGGCTTGGGGGTCGTAATAGGCATTGGGTTCACCGCAGGGCAGGATCGAGACGGTCAGTTTGCCGGGCAGCTTGAAGTCCTGATTGAGCGCCTCGACCTCGGCCTCGATCACCTGTGCGGTGAAATCGCCGCCGTCCGTTTCAACCTCGATCTGGCCCATGCGGATGGTCTGTGCGGGATGATCTGCGAGGATTTCATCCAAAGCCGCGCCCCAGCTGTGGTTCGCCTGATCATACTCGTCCGGGCAATACTCGGCGCGGTCGGCGGGTAGGCCCAGATCGTCGGCCACGTCTGCACGCTCATCTGGGTTGGCGCCATAGAAGATGCAAACAAGGTTGTAATACCGTTGCAGGTCAGGGCCGTGGACACCCCAATAGGCGGGCAATTCGTTCTCAGCCTCGCGTTGTTCGGCCTCTCCCAAAAATCCAAAGGCCGTGCCATAGGCCAAATCAACGGCGCTTTCTTCTTCGTAAAGCGCGTCAATAAGGAAGACGGACAGCACATCAGCTGCATCCTCCTCCTGGCCGAAGATGGGCAGTTCGAGCATGTCGATCAGGGCGTGCCCCAACTCGTGATAGAAGATGCCCAACAGGTTGGCCTCGACATAGGCTTGCGTGGACTCATCCGCGTCGAATGAGAACTCGGCGGTGGCGGGTGTCGCCAAAGCGGCCATCAAGGCCGTGGTCAGGATATGGGATTTCAAACGTGTCATGAGGCGGGACGCTATCACAGAGAAATCAGAATGACAGGGTTTCCATGGGCGCCCAGTGGCTGAGTGCGGTCCATCTGTCGGGATCAAAGGCGAACCAGTGCCCGCCACCGGGTTGGTCCCAAGTGCGGTCGATGGGTTTGCCTGCCAGATCGCAATAGAGCAACGTGCCGACGCCACCGTGCCCGCAAAAGATGATCCGATCGTCCAGATGGCTGTTCACCGCGCGGCGAACCTCGTCCGCGATGCGGGATTGAGCGTCAATGGCGCGCTCCCAACCCCGGATGGATTGATGTGGTGCCGCGAAAAAGGCGTCTGCCGTGGCCTCGAATTCCTGCGCTTCCAAGTAGCCGGTGGCCGAGCGGTCGTTTTCGTGCATGCCTGGGCGGACAGAGACCGGAGTGCCAAAACGTGCAGCCAATGGCCATGCCATTTCCAAAGCTTTGCGTTCTGCACTGGAGATGACCTTGACCGGGGCTTGAGGCAGTTGGGCCGCAAGGGTCGTCGCCCGGTCTGCGCCGAACGGGGATAGCCCCCAATCCGGCACGGGGATGGCCGGATCAATCTTGACCTCGGGATGGGTGAGGTAGATCGCGATCCGGCCAGTTTCGTTCATTTCGGCATCAGCGCCCAATAGTCGAGGTCGAGCAGGACGTCCGACTTGTATTTGCCGTTTTCGTCCTTGAGCTCAAAGGGTTCGCCGCCTTTGGTCGCCACCAAACGCAGGCGGATGGCACCAACGCCGGGCGCAGGAGTGTCAGCCTTGTCGAGCACCTCGGTCCAGGCTTTGACGGTGGTACCCGCAAAACATGGGTTGGCGTGCGCGCCGCCGTTAAGTCCCACGATCATCTGCGCGTTGGCCAGGCCGTTGAACGACAGAGCGCGCGCCATAGAAATCACGTGACCGCCGTAGATCAACCGCCCGTCGGGGCGGAAGGTCAGGTCGAAATGCACCTTGGCCGTATTCTGCCACAGACGCGTGGCGATCATGTGCTCGGCTTCTTCAATGGTGACACCGTCGACATGGTCGATGGTTTCGCCAACCTCGTAGTCACCCCAGCGGTGGGGTTCGCCGGCCAGATCAAAATTGTAGTTCGAGAAATCCAAACCCTCGGGGATCACCAGTTGATCGGCGGGCACGACCTTGTTGAGGTCAGGGACGACTGTCTCGGGCGCGGGCGCATCCAGGTTGTTTTTGCGCACCATCACCCAGCGGACGTATTCCATCACGACCTCGTCGCGCTGGTTCAGGCCGCGGGTGCGAACATAGACAACGCCGGTCTTGCCATTGGAGTTCTGCTTCAGGCCGATCACCTCGGATTCCGAACGCAGGGTGTCGCCAGGATAAACCGGCAGCAGCCAACGGCCCTCGGCATAACCCAGGTTGGCCACGGCGTTGAGCGAGACATCCGGAACGGTTTTGCCGAAAACCACGTGGAAGGCAGCCAGATCGTCGATCGGGCTGGCAGGCAGACCGCTGGCCTGGGCAAAGGCATCAGACGAATAGAGCGCGTGGCGCGCCGGATAGAGCGCGTGATAGAGCGCGCGCTCGCCGCCCGAAACGGTGCGGGGCACTGCGTGGGTCAGGATCTGACCAACGGAGTAGTCTTCGAAAAAGCGGCCGGGGTTGGTTTTTGCCATCATTGCTGTCCTAATTTCATCTCGGGCGCGTAATCGGCGTCGACCTCTTTGGTGACGGCTTGACCGCAGCGCATGACGTTGTTTGCCTGGTCAAAGGCATAGGTGGGGCCGCCGTACAGCTCCCAGCCTTTGGAAAGCGCCTCGCTAACCTTGTGGCAGAAGGCGGATGTGTCCTCCTCGGTCAGGAGGCGATAGAGTTTGGCCATGAATTCAGCTCCTTAGCCGGGGAATGGGGATGGGCCGACCAGCCCGTGGATGTAGCCGATGATGGCCAGCAGCACGATCGAGGCGACAAAGAACATCGCATCCTTGGCCAAGGTCCCGGGTTCGCCCGGCGTCCAGTCGGGTTCGGATTTGTTGATCACGATGACCTCGACCACGGCCCAGGCGAGCAGGCCCCCAAAGAGCACAATCGAGGCAAGATCGCCGTTCACCAGCAAGTGCGCAAACGCCCAGGTCTTGAAACCTGCCAGTTGCGGATGGCGTACCTTGTGCAGCAACTGTCCCTTGGTCCCGGCGGGGCTCATCATCCAAATGGCGATCAGCATCAGCAGATTGTTGATGTGGACCATGAACGTGGGTGGCGCCCAGACATAAATGAAGTCCGTCGCACGGTAACCAATCACCATCAGCACGATCGAGGCAACCAACACGAGAGACACGACACCGCGCCCCGCGTTGCCCATGGCGGCGCGTTGTTCGGGCATGACCCGTTTGAACAGATGTGGTGCCCACCAAAGGACAATCCCCAGAATCAAAAGTCCGAAACCCATAGCTCGCTCTCCCCGCTAGCTGGCGCCCTGTCAGGATGCCAGGGCCGCGATTGCCTCTGCTTTTGCCAGAATTTCCCGGGCGGTGGCAACGTGCAGGTTTTCCACGATCTTGCCATCAACCACAGCAACGCCCTGACCTGCGGCCTCGGTTTCTTCGAATGCGGTGATCTGGCGACGAGCCAGGTCGATTTCTGCGTCCGAGGGTGCGAAGGCTTCGTTTGTCACGTCGACCTGTGCCGGGTGGATCAGGGTCTTGCCGTCAAAGCCCATGTCGCGGCCCTGTTCGCATTCGGCGCGCAGGCCTTCGTCATCCTTGAACGCGTTGTAGACGCCATCGACGATGATCAGCCCCTCGGCCTTGGCCGCCAGCAGGCACAGCCCCAGCGAGGTTTGCAGCGGCAAGCGATCCGGGCGGAAACGGGTCTGCAGCTCTTTCGCCAGATCGTTGGTGCCCATGACAAAACCCTGCATCTGCGGGTGCGCTGCAATCGAAGGCGCGTTCAGCATGCCGCGCGGTGTTTCCATCATGGCCCAGATCGGCAGATCACCGGTGACGGCGGCCAATGCGTCCAGATCATCGGTCGATCCGACCTTTGGCAAAAGCACAACATCGGCGTCCATCTCGGCCACTGCGGCGGCGTCATCACGGCCCCAAGGTGTGTCGAACCCGTTGATGCGCACGATCTTGACCCGATCACCATAACCACCGGCGGCCAACGCCGTCTTGAGCGTCTCGCGGGCGTTTTCTTTTTCATCGACCGACACGGCATCTTCGAGGTCGAAGATGATCGCGTCTACGGGCAGGGTTTTGGCCTTTTCCAAAGCGCGCTCTTTCGAGCCGGGAATGTAAAGGACCGAGCGGTAAGGGCGTTGGCGTGCGTCCATGGGGGAAACCTCATGCGAAATAATATTGCGCGGAAAGGGGCATTTTTAGCCGGAAAGTTCAAGAGGGAATCGCCGCAATGCAGCATAATCACGCAGCGTATGCGCCCGCATACCACGGAAACACCCGGTGCGAACGGTCCGTTAACTTGTTTTCAGCACAGTTGTCGCAGGATTTCCTGCATTCGATCGGAGACGAAACGCCGCAAGATCAGATCACCTGACGACAAGAGCGCCCCCTCCGACACTCGTCAAAACAAGGCCGCTTTGCCGCGGCACCGACGGGAGAAGGTCAACTTCGCAGCAAAGGGGAAATGTCATGATGAAGAAAATGTTCAAACTCACGATGGGATTGGGTGTGATGGTTCTGGCCGCTCAATCCGTCAATGCACAGGGGCAGAACTGTGCGCCGCGTCCGGCGGTTCTGGAACGACTGGCCGAGAAATACGGCGAAACCCGCCAAAGCATTGGATTGGCCGCGCAAGGGTCGGTGGTCGAGGTGTTCGCCTCGCAAGAGACCGGCAGTTGGACCATCACGGTGACCATGCCCAGTGGTATGACGTGCCTGGTGGCATCCGGACAATCGTTCGAAACCCTGGCCGAGGCCCTGCCCGCCAAAGGGAACGACGCCTGACACCTCTCGAGCAGGATCAGGTCAAAGGCCGCTTGCACTCTCTTTCCCTCAGAGAGCAAGCGGCCTTTTTCGTCGCCAGAAATGGCCCAGCCACCTTTTGAAGAGAAATCAGACCTGAGGCCGACGTTGCGGAGCACGTCGTAGAATCATGGCCTGCTTGCTCTCGGGGTCATAGCCGAGTTTTTCATAGAACCCCCGCGCACCAAAAGATGTACCGGTCAACAGCATGATCTTGTAGCACCCTGCCGCCCATGCCTGTTCCGCTGCATACTCCATAACTTGGCGCCCGATGCCTTGCCCTTGATGCGATTTCAGGGTCACGACATTTTCGATCAGCGCGTATGGCCGCCCTCCAAAGGTCATGTTCGGCAGGACATGCAGAGTGACCATTGAAACCGGCATGCCCTCGGATTCAGCCAAGACAACTTGAGTGCCGGGGTGGGATAGAACTTCGTTCAATCGGGCGCGGCCAATGTCTCCATCCGGCACGTCGATCGTTCCAACCAACTCTTTGTAGAGCGCGTGCAACGCCTGAAAATCCGATGGGGTCGCAGCGCGCAAAATCATGTCATGGCATCCCAGATCAGTTTACATCCCGTGACCGTCAGCAGGAGATAGGTAACCCCAAAGAACAACCGATCCGAGATCAAATGATGTGCTTTGACGCCCAGCCAGGCCCCCAACAGCGCAAAGGGGGCAAGCATCAAGTTGGCCAGCGTGGTTTGAAGGGTGAAGAGACCAAGCCAAGCATAGGGGATGAACTTTGCGATGTTGATGACCCAGAACAGCAGGACGGTGGTGGCCTGAAACTGTGTCTTGGTCAGCCGTTGCGACAAAAGGTAGACGGCCGCCGGTGGGCCGCCCGCGTGGCTGACAAAGCTGGTGAAGCCCGCGACGAGCCCGGCCAAAACTCCCGAGGAGGCAGGCAAGCGGCCTTGGGCCTCGGGCAACCAGCCCTGACGCTGCATCACTTGCCAGGCCACAAAGGCCAGAGAGATACCCCCGATCAGCAAACGCAGCACATCGTCATTTGTGACCTGAAACAGCCAGATTCCCAGCACCACCCCCGGCACACCACCAAGGATCAGCACACGGGCGTCCGGCCAGCTCCACCGTCGCCAGTAGGGACGCAGCGTGGCCACATCAATCAACATCAAAAGCGGCAGCATCAGCGCAAGCGCCTGGGTCGGTGTCAGGATAAGAGCCAGAATCGAGGATGATGCAAAGGCAACACCCGAGCCAAAGCCCCCCTTGGAAATGCCCGCAAACACCGTCGCCGGGATCGCTACCGCGAAAAACAACAAATTGAATTCCAGCACGCCTGCAGCCCCGTTCACCCTTATTCCATTGAACGTTAGCGCACTCAGACCGGGTGCAACAGCCTGTATGCGATAGCATGCCGCGCCGCAGAACCCTTGCACGATGACGTATTAGCGACTAGCAAACGCGCGATTTTCATTCGGATCGGAGAACTTTCCAATGGCCAGACCCAAAATTGCCCTTATCGGCGCAGGGAACATCGGCGGCACACTCGCGCATCTCGCAGCAGTCAAGGAATTGGGCGACGTTGTCCTTTTCGACATCGCAGACGGCCTGCCCCAGGGCAAGGCGCTGGACATCGCCGAATCCGGCCCGTCCGAAGGGTTCGACGCCGCCATGTCGGGCACCAGCGATTACGCTGACATCGCAGGCGCAGACGTCTGCATCGTGACCGCCGGTGTCGCACGCAAGCCGGGCATGAGCCGCGATGACCTGTTGGGCATCAACCTGAAGGTCATGAAGTCGGTTGGCGAAGGTATCGCCGCTCACGCCCCCGACGCGTTCGTGATCTGCATCACCAACCCGCTCGACGCGATGGTCTGGGCCCTGCGTGAATTCTCGGGCCTGCCCCACAACAAGGTCTGCGGCATGGCAGGCGTTCTGGATTCGGCACGTTTCGCGCACTTCCTGTCGGAAGAGTTCGGCGTATCCATGCGCGACGTGACCGCGTTTGTTCTGGGCGGCCACGGCGACACCATGGTGCCATCGGTTCGCTATTCGACCGTTGCCGGTATCCCGCTGCCCGATCTGGTTGAGATGGGCTGGACCACTCAGGACAAGCTGGACGCCATCGTGCAGCGCACCCGTGACGGCGGCGCCGAGATCGTTGGCCTGCTGAAAACCGGTTCGGCTTACTACGCGCCTGCCACTTCGGCGATCGAGATGGCTGAGGCTTATCTGAAAGACCAAAAGCGCGTTCTACCTTGCGCGGCATATTGCGACGGCGAACTGGGCGTCAAAGGCCTGTACGTTGGCGTGCCGACCGTGATCGGTGCCGGTGGCGTCGAGCGCATCGTCGACATCAAGCTGAACAAAGACGAGCAGGCCGGTTTCGACAACTCGGTCAACGCCGTCAAAGGCCTGATCGACGCGTGCAAAGGCATCGACAGCTCGCTGGCCTGATCGGCACAGCATCGCGAAATCCAAAAGGCCGGGTGAGTTTTACCCGGCCTTTTTCATGTTTCCGCCATAGTTTTGGAAGTCCCGGAACCGGCATCGATTGGCGCTGCAGCTGCGGCAGATCTTGCCGACCTGCGGCTCAGGCGATACCACCGTTTGCGCTTATCCGGCAGATCCTCTTGCCAATTCCCCAAGTACCCGTCGAACGCAGACAAGGACATGTCAACTTGGTCGCCTAACCCGAGACGTTCAATTGCACCCAAGGGGTCGATCTGCCCACGGCAGATCAGGCCAAGCATATCAAGACGCTCGATATCATCAGGGTGCAGGGTCTTGAGCATCTGGTGCAGATCAAACAGGGCGTCGAATTCACCTTCGTTGTCGGCCACATAGTGCAGCTGTTCGCCCCGTGGCGTGCCAAGCAAACTGTGTTTGCTGACCTTCTGGTTCTGGTTGAAATACAAGCGCCGCAGCTTCATGACCCAATGCAGCCCCGTCAGGCCGTCATAGTGAAAGACACTTACGCCAACCCCGTCTATGGCTGTCGCACGCCGTTCCATGCTGCTTGATGACCGCGGCGAATGGATGCCCGGCAACAACCCAACCCCGGTGCGCATGATGGATTTGCCAGACCCGTGTGCAGGCAACCCACGGCTCAGATACGGCGTGATATCGTCACTGAAAATCGCTTCCTGCTTGACCCAGCTGCGGGGCAAGGGGCGGCGCATGACGCCGTCGAACAAATGCCGCTGAGCGACCGTGCTGTCGAAAACACGTTCGACATTGGGCACGGCGACATAGTCCACGCCGTCGGGTACGGCGCCAAGGTATCGGGACAAATCAACGTCACTGTGCAGAAACTCGTCGGCGTCCACATGTGCCAACCAGTCAACCTCGGCCCGCCCATAGGCATTGAAAGCATTTTGGATCTGGCGTTTTTCGGTACTCACCGGCCGATCCGTGCCAAGGGTCTCGAGCCAATAGGCCGCGTCACAGACGATGATCTCGCATTTGCGAACATCGGCGAGGATGTCGCACAGCTCTGGGTTCGGCTGATCCAAGAACAGATAGATGCGGTGTGCGCCCATCTCGAGGTGGTGCGCGACAAAGGCCACCATCAGGGGCGTCGGTTCGGCACATGTGCAGACCACACCCCATCTTACCTTGTCTTTTGGGGGGGATTTGAAAAACACCCGAAAACTCCGCGCACGTGACTGAAAATCCTTAATCGAAGGTTAACTATGGCTCTATTCAGGATCAAGCGCTCGGCAGTGGGGTTCTGGTGCTTCAGTGACGCTGTGACCTTATCGGCACTGTCGAAACCGAATGTTAACTGGTCGGATTCGAACGCTGACACGGATGAACTCAGCGATTCGCAGTGTTGTGATCACACTCATCTGGCGTGTGATCACAAATAGTGAAAATCTTCATCAATTTCCTGTGCCTTGTCAAAAAACCCTTTAACCAAAGGGCATAGACACGCCTATATCGTCACAATCGTAGTCAGACGGGACAGTTTCAAATGAACATCCACGAATACCAGGCAAAGGCCCTTCTTCGCACTTATGGGGCCCCCGTATCGGACGGCCGCGTCGTGCTGAAGGCCGAAGACGCCAAAACCGCAGCAGGCGAGCTGGACGGACCTCTTTGGGTCGTCAAGGCTCAGATCCACGCAGGCGGCCGCGGCAAGGGTTCTTTCAAAGAAGCCGACGCCGGTGAAAAAGGCGGCGTGCGCCTGGCCAAGTCGGTCGAAGAAGCTGCCGAAGAAGCCAAAAAGATGCTGGGTCGCACATTGGTCACCCATCAAAGTGGTCCGGCAGGCAAGCAAGTCAACCGCATCTACATCGAAGACGGCTCGGACATCGAGCGGGAACTGTACCTGGCCCTGCTCGTGGATCGTCAGACCAGCCGCGTTTCATTTGTCTGCTCGACCGAGGGCGGCATGGACATCGAAGAGGTGGCCGCAGCCACTCCAGAGAAGATCCTCTCCTTCTCCGTCGATCCCGCAACCGGGTATCAGCCGTACCACGGCCGCCGCGTTGCCTTTGCCCTGGGCCTTGAGGGCGCACAGGTCAAAGAATGCGTAAAGCTGATGGGCATTCTCTACACAGCCTTCATCGAAAAAGACATGGAACAGCTGGAGATCAACCCGCTGATCGTCATGCCCGGTGGCAAGCTCAAAGTGCTCGACGCCAAGGTGGGCTTTGACAGCAACGCCGTCTATCGTCACCCCGACGTGGCCGAGCTGCGCGATGAGACCGAAGAAGACCCCAAAGAGCTGGAAGCGTCGAAATACGACCTGAACTACATCGCTCTGGACGGTGAGATCGGCTGCATGGTGAACGGTGCTGGTCTGGCGATGGCCACCATGGACATCATCAAGCTCTACGGTGCCGAGCCTGCCAACTTCCTCGACGTGGGCGGCGGTGCGACCAAAGAGAAAGTGACCGAAGCGTTCAAGATCATCACCTCTGACCCCAACGTCAAAGGCATCCTGGTGAACATCTTTGGCGGCATCATGCGCTGTGACGTCATCGCCGAGGGCGTTGTCGCCGCGGTGAAAGAGGTCGGCCTGCAGGTTCCGCTGGTTGTCCGTCTCGAAGGCACCAACGTGGAAGCCGGCAAAGAGATCATCAACACCTCTGGTCTTGACGTGATCGCAGCCGACAACCTGTCGGACGGGGCTGAAAAGATCGTGAAGGCGGTTAAAGGGTAGTTATATGAGGCACCCTAGAGCATACAATCGAACCAATTGGATCGGCCATCTAGCTGCTGTTTGTATGCTCTTGTGGTTGCCGCATTCC
Source organism: Tropicibacter sp. R16_0 (assembly GCF_017743935.1). GTDB lineage: Bacteria > Pseudomonadota > Alphaproteobacteria > Rhodobacterales > Rhodobacteraceae > Falsiruegeria. The sequence continues at coordinate 227,336 of NZ_JAGHRE010000005.1, forward strand.
GCCGACGCGATGGGCTTCGAGCAACGTCTATCTCTGCTGATGCAACACTGTGTTGTCTATGCCGACAGCGGCAAAAAGAAGACGATTACTGATCTTTCGCCTCAAGGCTATAATACGCGCCGTGGGCTTCAAGGACGCTTCACGAGTTCCACCTCGGGCAATACTTCACAGGGATTTAGTTCGGGGACTGTCACGTATGGCCCGGTGTGCAATATCTCTTTTTCCTCCGGGACGGTTACCTTCAGCAATGCAAAGCAATTGCAAGCTAAATTCGAAAAGGCGTCCGAGAAGGTTATGAACCAGCTCGGATACAAAAAACATGCTCGAAAAACAAAACGAGGAAAAACCGAATACTATTGGAGGAACGGTCAATCGCTCATCCGCATGTCCCCTATTGGCAGATATGACTCTGTAAATCGGATTGGCATCTTTGATGTAGAAATCCGAGAGGAATGGAGAGTGAAGGTCAAGTCCTAGCCATTAAGCCTGGCACCGTACCACAAAGCGGTCGGTTCGGCCTGCTGCCGAAACAAATACCAATCTAAACTCAAAGGAACCATTCACATGGCAGTCCTCATCGACGAAAACACCAAAGTCATCTGTCAGGGCCTGACCGGCTCGCAGGGGACATTCCACTCTGAACAGGCCATCGCTTATGGCACCAAGATGGTTGGCGGCGTGACACCCGGCAAAGGCGGCACCGAGCACCTTGGCCTGCCCGTCTTCAACTCGGTCCACGAAGCCAAGCACGTAACCGAAGCCAATGCCTCGGTGATCTATGTGCCGCCCCCCTTCGCGGCGGATTCGATCCTCGAAGCCATCGACGCCGAGATGGAGCTGATCGTCTGCATCACCGAAGGTATCCCGGTTCTGGACATGATGAAGGTGCAGCGCGCGCTGGAAGGCTCCGCAAGCCGTTTGATCGGCCCGAACTGCCCCGGTGTTATCACGCCCGACGCCTGCAAGATCGGCATCATGCCCGGCCACATCCACAAGCGTGGCTCGGTCGGCGTTGTGTCGCGTTCGGGCACCCTGACGTATGAAGCCGTGAAACAGACCTCGGACATCGGCCTGGGCCAGTCCACGGCTGTTGGCATCGGCGGCGACCCGATCAAGGGCACCGAGCACATCGACGTGCTGGACATGTTCCTGGACGATGATGAGACCCAGTCGATCATCATGATCGGTGAAATCGGTGGTTCCGCCGAAGAAGAAGCCGCCGAATTCCTGGCCGAACAGAAGAAGAAAGGCCGCTGGAAGCCGACCGCTGGTTTCATCGCCGGCCGCACGGCCCCTCCGGGCCGCCGCATGGGTCACGCCGGTGCAATCGTTGCCGGGGGCAAAGGTGGTGCCGAAGACAAGATCGAAGCCATGAAATCGGCTGGTATCGTCGTGGCAGATAGCCCCGCCGGTCTGGGCGAGGCTGTGCTGAAGGCCATCGGCTAAATCAATATCGGCCTCGGCACTGTGCCGGGGCCGAGTTCCCAAGGGAAGCGAGGCACATGACTTTCAACCAAGCTGTCAAAACGTGTTTCTCAAAGTTCCTCACGTTCTCGGGGCGCGCGTCGCGGCCTGAGTATTGGTTTTTCTTCCTCTTCATCGTGATCTGGAACGTGATCGCCGGCATCATCGACTGGCAGATGTTCACACAAGTGATCGAAACCGAGGTCGATGGCGTCAAGACCGTCACCGCCACCTCGAGCCAGCCGGTGCAAAGCCTGGTTGGTCTTATCGTTTTCCTGCCCCACCTCGCCGTCGCCTGGCGGCGGATGCATGATACCGGTCGCAGCGGGATTTATGCCCTGCTCCCGATCCTGCTGATCGTGGGCGCCTTTGCCGTGCTGTTCTTTGGCATCGGCATCGCGTCGAGCTTTGCCCATGGCGGCTCTCTCGACATTCTTCTTACCCGCGCCACGCTGTTGGTGCTGGTTCCGACGATGCTTGTGCTCATCGTCTCACCGCTGCTGGTTCTGTGGTGGCTCACCCGCCCCAGCCAGCCTGGCACAAACCAATACGGTCCCAACCCAACAGAGGTACAATCATGACCGAACAATCACCCAATGACGTGTTCCACGCCTCCTCTTTCATGCAGGGGCACAATGCCGAGTATCTGGAGCAGCTTTATGCCCAATACGCCAATGACCCGAACGCGGTGGATGCCGCCTGGGCCGAGTTCTTTCGTCAGATGGGTGACACGGAACTGGACGTAAAGGCCGAGGCCGCTGGCCCGTCCTGGGCGCGCCCTGATTGGCCCCCGATGCCGGATGGCGAGGTCATGGGTGCCCTGACCGGCGAATGGCCTGCGGGCGATGCTCAGGCCGCGGGCAAGAAGATCAAGGACAAGGCCGCATCGGCCGGCGTCGAGGTGAGCGACGACCAGATCAAACGCGCAGTGCTGGATTCGATCCGGGCGCTGATGATCATCCGTGCCTATCGTATTCGCGGCCACCTGGTGGCCGACCTCGACCCGCTTGGCATGCGTGCAGGCACGCCGCACCCCGAGCTGGACCCCAAGACATACGGCTTCACCGACGCCGACATGGATCGCCCGATCTTTATCGACAACGTGCTGGGGCTTCAGGTCGCCTCGATGCGGCAGATCGTCGAGATTGTGAAGCGGACATACTGCGGCACCTTCGCGCTGCAATATATGCACATCTCGAACCCTGAAGAGGCCGCCTGGCTGAAAGAGCGGATCGAAGGGTTCGGCAAGGAAATCTCGTTCACCCGTGAGGGGCGCAAGGCGATCCTGAACAAGATGGTCGAGGCCGAAGGCTTCGAGAAGTTCCTGCACGTCAAATACATGGGCACCAAACGTTTTGGTCTGGACGGCGGTGAGAGCCTGATCCCAGCGATGGAGCAGATCATCAAGCGTGGCGGCGCCTTGGGCCTGCGCGACATCGTGATCGGCATGCCGCACCGAGGCCGCCTGAACATTCTGGCCAACGTTATGGCCAAACCCTATCGCGCGATCTTCAACGAATTCCAGGGCGGCAGCTTCAAGCCCGAGGATGTGGATGGCTCGGGCGATGTGAAATACCACCTCGGCGCCTCATCGGACCGCGAATTTGACGGCAACTCGGTGCACCTGTCGCTGACCGCCAACCCCTCGCACCTCGAGGCGGTGAACCCGGTGGTTCTGGGCAAGGTCCGCGCCAAGCAGGATCAGTTGAAAGACACCGACCGCACCAAGGTCATGGCGATCCTTCTGCACGGCGATGCGGCCTTTGCCGGTCAGGGCGTCGTGGCCGAAGGCTTTGGCCTGTCGGGTCTGCGTGGCCACAAAACCGGTGGCACCATGCACATCGTGGTGAACAACCAGATCGGGTTCACCACCGCACCGCACTTCAGCCGCTCGTCCCCCTACCCCACTGACATCGCCCTGATGGTCGAGGCGCCGATTTTCCACGTGAACGGCGACGACCCCGAGGCGGTTGTTCACGCGGCCAAGGTTGCGACCGAGTTCCGCCAAAAGTTCCACAAGGACGTGGTTATCGACATCTTCTGCTATCGCCGGTTTGGTCACAACGAGGGCGACGAGCCCATGTTCACCAACCCGATCATGTACAAGAAGATCAAGACCCACAAAACCACGCTGTCGCTGTACACCGAGCGTCTGGTTAAAGACGGGCTGATCCCCGAGGGCGAGATCGAGGACATGAAGGCCGCGTTCCAGGCGCATCTGAACGACGAGTTCGAGGCTGGCAAAGACTATAAGCCCAACAAGGCCGACTGGCTGGACGGGCGTTGGTCGCATCTGGACAAGAACAAGGACGAATACGTTCGCGGTGAAACTGCGATTTCTCCCGAAACATTGGCCGAGGTTGGCGCATCGCTGAGCCGCGTGCCCGATGGTTTCCCCATGCACAAGACCGTGGGTCGCCTGCTGGATGCCAAGAAAAAGATGTTCGACAGTGGCGAGGGGTTTGACTGGGCCACTGGTGAAGCACTGGCCTTTGGCTCGCTCTTGACCGAGGGCTACCCGGTGCGCCTGTCAGGGCAGGACGCGACGCGCGGTACCTTCAGCCAACGTCATTCGGGCATCGTGAACCAGGAAACCGAACAGCGGTATTATCCGCTCAACAATATCCGCGCGGGTCAGTCGCAGTACGAGGTCATCGACTCGATGCTGTCGGAATATGCGGTTTTGGGCTTTGAATATGGCTATTCGCTGGCCGAACCCAATGCGCTGACCCTGTGGGAGGCGCAGTTTGGCGACTTCGCCAACGGTGCGCAGATCATGTTCGATCAGTTCATCAGCTCGGGCGAGAGCAAATGGCTGCGGATGTCCGGTCTGGTCACACTGCTGCCGCACGGGTTCGAAGGCCAAGGCCCCGAGCATTCGTCCGCGCGCCTGGAGCGTTTCCTGCAGATGTGCGGTCAGGACAACTGGATCGTGGCAAATTGTACGACGCCTGCGAACTATTTCCACATCCTGCGCCGACAGCTGCACCGCACCTTCCGCAAGCCGCTGATCCTTGTGACGCCCAAGTCGCTGCTGCGCCACAAACTGGCCGTCAGCAAGGCTGGAGAATTCACTACCGGGTCGAGCTTTCACCGGGTGCTGTGGGATGACGCGCAGCAGGGCAACTCGGACACCAAACTGGTCTCGGACGACAAGATCAAGCGGGTCGTTCTGTGCTCGGGCAAGGTCTACTACGACCTTCTCGAGGAACGCGACGCGCGCGGGATCGACGACGTCTATATCCTGCGGATCGAGCAGTACTACCCATTCCCGGCGCATTCGCTGATCAACGAGTTGGACCGCTTCAAGGGTGCCGAGATGATCTGGTGCCAGGAAGAACCCAAGAACCAGGGCGCCTGGTCCTTCATCGAGCCCAACATCGAATGGGTGCTGACCCGGATCAAAGCCAAGCACACACGGCCGCGCTATGTCGGCCGCGCCACATCGGCCTCGCCCGCGACAGGCCTGGCCAGCCAACACAAAGCCCAACAAGAAGCGCTCGTGAACGAAGCGCTGAGCATCGAAGGAAACTAAAGCATGACAACCGAAGTTCGTGTCCCCACGCTTGGCGAATCCGTGACCGAGGCCACCGTGGCCACCTGGTTCAAGAAACCCGGCGACACCGTAGCCGTGGACGAGATGCTCTGTGAGCTGGAAACCGACAAGGTCACCGTAGAGGTCCCCGCACCCGCCGCTGGCGTGATGGGTGAGATCGTGGCTGCCGAAGGCGACACCGTTGGCGTCAACGCGCTCTTGGCCACCATTACCGCTGGCGAAGGCGCTGCCCCAGCCCCGGCAGCTGCACCAGCCGAAACACCTGCAGCATCGGGTGGCGATAGCGTCGATGTCATGGTGCCGACGCTGGGAGAGTCCGTGACCGAAGCAACCGTGTCGACATGGTTCAAGGCCGTAGGGGATACTGTCGCACAGGACGAAATGCTGTGTGAGCTGGAGACCGACAAGGTGTCCGTCGAAGTGCCCGCGCCTGCGGCGGGTGTTTTGGCCGAGATCACCGCTCCCGAAGGGTCCACCGTGGACGCATCTGCCAAGCTGGGTGTGATTTCTTCTTCGGGCGCTGTTTCTGCGGCTCCGTCTGCCCCGGCTGCAGCTCCGGCCGCGGCGTCGGGCAAGGACGTGGCCAACGCACCGTCGGCCGAAAAGGCCATGGCCGAAGCAGGCATTAGCGCCGATGCCGTGACCGGCACCGGCCGCGACGGCCGCATCATGAAGGACGACGTGGCGCGTGCCGTTGCGGCGGGGGCCACAGCCCCAGCGCCTGCGGCGGCTGTGCCCACCCCCGTTGCCCAAGCCCCGCGCGCTCCGGTGTCGGCGGATGATGCTGCACGCGAGGAACGGGTCAAGATGACCCGCCTACGCCAGACCATCGCCAAGCGCTTGAAAGACAGCCAGAACACTGCAGCCATGCTGACCACCTATAACGAGGTCGACATGACCGAGGTGATGGCGCTGCGCAATCAGTACAAAGGCGAGTTCGAGAAGAAGCACGGCGTGCGCCTGGGCTTTATGTCGTTCTTTACCAAGGCCTGCTGTCATGCGCTGAAAGAAGTGCCTGAGGTGAACGCCGAGATTGATGGCACCGATATCGTCTACAAGAACTTTGTCCACATGGGCGTGGCCGCTGGCACCCCCACCGGTCTGGTGGTTCCGGTCATTCGCGACGCAGATGCTATGTCCTTTGCGGCCATCGAGAAAGCCATCGCCGAAAAGGGCAAACGCGCCCGCGACGGCAAGCTGTCGATGGCGGAAATGCAGGGCGGCACCTTCACCATCTCGAACGGGGGCGTCTATGGCTCGCTGATGTCCTCGCCGATCCTGAACCCGCCGCAGTCGGGTATCCTAGGCATGCACAAGATCCAGGACCGTCCGATGGCGATCAATGGTGAGGTGGTGATCCGCCCGATGATGTATCTGGCGCTGAGCTATGACCACCGCATCGTCGACGGCAAAGGCGCCGTGACCTTCTTGGTGCGCGTCAAAGAAGCGCTGGAAGATCCCCGTCGCCTGCTGATGGATCTGTGATAGAGTGACCGACCTTCCTCATAGAGGGCAGCGCCTGACCCTGGGTGGGCGCAAAGCGCCCTCCCGTGGGGAGGGTCGGGCGCTGCCCGGCGATGCCGGGCAAGTCCTGCCAGGGTGGACGCCTACCGCCCCAAACTGCTCTCAGACTTGGGAGAGTTCAGATACATGACCCCCGAACTCCTCACTCTTGCCCTCGCTGCCCTGCTTTGGGGCGTGCAGTTCTTTCTCTACCTTGCCTCCGGCCACGGTTCTGTCGACCTGAACGCTGCCATGGGGCCGCGGGATGTGCCGTTTGACCGGCCCACGGTCTGCGCACGTATGCATCGGGCGCTGAGCAACCACACCGAGGGGCTGGTGCTCTATGCCATCGCCGCTGGGGTGATCACGCTCACCGACCAATCAACCGCCATCACCGCCACCTGTGCCTGGATCTATCTGGGTGCACGTGTGCTCTATGTCCCGGCCTATGCCTTTGGCTGGACGCCCGGTCGCACACTGATCTGGATGGCGGGGTTCTTTGCCACCATGGCCATGCTTGTGGCGGCTTTGGTATGATCTTTCACCCTTTTCCAAATACTCCGGGGGAGGCCCAACGGGCCGGGGGCAGCGCCCCCTCTTGCCCCTCGGCGCCTTTCGCTTTCTTGAGCCGGATCAAAGCGCCCTCATGCCGTTTCGCTAAACCCTGTCGGAACGAATGAAAGGGACAAGACCGATGGCAACACATGTACTCTGGCAAGCTGATGTGGCTGATTTCGACGCCTGGCTGACCGTATTTCGGCAGGACAAGGCCAATCGAAAGGCCGCAGGGATCACCGATCTGAATGTCTGGAGCGACCCGGACCAGAAGAACCACGCCGTGGCGCTCTTTGCGATCACGGACCTAAACAAAGCCCGCGCGTTCTTTGGCTCGGAAGAGCTGGCGATGCATCTTGAACGTGACGGGGTCACTCATATCTCGATCAAACTGTTGACCCCGGTCTGATCACTCATCCACTATCCCTGAACCCGCGCCTGACAAGGCACATCCGGGGCCAAAAAAGGAAAACAGCCCATGTCCCAATATGACGTCATCATCATCGGCGCAGGCCCCGGCGGCTATGTCAGCGCCATCCGCTGTGCTCAGCTGGGCCTGAAAACCGCTGTGGTCGAAGGGCGCGAGACCCTGGGCGGCACGTGTCTGAACGTGGGTTGCATCCCGTCCAAGGCGCTGCTGCACGCGACCCATATGCTTCATGAGGCCGAGCACAACTTTGCGGACATGGGCCTGAAGGGCAAAACGCCGTCGGTCGATTGGCCGCAAATGAAAAGCTATAAAACCGACGTTGTTGGCCAGAACACTGGCGGCGTCGAGTTCCTGATGAAGAAGAACAAGATCGACTGGATCAAAGGTTGGGCCTCGATCCCGGCGGCGGGCAAGGTGCAGGTTGGCGACGACGTGCATGAAGCCAAGAACATCGTGATCGCGTCGGGCTCGGTGCCCTCGTCGCTGCCGGGTGTTGAGGTGGACGAGAAGATCGTCGTGACCTCGACCGGGGCGCTCGAACTGCCGAAGATCCCGAAAAAGATGGTTGTCATCGGGGCCGGTGTGATCGGTCTGGAACTGGGGTCTGTCTATGCACGGCTGGGGTCCGAAGTGACCGTGGTCGAATACATGGATGCGGTCTGCCCCGGCATGGACAAAGACGTGCAGCGCACGTTCAAGCGGATCCTGGAGAAGCAGGGCCTGAAGTTCGTGATGGGCGCGGCCGTCCAAGGGGTTGAGACCACCAAGTCCAAGGCCAAGGTCAAGTATCAGCTCAAGAAGGGCGGCGATGAGGAAGTGATCGACGCCGATGTGGTGCTGGTTGCCACTGGCCGCAAACCCTATGCCGAGGGGCTGGGTCTGGACGCGCTTGGCGTCAAGATGACCGAGCGTGGGCAGATCGCGACAGACGCACAGTGGCGTACCAATGTGCCGGGTATCTATGCCATCGGCGACGTGATCGAAGGCCCGATGCTGGCGCACAAGGCCGAAGATGAGGGCATGGCCGTGGCCGAGGTGATCGCGGGCAAGCACGGCCACGTGAACTATGGCGTGATCCCCGGCGTGGTCTACACCACGCCTGAGGTTGCCACCGTTGGCGCAACCGAGGACACGCTCAAGGCCGAAGGTCGCAAGATCAAGGTGGGCAAGTTCAACTTCATGGGCAATGCGCGCGCCAAGGCCGTGCATCAGGGCGAAGGCTTTGCCAAGATCATCGTGGACGCGGAAACCGATCGCGTGCTGGGTGCCGCCATCATCGGCCCCGCAGCGGGTGACATGATCCATGAGATCTGTGTGGCGATGGAATTTGGCGCATCCGCCGAGGATATCGCTCTGACCTGCCACGCACACCCGACCTACTCCGAGGCCGTGCGCGAAGCGGCCCTTGCCTGTGGCGACGGTCCGATCCACGCCTAAGATGTTTGGCCCCGGCGGTTTCAGGCTGCCGGGGTCAGCCACGCGTTCAGATAGACCTCGAGCCTGTCTGAAAAGCTCTGTGCGCTGTGCAAGGCGCAGTATTTCAACGACATGGATTGAATCGCAAAGGCCTGTACGCCTTCGGCCAGCAGTTCGGGCGTGATGTCCCTACGGGTCTCGACGGTTTCCATCCAAGCCTCGACCAGGCGGAAATACCTCTCAAAACAGTATGCGATCGGGCCAATCTCGGCGACGGCTGCCGCGCCGGAATAGCGGATGATCAGATCGAATACATAGCGTTCTGACGTCATGAACTGATGTACAGGTTCAAGCGCATGGATCAAATCGGGCACGGTTTTTGGTGAGCCCCAGCCCTCGGCCTGGGTCAGGCAAGCATCCAGCTTTTCGCCAATCAGGATTTCCATCAGCGCATCCTTGTCGCGGAAATGCGCAAAGAACGTGCCCTTGGCGACACCGGCGGCCTGAACGACCTCCTCGACCCTCAGGGCTTCATACCCACCCACGGCGATCACCTCTTCAGAGGCGGCGATCAGCTTGGCGCGGGTTTTCAGTGTTCGTTTTTGAATCGTCTTCTGCATACGGCTGAATCGCATATTTTTTGACCGTGGTCAAATTTGCTATTGACCGTGGTCATTTTTTAGCTCTATTTATTGACCACGGTCATTTTTGGAGATTCCCGATGCAACCCAAGAAAATTCTCGTCCTTGACGGACACCCCGCCGAAAGCAGCTTGTCGCGTACATTTGCCCAAACCTATGGCGACGCCGCCCGTGAAAAGGGGCACGATGTTCGCTTTGTTCATCTGAGCGATTTGGACTTTGATCACGACTTTGGTCAGGGAAATTATCACGACTTCAAGCCACTGGAGCCTGTGCTGGAACAGGTGCTGCAGGATATCGAATGGAGCGATCATCTGGTCCTGACCACTCCCATGTGGTGGGGCGGACTGCCTGCCAAGTTGAAAGGTCTGATTGATCGGATGTTCATTCCGGGCCGCACCTTTGACACCCGAAAGACCACGATGGCCGGGTTGCCTGCCCCGATGCTGTCCGGGCGCACAGCGCGGGTTATCCTGACGTCGGATACGCCGGGCTGGTTCATGCGGTTGGTCTATCGTCAGGCGCTCATCCGACAGATGCGCGGGCAAATCCTGGGCTTCGTCGGCTTCAAGCCGACCCGATTCACCTATTTTTCAGGTGCAAGCGCGCCGAAACCCGGTCGCGTGGACCGCTGGATATCGCAGGTGTCAAAGATCGGAGCAGCAGCGGTTTGACCGCTGCCTCTACCACATCGTTGCGGCAGCGCGCGCGCCCCATTCGGCATCATACCGCTCGCCGCCTTCTTCGCCATTGCTGACCTCGGCCAGGATCTGGCCGACGGTCGGCAATTCGGCGCTCTGATCACCATCGGTCCAGGTGCCAGCCCGCATCAGGGCCCGGGCGCATTGGGTATAGATCTCGGCGATTTCGATCACGATGACAGTGGCTGGGTGTTTACCCTTCTGTTCGAACCGGTGACGCAGCCCCTCATCCGCCGTCAATCTGGCTTTTCCGTTCACGCGGACCACGTTGTTCGATCCGGGAACGACAAACATCAGCGCAACACGCGGATCGCGCACGATATTGCGCAGGCTGTCTAGCCGGTTGTTGCCGCGCCAGTCGGGCATGGCCAGCGTGCCGGGGTCCAGTTCCAGCACAACCGGGCCATCGTCGCCGCGCGGGCTGCCATCGGTGCCTTCGGGGCCAACGGTGCTGAGCACGCAAAGTTTCGAGGTCATGATCCACTTGCGATAAAGCGGGGTCATCCGTCGGGCCACCTTGCGCGTTGCGGCGGCACCCGGCGTGCCATACAGCGCCTCTAACTCGTTTATGTCGTCAATGTACTGCATCGGGATCAAACCCCACTTCGCGCATCAATTCATTCGATCTGGTCTCGATCGAGGTCTCCAGGCGTTTCATGAAGGCATTCTTGGCCACGCCCGGTTCGATCGGATCAAGGAACTCAACGATTGCCAGCCCTGGCTTGCGCATGATGCCGGTGCGGGGCCAAAAGACACCCACATTGGCGGCCACGGGCACACAAGGATCGCCTAGACCCTCATACAGAACGGCAGTGCCAACTTTATAAGGTTTCTGTGCACCCGGGGCGACGCGGGTACCCTGCGGGTAAATCACCAGCTGACCGGGTTCTTCGAACTCGGCTGCAACATCCTGGACCATCTTGGAAATCGCTGCGCCCTTTTTGCCGCGATTGACCGGGATACAGCCGAGGCGTTTGGCATAAAGGCCGATAACAGGCGTCCACAGAAGCTCGCGCTTCATGATGAACTTGCCATGAGGGATGGCATTGAAGATCAACAGGATGTCCAAGAACGATTGGTGCTTGGCAGCGATCAAAACCTGCTCGGTCGGCGGGGTGCCCCGCACCTCGGACCGGATACCCACCATCCAGCGCGCCATCCAGATCGTGGTACGGGCATAGGTCTTGCACGCGTTAAGCGCGCCGCGTTTGGTGACGATGGCATAGGGTAGAAACAGGATGCCGAGGATCGCCATCCACGCATAGATCACGATCATAAAGATCAGCGAACGCAGCCATTGAAACGCTGTGGCCATCAAGTCAGCTCCTTGAGAGTTCTATGGGCCGCAGCCCAAGTGGCAGCAAAGGCAACAGCCGCACCCATGATTGGTACAGCCAGCGGCAAGAGCCAGCCCACGCCACGAAAGCCAAGGCCGGTCAGGAATCCGCCCTCTTGCGAGGCTTCGGGCAGGAGCAGCACGCCACCCATGCCCAGCACGACGCCCACACTGGACCCGATCAGAGCGCGCAGGGTGAAGCGGCGCACAAAGGCGCTTGCGATAAAGCGATCCCGTGCGCCCACAAGACGCAGCACCTCGATCACCTGGGCATTGGCGGCCAAAGCGGCATTGGCGGCCAGCGTGATCATCGCCGCCGTGGCGCCGCCGATCAGCAGGATCGACACCAGCGCCAGACGACGCAGCGAGGTTGCCGCCGCCACCAGTGGATCGCGCCAACGCGTGTGATCATCCAGGACCGCGCCGGGGACCTCGGCGCTCAGACGCAGGCGCAGGCCCGCCTGGTCGTAGCCCTCGTCGGTTTCCGTCACCTCGATCAACTGCGGCACCGGCAGAGTGTCGATGGGCAGGTTCGGCCCGAACCAGGGCGACAAAAGCGCGGTTTGTTCTTCGGCCGTTAAGGCACGCGCCTCGGCCACGCCGGGCGTTTGGCGCAGGATCTTGAGCGCCACCATCGTCTGATCGGCCATCTGGTCGGCAGGAGCGTTGATCCGCAGTGTCGCCGAGCGGGCAAGCTCATCAGCCCATCTGTCGGCCAAACGACCCGAGGCCAGCGACAAGGCCAGCGCAAAGACCGCCAGGAACGCCATCGCGCCCGATACGAACAGGGTCAGACGCGCCGTAAAGCCGGTGGGGGGAACGACGCGGTCGGCCTGTTTGTCGCCCATCAACAGGCTGCGGATGGTCCCGGCGCTCATAGGTCTGCTCCTGCCAATTGCAGGCGGCGGTTCGAGATCCGCAACACCCTGGCCTGCACCTGGCTTTTGGCGGCACGGATCAAACCCAGATCATGGCTGGCGATCAGCACCGTCTTGCCCATGCGGTTCAATTCGACCAGCAGCTGCAGCAACCGCTGCGACATCTCCCAATCGACATTGCCGGTGGGCTCGTCTGCGATCACCACGTCGGGCGACATGATCACGGCACGTGCCAGCGCAGCGCGCTGGCGCTCCCCACCCGACAGCTCGGGCGGCAGGGCATCGGCGCGCGGGGCCAGCCCCACCCATTTCATCAATTCCCGCAGGTTTTCTTCTTCGCCGTTCAGGTCCTTACCTGACACCAGAAGCGGAAGCGCGATGTTTTCGCTCAGCGGCAGGTGATCCAGAAAGCGGCAATCCTGATGCACTACGCCGATCCGACGGCGCATGAGGGCCATCTGATCGCGATCCAGCTTGCGCATGTCCTCGTCAAAGACGCGCACCTGCCCCGCAGTGGGTTGCAGCGCGCCATAACACAGCTTGAGAAGGGTGGTTTTTCCCGCTCCCGATGGGCCGGTCAGGAAATGGAACGACCCCGGCGCCAATTGAACCGAGACATCGCCCAGCAACTCGCCGCCGCCATAGCTGTAGCCGACATTATCCAGCTCGATCAAATCTGCCCCCTGACGCTTATGTGCGTTCTTGTGCCCCAGCCGCCGAGCAGTTTCAATGCCCCCAACCGAGTCCGCAAGGTGACACTTGATTTCATCTGAACAGAACGCCCTTTCCGAAAACAGCTTAACGACATATGATCGCTTCAAAAATAACGACAGACCAGCCATGGTCCGGGAGGCAGCATGCGTCTTACATGTCCGAACTGCGGTGCCCAATACGAGGTGCCCGCCGAGGTGATCCCTGCGGAAGGGCGTGATGTGCAGTGTTCGAACTGCGGTGACACCTGGTTTCAGGCGCACCCCGACGCAGAAGCTGTGCATGAGGCCGAGCCCGAACAACAGATCCCCGACCCCGAGCCTGATGATCTGCGCGCAGCGCTGACCGGGCAGGAGCGCCCCGAACCAGAGCCCGAGCCGCAGCCTGACCCAGAGCCTGAACCGGAGTACACCCAAGAGGTCTATGACGACGAACAGGATGAGGTCTTCGATGAGGACACATCGTCGCCAGAGATGGTTGAACCGCAAGGACGCGGTGTCGATCCGGCGGTTGCCAGCATCCTGAAGGAAGAGGCCGCCCGCGAGGCGGAACTTCGCGCCGGGGACGCTGAAGGTTTGGAAAGCCAGCCCGATCTTGGCCTGGATGACCTGCCCGGAGATGAATCCACGCGGCGCGCCAAAGAGGCTCGGGACCGCATGGCCGTCATGAAGGGCGAGGATCCGACCAAGACCGACACCCCGACGGACGGGTCTTCGCGCCGCGGCTTGCTGCCGGACATCGAAGAGATCAATTCGACCCTTCGCAGCGGTGGAGATCATACAGAAAGCGCCACAACCGCAGTGGCACCTGGACCAGCCAAGCGAAAGCGCAAAGGCGGTTTCATGCGTGGGTTAACTGTTGCGATCCTGTTCGGAGCCTTGCTGGCGTTGATCTATGTGAACGCGCCGCAGATTGCCCAAAGCGTTCCGCAAGCAGATCCGATGCTAAGCGCCTATGTCGCTCTGGTGGATCAGGCGCGGGTGTGGCTGGACGCGCAAGTCACGGGTTTGGCAGCCCAGTAATAGTTTCGGTCTAAAACCGCTCGAGCAGACGTTTGAGGTATTCCAGTTCAGCCTCGGGCCGTTCCCCTTCGCCCGCGCGGCGGCGGATTTCGTCCAACAGCTCGCGCGCACGGCGATAAACATCGTCACCTTGCAACAGGTTCTCGTCGCTGGAGATCGAACCGGTCGAACCCTGCTGACGGCCCAGGGGATCACGGTTCTGGGCGCGCATGTCGCCCTCTTCACTTCCCTGCCCCGGTTGCGATTGGTTCTGTTGCGCCATGGCCTCTCCCAGCGAACGCATGCCCTCGCGCAGGGCCTCCATCGCTTCGGACTGTTGGTCGATGGCTTCGGCCATGTCGTTCTGGCGCAAAGCATCTTCGGCGTTTTCCATCGCCTCGCCCGCACGACCCAATGACTCGCGCGCAGCGTCACCTTCGGGTGTGCCTGCGCCCGGCAGGTTTTGTTGCTGGCGCCGCAGCTCTTCGCGCAGCGCTTGCTGGCGATCTGCCAGCGTGCCTTGGTCTCCAGCACCAGGTTGTCCCTGTTGCGCTTGCCGGTCACCACTGCCTTGGCCCTGACCCTGCTGGCCTTCATGGCTTTGGCCGCGACCTTGCCCGCCATTGCGACCTTCGTTCTGTTGGCTCTGACCGGTCTGACCGCCCTGATTGAACTGCTCCTGCAAGTCGCGGAAAGCCTGATCGCTGAGCCCCTGCTGATTGCGAAGGGTTTCAGCCAAGCCTTCCATCGCTTGCTGTCCCTCGGACTGGCCCTGACCCTGTTGGCCCTGGGCCATCTGCATGTTTTCCATCATCTCTTGGAACTCACGCAGGGCCTGTTCGGCCTCGGCCATGCGGCCCTGCTCCATCAGCTCCTGGATCCGGTCCATCATGCGCTGCAGGTCGTCCTGATTCATCGTCATCTGATTTTCGGACTGCTGCTGACCTTGCTGGCTTTGCTGCCCTTCGTTTTGAGCCTGGCGTTGGAGCTGCCGCAGGTAGTCCTCGGTCGCGTCGCGCAGCTCTTGCATCAATTCGGCAATTTCCTGATCCGAGGCGCCGTTCTTCATCGCTTCGGCCAGCCGCTCACGGGCCTCGCGCAGACGCTCCAATGCATCACCAAGGGTGCCGTCCTCGATCATCACGGCCACGTCCCACAGGGATTGCGCGATCTCATCACGCTGTTCGGGGCGCAGGCCAAACTCGGTGAACGTCTCGAGTCGCCGCAAGGTGAACCGCAGTCGGAGATAGACGGTTTCCGAGCGGAACACATCCTGGGGCCGGTGCGAGATGGCGCGTATGATCTGCGAGACGCGTTTGGCGTTGTCGCGGGTCCAAAGCAGATCGCGACGCTGTTCGATGATTGCCGCCGCCAACGGATCAAAGAAACGCCGTCCCGGCAGTGACGCCCCATAGGGCATTGCCTCGCCCATGTTGCCCTTGGCATCATCGGCCATCAACGTGATCTTCACCGGCAAGTTGGACCAGGGATGGGTCGAAAAGTCTTCGATGAAGTCCTCGGTGAACATGCGCCTATCGCCCGCAATGGGCATGGGCAGATCCACAACCAACGCCTCACGCGGTTCAGGGTCTGCGGTCAAGCCATAGCGGCGGTCTACACCTGCCAGATCCAGCTCGATGCGCGCCGTGCCCGAGGTCACGCCGTAATCATCGCTTGCCGTAAACGGCAGGCTCATTTGACCACCTGCTTGCGCCTCGATCACGCCCGCCACCGATATTTGCGGGGCCTCATCACGGACGATATCGACCGTCCAGGCTTTGCCGCCAGGGCCGTCGATCTGCACAGAACCGGATTGGGCAACGATCAGGTCGTGGGACGTTGCTTGGGTTTCCGCCTGGGTTTCGTCCGCGACCGGGGTGCCGGTCACCGTCTCTGTCAGCCCAAGCGCGCCGACCTCGCCATAAAAGCGCAGGGTGATCCGGCTGCCTTCTGGAACTTGCAGCGTCTCTTGGTCCAGATCATTCAGGTAAAGCGACGGCAGACCCGTGTAGCGCGGCGGTTCGACCCACCCTTCCCACGAAGGGCCATTGGCCAAGGCGTCGCCACCCGGCGTCAATTCGGTCACCGATTTCACATGCCAGATCGAGCCAAAGAGCGCCCCCACCGTCACCAACAGCAAAGCAGCATAACGCAATGCAAAAGGATCGCGGTCGGCCAACCTTAGGTTCGGTTTCACCGGCTCGGCCTGAGCCGCACGGTCGGACATGCGTTTCTGATGCGCTTGCCACAACGCCACCGAGGCAGGGTCAGAGGCACCGATTGTCTGCGCATCCGTCAGCGCCTGAATGGGTCGCCCCGGCAGCGAGGCATCAAGGCGCGCCAAAGCGTCCTGTCGCGATGGCCACTGGAACCGGCGTGCGCCCCAGACCAAGGCGACCAAAGCGGCGGTTCCCGTGACAAGGGCCGCCGTCCAGACACTTTCGACCGCGACCATATCGTGCAGACCCAGCAAGAGGGCCGCCAGTGCAGTCATGATTATGGAAAAGAGCGGCCAGAACGCCCGCAGAACCTGTTCGGCAATCATGCCCATATGCGTTGCCAGCAGGGACAAACGCGGGATAGGCAGATGCACGGGCGGTTTGGCGGTCAACAGATCACTCCTAACGGCCCGCGCAGGTTTGCGTCAGAGCCACTCAGGTATGGTATCGCGGTTTATGATTTCGTCAAAGGTTGGACGTGGGCGAATAACCGCGAATTGATCACCATTCACCAAAACTTCCGGAATCAGAGGGCGGGTGTTGTATTCGCTGGACATCACCGCGCCATAAGCTCCGGCACTGCGAAACGCGATCAGATCGCCCGATTTGAGCGGCGGCATGTTGCGCTGCTTGGCGAATGTATCACCGGATTCGCAAACAGGGCCGACGATGTCATAGGGCTGCATCTCGGTTCCCGGCGCGGGTTCCTTGACCGCCACGATGTCATGGTGCGCCTCATACATGGCGGGGCGGATCAGGTCGTTCATGGCCGCGTCCACGATCAGAAAGTCACGGCCCTCGCCCGACTTCACATAAATCACGTCCGACACCAGCAAACCGGCGTTGCCCGCAATCAGGCGGCCCGGTTCAATCTCGATCTCGCAGCCCAGATGGCCCAAGGTATCCTTGATCAACTTGCCGTATTCCACCGGCAGCGGCGGCGCCTCGTTCGAGCGGGTGTAGGGGATGCCCAAACCGCCCCCCAGATCGAGTCGACGAATGTTGTGCCCCTCGCTGCGCAGCTGTTCGGTCAGTTCGGCCACTTTCTCGTACGCCAGCTTGAACGGCTCCAACTCGGTCAGCTGCGAGCCAATGTGGACGTCAATGCCAATCACCTCAAGCCCCGGCAGTGAGGCGGCATGGGCATAAACCTCGGACGCGCGCGAGATCGGGATGCCGAACTTGTTCTCGGACTTGCCGGTTGCAATCTTGGCATGGGTTTTGGCGTCAACGTCCGGGTTCACCCGCACGGTGATCGGGGCCACGACGCCCAGATCCAGCGCAACGGCGTTGATCACTTCCATCTCGGGCTCAGATTCGACGTTGAACTGGCGGATGCCCTCGCTCAAGGCGGTGCGGATCTCCTGCGCCGTTTTGCCGACGCCCGAAAAGACGATCTTTTCGCCCGGCACGCCTGCGGCGCGGGCGCGGCGGTATTCGCCCTCGGACACCACATCCATCCCTGCTCCAGCTTGCGCCAGCGTGCGGAGGATCGCCTGGTTGCTGGCGGCCTTCATCGCGTAACAGACAAGATGCTCTGTTCCCTCCAGCGCATCATCGAACAGCTGGAAATGACGCAGCAGGGTAGCCGTCGAATAGACATAGAACGGGGTCCCGACGCTGGCGGCGATTTCGGAAACCGGAACATCCTCGGCGTAGAGCGCGCCGTCGCGGTAGAGAAAGTGATCCATGGGATCGCGCTTAAACCGAAAGCGGCCACGGGATCAATTGATTTCCCTGCAATTCGTTCCGTGTTGTTTCGAGATACCTTTGACGTGCTCAGAAGGAATGCGAAACGCCAATTCGGGCGCTGCCAGATACAGAGATACCTGATTTGGCGGGATCGGATGTCGATTGCACGTTGTTGCTGCGGCTTTGGTCACAGGCTGACACAAGAACAAATGACAGGACGAGAGCCGGAACTTTCAGGTGTTTCACTTAGAAACCCAAGTACAGGTTGAACGGGCCACGATGCAGACCAACGCTGCCTCCGACATAGCTGCTGCTGCCCCCAACGCCGACATGGGCATTGAGGGATGGTTGCACGGGCTCGCCATCCGCACCGCAACTCGCCAGAACTGCAAGGCAGGCAAGGAAAAGTGAGGTGCGGATCAAGGTCATGACAGGGTCGCTTTCCAACGTTCAATCTGGGCGCGCACCTGTTTCGGCGCGGTGCCACCATACGACATGCGCGAGTTTACCGAATTGTCGACACCAAGAACACCAAATACGTCCTCGGTAATCTCGGCATGCACGGATTGCATGTCTTCCAGGGTCAAATCCGGCAGGTCGCAGCCCTTGGATTCGGCCATGGCCACCAGCGATCCGGTGACGTGGTGAGCATCGCGGAACGGCAGCCCCAGAACACGAACCAGCCAGTCGGCCAGATCGGTCGCTGTCGAAAAGCCCGAGCCTGCAGCGGCGGCCAGGCTCTCGCGGTTGGCGGTCATGTCCTTGACCATGCCTTCCATCGCCGCCAGCGCCAGCATCCAGTTGTCGGCAGCGTCAAAGACCTGCTCCTTATCTTCCTGCATGTCCTTGGAATAGGCCAGCGGAAGCCCTTTCATCACTATCATCAGCGCAGTGTTGGCGCCATAGATGCGGCCCACCTTGGCGCGGATCAGTTCCGCCGCGTCGGGGTTCTTCTTTTGCGGCATGATCGACGATCCGGTCGAAAAGCGATCCGACAGGGTAACGAACCGGAACTGGGCAGAGGACCAGATCACCAGCTCTTCGGCAAAGCGGCTGAGGTGCACCGCGCAGATCGAAGCGGTCGACAGGAACTCGAGCGCGAAGTCACGGTCAGATACGGCGTCCAGCGAGTTGGCGGCGGGGCGGTCAAAGCCCAGCGCCTCGGCGGTCATATGCCGGTCGATGGGGAAGGAGGTGCCCGCCAGCGCCGCCGCACCCAAGGGCGATTCGTTCATCCGGGCGCGTGCATCGCGCACCCGGGACAGATCACGGCCAAACATCTCGACATAGGCCATCATGTGGTGGCCCCATGTGACAGGCTGCGCGGTTTGCAGGTGTGTGAAGCCGGGCATCACCCAATCAGCCCCCGCCTCGGCCTGCGCCAAAAGCGCGCGGATCAGGGCCAAGAGGCCGGTTTCGGCGGCGTCTAACTGGTCGCGAACCCAGAGTTTGAAATCCGTCGCAACCTGGTCATTTCGGCTGCGGCCAGTGTGCAAACGGCCTGCAGGCTCGCCGATCACCTCTTTCAGTCGCGCCTCGACGTTCATGTGGATGTCTTCCAGCGCGGTCGAAAATGCAAATGTCCCGCCCTCGATCTCTGACAATACGGTGAGCAGCCCTTCACGAATGGCCTCGGCATCACTATCCGTTATCACGCCTGTTGCGGCCAACATCGCCGCGTGGGCCCGCGAGCCAGCAATGTCTTGGGCTGCCATCCGCTGATCGTACCCGATCGAGGCGTTGATCGCCTCCATGATCGCGTCCGGTCCGGCGGCAAAGCGGCCGCCCCACATCTGGTTCGAGGTCTTGTCGGTCATCTGGAAACCCTTCGGAGGGGATATGAAGAAACTGTTGCTGGCCCTCGTCTATACCGCCCTTGCCGTGGGCGCAAATCCATCCGGCGTCATCGCCGCCGATCTGGATCGGCCCGCGCTTGAGGCCTTGCGCGAAGGGAGCATGAAAAAGCTCGTCATCCTGCCCAATCCCCTGCCCGTCTCGGACAAAGCCTTTGACCTTGAAGACGACGGAGGCCAAAAAACGCTGGCCGACTACAAGGGCAAATATGTGCTGGTGAACTTTTGGGCCACATGGTGTGCCCCCTGCCGCAAGGAAATGCCGCAGTTCTCGGAGTTGCAGGCCGAATTTGGCGGTGATGACTTTGAAGTGCTGACCATTGCCACGGGGCGCAACTCTCCGGCCGGGATTCAAAAGTTCTTTGACGATATCGAGGTCACCAACCTGCCACGTCATCAGGATCTGGGGATGACCCTGTCGCGCGAAATGCGGGTGTTGGGTTTGCCCGTGACGGTGCTCCTGAACCCCGAAGGTCAGGAAATCGCGCGTATGCTGGGCGATGCCGAGTGGAATTCGGACAGCGCCAAGGCGATCATCACTGCCTTGCTGAACTAATCAGCAAATCCTTTAGAAGAACGCGAGCATTCCGTGTATGATGTTGTCGGCGCCCATGCCATTTCGGGCGCCGACACATTTTCGAAAGGATAGCTTGATGCGACATTTTTCCATCGCGACACTGACCACAATTGCACTTGCCTCGCCGACCCTGGCAGCCGCGGAATTCAAGCCGATAAAGAAAGAAAAGCAATTCAGATCCCAGATCGTGGATCGCAAACTGACGGATGCGAACGGGAACTGGACCATCATCAAATCGGACGGCACCCAATCCGGCAACTTCAACGGCAAAGCATATGTCGGCGCGTGGAAATGGAACGGCCGTTACTGGTGCCGGAACGGCAAGATTGGCGGTCAGGAATTGGGCACCAACTGCCAGCTTGTCGAGATCGACGGCACCTCCACCCGGTTCACCCGCGACAAGGGCAAAGGCAAGTCTGGCGGAACGTACACCATCAACTGAGCATTTGCGCCCCTCCTTGTGATACACTGAGCCATGATCTTTGCCTTGCAAGGGTCATGGGACGCGGACAACACAAAGGAGAGAGCCATGAAACCCGTGGTACTTCTGATTGGTCGGCTGCCTCAGGTGATTGGCAACGTCGCCCAACAACTGCAACACCTGCCCATCGAATGGCTGGGGGCCCATGATCAGGCCGAAGTCATTCACCAGCTTGATGCCGAACCTCGGATCACCTGCGTCGTCATGGGCGCAGGATTGGACGATTCCATTCGCGGCGCGTTGATCGGTGTGATCGCCAGCCGACGTCCGGACGTGTCCATCCACCTCAAGGATCGCAGATCCGGTTCTGCGGGGTTAGTGCCTTTTGTCGAACGTGTGGTGCAGCCCATGGTTCTGGAGCAGCTGCAACCCGGCTGACGCGACGCCACCTTTGACAGCGCCCTCCAGCTTGCGCACATTTTGGTGCGAGGGAGGACCCATGCCACTTGATATTCTGCTGATCCTTGTGGTCGTCGGCATCGCATCCATCGCGGTCTTGCTGCATCTCAGCGGCCGGTCCAAGCGTGCGTATTTGACGCCAGAAAGCGCGCGAGTGGCTTGGGTCAGGCATTTCCCCGACGATCAGGTCACAGGCGTGATCGCAGCCAAGGATGGGCATGCGGCGTTGGTGTCGACCTCGGCCGGGATGGGCCTCATCTGGTCCTTTGGGGCGGACACCGTGGCGCGCCACCTGACCCAGGTCGAGCTGGATGACACGGCCCGCGGCCTGCGTTTCAAGTTCCATGATTTCACGGCCCCCAGCGTCCGCGTGGCGTTGGCCCCCGAAGAACGCCAGCTGTGGCGCAACACGATACAGGCGACATGACAGACACTCTTTCTTTTCCGGACCCAACCCAACTGGCGGTACCTTTCTTTGTCGCTGCCATTCTGGCCGAGTTCATCTGGATCGCGGTCAAGGGCAAAGGCGGCAGGTACGAGACACGTGACGCCGTGACCTCGCTGATCATGGGGGCGGGCAGCGTGGCGTCTGGTCTGCTGTTGGGGTTCATCGCCTATGGGTTCTTCATGGTTCTGTGGACCATAACGCCATTGGATCTGGGAACGTCCGTTGGCGTCTTCATCTTGTGCTTTGTGCTGGACGATCTGCGGTATTACTGGGTGCATCGTTTCGGCCATCGCATCCGCTGGGTCTGGGCCAGCCATGTGAACCACCATTCCAGCCAGCACTACAACCTGACCACGGCGCTGCGGCAAACATGGACCGGGACCTTCACCTTCATGATGATCGTGCGGGCGCCCCTGATCCTTTTGGGGTTCCATCCGGCGATTGTGCTGTTCTGCGGCGGTCTGAACCTGATTTATCAGTTCTGGATTCACACCGAAGCCATCGGCAAGATGCCCCGCTGGTTCGAAGCCATCATGAACACGCCCAGCCACCACCGCGTCCATCATGGCCGCAACCCCCGCTACCTGGATTGCAACTATGCCGGGGTCTTCATCATCTGGGACAAGATGTTCGGCACATTTGTGCCGGAACAGGACAACGAAAAGGTGGATTATGGCCTGGTGCACAACCTAGGCAGCTTTAACCCGCTGAGGGTTGCCTTTCATGAATGGATCGGCATTTTCCAAGATGTGATCCAGCCCGGCCTGACACTGCGCCAGCGCTTGAGCTATGCCTTTGGACCGCCGGGCTACAGCCACGATGGAAGCCGCGACACCTCGGAAGCCATCAAGGCCAAGCATCTGGCACGCAAACCTCAGGACCGCGGGTCGCCCGGCTTCACGCAATAGTGGCAGCTTGGTGTCAGACGGTTCCGTATCAAGGGCGGCAACCTTTATTGCCAAATTGAATTGAACTGTCACAGCCTGTATTCACTGCTGAGGCGTCAAAACCCACGCGTCTTTCAGAGAATTTGCAAAGCCTTGAAATTTGGCACGAATTACAATTTGACGTGCTGTGACGTGTAGGATTTTGGCGACAGTCCACCGCGTAGAACCGAGCCGTGAGAAGTTTCCTCAAATTGCCCATTTAACCGATGCTTCACGAATTTGGCGAAGTCTTGTCCCGTTCATCCGCACCCGGCGACAAGGGGACAAAAATGCTGCAACGCCGAAAGATGATGGCCGGTGCCCAAGCGCAGGTCGACAACCCTCTGGACGCTGCTGTCCGGAAAAGGGACCGCTCGGCGGTTCAGATGGCGACCGAGGCCGTCAAACACAATCAATGCATGCTGGCGTTTCAGCCTGTGATGCAGGCCCAACCACCTCATCAGCGCGCCTTTTACGAAGGCTTCATTAGGGTCCTGGACGAAACAGGGCGCGTGATTCCCGCGCGTGACTTTATGCCGGCGGTCGAAAACACCGAAATCGGGCGCGAGTTGGATTGCAACGCGCTGCAAATCGGGTTGCGAACCCTGGTTCGAAACCCAGCGATCCGATTGTCGATCAACATGTCGGCCCGCTCCATCGGGTTCAAGAAATGGACGCAAATCTTGCATCGATTCCTGAAAAAGGATCCGACTTTGGGTGAAAGACTCATCCTGGAGATCAACGAAACCTCGGTCATGACGGTTCCTGAATTGGTGATCGATTTCATGGATCAGTTGCAGGAACACGGGATCGCCTTTGCTCTGGATGACTTTGGCGCCGGAAACATCGCGATGCGGCTGTTCCGGGAATTCTTTTTTGATGCTGCAAAGATCGACGGTCAGTTCATTCGTGGGATTGACCAGAACCCCGACAATCAGGCCGTGGTCCGCGCCCTGATCGCCATAGCGCGCGAGTTCGACATGTTCACGATCGCCGAATCGGTGGAAACGGTTCAAGAGGCCGAGTTTCTGGTCGCGCACGGCGTCGACTGTTTGCAGGGCTTTCTGTTTGGTGCGCCAACTGTGAAACCGGATTGGGCTCAACCAGAGCAAGAAAGATCAACGGCCTGAGTTCAAAAATTGCGCTAACGTCCTCTCACGCGACACATGAGACAAGCTGTCTGTTGCTGCAACTGCAGCATTCCGTTATGTCAGCTTTGCGAGAGCGAGAGATGCGCGGTGCTTCTATGGGGTCGACTCTGATGTCCTGAGCCGTCACATTTCTCGAGAGATATGACGGCAAAGGATTGGATCACATGACCAACGTAGTAATCGCTTCGGCAGCACGGACCGGTGTTGGCAGCTTTGGCGGTTCGTTCGCGAACACACCCGCACATGACTTGGGTGCCGCAGTTCTGGAGGCCGTCGTCGAGCGCGCCGGTATCGAAAAAGGCGAGGTCAGCGAGACCATCCTGGGTCAGGTCCTGACAGCAGCCCAAGGTCAGAACCCTGCCCGTCAAGCGCACATCAACGCAGGTTTGCCGCAGGAAAGTGCCGCATGGGGCATCAACCAGGTGTGTGGCTCGGGCCTGCGCGCCGTTGCCCTGGGCGCTCAGCACATCCAATTGGGTGATGCGGACATCGTTGCCGCCGGTGGTCAGGAAAACATGACCCTGTCGCCCCACGCCGCAACTCTGCGCGCCGGCCACAAGATGGGTGACATGAAATACATCGACACCATGATCCGCGACGGTCTGTGGGATGCCTTCAACGGTTATCACATGGGGCAAACCGCCGAGAACGTGGCCGAGAAATGGCAGATCTCGCGCGAGCAGCAGGACGAGTTCGCCGTTGCCTCGCAGAACAAGGCCGAAGCCGCCCAAAAGGCAGGCAAGTTTGCTGACGAAATCACCCCCTTCACCATCAAGACCCGCAAGGGCGACATCGTGATGGACAAGGACGAATACATCCGTCACGGCGCCACCATGGAAGCCATGGCCAAACTGCGCCCGGCCTTCACCAAGGACGGTTCGGTCACCGCGGCAAACGCCTCTGGCCTGAACGACGGTGCGGCAGCGACCCTGCTGATGTCGGCCCAGAATGCTGAAAAGCGCGGGATCGAGCCGCTGGCCCGCATCGTGTCCTACGCCACTGCCGGTCTGGACCCGCAGATCATGGGCGTTGGCCCGATCTATGCCTCGCGCAAAGCTCTGGAAAAAGCGGGTTGGAAGCCAGAAGACCTGGACCTGGTCGAAGCCAACGAAGCCTTTGCCGCACAGGCCTGTGCTGTGAACAAGGACATGGGCTGGGACCCGTCGATCGTGAACGTGAACGGCGGCGCCATCGCCATCGGCCACCCCATCGGTGCCTCGGGCTGCCGCGTTCTGAACACTCTGCTGTTCGAGATGAAGCGCCGCGACGCCAAGAAAGGTCTCGCCACTCTCTGCATTGGTGGCGGCATGGGCGTGGCCCTGTGTGTGGAGCGCGACTAAGCGCTGGTGCATCTAACATAAGAAGGGCGCCCATTGCGGCGCCCTTTTCTTTTAACATCAACCCCTTAACCTGGATGCGACAAAATTCTCCACTCGTCATGAAAGTTTCATCACGAAAGAATATTGCGCATCCTGATCGTAATGGGTAACAGCATTACAACGCCAAATTCAATTGGAGGATTCCTCAATGGCAAGAACAGCACTCGTCACCGGTGGCTCGCGCGGCATCGGCGCGGCAATTTCCAAGGCTCTGAAAGCAGACGGCTACAACGTTGCTGCGACCTACGCAGGTAACGACGAAGCCGCCGCACAGTTCACCGAAGAAACCGGCATCGCCACCTACAAGTGGAACGTTGCCAGCTACGAGGAATCGGCTGCAGGCATCGCCAAGGTCGAAGCCGAAGTGGGCCCGATCGACATCGTGGTCGCCAACGCTGGCATCACCCGCGACGCACCGTTCCACAAGATGACTCCCGAGCAGTGGCACCAGGTGATCGACACCAACCTGACCGGCGTGTTCAACACCGTGCACCCGATCTGGCCCGGCATGCGCGAGCGCAAGTTCGGCCGCATCGTCGTCATCAGCTCGATCAACGGTCAGAAAGGTCAGTTCGCTCAGGTGAACTATGCCGCGACCAAAGCGGGCGATCTGGGCATCGTCAAATCGCTGGCCCAGGAAGGCGCGCGCGCAGGCATCACCGCCAACGCCATCTGCCCCGGCTACATCGGCACCGACATGGTTATGGCAGTTCCGGAAAAGGTCCGCGAATCGATCATCGCACAAATCCCGGCAGGTCGTCTGGGTGAGCCGGAAGAGATCGCTCGCTGTGTGTCGTTCCTGGTTGCAGACGACGCGGGTTTCGTAAACGGCTCGACCATCTCGGCCAACGGCGCACAGTTTTTCGTCTAAGCTTTAGCGACGGACAAACAGCAAGGGCCGGCCCATCAGGACCGGCCCTTTTCATATCCCGTAAGAACGCGCGCGCTGCGTTCAGCGGGAACCGAACAGCCAGTTGAATACCGACTTGATAGCTTTGGACCGCTCTGCATGTGCGCGCTGGAATGCACGTTGGGCGGCGGGGTTTGTCGTCATCTCGATCATCTCTTTGCCCTTTCTCAGATCAGTTTGCCTTGACTTGAACCCAATATGTGCCACCAAATGAAAAGGCACAAACGAGACTTTTACTGCCTTCAGTTAAGAATAATTGATCCGAATATGAGCGACCGCCTCCCCCCTTTGACAGCTTTGCGCGCCTTTGACGCCGCAGCCCGTCACATGTCTTTTGCCCACGCAGCGAAAGAGCTGAACGTCACGCCTGCCGCGCTGTCTTTTCAAATCAAGTCGCTGGAAGAACACCTGGGCCAACCATTGTTCAAGCGCCTGAACCGCGCAGTGGAGCTGACCGAGGCCGGTCGGGCACTGGCACCGGGTGCGGCGGATGGCTTTCAGACGTTGACCGAGGCGTGGCGCGCCGCGCGCAGGTTGCAGGACAACACCTCACTGACAGTTACCGCGGGGCCTGCGTTGACCGCCAAATGGCTTGCGCCCCGGCTTTATGACTTTGCCCGGCAGCATCCTGACATCGACCTCAGCTTTTCCGCCACTCTGCGTATGGTCGATCTGCGACGCGATGACGTGGATGTGGCGATCCGGTTTGGTTATGGCCCGGACGAGGGGTTGTATTCGGTTCAGGTCCGCAAGGAATGGTTGACCCCGGTGATGTCCCCCGAAGTGGCCGAGCAGTTTCCAACCCCCGAAAGCCTGACAAAGGCCCCGTTGATCTTTGACGATTCCATCGCCTTTCTGCGTCCACCTTGTGACTGGGCCACTTGGTTTCGTGCAGTCGGCGTGCAGTACAACCCTGAACACGGAACTCATTTTTCCAACGCCGATCACGCCGTGGATGCGGCTGTGGCAGGGGTTGGCGCAGTTCTTGGGCGGCGGGCGATGATCATCAAGGATCTGCAAGAGGGTCGGCTGGTGGCGCCCTTCAAGACTGCCATTGAAAGCACGGGGCGCTTTCGGTTCCTGTGCCTGCCCGGCGTCGAAGAGAGGCCGCAGGTCAAGGCGTTCCGCGATTGGTTTGTGAGCGAGATTGACAAAACCGCGCATATCTCGGACGAGTTTGACATTATTCCGGTCGAGGACGTTCGCCCACCATGAGCAAATCCCAAGCCACCGCCATCGGCTTTATCGCTGTCCTTTTGTGGGCGCTGCTGGCGCTGTTGACAGTCGGCTCCGAACCGACACCACCGCTGCTGCTGAACGCGATCTGCTTTACCATCGGGGGCACGCTGGGGCTGATCTGGACCGCCGCCAACGGCGGCCTTGGGCAACTGCGCGCGGTCCCGGCCAAGGTTTACGTCTTCGGCACCATCGGTCTCTTTGGCTATCACGCGCTCTATTTCTCGGCCCTCAGGCTGGCGCCTGCGGCAGAGGCCGGGTTGATCGCCTATTTGTGGCCCCTGCTGATCGTGCTGTTCTCGGGCCTTTTACCGGGCGAACACTTGAAGCTGGGCCATCTGATCGGGGCCTGTTTCGGCTTTTCCGGCGCGGCACTTATCATCCTTGGCGGCGGAAGTGGCGGGTTTCAGGCCGAATATCTCGCCGGCTACCTGCTGGCGCTGCTGTGCGCCCTGACATGGTCAGGCTACTCTGTCCTGTCTCGTCGGATGGGCGAGGTGCCGACCAGCTCGGTCGCGGTGTTCTGCGTCGCGACGGCCGTCGCATCATGGGGGCTGCATTTCGCGGTTGAAGAGACGATCTGGCCGCAGGGCACCTGGGGCTGGGCCTCGACGCTTGGCTTGGGCCTGGGCCCCGTCGGGCTGGCGTTTTATGTCTGGGACATCGGGGTAAAGCGTGGGGACATTCAGATGCTCGGCACCAGCTCCTATGCGGCGCCCCTGTTGTCGACCCTTGTTTTGGTGGTGGCCGGGATCGCCGCACCCACTTGGGCTTTGGCGATCGCGGCCTTGTTGATCACGGGCGGCGCAGTGATTGCAGCCCGCAGCAGCATGTCAGGTTAGGCTGACAGGCGCTCGATCTCTTCCTTTAGTTTGAGTTTTTGTTTTTTCAGATTTGCCAGATGCAGCCCGTCGATACCGGGTGATCGCTGTGCCTCTTCCACTTCAAGACTGAGATGCTCGTGCTTCTTTTTCAGCTCCGTCAGGTGCGAGCTCAGGCTCATGGCAATCCTCCTTCTCAATTGTATGCCGGACGAGTTGAGCACAAGAAAATCGCTCTGTCACGCTGCAGGTGCATGAAACTGTCATCAATCTGACATATGGGCTGATAACCGCTTACCTAACGTCAGGCCACTTCAGAGCTGCCCCATCCCGCAAAACCGACCGGATTTCCGCAACATAGCTTTCCACGTCAGCCGTATGACGGTCGCCTTGGTGCAGAATCTGTGGCGCATGCAGTCGAAACGGGGATTTTCCCTCTTTCCGCGCGCGGAGAATCACCAGATCGGGCGCCCGGCCCGGGCGGGCGGCCAACGGCAGCACTTCGAGCGCGCCCAATCGCCCCTCACACGCAGTGATCAACTCAGGCAGGCGGTCGGTGCGCTGAATGACGTGCAGATACCCCTTGGGCAGCAAGCGACGCGCCGCCACCTCGACCCATGTGGCAAGCGGCGTGTCCCCACCCAGGGCAACACTGCGCCCCATATCGCGCGCCTGACTATGCGCTCCGCTGCGATAATAGGGAGGATTGGCGATGACATGGTGGAACCGCTTCTGGCGCACTTCATCCGGCAGTGCGCTCAGGTCCGCACAGGTAACGTCAAGCGGCAGGTTGTTTTGGACCGCATTCCGACGCGCCAAATCAGCGTAATCCGGCTGCAACTCCACCCCGTGCCCCTGCATCCCCGCGACCCGCGTCAGCAGCGACAAAATGGCGGCCCCAGCCCCGCATCCCAGTTCCAATACCGATTGACCTGTACGCGCAGGCACGACCGATGCGAGCAGAACCGGATCAACACCAGCGCGATACCCGTCGCGAGGTTGCAACAGGTTCAATCGCCCGCCCAGAAAGGCATTCTGCGTCAGCTGATCGTCGGAAAACACGGGCCTATTTGCCCAAGGGAATTTCGTTGTCGCGCATCACCCGCACCGCCGCGTCATAGTCTTCTTCGCGCACCATCATGCGGCGCGGGAAGATTCCGATGCCTCCTTCGAGGATGCTCATATTTACGTCCATCTGAAAGCAGTCTATATCCTCGCCCTCAAGAAGGGCGGAGGCAAAGGCCATGATGGTCGGATCGGTACTGCGCAATAGTTCCTTCATGACGTCGGATGTAAGGGCAAGGTGGGGCATATGTCGAGCCTTGTAGCAGGAGTGTGATGAATATCAGCACCGTCTCGAAACCTCATGAGAGATTGGCCGCGACGCTGGCCGATGAAATGGCTGCGGTCAACGAGTTGATCCAGACCCGGATGGCGTCGGAACACGCCCCCCGCATCCCCGAAGTGACGGCACACCTGGTCAGCGCCGGTGGCAAACGCCTGCGTCCAATGCTGACGCTCGCAGCGGCGCGTCTGTGCGGATATCAGGGTGAGCATCATCTGCGTCTGGCGGCAACTGTGGAGTTCATCCACACCGCTACCCTGCTGCACGATGACGTAGTGGACGAAAGCGCGCAGCGCCGGGGCCGCCCCACGGCCAACCTGCTGTGGGACAACAAAAGCTCTGTTCTGGTGGGCGACTACCTGTTTTCGCGCAGCTTCCAGCTGATGGTGGAAACCGGTTCGCTGCAGGTTCTGGACATCCTTGCCAACGCCTCGGCCACGATTGCCGAAGGCGAAGTGCTGCAGATGACCGCCGCAACCGATCTGAAGACGGATGAGAGCATTTATTTGCAGGTTGTACGCGGCAAGACGGCAGCGCTGTTTTCAGCTGCAACTCAGGTGGGCGGCGTGATTGCGGATGCAGGCGACGAGCAGGTGCAGGCGCTTTATGACTATGGCGACGCGCTTGGCATCGCGTTCCAGATCGCGGATGACCTGCTGGATTATCAAGGCGACAGCAAGGCCACCGGTAAAAACGTCGGCGACGATTTCCGCGAACGCAAGCTGACCCTGCCGGTGATCAAGGCCGTGGCTCAGGCCACCCCCGAAGAACGCACGTTCTGGGAACGCACCATCGAAAAAGGCCGCCAGGAAGAGGGCGATCTGGAACACGCGATGGCGCTGATGGCCAAATATGGCACGCTGGACGCCACGCGCGACGACGCCAACGGCTGGGCGGCCAAGGCCAAGGCAGCGTTGGAAGCACTGCCCGACCGTGAGATCCGCACCATGCTGCGCGATCTGGCCGATTACGTGGTGTCGCGCCTCAACTAAGTTGGGTCGCGACGCACCACCAATCAGGGCGCTCGGCGCCGATGACATAGGCCGCGAAATGCGCGGCCTTCATCGTTGGATAAAGCGCAACGCAGGTTGATCCCGAGCCTGACATTCGCGCCATCAGAATATTGCGTGTGTTGCGCAGGTCCGACAGGACGCGCTCGATCTCGGGCGCGACATGCATGGCCGGAGGCTCCAGGTCGTTGCGCTGGTCCAACAGCCAATCAGCGCAGTCCTCGACCCCGGCAAATTCAGGCACGTGATCCGGCATTGGCGCATTTTCGCGGCTCTCAAGGCCCGAGAACACTGCGCCCGTGGGAACGGCGACGCCCGGATTGACCAACAGCGCTGGAAGCGTGGGCAAGTTCAGCGGCGTGATCCGCTCGCCGATGCCCTGCATCCGCGCGGCACCTGCATGCATGCAAACAGGAACGTCTGCACCCAATGAGAGCGGCAAGCCATCAGGGATGTCCCCTCCCTGATCCGCCAGCAAGCGCAACGCAATGGCGGCGTCCGAGGAACCACCGCCGATGCCCGCGCCATGCGGCAAGGCCTTGTGCAAATTCACCTGTCCGGTCCATCCGGCACCTTCAAGCGCGCGCCACACAAGATTGCGGTCATCCGTTGGAACCCCGTCTGAGAACGGGCCATCCACGGCCAAAGACAATGCCTCACCCGGGGTCAGTCGCAGGCGGTCACCGAAATCGGCGAAGACAACGATGGAGTCCAGCAGGTGGTAGCCATCATCCCGACGGCCGGTCACGTGAAGCGATAGATTGACCTTGGCCGGCGCCAGCGCCTCAGCCGTCATTGGCCACCTGAAGGGGTGCGGCGCCCTCTTCGGCCAGAACCTCGTCCAAGCCCACCTCCAGCTTGCGGCGGATACGTTCCGGATCGGCCTCGCTGTCGGTGTCCTCGGGGTCAATGAACGACAGGGCGCGGCTCCACTGGAACTCGGCCTCGCGGGTGCGGCCCACGGCCCAATAGACATCGCCCAGATGGTCGTTGACCACCGGATCGATCGGCATCAGTTCGACCGCGCGTTCCATGTGGTCCACTGCTTCGTCATAGCGACCCAGACGGAACAGGACCCAACCAAGGCTGTCGACGATATAGCCACTGTCAGGGCGCGCAGCGACCGCACGTTCAATCATCGACAACGCCTCGTCCAGCTTTTCCTGCTTCTCGACCAGCGAATACCCCAAGTAGTTGAGTACTTGCGGTTGATCCGGCTCCAGTTCCAGGGCGGTGCGGAAATCTGCCTCGGCCTGAGGCCACTGCTTCAGACGCTCATGGCTGATCCCACGGGCGTAAAGGATGAACCAGCGGTTGGCGGCCTCTTCATCCGTGAACTCTAGCGCCTTGTCATAGGCCGCAACCGCTTGGGTGTATTCCTCTTGCTGGCGCAGCAGATCACCCAATGCCGAATGCACCGCCGGAAGCTCGGGGTATTCACGGGTCAGCTGTTCAAGCACCTCGATCGCCGCATCCGGTTTGGCCGCGCGGCGCAAAGCTTCGGCGCGTCCAAGCTCGGCGGCAAAATGGTCGGGGTTGTCCTCGGGGATGCGCTTATAGGTGTCGACCGACAAGTCGTACTGGCCGAGGTTTTCAAGCAAGCTGGCGCTGAGCAACAGAGCGTCGTTGTGATCGGGGCGCAGGTAACCCGCCATCCGGGAATAAATCAGCGCATAGTCGTCAGAGGCTTCACCACTCAGGGCGGCTCCGATGGTAAAAAACACCTCGGCCATCCCGTCGCGCACGCTGCGCACCTGACTGAAAGGCAGAGTCTCGCCTTGGGCCAGCTTGTCAGCGACCTCGGTCAGGCCGGGATCGAACCGACCTGCAAATACATCGGCCATCATCTCAAGCGCGGCATCGTTACGCCCCAGCTGCGACAGGATCTCGACATTGGCCAGAACCGCGCGGCGTGTCATCGTCGCTTGCTGCCCGTCTTCGCCCGAAAAGATCGCATTGGCGCCTTCGAAATCACCGACCGAGGCCAAGGCCATTGCCTTGTGATACAGCGCAAAGCCGCGCAATCCCGCCTCGTCCCCCAGCTTGTCGAACTGGGCCAGCGCCTTGCCGACCGAGCCCGCGCCCATATGAGCCCAACCGATCAGCAGGCCATCCACCAAGAGGCTGACCGCCTGCTCGCCTTCAGTGCGGCTCAACAGTTCATCATAGGCCTCGGTCGTAATCAGGTTGGCGACAATGGCCATGGAG
Source organism: Tropicibacter sp. R16_0 (assembly GCF_017743935.1). GTDB lineage: Bacteria > Pseudomonadota > Alphaproteobacteria > Rhodobacterales > Rhodobacteraceae > Falsiruegeria. The sequence continues at coordinate 260,183 of NZ_JAGHRE010000005.1, forward strand.
GCCATCTGACTGCCCAGCCCCAAAGCCTCAAGCGTCTGCGCCACCGGCAAAGCCCGTTCCACCTGCCCCAAGGCCAGTTGCGACAGGATCACATTCTCCATCAGACCAGGGTTCTTGGGGTCCTTCATCAGGGCTTGGGTGTAATACCGCGCCGAGGCCTCAAAATCGCTGTCATAGATAGCCTGCCGCCCCGCCAGATACGATCCGGCCCCGGTGTCCGCCTGGACGACGGTCGGGAGTGTCAGCGATACGGCCAAAGCGACGGCTGCCGCGGTACGAACAAGGGGAAACACCAAATGCCTGCCTTTTTCTCATGAGCTCGGACTAAAGCTAGGCCGTCCCGCGGTCCGAGGCAATGCTGCTCCGCTTCACATGCTAGACAGCGACGGGTTTTTGCCCATTCATGAGGCTCACATCGCCTGCCATCCGCCTAAATCGCTTCCAACAGGCGGTGCCGCGCCGAGCGTCAAGCGAGGCGCCCGGCCCAACCAGAGGAGGTGCCCCACTTGGGGCACCGACGATGGGCGGGAGCGCCCCCGATACCGTGGCTCACCCCAACAAGCCTTCAGAGCACCGCCCAGGCCGAATGGCTCTGCACGCCAAACTCCGGATCGGGCGCGTCCGGCAGCACGGCCAGCATCTCGATCGAATGGCCGTCGGGATCCTTGAAATAGAGCGACAGGGCCGGCATCCAGCCAATTACCACAGGCTCGGTCACAGGCTCGCCGTGAAACCCCAACGGTTGAATGCCTCGCGCCTTCAGCGTCTCGCAACCAGAGATCACCGCGTCCAACTTACAACGAAAGGCGAAATGCAGCGTCATGTGCAGCGGCCCAGCTGTCGCCTGCCACAGGCCCAACATACCCTGCTCCTTGCCACCGACCCAAAAGAAGGCCACCCGCCGCTCGCGTAGCACATGCGCCAATTCCAGCCCGATCTTGTCGCGGTAGAACGCGATGGACCGGTCCAAATCCCGCACCGGAAGATGCGTTTCATAAATCCCGAGAATATCCATCTTCACGGTCGACCTCCGCCTTTGAAATCAAGATGCAGGCCATACCTTGCGACCTCAAGCACACTTGAGATCAAGACAAAAAACGCCGGGTGTCTTGAGGCACCCGGCGTTTGCATTTTCGGTTCTGGACCCGATTACATGTTGGGATAGTTCGGGCCGTCGCCGCCTTGGGGCGTGACCCAGGTGATGTTCTGACTGGGATCCTTGATGTCGCAAGTCTTGCAGTGCACGCAGTTCTGGAAGTTCACCACAAAGTCCGGCTTGCCGTCCTTTTCGACCACTTCGTAGACGCCTGCCGGGCAGTACCGCTGCGCCGGCTCGTCGAACTGAGGCAGGTTCACGTTGATCGGCAGGTTCGGATCGGCCAGGCGCAGGTGGCAGGGCTGGCTTTCTTCGTGGTTGGTCGCCGCAAAGGACACGTTGGTCAAACGGTCGAACGACAGAACGCCATCGGGCTTCGGATAGTCGATCGGTTTGAAGTCAGCCGCCTTGCCGGTTGCCGCCGCATCGGTTTTGCCGTGGCTCACGGTGCCGAACAGCGAGAAACCAAAGGTGTTGGTCCACATGTCCAGACCACCCAGCATCAGCGACGCGGTCAGGCCCCACTTGGACCAGATCGGCTTGACGTTGCGGACTTTTTTCAGGTCCTGACCGATGGGGCCGGTGCGCACTTCGACTTCGTAGTCTGACAGCTCATCACCCGAGCGGTCCGCCTTGATCGCGTCATAGGCGGCTTCGGCCGCGGCTTTGCCCGAGAGCATTGCGTTGTGGTTGCCCTTGATGCGCGGCACGTTGACCATGCCCACCGAGCAGCCCAGCAGCGCCACACCGGGTGCTACCATCTTGGGCATCGACTGATAACCGCCCTCGGTGATCGCACGCGCGCCATAAGCCACGCGCTTACCGCCTTTGAGCAGGTCGGCCACAACGGGGTGGTGCTTGAAGCGCTGGAATTCCATGTAGGGGAACAGGTGCGGGTTCTTGTAGTTCAGGTGCACCACAAAGCCCACGTAAACCTGGTTGTTGTCCAGGTGGTAGATGAATGAACCGCCGCCTGCATTCGAACCCAAAGGCCAGCCCATGGTGTGGGTCACGGTGCCTTCTTTGTGCTTGGCCGGGTCAACCTCCCAGATCTCTTTCATACCAACGCCGAACTTCTGCGGCTCTTTCCCGGCCTGCAGGTCGTATTTGGCGATGACTTCCTTGGCCAGCGAACCGCGGACACCTTCCGACAGGAAGACGTATTTGCCGTGCAGTTCCATGCCCGGCTCGGTGTTGGGGCCGTAAGATCCGTCCTGCTCCAGGCCAAAGACACCGGCAACAACACCTTTGACTTCGCCATTGTCGCCATAGACCAGCTCGGAACAGGCCATGCCCGGGAAGATCTCAACACCCAGCTCTTCGGCTTGCTCGGCCATCCAGCGGCAGACGTTGCCCATCGACACGATATAATTGCCGTGGTTGTTCATCAGCGGCGGCATCGGGAAGTTCGGGATGCGGATCTGACCCGCCTCGCCCAGCATGTAGAAATTGTCTTCTTTGACCGGCACGGTCAGGGGGGCGCCCTTTTCCTTCCAGTCCGGGATCAGTGCGTCCAGACCGCAGGGGTCCAGAACCGCGCCGGACAGGATATGCGCGCCAACTTCCGAGCCTTTTTCCAGAACGACGACGTTCAGGTCTTCGTCCAGCTGTTTCAGACGAATGGCCGCCGACAGACCTGCAGGGCCTGCACCGACGATCACTACGTCGTATTCCATCGCTTCGCGTTCAATCTCGGCCATCGAGGCGCTCCTTGGCTATCTTTTCGCTAGTGGCCCCGTTGGGCGCAATTTTGTTTCGTGGGTGATTACCCTTTGGTGCCCCCCAAGGTCAAATAAAACTGAGCGTCACATGCTGCATCGCGGCAATCAGGTCTCGGGTGTGTCGCCCATGAGATACCTTGGGCCGCTTCCGCGCTTTTTTGCCCGATCTTCCGGGTTGTACAGCCTGCAATTGGGCAGGCTGAGGCAACCGCACCCAATGCATCCGTCCAAATTGTCACGCAATCGCAGCAAAGTACTGATTCGCTCGTCCAGATGTTTGCGCAGCCCTTTGCTGATCCGGTTCCAATCCGCCTTGGTCGGGGTGCGATTGCCCGGCAAACCGCTCAACACTTCGCGGATTTCAGGCAAGGACAAGCCGAATTGCTGGGCGATCATCACAAAGCTCAACCGCCGGATATCTGCACGCTGATAGCGGCGTTGCCCACCCGGGTTGCGCCAGGGCGCGATCAGGCCCTGATCCTCGTAGTACCGAATGGCGGAAACCGCCAATCCAGTTCGCTCGGCCAGAGCGCCAATTGGAAGTCCGTCGGAAGGGGGCATTGTACCTCGCAAAAAATAGCTTGACCTAAAGTTAGGTTTAGAAATTACGCTATCTCAAAACCACATCGACTGCAAAGGAATAGAGCCAGATGACAGCCACATTGGAACACACGAACTTCACCGTCGCCGACCCCCGCGCAACTGCTGCGTGGATGCACAAGGTCTTTGGCTGGCACACCCGGTGGGAGGGCGAGGCCTTGGCCGGGGGATACACCGTGCATGTCGGATCAGAGGGCAGCTACCTTGCCCTCTACGCCCCCAAGGCTCCACAGACCTCGCAGGAAAGCAGCTATGACATGATTGGCGGACTCAATCACGTGGGCGTGCTGGTGGATGACATCAAGGCGACCGAAGCGCTGGTGCGAGACGCCGGATTCGAGCCGCACAATCATGCCGATTACGAACCGGGGCAACGCTTCTACTTTGACGACGATAACGGCATCGAGTTCGAAGTCGTGTCTTACAAATAGGCCTTCAACAGCGCAGCAGCACGCTTGCCTCTTGCAATCTGCCCCGGGTTTAGGTCAGGTATCCTTCAACCCAAACAGTCGCCCCGGCGCTTTTTACGCGGCGGGGCGACAGATATTTTAAGTGGACCGGTTGCAGATGGAAAAGATCCCAATGACCCCGTCGGGGTTTGCAGCGCTCGAAACCGAGTTGAAGCACCTGAAATCCGTTGAACGCCCCGCCATCATCGAGGCCATCGCCTCGGCGCGTGAACTGGGCGACCTGAAGGAAAACGCCGAGTACCATTCGGCCCGCGAAAAGCAGGGCTTTATCGAAGGGCGCATCAAGGAACTGGAAGGCGTCTTGTCGCTGGCCGAGGTCATCGATCCCGCCAAATTGTCCGGTACCATCAAATTTGGCGCCAAGGTCACACTGGTGGACGAAGACACCGATGAGGAAAAGACCTGGATGATCGTTGGCGAGCACGAAGCCAACATCGAAAAGGGCCTGTTGAACATAAAATCGCCTATCGCCCGGGCTCTGATCGGCAAGGACGAAGGCGACAGCGTTGAGGTTCGCACCCCAGGTGGTGTACGATCCTACGAGGTTCTGAATATCGAGTTTTCCTAACGGATTGACGCCCATGTCCGGCCCCTCGCCCGACCCAAATTCTGCACAGCCCACGCCGCTTGGGATCTATGACAAGCCCAAGCAATCGGCCATCACGGGAATTGAACTGGCAGCCATTGCATTGAGCGTGCTGTGGCTGGGCGGTGCGATTGCGTTCTTTACGCTTGGGCCGCCGATTGGCGAGCAATTGGGCGGGATCGGCTATCTGGTGGCAATGCTGGCCGTGTTCATGCCGGTGGCGATGATCTGGGTTGCGGCCACAGCGGCGCGGTCCAGCCGGGTGATGCGCGAAGAAAGCCAACGCTTGCAAACGGCCATTGATGCGATTCGACACGCTTATGTGACACAGCAGCAGCGCGCGTCGGTTGGACAAGAACCATCTGTAGCAAAGAAGCTGGATGAGATTGCCGAAACGGCGCGCAAGACGGAAACCACATTGGCAACCTTCTCGACCAAGCGCCGCGATGGCGTGCGCCCTGTGCAAGTGGAACCCGCGTCTGCGGTCGAGGATACAGCCGATCAAGGTTCGCTTGAATTGGGCACTCCGGCCGAAGCTCTGTCGCCGCCCCTGCCGCAGGACGATTTCATTCGTGCCCTCAACTTCCCCGAAACCGCAGAAGACACCGAGGGGTTCGCCGCGCTTCGACGGGCGCTCAAGGACCGCAAGGCTGCGCAGTTGATCCAGGCCGCGCAAGACGTGCTGACCTTGCTGTCGCAAGACGGTATCTACATGGACGACCTGCGCCCCGATATGGCCCGCCCCGAGGTGTGGCGCCAGTTTGCACATGGTGCCCGTGGGCGCGCGGTCGCGGCTTTGGGTGGGGTGCGTGACAGATCTTCGCTCGCGTTGACGGCGGGACGGATGAAGCAGGATCCTATCTTTCGGGATGCGGCCCATCATTTCCTGCGCAAGTTCGATCAGATGTTCACGGATTTCGAGGCCGTCGCAGAGGATGCCGAAATTTCAGCTCTCAGCGAAACCCGCACCGCGCGCGCCTTCATGCTTTTGGGCAGGGTCGCCGGAACATTTGACTGACACTTGAGCTCTTTTTCGGATGATGCACATCCGTACGCTGCAAACTACTTTTGCCGACGTAGGGCACGAGTGAACCCGCCAAAACAGCCCGCATTTTTCAGTCTTTTGAGAGCAACAACCCACTCATTCATGGATCAAAGGCCATAGCTGGCGAATGGAATGAAGCGAACAGGATCTCCTGGTTGGATTTGCCGCGCGCCATCTTCGATCTCGATCAATCCTTCGGCCCAACTGAGGCCGCTGATCCGCCCCGAGCCTTCGGATTTGAAAGCCTCCACCTTGCCGTCCTGGATACGGCCCCGCAGATATTCACGCCGTCCCGGCTTTTTGTTTTTTTCGAACGCAGCCGGGAGCGAAAAGCCTTGCGGTTCGTTCCAACCAGAGCCCGCCAACAACGCCATCGCGGGCCGCGCAAACACCAGCGTACAGACCATGGCCGCGACCGGATTGCCGGGCAGGCCAAAGACGGGCGTGCCCTGCCACATCCCCAAGGCCAACGGACGCCCGGGTTTAACCGCAATCCGCCATTCCTGCATCGCACCCGCTTCGGTCAGCAGGGCGGACACGTGATCCTCATCACCCGCGGACGCTCCGCCGCTGGTCAGGATAACGTCGGCCTGCGCCGCAGCGCTGTCGAGCGCCGCACGCAACGCAGCCCTGTCATCCGCGGTCCGGCCCATGTCGATGGTCTCCGCTCCAAAGCGCCGTACCATCGCCAGCAGCATGGGGCGGTTGGCATCAAATATCTGCCCCTCGCCCGCAGGCTGCCCGGGATCCACCAGCTCATCCCCGGTCGAAATCACCGCGACCCGCAGCGGCTTGCGCAGTTGGACGCGAGACACACCAACCGCAGACAACAAAGCCAGATCAGCAGGTGTAAGCACCCGTCCGGCAGTCAGCGCGACATCCCCCGCCACCACATCCTCGCCAGCCTTGCGGGCATTGGCGCCTTGCTTGAGCGGCCCACGAAAAGCGATTTGGCCGTCTTTTGCGTTTACGTCTTCCTCCAGGATCACCGTGTCGACCCCTTCGGGAAGGGCTGCACCTGTCAATACCCTGATTGCTGTGCCGGACGGTACAGCGCCAGCATATGGTACCCCCGCTGCCGCGCGGCCCTGAGTCAGCGGCAGAACATGAGCGCCCTCGGGCACGGCCCCGGCAAAACCATAGCCATCGACCGCAGAATTTGCCTGTGGCGGGTTGGACCGCATCGCGACCACATCCTGTGCCAAAACACGGCCCAACGCATCGCCAATTGCCACATCTTCGACAGCTGTGACCGGGGTCAGACGATCCCGCAGCAACGCCAAGGCCTCATCTACCGGTGTCCAGTTCACGCCAGCAGGCAAGGCAAAACAGTCATTCCGCAGGGGCGGAGGGCTCAGGTCAGTCATTTTTGCAGCGCCAGTTCATTCAGACGGTCCCTATAGCCGGTTCCAAAGATCCAGGCCTCTTCCTTGGCCACATCCGGAACCTGCGTCATCAATGTGTCGAACTCTTTGACCTCAAGCAAGGAGATCGCCCGGCTTAGCAGACGAACCTGCACCCGGTCGCGGATCTCCTGCGTTGATGCACCCTGCATCTCTTGCTTGACGGCAGGCTCGATCAGACCTGGCCAAACCTCGGCCAGCACCACCCCGGCATCATGACAGCCCTCAAACGGCCAGACGGCCACATCACCGCGCCTTCGCAGTCGAGCCAGGACGGGCAAGCCCATCAGAATTTGGCTGCCTACCGTGGGATTGTAGAAAAGTTGAAAACAGCTCGACGCCGCCTTGGCCTCCAGGTCAGCCGCGCGGCGCTCAGCCACCTGATCGAAGGGAATGCCCTTTTTGACATATGGAATCTCCGGCCAACGGTCTTTGTGCGGCTTGCCCCAAAACGGCCCCGGCCCATCAAACAGGTGGTTTATCTGCTGGGCCACATCAAAGCGATTGTTTCTGCCTCTTTCGTCATCTTCAATCCGCGCCTCAAGCCAATTCCACAACACAAAAGGATCGTCCGAACCGGTAACACGACGCGCAAACCCCTGCGGGTAGCCAAACGGGAAATCAAAGCCCGCAAACACGCGTCGGCCCGCAGCGGTTTCAGCATCAAAGAACTCGACCAGCCACGCCTCGGCCTCTTGCCGGTTGCGGCAATACACCGGTTCGTCCGACATCCCTGCCCGCGCAATGCCGATCCAGATCGCGTCTTTCGTGGGCTTTAACGGGCGACGTTGCCCCGCTGACCAATCCACCATCAAAACCGTATCAAACGGCCTCACAAACCGACCTCTTGCGCAATGAAATCCGCGATCGCGGCGGTGTCATCCAGATCAAATACAGGCCGCTCCAAATCCAACGGAGTGTCACTGGCGACCGCTCGGATCGTGGGATCATCTGGCGCGATCAGCTCATTGCCCGACGCCTTGCGAAAGGCCTCAATCTTGGGATGAGCTTCACGCTTGTATCCCTCGATCAGCACCAGATCGACCGGGTTGAGCCGACCCAGCAGTTCAGCCAGGGGTGGTTCGGACGCGCCGCGCAGCTCTTGCATGATTGCGACACGGTTTCTTGAGGCCAGAACCACCTCTTGCGCACCGGCTTGCCGGTGTCGGTGGCTGTCGGTGCCGGGGTGATCCACATCCGCGCTGTGATGCGAATGTTTGATGGTCGAGACGCTCAGCCCGCGCGCGGTGAACTCGCTCACCAGCCGCTCCATCAGCCCGGTCTTGCCCGAGTTCTTCCACCCCGTGACACCATAGATCTTCATAGCATCGTCTCGGCCTGCAGCAGGTCTTCGGGTGTGTTGATGTTGAAGAATGCGTTGTCGTCAAACGGCGCCGACGCTGCGCCGTGTTTGTCGGTCCACAGCACCACCTTGCGCAACCCATCCTCGAGCGCCGCGCGCAAGTCGGCCCGCAGATTGACAGGCCAGAGGCCGAAAGTCGGGTGCCGGTTCATCCGACCTTCCTCCTGCGTTGCGGCCAGCGCAATCGGTGTACTGGCACGTTCAGCTGCGCGGGTCAGACGTTCGGTCAGGTCTTCGGGGAAAAACGGCGTGTCTGCAGCCGCTGTCACGATGTGAGTGAAACCCTGCTCGGCCGCATATTCCATGCCCGCCAGAACACCGGCCAACGGCCCTGGATAGTCGGCCAGGCTGTCAGGCACCACCGGCAGGCCATATTCAACAAACCTTTGAGGATCACCGTTGGCATTGAGCACCAGCCGCTCCACCTGTGGTCCCAGCCGGTCGATCACTCGATCCAGCAGACTGCGCCCGCCCAGAATCAAAGCGCCCTTGTCGCCACCGCCCATCCGACGGGCCTGGCCGCCTGCCAGGATCACTCCGAGAGGTTGTTGCATTCACCTATTCTCCGGCACTTTTTCTACGATGTTTCTTGTCCTCGACTGGCACGCTGGCGGGATCGACGTCTCGCACCAAGCGGTCCTCGCCCGACAGGCACACAAACCGTTGGCCGCGCATCCGGCCGATCAGAGTCAGGCCGACCTCGCGCGCGATCTCAACGCCCCAGGCGGTGAAACCAGAGCGGGACGCCAGCACCGGGATGCCCATCATCGCGGTCTTGATCACCATCTCGGAGGTGAGCCGCCCAGTGGTATAGAGGATTTTGTCCGAGGCTCCCTCGCCTGTGGACAGCATCCAGCCCGCGATCTTGTCGACGGCGTTGTGGCGGCCGACGTCCTCCATATAGACCAGCGGGCGATTTTCACGGCACAACACAGTGCCATGGATGGCCCCAGCCTCAAGGTACAGTGACGGGGTGCGGTTGATCTTGGCGGATAGGTCATAGAGCCAGGACGTGCGCACCGACACGGCAGGCAGGCGCACATCCTCGAGCCCTTCCATCATGTCACCAAAGACCGTACCGACAGCGCATCCGCTGGTCCGGGTCTTTTTCTTGAGCTTTTCCTCGTATGACGTCTCACGTTCGGTACGCACCACAACGGTTTCCAGATCGTCGTCATAGTCGGTGCCTGTGATCTGATCATCCGGCAACAGCATGCCCTGATTGCGCAGAAACCCTAGCGCCAAATATTCAGGATAGTCCCCAATGGTCATGGCCGTGACGATTTCCTGGCTGTTGAGGAAGATGGTCAGGGGGCGCTCCTCGACCACGGAAATCTGCGTGGCCTGCCCGTTCTGATCGAACCCTTCGACCGCGCGGGTCAGCCGCGCTGCGCCCGGTTCGGGGGCAATAATATAGTCCGACAGATCGTCCGAGATAGCCAATTGCAACCCTTCCCCAAGCCCGTTACCTGTTTCGCGCTTAACTTAGGATTTCCCAATGGCATTCACCACATCGAATTCCTTTTACTGGAAAGGCTTCCGCGACGGCTCGCCCTTTGTGCTGGTCGCGATCCCCTTCGGCACGCTGTTTGGCGTCCTGGCGACCGAGGCCGGATTGGACATCGTGCAGACCATGACCTTTACGGCCACGGTCTTTGCTGGGGCCGCTCAGTTCACCGCGCTTCAGCTGCTGCAGGAAGAGACGCCGACCCTGATTGTCCTGACCTCGGCCCTTGCGGTGAACTTGCGGGTGGCGATGTATTCGGCGGCGCTGACCCCCTATCTGGGCGGGGCGCCGCTGTGGCAGCGCGCGGTTGCGGCCTATTTCGTGGTGGATCAATCCTATGCCTGCTCGACGGTTCAGTTTGAGAAAGATCCGGACATGACGGTGCCGCAAAGGATGGCTTATTTCTTCGGCTCGATCTCTCCGATCGCGCCGCTTTGGTATCTGTGCACTTATTTGGGCGCGGTGCTGGGAACACAGATCCCCGACAGCTGGGCATTGGATTTTGCGTTGCCGATCACGTTTCTGGCGATGCTGGGACCGATGCTGCGCACCCTGCCCCATGTGATCGCGGCACTGGTTGCGATTGTTGTGGCGCTTTTGACCACGGCGGTGCCCTATAACTTGGGACTTCTGATCGCCGGGTGTATTGGCATGATGGCAGGCGCGCAGGCCGAGGTCATGCTGGACCGCAGGAAGGTGCAAGCATGAGCAGCATCGACCCCACCACGATGTGGATTGTGATCGTTGGCATGGCGGTCGGCAGCTTTGTCCTGCGCTTTGTCTTCATCGGCTTTGTTGGCGATAGAGCAATGCCACCCTGGCTGCTGCGTCATCTGCGCTATACCGCCGTCGCCATTCTGCCTGCGCTGATTGCACCGCTGGTGGTGTGGCCTGCCGCGACCGATGGCCAACCGGACCTGCCCCGTACCAGTGCGGCCACTGTGGCGTTGGTGGTGGGCCTGCTCACCAAAAACGTGATTGCCGCGATCTTTTCCGGTGCGGCAACACTGTACGGATTGCTGTACCTCGTTGGGTAGGTCGGCTCGGCGTACTCCCGCCCGTCGTTGATGCCCCTGCGGGACATCGCCTCCCGTTGGGCCGGGCCTCGCTGCGCTCGGCGGTTGGTGAATATGGCGGACCTGTCGCCCCAAGCGCGACCGCGCCGGGCTTTGCCCGGCGCTCGGCCCAAAGCCGCTAGCGGTGCTGACGCAGTCAGGATCGCTCGGGTGCGGGAGCACTACGAGTCCCATAGCTACATGAGCGAATAGCAAGTTTCGGAAAAGGTGAACGGATCAGCCGCCTGCCGCCGCTTGCGCGTTCAGTTTGGCATTGTTTTCGGCCAGGCCTTTCTGCAGGTCGGCATCGTCGTCCTCATAATACCGCTCGGTCTTCACGCCCGGCATCTGCTCGAACTGGTCTGACAAATTGGTGGGCTGGAACCCCGATTTGATGCCTTCGAACCCCGGCACCTGCTGCAGCAATTGCGAGGTCGCGCTGGCGCAAAAGGCGCCTGGAACCGGGCCCATCTGTTTGGCCAGTTGATAGGCCCTTTCGGCCTGCTGAGGAGTCACTTCGATCTCTTGCACCACAACGTGATGGGTCGAGCGCGCATGCGAGGCGCGATACGCCTTCTCCACTGCCGGGGTGATGCCATAAAGAACATCATTGCGCTCGGGAACGATATCGGCCCGGAACGAGCCCGCCGGATCAAAAATGATACGCTCTCGCGCATTGATCATGAGCGAGGTATGAGCGCCGCTGCCGCTGCGGTTGTTGATCATGGTGTAAAGCGTCAGCGTCGCCGGGCCGGGGTCGCGATAGGAAACCGCAGCAATCTGCGTATCAGTGGCCTGCGGGCCGCGCGTCGAGGCGCAGCCAGCCAGCCCAAGCGCCAGCACGCCGACCAGAAGAAGACGAAACACGCTTTACTCCGCGATCAGATCAGGACGCGAACACAGCGAGAAACAGCAGGATGCCGAAGATGACAACACAGGACCAAGTGCAGAACTTGATGAACGCGTTGTACATTGCGGTTTGATCGGTGATGTCCATTTCGCCGTGCTTGTGATCAGCCATGGGTCTTTTCCTATTCGTCAGAATTTTCCGTTGGATACTGGATTTAAAAGCCTCTGTCACCACGTCATTCGCGCGCAGGGCCAATCGCATCCAGAACCGTGCATTGTGAATACCCGAACCCCCATCGCCAAGGCAGGCCCGAACACGGCCCGCCCCCGAACCGCACGGCCAGATACATTGCCTCGGCGATGGCTTCATAAGCTCCCTCAACGGTTTCAGGCTGCACGTCATAGTACTCAGCCACCTCGTCGACCCGCAGCGAACCTGTACGTTTTACGCAGCTTTCCAAAGCCTTGTCTGCTGTCAGACGGGCGTCATAACTGTCTTTCGCAGTCTCTGCCGCGCCCGCATTGTGATAGGCGCGGTCATGAATGACACAGCAGTTTTCCCAAGGTGGTATCTGATCATGGGCGTCAGCAAAATCGGGAAAGGTCCGCGCCACCACGCGCCAACTGTACGACAGCCCACCCGAGCAACCGTCGGTTTCAAACGCGCTCAACTCTCTGTCCGCGCGAATCGACATCAGGGCACGGTGCGCAGGCATCTCGAAGGTGCGCGTCACACTGCTCTCTTCTGCCGTGATCGGCAGCGGCAGGGACATAAACGCGGCGACCAGAAGACTACGGGCTGGTGTCACGATATTCTCCGCTCGTCAGGTCCAGCCCCAGTTCTTCGGTCATCCACAGCAGCATGCGTTCCGTGGGGGTCAAACGGGCGCGGAATGCCAGAACCTGCCGGGCCAGAGCGGGTTCATCCGTGATCAACCCATCCACACCAAGCGAAATCATCTTGGACATTTGCAAAGGATCATTCACGGTCCAGACATACAGATCCTTGCCCGCTGCATCAGTTGAGTTGACCAAGGACACATTGGCCATACCCGCATTCACCGCAAGAAAGTCGCCCTCCAATTCTGTCAGATTGCCCACAGCGGTCGCGGCAAGAACACCCGCCCGCCATTCCGGACGCAGTTCCCGCATCTTGAGCACGGCCGGATACTTCAGCGACATGACCGCGACCTGATCCTGCATCCCAAGCTCTTCGACGATTGCGACCACGCGGTTTTCCAGATCCACGTCGTGACCATAATACTTCAACTCGATCAGTACTTTGGACTTGCCCCGCGCAGCTTGCAGTACTTCGTGCAATGTGGGTGTACGCTCGTCGGAATATGCCGGATCAAACCAGCTGCCGATGTCGATCTCGGCCAAGTCCGCCATCGTTGCGTCCCAGATCGTCAGGTTGACGCCGGCCAATTTCATGTAATCGCTGTCGTGCATGACGACCACTTCGCCGTCTGCCGTTTCCTGCACGTCGATCTCGACCCAATCGGCCTCATCCCCGATGGCCTTGACGACCGAAGCCATGGTGTTTTCCGGGCGCGATCCAGCGGCGCCACGGTGGGCAATGATCTCGACCTCATCGTCGGCTTCGACGGATTCAAGCAGCCCGTTGCCCATCCAAATCCCACCGACCATCGCCACGATCCCGACCCCGACGGTCAATGCCAACCGCACCCGCAAGCTTCCGCCATCCGTGCTGTCCGGGGCTTGCAATCGCTGCCCATCAAAAAACCCGTCCAGGAGAACGGCCAGCGCCCCAAGAGCCACGGCAGACAGAACGATCAAAGCCAGCCCCCAAAGCAGCACAATTGCCATCGACAAGGTCAGTGCCGATTTCAGATGCCCCTCGGTGATTGGAATCAGGTTGATCGCCATGCCCGCAACGAACGCGATCACCAGTGAGATCGCCAGGCGCATGGCGACCCAGATGACCAGCTCGATCTTGAGTTGCGTTTGTTTGCCCTGCATCCGAATGCGGCTTTCACCAAAGGCATCACGGGGACGGATGCCTTCGAACAGGACCAGATGCAGCGCCAGCGCCCAGCTCGACAGACGCAGCAACAGGACAAACGCCAAGGCCAACAGGATCACGGCAACGATACCCACCGCAGCCAGGAAGGAAGGCGGCTTGTAGGTCAGGTAGTAGTTGATGTCATAGTCCCCGGTGGCCCACAGCATGATCACGCCCGCGACCAGCGCGAAGGGCGCAACCAACAGCAACACGCGCAACACAAACAGCAGGCCAAAAACCAACAACTCTTTCACATGGCTGACGACAAACCCAAACGCCGCCCAGGATGTGTGCCAGCGGTCGGCGCCATCATAGCGCAAGCTGGTGCTCATGACCGCAAAGCTCAGCACCTCGACCGTCAGCAGAATGCTGAGAACCGCCAGCGTCGCCAGGAACCCGACAGGGGTCAGGATGAAATAAGCGATGTCCTGATCGGTCAGCGCCGGCTGATCCGAAAGTGAAACCGCCAAATTGATGGTCGCCGCCATGCCGGGCGCGATCAACGCATAGGCCAGCAGGCGCAGCGCCATGTAAAGCGGAACAAACACCCGCCGTCTGGCCCAGGCCTGCGCATAAGCCTCTGTTACCGTGGAATAACGCGACACGAAAATCTCCCCTTCAATGCAGGCATTGAACGATGGGAAGCCATCCAAAGCAAGGGAAAGACTGCAGAACCGTCCGTTAACCGGAGCACGCCTCGTGTGGTGTTGCAGCTCAGGCAAACCCATCGCTCTGCGGTGTCGCGCCGCGCGTCAGCGCGGCGCCCGGCCCAACGGGAGGAGGGCATCTGTGATGCCTGATCGACGGGCGGGAGCGCCCCCGGACTTGAGCCGCCGACCCGGCGAAGCTTGCTTCAGCTCTCGTCCGAGGCTTCAAGGTCGGCGGCCAGGCGAAAGCCGATGCGCGTGGCGGGCGTGTCTTCTTTTGGTTTGGGCAGGGCCCGCAGCATCACGTTCAACTGGCTCACGTGTTGCACCAACTGGGTGCGGACACCGTTTGAATCGCTGCCATAGAAAGTGATGATATCCGGGTCGAAGTACCCCATCCCCTCAATCCGAAGCACCCCGGCGTCACCACCGGTGAACCCCATGGCAACCTCATGCTCACCGTCTAACTGTTCTTCGAAGCTGCGAATGTAAAGGATCAGGCGCTCATAAGCCCAGCGCGACGGACTTTTGGCCTCGACAGGTTTTTGCATCTGGGCAGGCACCGGGCCCAGCTTGGGTTGACGCTCAGGGTCTGCATGGACCTCGTGATGGCGCGGCAAAGCCGCTGCTTCTGCCGCTTCGGCCGCCGTTTCGATCTTGTCGTCCATGCTATAGTCCCTGAATTTAGTCTTTGCGCTGATACAACCAGGCCCCGTCCTCGCGGCGGGTCCGGATCACCTCTCCGATATGGTAGAGATGGTTCACATGCGCAACGGCCTCGACCAGCGCCAGGCCATATTCCCCCTCACCGATGGTGCGTTTGAACAAGGGCGCAAAGCACTCGGACGCGGGTTTGGGCGTGTCCAAATGGTTCAGCAGACGTTTGAGCGCGCCATGGTGATTGTCAATCAACTGACGCATCCGCATCGGCAAGCCCGTAAAGGGCAGCTTGTGGCCACCCAGCGCCAGATGATCCTCGCGTGCCAAAGGCGCCAGCCGCTCGCAGGCCTCAAGCCATTCGGCCAACGGATCGGCCAGTGGTTCGGTCGCATAAACGCCAATGTTGGGGCTGATCGAAGACAGGATCTGATCGCCGGTGATCACCAGATTGTCGTCCCTGCTCCAGAACGTGGCATGTTCAGGCGCGTGGCCATTGCCCATATGCACGTCCCAATCGCGCCCGCCCATGCGGAACACGTCACCCTGCTTGATCCGCCGGAACCCCAGCGGCATCGGATAGACCATATCCGAAAAATTGAACGGGCGATCCGCCATCCGCTTGGCCAAGATGTCCGCATCCATACCCGCCGAGCGGTAATAGTCCAGCGTCTCTTCCGGCCAGTTTTCCTGAACGTCCAGCGTCAGCATGCGCGAGAACAGCCACGCCGTGCGCGTTGTCACCAACTCGGCCCCATGCTCGGACTGAAACCAGCCCGCCAACCCCATGTGATCGGGATGATGATGGGTTACCACTACGCGGGACACAGGCTTGCCGCCCAACGGTCCCGCCATCAACTGTTCCCAGATGGCGCGCGATTTCTTGGAGGCAAAGCCGGTGTCGATCACGGTCCAGCTGTCACCCTCGTCCAATGCATAGACGTTGACATGGTCCAGTTTCATCGGCAGCGGCAGACGCATCCACAGCACACCCTCGGCCACTTCGATGGCCTCACCCAGTGCGGGCGGGGTGTCCCAGGGGTATCGCATCGCCAGCGTCTGCGCCCCGTCCATCAGGCGACCAGCTCGTCGATGGTCAGACCGTAAACGTCAGCCGAGCCGTTCTGCGCCTGCGCCAGCAAGCCAGCGTGTTCGGGCAGCAGTGCATTGATGTAGAAGCGTGCCAGTTTCTCACGCGGACCAGCCGGATCGGCCATGGCGGCCACCAGGTGATAATGGCCACCCAGAACACGCGCAAAGGCCTGCAGGTAGGGAACTGCGCCAGCAAAACGCTCGTTCAGGTCACCTTGCGCCACCAGCCATTCAGTTGCCTCGCGCAGGGTTTCCGTGGCTTCCCATACCGGACCGGCAAGTTCCGGTACCGTGGCCCGGGCGCGTTCGGCGTGATCTTCGATCTCGTCGAGCAGCTTGGCCGCGGCCTCTCCGCCGTCCATCATCTTGCGCGCCACAAGGTCCATGGCTTGAATACCGTTGGTACCCTCGTAGATCGCGGTCACGCGGACATCGCGATAAAACTGCGCGGCACCGGTCTCTTCGATAAAGCCCATTCCGCCGTGCACCTGCACACCGGTCTCGGCCACACGCATTCCCGTCTCAGTACCAAAGGCCTTGGCGATCGGGGTCAGGAACGCCGCACGCGCCGCCCATTCGGCATCGCCGGTTGCGGTCTGCATGTCGATGGCTGCTGCACAGTTCAACAAGATCGCCCGCGACGCAAAGACATCAGCCTTCATGCTCATCAGCATCCGGCGCACATCGGCGTGGTCCACGATTGTGCCGCTTGGTGTCTTGCCCTGCTTGCGCTCCAGCGCATAGGCCAGCGCGTGCTGATAGGCGCCTTCGGCGACACCAACGCCCTGGCCACCCACACCCAGACGGGCGTTGTTCATCATGGTGAACATCGCGGCCATGCCACCGTGTTCCTTACCGACAAGCCAGCCCTTGGCGCCATCAAACTGCATCACGCAGGTTGGCGAGCCATGCAGACCCATCTTGTGCTCCAGGCTCACCACCTTGAGGCTGTTGGCCACGCCCGCCTCGCCATTGTCGTCGGGCAGATGCTTGGGCACGATGAACAGGCTGATGCCCTTTGTACCAGGCACCCCATCGGGCAGGCGCGCCAGAACCAGGTGGCAGACGTTGCTGGCAAAGTCGTTGTCACCCCAAGAGATATAGATCTTCTGCCCAGTCACCGAATAGCTGCCATCGCCATTGTCCACGGCTTTGGAGCTGAGCGCCCCCACGTCCGACCCGGCCTGAGGTTCGGTCAGGTTCATTGTGCCGGACCACTCACCCGACATGAGTTTCGGCAGAAACAGCTCCTTGATGGCATCACTGGCGTGATGCTCCATCGCTTCGATCTGCCCCTGGCTCATCAGCGGCGCAAGCTGCAGCGACAAGCAGGCGGCGCTCATCATTTCGTTCACCGCGGTGGTCACGGTCATCGGCAGCCCCATGCCGCCATACTCGGGATCACCACTCATCCCGATCCAGCCCCCTTCGGAAATGGCTTTCCAACCTTCGGAGTAACCTGGCGACGTGCGCACGACACCGTTCTCCAGGCGCGCAGGTTCCAGATCACCGGGACGCTGCAGGGGCGACATAACCTCTTCGCACATCTTGCCGGCTTCAGTCAGGATGGCGTCAACCACATCATCCGAGGCTTCCGAGAACTTCTCGGTCCCGGCAATCTGATCAAAGCCTGCCACATGACGAAACAGGAATTGGTAATCGGTGACTGGTGCGCGATAGGGCATTTGGTTCCCTCGGATGGTTGGGCGGTGCGCGCGGGCTTGGCTTCCACGTCGGGCACCGATAAAAGACAGGATTTGGACGATTACCTATCCAGCGCCCCCATGCAAGCAACCAAAACGCCGCGTCACCGACCATGAATCGTAAGGACACATCCTATTTGACAGCCCGCCCTGCCGACATTGTCACGGCGGCTGATCTGCTGCGCGCGGGCGAGCTGGTCGCGTTTCCCACCGAAACGGTTTATGGCCTTGGCGGCGATGCGCGCAACGATGAAGCTGTCGCGGGGATCTACACCGCCAAGGGACGGCCCAGCTTCAACCCATTGATTGCCCATGTCCCGAGTGTTGAGGCCGCCAAACGCCATGTCGTCTGGACGGATGAGGCCGACCGCCTGGCGCAAGCCTTTTGGCCCGGGCCTCTAACCCTGGTTCTGCCACTCAAACCGGATCACGGGATCTCTCCGCTGGTCACCGCTGGTCTGGACACGCTGGCGGTGCGCGTACCGGCCCATGATACGGCGCGCGCGCTGCTGGCTGAATTCGACGGGCCAGTGGCTGCCCCTTCGGCCAATCCATCGGGCCGGATCAGTCCCACAACGGCCGCGCATGTGCGCGCCGGACTGGACGGGCGCATTGCGGCGGTGCTGGATGACGGCCCTTGCGGCGTTGGATTGGAATCCACCATTGTCGGATTGGCAGGCACGCCGACACTGCTCCGCCCCGGAGGGCTTTCGGCAGACATGGTCGAGGCCTGCCTGGGCCAATCCATCGGCACCTACAAACAGGGCGACGCCCTGTCCGCGCCCGGTCAGCTGCTGTCGCACTACGCGCCGGAATCAAGCGTTCGGTTGAACGTCGAAACCCCAGTGGGTGACGAAATTGTGCTGGGGTTCGGCAATGTGCCCTGCGATCTGAACCTGTCCGCCGCGGGTGACCTGACCGAAGCTGCGGCAAATCTGTTCTCGGCCCTGCACCAGCTGGACGGCACGGGGCGCCCAATTGCCGTGTCTCCGATTCCTGAAAAGGGACTGGGATTGGCAATCAACGACCGTCTGCGCCGCGCAGCTGCCCCTCGGGGAGCTTGATCAGGCGTGACCGGCGCTGGCCGATAGGGTCAGGGGGTCGATGCCAAGGGACTTCAGCGCCCCTTCCCACTTGTTGCTGTCATCCAGATCGAAAACCAGCTCCAACTCGGCATCTGCGGTCAGCCAGCCATTTGCCGCGATCTCATCTTCCAACTGACCGGGTCCCCAGCCCGAGTAACCCAGCATCAGCAACCCGCGTGTGGGCCCGTCGCCGTTGGCAATATCTTCCAGCACATCCAAAGTGGCAGACATGCTGAAGCCGCCGCCAATCTCCAGCGAATGCAGGTTCGCCTCGTAATCGGACGAGTGCAGGACAAAGCCGCGACCGGTTTCCACAGGGCCACCAAACCGCACAGGGCGCTCGCCAATACGGCGAGAGGGGCAATTGATGTCCAATTGTTCCAACAGCGCCGAGAGAGGCAGATCGGCGGGTTTGTTCACGATCAGCCCCATGGCCCCGTCATCACCATGGCTGCAGACATAGACCACCGAATGGGCAAAGCGGGGATCGCCCATGCCGGGCATGGCTATCAAAAGCTTGCCGGTCAGATTCATCTTGGTGTTCTCTTGCTCCATATACCCCAAGAATGGACACGCCCCGGCGACGGCGCAAGGGCCACGGTCACAAACAAGGGAAATATTCCCGAGCTGACCCGAACGTGACTTGGATTTCATCGCCGAAACGCGCATCTAAGGGACATGCTTAGATCCGTTGCCTTGGCCGTTTGCCTGACCGTTCCTTCTGTTACCGCCGCGCAAGTGGGTGGGCTGGATGACATCGTTCAGCTTGAAATTCTGGACGGAGGTCAAACCGACCACGGCACCTATATCGGGGCGGTCAAGATGACGCTTGCCGACGGGTGGAAGACCTATTGGCGCGCGCCTGGCGATGCGGGCGTTCCCCCGCAGTTCGACTGGCGCGGGTCCCGCAACGTGGGCGAGGTTTCGTTCACCTGGCCCTCGCCCAAGGTCTTTGATCAGAACGGCCTGCGCACCATCGGGTATGAAAACCAGCTGATCCTGCCGGTCGAGATCACGCCAAAGCGCGCAGGCAAACCGGTGCAGTTGAAAGGGCGGATGTCGTTTGGAGTGTGCAGTGATGTCTGCGTTCCTGCCCAACTGAAGTTCGACCATGATCTGGACGCCTCTGCCGGTCGCAACCCCGCAATTGCGGCGGCTTTGGCCGCGCGTCCCTATTCGGCGCGCGAAGCTGGCGTGAAATCCGCCACATGTCGCCTGTCGCCCACCAAGGACGGGATGCAGATCGAGGCCAAGGTGCGCCTGCCTGCGACCGGTGGAACCGAGATGATGATCATTGAACCGGGTGATCCGTCGCTTTGGGCCTCCGAGCCGCAGACCCGACGCGAGGGTAATGTGTTAACCTCGACCGCCGAGCTGATCAGTGACAGTGGAAACGCCTTTGCGATCGACCGATCCGAGATCCGCCTGACCGTTCTGGGTGGGTCCCACAGTGTCGATATCAAAGGCTGCACACCGGGCTGATCCATGAGTTCACCTATCCCCAAACTCGGCGCGTTGGCCGTCGTGATCCGTGACGGCCACGTGCTGTTGGCACAACGCAAAAAGCAGCCCGACGCGGGGCTGTGGGGCTTTCCCGGTGGTCATGTGGAATGGGGCGAAACGGCGTTGACGGCTGCCAGCCGCGAGTTGCGGGAAGAAACCGGCGTTGTCGCCGAACCCGTAGAATATCTTACAAACTATGACCTGATCCGGCAGGATGATGCAGGCCAGACCGTCACGCACTACCTATTGGTTGGCGTGCTGTGTTCCTACATCGAAGGCACACCGCGCGTCGTTGACGAAATCGCCGACGTTCGATGGGTGCCTTTTGACGTGGTTCACGCCAAAGAGCTGCCGATGAGCGCGCGGGTCGCTGACCTGTTGAACCTGGCCCTTACGCGCGCGACGTAGTGCGGCGCGCAAAAACCGCGAGCCCCAGGATCATCGCCACCACAAGGATGGCCAAGGCCCCCAAGAAGAACAATGCGATCCCCGCCTGCAAGACAGGCAACCCGCTCAACATCGGCGTCATGGCGCTAAGCTGCGCGGGCAGCCCGCCGTTGAACAGTGGCCAGACCATCGTTGTGCCCAACCACGCCAACATTGCCATCCACGTCAGGTAGACCACGCCCCGCACGCGGCGATCCGGCCCACGCATCGCGCGGCGCATGGCGGTCAAGGGGCGTGATACATCGTTCTGGATCGCGACCAACGCAGGCACGACCAACAGGACCAGGAACATGCCAAACCCCAGGCCATAGACCAGAGTGATCACGGTGGGTTTGAGGAACTGCGCCTGCTGCGATTGCTCGTACATCAACGGAGCCAGCCCCAAAACCGTCGTCAGAGTCGTCAGCATCACCGGGCGTAACCGGTCGGCCGCGCCGTCGATGATCGACGGGACAAGCCCACGTTCCTTGGCGTATTCGTCGATGGTTGTGACCAGGACGATCGAGTCGTTGATGATAATCCCGGTCATGCCCAACAGCCCAACAACTGTGAACATGCTCAGCGGCACCTCCCACAGGTAGTGGCCCCAAATGGTGCCCACCAACCCAAAGGGAATGATTGCCATGACCACCAAGGGCCGCGTCCAGCTGGCAAAGACCCAGGCCAGCACCAGATAAATGCCCGTCAGGCACAGGATCAGGCCGGTGCGCGCATCGTTGAGGAATTCGTCCTCTTGCTCGCTCAGACCCGACATGCGCCATTCGACCTGACGTTCGCTGGCGATCTTGGGCAGGATCTCTTCGCTCAAGGCACGGTTGATCTCTTCTGCGCGGGCGGGATCATCCTCGGAAATGTCGCCCGTCACCGACACCAGCCGCACGCCATTTTCGCGGCGCACGGTGGAAAAGCCGGTACGCTGATCGACGCTCACGATATCCGCCAGCGGCACATAGACACCCTGCGGGGTCCGCATCAGCGTGCGTTCCAGGAAATCGGCGGTCAGCTCGCCTTCGGGCAATTCAACCCGGATTTCGGCGCTGCGGGGGCCATCGGGATATGTCGCGGCCTCGATCCCGTTCAGACGCGACCTAAGCGCTCGCCCCAGTGTTTCGATGGTAAAGCCCAAGGCCTGCCCCTGCGCGGTCAGGTCCAGCACCACCTCTTCCTTGTCATAGGCCAGGTTGTCCTCGACCGCCGACACCTCGGGATAGCGCAGCAATGCGGTTTGAAGATCCTCGGAGGCCTGCTTGAGCGTCGTGACCTCGGCCCCATAGAATTGCACATCCAGCGCGTCACCACCGGGGCCAGAGCGCCACCCACGGAAACTGACGGTTTCGACCAAAGGATGCCGGGTCACAAAATCCTGCAACTCACCCACAAAGGCAAAGCTGGAATAGGGGCGCAGGTCGGCGTCGATCAACTCGATCGAGATACCGCCCAGCAAATCCTTGTCCTTGGTGTCGACGCCAGACAGGCCCCGCCCGGCGTTGCCGCCGATTTCGGCCAGGACATAATCCAGCGGATTGCGGCCATAGCGTTCTTCGTACTGCTTGCCCAACTCTTCGGTCGCGCGTTGCATTTCGCGCATCATTTCCAGCGTGTCCGCGCGCGTGGCCCCTTCGACCATGGCGAAGTTGCCCGTGACAGAGCCGCGTTCAGGCGCGTTGAAGAACCGCCATTTTACGTCGCCCTGAATGAACAACGCGACTTGGCTGGCCAGAATGACCACGGCACCCGCCAGAACCACATAGCGACCCCAGACGACCCAACCCATCAACGGGCGGAACAGATGGTCGCGCACCCAGCGGAACCCCCGGTTCACCACCCGATTGGGCAGGTCGTACCAATGCTCTTTGGCGGAGTGCGCAATCGCGTGGCTCATGTGGTTTGGCAGGATCAGGAAGCATTCAACCAGCGAGGCCGCCAGGACCGCAATCACCGTGAAGGGGATATCCCGGATCAATTCACCAAAGCGCCCGCCGACGGCTGTCAGCCCAAAGAAGGCGATGATCGTGGTCAGGGTCGCGGCAAACACCGGCATCGCCATGCGCCGCGCGGCCCGTTCTGCAGCAACGACCGGGTGCTCGCCCAACCGACGGGCACGAAAATCGGCATGTTCCCCGACAACAATGGCATCATCCACCACGATGCCCAAAGTGATGATCAGACCAAACAGCGAGACCATGTTGATGGTCAGGCCACCGATGTACATCAAAGCGATTGCGGCAAACATCGCCGCCGGAATGCCCGCCGCCACCCAGAACGCAATCCGCGCATTGAGGAACAGGAATAGCAGCAAGACAACAAGGCCTAGCCCCATCAATCCATTGTCGACCAGAATGTTCAGTCGCCCGGTGATGGCTTCGGCCCGAGTTCGGATCAACTCGATGGTGACGCCCTGCGGCAGGCTCAGTTGCATTTCGTCGACCACATCCTCGACAACGCCCTGGATGCGGATTGCATCACCACCGTCAGAACGGTCGATGCGGATCGACATGGCCGGGTGTTCGTCCACGAAATAGCTGCGGATACGGTTCACACCTTCGACCCGGATCGTGGCAACATCACCGATGGTCAGCTTCGAGCCGTCGGGGTTGGAGCGCAACACGATCCCTTCGATATCCTCGGGGGTGCGTTTGGCCACACCGGTGCGCACCCGGGCATTGGCCCCGGCCACATCCCCCGCGGGGTCCGCGTCCACCTCGGCCGAGATCGCCGACGCGATATCGCTCATGCTCACATCGTTGGAAATCAGCTGAGCCGACGGCACCTCGACAATCGTGCGTGGGGCCGCGACCCCCCGGATCGTGGTGCGGGTGACGCCAACCTCGAACAGTCGTACAACAAACTCGTCGGTGAACAGACCCAATTGGCTGGGATCAATTGGCCCTGTGATGACCACATCCGTTACCCGATCGCGCCAGGCGCCCCGGCGCACGGTTGGATCTTCAGCGTCTTCGGGCAAGGTCGTAATGGCGTCGACAGCCGATTGCACATCGTCTTGGGCGCGCGGCATGTCCCAACCAGGTTCGAATTCCAACCTCAGCGAGGCGCGTCCCTCGCGCGATGTCGACGTTGTGCTTTCGACCCCATCAACAGCCAACAGTGTTGGCTCGAGCACTTGAACAATGGCGCTGTCCACATCCTCGGGGCCCGCGCCCTCCCACGTGACGTCGACGTTGACATTCTCGACGATGACATCCGGGAAAAACTGCGCCCGCATGTTTGGGATGGCGGCGGCCCCGAGCACCAAGAGCACGACCAGCAACAGGTTGGCGGCAGTGCGGTGGCGGGTGAAATAGCTGAAAAGTCCGCTGGCGACTTCGGGGATCTCGCGGGCCATGACGGGTTACCCCCCCATCCGGGCTTCGATCCGTTGCACCAGGGCGGCGGGCACCTTGGCCTCGGTCAGCCGCGCCAGGACGCGTTCTTTCATCTCGTCGGGCATGCGCTGGTTGCCTTCTACAAAAGCCACCAGCTTGGCGCGCCGCTCATCCGTCAACTCCACCATGGGGTCCACGGGGGCTGCTTCGGCCTCTTCCCGCAGCGGGCGGACCCGGATACCGGCCCCCAAGAGCGGGGTGCGTCCAACAACAACCTCGCGCCCGTCCAGACCGTCGCCCCGCAGGAGCACGTGATCGCCCTGACGCCGCACCAGTTGCACCTTGAGCGTTTCCAGACGGTCATCAGCGCCCACGACCAACACCGTGCGATCCGCAGAATAAGATGAGGCAGGCAGGCGCGCCACCCCGTCCAAGGGTGGTTCTTCGACCGACACGGTGACAAAATCCCCAGGCTTGAACCCAAGCGCGGCCTCGAGCCGGGCAAAGATCAAACGCCCTGACTGCCCCTCGCCCGCTGCTGCGCTATCACGGCTGATCGTTCCGCGCGCAAGCAAATTCGACCCGGCGGCATCCAACGAGGCAATCACTGTGGCGTTGATCAAGCGACCATCGTCATCCAACAGTCGCGCGTATTGCGCAGTAGACACGCGAAACGCCACTTCGAGCGCCATGGGGTCCACCAACTCGGCCAGCTTTTCGTTTGCGGACACCAAGCGCCCCTCAACCAGATGCACCTCGGATAGCGTCCCGTCGAACCGGGCTTTGATCGTCGTATCGGTCAGATCACGCTGCGCGGCATCCATAGCAATCTGCGCGCGCGCCAGACGGGTCACGGTCTGATCCACGCGTGCTTCGGCCTGCGCCTCGGAGATACGCCGCGCAAGCACCGCCTGCCGGGCGGACGCAGCCGCAAGTTCGGCCGTCTCAACAGCCGCTGCTGTCCCCACGCCGCGTTCGGCCAAGTCCTGTTGGCGTTTCAACGCACGATCCCGCAGTTCCGATTGATCGATCGCCGCCTGTAATTCGTTGCGCGCCAGATCCAGCGTCCGTTCCGCATCGCGTTCTTCGGCCTGGGCATCCAGCAAATCCGATTCCGCGCGATCCAGTGCCGATTGCGCATCCGCCGGGTCGATGCGGATCAGAACCTCGCCCGCATGTACAACCCCGCCCTCTTCAACGTTTTCGGCCAGTTCGACCACACGACCGGCCGCAGCCGCGCGCAGTTCCAGCGTTCGGCGGCTTTGCACCTGACCAAAGGCTTCAAGCTCGGGCACCACGGTACCAAACTCGGCCCGCTGTACGTTGACGGCAAACACACGTTCACGCGCTTGGGGCGGCCTTTTTTCGTTGGCCAGACGGCTTTGTACCGCCCCCATCACCAACTGCCCCGCATAAAGCAGCAGCGCCAGCGTCATGGACGCCAGAAACACCCCAACCAGGCTTTGTCGCAGAAAACGCATCTAATTTACCCTGTCTCGGTCGCTTGTTGCTGCCATACCTATAACCTAGCAACGCCAAAGACATTGCCAAGCCACAAGGCAGTTATCCGGAGTTAAACGCCGGATCAGTCTACTTCCGTCGCTGATGTTCGTCCAATCGCGGAAAAATTTCGACAAAGTTGCAAGGGCGGTGACGGTAATCCAGCTGTTTGACCAGAATCTCGTCCCAGGCGTCCTTGCAGGCGCCGGGACTGCCGGGCAGAGCAAACAGATAGGTGCCGCCCGCAACCCCGCCTGTGGCACGCGATTGCACCGCCGACGTTCCAATCTTTTGCATCGATACGATTGTGAATACGGTCCCGAACGCGTCGATTTCCTTTTCATAGACGTCGCGATGCGCCTCAACCGTGACGTCGCGCCCGGTCAGGCCGGTGCCGCCGGTGGAAATCACTACGTCAACTTCAGGGTCCGCCACCCAAGCGCGAAGTTGATCGGCGATCTCGGCGCGCTCATCTGGCATGATCTTCCGATCAGCCAGCACGTGGCCTGCATCAGCAATGCGGTCCACCAGCACCTGTCCCGAGCGGTCCTCTTCCAGGGAACGGCTGTCAGAGACCGTGAGCACCGCAATGCGGGTGGCAATGAAATCCTTGGTTTCGTCGATGCGCGACATGGGGGGCCTTTCGGTAATCGGGGGCTCAGCTGCCCATCAGCTTTGCCTTGAGTTCCAACAGATCCGCCCAGGCATGACGCTTTGCCTGCGGCTGGCGCAGCAGGTAAGCGGGGTGAAACATCGGCATCACCGGCAGCGTCAATGCCGCGTCCCACTTGCCGCGCAGCCGGGTGATCCCGCGCTTGCCCAGCACTGCCTGGCAGCTGATGTTGCCCATTAGGACCAGAACGTCGGGCTTAACCAGCTCCACATGACGCTCGAGAAACGGTTTCAGCATACCAATTTCATCCGGGCGCGGATCGCGGTTCTGCGGCGGTCGCCAGGGCAGCACATTGGTGATGTAAACCGAACTTTCGCGGTTAAGATCAATGGCGTCCAGCATCCGATCCAACAACTGACCTGCGCGGCCGACAAATGGCCGACCTTCGCGGTCCTCATCGCGACCCGGCGCCTCGCCGATGATCATCACACGCGCTTGGGGGTTGCCGTCCGCAAAGACCAGATTGCGCGCGCCTTTCTTGAGTTCGCAGTGTTCAAACGCCCCCATCGCAGCTTGCAGTTGCTCGAGCGACGTCGCCGCCTTGGCCGCCGCACGTGCGACTTCGGCTGGATCGATTTCCTTGGGTTTGACAGGCGCGACCTGCTCGGCTTTGGCTTTTTTGGGCTTGGCCGTTTTGTCGGGCAGGCCATATCGGTCCACCGGGGTGTCCCCGATGGTTTCAGACACGCCAAGCTCGATCTGCCATTCCAGCAGCGCCCGTGCGGTGTGATAATCCAAAGCCGATTCCATGGCGCATAGTCTAGTCGTAACAATGGCGAGGGAAAGCGGATAACCACTTGTCACCGCGTCGCCCGTGTCGGACCATCACAGCCATGTTGCGTTTCCTGTTTCTTTGCCTGGCTCTGGTCCTGGGTACTGCGACCCAAGCTCAGTTGAACAATCCCCTTGGCGGCACCCGGTCGGAATGTCCGATCGGCACCCAGCAATGCGGCTTTCGCAACTGCTGTCGCGCAGGCACCACCTGCAGCTGGGACGGTCATTGCGTCCCGCTTGGTGGCACCTATTGCGGCGGCGGACGGTCTTGTCCAAGTGGGCAGCTTTGCATCGACGGCGGGTTGCGTTGCTCGGCGCATGGATCAAGCCAATGCAACAACGGCAAGGTCTGCCCGCCGGGCACCACCTGCACCGCAAGCGGAGACTGCCGCAGAAACACGGATCAGGAACGCCTTCTGGTTCCGGGAGCCGACCCCACCACAGGTTGCCTGCCCGGCGGCGGGTGTTCCAATCCGGGTTGGTATCAATGCACGGAAACAGAGTCTGAATGCCGACCCGGCTTCAAATGCTCCAAGGGGCGCGGGTGCGTTCCGATCAAGGCCATCGACTGCGGCTATGGCAAATGGTGCAAGCCCGGCGAGCAGTGCCTGCCCGAAGGCGGATGTGCGCCAGAATAGCGCCCGCTTGCATATTGCCCCGGGCACCCGACCTTCCTATAAGCGCTCAAAATGTCAGATCGGAGTCCGGCCCATGAGTTTTGCGCACCGTCACCTTCTTGGCATCGAACAGCTTTCCCAAAGTGATATCACCGCGATCCTGGATCTGGCCGAAACCTATGTGGATCTGAACCGGCAGTCGTCGAAGCACGCCGATGTGCTGGCCGGGCTGACGCAGATCAACATGTTCTTTGAAAACTCGACCCGTACACAGGCGAGTTTCGAGATTGCCGGCAAACGCCTGGGCGCGGATGTGATGAACATGGCGATGCAGGCCTCCTCGATCAAAAAGGGCGAGACGCTGATCGACACGGCGATGACGTTGAACGCGATGCACCCCGATCTGCTGGTGGTGCGTCACCCGCATTCCGGCGCGGTGGATCTGCTGGCGCAAAAGGTGAACTGCGCCGTGTTGAACGCGGGCGATGGCAAACACGAGCACCCCACCCAGGCGCTGCTCGATGCGCTGACCATCCGCCGCGCCAAGGGGCGTCTACACCGGCTGAACATCGCGATCTGCGGCGACGTTGCGCATTCGCGCGTGGCCCGGTCGAACCTGATCCTGCTGGGCAAGATGGAAAACCGCATTCGCCTGATCGGCCCACCGACGCTGGTGCCGGGTCAATTCGCCGAGTTCGGCGCCGAGATCTATGACGACATGCGTGAGGGGCTGAAAGACGTCGACGTGGTCATGATGTTGCGGCTTCAGCGCGAGCGGATGGACGGCGGGTTCATCCCGTCTGAGCGCGAATACTATCACCGCTACGGGCTGGACGCCGAAAAGCTCAGCCTCGCCAAGCCCGACGCCATCGTCATGCACCCCGGCCCGATGAACCGCGGTGTCGAGATCGACGGCACCCTGGCGGACGACATCAACCGCTCGGTCATTCAAGAGCAGGTCGAAATGGGCGTTGCCGTGCGCATGGCCGCAATGGAGCTTTTGTCCCGCAACCTGACTGCCGCCGCATGAGCAACCCGCTGCATATCCGCAAGGGCGAACAGCGCATTCTGCGCCTGTTTTCCTTGGACATGCGCCCGGAAGAGGCCCGGTTCCTGCAAGAGCCCGGAGCCGTGGCGCAGGTCTTGGGCCTTGCCGCGTTGGATGACGAACAGGTCGAGGTGTTTCCGGTTTCCGACCTCGAAGAGGTGGGGCTTTACGGTTATCTGTCCGAAGGGTGCGGGGTCGATCCCGCGCAGCTCGACAAATCCGCGCTGGATACTGCCCAGGGCTGGGTTCTGTTGCTACGAAGCAAGGCCTTTGAAGGCAACGAGGTCACGCTGAGCCCGGATGAAGGTATCTCGCTGATGGGCATTTATACCGAGGACGGCACCGATTGGTCTGCTGCACCGTTTCAGACGGAAAGCGCCGCACCCTATTCTGCTGCCCCGCTTGCCAGCGACGCCGAGGCGCGCCGCACACGTCAGATCGTTCTGACCTTTGTCGTGGGCTTCTCGCTGGTGATCACGTTGGTTCTTCTCAAGGTGCTGCGATGACCGAATTTCCCGCAGACCGCAGCGCATACATCCGCAGCCACACCTGGATGGCCGCCGCCGCCATGGGTGGTGCGATGCTGGTGCTTTGGCTGATCGGCAACCCTTACGTCTGGACCGGCGCGCCCGCAGGGCTGGCGGCCATCGTTTTGCGTGGCTGGTATCTGGCGTCCGAAGAGCTGGGATATGTCTGGGCGATCGAAGGGGCCGATCTGGTCGGGCCCGGCCCACGTCGCATCGCGCTGGATGCAATTGCCCAGGTCAACACCATGGGCAGCTATGTGCAAATCGTGACCAAAACGGGCGACAAGCACCTGATCAAATACCAAGCCGATCCCGCCGCCACCAAGGCTGCCATCGAAAGGGCCCTATCATGAGCGATTTTCTGTTCACCAACGCACGCCTGATCGACCCCGACGCAGGAACCGACAGCCTTGGCTGGCTGCATGTCAGCGACGGGCGGATTGTGGCAACCGGCGAAGGGACACCAGAGCCATCGGATGCCGAGACTGTGGATTGTGGCGGCAAATGCCTGGCCCCCGGCATTATCGACATTGGGGTCAAGGTGTGTGAGCCGGGCGAGCGGCACAAGGAAAGCTATAAATCCGCAGGTCGCGCAGCCGCCGCGGGTGGCGTGACCACCATGGTTACACGCCCCGACACCACCCCCGCCATCGACACGCCCGAGTCGCTGGAATTTGTCACCCGCCGCGCCCAGGCCGACACGCCGGTGAACGTGCTGCCCATGGCTGCCCTCACCAAAGGGCGCGAAGGGCGCGAGATGACCGAGATCGGGTTCCTGCAGGACGCAGGCGCCGTGGCCTTTACCGATTGTGACCACGTGATCAGCGACACCAAGGTGTTCACCCGCGCGCTGACCTATGCCCGCTCCTGCGGCGCTCTGGTCATGGCGCATCCGCAAGAGCCGATCCTGAGCAAGGGCGCTGCGGCGACCAGCGGCAAGTTTGCCGCGCTCTATGGCCTGCCCGCCGTGTCCCCCATGGCCGAACGGATGGGGCTCGACCGCGACATCGCCTTGTTGGAAATGACCGGCGCCAAGTACCACGCAGACCAGATCACAACCGCCCGCGCCCTGCCCGCACTGGAGCGTGCCAAACGCAACGGGCTGGACATCACGGCCGGAACCTCGGTCCATCATCTGACACTGAACGAGCTGGACGTCGCGGACTATCGCACCTTCTTCAAGGTCAAGCCGCCGCTCCGGTCCGAGGACGACCGGCTAGCGGTGATCGAGGCCGTGCGCACCGGATTGATCGACATCATCAGCTCGATGCACACACCACAGGACGAAGAAAGCAAGCGCCTGCCGTTTGAAGAGGCCGCCGCCGGTGCCGTTGCATTGGAAACCTTCCTGCCTGCCGCGCTGCGCCTGGTGCACGCCGAGTATTTGGACCTACCCACCCTGTTCCGCGCCATGTCCCTGAATCCGGCCAAACGGTTGGGGCTGGACGCAGGCCGGTTGAGCGTCGGCGCGCCTGCCGATCTGATCGTCTTTGACCCGGACGTGCCCTTTGTTCTGGACCGCGCGACCCTCTTGTCGAAATCGCAGAACACACCGTTTGACGGCCAGCGGATGCAAGGTAGGGTGCTCGCGACCTTTGTTGGTGGTCACGAAGTTTTCCGGAGGACCTGATGCCCCCAATTGATACCCCCACGTTCGGCCTGCTTTTGTGGGCCGCGATCGGTTACGGCCTGGGGTCGATCCCCTTTGGCATGATCTGGGCGCGTGTGATGGGCCTTGGCAACCTGCGCGACATCGGCTCGGGCAACATCGGTGCCACCAATGTTCTGCGCACCGGAAACAAGACGGCGGCCGCGCTGACGCTGCTGTTTGATGGCGGCAAGGGCGTGGTGGCCGTCCTGCTTGCCCGTGCGATGGCTGGCGAGGACGCGGTGCAGATCGCAGCGCTCGCAGCCTTCGTCGGGCACTGCTATCCGGTCTGGTTGGCCTTCAAGGGTGGCAAGGGGGTCGCAACGTTTCTAGGGCTCTGGCTGGCCCTCGCTTGGCCCGTGGGCATTGCGTGCTGCCTGACTTGGCTGGCAGCTGCCGCCATAACACGCACTTCATCCATGGCGGCGCTTGTTGCGGCCGCCAGCTCCACGGTCTGGGCCATCCTGCTTGGCCACGGAACGGCATTGTTGCTGGGCGTTCTGCTGACGTTGCTGGTGTATTGGCGCCATCGCGCAAACATTGCCCGCATCAAGGCCGGGACCGAACCTCGGATCGGGCAAAAGAGCTGAGTGATCTGACTGAAGCGCTGCGCCGCCTTGCGGCCTGGCCCGAAGGCACCACTCGGGGCACCTCGGGCGGGCGCAACTATGTGGTGTCCAAAACCAGCTTCGCAG
Source organism: Tropicibacter sp. R16_0 (assembly GCF_017743935.1). Taxonomy (GTDB): domain Bacteria; phylum Pseudomonadota; class Alphaproteobacteria; order Rhodobacterales; family Rhodobacteraceae; genus Falsiruegeria. The sequence goes on from NZ_JAGHRE010000005.1 coordinate 291,843, forward strand.
AAGGCCGGTCAGTCAAACTAGCCGCGACCGAGCTGGGCGGCTCGGATTATATCAGCCTGAATGTCTATGACCTGCGGCGTGGACCGTTGCTGAAACCCTGTGAAATGCCCGAGCAGAAAGTTGTCGTCTTTCTCGCTGATTTATGTGCGGAGAAGTGAATTTACCGATCTGTAAACCCATATTTTCGCACAGTCAGTTTTCACTCCTGCACAATCAAATTGAGTTGCTTTGAACGTGATCAAATCATGTCCCATGTCGGGGTCGTGACGGAATTACACGTCATCCAACATCGAAATATCAGCACCTTATCGGCATTTGGCTAATAGGTCTGAACCTGTGAGGAAAGACTCATGAACAAAGTAAAATCCCTGATCAGCGGCATCGCCCTGTCCGTAACTCTGGCTGGCGCAACTCTGGCCGCTGGCGTTGACGTCAACGCAAGCAACACCGGCCTGGCCATGCAAGGTTTCGACCCGGTCGCCTATTTCACCGTAGGTGAGCCGACCAAGGGCGACTATCGCCTGACTTCGGTCTACAACGATGCGACCTACTGGTTCTCGTCCGAGGAAAACAAAGCCGCGTTCGAAGCCAACCCCGAGGCCTATGCCCCGGCATACGGCGGGTTCTGCGCGTTCGGCACCGCAATGGGCTTCAAGTTTGACGGTGACCCGAACTACTGGAAGATCGTTGATAACAAGCTGTACCTGAACCTGTCGGCGCAGATCCAGGAACGCTGGAACGAAGACGTCCCGGGTTTCATCGTATCGGCCGACACCAACTGGACCGACATCGCGGACAAGACCCCCGAAGAGCTGCAAGCGCAGTAATCACGGGTTTCCCGACAAACCGGCAGCGCGATGCGTTGCCGGTTTTTTCTTGCTTGGGTCACGGCCGTCAGTTATTTCTGTTATTACAGAAATTTCCAGCGAGTCGCACGATGAACCTGACCCCGGCCATGCAGAACTTTATCCTTCACTGGGGCGAGATGGGCTCGCGGTGGGGCGTGAATCGCTCGGTCGCTCAGATCCACGCGCTACTCCATATCGCGCCGGATCCGATGACGGCCGAAGAAATTTGCGAGACGTTGGATCTGGCGCGCTCCAACGTGTCAAATGGGTTGAAAGAGCTGCAGGCCTGGAAGCTGGTGAAATCCAGCCGCCAGCTGGGCGACCGGCGTGATCACTTCACCTCTGTCCGCGACATGTTCGATCTGGTCGACACTGTGATCCAAGGCCGCCGCGAGCGTGAATTTGCCCCGACTTTGGCCGCGTTGAAGGAGGTCGAGAAAGAGGCCGCAGAAGATGGCACGCCCGAGGTTGTCAAATCTCGCATGGCCGAGACCTTGAGCGTGATGCAGATGTTTGACGATTGGTACACGGACTTTTCGCGCCTTCCTCGCAGCGTGCATCTGGCGGTTTTGAAGCTCGGCTCGAAATTGACCCGCTTCTTACCAAAGGGGTAGCTCCAAAAAAATTTGCTCGGAGATTTCACAAATGACAGAAATAACTAAAATTCAAGAACTGAACTCTGACATCGGCCTCGCATTGGTTGCAGCGCCCTTTGTCACGTGGCTGATCTTGGTTGTTCTGTTGTGCATCTGCTTGTGTCTTTCGGCAGTTGTCGAATGGGTGCTTGCCGCCCCCAACGTCTTGGTTGGCGCCACAGAGTTCTTCGGTTCAGCTGCATTCCTGGCATTCTTTGCAATCCCGTTTGGCATCGTTCAGTTCGTCCTGATCGGCGGCTGGATCCTGCGGCGTTACCTGATCCGCCACCCTGCCAATCCGGTTGTGGTCGCCTTATTGGCGCTGACCACCAATACGATCTTGTTTGGTGTTTTGGTTCTGCTCTCCGCTGCTTTGGGTTTGAACGGCCTGAACAGCTTCATGAACCTCTGCCTGCTTATGGGTGGCATCTTTGCGCCTGCCTGGGGCTGCGTCGCCGGTTTTCTAGTCCATTATCGACACCAGCAGAGGAGCGGATGCCATGTGTGATGCTCATGCCAAAGAAACGCCACCTGAGGATGTGGTTTGGCGCGACCTGACCCCAATGGGCCGTAACCAAACCTTTGTAGAATTGACACTTCCCCTGCCCTGGCTGGTACTGTCCTGGTGGCTCTATGCTTCGGCGCTCTGGCCATTGGGGGCGATTGGAAGCTTCATGTATTTCCTCTGTGCCCTGCGCCTGAACCATGAGGCGATCCATGACAACCTGGGCCTACCGCGCCGTTGGGACATCGTGATCTTGCACGTGCTGAGCGGTGCCATGTGCGGCTGCAACTGCTCGGTCGCGTGGAGCCACATGCAGCACCACCGCCACGCCATGGGCCCCAAGGACCACGAGGGGAAATGTGGCGAGATGGGCGCTCTCGAGGTGTTGCTTTACGGTCCTCGTTTTCCGATTGAGCTGATCCGGGCCGCCTGGATGAATGGTGGGCCCAAGTGGCGGCGACGCCTGATGATGGACGGGGCGGTCGTGGCCATCGTAGTCTTGGCAATCCTTGCCTCGGGTTTGACCTTTCTGATTTTGCACCTGGTCGCAATGGCGGTGGCGCAATGCCTGACCGCGTTCTTTGCGGTCTGGATCACCCATCAAGGCACTGCACACACTGGATTGGCAGGGCGCAGCCAGCGCGGCCCGATGGCTCGGGCGGCCTATCTGATGTTCTATCACCGCGAACACCATCTGTTTCCCAAAGTGCCGGTCAGCCGCCTGCCCGAACTGGCCGAGCGCCTGGATGCGCAGGTGCCCGGCTATGCTGACAGCCGACAGCCCGTGGTGCCGTGGCTGGATACCCCGGTCAGGGCCAGTCGGGAAAATGCGCGTCCGGTTCGGTCCGCGCCAAGCGGTTGAAGCTGTTGGTGAAATGGCAATGTGCAATCTCGGCCACAATGGCGACGAGTTGCGCGTTGTCGAAGCCGTCGGCCCGCGCCTGTTCCAATTCGTCGTCGCTCAATTGTCCACCGGTTTCAACCAAACGACGGGTCAGCCTTTGCAACTTGGCGGCCCGACTGTCGCCCGACAAAAGCTCACCCCGCGCGATCTGGTCGATCATCACCATGTCGACACCGCGCGCCTGCGCCATCCCAAGATGCGCCGGCACGCAGTAGTGGCAACCGTTCTGAACGGCCATGTCCATGCAGATGACCTCGCGGTCTTCGGCGGACAGGCCGCTTTGATCCAGCGCCGCCCAGAAAGACAGGAACCCATCCAGCACCGCCGGATTATGGGCCATCGCATCCGAAATGTTCAGTTTGCGGCCCCACTTTTGGGCCACACGCTTTTGCACCTCGGCCTGCTCAGGCGTCTCGCCAGCAACCGGAGGGATACGCTGGCTCAATAGGCGAACTCGTCGTAGATCTTGGTCAGATCGCCATTCCAATCGCCGTTGTAGCGGTCCAGCAGTTCATCGGCCGGGGTTTTGCCGGTTTCGATGCTGTCCTTGAGCGCATTCAGGAAGTGGGTTTCATCCGGGACCATACCACCGGCACCGGGTTTGGCGCGGGCTTTCAGACCAGCCTCGGAAATCGCCACGACCTCGCGCGCCAGATCATGCATGTTGATGTCGCCGACCTGCGCCTGCAGCGCCTGTTCGGAGGCTGCAACCCGTAACGCTTCGCGCGTTTCCGCGTCCCAGCCCTTGACCAGATCCCAAGCCGCATCGAGCGAGGATTGGTCATACATCAGACCCACCCAGAAGGCAGGCAGCGCGCACAGACGCCGCCACGGGCCACCATCGGCGCCGCGCATTTCCATGAATTTCTTGATCCGCGCCTCGGGGAAGGCGGTGGTCAGGTGATCGGCCCAATCGCTGAGCGTCGGCGTCTCGCCCGGCAGCGCGGACAGCTTGCCCTCGAGGAAATCGCGGAACGACATGCCCAGCGCGTCGATGTATTTGCCGTCGCGATAGACGAAATACATCGGCACATCGAGCGCGTATTGCACCCAACGTTCGAACCCGAACCCTTCGTCAAAGACAAAGGGCAGCATGCCGGTACGGGCATCATCCAGGTGACGCCAAACCAGACCCCGGGTCGATTTGACCCCGTTGGGCTTGCCATCCAGGAAGGGCGAATTGGCAAAGAGCGCGTTTGCCACCGGCTGCAACGCCAAGGCCACACGCAGTTTCTGCACCATGTCCGCCTCGGTCGCAAAATCCAGGTTCACCTGCACCGTACATGTCCGGTACATCATGACTTTGCCCATGGTCCCAACGCGGTCCATGTAGTCGGTCATCAGCTTGTAACGCCCCTTGGGCATCACCGGCATCTGCTCATGGCTCCAGATCGGGGCTGCGCCCAGACCAATGAACCCCACGCCGATCTTGTCAGCGATGTCTTTGACGTCGCGCAGGTGCTGGTTCACCTCGTCACAGGTCTCGTGAATCGATTCCAGCGGCGCGCCCGACAGCTCCAATTGCCCGCCGGGTTCCAGCGAGACATTGGCGCCATCTTTCTCCAAGCCGATCAGCTTGCCGCCCTCTTCCAGAGGGGCCCAGCCGTGGCCGTCACGCAGCCCTTCGAGCACGGCGAGAATCGATCGCTTGCCCTCATACGGCAGAGGTTTCAGCGTATCCTTGCAATAGCCGAACTTTTCATGCTCGGTACCGATCCGCCATTGATCCTTGGGTTTGCACCCATCGGCCAGATATTCGGCCAGTTGTTCATGGCGTTCGATCGGCCCACCGCCGGACTGAGGAATGGACATGAGACGCGCTCCGATCCTGAATTAGCTATGTCTGATCGTCAGCAGTGAGGCGAAAAGACCGAACTGTCAATGCAGCCTGAGCTCGGGCGGTCGCAACGAGCGACGTTCCCAGATCACGACCGGGTGAACGCCTTTACCGCTGAGTTCGTTCAGCATGCGTTCGGTGCGCAAGCCAGGCAACGTGGCAAAGACATCGAACAGCGCCTCGGCGCCTTCGGCATTGACGGGCACTTGCAACGGCGGCTGGCCGGGCTGTTCCAGCACCCAATGGGCAGGTTTTGCCGTCGGATCGAGCGCCAGGCGTTCGATGGCATCTGTCGCAACCACGCCGCCTGTCAGCGGACCATAGTAGGTGATTTGCCCCTCATCCACGAGGACGACCCCCGGCCCGCCCGATCCGGTTCGAAACCGCGCGCGTTGAAACCCCACAACAGCAAGGCCCAGACTGACGGCGATCGCAATCCAGCCCAATCCGCCCAGCAGGCCACCGGGACCAACCACCCAGGTCGATCCGACAAAGGCCAATAGGCCTGCGGCAATCACCTCGCGCCAGCGCCAAAGGGCGGCTTTTGCTTCGGGGCGTATGAAACTCATGACCGGACCTCGCTGGGGGTTTGCAGCAGGGCAATGCGATACCAGCCGATCTGATTGAACCCAATGGATTCGTAAGCGCGGGCAGCAATCGGGTTGTTGGCGAAAAGGATCGCCTGTTTTGCACCCCTTGCGGCTTCGCGTTGCAAGATCGCTGTTGTCACCAAGGCCCCATATCCTTTGCCGCGATGTTCTGTCGGCACAAAAACGCCACCGAGCTGAACCACATCTTCGACATGGGCATTGATGTCAGCCATCGCAACCGGGACGCCGTCGATCAACAACACTTCGGCCCGCCCGTTGTCGAACGCGGCACGCCCACGGGCCGCCGCCTTGGATCGTGCATCGGCTTCCGTTTCTTGACCGGTGTCCTCAAGGTATTGAGCAAACCACGGCTCCAAAGGGCCAAGATCGCTTTCCAGCAACGCGCGGCTGTTCACGCGGGTCTTGGACAGGTCGGTCAGCTCCATCCGATACAGCGGTTCGTCGTCCAGCATCTTGAGCTTTGCCTCACCAAGCCCCAATCCGCGCAACGTCATGTCGACTTGGGCCTTTTCGCCCGTCATTCCAAGAACGGTATGGCCAGTGATCGCATGACCAAAAGCCTGGGCCGCCTCAAGACGTATGTCGGGCATCTGTGCCATCACATAGCCGACCTTGGACAGACCAAAGACCCCAAACTGCCCATCAGCCTCCCATAGAAAGGCCCGGGTGGAATGGGGATGATCAGAAAACCCCAATCCGTGCGTCGCCAGGTTGCTGCGCAGAAACATCGAGGTTTCTATATGTTGGTCCAGAAATGCGTTGATCCGAGGCAGATCTTCGATCGCAGCCTCGCGGATCATTCCCAATCCCCCAGCGCCTGCTGCCAGATCGTCATCGCCGCAACCGCCGCCGTGTCGGCGCGCAGGATGCGAGGGCCAAGGCTGACCACATGGGCAAACGGCAAAGCCGAGAGACGCGCGCGTTCGCGGTCGGAAAACCCGCCCTCAGGCCCGATCAGGATGGCCCAGGGTTGGCCTGGAGTATTGGCGGCCAGACGTTTTGCCGCGCCCACCTCGGCCTCGTCGCAGAACATCAATTGTCTGCCTTCGGGCCAGTGATTCAGTAGGCGGTCGAGCTTCTGCAATTCCGCCACTTCGGGAACATAGGTTCCACCGCATTGCTCGGCGGCCTCGACCGCGTGCGCTTGCAGACGATCTTGGCGGATGCGCTCGGAATTGGTGAACTCGGTCTGCACCGGCAGGATCCGCGCCGCACCCATTTCCGCCGCCTTTTCAACGATGAAGTCGGTGCGCGCCTTCTTAATCGGCGCAAAGAGTAACCACAGATCGGGCGGCATCTGCAGCGGTTTGGTCTGTTGCAAACAGGCCAAAACCCCGGCGCGCTTGCCCGCCTGCTCGACATCTGCCAGCCATTCGCCATCGCGGCCGTTGAACAGCAGAACCTGCCCGCCCACGGCCAAGCGCATCACACCAAAGAGGTAATGCGCCTGATCACGATCCAAAGGAACCGATTGCCCATCCCCCAAAGGGTGCTCTACATACAGTCTGATCTTTGCACTCATGAGAGCCTACATATGCAAGGCAATGCCCCAACACCAGATGGTCAGGTTGCAGATGCGCCACAAGACAACTGGGTCGACCTCTATGCCCCGGCCTGGAGCCGCCCCTATCTGCGGCTGAGCCGAGCGGACCGACCCATCGGCACCTGGCTGTTGTTGATCCCCTGCTGGTGGGGGCTGGCTCTGGCGATCTTTGACGATCAAGCCCCGCGTCTGTTCGATCTGTGGATCGCTGTCGGCTGTGGCCTGGGTGCGTTTCTGATGCGTGGTGCGGGCTGTACCTGGAACGACATCACCGACCGTGACTTTGACGGGCAGGTTGAACGCACACGTTCGCGACCCATCCCGTCGGGCCAGGTGAGCGTCAAACAGGCCTTGTTCTGGATGGTGCTCCAGGCGCTCTTGGGTCTGGCGATCCTGCTGACCTTCAATCGGGCCGCCATCGCGCTTGGCGTGCTGTCGCTGCTGCCCGTGGCTGTTTACCCTTACGCCAAGCGGTTCACCTGGTGGCCCCAGGTGTTTCTGGGGCTGGCGTTCAACTGGGGCGCGTTGCTGGCGTGGACAGCCCACAGCGGGTCACTGGGTGGGCCTGCGGTTCTGCTTTATCTGGCTGGGATCGCCTGGACGCTGTTTTACGACACCATCTATGCCCATCAGGACACCGAAGATGACGCGCTGATCGGGGTGAAATCCACCGCTCGCCTGTTCGGTACGGATACCGCACGCTGGATGAAGTATTTCTTGGTGGCGACCGTAAGTTTCATGGGGCTGGCCGTGATCGAGGCAGGTCTGCCCGATGCACCACTGTTTGCGATGCTGGTGGCTCTTGCTGGGCCTTGGGCCATGGGGTGGCACATGGCCTGGCAACTGCGCGGATTGGATATCGAAGACAACGCTAAACTGCTGCAGCTGTTCCGAGTGAACCGCGATACCGGCTTTATTCCGCTCATCTTCTTTTGCGCGGCGCTGCTCGCGTGATTGCACATAACGCGCCAGGAATGTAAGACATCCGCCAAAGACCGGACGGAAAACGACCAAAAAACATGCGCCTTCCCCTCTCGATTGTGGTCGCCCTGACCTTTGCTCTGGCCGCTGGGCTGTGCCTTGTCGCTGCAAGTTTTGCAGTCACAACCGTCGAAGAGAACTCGGAAATCGTGGTGCGCCGTGCACTGGACCGCAATGGTCACGACTGGGCCGAAGTGCAGGCCGACGGTCTGCGAATAACGATGACCGGCATCGCCAAGGATGAGGCCACACGGTTCAACGCCCTGACCGTCGTTGGTGACGAGGTCGACCCCTCGCGCGTTATCGACGAGATGCAGATCGCACCAACGGCCGATCTTGCGCCGCCACGGTTTTCGGCTGAGATTTTGCGCAATGACAGCGGGATTTCGATTATCGGCCTGATCCCTGCCAGGTCGGACCGGGACGAGATCATTGCGCAACTGAATTCCTTGGCCGGCGAGGACAACGTCACCGATCTGCTGGAAACCGCAGACTACAACGTGCCGGACGGCTGGATCGATGCCATGGGGTTTTCGCTCAAGGCGCTTTCGATGCTGCCAAGATCCAAGGTATCCGTAGCCGCCGGGCAGGTGTCGATCACTGCAATCTCTGACAGTGCCGAAGCCAAGAAACAACTTGAGGACGCCCTGAACCGTGCCGCGCCTCCGGGGCTGCGAATCGGGGTCGACATCGCCGCGCCTCGCCCCGTGATCACGCCGTTCACCATGCGTTTCCTGATTGATGAAACCGGGAGCCGCTTCGATGCTTGTTCCGCCCAGGATCGTGTCGCGCAAGCCAGGATTGTCGCTGCTGCCCGCAAGGCTGGCATCGAAGGTTCCCCAACGTGCACCATCGGCATGGGTGTCCCCTCGCCGAAATGGGCCCGCGCATCAGAACTGAGCATCGCTGCTTTGGCCCAGCTCGGTCAGGGCACCGTCACGATCGCCGATGCCGACATCACTCTCGTCGCCGCCCAAGGCACCGATCAGGCGCGGTTCGACCGGGTTGTCGGCGAACTTGAGGCCGAGTTGCCCGAGGTGTTTGCTCTGCACGCAGTGCTGCCCGAACCCGAAGTTGCCAATGACGCCGGCCCACCGGAATTCACTGCGACACTCAGTCCAGAAGGTCTGGTGCAGCTGCGCGGCCGTCTGAACGACGAAAACCTGCGCCACATGGTCGACAGCTATGCCAAGGCCGCCTTTGGCACTGATGCGGTCTATACTGCGGCGCGTGTTGTTCCGGACTTGCCTGCCACGTGGCCCGTGCGCGTGTTGGCCGGGCTCGAGGCGTTGTCGATGCTGACAAACGGTGCGCTGACCGTGACGCCGGACAATGTGACATTAAGCGGTGTGAGCCAGCAGGAAGACGCCAGTGCACAAATTGCTGGCCTGCTGTCCGACAAGTTGGGAAGTGCGCAGACCTACGATCTGTCCGTCACCTACCATGCCCCGCCCGAACCCGAGGACAAGGCCCCCGATCCCGAGGTTTGCGAGGCTGAGATTGCCTTGGTGCAGGAAGCAGGCAAGATCGCATTCGAACCCGGCTCGACCACCATCGCGGCCGCGTCCTTGGACACGATGAACAAGATCGCGGATATCCTGGAAGCTTGCGGGCAGATCCGCCTGGAGATCCAGGGGCACACCGACAGCCAAGGCCGCGAAGAGATGAACCAGCAACTGAGCCAGGCCCGCGCCCAATCGGTTCTGAACGAATTGCGCTCGCGCCGCATTTTGACATCCAGCTATGTGGCCGTAGGCTATGGCGAAAGCCAGCCCATTGCGGACAACAAGACCGAGGATGGCCGCGAGGCCAACCGCCGGATCGAATTCCGCCTGATCCGGCCTGAAACAACAGAAGAGGGATCATCCACTCTGGATGCGATCGCCGAAGAGGCGCCGACCGAGACCACTGAGACCGGCGACGAAGACACCTCGAAAGCCACCGAAGAGGACCAGTGACATGAACCGCACAGAATTCATCATCACCACCGCGATCATCCTCTTTGTGGCCTTTGCCATGGGGTGGTTCGCCAATTGGCTCGTGCACCGGTTCACCCGCGTCAGACAAAGCGACGTGGCCGATCTGGACCGGATGAGCCAGGAGCTGCATGAGGCGGAAGAAACCCGCGATCAGGCGATCACCTACCTGCAACAGCGCGAGGCCGAGCTGACCAATCAGCTGACTCAGACCGAAGCGGAACTAAGCGCCGCCATGGACGGCCTACGCGCCGCCCGGCAAGAGGCCGAAGAACTGCGCGCGCGCGTCGGCTGACGTTGCTTCTCCGACCTTCGTAGCGCTCCCGCCCGTCGTCGATGCCCCTTTCGGGGCACCTCCTCCCGTTAGGCCAAGCCTCGCTGCGCTCGGCGGTTGATCCTCGCCGCGATCGTCACTTTTTTTGACAGTGGGGTACGCTCTGGCGAGCCCGCGCCGAGCTTCGCTCGGCGCCCGGCCCAAGGCCGTTAGCGGGGCTGACGCAGTCAGGTCTGCTCGGGCGCGGGAGCACCCCGGGGCTGGCACTAAGGCTACATCGAAAAGGCAAATGCCGTTCTGATCCGGTGAGTATGCGCTCACCACCGGGTCAGAGCGTCTTCATCCTCATCCTTGGCCGCGACCCAATCCGCGCTTTCGCCGGTGATTTCCTTCTTCCAGAACGGCGCGCGGGATTTGAGGTAGTCCATAAGGTATTCAGCCGCCTCAAACGCGTCTTTGCGGTGCGGGGCGGCCGTGGCCACCATCATGATCTGATCCCCTGGAGCCAGACGCCCGTGGCGGTGGATCACTAGCACATCGCCAAGCGACCAACGCTCTTGCGCCTCGCTTGCGATCTTGGTCAGCGCCTTTTCGGTCATGCCGGGGTAATGCTCGATCTCCATCACATCCAGGTCGCCGTGCGCCAGATCCCGCACAACGCCCGTAAATGTCACGATGGCCCCGTTCGAGGTGTCGCCAGCCGCAAACGCGTTGGCTTCAGCTCCCAAATCGAAAGGCTCTTGTTGGACCGAAATTTTCACCGGATCAGCCCCCGGTCATCGGTGGGAAAAACGCAACTTCACGCACACCCGCAAGCGAGGCATCGAAATCCGAAAGCTCTTGGTCCAAGGCCACCCGCAACGCGCTCAGATCGGAAAAGGCGACCTCATAGCGTTCTTCGCGCGCCCGCAACTCGTCAACGAGCTGTGATACGGTTTCGGCACTGGTCTCGACCTTTTCCTTGGGCAAGCCAATGCGCTCACGCACCCAGGCGAAATAGAGAATATCCATGGCTTACCCCTCTCTCACGTGCGGCAGGGCTTTGCGGAAATAGTCCACCCCGGTGATCGCAGTCAGACCTGCTGCAATCCAGAGCAGCGCCAAGCCGACCCACCAGCACAGCTCCATCCCAGTCAGTTTCCAACGCAACCCCAACAGATCCTCTTCGCGCCCGGACAGGATATCGTCGATCATCTGTGGATCCATGCCCCAGGCGCTCATTCCCAGATAGTGTTCAAACACGCCCTGACCAAACAGAACTGCAATCGCAGCCATCTGAGCGGTGGTTTTCCATTTTGCCAGATTGGTGACTTTCAGTGTCCCGGCCGTATCCCCCAGATACTCTCGCAGGCCCGACACAAAAACCTCGCGGAACAGGATCAGCGTCGCAGGCAGAACCAACCAGGGCGACATCGAAGAGTATCCGACGATCACCATCAGCGCGATCACCACCATTGCCTTGTCGGCAATAGGATCCAGCATTGCACCCAGTTTCGTCTCTTGCTTCCACGCCCGTGCAAGGTAGCCGTCGAACCAATCGGTGATGGCCGCCGTCACAAAAAGCGTCAGGGCAAACCAGTCGGCATAGGGGCGCGTGAAGTACAGAAACATCACCGCAACGCCGGGCGCGGCAACCAGGCGAAGTACAGTCAGGATATTGGGCAAGTTCCATTTCATGCGCCCGGTTTATCCCGGCAAGCGTCGCGAGGAAAGAGGGTCGGTGACACGCGGGTCAAACCGCCGCCTGCAGCAAGCGAACCAATGCCATTCTGGGCGCGAACGCATGGTCGCTTGTCGGTTCGGCCTCAGAAGAAAAAATCGCGATGGACAGGTCTCGGGCCGGATCGGCAAACAGAAACTGACCATGAATGCCCATTCCGTGGATCAAGGGCCTTTCGTCCCGATGAACATACCATTTCGACCGATAGCACATGTTGTAAGTGTCAAAGCGTTCATGAAAGTCACCCTGAACCCAGGCCTGCCTGTCGCCCTTGTCGACGATATCATCCAGCCACGCCTTGGGAATCACCTGCTTCCCGTCACGCGCACCGCCCTGACACATCAATGCCCCAACACGCGCCAGATCACGTGCGGTGACACACATGCCTCCGGCGGCTCGGGCACCACCGATCCGGTCAACCGTGATATAGGCGGGCTTTTCTGCGCCCATCGGCCGCCAAAGATGTTCGGACATCAGATCGGCATATCGTTTGCCAGCGGCACGTTCAAACACCCAAGCCAGAAGGTCCGTAACAGGCGAAACATAGTGGAAGCGCCCCCCATGAGGGCCGTCGGTCTCGGTCAGCATCCCCTGGAAACCGCGCAGATCGGGTACGCTGTCTCCCGGTTCGACCGGGTTCCAATTTGCCGCCTTGCGGTAAGAGATGATCGGACCGGACGTCGCCAGGTAATCCTCTGAAAACTCGACCCCCACCCGCATGTCGAGGGCCTGTCGAACGGTGGCCCCAGCATAGGCCGTTTCAAACAGCTCAGGCACATAGTCTGTCAGGGCGGCTTCAAGATCCAGCAGCCCTTTGTCGCTCAGACATCCAGCCAGCAAGCCCAGCATCGATTTTGACACGGACATCAGGATGTGCGGGTCCTCGGCCGTCATCCCGTTTCGATACATCTCATGCACGACCCGGCCCTTGTGGAGCACGACAACGGCGTCGGTGCGCGTTTCTGCAAGGGTGGTCTGGATCTGGGCATCTGTGACCAGCGGGTCGCCTTCTGGCAGCTCCCAGACATTTGCTGGATCATTGCTGATATCGGCCGAAGGGACGATCTCCCGCACGTGGTGAAAGGCCCAGGACGAATACGGTTGCGTGCGCCAGTTGGCCAAAGTGACCTGATCCGCTTCATCCGGCGGAAAGCCCTGCATAATCGGCATATGTCTCTCTCCCTGTTCCACGCAGCCAAGCGCAGGAGGGGAGGAATGACAAGTCACCGATCGTGGAAAAAGTCGTAGATCGTCTCGGCCAAGGCGTCGGAAATGCCATCAACCGCTTTGAGATCCGCCAGATTGGCGCGGCTCACCGCCTTTGCGCTCCCAAAATGCGTCAGCAACGCCCGTTTCCGCGTGGCACCCACACCCGGCACTTCATCCAGCGGTGTCGCCCCGATGGCTTTGGCCCGTTTCGCGCGGTGGGTGCCGATGGCAAAGCGGTGCGCCTCATCTCGCAAACGCTGGATGAAGTAAAGAACCGGATCATTGCGCTTGAGCGCAAAGGGATGCTGACCGATGCGGTGGAATTCTTCCTTGCCGTGATCCCGGTCGACCCCCTTGGCCACGCCCACCATCGGAATGTCTTCGACCCCGTGCTGCGCCATGATCTCATGCACCGCACTCACCTGCCCGGCCCCGCCGTCGATCAGCAGCAAATCGGGCCACAGCCCCTTGTCCCGGTCCGGGTCTTCTTTCAGCAGGCGGGTAAAGCGGCGATGCAACACCTCTTTCATCATGCCAAAGTCATCCCCCGGCGTCAGATCATCGCCTTTGATGTTGAACTTGCGATAGGCGTTTTTCATCCACCCCTCGGGGCCCGCCACGATCATTCCCCCCACCGCATTGGTGCCTTGAATGTGCGAGTTGTCGTAAACTTCGATCCGGTTTGGGGGACCATCCAGATCAAACGCCTCGGCCACACCACGCAGCAGTTTGGCCTGCGTCGCACTTTCCGACATGCGTCGTGCCAGTGACTCGCGCGCGTTGCGCAGCGCGCCGGCCACCAGCTCTTGCTTTTCGCCGCGCTGTGGCACCAAAATTTCGACCTTGCGCCCCGCCTTCTCAGACAGCGCCTCTTGCATCAGGTCCGCGTTTTCGATGGCATCCGACAGGATCAACTGTCGCGGTGGTTCCTTGTTGTCATAGAACTGCCCCAGGAACGCCTCCATCACCTCGGCCGGTGATACATCTGGCCCGACCCGGGGATAGAAGTCACGGTTGCCCCAGTTCTGGTTCGCCCGGATAAAGAACACCTGAACACAGGCCTGTCCGCTTTCCATGTAGAGGCCGATCACATCTGCCTCGGTCACGCCGCGCGGGTTGATGCCCTGGCTCGATTGCACCTGCGTCAGCGCCCGAATGCGGTCGCGCAAACCGGCGGCACGTTCGAATTCCATCGCCTCGGATGCGGCCATCATCTGCTCGGCCAGTTCCTCTTGCACCTTTGTCGACCGGCCAGACAGGAACCGTTCCGCGTCTTTGACGCTCTCACGATACCCCTCTTCCGAAATCAGGCCGACGCAAGGCCCCGAACACCGTTTGATCTGATACAGCAGACAGGGACGCGTCCGGCTCTCGAACATGGAATCCGAGCAATTGCGCAGCAGGAACGCCTTTTGCAACTGATTGAGCGTCCGGTTCACCGCGCCTGCGCTTGCAAAAGGCCCGAAATAGGCCCCCTTCTGCTTTTTCGCGCCTCGATGCTTCTTGATTTGCGGAAAGGCATGATCCTTGGCCACCAAGATGTTCGGAAAGCTTTTGTCATCGCGCAGCAGCACGTTGTACTTGGGCTTGAGCTGCTTGATCAGATTTTGTTCCAACAGCAGCGCTTCGGTTTCCGTGCGCGTGGTCAGAAACATCATCGACGCGGTATCGCGGATCATCCGCTCGATCCGGCCCGAATGACCTGGGCGAGAGTAATTCGACACCCGCGCTTTCAGGTTGCGCGCCTTGCCCACATACAAAACCCGGCTTTCCGCATCGAGCATCCGATAGACGCCAGGCGAATTGTCCAATGTCTTGAGATACCCCTGAATGCAGGCATATCCGGTGGGCGTGGCTTCATCAGTTGGGGCGTGCGCGTCGGTCATGTCACTGAAATATGATTCTCTGGCTCTGGCTGCAATCTCAACGCGTCGGGATCAAGAGAAAACAAATCCACGATTCCTGTGGATAAGTATGAAGATATCTTTCTCTGACGTATGAAAACCCGTTTAAAACTAGGCGCTCCGCGTGTTTGCACAAAAATTAGGCGAATTCATAACCAATTGATTTTAAGTCAAACTTTTCACGTCATGTAGCAAGGCCATGAAAACAAAGACATTTTTGTAACGCTTTGGTAACAGATTTGGGAGCGGTGCAAAACTTGCATGCCGAAGGCTCATTCTGGGCCTAGAACGTCCGGCGTTTTCCACCCCAGATGCTGCCCGCCATCCACGCATAGAATCTGCCCGGTGACCGCAGGAGCGTCCAGGAAATAGCCCAAGGCAGCGGTGATATCGGCTGGATTCGCCCCCCGACCGGATATCGTGTTTGCTCTCTGTGCAGCGAAATGCTCGGCAGTTTGGCGGTGCCCTTGCATCGTCGGTCCAGGCCCGATGGCATTGACCCGGATGGCCGGGGTCAGCGCTTGCGCCGAGGTCTGCGTAAGGGCCCACAGGCCCATCTTGGCCAGCGTGTAAGTCATGAATTCGGGCGTCAGCTTGTTCACCCGCATGTCGACCATGTTCAGGATCAGACCCGTCGCAATAGGCTCCCCATTCTCATCCGCCGCCGCTTGCAACCCTTGGTCGGCCATCGCCTGCGTCAACACAAACGGCGCCCGCAGGTTGCTTTCCATGTGCCGGTCCCAGTTCGCGCGTGTGGCGCTTGAGATCGTATCGTATTCAAAAATCGAGGCGTTGTTCACCAGACAGGTGATAAGCCCGCCCAGTGCCTCAGCAGCGCGTGGCAACAGAGCCTGTACTTGCGCCTCATCCAAGAGGTCTGCCTGTAGGGCCACCGCATGTCGCCCCTTGGCCTGGATTTCAGCAACGGTGTCGAGCGCAGGTTGTTCGGACGAGGCATAGTGCACGGCAACATCATACCCGCGATCGGCCAGATACAGCGCCATCGCGCGGCCCAACCGAATGCCAGCCCCGGTCACCAAACAACGTTTCATCACAGTTCCCTTTCGGCAGCCGCCTTACACAAGCACGGCGATCACATAGGTGAAATAGAGGACCGACAGGATCACACCCCAGATGCGGGTGATGTCACGCTTGAAGAACACAAACGGGATCAACAGCAGCGATGCACCCAGCATGACCCACAGGTCAAACTCCAGGAATTCCTCGTCCACAGGAATGTCACCGACAAACAATGTTGTAAGCCCCACGATGGCCAGCAGGTTGAACATGTTCGACCCGATGACATTGCCCAGCGCCACATCGGCTTGCCGACGCAGTGCGGCCATGACCGTGGTCGCAAGTTCAGGCAGAGAGGTGCCCACCGCAACCAGCGTCAGACCAATCACCGTCTCGCTCACCCCATAGGTTCGCGCAATGATCGAGGCATTGTCGACCAGCAGATGCGCGCCCATGGGTAGACCGATCAACCCGAGGATCAGATAAATCCCGATCCGCCAATACGGCATGTTCGGGTCTGCATCTTCCAGGCCATCCAGTTCTTCTTCGTCTTCATCGACGCAGCCTTGTCTGCGATGCGCGCGGGCCTGACGAAAGGCGTTCAGCAGCACCAACGCCAAAGCCGCAAGCAGGATCAAGCCGCTCCAGACTGTGAAGGTTCCGCAAAACGCCAGCGCGATGAACAGCACCGTGGCGATCAACATGAACACATAGTTTCGGCGCGTGTTGCATTCGCTGGTGTGCAGCGTGGCCAACATTGCCGGAATACCCAGGACCAACAGGATGTTCGCCGTGTTCGACCCCACAACGTTACCCAGGGCAATACCCGGCGCGTTTTCCTTGACCGCCTTGATCGCGATCAGCAATTCAGGCGCCGAGGTACCAAAAGCCACGATGGTCAGGCTGACAATCAGGGCGGGCACGCCCAGACGCAGGCTGAGGTTCACAGCACCACGTACCAAGGCATCACCGGCCAGAAGCAGGATGACCAGGCCCAGACACGAGAGAATCCAGGGCATCATTTTTTGCCTCCATGGCCGCAGCCGCAGGGGCCTTTGCCGATCTTGTAGCGACCACATTTGCGACATTTGGCCGAAGCAATGCGTTTGCCACCGGGCAGCCAGTGCAACTTGCCGAACATGGCCAGCACGACCATGAACACCAGAAATATCGCGACGATCTTTATTATCATGTCAGAGGCCGAACCGCGCGTATGCCGCACGCTCCTCTATCCCCGCAACCGCATCTTGCACCACCGAAGCACCGAAGCGCGACCAGAACGGTTTGCGCAGCCCATAGCGGCGGAACCGTACCTTGTCGCCGTACCGTTCCTGCATCTTGGGTTTCAGATGCGCGATCCCGTCGATCAGCCCCAGTTCGGTCGCCTTGCGCGCCAACCAGATTTCGCCGGTAAACAGGTCCGTCTCAGTGCTCAGCTTGTCGCCGCGCCGCGATTTGACGTGGTCAATGAAATTGCCATGAATGTCGTCGAGAACGCCCTTGAGCCGTTCGACGTCTTCTTTCTTTTCCGGGCTGAACGGGTCGAGCATGGACTTGGACTGCCCGGCCGTGTGAACCCGGCGTTCAAAACCCTGGCGGGCCAGAAAGATATGCGCGCCAAAGCCCGCGGAAATCACACCAATCGACCCCAGGACCGAGCTGTCGTCGGCCCAGATCTCATCTGCTGCAGCCGCCAGCCAATAGCCGCCCGATGCGGCGACATCCTCGACAAAGGCGTACACGGGGATGTCCAGTTCATCTGACAGCCGTCGAATGCGCGCACCGATCAGAGAGCTTTGGACTGGCGAACCACCAGGTGAGTTGATCTCTAACGCAATCGCGGCGGGTTTGCCTTTGCGAAAGGCCTTTTCCAACACGGGCGCCAACGAGGTATCATTCAACGCCCCGCGTCCGGCCATACCGATGGCACCAGACAGACGAACAACGGCCACCAGTGGCGGCTTTTTTACAAACGGCAGGCTCAGTTTCATGACAGCCGATGTAGAATGCCACCCACCGACAAACAAGACGCCGGACAGGACAGAAACGCGACGGCAACAAAATTCCCACAGTCCAAGGGCAATTTTGCAACGACGCCAAACGGCGTCAGCTGCAAATATTCTCTTGGTTTATTGGGTTTGCACCCCGCTCAGCTGCGAATGCGCCAACCTGTTCGGAAAATCAGCCAGATGACCCCAAGGCACAACATCGTGAACCCAAGAATGGCCAACAGGCTCAGCCCGATCGGCACGTCCGCTATGCCGAAGAACGACCAGCGGAACCCCGAGATCAGATAGACCACCGGATTAAACAGTGTGACCGTTTGCCAAACAGGTGGCAGCATCGAGATGGAATAGAATGATCCACCCAAAAAGATGAGCGGTGTCACGATCAGCAGAGGCACCAGTTGCAACTGCTCAAAGCTCCCGGCCCAGATGCCGATGATGAAGCCCAGCAAAGCGAAACTCAGACAGGTCAGGACAAGAAACGCCAGCATCGCAAAGGGATGCTGAATGCTAACATCGACAAACAGCATCGACGTCGCCAAGATCACCACCCCTATGAACAGGGCCTTGGTCGCCGCGGCCCCGACATAGCCACAGACGATTTCAAGGAAATTCACCGGCGCGGAAAGGAGTTCGTACACCGTGCCTATGAATTTCGGGAAATAGATCCCGAATGACGCGTTCGAGATGGATTGCGTGATCACCGACAACATGATCAAGCCCGGGACGATGAAAGCGCCATAAGATACGCCCTCGACCTCTTGGATCCGGCTGCCGATGGCAGCGCCAAACACCACGAAGTAGAGCGAGGTTGAAATCACCGGCGAGATAAAGCTCTGCGCCAGGGTGCGGAAGAACCGTGCCATTTCGAACCGATAGATGGATGCGATTGCGGTCCAGTTCATGCGCGTTCTCCAGAAACCAGATCGACAAAGATGTCTTCAAGGCTGCTTTGGCGGGTCTGTACGTCGTTCAGAACCAATCCGGCCTGCGCCACATCGTTGAGCAGCGCCGTGATCCCGGTCCGCTCTGCTCGTGTGTCATAGGTGTAAAGCAACGCCTGCCCGTCCCGGATCAGGGTCAGGTCATGATCAGTCAGCGACGCCGGAATGTCCGAGATCGCCTCGGTTAGTTCGACCTCAAGCTGTTTCTTGCCCATCTGGGCCATCAGCGTGTCCTTGTCCTCGACCAGCAGGATTTGACCGCTGTTGATCACGCCCACACGATCGGCGATGGCTTCGGCCTCTTCGATGTAATGGGTGGTCAGGATGATCGTCACGCCGTCCTTTTTCAGTTCGGCCACGATCTCCCACATGTCCTTGCGCAACTCGACGTCGACGCCTGCGGTGGGTTCATCCAGAAACAGCACGCGTGGCTCATGCGCCAGCGCCTTGGCGATCAGGACCCGACGCTTCATGCCGCCCGACAGCTCTTTGGTCGCGTTCTTGCGCTTGTCCCACAGTGACAGCTTGCGCAGGATCTGCTCCAGCAAAGCATAGTTGCGCGGCTTGCCAAACAGCCCGCGCGTGAACCGCACAGTGTTCCAAACGGTCTCAAACGGCTCCAGATTGATCTCTTGCGGCACCAAACCGATCATCTGACGGGCCGCGCGATAATCAGACTGGATATCATGACCGCCGACGGTGACTGTGCCCGAGGTTGGCGTCGTTATCCCGCAAACGGTAGAAATCAGAGTGGTTTTACCGGCACCGTTCGGCCCCAGAAGCGCAAGGATTTCGCCCTCGCGAATGTCGAGCGAGACGCCCTTGAGCGCCTCAAACCCGCCCGCATAGGATTTGCGCAGGTCGGTGATGGACAGGATGTTGGACATGTCTGCTCCGTTGTTTCGGCGGGAACACTAGTCGCCCGACAGAAAAAGGAACAGAGCGCCCATGCACAGCCCCCTGCGCGCGGACGCAGAGTTAGTCGCGCCCCGCAAGCTTACCCAGCCAGGACTTCTTTTCTTCCGTGGCCTCTTCTTCGGCACCCTCTGCTGGGCCTTCCAACTGCTCTTGCAGATTGGCAAAGAACTGATCGGCCATCTTTTTGGCAAACCCGTCGATCAAACGGCTGCCCAATTGCGCCAGCTTGCCGCCCACCTTGGCCTCAACGTCGTAGGCCAGCTCGGTTCCGCCCTCGGACGGGGTGATGGTGACGCTTGCGCCGCCCTTGGCAAAACCGGCGGCCCCGCCCTTGCCCTCGCCCGCAATGGTCAGGCTCTGGTTCTCGACCAGATCCGACATGGTCACCGCGCCTTTGAACGTGGCTTTGACTGGGCCGACCTTTTGCACCACGGTCGCCTCATACCCATCCTGCGGGTTGCCGCTCAGCTCTTGCGCGCCCGGCACGCAGGCCTTGAGCACTTCGGGATCCAGGAGGGCCGCATAAACGGCGGCTGGGTCTGCCTTGATCTGGCGCGTGTCGCTCATCTGCATGGGTCGTGCTCCTTAGGGCGGGTCATTGGGTGGTTCTTGTCTATTCCAGCCAAACATAACCGCCAACCCCGTGAAGGCCAGCTATCAAAAACAGAGATAGACAAACGCCCGATCTGTGATAGCGGTGGCACCAGACGCGAGGCAATTCATCGGCCCCAGCGTTTTGGAGCACCACATGACAGATACCACGCAGTCCCGGCCCGGCGCGGGAATCGCCTTTATTGTCGCGGGCATGATCGCGATTTCGATCAACGACATGCTGATCAAGCAGTTGTCAGGCGGCTACCCGCTGCATCAGATGGTGTTCCTGCGCTCTTCGATCGGGATCGCCCTGTCCATGGTCTTTGTCTATTTCGAGGGCGGTGTTTCACTGCTGAAAACCCGGCATCCTGTCCTGCACAGTGTCCGCTGCATCATGGTCGTGGCCTCGAACATGAGCTTTTTCGTGGCCCTCGCCGCGCTGCCCTTGGCAGATGTCACGGCGTTGTTCTTTGCGGCGCCTTTGTTCATCACGGTGCTGTCCATCCCCATGCTTGGTGAAAAGGTTGGGGTGATGCGCCTGACGGCTGTGGTCATTGGCTTTGCCGGGGTGATCCTGATGCAACGCCCGTGGGAGGGCAGCGACAGCGCCACGGCTGATCGTATCGTGCTTTTGCTGCCGGTTCTTGCGGCACTGACATATGCCATCAACCAGGTGATGACACGAAAGTTGGGCGCCACGACCAAAGCCTCGGCATTGGCTGTATATATCCAAGGCATGTTCATCCTTGTCTCTATCGGGTTTTACCTTGTGGCTAGTGACGGGCGTTACGCAGAAGGGCTTGAAAACCCAAGTTGGGTCTTTTTGCTGCGTGCATGGGTCTGGCCCACGCCCCAAGACTGGTATTACTTCATCGGTCTTGGCCTGAACTCGGGCATCGTTGGCTATTGCCTCGCACAGGCCTATCGCCTGTCCGACGCGGCAACGGTTGCCCCCTTCGAATACATCGGCCTGCCCATGGCCGTCTTCTGGGGCTGGCTGTTCTGGGCAGAAATCCCCTCGCTTGAGGTTTGGGCCGGCATGGCGATGATCATGGGGTCGGGCCTGTTCGTGTTCCTGCGCGAAAAGCAAAAGGCACGGCGTGTGGCCCGGACCGAGGTCAAAGGGCGCTACTGAGCAGACGCCACGTCGCACCACTGGACGCTTGCATTCGCGCATCCGCGCGGGGACCCTGCTTCCAACGAGGGAAGAGGAAACCAGAACCATGCTGAACGGCGTCCGCATCATCGAAATCGAAGGGCTGGGGCCTGGCCCGTTTGCCTCCATGTTGTTGGCGGATCTGGGCGCGGATGTGATTGTCGTGCACCGCAAAGGCGGCGCGGTGACACCCGGCATGCCGGACCGTTCCCTTCTGGATCGCGGCAAACGCTCGATAGCGCTGGACCTCAAGGATGCAGACGATCTGGAAACACTCAAGGCGTTGATCACAACGGCAGATGGCCTGATCGAAGGGTTCCGCCCCGGCGTGATGGAGAAATTGGGTGTCGGGCCAGAGATTTGCCACCAGTTGAACCCGCGTCTGGTTTATGGGCGCATGACCGGGTGGGGGCAAAACGGACCTTTGGAGAAGGTCGCAGGTCACGACCTGAACTACATCTCGATGTCAGGCGCGCTCTGGTACAGTTCCGCCCCTGATGACGCGCCACAAACCCCTGCGACGTTGGTGGGCGACATCGGCGGTGGCGCCATGTATCTGGTGACTGGCCTGCTTGCGGGTATCCTGAACGCGCGCGAAACCGGCCAGGGCACGGTGGTGGATGCCGCAATCTACGACGGCTCTGCTCATATGATGAACCTGCTTATGAACCTGCGCCAAACGGGCAACCTGTCCGACAAACGCGGCCGCAGCCTGCTGGACGGCCCACATTGGAGCCGCACCTATCGCTGCGCCGATGGCGGGTTCATGACCGTGCAATGTCTGGAGCCCAAGTTCTACGCGCTCTTCCTGGATCTTTTGGGCCTGTCTGACGACCCGGACTTTCAGCAACAGTACAACCCCAAGCTCTGGCAAACCCTGACCGACCGCCTGACGGGCATCTTTGCAAGCCACCCCCGTGACCATTGGGCCGAGATCTTTGTTGGCACCGACGCCTGCGTTGCCCCGGTGCTCAGCCCCGAAGAGGCAAAGTCCCATCCGATGAACGCGGCCCGAAACACCTGGACAGAGCAGGGCGGCAACCTGCAGGCAGCAGCCGCACCGCGATTTTCCACCTATGAATGGACGCCCCGTCCGAGCCCGGAACGCGGTGAACACGACGCGGAGATCCGCGCCAGCCTCAAAGGCTGACGCCCTTCATTCTTCTTGGTGAAAATACGGCGGGGGAGGCGTAAAGCGACGGGGGCAGAGCCCCCTATCCGCGCGCCCCTTCGCGTACCGTGTCGATCATCAACTGCACATTCTCGGGGTCAGCATCCGGCGTGATCCCGTGACCCAGATTGAAGATATGCGGGCCACCCGAAAACGCCTCTACGATCGTCCGGGTTTCATCAACCAAATCCTGACCGCCGGTTACCATGTGACGCGAGGCCAGGTTGCCCTGTACGCAGCCGTCGACCTGCACATTCGCAGCCGCCCAATCCGGCGACACTGAATTGTCGAGCGCCACACAATCCACACCTGTGGCCTTGGCAAAACCAACGTACTTTTCGCCCGCCTCGCGGGGGAAGCCGATGATGGGGATGTTTGGGTGACGCTCTTTCAGAGCCGCCGTGATCACCCGCGCTGGTTCCAACGCGTATTTGTCAAACGCCTCGCCCTTGAGCGACCCGGCCCAGCTGTCAAAGATCTTGACCACTTCGGCCCCGGCTTCGATCTGCATCGACAGATAGTCAATCGTGGCCTCGGTGATCCGCGCCAGCAGCGCCTCGAACAACGCTGTGTTGCCCTCGCGCAGTGCATGAGCCGGGCCTTGGTCTGGGGTGCCGCGACCCGCAATCATATAGGTCGCAACGGTCCAGGGCGCGCCGGCAAAGCCAATCAACGTGGTCTCGGATGGCAGCTCGCGCGACAGGATGCGGACGGTTTCATAGATCGGGTTCAGCGTCTCGTGAATGTCTGTGGCTGGTTTCAACGCATCGAAGTCAGCTTGCGACGTGATCGTCGATAGGCGCGGTCCCTCACCGGTGACAAACCACAGATCCGCGCCCAGCGCCTGTGGCACCAGCAAGATGTCGGCAAACAGGATCGCGGCATCAAACCCATAACGACGGATTGGCTGAAGGGTCACTTCGGCGGCAAGCTCGGGGTTGTAACACAGCGACAGGAAGTCACCCGCCTGGGCACGGGTCGCGCGGTATTCCGGCAAATAACGACCGGCCTGCCGCATCATCCAGATTGGCGGCACATCCTGCGTCTCGCCTGCCAATGCGCGCAACAGCTTCTTTTGTTCACCCATGCTCATCCCCATGTCGGTTTCCACCACCGGTTCTGCCTTCGGCGGCAATTTGTCAAGCAGTGCCCCCATTGTCAGGGCAATGTGACGCGACTAAAGCAGAGGGATGACAGCACAGCTTCCTACCCCCGCGTCCCCGCTCAAGATCGGCACCCGTGGCTCTCCGCTCGCTCTGGCCCAGGCCTATGAGACCCGCAACCGGCTGATGACCGCGCATAACCTGCCCGAAGACGCGTTCGAGATCGTGGTGATCACGACCACCGGCGACAACCGCGCCATGATCGAGGCAGATAGACCGCTCAAGGAGATCGGCAACAAAGGGCTGTTTACCAAGGAAATCGAAGAGGCGATGGTGCGGGGCGACATCGACATCGCCGTGCATTCGACCAAGGACATGCCGACCGTACAGCCCGCCGGGTTGATCCTGGACACGTTTCTGCCGCGCGAGGACGTGCGCGACGCGTTCATCTCTGCGGGTGCAACGTCAATTGCCGATCTGGCGACAGGTGCGGTTGTCGGAACCTCGTCCCTGCGCCGCCGCGCGCAGCTGCTCAACCGTCGCCCCGACCTGAAGGTCGTTGAATTTCGCGGCAACGTGCAGACCCGTCTGAAAAAGCTTGCCGACGGCGTGGCCGAGTGCACCTTCCTTGCGCTCGCAGGCCTCAACCGGTTGGACATGGACGGTGTTCCCGCCACTGCGATCCCGCCCGAGGAAATGTTGCCCGCGATTGCCCAAGGCGCGATCAGCATTGAACGCCGCATCGAAGACACACGCGCCGCCGATTTGCTGGCCGCCATCCATGACCAAAAGACCGAACACCGCCTGAGCGCTGAACGCGCGTTTTTGGCCGCCTTGGATGGCTCGTGCGAAACCCCCATCGCCGGATTGGCCGAACTGGATGGCACCACCCTGCGCATGCGTGGTGAAGTGCTGCGTCCTGATGGCACCGAAGTGATCCGTGACGACCAAACCTGCGCAGTTGAAGATGGCGCTGAACTGGGCCGCTCGATGGCTGCCAAACTGTTAAAGCAAGCGGGCCAAGGGTTTTTCGAATGGAGGTCGTGACGTCACGAGAGTTGTGACGCGACGCCGAATTTGACAGACTGTCATCGTGTTGGGACCGTCACCAGGCGGAGGAGGACCCACCATGACACCTGGAAAAGCTTATCTGAGCACCGAAGAAATTCGCCCCCTGGCCGAACGATCCGACGCCATGGGTGTCTGGCTCACGGTGCATTGCTGGGGCACGATTGCGCTTGCCGTGGCCTTGTTTGGGTTCTGGCCCAATCCTGTGACATTCCTGATCGCGGTAATCATAATCGGATCGCGCCAGCTTGGCCTGGCGATCCTGATGCATGAAGCCGCACACAATGCTCTGTTCAAAAGTCGCAAGCTGAATGACCTGGTCGGCGAATGGCTCTGCGGGCGCCCGATCCTGGCCGAGTTGGCCGCTTACAGGCACTATCACCTGACCCATCACCGCTTTACGCAGACGGACAAGGACCCCGATCTGGTGCTGTCATCCAAATTCCCGACGTCTCATGCTTCGCTCAAGCGCAAGTTCAGCCGCGATCTGACCGGGCGCACAGGCGTCAAACAGCTGTTTGGGCAAATCATGATGTCGTTTCAGCTGGCAGGTGACAAAGAGGCAATGGAATCGGCAGCTTCGGATTTCGCGCAAAGCTTCAAGGCGCCGCAACTTTGGAAATCGCTGCCCGTGTTCGTTGGTGTTATCGTCGTTATGGGCCTGATCGGTGATTGGTGGTGGGGGCTGGCCTTTTGGCTGCTGCCCTACTTGACCTGGTTTCAGTTTGTCCTGCGCGTGCGCAATATCGCTGAACACGGCGCGACCGAGCAATCCGAGAACCCTTTGCAGAACGTGCGCACGACGATGGCCGGACCGCTGGCTCGGCTGCTGGTGGCGCCTTATTGGGTCAACTATCATCTGGAGCATCACATGGTCATGCATGTGCCGTGTCATAACCTGCCCAAGATGCACAAAGCCTTGCTGAACAAAGGCTTGGGATCGCAGATGAAGACCGCCCCCAACTATGGCGCAGCATTGCGAGAGGCTGGATGGCGGTCCGCGTAGGAAGATAAAATTCACTCACGAAACGGCGGGTATGCTGGCGGCAAGGTCGTTTCGGGTTACCCTGTGAACCTGAAGATGTAGTCAGTTTTTGAAAGGTAACACCCATGCGCGTAAGTCTGTCCCCGCTCTTAGCCGCCGTTGTGACGCTCCCCACCGTGGCGGCAGGGTTTCAAGCCATTAATCGGTTCGAGGTCTATCCCGTCAACAAAAGCGGGGTGTTCGAAGTGGTCAATCGCCACGGATCAGCGCCTAAGGACTTCTGGTGCGGCGCGGGCGACTATGCCATCCGCGTGTTGCGCACCAGCGCAACGCAACGGATCTATCTTGTGCAAGCAGTTGGACCAGCGGTGACTGTCCAGGGGCGCAAAGGCGTTCAGTTTGCATTGAACCCACCCCAAGGCGCTGACACATCGACAGGCTATTCGGTGTCGGTCAAAAAGGTCGGCGACAACATGCCCGCGCATATGGCGCAGAACTATTGCTACGATCGGATCGAAGACGAACTTTGGCCTTGGTGACTATCAGCCTTTGATCCCGAAAGCGCTCCCGCGCCCGAGCGATCCTGACTTCGTCAGCACCGCTAACGGCCTTGGGCCGGGCGCCTCGCTTCGCTCGGCGCAGTTCCGCTTGGTGCATCTGTTTCGCCACAAATCCTGCCTGCCGAGCGAAGCGAGGCCCGGCCCAACGGGAGACGGGCATCTTTGATGCACGATCGACGGGCGGGAGCGCCCCCTGCCCCACAGAACTGCGTTAGAATTGCTTAGACCCACTTTGCCATAGGTGGGAGACTCATCAGAACCGCATCCGGGTCGTGGCCCGTTTCCAGACCAAACTTGGTACCGCGGTCATAAACCAGATTGTATTCCGCATAGAGCCCCCGATGCACCAACTGCGCATCCTTGTCGGCTTCGGTAAAGGTCGCCTCGCGTCGACGCTCGACCAGGGGCACAAAGGCGGGCAAAAAGGCGCGCCCTATATCTTGGGTTAGTTCGAAATCAGCTTGCCAATCACCGGTGCAATAATCATCCATGAATATTCCGCCGACACCACGCGCGCGCTTGCGGTGCGGGATATAGAAATACTCATCCGCCCACGCCTTGAGCCGCGGATAATGCGCCAGCCCGTGCGGGTCTAGATGGCGCTTCTGCTCGGCGTGGAAGTGCGCGGTATCTTCGTCATATTCAAGACAGGGGTTCAGATCCGAGCCTCCACCGAACCACCAAGCATGCGGTGTCCAGAACATACGCGTGTTCATGTGTACCGCAGGTACGTGCGGATTGCGCATATGCGCCACCAGTGAAATCCCACTGGCCCAGAACCGCGGATCTTCCTTCATGCCAGGAATACCCTTGCGTGCAGCCATGGCAGCCTGTGCACGTTCGCCCAAAGTGCCGTGCACCTCGGAGACATTGACACCGACCTTTTCGAACACACGCCCACCGCGCATGACAGACATCAACCCGCCGCCAGCGTCCGACCCATCCTCGGCCGTGCGTTTGGTCGGGGTCACGTCGAACCGCCCCGCTTCCATTTCAGAGAAGGGCCCCGAAGTGTGGCTCTCTTCCAGTGCTTCGAACCGAGCGACAATTTCATCCCGCAAGCTGCGAAACCATGCGGCGGCGGTGGTTTTTTCTGTCTCGAACATGAGGCTCTTTTTCTTAGTGTGCTGCGGCGCCGACGGGATCAAGCAAGGTGCGCCCCCCGTCCAGCGTCAGGATCTGACCCGTCATGAACGCGGACGCGTCTGAGGCCAGGAATTGCGCCGTTTCGGTCAACTCGGTCGGCGAAGCAATCCGTGACAGCGGAGTGTGGTTTTCAATATCTGTGCGCGCATCCCGGTTGTCCTTGAGGGCACTTTGCAGCGAGGCGCTCATCACTGAACCCAACGCGATGGAATTCACCCGGATTCGATTGGGCGCCAACGCCACGGCCAACGATCGGGTCATTTGATCCAAGGCCGCAGAGGATACAGAATACCCCAGCAGTTCCGGATGGGTCCGTCGCGCGGCAATCGACGACAGGTTGATGATCGACCCGGCGGTGCCTTCGTCCTGATCCTCGGACTGTTTGATCATCCGCTTGGCGACCAGTTGATTGAGCCGCAGGGCAGGAAACAAGTTCTGGTCCAGCAAGGTTCGGACCGACGGATCATCTGCATCCAGCGGATCCGATGGCGCCACCTGACGCGCGCCGTTTACCAGCACATCGATCTGATCAAAGGCATCCAGTGTCGCCGAAAGCAGGTTGGCGATTGTCAGCTTCTCGCGCAGATCTCCTGCGAAGTATCGCACGTTGCCCTCGTCCGCCTGCTCGCCCAATTCACTGATCAAGCTTTTCTCGTCCATGTCAGCAAACATCACGTTTGCACCCATTTCCGCAAAATGGCGCCCGATGGCCCGGCCAATACCGTTGGCGGCGCCGGTGACGATTGCGGTTTTACCTGCGATGGAAAAGGACATGCGAATCCTCCTGATGTGGACACACGTTAGCGGCGATCAACGCCGCGTGCGAGCAGGTCGTGTCGCCTGCAAGATTTTGAACCGATTGTCGCCAGCAACCTCTTTGACCTGCCCAAACAGCTCGGCCAGTGTGGTTTCATAAGGCAGATGCCTGTTGGCCACCAACCACAGCTGCCCCGACGGGGCCAAGATCCGCGCGGCCGTGGCTATGAACCCCCGCCCAAGCGCCGGATCAGCAGCGCGAGAGGTGTGAAACGGCGGGTTGGTCACAACCGTGTCTACAAGCTCTCCGGCCGCCCAATTGTGGGCGTCTGCCCAGTGAAACCGCGCGCGCGCGTCGGCGATATTGGCCTGCGCACAGGTCAGCGCGACATAATCGGCCTCGACCAGATCAAGATGCTCGACCTTGGCGTTTTTCAGAACCTGCGCGGACAAAAAGCCCCAGCCAGCCCCCAGATCGACCACCCGTCGACCCAACTTCTCGGGCAAGACCTGCGCCAAAA
This sequence comes from Tropicibacter sp. R16_0, assembly GCF_017743935.1. Classification (GTDB taxonomy): domain Bacteria; phylum Pseudomonadota; class Alphaproteobacteria; order Rhodobacterales; family Rhodobacteraceae; genus Falsiruegeria. Next base: position 320,735 of record NZ_JAGHRE010000005.1, read on the forward strand.
GCGCCGAGGCCGGATCGACCCCATCCGCCGAAAAAACCCCCGGGGCCACTTGGAACCCGTCAACAATCTGCGCTTCTGGTGCCAGCCAATCGGAAAAATCCGCCTCTTGCGCCGGAAACCAGAAAATCTTGCCATGCGCTTTGGAGATCGGGCCTGAAACGGCTACGCGTTTTCGTATCTCTTTGAGCAGGCTATCGACCCCATCGGTCTTGGCCCCATCGACCACGACCCAGCCAGAACACCGCTGGCTGGCCCGTGCCACCAGATCCCGCGCCAGCGCCTTGGCCCGCGGCACAAAGACGATGGCCAGATCGCAGGGGTCATCGCTGACAGGGGTGCAGGTGAACCCTTGGGATTGGAAATGGTCGTGAAACGGTTTGAATGGCTGCACGATCTGCGCCGATTTCGGCAGGCCGCTCAGATCATGATCCGGGGTCGGCATGACCACCGAGATGGCATCGGACAACAGAAAGTCGCCCGAATCGAGCGCCAAAGACAGGCGGACAGACATCGGCGCGCCTTACTCTTCGCGTTCCATTGTGCATTGCAGCGGGTGCTGGTGGCGACGGGCGAAATCCATCACTTGGCCCACCTTGGTCTCGGCAATCTCGTGGCTGAACACGCCAACCACGGCGACACCTTTCTTGTGAACCGTCAACATGATCTCGAACGCCTCGGCATGAGTCATCCCGAAAAACCGTTCCAAAACATGGACCACAAACTCCATCGGGGTGTAGTCATCGTTGAGCAGCAACACCTTGTACAGCGGCGGACGCTTGGTCTTGGGCCGGGTTTCAACAAGCACCGAGGTGTCGTTGTCGTCGCCTGGGTTGTCCGACATCATCAAGGGTTGTAGCAACATCACGAAGAACAGTCCGGTTGGGGATTGGGTTTGGTATAGTGGCTTATATAACCTTCCATCCGGTTTAGAAAAGAGAAAGCGAACAGGTGTCGACGGATCCCAAACTCACCACCGTAGGTTTTGATGCCGACGACACCCTGTGGCACAACGAGCGCTTTTTTCAACTGACCCAAGATCGCTTTGCTGAATTGCTGGCGGACCATGCCGAAGCCGATCATCTGGCCGAACGCTTGCTTGAGGCTGAGCGCCGAAACATCGGGCACTATGGCTATGGTGTGAAGGGATTTGTGTTGTCGATGATCGAAACCGCGATCGAAGTGACAAACGACCGCGTGCCAGCCTCGGTTATCCGCGAGTTGATCGAGGCCGGTCAGGAGATGCTAGCCCACCCTATCGAGCTGCTGCCACATGCCCAAGAAACTGTCACAGCTGTCGCCGAAACACACCGGGTGTTGTTGATCACCAAGGGCGATCTGCTGGATCAGGAACGCAAGCTGGCTCAATCCGGTCTGGGTGACCTGTTCGATGGGGTCGAGATCGTCAGCGAAAAAACGCCAGCCTCTTACGCTGCCATTTTTGCTCGGCATGGTCATGGGGCCGAACAGGCGATGATGGTTGGCAACTCCATGCGCTCGGATGTTGTGCCCGCGATCAAGGCCGGCGGTTGGGGTGTCTATGTTCCCCACGGTCTGACCTGGGAGATCGAACACGCCGAAGCCCCCACGAAAGATCCGCGTTTTCACGAGTTGCAACACCTTGGCGCCCTGCCTGCGCTGGTCGAGCAGTTGAGTTGACACGGCGACTTCCCGCCGCCTCATTTTTGCCACAATGGCCGGTGTTGCGGGCTGTGTGACATCACCCCCAATATGTGGATTCTCGTAGTTCGGAAAATCAACATGGGCTTGCAACCTCCGGGTTTATTTTGAGGAATCCCTGTGTTAGCCTGTGTGTAACTAATCAATGAGCCAGCCGAAAAATCGGCGGCCTGAGGCAGACAGAGGCAATGATCGTGCAGGTTCGGCGTACAAAGCCGGCCCGTTTGGGCCTTATTTTTCTCGCAGCCATTTGGCTGTGCGTTCTGATTCCACTCAGCGCGCGAGCGGCACCCTATGCCGCCATGGTGATTGATGCGCGCACGGGCGAGGTTTTGCATTCACGCAACGCCGATACCCGATTGCATCCGGCATCTCTGACCAAGATGATGACGCTCTACATCGCGTTCGAAGCGGTTCGAAACGGTGAAATCACGCTCGACACCAAAGTGCGCATCACCAGCAAGGCCGCGAGCGAGCCGCCATCAAAACTGGGCCTGCGGTCCGGTCAGCGCATTGCCTTCCGCTATCTGATCCGCGCGGCTGCAGTGAAATCGGCCAATGACGCAGCCACCGCCATCGGCATCGCCATCAGCGGGTCCGAGGCGGCATTTGCCCGTCGCATGACCCGAACAGCCAAAGCCCTTGGGATGACGCGCACCACGTTCAAGAACGCGCATGGCCTGACCGAAAGCGGTCATATGTCGACCGCACGGGACATGACCACGCTGGGGCGGCATCTGCTTTATGACTATCCGCAGTACTACAATCTCTTCTCGCGCAAATCGACAAATGCCGGGATCAAATCGGTGAACAACACCAACCGCCGCCTGTTGGCCGCCTATAACGGCGCTGACGGGATCAAGACTGGCTACACCCGCGCGGCAGGCTTCAACCTGGTGGCGTCGGCAAAACGCGGCAATGAACGCATTATCGCCACTGTCTTTGGCGGCAAATCCAGCTCGTCGCGCAACGCCAAGGTGGCAGAACTGCTGGATCTCGGTTTCCGCCGCGCGCCCTCGCGCGCGCCAATCCGCAAGCCGAACCGCCCCGCGTATGTTGGCAACACCACGACCGGTGGCAGTGGCAAGACGATCCGTTTGGCCGGAGCACCCAAGACGAGCCTACGTCCGCAATCGCGCCCCGCCGGCGCGGCCGTGTTGGTGGCTGAAGCCGCCAAGCAGAACGAAGACAGCATTCAGGCCAGCATCAACGAAGTGATCGCCGAAGTCGGCTCAACAGCGCCAACCGCACCCGGCACCCGTCCAGCCTTGCGGCCGGAAAACCTGGTCCTGACATCAACCGATCCTGAACCCGAAGCCCCCCCGCAGCCCGAACAAGAGGTTGTGACCCGTTTGTCGACATCTGGTGGCCACCATTGGGGCATCAACGTCGGACGTTACACAAACCGGTATCAGGCCGAAAAAGTTCTGCTGCGCACTGCTTTGGCGGAAATGGCGACGCTTGACGGAACGTTGCGCAAAGTCGATCAGTCCGCCCGCGGATTTGACGCCACTTTTCAGGGCATGACCCGCGATCAGGCCGATTTGGCCTGTCGCCGCCTGAAGGCACGCAACGTGACCTGCTTTATGATCGGACCGTCCTAGAAATTACCACCAGCACTACCTCGTAAGTGAAAAGACCATGGATCAAACCATGGTCTTTTTCTTTTTTGGCGGCAGATGGAATTAAAAGGATTTACGCGTTTTCACGGTTGAACCGCATCAGTTTGTTTTGCACCCGTTTCATGATAGGCTGAACGCAGGTTATTACCTTGAAGAGCCCATTGCTTGCAATTTTGGCAAGTGCCCAATTTTAGTTGTTTGCAGCAGGAGACACGATGCCCGCCCCTGGGAATCACACCACTGTCCTGACCGTTCGGCTGATCACAGAGAAACCGAACCGCCAAACAATCGAAGCTGTTCGAACCCGTTTGGAAGAGTTCGATCTTGAAGTGGAAGCCAGCACCGATCGCTCGATCGAGGTTCGCGGACCACGGGCAAAACTGGAAATGGCTTTGGGAATAACCATCGCTGACGAAGACCACGGTCACTCTGTTGTAGAGGGACCTGATTTGAAACTGCCAGAACCGAATTTTCCGGTCTCTGCCTACATTCCAAGGAAACCTGATTTTTTCTGACCAAAGGAGATTTTGAAATGACCAAGACAACTGTACGACTGGTTCCGCGCAGCTCTCAGCGTGTGACGTTTTCCGACTATGTGTCCATGCCGCAAGAGCGATTGAGCGGCTCGGTCGCCCCCGAGCGCCGATCCATGAACAAGGCGATCAAGGCCTTCGATGACCGCGCAATTCCACAAGAAGCAAGCCCCCTCAAACGGTTGGACGTCCAATTGGACGAACAGGAAATGGCGGACATGTTCGGGGACGTCGCCATGGAACAGCACCCAACACGGGCCAGTGACGACCGCTCTGTGTCATTGAACGAAACGTTCAACCGCCCCGCAGCAGCATTGAACGTGCCCGAAGCGCTGCAGGATTCCATCGCCTTTGCCTATGTCCCGCGCCCGGTTGAATTCTTTGCTCCGCTCCCCTTCCCGCCAATCGAGAACATTTATCATCTGCGGTTGTCCGATGTGCGCCTGGCCCTGAATGCAGCCCGCTGTCATATGAACGGCTGGACCGGAAAGGGCGTGCGTGTTGCCATGGCTGACACAGGCTTCATGCTCCATCCCTATTACGTTCGTTCTGGGCTGAAACTGATCCCGACGGCCTCTCCCGGCTCCGGTCCTGCGGATATAGATCATTCGGGTCATGGCACCGGTGAGGCGGGCAACATTTTTGCCGTTGCCCCAGACTGCACTGTTTTCGGGGTCAAACATGGGTCCAGCGCGGCAGGGACGCTTGAAACCTGCATCGATCAGAACCCCGATGTGATGACCAATTCCTGGGGCTACAACATCGATCGCATGACCAAGGATGAACTGCGTATCAACGATCCGAACATGTTCTTTGAGGTCATGGATGTCGAAGCCGTGATCAACGACGCCATCCAACGCAACATCGCGGTTCTGTTTTCTGCAGGAAACGGCCATCGTGCCTTTCCTGCCAGCCATCCCGACGTGATCTCGGTCGGCGGCGTGACGTTGAATGAAGACGGCAGTATCGAGGCGTCCAACTACGCAAGCTCATTTCGCAGCTTGCTCTATCCGGGACAGAACATCCCCGATTTCTGCGGTCTCGTGGGACGCTCGGAGATGTCGCCGCAAAGCGCGCACATCATGTTGCCCGTCCCGCCGGACTCTGAGCTGGATGGCGAGAACTTCCCGTCCGGTCTCAGCCAGAGCGGGTGGGGAATATTCTCGGGCACATCAGCGGCCTGCCCGCAGACCGCAGGTTTGGTGGCGCTGCTCAAACAAATCTCCAAAGGGCTGAGCCCGGCGCAAATCCGCCAAGTGTTGAATGCGCGGTCGGTGGATGTGACCGAGGGCACCACGGCAACCGGAGACACTGCAGCGCCAGGGCACGATCTGGCCACGGGCGCCGGGCTTGTGGACGCACTGCGTGCATGTGGCTTTGCGGTTGGAACCTCCTGACCTTCCATCCAATTGGACGTGGCCGCGGATTACCGCCGCGGCCGTGCCCGCCCTGATTTCGAATTGGCCCTAACTGCTTGGTCAAACTGGAGCGTGGCCTTTGCCGTGCATATCGGTTACCCAAAGCGCACGCAGGGGGGTCCCGCCTAGGGGACTGAGAGGCTGACGGTGCAATACGCACGGCGACGCGACCCTTTGAACCTGACCCAGTTGATACTGGCGGAGGAAGCTAGGGCATCGCAAACGCCGGGATCATGACCCGTCGCCGTGCCTGATACGAGAGGGCCGTACACCCTCTTTTGCATCCAAGCCCACGTCATCTGTGTCTTTTTGAGTGAAACGCTTGAGGAGCACTGACATGAACGTCCCTAATCCAAAAATCACCACTGGCGGCCTGCCCGCTGCACGCAAGATCTATGTATCCGGCACGCAGCACCCCGACATCCGGGTGCCGATGCGCGAAATCTCGGTCCACCCGACTGCCGGTGAGCCCCCCCTTCCCGTCTATGACAGCTCTGGCCCCTACACCGACCCGGATGTGCAGATCGACATCAAGCAGGGTCTTGCCCCCCTCCGCCGCGCCTGGATCGAGGCGCGCGGTGACGTCGAAGACTATGAAGGCCGCGAAATCACCGCTGCCGACAACGGTTTTGTCGAAGGCGACCGGCTGACGCCTGAATTTCCTGTCAAACCGCGCCCGCTGCGCGCCAAGGACGGCAAGGCGGTCACGCAATTGGCCTATGCTCGCGCAGGCATCGTCACGCCCGAGATGGAGTTCATCGCCATCCGCGAGAACCAATTGCGCGAAGCGGTGGTAGAGGCGCGTGATGGCAACGATTGGGGCGCCAACATCCCCGATTACGTCACGCCTGAGTTTGTTCGCGATGAGGTCGCCGCCGGGCGTGCGATCATCCCGGCGAACATCAACCACCCGGAATCCGAGCCGATGATCATCGGTCGCAATTTCCTGGTCAAGATCAACGCCAACATGGGCACCTCGGCTGTGACCTCCAGCATGGAGGAAGAGGTCGACAAAATGGTCTGGTCGATCCGCTGGGGCGCGGACACGGTGATGGACCTGTCGACAGGTCGCAATATCCACAACACCCGCGAATGGATCATCCGCAATTCCCCCGTGCCCATCGGAACCGTGCCGCTCTACCAAGCGTTGGAGAAGGTAAACGGCATTGCCGAAGATCTGACGTGGGAGGTGTTCCGCGACACGTTGATCGAACAGGCTGAACAGGGCGTCGACTATTTCACCATTCACGCAGGCGTGCGTCTGCATATGGTGCCGATGACGGTAAACCGGGTGACCGGCATCGTCTCGCGGGGTGGCTCGATCATGGCCAAGTGGTGTCTGCATCACCACAAGGAAAGCTTCCTTTATGAGCATTTCGACGAGATCTGCGACATCTGCCGCGCCTATGACGTGTCGTTCAGCCTGGGCGACGGTCTGCGCCCCGGTTCCATCGCCGATGCCAACGACGAGGCGCAGTTTGCCGAGCTCGAAACCCTGGGCGAACTGACCAAGATCGCCTGGGCCAAGGATTGTCAGGTTATGATCGAAGGGCCGGGCCACGTCGCCATGCACAAGATCAAGGAGAACATGGACAAGCAGCTGGAGTGCTGCCACGAGGCACCGTTCTATACGCTTGGGCCGCTGACCACGGACATTGCGCCGGGCTATGACCACATCACATCCGGTATCGGGGCCGCGATGATCGGTTGGTTTGGCTGTGCGATGCTTTGTTATGTGACGCCCAAAGAGCACTTGGGCCTGCCGGACCGGGACGATGTCAAAACAGGCGTGATTACCTACAAGATCGCAGCTCACGCCGCCGATCTGGCCAAGGGGCTGCCCGGTGCGCAACGCCGCGACGATGCGCTGTCACGCGCGCGGTTCGAATTCCGCTGGGAGGATCAGTTCAACCTCTCTCTCGACCCGGACACGGCGCGTGAATTCCACGACCAAACCCTGCCGAAACAGGCCCACAAGGTCGCGCATTTCTGCTCTATGTGCGGGCCGAAATTCTGCTCGATGCGAATCTCGCACGACATCCGCACCGAGGCGCAGAAAGAAGGGATGGAAGCGATGGCTGCCAAGTTCCGCGAAGGCGGCGAGTTGTACATGCCCGCCAAAGAACCGGCTGAGTAACGAGTGCGGGGGCCGTAACGTGATCGTTCGCGGCCCCCTTTGTTCAACGCTCGAACTTGGTGACCTCAACCCCGCCCTCAGTCAGGCAGCGTTTGACCGAACGGGCAATCTGCAGTGCCGTGGCCCCGTCGCCGTGCAGGCAGATGGTGTCGATTGAGGTCTCCAACCGCTTACCGCTTTCGGTGATGATCGCACCTTCCTTGACCATCTCCAGAATGCGCGGACCGGCCACATCCGCATCATGGATCACCGCACCCGGCAGCGATCGGTCGACCAGTGTTCCGTCATCGTTGTAAGCCCGGTCGGCAAAGATCTCGCCAACCCATTTGCACTCCAATTCGCGCACGGCCTCTTCCTGCTTGGTCACGGCCAGCACCATCACGATGATGTCCGGATCCACGTCCAACGCGCCCTGATAGCAGGCCCGCGCCATGTCCAGATCAACCGAGCACATGTTGGCCAGCGCCCCATGCAACTTCAGATGCCGCACCTTGGTTCCCACGGCCTGCGCCATGCCAATCGCCGCGCCTAGTTGGTACCGCACCAGATTGCGCAAGCTGTCATGCGGCACCTTCATGTTGCGGCGCCCAAACCCTTGCAGGTCGGGAAAACCGGGATGCGCCCCGATACCAACGCCGTTTTCCGCCGCGATTGTCATGGTCTTGGCCATCACATCCGGGTCGCCCGCGTGAAACCCGCAAGCGATGTTGGCCGAGGTGATCACCTGCAACAGGTTCTCATCATCGCCCATCTTCCAGGGGCCAAAGCTTTCACCCATATCCGCGTTCAGATCGACTTGGGTCATTGGCGTTCTCCTTTGTCAGTCGCGGAAACCACACCGCTGATGAGTTGGTAGGACAGAAGGTCCGAAATGTCATGCGGATCACGCACCAGGGGTTCGACCTTTCCAGGCAGACGCGCCAGATCGCACGCGAATGCGGCCTGCAGCTCCGCCGCTTCTTCGAGCGTCACAAACTTGAACCGGATCGCCCCCCCTGCCGGGGTCTGCGCTGCGCGCGGCAAGTCACACGGTAACACGGTTGCAATCCGGGGGTATCCTCCGGTTGTCTGACATTCATTGAGCAGGATGAAAGGGTTGCCGGTGCCCGTCATCTGAATATCACCCGGCGTGATTACCTCGGACAGGATATTGAGCTGGCCTTTGGCGGCAAAGCCCTCGCCCGCACTGTCCAACTGCATTCCCATGCGGTTGGCCCGGGGACCACGGGCGAACTCTGTCCGTTCGAACCGGTCCAGGGTCGCCTCTTCAAACAGATCGCTCTGGAAACTGCGTACAACGTGCAGGGTGCCGCCTTGAAAGCGGTCGGACACGGCGATCTTTTGCCCCGCATCCCCGCTGTCTGGCCCACAAGGCAGAAGATCGCCCGCGGCAACCACCTGCCCCACCTTGGCTGTCAGATGCACAGCACGCGATCCCAGGAAGGGGTCCGAAGAAATCCCGCCGCCCACGTGCAGATATCCATAGCTGCCCCGCGACACCGCCCCAAGGGTCAGGCGCTGCCCCTTGAGCAGCTGGTGCGAGGCATTCCAAACCGCAGGCGTTCCATCAATGCTGCAGACCATCGGCGCCCCAGTCAGGGCGATGCGCATGTCCTGGGACGCTTCGAATTCGCCCCCCATCCCCGCCATCTCCAAAGCTGCAAGCTGCGGCGACTGGCCCAGCAACGCGGCGCCCTCGTGCAAGGCCATCAAATCGGCCGCGCCGGCGCGCGAGAGCCCTTGGTCCAGATAACCCGCGCGCCCTTGATCCTGGATCGTGCACGCGGGACCAATGCGAAGAACACGCAAACTCATGCTTCGATCTCCTCGATCTGCGCACCACCAAAGCCGTCTTCATTGCGGGTGCGTATCTCGTCCAACTCGTCAGGTTTGATCGACACAAACTGCATCTCATCCCCGGGGTTCAGTGCAAATGTCGGCGCGCGGCCAGGCTGAAAACACCGAAAGGCGGTTTGCCCCACATGACGCCAACCCGTCGGCGTAGGCCCCGAAAACAGCACAAACTGCGAGATTGCCAGAACCAGAGCGCCCTCAGGCACCATGGGGTTCAGCTCTTTGAGGCGCGGGATGTCAAACGCCGGCTCCAGCGGCCCAAGATATGGCTGACCTGGAGCAAACCCGATGGTGAGCACCCGGACACGGGACGCCGCGAGCCTTTCGACAGCGTCCGAGGCCGACAGGCCCGCGGCCGCAGCCGCATCTTCGAGTTGCGGCGCAAGGTCTGTTCCATAGACTGTGGGAACACGCCAGAACTTGCGCCCTTTTGGCAGGCGCGCCGCGTACCAGTCACGGTCGGTCAGCAATCTGCGCAACCAGATTTCGCAGTCTGCGTGACTCAACTGTACTGGGTCAAACCTGACATAGGCCGACGCCAGTGAGGTCGAAGTTTCAACAACGCCCGCTGGCCGCTCAGCCTCCATCATCCCACGAAAAGCCAGAGCAGCACGGTTCGACGTCTCGGTCATCGTGTCCGCAAAAGTCACAAGCATCCCGTCCAGCCCGACATTGCGCACCACAGGGAATTGGTCAGCGTGGGTCATAAAGCCTCCGCAACAGGGTTGGGGTCAGGTACATGGGAAACTGGTAACACCCCAGGAAAATCAACAACGGTTCGGTTATCTCGGGCGAAAGCGCCACAAAGAAAAGTGCAAAGTTCCGGTTGCCCGAAACGATTGAGATCGGAACGGCGTCCGTGCGTCCTTTGGCCTTCAGCAACGCATAAGTGACGATCTGCGCGCCAAAGTTGATGGCAAAAGCCGCGACCAGCCAGAACGCCAGCTCTGCCGGATCGCGCGCAAAGGCAGGGCGGATCGCCGACATCAGCGCAATCACGATCACGGCCAGGGCAATCACGGTCAGCCCATCAACGGCGCTGCGGGCGTCATCCGACAGTTTGGGAAAGCCGAACTGCCGCAAGGCAAAGCCCAAGGCCGCCGCGATCAGGATCACCACCAACAATCGCCCCGCCGCCAGCAGTGTGGCCTGCAACCCACCAAGCTCGGGCAGCAGATACATCACCGGGACACAGGTCAGCGGCAAGATCGCGGTGCCCAGGATCAAGAGCCGCAGCGCCGGGGCGGGCTCATGCCCCAACAGGATCGAAAAGTTCGCCGATCCTGTAACCGAGGGTGCTGCCAGCATCAGAACGATGGCCATTGCCAAGGGGGTGAACGGTGCCCCGAAAGCCCACAGCCCAAACAGGAACGCCAGTGGCAAGCCCAGTTGCAGACACAGCGCCGTGACGGCTGTGTTGCGCAGATCGCCAAGGTTTCCCAACGCCTCACGCGGGCCGATCCGGAATGCCGTCAGAAAGAGCAGCAAGGCCACCATTTCCGGGATCCAGGGCCTGAGGATGATGGCCAGGTCGGGCAATGCCAACCCCGCCACCAACCCGATGATCAGGCCAAACTTTCCATGCCGGGCGATGAACGCCAGCCCATTGCCGAACATGTCACGTCCTCTGCCTTAGCCGCCTGGCCCGGACCGTAGGTTGTCGGGCAACCAGGTTGCAAGGTCGGGGAAGGCAATCAGGACAAAGACCATCAACACCATGATCATGAACATGGGGAAGGCTGCACGGGCGATAAAGCCCATCTCGTGCTGCGTCATCCCTTGCATCACAAAGAGGTTGAAGCCGATGGGCGGCGTGATCTGCGCCATCTCGACCACCACCACGATGAAGATACCGAACCAGATCAGGTCGATGCCCGCTTCGCGCACAACCGGCTCGAGCACGGCCATGGTAAGAACCACGGTTGAAATACCGTCAAGGAAACAACCCAGGATAATGTAAAAGACCAGCAAAACCATCAGCAGCCAGAATTTGGTGAACTCCCACCCGGCAATCAACTCGGCCAGTTCCTTGGGCAGACCGGTCTTGGCCATCGCAAACTTCAAGAAGGCAGAGCCAGCAAGGATCAACGCGATCATAGCCGAGGTGCGCACTGCACCGATGGTGCTGTCGCGGAAAGTCTTCCAGTTCAACGAGCCCTGCACCAGCGCCAGCGCCCAAGCGCCAACCACACCAATGGCCGCAGCCTCGGTCGGGGTGGCAAAACCCAGGTACATCGAACCGATGACTGTCAGAACCAGCAGGATCACCGGGATCAAAAAGCGCGAGTTCTTGAGCTTGTCCATGAAGGACATGCCGTCCTCTTGCATCGGATTCCAGCTCTTCGAGACCTTGGAATAGACTGCCACATAGATCATGAACATGGCCGCCAGCACGAGGCCAGGCAGGACGCCTGCAAAGAACAGTTTGATGATCGACACACCATCAATCGTCACGCCATAGACGATCAATGTCAGTGACGGCGGGATCATCAGGCCAAGGGTCGCCGCACCGGCCAAGGTGCCAATCGTCATCGTCTCGGGGTACTGCCGCTTGCGCAGCTCCGGGATCGACATCTTGCCGACGGTGGTCAGGGTTGCAGCGGACGAGCCAGACACTGCAGCAAAGACAGTACAACCAACGATGTTGGCGTGGACCAGCCCACCCGGCAGTTTTGCCATCCACGGGCTGAGGCCCTTGAACATATCCTCGGACAAGCGCGTACGAAATAAGATCTCGCCCATCCAGATGAACATCGGCAGGGCCGCAAGTTCCCAGGATTTCGAGGCCGACCAGATCTGGCTGACCATGTCCTGTCCGATGGTGCGCGAGTTGGAGAAAAGCTCCAGCGCCACCCAGCTGACGCCCATCATGGCGATACCAACCCAGACGCCGCTGCCCAGCAAAAGGAACAAAACGACGAGGAAGATCATGACAAGAAGGAAATAGTCCATTGCCTCAGACCTCCTGCGTTTCGACGTTGTCGTGTTGGATGCGGTGCTCACCCTTGAAGATCAGGTGCAGCAGGTGATCGGTCAGCGCGATGGCCAGGATCACACCGCCGATCACCATGACCGATTGCGGGATCCACAGCGCGGTCTTGTCCTGCGCCTGGCTGACATCGTTAAACTTCCACGACCAGAACACGAACTGGCGCGCGTGCCAGCAGAAATACCAGATGGTTGCTGCCGAAATGGCAAAACACCAGATGTCCACGTAACGTTTCATCTTTGGTCCAACCGCATTGAGCAGCAGAGACACCCGGATGTGAGAGCCACGATTGAGCGCGGCTGCAAAGCCCAGGAATGAGGCCGCCGCCATGAAATAGGCCGCGTATTCCGGCGCGCCGGGGAATACCTCGGACGACCAGCGGGCCAGCATTTGCAGCAGGATCAGAACCAGGATGGCGATCATGCAGAGCGCCGCGAGTATCTCTGCAAATCTGTATATGTAATCGAGAACAGCCCTGAGGCCGCGCAAAACGCCCATGATGTCACCCTCCCGTCGGATGTAATTCGGGCGGCACGTGACGCGCCGCCCGGTCATTCAGATGTTACTGAGACGCCTTGAAGGCATCGACGATGGCTTTGCCCTCGTCCCCGGCGGCTTCGAGCCACTCGTTGGTCATGGTCACACCAATTTCTTTCAGCTCGCCCACCATCTGATCCGATGCCGGACCAACGGTCATGCCACCGTCACGCAGACCCTGCAGCGTGAAACCGGTGTATTCCTTGGCGCGCCAGTTGCCTGCGTATTCCGCCAGCTCGGCGCAGCCTTTGATGACATTCTTATGTGCATCCGCCGTGTCGGCCCACACTTCAGAATTCACCATCACATAGTTGCGCGGCAGCCAAGCGTCCACTTCATAGAAGAAGCCCAGGCTTTCCCAGACCTTGCGGTCGTAACCGGTCGACCCCGACGAAACCATGGATTCGGCCACACCAGTAGCAAAGGCCTGGCTGATTTCAGCCGCTTCGATGGTCACGGGCAGCATGCCAGTCAGCTCGGCCAGACGTGAGGTAGCGTTGTTGTAGCTGCGGAACTTGATGCCCTTCATGTCGGCAACAGATTCCACCGCGTTCTTGAAATACAGACCCTGCGGCGGCCACGGAACGGCATACAGCAGCGTCAGGTTCTGCTCGGCCAGCAGTTTTTCGATCGACGGCTTGGCCGCTTTCCACAGCTTGTCGCTGTCGTCAAACGAGGTGGCCAGGAAGGGGATCGAGTCAAAGCCAAACAGCGCGTTTTCGTTCTGGTGACCCGACAGCAGACGCTCACCGATGGGGGCCTGGCCGGTTTGGATCGCGCGCTTGATGTCAGCGCCTTTGAACAGCGAACCCGAGGGGTGGGTCACGATCTCGATCTCACCGCCGGTGCCGGTGGTCACGCATTGTGCAAACTCTGCGCCGGTCGCCGAGTGGAAGTTCGACGCCGAATAGGCCATCGGCATGTCCCAGGTTTCAGCAACAGCAGGCAGCGCACCGGCAGCGGTCAGCGCAGTGGCGGCCATCAGGTTGGTCAGTTTTTTCATTGTCTTCTCCCTTGGTTGGACTGTCTTTTTTGTAGCTATCCGGCCTTCGTGTAGCGGGCCGGTGAATAGATGCTCAGATCCATGTTGGGCGCTTTGCCCGAAATAAGCTGCGCCAGAATGCGGCCCGTTTTGGGGCCGCCAGTCAAGCCAATGTGGTGGTGGCCAAACCCGGTATAAGCGCCCTTGAGGTGCGGCAGCTCGCCAATCACCGGGATCGAATCCGCCGGTGCCGGGCGATGGCCGAGCCATTCGGTCACATGCGACGCCCGCAGCCCCGGGAACACTGCGCTCGCATTGCGCCGCAGCAGGTCCAGAGGTGCCTCGGACGGCCCCGCGTCCAATCCGCCAAACTCAACGGTGCCCGCCAGACGCAGACGCCCCTCCATCGGGGTGGCCACAAACTTGTATGCCGCAACCATGACAGGGGTCTTGGGCATCACCGTGGGCTCCCAGAATTCCAGATGATAGCCGCGCTCGGCCTCAAGCGGAACGTCGAGGCCCAGTTTTTTCGTCAGCGCCCCGGACCATGCCCCCAAAGCGACGACCGCCGTATCGCAGGGAATTGTCTCGCCACCGGCACGGACGCCAGTAACCTGACCGTTCTCACGCGCAATGTCCTCGACATCCGCGATGATCAGCTTGCCGCCCTGCGCCACAAAGTGATCCGCCAGATCCTTGATATACTGCCCGGGATCGCGAATACGCCCGTGGTCCTTCAGCCGCGCGGCAAAGCCCAGATCGGGCGAATAGACATCGTCATACTCGCGGAACGCCTGCCCCTCGAGTTCGTCCCACTGGAACCCGTTCGTTTTGCGCAGGCCCCAGCCAAAGGCATCCGTGCCATAGTGGTCACGGTCGTTGTAGGCAAAAACATAATCGGTCGGCACGATCCAATGCTCGGCCCCCGTCCCCTCGGCCAGGGCCAGGTGATCCTGCAGGCTGTCACCGACAATGGGCGTCAAAGCCTCAGCAATGCGCCGGGTGTCATCGGCGTTGGCATGGCTCATGTATTTGGTCAGCCATGGCAGCAGCTTGGGCAGGTAGCTCCATTTCATGAACAGCGGCTGGTTGGGGCTGAACAGCATCTTGGGCGCCTTGGCCAACAGGCCCGGCCCCGTCACAGGCACGATCGAGCACGACGCCAGGATGCCGCCGTTGCCGTAGGATGTTCCCTCGGCCGGCCCTTTGCGGTCGATGATGACCACCTTGTGCCCTTCCCGTTGCAGCCAGATCGCGGTCGAGACACCAACGATGCCCGCCCCGATCACAACAACGGTCTTGCTGTCCTGCATCACGCCACTCCTCCGGCTGTGAATTGACCTGCGTCTGGTGATTCCAATGCCGTAAGCATGCCACCTTTTTGCGATACGTCAACAAATTGTTGACAAATTATCATCGTTTGCCATTCTCTACCCATGACAAAGACCTCTGACACCCTTGGCCCCGTTGTGTCCTCGGCCCATCTGGCCGAAGGCAGCTTTCCCGAAGTCTCTGAATTCGAGTTTGGCCTGATCATTGCCAACAACGCCTTTTCGCGCTGGACCGAACGCGCCATGGCTGCGGCAGGACACCCCGAGCTGTCGTCGTTGGACGTTCTGGTCCTGCATACGGTGCGCCATCGCGGGCGCCCCAAAAAGCTGGCCGATATTTGCTTGGTGCTGAATGTCGAAGATACGCACAACGTCAACTACGCGGTCAAAAAGCTGAAGAAATCGGGGCTTGTGAGCGACGGGCGACTTGGCAAGGAAAAAACGGTTGAGGCGACGGACCAAGGCATTGCCGTGTGCGACCGCTACCGCGAGATACGCGAGAACCTGTTGCTTAGTGCCATGAACGAACTTGGCTTTGAACCCGAGCAGCTCAGCCGCCTGTCCGCGCTGATGCGCCTGATGTCCGGCCAATACGACCAGGCCGCGCGCGCCGCGACGGCCTTTTGACCCCTCACCGCTCACGACGACGCCCTGACGGCAAAGCGTTTCATCTTGTCCAAATCGGGGCGCGCGCCCAAGCCGGGCGTATCCGGTACAACCACCTGACCGTTTTCCACCTGAAACGGTGTTTCCAGGATGTCCTCGGTCAGGAAATAGCTGGCCTGATAGAATTCGCAGCCCAGCGTGATCTCGGGCGTGGCCGCGATCATGTGGGTGCCCGCCAGATGCGCCAGGCCGGCCTCGAACATGTCTCCGCCATAGGCCATCAGCCCATTGGCCGCTGCGATCCGGGCAACCGACTGTCCACGGGTCAAACCACCAGATTTCATGATCTTGATCGACACGCCATCACAGATCCCTTCGCGCGCTGCTCTTGTCATATCCTCGGGTCCGAACACGCTCTCGTCCGCCAACAACGGAACATCCGTCATCCCCCGCAGTTGGGCCATCATATCGTAGTGGTGAAAGCGCACGGGCTGCTCGATGAAATCCGGCTGAAACTGCGCCACATCCAGAACGCGAGGGATCGCCTCCTCAATCTCGAGGCCCTGATTATAGTCGACGCGAACGCCAAACTCGGGGAAATCCTGGGCGATCCGTTCCAAGCGCATCACGTCAAATGCATGATCCTTGAACCCGGTCTTGAGCTTGATGAGGCCAACGCCATCCGCCCGCAAACGCTCCATCAGGGCGATATCCTCGCTGAAATCCGGATTGGCGATGGAACAGCTGAGCGGAATTGTATCGCAACATTTACCGCCCAAGAAAGCCCAAACCGGCAGGCCGGCAATGTGCCCAGCCAGGTCCAGCAAGGCGGACTCCAGTGCTGCCTTTGCCTCGGTACAATGGGCCACCGCGCGCTGCGCCTTGGCCATGATTGCGGCCCGGTCGCTGACTTTTTGACCAATCACCAAAGGGCGCAAATAGCGATCCAGCGCGGCATATGTCGCCTCGGGTGTGCCTGTGAAAACAGACCAAGGCGAGGCCTCGCCAAATCCTTGATCACCGCTTTCCGAGGTCAGCCGCAGGATAACGATTTCACATGATCCTTCGACCCGACCGATCCCATGATCGCGTGCCGAAACAACCGGCAAGGCCAAATGCCAAACATCAAACCCCGTAATGGTTTGCGACAAATCCGACATGCAGCCCCCATCCTTTTGCGCGCACGTGAATTTTGGGCAAGGCGAGCCATCATTTCCAATACTATTTTCTACCCAACCCATAAGTCAAAATGATATAGATGGGGCATGAACGCATCATTTCGTCAATATCAAGCCTTTCACGCTGTCATTGAAACCGGGACTGTCACTGGGGCGGCGGCCCAATTGGGCATTTCACAGCCCGGCATTTCGAACCTTTTGAACCAACTGGAGCGGGCGACGCGGCTCAAGCTGTTTGAACGCAACCGGGGTCGTCTGGTGCCAACGCCCGAAGCCGCTTTGTTGTTTGATGAGATCGACACTTTGGTGCGTGGTCTGGATCACGTGAACCAAGCCGTGATTGACCTGCAAAACCAGCAGGCCGGGCAATTGCAGATCGCCACCAACCATTCGTTGGCCTTTGGCTTCATGCCGTCGCAGTTCCGCAAGTTTGCCGAAACCCGCCCCAACCTGACAATTTCATTTCAGTCGCAATTCTCGACCCGTGTGCAGGAATGGGTCATGGCTGGCCTGTTCGAAATCGGGATCTGCGAACTGCCCCTGCGTCACGACGGGCTTGAGGCCCGCAATTACTATTTTGAAACGCTCTGCGCCGTGCCCGAAGACAGCCCCCTGGCAAAGCATGACGTGCTGACGCCCAAGATCATGGACGACTACCCCTTCATCGTCATCGGGTCCGAACACATGGTGAACCGCCGCGTCCGCGAGGCGTTTCAATCTCACAGCGCAAAGTGGCGGATCACCTGCCACACCGACCTGTTCCGCAATGCCCTGAACCTTGTGAAACATGGGTTCGGCGCCACCTTGATCGATCCCTTCACGTTGTCCAGTGACGATGGAAGGGGCTATGTTCTGCGCCGATTTGAACCCTGCATCTTGTTGGACATCGTCATTGTTACTGCCCGTGACCGCCCGCTTTCCGCTATTGGACGACAGTTCATGGACCAGGTGTCGGACCAAATGGAACAGATGGCCGTACCCCAGGACCGCAAGTGAACGTCATTTGATGTCTGCCGAGTTGGCAAAACGTTCAATTTCGCTCTTGTTCTTCGTTTCGGAAAACCATAAACGGGTCAGCGGAGACGTGGCCGAGTGGTCGAAGGCGCTCCCCTGCTAAGGGAGTAGGCGGGAAACCGTCTCGAGGGTTCGAATCCCTTCGTCTCCGCCACCATTTCAGCTTAAGTAGCTGAAATTAAGCACTATACCGAGTATCCCCCTCGAACGTTCCCACATTTATTCCCACACTTGAACGTGCTTTATCGTTTGCCAATCAGCCCTCTAGAACATCATCGCCAGACTCGCCGGTGATCAGCTTTCTCATCCTCTCCCGGTCGATTTGGCCATAACTGCGTAGAGTGGTCAAAACATCCGTGTGCCCAAGGTTTTGCGATGTAGCTACCATCTCCGCGACGGATGT
This sequence comes from Tropicibacter sp. R16_0, assembly GCF_017743935.1. GTDB lineage: Bacteria > Pseudomonadota > Alphaproteobacteria > Rhodobacterales > Rhodobacteraceae > Falsiruegeria. Next base: position 339,016 of record NZ_JAGHRE010000005.1, read on the forward strand.
GCAGTTCTTAGCCGCATGGCGCGCCAGCATGTGGCGAAAGGCATGCGGGCCGAAGGTAGGCAGATTCACGGCAATGAAGGCCCCATTGACAATCTTGCGGGCCGGTTCCGTGCATTTCCATGGGCGGCGTGAAAACCCTTCGGTTCTGAAACCCATGTTGGCCTGCGGTGCGATGGCGGTTGCCGGGAAGAGCGGGTCGTCGGGGCCATAGAGTGCTTCATCTTCGAGATGGGCGAGCCACGCGCCCAATGCCGCTTCCGCCTCAGGGAAGCTCTTTGAAAAGAAAGTGTGCATTGACTTGCCGAATTTCGTCGCCACTTCGCGCGAGTTCTGCGCTACGGATTTGTCTTCCAGATCTATGTGTTTGACGCGCAGGCTGATCAGAGCCGATATGCGAATACCCGTCAGACAGAGCAAACCAAAGAGCGCCTTGTCGCGCATCTCGCGCGGGGTGGTCTCGGGCATCATGCCCAACGCACGTTTCGCTTGTTTGATACTGGGCGCTGGGCGCGCAGGGGCGGCACGGGCCTCGGCCTCATCGCGGCGGGACAAGTTGAAATACTCCGCATCGGAAGCCCTGACCCGGCTTCGGAACCCGTCTTGTTGTGACAGCCAAAGCGTGAACTCGCGCAGCGTCGTCATGATGGCTCGGGCTGTGGACTTGCTCAGAGGTTGGCCAACCGTCGTCTTGGCGCGCTCAAGGTGGTCGCGAAACCCCATGGCCCATTCGATGTGAAACTTGGCAAAATCCTTTCGTCCATTCCAAACGTCAAAGCGTTCAAGCGCGGCCAGTTCCTTATCGAGCGACTTGTCCGAAAGCTGGCGCGCGTATTTGCGGTACTCCAGATACCGGCGCTTGAGGCGTTCGTTCTTTTCCAAAGGTTCCTTAGTCATATGAGCGTCCTTTCAGGCGCAGGAGAGGGAGGAATTCGATTGCTAACCGACTTGCGTAGGAAGTGGAAAATCACGGGGTTCACTGTCCACCACCTTAATGTTTATTCATGCCGCCTAATTCGAAGGTCGAGGGTCCGGGAAATTTCGGGGATCGCGGCCACGGCGATAGGCTTAGTCAGCACAGTTCCGCAGGTCATGCAGAGCGCAGTCAGCTTGGCCCGCCTGCCGATCAGATCGCAATCTACTATGCCTTCAGCCGCGCGCCGTTCCGCCCGACAACATACGCAATAAAACGTATCGATTTTGGTTTTGACTGACCGCTTGGCTCGTTGCGATTTAATATGATTGTGCAAATCATCGCCCCGGATGAGTGCGGGCCGGGCGTTTTCCATGACACGCAGTCCCGCCTTCGCCCAATTGCGAATGGTTCGAGAAGAGACGCCGGAAACCTCCGCTGCCTCTTCGATGGTGTAGCAGCGGAAGCGCTTGATTCTGCTGAGGCGCGCTTGTTTGGGCATTTCCAGCCTCACTCGCCCGCCGGGGTCTCGTTCCGCTTCAACCACTCGCGCAGGGCGTCCAAAGTGATTAGGCGACGCGTGCCGATCTTAACGCTTTTTAACTCGCCCGATGACAGCGCAGCATAGAGCGTAGTGCGTCCTATGCTGCACAGCCGCGCCGCCTCATTTGGCGATACCGCTAGCACTTGGGGAATGTAGTTCGGGATTTCGGTGACGTTCGTCATGGCCCATACTCCATTATTGGGATGCATGGGAACCTTGGCGGATGTGACGTGAACAGAAACAGACGGGAGGTTACTGTCCAGTTATCGTCCAGTTCGAACCTTGGTCACGTAGTCTCTAACACTTGAGCGGGAGGGGGCTTTTTCATGCGGATTGCGCCTTATGAAGAGGTCCAGAACGGCGTCTGCCTCATTGTTGCGTCCCTTTAGCGCCTCACCATTTCCGATCCGCTCTTCAATAATGCTCAAGATCATTGGGCCGTGCACACTTGGTCGCCCGCCGAGGTTCTTTCGCGGAATGCCTGCCAATATGCCGGGATCGGCAACGGCTCGAAGAAGGCCGTTTTCCGTATCAATTTCGACCAGATCATCAAGGCGCACCACCGCCCTACCATCCATCGACAAGGTGCCTTGCGTTGTGACAACCAACCGCCATTCCGAACGGGCTTCGCGCGCCAAAGCGTTTTGCAGATCGCGTGCGTCGCCTTCGGTGCCCAAAGTTGGATGAAAGTACACCATGACGGATGCGGCGGCAGATTCAACCATGCCAATCCGCCACGTTTGTTCATAAAGGCTGGATGATTTGCGTTGGCGACAGGCAAAAACGTCGGCGAGCTGACTGATCAGGGTCGGGATGTCCGGCAAAAACGCAACCAAACGCGCTGCATCTAAGGGCAGAAAACCAAGCTCGGGGCAGAAACAACAATACCCACCACCCTCATAGACGACCGAAGCTGAATGTGGCGCGTCGCACTCATCGCAGACCACTGAGGCCAAAACACCCGCTTTGCGCAAAAAGCCATGAGTGACCAGCGCGGCAAAATCGTGGTCGTCACTATAGAAGTCTGAAGTAACCTTGCCGCCCTGGGCTATGATCTCACAAAGCAGCGTCGCGGCGCTCAATCCACCACCTCAAACAACTCTGATTTGCTCGGCGGTGGTGCCAGCAATTGCCAGCGCTCCAGCAGACCAATGACAAACTTCCGCTCAGATTCAGTTTTGTTCGGCACACTCGTCGTGTTGGGCGTTCTCAAGGTCACGGTCACAATGCGACCTTTATTGCCATCGCGCGAAGGCAAGAAAATCCGTAGGGTTGCCGCCACGATCTGCCAGCCCCGCGCCTGCAATGGAGAAACTGCTCCGAACTGCCGGTCAAGGAACTGATAGAGCATCTCATCCTCGCCGCGTTTTTCGGTCAACATGAAAGCTCCATCCGAGGATCTGAACGAGAGCGATGACACTTCGACACGATCCACCCCGTCCGCTGGAAGGATCGCCAATTCAGGCGCATGGCGTAGAACCTCCAATTGAACATTGCGGCGCGGAACTTCGACAGGCGGCTCGGATTGCGGCGCGAAATGCTTGGCGAAGGATTTCAGGTATTGGTCGCGAATTTTGTGCCCGCCCTTGGCGCAAATCTCGACGATCCGTTCTTTGGGGTCACAAACGACCCCTACCTCAAGAACCTTTTGCACGGTTTGCCGCTCAAGGCTGTTTTCCCCAAAGGCCAATTCACTTTCAGCGCGGTCTTCGACGTATATTGTCGCTTGGGTCAATTTCACGTCTGCGCCAGTTACCGGGTCAATTTTGATAGGGTGAAACCAGTCTGCCTCTCGTTTTCGGTGTGCAGGTAATTTGAGGATGTCCACCGTTTCCGCCAAGAACGCATCCTGCGCGCCCTTCTGATCCAACGCCCAAGGCTTGCCGTCATCGGCGAATTGAAACCGCGACCATTGCTTGCCGCCGTTCTTGTGCAAGTATGAAGCCTGCACTTGGATGCGGTCGATTATTACCCGGTCCCGCTGCGTCGCCAACATCAGCAGAGCGTCTTCAACGCCTTCAATACCCTCTAAATCTATACCTTCCCCGGCACACACATGCTCGACCCCGTTCATGCCATTCTCTGAAGAAAGCTCGGCCAAAAGCTCCAATTCCGCCTCCACCATATCTTGCTGCTTGTCAGGCAGATCCCTTATCAGAGTCTCAATCGACCGCACAAAAGCCGTCCCGCGACGTTCACTGCACCAGTCAAAATTATCAGAGGCGCGAACGCCACGCGCCTCAAGAAATACCTGTAAACGTGTCGAAGGCGACTTTCGCACAAATGCGCTAAACGATGCCATATCTTGACCCCAAGCAATTCACCTCCCCTAAATATGCGGTTCACAGGGGTACCGTGCAAGTTGCATACGTTCAAAACTGACGCCAAATAGCGGTATCAGGCATTATGTACCCGTAAATGGCTCTGCTACCCCTTTCGCTAAACACAATTTTTGAGAGTACTTATTCGAATGGCGCAAAACACCCGCTCTGCCGATCTCGACTTCGCCGCTGACCTCTTCAAAGCCGCAGACAAGATGCGTGGGGGGCTTGAGCCTTCTGAATGCAAGCGTGTCGCACTTGGGCTGATCTTCCTCAAATACATCTCTGAAGCTTTCCAAGCGATGCACGACCAGCTCGCCGAAGACGAATTCGCAGATCCTGAAGACCCCGAAGAATACCTCGCCGAGAACGTCTTCTGGGTGCCAGAGACCGCGCGTTGGTCACATAACCAGAACAACGCGAAATCCGAGAACATTGGCAAGATGATCGACGACGCGATGGAAGCGATTGAGGCCGAGCCTACCAACGAGACGCCTTAAAGGCGTTCTGCCCAAGAACTACGCCCGCCCCACACTCGACAAAACAATGCTGGGCGAGTTGGTGGACCTCTTCTCCAACATCAAGATGCACGACAGCGCCAACCGGGCGCGTGATCTCTTGGGCCGTGTCTATGAATACTTCATCTCGGGCTTTGCCAGCTCCGAGGGCAAACGCGGCGGCGAGTTCTTCACGCCCCGCTCGGTCGTCCGTACCCTGGTTGAAATGCTGGAACCCTACCAGGGCCGCGTCTATGATCCCTGTTGCGGTTCGGGCGGTATGTTCATTCAGTCCGAGAAGTTCATCGAAGACCACGGCGGCAACCCGCTGAACCTCTCGGTCTATGGGCAAGAGATAAACCACACCACATGGCGGCTCGCCAAAATGAACCTCGCCGTCCACGGCATCGATGCCGCCAGCGAATGGGACAGCGCAGGCAGCTTCCACAAGGACATGCATCCGGGGCTGAAGGCTGACTATATCCTCGCCAACCCACCCTTCAACATCTCGGATTGGGGCGGCGACCGATTGATCGAGGATGACCGTTGGCAATATGCATCCCGCCCAAGGGCAACGCCAACTTCGCGTGGATATCTCCTTCACTTACTAACTGAAGGAGGTGTCGCTTCGGACCATCCAAGTGAAGTCTTACATATTTTGAACGCCACCATTCCTCAGCGGGTCCCGTATTTGCACGATGATCTGGAGCCGCTGTTAAACGCAATTCAGTTAGCAAGTCCGGACCTCACAGAAAATCCACAATTCGTTCGGCTATCGATTCTTTCTCAACAACATGAAAATTAGGGTAACTGAAGTGGTACAAAGCAGCGGTTTTAAGCGTCCGCAGTGAATGTCAGCTGCCAACCCAAGGCGTTTACGATCTTCATTGTCTGTAAACTTACTGGGATCACGCGCTGAAACAGCTCTAGCAGTTATTGGGATCGCCGACTGTTTCGTTTGCGTAGTCTTTGGCATCGTTGATGATACCGCTGGCCTTGTGCTGTTTAACCACTTGGCGGTCCATTACCTATTCGAGGGCAGGTTTCCCATTCACCACACAATTATATGTCTCCAAGAGAATATTCTGCATGGCGATGTAGCCATCATAGATCACAGTCGACTTGTTACGGGCTTTTGCAGTGCCGTCGTGCTTCATCTTGATCACACGATAGAAGGCCATCGGGTCGGCTTGCGCTTCGTTGATCAGGGCGTGGCCACCTTCCTTGTACGTGACTATAGGGGAAACCGCCAGTTGCTTCAATGCTAGGCGTGTCACCAAAGACTCGATGACGCACAATGGCGCCGAGCGTCCTTAGTTATCGCTTGATTGCCTGACACCTGACCACGCAAATAGCTCAGGCTTGAAGCAACGAATAGCGGCGTGAAGTCTAAATCAGATACACGTTAAAGACGCTGCAATCCTGGTCTAGAGGATGATACCGTTCCAGTTATTCAACATAATTTCCAGCGCCCGAAGGTTTAGAACGTCTGGCATTTGCCACACGACGAGACTGTGACGGCTCACCTAGCAGGCGCGTCACGCTTTCAGAGACCGGTTGCCAGTTTCTCAACGTGAACCCCAGTAGGCATTCCGTATATTTGCTCTTGCGATCTTGATTGCGCTTCGAGAACATATCAACCGGCATTTTCCAATGAGAAGCCTCCATCGCTCTGGCAAACGCGTTCACCAACTGCTGTTTGTCGAGCATTCGCCTCTCACTCAATTGCAGCTTCACATAAGCGATTTCACAGCAAGCTCTTGCCGTCTCTAGAGCGATCTCAGGGGCTGCAAACAGTCTTTTACTCAGTAGAAGATCGCGAAACAACGAAAACTCGATCAAGTCTAATGTGTTGAAATATTTCATCTCGTTCTCTGTCGGAGACACGAGCACCAAAGACCGTCTAATCTTACCACGGTTAATCGCCCTATCCAATGCTGCTTCCGGCATTCCGAGGGTTGATGTAGCCACTCTGTTCGTCAAAGGGGTATACTTCACATCAATAGGCATCGAGTTTCCATCCTCTGGATCGCTCTGAACAAGCCCAGTTAGAACACTTTTGGTGATGAGATTGCCATCTCGAGCTTGATAAGAATTTTACCATTTTTTTACTCCACTTTCGTAGAACATAGGTATCGAGCCACTAAACTAATCAACTCATCAACACGACTACCCACGCCACAAACAGACTTCAATGCTCGCTTTGAGTGTGTGATGCTGCGAACCCTTGAAGCTACCAAATACTAACGCCCTAACCCAAAGGCTATTCCAGCAAGAGGTAATAACAGTAACCAAGCCAGACCGCCGAGGCCACCATCATCGTCAATCTCCTCTACTAGGTCGTCATTTGATGGTGGTGGCTCGTCATCCGAAGGAACCGTTGGTATTACGACGCCGCCATCGCCGCCATCGCCGCCATCATCTCCGCCATCACTTCCATTATCAATTGGACTAGGCGCGGTTAAAGGATCATCCGCGTCATCCGACGAGCCGGATATGAACTCCCGCATCTCCGCTGTCCAGTCAGGCTTGTCAACGACCACCTGCAAGATTTCATACGCCCCAAGGACTGCCGAAAGTTCAGTATCTTCGAACAAGTCGTCCTGATCCAAATCCTCTAGCTCAGCTTTAGATCTTACGTTCCCTGGCGAGTCACCTTCTTCAACTCCCAACTGAGTGCCGGATGCACTTTCGAAGCCATTGACAATATTTGACAAATCTAATTCTGTGATTTCGACGTCAGAAGAATTTGATGTCAGAAACATGACCATCTTGTCTTCTGACGCAAACCCGTGCAGCTCGACCTTGCCATCATTCAGCAACGCCTCGTGCTCACCGTCTTCACTAGATGCGAACTTGATTGGCTTTGTACCGGCAAGCTGGGAGCTCATCAATTTGAACATTTCCCCGCCAGGAGCTAGCTCGTTAAATTCAAAACCGCGGATCAAAGCATTGTCCGACCATTGAATTGTGGGCCAAACATGCGCGACATCAGTCGAATATTCGTGCATGGTCTCTATCAAGTCCAACATTTCGCTTGCTTGATATAGCCCGTAATCATCCTTGTCTAAAGCTTGCGTGTTTCCCTTTTGGTTCCACTCAGATACGTAGACATCCAGGTCAGGATGATCGTCAAGCCAATGATCATCCAACCACTTCATAGGGTTTTCACCGGAGCCTTCAATAGCTGGCTCACGCGAGTATAGATGGGTTACAACACCTGTTATTGACCCGTCATCTAGCTGCTCTTGCACTTCGGCTTGGAGCAATTGCTCATTGACATGAATCCAATCCACCGTGCCGCTATTGTGCAAGGTGTCACTGTCCAATTCGATATCATAATCTCTTTCAATGGCTTCAATAATGTCCGAACCATTTCTAAGGTGATCGTACTGATCATCCAGACTCGAAGAACCAAAGTTTGTGCCGACTTGAACAACAATTCCGATGTCCTTCGCACCAGGATAGTCTCCATCCAACGCTTCAACCGTGCTCGACACGATATCGGCCATTTTGCTAGCGACCCTGCCATATTCAACAGAGGACATGTCTTGGCCCCAGTATTCATTTCCCAATTCAAAGGAAATTACTTCCGCCTCTCCATATACACCGCCAACTACATCTGTAACGAACTTGCTTAAACCCTCTTCATCAACGTTAGAAAAACGATCACCGTTCAAATCGACATCTTCACTCAGATAGTTTACCGTAGGAAGAACAATTTGAACCGCCACATTAGTCGAATGAGCGTAGTCCAAAAACTCAGATAAGGGTGTCAGATCCCGATAGTCTTCAATTTTTGGATCATAAACCCTTTCATTATCCGGATTAGAGATATCAAAGAATTCTTCCGTTACACTGCCCCCAGGATAGCGAACGGTCGTGAAACCTAGCGCGTCAGCCGCTTCCTCAAACGGACCATCGTCTCCCAAAGTATCCCTATGAAAGAGAAAATTTCCACCGAACAAATGTGACGGAAGCCCCGATTCATCTAGTCTTTCAACCTGCAACTTATCCATAACTCACCCCATTCCACGAATGAGATGGTCACCCAGATTTGTTAATTGCAAATTAAACGCAGGAGCTCTTCAGCCACGAATAGATTTTGCATTTCCTCAAAAATAGTGGAAAATTACGCACACCCTTGAATATCTGCGCGTAGAGGGTGCAACAGTTGAAGCTGGAAAATTTCGACAATCAAATCCGCAATACAAAAGCCAAAACCCAGCATTGACTTTAATGATGAATTTAATTTAAAACCCTCACCTCTCAGTAACCTTACTTATCCCCACAGAAGCCTCTCATTTTAATCCAAATCGCATGATTTAGATGGTTCTTCCACATGGCCCTCCCCGAATGATTTGGTCCACCGTCACGTTTAGGGTCTGGACTCTGTGAATTTCAAAGCCAGTAGATAAAGAGCACTGTCAGGTTGATGGCTGAAAGGAAGACCTTTGGGCACCTGTTATAGCGGGTTTTCACGCCGATGCTGGTCGCTGTTCGATGGGCCTTCAGATAGGTTGCATCGACCATCACGGTCTTCTCTTTCAAATGCTCAGAAGCCAGACCGCCCATAATCCGGGCAAAGACCCCCTCGTCGCTCCACCACTTCCAACGGTTGTCTAGCGTCTTGAGCAGCCAGGAGGCGGCGGGCGCGTCACGACACCTTTAGCCATTACGGGTGATGAAAATAATGCCAACCAGGAAGATCGATCATCGACGCTCGTCCTACCATGGAACTTAGGGAAGAAAGGCTCAAGACGCGCCATCTGCGCGTCGTTCAATCAAAAGAGACCGGACATGTTCATCGCTAAGTTTTCGAACCGTCAATCACGCCGTCCTTCCAAGATCAATGGGTCCTGCCCCTAGTGTCGCCATCTGATGCGAAAGCCGGGAAGAACTGCTTTTTCGACGACATCAAATCGACCATTATCCAGCTGCTCCATATGCCGACTCGCGCATACTCTGTGGGCTGATGAGTTTACAACTTTTCTGGTACCTCATCCAAATACTCTTGCCCGGCTCTGAGGATGAAGACAGTCTGAACTTCGCGCAGACCCTTGTATCCCAGACAACCTTTTTCTAGATCCTCGGAGTGCTTAACAATTCTGACAAAACCATAATTCCAAGCCTGTTGAATACCGTGAAGAATCTCTTGAGGACTAGTTTCAGCAAACATTTGGTGTTCAAGAAGTACTGGTAGGTCGAGACCGACATCTACAGCATCTGGCCCAACGATGTCTCGAATGGTCTGCAGTAACCGAACTGAAACTTCATCCAACAAAACGGTTCTCCTTTGAAACAGCGTTACGAGACCGACGAAAGATCGAGCCGCAGTTGCTCCGTTCTTCGGTATGATCCTGATGAGCGGTGTGCTGCAGAGGCCTTATCCCAAAGCTGATTGCCTAGGACAAGTTAAAAAGCCGTCCAGGTTTCCATGGAGATGATCCAACCAAATTTACTCACCACTGAGCATCCTCTCAACAAAAACTAGTGGGTACGTTAGTTCCCACGCTTGCTGAGGATCAATGTGACGTCAAAGCTGGGATCTGAATGACTTGTTGGACGGAAGCATAACAACAAGCGGCCGATCTCGATTCTCCAAAACGACTACCAGCAGTTTTTGCGTGCTTGTTCAGGATGTGAATTGGTGCTCGACATAGATCAAAATATCCGGCCGTAGACCATCTGCCTCCTGCGAGGTCAGAAGAGTCGGCGCACTCATTTTCCCGCCGTTTGAATAGCCAACTGACGTGCTTTCATCGCAGTTGATTGTGAGTAGATGCTCTCCGTCGACTTTGATGGTGAGTTCTTCTCCGTCTCGCTGGAGAGTGATCCTATCATCTAGATTGTATGATGCATGCGTTTCTGGATCTTCGTTCACGACACCGCTACTGAGGCCGAGGTTCAAGACGTCTTCGCTCGGATCAAAATCCTCAATTATTGCGTTTCCACCAGTCAGAAATATCTCGTCTCCACCATCACCGCCTATAACCGTGTCACCATTTGAGGCCCAGATAGTATCGTCCCCAGCCCCTCCGTCGATAAAATCAGGTTTGTCACTCAACAGAAAACCCGACAGAGACCCTCCTGTGCTTGCAAGTAAGTTCTCGCCATTCCCGATGATGCGATCATCTCCTTCACCACCAGAGAGGGTACTAGAGCCTTCATCAGAAATAATCAGATCATTTCCATCTCCGCCGTCAATGGTGGCACCATCTCCGTTGGCGATGAGAACCTCATCGCTAGCTCCCCCCGTAACCACTGCAGCGCCCCGCGAAATGGCGACTAGGTCATATAGCTCGTCCGATACGTTGCTGCCGACCAAGTTATCTCCCTCACCAAGATAGAAGAGGCCATATTCAGTTTCACTTGCATCAATCCGATCTGCCTCGTCCCCATCCCTGACCGTAACTGGCCCCTCAGAGCTGTCCGACAAGTTCAGAAAATCCGAAGCCGAGAGAACAGTCTCCTCATCTGAGTTCCACTCGGCACTATTCAACGTGCTCAGAAGGACATTGAAGTTCGCAACGGCCTCTCTTTGACCTTCGGAGCCATTGTCAACTTGATCAGGGACCACATCCTCACTGCTCTGAAGCACCTGATCCGTTTCCCTGTCAAATACTTCAGTGTCTCCCATGTCCGGATCATCGTCTAAGCTGTTTGTCGCCCCTTCTTCTGTATCACCGAGAAGCGGCAACATTGCCGCGCCACCGGCAAGTAAAAACCCGATAATGGCCAGCGGTCCCATTGCTTCCTCCGACTAAATTTCCAGAACTATATTGAAACTAACCAATCCCCTTTGTTCAAGCATTCACCGAAATTGCAGTTAACGTATTCTGTTTAGAATATGCCACTGTTCGCCACAAATTTCAGGAGAATCTTCGGCTCCGCCCTATCCCAAATGGCGCGACACCAAGTTTCGAAACGGTTTGCTAGCCGTTCATCTAGACACGAGAACAAACGCGGCCGCTCGCTAGGAGCAGGATACATTGATTTTCTCCGTACCGTGTGATTGCTGGCAAAAAAACCGCGATGAACATGTCTGGTCTATTTTGGTTGAGCGACGCGCAGATTGCGCGTCTTAGTACCTGCGTTCCGAAGTCTCATGGCAAGCTTCGGGTTGCGTGCAAGCGGGTTCAACGCTGGATTATCCTCATTGACCGCAATGGGTTTAGGTAGCGCGATACCCCCGCAACTTTTGCCCCTCACAGAACGCTCTACAGCCGCTGGAAGAGCTAGAGCGAGAAGAGCATCATCAAACGTAAGTTGGCTGGCCACACCGCTGAGCACTGCAAAAAACCGAGAAGAGCGATGCAACCTACCCATCGCTCTCGCATCTACCGCCATCAATTGGCTATGAAACCTGCCTCTGGGAGAGAACCAGAACTGCCGTGTCATCGAAGCTATCGCGGTGGCTTAACCTCGTGTAATTTGGCGCAGAAGGCTTCAAAGGCGGCATAAGGTCCAAGTTAACTGATGGACCACGTCTCTGGACACACTGCTTTGTTTCAGCGAGCGAAATTTGTTCGAAACAAGAAACTATTCAGAGTGGCACCTATTTGATTTCCGCTTCTGTGCCACTTGAAATTTCATCCGCGGGCTTGTTGGCCTTGAGAGTCTCTTCAAGAGATTTGTGCAAGTCAGGTAGTTCGTTAAGCCTGGCATATTGAGAAAGGTCCCGTAAGACTGCGTAAACCCAGTCATGCTGCATCAGTTTTCCCCCGATTGTTTTACTGACATCTTTCAATGAAGTTGGTTAACAGAGTGTTACTAAAGACATAGTATGAGTACACGTTAGCTAAGGTCACAGTTGATCTGAAATTATTTTGTCTATTTTGGCAAATTTGACTTGAAGCTTGTTTCATCTCCATATCAATAGCTCTACATCATCCAAGCACGCCCAAGGGAAACCGGCAGATCATCTGCGTTCGTTCATCTGATATCGGAGGTGTTCTTGGTACGTAATTCTGTATTGCGCCCAAGTGTGACGAGCCTGGTCTGTCCGGTTATCACATTGCAAGGTTCATGAAGGCCGACGTTTGGTTCGACTGAGGGACCGGCGCGCAAAGGCTCAAACTTCCGAGGCCGCGATCACAGATAGAGCGCCATATGCAAATCCACGATGGGTTCACACAAACAATGTGTGTTTGCGTTACAATCCCGTGTGTCAGGGTTGCGCGGAGTTGGGAGCGGTTGAACCAGCAACTGACATGGATCACGCAAGCCGCACAAAAGGGAAAAATAGCTCTTCCAGGATCAAAAAACTGGCACATTCCCTACCAAAATAGGACTTGCTCAAGGTAGGGCTCAAACTCAAACAAGTCAGGAGATCATCGCAACGATATGCAGCTGGTCATAAGGCAGGATAGGAGTAACGTTTTCGGAAAGGAAACCCGTGGCCCCAGGAGATCAGTCGCTCATGAAAGTAGACTGACACGGGATGGTCAATTTTGCACAATGACTGCCCGTCGATCACTATCTGAGTGATCGCTCCGCCCGAGGCCGGGTATCGATACAATGAAACGATTTTGGTTAACGATTGGTAAACAAAAAACTGCTATCTTTGAATGAGTTTCGCCGTTGTGAGAGACCAAGGATAAGACAGTCAGAACTGGGCGGTCGCTACTCTAACAAGCTGTCGTTCGCACACGTCCAAATCGTACCGGAGCCTTCGGTTGTATCTCGGGCTTCACTATCCGGTTCCATTTCGTTCGCTAATATCGTTGTTGCTTGCTGTCTTTTTTTGCTTCTTGAGCTGCCAGAAATTGGAGCCTACAACCCCAACAAACGCCAAATTCAACGCCCACAGCATCCAAATTGAGTCGAGGTGGAAAAGCATCCCTGCTGATATGCTCGCAACCATTAATTTGAAACCGATCCAACCATATCGCTCGAGATGTCGCATGCCAAAGTCGATGATCGGATTAAGCTCGCTAGCGCCTCGAGCGAGAGCTATTTGGGTTGTCCAGATATCCAGCAGTTGGAGAACACACCAAAGAGAAATAGCAGTGGGCCAAGAGGTAAAAAGAAGTTCAATCATGGCTGCGCTCGCGTTGATCAGTTCAAAAGACCTAACCCCAGACTATTCAGATTACCCTGCCTGAGAAATTTCATCAAACGGTTAGCCCGCGAAGGTGGGATACCTTATCAGGCGCCAGATCAGCCAATTCAAGCTTCAGGTAAAGATCGTCGCTAATCTCACCCAACCGTTGCAGATCCTGTTGTGAGAGCTTTGCCTCTTCAACGAATGTCTTTATGACACCGCCAAGGCCAAGGATGGCTCGGTTGTCAGATGCTTCAACTGTGTCGTTGGTCAGATCTTCGATGGCTTTCGTGAACCAGTGATAGTCTTTCATCTTGCATCTCCAAGAATGACATGTGTCTCCTCCCCAGGCCATGGTTGAGCTACATGGTAAATATGCAGTGAACAGTGCCCTGCTGCGACGCCATTTTTTGTTCCCCAGATGGAAACAGACTGTTTCCAAAGGGGGGGGCTTTGAGGCCTGACCCGAGCAAGCTACTTGGCCACTGTGGCGGCAAGGTCTGATCAGCATCGTTTGATAACTGTCAGGCTTTCAGCGCGTCGTTACTTGTTGCTTTACGTAAAGGTCAAAGCCTCTACTCGTCGACATCAAAGCCACCAGTTTCATTTTAGGGAAATCTCTGAGAGAAGGCACAACCCTTGGTAGAAAATGGCGAGTTGTTGCTCAAAGTCTAGTGATAGGCCCGTCAGATTTACTTTTCGTTAACTAGCTAAAATTTACCCTAAACCTGCCAGCAATCGGGAGAAAAGTGATGGATGACAATTTGCTAAGTAAACTTCGCAAAGTCGCAGAACGCCTAGAGGCTGAGGGTTTGACAAAGTCTGCAGCGAGTGTGCGTCTTGCCATCATATGTTCCCAACATGGAAGCAGTATTGTCATCCATGAGAAGCAAGAAAGAGCCTCCTAAGGATTGGCGTTAATGACTTGTTAACTATGTGCCTCAAGCATGTATGTGGGAGTGAAACCATAGTCATTCTTGGAGTTACATTGTGCGGGATTATCACTGGTTTACGGACGTTATCGCAAACTTGGCGACCACTTCAGGGGACGCCAAGGAGAACCTCGCAATTCTTGGCTTGGGCGGCGTTATAAGTACATTCGTTGAAGAAGCAGACCTTCCAAATCGTGACATTCAACGGTTGGAAGAGATCAATGACGATCTATTTCGAAGGCTTGAAGCTGCAGATCGCCCGGCTGCGAATGCCACTTCAGCATGGAGCTCTTCCGCACCATGACCAAAAACAAACCGGATAACATGAATGCACCACCGCCTCGCCAGAGAGCGATCTACAAGTGGCTGTTGTTCTCGGGTTCGGGTTGCTTTTATGCTTTGTTGTTCTGGGGTGCTGCGCGCCAGGTAATGACTTGGTTGAGTTGACGGGACAACTTTGAGGTTGAGTGTCATTGCTGGCTCTCGCGCTAGATGAATTTCACTGGAGCGGGGTAGTTCGTGGAACGACAATGCAGCTGAGTAAGCTGGGAGTAACGCACCTTGACTGGGCAGACCAGACAGACGTTGGTCCAGTAGCGCCGAACCACCAGACCGCCTTTTTTTGATCGTGTACCGATATTTTTGCGCTCCACCTGCCAGGCAGCGGCAGACATCCGCCTCTGTGTCATAGGCAAAGTCTGCCTTCATGTACTTGCCCTTCTTATGCTTAGCAGAGGTTTCGGGACGAGGAGCGTCGCGTAAACGCCGTCCTCGTGACAGGCTAGTGTTTCGCGACCACTGAAGTAGTCTTTATGCGGACTGTGGTGAATGATAGATCCAGCACCGGAAAATGCGTTCAAACCGAAAGTGCAGGTAAGGGAATCATCCACAACGATGTAGGGAACGGGCATAAGATCATCGCAGTCAGTTATTCTTGGCTTGTGGCTACCCTCTTTGAATTCGCTGAGCTGGGAGATTTTTGGGATTGCTCGAAGATGCTCGGCTCTCAACGTGCGTACCAAAGTTTTTCGCCAAGCATTGTCGAAGATGCTTCTTTATGGCTGCAAAAGTTTCCGATTAGGCAAACGACATTAAGACTACTTGACATAATCCAACCTACACAATCGCTTTTGCACCTGCATCTAAGCAACCCAAAACTGCTAGCTGGTCCTGCAAAACCCGGCCTATTCGCAGTCAACGACGACCTTGAGACCTTCTTAATCTCCTCCCCAGGCATCCAGCAAATACTTTGCAAAGATCACTAACTGCGAAAAGCGACGCCTGCACTTCGTCAGTGTCAGTAACACATAGGGCGGATGGCTTTCCATGGCGTTCTCGTTTGGGACGCGTTCGCGATCGTTGAACAAAAACCTGTTGAGGTGGCGTCGTTTTTTCATTCATTGGAATCGTCGCCAATAGAGCGTCGATCTGCCTTACCTACCGTCTCGCTTTGGCGTCGGGGTCGACATCTTGTGAACTTACAACTTATAGGTGTGACTTTTCCCTGCCCGACTAGATGTCGCGTTCTACTCAGTTAATTCAATATTAAGAAGTGAATTTTAGGCAGATTTCTGAGTACTGTTAAAGAGGTGAGAGACATGGATGAAGAATTCCTGAGCAAAGTGAACAGAGCGATCACAAGGCTTGAGGCTGAAGGACTGACCAAGACCGCAGCGTGCCTCAAACAGGCTACACTAGAGTTTCGAGACGATGAGATTGCCACGGCCAAATTAGCTCAACGCCTTCTTTTTTCGAACGAAAGGAAGTCTTTACGGTCTATTAACTAGTGTTGGACCAACCTGTATCAGGTTAAGACAAGAACCTGAGTTGGAGTTTTGCTGTGCAAGGATACCACTGGTTTACTATGACTATTGAAGGATTGACAGAAGACGCCCGTTTGGACCGTTCAGACATGTTGTTGCGTAGGCTCTCTGATGTCATCGGAACCTTCGTCGAGGAAGCCGATCTTGCTCCTGAAGAGAAGGAGAGGCTTACTTGTATTCAGAAAAAGGCGATGGCCGCGACAGCATCCGGTGACAAAGAGAAAATCATCAAGTTTCCTGCCAGAATGTCCTAGTTTGGCCCCATTCAAAATAGATACTGAACTAGTAGGTTGACCGCTGTGTTCTCAAGGTCCGCCAGGTGCAAGTACTCTCCGGTTTGGATGTCGTCTACGGGTCGCGAACATTTCGCGGCCCGTATGGCACAAGCTAACTCCGCGAAAGGGGGCCTAATCAGTTAAATACTGAATGCTACACCATTGAAGGATGCATTCGTTTCCGTTGTTTAGTTTGCGCCCTTCGTTAGCATGTGCACTAGATCTTTCCAACCCAGGGCGTGATCAGAGAATGTGAGAAAAGCAAGCACCGATCAATATAACACTTCTTTATCGATATCTTTCGTCAGAAATACACCATCAGTGACTTTTTCATCTTTGCCCTCAAGTGCCTGGGCAATACCGATAGGTGCCTTTAGCGCCTCATGCAGATCCTGCAGCTGATTCATCTTGGCATACTCCGCAATGTCCTGAAGAACAGAATGAATCCAGCAATGATGCATGAGTTTTCTCCGCGTGTTTCCCACACAAGCATAGCGCAAATTAGTTTCAATTTAGTTACGAAATCTTGCCATTCTATGAGCAACGCTTTGCGGGAACGAAGTTTTCGAAGTGTAGCCGTGGCAGATTTGTTGCTCGAATAGCCGTCGATGCTTCCATGTATCCTGGGTTTTGTTGCACAAATCAGTTGAAGGTCATGCATCGCCTCTCTCGGACCAACTTAAGCGAAGAGGAATTGGCGTTCTTCGATCCATTGGCACAAAACCAAAGCCTGCTAGATGTAATCGTAGACGACGAATTGCGACAGACTGTTCATGTGCTTGTCGAGCACCCCCCCAAAAAAAATAGTTAAGTTGTTTGGCAACGCAAAGAAAGCGCACGCCAAGCTACGGGTTCTGGTTCGACGCATTCTAGATACGGATACCCGACAGACTCGGCTCCTGCCGCAATCAACCTGGTACTATGCCAAAGCCGAAACGCTTTGGCATTGGCAAGCTCCGCAGTAATTGAAGGGTCTCAAATCTTGAATGCAACGACGGTTCCTTCACCCCTTTGCGCGGTCGCAACCAAGGTCCATGCCTCCATCAACTTCCGTCGTTTGTCGATCAAGTCAGATCGGGCATAGGCGGCTTCAGCTTTGTCTTTTATACCGTGAGCCAACGCTGCTTCGATAACTTCACGAGGAAAGCCCGTGGTCTCCCCTGCCCAATCACGGAAAGTAGAGCGAAAGCCATGAACCGTGATACCGTCACGTCCCATGCGGCGCAGCACCGCTGTCATGCTCATATCGGAAATCGGCTTGCCTGCCTTGGCTTCGCTGCCGAAAACTAGGGCGTCGTCGCTTTGCCGTGCCCCGAGCAAAGCAATTACAGCACCCGTCAACGGAACGCGGTGTTCCTTGCCCGCCTTCATACGAACGCCGGGGATGGTCCAGAGCTTAGCGCCCAGATCGACCTCTGCCCACGTCATGCCACGCGTCTCGCCGGATCGCGCCGCAGTCAAGATGGTGAAAGCTAGCGCGCGCGCCGCGACTCCCGAACGTTCTGATAGGTCGGCCATAAATTCGGCAATCTCCGCGTGGGGCAACGCCGGGTGATGCTTCACCGCGCGCACCTTCTTTGGTTTCGGCAAGAGGTGGTCGAGGTGCCCTCGCCAACGCGCTGGGTTGTCACCGTTGCGGATACCAAGAGCTGAGGCGTAGTCGATCACCGCTTCAATCCGCTGACGCACGCGGTTCGCTGTCTCAGGCTTTTCGGACCAGATCGGCGCAAGAGTAGCGATCACATCTGACGTTTCAACCTTGGCCACCTGCACTTCACCGATTTTCGGGAAGACATATGCTTCGAGGGTCGAGGTCCATTGTGCTGCGTGCTTGGCGTTCTTCCATCCTGGACGCCTGCTTTCGATCAACTCTAAGGCAGCGTCACGCAAGGTCTTGTGCGTTGCCTGTCGCTTTTTAGCAATCGGGTCGCCCCCTTCAGCAATCAGCCGCCGCGCCTCCAACGCCCGGTCACGCGCCATGGCGAGGCTGACTTCCGGATAGGCCCCAAGTCCCAGATCACGCCGCCGTCCTTGCACTTGGTAGCGCAGCACCCAAGAACGCGCACCGCTTGGTTTAACATATAAGAAAAGCCCTCGCCCGTCGCCATGTCGACCGGGTGTAGCTGTCTCGACTTTCCGTGCACTTAGCCTCAATTCGTTCCCACATATGTTCCCACACTTTGTCATGATTTAGGGTGTACAATGACGAACATCAATGACCGGAGGTGAACTTTTTTCATTCAAAGCAAAGATGTTATCGCACCCTAACGGACAGGGCGGATCACGAAAGAACAGAAATTATACGGACTTCGTCTCCGCCATCACACAATTGATGACATTGTCTGCACACCGCTGTTCTTGCAGTGCTTTTGGGTTGTTTCGACGACTTACCCCAATCACCCAAATCGTTTTCGCTACACAAATCGCTACGTTTTCTGCGCTAAATCGGCTGACCAATAGCGAGACAGCGCTGGCGATCAAGCCCTGCAGCGACAAGCTCTCCAAGTGAACTCCCCAAGGGCGCGACTAGGTCAAGCCGCGCTTGTTCCTGTGGTCGACCTGCGCATCAACAGCTTGCTCCAGGAAGAAACGAAAGCAAGGGCAGCGCATGAGCCTTTGAATGCTGGCAACGGACCAAGCTGGCAGCGGATAGCTCTGACGCAAGGCAGCGATTTGACATGGCTGTCCGTCCGACCCTTAAGGCGGCAGAGGGCACCGAAGTTACATGGACTTTGCGTCCGGATCCCTTCTCATCCGGACACGAGAACTGCCACAAAGCAGTGGTTCTGACAGTTCGAAATTGCCGCTGAAAGTCCTGAATGTCCGCCCGCTCAACTTCACTTTGTGCAGCCCTTATTGGGGTTTCAGGTACCACGCCTGAACGGAAAACCCGGCTTAATCTAGATCAAAGTGAGCCCCACTTACACTTGCTATAATTCGAATATGTTGGTTGTTTTGGGGGGAGCTATCATGGCCGATATCAATGTGACAAATGCGTTTGGTGATGGGTCCGGGGGTGCAAATAACACTGCCGTGGGCGGCACGCCGGATGATCGCCTGATCTATAACTACACTGTGCCAAATTCCGGGGTAACGGTGGGTTTCTGGAATGGTGGGCTTCCGGGTGGATATTCGGGTGTTTTTGACGGTTTGGGAGCGAACAATGCATGGTTCTCGGGGATCGAAAACTTCACTTTCAATAGTTCCGTTGTTGGCAATGACAACATTCGTACCGGTGATGGAAACGACATTCTGAACCCGGGTGACGGTGATGACACGCTCAACGCTGGAGGGGGCAACGATCAGATCGATGGTGGCAGAGGCAATGACCTTTGGATCGGTGATCACTCGTCCGAAAGCGCGAATTTCAACATAAACCTCAATGCGGTCTCATCGTTCTTGACCACTGGCACTGTCCGCAACATCGAGGGCATGCGCCTGGCAACGGGAAGTGGCGCTGACACATTGCGTGGCCACGACAGCAGTGGGCTTGTTGACGCGATCTCGTCGGGGGCGAATGACGACCTCATCATCCTCCACTTGGGCGGTAACGACAGCGTTAATGGGGAAGCCGGTGAAGACCGTTTGGTTGTTACGAATGCACTCGGCCCTGGATTTTCCGGAGTCACCACCGGGTTCTGGAACGTCGGATCGGTTGACGGCAATTCTGGTGTTTTCGACGGGTACGGGGGCAACAATGTGTGGTTCGACAATATCAACCACTTCACCTTCATCGACGAAAGCACGGGCAACGACAACATCCGCACCGGGGCTGGTGACGACTCGCTGATGGGCGGAGGCGGTGATGACACCCTGAACTCTGGTTCCGGGCGCGACACAGTCGATGGTGGCGAAGGCAATGACTTCTGGATCGGCGATCAGTCCGCAACCGGCGCGGTGGAGATCGACCTAAACAAAAGCTCGGCCCTGGCGGGCGGCGGCAGTGTCGTCAACATCGAAGGCTTCAACGTGACGACCGGGGCCGGAAATGACACCCTGATCGGTCATGATACCGCCGATAGAGCCGACGTCGTAGCGTCAAATGACGGCGATGACCTCATCATCTTGAAGTTGCGTGGCGACGATACCGTCAACGGCGGATTGGGCGGTGACCGCCTGCAGGTGACAAACACGCTGGGTTCCGATTTCGCGGGTGTCACCACCGGGTTCTGGAACGTCGGATCGGTTGACGGCAATTCTGGTGTTTTCGACGGGTACGGGGGCAACAATGTGTGGTTCGACAATATCAACCACTTCACCTTCATCGACGAAAGCACGGGCAACGACAACATCCGCACCGGGGCTGGTGACGACTCGCTGATGGGCGGAGGCGGTGATGACACCCTGAACTCTGGTTCCGGGCGCGACACAGTCGATGGTGGCGAAGGCAATGACTTCTGGATCGGCGATCAGTCCGCAACCGGCGCGGTGGAGATCGACCTAAACAAAAGCTCGGCCCTGGCGGGCGGCGGCAGTGTCGTCAACATCGAAGGCTTCAACGTGACGACCGGGGCCGGAAATGACACCCTGATCGGTCACGAGGCGAGCACACTCGCGGATATCGTCCAATCCAATGCAGGTCATGACAACATCATGTTGACACTGGGTGGCAACGACAGCGTTTTCGGCGGTGCTGGCGCCGATCGTCTGACCGTTGACTTTACGCTCGGAACTGGCGTCACGACCGGCTTCTGGAACGCCGGCACGATTGACGGCAATCAAGGTGTTTTGGATGGAATTGGAGGAAACAACGTCTGGTTCTACGATGTTGATCATTTCAGTCTGCGTGACGTGATTGGCGGCGCTGATAACCTGCGCACCGGCAACGGGAACGATTTTGTCAACGCCGGTGACGGGAACGACATCGTTAACTCTGCGGGTGGTGTGGATACGCTGGATGGTGGCGCCGGTAATGATCACTGGATCGCCGATCACAGCGACCAGACCTCGGGCCTTGAAATCGATCTTAATGCGACATCAGTGCTCAGAGGAACCGGGTCGGTCCGCAATTTTGAAAGCATGAACCTTGTTGGCTCATCAGGTGATGACCGGCTGACAGGTCACCAGACGAGCAGGTTGGTTGACCGTCTTGTCGGAGGGGACGGAGACGACGATTTCTTCCTCTGGCTCGGTGGCAATGACAGCGTCTACGGGAATGCGGGCTTTGACGAGCTAACGGTCATAGATGACCTGAACCTCGGCAATATTGGATTTGGGTTTCTGGATAGTGACGAAACCGGATTCTCCGGCGTGATCGATGGCGCAGGCGGCAACAACGTTTGGTTCTACGGGATCGAGCGCATCAACTACACCGATGCCAACGGCACGAACAATAATTTCACGTCAGGTGGAACCGATGACGTAATTGATGCAGGTGGCGGCGACGACAGGGTCGCGACGGATGGCGGGAATGACCGTCTTATCGGTGGAACCGGCAACGACACGCTGTTGGGTGGTACTGGCAATGACACATTGTTGGGAGGCCTCGGCAATGACGACCTGAACGGCGAAGCGGGTACCGAC
Source organism: Tropicibacter sp. R16_0 (assembly GCF_017743935.1). GTDB lineage: Bacteria > Pseudomonadota > Alphaproteobacteria > Rhodobacterales > Rhodobacteraceae > Falsiruegeria. The sequence goes on from NZ_JAGHRE010000005.1 coordinate 360,887, forward strand.
ACTGCGCAGTTCGGATTTGCGATCGGCGGAATTCAAAATGTGACCCAGGTGGATGACACGGTGATCCTCACCTCTGCAGAGGGGCAAGACACCCTTAGAGGTGTCGAGTTCTTCAAGTTCTCGGACGGGACACTGACCACAAACGCGTTGCTGACGCTGTCATCTCCGATCATCGGAGACGACACATCGCAGACACTTTTCGGAACGCCAGGATCGGAACAGATCAATGGTCTGGGCGGCTATGACTGGATTGTGCCTGGACGCGGAGATGACGTTGTTGATGGTGGCACCGGCAGGGATATGGTTTCCTATTCGGACGTTCAGGAAGTTCCCGGCCGCGGCACCAATTTCATGGTCGATCTTGATCTTGGCGCAGGCCAAGCCGAAGTATTTGGCGGTGAAGTGGATCAACTCATTTCCATCGAGCGGGCCACTGGGTCGATCTTCGCTGATGTCATGCGCGGAACGGATGGTAACGATGAACTCCGAGGCATTGGCGACTATGACTGGTTTATTGCTACATCGGGGAACGACACGCTGAATGGCGGCAATGGGCTGGACATGGTCACCTTCCTCGAAGCCGAAGCGTCCGGCGCACCGGTGGTGCAGAACATCTTTGAAAGCGACGGTGTTCCCCCAACCGGCACGGCCGTGGGCGGGGTTCTACTGGACCTTGCAGATGGTTCGAACAACACCGGGCTGGCCGAAGGTCTGACACTCGTTTCGGTCGAGCGCGTTACCGGCTCCTCGCATCAAGATGTCTTTTTCGGAGACGGCGAACAGAATGACTTCCGGGGTCTGGGCGGTTTTGACTGGTTTGTCAGCTCATCCGGTGGGCGCGAGCGCTACTTTGGCGGAGATGGCGTGGATACCGTGACGTATTTCAACGCCGGAGCAGGTGTCACTGCGTCTCTCCGAAACGGAAATGGCGAGTTCGGAGGTCAGGAAACGGGCTATGGCTCGGCCGGCGATGCGATCCGTGATCTGTACTTTGAGATCGAGAACCTGGTCGGTTCGGACTTCAACGACCGGCTGGAAGGCAACCGTGAACGCAATGACCTGATGGGCTTGGACGGCGACGACTACCTGTTGGGGTACGGCAATATCGACTACCTGAAAGGAGGGCTCGGGAATGACACATTGGATGGTGGCGCCGGGTCAGACTTTGCCTTGTTCGATGGTAACAGGGGAGACTACACGCTGACGCGGACCTCTTCGAACGAAGTCACGGTTGTCGGAGCGGACGGCACTGACAGTCTGATCAATGTCGAGTACTTCCAGTTTGACGACACAACGACAAACATTTGGGAACTGAGCATCGTTTAAGGTGCGTGCGGCGCGGGACCTCAAAGTGGGCATCCTGCGCCGCGTGAATGGCAGTGGACGAGACTTCAGATTGCCACCTATCGTTCAAACGATCCAGTCCAAATCGCATTTCAGATTGGTCTGGTGGAGTGATCTTGCCGCGCAAGGCAGGCGTGTGTCGGAAGGTATGGTCAGGGAACGGCATAGTGCAATTAAGCCAACAATCTTCGTTGGTACCACACAAGAATGCACAGTCGGCGTTTCTTTTTTGGTTTGTTTTTTGGGATAGGCTTTGACCCTGTGACCTTCAGGTTATGAGCCTGCCGAGGTGGAGACGTTAAGGAATTGATCCAGTGGATCAATTGCGGTCTGAACGGGCTGCTGTTGATTTTCTGACACTGGTTGCGGGAGCAGGATTTGAACCTGCGACCTTCAGGTTATGAGCCTGACGAGCTACCGGGCTGCTCCATCCCGCGTCAGAGTCAGAATTCTTTGATCGTTTTGAGAGTTTTTTGGATTTTACTAGGTTTGGCGGTGAGCTACTCTCCCACGCCTTGAGACGCAGTACCATTGCCGCAGCAGTGCTTAACTTCCGGGTTCGGGATGGGACCGGGT
>NZ_JAGHRE010000006.1 GCF_017743935.1 Tropicibacter sp. R16_0
TCATCGACAACGGGTCTTATGGCTCGACCGGGGATCAGCCGACCTATGCGGGGATGAAAACCTCGCTGGCGGCGATGGCGCGGGCGGCGGGCTGCGAGAACGTGGTCGAATGCCAGGCCGAGGAAACAGGCACGGTGCTGCAGGCGGCGCTGGACGCTGGCAAGATGACCGTGATCGTCAGCAAATGCGAAAGCGGCAACGCAAAAATGCCCGTCATAACTATGGACCCCGTCGTCATCAGAGACAGGTTCATGAAGGCTGTGCAGGCCTGAGGTCGGCACTGGTCACGCGCAGCCAAATCATGCGCGTGACCCAAAACCCGACAATCACTAAGAAAATCGCTCGTTTGGTGCCGTTGAAGAACGCACGATCAGATGCGCCTCGAGCAATTGATTGTCGGGACGCTTCTCGTGTTCGACCCAATCTGCCAATGCGCTCGCCGATTGTTCGCCCATGCGCTGCACAGGCAGATGAACCGTCGACAGCGAAGGCACGGAAACTGCGGATCCTGGCAAATCATCGATACCCATGAGTGATACATCTTTGGGCACCTCGATGCCCTGGCCTTGAAGTCCGAACTGCACGCCCATGGCCAACACGTCAGACAGACATAAAATGGCGTCTGTTGCCCGCCCGTCGGCAAAAACGGCACGGGCCGCGTCTGCGCCACCCTGAAGTCCGATGGGTGTCTCGAACCACGTCAGGTCCATGCCCTGTCCAAACGACGTCAAACCGGCGATGCGATCCTGAGTTCGGTCATTGTTGCGCGTCGGACCATGGACCACGGCAACACGTCTGTGCCCCATGTCATGCAGGTGTCTCAACGCGGTTTGAGCCGCGGCGGCATTGTCATACCCGATGGTTGGAAGCGCGTAGGTTGGATCAAAATAAGAGGTCGCAATCGTGGGAACTCGGGTGCGTTCGATCAAGGCCGTGAACGCATCGCTGTGCGTGACACCCGAGACAATTAACCCTTCGGCGCCGATGTCGAGCAACCCCTTGGCCTTCTCGGCCTCTAGCTTTGGATCAGAGTTGGTGGTGGCCACAACGAGAGACAGTTGCCGTTCACCCAACGCCCGTTCGAGCGACGCCAGAAACCTTGCAAAGATTGCATTGTCGAGCGTCGGCACCAGCGCACCCACAAACCGCGTTCGACCCGAGTTGATCGCACGGGCCGCAGCACTTGGTACAAAGTTCAATTGGTCGATCACGTCCTGAACGCGAACCCGCGTTTTTTCGGTTACGGCCTCAGGCGAATTCAGCACACGCGAAACCGTTGCAACGGATACACCTGCCGCTTTTGCCACGTCGCGCAGGTTTACACGTTTCTTGCCACTTTGATCTTTCATACCCAACCAAATACCGCCTCGGAACGCTCTTGCAAGATAAAATCTTGACACATGTAACTGGTTACATCAACGTGTGTAACTGGTTACATTTTGAATGGAGGCCGGATTCGATGTCCGCTCCCACGGTCCTAAGAGAGTTTTCGAACATCGGGTTTTCGGGCCCTGGGCGGAGCTTTCCTGGCTTTCAAATCCCTGCAAGCGCGAGAGCTGTGGATCTTGCACCACGCGACGCCCTGCGGATTGAATTGCAGGCAGGTGACTTGCTGTCCGTGCATGGCCTGTCAAAGGACAATCAGGTTTGGCTGGCTGGCTTCGATGACAAAGGCCAAGATGCCCTGTCGGCGCTTGGCCTGACTGGACAAGACACCTTGGATCACGCGCTCATCGACGCTGGTGCGTTTTTCGGGTGGGTGGCCGCACATGGCGGGGATCCAACGCAGGAAACTCCGGTCTTCTCGGTGCAGGGACTGAGCGAACCTCTTGTCCTCAAAGCCTCTGCCACCTTGGCGGTCTGGGCGTTTTGCCCCGCGTCACGCCACCATTTGGTTACAGGCCACATCACCAATACAGTATCGTTGTTGCATCAACCCGCGCCCCGAACAGGCCCGGTCCTGCCCGCCCCCCTTGGCGACATACGTGACGAATTCACCGTCGCCCGCGGCACAGGGCAGGCCTATAAGGTGCGCAAGGGCGACATCATCCAGATCATCGACATCGACGGGCAGCAGTGCTCCGACTTCATGGCCCTGCGCGCGGATGGTTTGGACAAGGGTCAGGAGTGGATGATCGACAGCACCGCGACCCGCTCGATGGTGCGGCGCGCGTACCCAGGTCCCGGCCTGCTGGACAAGTTCTTTGACCGCGAGATGCGTCCAATGCTGAATGTCATACAGGACACATGCGGACAGCATGACACCTTTGGACTGGCCTGTACCGCGCGCGGCTACGAAGAGCGCGGCTTTCCCGGTCACGTCAATTGCTCGGACAACATGACGAACGCCCTTGATCCGTTTGGGGTGGGTCGTCGCGCTGCCTGGCCCGCGATAAACTTTTTCTGGAGCACCTGGATCGATCCCCACAGTCACCACATCCAAACCGAAGAAAGCCGTTCGCGCCCCGGCGACTATGTGGCGATGCGGGCACTGGATGATCTGGTTTGTGTCTCGACCGCCTGCCCCGACGATCTGGACCCGATCAACGGCTGGAACCCCACAGATATTCACGTCCGCATCTACCGCCCTGACGCCCCAATCCGGCGCGCGGTTGCCTATCGCGAAAAGGAAGACGCCCCGATGACCATCAGCCAGGAATCGGCCTTTCACGACCGGCTTGCCCCGTTGACCGAGCATTTCGCCCCGGCCCGCGACCTCTGGACGCCGGTCAGTTTCCCCAGCCACGGGACCTTGGGCGAATACTGGGCCTGCCGCGAGGCGGTCACGGTTCAGGACATGAGCGGGTTGCGCAAATTTGACATCGTCGGCCCCGATGCCGAACGCCTGTTGCAACAAGCCATGACGCGCAATATCGCTAAGCTGGCGGTTTGGCGCGGGACTTACAGCCTGCTTTGCGATGACAGCGGCACGGTGATCGACGATGGCACCCTATTCCGCATGGGGCCCGAGCTGTTCCGCTGGTGCTGCGGGTCCGAGGAAAGCGGTCGCGTACTTGAGGCACTTGCCACTGAGATGGGCCTGCAGGTGCGCATTCATGCCATGCGTGGTGCTCTGCCAAATCTGGCCATTCAAGGACCGAAATCCCGCGAGTTGATCCGCAAAATCGCCTTCACCCAGCCACATGTACCGTCCCTGGATCAGTTGAAATGGTTCGGGGTAACCGTCGCTCGGCTGCACGACCGCGAAGGCGCGCCCTTCATGCTGTCCCGCTCGGGCTATACCGGCGAACTGGGCTACGAGATTTTTTGTGCCAAGGCCGACGCCACCCGCATCTGGGACGCGATCATCGACGCCGGGGCCGAATTTGGCGTGACGCCGATGGGCTCTGCGGCGTTGGAAGTGATCCGGATCGAGGCCGGCCTGGCCGCCGCCAATGCCGAGTTTGCGCCCGGTGTCGATGCTTTCGAAGCTGGACTTGGCTTTGCCGTCGACCTGACCAAAACGGACTTCACGGGCAAGGCCGCGCTGGAACGCAACACCCGCGATCCGCGTCGCGTTCTAAAGGGCTTGCTTATCAATTGCGATGATGTGCCTGCCCACGGCGCTCCGGTCTTTGCGGGCGAGCGTCAGGTTGGTCAGGTCACTTCGGCCACTCGGTCCCCCAGTTTGGAACGGGCCATCGCCATCGTGCGGCTGGCCGTGGAACACGCCGAGGACGGCACCGAACTGGAGATTGGCCAGCTGGACGGGCGCATGAAACGTCTGACCGGCACCGTCACCGGCATCCCATTCATCGACCCACAAAGAAAACGCGCCCGGGCCTGAAACCGGGAACCCAATAGGAGGAGAAGACACATGAAGACACTCACAACACTTGCCGCATCGCTGGCCCTGACCATTGGGGCAACCGGCGCCATGGCGCAGGAAAAGGTCATGGTTGGCGAACCCAGCTGGCCTGGCGCCAAGATCATGAGCCGTGTCATCGGTCAGATCATCGAAACCCGTTTGGGGGGCGAGGCCGGATATGCCCCAGGTGCGAACGCCGTCATCTTTGCCGCGATGGACGGTGGGCGCGGCGACATCGACGTGCACCCCGATGTCTGGCTGCCGAACCAGTCGTCCTTTACCGACGAATATGTCGACCAGAAAGGCACCGTCGCGCTGTCGTCGGGCAGCTATGAGGGCCGCGCTGGCTTCTGCACGCCCACCTACATGGCCGACAAGCACAACATGAAGTCGATCTTTGATCTGGCCACACCCATGGCGCAGGAGCTCTACGACACCAACGGCGACGGCAAGGGCGAGATCTGGGTCGGTGCCTCTGGCTGGGCCTCGACCAACGTGCACAAGGTCAAAGTGCGTGACTATGGGATCGAGACCTTCCTTGAGCCCTCGACCGAAGACGAAACCGTCTTTTATTCGCGCCTCAAGGATGCCGTGGATCAGGAACAGGGCGTGGTGTTCTATTGCTACAGCCCCCACTACGTGCATGCGCTGTATGACGTGACCATGATCGAAGAACCCGAGCATGATCCGGCGACCTACAAGATCGTGCAGCCTGATCAGGATGCCGATTGGTACAACAAATCGTCGATCACCACAGGCGATCAGGTCAAGACCGTGACCGTGGCCTATTCCAAATCGCTGGAAGAGCGGAACCCGGCGGCCGCCTCGTTCCTGAGCCAGATCGACATGGACGCAGATGAGCTGTCGCAGCTGACCTATCAGGTCGTGATCCAGGGCAAAGACATCGACGCAGCCGTGTCCGATTGGCTCGCCGCGAATGGCGATACCGTTGATGGCTGGTTGGGCTTGAACTGAGCCAATCTCTGGCCGGTTCCCTCCCTAGGGGATCGGCCAATTCCACGCACCAAGATCAGGAGGGGACGATGACAGCTGAGATCGCAATCGACGCACGCGGCGTTTGGAAAGTGTTCGGCGCCAATGCAGATGAGGCGCTGAAAGCCATCCATGCCGAAGGCCTGAGCAAGGCCGAAGTGCTGGAGCGGTTCAACTGCGTCGTCGGCGTTGCGGATGCCAGTTTCGAGATCGAAACAGGCGAGCTGTTCTGCGTCATGGGCCTGTCAGGTTCTGGCAAATCCACCCTCGTCCGGCATGTGAACCGGCTGCTGGAACCCACCGATGGGCACATCTACATCGGTGGCGATGACGTGATGGGCCTCAGCGACGATGGGCTGCGTGACCTGCGCAACCGCCGCGTGGCGATGGTGTTTCAAAACTTTGGCCTGATGCCGCACCGCACAGTCCGCGACAACGTGGCGATGCCCCTGGAAATTCGCGGCACCGGCAAGGCGCGCCGCTGGGAAGAGGCCGACCGCGTGCTTGATCTGGTCGAACTGTCAGGTTGGGAAGACAAATACGCGCATGAACTGTCAGGCGGAATGCAGCAGCGCGTGGGACTTGCCCGCGCCATCGCCGCCGACCCCGAGATTCTGCTGATGGATGAACCCTTCTCGGCTCTCGATCCGCTGATCCGCAAACAGTTGCAGGATCAGTTCATGGCGCTGTCGCGTGAGCTGAAGAAGACGACGATGTTCATCACCCATGATTTGGATGAGGCCATTCGCATCGGCAACCGGATCGCGATCATGAAAGACGGGCGCATCGTGCAGGTGGGTACGCCCGAAGAAATCATCCTGAACCCCGCCGACGATTATGTCGCCGATTTTGTAGCCGGGATTTCCAAGCTGCACATGATCTTTGCCCACGCGGTGATGCGCCCCGTGTCGGAATACGAGGCCGCAAACGGCCCTCTACCCGATGATTGCCACACCGCCCATCCCGACATGGATCTGTCCGACCTGATGGAGCTGAGCGTCAAGGGCCACGGGGTGATCGCGGTCAAACAGGACGGCAACACGGTCGGCATCATCGACCGCACCCGGCTGATTCAGGCCATTCAGGACAACCAGGCCTAAGGAGGGGCGGACATGAAACATGTGGACATGAAAGACATCCAGCCTGAGACCGCCGAACGCTTGTCCGGTCTGGTCGGTGATTTTGTTGGGCAAGGGCAGGACTATTACCGCCGGGTCTTTGCCTACATGATGGAGGCGCCGGGGTTCCGGTTCACCTTTAACTTTACCGCCGGTTTGCTCGGCCCGATCTGGTTCGGTGCACGGGGCCTGTGGTCCTGGTTCCTCAGCTTCATGGTCCTGGAAACGCTCGCCTGGATCCAAATCGGTCAAGGCCTGTTTGGCGATCTGGGGCGCGAGGCGCGCACCCGCGCCGATCAGATCGCACAGACGCTGGAACTACGTCGCCAGCAAATCGAGGCGGCCGAGGCCTCTGGCTCCGGCTCACTTGATGCATTGAAACGCGCCGCAACCTCGCTTGAAAACGCGATGGCCGAGGCGCAAGCCACGGCCGCCGCCGCGGACGCCAGCGGGACAGTCTATCTGATCGTTGGCATCGTGCTGCTGCTTGCGGTCAAGGCTCTGGCAGCCTCCATCGCAAACTGGACGCTCGAGGGGCAGTTTGCCCGCTGGCGCTCGGATCGGTCGGTGGCCAGTGGCTGGTCTGTGCCCCGGATGCTGGTGTCCATTGCTGTCTTCGGTGCGGTCACAATCCTGTCGACCATCAAGTTCGCTCAACCCGACGCTATCGGTCTGCTGAAACAATTCCCCACCAATCGCGATTGGCGTTTGAACGTGGGCGACGGCATTCAGGTGGCATTCGACTGGACCAAAACCGCCGGGCGCGGGTTCTTTGACGGGCTGACCTATGGCATGCGCACCCTGCTAGACTGGATCGAGGTTGTTCTGGTTGACACCCCGTGGCCTGTCGTGGCCCTCGTCATTGTCATGCTGGCCTGGCTTTCTGCTGGCCCGCGTGTCGCGATCTTTACCGGTGCGGCGCTTGCTTATCTCGGCCTGCTCGACTTCTGGGAAAAGGCGATGACAACGATTGCTCTGCTCGGGGCCGCAGCGCTGATCTCGATCACACTTGGCATTCCGCTTGGCATCTATTGCGCGCGCAGGCCAAAGGTCTTTGCCGTAGTGCGCCCGATCCTGGACTTCATGCAATCCATGCCGTCCTTCGTTTACCTCATCCCGGTTGTCGCTTTCATCGGGTCCGGCAAACCGGCAGGCGTCGTTGCGACCATGATCTTTGGCAGCCCGCCGGTCATCCGCTTTACCGTTCTGGGCCTGCAACAGGTGCCCGAAACCGTGCGCGAAGCTGCAATGGCCTTTGGCGCAACACCCCGCTATCTGCTCTGGCGCGTGGATCTGCCGCTGGCGCATAAGACAATCATGGCGGGCGTGAACCAGACGATCCTGCTGTCGCTGGCCATGGTGGTTGTGGCCTCGCTCATTGGCGCCAAGGGACTGGGCGAGGATGTTTTGGAGGCCCTGCAATATGCAGCTGCGGGTCAAGGTATCCTGGCCGGTCTGGCGATCCTCTTCTGTGCCCTGATTCTCGACCGGATCGTGGCCGGCAAGCGATAGTGTCGGATCATGTCGCGGGAACGGCGGTTTTTGCCGGTCCCGCTTGATGACATGTCGGTTTTTGCATCCACATTTCGGAAACCTGCACGTCAAACGACCCCTTCGGCGGGCATCCTGCATCCAAACAGGAGATCGTCGTCATGACCCAAGCCGCCACTGCTCCGCGCGCCCGTTCGGGCGGACGCCAGGCCCGCCGCGCCCTGCGCACGGCCCCGAAATTCGACATGCTGCCCGGCCTGACCGGCAAAATCCCCTTGTGCGAAGTGATGGACGGGGCACAGGTCGAGCGTATCGACAATGCCTCGATGGACATCCTGGAAAACGTGGGCGTCCAGTTCCGCGACCCCATCGCGCTCGAGGATTGGAAGAAAGTCGGCGCCAAGGTCGAAGGCGAGCTGGTCTTTCTGGACCGGGGACTGGTGCGCGAGTTGATCGCAACCATCCCGTCGGATTTCACCTATCACGCCCGCGATCCCAAGAAGAACGTGCGCCTTGGCGGGCGTCATTCGATCTTTGTGCCGATGACCGGCGCGCCCTTCCTGCGCGATCTGGATGATGTGCGTCGCAACCCGACGCTGGATGATCTGGCGATGTTCCACAAGCTGGCGCATATGATGCCCGCGCTGCACAGCTCGGCCCACCATATCGTGGAACCCTATGATCACCCGATCAGCCAGCGGCACCTGCGCATCACCTATTCGTCGATGAAGCATTCCGACAAGACGTTCATGGGCATGACCACCTCGCCCAAGAACGCCGAGGATGTGATGGATATGTGCGCGATCCTCTTTGGCGAAGAGTTCATGGAAACGCACCCGGTCACCACCGGCAACTGCAACGGCAACTCGCCACTGGTGTGGGATGAAACCATGCTGGGCGCGATGCGCGCCTTCTGCCGCCGCAATCAGCCGGTGCTCTGCTCGCCCTTTGTTCTAGGTGGGGCCAACACGCCCGCATCGGTCCCGGCAACGGTGGCGCAGCTGAACGCCGAAGCCTTGAGCGCACTCGCCTACACCCAGGTGATCCGCAAAGGCGCGCCAGCGATCTATGGTCACTACCTGTCGACCGTGTCGATGAAATCCGGCGCGCCCATGGCCGGCACGCCCGAGATTTCGCTGATGAACTTCATGATCGGTCAGATGGCCCGGCATTACGGTGTGCCGTGGCGCACATCTAACACGCTTGGCGGGGCCAAGACATTCGACGCGCAGGCCGGGTACGAATCCGCCACCACGCTCCAGGCCGTCATGCATGCCGGCGCCAACTACATCTGGCACAGTGCCGGCTGGAACGAGGCTGGGATGCACTGTTCGACCGCCAAATTCATCGTCGATGCCGAACAGTGCGCGATGGCCTATCGCATGGCCGAGGGTCCGAAATGGGACGACTTTGACACAGCCGTCTCGGCCGTGCCGGACGTTGGCCCGGGCGGTCACTATCTGGGGCATCCCCACACGCAAGAGAACTTCCAAGAAGCCTTCTTCATGCCCGATATGTTCGACAACAATTCAATCGAACAATGGGTGGCCGAAGGCGAGGTCGAAATCACCGAACGTGCCCTGAAACACGCCCGCAAGCTGTTGTCCGAATATCAGGAACCAACGCTCGACATCGCCAAGAACGAAGAGCTTCTGGACTACATCGCAAGGCGCGAACGAGAAATTCCAGCAGCTGATGAGCTGAACCAGGACTACTAATTCACTCCCCTACTGGCTCGCCCCTTTCTTGGGCGGGCCTTTTTTCCGTGAGGGCCCCCTTTGAAGATCGCCGAAATTTACATTTATCAGCACGACCTGCCGGTCAAGAATGGCCCCTACACCATGGCAAACGCCGAGGTTTGGGGCCTGGACACAACGCTGGTCAAACTTGTCACGGACACGGGTTTGATTGGCTGGGGGGAAACCTGCCCTGTTGGCCCGACCTATGCCGAATCCCACGCAGGCGGCGCGCGGGCGGCGCTGGCACAAATGGCGCCGGGTCTGATCGGGGCCGAGGTTGCACCGCTGATCCTGCATCGCACGATGGACGGGCTACTGAATGGGCACAACTACGCCAAGGCCGCCATCGACATTGCGGCGCATGATTTGCTGGGCAAACACCTGGGCGTCAGCGTCTCGGACTTGCTGGGTGGGGCCGCGACCAATTGTGTGCCGTCCTACTACGCCACAGGCGTCGGCGCGCCGGATGACATCGCGCGGCTGGCGCGCGACAAACTGGCCGAGGGTTATCTACGCCTGCAGATCAAGGTCGGTGGACGCCCGGTCGAGATCGACATCGAGGTCATACGCAAGGTCTGGGAAATCATCAAAGGCACGGGCATGCGCCTGGCAGTCGATGGCAATCGCGGCTGGACCACGCGCGACGCGCTGCGGGTCAGTCGCGAATGCCCGGATGTGCCGTTCATCATGGAACAGCCCTGCAACACCATCGAAGACCTGCAAAAGATCCGCCCGCAGATCACCCACGGCCTTTACATGGACGAAAACAGCACCTCGCTGAACACTGTCATCACGGCCGCTGGAACCGGGTTGGTGGATGGGTTTGGAATGAAAGTCACCCGCATCGGCGGTCTGCACCCGATGCGCGCTTTCCGCGACATATGCGAGGCGCGCAACCTGCCACACACGTGCGATGACAGCTGGGGCGGGGATATCATCGCTGCTGCTTGTACCCATATCGGTGCCACAGTCCGCCCCGACCTTCTTGAAGGGGTTTGGTTGGCCGCACCCTATATCGAAGGTCACTATGACCCCGATAACGGCATCCGGATCGAGGGCGGACATATTGCAGTACCAACCGGCCCGGGCCTGGGCGTGACACCGGACGAGACGCTGTTTGGTCAACCTGTCGCACAATTCTGACGCCAAGAGGATAAACATGGAATTCCAAGGAAAACGCGCCCTCGTGACCGGGGCTGCTGGTGGCATCGGCCTATCAATCGTTGCACGCCTGCGCGCCCAAGGGGCCAAGGTTGCAGTCGCCGACCGGGTGACGGATCAGATCAAGGCTGACGCCCACCTGCCGGGCGATCTCTTGGATGCAACCTACGCCGATACCCTACCCGCAGCGGCAATCGATGCTCTTGGCGGTCTGGATATCGTGATCAACAACGCCGGCGTCATCACCCGTGGACCGGTGACCGACACGTCAGACGAGGATTGGAAACTGTCGATGGGTGTCAACGTCGAGGCCCCGTTCCGCATCTGCCGCGCCGCGATCCCACTGATGGCGGAAACCGGTGGGGGCGCAATCGTCAACACCGCCTCTTGCTGGGGTGGAAAGGCGCCAGGTCCAAGTCACGCGCTTTACTGCATGACCAAGGCGGCGATTGCGTCACTCACCCAGTGCATGGGGATGGATCACGCTCATCAGGGCATCCGCATCAACGCGGTCTGCCCGAACGAGGTGAACACACCCATGCTGCGCAGCGGATTTGAAAAGCGTGGGTTTGATCCTGACACAGCCGTCGCGGAATTGGGTGAATCTGTGCCTCTGGGTCGCATAGCCGAGCCCGAAGACATCGCCGATGTCGTGCTGTTTCTGGCCTCGGACGCCGCGCGTTACATGTGTGGAGCACTGGTCGAAGTAAACGGGGGCAAGCCGGTCTCATGAAACGGTTCGACGGAAGAGTTGCCTTGGTCACCGGCGGGCGCAGTGGCATCGGGCAAGCCATCGCCCGGCGCCTGCGAGACGAAGGCGCACAGGTCTTCACAGCGCAGCGCGGTACCGACCCTGAGTTCAACGGAATCTCAGCTGATTTCTTGGACCCGGCCGCGCCCAGTAAAGTGATCGCTGATGTGATTGTCAAAACAGACCGTCTCGACATTCTCGTGAACAACGCTGGCATGATGCAAGAGGCTCGGGTGGAGGACATGAGCCTTTCAGAATGGAACAGGACGCTCACCATCAACCTCACCGCGCCTTTTCTGATGATCCAAGCTGCGCTGCCCCACCTGCGCAAAGGCCAAGGCAGCATCGTCAACGTCGGTTCCATCGAGGGGTTGGGGAGCAACCCGGGTCACGCCGCCTATTGCGCCTCCAAAGCGGGGTTGCACGGGCTGACACGTGCGGTCGCGGTGGATCACGGGCCCGAGGGGATACGCTGCAACGCGGTGGCCCCCGGATGGATCGACACCGATTTGAACGAAGACTTCATTGATAGCATGCCGGACCCGCAGGCCTTTCGTCAGGATATCGCCGGCATCCATCCCGTTGCCCGCACCGGCAAACCCGAAGAGGTCGCCGCCCTCGTGGCGTTCCTCGCTTCAGCCGACGCAGGCTTTGTCACCGGGCAAGTCTACACCGTCGACGGCGGGCGCATGGCTCAACTCAGCCTGCCCTGACTCCCTATTCCTTGCCCGAGCGCCATTCCTTCCACATCAGATAGGTATTGGCCCCCAAGGCCGCGAAGGGCTCGGGCGGCAGTTTCGGCATCTTGGGTTGGCCAAGGAAGTGATCAGCGATGTCCGACGTACCTTGCACGATCAATTCGGCAATTCCCATGCCTTGCAAGGTGCCGCGTGCCGTGCCCAACCCGTTCTGGCAGCAGGCTGAGAAAATGCCTTGATCAAGTTCACCAAACGCAGCTGAACCATTCCGGCTCAGGCACAGCATCCCGGCCCACCGATGCTCCATCTTCACATCGGGCAAATGCGGGAAACGTTCGGCAAACTTGCGATCATGCACCCAACCTGCATTGCGCACCCGCATCGGGCTGGTTTCGATGGTGGGATGAAAACTGGCACAGGTTCGGATCAGGATACGGTCACCATAACTGCCCGAGATACGCCGCACGGATGTGCCCATCGGATCGGCGGGTGTGACGCCCCAACGCGGTTGGCCACCCAGAGTTGTCACTTGTTCCTCGGTCAGCCGCTCTGTGATCGAGGCATAGAGACAGATGTGCATCAACTGCCGCTGGTAGAACCCGAAACTCTCCAAATGCCCGTTGTTTGCAAGCACGACAGAGCCAGTGGCGATCTTGCCCTTGGGGGTCATCACCTGCCAGCCGTTGCCTTGCCGCTCGAACCCGGTGGCGGGCGTATTCTCAAACACGTCGATCTGACCTGCCAAGAGCTGAGACAGCCCCCGAATGTAACCTGCCGGTTGCAGCATAACCGTACCGGGGCAAAACACGCCCGACGTGTAATGCGGACTGCCTGTGATGTCGTGGATTTGAACCTTGTCGAGGAACTCGCAAGGCTCCCCCAAACGCTTCAGATGCTCGACATAATCGCGGTTGTGCTTGTCGCCCACGCGGGTCGCTGCCGCGTTGTATTTGCCACAAGGATCAAAGATCTCGTCCGGCATTTGGCTTTCGGCAGCCACCTTTTTGGCAAAGCCAATGGCGCGCCGGTTCAGCGCAATCGCCGCGCGGTCAGCCTCCAACCCGTCGCCCGCATAGTTGTCCGACGACAAATCGTGTGGCAGGTCGATCATAAAACCCGAGTTGCGCCCCGCCGAACTGTCAGCAAAGCGACCCGCTTCGACCACCGCGATCTTAAGGCTGGGGTCCAACTGATGCAGTCGCCGGGCTGTGGTCAGCCCAGCAAAGCCGCCGCCGATCACCGTGATGTCGGCGATCAGGTCCTGCTCCAGCACCGGCAGTGCCGGTTGCTCCGGCAGGATGGCATTCCACCCCGCCGGTCCGGTTTGCCTGGGCAGACGTTTGGCGGTGTACTGGGTCAATCTACCGCCTCGTCTTCGTCATCGGCCAGATCAATCCAGATGGTTTTCAGCTGCGTGTATTGATCATGCGCATGGACCGAGTTGTCGCGCCCACCAAAGCCCGACTGTTTGTAGCCGCCAAAGGGTGTTGTGATATCGCCCTCACCAAAGCTGTTGACGGTCACAGTCCCCGCCCTGATCGCCCGCGCACCCCGGATGGCGCGTTTGGCATTGGCGGTAAAGATCGAGGCGCAGAGCCCATAGTCGGTATCATTGGCAATACTGATCGCCTCGTCAAAACCCGACACCTCGATCACGGACAGAACCGGGCCAAAGATCTCCTCACGCGCCAGAACCGCGTCATTGCCGGGAACTTCGACCACCGTCGCCTCGACAAACCCGTCTTTGGCCGCGCCGCCAATCAGCACGTTTTCGGCCTGCTCCAGGTAACCGCAGACCTTGGTGTAATGCCCCTCGCTGACCAGCGCGCCCATGCGGGTTTCGGGATCCAACGGATCACCGATGTTCCAGTGTTTGGCGTGATGCGCTATGCGCTCCAGCAGCTCGGCTTTGACGTCCTTGTGCACGATCAGGCGCGACGAGGCCGAGCAGTTCTCGCCCATGTTCCAGAACGCGCCGTTGACCACATGCGCCGCCACACGGTCCAGGTTTTCGGCGTCATCCATCACGATGGCGGGGTTCTTGCCGCCCATTTCCAGCACCACCTCTTTGGCGTTGCTTTCGGCGGAATAGCCCAGGAACCGCTTGCCGGTGACGGTCGAGCCGGTAAACGATACCATGTCGATATCCATGTGGCGCCCGATGGGTTCGCCCACATCGGCCCCGCCGCCAGGCACGATGTTCAGCACACCGCGCGGCAGGCCCGCTTCCATCGCCAGTTCGGCCAGACGCAGGGCGGTCAGGGTGGTCTCGGCGGCGGGTTTCACCACAACCGAGCAACCAGCCGCCAAGGCCGGGCCGATCTTCCACCCCAGCATCAGCAGCGGAAAGTTCCACGGCAGCACCAGGCCCACCACGCCAATCGGCTCGCGCACGACCATGGCGATGTGATCGTCGGATGCGGGCGAAACCTGATCATAGATCTTGTCGATCGCCTCTGCGTGCCATTTGATGCAATGGATCGTTTCGGGCACATCGACGGTTTCGCAGTCATAGATCGTCTTGCCGCTGTCGATGCTTTCCATCACCGCCAGTTCGCGCGCGTTGCGGGTCATCAGCTTGCACAGGCGGATCAGCACGTCTTTGCGGTCCGATGGATGCATCCGCGACCAGCGACCATCATCAAACGCCTCACGCGCTTTTTCGACGGCAAAGTCCACATCCTCGGCCCCGCAAGCAGCGATATCGGCCAGCTTCTCTCCGGTGGCCGGGTTCGACGTTGCGAACGTTTTGCCAGACATCGCCGGACGGTATGCGCCGTCGATGAAGGCCCCGGTTGGCAGGGTCAGATTGGCGGCGATGGATTTGTATTCGTCCTGAGTGAGCAGCGACATGGTTTATCCCTCCGCCTCGATATCTGCGATTTTCTGTTTCAACACGCGCGTGACCTGTTCCAGCGCGCGCTTGTCATCTTTGTTCAGCCCCTTGAGCGGTGGCCGCACAACGCTAGCCTCGATCCCGTTCATGGTGACGCCATGTTTGATGGTCTGGATGAACTTGCCGCCCTGTTCCAACACCCGCATCAGCGGCATCATCGCCGACATGATGCGGCGGCCCTTGGCAAAGTTCCCTTCGATCACGCAGGCATTGTAAAGCGCCACATGTTCACGCGGCAGGAAGTTCGACCCGCCACAAACCCAGAACGGCGCACCCCAGGCGAAGAATTCAAGAGCTTGGTCGTCCATGCCGCATCCCAGTTGGATGTGCGGATAATCGCGTGCCAGCAGGTGCACGCGGTTGATGTCACCCGAGCTTTCCTTGATGCCGCAGAAATTGCGCGACCGGCCGACGCGGTCCAGGAACTCTTCGCCCATCATCGTGCCGGTGCGGTGCGGATAGTTATAGAGCATGATCGGCAGATCAGCGGCCTTGTCGATGGCCAGAGCATTCAACGCATTCTCGCGATCGGTAGGCACCGAATAGGGTGGGCTCGCCAGCAGGATGGCCTCGGCACCCATGTCCCGTGCGCCGGAAGCAAGCGCAATGGAATCCTGTGTCAGCATCGCGCCGGTTCCCACAACCAGCGGCAAACGACCCTTGAGCTGGGCATGGGTGAATTTGGCCAGCTCCAGACGCTCTTCGACGGTCTGGGCATAATTCTCACCGGTCGAGCCGCCCGAGATCAGGCCGTGCACGCCGTTTTCGATCAGGTATTCGATCACGGCGGCCAGGCCGTCCCAATGGACGCTGCCATCGGCGTGATAGGGGGTCACAACAGGCGTGTAGATCCCTTTGAATTCGAACAGGGGAGTCATGATGGTCCTCAAGCAGGTGTTTTTCGGGTGACCGAGCCCAGTTGCACGTCGAGCCCGGCGGGCATAACGAACAATTCGATCTGGTCTCGGGACAGGTTCCAATGGTCGATGGCGAGCTGCGCTGCTGCAGCCTCATCCCGTGCCTCGATGGCGGTGA
Organism: Tropicibacter sp. R16_0; assembly: GCF_017743935.1. GTDB lineage: Bacteria > Pseudomonadota > Alphaproteobacteria > Rhodobacterales > Rhodobacteraceae > Falsiruegeria. The sequence goes on from NZ_JAGHRE010000006.1 coordinate 15,691, forward strand.
TGATGGCGTCGTGTTGGGCGCTGGCCTCGGACACGTTTTCAACCATCTGCGCGTCTTGCGGGCGGTAGAAGGTCATCGAGATGCGCGCATGGTCGATCAGCAGGCGCTGGAATGAGGGCAGCAGATAGATGTTGTCCGCCATCTCTCCAGTCACCTCGTGAAAGCGGTTGTTGGCCATGGCACGGTCTGCGCCAGACCCCGAACGCAGTGCGGATTTGAACACCTCTTGCGCGGCCTTCAGGTCTTTGACCTGTTCGGGACGCGCGTTTTGCGCCGCCAGTTGCAGCACCGCGCCATAGATCATCGGGGCGGCCAGAAAGAAGTCGCGCAGGGTCATATGGGACATCTCGCTGACCCGCGCACCGCGGTTTTCGCGCAGATCGACATAGCCCTCGCCCGCAAGCTGGCGCAGCACTTCGCGCAACGGCGTGCGCGACAGTTGAAACTCGTCCGACAGCCGACTTTCATCCAGATCGGCACCGGGCCGCAGATCCAAGGTCATGATCGCGGTCTTGAGCCAATCATAGAGTTCGGCTTTGCGGTTCTTCGCAGCGTCCTTCACCAGCACCTCCCTGAATCGGTTTTTCAGTTGTCGGGTGCTCTATTGCATAAAAATACATATTGTGTACACAGTAAAAAAATGTTGTGTGCAAAAAATAAGTAGCGTACCCCGCATTATCTTGCCGCGCAGACGAATCTTGGCTTAGCCTGAGATATGCGTCGCAGGACAAAACAGACGCCACGCCCCGGTAACTTTGAATTGGGTCACGCCATGTCCAAGACACAGCACTTTGTCTTTCTTCTGGTCGAAGAATTCTCGCATCTTGCGTTTTCATGCGCGGTCGAGCCGCTGCGCATTGCCAACCTTGTCAGCGGCGAGCAGCTCTATCGTTGGTCCTTTGCCTCTGAAAACGGCGAGACCGCGACCTGTTCGAACGAATCCGTGACGCTGGTGCATTCCGGGTTCAGCGGCCTGCCCCGGTGCGATCAGCTGTTTGTTCTGTCCGGCATTCACATGCGCGATCACGTCACCAAACCCTTGCTGGCCACCCTGCGCCGTGAACGGGCGCGGGGCACCCCCATCGGGGCGTTGTGTTCAGGCGCCTGGGTTTTGGCCCAAGCTGGATTTCTGGAAGACATGCAAGCCGCGATTCATTGGGAATATCACGACAGCTTCATGGAGGCCTTTCCCGAGGTGAACCTGGTGCGCAGTGTCTTTGTCGCGGATGAGAAGTACATGACCGCCTCAGGTGGCACGGCCACCGCTGATCTGATCCTGCATCTGATCGAGCGTGATCATGGTCAGGACCTTGCCGTCGCAGTGGCCGATCAGATGGTTTACAACGCTGTCCGCAACTCCACCGCTGAACAGAAGGTATCACTGCAATCACGCAACGGGATGCGCAACGCCCATCTGACCAAGGCAATCCAGATCATGCAGGACCAGATCTCGGACCCGATCTCACCCACGATCATCGCGGAAAACGTGGGCATTTCGACCCGCCAGCTTGAGCGGCTTTTTGGAAAATACCTGAATGCGTCGCCCAAAAAGTACTTTATGGAAATGCGCCTGGAACGGGCCCGAAACCTGCTGATCCAGACCGAGTCCTCTGTGACCGAGGTCGCCTTTGCCTGCGGGTTCGAAAGCCCTGGGCACTTCAGCCGGGTTTACCGCGCGGCCTATGGCGTCACGCCCATGCTTCAGCGCGGCAAGATCTCGTGATCTGAGGCGTTGACAGAACGCGAATTCGGGCGTTGGGTTGCAGCGAATACAGACGACGCCCGAGGTTTTCATGCACAAGATCATTGCGCTTTGGTCGCACCCCCGTTCGATGTCCACCGCTATGGAACGGATCATGCGGGAACGCGGCGATCTGGACTGCGCACATGAGCCGTTCATGTACGATTACTACGTCAACCGATCGGTCCGCGAGATGCCGCATTTCGATGTGCAAGACGACCATCCGCAAACATATGAAGCAATCCGGGACATGCTGCTCACCCGCGCTGAGGATCAGCCGGTATTCTTCAAGGACATGAGTTACTACGTCATGCCCCATATTCTAAAGGACACGGCGTTCCGGGATTGGCTGGTGAATTGCTTTTTGATCCGCAACCCGATGGCGTCAATCAAATCCTACTTCAAACTTGATCCAGAAGTGTCCTGTGACGAGATCGGGATCGAGCAACAATGGCGCCACTATCAGGCGTTGGTTGACGCGGGCCAAACCCCTGTCGTGATCGAAGCCGAAGCTGTGCGCCGCGATGATCGCGCAGCCTTGTCGGCTATGTGGGACCAGGTCGGCCTGCCCTTTGTCGAGGCCGCCTTTGACTGGCAGAACGAGCGCCCGGCAGACTGGGCACAGGTCGATGGCTGGCACGCAGACGCAGGCACGTCAAAGTCGATCCGCCCCCTGACACTTGAGGATCTTACCCGACAGGAAGAAGCGTTTTTTGCCGCCGCCGAGGTCGAACCCAAAATGCTGGCCTATCTGGAACATCACATGCCGTATTACCTGCGGCTCAAAGCTGCGGCGTTGCGGCAGTAAACACAAAAAAGCGGCGCCATTTGGCGCCGCTTTCTTTGTGGGTCAACGTTTTATCGGGTTATTCAGCCGCCTTCATCTCGGTCACGATCGAGATCGAAATCGGGCCGGTCGAAAACCCACCAACGCCAAACGCCATGTGATCGATTTCCGTTTCAGCGGTGAAAGCCACCCACTCGCCTTTGTAGTAGTCAATCACGCCGCCCAAGGGATGCGGCCCCATGTGCGTCAGTTCAGTGGCCAGGGTCACCGGCTGTGTCGTGCCGTGAATGGTCAAATCCCCCGTCACATTGGCGGTTTTGTCACCGGTCACCTCGACAGAGGTGCTGGTGAAGGTGATCTCTGGGTATGTCGCAACCTCAAGGAAATCCTTGCTTTTCAGATGGTCGTCCAGCGGGCCAAAGCCCGAGTTCACGCTGTCGGCCTTGATTGTCACGTTCAGTTTGGCATCGCCCGGGTTTTCGGGGTCAAGGTCCAGGGTGCCATCGGCAACGGTAAACTCGGCCGACTGCATCGAGACACCGGCGTGGCTCCAGCCAAAGTTCACTTCGGTGTGGCCTTGATCGGTTTTGTACTGCGCTGCGGTTGCGCCACCTGCAGCTAGCAAAGCGGCAGCAGCACTGACAGAGAGGAGAGAGTGGAAGGAACGGAACATTGTCATAACCCTTTGGTTCGCCGTATCGACAGGATGCAATTTACATGCATTTGCATCTTTTATTCTACCCCTGATGAAAGCAACCCGATTCTCCAGACCTCTCGGCATCGTGAGCATGTCTTTGCCATTGAACTGAGTGCCAGTTTGCCCAAACACCAAAACCCGCTGGAAACTGGCGTTGAGCTTATAAGCCCCTTTCAACACGGATCAGAGAAGGAAGGCTTGTCAATTCTGTACAGTTATGTACGTTCAGTGCATCATGACGAACGCTGAAAAATCCGACAACGCCAAACCCCGCGGCCGCGGGCCAAGCCGCACCAGTCGCGAGGACTGGATACAAACCGCCTTGGACACGCTGATTTCAGACGGGGTGGACAGCGTCAAGGTTCTGACACTGGCCGAAAAACTGGAATGCGCACGGTCGAGCTTTTATTGGTTCTTCAAGAACCGCACCGACCTGTTGAATGCCCTGCTGGATCACTGGCAATCGACGAACACCAAGGCCCTGGTCGACAGCACGAAACGCTCTGCAGATACCATCAACCATGCGCTGGTTCAGGTCTATGGCATTTGGGTGGCCGATGGGTCGTTTGACACGCAATTGGATTTTGCCATCCGCGATTGGGCCCGCAGGTCCGGCAGTGTCAGGCGGGCGTTGGATATGTCCGACACCGCCCGGCTCGACGCCTTGACGGACATGTTTGAACGCCACGGTTATCCAAAATCCGAGGCCGAGACCCGGGCCAGGATCACCTATTTCACGCAAATCGGTTATGATGCGCTGGACCAGCGCGAAACTATGGAAACGCGGGCCGCGCGGGGATGGGATTACCTTTATTGCATCACTGGTGTGAAACCCTCGGATGAGGAGTTTGAGGCACTTCGCAACGTGGTCTGGAAAGATGAACCGGCCTAAGATCCGGTGTTGCACAACATGAACAGCGCCGATTTGGAATTGATCCCCAGCTTTTCATAAGCCCGCTTGCGGTAGGTCAGCACCGTGCTTGGCGCGACGTCCAACTCCCACGCGATGGCATCCGCGGTCAAACCCCGAAGCATCCCCTCGCAGATTTCCTTTTCCCGCGCCGACAACGAATTCAAAGGGCTACGCACCTTGGCCCCGCTGCGTTCCGAGAAATGGAGTAACACGATCTGCGCAATTGCGTTCCAGAAATCCAGCCGCAGCCGGTTTTCGCTGATCGAGAAACGCCCATTTTCCTTGAACCGGAAAAAGTTCATGGCGATGACGTCTTCGTCTCGGCAGGCAATGATCGTCAGGCGATCACCCATACCCGCAGCTGCAAAGGGCTCGTCCCCGCCTGCTTCGGCCATCGTTGTGATCAACGTCTTTCCGGATTGGCGCACCTGCTCAATCGCGGCCCGTGAGGGGTCAGTTTTGAATCCGTCACGCAGATAGGTTTGAACCATGTTCTGCACGCCTTTGGCGTGGCGCTCATTATAGGTCAGATAACACTGCGGCCTTGGGGTCTTGTAGGAAAAGACCATGCATTGATCGGCCTTGATGACCTGTTCAATCAACTCCAGAAACTGCGCATTGAACCCTGGCGTGCCAATCGACTGCAAGCACGTCGAAAAGATGTGCAAAAAGTCCGGCGCACCGGGGCCGCTAAAGAAATCTTCCAAGGACATGGGGGCACAATGCGCAGTCGGGTCCGCAAACGCAACGGCGCCCGTGTCCCCCCTGAATAAGGACAGACGAAAACAGCGCTCTGGGATAGACAGGCCGCAACGCAACCGAAATCGTGGATGCCCCCAGACATGACCCAATCAGACACCGGTGGATATCAGGCAGGCCTGTCCGTGGCCGAGGTTCAAAGCCTTGCTGCCGACCAGCCCATCACCAAACTCAGCTCGAATGAAAACCCCTTTGGCCCCTCACCCGCGGCCGTCGCCGCCGCGCGGGATGCACTCGAGGGCGCCAACATCTACCCCGAACGCACCGACGCAGCCCTGTGCCAGAAACTGGCAGAGTTTCACGGCCAAGGCATGAAGCCCGAACAGTTCTTTTCGGCCAACAGCGGGGTCGAGGTTCTGTCCCTGATCGAAGAGGCACTGACCGAACCCGGTCAACGCGCCATCATCTGCCCGCCCTGCTTTGGCGCCTACACCGGCTCGCTGATGAAAAAGGGTGTCGTGGTGGACAAGGTCGATCTGATCGGCGCGGGGTTTGACGTGCATGTCGATGGCATCCTGAACGCAGTAACCCCAGACACACGGCTGGTGTATCTGTGCAACCCCAACAATCCGACCGGCACCTACTTTGGCCAGGACGTGCTTGATGCGGTTCTTGACGGTCTGCCGGATCATGTGACGCTGATCTACGACGAGGTTTATTTCCAGTTCGCGACCGAGTTCGACCTGCCCGACGCGCTGCGCCATGTGCGCGATGATCGAAACATCGTCATCGTGCACAGTTTCTCCAAAGCCTATGGGCTGGCGGGCATGCGCGTCGGTTATGGCATCGCACCCGAACGGATCGCCGCCCAAATCCGCAGGCGCAAACGCAGTTTTCACTTGAACTCGATGGGCATGGCCGCTGCCATCGCGGCGCTGGATGATGCCGCGCACCTGGATCGGACCGTAACAAACAACACAGCCGAGCGCGCGCGTTTGTCTGATGCGCTGAAGGTGATGGGGTTCGAAGTCGCCAAAAGCCAAGCGAACTTCGTGATGTTCCGTTGCCCCGAAGGCAAAGATGCCAAAACGTTGACGAATGAACTGGTGACCCATGGTGTCATGGTCCGCCCTGCATTCGACCTGCCCAACCACATCCGCGCCACCGTTGGCCTGCCGGATGAAAACACCCGACTGTTGAACGCGCTCAAATCGCTGCAAGACAAGGCAAACCCATGACCCAGGAAGTGACCGGCGGCGAAGCAGCCGTCCTATCGCTCCACAACCACGGCATAGACACCATTTTTGGCCTACCCGGCGTTCAGAACGATTGGCTTTACAACGCCTTCTACGATCATCGCGAGAAGTTCCGCATCATCCACACCCGCCACGAACAGGGCGCGGCCTATATGGGGTTGGGGTATGCGCTGGCCAAGGATGATCCGACCGTATTCAACGTGGTGCCCGGTCCGGGGTTGCTGAACGCAACTGCGGCGATGTCGACAGCTTATGCTTTGAACGCCAAGCTGTTCTGCCTGACCGGCCAGATCAGTTCGCGCGCCATTGGCAAGGATTGGGGTGAGCTGCATGAGATCAACGACCAGTTGGGCGTGATCCGCGGGCTGACAAAATGGGCAGATCGGGCCAATGCACCCTCTGATGTGCCCGGGTTGATCCACGAAGGTTTCCGCCAGATGCTGTCGGGACGTCCCCGTCCTGTTGGGCTCGAAATCCCGATGGATGTTTTGGCCGCCAAAGCGCAGGTCGATCTGTTGTCCGGCAACGTTCAAGGCGACGAACCTGAGCTGGACGAAGATGCAGTCGAAGCAGCCGCCAAGCTGTTGGGACAAGCCAAATCGCCGATGATTTTCGTGGGCAGCGGCGCGCAATCATCGAGCGCTTTGGTCCGAGAGCTGGCCGAAACCTTGCAAGCGCCCGTGGTGGGCTATCGCACCGGCATGGGCGTGGTTGACGCGCGCAGCTATTTGTCGCTGCACCAACCGGCGGCCAAGGCGTTGTGGGACAAAGCGGATGTGGTGCTGGCCATTGGGTCCAACATGCGCGTTCCCGCCCGCAAATGGATCAAGGGCCATGCCCCGCAGATCATTCGCATCGACGTGGACCCCGACACGCATGAAAAGTTCTTTATCCCCGCATGCGCCATCACGGCCCGCGCTGAACGCGCATTGCCGGTTCTGATGAGCCGGTTGGAGCGCCACAACCACGTTCGCGCCTCGCGCAAAGACGAACTGCTGGAGGCCAAGGCAAAATGGGCCGAGCGGTCAGCGGTGCTGGAGCCCCAGCTCAGCTACCTCAAAGTGATCCGCGAAGAGCTGGGAGAGGATGGTGTCTTTGTCGACGAGCTGACGCAGGTCGGGTTTGCCAGCCGGATCACCTATCCGGTCTATAACCCGCGCACCTTCATCTCGACCGGGTATCAGGGCACCCTGGGATACGGCTTCCCTACAGCACTTGGCGTGAAACTCGCGCGTCCGGATGTACCGGTGATCTCGGTCTGCGGCGACGGCGGCTTCATGTTCGGGGTGCAGGAGCTGGCAACCGCCGTGCAACACAAGATCCCGCTGATTGTGCTGCTGTTCAACAACAACCAGTATGGCAACGTACAACAGATGCAAAAGAACAATTATGGCGGCCGGGTGATCGCAACCGATCTGCACAACCCAGACTTCTTGCGCATGGTCGACAGCTTTGGCGCGCAAGCTCTGCGGGCCACCACGTCGGAAGAGGTACGGACTGCCATCCAGCAAGGCAAGCGCACCACGGACGTGCCAACGGTGATCGAGGTGCCGTTCACCGAAATGCCAAGCGTTGATCAATTCCGCTAAGGGGGGCAACATGAGCGACACTCAGATCATCATACCCAAAGACAGCCCCATCAGAGCACAACTGGAACATGCGGTCTCAACCCGCCGCATGATCTTTGTCGCGGGTCTGCCGGGCACCGGCAAAAGCCTGATGTTGCAGCAGATCATCCTGCTCGCGGATCAGGCTGGACGCAGGGTTCATACCATGCAGTGGGATGCCGCGCGCCGTCCGTTTGAAACGCCACAGTGGCTGGAGAAATATCCCGAGGTCGACAACCTGACTCACCCCGGCATTCGCAAGGCCGTAGGGCTTTGGGTGCGCGATGGCGTGATGAATTGGCACGTGCAGAACAGCGACCCGGCCGAGCTTTTGGTGGCCGAGTTACCTGTCGTGGGCGGTCGATTTACCGAGTTGCTGCACCAGCTGGACGATGAAGCCGAGGCGCTGCTTGGCTCGGAGCAGGCCGTGTTCTTTGTCCCGATCCCGCGCGCCGAAATCCGCCGCGCCATAGAAGGGTTCCGGGCCGATACATTTGCCAACCCCCGCAACGAGCAGGAGACCAAGGACGCCCCGCCCGAGATCGTTCAGAATGATTGGCTCGATATCCGCCGGGTGCATGATCTGTGGACCGACACGCAAAGCGATCCGGCCAATGCCCATGTCTATGACGCCGAGATTTATCGCAACGTGTATGATCGCCTGATGCGACACCGCAATTTGCAGATCCTCGACATCGACCGGACTTTTGAGACCAAAGGGTCGGCTTATGAACGCGCCGTCCCGGTGCAAGAGCTGACGGCAAGCGCCGAAGAAATCGATCAGAGCTATGACAAGCTTCAAAGACAGTTCCCGGGCGACAGCGTCGGCCCGGTGGTCGAGCGCTGGTATGACTTCTGACGTGCTGCCGGCGCTGACCCCGACAAAGGACAACACATGACCTTGGACCAATCTCGTATTGATGAACTGCGTGCCCAACCCGTGGCACCCGGGCAGAACTTCATCGACGGCCAATCCTGTGCCGCAAGCGATGGCGCGGTAATGCCTGTGATCTCTCCGATCGACGGAACAAAGCTGACCGATCTGGCCGCGTCCGGGACCGCCGACGTGGACCGCGCCGTTGCCACGGCCCGGCATGCGTTTGATGCCGGTCATTGGGCCGAAATGGCGCCGGTCGAACGCAAGCGTATCTTGCAAAAGTGGGCGGATCTGATTGAAGCGCAAGCGCTGGAACTGGCTGTCTTGGGCGCGCGCGATAATGGAACCGACATCCGCTCGGCACTGAAAGGCGAGCCGCTGTCGGCAGCCCAGACGATCCGCTTTTACGCCGAAGCCATCGACAAGCGAAATGGGGAAATCACGCCGACGCGCAGCGATGTACTGTCGCTCATCGACCGCGAACCGGTAGGTGTTGTGGGCGTCATTACGCCTTGGAACTTCCCGCTGATGATTGGCGCCTGGAAACTTGCGCCTGCCTTGGCGGCGGGCAATTCGGTGGTGATCAAACCATCTGAAGAGGCCAGCCTGTCCACCTTACGCATCGTCCAATTGGCGCATGAGGCGGGGGTGCCGCCCGGAGTGCTGAACGCCATCACCGGACGCGGCATCGACGTGGGCGCAGCCATGGGCTTGCACATGGACATCGACGTTCTGGCCTTTACCGGATCTGGCGGCGTGGGCCGGCGACTGATGGAATATTCTGCCCAGTCGAATTTGAAACGGGTCTATCTGGAGCTTGGCGGCAAGTCCCCCAACATCGTTTTCCCCGATGCCCCCGACCTGGACCGCGCGGCGGCGGAAACAGCAGCCTCGATCTTTCGCAACAACGGGCAGGTCTGTGTCGCGGCCTCGCGCCTGATCGTGCATCGCGACATTCACGATGATTTTCTGGCCAAGGTGCGGGAACACGCGGTGGCATTGAGGGTTGGCGATCCCCTGGACCTGGGCCATTCAACCGGCGCACTCGCCAACGCCGCTCAGCTGAACAAAACCCAGTCCGCCGTATCCCGCGCGCTGAAAGAAGGGGCAACCCTTTGGACTGGAGGTCATCAATTGCACGCCGACAGTGGAGGATTCTACCACGAGCCAACGGTGCTCACCGGTGTGACGTCGACCATGGACATCGCCCAGAACGAGGTTTTTGGCCCGGTGCTTGCCGCGCGCAGTTTCGAAACCGAGGATGAGGCCGTGACGATCGCCAACGAAACCGTCTACGGCCTGTCATCGGTGGTCTGGTCGCGTGATATCTCGCGCGCGCACCGGATGTCACGGCGCATCAAGTCGGGCACCGTTCAGGTGAACTGTTTCAGCGGCGCGGATGTAACCTCGCCGCTGGGGGGCGTGAAGCAATCCGGAAATGGTTCGGATCGTTCGCTCCATGCACTTGAGAAATACGAAAACCTCAAAGCGACCTGGATTCAGCTCTGAGCCTATCGGCTCAGGGCATCGCCGCAATCACAAGGATTTCGACCTTCAGGATTTCACGCGCCAGTTTCGCCTCGCCGCAAGCACGCGCCGGGGCGAAGCCCGTGGGCACCCAATCGTTCCAAACCAGGTTCATTTCAGCGAAATCCGCCATATCGGCCAGCCAGATCGTCGTCTGCAACAGGTGGTTTTTGTCAGTGCCAGCCTCGGCCAACAAAGCGTCAACCTTCGCTAGGCAATCGCGTGTTTGTTCGGTAACAGTGTCGCCCTCGGCAACCTGACCACTGAGGTAGACAACCCCATTGTGCTTGACGATCTTGCTGGCGCGCTCGGTGGTGTGAAAGCGTTCGATCACGGAGTGTCTCCAATTCTGACCACGGGAAAGTTGTTGTGCTTACTCACCAACTCGCGGTCAAAAGAGCAACCCTGAATATTGCAGAGCCGTTCAGTTTTCCGCCTCGCTGCCGTCGAGGTTCTCTAGAAGCTTGCTCAAGAGCCGATTCAACTCTGCCACATCCTGACGTGAAAACCCGCGTAGCAGGTGTTTCTGTCGTTCCAGTGCCGCCACCAGAACATCATCATGCAGCTGTTGCCCTGCATCGGTCAAAAACCATTCCTTGCGGCGTTCATCTGGGCTGTTGCATTGGGCGCTGGCCAACCCGGCCTTTTCCAAGCGGGCCAGGCTGCGGCTCACCGCGCCCTTGTCGATACCAATCGTGGCGCTGGCATGCGACACGCTGCTGCCAGGATTGCGCGTCAGGCTGACCAGCATCCGCCAGTCCATTGCCCCGATGCCGAATGAATTCTGGTAGTGGCGCGAAGCATTGCGAGTGAACCGGTTGGCGGCAAAGTTCAGTAATACCGTGGGAGAGCGCGAAAAGCTCAAGGTCTGGCGACCATCCTGGTCCAAACCGGTCAGGAACATCTCGTCCGGCAGATCGTCTTTTTCCGTCATCAAAACCTCGCTTTGTCGCGACCCTAGCGAAATCGGATTGACTCAACAACATCCAACGTGTTGACATGACAACATACCACAGGGGAGGCCAGCAAAATGTCGAATGCGCCAGTCTACGAAATCGATGCACAAGCGTTCTGGAAAGACCCTTATCCGGATCTCAAACATCTGCGCGCGCATGCCCCTATTGCCTATGTTCCGCAGTTGGGGGCGGTGCTTGTCACTCGCCGTGACGACATCTTTGTGAACGAGAAAAAGATCGACATCTTTTCGTCAACCCAGCCCGATGGGTTGATGACCCGCCTCATGGGTCAGAACATGATGCGCAAGGATGGCAGCGCGCATATGGCTGAACGCAAGGCGATCTTTCCTACCGTCTCACCCAAGACGGTCAAGAACACCTGGAAAGCACAGTTCATCGCCATGACCGATGCCGCTTTGACCGAATTGCACCCCAAAGGCCAGGCCGACATGGTTCTGGATATCGCCAAGCGGATATCGGGGGATGCGCTGCGCGTCATGACAGGGCTGACCAATATGAGCTGGCAGGAAATGGACCGCACCAGTCAGGGTATGATCGACGGCTGCGCCAACTATACCGGCGACCCCGAAATCGAAGCCCGTTGCCATGATTGCACCGCATCCATCGATGAACATATCGCCGAGCGGAAACCAGAGCTTGCGGCAAACCCGGATACCTCGCTGTTGTCTGTACAGATGCAAGCAGGTCTGTCGGACGGGCAGATCAGCGCCAATATCAAGCTTGCGATTTCCGGCGGGCAGAATGAACCCCGCGACGTGATCGCCGGGGCAATCTGGGCCTTGCTGACGCATCCCGATCAGCTTGCGCTTGTTCAACGGGGCAAAGCGTCGTGGATGGACGTGTTCGAAGAATACGCCCGCTGGATGTCCCCAATCGGCATGTCCCCACGCGAGATTGCGAAACCGCACGATCTGCATGGTGTGGCGCTTGCTCCGGGGGATCGAGTGTTCTTCATGTTCGGGTCGGGCAATCGCGATGAGCATGTGTTCGAACGGCCGGACGAATTTGACCTGACCCAGGATCACGGCCCCTCGATCGCTTTTGGCGCCGGTCCCCATTTCTGTGCCGGGGCCTGGGCTGCGCGATGCCTGATTGCCGATGTCGCTTTGCCAATGATCTTTGAGCGTCTTGGCAATCTGCGACTGGCAGGCGAAGTCCCCTTTGGCGGGTGGGCATTTCGTGGGCCGCTGACCATGCCCGTGGCCTGGGACGTCCAGCACGACGGTTGATCTCCGCTCTTTTCCCGGGCGAAGGATTTGATTACCCTTTTGCGATTGCTTGCGCAGTCCTGTTCCAGAGAGTTGATCATGTCCGATCCGACCAGCCAGTACCAAAACCCGCGGATCACAGTCGGTTTCCTGCTGTTTCCTGGTTTTCCGATGTCCTGCCTGACGTCGGCCATTGAACCGTTACGCGCAGCCAACGACATCACCGGAACGCAGACCTTTTCCTGGGTCTTGTTGTCGGAAGAGGGCGATGCCGTACAATCCAGCGCCGACATTCCGTTTCAGGCCAACTGCGCCCTGGCTGATGCCCCGGACCTGGACATGCTGTTCCTGATGTCGAGCCCTTCGGGTACTTTCACTTCACCCAAATCGTCAAACGGCCACCTGCGCAAGATCGCCCGACACGGGGCCATCGTCGGCGCCGTAAGCGGTGGTATCTTTCCGTTGGCCCATGCCGGGTTGCTGGATGGTTACTCTTGCTCTGCACATTGGTGCTATAGCGCCGCGTTTTCCGAGGCATTTCCCCACCTGCAACTGAGCGACAGCCTGATCCAGATGGACAAACGCCGCTATACCGCTTCGGGAGCGGGGGCGATGTTTGACCTTATGCTGCATGTGATCGAAGACACGTTGGGCGCCACTCTGATGACCGAGGTCGCCTGCTGGTTCCAACATCCGGTGATCCGAAGCGAAGGCGTTCGCCAGAAAACACCCGCTTTTGCCTGCGACAGCACAGCGGACGGGTTGCCGCCCATCGTGTCCAAGGCCGTCGAACTGTTCGACCAGAACCTGGCCTACCCCCTGCCGATGAGTGAAATCGCCGACCAGCTTGGCGTTTCGGCGCGCCATCTGGAGCGCAGCTTCAAGGCGACGATGGGGGAAAGCCCTGGCAAGCATTACCGTGATCTGCGGATGCGGGCCGCGCGGCAGATGGTGCTGTATTCCAACGACCCGATAAGCCGCATCGCCCACGCGGTCGGGTATGAAACCTCAGCGACGATGATCCGCAACTATCGCCGGTGTTTCGGCCTGTCCCCGCAAGAAGATCGCCGTAACATGAACCCGTTTCGGGTCACCGCAGCTGACAGAGTCTCGCGCCACTAAATCCAAAACCGGCTTACCCCGGCGCCCCTTCCATCGGGTCGCAAACGGGACCAATGATCCGGACTCGCCGCGTTTCCCTCACGCTTTGTTCTTGTCAGTCAAATTTTTTCTTGGTACGAAAATTTGGACGCGACGGACTTGGTCCGCTCAATCGTCTCCCTGAGTATCCAGATTGAACCAGGCAAACGGGGGCCCATGATGCAGAAAGATCTGACCGGAACCGGCGCATTTGTGCGCAATTGCTGGTATGTGGCTGGCCGCAGCGACGATTTTGACCGCTCGCTTAAGGCCATGACCTTGTTGGGCGACAGCATCGTTCTGTTTCGTGGCGAGGCCGACGAACCCATCGCGCTCGAAGACGCCTGCCCCCATCGTAAACTGCCGCTGTCCAAGGGCAGCGTCCAAGGCAGCACCGTCGTATGCGGCTATCACGGGTTGACGTTTGATTGCACCGGCAGCTGTGTTGCCGCTCCGACGCAGGAAAACGCGGTCCCCAAGCGTGCCGTGGTCCGCAGCTATCCGGTCGAGGACCGTTATGGGTTCCTGTGGATTTGGATGGGCGAGGCAGCGGATGCTGATCCGGCTGACATCATCGACATTCCGAACTTTGACAACCCGACCTGGGGCAAGACCAAGCGCGGCGCGATGGAGATGAAGTGCCACTACCTTTACATCACCGACAACCTGCTGGACCCCAGTCATGTGGCCTGGGTTCATCTGACATCCTTTGCCGGAGCAGGCACCGACAACCGGCCGCTTGATCTGGAAGAAGGGGATGATTTCGTGGTCATTTCCCGTTGGATCGCCGAAGAGCCAGCCCCCCCCTACTACGCACAGATGCTGCCCTTTGGCGACAACTGCGACCGCAAGCAACACTATGAATGCCGGACTCCATCCACCGCGATCAACATGTCCATCTACACACCTCCGGGTGAAGGTGGAGCAGACAAACCGGTGTCCGAAAACGCCTTCATCAACATCTCGTACAACTTCATCACTCCGGTGGATGAAGAAACCTCTCTCTATTTCTGGTTCCAGCACCGCAACATGTTTGCCGATGACACCGGTATTGACGAAAAGATGTTTGCGGGCGCCATAATGGCATTCAACGAGGACAAAGAAGTGCTGGAAGAGGTGCAAATCGGGATGGCCAAACGCAAAACGCCATATCTGAACCTTGGCCTGGACGCAGGTGCAATGCGGTTCCGCCACAAGGTCGCGCAGCTCAGCGCAGCAGAACAACCCGGAGGCGCATGACCGACCTGATCCACCTTGGCGCTTGTGATCTGGCCGCGCGCATCCGCGCAGGACAGGTCAAACCGTCCGAGGTGATGTCGGCCCACCTAACCCGGATCGCGCAAACGAACACTCGGGATGAAGTGTTCCAATTCAACGATCCATCCCTCGCGATGATACAAGCCCAACTTGCTGATGCCATGCCCGCCACTGGGCCGCTTCACGGTGTGCCGTTTGCAATCATGGACACCATAAACACGCGCGGCATGCCCACCAGTTGGGGCACACAGCTTTACAGTGACCGCGTGCCCGAACGAAACGCCGCTTGTGTCGACGCCTTTTTGTCAGCCGGCGCCGTTCCGATTGGCAAAACAAAGACAGCAGCTTTCGCAATCGGCGACAGTCCCAACGGCGCGGCCACTGCCGTCGCCAATCGTGTGGCGACCTTTGCTCTGTGCTCTGGGGCGCCCCCGGCAACGGATGTTGTTGTATTCAAACCCACGCGCGGCAGCTATAATTTGCGCGGCATCATGACGTTGTCGGAAAGTTTGGATACGCTCTGTATTCTGGCCCGCGATCCACAAGACTTCAAAGTAGCTTTGCCCGCTATATGCGGCTTTGAGGGGGAGGGCTCTGTAAGCGCCGAACCTCGCATTGGCTATTTGCAAGGGGCAAGGTTCAACGAACTGCCTCAAGCGGTCGCGACCACCAGACGCGCGGTTCAAGAGGTTGCGCAGTTCCCGCTGTTAGGAAGCCTGCCACAAACCCAAGCTACGATTTTCGCCTACGAAATCGCCCGATTCCGCGCCGCCGAAGCCGCGCTTGGCCCTGCGCGCGTTGGCCAGCCAATTTGCGATCTGGTGACCACCGGAGCCAACGTCAGCGAAACCACCTATTCCAAGGCGCTGGATCAGTGGCGCGACGCACACGACCGATTGGACGATATTCTCAAGGACATCGACGTCTTGCTTGCCCCCGGTGACCAAACACACTGGAGGTGGATGAACCACCCTTGCGTGACCCTTCCCGGCGGCCTGCAGATCATGGGGCGTCAAGGACAGGACACCCAACTGCTGGACGTCGCCTGCCGCTTTTTTGAGCGCACACAAGCCACCACCTGACCGCGCGATCCAAAATCAGTTTCAATCAATCGCTTGCCTCGGCTAAGAAGACCGCAACCCTTGTTTGCACGCGCTGGTGTCGGAGGCCGCATGTCATTGAAATCTGAAATCCTAGAGCTGTCCCGCCAATCCAAACTAGGCGCGCTGACGCCTTGGTTCGACGCCCAATTGGACGCGCGCATCGAAAGCGGTGCCTTTGCACAGGAAGAGACCCTGCGCGGTGACATGGCCCGCATTCTCGATGATCTGACCGCTTACCGCGAAGAGAATGGCATCGGCGCCGCAGTCATCGGCATGTCCGGCGGCGTGGACAGTGCTCTGACAGCTGCACTGTTCAAGGCAGCCGGTTGGCGCGTGGTGGGTCACACCATGCCCATCGAACAGAACCCCGAGGAAACCGCGCGTGGCGAAGAAGCCTGCCATGCGCTTGACATCGAACACAACAACATCGACCTGACGCCGCAGTTTCATTCGATGGTCGAGGGATTGACCAAGCTCGACCCTGCTCTGTCCAGCGGTGACGACGCAGGCCTGCGGATTCGTCGCGGCAATATGCGGGCGCGTTTGCGGATGATCACGCTCTACGATCAGGCGCACCGTTATGGCGGGATCGTCGCAAGCACCGACAACTTCTCGGAATTGGCGGCAGGGTTCTGGACGCTGAACGGTGACGTGGGGGATGTGGCGCCGATCCAATCCCTGCTGAAATCCTGGGAAGTGCCCTGGATGGCGCGCGAGATTGGCGTGCCCGAAAAGACCTGGCGCGCAACGCCCACAGATGGCTTGGGCATCAGCGCAGGGGACGAGGCACAGCTTGGCGTCAGCTATCTGCAATGGGACCTGATGGTGCTGGCAATGGCCGATGCGCTGGTCGCCGACCCGAATCTGACGCCTAATTCTTTGCCTGATGCATTGGGATTTGGCAGCGATGCCGAAGGCAAACGGGTTCTGGACTGTGTTTCAGGTCGCTTGGGTCGGACATGGTACAAACGCGTCGGCACCTTCAACCTCGCCCACCCACGCGAGGCGCGGTACGAGGCCCTGGCCGGAATTGACCAGGCGCTTTTTGTGCCCAACCTGCTGAAATAGTTCTCATTTCCGACACCTTTG
The DNA here is from genome assembly GCF_017743935.1 of Tropicibacter sp. R16_0. Taxonomy (GTDB): domain Bacteria; phylum Pseudomonadota; class Alphaproteobacteria; order Rhodobacterales; family Rhodobacteraceae; genus Falsiruegeria. The sequence continues at coordinate 32,569 of NZ_JAGHRE010000006.1, forward strand.
AAACGCCGGGTCGCAATCGATCCGGCGTTGCCAGTTTCTCCCTTCGCTGCTCTAAGCTCGGGAATCTGGCGACGCTGCGAAACTAGCGTCAATTCGCTGCACGGCAGCATTTCCACTTGCGCCGATGCAGTTTGTAGATAAAAAAACACCTTATGCGTCAGGCAGGGAATTTTTATCTATAAAAGGAGCACCGACGTGCTGGATACAACAACGGTTCGCACGGATTGGACCCGTGAAGAGGCGGAAAAGATCTATAACCAACCCTTCATGGATCTGCTCTATCAGGCCCACACGGTGCATCGCACCCATTTCGACCCGAACCAGGTTCAGCGCTCAAAGCTTTTGTCGATCAAGACCGGCGGTTGCGCCGAAGACTGCGCGTACTGCTCACAATCTGCCCGCAACGGCGCCAAGCTGTCGGCCTCGAAACTGATCGAGGTTCAGCGCGTGATCGCCGAGGCCCGTAAAGCCAAAGAAGGTGGCGCAACACGGTATTGCATGGGGGCGGCCTGGCGTTCCCCCAAGGACCGCGACATGGCCGCGCTTGAGGCGATGATCAAAGGCGTCAAAGACCTGGGCATGGAAACCTGCATGACCCTGGGGATGCTGGACGACAACCAAGTCTTCCGTCTGCGCGATGCGGGTCTGGATTACTACAACCACAATATCGACACGTCCGAGCGCTACTACTCGGAAATCATCACCACACGCACCTTTGCAGACCGGATCGATACATTGAACCGCGTACGTGAGGCAGGGATGAAAGTCTGCGCCGGCGGCATCGTTGGCATGGGCGAACAGCAGATGGACCGCATCGACATGCTGGTCTCGCTCGCCACGCTGGACGAGCACCCGGATTCGGTACCGGTCAACATGTTGATCCCGATCGCCGACACGCCGCTGGCGGATGTCGAAAAGCTGGACCCGATTGAATTTGTCCGCACCTGCGCTCTGGCCCGCATCCTGATGCCGAAATCGCACGTGCGCCTGTCTGCTGGCCGCACCGACATGACCGAGGAAATGCAGGCCATGTGTTTCTTTGTCGGCGCCAACTCGATCTTTGTCGGTGACACACTGCTGACCGCCGACAACCCCGAAGAGGATCAGGACGGCCAGCTGTTCGCGAAACTTGGCATCACGGCGATGGCCGTGGGGTGTGACGCCTCGAAATGACATTTTTTGCCCGGCAAGACCGCGCCCTGACTGCGTTGCAATCAAGGGGCCGTTACCGCACGCTGATCGCGCGGGCCGGGCATGACTTTGCGTCAAACGATTACCTCGGACTCGCAGGGTCTGAGGTGCTGAACATCGCCGCGCGGGAAGCTTTGGAGCGTGGCGTTCCTGTCGGAGCCGGCGGCTCGCGCCTACTGCGTGGCAATGCGGATGAACACGTGCTGCTCGAGCAGGAGGCAGCTGCCTTCTTTGGTACCCAGGCGTCCCTGTTCATGGGTGGCGGGTTTCAGGCCAACACCGCAATTTTCTCGACCCTGCCGGGGGCCGAAGATCTGGTGCTCTATGACGCGCTGATCCATGCCAGCACGCATGACGGGATGCGACTGGGGCGGGCTGAAACTCGCGCCTTTGCCCATAACGACGTCAACGGCGCCGAAGAGGCAATTCGAAACTGGCGCAGCGAAGGCAAGACCGGCCAAATATGGATCGCGGTCGAGAGCCTTTATTCCATGGACGGTGATCTGGCCCCTGTGGCCGATCTAATGGCACTGGTCGACGCGCATGACGCGGTTCTGGTCGTGGACGAGGCCCATGCCACGGGTGTTTTTGGTGACAACGGGCGCGGGTTGAGCCATCCCTATGCCGCGCGCGAGAACCTGTTGACCCTTCACACATGTGGCAAGGGACTTGGCGTTTCAGGCGCACTTATCTGTGGAGCCAAGACGTTAATCGACACGCTGATCAACAAGGCGCGCGGATTCATCTTTGCCACCGCACCTTCGCCGCTCAACGCTGCGCTTGTGCGGGCCGCGATGAACGAATTGCGCGACAACCCGGACCGACAGGTGGCAGCGCAGGATCTGATGGACCACGCGCACAAAGAGGCGTGGGAGCATCTTGGATTGGCCGGTTTTCAGAGTCAGATCATGCCGATCGTCATCGGTGCGGACAAACCAACAATGGCACTGGCGCAATCCCTGCAAGACAGGGGCTATGACATTCGCGGCATCCGCCCCCCGACCGTTCCACGCGGGACCTCGCGCCTGCGGGTTTCCATCACGCTCAACACCCCCGCCCCGGTGATCTCGGAGATGTTCCGCGATCTTGCCCAAGCAAAGAAGGCTCTGACCCAATGACCCAACCCGTCATCGTCACCGGAACTGACACCGAGATCGGCAAAACCGTGTTTTCCGCCGGCCTGACCCGTGCGCTGAAAGCCACATACTGGAAGCCGGTGCAATCGGGCATCGAGGCGGAAACCGACAGCCAGATCGTCGCCCGGCTGTCCGGCCAGCCTGTTCTGCCCGAGGGATATCTGCTGAACCTGCCCGCCTCACCGCACCTGTCGGCCGAGGCTGAGGGGGTCGAGATTGATCCGGCCGCCCTGCCCTTGCCCGAGGCTGATGGACCCTTGGTGGTCGAAGGGGCCGGTGGGTTGCTGGTGCCGCTGAACCGCCAGATGCTCTATGCTGACCTGTTTGCCGATTGGCGGGCGCCTGTGATCCTATGCGCGCGCACCAAACTGGGCACGATCAACCACACGCTTATGTCGCTCGAAGCGCTGCGCGCGCGAGGCTGCACGGTTCTTGGCGTGGCTTTCATCGGTGAAGCCGAACCGTTGGTCGAACAGACCATCATCGACTTTGGGAAGTGTGCACCCTTGGGCCGCTTGCCCGTCATGGACGACGTCACACCCCAAACGCTGGACCAAGCATTTACCCACATCGACATGGACACCATCCGACAAGGTTTGGCCGCATGACCCCGCTTGAATTCGACCAGAAGCACCTCTGGCACCCTTACACCAACGTGGAAAAACCCGGACCGACTTTTGTCGCGAAAGAGGCCGAGGGCGTTTGGATCACCTTGGATGACGGCACTCGCCTGATCGACGCCATGTCGTCTTGGTGGTGCATGTTGCACGGTCACCGTAACCCGGCGATCACCAAGGCCATTCATGAGCAGCTCGACCGCCTGCCGCATGTGATGTTCGGCGGCATGACCCATGATCCGGCAATCGAGCTGGGGCAAAAGCTGCTCGAGATCACGCCCCCGTCGTTGCAACGGATTTTTTACTGCGACAGCGGTTCAGTCTCGGTCGAGGTGGCGATGAAAATGGCGGTGCAATATCAGCACGCCGTTGGCCACCCGGGCCGCAGCCAGTTTGTCACCACGCGCTCGGGCTATCACGGCGACACTTGGAAAGCGATGAGCGTTTGTGACCCCGTCACAGGCATGCACCACCTGTTTCAGGGCGCGCTGAGCCTTCAGCATTTTGTCCCCCAGCCCCCGATCGCGATAGATCAGAATTGGCCGGAAGACCCCGCCTTGAACGGCATCGCCGAGTTGCGAGCCATACTGGAAAAGCATCACAAGCAGATCGCCGCGTTCATCCTGGAGCCGGTCGTGCAGGGCACCGGGGGCATGTATTTCTATCACCCCGAGTACCTGAACCAGGCGCGGGCTTTGTGTGACGAATACGGCGTGCTGCTGATCTTTGATGAGATCGCCACCGGCTTTGGTCGCACCGGGCGTCTGTTTGCCACCGACTTCACCGACATCGAGCCCGACATCCTGTGCATGGGCAAAGCTTTGACCGGTGGTCACATCAGCTTTGCCACCACCATGACCAACGACCGCGTGGCGACAGGGATCGGAAATGGCGAGCCCGGCGTTTTCATGCATGGCCCGACCTTCATGGCAAACCCGCTGGCTTGCGTCGCGGCCAAGGCCAGCCTCGACCTGCTGGACCAGTCCGACTGGAACGCCAACGTCAGCCGGATTGAGGCCGGTTTGACAGAACAGCTGGCCCCAGCCCGCGACCTGCCAAACGTGGCCGATGTGCGCGTGTTGGGTGCGATTGGTGTAATCGAGATGGATCACCGCGTCAGCGCCGATCAAGCCCATGGCTTGGCACATGAGATGGGTGTGTTCCTGCGCCCATTTGGGCACAACATTTATTGCATGCCGCCCTTTGTAACCTCGGACGAAGAACTGGCATCCATCTGTGATGGCATGCTGCGATTGGCGCGAGAGCTCTGATGCAGGTCGAGTGGTTGCAGCATTCGAGCACGTCGGATGAGGTGATCGTGGTCTTTGGCGGTTGGGCTTTGGGACCTTCGCCGTTTACGCATCTGCACGGGCCGCAGGACGTGCTGTTCGTTGAGGATTATCGCGACCTCTCTACCACCCTACCTGATTTGGGTGGCTATGCCCGCACCACGCTGATTGCATATTCCTTTGGTGTGGCCTCATACGCGCATTGGCAGGCCAGCAACCATGATCCGTTTGACGCCAAGATTGCCGTGAATGGCACGTTGACCCCGGTCAACCGGAAGACCGGAATCCCACCCGTGGCAATGGAAAAAACCATCGAGACACTGTCGCCGCAAGCCTACCAGCTCTTCCTTGCCCGCTGTTTTGGCGCAAAGCAGGATCCAGCCGAGATCAACGTCGAAGCACGTAAGGCGGAACTGATGGCCATTGGCGAACGCGGGGACGCGCCGATGGTTGCGTTTGACCGTATCTGGATCTCGTCGGCAGACAAAATCATGCCCGCGGCCAATCAACTGCGAGGATGGCAGGCGCAATCGGATCGCATCACCCAGATCGACGCGCCGCATGTGCCACTTGCGCGCTGGTCCACCTGGCAAGAGGTCATCGGCCTATGAAATCCATTGTACTCGACCCCGATCAGCGCCGCGTCCGCCAAAGCTTTCGCCGGGGATTGGCCAGCTATCATGACAATGCCGAAGCACAGGCCCGTATCGCGCAAGAGCTGGTATCGGCTCTTGAAACCCACATCACAACGCCGGTCAAACGCACGTTCGAATTTGGCTGTGGCACGGGCCATCTGACCGAAGCGCTGCGTGGGCGAATTGTCATCGACTGGATGCTGGCCAACGATCTGGTACCCGAATGTGGCGATGCTGTGCGGGAAACTGTCGATGCCTTTGTTGCCGGTCCGATTGAAACGCTGTCCATTCCAACAGTTCTGGATCTGATCTGCTCGGCCTCGACAGTGCAATGGATCCCGGACCAAACCCAACTGCTGCAACGTCTCAGCGACCACCTGGCCCCTGGCGGCTTGTTGGCGCTCAGCGGTTTTGGGACAGGACAGTTTCGCGAATTGCAAGCTTTGGGCTCTTCCGCAGCCGCTCCTGGATATTGCAATGCCGAGGATTGGGCCGCCAAGGTGCCCGCCTCTCTGGACATCCTCCACCTCGCACAAGCGCCGATCGTCATGTGGTTTGACGGGGCCTTACCCCTGCTCAAGCACTTGCGCAAAACCGGGGTGAACGGGCAATCGCGGGAGCAATGGTCACGCGCAAAACTGACCGACTTTGAGCGCCGCTATGTCGAGCAATTCGGGCAAGACGGAAAACTACCCCTGACTTATGATCCTGTCTGGATGATCGCGCGAAAAGGTTAACCCAAGCGCGACAAGTGACGACGCAGCACTGCAACCGCGGTTTCCACGTCCCGCCTGTTGATCGCCGTCATGATCGCACGGTGATCGCGGTCCTCGCGCTGTGACCAGGCGCTGGAATACGTCGCCAACAAGTGTCGCGCGCTGAGCATCTGCAGATCCGTAATCTCGGCTTTCAGACGCGGCATGGCGCAACCTGCTATGATTGCCATGTGAAAGCGCCGGTTCTGTGCCTCCCATGTGAACAGATCCTTCGCCTCGTCACAGGCAATGCGCGCCGCTTCGGCCTCTTGCCGCTGTTCCAGGGTCAGGTGCGCGACGGAATGGCCAAGCGCCAGAGGTTCGAGCGCCAGACGCATTTCTCGGATTTCGCGCATGTCCGCCGGATCAAAAGGCGCCACGCGCACCCCACGTCGGGATTGGCTGACTGCCAGTCCTCGTGCTTCCAATCGCAACAGAGCTTCGCGGACCGGAACATGGCTGGTTTCAAAGGTGCGCGCGATGTGGTCCTGGCGCAGCTTGGTGTCGGCCTGCAATTCTCCACGCACGATCTGATCGGTCAGCGACTGAACGATCTGGTCGGAAATGGTCTGCTTGATGGCCGATGTCATGTCGATACTGATAGAAACCGGGGGCCCAAAGGGCAAGCCGCTTTGGCCACTTTCGGGCTGTGACGTCAGGGGGTTGCCGCTCTGAATGGTGCCTAAAGCTGCGCCGCCCAGAACCGATATCGATCCTGACCTGTGACTTCACGCACAAGATCAAGATCCGCAAAAATGTTGAGGTTCCGTCGCGCCGAGGGCCGCGAACACCCCGTATCCTCGGACACCATTTCGACGGAGGCGATCGGGTATTTCATCATTGTTTCGATCAACGCAGCCGGCGTGCGCCCGGACAGATGGCTGGTCACCCGCTCGGCCCGGGCGCGCCAATCTGCCAGACGCTCCAGTTCCATATTCGCATTCAAGGCCCCCTGCCGAATGGCGGTGAAAAAGACCTCCAGCCGCGCCTCGGCTCCGCCCGCGTTTTCAGTCAAACCGTGGCGGTCAAACCGGTGGCTGTCCGCGAGCGGCAAAAAGGTGGCGGCATCGTCCAACCCTTCGCGGCCCAGAATGACGGCTGCGATTGTCGGCTCGAGCAGTTCGTCCCAAGGGGTGATGTCGCGGGAGCGCCATTGGGCAAAGGCAAAGGCTGCACGTGTCAGTGGATGCGCCGCGTGAAGCGAGGCCACTGCGTCAGACCAATCCTGTCCTATCGCCTCAAGCTCGAACCCGGTTGGGCGCCCGTCTCCGGGCAGGTCTTGCGCGTCTGCCTGATGGGCGCGGCCCAGAAAGTGATGAACACCGTCCGAAGGACCCCCACCCTGTACCGGACGCGCCATAAGCCGACGCATCGCCCAACTGGCCCGGGACAGATCACGGGCCGTGTCACCCGTGGCAATCCGCAGCGCCTGATAGAGCGCGATGCGCTCCGGCCCCAACCAAACGCCTTCGCTTCGCAGAACCGATGAAACCGTTGCAAGCGCAAGCCGTTCCTTCACCTGTCCAGGAAAATGTCGCAACCGCTCGGCAAATCGTTCAACGGCCTGAGCCGTCGACAACAGCGCACGGTATTGCACACGTTCAGCCTCAAGCCAGACGGTCGGATCAAGGCTCATCTGTCTGGGGGCCAAGGGCCAGGGGGTATCGGCTGCATCGCCTTCGTCTAGCGGCCCGGGCAGGAACCACAGATCCTCATCCGAGGGATCTTCGTCTGGATCGTAAGGTGATTGCAAAAGGTTCGATCCCTCAAGGTCAGCGTATCACAGCGGTCCCTCAGTGGTACCAAATGAAAACGGCCCCGCCAATTGGCAGGGCCGCGACACGCAAATGGTGCAACCTTACTTCAACCGGCGCACAGCACCCTTGGCCGCGCTGGTGGTCAGGGCAGCATACGCCTTGAGCGCGGTGGACACGGCGCGCTGACGCGGCTCGGCCGGCCCCCAGGGCAGCGGCCCCATGGCTTCTCGGCGTTGCTCGAGCACCTCATCGGACACGGCCAGGTTGATGGTCCGGTTCGGAATGTCGATTTCGATCAGATCGCCGGTTTCCACCAGACCAATTGCACCACCTTCAGCCGCTTCGGGGCTGGCATGGCCAATCGACAAACCGGATGTACCGCCCGAGAAGCGACCATCGGTCAACAGGGCGCATTTCTTGCCCAAGCCTTTGGATTTCAGGTACGAGGTCGGATAAAGCATTTCCTGCATGCCGGGGCCACCTTGCGGGCCTTCATAGCGGATGATCACCACCTCTCCTGCCTGAACCTTGCGGGTCAGGATGCCTTCGACGGCTGCGTCCTGACTTTCGAACACACGTGCAGGGCCCGAGAACTTGAGAATGCTCTCATCGACCCCGGCCGTTTTCACGATGCAACCTTCCAGCGCGATGTTGCCGAACAGAACCGCCAGACCGCCGTCTTTCGAAAACGCAGCATCGACCGAACGGATCACGCCGCCTTCGCGGTCGGTGTCCAGTTCCTTGAACCGGTTCGACTGGCTGAACGCCTGTGTGGTGCGTACACCACCCGGCGCGGCCTTGAACAGCTCTTCGGCCTCAGGGTTATTGGCGACCTTGATGTCCCATTTGGCAATGGCTTCGCCCATCGACGCGGTATGCACGGTTGGCACGTCGTCGTTGATCAACCCACCGCGGTGCAGTTCACCCAGGATCGAGAAGATCCCGCCGGCGCGGTGCACGTCTTCCATGTGGACGTTGTGGATGTTGGGCGCAACTTTGCACAGGCACGGCACCTTGCGGCTGAGCCGGTCGATGTCGTCCATGGTGAAATCGACCTCACCCTCTTGGGCGATGGCCAGCAGGTGCAGAACCGTATTGGTCGACCCGCCCATGGCGATGTCCAGGCTCATGGCGTTTTCAAAGGCCGCAAATGATGCAACCTCACGCGGGAGCAGCCCGGCCTCATCGCCCTCGTAGTGACGCTTGGTGATGTCGACGATCTTGCGGCCAGCCTCGAGGAACAAGTTCTTCCGGTCCGAGTGTGTGGCCAAGGTTGACCCATTGCCGGGCAACGCCAAACCCAGAGCTTCGGCGAGACAGTTCATCGAGTTCGCCGTGAACATCCCCGAGCACGAGCCGCAAGTCGGGCATGCGTTTTCTTCGATATGCTTCACCTGTTCGTCGGTGAAGTTTTCGTCCGCCGCCGCGACCATTGCATCAACAAGGTCCACCTTGTTCATGTCCAGATCAGCGATGTCGATCTTGCCGGCCTCCATCGGGCCACCCGAGACAAAGATGACCGGGATGTTCAGGCGCATGGCGGCCATCAGCATGCCGGGCGTGATCTTGTCGCAGTTCGAGATACAGACCATCGCATCCGCACAATGGGCGTTGACCATGTATTCAACCGAGTCCGCAATCAGTTCGCGCGAGGGCAGCGAATAGAGCATCCCGTCGTGGCCCATGGCGATGCCGTCATCAACCGCGATGGTGTTGAACTCTTTGGCGATACCGCCAGCGGATTCGATCTCGCGCGCAACCATCTGGCCCAGGTCCTTGAGATGGACGTGGCCGGGCACGAACTGGGTGAACGAGTTCACCACAGCAATGATCGGTTTTCCAAAATCCCCTTCGCCGACGCCTGTTGCACGCCACAGGCTGCGCGCGCCTGCCATGTTGCGGCCGTGGGTAGATCTACGAGAGCGGTATTGCGGCACAGCTAGAGCCCCTCTTTCAGAATTATGTCCGAAGAACCCTTAAAGACCCCAAAGCCCCGTTCCAAGCCATAACCAACGGATTCCCGCTTTGGTTTGGAAGATTCTTGCTGCCTGACCCAACCCCTTAATGTTTCTGCCACTCATCGGAATTGTCCGGCAGAACTCAACCCGCGATCCACGGTTGGTTTGCATTGCGCTCGACAGTCTGTGCGCTGGAAAACCACAGTTACGTGCGCGATTTCTCAAACGATGTCCATGCTTGTTCAAAGGCATCAAAATCGAACCCATCGGCACGGGCCGGATCCAGGATCAGCTTTTCGGTTTCAAGCAACCTGAAGATCGCTTGCTCAAGGTCGCCCAGCACCTCGGACGGAATCACTAGAGCACCGTGTCGGTCGGCATGAACCAGATCTCCGTCTTGTATGCGCAGACCGAAGATCGTCACCGGTGTGCCAATCTCTTTCACGTGGACGAAACCATGGCTTGGTCCGACAGAGCCCGCCACAACGGGAAACCCATCCGGCAGATCGCCGAGGTCCCGCATCACGCCATTTGTCAACGCGCCGCTGATGCCAAAGCCCTTGTGCACCGTCGTATTGATTTCGCCCCAATACGCGCCGATGCAGTCGGGAAAATCCACATCCTCGACCACGGTCACGGCCGGGCCGGTTCCGGTGGCCATGTGCCGATAGTAATCCATGCGGCGTGCACGGATCACATCAGGCGCCTCACTTGGCGGGTTCACGGCGGCGATCTTTGCTGTACGGGCGTAACCCACCATCGCACCAGCACCGGGATCAGAACACAGCATTGTGCCACGTGTAAAATCGTTGAAACCACGTTTGCCCTGGGCCACTTCGATGGCGTTGCAAACGGTTGGAGTGTCGACTTTACGCAGCAGGTCCAACAGGGATTGGTTCATATCATCTCCAGCCAGCGGGTCAGGGCCGCCGTGGTTTGTTGTGGTTGTTCCAGGGTCGGCAGGTGGCCAGCCTGTTCAATGATCTCCAACCGGCTCTGCGGCATAAGATCATGCATCAGTTCGTGCCTTGAAACCGGGCACAGGACATCGTCGCGCCCACAAAGAACCAGCGCGGCGCCGTTGAAGTCGCGCAGTGTATTGCTCTGGTCCGGGCGATCACGCAGGGCTTTGGACTGATTGGTGAAAACACCCGGTCCCAGGTCCATCGCCATTTCCATGCAAAGGTCCAGAATGGCGGCGCGGCGTGGGCCATCCGTCAGATAGTTCGGCTTCATCTCTTCGGCCATAACTTTGCGCAGGTCGCCGCGCTGAACGGCATCAATCTGCGGGCCGCGTTTTGACCTGATCTCCTCCACCTCGGCGAGTGGGTTTGTATCCATCAAGGCCAGACCCATCACACGGGTCGGAGCTTGACGCAGGATTTCCATTGCCACGATTCCGCCCATTGAGAGCCCCGCCAGGGCAAAGCGAGACGGGGCACAAGCCAACACCTTTGCGGCCAGTGCCTGCATCGTGTCATGTCCGCCGATCGGAACGGACAGGATGGGATACTTGCCAGACAAAGCGGCAATTTGCGGGGCAAACAGCCGCGCATCGCACATCATACCGGGCAGAAGAACTAGTGGCGTCATCTGACCAAGGCGGCCCCTTCGGCAAGCGCCCCCAACTTGGCATAGGCGATATCCGGGTCCACCGCGCCAAAGCCTGCAAATGTGCCAAAACCACAATCAGATCCAGCAATCACACGATCGGCACCAACGATACTTGCAAACCGTTCCGTACGCTGCGCGATCAATTCAGGATGCTCGACAAAATTGGTCGTGGTGTCGACCACGCCGGGCACCAGAACCTTGTCATCTGGAATTTCCGCCTTGCGATCATGGAACACTGTCCATTCGTGCGCGTGTCGTGGGTTCGAGGTTTCGAACAGCACATAACGGGATTTGGTCGACATCAATGTCCCAAACACCTTGTCCATGCCAATGTCGCAGCAATGCGGCCCCTCGTAGTTGCCCCAGCAAATGTGAACGCGCACCTTGTCTGACGGGACGTTTTGCAGCGCGTGGTTCAATGCCTCAACATGCATGTCCGCGATTTTCACGAACTCGTCGTCGGACAGATCTGTGAACAGCATATGGCGCGACAGGGCGAGATCGGGGCAATCCAGCTGCAGATCCAGACCCGCCGAAACGATCGTTTCGTATTCTTCTTTCATCGCATCCGCGAGAGCGGCCAGATAGGCCTCGCGCGTTGGGTAGAAGTCATTTTGCAGAAACAGGGAAATCACCCCGGGGCTTGCCGCATTCATAAACCCGCGTTCAACCCCATGTTCGACCATCGCGGCCTTGAGGTTGTCGATGTCCTTCTGCAGCTCGCCCTGCCCTTTCGAGCGCACCTCGCCCACGCACATGGGTCGTGCATATTGCGGAGTTCCGCCGTCATCTGCCAAGCGTTTCAGAAAGCCAGGAAACATCTTGAGGTCCGCAGGCGCATTGCGTGGGCTGTCGCCGTCAAAGCCGGTATAGCGGTCCTTGACGTAGGTCGCATATGAGATCTTGGACGTTTCGCCGTCTGATACGATGTCTACTCCGGCCTTGGCCTGCTTGCGAACGGTCTCGGACACGGCTGCGGTCATAGAGGTATCAAATGCGGCTTGATCGAAGGGTTCCCCTCGCTCGCGCGCAAAGATGAAATCAACGACTTCCTGACTGCGTGGCAGGCTTCCTACATGGGTGGTTGCAATGCGGGTCATATCATCATCTCCCTTCAAGTCTTGTTCCCCTACCGGACAAGAGGCCCGGTAGGGCGCATGCAATGTCGGCGTTACGCCCCCGTCCAGGTCGCGCCCGCCGGATCGTCGGTTGCGGTGATCCGATAGAGGCCAGCTTCGCCAGTCATCGAAGGCGCGGCACTATAGCTCTCGCCTGTCAAAACCAGCGCGGTATCGCCGTTGGACAGGGTCACCTCAACCTCGTTGATCGTGATGCGCCAATGGCCGCTGGCAGGCATCAGAACCACAGGTTTGTCCGCCTTGACCTGGTCATCCACAGCTGAGCCTCGCGTGAGGAAATCAACCTCGAAACCGGGCTTGTCCTTGATCAAACCGTTTTCCCCGATCACAACGGCGGGTTCGTCCGCCGACAGTGCCATCAGGTCCCAGTAGCGGGCGACATATTTGCCGATCACCGCATCAACGGGAACCTCGGGGTAGGCTTTCAACTCGTCCTCGGTGAGCAATGGCATGGGTTGCACATTATGCGGCAACTCCTGCCCCTTTTTACTGTCGTACAGCACACCGTTGTTGCCCAGAACCAGGCCATGCGCCTGCGCATCCTGAATGACCTGCGGGGCCCAGGTCACGCCGCCACCTGCGTCATCGCCACCCAGCATCGACATGATCATACCATAGTCCTGGCCGACATTTTCAAACCCGCGAAAGATGCCGGTCGGGATGTTGAAGATGTCACCCTCCTCGGCGATGAACTCTCCTGCGGTGCCATGCAGCCCCCAGAAGAACCGCCAGCGGCCTTTGGCGACAAAGAACACCTCGGCTGTGGTGTGGCTGTGCAGCGAGTTGCGGCATTTCGGTGGTTGCCCTGCCGCACCAATGTTGAACCCGATCTTGTCGGTGATGTGGACGTGCTGATCGGGGCTTTCACTGACGCCGCCACCGATGATGGTAAAGTTCTCTTTCTGGTCCGAGCCCGGTGTATGGGCGTCGATGAACGCGGTTTTACAAGGTTTCAAATCGCCATAGCGGACGATGCGGCTTTCGATTGTGCTCATATCTTTTCTCCTTTTGATTTGGGTTTGATCAGATCAAACCAAATCTCCCGGCGGGCGATTGTTCAGCCGTCGGGCGCGCAGGCTGGCGCGGTGCGCGTGGTACCGCCGCACCGCCTGCCCGGCATCCAGATTTGAGATACGGAGAGACACGTTAGAGATCACCGGTTTTCAGCAGGATCTGTTTCCAGATCGAGGTTTCATCAAACAGGGTGTATTCTTTACGCAGACCCCAGGGGCCAAATTCAGCCTGGCTGATGCCCAGCACAAAAACCTCGGCCCCGGTCGGCACGCCAAAAACGCCCCAGCCATCGTGTTTTCCGTGCAGCGTCCAACGGATCGCGGCGCGCGGCGGCATCATCGGATCGTCGCGGCCAATCTGGTGCTGGATCTTGAATTCTGCATTCGGGAAAGAAGCACGCAGCCCCATCCAAAACCGATCCACCGGACCCCAGCTGTGCCCGGTTGTGCCACCGGGATATTCGGACAGGACGGCGCGGTCATACTCTGCCTGGATCGTGCCCATGTCGGCATTCATGATCCGGGTCAGAATGTCCGCGTATTTCTGGCCCCATTCGTTGTCATTGCCGTTGCCTTCATAGGGCCCAGGCTGCTCGTTTTCCGGCGTATATGGCTGAACACAGGCATCGGGCCCGCCCTCGCGCGCGATCAGGTCGCGGGCATAGTCCTTGGGATCCCAACCCATCTGCTGCACGATGGCGCTCTGATCGCGAATCAACCATTCGTCGTTGATCTGGTTGTTTATGGCGTGGCAGTCGGCAAGGATGCGATACACAAGCTTTTTGCCGGTCGCTTTACCATAAACACCGTCACCCATATGCGTCGCGGTGGACAGCAGGCGGTGCGACGAAAGCATGCCTTCTTCGGGAGTGCCCGACCAGATCACATCTTCACCCAATAAGGTACGATCCGGAAACTCGGCAAGGGTCGCCATCGTGGCAGCAATAACCCCCTGATTGCCAACCACCACCGATGCGGGTGAACGCACCACAATATCCGGCGCGTAGTAGTGGTGCAGGGTGGCAATACCACGATCCTCCCAAATCTCTTTGGTAATCCCGATGATATAGTCCGGGAAATCTTTGAATTTGGGATCAAATCCCTTCATGTCTTCCATCCTTCAGGTATGCGGGCCGAGCCGCGAACAATCAGCGGTCCGTCAATCTCAACCCTGCGGGGGCGAGCATCGGCGTCCTCGATCTTGCTGAGCAGAATATCCACCGTTTCCGCGACCATGCGGTTGGCAGGCTGTCGAATTGTGGTCAGGTTGTAGGCTGGCCAAGAGGCAACGGTTACGTCGTCGTATCCAATGACTGAAACGTCCTGAGGAACCTTCAAGTCCATTTCGAACCGCAGCGTGTCCATCACGGAAATGGCCATATGATCGTTGGCCACAAAAACAGCATCCGGCGGGTCGGTTTCGAACATCCTAAGCGTGGCTTGTCGGGCTTCTTCGGACAGAAAATTCCCGACCTCGCGGGCGTGCAACTCAACGCCAGCTTCATTCAGCGATGCAACGAACCCGGCTTCGCGATCCCGCTGGGTCGATGCACCTTCCCATCCGGCGATGTAGCCGATCTTCCTGTGCCCACCAGCCAATAGGAATTCGGCGGCCTTTCGTCCCCCGGCGATGTTGTCTGATGTCACCGACGACATCGCAGTGTCGTCTTGGGCTCGGTTGAACAGCACCATCGGTACGCCAGCGGTGCGGCAACGGTCAGACAGGTCCGATGACAATGCGACAGAAGCCGCAATGATGCCATCAACCTGGAAATCGAGAATTTCCTCGACCACATTGTCAATATTGCCCGCTTGGTGCGACGCCATGAAGATCAGCACGTGATAGCCACGCTCTTGCAGCGCGTTTGTCAGCTTTTCTAGCGCCTCGGGGTAGAACTGGTTGTTCAGATAAGCCACGACGAGGCCGATGATCCGGCTTTTGCCAGACACCACGGCACGGGCCAAAACGTTTGGGCGATACCCCAGTTCCTTGGCCGCCTTTCTTACTTTTTCCACTGTTTTCTTGGACGCTGACGCCCCGGGCGTGAAAACACGACTGACCGCCGATTGGCTGACCCCTGCAAGGCGGGCAACTTCCATGGATGTAACTTTCTGCGTCGCCATCAGTCTGCCGTCCAACCTCCGTCCACCATCAAGGCCGTACCGGTCACCAATGCAGACGCATCAGATGCCAGATAGACGACAGCCCCCATGATATCCTCGATCTCTCCAGGGCGGCCCAGCTTGATCTTGTCCAAAATCCACGAGCGCTTGTCAGGGTCGTCAAACGTCGATCTGGTCAGGTCTGTCAGGATAAAGGTGGGGCAGATCGTGTTGACGCGGATTTTTGCAGGCCCGAATTCCAGCGCCATCGCCTTGGAGAACCCTTCGACCGCGAACTTCGACGCGCAATAGACCGCACGCTCGCGACCACCGACATGGCCCATCTGGCTGGAGATGTTGATCAGTGACCCTGGGCGTCCTGCATCGAGCAAACCTTTGGCAACGGCCTGGGTCAGAAAATAGGCACCTTTGACATTCACCCCCATAACGGCGTCGAAATCCTCCGGCTGCGTATCGACCGCCTTACCGTGACGGGCCAGTCCCGCCGAGTTCAGCAGAATGTCGAACGGCCCATTCTGCGCCACGGCTTCAGTTGTTGCGGCCACGTCCGAAACATCCAGCTCCAGAGCCTCTGCCAACCACCCCCGCGCCGACATTTCCTGCGCGATGTCTTGCAGCGCATCTTTGCGACGCGCTGCCAATGTGACCTCAGCACCATGTTCCGCCAGCGCCACGGCACAGGCCATGCCGATGCCGGACGAAGCTCCGGCAACCAACGCGCACTTGCCGCTCAAGTTGAAACTGGGGGTGCTGGGGAATTGGGGCATATCAGACCTCGCCGACCGGGAACGGAATTGAGCCCTGAACGCGCGCCTTGTTGAATTCGCGCAGTCGGGCAAAGACATCTACGCCCAATTGCCGATAAGCGTCCAGAATGTCGACAGTGACCCAGTTTTCACGGATCTTGCCGTTTTCCAGTCGCCAGAAATCCAAGCTGCGCATGGTGATCCGCTTGCCCGAAGGCGCAATACCCATCCAGCCGTCGTGGGTCACGGTCTGGATCATGTCAGGCCAACCCGTCACGGCGGCGTATTCGCCATCGCCAAAGAAGTGGTATTCGATCTCGTCGATATACTGACCGCGATCCGGCATCCCGTTCAGGAACGGGATCTGGTGCCAATTTCGGAAGCCCGAAATGCCGCGCCCGGTGCCGATGCCCGCGGGCCCGTACCAGTTCATCCGTTCATGCCAGAACTTCGGCATCTCCATCACCTCGGGTCCACCCTGCGAGGGATGTTTCTTGAGGTGTTCCAGCATCGACACGATGTGATCGCACGAGGTCTGCGCTTGCGCCTCGTTCCACGGACCCGGCACCAGACCGTCATGGGTCGCAGGCCCCGGAATGCAGTATTCCAGCCCCAGCGACGGCGCCATGGGCCAGGTTTTGGCCTGGATCATCACCTCGGGGATGTCCCAGATGGTCTGGATCTCGACCACCTTGCCGCCTTCGAACCGGTAGAACTCGTGGAAGCGCATATGGGTCAGGTGTCCGGTGGGCGGAATGTCCAGCCAGGGCGCAACGAGCGTGCCGTAGTAGTGGCCGCCACAACCGATCCAGTCGCCGCCATGTTCGGTGCGCCCGCCCATCACGATCCAATCGCGCCGCTCTAGATCTGGCATCGACGCCAGCAGCGGCGCATAGCAGTGCTCATAGAGTTCATTCGGCCCGGTCAGATCGCCAAAAGGATGGCACATATGCACCACCGCATCCGGTGCAATCAGCGCCTCCAGCGCGGCGCGCACGCCCGCTTCGTCAAAGTCATACATCGCCGCTCTCAGCGGGGCGATCAGCTCTTTGTGTTGAGTATGGATATCACTCATGGTCTTCTTCTGATTACAAATGTCCCGAGGCGCGCGAGGGGATGACCCCTCGCCCCAAACCTGTCTTTATTCGGCGGCATCGCGATACGGTGCGCCTTCGCCGTAGGGGACGTTGATCCCGCCATAGCGACGCACCCGAACGTTGCATTGTTCCGCGTGACCCACGAACCCTTCCAGCATGCATAGACGCGAGCCGTATTCGCCGATCATGGTCGCCGCCTCATCGGTCAACACCTTCTGATAGCTGTGCGTTTTCAGATACTTGCCAACCCAAAGCCCACCGGTATAACGCCCCGCCTTCTTGGTCGGCAGGGTGTGGTTGGTACCGATCACCTTGTCGCCGTTGGACACATTGGTCCGCGCCCCCAGGAACAGCGCGCCGTAGCAGGTCATGTTCTCAAGGAACCAATCGTCGCGATCGGTCATCACCTGCACATGCTCGGATGCGATATCGTCTGCCACCTGCAGCATCTCGTCATAGGTGTCGCAAACGATCACTTCGCCGTATTCCTCCCAGCTGACGCGTGCGGTGTCGGCGGTGGGCAGGATGCCCAAGATTCGATCAACCTCGGCCAGTGTCTCTTCGGCCAGCTTGCGCGAATTGGTCAGCAGCACGCAGGGTGAGTTGTATCCATGCTCGGCCTGTCCCAAGAGATCCGTTGCGCAAAGCTCGGCATCGGCGGCAGTCTCATCGGCGATCACCATGGTCTCGGTCGGACCGGCAAACAGGTCGATGCCCACACGACCAAAGAGTTGGCGCTTGGCTTCGGCCACAAATGCGTTTCCAGGGCCAACCAGCATATGAACCGGCTCGATGGTCTCAGTCCCGATGGCCATTGCGCCGATGGCCTGAATGCCACCCATCACATAGATCTCGTGCGCGCCACCCAGATGCATGGCCGCGATAACAGCCGCATTGGGCTTGCCGTTGAATGGCGGAGTGCAAGCAATGATGCGCGGCACGCCCGCCACCGAAGCCGTTGCCACCGACATATGGGCCGAGGCCACCATCGGGAATTTGCCACCTGGCACGTAACAACCCACCGACTGCACTGGAATGTTCTTGTGGCCCAGGATCACGCCTGGCAGGGTTTCCACCTCGATATCCAGCATCGAGTCTCGCTGTGCCTGGGCGAAGTTGCGCACTTGCTCTTGGGCAAACTTGATATCTGCCAACTCGCGGTCGGTCAGCGAGGCGATCAGTGCATCGATTTCGCTCTGGCTCAAACGAAAGCTTGCAGGGGAGTAGTTGTCGAACTTCTCCGACAACTCGCGCACGGCTGTGTCACCCCGGGTTTCGATGTCTTTCAGCGTCGCCTCGACCACAGCCCGGGTCTTGGCGTCGTCCTCGGCACGCTCTGCCTGGTCCTTGCCACGTTTCAGATATTCGATGGTCATTTTCTCGTCCTCGTTTGTCGGGCTCAATTTTCGGGCCGCGGCGGGGTCTTCTCGCCACGGTCAAATGCTTCCCAGCCCTGGCCGTTGAACAGATCAACGCCAAGCTGAGCGGCAACATGGGCGAAATCGACGTTCACCCAGTTGTCGACAATCTTTCCATCCACGACTTTCCAAAAGTCCATGTACCGGATTTCCACCCGCTTTCCGGTGGGCGCGATGCCAAGAAACTCGCCTGAGTGGGTGGCTTCCTGACGGCCAAAAGCGGCGGCCCATTCGCCCATGTAAAGGCGCGCCTCATCGATGCAGGTCTTGTCGCTGAATGCCGCCTGAAACGGACGCTGCCAGTTGTCTTGGAACTCTTGCAAGCCGGTCTTGGTGCCGCAGCCCTGGTTCCCCATCCAGCGGAAACCCTGAGTGAAGAACTCGCCGATGTCATCGATACGGTGGTCATTCAGACCGTCCACCATGCCTTCGATCACGGCGCGGGTCTCTTCGGTTTTGCTCATGTCCGTGTCGCGGGTTAACACGGCCTGTTCGGGGCGGGATCCTTTCATCGGGATACTCCTTTCAAGATGCGTTGGGATTGGTCTGGGATCAGCTCGCACCGATCCAGAAAATCCCTGGGCATCCTGTTGAGAGCAGGGTGGCGCCCCATCGCGCCATGCCGGGCGGTTGAACTCATCCCTTCACTGCCCCTGCGGTCAGACCAGATACAATCTGGCGCTGGAAAAACAGGATCAGCACGAACAGAGGCGCTGTCACCGAGACCACCGAGGCCACCGCATACATTACCTTGCCTTCAACCTGGGTGGTGCCCATGAAGCTGTTGATGGCCGGGATGATGGTCTCGTTCTCTTCGCTCAACAGCATCACCGCGACGGTAAAGTCGTTGTAGGCGAGCAGGAAGCTGAACAGACCAGTGGTGATCACGCCGGGCCACATGACCGGGACGATCACATGCCAGAAGGCCTGGAACCGGGTGCAGCCATCGACCATGGCGCTTTCGTCCATGTCCTTGGGAATGTTCTTGAAGAACGAATGCAGCATCCACAGGGTGAACGGCTGGTTGATCGCCACAAGCACAATGATTGTTGTCGGCAGGATGCCCCAGACGTTCCACTCAAAGAACCAAAGCAGGTAACCGGATACGAGCGTCATATGTGGCATTGCACGAAAGATCAGCGCGGCCATCAGGATCCAAAAGGCATATTTGAACCCCGACCGCGCCAGCGCATATCCACCCAGCGTGCCGAAGGTCAAAGAGATCACCACCGTAAAGAACACGACGATGCCGGTGTTCTTGAAGTTGAACCAGAAATCTTCGAGCACCCAGGCACCATAGTACCCTTGGCCGGTAAAGGCCCCGCCTGTTTGTTCGATGGTGTTGGTTCCCCACAATGCATTCGTCCAGTCCGCCTTGGACAGGAAGTCCGCCTGCACCTTGAAGCTTCCCCAGAAGGTCCAGAAGAAAGGGAATGCTGCGAGGATCAACCAGAATGCAACAAAGGCGTAAGAGAACAGTTTCAGCGGTGTCATGCGGGATTGTGCTTTGGTCGCCATGATCTTGTCCTCAGTGAGATTTGCGGGTGAAGTCGCGCCAGGTGCGGATCAGCACAGGCATCATCAGGATGACCACAAGGAAGATGGTGATCAGGGACGTTGCACCGGCT
This sequence comes from Tropicibacter sp. R16_0, assembly GCF_017743935.1. Classification (GTDB taxonomy): domain Bacteria; phylum Pseudomonadota; class Alphaproteobacteria; order Rhodobacterales; family Rhodobacteraceae; genus Falsiruegeria. The sequence continues at coordinate 52,686 of NZ_JAGHRE010000006.1, forward strand.
GAACCATAGAGTGGATTGCCGCTTTCGCGCAGGTCGTTGAAGATGATCCAGCTGAGCGAGCGGGCATGCGCCTCGGCCGAGAAACTGACGATCGGCTCAAAGACCCGTAGGTTGTCCATGATCAGCATCAGCGTCACGAAGGTGACCAAAGGCATCAGGTGGGGCACGATCACATGGACCATGCGCTGCCACTTGCTGGCACCATCGATCTGAGCCGCTTCCATTGTGTCTTCGGGTACGGTCTGCAGCCCGGCATAGAAGGTGATGAAGCTGAACGGCAGCGTGTGCCAGACACCATAGACCATCAACATGAACCACATCAGCGGTGTCGACGCCTTGAGGCTGAGCGACGGATCATCAAACACGTTCTGAATCGTCGCACCAATGACCCCGTCGCCATCAACCATCCAGAACAGGATCAGCGAGCCAACCAGCGGAGTGACCAGGAATGGCAACAGCGAGACAAATATCGCGGGCCCTTTCAGAACGCGCGGCAGATTGTTTACCCCAACCGCAACGGCCATCCCAAGGATCAGCACAAGCGGGGTCACGATGAAGGTATATGCCAGGGTAAAAGCAAGGGCATTGTAGAACGGAAGGTTGTAAACCTTGTTCCCAAACTCGCCAAAAGTCTCTGAGTTTGCCCAGGCCTCTCCGATATCCGCGATCGCCAAATGAGAGCGGTTGAAATAGGTCCCGAGCCCGTTGAACCTGCCCAAAGGTGCCTCTTCACGAAGCTTTTGAGTGGCTTCGACGTCGACGGCTGTCGACTCCTTGCATCCGAACGGTCCGCAGTTTTCGGAAACGACAAGGACCTGTTCGTGCTCGACATAGAGCGATTGAATGAAGACCGAGACAATTGGCAGAGCTATGAAAAGGATCATCGCTGACAGCGTTGGTAGGATGAACCAGAAAAAGGTGCGATGCTTCATGGTTATGTTCCCGGTCGATCATTCGAATTGAAAAGAGGGAGGCCGCTATGGCGGCCTCCAACTGGGGCGTTACTGAAGGAAACCCGCTTCTTTTGCGGCGGTGACATAAGCCGCTTCGACATCCGCCAGCGCCTGTTCTGCGCTTTCGTTGCCTTTCAGGAAGTCCGTCAGCTCGTTGCCCAATGCACCGTGCATCAGACCGATCTGCGGGATCATTGGGTAAGGCGCGGCGCCACCGCTGGCCGTTTGCGCGACACCCGCTGCCGCCGCTCCGGGCTTGAACCCTTCGAGCAGCCAGACCGCATCGTCATTATTTGCTGCCACCATTTCCGGTGTCAGTGCGCTGGCCAGTGCGGCAAAGGAAGCTTCTGCTTCCTCGTCCGACACATTGGACGAGATGGTGAAGCCATCCCACCACAGGGTCGCACCGGGCCTACCACCGGGCTCAACCGACGGGGCCGCAGACAAAACAGTGTTCGAGGTCACGGCTTCGGTCGAACCTTCGTCGTCCAGAATTGGCGCACCGCGGGATCCCCACATGATACCCAATGCGGCCTTGTCAGCCTCCCACAGACCCTGGGTCTCGTTCGAGGCCTGGGTCAGGTGATCCGGATGAGCATATTCCGCCATCGCCTTGAGCGTGTTCAGAGCAGCGATCCCTTCGGGGCTGTTGACCGACGGCTCGGCGGTGCCGGGTTTGAAGAACTGACCGCCATGCGCCATGAACACCATGTTAAAGGATTCACCCACGTTCCAACCGGTCTTCATGTTCATCACAATCGGATGCTCCATGATACCCGCCTCGCGAATGGCTTTTGCGGCAGCAATAACTTCGTCGTAGGTGGACGGAACAGTATCGATACCAACCTGCGCCAGGATATCCTTGCGCGAGAACAAGTGCTGCGAGTTGGCCATGAACGCAATCGCCATGACGTTGCCGTCGATTGTGACCTTAAGGTTGTCAGGAATATTTTGACCGTACTTTTCAACAAGGTCATTGAGAGGGCGCACAAGCCCGTCGTTCATCAACTGTGTAAGGGTCGCGTTTGCCACGATCACGCTGGTGTATTCAGCCGGGTTCGGTGTCAGGGCAGCGTTCATGATCTGACGTGCTTCGGTCGTGTGGTTGCGGCTGAACTCGGACGCAGCGCTGCCGCAGTTTTCTTCGGCAGTTCCAGCAACCGCGTGGATCGCGGGAAAGTCCGAGGCCAAGATGCGGATCGACTGCCCCTCAGGGCCGCAACCGGCTGCGAATGCCGTACTTCCCATGAGTGCCGTGGCGACTCCTGCAAGAGCAATTTTCTTCAAGAACATTAGATTTCCTCCCGTTAGAGAACGGGTGCATCTTCGAAGTCTGCACCCAATTGAGACCCGCTTTGGCGGATTTTGCTTCAGGGGTTAGCCCCCCAAACGTGCCCCGGTTTGCGCATCAAACAGGTGGCAGTGATCGGAATTGACCTGGATCGAAACCTGATCGTCGATCTCGGCGCGGTACGCTTTGTCGGCTTTGACCGACACCAATGCGCCATTGATACGGACCGACACCATGGTGCTGTCGCCCAACAGTTCCTGCGTATAAATCGGCGCGTTTATCTCGCCGCCGCTATCGACGACACTTGCGTCCTCAGCCCGGAAGCCCAGGGTTATTGGACCATCTGGTGCGTTCAGTCCTGACACTTCGGTGTTTTGCGCACGGAACACGCCGCCCTTGATTTCACCATCGATGAGGTTCATCGCCGGGTTGCCGATGAAGCTGGCGACAAAGGTATTGGCGGGGGCGTCATAGATATCCGTGGGCGAGCCGACTTGCTGGACCACGCCCTGCTTCATGATGACCACACGATCGGCCAGCGTCATCGCCTCGATCTGGTCATGCGTAACGTAGATGGTTGTCACAGCCAGTTCGTGGCTGAGGTTTTTGATCTGCGCACGCGTGGACACCCGCAGTTTGGCGTCGAGATTCGACAGCGGTTCGTCCATAAGAAATACGTTGGGTTCCCGCACGATGGCGCGAGCCAGTGCAACGCGCTGGCGCTGACCACCCGACAGTTCCGCGGGCTTCCGATGCAAGAAGTCATCCAGTTCGACCATTGCCGATGCGCGCCGCACTTTTTCGTCGTGCGTCGCGGGATCAATGCCGCGAACCTTCAATGGAAAGCGGATGTTCTCGTAGACATTCATGTTCGGATACAAAGCGTAAGACTGGAACACCATCGCAACGTCGCGATCCTTGGGTTCCATGTCGTTGACCCTGTTGCCGTCGATCAGGATGTCGCCCTCGCTGGCGTCTTCGAGGCCAGCGATCATGCGCATGGTCGTTGTTTTGCCGCAGCCTGACGGACCAAGCAGAACCAGAAATTCCTTGTCGGCAATAGTCAGGTCAAAGTTGTCGACCCCTACAAACGAGCCCCACCTTTTTCCGACGTTGCGAAGTTGAATCTCGGCCATTGAATCCCTCCCTGATGGGTCGCCGTGCATACGCTTGCAAAAACATAGACAACAACGGAAACATCTGGCAAGCTTTTTTTGCATGCGTTTGCAAACGTGGAATCCCCGCTCGAAAACTCATACCAATGAAACAGTTAAGACACTGAAAGAAATAACGAATGTCCTATGATGCCGAGAAAGAAATCGTTCTTGAGTACTACAAGACGCTAGACAATGCGGCAGAATCGGATGTCGCGCGCGTGGTGTCTCAGCACTGTGCGAAAGAGTACCTGTGGCGCGGCTTCCATCCGTTTGATGAACTGCACAGCGCCGAAGATGTAGCGCAGCAATTCTGGCGCCCCTTGAAGCACAGCCTGCAGCACCTGCAGCGCCGGATGGACGTGTTCATGGCCGGCAAAAACGAGATCGACGGATTCGCCTCGGTCTGGGTTGTGTCGCTGGGACATCTCATGGGTTTGTTCGACAACGCGTGGCTGGGTATCGCGCCGACAGGAAAGATGGCGTTTCTGCGCTATTGCGAATTCAACAAGGTCGAGAACGGAAAGATAACTGAAACGGCGATGTATTTCGACATCCCGCATCTCATGATGCAGGCCGGGTTGCAGCCCTTCCCGCCTCAGACCGCGGCGCACCTGGTTCAACCCGGACCTATGACGCATGAGGGGTTGATGATCAGCGCGCAACCCGCCGAAGAAGGCAAAAAAACGCTCGACACAATCAACACCATGATCTCCGACCTCGGCCAGTGGAACAGCGACCTGAGCCTTGAGGATGAATTGCGCCGGACCTGGTGCGAAGACATGATTTGGTGGGGGCCTGCCGGAATCGGGGCGACCTATACGATCGAGCGCTATGCAGAGCAGCACTCGGGTCCCTTCCGCGCATCCTTTGCGGATCGTTCAAAGACCAATCACATCTGCCGCATGGCCGAAGGGCATTATGGCGGCTTTTTTGGCTGGCCGAATTTCACTGCGCGACCCACTGGCGGGTTCATGGGGATGCCCGCCACAGACAAGGCAGGTGAATTTCGTGTTATCGACATCTATCGACGCAAGGGTGACAAGCTGGCCGAGAACTGGATTTTCATTGACCTGCTGCATTTCTGGAAACAGCAGGGCGTTGATATCTTGGGGCGCATGGCAGAGGTACCACGCACATGACCGGCTGGATCGACGCGCATCACCACCTTTGGGATCTTGAGGCCGTACACTATCCTTGGCTGATGGCGCGCGGGGTCGAACGGTTTTTTGGCGACCCGACGCCAATTCAACGGAACTATCTGTTGCACGAATTCCGATCCGAAGCTGCGCCTTGCGGCATCAATGCCTCGGTCCATATCCAGGTGGGGGCCGAGAGTGGTCTGGACGAAGCCAAATGGGTTCAATCCATCGCGGATGCCAACCCGGACTGGCCGATTGCGCAGGTTGTGTTCTGTGACCTGACATCCGTTGACCTATCTGCCCAGCTAGACACGTTTCAGACCCTTCCGACCGTCCGAGGCGTACGTCAGATCGTTGGCCGAGCCCCCGGCGAAGATGCACAAACAGGCACCAATACCCTCCTGGACGATCCCCAGTTTCTGGTCGGCCTACAGGAAGCCGGGCGACGCAACCTCAGCTTTGATCTTCAACTCATTCCCGGATTGATGGAAAAGACGGCCGCAGTACTGGCGCAAGCTCCGAATACACGGGTCGCGCTGTGTCACGCGGGCTCGCCACACGACCGAAGTGCTGAAGGATTGGAACAGTGGACCAAGCAGTTGCGGCACCTGTCTGACCTTCCCCAGGTTACTTGCAAACTGTCCGGTCTTGGGATGTTCGATCACACTTGGACCGCAGACAGCATTCGCCCGATTGTGGATGAGTGCCTTGTGCAATTCGGCGCGGATCGTGTCATGTTCGGGTCGAACTTTCCCGTCGACAAGCTTTACAGCGATTATGCATCCCTGATGAGGGCTTACCGTGATCTGGTTCCCGCCAAGGTACAATCGGCGGTGTTCAAGGAAACAGCTGCAAGTTTCTATGATCTTGCGGTGAGTTAGGCTCTGGGCTTATTGAGTTTCAAAGCCAGTAGACGACAGTGGCTGCGAAAGCGATGGCCGATAAGAAGACTTTTGGACATCGGTCGTATCCCGTCGAAACACGCCGCCCGACCGATCATCATCTGAGCGAAGATACCCCTTGTCACTCCATCGCTTCCAACGGTTGTAGAGTGTCTTGTGCGGGGCATACTCCCTGGGTGCGTCCCGTCACCGTAAGCCGTTGCGGTTGATGAAGATAATCCCGCTCAGAACCTGCTTGTCATCGACGCGAGGTTTGCCGTGGGGTTTGGGAAAGTAAGGTTCAAGACGCGCCATCTGGGCATCCGTTAATCAGAAAAAATCAGACATGTTCACCGCTCGTTTTTCGAACCGTGAATCACGCTGCCAGACGGAAATCAATGGGTCCTGACCCTAGGCCGCGAAGACATTCCAATTGAAGGCGGAGCTCATTGCAACGAAAGGCCTATTGCCTATTTTCCTGCGACTGGCGGTTTCGCTTAGATGACAAAATACCCAAAATCTGCTTAAATACTGAAAAATAGGAACGTCCATTGGAGTTAAAATTTAGGAGATTTTTGTTATGCCGACAGCTGTTGCACCCACCGGAAATCCAAGCATTGACGGAATACTTTGGGGTTGGAAATGGGATACAACGCAGCTGACGGTCAGCTTCCCGACATTTAGCAATGTGTATGGCGGCTATTCCAATATTGTAAATTTTCAACCATTTACGCAGTTTCAAGCCAACCAGATTATCAACTTCGGCCTCAATAATCTGAGCGTGTTTACAAATCTCTCGTTCTCGAATGCTCCGCAGGGAAATGGGCATCTAAGGTTTGCTCAGGCCGAGCGGATTGATTATGGTCCCCAGCATTTCAACAGCGGCCTCCACATCCCGGGGGGGCGTGGATCCGCAGAGGCAAATCCACCGGACCCAAATCTGGTTCCGGCTTATGCGCAAGGAGACAACTGGTTCACTCTCGGCCAGTATCAGAACCCCGTTCTGGGATCATTCCAATACGCGGCGGGCCTGTTGCATGAAGTCGGCCATTCCCTGGGCCTGAAGCACGGGCATGCAACACAGGGGTGGTCGAACAACAATCAGGTCACTTTCCCTGTCCTGCCTGCAGATCAGGATAGCCAGGAATTCTCGGTTATGACCTATCGTTCCTATCCCGGAGTTAACCTGAGCAATGGTGCATCTGGGCAGGAGGAGTATCCCTGGACATACATGATCAACGATTACGCGGCGTTGCAACATATGTATGGGGCGAACTTTGGTCAGGGGTCGAACGAAACCGACACGATATATCAGTTCAATCCGAACACAGGAGAGATGTCGATCAACAATTCTGGATTCGGCGCGTCCTATAACGCCAAGATCCTGCTTTCCATCTGGGATGGCGGCGGCACCGACCTGTTCGACTTCACCAATTATTCGAATGATCAGACTATCGACTTACGGCCGGGCGAGTTCAGCACGTTTTCAACTGCACAACTTGCGAACCTGTCGAATGGCCATGCCGGGGACCCGAATTTTGCCCGGGGTAATATCGCCAATCCTTACCTTTATCAGGGCGATCTGCGATCATTGATCGAAAACGTGGATACCGGCAGCGGCAATGACCGTATCACGGGCAATCAGGTCGATAACCGAATACGCTCTGGCGACGGGAATGACGTGCTGTTAGGCGGGGCAGGAGATGACACGCTGGAAGGCGGACTTGGATCCGACTGGATCACACCGGGTTCAGGTGCAGACAGCGTTGATGGCGGTGACGGATCTGACATGGTCAGTTTCGCGGATCTGGCTCAATTCGTTCGGGTCGAGCTTGATGCGGGTACGGCGGTAACCGGAGGTGAGACAAATACGCTGACCGGCATCGAAAACGTCACAGGGTCGATTTTTGGTGATGTCTTGCAGGGCGACGCCTCCAGTAACCGGTTGCGTGGTCTAGGCGACTATGACTGGTTCCTCGGTTCTGGCGGCAATGACAGCTATGATGGCGGATCGGGTCGGGACATGATGTCTTATGTCTTTTCGCCCGATGCTGTTACCCTGAACCTCGGGACGGGCCGTGGTACTGCAGGACAGGCAGCAGGAGACACCTACACATCCATCGAGAGGGTTACGGGGTCGGTGCACGGGGACCTGATTTATGGCGGTACCGGGGAAGAGGATTTTCGCGGCGTCGGCGGTTATGACTGGTTCATTGGCTCGACCGGCGGCAAGGACCGGTATGACGGCGGTTCGGGGCTAGACACCGTCGCCTATTGGAACGCGGCGGCCGGTGTCACAGCTTCGCTATTACTTGGCCGGGGATCCGCAGGCGAGGCGGCTAGAGATCTTTTCACATCCATCGAAAATCTTGGCGGATCCAACCATGATGACCACCTGACGGGCGACAACGGGCGAAACTACCTGCGTGGTTATAGCGGCGATGACCTGCTGGAGGGCGCCGGGGGTGTGGACCGCCTGTTCGGGGGGCGTGGCAATGACACGCTCGATGGCGGCAACGGATGGGACTACGCGCTCTTTTCCGGAAACCGAGCGGAATACACAGTCTCGACGGTTGGTTCGCGAACGACGGTCATGCACTCTGGCGGAGACGGGACCGATACGGTTTTGAACGTTGAGGGCCTGCAATTCGCAGACGACCTGCTTTATCTCTGATCCGCGGCCTGCGCAGGGCGCAGGCGCACTGAATGAAAGGATCGCGATAATACGGATGTTCCTGTACCGCGACCTTTCTGCAGCGGTCGTTGCTTCTGACCGCGACGTGCCAAGGACGGTTGGCAGCTCAGGGGCCACTCACAAGGGTTCAATGAAGATCTGGCACTTCGCCCCACACCTGCGGCCTTCAATCCCGACCTAAAATCGCCAATGAAGTAACCCCGCGACCAGAGGACCGAAACATAGGTTAGAAGAAAGTGGAAAGAGGAATCCCACTGCGGGGTGATCATTTAGCTAAAATTCCGTAAAAATATCGCAAAAGACTAGAGTCAGGACCCATTGATTTCCGTCTGGCAGCGTGATTCACGGTTCGAAAAACGAGCGGTGAACATGTCTGATTTTTTCCGACTAACGGATGCTCAGATGGCGCGTCTTGAACCTTACTTTCCCAAACCCCACGGCAAACCTCGCGTCGATGACAAGCAGGTTCTGAGCGGGATTATCTTCGTCAATCGCAACGGCTTACGGTGGCGGGACGCGCCCAGGGAGTATGGCCCGCACAAGACACTCTACAACCGTTGGAAGCGGTGGAGTGACAAGGGGCATCTTCGCTCAGATGATAATCGGCCGGGCGGCAGATGACAGCGAAGAGAAGACCGTGATGATCAATGTAACCTATCTGAAGACCCACCGAAAAGCGACCAGTTTGGGGGCCAAAAAAGGGGGCTGGACGTCTGATCGGGCGAACCAAAGGCGGCATGAACACGAAACTGCACGCCATCTGCGACAGCCAGGGGCGCCCTCTGAACCTGTTTGTGACCGCCGGGCAGATCAGTGATTACATCGGGGCACGGGCCTTGCTGAGAAGACTGCCCAATGTCGAGTGGCTTCTCGGAGACCGTGGCTATGATGCTGACTGACTCACAAAAAAACATTGAAAGACAAAGGTATACGCGCCTGCATCCCTGATCGGAAACAGCGAAAGTCGACAGTTGGTTATGACAAGCGTCGCTAAAAGAGGCGCAACAGGATCGAGATCATGTTCGGCCGCTTGAAAGACTGGCGGCGTGTTGCGACGAGATACGACCGATGTCCAAAAGTCTTCTTATCGGCCATCGCTCTCGCAGCCACTGTCATCTACTGGCTTTGAAACTCAATGACTCCAGAGCCTAATGCATGCGCGAAACCAAAGTTGCAAAGTTCTCTAAACTCGCAAGCTGCGCATAAACGAGTTCCAGAGCATTTGATCGCGTGAGTTCCAACAACTCTTTATCTTTTAGCGACATGAGTTTCTCACGTTTGATCGATTGAAAACCGTGTAGCCGAAAGGGTCCGCTGTTCAGATTGAAATTGGCATGGGCAGTTTCCAACAACTCCAACTCCTCAAGACGCTGCGCAAACTTGCGGGTACGGAGAAAGTCCCTTTGATAGGCTTCTGTAAACTTCACCACACCCTTTAAGTATTCAGATTGCTCGCCTGTTTGAGAGAACAGCCTCTCTCCGCGACCTTCGTAGTTCAGTCCCTTAAATCCTTCGTCGATGCAAAGTGTTAGTTTTTCGTTGTCAGAATGCCCAGCCAATACAAAGGGGTACTGTCGCAGAAATGCAGGTACGTATGTGCCGCGCCATTCGCCCTTTTCGTCAATCATAAGATTTTGGTTATCTTTGATCCCTAACACCGCAACCGGCATCGCTGGTCCTTCTCCCGCGAGCACAATTGGAAGTTCTCGACTGATGCGGGTGAATTCTGAAGACATCACTGGAACTGCGTTTACGCCAACCGCGCTTGACAGGTGTTCTGCGACATCTACCGATAGTTCCGCGTGCCGACGAAACGTAACCGGAACCGCCCGCTCGTAGATCATCAATTGACGTTGATGCTGGTTCGTCTGGCTGCCGTTCTTTTCTGCGTCCTCTGAACCGCTCATTTTGAAACTCCAAAATCCACTTCGCAACGTTGACCTGCAGGAAGAGATGCATCTGGATTAGCAAGCTCCAGCCGAACGCCAAAGGTATCCGAAGTTGCATCGAAAACCCTATCCACAATCACGATCTTTGCTTCCCGGGGTTCCGACCCTGCGAGATTTGGATAAACAGTCGCCATTTGACCAATCTCAACGTCACCATAAAGGCTGGTCGGTACAAAAGCCTCGACATAAAGAGGGTCGAGCCGAGAGATTGTCAGAACCCAATCATCCGAGCTTAGATACTCACCCGGACTGAGGAACCTCTCAGTCACAAATCCTGCGATCGGTGCACGAATATTTCGATCCTCCACTGAAATCTGGGCCCGCTGCAGCTCCAATTGAGCAAGACGCTGACGCAATTGCGCTTCCGACAAACCTCTGGTGGCCACTTCGAGAGCAGCTTCTCGCTCTTCCAACGCTTCCCGTGTACTGATGCGTTGACTGAACAATTGCACCACACGTTCGTGAGCTTGTTGCGCCAATCTAAGTCGCGCCTCCTGAGCGGCAACCTCGGCATCGCTTTCGGCGCGCGCCTTCATCAAATCGACCGTCGCGCTTTCTAATCTGGACCACAGACGGGCGACAGTTTGCCCCTCTTCAACCCAATCACCTCTGTCGACCAGCACTTCATCAAGCAACCCGGTGAATGGGCTGGACAGATTGACAGTAAACGAAGGGTCAATGACGCAAGCATGACGATCTTGAGCCGCCGCAATGGAAGCGCACACCATAAGACTGGCAGTTAAGAAAAATTTCATTCTCTTACTCCGGTAAAGGCAAGAGTTCGATCCAAGTTTGCCTCGGACTGCAAAAGTTGAAACCGGGCCTTTCCATGCGCCCTTTCAATTCGCCGTTGAGCCATCCGCAAAACACCAGACCGCAACAATGGGAAAACCTTTGCAAGGGATTTTGCCAGCTTCAGCATGCGTGGCAAGCGACCAGAAGCCAAGAGCTGATCTTCCAATGAGAGATAGGCTTCGCAGGTTCCGGGGTCACCCTGGCGCGCGCACCGACCTTGCAACTGCCGATCAATTCGGCCGGAGTCATGACGCTCTGTCAATATCACATGCAGCCCGCCCATGTTCCGCACTTCGTCATCGAGCTTAATATCGGTCCCGCGCCCCGCCATGTTGGTTGCAATCGTAATATGCCCTTTTAATCCCGCATTCGCGATAATTTCCGCTTCATATTCGTCTGTCTGAGCGTTCAACAGGGCATGATCGAGCCCCCTCTCAGACAGCTTTGATGACAAGTATTCGGATGCGGCGACCGTTCTGGTTCCGATTAGAATTGGCTTGCCGTAGTCCGACAAAAAGCTGACTCGGTTCAGCAAGGCAGTGAGGCGCTCATCATCTTGTGAAAAAATTCGATCCTTCATGAAGTACCTTTGCGAAGGCCGATTTGTGGGAATACGCGCTGTTGTCAGCTTGTAGACTTGCCAGAGTTCTCGAGCCGCTTCCACCACCGTTCCCGTCATGCCTCCAACTCTGTGGTAGCGTCCAAACAAACTCTGATAGGTCAGACGGCCCATTACTCTTCGTTCCGGTGTTACTTCTGTGCCTTCCTTTACCTCGATCAGTTGATGAATACCCATACTCCAGCTTCTATCCTCAAAAACCCGACCTGTGTTCTCATCTACGATCTGAACCTTGCCATCCTTCAACAGATAGTCTCGGCCAAACTCGTAAAGGTACAATGCGGAGAGGGCTTTTCTCATCAGATCTTCGCGGTAAACCTGACTGGCCCAACGATCATCACGCGCAGAAAACCGGGCGGCGAGGCGATCCTTTCCATCTGGCAGCATGGAGACTTCTCTGCGCTCAGGAACAAGACGAAAATCCTGCTTTTCACGCAAGCCCTTGGCAACTTCTAATGCCAAGACACACGTTTCCTCGTCATACATAGCCCCGTCGCCACCAGACAAAATAAGCGGTGTACGCGCCTCGTCGATCAGGACACTGTCTGCCTCATCAACGATAGCCATATCCAGAGCTGGTAAACGGGGACCGCTTCGGCTTTGCGGTGAACCGGTCAGAACTGCTGCCCGCGCTGCCCCTGTCGATGCACCTACCTCCGTACGGTCTCGAAGATGGTCAAAGGCGATTTCAGTATTGGACGCATACACGACGGGTGCTCGATATAGGTCCCAGCGGTCATCTGGTGGTGTTTCTCGAATGACCAAAGCACTTCTCAATCCCAAGAACTGAAACACTGGCAACGTAATTTCATGATCGCGCTTTGCCAGATAGTCGTTGACTGTAATGACGTGAGACTGTTCCCCGGCAAGCGCACAGGCTGCCGCGGGTAAAACAGCAGTGATCGTTTTACCTTCGCCGGTTTCCATCTCGGCAATGCACCCGCTCCAAATTGCTGCGCCGCCTTGGATTTGGCGCTGGTTCAGTAAGAATCCATGAGTGCGACGAACAACTTCACGCAGCACAGCCGATAATTCGGCAAAATCAGCCCGGTTACGCTTGCGCCGCAGTTTGGAACCGATTTCAGTCGCACGCATCCGCAGGTCGTCATCGCTTAGTTTCCTGAACTCTGCTTCCAAAAGACAAGCACGTCGGGCGACCCATTTGTAAGATTTGCCTCGCAAAGAATGCCCGGCTGCAATGAGCGGTGCATTGGCCCACCGAACCCAGCGATCAAGTGTGCCGGGCGCTTTGGGTCGCGCCAGTGATATCCTGGGTTTCGGCAGATGAAGACTGGTCGTATCAGACATTGAAGTTCCTTAGGAACAACCGTCTCACGGAGCGCCACACACGCTCGGCAACAGGCGCATCGCTATGTTCGAAACGCGCGTAGATTCGAGCACCGGGCAACAGAGCTGCGTTGATAGAGTTCACCGCCAGATCAAACATAAAGACGTTTTCAAGTGCATGTGGTCGATCGGCAAACGTCGGATCAATGGCAAATGGCCCTCCGCCTGCAGTACTGAGGGCTGCAGAAGGGAGCTCGCGGTCCCCCGCAGGCACTTCTCGCAACACGATGGCTGGTATCACTGCGTCCACATCATAAACCAATCGTACTTCGACGTTTCGCGCGTCGGTCCGAACCAGATCAACGTCTGCTTGGCCCACGACAACCCGCAGCCTTCTGTCCTGTTCAGACACGACATGCCCGACCACGGCACCTCTGCCCAGAAAAGCTCCAACCAGATCGTCCGGCAGTGGATGTTGCCAAGCACCACCTCGAGGCGCTCTTAGCACAAGGGCATCCTGCCGGTCCCGCATTCGCTCCAACTCATCTTTGACTCGATTGACTTCTTCTTTCAGAATTCGGGCCGAGACAGGATCCGACACGCTGGCGGCCGCGAGCTGCAACGTTAACCCTCTTAGATGGATTTCCTGAACTTCCAGAGATGCTTCCAATCTCGGGTCTTCCAAGCGAACGAGAGGATCACCCGCTTTTACAGGTCTGCCCGGTTGCGCGATCACTTCGGCCACAGTACCGGCTGTACCCGCGCGGACCGCACTGTTCTCAGGCAGCCAAACGACGCCTTGAGAAACCGTGAAATAAGGAAAAGGCAGTAGAAACAGGCCGGCAACCAAAAGCGCGGCTCCACCAAACGTGACCGTTACTGCACGCGTTCTGTGTCGTGACACAGCGCGTCCTGAGATCACAAACCAAAGCGACTTTAGCATAGGCAGAAGCGCCATGTTGAAGACAACGAGAATGCCAAGCAACACGCCGACAACGAAGAACTTCGTCGCCACAAACAATCCAATCGCGAGCATTACGGTCAGACGGTAGATGAATGCCGAAATCGCGTAGACGACAAACCATGTTCTCTCGCCCCTCGCGACAGCCGGGTTTTCTGCTTCGTCCATGCCAAATGCATACCGCTGCACCAAATACCCCAAGTACTTGTTGGATCTTGTACCCAGATTTGGAATGCCGATGAGATCACAGAAAACGTAGTATCCGTCGAACCGAAGCAGAGGGTTACCATTAAAAAGAACCGTAGAAATGGAACCAATCAGAGCCACGTTGAACATTGCCGCCCGGGCCAGTCCGGGCTCCATCTGCGCCCATACCAAAATCGCTGCTGCTGCCAGAGCAACTTCGACAAGAATACCAGCACCGCCAACAATGGCCCGTCGCCACCACTCTCTGAAGCCGAGTGACGCCGATGCATCGACATACGGCACAGGCAGCAAAACAAGAAACATTATTCCGATTTCGTGAACCTCACCGCCCCATTTCTTTACGGCATAGGCGTGACCCAACTCATGCACAGCCTTCACGATCGGGTAGACCAACAGCAAGAGCGCAATGTTTTGAACGGAAAGCACCTGATCGGAGAGGTTGTTTGTCAACTCCGGCCAAACGAGAACTGCCTGTACTGTTCCCGCTATGACCAAAAGCAACCACAGACACCCTCCGATTGGGGAAAACAGCCAACCGACCAACGCAAGCGTCGCCGACAAAAACTTGTCTGGATCAAAGATCGGCAAGCGAATGGCCATCGGGTTTTTGACCCGCGACATCAATGTTCGCCTCGAGATATCGGATGCCCGCTTGTCGAGTTCACCAAGGTCGGGCAAGTTTCGACCGATCATCAGATCGGCGCCGTGCAACTGAGCCAACAGATGGATCACTTCATCCTGAGTGGGGCATTCGGAACCAAAGCGAGCTTCGGTCAGGTCCCAGATTTCTCTCATGACCCGCTGACCATCCATCATCGAAACGACGAAATATGCTGATGGCGTCAATCGATGAAACCGCTGCGCTTGGCGGTCTTCGATTATGCGCCAGGTTACGCCACGATACTGATGATCATGAATTCGAACATGTCCACGCAAGCGAGGCGCCAATTCGGCAACACGATACCAGTTTTGAGAAAACATCGTGCGCATAATGAGTTACCCGAAGAAACGCCAGAATGTCAGTCGTGTCCAATCGATCAGGTTACGAGTCCACGTCCAGATAAGTAGCTTTTCTCCGGCATCGACTTTTGCAACACCAACCAGCCCAGGTCGCATCCGGTCCGAGCTTTGTTCAAGCTTCGCCTCAAGTCTGAACATGTTACGCCCGTCGCGCACTTCAGCGACTGGGGTGACCCGAGAAACTTCAATTGGGAAGAATTCTGTTGGTATGGCAGCCAGAACCACAACTCCGACCGAGCCAACTTCCAAGTCTTCTATTTGGGCTTCATCCACCCATAGCGCCACACGGTACTCTCCCTCTGGCGCAATGCGGAACAGCGCGTCGCCTCGAGTTACAGACCCGCCGATGGACTGGCTCAAATCACCGGCGACGATCAAACCATCAAACGGAGCTCGAATTTCAGCCCTCTCTATTTGGCCGTCGATAAGGGCGAGTTGCGCGTCAGCCTGTTCAATTCTGGCCCTTAGAATATTCAATCGTGACCGGTTTCGCTCTCCTACTGCGGTTGCATATTCCAGTTCAGCCCGCCGTCTTTCTGCAACCCAGTTCAGCCGTTCCAAAGCAAGATCACGATCGTCCAATCGAGCCAAGACTTCCCCGTGCGAAACTACATCGCCCGCCCGCTTTTCGGCGCCAGCCACGAACCCGTCGAATGGGGCGATCAGCGCCCTTTGCGTGCGCCCTTCAAGAACCGCGTCAGCGGCAACTCGGTAAGTGGTGGTAATCTGGCTAAAGGCGACAGCTAGTCCAAGCAGTACAACCGAAGTCAGTTTGAGACCCAGATGCCCCTTTCCAAAGAAGGCTGTAAAAACCCCTAACAAGCTTTCCAGAGCCTTTGAGATGAGCCATCTGTCGTTGCGTCTCAGTTCTTCTAAGATAGGGCCCGTCAATCCAGCGGCTGCTTCAAGTAAATCGATCGTCGGTTGATCAAATGGATCGCCAGCCTGGCGCTCAAAAGTAAAGGCACCCCGAAATCGCCCACGGGACAGAACTGGTATCGTTAGAATCTGCGCGCCATCCGAAACGCGGGACAACGCCTGTTGCGCCCGAGTGATCTGCGGAGTGGCCGGATCGCTAAGCGGCCAAAGAAGCGTGGCTTGCTGCTCCAAAGCTTCATCCATCGCAGCCGCAACACTGCGAACAAGATCCATCCGCCGTCCGAATTGTGCGGTATGCGAGATTGCCGCGACCCGAGCTCGACCGGAACGCCTGAAACCGACCGCCGCCCGGTCGCATTGCCCAAGATGGGCAATCTCCGTCACAGCCCGGCGCGCTGCCGCATCGAATTTGGCTTCATCCAAAGCCCCGGAAAGCATTTCCATGGCCAGTCGGGCACGTTCGAGACTCGGCTTGTCATCCGTGCGCAAAGCTTCCAGCGCAAAAGACCGCAACCAACCCGCGCCCCAACGAACGCGAGCAAGCAATGCTTCACTGCTCAAACCTTTCTTGGCAAGAACAGCAACAACCGCATGAACCCGATCATCGACAACCACAGGATAGGCGCCAAGCATGCCTTCGTCTGTCTGTCGGGCTACACCAGATTTGCGAGTAACGGCGGCTTCGACGGATGAGGATAACAACTGGTCATCCTCAAACGAATTAAACTCAGCAACGCGGACCAACCCCTCACTTGGTCGCCGCAGCAGCAACCGGGCTGCGTAAACCTCTGGTGTCGCGGAACAAAAGAGACGTAACCACGCGTCGCCAAATTTTTCTGGGTCCCTAGTGCCCAGGTCCTGCCATGCAGGCGAGGCAGACGCAAAGCTAACGACTTCAACCGCTCCGCTACCTGTTTGTGTGGTCGTTTCCGTTGTTGACGGAGTAGCATTCGGGTCCGGCAGATTCATGCAATGAAGCCCTTGTCAGAAATCCAATTGCAAGACTGCGGAATATCCGTCTCGAAAGCTACCATTTGCTTAGACCGACCCTGCAAAGAGACCCAGCGCCTTATTTTTTGCGCCCATTTCCGTTCCCGTTTCCGTTTCCGTTTCCAGAATTGATCGTGGAAGCAGCACCAATAGCAAATGTTCCAGGAGCCAGTTGCGTACCGTCCGGCAATACTTCCCACACAGGTGCAATCGAGCCATCATCCTCCATCACGGTAAAGGCATCCGACCGAATGCGTGTCGTTTCTTCGATGCTGTCGGGCAAGCTGCCCTGATCCAAAGTGATGAGGTCTAGGCTTCTGGCCAACCGAATCTCAGAAATTGTTGCCTGGATCGCTACCGGATTTGACCCGGGTCTGGGTTTGTCCGGACCACCGGTATTGCGCTGCCAGTCATCATCCTGCTGTAACACCATACCAATTTCACCGGCCGGTTCACCGTTCCGGGCAGGATCAGTACCTTCATCCCCAGCTCGCGTCTGGTCCGCACCCGAGGCCTTGGACAGATCGTACCAAAACTGAATGGAGGCCGGGCTAAGCAACCGGTTGATTGTCGGTGCGCCCTGTTGATTGAAGGGCACAATAAAGGTGTCGAAATTGCCTGTGTGGTCGAACAGTCTGTCACCTTTTTGATTTGCAATCAAAATATCCCGTCCTGCGCCACCAAACACCCAGTCAGCGTATGATCCATCGGTATCTTCGGCATCGTTGGTACGCGGATCATCATCGGCGTTAATCAGGTCGAGCCCATATCCTCCCATCATGTAGTCACGCCCTGTTCCGCCAACGATCCAGTCATTCCCGAGATCGCCAAAGATCCGATCATCGCCATCCGTTGGCGCACCTGTTTCACCGTCGACCGGAATGCCCTGTGGCCCACCGTCAAATGGAGCAAAATCCAGAAGGAAGGGCACATCAATTCCATCAACCGAGTAACTAATACGCGCTTGCGCTGCATTTAGGTCATATGCGGCGAACTTGAGCGGACGATCGGGGTCCGTGTCAAAGCCCAACATTCCACCAGCATTACCTGGTAGGTCGAAACCACTCAGATAAAGCACTCCGTTCACTGCAGCACCCATAAGCGGCAGCGCCTCAGCGCCTGAGATCGCATCATCTCCTGCACCGCCGTGCAAGAAGTCATTGCCAAGTCCACCGTAGATCACGTCGTCGGCAAAATCCGGATCCGAGGCCCATAGCGGCTGGTCGCCAACTGGATCATCCGGATTGAACGGCGTCAGGTTAACTGATTTCAGCAATTCACCGTCTTCATAGATGGTTACGCCGCCGATCTGACCTTGGATGCTGATCGAAACATCCGTTGCCGTTAGCGGGTCTACTCCGTACAGAGTTTCACCCAATCCAACCAGATTTCGGCTCGTGAAAATGCGACCGTCATCGCCCAGAACACCATCCTGACCTGTTCCACCAGAGATCCAGTCGTGTCCCCAGCCACCGATCAGGTCATCATTCTGAGCGTCTCCGAACAGAATGTCGTTGCCGGTCATGCCGTACGCAAAATCATCGCCACCTTCACCGTGAATTTCATCTGCGGCACCTTGATCCGCTGCAGCTCGTACCGGATCGAAGTCCGCTCCACCCGCGGTGTAATCAAGAAGTTCGGTTGCCCGAACGGCGATTTTCAGACCGGAAACCCCGGTATAGCTGTCATATGCAAAGCTCAGCGGAGTGCCATCTGCAGCTTGCAACCTGTAAATGTTGCCGTTGTCCCCAAGGATGGTGTCCGCGTCTCTTGCATGAATCTCACCCAGTGGATCATCGTTGAACAGGCTCGCACCATCCGCCAGCAATGTCTCATCTCCGAAATCATTGCGGCCAATTCGCGTACCAGCACCACCAAAGATCAGATCTGAACCGTCACCGCGGCGCGAACTCTCGGTGATGCCAAATAGGGATGATGTACCACCGACGATGTCGTCCTGACCAAGGTTGCCAAAGATAACGTCAGACCCGCTGTTACCCTCGATATAGTCGTCGCCATCAGTTGATGCTTCGCTTGAGGCCACAACTACGAGCGTCCCGTCTTCAGCTCGATAGGCATCCACCAAAACGTCACCAATGCTACCATCACCTTGAATGGTATCATTGCCCAGTTGCCCGAAAATGACATCGTTGTGCCCACCACCTGCGATTTGGTCGTTTCCGGCATCAACGTCCAGGAACTCAATTCCAATACCGCCGACACCTTCGCCTAGGAAGGTCGCCCACGATGGCTCTCCTGGTACGCTCCAAGCCGGATCAGCTTGATTGGTTTCGGTGATCTTCACTTCGCCGTCGCGTCCAGGTGCGATCGTCGGATCATAGATTTCACCGTCGGAAAGAGTGCGGAACCGAGCCCAGACAGAACTGCCCAGATCTCCTCGCCGATCCAGCGATACATTGTCTCCCAGAACAAGATCACGATCGAAACCACCGTCCAACGAGTCATTCCCGCTACCGCCGACAACAATGTCATCACCGGACTGACCGAAAATTCGATCATCAAACGCAAACGTCGTTTCGATTGTTTCGGCAAGCACCAGTACATTCCCGAGCAGCTGCACACGCGCTGCATCGCCAAGTGCCAGATCATCGCCCTGACCGCCAAAGATTGTGTCGGCCCCAAAGCCACCAATCTGAACATCCGCACCATCGCCAGAGATCAATTCGTCCCCATCGCCAATGCCCGGCAAAGCGGTTTCGATTACGACGCCGGATGCGGTTACCAACACGGTACCATGATCACCCAGATCAATGTCGTCTTGATCTCCGCTACTAATGAAATCGGTGCCAGTACCACCGATATTGATATCGCGATCATTGCCGCTGACGATGGTGTCGTTGCCCGAAACATCATTGTGCTGACTGCTCACCGAAACGGACGAGGCAGAAATTGTGACAATACCCAGATCACCAAGGTTCAGGTCGTCCCCGTCAGAAGTGATCAGCTGATCGCCGCCTGCGCCACCAAGGACGGTGTCTCCATTTATACCACCCAGCACAGTATCATTGCCACCGATGACACCGTCCAGAGTTTGAACGACGGTTTCAGTGGGATTGAACGCTACTTGACCACCATCGCCGATGAAAATGTTCTGACCGGAAACAGAAACCAACTGATCACCGCCCCCTCCGCCGAATACAACGTCATCATCGCTACCCGCGAAAACGGTATCATCGCCGGATACATCAACATTTTGGGTTCGAGCGATCTGAACCTGATCGTTTGAGAGCAGTGGATCAACACCAGGACCCTGGACGATTTCACCAAAGTCGCCGAAGATGAAGTCTTTACCAACATTGCCAAACAGTTCATCTGAACCAGCTTGGGACAGATCGTCGCCCGCAACTTCGGTTTGTCCTTCGTTCTCCCAGGTAATGGTTGCGATACGGGCTTCCAGATCAAGATTGATCCCATTGTCCCCGTAAAGGATATCAACACCACCGTTGCCGACCAGCGTGTCGTCCCCAGAGCCCCCGGCCAGCTTGTCACCGCTGATGCCGCCAACGATGCTGTCATTTCCAGCACCGCCGTAAACGATAAGAGTGTCCGTTGGGCCATTTGCAACGATCGTGTCATTGCCAGCCTGAACACCCGCGCGTCCAAATCCTGGGTTGATTGCAGTGCTTTCGTCAGAATACCGCTCACCGCTCGCCGTCGTATCACCGAACACCACCAATGGTGCAGCGAGCGTCGCAACCAGTTGCCCAAAGCGGTCAAACTTCTGTTCCGTTGTGCCGCGATCCGTGATCGTGATTTGATCGTTACCGCCGCCACCGTGGACAGCAGTAATAGACCCGTCCTGGGTTGTAGCGACGTCAAAGGTATCGTCGCCACTGCCGAGTAGAACTTCCACCGCTTCAAGGGAACCGTAATCGATCCCTTCCGCACCCATGCCAAGCCCGTACACGTTGATCATGTCCGAAGTCGAAGCACTTCTAAGTCCGCCTGTGCTGTTGAGCGAATTGCCATCGTCGAAGATGGTCAATCGATCGACCGTAAACGCTTCATCAACAAAGAAGTTGGCTGACGCCCGTGTGATGGCATAGCTGCTGGTTGCATCCGGCAATTCCGAATTCGCTTCGGTACCCGAAGGCCGTTCCAGAACCAGTGAAGCAATTCCGCTGTCTTCTGAGATTTCAGCAATACGCCAGAACCGTCGCAATCCGGGACCTGCCGAAATCTCAATCGTCAAGCCAACCAGATCAGAGATTTCGTCAACACCGTCCGTTGCATTGATGTAGTCATACAGTTCGCTCGCCGGAACCGTCATCGCATCGAAAACAACACTCAAGCTGCCATCAAAGGATAGAACAGACCCCGTGGACGCCAGATCGCTGGTTTCACCGGGCAACATAACCGGTTCACCCAAACCGGTGATTGAACCATCTCCGCCAAATCCATCTAGAATAAGGCGTCCTTGGATCGCAGCAACCGTGTGCGGCCCTTCCCCTTGGAACATCTGCTTGTCAGCGCCTTCTACACCGGCATAGTCCCCACCGATTTCAAAGTTGTCGCTGCCCAGGCCGCCGTACAGTCGTGTTTCCGTCACCGAAGTTCCGGTGGACGTCACGAAGAAGGTGTCGTCGCCCTCTGCGCCATCCACTTCGAGAATTTCAATTTCGTCATAAGTAATTTCGCGACCAGCACCTGTGACCTTGGTCGCCGTGATCAGGTATTCATCGCTGAACTCGGTCCCAATCAATCGCAACGTGTCTATGCCGGCACCGCCGTTCACATTCACGGTGGCATTCGACACATATTCAACCGTGTCAAATCCTTCGCCGGCATCCACATCCGATTCAAAGGACCCTTCTTCAGCAAATGACCGCACGACGAACAGATCATCATCGTCACCACCGCGAAGCGTCAGTTCAGCGGTATTCCGGAAGACGACAAAAACATCTTCTCCCTTCTCGCCTTCAATTACGGTTGCAAAGCTTATTCCGTTGGACAAAAAGCCGCGCGTCGTTGCAATGGTTTCAAATTCGTCCGTAGCAGCAACATTGGCTGCAGCGTCGCGTTCGCTCTTGAAGATTTGCCCCACCTGCGAAGTATCAGAACCCTCGCCCAGACGGATGGTTGTTTCCGTCCAGTTATCATCCACCGTGACGGTGTCATCACCGTCCAGGGTTTCCAGAACCAGGTGGTCAAGCGCTTTACCGTAGTTAACCCGTTCAACATTATCATTTGCGCGAAGCGCCGCTGCAAAAGCGGTGCCGTTGGGTACGGTGTCTTCGGCTGCGCGCAACAAGAAGTTGTCGCCCGCGTCCACCAGATCAAGACCATAGATTGTCAACAGATCGCTTGTGGCAACCCCATCGCTGACGACATCGATCAGGTAGTTCGACCCCTGATCAGAGATGGTCACAAATACTTCGTCGTCTCCCGCCTGACCTTCGACACGCAGGCTGTCACCTGTTTGCTGGGTTTGCAGACGCAACACTGTGATCACATCGTTCGAAGCCCCGCCATACACAGTCGCCGCGCCAGTGAACTCTGGACTATCGAGAGTGATCGAGTCCTCGTCGTCACCTGTTTGTACACTGATCACCGGCGCAGCAATGGAGCCTGCCAATAGAACCGTAGCACCATTGCCCGGATCTGCATCTTCGGACGGAAGGTCAGCGCCAACGAAAACCGAGACACCAGCATCAAGACGTCCGCCATCCGCAAGTGCAAGATCATCACCAGCAACAACAAATATGTCCGTTCCGGCTTGAATCCGGGTCGCCGGGTCCAGAAGCAGATCGTCGCCAGTCCCCGCATTGTCGCGGACCTGAACCGACGCAACTCCATTTTGAGCTGTTACCGTCCCCGGGCGCAATGGCCCCGAAACTTCGACCAGATAGACGTTGTTGGTTGCCTCAATCAAATTGAGGTAGGCGCTTCCTGTGTTGGAATCGATTTCCAGTGGATTCGCTGCCGTCCCGATGGAGTTACCCGCTGAAAGAGTGAGATTGGTTGCTTCGATATCTGTACCGCCATCCACATCAGCATCCAAAATGGATCCCGTGTCAGATACAACGGACACATCACCTGTTGTTCGCAACAGTGAGACGGTCACATTCTGTGGGGCCAGTACTTCGATCAAACCGGCCGCGGCATCAACAACGCTACCGTCAACCATCGAAATAGCGCCCTGACCGTCGCTTGTCGGATAACCTACCTGATTTCGCTGCGCGTCAGCCGTCATTCGAACCCCACGTGCACCGTTATTTACGGTAACCAGAGCACCTGCTCCAACGGCGATATCCAAACCGGCTTCTAGGTCGATACCACCTTCAACTGTCAAGATGCGCGACAGCGCAGACAGTGCCAGTGTCCCAGAAGCATGCAGGAGGATCGGAGCATCTGTTCCTGTCACCTCAACCGTTTCGTCCACAGTGATGTTTCCAATGGAAGCAACGTCCACTTCTTCAACTGCCAACAAGCCATTCAAGATTGCCGAAGAACCACCAATCCGCAGATTCCCAACATTCGCTATCCAAATACCTCCAGTCCGGGCTTCTGCTTCGAGGTTCCCGAGCTGAGTGTTCAACGCGTTGCTGTTCTCACCGATATGAGTGGCATGCAAAGCTGCCCCGGACGCATCGATGTTCGACAGACTGCCATTTACGTCAATAATCGCACCGGACGCCGACACCGTTACCACGCCGAACATCGCTGTAATCAAGCCAAGCCGTGCGTTCCCGGTGACGACCAAGTTCACATTTCCGGTCTCTGACGTGATTTGATCAAGCAGCTGCGCCTCAGTCAGGTTCGCAATACTGATGTGGCTACCCGCAGTAGCCGACAGTGAATCACTGACCAGTGTCTCCAGGAAACCGTCCGCGGCGCCGTTTTGCGCGCCAATCCGATCACTCGCGGAAAGATGCAAAACCGGTGTCTGTATGTTGAGCACCGCATCATCCAACCCGTCCAGGATGCTGCCCGACAGAGCCGTCAAAGTGGCGCTGTTCTTAGCAAAAACAAAATCCAACCGCATATCACCGGTGGTTTCCGTCAACCAGATATTGTCGGCTCTCGCCGTAAGCAGGCCGGTTCCAACCAAATTGGTTTTGAGGGCATCGCTTACGGTACCAATATTGTTCCCGTCAGCCGCTTCCAGGATAATTCCATCGCCTTGGACCAGCCCTGTGCCCACAGCATAAATTGCGCCATCGCCTTTGATCCGCAACGCTTCGCCTGCAACCACCGACTCTACATTGATGTCGACTTCGGAGCCCAAGAAGACCTTGTCAGTCGCATCGACAGTGACAGTGCCTCCTTTGAGTTCAATGTCGACATCTTCTCTCAAACTGACGACGAGTGTCACGGCAGGAACCACCGAGTCATTGCTCAACTCGTTGCCGTTGATGTCCAGGAACGTCAGGTCGTCGCGTTCAGCGGACGCCAAAGCAATTTTACCCGCCTCGCTGATTGTTCCAATGTTCGTCAGGTCAATTACAACTTCACCTTCGCTGATGCCGACATTGCCGTCTTGAGCAACCAGAGAAATCGATTGTCCGATGACATTGGGTTCTTCTTCTGCAGCTGTAGTGTCAGTTACCGTCTTGAGGACGATGGATTTAGTGATCGAGTTCTTGAGCTCACTATCCGTCCACGTTGCGCCTTCCGTAAGGTTCTGCCGCAGCGGATCGTTTGACGCCAATACGAAAGAGTAATCTGGATTGTAGAGTTGATCATCTGCGGACAAGGCCAATTCCGTCTCGATATCGGCCAATTCAGACGCTTCCTGAGCTTCAAGAGCGTCAATCTCAGCTGTGGTCAGCCCCGCATCCAGAAGTTGCTGCACCTTGTCTGCGCTGAACTCGTAACTTCCCTGGTCAAACACATCGGTCGAGTACCGGGCGATCTGATGCTCGCTTAGGATTGTGAACTGTGGAGAACCAGATGGTGTTAGTCCCGAAGAATCGAGAGCGATAAATCCAATACCTGCAACGGCATCGTCGCTGGATGTTGCCAACTTGATTATCTGGTCCGTCACGCGATGAACGTAGTACGTTTCACCCTCAACAAGCCCGAAGTCGGGAGCCCCTCCTCCACTATAGATCACGGCGTCACCACTCAGGAGCTGGTGTGCCGAGGAGAAGGAAAGAGTGCTGTCAATTCTGGTAAGTGTTCCACCGGTCGTCGTCGGATCGTCAACAGCGGTTGTGACAGCAGCCACGAAATTGTTTCCGTTCAGAGCATCGGCGCGAGACGCTGTCAACTTAAAGGAAACGTCGTCAATCACGTGAACGTAATATGTGGTCGCGTCGGAAAGGTCACCAACCGGTGATGAGCCCGCGACATCATCATAACGCAGGCGGTCCCCGTCCTGCAGCTTGTGGCCGCCGGCAAAGACAAAGGTTTCACCGTCGCCCAAAACGTTCGCTTCGCTGATCGCGTAAGGCGTGAACTCCGCGTTGTCGATGGCGGCGGACACGTTCGTAATATCGATCGAACGGCGCGCGTTTGTTCCAAGGTCAACCAGGTTCGTTCCGGCAAGTGCATCGGCACGGGTATCGGCCAGCGAAATTGTGGTGCTGTTTACAACATGGACATAGTAATCTGTCCCATCCTGAACCCCAGACACCCCAGCCGGACCAGATGCAAGACGATAAGTTACCGCTTCGCCCGTCACAAACCCATGTTCATAGCCCAGGTCAATCTGTTCAGCACTTGTATCCAGTGTTTCAGGAGCAGGCGTGAACAAACCAACGCCCATGCGGAACTTGGTGACAGCGTCAGTACCCGAAGGTGCCAGCGCTACATCAGCGGTGCCTGACAAGGCAGCACTTCGCGTGGACGCGAATCCAATCGTCGTATCGTTCTGAACAACCACGTAGTAAACTGTGTCAGCGTTCAGGCCGACGGTTCCTTCGCCACCAGACAAAGCAACGCGTACAGCTTCACCGCTGGACAGGTTATGCTCCAGACCAAGGTCAACCGTGTCTCCCTGGATGTCTGCGACTGCAAACTCATAGCTGGCCTGAGCCTGCCGCAGATTCCGAGCTTCGCTCCAGTAACGTGAATAGGCAAAGTTCTTGCTGGCTTCATAAGCGATGATGGTGTTTTGACCGGAAACCGAGAATTCGTCGGCGACCACATCCAACAAGTCCATATCATTCCAGAGGTCTGTCAGGGTCGAAATCGCCCTTTCATCGCGCTGCTGAGCCGAGTTTTGGTCGCGGATACCGCCATCCGACACGATTGTGACATCGCCGCCCGCCCGCACAGTGATAAGGCCAAGATCACCGTCAATTTCTTCGACGTGAACACCACCCGAGGCAATCGCGACAAGGCCGTCATCCGCCTGGAAATCTTCACCGGTATCGATCAGCAATCGGTTCCCCACCGTACCGATGCGGCCCGAGTTTGAAACGATCTCGACACGTCCACCCTTAACGACGTTGCCCAAAGACTCGTTTCCAATGAAATTCACATCTCCCTCTGCCGTGATGAAAACATCTCCGTTGGATGCAACGGCTCTTTCGACATCGACCTTTGTATTCGAAACAAAGTTGATGTCCCCGCTTCCAACAGTTGCTGATAGCGTCGACCCGGTGAACGACACATTGAGCGGACGCTCGTTTCCAACGCCATTTGCAGCGTTCGTCGTCAGGTTACGGGCAGTGATGAGTGCGGCTTCGTTGATCTGTTCGATTTCACCCGCAGTGGATGTAAGCGATACATCCCCGCTTGCATTGGTAATGTTCGACGCGATGCGAATATCGCCGCCCGAAGTTACATTGATGTCACCAGTCTCGTAGCCGGAGAACTCGATGTTAACGTCATAGTCGGCTTTCACAGAATGCCGGAAGTAGTCCGAATATCCGCTCTGGAACACGAAGTAGTACGTGTATGTGGTTTTCGAGAAGACCCACCAGCCGGTTGTTTTCTTGGTCGTATAGTTACCAATCTGACGCTCGGGTGAATCCACGCTTGCCGTGTAGCCGAACTCATATCCTGCAGGCACAGCCGTCAGGTCATCGCCACGTGAATCGTTCGACCGAATATCGGCTATCGTCGCAACGATCTCGCCGTCAGGTGACAGCGGTCTCGGGTCAGACGGTGACACCGAGATGTTGTCAGGATTTCCGCTGGGAGGTGTATTGATGAATCCCAGGTAAGTCGAACGCTCCCAGGACTTCGTGGTCGTCACGGTGCGATCCTGGCCTCGGTTCCAACGATAGATCTGACCATCGGAAATATCATACGTCGTACTGCGACCACTGGTCTGTGTCGTCGTGGTGTGTCCGTCAGCTTCGACCCGCTTAAAGATCGTGTTGCCTATGCGGGTAAAGGTCGTCTTCGTCGGAGCCCCGCCGGCGTCAAGCTTGGAAACATCCTGAATGACAATCTCACCCTCGATACCGTCCGCGCCACCAGTATCAAGGTTGTTGAGACGCATGGCGTAGTTGGTTTGGTTATCAATTGAAATGCGACCAAAGCCGTCAACCGCTCGAATAGTTCCCTGATTGTTTGCGCCGTTGCTGTCCCCTGTGGAAAGCATATGACCAAAGAGAGAGATGTAGCCACCTGAAAGAGCGACGTTGTTTACGACAATCTCGCGCTCCTGTGCATCCCAAACCGCCGTGATGGTTGTGTCGTCGACAAGCGACCCTGCATCCAGTCGCAGAACACCATCTTCGTCCAAAGTCGGTTCCAGAACGAGATCGGTATAGCGGAACCGGGCTTTATTGGCGGCAGAGTCATAAGTACTTTGCGCGGAAGCAATTGTAGCATTGAGCGATGTTCCAAGCGTCAATGTCCGATCCGGGCGACCGCTTTGAATTGTTCCGTTGATGTTCAGGAACTCGGCATTGATGAAAACGTTGCCGCCTGCCGAAATCGAACCACCGGATTTGGTGCCGGAAACCGTCGGCGTGGCAACGTTGACAGCGCGGTTCGCGGACAGATCGCCCAAAGCGTCAGTTTCAGCCGCGTTCCATTCGGTGAACCACTGGCCGCGTGGATCGCCGCCGATATGAGTGACACCGGTTTCAGTCAAGACAAAGTCCTGTCCGGCGTTGATATCGATGTTCGCGGCAATCAACTCGCCAGTGACATAGATGCTCCCTTCAAGGTTGGTCAGGAACAAGTCACCCGTCAGGACATCAATCGTTCCGGCGATATTGATCGACGGAGGCAAGGCATTCGCGAATTCTGACTGCGCCGCAAAGGCAGGCTCAAATGTCGAAATGACCGAGATACTTGGCGTTGCTGACGTTGCATCAGTCTCGATGGTACCGAAAGACGCAGTGCGACTGTTGTTAATCTGATTGATCTCGGCGTTCGATGTTACGCTTACGCCATTGAAGAAGAGCTTACCGCCCTCCTCCGTCGGAATTGTCAGATCTCCGATCTGCAGATAGTACGGGCTGTCGTTGACAACGCTGATCTCGGCGTCACCTGGCGCAGATATATTACCACTGCCATAGAACTCATCGGCTTTTACAACCACGTTGCCAACTCGTGCAGTAATCGAGTCGATCACAATTACGGCGACATCCAATCCTTCAAGGATTGCACCATCTGATCCCAAGAGCCCCAAGCTCTGTGCCTGCCGCTCAAGGTTGGAGATCTGCTGCTCAAGACTTGCCGATACAACTGGATCTCCGGCATTGGACGTCAATTGGCTTCTCAGTTCCGCCACGCGCGCGGCCAGATTGGCGCCCACATTCTGACGTTCCAGCCTTGGGATATCGACACCCTCTGAAATCAACGGCAGACCGCTGTTCGGATCATTTGCGATCTGGAAGGGATAAGGATCGCCATTCTGAAGCGTAAAGAGGCCAACGGAATGGGAGTTTCCTGTGAAACCGGTGCTGATCAGATCCAGAACCTCAGGCGTACTCACTGACGGGTCGGAGTTTTCCTTTGCGAGTTGCAGCGTACCTGCAACTGTATCGACATTGACTGCGAAATAGACGCTACCATCTACCAGGAACCCCTGACTGGTTGTTTCCAGCGGATCGCCTCCGTTGGTTCGGTAAACGACTTCGGCCCCTTCGGTTACGCCGTTCGGAACCCCGCCTGCAAAGGTGATTGTATTGGTATCAAAATCGATAGCAGAAGAAGGATCGAACGTTTTGGGAGGCTGGAAACCCGAGTTAGTCGGGATGCCTACGAATTCGTCGATCGTGATAAATTGCGTATTCTGAATACCTGCTGCGAGAACACCATCGTTCTGCACCTCGGCAACACTGCTCTTGTTCGACGATCCATCCTTGATATCAAAGGACACTTCCTCGGCTCCGACCAACGAACCAAGACCGTTCACGATGTCTTCACCGAGCTGCCGATACAGGTCTTTGCCAACGCCTTGGCCAAACGGGTTCAAGGTTCCGGCGACTGCTTCGACTTCGACGTCTCCGACGCTGCGAAGCGCACCGGTTCCGCTGACCAACACCTTGTTGACTGTGTTTGTGTATGCGTCGGCATCCGGATCGGTTTGAACGGGGAATGCTGTCTTGTTCCAAAGATCTGTGCGCGCAGTGGCAATCAGCGAATTTGCCGTTCCACTGGCACTCCGCCCCGCACTGACAGTTACCTTCTCATCAGAGCGCACTTCGCCATTCACGGTGATCAGATGATCCGCTTCAACCCGAGATACAGAAGCGCCTTGTGCAGCGCCAGCAAGGCCGTAGGTTTTCGAGTTCGCCGAGCTGGACACATCCGTGGTCGTATGTGCTGCGATGATGACATTTCCGGTCGAGTCAATCAGTGCACCCGCACCGATTGTGATATCTGCATCCATTGCGTCTGCGGTGGTGCCCGCCTGGACAACTGATGTGGCCTTGGCGATGGCAATTGCGCCACCTGAATCCAACTTGGCCCGATCCCGGGCAGTTACGGCATTGGTGGACGCGATACGGACTGATCCCGGTGCAACCGAGGACCCGGCAAGGGTCAGAACGGCACCCGCGCCGATCACAACTTCGGTGTCTTTCAAAACCGTCGAGGTGCTGCGCGTTGCCGGCAGATCGATGACGCCTCCAGACCCGGACTGAACGTTGTATCCTCCACCGATTTGATTTTTGTCACTTCGGTTGATCGCTTCGATGACGATGTCGCCCGTACTAAGAACAATCGTATTGGCGGCCACAGTTGTTGCGACGGTCGTGTTTGACGTGTTCGTCGCGTAGGCGCCTGATTTACCGGCGAGCGCTGCACTTGTGGAATCCGCTTGTCCGTCAAAGTCCGCGTCATGTGTCGACCGCAACGTCAAGCCGCCTGCCACAACAGAGGCAGCCGACAGAGTTGCTCTTGTCTGTCCGGTACTCCGTGTTTCGGCGTCAGCTGCAGCTCCTGCGATGATCCCGCCGGAACCCGACCGTGCTCTTGCGCGAACTTCATCGGATGCGGTCGCCTCCACGGCAAGTGCGCCGCCGGCATTGATGACGACACCCGTGGCAATGCTGGCGTTTGTGGTGATCGAAGAGACAGCATCTGCCGGGTTCGCCCCGGCCGCCAACAGACCAATTGCAATACCGGTTGCTTCGGCAAACGACGTAGACGTGCTGAAAGCACTTACGTTTACACCACCGGCGGACCCGATCTGCACATTGTCAGAAATGTAGGCATCGACAACACTGTCCGTCAGAGTATCGACATTGGTTCCGTTGATTCCAACAAGACCCCCAGCGACACCCGATGCAAATGCCTGAGCGGAACGACCCGACGTCGGCTTGGACAGGATCCCTTGTACGTTCAGGCTCCCAACTGTCAGTTGTGCACCTGAGCCTACAAATGCATCCACGTTTGCACCGGTGCGAGCGTAGGACTTTTGAACGCCAACAGTCACGCCACCAATCGCAAACCCACCCACATCGGACAGAGCTTGTGGCGTCGCATTGGCCGAAACTGTAAGGGCTCCTGTGACGTTGGCAGTCCGGTTCGCCGCAATGTAGGCCGAGGTTGTTGGCGTCGCGCGTGCGTCCCCATCGGCGCCCGAACCGGAAACGATGCCGCCTGCAGCAGCCGTTACATCAGTTCGAGCCGTATCAAGGGAAATTGCTTCAACCGTAGCATTGCCACCCGCCAGCAATGTCCCGTCCACTGATGCAGTCGTGATCCCTTCTGAGCGCGCGTCAGCCAAGGACGCTCCAATTGCGACACCGCCAATGGCAAGACCAAAAGCATCCGCCTCAGCGGTATTATCGGACACCGCACGAACAACGATGTTGCCACCAGCATCCAGTATCGCCCCGCTTCGGATTTCCGCGCTTACAACAGCCGCAGCCCGCGCATCGGCGTCAGCACCGGATCCTGCACCGAACAGTGCGCCGGACGAACTTTCCGCTGTCGCATATGCACCCCCGCCATTCGGCGTAAAGTCACGACCCACATTGTGCAGCGTTTCGATCGTGATGTTGCCTGCGGCATTGATCCTCGCGTTTTCACCGACATAGGTTGTAATCGTCGGCGCAACTTCTGCATTCGCCAGAGCGACGCCAATAGAGGCGGCATAAGAGCCTGCAATGCCTGTGGAAACTGCTGTGGCGTTGGCCGTTGAAAGGGTTCTGAGAGTGAAGTCACCGCCAGTTGTGATCACCGAGTTGTTGTTAACAAAAACGTTTACCGTCGGATTGACCACCGCGTTGCTGCTGACACCAAATCCGGCAATGCCGCCGACTGTCAAGGCAGCGCCCTTGGCGCTTGCCGAGCCAACGTTCGCCACTTCGAGCGTCAGCCCCTTGGGATAAGAGATCGTTCCGTCGAAACTGATGTTGACCGTGCCGCCAACACGCGCGTTTGCATCAATGACACCAACAGACGCGACGCCGATGCTGACACCGCCGCCTTCGGCGCGCGCAGTATGACGGTTCAGTACGCCGATATACAGATCTCCATTGGCGTTCTGCTCTCCAACCGACAACAGCGATCCTGCACCGAAGCTCAAATTCACGTTGGATTGGGAAACGGCGTTAAGTTCCTTGATCATCGACAGGCCAATCGAAGCCGCCTGATCACTCTTGTCTTCCTCGCCGCCAATAACAGTCGAACCGCCCGCACCCTGGAACGCAACATTGGCCACCGCGGTATGAATTTCATTGGGGTTGGACACCGCGCCTGCGGCGAGGCCGATCGCAGGCAACAAACGCTCACCTCGAGCAATGCCTTCGCCCATCAGATCATCGCCTTCGCTATGCTCAAGACCAAGCACGTGCCCCATCTCATGCATAAGCACGGTCAACAAATCGATGCGAGACTTTGGCAGACCGACAGATGCCGTCAGCTCATTGCCGCTGCCTTCGTACTCTTCATCCTCATCCGGTGTCAGATCGATGAACCATCCGGCCGATGCAGCTGTCGGGTCCACCTGAATACGCTGTTGGGACGCCAGCGCCAATATTTGGCCCGGCTGATCAACGACCTGAACATCCATGCCGTCCAGCAGCAATTCTTGCTCAGCCGACAGTCCTGAGTTCCGCCAGCGATCCTTGGCAGCGGCAGCAATTGTCTGCAATTCTTCGTCCGTCAGGACAACCGACGAAACGAAACCAATCTCTCCGTCCAGAAGCGCGGTTGTCGATACAATTGATACCGTCAGTGTTTTTTCAACGATGCCACCATTCAAATCGGCAACCGAGACTGTCACGTCATAGACGCCTGTATTTCCGGCATCACCGGGATTGTTCAGGTCGGCCGGGGTCAGCAGCGTCAGGGTTGATCCTACGAACTCAAAGGCACCAGCATCTGCACCACCCGTCACCGAATAGACGAAATCAGTGTCACCATCCGTGTCGGTCACGTCCGAAGCAAAGTCCCGAACTGCAGTCTGCCCGTCTTGAACGGTAAGAGCAGCAGGCGTCGACAACTCGGGGCCTGTATTGGTGATAATCGTTTCCATCCGCGTTATGACAGCGTCGATGGTTGTTGGGGTGGTATTGAGATTATTGTCTGACGTGAGGAATGGCAGCACGTCCAATTTGTTTGGGGTCGCTACAATGGCTGACCCGCCGACATTGAGCTGCGCGCCTGCATCCAGGCCCGCGTTGTGATTGGCTTCATCCTCGTAGTCTTGAGGCTCCTTCGACGCGATACCCCAACTCTTGGCATCTGCTGTCGCGGTCTCTTCGGCAATTGAAAGGAGAGCTACGTCCCCGTCAACATCGACATCTGCCGTGCCACCAAGCTTAGCTGTGATTGTCGGACGCGTGTATCCATTTGCCTTGCCGCGCGTGGTTCCCAAAGAAAGAGCAAAAGCATCGGCCACGGCGTTTGCTTTGTGGGTCGCACCGCCGATCACGCGAAGATCCGAGCCAACCAAAACATCAGTAGCAGACACCTGCGCTGTCATGCTCCCGCTGGCCACAGCTTCAGAGACGGCGTCACCAACACCAATCAAGGCAACAACGTCGCTTTCCGCATCCGATTTAATGTTGGCTGCAGACAGCGCCAGAACATCAAGATCTCCGCTTACATCAATATCTGCATGTTCTTCGAGATCAGCGTCAACGGT
This sequence comes from Tropicibacter sp. R16_0, assembly GCF_017743935.1. Classification (GTDB taxonomy): domain Bacteria; phylum Pseudomonadota; class Alphaproteobacteria; order Rhodobacterales; family Rhodobacteraceae; genus Falsiruegeria. The sequence goes on from NZ_JAGHRE010000006.1 coordinate 85,983, forward strand.
CGGAGTGACACTCACGGTAGCAACGGCTCCGTCTGGATCGTCTCCCCCCAACGGATTGAACGCAAACAACCCACCTGACGGTGCGTCCGAAACCGCTTCGCTCTTCACTTCGGCCTGAGCGAAGTTCAGCCCATCCTGGCGCCAGTTGCTGAGGCCAGCAAGCACAACGCCACCGGTTGCATCAATCGTGGCTTTTTTCGAACTCGTTCCGCCAATTGACGCGCGTATTGTCGGGGATTGGGTGATTTTTGCGGTCGATGACGACACTGAGACACCCAACAACGTGAAAGCGCCACCAAAGCTTTCAGCATTCGCGGCCAAAATCGACCCTGCTCGCACGATTACGTTGCCGTCAATCGGTGCCAAATCGCTGCCGACTTGGCCTGACAAATCTGCAGTAACAGTTGGAGTGGCGGTTGTAATCGCATCCGAACCCGCAACATTAACCGACAAAAGCGCCAAACCGCCGGCCAACGCAAAACTCTTCGTCTTCAATGTTCCATCAAGCTCGCCAGACACGGTGACATCTGACGCATCAAGCACAACGCCTGCCATGCTTGCGTTTACCGTGCGCGTCAACGTGCTTTCGGCCTTGCTCGTGCCAACCGCCACCGCAGCCAGCGTTCCCGCCGCGACTGAAACACCCGTCGATCGGGCTTCGACTTCAGCAGATGTGAACGCCGCAACGGTTAGGTCACCGCTGGACGCGTGATCCAGATCAATCCGCGAGTTCGCCGCAATAGTTGCCTGCACCGAGCCCGCAACAGTTGCTGTCGCCTTGGCACCCGCTACGGCAACCCCGCCACCGAACAACGCCACAGCAACCGCAACCGACGTTGCCAAACCTTTGGTATAGATGAAGCCCGCGCCGTCGGCAGTTACTTCCATTCCACCTAAGGTGACCCTGGCATCGCCTTCAAAATACGATGTCACAGACGTTTTAATGTCATTGATGTTCTCGGTCAGCCCGACGCTTGCTGAGAAGCCAAACTTACCTCCAGCAGCTGCCACTGCGATCGAATCCGTATCTGACGTGATCGTGCTTTCATCACGCGCTGTAACCGCGATGCCACTGGATGCCAGAATATCCGCCGCAGCATTACCAAGGATACCACCCGTAGATGCGGAGCTTGTGTTTACAATGCGGGACACCACAGAGTTTGCGACTTCGTTGTCGGCATACGCACCGCCGCCAGAGAAACTCACGCCTCCTTTACCAGCAGCAACGCCGACCGACACCGCAATCGCCTCGCTGTCGATGAACATCCCAGACGGCGTCGACGCTGAAACTGTAATCTGGCCTGACGACGCGTCGAGCGTACTGTCCAGAACTTCGGCCGACACCCTGTTTTTGATGATGTTGTCCGAGTTCACCCCGGCAATCGCGACGGCGACACCGACTTTGCCAAACCCGGCCGCGACGGCGCCACCATGCGCCTTGCTTTCGATACGGCTTTGGTCCTGAGCGGAAACCGTGATGTTTTGCCCGGCTGTAATTGCATGTCCGGAACTGCCGTCTGTTTGCGCGTTATCGATCTGAGCCGTTACCACACTCGTCACAGTGTTGGCAGAGCCAGCCCCGGCTCCAGCCACGCCACCGCCACCATCAGAGCCAACCGCAAGTGCACCCGCGCCACCAAACGAGAACGACTTGATATCGCTGGCAGAATCCGCGGTCACATTCACATCTGTTCCAGCAGAAACGACGGCATTTTCGACAACCGCAACGGTGTGGTTCCCAACAGTGTTTTCACTGAGAGCGAACCCAACGGAGATACCAACCCCTACACCACCCGTCGCGATACCCACGCTGATGGCAAAGCCGCCGGAATCTGACACAATTGTACTGTCGTCCTCGGCTGAAACAGTTACTGCGCCAGAGGTCGCAATCACGTTCGAACCACCGCCGATAGCAGCCAGAGCATCTACAGCAACCGTGTTCAGCGAACCGGCCCCAACAAAGGTTAAGCCAAGTGCAAACCCGGAGCCACCTGAGCCGCCCAGCCCGCCAACCAGCGTAAAGGAATCCACGCCCATCGCATTTTTGGCCGCAACACTTACGTCTTGATTTGCGGTAACATCCGCATCTTCGATAAATGCCCGGATGACAGAACCACCTGTTTCCAAGGCATATTTCGTAGACCCGTCAATGCCGGTGTCTGACAGCAAAATCGCGTTGCTGTTGTCGTTCAGAGAACCAAGTTCTGCGTCGGACTTAGACCGCGCCAGCTTGACCGTATTGTCGTTGACACGAATGGCGTAATAATCCTGCCCGGAGTCAAGTCCACCAAGATCCGCTTTGTTGCTTGCCAGATCCAGATTTGTGAACCTCACCCTGTCGCCGGTGTTCAATCCGTGGTCAGATACATTGAGTGAATAGTTGTCACTGGACAGGTTAGCTGCCGTAAACTCACGCTCGGTGGAACTGTCGCCGATCTTGTTTTCAGAAACGGAACCACCGACGGCAACGCCGATCCCTGCACCATCCAAAGAGATCCCTGCAGCAATCGAATATCCACCCGAATCCGTCAGGTGAATGCCTTCTTCCGTTGCGGAAACTGTAACCGACCCGGATACCGCCTCGACATCAACGCCAGGCGCGGCGCTGCGACCACCGCGAATGAAAGACTCTGTCTGCATGTCAGAGAGGTTCCGGGCCTCAGACCCGGCGCCAGAAATTCCAAGTGCGAACGTGGACTGGCTACTACCCGCAATTGCAACCGCCAAACCAAGCGCTTTGGCATTGGTCTTTTCAATAACAACCAACTTATGAGCAGCTGAAGTCGCTCCGTCAGTTATGTCCACGATATTTGCATCGCGGAAAAACACCTTGGTCGTTATCGTAGCGTCGGCCAAAACCGGCGTGGACGCGGAGACGGTGATCTCTGATCCATCGTCACTAATGTCTGTGACCAGATACGTCCCGGTTGTTCCACCGGACAGGCGCACACGGCTGCCCACCGTCAGATCATCAAAGAACCCGTCAATCCCGCCACTGCTGTTCTTGGCCTTGATCGTGTTCTTTTCGGAGTTGAACACGACATCCTGTGTTGCCGGTGATGTCTCGTTCTCAAACACGACACCACCCGGCACCGTTTTCAGAAGTTTGATAGAGTTATCGCCGTTCTTGTAAACGATGTATTTTTCGCCGTCGACCAAGCCGCCGATGGCGGCCTGCCCGTCGGCCTGTCGGTAGACAACTTGATCGCCAGTTTTGAAACCGTGACCGGAGCTTTGCAACGTATCAAGAGTTGCTGAGTTGGCGTTGGTTCCGATGGTTTTGGACTTGGTTTCTTGGCCGGTTGTCAGAGCATCAACGGTGACCCCCGAACTCCCTTCGACTTCAGAGCCGTCTATGTTGGCAGTGTTCAGACCACCCAGATCGTTTTTGGCAAACGCAGCACCAATCGAAGCGCCGACGGTTGCCAGGCTTGCGCCACTCAGAGCCAAGGCCAAGCTTACACCATATCCACCGGCATCCGTATCCAGGCTAGTGTAGTCTCTCGACAGAACGTTCACCGCTCCGCCCGTGCTTGTTACGTTGGCAGCACTCACAATGCTTGCTGACGTATTCTGTGTGACGACGTTGTTCGAAACCGCGAAAGCACCGGCGAAAGCACCCGTAAACACACCTTCACTGGTCGAAACGCCACCCGATCCCGCTCCGGCCAAAGACCACGCTTTAAAGCGTGTCTGATCGCTCTTTCCTGCCTGCGCAACAACGGAAACATCTCCCGAAGCAGTGACAGTTGCGGCGCTGATCTTGGCTGTCGTATTGTTCTCAACTGTATTCTCAGCGACACCGACGCCAATCGAAATTGCGCCCGCGCCCCCACCACTCTGCGTTGCAACCGCAATCGCAATCGCCACTCCGCCGGCGTCAGCATTCATACGAGACATATCTCGCGCAGTAATGCTTGCAGTCCCCGATGTCGCAGAAATCGTTCCGCTACCGGTGATTTGGGCTGTCGTGTTTATCTTGGATCGGTTGATCGAGACGGCACCGGCACCGCCGAAAGCAAACGCAACGGAGGAATTGCCAAAGCCGCCAACACCAAGTGCCCCGCCAATTGAAAGTGTATCAGCATAGAACTCGGACTCGGACGTCAGCGAAACGCTATCGCCCACAACGTTGGACCCCTCAATGGACGCAGTCGTTGAATGCCCCGAACCATAGCCAACATCGGTCCGACTGAGAGACCAGCCAACGGCGAAGCCCAAAGAGGCGCTGTTACCACCCCCCGCTCCGACAGCGGCGAAGATTGCGACACCGCCGCCATCCGTTCGAACACGTCCTTGATCTTTGGCGATCAGATTCACTGCGCCGTCAGAATGTATCGCAACATCATCGACGTTATCGCCATTGTTGTCGCGCACTGCAGTGGAGTTGGTGATCTTTGCGCTAATACGTACGTCAATCTTTGCGGTCGCAAAAGCACCTGCGAAAGCCAGTCCACCGGACAAGGCCGACCCCTTGGCGACGCCAAGCGCGCCCGAGAATGCAACTGTATCATATTTGTCGTCAGAGCCCGGGTTATCTTCGGTGGTCGATACTGCCTCGACCGTGATGTCCCCCGTCGAATGAACCGTCGAATTGTCAACCAACGCAATGACCGTTGCATCGAAATTGGTTTCGGCAACCCCTGCGCCAACTGCGAGCGATCCCGAACCACCATTGCCGGTCAATGCGATCGCGAATGCCAATCCACCGGCATCCGCATCCGTTTCTATCCAATCACGAGCACGCACGGTTACAGGCGCACTGGCATCTGTCGTCTGAAGCGCAGCATCATCACGAACTTCGGCTTCAATATCCATTCGAACGGTGTTGTAAACGCCGGCACCAGCACCAGTCAGTGTAACGGCGGTTCCATTGGACGATTTTGCGCCAGATGCAGCTACCGAAATGGCTACGCCAGTCAGTTCACTGGACGCTGTTGCAAGAACATTGATCCCCGTACCACCCGTCACCGGCATTCCCGAGATGAAGGCCTCAACACCGGCTCGCTTGTCGCTGCCTCCAAGCTCTCCCAACTCGTTGATTGTAACGGACGCACCGACGGATAAGGCAAACGCCCCTTTGCCACTGGCTGCCGAGACCCCAAGCGCGGCGGCAACGGCTGTCAGGTTCGATTCTTCGATCGCCTTGACCGTGACCGTACCGGTTGCAGCAACGGTTTCGGTTCTCGCGCTCCCCCTCTGAATTGACGCGGTACTTGTGTTGATGACACGATTAACCGCGGCTGAACCGGCGCCCGTGACCGCGGCTGTACCTCCCTTGCCAAAGGCAAGTCCAATCGCGATTCCGACACCAACAGACAGAGCATTGGTTGAAGCACGCGCTTCAACGGTCGGTGACCCTTTTACATCAACCGTGGTGTTCTTGATCCGGGCATCCAGAGTTTGGCGAACATCGTTGAGTCCGATGCCAATGCCAATCGCAACTCCGACCGTGTTTGAAGACGGATTCCCGAAAGCATCCGCATAGGCCACCGCGGCCCCGAAACCCCATGCCGCAACTGACGACGATAGATCGAGAGCCTGAACGTTCAGCGCTCCGCCATTTTGCAATACTGGCGTGACAACTGTGCTGTTATCAATAAAGCCGTCGATGTCCCGGGTAATGATATTGATCGCAAAGCCACCCGCGACGGCAATCGAGGTAGACGCTCCGGTAGACACGGCGGTTCCCGCACTCTGCCGCGCCAATGCTCCGGCAACGGAAACAGCCAGAACTTCTGAATTCGCTCCAACACTTCCCTTGACGGTCAACGCGCCGCCAACATTCAGGGCTGCATCTTGGACCCAAGCCTTGACGTCATGTTTATCCAGGGCCTCGGCATCGATCCATGTGGTCTGAACTGCCCCCCCAGACCCATCGCCGATTGTACCTATGGCATTGATCGCCAAAGAGATCCCCAATGAGAACGAGGTATTTGAACCGTTATCAGTGCTGCCGCCACCCCAACTTACGGCAAGGGCTCCAGCGCCCGCGGTTACGCGGGCGTCATCGGTTGCACGAACAGTAAAATTGTTGGTCGTGCTGATGCCACGTGTGTTCTTGCTGTCGACCGCGAAGGCCAAAATCTGATCGTTCAGCAGATTAACCGCGAACGCGCCCGCGATTCCAACGGCGCTCCCTTCACCTTTGGCAAGGGCGCCACCGACACTGACGGCCAAGACATCAGGCGTGAAGATCGAATCCACGACCACGTCGCTGGCGCTAAGGTCCACGTTTCGCAAATATGCCCGGCTGTCATCCGTGACCGAGTTCAAGGCCAACGACACCGCGAAACTAACGCGCGTCTCTTCTGGCTCATCATCGTCTGGCGCGTCTGGCGTTGGAAATGTAGGTGTTGCTCCCGCGACCGAAATAGATCGGATATTGCCTGCGACTTTGCCTTCCACGGTGACCTGGCCACCAGCAGAGAATGCTCCGGTCCCGCTGGGAGTTGCTTCATCCCACGCCGCGCCAATGCGCGCATCCACGTCACGATCAATAAAGTTCAGTGCGAAGGATCCGCCAATCCCGGTACGACGGGACATTGCAAGCGAACCCGCAACGTTCCAGATTTTGGTTGTGTCCGAGGCCTTTACTTCGGCAGCCCCCGTGACCGTGACATTCGCATTGTCTTCGACGTAGGCGATGGCGTCATTCGACAGGATATGAGCAAGGACGACACCATTGCCGCTTGCCTCTTTCGATGCCCCACCAGACGCGGCTACGACAACCTGAACACCATCGTTTTCTGCCTCTACATCAAGGGTATCGGCAAAAACCACTGCCCCATCGGCGATCCCTGCCGTGGCCTGATCACGCAAATTGTTTACTAGTGCGGCAATGCCGACCGCAGTTTCAGTATCTGAACTACCAGTCCCTAATAGGGTGAACTCTCTTGCAGGATTTTGGAAACCCCAGCTATTGATGCTTGTCCCGCTCCGCAGCAGGATATTGGGATTGGGGATGGTGAAATTACCACCAAGTTGCACAAGGTCATTTACGGTTCGCGCAAAAACGTTGACGTTCTGCGTCCCCGATCGCGCGATGGAAGCAGTATCCTGATTGATCCGCGCACCTGATCTGATTTCCGCCGTTGCACTGTGGTTCGTCAAAAACAGCCCAGTAGCGATAGCGACAGCAGTTTCCTTCTGTCCTTGCGCCGTTGCCTGGCTCCAGGCATCAACAAGATTGTTGTCCAACCCAAGGTTGTCGTCCAGATACGTCATGAGCTGAGAAAATGCAGCTGACGACCCCGCCTCCTTGAGATTGACTACGCGCCAATTCGTTTTGTCGGAATAGTCTTCCTCGTCGAGCTTTCGCATGACACCAGTCGCACCAACGTATTCATACGTTGTACCGACCTCGCCCCCGGCTGCGTGATTTTCGGATACTTTGACGACGTCGTCTTCCTTCAGCGTAACCTCTCCTGCCGAACCGGACTGATAGTCGGGAGTACGTTCAGCAAAGGTTTTGACGAGGTTTGCACCATACAGATCACTCGGCGTAATCTGATTGAGCGACAAGGCGTTGACCGACAGGGTTCCGCCCGCATCAACGGACGCGTCGTCGATAAATGCAGTTGTTTGATTGTTGTACGACCCGACGTACACAGCAATAGAAACACCGGTATCAACATCGCCTTTTACTTGACGACCAGAAATAGATCGAACCGTGTTTCCGTCTGAGACATCTTCTGCCGTAGCAGATGCACCCGCTGTTACATCTGGACGGGCTTCGACTTGGGCCAGAACAGTGATGTCACCGCCAGCTTCAACATCGGTCACAAATGCATCGTTCGGATTGCCTATGCGCGCTTTTACCGTGTTGGAATCAACTTCAATCGACAAGGCGCCCGAGAATTGCCAGGATGCCCGCTGGCTCTCTTCCCCCCGTGCTTCGAAGGTATCCCAGTGCTTTCCACGCGCGTTCTGAATAACGCCGACCAGCAGATAAAGCCCCGTGGTACCTGCATTGATTGCGCTCCCCCGAATGTCCGCTTCCAAGCTTCCCGTGGAGTTCGTTCCCACGCCCGAGTTGGCCGCTGTACCATTCGCAATTCCAGGGAAAACAAAGAAGTTTGATGCAGAAACCGCCTGTCTTTGCTGAGTTGCACGAACAATAACATTCTGTGCCGCGCTTACAGTTCCGTCCACGTAGGCTTCGGTGTTTCCAGTCTCAACAGTGATCGCGATAGCGATGCCAATCTTACCATCAGCTCCTGTCGTGGATCGCGCCAGCGTTCTGTTGCGATCTTCGGTATCGGCCTGAACAATCACCGATCCTTGTGTCGAGGTGATTTGAGCGTCAGATCCAACATGGACGTGATTGACAGAGTTCACCCGGCTGATAGCCAGAGCATAAGCCTGCCGCTTCGCCTTTTCAGAAGCAAACGCGAAATCAAATGGACCGACGTCCGCAACAATGTCGGCAATATTGTCGACCGTGGATCGGAGGATCGTATCATTTGTCGACGTTATCTTGACCTGCCCGACATCCAACGTGGATTTCGAGTCCAGAACACCGACTGCGACACCAAACAAATACGAGTATGGTGCTGACTTTACGATCCCGCCTGCGCTGGATGTGATATCAACACTTTCAGCTTCAATGACCAGATCGCCAGTAGGGCTATCGCCCGCATTCAGGTTGATGCTCGCTTCGGGCAAAGAGACGTGGACACCAACCCAGGCACTCAACCCTTCGAGCCAGGACATCAGCCTGGACGCAACCGAAGATGAATTGGTTGAAAGATGTATCGTTTCAGCTTCGGATCTGATCTCGACCCGACCGCCTTTGATTGTCGCGGCCCCAATGTCGATCTCGGTCTTGTTGATGTCGACGTTAGCGAACCCAAAGGCGGTAAAGTCAGCCAAATCATCGATGGCTTCGATTGTGATCGCGCCACCTGCGACGCCACCAACACTGGACGAGGCATCCAGTATGGTTCCATCTCCAATCGTGACCCTGCGCGGCCCGCTGAAGTCAGACTTCATGCTGATGGCACCAACGTCAGTTTTCTTGGTTTCAGCCTTGATTTTGATATCACCGGGGTTCGACCCCGCAGTGGTGATGTCGTACCCCCGTGTGTCAATGCTTTCGGCGGCAAGGGTAATGTCACCATTAACGTTTGTCAGATCAGACGTAAGTATGATCTTATTGTCGGAATCCTCGTCCGGAGTAAGCGTTGTCGAAACGGTACCACTCACACTGACCCAGCCGGTCAGATCCGATTGGCTCACATCACCGCTGCTAAGTACAATCTGTACTTCATCTTTGTCGACAGTACCCGCATTCACGTTTACCGGTGGTGTCAGTGTGTTCCGCGAAATATTCGAGGTATCAATCCGATAAACGTTCTCGACGGTTCCCCCGCTGAGAGTGTCGCCGCCACCGCCGGTTTCGAGAACCACCAGACCGGATGAAAATGCGCTTGCGTCAATCGCTTCTGCCGCCTGGGTGCCGATCAACCAGGCTTGCTCAATTCCAGTCAGGGAATCGACGCCTTCGCTGCCAATCGTCAGTCTGCTATTGGTAAGCGTCATGGACTTGGCAGTGCTTTCCGCAGAGCGATCCTCGACGATCGTATCAGTGCCTAGGCCGCCAATGATACTGTCCGCCCCTTCGCCTCCGCTCAAAAGGTCACGTCCGGACGTACCGGTGATCGTATCGCTGCCGGCAGCACCATCAATCGTAACGAACCCAACCGCTAGCGGGGATCCGGTCAAAACGCGCGTTGCCCCAACGACAGTGCCGGTATTGCTGGCCTCAAAGCCCAGATCGGCCGCTGTATCAACACGGCTGTCAGGCTCGTTGGGGACGTCCACCTTGTTCAACGACGTAAGTGTCAGCGTTCCGGATCCATTGGAACTGTCGGTGACAACGATTGATCCAGCCGAGAAAGACGCCGACAGATTTGCGTCGGCAGCGGAAATCGCATCCAACACATCCTGAATCGTCGCTTTGGCGCCCAGTGCTCCAAAATCGATGTCGATACGTCGACCATCGGTCGTCGTTATCCTGACGTCGCTGGCACCGTCAGCCAGATTGTTGCCTCGCAACACATTTGCTTCGACCCCTACTCCGACATTCAGAATGCCCAGCGTATCAGCCGCGAGAGACCCGTTGAGCGCAGCAACCGAAAAAGCTCCGTTGCCACCACTGCTGTCGGTTAATTCAATCGCAAGTCCATCTGAAGACAACGCTGCACTCAACTGCGCATCCGCACTCAGCAGTGTCAGAACGTCTTGCAAGGTGACTGCGCTGCTGAGGTCGATATCAACGTCAACGCCGTCAGAACGCGTAACGCGAATATCCGCGCTAAGCGCTGCAGTAGCACCCTGGACGGCCAGAAGACCATTTTGGCCAAACAGGGTATTCAAAAGGGTGGTTGCTTCTTGTCCGTTCAGGCTGGTCAGCTCACCTTCGGCAAAGGTCACGCCTCCGAAGCCATTTGCCGGGTCATAGTTGAGGAAGCGCAATTCAGTTGTCGCAGCAGTACCAGCGCCCGAGAATCCCGAGGCTGTGATCGTTTGCGCCGCGTTGCCGCCCGTTAATTCGGCGGTTTCAAATCCCGACAGATTATCGACCTCACTGCCACGCGTCAGAGTACTGTCTGTCAGGGTAATGGTCGTCTGATTTCCCTGCTCGATCAGAACGTCGTAGTCACTGCCGCCATCCAGCGAGTCATTTCCACCGGCACCCGTTATCCGATCGAATCCAGCTCCACCCAAAATCGTATCTGCATTCGACGTACCAATGACTACATCGTTGCCTTCGTTTGCAGTGATTTTTACCGCTCCGGAGAAGCCGCTCGCATCAAAAGTATTCGCCCCCGAACCGCCGGTCAGATCCGCAAATTCTATTGAGGACAAGATGTTGGGGCTTTCGGCGCCGTCAACTGTAGTTACATTTACAGTCACTCCGGTTGAAGCAGCTTCCTGCAGACGGGAACCGTCAACTGTAATCGCCTGGGTGATGTCTTTGCCTGCCAGATCACCTATGAAAGTGATCGTAAATGTGCCCGCCGAGGCGCCATCAACAACATCAATGGTTTGGTCGTTCAAAAGGCCGTCACTCAAACCATACAGGCTGGCTTTGATCGTGGCGCTGTCGGCATCCCACGCGATGTCACGGGAAACATCCGAACCAAAACTGATCGTATAGAACCCGCCAACGACCGATGCCGGAATACTGAACGTTGCCGTTTCTGTGGCGCCTTCGCCCTGATCAATACTTGTATCATCAAGCATGAAACGGGAATTGCCCAACTCAACAAGGGTATCGTCGCCAACGCCGCCCACAATGGAGTCGATACCGCGATTCCCGGTAAACTGGTCATTTCCTGATCCACCGATCAGCGTGTCATCACCAATTCCACCGTCCATTGTCACGCTGCCGGAAAACATGGACGCGTCAAATTCGTTGTCTGAATCCCCACCTGTCAGGTTGGCTGCGACGATACCGGACAAGCTATCATTTTCACCAACACTTGCGACAGTCATCGACGAGTCGGAGAGTACAATATCTTGGTCTCTGAGAGCGAGTACGGTGTCGTCACCCATGTCGCCAACGATAGAGTCGCTGCCGCCGCCGCCAATTAAGACGTCGGCCATACGTGTGCCTAACAGGGTGTCGTCGTCACTGCGCCCATCCAACTCGGACCCAGCCTCCACAATCTGCGTTCCGGTGAGTACCCCCGCCGCCCCGGTGCCAGCAATTCCCAGAACAGTACCTGCGGTGCTGTTGTTGGCGTTTGCGACAGTAAATGACCCTAGGCCACCCGAATTATCTGTCAGAACAAATCCCCGACCATCGGATCTGAGTTCCATCTCAAGATCGTTGGACAAATCAGAGATCGTAGTCATCAACTCCCGAACTGTCGCTTCGGAGCTGAGGTTGACATCAAATACTGTCCCGTCAGACAGAGTGATCGTAACGTCCGCGTCGACGCGTGATATCTCATCCCCAACTAATCCTGGTGAGAACGACCCGTCGTCAAGCACGGGGATGTTCACCGAAACCACGGACGGATCCGGTATCAGACCCAGATCATAGGCTGCACGGCTGCTTCCGGCGACCACAGTCATGTCCCGTGTCAGCGTCGCGCCTGTAGAATCAGCAAAGGAGATCCCGGTCCCATTGGCATTCAGCTCTACCCGGAAACGACTGTCGAAATTCTCGCTCGCCGCTGCTTCACGGATTTTCGTGAACACTTCCGCAACGGTCGTGGCACCATCAAGGTCTACGGCAAATTCATCTGATCCGCCCGTTGCCAATTGGATCGTGAAATCAGTGCCCGTTTGAATGTCGACACCCCGACCCTGATTCAAGCTTGTCAGCGGTGTGTCGAAGGCGGTCGCCAAGTTTATCGTGTCTTCGTCCGTTGTCCCAAGCCCGGAACCGCCATTCAGTTGATCCAAGTAAACATTGAAACCACCGTCCAGCGTTACGCCACCCAGCGTGAAAGCAGACGCCGACAGAACATTTTCCGAGAGGCCGCCAATCAATTCCGCAGTTTCAATCGAAGATAGCGTCGAAACCGTCGACCCAATTGTGATCTGCGTATCCGTGAGGATCATGCTCGCGTCCGACCGCTCAACCAAGCGGTCGATCTCGCCACCACCCATCAAGGTGTCGGTCCCACCCCCGGATCCCAATGTGTCGGACGCGCTACCGCCAATCAGGAAATTTGCGCCACTATCGCCATAGATTTCGTTTGCGGCCGTACTTGAACCGATAACGTGGTCAAATCCGCGAACGGTCCCCAGTCCCTCTGCGATCTCCTGCCCGAGGCTGACGGAAACACCCGTTGTAAATGCGGAGTAGTCCAAAACGTTTTCTTGGGCAGCATTTACGAGAATGTTTTCGACACCAATCGTCGTCAGCCCGAAACCATTCGCCTGCGAAGTCACTGTCGTCCCCGAGACTGTCACTTCGTCAAAGACCAACGTGCCGGAATCCGCCATGGTCAAGCGAACACCAAATCCAGCCGAGGACAGATCAATGGTGTCGATCTCGCCCTGCAAAGCCGCGTCGTTTTCCTGGATCGTTACCGCGCCAACCGTAGCTCCGAACTCATAAGTGTCGCGACCTGCGCCACCGGACAGACTGTCGTCGCCCCCACCGCTGACCAGCGTGTTATCCAAAGCATCGCCGATAAGTGTATCGGCTCCGGAGGTGCCCAGAACTGCATCAAATTTGAAAACCTCAAATTCGGAACCGTCGCCAGCCCCGGGATCGATGTCAGCTGTGTTTTGTGTCAAATCAACACTGACCGACGTGAAACCAGACATGTCGAGCGTCGCGTAGCCCGCTCCACCTTCCAAACGTTCGACTTGGGTTACATTCGCCAGCAACAACTTGCTGGTCGTACGATCACCGTCGAAGATAGAAACCGCACCTTCTCCGGTTACCTCAACAGTCGAACGGTCCGATGCTGGAGCGATAACCATATCGTCTCCGTCACCTGCGTCGATCCCCAGAGAGAAGTCCGCTGCAGCCGAAAAGGTGAAAACATCATCAGCAGTGCCACCCTCGACACCCTCTGCTCCAGAGAACGTGACATCGACCACGTTGTCGTTGACACCACCTGCCCCGACGCCGTTTAGCTCGAATGCTCCATCAAATGAGCCGGTCATGGCAAACACGTCACCAGAGCCGTTGCCCATTGTCGCAGTAATCGTTGGCTCGAACGCTCCAGACAGGACCGTGTTGATAGACGTCGAATCGATTTCTATGCGATCACTGCCTTCACCTGTCTCTATTGTCAGATCCAGGCTCAGAATTGACTCGGTCGGCGCATCTGTTGCCTCAAACCGAACGGTATCAGCGCCTCCTCCAGTCACTAGGCTGACGGTATTGTTGGGGCCGAGTTCCCCCTGGGTCAGCAATGTTTCGCTGTCGTCACTTTCAATGCGCAGGATCTGAATGACTGCAACATCGGGAGTCAAATCATCGTTGTCGGTATCATCTGACGCGATACGAACGGTGATTTCTTCGTCCGCAGATGTGGCAGTATAATTCAGGGCCAGATCAGCAGCCAACAGAATGCGAGGCTCCATTGGCTCCAGAGCTGCGCGGGATGTATTTTCAACCGACCGCCTGAACATTCGATACAATGCTCTTCGAAACCTCCGGGACGGGGATGTATCGAAGACTGCACGTTCTTCACGCGTCGCAAACGGATAGGCCATTGTTCATCACCCCGGGTCCTAGGTGCGAAGAAACGCCACACACCTAAAAGTGCACATAAAATTTATGTTATCCGAAGTTCGCCAGAACGAAAAATGAACCACTTCACACGACGTAGAAACATACTGTTTTCAGATCAAAGGTAATCTACGGATAACAACAAAAAACCGTTAAATTTCAGATGCTTACGCCAATTGAGCCGAAATTGGTTGATCACTGACTCTCACAAACAACCGGCCCAAAGCATCAATCATCTTAAGCCAGCATGTGTGTTCGTCAGTGATTCGCAAGTTAATTTGTTGGTCGGAGGCGGCACTTACCCCTCGTCTTCACCGGGTTCGATAGCAACGTCACCCTGTTCAGCGACATCCATTATTTTCCCCAGTGCCTGAGCAACAGTAGGCTCCTCCGGGGCTTCGCTGCCTCGATCCGCAGCACGCTGCGCAATAGACTCAATGTGACGTAGGGAAGCGAGATGGAGATACACGCATTCCAGTTCGTCATTTGCGAACATTTCCCGCAGTTCGCCGTCATCAATGTTTTTGAGGGCCTCCCGATCAACGGTCAGAAATCCGCCAAGACGCTGCCCTTCTCCGTCAGGGTTTCGCCAATTGGCCTCGGCTGGACGAAGCAGCCCCAGGCGAGACAGCCGACTACAGAATGCTTGCGTTCTGGCAAACGACGCCTGGTATTCCTGCAAGAAACCCAGAACTGTTTTCAGATAGCCTGTGTGATTGCCTTCAACATCAAAAAGCCTTTCACCACGCCCCTCGGTGTTGCAGCCTTCAAAAGACTGATCGACAAAAAGTATGAGCTGCCCATCCTTCGTCTCGTCGCTGAAGACGAACGGGTATCGACGTAGAAAAGCCGGAACATAACCTCCGGTCCAACCTCCTTCAGCATCAACGAAAACATTCTCTTCTTTTCCGAAGCCAAGTATGGCAGCAGGAACGATGTTGTCTCCTTCACCGGTGAAAACGATTGGATAACTGGCTGATGCCTGTGCAAATTCGGCGGCGGTCAAGGGCACCGAATTGATACTTGCGGCAAACTGAAAGCTGGTTCCTGGCTTAATGCAAAGTTCTGCATGGTTCTGCGCGTTAAGCGGAACTGGGTCTTTGTAGATCAAAACCTGCGTTGGCATCTGCTCGTATCCTTTCCTTGTCCCTAGAAAACCTGTGACTTCACAGGTGTCAGCTACCCAAACTGTTTGTCGCAACATATGCAACAGAATATCTTTGTTAACTTGCGCCAGAGCCGCCCAGCTCGCGAACTCCAAACAAGGAAACCAATCCCTTAGTTGGGTGTTGTCACAGTAACAGTTGCAGGCTTGTGAACACGCCGAAGGGAGCATAGCCGACCCGAATGTCGACATCGCAAATCAACTACAATCGCCACCGTTTTCCGCCTGAGATCATCTCCCACGCGCTCTGGCTCTACGTCCATTTCAATCTGAGCCTGCGCGAAGTCGAGGAGATGCTGCTCAAGCGCGGGATCGACGTCTCATACTAGACCGTCCGACGCTGGATCGCGAAGTTTGGTCCTCGCATCGCCCAAAATCTACTCCGCCGCCGGGCCCAACCAGGCGAAATTTGGCATCTGGACAAGGTCCGGGGTTCTACCGCAAAATCTGCTCCCAACTGTCATTCCGACCGCGGTTTTGGCAACGCGTGCTCGAAGTCACCGGGCTGCCACGTAAGATCGCCATCGAAATAAATGGTGCGAATACAGCTGTGATTAAGGTGATCAACAAGATGCTGAAAAGCTTTGGTTGCCCGACTCCAATCGAGAAAGTGAGGCGAAAAACCTCGACAACATCATTGAACAAGACCATCGATTCATCAAACGTCGGATCAGGCCAATGTTGGGTTTCAAGTCTTTCGCTTCAGCCGCTTTTGCCCTTGAAGCGCGCATTAAGAACCCCTTAGCAACCGGAGCAGGATTTATCGCAAGACCACCATAGCTGAGCCAACGCGATGACGGCGGCGCTGTCTGTTTCAACAGTCGGATACCGTCGTTAAGCCATAGCAAGAGACGTGATCAGGTTTCTGATCCGTTCCGGTAGAAGGCGTTTGCTGGGGTACACTGCGAACATGTCGCGGGTGACAGGCCCGGTACCGAGCAGGTGGACGGCTTGCATGCCGTCAATCACCAGATCAGACGGCAGCATTGCGACGCCCATCCCCTTCTGCACAGCGAGCTGCACCAGATCCAGATCATCCAAGTCGTGCACCACATTTGCGGGTCGGATCTCACCCCCATTGTCCAAAAACCAAGGTGGTCTCGAAATGATTGCAGGCAGCTTTTCCAACTGTTCGGGAGTGATTGGATCATGCAGGTCGAGCTCATCTGCAAGCGCTTGGCCAACACAAAAGCTGTAGGGCACATCCCACAGTTTACGCGCGACCAGACTGGAGTCGTTCAGCGGACCCAACCTGAAGGCAAGATCGATATTGTCTCGGAAAAAATCCAGATTGGCATTCGAAGTGATCAGCTCAAGTTTGATATCCGGATGCGCCTGAGCATAGTCCAGCAGCTTTGGACCAATGGTTGTCCGGGCCGCCAAAGATGAGGCGGTAATGCGGATCTTGTGGACACGCGTGTCATCGGTGAAACCTGCAATGTCCTGCAATGCTTCAACCGGGTCCTGACACCGATCCAAAAGGCGCCTGCCCTCTTCTGTCAGTCTGACCTGACGGGTCGTTCGTTCAAACAGCTTTGTACCCAGATGGTCTTCCAGCTCGGCGATCCTGCGGCTGACCCGGCTCAGCGGTATCCCCAATTGAGCGGCCGAAGCAGAAAAGCTGAGATGCTGTGCAACCGATGTGAACAGCGCAAGATCATTATAAATCATATTCCCATCAACAAGATAGTATATCCCAAAGTTGATTATTATCACGGATACCGGCGTTGGCTATGTTCGTCTCAACAGAAACATGGAGACACGAAATGTCTTACGCCATCGTCATCCCCCAGATCGGCAACCCCGAAGTATTGATCCAGCAAGATCAATCCGCACCCACTCCAGGTGCGGGTGAAGTTCTGATCCGCAACCATGCGAGCGCGGTCAATTTTATCGACACCATAATTCGTCGTGGCGAGATGCCCGAAGGCATGATGCCGAATCTGCCCCATGTGCCCGGCGTCGAAGGCGCTGGCGTTGTCGAGGCCATCGGTCAGGGCGTTGAGGGGCTCAGTGTCGGGGACCGCGTCGCTTGGATGGGTCCGATCGGGGCTGGCGGTTATGGCACCTACTCCGTCATTGGCGCGCCGTATGTCACCCGTATCGCCGACAGTGTTGACTTTGAAACCGCGGCCTCAATCCCGGTGAACGCGATGACCGCCTATCATATGCTGGTCAACCTTGGCGGAGCGGCCAAAGGAAAATCGGTTCTTGTTCACGCCGCCGCAGGCGGTGTTGGAACCATGATCCAGCATATCGCTAAGCACTTGGGCCTGACTGTCATCGCGTCGGCCAGCTCCGACAAACTGGAGTACGCCAAAGCCCAAGGCGCAGACCATGTCATCGACTACCGCAAAGAAGACGTCGCAGCCCGCGTGCTGGAAATCACCAACGGGCGGGGCGTTGACCTGTCGTTGAACCCGATCTCGGGCGAAACACTGAAATCCGATTTGAAGGCCTTGGCTCCATTGGGCACCGTTGTCCTCTTCGGTTTCCTTGCCGGACCGCCTGCGGGGACATTCGGCGACGACCTGGCGGCGCATTTTCAGAAATCCGTCGCCGTGCGCGTCTCGGACATTTACACTTACTTTGTGAACCGGCCGACAGAATTCAAAGCCGATCTCGCCAAGGTTTTTGATCTGTTGGGTGCAGGCGTGCTGCGGCCCCAAATCACCGCTTTGCCGCTTGAACGCGCGTCCGAGGCGCATCGCCGTCTTGAAGCGGGTCAGACAACCGGCAAGCTGGTTCTGAGCATCGTCTAAGGAGCACACGTCATGTCCAAAGTTGCGATCGTAACCGGTGCGAACCAGGGGCTAGGATTTGCGTTGACCAAGGGTCTGGCGAACCGCCTTACCGCAGACGATTTTGTCTATCTGACAGCGCGATCAGAAGAGCGCGGGCGGGCCGCCCTGCAATCGCTAGGCAAAACCAGGGCGCAGGTCGAATTCGCACAATTGGACGTGACAGATCCCGGTTCGGTCACGGAACTTGCCACACACTTGAAAGCTCAGCACGGAGGCGTCGACATCGTCGCCTCCAACGCGGCTGCCCGGATCACCAAAGACCGCCCGCAGTCAGAACAGGTGCAGGCTTTCATCGCCACCAACAATCACGGTTCGCGCGCTATGTATGGGGCCTTGGCCGATTTGCTGAGGCCCAATGCACGATACGTCATGGTCGCCAGCTCATTCGGTCAACTTCGCAACTTGCCCCCGCATCTACACCCCTTGTTTGACACCGATGCGATGTCTCTGGACGACATCGAGGCCAGTATGGACCGTTATGTGAATGCGATGGAGGCGGGAACGGCGGAAAAAGAAGGTTGGCCAGGGTGGATCAACATCCCCTCGAAAATTGGTCAGGTGGCCACTGCGCGCATTGCGGCTCGGGATCTGGCCCGCATCCGTCCAAACGGCGGCATACTGATCAATGCCGTCTGCCCGGGCCTGCTGGATACCGAAGCATCAAGACCATGGTTTGACAGCATGGAAAACGCCATGTCGCCGGACGAAGGCGCAGCTCCGATCATCGACCTTCTGCTTGCCCCGGCAAATGCGTCACAGCCAAGCGGGCAACTGGTCCGGTTCGGCCGCGTATTGCCATGGATGTGAGCCGATCGCATTCAAGACGTAAGTGTTCCCATGCGCGTGAGCCCAAGCAGTACAAAGTCTGCGGTGCTTGGGCTGTTGGCAAAGGGCAGATCATAAACGATGGCCAAACGGCTCAACGCCTTGACGTCGACGTCATGGGGCATGGGTGACAAGGGATCGATAAAGAACACCAATCCGTCAAGCTGACCCTCGCAAATCATTGCCCCCAATTGCTGATCACCGCCCAATGGACCGCTTTTCAGGCAGGTCACATCCAGATCCGGAATGGCAGAAAGGATCCGCGCGCCGGTGGTGCCAGTTGCAAACAGCCTTGCCCCCGTCAACCGATCTTGATGGCGTTGCGCCCATTCCACCAAGCTGTCCTTTTTGGCGTCATGGGCCACCAGGGCAAGGCGCAAGCTGTCAGCGAATGAATTGGTCGACATAATCGGCCCCCAGGCCCACCTCTTCATAGTGGTTGCGGCACATCTCGATCTTGGTGAACACGTCCTCATACCCCATGGTTTTTCCCCAGGGATCAACATAGAGCATCACTCCGTTGACCTGAAAGTATGTGATCATCTCATCCACGTCTTCCGGCACGATCAATGTGTGGGTTTCGCCCGGCGGCTCATAGACATAACCGCCCTCGTTGGCCTCCCAATCGTGCTCCAGGTAATGCCAGCGGCCTTTGAGCACAAAGCCATGAACCGGTTGCGGATGCCGGTGGCGCGACAGCACGCCGGACTGACGCACCCGCAGCAAATTCATCCAATAGCCTTGCGAGCGGTTCAGACAGAGGGGTCGGAACGACACTGTTTCGGTTTGTGGCACCCATATGCGTTCATCAGTGGCGATCGCTTCGGGGATCACGATCTCTTCCTGCGCGTCCTTTGGGAACGGCAGTTGATACGGCATCCTGGGGTCTGCGTCCTGTCCTTGTACAGGCATGATCTTCTCCTTGGTTATGATAGGTTACATCGCCGAATAGCCGCCATCGACAGGATATACGGCACCGGTGATGAATGTCGCCTCCTCTGACAACAGCCAGGCCGCAAGGGCGCCCACTTCGGTCGGTTGGCCCCAGCGATCCATCGGCGTGCGGCCCAGGATCGGCCCGCTGCGTGCGGGATCATCTTGCAGCGCTTGGGTCATTTCGGTTGCAATCCAGCCCGGCGCCACCGCGTTTACACGCACACCATCAGCAGCCCATTTCCCAGCCAGTGCCTTGGTCAACTGCGCCACACCGCCCTTTGAGGCAGAATAGGCAGGCACCAGCGGGCCGCCAAAATAGCTGAGCATCGAGGCGGTGTTGACGATCGCCCCACCCGAGGCCGCCAACAAAGGCTGTGCTGCCAGACAGCACCGCATGGTGCCCGTCAGATTG
The DNA here is from genome assembly GCF_017743935.1 of Tropicibacter sp. R16_0. GTDB lineage: Bacteria > Pseudomonadota > Alphaproteobacteria > Rhodobacterales > Rhodobacteraceae > Falsiruegeria. The sequence goes on from NZ_JAGHRE010000006.1 coordinate 106,334, forward strand.
ATGTCGATGACCGCCTCGAATGTCTCGATCTCATACTCAGCCCCTCGGACAAGAATGCCGGCACAGTTCACCAGGCCCTGCAGGTTGTCCAATGCGCCGAAGAACGCGTTGACGGCAGACGTATCGCGCACATCAAGCTGCACAGCCGTGTCGTTGGGGTGAGCTTCGGCATAGGCCGCAACTTCATCGGAACCAACGCCTGTTGCGGTCAGATGCCAGCCCTTGCTGCGCAATACATCCCCGATGCCTGCGCCAATTCCACGGGTACCGCCAATGATCACTACGTGTTTCATGCTCAAGCCCCCTCGGCCAAAAATGTGTCCACGGCATCCTTGCGCGGCATCGGAGCCACGGCGCCATAGCCTTGCGTCGACAGGGCCGCCGCCGCGTTTGCATAGCGCGCCGCCTCGAACGGTGAATCACCGGCCACCAGACGCGCAAGGAATGCGCCGTCAAATGTGTCACCTGCGGCCGTTGCATCCACGGCCTCGACCCGGCGCCCTTTGACACGTTCACGTTTCTCGGGCGTCGCAACCAATGTGCCTTCGGCCCCCAGCGTCAGCGCCACGATCTTGGCCCCAAGATCAAGGTAGAAATCAGCAATCGCGTCAGGCTCGGACAGACCCGTCAACTGCTCGGCATCATCAAGCCCCGGAAGCGCGATGTCACACTGAGCCATAGCCGCATGGGTCACGGCCCGCGCCCTTTCGATCGGCCAGAGCTTCAGACGTAAGTTGGTGTCATAAGAGACCAGCCCCCCCGCTGCCTTGACGATCCGGATTGCCTTGAACACCGCATCGGCTGCAACGTCCGAAATGGCTTGCGAAATACCCGAGACATGCAGGATCTTACACGCCTGCAAGGCCTCGACCGGCAGATCAGCAGCGCCCATTCTGCTGCTGGCCGACCCAGCACGGAAATAGCTGAACTCGTGCCCGTCTTTGCCGTGCGTCACAAAATAGACCCCGGTGTGCGCGTCACTGACCTGTTTCACCGTCGTGGTATCGACGCCCTCGGCAGCCCAGAGGCCCATGAACGAATTGCCAAAGGTATCCGCCCCGATATGCGTGACATAGCCCACTGACGCCCCTTGCCGTGCAGCAGCGATGGCACAATTCGACGTGTCGCCGCCATGTCCGGGCAGATAGTTGCCGTCGGGTTGCTGATTGAATTCCAGCATCGGTTCGCCAAGGCATAGGATATCGGGGGTCATCGCAGTCTCATCTTTGCAAAAGGGGTCAGCCCCGCAGAGCTGACCCAAGTCATAGGGAGGTTATTCGGCCGTATAGCTCTGGCCAACGCCCGGGATCTTCCAGATGCGGAAGTTCGGGATTTCGGGGTCGTCAAAGTTCATGTCGCCATCAACCCAGACATGCAGGTGGTTCGACACCACATACATCTCGCCATCGGGGCCCCAGGCCAAAGTATCGGGCCAGTTCATTTCGGGGTGATGCACAAAACGGCTGACTTCGCGGGTGCTTTCGTCAAACTTCATGATGCCGTCCAGCGACAGGGCGGTCATGTAAATGTTGCCCGCATTGTCGGCTGTCATCCCGTCGGTGTTCGACGGCAGCACGGCGGCAACCTCGACCGCGTTTTCGATCACGGTTTCATTGGCCTCGAAATCGCGCAGCACCTCGGTCGGCAGGCTATACAGGTGATTGCCGGTCAGGTTGGTCCAGTACAGCGTTTCCTTGTCGCCCGACAGCGCAATACCATCAGCCCCAGTGCGCATGCCGCCATTCTTCAGCACCGGACGGTTGTCGATGTTGAAGAAGAAATTCGGCTCGTCATTGGTGAAGCGGTGCTGGTCCAGAATGCGACGCACGGAATTGGTGTTGCTGTCATAGACGATCAGGCCACCGTGCAGCGGATCACAGAAAATGCCGCTGTCGGCGATATAGGCGTAACCGGTGTCGTTATCGACCGCCAGATCGTTCAGGAACGAGCAGTTCTCATCGGCCTCTTCGTTCGAGAACACATAGCGCTGGATTTCTTTGTTCGCCTTGATGTCCCACAGGACCAGCTTGGCGTCGCCGTTTTGGAACGGGGGGCCCGCCACGTGACCCTGATCCAGGATCCACATCACATCATTGCGGTCGATCTCGAACCCAAGCACGGCCTTGAGACCAGCGGCGTTGGCGACGTTGTTCATCTCTTCACTGGGATAGGCTTCCAGCTCCCATGTGTCACCATTCTGAACCAGCTTGGACAGGGTCGATGGGATTTCCGGACCACCCCAACGGGCGGTCGACACATAGATGTTGCCTTGGCTGTCAACCTTGGCGCCCTGCACCAGGTTCTTGCCAAAAATCTCGCTCTTCTCCCAAGCTTTTTTGGTATCAGCGTCCTTGACCGCATAGGGCAGACTGTTCCATTCCACGACCACCTCGGGCTCAGCGCTGAGCGCTGGGGTCGCCAGAACGGCAGTCAGGGCCACCGTGTTGAGCATTCGTTTCAGCATGTATTCCTCCCTTGCTGAAGTTTTGGCGTCCCGCAGGTCGTTGCCGCGACCTGCGGGACACGATTGTTGGGGATCAAATCCGGCCGTATTTCGCCAGACCTTCGCGCAGCGAACCGCTTTCGATGATCAGACGGGCCTGTTCGGCCTCGCGTTCGTCGATCTCACGCGCCATTTCCAGCACCGCCTCGGCATGATCGCGCGGCACGGCGACGGCCCCGTCCACATCCGCCACGATGATGTCGCCGGGATGCACGATCACACCGCCCATATCGACCTCGACATTTGACGCGAGGGTCTTGATCCGGCCCAGGGTAGTTCCTGGAGACACACAGCGCGAATAGACGGGGAAGTCGTAGTCGCGCTTGATTTCCACCAGGTCGCGCACGCCGCCGTCCAGCAGGGCGCCTTCGTGTTTGTTGGCGACTGCACCGGCGGTCATCAGACCTCCCCACAGCGCCACATCGGTGGTGCCATTGGTCGAAATCACGATCACCGAGCCTGCCTCGGATTCATCAATCGCATCCAGCGCGTGCTGGGGCGGCAGGAATTCGTCGGTCGGACCTTCCAGGATGGTCACCGCCGGGCCAACGATCTTGTTTTCATTAATGCGCGGCTTGAACGCGGCGGGCAAAAAGCCGGTCTTGCCTGCGATCTTGTCCACGGCATCGGCAACCGAGGCGGTCGCGGTTTCGCGGAAACCCGCGACGAGTTCTTGGGTGTTCATTACTCTATCCTCATTCATCAGGAGTTGTGAAAGGAGACTGCGGCAAGGGCCGCGTTGATCTGATCTTGTGCCAGTCCTGTATTCCCTGCCTCGAGCGCGCGGGTCGGCAACAGGTTGCCGCCCATGCCTACACAAACCGCACCCACATCCAGATAGGACTGCGCCGTTTCAGGTGAGACATCGCCCGTGGGCATGAACGCCACATCCGGAAAGACCGATTTCAGGGCCTTCAGGAACCCCGGTCCGCCAGCGGCATCCGCGGGGAAAACCTTGACCGCAGCGGCGCCTGCAGTGGCATGGTGCAGAACCTCGCCTGGCGTCATCGCACCGGGCAGATACGGCACGCCCGAAGCCAGCGTCAGCTGCGCGGCACCCTCACTCCAACAGGGCGAGACGACAAATTGCGCGCCTGCATCCAGAACGGCGCGGGCTTGTTCAGCGTCAAAAACGGTGCCCGCACCGGTCACGATCTGGGGATAGCTTTTGCGCAGCTCTTCGATCAACGTCGCCGCCCCAGGCACTGTCGTTGTGATCTCAAGCGCGCGAATGCCGGCCTCGGCCAAGAGATCACAGGCCTGGCGCGCTATTGCGGGATCGCTGTGTCGGATCACCGGCACGATGTGCGCGGCGGCCAACGTGTCGACGAAACTTACCACGGGTTCACCCAATTGCGCGGGGCCTCGCCGGACAGAACCCGGGCAATCTCGGTCGCAGCGTTGCGCTGCAGGACCTCGACCGACCGTTCAGAATACCAGGCCGCGTGATCAGACAGTAGCGTGTTGGGCGCGCGCAGGAGCGGGTTGTCTTGCGCGACGGGTTCAACTTCGAACACGTCGATGCCCGCGCCAAACAGACGCCCTTCGCCCAAGGCGTTGGCCAGTGCAGCCTCCTCCACCAAACCCCCGCGTGACACGTTGATCACGATCGAGGTGGGTTTCATCAATGCGATCCGCTCGGCGTTCAGGATGTGGCGGGTTTCCGGCGTCAACGGCGCATGCAGGCTAACCACATCGGCGCGGCGGCAGAGATCCTCCAGCGTAGCAAGCTCCACGCCGGCGTTGGCAGCGGCCTCCGTCGGCAGATAGGGGTCGAAGACCAACACGGCTTCAAAGCCGAGCGCGCGGAATTTCTCGGCCGCTTTCAGCCCGATCTTACCACAGCCGATCAGACCCAGCACCGAACCTGCGCGGCTCGGGATCATGGCAGCCTGACCAATGCCCCAGGCCCCGTCCCGCACCTCGGTGTCGCGGCTGAGGATCCGGCGTTGCACCGCCAGATAGAGCGCGACCGCATGTTCGCTGACCTCATGTTCGGCACCGTAATCGGGCACATTGGCAACCTTGATCCCACGGGTTCGCGCATGGTCCAGGTCGATGTTGTCGACGCCCACCCCATAGCGGACGACGACTTGCAAATTCGGGCAGGCGTCCAGAACGGCCGCGTCCACGATGCGCTCGCGCACCAGCAACGCGACCGGGTCCAACGCCTGCAAGGCCGGGACCGCCGGAACATCCGCGCCAATCGGCGCAATCTTGGCGTCATGCGCGGCCAACACCCGAGTTTCGGTGTCATAGGCGGCATACCCCGGCTCCAGTACGGCAATGGTCGGATGTGTCATCTGACGGTCCCTGGGCATGGTTTATTGCGCTTTGTAAGCGGCGACGGCAGCGTCGAGGCGGTCAGGCCATTCGGCACCGATTTCACCCACGATGTACTCGCGCACAGCAGGCTGCGCAGCTTCGCGGAACATCGCTTTTTGCTCGGGGCTGACCGGGACCACTTCCATACCCTTTTCCGACAGGATCGCAGTTGCGTTGGCGTCCTGCGCTGCGGTCATGCCGCGGTGGATGGTCTTGGAAATCTCGACACACTGGCTGACGGCGGTCTGCTCATCCGCGGTTAGCGACTGATAGAACATGTCCGACATCAGATAGGCGTGCCAGCTGAACACATGGCCGTCCAGCGAGACGTATTTCTGGTGCTGATAGAGCGAGGCGTTGACAATGTTGGTCACGCCGTTTTCCTGACCGTCCACAACGCCCTGCTGCAGCGCGCCCGGCAGTTCCGGCCACGGAACCGGAGTGGCGGAGGCGCCCAGGCTTTCCACCAGCGTCACCCAGACCGGCGCGGTCATGACGCGCATTTTCAGGCCTTCCATATCGGCAGGCTCGGCCACGGGTTTGACGTTGTTGGTGAAATTACGCACGCCATTGTCGGCCACACCAAAGCTGCGGATACCGGTCTTGGCCAGCAAGTCCGCATTCAGCGCGTCGCCAAACTCGCCGTCCATCACCGACCACGCCATCGCCTGATCATCGAACAAGTAGGGCATCGCCAGAACGGAGAAGGGTTTGTACACGGCCGAGATCGGACCATCGTGGATCGCGGCCATCTGGACGGTGCCTAACTGCAGGCCTTCCATGATCTCGGACCCGCCACCCAGCTGCGACGCCGGGAAGATCTGAACGTCGATGGAGCCGGATGTCTTGCCCTCGACGCAGGCCTCGAACGCCAGTGCGGCTGCGTGTTTGGGTGAGCTCAGGTCAGCCGCCTGAAAGTGGGCATACTTCAGTTCCTTGGCCGAGGCGGCTCCGGCGGCGGTCAGGGCGATGGCGGCGGTCGCCATCATCAGTTGCGACATGGGTTTCATTAGGTTCCTCCCTTTCATGTCAGTTCGCAAATCCAAAGAAGTTGGGGATGAAGGTGCTGATCTCAGGGATCAGAATGACCAGAAGCAGCACCACGAGTTCTGCCAGCAGCAACGGCAGAACCGCCCTTGACAGAGCCTCGATTTTCAATTGGCCGACTGTGGCGATGACAAAGAGCACCGGACCGACCGGAGGTGTGATCATTCCGATGGTCAGGTTCAGAACCAGCATCATGCCGAATTGCAGCGGGTCGATCCCGGCGGAGTAGGCAATCGGCCCTAGGATCGGCGTCAGAATGATCAGCGCAGGCAGCGTGTCGATGAAGAAGCCGCAGATCAGCGCAAAGGCCGCCAAGATGAACAGGATGCCCAACCGGCTGTCCGTGATCTGGGTGATGAATTTGGCCAGTTCCTGCGGGATCTGAAGATAGGTCAGCAGCCAGGCAAAGATCGACGCCATTGCAACGATCAAAAACACGGACGAGGTGACGACACCGGCCCGGACAAAGGCGCCATAGAGTGCTTTTGCGGTAAAGGCACGCATGACAAAGCCAAGGAACAGGGCATAGGCCGAGGCCACCGCGCCCGCCTCGGTCGGGGTAAAAACACCCCCCAGAATGCCACCGAGAATGATTGCGGGCATGATCAATGCCGGCAGAGCCGCAAGCGAGGCGCTGCGCAATTCAGCCATGGTCGCGCGCGTGTCCCGGCCGCGATAACCATGGCGGGTCGACACAAAGTGGTTCGCAATGGCCAAAGATACGCCGAGAAGAACACCCGGCACGATGCCCGCCAGAAACAGGCCCGCCACGGTTACACCATTGGTCGAGATGGCAAAAATTACGGCCAGAATCGAAGGTGGGATGATCGGGCCGATCGTGGCGGTGGCGGCTGACAAGGCACCCGCATAGTTCTTTTCATATCCGGCCTCGCGCATCATCCGCATGACGATGGCAGACGGGCCGGCCGCATCGGCCAGGGCGGAACCGCTGATCCCGGCAAACAGCATCGACACCAGAATGTTCACATGGCCCAGACCACCCCGAACGTGACCCACCAGAGCATTCGCGAACCGCAACAGGGCGTTTGTCAAACCACATGCGGTCATCAGCTCGGACGCAAGGATGAAGAAGGGAACCGCCATAAGAGGGAAGCTGTCGATGCCCGCAAACATGCGCTGCGTGGCCACCAGTGGGTTCAGGCCACCGTTGATGAAAATCGCGGATACCCCGGCGATCCCCATGGTAAAGGCCACAGGCACACCCAAAAGAAGGGTCGCAAAGAACAGGATGATCAAAGTCTTAGCCATCAGTTCAAAGCCCCGCCTCAAAGTCTTCGGAAACGAAACGTTTGGCAAAGAACGCCAGCTGGATCAGAAACAGGGCGCAACCGATCGGGATCGCCAGATAGGGAATGCCGCGTGAAATTCCGGTCGACATGGTTTCCTTGTTCCAGCCGAATTCGACGAAGCGGATACCCAGCCACATCATCACCGCCATAAAGGCGAACATCACCACGACGATCCCCCAGCGCAGCATCTTGGCCGCATTGGCGGGCAGCGCGCCGTGAAACGCGGTGATCGCGACCAGCCGCCCTTCGCGCAGGGCCAGCCCGGCCCCGGAAAAGGCACCCAGAATCATGAGGTGGCGGGCGGTTTCTTCGACCCAGGCAAAGGACATCCCAAAGCCGTAACGACCCACCACATTGATGAAGACGATGATGAAAACCACGGCCAGGGCCGCGGCGACCAATGCCCTGTTGAGGGTCACGATCCAGGTTTCAAGCTTGCTCAAAGTCGCTCCTCCCGATGCGGCTCTGTTGTGGGAATCAAAACTGGCATACAGTATGCTAGCTGTCAATACTGCCACATTGTATGCCAGCTCAACTGGTGATAGAGTCGTGATGAGGAGAGCCAGATGACCCAATTCAACCGACCGAAATCATTGACAGAGTTGGTCACCGAGAACTTGAGAGACCGCATTGTCAGCGGTGAATTTGACCTGGGCGAGCAACTGTCCGAGGCCCGAATCGCCAAAGACATCAACGTCAGCCGCACCCCCGTCCGCGAAGCAATCAACCGGCTTGAAATGGAGGGGTTGCTGATCGTGGAGCCTCAACGAGGGTCTTTTGTTTTCAGTCTGGAACCCGAAGAACTTGCAAAACTCTGCGATGCGCGGGTGTGTCTTGAAACCACGGCCCTGACACACGCGATCAAAGAGCGACCCGAGGACTTGGCCGATGCCCTGTCCGGTTGCGTCGATCGGATGACCGCCGCCAGGGACGCCGATGATGACGGAGAATACCTGGCGCAGGACACCGTGTTCCATCAACATATCTTTGATTGCGCAGACAACCGGTTCCTGAACGATGCCTATCAGACAATTGCTCTGAAAATGGCCGCGCTAAGGAACCGACTGGGTCGGCACCCGGATCACATGCACAAGTCCTATCTGGAACACATCGCCCTGGTGGACGCGGTACGAAACCGTGACACGGCAACGGCGCTCGAGATCCTGAAATCGCATATTGACCGCAAGGAAGGATCATATTGGAGCGATGCCACCGAGGTGGTGACAGCCAAGTAACCTTGCGCCTTCTGCTTTGCCTGCTCCAGGAAGCCTAAGGTTTTGCCGCCATCACTTCGACCTCAACCTTAAACTCGGGGCGGGTAAAGCCGGACACGATCAGCAAGGTCGAGGTGGGCAGAATATGTCTTTCACCGATGAATTCGTCACGCGCCCGCATGTAGTCAGGGAAATGCGCACGATCCGTGACATAGGCCGCGACATGCGCCACGTCCTCGGGTCCCATCCCGCCTGACGACAGGATTTGCCGAATGGTCTCAAAGCAAATGACGGCTTGCTCATAGGCCCCGTCGGGGATGCTGTCATCGCTGCGAATCCCCAGTTGGCCCGAGGTTTTGACAACACGCCATCCTGCCGGAATCTCGATCCCGTGGCTGTATCGCCCAAACGGTGGGCGTGCGTCGCTTGCGTCCAAAGCCTTCATTCAGCTGTCCTTTTTCAGGCTGCGGTTTAGACTTGCCAAACCGGGATTTGTTTGCAAGCCTTACCCGCATCTCTGGCACGGATTATCACCCAAGGGCCACGCAACACCATTTTCGTCTAAGGAGGGCGAGATTATGGCGCGTGTCCTTTTGGTACGTCACGGCAACGAACCTGCCGATGACCGCGTGGTGTCATGGCTGACCGAGGTTGGCTATGACGTTGACAGTCGAAAGCCCTTTGCAGGGGATCTGCTGGGCGAGCCAGACGATGATCTGGCCGGAACCGTCATTTATGGCGGGCTGTACAACGTCTATGAGGCCGACAAACACCCCTTTTTGAACGAAGAATACCGCTGGATTGCCCGCTGTCTTGAGGCGGATGTGCCCATGCTGGGGATCTGCCAGGGAGCCCAAATGATCGCCTATCACCTGGGCGCATGGGCCGGTCCGCGCGAGCACGAGACGTTCGAGTTCGGGTATTATCCCGTCACGCCTTCACCCGAGGCCGGTGATTTCCTGACCACGCCACTCCACGTCACCCAAGCGCATTTTCATACTTTCGATCTGCCAGACGGTGCCGTGCGCCTGGCGGGCAACGAGGCCTATCAAAATCAGGCCTTTCGCTGGGGCGACAAGGTCTATGGCCTACAGTTCCACCCCGAGGTCACGATCGAAGGGTTCAGACGCTGGCAGCGCCAGAAATGGAACGTCTACGAACGCCCAGGCGTGCAGACACCCGAGGAACAAACACGGTTGATGTATGCCCATGACGCGGCACAGGCCGACTGGTTCTACGGTTTTCTCGATACCCTGTTCGGGAGGCCACAATGAGTATCCAAGGCTATTGGGCTGACCAAAAGGCGCCCTTCTTTCGCGATCTGCCCGAAGATCTGGTCGCGGTTCTGCCCATTGGCGCGATGGAGCAGCACGGCCCACATTTGCCCGTCAGCGTCGACCGTGACCTGCCCGAGGCGATGATCGCCCAAGCACTTAAGCTGCTTGAGCCCCACCAAAACGTGCTGATCCTGCCGACGTTGACCATCACCAAGAGCGGCGAACATGATCGGCATCCCGGCACGCTAAGCCTGTCAGCCGACACCCTGCTTGCCGTATTGCGCGACATCGGCGCCTCGGTCGCGCGGGCCGGTGTGGCTCGCTTGGTTTTGCTGAACGGGCACGGCGGCAACACGGCTTTGCTTGAGGTTGCGGCCCGGGATCTGCGCATGTCGCACAACATGATCGTGGCCACCTGCTCCTGGTTTGGCTTTGCCGACTATTGCGATCACTTCGCGCCCGAGGCCTTGGCGATGGACCTGCACGCCGGCGACACCGAGACCTCGGCCATGTTGGCTGCCAAGCCGGGGCTGGTCGATATGGACAAGGCGCAGAATTTCGTTCCCCAGATGCAGGCCTGGCGTCAGATCAACCGCTTTGTCGGACTTACCGGAGAGGCCGCCCGCCCAGGGTGGATCATAGACGACCTGAACACCCTAGGGGCCTGTGGCGATGCCTCGGCCGCGACCGCGCAAAAGGGCGAACATCTGCTGTCCACAGCTGCGGCCAACTTTGCGCTGTTTCTGGATGAGTTCTCGCGCTTTGACCTGATGGGGCGCACATGAACACGGCGGGTCGGGCAGATATGATGTTGCACAACGTCAAAGTGCCCCGCGCGCTGATCCACGACCCGCTTGGGTTTGGCGGAACAAGCTCGCAAGACTGCCTGCACGGCGATCTGCTGCTGCGCGACGGGCGCGCTCTGCGAATGGAGCCTGCGACACGCACAGACACCCTGCCCCGCATGGTGCTGCCGCGTCTGACCGAATGCCATGTTCACCTGGACAAGTGTCATACGATTGCACGCATGGAAGGCGTTGGCGGCGACCTGCAGGCCGCCATCGCAGCCCAAGGCGCCGACCGCAAGAATTGGACACCCGAAGATATCCGCATACGTGCCACACGAGGTTTGGCAGAACTGCACGGAGCGGGCTGTGGCCAGGTTCGCAGCCATGTGGACTGGGGGAGTGATCACATGGGACTGGCAACTCCGGCATCCTGGCCCGTGCTTGTGGAACTGGCCCAAGACATTCGGGATCAGATGACGGTGCAGCTTGCGCCCCTGATCGGAGTGGACGCTTTGATCGACCCAGAAGACACCAACGCAGTCGCAAGGGAAATCGCTGCCTCGGGTGGCGTTTTCGGGGCCTTTGTCCTGGATCAGCCCAATCGCCGCGAAGGTATACGCAATGCATTTGCCGCGGCCGAAAAACACGGGCTTGCGCTTGATTTTCATGTCGACGAAGGCCTGGCCCCTGACCTTGATGGGTTGGAAATCATCGCCGATGTGGCGTCCGAAACCGGGTTTCAAGGCCCTGTGCTGTGCGGTCATGCCTGCAGCCTGATGAACCTGTCTGGTGACCGACTTTTCCAACTGGCGGACAAGTTGGCCCGCTGTGACATTTCGGTGGCCTGTTTGCCCACTACCAACCTCTACCTACAGGGTCGGACAAATGGCACGCCCGACCGGCGCGGGCTGACCCGCGTGCGCGAGCTGCGCGACGCAGGTGTTCGGGTTGTGGCGGGAACCGACAATGTGCGCGACGCCTTTTGCCCTTTGGGTCGTCACGACCCGCTGATTGCGCTGGCCCTGACGGTGCTTGGCGCCCATCTGGACCCGCCTTTTGGGGCGTGTCTGCCCATGATCACCACCAACGCCCAAGAGGCGCTTGGCCTTGCCCCCATTCATGTCGACGGGGCGGCAATAGGGGATCTCATCCTGTTCGACGCTGCAACGATGCCGGATCTGCTGGCCGGAGGCATCCTGCCCCAGCCACTGACCCAGGCATTGCAAGGAGACCTTAGATGACATCCATTTCCGGAAAGACCACCCTGGATTGGGAGCGTTTTGCTGAACGCCTTGCCCCGGTCGAAGTGATTACCGAGCCGGTTCTTATCAAGAAACGCTCACGCGATTTCTTTTGGTACAGCCCGATCCTGAATGACCAGTTGAAACGCTGCTTTGGCGATCTGGTGGCGGTGCCCAAAACCGCAGACGAAATGAAGCATTGCCTGCGTCTGGCGCATGAGGCCGAGGTGCCCGTTGTTCTGCGTGGCGGCGGCACCGGCAACTATGGCCAGGCCGTCCCGCTCGAGGGTGGGTTGATCATCGAAACCACGGCGATGGACCGGGTGCTGGAGATCGGCGATGGGTTCGTCCGGGTCGAGGCCGGCGCCATCATGGCCGATATTAACCGCGCCCTGGCCGACAGCGGACAAGAGATGGCGATGTTCCCCTCGACCCAGGACATCGCCACCATCGGCGGCTTTGTCGCGGGTGGCTCGGTCGGGATCGGGTCGCTGGCCACGGGTGCGCTGCGCGAGCCCGGCAATCTGATCGAAATCAGGGCCTTGTCGCTCGAGGGCGAGCCGCAAGAGCATGTATTCCGGGGCGATGACGTTCTGAAAATCCATCACGCCTGGGGCATGAACGGGGTGATCACCGAGGTGACGCTGCGCACCGTGCCCAGCCGAAACTGGATCGCCTGCATGGCCACCTTTGACACCTATGACAGCTGCTATCAGGCGGGCTATGCCGTTGCCACGGATGCACAAATACAACCCAAACTGGCCAGCGTTGTGGATCGGCGCATCGCCGATTACTTCCCGCGCCTGAAGGGACACATTCAACCCGACCGCGAATTGCTGGTCAGCTATGTCCCCGCCGAGAACGTTGACCTGTTCCGCGATGTTGTTGCCGCCCACGGCGGGGCGACCGAACTGGCACTGGACGACGCAGCCCGGCAAGAGGCGGGCATTCCGCATGCGTTCGAATTCAGTTTCAATCACACCACGTTACAAGTGCTGAAATCCGACCGCTCGGCCACCTATCAACAAGTCGGCGTGCCCGACCCCGCCGATGCAAGTGCGATCCTGCGTCTGCGCGCCGATCTGGGCGATGATGTCTGGACGCATCATGAATTCTATCGCCTCGGTGGACAGGTGGTTTCGGTGGATCTGCCAATCATCTGGTTTTCCGGCCCCGAGCGGTTGGCCGAGATCAACGCCACCTATGAACGCCACGGTTTTGCCGTCTACGACGCCCACGCCGATGCCTTGGAAAAAGGCGGACTGCACAACGCCGATTACACCCACCTTGCGTGGAAAAAACGGCTTGACCCCAAGGGCCTGCTCAACAGCGCCAAATCCGCCGCCTGGCCCAAGGTCAAAGACCTGAGCCCCGAAGATATCGAAGCCAAGGCCGTGGAATGAGGAGCCTGCCATGACCGATTTGACCATCACCCCGCTCAGCCCGGCATTTGGCGCCGAAGTCTCTGGCTTGCCGCTTTCCGAGTTCATTCCATCCGGTCGCTTTGATGAGCTGCGTGCCCTGTTTGAAGAACATTCAGCCCTGCTCTTTCGGGCCCAAGACCTGAGCGACGCGGCGCATCTGGAATTGGGCCGCGCCTTTGGCCCGATCGAAGACCGCAAAGCAGACGAGCGCAAGAAGGGCGAGGAATACACAATTCCGAAGGTGACAAATGAGCAGACCGACAGTTCTCTGAAACAGGACGGGCATCTGCACAAGCTGAACCTGGAATCGAACTTCTTGTGGCATGCCGACAGCACCTTTATGCCGGAACCTGCGCTGACCAACATCATCACCGCACGCGTGGTGTCCAAGGATGGCGGCGCGACCGAGTTGGCCTCGACCCGCGCGGCTTGGGCCGCAATGCCCGAAGCGCTGCGAGAGCGCATTCGCGGGCGAGGAATCCAGCATCATTATTCAGTGTCACGCGCCAGAATTTCGCCCGAGCTGGCCAAACACCCGATGTTTCATAAGTGGCCCGCCACCCGGTGGAATGCGGTCTGGACCAATCCGGTTAACGGGCACGAGGCGCTTTACATCGCGTCGCATGCCTTTGCGGTCGATGGGTATGACGAGGCCGAAAGCCGCGCGCTTTTGGACGAATTGATGGAATTCTGCACTCAGCCGCAATTCACCTACAGCCACCAGTGGAGCGTCGGCGATGTGCTGATCTGGGATCAGCGCGCCGTCCTGCATCGTGGTCGCCCCTGGCCCTATGAACAGGCCAGAACGCTGTCCAGCATCTGTACGACAGCCACCGAGGCAGATGGTCTGCCTGCAATGCGCATGGCGTGAACCAGACGCCGCGCGCCAAAACTCGAGCGGGTCAAAGCCCGCCACAACCCGAGGGTCCACCTCACGACTTAACAGAGAGGAAACTACATGACTTACCTAACACGAACCGGAAAGCCGCTCCCGGACGTCATTACAAAACAGGCGTCCAAAGTCGGTTCCGATCCCGTCTCCCGACGCGAATTCCTGGCCCTCGCCAGCACCTTTGGTGCGACGGCAGCGACCGCCTACGGAATGCTGGGGATGGCTCCGCCGGCACATGCCGCTGGCGAACCCAAGATGGGTGGAACTGTGCGCATCCAGCAGGCGGTGCGCGCGCTCAAGGACCCGCGGACCTTCGACTGGAACGAAATCGCCAACTTTGCCAAGGGCTGGCTTGAGAACCTAGTCGCCTATGAAAACGATGGAACGTTCAGCCCGGTTTTGTTGGAAAGCTGGGAAGTTTCCAGCGACGCGCAGACCTACACTCTGAACGTGCGCAAGGGCGTAAAGTGGAACAATGGTGATGATTTCACAGCTGAGGATGTCGCGCGAAATATCACTGGTTGGTGCGACAAGAAGGTCGAGACAAACTCGATGGCTGGTCGTTTTGCTGTGCTCGTCGACTCGGAAACCGAGAAGGCGATCGAGGGTGCGATCGTGGTCGTCGATGACCACACTGTTCAACTGAACCTGCCCCGACCCGACATTTCGCTGATCGCCGGCATGGCCGACTATCCGGCGGCCATTGTGCATGCGACAACAAATGGCGAAAACATTCTGTCGAGCCCGATCGGCACAGGGCCTTATCTGCCCGAGTCGCTTTCGGTTGGTGAGAAGGGTGTGCTTGTCCGCAACGAAGAACACACCTGGTGGAATGCCGGAAATGGTGCATGGATGGATCGGGTTGAATTCATCGACTACGGCACTGATCCCGCGGCTTATCTCGCAGCGGCTGAAGCCGACGAAATCGACATGATGTATACGATCGAAGGCGAGTTCATCGACATTATTACCGCGCTGGACGGCTGGGTTGAAAACGAGGTGGTCACTATGGCCACAATCGTGATCCGCCCGAACCAGCTGGCTGAGGTAGATGGTGTTAAGCCATATGCGGACAAACGGGTGCGCCAGGCGATTTCGATGGCTGTCGACAACAACGTCCTGCTTGAACTGGGCTATGACAGTCGGGGGGTAGTTGCGCAGAACCACCATGTTGGTCCGGCACACCCGGAATACGCCGACATCGGTGATCCCAAACTCGATCCAGCGGGCGCTATGGCCCTGATGAAAGAAGCCGGGATGGAAGACTTTGAACATGAAATCATCTCGATTGATGATGCATGGCGCAAGAACACGACCGATGCTGTTGCGGCGCAGTTGCGCGATGCTGGCATCAAAGTGAAGCGGACTGTGCTGCCCGGATCGACCTTCTGGAATGACTGGGTGAAGTATCCTTTCAGCTCGACCAACTGGAATCACCGTCCATTGGGTGTTCAGATCTGGGCTCTGGCCTATCGCTCGGGCGAGGCCTGGAACGAGTTTGGTTGGGCCAATTCGGACTTTGACGCAATCCTCGAAGAGGCTCTGGCCACGCCAGACACCGAAGCGCGCCGCGCATTGATGGCCAAGGGTGAGAAGATCATCCAGGATGAAGGCGTCACGATCCAGCCCTATTGGCGCTCGCTGTACAACCACACCCGCGAGGGCCTGGAGGGCGGCGCGCACCACATCTCGTTCGAGATCCGCCCAGCACAATTGCACTGGACCTGATCCGATCCTTGGCGGGGCGGCATCGCGGCCCCGCCTGTTTTTTCTGAAAGAGCTTCCATGACATACGAAACGGCGATCCTGTTGGCACAGACGACATGTGTCCTTTTCCTGACTGCATGGTTGACCACCGGCGTGTTTGAAAACCTGGTGCATTCAAAACTGAACAGCACCTTTACGGCCGAAGTGATGGAGATGTCCCGTATGCGCGACGACTATCCCGAGGCTTATGCGGATGTCGCCTATCGCCGGATTTCAAACCCGTCCGTGCAGAAACTCCTGTTCCGTCTGATTGTGATCTGGGAGCTGCTGGCCGTCGTCGCCCTGTGGGTTGGCCTGATCGCGCTTGGTTTGGCGTTGATGGGCATGGCTGACCCGCAAAACGCGCGTGCTTACGGCATCCTGGGAACGCTTGCCTTTACCACCGTCTGGGCCGGTTTCCTGGTCGGGGGGAACTGGTTTTGCTATTGGTTCTGTCACGAGGGCGCTCAGAACACGCATTACCAAATGACACTCTGGGGACTGGGAACTCTCATTCTACTTGCGTCGGGATGAAAGCCCCGCCTGCAGCCTGTCGTCAGGACGCCAAAAACGTTTGATCATTCGTAAGGATACCTTGAACAGCGTCTTTGATGAACCGCGCCAAAGGGTCGACCATCATCTTCTTGGTCAGCACCAGTTCGACATCCCACTCGGGCAGTTCAAGCGGAGGCACGTAAATCTTGCATCCAGACCGCTTTGCAACTTCGGACAGCGAAAGAGGGATCGTTGCGATCATGTCCGATCGCGCCACGATGTCGGGCAACAGCGCGAATTGGGTTCCGGTCATGACCACGTGCCGCGATTTCCCGAACTTCTTGAGGGCGTGATCCACAGCGCCACTAAACCCTCCGTTCAGCGTCATCAAAGCATGCGGAGCTTCAAGGAACCTATCCATCGTCAGCGGGGCCTTCTTCGGCAACAACCCCTTTCGCGCAATACAGATGAAACTGTCACGCATGATCTTTTGCCGGGCGAAACGCGCCGGTAGCTGGCCAAAAGTGCCGATTGCCAAAGTGAGCGCGTCTTCGTCCAGTTTCTGTTCAACCGTGCGTTTGTCCACCGGGACAAAGCTGACCCGTACATGCGGCGCCTCTTTCCCCAGATAGGTCATCAATTTGGGCGCAAGGTTGATGACCGTGAGGTCCGTCGCTGCGATCACCACGTCAGCACGCACTTGCTGGGGATCAAATACTGTTGGGGACAGCATCCGCGAAATGATCGACAATGCCTCGGCAATCCGAGGGGCGAGTTCATCCGCTTTGGCTGTGGGTTGCATACCCTCGGGGCTGCGTTGAAACAGAGGGTCGTCAAATTGACCACGCAACCTGTTGAGCGCGTTGCTCATCGAAGGTTGCGCAAGCCCGATGGCTTGACCAGCCCGACCGACATGACGTTCGCGGTACATGGCATCAAAGGCTTTGAGGAGGTTCAGGTCGAGCGCATTTACATTCATTTCATCAATTTACAACATAGAAATTATCCATTTCAACTATTTATGTATGCCCCCTATCTAACCCTCAGAAAGTCGTCTCACTGATCTGAAACTGAGGAATACGGAATGAGCAATTCACTGCATGGAAAACACGTCGTCATCGTTGGTGGCGGCAGCGGTATGGGCAAAGCAACGGCTGAACTGGCCGCCAGCCTTGGTGCCAAAGTCACCATCGCAAGCCGCAACGAAGACAAGCTGAAGGCGGTTGCATCTGCCATCGACGGGGATGTTTCGGTTGCCGCTGTCGACACCACCGACGAGGCGCGCGTCAAGGAATGGGCCGCAAACCTGGGCCAAATTGATCATCTGGTGATCTCTGCATCCAGCGCGGCACATGGTGCTTATGCCGATCTGCCGACCGACGACCTTCGCAGCATGATCGAGGCCAAATTTGTCGGCCCCTTTGTCACCGCACGCGAGGTCTTGCCCTATCTGAATCAGGGCGGTTCGATCTCGTTGTTTTCAGGTGTCCTGAGCCGCCGTCCCTCGGCAGGGGCCGTTGGGTTGGGGAGCGTGAATGCCGCCGTCGAAGCCTTGGCCAAAGGGTTGGCCCAAGAGTTGGCCGGACAGGCGCGCGTGAACTGTATCAGCCCCGGCATGGTCGCGACCGAAGCCTATGCAGGGATGCCGGAAGATGCCCGCGAGGGGATGTACGCCCAAGTCGGCAACAGCTTGCCTGTGGGTCGCGTCGGCGAAGCCCAAGAGATCGCGCAAGCTGTTGTTCTGACTATGACAAACGCCTTCATGACCGGGGCCATCCTGGACGTGGATGGCGGCCATCTGATCAAAGCTTGACCCGGGGTGGGGCTGAAACATGCCCCACTTTTTATCAGGGTCGAAGTGGCTGCGTCGCTCGCCAATGTGGTCACACAAACTGCACCTGACCAGACACCGGCAATGCAAAATTCACCCGAAACCAACCACGAGATCCGATCAAGTGAGGCAGGCTGCGGTTTCTTCGTCAAAGGGGTGCTCAACGGCAGGCCAGAACGGAAGCTTGCGTTTCTTCAACTGGATGTTTCGGAACTCTGGCTGTGTTCCGCCGGGACTTGCCACTTGGATGATGTGGTCCGAAATCTGACTGAATGGCCCGTAGAAGTGAAACAGGGATTTGACCGCGACGGCTGACTTTTCCGACAATCGGATGCCAATCTGCTCAAAGGCCTCCGGATGGTAGACTTGGACCCGTAGGTCGTTGACCAAAAGGTCGATGTCGTTTGCCAATCTCAACCAGACCAACGTGCCGAGCGGTTCTTCGCCCTCGCCCAAATGTTGACCCAGGCCTGAACGAATGTTCATCACCTTGGCCGTCAAATCCAGCGGGGTTCCAGACACAACGCCGGTCTTGCCACCAAGCCTGAGAGCCAATTGGCTGCCTATCCCTGCGTCCTGACAAATCCGAACCACACCGGGGTCCCAGAAAATTCCGCTGGCAAAATTGGTCATGCCACGGTCGAGCATGACTGCAAGCAGATGCGTCGCATCGCCCGGCGCGCCGCCCCCCGAATTATCCCCCATGTCTGCCAGCACCGACAATCCCGCCGTCTGCTCAACCGCAGTCAACGCCTCGGCGATCGGCACATAGCGCGTTGTCACCGCGTTCCGCAGATCAAAGAAACGTTGACCCATCTGCTGGGCCAGCCCTTCGGCCAAGGCTTGATCTCCATCCGTCACCACCAGCATGCGCGCGCCCACATCGGCGACATCGGCCCACGGGAAGCCGTGGCTCAACGAGACAGACAAAACCCCAGGCTGCGCCTCTAGCGCGGTCATATCCGAGACGAAATCCTGCATCGCTCCCGCTTTGGTCAAATAAAGGTTTACCATTCGGGTGTCGTACATCGCCATGCGCGGGCTGATCAGCCCCTGATGCGCTTTGTGGGCCAGGTCAAACAGCTCGACGGCGCGAGGGCCGGCATCGTCGTGGGGGTACTCTTTGAACAAGATCGCAAGATCGCTGGCATCGAGCATTTTTTCGGTCAGGTGACAGTGAAGATCCAAACTGACCCCGATGGTGGCCTGCGGGCATTGCGCACGTACGCGGGCCAGAATGTCACCTTCGCAATCCTCAACATGCTCGGCCACCATTGCGCCATGCAGCTGCAACAGGATGATGTCCGCACCACCACATGCCGCCAGATCCGCAAGGATCTCTCCACTCAGCGCATCGTAACAGGCCCGCGTTGTAGGCCCGGCAGGTTCTGCAATGGCAGCCAGGCTTTCGACCACGTCCCAACCCAGCCCTGCGGCCCGCGTGCGCCAGATGTGCAGCGCCTCGGTCATCAGGTTCGGGGGGTCCTGGGTGGCCGTGCCATGACGCAGGAAGTACTCTTCGAACCCCGACATCGCCGTTGGCATGGTGCAGAACGTGTTGGTTTCGGTCGACAGGGTCGCAATGAACAGTTTCACAGAGTTTAGGTCCTGAACACAAGGTGGGATGACCCAAAGGTCACCCCATAAGAAAGAGTTGGAATCAAGCCTAGACCGGGCTTAGTCCGCTTTCCACCAACGTTCCATAAAGCTGCTTCCATCCAGATCCAGGTTGGACCCGAACTTCTCCGGCGTACCGACAGTTGGCCGTGTGCCAAACACGTAAGAGGCAAACATCGGGATCGCGACACCGCCCTGATTTGCGACAATGTCCTGCAGCTCACCGTACATCTCGCGGCGTTTGTTGGTGTCCAATTCGGCGCGGGCTTCGACCAGGATCTTGTCGAATGTCTCGTGCGACCAGAAGGACTCGTTCCACGCCACACCCGACTGGAACGCCAGCGAGAACATCAGATCCTCGACCGGGCGACCCGCCCAATAGCTGGCGCACCACGGTTTCTTGGTCCAGACCTCGGACCAGTAGCCATCATTGGGTTCACGCTTGACCGAGACATTGATCCCGCATTTCGCTTGCGAGTTCGAGATCAAGGTCGCCGCATCCACCGCCCCGGCAAAGGCCGCATCCGATGATGACAACTCGACATCCAAAGACGAAAGACCTGCTTGCTTGAGGTAGAATTTCGCCTTGTCGGGATCAAAGCTCTTTTGCTCCAGCTCGCTGTTGAAATACCGCTGGCCGGACCCGATGGGATGGTCGTTGCCGACCTCGCCATAGCCAAGCAGGATCTTGTCGACCAGTTCCTGCCGGTCGATGCCCCATTTGATCGCCTGACGCACGTTGTTGTCATCAAACGGCGCTGCGTTGGTCAGCATTGGGAAGGAATAGTGCTGTGTCCCCGCCACCGAATGCAAGTTGATCGCCGGATTGCGGGTGATGAACTTTGCGGTTTTGGGGTCGATCTTGTCGGCTACATCCACAGTACCTGCCGTCAACGCCGCGATGCGGGTAGTGGCGTCGAGGAGCACAAAGAGCTTCCATTCATCAACGTAACCCGCCGCGTCGTTCCAATGATTGCCATGGCGCACCAGATCAGCGGACACACCCGGTTGGAAATCCTTGAGCTGGTAGGAACCGCAGCCGATGCCCGATTGCCAATCGATGCTGTCACCCTCGGCAGGCAGGATCGCAAAGCGATAGTCGCTCAGGATGGCGGGGAAATCTGCGTTGCCGCCCTCCAGCTCGAACACAACTGTACTCGGACCATCCGCGCGCAAGTCTTTGACACCTGCCAACAAAGGCGCCCCGGTCGAGGTTGTCCCTTCGCCCCGGTGATAGTTGATCGAAGCAATAACATCCTCGGCCGTCACGCTGCGACCGTTGTGGAATTCGACCCCATCGCGCAATTCAAAGGTCCAGATTGAGGCATCGGGTGAGGCCTCCCACGATTGGGCAATCGACGGCTGCACTGTGCTGTTGGCGTCGATGACGGTCAAAAACCCGTTCATGCCCAGGCTCAGCGGGATCAGGAACCCAGCCGAGATCTGTCCCGGGTCCAGCTTTTCGGTGGTTGAGCCATGACCGATGCCTGCGGCCAGCTGACCGCCACGCTTGGGTGTCGCCGCCTCGACCCGGTCGGCCAGCATCGTCGCAGCCGTGACGGTCATGCCGGTGGCCAGAACGCCGCGCATGAACTGACGTCGATCCAGTTGGCGGGTTTGTAGGCGCTGTTCCAGCTGCCGCAGATATTGAAACTTGTCCATCCGTTGCCTCCCTCGGGTCCAAAGCTTTGAGAGAAACTTACGAATCGACGCTTCGTTAACAATTGCGCTAAGCTATGCTAACTTTAGTTAGTTTAAGCGACTTCTCATGACGACCGATCTGCCCATCAATCTACAGCACCTGTGTGCCAACCACCCGTCCGTCGCGGCTGTATGCCGGGAAATTGGCATCAATCACCAACAGTTCAGCAAATATCTTTCGGGGCGGAGCCAACCTTCACCGAACAACCTGCGCAGAATAGCAAGGTTCTTTGGTGTCGAAGAGACAGTGTTGTTGGGCCCTCACCCCGAGTTGCGCCGACAAACGACGCGAACCGCACGGTCCAGAACCGAGCTCCGCCGCGACCCACTGATTGACGCGTTTCCCGGGGACCTCCCACGCTTACGTGCGTTTTTAGGATCTTATCGCGTGTTCTTTTGCGCCCCGAACGACCCGTCCAAGGTTGTCGTAAATGCGGCCTTTCTGGATGAGCGCGATGGCCTCGTCTTTAGCCGCGTGGTTGAAACGCTTGTCGATTCCCGCTCTTCGGCGCGTCGCTGGACACGCTGTGACGGCAAGGCTTCTTTTACGGCAGGGCAACTGTTTATCGTCGACAAGGAACGCGGCACCGATGCTCCGCTCAGTTTGTACATCCTGAACAAACAGCACCGAGATCGCTCTGGAAATCTGTTCGGCACCATGTCGTATCTGGCTTCGCTGTCCGGGCGGCAGCCAACATCATCCGCCGTTGTTTGGGCCAAGGTGCGCGCGACGACACCTGTGCGAGATTTGTTCCAAGACTGCGGGATATACGGTCTTCACAGTCAGATCGTGCCACCGAAAGTGAAGCAATTTCTGACAAATCAGACCTAGGTCTCTGGTCTTGGATAGGTTGCAAAGTAGGGAAGTCGTCCAGCAATCCAACGGATAAGCTAGGCGTGATCCCGACTGACAACGCGGGCAATCATTCCCCCTTTGTGTCCGAGCACTTCGGTGTTCAAAGGCGAGTGACAGCGCCGGATCTAGGTTGGGTCGTCGAGCAACGCGCTCTGGTAACCAAAAAGCGCAGGCAACCCACCCGTATGAATCATCACAACTTTCTGTCCGGGTTGAATTTCCCTTGTGTTCACCAGATGCAATAGCCCCGCGAAGGTTTTGGCAGAATAGACGGGATCAAGGAATATACCCTCGGTGCGCGCCATCTTTTCCAAGGCCGCGCGGGTCATTCCACTCAGTTTCCCATAGCCGGGGGGGAGCGCCTCATCCAATACGTTGACCTTAGACTGGAGCGGCGCAGCGTCGATATCCAGCAAGTCAGCCAGTTTCTGAAGGACGGTGTTCATTCGGGTCGTTTGCTTTTCTCGATCGCGACGTACGCAGACCCCGAACACCGAAGCTGCATTTTCTTCCACGGCCATTCCCGTCAGCAACCCACCATGCGTGGCACCACTCCCCGACGGGACGATGACCGCGTCCGCATCTGGCATCTGCCGACACAATTCCTGTCCCGCCGCGACATAGCCCAATGCGCCCAGGGGCGGATGATTCAATCCCAGATGAATGACATACGGTTTGCGCCCCTGAGATTTCAGTTCGGCTGCACGTGCATGCAGCGCAGCATCCGCTCCGGCTTCGTCCTCACCTTCGGGGTAACTCATGTGTTCGGCGCCCAAGATCTTTGCCAACAGCACGTTGCCCGAGCTGTAGTACTCCCCGCCCATGTCGGGCACACGTTCTTCCAGTTGCAATACGGATTGCATCCCCAATTTGGCAGCAGCGGCAGCAGCAGATCGGACATAGTTGGACTGAACAGCGCCGGTGATCAGAATGGTGTCGGCCCCTTGTTCCTGGGCATCACCCAAATAGAACTCCAGCTGGCGTGTCTTGTTGCCACCGAACCCAAGACCGGTCAGATCATCGCGTTTCAACCACAGGTCTATGCCCAGCTCCGAAGACAGCCTGTCCAATCGGTCCAAGGGTGTTGGACCTGTCATGAGTTGGGCTCTTGGAAACCTGTCCAGAATGCTCTTTTGTGTCATCTTTTGCCCTCCGACTTTATGCGATCGTAAATGCGCGATGAAAGAGAACACCGCAGGCCAGCAAAGAAACCACTCTGATAGCTGTGGTAACGAGCGTCTGCGGCAAAACCGGCCTCACACGTCGACCAATCAGGCTACTAATCAATGTCAGCGCGACGAAACCCCAGATTTGCGGGCCATAGCTGAATGCCATCGGCGTTGACAGGCTGTGCAACAGGAATGCGGTACCATAAGCCACCAAGGCGATAGGTTGGACCAGTTTTGCGACGTCTTTGGCGCCGCGGCCCTTGGCAATCAATCCAAAAACCATAAGAGGCCCAGGTGTCGCGGCCCAAACGGTCGCCAGCCCTGACAAGCAGGAAATAATTGAAAACCCGACCGTACCCACAGAGCGGCGCAAGGGCAGCAAAGTCGTGAGTAGCCCAATCGCCAACAGGCTGGCCGTCAGGGCAAGAACAAATGCCTCGGTCAGCCAAGGATAGACAGCGAGACCGACGACCACTCCTGCAAGGCAACCAAAGATTGCCGTGCGAATGGTCTGACGGTCGGTGGTCAGAACCTGTCGATCCGTCGCGACCACCGAAACAACGGTGTTCAACATCAGCAAAACGGGAACGGCCGTCGATGTGCCGAGCAATATCATCATTGGCGGACCCGCAATAATGCTAAACCCGATACCAACGCCGACCTGCAGCATTGCGCCAAGGCCTATGGCGACCATCAGCATGGCAAGGTCAACGGACACTCAGTTCCCCCATATCGCACGCGTTACTGCTGGAACCTCATGTCCATGGCATGATGCCAGAATAGGGTTCGCGCGTCGCAACGGTATGGGCCATCTGCGCCAGTGTCGTCAAATCGAAGACGGGAAGTTGCAGTTCCTGCTGAAGTCGCGCGGCATATGGCGGCAAATCAGTACACTCCAGTACCAATGATCGAATCTCCGGAGCTTGATCCTTTAGTCGTCGAGCCGCCCCAAGAACCTCGGCTTCGATCAGATCTGTGTCCATTCGGGTCCGCGTGTTCCGCAGGATCACCTCTGAGAATTCGCTGGTATCCTCCAGCCCTTGAACCGCAACGGGAATACCTGCTGCCCCGACACCTTCGAAATGTTTGGGCGTCAGTGCCGATGCATCTGCGGTCAAGACACCCACCGGCGCATTGGCCCCGGTCATGTGAAACGCAAGCGGAACCTGGATCAGGCTGGATGCAAAGACAGGCACGGAAACGGCTGCTGCAAGTTCCTTTTGAAACAGGGCCAGAAAACCACAGCTTCCGGTGATAGCGCGAACCCCTTCCGCTTCCAGCCTTTTTGCGCCCTCGATGAAAGGGGCCAGCAACTCGGGCGTCGGGTTGTTCAACAGAGTAGGAACGGTGATGCCGTCAATCATCTCATACAGCACCGGAAACGGAAGGCTGGATGGATTCTTGATATGTCCCGGCGGTTTCGGAAAATAGCTTTCAAGGCACAGAACCCCGATCGAAGCCCCGCAGATGTTCTGACCGCCCTCATAAATTGGCATGGTGCATGGGTCCTTTCGAATTGTAGATTTAGAAGCGGGCCAGCGAGAATGGATCCAGGTTCAAGTTCGGACTGCGTCCAGATACGAGGTCCGCCACAAGTTCCCCTGTTTTTGGCGCCATCATCAGGCCGTAGTGAGAGTGCCCAAACGCTGAATAGAGCCCGTCTTTGCCAGGAAGCTGCCCAATCGCGGGCAAACTGTCCGGAAATGATGGACGTCGGCCCATCCAAAACTGCGCTTCGTCTGTATTCAGATCCGGCACCAAGGACTTGGCCTGATCGGTCAGTATCTGTTCTTTCCGAGGGTCAGCCGGGGCATCGACGCTTGCAAATTCGGCTGTACCGGCAACCCGCAGACCACCTTGCATCGAACTTGCGACGACCTTTGCATCCACATCCATGACTGAATTGTTCAGCACGGCAGATGGGTTCGGAAACTCGACATGGTACCCCCGCTCGGCGACCAGAGGCACGGGTAGTCCCAGAGGCTTCAACAACTCGGCAGACCATACTCCGGCAGCGAGGACGACATTGTGTGCATTCAACGTGTCTTGCGACGTGGAGATTTGCCAGGTGCCATCCTCTGCGCGGCTCAAGCCGCGAACTTCGGCTCGCACAAATTCGGCGCCTTGCGCACGCGCTTTTTCGGCCAAAACAGCGCCCAATCGACCCGGAGACGTGGCGCGCGCCTGCCCTTTGATCACGATCGCCGCCTTGAACTCCTCTGACATTGCAGGTTCCAGGCGCCGCAGTTCACTGCCGTCGACACGCTCCAACTCACCGCCCTTTTCCCGACGGATCTGATACCCAAGCGCATCAAGATTTGCCTCGTCCGGGTTGCGGAACGCGTGGATATAATAGCTGTCAGCGATCAGGCTTTCATGCCCCGTACCGTGCAGGTGTCGACGGTACAGATCGATGGATGGGCGGCACAGGATCTCCATCGCATCGGACACTTCGCGCACGGATTTTTCGTCGGATTTACCCAGAAAGCGCATCCCCCAGGGGATCATCTTGGGCCAAAACGACGCTCGAACCGACAATGCGCTTTTCGAATCCAGCAGCATTTGGGGAAGTTTCTTCCAAATGCCTGGAACCGCCTGGGGAATGATCGACCATGGCGACACCACTCCGGCATTGCCAAAAGACGTTTCCTGTCCCGGTTCGCCCCGGTCCACAAGTCGGACCGGGATGCCCCTCTCTTGCAGGGACAATGCGCAGCATATGCCAACGATCCCTGCGCCGATGATAGTAACTTGTTCGGTCATCTCATCAGGCCGGGGATTGGCTGCGATTGCGTGCCATCAATTGCGTGACGATGACAGGCGAGGCCACGGCCAGAGCAATCAGGTCCGCCGTCAGGCTTGGCGCAACAAAGATGATGCCCGCGATTGCCATCAGGATGCGACCTGCGACGTTCACCGGCTGCAGCCAATAGCCGACGACAGCAGCCGACAGGGCGATCACGCCTGCGATACAGCTGGCGGCGGTGTAGGTGAACTCCCACAGGTCAAACCCGGTCGAGGACACGAACAGCAGAACCGGCGCATAGACAAAAGCCATCGGCGCGATCACTTTGCCCAAACCCAGGGTAAAGGCCGACAGGCCGGTTCGGAATGGGTTCGAGTTGGCAATGGCAGCCGCCGCATAAGCCGAGGTACAGACCGGCGGCGTAATCTCAGACACTACGCCGTAATATAGCACGAACAGGTGGCTGGCGATCGGCGGCACACCCAGTTGCGCCAGTGCGGGCTGAGCTACGGAGACCAGCATGATGTACAGCGCTGTGGTCGGGATACCCGCCCCCATAAGGATGCAAACCACCGCGATGAACACCAGCGAGATGAAAAGCTGCAGATCCTGCATCGCAAACAGCTCGAACCCGCCAAACGAGATCATGTTGTAGAGGTCAGCCGCCAGATTGCCCGCGCCCTGGGTCACCATGAACCCGATGCGGAACCCGATCCCCGTGGT
The DNA here is from genome assembly GCF_017743935.1 of Tropicibacter sp. R16_0. Taxonomy (GTDB): domain Bacteria; phylum Pseudomonadota; class Alphaproteobacteria; order Rhodobacterales; family Rhodobacteraceae; genus Falsiruegeria. The sequence continues at coordinate 133,239 of NZ_JAGHRE010000006.1, forward strand.
GTTGATCACACCCACGACGATGCCAACTGCAGCTGCAGCGGCGCCAACGGCGAGCGAATATTTCACGCCCAACTCGACAGCCCCCAGCATCTCGGGCACTTCGATCCGGCGTTGTGGATTCAAGGTGGCCACCACTGTCAGGACCGACAGAATCGTGGTCATGGTCAGGTCAAAGCCCCCGTCCGAGAACTTCCACAAGACAAAGGCCAGGAAAGCGGCGGCATAGACCAGCGTTGGCGGCTGTTTGATCCGAGACATGCCGGTGATCACCGCCAGCGAGATACCGCAAAAGGCCGACATGAAGGGCGTGTAACCGGTGAACAGAACAACCAGCAGACCGATAAGAGGCACGATGTTGGCCCAACCTTCGGACCACACGGCCTTGAGCTGCGGCAGTTGCTCTTTTGCCAGACCTTGCAGGTTCAGCTTGCGCGCCATCAGGTGCACAACGGCAAAGACGCCGACATAATGCAGGATGGCGGGGAAGATCGCGGCGATGACGATGGTTGTGTAAGGCACCTCGAGGAACTCGGCCATGATAAAGGCCGCAGCCCCCATGATCGGCGGGGTGATCTGACCGCCTGCGGAAGACGCGGCCTCGACCCCGCCCGCAAAATGGCCCGGATAGCCCAGGCGTTTCATGTTCGGGATGGTCAGCGCGCCTGTCGAGACGGTGTTGGCTACGGATGAGCCCGAGATGGTGCCAAAGAATGCGGATGACACCACCGACACTTTGGCCGGGCCACCGGTGTAGCGGCCAGCAAGGATGGTGGCGTTGTCGATGAACAATTGCCCCAAACCAGTGCGCTGCGCGATCACGCCGAACAGCACGAAATGGAACACGATGGTCGAGACGACCCAGAGCGTCACGCCATAGATCCCCTCTTGTGGGAAATACATCGACGAGACAAAGGTTTTGAAATTCACACCAGGATGCTGCAACAGTCCTGGGAAATACGGCCCCAACAGGGCGTATGAAATGAACACACAGATGATCAGCGGCAGCACCCAGCCCAGGGTGCGACGTGCGATGTCCAGTACCAGCAGGATGATGATCACCCCCAGCACCACGTCATAGGTGTTGGGATTGCCCATGCGGAATGTCTGTTCCTCGATCCCCAGCATGGGTATGCCGCGCCAGGCAAAGCCCACATAGAGCGCGGCCACGATGCCAAGCGCCATGAAGACCAGATCATAGAGGGGGATGTTGCCGATGCGGAACCGGCTGACTTTCAACGCATAAAGGCTTTTGGCGCCGATCACGGGGATGGTGGCATAAACCAGGATGAACAACAGGGCCAGATAGATGCCCATGTGCCAATGGTCCGCAGGCAGACCGAACCCGGCCGTAAAGAATTCGTAGAACGCAAAGATCAGGGCGACGACTCGCAGAACCTGGCCAGTTGCGGGCGTGACCTGCCGGACGGCGGCGCCTTCGTCGAACTGTTCTTCGATGGCAGCCAGCTCTTCGGCTGTCAGTTCGTGGTCATCCATTTTCTGGGTCTCGGACATGATGGCCCCCGATGTCGCATAGTTCGAAAGTGCGGTGCCCCGATTGGGGCACCGGACGTTGGTTAGTTGTGAGGTGCGATTACTTCAGAAGTCCGGCTTCTTTGTAGAACTTCTCGGACCCCGGATGCAGCGGCACGCCCAAGGCTGCAACGCCGTCCAGAGCGGTGTCAGCCGTGATCTGCTTGCCCTTGGCGTGGCCATTGTCCAGCAGCTTGCGGGTGTTGTCGTTCCACAAAGCTTTGGTCAGGTTGTAAACCAGCTCTTCGGACAGGTCCGAGGACACCACCAGCATGGCGCTGACCGCAGGGGTTTTGGTTTCCGCATCGATGCCTTCGTACACACCACCCGGAATGGCCGAAGGGATATATGCAGGGATGATCTCGTTGATCTTGGCCAGATCTTCGTCGCTGAAGGAATGCAGGTTCATCCCCTTGGTCGACGACAGCTGCACCATGGCGGCAACCGGCCAACCCGCGGCATAGAAATAGGCGTCCAGCTGACCATCGGCCAGGCGCTCGGCGCTCTGACTGTTGTTCAGCTCGGCTTCGTCCATGTTGTCGCGATTGACGCCCCAGGCATCCAGCATCTGCAGCACCGCCACTTGGGTGCCGGACCCTGCCTGGGCGATGCCGACGCGTTTGCCTTCAAGATCGCTCAGGTCGTTGATGCTTGCGCCTTTGGGCAGCACCAGATGCAGATCTTCGGGGAAGAGGTTGGCAACGATGCGCAGCTTGGGGTGCGGTTTGCCTTCGAACTTGCCTTCGCCCAGGTACATCGAGCGGGTAACATCCGCCGCCGCCAGGCCAGCCTCAAGCTCACCGTTTTGCACGGCAGCGTTGTTGAAGACCGACGCGGTGGTCGACTGCGCGATGGCAATCAGGCCGGGAACGCCGCACTGACCACCCTGGTCGCAGGGGCGCGAACCCGGAGGGGCTGAAATACCGTTTGCGATCGTCCCACCGATGGGGAAATAGGTGCCGCCCGCACCACCGGTGCCAATGCGGAAAAAGGTCGGGTCCTGCGCCAGAGCGGGGGCTGCCAGAGCACCTGCCAACGCAAGGCCAGCCAGGCTTTTCACAAATTTCATCTTAGTCTCCCTTGTTGGATCGTTGGATTCGGTTCCGCCGAATTTTCGATCTTTGAAGCCTAGAGAAACTTCCCATAAATACAAATTTGTTATATTTCACAAAACTAAACTTTACCTTATACATTGAGTATGAACCTGACACAGCTCACTGTATTCCGCGAAGTGATGGAAACCGGCTCCATCTCGCAAACTGCGAAGAAACTGAACCGTACTCAGCCCGCCATCAGCCTTGCCTTGAAAAACCTGGAAAAGACGCTGGGGCTGACGCTGTTCGAGCGCAAAGGGCGGCGATTGGTACCTGTGCCCGAAGCCCATTACCTTTTGGCTGAGACCACAGGCATTCTCGATCGCCTTGCGGCAATCTCCAGCACGATGGAGGGGCTGATTAAAGGGCACTCAGGAAGCCTCAACATTGCGACAATGCCAGGTCCGTCCGCCTTCTTGTTTCCGCGCTATATCAGCCAATCGGTCGGCGAGAACCCCGAGATACGCATCACACTGTCTACACGCAGTTCGCCGCAGATCATGGAGCTTGCGGGCACGCAGAACATTGATTTTGGTTTCGCAGACTTCGAGCATTCGGACGGCAAAGAGCCTCAGTATTCAACAGAACTGATCCGGGCAGATTGTTTTTGTGCGGTAGACATAGACAGCCCGCTAGCCTCCCAGAAAATCATAAACATCTCCGACCTCGACGGGTCCCCAATGGGCGGGCTGCATCCCACGCATCCGTTCCAACGCAAAATTCGACAAGAGTTTGAGGATGCATCCGCCGACTACAACCCAACGGTGACCTGTCAGTACTTTCTGCCGTTGATACCCTTTGTGAGTTCGGGTCAGTGCTACTCAATCGTGGATCCGTTGACCGTGGCGACGGAACGAGAACTGAACCTGTCAAACGGAAAGGTCGCGTTTCTACCATTCGAGAAACCGCTACGGTACGAATACGCACTTCTTGAGCCCGACCACCGGCCGCCGTCTCAGCTGGCTTTGAAAATCAAAGCGGGCTGGAAAGCAGAAGTGTTGGCGAGGCTGGAAAGCGTAAAGGCCAACCCTCATGCAATCGGCATGGATCAAGCAGAAAGCGAGCAGAGTTCAGCTTGAGGTTTTCAAGCTCAACTCTGCAAGGCTCGCTTAAATCCATTTGGGCAGGTCATGAGGTTTCAGCTTTCAATCGGTTCAAAATCCAGGCCGATGTCCAGGCACGGCGCGCTATGCGTGATCCAGCCAGACGAGATAAGATCGACACCAGCTTCGGCAACCGCTCGAACGCTGCTTGGTGTAATGCCACCCGAAGCCTCGGCGATGGCGCGCCCGTCGATCATCGCAACGGCCTTGCGCAGGGTTGCCGGGCTCATGTTGTCCAACAGAACTGCATCCGCTCCAATCTCCAGCACCTCGGCCAGTTGTTCCAGCGTATCGACTTCGATCTCGATCTTGACCATGTGACCAACGTTTGCCCTTGCGCTTGTCAAAGCTGCGATCACGCCACCGGCAATGGCGATATGATTGTCTTTGATCAGCACTGCATCCGCCAGCGAGAACCGATGGTTGACACCGCCGCCAGCACGAACGGCGTATTTTTCAAGCGCGCGTAGGCCCGGGGTCGTTTTGCGGGTACAGGCAATCGCCGCCCCGGTGCCATCAATGGCCCGCACAAGTCCAGCGGTGGCTGTTGCGATACCGGACAAGTGTCCAAGGAAGTTCAAAGCCGTCCGTTCGGCCACCATCAGACTGCGCGACGGTCCTTGGAACGTGGCAACACGCGCGCCAGGGGTGACAGCATCCCCGTCTTGAACATGGCGGGTCATGGTGATGGCGGGGTCGACTAAAGCGCAGGTCATCTCGGCGCAATCCAGCCCGGCAATGGTTCCGGGCTGACGTGCATTGGCCACAACCTGGGCGGTGTGACCGGGCGGGATGACTGCGTTCGAGGTGATGTCGCCAGCCTCGCCCAGGTCTTCGGCAAGGGCACGGCGAACCGCGGGTTCGATGATTGTTTTGGGCAGTGGGGTAAGGGGCATAAGCTGCATTGGTCAGGCTGGTCTTTTCAACAAGGATTGCGCGTTGGCACTTTGGGCATGGGTCAGAATTTCGGTCAGAGTCATCGTGTTCGACCGGGGGTTCAACGCGGGTTCTGGATGGTCGCTTCGATAGTGACCGCCACGGGACTCGCGGCGCAGGTCGGCAAAGACCGCAACAGACAGGGCGACAAGGGCAGGATCGGATGCGGCGTAGCCCGCGTGAACATATGGCTCAAGCCAAGATATGGCCCGTTCCAAACCCACACCGTTACGGGTCACGCTAAGTTCTCGCGAAATCACGGGATGAAGTGTCGAAGCGCTGGCTTTTTGAAGGACCGGGGGCTCTGTTTCGACAGAGGGGATGAAACCATCTTGCCCGGCGACATCACCAGCTGCACGGCGCCCCATCACCACCGCCTCGAGCAGTGAATTGCTGGCCAGCCGATTGGCCCCGTGTAAGCCAGTGGCCGCACATTCGCCAATGGCCCAAAGGCCCGGAACCGTGCTGCGCCCCTGTCTGTCCACGGCGATCCCGCCCATGTGATAATGCGCGGCCGGGCGCACCGGGATTGGGTCCACCGCCGGATCGATGCCATCGGCTTGGCACATGGCATGGATGCCGGGAAACCGGGTCTTGAACCGCGCGCCCAAGGATTTTCGGGCGTCCAGATATGCCCGCCCGCCGTCAGCTATCACCCGGTGCACGGCCCGCGCCACCACGTCGCGCGGGGCCAGTTCAGCGCCCGGTGTACCTGACATGAAACGGCGGCCATTCTGATCGATCAATGTGGCGCTTTCACCTCTGACCGCTTCGCTGATCAACGCCAGAGGCGCACGCGTGGTGGCAAGCGCGGTGGGATGAAACTGCATGAATTCCATGTCCCGCACAGCAGCTCCGGCATGGAGCGCCATGGCCAGCCCGGCACCAAAATTGCCCGACGGGTTGGTGCTGGCATCGAACAACCCGGCGCAGCCCCCGGTGGCCATGATGACCTGCCCCGTGTGAAGGACTGCGGCGCCATCATCGTCTTGCAGATGCACCCCGACGATACGCCCGTTGCGCACCATCAAGCGGCGTGCGTCAACTCCGGTCAGACAGGTGACAGACGGACAGTTCTGCACCGCCCGAACCAGAGCCGAGGTGATACCAGCCCCTGTACCATCGCCGCCAATGTGCAGGATGCGGCGCCGCGAATGGGCGGCCTCGCGTCCAAAAGAAAATGTGCCGCTTTCGGTGCGATCAAAGGCAACACCGTGGTGCTCAAGGGCAGCGATCGCGTCGCCGGTTTCCGACAATATCCCGGCAGCTACGTCGGCATTGCACAGCCCATCACCCGCGGCCAGCGTATCGGCCAGATGCAGTGCCACGTCATCATCCGCGCTCAAAGCTGCGGCTATTCCACCCTGCGCCCAGGCGCTGGAGCTTTCTTGCCCCAAACCTGAACGCGTGATCAGCACAACTGGACGCGGCGCCAACTCCAGCGCCGCCATCAACCCGGCGATGCCGCTGCCGATGATAGCAACCTGACCGTGAAGCCCGTCAAGCCTGGTCATTTCACAGCCAGCATCCGTTCCACAGACCGGCGCGCGTCGTCAGCAATGGCAGGGTCTACGGTGACTTCATGATGACCCAGCTCCAGCGCCTCGCGGATGTTGCGCAAGCTGATGCGTTTCATGTGCGGGCAGAGGTTGCAGGGGCGGACAAATTCCACTTCGGGGTGGTTCAGAGCCACGTTGTCGCTCATCGAGCATTCGGTCAGCAAACAGACGCGGGCCGGTTTCTGGTCGCCCACGAAATCCGACATCACAGCCGTCGAGCCCGAAAAATCGGCCTCAGCCACGACCTCGGGCGGACATTCGGGGTGCGCCAGCACGGTTACTCCGGGCCAAGCCTCGCGCATGGCGCGCACGTCCTCTGGTGTGAACAGTTCGTGCACTTCGCAATGCCCATGCCACGCGATCAGCTCCACATTGGTTTCTTTGGCCACATTGCGGGCCAGGTATTCGTCAGGGATCATCAGAACCTTGGGCACGCCAAGGGACTCGACCACTTTGACAGCATTACCCGACGTGCAGCAGATGTCGGACGCGGCCTTTACCGCGGCTGATGTGTTAACATATGTGATCACCGGCACCCCGGGATGAGCCTCGCGCAGCAGAGCAATGTCTTCGGGCGTGATGGAATCCGCCAGCGAGCACCCTGCCCCCATGTCCGGGATCAACACGGTCTTTTCCGGGTTCAACAGCTTTGCCGTTTCAGCCATGAAATGCACGCCTGCCAGCACGATGACATCGGCATCGACCGTGACAGCCTCGCGGGCCAACGCCAGGCTGTCACCCACGATGTCCGCGACGCCATGGAAAATCTCGGGCGTCTGGTAGTTGTGCGCAAGAATGACCGCGTTCTTCTCACGCTTGAGCTTAAGGATGGCCTCCACATCCTCTTCGTACTGCATCCATTCGGCCGCAGGGATGATTTGGCTGACCCGGTCATACAGGTCCGGAAGACGAAAGTCTTTCATGGCTTCTCCAGTTTATACTCGGAATGAGTACATTGGAGGCGTTGGTTATTCTCGATTCGAGATTATGTCAAGCGCAGTTGATCCGAGATCGAAGTTTTGAACTAAGAGCGGGAGAGAGGCAGCCGAGCACCCGACAGCATGCGGGCTTCGAGAATTGCGGTGCGGAACCGAAACAGACGCGCCGGACGCCCACCTGTACCGCTCGACATTTCACCTGTATCTTCGATCAGGTTTTGCTGATCGATCTGACGACGAAAGTTGGGCTTGTGCAAACGAAGCCCCGACAGCGCCTCGACCACGCGCTGCAATTGCAGCAGCGTGAAGCTTTCGGGCATAAGTTCGAACACAACCGGCGAATATTTGATTTTGGCCCGCAGCCGCGAAATACCGGTCGCCAGAATACGACGGTTGTCGCCTTGCATCGGCCGACCAAACTGTGGCGCATCAATCAAACCCGCCTCATACATCAGTTCATACCGTTGCAGAACCAGTTCTTCGTTCCAAGTCTTGTCCCCTACCCCAAACAGGTAATCAACCCGCTGGCGCCGCATAGAATCGTTCTGCGCCCAAGCCCCCAATCGCTCTGTGATTTCTACCAATTCATCAGGCACGCGATCGCGGTGATCTTCCCACGGGAAAAAACTGTACCAACTGTACCAGGCAGGACGCCCGACCCCGGCTGCATCTTGCTCCCGCACAAGCCCAAGATAGCTGATCGAGATCCGACCAGCTTCTTCGGTCAATTCCCCTGACCTCGGATCACGATCCTTGTCGGCGAATGTGTACAGCTGCTCAAGGTACCCCACAGGATGACCTGTCTGACGTTCGATCCAGGCCCGCAAGCTCTGTTGCAGGCTGCGGTGCGATGTTTCAAACGGACCAGATGGCAGAGCTTCGCCGCCACGCAAAGTCATCACGCGGGGCTGATCGTCGGTCACGGCAGCAAGAACAGCGATCAATTCCGCAGGGGCTAATCCAGTAGGCACGTAAACTCCTGTATCGTGAACGGTCCGTGCTCTGTGATCTGGATATCTGTGATACAGCCCGCCATGCTCCGGCTTTAAACAACCGACAAAACAACTCTACTACATTGCCGCAAAAGGAACAATCTGCCCTGACTGCGGTTTCTTCTGGCACCTGGCTGCATCACACCAACTGACGATTTGCGCGAACATCAGAGCTCGGCTCCTGGTGTTGGTAACGCCTGAATGTGAAAGAAAGGCGATACAAGACTGCTGAGAGTGAACCGTGACCCGCACGTACCACGGTTTTGTCTAAACAAGGTGTGACCTGTGCAGTTACAAAGGACAAAAAACCGGAGGTCACGAATATGCCCACAGCAAGATTGAATGTCATAGGAGCCGGGCGAGTTGGCAGGACATTCATGCGCCTTTTGAAAGAGACCTCTGACTACTCAATCCAGGACGTTATGAGCTCGAACTTTCGATCCGCACAAGAGGCTACAGATCTGATCGGAGCGGGGCGCGCGGTTCAAGACTATGCGCAACTGAAACCCGCAGATCTGTCGTTGCTGACCGTCCCGGACACGCAGATTTCTGAGGTGGCGCAGAAACTGTCCGACACCTTCGACGTTGAGGCCCACGGTGAGCAACCTTCAGTCGCCGTACACTGCAGTGGGTTTTTCCCAGCTGACGAAATGGCCCCTCTCAGGAAGCTGAATTGGCACTTGGCGAGTATACACCCTGTTCTGTCCTTTACAGATCCAGTTGCCGCCCAGCAACAATTCAAAGGCGCTTTGTGTGGGTTAGAGGGGGATGAGGAAGCGATCAAAACCGTCCGCCGCTTGGTCGACCGGCTGGGCGCTGACAGTTTCCCGATCAATTCGGAAACAAAGAGTCTCTATCACGCGGCTGCTGTGTTTTCGAACAATTTCACGGTTGTACTACAGGCAATAGCCAATGAAGCCTGGACCCAAGCTGGTGTACCTTCCGAGATCGCACGAAAACTGAACAAAACGCTGCTGCAAGGAACAATCGAGAACGTGATAGCCGAGGGTCCACGCAATGCGCTGACGGGCCCGGCAGCGCGGGGTGATACCTATGTCGTAACCAGACAGGGTGAGGACGTCTCAAAATGGCATCCAGCCGCAGGGCAAATCTACAAGGCTATGAGCGAGCTGGCAAAAGAACTCAAAACAAGAGGAACAACAGGTTCGTAACAGCACGCGGTCGGCAGCTTGGTCTCACTCGCCAGAGTCGGTTTGCATAAAGCGGACGGGCCATTTTGTCCCGCCGATCCTCACATTCGGGCTACCCAAGCTCGGAGCTTCTTGCTCCTGCGACCTCGGGTAGTCTCAGCCGCGAAGTGTCCTGTACTTCCGAGAAATGCGCCCAACCTGCGGTGTTACGTTGTCAGTTTTCGAGTTGCCCAAAAAGACGAGGCCAAGGCGTGACCGGACGTTTGCGGACCATGCGCACAAGGTCGATGCCTAGCGGAGCGGTCGGCGTGTTTGAAAGGAGTTTGAATACTGACAACGCACCTAAGCCCTCAAGCACAATTTCTATTTGTTTTCTTGGCTTTGATCTGTAGCGATCAAAATGAACCTCTTTTGATCGCTACTTCGTATTCTCAAAAACCTACCCTAGTTCTTGTCTTCAAGAATACGCCGAATTTCTCGCAAGATGATCTCACCTGTTGTCGGATCCACCTTGCGGCCGAACAATTCGATCCGGAAACCATTGGCAGAAAGCTCGCCACGCAACTCGGCTCCATCTTCCACCTGAACCAAGGGCAAACTCACATTGCTGCTTGGACGACCACCCTTGCTCGGATCCCGTTCCGCCCTGCCCCGCTTTGCCAAAACCTTGTTCAAAACAGCCCATTCTTCGGCAGCTGATGTGCAATCCGAACTGTCCAACGCGACCCTTAGATCCGCCTGCGCCCCCTCTCGCAAAGCGCTTGCAAGTTGCAATCCGGCCTTTTCGGTAAGCGTTGATGGATACCGCAACAAGTCACCCAGGCATTCGTGCACCAAGGCGAAGCTGCGAACCTTTGAACGTTTGGCCTTTGAAACGGATGCAAACAAAACATCCACCGCATCCGACACCGTAGAAAACACCCCCTGCCCCGTCGACAGAACCGCGATCCGTCCTCGCTCGTACGGTGTCAGGTTGGCGCGCACCTCGTTCTCTTCGACCATGGAGACATAGGCATCCTGCCCCGCATCTGCTTCGCGGACATAGGCCGGAATCATCCCGTATTTGGAATCTTCAGATGCCAGTGCCTGAAACGCCTTGAGGCGCCGATACCCCGAGATCAAACCGAACCCGTCGGGGGTGGCCGCAACCTCGATCGGGCTGCGCAATCCCGACGACCGGATCGAGTTCAAAAGCTCATCCATCGTTTCGGGGTCTTCGGTCAAACGATCTCGGCGGATAAAATCTGCTTCGATCAGATCCAATGCAATGGGTTGAGCCACCAGCCCTGCGGCTTTGGCCTGTCTGAACTGCCGAGCATCCGCTGCATCCCGAGCATGTTCAGCGCGATCCGTGACCGAAGTCATACCGGCAAGCGCCGCAGCCTCTCCTGCCACCTGGGCAATTGGTGGCGTCATCGAAAGTGCATCAACTGGTTTCGCGGCGAAACCTTCGTCCAGCTCTCGCAAGGTTTCAGCATCCGGTGCTGTCAAACGTCTACGTTTTGCCATCAGTCGTCGCCCTCCAGGTTCACATCTCTCCACCAGCACCCAATCAACAGTTCTTTAAATTCCGCATATGTCCGATCAAATGTCTCGCGTCCCCGGACATAGGTTTCGCGGTTGAATTCGCGGTAATCGGCTTCATAAATCCCGTTGACCTGCTCACCTGCCTGACCAACCAAAGCCGTGTAGTCCTGACGGTAAGCATTCATGAAATCCCCGAAATAAGCTTGGATCACGTTTGCCATATCCGTCTGTTGCGAGGCATCGAACCGGGTGACAATGGCACGCACCACATCCCACTCGAACTTCATCTCGGGCAAACCGGCCGCGCGTCTGGACGCGTTCTCGCCGTCTTCTATCGATGCGAAGGTCGAATATAGCATGTCAAAGAAGCGGCCCGTTGAATCGAACTCCAGGAAAGACGCGCCAAGTGGAACCAACAGAATATCGGCAGCCGCCAGTGCGTTGATCGTTAGATAGCCAAGGGCAGGGGGGGTATCCAGGAAGATGATGTCATAGTCACCCAGCACACCCTCATCTTCCAGGAAATTGGTCAGACCGTCCCATAAGGGCCAGGACCGCAACCCCATGCGCCAGACCGGTATCTGAAACTCTGCCCAGTACAAATTCAGCTGGGCGCCGATCAGATCAATGTTCGGCCAATGCGTTTTCTGAATGACGTTTCGCGACGAAACCTGCAGGGCTTCCTGCAGTGTTTCGTCCAACGGAATCTCGGCCTGGCCGCCAGCCCGGCGAACTTCGTTTTCTGCAGTTACGGATTTGGCAAAGTCCTTGGCAATCAGCGGAAAGACAGTTGACCATTCATCAGGGACGGTCCCGCCCAGAATTGACGTCATTGACCCTTGGCTGTCCAAATCAATGACAAGCACCTTATAGCCGTCCAAAGCCGCGGACATCGCCAGGTGAGCCGCCGTACTGGTCTTGCCGACACCGCCCTTGAAATTAGCGACCGAAACAACTTTGGCCTGGGCCTCTTTCGGGCGATAGGGCAGATATTCTTTGGTGCTCACACCCTCACTCGCAAAGTGTTGGCGTAGGGTTAGGACCTCTTCCAGAGTGAACCATTTGGACCCGCCATCGCCTTCGCCTTGAGGCAGCTCCGGATTGGCCTTCAAAACCCGACGAAGATGCGCCGGAGCGACCGGAATGAGGTACTTCGTGATTTCCCAGGTCGAGAACTTGCGCAGTCGCTTTTGTCCATCTGGGGCATACCCTCGCCGCGCCAAATCCTCGCGGCCCTTGGCGCAGAAAGCTGCGGCTTTGGCGAATCGTGTTGTGTCAATAGGATCAGGAAGACGCGCTGCGGCTGCTTCTGGATTGAGGTTCAAGTAGGGGGGCACTGTTTGTGTTGGTTGTTTGCTCAATTTCGTTGCCTCACGATATGTTCGCCTTTTCAGCGTATGTAGACAACAATAGCGAACATCTGGGAGTTAGACTACCCAGAATTGGCTCCGCGCGGCCTGGTTTGCGCAAACAAGTAGGGTTTCGTCACGAAACCACCAAAAATCACAAGTTATCCACACAACAAACTGTTTATTTTCTTTAGGTAGTTTAGATTCTTTGGAACACGAAAAATTAAATATGTCATAGACTTAGAAGGACTTTGGGACCTAAAAGCAGGCTGAAAGGTACCGGTTTCCGGGTCAATAGGTACCCATCTACGGGCTCGAGGGTACCCGTATACGTGAGTTAAGGTACCGATTCTCGGTTTGACGAAAAATCCCTGAATAGAGCCTAATTTCGCCCGTTTTTGCGCGTTTGGGAACCTGCCGAAGCGGCGTTTCTCCGGAGATCGACTGCGTTTTTTCGGTATCCAACTCGGATGGTACCCAGATACGGGATGACTGGTAAGAACCCATGCATACTTGATCTGAGGTACCTTTTGTGCGACGACTCCCCAAGAGCAGAAAGATAAAAATGACCAGTGCACAGATAGATATGGACCAGTTGACCGGTGCTTTGCGTCGCGAGACTGTCAAAAAGAACGTGGCAGCCATACACATCAGCGGCAAGCTCAGCTTGTTGCAGAGAAAGCTGTCGAACGTTCTTTTGCTAAACGCATACGACGCTTTGACGACGGCCCAAACCCACACCATCGATGCGCGCACCTTGGCAACCATGGTCGGTTACAATTCCAACGACATGGACACTTTGAGAGCCAGCCTCCGCGCTTTGGCCGAGACCGTCGCGGAATGGGATATGCTGGACGAGGAAGGGCGGCAGGAGTGGGGGGTCTCTTCGCTGCTGTCTTTTGCCAAGCTCAAGAGCGGTGTTTGTGAATATGCTTACTCTCCGGCTTTGGCGCAGAAACTGCATGACCCCAAAATCTATGCGCTGATCAATGTCCACATTCAAAGGAACTTTACCTCAGGCCACGGTCTTGCCTTGTATGAAAACTGCTATCGGTTTGTGCGCACCGGATCCACGGGGTGGTGGTCGCTGGAGATCTTTCGCAAGCTTATGGGGGTGGATGGATCGAATTATTATGAGAGCTTCAAGCACCTCAATGCCAAGATCATCAAGCCCGCGGTGGCCGAAGTAAACCGAAACTCGGATATCGAAATTACGCCCGAGTTCAAGAAGAAGGGCAGGGCGGTTGCCGATATTCGCTTTCTGATTAAGGAAAACCCACAGTTGGCCATGTTTCAAATCGGTGATGATGAAGGGATACGTAACCTTGATGTCTTCAAGAAACTTATCGATCAAGGCGTGTCAGATCGCTTGGCGCGTCAGTGGATTTCCGAACATGGTGAAGACTATGTAGCGCAAAAACTGGACTACGTTCGACGCCAACCGGACGTCAAGTCTGCTGCGGGTTACCTCAATGCTGCATTGAAGGACGATTATTCGATCAAAGAGGTCAAAACCCAACCTCCGAGTCCAGAAGCAATGCAGCGTGCCCAAGATCGTATTGATCAAGAACGCAAGGCAGACGCAGAGCTAGACATGCGACTGGCCGAACGCGCCAAGCGAGCCCGCAAATTCGAAATCGTGTCTAACCTGGTTTCGCGACGAAACCCCACGCAGCGTGATGCTGATAAACGTTTGTTCTTGGCCGGACTTGAAGATGACCTTGAGCGGATGGAGTTTCGCAACCATGGTTGGCAGTCCGCGTTGAACGCCAATGCCATCTTTACCTTTTGGGCGGAAATGAACCCGGGCGCATTTGACGAAGTCGAAAACAGCTAGCGACATTCGTTCAACGTGAGGCTGTCTGCCTCCTATCAGAGTTGGAATGGGCGTTAAAGCCACACCCCTTTGTCTGCCCAAGTCTGTTCACCTTTCTGGGTGAAAGAGAGAACACAGGGACAGGCCCGGCGACGATGAGGGCAATCGAGGATTACCGCAAAAAAACCGTGAATCCCTTTCGCTGAACTGTACTTGATCACCAGTTCTGTCACCTTGCCACTGCAAGTGGGAGGTCAGAAGATGAACATCACCTGGGATAAACCGAAGACGGTGGTGTCCGGTCACAAACCGGCACATTCTGTTGAACCCTATGAAGATTGGGAACAGGCAACCCGTTCTCCGGAACTTGCTAAAGATGCGCAGATTTGGAAGCCAATCTATGTCGATCTGAACAAGGGTGAGCAGGGTGATTTCACCTCTGCAATCAAAGCGTTGGTAAAATTCATGCTCAAGACAGATCGGGGGAACTCAATCCAGCATGATGCCGATTTCCTACCTGTGGTCGTGAACATCATTGTTGGTGAATTGGTTGGTGAAAACGTTGAGCGTTTCACGCGTTTCTTCCTTTATCGCCCAGAAGCGAAGGCCTATGACGCCATCCCTGAATGTGAAACGCTGCATATCGGCGTCGGGTTTCCGCTTTCCAAGTCAATTGCGGCCACAAAACTGGACACATTGGACAGGGTTTTTCGGGCTGCAAAGACCTACGCACGCAACTCGATGACCGGGACAATGCCTCCGGAGGTTCTGCATCATTTTGTGTTCGATCGCCCGTTGGGTGATAAGATCATGTTGGGTGTCATCGACAAACACGAGGCGGTCCGGAATCACCTTTCCAATTGTCAGGGTGACGATCATCCGGCGCATCTTTCCTTCGGGTTTGCGCGGAGTTGGCCGCAATCCAAGGTGGCATCCCGCAATGGATCCGAGTTGGAATTTGGGCGTAGTCTGAACGGTGCAGATGTTAGCGCTGACTACAATGACGTTGTTTATGATGGCACAGTGGATGAGATCCAGCTGTACTGTGGTTTGAGAGCGGACAGTCGCCGGACCTACCAATCCGATAGCCGGCTGAATGTCGTCACGGATATGCATGGCGTGCAGGTAAACGCTAACAATGCCATTCAGTTGGAAGCGTTCACAGACAATCGATTGAGCGAACCTACTGGTCGGGCAGATTCAACCATGTTTGTGCAGCTGCCGCAGTTGACCAAGGCCGAAACCTGGGGTGGTCGGTTGGAGTTTTTCATCCTTACTGGGTTGATCCGCATTTTTTCCTGGGCAGACAACTTTAAGTGTGAAGCAGGAGAATTAACTCGTTCTCCGATTGTAGTTCAAATAAATCATGAGATTCTCGACGGAAGCCAAAACAGCACCGGTTTTCTGAAATCCGAGATTGAACGTTTGGCGCGTCAACGAAGCGCTGAAGGTGTGGCAACGGCCGTCGTCTTTACCAATAGTAGCAAGTCGAGAACAAACGGTCATGCCTTGAAGAAGTTACCTCGAGGCGATGATGATCACATCGACTGGCGGATAGCACCTGAAGATCAGTCCACGTCTTTTGTCGAGCTTTGGCTGGACCAGTTGAACCGCGCCACATTGACCCTGAACGGGCCTGACGGGATAGCGGTGGAAATGAAGCTAAGCCGCAATGAATTCACGGATGACAATGATGAGGTTATCCTTCCGTCCTACACTGTGGATGCAACGCGTCAGATCACTGGGCGAGGGGACTTTCTGGTTGCTCGCGCCTATGTGCGACGGTTTGCAAGCACGTCCAGGACCCGCGTCGTTTTGGCCTTCGCTCCCGGTCTGAACAAGAAGAACCGCGGCCAGTCGGTGCAAAGTGGGAATTACAGCTTGCGCCTGAAGAACACGGTCGGCGCGACTCTGTATGCATTGATCAAGGTTAAAAGGGATGACGCTCCTTTGGCGTTCCCATTGGATGTCAAAGGGTCTGGCCAGAACACCCCAAAGGACCAAAGGACAGAGGTGACACCCGACGTTCGGGCCAAGCCATTGTGGACAGTTGGTTCTGTGACACGCCTGGGAACGTTGTCGGTTCATTCCGGCGGCAATTCGACAGACGTCCACGTTTCTGATTGCCGATACGTTCTCAACACAAACTCGACCTCTTTCTCCAATGCCTCGTCGCAGTCTCTTGAAGAAAAGTACACAGCTGATGTGTCAGCGGTGACCGAGGTGGATAGCGCGAAGGATGCGCAGTCAGGAGTTTACGCTCTGCCACTAAAGGCAGGGGGCGGTCACAAACCGCGATGATGCTTTTGTGGGTGAACCCCAGTCGCACAAAGTGGGAATTTCCAGATTGGTGACCAAACACATGAGCGAGGGCCTGACGGGAATCTGGTCAGGCCCTCGCTTTTGCCCGAGTTGGGGACTCGGGACTTAAACAGGCACAACGGCCACTCAACGCGTACCTGTTTTCACAAACGCCAAGAGGCGCTGATCACTGCTGATGTGACGAGATCGCAGGTTGGGCTAACCGTTCGCATATGTCCCAACAAGGTCAACTTGACGTTAAAGCCGTAAGAGGTTTTTGACGCTTTTTTCACGCAACAACGGACTGCGCCGCCTAAGCGGTTCAGTACATGCACCCGTCGGAGGAGTGACAAAGCCGGGTATGTCAGGACAGTTTGGCGGCTTTCAGATCGGTTTCAATGACGCGCCGCCAATTGGATGTCCCGTAAACGTCAACGTTTCTTGAACGCATCCATCAAGGCGGCACCCAATGCGCCGGTGTCGGTTCCTTTTGATTTCGGCTTGGACGAATGATTGACGTTCTGCGTCCGTGGCCCTTTGGCCTGCGGTTTGCCGCGCGGCGCGGATCTATGGTTGCCCCGGTCGTCACGGGAAGACGCGCCGCCATCCTTGCGCATGCTCAAGCCGATGCGTTTGCGGGCAACATCGACTTCGGTCACGCGCACTTTGACAACCTGACCGGTTTTGACCACCTCATGCGGGTCCTTGACGAAGCGGTCGGCCAGTTGGCTGACATGCACAAGCCCGTCCTGATGCACCCCGATGTCGACAAAGGCACCAAAGGCTGCAACGTTGGTCACCGTTCCTTCCAATGACATGCCAGGTTTGAGGTCCTTGATGTCCTCAATCCCATCCGCGAAAGAGGCTGTAACAAAGCTGGGGCGGGGGTCACGGCCTGGTTTTTCAAGCTCTTCAAAAATGTCCTGCACCGTCGGAAGACCAAAGTTGTCATCGACGAATTGTTCGGCGCGCAGGGTTTTCAAGGCTCCGTCATTGCCCATGATCTGGCGAATGTCGCGCCCGCAGGCTTGTACAATTTCCCGAGCGATTCCATATGCTTCTGGGTGAACAGAAGAGGCATCAAGCGGTTCTTCCCCGTCCCGAATACGCAAGAAGCCAGCACATTGCTCAAACGCGCGGGGACCCAGGCGGGCCACCTTCAGCAATTCCTTGCGGGACCCGAATGCACCATTCATATCGCGATGCGCTACAATTGCTTCGGCCAGTCCCGGACCCAGGCCGGACACATGCGCCAACAGCGGGGCAGAGGCCATGTTCAGGTCCACGCCAACGGCGTTCACCACATCTTCGATCACCGCTTCCAGCGATTTGCTCAAGCGGTGCTGGTCCACATCGTGCTGGTACTGGCCAACGCCGATGGATTTGGGTTCGATCTTGACCAGCTCCGCCAGTGGGTCTTGCAGACGTCGGGCAATCGAAACCGCACCTCGTAATGACACATCCAGATCGGGAAACTCACGTGCGGCCAGTTCTGAGGCCGAGTAGACCGATGCGCCGGCCTCGGATACAACGACCTTGGTCGGGGCCTTGATCCCCTTGGGCAACAGTTTCAGTGTGTCCGCCACCAACCGTTCCGTTTCCCGGCTTGCTGTGCCATTTCCGATTGCGATCAACTCGATGCCGTGGGTTGAGACCAGTTTCAGGATCGTGGCCTCGGCCCCGCGCAGATCGTTCTTGGGTTGGAAGGGATAGAGCGTGTCCGTCGCCACCAGTTTGCCGGTCGCATCCACAACGGCGGCTTTCACGCCGGTTCGAATGCCCGGGTCCAGCCCCAATGTTGGCCGCGCACCTGCCGGGGCGGCGAAAAGCAGGTCCTTGAGGTTGCGGGCAAAGACTGTGATCGCATCTTCTTGCGCGCGGCTGCGCAGATCGGCCATCAGCTCAACCATCATCGACAGCGACAGTTTCACCCGCCAGGTCCAACCGGCCACCTTGCGAAGCCATTTGTCGCCAGGCGCATCGCTGCGGGTCTGCAACTGCGCGGCGACGATCCCCTCGGCGCGCTCGGCTCCTGTTTCCGGGTCGGGGGCCACGTCCAGTGTCACGACCCCTTCTTTCGAAGCGCGCAACATCGCCAAAGCCCGGTGGGATGGCACATCGGCCCACCGTTCACGGTGATCGAAATAGTCTGAAAACTTGGCCCCATTGGCCTCTTGCCCGTCGATGATCTTCGAGGTCAGGAACGCTTCGGCCTGCATGAACTTGCGCAATTCTCGCAGAAGGCCCGCGTTTTCGGTCAACCCTTCGGCAATGATGTCGCGCGCGCCGTTTAGGGCGTCTCGCACCGTTGGAACAGCCTCGGACACGTAACCTTCTGCAACGGTTTCAGGCACTTGGTTGCGATCGGCCAGGATTGTCTCGGCCAGAGGCTCCAACCCGTTTTCACGCGCGATCATCGCTTTGGTACGGCGCTTGGGTTTGTAGGGCAGATAGATGTCTTCCAACTCGGCTTTGGTGCCGGCCAGGGTGATGGATTTCGCAAGATCGTCGGTCAGTTTGCCCTGATCCTTGATCGAGGCCAGGATGGTGTCCCGCCGGGCATCCAACTCGCGCAGATAGGTCAGCCGATCGGACAGCTGTCGCAGTTGGGTGTCGTCCAGACCTCCGGTCGCCTCTTTGCGGTAGCGCGCGATGAACGGCACGGTCGAGCCTTCGTCCAGCAGGGCAACAGCGGATCGCACCTGTTCGGGGCGGGCGCTGATTTCGGTTGCGATGGTCTGGGCGATGCGGTGTCCGGTATCCAATGCGGCCTCCCTCAGGTTTGGACGGACACCCTTCTTACTCAGACGACTTGGGCGCGCCAAGGGGGAATGAAACCTCAGCTGGCTTTCGCTGATCCCGATTGCAAGGTGGCTTTGATGTAGGCATCGATTGCGCTGGCCTGTTCCGCGGTCAAACGCAGTCCCAGTTTGGACCGCCGCCACAGAAAATCATCTGCGCTGCGCACCCATTCATTGTGGATACACCAGTCCAATTCGCGTTCTGTGATGGTCGCGCCGAAATCGGTCCCGAGGGCGTCGACTGTTGCAGCATTTCCCATGACATCGGTCACTTCGGTTCCGTAGGCGCGTACCAATCGTGTCGCCCAATCCTGATCCAGAAACGGATACTGCGCCCGGGTCGAGGCGATCAGGCTGTCCAATCCATCAACCGGGAAGTCCCCGCCGGGCAGGGGGACGCCAGCAGTCCAATCCGGCTTGGTACCGGGGAACACCTGAGCCACCTTTTCCAACGCGGCCTCGGCCAGTTTGCGATAGGTGGTGATCTTGCCGCCAAACACATTCAGCAACGCAGCGCCGTCCGGTTGCTCCAGTTTCAGCACATATTCACGGGTCGCAGCGGTGGCGGATTTGGCCCCATCATCGAACAATGGCCGGACGCCAGAGTACGTCCAAACCACATCGTCAGTGGTCAAGGGCGTGGCGAAGTACTGAGACGCAAAGTCGAGCAGATAGTCGCGCTCGGCCTCTGTGCATTCGGGTTTGGTGTCGGCACCGGTGTGATCTGCGTCCGTTGTGCCGATCAAGGTAAAGTCACCTTCATAGGGGATGGCAAAAATGATCCGCCCATCGGTGCCCTGAAAGAAGTATGCCTTGTCGTGATCAAACAGTTTTCGGGTCACGATATGGCTGCCGCGCACCAGGCGCACGCCGTCGGACGAATTGCTGCGCAACGTGTTCTGGATGATGTCGCCAACCCAGGGTCCGCCCGCATTGATCAGCATCTTGGCCTGCAAAGTCTGGCGCTGACCGGATGCGGTGTCTTCGGTTGTTATGGACCACAGCCCACCGTCGTGTTCAGCGCTCACAACCTTGGTTCGGGTCATGATCTGGGCGCCCCGGGCCTGCGCATCACGCGCGTTCAGAACCACCAGACGGGCGTCTTGAATCCAACAATCAGAGTATTCAAAGGCTTTTCGAAACTTGTCCTGCAAGGGGCGTCCCGCAGGGTCGGTTTCCAGATCCAGCGTGCGGGTCGCTGGAAGGATCTCGCGCCCGCCCATCGTGTCATACATGAACAGCCCAAGCCGCACCAACCAACTGGGGCGGCGCCCCTTCATCCACGGCATCACGGTACCCAACATGCGCGACACCGGCGTGTCACTTTCGAACCGCATATCCGGGTGATACGGCAGGACAAAACGCATCGGCCAACTGATATGCGGCATTGCTTTGAGCAGAACCTCACGCTCGATCAGGGCTTCGCGTACAAGGCGGAATTCCAGAAACTCCAGATACCTCAGACCACCGTGAAACAGCTTGGTCGAGGCGGATGAGGTGGCCGAGGCCAGATCGTTCATCTCGGCCAGAGCAACAGAAAACCCGCGACCAGCAGCGTCACGTGCGATACCGCAACCGTTGATGCCACCGCCGATGATAAAGATGTCCAGCGGTTCGTTGCCCATTTGGGCCGATGCGTCAGCTTGCATTCAATTCGTCCAATACCAAAATCTCGGTCTGCCCGGCACGGGCGGCTTCAATGAATTCGATCGGGGGGATCTGATCGGTCACGACATAGTCGAGGTCCTGCACTGCGCAGATGCGGATCGGGGCAGAGCGTTCGAATTTCGAACTGTCACACACCAGGATCTTGATGCGCGAATTGCGCAGGATGGCGCGGGCGACAGACACCTCGCGCGCATCAAAATCCAGAACCGCGCCATCCGCGTCCAAGGCAGAGGCTCCGATGACCGCATAATCGACCTTGTAGCGCTCGATGAATTCGACTGCGTCTTCGCCGACAATGGCTCCGTCACTTTGGCGCACCGCGCCGCCCACAAGGATCAACTCTTTTGATTGCGTTCCGATCAGGATGTTGATGATGTTTATGTTGTTGGACAGAACCGTCAGGTCCTTGTGGTGGCTGAGCGCTTTGGCCACCTGTTCGGTCGACGTACCGATGTTCAGGCTGACCGAGCAGTTGTCAGGGATCAGGGAGGCCGTCAGCCCTCCCATGGCCTCTTTTTCCTGGCCTTTCAGTTTACGTCGTTCCGCATATTCCCGGTTCGACACCTGATCGACCCGCACCGCCCCACCATGGGTGCGCGTGGCCAGGCCGCGATTGCTCAGGTCTCGCAGATCGGCGCGGATGGTCTGGTTCGATACGCCAAATCGCGTCGACAGGTCGTCGACTGTGACGCGTTCGTGCTCGCGCAGAAGGTTCAGGATTTCGCTTTGGCGTTCTTCGGCATCCATGGTCGGCAGCCTTTGATGTGTCAGTGATTGCTATTTATGCGTCTGTTGACTGAATGTCATTACCGGATTTTCGATTTACTTTCGAAAATTTTCGAATGCAGTGATCTAGCTTGCGAATTTGAGCTGCATTCCTGGTAAGCAGCTGCCCATTCAAGTGTCAGGAGTTGACATGGCAACAAAACTGCGGCTTGTTCGGCGCCAAGCCAAGGGCATTTGTCATCAAGCGGGGAGGGCATGACGCATGGGGATTCGATTCTTTTCGGACCGGGACCGGCCGGTTCACATGGGATCATATCCCCTGGAGCGTCTGTCTCGGCTGACGGCTGCACCAGCCCTGTCAGATGTCCCGGCGATGCCAACGCTCAGCTTTCATCGCCCTGAACATCCCGAAAGCATCGTCAACGCGATGGGAGAGTTCCAGGCGATGATGGACGCGATCCGGGATGGGTTCGTCAACGCTGCGCAATCCGACATTCCAGATGACCCGCAGGAACGATCCAACCACCTCAAGGCGTTTGGCTATTACAATGATGCGTCGATGGTTGGGGTTGGAAGGTTGACGGCCGACACAATCCTTGAGGTGCCGCGCCGAAACCCCGACATCGACCGGCTGGCCCATGCACTCAAGACGCGCCAGACCAAAACTTTTGCCTCGGGCATCGACATGATCATGGCCGATCTCAAGGAAAGCATCGAGGCGCCGGTGACGCCCGTGGATGGGCACAAGAACGCGATCGTCTTCCTGTATGAGCACACCCGCGACCCGCGTCCGGACGAACCGGGCAGCGAGTGGATTCTGGATGCACAGGATCATCGCGCCTGTCTGCGTGGAACCGAAACAGCGGTGGTGATTGCAAACTACATCCGACTGCTGGGTTACGATGCACGGGCCCACACCCTGACGACAAGTGAGGTTGATCTGGGTCGGCTTGCGGTTGCCGCCGGTTTGGTGAGCGCCGAGCAGGGGGCCTTGGTGGCGCCTTGGTTGGGCAGGCGATTTGGATTGGCCGCAATCACGACCGAGATGGATCTTGCGCCCGATCAACCCTTGGCGCCGATGTCGCAGCAACCCTGGTTCAAGACCCAAGGTCCAGCCTGGTGGCTTGGTAAAGGGTTTGCAAAATCCGCACTCAACCGAGACCCATTTGCGCGGCGAAACTATGTTGATGGCGGGCATCCGTTCGAACGGCTCAAGCGGGTGGACAAGCCTACGACCTATATTGATGAAGCCAATGTCGCGCGCGTGCCAAAGAGGGCAGACATGTTTGCCCGTTCGTTGTTTGGCGACATGGGCAAAGGCAACCAAGAAGCTGCGCGTGGTGGCCATTACGTCCGAAAGTCCGCACCCAGCTTTGCACAGCGACGCGCCCTTGGCGCCTTTGTCCTGCTGCAGGATGGCGATGCCAACCCGCACGGCACGCGGCCCACGCAGGAACAGCGCAACGCAGACAACCTCAAGGCGGCGAGCTATTTTCTGGGTGTCGATGCGGTCGGCACCAGCCGTTGCCCCGAATGGAGTTGGTACAGCCACGACGCCGCAGGCCAGCCGATCGTGCCTACGCATGACCATGCGGTAAGCATGATCATCGACCAAGGCTTTGAAACGATGGAAGGCGCAAGCGGCGATGACTGGATCGCCGTCAGTCAGTCGATGCGCGCTTACTTGCGGTTCTCTTTGTTGGGCGGTGTGATCGCGCAACAAATCCGCAACCTGGGCTATAAGGCCAAGGCACATACCGTGATGGATGGCGAGGTGTTGCAGCCACCGCTTTTGCTGCTGGCAGGGTTGGGAGAGGTCAGCCGGATCGGTGAGGTCATTTTGAACCCTTATCTGGGCCCGCGCCTGAAATCCGGGGCGGTCACCACCGATATGCCGATGGCGCATGACAAACCGATCGACTTTGGGCTGCAGAACTTTTGCAACTCGTGCAACAAATGTGCGCGGGAATGCCCATCGGGGGCGATCACCGCAGGTCCCAAGCTGATGTTCAATGGCTATGAGATCTGGAAGTCCGACAGCCAGAAATGCACCACTTATCGCATCACTCAACAGGGCGGCGCGATGTGCGGGCGCTGTATGAAAACCTGTCCTTGGAACCTGGAAGGGCTGTTTTCACAAGCACCGTTCCGGTGGGCGGCAACGAACATTCCGTCCTCGGCCCCGATGCTGGCCAAGCTGGACGATGCGGTTGGCAATGGCGGTCTCAATGAGGTCAAGAAATGGTGGTGGGACGTCGAACTGGATGAAAGCGGCGGGTATCGGCAGGCCAAGCATCCGGTGAACCGCCGTGATCTGCAGCTTGATCTGGACCTGAAGTATGAGGATCAGACGCTTGCGGTCTATCCCGCGCCGTTGGCTCCGCCGCCGTATCCGTATCCTTTCCCGATGGATCGCGAGGCGGGGATCGCGGCCTATGAGGCAATGATCTCGGCTGAGGAATACCAAGATCGGCTGTCGCGCGGCGACATGTCGATGGTGCATCGCTATACCAATGACGGTGATGCACCGGTGATCCAGGTGTCGATCAGCAAAGTCGATCAGATGACCGCCGATGTGACCAAGTATGAGTTTTCGACGCTGGACGGATCACCTCTGCCCGAATGGACGGCAGGGGCGCATCTGGACATCGTTGTGGCACCTGAGTTCCTGCGCCAATATTCGATGTCCGGCAATCCGGCCGAGACGGGGACCTATCAAATCGGCGTTCTGCGCGAGGATGAAGGGAGGGGCGGTTCGGCGTTGCTGCATCGGATTTTTACCGAAGGGCGCAAGGTTTTCATCTCGAAGCCGATCAACCATTTCGAATTGGATGAGACCGCCAGCAAGACCTTTCTGATGGGCGGTGGCATTGGCATCACACCCATGATTGCCTTTGCGCACAGGCTGCACGCCTTGTGCGCAGATTTTGAGCTGCATTATTCAGCCAGCCGCAAGGACGGGGCCGGGTATCTGGATGATCTGGCCACCATGCCTTGGGCGGATCGGGTATCTTTGCACTTCTCCGATCAGGGAACGCGCGCGGATCTGGATCAGGTGTTGTCTGGGTATCAGCCTGGCTGGCATGTCTACACCTGCGGCCCCGATCGCTATATGGATGGCGTGATGCAGGCCGCAGAACGTCAGGGTTTTCCGGAAGAGGCGCGGCATCTGGAGTATTTCAGTGTTCCGGAACAGCCAGACTATGAGAACCATCCCTTCAAACTGGTACTTGCGCGATCCGGCCGCGTGCTGGATGTGCCCGCCGACAAGACGGCGGCGGATGTCATGGTCGAAAATGGGTTGCCGGTGGACATCAAATGCTCGGACGGGATTTGCGGCGTGTGCAAATGCGGGTTGATCTCGGGAGAGGTGGAGCACCGCGACTTTGTCTTGTCGAACAAGCAGCGCGAAACGGCGATCATCACCTGTCAATCACGCGCGGCGGACCCCGATGGGATCATCGAAATCGACGCGTGAAATGAAAGAGCGCGAATACCCCGCGACCGACGGCAATCTTCGACGCAGCTAACCCAGATTAGGAACCTGATTGGAATGCGCCCGTTGCATCCCCATCATCAGGCTCTGGCCAATACGCCGCGCCATCAAGTCGAAGAGGTCAGCCTTGGCGGGCGACAAAACCTCATGGGCTGTTGTTTCGAACAGGTTCAGCCAGACGTCGAAATGGTTCGGTGTGATCTCGGGCATGGCCAGATGAGTTTGCATCGGGTTGCCCTGATAGGCCCGGTCGCGCAGCATGACATTGGCCCAGAAATCTTCGATCTTCGCAAGGTGAATGGCCCAGACTGCATCGTCTTCACCGATGTGATGGTGAAAGATCGGGCCAATGGTCTCGTTAGCACGGACGCGCGTGTAGAATTCGGCCAATAAAGCCTGAATATCTGCCCGCGTGATGTCGGCCTTGGGGGATCTGTCCATGTTCATGTGGCGCACCTTGGTTCTTATCGGTTCCTGACTTGCTTTCAGTCATGGCGCAATGCGGGATTTTGACCCGGGCTAGGTGCGATCCATGAGCAAAAAACGTGATCAAAAATTCCGAAATACGATGAAAGTTTAAGGCAATGAGAAAAAATATTTTGATCATATCTGGATTCAACGGGTGCAGAGGCGTAGGCTGACACGGAAACAAACCCGCCCAGATATGGAACAGAGTGCAAATGGATCTGTTGACGATCAATGACCAACCCGGGCGCTATCCTGGGTCTTACTATGCGGCCAACGCGCAGGCAAACAAGGTAGGGGCTCGCCCGGCGGCCAAGGGCGATCTGCGGTGTGATGTCTGCGTTGTGGGCGGGGGTTTCACGGGGTTGAGCAGCGCGCTGCATCTGGCGCAGCGTGGGTACGACGTGATCTTGCTCGAAGCACAGCGTGTGGGCTTTGGCGCCTCGGGGCGAAATGGCGGCCAAGTGGGGCAGGGGCAACGGGTCGAACAGGACGAGCTTGAGGAGATGGTCGGCCACGACCGGGCCAAAGCCTTGTGGCAGATCGCGCGGCAATCGGTGGATCTGGTGCGTGATTTGTCCAAGTCCGATCTGGTGCATGCCGATTTCCACCCCGGTATCATCCATGCGGATCATCGGGCGCGCTATGTCAAACACAGCCACGACTACGTTAAACACCTGCAGGACACATACGGATACACCAACATCCGAGCGCTCGACCGCGAAGAGTTGCGGTCGCTGGTGAACTCTCCTGCATATCACGGGGGCAGCATCTATGAGGATGCAGGCCACATCGATCCGCTCCAATATGTTCTGGGCCTTGGGCGGATGGCCGAGGCGGCAGGTGTGCGTATCTTTGAGCAGTCGCGTGTGACATCACTGCAAGAGGCCTCTCCCGCCGTGGTGACGACGGATGCGGCGCGCGTCACGGCCGATCATGTCGTGTTGGGCTGCAACGGCTATCTTGGCAAGCTGAATGGTCATGTCGCTGCGCGTGTCATGCCGATCAACAATTATGTCGTTGCGACGGAACCCTTGGGGCCGGACCGACAGGAAGAGCTCATTCGCAACAACCACGCTGTGGCGGACAGCAAGTTCGTGGTGAATTACTTCCGCTTCTCGGACGATCACCGCCTGCTGTTTGGGGGCACCGAAAGCTATCGCTACAAGTTCCCCGATGACATTGCAGGCGCGGTTCGGGTTCCGATGCTCGAAATTTTTCCGCAACTCAAGGACGTGCGCATCGACCACGCTTGGGGCGGAACGCTGGGGATCACCATGAACCGGATGCCGCATTTCGAGCGGCTGCGCGGCAATATCCTGAGCCTTTCGGGGTTCTCGGGCCACGGTGTGGCCATGGCCTCGCTTGCCGGGCAAATCGCGGCCGAGGCGATCACGGGTCAGGCCGAACGGTTCGATCTGATGGCTTCGGTTCCAACTCCTCGCTTCCCGGGCGGGGCGGCTTTGCGATCTCCGCTGCTGGTTCTGGCGATGCTCTGGTACAGTTTCCGCGACAAGCTGTAAGGGGCGCGATGAAACGCATCTACGAAGACATGGCCTATGGCGACCGTCCTATCCAGGAACGGTACTGGCCGTCGACCATCGATACGCCGCCGCCCGAATATCCCGAACTCGACGGCGAGCTGCGATGTGACTTTGCCATCATCGGGGGCGGCTACACTGGCTTGTCGGCGGCGCTGACCTTGGCCGCTGAAGGGGCGGATGTTGTCCTTTTGGATGCCAATGTTCCGGGCTGGGGCGCATCGGGTCGCAATGGCGGTCTTGTTTCCGTCGGCAGTGCCAAAATGGATGATGAGGACATCGTTCGAAAGTATGGCGCGTCGGATGCTCAGGTGTTCTTTGACGCCGAACGCGCGTCGGTAGATTTGGTTGAACAGTACCTGACCGAGTTTGAGCTGGACGTGGATCGCCACTCCAAAGGCTACACCTTTGTGGCGCACAAACCCGGTGCGGTGCCTGCGGTTAAAGAGTATGGCGAGGAATACACCAAGCGCTATGGCCTACCTTTTGAGTTCGTCCCGAAAGAGGCGATGGCGGCGCATGGGCTGAATAGTCCGGACTTTCACGGCGCGGTGCATTTGCCCATCGGCTTTGCCCTCAATCCGATGAAATTTATCTTTGGTCTGTACCGGGCCGCTCATCAACGCGGAGTGCGGATTTTCAGCAAATCACCAGTGACAAAAATCGAGCAAACGGGCGGTTATGTTCTGCATACCTCCAAGGGCCGCGTCCGGGCCAAGAAACTGATTGTTGGGACAAACGGGTATTCCAGCGACGACATGCCAGGCGCCATGTCGGCGCGGTATCTGCCGGTACAGTCCAACATCCTGGTGTCGCGTCCACTGACCGAGGATGAGATTCAAGCGCAAGGGTGGTGGAGCCGCCAGATGCTGGTCGATTCCCGCACCTTGCTGCATTATTTCCGCCTGTTGCCGGACAATCGGATGTTGCTGGGGCTCCGCGGCTCTGTCCGCGTGACCGAACAGAACATGTCGGCAACCCGCGCAATCGCACGCGCCGATTTTGATCGCATGTTTCCTGAATGGCGCCATGTCGAAACGCCCTATTTCTGGTCGGGCCTCATTTGCATGACCCGAAATCTGGTGCCTTTTGCGGGGGAACTGCTGGGGATGGAAGGCGCCTTTGCTGCCTTTGGCTATCACGGCGGCGGGGTGACGATGGCGAATTATGCTGGGGCACTGATTGCCGATATGGCCTTGGGTAAATCCCGAAGGCCACATCCAGATCTGATGAAGCGTGCGCCGCGCCGGTTCGAATTGGGGCTGTTTCGCCGCGCGTCCCTACCGCCGGCATTTGCGTGGTACAAACTGCGGGACGCGATGTAGCGCTTTACAACAGCGGCAACTGCACCGGGATCGGCGCATAGCCGGACCGCGTCTTGGCGTCTTTCATGGTCAACAGTGCTTGAACAGCATCCGCACGGGACGGCAGGTAATCTGTCCGTTTGATGCCTACATTTGCCCCGATGGAACCGGATTCCTGGGTCAGGCACCATTCACCGAACAGCGTTTCGGATACGCTCAGCACGTAATACCGGCTCTGCCGTTTGACATGATTGATTCTTTCCAGCCGAATCTGCACGTGCGTTCCCCGTAGTTGGACAGCCTGTTTACGAAGGTAAACGCGAGTCGCAAACAAATTGCTTAGGGAAAATCAGAATGTGTTGCTTGCAGGTCAACGGGTTACGTCTTAGCTCTGATTGAAAGCTACATAAACTATAGGTATGTCATGCTGTCGATTGGGGCATTGTCTCGCCAGACCGGAACCAAGGTTCAAACAATCCGCTACTATGAGCAGATAGGCTTGATGAATGAACCCGGCCGGACCGAAGGGGGCCAGCGGCGGTACCATGCGGCGGACATGGATCGCTTGGCCTTTATCCGGCATGGACGACAGTTGGGGTTTTCGCTCGACGCTATCCGCGAGTTTCTGGACCTGTCCGACAATCCGGATCAATCCTGCAGCCATGTGGATTCCATCGCACAGCGGCAGTTGATACAGGTGCGTCAACGCATGCTGCGCCTTCAGGCGTTGGAGGCCGAGCTGGAACGGATGATCGCCAATTGCGATGGCGGCTCAGGCCAGGATTGCAACGTTCTGAAGGTTCTCAGCGATCATTCCGAGTGCCTGACGGATCACGACAGCATCGGCGAAGGGTAGGGGCCTGCCGATCAGGAAACCGGCAGACCAAAAGGGTCATATGACGCGGTCGCGGGGCGTGCGCCCGGCAAAAAAGTCATCCAGATTGTCCAGCACACGGAACCCCATGGCTTCACGCGCCTCGCGGGTGGCGCTGCCCAGATGGGGCAACATCACCAGGTTGTCACACCCAGCCAGGTCCGGGTTAATCCGGGGTTCTCCGTCATAAACATCCAAACCTGCACCGGCGATGATGTCGAACCACAGCGCTTGGGCCAGTGCATGTTCATCCACGACCTCGCCGCGGGCGGTGTTGATCAGGAAAGCGTCCTGTTTCATCAGATCCAACCGCCGCCCGTTGATCAGGTGCCGGTTGGCCGGGCCGCCGGGGCAATGCAGCGAGACGAAGTCACACTGCGGCAGCAACGCGTCGACGCTGTCGACCTGGGTGGCGTTGAACTGCGCCAACACCTTGGGATCAACGGCCGAGCGGTTCTGGACCAGGATCTTCATCCCGAACCCGTGGTGCGCGCGTTTGGCCATTTCTTGACCGATGCGGCCAAAGCCGATGATACCAAGCGTCTTTCCGCTGACTTTGGTCCCGATCAGATGGGTTGGTCGCCAACCGCTCCACTGGCCGTTGCGCAACTCGCGTTCACCTTCAGACGCTCGGCGCGCCGCCATCAACATCAGCGTCATGGCGATGTCGGCGGTGCATTCGCTGAGCACATCCGGCGTGTTGGTCACGGTCAGCCCCAGATCGCGTGCACAGCCCTCGTCGATGTGACTGTATCCGACACCATAGTTGGCCAAAATGCGTGCCCGCGCCTGTGGCACATCCAACGCCTCGGCGCCCAGTTTGTCGGTCACCGTGGGCAGCACGGCGTCATAAGTCTTGAGCGCATCGCGCAACTCGGGGGCCGCCAGCGGCTTGTCCCCTGTGTTGAGCACGACGTCGTAATCTTCGGCCAAGCGCGCCTCGACGGCGGCGGGCCAACGGCGGGTTACAAAAACGCTGGGTTTCACCATCACGCGGCCTTTCTCATGACGTTTGCGATCGTTTCACCAATGACGGCAGGATTCTCGGCGACCGTGACGCCAGCAGCAGACAGGATTTCCACTTTCTCGCTGGCGCTTTCGCCAAAGGCCGAGATGATGGCGCCCGCGTGCCCCATGGTCCGACCTTTGGGCGCGGTCATGCCCGCGACGTAGGCTATGACCGGTTTGGTGATGTGGTCACGGATATACTCCGCCGCCTCTGCTTCCTGCGGGCCGCCGATTTCACCGATCAGAGCGATTACGTGGGTTTCGTCATCTTGTTCAAACCGTTCCAGGATATCCTTGAACGACGAGCCGTTGATCGGGTCACCACCAATGCCGACCGAGGTCGAGACACCAATGCCAAGCTCTTTGAGCTGCGCGGCCGCTTCATATCCAAGCGTGCCCGAGCGTCCCACGATGCCGACATTGCCCGGAAGATAAATGTGACCGGGCATGATCCCCAGCAGTGCCTTGCCGGGGCTGATGGTGCCGGCACAGTTCGGGCCGGTCAGCACCATGCGCTTGTCCTTGGGATAGCGGTACATGTAGCGCTTGACCCGGATCATGTCCTGCGCCGGAATGCCGTCGGTGATGCAGACGCAATAGCGGATGCCCGCATCTGCGGCCTCCATGATCGAATCCGCGGCAAAGGGGGGCGGCACAAAGACCAGGCTCGCTTCGGCACCGGTTGCGGCGATCGCCTCTTTCACCGTGTTGAAAACCGGCACGCCTTCGACCGTTTCGCCACCTTTGCCGGGGACCACGCCGCCGACAACATTGGTGCCATAGTTCATCATGTCCCGCGTGTGGAACTGCGCCATACGTCCGGTGATGCCCTGAACGATGACCTTGGTATCGCGATCAAGAAGAATGCTCATTTGACAGCCCTCACTCTGGTGGCCTGAGACAGGTCGTTTTTCCATGCGCCCACCGAGCGTTCGGCGGCTTCCATCAGTGTCGTAGCGCGGATGATGGGCAGGCCGGACTTGGCCAGGATCTTTTGCCCCTCTTCCACGTTGGTTCCGGCCAGGCGGACAATGACAGGCACGTCGACCTGCACCTCTTTCAACGCCTGAACCACGCCTTCGGCGACCCAGTCACAGCGGTTGATCCCGGCAAAGATGTTGACCAGTACGGCCTGCACATTGCCGTCTGACATCACCAGCCGGAAAGCCTTGGCCACCCGCTCGGGCGTGGCGCCGCCACCGATGTCGAGGAAGTTCGCAGGCTCGCCGCCTGCCAGCTTGATGGTGTCCATCGTCGCCATGGCCAAACCGGCACCGTTGACGATGCAGCCGATGTTGCCGTCCAGGCCCACATAAGACAGTCCCCGATCCGCCGCGCGGCTTTCGCGGGGGTCTTCCTGGCTTTTATCCCGGAACTCCGAAATCTGGGGATGACGGAACAGGGCATTGTCGTCGAAGGTCATCTTGGCATCCAGCGCGACAATGCGGTTGTCGCCCGTGATCACCAGCGGGTTGATCTCGACCATGGTTGCATCCAGCTCGGTGAACGCGCGATAGCAGCCTTGCAGAGTCCGGACCATTTGCGCGGTCAGCGCAGGATCGATGCCAAGGGCAAATGCGATCTCACGCGCCTGAAACTCTTGAAGACCAACGGCGGGTTCCACGGTCGAGCGTACGATGCTGTCGGGCTTCTCGGCCGAAATATCCTCGATCTCCATCCCGCCTTCGCCGGATGCAACGATCATCACCCGCTGGCTGGAGCGGTCCAGAACAAAGCCCAAGTAGATCTCGCGATCAATGGGCACACCGGCCTCGACATAGACACGGTAGATGCCTTTGCCTTCGGGCCCGGTCTGATGTGTCACCAGCTTGCGGCCAAACATGCCTTCGCAAGCGGCTTGGATCTCGGTGTCGGACGAGCAGAGCTTTACACCTCCCGCCTTGCCGCGACCGCCGGCATGGACCTGCGCCTTGACGACCCATTTCTCGCCGCCCAGTTCGCGGGCGCGGTAAGCGGCCTGCTCGGGGCTATAGGCGATGGCACCAGGCGGTACCTCGACGCCGAAACCGGACAGGATGTCCTTGGCTTGATATTCGTGAATGTCCATTGTCTCACCTCACGCTGCGAGTGCTTCGGAGTAGCGGTTGCGAAGAAGGGTCTCGATCTCTGCCAGGTCGATCTGGGCGCCGAGGTTATTCAGGGCCTGACCAAATCGCAGAGCAATATCGGTAATAGCCTGTTCTGACAGCAGGTTCAGAATGCCAATGCGGACCTGAACCGGTTCCGAAAGGGTCGGCCAGATGCCAAAGCCCTGCGCGCGGCAGGCTTGTACCAGCTCCATTTCGCGCCCCTTGAAAGCGGGCGGCAGGTCCAGAACCAAAAGGCTGGTCATGTCCGAAGTCACGTCACATCCCATCACGGTGACAGCTTCGCGCAGGATCGCCTCGTGCCGGTTGTATTCCGCCGCGCGGTTGGCAACACCGTTCTCAAGCGCGATCCGCAGTGCCTCGTGGAATGCGGCGACGGCATAGCCCGAGTGTGTGCGGTGGTAGGTGCCTTTTTCCGCATCATGACCGTCAATGATCGCCCAGTGACGTGCTTCCAGGATCGGATGGTGCGCATAGGTGCGCGCGCCGGTTGCTTTGAGCACGTCGATGTAACGATCCGAAAAGCTCACCGGAGCATAAGTCAGCGGCAGGCAGGCGACGCCTTTCTGCGGGCAGGACGCCCAGCCGACGATGCCGGGGTAGTCGTCGATGGCAAAGTCTGAGACACCCAGCGACGACACGGCATCGACCAGACCCATCGCGCCGGTTGCCTCGCAGACGTCCGACAGCGCGCGGATGTCGTTGATCCGGCCTGATCCTGTTTCCCAATGCGCCATGAAGGCCCACTTTGGTTTGTGCTCGGTCA
The DNA here is from genome assembly GCF_017743935.1 of Tropicibacter sp. R16_0. GTDB lineage: Bacteria > Pseudomonadota > Alphaproteobacteria > Rhodobacterales > Rhodobacteraceae > Falsiruegeria. The sequence goes on from NZ_JAGHRE010000006.1 coordinate 166,292, forward strand.
GCGCCGCCTCGATCACGTCGCGGGTCACGGATGTTCCGTGCGGCACGTTAATGGTCACGACCGATGCGGCCTGTGGGTTCAGCGGATCGGCCGCCAGCTCTTCGGCAGTCGCAGCTTTCATTCGCAGGGTCTGGCCGTCGATGCCGGAAAAGGTGCCGTTGACGAAGGCCACAACCGTGTCGCCCTGCTGAACGGCGCTGAACATCGTGTCCAAACCGCTCCACCCTGTTCCGGCCACGCCGAAGGTGTAGGTGTTCGTGGTGCCCCAAAGGCTGCGCAGCATGTGCTTGCATTCGATCATGCCCCGCAACACGTCGGCCTGCATATGGTCGGCCAGACCGGCACCGGCAAACCGGGCAAGGACACGGGTGTCGGTCTGGCCGGGGCCGGGACCTGCGGCAATCGTCTCGGGGATGTCGAGAGGGGGAAAGGCGGTTAGCGCGTTCATCAATTGACCTCAGGTTGCGGCCCCCGATCAGGGGGAGTTTGATCGTTCGGCAGAGAAAAAACCCGATTGAGTTTTCTCACAACGCCCGTTAATCCTGCTTTTGGGCAGCTAAATGGGTAGGAAAATGCCTATCCTTTAGTGTAAGGATACGAAGGTATACTAAAACAGTACCTACCCGAACGGGTAGGTTTTGGGAAAATGAGCTGAAAATGCAAGATCTTGCTGCACCTGCAAAGCCAATTGACGTCATGCTCGCCAACAGCAATCCGCTGGTCCTGTCCGCCATGTCCGAGATCTTTGACCGTGATCCGCGATTCTCGCTTGTGGCCACCTCTGCCACCGCCGAAGGGTTCCTGGGCACGGTGATGCGGGTGCCGGTTCAGGTCGGCATCATCGATTGGGACCTGCCGGTTCTGGGGGCCGCCAAGTTGATCGAGGTGCTGCGCGACCAGGTCAACGCGCCCCGCTTGGTCGTCTACGGTGATGGCAACGGCGATCTGCCCCGTCTTGCGATGACGGCGGGGGCGGCAGGGTTTGCCGACAAGGCCGGTGATGTCGAGGGGTTGTTGGCCACCTGCGCCGACGTTGCCGCAGGCAAGATGGTGTTCCCCTACATCGACGTTCGCGAGCTGCAAAAAGACCCGATTCACAGCTTGTCGCGACGCGAGCGTGCGATGCTCGAGGCACTGTCAAAGGGGCTTACAAATCGCGAGTTGTCCAAGGAGCTGGGGATTACCATCAACACGGTCAAATTCCACCTCTCGAACCTCTTCGAAAAGCTCTCGGTCAAGAACCGGGCGCAGGCCATCGCGTTCTACTATTCCTCGCGCCTGCCGGGAGAGAGTTCTGACCCCGAATAGAGGGGCGAATCATGTTTCAAATGTATGCGATTGTGCGCAATAAAATTTCTTGACAGCGCGCGATTCTCGCTCCTTTTGTGGCCGTCACGTCCACTGACCAGATTGAAAAGGAGCGGTCACAGATGAGTTTTCTCCCCATCGAACAAGCCCCGGCACGGCTTAATCGCAGCGAATTGGCCATTCCTGGCTCGCAGCCACAAATGTTTGAAAAAGCAGCAAAATCCGACGTCGATGTGATCTTCCTCGACCTCGAAGATGCGGTTGCACCGGATGAAAAGGAACAGGCCCGCAAGAACATCATCGCGGCCCTCAATGACATTGATTGGGGCACCAAGACAATGTCGGTGCGCATCAACGGACTGGACACGCACTACATGTATCGCGATGTGGTGGACGTGGTTGAACAGGCGGGTGAGCGGCTCGATTTGATCATGATCCCCAAGGTCGGAACTGCGGCAGATGTCTATGCCGTGGACATGCTGGTGACCCAGATTGAGGACGCCAAAGGCCTCAAGAAACGGATCGGTTTTGAGCACATCATCGAGACCGCTTTGGGCATGCAAAATGTCAGCGAAATCGGAGCCGCTTCCAAGCGGAACGAGAGCCTTCATTTCGGGGTTGCCGACTATGCCGCCAGCACCCGTGCACGGACCACGATCATCGGCGGTGTGAACCCCGATTACTCGGTGCTGACCGATCCGATGGACGACGGCGCGCGCATGACCCATTGGGGCGACATGTGGCACTATGCTCTGGCACGGATGGTGGTCGCGGCGCGGGCCAATGGCCTGCGTCCGATCGACGGCCCATTCGGTGATTTCCAGGACCCCGAAGGTTACAAAGCGGCCGCCAAACGCGCTGCTGTTCTGGGCTGCGAAGGCAAATGGGCGATCCACCCCAGCCAGATCGAACTCGCCAATGAGGTCATGTCGCCGAGCGACGCCGAAGTCACCAAAGCGCAGCGCATTCTCGAGGCGATGGCCGATGCCGAGGCCGCAGGCAAGGGTGCGGTGTCTCTGGACGGTCGGTTGATCGATTACGCCTCGATCCGGCAGGCCGAAGTTCTGGTCGAAAAAGCACGCCAGATTTCAGGCGCTTAACCGACATGAGCCGGTGCCCGAAAACTCAATCGGGCACCGGTGTTTTACGCTTTGAAACACGCCAGCCACTCTGCATAGTGACCCAAAGCGAAGCCTTGGAGGTGCGACATGGTCGGCGGCGGTGATCCTTTCTTTCAACCTGTATCCGCGATGGATTTGCCGCGGTTCGCAGGCGTTCCCACCTTCATGCGCTTGCCGCATCTGGCGCCCGATCATGACAGATACTCGGATGTTCAGATGGGGTTGGTAGGCGTCCCTTGGGATGGCGGCACGACCAACAGGGCCGGTGCGCGCCATGGTCCGCGACAACTGCGCGACTATTCCTCGATGATCCGGGCGATGAATGCGGCAACCGGGGTGAACCCCTTTGCGTCGGTGAACTGTGCCGATCTGGGCGATGTGCCGCCGAACCCGATCGACATTCAGGACAGTCTGAACCGGATTGCAGAATTCTATACCACTTTGAAAAACAACGGCATTGTCCCGATGACGGCGGGTGGCGATCATTTGTCGACATTGCCGATCTTGCGGGCCTTGGCCAGTGATGGACCCGTTGGATTGATCCAATTCGACAGCCACACGGATCTGTTCGATAGCTATTTTGGCGGCAACAAGTTCACCCATGGCACCCCGTTCCGCCGCGCAATCGAAGAGGGGCTGGTCGACCCGAAGCGCTTTGTCCAGATCGGCATCCGGGGCACGGCCTATAACACCGAAGATGTGGAATGGGGCATCGAACAGGGAATTCGGATCATCCGGATCGAAGAGCTGTTTGATCGCGGCATTAGGGACGTGATGCGCGAGGCACGCCAGATCCTGGGCGATCAGCCCGCCTATTGCACCTATGATATCGATTTTGTCGACCCGACCTATGCACCTGGCACCGGTACGCCCGAAATCGGCGGTCCGAACAGTTTTCAGGCGCAGCAGGTTATTCGCGAGCTTGCAGGTGTGAACCTGATCGGGGGCGATCTGGTCGAGGTCTCCCCGCCTTTTGATCAAGGCGGAGGCACGGCCTGGCTTGGGATTTCGTTGATGTTCGAATTGATGTGCGTTCTGTCTCAGGCGATTTTGGCGCGGGGTTGATCCCGCTCCAGCCAATCCAACCCGTGATCCAACAGCTTGCGCTGCACCCGGCCCGGATAATCGGTGACGATGGCATCGACGCCCAGGTCGATCATCTGGTCGATCTCGTCCGCTTCGTTCACCGTCCAAACGGCCACGATCAGGCCCAGATCGTGGGCGCGGGCAACCGTATCTGCGTTGACATCCAGGTAGTAGGGGCACCATAGCTTGCCACCAGCCTCGGCCACCAAGCCGGGCAGCGTATGATAGGTCTCGGCCGTGATCTCTGGCCCGGCCTGTGTGGCCTCATCCTCGCCAATGTCGGCATCGTTCTCGGGCAGTTGCGTCAGGAACGAGGTTGGCATCTCGGGCGCTTGCCGCGCACATTCCGCCAGCAGGTTCCAGTCAAAACTGTGCATCAGCGTCCGTTCGGTCAACCCGGCATGTCGCACATCCGCAATGACGGCGGCTACAATCTCGGCGCGGGCTGTGGCGTCTTGCAGCCGCTCGGGATCGGATTTGATTTCCAGCATCAAGTGCACGCCGTGGTGCTGTGGTTGTGCCAGCATATCACACAGGTCGCTCAGACGCGGAATGCGCACCCCGTTCAGATAGGCCTGATCGGGAAACCGCTGACCATAGGCGCTCTGCCCATCCAGCCCACCAACATCGTATTGGGCCAATTCGTCCCAAGTCAAAGCGGACAGTTTCGGCTCTGTACCTTGCAACCACGCGCCAGAGGCATCTCGGGCCACCGAGCGGGTCAGGTGGTGATTGTGCGTGATGACCGGTACGCCATCGCGGGTGATGGCGACGTCGAATTCCAGCAACTCGACACCACAGGCCAGCGTAAAGGCGAACCCCTCCATCGTGTTTTCGGGCATGACGCCGCGCGCCCCACGGTGCCCCACCAAACGGATCAGGCCCGGGCCGCGCCGAAAGGCGTCGAGCTGGGGAAAGGTGGTCATGGGTTCAGCCGTTTTTCGGTTTTCGGATCAAACAGGTGGACCAGATCGGGCGCGATGGAAAACCGCCGCTGTGTCCCGCTGTCTGCTGTGACGTGACCCGAGACCGACGCCACCATCTCATGGCTGGTTCCGCTAAGCGTCCCGTGCAGCAAGGTGTTGGCCCCCAACTGTTCCACCATTTCGACGTCGATGGACACAGGCCCGTTTTCGTCGGGCGTCAGATGCTCGGGGCGCAGGCCCAGCAGAACATCGCCCTGCGCATCCGTTTCACTGTTCACTTGAGCACCACCAGGCAGGGTGATGGTTCCACCCGCTGCCTGCGCCGGGATGAAATTCATCGCCGGGCTGCCGATGAAACCGGCCACAAAGACCGAGGCAGGGCGATCATAGAGCTCAATCGGCGTGCCGAACTGTTCGACATAGCCGCCGTTCAGCACCATCAACCGGTCGCCCAATGTCATCGCCTCGACCTGATCATGGGTCACATAGATCGAGGTCACGCCAAGGCGCTGTTGCAGTTTGCGGATCTCCAGACGCATTTGCACCCGCAACTTGGCATCCAGGTTCGACAGTGGCTCGTCAAACAAAAACACCTGCGGGTCGCGTACAATGGCGCGGCCCATAGCAACCCGCTGACGCTGCCCGCCTGATAGCTGCCGGGGCTTGCGGTCCAGGTATTGGCCGATCTCCAGGATGTCGGCCGCCTCTTCAACGCGGCGGTTGATCTCGTCCTTGGACAGTTTGCGGATTTTCAGACCGTACGCCATGTTCTCGCGCACGCTCATATGCGGATAGAGAGCGTAGTTCTGGAACACCATTGCGATGTCGCGGGCAGAGGGTTCCAGCTCGTTCACCCGTTTGCCACCGATCTGGATTTCACCAGAGGTCACGGTCTCCAACCCCGCCACCATCCGCAGCAGAGTCGACTTGCCACAGCCCGAGGGGCCGACGATGACGATGAACTCGCCATCTTTGATGTCGCCCTCGATGTGGTGCAGGACTTCGGTCGGGCCATAAGATTTGGTCAGATCGGTCAGTGTGATGTCAGCCATGTCTTGGGCGTCCTATTTGTCGGTTTCGGTCAAGCCCTGCACAAAGAGCTTTTGCATCGAGATCACGACGAAGATCGGGGGGATCATCGCCAAAAGCGCGGTCATCATGATGATGTTCCACTGTGGGCTTTGCTCGGCCGCTTCAAGCATCTGCTTGATCGACATAACAATCGTCGTCATGGACGTGTCGGTGGTGATGAGCAGCGGCCAGAGGTACTGGTTCCAGCCAAAGATGAAAAGGATCACAAACAGCGCGGCAATGTTGGTCCGGCTCAGCGGCAGCAGGATATCCCAGAAGAACCGCATCGGGCCCGCCCCATCAATCCGCGCGCTTTCCAGCATCTCGTCCGGCACGGTCAGGAACACCTGACGGAACATGAAAGTCGCGGTGGCAGATGCGATCAGCGGAATCGACAAGCCCCAATAGCTGTTGAGCATTCCAAGGTTCGCGACCACCTCGAACGTGGGCAGAATGCGGACCTCGACCGGGAGCATCAGGGTGATGAAGATCATCCAGAAACACGCCATGCGGAACGGGAACTTGAAATAGACGATAGCAAAGGCCGACAGCAGCGAAATGGCGATTTTACCAAACGAGATCATCAGCGCCATGAACAGGCTGTTGAAAAGCATCAGCCAGACGGGCGCGGATTCCGTTCCGCTCAGCCCCTCTCCAAACAGGGTCTGTTTCAGGTTCACCCACAGCTGATCTCCGGGCCAGAGCGGCAGCGGGGCCTGGGCCATGCGGATCTCGTCATGGCTGGCCGCAACAAAGGTAATCCAGATCGGCAAGGCGATAGCAATGACGCCAAGTACCAGCACAAGGTGGGTGATGAAATCGGCAAGGGGGCGGTTCTCAACCATCAGTATTCCACCTTTCGTTCGACATAGCGGAATTGGACAACGGTCATTGCGATGACCAGCACCATCAGGATCACGGATTGTGCAGCCGACCCACCAAGGTCGAGGCCGACAAAACCGTCATTGAACACCTTGTAGACAAGGATCGTGGTCGATGTGCCGGGACCACCTTGAGTCACCGCATGGATGATCCCGAAGGTTTCAAAGAAGGCATAAACCATGTTGATCACCAGCAAGAAGAATGTGGTGGGAGAGATAAGCGGGAAGATGATCGTCCAGAACCGGCGACCGGGGCCTGCACCATCAATTGCCGCCGCTTCGATCACCGAATTCGGGATCGACTGCATCGCCGCAAGATAGAACAGGAAGTTATAGGCCACCTGCTTCCAGGCCGCGGCCAGAATGACCAGCGCCATCGCCTGACCACCGTTCAAATAGTGGTTCCAGGTAACGCCGATCATTTCCAGGAAATAGGGCAAAATGCCAAGCGTGGGGTTGAACATGAACACCCACAACGCACCGGCCAGAACCGGCGCAATCGCATAGGGCCAGATCAGCAGCGTCCGATAGAGCATCGCGCCGCGCACCACGCGCTGAGCAAACCCCGCCAGGATCAGCGCGAACCCCATCGACAGGGCCGCGACCAGCACGGAAAACACAGCCGTACGCCAGAACGCATCATGATAGTGGCTGTCTTCCCATAGGATCTGGAAGTTCTCGAACCAGACGAACTCGGACCCCAGGCCAAAGGCGTCTTCGATCAGGAACGACTGATACATCGCCTGACTGGCGGGCCAGATGAAAAAGATCAGCGTGATAGCCAACTGTGGCGCCACCAGCAAATAGGGCAGGGGCGACGACGGAAAATGAACGCGTTTCAGCATGCTTTTGCCTGTTCAAATGCGAAAACCATGCCGCCCGTATCGGGGCGGCATGGTCAGAGTTTCAAAAGAGGCTTAGTTGGCCGAACGCTCAAACTTGCGCAGCAGGGCGTTGCCACGCTCGGCGGCAGCGTTCAGGGCGTCGGTCGCGTTCTTTTCACCGCTCCAGACCGCTTCCATCTCTTCGTTGATCACGTCGCGGACCTGAACAAAGTTGCCAAACCGCAGACCACGCGAGTTGGCGGTGGGGGTGTTCAGGCTCAGCTGTTTGATCGCAGTATCCGTGCCGGGGTTGCTGTCATAGAAACCCTGCTCTTTCGACAGCTCATAAGCGGCCGTGGTGATCGGAACATAACCGGTCTCCTGGTGCCACCACGCCTGAACCTCGGGCGAGGACAGATAGGTCATGAACTTGGCTGTGCCTTTGTATTCTTCGGCATCGTGACCGCCCAGAACCCACAGCGTTGCACCACCGATGATCGAGTTCTGCGGTGCGTCAGCGACCGAAGTATCGAGCGGCAGCATTGTCTGGCCAAAGTTGAACTTGGCCTGGCTCACCATCGAGCCGTAGTAGGCAGAAGAGTTCAGCCACATTCCGCATTCACCGTTGGTGAACATGGGCAGGCTGTCGCCGCGACGACCACCGTATTTGAATAGGTTGCCTTCGGACATGGACGCGATGTCATCCAGACGCGCGGCGACCTTTTCGTTGTTAAAGGTGAACTCGGTGTCGAACCCGGCAAAACCGTTTTCCTTGGTGCCCAGTTCCAGGTTGTGCCAAGCCGAGAAGTTCTCGATCATGACCCATGACTGCCAGCCGAAGGACACGCCGCAGTCCATGCCGTTGTCGACCAATTTTTGCGCGGCCTCTTTCACTTCGTCCCAGGTTTCGGGAACCTTGGCGCCAGCTGCGTCCAGCGCGTCTTTGTTGTACCACAGAACCGGGGTCGAGCTGTTGAAGGGCATCGACAGCAGTTCACCTTCGGGTGTCTGATAGTACGACACAACCGCCGGCAGGAACGCGTCGCCGTCAAACGGTTCGCCCGCGTCTTTCATCATCTGCTCAACCGGAACGATTGCGCCTTTGGCGGCCATCATGGTCGCGGTGCCGACCTCGAAAACCTGAACGATCTGCGGGTGCTCTTTCGCACGGAACGCAGCAATCGCGGCGGTCATGGTTTCGGTATAGTTGCCCTTGTAGACGGGAACGACCTTGTACTCGTCCTGCGTGGCGTTGAAATCTTCGGCGATCTTGTTGACGCGCTCACCGTTGGTGCCGCCCATGGCGTGCCACCACTGAACCTCGGTTTCAGCGAATGTTGTTGTTGCAAACGAGGCCAGAACAGCCGTCGAGCAGAGAATGGATTTAACAGACATTTTTTGTCTCCCCGTACGTTGGATGCGCAAAGAGTGTGCAAGCCTGCTCATAATGCAAGCAAAAGTTTTTTGACAAAAAGCATAACACAACATTATATCCAGAAAAACTGGAACATTGCTGCAGGCGGTAAGTCATTGAAATTCAAGCTCAGACAACTCGAGGCATTCCAAGCCGTGGCCAAGACTGGGTCGGTGACACGGGCTGCAAAATCCTTGGGGATATCTCAACCAGCCACGAGTCGGCTGTTGTCGGACTTCTCGAAAACAGTTGCGATTGATCTGTTCCGCCGCGAAGGGGGCGTTCTGATTCCAACCAGCGAAGCGCGCTATCTGCTGTCTGAGGTTGGGCGCGTGTTTGACAGCTTGCAACACCTTGAAGAGCTGAACCGCGACCTGACAGACCGGACCGCCGGGCATCTGCGCATCGCCTGTTTGCCGGGGTTTGCGACGACGCTATTGCCCGAATTGCTGGCCGAATTTCTAAAGGAACGCCCTGGCGTCAGCTTGACATTGGAACCGGATCGACCCGAGCGCATTCTGGAATGGATGATCGGCGAGCAATACGATTGCGGGATCACGGATGAATTCACGGGTCATCCTGCGGTTGAGCATACAAATGTCCCGATCAAGACCGCCTGCGTTCTGCCCAAAGGGCACCCCCTGGCCGAGTTGGACTGCCTTTCGCCGCTGGATCTGAAGAACGAACGTTTCATCCACGCCCGCCGCGACAGCCCGTTTTACACTCGCCTGTCCAACACATTTGCGGACTACGGCGTGCTTATGAACACTTGGGTCGAAGTGCGGCAGTTCTCAACCGCCTGCATCATGGTGGGCCAGGGGCAGGGCGTCACCATCGTCAGCGCGCTGGATGCCGAACAATACCGCAACAGCAACATTGAAATCCGCCGGTTCGAGCCGGAAATCCATCACTGGCTCTCGATCCTCAAGCCCGCATCGGGCAGCCGATCACTGCTATCCTTGGACTTTGTCGACACCTTCATGGACAGCCTCAGCCCTTACATGAGCGACACCAAAGATCGTCTGTAAACGTGACGATACGGCAGGCAGCTTTGATTGCGCTTGTCTTGGCCGCGTTTCAAAACCAAATGTTATGCCAACTGCTCCGGCGCGTGCGGATAAGAGGTTGAATTGACCGAGACAAGTAACCACCAGGGATTCGTTCCACCCGTCTGGCTGCGCTCACCCGTCGTCCAATCGGCGCTCGCCAGTGCCAAGTTCCGCAAACGCGGTGCGACGGATTTGGAAGGTGCGGCGCAGTACCACCTTCTGACCGGTGGATCAGGGGCGCGAACATCCTGCCTGTTGTCCCGTCATCCACAGTCACGCGGGTTGGTTGTGATCCTGCATGGGTGGCTGGGGTCGGTTCAATCGGCCTATGTCGTGTCGACCGCCAAGTTTTTGTTTCGACAAGGGTACAGCGTCTGCCGCGTGAACTTGTTGGAACATGGCGATTCAGTCACGCTGAACCCCGGATTTCATCACGCAGCCGAAGATGCGGATCTGTTCGACGCCATTGCAGAAGCCACAGGCCTGACCGACGATGAATCGGTCTCACTGATCGGTTATTCTCTGGGGGGTAATTTTGCGCTGCGCGTTGCGCGTCGTCTGCGTTCACAACCTCTTCCCAAGATGGGTCATGTCTTTGCGATCAGTCCGGTGATCGATCCCGTCTCGTCGAGCCCGATGATCGATTCGCATCCACTTATGCGGGCATATTTCACGCGCAAACTGCGGCGGTGGCTGCGCGAAAAAACCGAAGCTTTCCCGGATCGGTATCAGGCAGGCAACATCGCCAAGCACAAGGACGTTTTGGGCATGTCCCACGACATCATCTGTGGTTGGACCGAGTTTGAAACGTTGGACGACTACTTTCGCGCCTATCGGCTGCTGCCAAGTGACTTTGAGGGGTGCCCTGCGAAATTGACCTTGTTTGGCGCTTTCGATGATCCGGTGGTGAGCGGTTCAGATATTGCGGCGATGGCAGGGCGAGACATGGATGTCATCATGTCCCCTTTCGGCGGCCACAACGGGTTCTTTGACGCCGTCCGCGGGCCTACATTTTATGATCGGGCGATCTTGAACAGTCTGTCTTCTGCGATTTGACGCTTTCGAACAATTTCGGTTCGCTGATGACTTGCTGAATCCGAAGGGTTCGTGAAAGGTGCCCGCAAATTCTGGCGCGAGGGTCACATGAAACACACCATCACAGAACCGGCCCGCGAGGTCGAAGTCATTCACGAAACCGACGTTCTGGTTGTGGGCTCTGGCCCCGGTGGGCTTCCTGCTGCCTTGGCTGCTGCCCGCGCCGGGGTCGAGGTCTGCCTGGTCGAGCGTTTTGGGTGTTTCGGCGGCAACCTGACGGTTGTGGGTGTCGAAGGGATGCATTGGTACCGTCACGAGCAGACGGTGGAATCGAACGGCATCGCACGCGAGTTTGAGGAGAGCGCCAAGGAGATGGGCGCCGCTGTCCCCGAAAGCCAGTCGCTCAGCTATGAGATCGACAGCGAAGGCTTCAAACTGGTGGCCGACAAGATGGTGCAGGATGAACCGAACATCCGGCCCATGCTGCACCGCCAATTCGTGGCGCCGATCATGGACGGCAACGCGATTGTTGGCATCATCACCGAATCCAAAGCCGGGCGCGAGGCGATCTTGGCCAAACGTGTGATCGACGCCACGGGTGATGCGGATGTGATCGAGCGGGCAGGGGCGCCCACTTACAAGACGCCCCTGGAACAGATGATGGCGGCCTCGGTCATGTTCCACGTTGCAGGCGTCGACAAGCAGAAGTTCATGGATGGGATCAAGTCCGACCCGCAGACCTATGCAGATTGGGGTGGCGGCGGTGAATGGAACATCGAGACGTCGGGCAAAGAGGACGAGATGTTCTCTCCGTTTCTGAAAAAGCCGTTCGAACAGGCGATCAAGGACGGCCTTATCCCGCCTCATCTGAATACGATCGCAGGCACCTGGGGTGCGGTGCATGACACGGGCGAGCTGACTTACATGAACCTCATCCATATGGATGATTGCGACGGCACCGACCCTGATAGCCTGACTAAGTATGAGATCGAAGGCCGCCGTCAGGCCATGCTCGCGATCGAGGCTCTGCGCCGCTACACACCGGGGTGCGAGGGCATCCGTCTGCGGAATTTCGGCATGTCCCTGGGTGTTCGCGATACTCGCAAGGTCGACTGCGCTTACAACATGACCAGCCTGGATGTGCGCGAACAGGGCCGGTTCGAGGATTCAGTGGGGATTTTTCCCGAATTCATCGACGGTTACGGCATTCTGATCCTGCCTACCACGGGGCGCTATTTTCAGATTCCCTATCGCAATCTGTTGCCCAAGAAAGTCGAGAACCTGCTCGTGGCGGGGCGCGCAACCGGCGGCGATCGCGACAGCCATGCCGCAACGCGCAATATGGCATGCTGCGCGGTAACCGGTCAGGCAGCGGGGATTGCGGCTGCAATCTCGATCAAACAACAGAATCAGCCCCTGGCACAGGTGGACCCGTTGCTGATCCAGAAGGAACTGGAACGTCAGGGCGGACGTCACCACTGATTTCGCTGTCAGGACCTCTCAGACCGATTTCGACCCCCCACCTGGTGAGCGTAGGGCCGTACAGCGACCCGGGTGCTCGTGCCCAATGACGGCTCCAAGAGGGTTTGGGTCGTGGGTGGGGGGACTAATCCATCCCTTCGGTGATGAAAATCTGAGCCTCGCAAGCACCGTCGCGCCGTTCCCGCGCGGTGGTGTAGTCCTCAGAATGGTAGCAGGCCAGAGCTTGTTCCATACTGTCAAACTCGATCACCACATGCCGCGCCCATTCCGGGCCTTCAACCGTTTCTGTTCGGCCCCCTCGAGCCAGAAACCGCGCACCGTGGTTTTGGAATGCCGCTGGCGCCACTGCTTGGTACCCGGCGTACCCGTCGGGGTCGGTTACGGTCACTTGGGCAATCCAATAAGCTTTGGGCATCAGATTATTCCTCTTCCTGGGCCAGCAGGCGTTTGGCGACGGCAGACGCATCATCAATGTGGGCGTGCACCGCGTCGCGTGCAGTCTTTGGATTCCCATCTGCTATGGCAGAGTAGATCGCCGTCATGTGCCCCAAACCGGGCTTCTTTCGGTCTGCCGTCGATAACGTCATGACCCGCAACCGGCTGATGCGCCCGTTCAAACGGTTGACCACCTCCCAGGCAATGGAATGTCCGGCGCCGACAAAGATGACCTCATAGAATTGCGCCGTAGCCTTGAACAATGCCCGGGGGGAGCCGTCGTCAAAGGCCCTTTCCAAGTCAGCCAGCGCTGCCTTCAACGCCTTGCGTGTTTTCTTGTCTCCCAGTTCGGCACAGGCCACGGCGGCCGCTGATTCCAGCATCCGGCGAATGTCATAGATCTGGCGCGCATCGTCCCAATCCAGGTTGGCCACGATCGGACCCTTGTTGGGCAGGATCTCAACCAACCCTTCGGCTTCGAGATAGCGAATGGTTTCCCGTACCACTGTCCGGCTGACACCCAACTGATCGCATAAGGGTCGCTCGACCAAGCGTTGGCCTGGCTCGAAGTGCCCTTCGATGATTGCCTCGCGCATCTTCTCCTGCACGATTTCGCGCAAGGTGACTGGGGTGTGTTCGATCTTGAGGTCGGGAAAGCCGGTCTGGGTCATGGCTGATGTCTAACAATCTGCAGGGCGTGGAACAAGGTCATCTTGACGTATGGTATCATGGTATACCATATTCTTGCCAGCGACTCACCCTATGATTCAGGTGCCCCAATGCCCGCAGAAATTCGCAAGACACAGCTGTTCGTCGAAAACACCCTGATCGAGGGGGGCAAGACGGCTGCCACACCGCTCAAGATGATCGCGGCCATCGCGGTTATCCGGAACCCGTGGGCCGGGCAGGGCTTTGTCGAGGATCTGAAACCGGGCATCCTGGATTGCGCACCGGGATTGGGAGAGTTGCTCACCGAGATGGTGATTGATGCGGCTGGTGGTGGTGACAAGGTCGAAGGTTACGGAAAATCCGGCATCGTCGGTGTGAATGGCGAGGTCGAGCATGTCTCGGGCCTGATCCACACATTGCGGTTTGGGAACCACTTCCGCGAGGCTGTAGGCGCCAAAAGCTATCTGTCCTTTTGCAACACGCGCGGGCCTGCGAATGCACCGCTGCTGATCCCGTTGATGGACAAGAATGATGCGGGCCGACGTTCGCACTACCTGACCATCCAAACCTCGGTTGCGGATGCGCCGGGGCCGGATGAGATCGTGATCGCGCTTGGGGCCAGCATCGGTGGCCGCCCGCATCACCGCATCGGCGACCGCTATCAGGATCTCAAGGATCTGGGCCATGACGTTGACAACCCTGCAGCTGTCTGAGCCATACGGTCAGATCGCCTATCGCGAGGCGGGACAGGGTGAACCGGTGATGTTGATCCATGGGGTTGGCATGCAATCAGCAGCTTGGGGTCCGCAGGTCGACGCGCTGTCAGCGACCCATCACGTTATTGCCGTGGATATGCCGGGGCATGGTGGCAGCGATCCTTTGCCCGAGGCGGCAGAGCTGCCGGATTTCGTAGCCTGGGCCAGTGAGGTTTTGAGAGCGTTGAATGTTGGCCCGGTCAATCTGGCGGGTCATTCGATGGGGGCGTTGATCGCTGGCGGAATGGCCATCGAGCATCCAGAGCAGATCAGACGTGTGGCCGTGGTGAACGGCGTCCACCGCCGATCTGCCGGAGCACGACAAGCGGTGGAAGCGCGCGCGCAGGAAATCCGCCAGGGCGCGATTGACCTTGAAACGCCTTTGAACCGTTGGTTCACATCGAAAGACTGTGCTGCCCGGGATCAGGTTGCGCGTTGGCTGGGGGCCGTGGATCCGGGCGGTTACGCCACAGCTTATGGCGCCTTTGCGCGTGGCGATGACACCTATGCCGATGGTTGGCACAAAGTGGCCTGCCCCATGCTGGCGCTGACCGGCGATCGCGATCCGAATTCCACGCCCGAGATGTCTCAGGCCATCGCAGAGGCGGCCCAGGATGGAGAGGCGGTTGTTATTGAAGGCCACCGGCACATGGTAAATTTGACCGCGCCGGATGTTGTTACTGATATTATGCGAAAATGGCTGGCCCGTCCCGCCGAAGAAAGGAGCCCGGAATGACCACGATTGACCCGCGCGCCTTGCGCAACGCCTTTGGCACCTTCATGACGGGTGTGACGGTGGTGACCTCGCATGACGCCGAGGGCAACCCGCTGGGGTTCACCGCCAACTCCTTCACCTCGGTCTCGCTCGATCCGCCTCTGGTGCTGGTGTGCCTTGCCAACTCCTCGCAGAACTATGAAGCGCTGACACAGGCCAAGGGGTTTGCGGTCAACGTGCTGTCTGAGGGGCAAAAGGATGTGTCGAACACATTCGCGCGCCCGGTCGAGGATCGGTTTTCTGCCGTGAACTGGATCAACGGCCCGCATGGCTCCCCCGTGTTTGAGGATGTTTCCGCCTGGTTCGATTGCTCGATGCATCAGACGGTTCCGGCAGGCGACCATGTCATTCTGATCGGCAAGGTCGAGGCTTTTGACACCAGCACCGCGCCCGGTCTTGGTTATTCCCGCGGGGCATATGTCACTCCGGCGGCCGAGGCCGAAGCGTTGCGGCGTGGGGCCAAGCTCGTCGTGAGCGCTCTGATCTCGCGCGGTGACGAGGTTCTGATGGTGGACGATGGTCTGGGTGGCGTGACGCTTCCCCAAATGCCGGTTGGGGCCGAAGGGGCCACCGCCGCATTGACCCGGCTGATCGCCGAGGCGGGAGTGCCTGCTGATCCCGGCTTTATCTATTCCGTTTTCGAAGATGGTGCGCGCGAACACCAGCATATCTCGTTTCTGTGCCAGGCGGATGAAGGCGCGCCCAAGCAGGGCAGCTTTACCGATCTGAGCAAATCGACGCTGATGGATGTGGCCGACCCGGCCCTTCGCATCATGCTTGAACGCTTTGCCGGTGAGAACAGGCTTGGCAACTACGGGATCTATTTTGGCGATCAAATCAGCGGCAAGGTCCGCCCGATCATGTCAGGGAGTTGAGGCATGAAATTTTCACTGTTTGCGCATATGGAGCGGATCTCTCCGGATGAGGATCAAAAACAGCTCTATGATGAGTTCATTGAGCTCTGCAAAATTGCCGATCAGGGCGGGATGCATGCGATCTGGACGGGTGAGCATCATGGGATGAACTTCACCATCTCGCCCAACCCGTTCCTGAACCTGATCGACGTGGCGCGCCATACGGAAAATGTGCGCCTTGGCACCGGGACCGTGATCGCGCCATTCTGGCACCCGATCCGATTGGCGGGTGAGGCGGCGGTGACCGACATCATCACCAACGGTCGCCTGGATCTGGGCATCGCGCGTGGGGCGTATTCTTATGAGTACGAGCGCATGATGCCGGGGATGGACGCCTGGGAAGCAGGTCAGCGCATGCGCGAGTTGATCCCCGCTGTGCAAAAGCTTTGGGAAGGGGATTATGCCCAAGAGGGTGAGTTCCATTCTTTCCCCTCCACGACGTCTTCGCCTCTGCCTGTGCAGGAAAACGGACCGCCAATCTGGGTCGCGGCGCGTGATCCCAACAGTCACGAGTTCGCCGTGTCAAATGGGTGCAACGTGCAGGTGACGCCGCTGTGGCAGGGTGACGCTGAGATCGAGAGCCTGATGATCAAGTTCAACGATGCCTGCGCCAAGTTCCCCGAACGCCCGCGCCCCAAGATCATGCTACTGCTGCACACCTATGTGGCCGACAGCCCCGAGGACGTGAAACTGGGGGCCGAAGAGCTGAACCGGTTCTACAACTACTTTGGTGCCTGGTTCAAAAACGAACGCCCTGTGGATCAGGGGCTGATCAAGACGCTGAGCGACGAGGAGATGGCCGCCCATCCGTTCTATTCGCCAGAGGCGATGGAACGTGATCTGGTGATCGGCGAACCTGCGGCGGTGATCGAGCGGCTCAAGAAGTATGAGGCGTTGGGGTATGATGAGTATTCGTTCTGGATCGATTCCAGCATGAGCTTCGAGCGCAAGAAAGCCTCACTTGAACGGTTCATCTCAGACGTGATGCCCGCGTTTTAATAAGGACAGATGATGCAACAGTTTCAGCAGTACATCGACGGTGCGTTTAACGATGGCGCGGCGCAGTTCGACAGTCTGGACCCGGCAACCGGCGCACCCTGGGCGCGGATGCCCGAGGCGAGCGTCGCGGATGTGAACCGCGCGGTCGAGGCGGCGGAACGGGCCTTTCTGTCGTCCGACTGGGCGCTGATGACGGCGACGCAGCGGGGCAAGCTGTTGCTGAAGCTGGCGGATCTGGTGGCGGAAAACGCGCCGCGTCTGGCCGAGCTGGAAACCCGCGACACGGGTAAGATCATCCGCGAAACCAGCGCGCAGATCGCCTATGTCGCGGAATACTATCGCTACTATGCGGGTTTGGCCGACAAGATCGAAGGCGCGCATCTGCCTATAGATAAGCCGGATATGGAGGTTTGGCTGCGCCGCGAACCCGTTGGCGTTGTGGCGGCTGTGGTGCCGTGGAACTCGCAACTCTTCTTGTCAGCGGTCAAGATCGGCCCCGCTTTGGCGGCTGGCTGCACGGTGGTCCTTAAGGCCAGCGAGGATGGTCCTGCCCCGATGCTGGAATTTGCGCGAATCTTTGATCAGGCGGGATTTCCCAAGGGTGTGCTGAACGTGATCACCGGCGGGGTCGAGGCGGGTGCGACGCTCACCAGCCATCCCAAGGTGGATCATGTCGCGTTCACCGGCGGGCCAGAAACTGCGCGTCATATCGTGCGCAATTCGGCCGAGAATCTGGCCTCGACCTCTCTGGAACTGGGCGGCAAGTCGCCGTTCATCGTGTTTGAGGACGCAGACATCGAAAGCGCGGTGAATGCGCAGGTCTCAGGGATCTTTGCCGCTACGGGGCAAAGCTGTGTTGCCGGGTCTCGTCTGGTGATTTCGAACCAGATCAAGGATCAGTTCCTTGAGCGCCTCAAAGCCAAGGCCCAGGAGGTGGTGATCGGCGCGCCGGATGATATGGCGACCGAAGTGGGGCCGCTCTGCACTTTGCGTCAGCGCGAGCGCGCGATTGCTTTGATCAAAGCCTCGGAACAGCAAGGCGCCAAGGTGATTACTGGCGGCGACGCTTTGGATCGCGACGGGTTCTATTTCCCGCCGACAATCATCGACTGCTCGGATGCGCCGAATGCCGATTGCATCACCAACGAGTTCTTTGGCCCGGTCCTGTCGGTTCTGTCGTTTGATACCGAAGAAGAAGCGCTGGAGATCGCCAACAACACGGCCTTTGGCCTGGCCTCGGGCGTGTTCACCAACAGCCTGACCCGCGCGCATCGGATGATCCGAGGCATTCGGGCCGGGATCGTCTGGGTCAACACCTATCGCGCTGTTTCCCCGATCGCCCCCTTTGGCGGGCATGGACTGAGCGGACATGGGCGTGAGGGCGGAATGCAGGCCGCGCTGGATTACACCAAGGTAAAGGCGGTCTGGCTGAGAACCTCGGACGACCCGATTCCCGATCCCTTTGTGATGCGCTGAGACCTGACCAAAAATAGGGCTGTCCATGCTGCAAGACAGAAAAACTTGCAAACTGGGTCAAATTGCGCGCCTTTGTCCCCCCTTTGGTCGATTGATTGCCGCAACGAAGTCCTCTACATGGGGGGCATTCGCACGCCCGTGAGAGGGTTGTGCGCGCCCCGAGTGTTCGGGGCCGGGGCGAGTGCCCCATACCAGCCGCAGCAGCCCGCTGCATGAGTTTCATCTTAGTCGCACGCCCCAGGAAGGGCGAGAAGGTAAGAAAAATGGTCGAAAACTCAACCCAAGATCTATTGTATACCATTGTAGACGAAGCGCCCGAACTGGCCAGCGCCTCGTTCCTGCCGATCATCCGCAAGTTCGTTTCCTCGGCTGGAATCACCGTTGGCACGCCGGATATTTCGCTGGCCGCGCGCATCATTTCGGCCTTTCCCGAAAGCCTGACCGACGAGCAGCGCCAGTCGAACGACCTGGCCGCCCTGGGTGAGCTGGTGAAGACACCTGCCGCCAACGTCATCAAGCTACCCAACATCTCGGCCTCGGTGCCGCAGCTGGTTGCCGCGGTTGAAGAGCTTCAGGCGCAGGGTTACGCGCTGCCCAACTACCCCGAAGAGCCGCAGACCGACGCCGAAAAAGACGTCCGCGCGCGCTATGACGCCATCAAAGGCTCGGCCGTGAACCCGGTTCTGCGTGAAGGCAACAGCGACCGCCGCGCCGCCCGTGCGGTCAAGAACTATGCCCAGAAGAACCCGCATTCGATGGGTGCCTGGGTTGCCGACAGCAAGACCAAAGTCTCGTCGATGCCCGGCAATGACTTCTATGCAAACGAAGTTTCCGCCACCATCACCGCCGCGCAAGCCGGTGTGGCCAAGATCGAATTCGTTGGCAAAGACGGCGCCGTGACCGTGCTGAAAGACGCCTGGACGCTGGACGAGGGCACCGTTGCGGATGCAACATTCATGTCCGCCAAAGCGCTCAGCGCTTTCCTGGCCGAGGCTATCGAAGACACCAAGAAAGACGGCACCATGTTCTCGCTTCACATGAAAGCGACCATGATGAAAGTGTCCGACCCGATCATCTTTGGCCACGCGGTCAAGGCATGGCTGGCCCCGGTTTTCGAGCAGTTCGGCGACAAGCTGGACGCCCTGGGTGTGAACCCAAACTCGGGTCTGGGTGATCTGCTGGATCGCGTCAAAGACGACGCTGAGATCATGGCCGCCATCGAGGCCGTGAACGCGGACCGTCCGGCGATGTACATGGTCGACAGCGACAAAGGTATCACCAACCTGCACGTGCCGTCGGATGTCATCATCGACGCCTCGATGCCAGCCGTGATCCGCGCAGGCGGCAAGGGCTGGGACGGCGAAGGCAAGAAGGGCGACACCAACTGTGTCATCCCCGACCGCTGCTATTCGACCGTTTATGACGAGACCATCAACTTCTTCAAAGCCAACGGCGCGCTGGATGTGACCACCGCCGGTGCCGTCGCCAACGTTGGCCTGATGGCGCAGAAGGCCGAAGAATACGGCTCGCACCCGACCACGTTCGAGGCGCCCGCTGATGGCACCATTCGCATCGTTCTGGCCAATGGCGAGACGCTGCATTCGCACGACGTCGAAGGTGGCGACATCTGGCGGTCCTGCACCGTCAAGAAGGCTCCGATCGAGAACTGGATCCAGCTGGCGATGGACCGTCAGCGTTTGACGGGTTCCGAGGCGATCTTCTGGCTGGACGCAAACCGCGCCCATGACGCACAGCTGATCGAATATGTGAAGCCTGCTCTGGAGGCCGCCGGTGTTGCCGATAAGTTCCAGATCATGGCGCCGCGCGAAGCAACCGCTCAGTCGCTGAAAACCATTACGGCTGGCAACGACAGCATCGCGATCACCGGCAACGTGCTGCGCGACTACCTGACCGATCTGTTCCCGATCCTGGAACTGGGCACCTCGGCCAAGATGCTGTCGATCGTCAAGCTGATGCAGGGCGGTGGTCTGTTCGAAACCGGTGCCGGTGGGTCTGCCCCCAAACACGTGCAGCAGCTGGTCGAAGAAAACCACCTGCGGTGGGATTCGATGGGTGAGTTCTGTGCTCTGGGTGAATCGCTGAACTTCCTGGCTGATGCGCAGGGCAACGCCAAAGCAGGCGTTCTGGGCAATGCCGCCGAGGTTGCGACCCAGGGGATCCTGGACAACAACCGGAGCCCCAGCCGCAAGGTGGGTGAGCCCGACAACCGCGACAGCCACTACTGGTTCGCGCGGTACTGGGCCGAAGCTCTGGCGGCACAATCGGACGATGCCGATCTGGCGGCCGAATTTGCGGGTGTTGCCAAGGCCCTGGCCGATGGCGAAGCAGCGATCCTGGCAGAGCTGGCAGCCGTTCAGGGCCAACCGGTTGACCTGGGCGGGTACTACCACACCGACCCTGCAAAAACCGCCAAGGTTATGCGCCCGAGTGCGACCTTGAACGCGATCATCGACTGATCCCGTTTCAGTCCTGAAATTTGAAACGCCCGGGGACTTCCCCGGGCGTTTTCTTTGGTAAATTGAAAGCACCTCAAAGCCCGTTTTTCAGGCTTTCCCGAATATGATCTTCGCGCAATTGCATCGTCATTGGGCCGGGTTTACCGGATCCGATTGTAACTCCGTCCAGCTCGACCACTCCGGTGGCAAAGAGGGGGGAGGCGGTGACAAAGGCCTCGTCCGCCTGCTGTGCTTCGGAGACGGAAAAACCGCGTTCTTCGATTTCCAGCCCTTGCTCCTTGGCGAACTCCAGGATCACCGCGCGAGTTACGCCGTGCAGGATGTCGTGGGACAGGGCGCGGGTGATGATGCGGTTGTCCTTGATGATGAAGGCGTTGCAGCTTGACCCTTCGGTCACCAACCCATCCTCGACAAACCAGACGTCATCGGCGCCTTTGCGTTGTGCGTCGACCTTGCTCATGCAGGTCCACAGGATCTGGACCGTCTTGATGTCGCGGCGACCCCAGCGTTTGTCGGGGCAGGACACGACCTTGAACCCGGACTCGACAAACGGCATCGACAGCCATGGGATCGACTGCGTGAACGCGATCAGCGTGGGTTTCGGATCGGCAGGGTAGACAAAATCGCGATCTGCCGGGCCGCGGCTGACCTGCATGTAGATCATGCCCTGGTCCAGATCATTGCGCGCGATCAGCTCGTGGTGCATCGCCAGCAGCGCGTCCTCGTCAACGTCAAACGGCATTTCGATCTCGGCCAGCGACCGGGCGAGCCGGGCCATATGGGCCGGAAATTCGATCAGCTTGCCATCGATGACGGTTGTAACCTCATAAATCGCATCCCCCATCAGAAACCCGCGATCAAAGATCGAAACGGTGGCCTGATCCTCGGGCACATAGCTGCCATTGACGAAAACGGTGCGTGTCATGGGACTGTCCTGAAGCTGAATTCGAAAGTTCCAACGGGTTATGCGGGCATGTGGCCCCGAAGGCAAACACATGGTGGTACCGGCAGGAACCAACCAAAAGTCAGCGGTGCGCGAAAAAGAGGTGGTCAATCCCGCGACACACGTCATCTTATGTGATCAGGCGGGCCGATTTGCCCAAAGGCCGGAGGGATTGATGTTCAAGTATCTTGGATTGTGTCTGTTGGCGGTTTCACTGATATCCTGCGGCTCGCGACAGCCTGCGCCCGAACCTCAAACCGCACGCGTGACCCCCGTTGGCGGGCCAGTGGTGACCTATCCCAAGTTCGGTGACAGCGACCCTCATGAATGGGAAGGCCGATCGCCGCGCTCCTATCCTGTGCACGGCATCGACATCTCGCGTTGGCAGGGTGCGATCGACTGGCGCACGGCGCGCAATTCCGGGGTGAGCTTTGCTTTTATCAAGGCGACCGAGGGCGGCGACGTCGCTGATCCCAAGTTCGAACTGCACAGGGATGGGGCCAAACGGGCCGGGGTGCGGTATGGCGCTTATCATTATTACTATTTCTGCCGCACAGCCGAAGAGCAGGCGCGTTGGTTCATTCGCAATGTGCCCAAAGACCCAAATGCCCTGCCACATGTACTGGATATGGAGTGGACCCCGCGTTCGCGCACCTGCACCAAGCGCCCTGATGGGGCGACCGTCCGGTCAGAGGCGTTGAAGTTTCTGAGCATCCTTGAACGTCACTATGGCAAGCGTCCCATCGTGTACACGACCGTCGATTTCTACCGCGACACCGGCATCGGAAAACTGCGTGCGACGCAATTCTGGCTGCGTTCGGTGGCAGGGCACCCGCGCGAGGTCTACCCCCGGCAGAATTGGACGTTCTGGCAGTACACGGGCACCGGTATCGTTCCGGGGATCGAGGGCAATGTGGACATCAACGTCTTTCGCAGCTCGCCCGAGCACTGGTTGGAGTGGGCGGGTTAAACAAAACCGTTACAAGTTTGGCGCTATAGGCGGCTCTGCCTTGGCTCTTCTGCGCGCGCGGCGTCACAGCTAGTGTCATGATGTGCCAACAAGAAAAAACGGAGCGAACAGCATGGCGGACCTGCGACACGAGGGGATGCGGATCGGGGGCGAGGTGGTGTTCACCCCAGACACGATACCGGTGCATTTCCCCTACACGGATGAGGTCGTCGGCACTGTTCCGGCAGGGCAGGCGGTCCATGCTGCGCGGGCCTTTGAAATTGCGGCAAGTTACAAGCCTAGGCTGACCCGGCATGAGCGCAGCCAGATCCTGCGCCGTACGGCCGAGCTGATCGGGGAAAAACGGGACGAGTTGGCGAAATGGCTGACATTGGAACTGGGCATTTGCCACCAGCATTCGATCTATGAAACCAAGCGCGCACAGGATGTGTTTCAATTCGCGGCTGCCGAGGCGTTGAAAGACGATGGTGAGGTATTCTCTTGCGATCTGACCCACAACGGCAAGGCGCGCAAGATTTACACGATGCGTGAACCGGTTCGGGCGATCTCGGCCATCACGCCGTTCAACCATCCTCTCAATATGGTCAGCCACAAGATCGCGCCGTCCATTGCGACCAACAATTGCTTGGTGTGCAAACCGACCGAGCTGACCCCGATAACGGCCATCGCACTGGCCGACATCTTGTATGAGGCCGGGCTGCCACCCGAGATGTTTCAGGTGGTCACTGGCTGGCCTAGCGACATCGGGGACGAGATGGTGACGAATGACCACATCGACGTCATCACCTTTACCGGCGGAGTGCCGGTGGGAAAGCTGATCGCGCAGAAGGCGGGCTATAAACGTCAGGCGCTGGAGCTGGGCGGTAATGATCCGCTGATCGTCTGCAATGACCTGGGTGAGGATGATCTGCGTAAGGCGGCGGCATTGGCCGTGGCAGGGGCAACCGGCAACTCGGGCCAACGCTGCACCGCGATCAAACGCATTCTGGTGCAGGAAAGCGTCGCGGAGCGATTCGTGCCTTTTGTTTTGGAACAGGCCAAAGCCATCCGCTTTGGTGATCCTCGGGATCCCGAAACGCAACTGGGCTGCGTGATTCATGCGGACGCGGCAAAACTGTTTGAAGATCGGGTTTTGGACGCGGCCGAGATGGGCGCGAAGATCCTGTACCACCCCAAGCGTGTCGGCGCGCTGTTGCCGCCCATCGTGGTCGACCATGTGCCGCATGACTGTGAGCTGGTGATGGAAGAGACCTTTGGCCCCGTCATCCCCATCGTGCGTGTGCCAGATGACGATGCAGAGGTGATGCGCATTTCGAACGGCACGGCCTTTGGCCTGTCGTCGGGAGTTTGCACCAACGATCTGAACCGCGCGATTGCCTACATCAATGGTTTGGATGTGGGCACCTGCAACATCTGGGAGCAACCCGGCTATCGCATTGAAATGTCCCCCTTTGGCGGCATCAAAGACAGCGGAAATGGCGTCAAAGAGGGCGTCATCGAAGCAATGAAATTCTTCACCAACGTCAAGACCTACTCCCTGCCTTGGCCGGGTTGAACGCCCTTGCATTCGGTACGACACTGCCTCGCATTCAGGTGAGGTGAGCGCACGTCTTTCAGGCCATTAGCAATAGGTGAAGTTCAAATTAGGCAACGCCTAATTCCCACCAAGAGAGACTATTCTTTTTAGGTTCCTTTTGTCGTGGCAGGGTCGCCTCTGTCATAGCTAAAGGAGCCAAGCGAGATGGTGGAATTTGTCGATACCCTGGTGGTGGGTGCCGGTCAGGCCGGGATCGCTATGAGCGAACACCTGAGCCGCAACTCGATCTCTCATCTGGTGCTGGAGAAACATCGTGTGGCCGAAGCCTGGCGGTCGCGCCGGTGGGATTCGCTGGTGGCCAATGGCCCCGCCTGGCATGACCGTTTTCCGAACCTGCATTTCACCACTTCGGGCGCTGATGCCTTTCCACCCAAAGAAGAGGTGGCGGATTACCTGAATTCCTATGCTGAAATGATCAAGGCACCGATCCGCACCGGGGTCGAGGTTACGTCATTGAAGCGGAATGAGGGGCGGGCGGGATTCACCGTCGAAACCTCGGACGGTGTGATCGAGGCGAACTCGGTCATCGCGGCCACTGGCGCTTTCCAGCACGCAGTCATCCCCCCTCTGGTGCCGGAAAGCGCAGGCCTGACGCAGATGCATTCTTCGACCTATCGCAATCCCGATGACCTGCCTGATGGCGCCGTGCTGGTTGTGGGGGCGGGGTCCTCTGGCGGTCAGATCGCGGACGAGCTGCAACGCGCCGGGCGCAAGACATATCTGTGCGTTGGTCCGCATGATCGTCCACCGCGCGCCTACCGCGGTCGCGATTATTGCTGGTGGCTGGGTGTTTTGGGCCTGTGGGACATTCCGGCCAAAGAGACGGGAACCGAGCACGTGACCATTTCTGTAAGCGGCGCGCAGGGTGGCAAGACCGTGGATTTCCGGCGCTTGGCGCATGACGGCATGACGCTGCTGGGACGAGCAAGCGGCTATGCGGATGGCAAGCTGCTGATCGATGATGACCTTTGCGAGAATATTGCGGCCGGTGATGCCAACTATATCGATATGTTGGATCAGGCCGATGCCTATGCCGAAAAGATGGGTTTGGATCTGCCTCTGGAACCCGAAGCGCGCACCATGCTGCCGGACCCGGACAGCATGACCAACCCGATCCGCGAACTGGATCTTGAGGCTGCGGGAATCACCACGATCATCTGGGCCACCGGCTTCCGTCAGGATTTCAGCTGGATGCAGGTCGATGCGTTCGACAGCACCGGTGCGCCGCTGCATCAGCGCGGCGTCTCGCCCGAGCCCGGGATCTATTTTCTTGGGCTTCCGTGGCAATCGCGTCGCGGATCGACCTTTATCTGGGGGGTCTGGCACGACGCGGCCTATGTCGCAGATCAGATAGCCATCCAGAAAAACTATCGCGAGTATTCCCCTGAAACCGTCCCCGCAGCCGCTGAATAACGCGCCACGAGAGGAGAATTGAGATGACCGTCTTTGACCCCATCGAAAACCCCGTCGATGCGCTGCGCAAGAATGTGTCGGCGCCTTTTGATCAAGCCCGCGCCATGCCGCCGTCGGTCTACTATTCCGACGAATTCCTGGCCGAAGAGATCGAGCACATCTTCAAGAAAGACTGGTTCTGCGTTGGTCGTGCCAGCTCTCTGGCCGAGGTTGGCGATTATGTGACCTGCGAACTGGCAGATCAGCCCATCATCGTCCTGCGGGACAAAGACGGTGAATTGCGGGCCTATTCCAACGTCTGTCGCCACCGGATGTCGACGTTGTTGCATGGTCGCGGCAAAACCAAGTCGATCGTCTGTCCCTACCATGCCTGGACCTACAACCTCGACGGCTCGTTGCGTGGCGCGCCTGCCATGAACGGGAACAAGGCGTTCTGCAAGGATGACTATGCCCTGCCTTCGATCGCATGCCAGGAATGGCTGGGCTGGGTGTTCATCACCTTGAACCCGGATGCCGAGCCCGTCGCCGAACAGTTGAGTGAGGTTGAGGAGTTGGTCAAAGGCTATGACATGACCAACTACACCGAGACCTTCTTTGAAGAGCATCTTTGGGACACCAATTGGAAGGTGTTGGCCGAAAACTTCATGGAAAGCTATCACCTGCCGGTTTGCCATGCGGGCACCATCGGCGGGCTGTCGCGGCTGGACGAGATGATCTGCCCACCGGGTCGAAAGGCGTTCAATTATCACACCATCCTCAAGGATGAGTCGCTCCGGATTGCCATGGCGCACCCCAGCAACGACCGTTTGCAGGGCGATGAACGGCGCACAACGTTCCTGCTCGCGATCTATCCCAGCCTGCTGATCACGCTGACGCCGGGCTATTTCTGGTATCTCAGCCTGCACCCCAAGGGCTCGTCGCAGGTTCAGATCCGTTTTGGCGGCGGTATGTCGGACGATTATGCCGACGATGCCGAGGCGCAGCAGAACCTGACCGAGTTGAAGACGCTGTTGGATGAGGTGAACGTCGAAGATCGAGGCTGCACCGAAAAGGTCTATCGCGGCCTGTGTGCAGACGGGGCCGAGCCCGGCCACCTGTCGCATCTGGAACGGCCGAACTTCGATTTTGCGCAATACCTGATGAGCCGGGTCGATCCCAGCTTTGAACCCAAGATCGCAAATTCTGACGCCAAGGAGGGGGCCTGAAGATGTACAGCGAACTAAGCAAGCAGTTGCAGGAGCTTGCCGCCCTGCCAGCCGACCGCCCGATGTGCATGCCCGGCGCGTTCTACAGCGATCCGTCCCAGTTTCAGCATGAGGCCGCAACGGTTCTACGGCGGGGGTGGCACTGCCTGGGCCGGGTGGACGAGGTGCCGGAACCAGGCGATTACTTTGCTACACAACTTTTGAACGAGCCGCTGATCGTTGTGCGTCAGTCCAATGGCGAGGTTGCGGTGCTGGCCAACGTTTGTCGCCATCGCGGAATGCCTCTGGCTGAGGGGCGGGGTCAGACAAAACGCTTTGTCTGTTCCTATCACGCCTGGGCCTATGATCTGGACGGCGCCCTAATGCGTGCAGCGCGGATGAAAAACGCGGGCTTTGACGCCAAGAAATGCGGGCTGCACAGGCATAATGTGCATATCTGGAACGGCTTCATCTACGTCAATCTGGATGCCGACGCGGCCCCCTTTGAATACCCGGAACTCGACGCCCTGTTGGTGAACTATGAAACCGAGGCGTTCCGTTTGGTGCATGTCGCCGAAGAGATCTGGAACACCAATTGGAAGTGTCTCGTCGAGAACTTCATGGAAGGGTACCACCTGTCAGTCGTGCATCCTGAAACCCTGCACGGGTATACGCCGACCGGGTTGGCACGCAAGCTGCTGGGGGGCGACGGGTTCACCTCTTATGCCGCGAACTATCCCAAGAATATCCCGTCCCGCGGTTATGGGGCGCCGGGCCTTACCGAGGACGAACGCCTGCGCTCTACCCTGTTCTCGGTTTTCCCAACCCAAGTGGCCAGCCAGGCCGCGAGCTTGCTGGTGTCGATCAGTATCTTCCCTCTCAATGCGGGCCAGATCCGGGTGAAATGGACGATGTCGGCCTATGGGAATGATCTGGATGATGAAACCATCGCCAGCCGCATCGCGCTCTGGGAGAACGTCAACCGCGAGGACCGCGAGAAACTGGAGCGGATGCAGGTCGCCCTGAACTCGGCACACGCCTTGGCCGGGCCACTGGCCGAAGACAACTACGAAGGCACCATCCGCGATTTTCAGTTGTGGTTGGCCAAACAAGACCGGGCGCAATGCGTCGCCTAACAAGGAAAACAGATGGCCCATACACGCATCCGCAAGTTCAACACGTCCGAGACGTACCCCGAGCAGAACCTGGACAACGACCTGTGTCAGGCCGTTGTCACCCAGGGTGGCAAGACCGTCTATCTGCGCGGCCAATGCCCGCAAAACCTGGATGATGCGGTCAACATCGATAGCCACGACCCGGTCGAGCAGACTCACAAGGTGATGCAGAACATCAAGCAATTGATCGAAGAGTGCGGCGGCGACATGAGCCATCTGGTCAAGGTCGTCGTCTACATCACAGACGTGCGCCACCGCGAGGCGGTATACCGGACCATGGGTGAATACATCAAAGGTGTGCATCCGGTTTCAACCGGTCTGGTGGTGCAGGCGCTTGCACGGCCCGAATGGCTGGTCGAGATTGACGGGACTGCAGTGATCCCGGATTGATCGGGACAGGGGGCAAATTGCTCCCAGTCCCCAACCAACTGAAAAAGGATGAGGCGAGGATGACGTTTTCTCTGGTGGCGCGATGTGCCGAAACAGGCATGTTTGGCATGGCGATCTCGTCTTCGTCTCCGGCGGTTGCCGCACGCTGTGCCTTTGCGCGCGCCGGGGTTGGGGCGGTCGCCTCACAGAATGTCACCGACCCGGCGCTTGGTCCTTTGACCTTGGACCTGATGGAGGCGGGTGCGACCGCGAAAGAGGCCATCGCAAGCGTTCAAGAGCAGGGGTGCTTCATCGAATACCGGCAAGTGCTGGCCGTCGACAAACAGGGAAACACCGCGATCCATTCGGGCCCGAATTCTTTGGGTATCTGGACGCAGGCGCAGGGGCGTGATGTGGCGTCGGGCGGCAACCTTTTGGCCAATGACGGCATCTGTCAGGCCATCGTTGACGGATTCGAAGGCGCCACAGGTCATCTGGGTGACCGTTTGATTGCCGCCATGCGGGCCGGACTTGCGGCAGGCGGCGAGGCTGGGCCGGTGCATTCGGCAGGGATGAAAATTGTGGATCGCGTGGATTGGCCGATCGTTGATTTGCGTTGCGACTGGTCCGAAGACTGTCCCATCGAAAACATCGCGATGGCCTGGGAGGTCTACAAACCCCAGATTGACGCCTATGTGCAACGTGCCCTGGATCCGCGCGAAGCCCCGTCTTACGGCGTGCCAGGAGACGATTGATTCCATGCGATGTGGTCTGGACGGCGCAGGATGCTTGCGCCACCATGACCGGGCCTTTTGAAAGCCCGATCATGCCAATCCGATTCACCCTGCGCCAGCTGGAGTATTTTGTCGCTGCCGGAGAATGCGGCAGCATCGCTGCGGCGAGCCAAAAGATGAACGTCTCGCCGCCGTCGATTTCAACCGCGATCTCCCAGCTCGAGTCCGAGCTTGGTCTGCCGCTTTTTGTTCGAAATCGCGCGCAGGGGCTGAAAATGACAGAGGCAGGGCGCACGTTGGCGGCGCAGGCGCTCAGGGTGCTGACCGAGGCGACCGAGATGACACGCCTGGCGGGGTCTGTGTCCAGCACCGTGCAGGGGCCTTTGCGATTGGGCTGTTTGGTGTCTTTTGCCCAGATTGTGTTGTCAGGGTTGCGCCGCAGTTTCGAAGAGCAGTTTCCGGCGGTACAAACCTCGCAGATCGAGATGACCCAGACCGAGATCTTTGCGGCGTTGCGCCGGGGCGAGATCGACATGGCCGTCACCTATGATCTGAACCTGCCGCCCGACCTGGAATTTCACGCCATCAAGGAACTGCCCCCTTACGTCCTTTTGGCGCCCGAGCATCCTTTGGCTGACAACGAGAGCCTGACGATACATGATCTGGCGCCCCATCCGATGGTGCTGCTGGATCTGCCGATCAGTTCCGAATATTTCCAATCCTTTTTCTCGCGCGAGGGGTTGCGCCCGGTGATCAGCGAACGGACGCGGGACATGGCGGTGATGCGCAGTCTGGTTGCCAATGGGTACGGGTTTTCGATCGTCAACTCTCGCCCCTTGAACGACACGTCGCCGGATGGAAAACCGCTCAGGTTCATTCCGCTTGTGGGCGAGTTGCGGCACATCGTCATGGGCGTGTTGGGTGTACCAGGTGCCACCAGCAGCAGCACCCATGCCGCTTTTGTGGATCATTGTCGCAAGCGATTGGTGGATTAGGTCTGGGTCATCTCAGGCGGTTTGGGCTTCTTGCTGCTTCTTCTCTGGCCAGAACTCATCGACCACCACATAGGCCAGGATCACGAAAATGGCCGCGGTCGCAACTTGGGCGACCCGGACAAGGCTTTTGACATCAGCGTCGTCTGAATAGGGGGCAATGGTTCCGCCATAGACCACAAGCGCTGTGGTGATTGCCGATCCTGCGGCGGCGGCCAAAGGCGTGCCAGATTTTCCTAGAGTACCCAGTGTCAGGCAGAAAAACAGGCACAGCAGGATGGGCGTCACCAGCACGGGGGCGATCACATTGATCTCGTAACAGATGATGGCCACGGCAGCGCCCAACAGGTTGGCTGTCAGCATCGCCTTGGCGACGGCCTTGCCCGCTGCTGGCATCGCGGCCAACTGCTGGCTGAGCAATGCAACAAAGAACAGCACCAACAGCGCTGAAGAGCCTGATAGAAAGAACACCATGGCAAAGGGCACCGTGACCATCGACATTCTGAAGATGCGTCGTGCCGGGTCAAAGTCCGGCGCAGCCTGCGCTTGTTTCTGGGCGGCCTGCGACGGGGGCGCGGCGGGAATGAGCGTGAACATCAGTGTTGCCACGCAACCGGCAAAAAACAGGTTCAGCGGGATCCAGATCACCAGAACAAATGCCAGATCCTGAGACTGTAAAAGCAGGTTCGGTATCATCAACGCGCCCATCAATGCGATGACACCGGGCAAGACGCCTGCTCCGGACACGGACCAGACAAAGGACAATATGATCCCGATGGCCACCAACATCAGAAAGACCACCGAATAGGGGGCAAAAACTGCGGACAGTATGAAAGAGATCAACATCAAGCCAATCGAGAAAACGAAGAGCTTGCCAAAGGCCGCAAGCGGCAACCCAACCGGGGCTTGCAGGAACAGGGCGGCAAACACCGCCCCGATGTAAGCCAGCGGCCAATCCAGCAACAACCCCAGTCCAAAGGCCAGCGTCACGCCAAAAGCGAGACGCCGTATCGAGTTACGGTCCTCAGTACGCATAGGTCATGATCGAGACCAGGCGGATATAGGCGCGCCCAACCATGTTCAAAAGGCCGCTATCGCCCAGATACATGATCACGTCGGCCTGGCCGTTCAGTTGAAACCTCAGATCATCTTCTGTGCTCCCGGCTTCATACCCTGGCAGAACGATCCGAACAGGGAACCGCTCGGGTTCACGCAGGAAGCCCTTGGTGCTTGGGGCCGATGCCAGATCGCCGGCCACGTCACCCCCACTGACCGAGACCGCTGCGCTGAAGCTTTCGATGACACCGGGAATGACCCGGCCCGGGTGCATATCAAGCACCACCTCTACGGGCGAGCCAACCGCCGTGCGGCCCAGGTTGTTTTCAGTGAAATAGGCCTCGATCCAGATGTCGGTTGCATCCAGAAAGGTCAGCAGATCCTGACCTGAGCGGGCATAGGTGCCCGGTGCAATCAAAAGGTTCGAGACCACACCCAACGCAGGCGCACGCAATTCTGTCCATTCCAGGTCCAATTCAGCTTGGGCCAAATCGGCCAGGGCGCGTTGGATTTTGGGATTTTCGGTGCCTTCGTTCCCAAGACGTTGCTTGGCCTTTTCCAGGTCGGCTTGGGCGTTCTCGAAATTGGCCACGGATTCCGCCAGTTGCCCACGGGCATTGTCAGCCTGCGAAATCGGAACCAGGCCTTTTTTCTCTAGGGCAAAGACCCGTTCGCTTTGAATGCGGATCGTATCTAGATCGCTTTGCGCACGCGCAAGTTTTGCTTGCGCGGCGCTGACTTCGGCGGACGAGGCACCAACGTCTTGCGTCGCGGATTCCAAGTCGGCCTCGGCCTTGGCTTTCGCGATCTCATACGGCCTGCGATCGATGCGGACCAGGACGTCGCCAGCTTCGACAATCTGGCCGTTCTCGACCAAGACCTCGGTTACGGTGCCGGTAACTTGGGGCACGATCTGAGTCGCGATTGCCTTGACCCGTGCATTTCCGGTGAACGGTGTTTGGCGATCAGCTGCCAGATACCAGACCAGAAAGATCAAAATGACGGCAAGGGTGCTCCAGATCGTCTTTTTCATTCTGTGACCCCTTCTTCGGCTCCCTCGGGTGCGGGTGCTTCGATCCAGACTTTGAACAGTTCATAGAAAACGGCAAAGAGCACCGGTCCCATGAAGACGCCAACCAGGCCATAGGCCATCATACCGCCCAGAACACCGATCAGGATGACCAGCATCGGGGTTTCCAAGCCCTTGGAGATAAAGACAGGCCGCAGGAAGCTGTCCATGATCATTGCGGGAATGGCCAGTACGGTAAAGATCAGCGCCGATCCGCCTGACATCGAGCTCCACGCGTAGATGATCAGCGGCAAAAGGACGAGGCCGGGCCCGATCTGGATGATCGACAAGATCAAGCAGATAAAGGCCAACGTTGCAGCAGAACCGATCCCGAATACTGTCAGGAGAACCCAAATGACAAAGGCCTGAATGGCCGCAACGCCAATCACCCCTTTGGTCACATTGCGAATGGTCGCACCTGCCAGGGTCACGAATTCTCCGCCGCGGGGGGCAAAAATGCGGTTGGCGAAGCGCTGCAAGCCTTGCACCACCTGCGGGCCGGGGCCAAACAGGGCACCCATTATGATCACGGACAGGGCCAAGGCCAAAAGCCCGATGCCGATACCCAGAACCTTGCTGAAGAGGGTTTTGGTGACGTCCAGGATTTGGGGTCCGTATTTTGCCATCGCCGCATCAAGGTTGCGTTCGAAAAGTGACCAGACGTCTGCCAGCTTGCCTCCAACCACAGGCAGATCTTTTAGCCCCTCAGGTGCGGGGGGGATCTTGAGCTGACCGCTTGCGGCCTGTTCGGAGAATTCGGAACCAAGTTCAGCCGCGCCGGACACGGCGGTTGCCACGGGACCCAGTGTCAGCCCCAGACCGACCAGAACCAAAAGTGTCGATGCCAGCCCCTTGCGGCCGCCCAGTTTGGACTGCAACCAGTCAAAGGCCGGATAGAGCGCCACGCACAAAATGGCGGCCCAGATAACGACACTGGCCAAAGGTGCGACCATGACAAGGGCGCTGTAAAGGAATAACCCAAGAAACAATAAGCGTATTGCGAGATCGATGATCTTTGCGTCCTGCGTCTTTTCCATTCCATCACTCCATGATGTTTGTTTTTCAGATGGTACACTCAGAAATCATCATATGAACATATGTTTTGGCGTTTTGGCGCCAGCCTTTGTCACGCGTCCCCGCTGTCACCCTTGTCGTCGGACTGCTTCAGAATCGTGTTGGCGATGGTTGTTGCAGCAGCAACAAAGATCCCCAAGCCGACCAGGATATAGAACATGGTGAAGATCTTGCCCGCCGCCGTTTCGGGCGAGAAATCTCCGAACCCTACGGTCGATATGGTCACGACCGAGAAATAGATGGAGTCGAGCCAGCTCCAGCCCTCGACAAGGCGGTAAAACACGGAGGCCCACAAGATCATGCCGAAGGTGATCACCAGGATAGCTTTCACGCGCCCATCTCTGAACGCCACATTGATCCCACGAAAAATACTTTTGAGCGCACCCATGAATATTCTGTCCCCGTTCGACGCATTTGTTTTTGCCTCGGCACTGCGTGTTCGACACACGGCAGCCGAGGTAAGGCCTTGCATTGGAGAGAGTTTCGCCAGTTAAGCGTGGGTTTGGTGCGTTGTCAAACTCTGGGTTGAATGGGCGATTATGCAGGTCCCGACCGCAAAGACGGACGAGGAAGATCTGATAGCCTTGAATTTGGCATTGGCGACATTGCAATCGCAGTGTTAACAGACCGGTGTTAGTCAATTTCGGAGAGTTTTCGCGTGGCCCATATTTTGGTGACTGGAGGCGCAGGTTATATTGGTTCTCATGCCTGCAAAGCGCTGGATCGTGCGGGCTACGTTCCCGTTACCTATGACAATTTGGTCACCGGCTGGCAGGATGCGGTCAAGTTCGGCCCGTTCGAGCAGGGTGATCTGAACGATCGCTCGCGACTGGATGAGGTGTTTGCCAAATACCAACCCGCGGCAGTGATGCATTTCGCGGCTCTCAGTCAGGTCGGCGAAGCGATGAGCCAGCCGGGCCGGTATTGGGCGAACAACGTTGGTGGGTCTTTGACCTTGATCGAGGCGGCGGTGGCCGCCGGGTGCCTGGACTTTGTCTTCTCTTCAACTTGCGCGACCTATGGTGAACACGACAACGTCGTGCTGGACGAGAACACAACCCAATTGCCACTGAACGCCTATGGTGCTTCGAAACGCGGCGTTGAAGACATCCTGCGCGATTTCGAAATGGCGTATGGGCTGCGCTCTGTCATTTTCCGCTATTTCAATGTTGCTGGCGCGGACCCCGAAGCTGAGGTGGGTGAGTTTCATCAACCCGAAACTCATCTTGTGCCGCTGATGTTGGATGCAATCGATGGCAAGCGTGACGCGCTGACCGTGTTTGGAACGGACTACGATACGCCGGACGGGACATGCATTCGCGACTATGTTCATGTCTGCGATCTGGTGGATGCTCATGTTCTGGGCCTGAAGTGGCTGGAAGAGGGCAAGGGCAGCGAAGTGTTTAACCTGGGCACTGGCACCGGGTTCTCCGTGATGGAGGTGATCGAACAAAGCCGTACCGTCACCAATCGTGAGGTGCCCTATTCGATTGGCCCGCGTCGGGCTGGCGACTGCACCAAGCTGGTCTCGGGGAGCAACCGCGCCACAACCGAGTTGGGCTGGACGCCGACACGGTCGACCATGCAGCAAATGATTGCGGATGCATGGCGTTGGCACCAGACCGGACACTATGATCGGTAAGGTCAGGTCACGTGTTGTGAAGCCAAGGTCCGACCGATAAGAAGGTGTTTAGAACAATCAGAGGTCATAGATCCGCATGAGTGCCATTGATTTCAGTGACAAAATCACTCCGGTCATTCTGTGCGGGGGGTCTGGAACACGGCTGTGGCCTTTGTCGCGCAAAAGCTATCCCAAACAATTTGCCAACCTGATCGGCGACCGGTCGCTGTTTCAGGGCACGGCAGAGCGGATGAGCGGCGAGAATTTCAACGCACCCATCGTTCTTACAAACTCGGATTTTCGGTTCATTGTCACCGAACAGCTGATGGAGATCGGGATCGATCCCGGT
This sequence comes from Tropicibacter sp. R16_0, assembly GCF_017743935.1. Lineage (GTDB taxonomy): Bacteria > Pseudomonadota > Alphaproteobacteria > Rhodobacterales > Rhodobacteraceae > Falsiruegeria. Next base: position 201,535 of record NZ_JAGHRE010000006.1, read on the forward strand.
GCCATCCTGCTGGAGCCTGAGGGGCGCAACACCGCACCGGCGATCCTGGCCGCGGCGCTTTGGATGCAGAAACAGGACCAGGGGGGATTGATGCTCGTCGCGCCATCGGATCATGCCATCCCGGACAACGAAGCCTTTCGTGCCATGGTGGCGCGCGGGGCCGAGGCGGCGCGCGACGGGCAGTTGATCACCTTTGGCGTGGTGCCGGACCGGGCCGAGACGGGCTATGGCTATCTGGAGCTATCGCGCAAGCCGGATGAAGGCGAGGATGGGTTCATCCCGCTCAGCAAGTTCGTGGAAAAGCCCGATGCAGACAACGCGGCGCGCATGTTGGCCTCGGGCCAGTATCTATGGAACGCGGGCCTTTTCCTGTTTGCACCAGAAACCATCATCGTGGCCTTTGAACAGCACATGCCCGATATGGTGGACTATGTCCGACAGTCGCTTGACGAGGGCAAGACCGATTTGGGCTTTTTCCGGTTGGCGGGGGAGCCTTGGCAGAATCTCGAGGATATCTCGATCGATTATGCGGTGATGGAAAAGGCCGACAATATCGGCGCCGTACCGTTCAACCACGGTTGGTCCGATCTGGGCGGCTGGGACGCAGTTTGGCGCGAGATGGAGCAAGCCGAGGGCGGCGTGGCCTTGTCGGGGGCAGCAACGGCGATCGACTGCGAAAACACCATGCTCAGGTCCGAAGACAGCAGCATCGAGGTTGTAGGCATCGGGCTCAAGGATATCGTGACCGTTGCCATGGCCGATGCGGTTCTCGTGGCGGATGCCAACCGCGCACAAGACGTGAAAAAGGCGGTGACCGCACTTAAGAGAAAAGAGGCCAAACAGGCTGAGTTGTTCCGCAAGGACCATCGCCCCTGGGGCTGGTTTGAAAGCCTGGTGATTGGCGAGCGGTTTCAGGTCAAGCGTATCATGGTGCACCCGGGTGCCGCGCTCAGCCTGCAAAGCCATCACCACCGTTCCGAACATTGGATCGTGGTCGAAGGCACAGCCAAGGTAACCGTCGATGATACGGTCACGCTGGTGTCCGAGAACCAGTCGATCTATGTGCCTTTGGGGGCCGTGCACCGAATGGAAAACCCGGGCAAGGTGCCCATGGTGCTGATCGAGATCCAAACCGGGTCCTACCTGGGTGAGGATGACATCATCCGGTACGAGGACGTCTACGCTCGCGACTAGTTAGCAAGTTAAGCTTGACGGTTGCAAAATTGGTGACGACCTTGCGCTATCTGCGCGTGCCTTGTGGCGCGCGCTTGGCATCGTGGAGACACCATCATGAGCCGTAAGGCCAAGAACATCCTGTTCATCATGTTCGACCAGCTGCGGTATGACTACCTCAGTTGTGCGGGACACCCGACCCTTGAAACCCCGCATCTGGACGCGCTGGCCGCCAAGGGCGTGCGGTTTTCGCATTGCTATGTGCAGTCGCCTATTTGCGGTGCTTCGCGGATGAGCTTTTACACCGGGCGGTATGTGCACAGCCACGGCGCAGCCTGGAACAACTTTCCGCTCAAGGTGGGTGAGGTTACCTTGGGCGATCACCTGCGCGCGCGCGGCATGGACAGCTGGCTGATCGGCAAGACACATATGAGCGTGGATCAAGAGGGTATGGATCGCCTTGGTATCTCGCGCGATGGGATCATTGGTGCGCGGGTGGCTGAATGCGGGTTCGATGTGTTCCTGCGCGATGACGGGCTGTGGGGTGAAGGGCCTGCCGGGTTCTACGACAAGAAGCGTTCGCCATATAACGAATACCTCAAAGGGCAGGGATACGAGGCTGAAAACCCGTGGCAGCATAATGCCAATGCAGGTGTCGATGAGGATGGCAATGTCGCCTCAGGCTGGTTCATGCGCCATGCCGACAAGGCGGCCAACATCCGCGAGGAAGACAGTGAAACGCCTTGGCTGACCTCTCAAGCCATGGAGTTCATCAAAGCGCAGGATTCGGCAGGATCAGGCCCCTGGATGTGCCACCTGTCCTATATCAAACCGCATTGGCCATACATCGTTCCGGCACCCTATCACGACATGTACGGCGCCAATCAGGTCTTGCCGGTTGTCCGGTCTGAGGCCGAGTTGGAGGACACGCACCCGGTTTACGAGCAGTTCATGCAAAACGAGGTTGGGCAGACATTCAGCAAGCCTGGCGTAAGAGAAAAGGTAATCCCGGCCTATATGGGGCTGATCAAGCAAGCCGACGATCAGATGGGACGCCTGTTCAAATGGCTGGAAGAGACCGGGCATATGGACGACACCATGATCGTCGTGACCTCGGACCATGGCGACTATCTGGGTGATCATTGGTTGGGCGAAAAGGACCTGTTCCATGATCCTTCGGTTCGGGTGCCGCTGATCGTATATGATCCTTCCGAACAGGCTGACGCAACGCGTGGCACGGTTTGCGACGCACTTGTTGAAAGCATCGATTTGGCGGCGACCTTTGTTGATCTGGCGGGTGGGGACGTGCCTGATCATGTGCTAGAAGGGTATTCTCTGCTGCCATTCCTGCGTGGTCAGTCGCCAGACAAGTGGCGCGACTTTGCGGTGAGCGAATACGACTATTCGGCGACGCCCGAAGCGGCAGCGCTGGATCTTGATCCGAAACAGGCAAGGTTGTTCATGCTCGCGGATCGTGAGTGGAAGTTCGTCTTTGCCGACGGTGGCTTCCGACCGCTTCTGTTCGATCTGAAGAACGATCCGGACGAACTGAACGATTTGGGGGCTGACCCGGATTACGCTGAAGTCGTTGGGATGTTCATGGACCGCCTGTCCGAATGGGCTCGCCGCCCGTCGCAACGCACGACCGTCAGTTCGGAGTATCTGAAAGGCAAGCGTACGGGATCGTCATCGTCGGTTGGGATCTTCATCGGTGTCTATGACGAGCGGGAGCTGCCGCCCGAAGTCGTCGAGAAGACGATCACCTACAAATAGGCTGCACTGGTCCGTGCGCGAACGAAAGCCCGCCCATCTGACGGCGGGTTTTTTTGTGCATTAGATTCGCCGGATGTGGGGAAAATCCACACGAAGACCCTTGGATTTCCCTGCAAAACCGGCGTCATAAAAAATTCATATGGATTTTTATGGCTTTTCGAATGGTTTTGTGTGTTTCATTGCCGTCATGGAAAGTGATGCCGACAAAATCCCACATCGGGGACACGAACTGTTGAATGTTCTGGCCCGACTTGGCGGGTCTGCGCGTAACGCTCAGATCGCCCAGGTGATGGGTGTGTCAGAGGAAACCGTGCGCCGTCTGGTCAAGGGGTTGGCCCAGGCCGGACGGGTTGAGCGGGTTCATGGCGGCACCTATCTGCGCGGTTCCCCGGACACGCCGATGTACTCTGGTGCGCTGGAACAGAACTCCTCTGAAAAGACCGAAATCGCACGTGCGACGCTCGATCTGGTTGAGGATGGGATGACCGTTTTCATCAACGTCGGGTCGACCACGACCTATGTCGCCGAACAACTGCGCGAGCGTAAATCACTGATTGTCGTGACAAATTCCATTGCCGCAGTCGCGGCGCTCGCGGATCACAACAACAACCGCGTGTTCATGGCCGGGGGTGAAATCCTGCCATCCGAGCGGGGCACATTCGGCAGCGCGACGGAAGAGTTCGCGCGTCAGTTCAATTATGATCTGGTGATCTTCGGCTCGGATGCAATCTCGGCCAAGCATGGCTTTCTGGCGTCCAACCCGGACGAGGCGTCGTTGACCCGGGTGCTGACCAACCAGAGCGAAAACGTGATCGTCACCGCCGATAGCCGCAAGTTCAATACGCGGGCGCCGATGGTGGCCTGTGACCCCAAGAACGTGACTCATTTGGTGACCGACCAGCCACCTGACCAGGACCTCTCACAAGCGCTCAAGGCGTGGGGGATCGAGGTTCGGATCGCTGCCAACCTGTCAAAAAAGTGAAACATAACGCCAATAACCGGGGCAAGTCGCGGGTCAACCGCTCCCCCTCAACTCTCAACAGGAGGTAACATGAAAAAGCTTCTTCTATCCGGCGTCGCCGCCTTTGCTCTGCCGGGCATGGCCGCGGCTGCCAGCTGTCCGGCGGTCACCGTTGCAGACATGCAAGGTGTCGCCGCAGGCGCGTTCCCGCAGCAGTTTGAACTGGCCGAGTTCCAGGGCGCAGCCAGCTGTGAGCTGGCCTTTTCCGCCAACCCCGCGATTGCCGATCTGAACGCCCGCATCCGTGGCAACGGCGAATTGCCTGCGTTGGCCGATCGTCTGCCGGCCGAGCCGTTGGTCGTGGCCCCATACGACGCAATCGGCTCTTATGGTGGCCAGTTGGACGCGCTCTCGAATGCCACGGAATCCGGCACCTCGGACTTCCTGTCGGTGCGCCACGTCAACCTGTTCCGCTATTCGGACGACCTGCAAACCGTTGTTCCCAACGTTGCCAAGTCGTGGGCCTGGAACGATGACTTCACCCAACTGACCGTGACCTTGCGCAAGGGCCACAAATGGTCGGACGGTGCGCCATTCACCGCAGCAGACGTCGCGTTCTGGTACAACAACCTGATGATGGACACCAACGTCATTGCCGAGGCCAAGGATTATGCTCTGGCTGGCGGCAAGCCTATGAAGGTTGAGGCCGTTGACGACGTCACCGTCACCTTCACTCTGGAAGCGCCCAAGCCTGGCCTGATCGAGACCTTCTCGTTCACCTATGTGCAGCCGTTCCAACCCAAGCATTTCTTTGAGCAGTTCCACCCGGCCCTGAACGACCAGGCGGACGCAAATGCCAAGGCGCTTGGCTACGAAGGCGGCTATGATCTGATCAAGGCCTACTATGGCAACTCGGATTGGATGGACACGCCGTCGCCGATGCTGACCGCGGGCGACAAGCTGGCCGACCTGCCGCGCGACACCATGCCGACGCTGGAAAGCCACATCCTGGTGAAAGAGACGACCGAAGGCCGTCACTATGTCGCCAATCCCTACTTCTTTCAGGTCGACACCGCAGGCAACCAGCTGCCCTATATCTCGGAAATGGACGAGATCTATGTGGGCGACGAAGAGGTGCGCACGCTCAAACTGTTGAACGGCGAGGTTGACTACAAATCGCAAGCTGTGAACCTGACTTCGGCTCCGGTTCTGCTGGAAGGTCAGGAAAAGGGCAACTACACCGTTGACGTCAAGCCGGGCATCGCCAGCCCGACCATTTCGTTCAACGTGACCGCCGAAGATGAAGCCCGCCGCGCCATTTTTGGTGATGTACGCTTCCGCACAGCGATGTCAGTTGCAATCAACCGTGACGAGCTGAACGAGGTTGTGGCCTTTGGTTTGGGCACACCGACGCAATACATCGGTTTCTCGCCGCGCCCTGATTTCATCGACGCCAAGTGGTCGGACCACGAGGCCGGTTTTGATCCGGCACGTGCCAATGCGCTGTTGGACGAGATGGGTCTGGTCGACAAGGACGGTGACGGCGCACGTGACCTGCCCGATGGTTCGCCCTTTGTGCTGGACTGGCAGTTCTCGACGCAAGCAAGCTCGGCTCAGCTGGTGGAACTGGTTGCGCAGAACTGGACCGATGTTGGCGTGAAAACCACCATCAAAGAGGTCACTTCGGACGAGTTCCGTTCGGCCCAGTCGTCGAACCAGCTGGACATCACCATGTGGGGCAAAGGCCAGCCGGCCGGTTCTATCTTGGGCGACGGCGAGATCTGGGTGCCCCCGTTTGATGGCTACTTTGACGTGCGCACCGGCATGCTGTGGGCTGAATACATCAGCTCGAACGGCGAAAACGGTGTTGAGCCGCCAGCATGGGTTGCTGATCTGAAAGGCGCGCTGGACACCTATCAGTCCTCGGCTCCGGGCACTGATGCGTCGATTGCGGCGGCCCAGAAGATGGTCGAGATCATGGCAGGTCAAGTGCTGTTCATCGGCACCGTGAATGCGCCTGCGCCGATCTATCGCTCGAACAACCTCAAGAACTTCACCGAATTCAAGACGCAGTCTTATGAATTCTACCGGACCTATCCGTACCGTCCGGCACAGTGGTTCCTGACCGAGTGATCGGGTTCTGACAACACGACACGAAAGCGGGCGTTCGCGCCCGTTTTCCAATACCCCGAGGGATAAAGATGTTCCAATTCGCCCGATTTGCGGCAACCCGCGCGGTGATGGCATTGATCACGTTGATGATCGTGTCTCTCGTGGTGTTTTCGCTGATGGAGCTGGTGCCCGGCGACTGCGCCGAGCGGTACCTGGCCTATAAAAACACCCAAGGGTCGGCCATTACCCTTGCTGATATCGAGGCCGAGCGCGCCCGGCTGGGGTTGGACCGCCCGTTCCTGACCCGTTGGGCCAGCTGGCTGAGCGGTGCTTTCCGGGGTGAGTTCGGCGACAGCTGCATCCTGCGCGTGAACATCGCGCAGCTTTTGGGTGACAAATTTTGGATTTCGCTGTGGATCTGCCTGGGCTCGCTGCTCTTGGCTTACATGATCGCCATTCCTGTTGGCATCATCTCGGCTGCGTCGCGCAATGCGCTGCTGAACAACTCGCTGCGGATCGTCAGCTATCTGGGTCTGGCGATGCCGAACTTCCTGCTGGCGCTGATGATCATGCTGGTCTCGACCGTCTACTTTGGTGAGACGCTGACGGGCCTGTTCTCGCCCGAATACAAGGACGCGCCCTGGTCGTGGGACAAGTTTGTTGATCTGCTCAGCCACGCCTGGTTACCGATTTTCATTCTGGGCTGGTCTGCCACCGCCTTTGCCCTGCAAACCGTGCGCGCATTGATGTCGGATGAGATCGGCAAGCTATATGTCACGGCGGCCGAGGCACGCGGCATTCACGGCGCACGCCTGCTGTGGCGGTATCCGGCGCGTCATTCTTTGGGTCCGATCGTGAACTCGCTGGGGTTCGACTTGAACCGCATCTTCAATGAGCTGCCCATCGTGGCGCTGATCCTGACGTTGACTGAGGCGGGATCGTTGCTGCTGGAATCCCTGGCGCGGTCAAACGACCAACAGCTGGCGGGCGCGATCATCTTCCTGCTCACGGCCTCTATCGTGACGCTGAACTTTCTCACGGACATGCTGCTTGCGGTCATCGACCCGCGCGTCCGCAAAAGCATCCTGAGGTAAGCCGATGAGCACGACGACAACAAACCAAAAGGCGAAAGAAGCCTATTTCACCGCCTCACAAGGGCAGCTGATCTGGGCACGTTTCAAAAAGCAGAAGGCCGCGATGGTGGCAGCCGTTGTGCTGATGGTGCTGATCCTTTCGGGGCTTTTTGCGCCCTTCTTGTCGCCCTATGATCCGACCGTAGCGGGCCGGGACAAGGATTACCTGAATGGGGCTCCGCAGATCCCCAAGTTTTGTGATGAAAACGGCTGCTCGATGCGCCCGTTCCTGTACACCGTGACACGCGAACGGTCCTTGGCGACCAACTTTCGCTGGGTGGAAAAGATCAACAAGGATGAGCGCCGTTATGTGCAGTTCTTTGTGAAGGGCGACGACTACAAGCTCTTTGGCCTCATTCCCGGTAGCGTGCATCTGTTTGGAATGGAGGAGGGATACATCCACCTCTTTGGTACCGATAGCGCGGGTAAAGACATATTTAGCCGCACGCTGCACGCGATCTGGACATCACTACAGGTCGGAACGATGGGTGTCGTGATTTCATTTGTTTTGGCGCTCGTGATCGGGGGTATCTCTGGCTACTACGGCGGTTGGTTGGATAGCGTGATCCAGATGATAACGGACGCGATCCGAACGGTGCCCGCGATCCCGCTGTTCATGGCCATTGCCGCCTTTATCCCGCCGGAGTGGTCGGCGGAAACGCGGTTTTTCTTCATATCAATGATCCTGGGCCTGATTGGTTGGCCGACATTGGCGCGTCGTGTTCGCACACATCTGCTGACCGAGCGGAACCAGGAATACGTGCTGGCCGCCAAACTATGCGGGGCGTCCCCCAGCCACATCATCCGCCGTCATCTGCTGCCCAGTTTCACCAGCTACATCATCGTCGATCTGGTAATCTCCTTCCCCTATATGGTGCTGAGCGAGACGGCCTTGTCGTTCATCGGTCTGGGCCTCAAGGATCCGGTGAACTCCCTTGGCGTGATGCTGCAGAACGTGACCAAGGCGGACGTGCTGCTGAATTATCAGTGGTATTTCATCCCGGTCATCTTCTTCATCGCCTTGGTGATGGCGTTTGTGTTTGTGGGTGACGGGTTGCGCGACGCCGCTGACCCCTATTCGGAGACCCGGAAATGAGCCTGATCGACGTTGAAAACCTGACGGTTCAGTTCAAGACAGACGAGGGGTTGGTAACCGCCGTCGACGATGTGTCCTTCTCACTGAAACCGGGTGAGGTGATGGGCCTGGTGGGCGAAAGCGGCTCGGGAAAGTCGGTGACCGCCAAGTCGCTGATGAAGCTGAATGCGCGCAACACCGTCTATGGACCCGACAGCCGGATCACCTTGCATCTGGATGATGGACCGGTGGATGTGATGGGGCTGAAGCGCCCACGCGACATGCAGGTCGTGCGCGGTGGGGCGATCAGCATGATCTTTCAGGAGCCCATGGCAAGCTTTGCACCAGCCATGACCATTGGCAGCCAGATGGTCGAGCAGCTGTTGATCCACACCAGCATGAACAAGAAACAGGCCAAAGAACTGTCGATCGAGATGTTGGATCGGGTTGGCATTCTGGATCCGGCGATCCGGTTTGGTCAATACGCGTTTGAGCTGTCGGGCGGGATGCGCCAACGCGCGATGATCGCAATGGCGCTGTCGACCAAACCCAAACTGCTGATCGCGGACGAGCCGACCACGGCGCTGGACGTGACCATTCAGGTGCAGGTGCTGGACCTGATGCGTGATCTGGTGGCCGAATTTGGCATGGGCATCATCTTCATCACCCACGACCTGAGCGTGGTGGCCCAGACCGCCGACAAGGTGGCGGTGATGTATTTGGGTCGAATCCTGGAAAGCGGCCCGGTGCGGGATGTGATCCGTACGCCTGCTCACGCCTATACGCGCGGGTTGCTGAACGCGCTGCCCCGCCTTGATGATCTGGACGCCCCATTGACGCCCATTCCAGGCGACATCCCCTCGCCGTTGGAACGCCCCAATGGCTGTGTGTTCCATCCGCGCAACCCGGAACTGCAACCGGGCTCGCGCTATGAAACCGAACGCCCGCCTTTGACCGAGGTCAGCCCCGGTCATTTCGCTGCCCTGTTCCCCGAAGACGTGCCGAGCCTATCATGACCAAACCCCTGATCAGAACCAAGGATCTGTCGGTCGAGTTTTCCATCGGCGGCAAGATTTTCAACAAAAAGACGCTCAAGGCGGTCAACGATGTCACCTTTGAAATCCCGCGCGGGGCTTTTGTGGGCGTTGTGGGGGAAAGCGGATCAGGCAAGACTACTTTGGGGCGCGCTCTGTTGAACGCCGTCGACATTACCGGTGGTGAGGCCGAATATGATGATGGCGAGGTGCAGTTTGATCTGGCCAACATGTCGCCTGCAGATCTGAAAGAATACCGTCGCCGCGCGCAGTTGATCTTTCAGGATCCCTATGCCGCGTTGAGCCCGCGCATGACCGTACGCGACATCATCGCAGAACCGCTCGAAGTGATGGGCCTGACCAAATCGCGCGAGGAAACCGACGCGCGTGTGCGCGAGATTGCGGGCAAATGCCGGTTGAACTTGGAACATCTACGCCGCTACCCGCATGCATTTTCGGGCGGTCAGCGGCAGCGGATTTCCATTGCGCGAGCATTGGCCAGCAACCCTAGGTTCGTGATCGCGGATGAATGCGTGGCGGCCTTGGATGTATCGATTCAGGCGGACATTCTGAACTTGCTCAAGTCCTTGCAAAAGGACCTGGGGCTGACCTTCATGTTCATCAGTCATGACCTGTCGGTGGTGGCGCATACCTGTGATCATGTGGTGGTCATGTACCACGGCAAGATCGTTGAAAGCGCACCCACGCGCGAGCTCTTTGCCAATCCGCAGCAGGATTACACACGAAATTTGCTGGCGGCGATCCCATCGCTGGATCCGGATCAAAAGTCGCGCGCACCCGCGGTGGGGTGACGCGCGCCAAGATCCGATGTCGTCAGTCGGCGCCCGTTTCCCCATGGACGGGCGCCTATTTTTTCGTCAAACCCCGGACATCAGCACATCAACGGCGCGCGTGACTTGGTCGGCTTGGTCCGACACATTTCCGACACGCCGCAGGCTGGATCGCCGAACCGCAGTGATCAGACGGGTCGCCAGGATCAGGGACGTCTCAGCGTGCTGTATCTCGGGGTTCAGGTGTCGGACGGCCGGATAGTTCGGCAAAAGCGGGATCACAACCACCGAAGGGTCAGGCGGCAAGAGATCGCTTTCGACCACAACCATGTAAACGCCGCCATATTCGGCCACGTCATGACGGCTCAGCGTTTCCACGTCGCTGCTCCGGGTGAGGTCATGATGTCAGCCAGCGGGTGGCCGTTAGCTTCGTGCCATTCGGATTGGGCCTGAAAGGCATCAGCGTTATCCTGCAGCCATTGTTGCTGCCGGGCCTCGGAAACCGCCTTTTGCAGTGCTGCCTCAGCAACGGCAGAGACGTTGATTCCCAGATCCTTGGCGTGATCCAACGCCTCTGCGTCGAGCGTCAGAGAAGTTTTGCGTTTTGCCATGGCTGCCATCTGGCACCTCCAACATATACCGCAAAGGTATACCGCGAGGTGTTATGGATCAAGATTGCCCACTCATCCCGATCAAAGCCACACCAACAGCCATGAGAACAGCTGCGCCGAGGCGGCGTTTCCAATTGCCTTCGCCGAGCAGGAGGAACCCGATCAGAGCGGCGAAAATGACAGAGGTTTCGCGCAAGGCGGACACCGCGCCAAGCGGCGCGAAATTCTTGGCATAAAGCACAAGGCCATAAGCGGTCATCGACACCAGCCCGCCGGCAAGGCCAAGCGCCCAGACCCGTGGGGGCAGGGCGGCCAGGGTTGAGCGTTTCCGGATCGCAACAAAGCCCGCGATGAAGATGTGCAAGAACGCGCCCCAGGCCCAATAGGACAAGGTATTTCCGGACAGTCTGACGCCGATCCCGTCCACCACCGAATAGATCGAGATGCAGAACCCAGTGCCAACTGCAAACCCAAGGGCCGCACGACCAACGCCTGATCTCAACGCTTTCCAACTGCTGAGTTGAATGCCAAGGGCGATCACCGCGATGCCCGCCCAAGCCTGCAATGGCAGAACCTCGCCCACCAGGATCATGGCCCACAAAGAGACCAGGGCAGGGACGATACCGCGCGCGATGGGATAGACGACGCTGAGATCGCCATGCTGATAGGCGCGCGCCAGCATGTAGTAGTAGCCGAAATGCACCACGGTCGAGAGCAAGATGTAGACAAAGCTCTCAGTGGTTGGGAGAGGCAGGAAAATGACCATCACTCCACCCACCAGCACGTGACCAAAGGCCACCAGACCCAGCGTGGTCGTGCGATCCGCGGCCGTTTTCACGATCGCATTCCAGATCGCATGCAGCAGCGCGGCAGACAGGATGATAACAACAACGGAGGCGGACATCGGCGATCAGCTCTCGACGACCGAGTTGGGCATGTCTTCGATCAGGCGCGTTTCCAGCAATTGCCCGCTTTGATACAGGATCGGGGTCGCAACAGCAGCGATATGGCTGTTGAAATCACGGAACGCGCGCAGGGTCTCGAGGTGGATGTCGCTGGTCTCAAAGCTCTGTACTTTGCCGGTCTGCAACCTTCGAAAGTGCCTCTTGCGGCTGTTACGCTCCGCACGCTTCATTTCGGTCTTTTCAGCGTTCAACAGACGTGCGCTTTCCAGATCGTCCGAAATCAGGACGTTCGACGCCAACTGCATGTTCACCAGAATGGTCTCGTGCATCTGCTGCAGCTCGTTCCACCCCTCTTGCGAGAACTGTTTGCCGATCTTGCGCAGATCACCTGCAAGAACCGTCAAGCGTTTGGCAACCACATCGCCCGCAGTCTCAAGGCGAACGGCATATTCCAGCATATCACGTGCGATGCCCGCATCTTGCTTGCTCATGGTGTCCGCCGGCAGGGCGGCAACAAAGGCGCGGATGCCGGACAAACACTCATTGACCTCGGCGTCGACCGCTTGAACCGCGCGGATTTGGTCCTTTTCACCGGATTTATACAGGCGCAGGGTAGGGCGGAACATGGCCTCGACCAGATCGGCCATGCGCAGCAGTTCGCGCTTGAGGCTCGAGATCGCCTGTGCAGATGAACCCACGTTGCCAGGGTCCAACGCGCTAGATGGTTTTACAACAGGCTCGGCCTCGCGTTCAGCAGAAGTGTCTGGCATCAACTGTTCCATCGGCCCTTTCAGCATCCGGCAGAAAGGCAGCGCCAGCACCAGAAGCGACGCGTTAAAGGCCAGATGCGCGTTGACCAGCATTTGCCCGCCATAACCCGCCCCAAGCAGGTCCGCAGGAATGGCCAGGTTGATGGCAAACAGGCTGATCACGGCCCAAGCCCCACGTAAGCCGAGGTTCGCAAATGGGATGCGCCTTGCCGCGGTGTCCATGCCGCGCGTCAGCCACACCGGAATGAAGGCGCTGCCCAGGTTCGCCCCCAGCACCAGCGACAAGCCGGCGGTAAAGGGGATGGCGCCAATGTGTACCAAAGTCACACACATCAAGATCGCCGCGACCGAGCTGTGCATGACAAAGGCAAGCGCTGCGCCCACTAGGAACGCAGTGATATAGTCGCGGGCCAGATAGTCGGCGATGGCCGGCAAAAAGGCGCTGTCTCGGATCGGGTCCATCGCCTCGCGCAGGAACCTGAGCGAGATGAGGATGAATGCGATCCCCATTAGGATGCGACCCATCTGGCGCAGTTTCTTCTGCTCGGTTTTGACGAACAGCCAGCCACCAACGGCGAGCAACAGAGGCACCAGCCAATCCAGCTTGAACGACAGGATCTGAATGATCAGCGCTGACCCCAGATCACCGCCCAAGACGATCGCAAGGCCCGAACCAAAGCCCAACAACCCGCTGGCCGCAAACCCAGAGGTGAGCAGCGCAACTGCGGCCGAGCTTTGCAGGACCAAGGCCATCGTAAGGCCCACTGCGCTGGCTTGGATCATCGAGTTTTGTCGGGTCATCACCCGCTGAAACGAAGCGCCATAGCTGCGTTCGATGCCGGTGCGAACCATGCGCACAGCAAAGAGAAGCAACATGGTTGCTCCGGCAAGGCTTATGAGAAAGCTGACGATCGCCATTGGCTTACCCGTTCACCAGTTCAAGCAGTTCGGCATGCAGCTGCGGTGTGGCAGCGGAAATCACACGACCATCCGAGTTCAGGGACAACGGGCTGCCTTGCCAGTCTGTCATCAGGCCGCCCGCCGCCTCGACCAGCGCCGATACGGGCAGATAGTCGTAAGGTTGCAGATCATAATCCACCACCGCGTCGACGTGTCCTGCCGCCAACAACGCGTGGGGATAGCAGTCATAGGACATGCGCCGCGTTTGTCCCGATTGCATCAGCCTGGCAAAGACATTCGGGTGGTCGCGGTAAATCTTGTCGCCTTCGTTTACGTAAAGGATCGCGCGGTTCAGGTCTTGCACATCCGAAGTCCGGATGGCTTCACCGTTCATCTTCGCACCTGCGTCTTTGACGCCGACAAAGATCTCTCCCAACGCAGGCATGCCGACGACACCGATCTGCGGCGTTCCATGCTGCAGGTAGGCCAGAAGAAAACCAAAGAGTGGATTGCCTGACAGAAACGAACGGGTGCCGTCGATGGGATCGACGATCCACAGGTTATCCTTGTCGACGCCGTTGGCCCCATGTTCTTCGCCGAAGATACCGTGATCGGGAAAATGCTCGGCCAGATAAGCGCGCACTTCGGCCTCGATTCCCTTGTCGGCTTGCGTCACGGGGCTGCTGTCAGCCTTGAATTCGACCCCCAGCTTGCCACGAAAGAACCCACGCGCGGATTCGCAGGCCAATTCGGCCACTGTTTGGGCGTGCTCCACGCACTCATTCATCGTCATCTGTATCTTCCGTTTGTCCCGCGACATGCACCGCCACGCCCCATTCCTTGCACGCTGCCCTCAGCCGCTTGTTTGGTGCGGTGTCGGTGAACAGCATGTCGACCTGCCGCATGTCCGGTCCGCAATGGGGGGCGGTGGCGTCAAATTTGTGATGATCGATCGCAAAGGCCACCTGATCGGCGCTTTCAGAGGCGACGATGGCCAGGTTTGCTTCGATCGCATTTGTGAACAGCACGCCCTGTTTGGGTGACAGTGCGTCTGCGCTGAGGATGGCCATGTCGAAGACAAAGCGCCGGATCTGGTTTTCGGTGACAAAACCAAAGGTGCCGCGCTCATTCCCCTGCATCTCGCCGCCCAGGAAATGCACCCGATTGTTGTTGTGATTGACCAGCGTCTGCGCCACCCCGATAGAATTCGTCACCACGGTCAGATTGTGGCGCGCTCGCAGTTCTTCGCTGACAAAGGCGGTGGTCGATCCCACATCCAGAAACAGGGTCATTCCGTCGTCGGTATGCTTCGCTGCGCATTTTGCAATTGCCCGCTTTTCGTCGGGAAACTGCGTCATCCGGCTGAAAAAGCTGAGACCGGCCTGAGTGTCCGGCAGGTAAGCACCGCCGTGCACGCGTTCCAAAGCGCCCGCCTTGGCCAGCGCCTTGATTGTGCGGCGCACGGTCTCTTCGGATACATCGAGCACGCGGGCCAGCTCGGCGCTGCGGGCCGAGCCGCCAAGTTGGCGCAGAGCCTCCAACAGCTCAAGTTCGCGGTGTGAATGGGTTTGTGTTTTCGTCATGATGTCCACAATAATCCACAAAAGTCCACACAGATTCAAGTAATATGGTCAAATGGCGGCATGAATTTGCTGTGAATCTTGCATTCTCGCGAATTCCCCCTCTTTCCATGGGGCGGAATAGGCGGTTATGTGAGGCAACGCCGAGATGATGCACGAGACCGAGATGCAGAACCGAAAGAATGTCCTTTTCATTGTCATTGACCAGCTGCGTGCGGATTGTGTTTTCGGCCCGTTGGCCAAACATGTCGATCTGCCGAATTTGCGCGGACTGATGGACGAAGCGGTCACCTTTAAACGGCACTACTCGGTTGTGAACCCTTGCGGTCCGTCGCGGGCGTCGCTGCTGACCGGGCAGTATGCGATGAACCATCGCTCGATCCGAAATGGCACGCCGCTGCGTCACGACACGCCCACCATCGCGTCCGAGATGCGCAAGGCGGGTTATGTGCCAATGCTGTTTGGCTATACCGACACCTCGCAGGATCCGCGCGCCTATCATCCCAACGACCCGGCGGTGCACACCTATGAGTATCAGATGGCCGGGTTCCAAGAGATGGTCGAGATGCGGTTGGAAATGTCGTACCCTTGGCGGTCTCATCTGAAGAACAAGGGATATCAGTTCGATCGCTACGAGGATGTGTATAAACCAGTGTCCACGACCGGCGGCCCCCCCCGTATCGACGACCCGGCGCTCTATCGGGCCGAGGACAGCGATACCGCATTTCTGACGGATCGTTTTTTGGCCACGATGCCGGGCTATGACGATCACAGTTGGTTTGCGCATCTGACCTATATCCGACCCCACCCGCCGCTGGTTGCGCCTGCGCCGTACAACCGGATGTATGATCCCGCGTCTTTGCCGTTGCCATCGCGACTTGCGACACCGGGTGACGAGGCCGCGGTGCATCCGTTTTGCACCCCATCCATGGCCAATGCCTCACCTGCCACATTTGTGCAGGGTTTCCCCGAGCTTGAGGCGACGGACGAGACCATTCAAACGCTGCGCGCGATCTATCTGGGGCTGGCCACCGAAGTGGATGCGCACATCGGGCGTGTTATCGATTTCCTCAAGCAAAGCGGACAGTATGACGACACGCTTCTGATCGTAACCGCAGATCACGGCGAGATGCTGGGTGACCGGCATTGCTGGGGCAAGTCGAGTTTTTACGATGCGTCATACTATGTGCCGCTGATCATCCGTCAGCCAGGCAACGCATCCCGCGCCGGGGCCGAGGTGACAGAGCCCACCGAATCCATCGACATCACGCCCACCATTCTGGACTGGGTTGGCCAAGAGACCCCGAACGCAATGGACGGTCGTTCGTTGCTGCCTCTGCTTGCTGGTGAAGTGCCGGACGGCTGGCGCACATACACCTATTCCGAGTTGGACGTGGCCGACCCCGTTGCTCCGACGCATTGGGAAAAGGCGCTTGGTGTTGGTCCCAGTGACGCCAGCCTTGCCGTGTTGAGGGACGCGCGGTTCACGCTGGTGGAATTTGCTGCCGACCTGCCGCCAGTACTGTTTGATCATCAAGGAAAGGGTGAGTTTGAAAACCTGGCCGACCACCCGGAGTATCAGGCCGATCTTGCACGTTTGACCCGCACCATGCTGCGTCACCGGATGCGCAACGCCGATCACACCCTGTCGATGACGATGATCACGCCCAACGGTCCAAAGTCAGCCCGCCGCTAACCTGCAGGTGACCAGCGGCGTGATTGTTCGCGGTCGTCGGCATAAGAGGCTTCGAACACCGGGCTGGCCAGGGTGGCCCGGACATGCAGCGTATCCTGACCGGTATTGCGGAACCCATGCATGTTTCCGGCCGGAATCAGAACCGACATGTTGGCGCTGGCCTGGATCACCTCGTCGTTCAGCCAGATCTCTGCCGTCCCGGAAATGACCTCAAGAACTTCTTCGACGGCATGCTGATGGAGCGGCGCGCCAAGGCCGGGTTCACAATACTGCTCGAAAATGCACAAGGTGTGCGACCCGGTCAGAGCGGAAACCCGCATGCGCGTCTCGACCCCGGGGCGCCAGGTTTCCAACGTTTGGTCGTCATGTGACAGGTGGGGCATTGATGGGCTCCGGTCTTAGGATTTCAAAAAGGGTTCTAAGGCAGCCAGATAACCCAGTGGGTCCAGCATTGCCTTGAAATGTCCACCCCCCGACAGCTCTTTCAACTCCGCGTTGGGGAGCAATTCGGCCAAGTGACGGGACATGTGCGGGGGGACAACCTGATCGCCTTCGACTGCAATCACGAGGCACGGATGAGTGATTTCACGCATTCGATCAGACGCGGAATAGGCAAGAATGGCCCGCATGCGATGCGTCAGAACGGTCGCATCAGAAGAGGCGATGGTTCGCTCCTCCCATTCGCTGGCGCGTTCAGGATTGGCAGCGATGTCTTCGGGCGAGAACGTCGATAGGATTTGCGCCTTGGCATAACCCTCAACCCCGAGGTTGCCCAAGATCTCTAGGCGCAGACCAAACGCGCGTCGGAAATAGTCATCCGGCCCGGCCCAGGTTGACCCAAAAACGATACGATCGAGGCGGTCGGGGTGTGACAACGCCAATTGCTGAACAACCGGTCCACCCATGGATTGCCCCACAATGCTGCACCGAGGGACGTTCAAGTGGTCCAGCAGCGTCAGAACCAGATCAGCCATGGCTTGTATGGCGTCCTGTTGCGTGACCGTCATCGGATGATCCAGCGACAAAACACGAAACGAGGCCGACAGCCCCGGCACAATTTCCTTCCAAAACGCCAGCCGACCGCCAAGCCCGGGGATCAAGACCAGGGCAGGACCTTGTCCTTGGTCCAGATATTCAATGTCTTCACCACGGAAATTGATTGTCGGCATACTGCTAGGCACTTTGATCTGTTCGGAGATTTACAGCAGGTGACATAGCGAAAGACAAGGGATGGCTTGGTTAATCATTTGAGGTCATTACGATATATTTGAACGTCTAACAGACGAGGGAGTTCACTCATGATCCCCAATCCCCCGGATTTGGCCCATTTTGAACGCGTCGCACTGGAAACGGTGTCCGGTTTTCCAGCTGCCTTTCGCGAGGGTGCTAGGGATGTGGTGCTGCGTGTCGTCGATTGGCCGCCTGCGGACATGGTTGAGGAACTGGATTTGCACTCTCCTGTCGAATTGACGGGATTGTACGAGGGCATTCCGATGACCCAGAAATCAGTCCTCGACATGGCGCCAAACCCGGATGTCGTCTGGATTTTCCGCGAGCCGATTCTTGACGAATGGCGCATAAGGGACGGGGTCGAATTAGACGATTTGATTGCGCATGTCGTGGTGCACGAGTTTGCGCATCATTTTGGATGGAGCGACGAAGATATCGCAGCCATCGACCAGTGGTGGTTGTAAGGGGTCGGGGCCCTGAGAGACCCCGATCAAGGGGTCAGCCAACGATCAGCTGCTTCATCTGAAGCGCTTCGTATTCCAGCTCTTTTAGGCGGAAATTCACCACATCGCCGATGGTGATCATGCCGACCAGCTTATCCGCATCCACAACCGGCATGTGGCGAAAGCGCCCTTCGGTCATGCGTTTGAGCACTGATACCAACGCATCACCCGGCGCACAGGTTTCCACGCTGCTGGTCATGACTTCGGACACCAGTTTGGGCAGGGTCTGGCCAGGCGTATCTGCCAGCTTTCGCACGATATCGCGTTCGGACAGGATGCCACACAGCGCGCCCGATTCGGCGGCCACCATCAAGGCGCCGATCCGCCGATCGCGCAGAATCTCGACCGCGTGACCCAGTGTTTCCCCCGGTGCAATGGTGAACACCTCGCCGCCCTTCTGGCCTAGAACCGTGCCGACAGTGGCCGATTCGGGCTGCAGGTTGGTGCTTTGATCCTGGCTGTGCGTGCGTGATTTTGCCTGATCTTTGCGCATGGGGGCCTGGTACGATGTTGGCATGGAAAAGCTGTCCTCCCTCGGGTGTTGCTGTTCTCCTCATGAATCAGCATAACCCAAGAAATTCTTGATGCGGGAAAAAAACGTGACCGATTTCACCCTAACTCCAGCGATCGCAACGGTGATTTTTGTCCTGGCATGTCTGTCAGGATACCAATACCGGCGGGTGTGGAAGAATGAGGGGCCAAAATGGCAGCTGTGGGTTTACGGCCTGTTGGCCGCAGGCGGGCTGCTGCTTTTGGGGTTCAAGCCGCTGACGGTCTGAAGATCAGACCGCCTCGCTGTCGATTTGTGCGCGTTCCAGCATCTTCTTGGCGCGGGGGCATTGAAGACGTTCACGCAGGGGGCTGTTGGGGTCGATTTCTTTCGAACAGACAAGGCACTGGTCGGAATCGCCGATGGCATTCAAGCCACCACAGCTGCCCTTGATCGTGCGCCCCATCAGGATCACGCCAAGGGCCATCCCCAGCATGATCACCATCAGAATACCAAAGGTCAGGGCAAACGTGGCCATGTGCTACGTTCCTTTGTCTTCAGCAGTTACGCAGTCAGTGCTTGGAACCGCGAGCTTGCTTTGGTGTTGAACCGCAGCTCCGACGCTTCGGCGTCGCGTTCGATGAACAGGACGGCCAGGTTCTGAGCTTCGGCAATTTCCAGGCCGCGTTCACGACCCAGGATCAACATAGCTGTGGCCCATGCGTCCGCAAGCATCGAGTTGTCGGCCAGCACGGTCGCCGAGGCGGTCTTGTGCGTGATCGGACGGCCCGTTGCGGGGTCGATGATGTGCGAGTAGCGCTGACCGTCTTTTTCGAAATAGTTGCGGTAGTCACCCGACGAGGCCATGCCCAGACCCGAGATGCCAACAACCTCCATCACGCCACCCGACAGGGCTGCGGGTTTTTCGATGCCGATCTGCCAGGGCAGACCGCTTGCGTTCTTGCCCGAAGCGTAAAGGTCGCCGCCGATTTCGACCATATAGTCTTTGATACCAAGGGCTTCGATGGCACGACCCACGTGGTCAGCGCCATAACCTTTCCCGATCGCGGCCAGGTAAACCTGTGCGTCACCTTGGGTTTTCTGCAGGGTCGAACCGCCAACTTTCAGCGTGTTGCCGTGGCCGGAACGCGCCTGGGCGGCGCGAATGTCTGCATCACCCGGAACCGGTGCGGAGCCGTTGGCGCCAAAGCCCCAAAGCTCGATCAGCGGGCCCATTGTGGTGTCGAAACGGCCTTCGCTGGCGATGTTCACGGTCTCGGCCGCCTGCATCACGTTTGCGAGATTGTCGGACACGGTGACAGTGTCGGTGCCGGTTTGTGCGTTGAAGCGCGAGATTTCCGAGCGCGGATCCCAGTTCGACATCTGCTGGTTCACTTCGGCCAGCGCGCCGTCGATGGCTGCGCGCAGATCGGCGTCCTTGACCTGACCGGATGCGTCTAGGGCGACGACGTTATAGGTGGTGCCCATTGTCTTGCCGGTGATTTCCAGCGCGGCAGTGCCAGGCTTGCACGCGGCAGCCAGGGCCAGCGATGACAGAATGAACGTACGGCGCGAAAACTTGGTCAAATCGGGCACGAGAGACACCTCTTTTGGGAATCGACGGGTCGACACTGTATATCCGACACATCGAAGTGCGTTTCAACTCCGGGCTTTTGTGCGACATTGGCCGATACTTCAACCAAAAAAGTACACACAAAGTAGCAAATGAACACTTTCACCCGTCGCTGACTCCATGCATAAGCTAGCCAAACTTTGACAAAGAGGTAAGTACCGTGCAGCGCTTCTCGCTACGCAAGGGCTTAAACATCCCGATCACGGGTGCCCCAAGTCAAAACATCGAAGACGGGCCTGCGGTTCGGACAGTCGGTGTTCTTGGCGACGACTACATTGGATGGAAACCTCGGATCGCAGTGGCAGAGGGTGACTTGGTAGGGCCCGGCACTCCGGTTCTTATTAGCAAGGACATGCCGAGCGTTCAGGTGGTGTCTCCCGTGGCCGGTCGCGTCAAGGCGATCAACCGGGGTGCCCGGCGCAAGCTGGTCAGCATCGAGATCGAAGTGGGCGATGGGGCAGAAGCGGTCGATTTCTCGAACGTGGGCGACCTGTCGACGACCGAGGGCCTGGTCGAACGTCTGTCGGCCGCCGGTCTGTGGACTGCGTTCCGCACACGGCCCTATTCCAAGGTGCCCGCGCCCGAGACACGGCCCTCTGCGATTTATGTGACTGCGCTGGATACCGAGCCGCTTGCGGCCGACCCCGCGCAGATTATCAATGCCGAGGCAGAAGCCTTTGCAACGGGTCTGGCCGCGATTGCCAAGCTGTCCGAGGGCAAGACGTACCTTTGCCAGTCCGATGGCGCCTCGTTGCCGGGTGGTGAAGCACAAGGGGTCGAAGCGGTGGCCTTTGCAGGCCCGCATCCTGCCGGTCTGGCCGGAACGCACATGCATTTCCTTGAACCCCCGGTGGGTGACAAGGTTGTCTGGACCGTTGGCTATCACGACGTGATCGTCATTGGCCGTTTGCTGATGACCGGCACCTATGATGCTTCTTGCGTCATCGCATTGGCTGGTCCGGTCTGTTCCAACCCCCGCCTTGTGCGCACGGTTGCTGGCGCTTCGATGGCCGATGTTGCTCAAGGCGATCTGCCGCAGGATCTGCCGGTGCGCATGATCTCGGGCTCGGTGCTCAGCGGTCGGGCAGGAGAGGGCGCCGACGGTTATCTGGGCCGCTATGCCCGCCAGATCACCCTGATGGAAGAGGATCACAAGCAGATCCCCATGGGTTGGATCCGGCCGATGTTTGCCAAATATGCAATTCAGCCCGTGCTGGGTTCGGCCTTGTCGCGGGCCAAGTTCCCGCTGACAACCAACCTGAACGGCGGTCGCCGCGCTATGGTGCCACTGGGCACATTCGAAGAGCTAATGCCGCAGGATTTCCTGCCGACGCAACTGCTGCGAGCCTTGCTGGTCATGGATACCGATCAGGCGCAGCTGCTGGGTGCGATGGAACTGGACGAAGAAGATCTGGGTCTTGTGGGCTTTGCCTGCCCGGCCAAATACGAATACGGCATGGCGCTGCGCGACTGCCTGACGAAGATCGAGAAAGAGGGGTGAACCGTGGGCTTGCGTAGCTTTTTCGATCGGATCGAGCCGCACTTTGTAAAAGGTGGCAAGTATGAGAAGTTTTTCCCCATCTACGAGATGGTGGAAAGCTTCATCTACACTCCGAAAACCGTAACGACCGCGGCACCTCATGCGCGGTCTTACGTGGATATGAAGCGGATCATGACCTACGTCGTGATCGCGACCATCCCCTGTATCCTGATGGCGCTGTACAACACCGGCTATCAAACCAACTTGGCGATTGCCGAGTTTGGTGCCTCGGGCTGGCGGGCTTGGATCATTGAAACACTGGGGATCGGGTTCAACCCGGCCAACCCCTTTGCCAACATGATGCACGGGCTGCTCTATTTCCTGCCGATCTACATCGTGACGCTGGTTGCAGGTGGTATCTTTGAAGTGGTCTTTGCCACGGTCCGTGGACACGAGGTGAACGAGGGCTTCCTGGTTTCGTCCATGCTCTATGCTCTGATCGTTCCGGCAACCACCCCGCTGTGGCAGGTGGCCTTGGGCATCATCTTTGGTGTCGTGATCGGGAAAGAAGTCTTTGGCGGCACCGGCAAGAACTTCCTCAACCCTGCTCTGACTGGCCGTGCGTTCCTGTATTTTGCCTATCCCGCGCAGCTGTCTGGTGACAGCGTTTGGGTTCCGGTTGACGGTTTCACCGGCGCGACCGCGCTGGCCGTATCGGCCTCGGACGGGTTCCAGGAATTGGCCGCACGCGGCATGAGCTGGTGGGACAGCTTCTATGGCTTTGTCCCGGGTTCGATGGGTGAAACTTCGACCCTGGCGTGTCTGATCGGCCTTGCCTTCCTGCTGTTCACCAAGATCGCGAACTATCGAATGGTCGTGGGCTGTATGGTCGGCATGATCGGCTTCTCGCTGCTGCTGAACTGGATCGGGTCCGACACCAACCCGATGTTTGCGATGCCGTGGTACTGGCACCTGGTGCTGGGTGGTTACGCCTTTGGCCTGGTCTTCATGGTGACCGAGCCCGTGTCGGGCGCACACACCAACATGGGCCGCTACATCTATGGCGCGCTCATCGGTTTCATGGTGGTGATGATCCGTGTGATCAACCCGGCCTTCCCCGAGGGCATGATGCTTGCCATTCTGTTCGGAAATGTTTTTGCACCGCTGATCGACTATTTTGTCGTGCAGGCCAACATCAAACGTAGGGCAAAGCGAAATGCCTGAGGAAAACCAGAACCAAACCCCCGCTAAGGGACCCATTGGCCGCTTTCTGGCTCTATCACCGGATTCCGTGCCAAAGACTGTCTTTGTTGCCGTAACCTTGTGCCTTGTGGCGTCGATGATCGTGTCAGCCGCTGCCGTGGCCCTGCGCCCGCTGCAAGAGGTCAACGCGCTGAAAGACAAGCAGATCAACATTCTGCAGGTCGCAGGCATCTATGACCCGAACGAAGACGTGGTCGAAGCTTTTGCCGCGTTTGAGCCGCAAGTGCTCGAACTGGCAACGGGTACATTCACGGACAAATTCGATCCGGCGACGTTCGATGATCGCGCCGCCGCCAGTGATCCCGAGCTGTCGGTTGCTCTGACCGACGATCCGGCCGGTATTGCCCGTCAGGGCAAATATGCCACCGTCTATCTGCTGCGCGATGATGCTGGCGATATCGACAAGGTGATCCTGCCGATCCACGGCTACGGGCTGTGGTCGACACTCTATGGCTTTATCGCTCTGGAAGAGAACGGCAACGACATCTTTGGCCTGCAGTTCTATGAACATGGCGAAACGCCGGGCCTCGGCGCCGAGGTGGATAACCCGCGTTGGAAAGCCCTGTGGAACGGCAAACGGCTGGCTGACGACAATGGCGATCTGCAGATCAGCGTGAGCAAGGCTGTTCCGGCGGCTGGTGCAGATTTCCACATCGACGCCCTGTCGGGTGCGACGCTGACCACGGTGGGTGTCCACAATCTTGTGAACTTCTGGATGGGCGAAGCCGGGTTCAAACCGTTCCTGGACAACCTAAAAGCGGGGGACCTGTAATGGCACAAAAACGCAGAGAAATGCTGCTCGACCCGCTGGTCGACAACAACCCGATCACGTTGCAGGTTCTGGGCCTTTGTTCGGCACTGGCCGTGACCTCGTCGCTGCAGGTTGCGTTTGTGATGACCGTCGCTGTGACGCTGGTGACCGGGTTCTCGTCGATGTTCATCTCGATGATCCGCAACCAGATCCCGGGGTCGATCCGGATCATCGTGCAGATGGTGATCATCGCGTCGCTCGTGATCCTGGTGGATCAGATGCTCAAGGCTTACGCGTTTGAGATTTCGAAAACGCTCTCGGTCTTTGTGGGTCTGATCATCACCAACTGTATCGTGATGGGCCGGGCTGAAGCATTCGCCATGAAAAACCCGCCGATCGACAGTTTCATCGACGGCATCGGCAACGGCTTGGGTTATGGTCTGATCCTGATGCTGGTCGGTTTTGTGCGCGAACTCTTTGGCTCGGGCAGCCTGTTTGGCGTGACCATCCTGGAAACCGTGAACAACGGTGGCTGGTATGTCCCCAACGGTCTGCTGCTGCTGCCCCCATCGGCGTTCTTCATCATCGGTCTGATCATCTGGGCCTTCCGTGCCTGGAAGCCCGAGCAGGTTGAAGAGCGTGAATACAAAATCCAAGTGGTCGAGGCGCACTGATGGAAGGTCTCATCTCTCTCGCGGTCAAGGCGATCTTTGTTGAAAACCTGGCCCTCTCGTTCTTCCTGGGTATGTGTACCTTTATCGCCGTGTCGAAAAAGATCTCGACCGCGATTGGTCTGGGCATCTCGGTCATGATCGTGCAGGCGATCACCGTGCCAGCCAACAACCTGATCCTGAACTACCTGCTGGCGCCGGGCGCACTTGCATGGGCCGGGTTTCCGGATGTGGATCTGACCTTCCTTGGTCTGATTTCCTACATCGGGGTGATCGCGGCGCTGGTTCAGATCCTGGAAATGGTGCTCGATAAGTACTTCCCGCCGCTTTACAACGCGCTTGGCGTCTTCCTGCCGCTGATCACGGTGAACTGCGCCATCTTGGGCGGTTCGCTGTTCATGGTGGAACGGGGCTACGACTTCTCGGAATCGGTGACCTATGGTCTGTCTTCCGGCTTTGGCTGGGCACTGGCGATCACAGCTATGGCCGGCGTGCGCGAAAAGCTTAAGTACTCGGATATTCCCGATGGTCTGCAGGGCTTGGGGATCACATTCATCACCGCAGGTCTGATGGCGATGGCCTTCATGTCCTTCTCTGGCGTGAAACTGTAAGGGAGGCTGAATAGATGGAAACTTTTGGCCTGGGGATCGTCCTCTTTACCCTGATCGTTCTGGCGTTGGTCACGATCATTCTGGCCGCACGCTCGCGGTTGGTGTCGACCGGCAACGTCAACATCACCATCAACGGTGAAAAGACCATTTCGGTTCCGGCGGGCGGCAAACTGCTGCAGACGCTGGCCGAGCAGAAGCTGTTCGTGCCATCGGCCTGCGGCGGCGGTGGCACCTGCGCGCAATGCCGGGTGAAGGTGCATGCGGGCGGCGGGTCGATCTTGCCGACCGAAGAAAGCCACATCACCAAGCGTGAAGCGGCCTGTGGTGACCGCCTGTCCTGTCAGGTGGCGGTCAAGCAGGACATGGATATCGAAGTCCCCGAAGAGGTGTTCGGCGTCAAGAAGTGGGAGTGTACCGTACGCTCGAACGAGAACGTCGCAACCTTCATCAAGGCGCTGACCCTTGACCTGCCCGAGGGCGAGGACGTGAACTTCCGTGCCGGTGGCTACATCCAGATCGAAGCGCCTGCGCACCAGCTCAAGTACACCGAATTCGACGTTGAAGAGGAGTACCGCGAAGATTGGGACAAATTCAATCTGTGGCAGTACGAATCCGTTGTCGCCGAACCGATCGAGCGCGCCTATTCGATGGCCAACTACCCGGATGAAAAAGGCATGATCATGCTGAACGTCCGTGTGGCCTCGCCGCCTCCGGGCTCGCAAGGTATCCCGCCGGGTCAGATGTCGTCGTATATCTTCAACCTGAAACCGGGCGACAAGGTCACGATCTCGGGTCCGTTTGGTGAATTCTTTGCCCGCGAGACAGAAAAAGAGATGGTGTTCATCGGTGGTGGTGCGGGCATGGCGCCGATGCGCAGCCACATTTTTGACCAGCTCAAGCGCCTGAAGAACAAGGATCGCAAGATCACCTTCTGGTATGGCGCACGTTCCAAGCGCGAGATGTTCTTTGTCGAGGACTTTGATGAGCTGGCCAAGGAGTTCCCGAACTTCACCTGGCACGTGGCGCTGTCGGATGCGTTGCCCGAGGATGACTGGGGCGGTTACACCGGCTTCATCCACAATGTTCTGTATGAGGAATACCTCAAGAACCACCCGGCGCCGGAAGATTGCGAATACTACATGTGTGGCCCGCCGATCATGAACCAGTCGGTGATCAATATGCTGCTCGACCTGGGTGTCGATCGCGAAGACATCATGCTGGATGACTTTGGCGGCTAAGTCTCAACGGTCACTCAGAAGCACGCATTTGGGAGCGTTCCGAAACACCGGAGCGCTCCTTTTTTGTGCGCACGTGCGCAGGAAGCGAAGGTTTTGTCACGGCAGAATGTCACCGACAAAACCCTGACAATGGAAACCACGCTCTTCTATTCAGTGCCCCAGGATCTGGCTGAGGAACAGCTTGGTCCGGTCCGACTGTGGGTTGTTGAAGAACTCTTCGGGTTCGTTCTGTTCCACGATCTGACCCGCATCCATAAAGATCACGCGGTTCGCAACCTGACGGGCAAAACCCATCTCGTGCGTCACGCAGAGCATGGTCATGCCTTCCTCGGCCAGCTCGATCATGGTGTCGAGCACCTCTTTGATCATCTCGGGGTCCAGCGCCGATGTCGGCTCATCAAACAACATGATCCGCGGCATCATGCACAGCGAGCGGGCGATCGCCACACGCTGCTGCTGACCACCCGACAGCATGCCCGGATACTTGTCCGCCTGCTCGGGGATCTTGACCTTTTCCAGGAAATGCATCGCGCGCTCTTCGGCCTCTTTCTTGGGCGTCTTGCGCACCCAGATCGGGGCCAGCGTGCAGTTTTCCAGGATCGTCAGATGCGGGAACAGGTTGAAGTGCTGGAACACCATCCCAACCTCGGACCGGATCTTGTCGATGTTTTTCAGGTCATTCGACAGCTCGGTGCCGTCCACCACGATCTTGCCCTGC
The DNA here is from genome assembly GCF_017743935.1 of Tropicibacter sp. R16_0. Taxonomy (GTDB): domain Bacteria; phylum Pseudomonadota; class Alphaproteobacteria; order Rhodobacterales; family Rhodobacteraceae; genus Falsiruegeria. The sequence goes on from NZ_JAGHRE010000006.1 coordinate 228,637, forward strand.
TGGTGTTCCTCCAGCGCATTCAGACAGCGGATCAGGGTGGATTTCCCCGAGCCCGACGGGCCCGCGATAACAATCCGCTCGCCCTGGTTGACGGTCAGATTGATGTCGCGCAGCACGTGGAACGAGCCGTACCACTTGTTCATGTTGGTGATTTCGATCGCGACCTCGTCGCTTACCTGCATTTTCGAGCGATCGATTTCGCGGTCAGACATAAGTTCAGACACGGGGTTCCTCCTCTGCCCTTCGGGTCGCGGTGATTGCGGCGGCAAGGTCCATGACCGCGTTGCCCACCGATTTGAACAGGGTGATCTCGTCGGGGCTGTTGCGCATCGCCTTGCCCTGCGCCAAGGCGTAAAGATCACCGAGGATGTCAGATTCCGCGATGACCCCGGTTTCCAACGGCGTCTTCAACTCTCCGGCCTCAATGGCGGCGAACTTGGTGTCAACGAACAGCCGCGCGCGTTGTAAGGCGCGATCATCAGCCTCGCGCATGGCCGGAGTGAAGGCCCCGATCAGGTCCACATGCTGTCCGGGCTGTAGCCATTCGCCCTTTAGCAGGGGTTCGGTAGCCAAGGTTGCCGCGCTGATGATGTCAGCCTGGGGCACCGCTTGGGACAGATCGGTGACCGCCTCCGCGTTCCAGCCTTGGTTCTGCAAGGATGCGGCAAGCGCCTCGGCTGCCCGGGGGAACAGATCCCAAATCCGCACCGTTTCAATCGGGCGACCCGCGCGGAACGCATCCGCCAGCTGTGCTGCAACCTTGCCCGCGCCGATGATCAGCAGGTGTTTGGCATCCTCACGCGCCAAATATCGTGCCCCAAGAGCCGAGGCGGCAGCAGTGCGTCGCGCGGTTGCAACCGCCCCGTCGATCAGCGCCAGATGCGCACCGGTGGCACGGTCAAAGACCAGAACCGACCCCGCAATGGCAGGGAGGTTGCGAGCGCTGTTTCCCGGTGTCGCGGTCACCACCTTGACGCAGCCGATCTGCTCGGTCCAGGCAGGCATCAATAGCAGGGTCGCGTCCGCCTCGTCTTGCATCGGCATGGTGTGGTGGCGGCGATCAGGCGCCACCAGGCCATCCGCAAACAGGGTCTGCATCTGTTCGATCAGCGCGTCAAAGGGCAAGGCGCGGGCTGTCGCCCCGGCATCAAGAATATTCATCGCTCAACGTTCCAATCGAGAGGGAGAGAAAAGGCGCGGATCAATTCCCGCAATCGGGTCCGGCATTGGTGCATCGCACAGCAAGGCCGCTGCGATCTGTCCAACGGCGGGCGAGGTTTGAATGCCGTAACCGCCCACGCCGGCCAGCCAGAACAGCCCCTCGACCTGACCCGAAAAGCCGATCACCGGCAGCCGGTCTGGGGCAAAGGTCCGCAGGCCTGCCCAACTGTGCGCCACATGGGTGACCTCTAGTGTGGTGCATTCACTGAGGTAATGCGCGGCATAGGCCACATCCAACTCCTCGGGCCAGGCATCATGGGGATCAACGGGGGTTTCATCCGCAGGGCTAACCATCAACTGCCCCGCGTCGGGTTTGAAATAGAACAGCTCGTCAATCTCGTTGACCTCGGGCATGTGGGTCAGATCGTGGCCCGGCACCTTGACGCTGATTGCGGTGCGTCGATGCGGTGTGATGCCCAACGGAGCAGCGCCAAGGATCCCCGCCGCCGGATCGGCCCACCCGCCCGAAGCGTTGACGACCGTTTTGGCGCGGATCTCTCCGGCAGAGGTTTCGATCACCCAGTGTCCGTTTTCACGTACGGCACCGGTTACGCTCGCACTTTGTTGAAACGCGGCCCCCTGTGACTTGGCCCCCCGCGCATAGCCTTGCAGCAAGATCTCGACCTCAACGTCCCAACAGTCGGGGTCATAGAAGGCGACACTGACCCAACCGGGGTCAAGAAAGGGCACCTTTTCCATTGCCTGTTCCACATTCAGCAGTTCAACCGGCGGCGTATCCTTGGGTGCGTTGGCGCGCTCAGTGTCATAGACTGTGCGCAAGTGACCTGCCTTCTCGGCATCCGCGATCAGCAGGTTGCCGCGCGGACGCAGCAGGTCGATCTCGGCAAAACCGGGCGGCGGGGTCATCATGAAATCGGCGCTGGCCTGGGTCAGCCTCCCGACCTCAGGCGAGTGAAACCGCCGGGTGAATTCTGCCGCGGACCGACCTGTTGAATGAAACCCAAGCGCGGTTTCCTGTTCCAGCAACACGACTGACCGCCGCCCTTGCAGGAAATAGGCCAGTGATGCACCGGTGATGCCGCCGCCGATGATGGCGATGTCGTGGACCTCAGACATCGAAGTCATCCAACGGAAAAACCGGGCGGCGCAGGCGGGTATAGGTACGGCGCTTGACGTCGGGTGTGCACAAGCCGCCTGCATCCGTGACGATGATGTCGGACGCGATCGGGGCAAAGGCGCCTTTGAAATGCTGCATCGACTTCACTGCCAAGACTTCCTTCTCCGCCGGTTCAATGCCCACGACGCGAAAGATGTTTTGATCCAGCATCTGCATTCGGTCAGACACGATCATGATGTCGATACCCTGCACGCGCAGGCACACGCTCTGCCCTGTTGAGCCCGGCAGGCCGGTGAACATTGGCCCCTCAAATGTGAACGCCCCATCGCTAACCGCAATGACCTGGCCCGTGACCTCAAGCGGCCCGCCGCCCACGGATGCGTCGGTTTTCCCGCCGATGGAGAGCGTTGCGACGGCACCAACCCCATGGTCGGCGAGCTCGGCCGCGGCTTGCGGGTCGTAAAGCGCCCCGGCCGCTGCGGTCTTGACGCCTGCCTTCAGCATTGCCGCGATCAGAGCCGTGCAATCGCTGTAGGCGCCTGATCCGGGATTGTCCGAGAAGTCGGCGATGACGATAGGGCCCTTGCCCGAGCGTGGCACAGACAGCTGCGCGATGCAGTCCTCCAGCGGGACGGGCAAGTCCCACTGATCCCGAAACGCCCAGATCTGATCACAGATCCGCCCGGCACAGGCCGAAGCCGCACCCTGATCGATGGCGGCCGTGTCGTAAGTCACCAGAACCGAAGGGCCCGCTGCCCAGACATCGGCATCGGTGAAGCCCGCATTTATTGCCACGTTCAGGATGCCGGGCGCCTGCATCTCTTGTGCCGCGCTTTCCAACAGGCGGCACATCGGCCCGTCATTTGTGGTGCGGCCATCGTCGCACCCCACCAGCATCGGAGGACGCTGAATTTCTAGCTTGGGGTCAATCTCGCCAGACATGGCCCGGTGCAGCAGTTCGCAGGCCTCGACCCCAACCTCGCGCATGTCGATATGGGGATAAGTGCGGAACGATACCGCGATCTGAGCCAGATCCGCCATCTCGTCAAAGATGTTGGCATGCAGGTCCAGTGTGACGGCGATCGGGATGTCGTACCCTACAATCGCACGTACCTCGCGCAGGAATTGGCTTTCGCCGTCCTGATCGCTTTCGGTCACCATCGCGCCGTGCAGCGCAACAAATACGCCATCATAAGGCGCACCAGCGGTTAGGCGGCGCTTGGCCTCTTCGGTGATTTCGACCCGCGTGCCCTCGGTGATCGGGCCACCCGGTTCGGCCTGAGTTGCGGTGATATAGACCGGGGTCCAACCGCGCGCCTCGGCCACTTCGATCGCGCCGCCGATCTCGGACCCGGTTCCACGCAGGTTGCGTGGGATGTCCTCGCCAATGTCATAGTGCTTGGCGCGAAAATCCTCCAAGCCGGTCCGCATCACCGTGAAGGTGTTGCTTTCATTGTTGTATTCGATGATGGCAACGCGATGGGTCATGTGTCCTCCTTGCGCCGGGCGGCGCGGGCGCAGATGTATTCCAGGGCCAGAGAAGCCCCCAGTAGGGCGGTGATGTCGGCATGATCATAGGGCGGCGAGACTTCGACAATGTCCATGCCGACAAAGTTCAGATCAACACTGCCGCGCAGGAACTGAATGATGTCGTTTGGGGTCAGCCCGTCGACCACCGGCGTGCCGGTACCGGGGGCATAGGACGGGTCAAGGCTGTCGATGTCGATGCTGAGGTAAGCGGGGCGGTTGCCCACCACCTGGCACACCTTTTCCAGCGCACCGCGCCAGCCGTGATCATGCATCCAGTCGCGGTAGAGCACTGTGATCGGATCGTCATCGTCGTAATGCGTGCGGATGCCGATCTGCACCGAATGTTCGGGGTCAATCAGCCCGTCCTGCATGGCGTGATGCACGAAAGTGCCGTGATCAAACCAGTTGCTTTTCTGCGTGTCGCGATGCGCGTCGAACTGAACCAGGGCCAGCGGGCCGTGACGCTCGGCATGCGCCTTGAGCGCGGTATAGGTGGTGCAGTGATCGCCCCCCAGCATCAGTGTACTGGCCCCAGCCGTGCTGATGTGGCGCGCCATGGCGATGGCGCTGTCGCGCATTTGCTCAACCTGGCCACGCCGGAACGGCACATCACCGCAATCGACCACTGACAGGATGTCAAAGGGATCAAACCCCCAAGGCCAGACCTCTCCCCACGCCAGCTGGGTCGAGGCTTCGCGCAGGGCACTGGGACCGAGTCGCGCACCGGGTCGACCGGATGTGGTCAGGTCAAATGGGATGCCATAGACGCCGATGTCGACACCGGTCATGTCCATCGAGGGGCGGCGGCGCAGAAAAGTGCGGATGCCTGAATAGGGCATTTCAACGTGGGTGCCGTCCGGGCCGGTTTGAGTGCGAAACACCCCTTCACGGCCAAAGGCGACATCATCTGCCTGTATTTTCATTGTTGTTATCCTTTGTAAGCCAGCCAGACATTGCGCCGTTCCAGGCGACGCCAGACGGCCTCGATCACCAGAACGACGATCAAGTAATTTGCGGCGGCGATGTAAAAGACGCTCAGGTCAAAGGTTTCGCCAAACAGATACCGCGCCTGCCCCATCACGTCGCGCACGGTGATCACGCTGACCAGGGCCGAGGCTTTGAGCAGCAGCACCAATTCGTTGCCAAAGGCGGGCAGCATCCGCGCCACGGTGATCGGCAGGATCAGCAGGCGGAACCGCTGGAACCGTCCCAGGCCCAGGGCCAACCCGGCCTCGATCGTTCCTTTTGGGATGGCCAGAATGCCGCCGCGCAGGATCTCGGCCTGATAGGCGGCCGAATTCAGCGTGAAGGCCAGCAGGCCGCAGTTGTAAGCGTCACGGAAAAACCACCAAAGGCCAAGCGCTCGCAGTTCTTTGTGAAACTGGCCAAAGCCGTAGTAGATGATGAAGATCTGTACCAAGAGCGGCGTGCCCCGCACCAGATAGATATAGGTGTAGGCCAACCCCGAGAGGGCGCGGTATTTGCTCAACCTTGCTGCCGCCAGCGGGATCGCGGCGAAGAAGCCAAAGATGAACCCCAGCAAAGTCAGGCTGACAGTGTTTTGCAGGCCGTGGATCCACAGATCCAGATTGTTGGTGATGTGCCACAGCATCTCAGCGCCCTCCAATCAGATTGCGATTGGCGCGGACTTCCAAAACGTTCTGGATTTGGCCCGAGATGAAGGCAAGCGCTACATAGACCAACGCCAGAACCGAGTAGAAGAAGAACGGCTCACGCGTGGTGGCAATGGCCATGTTGGCATAGCGCATCATGTCACTGACAGCGATGATCGAGATCAGCGATGTGTCCTTGAGCAGGATCAGCCACAGGTTCCCGAAGGCCGGGATTGCATGGCGCCACATCTGCGGCAGGATCACTAGAAAGAACGCCTGCGCCCGGTGCAATCCCAGGGCGGCGGCGGCCTCAGCCTGCCCTTGCCCGACCGCCTGATAGGCCGAGCGCACGACTTCGGATCCGAGGGCCGAGAACACCAGCGTCAGCGCCACCACACCAGCGGCAAAGGCATTGAGCGAGATATTGGCGTCCGCCACAAACAGGCCCGCGCCCAGGTTAAGCAGGCTTTGCAGCTGATAGTAGATGATGATCAGGGTCAGGATCTCGGGCAAGCTGCGGAACACGGTGGTGTAGCCGTTGGCCAACATGCGCACCCATTTGGGCCGCGCGTGTTTGCCCCAGGCAACGACAAATGACATGGCCAGGGCGCAGGGCGCGGTGACCAATGCCAAGGCCATGGTGACCCAGAACCCGCGCAAAAGTTCGTCCCCCCAGCCGTCGTCGCCGAAGGCCAGTAGCGAAAGCAGCTCTGTCATGGAAAATTCCCCTTTGAGGGCGGGACCCACCTGCACCGGTGGGTCCCGATTGGATCAGTTGCCGAACAGCTCGGACGTCTTCTTGGGCTGGGTCATGATGTCGAACGAGAAGTACTGATCGCGGATCTTGCCATAGGTGCCGTCGGCCACGATCTCGGCCAGGGCCTTGTTCAGGGCATCGCGCAGTTCGGTGTCGTCCTGACGCACGGCAATGCCGGTGCCCTTTGCAAAATCGGGAATGAAGGTCTCGCCCACAAACTCGCAACAGCTGCCTTCGTCGGATTTCAGCCAATCGCCCAGAACAAACTGGCTCGCCAGTACCAGATCGACGCGACCGGCTTCCATATCCAGCAGCGCATCGTCCAGCTTGGGATACAGCTTCAACTCGCTGTCGGGGAAATACTGCTCCAGAATGTCGACCTCACCCGTTGCCGATTGGGTGCCGATGATCATGCCGGACAAATCGACAGGCATCGCGCCGGACAGCCCGTGCCCCTTGGCGGCAACAAAGCGGACCGAGTTGAAATAGTAGGGGTCTGAGAAGCTGACGACCTTGCTGCGCTCATCCGTGATGGTCATCGAAGCGATGATGGTGTCGAATTTGTCGGAGTTCAGCGCCGGGATGATGCCGTCCCAATCGGTGGCGACCCATTCGCATGTCACCTTCATTCGCTCGCACAAGGCGTTGCCGATGTCGATGTCGAACCCTTTGATCTGGCCTGCGCTGTCAAAGAAGTTGAACGGCGGATAGTAGCCTTCGGTGCCCATGCGGACGGTCTTGTCTTGGGCAACCGCAGCGGTGGCCATAACCATGGACGCAACAGTCGCCAGGGTAAGTTTCGCAAACATGAGTTCCTCCCGAGTGGTTTGCTGGATCTGGCCAGGAAGATTCCGGAAGGAGGGGCCTTATTCAAATTAATAGTCTTAGATCATAGCATAAGTCAAATTTATGATATACGAACTTGGCATGAGTGATTTTGCACGAAATTTGGATTGGAACCTGCTCTACACCTTCATGGTGGTGGTTCAGAAGGAAAGCATGACCAAGGCTGCGGAAGAGCTGTTGCGCTCACAGCCCGGGATCAGTCTGGCCGTCAAACGGCTGGAACAAAGCACAGGCAAACGGCTGTTGAATCGCGACGGCAACCGCCTGACGGTAACACCCGCTGGTCAGGCGCTTTATGAGCAGGCCACCGAAGTGTATTCGACCATCTCGCGCTTGCCGCTGGCCTTTGAAGAGGCGCCGCGCGCACTGCGGGGCAAGATCACCATGGCCACGATCGACCATGTGGAGAGCGCGGGTTTCAACGCGCGCTTGCGTCAGTTCTTTGCCAATTGTCCGGGTGTCGAGCTTGAGGTGCTGGTTGCCACCACGGCCGATGTCATCCGCATGGTCGAACTGGGGTCCGCGACCTTTGGGCTGTGTGATGGGGTCATCCCCTCGCGCCTGAGCAGTTCAACGCTGCTGGACGAGAGCTTTGGTCTGTATTGCGCAGCAGATCACCCGTTGGCGGGGCGCAGTGATCTGGCACCGGTCGATCTGCGCGGTGAGCCGTTCATCGGGTTCACCGCCGACGTTCTGGGCGGCAGTCATATGGGCGACGTCACCGCATTTCGCGCACGCGCGTCGATCGGGCAATTTGTGCGGGGTCAATCGAGCAACGTGAACGAGGTGCGGCGCATGATCGAATGTGGATTGGGCATCGGGTTTCTGCCCACCCATCTGGCCGCGTTGCATGTCAATCAAGGCAGGCTGTTCCGCTTGCCACCTTATGAAAGCGAACCCACAGCCCAGGTCTATCTGATCTCAAATCCGGCGGTTGCCTTGTCCGAGGCCGAGAATGTCTTTCTCCAAGAGTTGCTGTCGTTCCCAGGTCAGGAGTGATCGGCGACGCCAGTGTTGTAGCACGGCACATTTTGCACCCGGGATTTTTGCTTTTTCTTGCGCGAGCGGCCCTGCAGCGTTTGTAACCTAAAACCCTTTGCCATCAACGACCGTTTGCCAACGCCTGCCAAAGCCTGACTCATTTTGAAAGGGCTTGGATCTTTCAGGTTCAGGGCTATCGATCGGGTTCTGTCATCAGGGTTTTGAACGCTGCGCGCCGGCCCTCGTCGATAGGGGTAGGGCGATGGGTGCCGCGATCCACGTAGACATGGACAAAAAAGCCCTCGGCCGCAGCCGCTTCATCCTCGTTGCGAAACAGGGCCACCTCATATTTGACCGAACTTGAGCCCAGCCGCGCCACGCGCAGTCCTGCGGTCAACCGATCGGGAAAGCGGATTTCAGCGTGGTATCTACATCCGGTTTCCACGACCAGGCCATAGGTCTCGCTGCTGCGCAGGTCGAGCAATCCGCGGTCAATCAGCCAGCCATTCACGGCCGTGTCGAACAACGCATAGTGGACGGCGTTGTTCATGTGGCCATAGGTGTCGTTGTCCATCCACCGGGTTTGCAACGGATAGAAATCAGCATAATCGGCGCGCGTCGTGACAGGTCTTTTGCCGCTCATCACCAGGCCGCCTTGTAGATGTTGAGGGCGTCTTGTTCCGACACCTCGCGTGGGTTGTTCACCAGCAGGCGCTGTTGGATCATCGCGTCCGAAGCCATCTTTTCAATGGCGTCCTGGGGGATGTTCACGTCGCGCAGCCGGGTTTGCAGGCCCAATTTTGCCGACAGCTCTGCAAGGTCATCGATGAAGGCAGCGCAACGGGCTTGCGACCCCTCAATCTGGGCCAGATGTGGAAAAGCGTCTGCTGCGATTTCGGAATACAGCCCATGTGCATCTGGCGCGTTGAAGCGCAATACGTGGGGCAGAACCAGCGCGTTCGACAGCCCGTGCGGGATATGGAAGGTTCCCCCGATGGGATAGGCCAAAGCGTGGACAGCGGCGACCGGAGAATTGGCAAAGGCCTGACCAGCCAGCATGGATCCCAGCAGCATTGCCCCGCGCGCGTCCTTGTCCGAGCCATTGAAAACGGCGGTTTCGATGTTGGCCCCCAACAGCCGCAGGGCCTCGCGCGCCAGCATCTTGGACAGGGGATTGTTGTTGGCCGAGGTGGATGCATAGGCCTCGATCGCATGCACCATCGCGTCAACACCGGTGGCGGCCGTGATATGCGCAGGCAGGCCGGTGGTCAGATCAGCGTCCAGGATGGCGATGTCAGGCAGGATTACCGGGCTGGAAACGCCGCGTTTTTCTTCGGCGCCGACGGTGATGATCGACACGGGCGTGACCTCGGACCCGGTGCCTGCGGTGGTGGGGACCAGAACCAGCGGCAGACGCGGCCCCTTGGCCTGAGCCACGCCCCAAGCTTCATCCAGATCCTCGCCTGATCCCAACAACAGCGCGACAATCTTTGACACGTCCATCGGCGAGCCGCCGCCAAATCCCAAAAGGCCCGTCGCGCCTGCCTTGCGTCCGAATTCGACCGCTGTCATCACGGTATCCAGTGAGGGGTCAGCCTCTACTTCATCAAAGATCGCCACCGTGTGCCCGGCGTTTTCCAGCGAGGCGACGGCAGTGTCGATCATCCCCAGTTTGCGTAGACCGGGGTCGGTGACCAACATGACCGAAGGTCCCAGGGTCTTGCCCGCGACCTCGGCCATGCGCGCAGCTGCACCAGTTTCGAAAACCAGAGATTTCGTGGTGTTGAAGGTAAATGGTGTCATGTCAAAATCCTTGGCTTGTGGTTCACGCGTCCGCTTCAAAAAAGATCACGCAACTTGAATCGCATGATCTTGCCCGATCCGGTGCGTGGGATTTCGCTGATTGTTTTCAGATCAATGGGCAGTTTGTAACAAGAAAGATCATGGGCGCAAAAAATTTGAGCCGTGTCTAGATCTGGCGCAGCGTCATTTGCAAGTACGACAAAGACGACGGGTTTCATCTCTAATGCCCACGACGGCGCATTTGCGACCTTCGGCATCTGTATGTTGACCTGTTCAACCTCAACCGAGCAACGTTCTACCAGCCGTTGCGCCAGGTATCGGCGATACCCACGGGCTTGTTCAGTTACCCGTGCATCGCATTGGAACCATGTTAGATCAGTTCGCCGGGATCAGGCCCAGTGCGACCTGCATGCGCGCCGAACTGCAAAAGCACTTCTTGGCATACTCGATCTTGCGAACCGCGTCCCTGTTAAAGCCAACAGCCTGTTCGCAATCTGCGCGCGCGGCCCCTGCCATCTGAAAGGCCGAGGCATTGCCGCCGTTGCTGGTGAGCTGGCTGTAATAGCTTACCGCCTCCTGCACTCGGGTAACGAGGTCGGCTTGCAGGGCGTCCCCGACATCCGAGGGTGTCAGAGGAATCTCACGATAACTGCGGCAGGCGGCAAGAATGTCCTCAAGACCTACGGTGACGCGACGGTTCAAGCGCTCCGGTGTAGAGACGGCGACCAGAAGCTCGTTCTTGCCGCGTGTCTCGGTCTTGCCCACCCGGTCGATTGGTACACCTGCCGCCCTAAGCGCGCTGGCGACCGCTTCGGCACGGCGAAGGCCGAGGTTATCATTATAAGAAGAACCTCCGACAGCGTCGGTGTAGCCAACGATCACGGTTGGTTTGTAGCTGTCGGTCGATTTCAGCGACTCGGCAATTTCGAGGATTTTCTGCTGGGCTTCGGCATCCAGCTGATCGGAGTCAAAGTCGAAGTTGACTGTTCCCATGAGCTGTGCGGCCAGCAGCGAAGGAAGAAGTATCGTAATCACTGCCGCACTCAGGCGTATCAGGGTTAAACGCATCGAAATTCCTCATACGGGGAAATTTACTATTGTTGTATTGTGGACAACGTGTCTGACTTATTCAAGTAATCGAAGTTGGACTTATGTCCTTAAGGCATTTTCGGTGTAGGTTTGTCACCATGGGTTTCAGAATTTCACAACCGAAGGGTTTTTGTGTGTTCAAAGCAGTGATGTGCGCTTTGTCTGTGGCCGCAGCCACCTTGGGAGCAAGCAAGGCCGACGCCTTGTCGCTCAAGGATACGATCCTGTTCGTTCTGGAAACGAACCCCGATATCAAGGCGGCCGAGGCAAACAAGCAGGCAATAGAATTTGAGCTTGAACAGGCGCGGAACTTCTATGCGCCGCGCGTCGAATTCGAGCTCTGGGCCGGAACCAGTGAGAACCGCGGAACGGCCTCGCCTGATCTGGGGGCGGCAGCCGGATCAGTTGATGGCTATGAAGCAACCGCACGCATTTCGCAGATGTTGTTTGACGGCTTTCGGACGAGATCCGAGATCGAGCGTCAGGCTTACCGGATTGACGGCGCTGCCTTTCGGGTTCTTGAGCGCTCCGAAGTTTTGTCGTTGGAGGCCGTACGTCTGTATTCAGACGTGTTGCGAACCCAGTCGCTTTTGTCACTTGCGCAAAGCAATCTGGCCTATCATCGGGATGTCTATGGCCGGTTGAAGACCGGGTATGATCGTGGGGTCGTTGGGATCGGTGACCTGCAACAAGGCGAAGAGCGCGTTTACCTGGCCGAAGACATCATTCTAGAGTTTCAACTCAACGCCGAAGACGCCAAGACGTTGTTTCTTGCCACCGTTGGTGTCGAGGCAAAAGCGCTTCAGGCGATACCGGTCGTCTCTCGCGCTGTTCCACCTTCGCTGGAGACTGCAATTGGGCGCGCACGTTCGGACAATCCGACCATCAAGTTCATGCAGTCGGATGTCGGCTCTGCCGAGGCGCTGTCTCGTCGGGCCAATTCGAACCAGTATCCCACATTGCACCTCGAAGCAGAGGGGCGCACAGGTGAAGATGTTGGCGGCTTTACCGGCGACCGCGAGGATTTTCGGGTCGGTGTGGTCATGCGATACGAGTTTCAAGGCAACCGCAAGCGCGCTGAGCGCCAGGAGCAGGCGCGCCGCGTGAATGAAAGCCGGTCGCATCTGTTGTCGCACACCCGCAGGGTCGAGAGCGAAGTGCGCCAGTCCTGGTCGACCCTCCGCTCCGCCAAACGTCGGCTGTCGACTATTCAGGCTCAGGCGCGTCTGTCGCGCAAACTGCGTGAGGCATATGAGACAGAATATCTGGTCGGCAACCGGTCGCTTTTGGATGTGTTGAACACTCAGAGTGCGCTGTTTCAGGCCGAGGCCAATCTGATCAATGCACGAAGCCTTGCAACCTATGTCGAATACCGCCTGCTGGCGTCCATTGGGGTTCTGTTGCCTACACTGGGAATGGAACCGCCCGAGGATGCCCAAGCCTATGCCCGTGATCAGGTGGGCGCACCGGGGTTGAGCGAGGTCAGCAGCGAACGTCAGTTTGATGCAAACTCCTTCAAGAACTGGCGGAAAACGGTCGACAAGTAGACCGGGTCCGATGCGGGAGAGACGCAATATCTGATTCTGGAAAACAGACGGACACGACACCTCGCGTTCAAATCAAAGCTGTGGCCCAAAAGGGAACTGCCAAGCCTCGTGTGCGCGCAGCTAAGGAATGGGATTTTGCGCGCTTGTCCTCGGATCCGTTGGCCCAGGCTGTTGCTGTCTGCGCCCGGTTGAATGGGCAGGATATTGGAGTCGATGGCATTTTGGCGGGTGTTCCGTTGCCAGTTGATGGCTTGCTTACACCCGGTCTGGCAGTGTCAGCGCTTGAGGAGCATGGGTTCAGGGCGCATCTGACCAGGCGCAAGCTGGGCGCGCTGCCCGAAGGCGTTCTGCCTGCCATCCTGTTTTTGCGCGATCGCGAAGCCTGTGTTCTGCTGGAAAGCGGTTCCGATACCTGTCGTGTCATCTGGCCCACACGATCCGATGAACCCATAGAGTTATCCCGCGAGGATCTGATCAAGGCTTATGCAGGTCACGCGTTGTTGGTGCGGAGCGATACTGCGCAGAGCGGGGCTCTTTCAGAAGCCGTCAAAGCGCCCAGACACTGGTATTGGAGCGTGGCGGCGCGCTATTGGCCCGAGTACTTTCAGGTCATGCTGGCTTCGGTCCTGGTCAATCTGCTTGGGCTGGCAGTTCCGATCTTTACGATGAATGTCTATGATCGGGTCTTTCCCACAGCCGCGATCACAACGCTCTGGTCTTTGGTCGCTGCGGTCGGTGTTGCGCTGGTTTTTGATGCGATCCTGAAATGGATCCGCGCGGCGGTCGTCGACAATGTGGGGCGAAACGTGGATCAAGCTGTTTCAGCCTCGATCTTTCGCCATCTTTCGGATCTCGAGCTGCAGCAAACCATGCAGCCGGCAGGCGCCCTGATCAATACGCTGAAAGACTATGAACAGGTTCGAGACTTCTTTTCGTCCCAAACATTGGCAACCCTGACCGACCTGTGTTTCAGTGTGCTCTTCATCGCCGTGATTGCGTATCTTGGTGGTCCGCTGGCTTATCCGCCTGCCATCGCGCTCGCGGTAGTTCTGCTGCTGGGAGCGTTCATCATGCTGCCCTTGCGCGGTGCAACAAACGCGTCCCGGCAGTCGACGGGCATCAAGAATGCAGTCGCCGTCGAAGCGTTGACCGAGTTGGAAACCCTCAAATCGATAGCGGGACAGGGGCGCATGCAGTCCCGCTGGGAACAGCATGTGGCCGAGAGTGCTCGCGTTAATGAGCGCAGCAAGAAACTCGCCACATTCTCGACCACGATCACGGGTTTGGCGCAGCAGGCGTCGAGCATTGGCATCGTGATCATCGGTGTCTATCTGGCGCTTGAGGGCAGTTTGACGATGGGGGCCGTGATTGCCGCGATGATCCTTTCGGGTCGGGCACTTGCCCCAACCGCGTCTCTGGCAGCGCTCTTTGTACGTGCGAGCTTTGCCTTTTCAACCTTGCGCAGCCTCAATGCACTGATGGCAAGCCCCTCGCAAAAGCCGACGGCCGGGAACGTTCTGAACGCACGGATCGAGCAGGGGGCCTATGTCTTCAAGGATGTCTCGCTTGAATATCCTGGTGCCTCGGTTCCCGCATTGAAAGAAGTGTCTTTTGAGACGGCAGGATTGGAATCCATAGGGTTGATTGGGCCTGTTGGTGCCGGCAAGACCAGCCTCGTGCGCCTGATGAGCGGTCTCTACCGTCCAACCGACGGTCTGGCGACGCTGGATGGTCTCAACATCGCGCAGCTTGGTCCGGCGACATTGCGCCGGGATGTGCAGCTGGTGACCCAGAATGCGGTCCTGTTTTCCGGCACGCTGGCTGAAAACATCGCCTTTGGCATGCCGCAGGCCACCGTCGAAGATGTGCTGCGTGTTGCGCGGATGACCGGGGTGGACGGGCTGGCGGCAAAGAACCCGATGGGCTTTTCGATGCCGATAGCTGAACGAGGGGCGAACCTGTCAGGCGGGCAAAGGCAGATGGTGGCACTTGCGCGAGCTCTCTTGCCGAAACCAAAGGTGCTTATTCTTGATGAGCCAACCTCGTCGATGGACACTGCGACCGAGCAGTTTTTTGTCGAGCGTCTCAAACGGATCCTTCAGCAGCGGCCCATGACACTGGTTGTATCGACACACCGAACCAGCCTGCTGGCCTTGGTCGATCGGGTTATCGTTCTTGAAAACGGGCAGATCCGAATGGATGGGGCGCGGGATCAGGTTCTTGCTTCGGTCAAGGCGCCAAAGGCATGAGTGGGCAGGACTGGAAAATCCGGGAATTTGCCCAAGGGCAGGATGCCGCCCGTCTGGGGCGGTCGTCCCGTCTTTTGACGCTGCTGCTGATCATTGTCATCGCACTGGTTACCGCGGCGGTGGTCTGGGCATCGCAAGCACGCATCGAAGAAGTTGCACGCGCGCAAGGTCGCGTTGTTCCCTCGGGCAAGGCGCGGGTTTTGGAAAGCCTTGAAGGTGGCATCGTGCGTGAAATCCTCGTGCGCGAGGGGGACGCGGTTGAGGCAGGCCAGATCATCATCCGCATTGATGACACGGGCTCTTCGGCTTCGCTGGGTGAACTGAACGCGCAACTGGATGCGTTGTCGATCCGGGGATTGCGCCTTGCGGCTGAACTGGCCGGGGCAGAAGCGCTCAGCTTTGATGGCACGAACATCGATCCCGACAGTGCCCAAGCTCTGCGTGAGGTTGCGATCTTTGACAGTCGAACCGCCAGCTACTTTGGTCAGCGTGCAGTACTCGAGGCTCAGCTGAACCAAAGGCAGCGTGAGATTGAAGAGACCGAAGGCAACCTGACCCGTGTCGCCGAAGGCATCGCCCTGTTGCAGGAAGAGATTGAGCTCAAGACAGAAAGTGGGGTCGTTCCACGCGCGCAGATCATTCCGATCGAGCGGGAACTGTCTGCACGGCGGCAAGAGCAGGACGCACTGGTGAGCCGTCGTGAACAGGCCCGCGCTGCGCTGCGCGAAGCCGAGGCCCGGCTTGAGGAATTGAAACTACAGCGTCGGGCAGAAATCAGCGTTGAACGCTCGGATACGCTCAACCAGATCAGCGTGATACAAGAGAGCATCAAAAGCGCCAGCGATGTGGTTTCGCGGGCGGCGCTGCGCGCGCCGGTTACAGGCATCGTGTCGGTGCTCAACGTCAATACCATCGGCTCGGTTGTTGCCCCGGGCGAAGAGCTGTTGCAGATCGTGCCGCAAGATGATCGCCTGCAGGTCGAGGCGCGGATCCGGCCCGAGGATGTGGCCTTTGTCTACCCGGGGTTGCCCGCAAGCGTGAAGCTCACTTCGTTTGATTTCACGATCTACGGTGCGCTGGACGGGCAGGTGATGCGGGTTGGTGCGGATGCCCAACAGGACGAGGCAACGGGCGAGATCTACTTCCCGATCATAGTTGAAACCGAGAGCAACGTGTTGGTTCGCGGAGACGAAAGCCATGAGATCCGGCCAGGTATGGTCGCGTCCCTGGACATCCAGACCGGTGAGCGCACGGTTCTGGACTACCTACTCAAACCATTCCGGAAAGCCCGGCTTGAGGCCATGCGCGAGCGCTAAGCAAGCCAGAATTTCGAACGATGGGCACTGTCTGTGCCGGGAAACGAAAGGCCTGACGCCAGAGATCAAGGGGCTGCACTACACCTTTCCACTTAGATGATCGCAGTTTCCTGAGCGCCGCTGGCGTTGGTAAAGATCACTTCGACTTCGTTAGCAAAGCCACCGCCGTCGGCATTGACGGTTGCAGCCAGGGATCCATCCACAGTCAACGCGCCGTTGGAATTGTCATAGCCTACGTGGTCTGCCAGGTTTTCGCCCAAGCTCAGCGCAACAACAGAGGTGAGATCGATCTGGTCGACACCAACCGGGAACAGAATTCCGACCGGTTCCTCGAAATCCAGGATGACATCGGCAGACCCCAGATCTGTGATCGTAAAGATGTCGGTGCCTCCGCCGCCTTCAAGGGTGTCTGCACCGGCGCCGCCGATCAGAACGTCGTCGCCATTGCCTCCTCTGCCCCAATCGTCACCAGCACCAAGATCGATCCGGAAATCACGGGTCGAATTGCTCAGGTCCACAAAGTCAGAGCCGCCCTGCAATTCGAACCCTTCGATGTCTACGTAAGGATTGGTGAGGTCCAGGATCACCGCGTCATCGCCACCGGTGCCCCGCGCGATGTCAGAGCCGCCAACCGCTCCGGTTACGTTGTCCATCAAATCGCGCGTAAGCCCGTCGGGTCCTGTATGGGTGCCATTTGGCTCCATCTGCAACGTGTCAATGTCGAGATTTGCGGTCGCGGTTGATCGTGCCGGTCCAGGTCCGCTGTCGACAACGTCATAAGTCAGCGTCGGCATTCCGACATAGGCATCCGGCACCGTCACGAAAACGGTCGAGCCGACGACATTTAGCCCCACAAGCGGATCGCTGCAGGTAATGTTCTCGACCGTCAGTGGCTGATCCGGATCGGTCGAATTGGCCAGAAGGTCTGTGAACGAGATTGCGAAACTCGGATCCGTTGAACTGATGTTGACCGGGCCGCTCACGTCCGGCTGATCGTTGATCGCGACCTGGAAAGCCTCTGGCGCGCCGCTGCCGTGGTTGGTCGAGACCGTGATCTCACCCTCAAGCACGCCAGCATAGGTTCCCGGTACCGTGATCGACAGGGCGGCCACAAGCACTGCGAAGTCCGCCGGGGACGTTGCGCCGCGCGTCAGGGTCAGACGGTCCCCGCTGATTGTCCCGGCCGAGGATGTCGTGCCCGGGGGCAGGGGATCGGTGAAGTCTATCACCACCTCTTCGAGCGTCTCGGACGGAACCGCCTGAACATCCGTGACGGTGGCCATGATACCGAAATCGACAACAATGGGCGCCCCGGTTTGAGGGGCGGTGTTGGGCTGCACATCGACCATAACCGACAGATCCAACTCACCATCCACGTCGATGGTGAAGGCTCCGCTTTCATCACCGCCTTCGTTTGTGGTGACGTTGATCGTCCCGTTCAGGGACGTGCCATTGGTGGCGTAATCCTGCGGGAAGATCAGCGTTAGCTGCTGGAAATCAGCAAGGCTGCCCGTGAAGGTCAGATCGGCAGTGGTCACTGGTACAATTGGATTGGAGCCCACCTGATAAGCCATGCCATCGGGTACACCGGTGATCGTGTAAGTGACGTTATCAACCACCTCGGAGCCGTCGACATCGGTGACCTGAATATCGAAATCTCCGGCCGGATCGTGGGTCACGACCGCGTCGGTCTCATCCAGCTCCACGTCCGGATCCAGAACGCTGAACACAAGATCCGGCGCAACCGCGATATCCAGGTCGAGTGATTGCGTCGGGGTACGCTCGGTGTCGGTAAAGATCCCGTCGGCATCCGTGGTGATGGCCGTCACATCCAGCGATGTCATGCCGCCAAAGTCAGGTGGCGCAAGGAATGTCACCACACCATCCGGTGCAAAACCCAGGTTGATCGACGGGTTCACGGTTGGGCTGGGTGTTCCGCCCAAGGTAACGACACCGCCGACAACCGGCTGTTCGACCCCATCGACAAAGATCTTGCCCCCGGCTGGAACGACGATCTCAAAGCTCATCGTTTCATGGGGATCTGGAGTTTCACCCGACAAGGTCAGGGTAAAGAGATCGCCGGAATCCTCGACGCCGGTGGTGGGATTGATGCTTGCCGTCAACGTGGGCGTATCTGCATCCGGGCGCACGCGCAGAATGAAGTTCTGGGTGCCTGTTGCCTGATCCGAGTTTGCAAGCTCCAGCGTGTTGACCGTCAGGGTGAGCGGGATTTCACTGGGCAGTGTCGGGTCCAGCGAATCCGGTGTTCGGGCGTGTTGATTCACAAGCTCGACAGCGACCAGCGGGAAGGCCGATTCAGAAATCGTATAGCTTCCATCCCCGTTGTCGATGAAGCCGTTGTTCGACGGTCCGGTGACATTCAGGTAATCCGGTACACCGGCCAGAACGATTGTGATGGTCTCCGACCCATCCTGGTCGGGCGTATTGGCCTCGATGAACTGGCTCAGGTTCAGCGGAATGTCCTCGATCGCCGTTATGACCGGAACAGGTCCGCTTTCGTCGACAAAAGGCTGTCCAGTGTCTGGATCCAGGATCGTGTTGTCAAAGTTGAAGAACGGATCATCCGCAACCGGGATGACCTGCAGCGTTTGGGTCAGGGTGGATGACGCCGTATCCCCGTTGATGTCTTCACTGCTCGCCGTGATCCGGATATTCAGCGGGCCGCTGTAATGCTCGGCTGCCTTCAGGCCCAGATTGTCGATATCGTCGAAATCGACGTCAAAACGGGTAAGGCCACCACCGATATCGGTGCCAGTCAGCGGATTGCCGTTTTCATCGAGCAACTGTGCACCTGAGGAGGTCTCAAGCTCGATTTGCACCGTATCTCCGGGGCGTTCGCCGCCATCCGGGCTTGTGATTGAAAGCCCAAGATCAAACACTGTGTCTTCGTCAAAGGACCGACCTCCGGTCAGTCGGATCACCGGCGGATCAACTACCGGATTGATCGTCAGGCTGAATGTGCTGCTTGCTGAATCCGATGTGCCGCAGGTGAAGTTGTTGAGGATCATCGAATAGTTGAGCGAGTTCAGCTCGTCATACGGATCATCGGGCCCAAAGGTATCGGCCGGATCGAACGGATTTGTCGGGCTGGATTCATGCGGAGGCGGCGTGAACAGCAGTTTGCCTTCGGTCTGTGTCGGGTCGCTGGGATCAACGCCAAGCACGGACAGGTCGATGACCCAGAAGCCGGTGACGGGGTCGAACAGCGCGCCTCCGGGCGGGTCGGTCGCCAATGATGACCCCGGTGGCAGCTCGATCCCGATGCCGAAATCGCCGGTAACACCGTTTGGCAGGTTCACCAGATCGTCGATGGAATCGTAGAACGGAGGCTGCGGCGTAATCTTGAGCGTCAGCTCGATCACCGTGTCCTCGTCGCCACTGCCAATGAGTTCGAGCATCGGAAGCGGCAGTTCCTGTTCCGGTTCGCAGGGGTCTGTTCCACCACCGGTCGCTGGTACAACAACCACGGTAAAGTCCATGGGGACGACAGACCCACCTGGCAAGGAGTCGATCAACATCAGAACTTCTTCGGGCGTTCCGATCAGACCATCGAGGGGCTGGTCATCTTCCACGACAATCGCGTGGATTGTCATGTCGTAATAAGTCACCTCGGTCACGTTGGTCGGGACAAATTCCAGCGTCGCGAGTTGATCCGCGGTGACCACATAGGACTCACCGCTCGAATCGACGGGGGTTCCGCCAAGGAAGGATACGGCCGGGTCAACGTCCGTGATCAGGTAGTACAGGGTTTCGGACCCGTCGAACTGACCGCCAGCAAAGGTGATCTCGGTCATGCGGCCTTCGATCGGATCTGCGGGGCGGAACAGGTTGTCGGGAGAGATCGGACCGGTTTGCAGGAAGATATCCCTGATACGCGAGTCCAATGTAAACGCCGCGTTGTCCTTGCCCGCATAGCCATAAACCCGGTCTGCGTTCGGGATACCGTCGACTATTTCGGTTGGCCGATAGGCATCGTCGATCTGATCATCGGTGATGCCCGAGTTCGGATCGTCGGTGGGATCCGGGTTCTGCAACTCCAGGATCGGATCATCGGCAATGCCCGTCACATTGACCGTGACGGTGCCAGTTGCGAGCTGGAACTGGCTTAGATCAATCGTCTCATAGTAGATGACCGAGACGTCGAACTCGATGGTTTCGTTGCTGTCCTTGCCGGGGAGGATCCACAGTTCGGCGGCTTGTGTCGGCGTCAGGCGCAATTCTCCGTTGGCGTCGACAGGCAGCGCATTGAAGTACCGGTCGGGAATGACGGGGTCAGCCTGCGGCGGCCCAAGGAAGAAGGTCGGCACGCGGCCAAAGGAATCCGGCACCACGTTTGTGATGACAACCTGACCCAGGATCGCTTCGGGCGATCCGGGGGAGTTGTTCATGTTGTCGATGATGTTGCCATCAATGGGCGTGGCAAGTGCCGTGTCTTCCCGACCGGAGAAGCTTTCGGATGGATCACCGCCATCAATCACCGGATCCACACGCAATACTTCGTCCAGCGTTGTGACGCGGGTGTTGCCACCATCGGATTCGGTTGTCACCACGTCAATCTTGAGAGGGTAGTCACCAGCATAGTGGGTCGGAATACCGCGCAGTTCAGCCGTCAGCCAGCTGTCATTTTCCAGGCTCCAGGAATTGAAGCCCGGCGGTACGTTCACATCCGTCAGCAGGGCAGGGATCTTGGGGCCGGTCGGGTCATTGGGATCTTGAATATAAACTGTGACGCCATTTGGCACTTCGCGCATGACAACGGCGGTGACGGATTCCGACCCGTCATTGTCCTGAATGACAGGCTGGAACGGGATCTGCCAGACACCACCGGCATCGTCGATCACCATCTCATTGCCCTGAGGCAATGTCAGGATGACAGCGATGTTGTTGACCGGGTCGACATCGACATCAAACGTCGCATCCGCTTGGGCGTTGCGGACCTCGTTGGTGTTGTCGTCCGATACCGAAACTTCGATGTTCAGGTCGTCGCCAAAGAAGTCACCCACCGAAGAGAACGGATCGCCGTTCTGCCGGTCGACGTCATAATCTTCGTAAAGCGAGGGTCGCAGCTGCAGCGAGGCCTCGAAAGAGGTGACATTCGGTACAAAGCTAATGGTCAGATCACCGGTCGCCTGGTTGTATGTGGCGCTGTCAATCAGGTCATAGGTTGTCTGTGCCAGCGGCAGGCCGCCATCGGGTTGAAAGAATGCGGATTGCAAGACGGTTGTGCCGCTGAGGTGGTCGGCGATCCAGTCCGTCGGGACGTTCGTGATCAAGATGGTTTCGATCTGCTCGGACCCGTCCGTATCGGGCGTCGAAGCATCAAGCCCAACGTAAAGATCGACCTGACCCGGACCGCTGCCATCGGCGGTGCTTTCCAGCAGGGTCAGAATCTCATCCCCGCTGACCGAGCCATCTTTGATCGTAGCGCTGACGATCTGCGGGCTGTCATCGGCCACTTCGGCTGGTCTGCGGACAAAGACCGAAGCCGTCAACTCTGCTTCGGCGCGCGGACGTACGGTCTGAATGATCTGGAAACCCGAGGTCGCGAAGTTGTCGCTGGTATCCACCTCGACATCGCCGGTGGTGGTCTCATTCCAGGCCAGAGTTCCGTCAAGCGTCAGGACACCGCTAAAGTGCTGGGGCACCACGATACGCATCGAATCAAGCGCGTCCGCAAACTCCTGCGCGCTGGTCGTGGGCAGCGGCGTGATCGTGTAGTCCACGCTGGTCAGCGTCGATCCGGCCTGCGTTATCTGCACCTTCGAGGCCAGTCCTTTATTGCTGACTTCGAGCAGCAGGTCGTTTGTGTCGGACGGATCGAAATTGTCGCTTTCAGTGGCAACCGCGATGCTTAGCGCAAGGCTTTGCAGCACTTCGGAGCCATCATTGTCCTGCAGGGCAATGTTGCTGAGCTCAATGTTGACGCGTTTTGAGCCGCCGGTGTTCTCGTTTGTCCGCGAATTGGCCACTGTGAAATCAAGCGGATCGACAATCGCGTCGACATCGATATCCAGATCGTCCTGCGCCGTTTGTGTGTCCGAGGGCAGACCAGCCGCGGTATCGACAGACGTGACCGTCGCGACAAGGTCGTCGCCGACGATCGTTGCGGCGTCGCGATCGTCATCGGCCAAAGGCGTGACCCTGAGCGCGCCCATGAATTCCTGCACGCCGCTATTGAGCGTAATCGTCAGTGTTGTGCTGGAAACGGTCGCAGACGCCACTTGCGCGGCACCCTGTTCGAACAGCGACAGATCCACGTTGCCGTTCGTGTTGGGAACCCAGCCTGCGGGCACGTTGTCGACCACGATGGTTGTCAGCTGCTCGGACCCGTCGCGATCCGGCGTTTGCGCGTCGAAGGTCATCAGGAACGAGCTGTCTTCGTCGACCAGATAGTTCCCCTCGGCGATCCGGTCCACGCTGGCGGGACTGTCATCGACGGAAATGACCAGGGTCGGTTCGGCAACAGGCGTCACATTCAGATCAAAGCTCTCGGACGTGCCAGCAGCAATGCCTTCGTCCGTCTGAACCGTGACTGTCACACCAACAATGCCCGAGAAATGCTGCGGGAAGGATACCACGCCAAGCGCTTGCAACTCGGCCAGGGTGCCGGTCCAGCTGTCAGTGGGTCCGTTCACGATCACACCGCCAGTCAGCACTGTGTCCCCTGTGGGCAACCCGGTGAAATCGACCGTGATGGCAGTGATATTCTCGGAGCCGTCGATATCGGTGACGGCCGCATCCAGGTTGAAGGGGATGAAGCTGCCCAGATCCTCGATCACCGTGATGTCCTGAGCCGCGATAACCACGTCCTGTTCCGACGCAACGGTGATGACGAAGCCTCGGGTTTCGATCCCATCGGTGCCGTCAACGTCGGTTTCACCTGCGAGAATGGCCTCGTCGGTGGTAAATGTCGCGCTGCCCGTGATGTCCGTGGTGGTCGAGAAATCATTGGGCAGACGCAGGATCAGGCCCTTGTATTCAGCGTCGGTCAAACCATTGAGCACAAATGTCGGACCTGCGGGGACGGCCATGAATGTGGTCCCACCGTCAGTCGAATACTGTGTCCCGTCAGGCAAACCGGAAACCGTGACATCCACGGTCGCAATGCTTTCTGATCCATCGGCATCGGGGGATGTGGCCGAGATCGCATCTACGAGGCGCGCATCAATTGGCGCATCCGTAGTGTTGTCTTCATCGAGATCACCTGGAGCGTCATTCTCGACCAGATCCAACCGGCCTGATCCAGTAACTGCTAGATCACCCTCGGCTGTCAGGCTCACGCTAAAGTTGCCCGCGTCAAATCCGCCTTCGTCGGTCAGCGCCCCTACTGCCCCCTGCAGAGTCGTCGCGGGGTTTTCGGTCGAATAGTCAGCAGGCAGTTCGATTATGAGACTGTTGTACTGCGCCAATGTGCCAACAAAATCCAGTGTGCTGGTCGCAGGCTGGAAAGTTGCACCCCCGTCGGTGGAGAATCGGGCGCCGGACGGCAGAGCGTTAAAGACCACTGCCACGGTTTCGATAGACTCAGAAGCATCCATGTCCGTGGCCATGGGCATGATCTCATCCGCCAAGCGGAAGCGGACGACGGAGTCGGTTTCTGCCAAATCGAAACTTCCGTCATCGACTACGACATCTCCTTCTTCGTTTACGATAAACGGAAGTGCTGCAGTTTCGGTCCCTTGGTCCGTTGTTACGCTGACATCAGCTGTCAAGGTCTGTGCAGGGCTGGTGGTCGAATAGTCCTTTGGAAGGTAGACGGTCACTTCGGGAGGCGGTGGGACACCATCAGCCGGGAACAAGTAAACGAAGTTGACTGTGCCATCGCCATTGTCCGTTATTGTCCCCACTGGGTTCATGCCAAGATCAAGGACTTCGGTACCAAGGGGCAGGTTGTCGATTTCAAAGGTGGCGGCAAAAATTGTTTCAGTCGGATCAATGAGGATCGAATAAAAGTCGTCCAATTTTACCGGAAGCACATCGTCTGTTTCATCAACGTTGACTTCGCCTTCGATGATCGTATCTGTCGTCGGCTCGACGACCACTGCCTGCAGCGTGGATTCATCGCCTTCAGGTGTCACGACCGTGATCAAGTGAAAGAACGTACCGAAATAGTCTCCGGGCAGGCTCAGTACCAGCGCCTCGGCGTCTGCAACCGTACCGTTCCAGACGTTGTTTGTGAGCGTTCCTCCGTTGACACCCGTGCCCTGTGGCAAAGCAACGAATATGATCTGAACCTCTGCCGCAAAACGTGGATCAGTTGGGTCAGCGGTTTCAGACCCGTCCTGATCGGTGATGTCGATCTGAATTTCCAGATCCAGATCGACGCCAGGATTGCCTATGACACCGCCATCCTCTTGCGTGATCAGAACTGCTGGTGCGGCAAGATCTATGTCTTCTTCGAACCCGATCTCAACCACGCGCGTCGCTGTGGCTGTACCATCTGTCGGTGTATCCGTCGCGGGATCCTGGTCTTCGTCTGTCTGAACATCGAGTGTGAAGGTCAGGGGCAGGGTGGTTGACCCATCGGTCAGGTCGGACCGGTTAGCCGTCGAGAAATCGGCAGGCAAAGTCAGATTGAATGCAGCATAGGCCGCCGCGACATCACCCACATTCGCGACATCCATGGTCAAGGTCAGCGTACTGGCCCCGGTTGCAGCATCGGTTGCAAAGTTCAAGGTTGCGCCGGTCGGAACCGTGATCATCAACGAGGTTTCATCAGATCCGGCGGGTAACCCGTTGATCACGAGCGTCAGCGTCTCCAGTGCCTCTGACCCGTCCAGATCGGTTGCAGCAGGCAACAACAGGTCTGAGGGTCTGATCAGCGTGCTCGCATCTGTCTCGTCGGGTACGGTGTCTGGCAGGCTGTCATCGATCTCGACATCGCCCTCGGGCGTGATCCGCAGAGTTATCGGCGTGCTGGTACCGCTGGCATCTTCTGTGGATGTTGCCGAAAGGGTTCCGTCCAGAACAAGGCCGTCCGCCGCCGGGCTCTCGGTCGAGTAGTCTGTCGGGAATGAGAGCTGCAGGGCCTGATACTGAGCCTCGGTTCCGGTGAAGGTCAGCCCGCCGCCTGTTGCCGGATTATAGAAATAGGTCGATGCCGGGACGTTCAGAACCAGAACATTGGGTGGCAGATCCGCAAGGGCGACCGAGATCGTCTCGATCACCTCAATCGGCATATTTCCGTCGTTATCATCCACACTAACCTGCCAGGCGGCCGATGGCGTAACAACAGTGCGCGCATCCGTTTCCTGCGCGCGCAGTTCTTCGACGTCCAGAACGATATCGCCGGTTGGCGTGATCTCGATGATCTGGTCAATGCTTACTGTGCCCTCAGGGCTCAGCGCCTTGATCTGGCTCTGGATTGTGCCTGAATAGTCCTCGGGCAGGGTCAGGTTCAGAGCATTGGCCGCCACCATGTTGCCCGTCCAGATCCCCGTCGCGGGATCAAACTGACCGACAGAGAAGGTTGACCCATCAGGAAGACCGGTAAACTGGATTTCGACCGTCGTACTGTCTTCCGAGCCATCGATATCGGTTGCTGCAACCTGAATACCAAGATCCAGCGTCACACCAACGCCGCTGCTGTCTTCAGCTCTTGTCAGAGTCGCGGGCGCATCCAGCGTCACGTCCAACTCAAAGCCGATCTCGACGATGCGTGTTGCGGTTGCGGTGCCGTCTGTGGGGGTGTCGGTGGCGGGGTCCTGGTCCTCGTCGGTCTGCACATCCACCGTCAGTGTCAGGGGCAGGGTGGTGGCGCCGCCCGTCAGGTCACTGCGGTTGGCGGTCGAGAAGTCCGCGGGCAGGGACAGGTTCAGCCCCTGGTAGGCCGCCAGCACATCGCCCACATCCGCCGCCCTGAGCGTGATCACCAGCGTCGCCGCGCCGGTGGCCGCGTCATCGCCGATGCTCGAGGTCGCGCCTGCGGGCAGGGTGATCCCCAGGCTCGCCAGATCCGAGCCGCCCGGCAGGCCCGCGATGGTCAGCACCAGCTCCTCCAGCGCCTCGGACCCATCCGCATCCGTCACCGCAGGCAGCAACAGCTCCGACGGCACCACCGGCGTCGGGGCATCCGTCTCGTCCGGAACCAGATCCGGCAGACTGTCATCAATCGCAACATCACCCTCAGGGGTGATCCGCAGCGTGACCGGCGCCGACTGGCCGCCCGCATCCTCGGTCGAGGTCGCCGTGAGGGTGCCGCTCAGCACCAGACCGTCCGCGGCCGGGCTTGTCGTGGAATAATCCGCCGGGAAGGAGAGTTGCAGCGCCAGGTATTGCGCCTCGGTGCCGGTGAAGGTCAGCGGACCGCCCGCGGCCGGATTGTAGCTGATCGTGCCCGCCGGAACCCCCAGCACCTGCACGTTCGGCGGCAGATCCGCCAGGCTCAGCACCACCGTCTCCAGCGCCTCGGCCGGCAGCCCCGGATCGCTGTCCGAGACCGAGACGGCCCAGGCCGACGACGGCGTCACCACCACCCGCGCATCGGTCTCGGCGGCCACCAGCTCGTCAATGTCAAAGTCGATATCGCCCGCAGGCGCAACCGTCAGCACCTGCGTCGTGTTCACCGTGCCCTCGGGGCTCAGCGCCGTGATCACCGAGCTGATCGTGCCCGAGTAATCCCCCGGCAGATGCAGCGTCAGCGCTTCGGCCTGCGCCATCGTGCCGGTCCAGAGGCCCGTCCCCGCATCCAGCGTGCCGCCGTTCACAACCGCCCCCGGCGGCAGATCGGTGAAGGCGATCTCAACGCGCGTGCTGTCCTCGGATCCGTCCCGGTCCGTCGCCTGGGCCGTGATCTGCAGATCCACCGTCACGCCGCCGCCATCAACCCCGTCGCCATCCTCGACCGCAGCCAGAGCGCCGGGCGCCGCAAGCGTCACATCCAGCTCGTAGGACACGACAACATCCAGACGCGCGAGGCCAAAGCCGCCTTCGTCCGACACCGCCGCAACCTCGGCATAAAGCGTGGTTGCGGGGTTCTGCGTCGAGTAATCGGTGGGCAGCGACAGCACCAGGTTCTGATACTCGGCCAGCGTGCCGATGAAGTTCAGCGCCGGATCGGTCAGCGGCGCAAAGCTGACGCCGCCATCGGTCGACACCCGGGTGCCCGGCGGCAGCGCGTTGAACACCACCGCCACCAGCGCGATGCTTTCCGAGCCATCCGCATCCGTCACCTGCGGCACCAGGCTGGCCGCGGGCGTGAACAGCACCGGCGCGTCGGTCTCGGCCAGGCTCAGCGTCGCATCCGCCAGAGCCACGTCCCCCTCTTCGGTGATCACCACCGGGATGTCGCCCGTCGTGGTGCCATCGCTGGTGGTCACACTCAGCGCCGCCTCCAGCATCACCGCAGGGTTCGTTGTCGAGTAATCCGTCGGGAAGATCAGCCGCACCCCGGCCGGATCCACGCCCGATCCCGCAGGCAGTGTCAGATCAAAGGTAAAGGTGCCGTTGCCCGCGTCGGTGAAGGTGCCAAGACCGCCATCACCCGCGACCCCCATCCCGGGCGGCAGGCCGGGCAGGCTCAGGCTCAGGCTTTCCACCGTCTCGTCCGGATCGCTCACCAGCACCGAGATGAAGGCCGACAGCAGCACATCGACCGGCGCGTCCGTCTCGGCCGTCAGGATCGTGCCATCGATCACGATGTCCGGCACAGGCGTCACCACGATCGCCTGCGGCACGCTCTCCACACCCTCGGGCGTCGTCACCGTGATCGTCGACAGAATCGTGCCGTTGTAATCCCCCGGCAGGCTCAGAACCAAAGCCTCGGCCTGCGCCACCGTGCCGGTCCAGCGCCCAGCCCCCGCATCCAGGGTGCCGCCATTGGCCGTCGCCGCCGCGGGCAGGCCCGCAAAGAGCACCTCGACCGTCGCTGCAAAGCGCGGATCGCTCGGGTCTTCGGTCTCGGATCCGTCCTGATCGGTGATCGCAATCTCGATCCCCAGATCCACATCCACGCCCTGGCTGCTGTTGGGCACCCCGTCATCCTCGGAGGCAAGCCGCAGCCGCGGCGCGCTCAGCGTGATGTCCTCGGTTGCGCCGATCTCGACGATGCGTGTTGCGGTTGCGGTGCCGTCTGTGGGGGTGTCGGTGGCGGGGTCCTGGTCCTCGTCGGTCTGCACATCCACCGTCAGTGTCAGGGGCAGGGTGGTGGCGCCGCCCGTCAGGTCACTGCGGTTGGCGGTCGAGAAGTCCGCGGGCAGGGACAGGTTCAGCCCCTGGTAGGCCGCCAGCACATCGCCCACATCCGCCGCCCTGAGCGTGATCACCAGCGTCGCCGCGCCGGTGGCCGCGTCATCGCCGATGCTCGAGGTCGCGCCTGCGGGCAGGGTGATCCCCAGGCTCGCCAGATCCGAGCCGCCCGGCAGGCCCGCGATGGTCAGCACCAGCTCCTCCAGCGCCTCGGACCCATCCGCATCCGTCACCGCAGGCAGCAACAGCTCCGACGGCACCACCGGCGTCGGGGCATCCGTCTCGTCCGGAACCAGATCCGGCAGACTGTCATCAATCGCAACATCACCCTCAGGGGTCACACGGATCGGAAAATCAAGCGTTTCGGTTGCACCAGTGCTCGCAACAACTTCGATTGTGCCTGCCAGAGGGCCATTGGCAATGTCCGACCTAGAGTCGGTTGAGAAGTCGGTCGGGAAGGACAGCGTCAGTGTCTGAAATTCTGCCTCTGCTCCGACAAAGGCCAGAGTGTTGGTTCCGTCGGGCTGTGCGATGAGATTGCCAAGGCTGCTGGTTGCACCGGCCGGCAATCCCGAGATTTCGATACGGATTTCGGAAACTGAGGCTGGTGAGGCAGGTGGATTGGTAACGATCACGATCTGATCGGCTGGTCGAATGACGGTTACGCCGTCTGTTTCCGACGTGATCAGCGGGCCTTTCAGGACAATTATCAGATCCGCTGGCGAGGAACCATTGTCATCATCACCGCCATAGTGGCGCTCGAACCTGTCACCAAAGGCATAGTCTGTTGGAGGCAGCAGGGGATTGACCTCGAGCCCGATAAGCGGGTCCTCGACGATCAGTTTCAGGTCGTCCGCAGATCCCTGAAGGGGAGTTCCAGGGCTGAGGATGAAATGGAGCGGAACCCGAGACACATCGCCGAGCGTGGTCCATTCGCTTTCTGGCGTTGCCACATTCAAAAGACGGCTGAAAGGAACAAAAGCGGTGCCGGTATCAACAAGGAGCGAGGTGTCAGTTGCGTTGGGGAAAACGATCAGCGTGCCTTCGGGCTGCACGAGTATGAGGTTTCCGTCGATCAACACCGGATACTCGACAACAGCCCCCTCGGGCAGTTTTACAGTGGTAAGAAGATCTGTTTCGACGACAAGGATGTTAGGTGCACCATTTTCCAGCATTTGCCGGACATCCGCTTGCGTAAGCGATCGAGTGGTAACCTGATCCTGACGTGTCGCCATATGCTGAGTATCCTGAAACAGATAAGAAGCCGAAAAATTTCCAAAGTCTTAATGGAAGTATTACTTGGTAAAATGCTTATGCCAACTGCGATGTGGATGATGTAATCAGCACGAAGTTTTGCTTGCCGTTAGGTCAAGACGCTGTATCGGCAATGGCCTGTCTTGCGATTCAGGGTCGGCATTTCGCTGCATGCGTCGGGCCTGTTTCAAGTTTCGGCTGAAATCTCACCGCAAAGATACTTGCTGTCGACGGCGAACATCCAATTGAAAAATCCAGTTTAGTGAATATTATCAAACACTACCACAGTTGGATATATCTGTGGCGGCCCCACTAGTCAGCTCGCTTTGATGTGCCGCGGAGTGATTTCGCGGTTCGCTCGTGAATATTCCTTGGGACGGAGAGGCAGACGAAACCTGAGGCGGCCGGGAACACAGCTTGGCTGATTTTTTGGGTTGTTGCGGAACACAAAAAACACTGTTTTTGGGGAGCGGAACCCCGCACAAAGCCAACTCCAAGTACTTTCTGTGGGGAAAATGCCGGGAATCCAATCTTGCGCGCAGGCCTTAGAGGCCTTCGGTCAAATTCGCTTGTTGCAACAAGCGATATGAGGCGCTTCATCGCGCGTCACCTGGGCGAGTGGGACTTTGGCGTGCCACCAATTCCTAGTCTCCGGGACTTCTGAAGGGATGCTTGCGTGGCAACCGCGCTTGTGGTGTGATCCAAGGCCAATTAACTTATTGTTTCTGAATGGAAGTTGTGTTCTTGAGGGGAGCGGTCGAATTGTGCTCGCGATCCTTATAATCCACATTATGTAAAATAGTATGTTGGTTAAATCTATCAAATAGCCACAGTCCCATGATCTGCTCATTGGGTTGCGCGCTGTTGAAAGTTGTCGGGTCGCCAACCAAGACTGCACCTGGTTGCTCGGGGTTGTCGAATTGAAAGGCACGCTCGGCGGTTCGTGATGCGAGAACCTTTGTTGTGACGGTCTGGGTTTCTCCTCATTATCAACTGTATTATCAACTGTAATCCGAGGAACCCAACTCACGTATGGGCATTCTGCCGCGCTCAAGGAATGTGCAACACTTGGCGCCAGCGGTGGAAAAAAAGGCTATCGGGCGCGATCCAGGCTTTTTCCTACGCTGCAGTGCAACATTTCGACAACGGCTTGGTACGCGGAGCCTATGCCAAATCCGCTTAAAATATGTGTTGTCGAAAAAGACGCCACGCGCGCCAAAGAGATCACAGACGCCCTGCACCAAGGGGGCTGGGCAGATGTGACCGTAATCGCTGATGATGCGTCCTTGACCCAGACACTGGCGTCAACTGAACCTGATCTGGTTCTGATCGACCTTGCAAACCCCCGTCGTGACACTTTGGAAACCCTGAGCGAAGCCTCGGGCGCGCGACAGAGACCGGTGGCGATGTTTGTCGACGAAAGCGATCCCGAGTTGTCGACGGCCGCTATTCAAGCCGGGGTCAGCGCCTATGTTGTCGGCGGTTTGTCTGGAGAGCGTATTCGGCCGGTTCTGGAGACTGCGATCGCCCGGTTCCGGATGATGACTCAGATGCAGTCCGAGTTGGAGGCCGCCAAAAAGGCGCTGGCGGAACGTAAGACGATTGATCGGGCCAAGGGCCTGCTGATTCAGGCCAAAGGGCTGTCCGAAGATGAAGCCTATCGCCTGATGCGCAAAGCCGCGATGGATCAGGGCAAACGGTTGATAGATGTTGCGCAGGCCTTGGTGACGGCCTCGGAGCTGTTGCGATGACCCGGCCGGTTCTGCACTGCGGTTTTGTCCCGTTGGTCGACGCCGCCCCACTTGTGATCGCGCGCGAGCTTGGCTTTGCGGCCAAGGAAGGGGTCGTTCTGGAGCTTTTGAAGCAACCCTCTTGGTCGGCCCTGAGAGACATGCTGGCGATGAGGCATCTTGAGGCCGCGCACATGCTGTCACCCATGCCTATTGCCATGTCGCTGGGACTTGGGGGGGTAAAGGCCGACATACATGCTGTAATGGTGTTGTCGGTGAATGGAAACGTTTTGGCGGCCAGCAACACCCTGATCGCACAACTGCGGGCAAAGGGCTGGAAACGGGACCTGGAAGATGCCGACGCCGTGGCCGACGCGCTGGAACAGGCGGTACAGGGGCCGATCCGTATTGGTGTCCCGTTTCCGTTCTCGATGCATCGCGAACTGGTGGAGTATTGGCTGCGTGGCCGCGATCTGCAGATCGAGGTTCATTCGGTTCCGCCACCAATGATGAGCGAGGCCCTGAAATCAGGCGAGGTCGATGCGTTTTGTGTCGGAGAGCCCTGGGGATCGCGCGCGGTTGATGCCGAAGCCGGCGAATTGATCCTTGCAGGGCGGTCGATCTGGGCCTTTAGCCCTGAAAAGGTTCTGGCAGCGCGCGGGGATTGGATCGAGGACAACCCCGATCTGATTGGGGCCCTGATGCGCGCGGTCTATCATGCAGGTCGCTGGCTCCAGGATCCGGGCAATCGCGTCATTGCGACCGACATTCTGGCGCGGCAGGAGTATCTGGGCCTGCCCGCAGATGTGATCGAGCGCGCGATGAAGGGGCATCTTTTGGCGCAGGCACGGTCTTTTGGCACAGAAGTCCCCGGCTTTCTTCATTTCAACACTGGTGCTGCGAACTTTCCGTGGCGGTCACAGGCGCAATGGATTGGCAGCAATCTCGCGCATCGGCACGGGCTTGAGCTTGAACCGGCGCTTGCACATGCGCGGCGTGTGTTTCGCAGCGATCTTTATCGTGAGGTTATGGGCGCTATTGGCATCGACCTGCCTGGAGCATCTGACAAGCAAGAAGGCGCTTTAATGCATCCCACCGCCGTTGCGTCGACCCGGGGCGGGCTGATTCTGCAGCCGGATTACTTTTTTGATGGCGCGATTTTCGACCCGGATGAAGATTAGTGCCCGATATTTGTGCAAGTGCAGCAAAAGGTAAAAAAGTCATTGCAAATATGCCTTATTGTGATGCCGCGATGCAGCGAGATTCGTTAATCTAACCCCAACGCCAAGGCAAAGACGTCTTGGGTTTCTTCCCCACGGACGGGGAAAGACACGAGCAACGCCGCTCAGTTCACTGGCACTCCCTCTCTCCTCCGAGAGGTGCCTTCTGAACTGGGCGGTTTTTTTTTGGTCAACGGGGCCCTGCCCCGCAGGACAAGGATTGAACCCATGAAGAAATTGGCACGCTTGGCTTTGGTCGCAACTACGGCTCTTACCACCCCGGCCTGGGCGGAAATGTTGGATGTTGAAAAAGACGAACTGAAATTTGGCTTCATCAAACTCACCGATATGGCGCCGTTGGCGGTGGCTTATGAAAAGGGCTATTTCGAAGACGAGGGCCTGTTTGTCACTCTTGAGGCGCAAGCAAATTGGAAGGTGCTTCTGGACGGTGTGATCGACGGTCAACTGGATGGTGCCCATATGTTGGCCGGTCAGCCGCTTGCTGCCACCATCGGCTTTGGCACCGAGGCGCATATCATCACCCCGTTTTCGATGGACCTGAATGGCAACGGCATCACCGTGTCGAATGAAATCTGGGAGCAGATGAAGCCGCACATCCCGCATGATGCAGACGGCAAACCAATCCACCCGATCTCGGCCGCCTCGCTGAAGCCGGTTGTCGAGGCCTACAAGGATCAGGGCAAGCCGTTCAACATGGGGATGGTGTTTCCGGTTTCGACCCATAACTACGAACTGCGCTATTGGCTCGCTGCTGGGGGATTGGAGCCGGGTTTCTATTCGGAAGAGAACATCACCGGTCAGATTGGGGCTGATGTTCTGCTTTCTGTGACGCCGCCCCCGCAGATGCCCGCCACGATGGAGGCCGGCACCATCCACGGTTATTGCGTTGGGGAACCATGGAACCAACAGGCCGTGTTCAAAGGTATCGGCGTCCCGGTGATCACCGACTATGAGCTTTGGAAAAACAACCCCGAAAAGGTCTTTGGCTTGTCGGCTGAGTTTCAGCAGGAGAACCCAAACACCACCATCGCCATCACCAAAGCGTTGATCCGGGCGGCAATTTGGTTGGACGAAAACGACAATGCCAATCGCCCTGAAGCTGTCGAAATCCTCAGCCGGTCGGAATATGTCGGCGCCGATTATGAGGTGATCGCCAATTCTATGACCGGCACCTTTGAATATGAAAAAGGGGACAAGCGCGCGGTTCCGGATTTCAACGTCTTTTTCCGCTACAACGCCACCTACCCCTATTATTCGGACGCAGTCTGGTACCTGACCCAGATGCGCCGTTGGGGCCAGATCACCGAAGCAAAATCAGACAGCTGGTATGACGAGGTCGCAAAGTCGGTCTACAAACCTGCAATCTATCTTGAGGCCGCCAAGTCGCTGATCGACGACGGGCTGGCCACGGAAGATATGTTTGACTTTGCATCGGACGGGTACAAGGCACCGACGCCTGCCGAAGATATCATCGACGGCATCGGCTATGACGGCAAATCCCCCAACGCATACCTCGACAGCCTGCCTATCGGCCTGAAGGGCGACCAGACAGTCGTCGGCAACGAAGTGCAGGGGTGATGTGATGGTGGGTCGACGCTCGCTGACGCGTCGCCCCGCCCACCATCCCATGAAAGTGCCCTACAGATTTGAATGGACAGCACATGACCGCAATTGATCCCGAAGCACTGAGCCGATCAGAGGCCAAAGAGGCCCGTAAAGAGCGGCTTTTCACCCGTATCAACAGGGCAGACGCCTGGTTCCAGGTTCTTGGGTTGTCCTGGCTCACACCCGTTCTCAAGGCCGCGGCCGGGGACAACCCACAAGCCCAGGTCAAAGAAATCTGGCGCCTTCTTGGTGTGCCTCTCTTGGCCATTGCAGGGTTTCTTTTTGTCTGGGCGTCGTTGGCTCCGACCGTGCAAACGTCGTTGGGGGCCATTCCCGGCCCAACGCAGGTTTGGGAGCAGGTGGAGAACCTGCATGCCGATCACTTGCGCGAGCGCGACAAGGAAGCCGCCTTTTATGAGCGTCAGGAGCAGCGCAACGCCAAGCTGATCGCCGTGGGAAAAGAGGACAAGGTTAAGGAGCGGGTCTATACTGGCAAGCCAACCTACTACGACCAGATCTGGACCTCGATCAAAACCGTTTTCTTCGGGTTTCTGATCGGGTCGGCCATTGCGATCCCGCTGGGGATTCTTGGCGGGCTGTCCCCTACCGCAAACGCAGCCATGAATCCTTTGATCCAAATCTTCAAACCCGTGAGCCCATTGGCATGGCTGCCGATTGTCACCATGGTGGTTTCGGCAGTTTACGTGACCAATGACGGCATGTTTTCGAAGAGCTTTCTGAACTCGGCGATCACCGTGACGCTGTGTTCGCTGTGGCCGACGCTGATCAACACATCCTTGGGTGTTTCGTCGATCGACAAGGATCTGGTGTCTGTCTCCAAGGTTCTGAAAATGGGCACCTGGACCAAGATCACAAAACTGGTTCTTCCCTCGGCCCTGCCCCTGATCTTTACCGGTCTCCGCCTGTCGCTTGGTGTCGGCTGGATGGTTCTGATCGCTGCCGAAATGCTGGCGCAGAACCCCGGTCTTGGAAAATTCGTATGGGATGAATTCCAGAATGGGTCTTCGCAATCGCTGGCCAAGATCATGGTGGCAGTTTTCACCATCGGCATCATCGGCTTTCTGCTGGATCGCCTGATGTTCGCCATCCAGTCGCTCTTCACCTTTTCCAACAACCGGTGATCGCCATGGCTGTTCTTGAATTCGAAAACGTCTCAAAGAGCTTTGGCGAAGGTGCAAAACGCACCGATGTGCTGAAAGATATCAACCTGAAGGTCGAAGAGGGCGAGTTTCTCGTGCTCCTCGGCTTCTCGGGCACGGGCAAGACAACATTGATCAACCTGATGGCGGGCCTTGAAACGCCGACCAAGGGCAAGATCACCTATCGGGGATCACCCATCACCGGCCCGGGCCCCGAGCGTGGGGTGATCTTTCAGAACTATTCGCTGATGCCGTGGTTGACCGTCAACGGCAACGTGAGCCTGGCAGTGGACACGATGTTCCCAAATCTGACCAAGGCAAGCCGGGCCGACAAGGTGGCACATTACGTCAAAATGGTGGGGCTTTCCCATGCCGCCACACGACGCCCGGCCGAACTGTCTGGTGGGATGCGCCAGCGGGTGAACGTGGCCCGTGCATTGGCCATGGATCCGGAAATTCTGTTGCTGGACGAGCCGCTTTCAGCACTTGATGCGCTGACCCGTGCCAATCTGGCGGATGAGATCGAACGTATTTGGGATGCCGACAAAAAGACCTGCGTTCTCATCACCAATGATGTGGACGAGGCGATACTTCTGGCGGACCGGATCATCGCCCTCAATCCCGACGGGACTCTGGGTGAGCAGTTTGCGGTTTCGATCCCTCGTCCGCGCGATCGGGGCGATATGAACCATCATGAGGGTTTCAAGAAACTGCGGGCCGAGATTACGAAACACCTGATGACCGTAGGCATCGAAGCCAAGGTCGAAGGGTCGCGCAGCCTGCCGAACGTGACGGCGATCCACAACATCCCAAAGGCGCAGGCCGATGTGAAGGCCAAGCAGAGCCAGCGGATCGACAGGTATCTGGAGTTTTCGCAGCTTCACAAGATCTATCCGACCCCAAAGGGACCGCTTACGGTGGTCGAAGACTTCGACCTGAAGGTGGACAAGGGCGAGTTCATTTCGCTGATCGGTCACTCGGGCTGTGGTAAGTCGACAGTTCTGACCATGGCAGCAGGTTTGAATGACGTGTCCAAAGGCGTCATCAACCTGGATGGCCGGGGGGTCGTTGGTGCTGATCCGGAACGCGCCGTTGTGTTTCAGTCACCCAATCTGTTCCCCTGGCTCACCGCCAAGGAAAACGTCGCGATCGGGGTCGACAAGGTCTATCCCCGCGCCTCTCAGGCTGAACGCCAGGACGTGGTGGAATACTACCTCGAGCGGGTCGGCCTGGCCGACAGCATGGACAAAGAGGCCAGCTCGATGTCGAACGGCATGAAGCAGCGTGTGGGCATCGCCCGTGCATTTGCTCTGTCTCCCAAACTGCTGCTGCTGGACGAACCTTTCGGCATGCTCGACAGCCTGACCCGCTGGGAGCTGCAAGAGGTTCTGATGGAAGTTTGGGATCGCACCAAGGTTACGGCGATATGCGTAACGCACGATGTAGACGAAGCGATCCTTTTGGCCGATCGCGTCGTCATGATGACCAACGGACCACAGGCCACGATTGGCAAGATCGTGGACGTTGACCTGCCGCGTCCACGCAGTCGCAAAGCCCTGCTCGAGCATCCCGACTATTACGCCTATCGCCAGGACGTTCTGGATTTCCTTGAGGAATATGAACACGGCGCAAAGCCCAAGCCGAAATCGGCCAAGGCCATTGCCGCGGAGTGAGACCCATGAAGAAAAACCTAATAATCATCGGCGCTGGCATGGCCTCGGGCCGCGCGCTCGAAGAGGTGATGGATCAGGATGGCGACAGTTGGAATGTGACGCTGTTCAACGCGGAACCGCGCGGCAACTACAATCGCTTGATGCTGTCTCCGGTCCTGTCCGGCGAAAAGTCATATGAAGAGATCATCACCCATTCGGCAGAATGGTACGAGACGCAGGGCGTCAATTGCCGGTTTGGCGAGAAGGTCGCGGAAATCGACAAGGCGGCAAAAACCGTAACATCGGAGACCGGTGATGTTTTGCCCTACGACAAGCTGGTGATTGCAACCGGGTCCAATCCGTTCGTTATCCCGTTACCAGGTCATGACCTTGACGGTGTCATCGCCTATCGCGATCTCGAAGACACCGAGCGGATGATTGCGCTCGGCTCGAAACCCGATGCAAAGGCTGTGGTGATCGGCGGAGGTCTACTGGGACTGGAGGCCGCAGCCGGGCTCAAAGCGCGCGGCGTGGATGTCACCGTGGTCCATATCATGGGTCATTTGATGGAACGCCAGCTGGACGAGGCCGCCGGGTATCTGCTGCGCAAGGCTCTGACAGATCGTGGCATCAAGGTGATGTGTTCCGCCAACTCCAAGGAGATTGTTGGCGACGATGGTCACGTTCGGGCGCTGTTGCTGGATGACGGTACGGAATTGCCGTGTGACCTTTTGGTGATGGCCGTTGGTATTCGTCCGAATGTGGCCTTGGCCCAAAGTGCGGGGCTGGCGGTGGGCAAAGGCATCCATGTGGATGACCAGATGATCACTTCAGACGCTGATATTCTGTCGCTTGGCGAATGTGTCGAACATGACGGCGCGGTCTTTGGACTTGTGGCGCCGCTTTACGAACAGGCAAAGGTTTTGGCCAAGACGCTGATCGGGGAACCGGCGACGTTTGTCCAGAAAGAGGTTTCGACAAAGCTCAAGGTGACGGGCTGTGATCTGTTTTCGGCCGGGGATTTTTCCGATGGCGAGGGGCGCGAAGACATCGTTTTCCGTGATCCTGCGCGGGGCGTTTACAAGCGGCTGGTGATCGAGGGCAACAAGCTTGTCGGGGCCGTATTTTATGGGGACACCAGCGACAGCAACTGGTTCTTTGGGCTCATAAAGGATGGCGAAGACATCTCGGAGATGCGCGAAACCTTGATGTTTGGGCCATCGTTCCAGGGGGGCGCGCCCCTGGACCCTATGGCAGCCGTTGCAGCCTTACCGGATGACGCAGAAATCTGCGGTTGCAACGGCGTATCAAAAAGCGACGTGGTCGCCGCCATTCAGGCGGGCGCCCATACATTGGATGCGGTCAAGGCCACGTCCAAGGCGGCGTCCTCGTGCGGGGGATGCAGCGGGCTGGTCGAACAGCTTCTGTCTGTCACGCTTGGTGACGATTTTGCCATGCCCGAAAAGGAAACGGTCTGCAAATGCACCGATCTCAGCCACGACGAAGTGCGCAAACTGATCGTTGCGGGCAAAATGAAATCGATGCCTCAGGCGATGCAAGAGATGAACTGGTCGACGCCGGATGGCTGCCATGTGTGTCGCCCGGCGCTGAACTATTACCTTGTTTGCGCCTGGCCAGGTGAATACGCCGACGACGGCAAGAGCCGCTTCATCAACGAGCGTGTGCATGCCAACATCCAGAAAGACGGCACATATTCGGTTGTCCCGCGCATGCTGGGCGGCATCACCACGCCAAACGAGCTTCGTGCGATCGCGGATGCAGCGGACAAGTTCAACGTGCCGACGGTCAAGATCACGGGCGGTCAGCGCATCGACCTGCTTGGGATCAAGAAAGAGGACCTTCCTGCGATCTGGTATGATCTTGGTCAGGCCGGCATGATGTCGGGCCAGGCCTATGCCAAAGGTCTGCGCACGGTCAAAACCTGTGTGGGCACAGATCATTGTCGCTTTGGCACTCAGGACAGCACCGGACTTGGCATCAAGCTCGAAGAGCGGATGTGGGGTGCCTGGTCTCCACATAAATTCAAGCTGGCGGTGACCGGCTGTCCCCGAAACTGCGCCGAAGCAACCTGCAAGGATCTTGGGATCGTTTGTGTCGACAGCGGATATCAGATTCTAGTTGGCGGCGCGGCGGGCCTTGATCTGTTGGAAGCACAGCTTTTGGCCCAGGTTGCCACCGAAGACGAAGCCCTGGAATATTCCTGTGCGTTCTATCAACTCTACCGTGAGGGCGCGCAATATCTGCACCGCCCCTACAAGTGGATCAACAAGGTTGGCCTGGACTGGGTCAAGGACCAGATTGTCGAGAACCCCCTGAACCGCAAGGCACTTGCCGACAGGTTCCACTACTCCCAGCAGTTTTTTCAGGTCGATCCCTGGGCGGAACGCGCCATCAAGGGCAAAGACGCCCACGAGTTCACACCTTTGGCAGATCTGACCGATCTGCCGGTGGCTGCGGAATAATCCTATGCAAAGTGAAACAGCCATGAGCCAGTTCATAGATATCGGTGCCCTCGAAGACATCCCGCAGCGGGGCGCCCGCGTTGTCCGTACCCCAGAGGGAGAGATCGCCGTGTTTCGGACCGCCGACGACCAGGTCTTTGCCATTGATGAGTGGCTGCCGGGGAAAGCCGGCCCGCTGTCTAACGGCATTCAGCACGGAACTTGTGTGACCGATCCGATGCGAAATTGGGTGTTCGACCTAAGGTCCGGTGCGGCCCAAGGGGCAGATGAAGGTCATTTGCGGGTTTGGGACCTGTGCCTGCAGGATGGACGCATTCTTTTGACCCGCGAGGTTCTGGGTGCTGCAAGGGTCACGGCATGACCCGGATCTGCACCACTTGCCCCTATTGCGGGGTCGGATGTGGCGTCTTGGCCAGCCCGGACGGTGAGATCCTGGGCGACCCGAACCACCCGTCCAACTTTGGCAAGCTCTGCTCCAAGGGCTCGGCGCTTGGGGAAACCATCGGGCTGGATGGTCGCCTGTTGCGCCCTCGCATTCAGGGCATTGATGCCACCTGGAACCAGGCCCTTGATCTGGTGGCCGACAAGTTCCGTGCTGCGATCGAAGAACACGGTCCCGAAAGCGTTGCCTTCTATGCCTCGGGCCAGTTGCTGACCGAGGACTATTACGTCGCCAACAAGCTGATGAAAGGCTACATTGGCGCTGCTAACATCGACACCAATTCACGGCTGTGCATGGCCTCGTCTGTTGCGGGGCACAAGCGTGCATTTGGTACTGATACCGTCCCCGGCATCTATGAGGATTGGGAACAGGCTGACCTTGTTGTGTTGGTCGGGACCAACCTGGCCTGGTGTCACCCGGTTCTGTACCAGCGGCTGCTGGCGGAAAAAGCGCGGCGTCCGCAAATGCGGGTCGTGGTCATCGACCCGCGCCGTACCGCCACCTGCGACATCGCGGATTTGCACATTCCTGTGCAAAGCGACGGTGACGTGGCGCTGTTCAATCGACTGCTGGCGCATCTGGTGGATGTCGGCTGTGTCGACACAGAATACGTCGCAGCCCATGTGGACGGATTTGCGGCGACATTGAGTGCCGCGCGCAGATCATCCCTGGACGCGACCGGAGTTGATCCAGACCAGATCGCCGAGTTCTTTCGGCTGTTTGCACGAACAGAGAACGTCGTTACCGTCTATTCTCAGGGTGTAAATCAGTCGGCGTGTGGCACGGACAAAGTCAAC
This sequence comes from Tropicibacter sp. R16_0, assembly GCF_017743935.1. GTDB lineage: Bacteria > Pseudomonadota > Alphaproteobacteria > Rhodobacterales > Rhodobacteraceae > Falsiruegeria. Next base: position 269,238 of record NZ_JAGHRE010000006.1, read on the forward strand.
GCCATCCTCAATTGTCACCTGATCACCGGTCGAATTGGACGCCCGGGCATGGGCCCCTTTTCTGTCACCGGCCAACCCAACGCCATGGGCGGCCGCGAGGTGGGCGGGCTGGCCAATATGCTCGCCTGCCATCTTGATATCGAAAACCCTGACCATCGGGTCGCCGTGCAGGACAGTTGGCAAAGCCCGACAATCTGCTCTGAACCAGGTTTGAAGGCCATCGACCTGTTCCAGGCTTGCAGTGAAGGCAAGATCAAGGCGCTCTGGGTCATGTCTACCAATCCCGCAGTCTCGGTTCCGGATGCAAATCGTGTGGCGGATGCAATTGCCAACGTGCCGTTTGTCGTGGTGAGTGACATCCTTGAACGCACCGATACGGGCGATCTGGCACATGTGCTTTTGCCGGCGGCGGGATGGGGTGAGAAATCCGGTACCGTAACAAACTCTGAACGCATGATCTCGCGTCAGCGGCCGTTTCTTTCGGCGCCCGGCGAGGCGCGCCCGGATTGGGATATCATTTCTGATGTGGCAAGTCGTATGGGCTTCACCGGATTTGACTACCAGAACGAAGCTCAGATTTTTCGCGAGCACGCTGCCCTTTCCGGGCTAGCCAAACGGTTTGGACGTGACTTTGACATAAGCGGTTTGGCCGCTCTCAGCGATCTGGACTATGACAATTTGCAGCCTGTGCGCTGGCCTGTACCGCACCCAGGTGCCAAAGGCGGCCGCTTTTTCGGCGACGGCGGTTTCTATCATGACAACGGCAAAGCCAGGATGGTTCCGGTCGAGCAGCCAGCCCCTGTGGTCCGGTCAGAGCTGACACTCAACACCGGCCGCATTCGCGATCAATGGCACACCATGACCCGCACGGGTCGTAGCTCTCGGCTGTCAGCGCATCTTGCCGAACCCTTTGTGGAAATTCACCCCGAAGACTCGATGGCGCATGGGTTGCGCGACGCCGACCTTGCCGAGGTTGCGACGGAACAAGGCAAAGCCCTGTTGCGGGTTCTGATCTCATCCAATGCTCGCAAGGGATCGATCTTTGTCCCAATGCATTGGACCGCACAAACCTGCCACGCGGGGCGGGTCAATCCGCTGGTTGCGCCCACAACAGATCCGGTGTCGGGCCAACCCGCCAGCAAGGATGGTGCCGTGAGTGTAAAGCGGGCGGACATGGCCTGGTTCGGCTTTGCCGTCTCACTCAAGCCTCTGTCGCCGGCCACGGCCTACGCGGCGATCGCCCCAAGCCCCCAAGGTTGGCGCGCCGAACTGGCGGATCCGACCCCACCTGAGGATTGGCAGGCCATGGCGCGCATCATCACCGGGTGCTCTCAAGGTGACGCGGCATTGCTGGAGGATCACGCCACCGGTTTGATCCGCGTGGCGCTGCATCAAGCGGGTCGCATTGAGGCGCTGTTTTTTGCAGCCAAACAGCCGGTTGCAGTTGCTCGAACCCATGTGTCCGGGCTTTTGGGCAAGGACATCTCGGCCCTGGCGGCTCTGGCTGGTCGTGCCGGGGCGGATCAACCTGATCCCGGCGCAACGGTCTGTGCTTGCTTCGATGTCGGGATCAACACGTTGCGCGCGGAAATCGCCAATGGGGCGCAGACTGTCCCAGAGCTTTGTCAGCGCACCGGTGCCGGCACCAATTGCGGCTCTTGCAAGCCGGAATTGGCTTCTCTGATCGCCGCGATCGCCAAGCCGGTGGCCGCGGAATGAGCCTGGCCACGCATATCCGAACTCTCGGGCGCGGACCGGGTCGATCCCGGTCGTTGAGCCGAGAAGAAGCGCGCGATGCGATGGAGATCATCCTGAGCAAAAAAGCCGCCCCTGAGGCCGTTGGAGCGCTGTTGATGTTGATGCGCTACCGGGGCGAAACAGCGCCTGAAATCGCAGGCTTCACCGACGCGTTGCGTGTCGGCGTGCAGGATTGGACCGGGCTGCCGGTGGCACTGGATTGGCCCTCATACGCAGCGGGTCGGACACGTGGTGCCCCGCTGTTCCTGTTGGCAGCAAAGCTGGTGGCTTTGGCGGGATATCCGGTTTTGTTGCATGGCTGGAATTCGCATCAGCAGGCGGTGGCGTCGGTTCGGGCAGGGCTGGCCGATCTTGGTATCGCCCGGGCGCATACTCCGGCCGAGGCCAAGGCTTTGCTACAACGTGATGCAATCGCCTATGTTGCGGCCGAAACCCTGCACGTGCCTGCGCTTGACCTGCTACGGTTGCGTGATGATCTGGGTCTGCGCTCGTGCCTCAACACCGTGCTGCGCATGCTCAACCCAGCTGACGCCCCTGCCATGGTTCAGGGTGTCTTTCATCCCTCTTATCGTGATCTGCAAAGCGACGCGGCAGATATCCTTGGCCAGCCGTCATTGTCGGTCATCAAGGGCGGCGGGGGCGAGTTCGAGCGCCATCCTGGCAAGGCCCTGACCCTTATGGGACTGCGAAAAGGCACGCGATTTGAAACCGTCGTTCCAGAGCTGATCGACGCGTCGCGACGCTTGCACGAACCAACCCTGCACCCGGTTTGTCTGGCGGCGCTCTGGCACGGCGAACAGGACGATCCGTTTGCCTCTGCCTGCGTGATAGGAACCGCCACCTTGGCGCTTATGACGTGTGGCCTGGACGCGGATAAGGCCCGCGAGGCCGCACATGATCTTTGGGCTTGTCGCAGTGTCAGGTCGGCGGCGTAACAAGGAAATTCGCTGATGAAACTCTTTCCGATGCCGTCAAACGCGACCTCTCGCCGGGTGCCTGACAGTGGCGCAGCTCGACCTGCTCGGGTGGCTTTGGTCGGAGCTGGTCCCGGCACCCGTGATCTGATCACTTTGCGGGGCGCGCAGCGGCTACAAGACGCTGACGTGATTTTCTATGATCGCCTGATTGACCCTGACCTGCTGGACTTGGCTCGGCGCGATGCCAAACGGGTCTATGTGGGCAAAGCACCGGGCTGCCACAGCTGGTCGCAAGAGAAGATAAACGCCTTTCTTGTTGCCGCCGCCAAACGCGGCGAACGGGTGGTGCGTCTGAAGTGCGGCGACCCCGGTGTGTTTGCACGTGGCGCTGAAGAGGCCGAGGCATTGCAGGCTGAGGGAATTGAAGTGGAAATCGTTCCCGGCGTAACAGCCGCCAGTGCAGCGGCGGCTGCAACCGGAACTTTTCTGACCAAGCGAGGTCGCAATGATACATTGGTCCTGACCACCGCGCATAAGGCGGATCATTCCACGCCGCCAGACTGGGTGCAGCTGATGGCAAGTGGTGCTCGGGTCGCCGTTTACATGGGCGTTTCGAAAGCCCGCGACATCGTTGATCTTCTTGAAAGCGCAGGTCTTGCCCACAGAACAGTTGTGGACATCGTGTCCCATGCCGAAACACGGCGTCAAAAGACTGCTCAGTGTTGTGCGCTCGAACTGGTCGACGTTATTGCGGATAGGAAGATATCCAATCCAGCCATTCTGTTTTTCTCGCTTGGCGAAAATTCGGAGTGCACCTTCTTGTCTGAGCAACCCCCTGCCCTTGTCACGATGGCGTAAGCAGCTGTTTCGGCTTCTTTGCTGTTCGTAAGCCACATCCGAGCGCCACACAGGGCGATGACCTTTGGTTCGAAACGCCGTCCTCGAGCAACTACTGCACACCCTGTTCAAACTGGTGGTTTACAAGAGCTGCGCGCGCCGCTTGCGCCATCATCGCGCCCATAGATTAGTCCATGACGCCCTCGTGCCCGGTAGTAAATGTGGCCGACCCCCAAGTTATGAAACCTGCCAAGGGGGTCGGCCTCTCACTCCAGAGGTGAGTGGTGGTGGGAACGAGGGGTCTTCTGGAGGTCCCCAGTGGGCCCACCCAGGATAGTCCTCTCTCTGGAGCGAATTCAGAAATTGAAACCTACAAAAAGCGACGCCGAAAAACTGTCTTGGGATTTCACGATCGGGCTGTCGGCCGCATCGCCCAGCAGATGCGAATAGGTTACCGCCCCGGTCAAACCCCAATTCTCGCCCAAGGGTTTGGCAAAGCCGATTTCGGCATTGACCGATTTTGCACCGGACCCTGCCGAATATTGCCCCAGGCCCGACGCTGCGGATTGCGTCGGTGTGACGCCAAAGAATGCCTGATTGTAGTTTTCGTCAGCCCAATCAACCGAGATACCGCCGGTCAGAATGAGGCTGCGATCATTGAATGCGTCTCTCGGGTTCTGACCGGTCGGCACCACAAGTCCACGCACGACGCCAAAGGGCACCTCACTTTGCAGACCAAGGGAAACCAGCGTGCCCTTGGAGCCTGCGCCGAATTTGGTGACATCGGCCGTTGCGATGAGGCCGCCCAGATCATACTGGGCACCAAGGTTGAAGGCGGCGCCATCCTTGATGTCGCCGAGGCCGTCCAGATAGACGCTGTCCTTTTGTTTGCGCCCGCCGCCGTACCCGATCGACGCGGAAACGCGCAGACGTTCCTGGTTGACGATAAAGGCGCCGATCCCCTGGGGCGAAATCAGGAACCGGTCCCGCCAAACCGCCTGAAAACCTGGCAGAGCTTCGGTCTTGTACTTGTCCGATCCCTCGTATTCCGGCTCATAAGAGACACCAGCGCCAACGAAAAAGTCCCAATCGCCGCCGTCGTCTTCGCCGTCCGGTCCGTCAAAGGGCTGCGCCACGGCGGCAACTGATACAAAAACGGTCGCAACCGCCGCCGCCAAAGCCAGACGGGCGAGTGATGATAAGGTCATGTTTTTCCTCAACAGTCAGAGTGGTTGAGGGACAACATGCGGCGCAGGTGTCTGCAAAGTTTGTCGTTCAGAGGCAAATTTGTAATAGTTTGTCATCGTGCCAGCTTTGTCGCCGGTTGGATGGTTCGCGCAGGCACAAAACGTTCGCGCACGCCCAACATCACCGGCACGATCAACAGCGTAATCATCGTGGCAAAGAGCAGACCAAAGGCCAGCGACACCGCCATCGGGATCAGGATCTGAGCTTGCTCCGAGGTTTCCCAAACGAGCGGCGCGAGACCGGCGAATGTCGTGACCGAGGTCAACAGGATCGCCCGGAAGCGGGATGGCCCTGCATGCAGGATGGCCGTGACATAATCCTCCCCCTCGTCTCGTTTCGCGCGGTAGCGGCTTGTCAGGACCAAGGCATCGTTCACCACTACGCCGCTTAAGGCCAAGATGCCGAAGAATGAGAGCAGCGAGATTGGAATGCCGATGATCCAATGCCCCAGGATGGCGCCCACGATGCCAAAGGGAATGGCGCACATGATCACCAAGGGATCCAGATAAGAACGCAGCGGAATTGCCAGCAGCGCATAGATCAACATTACGGCAAGGGCGAACCCGGCAATCAGCTGCCCCGTTGCTTCGCTTTCTTGTTCCGCTTCACCAGCAATGGTCAGAACTTGCCCCGGAACCGTCGCCTTCAGATCCGAAAACACCCCCGTTTCAAGATGTGCCAACACTGCTTGCGAGCTGGTGACTTCTTCATCGATCCGCGCGGTGAGCGTCAGGACACGCCGCCCGTCGATCCGCTCGAATTCAGCTTGCGTTTCCCGTGCGGTTACACTGGCCACACTTGTGACCGGCACGCTCCCACCCGAAGCGGTCGCCACCCGAACCCGATCCAGATCGGCGCGCGTATCACGGGCGTCCCGTGGTACGCGCACGCGCAGGCTGACCTCATCTTCGCCACGCTGGATCTTTTGCGCCTCGAACCCGTAGACGCTGTTGCGCAGTTGCGTGATCAGGCTCAGGTTGGTGACCCCCAGCCGTTCGCCCAAAGGCAGGATTTCAAAGGTCAATTCGGTGACGCTGTCGTCCAGGTTTGTCCGAATGTCGTGCACGCCACCCAGACCCCGAAGGGCGTCGACCACCTGCTTCATGGCCTCGACGTTTCGATCGGCATCTGCATTCGTCAGTTCGATCCGCAGATCATCGAAGTCTTCGTCATCGGTGAAATAATTCACCTGCTTGATAGCCGGATGCCCGCCCGTGGCCGCCCGCCAGCCGGCAATGAAGTCCGCAGCTGAAAAGCTGCGACCCGCGCTATTGGGCAGTTGCACGGTCAGGGTGACCTCATCGGTTTTCGAAGAAGAGACATAGCGGTTCTGGATCGGGTTCTGCGCCAGGCCATGACGGTCCTGAAACAGTGCGCCGGTCTGAACCAGACTGGCCTCGATCATCTCGGCCACTGCCCGTGTGGTTGCCACAGGCGCACCGCTGTCGAGCGTCGCGGTGACATAGACGGTCGAACTGTCGCGCTCGGGAAAGAATTGCGTCGGGACAACGCCCCGCGTGACCAACCCTAAAGCCGTGGTAAGCACCGCCAGCGACAACAGAACCGAGGCCAGAAGGTTGGACACCGCGATGTGCAGAATTGGCTTGTAGATACGCTCGATGACAAAGTTCAGGCCAGCCTCGATCCGGTTTTGCAATCCAGTCCAGCCGCGCGCAACCCATCCGGTGGGCCTTTGCTCCGTCAGGGTCACATGCGCCAGGTGGGACGGCAGGATCAGCTTGGATTCCACCAGCGAAAACAACAGGCAGACGATCACGACAATCGCAATGATCTTGAACGGGCCTCCAAAATCCCCGCTGATCATGGTCAAAGGCAGAAAGGCTGCAACGGTGGTCAGCACTCCAAAAGTTGCGGGCGTCGCCACCTCTTGCGCGCCATTGATCGCCGCAGCGACCCCGTCACCGCCCGTTTGCTTGTGGGTAAATATGTTCTCACCAATGACGATGGCGTCATCGACGACGATACCCAGAACGATGATAAAGCCAAAGGTGGTCAGATCGTTCAGTGAATAGTCGAACCCCACCGGCCCCAACACATAAAGCGTTCCGGCAAATGAAATCGGAATTCCAACGGCCACCCACAGCGCAACCCGGATGTTGAGAAACAGCGCCAACATGGCAAAGACCAACCCCATGCCGATCAGCGCATTGCGGGACATCAGCGCCAGCCGGTCGCGGATTTCGGTTGCCTCATCTGACCAGGTCGACACTTCGATGCCTTGCGGCAACGCGCCGGTGCTCTGCAACGACTCGATATGTGCCGTGACGCTGTCCGATGCGGCGGTGATGCTGTCCTTACCTGTCAACTGCACGTCCAGCTTGATAGACGGCTGACCGTTGAACATTGAAATCAGCGGGTCTTCGGCAAAGCCGTCAACAACCCGCGCAACATCGCCCAGTCGGACCACCCCGCCTTGTGGGGACGACCGGATAACCGTGCGTTCCAGTTCCGCGCCATAGTAGGCCTGATTGCGACTTTGCAGGCTGAATGTGCCCCGCTCGGTTTTCAATTGCCCCGCCGACAGGTTCACCGACCGCCCCTGGATCGCTTGGGCCACCTCGTCAAAGCTCAGCCGGAAAGCCCGCAGCTTGTCCTCGCTCAGTTCCACCGTGATTTCATACCCAAGCGCGCCTTCGGTGATCACCTTGCTGATCGTCGGCAGGCTCAGCAGATCCTGCCGGATACGCCGAGCCGTTTCCTTGAGGGTTCTGTGATCCACCGCGCCGGTGACCTGCACGTTGATGACATGGCGGTCTTCTTGCTCTGCCGTCACAGTGGTACGCTCGACTTGTGCCGGAAAAGTCGTGATGGCGTTCACGCGCGCCTCGATATCGTCCTTGAGCTGGTTCAGCGGATGGCCGTCGATGCTCTGGACACTGACAACCGCTTCGCTCGCCGTCACGGTCGATGTGATTTTCTTGATCCCAACAACGCCGCTTAGGGCTTGTTCGACCTTGATGGCCGCGCCTTCTTCGACATCGTCTGGTGATGCCCCGTCAAAGGCGACTGTGACCGTTACCGTGCGCGGGTCCGAGGCGGGAAAGCCCTCGGTCCGCATGTTCAAACCAGTGGCCAGTCCCATCACCAGAATGGTCGCCATCAACAGGTTTGCGGCCACCGGGTTGAGCGCAAACCAGGCGATCCAACCCGTTCCTTGACCACCGCTCATTGCCCATCTCCGACGTCGAACATGCTCAGGGTATCGGCATCAGACATCAGAACCGGGATCACCAGCATGCCTTCCAGAAAACTGCGGCTGGGGACCGCCAGACGAAAGACCGGCGGGGTGTCCGAACCAGATTCGACAAAGACATAATCCCCTCGGGAAAACACCGGGGTCACCGAAATCCGGCGCAGCTGATCGTCAAATCCCACATGCCAAACGGCCCCATCCCGCGCGATCAACGCCCTTGGAATGCCGATCAACCCGTCATGCCAGCGCCCGTCGACCTCGGCGCGCAGGAATTGACCTGGCAACAACCCGTCCGGCTCGGGGACCGAAACGAGCAGATCAATCCAGCGGTTGGTGCTGTCGACGCGTTGGCCCACCCGCGTCACCCTGCCCGCCCAACTTTGGCCAGAGATATCCGAGGTCAGTTTCACCCCTGCCCCGACCGGCTCCCCAAGCCGGGCGCGTTCAACCTCGGTCAAGGGTAAGCGGACCTCGATATGGGCTGTGTCATACATCTCGACGATCTGATCACCCACTTGCACCAGATCACCGGGGCCGACAGAGCGGGACAAGATCGCACCGTCAAAAGGGGCGACAATACGGGTCTGGTTCAACACGTACCGCGCCCGGTCTACCGCCAGCTTGGCGGTATCGAGTCGCGCCTGCGCCTCGATCAATTGCGGCTCGCGCAGCACCAGCGGGTCAGGCGCATCTTTGTAGCCGACGGCGGCCCAGTTGTCCCGCGCCAGCCGGGCCCGCTGCTGTTCTTCGGCCAGCGCCCTGCGGGCGGTGCTCAACTCGGCTGTCTTGTTGGCAAGTTCCAACCGTTGCGCCGTATCCTCGACCACCGCAAGCGTATCTCCCTTTTGCACCGTAGCACCGGCAAGGGCCTCGTCGGACACCCGCAGGATGCGGCCGCTGGTTTCGGCTCGTAGCCGGATCTGCCAGCGGGGCTGCACCTGGCCATAGGTGGTGATCACATCCTGCCGACTCGCGCGTCGGAGAACATGCACCTCGACCCGTGGCACCTTGGCTTGATCCGCGGGATCGGCTTCAGGTGCCGGATCCGGGCCGGTTCCCGTGACGACAAATGCGATGGCAGCCAACATGGCAAGCGCTGCAACAATCAGTTTCATCTCAAACCTCTTTCCCGAGGGCCAACGCCAAGGCGACCCGGTTGCTGAGCCGTGCGGCGCGCACCGACAAGACCTGCGACCGAATATCGAAAACCGCGTTTTGTGCGTTCAAAAGCTCCAAAATGCTGACCAACCCGGCCTGATACCGGCTCTCAAACAGCTTGGACGTGGTCTGTGCATGGGTAACCGCCTGACGCAGTTCGGCCTCACGCCGACGCAGCATCTGTTCCTGGTCCAAGGCACGTTCCACCTCGGAAAAGGCGACCAACGCCGTCTGCAGATAGGTGATCCATGCCTGATCGGCTCGGTTGCGAGAGGCCAGTATCTCGGTCCGGCGCCGGTTGCCGTCAAAGATCGGCGCCGTCAGGTTGCCCGCAAAGGTCCAGATCGTGGCGCTGCTCAGCAGGTCCGAGAAATCGGGTGTGGTTGATCCCAGCGACCCCGTCAGGCTGATCTTGGGCAACAGATCCTTTTGCGCGACCGAAATTCGGCGATCTGCTGCCCCAACCTGCGCCCAGGCGGATTTCAAGTCTGGCCGATTGGTCAGGATGTCGGCCGGAATACCCGCGTGTGGTGTCGATTTCAGCCGCGGCAGGCGCGGAGCACCCGACAAAACCGCGTCCGGATATGCCCCCAACAGCAGATCCAAGCTTCGTGCAGCATCGTTTCGGGTGCCCTGGTTGGCCAGCAACACGTCTTGCGACAGGGCGACATCCCGGCGGATTGCCGACAGATCTTCAAGCGATCCGACGCCCGCGCGATAGTTGCGGCGCACAAACTCTTCGCGTTGTTTCAACCCTGCCAGTCTCTGCTTCTCCAGCGCCATCGCCTGAGCGGACCGCGCGTATTCAAACCACCCTTGCATGACCTGGGCCGCGATTGAGGCGCGCACAGCCTTGAACCGTTCCGCCTCGGCCAATGCATCACTGCGGGCAGCGGATCGGCTGTCGCGCAGCTGTCCCCACAAGTCGACCTCCCAGCTGACATCAAGCGAGGGCCGCGTCGTTCCACTAGTGGGTCCACTGCCCCCGGCTCGCGAACTGTTCAGCCCCCCCGTTAGATGCGGGGTCAGGGCAGCGCCCGAAATGGTCGCGTTATACCCGGCCAGTTCCATCTGCTGGGCGGCAAGTCGGACGTCGTGATTGTTGGACAAGGCGCGTTCGACCAATGCAGTCAGCTGGGCATCATCAAACAAGGCCAACAGACCCCCTGCCAGCTCATCGCCACTGGGTTGAGCCGCCACAAATTGCGCAGGCGGAGAGAGCTCGGACATCGCATTGCGATCCGGGGGAGGCGAGAACTCGGCACAGCCCGCAAGGATCAAGGCAGACGAACATGTCGAAAGGAAAAATGACTTCATGCCGCCTAGGTATGAGCCGCTTGTCGCCGGTGTTTGTCAGCAGACTGGAAAATTGTATCAAAGTGTATCAGGCGCCGCGCTTGATGCATCTCGTTACACACTCGGCATTTGCACGCGCCCGGTGCTGCGGTAGACCCGATGAAACTTGAATGCTCTGGTGCGCCCCATGACGACCCAACATCTGCTGATCGTTGACGATCACCGCAATATCCGCGAACCGCTCGCGGACTTTTTGCGCAAATACGGCTTTCGCGTCAGCCAGGCTGCCAACGGGCAAGAGGCCCTGGCCGTTCTCAAACGTGAAGAGATTGACCTGGTTGTGCTGGACATTCTGATGCCCGGTGAAAGTGGGCTGGATGTCTGCCGCCGTATCCGCGAAACGATGAACACGGCCGTCATCCTGCTGACGGCGGTATCCGACGATACCGACAAGATCATCGGGCTGGAAATGGGGGCAGACGATTATGTTACCAAACCCTTCAACCCGCGCGAGTTGGTGGCCCGGATAAAGGGCGTGTTGCGGCGGGTCGAGGCGCTGCCGCGGGCCTATTCCAGATTGGACGCCGCCGATATCCACTTTGGCGACTGGACGCTCAATACCAACACCCAAACGCTCTCGCATACCTCCAACCCTGGTGAGACTGTCGAACTCAGCAGTATCGAGTTTCGGCTTTTGACAACATTTCTGCGCCATCCGAAGATCCTGATGTCGCGGGATCAATTGTTGGACCACGTCAGCAACCGCACCGCGTCTGTCTTTGATCGCAGCATTGACAATCAGGTCAGTCGCCTGCGCCGCAAGATCGAGGACGACCCCAAAAAACCCCGGTACATCAAAACCGTTTGGGGCGGGGGCTATCTGTTTTCCTGCGACGTGGTGAAACCATGAGGCTGATGCCCCAAACCCTGACCCAGCAGTTCCTTTTCCTGATGGTCGGGGTCGTCATGCTGACCCAGGTGTTGATGCTGGGCACTTTGCTGATCGAAACCGATGGTAAGGTTGATGAGTACGAACGTACCTTTGTCTATGGCCGTATCGCGTCGGTGTACAACTCCAGCCAGCATATGAGCCCTGACGCCCGCGAAGAGTTTTTTGAGACTGTTTCGAACCCCGATATCTTTTTCTCTCTTCGAGAAACGGGAGACGGGGTGCCACTTAGTGAATCAAAGAATGATGAACTCCTGGGCCTCAAGGATTTCATCGAGGCCACGATCATGGTGGATGAGGTGCCGGTCACGTTCTGGGACGTGGTCAAGTTCTGGTATACCGACGCCGAGGACAATTGCTTTATCCGCTTCAGTCAAGATCTGGACATCGACGGATGCCCCTACTGGCGGGTGTCCATTCTATACGAAGATGGCATTTGGCTGTCGGCCGATGGCCCGCCCTCGCCCGAGGCTCCGGTGCTTCTGGCGCCTGTCCTTATGTCTTTTGTTCTGACGATCTGCGCGCTGGTGGTTGTGGTCGCGCTTGTTGCCCGGCGCTTGACCCGTCCGCTGCGGCAACTGTCCCGCGCGGCCAATCAGGTCGGTCGCGGTGAAGAAATCGAGCGGCTGCCGGAGACCGGCCCACAAGAGCTGGCCACCGTGATGCAGGCCTTCAACACGATGCAGGACCGAACCCGGCGCTACATCAAGGATCGGACCACGATGCTGGCCGCCATCAGTCACGACCTTCGCACGCCGATCACATCGCTGCGGCTGCGCGCCGAGTTCATCGAAGACCCTACACTACAAGGAAAAGTCATCGAAACGCTGGATGACATGCAGACCATGGTCGAGAGCTTTCTGACGTTTGCCAAACAAGACATCGCTGCCGAGCCGCAACAGAAGTTCGATCTGGTCGAGTTGCTGCAGGACATGGCGCTTGACGTTGATGAAATGACGTTCTCATCCTCGGTGAAAACCTGCCCCTATCACGGCAGCAAGGTCAGCCTCGGGCGCGCTCTTGCAAACCTGGTCGCCAATGCAGTCAAATATGGAGCAGTGGCCAGGGTGACGCTGGACGCCGACAACCAGCGGGTTCGCATCACGGTTGACGACGCGGGTCCCGGCGTGCCCGAAAACAGGTTCGAAGACATCTTTACGCCTTTCACCCGGCTGGACACCGCACGATCTGTTGTCGAAGGCTCGGTTGGCCTGGGCCTGTCGATCGCCAGATCCATCGCCCGCAAACAGGGCGGTGACATTCAGCCGTCCAACCAACCAGACGGATTTCGCATGACCCTGACGTTGCCCAATTGAGTGCATTGCATGCACCGAGGGCAGTCCCGCGCTTGGATAAGGGACCCCTGCCCTCTGGCAGGTGCTTGGGTTGGGATCAAAAGTTCAATTGCGTGGTGGTCTACTGGCTCATAGCTTGAAGCAGCTTCGGCATTGCAGGGTTGCGTTGAAACCGTGCCGCCACATCCATCACCAGGCTGCGATCCAATGACACCTTCTCGGGAAACGGTGCGATCAGCGCACCAGAGCGCAGCTTGGCCAGCACCAATGCCTCATGGGCCATCAGGATGCCGGCGCCGTTGCAGGCCTCTTCAAGCGCAACACTGAACAGCGAATGGGTTGGCCCACGTGTGCCGCGTCGGCTGATTTCGGGAAAGGTCTTCAACCAGAGTTCCCAGTCCCCAGCCCAGGTGGAATCGTGGATGAGCGTTTCGTTTTCCAGATCGGAAACAGAGTTCAGGCGGGCGGCCGCCTCAGGGGTGCAAACAGGAAAAATACGATCTTGGAACAAGGCAGTTTCGGTTTTCTCCAGCGTTCCACTTTTAAAGAAAATCGACACGTCATATGGCTCGCGCGCCAGATTGGGCGGCGTCTCGACCGCAACCACAGAAACCGAAATGTCCGGTGCGATCCTGCGCAGTTTACCCAGTTTCTCAGAAAGCCAAAGTTGGGCGATCGAAGGGAGCGTGGCAATCCGGATCTTGTTTGGCGTGCCCTTGGTGCGAAGTGACTGAACCGCACCCCCCAGCATATCAAACGCCGCCGTGAGTTCAGGCAGCAACTCTTCACCCAAGGGGGTCAGTTCGACGCCTCGTTTGTGTCTAACGAAGAGTTCACTTTCAGCCCATGCTTCCAGCGCCTTGATGTGTTGCGTGATGGCACCCGGTGTCACGCTAAGTTCGTTGGCCGCCGCGGCAAAACTTTTCAGGCGCGCCGCACTTTCAAATGCACGCAACGCGTTTAGATGCGGCCCTTTTGGACGAGGAGGAGATACGGACATCGATCATTTAGGTTGAGTTTTTCTACGGTCAAAAAATAGCAATACTGATTTGTGCCGTCTACGGTGTTCGACCGATAATCGGGCCATGTTGCTGCAGACCATGCAGTGTTCCCCGTGATGTCAGCTAAAGGACAATCGTCATGACGGCCCATTTCCACACCCATGTCGCCGATGTGGATCCATTGATCGCAAAGGCCCTTCACCACGAGAAATCCCGCCAACAGGATCAAATCGAACTGATCGCCTCGGAAAACATTGTCAGCCGCGCGGTTCTGGATGCCTTGGGGCATGAGATGACGAACAAAACACTCGAAGGGTATCCGGGTAACCGTTTTCATGGGGGCGGCAGGTTCGTCGATGTCGTCGAACAGGCAGCGATAGATCGCGCCATACAGTTGTTTGGGTGCGACTATGCAAATGTGCAACCGCACTCGGGCAGCCAAGCCAATCTGGCTGTTTTCTTTTTGCTGCTGCAGCCGGGTGACAAGGTTCTTTCATTGGATTTGGCGGCCGGTGGGCATCTCAGCCATGGTTTGAAAGCCAATCTGTCGGGCCGGTGGTTTGAGGCGCATCATTACGGCGTCGATCCAGAAACCGAGGTCATCGACTATGATGCCTTGCAACGACAAGCGGAAGAGATCAAACCGAAGCTCATTATCGCAGGCGGGTCCGCCTATGCGCGTGAGATCGATTTTGCCCGTATGGGGCAGATCGCCAAATCGGTTGGCGCCAGATTCCATGTGGATATGGCCCATATCGCTGGTCTGGTCGCCGGCGGCGTCCACAACAGCCCGTTTCCCCACGCCGACATCGTGACCTGCACGACAACCAAAACCCTACGTGGTCCTCGTGGGGGGCTGATTTTGACCAACAATGAAGACTGGTTCAAACGCCTGCAATCCGCCGTTTTCCCGGGCGTTCAGGGCTCGGTGCACACGCAGGTTCTGGCGGCCAAAGCCATCTGCCTCGGCGAGGCACTATCAGATGAATTCAAGGTCTACGCAGCACAAGTCAAAGCCAACGCCCAAGTGCTGGCAGAAACCCTTGGAAATCGCGGTATTCGGATCGTTTCTGGTGGTACAGATACGCATATCGTGCTGCTTGATCTAAGCACCAAGGGGCTGACGGGAAAACAAGCCGAGGTGATCTTGGAACAGGCCAACATTACCGCCAACAAAAACGCCATCCCAAATGATAGCCCACGCCCACCTGAATGGGTTGGGCTGCGGTTGGGAACAGCGGCCGCGACGACACGGGGGATGAAAACCGCCGAATTCGCGGTGTTGGGGGAGCTCATCGCGGACTTGATCGAAGCCGATGTTTCCGGAAAACAAGACGATGCGATCGCCAGAAGCAGATCGCGGGTTGAGCAGCTTTGTAAAAGCTTTCCGGTATACGCTTCGTAGGTGCGAGCGACAGTTTAACCGCTGTTTACTTTACACCTCGGCGGGTGTTTTCCGGCCGAGGTGTTTTACTCTTGATTGGTGTTCCGGGTAATCAGAGTTCTAAAAAGTACGCCTCCGATCTGAGGCGTGAGGGCCGCGTGTGAGTCACCGCCAGATGGAACCCACTGTTGACTGATCTGCTGCCTTGGCTCAATGACCGCCAAAATATGCGTCCAGCAAACGCTTGTCATTTCGCAGTTCGGCTTCGGTTCCTGATGTCTGCATGCGTCCCGACTCAAGCACGTAGATCCTGCTCGCCAGAGACAAGGCAAAATTGGCGTTTTGTTCGGTTATCACGACGGTCAGGCCGTATTCCGTATTCAGCTGGCGGATCACCTCTGCGATTTCCAGACAGATCTTGGGGGCCAGGCCGATTGTCGGCTCGTCGATCAACAGCAGTTCCGGGCTGGTCATCAGGGCACGCCCGAAGGAGACCATCTGCCGTTCTCCCCCGGACTGGGTCGATGTTTCCTGCCCTTCACGCTCTTTCAATCGTGGGAAAAGCTTGTGAACGATATCCAGGTTGCTCTGAATATCTTCGCGCGCGGTAAAGGCGCCGACCATCAGGTTGTCGCGCACGGACATGTAGGGAAACAGGTTGAACCGTTCTGGTGCGTACCCGACCCCACTGCGCACAATCTCGGACGGGTTTCGGCCAATCAGACTGTGGCCGCGCAAGCGAATGTCGCCCTCGGTCTTGACCAAACCCATGATGCTGTCCAGCAACGTCGACTTACCGGCCCCGTTTGGGCCAACCACGGCAACAATTTCCCCTGGTTGAACAGTGATCGAGATATCGGTCAGCGCTTGCGCTTTGCCATAAAAGGCCGACAGGTTTTCGATTTCGAGAAATGACATCAGGCGCTCCCCAAGTATGACGCCTGCACGGCCTTGTCGTTCATGACTTCGCTGAACGTGCCCTCGGCGATCATGGTGCCGCGTTCGATGGCGATGGCCCGATCGACCAGCGGTTCGAGCGCCGGCAAATCATGGCTCACAATGAGGAAAGTCATACCGTCCTTGCGCATGGATTGAATGAGATCGGAGATTTGCGCAATTTCCCCCACGGTCAGACCGGCAAACACCTCATCCAGCAGCATCACGCGCGGCGCGGTGGCCATGGTGCGGGCCATTTCAAGCTTGCGCAGATCCCCCATGGCCAACTCGGACGGGAGCCGTTCCAGATCGGCCTCGGCAAAACCCACACTCAGCGCCAGTTCGCGTTCCCGATCCGTGTCAGGGGGCGAAACGATCATACGCCAGATGTTGTCCGGCATCAGACCCACGCGGATGTTCTCGGCCACGTTCATATCACCAAAGGGCCGTGGGATTTGATAGGTCCGGCTGACACCGGCGCGGATGCGCTGAGGCGTGGACTGTGCCGAAATTTCCTGTCCGAAGAGTTTGATCGTTCCGCTGTTCTGACGCAGCTCACCCATGATCTGGCTGAAGACGGTGGTCTTTCCGGCCCCGTTGGGGCCAATCAGACCCAGCGACTCGCCTTCTTTGAGGGAAAAGGACAGGTCATTCGTAGCCACCAGCCCACCAAATCGTTTGACCAGGCCGGAGATTTCAAGCGCTGCGGTCATGCCACACCCCCTTTCCGCAGCCTGAGAACGCCGGTTCTCACCAGTTCGACAAGGCCCTTGGGCTGATACATGTAAAGGAGCAGTGCAATTGCGCCGTAGACAAAGTACCGCTCGGCCCCCGGCAGGACCGGGCGCAGGTATTCCAGAAGAAACGTCATGAAGAAGGCACCGATCATCGGGCCGACAATGGTCGACGTACCGCCCAACAGGGCCGCAACGATGATGGTGAACAGGAAATTGATGTCGAACAGCGCCCGAGGGGCCAGAGAGCCAAGGTAGTGGACATAGAACGCGCCACCCAACCCGGCGATGAAAGCACTGGTCAGAAAGGCAAAAGCCTTGAGCCGCGTGCTGCTTAGCCCTGAGCCCCGCACGCTTTCTTCGTTCATTCCTATGGCGGCCAAAGCAGTTCCCAGCCGGGTTTTCATCAGCAACCACATGCTGACGGCAACGCTGAGCATCAGGGCTGTTGACAGGTAATACCCATTTGCGGCCCCCCGGGTCAGGGTCTGGATGCCGGACATGCCACGCGTGCCGCCGGTCAGGTCAGGGCGGATGACCTGCACCAGCTGATAGAGCAGCTCCATGAACGCCAGCGTGACCAGCGCGAAATAGCTGCCGCGAATGCGCAGTGCAGGCAACAGAACCAGAAGACCCGCGATCATGGTGCACACAACTGCGATGGGGATCGAGATTTCGACCGGAACGTCGAACCGTTTGGTCAGGATGGCCGTAGTGTAGGCCCCGATGCCGATCAGAAAGGGATGGCCAAAGCTGACATACCCGGTTCGACCCGACAGAACGTCCCAGCTGATGGCAAAGATGGCAAGATAATTGGCAAAGATCATCGTGCGCATGGTGCCGTTGGACACCACTTGCGGCAGTAGGAACATGCCCACGATCAGGCCGCCCCAGAGGACAAAGTGAAACCAGCGCAGGCCCATATTATAACTCCTCGCGGCCAAAGAGGCCTTGGGGCCGTGTCACCAGCACGCCGATGATCAACAGCATGGTGAAAACCCCCCGCAATTCAGGGGCCAGCGTTGCAACCACGATGACCTCGAGAAACCCGATGATATGTGCGACCACCAGAGTACCAATGATCGAGCCGATCCCACCCACGATCACAACGGCAACCGAGATGATCAAAGGGGCCACCCACATTGATGGAGAGAGCTGTGTGTAGCTGGCAAAGAACACGCCGCCAAGCGCCCCCAAAGCCCCCGAGATGCCCCAGGTGATCAGGTTGATTCGATCGGGATCTATCCCGGAGATTGCTGCGCCTTTGGCATCCATCGACACCGCTTGCATTGCCCGACCGGTGTGGGTCAGCCGGACAAATGCGTAAAGACCCAGCAAGATGGCCCAACTGATCATGGTGGCAATCAGGATGTTGTAGGTCACAGAAGCTCCGGCGACGTTGATCACCCCCGGTACAATCGGCAGCAGGATCTTGCTGCTGTCGCCAAAGACCAGAACAATGCCTGCTTGGATCACAACTGCCAGGATCAGAGTTGAGATTTCGACTGCCACGTGATCGCCTTTGAGCGTCTTGACGATCAGGCGGTATTTCAGAATGCCCATCATCACGCCCAAGGCCGCGGCCACCACGACGCCCATCAACTTGGGCATCCCCAGTGTTTGCGACACCCAAAAGTAGATGTAACCGCCGACCATAAGGTATGCGCCATAGGCCAGGTTCAGGACACGCCCGATGCTGAAGATCAGCGTAAAGCCCATTGCGATGAGCGCATAGAGACCGCTGAGCAAAAGCCCCTGAATCAAGATCTGCAACATGATGGGTTTCCTTGTTGCGGGCGCGCGTCACAGCGCGCCCGGTTCAAGCTATTGATGCGACTTGGTTATTTCTTGACCCAGCTGGGTACCGTGAAATCGCCCGTTGCGTATTTCTCGGGGTACACCACAGCGGCGGTACCATCCTCGTACCACTGGACCACAACCATGGACGGGGCCGCGTCATCAAACGGTTCGGACAGGTCAAAGCGGATGTTATGCGGATATGTTCGGCCTGTGACGGGTTCAACTTCGTCATCGCCCCAGAAGGCATAGCGCAGCCACAGCTGCCCATCCAGCTCCAGAACCAGGTCCTGCTTTTTCATCGCTGCGGCCCAACCTTCGACATTGTCGAAACCACCGGCCTCTTCAGCTGCGGCCATGGCCTGTTTCAGACCGTGATAGGCGTTGAAGCCGTTGAAGTGGGGCAGCAGCGGGCGGCTATCATACTTGGCCTGATACGTGTCGACAAAGGTCTGACTTGCCGGATCCAGCCGGAAACCAACAGACGGGATCGGGGACAGGGTCGAAATACCCCCTCCGGCACCGCCAGTGTCTTCCCAGTATTCCATACCAAGCGCGGATACGTTCACGCCGGTCATCGCCATTGGTACTTGCAGTTTCACATATTGCGATGAGACCACTTGCGAGTTCACCGACGAGACCTGATAGATGAAATCGGCCCCCGTGTCCTGCGCTCGGCTGAAGATCGGTGCGAAATCAACGGTCGCCACGTCGTATGTGATGATTTCCTTCACCTCGATCCCGGCAACAGGCGCCAAGGCTTCGGTCACCAGTCCGGTGATCGCCTCACCAAAGGCGGTGTCTTCGGCCAGGATGACCACGGAATCCCAGCCCATCTTTCCCTTCAGAACATCCGCGCCAAAGTTGATGTAGAGCGTGGCCAAAGCCTCATCCGAGGCGATGTTCATGAAATAGGGCGCCATGCTTTCGGGATCTTCGATCACCATGTCGATGATGCCGATGTAAGATGTCCAGGTGTCCAGCGTCGGGATGCGGTACTCCTGCATTCGGGGCAACCAGCCCAGAGACACATCGTCAATCGAGCCCGAGATGATGAAATCGACCTCTTCGGTTTCGGCCAGGTATTCATAGGCGCGTACGCCTTCGGTCGGGTCCTGTCCGGTGTCTGCTGAAACCAGCGTAATCTGTTCACCCATCACGCCGCCATTGGCGTTGAGTTCTTCGATCGCGATTTCTGCCCCGCGCAGGGTCGACAGGCCGGTATCCGAAGATAGCGATCCAATAAATCCAACCTTTATCTCTGCTGCGGCCGCCGAGGCCATGAGCGCGAGGCATGTCCCGCTGAGTAGCGCTGTCTTGATCATCACATTAGCTCCCTGTGTCTCATTATGCCTTTCTTGTATTCTGTATACAGTACACAAGAAGGTGGTTCGATCAAATCCTTTCTTGAAAACTCATGTTCAGAAACCGCTGATTTTGCCGTTTTGGTCGTGGATTACTGCGTCCACATCGATTTCAACCACCAAACCCGGCTGGGTCAGGCCCGCCTCAACTGCGGTCAGGACGGGATCGATCCCTTTGAACACCTCACCATGGGCCTGCGCAAATGCGCCCGCCTGGGACAAATCGGTCAGATAAGCGCGCACGCGGCCCACATGGCGCATTTCTGCTCCGACCTCACCTAGTGCTTCGTTGATGCGAGATAGGATGTAGCGGGTCTGTGCCCCAACATCCCCTGGTGCATGGATCCGGCCTGAGGGTTCGATTGCGGTGGTTCCGGCAACCCAAACAAAAGGGCCGATGCGTTTGGCGCGAGAGTATGAGGCAACCTCTTCGAACCGCCCACCGGACTTCCACGTGCGCAGGGTCACAGGCCCAGCCTTTCGCGGATCGCCTCGGCCGCGGTCTGCAGGGCCACTTGCTCTGTTTGTGTCAGCCGCAGCTCTTCAACTTCGACCAGACCGCCCGCCCCCAGATGGGCCGGCACGCCCAGAACAACACCCTCAATTCCGTATTCTCCCCGCAACATGACCGACACCGGAACCGGCCCGGAGCGCGCGCCCCGAATGTGATCGATCAACTCGATCGAGGCATGGGCCGGGGCGATGGTCGCCGAGCCCGATTTCTTGAGCGCGACCACCTGACCGCCGCCGGTGATCGCGTCTTTGACGCAGGCCTCGATCTGCTCAGATGATAAGAACACATCCAGTGGGCGCCCTTTGATACGGGCGCGGCTGGGGATTGGGGCCATCTCATCACCATGGCTTCCAAGGGTGAAGGCCTCGACATCCGCAGGTGTCACGTTTGCGGCCATGGCAAGCGCATTCCGAAACCGGCTGCTGTCAAGCGTTCCGGCCATGCCCAGAACCTGCTCACGTGGGAATCCAGTTGCCCGCAGCATCTCGACCGTCATCTCGTCCAGCGGATTGGTCACAACGATCACAATGGCATTCGGCGCGGCAGATCGGATCGCTTCAGCAGCCTGCCGAATGACACGGGCGTTGACGTCGATCAGATCCGCGCGGGTCATCCCCGGTCTGCGGGCCCGTCCGGCAGTGACGACAACCACCTCGGCTCCGGCCACCAACTCCATCGTCTCGCCCCCGACACATCGCGCGCGCGCGCCGGTGATCCCGGATGTGTGGTTGAGGTCCAGTGCTGTCGCAGCGGCCAGACCTGGAGTGATGTCGATCAGTGCAATCTCATCCGCAATATCCGCCATCGCTGCCAGATGCGCGACATTGCCGCCAACGCCCCCTGCGCCGACCAGCGCCAGCTTACCAAGTCTGCGTGCCTTGCGGGGCGCGCGTGATGGTGCGACCCATTTGGGCGACCGACGATACAACACCCGGCGCATCGAAACCGCGCCGTCCGTGCGCGGTGCCTGCGGGCGTTCAAGCGGGCCGTCGACCAGAGCGATGCCAACCCGTTCTGCCGTTTCGCGAGCCAAGGCCGTCACGATGTCGCCCGGCAGGACCTCGAACACGATCCTGCCGCGACGGCGGGCATCCTCGACCGCGTCCGAGCCTATGACACGCGGCGCAGCCATCAGGCGTCTTGCCCATCCACAGCTTCGATGGCCTGGGTTGCAGCCTCGACAGCGGTTTTGACAGAATTTTCCGATCCCGAAATGAACAGTCGGCCGAACCGTCCCACGGCGCGCACTTCGACAATGTCGATTTCGGCGGCTTTCTCGGCCTCGTTTGCGGCAATCGAGATATAGGCCGCAGGCGCACACTCTACGATACCCAGTGTCTGCCCTGGCACGATCAGCGCGCCCTTGCGCCATTTGTTCAACAGTTGCGCCTGATAGGGTTCGACGCTGGTAATAATCTGGGTCGAGGTGATGGACGGCTTCAAACGGTCCGACATCGAAGCGCCCAGTTCAGCGAGCATCGCATCCCGAGCGGCAGACACCTCGGCGTTTGACGGCGAGCGCAGGATGAAAAACCCGAACTCGCGTTCCACCATTTGTGTCGTCGCCTCGACCGAAGAGGCCTTGAGCGCCCGGTCAATCAGTGAAAACACCCCGTTGCCTGGGGCAAACTCTCCGATCAGAACAGTATCGCCTGACAAGGGAACCGACCCTTGCACCGTTGCGCCATTGTAGGCCGCAAATTTGGGTTGCAGGTTGTCGATCTGCATCAGCGCCCGGATGGTAATCTCGCTCATGCGCCATACTCCTCGTAAATGTCGCGCCAGGGTCTGCTTTCATAGGCAACCCGTTTGATGTTGATGAGATGCAGGGCCGTCACGTTGTCCGAGGTGATCGACCCCGACCAGGTGCCGGTGCCCAGCATGAAAGACGGTTCCAGATCGGTGGAATATCCCATCCCGCCCATGATCCCCGGTGTGTTCACCAGCACCCTGCCGGTGGGCACTGTGGCAAACCGAGCGACCACTTCAGGATCGTCTGAATGAATGACCGATGAATGACCCCAGCCTTCAAACTTGGCGATGGATTGCGCCAATTCGATGCCGTGATCGGTGGACTTTGCCTCATAGAAGGCCAGGACCGGGTTCAACTTTTCCGCCGATAGCGGGCGGTGCCAGCCCACTTCGGTTTCTTCCGACACCAGACAACGGGTGCGCGGCGGAATTGAGAAACCCGCGGCGTCGGCCAGGGCCTGCGGGCTTTGTCCAACCCGATCAGGATCCATCGCTTGTGCGCCCTTGAAGATGACACCGGCCAGCCGATCTGCCTCGGCCGGGGTGCAGAAATAGGCGCCTTTGAGCTTTAACTCATGCCGCAGGTCGCGCGCGATTTCGGGATCGGCCACAACCGCCTGTTCACTGACACAGGCCGTGCCGTAGTCGAAGCTTTTCGAGGTCACGATCATCTCGGCAACTTCGGCCAGATCGCGGGCTTTGGATTTGTGGACATAGCAGGGCACGTTCCCTGCCCCCACCGCAAGCGTCGGCTTGCCGCTGGAATAGGCAGCCTTGACCATTGCTGGCCCACCTGTGGCCATCACGACCGAGGTTCTCCGGTGCCGCATCAGCTCAGCCGTGCCTTGAATGGTCACCGCATCCAGGCATTGGATCAGCCCCTTGGGGGCACCCATCTGTTCGGCAACGCGCGCCATGATGCGCACGGTTTCGATCCCGCAACTCACACCGCGCGGGTGTGGGGCGCAGACAATGGCATTGCCGGCCTTCACGGCCGACAGAACCTTGTAGATGATCGTCGAGGTCGGGTTGGTGACCGGCACCAGCGCCGCGACCACACCCATCGGTTCGCCAAAAGCCGCGATCTTTGTGGCGTCGTCCCGCCAAAGCATACCCAGTGTCGTCACATCCCGCAGGTAATCCGCGACCGACAGGGCATTGAACAGGTTCTTGACCCGCTTGTCTGGCACATTGCCATAGCCGGTTTCCTCAACCGCCAACTGGCCCAGCCGTTCCGCTTCGGGTTCGATGGCGCGGGCCATTGCGTCAACGATGGCATCCACCTGCGCCGGGTCGGTTCCAAGAAAGGCGCGATAGGCTTCGAATGCGGTTTCAGCAGCACGCCGTGCGGCGGCGATGGATTTCAGATCAGCGTCCATCACATGTCTCCGGTGGCGATCGTGTCAAAGATGCGGCGTGCCTGTTCGACATCGCCTGCGGATATTCCGATGGTGTCCAACCTGCGCCCTGCTGCGGCGACATCTGCGCCAAGGATGCGGTCGGTCATCGCAATGAGGCTTTCTGTCAAAGGTGCGGGAATGCCCGCGAGCTGTGCAGCCGAGACGAGCGGTACCAGCGACCCCAACACGCCGTCGCGCATCAGTTGACGCGCGGTCTGACTGTCCGGGACAGGACGTGCGGTGGGTCCCCGTTCAGTTCCGGCAAAGGTTGCGATCCAATCATCGGTTTCGGGCAAGGTTCGAATGCCAAAGGCCGATGCAACCTGCCGTCGTTCTTCGGCAAGCCCGCAGATGACCTCGTGCTGATCGGGCCCAATGAGCGCCGCAAAAGTCTGGTTTTCCTTCAGCGGTACACCCCCCATCGGGATGTCCGGGCCGCCAGAGCCTAAACCCACGCCACCAAGGATCAGCGTCGGTATCTCAACCGCAGCCGAAAGATCAGCGAAGCCCGAGGCCAGAACAGACTCTGTCGGCTGGATGTTGGATAGATACGGCGTCAAGGCTGCAAGAACATTCTCTCGCCCACGTGGGAGAGTTGCAGCGGCCATTGGCGCTGCTTGTGTCAGCGTCAAACCAGCCCCTTCGGCCTGATACCAGAACGGCAGGCCCTGAACTTCGACCAGAGTGACATCTGCCGAGCATCCACCAATGCGCAGCATCCATGCGGCCTCGACCGCGCCCAGAGACCGGCCTGGCGCCAGAACCAAAACCTGACCATCGCTCAGATGATCGGCCAGAACCATGGCATAGGTTCTCTGTTTGTGGATTGGCCCGGTCAGAAAAATCGCTTGCGCGTCCCGCACTGCCGCATCCAGTTCCGCCGTGGTTCGGATCGACGGCCCGTCGCGGTCGACCTGATATGTGCCGACCGGCCCTTCGCCCCGAATGCCGATGCCCGAGGATTGGGTCAAAAGCGTCAACTCTGCCCCGTAGGCCGAGAACAACGTGACCTCGGCCCCTTCGGCCAGACACAGTGCGGCCAGCAGGCGGGCATCCGGCCCGCCGCCCAACACCGTTATGCGGTCAAACCTTTGGCTGACGGGTGCATCCCGTGTCGCGCTGCGTGTCACCGCGCGCGTGAAATCCTCGAAACCGGCTGACATGGTATCTCCTCAAAGGGGCGGATCAGGCCGACGACCCGGCACCCAGCCCGTCGATGATGGCTTCAAGTTCGTCATGCGGCCGTGCGATCACATGGACCGAAACCACCTCGCCCACCTTGTTGGCTGCTGTTGCGCCTGCATCTGTCGCGGCTTTGACTGCGCCAACTTCGCCGCGCACAAGGGTGGTCACCAATCCGCCGCCGGCCTTAGTCTGGCCGACGATGGCAACACTGGCCGCCTTGACCATCGCATCCGCAGCTTCGATCGCGCCGACAAGGCCACGCGTTTCGATCATGCCAAGGGCCATTTGCCCTGCCACTGGTTTCGCCATTTTCTGTTCCTCCGAAGAAAAGTGTTTTGTGTGTGTCGTGTTTCAGGACGTCGAGACGTGGTCGACAATCGCAACGATGGCCAGATCCACAGGTGCCGTGGACAAACCCGCCGCCATCCGCGCCGCTGACCCGCTGACGACCATCACCATGTCTCCGACCCCCGCGCCGCAGGTGTCGACCGCGACCCGCGCAGGGTCGAGAACACTGCCCTTGCCATCAATCAGGTCCGTCACAAGCAGCTTTGTTCCGACCAACCTGGCATCTTTGGCCGTTGCCGTGACGGTGCCAGCGACCTTGCCCAACTGCATCAGAATGTCCTCAGATAGCGGTCCAGTTCGACCTGGGTGACTTGTTGGTTAAAGAACTCCAACTCGCGCTCGCCCTGTTGCAGGACCAATTCCCAAAGCATCTCGCCCAGAACATCGCGCAGCCAGTCCGATCCACGTGCAAGTTCGATGGCCGTGGGAAGGTCGGTCGGGATGGGGTCGCCGATGCCCTCTTCGTATCCGTTGCCCGTCGTGGGGTCGGAGGGGGTCAGCCCCTGTTCGATCCCATCCAGCCCGGCTGCAATTTCGGCCGCCAACAGCAGGTAGGGGTTGGCGTCTGCGCCGGCATCGCGTTTTTCAACACGCACGGCGCTGTCGGACCCTTCGATCACCCGAATGCCAACGGTGCGGTTGTCATACCCCCAGCTCGTGTTGATCGGGCAGAAGGTATAGGGCTGCCGACGACGATAGCCATTCACCGTGCCACTGCCACAGATCGCTGTTTCGCACATGCGCTGCTGCAAACCGGCAATAAAGGATTTGCCGATGTCATTGATCTTGCCGTTGTCGGCGAAAGCGTTTTTGCCATCCTTCCACAGCGAATAATGCGTGTGAAACCCGTTACCCGACTGATCAAAGAAGGGTTTTGGCATGAAAGTCGCAAGATAGCCGTGCGCAATGCCCAACTGCCGGATCAGTGATTTGAACAGCACAACTCGGTCCGCTGCTTGCAGAGCCTCGCCATATTTGATGTTCACCTCAACCTGACCCGCCGCGTATTCCGGGTTCGATTGTTCGATCGGAATGCCGCATTCGTTGATCTGCTGGCGGATCGGGCCGACGATGTGCTCCATCCTGGCAGCGCGGCCGAGACCGTAAACCTGAATGCCACTGTCGCGCGGCTGACCGGTTTCCGGGTCCAGCAGATAGAACTCCAGCTCGGTGCCGACGTTGACCTCAAAACCCATGTCACGGGCGCGATCCATTTGCCGCACCAGTGCCTGACGTGGGTCAATGGGGACAGGCTTGTGATCCATACCTTCGGCACGGCCAAAGCAAACCGCGACGCCAGGTTCCCAGGGAACGGCGACAGGCTGGGTCATCGGAAAGAGATGCATGTCAGGATAGCCATTGTCGAAATTGACATACGGCGTGTCCCAGACATCGCAGGTCATATCGATCGCCATCAGCGCAATCGACAAAGCGTTGCCGCTCTTGCAGACGTGATCCCAGTGGCTGGCCGGAATGCGCTTGCCGCGCATGATGCCGTTGAGGTCCCCAACACCAAGTATGACGGTATGTGTGCCCTCGGGCAGATCAAACCCCGAACTCATTTGCGTGCGCTCCCTGTTTTTGGCTTTATATTTGCTGTATTCTGTATACAGTATTCACAAAGACAGACAGGAAACAAGGAAAATCTGCGCCATGTCCAAAAGCTCGGTTATCGTTGTCGGAGGTGGCATCGTTGGCGTCATGACGGCGCTTACACTGCAACGGCGCGGCGAGTCCGTGACGTTGATCGACAGATGGGAGCCGGGACATTCCCGTGCGTCTTCAACGGATTACAACCGCGTGATCCGTGCGATTTCCGGGCGTGACGAGTTCTATACACGGTGGGCGCGCGAAAGCCGTCTGCGCTGGCTCGAGCTGCAGGCCGAAAGCGGGCAGAACCTGATGTATGAATGCGGCGCGTTGATTCTGGCCGCTGGCGGTCACAGCGACTGGGAAGATGCGACTGCCGAGACTTTTGATCGTGTTGGCGTGCCTTATTACAAGTTTGATCAACAAGATATCGAATCGCGGTTTCCCCAGTTTCGCGTACCCGACATCGAATACGCCCTGTTCGAACCCGAAGCTGGCATGCTGATGGCCCATCGTTGTGTTCTGACCGGGCTGAACCTGTTTCGTCAGGCCGGCGGCAAGGTGCAACGCGGTCGCGTGACCACGGATGGCTCCGAACGTCCGATGCTGGACGGCGCCCCGCTAGAGGCAGATCTGATCGTCATCGCGACGGGTCCCTGGATGGCAGATATGTTCCCCAGAACGATCAAACCCATTTCGACCGTTGTGGGCGTCAATGTCCTCTACACCTCGACACCCGATGGGTCCGAAGAGTTCGACATGACACGTATGCCCTGCTGGATCGATCATGGACAAGGGTCGTTTGGCCTGCCCTCGTCCGAAGGGTCGGGCGTCAAGGCGGCCGTGGTGATCCCCGACAAGATCGATCTGGACAATGACGAACGGCTTATCCGCCAGGAAACACTGGGCCGCACCCGCAGCTATATCCGGCACCGTCTTCCGGGGCTTGAGGGGCAGCGGGTTGTGGATTCCAAGTTCAACCAGATCATCCTGACCCCAGATACGCATTTCATTGTCGATTGGCACCCAGAGCATGAAAACGTGCTGTTTGCCGGGGGATGCTCGGGTCATCTGTTCAAACACGCGCCTGTGTTTGCGGAATTTGCGGCAGGCGTCGGTCTCAAGGACTTTGGTACCGCCGATCGGTTCAAAGTCTCAGGTCGAAAAAAGCTGAGCCCAAAAGAAAGCCCCAGCGGCCGCTAGCCCTGGGCCAGAACGCGGTAGATTTCTGCGTTGGGGCACTTGGTATCTGGCAAAGCCACACCTGCACGAATGGCATCGCGGCAGGTTTCGGCTTGCAGGCAATGCCCACATTTTTCCGCCAGTTCCAACCCGAGTTCTGAATGCGCGCTCAGATCCGCTTCGGTCAAACCAAATTGTTCTGCCATCGCAACTATGCGCTCGCGCGCCCGTGGCGCGCCTGATCGCAGCATCGCCAGATCTGCACGCGAGAGCCCAAGATCCGAAAGCTCACGTTCACTCAGGTGTTCATTATGAGGCGCGCTGATGACTTGCGCCATTTTCTGAAAGAATTTTGCGTATCCCGACATCCCACGCCCTCCTCATCCACACTATGTATTCAGTATACATGGTGCGCCAGGGCCGGGTTTGATCAGGATCAAACGGGGGTTCCTGATATCACTTTTGGGTGTAAGTACCGCGAAAAAGGTCGACCGCCTGTTCGGCGGCTAGATCTTTTGGCACATGGGCGTTTTCAAGTGAGGCCAGGCCATCGTCCGCCTCTTGCGCCGTAAGAAACACGTCGCGTCCGCGCGCAAAGAGATCTCGCAGATGCTGCGCTTGGTACTCGGGATGAAACTGAACCGACCTAGCGGGGAATTCATAATCCAAAGCCCCAACGGGACAGTGGCCGGCAGCCCCGGTAACCCGCGCCGAGGGTGGAACGGATGTGACCTGATCCTGATGCCAGACATAGCCATCCACACGGGCTCCGTCATAGTCGAAGCCCCGCGCACCGACGATGTTGCCCACCTCGGCCTTCTCGGCCTTGCCGCCAAAGACGTCGGCCATAATCTGATGTCCAAAGCAGATGCCAAAAACGGGTTTGGCCTGCGCGCGGCACTCTTCCAGAAAATCGCGAAGGGGCTGCATCCACTCTGTGTCATCGTAGACCCCGAATTCGGACCCTCCGACCACGACCCCGTCAAACTCCGAAAGTGCGGGCAATGGCGCGCCGTCCACCACATCGACCGAGTGAAACT
Organism: Tropicibacter sp. R16_0; assembly: GCF_017743935.1. Classification (GTDB taxonomy): domain Bacteria; phylum Pseudomonadota; class Alphaproteobacteria; order Rhodobacterales; family Rhodobacteraceae; genus Falsiruegeria. The sequence goes on from NZ_JAGHRE010000006.1 coordinate 298,137, forward strand.
CGGCTTCCGGCAGATGTGGCGCCAGCCAGTCGCGGATCTGCCGCGACGTGCGCGGCAGACCCTCTAGCAGGGGCAAGGGATGCCCCGTCAATTCGAGAATTGCGATCCTCACCAGTCAAAGGCCCTGTCGATGCCCGCCATCTTGACGCCGGTAAAGGCCGACGCTTGAAAGCTGAGAGCACGGAGATCTTCGGTTTCCAAATTGTGGACCGAGGACTTGCCGCAGGCCTTGGCCAGTGCCGTGATCTCCATCGTCATCGCGGTCAGATACCGGGCGACGCGTTCGGCCCCGGCATGCGGATTCATCCGCGCTTCAAGCTCGGGATCTTGGGTGGCGACCCCAACCGGACAGCGACCCGTGTGGCAGTGGTGGCAGGCCCCGGGCGAGGTGCCCAATGCCTGATAGTCCTCCAGATACCGCGGGCTGTTGCAGCCCAATGCGACCATCGCCGCGTTGCCGATCATCACCGCATCCGCCCCAAGCGCCAGGCATTTGGCCGCATCTACGCCCGAGCGGATGCCGCCCGCCGCAACAAGAGATACCTTGCCGCTCATCCCGCATTCATCTAGCGCCTCGCGCGCAGCGCGAATGGCGCTCATGGTCGGGATGCCGGTGTGGTTCAGCAACAGTTCAGGCGACGCTCCGGTGCCGCCCTCGGCGCCATCTACAACCACCACATCCGCGCCGGCCTTGGCGGCGACTGCAACGTCAAACCGGGGGCGGGTTGCGCCCATCTTGATGAAGATCGGAACCTGATAGTTCGTTGCGATCCTCAGTTCCTCGATCTTGACTGCAAGGTCGTCCGCGCCCAGAAAATCCGGGTGCCGGATGGTCGAGCGTTGATCGACCCCTTCAGGCAAGGTCCGCATTTCACTGACGCGTGGGCTGACCTTCATGCCAAGCAGCAGACCGCCGGTGCCGGGTTTGGCCCCCTGCCCCACGACGATTTCCAACGCATCGGCGCGGCGCAGGTGATCCAGGTCCACGCCATAACGGGCAGGCGACATCTGATAGAGCAGCCGTTGGGAGGCTTCGCGCTCCTCTTCCAGCATGCCGCCTTCGCCCGTGCAGGTCATGGTGCCCACTTTCGAGGCCCCATAGCCCAACGACGCCTTTGCCGAAGCCGACAGCGCGCCAAAGGACATCGATGCGATGTAGATCGGGATCTTCAATTCCAGCGGACGCTCAACCAATCCGCGCCCGCCACCCAGAACGGTGGTTGTATCGCAGCTTTCGCGATACCCCTCCAGCGGCAGGCGGGTCATGGTTGCGGGAACAAATGTCAAATCATCGAAGGTTGGCATTTGCTTGTTGAACGTGTTGTAACCACGAACCTGGTACCGCCCAAGCTGCGCCAATGCGTGCACTTCCGAGATCGCCTCGGGTGTCCATCTGGTCGACCCGCCTTCGTCATATGAGGATGGCACACCCGCCGGGCGACCATCGATGGCACCTGCATCGCGGAACCGGATTTCATCCTCAGGTGCGACTTCGAACGGATAGTCGTAGGGTTTACTCAGATCATGAGCCATGCGCTTGCGTCCCTGCTTTCAAAATACCAAAGGCGCTGGCCAGACACCAGTTTGCGCCAGTTACGAGAGCTGTCGACCAACCCCAGAGGATCAAGGATCGCATCGACCTCGGCCACCTCTTCTGCCGTGGGTTCGATCACATCGACATCCACACCAAGGCTGTCGATTTCGCCCGCAACCCAGACCTCGCCTTGCCACAAGGCGTCGGCACAGGACTCACCTGCGCCGCCAAGCGCGATGATCTTCCCGGCATGCGCCATGAAACCGGATTGATAGCCGATCTTGCCTTCGACCACGATGTTGCCGCCCTTCATCGCGACACCAACCCGTGGCCCTGCATCGCCCTTGACGTGGATCGTTCCGCCGATCATCGCAGCCCCGCAGGACATGCCGGCATAGCCGCCAATGGTGATGTGGCCCTTTGCCATCCCTTCACCCACGGCCCAACCGCAGTTGCGTTCGATCTTGATATTGGCACCGGTGTTCAACCCACCGCAGTAGTAACCGACCGAGCCCTCAAAGGTGATGTCCACGTTGTCGGGCAGACCAACGCCCAGATTGTGCCGTGACAACGTATTCACCACCCGTACCGGTTGCCCCGAGGCACAAGCCGCCAGGATATCCCGATTGACCTCGCGGATATGGCGTTGGCCAACCTCGATGACAATTTCATCTGTCTGTATTGCCGCTTCGCTCATGCCGCCAGACTCCTGTTACCAACGCCCCAGATGCCAGTCAGCGAGGGGCCATCATAGTTGATCACGTCACATTCTTCAGTCATCACGCGACGTACCGCCTGTTCTTCGGTTGCAGCAGCCAGATCACCGTTGCGATTGACCACCACCAGCGGCTTCATGGCGAACCGGTCCTTGGCAAACCCAATCCCGCCTGGCGTTGCGATCATGTAGGTAAATACCCCGTCGATTGAGGTGATCGACTTCTTCAGCGCCTGCTCCATCGTCAGACCGGCTTTCATCTGGTCGCTGACCCAAACGGCGATCAACTCGCTGTCGTTTTCGGTCAAAAAGCGATAACCCATCCGGGTCAGTTTATCGCGCCAAGTGAAGTAGTCGGTGATCTGACCATTATGTACGATCGCCACGTCCGAAAAGGGTCGCGCCCAAAACGGGTGTGACGCATTTGGCAGAACCGAGCTTTCGGTTGCCAATCTTGCATGGCCCAGCCCATGCGTGCCCACCATGTCACGAACGCTGTGTTTCTCGGATACGGCTTCGGCGCCGCCAATGTCCTTGATGATCTCAAGGCTGCGGCCGCAGGATTGAATCTCGATCCGGTCTGTCAACTCATCAGCATCCCGCACCCAGGCCTGCAGATCAGTCGGATCCGAGATTTCCATACGAAAGCAATAATGCTTGTTTTCGTCCGTCAGGATCTGCGGATCAGACAGGAAGCTTGCGCCGTGTTCCTTCAACACCGCTTCAAAGGCGTCCAAATCAGCGTCTTGCCGGGATTTATCAAATCCCATGCCCCGCAGGACGTACCCTTTTTCTCGCGGCAAACCATATATTGCAAACCCGGTGCTGTCCGCGCCTCGATGTTCCTGCGCATCCATCAGGTCCACCAAGTCGGCCCCAACGCGCCCGGGCGCTGCCAGAATCCGTCCAGCGATTCCACACATGAAGAGCTCCCTTTCAAATCACATCTGTATACTGTATACAGTACACGGCCAATAGCAAGCCCATTCGCCTTGGCACCCGCTGCTTTTTTGAATACAGAATTCATAAAACACCGAAAGAGAGGCTCCGAGTGGCTCTGAAACAGATCAAAACACAACGCAGACGGCTGGCAGATGAAGTCTATGACCAATTGGTCGAGGCGATCATGAGTCGCGACATCTCGGCCGAAGATCGGTTGGTGCAGGAAAAACTGGCCGCTGAATTGAACATCAGCCGAACGCCAGTGCGGGAAGCCCTGATGCGGTTGGAAACCGAAGGTGTTCTGGAGGTTGCCGCAAGCGGTGGTTTTCGGTTGGCCCGGATGGACCAGGCCGAGGTACGCCAACTCTACCAAGCCCGCGCGGCAATCGAGGGGCAAGCTGCCCGTATTCTTGCGGTTCACGCCGAACCCCAAGTACTTGATCGTCTGCGAGATCTCATTCGCCAGGAAGAGGATCTGAGCAATCCCACCACCCGCGATTACTTTGTCGCAAACCGGCGCATTCACCGCGCATTCATGGTCGAAGCTGGCAACAAGTTCCTACTGGACATGTTCGACATGATCTGGGGCAAAGCCATGGCGTTTCACCTGTTCTCGGCCATCGAAAACGTGGACATCACCATGTCGCTGGGTGACCACTTGACGCTCGTTGATGCCATCGCGACACGGGATGTTACCGAAGCTCTTGAAACCTTCACCGCCCACATACAGGCCGGATTCGATCTGCAGATCGAAGGCCTGAAGGAAGTGGACCGCGACTAAAGAGCCGTCGCAACGCGCTTGATTTCGGGCGGTGACGTTTTGGTCATGGCCCGTGCTTCCCCCACAGAACCGACGCGATCGAAACCCCGACGGTTCTGTTCATTTGCGTGCGGAACCAGTTTTTGCCGACCCCTACCCCCTGAAACCATGCATCCAATCGATATCAAGCCAATGGGGCATCGTTGCTCATTTTGACCGGGTGTTTCCAAAAGGATGCTGGCCGCGGCGCGGGGGAAGAGGACGTCCTGTATCCCGCCGTCCAGTCGCAGGCCGATCATAGGCTTGCGGGACGGTTGGGCCAGAGTTTTGCGGAAACTTGTTCTTGATCCCTTGCAACACGCTTGTCCCCGAAGACGCCGATTGTGCCACAGCAACGGGTCGCGGTGTTGCAACTGGGTCAACCTCAACCTCTGGATCGGTTGTGTCCGTGTTTTCGGTCGTGTTGGTTTCTGGCGGACTGTGATCGGAAAGTGCCCAGATAAAGCTGCGCCCTTCACTGTTGATACGAATGGATTGGCCAGCGCGACTGTCCCGCACAGACGCCAGCCCATTGTCTATCAAATCATCCACCAATTTTCGGACCAGCCTAAGCTGCTCGGTACAGGCGGCTTCCACACCGGCTCAGTTGTGCATTACGACTCCCATTGCGACTTCGGGTTTTCTAAGAAACAATTAAACTTCAGGTCTTTATGTGGGTAATAGTGTTCTTCTGCCGCGAAGTGTTGGCGCGCGAGATCAAAAATAATATTCTGTCCTTATTGACAGTGTAAGTGAGCCCACCCACGTGTGACTCACGTTCCAACCCAAAGTGTGACCTGATGAAAAAGTTAGTCGTATGGATTTTGGCCGCGTGCCTGGTTTTGACAGGTGCAGCCTGGGTTGCCATTGCAAGCTGGTCCGGTATGGAGCAACGTTTTGAGGCGCTTGAACCTCCGGCACCATCTCCGACGCAGGTGCATTGGGCCGAGGTCGAAACACAAGAAATGAAGGATTGGATACACGGACAGGGTGTTGCCCGGGCCGTGCGACGCAGACATCTGACGTTCGAGGTGCCGGGCCGTGTGGTCGAGCTGGGACACGCGGTACGCGAAGGTGCCCGGGTCAGCGGCCCCGAAGACGGTCAAAAGGGGCAGTTGATCGCACGATTGGATGATGCCGACCATATCGAGGCTCTGCGCATCGCGGACACCGGGTTGACCCAAGCCGAACGCAACGTCGACATGGCCAAGGCGCAGCTGCGGCAATCGCAGAGTACCGAGAAACTGTGGCGCACGCGGTTGGAGCGCGCGCAAGCGCTGTTGGACAAAAAGGTGATCTCGCAGCAGAAGTATGACGAGGCAACTGCAGAACTTGAGGTGGCAATCGCCAATGTCGCGGCGTCCGAAGCTCAGGTCGTGGCGCGTGAGGCAGGCGTTCTGGCTGCCCAGAACGAGGTGTCGCGCGCACGTCGCAATTTGGAGCGGGCAAAAATCCATGCCCCATGGGATGGCGTGATCGCGCGCCTGAACATCCGCGAAGGAAAGTATGTTCTGCCCGAAGAGATGAGTTCGCGCAGCGAAGCGGACATGACTGCGACCTTCCCGGTGACCCTGCTGGATATGTCCGCCTTCAAGATCGAGGTCGAGGTGCCAATGCATCGTCGCAACAATCTGCAAGAGGGGAGCCCGGCGCAGATCCTGCGAGATGGTGATGTCGAACCGCTGACGGCGCACATTCACGCCGTTGCCCCGATCCTGTCACCCAACTCGCGCACTGTTCGGGTGACCTTGCGCACCGATGACAATGACCCAGGGTTGATTGATGGCGAATTGGTGCGTGCAAAGATTCTGCGCGTCGCACGGCAGGTCCCGGCAATTCCGGTCGAGGCTCTGCTGTATCACGACAATCAGGCCAAAGTGCTGATCGTTGATCGAGACACCCGCACGGTCGATGAACGCCTTGTGAGCACTGGCATCCGCGAGGATACAATGATCGAGGCGGTCGACGGCTTACAACCGGGCGACGTGGTCGTGACCAAAGGACGGCACCGTCTGTTGCCTGGCGACCAAGTGGAGCTGCTTGATCCTGAGGCCACCCAATGAAATCTGATCACCCCCCCGGCAACCGCCTGTTTTCGTTTCTGTTTGTTCAACCGATATTGGCGGTGCTGCTGGTTCTCTTCATCACCGTTGGCGGGATCTTTGCATTTCGCGGCATGATCAAGGAGTCGCTCCCGGATCTGCAGATCCCGATGGCGTTCATCCACACCAGTTGGCACGGCACACCACAGTCTGTGATGGAACGCGAGGTGACCGAGCGGATCGAGCGGGAAATCCGCGACCTCGAAGATCTCAAGACATACTCCAGCGGCTCAACCCATTCCAATTCGGTGATCCTGGCTGAATTCGACGCCGACGCGCCGCTTGAATCCTCAATCAGTCAGCTGCGAGATCGGGTGAACAAGGCCCGGGCCGAGTTTCCCGAGGGCGCCAAGACGCCAACCGTGACACAATCGTCGATCCGGGCGATGCCGATTGCCAGTTTTGTTCTTCATGGGCGCGTGCCCCCCAATCAGTTGGACGCGACCGCCAAAAAGCTGCGCAAGGATCTGTTGCGCATTCCCGGCATCACCAAGGTTCACCTGCTTGGCAACCGCAAAACATATGTTCGCGTACAGATGCTGCCTGAACGATTGCGGGCCTATGACGTTTCCCCGGTTGATGTCGGGCGCTTGATCCGCTCCCATGCCAAAGACTTCCCACTGGGCGTCTATGAAGGCCCTGAGCAATCATTCAGCTTGAAAAGTGAAACGGCCATCTATGACGTGGATGCGCTGGCAGATCTGGTGCTGCGCCGGAATGATGCCGGATATGTCATCCGCTTGCGCGATGTGGCGCGAGTGGAAAAGGCGCTTTATCGCGCCGAAACCGAGACATTCTATTCCAGCCAAGGGGGCGACTTCACTCAAGGTGTTGCGCTGTCCGTGGTCAAGGCTGACGGGCAAGACACCATCAAGTTGGTGGACCGCGCCAAACAGACGATTGAACAGGCCATGACATCCCGCGAATGGCCTGCAGGGCTGCAATACGACATCGTGTCGAACGATGCCGAGATTATCCAGCAAGAGCTGGACAAGACACTGATCAACGGATGGCAGTCCGTGGCGGCAGTCTTTGTGGTGCTGTTCTTCCTGCTCAGTTGGCGCGAGGCGACCATTGCGGCGCTGTCGATACCGATCACCATGCTGGCCGGCCTCGCCGTGCTGTGGATGCTCGGCTATACCTTCAACGTCATGGTCGTGATCGGCATGGTGCTGGCGCTTGGTTTGCTGGTCGATGACTTCATTCTGATGATGGAGGGGATGCATGACGGGCTGCAACGCAAGAAACTGAAATTCCACGATGCTGCAATTCGGACGGTTAAACAGTATGCGGTCCCGTCGCTCGCCGGGACAGTCACAACGGTTCTGATCTTTCTGCCGCTGGCAATGATTGGCGGGCTTGATGGCAAATTCATCCGCTCGATCCCAGTGACGGCGGCCGTATTGCTGGCAACCTCTTATGCCGTATCGCTCCTGATATCGATTCCTCTGTCACGGTTTCTCTTGTCGCGTCAAAAGTCCCAGGCCGAGCCGATGTTGGTGGACCGGCTGACCATGCGGCTGGAATCCTGGCTGCACGGCTGGTTGGATCGCGCCGTGGTCGGGCGGCGATCGCGGTCTTGGGCCTGGTTGTCGGGTGGAGCGCTGATTGTGGCCTTCAGCGTCATGCTGTCGGGTCTGTTGCCGGTCACACTCTATCCCTTGTCGGACGGCCGGAACATGGGGATCACGATTGAGCTGTCGCCGGACAACAAGCTGGAAGAGACACGCGAAGTGGCGCTGAAGGTTGGTGAAATCTTGCGTGACAAACCCTATCTGACCTCGACAATGATGGTCGTCGGGCAACGCGACTTTCTGTACGAAGGTTCAGCCGAAGACCGTCTTTCAGTCTCCACGGCACGCAATATCGTAGGGTTCACCGTGCTCTACACGCCCAAGCGCCAGCGTGATCAGATGGCGTTTCAAACCGTCCCCGCCTTGCGCGCGGAAATCGAAGAAGCCTTGGCAGAAGTACCGGGATACCGGATGTTGATCACCTCGGAAACCGGGTCATCGACCAACGAGGATCCGCTGCAAATCAATATCTTTGGTCCCGACTTGGAAGGCGTACAGCGCATCAGCCAGCAAGTGCAGCAAATGTTGCGTCAAATTCCTGGCCTGAGCGACATTCGCGACAATCTGGGTCAGGCCAGGGTCGAAACGACGATCAAGCCAAAGCGCGAGGTATTGGAGCGTTATGGATTGACCGAAGAAGACTTCAACGCGCAGCTGACCCACTATCTTGGCGACTATGAAGCCGCCAAGATGCGCAATCGCACCGGCGGTGATGATCTGGAGATCCGGGTCGAAACCTATTGGCCATCCAAGGACGGCAAACTGGGCGGGCCGGAAACCTGGGACGAGTGGAAAAGCATCCAGATCCGTACTCCGGACGGCCGTTGGGTGCCGGTGTCATTGCTGGCCGAACAGCGCCAAGACCGCATTCCGCTGACCATCTCGCGCAAGGACGGGCAGCGCACGGCCACCATCATGGGCAAAAGCTTCAGCTATACTTTTGGTGACCTCCACAACATCATCAACCCCGAATTGGAGCGGATGCAGCAAGACTGGCCCGCCGGATACAGCTACAAATTCGCAGGTGAGTTCGAACTGGCGGGCGAGACCTTTGGAGCGTCGCAACAAGCCTTTGTGCTGGCAATGCTGGCCGTGGCCTCGGTGCTGGTTTTGATCTTTCGATCGTTCCTGCAGCCCGCGATCATTCTGGTCACAGTTGTCTGTGCTCTTTCTGGCGTGATGATCGGGTTCGTTCTGTTTGCAATCGAACTGAGTTTTCCGGCCGTGATTGGAATGATTGCACTGACCGGCATCGCGGTAAACGATGGCATCGTCCTGGTGGACACGATGAACCGCCATGTTGCCAGCGGGATGACTATTGTCGAGGCCGCTTGTCAGGGGGCCGCTGATCGGTTCCGACCAATTGTATCGACGACACTGACCACCATGGTTGGGCTTGCGCCTTTGGCCCTGGCGGACGAGGCATGGCGCCCGCTGTGCCTGGCCATCATCTTTGGTCAGGTTGCCGCAACGATCGCTGCGTTGACGCTTGTACCTGCATTGTTTCGAGTTCTCTCAGGCCGCGGTGGCCTGATGGCCAGTGCAGCGGCTGAACCATCATGATCAAACTGCCCCTCGCCTGCGAAGGGGCAGAACAGAGCGTCACACTCCTTTATTCAACGCTGCTTTCAGTCAACCTGAGCCGAGGTGAGACCACGCCTTTTGGCTCGATGATCGTCAAGCGATCATGCGATCAATCGCAAAGAAGGGCTCACCGGGTCGCGTAGAAGCCAATAGCATTCACGTTCTGATCGTTCCGTCCTGAACCCAGGCGTCAAAGTGGGCCAATACGGCGTCACAAAATTCCTCATCATTGATGTGAGCATCGATTTCGGTCATGGGCACGCGTCCAGACATAGTGTTGCGCGCTTCATCAACCATGTCGGCCAGTGCATCAGGCGCATGAGCTTCTTCGCCTTCCTTGTCCCAAGCTTCGACGCCTTGAACAGGCAGGAAAAAGTGAACTGGACCGGTCGCGGCTTCAAGGCGATTGGCGAGTTCACGGATCCAGGCGCGTCGTTCCTCACCGTTGAAGACCGAGCTTTTGATCAGGCGGTTGTGTTCGTGGAAAGGGCGATTGGCGTAAGCCTTGGGAATGTCTTGCCAACCTGCAAAATCCAACAGATCCAAGGCCCCGGGCGCGACCATTTGCGGTGTTCCCGACCGGCCTGCATTTGTCACGCGGTCCTCGCCGCTGGAAACAACGGAACCCGCCATCAGATTGCTGAATTCCTGCATGCAGAAATCCATGACGCAGGCAAATGCCCCTTCGCCCGCCAGTTTCTCAAAGGCCATTCCCCCCATGCCGGTCGAATGGAACACAGCCACTTCGAACCCGCGCTCCTCAAGCGCCGGTTTGAGGGTCTTCATGTAACGCAGGCAAGACGAGCCCAGGCTGGTCATCCCGATCAAAGGCTTGCTGCGGTCCGGTGCGATGGCTGCCTTGGTGGCTCCCACAACCGCACCCGCGGCTTGCGTCAGAGACGACTTGCAAATCGAATTCATCCCATAGAGCCCGCCGGCCCAGAGGATCATCTGAATGTCCGGCGCCAGACGGTGCGGCGGGATCAAGGGAGAGAAGCTGACAGTCGATACGATGTACTTCGGCACGCCCATCGGCAAGGCCTGCGCACAGTCCAGAGCCAGGTCAGTGCCCATAGTGCCCCCAGTTGCCAGCATCCCGTCGAACCGACCATCAGCGTGGGCCTGCGCCACAACCTTGGCGGCTCCGGCCGACATCACACGAAAGGCTTTATTTTCGTCGCCTAGCGCGATGACCTCATTAATCGTCATGCCCCCAGCGGCGGCAACATCATGTTTCGAGATGTCCGTTGGCGCTTGCGGATCACCCAGAACGGACACATCCATGGTCAGAACATTGGCGCCCTGTTCCCGCACCGCCTGCTCGATGAACCGCATTTCCGGCTCTTTGGTGTCGTAGGTACCGATCAGCAAGATTGTCTTGGGTGTCATCTTATCCTCCGCTTTGGGTCGACCGGTTCAGATATTCGGTCAGAACGGTCCTGGCCGTCTTGATAAATCTTGTGTTGCGAGCCTGCCCGCCATCCTCGTCCAGACGCGAGATGATCCACCCTACATAGGTCGCCGCGCGCAGCGCCATGAACAGATCAAGCTGGTTTGTGTCCAGGGGCCGCTCTTGGCGATACCCCGCGATCAGTGCCGCCTTGAGGTCTGGATAATCCGGCTCATCCAGGTTCTTGATCAATGCGGTTGCAACGTCAAAGAGGCGAAAGCCGAAACCGGCGTCGTCAAAGTCGATGAACCGCACTTGATCGCCATCGACCATAACGTTCTCACGAACCAGATCGGCGTGGATCAATCCGTAGTCCAACGTTGTCTCATACCGTTCCAGTTCGTGATTGGCAGTAGACCGGAACCTGGCAAACAGTTCGCGATCTGTCGCGTTCAGGCTGGGGTTCTCCCAAAACCGGTCCCACAGCGGAGCATTGCCCAAAAGCCCGGCCCGATCCCAGGACCAGCGCGCAAAATCTGTCGAGGGGGTCCAGGCATCACTTACCTTATGCAATCGGGCCATTTCCTGCCCAAGCACGCGAAACACGCCCGTTCGATCCGGATGATCAATGCCTTTGGTCGTTGCCCCAAGGGGGCGACCCGAAAGCCAGGTCAAAACGTCGACCTGCACCCCGTCGATGATCTGCAAGAACCGCCCATCTTGGGCGGCAATCGGCGATGGCACACCGACACCCCCTGCCCCAATGGCCGCAAGCCATTGCAGCTCCGATTGCAGCGCTGCATCCGAATGCAGGCCTTGCCGATGTAGACGCAGGGCATATGTTTCACGCCCTTGGGTCACTCGGTAGACGTGGTTTTCTCGCGTTGCGATCAACGTCACCTTTGCACCCTCAAAGCCCCAGAGCTTCAGCGCCTGTTGAACCACCGCGCTCATCGGTGCAGCGATGTTTCTGCCAGAACCTCGTCCAGCGTATCGATCAAAAGGTCCGCGTTTTCGATGGAAAACGGCATAGGCGGGCGGATCTTGAGCGCGTTTTTGTGACGCCCCAGCTTGGACAGGATGATCCCCTTGTGCCTGAGCGCGTTGATCACCCTGTCGGTGAAATCGCTGGCGGGCTCTTTGCTGTCTCGGTCTGTCACCATCTCGGCCCCGAAAATCAGGCCAGAGCCGCGCACATCGCCAATCACCTCGTGTTTTTCCGCGAGCTGGCCCAAACGCTGGCGCGCGTGTTCGCCAACGGTTTTGGCATTGGCGAGCAGATTTTTCTCCTCAATCTCCTCCAACACTGCTTTGGCTGCGGCGCAGGACACCGGGTTGCCCCCGAAAGTGTTGAAGTAACGATACCCTTTGCGAAAGGTCGCCAAAATCTCGGACCGGGTCACAACCCCACCCACCGGATGACCGTTGCCCATGGGCTTGCCCAGGGTCATGATGTCCGGCACCACGCCCATTTTCTGATGCGCCCACAGATGGGTGCCGGTGCGTCCAAAGCCAGACTGAACCTCGTCACAAATCAACACCCCGCCCGCCTTGCGCACGACCTCGGCCACGGGTTTGAGCCAACCATCGGGGTGATTTGGAAACCCTTCGTTCAGGAAATAGGGGCAGATGATCAACGCGGCAAAGCCAGCGCCTGATGCCTCATGCGCGTGGATCTGCTCGGCAACCGCCTCGGCAAACCTGGTCCCGTCCGGGTCCGGATTGCGATAGCTGTCGGGGGCCTCGACAAAGCGAAAGAACTGATCCAGCCCAAAGCCCACTGTTGGCACGTTCGAGCGGCTCAGTTGACTGACCAAAGACGTATTGCCGTGATAGGTCGCATCGGTGGCAATGATGCCGCGTTTGCCGATCATCCCTTCGGCCATCCGCAGGGCAATGTCGTTCGCCTCGGACCCGGTGCAGGTCAAGATGGCAGTGTCGAGCGCCGCGTCCATCGTGCCGGTCAGCTTTTCGACATACTCCAGAATTCCATCGTGCAGATACCGCGTGTGGGTGTTCAGCGTCGCTGCTTGACGACAGATCGCTTCGACCACGCGCGGATTGCAATGGCCCACATGAGGCACGTTGTTGTAGCAATCCAGGTACTTGCGCCCATCCGCATCCCAAAGCCAGACGCCTTCGCCACGGACCACATGCAGCGGTTCGTCGTAAAAGGTCGATACGTTCGGCCCCAAAAGACGGGCGCGACTTTCGATCAACTCGGCGGATTTTGCAGGCAGGCTCATGAGTTCATCCCTTGATCACAGTTTGATCCATGCAGTTTTGAGGTCGGTGTATTTCTCCAACGCATGCAGCGATTTGTCGTGTCCGTTGCCCGATTGACCAATACCGCCCAAAGGCACTGTCAGGTCTGCACCACCATAAGTGTTCACATGAACCACCCCGGCACGAACACCAGCGATCATGCGGTGCGCGCGGCTGAGGTTTGCGGTCCAGATGCCCCCGGCCAGACCATAGACGGTGGCGTTGGCCAGCCGGATCGCCTCGGCCTCATTCTTGAAGGGGGTCACAGCCAGAACAGGGCCAAAGACCTCGTTCTGGAACAGCCTATCGGTTTCCTTGACGCCCGCCATCACCGTGGGTGCCATATAATAGCCGCCGGTGTCTGTGAGAATGCGATCGCCACCGGTACGACGCTCGGCTCCTTCGGCCTCGGCCTGGGTCACAAAGCGCAGGTTCGCCTCCAATTCGGGCAGACTGTGCACCGCGCCGATCTGGCTTTTCAGGTCCAAAGGATCACCCACGCGGAAGGCCTGCGCATGGCGGGTGATTTCGGTGACGAAGTCGTCGTAAATGTCCTCTTGCACCAGCAATCGGGAACCCGCGACGCAGACCTGGCCCGAGTTGCGGAAGATGCCCGCTGCAGAAACTTTGGCCGCCTCGGCCAAGTCAGGTGCATCATTAAAGACGATGTTGGCGGATTTGCCGCCAAGTTCCAGATAGCAACGTTTCAAGTTTGAGCGCGCGGAATACTCCAACAAGCGGCGGCCCGTCCCGCCCGATCCGGTGAAGACCATGATGTCCACATCCATCGAAAGCGCCAATGCCTCTCCAACAACGGCGCCTTGGCCGGTGACCACGTTGAACACGCCATCGGGCACACCTGCCTCAGCCGCCAACTCGGCGATCTTCAGCAAGCTGAGCGAGGCGGTTTCCGACGGTTTGAGCACAACCGAATTGCCCATGGCGAGCGCGGGTGCAATCTTCCAGCTGCCGATCATCAGGGGGAAGTTCCACGGCACGATGGCCCCCACAACCCCCACCGGCGCGTGGTGGATTAGACCCAAGACATCTTCACTCGTGGGCGCCACCTGACCATAGAGCTTGTCGATGGCCTCGGCATAGTAGCGGAACGTGGCGGCCGCCGAAAAAGCTTCGGCCTTGAGCGCCATGTTGATTTCCGTTCCGTTGTCACGCACGCCCAGTACGGCCAACTCCAGCGCGCGGCCCTCGATTAGGTCGGCCAGTTTCAACAGTACCTTTTTGCGCGCCGAAGGGGCCATGCGCGACCAGCGGCCATCTTCAAACGCAACCCGGGCGGCGCGAACAGCTGCATCCACATCTGCCGCACTGCCATCTGCAATCTGGGTCAGCGGTTGGCCGTCGATGGGGGACAAAACCTCCATCTGCGCGCCGGTCTCACCGGAGTGGTATGTGCCGTTGATAAAGTGACCGCGCGGAGCAACGGCCTGCGCCCGCAGCGCATCAATCGAAGGTTGATCCATCGGATTATCCTTGTTGTGTCGTGTCTTCGTCGCCCATGGGCTGTGGCTTCAGGCGATCGCGATGTTCCTGCATCAGTGTGCGGATGTGCAGTGCGATGATCAGCAAGATCATCACGAAGAGGATTGCAGCAATCGGCCTGTCGATGAAATCAAGCGGGGATTTGACCCGCGCCATCGCGCTGCGCAGCTTGACCTCCATGATCCCACCCAGAACCATGCCCAGGATGATTGGGACAATCGGCAGGTTCAGGCGTTTCAGGATAAGTCCGAACACCCCGAACCCGGCGGCGATGGCACAATCAGTGACCGAATTGCGCAGGCTGAACACACCAACAAACGACAGAGTCAGGATCATCACGCCCAAAAACCGCGTCGGAATCTGGATGATCTTGAGCAGCAGGTTGGTCGAGAACAGCAGGAACACCAGCACGATCACATTGAGCAGGATCAGCGCCATATAGAGCGCCATCACGAAATCCATCTGATCGGCAAAAAGCTGCGGACCAGGGATCACGTTGTGGACATAGAACACCGACAGCATCATCGCGGTCAGTGCCTCGCCCGGAATGCCAAGCGCCAACAGCGGGATCATCGCCGCACCCGGGACGGCGTTGTTGGCCGCCTCGGACGCAACAAGACCCTCGGGCGACCCGTCGCCAAACTTGTCAGGGTCCTTCGACGTCTTCTGCGCATAGGTGTAGGACAGGAATTGCGACGTGAACTCGCCCGTGCCCGGCACCATGCCCATCAGAACGCCCAAGGACGACGACACTGTTGCGATGCGCTTCAGGCCCAACAGTTCTTTAAGACCTGCAAAGATGTTCCCCTTCACATGTGCCTCGCCCGGGGCATGGTCGCGGTCAACCAGCAGCAAGAGCGCTTGGCTGATCGCAAAGAGACCAAGAACAACCACGATCAGATTGATGCCGGACGACAGCCAACTTTGGTCAAAGGTGAAGCGCTTGGTGTATTTGACCGGCTCCAACCCCACGGTGTTCAAAAAGATGCCAAAACTTGCCAGCATCGCCGCCGAAAACGTCTGTCCGCGATGCGCCAGAACCACCAACAGGATCCCCATGAAGGCGGCCAGGAAAATCTCGCGGCTGCCGAAATGCGGTGCAACCCAGGCCAGAACAGGCGACAGGATGATCAGGCACAGGATCGAGAAAATCCCGCCAAAGAAGGACGCCGAATAGGCCAGCGACAGCGCCCGGTGCCCCTCTCCCCGTTTGGTCATAGGGTAACCGTCGTAAGTGGTCAGCGCGTTGACTGCTGTGCCGGGGGTATTGATCAAAATGGCCGGGATCGCCCCGCCGTACATGGATGAGCCGTAGATGCCCAACAGCAGCGTCAGCCCAACGATGGGCTCAAAGGCAAAGGTGGCCGGCAGCAGGATTGCGATCGCCACAGCCGCGCCCACACCGGGCAAGGCACCGATGATCACGCCGCCCACCGATCCGATGATCAGGGCAACAACCACCTGCCATTGGGCCAGGATCGCAAAACCGGAAATCAGGTTGTCCATGAAAACCTCACAGGTAAGTCAGGGCGAAGACGCGGATTGAATCGGGGAGAAGCTCGTACAGCTTTCCGGCCGGGATGTTGACCTGCAGCAACGCCCGGAAGAGCACAGCCACGACAACCCCAAAGACAACTGACAGGCAAAGTACCCCGGTCGAGCGGAATCCGGTCCTGATGCTAAGGAACACAACAAACAGGATTGTTGACGGCAGATAGCCCAGCCAAGGCACGGCAACCACGTAGATTAGGAAATAGGCAACGTATTCCAGCGACAGCAGCCAGAACCCGACCTCTTTCCAGCGGCCCGGAATGCGAGGGGATAGAAATGAGCTTAGCAGATGCAAGGCGCTGAAGATGACCATGCCCCAGATTGCCACAGTGGGCCAAAGCGCAGGTTGAGCAAACCATTTGGTGCGTTTCACCACCTTGGTTTCCGTCCCCAACTGGCTCAGCAGAAACAAGGCAAAGGCCAGAAATATCACGGCAAAGACGATGTCGCCGGGGCGACGATACCGGCGGAACATGTCCTGGAGTGTTTTTGCGATCATCCCGACCCCTCCCTTTGAAAAACAGGGCGCAGGTTCGAAACCCGCGCCCCATCAGACATCATTCGCCCAGGATTTCGGCGATTTTTGCGAAGGATGCTTTGTCCTGCTCGATCTGCGCGTTCGAGGCATCCGGATCCTGCCAGTAGATCAACGCACCGGTCTCTTTTGCGAGGTCCTTTGCCTTGTCCGACGACAGGGCTTTCTGAGCAGCCGCGCTGATCTTTTCGCGCGCATCAGCCGGGGTGTCCTTGTGCACAAACAAACCGTTCCACAGGGCTAGCGGCAGATCGGGGTTGATCTCGACCACCGTCGGGGTGTCGGGGATCAACGAAATGCGCTCGCCACCGATGCTGGCCAGAACGTTCACGTCATCCAAGCATGGCATGATGAGTTGCAGTGTGGTGTTGATCACATCCACATCACCCGACGCCAGAGTGTTGCAATCCAGCGCATCGAATGCAGCTTCGCTGGCAAAGTCAAAGCCGCTGCCAACCGCTGCGGCAAACGTCACTTGGGTGGGCGGCAGGACCGAGCCAAAGTGACCAAGCGCCAGATCGTTGTCTTTGCCATGCGCGGCCAGTTCTTCCCAGTTCGAGTAGGGTGCGCTTTTGCTGGATGCGATCACGAACGGATAGGTCAGAAAGATCCCGATCGGATCAAACGGGTTGGGGTTGAGCTCGGGAATTCCGATCTCGGGCCCGATGACCGGAACACCGATCACGAACGAGCCGATGGTGTAGCCATCACCCGGAGCAGTGGCGACTTCGACCGCGCCAGGGAACGGACCACCGCCACCGCCGGGTTTGTTCACCACGGCAGCAGGCACGCCATACATCGACTGAAACTCATCCGCGATCATGCGGGTCAGCACGTCTTCCAGATCACCCGGAGGCCATGGAACCACAAAGGTCACAGGCTTTTCAGGATACTCAGCCAGAGCGGCGGTTGCGGATGCTGCAAAAGCCGCAGCTGCGAGAAATTTCTTCATTGACACCTCCCAAGGTTGGTTCATTATTTGAACCGCGTTAACAAATATAATGTTGCGTTGTTAACCGCATTCTGTCAAGAATAACGTGAGCGAAGGAGAGAATTCGAATGGGAACGGCCCTTAACGCGCTAAAATTGCTAGACTTTTTTTCTGCATCTCGACCCGAGATTGGGCTGAGTCAGCTGGCGCGTTTGGCCGGAGCCAACAAAGCAACCGTCTTGCGGCACCTGCGTTCCCTTGAGGAATTCGGCCTGATCGAACAGAATCCCCAGACCAGATACTACGCGATTGGGCCCGCCGCGATCCGCCTTGCCGCGATCCGCGAAGCTGCGAATCCCCGGCTGGATGCCGCGCGCCTGCGAATGCAGACCGCCATGCAAGAGGTCGGCGAGAGCCTGCATTTGTCATTTCTGGAAAAGGACACTCTGCAGACCGCGCTGGTGGTGGAAACCACCAAGCATACCGTGCGCGTCAGCCTTGACCCGACCGAGGTCATGCCGCTCAACGCCACCGCATCCGGCTTGAGCATGCTTTGTTATGGTCCGCCTGCGCTCATGAACCAGATGGACAACGGCGCGCTACAGGACTTTACCAAGGAAACGCTGACCGATCCGGATCAGATCCGCGCCCAGATCGAAACGATCCGGAATCGGGGATGGTCCAACAGCAATGGCAGTTACGAACTGGGTGTTCACGGTTTTGCCGCACCGATCTTTGGGATCGACCGTGTGGCCATTGGCACCGTGGCCTTTGCCATGCCAGAGAACCGCGCCTCAGACGATCGCATACCTGTCATCCTGACCGCCCTGCACACGCTGGCCAAGGACCTGACCGCCATCTTTGGCGGCCAAGTGCCCGAGGCCTTTCCCCCCGAATTTCACCCCTAGCCGACGGAACTTGCCGTCGACCGCAACACGTCCGAGGAGAGATCTGACATGAAAGACTCCAACTTTCTGAAGGAAAACAACGCACGCCATTTTTGGCACCCAATGGCCCACCCCGCTGACAGCCAAAAGAACCCACCCACCATCCTGACCGGCGGCGAAGGGGTTCACATCGTCGACGTGGACGGTCACCGGGCGTTGGACGCAGTGGGCGGCTTGTGGAATGTGAACCTGGGCTATTCCTGCGATCCGGTGAAACAGGCCATTTCCGACCAGCTGAACGCTTTGCCATATTACTCGACCTTCCGAGGCACATCGAACGACAAGGCGATTGAGTTGTCGTACGAGCTGGCCCAGTTCTTTGAGGCTGATGGGCTGACGCGCGCGTTCTTTACCTCAGGCGGTTCGGATTCGGTTGAAATCGCGCTCAAGATGGCGCGTCAGTATCACAAGGTGCGCGGGGAAGAGGGGCGCACCAAGTTCATCAGCCTGAAACAGGGCTACCACGGCACCCATTTTGCGGCTGCGTCGGTCAACGGCAATCAGAAGTTTCGCGCCATCTATGAACCCATGATGCCCGGTTGCTTCCACGTGCCCGCACCTTGGACCTATCGCAACCCATTTGATGAGACCGACCCCGAACGCCTGGCGCAGCTGTGCGTCAAAGCACTGGAGGCCGAGGTTGCGTTTCAGGGCCCGAGCACCGTCGCCGCCTTCATCATGGAGCCCGTCCTGGGTGCCGGCGGGGTGATCCCACCGCACAAGAGCTTCATGCCGATGGTGCGCGAGCTCTGCTCAAAACACGGCATCCTGTTGATTTCGGACGAGATCATCACTGCATTCGGCCGGACCGGCAGCGAAAGCGGCGCGCGGCACTGGGGTGTCCAGCCCGACATCATGACCACTGCCAAAGCGATCACCAACGGATACTTTCCCTTTGGCGCCGCGATGATTTCCGGCGCCGTGGCCGAGGTGTTTGAAAGCGACACCACCGGCAAGGCTTCGGTCGATCAAGGCTATACCTATTCCGGCCACCCGGTCGGGGCGGCGGCGGCCTTGGCCGCGTTGTCAGAAATCAAGCGCCTGCGCATCTGGGAAAACGCGGCCGCGCGTGGGGACGAGCTTTTTGCCGGCCTTCAGAAGCTGAAGGAAAAGCATGATGTTGTGGGCGACGTGCGCGGGGGCGAGGGCTTGATGTCCGCGCTAGAGCTGGTCTCGGACCACGACACCAAAACACCCGTCGCCAAACACGTACCCCTGCAGGTGCAAAAAGCAGCCTACGAAGGCGGCGTCATGGTTCGGGTATCGGGCAACAACATCATCCTGTCGCCGCCGCTGATCATCACAACTGACGATGTGAACAAAATCCTGTCAGCGCTCGACAACGGGTTGTCTGCGGTTTGATCGACCTCTGGCCCCGTCGTCCATCGACGGGGTCAGACCTTGACCGCCTGCAATTCTTCCAGAAGGTCCAGCAGCTGGTCCAGTTTATCCTGCCCCATCTGTTCTTCGATGGTGCTGTAGATCGCAAGCGACGTGCCCAGGTTCGCTTCAAGGATCTGCCGCCCGGCATCGGTGATCTTGACCTTGGTCCGCCGTTTGTCGTCGGTGTCCTGCCGACGCGCAATCTGGCCGTCCGCCTCCATCGTGCGCAGAATGCGCGTTAGACTGGGGAGCAGCAGGCAAGCCTCTTTCGAGATTGTGCTCTGCTCGACCTCGCCCATCTCGTGCAGAACACGCAAGATGCGCCATTTCTGCTCGGTCAGATGGATATCCTGCAGCATGTCACGAATGGGGGCCATCACTGTCTCCCGGGCCCTGAGCAATGCAATTGGCAGCGCACGCGAGGTGCTTTTTGTTTGGCTATCTTGCGTCATGATTGCCTTCTAGAACGCAGATCGGAAAATTGCAAAGATTAACAAAGCAAACACTTGACAGGCGACTCGCAAAATACTAAACATGTTTACTAACTGAAGGAGGAACCATGCCCCATTTCCACGTCGAATATTCCGGCAATCTTGCGGACCGCGTCGACATGGATGGCCTGTGCGAATGCATCCGGGCCACGGCGGCAGCGATCGACACCTTCCCCATGCCCGGCATCCGCGTCCGGGCCACCCGCGTCGATCACTATGCCATTGCCGATGGCAACCCTGCGCATGGTTTCATCGACATTTCGATCCGCTTGCGCGCGGGCCGTCCCGACGACGTCAAACGCGACGCGACGCAGCGGATTTTTGAGGCGGCAAAGACCTATCTCGAACCCGCCTTTGCCCAACATTCCATCGCGCTTTCGCTTGAGATGCGCGACATCGACCCCGACCTGTCGCCCAAGACCGGAACCATCCGGGACCATCTGACCGCGACCAAGCAGGAGAGCTGATCCATGAGCGCCTTGGACACAAATATCGAAAAACTGGCCGGTCATCTGGCGCGTTTCAAAGCTTCGGGCATCAAGAACCGGATCGCGGGCGAGGATCGCGACGGATCGGGTGGCGTGTTTCAAACCACATCGCCGGTCGACAAGTCGGTGATCTGCGATGTGGCGCATGGCACGGCCGCCGACATCGACACCGCCGCGCAGGCCGCGCATGACGCTTTCCCGGCCTGGCGCGACATGCCCGCAACCGAACGTCGTCGTATCTTGCTCAATGTTGCCGAAGCGATCGAGGCACGTGCCGAGGAAATCGCACTGTGTGAATGCTGGGACACCGGGCAAACCTGGCGGTTCATGTCAAAGGCCGCGTTGCGCGGCGCCGAAAACTTTCGCTTTTTCGCCGATCAGGTTGTACAGGCGCGCGACGGTCAGCATCTGAAATCGCCCACTTTGATGAATATCACCACCCGCGTGCCCCTGGGGCCTGTTGGTGTGATCACCCCGTGGAACACGCCGTTCATGCTGTCCACCTGGAAGATCGCACCCGCACTGGCCGCGGGCTGTACCGTTGTCCACAAACCCGCCGAAGATAGCCCCCTGACCGCCCGCCTGTTGGTGGAAATCGCCGAAGAGGCCGGTCTGCCACCGGGGGTGCTGAACACGGTGAACGGCTTTGGCCCCGATGCGGGCAAGGCTCTGTGCGAGCACCCCAAACTCAAAGCCATCGCCTTTGTCGGCGAGAGTGCGACAGGCAGCAAGATCGTCAAACAGGGGGCCGACACCCACAAACGCAACCATCTGGAACTGGGTGGAAAAAACCCAGTGATCGTCTTTGATGATGCAGATCTGGACCGCGCCTTGGATGCCGTGATCTTCATGATCTATTCGATCAACGGTGAACGCTGCACCTCGTCCTCGCGCCTGTTGGTGCAGGACACGATCCGCGAAGAATTCGAGGCCAAGCTTGTCGAGCGTGTCAACAACATCAAAGTCGGCCACCCGCTGGATCCGGCGACTGAAATCGGCCCGCTGGTGACCGAAGAGCACTACAACAAGGTCACCAGCTATTTCGACATCGCCAAGGAAGATGGCGCAACCGTGGCGGCCGGCGGTGTGAAGATCGGTGACGAGGGCTATTTCATTCGCCCCACCCTGTTCACCAACGCCAACAACAACATGCGCATCGCCCGCGAAGAGATCTTCGGCCCCGTCCTGACCTCGATCCCTTTCTCGACCGAGGAAGAAGCATTGAGCATCGCCAATGACACCGAATACGGGCTGACCGGATATGTCTGGACAAACGATCTGACCCGCGCCCTGTGGATGACCGAGCGAATGGAAGCCGGGATGATCTGGGTAAACTCGGAAAACGTCCGCCACCTGCCGACGCCGTTTGGCGGTGCCAAGGCCAGCGGCATAGGCCGCGACGGCGGGGATTGGTCGTTCGAGTTCTACATGGAGCAAAAGCACATCGGCTTTGCCACCGGCCAGCACAAGATCATGCAGCTCGGCAAAAGCTGAGCCCCCTAAATCGCGCGAACCCCACTCAAACTCCAGGAGGAGATCATGGGAGAGATTGTTCTCGCCGCCAAGATGACCCACGTGCCCACAATGCTCATGTCCGAGCAGGACGGACCCGTGAAGGGCAAACGCCAAGCCGCCATCGACGGTCACCGCGAAATCGCACGGCGCGCCAAGGAACTGGGCGCAACCACGGTGGTGATCTGCGACACCCATTGGGTGATCAACGCAGGCTTTCACATCAACGCCAACGCCCGGTTCGAGGGGTTGTTCACGTCGAACGAGTTTCCGCAGTTCATTCAGGATCTGCCGTATTCCTATGTCGGCAACCCCGAGCTGGGCGACGCCATTGCCAAGGCCGCCTCTGACAAAGGTGCCTACACCCTGTGTCATCATCTGGACAGTCTGGAGCTGGAGTATGGCACGCTGGTGCCGATGCGGTTCATGAGCCGCGAGCATGAGATGAAGGTGGTGTCCATCGCCGCCTGGGCCACTGTTCATGACCACGACGAAAGCCGTGTGGTGGGCGAAGCCATCCGCGAAGCGATCGAGGCGAGCGACGAGAAGGTATTGCTCGTGGCGTCCGGCTCGCTCAGCCACAAGATCTGGCCCAACAAGGATTACGCCGCCAACAATGGCACCTTCACCATCAGTTCCGAGTTCAATCGGCAGATGGACTTGCACGTGCTCGAGATGTGGAAAAATGGCGATCACGCCACCTTTCTCAAGATGCTTGGCGACTATGCCACCTTCTGCTGTGGCGAAGGGTCCATGCATGACACGGCGATGCTGTATGGCGCGCTCGGCTGGGACAGCTACGACAAGAAATGTGAGGTTGTGACCGAGTATTTCCCCAGCTCTGGCACCGGACAAACCAACGTAATTTTTCCCGTCTAACAGGAGGCTTCGATGCCCATCCCCGCACCCAACCTCTATCCCGATTTCAACACCATCCGGCTGAGCCACGTGTGCCTGAACGTCAGTGACCTGGCAGCGTCGCGCAAGTTCTACACGGAAATTCTGGGCCTGCAGGTCTCGGACGAAAGTGACAGCCATGTCTATCTGCGCGCGATGGAGGAACGCGGGCATCACTGCGTGATCCTGCAGAAATCGGACCAACCCGGCACGGTCGAGGTGATGGGCTTCAAAACCTTTGACGAGGACGATCTGGACAAGGCCGAGGCCTACTTCAATTCCAAGGGACGCCCGACATCCTGGGTCGAGCGCCCTTATCAGGGCCGCACCTTGCTGACCTCGGACAATATGGGCATCCCGTTGGAGTTCTATCACAAGATGGACCGGCTGGAGCCGATCCATCAGAAATACGCGCTCTATCGTGGGGTCAAACCGCTGCGGATCGACCATTTCAACTGCTTCTCGTCCAACGTCGACGACAGCGTGGCCTTTTACAGCGATTTTGGCTTCCGGGTGACCGAATACACCGAAGACGAAGAGAGCAAACGCCTGTGGGCCGCCTGGATGCACCGCAAGGGCGGCGTGCACGACATGGCCTTCACTAACGGCAAGGGCCCACGGATGCACCATGTCGCGTTCTGGGTCCCTACCCCGCTCAACATCATCGACCTGCTCGACCTGATGTCGACCACCGGATACGTCGACAACATCGAACGCGGTCCGGGTCGGCACGGGATTTCGAACGCCTTCTTCCTTTACATCCTGGACCCCGACGGGCACCGGATCGAGATCTATTGCTCGGACTATCAGACCGTCGATCCAGATCTTGAACCGATCAAGTGGGACCTTACGGATCCGCAGCGTCAAACCCTTTGGGGGGCCGCCGCTCCGCGCAGCTGGTTCGAGCACGGGACCGAATTTGTTGGGGCCGAGGTGAAAGAATCTGACCTGGCCGCCACGCCCATCATTGCCCCGTAAGAGGTCGACATGATCAAGCTCAACGACCCGACATTGCTGCGTCAGGCCGCCCTTGTGGGCGGGCAGTGGATCGAGGCGGTCGACACCGGACTGGCCGTCACCAACCCCGCCACGGGCGAGGTGATCGGCCACGTTCCCAATCTTGGCACGGACGAGACCCGCACCGCCATCGCGGCGGCTCAGACGGCGCAAAAGACCTGGGCCAAACGCACTGCCAAGGACCGCGCGCAGGTCCTGCGCCGTTGGTTTGATCTGATGATGGACCATCAGGACGATCTGGGTGCCATCCTGACCGCGGAGCAGGGCAAACCGCTGGCCGAGGCCAAAGGCGAGATCGCTTATGGCGCCTCCTTCATCGAATGGTTCGCCGAAGAGGCCCGCCGCGCTTACGGCGACGTCACCCCCGGTCATGCTCCCGACAAGCGGATCATCACCATCAAGCAGCCCATCGGCGTTGTGGCCGCGATCACGCCTTGGAACTTTCCCAACGCGATGATCACCCGCAAGGCCGGCCCCGCCTTTGCTGCGGGCTGCGCCATGGTGTTGAAACCCGCAAGCCAGACGCCGTTCTCGGCCATCGCTCTGGCGGTCTTGGGTGAACGCGCGGGCCTGCCTGCCGGGCTCTTTTCAGTCATCACAGGGTCCGCGCGTGCGATCGGGGCCGAGATGACCGGAAATCCAACTGTCCAGAAACTGACCTTCACCGGTTCGACCGAAATCGGCGCGATGCTCTATGCCCAATGCGCCCCTACGATCAAGAAACTGGGGTTGGAGCTGGGCGGCAATGCGCCCTTCATCGTGTTCAACGACGCTGATCTGAACGCCGCCGTCGAGGGCGCTGTGATCGCCAAATTCCGCAACAACGGCCAGACCTGTGTCTGTGCCAACCGGATCTATGTGCAGGCGGGCGTCTATGATGCCTTTGCCGAAAAGCTGGCCGCCAAGGTGGCGAGCTTGCCCACTGGAAACGGCTTTGACGAGGGCATCATCTTTGGCCCGCTGATCGACCAGGCCGCCGTGGACAAAGTGGCGGAACACGTCTCCGACGCCACCAGCAAAGGCGCAACCGTCACCTTGGGTGGTAAGGCCCATGCGCTTGGCGGCACCTTTTATGAACCCACCATCTTGACTGGCGTGACGTCTGACATGGCCGTGGCGACCGAAGAGACATTCGGCCCCGTTGCGCCTCTGTTCAAGTTCGACACCGAGGCCGAGGTCGTGGCTGCTGCCAATGATACCGAGTTTGGTTTGGCCTCCTATTTCTACTCTCGCGATCTGGCCCGCGTATGGCGGATCTCCGAGGCGTTGGAATACGGCATGGTCGGCATCAACACAGGCCTGATCTCGACAGCCGAGGCACCCTTTGGCGGGGTCAAGATGTCCGGCTTGGGACGCGAGGGATCGCGGTATGGTCTGGATGACTTCATGGAACTGAAATACCTGTGCATGGGCGGCATCGATGCCGCCGAGGAGGCCTGATGCGCTTTGCAACATATACCGCCAACGGCGAGAGCCATTTTGGTGCAATCACCGATGACGGCGCGATTGCGCTGACCGAGGCCTTTCCCGCGCGCGCCAGCCTTTACGAGGTCATTGCAGCGGGTGAATTCGACCAGCTGTCCGAAGCTACCAAAGGCAAACCCGTCACCCATACTGAGTTCACCTATAACATGGTGATGCCGGACGTGCGCCGGATCTTGTGCGTTGGCGTGAACTTCCCCGACCGTAATGCGGAATACAAAGACGGCAGCGCGCAGCCCAAATACATGTCCCTCTTTCCGCGTTTTGCCAGCGGGTTCACCGGCCATGACCGCCCGCTGATCCGCCCGCCCGAAAACCACACGCTGGATTATGAGGGCGAGGTTGCCATCGTCATCGGCAAAGGCGGTCGCCGGATTTCTCAAGAGGACGCCTATGACCACATTGCGGCGCTGACCCTGTGCAACGAGGGCACAATCCGCGATTGGGTGCGGCACGCCAAGTTCAACGTCACCCAAGGCAAGAATTGGGACAACTCGGGTGCTATCGGGCCATGGCTGGTGCCCTTTACCGACGCGATGCAGCTGGATGACGCACGCATTCAGACCCATGTGAATGGTGAACTGCGCCAGGACGACACGCTGAACCGCATGATGTTCCCGATCCGGCGCGAGATCGAATATATCTCGACCTTCATGACGTTGCAGCCGGGCGACATCATCGTCACCGGCACCCCCACCGGGGCCGGCGCGCGGTTCGATCCGCCGAAATATCTGGCCCCCGGCGATGTGGTCGAGGTCTCGGTCGACGGCATCGGCACCTTGCGCAACACGGTGGAGGATGAGGCGCTATGACCCCGGACGACCACGCCCGCGCTGCTGCCGATCTGTTGCAAGCCGAAGACACCGGCCGACAGATCGGCCTGCTGACCCTTCGCCACCCCGAGATGGGGATGGACGACGCCTATGAGGTGCAGAACGCCATCTACCGGGCCAAACTGGCCCAGGGGCGGCGTGTGATCGGGTGGAAAATCGGGCTGACTTCGAAGGCGATGCAATACGCGCTGAATATCGACATCCCCGACAGCGGCATCCTGTTTGACGACATGGCCTTTGACACCGGGGCAACCGTACCCGCGGGACGGTTCATTCAGCCCAGGATCGAGGCCGAGATCGCCTTTGTCATGAAGTCTGCTTTGGGGGGCGAAAACGTCACCCGCGACGACGTCATAGCCGCAACAGATTATGTGGCTCCGTCGATCGAGATCCTGGACACCCGCATACAGCGCGTCGATCCCGAAACCGGAAAGGCGCGCACTGTCTTTGACACCATCAGCGACAATGCCGCCAATGCAGGCATCGTGCTGGGGGCGGAACGGCACGCCGTCGACGCCTTTGACCTGCGGTGGGTCGGCGCGATCACCTCGCGCAACGGTGAGGTGGAAGAGACCGGCCTGGGCGCCGGTGTGCTGAACGATCCAGTCGAAAGCGTTGTCTGGCTTGCTCGCCGCATGGCGCAATACGGCCAAAGCATCGAACCTGGTCAGGTGATCTTGTCCGGCAGTTTCATCCGCCCGGTCGAATGCCCGTCGGGCACCCAAATCCACGCCGACTTTGGTGCGTTTGGTTCCGTCGACATCAACTTTGCTTAGGAAACTCACCGATGCCCGCACCTCATAACGCGTTCAAGGCCGCTTTGGCTGATGGCCACCCGCAAATCGGGTGCTGGGTCGGAATGGCCAACGCCTATGCCGCCGAGATTGCTGCCACCGCCGGATTCGACTGGCTGCTGGTAGATGGCGAACATGCGCCCAATGACCTGAACTCGATCCTGGAACAGGTCCGCGTGATCGAAGGCTCGGGCAGCCACCCGGTAGCCCGCCTGCCCATTGGCGAGACCTGGATGATCAAGCAATACCTGGACGCGGGCGTGCAAAGCCTGCTGGTGCCCATGGTGGAAAGCGGCGATCAGGCGGCAGAGCTGGTCCGCGCCGTGCGCTACCCGCCGCATGGTGTTCGCGGTGTCGGCTCTGCACTTGCACGGGCCTCGCGTTTTGCTGCAATTCCGGATTATCTGACAACGGCGGATCAGGAAATTTGTCTGCTGGTGCAGGTGGAAAACCGAGCCGGTCTGGCTGCGCTCGACGATATTCTGGCGACGGATGTGGACGGCGTTTTCATCGGGCCATCGGACCTTGCGGCCGATATGGGACACATCGGTCAAGCTGGTCATCCCGACGTGGTCGAGGCGGTTCTGGACTCGATCAGACGGATCGTTGCAGCCGGCAAAGCCGCAGGTATTCTGACGCTTGACCCGGCGATGCAACGCAAGTGTCTGGACCTAGGGGCGACATTTGTGGCAACCGACATCGACGTGACGTTGTTTGCCAAATCAATGCGCGCCTCGGCCAAAGCTGGCCGGGACCTTCTGCAACCGGACAATAGCTGAAAGCCGCATGCCAGATCCCATTTACGCCATCGGCGATATTCACGGCCAAATCGACATGCTACACGCCGCCCTCGACCGGATCGAGGCCGATGGCGGACCGGATGCCCGGATCGTGTTTCTGGGTGATTACACCGACCGTGGCCCCGACAGCCGCGCGGTGCTGGAGCTGTTGATCCAAGGCCAGTCAGAAGGGCGCAACTGGATCTGTCTGCGCGGCAATCACGACCAGATCGGCGCGATGTTCCTTGAGGATTACCCCCGCAGCGACGCGCGCTTTCTGGTTGGCTATCACTGGCTGCATCCCAGGATCGGCGGGACCGAGACGCTGCGGTCTTACGGCGTGGACGTGGTCGAAGGGGATCGCGTCTACAAGGTTCATGCCCGCGCCAAAGCGGCGGTTCCACAAGAGCACATCGACTTTCTGACTGGGCTGAAACGCTACCATCTGGAAAACGGGGTTTTGTTCGTTCACGCAGGCATCCAGCCTGGTGTGGCGCTCGAAGATCAGGACCCGGAAGATCTGATCTGGATCCGGGGCGAGTTTCTGAACGACAAAACCGTCCACCCTTGGCTGGTTGTTCATGGCCATTCGGATGTTGCGATGCCCGAACATCACGGCAACCGTGTCAACCTGGACACCGGCGCGGCCTATGGCCGTGCGCTGACCGCAGCCGTTTTCGAGGGCACAGACTGTTGGATTCTTGAAGAAGACGGGCGCAAGCCGCTGCGGCCCTAGCTGTTCGATCGCAAAAGCTGAATCGGGCGCATTACGATCCGGCGCGCGATCCGAGCGATGTCCAGAAATGGCTGCAGGTAAAGCACCTTAAGATCGCCCTCGGCCCCCTGTTTGCCCCCAAGGCCGAACTCAAGCTCCTGTTTCTCGGACAGGTGCAGCGTGCCGAACATCCAGTCCCAGATCGCCAAGGCGGCACCGAAGTTTCGGTCGTGATGTTGCCGGGCCACCGAATGGTGAATCTGGTGCTGTGCCGGCGAGATCAACAGAAACTCCAACCACCGCCAATACCCGATCTGGATATGGGAATGGCGCAGGTTCGAGCCGGTGACATGAAAGACAAAGACCAGCACATTCACACCGACCACGGTTGCCAGTGACACGGTCGAGCCAAACAGAAACAGAAACAGCGCCACGACGGGCCCCTGCGCCAGGGCTCCGCGCGAGGCATAAAGCACCGCCTCAAGCGGGTGCACGCGGTAGACCGTGATGGGCGTCATGGTGGTTGCGGAATGGTGCACCTTGTGGATGCTCCACAAGATCGGAAAGCGATGCATCCATCGGTGCAGCAGGTATTTCGTCAAGTCATCGACCACAAACAGGGTCACGGAAAACAGACCAACAACAACGGCCGCATTTGTATGCGCGAACTGGCCGGACGTGACAAAGTCGAACCGATGCAGAAAGAAAAATACCGCTGTGGCGATCGCTATCTGGGTCAGCAGCAGGGGGGAGATCAGCATCGTGATCGCCTGGTTGATCACGAAGATCTTGTAGTCGGCAATGGACGAACGCGAAAACAGGATCTTGCGGTCAAAGATCGCGCCAAACGCGC
Source organism: Tropicibacter sp. R16_0 (assembly GCF_017743935.1). GTDB lineage: Bacteria > Pseudomonadota > Alphaproteobacteria > Rhodobacterales > Rhodobacteraceae > Falsiruegeria. Next base: position 327,750 of record NZ_JAGHRE010000006.1, read on the forward strand.
CCTTGGCCGAGGATTTGCGGATCACGACCAGAAACACCAGTGCGATTAGAATGGACAATAGCAGATAGCCGACAAAAATCCGCTTTTTGGGATTGATGAAGTCCGAGAAAATTGCGGCAATTTGGTCCAGATATTCCAAACCGGGCCTTGTCCTGTTGATGGGGTAGCCCAGAAAACCCGGACCACCCCGTGATCAATATCAGTCGGTTTCAGCGCCACCGTCGGTGTTCAGGCTTTCCACCAGACCGGCCAGTTCGGCCGTTGCGTCGTTGGCGCGGGCCTCGATGCCGAAGGCTTCCAGCAGCAGTTCCTGCACGCGCAGCATGTTCAGCTGATAGCTGCTCCACGACAGTTTGCGGTCACGGACAAAGTTGCCGTCTGCGTCGATGCCCGACACGATGGATTCATCCATGGTCACCGGACCGTAACCGATCAGACGGTTCAGGTGCACGGCGGTGCGGCCCAGGTTGTTCTTGCCGCTTTGCAACGCCATGGCAAAACCTTTCAGCTCACCCCAGTGCTTGACGTAGGCACGGTAGGCCTTGGCGCGGGCTTCGTCGTCTGCGGCTTCTCCGATCTTCGAAATGTCCTTGTAGACCGAACCAGCATATTTGAACGTGGCTTCGGCCAGAACCTTTTCCCAGTTCTCTTCGATGGTCGCGGCATAAGCTTTCAACTGGGTGCGCTGCTCGTCTGTCAGGTCTTCACCCTGCGCCGAGGTAATCAGCTTACGGCCCTCGATGAAGGCGGTCATGATGTCGGTCATATAGGTGGTTTTGCCCGACTTGTCGGCACCAGCTGCATAATAGGCAGGACCAAAAACGTATTCGGTTTTCAGGTCAACCACGCCGTCACCGTTGGCGTCTGCAACGGCCAGGTCTTTTTTCTTGGCGATGTTGTAGTTGTCTTCGGCACTCAGACCCAGGCTGTGCGCGGCCGCGCCAAAGTAACCGAACCCTTCATCCCACGAATGCTCTTTGCCGGTATAGTGCTTGCCTTCGCTGTACGGCTTGCTGTTGGGTTTGTTGTCCGCTTCCAGCTTTTCGTCCAGGTAGTTGTCGACCGCTTGGTTGTAAGCCATTGCGCCCATGGTGAACTTGGAAATCAGCTGTCCCCAGTCATAACCGTTGGCCGCGTCGTAGCCGCCTTCGGACTGTGCTGCGTGCTTGATCATGTGGGCCAGGACTTCGCGGCCGGTCATGTCGCCGGGCCATGCAGGCATCGCGCCATCATAGAACTTGCCCGAGATGTTCTTGCCTTTGGAGATCTCGTTCAGAGTGGTCTGCTTGATCTTGAAGTCACCCTTGGACGTCGGGGCGATAATGTCCAGGTCACCCTCGGCACCGTTGAAGTAGGACATCAGAGCCGCCTCAACTTCGGCCGCGTTTGCGCCGCCGTCCCCTTTGCTGGCCAGTTTCTTCAGGCTGTCGTGCAGAACATGACGCGCCGCTTGACCGGAATAGGAAACCGAGTTGGTTTTGTCGCCCTCATAGCCTTTCACGGTGATCGGGAACGGGCCATAGGTTTCAGCAGCGTAGGCAGCGCCGACAAACAGGGTTGTCGCGACAAGCGCGGTTGTCAGTTTCAAAGACGTGCGGGGCATATTTCTGTCCTTTGTGTATGCCTGAGTGATTTGCTCAAGATATTATTCCCGAGTGAAACACTAAATTTTTACCCCTGCTGTCAAGTCAGAATTCGATGCATGATGAAATTCATCGGGTTTTGTCATCCACGAATCCGTGAATTCCCGAGTTTGCAATGCTGCCTGTGGTGCTGCATTGTCCCGGGATGGAATTTCTGGACGTCGGACATAATCCCTGGCTGGTGGCCGTATCACTGGTTGTCGCATTGGTGGCTGGTGCCACCGGCCTGACACTGACCAAGGACCTGTCGAGCAAATCGGTACCGCAGCGCAAGCTGGCTGTTGCTCTGGCCGCAATTGCACTTGGTGGTGGCATCTGGTCGATGCACTTTGTGGCGATGCTGGGGATGCAGTTGCCGATCCTGTTCTATTACGATGCGGCGATCACTCTGACCTCGGCCTTGATTGCGATCCTGATGGTGGCCTTTGCACTGATGCTTTTGCATTTCACCACGCGCAGCAAAGCGGTCATCGTGTCAGCCGGGGCCATCGTTGGTGCCGGTATCCTGGCGATGCACTATGTGGGCATGGCCGGAATGCAGCTGTGCCGCGCGGTTTACACGCCCTTTGGTGTCCTCAGCTCGTCTGCGCTGGCCATCGGGCTATGCATCCTGGCGTTTGGCACCGCCTATGGCGTGCGGTCGAACCGCAACATCATCATCGGTACGTTGTGTTTTGGGTTTGCCGTGTTCTCGGTCCATTTCCTGGCGATGGAGACGACCAACTTTGTCGCCCTGCCCGAGATCCGCGAATTTGGCCCGTTGATCAGCAACGAGGTCATGGCAATCGGCGTCATCCTGTCGAGTTTTGTGATCTTTGGCGCGTTTCTGTGGGTGGGTTCGACCTATCTGATGCCCGCCCCTGCCCGTCCGGAACCCACTGATCCCCCGGTGGCCCCGGCGCCAGATCCGCTCCCCCATGACACGCGCATCCCCTGCGAGCGGGACGGGGGCAAGGTGTTCATTCCAGCCGCTGACGTGGCCTTTGTCCGGGCCGATGGGCACTACACCCAAGTCTACACCGACACCGAACGCCATTTCTGCGTTTGGCCGATCACCGAGGCCACCAAACGCCTGACCTCGGACGGATTCATCAAGGTACATCGTAGCTACATCGTGAACCCGAACAAGGTTTCCCGGTTCGAACGCGCCAAGGACAAGGGACGCTGCACCTTTGAACCTGCCAACTTGCCACCCGTCCCCGTCAGCCGCTCACATCTGAAAGAAGCGCAAGACGCCTTTCAGTGATCCAGCGGCGCAACTCGTGCAACTGACGGCGCATTTCGTGCAAAACCCGCGAAAACAAAGCGTTATTTGAAGCCACAGCCGAGCCTGCGATCCACTTTCCTCAGCAGCCAGAAAATTGCTGAAGGGAGGAGAGGCAATGATTCCAGCGGCCTTTGAATACCATCGACCCAAGGATTTGGAGGGCGTGCTGTCCGTGCTCGAAGAGCATGGTGACGACGCACGCGTCCTTGCGGGTGGGCACAGCCTGATCCCGATGATGAAGCTGCGCATGGCAGATGTCGAACATCTGATCGACCTGCAGGATGTCGCCGGAATGTCCGGCATTTCTGTTGATGGTGGTTCGGTGCGCATCGGCGCGATGACGACGCAAAACGACATCATCACAAGTGACGCGCTCGCAAGTGCCGCCCCGATCATGCGCGAGGCCGCTCTGCAGATCGCGGACCCTCAAGTCCGGTATATGGGCACCGTTGGTGGCAATGTTGCCAATGGCGATCCGGGCAACGACATGCCGGGGCTGATGCAGTGCCTGGATGCGACGTTCACGTTGGTGGGTCCAGAAGGGGAGCGCACGGTAGCAGCGCGCGAGTTTTATGAAGCCGCCTATATGACCGACCGGGATGATGCCGAAGTTCTGACAGCCGTCAGTTTCACGGCCCAATCCGGCGGCTATGCCTATGAGAAACAAAAGCGCAAAATCGGCGACTATGCGACCGCAGCCGCAGCGGTCCTGCTGACAAAGGAAGGGGGCAGCTGCACCTCGGCCTCGATCGCGATGACCAACCTGAGCGATACGCCGATCTGGTCCGAAGCAGCTGGCGCTGCTCTTGTCGGAACATCGGTCGATGACTCAGCGATCGCGGCTGCTGTTGCCGCCATGTTGGGTGACATCGATCCGACCGAGGACAACCGCGGACCCATCGAATTCAAACGCCACGCTGCATCTGTCGTCCTGGGCCGCGCCATCGCGCGCGCCTGGTCGCGGGCCTGAGGGGAGAGGACACAATGTCAGGAAAAAAACACATCACCATGACCGTGAACGGCGAGGCGCAGGAATTTCTGGCCGAACCGCGCGAATTGCTGATCCACACGCTGCGCGAGCGGCTGAACATCACCGGGCCGCACATCGGCTGCGAAACTTCACATTGCGGAGCCTGCACCGTGACGCTGAATGGCAAGTCAGTGAAATCCTGTACGGTTTTTGTCGCGCAAGCTGATGGCGCCGACATCACCACCATCGAGGGTCTGGGAAATCCCGACAGCCTGCACGTGCTGCAAGAGGCGTTCAAGGAACACCACGGACTTCAGTGCGGGTTCTGCACGCCGGGCATGATCACAAGGGCGTCCAAACTGCTCGAAGAGAACCCCAATCCGACCGAGGAAGAGGTGCGCTTTGGCATGGCGGGCAACATCTGCCGCTGCACCGGCTACCAGAACATCGTGAAATCCATCCTCGCTGCGGCGACAGAGATGAATGCAGCCAAGGAGGCGGCAGAATGAAGGACGAAGTCACACGCGAAGACCGCATCGACGCCCTTGGGGGCATGGGATGCAAACGCAAACGGGTCGAAGACGCGCGCTTTACCCAAGGCAAGGGCAATTATGTCGACGACATCAAGCTGCCCGGCATGCTGCACGGCGATTTTGTGCGCTCGCCCTATGCCCACGCAAAGGTCGTATCAATCAACACAGACGCCGCCATGGCACTGGACGGGGTGGTTGCGGTTCTAACCGCGGCTGATCTGGCCCCGCTTGGTCTGCATTGGATGCCAACTCTTGCAGGCGACAAGCAGATGGTTCTGGCCGACGGCAAGGTTCTGTTTCAGGGGCAAGAGGTTGCCTATGTTGTTGCCAAGGACCGCTACATCGCTGCTGATGCCGTGGAATTGGTCGAAGTCGAATACGAAGAGCTACCGGTTATAACCGATCCTTTTGCCGCCATGGAATCGGACGTGGTGCTGCGAGAAGATCTGATGGGCGACGGAGGTGCGTTGCCGGACGGGGCCCATGGGCCACGCAAGCACCACAACCACATCTTCACTTGGGAAGTCGGCGAGAAAGACGCCACCGAACAGGTGCTGGGTGAGGCTGACGTGGTCGCAGAAGAGATGGTCTATTACCACCGCACCCACCCCTGCCCGCTAGAAACCTGCGGCTGCGTGGCGTCGATGGACAAGGTAAACGGCAAACTGACCCTGCACGGTACCTTTCAGGCACCGCATGCGATCCGCACCGTCGTCTCGCTGATCTCGGGGATCGAAGAACACAACATCCGCGTGATCTCGCCCGACATCGGCGGGGGCTTTGGCAACAAGGTGGGCGCCTATCCTGGTTATGTCTGCTCGGTCGTGGCCTCCATCGTCACAGGTGTGCCCGTGAAATGGGTCGAGGATCGGATGGAAAATCTGATGACCACCGCCTTTGCCCGTGACTATTGGATGAAGGGAAAGATCTCGGCCACCAAAGAGGGCAAGATCACTGGTCTGTGGTGTCACACCACGGCCGATCACGGCGGCTTTGACGCCTGTGCCGACCCGACCAAGTTCCCGGCCGGGTTCATGAACATCTGCACCGGGTCTTATGACATCCCGACCGCTTATCTGGCAGTTGATGGTGTCTATACCAACAAGGCGCCGGGTGGGGTGAGCTATCGCTGTTCCTTCCGCGTGACCGAAGCGGCCTATTTCATCGAACGGATGATCGAGGTTCTGGCGATCGAGTTGAACATGGATGCAGCCGAGCTGCGCCGGATCAACTTCATCAAGAAGGAACAGTTCCCCTATCAGTCCGCTTTGGGCTGGGAATATGACTCGGGCGACTATCACACCGCCTGGGACAAGGCGTTGAAAGCTGTCGACTACGAAGGTCTGCGCGCCGAACAGGCGCAGCGGGTCGAGGATTTCAAAGCGGGCAAAACCCGCAAGCTGATGGGCATTGGCTTGACGCACTTCACAGAAATCGTCGGCGCAGGACCGGTCAAGAACTGTGACATCCTGGGCCTGGGTATGTTCGACAGCTGTGAGATCCGCATTCACCCGACCGGGTCTGCAATCGCGCGGCTTGGCACCATCAGCCAAGGCCAGGGGCACGCCACGACGTTCGCACAGATCCTGGCGACCGAGATTGGCCTGCCTGCCGACAGCATCACCATCGAGGAAGGCGACACCGACACCGCGCCTTACGGTCTGGGCACCTACGGCTCACGGTCCACTCCGGTGGCGGGTGCCGCGACGGCGATGGCAGGGCGCAAGATCCGCGCCAAGGCGCAGATGATCGCGGCCTATCTTTTGGAGGTGCACGACGACGACGTCGAATTTGACGTCGACCGCTTTGTCGTCAAAGGCGCTCCCGAGAAGTTCAAGACGATGAAAGAGATCGCCTTTGCCGCCTATAACCAGGCCATTCCGGGGATCGAGCCGGGGTTGGAAGCAGTCAGCTACTACGACCCGCCAAACATGACCTATCCGTTTGGGGCCTATGTCTGTGTCATGGACATCGACGTGGATACGGGCGTGACGGACATTCGCCGGTTCTATGCGCTGGATGACTGTGGCACACGGATCAACCCGATGATCATCGAGGGACAGGTACATGGTGGCCTGACCGAGGCACTGGCCGTCGCTCTGGGGCAAGAGATTGCCTATGACGACATGGGCAACGTGAAGACCGGGACGCTCATGGATTTCTTCCTGCCGACCGCTTGGGAAGTGCCCAACTATGAGACCGACCACACCGTCACGCCCTCACCGCACCACCCCATCGGGGCCAAGGGCGTGGGTGAAAGCCCGCATGTTGGCGGCGTGCCATGCTTCTCGAATGCGGTGAATGATGCATTCCGCGCCTTTGGGCTGCGTCACACGCATATGCCGCATGATCATTGGCGTATCTGGAAGACCGCCAATGAGCTGGGGCTGCACGGCTAAAGAAAAGGTTTCGGATCGGCTTTGCCGATCCGACCAATGCGGAGGGGGAGACCCCCTCCGCACCTCCCCCCTTTTCGCAGAACGAAACCTTGGGAAGTGCATTGTGAGCTATTTGGACCTGAAAAAGGACATGGCGAAAGCCGGTTATGTCGCCTCGGATGATCTGGCCATGGCGCTGCATCTGTCGCTTTCACTTGGGCGACCCTTGCTGCTGGAAGGCGCCGCAGGTGTTGGCAAAACCGAAGTGGCGAAAGTTCTGGCCAGCCTGCGCGACACCCGGCTGATCCGGCTGCAATGCTACGAAGGACTGGATGCAGCCCAGGCAATCTATGAATGGAATTATCAGCGTCAGCTGCTGGCGATCCGAACAGCGTCGGAGGCTGGGGAAACCGGGCAAACGGTTGAGGACCGCATCTTCTCACGAGACTATCTGCTCGAGCGTCCACTACTGGCGGCGATCTCCCAACCTGTCGCGCCAGTCCTGCTGATTGACGAGATTGATCGGGCCGACGAAGAATTCGAGGCCTTTCTGTTGGAAATCCTGGCCGACTATCAGGTCACTGTGCCTGAACTAGGAACGATCGCGGCCAAAGCTACACCGCACGTCATCTTGACCTCGAACGGCACACGCGACCTATCGGATGCGCTGCGGCGACGCTGCTTGTTTGCTTATGTCGATTATCCCGATCGCGACACCGAGCTTGCGATCCTGAATGCGCGCTGCGCCGGGATTGAGGCGCAGTTGGCGCAACAAATCATCGGGTTCGTGCAGACGTTACGCAAAGAGGAACTGGAAAAAGTGCCCGGCATCGCGGAGACGCTGGACTTTGCCGCCGCATTGATGGGGCTGGGCATTGCCGATCTGACGGACGATCCGGCAGCCTTGCAGGCCAGCCTGACGACACTGCTGAAAACCCAATCCGACCGCGCCCACATCACCACCGGGGTGTCGCAGCGCATCGCGGGGAAAGCAGCATGAGCCGGGTCACCAGATTTGCGGGCCGCGATCCCGGTTCCACTGCGCGAATGGCAGGGTTCTTGGCGCATCTGCGACACAATGGGATGCGCTTGGGCGTACGGGAAACCGAAACGGCGTTGTCCGCGTTGACCCACGTTGACGCCGCACATCCCGAAGAGGCGCGCGGGGCGCTCAAGGCGGTTTGTGCGGGCTGCAAGGAGGATGCGCAGCGGTTTGACGATCTGTTCAACAGCTTCTGGATGGATGGCGGCCGGGTGCATCAGAAAGTCGTGGCAAAGCCCAAGCCGCAAACCGGCAACGATGCAGTGCATTCGTCCCGCGAGGCGAGTGGTCAGGATGGCTCTGGTGCGGGTCAATCCACCGCGCCAGAGGGTGGTCAGGGCGAGGCTGAAAGCGATGGCGAAGGCAAGCTGATCGCCAGCGAAGTGCGCAACCTGTCCCGCAAGGATCTGCGTGATCTGGTCCGCCCAGACGACATTGCACAGGCCGAAGTCGTGGCGCGGCGACTTGGTGCGGCCCTGCGTGACAAGCGCTCGCGGCGGCGTATCGCGGCGCGCAAGGGGGACCGTTTGCACTTTCGCAAGACCATCCGCAGGAGCTTGGCAACAGGGGGCGAACCACTGCGCTTGTTCCGGAAATCCCGCCCTGATCGCGATCGCAAGATTGTGGCCTTGTGCGACGTGTCTGGTTCGATGAGCGTGTACGCCCAGGTGTTTCTCGCGTTTCTGGCCGGGTTGATGCGCGGCGATCCCAACGCGGATGCCTATCTGTTTCACACCCGGCTTGTTCGTATCACTGACGCGTTGCGAGATCGCGATGCCATGCGGGCCATCGGGCGCATGTCGCTGATGGCCGATGGGTTCGGGGGCGGGTCCAAGATCGGTGAAAGTCTTGATCGTTTTGCCGGCACCTATGCCAAGCGCTTTGTCGATGGCCGCTCGGTCGTGATGATCCTGTCAGATGGCTATGACACCTCTGATCCCGCACGTCTCGACACGGCCCTGACCAAGCTGCGCAAGCGAGGATGCCGGATCATCTGGCTCAATCCGCTCAAAGGATGGCAAGACTATGCCCCTGTTGCCGCCGGAATGGCCGCAGCCTTACCACACCTCGATCTGTTTGCGTCGGCCAACACGCTGGATGACCTGGCCGCCTTGGAACGCGAGGTAGTCAAACTATGACCCCGGCCGAGATCCTGTCCACCGAACTGGCAGAGGTTGCACAATCCCTGCGCGACCGCGAAGAGCCGTTTGCCTTTGCCACCATCGTGCGAACCGCAGGCGTGACTGCGGCCAAGCCGGGCGCCAAGGCGTTGATCGGGTCGGACGGCACCATTCTGCACGGGTTTTTGGGCGGTGGATGCACCCGAGGTGCGGTCAAACGCGCAGCTCTTGAAGCATTGGCGACCGGATCGCCCGCCCTGATCTCGGTCGCGCCCGAAGAGCTGTTATCCGAGATGGGCGTCTCTGCCGGTGAGGAAACCGACGGAGTGAAATACGCGCGAAACGGTTGCCCGTCTCGTGGCACCGTGGACATCTTTATCGAACCTTGCCTGCCGATGCCCGAATTGGTTGTTCTGGGCACGTCCCCTGTGGCCGAAGCCTTGGCGGAACTGGCCCCCCAATTCCATTGGTCGATCGCCCGAGATGTGGACAACGGCGCGCGCGCGCCCCGCACACGCGCCATCGTTGTCGCAACGCAAGGTCAAGGGGATCTGGCCGCGCTGAAATCAGCTCTTGGGGTCGATGTCGTGCATCTGGCCTTTGTCGGCAGCAAACGAAAGTTCGCAACACTGGCCAACAAGCTGCGAGATGACGCGCCCCAAGATCAGATCGACAGGATTTCAGCCCCCGCAGGATTGGATATTGGGGCTGTCACGCCCGAAGAGATTGCGTTGTCGATCCTGGCCGAGCTGATCCAGGTGCGCCGAAGCGCCATCGCGCGAGGAGCCGAAGATGACCTCTGACCTCTTGCGCCGATGCATCCGATTTGTAGCGCGCGTGCTTACTCGTCTGAAACGACGTTGCGCATTGAGCCCCGAACAGGCGGACCAACTGGCCCGCATCAAATTTCCCTGCTGCTAAAGACAAGAAAGGAACCCTATGGAACTCTCTGATGAGATAAGGATCAGTGCGCCAAAAGACGTGGTGTATGCCGCCTTGAACAACCCCGAAGTGCTGCAGAAATGCATCCCCGGTTGTGAGGAGTTGATCAAACATTCGGACACCGAGCTTGAGGCCAAGGTTGTGCTCAAAGTCGGGCCGGTCAAGGCGCGGTTCAATGGTGACGTGCAATTGGACACCGCAGGCGCGCCGGATCAGTTTTCGCTGACCGGACAGGGCAACGGCGGTGCGGCCGGTCACGCCAAGGGCGGCGCGGATGTGACGCTGACCGCAGACGGGGACGAGACGATATTGCGCTATGAGGCAAAGGCCCAGATCGGCGGCAAGCTGGCGCAATTGGGCAGCCGTTTGATCCAGAGCACCGCCAAGAAACTGGCGGCAAAATTCTTCAAATCCTTCGCCGATGTCATGGCCGAAGATGGGGTCGCTTGATCCGTTGAAGTAAGTCGTCTGGCCTGGTGGCGATCACTCGGCCATGGGCCAGACGATACGAAACCCGTGGTGGGTGGTGGCGCTGTCCGGTGACGTGCCCGAGCGTGCGGCCACCCGGTACCGATAGCAATAAGATCGGTGGCACAGGTAAGAACCGCCCTTGGACAGTTTGAACCCCTTCATGCCCGCCAGCCTTTGCCGGACATGCTTTTTCAGGGACTTGATGCGAAACGGCTCGGACGTCCATTCCCAGACATTGCCAACCACATTGTACAGGCCATAGCCGTTGGGTTCGAAACTACGCGCGGGCGCTGTGGCCAGATACCCGTCGGCCCCGGTGTTCACCTTGGGGAATTGTCCTTGCCAGATGTTGCAAGGCATGAAGTCGGCGTCATTGGGCTCTTGATCGCCCCAGGGAAACATCACTTCGCCCAAACCACCACGGGCTGCATGTTCCCATTCGGCCTCGGTCGGAAGCCGTCCACCAACCCAAGCGGCATAGGCCTGCGCATCGTTCCACGACACCTGAACAACCGGATGATCAGGAAACCAGGCGTCTTTCTGCGTGCCGGGTCCGTTGATATCGCGCCAGTTCGCACCGTCTTCGCGCCGCCACCATTCGGCACCCGGAACCGCCTGCTTCGGGCCAACGCCATCTGGCAGTTGTGACCAGAAGACAAACGACCAACCAATCCTCTCGGCCTCGGTCACGTATCCCGTCGCCTCGACAAAGGCTTGGAATTGCGCGTTGGTCACAGCCGTTGCCGCCATGCGGAACGGTTTGATCTTGACCCTGCGCAGCGGGTCTTCGCCATCGTCGCGGATGATCGGCGTGTTGGTACCAACCAGTGCTGTTCCGCCAGGGATCAACACAGCATCTTCGACGCAACGCTGGCCTTGGATCGGGCGACTTTGAAATTTCAGGGCCGGTCGCGGTTCGGGCGCGGGCGGGCAACACCCCGTCTTTGGTAACTCTTGGGTCATACCAAATCCTTATTGGCGCGCGCCGCCACGGTCCAGCCCGATTGCGTGTGTTGCCATGCCGCAATCGCAACCAAAGCTTGGACAGAATGACGCGTGATGTGCGTGGCGGAACCTGTTGCGAAACCAAAGGGGCACGGTGATACTTGTCATGACAACTCCAATGGAAACGGGCAAGTGGATGACGGAACACAGCGTGCTGGACGGTGAATACGATTATGTCATCGTGGGGGCCGGGACAGCAGGGTGTGTGCTGGCCAACCGCCTGAGCGAGGACCCCGGCACCCGGGTGCTGCTGCTGGAGGCAGGGAAATCCGACAATTATCACTGGGTGCACATTCCGGTTGGCTATCTGTATTGCATCGGCAACCCTCGCACCGATTGGATGATGAAAACAGCTGCCGAGCCAGGGTTGAACGGGCGCTCGCTAGTTTATCCGCGGGGCAAGGTCCTGGGCGGCTGCACTTCGGTCAACGGGATGATCTACATGCGTGGGCAGGCCGCCGATTATGACGGCTGGCGGCAGATGGGGAACGCGGGATGGGGTTGGGATGATGTGCTTCCCTACTTTCTGAAATCCGAAGATCACCATGCCGGCGACACTGACATGCATCGAGCTGGCGGCGAATGGAAAGTTCAGAAACAGAAGCTCAGCTGGGACATCCTTAAGGCGGTGCAAGAAGGCGCAAAGGAATTTGGCATCGAACCACGCGCAGATTTCAACGACGGCAACAACGAAGGGTCCGGGTTCTTCGAGGTCAACCAGAAAAGCGGCGTGCGCTGGAACACGGCCAAGGGGTTTCTAAGGCCGGCAATGAAACGCCCGAACCTGCGGGTTCTGACCGAGGCCACCACCGACAGTCTGATCCTCGAGGGCAAGACCGTGCGCGGCGTCCGCTTTCGCCACAAGAGCCAGATGCTCGAGGCACGCGCAAACCGCGAGGTTCTGTTGGCGGCCGGTGCAATCAACTCACCCAAGCTGCTCGAGCTTTCGGGCATCGGTCGGGGGGATGTGCTGAACGCGCAAGGAATCGAGGTGCAGCACGAAAGCCCCGGCGTAGGCGAGAACCTGCAGGACCATTTGCAGATCCGCACCGTGTTCAAGGTGAAGAACGCGCAGACGCTGAACACACTGGCCAATTCGATGTGGGGCAAGGCGCGCATTGCCTTGCAATACGGGCTGACCCAATCGGGGCCGATGTCGATGGCGCCCAGTCAGTTCGGCATGTTCACCAAATCCGATCCTTCTTTGGCGACGCCTGATCTGGAATACCATGTGCAGCCGCTATCAACCGACAAGCTGGGCGATCCCTTGCATCCATTCCCGGCCATTACCGTCTCGGTCTGCAATCTGCGCCCTGAAAGCGTCGGGCACTGCCACATCACGACCGCTGATCGCGACGTACAACCCGACATCCGGCTCAACTATCTCTCGGCGCCACGCGATCGGATGGTGGCGGCGAAATCGGTGCAGCAGGCACGCCAAATCATGACCGCCGCCGCCCTTGAGCACTATGAACCCGAAGAGATCCTGCCCGGCCCAACCGTTCAAAGCGACGCGGATCTGGTCAAGGCCGTAGGGGACATTGCCACCACCATTTTCCATCCCGTCGGCACCTGCAAAATGGGTACGGATGATTTGGCTGTGGTCGATCCAGAACTTCGGGTGCGTGGGTTGGACGGGCTACGTGTTGTGGATGCATCGATCATGCCCAAAATCGTCTCGGGCAACACTGCGTCCCCTGTCATCATGATCGCTGAAAAAGCCGCGGACCTCATTCGGAATGGGTAGGCGCACCAATCCAATCTGGGTTGACCGATGAAAAGCGTGTGTTCGCGATGGGTCGAAACCGGAGTTTCGACCACATACAAAATAGCGCTTCCCAGCCTTACTCTGCGAAGCACACGTACCTTATGTCGACAAACGCAGCGAGGTGATGAACCGGATCAGGTGTTCGGCTACAACCTCGCCCGCTTCCAGCAAGATCGAATGCCGTAGGTCGGGCAAGATCACCAAGTCCGAGTGCGGCAGGGCCGCATCGATCAATCGGTTGAGACGCGGATTGCAGCCACCATCGTTCTCTCCAGTCAGAACCAACGAAGGCGCGGTGACCTGATCCAGCCAAGGCGCCATTTCCGTCCCTGCATAGATGCGAAAGACGTTCAAAAAAACATCCGGATCGGTTTCCACGACCTGCTTGAGCCGGTTGCGCACAACGTCTGGGTGAGAGGTCAGGAACTCATCGGTGAACCACCGCGCGGTCAGGGTTTCCAGCACTTGGGGGATGCCCTTCTCCTCCATCGCGTGGACCACGCCCCAAACCTTGGCGCTGTCATCCTCGGTCCGAAAGGCCGCCGTCGACAGCAGCCCCAATGACAGAACCCGGTCGGGGTGCTTCAACGCATACGCCGGTCCGATCATGCCGCCCAGGGAATGCCCGGCGAAATGTGCCTGCTCAAACCCGGTACGGGCGCGCAGAGCCTCTAGATCATTGACCAGTTCATCCAATCCAAATTCCCGATCAGGCATAGGAGAAGCCCCATGACCGCGCAGATCATAGGTGACCACGGTGAAATGGCGCACAAGGTCGGGCAAAGTACGCCTCCAGGTGTTGCGCGCCGCGCCGATGCCGTGAATCAAAAATAGCGGCGGGCCATCGCCCTGCACCGTGTATTCGCAGTCAATCACATCCGTCATGGTCACCCCACTAGTCCGGGAACTTGTCGGAGCACAGCTGCCCACCCGAACCCCAGTTTCCCTTGTCCACATCCGTAATCACCACATGAACACTGTCGGGGTTGCCACCCGCCGCGCCCACAAAGGCCTTTGTCAGATCATGAACCAGCGCGCGTTTTTGCTCTTCGCTTCGACCGGTGAACATCTCAACACGGATGATGGGCATGGTTGTCTTCCTTTTTATTTGTACTCGATCACTCGGCGGCGACCGCTGGACGCCCGGTGAAATGGGGCATGACCTCTTCGCCGAAACATTGGATCGCCTCCAGCGTTTCCTGCGCATCGCAGCCAAAGTTGACGTTCACGATAACCCGGTCAATGCCCAGATCAGCGTAAGGCGCCAGTTTATCCACGATCTCTTGCGGTGTGCCGATGAGCAGGCTTTCGGCCAACTCGTCCATTGTCTGCTTGCGCGGCAGCTCGCGGATCATGCCACCATCAACCAATCCCGGCCCGGTAAAGACATTGTCGAAGCGGCTGTAGTATCGGTGCGCCGCCTCGATCTTGGCTTGGCGGTCCGTCTGCGACTGCGCGACAAATCCGACCCGCGACAACGAGAGCGTCAGATCGCGCCCAGCTTCTCCCATCTCGTCTTTGGCCCGATTGAACCCGCCCACCTGATCCAGAAGCAACTGATGATTGCCCGCAAGAGGCGTGGTTTGGATGTGGAACCCCCGTTTGGTACAGGAATAAATCCCTTCGGGGTTCATCACCGCCATCATCATCTGCGGACCGCCAGAGCGCAGCGGTCGCGGCATGATGGTGATCGGCTCGAACTGATAGAACTCTCCATCCCAACTGACCTCTTCCCTGCTGAGAAGCGCTTGCAGCACATCCAGCGATTCATTGAACCGGGCCTGCGTCTGATCCATCGGGACGCCCAACCGCTCCATCTCGTACTTGAAGGCCCCTCGCCCGACGCCCAGCATCAGACGCCCCTCGGTAAAGATATCGGCCACGACCACCTCACCCGCGTAGGTGCGCATGTCATGCAGGGGCAGCACCACGATCGACGTCATGATCTTGATCCGCTGCGTATGTGCCGCAATCTTGACCGCGAATTGAAGGGGCGCAGGCATCATCAAACAGTTGATCAGGTGGTGTTCGGTGACAGAGACCGCATCAAACCCCAACCGGTCGGCCAGCCTGGCTTGCTCCAGCATGTCTGCATAAACCCGATCCCCGCCATAGGATTTGTCCGGATAATCGGCGGACAACTGAATGCTGAATTCCATGATGTGGCCTCCCTTTCGGCCAAGGGTGCCAGAGATCTTTAAATCAGGAAAACGGATTTATTCTATCCAGTAATTCAAGAATATTGCACTATCTGCACATGAACATCACTGCAATCCAAACCTTTCTCAGCGTTGTGCGCACCAGAAACCTGAACCGTGCTGCAGAAGAGATGAACATAACCCAATCCGCCGTATCCGCCCGGCTGGACGGGCTGGAACAGGCATTGGGTTCGCAGCTTCTGGTTCGATCGCGCAAGGGAGCGACGCTTACGAAGGAAGGATTTTCCTTTCTCGAACAGGCGCAGGTGATCGTGCGCGCCTGGGACAATGCGCGCGCCCGGATCAGCCTGCCGCATGGTTTGACCTCTGTCTTCAGTCTGGCGTGTGACCCGGGCCTTTGGACGGGGTTGGGGCAGACCTGGATAGACGACTTGCGCAATCGCAACCCGGACACCGCGTTCGAGATTTGGACAGCTGGAACAAGCGACGCTCGATCATGGTTGCAAAGCGGGATGAGCGATGCTGCCTTGCTGCCCGAGCCAGTCACTGGTCCCGATCTGAAAAGCCGGATCTTCGATACGTATGACCTGATCCAGGTTTCGACCAGTCCCCGCAAAGCCGTCGAGTGGCATCCAGATTATGTCTACGTCAACTATGGCGAGGGTTTTCGGGCGCAACACGCGGAAACTTGGCCCAGCGACGAAACCGCATCTGCATCCTTTTCCAACCCCGATTGGGCGTTGTCGCATCTTTTGGCGCACGGTGGCTCTGCATATCTTCCCGAGCCTTTGATCACCTCGCATTTGTGCAATGGAACCTTGTACCGGGTTGAAAATGCCATCGCCTTTGAGCGCCAATGCCACCTGTCTTGGCGCCTGGATCGTCAAGCCAGGTTTTCGTGGTTGCCGCAGGCGACGTGACCCCGCCCAAAATGTGATACTTGAGTGTAAGAAGTCAGCACCTAATGCAGATCTTCGCCCGAGGGATCATGTACCCCCTTTGGCGCGATATCAGCCGATGACTCGGCATGGAGTCACTCACCATCAAATTTTCCGTTTTGCAATTTGCGATTAAGTGTTCTGCAATCGCCAACTATGTGCTTTGAAACGCGCGAAAACTGCCTGAAAGGGAAGGAAACCTTGAAGCAGTCGAAAGGCGACCAATGACCATAGACAAGAGGATCACGGATGATCTGATCTCGAACGGGATCGAGTTCGTGACGACCGTTCCGTGTAAACAACTGGCCGGGGTGATCGACGAGATCGACAAGCGCCCCGAGATCCTGCACGTGCCCTCGAACAAGGAAGACGAGGGGATGGGCCTGTGTGCCGGCGCCTGGATGGGTGGCAAACGCCCCGCCATCATCATGCAGAACACCGCCAT
>NZ_JAGHRE010000007.1 GCF_017743935.1 Tropicibacter sp. R16_0
CACCCTGACCTGCTCGCCGCGCAGCCGCGCCACCTATGGCACCGGCAGCGTCGCCGAGGCCGCGGCCCTCTCCGCCGCAGGCCCTGGCGCCCGGCTGCTGGCACCCCGACATATCTCGACCGACCGCCTGGCCACCTGCGCGGTCGCAATTGGAGTACCCTCATGACCGTTCACTTCATCGGCGCCGGCCCCGGCGCTGCCGACCTGTTGACCCTGCGGGGCCGCGACATCATCGCGTCCTGCCCTGTCTGCCTCTATGCCGGGTCGCTGGTGCCAGAGGAAATCCTGAGCCACTGCCCGGACGATGCAAAGGTGATCAATACGGCGGCGATGGACCTAGATGCAATTGTGGCTGAGATTAAAGCTGCTGATGCTGCAGGTCAGGATGTAGCACGGCTTCACTCCGGTGACCTGTCGGTCTGGTCCGCCATGGGCGAGCAAATCCGCCGGTTGAAGGCCGAAGGTATCCCGGTGAGCGTTACCCCTGGCGTGCCCTCTTTTGCTGCTGCGGCCGCCGCCTTGGGAACCGAACTGACACTGCCCGGCCTGGGACAATCGGTGGTTCTGACCCGGACACCGGGGCGCGCGTCGTCGATGCCCGAAGGCGAGAGCCTTGAAAACTTCGCACGCACTGGCACCACGCTGGCGATCCACCTGTCGATCGGAAATCTGGACAAGGTGATTGCGGATTTGACACCGCACTATGGTGCGGAGTGTCCCGTGGCGGTGGTCTATCGCGCCAGCTGGCCCGACGAGCAGATCATCCGCGCCACGCTGGAGACCCTGAAAGAGTCCCTGGACGAAAAGATCTCGCGCACCGCATTGATCCTTGTGGGGCCGGTCCTGAAAGGCGAAGGGTTCGACGAAAGCTGCCTCTATTCCACCGACTACGACCGCCGCTATCGTCCGCAAAGCGCCGAGAGCCCGTGGTCGAGCTGGCAGCATGGCGACGATTGAGGAGAAAACGCAGATGACCAATCCCCCCGGCGTTCTGATTTCCGCCCCCTCTTCGGGGACCGGGAAAACCACGGTCATGTTGGGCCTGCTGCGCGCGTTGGCCGAGGACGGCTTGGCGGTGCAACCCTTCAAAAGCGGACCGGATTATATCGACCCGGCCTTTCACCTGGCCGCTGCGGGCCGTCCCTCGTTCAACATCGACAGTTGGGCGATGGGAGAGGACTTGTTGGGCGCCATCGCGACCCAGGCCCAAGGCGCCGATATTGTGGTCGCCGAAGGGTCGATGGGCCTGTTTGACGGTGTCGCCAAACCCGGCGCGGTGGGGCATGGCACAAGCGCCGAAACGGCGTTGCGCATGGGTTGGCCTGTGGTCCTGGTTCTGGATGTGGGCGGACAGGCGCAGTCGGCTGCGGCGACTGCCTTGGGCTTTCGGATGTACAACCCCGACCTGCCCTTTGCAGGCGTGATCCTGAACCGCTGCGCCAGCCCGCGCCACGAGCGCTTGACTCGCTTGGGCATGGAGCGCGCAGGCCTGCCCGTTTTGGGTGTTCTGCCTCGGCGTGGCGACCTGACCCTGCCGGAACGCCACCTGGGCCTGATTCAGGCGGTCGAGCACCCGGATCTGGAAGCCGCAATCACCGGCTATGCCGCGTTCCTGCGCGAGCATGTAGACCTGGACGCGATCCGGGCGGCGGCCTCCTCAGGCTCACACGAGCCATCGTCGGCCGCGCTGCCGCGCCCCCCGGCGCAACGGATCGCGCTGGCTCGCGATGCTGCGTTTTCCTTTACCTACCCGCATTTGCTGAAAGGCTGGCGTGAGGCCGGGGCCGAGATCCTGCCGTTTTCGCCGCTTGCTGACGAAGCGCCCGATCCGGAGGCCGATCTGGTCTGGCTGCCTGGCGGGTACCCGGAGTTGCATGCGGGTACCTTGGCTGCGGCAGAAACTTTCCGCACGGGTCTGCGCAAACATGCCGAGACCAAACCGGTGCATGGCGAGTGTGGAGGCTACATGGCCTTGGGAGAGGC
The DNA here is from genome assembly GCF_017743935.1 of Tropicibacter sp. R16_0. Lineage (GTDB taxonomy): Bacteria > Pseudomonadota > Alphaproteobacteria > Rhodobacterales > Rhodobacteraceae > Falsiruegeria. The sequence continues at coordinate 1,984 of NZ_JAGHRE010000007.1, forward strand.
TTTGGTCGACAAGGACGGCGCGCGGCATCAGATGGCCGGGCTGCTTGGTCTTGTAACATCTTACGAAAAGCGCAAGTTCAACCTGGGCTATCGCAAGGCGCAACTGGTGGCACCGATGCCCGGCTTTGCGACTGGCACGGAACTGCGTGGGCATGAGTTCCACTATTCCTCGATCGTGGAGCAACCCGATGCACCGCTTGCGCGGGTGTTTGACGCCGAAGGCGCCGAAGGACCGCAGACCGGATCGGTGCGCGGTCATGTCACCGGCACCTTCTTTCACCTCATTGCAGAAGACAGCAAATGACTGGTTTTGTTTCCTTTATCGGCTCTGGTCCCGGCGACCCAGAGCTCTTGACGCTTAAGGCCGTGGACCGGATGGGCAAGGCCGATGCCGTATTGTTTGACGATCTGAGCAGCGGCCCGATCCTGAGCCATGCGCGCGAGGATGCGGATCTTGTGGGCGTTGGCAAACGCGCCGGACGCCCCTCGCCCAAGCAGGACCATGTGAGCCGCCTGCTGGTGGATTATGCCCAGACCGGTGCCAAGGTGGTGCGTCTGAAATCCGGCGATGGCGGGATGTTTGGGCGGCTGGAAGAGGAACTGGTTGCCCTGCGAGACGCCGGGATCGAATATGAGATCATACCTGGCATCCCCTCGGCCGTTGCGGCCGCGGCCGCCGCAGGCATCCCGCTGACCCGCCGCCTGACAGCGCGCCGTGTGCAGTTCGTCACTGGTCACGACGTTAGCGGCAAGCTTCCCGATGACCTGAACCTGCAGGCCTTGGCCGACGACCAGGCGACGACGGTCGTCTTCATGGGCAAACGTACTTTTCCCCTGCTCGTTAAAGCGCTGGAGGCACACGGCCTGCCGCTCGACACCCCGGCCTTGCTGGCGGAGGCGGTTTCGACCCCGGACCAGGCCCTGCATCGATCCACTATGGGAGAGCTGGCCGAGCGCCTGAGTGCCGAGATCGGGTCGGCACCGGCGCTGATCCTTTATGGCCCGTTGGCGGAGCTGGACGATGTATGAGCTGAACCTGATCGGCATCGGCACCGGCAACCCAGATCACGTGACGTTTCAAGGCGCTCAAGCAATCCGCGAGGCCGATCTTATCCTGATCCCCCGCAAGGGAGAGAACAAGGCCGATCTGGCGGGGCTGCGCGAACAGATCATCGCGCAAGTGGCGGAACAACCACCCGAGATTGCCTATTTCGACATCCCCAAACGCCGCGCTGAAGATGGTTATCTGCGTGGCGTCGATGAGTGGCACGACGCCATCGCCCTGCGTTGGCAAAAGGCGATTGCGTCGCACCCGCAGGCCCAACAGGTGGCACTGCTGATCTGGGGCGATCCGTCACTCTATGACAGCTCACTGAGAATTGCGTCGCGATTGACCCCTTACCCAACCACCCGTGTGATCCCGGGCATCACCGCGCTGCAAGCGCTGACGGCGGCTCATGCGATCCCCATCAACGACATCGGTGCGCCCTATGTGGTCACGACAGGGCGACGCATCCGCGATGACGGCTGGCCCGAAGGGATGGGCAAGGTGGCGGTCATGCTCGATGGCGAATGCTCGTTTCAAAGCCTTGAGATGGGCGGCTATCACATCTGGTGGGGGGCTTATGTGGGGATGAAGGAGCAAATTCTCGTATCTGGTCCTTTGGAAGACGTCGCTGCCGAGATTCTAGAAACCCGAGCCAAGGCACGGGCAGATCACGGCTGGATCATGGATATCTACCTGCTTCAAAGACACTGAAGCGTTTACCGGGCGGAATCTTAAGCTTCTGCAATCCGCTCGGCTCGGACGCTCAGACCGATTTGGTCGAGTACGCGGCAAGTCCGAACTGCGTCTCACAAGCAGTGTCATAAACACCAAAAACGGGTGCGCTCCCGCCCGTCGTCGATGCCCTCACGGGCACCTCCTCCCGTTGGGCCGGGCCGCGCTGCGCGCGGCGGTTGGCGCTCTTCTGCCCCCATCACACACGCAAAACACCATCCACTGTTTCTATAGAGCCCACCACCTGCCAAATGCGGGACCGCGCCGAGCTTTGCTCGGCGCCCGGCCCAAGGCCGTTGGCGGAGCTGACGCAGTCAGGTCTGCTCGGGCGCGGGAGCCCCCCGGCGTGTTGGGACCCGGCATTTCTCAAGCGGAAAAGGGGCCGGTGCCATACATACGGATAGACTTAGGCTACCGACCCGATCACCGCAGCGCATCAAAGCTTTGTTTTTACTCACAAAGACGCCCTTGTCACATCGATACTTCGATCAAACGCGGGCCTGTTGTGCCAAAGGCATCTTCCAACGCATCCGAGAACGCCTCGGCACTGTCGACCCGCACGCCCTCGACCCCCATGGCACGGGCTTGCGCGATCCAGTCGATCCGAGGGCGGTCCAGCGTCAGCATGTCGATGGCGCGTGGGCCTGGATTTTGCACGCCCACATTGGTCAGTTCTCCGCGCAGGATCTGATAGGAATGGTTGGCCCAGATCACCACGGTGATGTCCAACTGTTCCCGTGCCATGGTCCAGAGCGCCTGTGGCATGTAAAGCGCCGACCCATCCCCGGTCAGTGTCAGCACCTTGCGATCCGGGCAGGCAATCGCAGCCCCGATGGCACAAGACAGCGAATAGCCGATAGAGCCCCCGCAGTTGTTGAGCCAGGTGTGTGGCGCTGCCCCTTTGGTTACGGGATGAAAGGCGCGGCCCGTGGTGATGGATTCGTCTACGACGATGGCATTTTCGGGGATTTTCTGCCCCAGGACCTGCGCAATGCTGTCCGGGTTAAGAGGACCGGTCACCGAAACCTCAGGGTTGCGCGTGGCCAGATCTGGCTTGGCTTCCTTGGCCCCCGCTTCCGCACAAAGCCCTTCCAGCGTACCATGCAGATCAGCGCTCCAGTTCGCCAGTTCGATGATCTCGGCCCCATCTGCGGTCAGAACCGCAGGCTTTCCGGGATAGGCAAAAAACCCGATCGGAGCCCGTGCCCCAACCAGAACGATGCGCTTGAAGGGTGCCAGAACCTCGACCGCCAGGTCAATCGGATAAGGCACGCGGGCAACCGGCACCCGCCCTGCCCCACGCTCCATCCGGGCGTTGGACCATTCCGACAACAACGCACATCCTGTGTGTGCCGCGATCCGTCCCGCCAAGTCCAATGCCTCTGCCGTCAAGGCCTCACCGCCCAGCAGCAACAGGCTGTCTGCTCCGTCCAGGGCAGCGGCCGCAGCGGCTATGTCAGCCTCGGCAGGCATCACACGGACCGGAGGTGCCAGGGGCGCGGCCACCTGACCGCCATCGGTCCAGGCCGTGTCAGATGGCAGGATCAACGTCGCGACCTGACCCGGTGCCGTGTTTGCCCCCTGTACCGACCGCGCCGCATCTGCCCCGACATCCGCGGCCGATTTGGCGCTGTGCACCCAATGCGACACCGGACGCGCCAACCCCTCGATATCAGCCGTCAGGGGCGCATCCAGCTCCAGATGCGAGGCCGCGTGTTCGCCCACGATGTTGACCACACCTGATCCGGCCTTTTTGGCGTTGTGCAGATTCGAGATGCCATTTGCCAGGCCGGGCCCAAGATGCAGCAACGTCGACGCGGGTTTGCCGGCCATCCTGTAATACCCATCTGCCGCCCCGGTTGCGACGCCTTCGAACAGGGTCAGGACCGAACGCATGCCGGGAACACGATCCAGAGCGGCCACAAAATGCATCTCGGACGTACCGGGGTTGGTGAAACAGACCTCGACCCCGCTGTCCAAGAGCGTATGCACCAGGCTTTCTGCCCCATTCATGTCCGCCATCACTGCCTCTCCCGCTGATGTTCCCGGCGACCTTAGGGTGACATTTTGAGCCACGCAATCGTGACCACACCCAAGCGGTGTTTGATGGCACAAAGGCCGGGCCAGAGAGGAGAGAGGCGATGTTTCGATTTGTTGTGGTCCTGAGTGCGCTGGTGCTGTCCCTCCCCGCATGGGCTGGCGACCTTCAGCCGCGTGAAGGCTGGGCTGTTCACCCCACTTCGCAGACCTATGAGGCATTGACCAAAGCGGTAAGGGCGGCTGTCAAATCCAACGGGCTTATTGTCGTCACCCAGGCAGGGCCCACCAAGGCCGCCGCCAATCGCGGCATCACCATCCCGGGCAACCGGGTTATTGGCGTTTTCAACAACGACTTCGCCGTTCGGGTTCTGGAAACATCGACCGCGGCCATGATCGAGGCCCCCATCCGCATTTATGTGACCGAAAACGCAGATGGCACCGCCACGCTATCCTATAAGCTGCCATCGCATGTCATGGCCCCCTATGCGGATGAAGGCGGCGCGGCGCTTGCCGCGATTGCCCAGGAACTGGACGCCGCGTTTCAGGCCATCGCCAAGGACGCCACAACCGGGTCACACTGACGTGATCGGGCTTGCGCCTGCCCGATCTCTCCGCAATCTCGCATCCTGAAACAGTTCGGAGTGACCCATATGCCCAATCCTTCCCCCCGTGCCGCCGATTTGCTGGCGCGCCGCCTATACGAAGCCGGATGCCGCCACGCGTTCGGGATGCCGGGGGGCGAAGTACTGACGCTTGTGGATGCGCTGGAACAGGCAGGGATCACCTTTCATCTGGCCAAGCACGAAAACGCAGCCGGTTTCATGGCCGAGGGCGTGCATCACGCCGATGGCGCGCCCGCCATTCTGGTCGGCACGCTTGGGCCGGGCGCCATGAACGGGATAAACGTGGTCGCCAATGCGTTGCAGGACCGGGTGCCGATGATCGTGCTGTCGGGCTGCGTCGACGAGGATGAGGCGCTGACCTACACCCACCAGGTCATGGACCATCAAGCTGTGTTTCGCCCCATCACCAAGGGCAGCTTTCGCCTGACAGCAAAGGGCGCCGACATTATCGCCGACAAGGCGGTGTCGCTTGCGATGCAGCCCCGCCCCGGTCCGGTGCATATCGACGTTCCGATCTCGGTCGCGGACACGCGCGTGACCGGCGTGCCCCTGCGGCGACTGGCCCCGGCGGCGCGGGTGGTGCCCCAGGGTGCGAAACTGGCGCAGGCGCGAGAATGGCTGGCCGACAGCAAGCGCCCCATTGCCATTGTTGGTCTGGACCTGCTGGCCGAAACCTCGGCCTGCGTGTTGCGGGCATTCCTTGAGCACTACCAGATCCCATTTGTAACCACCTACAAGGCCAAAGGCATTCTGCCCGAGGATCATCCCTTGTGCCTGGGCGGTGCTGGCCTGTCGCCTCTGGCGGACAAGCATCTGTTGCCGCTCGTTGAACAGGCCGATCTGATCCTGTGCCTGGGTTACGACCCAATCGAAATGCGCCCCGGCTGGCGCGAGGCCTGGGACCCGTCGAAACAGCGGGTCATCGACATCGCCACCGTGCCCAACGATCACTACATGCATCAGGCCAGTCTGAATTTTGTTGCCCATGTGGGCGAAACGCTTGAAGTCCTTGCCAAGGGCAACGCCGCGCGCGCGGTCTGGTCCGGGGATGAGCCGCAGGCAACCAAGGCGGCGCTGACACAGGCGTTTCCGGAAGACGACGACTGGGGCCCTGCCGCCGTCATCGCCGAAACCCGCGATGTGATGCCGCCCGAGACACTGGCCACCGCCGACAGCGGCGCGCATCGCATCCTGCTGAGCCAGATGTGGAACTGTACCGAGCCGCGGGGCCTGATCCAAAGCTCGGCGCTCTGCACCATGGGCTGCGCCGTGCCAATGGCGATTGGTCGCAAGCTGGCACAACCGGATCGGCCAGTTGTCAGCTTTTCGGGCGATGCCGGCCTGCTGATGGTCGCCGGAGAGCTTGCCACCGCAGCTGAGTTGGACACGCGCGCGATTTTCATCGTGTTCGTGGACGCCAGCCTTGCACTCATCGAGCTGAAGCAACGCCAGCGCCAAATGACCAACCGGGGCGTCGATTTCAGCCGCCACGACTTTGCCGCCATGGGCCGCGCTTTTGGCGGTGCAGGTCACACGGTGCGCAACCGCACCGAATTGCGGGCCGCATTGGAACAGGCGCAACAGGCCGACACATTCACCGTGATCGCAGCCGAGATCGAGCGGGAGGGATACGATGGCCGTATCTGAGGGCGCGCTTGCCGGTGTGAAAGTTCTGGACCTCAGCCGCATTCTGGCCGGTCCCACCTGTACGCAACTGTTGGGCGATCTGGGCGCAAGCGTTCTGAAGATCGAGAACCCGGTCACGGGCGGTGATGATACCCGTCAGTGGGGTCCGCCGTATGTGACAGATGCCGATGGCAACGCGAGCGACCTGAGCGCCTATTTCATGTCCGCCAACCGCAACAAGAAATCGGTCGCGGTAGACATAACCACGCCGGATGGCCAGGCCACCATCCGCCGTTTGGCGGCCGAGGCGGATATCCTGATCGAGAATTTCAAACCCGGCGGGTTGGCCAAATACGGCTTGGATTACGCCACCATCTCAAAAGAGTTGCCGGGCCTCGTCTATTGCTCGATCTCGGGCTACGGGCAGACCGGGCCGAATGCCTCGAAACCCGGATACGACCTGATGGCGCAAGGCTATGGCGGGATCATGTCTCTGACCGGTGAGCCGACAGGCGCGCCGATGAAGGTGGGCGTGGGAATCGCCGATGTGATGTGTGGAATGTATGCAACCGTTGGTATCCTTGCCGCGCTGCGCCACGCCGAGCGCACAGGGGAAGGCCAGCAGATCGACATTGCTCTGGTCGATGCACAGGTGTCTTGGCTGATCAACGAGGGTGTGAACTATCTGACCAGCGGCAACGTTCCCGAGCGACGTGGCAACGGGCATCCCAACATTGTTCCTTATGACGTCTACGAAACCGCCGACGGTCACGTGATCCTGGCCGTGGGCAATGACAACCAATTCACCCGGTTTTGCGAGTTTCTGGGACTGGACGAACTGCCAACTGACGAACGGTTTGCCACCAACCCCGCCCGCCTGGAACACCGTGATGCGTTGAACGCGCTCCTGCGTCCCGCATTGCTGAACCACGGCACGCAAACGGTGATTCGCGAGCTTGAAGCACGCAAGGTTCCGGTTGGCCCGGTGCAGACGTTGGATCAGGTCTTCGACAGCGATCAGGTCACTGCGCGCGCGATGCAGATCGACATGGAGGCCACCCCCGGCCCCGTCCACCTGATCGGCAATCCGCTGAATTTCAGCCGCACACCTGTAACATATCGCCATGCTCCGCCGACCTTCGGGGCGGACACCCAAGCCGTTCTCAACAGCAAAACCCCCTTCAAAGACTGAAACACATCTGCGATTTGCGCGGGGTTTTGCTGAAACAACTGCCTGAATCGGCGGCGAATCTCACATTTTGCACACACGGGTTTTCACCAATTCGCGAGCGGCGTCGATACTGTTACTGGCCGCCTATACAGTTTGCTAAGCCGTAAGAGCCAGCACTCACACAAGGATCGGACCTAGCATGAAACAAGACATTTTCGGACAGATGAACAGCCTGACCCGCGACGACAGCGTCGAGGCGTGGAACGGTGTCCTGCTGGGGTTCATGGCGCATGCCGCTGTCACGCCGCAACATCTGGGTGCCGTGCTGACGTCTGAACCGGACTTTGCCCTGGGTCACGCGGTCAAAGGGATCTTTACCATCCTGCTGGGTCGGCGCGAGCTTTATTCGGTGGCCGAGCAAGCCCTGAAGGACGCAAAGGCCGCGATGCAGGCCCGCCCGGTGAGCACGCGTGAGACGCTGTTTGTCGAAGCCTTGCAAGTCTGGCTGGCTGGCAGCCCGACCGGAGCGGTCCAAAAATTCGAAGAGGTGCTGCGCTCTCATCCCGAAGACACGCTGGCCATGAAACTCAGCCACGCGGCGCGCTTTGTGCTGGGCGATGCCGGGGGCATGCGCCGGTCCATCGAACGTGTGATGCCCGCCTATGCGCCCGATCACGCGGGTCGCGGCTATCTGCTGGGCTGCCACGCCTTTGCATTGGAGGAAACTGGCGCCTATGAAAAAGCCGAAATCGCAGGCCGTCAGGCGCTGTGGATGGTGTCGGACGACGCCTGGGGCCTGCATGCGGTGGCGCATGTGCACGACATGACCGGCAACGCGGCGCAGGGCCTGGAATGGCTGGCGGGGCGCGAGGATGCGTTCACCCACTGCAACAACTTCCGCTACCACGTCTGGTGGCACAAGGCGCTGATGCATCTGGACCTGGGTCAGATCGACGAGGTGATGGCGCTGTATGATGCGGAAATTCGCGCTGACAAGACTGACGATTACCGCGACATTTCCAACGCGACCTCGCTGCTGTCGCGGCTCGAGCTTGAAGGTGTCAACGTTGGCGACCGGTGGGAAGAGCTGGCCGAACTCAGCGCGGCCCGCACCGAAGATGGCTGCCTGATCTTTGCCGATCTGCACTATCTGCTGGCCCTGACCGGTGACAAACGCGAAGACGCCGCCACCGCAATGCTGCGCCGGATCGCGCGGGACGCGAAACAAAACAAATGCGACACCACCCGCCGCATGGCGCAGCCGGGCATGGACGCGGCCCTTGGCCTGCACGCCTTTGGTGACGGTGACTATGGGCTGGCGTTTGATCACCTTGCCAATGCGCGCGGCTCCATGCAGCTGGCCGGGGGCAGCCACGCCCAGCGCGATGTGTTCGAGCGCCTGACCATCGACGCAGGCCTGCGTGCGGGCCGGTTGGACGCGGTCGAGAGCATTCTGGATGACCGCCAAGCCCAGCGCGCCGGTGGTGAAGACAATTATGCCCTGGCCCGCCGTGCGCTGATTGCCTCTGGACGTGGCGGTGAGAACGCGCAAAGCGTCCCCGCAGAATAAGAAACTAAGGACAGTACCCGATATGGCGACCGTTTCGCCCTCAACTGATTTTGCCCCTGTCGCGGCGTCGACCGCGACACCAGCGGTGCGCGTGCGTGATCCGCGATTGGATTTCTATCGCGGCATCGCGATGTTCATCATCTTGATCGCACATATCCCAAACGATCCCTGGGCACGCTGGATCCCGGCCCGCTTCGGGTTCTCGGACGCGACCGAGATATTCGTGTTCTGTTCGGGCATGGCCTCGGCCATCGCCTTTGGCGGCGCTTTCGTGCGCAAGGGCTGGTGGATGGGCACCGCCCGCGTGGCGTTCCGCATCTGGCAGGTCTATTGGGCGCATATCGGGTTGTTTTTCTTTGTCGCCATGTCGATGGCGGCGCTGGATCAGTCGGGGCTGTTCGAAAAGACCTACATCAACTCCCTCAACCTCCAGCATTTCTTCAAGGACCCGGCATCGCAGATGGTGGGGATCTTCACGCTGACCTATGTGCCCAACTACTTTGACATTCTGCCGATGTATCTGGTTGTGCTGGCGCTGATGCCTGTGTTTGTCGGCCTGCAACAAAAGCTGGGGTTCTGGGCCGCAGCCTTGGCCTCGGTCGCACTATGGGCCGTTGCGCAAACCGGTGTGCTCGCCCTTCCGGCCGAGCCCTGGTCGGCGCGCGAATGGTTCTTCAACCCCTTTGGCTGGCAGCTGTTGTTCTTTACCGGCTTTGCCTTCATGCGCGGCTGGATTCCCGCCCCGCCGGTGTCCAAGACCCTGATCTGGGTCAGCGCCCTGTTCCTTGTGCTGTCCGCGCCCTTTGGTTCGTGGAAAGTGTTCCTGTGGATCGACGCGTGGAACAGCGACCTAGCTGATCAGATCCGCAAGGTCTGGCCCCTGACCAAGGAGTTCCGTGACAAGACCGAGTTCGGCCTGTTCCGCTACATGCACTTCCTGGCGTTGGCCTATCTGGGTTGGGTCGTGGCAGGTGAAAAGGGTGCACGCCTTATCGCCACCGGGACCGGAGCGCTGGCGCAGGTTTGGCAAGTCGTCCTGACATTGATCACCAAAGTCGGCCAGCAGTCCCTTGCGGTCTTTGTGTTCTCGATGGCCGCCGCGCGCATCCTGGGTGTCTTGCTGGATCAAACCGGGCGTGACTTCTTTCCCGTTCTCTTTGCCAATCTGCTTGGCTTTGCGCTGATCATCGGCGTGGCCTACTTGGCGGGCTGGTTCAAATCGCAACCTTGGAAGGCCAAGAAATGAAGCTCTCCCGTCGTCACTTCCTCGCCTCCGCCTCGGCGCTTGCTCTGGCCCCCGCGGTGAACGCCACCGGCGCAGGCGTGCCCTTTGACCGCGAGACTGTGGTGGCCGAAGCCCGCGATCTGGCCAGCCGCCCCTATGCGCCGCGCCCGCGTGTACCCGAGGCCTGGCAAAACCTGAGCTATGAGCAGTACCGCGAGATCCGGTTCCGTCTGGACAAGGCGCTTTGGTACGGAACTGACACGCCCTACAATGTCGATTTCTTCACGCCTGGGCTCTATTTCCCACAGGCAGTCAAAGTTTTCTCGGTCGAGGATGGCCTGTCAACGCCGGTGCCCTTCAGCCTGGACATGTTCAAAAAGTCCGACAAGGTGCCCGAGCTTCCCGTGGATGCTGACACGCTTGGCTTTTCCGGCCTGCGCCTGCGCACCGAGTTGCACCGTCCCGGCAAGACAGACGAATTCTGCGTCTTCCAAGGCGCCAGCTATTTCCGCGCTATTGGCCTGGGCGAGGCTTATGGCCTCTCGGCTCGTGGCTTGGCCCTGAAAACCGGCGACCCCGAGGGCGAGGAATTTCCCGATTTCATCCGCTTCTGGCTGGAACGCCCCAAAGTGGGCCAGCGCAACATGGTGGTGCATGCCCTTATGGACAGCCCCAGTGTCACCGGCGCGTATCGCTTCGACGTGACCCCGGGCGAGGATTGCGTGATGGAGGTTGAGGCGACACTCTTTGCTCGTGAAGAGATGGAGCATGTGGGCCTTGGTCCGCTGACCTCGATGTTCCTGTTTGATGAGACCAATCCGACCCGGTTCGACGATTTCCGCCCTGCAGTTCACGACAGCGACGGGTTGATGATCCACAATGGCGCGGGTGAGGTGCTGTGGCGCCCGCTTGCCAACCCCAAGCACCTGCAAGTGTCGTCCTTTGTCGACACCAACCCGCGTGGCTTTGGCCTGATGCAGCGGTCGCGGGAATTCTCGGACTTTGCCGATCTTGAGGCGCATTATCACCGCCGCCCAGGCCTGTGGGTTGAACCCAAGGGCGATTGGGGCAAGGGCACCGTACGCCTGGTGGAGATCCCGGCCGATCAGGAGATCTATGACAACATCGTCGCCTATTGGCGCCCGTCTGAACCCTATGCCGCCGGTCAACAGGTCGACATCGCCTATCGCCTGACCTGGGGTGAGCACCCCTATCGCACGCCCCTGCCCGAGGTGATCAACACCGCCATGGGCAAACGCCATTTTGCCGAGGGACGCGTTGCGGTGATCGACTTTGCGGCCTCCGAGCTGTTCGACGATCTCGATGCCATCGACATCTTCACCCAATCCCCGCATGTCGAAACCTCAAAGGGTGTCTTGCAGCGCAACCCCGACACCGGCGGCGCACGGCTGGCGTTTTCCTTTGACCCCGGCGAGCGCGATCACGTGGAGCTGCGCGCACAGCTGCGCAAGGATGGTGCGGCCGCGTCCGAGGTCTGGCTCTATCGGTGGACCGCTTGAACCACGATCTGCACATAATGCCCCCCGAGGCGCCTTTGGCCATGCCCGAGCAGGACTTTGGCGCGGCGTTCCGTGATGCTGATGCGCCCGAGGCGCGGCAGGCTCAGGGTGTCACGGGCTGGCGGTTCATGGCCTTTGTGCCCGCGCTGATCGCCACGCTTGGGCTGTTGTGGCTGATGCAAGACTGGTTCTCGGACGAAGGGATCAGCGTGATCGAGGGCGCGCTGCTGGCGCTGATCTCGTTCAACTTCTTTTGGATCGCCTTTACCGTCTCGACCGTGTCGATCGGCTTGATCTCGTTGTCGCGCCAGGCGCCCACCTCCCGCCCGTCAAAGCCCGAACCGCTCAACGTGGCGCTGGTCATGCCGGTCTACAACGAAGTGCCCTGGTATGTGCTGGGCAATGCGCGATCCATGCTCGAAGAGCTGCGCGCCCGAGGTGGAGTGCACCGCTATGCGATGTTCATCCTGTCCGACACCCGCGACGACGCCATCGCCGCGCAGGAGCAGGCCAGCGTCGAGGCCTTGCGCGCGTCGTTGATGCCGGGAACCGAACTTTACTATCGCCGCCGCCCGCAGAACACCGACCGCAAGGTGGGCAATATCGCCGATTGGGTCAGCCGCTGGGGCGGTGCCTATCAGGCGATGCTGGTGTTGGACGCCGATAGCCTTATGACTGGGCGGGCGATTGCGCGGCTGACGGATGCTTTGGCACGTGATCCGGGCGCCGGACTGATTCAGAGCTTTCCGCAGCTGACCGGCGCGCAGTCGGTCTTTGCCCGAATGCAGCAGTTTGCCAATGGCGTCTACGGCGCGGCGCTCGCCGAAGGCGTGGCGCGTTGGTGCGGGCAAGAGGGGAACTACTGGGGCCACAACGCCATCATCCGCACCGCAGCCTTTGCCAATTGTGCAGGCCTCCCAAGGCTGCGGACGTTCCGCGGCAAGGAACAGCTGATCATGAGCCACGACTTTGTCGAGGCAGGCCTGCTGCGCCGTGCGGGCTGGTCCGTGCGGTTCCTGCCACGCATCCGCGGGTCATATGAGGAAACGCCGCCCACTCTGATCGACCATGTGTTGCGAGACCGCCGCTGGTGTCAGGGCAACCTGCAGCATCTGAACCTGCTGGGCGCGCGCGGTTTCCGCTCGATCTCGCGGTTTCATCTGTTTCATGGGGCCATTGGCTATCTGATGTCGCCGATCTGGTTTGCTCTGCTGGTGATGTGGGCATTGATCGGTCAGGGGGAAGACGCGAGCGTTCTGCACTACTTCCGTCCCGACAACCCGCTGTTCCCCCAGTGGCCGCAGATGACCGAAGGGCGTCATGTTCTGATCATCGTGCTGATGTATGCGATGCTGCTGGTGCCCAAGCTGATGGGCGCAGCGGCCCTGCCCCTGACCGGTGCGCGCTATACTGAGTTTGGCGGTGGCTGGCGATTTACGCTGTCCTTCGTCTCCGAGGTGATCCTGTCCGTGATCTACGCGCCGATCCTGATGGTGCAGCAGATGATTGCGGTGTTTCGTACGATGCTGGGTCTGCAAAAGGGCTGGTCGCCCCAGGCCCGCGACGGCGGAACTTATGGCCTGAAAACGCTGGCCATGTGTCACGCGTTGGAAACGATCAGTGGATTGGTTCTGACCACAGGGATCATCGCAGGGCTGGTCTCGGTCTGGCTGGCGCCAATTGCTCTCAGCTTGGCTTTGGCCATTCCACTGTCCGCCCTGAGTGGCGTTACAGCGAAGACCGCGCGCAATCTTTTGGGCTTGCGCGAGGACTTTCGCGAACCTGCCATTGCCCAGGCTGCGCGGCACTACAGAACTGAATTGAAATCGCTTCTGGACAACAACTCCTCGGCCACTCCAGCAGAGTAATCTCCGAACGGTGTCGACCTGTGTTGGCTGTTCGGGGGCGCTCCCGCCCGTCGGTCGTGCATCATAGATGCCCTCCTCCCGTTGGGCCGGGCGCCGGGCTACGCCCGGCGGTTTGCGATTGGCGCCAGGCAATTCAATCAAAGACGAAGCATTCACCACAGGCGCAACCGCGCCGAGCGACGAGCGAGGCGCCCGGCCCAAGGCCGTTAGCGGGGCTGACGCAGTCAGGTCTGCTCGGGCGCGGGAGCACCCCCTAGCCCAGACACGCCTCCTAGCTTCCAGGCAGCCCCTCATACCAATCCACCACCAGATCCGCCCATCCTTTGGGCACCTGGTGTCCCCCCGGAAACAGAACAAATTCCAGCGCACCGTCCGTTCCACAACTCCAGCGGCGGTGCATGAAGTCTCCGTCCCGGCTGAACCCCGCGGGTTTGTGGTCTGTACATCCGTTCGCATCGCGCCAGATCTCGAGGCCGGCAAAGATATCGCCCTGGACAAAACGCCCACCGCCCAGCACGCGGCCTTCCAACGGGACAACATTGTCTGTCCAGCCATGGGTATGCAGCATCCGGATCGGGCCTTTGCACTCGGCGGGATGTGGACGCCAGAACCCACCCGAAACAGGCACGTAGGCTGAAAATGCCTCGGGCGCGGCACAAGCCAGGTAGTTCACCATGAAGCCTCCCGCGGAAAACCCGCCCAGCATCACCCGGCCCTCATCCACACCAAAATGATCCGCCGCATCCGCAACGGCGTCCTTCAAGAACTCCGTCTCGTCGCGCCCCTCCCAACCGGGGTAGAAATTCCAACTCAAACCCCGGTTCGAGCCGATCCGTTGCGAGCCATTGGGCGCCATCACCGCATATCCCCGCGCAAGCAGGCCATCCACCATCGCTCGGTTGCGCATCGTGGCCGCTCCATTGCCGCCATAGCCGTGCAAGAACACCACCAGCGGTGGCGTCTCGGCGCGCGGCAGTTCGATGTGATAGCTGCCACCTTCGATCTCGCATGCGTCTTCCGGCCCACCACAAGCCGCCTGCGCGCTCTGACCTGCCGCGATCAGACCCAGGCCCATCAACAACCGTCGGATCATCCCGATCCTCCCTCAATTTGCGTAACCGGCAGGCCGGTTTTCAACCAACCCGGCCCAGCTGCCGAACCCAGCATACCCTCGGGCACGTCGACAATGTTGGAAAAGCCCGCTTCGGTCAGCGCACGGCTCAGACGGGCAGAACGCACACCGCGCGCGCAGATCACTGCGATCGGGCGAGTTTTGTCAGCGCCGGCAATCTGCGCAAGCGCTGTCAGAAAGTCGTCACGCCGCATGTCGATCGGATGGGCCCCGGCCGGAACCCCGGTGGTCGACCACTCACGCGGTGTGCGGATATCGACCAGCACAACATCGCCCTGCGCAGCGGCCTCATGCGCCTGCGCCACCGTCAGCTTGGCGCCCCCATAGTGGGGCGGTGTCGCGCGCCACCAAAAAACGCCTGCAGCAAGCGCCGCCGCGCCCCCAAAAAGTACCAATCGTCGCGTGGGAAAATTTCTTTGCCGCGTCATGTTAGCGCGCCTTGACCTGTTTCTGGAGCAATCGGAACAACTGGACTTATCTAGGACACGAACCGGCGGGAAATCCACTCAAGTTCCCGTCAGAACCGCCAAAAACGACCCAGAATCGGTATCGGACCAAAATCGTGAATATTTCAAGGTCTGGACAGGCGGCGAAATATCCTTACTCAAAATACAGGTTTACGTCCGAACCAGGCAAATAGCGGAGGATTGCTTGTGTCCCTGTTCCTGATAGCAGCCTTACCGTTTCTAGGAGCGGTCTTTCCCGCTCTGCTGATCCGAGCCGGCCGCAACGCCTCGTCCGCCTCTGCCGGGGCAACGACATTTCTGGCGCTGCTGGGGTTGCTGGTCAACGCCCCCGCCGTGTTTCGCGGAGAGGTCGTGACCGCACGGTTCGACTGGCTGCCCGGATTGGGATTGAACGCCAACTTCTACCTTGATGGATTGGGCTTTCTTTTTGCCGGGCTGATCCTGGGCATTGGCTTGCTGATCATCCTCTATGCGCGGTTCTACCTGTCGCGTGAGGATCCGATGGGGCAATTCTATACCTACCTTCTGCTCTTTCAGGGCGCGATGGTAGGGATCGTTCTGTCCGACAACATACTGCTTTTGTTGATTTTCTGGGAGCTCACCTCGCTCAGCTCGTTCCTGCTGATCGGCTATTGGAAGCACCTGCCCGCCGGGCGACAGGGCGCGCGGATGGCGTTGGCCGTGACCGGTTCAGGCGGATTGGCGATGATCGCCGGCATGCTGATCCTGGGCAATATCGTGGGCAGCTACGACCTGACCGTGATCTTGCAGAACAAAGAGCTGATCCAGGCCTCGCCCTATTACCTGCCCGCACTGATCCTGATCCTGATCGGGGCCTTCACCAAGTCGGCGCAGTTCCCGTTCCACTTCTGGCTGCCACACGCGATGGCCGCGCCAACGCCGGTATCGGCATATCTGCATTCTGCCACGATGGTGAAAGCAGGTCTCTTCCTGATGGCGCGCCTTTGGCCGGTTTTGGCCGGCACGGATGCCTGGTTCTACATTGTGGCCACAACTGGTCTTATCACCATGCTTCTGGGTGCGGTGATCGCCCTGTTCAAGGATGACCTCAAGGCGCTTTTGGCCTTTTCGACGGTCTCTCACCTAGGTCTGATCACCATGCTTCTGGGCTTTGGCACCAAGTTTGCGGCGGTGGTTGCGGTGTTCCACATCATCAACCACGCGACGTTCAAGGCCGCACTCTTTATGTCCGCAGGCATCGTTGATCACGAGGCACACACGCGCGACATCAAACGACTGGGCGGTTTGCGTCACCTGATGCCCGTGACCTTCATCATCGCCACGGTGGCCTCGCTGTCGATGGCCGGTATCCCGCCGCTCAACGGCTTCTTGTCGAAAGAGATGATGCTGGATGCAGCGACGCAAACAACCTGGCTGAACTCACCCTACTTGGTGCCCGGCGTGGTGCTGGTTGCCGCGCTCTTTTCAGCCGCCTACTCCTTCCGCTACATCGCACATGTCTTTCTGGGACCGGTCCGCGATGACTATCCGGCGAAACCGCATGATCCGGGCGTCGGCATGTGGTTGGCACCTGCATTCCTGGTGACACTTGTGGTTCTGATCGGTCTGTTTTCCAACGCCATCGTGGGCCCGCTGGTCGCCGTTGCCTCTGGCGCGGTGATTGGTGGAGAGAAACTGCCCTATTACTCGCTCAAGATCTGGCACGGATTCAATGCGGCGCTTTACATGTCCATCGTGGCCACCATCGGCGCTGTCATCCTTTTGGCAATGCACGGGCGGCTCGAGCGGATCTGGAACGCCCTGCCCCGGCCCGAGGCCAAGGTCATCTTTGATGCGGTCATTGGCTGCCTGACTGCCACCAGCCGCAAAATCACCGAAGGGCTGCACAACCGTTCGATGGCGCGGTATTCGGCGATCTTTGTGGTCTTTGTCGTCTCGCTGGCGGGCTATGGATATTACACCGGCACGGATTCTGTTCCGACACGCATCGGGATCGAGGCGGGCGTCATGCCCATCATCGGCTGGATCTGTCTGATGGGGGCCACGATCTGTCTGGTGGTGTTCCATCACAACCGCTTTGTTTCGCTGGTGTTGGTGGGTGTCGTGGGTCTGATCATCTCGATCGGGTTCAATTACTTGTCCGCGCCTGACCTGGCCCTGACGCAGATCTCGGTCGAGGTGGTGACGATCATCCTGCTCTTGTTGGCGCTGAACTTCATGCCCAAGGAAACCCCGTGGGAGACCACCAACGAGCGCCGGTTCCGGGATGTGATCATTGCGGGCATTTCCGGTCTGGGTGTTGGCGGGCTGATCTATGCACTGATGATGCGCGATTTTGCTTTCCCGACGATCTCGGAATTCCATCTGGCGAACTCTTACAAGGGTGGCGGTGGCACCAATGTGGTCAACGTGATCCTGGTGGACTTCAGGGGCTTTGATACCTTTGGCGAGATCATCGTTCTGGGGATCGCGGCGTTGGTGATCTATGCCCTGACCGAGGCAGTGCTCGGCACCCGAGTGCGGGCCTATCTGCTGAACCGCAAACCGGACATGCCGCAGTCGGGTGATGCGCACCCGCTTATGATGGTGGTTGTCACACGCGTGATGATGCCGATTGCCCTGATGGTGGCGGCCTATATCTTCTTCCGCGGTCACAACCTGCCCGGGGGTGGGTTCATCGCCGGTCTGATCGCCGCAATCGCATTTATCATGCAGTACATGGCCAGCGGGTTCAGCTGGGCTGCTGAACGGCAGAAAGTGTTCTATCACGGCATCATCGGCTCGGGCGTCTTGATCGCCGCGATCACCGGCATGGGCGCCTGGCTGAACGGCAAGCCGTTCCTGACCAGCGACTTTGGCTACATCCATTGGCCACCGCTTGAGGAATTCGAATGGGCCACCGCCATGGGCTTTGACCTGGGCGTGTTCCTGGCCGTTGTGGGCGCGGTGATGCTGGCGCTGGAAAGCCTGTCGCGCTTTGCCTGGCAGCCGGGGATCGCGTCGGAACACGCGATGGACATCAACCCCGCGCGCGACGACGAAGACACCGAAGAAAAGAAGGAGGTCTGAGATGGAAATCCTTCTGGCCAGTGCTGTTGGAATGTTGACGGCTGCAGGGGTCTATCTGCTGCTTAGACGTCGCACATTCCCTGTGATCGTGGGGATTTCGCTGCTGTCCTATGCGGTGAACGTGTTCCTGTTCGCGACCGGACGGCTGGCATTGAACGCGCCACCCGTTTTGAACAAATACGCCGATGTGCCTTATACCGACCCGCTGCCGCAGGCACTGGTTCTGACGGCGATCGTGATCTCGTTCGGGATGACCGCCGTGGTCGTGATGATCGCGCTCAGCGCCTATCTGTCGTCGCAAAACGACCGCATCGACATGACCGAGAATACGGGGGACGACGTATGAGCCACCTGATTGTCGCCCCGATCGTGCTGCCAGCGGTGCTGGCGCCGTTCATCATCATGGTCCTGCGCCATCACCTGAGCCTCCAGCGGATCTTTTCCGTTGCCGGCACGGTCATGCTGTTGGCGATCTCGCTTGCTTTGCTTGGCATGACACTGGACGGCCAGGTGCACGTCTATGAGCTGGGCGATTGGCCCGCGCCCTTTGGCATTGTCATGGTGTTGGATCGTCTCTCGGCCCTGATGGTGCTGCTGACGGCGGTGCTGGCCATGGCCGTGGTGCTTTATTCCATCGGCTCGGGCTGGGACAACCGCGGGCGCCACTTCCATGCGCTGTTGCAATTCCAGCTCATGGGGGTTTGTGGTGCCTTCCTGACCGGCGACGCCTTCAACCTCTTTGTCTTCTTCGAGGTTCTGCTGATCGCCTCCTACGGGTTGATGATCCACGGCGGTGGCCCGCGCCGCTTGCGGGCGGGTGTGCAATATGTGGTCTACAACCTGCTTGGCTCGACCCTGTTCCTGTTTGCCCTTGGTACGCTCTATGCGGTGACCGGTACGCTGAACATGGCGGATCTGGCCGTGCGCGTGGGTGAGATGCCCGCAGATGACACCGCCCTGCTGCGCGTAGGGGCCGTGCTGCTGTTGCTGGTGTTCTGCGTCAAGGCCGCCGTGCTGCCGTTGCACTTCTGGCTGCCCACCAGCTACGCCAACGCGCCCCTTCCCGTTTCAGCGCTGTTTGCGATCATGACCAAGGTCGGCGCCTATTCGATCCTACGCATCTATACGCTGGTCTTTGGCCCCGAGGTCGAGGCTACCTCAGGTCTGGTGGGGGATTGGCTGCTGCCTGCGGCGATGCTGACGCTAATTGTCGGGTCCATCGGTATCCTGGGCACAAGGATCATCAACCGCATGATCGCCTTTGGTGCCATCGCTTCGATGGGGACGTTGCTGATTTCCATCGCGCTCTTCACCCCCATCGGGACCAGCGCCGCGCTCTACTACACGATCCACTCGACCATCGCGACGGCGTTGCTGTTCCTGGTGGCCGATCAGGTGCGCGAGCGCCGTGGTATCCGCATCCGTTCACACAGCCCGATGCCACAGGCCGGGTTGCTGGCAGGCCTCTTCTTTGTTGGGGCCATCGCCATGGCAGGGATGCCGCCGCTGTCGGGCTTTGTCGGCAAGCTGCTGGTCATGGATGCCGCCCGCCAAAGCACCGATTTCGGAATGATCTGGGCCGTGATCCTGATCAGTTCGTTCATCACGATCGTGGGTTTTGCCCGTTCAGGGTCGATCATCTTCTGGCGCAGCCACGACCCCGATTTCATCGACGCACCCGAACCCGTGGTCGAAATCGAAGGCACCGAAGACGAGCATGCCAAGGAGCCCGCACCAGAACCGCACCCCGGCCTCGCATTCTCGGCGGTGTTCGGATTGGTTGCTCTGCTGGTGCTGCTCACGATCTTTGCCGGTCCGGTACTGGAATTCACGGACGAAACAGCCGCACAGCTTTTTGAGCCGTCCGGCTATATCGACGCTGTTTTGCATGGGGGACAGAAATGAAAGTTCTACGTCGTATATTTCCCCACCCGCATCTGACCCTGCTTTTGACGCTGGTCTGGATGCTGCTGGCCAATTCGCTGTCGCTGAATTCGCTGGTGTTCGGCCTGTTTCTGGGCGTGGTGATCCCCTTTGTCACACAGCCCTATTGGCCCGACCAACCCAAGCTGCGCAATTGGCCGATGATCATCGAATACATCCTCGTGGTGCTCTACGACATCGTTGTTGCGAATATCGTCGTGGCCAAGATCATCCTCTTCAAGCGCGACCAGGACCGGCAACCCGCCTGGATCTGTGTTCCGCTGGAGCTGCGCACGCCCGAGGCCATCACGGTTCTGGCCGGCACCATCACCATGACCCCCGGCACGGTCACCGCTGATCTGTCGTCCGAGGGGCACAACCTGCTGGTCCATTGCTTGGACGCCCCCGACCCGGACGCCGTGCGGGACGAGATCAAACAGCGCTATGAACGCCGCCTGAAGGAGATTTTCGAATGATCACCTACGCAATCTACTTCACTTTCGCCTGTTTCGGCGCGGGCCTTTTGATGAACCTCTACAAGATCGCCACCGCCAAAGGCGTCGGCGACCGGGTTCTGGCGCTTGATACGATGGTGATCAACGCCATCGCGCTGATGATCCTTTATGGCCTTGCCTTGGGAACCGAGGTGTTTTTTGAGGCCGCCATGATCATCGCCATGCTGGGCTTTGTCTCAACCGTCGCATACGCGCGCTTTTTGTTGCGCGGCAACATCATCGAATAAGGAGGGGGGAGACATGGAAACCGCATTCGAAGCCCTCATCGCCTTTTTCCTGATCGTGTCTGGCATCTTCGGCTTTGTCGGCTCTTACGGCCTTTTGAAACTCAAGGATTCGATGTCGCGCCTGCATGCGCCCACCAAGGCGACAACGCTTGGCGTGGGCGGGGTGCTGCTGGCGTCAATCTTTCACTCGATCGCCATCGAACATCACCTGTCGCTGCACGAGTTGCTCATCACGCTCTTCCTGTTCCTGACCGCCCCTGTGACGGCGCATTTCATCGCCAAGGCTCACATCCACATGAGCGAGACACCCGAGAGCTTGCCCGGCGCGGAACAAGACGGCATATGGGCCACTCATGATGTGCCTGTGGACGAAGAGACCGAAGGCGACAAGGATTCCAACGCCTGACGCAAAGGCCAGCTGATGCATAACCCGCCCCTGCCCTTGACCCGCGACCTGGTGCTGATTGGCGGGGGGCACAGCCATGCGCTGGTGCTGCGCAAATGGGGCATGTCGCCCCTGCCCGGCACGAGATTGACCCTTATCAATCCTGGTCCCACCGCGCCCTATTCGGGCATGCTGCCGGGGTTTGTTGCCGGTCACTATACGCGGGATGCTTTGGACATCGACCTGGTGCGCTTGGCGCGGTTTGCAGGCGCTCGGCTGGTGCTGGGCGCCGTAACCGGCATGGATGCTGCCGCCAAAACGATATCGGTCGAAGGGCGCCCGCCGATTGCTTATGATGTGGCTTCGGTCAACGTCGGCATCACCTCTGACATGCCCGCTGTGCCCGGATTTGCCGAGCACGCGGTGCCTGCCAAACCTCTGGGGCCGTTTGCAGAAAAATGGTCTGCCTATCTGGCGGGCACCGGTCCTGCCCGCGTTGCCATCATCGGCGGTGGCGTTGCCGGGGCAGAGCTGGTCATGGCCATGGCACACGCGTTGAAATCGCGGGGGCGTCCGGCAGAAATTACCCTGGTCGATCAGGCCCAAGCGCTCAGCGCCACGGGCCCCAAGGCGGCCCGCATGATCCGCCAAGCCATGTCCGAGCTGAGCGTGACCCTGATTGAAAACACAGGCGTGGCCCAGATCAAACCGGCAAGTCTGGTTCTGAGTTCAGGGCAAGAGATCGAGGCAGATTTTATCACCGGCGCAGCCGGGGCCCGGCCCTATGATTGGACCGCAAACTGTGGCCTGGACCTGCACGAGGGGTACATCTCGGTCGACGCTCACCTTTGTTCCAGCGATCCATCCGTCTTTGCCGCAGGTGATTGCGCGCATTTGAGCCATGATCCCCGCCCAAAGGCTGGCGTCTATGCCGTGCGCGAGGCTCCGATCCTGCTCAACAATCTGCGCGCTGCCTTGGGTGTAGGCCGGTCAAAGACCTACAAGCCGCAACGAGATTACCTCAAACTGATCTCACTGGGCGGCAAATCTGCCCTGGCCGAACGGCTGGGCACCGCCGTTCAAGGCGGGTTGATGTGGCGGTGGAAAGATCACATCGATCAGGCCTTTATGACCCGGTTTCGCGATCTGCCCACGATGCCACAACCTGAGCTGCCACGCGACCATGCTGACGGGTTGACCGAGGCGCTTGGCGACAAACCCATGTGCGGCGGCTGCGGGGCCAAGGTCGGGCGCGGCGCGCTGCGACAGGCGCTGGCACCCATGGTCCCGCGTCGCGCTGATGTCACCCCGTTGCCGGGGGATGACGCAGCGCTGTTGCAAACGGGCGCCCTGCAACAGGTGATGACCTCGGACCACCTGCGCAGCCTGACCGACGACCCGGTGGTGATGACCCGCATTGCCGCGGTGCATGCCTTGGGCGACATCTGGGCCATGGGCGCCGAGCCGCAGGCCGCCACCGTCACACTGATCCTGCCACGATTGGCGCCAGCCCTGCAGCAGCGCACACTGGACGAGATCATGATGACGGCCAACCATGTGATCTCGGGGGCGGGCGCTGACATCGTCGGCGGGCATACCTCGGTCGGGGATGAGTTGACCATCGGGTTCACCCTGACCGGCCTTTGCCCTCGCCCCCCGATCACCCTGAGCGGTGGCCAACCCGGTGACGTTCTCATCCTGACCAAGCTTATAGGCAGCGGCGTGATCATGGCCGCTGAAATGGCGGGACAGGCGCGTGGTGAATGGGTGGCCTCCGCGCTGGATCACATGACCCGGCCACAGGGCGAGGCCTCCGGCATCCTGAAAGTGGCGCATGCGATGACTGATGTCACAGGATTTGGCTTGGCAGGCCATTTGCAAGGCCTGGCCGAGGCTTCGGGTTGTGGAGCAGATCTGGACCTGAACGCCATTCCGATCTTGCCCGGTGCCGAGGCTCTGTCCGCCCAAGGTGTACGGTCAACGCTCTACCCCGAAAACCGCAGCCTGGCGCCCGAGCTTCCATCAGGTGGCAAGGCGGACCTTCTGTTTGATCCGCAAACCGCCGGAGGGCTGCTGGCCGCGGTACCGCGCGACGCGGCTGACGGCCTGCTCACAGAACTGCATGACGCAGGATATCCGGCGGCGCGCATTGGGGTCCTGACCCAAGGCGCAGCACTGAACGTCATGGGCTGACCCCCTCGCCGTGATCGATACCATACAAGGGCAGCGTTATGCGGTGCCGCGCCGCGCGCAGCGCGGCGCCCGGCCCAACGGGAGGAGACGCCCCGACAGGGGTGCCGACGACGGGCGGGAGCCCCCCGAGCCATCACGCGTCGCAAAGCATCACGTCAGAGGCAACCGATGCAGCAGATCCTCGATCTGCACCGCCGCAGTTTCCAAACCGGGCCCGTCCAATCGACCGGCCTGAACCTGCCCGATCACCCGCGTATCATGGGCCTTGCGTGATTTCAGATACGCTGGGTCATAATGCTGCTCCATCAAGGCGCGTGTCACCCCGGCCTTGTCTCCAGCCGCGATCAACGCAAACCAGCCGTCGACAACGTCATGCCCGCGATGCTGCCGCAAATATCCCAATCGCTGGCGCAGCCCCGTCGCATCCGACAGGACGTCGTCATAGGCCTGCACCAGGTATTCTGTCCGCGCCTCGATCGAGGCCTGCACCTCAATCCTGGGCGCCGCTTTCAAAACCGCCCACAGCGAAGGCGGCAGGATGCGCTCGCCGATCTTGCTGCTTTCCGCCTCGATCAACACAGGACGCGAAGGATCCAGCGCGCAAAGCGCTCCAGCTAAGGCGGATTCGAAGGCTTTCTGACTGGGCTGCCCGCCCGACATCGCCCCCAGCATCGAGCCGCGGTGGTTGGCCAGACCTTCAAGGTCCAGAACTTGGACGCCGCGCCCGCGCAACACGTGAAGCAGGTCGGTCTTTGCGGTTCCGGTAAACCCGTCGAGTGCCACCATCCGGTGTGGCAAAGGATCATCATACAGATACCGGTTCACCAACCTGCGATAGGTGCGATAGCCGCCCTCAATCACCTCGGCCCGCCATCCGATCTGTTGCAACATCCAGGTGAACGATCCCGACCGCTGACCGCCGCGCCAGCAATAGACCAGCGGACGCCATCCGCCCTCATGGTGGCTCAGGCTCTGCTCGATGGCGTTGGCCGCGTTGCGAAACACCAATGCCGCCCCAAGTTTGCGCGCCAGAAACGGACTTTCCTGCACATAGATGGAGCCGACCCGCGCGCGCTCATCATTGTCCAGAACCGGCAGATTGATGGCGCCAGGCAGATGATCTTCGGCATGTTCGGCGGGACTGCGGACATCGATCACGGTATCGAAACCATGCGCATAAAGATCCGGCAGGGAAGCAAATGAAATGGCCATGCCCAGCATCTAACCGGCATGGTCGACAAGGAAAACCCTGTCGTGGGGTATCCAAGGTCGGGTGAGGCAACCCATACCTTGTCATTTTGGATCACTTATATCAAAATCGCGCGTCGCAAGTGACAAGAAAAAAGGGAACAAATGACCATCTACGCGATGCCCGGCCACCTGATCCGGCGACTCAACCAGATCTCCGTTGCGTTGTTCATGGACCGAATGGCCCAGATCGGCATCAAGTTGACCCCTGTGCAATTTGCGACCCTGACAACGATCCGATCAAACCCGGGGCTGGACCAGGCGTCGCTTGCTGGCCTGATCGCATATGACCGGGCCACGCTGGGCAAGGTCATCGACAGATTGGCCGCGCGCGGGCTTGTCTGCAGGACGATCTCGGCGCAAGACCGTCGCGCCAAATGCCTGCGATTGACGGCCGCCGGGCAAGAGTTGTTGGAGACTGCACATCCCCATGTCGAGGCTGTGCAGCCCGAAATGCTGGCTGGGCTGAGCGCAAAAGAACAAGAGCAACTGATTGCGCTTTTGAAGAAGACCACCGATGCCGGAAACGCCTTGAGCCGCGCGCCCTTGGCTGCCGCAACACAGGATCAACTCAAACCTGCTTAGCCCAATCGGGGCTGAGCGGCCCCAAGGTAACATAGGGCGTGTTCACCCTTTCCGGGGCAAACTGGGCTAGTCTTCAAAGGGCTCGATCAGTTCAGGCCCTTGCGACCGGTTGGAATTCACGGCCGGATCCACGCGATGATAGCCCAACACCTCTTCGTCACCGGGCCGCATCAGACGGGCTGCGCCCTTGCCCTGCTCGCCCAACCACAACGGCCAATCATCCGGCTCCAGGATCAAGGGCATGCGATGATGGATCTTGGCCATATGGGCATTGGCCTGGGTCGTGACGATTGCACAGCTGGCTTGCCGCGCCTCGGGTGGCCCCCAATCCTGCCACACGCCAGCAAAGGCAATGGGTGTTCCATCACGGCGATGAATGTACCACGGCAGCCGGGTGTCCTGCGGTGACTTGGTCCATTCATAGAACCCCGTCGCGACCAGAAGGCAGCGCCGTTCCCGACAAGCTGCACGAAAGGCGGGTTTCTCGGCCAGGGTCTCAGCCCGAGCGTTGATCAACAGGGGACCCGCGTTTTCGGCCTTGTACCAATGCGGTAGAAACCCCCATCGCATTGGCAGCAGTTGCCGCCCGGTTTCACCCGTGCGCACCACGTGCACTTGATTAGTCGGACACACATTGAAATTCGGTACCTTTGGCAAAGCGTTCGACGGCTGCGCCGCAAACAATTGCGCCATCGCATCGCTTGGCAGGGTGATCGCAAATCGTCCGCACATGCCCGCACTCTAAGGTTTGTGAAAAGGGAATTACAACATGGATTGACGACGTGTTCCGCCTCATTCTCAAACCGCCGTCGTGCAAGTCGCGTGTACATGACCCGGAAGCTCTCCCGCCCGTCGTCGATGCCCTCACGGGCACCTCCTCCCGTTGGGCCGGGCCTCGCTACGCTCGGCGGGCGGCCACAGCGGCGAAACAGATGCCCCAAACGGGACCGCGCCGAGCCGTAGGCGAGGCGCCCGGCCCAAGGCCGCCAGCGGTGCCGACGAAGTCGGGATCGTGCGGGCGCGGGAGCGCGCCGTTCACACCAAAAAGCTGCAAGGCCTGTGGAAAAGAAACGCCTGACAAAAAAGAGCGCAGGTTTCCCTGCGCTCTCGAAGCCTTCATCAAGCCGGATTACTTCTGCCTGATGCGCCCATCCACATAGGGCTGATATGGCGCGTTGGCGGCCAGGTACTCTGCCGTCACGTCGGCCAGATCCGGTCCATAGTCATAGGCGTTCTTGTCATCGCCTGCGAACATCTTGTAACCGTCACCGCCGTTGCGGACATAGTTGTTGGTGACAACCAGATATGTCGCGGCCGGATCAATCGGAACAAATCCGTCCTCGCTCGCCACCATCACATCGCTGATCCGCCCCTCATTCGGAGCCACCGAAGGATCCCAGGTGAACGTCAGACCCGATACCTGCGGAAAACGGCCCTTGACCTCTTCGACCTGGCTCACGCCATTTTCGAGCGCGTCAATCACGGTCTGGCCGGTGATTTCAAATGTGGACAGCGTGTTTTGGAAGGGCAGCACGGTCAGCACCTCGCCCATTGTCACCTCGCCCGCGTCGATGCTGGCGCGCAGACCGCCGGCGTTGGCGATGGCGATGGTCGCGCCCTGATCCGCCACCCGCTCCAGCATGGCATCCGCCACCAGGTTGCCCATCTGGCATTCCTGCACACGACAGACCGCACGGTCGCCTTCGATCGGTGTTGCGGCCTCGGCCACGACGCGCTGCTTCATCTCTTCGATCGGCGCACCCATTTCCGCGACACGCGCCGCAATGTCTGCATCCGGCGTCACAGAGGCATCCAGCAGAATCGGCTCCCCTTCGGCCGAGGTCACGTTGCCCGCATCATCAAACGTCAGCGTGATTTCACCCAGGAACTTGGAATAGGCATAGGCCTGCACCACCGGCACGTCGCCCACCATCGTCGGGTATGGCCCCGCCGCGCGATCATGGGTGTTTGCCAGCAAGGTGTGCGAGTGACCGCCGATCACCAGATCCAGCTCGGGCACCGCTGCCGCGATCTCCAGATCCTTGGCAAGGCCAACGTGGTTGAGCGCGATGATGATGTTCACACCCTCCGCTTCCAAGGCCGCGACATCCGCTTTCAGGCTTTCGATCTCGTCCTGGAACACAACATCCTTGCCCGGGCTCGACGTCTCGACCGTGTCGGTTGCCAGGGCCGAGATGATGCCGATCTTTTGTCCGCCAACCTCCAGCACGACGTGGTTCTTGACGCGGTCCTTCAGTTCAGCCGAGCTGCTCAGATCCAGGTTGCCCGAAATGACCGGAAAGCTGACGGCATCGACAAAGGCCGCCAGGCCTGCTGGACCATCATCAAACTCGTGATTGCCCACCGCCATCACGTCATAACCGATGGCCTCCATGAACTCGGCCTCGGCCGCACCCTTGTAGGTGGTGTAGAACAGCGAGCCTTGGAACGGGTCGCCCGCATCCAGCAGCAATACGTTTTCGTCAGCCAATTCCGCACGTTTGCTGTCGACCATCGTCTTGATCCGCGCCACGCCGCCAAAGCACTTCCCTTCAGCCTCGTCATCCGCCTTGCAGGTGGAATCGTATTTATTGATCGACTCAATCCGGCTGTGAATGTCGTTGGTGTGCAAAATGGTCAGCTTGTAGTCCGCTGCCGCCATCCCGGCCGTCAGGCCCAGTGCGGCAGCAGACATCAGAAATCGGTTCAACATGACTGAACTCCCTTTTTGTTGGTTTTGGACAGATCGTGCCCCTGTTTGGTCCCCAGAGTCAAAGACAGAAACAGGCGACGTAAGGAGAGGTCACGCTGCATTGGTTCTTGATTCCCACGCGTGCCCAAGGCATCACCCAAACCATGCTGATCTATAAAATCTTCCGCGCGGACGAATGGGCCGCATTGCAGACCGCTGGAGAAACCGACGGTGCACCAATTGATGTGAGTGACGGCTTCGTTCACTTCTCGACCGCCGAACAAGCAGCCGAGACAGCTGCCAAACACTTCGCAAATGCCGATGGGCTGACCCTGCTTGCCTGCGACGCTGACGCGATGGGTGACGCGCTGAAGTGGGAGGTGTCGCGCGGCGGTGCTCTGTTCCCGCATCTCTATCGCAAGCTGCACATGACCGACGTTCTTTGGGCCAAACCGCTGCCGCTTGCGGACGGTGCGCATCAGTTCCCCGAGGATATGGAATGACCGCCACATATATCGACCCGGAACGCGAACAGTTCGAAGCCTTCAAGGCACTTGATCGGGATCAGCCGATCGAGATGCTGAACCTTGTGAAATTCCGCGAGCGCGCGGCCTATCCGGCGGAGCATCCGTTGGCCTCGGCCGGGCTGACCGGCGCCGAAGCGTATGGCAACTATGGCATCGATACCGCGCCGATCATCGCGCGGCTCGGTGCCACGATTGTTTGGCGCGGCACCATGCAAGCCGTGCTGATCGGCCCCGGCGATGAGCATTGGGACGAGGTCTTTATCGCCCGTTACCCAACTGCGCATGCATTTCTGGAAATGGTGACCGACCCCGAATATCAGCGCGCCGTCATTCACCGGCAAGCTGCGGTCGAAACCTCGCGTTTGATCCGCTGTGCACCAGCAGCCGGTGGAAAGGCCTTCGGATGAAACTGACCGAGAAACTGGGTCTGTCCGCACTGCATCGGATAGATCCCGAAGCCGCACACAGCCTGTCGATCAAGGCACTCAAAATGGGTTTTACGCCCACGCCCGGGCCAGTCACGTCGCAGCGCTTGCGTACACAAGTCGCCGGGCTTGATCTGCCCAATCCGGTGGGGCTGGCCGCAGGGTTCGACAAAAACGCCGAGGCGCTGGCCCCGCTGTCGCGATCGGGGTTCGGGTTTATCGAAGTGGGCGCAGCCACACCGCGCCCGCAGCCCGGCAACCCGAAACCGCGCCTCTTTCGCCTGACCGAAGACAAGGCGGCGATCAATCGTTTCGGCTTCAACAATGAAGGGATGGACGCCATCGGCGCGCGACTGGCCAAACGTCCCAAGGATGCAGTAATCGGGCTGAACCTGGGCGCCAACAAGGACAGCACAGACCGGCCAGCCGACTTTGCACGCGTGCTGGCGCATTGCGCCGCGCACTTGGATTTTGCAACCGTCAACGTCTCCTCTCCAAATACCGAAAAGCTGCGCGATCTGCAGGGCAAAGAGGCGCTGACCGCGCTTTTGGCTGGCGTGATCGAGACCCGCAACGGGTTGGAGCGCCGGGTGCCTGTGTTCTTGAAGATCGCACCGGATCTGGCCGAAGCCGAGATCGAAGATATCGCTGCCGTGGCGCGTGAAACTGGCGTGGATGCGGTGATTGCAACCAATACCACCCTTTCGCGAGACGGGTTGGCCAGTGCACACAAGGGCGAGGCTGGCGGCCTGTCCGGTGCACCGCTGTTTGAAAAATCGACCCGAGTCCTGGCGCGGCTGTCTGCGCTGACCGAAGGGCGCACACCGCTGATCGGTGTCGGCGGGATCAGCACCGCCGAGCAAGCCTATGCCAAGATCTGCGCCGGTGCCTCGGCCGTGCAATTCTACACGGCCATGGTCTTTGGCGGAGTGTCGCTGGCGGGCGACATTGCGCGAGGTCTGGATGATCTGCTCAAACGCGATGGATTTGCCTCGGTCGCCGAAGCTGTTGGCAGCAAACAAGAGGATTGGCTGTGATCGAATATTGGCACAACCCACGCTGTTCCAAATCCCGTCAGGGGTTGGCTTTGCTCGAAGAGAAGGGCGCAGAACTCACTGTGCGCAAGTACCTCGAAGACGCGCCGTCTTTGGATGAGTTGCGTGCTACGCAAGCCGCGCTTGGCGTCGCTGCGATTGAGATGATGCGGACCGGTGAAAAGATGTTCAAGGAGTTGGGCCTCAGCAAGGACGCCGACGATGCGACCCTGTTGCAAGCGATGGCGGACCACCCGATCCTGATCGAGCGTCCGTTGGGCAAAACTGGCAACAAGGCCGTGATTGGTCGCCCGCCCGAGAACCTGCTCGACCTGCTCTAAACCCTGCGCGGCCTGTCGGCCTTGCGTCCTGCGGACGGCGGGGGGCCAGGCTCATGCGGGCTTTGCCCGCATGAGCCTGGCCCAACGGGAGGAGGTGTTTCGCAAGAAACATCGACGACGGGCGGGAGCGCTCCCTAGCTTGCGACTTGCGCCTCGAGCCTGGGATAGCGCACCCACATGGTCAAGCCACGCGCCACATTCAGCACCATGAGAGCCGCCCACAGGCCGTGGTTGCCATAGATGGGCACCAGCACGACCAAGGCCACCACATAGGCCGCCACGGATTGGATCATCGCGATCCGCATATCGCGGGTCCAGGTGCCGCCGATGTAGATGCCATCGAACATCCAGCTGGCCACGCCCAAAACCGGCGCCAGCGCCGCCCAGAACAGGAAATCGCGCCCGACCTCCCGCACCTCTGGCGAGGTTGCCATCAAGTCGATGATCGCAGGCCCTGCCAACCAGAAGACAAGCCCCAATCCAACCGCTCCGCCCACACCCCATTGCGAGGCAACAACAGCCGCGCGACGCACCTGTGCCCGATCTTTTGCGCCAACGGCACCGCCCACCAAGGCCTCTGCCGAAAAGGCAAAGCCATCGAGTGCAAAGGCAGTCACCTCCAGAAACTGCAAAAGGATCTGGTTGGCCGCCAGGTTCACGTCACCCAGATCCGAGCCGATGAACAGGAACGTTGTGAATGATCCCGTCAGCAGAACCGACCGCACCATGATATCCGCATTCACGGCCATCATCCGGCGCAAGCGCGCAGGGTCGAAGATCCGCGCCCAATTGCGCCACTGGTCGCCCGCAAAGGCATCGCGGCACAGCCACAGACCAAGCGCCAACCCAGTCCATTCAGCGATCAGCGTCGCTATGGCCACCCCCTCGACGCCCCAGCCCAGCCCCAGCACGAACCATAGGTCCAACACGATGTTGAGCCCGTTCATCCACAGTTGCAGGACAAAGACGCCTCGCGTGCGCTCGACCGCGATCAGCCAGCCGGTGATGGCGTAAAGTGCGATGGTCGCCGGTGCGCCCCAGATGCGGATCGACAAGTAGTCGAGTGCCAATCCCTCAACCTCGGCACTGGCGGGTGCCAGCCAGAACGCCCCTGCAAACAGTGCGGTCTGCCCAAGAAGGAACAACACCCCGCCCGCAAGTCCCAAAAGCAGGCCGCGCATGAGCAATGCGCCGGTCTCGGCCACATCGCCTGCGCCGCGGGCTTGGGCGGCCAAGCCGGTCGTTCCCATCCGCAGAAAGCCAAAGATCCAATAAAGCGCGGACAGGATCACAGCGCCGATCCCAACGGCCCCGATGGGCGCTGCCGCCCCCATCTGCCCCACAACGCCCGTATCCACCGCGCCCAGAATGGGTACGGTGGCATTTGAAATCACAATGGGGATGGCGATGTTCAGAACCCGCCGATGGGTGATCTGATCAGTCACCGCTTCACTCGGTCTTGAGTTGCGGCATCAGGAAATGTCCGCTGGCCTGGGCAAAAAGCTTGTCGTGATTGTCCTGCCAGGCCTCGACCCGGACCGAGGCATAACGCCGCCCTGCCCGGCTGATATAGGCACGGGCATAAGCATCGCGCGGCAGGCCCGAGCGCAGGTAATCCACCGTCAGGTCGATGGTCTTGGGAAACGCGGGCATATTGCCGGCCTCGATATCTTCGGGCGACAACTCCCCGCTCTCGATCAGCGGCCACAGGTGCGACCAGCTGAGCGAGATCACGGCCGTCACCTCAAGAAACGCGGCCGTCACGCCGCCATGGATCGCAGGCAGAAACGGGTTGCCGATCAGCTTGTCGTCGAAATTCAGCACCCCGGTCAGTTCATCCCCACGCCGATCAAAAGTGATGTCGAGAAACTGTATGTAGGGCACGCCCCCCACCAGCGCGTTCAAAGTGGCATCGCGGCGCTGTTTCACCACTTGCATCGGTTCGGGCTTGGAACGGGCCATCAGCGTTTCTCCACCGTGAATGCGCCCGAGGCCGTGGCCACGGGGCGATCCGTGTCTTCGTCGGTCGCGGTTGCGCGCACAAAGGCCACGTTGCGAGTGATGTGATAGCAAGTCGCCTTGGTGGTGATTGCCTGCCCTGGGGTGGCCGCCCGCATGTAGTCAATCCGCAAGTCGATCGTCGCGGTCCCACCGGGCGCGGCGGGGTGACTCATCACTGCAGCCCCCGCACAGGTGTCCATCATGGCCGAAACGGCCCCGCCGTGGATCACACCGGTCTTGGGATCACCGATCAGCGCCTCATTGTAGGGCATGGTGATCTCTGCCTCGCCGTGTCCGATATGGGTCAACTGCAAGCCAAGCGCTTTGGCATGAGGGATGGCCTGAATGAACTGGGCCGCAATTTTTGTCTTGTCTGTCATCGCTTGCACTTTATGCGTGGGCTTTGTCTCTTTATGAGCCTGCGCCCGCCAAAAGGGCAAGCCCACCTGTTGCGCTTGTCGCTACGACACCATAGGTTGCCGCCAAGGAGATTGAGAATGTCTGACATCCGCCTGTCATTCAAGGAGATGTGCGCCGAGTTCGACGTCACGCCGCGCACGCTTCGGTATTACGAGTACATCGAGCTGTTGCAGCCCGACCGCGAGGGCCGCTCGCGCTATTACGGTGCACGCGAACGCGCCCGCATGAAGCTGATCATGCGTGGACGGCGTTTCGGGTTTCCACTGGAAGAGATTCGACAGTGGCTGCTGATCTATGAACATGAAGGCAATCGCGCCCAGATGGAGGCATTCGTCCGCAATGCGGGCGTACAGCTTACCGAGCTCGAGTCGCAAAAGCAGCAACTCGAAGAAGCCATGTCCGAGCTGATCCAGCTGCGCGAAGAAACCGCCAAGGACTTGCAGGACGGCAAGATCGAGTGATTTGGGCGCGCGTCCAGCGCTCAAAAACACGTGAGATGCCCCAGACGACGT
Source organism: Tropicibacter sp. R16_0 (assembly GCF_017743935.1). Lineage (GTDB taxonomy): Bacteria > Pseudomonadota > Alphaproteobacteria > Rhodobacterales > Rhodobacteraceae > Falsiruegeria. The sequence continues at coordinate 35,085 of NZ_JAGHRE010000007.1, forward strand.
TGATCTAACCATTTCTCGGCTACATTCTGGTCATCGGTGCGTCGCTACCGGTGATCAAGGGTCACTAAAATGCCGCACCCAAACTGGTGAGAGGTGGCCCATGAAACTTCCAGTTCTGATCGTGATTTCGTGCTTAGTCCTGACCGCCTGCGATGTCGGTCCAAATGGCTATGGAACTGCACCTGCCGGTGTTTCCCAAGCCCAGTGGGATGCCCAGGTTGCCTCAAATCGGTCGGCTCGGCGACAGCATTATGCTGGTCCACGTGGCGGTGCTTCGGGCCGGTGATTCACCTGAAATGAGAGCTGCACCAGGCGCTGGCTCGCGTGACGCCACGGCAATTTTCATGCCGAAAGCAGGCAAAAATTTAATTGATCTTACGTCAAGAATTTCGTGACGCAGCGTTCGACTTACGTAAACGTCAAGCTGATGTTGTAAACAGCGACAACACTGATCACCTCAGGGTCACAACACTTGTGATGAGAGTTTGACATTATGACTGACAACACACTGACCATCCGCGAGATGTGCGACACGTATGATGTGACTCCTCGGACCTTGCGGTTCTACGAGTCCAAAGAGCTGTTGTTCCCAATCCGCGAGGGGCAGAAGCGGCTGTTCACCAAGCGTGACCGGGCTCGCCTGAAACTGATCCTGCGCGGCAAGCGTTTTGGCTTCAGCCTGGAGCAGATCCGCCAACTGCTGGACCTGTACGACGTAGGTGACCAGCAGCAGGTTCAATTGGAACGCACCTATGAGCTGGCGCGCGAGCGTCTGGCGGACATGGAATTGCAGCGCGATGAGCTGAACCAGGCCATCGACGACCTCAAGGAACAACTCAAGTGGGGTGAAAAAATCATCGCCTCGAGCAAGCAAGCCAAGAAGGCCGCGGAATAACGTCAACGGCCTTTTGAAGATCGAAACCAGATTAGTTCATCCAGGGAGCTCCTCATGCCCATCTACAACGCCCCGACCAAGGATACCCAATTCGTTCTGCACGACGTCCTCAAGGTCTCGCAATCCGACATTCCCGGCTATGACGAGCTGGAAAGCGAATTCACCGGCGCCGTTCTGGAAGAAGCCGGCAAGCTGGCCACCAACGTGCTGCATCCGCTGAACGTTGTGGGTGACACCGAAGGCTGCACGCTGGAAAACGGCGTTGTCCGCACCCCGACCGGGTTCAAAGAGGCGTTTGAAGAGGTCAAAGCAGGCGGTTGGACTGGCCTGGACATGCCCGAGCAGTATGGCGGCCAAAACATGCCTTACGTTGTGGGCACCGCAGTGGGCGAGATGTTTTCGGCCGCAAACCAGGCGTTCACCATGTATCAGGGCCTGACCCATGGTGCGGCCTCGGCCATCCTGGCGCACGGCACCGAGGAGCAGAAGAACACCTATCTGCCGAACATGGTCAGCTGCGACTGGACCGGCACCATGAACCTGACCGAGCCGCATTGCGGCACCGACCTGGGCCTGATGCGCACCAAGGCGGAACCGCAGGAAGACGGCAGCTACAAGATCACCGGTCAAAAGATCTTCATCTCGTCGGGTGATCACGACATGGCCGAAAACATCGTGCACCTGGTGCTGGCCAAGATCGTTGGTGGCCCCGAGGGCATCAAGGGCGTGTCGCTGTTCATAGTGCCCAAATACATCGTCAACGAAGATGGCTCGCTGGGCAACCGCAACCCCGCAACCGTCGGCAAGATCGAAGAGAAAATGGGCATCCACGGCAACTCGACCTGCGTGATGAACTATGACGGTGCGACCGGCTATCTGCTGGGCCAAGAGCACAAGGGCATGCGTGCGATGTTCACCATGATGAACGAAGCGCGTCTGGGTGTAGGTATGCAAGGTCTGTCGATGGCTGACGCGGCCTATCAGAACGCCGTCGAATACGCCAAAGACCGCCTGCAGGGCCGTGACGTGACCGGCGTCAAGAACCCAGATGGCCCGGCTGATCCGCTGATCGTGCACCCCGATATCCGCCGCAACCTGATGGACCAGAAAAGTTTTGTCGAAGGCGCCCGTGCGTTCATTCTGTGGGGCGCGTCGATGATCGACGCGGCACACCGCAAGGGTGACAAGGACGCCGACGGCCTGATCTCGCTGCTGACACCCGTCATCAAGGGCTTCCTGACCGACGAAGGCTATGACATGACCGTTCAGGCCCAGCAGGTCTATGGCGGCCACGGCTACATCGAAGAATGGGGCATGTCGCAATACACCCGCGACGCCCGTATCGCGATGATCTACGAAGGTGCCAACGGCGTTCAGGCGCTGGACCTGGTGGGCCGCAAGCTGGCCGCTGATGGTGGCAAGCACGTCATGGCCTTCTTTGAGCTAGTGAAATCCTACATCAAGGACAACGCCGGTCAGGACGAAGCGTTCGATCGCGATTTCCTGGAGCCGCTGAAAGCAGCCTCCAAGGATCTGCAGGCAGCTGGCATGTATTTCATGCAGAATGCGGCCAACCCGAACAACGCGCTGTCGGGCTCGTATGACTTCATGCACATGTTCGGCCACGTTTGCCTGGGCCTGATGTGGGCGCGTATGGGCAAAGCCTCGCTGGACGCGCTGGCCGCCGGTGCCGAGGACAAGGAGTTCTACGAGACCAAGCTGGTTACGGGCCGCTTCTACATGGCGCGCCGACTGCCTGCGACCGGCATGCACCTGGCCCGCATCCAGAGCGGTGGCGACACCGTTATGACACTGGACGCCGCCAGCTTCTAAGCGGAAGATCGGCTTCGGGTGGCCCGCCGCCCGAAGCCAACCATTCCAAAGGACGCCCATGCCCAAACGTTTCAAACTGACCCGCCGTTTCCCCTGCGCCATGACCGAGGATGCCTATCGCAAACTCAAGAATTTCGCGCGCGAGGCCGGGCTGGACGAAGGCGAGGCGCTGTCCTTTTTGTTCGAGAATTTCAACAGTGTGATCAACGAGGAGAACCTGACCCACAGACTGCGCCTGTTCAACGCAGAGCTAGAAGATCGCAAGCGGTGACATGACATCTGCTGCGTCTCTGGCCACTATTTTGTCCGCCTCCGGCGGCCGTATTTGGCACGAGAAGAAACAAAGGGACCACCAAAAGGTCCACCCCACCACCCGGCCCGACCGTCAAACGGAACGCAGGCGGGGCGGCAAGGCTTCTCCTCGTACGGTCATCGGCTCGGCAGCCTGTACCGCGCATCTAGTAAGCACGCATTAACCTTAACGCATCGTTAGCGAGGAAAAGAAATTCCCATATCTTCTTCTCGTCGCAAATACGGAAATTCCGACGCCTATCAAAAACGCCACGGGAGGGGCATCGCCATGACAATGAAACTCTACTGCTTCGGAGAAAGCGGCAATTCCTACAAGGCGGCCCTTGCCCTGCAATTGAGCGGGTTGCAGTGGGAGCCGGTGTTTGTCGACTTTTTCAAAGGCGAGACTCGTACGCCCGAATACCGCGCAAACGTCAACGAATTGGGTGAGGCTCCCGTGTTGGTCGATGGCGAATTCAAAACCGGGCAATCAGGTGCAATCCAGGCTTATATCACCGAAAGATCGGGCAAGTTCGGTGGCAAGACGCACGAAGAGAACTACGAGATCTTTCGCTGGGTTTTGTGGGACAACCACAAGCTCAGCTCGATGGCCGGTGTTACCCGCTTTCTGATGAATTTCCTGCCCGAAGACAAACGCCCCGCCGAGGTGATCGCCTTCAACCAGGGCCGCCTGCGTGGCGCGTATGAGCTGCTGAACAACCACCTGGACGGCCGTGATTGGATCGTTGGTGACGGGATCACCAACGCCGATCTCAGCTGCTGTGGCTATCTCTACTACCCCGAACCCTTCGGCTTTGACCGCGCCGAATGGCCCCACATCGACGCCTGGCTGGACCGCATCAGCGCCCTGCCCGGCTGGAAACACCCCTACGACCTGATGCCCGGCAATCCGTCGGACCGCGCCTAAGGAGAGACTAAATGACCGAAGCCTATATCTATGACGCCCTGCGCACCCCGCGCGGCAAGGGCCGCAAGGATGGCAGCCTGCACGAGGTGACCAGCCTGCGCCTGTCCGCGCTGACCATGAACGCCATCAAGGAACGCAACAACCTTGAAGGCCACGCCGTCGAAGACGTGATCTGGGGCAATGTCACCCAGGTGATGGAACAGGGCGGCTGTCTGGCACGCTCGGCCGTTCTGGCCTCGGACCTGGACGAGTCGATCCCCGGCCTGTCGATCAACCGGTTCTGTGCATCCGGCATGGAAGCCGTTAACCTGGCCGCAAACCAGGTCAAAGGCGGCGCAGGCGATGGCTACATCGCCGGTGGTGTCGAGATGATGGGCCGCGTGGCCATGGGCAGCGATGGCGCGGCGATTGCCGTTGATCCGTCAATCGCCATCGACGGCTATTTCGTGCCGCAGGGCATCTCGGCCGACATCATCGCTACCGAATACGGTTTCAGCCGCGATCAGGCCGACCAACTGGCCATGGAATCGCAGCGCCGTGCGGCGCAGGCCTGGGAAGAAGGCCGGTTCGACAAATCGGTCATCTCGGTCAAGGATCAGAACGGCCTGACCATTCTGGACCGCGACGAATACATGCGCCCGGGCACCGACATGCAAAGCCTTGGCAGCCTGAACCCTGCGTTCCAGATGATGGGCGAGCAGATGCCGGGCTTCGACAAGATCGCCATGCTGAAGTACCCGCACCTGGAAAAGATCAACCACATCCACCACGCGGGCAACAGCTCGGGCATCGTGGATGGTGCTGCTGCTGTGCTGATCGGCAACAAGGAGTTTGGAGAAAAGCACGGTCTGAAACCGCGGGCGCGCATCAAGGCCACCGCCAAAATCGGCTTGGACCCGACCATCATGCTGACCGGCCCGGTGCCGGTGACGCAAAAGATCATGGCCGACAATGGCATGGCAATTTCCGACTTTGACCTGTTCGAGGTGAACGAAGCCTTCGCCTCGGTCGTGATGCGCTTCCAGCAGGCGTTTGATGTCGATCCTGAGCTGGTGAACGTCAATGGCGGCTCGATCGCAATGGGTCACCCGCTGGGTGCGACCGGCGCGATCATCATCGGCACCCTGCTGGACGAGCTGGAGCGTCAGGACAAGGAAACCGGTCTGGCAACCCTGTGTATCGCATCCGGCATGGGTGCAGCGACCATCATCGAGCGCGTGTAAGAACGGCGTCTGGAGAACAAGAAAATGGCTGAATTTACACTGACCAAAGACGCAGACGGCGTCGCAACCATCACCTGGGACGTGCCCGGCAAGACCATGAACGTGATGTCGTTCACCGGTCTCGAAGAGCTGAACGCCTGCATCGACGACGCGCTGACCGATGACGCGGTCAAGGGCATAGTCGTGACCTCGGGCAAAGAAGGCTCGTTTGCGGGCGGTATGGACCTGAACCTGCTGGCCGTGATGAAGGAGCAAGCAGGCGACGATCCGGCCAAGGGCCTGTTCGAGGGCACTATGCAGATGCACGCCCTGCTGCGCAAAATCGAACGCGCCGGCATGGACAAAAAGACCAACAAGGGCGGCAAGCCGATTGCCTCGGCCCTGCCCGGCACCGCTGCTGGCATCGGTCTGGAACTGCCGCTGGCAACCCACCGCATCTTTGTGAGCGAGAACCCAAAGGCAAAATACGGCCTGCCGGAAATTCTGGTCGGGATCTTCCCCGGTGCAGGCGGCACTACCCGTCTGGCGCGCAAGCTGGGTGCCATGGGTGCCTCGCCCCTGCTGCTCGAAGGCAAGATGCTGGATGCCAAGAAAGCCAAAGGTGCAGGTCTGGTGGATGAAGTTGTTGCCGATCCGGTGGCCGCAGCCCGCGAATGGGTGCTGAACGCCAAGGATGCCGACATCGTCAAGCCGTGGGACGCCAAGGGCTACAAGATCCCCGGTGGTGCGCCGTATTCGCCTGCGGGTTTCCCGACCTTTGTGGGTGCAGCCGCCATGGTGCACGGCAAGACCCAGGGGGCGTTCCCCGCTGCCAAGGCTCTGCTGAGTGCGGTTTACGAAGGGCTGCTGGTCGACTTTGACAACGCGCTGAAGATCGAAGCGCGCTGGTTCACATCGGTGCTGATGAACCCCTCGTCGGGGGCAATGATCCGCTCGCTGTTCCTGAACAAGGAAGCGCTGGAAAAGGGCGCGGTGCGTCCCAAGGATGTGCCCGATCAGCGCGTCAAGAAGCTGGGCGTTCTGGGGGCTGGCATGATGGGCGCGGGCATCGCGCTGGTGTCGGCGCAGGCCGGTATGGAAGTGGTTCTGATCGACCGTGACCAGGCGGCGGCCGACAAGGGCAAGGCCTATACCGAAGCGTACCTCGACAAGGGCATGAAGCGCGGGAAGGTCAGCCAAGAGAAGAAAGACGCGATGCTGGGCCTGATCACCGCGACCCCGGATCTGGAACAGCTGAAAGGCTGTGATCTGATCATCGAGGCCGTGTTCGAAGACCCTGCCGTCAAGGCCGACATGACCAAGAAGGTCGAGGCGATCATTCCTGAGGATTGCATCTTTGCCTCGAACACCTCGACCCTGCCGATCACCGATCTGGCCAAGGCGAGCGTGCGGCCCGATCAGTTCATCGGCATCCACTTCTTCTCGCCCGTTGAGAAAATGTTGCTGGTCGAGATCATCAAAGGCAAGGAAACCGGGGATCGTGCGGTCGCCAAGGCGCTGGATTACGTGCGTCAGATCCGCAAAACCCCGATCGTGGTCAACGATGCGCGTTTCTTCTACTGCAACCGCTGCATCATCCCCTATGGCAACGAAGCAACCCGCATGATCACCGAGGGCGTGGCCCCCGTGCTGATCGACAATGCAGCCCGTCAGCTGGGCTTCCCGGTTGGTCCGGTGCAGCTGGGCGACGAGACCTCGATCGACCTGGGTGTGCGCATCATGAAGGCCACCAAGGCCGCCATGGGCAACGCATACCCGGCGTCCGAGGCCGACGATCTGATCGTCTGGATGGAAGAAGAAGGTCGCCTGGGTCGCAAGGCCAACGCGGGCTATTTCGACTATGACGAAAAGGGCAAGCGCATCGGCTACTGGAAAGGTATCCACGACAAATACCCACTGGCCGACGAGCAGCCTGACCTGATCGAGGTGCAGGAACGTCTGATGTTCGCACAGGTTCTGGAAGCCGTTCGTGCACTGGAAGAGGGCGTCGTCGAAGACATCCGCGAGGCGGACGTGGGCGCGATCCTGGCCTGGGGCTTTGCGCCGTGGTCCGGTGGCCCGCTGAGCTGGCTGGACATCATCGGCGCGCCTTATGCGGCCGAGCGTTGCGACCAGCTGGCTGCGAAGTACGGCGAGCGTTTTGCCTGCCCGCCCCTGCTGCGCGAGATGGCTGAAAAGGGCCAGACATTCTATGGCCGCTTCAACCCCGAAGCAAAAGCAGCCTGAGGCTGATCACATCAAACAATGAAACCGGCGCCCCTTGGGGCGCCGGTTTCACGTTGGAGACCGAGGGTATCGAAACTCCAAACCCCCCGAACACTCGGGGACTACTTGGACCTTACAGGGCGGCTGGGACGGACCGGTCCATCGTGGAACCCACCCGGAAGCTGGGCAGGGTCTGAGGCCACGGCCAGGGCGTCGTCATCGTCGATGATGCAATTCACCAGAAACTGCGCAGCAGGCCCGCTTAGAACATCATACAGTCCTTGCGTGGGTTTTCCGGCTTCGGAATACAAGGGCTGCGGGCTGGGACAATGTGCGAGCATGCCCCCCTCGACATAGATCACTTCGTCATTGTTGAAGCCGATTGTTGTCACTTCGATCTGCTCGCCAGGATAGCCTAAGGAAATCCCGCGCAACCCGTTCAGCATCCGTGCCGGCACAACGGCAAAGGGATCACCGACAGCGTCCTGTGCCGCGTCGCATTCAATCAGCATCCCCTGATCCGGCATCAACCAAAGCTCGCGCCGGTTGAAGAGCGCGCCGTCAGGAACCAGAACCGGGCGCCGCAGTCCTGCGACGTCCCCTTCGGGCATGATCAACGTTTCGCGCTGGATATCGACGATGGGTTGCATCGCATGATCAAAGGTCAGCACCCGGTCGCCAACAGACAGGGTCTCAACTGCCCGCCAACCCAGGTTCGAGGCCACATGCGTGCCCCTGAGAAACCCGGCCTGACCAGTGATCAGCAGACCGTCCAGCGCAGCGCTGGTCTCGACCATACGCGGGGTCCCCCGACCCCGTTTTTCTTTCCATCCGAACACAAGCCTATTCCTTGTATGTGGCAGCAGCAGTCACAAGCATGCCGGATTAACTATGATGTCCAAACAGCAGGCCCGATTCGCGTGCCGCTGTGAGGTCAGAACAAGGGCAAGAATGTGGCATTGCGCGGGCAATTTCCGACAATGCGGGTCAGTTGAGGACGATTGACTTCAAATTTTCAACAAACGCGGCTTAACCGTCGAACGTGTATCCGAACCTTTGGATATCCGGCTGGCACATATCCTGGACAGCCTGGGCCGTCTCATCATCGAAATAGACCCGGTGATCTTCCTTGCGCCGGGATCGGTTGATGTGGGGCATGTCCAAGGAAAATCCCAGATGCGCCTCAACCGGTTTCAGGTCCTGCACCAAATGCTCCATCCGAACAAAGGCCTGACATTGCTCGCGCCCATCCGAGCGCCGAACATAGGCCGAAGCCGGCATCTGACGAAACCCGGATTGAGTGTCCGGGTGCAACAGGAATGGCTTGAATTCAAGCGCCTTTGCCAGTGTCACCGCCGGATGCTCAAAGCTCTGCTCTTGCAGCCAATGATAGTAGCTGACGGCGCGGTCCCACGGGTTGCGCACCAGGGTGAAGACAAACATCTGGTCCAGAATGTGCCCGGCAACGACCCCTTCTATGTCCGCAAGTGTCGCGTGTTTCCACAGCCGCCCCCGTGCCTGATCCGCCAGGGCCTTTGCCCGTGATCTGCGCCGCTGTGCCTTGGGCGTGTCGCCCAGCAGGATGTCATCTTTCTTGGCCCGCGCTTCCAACGCCAGGGACAAGGACGTGCCGCCGGTCTTGGGGATGTGAACAAAGATGTAATTTCGGCCGGTCGAGATGATCATGACACAGCCATACCACGTTGTGATGCGGGGAAAACCCTCAGGCCTTTGACCTTATGGCGATGATGCTGCCCGCAAAGGCGATCAGCGCGATGCCTGCAATCTGCCACAGCCCCAGCCCCTGCCCCAGAACCGCCCAGGCAAAGACCGGCCCAAAGATCATCACCGAGTATTCGAACACGGCCACGTAAGACGGCTCGCCCAGTTGATAGGCCTTGATCAACATGAACACAGCCGTCACTGACCCGACCGCCTGCACCACCACCCAAACCAGTGCCTCGTCCATGGGCCACACCCAACCGCGGGTGACAAAACCTGCGGGGCCGTCGACGCTGTCCATGGGAAAGAAATGCAGCACCGTGACACCCGTCACGCCCATCAGACCAAGCGCGATGGTCATGCCCCCCAACAAGGCGACGGTGCTTTCGCCACCGCACAAGCTGCGGGTGGCGATGGCGGCCAACGCGTAGAAAAACCCGCCAACAACCGGGATCAGGATCTTCCAGTCGAAGTCCGCCGGATCGGGCTGAAGGATTAACAGGATACCGGTGAACCCGATGGCCACAGCCAAAACACGCCACGGCCCGATCTTTTGCCCCATGCCCACCCCCGTGATCAGCAAAATGAAGATCGGAGAGGTAAAGAGCCCAGCCAAGGCCTGAGCAATGGGCATCAAGGCCAAAGCGCTGAAATAAAACAACATCGCTGTGGCAATCAGCAGGCTACGGACAACAACCGCCCACAGGCGCTGCGGGCCGAACTGACCCAAGCCAACAACCGACATCAGAAAGACGATGGGCAACATCATGGCCGATCGCACCACGTGAAACTGCCACAAACCGATGCTTTCGGCCAAGTACACGATGAAGTTGTCGATGACCCCGATCAGGGCCATTGACGCAACCATGAAGGCCGCCGCCGCGATGGGAGAGTTCTTGATTTCCGCCTGCATGGCTCTTGTTCGGCGGTTTACTGCCCCTTGGCAAGCCCATGCGCGACCCCGGCGCTCATTTCCGACAGCATCCCAAAGGAAATATCCCGCTAGCCGTTTGCGGCGCGGGCGCGGGACATGCTAGACAAAAGCAAAAGACAACGCGAGCAGATCCAGCACGAATGACCGCTCTCAAGCAATATGAACGGATCGAGGCAACCGGTCTGTGGCGACCCACAGCCGAAGAACAACGCCGCGAGGTTGTTGTGTCCATCGGCGAGGCGACGCTGACCATCTCGGATTTCAATGACAGTGCCCTGACACATTGGTCGCTGGCGGCCCTTGTCCGCCAGAACCCCGGTGAGTTTCCGGCCGTCTATCACCCCGATGGTGATCCTGGTGAGACGTTGGAACTGGCTGAGAGTGAAACCACAATGATCGAGGCCATCGAGCGGCTGCAACGGGCCATCGACCGCGCCCGCCCGCATCCCGGGCGCTTGCGCTTGGTTTCGATTTTGGGCGTCGGTGCTGCTCTGGCGGCGGTGCTGGTGTTCTGGCTGCCGGGCGCGATGAAGCGGCACACCGTCAGCGTGGTACCCGACATCAAACGACAAGAGATTGGTCGCGCGCTGCTGGACCGGATCGAGCGCGTCGGGGGGCAAGAATGCTCGGAACCCGATGCCGATCCGATCCTGCGCCAATTGGCGGCGCGCACAGGCGTCGATCGGCTGGCCGTTGTGCCCGCAGGCGTCGCGGACAGCTTGCATCTGCCGGGGGGCATCGTGCTGCTCAATCGCACCTTGATCGAAGATCACGAAGACCCGGCCGTGGCTGCGGGCTTTGTCCTGGCCGAACGCGCTCGCGCCGAACAGACGGACCCGTTGGACGAGATCCTGGATTTTGCCGGGGCCTGGCCATCCTTTCGCCTGCTGACCACAGGGGACATCGCCCCCAATGTGCTGGACCGCTATGCCGAGTATGCCCTGGCAGAGCCACGACCGGCCTTGGATGAGGATCAGACACTGGCGCTTTTTGCCCAGGCCGCGATCCCCTCTTCCCCTTACGCCTATGCGCTGGATGTCACCGGCGAGACGGTTCTGGGTTTGATCGAGGCCGACCCGATGGCCGGGCGGACGCTGGAGCCGGTGCTTCCGGATCGCGATTGGGTGCTGCTGCAGAGCATCTGCGACCAGTAAGGCCGCAGTCGCGCTTTGCGTTCTAATGGGTCAGGATCACTTGGTCAGGCGTGCGCCCGAAAACCCGGCGCCGCGTACCTGGTTCAATGCTGATGCCGCCTGTGCCTGTGAGTTGAATGGACCTGCCAAGACCACCTTGTAGGTTCCTGATCCACGGCGCACGGTGCCCACGTTCATGGGCAAGCCGGTCCCCGACAGCCTTTGCGCGGCCTGACGGGCAGCCGCATCGTTCTGATAAGAGGCAACGCGGACATAGCGCGCCTCGACCGGTGCTGTGGGGCCCGAGCGTGTCGAGAAGGTCAAACGGTTCGGGCGCTTGGCCAAATTCGTGTAGGAGTTTTCGACACCCTCAACCGGAATAATCGGCACGTCGGTCGGAACCCGGCGCAGCGTACGCGGGATGGTTCGTTCCCAAATCGCATCAGACTGCGCATCGCCCGCCGCAGTGCGTATGCCGCGGTTCGGGTTCAATCGGTCATCTTCCCGTTCGACAGCCCGGAACCCTGTGGGCGGCTCGAACCGGCTGACCGTGATCGCCGGACGCAGGGTGCGTTCAGCACGATGCGGATTCAGGCGGTCGTCAGTCCAAACCGGGCGGAACCCTTTGGGCACATCGACGTTGAGCGTGTTTTGACGGTTGTCATACACATGGCGCGGTGCGACGCGGGTGTTCAGAGACACCTTAACCCCTGTGCTGGCCGGGGTCGCGTTGGTCGGGGCCGTGTTCAAGCTCGACGATTTGCGGCTGGTACCAGAGCCATGGGTGATCGGAGATTCCGTTTGCGGACCGCAGCGCACGCCCGTTTTGTTGATGAACTGCTGACTGAACGCCGACGCGTTGGAGCATCCGCCACCTGTTGCAGCCGGTGCTGTGCGGCGCGGGGCCACCACCGGCGCAGCGGCGGTTGTGGGTTTGGGCGCAGTTGTAGTGGCCGGACGCGTGGTCGTTGGGCGAGCCGTGGTCGTCGTCGCCGGACGCGCCGTTGTCGTGCGTGTTGTGGTGCGCACAGTGGGCGTCGGCGCTGGTTTCGGGGTCGAGACAACCGTAGGCTTCGGCCCGGGGCTGGGCTTGGCCTGAGCCTTCGGTTTCGGTTTCGGCGCAGCTGTTGCAGCCGCCGTCGCAGTAGGCGCAGTTGGTTCGATGGTGATCAGCTTGGGCTTGGCCGTCTGTGTCGGGCTCGCCGTGGCGCCGGCAACGGCTGTTGGCTTGTAGCCACAGACCTGACGGCGGTCGCGCGACACGCGCGGAACCCATGTCACGTTGCCGTCAATTCCTGCGCGGATGTAGATACACCCGCGGCTGTCAACATATTGTTTGCCTTTGTAGGACGCAGGTGGGAATTCGGCCGGAGGCGACGATTTTCGCAGAGTTTGGGCGTTCAAACTCGTCAATCCGGCCGTCGCGGCCATTATGGTTACTGCAATAACTCTTGTAATTCTCATGACTGCCCCCACAAGATGTGGAGGCAGGATGCAGCAAATCAGCTCTTGAGTAAAGGACTCAGTTGCCTCTGATTCGCCTTATTTCGTCCCGAACATCCGATCGCCCGCATCGCCAAGTCCCGGCACGATATAGGCTTTTTCGTTCAACTCTCGATCCAGCGCGCCTGTGACGATCGGCACATCGGGGTGTGCTTCTTTCATTCGCGCAACGCCCTCGGGCGCGGCCAGCAGGCACAGAAAGCGGATGTCGGTGGCGCCTGCTTCCTTGAGCAGATCAATCGCCGCGGCCGAGCTGTTGCCCGTGGCCAGCATGGGATCAACCGCAATCACCAGACGATCCTTCAAGCCTTCAGGCGCTTTGAAATAGTATTGCACCGGCTTGAGCGTTACCGGGTCCCTGTAAAGACCCACAAAGCCAACCCGCGCCGATGGGACCAGTTCGAGCACCCCATCAAGCATGCCGTTGCCCGCGCGCAGGATGGACACCAGCGCCATTTTCTTGCCCGCCAAGATGGGCGCTTCCATCTCTTCTATCGGGGTCTGGATCGTGCGCGTGGTCAGTGGCATCTCGCGCGTGATCTCATAGGCGAGCAGCTGCGTGATCTCGCGCAGCAACTGCCGGAATACGGCGGTCGATGTGTCCTTGTCCCGCATCAGCGTAAGTTTGTGCTGCACCAACGGGTGATCGACAACGGTCAGGTGGTCGCTCATGTCATCTCCAATCGTTTCTTGACCCGCGCGCGGGTGTCTTCATCGCAGAATGCCGCCTCAAGCGCTGTGGCGTTAAGGTCGGCGAAATCCTGTTCGCTCCAGTCGAAAGCCTGCGCCAGCATCTCATATTCGCGGCGCATCGTCGTGTGGAAAAAGGGCGGATCGTCGGTCGAGACGGTCACCTTGACGCCCGCATCACGCAACCGCGCAATCGGGTGGGCCGCAAAATCCGGGTAAAGACCCAAAACAACGTTCGAGCCAGGGCAAACCTCGAGCACTGTGCCGCGATCCTGCAACTCATGCACCAGATCGGCGTCTTCAATGGCGCGCACGCCGTGGCCAACACGCTCGACCCGCAGGTCTCGCACCGCGTCGCGCACGCTCTCGGGTCCGCCAAACTCGCCTGCATGGGTGGTCAGACGCAGCCCGGCCTCGCGCGCGCAGTCAAAGCTCCAGGCGAAATCGCCCTGACGGCCCACACCTTCGTTGCCGCCCATGCCAAAGCCCACAATCCAGTCGCCCGCCGTTTCAGCCGCGCAGATGGCCGAGGCTTTGGCCTGTTCTGGTCCAAAGTGGCGCACGCAAGTGACCACGCCTCGCAGGGTGATGCCCAATTTGGCTTCGGCCTCATCCGCGGCATCCTGAATGGCCGCCAGATAATCGCGCCATGCGGCCACGTCGCCGCCCCCGCAGAAATCCGGGCTTAGAAAGGTCTCGGAATAGACCACACCGTTTGCGGCGCTTTCTTCGAGGATTGCGAGCGTCAGGCGGCGGAACTCCTCTGGCCCTGTCAGCACCTCGCTGGCCGCCTCATAGACGCTCAGGAAATGTGCGAAATCGCGGAAATCGTAAGAACCATCCGGCTTGAAGATGCCGCTGAGGTCCATTTTCTTTTCATGTGCAAGCTGCCGGATAAAGGCGGGCGGCGCGGCCCCTTCATGGTGCAGATGCAATTCGATCTTGGGCAGGTCGGCGACCGTCATAGGAAACTCCGCCCCGGACCTTGGGCCGGGATATTGAGGTGATGTGCGATGCTGGCAGCAACGTCGGCAAAATCAATCTGACCAATCCGACCGCTGCCCAGACCTGCGATCAGCACGGGCACTTGTTCGCGAGTGTGGTCGGTGCCGGTCCAGCTGGGGTCATTGCCGTGATCTGCTGTCAGCACCAGCATATCCCCGTCGCGCAGCTTGGGCAGGAGGACCCCGATCTGCGCATCAAACCATTCCAACGCACGGGCATAGCCGCTGATGTCGCGGCGATGACCATAGAGGCTGTCGAACTCGACGAAATTGGCAAAGGTCAGACTGCCATCTTCGGCGGTTTCGACTTCAGCGATCAGGGCCTTCATCAGCTCGGCATCCGAACCTTTGGTCAGCGTGTCGATGCCCTGCATGGTGAAAATGTCGCCGATCTTGCCGATGGCGTGAACCTTGCGCCCCGCATCTTGAACCCAATTGGTCAGGACAGGCGCAGGTGGTGCGATGGCATAATCCTTGCGGTTGGTGGTGCGGGTGAACCCCTTCTCGGGCGTGCCGACAAAGGGCCGCGCGATGACACGGCCCACTTTCATCTCATGCAGCAGCGGGGCCACATCGGCACAAAGCTGGAGCAGGCGGTCGATACCAAATGTTTCCTCATGCGCGGCGATCTGAAAGACGCTGTCGGCCGAGGTATAGCAGATCGGCCAGCCGCTGCGCATGTGTTCCGCGCCATGCTGGTCGATTATAACCGTGCCGCTGGCGTGACAGTCCCCCAGGATGCCACCGGTTCCGGCAGCTTGCGCGACAGCGCGGGTCAGATCGGCAGAGAATGCGGGCTGAGTGTCGGGGAAATAGTGCCAATCCCACGGCACCGGCAATCCTGCCAGCTCCCAATGACCTGAGGGCGTATCCTTGCCCAGGCTATGTTCACGCGCACATCCCCAGAGGCCGCGTGGACTGCCCTCAAGCCCCGGTGTAGACGCGCCTGACGCCAAAAAGGTCGCGGCACTCAGCCCCAAACGATCAAGATTGGGCAAGTTCAATGGACCGCTGCGCCCCTCTTCCGCCTGTCCTGCAGCGCAGGCCTGCGCGATATGCGCTATTGTGTTGGCACCGGTGTCGGGCACATCGCCGTTAAAAAACCGGTCAGCATCCGGCGCGCCACCGATGCCCACCGAATCCATCACCACAAGAAAGGCCCGTGTCATGTACCGATCCTTTCATGGATCAAGGGCGGCACTTCCGGAGCGGTATCGCCGAGCGTTATGGCCTGGCGCAGAGCGGCCTCGGCCAGACGTGCCGCATCCTCGCGGCTGGCATGGATCACCGCCAGCGGCTCGCCCTTGTTCACCTTGGCCCCCAGGCGCACGACATCGGACAGGCCAACCGCCGGATCAATCTCATCGCTTTCGACCTGGCGCCCGCCGCCCAAAGCCACAACAGCCAGTCCCAATGCCTCGCCATCAATGGTGGCGACATAGCCGGTTTCGCGCGCTGTGACTTCTTGAATGACGTTGGCCTCAGGCAGGAAACGGGCCCAGTTGTCGACAAACTGCACCGGACCGCCAACGCTGGCGATCATCCGCCCGAACCGGTTGGCCGCGCGGCCATCGCGGATAATCTCGGCAATAGTGGCGGTGCCCTCTTCAACCGATGCAGACAGACCTGCATCCTTCAACAGAACACCACCCAAAGCCGACGAGAGCTCGGACAGCAGGCTCACCTCGCCGCTGGTCAGCGCGCGCATGATCTCGGCCACCTCGAGCGCGTTGCCCAAGGAACTTGCCAGTGGCTGGTTCATGTCGGTGATCACGGCAGACGTCCGGCACCCGGCGGCATTGGCGGTGTCGGCAAGCGCCGTGGCCAACGCCCGCGCCTCGTCCGGTGTTTTCATGAAAGCGCCGCTGCCCACCTTGACGTCCAGCACCAGCGCATCGGGGCTGGCGGCGAGCTTTTTGGACAGGATCGAGGCGGTGATCAGATCAAGGCTTTCGACCGTCGCCGTCACGTCGCGAATGGCATAGAGCCGCTTGTCAGCGGGCGCGATCTGCGCCGTGGCGCCAACGATCGCGGCGCCGACGTTGCTCACGATGTCCGCCAGACGCTCTTGCCCCACTTGCGTGGTGACGCCGGGGATCGCTTCCATCTTGTCAAGCGTGCCGCCGGTGTGGCCCAGACCACGACCCGAAATCATCGGCACATAGGCCCCACATTCTGCCAGTGCAGGCGCCAGCATCAGCGAAACACAATCGCCCACGCCGCCGGTCGAATGCTTGTCGATCACCGGACCATCCAGATCCCAGCTCAACACATCGCCGCTGTCGCGCATCGCCAGCGTCAACGCCGCGCGCCCCTCGGCTCCAAGCGCGCCCATACAGACAGCCATGGCAAACGCCCCGGCCTGCGCATCGCTGACACCGCCGTCTGCAAGACCTTGGGCAAACCAGCTGAGCTCTGCAGCGTCAGGCACATCGTGGCGACGCAGTTTCGCAATGATCGAGCGGGCATCCATCAAGTCAGTTGCCCTCCATATGCTCGGCCCCGAAGGCACCGGGCAAGAGCTCTCCGATCGTCATGGATTTTTCGATACCGTCTGCGGAGGCCATGGTCACCACCACGTCCGACGACCCGAATTCGGCCAGCTTCTGACGGCAACCACCGCATGGGGGAACGGGAAAGGGGCTGTCCGCCACGACATAGACTTCGGTCAGGCGGGTCTCGCCCGCGGCCACCATGGCGGCAATCGCACCGGCCTCGGCACAAGTGCCTTCGGGATAGGCCACGTTTTCGACGTTGCAGCCCGAATAGACTTGGCCGTCCTGGCCCAAAACAGCCGCGCCCACCTTGAAATTCGAATAGGGCGCATAGGCCTTTTCGCGCACTTTTTCTGCTGCATCTTTCAAGCTCATGGCGATTCCCCGAATTTTGATCAATTGGTCGAAGAAAGACACTTTAATCCGAATTGAACTTCAAGGTGAAGGGGTCACTCGGGGGAAGGATCCTGCTGCTAAGCCCGGCACGCGTATCGGGCGACGCCTGAGCACGGTGAGCGACCGATACACGCGCCCGTACTCGATTGCGACGTTTTCAGGCAGTCCCAAACAGAATGCGCAACGCAAGCCCGGTTTCTGTTGAGCACAAACACAATCCAACATAGTGTTTTGTCAATGAATTCTGCCCCAATGGAGTTTTCAATGCAGCTGCGCGCAACAATCTGCTTTCTGGCCGTTTCCGTTTTCCTTCTGTCTTTCCCCGGGATGTCCATGGCCCATTCCGGTGATGGGTACGGCGGCGGTTTTGTCGCCGGATTTACCCACCCTGTTCTGGGATGGGATCACGTGGCGGCCATGGTTGCAGTGGGGCTTTGGGGGGCGTTTCTTGGTGCCCCGGCGATCTGGACCCTTCCCATCGTATTTCCGCTGGTCATGGCGCTTGGTGCCGTGGCCGGAATCGTGGGCATCCCGGTGCCCGGGGTTGAAACCGGCATCGCGCTGTCAGCCGTTGTTTTGGGCCTGATGATCGTGTTTGCCTTGAAACCGGCCGTCTGGATATCCGCCGTGATCGTCGGTGTCTTTGCTATCTTTCACGGCTACGCGCACGGAACCGAATTGCCCGCAACCGTGAACGCCTTTGCCTATGCGGTCGGCTTTGTGATCGCAACCGGCCTGCTGCATCTGTGCGGGATTGCTTTTGGGATGCTGGTGAAATGGCCGGTTGGACGCGTTGCAGTGCGCGGCGCCGGGGGGCTGATCTCGCTGGCCGGGCTTGCCTTTCTAACCGGCGTCGCCTGACGTGGCGCGATTTTCCGGCCTGCTCTGTCTTCTGCTTGTCCTCGGGAGCAGCCCGGCCTATGCCCACGCTCCGATCCCCGGAATCAAAGGGTTCTATGTCGGGCTATTGCACCCGTTCTCGACCCCGTCTCAAGCGCTCGCGCTATTAGGCTTGGGGCTATTGCTGGGGCAGTTCACCGCAGAAAAGGTACGCTGGCAATTGGGCAGCTTTCTGATTTGCTGCCTGTTTGCCGTCATCCTGGGCACCGCTGAACTTGCCGTGGACAACGCCCTGTTCGCAGTTGCACTCGGCGCCTGCACACTTGCGGCTCTTTTGCCCGGCAAAGCCTTTGTTCTTGCGCTCACTCTGTCGGGAGCGGGCGGCCTGTTGATCGGCTGCGCCTCGATCCCTGATGCCGGGCCCGCGGTGGATCGGGTCATCACGATGGCGGGGTCAACTGTCGGCGCCAACCTGGGTTTGCTCTATATCTGGGGGGCCTCACATTTCCTGCAGAACCGGTTTACAGCACCTTGGGTCAATATCGGTTTTCGTGTTGCAGCGGCCTGGGTGGGAGCGGTGTCCCTCCTGATGCTCGCCCTTGGATATGCAAGCAGCACGCAAATGACCTAGCCCGCATTGGCCCTAGGCGTGAGCGCACTGCTGTTGCAGTCCCAATTGATTGCGACTGGTCAGCCCAACGTCGTCTGAAAGGTTCCCGGCAAGGTCACTTCGAGCAGTTCGACATCATCGCTGGGATCCGACAGACGGGTCTTCATGCCCGGTGGGATGACAAAGGCATCGCCCTGCTCCAATGCAAACGGCTCGCGGCCTTCCCCTTCGAGGGTCAGGGTGCCGTTCATCACAAAGGTAAAGTGTATGTCCGTGTCATGGCTGGCCCACTGCGGCGCGCCCTCGCCCCGACGAACGACCTGGACACCTGCAACACCTTTGGTGTTTTCCGCAATCGTCGTGTCACGGCAGATATACCCCGGCAGGCGGAACGGTGCCCATTCGGCCCCTTCGGCGCGGTTGTAGACAAAGCGCTGCCCGTCCCATTCCCGATCCGGGCGGAAATGCGGGGTTGGCAGTTCCATCTCGTGGTCGATCTCGGTCACATGTTCAGCCGGAACGCCAATCTCGATCACTTGTACATTGTCGCTTGCTTCGAGCACGCGGTGGCGGATTTCGGGTGGCTGGATAAAGCAATCCCCAGCTGTCAGACGCATCTTGTCGCCCTGATCCTCGTAAACCACATCCACCCAGCCGTGGATGCAAAAGATCAGCTGAAAGCCCACCTTGTGAAAATGCACCATGTCAGGCACAGGCCCGCCGTCAGGTATGCGGATGTGGCTGGCGATGATCGAGCCACCCAGACGATCCGGCACCAGATCACGATAATGCATGCCCGCGCGCCCGATGATCCAAGGCGCCTGGTCCTTGAGGCGGCGCACCACAAAAGAATGCACCGTTTCCGGCATCACCATCGGCGGATTGCGCTCTTCGATCTCAATCACAGTACCGTTGGGGGCAACCAGACGCCGATCACCGCCTGCAAACTCATCCGGCGCGTCGGTCAGGATTCGGATCGTTCCGGGTGTTTCAGACGCGTCCTTTTCCACGCGCAGGCGCAGCCCATGGCCCGAAAACACTGCTGTGCGCGGGTCGTCAGCGGGATAGATGGAATCCATCCGCATCCCCAGGGTTTTGGTGAAAAACGGGATGTCATCGCGCAACTCTTTGGTCGGCAAGCGCATTTCGGCTATTGTGTCGGGCATTGGCTCTCTCCTCTGGCGCGGACAGTGCCGCCGAGGCGACGGATTTGCAAGAAGTCGCCTGCGACAGGATTTCCCGGCCACTCGACCTTTCGCGGGGTTTCCCCAGCGTCAAAAATAGTTTAACGCTAAACTAAATTTCCGGAGGAGTGTTTTATATGTCCGAAAACCAGAGCCAGCGGCAGGCCGCACTGGACTATCACGAGTTTCCCAAACCCGGAAAGCTTGAGATCAAGGCGACGAAACCGATGGCCAATGGCCGTGATCTGTCACGCGCCTATTCGCCGGGCGTGGCTGAGGCCTGTATCGAGATCAAGGAAGATCCGGCAACGGCATCCCGCTACACCGCTCGCGGAAATTTGGTGGCGGTCGTGTCTAACGGAACGGCGGTTCTGGGTCTGGGCAACATCGGCGCGCTGGCCTCAAAACCGGTGATGGAGGGCAAGGCCGTCCTGTTCAAGAAATTCGCCAATATCGACTGCTTCGACATCGAGGTGGACGAAAGCGATCCGGAAAAGCTGGCCGATATTGTCTGTGCACTTGGGCCGACCTTTGGGGCCATCAACCTAGAAGACATCAAAGCGCCCGACTGCTTTATCGTGGAAAAGATCTGCCGCGAGCGGATGAACATTCCGGTGTTTCACGATGACCAGCACGGCACCGCGATTGTTGTTGGTGCGGCCGCCAAAAACGCCCTGCATGTGGCGGGAAAGCGGTTCGAGGATATCAAGATCGTCTCGACCGGTGGTGGGGCGGCGGGCATTGCCTGTTTGAACATGCTGCTGAAACTGGGTGTGAAACGCGAAAACGTCTGGCTGTGCGACATTCACGGGTTGGTCTACGAGGGCCGGACCGAGGATATGAACCCGCACAAGGCGGCCTTTGCCCAAGCTTCGGACCTGCGCACACTGGATGAGGTGATCGACGGCGCCGATCTGTTCCTGGGCCTCTCGGGCCCCAACGTGCTGAAACCCGAGATGGTGCAGAAGATGGCCGATCGTCCAATCATCTTTGCCCTGGCCAACCCGACGCCGGAGATCCTACCGGAAGAGGCCCGCAAAGTGGCCCCCGGCGCCATCATTGCCACGGGCCGCAGTGATTTCCCCAATCAGGTCAACAATGTACTTTGCTTCCCCTTCATCTTCCGCGGCGCGCTGGATGTGGGCGCGACCGAGATCAACGACGAAATGCAGATCGCCTGTGTCGACGGCATCGCCGAACTGGCCCGCGCCACCACCAGCGCCGAGGCCGCCGCTGCCTATAAAGGCGAGCAACTGACATTCGGCGCCGACTACCTGATTCCAAAGCCATTTGACCCGCGTTTGGTGGGTGTTGTTTCTTCGTCGGTGGCAAAAGCCGCAATGGAGAGTGGCGTTGCAAAACGGCCCATCGAAGACCTTGAAGCCTACAAAGAAAAACTTAATCAAACGGTATTCAAGTCAGCCCTACTAATGCGGCCCGTGTTCGAGGCCGCAAGCGCCGCGTCGCGCCGGATCGTCTTTGCCGAAGGCGAAGACGAACGGGTTTTGCGCGCGGCTCAGGCGATCCTTGAGGAAACGACAGAAACCCCGATCCTGATCGGCCGCCCCGAGGTGATCGAGGCGCGCTGCGAACGCCTTGGCCTGTCCGTCCGCCCGGGGCAGGACCTCCAGATTGTGAACCCGGAAAACGATCCGCGCTACTATGAATACTGGAATTCGTACCACGAGCTGATGCAACGGCGTGGCGTTTCGCCTGACCTGGCCAAGGCGATCATGCGCACGAACTCCACCGCCATTGGTGCGATCATGGTGCACCGCGGCGATGCCGACAGCCTGATTTGCGGCACCTTTGGCGAATACCGCTGGCATCTGAATTATGTCGAGCAGGTTCTGGGCAATGGCAACCTGCATCCGCATGGGGCGCTGTCGCTGATGATCCTCGAGGACGGACCGCTCTTCATTGCCGACACCCATGTGCGCCAATTGCCAACGCCCGAAGAACTGGCCGAGATCACCATCGGCGCCGCCCGTCATGCCCGCCGTTTCGGGGTCGAGCCCAAGATCGCGTTCTGCTCGCAATCGCAGTTCGGCAATCAGGCCGAGGGGTCGGGCAAGCGCCTGCGCGATGCCATTGCCCTGCTCGACGCGGAACAGCGGGACTTCATGTATGAAGGCGAGATGAACCTTGATGCCGCGCTGGACCCCGAGCTGCGGCAGAGGATTTTCCCGAACTCGCGCCTGCAAGGGGCCGCCAATGTTCTGATCTTTGCCCATGCGGACGCGGCCAGTGGCGTGCGCAACGTGCTCAAGATGAAAGCAGACGGCATCGAAGTTGGCCCGATCCTGATGGGCATGGGCAACAAGGCCCATATCGTGTCGCCCTCGATCACCGCGCGCGGCCTGCTGAACATGGCCGCCATCGCCGGTACGCCGGTCACCCAATACGGGTAAGACAATCGGGCGCTCTGACCGAGGCAAGTGGATTTCAGAGCGCCCGATGTGATCAGCCGATGACCCGGTGCCCACGGCCCTGCATGCAGTTGATCAATACCTGACGACGAGCTTCGTCTTCGGAATATGCCCCTTCGGCAGCGCCAAGCACGCCGCCAATCGCGGCACCAACCAGAGCCCCCTCGGTGCTTTCACCGCTTGCCGAGGTCAAACCACCAATAAGACCGCCTGAAACGGCACCGGCCCCGATGGCGCCCGCTTGTTGCTGCGGATTGTAGTTTGCGGCCAAGGCCCGACATTCAACTTCATCCTGGCCAAAGTGAGCATTCCGTGCGCCATCCACGGCCAATGGGCGTGAGCTGGGATAGCCACCGCACGCGGCCAACCCCAGAAGTGCGACAAACACAATCTTATGCATGTTCCGGTCTTTCTTTTTGATCGCTGAATGCAACGGGTGCAGCCAGCTTTGTGTTCTTGAAAACAGGGCCCTCCCTGTCGCCCCACCCACATATGCGCGAGATGTTTTCAATCAATAATGACAATAAATATTTCTGAATAACCCCGTCGCGTCGGCAGGGATCTGCCAAAGGACCTCGAATCTCCTCCGGCCGCCGCAGATTCAATGTCGCCAATCGGCCGCGCAATTTTATGACTTTGCAAAGTCAGCAAAGCCTTCATGATAAGCTTAGCGAAACGGGAGATTTGCAAAAATTTGCAGTATTATTTTGGGCAATCTGCAAATTTATTGCGATAATCTGACGCTGCGTTCCTCTATTTTCTTGCCCCCCTGCCCAGCCCGGGCGTAACACATTCGCCAAGCCTAAAGTGAGGAGGACGCCGTGGCCTATCAGGACGTATACGACAACTGGAAACAGGATCCCGAGGCCTTTTGGCTTGAGGCCGCCAAAGGCATCGATTGGGTCGAGGCCCCGACACAGGCGCTCAACGACAGCAAAGCTCCACTGTATGAATGGTTCACCGACGCCAAGGTCAACACCTGCTGGAACGCCGTTGACCGCCATGTCGAAGCCGGGCGCGGCGAGCAGACCGCCATCATCTATGACAGCCCGATCACCCACACCAAGCGCGAGATTTCCTATGTCGAGCTGCGCAACCGGGTCGCCACTCTGGCCGGTGCGCTGCGCGCCAAGGGCATCGAAAAGGGCGACCGCGTCATCATCTACATGCCGATGATCCCCGAAGCGCTCGAGGCGATGCTGGCCTGTGCCCGTCTGGGCGCCGTGCATTCGGTGGTGTTCGGCGGCTTTGCAAGCAACGAATTGGCCGTTCGCATCGACGACGCCAAGCCCAAGGCGATCATCGCCGCCTCTTGCGGGATGGAGCCGGGCCGCGTGGTGCATTACAAACCGCTGCTGGATGGCGCCATTGACCTGTCCGAGCACAAGCCCGACTTCTGCGTGATCTTCCAGCGCGAACAGGAAGTCGCCCAACTGATCGAAGGGCGCGACTACAACTGGCACGGTTTCCAATACGGCGTGGAACCGGCCGAATGCGTCCCGGTCGAAGGCAACCACCCGGCCTATATCCTCTATACCTCGGGCACGACGGGCGCGCCCAAGGGTGTCATTCGTCCCACTGCGGGCCATCTGGTCGCGCTGAACTGGACGATGAAGAACATCTATAACGTCGACCCCGGCGATGTGTTCTGGGCCGCCTCGGACGTGGGTTGGGTCGTGGGGCATTCCTACATCTGCTATGGCCCGCTGATCCACGGCAACACCACCATCGTGTTCGAAGGCAAGCCCGTCGGCACGCCGGATGCGGGCACCTTTTGGCGGGTGATTTCTGAACATAAAGTCAAAAGCTTCTTCACCGCCCCCACCGCCATCCGCGCCGTCAAGCGCGAGGACCCAAAGGGCGAGATGATCGGGGATTACGACATCTCCTGCCTCAAGGCGCTGTATCTGGCCGGCGAACGCGCCGACCCCGACACCATCACCTGGGCGCAGGATGCGCTCAAGGTGCCGGTGATCGACCATTGGTGGCAGACCGAGACCGGCTGGACCATCGCAGGCAACCCGCTGGGGATCGAGGAACTGCCGACCAAGCTGGGCTCTCCGGCCAAGCCGATGCCCGGCTATGACGTGCAGATCCTGGACGAAGGCGGCCACCCGATGAAGGCCGGAGAGCTTGGCGCGATTGCCGTCAAACTTCCCCTGCCCCCCGGCACCCTGCCCGGCCTCTGGAATGCCGAAGAGCGGTTCAAGAAATCCTATCTGCAGCAGTTCCCCGGTTATTATGAAACCGGCGATGCAGGCATGATCGACGAGGACGGCTACCTCTACATCATGGCGCGCACCGATGACGTCATCAACGTGGCGGGCCACCGCCTGTCGACGGGCGGCATGGAAGAGGTTCTGGCCGGTCACCCGGATGTCGCCGAATGCGCCGTGATCGGCGTGACGGATCAGCTCAAGGGTCAGATGCCGGTTGGTTTCCTGTGCCTCAACGCCGGGTCCGACCGCGACCATGGCGACGTGGTGACCGAAGTGGTCAAACTGGTGCGTGAAAAGATCGGGCCGGTGGCGGCGTTCAAGCTGGCCGTTGTTGTGGACCGGCTGCCCAAGACCCGCTCGGGCAAGATCCTGCGCGGCACGATGGTGTCGATCGCTGATGGCAAGGACTACAAGATGCCCGCCACCATCGACGACCCGGCAATCCTGGACGAAATCAAGACGGCGCTGCAAACCATCGGCTACGCCAGCTGACACAGGCGACCGCGCCGGACCGACAGGCCCGGCGCCCGGCCCAACGCTTCTGGGGGCGCATCTCTGATGCGTGCCCAAGGGGCGGGAGTTCCCCCGTCCCGACACCACATTTCCTGATCCGCAAACCACCGAAAAATGACGCTGCGGCGCCCATGGTTTCGCTTGCCTTCTCCTGACCCGCGCCTAACCTGCGAGCGGGAGATTTTTCATGACCGATACCGATACTTGGCGCCTCAGCGCCTCTGAAACCGTTGCGCGCACCACCTCTGGCGATCTGACAGCCGAAGCCGCTGTGGACGCCGCTCTGACCCGCATGGATGCGGTCAACCCGGACCTCAACGCCGTTGTGGTGTCCTGCGCCGACGATGCCCGCGCGCGAGCGCTTGATCTCGACAAGGCCCGCGCATCTGGCGCGCCCACCGGCCCGCTGCACGGCGTGCCCGTCACCATCAAGATCAACGTTGATCAGACCGGCTATGCCAGCAGCAACGGTGTGCCCGCGCTCAAGGATCTGATCGCCCCCGACGACGCCCCATTGGTCCGCCATCTGCAGGATGCGGGCGCCGTCGTAATCGGCCGGACCAATACACCCGAATTCAGCTTTCGCGCCGACACGGACAACCCGCTGCACGGCCGCACCCACAACCCCTGGGGCAAGCACGTCTCACCCGGTGGCTCATCGGGCGGCGCAGGCTCGGCCATCATGGCAGGCATCGGCGCGCTGGCCCATGGCAACGACATCGGTGGCTCGCTGCGCTTTCCGGCTGCTGCCAATGGCGCCGTCACCGTCAAACCCGGCCTGGGTCGCGTACCCGCCTGGAACCCCAGCCAAACGGCCGAACGCGGGATGCTGGCACAGAGCATGTCTGTCCAGGGCTTGATCTGCCGCACGGCGCATGACCTGCATCTGGCCATGCCCACGATGATCCGCCCCGACGCGCGCGATCCGTTTCACGCGCCGCTGCCCTGGCGCGGGGAGGCGCTCGATGGACCAATCAAGGTGGGCTTCACCAAAGAAACCTATGAATTCGACCTCGACCCCGAGGTCTCACGCGCCCTCGACATGGCCCGCGATGCGCTCACCGATGCGGGCTACGAGGTGGTCGAGGTCGAACCACCCCATCTGCGCGAGTGCGGCATGGACGGGTATCGTACCCTGATGGGCGAAGTGCTGGCCCTGATGGGACCCGATATCGAAAAATACGGCTCGCCCACCATTCGCGCGGTCTTTGACGAGTATTTCGAACAGTTCCCCCCCTATGAGGGAACGGACATTCTACGCATGATGGCCAAACGCAGCTTTTATGCGCGCGAATGGTCGATGTTCCTTGACAGCTACCCGTTGGTGCTCTGTCCCTTCCTGCCACAGCCCTTCTTTGCGCCTGACCGTGACACCCAAGGTGCAGACGGTGTACAAGAGGTTCTGGGCTCTGCGCTCTGGTCCTATTCCATGAATTTCATGGGGCTGCCTGCCGCCTGTGTGCCAACCCATGTGGCCGAACTGCCGCAAGGGCCCCAGCCGATGAGCGTGCAAATCGTTGCCCGCCGCTGGCGCGAGGATCTGGCCGTGGACGCCAGCGCCGCCATCGAGGCCCGCCTGGGTCGCATGTGCGATCTGCTCTGGCAACGCATGGGCTGAGATCGGAACAAGAGGGAGGAGAGACATGCAGATCACATCCGTGCTGCGCCGCGCCGTGCAGGTGAACCCAAAGGGCACCGCCACCGTTTTCAAGGATCGCTCGCAAAGCTGGGCGCAATTGTTGGACCGGGTCCAGCGACTGGCCGGAGCCTTACAAGAACTGGGCATGAAGCCTGGCGACCGAGTCGCGCTCTTGTCGCTGAACTCCGATCGCTTCATCGAATACTTCTTTGCCACCGTCTGGGGCGGTGGGGCAATGATGCCGATGAACATCCGATGGGCCCCTGCCGAATGCGCCTATGCACTCAATGATGCCGGGGCCGAGATCTTGCTGGTTGACGATGCCTTTGCCGCCGCCGCACCCGCGATCCAGGCGCAAGTCCCGGGTCTGAAAACGTTGGTCTTCTGCGGCGATGGCGACACGCCCGAGGGCATGGTGAACTACGAAGAACTCATCGCCGCCGCCACGCCGGTCGCAGACGCTGACCGCAGCCATGATGATCTGGCAGGCATCTTCTACACTGGCGGCACCACAGGCTTTCCCAAGGGTGTGATGCTGTCACAGACGAACTTCTACGTCAGTGGCATCTCGAACGCGCAAGAGCTCAAGGTGGTCGACGGCACCATCTATCTGCACGCCGCGCCCATGTTCCACATCGCCGACCTTTTGTGGTTCATGGCCATCACCTTTGTTGCAGGCACCCATGTGGTGATCCCCATGTTCACGCCCGAGGCCACGCTCGAGGCCATCGAGCAGCACAAACCCACCCACACCCTGCTGGTGCCCGTGATGCTGCAGATGATGCTGGCCTCGCCCAAGCTGGCCGAGACCGACATCTCCTCTCTGGAGCTCATCGGTTATGGCGCCTCGCCCATCACCGAGGCCACGCTGGCCGATGCCTTCAAGGCCTTTCCCAAGGTCGCCTTCATGCAGGCCTTTGGTCAGACAGAGCTCAGCCCGGTCGCCACGGTTCTGGACAGCAAGTACCATACGCTGGACGGGCCTCATGCGGGAAAACTGCGCTCGGCCGGGCGCGCGACACGGGTCTGCGAGATCAAGATTGTTGGCGAAGACGGTCAAACACTGCCGACCGGAGAAATCGGTGAGATCGCGGTCAAAGGCCCGATCACCATGCTGGGCTATTGGAACAAGCCAGATGTGACAGCCGAAACCATCCGCGACGGCTGGGTCATGACCGGGGATGCCGGTTATATGGACGAAGAAGGGTTCGTCTTTCTGATGGACCGGGTGAAAGACATGATCGTCTCGGGCGGCGAGAATGTCTATTCGGCCGAGGTCGAGAACGCCCTCGCCCAACACCCCGCGGTGGTCACCAGCGCGGTCATCGGCGTGCCATCCGACCAATGGGGTGAAAGCGTACATGCCATCGTGATCCTGCACCCCGAGGCTCAGGCAACCGCCGAAGAACTGATGGCGCATTGCCATGAGTTGATCGCAGGCTACAAATGTCCGCGCAGCATTGATTTCCGGACCGAGCCGTTTCCTCTGTCCGGGGCCAACAAGGTGCTGAAAACCGAGTTGCGCAAGCCCTATTGGGAAGGACGAGATCGGCAGATTTCCTGAGTTTGCTCATGACGATCACGCGCCTGCCCGTTTTGGGTCCAGCCAAATCGGCGCGTTCTGCGGTACCGCGCCGAGCCGCTAGGCGAGGCGCCCGGCCCAACGGGAGGAGGTGCCCCGCAAGGGGCATCGACGACGGGCGGGAGCCTTTCGCCCCGTCCGTAAGATCAGATCGGATCATCAGATGAAAAACGAAACCCGTTTTGTGCAGCCGGACCTCGACAAATTGCCCTGTCACCGGCAGCGGCAACAGGGCCGATGGTGCTGAAACACTCAGTCAGGCCGCTTTACGTGCGAGCGCGAAACCAATCGCGCCCGCGTTTGCGTACCAATGCAAACTCTTGAGAAACACGACACGAACAAAGCACTCACAACTTGTCGTGCATCGCTACACCCAACCTGAAATCAGGTTACTCGAGACATACTCATGTAACTGTGAGTTTGTTCACAGAAACACGAATTTTCTCCTAACGCGGATCGCTGAATTTCGGGGATCAAGGCCCAGATCAGGTAAATTGTTCCGAGATTAGCCGCTCTTCCAACCCGTGGCCGGGATCAAACAGAATACGGTGTCCGATCGAGGGTTCGGACCGGATTTCAACCCAGTCTATATCGCTGATCGAAATCGAATCCGCGTCTGCCATGACCGGGCGCTTGCGCGGGTCCACAACATCAAACCGCACCTTGGCGGTCTTGGGCAGCAGGGCGCCGCGCCAACGGCGCGGGCGAAAGGCGGCAATCGCCGTCAACGCCAGAACGTCGGATCCGATCGGCAGAATTGGGCCGTGCGCGGAATAATTGTAAGCCGTTGACCCGGCCGGGGTTGCCACCAGCGCCCCGTCACAGACCAACTCGGCCAGACGCACCCGCTCATCGACGGAAATCTTCAGCCGCGCAGCCTGAGGACCGGCGCGCAACAACGAGACTTCGTTGATGGCCAGCGCCTCATGCATCTGCCCTGCCTGATCCATCGCGCGCATCGACAGCGGGTTGATGATCTCAAGCTCAGCCTCATCCAGCCTTTCCAGCAGATCGGCCTCGTTGTATTCGTTCATCAGAAACCCGATGGTGCCCCGGTTCATGCCATAGACCGGCGCCGGCAGATGCTGCGTGTTGTGCAGCGTGCGCAGCATATGACCGTCCCCCCCGAGGGCGACAATCACGTCAGCATCCCGTGGTGCCGCATTGCCATATCGGCCAATCAAAGCAGCCCGGGCGGTTTGCGCCACCGGAGCGTCGCTGGCCAAAAAGGCGATTCTCTTGGTCATGTTATTGGGTTTCCGGTGTTGCGCATTTTGTTCCGAAACAATCATACCTTTCCCCCAGAGGCCAGCCTTGACGCCGCAGTTGGCCAATTCGTCGCTTTACGGCCTTTCTTGCCCCCATGGTTTCCGATAGGAAATCCGCCAACAGACACCCCCAGCTGATTGGAGCCACAATGACTGCTGAAATTCGTGACCCCGGGTTCTTTACTGAATCGCTCGCCACACGCGACCCCGAACTTTTTGGTTCGATCACGTCCGAGCTGGGTCGCCAGCGCGACGAGATCGAGCTGATCGCGTCGGAGAACATCGTCTCTGCCGCCGTGATGGAGGCGCAAGGCTCGGTTCTGACCAACAAATACGCCGAAGGCTACCCGGGCCGTCGCTACTATGGCGGCTGCCAATATGTGGACGTGGCCGAAAACCTGGCCATCGAGCGCGCCAAGGAGCTGTTTGGCTGCGGTTTTGCCAACGTGCAGCCGAACTCGGGCAGCCAGGCCAACCAGGGTGTGTTTCAGGCGCTGATCAAGCCCGGCGACACCATCCTGGGCATGGATCTGTCGGCCGGTGGTCACCTGACCCATGGCGCCAAGCCCAACCAGTCGGGCAAATGGTTCAACCCGATCCACTATGGCGTGCGCAAGCAGGACAACCTGATCGATTATGAGCAGATCCAGGAGCTGGCCACCGAGCACAAGCCCGCGCTGATCATCGCTGGCGGTTCGGCCATCCCGCGTCAGATCGATTTCGCCAAATTCCGCGAGATCGCCGACAGTGTTGGCGCCTATCTGCTGGTCGACATGGCCCACATCGCGGGTCTGGTTGCGGCTGGCGAGCACCCCTCGCCTTTCCCGCATGCCCATGTTGCGACCACCACCACGCACAAGACCCTGCGCGGCCCGCGTGGCGGCATGATCCTGACCAATGACGAAGCGCTGGCGAAAAAGTTCAACTCGGCGATCTTCCCGGGTATCCAGGGCGGTCCGCTGATGCACGTGATCGCAGGCAAGGCCGCCGCCTTTGGCGAAGCACTGCGCCCCGAGTTCAAGACCTATCAGAAACAGGTGCGTGCCAACGCCGTGGCCCTGGCCGATCAACTGATCAAGGGCGGTCTGGACATCGTCACCGGTGGCACCGACACCCATGTTCTGCTGGTCGACCTGCGTCCCAAAGGCGTGACCGGCAACATCGTGGATGCGGCCCTGGGTCGTGCACATATCACCACCAACAAGAACGGCATCCCGTTTGACCCGGAAAAGCCCACCGTGACCTCGGGCATCCGTCTGGGCACCCCTGCGGGCACCACCCGTGGCTTTGCCGAGGCCGAGTTCCGCGAAATCGCCGACCTGATCATCGAAGTGGTCGACGGCCTTGCTGCCAACGGTGCAGACGCCAACGGCGACGTGGAAGCATCGGTTCGAGGAAAAGTGGCAGCGCTCTGCGCCCGCTTCCCGCTGTACCCGAACCTCTGATCTTTCACGGTCATGACATGGAAACGGCGCCCAAGGGGGCGCCGTTTTTCGTTTCCGGGGGTGCTCCCGCCCCTTTTGCCTGCATCAGAGATGCCCGCAAAAGCGTTGGGCCGGGCGCCGGACCTGCGGCCCGGCGCGCCACCGCCCCAAGTCAGATGTCGGATTTGCCGTCGAGGATCGCCTCTTCGAGCATCTTTTCGTTGCGCGCCTCTTCGATGCGGCGAATGCGGTCTTCGGACGAGCGGTGGTCAAAGCGGTACTTCACCACGTTGATCAGGCTGATCGTCAGCAGCAGGATGCCCATGCCCCAGTAGCCTTTTGTGGCCAGCGGCACGTCGGTCGAAAGCCACAGTGACACTCCCAGCAGGCCATAGGCCATCAGCACGCCCGCGCCGTTCAGCATCAAAATCAGCGAATTGTCATTACGATCAGTCATGGAACTTGTACTCCGGTTTTTCAAATGAGATGAGAATTAGCCATCAATTCTGGCGAGATTAGGTTCGGTTTCAGTCTTTCAGGCGGCCCAGTACGTCGGCGGCGGTCGAGCGGGTCTTGTTACCAAACCCGGCCTCTTCCATCCGGGCGGCGATGTCGGTGTGATCCAACCCCTGGTCGATCTCGGCCAGGATCTGGCTTTGTTCAAAAGGATCCTGGGCCTGCAGGACACCCGCGATCAGCTCTTGCGCCTCATCCATCGGGCTGTCGCCGCCCAGATGACGGTTCAGGCGCTTTTGCATCCCCTGCTCGCGGCGCACAGCCCGGGCCGACAGCGCCCCCTGCTTGAGGTCGATCAGGCGGCGGTTTGCGGTCTCGATGGACTGACGCAATTGCAGGATGCGCATGTCCAGGCGATCGACGGTCTGCTGACGTGTCACGCTTTCGTTTTCCAGATCTGCCACCGCCTGGGCCGCGCTCTGCGCCAAATCTTCGCGCCCGGCATTCAGCGCCTCTTTGGCGCGGGTGAGCAGATCGTCAATCCGATCCTTTAGGCCATCCAACTGACGCTGCTCGGCACGCTGCTGCTGCATCAGATTGGCCAGCGACAGCTTGGCCGCCTTGAGGCTTTGTGCCGCTTCGCGGATCTTCTGATCAATCAGTTCGATCGAATATTCATCGCGCAGCTTTTCCTCGGCCCGCGCATTTGCCCCCACAACCAAAGTCTTCAAAGTTCTGAACATTTCGCATCCTCCAAAATCTTGAACATCGTTCATGAATTGGAGATAGCAATTCCCTGAACATCGTTCAAGAAGCTTTTTGAACGATGTTCAGGAAACTATTCGTTTCCAATTCGGCGCAAAACAGCGGCGATCATATGTTCGATCTGTTCCGGGGGTACGCCAGAGATGCGATTTTGCAGGCCCAACAGGACGATCCCATGCACGGACGAGAACATCGCGCGGGTCATCAGAGACAACTCCTCTTGCGCCATTTCGGGAAACAGCTCGGACAAAGGACGCGAGATATTGGCGAACAGATCCGCCAGGGCTGCGCGATACCAGGTGGGCACCGGACCGTCCTCGGACATGTCCAGATCAAACAGTGCGCGCCACAGATTGGTGTGGTCCACCGCAAAGCCCAGATAGGCGTGACTCATCAGAATCAGGCGATCCACCGGTGGCTCGGTTCCATCGAACGAGCCGCGCACTGTTTCTCCCAACGCCTGAAAGGTCAGGCCATTGACTGCCATGACGATGTCATTGAGATCCTCAAAGGCGTTGTAGATGGCGCCAACAGCACAGCCTGCATCCTTGGCCAGATCACGCGCCCTGAGCGCCGCCATACCATCCCGTTCGATCCGTGTTTTGGCCGAGTGGACAAGCTTTTCCCGCAACGCTGCCTTGCGCTGTTCCGATTTGGTCGACATGAGCACCCCTGTTTCGTGAACCACGTTCAGCAATATCTCAGGTTCGGATCAGGGGAAAGTGCCCAGGTTCTGCTTAGATGAGCCCCTGCCACATCATGAAGCCCAAGACGAGCGCACCGAGCAGCAGAATGTTAAACGCCAAAGCCCCAAGCGCACCAAGCCACCAGCCCTTGCGCCTATCGGCCACGTCGATGCTGCGCAGATGTTCCTGAACCTCGCGCGCGGCCTTGGCTAAGGCGGGCGTGTCGAGCGTCAGGCGCAGTTTCGGGTGGCTTGCCATCCCTTCGACTTTCGCCAGCTTGGTCGCCTGGCGATAAATCCGGCGCGGCAAACGGTGGCGTGCCTTGCGCAGGGCCTTGGTCAAATCCTTGCCGCTCACGCCAAGTTGCGCCCTGAGCAGGGCAACGGTTTCCGCGATCTGATCCTGAACGGCGATGGGTTCTGACATATTGGCCTCCGGCGGGCACCCTACCCTGCCTGAGGGGCGGCCTCAATGGGGGGTGGTGGCGCGGGCGCCCTGCGGGTATCACCGGGATATGTTGAATTGGATCACCCACGGCACCCCGACCGACCGCCCGCCCCTTGTCATTGCTCATGGCCTTTACGGCTCGGGCCGCAATTGGGGCGTCATCGCCAAGCGCCTGTCGGATGAACGGCAGGTGATCGCCGTGGACATGCGCAACCATGGCAGCAGCCCGCGCAACGCGGTGCATGATTACCCCGCGTTGGCCGGTGATCTGGCCGAGGTGATCGGTGAGTTTGGCGGGACCGCAGACGTCATCGGACATTCCATGGGCGGCAAGTCAGCGATGACTTTGGCACTGACGCATCCTGCAACAGTGAACAAGCTGATCGTGGCCGACATCGCCCCGGTCGCCTATACGCACACGCAAATTCAGTTCATCGAAGCCATGCGCGCCGTTGATATGGACCGGGTCGAGCGTCGCTCGGACGCCGAGGCGCAGCTGGCCGAACTGGGAGTTGAAAAAGCGCTCCAGAGCTTTTTCACCCAATCACTGGATATTCCCAACAAGGGTTGGAAGCTGAATTTGGACGCGCTGGCCGATCAGATGCCCAACATCATGGGTTTTCCGGAGGTCCCCGCGTCGTGGCCCGGCCCAACGCTGTTTCTGTCGGGCGGGGCTTCGGACTATGTGCTGCCGGAACACCGCGACCGGATCAAGGGGCTGTTCCCGCAGGCCCGGTTTGCAAAGATCCCGGGCGCGGGTCACTGGCTGCATGCAGAAAAGCCGCGCGAGTTCGAAGCGGCCGCGCGGCTGTTTCTGAACGCGTGATGCGTCAATTCTGATAAAGCTTTCGAGCGATCAGCCAGGATGCAGGCGCTGCAATCACGGCACCGATAGCTGCCGCGCCGACAATCGCGGGAACCGTGACCATGCCCGCGGCCAGAACCGCAATCACGGCAGAACCTGCGATGGCTGTAGCAACAAGGGCATAAAGCATGGATGCAAGGCGGAACATGGGTCGGGTCTCCGGTTTTGAAAGTGTTGACCCGACCCTAGCCAATGCGCCCCCTGGCTGCTTTGATCTGGGTCACATTCCGGGATCGGCGGGTTCGACCATAGCACCGCCTGATGCCTGCCAATCCGACAGCCCACCCACGTTGTACACGGTCTGATACCCCATATCCTTGAGCAGCTTACCCGCAAGGGCCGCTCGACCACCGCTGGCGCAATGGATCACGATCACACGATCCTTGCGCAATTCGGGGTCATGAAATTGCGTTGCATCGTCGGCACGGAACTCCAGCATTCCGCGCGAGATGTGGTGCGATCCCTGCGCGCGACCTGCGTTTTCAAGCTCCAGCGCATCGCGAACGTCCAACAGAAGTGCCCCTTGAGCCACCAGTTCCTGCGCTTTCTTTCCGTCGATCCGCTCAACCGCTGCATTTGCCGCAGCCATCATCTCTTGCACTGTCAACGCCATCAAAACTCTCCTCGTATCGGTTGTTCGATGCATAACATGCAATTTCCTGCAAGTGTAGTACTGACGGGTGGCAATGCGATCAATGGCGTCAAGGATGGGCGCCTAGAAAGGCACATCAGTTGTAATGTTGGATTTTGGTACGGGCGGTGGGAATCACTTTTTCTTATAAATTCAAATAACTACAAAAAATATGCGTAAATAATGTGAACTGAAACTTGCTCAACAAGCAGTTCTACACAGCCCGAGGCTGTTCCGGCCTAATCGGTAGACGTTCAGGCGCCTCGACTTCATAAGCGATCAACCACTCGCGGATCCGCGCCCATCTGTCTGAATTCTTGGGAGTCGCGCGCCATTCGTCCAACTCGCGCAAGCGCCGGTCGAGATCCTGTATCCATTGTAATTTGATCCGCAATCCGTGACGCTTGGCCCAGACTCGCAGCGGCTTTTCCCAATCCACAACCTCATGGGCCTCAAGCAGGATGTCGAGGTCATGGGGGATGGTGTGAGGCCATTCGGGCATGACTATTCCCCCAACCGTTCTAACAGTCTCTGCTCGATCCCCAGAGCCTCTTTCAGTTGCGCCAGGCGCTCGCTTTCACCTGTCCCATCAGCTTCGACAATCTCACCCTGGATCCGGTCAATCTGTCGCTGATAGGTGGCTTTGTTGTCGTCTAGCTTGCTCACTTGCGCCTCTCTGATGTTCTGCAACCGTTCTCAACATAGAAGACGCCCGAGCGTCATCAGAAATATTCAAAAAGCCGATGGCGGCAAAGTCACATACCAAATCCCCTGACATGGGCAGAGCTTAGGCGGGATATCGGGTTGATCGTCTCGCCCCGACTTATAGGTTTAGATGGATTTTGGCTTTATTGAATGGAATTCAGATGTCATTTGAACGTCCCCATGAAACGATCAGTTGGGCAAAGGAAGCTATCGATGATTTCGATCGAGAGGTTAGGACATTCTTCAACGGAAACGCCACTGAGTACGTCATCGACGTCGATCCGAGGACTGGAGATAACATTCACAAGATCCGACTTAAGCAACCCCTCCCCGGAAGACTGTCGCGGTTTGCAAATGACGCACTGAGCCATACGAGAAACGCTTTCGATCAAACAATCCACGGGGCATGTCTGTCACTTGGGATCAAAAAGTCCACAAGCCCGCATTTCCCCTGGCGCTCCAACCCCACGGATCTCGAAAAAACCTTTGAAAACGGCAAGATTCCCGACTCACTTTGGGATGTCATTCGGCAACAAGAGCCATACCCGACCGGTGAGGGATACACCGGGGGCGACGACGCAATGCGGGAAGTCTCTAAGATTGCAAAATGGAAACACAATGTCGGACTCAGCGTCGATGTTCAGGCTGGATCCGCTATGGCCCCGGGTGTGACCGGGCGTGTTTCCAGGTACATTACCCCGCCATTGATTTGGGACAATGTGAACAACGAACTGCCAATACTCATTGTCAATCCCGAGGCTAAGCTTGACGGCAGGTACCAAGTCGGCCTTCTCATAGTTTTTGACGTTCCTGGAGTTCTGGAAAAGAAAAGCGCCAATAGCTTAATGCGCCTCTTCGTGGAGAAAGCTCAGCGATTCTTGGAAGAAACCGAGGCCGCCGTCCGCGTTTGAAGTGAGGTCAGTCACAGATTCGTCCCCAGCTTAGATACAGCGGCAACAGCAACACGCGGCACAAGCTGATCTTTGAAATTGAGTACGAAGCGACCGACCGGAAAAGCGGCAAGCTGCGCGTGACGAATGCGAGTGCAAACCTACATCTGCGCGCGCTGATGGCGGAGCATGGAATCGAGGAGTAAAACTATCGTGCGAGCGTAGCGCTTCGTAACAAGTTCCCTCTTTGAGCGGAATTTCCTGAGTGCTATGCACGCATAAGGCGGCACATCAAATGCGAGTGAAAGGGTTATTCAAGATGAATATTTTCAACATGGATGACACTAATTTTGACACAACCCGAAGATCGATCATTGCTTACGGCATCCTTTCATTCCTGACATTTTGGTATCGACCAACATTCAACTTGAACGAAATTGGAGAGTGGACCGGATTAGAATTTGCAGACGGATCCACTATTGGCCCCTTGAAACTTTCCGTAGCATTCTTGGTGGCCTTGATCTACCTGTTTCTGCGAAACGCAATGTTATTTCCTATCTATAACAGTCTCAAAACAAATCAATTTGAAGAAATGAAGAGGGAGGTCGAAAAACACTATGACGACATTTCCAGCACCGTTGAGAAAACAAAGCTATCCCTTAAAGACGCAACGCGAAAGCAACAGAAAATCAAACTTGACGAGATAAGTGCTATGATAACTCCCTTAACCACCGCTCACGGCGGAATAATTAAGGTGAAACAGGAAGCGGTCAACCTTTTAGAAAAGCACTCAGAAATTCTAACTAACATAAAATCGGACATTGGGAGAATACGAAGTGAGATTCTTGATGATGCAGGCTATCGAAGCCAAGGAACAATCAACCCAACTCACATCGCAGCAAAACTTGACTCAGAATTTCCATACGAGGAATACATCAAACAAATCTCAAACGAACACGCGTCAGTTAAATTAGGTATAAACGGAATAGACATGGCAATTTCTAAAATAAGCAAGACGCAGCAGGACTTCCCTCCAACACCGAGGTTCGACAAAAATGCAGCAGCGATTGCAGAATTCTCAGAGAGTTGGAACGTGGTACTAGAAGATCTGAAAAATGTTCCCTCCAACTTCTATTCGAAAGATAGGGAAGCGGCGGCCACAAGTGACTCAGAAGTGATGGTTTTCGGTAGATACATGCCTCTTATCGCCCTTGGGCTCGGCCTCTCCTTTGCTGTTCTCACCATTGCCTCAGAACTCATTTCTTCTGTTAGCTTGGCGACCGCGCCTTGGCTTATTGCGGCCAGTTTTCGATTGGTGGCTACACTGCCGCACCCATTTCTATGGCTGCTCTTTCTTCTATGCTTCCTGGCTATGACCTGGCTCACCTACGATCTCTTAAGCGACTTGCAGAAGCTGATTATCGAACGCGCGCAGCAGAACAAAGATCGGCGGGATAGAGAGGGCAAATCGTGATGGGTTCACTTCATCCGCAGGATTGCTGCCGTCTTGTCCTTGGATGACTGAGACGATCCAAAATAGAAGTTGATGATTCCGATCATGGCCGTGGTCAGAGCGCCCACAACGGCCATGATCACCTCTTTCGAACCGCCAGGGATTGGCACAAAGATCAACGCCCCCACGATGGCAAAGAGGCCCAGCATGACAAAGCCCGCGATCACCAGCGGCGCGCGCGCATCCGTGGCCTCTTGCATCGCTCTTGCGCTCGCGCGATCCGCCGCCGCGATCTGTTCACTTGCAACTTCGGCCTGCAGCTCGGCAAGCGCGACCTCGATCGCAGCCTCTCGCACCCGCGCCAGCACCGCGGGATCCGCGTCCAGCGCTTTCAGCACGTCATCAGGGGGCGTGTCCGCCGACAACCCGGTGGCCTCCAGCGCGATCTGTGCGACGTCCTGAGCGACCTTACCGCGCCCGCTGGTAAGTTTGCCGACAAGGGTGGGAATGAGGGCCTGAGCCAGCTTTAACCAGATCATGCGCCCGCCACCCGTGGGCACGTGGTGACATTCAACGGACATCCGCCATGCGGTTGCGGCACCTGGCCCCCATCGATCAATCGCAAGCCCGCCTCGAACTCTCGGGCATAGCCCGCGATCAGCTCTGCCTTGTCGGTGCCGTTCACGATCCGGCGGGCCTCGACATAGTCGGCATGATCTTCGCTGAAATAGTCGGCCAGGTTCTTGCCCGTCCACATGCCAGTGACGAACCCCTCCCACATGGCCCAGCCTTCCAGCGCCGGGTCATCCTTGATCAGATCCGGGTTGTTCACAAAATCGATTGGCCGCTGGAACTCAAGAGAGGCCGCGATGGACATTTTGGCGTAGTTGCCAAGCCAGGTGTGCTGGGGCCACGAACGACCGAAATAGGCAACCTTCTTGTGGCTGTACAGGTGCACCTCGATCCCGTAGGGACGCCCCTGCCCTTGGCCGATTTCTTCGTCATGTTTGAAGCGGCCGGTTTCATGGTAGCCGGTCGCCAGCACATAGGCCGTCTCTTGCAGCCGCCGCGCTCGTCGCACGGCTTCATCCAGAATTTGATCCAAGGGCTGGCGCTGCCAGTCCGGCAGTGAGCCGTGGAACAGTTTGGCGGTCACGTGGTCATAGAACGGTTGTCGGTTCATTGGTTCCTCCAATACAGAAAACCCCGCAGGCGGGGCAAACGTTTGTCTTTTGATGGGTTTTACGGGTTGCGAAGGCGGTTCATTTCGAGCATCCGCACCCGTTCGGACAGCCCTTTGACGTCGCTTTCAAGCTCGAACATCCGGCCGCCAGCATGCTTGATTTCAAGCTGTAGCTTCGTGATGGACACCTGAATGCTGGTATAGGCAGCAGCCCCGCCAATGAGCAGGGTCACCATCGTCAGCACGTGACCAAGATTGATGGTCGCGTCAAACTTTGGCTTGTTGGTCATCGCGATCAGCCCCTTAGAGGTCCAGCCCGACCACGGAACCCAGATAGGTTTCGATGGTGGCGAGATCCGGGCTGTTGTTCAGATCACGTGGCATGGCGGCGACAGCATTGATGCGGCCAAAAAACGGCGACATGGGCGATACGCCATTCAGAGCCCCGCCCACCATCAGGCGGCGATAGCCGGAACTGGTCTGCGGCTTGGCCAGGTCGGTGCCCGAGGCGATCTCGACACCATCGACCCGCAGGCGCAGCGTGTCGCTAGCTCCGCCCGAGAACAGCAGCGAAATCACGTGCCACTTGTTGTCGCGATAGGTCGATGCATCCGGCGCGGTCACGCGCGCATTCTGCCCGGACGTACAGCCCGCCAGATCATCGTCATTGCCATAAATCCCGGTGATCAAGCCCTGCCAATAATCGTTGTCCGGATCGTTGTCGGTGGTCATGTAAGCGCTGTTCCCCGCGATCACCCCTTCGGCATTAGGGCCTTGATAGGCGGTCACGATCAGCGCAAACGGATCGGTTGGCAAAGCCTCGATCCCATCGGGCGTGATCAGCACATCATTGGTCTGGCCGTTGAATGCCAGATAGCTGACGTTGTTGTCTTCGCCCAACTCTGGACCCGTGCCGGTGCTCAGTTTCGGGTGCAGAGGCGTGTCGCCCGCGCGGGCCGTCAGCGCAAAGTCAGCCGTGCCCGCGCCGGTCACAGCGCGCTCAAACACCCGCCAGTAATGCGCGCCTGCGCCCATTGCCTGCACCGCCTGATACTCGGCCCCGGCGATGACAACGGGGGCCAGGGGTGCGTTGATCGGGCCGGTGGTTTTACGAATAGCCATGATTGATTTCCTTATCACACAGAGAGAACAGCCCTACGGGCCAAGAGAATTTCGCGAACGTCGGCATAGTCGACGGCTTGCAGGGCGATGCCCTTTTCCAGAGCCAGCGCCGCCGCAGCGGCCAGCGCTTCGCCCATCATCCCGCCCGATGGCTCCATCCGGAGCGACCGCCAGGCGATGTGGGTAGTGGCCACGCACCAGGCCACGCCCAGATTGCGGCACTCATCCGCGCGCGGCAGGCAGGCGGACAGCGGAATGGCATAGGTGGCAGGCAGGCCCGAGCTGGCAAAGCCTTCGTGCGCCAGTGTCACATTGGAGCCGTCGCCCTCGGCATCAATCGCCACCTGTCGCAGGGCTTTGGTGTCGAACTTGTACCGAAACAGGCCGACCGGATCTGCCGGGGCCGCAGGATCATCCCACGCCACCTGCAGGTCGGCCCGGGTCAGAACGTGATCGTTGACCAGGCGGATGGTTTCACGCTCATAGGCCATGTGCGGAATGCCGTCACCATAGGGCGATCCGATCCATTCGCGCGGATCCCACCCCCAGTCCTGCACACTCGCCTGCAAGGCTGGCAACTCGGCTGCGACCGCTGCATCGGTGGCAAAGAAGTAAAGGAACCCGACCCACGCCCCGATCACATCGCGCTCGATTGTGCGCCGCTCGGACCAGGTTGCGGTGGCATAAGATCCGGGCAGGCGAAACGCCCCGGTCAGCCCGGAATTTGTGTTCGCAATCGTCACCGATGTTTGCCCGGTGATCACCGGCACATCCCCGCCTTGCTGGGCAATGACGTCCCAAATGTCCGTCGCAGATTTTGCCTTGGCTTCGGCCAGTGCAATCACATAGCGGCGGCGGTCATAGCCTTCTGGCTGGCGATCCGCGAAGGGGATGCGATCCGGGGCATCGGTGATGTTGCTCCGGCAATGGAACGCCATCTGCGCCACCTCTGCCGTTCCATCCGCAGGCAGACCCGATGTGTCCGCCACACGGGTCACCCCGGCCAGGTCAAACGCTTCGGCCGGCACTTCTGAAAAGCCCATGTCGAGCGCTGCGGCCTTCACGTCCAACCCGGTCGCAATGGTGCTGCGCCCCGCCCAATTGAAACCGCCCTCAGGCTCTTCATCGCTGATCGCTTCACGGGTCGCGGTCCAGCTCACGCCAGCGGCGCGGATCGCGTCCCCGGTATAGCTGGCGTCGATCATCTGACCACACTGCACCGGCCCC
This sequence comes from Tropicibacter sp. R16_0, assembly GCF_017743935.1. Classification (GTDB taxonomy): domain Bacteria; phylum Pseudomonadota; class Alphaproteobacteria; order Rhodobacterales; family Rhodobacteraceae; genus Falsiruegeria. Next base: position 76,475 of record NZ_JAGHRE010000007.1, read on the forward strand.
TCGGACGTGTTCACATAGGTGATGCGCCCACGCTCCACACCCATCGACTGAAAGGCGTCGTGAATGGGGCTGTTGAGGATGACCCGGTCGCAATACTCAGCAGCCCAGCGGTTGGCGACGGCCTGCGCCGCACGCGCTTGAAACAGCTTGGGCTGCCAGTAATAGCCGTGATGCACCCCGTTCATTTCGGTGAAAAAGGCGTCGGTGTAACCGCCGGTGTATTGACGCCACAGGGTCGAAGACGTTCCGTCCGTCATCATGTCCGCGTCGGAGATCCCGCCCGACATCATGCCGCCCACGCGGTCACGCGGGCAGACCAGGCACACGCTCAGGCCCAGATCAGAGGCCATGCGCGCCGCCGTCAGCGCCGCCAACCCTTCGCCGTAGATGAGCAGGTCATACCGGGGCGCGGTGTCGCGCACCATCTTACCCCCCCGCGCCTTGAAGGTATGACCCAACTTAGAACGGGCATAAGCCAATTCGCCGTCCGGGGTCTGCGCGATCTCTGCAGGCTGCCCGACACCGGGCACGATCATCGGATCTTCGTCCGTGGTTTCCACCAGATCCTCGACTGTGGCGACCCTGGCCAACCGCCCGTTCGAGCCAAGAAAGAACTTGCCGCCATCGCTCTTGCGCGTGGCCTCGGAGACTTCACCGTCAGGGCCTGCCTCCGAGAACTCGGAAACCTCCCCAACGCCTGGCACAACAGCCGGGCCGATCTCATCAATCAGATCCTCGCGGGCCTCTGCCACTTCATCCACCTGCTCGTCGGTGGCAACAAGATCAAGTTTTCCTTTCTTGCCGATCACTGCCTTACGGCCATCGCTTGCGCGTGTGGCTTCGCTAACGGCTCCATCCGGTCCGGTTTCAGAAAACGAGGAAACGGCACCAATGCCTGGCACTTCCGCATCTCCTACATCATCCACCAGACCTGCGCGGGCATTTTCTACTTCATCCACGTGTTTCTCCGTTGCTACGATGTCGAGCGTTCCGTCTTTGCTGATCACCGCCATGCGGCCATCGCTGGCGCGCGTGGCTTCACTGACAGCCCCGTCTGGCCCAGCCTCTGTAAACGCGGAAACTGGACCAATGCCGGGCACCTCGGCAGTCCCGGTGTCCGTTACAAGCGCGGTGCGGGCGGCCACTTCTGCGGCCAGCTCGCTTCGATCAGGTTTCTGATCCAAGGCGTCTTGCTGCGGGGTGCTGACGGGCTTGTCTGTGTCGGGTGTGTTATCGACCTGATCAAGGCCAACATCAGCGGGGTCAAGGTTAACGGCCCCTCCCCGTCCATTGACGCTGCTCACTTTGTCCGAGTAGTCGGCCTTGTGCCAATTATCGGCGTAGGTGCTTGTCGACGCACCGTCGACCAGGGCAATCAGCCGGTCAGTTTGTGCAAAGTCCTGCCCATCAACTTGCCCATCACCGCTGACAATCCAGGCATGCCCCGCCATTGCGCCCGCCGGAAATGCGCCCGAGCCCGCATCCCATTCGCCCTTGAGCGTCACAGCGGAATCCAAGTCATCAACGCGTGTCCGCAGGGCATCGAGATCCGTTGGCGCGCTGACGCTCACATGACCCACTTTGGCGCGCTCATCAGGCGTCATCAGTTTGCGTGTGGCCCCCTCGGTCAGATCCTCGGCGGATCCGCTGGTTGCCACGGCAGACAGATCACCAGGCTGCACCGCGCTGTCCGCCTTGGCACCCTGCGCGGTGGTGGCCTTACCATCCAACGCTGCTTGCTGTGCGGTGCTGACGGGCTTGTCGAGGTCGCGGGTGTTGTCCACGTTGCCCAACCCGACCTGCGCCTTGGTGACGCCATGGGGGTTGTCTGTATCGCCAAGATGCTCGGCAATCTCTCGCTTCACGGCCTGCAATTCGGTGATGTTGATCACTTCGATGCTGGCGACGTCCAGTTGATGCGCGTCACCGTAGATCCGCAAGAACGGCGTGAAGTAACGCGCGCCATCAGGCAATTGATAGGTTGCCAGATCGGACGTCGACACCGTGCATTCCGCGACCTCGACCCCATCCGCGACCACAGGGTTCATCACCGGGGTCAGCCGTTGACTGGTGATGGTCCCCTTGTTGGCGCCAAGAGACTGCAAGCGCAGCTCGACCGAATGCCCGCTTGGATCGACCGGATCAGCGGCCCGGGCAAACTGAACCCGGATCCGGTAGATCGCCTCAGGCTCCACCGGCCAGACACTGCGCCGGGACACGTCAACAAAGCCGTTGCTTGCGTCAGTCTCGCCGTTGATCCGCAGAACCGCGCCCATCAGCGCCGACACCTGCACCGTGCCAACCTCGATCGGCTTTCGGGCCAACGGGTCACCGCTCAGATCAGAGGTAAAGGCCGCACGTGTTTCCGCGCGCTCCGCGTCACTCACCAGCCCAAGATCGAAGTCCTTGCGAACATCAGCAAGGGCTGCGCTCAATCCGCCGGGCTGGACAGCCGTGTCAGCCTTTTGCCCTTGGGCCGAGGTGGCCTTGCTCTCCAGTTCAGCCTTCAGGCCTTCCACATCACCGATGCTATGGCGATGATTGGTGTCGCTCTTGCCGGTCAGAGCCGCACTCAGCGCATCGGGCTGGACGGCGCTGTCGGCCTTCTCACCTTGTTCTGCTGTTGCCTTGCCATCCAGAGCTTCCTGCTGCGCAGTGCTGACCGGTTTGTCTACATCGCGAGTGTTGTCGACTTCATTCAAGCCGATCAGTGTCAGAACCTCTGCAACGGTCAGGTCAGCGACTTCGCCAGTGCCATTCGCCGCGCGGCCTTTGATCGTCTTTTCCGGCACATCCTCCAGATCCGCGTTGGCAATCTCTTGATTGACGGCCTCAACCCATCCAGGCGGCAAATCGGATGTCTTCACCCAATTGGTGCCATCGTGGCGATAGAGCCCCCGATCGACCCCACTGATGACGGCGCCATTGTCACCATCAACCCCCGCCTCAAGATCCAGTTCGGCTTTGGTGTCCACATACACCTTGATCCCGCCGGACACCTGATTTTCCAGCTGCGCCATACGCTCTGCAATGGGCCCACTCGCAAGCAGCTGTGCCGCGACCATGCTGACTTTTGCCCGCTTTGTTGATCCTTCGTGGTTGCCGATGAACTCGGTCAACACCGCCGACTGTTGAAAATCTACGGATTTTACTCCTGCGCTCATGGTATCACCTCAAAGAACGGTTGCTTGGTAGGGGTCGGACAGCGGGCCAGGCAGGCCATCGACCGTGCGGGGTTCGAAATAGTAGCGGTAGATCCCCGGCGTCAGCGTGGCGGCCGTTGCCAAGTACAGCGCCACCTCATCGAGTTTTCCGACGAAGCTGGCGGTGGCTGAGAGTGCAAGCCCAGTTTGACCGGACGGCACGACAAAGCTCTGCAATGCCCGCCCGATGGCACTGATTGGCAAGCCATCAAGATCAGTGGACCCCGTCAGCTTCGGCGTCAGCGCCCCGCCGCTCCAGGCGGTGACGTTCGCGCTGAAATGATAGGTGCGCGCCTCGGTCAGGTCGATTGTCTGGCTCAGATCCCCTGCGTCGCCAGAGACATGCTCAGCCTCACCACCCGATTGGCTCCAACCCGTTCCAAGCGTCCAGCCGCTGCCCTCGAAAGAAGGGTCTGCAAGCAGGTTGGCGCGCGTTGCATCCCCGTCGACATAGCTGATCGTTGCACCTGACGGCCCCGTGATAGCCTCAGGCAACGCATGCAGATCCCGGTCCAACACCTCGCCATAAGGCACGCGATAGACCATCACCTGATCCACCGGTGAAGCTGGCATCGGTAGGCTCAGAACCGCGTGACCAAGCCCGCCGTCCACCTGCACCGCATCCGCATCGATCGCTGGGGGCAATTGCGCTGATCCGGTCCCCGCTTCGACAACCAGAGTGGCGGTTGGATCACTGATCGTGTCGTCATACGAAATCGCAAAAGCCCGCAGGTCGATCTCACTACCTGTCAGGACGCCATGGATATGGACCTTGGAACTGGCGGCTGCCACTTCCTGTGATTGCCAAGCCGTTTCCCCAACGGCCCTGTACTCGACGCGGAAACGGGACACAGCCACAGAGCCGCTTGCCGGGGCCAGTTGAATCGTCACGGTTGTATCGGCGGGCTCCGCAGGATCACCCGGATCCTCCCCTCCGGTGTATCTGGACGGTGCCACCAAAGAAACGAGACGCGGTGGTTGCGGCTTTTGAGCCCCCAAGACAATCTCGGACCCTACCCGGCCGCTCCAGTCGGGCGGGTCTTCGGCGTCCGTCAGCGCGTCGATCTGCGGGGCGGCCGGAACCAATTTGAGGGTCGAACTGAACTCGCTGCCCGCCTCGATGCCCTTGACCACCATCGCCTCGCTCAAATGAGCCAGCGGGCCAATGTGGATCAGATCACCCACCGCAGGCGCAGGGCCATCCCCGCGCAACTCAAGCAAAGGTGCCTTGGGCACTGGAGCCACAACAGAACGCACCACCGAGGCGCCGATGGTGTCTTCTTCGTCAGCAAAGATACGGAATCGGATCCCCAGATCTGTCCCTTCCTCAGGGAACACAACATCATCGATCTCGATCAACCTGTCTTCGGCAGTCAGCACCCGCGCCGCCAACTGGTCATGGGCCAGCACATCGTAGGCGCCCATCACCAGATCTCCGCGCGTGACGGCCCGCACCGCCCCGCTTTGAGACGTGGTGAACGTATCGGGCCGATGGATCAGCTCATACATCCGCCGCCGCGCCTCGATCCAAATCTCACGCGGGTCAGTCTTGCCCGGGATCTGGATCTCTTCGGTTGTGGTCATGTCCCCGGAATGACCGGGCCAGGGAATGAGGCGTTCAGCCGAGACGAAATCATTGGTTTCGTCAAAGAAACTGACGCGGAAACCATGCGGTGGATCGAAATAGGACCGCGACCAGCTGAAGCCCTCGGAATTCCGCGGGCTGATGTGATCCACAACCAGATCCTGCGGGCGATCGATCACCACACCCCAGGAAATCCCGTCGTGACGCGGGAACGCGCGCCCCGCGGCACAGATCTCGCGCTGCAGATCTCCAAAGGACTGGCCGGTTTCGACAACCCGATCGTATTTGAGCCCCTTCTCTTCGCACCAAAGATACCAGTCCTTCAGGATCTCCCAGTCGATTTCCGTGTCGGCAACGGGAAACGGGTTTGATGGCCCCTGCAGCAAAGCGATAAACGCCGCCGCAGGGTTGCGCGGCAGCCCTTCGCTCCAGCCGGTGCCATCCCAGCGAAGCGCATAACGTTCCGCAATCAGATTGACGCTGTCGAGCGCGTTGTTGAGCTGATGAGTTGCCCGGATCCGCATGGCGATCAACGCCAGGGGCTTGTCGATGTTCAATGGGCCCTCAGGGCGGATCGACTGGAGCGCCGCCAGATTGACGCGATCCACCACTGACGATCCTGCGGCGTCATCGGTCATCCGCGTGACTTCGATGTCCCATTTGCCGCGGTTCGGCAATTGCCACCTGTACTGGCGATACATCGTCCGGTCATTCAGACCCGAGATCTCCAACTCAGTCACAGGCTGCCAGGTCTCATCACCAACCGGGCGCTGCTGGATCCTGACAGTTATGGTGCGATAGGCTTTGCGTCCCTTGTCATCGACCGCAAACAACCCCTGGGGAAAGGACAAGATGACGTTGACGTCCTGCGTATCAGCAGCGGTCTGACGCACCACTGGCGTCTCGACACTCGGACCACCCGTCGCTTCTCCGGCGTCGTCCAACTCCGGGGGCCGTACAAGCTCGATCCCCTCGGCCTGTTCCAGCACCTGGTGGGGATAGAGCGAGATTGGCGCGTCACCGGGACGCCCTTCGCGGATCTCAATCTCGACCTCGTCATATTCATCGATCGACGTGTTGCCGATCCGAACATCCGAGCTCTTGATCGGGCCCATACCAACGCAAAACAACGCGCGCACAAACTGCTGATCTCCGACAACCTCTGTATAGCTGTTGGCGGCAAAGGGCGGCGCTGTCCGGTGACGCCCGTAGACGTCTGGCACCGGCTCATTCTGGCGTGCCGTGTTGGCCCATCCAGAGATCGAATAGGCGTTCTTTCGACGGTCCTGCTCGGGTGTCTGCATCGGGATAAGTGCATTCACCAAAAGGCCCCCGACGACGGTCAGGCCGGTGCCGATTGCGGCCGTTAGGAAAGGCGTCGTCTTGCCGAAAATGGCCCCAGCCAGCGGCCCTGCAAATGCGGTGGCGGCAACGGCCACGACAGCCAAGAGAATGGTTCGCGCTGCGTCCTTGCCCGGCACGATCCGAATAACAACCCGAACCCCGGATTTTGGTCTGGTCGTCGCCCAAAAGCGTGCGTCGATCGGGGCGGCCCCTTCCTTCGTAACCAAGACCACGCGCACACTGCTGTGGTCAGAAGGCGCAAGCCCAGGAAAGGCCGTCGCGATCATTTCAGCCAGGCTCAAGCCCTCTGGCAGCTCCAGTTCGCGACGCGCATGCCCCGGATCCAGAAGCGGGGCCGTCAGGACGGATACACCGTTTCTCATGACAGATCCCCCGCCTGAGCATGCCGGTAGATGCCGCAGAGCCTTACCGCCCAACGCGGGGCCGACAAGGACGCTACCCGAGCCTGATCAGACCCATCGATATGCAGCATCAAATCCCGCGCCACGAAGATACCGACATGCGAACGCCAGCGCCCCCGGCGGAACAGCAGCAGGTCAAAGGCCTGCGGTGTCTCAACCTGGCTCCAGGGACCGACCGCCTCTTGTGCATCAATGAGGCCGGCGATTTCCGCGCGTTCGTCGGGCGACACATATTCGCCGTCATAACCCGGCAACTCGATCGACAGTTCTTGCGCGTAGACAAGACACGCTAGGCCCCAGCAATCACAGCCCATTTCACTGCGGCCATGGTCGGCCTGCGGGATGCCCACGTATCGGTTTGACCAGCTCATGCGAACAACCCCGGGAAACGAAATTTCGTGAAACGATCCATCGGCACGGTTTCGTCTTCGATCGGCTGGCGGGACATCTGGATCCTCACCTCTCCAAAGTCGCCGTTGCTGCTCATCATGTGCAGGTCCCGATATTGGACCTCGGGAACATGAACCGAAGAGGCCAAAACCACGGCCATGTGGACGCGCGGGCGATCCGTGAACCCCCGCAACAGTTGGGAAATCCGGTTGTCTACGTTCTCCAGGACAATGGTTCCGGCTGCAGGTGCATCCTCAAGATCCGATGGCAACTCGGCAGAGGCCAGTACGAAGAGATACGGATCAGCCACAACGTTTGCACCGGCCCAAGGTGAGCGCGTGCCATAAACAAGAGGCTCAACCGAGATCCGCTCTGTCGGATCCGTGGACAGGCGGATCGGCGCATCGAGCGACGGGTGTTCGATGGCAAACAGCGCCACTTCGGCCTCAGAACTCAAAGGCGCATCTGCCGCACGGCGTGCATTCAGCGACACACGCCTCATGGCAGCACCACAATGCTGAAGCTGATCACCGTTCTGATCCCCTCAATTCGTTCTTGAGGCATTTCATCGCCAAGCATGCAGAGCCACTGCGCGGCCAGCAGCACCGGAGCCCCCTCCGATGTCAGGAATGGCTGCCCGTCCGCTGTCAGAAACTGCCAGCCGTCGGTGGTCGGATCGGGCATGTAGAAAGCGATTGCTCCCATGTCGATCGTCTCTTCAAGAAAGCGATCAAAGACAGCCTTTTGGGAACGCGTCACCTTCAACGTCATTTGGATATCCCGGGCCGTCTGCGACCATCGGCGGCGATATCCGGGGATCCCAGTATCCGCCTTGCGCTTTGAACGAGGGTCGACAAGCTGGCCCTGAAAGCCGCGTCGTTGCGGGCGCGGCAGGTCGACCGGCCAAGTCGGGACAGTCATCGCAACGTCCCCCGGTCAGTCAGATCGTACTTGTTCTTGAGGCTCCTGCGGGCGCCGCCACCGGGATGTTCGATCGCTTCACCCACTCGATCAGAGAATTCATAGGTCCAACGTCGACCGCCGTCCGCACCGCGGCTTTCGCCTTTTTCCTTGACGGAAATGCCTGATGAATGGTCCTCGAACACAATCGTGGGAGCAGCGCCAACTGGCCCAGATGCGGCCCCGGCACCACCACCAAAACCGCCCAGGAAACCGCCATCTGCCAACCGAGGCAATCGCCGCTGGCGAACCGCCTCCATGAAGTCCCGACCGTAGTAATTGACGGCAGAAGCAGGTTGCATGAATTCATCGCGAGATCCCCACAGCAAGATGTTGTCCTGCCTGCTGTGACCACTGCCACCAATCAAGCCATGGGCCCGGCCGCCAAACTGGACGCCACCGCCCACGGCCAGTTTTTGAAAGCCGCCACCTGTGGCAGCCGCGGGCGCCACATTCAGCCCGAAACTACCGCCAAGATTACCGATCAGGTCAGCGATCAAGTTGCCCAGGTAATCCCAGACAGGATCAAACGCGAGTTCCCAGAGTTTGTCGGCGACATGTGTCGCAATATCATCGAAGAAGCCGCGCACGCCTTCGCCGCCTTGCTTGAAGTTGTCAAAGGCAGCGCGCACCGCATCGCTGGAATCCTGAAGGTCTCGCTGACCAGCATCGCCCGTGTTCTTCCCACGCTCTTGCTCCGCAGTGCGCCGAGCAATCGCGTCAGCCTGTTCATTGATCACCTCGATAAGTCGGCGACCATCCTCCAGAACATGCGTATCGACGTCGATACCGGCGCGCTTTGCATCGGTCAGAGCCTGATGGACATAGGTCAACCGCGCCTGCTCCGCCGCGGACAGGCCCATCATCGATACTTCCAGGGCCAGCTGCGCCTCTTGCTCCTTGCCTGCCGCCAGCAGATCCTGAAGCGCCTTAACCTGCGCCTCGGTTACCCTGCGCCGGTGTTCCAGCGCCGCATCCCGCTCTTTTTGACTGCGTGCCGCCAACTCATCGACGCCAACATTCCCGGAAAACACCTGCGCCTCGGTATGGCGGCGCCCTGCGTTGACCCCTTGGTTGTGACCGCTCAGCCCCCGGATCGCAGCAGCCACATCTGCATTTGACCCCTCACGCAACGCGGCCAGAACTCCGGCCAGATCCCCTGTTTCCGAAAAGTCACCCGCGCCGTAGTTGTACACCAACGAGGAAACCGCGCCCTGCTGTGCCGGAGTGAAGCTGTCGAAGAGATCTTGACCGAGCTTGCCGATAATCACCTCATGGATATCGCCAATGCGCCGAAACAGATCCCGCTCTGCATCCTCGACACTGACGCGGGTGCCCTTGGTAACCGCCCGCACTTCGCCGCTCTCCAGCGTGATCGTATCCGAACCATATCCGACCCGATCGGCATTAACGTCCCAATATGGTACGGAGCGGAAACCCTCAAAGAAGCGCAGCATATGCGCCGAAGCGTTGGCGCCATCGCTTGCATCCGCGATCTGCTTCAACAGCGGCTTGCTGCTATCTGGCATGCCACCCACCATGCGGCTTTGGGCATACTCGCGCTGCGCATCGATCATCTTCCTGAGATTGACAGCTGCCCGGTCAGCATCTTCTGCCACTTGTTCCGGGAAGGTCTTTCCAGGCTTTTCCTTGCTGGCCTCCCAAGTGCCGTTCAGCAGATCCTTGAACTCTTGCAGGCGGATCTCGCCCCGAGCCAACGCGTCCACCAATGCAAGGATCCCGTCTTCACCGCCCTGCCGTAGCAGTTTCCCGGCGGCAGCCGCATTTTTCATGGCCAGACGCAGCTTTTCGTAAGCGACGATCAGATCCGCCTCAGAAGAACTGTCTCTGATCTCTGCAAGCTGCTCCTCGAAGCCGCCAATCTGTTCCGCCAGGCCAGCCAGGTGATCGCGCGCGGTCTGCAGGTCAGTATCGGCGACGCCCTTGGTCGCATCATCCAGCAGCTGGATAGCGCTAAGGGCCTCTTCACCGGTTCCTGCAACTGTCTTGAGATCCGCCGCAATCGCTTCAAATGAGCGGTCTCCCTTTTCGATCGAGGCCAACGCATCAACGACACGATCAAAGACCGGCCCGAGGTTGCTGAATTGACCCGTTCTATCGTCGTACTCGGGACGAGGACCACGCACGCCCTTTAAGGCATTCCGCCAAGCCTCCATCGACATCTCGGCAATTTCCTGTGTCGCCCCCTGAATATGCTGAGGGTTCAACAGACCATCGCCCTTTGCTGTGGCCAGCAACTCAGCTTGCGACATCTTCTGTTTGTCGATCGCAACCTGAACAGCCGCCCGGCCCTGTCGCAGCAGCTCAGCCGTCGATGCGGACACCTTGCCGCCCAACTTGTCCTGTTCCTCCGCGGCGAGCCTGCTGGCCTCTGCATAGGCTTCAATTGCTGCAGCCCCATCACTTGCCGCCAATTCGGAATTGCCAATGGCGTCTGACGCCTTGTCCGCATCCAATCCCAGGGCCACCAACGATGCAGCAGTGATTGCCAGGCTCAAGGGCCCACCCAAAACACCGGTCAAAGCGCGACCTGCCAGACCGAGGCGCGTAAGCGGTCCCACCGCCCGAGACGCCGATGTCCCCACACCCGTGACCTGCGTTGCCAACTCGATGTAGGCGGCGCGCATAGCGACAGCTTGCGCCACAGCCAACTTGATCCCGCGCCCGACAAGCACAACAACCAGCGCCTGCGCGACGCGGCTGGCCGCCTCTTCGACCATTGGGAAGTTCTCGGCCAGATAGCGCAACGCGTCTGTCAAACGGTCGACCTTCGCCTCTGCAACATCCAACCCACCGTTCTGCGCGGCCTCAAGCTGCAGGGCCTCCCAGGCTGCGGCCACCTCTTTCAGAGCCCCATCCAGACCCTGCAAGCGTACCTCGGCCTGTTCCTGCGCCGATACGTCTTTCAAACCTTCTGCGAGATCCCGGAACCCGTCGCCTCCGATGTCCGCCAGAGCCAGCGCTGTACGGATCGCATCGGTCCCAAAAATTGTTTGCAGTGCGCTGTTGCGCGCCTCTTCCGATAGACCAGCAACACCGTTTCGCAGCTCTTCGGCGACTTCGGCCATAGACTTCATTTTGCCTTCATTGTCGAAGAACTGCAGGCCCAATTCATCCATGGCCTGTTTTGCCTGCTTGCCCTGCGGAACAAGACGGGCCAGGAAGTTTTTGTAGCTGGTGCCTGCATCCGAACCGGACGCAAAAGCCGATGAAGTTGCAGCTAGGGAGGTCAGGAATTCATCCAGCTCGACCCCAAACTTGCCAGCCACACCGCCAGCCTGGCCGATGGCGAGACGCAGATCATCGAAACCGAACTTGGAATTCAGAGCCGCGCCGGTGACAGCATCCGCAATGCGCGGCAGCTCTTCTGCCTCCAGCTTGAACTGCAACATCAGGTCCGTGACCAGATCCGCAGACGGCGCCAGTTCGGCCCCCAGAGCCGAGGCCATCGCCAAGGTGGCGTCAAGCGCCCCGTCCAGGATCTGCTGAACTGACAGGCCATTCTTGGCCAGCGTTTCGATCCCGTCGGCGGCCTGTGAGGCCGTGAACGCCGTTGTCGCGCCAAGTTCCCGGGCCTTGGCATCCAAAAGCGCCATCTGCCCCTCAGTGGCCCGGAGAACCCCCTGCACCCGCTTCATCGACGCCTGGTAGATCCGGGCAACATCAAGCGAGGTCCGGCCAAAGGCGACCAAACCACCGACCAGCGCAGTCGTGCCAAGGAAGCGCCCCAGACGCTGCATGGCCGGGACCTCTTGCGAAACCGAGCGCAGGGCATCCTTCACGCCCCGCGCCGCCTTGTCCGTCTTTTTCAGCCCGTCACTCGCAGGCTTTGCCGCCTTCTGGATCGACTTCAGGGACTTCTCCCCCGACACACCGAGGGCCATCAGATCACGCTCCAACTGTTTGCGCCCTTCAGCGCTCAGACGGAGCACATAGCTCTGCGACTTCTTACTCATGTCTCTGGATCTGGCCTTTGTTCTTCATAGGCCTCCATCATCCCGGCCTCCCAAAAGGGCAGGAACAAAGAGGCAAACGTTTCTGGATATCCGAGCGCACCCAACAGGGCCAAGCACGACCGGGCATCAAGCCCAACTGGTCCGCTCGGCCCCATGCGCAGCTGCAAACGCAGGATCTGGGCATTCTCGGCAAACAAGCGACCCTCTATGGATCGGGGTCGCTGTACATCTTCCTGGCAAGCGCCCTCGCCGCCAAATTTCGCGCATCCGAAACCAGGTGCCTCAGCACACCCGGCACAGTGCTTCAGCCCGCCGGAATACCGGTACTTTGCGAGGGCGCGGAGCCTTTTCCCTCAAGCGATACCGCTTGATAAGGGGTCAGCAACTGCTGCTGCAGCGACAAAGCCGCCCCCGGAAACTGCTCTAGAAAGTCCTCGATACGAGGTTTGACAAACGGCGCCTCAATCTCTTCCGCGTCCGGATCCACAACCTCGCCTTCACCTTCTGGCGCAAGCACGACACCACGCCAGCCGGTCCCGAATTTAAGCAGGATCAGCAGCAACAGCGCATGGGCATAGCGCCCCTTCACCGCATCCTCTGTTTCCGGTGAAATGTCCTCGTCATCCATGCTATCAAGCTCGGCCTGCTCGGACATTGGCGCCTGTTCACGCGCAATGCGCTGCGCCGCGGACTCAACTTCCTTGAACTCGGCATAAGAAAAACCGCGAACAAGAAACGAGACACCGTATCCCACGGGCAGTTCCCGCGGGACACCGATGCCTCGACCCAATCTCAACACCATCTTCAATCAGGCCGGGTTGTTGTAGTCCGCGACCTCATTCCGAAGGGTCACGGTCACAAGGTTCTGCCCAATCGCGGGCCGGTTCGCGCGGAAACTGTAGCTGGAGCTGATGATCCCCCGCCCGTCGATGGGCAGACCTGTACGCTCAAGGCGCACATTCGGCTTCAGGATCTCCAACGAGTATTTCGCCCCAAGGCTCCAAACCTGTTTCAAGGCAAATGCCTCGCCAGAGTTGGCCTTGTCGTAGAGGTCACGATCGCGGAACCGGGCATCCAGGCTGCCCGTCAGCCCCCACATACCCTGATCAATGCTTGATGCTGTGGCCTGACCGCTCATTGTTTCCTGATCGGCCTCGATACCTTTTGTGAGCGACATGTTCACCCCAGTCAGACCGGCGACCCCAACACCGTCAATCTCAGCCGTTCCGACATATCCAACCGGCTTGGGGTCGGTTGCATAGACAATCGGCGTGCTGTCCAGAGTGGCGTTTGCTGTCTCTTCTTCACGACCGATCAGGTTGAAGGTCGCCCGCACCCGTTCGCTGTTCTTGCGTGCGTTGATATCCATGCCGGCATAAGCAAGACTGTCTTGCACAAAGTGGATATCCCGGCGCGAATGCGTGATCCCATGGGTCAACAAGGGGATGGTTGGCTGCCCAGTAGCGGAAAAGACATGCTGATATTCCCCGGACTGGACTTCGGTGGTGACCGGCGCGCCGAGCAAGGCCTGCAGGTGCCAACCAATGGAATTCAACCCGATGGGAACCACCATGCTGCCGCCCAGGGCGCGCAACCCGTCGACGGAATCGCCGGGGAATGCGTCACCATAGATCGCTTCGTCTTCGTTGACTTCAGCTGAGGGGTTCACGTTGTAGTTGTAGAACGGCAGATGCAGGAATTTCCCCGCCCCTGCGGCCTCAGCTGCACCAAAGGCCGCCTGAGTGCGAACCAACAGTTTGGCTTCATCGCCACGTGCATTGCTCATGACTGGATCTCCATTGTGTTTTTTGAAGTTTCGTAAAAAAGGGTGACCTCGATAACTGCGCCACACAGGGACGCAGCACCTTCCATCGGAATGGTTTCGGCACTCACTGGCGGGCCGACCTCCAGATGATCAATCAGCCCGCCAAGCGTTTCCTCTAGAAGCCTGTCCCCGATCGCGACCAACACATCATCCAACAGGGCCAAGCGCGCATCCGCGTCATGATGCTGGACAATGACCTCGATCGAAAAGCCGCGGGCCCATTCGCGAATGTTGACACCGAGCTGATAATCCACCTCTTCGGGATCCCCAAGCACGACATTTGCCAGCCCCGGCTTGGGGCAGTTGCGCGGCAGTTCAAGGGTGCGCGTGACATGCACGTCCAAGGGCTCCAGCACCGCAATCAGTGCCAGAGCGATAGCTTCGTGACGGGATGCCATCAGCGTGACTTTCTGGTTCCAAGGCGGGCGAAAGCCGCATCCGTGTCCTGGGCGATGTAGCCCATCTGATGATCCGCCACCGACTTACTGTTCAGCCTGCGCTTGAGCCGCGCCTGCCGCACCAGAAAGAACATCGGCACGGTGGACAGTCCGTTTCCGGTCGCAAGAGCCCTTTTGCTGCGTGATTTTGCATAGGTGCCGCGCTTGGTGAGCCGTTGATTGTCAACCACCAGCAAAGACACCCCGCTCGGGCGGTAGACAAAACGCAGCGGTCCCAAACGATGTTCGGGAAAATTCGAGGGATTGATGCGTTTACGCCCCATCCCAAGTTTGGGCGCCGAGTCGGTTGGGATGGCCAGCCAGAACCCATCCGCGGATCTGATCAAAGCACCGTCCTCAAAAGCCCGAACCAGAACCGGCGCCTTCGTGTGAACCGTCCCCGCGGCCCCCAAAGAGGCACCGCGCTTGGGGTACAGGGTCGACTTCCAGGACTTAGCAAGGCGACGGCCAAGCCCTCCATTGATTGTGTCCCGCTGCAAGGCAACTTTGGTCCGGTTGAGCGTCGTTGCGACGCCCTCTGTAACGGCCAGCGTCGCAAGCTCCAGCTCTTCAGCCATGTACTCTTCAAGATTGCCGCTTGCCGCCGCCAGGATCCGCATCAGTCCACCAAAACCGTATTCAAAACCACCTTCAGACGGCGACGATCCAGCACACGGTGCGACTGCACTTTGCGGCGTTCACTGCCGACCATCACAATGGCACCATCCGAAAACCCGGCCCAATCCGCTTTGCGCACCTCAAAGACACCTGACGCATCAATGATATCGACGCTGCTGAACCGGGCCTCTTCGTCCCCTTGCGAAGGCAGCAGCATCACGCCCCGATCGACGCCATCGGGATCCAGACGTGCCTCCACGCCCAGTGTGTCAAAGACAGCGTCGATGCCTTGTTGCGCAGCAAAACTCATTCGGTTGCAGTCACCGTGTCATTGCCCGCGGTGCCGTCGGGATCGGTTGCACCGTTACCCGCTTGGCTTCCCGGATCTCCTGCACCCGTCGATCCGCTTGGCTCGCTCCCGTTGGTGCCGTCCTTACCGTCACCCGTTTGGCCGCCCGGATCCCCTGCCCCCGGCGTCTCGCTGGGATCGCCGCCATTGGCGTTGTCGGAATTCGGAACCTTCGCCGTGTTCGATTTGGTTGCGGTTTTCTGCTTCGCCTGGGAATTGGTTTTGGCGGCCGCCTTGCGCGTGCGTTTGGCGGGCTTCTTGCCTTCTTTTAGAGATTTCAGTTCCTCTGCAGTGTCCGCGACCAGGCCTTTGTCTGCGGCGTCAATCGATTTAGCGATGTCGGCAGCAACTTCCCCGGTCCAGCCAGCAGGGAACGTCCGCGACTCGGTTTTGTTCAGATCAAAGCGGTGCAGCTCAGTCAGAAAGACGAACTTTGTTTTCGGTGATTGGCTCATGATGCCCTCTCAGAAAAAGATGAACCGGCGCAGATCTGCGCCGGTTGCGTTTCAATTCAGCTGTGACGCGGGTTCTTAGAAGCGACCACGCACCAGCGCGCCAGGACGCAGGCACATCGGAAGGGTCTGCATCATCACTTCGACATCAACAAAACGGCTTTGCTGTACATCCGGGAAGACAGCAGAATAGAACGGCTGACCCGGCTGGTTGACCATCGGCATATAATCAGCAGACCCGTTGAAATCCCTGAACGTCTGACGCGTTCCTTCCGGGAAGAAAACAGCCTCATCGGACGGGACGAACCGACGGACGATCGCGGATCCATCCTCCTGAGGGACCGGAGCCTCGGCCAGGTACTTCTCCCAAATGATATTCTTCCATTCGAAGCCGCCCGAAACATTGGTACGCTCGGGATCCGCGCCACGGTTGTTCTCGAAATAACGGAACCGAGCACGGAAATCGTCATGTGCCATCAGCCCATTCCAGAAGTCGGGACCACACAAGGCCCGCGCGCCTGTCATAACGTCACCCAACAGATGGGTGCGCACATAATCCACAACCTCTTCGGCCTTGCTGCCCAGCTCTGTTGACGCCGTGCCCAGCTCGAAATTCACCTCTTTGCGGGTGATCCCAAAGGCATCATAAAGGTCGAGGATTTCGGAGCCGTCCGCATCCATCACGATCCCTTGCAAAGCACCGCACCGCAGATATTCGCGCGTGATGTCAACGGACCCTCGAAGTGTGGTTTGCCGTTCCGCGACCTCGCCAGCAACTTGAACCAGCTCGCTTTCCGAACCAAAGGCCCGAATCCCGTCAACATCGCTTGCGGTAATTGTGGATTTCAAACCGAAGCGCTCGGTCTCGAAGGGGCGCAATTTGCGTTTCGGCCGCTCGCCAGCGGGCAACGACGTGCCGCGTTCCGACGAGCTGATCAGCTGAAGCACCCCGCCCTTGTTCTCGATCGAGAACGTAGTCCCGCGGATGGGCTTGGGAGTAAAGATGCCCAGTTCGCCAACACGGCCCCACTGGATCGGGATTTCGTTAACGGCTTCGGACATTTCAATGACCCGGAAGGCGTCACCTTTAAAGATATCGATATGGGCCATGAAAGGCTCCTTTCTCAGCTAAGAAACAACCCCGAAACAGGGTCGCTAAGGGGTGGTGGAACCGGCGATCAGATCGCGACGATGCCTTTGGATTTCAGCTGCTCGACGGCGGCGTCACGCTGTGCCGTCGTGGTAAAACCCGCCCCGAAGGTCAGCCCCATGCGGGACACCTGAGCGTGGCGGGCGATGGTAAGGCCGGGCGCATCTGTGGTGCTGGCATCGACACCAGTATGCAGGACCGAGACTGCCACCTCTGATCCGTCGCTTGCGCCCGGATCACAGACGGTCAGTTTCTTGTCAGCAGTGATGCGACCCAGAACCGTGCCAGATTCATAGTTGCCGCCGGTGATGATCTCACTTTCGCGGGAATAGTGGCTGGGGGCTTCATACATCAGCCAATCGCCAGGGGTTTTGCCTTCAGTCAGTACAGGGGGCATTTTGATCTCCAGTTCTGTTTCAATGGATGTGTGTCAGAGGACCCCGTGAGGGATCACTTGCCGTTCATCTTGCGAACGGCTTCCTTCACGGGGTTGGTCGGGGCCTGCCCGCCCGGCGGGGTATCGATGTCGCTCTCCGACGCGTATTCCTGCATCTGCGTGCTCAGCGACCCTGCGACCTGTCCCTTTGGCGCCTTGCTCAAGAGCGACTTGGCCGAAGCCAGCGGCATGTTCTGATTGAACGCCAGCTCTTTGGCCAACTCTTCGCGGCCCTCGGCTTCCGGACAGTCGAGGATGGCCTGGGCACGTTTCAGCGGATCGCTGTCGATCGCGGACGCCTCGGCCCCATCACCGTCAGATCCGCCATCGGGGTCACCTTCGACATTGTCATCGACGTTTTCCTCAGGCCCATCACCCCCTTCGGGCGCGGCATCTTCTGCTTCGGTCCCTTCAGGTACATCTGCATTTGCATCCAGATTTTCGTCTTCGGCCTCTGGCGTTTCCACCTGGTCGGATGAGGCCGCAACCTTGCCGCCCGCTTTGCCCTTTTTCAAAGTGCTCATGGGTTTCTTCCCTTCACTGGTTGTCATGATGGGCGAGGATCCGGCCTGCCCGTTGATCTGAGCGACAAAACGCTCGAATGCTTCACGAGGGCTCCCCACTTCATCAGCAAGGCCCCGATCGACAGCCTCTTGCCCCAGGAAGCACCCGGCCTCGGTGTCCAGCACCTGCTGGACATCCATGCGACCCCCGCGGCCCTCGCTGACGGTCTCGGCAAAAATCTGGCGCAGATGCTCCATTTCGCCCTGCAACCTGTCGCGCACGCCGTCAGGCAGCGGCTCATAAGGGTTTGCGTCGCCTTTTCTTTCGCCGGCGGAAATCACCGAAACGGTCAAGCCCAAGGCTTCAAGCTGCGCGCTGCGATCCATGTGCAGACAGATCACCCCAATCGAACCCGCGCCCCCGGCCCGCGGGATCACCACGTGATCGGCCTGCGAAGCCAACGCAAAGGCCGCGGAATAGGAATGATCACAGATGAAGGCATGAACAGGCTTGGCTGATCTGGCGGCGCGGATCCGGTCGGCCAGATCAAAACACCCCGCAACTTCACCACCGTGGCTGTCAATCTCCAGCGCGATACCCCGCACGGATCGATCTTCGACCGCGGCGTCAATCTGCGCCCCGATCCCCTCATAGGTGGTCTCACCCGAGAAGCTGCCCACCCAGGCACCCCGATGGATAAGCGCACCGGTCACCGGAATGACAGCGACACCGTCAATCATCCGGTAGGCATCCCGCTGACCTGCGCGGATCTCGGCGCCAAGCCGATCATCCAGAAGGGACGCATAGGGTTTGTTCGACGGTCCTGCGTCGGCCTCTGGGTCAAATCCGTCAATCTCGATCGAGCCTGAACCCGTGATCCGCGGACCCAGGCCACGCACAAAGGCCGCGGCCTTCGACGGCGCAACAAGAAGCGGCGTGTGAAACACACGCTGCGCAATTTCCGGATATTTCATGTGATCAGTCCTCTGGCGACATGACCGGGCCAGCGTTGTGCCCCAGCAGTTTCGCGAAACTTTCCTGCATCGGATGCAGAACGTTGTCGGGCATCATCTCAATCTCGGCCTTGATCTGGACGATGTTGTCACCGAAATCGGATCCCGTCAGCTCGGCGGCTTCTTCTTCGAGCGTCGACATGCCAAGAGCCACACGCATGGCCGAGGCCTGTGCTTCCTTGACCGGATCAACAAACCCTTTGCCCGGGCCGATCCACTTTGCCCGGGTATAGGCCACCCAGTTTTCATAGAAATCTGGTGCCCTGCTGGGCAATTTGATGTGACCGTCGATCACCATCTCTTCCAGCCAGGCCATGAAGAACGGCTGACAGAAGTTCTGCGCAAAAGCGATCCGACGATTGGTCCACCCGCGCCAGATCTCGATCATGGCCGCCCGTGCGCTGGAATAGTTGGTCTTTGACCAGTCACTGGCCAGCTGCTCATAGGAGATCCCCAAACCGCTGGCGATATTGCGCAACACCGCGGCCTCGAACTCGGCAAACTGTGCCGCTGGTCGCGCCGTTTGCACCATTCCAATCTCATCATTGGGATAGAGCATGGTGACCTGGGATCCACCTAAGCGGATCTTGTTCTTGTCGTAGAATTTGCCGCGCTCAGCCTGCATCCCGAGGAAGGCGCTCGCCGCCTCGGTATCCCCTCCGAACATGTCATCCATGGCCTCGGGCCCCATAGGGGACTTGATGAAAGCAGCCAAAACCGCATTGATCACCGCTGCCTGCAGCTCGACCTTGGAATAATGATCCTCCATTCGCAGCCGCTCGATAATCGGCGCCATGCGCGACACGCCCCGAGTTTGGCCATCCCGCAGCTTGTCAAAGAAGTGGATCACCTGCGGCCGACCAGTCGGCAACTCACGCCGGATCCGTTTCCAGTCCAGGCTGTCGAATCCCGTGTGATTGGTATTTGGATGCGACTGACGGAAATTGTAGGCCAGAGCGACCCCGTCGCGGGACAAGTTGATCCCACCCCGCAGAAAAGGCGTGTCCGGATGGTCATAGGGATTGCTGAGCAAGTCAGGATCCACCAGACGCAAACACGTGTGCGTGGGCCGTTTCCGACGCCAATTCACCAACCCCAGCGCTTCACCTTCGATCAGATATCCACGATAGGCCGTGCCGAACAGCTGGGACACAGTTTGACTGCGCGTCGTATCCGCCAGTTTACGCGGATCTTCGGCATAGTTGCGCCATTTGGCTTGAACTTCTTCCTTGAACTCTTGCGCCCAAACCGGATCCAACCCAAGCGCCCGCCAGTCTGGCTTGCAGAACGGGCGAAAGTTGCCGCCAATGATGCTGTCGACTTCTTTGGACACCGCACCGGCAGCCCAACCATTGTTGCGCGCGAGATCTCGCGCTCGCGCTGTGATCTTGTCCCGCCCTTGGCCGATCTCAGCATCAGGTGCCATGCGCGATGGCTGAAAACCTTGCATCGTATCCACGGCAAGATCACCAGCAACATAAGGCGCGGTGGCACCAAAAACGGCATCCCGCATCGCTTCTGGCTTGAGCCGAACCGACCCCGGGCGAATCCGAGCTGCTGGCTTATTCAAAACGCAACCCTCCGGGACGATCGACCGCTCGACGGTTTGCCGAGCTTGCGCTGCAACTCTCGAATGTATCGACGCAGCTGGACCTCACTGGCCTTTGAAAAGGTGGTCGCCGCGCCATCATAGTCGACCGAAACAACCTGCGTTCCCGTCATCAGTTTGTGCAGCGCTTCCTCAGCTGAGGTCAGGCGTTGCTCAAGTACCGCCGTGTCAGTCATTGCCTGCCAGAACCTCCGAGAGTGTTAGCGGCTTTTCTGCCGACTTTGGTGCTGCAGGCGCCGTTGGCACATGCACCTCTGCATCAAACAGGTCGCCTTGCGCATCTGGTGCCGGTTGGCCCCGTTCAGCTTCAAGATTGTCCCATTGCGCATCAGTGAACGAAGCCCACCCTTTGCGACGCGCAACGGCCTCAGCATAGATTTCGGTATCCAAGACTTCGTTGCGGCGAGACGGCTCAACCAATTCCCATTTGGCGGTCACCACGCCCGAGCGCGTTTTGGTCAACACTCGAACCTCGGACACAAACTGACGATAGAACTCATCGCCAAGCCCCTTGGCAAAGTGGCAATAACCCCGCTCCATGGGATCCTCTTGCTCTACCCATTTATAGAGCTGCCCCTTCATGGATGAGACGTTGAGAATGAAGGCCCGCTTCTGTTTGCGCTTGGCCTTACCATCGTTGCGGCGTTCGAACTTCATAGGCTGCAACAGTGGGCCGGTGTCACTGCGCCCACCCTTGACGATGATCACGCGGGACCATGGATGCTTCTTAGCCCATGCCCAGACATCATCCGTATAGGTGCCCCCGTCGATGGCCATGGCGTCAAGCTTGACCTTGTGGCCCAGTTCCGTTCGCCATTCCTGGTTCAAATAGGCATTCAGCGTCTGCTGGCATTCCGTCGTGCTGATATGGTGCGGGATGATTTTGTAATGAACCGTATAGCGTTGGTGGTTTCGAGCGAATGCCTTGAAATGAACTTCTGTTCGATCGTCCTGGCAGTCGACGCCCGCAACAAAGATGAACCCGGTTGCAGGCAACACGCCAACCGGCAGCGGTTTCAACCCACCTTCGATCTCATCTGCACCTTCGACCCGATTGCGCAGTTCTTCCCAGTCCGGTCCGCCCGAGGCCTGCTCATAGTCCAGCCCCAGCACGTCATTAAAAAACGTCTGCTCGGTCTCGGCTTCGACGGCCTGCTTGTGGTCCTCTTTGCTGGCCGTTCCTGTCGTCTTGGTCCATCCCATGACGCGCGCATAGTCTTTGGCAATGGACGCCCAATCCCGCATCGGTGCATAGGCGCGCCACAGAAAGAACCCCGGATGATCGCCCTTGGGATTGGTTGCACGCCAGCGACCCTTGGCAACAATCGCCTCTTTGTGCTTGTGCTCGATCTTCCCCTGACAGGAATTGCAGGTGAAGTGCGCCTTTTCCAGGTTCTCCGGATCGATGTTGGCCACGAAGTTGTCCCACTCCAGAGGCGCATATGTTGCGCAATGCGGGCAAGGCACTTCGAAGACCCGCTTGTCGCTGCGATCATACGCCCGGCTGATGCGACATGTGCCTTTGATCAGCGGAGTGGAAACGCGAACAATCTTTGCGTCTTCGAATCCACTGGCACGACTCTCCGCCAGGGCCTCTGGATCGCCCTTGTCCGTCATCTCAAACTTGGAGAGGTCATCCAGGATGACCAAACGGCGCGACGTGCCAGTCAGATCAGCCGGGGATCCGGCAGACGCAACTTTCAGGCTGCCATCACGGGCAACCGTTTCCTGATTGAACTTCTGATCTCGGTTCTCGCCACCACCAAGCCCATCACCAAAGACCCGTTTGAGATCCGGCGCCTGGCGGCGCATGGGTTTCCACTTGTTGTCGACCCATTCGGTCGCCGCCGACATTGTCGGATGGACCACCAGACTGTCGAGCGCCGTGCTACCGTGCCAGGCTCCGAGCGTTGGCTGGATAATCGAAACCGTCTTGCCCCACTGAGCCGACCCCTTAATCGAGACTTCACGGCATGGGTGCTCCGGCGACTGAACTTCATGGATTTCCTTGAGGAAAGCGAAACGCTCGATATCGAACGGGCCAGGCATCGGCGAACGAGCGTCAAAGACAATGTTGTCTTCACACCAACGCGTAATGTCAGGGGGCGGCGGCGGTGCCATGGCCTGCGACACAGCAAGCCCGACAACACCAGCTGCCGAGGTAAGGAAACCCATCAGATATCCTGTTCTTTTTCGGTTTCGTTCAACTTGGCCGAGGTCGCAGCCTCCGCCAGTACGCCCGATCTCTTGGCGCGATGCGCGCGCCACGTTTCGATCAGGGTCTTACGCGCGGATTTGAAATCCACGCCGAACTCATCTGCGATCGCGCGGGCCCCAACCCGCATGACCTGCTCAAATTCGGCGATCTCTTGCGAGATCACCCGCTTGACTTCCAGCTCAACCTCCGAGGCCAACACATAAAGCCCCTCGGCCTCAGCATTCTGGCGCCGCAGTTTGCGCGCCTCTTCCGTGGCCTTGGCCGTTCGAGCCAGGTTGTAACCATCAGGATCGTCATCTTTGAGCTTTGTGGCGCCCGAAGGCTTCGACCGCTGTTCTGTCAGCTGCAACTCGGCAGGCTGATCATCCATCGCATCCAGCGCTGCTTTGGTCCCAGCACCATTGCCCAACATCTGCCCCGGATCCAACCTTTGCCCCAAGGCGGCTTTGACCTTGCTTACATCGAACCGGCGCGCACGCCCCTTGCCAGTGAAACACCCATCCAGTTGTCCCGCCGATACCATTTGGCTGATCCGGCCGGGTGATTTCTCCAAGAGCTTTGCCAGCTCGGACGCGGTTACGATGTTCATGTTTAGTTTAGTTTAGGCTTTCCATTTGGTTTAGCAGACAAAAACACATGCGCTTAGCCGCCCCGTATACGGTCGGCACGCTGGGAAGGACCCGTGATTTCAATCTGTTAGCAAGTTCGCCAGCCGCCCCGTCGCTGCAGCTGACCAATGTGATCCGCGCCTGTCGACGGGCGCGCTCTGGCATTCGGAAACGAAAACGCCCGGCGGCATCTCTGCCCCGGGCGCAATTCGGAAGTTGGTAACGTGTCTATCCCCCTAGAGTTTAGCCGGTCAAGAACTAAATTTAATCGAGCTTTAGCCAGGGCCTTGGATCAGGCAGATCCGGCAAGAGTTCAAACTTGACCAATCGGCCATAGGCGCGAACCGCTGAATGAATGTCGGCCAGCGCCAAACACCACGCAGTGTATGCACGACGCGCCCGAGCGATGTCCGATGGCATCGGACGGCAAACCACTGGGCAATAAAGGACTTTGTCATGCACAATGACCTGCTTCCTATTGCGCCGGGGTTGTGGTTTCCAGCCACCATCCCCCAAGGATGCCGCATCCTCAGTCTTTGCTCGGCGACCGTGCCGGTTGGTGTGAACATCAGCCGGAAAAAATCTTGGCTGGCTGTCCCTCATCCAATCCGGCGCACGCCCCGCGCGAGCCAACTCAGCAACCCAAACCGCCATCTTGCGACCGCCGTGCCCGACAGAAAGCCCAGAAACAAAGGCCGCGACCTGATCCGCGTCTGGATGGCAGCTCGAAGTCCCGCCACCGTCAATCCGACAGCCAAGCCGTTCATGTTCGATAATCGCAGCGGTGGACGATGTGTAGCCAAAGCCATGGGCCCGCATACCGTCCTCTGGAAACTCCAGTTGGGCTTTCTCAGTCTGAAACGCCCACTCGATCAACCCCCTTATATCGATCTCGATCTGCCCAGTTGCATGCACCGGACGCCACCGCACCGCGGACTTACTTAAACTGCCCATGTTTTCACCCCGTTACGATCACCGCCAAATCGTAACGCCAGCGTTACGGCCACTGTCACGCCACCAAGCCACTGTTTTATATATATATTTCTCTTTAATTGGAGAGAGTGAAACAGTGTTACGCTCAGAAGTGATACTGCACACACAGGCACACAGGCCTGTGGGGCGCTCTGATGAGCGTTACAGCGTAACAACGCGCTGAATATTCCAGCTTTATGAATTCTTTTCATGAACTTACGCCCGTTACCTCTTGCGTTACGGTTGACCTCAATTCGTTACGATATCTGGCTCAATCGTCATCTGTTTCGCCCCCACCCTTGGCAGGGTCAGGGTTATATCCCGGAAGGAAACGCGCGGGGATGATGCGCCCCCTCATCGGCCTGCCAGCCACGCGGACAGGCTTATCGGGCTTGGTGATCTCTTCATGCGTATCCAAGGCGTCGATATGCGCGCCCTCGCGCCACCTGGTCCCCGCCATAGCGCGGTTGAGCTGTGGGTTCGCACCATTGGCAATGAACAGATCGCGCCGCCCCTCTGGCCCCGGCAACAGCCGCCCAGCCAAGCGCCCAAGCAAATTGCTATCGTAATCGTCACCGGCCTTTTGCATCTTCTCGATGACTTCGGCCACGGTGATGGCCCCGCCGTGATCCTTGTTGATGTAGGTCCCAAGATAGATCCGCAGGAAGCGTTCCGCCTCACCTTCTTCCTCTGCTCTCTTGGCTTGGGCAACCAATGGTGTGGCAATATCCCTTGCACGAGACATGCGATCGCGCTGCGCTTCCCCCGAGGCGGGGCAAATCAAAGGCGCGTCAAAGAGCATTAGATCCCACCCTGTCAGGATGGCACCGATAGTATCACCCGCGCGGGCGTCCCCACCCAATCCTTGAACGAGACTGTTGTAGATCCGAAAACTGGCGTCCCAACGATCTGGGGCTAGTGACAACATCCGCGCCCACACCTTGGGGCCGAGTGCTTTGGCGTCACCCTCTAGTTCGGCCAACAGCATGGCTTGATCTTCGGGGTTTTCGACGCGCTCACGCGCGCCAAGCGGCAAAACAACAAACCTGCTCAGGTCCTGCGGAGTCATGCCACCGGGAATGATCGAGGCCAATAGACCAGCGCCGTAGACTTGAAACTTGATACCAGCATGATCCGCCGTCCCCTTTGACACCTGCGCACCTTCGGCGTTCGACATCAGCCGAAACGTCGCGATAACTTCTTCGATCACGCTGGACCCTTCGGCCTCATCAATAATGCGCGCGACTGCCATCCGGTTCGTCGTTTGACGCAAGGCTGCTGCACTGGTTGAGTTCAGCACGCCAAGAGACATGCCCCCCAACAGGTCCGACACGACTTTCAGCAGGGTGGACTTTCCCGAGCCGTGCTTCCCTTTGATGTAACAGTGTGTACGCCACGACGGGTATTGCCCCAATGCGGCCTGTCCGATCCACCCAATCAGAATGTCCGCGTTGTCCGGGCTACCCCAATTCCAGAACCTTTGAATGCGATCTCTGATCCATTCCAAGTCACTGGCCGTACACAATTCATGCGACGGAGCTTGGCGAGAGGGCACTGCGGGATAGAGCGCACCTGCGACGCGTCGGCCGTCGCGACGTTCTTTTTCACCTGCCCACAGGCTTTCACCCAAATGAACAACGGGATGGGACGTGCTGGCCCGCCATGTGCCCGTGTGCCGGATCGGCATATCACCGTCGAACAGAGGCAGAGCGCTGCAAGCCCGCATCAATACGTCAGCGGCCTTGGGTGCGTTGAACCCTATGTCGCGCCGAACAGGCGGGGCAATTGCAGCCAGATGTTCGAGATCGCCAGGAACCCCCGTGACCAAGGCCACCAGATTGGCCCTATTCGTCATTGATCCTGCAGTCAGCTCGACCTTTTCCCCGCGCGCTGTCAGGAAATGAAAGCGTCCACCCGACATACCCAAAGGCTGAACTGGAAAGCCACGCGGCAAGATCGGCTCTTTCTCATCGCCATCGACCAGCTTTGGCCCATCAAAATCCGGTTCATCAGCTGCGGGGTCCCCACCGACCGAGGAAGCCAATGGCGCGTCATTTTGGGTAAACCCCTCTGGCATATCGGACCCGATGACCTGCATGCCTTCAAAGGCGGCACGCACGCCGTCAACATTAGGATCTCTGTCCATGATCTGCCCTCATTCTCGTATTTTTTGGTGTTTTGCCCAATAGGACATCGTTCAGATCCAAACCTGACGGCGGCGAAACAATCGCCGTTTCCAATCCCGGTCGGAGGGAACGCGCGCGATGCAGCCCGCGTTCCAGATAGGCCTGCGTCATAGTGGGCTGGGAATCGCCATCCTTTATGTAGATGAGGCGACGCACCCACTCGGGCGGCACAAAACTTGGTTTGGTCTGATCCAATTTCGGCAGGTTCGACCATTTCTTGCCCGGTATGCGCTCTGGCTGACCAGCCATGTTGCCCAAGTCCACGCCTGCCCAAAAGGCTGCGCCGCGCAGCTCGGGCGGCCCAGCGACATAGGCCGTAAGCGTGGTCTCGATACCTTCCCCCATGATGATTGTGTCGGTCACTTTGGGGGTGATCAGACGGATGGCGCCACCCTGTTTGGATCCAAGAGTCTTCTTGACCTTTGGCCGCTTGCCGTTGGCATCAACCAAGGGCGCACCGTCCTTGTCCCGAAGCACCAACTTGCCGTCCGGTTCGTTCAGATCCAGCCAGGTGCGATGCACACACCGCCCGTGGCCATCTGGAGATTGCACTGCGGCCAACATCGCTGGCCCGCGATGCAGCTCGACCCATTCCCCGTCACGCATCTGCATGTACGGTAGGTCCGGGTGAAACCGCAGGGACTTGCCAATTACATCAAGCACCCCCTTCAAACCACGAAATTCAACCAGATAGGCCTCGACTGGTGTCTCCCTCGGCGGCTCACCCTGCTCCCAGATCCGCTTGGCTGCTTTGATGGCATCCTGCCGCTTCTTTTCAGCTTGATCTTCTGTCCGTTTTTGGCTGGCTTCAGCTTTCGCCTTGCGACGTCTACGCTCTTCGGGGGACAGATCAGGTGGCAGATCTCCACAGATCCAGGTCAACGCCTGCGGGAACGTCTTGCGTAGAACCTGCATGACCAAGGCGATCGTATCGCCCCCCTTGATCTCGCACCGGCGACACTGAAACCTTTTACTTGTCAGGTTGATTCCGAAGCGATCATCGCCCCCGCACAGTGGGCATGGCCCAATCAATTCACCACTTACCTGCGACAGCCCGGCAATCTCTAAACGATCAACCAACTCGGGCACGGAACGGGCCTTTGCTTCGGCCACTCTGGGATCATCCTCGACGCGTGCCATGTCTCGCTCCCAATTCGCGCCACGCTTCATAGTGATCAGCCGCAGTGTTGGTGAAATACTGCTTTACCTCGAAACACAGACGGGAATAGGCAAAGTCGCGAGGCCCACCTGGGGCTGCATTCGCCAACCGATCAGCGGCCACTTTGAGAGGAACGATCCGGGGGTTACACGCCTCGCAATCGGGCATGATGTTTCGAATGACCCGCAACCACATCTGGAAGTTTTCGTCACGTATGGCCAAAAGGCTCAGATGGGTACAGGTCGCAACCAAACAACTTTCTGCCTTGGCCAACCGATCTCGACCTGCTTGCAGACTGCCCATCACAACAGCCCTATTGTCGGAGATCGCAGATGCGGGTGGCCACGTACCTTTGCGGTATGGCCAGGGACGGAATGAAAGGAACCGCTGCCCGCTGGTCTGATTTGGAAAGGCCCAGTGTTGCCGCGCACCCGAAAGGTGTCTCTGCGCATTTCGCACACCCTCAGCCGCTTTCTGATCAACACCCCTGCAGAGGTAGCGGCAAGTCTTGGGCTCGGT
The DNA here is from genome assembly GCF_017743935.1 of Tropicibacter sp. R16_0. Taxonomy (GTDB): domain Bacteria; phylum Pseudomonadota; class Alphaproteobacteria; order Rhodobacterales; family Rhodobacteraceae; genus Falsiruegeria. The sequence continues at coordinate 104,411 of NZ_JAGHRE010000007.1, forward strand.
TGTGACCGCAGCGTCGGCGCGACAACACTCAACCTTCCTGGCTGACATTGGATTGAAACACCAAAATTTACTTGACAAGCAGGCTCCGTGGAAACCGCACTTCTAATTTGAGATATTGTCCTACCTGCGTTTTTTGCGACCTCACCCCAAGGTATTGGGGTTTGGCGCTCAAACGACACTAAACAAGGGCGATTCCTTTGCGCAAAGGCAGAGTCAACATCAAGTGTTCGTTGACCGAGGTACCACACATCCAAGATATTGATTGGTGCGCCGGGATGGCGATTCGCCACCCCGGCTGAGCAAGCAGCGCCCTCACAACAAGTGCTGCCTAACCCGGCGACAGAGAGACTTCCAAATATCTCTGTCGCCACTAGGACCATGAAAGGAGTTCTTCTATGGCCTATGGTCGTGGGACTTACGTCCCTGTCCGCAAACACCCTATCACAGGTGTTCTGCTGAACGTTATCAAAATCAAACGCAAAGCGCTGAATTTTGACGAGGCTGTTACAGCCCATGTCTTGAACCAGCAAGGCGTTTCTTACACGGATATCGTCCAAATGCTTGGAACAAATGCCAACCGCATCGGTGAAGTCTTCAATCAAAAGACACACCCTAGAGCTCTCATCAAAGCTCTTGAACTGATGCGCAAAGCATGATCGGCACCTGACCACCAAGACAACAATCAACCGGGCGACCTCACTCACCGTCGCCCGGTTTCCTTCTAGACCCATCACATTTGGAAAACACATGTCCGAAAACGAATTCAACACGACCGATGATGGTCTGCTGGTCGACCAAGAAGGCAAAGCCCTGGCCACTTTTGTCGATAGTTTCAGAACACTTGAACTAAGCTTCCCAGAGGCCACCGTCATTTTGCTACGCCTCTATGAAAGCGGGAGCGCAAAGCCGGGCCAACGCGTTTCAGCGCGGAAAGCCAACCAGGTACGCATGTCACCAGCAACCGCACGACGTCTGGCGAAACACCTTTTGTCTGCTGCGGATGAAATTGAGGGTGTCGGGGCTCCAAGGCAGTAGCTTTGCCCACGCTTGAGGGCGGTCCAGACGTGAGTGCCGTAAACTGGCATTCGTGGATGGCGCCCTGCGACGACGGTACATAGGTGAAAACACCCCGCCCGCTATTCCGTATGGAAGAGAGTAACCTGCGCGAGATCATTCTGCTGCCTCGGCTTGCGCGGTTTCCTGGGCTGCCAGATATGCCTCGATACGAGACATCAATGCGGCAGTAACACGCCCGCTGGCCTTTAAGCGATCAACAACGGTCATATCGCCAGCTGCAGTCTTACTGAAATACCCGTGGGACCAGCCTCGCTCAGAACAGAAGCAGTCGATGCGCTTTAGCAGCTGATCGACATGCCGCTCTGTGTCGGTGTTTGCGGGGGCTCGCCATGTGCCTGTTGATTTTGCCATGGCGCAATCGTTATGTCCGATTTACCGGATAGTCAATGTCCGGAATAAAGGACGTGCCATTTTATCCGACATATCGGATATTGTGATCATGGACACACTGAGCGAAATTTCCGGGCTTCGGGCTCGATTGGTTGAGCAACTCGACCACAAGGGTATCACCATGCGGGCGGCCTCTGTGAATGCCAACCTGGGACCAGGTTATGTACATTCGGTTGTTAAGGATGGTCAGGAACCGACCGTGGCCAAATTGGCGGCAATATGCGCTGCCAACGATATCAGTTTTTCGTACGTCGTCCTTGGCGTGGAGGTTTCCCCCCAGACGAAGCGTCTTCTTGAGATGATTGGCCGAGATGAGAAAGCCCGAGACGGGATTCTTGCTCTTTTGGGTGATCGCGATCCCGAGTAAAGCGCTCATAGATTTCGGATTTCTCACTCTCTGACATTTGCAACATGATACTAATAAAACATGAAATCTTCATTCAAACACGATCCCAACATCAGGAAGATACTCAACCTTAAGTTATCAAAGCCTTGATTTTCCCAGTCAAGACCATCATGTTCCTTTCCTAAATTTAGGAAAGGCATTTGACATGCGAGGCTTTCGTGATCGCTTACGATCCGCCATCTCCAACTCCGAATTTTATGCGGACAATGTGTTCAAACTCAGCAAGGACGCGGGGCTCGGCGAAAAGACGGTTTACAACATTCTGCGCGACGATGCCTTGGACATCTCCAAGACAGGACCAGGCATATTCGGATTGGCCCGGGTTTCGCGACTACTGAACGTCAGCCTTGACTACCTAGCCGGGAACTCCGCACCTGCCATTCGAGAAGCAGAGCCAGGCGAGATGTCCAATCTCTCTGATCATGTCCGTAACAACATGTCCGCTCAGTCACTCGAAGCTCGCAAAGGACCATCATCCGACATACTCTTGCGAACCTATGTCAAATCAGGCGGGCGGATCGAGGCGTTCACCCAATGGATGGAATGCTGCGACCAATACGAAGTCCCTGGAATTGACAGTGAGGGAATAAAGGTCATCAGGGTCGGCCAGAAAAGCCTTTCAGCGTTAACCATGGGTGAAAGCTCGACCTCCCTTCTGCAAGCAGCTCTCGATGATGTCCCCGCCCCTGACCTACAAGAAAGCTGGTTAAAGGCATACCGAACAGCAGGTGAAGACGGCACCTTAACAACACTCGAAACACTGGATGTTCAGATGCCCAATCATCCCGTTCGTGTCAAAATGGACTTCATTCGCACCCTGCTTCGCGTAGCGGACAAGGATAACAAGGCCAGCATTCTAAACTTTAGCTTTCTCGTTGTCTGACGAACAACCTTTCAACTCGACAACCTCTTGTGTCGTCTCATTCAAGAACACCGGCAGATCCTCGCGGGACACCCCCACCAGCCACTCAGAGCGATCACGCGGCGCAGGCGGTGTTCCAACCCAATCAAAGGGAGGGCCAAAATTGCGGTTAAATCCATAGAGCGCGGACGCACCACGCATGATATCTCTTTTTCTAACAAAGCAGTAAATCCAATCGGGATTCCATTTCAGCACAGCCGCCAATTGTCCAATTGCAATGAATGCGCGTAATTTATTCCTAGACCCACGTTCCGTTTCGCAGACAAACAGATCCCCGAAGTATACCAAACGCCCCTTGAGGTTTCTTGTTATCTCTGGCCGAACGTTGCCAATGATTTGCTTTGTAAAACCGTGCCCATAGGCTCTTGAAAAGGTTCTAGACCAGTAGCTCTCTATCGGCTCCCCACCGATATCCTCCAATCGTGCGCACCCTAGGTACACTGGCTGACCGGCCCGCTTTGCGACCAACCAAATCGAATTTGACCAAGTGAAATCGTTGAACTCCGGCGAACTGAGCGGTGTCAGGTATGGCTTCTGTGCCGCCTTCACCAGGTTGGGGATTTCGCTGACATCCGAGATCTCTTCGATCTCTAATCCGTAGCCCCCCAAATACTCACATAACTTACCTAAGCAAAGCCCAGACTGAACAACTTGCATACCGATTGATCCTGATTCCCGTTACGAATTTCGCGTTAAGATTTCACTAACCTAGGGAAATTCAATCAAGACGTCCCTCTCGCCTTCATAGTTGCAACAGATATACCGGATACATTTCCCTTGACTATCCGATAAACCGGACATTAGGTTCTCCCAAATGCCAAGGAGAATGACCAATGCCATATGAGGCACACAAAAGCTCGCCGGCCAAAACTATCGCCACCCCCCAAAAGGGATTCCACCCAGCGGTCAACGTCGGGGCTTGGCTGCAAGCCAAGGCGGATCAAGGGCACCCCATCGACAAAGAGCGCCTGGAACGGATCAGCACCCCGCACCACCTTATCGAAACACCCACGCACACCCGGCTGAACCGGATCGCCGCCATTGTGAGAAAGATGAAGCGTGAACGCGGCCTGACCGGCCCGCGCCCGCTGATCCTGACCGATCAGGTGCCGTCATGAGCAATCTCATCCCAAATCGCGAAACCGAAACCCGCATCCTGGCGTTGCTGCAATGCACACAGGCCATGATCAACGAAACCGATCGCCTAGCCGCTATCATTGCAGATTTGACCCAAGTCGACCCGAGTTCGGAAACCATCACTGAGGCCGTCTGGAACTCACAATCCCCAGCCACCGCGGTCATGTTTCTGAAAGGCGAATTGCCTACGGCAGGCGGCACAGGTGACCGGTTGAACGGAGTAAAGGCATGACCCCCGCGACGGCACGACGCCACCAGCGCGCGCTTCAGCTGGCCCGAGACATCGGAACTTGGCTGGATCGCAGTGTGCGGGGCGAAAACCTGCGCCAGCGCCTTGTCACCAGCGGCCCTGCGGACATCGAGACAACGGACCAGGGCGCGGTGGTGCGTTGCTATGGCCTGCAAACACCACCTTGCCGGAACACACAGGCCGCCATCGTGACCTGGTCCCGCATGGCTGAACAGCTATTCGATAACTCCCTGAGCAAGCGCAGCTGAAACCTGCGCTCTCAACTGGCCGGGGGCATTTCCTCCGAGTTCAAACCCCCGGCCCTTTTTTCATTCGAGGTTGCCCATGCACGACAAGCATCACATCGACTTCAACGCCGTGGACACAGCCGTCCAGCTGCTGCGCAAAATCAGCCCGGATGCGCGCCTGTTGGGGCTCAAGAACCTGTGCATCAACAACGGCGGCATCTGGACCGTGCCCGAAATGCTGACCGACAAGCGCCCCTGCCTTTTCGAGGCGTGGGTGTACGGGATCCCTGCAATCGGCACCTGCCCCGAGGATCTGCCCCGCAACTGGATGACCGCCGCCGACAACGCGCTGAACGCACACGCCAGCGCCTGACCGCTTACCGCCCGGGGCGCGCGACACCAAGCCCACCACTCACGACCAAGCACTGTCGCGCGCCCACTTAGCCAGAGGAACAGACCACATGAATGATCGCCCACCGCCCGGATCCGGCTTTGCCTACGCCCTCTTTGTCTCTGTCACCTTGTGGATCATCGCCTTCGGCGCAGCCGCCGCCTGGCGGGTCTGGTGAGCCCCACACCTGATGCCTCTCCCTGCCCCGACACGGGCCAGCGACGGACACCAGGCCCAGGAGAAAACCAACATGCCAATCGTCACCCAAGAATGGACCCACAGCCTGACATGCATGCAGCAAACCGTTTTGCTGACCGCCGTTCGCGGTCCTGATGGAGTCGCCAAATATCATCCCTGCAAGTTTCTCGTTCGATGGTATCGGCGTTGCGTCTTGCTGGGTGCACTAGACCACAACGTCTTCGAAAACCCCTATGACCCGCGCGGTGGATCGTTCACCGGCCCCAGCTATGAATGGCCCCCGGGGCTAGATCACGACTGGACCCAAAAGATGAATTCGGTGGTCGAAAACTACCTCCAAAGCCTGGACGAACTTCCCCACCACTTTCAGCTTCATTTGATGCATGCCGCCGAAATCATCGGCTACAAACACCCCGATGACCAGATCCGCGATTGGTGGCATTGGCTCTATCTGGAACTAGTCAAGGACATGCACCTTGCACCGGAAACAGAGCAACAACTGGACTACCGCTTGGGCGACAGCGAGGCGCAGTGGCGCGCGACAAGCTCAGAGGCGACTCAAGCGTGACCGATCATTCTGCCCTGTTTCCGGCGTACGAAATGAACGCCTTCAAGAGGCCAGAATGGTTCTACCGCTACGGCCTGTCTCGCTACAAACCGCTGGTTACAATGCTTAGGGCCAGTTGGGAACATTGGGCAGAGACGGATGCGGATGGACTGTCGCACCTTTCACCGTTCGTCATGATGTTCAATGCCCCACCGACTTCAATCAAGAAACAGGCGGGGGGACACATTTGGCGAGAGATACGAACGGCTAGCGTAAAAACAAATGTAAACCGAGCAACGCTAAAACTTGTCGGCGGTTGGTCTCTTGAGGAGGCTATGGAATGGCCGGTTCATGAGCGTCGTCATGCGTTGAAACTACTCCAACACTCGACCAAGTCACCTCTTTTGATTGCCTGCCGTCACACGCGAAAGGGTGAGAGAGTCTATGACAATCTGCTGATTGCAAGAGACTTTCAACGCCTCGGCGGGGTGATCGACCCGAAATGGGGTAGAAAACGGCTAAATCGAGAACACGATGCTCTTGCTGTGCGGAAAGCCATGGAAACATCCTGCCCAATACCATGGGCAAAGGCTTGGTACAACGACATAGACGGCTTCACATTCTCTCTGCTCAAATCGGAAATTGAATTGGCGATTGAAGGCGCCTCGCAACGCCACTGTTGCCGTTCCTATGCTAATGCCTGCCGTGAAGGACGAGAGACTGTTTTTAGCATCATGGGGCCCGAGCGCGCGACCATGAGTTGGAACAGCCGCTATCAGGATCTGCAGGTAAAAGCTTTTGCCAATCGCGCGGTACAGCCAGCTACACGTGACGCAGCAATGAAGTGCATCAACAAATACCTGATCAATCAAATCGGGGGCCAATGATGACCCGCCCCCTTCGCGCCCTTGTCGCCTGCGAGACTTCTGGCATCGCCCGCCGCGCCTTTGAGGCTCACGGGTTTGACACGACATCCTGTGACCTGGCGCCCGCCGAGGACGGATCGAACCGCCACATCGTCTGCGATGTCCGCGACGGTATCCTGCACGAAGGCTGGGATTTGCTTGCGGTGATGCACCCGCCCTGCACCCGTCTTTGCAGATCCGGGCGGCAGTGGATGAGCGGCCCCGGCAAGTGGACGCCGCCCAAGCGCCTCCCCAAAGGCAAGACGGTCGAGATCCTGCGGGCCGAGTTCGAATTGGGCGTCGACATTTTCACTACCTGCTGGAACGCTCCGATCGAGCGTGTCGCCATCGAAAACCCGGTGATGAACGACCTCGCCAAGGACCGCATGCCGGCGGATCTTCCCAAGCCCCAATTGGTGCAGCCCTTCTGGTTCGGTGAACCGGCCTACAAGGAAACCGGCTGGTATCTGCGAGGCCTGCCCGAGCTGGTGGAAACCAACCGCCTGCCAGAGCCAGCGCGCGGCTCCGACGAATGGAAACGCTGGAACCGCGTCCATCGCATGCCCCCAGGACCAGATCGCACGCGCCTGCGCAGCCGCTCGTTCCCCGGAATGATGGACGCCGCAGCCGCGCAATGGGCCAACCACGCAATGAGGACCACCGCATGACCCCAGACCAAATCGCAACCAAAGCAGACGTGGAAGCCGTAATGAAAAAACTGGATCAGGTGGAGCGACTTCTAACCAAGGCCTCGATTACACCGCCTCCTCGCTGGATTACCGTTCGGGACTATGCCAGCCGCGTCGACCGCTCAATCGCAACAGTTCGTCGTTGGATCAGGAATGGAACGCTCGAAACCAACGGAAAATTGGTCAAGAACCCTGATGTCGCCTAGCTACAGGACCGCCAAACAAGAATGCCGGACTATCGCGCGCCAATGAAGCGAGCGATGAAGTCGTTTTGCTTAGAACAAGAAGTCGCCTGCCGTAGGATCCGCCAGGTTAACCCCAGCGAGCGTGATCGTGTTGCCATCACCATTGTTGATTACAGCATCTGAAGCGGATTGGGTCAGGTGGTTGCTGGTTAGGTCGCTGAACGGCGTGACCTGAGGGATGCTGGTCAAGTTGATTGTCTCTCCAACTTCGCCAGTGGAGAAATCCGCAATCGTATCCTGTCCAAAGTCAGCCAGGAACAAAAAGCTGTCCGCACCTATGCCACCTTCCAGTTGGTCGTCAGCACGTCCACCTGTAAGTGTATCCTGCCCCTCGCCGCCGAACAGATGATTGCCTCAGTGTTGTAAATCGCTGCGGACCTCAGCTGTTTGACCAGATGTCATCACGTCATTTCCTGTCCCGCCGAGATATGCTTTTGCTTGATCGGCTAATATGCAAGCCTTTGCACTCTGCTATCCATAGAAATCTCGCGTCATTCCTCAGAGCGATTCGTGCTGCAGATTTTGCAGACTGAGCAACGGCTGCTTTGTTGGCTCGCAGAACAAGAAGCCGCTCACCCGCAATGTTTGCTCTAAGGATAAATTCACTGACAAGCACCTCAACCTGCCACAAACTCCTGGGGAATCTCTTCGGTCTTGTCTTGCTTCGTTCCCGATCTGACCTTCCGTTTTCCTAAACACAACGGAGGACAACTTTATTGGGGGAAGATCTCTATTTTTGAGGAGTTTTTACGTCAAATTGTATTGAGAAAGCGTTATCTTTCTTTTCTGTGGATGGTCTCTAGAAAAACAGTTTGAAATTGAATCCTTCGATGGGAAAGCTTCTCGGAAGCACGCGCAGGATTTGGCGCGTGCTTCATTATGTGGGACAAAATCAGATTAAGTTCAGCAGATCTGCTGATGTCAGGGAAGTGCCATCAGTAAAGATGAATTCCTCGATATGGCTTCCTTCATCCGCCAATTCCAGATAGCTGGTACCCCAACTCAACCGCAGCGATGTGCCGTTGGCCCCGCTGCCGTTTTCGCTGTCCGCGCGTGTCATGACGGTGATGTCTGAAACGTTTAGATCGCTAAATATGACGGTGTCATCACCTTGCCCGGTGTTTTCGCCGGTTCGGGTTATCCAATTCGAACCGGCAGAGCTTTCGACAAGATAAACATCATCACCCAAGCCACCCTTCAAATATTGGAACTGGGTTCCAGAGGAGACGAGAACGTCGTTTGCGCTTGTTCCACTAAGCACGTTGCTTCCGTCATCGATTGAAAAGTGGTTGGCAGTACGCCCGTCAGCAAAGATGAATTCCTCGATGTGGCTGCCTTCGTCCGCCAATTCCAAATAGTTGGTACCCCAGCTCAACCGCAGTGACGTACCATTGACTGCGCTGCCATTTTCGCTGTCTGCGCGTGTGGCAATAGTGAAGTCTGAAACGTCAAGCCCCTTGAACACAACGGTGTCTTGGCCCTGGCCGGTGTTTTCGCCGCTTCGGGTTATCCAGTTGGATCCGGCAGCAGCGTCAATGATGTAAACATCGTCGCCCAGCTTTCCGGTGAGGTATTGAAACTGGGTGCCAACAGAGAGGAGTGCATTGTCCTGATTGGTGCCGATCAGGTAATTGCTGGTACCATCGTCGACTACAAAGTCGTCGATCGCGCGCCCGTCGGCAAATACGAATTTCTCAATATGCTCCCCAAGATTCGACACGCGAAATTCACTTGTTTCACCTACTCGGTCCCACATCATCTTGATTGCAACGCCGTGAGCATTTGCATAGTCGTAGGTGCCAAAGGAAATATCCTGGATCTTTAGGTCGGTCAGAGTGACTGTGTCGTTTGCTCCCTGGTTCACTTTCTCTGCGGTGTATCCGACATAGACCTTTCCGTGATCGGTTGAATAAACATAGCTGTCATCTCCACCTTCTCCATAGAGATACTGCCAGTTCCCATCTCCGTCACCGGCGTTCAGAGTGTCATTGCCTTCGCCGCCAAACAGGCGATCTATGTCGCCTCCGCCATCAAGGCTGTCGTTTTTATCTCCGCCATAAAGAGTGTCGTTGCCATCACCGCCTTGCAGTTGATCGTCACCATCTCCTCCAAAGAGGAGATCGATGTCCGCACCTCCGTTCAAAGTGTCAGCACCATCTTCCCCTGACAAGCGGTCAATCCCATCTCCACCGTTCAGTAGATCCGCACCGGCTCCACCCATCAGATCGTCGTTGCCCGCCAACCCGTTGAGTGTATCGTTGCCGTCGGCACTCCAAAGCACGTTATGTGACGCATCGCCGTACAACTGATCGTCAAGTTCCGAGCCGAATAGATTTTCAATGCCAGAGAAGACATCCCCAGCGGCGTCCCCGGTAAAGTTCGAAGCGTTCGCACCATCCAGGCGGACATATACGGCTTCGGACGAACCAGCATAGCTGACCGCGTCAATGCCATCGCCGCCATTCAGCGTATCCGCACCCGCGCCACCATGGAGAATGTCATTGGCACTTCCGCCGTCCAGTCTGTCGGCCCCGTCATTGCCGTAAAGGATGTCATTGTCGCGGCCGCCATCAAGCGTGTCCGCACCTTCGCCGCCGAAGAGAGCATCCTGTGCATTGCCCCCCGACAGGCTGTCATCGCCGTCTCCACCATCCAGGTAGTCGTTTCCTGACCCTCCCGACAGGGTGTCGTCACCAACGTCACCTTCCAGACGGTCATCCCCAAGGTCGCCCACGAGGCTGTCATTGCCCGCTTCGCCATAGAGACGGTCGGATCCGCTCATACCATCGAGCAAGTCGTTGCCTTCTCCGCCGAGCAGAGCATCGGCCCCGTCATGACCCAAAAGAGTGTCATTGCCGTCTTCGCCCAAAAGCGTGTCTGCTCCGTCGTTTCCAAAGAGGTTGTCGTTTCCTTCGCCTCCCCACTGGCGGTCGGCACCGTTCCCGCCGTACAAGTGGTCGTCGCCGAGATCCCCGAGCAATGCGTCGGCACCATCCTGACCAAAGAGCGTATCCTGTCCTTCACCACCCGTGATTGTATCGTTACCATTCTCGCCGTGCAGAATGTCATCTCCGGCCTGGCCTGATAGCCCATCTGAACCACCCCCTCCGGTTACGGAATCATCTTCTGCCCCCGCATAAATCGAGTCTGCGCCATCTCCACCGCGCAACGTATCTTCGCTTCCGGACGCGCTTTCCTGTTGATTTAGAAAGAGCCAGTGGCCGGTGCTGGTGCTGTCCGCATAGATCGTGTCATTACCAGAGCCTGCCGACGTATTGTTAGCGGCCATGGCATGACCATAAATTACCGCATTGGGGTCTGCGATGTTCAGGTTGTCTCTGCTGGCAAAATAGAATGTTGCCTCATTGTCTTCATCAGCGTCAGACTGCACAAGCGAAATGACCTCGTCTTGATCTGCGAGCGACGTCAACCAAGCTTCGAATTCCGCTTCGTTCATTGCTCCAGAAACTGCATCGTCAGTGCGCCCTGCAGCCAGACCGTGTTCAATATAGTGCCGGGTCGCCGCGGAAAGGTCTGATCCGAAAAGCGTGCGCACATCCGAGTAGTTTTTCAGATACTGTTCCGCGTCGAAATCACCCCGGCTCAATCCTGCGTCATGGCCGATGTCAATATAGTGCCGGGTTGCCGCCGTCAGATCGAACCCGTGAAGTTGGTAAACAGCCGCATTGGCAGCGAGATACTGCAGGGGGTTAAACGAAACCTCGCGGTTCTCAGCTTGGCCATAGTTGATCCAATGCTCTCGACCAATAGTCCAATTGCTCGAAGTGTTGTCGACTTCATCATTGGCAAGCAGGTCATCATGCGAAGCCACATAGCGCAAGCTAAAGGCTTCTTCGTTTTCAAGTTCTGTATGAGACCAGAAAGCTGTTCCGCTACTGCCAAGGAAAACAACTTTCTCAACATCCTGTACTTGGACAACGGCCTCGCCGGAATAGAACAAGTATTGGCCTTTGCCTTCATGAACCGTTGTGTAAATCGGTTGCCCTCCGTCCGGACCTCCCTCAATCGTTCCGGATTGGACTTGCCTAGTTGTGTGAACAGATTCCCACTGCCACATATCACGGTGTCCATTGAGGCGCAGAGTATCTAACCCCAGCCCGCCTTGAATAACATTTTGCCCGCTATGCGTTTGCAACTCGAAGATATCATCTCCGTCTCCGCCTTTGTAGGTGTCGTCGCCATCGCCATCAAAGAAGAGATCATACTCAGCACCGCCATAGGCGACATCATCGCCCGCACCACCATAGATGGTGTCCCGTCCGTCACCACCACTAAGGAAATCGTCTCCATTACCGCCCATTAGGCGGTCGCCACCCTCCCCTCCACTCAGGCGGTCATCACCATCCTCGCCGCGCAAAACGTCGTTTTCTGCATCACCGAGCAGAGTGTCATCGCCGTCACGCCCCCAGAGCGTATCCTCTTGACCGCCACCGGATAGATAATCATCTCCGCTTCCGCCATCTAGGTCGTCATGACCGATTCCACCCAGCAAATGATCGTCGCCTCTACCGCCGTGCACATGGTCCTGGCCGCTTCCCCCAAAAGCCTGATCATCACCACCTTGGGCATAGATCGTGTCGTCGCCTTCGCCTCCTGTCAAAAGGTCATTGGCTTCACCGCTGCGTAACAAATCAGAGCCGCCTTGTCCGTACAACCAAGCCGAGGTTGTCGAAAACTCAGCAACCAAAATGTCACTGCCATCGCCGCCTATGGCACGCTCAAAACCGTGCTCCGCCAAATCAAAGGTGATACCAGATAAGCCGGTGTACAACGCACTGTCGACACCTTCGCCACCTTTAACTGCTACATCGTCGGCGTCGAAGAAAACCAGGTCGTTCCCTGCACCGCCGTCAAGGCTATCGCTGCCGTCACCACCCGCAAGAATGTCGTCAGCGTGTCCGCCGAGCAATGTATCAGCGCCATCACCACCTTCCAACGCAACCTGGCGCATATGCCCAACAGCATCGAGCCGGTTGGAATTATCATTGCCAACTGCGCCATCAAGCCACGCACTGACAAGATCAATATCATCGGGTCCCGTCTCGCCCAGAGTTCGGTATTGGAATTTTTGGCCATCTTCCAATTCAATTGAGAACCCTGTCGGTGTTTCCACCCGTCGCCAGCCACTCGTTGAAGCCGCCAAGGAAACATCCCCGACGCCCCCTGAAATTACTTCACCGTTCCGAGTAAATGACGATCTCCCATGTAAGATATTGCCCACAACAGTAATGTCATCGGTGGTCTGCTCGAAGCTGGAACCATCATCATAGCCCAAATCGATTTGGGTGATGCCCCAATCTGACAGACTACGCAACTCTCCGTCGCCAACCTTACCATCTTGGTCCAGATCTTGCCAAACTCGAAGCTCGCTCCAAACGCTGTCTGAGTCGTTCAGAATTCCATCGCTGTTGGCGTCAAAGGTACGTCGAAATCCTTGCAAATCCGTATCGCCGTCATTGCCCCAGAGCGCAAAAGCCAATTCTCGGATTTGATCAATTTGGCCATCCCCATTTCCACGTGAACCATCGGAGTTCAGGTCTATCACTAAGAAGCCATCGTCTGGCACAACCCAAGACAATTGTTCAAAGAAACCATCTTGGTCGATGTCAAATACAGCATTGGAAAAAAAGTTGATTTCCACTCCATCATTGTCCAAATCAAGAATAATTGGCCCAACTGTGCCATGATGTCCTGGAGGATATCCGTCTTCGCCTGCGCTGTCTATTTGATCATTGTCAGGGTTTCCGTAACCGTCACTTGTATCTCCATCGTCGTTTGGGTCGAGATGAGAGAAGCCATTGGTTGGATCATTGTCAAAGTCCGCGAATCCGTCTCCATTCCGGTCATATCTTGCATGATAGTCTAGCTCGGAAATTGTATTCCTGGCCCAATCTCTAAAGTCGTCTAGATCCAGCCTTGAGATACCCCTTCTCGCCAATTCATCAAGGATGTCCGCAAGGTCTCGCTCCAACGCCGTATGAGCCAGTTGCATGGTCGCTGATGCAGGTATTGTAGTTGCTGATGCGACTAACGACGCTGCCCTCGCAATCGCATGAGCTACGACCGCTTGCAGTCCAGCCAACACCCCTCCTGTGGCTAGAGAAGACAAAAATGAAGCTTCTAAGAAAGAAAGATCCCGTTCTATGGCTAAGAGTTCTCGCCCAAGAGTCTCATCACTCATCAATGACGGGCTACCTGAGCTTTGATTAGCAAACGAATCAGCGCTGTTATCAGCGATAGAATCAACCATTGGGTCGCCAAAATTAAACCCCATCAAGAATCCCTTTCAGACCTTTGTTTCACACTGATAATGAAACTGCTCATCGAATGTTGAATTTCCGTCGTTTATTAACCCGCTTAAGATCTGTCAAGCTGCACAAACACAACCCTTTAGGACATTTGCTGTTCAAGAAAACGCAGAAACTTCAAATAACGGTACATTGACGTGATGACCAAGAACAGTCACCGACCATTTCTTCGCCTAATAGACAAAAAGAGCAATACGCTCATGGTCAAGCCATAGGCAAAAATCTGAATGTCATCCCCAACACCTTCAACATTTTGTTGGCGCAGCCACACAAAACGAATCGGGAAGGGCAGCAAACCGACAAATGCCGCACCGAGCGAGCATAGAAACTCAATCTTCAACCCAGTGATGACATGAACTGAAAACAACGTAACCATCAAAAGTACGGACGGTATCATAACGCGGAGGAAGCTTAAGTCGGGGAGAGAGAAGGCGCTTGACAAAAAGCTTGGATAAAAAAGTGAATCCGCCACCGCGAGGCTGACAATAAAAATCAAGATCAATGATGCAAATTGATTAGCTCTCACGGGAAGTATTCTTGTTCTTTTAGGGACTGCGTTCAGCTAATGTTCAACTTGAGTGCGGATGTCAAGTGGCAAAACGTGAAGTTTGAACTACAAGATCGTTTCATTCCCTTGCGGCCTGTGGTTAAATTTTAGAACGCCGAAAAATCGTCTTGCGGATCAAGGTGATCGGTTGATCGTTTTTGGGGCAAATCGAATCCCAAAACAACCCTTTGGGACTTAGGCTCAAGACGAAAAACCTTAAGATGAAGACCGTTGCCATCTCGATTGCTGACGGGAAGACGTGCGGACCGCTATCGAGTCGGGTTGCTATACACGCCCAGTCCTTGAAACACTGGATATGACTTCGAACCGCTTCGCCTGCATTGAGCTGGCGGCGACCCTTTGAGGCGAACGGTAGAAAGTCTCGGTATCCCATCAATGGCTACGGTTGATGCTCATCCCGATCATAGGCACTATTCCTAGTCCAGCCTTTTGGCCAAATCCTCGGCGCTTTCGTTGTAGTAAATCTGTAGCATCCGCAGATCAGAATGCCCCACCATCCGGGCCAACGCCAAAACATCCAGTTTCTTTGCAAGCGCGGTGATCGCGGCATGCCGGGAATCGTGGAAATGCAAGTCCTCGATCTGCGCCTTGTCTCGCGACTTTCTAAACAGCACATCCAGTTGCCTGCTGGACAGCCCGAAAACTGGATCAGACTCGGGCAGCATTTTTAACAACCGGACAGCCTCTGATGACAATGGAACCTCACGCGGACGTCCGTTCTTCGTGTGAATGAGTTTTGCAACACGACGCTCCAGATCGATCCTATTCCATTCCAAACCCGCAATCTCACCGGCCCGCATAGCCGTTGCCAAAGCGAAGAGGAAAGCATGGAACGCTCGGGCCGTGGTCTTTGACAGATCCTCTCCGGCGCAATGCCGCAGCCGCTCAATCTCGTCCTCTGTCGGCAGACGATCCCTTGGTGGGGGCTTCTTAGGCTTGGCAACATCGCTCAGAGGGTTCACCCCAATGTATCCCCATTCCTTCCGAGCCACATTGAGGACAGATGACATCAATTGCATTTCACGCGCCACTGTAGCAGGCGCAACTTCGCGCAATCGCTGATCTCTCCACGACGCGAAATCGTTGGGCGTAAGCGCATCGAGAGATATGTTTGACAGGCTGTCCCGGCAAAAATTCTCTAGCTTTAGTGTCTCCCACCTGACGCCCCTCTTTTTGGGGCTTACCTCCCTGGCGTACTTGTCGAACAGCACGGACAGCTTCATCTTGGCTGCGATCTTATCACCGTTAAGGATCTCGTACTCGGCGCGCGCCGCCCAATCACGAGCCTCCTTTTTCGTGTGGAGAACTTTGGACTTGCGAATCCCTTTACGGGCAACAAAAGCCCTGTATCCTTTGGGTGTCTTGGTAATTGAGGCCATGAATTACACACGATGCGCGAAATATGTGTAAACCGTTGCACACACTTGCACGTCAAAGCGAGACAAAAACGCTCACACCGCAGACGAAACCCATATTTTTAAGGCAATAGAGTTCAAACCAGAACAAGCTTGAACATACTTTGGTACGGGCGGTGGGACTCGAACCCACACGGCCTAGGGCCTTCGGATTTTAAGTCCGATATGTCTACCATTCCATCACGCCCGCACACCGGCAACCGGTACCCTTAGCTCTAGACGGGCTGTGACGTGACCTCAATCTGATAACTCGGTTTTTTCATAACTTTTTGTCCAAATGGTCAAACATATTCGAATTACGTCAAATGTCCTTTCCTTTTGGGGCAAGTGCACCGCCTGCGTCAAGCAGCCCGCGTTCGGGCAGCCAGGGGTTCAGTTCCAGCGCGGATTGAAGCGTCTCCCGCGCCTCTTCGATGCGGCTCAACCCCAATAAAGACAGGGCTCGCCCACTCAACGCCGCGACGTGATCAGGGGACAGGGCCAGGGCCCGGTCCAGATCGATCAGGGCGGCCTGAAAGTTCTGGTTCAGAAAGTGAACAAAGGCACGCTGGTTGTACCCTTCGGCATAGTTCGGACAATAGGTGATCAAGGCATCGAAATCCTCGCGCGCGCCCAGCAAGTCCCAGGCGGCGCGTTTCGACATGCCCCTGTCCAGAATCGCCTGCGCCTGTTCGTTGGGCGCATCGGCCCAATAGCTCCACATCTTGTTGGATACGATGCGGGCCTCGCGTTCTGTTTCGGCTGCTTGAATGTCAGAGATCAACGCGGCCAAGTTCTCGGAATGATCAGGCGCCTGCGGGCATGTATCGGCCCAGACAGGCGCAGCAAAAAAGACCAACGCGGCTGTGATATGGGTAAGCTGTCGCATGTACCAAAGCTGACGCAAAACACCCGCAGGTCAACTCACGTTTTCGAGCGCCCCCATCGTCGCCGTCTCTTTCACCGCCTGCATTGCCACAAAGGTTGATGTGCTGGCCACATGCGGCAAGGTCGAGATCTTTTCGGCCAGAACCGCGCGATATTCGCTCATCGACCCGGTTCTGATCTTCATCAGATAGTCGAAATTTCCCGCGATCATATGAACTTGCTCAATCTCGCCGATCTTTGACACCGCGTTGTTAAAAGCGCCCAATGCGGCCTCGCGCGTGTCGCTCAGACGGACCTCGACAAAAGCCACATGATCCAGCCCAAGGCGGATTGGGTCGATCAAGGCTCGATAGCCGGTGATGATCCCCTCACCCTCCAACCGTTTTAGACGCGCTTGCGTCGGCGATTTCGACAACCCGATCTGCCGGGCAAGATCCGCCACCGAGATCCGGCCATCCTTGTTCAGAACTGCCAGAATCGCCCGATCAAATGAGTCCAAGTCGGAAAAGTCCGTTTGCATCGCCTAACCCCTGATTTTCAGTCCACTTGACCTTCACGAACTCACATTCGGGAAAATCGACCGCAAGAACCACAGTATACTGCCCAAAACGACCGGAGGCAAAATGTCAAAATCACTGCGTCTGCGCCTGGACAGCCAAACCTACGCCGATCAGGACGCTGTCCTGAGGCAGCTTACCGAAACCGCCGCCCTGAGCGAGACGGACCGCTCTGCCATCTGCGCGGATGCGGCCAATCTGGTGCGCGACATTCGCAGCAGCACGGCCCCCGGCATGATGGAGGTCTTTCTGGCCGAATATGGTCTGTCGACGGACGAAGGCATCGCGCTTATGTGTCTGGCCGAGGCGTTGTTGCGCGTGCCGGATGCCGACACCATCGACGCCTTGATCGAAGACAAGATCGCACCATCCGATTGGGGCAAGCATCTGGGGCATTCGTCCTCGTCGCTTGTGAACGCCTCAACCTGGGCGTTGATGCTGACGGGCAAGGTTCTGGACGACGATGGCCCCTCGCCTGTGGGTGCCCTGCGATCCGCGATCAAACGTCTGGGCGAGCCTGTGATCCGCACCGCCGTCAGCCGCGCGATGAAAGAAATGGGGCGTCAGTTCGTGCTGGGTGAGACCATCACCAGCGCCATGACCCGCGCCAAGGGGATGGAGGACAAAGGATACACCTATTCCTATGACATGCTGGGTGAAGCCGCCCGGACCGAGGCCGACGCCGCCCGCTATCACCTGAGCTATTCCCGCGCCATTGCAGCCATTGCCGAAGCCTGTGTGCATGACGACATCCGTGCCAACCCCGGCATCTCGGTCAAGCTGTCGGCCCTGCACCCACGCTATGAGATTGCTCAAGAACAACGCGTCATGGACGAGCTCGTGCCGCGACTGCAAGCCCTGGCGCTGCTCGCCAAGGCCGCGGGCATGGGCCTGAACGTGGACGCCGAAGAAGCCGACCGCCTGTCGCTGTCGCTTCAGGTGATCGAAGAGGTCATGGGCGATCCTGCGCTCAAAGGCTGGGACGGCTTCGGCATCGTGGTGCAGGCCTATGGCCCGCGCGCCGGTCTGGCGCTGGACATGCTCTATGAGATGGCCGAACGTCATGATCGCAAACTGATGGTCCGTCTGGTCAAAGGCGCGTATTGGGACACCGAGATCAAGCGCGCCCAGGTCGAAGGGGTCGATGGCTTTCCGGTTTTCACCAACAAGGCTGCGACCGACATCTCCTACATCGCCAATGCCCGCAAACTGCTGGGCATGACCGACCGCATCTATCCGCAGTTCGCCACCCACAACGCCCACACCGTCAGCGCCATCCTGCATATGGCCGACGACCAGCCGTTCGAATTTCAACGCCTGCATGGAATGGGCGAGACGCTGCATGGGTTGGTCAAGGCCAAGGCCAACAGCCGTTGCCGCATCTATGCCCCTGTCGGCGCGCATCGCGACCTACTTGCTTATCTGGTCCGCCGCCTGCTGGAAAACGGCGCCAACAGCTCGTTTGTGAACCAGATCGTGGATGAAGCCGTGCCACCGGAAGAGGTCGCCGCCGATCCCTTTGCAATCATGAACGATCCGGTGCGACGCATTCCGGGCGGTCCCGACCTTTTTGCGCCGGAGCGTCGAAACTCCGTCGGGTTCGACCTGCATCACACGCCCACGCTGGATGCCGTCGACCAGGCCCGAGAAGCCTTTCAAGAGCATCAGTGGAACGCCACTCCGTTGCTGGCCACCGACGCTGCGCCAGAGACCGCGGCACCTGTGACAAATCCCTCGACGCCTGAGGACAGTCCCGGAACTGTGGCGCCTGCAAGCGCCACAGATGCCGAGGTTGCCATGGCTTCGGCCACCCCCTGGACGGCCCCTGCCGCTGAGCGGGCAGCGATCCTGAACACCGCCGCCGACCTTTATGAAGCGCACCACGGCGAATTGTTCGCCCTGTTGGCACGCGAGGCGGGCAAGAGCTTGCCTGACTGCGTGGCCGAATTGCGCGAGGCGGTGGATTTCCTGCGTTACTACGCCGCCAATATCCCGGACGCAGCCCCCGCTGGCACCTTCACTTGCATCAGCCCGTGGAACTTCCCGCTGGCGATTTTCTCGGGCCAGATCGCGGCCGCCTTGGCCGTCGGGAATGCGGTCCTGGCGAAGCCCGCCGAGCAAACGCCACTGATCGCGCATCGCGCGGTGCAACTGCTGCATCAGGCCGGTGTGCCCCGGGACGTACTCCAACTCTTGCCGGGCGGCGGGGAGCTGGGCGCGCGCCTAACCTCTGATCCGCGCATCTCAGGCGTGGCCTTTACCGGGTCAACCGCCACCGCATTGAAAATCCGCGCGGCCATGGCCCACAACCTGCGCCCCGGCGCGCCGTTGATCGCTGAAACCGGCGGGTTGAACGCCATGATCGTCGATAGCACCGCCCTGCCCGAACAGGCCGTGCAATCGATCATCGAAAGCGCGTTTCAATCCGCCGGGCAACGCTGTTCGGCCCTGCGTTGCCTCTATCTGCAAGATGACATCGCCGATGACGTGCTGACCATGCTGATGGGCGCAATGGACGCGCTGCAAGTGGGCGATCCTTGGCACATCTCGGCCGACTGCGGACCGGTCATTGATGAGACCGCACGCAAGGGCATTGCCGATCACATTGCCGTGGCGCGTGCCGACGGTCGGATCCTCAAGGAAATGGCCACTCCGGATCAAGGCACCTTCGTTGCCCCGACATTGATCAAGGTATCCGGTATCGGTGATCTGGAACGCGAGGTTTTTGGGCCGGTTCTGCATGTGGCCCGATTCAAAGCTCAAGATCTTGACCGGGTGATCGACGACATCAACGCCACTGGCTATGGCCTGACGTTCGGGCTGCACACCCGCATCGACGACCGGGTGCAGCACGTCACGGACGCCATTCATGCGGGCAACATTTATGTCAACCGCAACCAGATCGGCGCCATCGTTGGCAGTCAACCTTTTGGGGGAGAGGGGCTTTCCGGCACCGGCCCCAAAGCGGGCGGGCCCAACTACATGACCCGTTTCTGCGCCCCGGATCGTCAGTCGACCGAGGACAGCTGGTCCGAAACCATGGCAGAGCTGCCCGCGCCCACAGGCGCACCCGCAGCACCTGAAACGCAATCCCTGCCCGGCCCAACTGGCGAATCAAACCGATTGACCACCTTGCCCCGGCCACCCTTGTTGTGCCTGGGACCGGGAGCCCAGGCCGTCGCCGCGCAGGCCAAAAGCGTCGAGGCCCATGGCGGCACCGCCATCCGCACCACCGGTATGATCGACCTGCACCGTTTGGAACACGCAGACGGTTTCGCCGGGGTGCTGTGGTGGGGCGACGCCGACACGGCTGCTCAGATCGAACAGGCCCTGTCGCGCAGAAATGGCCCGATCTTGCCGCTGATCCCGGGCAAACCCGACCGCACCCGCGTCCTGGCCGAGCGTCACGTCTGCGTCGACACCACCGCCGCCGGGGGCAATGCCGCCCTTCTAGGCGGAGCCGCCTAAGGTAGAGCGTCGCGCGCCTTTTTCTAAATCTAGGCGATTTTCTGAACCTAGTCAGCGCGACGCATCACGCAGTCTTGGCCTAACCGCCAAGCAATTCTGAGCCGATGTCAGCTACGTGGCCAAAGCGGAATATCCCGTTGAAAGTTCGAATGTCCGCACCGTGCTGCTTCACCAATTGGCTGGTCAAATGACCGGACTGAAGGGACCCCCGCATGGAAATTCCGGAGAGCGGTTAGGTATTTAGTGGGTATTGGGGCTGCGAGAGAGCCGTCAAAGCAAGGGCAGGAATGCGAGACAAAACGGCACTTACAAGTTCAGGGCTTGATCAATACTTCACCTTCAATCTCCATAGCGAACCCAAGCGGCAATCCGGACACGCCGATTGCAGAGCGTGCGTGACGACCAACGTCATTGCCGAATACCTCGATTACAAGGTCGCTAAATCCATTCACTACAACATGTTGCTCCGAATAGCCTGGCGCAGACGTCACCATTCCAAAGACGCGGACCCAACCCACTATTCGCGACAATTCTCCAATTTCTGCCTTAAGGTTCGCTAACACGCTCAGCGCCACTTCGCGGGCTTCCACATATCCTTGGTCTGTGGTGATGTCGGCTCCAACAACTCCAAAGGGACCAGCAATACTACCATCCATCGCACTTTTAGGGTGTCCCGAAAAAAGCACCCGGTCACCTCTGATGTTCACGAACTCGAAGGGTAAGCGTAAGCCCTCTGGCAGCTTAGTCGGTTGCGGCAATTTCAAACCCAATTGTTCCAATCTGCTTTCAGGTGTCGGCATACCTTGTCCTCAGTTCAACTGGTGCTCCGACAGGCTAAACCACATGGAGATGAATGTCTTCATTAGGCTAGAACCAGACGTTCGTGATTTGTGCTAGATCAGAAGACATGAAGGCGAGCCGGATCAGTTTTGGTCGCAAAGAGCAAAATTGCCCGATGTTCAAGACCTAACCTCTCTTGACGCTGGACTGCTTTCGGCCCAGCGTCAGCCCCATGTTACCCATCCGCGACCACAACCCCTCCGGGCGCACGCCCTATGTCGTCTACGCTCTGATGGCGGCCAACATCCTGATCTTCCTCAGCTATGTGGGCATCCTGAACGACGCGCCCTTGATCAACCGCTTCTTCTTTGACTGGGCCCTGATCCCCGCCCGCACCGCCGACGGCTTTGCGCCAGAGACGTTGATCAGCTCGATGTTCCTGCACGGCGGCTGGATGCATCTGGCGGGCAACATGCTGTTTTTGTGGATCTTCGGCGACAACATGGAGGACGAGATGGGACATGTCCCCTTTCTGATCTTCTATCTGGTCAGCGGAGTGGGCGCGTCGTTGTTGCACGTACTGGCCTCGCCCTCATCCACAGTCCCGCTGGTCGGGGCTTCGGGGGCCATTGCGGGTGTCATGGGCGGCTATCTGCTGCTCTTTCCCAAAGCGCGCGTTGATATCCTGCTGATCCTGATCATCTATTTTCGCGTCTTTTCCATCCCCGCTTTTGTCATGCTGGGCGTTTGGCTGGGCATGCAGTTTCTGGGGGGCATTGGGTCCAACCCGGACGAGGGCGGCGTCGCCTATTGGGCGCATGCAGGCGGCTTCTTCGTGGGGCTCGTCTTGTGCATCCCGCTCTGGCTCAAACGCGGTGGAGTAGCGTATTGGGATCGCACCCATGGTCATCCGCCCCATCCCGAACATGAATACCGTTTCTCAGCCTCGCGCATTCCAAAGGTGCCACGCAAATGACCGAGACCCTGACCGCCAGCTGCCATTGCGGCGCAGTCGAACTTGAGGCCGAATTCCCGCAAGGCTTGGCCTCGGCCGCCCGTTGCGACTGTTCCTTCTGTCGCCGCCGCGGCGCCGCTGCGGTCACCGCCATCGCCGCCAGCCTGCGGGTAACCAAAGGCGCCGAAAACCTGACGCTCTACACTTGGGGCACGGGCACCGCGAAACACCATTTCTGCAAGATCTGCGGCATCTACACCCACCATCAACGCCGCTCGGACCCGTCCGAATGCGGCGTTAACCTGGGCTGTATCAAAGACGTCAACCCACGCGACCACGACCCGATCCCCTGGCATGACGGTGTGAATCATCCGTCGGATCAGACATAAAAAGGAGCCCTCGGGCTCCTTCAATTGACTTAAACCTTGCTTGGATCCGGCTTCGACCTCAGCCGCGGATCACCTTGGCAAAGGTTTCAAAGATCGGCTCGTTGGCGCAGATCACTTCGCCATCCGACAGGATGTGTCCTTCGGGGTCGATGGCTTGTGCAAAGCCACCTGCCTCTTTCACAAGAATGATACCCGCTGCCATGTCCCAAGCGTTCAGACGGCGTTCCCAGAAACCCTCGTAACGACCGGCTGCAACATAGGCCATGTCGAGCGCGGCGGAGCCCCAGCGGCGAACACCTGCACAGGCAGGCATCAACCGCGCCAAATCCTGCAAGGTCGCTGGCAGATCAGAGCGTCCACCAAACGGCAGGCCGGTGGCAAAGATCGATTCGATCATGCGATGACGGCCCGACACGCGGATGCGGCTTTCGTTCATCCAGGCGCCTGCGCCCTTTTCGGCAAAGAACATTTCGTCCTTGGCTGCGTCATAAATCACGCCAGCGACGATCTTGCCCTTGTGTTCCAACGCAATCGAGATCGCCCAATGTGGCAGACCATGCAAAAAGTTGGTGGTGCCATCCAGTGGATCCACGATCCAGCGGCGGGTGGGGTCTTCGCCCTCGATCTCGCCGCCCTCTTCTGCGATCCAGCCATAGGTCGGACGCGCGCCCAGCAGTTCTTCTTTCAGGATCGCCTCGGCCGCGATATCGGCTTTGGAGACAAAGTCCCCGGCGCCTTTCATCGACACCTGCAGGTTTTCAACCTCGCGAAAGTCTTTCACAAGGGAACGCCCCGCTTTACGCGCGGCCTTTTGCATGATGTTGAGGTTTGCACTGCCAATCATCGGGTGGGCTCCTGTTCGGTCAGATCGCGCGTATACTTGGACCGGACGCTCTTGCCAAGAGGCAGCTTTTGCATGGCTGCCCCCGTACTTTCGCCTATCGTGGCGTTACAAAACGCCAATGCTTGTCTTGCCCGCACACTCGCCTAACCTGTCGCCCAACAGGGAGGAGCAAGTCAATGACCGAACAGATGTACCGCGTGGCCCTGGCCAGTCGCCCCACCGGCGCGCCCGAGGCCGCCAACTTCAGCTATGAAAGCGCACCCATTCCGACGCCTGGCGAGGGCGAGGTGCTGGTCCGCGTCCATTACATGTCGCTTGACCCGTACATGCGGGGCCGAATGGATGACGCCAAATCCTATGCGGCGCCCGTGCCCATCGGCGGTACCATGGAAGGGGGCGGTGTGGGCGAAATCATCGCCTCTAACAGCCCACATTTTGCGCCCGGCGACTTTGCGTTTGGCATGTTCGGCTGGGCCACCCATGCGGTGCAGCCTGCCAACATGATGCGCAAAATCGACCCGAACCAGATGCCGATCACAACTGCGCTTGGCGTGCTCGGCATGCCGGGCTTCACCGGCTGGTATGGGTTGACCGAGCTGGGTCGGCCCAAGGCGGGCGAGACATTGGTTGTTGCCGCCGCCACTGGTCCGGTTGGCTCGATGGTGGGCCAAATCGCGCGATTGGCCGGGTTGCGGACGGTGGGCATCGCGGGCGGGGCAGACAAATGCAAGCTTGCGACCGAGACCTTTGGCTTTGATGCCTGCCTGGATCACCGCGCCTATTCCGACGCCAAAGCCTTGCGCGCAGATCTGAAACAGGCCTGCCCCGACGGGGTCGACATCTATTTCGAGAACGTGGGCGGCAAAGTGCTCGAAGCGGTGATGCCGCTGATGAACCCACATGGCCGCATCCCGATCTGCGGCATGATCAGCTGGTACAATGCAGGCGGTTTGGGAGCCGGAGCGTCTGACCCGGGTCTGAGTGCGCCGGGGTTATGGCGCACGATCCTGGTGAACTTCCTGAGTGTGAACGGCTTCATCATCTCAAACCACTTTGACCGCTATCCGGAATTCCTTGGACAGATTGCTCCCAAGATCGCCAGCGGAGAGATCCGCTATGTCGAGGACATCGCCGAAGGGCTGGAAAACGCGCCACAAGCCTTCATGTCGATGCTGGGTGGCGGCAACATGGGCAAACAGATCGTCAAAGTTCTCTGACGGATCCGTATCACGAGACCGCGCGGGGGCGGCGGCCATATGGGCAGGCACCCCGCCCATATGGCCGCCGCCCCCGCGCCACCGCTCCTATTGCGACTGGAGTTTCTTGGCCTCGACGCTCGCCAGATTGATCAGCTTCTGTACGAACGGTTTCTCCAGGTCCTCGGACCTGACCGCAGCGTACAGGCGTCGGGTGATCCCCGCCTCGGTCAACGGACGTGTCACATAGTCCGAACTGTACTTCACCTCGCGCACAACCCAATCAGGCAACACCGAGATCCCTCGGTTCGACGCGACAAGAAGCAAAATCACCGCCGTCAGTTCCACCTGCCGGATCATCGCCGGTTCCACCTTGGCCGGGATCAACAACTGGCTGAACACATCCAGGCGCGTCCGCTCGACCGGATAGGTGATCAAGGTTTGGCCGCGAAAATCCTCAGCTTCTATGAATGGCTTTTCCGCCAGAGCATGAGTGGCCGCAGCAACAAACACCGCCTTGTAGTCAAAAAGCTCTATGAACTCGACGCCTGGCAATTCCTCTGGGTCCGAGGACACCACCAAATCCACCTCTTCCTTTTGCAAGGCGGGCAAGGCGTCGAACGCCAGTCCTGGGCGGATGTCCACATCCACATCCGGCCAGCTTTTGCGAAATTGCTCAAGTACCGGGAACAACCATTCGAAACAGGCATGACATTCGATTGCGATATGCATCCGCCCCGTCTTGCCATCCCGCAGCGAGGAAAACTCGGCCTGCGCTGCCTCGACCTGCGGCAGAACTTGTTCTGCAAGCCGCAACAACCGCAAACCCGCCGCCGAAAGCTTCATCGGCTTTGATCTACGTATGAAGAGCTCGACGCCCGCTTGGTCCTCAAGTCCCTTGATCTGATGACTGAGCGCCGATTGCGTGATGTTCAACTGATCCGCCGCGCGCGCCAATCCACCGCACTCGTGGATGGCTTTGATCGTCCTGAGGTGTCGGAATTCGATGTGCATGAATCTACTCTCGATCGCGAACCGAGTCCGCAATCATTTGCTCAGTCCTGTATTGGCTTAGCGCATAAACGGCCCAAATCGCTGCGGGTATCCAACCGATCAGAGTCAGCTGTAAAATCAGGCAAAACAGTCCCTGCCAAGGGCGTCCGATTGTGAAAAACACAACCGGGGGCAGCAGCAGCGCCAACAATAACCTCATATCAGCCTCATGTTGTTCTTGAGCATTATGAAATTGTCTCACAATGCTGCACATGCGACAAGAGGCCAAATCCGAGAGACATGAGTGAGACACCGATGACCGCGCCTGACATTTCCTTTGAGTTCTTCCCGCCCCAAAGCCTGGAGGCCTCCTTCCGTCTGTGGGATACGGTTCAAACGCTGGCGCCAATGGATCCGCGTTTTGTCTCGGTCACTTATGGCGCGGGTGGCACCACGCGCGATCTGACCCGTGACGCAGTGGCAACGTTGCACAAGTCCTCGGGCTTGAATGTGGCGGCGCATCTGACCTGCGTGAATGCCAGCAAGGTGGAGACCCTTGCCATCGCCGATCAATTTGCGGCGGCCGGGGTCACAGACATTGTGGCCCTGCGCGGCGATCCGCCCAAAGGCGAAGGTCAGTTCACGCCGCACCCAGATGGCTTTGCAAATTCCGTTGAATTGATCGAGGCGCTGGCCGCCACCGGCAAGTTCAACATCCGCGTCGGCGCCTACCCCGACGTCCACCCTGAAGCACAGCATGCACAAGCCGACGTCGACTGGCTCAAGCGCAAGCTGGACGCAGGCGCGGATGAGGCGCTGACGCAGTTCTTTTTTGAGGCCGAGACGTTCTTTCGGTTCCGCGACGCCTGCGCCAAGGCGGGGATCGACAAGCAGATCACACCCGGCATCCTGCCGATCGAGAACTGGAAAGGCGCGCGCAACTTTGCCCGCCGCTGTGGTACGAACATCCCGCAATGGGTCGAAGATGCATTTGCCAAAGCCGTCCGCGATGATCGCGAAGACTTGCTGGCAACCGCAATTTGCACCGAACTGTGTTCGGATCTGATCGACGGCGGAGTAGACAAACTGCATTTCTACACGCTCAATCGCCCCGAGTTGACGCGCGACGTGTGTCATGCGCTTGGCGTCGTGCCCAAGGTCGACCTGCAGAACGTTGCGTAAGGCTTGCCGCTCAGCGCGCCGCTGCTAGCGTGGCGGCGCGAAAAGCAGGAGGCGCGCCATGAGCGACACATTCGACATCACCGACATGTCCGGGCTGGACCTGATGCAGGCCGTGTTGAACGGCGACATCCCCGGCGCGCCGATTGCCAGAACCTTGGGCTTTGCGCCTTACCTAGTCGAAGAAGGAAAGGTGATCTTTCGCGGAACTCCGACCGAGGCGGCAACCAACCCGCATGGCGGCGTTCATGGCGGCTGGTACGGAACGCTGCTCGACAGTTGCATGGCCTGCGCAGTCTGGACGAAAGTGCCTGCCGGATCGACCTATACGACGCTGGAGTACAAGGTGAACATCATCCGCCCGATTAAACTGGGCACGCAGATCGAAGCCATCGGCATCACGGATCACGCGGGGCGATCCACAGGGATCGCCCATGGTGAAATTCGCGGAGTCGACGACGGCAAACTGTATGCCACAGGGTCCACCACCTGCATCATCATGAAGATGAAATAGGCTGTCAGCCTGTCATCCTACCAAAAGCAGCCGTCACCTCTGAAGCGATACAGGGGGCGCTCCCGCCCGTCGTCGATGCCCCTGGTGGGACATCTCCTCCCGTTGGGCCGAGCCTCGCTGCGCTCGGCGGTTGGCTGATGTGGCAAGACGGCAGCCCCGATTGAAACCGCGCCGAGCCGAAGGCGAGGCACTCGGCCCAAAGCCGTTAGCGGTACCGACGCAGTCGGGACTGCTCGGGTGCGGGAGCGCCCCCCGAGCCACCGGCGCCAGTGCAAACAATGATAGCTCGTTCAATGCGTGGCTGTGGGTTCTGCCATAGGGGCGCGTGTTGCGCCTGGAACGTCTTCTGGCCTGACCGTTTCGTGCAACCGTTCTGATCTGTCGCGTCCTACGGTACGTGGGCCGCGCAGCAGAAAGATTTTGCCCCATCCCCGCCACGTTCCAACCGATGGCGCATCCGGATCGGCCGGGAACCGGGCGTGCCAATCAGGCGGCAAAGGAAAGCCATGGGCTTCGGCCTTTTCCAGCATCCACACCAGAGAGACGTTGGCCAAAGGACGGGCTTGCTCATATTCGCCCAACTGACCCCCGACATCCCCATGACTGCCCCGGAACCAGACCTGCTCGACATGGCCCTTGAACCCGGGCGAGCACTGCCAGAGAACCGGCGTGAACACCTGCCGCGTTTCATCCAGGGCCAGCGCGTGATAGCCATGCTGAATGCTGGGGCCCAGTTGATGGTTGTGGAATGCATGTCGTGCCTCAGCCCAGCGCCACAAGAGCGGCAACCTCATGCCAAGAGCCTTCACCGAATCCCAGACGCCCACCATCTCGATTGGCGTCTCGTCGTGGCAAAAAGCCCGCGCAAAGGCCGCGGCATGCGGGCTGCTGGGATTGCACTCATAGTGGCGATAGGCCTGCCGGATGTTGCGCACTGTCGCGTGCTCGGCCTTGAGCAGCCCGACCATATCGATCACACCAGCCAAGCTCCGCACGCCGTAAGCCCCGCGCGAGTACCCTATCAAGAAAATCCGATCGCCGGGTTTGTAGCGTGAGGCAAGATATCCGTAAGCCCGTCTGATCTGCCGATTGATCCCACGCCCCATCATGACGTCCAAGGTCGTGCGCCAGCTTTTCCACTGCACCCCGGCTTCGTAGAACACCGACACCTGCGAGCCCATCTCGCAGGCCAGGCGCAAGAACTGGCCGGCATGCGTTTCACGCCCGGGCTCCAGCGTCGACATGGTGCCGTCCAGAATGATTACATGCGTTCGCGGTCCGCGATGCGGTGTTTCTGCAGAATGCTCGGACCGCAGTGGCCGTCCAAGCCAACCCAGAAGTTTCTTACTCAGCCGCGACAGCACCATCCTTAATCATTTCCCATACTTTGAGGGGTGTGAACGGCATGTCCGCCTGACGCACCCCCCGATCCCAGAGCGCGTCCTGCACGGCGTTTGCCACGGCGGCGAGCGCCCCGACCGTCCCGGCCTCGCCGCAGCCCTTCATCCCCATTGGGTTGGCCGTCGACGGAACCGGTTGCGAGGTAAACTCAATCATGGGCACGTCGGCGGCGCGGGGCAAGGCATAGTCCATGAACGTTGCCGTGAGCAGTTGTCCATCTGCATCATGCACAACATGTTCGGTGACCGCCTGTCCGATGCCCTGGACCACCCCGCCATGCACTTGCCCCTCGGCCAACATGGGGTTGATAAGATTACCGAAATCATCGACCACCGTATAGCGGTCGACAGTGGTCACCCCGGTGTCCGGGTCGATCACAACTTCGGCAACATGGGCGCCGTTGGGATAGCTGCGACCGGGCAGCTGCGCCCGGGCTTCGTGCCTCAGCAGGTCGGTCCGACCATCCGCGCGCGCCATCTCGGCCGCCTCAACCAGCGTCGGGGTCAGGTTCGACCCGGGTGCGCGGAATGTCTCGTCGTCGAACATGACGTCGCTCTCCTGAACCCCCATCTTGTCCGCAAGATAGGGCGTGAATGCGGCGAGGATCACGTCGACCGTTGCCAAGGTGGCATTGGCTTGTGTGGTCACGGAACGGGATCCACCCGTTCCCCCGCCTTGCGCGATACGGTCACTGTCGCCTTGCACGACCCGGATCAACTCGGCCGGGATACCCGTCTGATCGGCCAGGAATTGAGCATAAACCGTTTCATGCCCCTGCCCGTTCGACTGCGTCCCGACATAAAGGTTGACCGTGCCATCTTCACAGAACTCGACCGTCGCACCTTCGGAAGGGTCGCCCAAAATACTTTCAATATAGTAACACAGACCCTGGCCCCGCAGCAGGCCTCGCGCCGCATCCGCTGCACGGCGCGCAGCAAAACCTGCCGCCCCGGCCTGTTCCCCAGCACGCGAAAGGATCATGTCAAACTCACCCACGTCATAGGTCTCACCCGTCGCGGACTTATAGGGAAAGGCATCGGGCTTGATGAAGTTCTTGCGGCGCAGTTCCCACGGGTCGACGCCCAATTCGCGCGCGGCACGGTCCATGACCCGCTCCAGCACATAGATCGCCTCGGGCCGCCCAGCGCCGCGATAGGCGTCGACCTGGGTGGTGTTTGTGTAGATCCCTTCGACCTGCAGCCATGTGGTCTGCACGTCATAAACACCCATCAGCACTCGGCTAAACAGATTGGTCTGAATTGCTTGTGCAAAATGACTGTTGTAGGCGCCCAGATTGCAGCGCGTCTGCACGCGGTAGGCGGTGATCTTGTGATCCGCGTCAAAGGCCAGCTCGGCCAGCGAGGTCAGGTCGCGGCCATGGTTGTCGGTCAGCATTGCCTCCGTGCGCTCGGACATCCAGCGCACCGGACGCCCCAACACACGCGCGGCATGCGCAACTGGCATGTACTCAGGGTACGGCATCGCCTTCATACCGAATCCACCGCCCACGTCTGGCGTGGTGACATGCAGGTTCTCGGGCTGCATCCCCAGCTTGTCGGCCAGTTGCGCCTTCATGGCCCAAACGCCCTGCCCACCGTATGAGAAGTGCAAATGGTCGCCGTCCCAGGCCGCATGACATCCGCGCGGCTCCATCGAATTGGCGATGATCCGGTTGTCATACACATCCAGCGACACGACATGCGCCGCCGCGTCAAAGGCCGCTTGCGTCGCCTCTTCGTCACCCAGCCCCCAATCAAATGCGCGGTTGTCTGGTGCCTCGGGGTGCAGCTCCGCTCCACCCGGGGCAAGGTCGGTCTTGGCGGGCAAATCTTCGGTGTCCATCCAGATCGCTTCGATCGCGTCGCGGGCCTGTTCGGGCGTCTCGGCCACAACCATGGCCACGGGCTCACCCACGAAACGCACACGCCCCCGCGCCAACATAGGGCGTTCAGGTGCTGCGGCCTTGGACCCATCGCGGTTTTGCAGGGTGGTGCCATCCATCGCCACCTTGATCCCCGCTGCCTCCAGATCTTCGACCGTCACGATCAGATGCACGCCATCCATCTCGCGCGCAGCGTCCAGATCGAGCGAGGTGATGATCCCATGCGCAACAGGGCTGCGAAAGAACGCGGCATAAAGCGCACCGTCCGGGGCCACGTCTTCCATGAACCGCCCTTGCCCGGTCAGAAAGCGGACGTCCTCGACCCGTTTGACTGGCTGGCTTTTTCCGAACTTTTCCATCGCGCGCTCCCTGCTGGCTCAGAACGCGACGATAGCTCTTGAGGTGTCATTGTCCAGAGAAGGAAAGCACCGTTGCCACGTCACGCAGGCCATAGCCGTTGAACATGGTCGACATGGCGACAGAATAGGCACCCATGCCGGCGATCAGCAGATAGTCGCCGGTTTGTGTGTCGTCCGGCAGAACCAGCCCATCGGGCAGGCGATCCAGGCTGTCGCAGGTTGGGCCGAAGACAATACGTGCCACCCCCGGGGCCGTGCGTTCAACCCCCTTGTCTGATACCACCCGAACGCGGTCCATCAGGCCCATATCCCGCAGATCAACAAGACCTCCGTAGATGCCATCGTTGAGAAAGACGATCCGTCCGTCCTGTTTCATGCCCTTGATCCGTGTCGCCAAGACAAAAGCCTCGGACACCATGGCGCGTCCCGGCTCGCAGATGAGAGCAGGCGCGGCGTTCGCGAACACCCGATCCACCGTCTCGCGGATGGTTTTGAACACGCCTTCCAGATCTGGGGCTTGCCCATTTCGATGCGCGGCAAAACCACCACCCACATTCAAGCGCGCCAAGGTGACACCTGCGGCCTGCGCAATGTCGGCGGCGGCTTCGATGTAACGTGCCCAGGCGCTTGCATCCTCACATTGCGTACCCGGATGGAAACACAAGGACGGCGACCAGCCGTTCTCCTGAACTCGCCGCAACAGCGCTGCGGCCTCATCCTTGGTCGCACCAAACTTCTCGCCAAAGTCATAAGCCGCGCCCTCAACCGGCAGGGCAAAGCGCACCGAGATTTCGCAGGACTTGGGTACGGCCGCCAGCTTGTCCAACTCGGCGGCATCATCCACCGACCAGCTTGCCACCTGATGCGCAATGCCAGAAGCAACCTCGGCCTCGGACCGTACCGGGTTGTTGTAGTGCAAAACCGCATCCGGCAGCGCCGCGCGCACGGCCTGCATCTCGACCGGAGAGGCGACGTCAAATGTGGTCACACCCGCCGCAACCAGATTGGCCAGCACCTCGGCCCGATCGTTGGCCTTGACCGCATAGGTCACCAACCCGTCAAAGCCCTGCTGGAATCGCCGCGCCGTGGCCTGCAGCACCGCAGGCGACAGATACATCACCGGGTGATCGGGGCGAATTCGGCTCAGATGGGTTTCCGGGGTGGCCCAAGGGGTCGAAAGATGCTGCATCGGTGCCTCACTGTTTTTTCTTAAGGTGAGGCAATCAGACGTCGATTTCACGCGGCGTATTGAATAATATGCAGGAAAGATTCGTCATTATGCCGAAAGCGTCATGCAACTTGATGAAATTGACACCAGACTTCTGTCGCTCTTGGGGGACAATGCCCGTACACCGGTGACCGAATTGGCGCGTCTTCTAGGTCTGGCGCGCACGACGGTTCAGGCCCGGATCGAACGGTTGGAAAACACAGGCGTTATTGCGGGATATACCCTGCGTCTGAGCGCTGCCGCACGTCCCCCCTTGCAGGCCACGGTACTGGTCTCGATCGAGCCACGCACCGGCCCCACGGTTCTCAGCCGGCTGCGCAACCTGCCGGGTGTCGAGGTCGTGCACACCACATCAGGACGGTTCGATCTGCTGGTGCAGGTCAGCGCCGCGACTACGGCAGAGTTGGACGAGACCCTCGACCGGATCGGCGAAGCGCGCGGCGTCTTGTCGTCCGAGAGCCTGATTCATCTCTCCACCAAACTGGACCGCGGCGGGCGCTAAGCCCGGTCAGCACTCACACTCCCGATCATTGCAAGCCCCTGCGGGTGGCGGCCCGCCGCGCAACGCGCGGCGCCCGGCCCAACGGGAGGAGGGCATCTTTGATGCCTGATCGACGGGCGGGAGCACTCCGGGGGCTGGCGCAGCGACGAACCCGGTGCGCAACCTGCCCTAAGTCGGTGCAAGATACTCCAACAGCCATTTGCGAAACACACGGGCGGCTGGACGCAACGCGGATGTGTCGGCGTAAACAAGATGATACCCCTCCTGCCCTGCCACCTCGAACCCCGGCAGACACGGCACAAGGCCACACATCGTGGTAATGGTATCGCTGGCAGGCGCTCTTGCCAGACAGATCCCTCCCCCTGCCGCCGCCATGGTGGCCGCCACGATCGTGTTGTCGACAAAGGTATGGCGCGCGTTGCCTTGTGGCAGTTTCAGCGCTTCGAACACATAGGGCCAACCCGCCCGATGCGAGGCGACCTCGATCAGCACGTGATCCAGCAGATCCTGTGGCGCAGCGATCCTGTCCGCCACCTCTGGCAATGCCATAGGGTAAAGCCGCTCTTGCAGCAAAGGGTCATGGGTCGCGCCAAACAGCGTCGGGTTGCCAAAGACGATCTGCAGGTCGGTGAACTGACTGGCGCTTTCGCTGGCCTGGTTGCTGGTCCCCAACATCACCCGCACATCGGGATGCGCCTGGTTGAAACGCGGAATGCCTGCCGACAGAAACCCATGCGCAAAGAGCATGTTGGATTGCACAAACACCCGTTGCTGCCGCGTTTCACCGAACAGGCCGGTTGTCGCCGTTTCCAGCATCAACAGCGATTGCTGCACCGACGGAAGATAACCTCGCCCCGCTTCGGTCAAGGTCACCGAATGGGGGTGTCGCACAAAAAGACGTGCCCCCAATTGCGTCTCTAACGCCTTGACTTGCTGGCTGACAGCGGCCGCAGACATGTTCAACTGCTGCGCCGCCCGCGCGAAACTTTCGGTGCGCGCAGCTGCTTCGAACACGCGCAGCCAATTCAAGGAAGGAATACGAGACGCCATGAGATGCAGGCTAAGCAAAACTTAGCCTAAGCTGCAAGACTTCGCGTTCTGAGATCTTTGCCCTCTCGTCTAGCGTGAAGGAACACAGCCGCAGCCCGCAGGAGCCACCATGCCGCAGCCCCTTTCCCTGGATCACGGTCGTCTGACAGAGGCGCAAAAAGACCAGTACTGGTCCGAAGGTTTTCTCTTTCCAATCCAGATCATGCCCCCTGAAGAGGCATCTGGCATACGGGCGGAGCTGGAGCAAATCGAACAAGACTGGATGGCGTCGGATCTGCCCAAGCCGCTGATGACCTACAAACGCAATCACGCCCATATGGTGATGCCGCTGGCCGCCAAGCTGGCGCGCGATCCCCGCATCCTGGATGCAGTCGAGGGCATCTTGGGCCCGGACCTGATGATCTGGTCGGCCGAGTTCTTCATCAAGGAGCCCCACACAAAACACGTCGTCGGAATGCATCAGGACCTGACTTATTGGGGCTTGGGCGAAACCTCGGATCAGGTCACGGCTTGGGTGGCGCTGTCGCCTGCGACGGTCGACAGCGGATGCATGGATTTTGTCAAAGGCAGCCACAAGAACCCGATCATGCCGCACAACGACACATTCGCTGAAACCAACCTGCTGTCGCGCGGACAGGAAATTGCGGTGGACGTTCGAGATGAAGACAAGACCCACATCGAGCTGCAACCGGGCCAGATCTCGTTGCACCATGGGCTGACCTTCCACGGCTCCGGTCCCAATGTATCGGATGACCGCCGGATCGGATTTGCCATCCGTTACATCAACCCGAATGCGCGACAAGAGGTGGCCGACCGG
This sequence comes from Tropicibacter sp. R16_0, assembly GCF_017743935.1. GTDB lineage: Bacteria > Pseudomonadota > Alphaproteobacteria > Rhodobacterales > Rhodobacteraceae > Falsiruegeria. The sequence goes on from NZ_JAGHRE010000007.1 coordinate 139,088, forward strand.
GATTATGCCATGATGGCGCGCGGCACCGACACTTCGGGCGCGTTTGTCCACGTACCGACGCCGTCCGGCCTGTTCGCGACAGAGGCCCTGGCCCTGCATCACGAAATTCAGTCTGAACAGACAAAAGCGCTTGCCCAGGGCCTGAAAAAGGATGTTTCTCTGTATCAGGGCCTCGGGGCCGCAAACGACTAGGAAGGACCGGCTGTGGACAAAGTCAGTTTTACCCAAATGAAGGACGGCACCAAGGAAGAATATGAATTCCTGACCGCCCACGAGATCGACCACACCAAGCACACCGCCGACCGGCTGTTGCAGGCGCTGGTCGATTTGGACGAAAGCCTCTCGGGCTATCAGATCACTCGTCTGGGACATTCGGTGCAATCGGCCACCCGCGCGTACCGCGACGGAGCCGACATCGACTGGATCGTCTCGGCCTTGCTGCATGACATCGGCGACATCTATGCGCCCTACAACCACGACGAATATGCAGCAACGATATTGAAGCCCTTTGTGCGCGAGCAGTGTTCCTGGGTCGTGCAAACCCACGGCGATTTCCAGATGCTCTACTACGGTCATCACCTGGACGGTTTTGACCAGCACAAGCGCGAGCGTCACCGCGGCCACGCCTATTTCGAAGACAACGAGGTGTTCTGTGAACGCTGGGACCAGGCCTCTTTCGACCCCGAGTACAAGGACCTGCCGCTGGAGTTCTTTGCCCCCATGGTGCGCGAGGTGTTTGATCGCACGCCCTATGACCCGGAGGTGATCCGCCCTGGTGCGCGCGAGCCGCTCCAGAACGCGGAAGTGGCGGCGGCTCGATCAGAATAGAACCCAAAGCGGTCAAAAAAGCAGAGAAATAGCGGATTTTCGGCCCATTTGGGCCGGAAACACTGCGTTTTTGCACGATCCGTGGATTTAGCATGTGTACTGCGCTATGTCCCCGATATGTCCTCGTGGGAACCTGATCGAACCTTTGAATTCACCGCTGCGCTGAGCATCGGTGGTGAGGCCACGCATACCGTGCATGTCCGGGGCGACGGCCCACCGATCCTTCTGTTGCAGGAGCTGCCGGGCATCGGCCCGGAAACGCTGGATCTGGTCGATCGCCTGACGGATTCTGGGTTTCGCGTCTACCTGCCACACCTTTTTGGCACATTCGGCAAGGTGACAATGACGCGCAACGCCTTGCGCATGTTCTGCATCCGACGCGAATTCAACGTGTTCCTGAAAGGCCGACAAAGCCCGATTTCGACCTGGATGCGCGCCCTGTGCCGCCACATCCGATCCGAAGAAGAGGCCTTGGGTGTTGGCGTCATCGGCATGTGCCTAACGGGCAGTTTTGCACTCGCTCTGATGGCGGATGAGGCGGTTCTGGGCGGCGTGGCCAGCCAGCCCGCCTTGCCGCTTTTTGGCGGCGATACGTTGCACATGAGTGAGGCTGACATCACCGAGGCGCGTGCCGGGATGAAAAGCAAAGGCCCCGGGCTTGCCATGCGGTACACCGGCGACCGGGTGGCCCCCGCCCGCCTGATGCGCGCCCTGGAGAGCGCCTTTGGCGAAGACCTGCAAACGGTCGAATTCCCCGGCAATGACCACTCCCTGCTGACGCTGCACTTTCATGATCCGGCGTATCACAGGGTCGAGGCCTATTTTCATGAGCGGTTTGCACGGCCCTGACACGTGCTCTGACGGACGGTCCCGCTTGGGCTGCGGGGGCGCTCCCGCGCCCGCACAATCCCGACTTCGTCGGCACTGTTGGCGGACTTGGGCCGAGCGCCTCGCCTGCGGCTCGGCGCGGTCGCGTCCAGCTGAACGCTCCCGCCGCGCGTAGCGCGGCCCGGCCCAACGGGAGGAGGGCATCTTTGATGCACGAACGACGGGCGGGAGTGCCCCCGCTCAGCAGGGCGCAAATCGCGGGTCTCGCACGGTTCCCATCGACAAACCCTTCCCCTTACCGCCCCCATTCGCTATTGCAGGCGCTGACCCCGAATTCGATGACGCAGGATACATCTGATGGCGATGGAAAAGACATTCAACGCAGCCGAGGCTGAAAGCCGCCTCTACAAGGCCTGGGAAGAGGCCGGTTGCTTCAAGGCAGGCGCGAACAAGTCGCGTGACGAAAGCTTCACCATCATGATCCCGCCGCCGAACGTCACCGGCGCGCTGCACGTGGGCCATGCCTTCAACAACACCCTCCAAGACATCCTGATCCGCTGGCACCGGATGCGCGGGTTCGACACGCTCTGGCAGCCCGGCCAGGACCACGCAGGCATCGCGACCCAGATGCAGGTGGAAAAGATGCTCGCCGCCACGCAGCAACCCTCGCGCAACGAGCTTGGCCGCGAGAAGTTCCTGGAGAAAGTCTGGGAGTGGAAAGGCGAATACGGCGGCACCATTGTCGAGCAGCTCAAGCGCCTGGGCTCCACCTGTGACTGGTCGCGCAACGCCTTCACCATGGCCGGTGCCGCAGGTGACCCGCGCACAGGCCACGAAAACTCGCCCAACTTCCACGACGCCGTCATCAAGGTGTTCGTCGAGATGTACAACAAGGGGCTGATCTATCGCGGCAAGCGCCTGGTGAACTGGGATCCGCATTTTGAAACCGCCATTTCGGACCTCGAGGTCGAGAACATCGAGGTCGCGGGCCACATGTGGCACTTCAAATACCCGCTGGCAGGTGGTGTCACCTACACCTACATCGAAAAAGACGAAGACGGGAACGTGATCCTCGAAGAGGAACGCGATTACATCTCGATCGCCACAACGCGCCCGGAAACCATGCTGGGCGATGGCGCCGTGGCCGTGCACCCCTCGGACGAGCGCTATGCGCCCATCGTCGGCAAGCTCTGTGAAATCCCCGTAGGTCCAAAAGAGCACCGCCGCCAGATCCCGATCATCACCGATGATTACCCCGATCCCGACTTCGGCTCGGGGGCGGTCAAGATCACCGGCGCGCATGACTTCAACGACAACATGGTCGCCAAGCGCGGCGGCATCCCGATGTACCGCCTGATGGACACCAAAGGCGCGATGCGGGCCGATGGCGCGCCCTACGCCGAAGAAGCTGGCAAGGCGCAGGAATATGCGCGCGGCAAGGCCTTTACCGAGAACGAAATCGACGCAATCAACCTGATCCCCGATCACCTGCGCGGCCTCGACCGGTTCGAGGCGCGCGCCAAGGTTGTCGAGGAAATCACCGCCGATGGTCTGGCCGTCATGACCACCTCGGACGACCCGCGCCTTGGCCCCAAGCCCAAGCGGAAAAAGGGCGAAGAAGCGCCTGCGGTCACCACCGTCCCGCTGGTCGAGGCCAAACCGATCATGCAGCCCTTTGGCGACCGTTCGAAAGTCGTCATCGAGCCGATGTTCACCGACCAATGGTTCGTTGACGCCGAAAAGGTTGTCGGCCCCGCGCTGGATGCGGTCAAGGACGGCACGGTCAAGATCATCCCCGAGAGCGGTGAAAAGACATACTATCACTGGCTGGAAAACATCGAGCCCTGGTGCATCTCGCGCCAGCTGTGGTGGGGGCATCAGATTCCGGTTTGGTATGGCCTTGACCTGTCGGCCGAGAACTTCAAGGACGACGAAAACGACGGTCAACTTGATCTGGTCGAACTTGGTCGCCTACTGAACGAAGGTGGCATGTTGCACCGTGGCAACGTCATGGAATGCGCTGCAAGCTTTGAAGACGCCATCGAAAAATTCCTCGATGACAATGCAAACATCCCCAGCCCGCTGAGCCACGCGACCGTCGTCGAAGTCGCAGATAAACATGAGGCGATCCACCAGTTCGCCGAGAGCCTTGCCCAATACGCGGTTGATCAGGACCCAACCAAACTGGTCTATCCTGTGTGGCGCGACCCCGACGTCCTCGACACCTGGTTCTCCTCCGGCCTCTGGCCCATCGGCACGCTCGGCTGGCCTGCGGACACCGAGGAAATGCAGCGCTATTTCCCCACGGATGTGCTGATCACCGGCTTCGACATCCTGTTCTTCTGGGTCGCGCGCATGATGATGATGCAGCTGGCCGTGGTCGATCAGATCCCGTTCCACACCGTCTACCTGCACCAGCTCGTCCGCGACGAGAAGGGCAAGAAGATGTCCAAGACCACCGGCAACGTCATCGACCCGTTGGAGATTGTGGACGAGTTCGGCGCCGACGCCCTGCGCTTTACCAACGCCTCGATGGCGGCGATTGGCGGCGTGCTGAAACTCAGCCGCGACCGCATCACCGGCTATCGCAACTTTGGCACCAAGCTGTGGAACGCCTTCAGCTTTGCCGAACATTACGAGATCCCCTACACCGGCGACAGCCAGCGCCCCGAGGCGACACAGACCCTGAACAAATGGATTATCGGCGAGACCGCCAAAGTCCGGGAAGAGGTTGATGCGGCACTCGACAGCTATCGCTTCAACGACGCGGCATCGGCGCTCTATGGCTTTGTTTGGGGCAAGGTCTGTGACTGGTATCTGGAGTTCTCGAAACCGATCCTGCAGGGCGACGATGCGGCGGCCAAGGCTGAAACGCAGGCGACCCTGCGGTGGGTTCTGGATCAATCGCTGATCCTGCTGCACCCGATCATGCCCTTCATCACCGAAGAGCTTTGGGGCCACGCCGAAAGCCGCGCCAAGATGCTGATCCACGCCGATTGGCCCACTTATACTGCGGCTGATCTGGTCGACCCGGAAGCCGATCGCGAGATGAACTGGGTTATCGGCCTGATCGACACCGTGCGTTCAGCGCGGGCGCAAACCCACGTACCCGCAGGCCTCAAGGTGGCACTGCTGGTGTCCAGCCTGGATGACAAAGGACAAGAGGCCTGGGACAACAACCACGTCCTGATCCAACGTCTGGCCCGGATCGAAAGCCTGACGGCGGTGGATGAATTCCCCAAAGGCACCGTGACCATCCCGGTTGCGGGCGGCACCTTTGGCCTGCCACTGGCCGACATCATCGATGTGGCTTCAGAAATCGCGCGACTTGAGAAAACCCTAGGCAAACTGACCAAGGAACTCGGCGGTCTGCGCGGGCGCCTCAAGAACCCCAAATTCGCGGAATCGGCGCCCGAAGAGGTGGTCGAAGAAACCCGCGCCAACCTGGCTGCGCGGGAAGAAGAAGAAGGTAAGATCAAACAGGCCTTGGCGCGTCTGCAAGAACTGGCCTGATCTTCACCTTTTTCAAATACTCAAATTCCAAACCCCGCCGCGCACGCCACGGCGGGGTTTTTGATTGCCTTCTCGGCTCTGCGATTGTTAGCTCGGCCCACTTGAGCACGAGGCCTTGAATGACGCGTCCCTTTCCCCCTTTGCAAACCATCTCGACCGGCCTCGTCGTGGCCGTCGTGGGCTTCTTCAGCTCCTTCCCCATCGTGTTGCAGGGCCTTTCGGCCATGGGGGCCACTGGGCCGCAGGCCGCCTCTGGCCTGATGAGCGCGGCGCTTGCCATGGGGATCACCGCCATCGTTCTCAGCCTGCTCTACCGCCAACCGATCAGCGTGGCCTGGTCAACACCTGGTGTGGCGCTCCTTGCGGTGTCGGCGCTGCCCGACGGCGGCTTTGCAGAAGCGGCAGGCGCCTTCGTCTGCGCCGGCGCCCTGACGGTGCTTGCAGGCATGTGGCGGCCTTTGGCGCGATTGGCCTCGGCCATCCCCACCACACTCGCCCAGGCCATGTTGGCAGGCGTTCTGCTGCCGCTCTGCATCGCCCCGTTTCAAGCTGCAGCTGAATTGCCCACCCAAGCCCTGCCCGTCATCCTGATCTGGTTCATTGCGGGCCGTTTCAACCGCCTCGTCGCTGTCCCCGCTGCGGTGATTGCCGCCGCCGTGGTTGTGATCCTGAACGCCAGCGACACCGGCATCGCCCCCGATCAGGTGCTGACGGCACCTCTCTGGATCACGCCCACCTTCTCGTTGGCCTCTGCCATCGGTATCGGCGTGCCTTTGTTCGTGGTCACCATGGCGACGCAGAACATTCCCGGCATCGCCGTGATGCGCAGTTTTGGCTATTCGCCAAAACCTGGCCCCCTGTTTGCCTCGGTCGGCGCCGCAAGCATCCTCACGGCCCCATTTGGTGCCGCCGCCACCTGTCTTGCGGCCATCACGCAGGCCATGTGCTCAAACGAAGACAGCCATCCGGATCCCGGCTTGCGGTACTGGTCCGCGATCATGGCGGGGGTTTTCTATTGCATCCTTGGCGTCTTTGCCGCCGCCATCACCGGCTTTGCCGCCCACGCCAACCCGCTCTTGATGGCCACGCTCACGGGTGTGGCGCTGTTGGGCGTACTTGCCAATGCCACCCATGCAGCTCTTGCTGTGACCGAGGAACGCGAGGCCGCCGTCATCACCTTCGCCATCACCGCCTCTGGCATCACCGTTTTTGGCCTTGGCGCCGCGGTCTGGGGGCTGCTGGCCGGAGGTATTGTTTACCTGCTGTCCCGAAAACCCGCGTGAACCATTCCAAACGGGTCATTTCGACCTTATGTTGAGGGCATGAGAAGCTTTCGCAACCTGATCGAACGACAGATCAAAAAAGCCCAGGCCGAAGGGCAGCTCGACAACCTGCCTGGCGCCGGAAAACCTCTGCCTGACCGTTCGGGCGAAGCGGGCGGTGACGCGGCTCTGAACACGGCGCACCGTATCATGGCGCAGGCGGGCGTTTTGCCGGAAGAGTTCAAGATCAAGAAAGAGCTTGATGCCGCGCGGGCCGAATATCCGACACTGACCGACCCAGCCGAACGCAAAGCGGCCATGGCCCGTCTTGCCGATCTGGAGATGCGCTATCACATGGCGCAGGACGCACGCCGCAGCTTCATGCGCTGAAGTCGTTTGGGGGCACTCCTGCCCGTCGCGCGTGCATCAAAGATGCCCTTCTCCCGTTGGCCAAAAGAAATCATGCGCTTGGGTCACTAGGAACCCACTCCCCAAAACACCGCAAACTACACCCCTACACCAACCGCAGGCGGGACTGCGCCGCGCAAGGCGCGGCGCTACGCCCAAGGCCGTTAGCGGTGCCGACGCAGTCGGGATCGCTCGGGTGCGGGAGCCCCTCGCCCGTTGACACGGATCAAATCATTTGAAGACCGGTACACGTCCTTGCATGTTGGCGGCGATCACCTCCATCTGCTCGGCCCCGCCAATCAGCTTGGCCTGCTCGGCGCTTTCGGCCAGCAGCACGTCCTGGCGCCCGTGGCTTTCTGCGAGGTCGATCAAACGCTTGGCCGCACGGATGGCACTTGGGCTCTTGCCAGCGATTTCCTCGGCCAAGGCCAGCGCCGCCGTCACCGGGTCCTCGGAGATCGACGTGACAAGCCCCCAGGCCAGCGCCTGATTGGCATCCACGGGCCGTGCGGTATAAGTCATCTGGCGCAGCGCATCCGAGCGCATCAGCTGGGGCAGCAGGACCATGCCGCCCATGTCGGGGATCAATCCCCATTTCATTTCCATGACCGAGACCTTGGTGTCGGGCGCAGCAATGCGAATGTCCGCCCCAAGCGCCAGTTGCAGACCACCGCCATAAGCCGCGCCCTGCAGGGCTGCGATCACCGGCACCTTGACTCGGCGCCAGACCAACGCGACCTCTTGGAAGAGGTTGGCGTCTTCATGCGTGCGCTCAAGCAACTGCTCCGCCCCGCCACTCGCGGCAAGCGCGCCGAAACTCGCCATATCCAGACCAGCGCAGAACGACTTGCCTTCCCCCGACAGCACCACTGCACGCGCGTCCGAAGCAGCCACCTCTTGCCCGGCGCTCACGATGGCTTCGATCATCGCCTTGTCGAGCGCATTCATCTTGTCGCCGCGCGTCAGGGTCACCCGGGCGATGTTGTCCTGATATTCAACCGATACACGTGCCATGGCTTGGCCTCTCCTCATTCACTGTTGCGGGCACTGTGCCGTGAAGAGAGCCCCCGCGCCACCAAAACGTCGGGGCAGTCTAGGGCATGTCCGCAACAGGCATGCGCCCAAAGCCGGGCGAATCCAACGTCATGACATAGAACTGATCACCGACAACCCGCGCGCCGGTGGTTATGCCCAACCGACCCGAGGGATCTTGCAACGTGCGCAGGATCTTTCCGTCGGGATCGAACTGAATGACCATTCCGCGTTCGATCGGCGCCGGGCGCACGGCCGACCCCAGCCGCCAGATCACCTTGCGCAGGAACGGATAGGGCATCAGCGCCTCAGCCGGGACCCGTGGGCTGGCAAAAGCCAGCCAAAAGGTGCCATCGTCCTGACGTTCCAGGTTGTCGGGGTAGCCCGGCAGATTGTCCAGGAACACCTCCTGCTCCCCCGCCTTGGGGCCGGTCAACCACAACCGGTGCACCCTTGCGCGGCCGGTTTCATTGATCAGCAGGAAATCCTCGTCTGGCGAGAGCGCCACCCCGTTGGTGTAGACAAAACCGGTCGCTATTTTTTCAACCGTGCCATCCGGGGTGCGCCGCGCGACATATCCGGCGTCGGACTGCTCCCAAATCGCTAGAACCGAGGTTGGTTTGGTCCCGCCCATGGTTTCCGGGTCGAACCGGTCCGTCGAATTCGAGAAATAGATCGTGCCATCGCGACCCACGTCCAACTGGTTGGCGTAGATCACCGGTGCGCCATCAATCTCGGACACCACGCTTTCCAGCGTGCCCGGCCCAGTCCAACGCATGATCCCGCGAAAGCTGTCGGCGATGTAAAGCGCACCATCCGGCCCGGCCTTGAGCCCCAACGGGCGCCCTTCAAGGCGGTCAACTTCGACGGGCGTGTCGCCCTCGATCTGATAGAGCACGCCGGACAGGCTGGTGGTGAAAATACGACCGTCGGGCAGCACCGCCAGATCCTCGGGGCCGATTTCTCCATCCGGCAAGGTGACGATCTGTGCCTTGTCGAGCGCAGCGTTTTCGGCAAAGTCCCCCACAAAGCCGCGATCTTCGGGCGGGCGATAGGCGATCGGATCAACTGGAACGGGCCAGAACAGCAGATAGCCAAGCCCGGCCAGAAGCAAAATCAACAGAATGCGCATGAATGTCCCCGCCGCTACAAATCTCGGGCAAACCCTGCAACCTTGGGGTGATCAGCGCAACCCGCTGACGGGATCAACCTCGGAATTACTGCACCAAATGGTTCAAAAACCTCGGCAAAGACCCGCTGAGAGGATTGTCGCAATATGTAAAAAGTGAATACTGCCCTCTTGCGTGGCAGACGACCCATCTGCATATGCGGTGAAATCAGAGTTAAACAATAAGATTTCCTCGGAGGGACATTGAATGGGTTTTGCCATACTCGCGATCTTTGTGCTGTGCTCGATCTACGTACAGACCCGAGGTAAGCTGCGTCACGAATTGATCCGCCGCCGGATCACGGACCACGCCAACCTTTTTGCGCCACTGAACTGCTTGTTCTACGCCTTTTCCAAGGTGCCGACGACGCCCTACATCGACCCGGCCCTGTTTCCCGAACTGAAGCCGCTGCAAGACAATTGGGAAACCATCCGGGATGAGGCGGTGCAGCTCAACAGCACCGGCGCGATCAAGGCGTCCGATGATCTGGACGACATCGGCTTCAACTCGTTCTTCAAAACCGGCTGGACGCGATTTTACCTGAAATGGTACGGCTCGTCGCTGGGGTCTGCCAAGGACAACTGCCCGGTGACCACGCAGATGGTGGAGCAGATCCCCTCGATCAAAGGTGCGATGTTCGCCAGCCTGCCACCCGGCGCCACATTGGTGCGCCACCGTGATCCCTTTGCCGGATCGCTGCGGTATCACATGGGGCTTACGACGCCAAACGACGACGGCTGCTATATCAATGTTGATGGCGAGAACTACTCATGGCGCGACGGCGAGGTGGTCATGTTTGACGAGACCTACATTCACCACGCAGAAAACACGACCGATGCAAACCGCATCGTGCTGTTCCTGGACATCAAGCGTCCGGTGACCTTTGCGCCCATCAACTGGATCAACACCGCGTTTTCGAACATCGTCATGTCAGCCTCGGCGACCAAGAACGTGCCGGGCGACAAAGTGGGTGCCGTCAACAAGGCCTTTGCCTGGATCTACAAGGTGCGCGCCTTCGGGAAACGCATCAAGGCGTGGAACAGGACCGTCTATTACGCCATCCAGTACGGTATCTATGCCGGGATCATCTATCTGATCTTCTTCTAAGTCGATCGAGACCCTTTGACAGTGCGCGAGGCTTGCGAGAGCCCGCGCGCTGCGGTTATCTGCGGGCATGACACAGCTCCGCTTTACCCCCCTCGCCCAATCCCTGCCTGCCACTGTTCCCTTTGTTGGACCCGAGACACAGGAGCGCCAGCGCGGCGCGCCTTTTGACGCGCGCCTTGGGGCGAACGAGAACGTCTTTGGCCCCTCTCCCCGCGCAATCGAAGCGATGCAAAAGGCGGCTGGTGACATCTGGATGTACGGTGATCCGGAAAACCACGATCTGCGGCACGCTTTGGCCGCACACCACGGAGTAACCCCGGAAAACATCGTTGTCGGCGAAGGGATCGACGGGCTGTTGGGCTATCTGGTGCGGCTTTTCATAGGTCCCGGCGATGCGGTGGTGACTTCGGAAGGCGCCTATCCCACATTCAACTATCACGTCGCGGGGTTCGGCGGGGTGCTCCACAAGGTGCCGTATTCCGGTGATCACGAGGATCCGGCGACACTTTTTGCCAAAGCCGCTGAAGTCGACGCCAAACTGGTGTACCTCGCCAACCCGGACAATCCGATGGGCACCTGGCATTCGGGCGCCGAGATCGTCGCTGCGATGGACGCCCTGCCCGAAGGGTGTCTTTTGGTTCTGGACGAGGCCTATGTCGAATGTGCCCCTGACGGGACCGCGGCACCGGTCGACTCGGGCGACACACGCCTGATCCGGATGCGCACATTTTCAAAGGCTTACGGTATGGCAGGCGCCCGGGTGGGCTACGCCCTTGGCGCGCCCGAGCTGATTTCGGCCTTCAACAAGGTGCGCAATCATTTCGGCATGAACCGGGCGGCGCAAGCTGGCGCACTTGCTGCTTTGGGTGATGCGGATTGGTTGGCACATGTGCAGGCCGAAATCAGCGATGCGCGCGCGCGCATCGATGCAATTGCGCAAGACAACGGGCTGAGTACGGTTCCCTCTGCCACCAATTTTGTCGCCATCGACTGCGGCCAGGACGGGGTGTTTGCCAAGGCGGTTCTGGACGCGCTGATCGCGGAGGGGCTTTTTGTGCGCATGCCGTTTGCGGCGCCCCAGAACCGGTGCATCCGCATCAGCTGTGGCCGCCCGCAAGACCTCGACGCCTTCGCCGCCGCCCTGCCTGGCGCGCTACAGACCGCGCAAGCCCAGACCAACACCCAAGTGTGACCTGACACATCCCGCCCCCGCGCTATACTGCTGTGTGGAGGAGAGACCCGTGCGAGGCAAGCCACCGGGCCGCGCGCCCGATTACACAACAGCGGCACTGACCATGTTGGGTGTAAACCTGATGTGGATGCTCTGCGCGATCTGGGCGCTTTTTGGCTTTGGCGTCGCGCTGATTTTGGCCGCAGTCCTGAATGCCGGCATCACCCGCCTGGGGCAGCGTACGGGATAACGGTCAACGGGGTGCTCCCGCGCCCGAGCGATCCTGACTGCGTCAGCACCGCCAGCGGCCTTGGGCCGAGCGCCGGGCAAAGCCCGGCGCGGTTCCGTTTGGGGTCGTCGTTCCGCCACAAGCGCCGAGCGCAGCGGGGCGCCTTAAAATTCGGAGCCCAACGGGAGGAGTGCATCTTTGATGCACGACCGACGGGCGGGAGCGCACCGAGCCTCAAGCACCAACGCTTGCAATCACTGCAGCCGCCGCATCCAACGCGCCTTTGCCACGGGGGACATCCAATGCCGCCAAACCGGCTTCGACGCCGCCCAGCATGCCCATGACCATCTGACCATTCAGATGCCCCATGTGACCCAAGCGAAAGAAGTCATCCCGTCTTGGATCACCCGGCTCTGCCATGCCCAGACCGATGCCCAGGGTCAGCCCCAGATTGCTTTCCACCCAGTTGCGCAATGCCGTGCCGCGTCCTTGATCCAGGCGCAGCGACGTGACGGCACGCGAACGGTGCTCGGGGTCACTCACATTCAACGCCAGCGCCCCGCCTTCGGCCCAGACCTCACAGGCGGCCCAGATCGCGCGCGCCAAGGTCTCGTGCCTTGCCCAGACGTTGTCCATCCCCTCGCCATGGATCATGTCCAAGGCCTGGCGCAGACCATAGAGGTGATGCGTAGGCGCGGTGCCGTTGAAATACTGATAGAACTCCTCCGGATGCGCACGCGGCGTCCAATCCCAATACCCCGACACGCGCGGCATCGATGCCCGCTTGACCGCCGCCTTTTCGTTGAAGAACACAAACGCCGTACCGGGCGGGACCATCAACCCTTTCTGGCTTCCGGTGACCGCAACATCCACGCCCCAGGCGTCCATCTCGAACCGATCACAGCCCATCGAGGCGATGCAATCAGCCATCAGCAATGCGGGGTGATTCAGCTCGTCCAACAGCGCGCGCAGTGCGGGCACGTTGTTGCGGACCGAGGTCGAGGTGTCCACATGCACCGCCAGCACGGCCTTGATCTGATGGGCCGTGTCAGCGCGCAAAGCCTCGGCGATTTGCTCCATGTCCCACGGGCTGGATTTGCCGAAATCGAGGATCTGCGTCTCGATCCCCAGGCCGTCGGCCATGAGCGCCCAGCCATGGGCAAACCGCCCTGTCGCAGGGACTAGAACCCGCTCTCCGGGTGCAATGGTGTTGGCCAGGGCTGCCTCCCACACGCCGTGACCGTTGGCGATGTAGATGGCGACATTGTGCTCGGTTCGGGCCACGCGCCGCAAATCAGCCGTCAGCCCCGGCATCATGTCGATCAGCTCACCCTCGTAAATGTTGGGCGCGGCGCGGTGCATAGCCTGCAAAACCGCATCGGGCATCACCGAGGGACCTGGAATGGCAAGGTAGTGGCGGCCCGAAACGGGCGTGGAATTCGTCGTCATCTGAAAGCCTGTTCTCTCTGCGTCCGCCACCCTAGCGGACGCGCGCGCGGCGTCAATTCACCAAACGGCAAGCGCGCTGCAAACTTGCGCCTTTGCTGCGACGTGCTTAAATGGGCGCGTCATGACCCAAACCCTGTCGTCATCCCTGCTCCCCCAAATGAAAGCAACGCCATGAGTGTAAAACACAAATCAAGCCGTGAACTCATGGGCTGGCTCTGGCGCGGCTACCTCTACAAGCATCTGCCGCTCTTGGGCATTGCAATGGTGTTCATGCTGCTCGAAGGCAGCATGGTCGGTGTGCTCAGTTACATGATGCAGCCGATGTTCGACGACGTCTTCGTCAAGGGCAATACGGATGCGCTGAAATGGGTGAGCCTGGCGTTCCTGATCATCTTTGCGATCCGAGGCGGCGCCGGCGTGATTCAAAAGGTGCTGTTGACGCGGATCTCGCAAGAGACGGCAGCGCATCTGCGATTGGATCTGCTGAACCGATTGATCCGTCAGGACACCTCGTTTCACCAGACCCACCCGCCCGGTTTTCTGATCCAGCGGGTGCAGATGGACGTGAGCGCCGTGAACCATGTCTGGCAGGTGATCATCACCGGCGCCGGGCGTGATGCGGTGTCTCTGGTGGTTCTGATCGGCGTGGCCATCAACGTCGATTGGGTCTGGACTGCGGTCATGCTGATCGGCGTTCCCATTCTGCTTTTGCCGGTGGCCGCCGCGCAGCGCTATGTGCGCAAGAAGGCGGCTCAGGCGCGCGATCTGGGGGCAGAACTGTCCACGCGGTTGGACGAGATCTTTCACGGGATTGTCCCGATCAAGCTGAACAATCTGGAAAAGTACCAAGTCAACCGGTTTGACGGCCATATGAGCGGCTTTGTCCGCTCGGAGGTGCGCGCCAGTTTCGGCACCGCGTCGATCACTGGACTGGTCGATGTCATGGCCGGGGTCGGCTTTATGGGCGTGCTTTTGTACGGCGGATCCGAGATCATCTCGGGCGAAAAGACCGTGGGGGAGTTCATGAGCTTCTTCACCGCCATTGGCCTGGCCTTTGACCCGATGCGGCGACTGGCCTCGGTCAGCGGCACCTGGCAAGTGGCCGCCGCTGCCCTCGACCGTCTCAAGGATCTGATGGACGAGCCAATCAAGCTGCTCTCGCCCGAAAAACCCGTCGCAGCCCCGTCTGGCCGTCCCGAGATCGCGCTGAAAGACGTGCAGCTGAACTATGGCGAGGCGGCGGTGCTGCGCGGGCTGACCCTGAGGGCCGAGTCTGGCAAGACCACAGCGCTTGTGGGCGCATCCGGCGCGGGCAAATCGACGATCTTCAACCTGCTGACCCGCCTGGTCGACCCCCAAGCCGGATCGGTTCAGGTTGGTGACGTCGAGGTGCGGGATATGTCGCTCGACAAACTGCGCGATCTTTATTCGGTGGTCACGCAAGAGGCGTTGCTGTTCGACGAAACCCTGCGCGAGAACATCCTGCTGGGGCGGACGGACGTGAGCGATGCGCAGCTACAGGAGGTGTTGGACGCGGCCCATGTGTCAGATTTCCTGCCCAAGCTGGACAACGGTCTTGATACCCTGGTTGGGCCGCGCGGATCAGCCTTGTCGGGCGGGCAGCGTCAGCGGGTTGTGATTGCCCGCGCCTTGCTGCGGGATACCCCGGTGCTGCTGCTGGACGAGGCCACCAGCGCATTGGATGCGCAATCTGAAAAAGTGGTGCAGGAGGCGCTTGATCGGCTGTCTGGGGGGCGCACGACCATCGTCATCGCGCACCGGTTGTCCACCATTCGCAACGCCGACAAGATCGTGGTGATGGAACGGGGTGAAGTCGTGGATGAGGGCACGCATGACGAGCTCTTGGCGCGTGGCGGCATCTATGCCGATTTGTACCGGTTGCAGTTCCAGGACGGCAAAACGGTGATTGACCCCGAAGGAATGGCAGCCCTGACACCCCTCGCAAAAAAGGTCGATCCACCCCAGGCTGGATGGGTTCGGCGCATATTTGATCGGCTGATGGGGTAAGACCGGGGGCACTCCCGCCCGTCGTCGATGCCCCTTGCGGGACACCTCCTCCCGTTGGGCCGGGCGCGCCTCGCCTTCGGCGCGGCGCGTCACCGCAGAACACTGGCCAGTTCGGTTCCGCGGCGAGCCGGAGCTTTCTACCGTGGCAGCGCTGCGGCGTCGCGCGCCAACTGCTCGATCCCTGACCAGTCGCCCGCCTGCACCATCGCCTTGGGGGCCACCCAGCTGCCACCGGCGCAGACCACATTCGAAAGCCCCAAATAGTCCCGCGCATTGTCGGGCGACACGCCACCTGTGGGACAGAACGACACCTGCGGCAGCGGCGCGCCAATGGCCTTGAGCGCAGGCGCCCCACCCGATGCCTCGGCGGGAAAGAACTTGAGCATGTCATAGCCCTGTTCCAGCAGCCGCATCGCCTCGGATGCGGTAGCTGCGCCTGGCAACAGGGGTAAACCTTCGGCCTCGCAAGCCGCGATCAGAGCATCCGTCGCCCCCGGAGAGACACCGAATTGCGCGCCCGCGGATTTGGCCGCGCGCACGTCGTCAGGCGTGATCAGCGTCCCCGCCCCCACGACCCCGCCCGGAACGCGGGCCATGGCCCGAATGGCGTCCAATGCCGCAGGGGTGCGCAGCGTCACCTCCAGCGCAGGCAGACCGCCCGCGACAAGCGCCTCGGCCAGAGGCGCCGCCTGATTGGCGTCATCGACCACCAGAACCGGAACGATTGGGGCAAGCTCGCAGATCTCGCGCGTGCGGACGGATTTCGATGTCATGGGTCAGTTCCCGAATACAGTTGCGCCGGTGTCAGCGGATCCAACCGTCTGACGAAACATGGCAAAGAGGTCGCGGCCCGTACCGAAGGCATTTGCGGTCAGGTCAACGGGGTCGATCGCGCGCTCGGTCACGCCGGGCGTCAGGATCTCCAACTGCCCGGCCACCGCGTCCACGCGCAACAGGTCCCCGTCGCGCAGCTGAGCGATCGGGCCATCGTCAAGGGCCTCTGGGCAGACGTGGATCGCAGCAGGCACCTTGCCCGACGCGCCCGACATGCGCCCATCCGTGACCAGAGCCACCTTTTGTCCGCGCCCCTGCAACACCTGCAGCACCGGTGTCAGAGAATGCAGTTCAGGCATCCCGTTGGATTTGGGTCCCTGGTAGCGAACAACGACGACCACATCGCCCGTCAACTCCCCGGCCTTGAACGCCGCTTTGACGCTCTCCTGATTCTCGAACACACGCGCGGGTGCCTCGACGATCCGATGCTCCGGAGCCACGGCCGAAAGTTTCATCACGCCCGTTCCCAATGAGCCGCTCAACCGCGACAGTCCGCCCGTGGGTTGAAACGGGTCGGACGCGGGTCGAAGGATCTTGTCGTTCAGGCTTTGGCCTGCGCCGGTTTGCCAGACCAACTGACCATCGATCAGTTTGGGATCTTGCGTGTAATGCGCGAGCCCCTCGCCCGCGACCGTTTGCGTGTCAGGATGCAAGAGGCCTGCATCCAGAAGGGTCGAGATCGCATAGCCCAATCCGCCAGCCGCATGAAAATGGTTCACATCCGCCAAGCCGTTGGGATAGACCCGCGCGATCAGGGGAACCACCGTGGAAATGTCCGAAAAATCCTGCCAATCCAAGGCAATGCCACCGGTTCGCGCCATCGCCACCAAATGGATCAACAGGTTGGTCGAGCCACCAGTGGCCATCAACCCCACGATGCCGTTTACGAACGCCTTTTCGTCCAAGATCTGACACACGGGTGTATAGTCATTGCCAAGCGCACTGAGTGAAAGGGCGCGCTTGGCCCCTTCGACGGTAAGCGCATCGCGCAAGTCTGTATTCGGCGGCACAAAGGACGCACCGGGCAAATGCAGCCCCATGAACTCCATCAGCATCTGGTTGGTGTTTGCCGTTCCATAGAACGTGCAGGTCCCGGGCCCGTGATAGGCCGCCATTTCGGCCGCCATCAACGCATCGCGGTCACACTCTCCGGCCGCAAACTGCTGTCGCACCTTGGCCTTTTCGTCGTTGGCCAATCCGCTGGCCATCGGCCCCGCAGGCAGGAAAACCGCCGGGAGGTGACCAAAGCTCTGCGCCGCGATCACCAGCCCGGGAACAATCTTGTCACATACCCCAAGGAACACGGCCGCATCGAAGGTATTGTGGCTTAGGGCAACGCCCGCCGCCATGGCGATCACATCGCGGGAGAACAACGACAGCTCCATCCCCGGCGCGCCCTGGGTGACGCCGTCGCACATCGCAGGCACCCCGCCCGCGACCTGAGCCGTGCCACCTGCCGCGCGGATGGCAGTGCGGATCAATTCCGGGTAACGCTCGAACGGCTGATGCGCCGACAACATGTCGTTGTAGCTGGTGACAATCCCCAGGTTCCCCACGCTGCCCTCGGCCAGTCGGGTCTGGTCCATCCCCGCACCGGCATAGGCGTGCGCCTGCCCGCTGCAGCTGAGATGCCCGCGCGCTGGACCTTGGGCCGTCGCCTCGGCCATGCGCGCCAGATAGGCGGTACGCATCGGCGCGCTGCGGTCGATGATGCGGTTGGTCACATTCGCAATGGTCTGGTTCAACGTCATCTGATCACTCTCCGATCTGGCGCCAACGGCGTCCATCGCGATGCATCAGCATCAAGGCATCTTCGGGACCCGAACTGCCCGCATCATAAGGCGCCGGTCGATCGGTCCGCTCTTCCCAGGCACTGATAATCGGGTCGGCCCAGGTCCAGGCGGCTTCGACCTCGTCCCCGCGCATGAACAGGGTCTGATCGCCCCGGATCACATCCATCACCAACCGCTCATAGGCGTCCTGAGGGCGGTTGTCGGCGCCAAGGGCTTCGGCAAAGGACATATCGAGCGAGACCTCCTTCAAACGCAGGCCGCCGGGACCCGGATCCTTGATCGTGGTACGCAACGTGATCCCCTCGTCCGGTTGCAGGCGGATCACCAGAACGTTGCCCCGCAGATGGCCGACATTGGGAAAGATCGTATGCGGCGGGTCGCGGAACACGACGGCAATTTCGGATTCTCGCGCGCGCAGCTTCTTGCCCGTGCGCAGATAGAACGGCGTACCTGACCAGCGCCAATTGGCGACACGCACTTTCATCGCGACAAAGCTTTCGGTCCGGCTGTCGGGGTCGCCGACATGATCCAGATAACTGTCGTCGCCTGTGTCAGCGCGGTATTGTCCGCGTGCAATATCGCCATCCGGAACCGGATCGAGCGCCTCGATCACCTTAACCTTTTCATCCCTCACCGCATTGGGTGTGAACTTCGACGGCGGCTCCATCGCGGTCAGGCACAACAGCTGTACCAGATGGTTCTGTACCATGTCCCGCATGGCGCCGGATTTGTCATAATAGGCCTCGCGCCCTTCGATACCGATGCTCTCGGAAACCGTGACTTGCACGTGGTCTATGTGGGTAGAGTTCCACAACGGTTCGAACAACGAGTTCGCAAACCGAAGGGCCATCAGGTTCTGTACGGTTTCCTTACCCAGGTAGTGATCGATGCGATAGATCTGATGTTCGTCAAAACAGGCGCGCAGCCCGGCATTCAGTTCTCGAGCGGATTTCAGATCGCGGCCAAAGGGTTTTTCCACCACGATCCGGCTGTCTGCCGTGGCAAGACCGCCAGAGTGCAAGCGTGACGCAATCTCAGAGAACAGAGAGGGGGCAACAGACAAATAGAACGCCCGCACCGTATCTGGCCTGAGCTTGCCTGCCAGTTCATCCCATCCTTCGGGACCAGTGGCATTGACCGCGACATAATCGATACGCTCCAGGAAGGTGTTCAACACATCGTCCTGCTCGGCCTCTTCGCCCGCCTGTTCAAGAATGGCGGCGCGCACCGTGGCACGGAATTCATCTGCGCTGATGGCGGACCTGGCCGTACCGATGATACGCGCAGTGTCAGGCATCTGCCCCACGACAAAACGGTGGAACAGACCTGGCAGGATCTTGCGATGCGCCAAGTCGCCTGTGGCTCCAAACAGCACAAGATCGAACGGATCAACCGGGATCACACGCGAAACCATCTATTTGTTCCTTTCCCTGCCGCGATCAGTGTCAGTGAGTTAACGGCAATGTTAGCGATAACATTTCTCAAATCTGCTTTTGCCCCCAAGTCGGGCAAAAAGCAACCCACCTCACCCTATCACTTAAGTCTGCACGGTGCAGGATTGTCATTTTTTCAGAAGCGGGCGCCCATAGTGAGCATGAACAGGCAAGAAACCAAGCATGTCAGAAAATTCTTTTGTTTCCGACAGCTAGCTCAGGCAGTCGAACTAAGAAATTATCCACAATTGTCTGTTCTCAAGAGGTTATGTGAAGAAATTCAACCGCATGGCTTCAGGCAGTAATACACTGTTTTTACGTTATTTTTACCTGTATCGCCCAGAAAACAGAGTGAATGATGAACACCATTCAGTGGAGGATACTGCCCTTACGTTGTACGGCCGCCGTATCCGCAGCAACATGTGAAGTGCTTTGGGGATAGAAACTCAGCCAAGCCCTCAGAAATGTTCGAAAATTAAAAACACTTTATGCGTATTTACCTCACATGAACATCTGGTAGTTGATTATCGTCAAGTTTGTGAGCTCGAATCCATCCACATCTTAGCAAAAATTCTGTGGACAACCCTATGGATAAACCAGGTATCGAGGCGATCGGCACAATGGCTGGTCAATCAGGAGCCAAAGCCAGGCTTACCAGTTAACGAGTCACACAGAACCCGTTGAAATACTGAAGATTTCCGGAGAATACCGCTTGAATTTGAGCGCTCAGCTCTGCTGCTTCAACCAATCCATGACGGCCGGTCGAACACTTTGTTCTCCGCGGTGCCGCGCATCTGAGATGATCTTGCGCAGATCATCCAGATTTGACCGCAAAAGCAGGCTCTTGACCGGTCCAATTGAAGCAGGACGCATGGACAATGTGCGAATACCCATGGCGGCAAGGCACAGCGCTTCGATCGGACGACCGGCATCTTCACCGCAAAAGCTCAGCGGCGTGCCCGAGATGGCGCACCGTTCGACGATACGTTCGATCAAGCTCAGGAAACTGACGTTCAGCGTGTCATACCGACGGCGCACCCGTTCGTTTTCCCGGTCTGCGGCAAAGAAGAATTGCTTCAAATCATTGCCGCCGATGGACAGGAAACCCACGTCGTCAAAAAACTTTTGCGGTGCAAATGCCAACGATGGGGTCTCAAGCATCGCCCCCACTTCCAGCGTTTCCGGCAGGACATGCCCCAGCTTCCGTTCGCGCTCGATGGTCTTGTCAACCTCGGCGCGGGCCATGCGGTATTCTTCGGCCTGAGCCACAAAAGGGAACATGATCGTCAAAGGACGGCCATTGGCCGCGCGGATCAACGCCTGTAGCTGCATGCGCATCACGCCCGGTTTATCCAGACCAACCCGGATCGCGCGCCACCCCAGTGCGGGGTTTGGCTCGTCCGTGGGCTTCATGTAGGGCAGCACCTTGTCCGATCCGATGTCGAGCGTGCGGAACACCACGCGTTTGCCGTGCGCGGCGTCCAGAACCCGACCATACAACGACACAAGCTCAGACCGCTTAGGCATCTGATTGCGCACCAGGAACTGCAGTTCGGTGCGGAACAGCCCCACCCCTTCGGCGCCAGAGCTGTCCAGAGACGGCAGGTCGGCCATAAGCCCCGCATTCATCACCAGCGAAAGCTCCTTGCCGTCACGGGTCACCGTCTTGCGATCGCGGATCGAGGCATAGCGTTCCTGCGCGTCCGCCTGCATCGCGATCTTGTCACGAAAGGCGGTCACAACCGTATCATCAGGGCGCAGATGAACGATCCCCTGATCGCCGTCCACCATGATGTGATCGCCGTTCAACGCCTCGGTCGTGATGCGCGCCGTATGCACCACCAGCGGGATCGCCAATGCCCGGGCCACAATGGCCGCGTGGCTTCCGACCGAGCCTTCTTCGAGCACGATACCTTTGAGAGAACGGCCATACTCCAGCAGCTCTCCGGGTCCGATATTGCGCGCAACCAGGATCGGATCGGCGGGCAGTTCAGCGCCGGAGTTGCTCCCTTGTCCGGTCAGAATGCGCAGCAACCGATTGCTGAGGTCATCCAGATCCGCAAGGCGTTCACGCAGATAAGCGTCATTAACCTGCTCCATGCGCGCACGCGCCTGGGATTGTTCCTTTTCAACGGCAGCCTCGGCGCTCAGGCCGCGGGCGATGTCCTCTTCCATGCGGCGCATCCAGCCCTTGGAATTGGCAAACATGCGATAGGCTTCAAGGACTTGCAGCTGTTCTTTGTCGCCGGTCTGGGACATTTCGAGCATTTTATCGACGCCGACGCGCAGCTCTTCGACGGCCTCGTTCAGGCGTTCAAGCTCGCGGTGTGGATCATCGGCGATGGGGTTCGTGACCACCACGCGCGGCTCGTGCAGCCAAACATGGCCCTCGGCCGCGCCCTCTTGGCCGGTGCCCCCGCGCAACAAGACCGATTGTTGGTGGAGCGGCGACAAGGCCGCACCTTCACCAACAAAAGCCCCCAGTTCGGTCATTTCGGCCACGACCATGGCAACCACTTCGAGGGCATAGACCTCATCAGCGGAAAACTCGCGTGCATCCCGGGATTGCACGACCAGAACGCCCAGCTTTTCGCCCAAACGTTGCACTGGAATGCCCAGGAAAGACGAGAACCGCTCTTCCCCCGTTTCCGGCATATAGCGGAAACCCTTGGCCGATGGCGCGTCGGGCGTGTTGATGACCTTGCTGTATTTGGCGACGCGACCCACCAGACCCTCGCCCATGCGCAGGCGGGTTTGGTGAACAGATTCGGGCTGCAACCCTTCGGTCGCGCAAAGCTCCAGCGTTTCGGCATCGCGGAACAGGTAGATCGAGCAGACCTCGGTCCCCATGCTGTCCGCAATCAGATGGGTGATCTTGTCCAGACGCGCCTGGCCAGCGTCATCGCTGGCCATGGCTTCACGCAGCCGCCCAAGCAGCTTGCGGGATTCACTTTCTGTGCCGTCCGCCATCGGGCCTTTACCTTGTCTTACTCAGACCGGCCCAAAGCGTTTCGCTCAGGCTGCCTGATCCAATTCAAAGGCATCATGCAGTGCCTGAACAGCAAGTTCCATGTATTTCCGATCAATCAGAACGGAAATTTTTATCTCAGAGGTTGTAATGACCTTGATGTTGATCCCCTCATCCGAGAGCACCTTGAACATTTTGGCCGCAACGCCCGACTGTGAACGCATGCCGATGCCCACAACCGAAACCTTGGCCACGTCGGTGTCCGCGATCAGTTCGGCATAGTTCAGCTCGCCCTGCTCCTTGGTCGCCAACAGCGACTGTTCGGCGCGCGCAACCTGATCGGTGGGGCAGCTGAACGTCATGTCGGTGCGGCCCTCGTCCGAGATGTTCTGCACGATCATGTCGACGTTGACACCGCCATCGCTCAGCGCTGTAAAGATGGTGGCAGCAATACCTGGGCGGTCCGCGACCGATTGCAGGGTCATCTTGGCTTCGTCCCGCGAATAGGCCACGCCCGAAACTACATTGGATTCCATGATATCCTCCTCATCGCAGACCAGGGTACCGGCCTCGTCGGATTGTTCTTCAAAGCTGCTCAGAACGCGCAGTTTTACCTTGTAGCGCATCGCCAGCTCGACCGAGCGGGTCTGCAGCACCTTGGCCCCCAGCGAAGCCAGTTCGAGCATCTCCTCGAACGAGATCTTGTCCAGTTTGCGCGCTTTCTCGCAGATGCGCGGGTCGGTGGTATAGACACCATCGACGTCGGTGTAGATGTCACAGCGCTCGGCATCGAACGCCGCGGCAAAGGCCACCGCAGTCGTATCCGAACCGCCCCGGCCCAGGGTGGTGATCCGACCTTCGGGGCTGATGCCCTGGAAACCCGCGACCACGGCAACGCGCATGCCCTCGGCGAACTTCTCGTTGATGTTCTTGGTCGGAATCTCTTCGATCCGGGCCTGACCGTGGGCCGATGTGGTCATCAGCGGCACTTGCCAGCCCTGCCAGCTGCGCGCGGGAACGTCCATTTCCTGCAAGGTCAGCGCCATCAGGCCCGCTGTCACATTCTCGCCCGAGGATACAACAGCGTCGTATTCACGCGCATCATAGAGTGGCGAGGTTTCGTTCACCCAGCCGACCAGTTCGTTGGTCTTGCCCGACATGGCCGACACGATGACGATGACGTCATAGCCTTTGGCCACTTCGACACCCACACGCTTGGCCACGCGGCGGATACGATCAAGGTTGGCAACGGACGTGCCACCGAATTTCATCACGAGTACGGGCATGGGGTCAGAAGTCTCCAGCGCCTTGGATTATTGGTTCCACGCCTCATATGCGAGGGGGGTCTCAATCGCAAGTGGCGAGGCCGCAATGTTAGCGTCATCTACGACGCTTTTGTGTCGCAACCGCTTTACAGGCCGGTTTGGCGGTGCCAGTTTGAAACAAAATCACTGATCTTACAGGACATTCAATGCGTTTGTTTCCCGCGGCCCTTGCGCTGACCCTGCTCGCCTCACCCCTGTTTGCACAACAGGCCACTGTTTCCGGCACCGATGGCAACAACAACGCCTTGGGTACCGTGCCGTGTGCTGCCCCCGGCAACGCCCTGCAAAACTGCCATGCAGAGTTGCGTCGCAAAGAAGACGGTGGCGTCACGCTTGCGGTGCAAATTCCCGGCGGTGATGTGCGGCGCATCTATTTCGAGGACGGCAAACCCACATCATCAAGCTCCCCCACCCCGATCAGCCACGAAGTGCAGGGGGGAATCATGCGGATTTTCATCGAACCCGGCGAGGTGTTCGAAATTCCCGCGGATGCCGTGAAACCTTAACCGCACTTTGCGTTTGGTATGAATCACTTGTTCGCTGCCTCTCCCTCCAGTCGAACGCGAAAAGCGATCCATCTCCCAAGTGAAACGCAAAGAGCGTTAGTAAGCGTGATCGCGCCCGTCCCAGGTCTTGAAGCAGCCGGTGCTGGCCATGTCCAACTCGGCAAAGCGAGCGATGAGCCCTTCGGCGGCTTCATCGACCGAGATGTCGCCCTCGGCCCCGCCCATATCGGTGCGAACCCAGCCGGGATGATAGATGCCGACGGCGATGCCTTTGGATTTCAGATCCGATGACAGGTTGCGACCCAGATTCAAGGCCGCCGCCTTGGATGCTCGATAGATATAGCTACCACCCGGCGCGCGGGTGTGTGACGCCATCTGCGAGGAGATGATGGCAATCCGTGCACCTTTGGCCAGTTCAAGGTTTGGCATCAACGCCTGCACAGTCAGAAACACGCCTGTGACATTGGCGGCAAAGGTCTGCGCCCACATCTCGGCCGGGTAGCCATCCGGCCCCTGCCCCTTGTCCAGATAGACGCCTGCATTGCAGATCAGCAGGTCCACAGGTTTGCCCAACATCTGCTCGGCCATCGCGCGGTGTTGCGCGGGATCGGTGACATCCAGCGTCACGGTTTCAGAGCCGTCCCGCGCGGTTCCGGTCACGGTGTGGCCGTCTGCGCGGTATCTGTTGCTGATTTCCTTGCCGATACCGCGATTGGCGCCCGTGATCAGGATATGCATGGGATCAATTTGTCTTTCTGTTAGGCATGAAAGGAAGCGGTGTGACCGGCACACCATCATCAATCAGGGATTTGGCGTCTTCCAGGTTCGCCTCACCATAGATCGACCGTTCCGGCGCTTCGCCTTCGTGCATGGCGCGCGCCTCGGACGCGAAATCCTTGCCGACATAGTCCGAGTTCTCTTCGATCTGCTTGCGCGCCTCGGCCAGGGCTTTTTCCATGTCAGAGGTCGGCTCGCTGAGCTTTGGCGCTGGTGCAGCATCGGGCACAGGCGGCGTGGCCACGGCGGAACGTGCGGGCCGCACGCGGGGCGTCATGATTGCCTTTTCAACTTGCGTGCTGCCACAAACGGCGCATGTCACCATGCCCGCAGCCGCCAGCTTGTCATAAGCTTCGGCGGACTGGAACCAGCTGTCAAAGCTGTGGCCATCCTTGCATTTCAACGCATACTGAATCATCGTCGGCTCATCATCTAGGTTCGCGAATAGATATCCACACCGGCCCCAAGATCAAGCCCGGACGTAAAGCCCCGAGATCACAACAGGAAAGCCGCTAAACCCCTTCACATTCACTCTAGCTTATTTGATCCGACATTCTAGAGCGTAAACGCAAAACCAACTCGTCCTGCGGCAGGTCTGCATCCACGGCCAAGCGGCGCAGGCCGAATTGGACATGGGCGATTTGCTGGTAATAGCGCGTGTAGGCAAAGTTCGTGCCCGCCCCGGCCACAGCGCCCAGAATTGGCACGGTTTGCGCAGCCAGTTTCTGCCCCAAAGCCGTTGCCAGCTTGGGCGCCACAGTGGCAATCAGTTTCTGCATCGCCCCGCCGGTCAACGTCATGCGCGCCGACAGGAACCCCAGATCGGCGCCATCGTCGAAATCCAACGGTCCAGCGGCAGAAAACACCCTGACACAGTCGAACTGAACGCTTTCGGTGGCCGGGTCGAAGCCTGTTTCCGCGGCAACACCCTGAATGGCGCGCAGCAGCATCGTGGTGGTGGCGGGCAGTTCAACCAAGGCGCCGGGCAGCCCACCAAACCCACCTGCGGCCCCAAGGGCCGTGGTCACGGCGGTGTTGACCCATTCCTTTTGGTCCGGAACGGCGCGACGCGTCCCCTGGGCGGCCTGCACCGAAAGGCGCAGCGCGCGTTCCGTCGCCTCGGTCAACCCGTCGCGAACATTGGCAGGCAATTGGTCCAGCAGGCCTTCGGCCTTGCCACCCAGGGCATTGAGCATCTGCACGCCTGTTCCCCCGGCCGAGCGATAGTGCTTGGCAATCCGATCCAGTTCCGTGTCGGTATCCAGTGGCGGGCGGGTGATGATGTCGTGCATGGTGCTCCCTTCTCGTCCTTCAAGATTGGGAACGAAAGGCCGGATTTCAAGCACTCCAGCGGGTTACAACACCCACAACACCGTCCCAGGCGCCCTGTTGCAGGGCATTGCCCAGAACCCGGTCCGGGTTGGTGGGGGGCGGCATCTCAACACCTGTCAAACGTTCGAATCCGAACCGGTTGTAATAGGGCGCATCGCCCACCAGCATCACCCTTTTCCAGCCGTGATTGGCGGCGGCCTCCAGCCCCTCCTGGATCAGAAACCCACCCAGACCTTCACCCTGGTGGGTTGGGTGCACCGCAACGGGACCAAGCAAAAGGCTGTCGTGATCGCCCACATGCACCGGCCAGAACCGGATGGCGCCTGCCAAAATGCCCAGCTCATCGCGCGCCACCAGTGAAAACTCCTTTACCGGGTCCACATCGTCACGCAGACGGTAAGATGACAGCGCCTCGCGACCGGGGGCAAAGCAGAGGTCAAAGAGGGCCTCGACCTCCCACCAATCATTGGCAGTTTCCGGTTTGACCTCGATCACCTGCGTCTTGCCCTTTACCCAACTCTTTCCACGGGTGGCAATCGCCCTACCACTTCGCTACCCCTAGGGCAAACACTTGGAGAGAGATTGATGTTTTACCGCCCCGAGGACGGCCACGGCCTGCCCCACAACCCGTTCAACGCCATCATCACCCCGCGCCCGATCGGCTGGATCTCTTCGCGTGATGGAGATGGGGTAAACAACCTGGCCCCCTATTCGTTTTTCAACGGCGTGGCTTACTTTCCGCCGCAGGTCATGTTTGCCTCGACCGGGGTGAAAGAGGATCAGGACAACACCAAGGACAGCATGGCCAATATCGAAGAAACGGGGGAGTTCTGCGTTAACGTGGTGGAATTTGCCGCCCGCGACGCAATGAACGCCAGCTCGGCCACCCTGGACAAATCGGTGGACGAATTTGCCCATGCGGGTCTGAAGGCGGTCGAATGCGAGACCATCAATTGCGCCCGGGTCGAAGGTGCACCCGCAGCGCTGGAATGCAAGCTGACCAAGATCGTGACCTTGCCGGGGGAGTCGAACCGCGTGGCGTTCGGCGAGGTGACCGGCATTCATCTGCGCGATGATTGCCTGCGCGATGGGATCTTTGACGTGACAACCTATCGACCGCTGGCCCGATTGGGGTACCGCGATTATTCAGTGGTCCGCGAACTGTTCTCGCTGCAACGACCTGACGATTGATGCCCCTGCCCGACGCAACACGACGGTATCCAGTGACGCTGCCCGACGGCAGCGAGCACAAGGGAACTGTGTTCCTGAACCGCGTGATTGATCATCCGCGGTTTCAGGTGGGCGACTATAGCTACGCCTCGGACTTTGATCCGCCCCAGGATTGGGCCAGCCATCTTGCGCCCTACCTGTTCGAAACCTCAGCCGAGACACTTCGCATCGGAAAATTCTGTCAGATTGCCCATGGGGTGCGCTTCATTACCAGTTCGGCCAATCACGCAATGGACGGGCTGACCTGCTTCCCGTTCCCAGTGTTCGACCCCGAGCGGATGGTCGGATACCAGCCCGACACCCGTGACACAGTGATTGGGCATGATGTCTGGATTGGATACGGCGCGTTGATCCTGCCCGGCGCTCAGATCGGGAACGGAGCGATCATCGGCGCAGGTGCCGTCGTGCGCGGAACGGTGCCGGACTATGGCATCGTGACGGGCAATCCCGGTACGGTGATCCGGCATCGGTTCGATGCGGATACAACTGCTGCACTGCTTGATCTGGCCTGGTGGGATTGGGAGCCTGAGAGGATTGCACAGGCGGAACCCGCGCTGCTCTCTGGCGACCTGAAGAGGTTGTAAAGCAAAACGGGCGACCAACTGGCCGCCCGTTTGTTTTTGGGATCAGTGACCGCCCAGAATGCCGGTGCGGACGGAATAGTCGACCGCCAGCGCGTAATCGGGGTCGTCGTCGCTGTCGACCATCAGGTGACCGGCTTTCGTCAGCAACTGGTGACAATCACGGGTCAGATGACGCAGCATGATTTTCTTGCCAGCTTCTTCGTATTTGAGTGCGACAGCCTCGATCGCTTGCAGCGCCGATTGGTCCACCACGCGGCTGCGGGCGAAGTCGACGATCACCGTGTCGGGGTCTTCCTTCACGGTGAACAACTCGGCAAAACCGTCAGCCGAGCCAAAGAACAGCGGGCCGTCGATCTCATAGACCTTGGCGCCCTCTTCAGTTTCCGAATCCCGCGTGATGGCCGTGATCCGCTTGGCGTTGTTCCAAGCATAGGCCAGCGCCGAGACGATGACACCGACCACAACGGCGACGGCAAGGTCCTCCATCACGGTCACAACCGTCACCAGCACGATGACAAAGGCGTCCATCAGGGGCACCTTGCGCATGATCTTGAACGAGTTCCAGGCAAAGGTCCCGATCACCACCATGAACATCACGCCGACCAAGGCGGCCAGCGGGATCTGTTCAATCAGCGGCGAACCAACAAGGATGAAGATCAGCAGGAACATAGCCGCCGCAATCCCCGCAACACGGGTACGACCGCCAGATTTCACGTTGATCATCGACTGACCGATCATCGCGCAACCGCCCATGCCGCCAAAGAAACCGGTGACAACGTTGGCCGCACCTTGGGCAATACACTCCTGGCTGGCACCACCGCGTTTGCCGGTCATTTCGCCCACCAGGTTCAGGGTCAGCAGCGATTCAATCAGGCCAATAGCGGCCAGGATCACAGCATAAGGCAGGATGATTTCAAAGGTTTCCCAGTTCAGCGGCACCATCGGGATATGGAAGCTCGGCAAACCGCCCTTGATCGAGGCCAAATCGCCCACGCGTGGCACGTCCAACCCCATCGCGATGACAAGACCGGCAACCACGGCAATACCTGCCAGAGGGGCCGGGATCACACGGGTGATGCGCGGCATGACCCAGATGATTGCCATGGTCAGCGCCACCAGCCCCAGCATCATGTAAAGCGGTGTGCCAGACAGCCATTCGCCACCCGACATACCATGGCCGGTGTTTTCCATCGTACCGGGCACTTTGAACTGGCCCATTTGCGCTAGGAAAATCACGATCGCCAGACCGTTCACAAAGCCCAGCATCACCGGATGGGGCACCAGTCGGATGAATTTACCCCACTGCATCACACCGGCGATGACCTGCAAAATTCCCATCAAGACAACGGTGGCGAACAAGTACTCAACCCCGTGCTGCGCCACCAGCGCCACCATGACCACCGCCAAGGCGCCCGTCGCGCCCGAGATCATGCCGGGGCGTCCACCGATCAGCGCGGTGATCAAGCCAACCAGAAACGCCGCATACAAACCCACCAATGGGTGCACACCGGCCACAAATGCAAAAGCGACGGCCTCAGGCACCAGCGCCAAGGCAACGGTCAGGCCGGACAAGAGTTCGATCCGGATGCGGCCGATGCTGAACCCTTCGTCGGGCATCCAACGCAGATCGGGATAGTCTAGACGGCTGGCGAATGAGGCCAAAAGGGCTCGGGGCATGGCGGGATCCTACGGGGTTTGTTCGCGACTTTGGCGCGTTTTCGCCGGAAACCGCTGGCAAACCCTGCGAGCCCGGCAAGAGACGTCGCGCAGCCATTAACATACCTGAGGTGAAAAACCACCCCTCTCGCCAACGTGACTTGCGAGAATGCCACACCGCCGTCATCCCTGAGGCATGAGATGGCTTTGGATGATACTTTTGTTGCTCCCTTGGGCAACGTGGGCTCAGGACCTGCAGGGCAATGACACCCCAGGCAACTGGCGCATGACACACCATGAAATCCACGACATCTGGAATTCCATGTGCGACGAGCGCGAGGAACAGGGCAGTTTGGTGAAGCGCTGCTATCTGCGCCGGGTCGATGTCTTTTCCCCGCGCCCCAAGTTTGCGGCACAGTTCCTGTTCATCACGCCTGAGGCTGAGGGTTACAAGGTCGAGTTTGGGATGGAGCCGGGAACGTTGTTTTCACCAAACGGGTTCCGGATCGAGACGATGCAGAGCGACATCTGGCGCACCAGGTTTCCGGGCTGCCTGACGGGGTTGAGCTGTACCTTCACCGGCGAGGACGCCGATGTGCTGATTGCCAGCATGCAGGACGGAGAGGCGTTCCGCTTCACCTTTCGCGACCGACATGGACAACCGCAGGATCTAAGCTGGTCCTTGTCTAGCTTTGAAGACGCCTGGCGGGATTTTCAGCAGCAAACCAAGGCGCGCGGCCTTTTGCCCGACGGTGAATAGGCCACCCTTGCCAAACTAGGCGCCAACCCTCACAACTTGCGAAACACTCAATCCAACAGGGGGATACGACCCGTGAGCAAAACCAAAATCGCCGTCATCGGCGGATCGGGCATCTATGACATCGACGGGTTGCAGGGCGCGGAATGGGTCAGCGTCGAAACGCCTTGGGGCGCCCCTTCGGATCAGATCCTGACCGGCATGCTGGATGGGGTGGACATGGCGTTTCTGCCGCGACACGGGCGGGGCCATGTACATTCCCCAACCGAAGTCCCCTATCGCGCCAACATTGACGCGCTCAAGCGGTTGGGCGTGACAGATGTGATCAGCGTCAGCGCCTGCGGGTCGTTCCGCGAAGCGATGGCACCGGGCGATTTTGTGATCGTCGATCAGTTCATCGACCGTACATTTGCCCGCGACAAAAGCTTTTTTGGCACCGGATGCGTGGCACATGTCAGCGTCGCCCACCCCACCTGCCCGCGCCTGAGCGATGCTTGCGAAACCGCGGCCAAGGCTGCTGACATCAACGTGCATCGCGGCGGCACCTATCTGGCGATGGAAGGCCCGCAATTCTCGACCCTGGCGGAATCCAAGATGTACCGCGAACACTGGGGCGCAGATGTGATCGGCATGACCAACATGCCCGAAGCCAAACTCGCCCGCGAGGCCGAGCTTTGCTACGCCTCTGTTGCCATGGTCACCGACTATGACAGCTGGCACCCCGATCATGGCGAGGTGGACGTAACCGCCATCATCGCCACCCTGACCGGCAACGCCGAAAAGGGTCGCAATCTGGTCAAAGGGTTGCCCGCCCTGTTGGGGGCAGATCGCGATCCATGCCCCCATGGCTGCGACCGGGCGCTGGAATATGCGATCCTGACCGCCCCTGAGAAACGCGACCCAGCCCTGTTGGCCAAACTTGACGCGGTTGCCGGGCGCATTCTGTAAGCTCAAAAAATCTCTCCCGCCGGTCAGTTTTGACCGACGGGAGGCCTCGGGCCCCGGGAGGATGACCCGAGTTCACGCGTTTTCAGGTTACGCGTCTTCTCCGCTTGGCTGATTTGCGCCAAAGACCTGTACGATGTTCCAGTTCTTTTTCTGCTTGGTCAGCCAGCCAACATCCAAAAGCGTTTCAAGGGAAACACCAGTGCCGCAATTGGCGGTGCAATCACTCGTGACAATGGGCCTAGGGTTGAATTTCACATACCGCTCGACCCCGTCGCGGTCGCGATCGAGGTACACGGTTTCGACGATAAAGACGAAGTATCCGTCCTCGGTCGCCTTTTCGAACACCTTGTCCCGACAGCCGTCGCGCATGTTTTCTTGCTCGGCCGTCTGGCGGAAAATCTTGTTCAGCGAGATCGAATACACGTGCTCATCAAAGTGGAACCATTCCCAAATGCTCTGCTGTGCGACAGTTTCACTTTGCCCCATCGCCCAATTCACGCTTTCACCAAGATAGTTGAAGACGGTCAGGTTCACAGCATTCGGGTGAGAGATGAACTGTTGGCCATAAAGGCTGCAGATCGCATTGTCGGCAAAGGTCTTTGACGGACCGTGATAGGCAAAAGCGTCGCCCGGTTTGGGTTCGTTCACATGGGCGGCATCCACCAGTTTGAAATGATACCTCAGATCCAGGTGGTCGGCGTCCAGAACGCTTTTTCGGGACACTCCAAATATGACGATCAGCCCGACAAGGGCCACGAACAATATTTTGCGTGACATGGCGGACCTCACTTTGGACAGCACAAGCTACCGCCGCAGTTGTAGTAACCCGGCGGACACGCGAGTGCGATTGAGGGTAGAATGACGAACAGGCCCAAAAGGGCCGCTGCAATCAGTTTCATAGCAATAACTCCAGTAAAATAATGCGCTCACCTTAGCACAAATTCTTGAAAACTCCGAATCCGGGGGGCCAAAACGTCAAAGCACAGTGAATTTGGCCTGTGTTCAAATCTGCGGTCTGACACCTGCAAGACACGCAAAAACGGACAATTTCGACGCAGGGTTGAAATCGGCCAGGAACTTCCCAATGTCGGAACCTGTTGGAAACATGGCAAATTGATTTACCGACATGGTGCTTGTGATGATAGAGATGGTGTCTCGTGGCCAAGGTTGAAACGCAACACAAACCCCGCCTTCATGGGTTGGATGCAGCCCGGTTCTTGGCCTTTTGCGGCATGGTCCTGGTCAACTTTCGCATTGCCGCCGAAGTGGCCCCCGGCCCCGATTGGGCCAATGTTCTGATCAACAGCCTTGAGGGACGCGCAGCCGCATTGTTTGTCGTGCTGGCCGGAATCGGCGTCACTTTGGGCAAGCCCACGCCTTGGCTGATGGCGAAACGTGCGGCGTTTCTGTTTGTTGTCGGCATGTTGAACATGACCATCTTTGACGCCGACATCTTGCATTTCTATGCGCTCTATTTCGTGGTTGCGATCCCGTTTTTGACCAGCAGCAACCGCACCCTTTGGATCGGCGCCATCGGCATCGTCGCCGCATCTCTGCTGGCCCACGGTATCCTGGACTACGATACCGGGTGGGATTGGGACACGCTCGTTTACACCGATTTGTGGACCCTGCCCGGTTTCCTGCGCAATGCGGTCTTCAACGGTTGGCATCCGGTGTTGCCTTGGGCTGCATTCCTGCTCATCGGAATGGCACTTGGCCGCAGTGATCTGGGCAAGCGGTGCACCCAGCACCGACTGATCCTGTGGGGGTTGGCCGCAGCGATTTTTGCGCTGGTGCCGCAGTTCCTGACACAAGACCCCGACTTGCAAGCCCTGCTGGGAACCGAATCCATTCCGCCCGGTCCTTTCTATATCATGGCTGGCACAGGCACGGCCTGTGTGGCCATTGGCCTGACGCTCAAACTCATGCCCGCGCTGGATCGTTTGCACCTATCCCCGCTTCTGACCGCGCCCGGCAAGCAGACCCTGACACTCTACGTGGCGCATATCCTCATCGGCATGGGCACGTTAGAGGAGTTGGGGTTGCTGGGCGGTGCCCTTACCGCGCCACAGATCACCTGGATCGGGCTGGGATTTGCGACAGCAACATCGATCTATGCCGTGGTGTGGTTTCGCCTCTTCCGTCGGGGTCCGTTGGAGGCCATCATGCGCAAACTGACCGGATGATTCCGACCGTTTGCTGAGAGACCCCACATGTCCTTTGATCTTTGGCTCGCTTTTGCTGCTGCTTCGACCGCATTGTTGCTGGTCCCAGGGCCGACCGTCCTGTTGGTTCTGAGCTACGCCCTGTCCAAGGGACGCCCTGTTGCCGTTGCTTCGGCCACGGGCGTGGCGTTGGGGGATCTGATTGCCATGTCAGCCTCGCTTGCGGGCCTAGGCGCCTTGGTTTTGGCATCAGCCACGCTCTTTACCGCGTTGAAATGGGTCGGGGCGGCCTATTTGCTGTGGCTGGGGTTCAAACTACTGCGGTCTGCCCCTTCCGAAGGCATGGGCACCGTTTCGACGGGCAAGGATGTCACCCCGCGCAGCGTGTTCGTGCACGCCGCTGCTGTGACCGCGTTGAACCCCAAATCCATCGCCTTCTTCATCGCCTTTGTGCCGCAATTCCTGCGCCCGTCCGAGCCGCTGCTGCCGCAGTTTGCGATCTTGATCGCGACCTTTGTTGGTCTGGCAGGGTTCAACGCGCTTGCCTATGCCCTGCTGGCAGACAAGCTGCGCCAATGGATCGATCGCCCGTCAGTGATCACAGGTTTGACCCGCTTTGGGGGTGTCACTCTGATGGGGATGGGACTGGCAACGGCATTCCTGCGTCGCCCGGCCTGAAACCTTAGTCCTGCGCGTTTTCCTTGAGAAACCCCCGGATAAACCGGCGGATTTCGCGCGCAGCGCTGGTGTCCAGCTCTTTGCACAGATCGACAAATGCGTCCCGTTCGGATTTGTCCAAACGCAGAACCAGTTGCGCGTTTTTCTTGCCCGACGACTTGCTGTCTTTTTTCTTCACCGTGTCCGCGCCCCATGCGATTTCTCATGGATACCTTGATTCACTTTGATATACGTTGTATATACAATGAATAGCAATTCCATATTACCGAACAGTAACAACAGAAAAGAGCAGAAAGCAAATGAACCTATTGGCCGCATCATCCCTTCTTGTTCAGGACCGCCGCGATTGGCGCAGGCCGCACCTGTTGTGGCTGCCATCCAGCCTGTATCGCTCGTACCTCAGCAAAAAGGGCAAGAAATAAGTCACGCGCAGTAGAACGACGTTCAGCGTGACGTCTTGACCCTTGCAAGCCGATCCCACATCGGCCAAACCCCCGCTCAACTGACCTGATCGGGGGGCCAACATGCCAAAGAAGACATCCGTCCAAGATTACATTCGCACCATCGTGGATTTCCCCCATGAAGGGATCATGTTCCGCGACGTGACCACGCTCTTTGCCGATCCGCGCGGGTTTCGCATGGCCATCGACCAGATGTTGCACCCCTACGCGGGTGAGCGGATCGACAAGGTCGTGGGGCTTGAGGCGCGTGGCTTTATCCTGGGCGGCGCCATCGCTCACCAGCTGAGCGTGGGTTTTGTCCCGATCCGCAAAAAGGGCAAGCTCCCCGGCACCACGATCAGCCAAGACTACAAACTGGAATATGGCGAGGCGATCGTCGAGATCCACGATGACGCGATCCAACCCGGTGAAAAGATCCTGGTGGTCGACGATCTGCTTGCCACCGGTGGCACAGCAGAGGCGGGCATCAAACTGATCGAACGACTGGGCGGCGAAATCATCTCGTGCTCTTTCATCGTTGATCTGCCCGATCTGGGTGGTCGCAAACGGCTGGAAGACATGGGCATGGATGTGCATGTCCTGTGCGCGTTTGAGGGCGAATAAGCCCCGATACGGTCACAAGATCGTGACTGGACGTCTTGGTCTTGCGGGGCTTAGCGCAAGACCTTTACGGTTCAAGGCAAGAAACCTTGCGAATGCTCTGATCCGGTTTTGAACGCCGCCCGTACCCTCCGCATTGCCACTAACGGCACCACATGGAGGACACCATATGTTTCGCAAGATCGCACTGACCGCCGCTGCCACCGCAATCGCAGCCACCGCCGCATTTGCCGGCAGCTCATCCAAGGACATCGTCGACACCGCCGTAGGCGCAGGGGACTTCGGCACGCTGGTAGCTGCCGTTCAGGCCGCTGACTTGGTTGATGTTCTGAAGGGCGATGGCCCGTTCACCGTTTTTGCACCGACCGATGCCGCCTTTGCTGCGCTGCCCGAGGGTACTGTCGAAAACCTGCTGAAGCCTGAAAACAAGGATCAACTGATCGCAATCCTCACGTATCACGTGGTGCCGGGCAAGGTCATGTCGACCGACCTGAGCGACGACATGAAAGCCGCAACCGTGCAGGGCGGCAACGTGACCATCGACCTGGACAACGGCGTGATGGTGAATGACGCAACCGTTGTGGCCGCAGACATCGACGCCAGCAACGGCGTGATCCACGTGATCGACAAGGTCATTCTGCCCAGCTCGTAAATCTGTTTGGGGCGGCTCTTCAGGGTCGCCCCTCCCCCTCTCCCATCCCGATCATCCAGTCGCGCACCTGCTCGGCCTGCGGGATGAGCGGAACGGTCTTGGACCAAACCAGGTAAAAGCCCTTGCCGGTCCTCCAAGCCCAATCCGATTTCGCTGCGAGCAACCCCTGTTCGATCAGCCGCAGGGTCACATGGCGCCAGCCAAAGGCAAAGCCTTCGCCCGCCATCGCCGCCTGCAACACCAGCGCATAGTCATTCAACCTGAGACCCGCCTTTGGTGCCCGCGCCGGAATGTCGTGATGCGCAAACCAGGCCTGCCACGTGGGCCGTTCCCGCACCGGCTCTTCCAAATGGATCAACCGCTCGTGCAACAGATTGGCCGGCGTGGCCAGGTTCACCGCAGCCGCCATCACCTGTGGGCTGGCGATCGGAGAGATGACCTCATGGGCAATCAGGGCGGCGTGAACACCGGGCCATGATCCATCGCCTCGCCTTATGGCAAGGCTGATCCCTTCGGCGTCTATATCGGGCTCACGGTCGCTGGTTTGCACCCGCAGATCGATGCCCGGATGGCTGTCATGGAACTGCTGTAGGCGCGGCACCATCCAATAGTTCGCAAAGGCCGAGCTGACCGAGACTGTCACGTGATCGTTCCGGCCACGCTGATGCACCTCTCGCGCGGATTGCAGGATACGGTTCAAAGCAGCGGAAACATCTGAAAACAAACGCTCTCCGGCGTGGGTCAGCCCGACTTTGCGGTGCGCCCGGTCGAAGAGCAGCACGCCCAGAGACGCCTCAAGCTGCGCGATTGATGCGCTGACGGCGGGTTGCTGCACATTCAACTCTGCAGCTGCACGGGTGAACGACCCGTACCGCGCGGCAGCTTCGAACACGATGAGGTGGCGGGGGGATGTGACGAGTTTCCAGAGCTCTTGCATAACTCATGCTTATCTAAAGCATCAGGTTTTTCAACCGTCACAGGGGCCTTTTATGCCGCTAGCCTTGCGCATCACTTAACGGAGAGATCGCCATGGCCCGCCGCGCCCGCGCCAGCCGCACCCGACAGACCGCCCCAAGCGGGGCTCCTGCCTCGCCCCATATCCAGCGCAGCCTGCCCTTTTTTGATCCGTTGGATCCCGATCAGATCGCCACGCTGGAAGCTCAGGTCGATTGGATCATCCAAGACGTTGGCATCGCTTTTCGGGATGATCCGGTGGCGCTGGATTTGTGGCGCGAAGCCGGTGCCAGGATCGAGGATGACACGGTGCGCGCCGATGCAGCGTGGATCCGCGAACTTTGCGCCAAGGCCCCGTCACAGTTCACACAACTCGCCCGCAACCCCGAACGCTCGGTCACCATCGGCGGCATCCATCAGGTCTTCGCGCCGATATACGGCGCGCCATTTGTGCGTGACCTGGAAGGCGGGCGTCGCTATGGCGACATGGCCGCGTTTGAGCAGCTGGTGAAGCTGACCTATCTGCATCCCAACCTGCACCACGGCGGGTTTGTGACCTGCGAGCCCTGTGACGTGCCGGTCAGCAAACGGCATCTGGATATGCTGTTCACCCATATGACGATGAGCGACAAGCCGCATCTGGGCGCGATCACCGAGATGAGCCGCGCGCAGGACAGCGTCGATATGGCCGAGATCGTCTTTGGTGCCGAGGTGATGGAAGACAACTGCGTCATCATGGGCAACGTCAACACCAACTCGCCCCTGCTGGTCGACAAGGTGGTGACCGAAGCAATCCGCACCTATTGCGGGCGCGGGCAAGGCATTGTTGTTGTTCCCTTTATTCTGTCCGGTGCCATGGGCCCCGTGTCAACAGCGGCCAGCGTGGCGCAGGCCATGGCCGAGGCGATGATGTGCTGCGCTTATGCGCAGATGATCCGCCCCGGCGCGCCCTTTGTACTGGGCAACTTCCTGAGCTCCATGTCGCTGAAATCCGGCGCGCCGACTTTTGGGATGCCGGAACCGGTGATCTCGAACTACGCCATCGGTCAGCTGGCCCGCCGGGTGGGTCTGCCTCTGCGCTGTGGCGGGTCGTTGACCGCGTCCAAGATCGAGGATGCGCAGGCAGCCTATGAAAGCGCGGATTCGATGCATTCAACCATGCTGGCCGGAGCCAATTTCGTGCTGCATTCCGCCGGGTGGCTGGAGGGCGGGCTGTGCACCGGGTTCGAGAAGCTGATCATGGATGCGGATCGTCTTGGGTCTTATCAAAAGGTCCTCGGTCAGGGCCTGGATACCAGCGACGAGGCGCTGGCGCGCGATGCTTACGGCGAAGTTGCGCCCGGCGGGCATTTCCTGGGATCCGGCCACACGATGCGCAATTATCAGACCGCGTTTTATGAGCCTGCACTCAGCGACAGCGAGAATGTGGAGAGCTGGGAAGAAGGCGGCTCCAAGGACATGCGACGGCGCGCCTATGAGCGCTGGAATGCGATGTTGGACGCCTATCAACCGCCCGCCATGGATCAAGGCTTGCGCGAGGAGCTCGCGGCCTATGTGGCCCGCCGCAAGGAAGAGCTACCCGATGCCTGGTACTGAGTTAACCCTATCTTCACGCATATGCTCAGGTGATGCTAAATACCAAAAACCCCTGTGCACAACCCGTGCACTAAGCGTGCACTACCCGTGCACCGCTGTTGTGCGCCTGAATCCCACTCTTTCGCCCGCATACCCCTGCTCCAAGGACGCCAGACATGTCTGATCAATTCACCCAATCCACCCTCAACATCCACAAGGATGAACCAACCAGCGGCAAGCCCCTGCCCTCGCACGCCAAGGTCGTGGTCATCGGCGGCGGCGTCGTTGGCTGTTCGATCCTGTTCCATCTGGCCAAGTTTGGCTGGAAAGACGTTGTTCTGCTGGAACGCGACGAGCTGACCAGCGGATCGAGCTGGCACGCGGCCGGGCAGATCCACACCATCAGCTCGGACCCCAACATCTCGCGCCTGCAGAGCTATACCATCGACCTGTACAAAGAGATCGAAGAGACCTCGGGTCACTCGGTCGGCCTACACATCACGGGCGGTTTCTATCTGGCGTCGAACAAGACGTGGTATGACTACCTGAAACGCGAACGCTCGAAAGCGCGGTATATGGGTCTGAACCAAGAGTTCATCTCTCCGGCTGAGGTGGCCGAGCGGCACCCGCTGATCGACCCGGAGCACTATTACGCGGCGCTGTGGGATGATCAGGACGGCGATCTGGATCCGTCGGGTGCAACCTATGCCTTTGCCAAGTCCGCCAAAGTACACGGCGCGCAGTATTTCACCCATTGCGGTGTCACGGGCCTGAGCCAGCGCCCCGATGGCAGCTGGGACGTGACCACGCCTAAGGGCAT
The DNA here is from genome assembly GCF_017743935.1 of Tropicibacter sp. R16_0. GTDB lineage: Bacteria > Pseudomonadota > Alphaproteobacteria > Rhodobacterales > Rhodobacteraceae > Falsiruegeria. Next base: position 178,160 of record NZ_JAGHRE010000007.1, read on the forward strand.
GATCAACGCCGAGCATATTGTGAACTGTGGCGGTCTGTGGGCGCGCGAGGTGGGGCATATGTCGGGCATTCACCTGCCCGTCCAGCCGATGGAGCATCACTATCTAATCACCGAAAAAATCGACGCCGTGGCCAACCACCCCACCCGCCTGCCCGCAGGCATCGATTACGAGGCGAACATCTATTTCCGGCAGGAACGCCAGGGGATGCTTTTGGGAACCTATGAGCCCAAGGGGACGCCATGGAAGGTGGATGGCACGCCTTGGGACTTTGGTCACGAGCTGCTGCAGCCCGATCTGGACCGGATCGCCGACCGGCTGGAGATGTCGTTCGAACGCATCCCGGCGATTGGTGAGGCCGGGATCAAGGACATGATCAACGGGCCGTTCACTTTTGGCCCCGATGGCAACCCGATGATCGGCCCGGTGCCGGGGATGAAGAACTATTGGTGCGCTGTGGGTGTCATGGCGGGTTTCTGCCAGGGCGGCGGCGTGGGGCTGACCATGGCCGAGTGGATGATTGACGGCGAGCCGTCGATCGACGTTTGGGCCATGGATGTGGCGCGGTTTGGCGAATTTGCGACGCCGGACTGGGGCACGGTGAAGTCGACCGAGAACTATGAACGCCGGTTCGTGATGACCTTCCCGAACGAGACGCTGCCCAAGGGGCGGATGCAGAAGACCACCGCGCTCTATGATCGCTTGGTTGCGAAAGGCGCGCGGATGGGTCAGGGCTTTGGCCTGGAAAACGCGCTATGGTTTGCGGATGGGCCAGAGGATGCCCATGAAGAGCCCACATTCGAGCGCAACCGGTCCCATGACTATGTGGCGCGCGAGGTCAAGGCGGTGCGCGAGGCCGTGGGTGGGATCGAGATCGCGAACTTTGCCAAGCACGAGTTCAAGGGCCCCGGTGCGCGCGCCTATCTGGACCGGGTGCTGGCGGGCTATGTGCCCAAACCCGGTCGCCTGACTCTGACGCCAATGCTGACGCCCAAGGGCAAGCTGTATGGCGATCTGACCGTGGCCTGTCTGGGCGAGGAGCACTTCATGCTGTTCGGATCGGGCGCGATGCAGGATGCGCACCGCCGCTGGTTCGAAAAGGACCTACCCGACGATGTGACTTACGCCAATGTCAGCGACGATTGGCACGGCATCGCCCTGTCGGGGCCGAAATCGCGGGCGCTGCTGCAGCGGATCATGCGCGAGGATGTGAGCGCCGAGGCGTTCAAATTCCGCGACCTGCGCCAGACTTTCGTGGGCGGCGTGCCCGTGATCCTGAACCGGATCAGCTTCTCAGGCGAGTTGGGATACGAGATATATTGCAAGCCGCAATACCTGCTGCGTCTGGCCGAGGCGATCGAAGAGGCGGGTGCCGATCTGGGCTATCGCTGGTACGGGGCGCGGGCGTTGATGTCGATGCGGCTGGAAAAGGGTTGGGGCGTCTGGACGCTGGATTTCCGGCCCGATTTCGACGCGGTGGAAAGCGGCATGGATGTGTTCATCAACTGGAAGAAGGACTTTGTCGGCAAAGAGGCGACGCTGGCCGCGCGCGAGGCAGGTCCGAAACGCAAGCTGGTGACCATGACCATCGACGTGGACGGCATAGATGTCAGCAATGACGAGGCGATCCTAAAGGATGGCACCGCGATAGGATACATCAGCTCGGGCGGCTATGGGCATCACGCGCAAAAGTCGATGGCGATGGGATATGTCAGCGCCGAACACGCGGCCCCCGGCACGCAGCTACAGGTCGAAATCCTGGGTGAAATGTATGCGGCAGAGGTTCTTGGCGCGCCGATCTATGACGCCAATGGCGCGAACATGCGGGCCTGACCCGAATCCAATGGGGGGCGGCTCGCCGCCCGCCGATGCTGCAACTGTTGATTGCGTATGGCTCCGCCACATTGGGTGACAGAGCCGTTTCCAATGACCTAAATGCCGCCGTTCGCCCCATATGCGACGAAGTTCCGGTTCGAGCCCATAGTGAAAAATGTTACGCGCTCGATGAATGTCGGCCTTGCGGGATGATGCATGTGCAACAGCCCACAGTAAGAACGAACAGAACGCATTTGCAGTGAGTTTAGTGTCTACTTACTGGACGTCCAAAACCTCAAGTTCCGGGAGAGTATACGCTTTCATTGCCTCCACGTCTGGGCTGTATGCCCGAATTTGAGCGCGCCATCCATCAACGGGAGTAAGCGCATAGTTTACATCGCGCTCCTCAGCGATTTTGCGGCAGGTATCGTTCCCGAAGATAATCGTGAAACTTTCGTCAGCGTTTGCGCGGAATGCCTCGCGGTTGGTGCTGACGACGTTGTATTCGTCCGTCATCAAGTAATTGTCTTTGTCGTACATTGTGAGCGATGCGAACGCTTCCGCAGGGACTTTGTCAAACGTCGCCGTATAGCACGTATTGGCCTTAGTGCCCTCAGGTGCCCAAGACGCGTACATTGCTGTGGATTCAGGGCTCAGGCCCCAAGACCCGGCAATGGCATATGTCCACTTTTCCCAATCTGAGACATCGTTGATATTGAACTGAACGGAGTCGAACATGTCTGGCAGGTTGCCCCACTCCACCAAGAGGGCGTCGCGCAGCTCTGCTACGTCTTCCTCAGTCGTATCTGTTTCAAAAGGGACGGCTGAGTTGGCCGTTATCACCATCGCTGGCTGTAAGACGTCGTCTATGTAATCGAGGTCATCTTGGGTTGCGTCTGTGCCAACCCGGACGCCAATGATCACGTAGTCCGTGTCGACATCTTCGCCCGCGTATTCATGAAGGCCTGAGTCCCAAGTGTAATCCACAAACGTGTGGTTCTGGTCTTGAACATGCAGGGAAATGAAGCGGTCGCCGACATCAGGCAACTCGACCGAGAAACCTTCGCGCGCATCAATGACCGCAACAGAGTAAACAGTGTCAACATTCGGCGTTACGACCCACTTATCGGCGGCTTTCGACAGGCCGTCAAAGTGCACGAACTCGTTCAATCCAGCTCGAGACAACATATCCATGAAAATCAGGTCTGCCTCTTTGCGCTGGAACTCCATGGCGGTCATCCCATAGTCCATTGGGTCGACGGCCCAGTTACTGGAGTCGATGCTAGCTATAATCTCCTCAGCGGCCCTCGTATCCGCATAAGCAGCAGTCATACTGATCGAAACCAAAAGCGTAGAGAAAAACTGTCTTTTCATAATGCTGGTCCATTCGCTTCTCGTGAGTTCGAGACCGAAGACTACACGATGTTTGTCTCAAAGAAATACCGACCTTTGGACCCTGCGCAGCAAAGGGCGGCTTTGTCCGCATGTCGCATGTCGACCATCACCACAAGGATGTTGCAAAGTCGTTTTAACGTTTGCCACATGGGCTGGCGGTGCGTCGTCCCTTTTTGCTTACCCCCGCAGAACCGCTCCGGGGTTCATGATCCCCAGCGGATCAAGGGCGGCTTTGATCGCTCGCATCGCCGCCAGTTTGGTCGGATCGCCATAGCGTTCCAAATCCGCTGCCTTGAGCCGCCCAATGCCATGTTCGGCACTGATAGACCCTCCCATCTGGTGCACCAGATCATGCACGATGCGGGTCAGGTCGGCGGACATCGGTTTATAGGCATCCCGCGGCTGCCCTTTGGGCGGGAAGATGTTGTAGTGCAGGTTGCCGTCGCCCGCGTGACCAAATGCGTTGATGCGATACTCGCCCTTGGCTGCGATGCGTTTACCCGCCTCGGCCACGAACTCGGGGATTAGAGAAATAGGAACCGAGATGTCATGGCTGGCAATGGACCCAATCAGTCGATTCGCCTCGGGGATGTGTTCGCGCACGGTCCAGAGGTCATGCCGCTGCGCCTGTGACTGGGCAATCACGCCGTCCAATGCCAGGTCTTGCGCGACGGCCTGTTCAAACAGCTGCTCCAGCATCTGCGCGGGGTCCAGCCCGGCGGCCAAGCCCAACTCAATCAGAACGCACCATTCGGGCGGTTCGGCAAAGGGTTGGCGGACGTCTGGCAGCACTTCGGCGAGAAACTCCAACCCCTGCCGATGGATCAACTCAAACGCGCTGACACCGTCGCCCACGATCGCGCGCGCCAATGCCAGCAGGTCCAGCGCGGCAGCGGCAGACGGAACCACGATCATGGCCGTCCCCTGCCCCACGGGCACAGGCGAAAGTTTCAGCGCCGCCGCCGTGATGATGCCCAACGTCCCTTCGGCCCCAACCAGCAGGTTGCGCAGATCATAGCCGGTGTTGTCCTTGCGCAGGCGCGTCAGCCCATTCCAGATCTCGCCGTTGGGCAGCACCGCCTCAAGCCCCAAGCACAGATCGCGCGCATTGCCGTAGCGCAGCACATTCACCCCGCCCGCGTTGGTCGACAGGTTGCCACCAATGCGGCAGGAGCCTTCGGCGGCCAGCGACAGGGGGAACAGCCTGTCCTCGGCCTCGGCCGCGGCCTGGACATCGGCCAATACAGCACCTGCCTCGGCCACCAGCACGTTCTCGGTTGGATAGACGCCCCGGATCGCCGACATACGTTCCAGTGATATCACCAGTGGCGCCGGACCATCCCAAGCCACCTGCCCGCCCACCAAGCCTGTCCCACCGCCGTATGGCAGAACCGGCACGCGCGCCTCTGCTGCGGCTTTGACCAGGATGGACACCTGATGCACATCGCGCGGCAGGGCCAGAACCCCGACCTGCCCCTCACGCCGACCGCGCGGGTCCTGGGCATAACGCGCCTCGGGCTGGCGCAGCACATCCGCCGGCACAAGGGTTGTCAGCCGCGTTGCAAATACCTCATCCGCCGCGTTCAAAGTCATGCCAGTCCTCAAGAGCTAGTCGTCAGGTTCTATCAAATATCGCGGCTCGAGCACGATCACCGTGGGGCGGTCGGGCAAGGTTGCCAGGGACACTTCGATCTCGCTTATCCAATCGCGCCGCACGTCGAACTCTTCGGCGATGCCAACCAGAAACGCCCCAAGCGTATAGTCGCCAAACCAATGCATGGGAATAACAATCGACGATTTGAGCCGGTTCAGCACCTTGATCATCTCGGGCAGCGACAGCGTCGTGCCCCCATCCACGGCGGCCATCACCACATCGAGCCGCCCGAGGGCGGCAAACTGTTCGTCGCTTGGCATGTGATGCAGGTGGCCAAGATGGCCGATGCACAGCCCTTCAACCTCGAACACAAAGATCGAATTGCCCTTGGTTTCGATCCCACTGAACTGTGAGCGGATGTCCGTTGAAACATTGCGGACCAGCATTTCGCCCAGATCCAGGTAATGCTCGACGCCCTGACCAAACTCTTCACCCCAGCCATTGAGTGGGTATTTGATCGCCGGATCGGGAAAGGCGGTCCAATGGGTTTCATGGGCGTGGTTCATGGTGACCACATCCGGGATCAGGTCGACATTACCAATGAACCCGGTGAAATCGGTAACAGCGCTCAGCCCGCCATGGGTTTGCAACAGGAACGAGGCATGCGCGATATAGCTGATCCTGACCGAATACTGCGGCACCGGATCCTGCCAGCTCGCTTTGTGCAAATACTCGAGACCGGGGGCTGCATCGGCGATGGCGATACAATGACTCGGCCGCCGCTCCTGCGCGCCCGCCGCGGCTGCCACCAAACTCAAGATCCCTGCCAAAATCCAACGCATACACCGAAGTGTAGCGCCAGTGGCTTTCAAGTCACCCTATATTCTTATTGTGACCAATACGGTGGGGTTTGGGGTGAAACCCCAAGTCAACGGTTCAAGTCTAACCGACGTCCGTCTTGCCGCGTCGGTCGCTGCGCAGTGAGGCATACAAAACATGCGTCCGCCACCGACCGCTGATCTGCAAATAGGATTGCGCCACGCCCTCGTACTTGAAGCCCGAGCTTTCCAGCAGCCCGCGTGAGGCCGCGTTTTCCGGCAGGCAGGCGGCCTCGATCCGGCTCAGGTCCAGCCGGGCAAAGGCGTAATGCACCATCGCTCCGATGGCCTCTCGCATGTAGCCCTGACGCGCGTAGGCCTGACCGGTCCAATAGCCCAGAGTGCCCGCCTGCGCAGGGCCCCGGCGGATGTTGTCCAGGGTGATGGCCCCCAGCAGGCGCTCGTCCTCGCGTCGGAACAGAAACAGCGGGATCGCCGTCCCCCCCGAGACCGAGCGTTGCGCCCAATAGACCCGGTTGGTGAACGCCTTGCGGGTCAGATGGTCAGCGGCCCAGCTGGGCTCCCAAGGTGTCAGATAGGCTTCGCTGGATCGGCGCAAGGCGGACCATTCGCGAAAATCCGAATGCACCGGCGGGCGCAGGCTCAGACGTTCGGTCTCGATCTTCAGCTTGCGCTTGGACAGGAGCATCAGGCGGCGCGCCTTTCTTGCAACTCCTGCAGCGAGGGTGCTGCGTCAACCGGGCCATAAACTGCAAGTGCGGCAGGAGCACGGACGGCCATCTGCTCGGCAAAGGCGCGCACGTCTTGCGTTGTCACGGCGTCGATCCGGGCCACCGTATCCTCGAGCGAGGGCACCTTGTCCCAGATCTGCACCAGACGGGCCAGACGCTCGGCACGGTTGGATGGGCTTTCCAGCCCCATCAGCATCCCGGCCTTCATCTGGGCGCGGGCGCGGGCGACCTCTTGATCCGACATGTCGTCGGCGGCGCGCTTCATCTCGTCGATGGTGATCCCGGCCAGTTCCGCGACCTGTTCACCGGATGTGCCGGCATAGATCGTGGTGGCGCCGGTGTCTGCGTAAGCGCCGGTCTGGGCAAAAATCGTGTAGCACAGGCCGCGGGTCTCGCGCACCTCTTGGAACAGACGGGACGACATGCCGCCACCCAAGGCGCTGGAATAGATCTGTGCGGTGTAGATCTGATCGTCGCGATAGCCCGGGCTTTCCAGAGCAAGGGCAAAATGGGCCTGTTCCAGATCCTTGAGTTGGCGCGCCTCGCCCCCGGTGAACCGGGCCGCATCGGCGATCAGGCCCTTGCGGGGGTGCAGGTGGCCGAACATCTCTTGCGCCGTTTTGACCAGCATGTCGTGGTCCACTGCACCGGCAGCCGACAGGATCATCTGCTCGGGGCCATAGTGCTCGGCCACGAAACCCGACAAGTCCTCGCGGGAGAAATTGCTGACCCGCTCGGTCGGGCCAAGGATGGTCCGGCCCAACGGCTGGTCGCGATAGCTTTCTTCCTGCAACCAGTCAAAGATCACATCGTCGGGCGTGTCCGCCGCCTGACCGATTTCCTGCAGGATCACGCCGCGCTCGATCTCGATCTCTTTGGGATCAAAGACCGGGTTCATCACGATGTCGCCAATGACGTCCATCGCCAGCGGCACATCCGCTTTGAGCACGCGGGCATAGTATGCCGTCACTTCGCGCGAGGTATAGGCGTTGATGTAGCCGCCCACATCCTCGATCGCCTCGGCGATCTGCAAGGCACTGCGCTTCTTTGTGCCCTTGAACGCCATATGCTCAAGGAAATGGGCGATGCCGTTCTGCTCGATGCGTTCGTGCCGGGCACCTGCGGCGACCCAGATCCCGATCGAGGCCGATTGCAGCCCCGGCATATGTTCACTGACGATCCGGAAACCGTTGCTCAGTTGGTCCTGTCTTACTGTCACTTGGCGATATGCTCTTTGATATGGGATTGCAGGACGCCCAGATCATTGGCAACGCGGGTCATCCGTTCCGAGCGTTCATACAGGTCCGCCATGCGAGAGGGAAGAGGCGGATGTACACCGCTGGCCTCTTCGACCGCCGCGGGGAACTTGGCCGGATGCGCCGTGGCAAGGGTGATCATCGGGGTGGCGGCGTCGCGCTGTGCCTCGCCCACCATCACACCGACGGCCGAATGCGGACACAGCAGCTCACCGCTCGACGCCAATGTCGATTTGATCGTCGCCAGTGTTTCATCCTCACCTACGCGGCCCGAGTCGTACTCTTCGCGCAGAGCTTGCATCGCGCCTTGGCTGACTTCGAACCCACCGCCCGATTTCAGCTCGTCCATCAGCTGCGCCACGGCATTGCCGTCGCGACCATAGGCAAAGTAGAGCGCACGTTCAAAGTTCGAGCTGACCTGAATGTCCATCGAGGGGCTGATCGAGGGGATCGTTTCGCCCTTGTGATAGCCCTGCCCGCTCAGGCAGCGGTGCAGGATGTCGTTCTGGTTGGTGGCCACGACCAGACGGTCGATGGGCAGGCCCATCTGCTTGGCGATGAAGCCCGCAAAGATGTCGCCAAAGTTGCCGGTGGGCACGGTAAAGCTGACCTTGCGGTGCGGGGCACCCAGCGACACGGCAGAGGTGAAGTAGTAAACCACCTGCGCCAGCACGCGGGCGATGTTGATCGAGTTGACGCCGGCCAGTTTGACGCCATCGCGGAAGTCGAAATCGTTGAACATCTCCTTCACAGCCGCCTGGCAATCGTCGAAATCGCCGTCCAGCGCCAGCGCGTGCACGTTGCCTTCCTGCGGCGTGGTCATCTGGCGGCGCTGCACTTCGGACACGCGGCCATCGGGGAAGAGGATGAAGACATCCACCGCGTCGAGGCCCTTGAACGCCTCCATCGCGGCCGAGCCGGTGTCGCCCGAGGTGGCGCCTACGATGGTCACGCGGTCATTGCGACGTTTCAGAGCCACCTGGAACAGCTGGCCGATGAGTTGCATGGCAAAGTCTTTGAACGCCAGTGTGGGGCCGTGGAACAGCTCCAGCAGATAGTGGTTTTCGTTCAGCTGCACCAAGGGCGCGCGGGCGTCGTGGCCAAAGACCGCATAGGCGCGGTCGATGATGGCGCGGAATTCCTCGTCGGTGAAGCTGTCGCCCACAAAGGGGCGCATCACGCGGTACGCGACCTCTTCATAGGATTTTCCCGCAAGGTCCGAGATCTCATCCTTTGTCATCGTCGGAATTTCAGCGGGCACATACAGGCCACCGTCGCGCGCCAGGCCGGTCAGCATGGCTTCTTCAAATGTCAGCTCGGGCGCTTGGCCCCGGGTCGAGATGTATTTCATCGCTCTCTAGCTCTCTGAACGGGCGCGGGTGCGCCACAGGAAAAACGCGCTCATGGCGGCCCAGACAAGGGCCAGGCCAAACCATGTGACCGCATATTGCAAGTGATCGTTGGGAATGCCGCTGGTGTCGACGGGCAAGGGCGTCACATTCGGGTCGGTTTTGGACTTTGCGATCAAAAGGATTGGATCGGTACCCAACACGGCTGAGGCCATGTCGACCTCGCGCGCGAACCAGATCTCTCCCTCGATGTCCGGTTCGGGGGTAAAGTCGTCCACTTCGTCCGGCCAATGCAGGTTGCCGGTGATGGTCATCGGTCCGATTGTGCGGTCTCGGTTCTTGTCCTCAAGCGGGACAAAACCGCGGTCGATCATGATCACGCGAGTGCCGTCATCAAACGGGGCCAGGATGCGATAGCCGGGCCCTACCCGCTTGACCGAGACAAGAACGTGGATTTCCCCTGGCAGCATTTCCCCGGTGACGGTGACGGGCAGATAGCGGTCACGCTCGCGGTCGATCTGGTCGGGGATCGTCACGGGATCGGCGGCGATGCGCGCTTCGATCTCGGCCAGCACGCCCTCTTTCCAGGCCAGGCGCTGCACCTGCCAGGTGCCCAGATAGAGCAACACCCCGAGGCCAGCGGCCACGATGATCAGCAGAAAAAGGAAACGGCCCATGGATGCGCCTTGCCCAACTGGTTGAATTGAAAACAGCGCCCGGGGATGTGCCCCGCGCGCTGTGCTTGTTACGTGTTGTCAGAGGTTTTGCAACCGCTCGACGCCTTTCTTACAGGACCGCCCTTAGAGGACAGATTGACCCCAGAGGTAGACAGCGAAGAACAGGAACAGCCAGACAACGTCAACAAAGTGCCAGTACCAGGCGGCAGCCTCGAAGCCGACGTGCTGCTCAGGCGTGAAGTCGCCCTTGCCCGCACGCGCCAAGCAGACCAGCAGGAAGATGGTACCGATCAGAACGTGGAAGCCGTGGAAACCGGTCGCCATGAAGAAGTTCGAGTAGAAGATGTCGTCGCCGAACTTCCAGCCTTCGTGGGCCAGCAGCTCGTAATATTCGAACGCCTGCAGGAAGGTGAAGAAGACGCCGAGGATGATGCCGATGGCCAGGCCCTGGATCAGGCCCTTGCGGTCGTTGTCATGTGCCAGCGCGTGGTGTGCCCAGGTGACGGCACAGCCCGACAGCAGCAGAACAACGGTGTTGATCAGCGGCAGGTGAAATGCGTCAACCACGTGTATGTCGGGCTGGACGTATTCGGTGCCGACATAGTCCTGCATCGGGTACATGGCGTGTTTGAAGAACGACCAGAACCACGCAAAGAAGAACATGATTTCGGACATCACGAACAGGATGAAGCCATAGCGCAGACCGATGCGCACGACCGGAGTGTGATCGCCAATGCGGCTTTCAGCCACAACTTTGGACCACCAGTCGTACATGGTGTAGAGCGTCAGGACCAGACCACCCCAGAACATGTAAGGCGTGATGCCGTGCATCCACAGCACAGCGCCGAACAGCATGACAAAGCCGCCGATCGCGCCCAGGAAAGGCAGGATCGATGGCGGTAGAATGTGGTAATCGTGGTTTTTTGCGTGTGCCATTTCAGTGTCCCTCACCTAGCGGCCTAGTTCGTTTGATTGTCTGCTTTTGTATCGAGGGCGGCATAGCCCTCGGGCAGATCAATTTCGTGGAATGTATACGACAGCGTGATCGTATGCACATATTTGCCCTCGCGATCCTCGACAATCTCGGGATCGACAAAGAAGGTCACGGGCATTTGCACCCGTTCACCTGGTTGCAGCACCTGTTCCTCAAAACAGAAGCACTGAATCTTGTCAAAATAGCCACCGGCGGCATAGGGCGTCACGTTGTAGGACGCCTGCCCTGCGACGGGGCGATCGGTGGGGTTGTAGGCCTCGTAGAACGCCAGCCCGGTTTCCCCGATGCGCACTTCCATCACGCGCTCGACCGGCTTGAATTCCCACGGCATACCGCGGTCTTTTGAGGCGTCGAAACGCACCTTGATGGTTTTGTCCAGGATGGTGTCCGAGCCGGTCTCGGCCACGCCCGTGACGCCGCCGAAGCCGGTGACCCGGCAGAACCAGTCGTAGAAGGGCACCGACGCCCACGCCAGGCCGCCCATCAGGACGACCACGCCCACGGTCTGCATCACCGTTTTCTGGGGACCGCTCATTGCCATCAGTTCTGCACCTCAGTGTTGGGGACCATCTGGAAATCGCCGCGCGAGACCTTGACGATGGTCAGGCTGAACACGATCACGATAAAGGCAGCAAGCGTCAGGCCCACGCCCAGATTGCGACCAAAGCGGCGGCCGTGCAGTTCATGCTCTTTGCGCAGGCTCATGACCAGCCCCCCAGGCCATAGGGTTTCAGGACCGCCTCGACCAGAATCGCGCCAAAGTGCAGGAACAGGTAAAGCAGCGAGAGCTTGAAGAAGCTGCGCTCGACCTTGAAATTGTCGGCTTCGGAGTCGTCCTCGTTGCGGCGCGAGATCTTCCAGGCGCCGTGCAGGAACATGACATTCAGGACTGCCGCGACCACCAGGTAGGTCGGGCCACCGATGTCCGAGAACGCCGTGCCAACCGCCAGCAGAGCCAGCAGGACGGTGTAGACCAGGATGTGTACGCGGGTGGAGCGGCGACCGTGGGTCACGGTCAGCATCGGCACGCCCGCGTCGTCATAGTCAGAGCGCATGAACAGCGCCAGCGCCCAGAAATGCGGCGGGGTCCACATGAAGGTCAGGGCAAACATCAGCCAAGGCTCGACCGACATGCTGCCGGTGGCCGCGATCCAGCCGATCACGGGCGGGAACGCACCCGCCGCGCCGCCGATCACGATGTTCTGCGGCGTCGAACGCTTGAGCCACATCGTGTAGATGACGACGTAAAAGAATATGGTGAAGGCCAGGAACAGACCGGCAAAGACATTTGCGGCCAGGGCCAGCATGATCACCGACAGGCCCGACAGCGCCAGGCCAAGGCTCAGCGCCTCGCCTTCCTGAACTTTGCCCGACGGGATCGGGCGGCCCTTGGTGCGCTTCATCACCCGGTCGATATCCGCGTCCCACCACATGTTCAGCGCACCGGACGCACCGCCGCCAATTGCGATGAACAGGATGGCGCAGAAACCGATCACCGGGTGTACGGACACCGGTGCCGCCACAAGACCCACAAAGGCCGTGAACACGACCAAGGACATCACGCGCGGCTTCAGCAGCGCGAAGTAATCGCCAAAGCTGGCCTCGTCCTCATAAGCCTTTGACTGGCTCTGGGTGCTGGCGTTGATGCTTGCGTCAGTCATCTTGGGTCCTTCGGGGGCGAAAAATGCGCCGCGTGGCGCACCTTACTTTTCATGTTTGGTTGCGTCAGGGTGTGTCACCCACACCCCAGCCGACTTAGTTCGAGGCGACCTGATAAGCCTGCGGAACGCCCGCATACTCTTCGATCGCGCCTTTCAGCCACTCTTCATAGGCTTCTTCGCTGACCACTTTGACGGTGATCGGCATATAGGCGTGGTCCTTGCCGCACAGTTCCGAGCACTGACCAAAGTAGATGCCTTCTTTGTCGGCCTTGAACCACAGCTCGGCCAGACGACCGGGAACCGCGTCCTGCTTTACGCCAAAGGCCGGGATGGTCCACGAGTGGATCACGTCGGCACCGGTCACCTGCATCACGACTGTCTTGCCAACAGGAACGACAACGGCGGTGTCGGTGGCCAGCAGATATTCATCCTGGCTGTAACCTGCTTCTTCCAGACCTTCGCGGCCCAGCATGAAGCTTTCGAAACCGAACTCGTGATCGACGTACTCGTAACCCCAGTACCACTGGTAGCCGGTGACCTTGATGGTCACGTCGCCTTCGGGGATTTCCTGCTGATTGAACAGCACCGGCAGACTGAAGGCGCCGATGAAGACCAGGATCAGGATCGGACCAACGGTCCACAGGATCTCGATCGGGGTGTTGTGCGTGAACGACGCCGGGTTCGGGTTGGCGCGGCGGTTGAAGCGCAGGATCACATAGAGGATCAGACCGGCAACAAACACACAGATCACGGTGATGATGATCAGGAGCAGGTTATCCAGGCCATGCAATTGGGTGGCCAGATCGGTTGCGGCGGGCTGAAAGCCCATGGCGCCGTCAACCGGCTTGCCGATGATTTCCAGATCTTGCGCCGCGGCGGGCAGGCTGAGAAGTGTGGCAAACAGCCCCGTAAGCGTGAAAAGGTTTTTCATTTCGTGTCCTGATCGTTTGATCTTTTTGTCCCTGACGGGGCACGGTGAATCAAAACGCACCGGTCCCATTGTCTTTGTCGACGCTAAAAATCATATTCCGGGTGGCAGATAAAGCAAAATGCTTGCGTCAAACAGACGCTATTTTTGATCTGGATCAAATGAACGAGGCCCCGCGCATGTCCCAGGACACCTTTCGCCCTTTTGAAACCGTTCTTCCCATGGATGACGCCCTGTCTGTCCTGCAAGGGGCAACCGATGGGGCCGATGACGGAGAAGTCTTTGTAGAGCGTCGAAAATCCGAATCCCTTGTATTTGATGACGGGCGGTTGCGCTCGGCGTCTTATGATGCGTCCGAGGGGTTTGGGTTGCGCGCCGTGCAGGGGGACGTGACCGGCTATGCCCATTCAACCGAGGTGTCGATCGCGGCGATGAAACGCGCAGCAGAAACCGCGCGGCTGGCGGTTGGGAGCGGCGGCGGCACCCTGGCCGAGGCCCCTGCCCGCACAAATACGCATCTTTATACCGACGCCGATCCGATCGAATCCGCCTCATTCCCGGTCAAGATTGAGACGCTGCGCGAGATCGACGCCTTTGCCCGCGATCTGGATTCGCGGGTGGTACAGGTGTCAGCATCCTTGGGGGCATCCCTGCAAGAGGTTGAGATCCTGCGCCCCGACGGGGTGCATGTGCGCGATGTGCGCCCGATGACCCGCGTGAATGTCTCGGTGATCGTCGAACAGGGTGGCCGCCGCGAATCCGGCAGTGCCGGAGGCGGTGGCCGCGTGGGCCTCGACGGGTTGATTGATCCGGTCGATTGGCAGGCCAAGGCGCGCGAGGCGCTGCGCATCGCGCTTGTGAACCTCGAGGCCGTGCCCGCCCCTGCGGGCGTGATGGAGGTGGCGCTTGGCCCCGGCTGGCCCGGCATCCTGCTGCACGAGGCCATCGGTCACGGGCTTGAGGGGGATTTCAACCGCAAGGGCAGCTCGGCCTTTGCCGGGCTGATGGGACAGCAGGTGGCCGCCAAAGGCGTGACCGTTCTGGACGATGGCACCATCCCGGATCGTCGTGGATCCATCACTGTCGACGACGAGGGCACGCCGTCGAGCAAGACGACACTGATCGAGGACGGCATTCTGGTGGGCTATATGCAGGACCGGCAGAACGCGCGGCTGATGGGGGTCGATCCCACCGGCAACGGACGGCGCCAAAGCTATGCCCACAAACCCATGCCGCGGATGACCAACACATATATGTTGGGCGGCGATGCGGACCCGGCCGATCTGGTGGCGCAGATCAAGGATGGCATCTGGGCCGTGGGCTTTGGCGGCGGTCAGGTGGACATCACCAATGGCAAATTCGTGTTTTCCTGCACCGAAGCCTACCGGGTTGAAAACGGCAAGATCGGCGCACCTGTGAAGGGGGCGACCCTGATCGGGGATGGCGCTTCGGCGCTGAAACGCATCCGCGGCTTGGGCAACGACATGGCGCTGGATCCCGGCATGGGCAACTGCGGCAAGGACGGCCAATGGGTGCCGGTGGGTGTGGGCCAGCCCACCGTTCTGATGGACGGGCTAACCGTTGGCGGTTCAGCCGCCTGAAACTAAGCCGCGCGCATGTTGAATGCCGGTTCCGGCATCAGGAACACACTGCGCGCGGTGTCCGAGGTCAGCCTTTCAGGGCCGTACCACTGTGCCAGAACGTCCTTGGACATCAGATCGGGATTTGCAGAGACAAACCCATCAAAGCCGCCGTTGTGTGATTGGGCCTGACGCTCGGCGATCAGGCTCATGAACGCGTAGGTTATCGTCAGGTTGAACTTCTGCGGCGCCCCGGCAGCGGCCGCCAGCGTGCGGATGCCTTTTGCATAGATCGCCGCCGCGTCAATGAAATCGTACTTCTGCAGCAGTTCATAAGCGACCTGCACGTGCTCGGCGTGCCGGAACTGCGTGTTGTCGATCTTATGCGCTTCAAACGCCTGAGTGAGGTCCGAGGTTTGGGGGTGGGTCATGTGCCGTCCTCTTTGAACATGTGACTGTCGGCAGCCGTCCAATCCAGATCATAAACGCTTTTGAGCTTTTCGATTTTCTCAAGCGTTTCCGCTGAGAAGGGCGGTTTCCCCTCAAAACTGTGCAGCGCCATGCCTTCGATCATGTCGCCCAACGACATGTCGAGATGCTCGGCGAGCGCCTTGAGAACTTTCAACAACCGTTTCTCAATGCGTATGCCGGTTTGAACGCGTTCTGGCTTTTGGGTCATGTATGTTACCTAGGTACATAGATAACATATGTCAACCGGTGAAAGCGGTAACCCGTTTCGCCGCGTCGAATCGTCGAGACAGCCCGTGTTGACCGGGCACATACGCGCATATCCCATCATCACAGATGATTTTTCCAAACATTTTCAACGGCTAAAGATGATCACCCCCAAAACACGCGAAAGAAACGGAATAAATTTTATTCGATTCACCGCGCGTTAACCTCCTCGCTTGTAAACCTTTAGTTGCAACAAGGCGGAGCACAGGATGACCGAGGAACAGCATTCTTCCTATCACCCCCCACTCCCACCCACCACGGAAGAGGATCGGTTTTCGTGGCTCCGTCTTTTGCGCTCGCGACGGGTCGGGCCGACAACGTTTCGGCGGCTTCTGAGCGAACATGGCACAGCGCAGAATGCGCTTGCCGCGTTGCCCGAAGTGGCACGCGCAGCCGGTGAAAAGGACTATGAAATCTGTCCGGCCGGTGTCATTGATGCAGAGCTCAAGGTCGCAAAAGCTGCCAAAGCGCAGCTTTTGTGCCTGGGCGATGCGCTCTATCCCAAGTTTCTTGCCGACATCTCGGACGCGCCGCCCCTGTTGTGGGCGATCGGCGACACGTCCCTGCTGAACCGATCGATGATCGCGATGGTCGGCGCCCGCAATTGCAGCTCGCTGGGGGCCCGCATGGCCCGCGCCCTGGCGCATGATCTGGGGGCCAAGGACAATGTCATCGTGTCGGGGCTGGCACGTGGCATTGATACCGCGGCGCATCTGGCGTCGCTGAAGACCGGCACCGTGGCCGTCATGGCGGGCGGCGTCGACGTTGTTTACCCATCCGAAAACGCAGGTCTGGCCAATGACATTGCGCATCAAGGGCTGCGGGTGTCCGAGCAACCGATGGGCATGCGCCCGCAGGCGCGGCATTTCCCACGGCGCAATCGGATCATCTCGGGCATGTCCCAAGCTGTTATCGTGGTCGAGGCCGCCGCCAAATCCGGCAGTCTCATAACAGCGCGCGACGCGCTGGATCAGGGACGCGAGGTTCTGGCGGTGCCGGGTCACCCGTTTGATGCGCGCGCGGCCGGGTGCAACATGTTGATCCGCGATGGTGCCCAGCTTGTGCGCACCGCTGATGACGTGATTGCCGCATTGCCAATGCAGGAACCCGAGCAGTTGGATCTGGATCAGGTCCTGCAAGAAGCCCCGCGTCCCCCCCAAAAACGCAGCTTGCAGGAGACCGCGCAGCTGCACACCCAGATATTGAACCGGTTGGGCCCCTCGCCCGTGGCCGAGGATCAGTTGATCCGCGACCTGCAAGCCTCGGCCGGAGACGTCGGCCCGGCGCTTGTGGATCTGGAGCTTGATGGCAAGATCAACCGACAGGCAGGCGGATTGCTGTCATTGGCGCACTGAAGGCTACAGTCCCTGACAGACCTCGGGTGTCACCAGGCGCCAGATCGCGCAATAGTCCGGCGCCGCCCACCAGACGTCGCTCGCCCCCATCGACCATTGCACGGCAACCCAGACGGTGCCGGATTTCTGATAGAGCACGTGAAATCGCAAGCCATCGAGTTCTTCGTAACTCAACGCGCCGCGCTGATAGGCCGGGGTGGAGAACAGGTCGATCGCGGCGCCCCCAGGTCTTTGCGGCGACAGCGACCCGTAGGCAACGTCGCCTTGGACCCGCAGCTCATTCACCACAAATTGCACTGGTGCGCCCAACTGCCATTCGACCAAGGGACGCACGGCACTCATCAAATCGCTGCGGGTTTGGCTGCCGCGTGCGGGTTCTGTCCAGGCCTGTGCTGACGCCGCCAGCAGTGTCCATATCACAGCTGCCCAAACCGTACGCATCCCTGCCCCCTGTATCCAAAACGCTTCGTCAATCCTGCGCTGAAACGGCACGGATTGACAATCGGCCCTTGCACCCCACATCTTGCCCGGCCATAGAACGCGCCGTATCCGCTTAATGAGGTTTGCCCCTAAATGCCCGTAGTTGTTGTAGAATCGCCAGCCAAGGCCAAAACAATCAACAAATATCTTGGCTCCGACTACACCGTCTTAGCCTCGTACGGCCATGTTCGCGACCTGCCTCCAAAGGACGGATCGGTCGATACGGACAATGAGTTCGACATGAAGTGGGAGGTCGGAAACGACAGCCGCAAACACGTCAAGGCCATCGCCGACGCGCTGAAAGAAGACAACGAACTGATCCTCGCAACCGACCCCGATCGCGAGGGCGAGGCGATCAGCTGGCACCTGCAAGAGGCGCTGACCAAGCGGCGGTCGATCAAGAAGGACACGCCGGTCAGCCGCGTGGTGTTCAACGCCATCACCAAATCCGCCGTGACCGAGGCGATGCAGAACCCGCGTCAGGTCGATATGCCCCTGGTCGAGGCCTATCTGGCGCGTCGCGCGCTGGACTATCTGGTGGGCTTCAACCTGTCGCCCGTGCTGTGGCGCAAGCTTCCGGGTGCGAAATCGGCGGGTCGGGTGCAGTCCGTCTGTCTGCGCCTGATCGTTGAACGCGAGATGGAGATCGAGGCCTTCAAACCGGTGGAATACTGGTCGGTCAAGGCGCTGTTCGACACCCCGCGCGGTCAGACTTATGAAGCGCGGTTGGTCAAGCTGGCGGGCAACAAGCTCGACAAGATGGATCTGACCAACGCCACCCAGGCCGAGCTGGCGGTGCAGGCGATCACCTCGCGCGCGTTGAGCGTGCAGTCGGTCGAGGCCAAGCCCGCAAACCGCAACCCATCCGCCCCCTTCATGACCTCGACCCTGCAGCAAGAGGCCAGCCGCAAGTTCGGCATGGGCGCGCGCCAGACCATGAGCACGGCGCAGCGGCTCTATGAAGCGGGTTACATTACATATATGCGGACCGACGGCATCGACATGGCGCCCGAGGCCGTGGCGGCGACGCGGGATACCATCGCGGATCGGTACGGCGCGGAATACGTGCCCGACAGCCCGCGCATGTACAAGAACAAGGCCAAGAACGCCCAAGAGGCGCACGAATGTATCCGACCCACGGATATGACGCTCGATGCCTCGAAGCTGAAAGTGACCGAAGAGGATCAGCGCAAGCTTTATGATCTCATCTGGAAGCGCACGATTGCCTGTCAGATGGCTGCGGCGCGGCTTGAGCGCACCACGGTCGAGGTTGGCAGCGACGATGGCCAGGTGGGCCTGCGCGCCACCGGTCAGGTCGTGCTGTTTGACGGGTTCATGCGCGTCTATGAAGAAGGCCGCGATGATGTGGCAGACGAGGACGATAAGCGCCTGCCGCAGGTGATGCAGGGTGAACCGGCCGTTTTCGCCAAGCAATCGCTGTCCGATCAGTTTGCCAAGGCAACCGGCGAGGCGCAGGTGACCGAAGGAGCCAAGATCGCCAAAGAGGCGATCCTGTCTGAAAACGAAGCAGTGCTGGCCCTGCAACACCACACGCAACCGCCGCCCCGCTATACCGAGGCCACGTTGGTCAAGCGGATGGAGGAATTGGGCATCGGGCGCCCGTCGACCTATGCCTCGATCGTGACCACAATCCAGGACCGCGAATATGTGCGCAAGGACAAGAACCGCCTGATCCCCGAGGAAAAGGGGCGCATTGTCACGATCTTTTTGCTGAACTTCTTCCGCCAGTATGTGGGGTACGAGTTCACCGCCAACCTGGAAAGCCAGCTGGACCACGTCAGCGCGGGTGAGGAAGACTACAAGGAACTGCTTGGCAAATTCTGGCGCGATTTCTCGGCCGCGATTGGCGAGACATCGGATCTGCGGATTTCCGAGGTGCTCGACAAGCTGGATGAGGCGCTGGCCCCGCAGCTTTATCCGCCGCGTGAGGATGGTACCGATCCGCGGATTTGCCCCAAGTGTGGTACGGGTCAGTTGCATCTGAAAACCTCGCGCACCGGCGGGTTTGTCGGCTGTGGTAATTACCCCGAGTGCAACTATACCCGCCCGATCGCGGGCGAAGGCGCGCAGGGCGAAGAGAAGCTGTTGGGCACGGACGAAGGCGACGAGATCTGGCTCAAGGACGGGCGTTATGGCCCGTACGTGCAGCGCGGCGAGGTAACGCCGGAAAACAAGCGACCCAAGCGCAGCTCGCTTCCGCAGGTGCGTCATGGCGGTTGGCCCAAGGAAAACACAACCTTCGAACAGGCATTGAAATTGCTCAGCCTGCCGCGCCATGTGGGCGACCACCCCGAAGGCGGCAAGATCAGCGCCAATCTGGGCCGGTTTGGGCCGTACATCATGCACAAGCTGCCGGACGCGGAAAAGCCGACCTATGTGAATGTCAAAACCTGGGAAGAGATGTTCGACATCGGTATGAACCATGCCGTGCAGCTTTTGGCCGACAAGCGGGCCAACCCGGGCCGTGGACGTGGCACGGCGGCCAAACCCCTGCGTGAGCTGGGTGAACACCCCGATGGCGGTGTCATGGCCGTTTATGAGGGGCGGTATGGTCCCTATGTGAAGTGGGAAAAGGTCAACGCGACCCTGCCGAAAGAGACCAAGCCCGAGGATGTGACCGTTGAAATGGCGGTTGAGCTGGTCAACGAAAAAGCCGCCAAGAAGGGCACCAAGAAAAAGGCAGCCCCCAAGAAGAAGGCAGCAGCCAAAAAGACCACGGCGAAGAAGACTGCGACCAAGAAGGCCGCTGATAGCTGATCGACCTGCGGGGCCTGCCCACTTGGTCCGGCCCCACGATTAGGTAGAAATACCCGCGCCCCCTGCGCTTTGTTGACTTCACCGTGACGTGGCGGCAAAACCCCTGCATCACCAAGTCATTGGGGGAGTTTTCCATGAAGAAAGTTTACGCCAACGCCGCCGAGGCGCTCGACGGGCTGCTGCATGACGGCATGTTCATCGCCTCGGGCGGTTTCGGTCTGTGCGGCATTCCCGAGCTGCTGCTCGACGCCATCAAGGAGGCAGGTACCAAGGATCTGACCTTTGCGTCCAACAACGCGGGCGTCGATGATTTCGGCATCGGCATCCTGTTGCAGACCAAGCAGGTCAAGAAAATGATCAGCTCGTATGTAGGCGAAAACGCCGAGTTCATGCGCCAGTATCTGTCGGGCGAGCTGGAGCTGGAGTTCAACCCGCAGGGCACTCTGGCTGAGCGTATGCGCGCCGGTGGCGCGGGCATTCCGGGCTTCTTTACCAAGACCGGCGTGGGCACCGTGATTGCCGAGGGCAAGATGGAGAAGCAATTCCCCACCGGCCCCGATGGCGCGATGGAAGACTACATCATGGAAGAGGGCATCTTTGCCGATCTGGCCATCGTCAAGGCGTGGAAAGCGGATGAGACCGGCAACCTGGTGTTCCGCAAGACCGCGCGCAACTTCAACGCGCCGGCCGCCACTTGCGGCAAGGTCTGCGTGGTCGAGGTCGAAGAGATCGTGCCCACCGGCTCGCTGGACCCCGACGCGATCCACCTGCCCGGCATCTATGTGCATCGCATCATCAAGGGCGATCACGAGAAACGCATCGAACAGCGCACCGTGCGCCAGCGGGAGGAAGCATAATGCCCTGGGATCGTAACCAAATGGCGGCACGCGCCGCGCAGGAACTGCAGGACGGCTGGTATGTGAACCTGGGCATCGGCATTCCGACGCTGGTGTCGAACTACATCCCCGAGGGGGTCGAGGTGACACTGCAGTCGGAAAACGGCATGCTAGGCATGGGCCCCTTCCCCTATGAGGGTGAAGAAGACGCCGACCTGATCAACGCAGGCAAGCAGACCATCACCGAACTGCCCCAGACGGCATATTTCGACAGTGCGCAAAGCTTTGCGATGATCCGCGGCGGCAAGATCGCCATGGCGATCCTGGGCGCGATGGAAGTGGCCGAAAACGGCGATCTGGCGAACTGGATGATCCCTGGCAAGCTGGTCAAGGGCATGGGCGGCGCGATGGACCTGGTGGCCGGTGTTGGCCGCGTGGTTGTCGTGATGGATCACACCAATAAGCACGGCGACAGCAAGGTGCTGAAGGAGTGCACCCTGCCGCTGACCGGCAAATCAGTGGTCGACCGCATCATCACCAACCTGGGCGTCATGGATGTTGTCGAGGGCGGCTTGAAGATCGTGGAAACCGCTGACGGCGTGACCGAGGAAGAGCTGCGCGCAGCGACCCAAGCCACAATCGTGGACTAAAGCTTTCTGCCTAATAAGGCCATAAATCTGTGAACACCTGCTGCGTTATTCGCGGCAGGTGTTTTTTGTTCGACCGCGACCCAGATCAGGTGGTGCGCATCCCCGTGGCTGTCAGCTCCAGGGTCTTGTCCAGATCATGCTGTGTCACGCTTTCAAAAACGATGGACGTCTCGATCCGGCTGATTTCGGCACGGGATGAAAACCGCTGAACCACCAGCCGGTGCAAATGCGACGTGTCAGCGGCCAGCACCTCGACCACGGCGTCAAAGCGTCCGCTGATCATCCAGCCAGCCCGCACTTCGGGGATCTTCAGGATCTCGTTCAACATCTGCTCAAGGTCGGTCTTTTTGTGTTCCGACATCTGAATGAACAGCAGCGCCTTGAGCGAGAGGCCTAATTTGTCCAGCCGGACATCGGCATAAGTTCCCGCGATCAACCCCTGTTCGTACAGCCGTTTAAGGCGGTCATGCACGCTAGAGGGGGCCAGGCCGACCTCATGCGAGAGCTCTTTGTTAGTGATCCGTGCATCCTTCGACAAAAGTGCCAGAATTCGCTGATCTGTTCGGTCAATCTCCATGAGCCACGCCTTTTCCCGAAATTGTTTTCCTGTGACCCTATTTGTCACAATGATAGATGTGCAAGAGCGGGAGGTTTCCGAAACTCTTTCCTCATGATGACAATAACGACGAAACATCTACGAGCCAGAAGCAAATATGGAGATCCCGACCTCATTCGCCTTTGCGCTGATCACATACGTGACCCCTGGCCCGCCTGTTCAACTGGACGCAGGGCATTGGCCCGACTGCATCGATGAAAACACTGATCTAAAGAGGACCGCACACCATGTTCGACACCAAGATTGCAATCATCGTGCGCGATGATCTGGCCACCTGGCAAAAGCTCAACGTCACGGCGTTTTTGATGTCAGGTCTGACCGGCGCCAACTCCGACCTGATCGGAGCCCCGTATGTCGATCGCGACGGCAACACCCATCTGCCCATGTCGGTGCAGCCTGTGATCGTGCTGACGGGCGCTGCGAATGTGCTGACAAACATCCGCAACCGTGCCCGCGACCGAGGCGTCGATACGGTTGCCTATATAGAAGAGATGTTTGCCACCGGACATGACGACGTCAACCGGGCCGTGTTTGCCCAGCATGGGCCGGACGCGGCCAACACCGTTGGAATTGCCCTGCGCGCCGAGAAAAAGATCGTCGACAAGATCACCAAGGGTGCCAAGATGCACGGCTGACACCGCAGCGCCCCTGTAAGGCGGGGCTCGGTCCACATCCGCGCGTCACAGCCCTGGCGTCAATTCATGCCCGTGAACACACAGCCATCCGAAATCAGCTGTGGCGGCGTAGCACACAGCCCGCGCGCGACCTGAAAGGCGGCCAGTACTTTGGGCACGTAATCACGCGTCTCGGGGAACGGTGGCACGCCCTGATGCTCCTTTACCGACCCTTCGCCCGCGTTATAGCCCGCGAGCACCATGATCGGGTCGTGACCGAACTCTCCCATCAGCCAATCCAGATACTTGACGCCGCCAGCGATGTTTTCGTCCGGCTCCAGGCTGTCGCTGACACCAAAACGGGCCGCGGTGGCAGGCATCAGCTGCATCAGGCCCTGCGCCCCTGCCCCGCTGACCGCGTCCGCCTTGCCAGCTGATTCAACCGCAATGACGGCCAGCACCAGCGCCGGAGAGACGTCTGTCCCCACGGTAGAGCGCAGAATCGGGATGCCGCGTTCCTTGGCAATGTTCTGCATGAATTGCAGCCGAGGCACCGACACGCCGCCGGTTGCCGCCAGCGTGTGCATCGCCTCTTCCAACCGACCGGGACCGGATTTGTTCAGATCCGGAGAGATCTTGTCCCAGAACCAGGCATATTTGCCGGGCGCCCCCGGTATTGGTGCCTCAGGCGCATCCTCGGCCGGTTTGGCCTTGGCCGGACGCACCTGCTGAGTCGGATCGATCTGCACCGTGATCTTGGGGCGGCTGCCTTTTGGCGGGGCTTTCAGCCGTTTTGCCTGAAAATCAGGGAACGGCGCCGGAGATTGCGAGAATCCAACGCCAGGAATCGCCAAAAACAGCGCAGTCGCGCCCAATACAAATATTCTGAGGTTCATTCTGCTCGCCTCATGGATATGTTTTTTTGTTTTTTCTTCCCGATAAGGCGCTCAAAAGCCAGAAAAACCCACCGAATTGGGGCGATTTTGCCCCATTTGGCACCATTTTGCACCGCCGTATAGGTTGTACAGAAAAAGTTTCAAATTTTTTCCAATGCAAAATCAATGCCTTAGAAGATTTCTGAGCAAAAAGTTAAATTCGGGCACGAAAATTCCGGTTTTGGCCCAAATCCTGCCACGCGGCACAGGCAAACATACATTCATACCACGGCGGACACGGGCCAACGAGAGAGAGCAGGTTCGAAGGTCGCCGAGGGTGAGACAACCAAATCCAAGTGATCCTTTAGGAGGGACATACCATGATCAAGTTCATCAAAAACTTCCGCAAAGACGAAAACGGTGCCGTGACTGTTGACTGGGTCGTTCTGACCGCAGCCGTTGTTGCACTGGCTGGTGTTGCTTACCAGGGCATCAACAGCGGTACAGGCGCTCTGTCGACCGACGTCAACAACGCTCTGACCAACTCGACCGTGGCAACTGCTGTTGGCGGCGAATAATATTTCGGCTTAGAGCCAAAAGTTTTCGAGGGGCCGCGTCTTAACGAAGACGCGGCCCTTTGTTCCTCATACAGCTGCCCAGAGAGGAATTGTCATGTGGGAAAGAGTAAAGAATATCTTCAGGGATGAAGACGGTGCAGTTACCGTTGACTGGGTTGTGCTGTGCGCCGCAGTCGTTGGTTTAGCCGGGGCAACAATCGCCTCGCTTCATGGCCCCACTGGTGACGTATCTTCAGCGTTGAACGACTCGCTCAGCAACTCGACCGTAGCAGTCCCCGTTGGTGGCGAATAATTCGCCGACGCCG
The DNA here is from genome assembly GCF_017743935.1 of Tropicibacter sp. R16_0. Lineage (GTDB taxonomy): Bacteria > Pseudomonadota > Alphaproteobacteria > Rhodobacterales > Rhodobacteraceae > Falsiruegeria. Next base: position 202,799 of record NZ_JAGHRE010000007.1, read on the forward strand.
AGGACCGCAATCAGGTCTGGTCAACGTCTGACAGAGCCACAGTCTCGATCGCAGCCAGAAGGCTGCTTTCGGCACGTCAGCCCGGCCTGACGTCAAAAATCAAACCCAGCTACAGTTGTTACAAAAGCTAATCAACAAACATCGAATTGGCCCCTATTGTCCCTTTTTGTGACACAATTGGCCAATAGCTGTGAGCATGGGTGTTTGCGTCGAGGGCTTTGTCCCAAAGGACGCAGGTGAGTACGAAATAAGAGGTGGAACATGCGTGCAGTGTTTGGATTGGTGTTGATCGTGGGCGTCGCCTTGGCGGGCGGTGCGGTCATGATGGCACAGAAATACATCGCCGCTCATAAAAATGAGCTGGCCAGGGAACGCCAGGCCCGGCAAGCCGTTGTTCCGACCCAGGATGTCTTTGTCGCAACCCGCGCGCTGCGCTATGGCGAGCGGCTCAACAAGGACGACGTTCGGGTGGTGAAATGGCCGGTGAGCGCCATGCCCGAGGGGTCGTTCTCGGATGTGAACATCCTGTTCCCAGAAAACACCGAAGACAATCGGTTCGTGTTGCGCGCCATGGAAAAAGACGAGGCCATCATGGCCATCAAGGTCACCGCCCCTGGCGAAGATGCGGGCCTGACCTCGCAGTTGCAGCGAGGTATGCGAGCCTTTGCGATCCGCGTTGACGTGTCTTCGGGCGTGTCCGGCTTCCTGCGTCCCGGCGACCGCGTCGACGTGTATTGGACCGGCAACATCGGCGACACAGTCGAAGGGGCCCGAGGCGAAGTAACCCGCCTGATCCAAGCCGGCATCAACCTGATTGCCGTTGACCAGATTGCGGGCGGCGATCTGACCGGGGCCACCATTGCGCGCACGGTCACCGTCTCGGCCCGGCCTGAACAGGTTGCAGCCTTGGCACAGGCCCAAACCACCGGGCGACTGTCGCTGTCGCTGGTGGGCGCCGAAGACGACACCATCGCGGCGGCCATCGAAGTGAACCAGCGCTCGCTCTTGGGGTTGGGTGAGCTCGAAGCTGCGCCGCAACAGGTGGAAGAGAAGGTTTGCACCATTCGCACCCGTCGTGGCGCCGAAGTTATGGAAATTCCGATCCCCTGCACAAACTGATGATAAATCAGACAGTTACCAAAAGAGGTCTGCGCGTTTTGTGCGGACCTCTTTTGTGTTGTTGCTTGGACCACACATAAGAAAAGCCCCGGAAACCATTGATTCTTGCAAAAAAATCGGAACTGGCGCACAGTGGCGCAAAGAGCGGGCAAAAAGACCCGGGTTTGAGGCGTGATCGGAGAGGCAGGTCACATGAAGATTGATGGATGGATCAAAGCAGCCCTGCTGGGGCTGTCGCTGGCGTGTACCCCGATCATCGGATCCATGGCGCAGGCGGAAAATCTGCGTGTTGTGAAAAAGGGCACGGCGGCAACGCTGGATGTGCCCATGAACCGCGCGGTGGTTGTCGAAAGCGACGAACCCTTTGCGGAACTCAGTATCGCCAACCCCGGAATTGCCGATATTTCGTCTCTGTCGGATCGCACGATCTATGTGCTGGGCAAATCGCCCGGTCTGACCACCCTTACCCTGTTGGATGCCACCGGCCGCCTGATCACCAATGTGAACGTGCGCGTGGCAGCAGATGTGACCGAGTTCAAGGAACGTCTGGGGCAGATCCTGCCAGGGGAAAGAATTGAAGTCCGCACCGCCAACGACGGCATCGTCCTGTCCGGCACGGTCTCCAGCGCCCAACGCCTCCAGCGGGCCCTGGATCTGGCCGAACGCTATGCACCCGAACGGGTATCGAACCTGATGAGCGTGGGTGGCGTGCAGCAGGTCATGCTCAAGGTCCGCTTTGCCGAGATGCAGCGGTCGGTTTCGAAATCGCTCAGTGCCTCGCTGGGCTTCAGCGGCGGTGACGCGACCGGTGGTATCAACACCCTGAACAACCAGCCGAACCTGACCGGCGCCCTGAACGGAAACATTCCGGCGACAAACCAGAACACTGGCGCGATCCTTTTCGGTTTCAGCGCGGGCGCGACGCAGATCCGCCTGCTGATCGAAGCTTTGGAGCGTAAAGGCGTTGTCCGCACGCTGGCGGAACCGAACCTGTCGGCCCTGTCGGGCCAAGAGGCCAAGTTCCTGGCAGGCGGCGAGTATCCGATCCCGGTGGCGCAACGCGACGGGCTGTTTTCGGTTGAATACAAACCCTTCGGCATCGAACTGAGCTTTGTTCCGCGCGTTGTCGACGGTGATCTGATCAACCTGGAACTGCTGGCGGCCGTCTCCTCGCTTGACCCCAACAACAGTGTGGTTGTGAACGGGTTCAACATCGCCGCGTTTGCGCGGCGCGAAACATCGACCACGGTGGAGCTGCGCGATGGTGAAAGCTTTGCCATTGCCGGTCTGATCGAAGACGAATTCCTCGACAACAACTCGCAACTGCCCTGGATCGGGGATGTTCCCGTGCTGGGCACGTTGTTCCGCAGCGCCAACTATCAGCGCAGCCAGACCGAGCTGGTGATTATCGTGACCGCGCATTTGGTCACCCCCACCCGGGGCGAGGCGCTGGCCCTGCCGACGGATCGGGTAAAACCGCCAAGCGAGAACGGCCTGTTCCTGTATGGCCAGGTTGCACGCACCGAACGTGCCGGTGGCGGGGCGGCCTCGGAAGTGGCCAAGCAAGATTTCAGCGGCTCGTATGGCTACGTGCTGGACTAAACAAGGGATGGGTCCGATGCATAAATGGGTTGTCTCACTGGGTTTGATGGTTGCCGTTGCAGCCTGTGGTCGCGAGGCCGGATACGAGGTAGATTCGGGTACTTTCGGCAACTCCACCCTGAACAACACACAAATGCAGAACGGCGAACGCAACTTTGCCCAGACCCTGGCTGACAGATTCGCGCGCGAAGTGCCCAATCAGATCAACTTTGCCTTTGACAGTGCAGCCTTGGACGATACAGCCCGCCAAACCCTGCTGAAACAGGCCAACTTCATTCGTCAGTTTCCCGAAGTGAAGTTCCGCGTTTACGGCCACACCGACGCGGTTGGCTCGGCCTCGTACAACAAGCGCCTGGGATTGCGGCGCGCGCAGGCCGTTGTTGCCTTTTTTGCAGCCCAAGGCATCGAGCGCTCGCGGCTCGAGGCGCTGGCCTCGTTCGGAGAAACCAGACCGCTGGTGAACACCCCTGATCGGGACCGCCGCAACCGCCGCACCGTGACCGAGGTTTCGGGCTTTGTCGGCCGCCATCCCACTGTTTTGGATGGAAAATATGCGCAGATCATCTATCGCGACTACGTCAAGAGCGCCGAGGCCCCGACCAAAGTGACCTCGACCGCGAGCTCGGGTGGCTTCAACGAGTAACAATCCAAGCGAATTGGGCGGTATCGTCGCCCATTTCCCTACAATTGGTTTGTTTCGGCCCAAATCTCGCCCAACTTCACAGCGACATTGCTTCCAATAGGTGACGTGCGACCGTTTTCAGGTTGCGCGACAGCATCTGAACCGAACTGGGCAAGTTCGTTTCCGGTGCCCCGTAAAGAGGATGAAGGCAATGAGCAGTGTAGCGCCACAACCTGAAAACAGCCCGATCCTGGCCTGTACGGTCAGCCGGGACGTGCAGAATTTCGATCTGTTGATCGAGGACATGGAAACCGCACTTGGCGAAAGCTGGGGCGACCTGGGATTTGCCGAGGCACTGGCGTTTTTTGGACAGCGCGAAGCAGAATCGCTCGAGTTCATCGCGTTGGCTATTGACGGCGATGATGAAGACAACCTGGTTCTGATGGGTGAGATCATCGCGCAGGCCAAATCTCGGGGCGTCAAGGTCATCCTCATCGCCGAAGATGTGACACCGGCGTCGCTTCACCAGCTTTTGCGCAAGGGGGCAGATGAATTCGTTCCCTATCCCCTGCCCGAACATGAACTGCAGTCCGCCATCGACCGGCTGAGTTCACCAGAGCCGGAGCCGCAACAAAGCCAACACAACACTGCCCAGCTGAAGTCGGGCAGCTCGAAAGAGGGCGCGCTGATCGTCGTGCACGGTTTGGCAGGTGGAACCGGCGCCACAACGATGGCAGTGAACCTGGCCTGGGAACTGACCAACGTGGAAAAGGACAACCCGCCCAGCGTCTGTCTGCTGGATCTGGACCTGCAATATGGCTCGGTGTCCACCTATCTGGACCTGCCGCGCCGCGAGGCCGTGTTCGAAATGATGTCGGACACCGACAACATGGATGAAGAGGTTTTTGGCCAGGCATTGCTGAGCTTTGAGGACAAGCTGCAGGTTCTGACAGCACCGTCGGACATGGTGCCGTTGGACATCATCACGCCCGAAGACATCGAACGCGTGATCGAAATGGCGCGGGCGCACTTCGACTATGTCGTTGTCGATATGCCCAAGACGCTGGTGCAGTGGTCGGAAACCGTGTTGCAGGCCGCTCATGTCTATTTTGCGCTGATCGAGCTGGACATGCGTTCTGCGCAGAACGCCCTGCGCATGAAACGCGCGCTGCAATCAGAGGACCTGCCGTTCAACAAGTTGCGCTTTGCCCTGAACCGGGCGCCCAAGTTCACCGACCTGAGCGGCAAGAGCCGGGTCAAGCGCATGGGCGAATCCCTTGGGATTTCCATCGACCTGCAACTGCCGGACGGCGGCAAGCAGGTCACACAAGGTGCCGATCACGGTCTGCCTTTGGCCTCGTCCGCTGTCAAAAACCCGCTGCGCAAGGAAATCGCGAAGCTCGCGCAATCCTTGCATGACCTGGGGCGCAGCGACGCCGAGGCCGCGTAAACGAGTAAGATTGGGGGACTGAGATGTTTTCGAGATACAAAAAGAACGCCAAGGCCGAACCGGTGCAACCGGCCAAGCCTGTCAAAAAGGTCGAAGCAGCGCCCAGCGCACCCCAGCCGAAACCTGCGCAAGCCAGCTTGCGCAAGCCGGTTGCCCCCAAGGCCGCCACCGCAGCGCCTGCCGACAAAGACCGCAAACGCAAAGAGCGGATGGGCGAGATCAAGATCGAGCTTCACCGCGAACTGCTGGAAAACCTGAACCTCGCCGCGCTGGAACATGCCGCCGAGGCGGAATTGCGCAACGAAATCAGCACCATCACCAGTGAAATCCTGGAAGCCAAAGGCATCGTGCTCAACCGCGAGGATCGCACGACGCTGAACAAGGATCTCTATGACGAGGTCACCGGCCTGGGCCCGCTGGAGACGCTGCTCCAGGACGAAACCGTCAACGATATCCTGGTCAACGGCCCGCAACAGGTCTTTGTCGAACGTGCCGGTAAGCTGGAACTCAGCGATGTGACGTTCAAGGATGAAAAGCACCTGATGCGGATCATCGACAAGATCGTCTCGGCCGTAGGTCGCCGCGTTGATGAATCCAACCCCTACGTTGACGCTCGCCTGGCAGATGGTTCGCGTTTTAACGCGATGGTACCTCCGATTGCTGTCGACGGCTCGCTGGTTTCCATTCGTAAGTTCAAAAAAGACAAGCTGGGCATTGATGATCTGGTCAATTTCGGTGCCTTTACCGAAGAAATGGCTGCTTATCTGCAGGCGGCTGTTTCAACGCGGCTTAACGTGATCGTCTCGGGCGGTACGGGTTCAGGTAAGACCACAACGCTCAACGCGCTGTCGTCGTTCATCGACAACGCCGAACGTATCCTGACGATCGAGGATACGGCGGAACTTCAGCTGCAGCAGACCCACGTGGGCCGGATGGAAAGCCGCCCGCCCAACGTTGAAGGCAAGGGTGAGGTTTCGCCCCGCGACTGTCTGAAAAACGCCCTGCGGATGCGCCCCGACCGCATCATCGTCGGCGAGACGCGCGGCGAGGAAGTCATCGACATGCTGCAAGCGATGAACACCGGCCACGACGGGTCGATGACCACGATCCACGCCAACAGCGCCCGCGATGGGGTCAGCCGTCTGGAAAACATGATCGCGATGGCCGGGATCGAGATGCCGATCAAGGCGGTCCGCTCGCAGATCTCATCGGCCGTGAACCTGATCGTACAGGCCTCGCGCTTGCAGGACGGCAGCCGCCGCATGACCTCGATCACCGAGATTACCGGTATGGAAGGCGACGTGATCTCGATGCAGGAAATCTTTCGCTATCAGCGCGTAGGTCTCACGCCCGACAACAAGATCATCGGCCATTTCACCGCCACCGGCGTGCGCAGCCACTATTCCGAACGGTTCCGGATGTGGGGGTATGACCTGCCGCCGTCCATCTATGAACCGACGACCATGTAAGGGGATCAGCCATGCAATTGAGTGCAGAACCAATCATCTATGGCCTGATCTTTGTGGGCGTCATCGTGCTGATCAACGGCATTTATCTGGTCGCCTTTGGCAAGTCGATCAGCCTGAACAGCCGGGTAAACCGCCGCCTGGACATGCTGGACAAGGGCGTTGGACGCGAACAGGTGCTGGAACAGCTGCGCAAGGAAATGCAGCAGCACATGAAATCAACGTCGATCCCGCTGTATTCGCTTTTGGCGGAACGGGCACAAAAAGCGGCGATTGCTTTCACACCGCGCCAGTTGATCATGATCATGATCGGGCTGGCCGGCGTTGCTTTTGTTGGTCTCAGCATCGGGACCCAGACCGAAGTGCCCCTGCGCGTCGGCGCATCGATACTGATGAGTGTCGGAGGGGTCTATTTCTGGGTCAACGGCAAGGCCAAAAAGCGCATGGCCCTGTTCGAAGAGCAACTGCCCGATGCGGTGGAATTGATGGTGCGCAGCCTGCGCGTGGGGCACCCCTTTGTGTCCGCCATTCAGATCGTCGCAAAAGAATCCGAAGACCCGATCGCAACAGAGTTTGGTATCATCGCCGATGAAAGCGCCTATGGTCGCGAGGTGGGCGAGGCGTTGAAAGAGATGGCCGAGCGCCTGGACATGCAGGATTTGCGCTTTCTGGCTGTGGCCGTGACCATTCAGCAGCAATCAGGTGGTAACCTGGCCGAGGTTCTGGCCGGTCTGGCCAAGGTGATCCGCGCGCGCTTCCGCCTGTTCCGCCGTGTGAAGGCCATCACCGCCGAGGCGCAGTGGTCGGGTAAGTTCTTGTCCGCCTTCCCTTTGATCGCGCTGGCCGTGATCCTGGTCAACGACCCCGCCTACTATGACGGCGTGATGGACCATCCGTGGTTCATTCCGGCCTGCTTCGTCGTGGGCATCCTGCTGGCCGCCAACCTGTTCGTCATGCGCACGCTGACCAACATCAAAGTCTGAAGGAGGGGGCAAAATGGAGTTCCTGACGCAAATCAATGACCTTCTGACCGAGCATCTGGGCGAATTTGGCCCGCTGATCGTTGTCGGTATCCTGGGTCTGTTCATGATCCTTTTGACGGTTCCTTTGATGCTGAACCAACCCGAGGATCCGCTTAAGAAACTCAAGCGGGACATTGACCCCAAAACCCAAAAGAAGCCCAAGAAAGAGCAGCTTAGACAGGGCGGGCGCAACGAGCAGCTCGACCGGTTTGCAACCTTTCTTGAACCGCAGGACGCCGAAGAGCTGTCGGCTATGCAGCTCAAGCTGCGCCAGGCTGGCTATCAATCCAAGGACGCGGTGCGGTTTTTCCACTTTGCCCAGTTCGCCTTGGGTATCTTTGGCCTGATTTGCGGGGTTGTCTACGTGACGATCATTGCCGCGGACCAGGACTTTGACAGCCAGGCCATGCTGATCCGCGTGCTGGGCCCGGGCGGCGTTGGCTACTTCCTGCCCCGTTACTGGATCACGCGTCGAGTCGAGACCCGCAAGGAGAACATCACCGCCGGCTTCCCGGACTCGCTGGACATGATGCTGGTCTGTGTCGAGGCTGGTCAGTCGCTGGATCAATCCATCGTTCGCGTCGCCAAGGAGCTGCGCGCCTCCTACCCCGATCTGGCGGACGAGTTCGAAGTTGTCGCCTATGAGATGAAAGCGGGCAAGGACAAGGACAAGGTTCTGCGCGACATGGGTATCCGCTGCGGCGTGCCGGATGTGGCCTCGTTCGTGACCGTGCTGATCCAATCGGCCAGCTTTGGTACGTCAATTGCCGAAGCCTTGCGGGTTTACGCTGGGGAAATGCGTGACAAACGCGTGATGCGCGCCGAAGAGGCTGCAAACAAGTTGCCAACCAAAATGACGCTTGCCACAATGATGCTCACGGTTCCGCCGCTGCTGATCATCCTTGTTGGACCCTCGGCAAAAGGTATCATGGACCTGGGCAACATGAGCTCCAACTAACAAAAGGCACGGGCACGGTGTGAAGACAGGCACCCCCATGAGAACAAGATTTCTGGCCATCGTTGCAGCGGCAACGGTGGCCTCTTGCACGTCCAACACTTTGGATGAGATACCCGATGGCCCCTTCCCCCCCGGGGTGGATCACAAGAAAGAGGCCGTCAGCGGCGTCGAGGTCGGGCAACGTCTGCTGAATGCGGGCGAATACGAACTCGCGCTTGATGCCTTTACGCGGGCTGCACTGGATCAAGGCATGACGACCGAGATCCTGACAGGTCTGGGCACGGCCAACCTGGGCCTGGGACGGCTGGGGCAATCCGAACAGATGCTGCGCCGCGCCGTCAGGGAAGCCCCCGATTGGCCTGAAGCCTGGAACAACCTGGGTGTCGTGCTGATGGAAAAAGGCGAGTTGGCCGAAGCCACCGGAGTTTTCCGCAAAGCTTATGCGCTGGACAATGGCCAAAGTGACTCAATTCGGGATAATTTACGGATTGCACTCGCAAAATCCGAAAATCCTGATAATAATGCTGGACAACAACAAGAATATAAATTGGTGCAGCGAGGACAGGGCGAGTTCCAGATCCGCAAGACACCATGACTAGGGCAAGAGCAGTAAAGGACGCAAAAAATGCGCCACCTCATCTTGATTCCAGCAATGCTGGCCAGTGGCTTGGCGCTTTCGGCGTGCTCCGAAAGCGGAGATGAAACCGTCGAGCGTGCGTTTCAAGACGTGAACGTCGTAGACGAGACCGATCTGAATGACGTGATGCTGACGGTGGCAGACCCCAACGAAGCCGTTGACTATTTTGCACGCGCCGCCAAATCGAACCCCGACAGGATCGATCTGCAGCGGGGGTTGGCCAAGTCGCTGATCCGCGCCAAGCGCAACACTGAAGGTGTGACCGCCTGGACCCGGGTGTCGAAAATGGACGGCGCCCGCCCGGATGACGCGGTGGATCTTGCAGATGCTCTGATCCGCACCGGGGATTGGGATGGAGCGGAAAAACTGCTCGATACCGTCCCTCCCACTCATGAGACATTCAAACGCTACCGGCTTGAGGCGATGGTGGCCGACGCCAACCGCGAATGGTCACGCGCCGATACGTTCTACGAAACCGCCGTTGGCCTGACGACCCGACCTGCCAGTGTCATGAACAACTGGGGTTATTCCAAGCTGACCCGGGGCGACTATGCCGAGGCCGAGCGCCTGTTCGGCGATGCCATCCGTCAGGACCAGTCGCTGTTTACCGCCAAGAACAACCTTGTTCTGGCCCGGGGCGCGCAGCGCAACTACACCCTGCCTGTCATCCCGATGGACCAGATGGAGCGCGCGCAACTGCTGCACACCATGGCGCTGTCGGCCATCAAACAGGGTGATGTGACCACCGGCAAGGGCCTGTTGCGCGAAGCCATCGCCACTCATCCGCAGCACTTTGAAGAAGCGGTCCGGTCCTTGCGGGCGCTTGAAAGCTGATCCATGGCCCTGACTGCCTATGCGGCGTGGTGGTTCCTGCCCTTCGTCCTTCCGATCTGTTGCTATGTGGCGCTGACGGATCTGCGTGAGATGCGGATCACCAACAAGGCCGTGATGGCCCTGTTCTTTGTCTTTGTGATCGTGGGCCCCTTTGCCTTGCCTCTTACTGATCCCTGGCAGGTGGGGTTCATCGGCCCCTTTGCGGTCGAATTGCCTTTGTATGTCTGGCAGTTTCTACAACTGATCGTGGTCCTGCTCTTGGGCATGGTGTTGAACATGATCGGTGCCGTTGGCGCCGGTGACGCAAAATTTGCCGCCGCCGCCGCGCCCTTTATTGCCGCGGGCGACATCCGCGTTCTGGTGGCGCTCTTTGCCGCCAATCTGCTGGCCGCCTGGACGACCCACAAGATCGCCAAGTTTACCGCTCTGCGCCGCCTTGCCCCCAATTGGCAAAGCTGGACCATGGGGTTGGAGTTTCCCATGGGCCTCTCGCTGGGGGGCACGTTGGGGCTCTACCTGATCCTGGGCACGGTGTTCGGCAGCTGACACTTTCGTTTTCGCGCCCTGTCTGCGCCCTTGTGATGCCACATTGCTGGGCCAGATTGACCCCTGATTGTTGATCGCGAAACAGACAGGTCCAGCCCATGAACATGCAACCCACTTCGGTGATCGCACCCCCCGCCCCCAAGGGCTTGGGTGACATGCAGCTTCCCATCGTCATGATGCGGGACATCCTGCTCAAGACGTTGTTTCGCAAGAACCTTGAAATGGCCACCGAGATATCCGAGGCCATCTGCCTGCCCCTGTCTGTGACCCAAGAATTGGTGGATCTGGCCCGCGAGCAAAAACTGCTGGAGGCGACCGGAACGCTCAACGCCAACAGCGGCAACGAGATGGGCTATCAGCTGACTGATGCTGGCAAGGCGCGGGCGCTGGATGCGCTCAGCCAGTCAGAGTATTTTGGCGCCATGCCCGTCCCGCTCGAGGTGTACCGCGAGCAGGTCGAACGCCAATCGATCCGCAATATTCAGGTCACGCGCACGCAGCTGACCAATGCCATGGGGCACCTGGTGCTGCCCGACAGCCTGCTGGATCATCTGGGGCCAGCGGTCAGCGCGGGACGTTCGATCCTGATGTATGGCCCGCCCGGCAACGGCAAATCTTCGATCTCGAACGGTATTCGAGACGCGCTTGGCGATACGGTCTATGTCCCTCGCGCTATTGAATATTCCGGTCAGGTCATCACCGTTTACGACCCCATCGTGCACACCGCCATCGAGCAAGAGGCCGACGACCCCACGCAGCTGCGCCGTCGCAAGCGGTTCGATTCCCGCTATGTGCAATGCGAGCGGCCCACCGTTGTTACCGGGGGCGAGCTGTCGCTGTCGATGCTGGATCTGGTCTATAACCCCACTGCGCGCACCTATCAGGCGCCGCTGCAATTGAAATCCACCGGTGGCATCTTCATCGTCGACGACCTTGGTCGTCAGGCAGAACCGCCCCAGGCGCTGATCAACCGCTGGATCGTTCCGCTTGAGGAAGGCAAGGATATTCTGGGCCTGCAATCGGGCGAAAAGTTCGAAGTGCCGTTTGACACGCTGGTGATCTTTTCGACCAACTTTCACCCGAACGAGATCTTTGACCAAGCGGCGTTGCGCCGGATCTTCTTCAAGATCAAGATCGACGGGCCGAACCAGGAAAACTTCCTGAAGATCTTTGCGCTGGTGGCGCGAAAGAAGGGTGTTCCGCTGGATGAAAGCGCGCTGGTGCATCTGCTCAAGGTCAAATACCCGACCATCGACAATACCTATGCCAACTATCAGCCGGTGTTCCTGATCGACCAGATGATTTCGATCTGCGAATTCGAAGGCATCCCCTATCAGATGTCTCCCGAACTGATCGACCGCGCGTGGGCCAACATGTTCGTCAAAGACGAGAAGATCGTGAAATAGCACGTATCTTTTTTGCGACAATTCAATACCCACGTCTCAATCTGTCAGGAAGTGAGCTAATTTCCGCAAAGGTCGGGCTACCCTTATCCCTGCAATTTCGCAGAATAAATTCGGTTTACTTATCTCCGTGCTGGCAAAAATGCACATCTAATCCGCATCCGTAACAGTCTCTTTCTAACCAAGAACACCCTGATGGAGACGCTTGAGGCGCGACCGGGGCAGAGGCCCCTTCCCCATCGCATCCCCACAAGCTAGGGTCGCGGCATGTCCGCCCTCCCCTCTCAGATCACCGATTGGTTCACCGCGCGCGGATGGTCGATTCACCCGCATCAAAGCGCGATGCTCGACAGGTCCGGTGACCCTGCAACCCTGCTGATTGCACCGACCGGCGGCGGCAAGACGATGGCCGGGTTCCTGCCCACTCTGGCAGAGCTGGCACAGGGGGAACACGAGGGTTTGCATACGCTCTATGTCTCGCCGCTCAAGGCATTGGCAGCGGACATCAAGCGCAACCTTCGCACACCGGTGGATGAGATCGGCCTGCCCATTCGGATCGAGGATCGCACAGGCGACACCTCGGCAACTCAAAAGAAACGCCAACGCGCCGATCCACCGCATATCCTGCTGACAACGCCCGAAAGCCTGGCCTTGCTGACGTCTTATGAGGACGCGCCGCAGATGTTTGCAGGCCTGCAGCGGGTGATCGTGGATGAAATCCATGCATTGGCCGAAAGCAAGCGCGGGGACCAGTTGATGCTGGCATTGGCGCGACTGCAAACGCTCTGCCCCGATCTGCGGCGCGTCGGCCTGTCGGCCACGGTCGAAGATCCGCAGGCCATTGCGCGGTTCCTGGCCCGGCATCCCGATCCCTGTGACATCCTGATGGCAGATCCTGGTCCCGATCCGGACATCGGCATGCTGGACACGGAAGAGATGCCACCTTGGGCCGGGGGCGGCGCGGCCTATGCGATCCCGGCGGTGATGGAGCAGATCAAGGCGCACAAGACGACGCTGATCTTTCACAACACCCGCGCGCAGGCCGAGATTTTCTTTCACAACCTGTGGCTAGCCAATGACGACGCGCTGCCCATCGGCATTCATCACGGTTCGCTGGACCGGCAACAGCGCGAGCGGGTCGAGGCCGCCATGGTGCGCGGTGATCTGCGTGCCATCGTGTGCACCGGGAGCCTGGATTTGGGCATTGATTGGGGCGATGTGGATCTGGTGATCCAGATCGGCGCACCCAAGAACGTCAAACGCCTGGTGCAACGCATCGGGCGCGCCAATCACCAGTACAACGCGCCCTCAAAGGCCCTGTTGGTGCCCGCCAACCGGTTTGAAGTGGTGGAATGCGTCGCCGCATTGGAGGCCGTCAAAGCCCACGCGCTGGACGGTGAACCACGCGGCGACGGCCCCCGTGACGTGCTTTGCCAACACATCCTAGTCGCCGCGGCAGCCGGGCCGTTTGTGGCCGACGAGCTATACGCCGAGATGTCATCCGCCGGCCCCTATGCCGGGCTGAGCCGCGACGGGTTTGATGCCTGCCTCGATTTCTGCGCCACCGGAGGATATGCCCTGCGCGCCTATGATCGGTGGCAGCGCCTGATGCAGCGCCCGGATGGACGATGGCAGTTGCGAGACCCGCGGGCCGCCGCGCGCATCCGCATGAACATGGGCACCATTCAGGACACCGACACGCTCAAGGTCCGATTGCGGCGCAGCCGGGGGGGCAAGCCCCTGGGCGAGATCGAGGAAGGTTTTGCCGCCACCCTTACACCTGGGGATACATTTCTGATAGGTGGCCAGATCGTGCGCTATGAAGGGCTGCGAGAGATGACGGTTGAGGTGTCGCGCAATGCATCCAAGAAACCCAAGGTTGCCACGTTCAACGGCACCAAATTTGCCACCTCGACCCAGCTGAGCAATCGTATCCTGGACATGTTTGCGCAAGATGACTGGCCCCAGCTGCCCAAGCATACCGCCGAGTGGCTGGCATTGCAGCGGCATGTTTCCACCCTGCCGCAGCGGGGTCGGTTGCTGATCGAGAGCTTTCCCCATGATGGGCGCGAACACACCTGCATCTACGGCTTTTCGGGGCGCAACGCCCAGCAAACCCTTGGCCTTTTGGTCACCAAGCGGATGGAGGAATTGGGGCTGCATCCCCTGGGGTTTGTGGCCACGGATTACGCCACGCTGATCTGGGGCCTGGATCCGCTCAGCGACCCTGGGCCGCTCTTTCAGATCGACGCCCTGCGCAACGGGCTCGACACCTGGCTGGCCGGGAATGCCGTGATGAAACGGACGTTTCGGGGCTGTGCCACCATCGCCGGGCTGATCGAGCGCAACACGCCCTCGGCCCGCAAAAGCGGGCGGCAGGCGACGTTTTCCTCGGATATCTTGTATGACACGCTGCTGAAATACGACCCCGACCACCTGCTGATGCAGATCACGCGGGACGAGGCAATGCGCGGGTTGGTGGACTTTGGTCGGATCGAAGAGATGATTGCGCGCGTGGGCACGCAGATCGACCTGAAGCGGCTGGATCGCGTGTCGCCCCTGGCCGCCCCTTTGCTGTTGGAAGTTGGCAAGGTGCCGGTCAAAGGGTCGGCAGAAGAGAAATTGCTGCAGGAAGAGAGCGCACGGTTGATGGAGACCTCGGGCCTGGCGCAGGTGAGTTAGGTCAGATCCCCCTTGCGCTGACCTGAAATCCGCGCAAAGAACGTTTCATGAACGGCTTGAACTTTACCTTTTGCGACACGCCCCTGATCGCGCTTGAAAGCGGGGCCTTGTGGTGGCCGGAAAAGCGCCTGTTGTCCGTCTCGGACCTGCATTTGGGAAAGTCCGAACGCTTTGCACGGCTGGGGCGCGGCACCCTGCCGCCGTATGAGACGCAAGATACGCTGACGCGCCTGTCGGGCGATCTGGATCGCACCGGGGCCGAGACGGTGATCTGCCTTGGTGACAGTTTTGACGACACGCTCGCCGCCCAGGCGCTGGACGAAGAGTACCAGTTGTGGATCGCCAAACTGCAAGCCGGGCGACGGTGGTTCTGGATCGAGGGCAACCATGATCCCGGACCGATCGAAATGGGGGGCAGCCATGTGGCTGAGTTGGTCGTGAGCGGGCTTACATTTCGACACATCGCCGAACCTGATGCACGTGGCGAAGTGTCAGGCCACTATCACCCCAAGGCGCGGATCAGGATGCGCGGTCGAACGCTGACCCGGCCTGCCTTTCTGGTGGATGATACGCGGATCATTCAACCCGCCTATGGCACCTATACCGGCGGTTTGCGCAGCGAAGATGCGCCGTTGTGTGATCTGATGGGACCCGAGGCACAAGCCATTCTGATCGGTCCAGCCCCTTGCCTGCTGCCGATGCCGCGATAGCGGTCATACGATCCCCGCGTCTTCCAATTTGGGCTTGTACTTGCGACTCACCGGCACCTGATCGCCGTTGATAAGGCGGATATGAATACGGCCACCAGAACGCTCGACGCTTTCGATGGCATCGCGCGTGACCCAATGCGAGCGGTGGGTGCAATAGCCGATGATGGGCTCCATCTCGTCAATGGCATCGACAAACCGCGATCGGATGGTGATCGTCTCGTCCATCGTGACCACGTCAACGCTGTGATCACGCACCGTGAGCCGCAGCACCGGCCCTTCGAACCCTTCGGGTAGACGACGATACAGGCGTGGCTGTATGACCTGCTCTTCTTCTTCCCGGGTCTGAGGCTCCAACCCTGGGAAACTGCGCCGCAGTACCAACAGGCCACTGGCAAAGATCGTACCGTATTGCAGCATCGTCGTCAGATCGGGCACGTCCTGTGTCTCGGGCAGCGCCGTCAGCCAGATCAGCGCCCAAAGAACGGGCGTGAACAGAGCTGTTACCAAAACAACCGTGGCCACGTCGCGGACGATCTGCCTGTGCGTTTCGGCGTAGCGATGCACGCACCGGGCGCTGAAATGGGCAATAAGCGCGCCCACCGTCATGACGGCTGACCAGAACAGAAACCGCCCCGCGAACGAAACGCCTTCTGCGCCGAACGGTTTGGCCTGCGCGGCGAGAAGTGTCAGAAAAACCAATATCGGCCCCAGAACCAAAAGGTTGTGTTCCGCCAATATTTTTTTGAATTTGGAAATCATGAACTACGAGAACTTGAGCAATTACTACGCTGTTTGTTTACTTCGGACGCTGGACGACCTCAAATCCCCAGAGCGATGTTAAGTGGCATTTTAGGGGTTTGTTTGTATCGGACCAGCCAAGACAATACCAGAGGTTGAGCACCACAAATATGAAAACACGAATAAGTGAGGGTTTTGCGAAACAGGGGATGATGGCCACCCTGAACGCGCAACTCGACGCCGTCGAAAAGGGCCGGGTCGAAATTTCAGCTCCGATAGTTCCTGAATTTGCACAACAACAAGGCCATGCCCATGCGGCGCTCAGTTTTGCCCTTGGGGATACCGCCGCCGGATACGCCGCTATGACCTGCACACCTTTGGATCACGAAGTTGTGACCGCGGAAATCAAGATCAACCTGCTTGCTCCGGGCCGGGGCAACCGGCTGAAAGCAATCGGCCGGGTGTTGAAACCCGGCCGACGTTTGATTTGTTGTTGCGGCTGACGTTTTCGCCATCAGCGACGGGACAGAAACACATGTGGCCGCCCTTCAGGGCACCATTGTTCCGGTACCGGTCTGATCAGGCAGTCAGCCCCTCGGGCTCCGTCAGGCCATTGGCACGGCAGCAGGCGGTCAGCGTGTTGGCCAGCAGGCAGGCGATGGTCATCGGGCCAACGCCGCCCGGAACCGGGGTGATCGCACCGGCGCGCGCGGCCGCACTTTCGTAGTGTACATCGCCCACCAGGCGGGTCTTGCCTTCGCCTTTTTCAGGCGCGTCGATGCGGTTGATGCCTACGTCGATCACGGTGGCGCCTTCCTTGATCCAGTCACCCGGCACCATCTCGGGGCGGCCAACAGCAGCGACCACGATGTCAGCGCGGCGCACAACATCCGGCAGGTCCTTCGTGCGCGAATGCGCGATGGTCACGGTGCAGCTGTCGCCCAGCAAGAGCTGCGCCATCGGCTTGCCCACGATGTTCGAACGACCAATTACAACCGCGTCCATGCCCGATAGCGAGCCGTGATGGTCGCGCAGCATCATCAAACAACCCAGCGGGGTGCACGGCACCATCGACTTCTGACCGGTGCCCAGCAGGCCCACGTTCGAGATGTGGAAGCCGTCGACGTCCTTGGCCGGGTCGATCGAGTTGATCACCAGGTCTTCGTTCAGGTGCTTGGGCAGCGGCAGCTGCACCAGGATGCCATGCACGGCCGGATCGTTGTTCAGTTTGTCGATCAGCGCTAGCAGATCCTCTTCCGAGGTCTCGGCATCCAGCTTATGCTCATAGCTGTTCATGCCGACCTCGACGGTCTGTTTGCCCTTCGAGCGGACATAGACCTGGCTGGCCGGGTCCTCGCCCACCAGAACCACCGCCAGACCGGGGGTGATGCCGTTTTCCTCTTTCAGCTTGGCCACGTGCTCGGCCACCTGGCCCCGCACATTGGCTGCAAACGCCTTGCCGTCGATAACCTGCGCTACCATGTCTTGATCCCTTCGCTCAAATCCCACCTGCCGCAAGGGCGGCGGTCAATCCACGCCGATCACACGTTCCTCGCGTGCGATCGACCAGTCAATCAGAATGCGCCACAGCTGTTCGGCCAAGTCGGGGTCCATCCCCCTGTCCCGGGCCGTGGCGCGGACGTTCTGAACCACTTCTTCAACACGGGCCGGAATGCGCGCGGGCAAGGCCTCGCCCGGTTTCAGCTGGGCGGCGCGGTCGATGTATCCGGAACGGGTGACCAACAGGTCGATCAGGTGCCGGTCCAGCTTGTCGATTTCGACGCGCAACGCCTGCATCGAGGCGCAATCGGGTGGCGGTGTCAAAGAAGGCATTTCACAAACTCCTGCGGCCCGGAGGGGTCCGGGCCGCAGAAACCGTATTTTGGAGCTTAGAACAAGCCCTCGATCTCACCTGCGTCATTGAGGCAGATGGTTTCCGCAGCAGGTTTGCGCGGCAGGCCGGGCATGGTCATGATCTCGCCGCAGACAACCACGATGAAACCGGCACCTGCGGACAGGCGAACCTCACGCACGGGAACCGAGTGGCCCACGGGCGCGCCGCGCAGGGTCGGGTCGGTCGAGAACGAATATTGGGTTTTCGCCATGCAGACCGGCAGGTTGCCGTAACCGGCTTCTTCCCACTCGCGCAGCTGGTTGCGGATCTTGTTGTCGGCCAGCACCTCGTCCGCGCGATAGATGCGCTTGGCGATGGTTTCGATCTTCTCGAACAGCGGCATGTCATCGGGGTAGATCGGCGCGAAGTTCGCGGAACCACCTTCGACGATTTCAACAACTTTCTCGGCAAGCGGCGCAGAGCCTTCCGAACCCAACTCCCAGTGGCGCGACAGAACCGCCTCGACCCCGTGCTCGCCGCAGTAGTCACTGACAGCCTGCACTTCGGCGTCGGTGTCGGTGACGAAGTGGTTGATGGCAACAACAACCGGAACACCAAAGGATTTCACGTTTTCGATGTGACGGCCCAGGTTGGCGCAGCCCGATTGAACGGCCTCAACGTTTTCGGCACCCAGGTCAGCTTTGGCAACACCGCCGTTCATCTTCATCGCACGCACGGTGGCAACCAGCACAACCGCGGACGGTGCGATGCCTGCCTTACGGCATTTGATGTTCATGAACTTTTCGGCACCCAGGTCGGCACCAAAGCCGGCCTCGGTCACGACATAGTCGGCCACTTTCAGCGCGGTTTTAGTTGCGATGACCGAGTTACAGCCGTGCGCGATGTTGGCGAACGGGCCACCGTGGACAAAGGCCGGGTTGTTTTCGAGCGTCTGCACCAGGTTCGGCTGCATCGCGTCCTTGAGCAGAACGGTCATTGCACCTTCGGCTTTGATGTCGCGGCAGTAGACCGGGGTCTTGTCGCGGCGGTAGGCCACGATGATGTCGCCCAGGCGTTTTTCCAGGTCCTTTAGGTCGTTTGCCAGGCAGAGGATCGCCATGACTTCGGAGGCCACGGTGATGTCAAAGCCAGCTTCGCGCGGGAAGCCGTTCGACACGCCACCAAGCGACGCCGTGATCTGACGCAGAGCACGGTCGTTCATGTCGACCACGCGGCGCCATGCGACGCGGCGGGTGTCGATTTCACACTCGTTGCCCCAGTAGATGTGGTTGTCGATCATGGCCGACAGAAGCGAGTGGGCCGAAGTGATCGCGTGGAAGTCGCCGGTGAAGTGGAGGTTCATCTCTTCCATCGGGACAACCTGGGCGTAACCGCCACCTGCGGCGCCGCCCTTCATGCCGAAGTTCGGACCAAGCGAGGCTTCGCGGATACAGATCATCGCGTTTTTGCCGATGCGGTTCAGGCCATCGCCCAGACCCACGGTGGTGGTGGTCTTGCCTTCGCCCGCCGGTGTCGGGTTGATCGCGGTCACCAGGATCAGCTTGCCGTCCTCTTTGGACTGGACAGAGTTGATGAACTCCTGGCTCACCTTGGCCTTGTCGTGGCCGTAGGGCAGCAGATCATCCGAGGAAATGCCGATCTTGGCGCCAATTTCCTGAATGGGTTTCTTGTTCGCCTCGCGGGCGATTTCGATGTCGGATTTGTAGCTCATCAGCAAGATCCTTGAAGCATGTCGGCCAATGCCGAAGGGTCGCCCCTTCGGCGCTGTTCAACCCATACCCGTCAGCATTTCGAAACAGGGTATAGATTCCGACATTTTCATGCTTCGAAACGGCGTTGGGGGCCGTTAGACGTTTCAAATCGGAAACGCGGTATCCCTTGGGATACTTTCAGGGTGCCCAAGCACGCTGATCGGGGATGAAAAGCTGCAACCGATCGCCAAGTGCCAACCCGCCCGGGCGTTCGACCCAGGCCGTAATGCCCCGGCGATTCTTGGCGGCCGGTTTGAACGATGCGCCATAGCCGGGCGACGTGGCCTCGATCTCGCGCCCAGGCAACACGCAGGGGCGGTTTTCCATGTCCACGGTCAGCGTGACTCCTGACGACCCCTGAAGGCGGCTGGATGGCGGAACAAAGGTGAAGTCGGGGATGCCCTTGATCACGACTGTTGCCCCCAACAGGCCGGGATCAAGCGCTTTGAGGCCCATCTCACCCGCGATGGTGTCCAGCTCTTCCTGTGACAGGATGGTCAACTGTCGCACGTTACGGATTTCCGTACCTTCGGCGTAGAGATTGCGCACCCGAACACAGGACGCACGATTGACGCCTTCGTGACGTTCTCCGGGCACACCTGCAAAACCACAGGTCAAATGATCGATCGCCTCTGCCCTGAGCGTGCGCCCGGATGGAACGTGCCCCAGCCAGACGATTTCCCCTGCGTATTGCGTTTCCTTCAACACCGGCATCCCGTGCCTCCTCAGCCTGTATCGGACGTCTTGATTGATTGGGGACACCATAGGGCAATTCCGGAGGTGTACCAGAGAAACGAAGCGCTCCCGCCCGTCGAACAGGCATCAAAGATGCCCTCCTCCCGTTGGGCCGGGCCGCGCTACGCGCGGCGGTTGGAGATTGTAGTGCAACAGATGCCCTATGCGGGACCGCGCCGAGCGACAAGCGAGGCGCCCGGCCCAAGGCCGCTAGCGGGGCTGACGCAGTCAGGTCTGCTCGGGCGCGGGAGCACCATCGACAAAAAAAAAACCCCGGAGGCATCCTCCGGGGTTTGTCTTTGTCTCTCCAGCTTATGCCGTTGGTTCCGGCTCCATCCCACCGTCGGACGACGGTTTCTTGGGCTTGGTCTTGGGAATGGCCGTAACGCTGGGTGCGCTCCCCTCGTCCGGGCTGTCGCCATCGTCGTCGCCCGCGCTCGGCGGTTCGCCGTTCATGACACGCTGGATCTCTTCACCCGTCAGGGTTTCATATTCCAGCAGGCCTTGCGCCAGGCGTTCCCATTCGGTGTTCTTCTCGGTGAGGATCTGATGCGCACGCTCATAGCCTTCCTGGATGAAGCGTTTCACCTCTTCCTCGATCAGCTCCTTTGTGTTGGCCGAAACCGAGAAACCCGCAGTGTTGCCGCTGTAGCCTTCATGCGCTTCGGCGTAGTCGATGTTGCCGACCTTGTCGGACATGCCCCACCGCAGCACCATCGCGCGGGCCAACTGGCTGGCCTGCTGGATGTCACCCGCAGGACCATTGGACACGTGATCTTCGCCATATTTGATGATCTCGGCCGCTTTGCCCGCCATGGTCATCGCCAGCTTCTGCTCGCATTCCGACTTGTGCCAGTTCAGGCGATCAATCTCGGGCAAGGACACGACCATCCCTAGGGCTCCGCCCCGCGGAATAATGGTCGCCTTGTAGACGGGATCGCATTCCGGCAATGCCAGACCAACCACGGCGTGGCCAGCCTCGTGATAGGCGGTCTTTTCCTTCTGGTCCTGTGTGAGAACCATCGAGCGCCGTTCGGCCCCCATCATCACCTTGTCCTTGGCGTTCTCGAAATCCTCCATCGTGACAAAGCGTCGACCAACACGTGCAGCCATTAAGGCAGCTTCGTTCACGAGGTTCGCAAGGTCGGCACCGGAGAAGCCCGGTGTACCGCGCGCAATGATGCGCAGATCGACATCGGGACCCAGCGGGGTCTTGCGGGCATGCACGCCCAGGATCTTTTCGCGGCCTTTGATGTCAGGGTTGCCGACGGTGACCTGACGGTCAAAGCGGCCCGGACGCAGCAGTGCGGGGTCCAGAACATCTTTGCGGTTTGTCGCCGCCAGAATGATCACACCTTCATTGGCTTCAAACCCGTCCATCTCGACCAGCAGCTGGTTGAGCGTCTGTTCGCGTTCATCGTTGCCACCGCCGTAGCCTGCACCACGATGGCGACCCACGGCGTCAATCTCGTCGATGAAGACGATACAGGGCGCGTTCTTTTTGGCCTGCTCGAACATATCGCGGACACGGCTTGCACCCACACCCACGAACATTTCGACAAAGTCAGAACCCGAGATGGTGAAGAAGGGCACACCCGCCTCACCCGCAATCGCACGGGCCAACAGCGTTTTACCAGTACCCGGAGGGCCAACCAGCAGCGCGCCTTTCGGGATCTTGCCGCCGAGGCGCGAGAACTTCTGCGGGTTGCGCAGGAATTCAACGATCTCTTCCAGCTCTTCCTTGGCTTCGTCGATGCCGGCGACATCGTCAAAGGTCACGCGACCATGCTTTTCGGTCAGCATCTTGGCCTTGGATTTGCCAAAGCCCATGGCCCCGCCTTTGCCGCCGCCCTGCATTCGGTTCATGAAATAAACCCAAACACCAATGAGCAGCAGGAACGGCAGCAGCGTGATAATGAAGGACTGAAAGCCCGATTGCTGCTGTTTCTCGGCGCGGACCGGAACGTCGTTGTTGATCAACAGCGTTGTGACCTCGGCGTCACCCGGCTTGATGGTGACGTAATCCTTGCCATCTGCCGTCCGATACCGGACCTGCTCGCCATCCAGGGTCACCTGGCTGACCTCGCCGGATTCAACCGCGCTGACAAAATCAGAATACGTGCGCTCCTGGCTTTGCAGGGTGCCCCCGGATCCGCTGAACAAATTGAACAGTGCAAGAATCAACAGGAACAGTACAACCCAGAAGGCGATATTGCGTGCGTTGCCCAAGGCAAATCTCCCAAATCTTCGGCTATTGGAGGGTCAGCCGATCAGATCACTAAAATAGAGAGGATTGAGACAGGTTCAATGCGATAAAAGCGAAGCAATGAACTCTTCTGCCGATGTGGGCCCCTCAATGGACCATCCATTGGCGGCAGCAGCAAAGGGTGCAGCGACCACTTTATCCTCGCACCAGGCAGCGGGTGAGGCCATCAAGGCGGCGTGCGGCCGCCCGGCTTCGCGCCAGTTCGGGCACTGTGCCAGGCCCTTTTCGCCAAGGGCTGCGATGGTGATGGCGTCCGTGTCCGGGCCGGTCAAACGCCACCTGTTGTCCCAAATATCCCCAGGGGTGGCCCGCAGGTCTTTGACGGCATTGTACTCGCGGCAAACCCGCATCCATTGGCGTTGTTTGACAATCCGGCACCCGGCCAACTGCGCCGGCGTGCCCTGCCCAATCGCAGAAAGCGCCATCATCGTGGGCTGCCGCCGGGGCCTGTCTGTTCCGCCATTGACCCAGGCCACCGCCCCCAGCAACAGCCGCCGCGCGGTTTCCTGCGGCAGTGTCACGAACCGATCCATGTCCAGTACCACGTCGCCTGCATCCACCTGACAGGTCAAACGCGCTTCGGCCTGCGTGTGATGATCCATCGCAGCCTGCACATGCGCCATATTTTGCGCGACCTGGGCCAAAGCGGGCGTCGACAGCCCCAAATCGGACAAAGCCTCGCTCGCCTGCCGCATGCGAATGCGTTCGAACCGGGGGCTGTGATTCGACGGGTCCTCGACCCACTCCAGCCCATTACGTTGAAGGTAGTCGCGCAGCTCTTGTCGGCTGTGCCCCAGCAAAGGCCGCAACAAAGCGATGCCGCCTAGCATCCGTTGGTCCGGCATCGCTGCCAGTCCGTCGACGCCCGAGGCGCGGCTGAGCCCCATCAAAACGGTTTCTGCCTGATCATCTGCCGTGTGCCCCAACAACACGGCCTGAATGCCCTGCTCCGTTGCCCAGTCGACCATCAGGTCATAGCGCGCTTTTCGGGCCTCGGCCTGCAAATTGCCATCCCCTCTCCAGCCGGACCATTCCAGCGTGGCGTGCGGAATCCCCCAGTCCGTCGCCCATCGATTGACCTGCCGGGCCTCTTCCGCAGCCTCGGCACGTAAACCATGATCAACCGTCACGGCCTGAACGCGAATATCGGTTTTTGCGGCCAATTGGCTCATCACATGCAGCAAGGCGGTGGAATCCCCACCACCCGAGACAGCGACAGCCACGTGATCCAAATGACGCGCATCAAGGAATGCTTGCAGAGTGGTCAGCAGCGCTGCGTCGTCCGGGGTCAAGAGCACCCCAGGGAGGTCATTTCCTGTTGCGCATTGCTGACGGCCGCAGCGCTTGGGAAGCGGACGCCGACCTCGGCCAAGGTCACGCAGGCTTGATCCACCTGCCCCAGACGCCCCAAGGCCGCACCCAGTTCATAGAGTGCATCGGGGGCAACGGGCCCCGTGGAGTCATTGGTAAAGCTGGCCAGATAGGCGCGCGCCGCCTCGCGGGTGTCGCCCAGCCCATCCAGCGCCTTGCCTCGGTTCAGATGCGCAGCAGGGGCAAGCGGGCTGCCTGGGTATGAGGCGTCGAAATTGTTCAAGAGATCAGCAGCCTTGCGATACTCGCCCGCATCCAATGCGGCCTTGGCGGCATCGAACTCGGCCTTCTCGCCTACAGCCAGCTCGGTATCGTCTGGCTGGCTCGGCGTCACTGGAATGACAGGTGTACTGCCGGTGTCCCCACCCAACGTGGATGTTTCACCCAGCGTTGACACATCGCCCCCCTCCAACTCGACCAGTCGGAACTCCAGATCGCCGATGCGGTTGGTGCCATCGGCCACGATACGCTCGATGCGCTGGTTCATCTGCTCGGTCTGGCGCGTCAGGCGCTGCAAGCTGGCCTCGATCGTGTCGACCCGGTCCAGAACAGATCCGCTCGCCTGACTGGACGTCGGCGCACCGGTTGTCGACAGCTCGCGCTTGAGGCGTTGTATTTCCACATTCAGAACCGTGAGCTCTTGCCGGATGTCGGCCAAAGTCTGTGCGTCCTGCGCGCTGGCCATGCCCGCCGTCAGCCCGATCACGGCTGCGAAAATCAAGCCTCGAACATGCATGCGCTTACCCCGTCAATCCACCGGCCAGCACGGTCACCGCGCGCCGGTTGTTGGCGTAGCACGCCTCTTCGCTGCAAATCTCGATCGGGCGTTCCTTGCCATAGCTCACCACCTTCAAGCGGCTGCCCGCAACGCCGCGAGAAATCAGGAACTCGCGCGCTGCGTTGGCGCGGCGTGCGCCAAGGGCCAAGTTGTATTCACGCGTCCCCTGTTCGTCGGCGTGCCCTTCGATGGTGGCCGAAAAGTCGGTGTTTTCCAGCAGCCAGTTGGCCTGCGCCAAAAGCGTCGCGCGGGCTGCGTCGTTCAGGGTGGATTGATCGACCTCGAACAACACGCGGTCGCCAACCGCCTGCTGGAAATACGCGGGTGAGCTGGGATCAGCCGCTGAACCGGCACCCGCGCCAGCTGAGCCACCCAAATTGACCGAATTGGTGTCGTCGAGTGCCGAATTGTTTGTACAGGCTGTCATGGCCACAAGCGCCACCGCCATCGAAATCTTGCTCAAAAGGTTCATGTCAATTGTCCCGCGTGTGTCGCTTGTTGTTGATCTTCTCGTATCACAGCCCCCACGCCAAGTGAACGCAAGGGGAACTGTGATAAAGTGCTTGTCATTTCTGCAGCGGCGACCATGCCGGGTCGCTGCCTCCGTCAGGTGTACGCACCGGGCGCAGGTTCCGGCCCGAGATATCGACGGTATATAAAGACGAGCGCCCGTTTTCGCCCCGCGTTTCACGCGTGAACATGATCACCCGGCCATTGGGCGACCAGGTCGGCCCCTCGTCCAGGAATGAGGCCGTCAGCAAGCGTTCCTCGCTGCCGTCAGTGCGCATGACGCCGATGTGGAAGCGGCCTTTGTTTTGCTTGGTGAAGGCGATCAGATCCCCGCGCGGCGACCAGACCGGAGTGCCATAGCGGCCCTGACCAAAGCTGATGCGCTTGGCCTCTCCGCCGCTGGCCGACATCACATAAAGCTGCGGCGTGCCTGACCGGTCGCTTTCAAAGACGATCTGTTGACCGTCGGGCGAATAGCTGGGTGCCGTTTCAATCGATGGGGTGCTGGTCAGCCTTTGTGCCTGACCCGAGGCGATGTTCATGGTGTAAAGGTCAGTGTTGCCGCCCTGACTGAGCGAGTAGACCACCGTCTGGCCGTCCGGTGAAAAGCGCGGCGCAAAGCTCATTGTACCTTCGGCGCTTTCCAGAACGCGACGTTGTACCTGGCCCACGTCCAGCACATGGATGCGAGGAAAGCCGCTTTCATAGCTGGTGTACAGCACCCGGTCGCCGGTGGGCGAGAACCGTGGTGCAAGCACGATGGCTGAGCTGTCTGTCAGGTACTGCACGTTGTGGCCATCATAATCCATGATGGCCAGGCGCTTGCGGCGCTGGTTCTTGGGGCCGCTTTCGGACACATAGACAACGCGGCTGTCGAAATAGCCGCCTTCGCCCGTGATCCGGCTGTACACCGCATCGGCCACCTTGTGCGCCATGCGACGCCAGCCATCGCGTGTGCCGGAAAACTGCATGCCCGGCTCGATCTCTTTGTCCGAAAACACGTCCCAGACCCGAAACCGCACCGTCACGCGGTTGCCCGAGACGTTGACTGCGCCCGTGACCAGGGCTTGGGCATTGATCGCTTTCCAATCCGCAAATTTGATCGGATCGTCAAAGCCCGTGACCTGACTGATATAGGCGCTGGCGGGGATTTCGCGAAACAGGCCGGTACCAGAAAGGTCGGCTGCCACCACGCGGGCCAGATCGTCGGCCAATTCCGAGGCCGCGCCGCTGTCGGGAACAAAGTTTGGTACTGCAAAGGGCAGCGGCTCGATCACACCTTCGGTGATTTCGATCCGCAGCGGCTGATTTTGCGCGTGGGCTGCTGTCACCATCAGTGAAAGGCCCAGAAATAGGCTTACCAAGAACTTCATCATTTGATCCGCATCCTCTCGGGATTGAATGTCACTTCGATGTCACGCCATTGGCCGTACTTCTCGGCCGGCAGATCATAGCCTTTTGCGCCACATCGGATAATAGCACGTCTTGCCGCCTGATACGCCTGTTGCGCCGAGGACGCAGAACCGCCCGAACTGTCCAACATGCGGATAGAACCCGCTTCAGGCTTACCATCCCTTTGCATAGAGAAGGCGACAACAACCGTTGTCTGCAATGCCTCGGACGACAGAGCGCCCACGTTCCAGCACCGGGACATCGCCAAGCGCAGCCCGTCCTTTTCGCCACCGGTAAGCGGCGGTCCAAGTGGGATGTCCTCTTGGCTGCCCGCCAAAGCCTCGGCCAACGCATCCTGAACCCCGCTGGGAGAGGCCGGTTGCGGCGTCGATTGCTGAGCCGTCTGCGTCGGTCGCGACGGGCGACGCGCAGGTGGGCGTGGCGAGCGCAGCGGGGCCAGTTCATCGCTTTCCTCGGCCTCGGTCACGATCTGATCCGTGGCCTCTTCGGGGGCGGTCTGCTCCTGTTCCGGCTGCGGTTCTTCTGCGCCCTCCTCGGCCACGACAGGCGGGGTTTCCACCTCATCAGGCTGAGCATCGGGTGGAGGCGGAGCGACAGGCTGCGGGGCCACTCGCTCTACCGGGCGCGGCTTGGGGCGTTTGCCGGGCGGGTTCAAGTCGATCGCAGGCTCGGGATCAGGCTGCACCAGAACGGCCGTGTCCTCGCTGACCTGCGGATCAGGCGCTTCGACCACCGGCTCGGGGAGCGGCTCTGGTGTCGGCTCAACCACGGGTTCGGGTTGTTGCTGCTCCGGCTCGGGTTGCGGAGCTTCGGGCACGGCCACCTCAACCTCGGGCGTCACAGGTTGTTGCAAGGCATCAGGCTGCTGCGCCACCGCGGGCGTCTGCACCGGCGCACTGAGGGCTGCGAATTCCTCGGACGAAATCACCGAGACGTCCTGCACGTCAAACGGCAAGGGCTCGGACCGGAAGGCTCCGCCGAGAAACGCCCATCCGACCAGGGTCACATGGACAACTGCCGAGATCTTGGTGCCGGTCTGCAAACCGCTGCCTCACTCTCCGCCTTCGTCAAACGTAGGCCCGCCCGTGTCGGTCACAAGGCCCACGTTGGTAAACCCGCCCGCATTGAGCGCACCCATCACCTGCATCACCAGCGCATAAGGAACAGCCCCATCCGCGCGCAGGAACACCCGGTCACTGGAGCGTTCGGCAGCGATGGCACGAAGCTTGGGCACCAGCTCGTTGCGGGGAACGCCAGTGGTTTGGATTTCTACCGCGCCCTCGGCGGTGATGGTCACGGTCAGCGGCTCTTCGCTTTCAGATGGCAAAGCACCCGCAGCGGTTTTGGGCAGTTCGACCGGAACGCCCACCGTCAGCAGGGGCGCGGCCACCATGAAGATGATCAGCAGCACCAGCATGACGTCGACAAAGGGCGTCACGTTGATTTCGGCCATGGGACGCGCGCGACCGCGTCTGCGCCCACGCCGACGCCCGCTGGCTTCGGCTGGTTGCTGTACACCCGCCCCCATGGATCAGCTGTCCAGCTGACGCGACAGAATGGTCGCGAACTCGTCGGCAAAGGCCTCGTACCCCGCCACGATACGGTCGCTGTCTGCGCTGAGTTTGTTGTAGAAGATCACCGCCGGGATCGCCGCAAGCAGACCCAGGCCTGTCGCCAGCAGCGCCTCGGCAATACCCGGAGCCACAACAGCCAGGTTGGTGTTTTGCTGCTCGGCAATCTCGATGAACGCGTTCATGATGCCCCAGACGGTGCCAAAGAGGCCAATGAACGGCGCGGTGGAACCCACGGTGGCCAGCACCGGCAAGCCCTTTTGCAGGGCTTCGGCCTCTTTGTTGATGGCCACGTCCATCGACCGGTCGATGCGCGCTTGTGCGCCTGCGATCAGGCCCCCATCGGTGCGATGCGATCGGCGCCATTCAATCATGCCGGCGGCAAAGATCTTTTGCGAACTGCCTTTGGGTTCCGGCCCGATCTGCTCAAAAAGACCGTCCAGAGGCTCGCCCGACCAGAAGGACTGATCAAACACGGCCGCCTCGCGCCGGGCCGCGCGATAGGTGATGAGCTTTTGGATGATGATGGCCCACGCCCAGAAGGACGCCACCATCAGGATCACCATCACCAATTTGACGGTGAGCGTCGCGCGCGCAAACAATCCCCAAAACGAGAAATCGATCTCCTGCGCCAGCGCCAGAGTTTCTGCTTCCATGAACCTGCTCGTTCTCTGCCTTGCGACCGGTTTAGTCGGCCTTGTTTGGGCCGACGCTACCTCAGATCGGGGTGAAATGCCAACATAACCACCCCAAGCACACGATTTATTGCATCAATGCGCGAATCTCTGCCGGAAGCCGCGTGGGGCGGCCCTCGGTCGTCATGCAGACGGCGGTGACAGAGGCGCGGAAAATTTCCGTGTCACCGCGTGTGATCAGCTGGTTCATGGTCAGACGCACGCCAGTCAGATCGGCAATCACCGTCTCGACCTGCAGCTCGTCATCAAATTTGGCGGTGTTGAGGTATTCGGCCTCGATTTTCCGCACCACCCAGACAAGGCCTGCGTCCTTCATCGCGTTCTGATCATTGCCGATGTTGCGCACATAATCCGAACGCGCCCGTTCGATATAACGCAGGTAATTGGCGTGGTAGACGATCCCGCCCATGTCGGTGTCTTCATAATAGACGCGAATGGGAAAGAGATGTGTCACTGCGTTGTCCCCATCCGAGCAAAAATCCGTAACGCGTGCGATACATCCTGCGCGGCGGCGGGCAGTACCGGGTCATACGCCGCCCGGATCACCTCGGCGATGTCAGGGCGCAGAATGGTGGTGTCACCCGCAACGGCCAGCGGTGAACGGTCGCGAAAGGCCAGATCCGACCACAGCAGAATGGTCTGCACCACCTGGCTGAGCGCCAGTGTTTCGGCCGATACCTTGGACAGCTCGGCATCCATGCGCAGGAAGACAAACGCGGCCTTGATCGCCCCGTCCGCTTCGAACCGGAACGAGCGGTACTGGTTGGCATCCATCTCGGTCAGCCGTGCCACCAGGGGGCCCAGATCGGGCACCAAACGGTCCAGGTCCGGTACCTCAAGCAGTTCCGCCCAGTCACGGAAGAAGAACACCATGCAATTGGCGCCCAGTTCTGGGTCGGTCTCTGCCATCTTGTGCCCGGCCAGCGTCACAACCGCCTCAAACGCGCCTTTGACGGTTTCCAGCGTCTGTTCCTCGACCCCAAAGACAATCGGCACGATCGGACGCGACCAGCGGGCAAACACGAAATCGCCCCCATCACGGGTGAACAGAGCCTCGATCTCTTGCGGTGTCATGCCTCTTGCGCCTCCAGATACCGGCCCCACTTTCGCTGCAAGGCCTTGGCAGGATCTATGCCTTGCCAATCCGCAAACAGCAACACAAAGCCCAAGAGATCGGCAACCTCATCTTCAAGATCCGCGCGCGATCCCATGCCGCGCCCCTGCCCCGCAAGTTTCAGATAGGCGGAAGTCACCTCACCCAACTCCTCGGTCATCTTGCCCAGGTACCACGTCGCATCGCGATCCACACCGAACCGCTCGGCATAAATGTCCGAAATCCGGCGCGCCAAGTCAGTGAGGTCTGAGAGTTGCGTGTCCATAACTTCTTCTTGTTCCAAATACGGCCGCCGGAGGCGTCCCTAACCAAACAAATCACTCTGACTTTTGGGCATCGGCAACCCCAGATGCACCCAGGCCTTTTGCGCCAGCATCCGCCCGCGCGGCGTGCGCTGGATCAATCCCTGTTGCAGCAGGAAAGGCTCGATGACCTCTTCCAGCGCATCGCGGCTTTCCGACAGCGCCGCCGACAGCGTTTCGATCCCCACAGGTCCGCCGCTGTAGTTTTCGGCAATGAGTTTCAGATACCGCCGGTCCGCCCCATCAAGCCCGAGGTTGTCCACACCAAGCCGGGTCAAAGCGCCGTCGGCCAGTTCGCGGGTGATCCGCCCGTCGCCTTCGACCACGGCAAAATCCACCACCCGGCGCAGCAAGCGGCCCGCGATCCGGGGGGTGCCGCGCGCGCGGCGCGCAATCTCTCGCGCGCCTTCATCATCGGCAGGCGCGCCCAGTTTGCGGGCGTTGCGGGTAACGATCTCGTGCAACTCGTCCACAGTGTAGAACTGGAGCCGCGTCGGAATGCCAAAGCGGTCGCGCAGCGGCGTGGTCAGCAGGCCCATGCGGGTCGTGGCCCCCACCAGCGTAAAGGGCTGCAACTCGATCCGCACCGTGCGCGCCGCCGGTCCCTCGCCGATCACCAGATCGAGCTCGAAATCCTCCATCGCCGGGTAAAGCACCTCTTCGACAGCCGGGTTCAGACGGTGGATTTCGTCGATGAACAGCACGTCGCGGCTTTCCAGGTTGGTCAGGATCGCCGCCAGATCACCCGCTTTGGCAAGCACCGGCCCGGACGTCATGCGAAAGTTCACGCCCAACTCGCGCGCCACGATCTGCGCCAGAGTGGTTTTTCCCAGGCCGGGCGGGCCATGAAACAGCGTGTGATCCATCGCCTCGCCGCGTTGTTTGGCGGATTGGATAAAAACGCGCAGATTGGCACGCGCTTCGGCCTGGCCAATGAACTCACCCAACCCCTGCGGGCGCAGGGCGCGGTCGTTGTCTTCGGGCAACGGCTCGGGGCGCAAGGCGGGATCAGCGTCGATCATTCATCCCACCCTTTGGGCGCCAAGAGTTTCAGGGCCGCGCGGATCAGTTCCGCCTCGCCTGCATCCGGGTTGGACGCCGCAGCTTCGGCCACCGCCGAAGCCGCATCCGAAGGACCATAGCCAAGGTTCGAGAGCGCCGACAAAGCGCCCGCTGATGCAGCAGCCGCCCCAGAAGGCGCGGCCGGTTTCTTGCGCGGCTTGGGTTTGGGTGCCGGATCAGCCGCCTCGACCACCTCCAGCTCGGGGCCATCCATCGCCTCGGTTACAGTGCCGCCAAGGGCCATGATCCCCGGCGCCTTGTCTTTGAGGTCAAGCACCACGCGCTGCGCGGTCTTTGGGCCAACGCCTTTGGCGGCCTTGACCGAGGCCCAATCGCCAAGCGCAATCGCCCGGCTGACCCCATCCGGCCCTAGCGTGCCCAAAATGGCCAGCGAGACCTTGGCGCCGATGCCCTGCACGGAACACAGCAAACGATGCCATTCCTTTTCGATCAGCGAGGTAAAGCCATAAAGCTGCATCAGGTCTTCGCGCACCACCATGTCGGTATAAAGCGAGACCGCCTCGCCCACCCCCGGCAAAGACGCCAACGTCCGGTCCGAGCAATAGACCATGTAGCCCACGCCGCGCACGTCGATCAGGATGTGGTCGGCGGCCCGGTAGTCCAGCCGCCCTGTCAGCTTGCCAATCATGCCTGTACCTCTCGCAGGCGGATGTCGCCCTTGCCGCCATAATGCGCATGGCACATCGCAATGGCCAGAGCATCCGCCGCATCCGCGCCCGCAGGCTGACAGCCGGGCAATTGCAGTTTCACCATGTAAAGGATCTGTTGCTTGTCGGCGTGGCCCGCCCCCACGATGGTTTTCTTGACCTTGTTGGGGGCATATTCGCCGATCGGGATGCCCGCCTGCGCCAGCGTCAGCAATGCCACC
The DNA here is from genome assembly GCF_017743935.1 of Tropicibacter sp. R16_0. GTDB lineage: Bacteria > Pseudomonadota > Alphaproteobacteria > Rhodobacterales > Rhodobacteraceae > Falsiruegeria. The sequence goes on from NZ_JAGHRE010000007.1 coordinate 234,900, forward strand.
CCGCGCGCTTGACCCAGTTTCAGCGTGCCCGCGCCATCCTTGTTCACGAATGTCTGCTCGATGGCGGCCTGATCTGGGGCGTGACGTGCAACCACGTCAGTAAGCTGCTCATGCAGCGACAAGAGCCGCTCGGCCAGATCGCCCGAACCAGAGGTGCAATGACCGTTGGCAATATGGCTCAACCGGCTGCCGTTTGATTCGATTACGCCCCATCCCATGGTCCGCAATCCGGGGTCGATGCCCAGAATTCGCATAAATCCGCCCACGCCCTGCTCGTTTTTGTAACGTTTCTCACGAACTAGCACGAAAGGGGAACATGTTCCAAGCGCTTTGCGATCACGGACAAAAACGACCCCACCTGTTCCGGTGGCGACTTTCGGCCTGAAAACGACATGCTGCAATGCAGAAAACGACACTTTTGCGACGCCGGATCACCCTTTATTTCATGACTGTTTCAGCCATTTCGACCCTTGCAGAAATTGCATAGGACACATGCAATTTTGATCTCTTGTGCCGGTGATTTGCCCGCCATAAGTGCGGCTCAGAACGAACACAGTGACTACTCACACAAACCAGAAGGAACATGGATATGGCTGCACTGGACACCACCCGCACCTATGGCTCGACCGGCCTCGTTGGCCGTATCGGCGCAACATTCGCATCCGCAGTAAACGCAATCGCCCTGTGGAACGACGCACGCGTCACCCGCAACACCCTGTCGGAACTGTCCGACCGCGAACTGGAAGACATCGGTCTGATCCGCGGCGACATCGACAGCGTTGCTGAAGGGTCGCACCGCTTCTGAGCCTCTCTTCCCCGCCTCTCCCTCGGGGATTACAAGAAACGCCGCATGACCCCTGTCATGCGGCGTTTTCTTTTGTCTGACTGTTTGACAAGTCGAACTGGCGACCAATCCGGTCCTAGCGCAGGACCGGGCCGATTTTGGATGCGATGAATTCCGAAACAGGATCGACGGCCATCAATGCGGCACCGCCCTGTTCGACAATGGTTCCCTCGTTCAACCGCGCAAGACGATCCTCGTAGGCCTCGGGGCCTAGGTTTGCGAGCAGGAAACCCTTGAAGGCCAGAAAGCCAAACACAAAGAGCGCCAGTGCACGCAGGGATACGCCGGGCCGGGCCCGTCGTGGCTTCACCTCGATCAGCCCGTCAGAACGCAGGCGGTGTGTGTACCCGCGCGACATGGCTTGGTGTTTCCGCGTCAGTTTACTGACACGACGATTAAATTGGAGATGGTCCTCAACCATGGCAGCCTCCGTCTCACCGGCCCCCACCAGCGATTGAGACAACCTACGGCCAAAATGTGGCCGAACCAAGACCCACGTCTAAAATGCCCCTAAAACTGGTCTAAATTGCGGCATTTCTTTGAATTGTGAGCGTTGTCCATTCACCAATCTCGTCACGATGAACCAGATTGTTTCCGTTCTGTGCATAGACCTCGACCACTTCGTCGGCCTGTTCGTTCAAAATGCCCGACAGAATCGCGTATCCGCCGGGGCGCAGGTGTGATGTCACATCCGGAGACAGGGCCACCAGCGGGCCTTTGAGGATATTGGCAAAGACCAGGTCATAGGGCGCATGGGCCTCCAGATCGGGGTGATCAAAGCCCGCAGCCTCCAGACATTTGACCGTGCCTTCCATACCGTTGGCCTTCAGATTGGCCTCGGCCACGTCGACCGCAACCTCGTCGATGTCGCTGGCCAGGATATCGCCGGTCCAGACCCGCGCCGCCGCCATCGCCAGAACGGCGGTGCCGCAACCGATGTCCGCCACTTTGGACCCTTCGAAGCCGTCCGAAATCAGCCGGTCCAGCGCACGCAAGCACCCCAGTGTGGTGCCGTGGTGGCCGGTACCGAACGCCATCGCGGCCTCGATCAGCAACGGAATGCTGCCCTCGGGCACCTTGTCGGCATCATGGCTCCCGTAGACAAAGAAGCGGCCTGCTTCGACCGGGGACAGTTCACGACGAACATGGGCGACCCAGTCGGTTTCGGGTAGTTCCGAGATCACAAACGGCTTGGCCTCAAACGTTGCCGCCAACAGCGCCAGGCCCGCCTCGTCCGGGGTTTCGGTAAAATAACCGCCAACCTCCCACAGGCCCGAGCCATCCTCGACCTCGAACACGCCCACGCCGGTGGGTTCCGGGTTCAGACGTTCCATTGCCTCGCCCAAGGCTTCGGCGGGGGCTTTGCCCATCAACGTGGTCAGTGCGGTAAAGGTCGGCATCAGCGTCTCCTGAATCTGTCCGCATGCGCGTAGGGCCGTGGCGGCTCAAGGTCAAGCTCGGATACCATGGTGCGGCCCAGGGATTGCACATAGAGCCAGCCCCACCATGCAGCCCCGGCCCCGACCAGTATCGTGACGACCGCTTGCGCATAGATCACGCCGGGCGCGCCGAACCAGTCCGCCAACACCCAGGCAAAGGGCAACGTCAGGATGCCGTCCCGGATCCAGGACACCAGCGTGGCCCAACCGGGTTTCATCAACGCGTTGAATGCGGCCGAGGCCACGTAAAGCGCCGCAGCAAAGACAAAGCCACCCGCGCCGAGGTAGACAAAGCTCAGTACCACCTCGACACCCGCTCCGGTCACGGCAAAGGCCTGCACGATCCAGGGACCAAGCAAAGCAAGCAGACACCAGGTGACGGCGGTGTAGATCAAACCAAAGACTATCGCATCGCGATAGGTGCGGCATAGGCGATCGTGCCGCTGCGCCCCAAAGTTCTGACCAAAGATGCCACCGATGGCACCAGACAGCGAAAAGATCCCGCCAAAGGCCACAACAGTCAGGCGCCCCACGACGGCCCAACCGGCCATCGCCTCGTCCCCAAATCCCGCCATGACGGCGGTCAGCAGGTAGTTGCCCACGGGCGTTGCCATCTGTGCTGCAATCGCTGGCAGGGCGATGGCGAAATAAGGCGCTGCGGTTTCGCGCAACCCTTTGATGGAGGGCCGCGCCAGTAGGTCATGCGTACCGATGGCAAAGCGCAGCGCCACGAGCAACATCACCACACGCGAAATGTTCAGCCCCATGGCCGCACCATCCAGACCCCAGCCAAAACCCACGATCATGATCGGATCGATGACCATGGCCACCACGCCGGAGGTCAGCGTGACCATCATCGACCGCATCCCGTCGCCCTCGGCCCTGAGTGTGCCGTTGGCGATCATTGACACAGCCATGATGCCCAGGCTGGGTACAGACATGGCCAGATAACGCGCGGCAAGCGCCGCCGTCTCTCCGGTCGCGCCGGACAGCGCGATGATGTCGTGCCGGAAGATAAAAATCATCGCGGCTATCGAGCTTTGGATCGTGAAGGCGATCATCGCTGCACTTGTAGCATTGCGGCGCGCCAGCGGTCGGTTGTCCTCACCAATGCGGCGCGACACCAGCGCGGTCGAGGCAATCATCAGGCCGATCCCAGCCGAGACCGAGAAATACTGGATCGCAAAGGCAAAGCCGATGGCAGCCATCAACTTGGGGTCGCCCAGTTGCGAAATCCAAAACAGGTTGGCGGCATCCACGAGAAAGACAAAGGTGATCCCCATGGCCCCCGTCATGGTCATGCGCACCACATGCCCCATGGTGGAGCCGGTCAGGAACCGCCCTTTGTCAGCCATCCGCACTCATTCCGCAGGCGCCGGTTGAGGGCGGGCAAAGATCGTCTCGTGCCCGGGTTCGGGGTGGCGTGGGATCAGCATCGAGAGCGCCAAGGACACCAACGCCATGCAAGCCGCCAGCGCAAAGACCGCCGCCGGAGAGACGACCCACAAAAGCCCCAACAGCACCGGCAGGAACACCGCAGCGATGTGGTTGATGGTAAAGGCCACGGCAGCCGTCGGCGCAATGTCACCGGGGTCTGCGATCTTCTGGAAATAGGTTTTCAAGGCCATCGCCAGACCAAACAGGATGTGATCGATCACATAGAGGAACGCCGCCAGCATGAAACCCCAGCCGAACCAGTAGAGCCCCCCGTAAGCTCCAAAGACCAGCGCCAGCCCAACATATTCGAACATCAGCGTCCTGCGTTCCCCGAACTTGGCCACGGCCTTGCCCAGGAAGGGCGCGGCAATCATGTTGATCACAAGGTTGATCAGGTAAAGGCCGGTCAACTCGTGCACCTCGAACCCAAAGCGTTCGACCATCATGAAACCGGCAAAAACCATGAAGATCTGCCGCCGCGCGCCGGACATGAACTGCAGCGCGTAATAAAGCCAGTAGCGTTTCCGCAGCACCATCTTCTTGACCTGCGGCGTCGGTGCTTCGAATTGGGGATAGGCCAGCAGACAGAAAATCGCGATGGCCGCCGTCACCCCACCCGAGATCATGAAAACGATGTTGTATGTCAGGTTGAGCGTGTCCCACATCATCACGATCAGAACAAACACCACGGTCGTTGTGGCGGATCCGGCCGCCATCAGCCAGCCCAGCATCTGCGGCGCCCGTTCTTTGGGCAACCATTGCAACTGCAGAGACTGGTTCACCGTCTCATAGTAATGGAACCCGATCGAGCTAAGCAGGGTCAGGAACAGCAGGCCCTGCAAACTGGGAAACCAAGCGGTAAAGGCCGTGGCGACGCCCAACATGAAAAGCGAGATCAGCCCAAGCACCTGCTCGCGTACAAAGATGATGATGGCGATGACGCCAACGGCCAGAAATCCCGGGATCTCGCGCACGGTGTGCAGCAATCCGATGTCCGCGCCGTCAAAGTCTGCGACCTCGATGACGAAATTGTTCAGCAGCGCATACCAGGCATAAAACGCAATCGGCATGGCCATTGCGGTGACAAACAGCAGGGTAAAGGGCCGCCGCCAGAACGGAAGGTTATGCGCCTCGGCAAGGGGGATCGGTTTCATCATGAGAGTTCTCTACGCCGATTGCGCACCCTTGGCGACCCCCAACGCGCAATCGCACATGCGGTCTGCGTCAGCGCGCAGACTGGCGGGCTTTCAAACACTAGGGTTGCGTGCGCAGCGGCTTACTGTCCGCAAAGAACGTCACATGCGTATCTGGACCGGCCCGCTTGCCACTGCGATCCAGGCTTTCGTAGACATATCCGCCGCCTTCGGCCCTGTAGAATGTCTCGCACAGCACGCCCTTACGCTCGATCGAGTTGCGTGCAACCTTGATGGCCGACTTCGCGGCCGGTGTCACCGGACCTCGGATGTCTACCTGCAGATCTTTGTGATCAGCACAAATGCGATCCCCTTCAATCTTGAAGCTCTGCCGTGTTTCCAGATAAGACCCCAAGGTGCCGGGCATGGCAATTTGGCCAATTTCAACGCCTGATTTGCCGTTGATTTCATGATGAACCCCGCCAAAGCATGAAGCACCAGCTTCCTTGTGAAACAGACATCCAAACGAGCGCCCCTTGTTTTCAACAATCACCGAGCGGATCGATACTGCTTCGCCTTTGGCCGAAACCGTTGGAAGAGATGAACACGCGGTCACCGCAGTCAATGCACTCAAACCAAGAGCACCACATAAAAGAGTTTTCTTTGTTTTTCATTCCACTTTGAGTAATCTTCGTGGGCACTAAGAATTCAGCGGTCCATTAATGTCAATGTGGACAATGTAGTGTTTTTCTTGACGTTTCGGAAAATGGAACGAGGCCCTCAAAAGAGGGGAAAGGTCAGATCTGAAAGTCAAAGAAAGCTCTGAGGATCGATGTCCACGCTCAAACGCAGATCACCTTTCAACCGCAAAGGCGCGATCCAGCGAGCAATGGCGTCCTGAATGGGCGCGCCCTTGTCCGCCTTGACCAACAAACGCACCCGATGGCGTCCGCGAATGCGCGCGATGGGCGCCGGAGCAGGCCCAAAGACCTGCGCCCCGATCTGGCGCAGCGGCCCATCGTTGCGCGCCATAGCATTGCCCAGGTCAAAGACTGCTGCAACATCCGGCCCCGACAGCACAATCCCCGCCATACGTCCATAAGGCGGCACGCCAGCGGCCTGCCGTTCCGCCGCCTCGGCTGACCAGAACCCGTTCTCGTCGCCCGACAGGATCGCCCGGATCACCGGATGCTCGGGCTGAAACGTCTGGAGCAGCGCCTGCCCCGGCTTTTCGGCCCGGCCCGCACGCCCTGCGACCTGCCGCATCAGTTGGAAAGTGCGCTCGGCTGCACGCAAATCCGAGCCCTGCAAGCCCAGATCAGCATCGATCACGCCCACCAACGTCAGGTTGGGAAAATTGTGCCCCTTGGCCACCAACTGGGTGCCGATGATGATGTCAGCCTCGCCCTCGGCAATCTCTTCGATCTTGGCCTTGAGCGCGCGGGCCGAGCCGAACATGTCCGAACTCAGCGTGGCGATCCTGGCATCAGGGAACGCTTCCAGCGCTTCTTCTGCCAGCCGTTCGATGCCCGGTCCCACGGGGGCGAGTTTGCCTTCAACCTCACACGAGGGGCATGTGTCCGGCATCGGCTTGGTCTCGCCGCACTGGTGGCACATCAGGCGCTTGAGGAACCGGTGCTCGACCATGCGGGCGTCGCAATTGTCACATCCGATCTGATGCCCGCAGGCCCGGCAGATCGTCACCGGCGCATATCCACGCCGGTTGATGAACAAGAGCGACTGTTCGCCCTTGGCGCGCCGGTCCTCGACCGCCTGCCGCAAGGTCGGAGAGATCCAGGTGCTGGCAGGCATGCTTTCTGCCCGCATGTCGATGGCGCGCATATCGGGCATGACCGAGGGGCCAAAGCGCGAGGTCAGCTCGATCTTGTCATATTTGCCCGCGTCCGCATTGGCCCAGCTTTCCAGCGACGGCGTGGCGCTGGCCAGCACCACCCGCGCGCCGCACATGGCCGCGCGCAACACCGCCATGTCGCGGGCGTTGTACATCACGCCATCCTCTTGCTTGTAGGATGTGTCGTGTTCTTCATCCACGATGATCAGGCCAAGATGGCGGAACGGCAGAAACAGCGAAGAGCGCGCGCCAACCACCACCTGCGCATCCCCCTGCCCCACCATGCGCCAGACCCGGCGACGTTCGGTCATCGTGACGCCCGAGTGCCATTCCGCTGGCCGCGCGCCAAACCGAGCCTCGATCCGGGTCAGGAATTCAGCGGTCAAGGCAATCTCGGGCAGCAGCACGAGGGCTTGTTTTCCCAGGCGCAGACATTCGGCGACAGCCTCAAGATAGACTTCGGTCTTGCCCGATCCGGTCACGCCTTTGAGCAGCGTGGTGCCGTATTTCTCGGATTGAAGCCCCGCACGCAGGATTTCAGCGGCAGTGGCCTGATCGGGACTCAGATCCTTGCTTGGCAGGTAGGGGTCCAGATGCGGATAGGGCAGATCACGTGGGCTGTCCTCTTCTCGGACCACGCCTTGTTTGACCAACCCCTTGACCACTGTTGGGGTCACGCCCGCCATATCCGCCAATTCCTTGAGCGTGAAGGACAGCCCGCCGTATTCGTGCAATACCTTAAGCACGCGGCGGCGGGCATCGGTCTGACGATCCGGCTCCCCCTCGCCCAAGCGATAAACCTTGCGCATGGATTGCGGATCACCCAGGCCCGGCGCGCGGGTGGCCAGGCGCAGCATCATCGACATGGGCGTCAGCGTGTAGTCCGCAGCACGGCCCAAAAACACCCGCATCTCGTCCCGCATCGGGGCCACATCCAGCACCCGGATGACCGAGCGAATCCTGGACCGGTCGAAATCTCCTTGCCCCGGTCCCCAGACGACACCCATCACCTTGCGGGGACCAAGCGGGACCTCGACAAAGGCGCCACGAAAGCACCCCCCCTCGGGCGCCTTGTAATCCAGAAGCCGATCAAGGGGTTGCGTGGTCAGGACCGCAACCAGATCACCTTGGTCGAAATACTCTGGATCGTGCACGGATCACCTTTCGTGGGCCAGGGGTTTCAGTGGGTCCTTTCATGAGGTAAAGGCATCCGGGACAGAGGCCAACCCATCAAAGGACTGCCCCCATGAAATTCTTCGTTGATACCGCCGAGATCGACGCCATTGCCGAGCTGAACGACCTGGGCATGGTGGACGGTGTGACCACCAACCCCTCGCTGATCAAGAAATCGGGTCGCGACATTATCGAGGTGACCAAAGAGATCTGTGATCTGGTCGACGGCCCGGTGTCCGCCGAGGTGACCGCGACAGACGCCGAGACCATGATCGCCGAAGGCCGCAAGCTGGTCGAGATCGCCGAAAACATCGCCGTCAAAGTACCGCTGACCTGGGACGGCCTGAAGGCCTGTAAGACGCTGACCGACGATGGTCACATGGTGAATGTGACACTCTGTTTCTCGGCCAACCAGGCGCTGCTGGCCGCCAAAGCAGGCGCGAGTTTCATCTCGCCCTTCATCGGTCGCCTGGATGACATCAACCTCGACGGGATGGAGCTGATCGAAGACATCCGCACCATCTATGACAACTTCGGGTTCGAGACCGAGATCCTGGCGGCTTCGATCCGGTCCGTGAACCACATCCTGGACAGCGCCCGCATCGGCGCGGACGTGATCACCGCCCCGCCTGCCGTGATCAAAGCGATGGTGAACCACCCGCTGACCGACAAGGGCCTCGATGCCTTTCTGGCGGACATCAAAGCCGCCGACATCAAGATCCTCTGACTTGGGCGGGCGGGGCACTCCCGCCCTCCGTTGCTCGATCAAAGATCGAGCGCCTCCGGTTGGGCCGGGCAGCGCGCCTGCGGCGCGCTGCGGTCGCGCCCAGCCGCCCCCGTTTCGATCAAAACACCGACCGCGCCGCGCGCAGCGCGGCGCTGGGCCCAACGGGAGGGGCCAGATCTGTGATCTGGTGCCGACGGGCGGGAGCACCCGCTTTGCCGCTCCGGTGGTAAACCGCGCACAAGTCTCGACAAATTGACAGGCCGGTTGATTTTTCCGCACCAAACCCGCATTCCCATGCTATAAACCGGCCCAACACATAAACGAGGCTAGAATGAGCAGCAGCCCGAAACTGGAAAACGCCTTGCGCGAGGTGATCATCGCCAAGCCCGATACCGTGCTGGACGACAAGGACCTGATGCATGCGCTTGTCGCCGCCAACGAGCGCGCGATGGGGGGCAATGTTGTGGATCTGCGCGGCATTGCCATGGAACGGCTCGAGGCACGGCTGGACCGGCTCGAGGACACCCACCGCTCGGTCATTGCGGCAGCTTACGAAAACCTGGCGGGCACTAATCAGGTCCACCGGGCAATCCTGCGCATGATGGATCCCACCGACTTTGAAACCTTCCTCAAGGACTTGGGTGGGGAGGTTGCCGAGATCCTGCGTGTGGATGCCATCACCTTGGTGCTGGAATCCGTTCAGAACGACAACGACCCGGCGATCCAACGTTTGGGGGACGTCCTGAGCATTGCGGAACCCGGTTTCATCGAAAGCTATCTGACCAACGGTCGCAACAGCAGCGCACGTCAGGTCACCCTCAGGCAGTTGCAAAGTGCCTCGACCCAGATCTACGGCCCCCGCGCCGACTGGATCCGGTCCGAGGCTTGTCTCAAGCTCGACTTCGGCAACGGCCGTTTGCCCGGCATGCTGGCCATGGGGGCCGAGGATCCGCATCAGTTTACCCCACAACAGGGCACCGATCTGCTGTCTTTCTTTGCGGGCGTGTTTGAGCGGTCGATGCGCCACTGGCTGTCATGAACCTGATCTCTCCGGCTTGCCGCGATGCGCTCCAGTCCTGGCTGGACGCACAGAAATCGCTGATGGGCCGGTCAGAGAACACGATCACGGCCTATCAGGGGGACGTCACCGAATTCCTGTCATTCATGACGTTGCACCACGGCGAACCCCAGGGCCTCAAGCCCTTGGAAAAGATCACCGTCAGCGATATGCGCTCGTGGATGGCGCATGTGCGCAGCGACGGCGTGGGGGCCCGTTCGTTGGCCCGCAAGCTGTCGGCGGTCAAGAGCTTCTACAAATGGCTTGCCGAGCGTGAAGGGTTTGAACCCACCGCCGTTCTGTCGACCCGCGCACCCAAGTTTCAGCGCAAACTCCCACGCCCGCTGCCGCAAGATGCGGCCAAGGCGATGATCGAAACGGTCGAGCTGCAGTCATTGTCCGACTGGGTCGCAGCGCGCGACGTGGCCGTTGTCACGCTGCTTTATGGCTGTGGCCTGCGCATATCCGAGGCGCTGTCGCTGCAAGGCAAGGACGCCCCCCTGCCCAGGAGCCTGCGCATCTTTGGCAAGGGCAACAAGGAGCGTGTCGTGCCGGTGATCGACGCCGCCCGCGACGCGGTCGAGACCTATCTGCGCCTATGTCCGCACCCCAAGGACCCGGACGCGCCGCTGTTTCGCGGTGTACGGGGTGGGGCATTGTCGCCGCGCGCCATTCAAGGGGCCATGGCCAAGGCGCGGATGCAGTTGGGCCTGCCCGCCACAGCCACGCCACACGCCATGCGCCACAGCTTTGCCACCCATCTGCTGGAAGCAGGCGGTGACCTGCGCGCAATCCAAGAGCTGTTGGGGCATGCCTCGCTGTCCACCACCCAGGCTTATACCGCCGTGGATACAAAGCATCTGATGGATATCTACAACCGCACACATCCCAAGGCTTGATGCGTTTTGTTGATGGTCAGGGATTCCCTCCCTTGCGTCAAATCCCCGGGATCAAACGTTTGCAGTCCGAGGCGTTTTCCGCCATGAGGGACACATGACACCGCAGTTCAAAGCTCTCTCCGTACACCTGCTGACCGCAACCGGCGCCGTCTTTGCGATGCTGGCCATGTTGGCCGCCGTCGACCTCAAATGGGACCTGATGTTCCTGTGGCTGGTCGTGGCCTTTTTTGTGGATGGCATCGATGGTCCGTTAGCTCGGAAGTACAACGTCAAGACCAACGCGCCCGAGTTCGATGGCGTGCTGCTCGATCTGATCATCGACTATCTGACCTATGTTTTCATCCCCGCCTTTGCCCTGTTCAAATCGGGGCTCATGGATGGCTGGACGGGCTGGTTTGCAATCATCGTCATCACCTTTGCCAGCGCGATGTATTTCGCTGACACGCGGATGAAGACCAAGGACAATTCCTTCTCCGGCTTTCCTGGCTGCTGGAACATGCTGGTGCTGGTGATCTTTGCGCTGGAACCCAATTTCTGGGTCAGCCTGGGCCTGGTGACGGCCCTGGCGATTGCTATGTTCCTGCCCCTCAAGTTCATCCACCCGGTGCGCACCGAACGCTGGCGCCCGCTCAGCCTGTCGATGGCCTTGGCCTGGACATTCTTTGCCGGTTGGGCCGCCTGGGTCGATTTTCACCCCGAAAGCTGGGCCCATTGGGGTCTGATCATCACCAGCTCTTACCTGTTGGTGGCAGGCATTGCGCAGCAGCTGATCCCCGAGCGCAAAGGCTGATCCTCAAAGTACATCGTCGATGACAAAGCTGCGGCCGTTGTGCTCAAAGCTTTCACCTGCCTTGGCGCCGACCATCGCCTTGTAGATCGGGCTTTGCGGAGAGATACCCATATAGGTCACCCCGTCCACCTCGAACCGCGCAGTGGACACGGCGATGATGAAGTTGCGCCTGTTGAACGACACCAGCGCCCCTGGCCCAACCGTATCGGTGAGCGAGAAATCCATGTTCTCGATCACGTCGATCTTGGCATGGTGGGTCTGCACAGGCGTATCAAAGGCCGCCGCCAGATCCGCATTTTCACGCGCGGCGACCTGATCGTCCTTGTCATGGGTCTCGCGCTCATCCATCTGGCTGTCTTGCAGGAACGCCTCATAGTGCGCGATCGCTGTGGCCAGCTCGGCCGATTCCATCGACAGAAGTTTGTCGTGAACAGCCTGTTTCAGCGCAGCGCGATCCGTGGTCATGGCGGTCTCCTTGAAATTTGTTCGGGCATAATGTGCTGTATTATAACCCCATCTTGCCTTGATCCAAATCAGATGAGCAAGCCCGCAGCGCCTTCGTGGCGAAGCAGGGCCACTTTCATCTCGACCCCGCCCTTGCCGGAAAAGCCGGTCAGCCCCCTGGCCCCCATCACGCGATGGCATGGGATGATCACGGGGATCGGGTTGCCGCCGCAACCTTGCCCGACGGATTGCGCAGAATAGCCCAAATCCTTGGCCAGTTCTCCATAGGTGCGGGTATAACCGAACGGAATGGCCAACATCGCATCACAGACATCGCGCTGCATTTGCGAGCCTTCCACCCTGAGCGGCAAGTCGAAGGTTTCCAACTTTCCATTGTCATAAGCGGCCATCTGCTTCGCTGCCTCGGTCAGAAGCGGCGTAGCTTCGCCCTGATCTTCGCCATCCCAAACCAGTTGGGTGATGGCGCCCTCCTCTTCAACGATCCCAAGGCGTCCGAACTGTGTATCAACGGCTATCATCGGCATGGCGACAAGGTTCCAGAAGCCCGGGCCGGACACAAGTCACTTTTGTTTCAGACGCAAGGCCCGCACCGTGTTTGGGCAATCCATAAGGGCGTCGTAGCCGGTTGTGTCTTCGGCCATCAAAAGCGCGTTCAGGATTGCCTCTTCTGCCGCCTCGATCACCGCCTCGAACAGGGGCGAGCAAGCGTCGTTGGTCAGACCCTCACCGCCGCTCACCGAAAACGCCAGGGCATAGTCGCCCGATCCGTTGGACAGGGCCGAGCCGATGCGGGCGAGCCCGGCAAAGCTGCGAGTCGCCAGACGGGTCAGGTTGCGGGCGCATAGCGGCGCGTCAGTGGCGATGATCAAGACGATGGAGCCGTCGGCATCAGCCTCGGACGTCTCGGACACATCGGAACCGTCCACGTGCAGGGTGCCGCCAAAGTTCGACTGCACCAGAACGCCCAATGTGTGATCTCCGACAACACGCGATGACGTGCCGATTCCGCCCTTCAAGCCAAACGAGATCGTCCCGGTTCCAGCCCCGACACAGCCTTCGGCCACAGGACCACCCTTTGCAGTGTCGAGCACTTGTCGCATCTCGGCAATAGTGGGACGGGCCGCGCGGATGTCGTTCAGACGGCCATCATTGGTTTCGCCTACAACCGCATTGATCGAAGTAACCAGTTCGTTGCCCGGCTGCGCCAGTGTATGCTGAACCAGCGCCTCGACCCCGCGCCCAACGGCTAGTGTATTGGTCAGCAGGATAGGCGTTTCCAGCTCGCCCAATTCCTGCACCTGCGTCGCACCGGCAAATTTGCCGAAGCCGTTGAGCACCGACAGCCCCGCGCGGGGGCGATCCGTGAACAGATTGCCGGGATGCGGCAGGATGGCGGTCGCACCGGTGCGGGTGCGCGCGCCTTCGTTCAGGGTGACATGGCCAACGGCCACCTGCCCCACATCCGTGATCGCGTTCAGCCGACCGGGCGGAAACCGCCCGATCGTGATACCCAAATCACGGGCGCGCGGCATCTCAGCTCAGCGCGTCGTTGCAGCGGCCACAAACCCCAGGGTTCTCATAGCGGCCGACATCTGGCAGGATCTTCCAGCAGCGTTGACATTTGGCGCCTTCTGCCTTTTCGAACACCACCGAAACACCGTTGATTTCCGGCACGCGGAAGGCCTCGGCCGGGGACGGATCGCCCGTCACGGACAAGCCGGATGTGATGCACAGGTCATCGACATCAAAGGTCGCCAGCAATTCACGGGTGTCCTTGTCATCGATATGCACCACGGGTGCTGCCTCAAGGCTGGACCCGATGACCTTCTCCCGGCGCTGGAGTTCCAGCGAGGCGGTCACGGCGCGACGCACGCGGCGCACCTTGGCCATGGCCTCTTCCAACTCGGCATTTCGCCAGTCGGCGGGCGTCTCGGGAAAGTCCACCAGATGGACCGAGCTGTCATCGCCTGGGAACCGCTCCAGCCAGACCTCTTCCATGGTGAAGACCAGAACCGGCGCGAGCCAGGTCGTCAGGCGGTGGAACAGGATGTCCAGAACCGTGCGTGCCGAACGGCGGCGCAGGGTGTCGCCGTCGCAGTAGAGCGCATCCTTGCGGATGTCGAAATAGAACGCCGACAGATCCACGGTGGCAAAGTTGAACACCGCGCTGAACACGCCCTGGAAGTCGAACTTGGCATAACCCTCGCGCACTTGCGCATCCAGCTCGGCCAAACGGCTCAACACCCAACGCTCCAGACGCGGCATGTCGGCGGGGTCGACCCGGTCGGCCTCGGTAAAGTCCGCAAGCGAACCCAGCATATACCGCATGGTGTTGCGAAGACGACGATAGCTGTCGGCGGTCCCTTTCAGGATCTCCGGCCCGATCCGCTGGTCGGCGGTGTAGTCGGTCTGCGCCACCCACAGGCGCAGGATGTCGGCGCCGTATTGCTTGATGACTTCTTCCGGAACGATGGTATTGCCGAGCGATTTGGACATCTTCATGCCCTTCTCGTCCAGCGTGAAGCCGTGCGTCACCACGTTGCGATAAGGCGCGCGGCCCTTGGTACCGCAAGCCTGCAACAGCGAGGAATGGAACCAGCCGCGGTGCTGGTCGGTGCCTTCCATGTAGACGTCGGCGATACCGTCCTCGGTCCCGTCTTCGCGGTCGCGCAGAACAAAGGCGTGCGTAGAGCCAGAATCGAACCACACATCCAGCACGTCAAACACCTGATCATAGGCGTCCGGATCGGCGATGCCGTCCAGAACCTTGGCCTTGAACCCGTCTTCGTACCAGACATCGGCACCGTGTTCTTTGAACTCGGCCTTGATGCGGGCGTTGAGGTCTGCGTTGCGCAGCAGGTAATCGGCATCTGTGGGCAGCGCGCCCTTTTTGGTGAAGCAGGTCAGCGGCACGCCCCAGGCGCGTTGACGCGAGAGAACCCAATCGGGGCGATCCTCGATCATCGAGAACAGACGGTTGCGGCCGCGCTGCGGCGTCCATTTCACCAGCTCGTCGATCGAACGCAGGGCGCGTTCGCGGATGGTATCGCCCATCTCGCCCATGCCGTCGTCCAGCTTGCGGTCGACAGAGGCAAACCACTGCGGCGTGTTGCGATAGATGATCGGAGCCTTCGAGCGCCACGAGTGCGGATAGCTGTGCTTGATCTTACCACGCGCCAGCAGGCCGCCAACCTCGACCAGCTTGTCGATAACGGTCTTGTTGGCGTCGCCCTCTCCGCCTTTGCGGGATAGAATGAACTTGCCACCAAAGAACGGCAGATCAGCGCGGAACGAGCCGTCGTCCATTACGTTATAGGTGATGACCTGTTCCAGCATGCCCAAATCACGGTACAGCTCGAATTCTTCCATACCGTGGGACGGGGCACAGTGTACGAAACCGGTGCCTTCGGTGTCGGTCACAAAATCGGCGGCGCGGAAATCACGGATGTCGTCCCATTCGCCATTGCCGCCTTCGGCGCCGGCTAGCGGGTGAGCAAGGCCGATCCCTTCGAGGTCCGAGGCCGAAACATCCGCAACGCGGGTCCACTGATCATCATCCAGACGCGCGCGGCGGAACACATCAGCTGCCAGGTTGTCGGCCAGGATGTATTTGTCACCCACATTGGCCCAGCATTCGTCCGGCGTGCCGGTCACTTCATACAGGCCATAGGCGATTTCTGCCCCATAGACGACCGCCTTGTTCGACGGGATGGTCCAAGGGGTTGTGGTCCAGATCACGACGTTTGCGCCTGCGAGCTTGTGATCCGCCGGTTCAGCCACCTTGAACTTCACCCAGATGGTGAAGCTTTCCTTGTCGTGATATTCCACCTCAGCCTCGGCCAGAGCGGTCTTTTCGATGGGCGACCACATGACGGGCTTGGAACCCTGGTACAACGTCCCGTTCATCAGGAACTTCATGAACTCATCCGCGATCACCGCCTCGGCGTCATAGGCCATGGTCAGATAGGGATCGGCCCAGTTGCCGGTAATGCCCAGACGCTTGAACTCTTCCCGCTGGATGCCAACCCATTCGTCGGCAAAGGCGCGGCATTCGCGGCGGAAGTCCACCACGTTGACCTCATCCTTGTTCTTGCCCTTCTTGCGGTACTGTTCCTCGATCTTCCATTCGATCGGCAGGCCATGGCAGTCCCAACCCGGCACATAGCGCGCGTCATGGCCCATCATCTGGTGCGAACGCACGATCATGTCCTTGATGGTCTTGTTCAGGGCGTGACCGATGTGCAGGTGCCCGTTCGCGTAAGGAGGGCCATCGTGCAGGATGAACGGCTTGCGACCCTCTTTCTCGCGCAGGCGGTCATACACGCCGATCTTTTCCCAACGCTCCAGCCATGCGGGCTCGCGCTTGGGCAGGCCTGCGCGCATGGGGAAATCGGTCTTGGGCAGGTTCAGCGTGTCTTTGTATTCAGGCGTGTCGGTTGTCTTGTCGGAGCACATGTGTGGCGTCCTTTGGATATCGTCTGGCGTTTGTGTCGAAGCGGTCGGTGCGAATTCTCAAACACCTTTGCCCGGCGTCTCAAGGGGTCAGAGCGCCGGGGATATAATTCGAATAATGATGAGGCTCAGATGGCTCATGGGGGCCTTATAGGCCGCAGTTCAAGCGCCGTAAAGCGCCGACGTGTGAAGGATCGCCGCAGGCCATGCCGTTTCAGCTTGTAGAGGGGTGACGCTAAAGATAGTCAGCGCTTAAAGCAAACTGAGGGACATAATGAACAACTTGATTTCTTTACCTATTGCGGCCGCTCTTGTGCTGAGCATTGGTGCATGCTCGGTGCCACAAACAGGCGGTCTCGGCAGTGGGGGGCCGTCCTCGGGTGTCACGAGGACAGCAGAAGGCAAAGGCCGCGAGCCACTGGCATTTCTTCCGACCGAGATCAAATTGTCGAGCGGTGAACTCAACGATACCGAAGCAAACCGTAAGTCGGCGAACTGTGCTCTTGCCAGTTCGGCATTCACGGCTCAGATAAAAGTTCCGGCAAAGCTGAGCTTGCCATCCTACGGCAAATCCACCCCCGAGATGACCATCACCTGTGATATTGACGGTGACACCGTCACGCAGACAGCAAAGCCGGTGAACCTGACGGTTCAAGCCTATCAGGCGCAGGCAGCGGGCCATATGATCGTTGGTTTCGGACTGGTCGGCGCGGCCGTCAGCGGCGCACAATCCGCCAATCGGGACAAATCGAAAGACGTTTGGGGGTACTCCAACGTCATTCAGATCCAATACTGATGATGAAGCTGGCAAGCGGTATCACGCTTGCCAGACCCTTTGCCGATATCAGGCGTCGGATTTGGCAAACAATCCGCTCAACGCGCCCTTGATGATGCCCCGCACCGACGGGCGGTGACGCTCGGAAAAGGGCAGCGGGCGGCACACCTCCATTGCGGCGACGCCAACACGGGCGCTGAGGGCACCGTTGACCAGCCCCTCGCCAAAGCGGCGTGACAGTCGGCTGAGGATCGAGCCCCCGAGAACCGGCTCCAACAAGTCATCACCCACGGCCACCGCACCCGTGGCCACCAGATGCGAAAACACAGCACGGGTCAGGCGCCAGCTGCCAAAGAAACCAGCCTGCCCGCCATAGATCTCGGCCACGCGGCGGATCATGCGCAGGGATGCGGCCAGTGCGGTGAGCACATCAGCCAACGCCAGGGGCACCAGTGCCGTGACAGTGGCGACCTGACGCGCGGCAGCCTCGACCTCGGCCTTTGCCGCTGCGTCCAGCGGCGCCAGCATCTCATCCTCAACCAGTGCCAACAGGCCAGAGGCATCGAATTGCTCATCCATCCGCTCCGCAACGCGGTCCCGGCCCCAGCGCACATCATCCCGGTCGCGGTAAAATGCCAAGAGCCGTTTCGACAGGTCCTTGGCCTGGTTCAGCTCCCCACTGGCCAGGGCCTCGTCCGCGGCGCGGCGCAAGCCATCCACACGGGACAGACGGCCAATGGCGGCCAATTCCTTGATGACAATCACCAAGGTGACCAATGCCAGCGCACCCATCAGCCCGGTCACCGCCCACCCTAAAAGCGGCACTCGAACGATTAGAGAGGTCACGAAATCCCAGGCCGCGACTGAAATCACTGCGCCCAGAACCGATAAGGCCAAGGCCCAGAACCATTTCGCCAATCGCGAGGGTTTACGGGCTGCCACCTTTGCCGCCATCTGCATGGCCTGCCCTGTTGGTGCGGTGATATCCGGCACCGGCGGCGCATCCGTCACAGATGTGGCGGGTTCCTGTTCAAGGTCGATGACGACCGGGCCCTTGGTCATACGCTTGGCTCTTTCTTGTCTGCCTTGGTCCATAGGTAGGTAACATCGGGCAGGTTTTCATCATTGTCCGACCCATCCCCGCGCGCGGTTTCCACAAACCCCTCGCGCCGATAGAACCGTTGTGCCCCTTTGTTGGCCTCAAAGGTCTTGAGTTCCAGCCGGTCACAGGCGGATTTGGCTTCGGCCAACAATTGTGGCCCGATCCCACGACGGCGCCCGCGACGGGACATGTAAAGCGAGCAGATCTCCGTACCATCGCGGGCCATGAACCCCTCGACCCGCCCATCAACCTCGGCCACGGTGACCCATCCCCGATCGATCATGGTGCCACAAAAGCTGATGGTTTCCGCCAGCGTGTGCAGATCGGGCATCCAGTCATTGTCCTGCGAAAACTGATGCAGGATTTGCCCGGTCGTGCCTGCGTCCGTGGGTCTGGCGGGGCGGAGGATGACCATCACAACCTGTCCCCGAACAGGAACTGCGCGGCGCGATCCAGGCGGATGTGTGGTGGTCCGTCGCCTGGTTTCAATGTCAGTGCAGCCGGCGCAAAGGCCATCGCCTGATAGTCACCATCCAACCAGCCATCAGCCCCATCGCGCGCAGGGCCCAGCAGATGCGCCGGGTCGTCGGGCAAGGCCCCGGGATACAGCGCAGCCTGCTTGCCGTTCTCGAGCAGCGTACCGCGCACACACGGAAGCTCTTGCCCGTTGTGTGTGTGCATCTCTTCGGTTGTGGCCCGGAGCGAGGCCAGTGACAGCGCCGCCGTCTCGGCCCCGGCAAACTGCGCACGGTCGCGGGCATCACGAGTCAGCGCCTCCATGATGCTGGTCAATTGCGGGTGCTGCAGATGGTGCAGATGATCCGCCTTGGTCGCGGCAAACAGGATCTTTTCGACCCGTTTGCCCATCAAAAGGCTGGTGAGCCAGGCGTTGCGACCCGGGCGAAAGCTCTTGAGGATGTCAGCCAGGGCATGGCGCATGTCCTCGACCGCCTTCGGCCCCTTGCTGATCGCGCCAAGCGTGTCGACCAGCACCACCTGCCGATCAATGCGCGAGAAATGATCCCGGAAGAAGGGTTTGACCACACGGGATTTGTACGCCTCGAACCGGCGCTCCATTTCACGGTGCAGGCTGCGGCGCGCAGATGATCCCAGCACGGGCAGCGGCGCGAAAGTCAGCACTGGAGAGCCCGCCAGATCCCCCGGCAACAGAAAGCGTCCTGGTGTGCAATCGAAATACCCTGTGTCGCGCGCAGCGTTGAGGTAAGCGGCAAAGCTTTGCGCAAGGCTCTGCGCCAAGGGTTCGTCATGGGCGGCCTCGGGATCGATGTCCGCTAGCGCACTCATGTAATCCGCGGCACAGCGTCGATCCGCGATCCGCTCCAATGTCTCGCGCGACCAGTCGTCAAAGCTGCGATCCAGCAGGGCCAGGTCCAGCAGCCATTCACCGGGATAGTCAACGATATCCAGATGCACGGTGCGCGGCCCCTGCAAACCAGACAGCAGGCCGGTGGGTCGCACCCTGAGCGACAGGCGCAGCTCCGAGATCGCGCGGGTGCTATCCGGCCAATGGGGCGACGGGCCGGTCAGCGCGCCCAGATGGGTTTCGTAGTCGAACCGCGGCACGGTGTCGTCCGGTTGGGGTTGCAGATAGGCGGCTTCGATCCGGCCCTCTTGCGCGGCGACCAGTCCCGGCATCCGACCCCGATCCAGAAGGTTGGCAACCAGCGAGGTGATGAAAACCGTTTTGCCCGACCGCGCGAGGCCCGTGACGCCCAGACGGATGACCGGTTCAAACAGCGCCTCGGACACCGTGTCGCCGACATTTTCGACGCTGCGCACCACGCGATCCGCCAGAGATGAGATGACCAAACTTATGCCCTGCCCAAATTGATTTGCCCCAAGATAGGGAGGCATGACGGCCCTGACTAGACTTGGCGCACAAGGCGCGCTACTGCCCGACGCCATGTCACGTTACGCATTGAAAGTCGAATACCAGGGCGCGCCGTTTGCCGGATGGCAGCGGCAAAAGGATCAGCCGTCGGTCCAGGGCGCGATCGAGGCAGCGCTTGCACGCCTGGAACCCGGCCCCCACACGATTGCCGCGGCGGGGCGCACCGATGCGGGCGTGCATGGGTTGGGACAGGTGGCGCATTGTGACCTGACCAAGGATTGGGACCCGTTCCGCTTGTCCGAAGCGCTGAACCACCACCTGAAGCCCCTGCCGGTCGCAATCGTGGCGGCCGCGCGCGTGGATGATGACTGGCACGCCCGGTTTTCTGCGGTCGAGCGACAGTATCTTTTCCGCATCCTGCAACGCCGTGCGCCCGCAACCCATGACAAGGGGCAGGTCTGGCGGGTCAATCAGCGGCTGGATGTAGAGGCCATGCGCGAAGGGGCCGCGCATCTGATTGGACTGCACGATTTCACCACCTTCCGCTCGTCCATCTGTCAGGCGGCCAGCCCGGTCAAAACATTGGATGAGCTTCGCATCGAAAAGGTTCAGGGCTTCTCAGGCTCCGAGATTCATTTCCACGTGCGCGCGCGGTCGTTCCTGCACAACCAGGTGCGCAGTTTTGTGGGCACTTTGGAACGTGTCGGTGCGGGTGGATGGTCCCCTGACGACGTAAAGACAGCTTTGGAGGCCTGCGACCGCGCCGCCTGTGGTCCAGTCTGCCCACCGCAAGGCCTCTATCTGGCGCGCGTGGGCTATCCGGACGATCCGTTCACGTCTTGATCGGGTGCAGCACCAGCGTTTGCAATGCAACGCCGACCGGCCCTTTGGTGTCATAAAGGGTGGCGTGGGACATACCCACACCGGTGTCGTGCCAATGAGACACCGAGTCTGAGGCCAACCAATCGCTTTCCGGTTCCCGGTGAATTTGCAGCGTCAGATCGGTGTTCATGAAGCCGATCTGCTTCGGCACTTCATTCATGGACAGTCCGTTCCCGCAATCCGCCAGCGCACAAATTGATTGAATGGGGGATTGTTCCTCGCCCTCGACGAGCTTCGGCACACGCGCCCAAACGGTTTTAGGGCCTGGATCGCGGGATTGTCCTTTGGGAAAGGCCATTTCGGTGAAGTTGCCGAACATCGGCTTGTCGTGAATACCCGCGATCAGGATCGGCTCGCCCTGCTCGGCATCCTCGAACCGAGGGCTTTGCACCTGCGCCGTTGGCACATCAGACAGCTCTTTGCGCACCAGGTGCATGGTCGTGGCGATGGCGCAGATGGTGCCATCCTCTGCCACAACTTCGATCCGTGTGGTCGTCAACGTTCGCGAGTCGCGCTGCACATCGGTGTTGATCCGCAAGCCGCCTAAAGGCACCGGGCGCAAGACATCAATCGTCAGTCGGGTGAGCATCTTGGCTGGTCCCGCCGCCGCCTCGGCCGCGCGCGCGACCAGGCCCGTTACGGGCCCCGCGTGGCAATGATCAGGCGACCAAGGGCCACGGGCGGGGTCGTTTCCGTGAAACGCCCCATCCGCGTCGATGCGAAAATACGAGAGGTCTCGCATCCGGTGTCAGACTTTCTCCTGCGTGTACTGACGCAGCTCGGTCCGGGCCACCTGACGGCGGTGCACCGCGTCCGGACCATCGGCCAGACGCAGGGTCCGCACATGGGTCCAGGCAATCGCCAGCGGGGTGTCCTGGCTGACGCCCTGCCCGCCGAACATCTGCACCGCTTCGTCGATCACCTTGAGCGCGACGCGAGGTGCCACGACCTTGATCTGGCTGATCCACGGGGCTGCGGCGCGCGCATCGCCCTGATCCATGTACCACGCCGCCTTCAGGCACAGCAGGCGGGCCATCTCGATCTCCATCCGGCATTCGGCGATGATGTCATAATTGGCGCCAAGCTGGGCCAGCTTCTTGCCAAAGGCTTCACGCTGTAGCGAGCGTTTGCACATGCGTTCCAGCGCGATTTCGGCCTGACCGATGGCGCGCATGCAGTGGTGGATGCGGCCCGGCCCAAGGCGGCCCTGGGCAATCTCGAACCCGCGCCCTTCGCCCAGCAGGATGCTGTCGGCAGGCACGCGCACGTTTGTGAAGCGGATGTGCATATGGCCGTGGGGCGCATCGTCGTGACCATAAACCTCCATCGGACGGAGGATCTCGATACCCGGCGTATCAGCAGGCACCACGATCATCGACTGACGCTTGTGCTTTGGCAGTTCCTCACCGCCGGTTTTGACCATGACGATGTAGACCTTGCAGCGCGGATCACCCGCACCCGAAGACCACCATTTCTCGCCGTTCAGGACATAGTCATCACCGTCCCGCACACAGGACATCGAAATGTTGGTCGCGTCCGAGCTGGCCACGTCAGGCTCGGTCATCAGATAGGCCGAGCGGATCTCACCCGCGAGCAGCGGCTTGAGCCACTGCTCCTTCATGGCATCGTTGCCGTAGCGTTCAAAGACTTCCATGTTGCCGGTGTCTGGCGCGGAACAGTTGAATACCTCGGCCCCTAGGGGTGTTTTGCCCATCTGCTCGGCGAAATAGGCATATTCGACGGTCGACAGGCCAAATCCCTTGTCGCTGTCGGTCAGCCAGAAGTTCCACAGCCCTTCGGCCTTGGCCTTGGCCTTGAGCCCTTCGAGGATCTCGGTCTGGCGCGCAGTGTACGTCCAGCGGTCTTCCTTCGCGATCTCTTCATGGTATTCCTGCTCGAGCGGCATGATCTCGTCCCGGATCATCGCTGTGACCCGATCCAGCAGTTTGCGGTTTTCCTCCCGCATCGTGAAACTCATATCCATGAAATCCTCCCCTTGCGCTCAGATGCCAACCACCGGGCTGGCGCATGCGCTGAAATTCCGGTCTTTACCTCTGGTCAAAGTGTGGCTTAGCTGCGGCCTGTAAGTCCAGCGGTGTGACGGCACGTCATCGGAAAGTTTGTCGGAAGGGGAATGAAATGGCCTTGTTGATTGATATCGGCATCAGTGGATGGATGACCGAAGAGGAGCTGGCCGAGCAGGTCCGCGCGGCCATGCCCCAGGCAGATGTCCGCACGAGTGCCGATGTGGGCGACCCTGAAGACATCACCATGATGGCCGTGGTCAGCCTGAATGGCGATCGTCCGACCGAGTTTCCGAACCTGCAGCTGGTGCAAAAGCTGGGCGCAGGCGTTGAAACCATCGTCAAACACCCCGGCCTGCCCGATCATGTCCGCGTGACGCGCCTAAAGCCGGACGCCCCGGCGCGCGAGATCGCGGAATGGTTCCTTGCCTACATCCTGCGGGCGCAGCGCAACATGGACAAACACGATTCGGATCAGGCCATCAACGCCTGGGGCCCGATTGAGCCCCGATACACCCCCGACACCGTGGTTGGTGTTCTGGGCCTGGGCCATATCGGCAGCCGGTCGGCGGGCATGCTGCGGGACGTGGGATTTCAGGTCAAAGGTTGGAGCCGTTCGCCGAAAGACATCGACGGCGTGGATTGTCGTCACGGCTATGACGCGTTGCCCGGCCTTCTGAGCGAATGCGACTTTGTCTGCTGTATTCTACCGTCGACACAGGAAACGGTTGGCTTGTTTGATACCACTTTGCTGGCGGCGCTGAAGCCCGGTGCGCAACTGCTGAATGCGGGACGCGGCGACCTGATTGACGAGGCCGCCCTGATGGCGGCGCTGGATGCAGGTCAATTCGACCGCGCCATTCTGGATGTGGTCAGCGAAGAGCCGCTGCCGTCGAATAATCCGCTCTGGACACATCCAAAGGTGGTGATCACGCCGCATGTGTCCGGCTGGCACCTGGGCGACGCGCTCAAGGATGTGGCCGAAAACTATCGCCGACTGAGCGCGGGCGAGCAACTGTTGCATGAAGTTGACCGCGACCGCGGCTATTGACGTAGTCGGTTGAGGGGTCGGGGCCTACCCGACCTCTTCGATACGGCAGCTTAGCTCTGCCCCACCGGGGGGCATGAACAGCGCCTCGTCTCCTTTGGTGAACAGAGAGGACGCCCCGCCCAAGAAGGCCTCACTTTCGTATTTTGCACCAGAGCCTGTGGGAACGGACGGAAGGGCGACGGCCATGTCGCGCCATTTCATCACCGCCATCGGAGCACTGGAGTTGATGAAGACCACGCCGACGGCTGCGTCGAACCCGCCACACGCCAGAACTTTCGGGCCGATACTGACCCCGGCCGCATCGTCGCTGCGCGCATTGGCGTAGCCGGTTCTCAAATCCATGATGCGAAAAGCGTATTCGTTGGCGACGCAAGTGTCCAAACCCAACGAAGATTTCCAACACTCATCCCGCCCTTTGATCCAGCCGCGTTGCATCGCCTTCAATTCGTTCAGCCGCGCACCGGAAACATCTGCAACTGCCAACTGGTAGAGGCGCGTAACTTCGACATCAAGCTCGGCCAATTCATCCGAACTGCACACGGCTGTCTCTGCATCGCTTTGCGCCTTGGCACAGTCAAAAGACGGATCAGCGGCGAAAGCCCAAGTGGCACATAGAGCCGATAACGTCGCCAGATACCAAGGTTTCATGTCGCTCCTCCCGATACGCGGACAGTCGCGAAAAAGCCTAGGCGAGATCTCTCGGAAATCAATCCTGTAACTGGCATGCGGCGTGTTTGCCCGGTCAGCAACGTAAAGGCTGAACGCAACCGCAGCGCCGCGTTTTTCGCGGCGCTGCCTGGCCCAACGGGAGGTCGGCCCGTCAGGGCTGTACCGACGGGCGGGAGTTCTTCTGGATCTCGGGATCAGCTGATGAAATCGTTGTACCCGGCCTCGTCCATGTAATCATCCATAGGCGACAGATCGGATGGCTTCATTTTGAAGAACCAAGCCTCGCCGGTCGGGTCTTCGTTGACGCGTCCGGGTGCGTCAACCAGGGCTTCGTTGACCTCGACGATCTCGCCGTCCAGCGGCGCCAGAATGTCCGAGGCCGCCTTGACGCTTTCGATGACAACGATCTCGTCGTCTTTGGACACTTCGGTGCCTTCTTCAGGCAGTTCGATGAACACCACATCCCCCAACTGCTCGGCGGCATGCGCGGTGATGCCCACCACAATCAAATCACCCTCAGGCAGCAACCATTCATGTTCTTCGGTATACTTCATTTTCGTTTTCCCTGTTTGTCCCCTGGGTTCGGGATTGTCCTGCGAGGGTCGCCTGTGGGTCAAACGAACCCCTTTTATCCCATGAACCCACCCGCACCGTACTGACGGCAAATCTCAGCGACAAGACCCAACTGCCCCACCTCGAAGCACTCCCGCCCGTCGTCAATGCCCCTTGCGGGACATCTCCTCCCGTTGGGCCAGGCTCATGTGGGCTTTGCCCACATGAGCCTGGCCCCCGCCGTCCGCAGGACGCAAGGCCGACAGGCCGCGCAGTTGGTATACTGGTGCTCTCTGGTTGGTAGCTTAAGGGGTCAACAACCAGGTGCCATTTGCATCTTGGCACCACCGCGTGCGGATCTCCCGCGACTGCGGCGCACCTTTGGGAAACACGAAATGCTGCAGGTACACGCAGCTGCCCTGCCGTGCCCGGAGTTTCACCGTCCCCTTCGAGTTCGAATCCGGATTGCTCCACGACAACTGCCGACCCACGCTTGGAATGCCGTTGACAAACAGCTGATCCACCGTGGCCTGCATTACCTTGTAGTCACCTGGTGTAAGCCCGATCTCGCTGATGATCCGAGACAAGGGTTTGGCTTGTGCCGCAACGGCCAACACCGTCGACAGAAAAACGACCGAAATCAAATGCTTCATTGCTGCCTCAAATGCTCCTGATGGTTCGATCACACAGCTCCAGCGCATCGAACACAGTCCTTGCCCCATCGTTACACGGCCCGCGTCGGCTTGTCCAAACCCCCAAATGCAAATCTTCAAAATATCCAAAAGAAAGCTATCCGATTAACCCGCCTTTCCAGCCAATCGTCATTCCCCGCATAGTGCCCCCAACTCTCAGGACACGAGGCATTCATGGCACATCCCACCTACTACGCCCCAACCGGCGGCCACCCCGGACAAGACCAGCTTTTGACCGACCGCGCCATGTTCACCAATGCCTATGCCGTCATTCCAAAAGGCACGATGCGCGACATCGTCACCAGCTTTCTGCCCTTCTGGGACAAGACCCGCGTTTGGGTTCTGGCCCGTCCGATGAGCGGCTTTGCCGAGACCTTCTCGCATTACATCATGGAGGTTCAGCCCGGCGGTGGCAGCACCCGCCCCGAAACCGACCCAAATGCCCAAGGTGTGCTCTTTGTAGTCGAGGGAGCGGTGACTCTGACCATCAACGGCACCGATCACGTGCTTGAGGTCGGCGGCTATGCCTATCTGCCCGCAGGCTGCGATTGGCGTCTGCAAAACCACGCTGGACCGGCTGCACGGTTCCACTGGATCCGCAAAGCGTATCAGGCGGTTGACGGCATCGACGCGCCGGAACCCTTTGTGACCCGGGATCAGGATGTTGCCCCGAATGAAATGCCAGGGACCGAGGGGCGCTGGTCCACCACCCGGTTTGTCGATCCCCAAGACCTGCGCCACGACATGCACGTCAACATCGTCAATTTCCTGCCAGGCGGGGTCATTCCATTCGCCGAAACCCATGTGATGGAACATGGGCTCTATGTGCTCGAGGGCAAGGCAGTCTATCGGCTGAACCAGGACTGGGTCGAGGTCGAGGCCGGCGATTACATGTGGCTGCGCGCCTTTTGCCCACAGGCTTGTTATGCCGGCGGCCCCGGTCCGTTCCGCTATCTGTTGTACAAAGACGTCAATCGCCACATGCCTCTGTCCCCGCCGCGCTAATAGAGGCGTCAGGGGTTCACAGGCCGCGCGAAATTTGGTCAAACAGAGTCATTGCATTCGAAATGACGGAGTTTGGTCGATGAAAATCCGCGCAACAGTTCCTGTTCTGCTGGCAGCCCTTGCTGTCGCGGGCTGCGAGGCCACCACTTTGACCAAGCCGGAGTATCCCACCAAATCTGTGGGTGTGCTGAGCCGCACGTGGGAAGTGGTTCAGGTCGCGGACACCCCGGTCACCTACCGGGCGACGCGCGATTGGAACAAACTCAACCCTTATGGCCCGCCGCCGCGCCGCCGCAGCCTGCAAGCGGCAACGGCCATTCAGCAGGCCACCGGATGCCGGGTGATCTGGTCGAGCATGTATGAAAACATCTCGGGCCAGTTCTATTCTCAGGTCAGCTGCCCGCCGAGCGTCGCCTCGGGCAGTTAAACCGACGCCCCCATTGAAATCGACAATGTGCGCGCAGCGGATTTGACCGCTTGTGCCAACCCTTCGATGTCTTCATCCGTGACCCGAACGGTCGGGCCTGACACCGATATGCCCGCGACCGGCTCGCCAAAGGCGTCGAACACGGGCGCGGCGATGCAGCGCATACCGTCTGTTTTCTCATCTGCGTCAAAGGCATAGCCGCGATCTCGGCTGTTCTTCAGGTCTTCGATCAGGGCGTTGGGTTGGGTTAGCGTCTGTGCCGTGTAGGGAGTCAGCGGCCGCGCCGACAAGATCGCGTCGCGCCGATCCTCAGCCATGAAGGCCAGCAGCGCCTTGCCAATGCCCGAGGCATGCATTTCCGACACCGTACCGGGCGGGAAGAAGGCCCGGATGTTGGAATGCGTCTCGACCTGGCTGACGAACATCACCTCTCCATTGCGCTCGATGCCAAGGTTTGCGGTCTCTCCGGTTTCTTGCATCAGGGCGCGCAGGATGGGCCGCGCCCGTTCAACAAGGCTAGTGCGGCGCAGGAACGTCGCGCCGATCAGGAACGCCCCCGGCCCAACACTCCACAGCTGCGCCCGGTCGTCGAAATCCACAAGCTCGCGGTTTTGAAACGTCACCAAGACGCGATAGACCGTGGCCGGGGATTGCCCAAGGTCCGAGGCCAGGTCGGTCAGAGTGACCGCTCCCAGCTCCCCCAACCGCTGCAGCACAACGATGGCGCGATCCAGTGATTTGATGGTGTTCTGCTCGGTCTTGTCATGCCATCCGCGGGGGCGCCCACGCGAGCGTTTGTCGGTCGATTCCACTGGGTCATTCATCACGCCACCTCAACAACGAAAATCCATTTCATCATGTGAAAAATTCAACCGCCTGACAAGAAACAATTTTTCCTCGATCTGCGTTTTTGAAATATTTTTTCAAAAAAATTGCTGATGCGCGCACCCTCTCCTACGCTGGATCCCAAGCAATCAAGGAGACGGCCATGAGCCATCAAAATCCTCTGTTCATTCCAGGCCCCACCAATATTCCCGAAGTGGTGCGCAAGGCCTGCGACATGCCCAGCATCGACCACCGCTCGTCGCTGTTTGGTGACATCCTGCATCCCGCCCGCGCGGGTGTGCGTCAGGTTTTGAAAAGCAATTCGGCCGAGGTGTTTCTCTTCCCAGCCTCGGGCACCGGCGGCTGGGAGACGGCGATCTGCAATACGCTGTCTCCCGGTGACGCTGTTCTGGTCGCGCGCAATGGCATGTTCTCGCATCGCTGGATCGACATGTGCCAGCGTCACGGGTTGGACGTTCAGATCGTTGAAACCCGCTGGGGGGACGGCATTGATGCGGCCCGCTACGAAGAAATCTTGACCGCCGACACCACTCACCAGATCAAGGCGGTTCTGGCGACGCACAACGAGACGGCAACTGGCGTCCGCTCGGACATCGCCGCGATCCGTCGCGCCATCACCAGTGCAGGCCACCCGGCGCTGTTCTTTGTCGACGGCGTCAGCTCCATCGGGTCGATGGACTTCCGGTTTGACGACTGGGGCGTTGATGTGGCCGTGACCGGGTCGCAAAAGGGGTTCATGCTGCCCGCTGGTCTCGCAATCGTGGGCTTCAGCGCCAAGGCATTGGCCGCAGTTGAGACTGCCAAACTGCCCCGCACCTTCTTTGACGTGCGCGACATGGCCGCCGGGTATGCCAACAACGCCTATCCCTATACGCCCGCTGTGGGGTTGATGAACGGGTTGAAATTGACCACGCAGATGCTGCTGGACGAAGGGTTGGAAAACGTCTTTGCCCGTCATCAGCGCATCGCCGAAGGGGTTCGCAGTGCGATCCGCGCTTGGGGGCTCGAGCTCTGTGCCGCCTCGCCAGACGTCGCATCCGATACCGTGAGTGCGGTTCTGACACCGGGCATCAACGGCACCGACATCGTGGCCCATGCTGCCGAAACCTATGGCACCGCCTTTGGCGTGGGGCTCGGAGAGGTCGCGGGCAAGCTGTTCCGTATCGGGCACCTCGGGTCGATGACCGACGTCATGGCGCTTTCTGGGATCGCCACGGCCGAGATGTGCATGGCTGATCTGGGGATGAACATCCAACTCGGGTCCGGCGTGGCTGCAGCGCAAGAATTCTATCGCCAATCCCACGCCCACCCACAGCAGGACGCCGCGTGATGAAGGATCTGACCATGACCTTACCGACCTATCTGGACGTGATTGCTGCACATGACCGCATCTCGCCCCATATCCACCGGACCCCCGTGCTGACGTCCAGCTACTTTGACGACCTGACCGGCGCACAACTGTTCTTTAAATGCGAGAACCTGCAAAAGGCCGGGGCCTTCAAGGTGCGCGGTGCCTCCAATGCGGTCTTTGGCCTGGATGACGAGGGCGCGAAACGTGGCGTTGCCACGCACAGCTCGGGCAACCATGCGCTTTCGCTGTCTTATGCGGCCGGGCGGCGCGGCATCCCGTGCCACGTGGTCATGCCGCGCACCGCACCGGACGCCAAAAAGGCGGCAGTGCGTGGATACGGTGGGGTGATCACCGAATGCGAACCCTCGACCAGCAGCCGCGAAGAGACCTTTGCCCGCATCCATCAAGAAACCGGTGCCGATTTCGTCCACCCATACAACGACCCGCGCGTGATCGCCGGGCAAGGCACCTGCTCGCGGGAATTGATGGAGCAGACCGACGGCTTGGACGCCGTGATTGCCCCCATCGGCGGTGGCGGCATGGTCTCGGGCACCTGCCTGTGGATGAGCCACGCCGCCCCCGAAACCGCGATCTATGCGGCTGAGCCCGAGCAGGCCGATGATGCCTATCGCAGCTTCAAAGCGGGTCACATCATCGCAGATGACGCACCCCAGACCGTGGCCGACGGTCTGAAAGTGCCGCTGAAAGAGAACACCTGGCACTTTGTCCAGAACCACGTGACGGACATCTTGACCGCCAGCGAGGACGAGATCGTCGCGGCCATGAAACTCGCCTGGCAGCGGATGAAGATCGTGCTGGAACCCTCCAGCGCTGTGCCGCTGGCCACCATCCTGAAAAATCCCGGCGTCTTTGTCGGCAAACGCGTGGGCGTGATCATCACCGGCGGCAACGTCGACATGGATCGCCTGCCCTGGATGGATTGAAGAGACGCAATGAGGATTGAACCAATGAACGCACCTGCAAAATTCGACGGCCTTGAAGTGGGCTTTGACATCCCCGCCCTGCCCGGAATGGCCGAGGCCGATATTCAGACCCCTGCGCTGGTCCTCGATCTGGACGCGCTGGAACGCAACATCACCAAGATGGGAGAGCTCGCGGCACAGATGGGCGTGCGCCACCGGGTTCACGGCAAGATGCACAAATCGGTCGACGTGGCGCTGCTGCAGGAAAAGCTGGGCAACTCCTGCGGTGTGTGCTGTCAAAAGGTCAGCGAGGCCGAGGTCTTTGCCCGTGGCGGCATCAAGGATGTGCTGGTGTCGAACCAGGTCCGCGACCCGGCCAAGATCGACCGCCTGGCCCGGCTGCCCAAACTGGGTGCGCGGACCCTGGTTTGTGTCGATGATCTGGCCAATGTTGCCGATCTCAGCGAGGCCGCGACCCGCCATGGCACCGAGATTGAATGCCTGGTGGAAATAGACTGTGGCGCAGGGCGCTGCGGTGTGACCACCACCCCGCAAGTGGTGGAAATTGCGCAGGCCATCGACGCAGCATCGGGGCTGAAATTCTCGGGCATCCAAGCCTATCAAGGCGCAATGCAGCACATGGACAGCTATGAGGATCGTCGCGAGAAGATCGACATCGCCGTGGCCATGGTTCGCGATGCTGTGGATGCGCTGGCAGCCCTTGGGCTGGACTGTGATATCGTCGGCGGTGGCGGCACAGGCAGCTACTATTTCGAGGGCGCATCGGGCGTCTACAACGAGCTTCAGTGCGGCTCATACGCCTTTATGGACGCCGATTATGGTCGCATCCTGGATAAGGACGGCAAGCGGATTGATGACGGCGAATGGGAAAACGCGCTGTTCATCCTGACCTCGGTCATGAGCCACGCCAAAGCCGATCTGGCGGTTGTGGACGCGGGTCTGAAAGCACAGTCAGTGGACAGCGGGCTACCAGTGGTC
Organism: Tropicibacter sp. R16_0; assembly: GCF_017743935.1. Taxonomy (GTDB): domain Bacteria; phylum Pseudomonadota; class Alphaproteobacteria; order Rhodobacterales; family Rhodobacteraceae; genus Falsiruegeria. The sequence continues at coordinate 266,318 of NZ_JAGHRE010000007.1, forward strand.
TTTGGCCGCGATGACGTGACCTATGCCAAATGCTCGGACGAACACGGCGTGATCTCGGACCCTGATGCAGTGCTCAAGGTCAACGACAAGCTGCGGCTGGTGCCCGGTCACTGTGACCCCACCTGCAACGTGCACGATTGGTACGTGGGCGTGCGCGGCGGCAAGGTCGAGGTTGTCTGGCCGATCTCGGCGCGCGGCAAGGCGTTCTGATCTGCGCCATGCGGCGCAGAGCCTTCGGCGAGAGTATTTTCGAAAAGATGAAAGCACACATTAGGAGCAAACATGTGGATCGTACCTGAGGCGGCGATTGCCGATCTGATGACCGAAAAGGCCAGTTTTGCCGCCGTCGAGTCTGTCTTTGCCGCCATGTCGCGTGGGGACGCGGTGAACTTCCCTGTGATCCGAGAGGCCATTGGCCATGCGGACGCGCTTTATGGGTTCAAGTCCGGCTTTGACCGCGCAGGCCTGAACCTGGGGCTCAAATCCGGCGGCTATTGGCCAGGCAACATGGACAAGGGGCTGACCAACCATCAGTCGTCGGTCTTTCTGTTTGATGCCGACACCGGCCAATGCCGCGCTGTGGTGGGGGGCAATCTGTTGACCGCCCTTCGGACGGCTGCCGCCAGCGCCGTGTCGATCCACCATCTGGCGCGGGCCGATGCCAAGGTTCTGGGCATGATCGGGGCCGGGCATCAGTCGGCGTTTCAGATGCGAGCCGCCGTCAAACATCGCGATTTCGAAAAAGTGATCGGATGGAACCTGCACCCTGAGATGCTGTCGCGCCTTGCCGATACAGCGGCCGAACTTGGCCTGCCGTTTGAGGCGGTCGATCTGGACCAGTTGGGTGCCGAGGCCGATGTCATCATCTCGATCACCTCAAGCTTTGACCCAATCCTGATGGACACCCAGGTACGCCCGGGAACCCATATTGCCTGCATGGGCACCGACACCGTCGGCAAACAGGAGGTCGAAGCCGCCCTTTTGGCGCGCGCGCAGGTCTTTACCGACGAAATCGCTCAATCCGTGACCTTGGGAGAGGCTCAGCACGCCATCAAAGACGGACTGATCACGGCAGGTGCGATCTCGGAACTGGGCGCTGTCATCAATGGCACCCATCCCGGTCGCACCTCGGACGACGACATCACGCTGTTTGACGGCACTGGCGTCGGATTGCAGGACCTTGCCGTGGCTTCCGCCGCCCTGGAACTTGCCATCCAGCGCGGAACAGCCATTGAGGTCGATTTCTAGCCCTGCCATATCTTCGCCCATGAAACTGGCGATCAACGGATTCGGCCGCATCGGCCGCACGATCCTGCGACAGGTGCTTGCCCTGCCGCAGGATTCCGACGTCGAGGTGGTGCAGATCAATGACATCGCCCCGCTCGAAACTTGCGCGTATCTGTTCAAATACGACAGCACATTCGGCCCCTATCCCGGCGCAGTCCTGGCAGGGGATGAGGCACTGGTGGTCGATGGCCGCGCCATCCCGATCACCCACAGCCCCGACCTGACCCGTGTCGATCTGAGCGGTGTTGACGTGCTGCTCGATTGCACCGGGGTCGCGCGCACGTCGGATGTGGCGGCGCGCGGTTTGACAGCAGGTGCCGGAAAGGTGCTGATCTCGGGCCCCTCACCAGCGGCCGAAGTGACCATCGTTCTTGGTGCCAACGAAGATGCGTTGGGCAACGCCCGGATCGTATCGAATGCGTCCTGCACGACCAACGGGTTGGCCCCGCTGGTCAAGGTGATCGATGACATCGCTGGGATTGAAACCGCGCATATGACAACCATCCATTGCTACACCAACAGCCAACCTCTGGTGGATGCCCCGCGCGGTGATCTGGCCCGCTCGCGGGCGGCGGCGCTCTCGATGGTGCCCACAACCTCGTCAGCCACGCATCTGATCGACACCGTGCTGCCCCATCTCGCGGGCAAGATCAGCGGCGCGGCAGTACGGGTGCCTACGGCGAGCGTATCGGCTGTGGATCTGGTGGTGCAACTGTCGTCAGATATGGATGAGGCAACGTTCCGGGATCAGCTGCATCGGCAGGTTCTGGCCTCTCCCGTCCTGGGTTGGACCGATATGCCGCTGGTCTCATCAGACCTGCGCAACAGGCCCGAGTCGCTGATCATCGCCGAGCCCGAAACCCGCATGACCGGCGCACGGCAAGTGCGCGTCTTCGGTTGGTATGACAACGAATGGGGGTTCTCTGCGCGGATGCTTGATGTGGCAATTCGGATGGCCAGCTAACTCTCAATATCTTGAAACAGCGCCGCGCCGCACCGAGCTTCAGCTTGGTGCGGCGCGGCGCCCGGCCCAACCGGTCGGTGGGCGCATCTTTGATGCGTCCCGACCGGGCGGGAGCTTCCCCTACTCGCCAGGCAAACTGCCCGAGCCGTGACCGGACATGCCGCCCGACACTTCCTCGGTTGCCTCATCCGCCAGTTCTTCAGGCAGGATCAGGTTCAGCACGATGGCAATCAACGCTGCAGGCAAGATGCCCGAGGCCGCCAGAATACGCAGCGTATCGGGCAGGTATTGCAGCGCGTTCGGTGATCCCGGCGCAAGGTTCATCACCTCCAGCTGCAACCCGAACCCGATCGACAGCGCGATGGCAAAGATCACCATGTTGCGACGGTTCCAGTTCACGTCCGACAGCATCGAAACACCAGCCGAGACAACCATCCCGAACATCACGATCACGCCGCCGCCAAGAACCTCGATGGGAATGGTGCGGATCAGCGCGCCGACCTTGGGGATCAAACCGCAAACGATCAGGAAGATCGCGCCGATGGTCACCACATGACGGCTCATCACACCTGTCATCGCGATCAGGCCCACGTTCTGGCTGAAGGATGTGTTGGGAAAACCACCAAACAGGCCAGCGATGGCCGAGCCGATACCATCAGCAAAGGTCGCGCCCTGGATTTCCTTGTCGGTCGCCTCACGCCCAGCGCCCCCCTTGGTGATGCCGCTCACGTCGCCCACGGTTTCCACTGCGCTGACAAACGACATCAGACAGAAGCCGATGATCGCCGCCAGACTGAAATCGATCCCGTATTTGAACGGTATCGGCAGACCAAACGCAGCGGCACGGTTCCAACTCTGGCCGATCCCCTCAAAACTCACCAGACCAAAGAACATCGAATAGATGTAACCGGCAATGATCCCGATCAGCACCGCGGACACCGACAACATCCCACGCGCAAAGAACTTCATCCCCAACGTGACAAAGATGACCACCAGCGCGACTGACCAGTTCAGCAGGCTTCCGTACTCCGGATTGTTGAACGCTTTGGCAGGCACACCACCAGCCGCGTATTCGATGCCCACGCGCACCAGGTAAAGACCGATCATCGTCACCACGAGGCCTGTCACCAATGGCGGCAGAGCAAATCGGATGCGGCCGATCACGGTCCCCAACAGTGTGTGGAACAGCCCACCAATCAGAACGCCGCCGAATAGCACAGGCAGCGCCTCGACCCCTTTACCCGCCACCAGCGGGATCATGATCGGGATAAAGGCGAAACTTGTGCCCTGCACGATGGGTAACCGCGCGCCCACCGGACCCATGCCAATGGTCTGAAACAGCGTTGCAACGCCTGCAAAGAGCATCGACATCTGAATCAGATAGGTCATGTCAGGGAAACCCTGCGCGCCTGCGTCCGAGCCAAATCCAAAACCGGCCGCGCCCGAGATGATGATGGCGGGTGTGATGTTTGACACAAACATTGCCAGTACGTGCTGAATGCCCAGGGGCACCGCCTTGTGCAACGCCGGGGTATAATTCGGATCGCGCAGCTGTGCCGCGGTTCCTATCGAAGTGTCAGCCATGATCTCACTGTCCTCCCTTGTGGGTCTCATGGGGGTCTTGCCGCTTCTTTGTCCGGCGGCTTCTGATTTGGTGGCCGCCCTTATCCGGGTCGTCCCACCACGAATGGGGTGTCGAACCAATGCTCTTCCAGATTGGCCCCCTCCCCGATGCGGTCGACGACCGCAAACAGTCCCGGCGCGTGCAGCGGGGTCAAAACCCCGTGCCATGTGCCCCGGTGAAAATTGATCGCCTGCCCTGCTTTTGTCTCAAAGGCCAAAGGGCGCCCCGGCCTACCGCCTTCATCCTTGGCCACGATCACCAGAAAGGGATGCTCCGTCATCGGGACGAACAGCTGGCTTCCTTCGGGATGACGCTCTACCAGGTCCAGCGTGTATGGCAGCGACCGCGGGTTGGCGTTGAACAAGCTCACCCCAGCCCGGCCTTCGACAAAATCCAGGGTGACCCGGTCGTGATACCGCCCACATTGCCCTTGGTTGATGATCTTGTCGGGCTCTCCCGCAACCTCGATCACTTCGCCAAAGGGCGCAAAGGCTTGGGCCGAGATCGGTTGAATGGTGATCTGCTGGCTCATGACGGCAGGATGTCCCGCAGACGGAATTCAGCGATACGTTCGACCTGTCGACAGGCTTCGGCAAACTCGGTGTCGCGATCATGGTCGATCCGGCGCTGAAACGCCTCAAGGATCGAGGCCTTGTCGTGGTCACGCACGGCGATGATGAACGGAAAGCCAAACTTATCCACGTAAGCCTGATTTAGCCCGGTGAATGATGCGCGCTCGTCATCAGTCAGAGCATCAAGACCGGCCGAGGCCTGTTCGGACGTGCTTTCTGCCGTCAACCGTTTGGCCTGCGCCAGTTTCCCGGCCAGATCCGGGTGGGCCGTCAGAACGCCAAGGCGTTCCTCGCTGCTGGCAGACCGGAACATCCGCGCCAGCGCGTTGTGCAACCCGCCTGCTGTGTCATGCGCTGGCCCCAATTCCAGATCATGTGCGCGTTCAGCGATCCATGCCGAATGTTCGAAAATACCACCATAGGCGTCGACAAACTCCGCACGGTCCATCTGCGACGGGCGCGGATGTTTCACAGGCGGATGCGTCGCAGCCCAATGCTGGGCAATCTCCAGCCGGGTGGCAAACCACACGTCCTGATGCCCCCGCGCATAATCGAGGAAGCGCTTCAGCGCCATCACCCGTCCGGGTCGCCCGATCAGACGGCAATGCAGGCCAATCGACATCATCTTGGGTGCGCCCTCTTCTCCCTCGGCATAGAGCGCATCAAAACTGTCTTTGAGATAGGCAAAGAACTGATCGCCCGAGTTGAACCCCTGCGGCGTGGCGAACCGCATGTCATTGCAATCAAGCGTGTAGGGAATGATCAACTGATCGCGCCCGTCGAGTTCGGCCCAATAGGGCAGATCATCGTCATAGGTGTCCGAGATGTAATCCATCCCCGCTTCTGCCGCCAAGCGGACCGTGTTCATCGAACAGCGCCCTGTATACCAGCCGCGCGGCGGTTCTCCCACCACTTCGGTGTGCAGGCGGATGGCCTCGGCGATCTGCGCGCGCTCGTTCTCTTCGGGCATGTCCTTGTGCTCGACCCATTTCAGGCCATGGCTGGCGATCTCCCACCCGGCTGATTTCATCGCCGCGACTTGATCCGGAGATCGCGCCAGAGCCGACGCCACACCATAAACGGTGACAGGCAGATCCTTCATCAGCCGATGCAACCGCCAGAACCCGGCCCGCGCGCCGTATTCGTAAATGGATTCCATGTTCCAATGCCGCTGCCCCGGCCACTGCGCCGCGCCCACGATCTCGGACAGGAACGCCTCGGATGCTTCATCCCCGTGCAGCAGGCAGTTCTCGCCGCCTTCCTCGTAATTCAGGACGATCTGAACGGCGATCTTGGCCCCACCCGGCCACTGAGCCTTGGGAGGTGTTGCGCCATAGCCAATCATGTTTCGAGGGTAACGAGGGGCAGACATGGGGGAATTCCGGTGTTGTTTCTGAAGCGCTCAACCCTGAATAGCGCAGAAAACCTGGATCGTTTATCAAATGCTGATTGATAGTGTTTCAGCATTTTCATCGCCCACAGAAGGGTTTTCCCAGCTAACCTTCAAGGAAACCCGAATACACTGTCACAGGTGCGTCGTTTGCATTGCCTTGGCGGCTGCGGCACACCCAAGGGCAGAAGAATGGAGACACAGCGATGAGCGGCTATTTGACAACACATGTCCTGGACACAGCCAAAGGCTGCCCTGCGGCCGGATTGAAGATCACCCTTTTCCGGATTGACGGAGAGGCGCGACAAGAGCTTGCCCAGATGATCACCAACGACGATGGCCGCACGGACAGCCCGATCTTGCCAACAGCGGCCTTTGAGACCGGAACATATGAGCTGATCTTTCATGCGGGCGATTACCTGCGCGCGAGCGGCCAAGCCGCAGAAGAGCCTCTGTTCCTCGATCAAGTGCCAATCCGCTTTGGCATGTCTGATGGTGACGCGCACTATCACGTGCCGCTGCTGCTTTCGCCATTTGGCTTCTCGACCTATCGCGGCAGTTGACGCCAAAAGCCCCGGGGGTGCTCCCGCCCGTCGTCAATTTTTCTTGGCAGAAAAACCTCCTCCCGTTGGGCCCGGCCTCGCTGCGCTCGGCGGTTGCGCTCGTGGGGAACCAGATGCCACAAGCCGGACCGCGCCGAGCCGTAGGCGAGGCGCCCGGCCCAACGGAGCAAGGGCCCGTCAGGGCATGAAGCGAGGGCGGGAGCGCCCCCGCTTTTCTAGATCGCTTTGGCCTCGGCCGAACGCACCGCCTTGCCCACGCGCTCTGTCATGAAATCCATGAACAGTCGCGTCTTGGGGTCCTGGTGGCGACGATGTGTATAGAGGCACGCCATCTGCACCGGTGTCGGTGGCGTTTCCTCGCCAACACGAACCAACCGGCCCGACACCAGATGATCGGCCACTTCGAACACCGGCTTCATCGCGATCCCCTCTCCCGCCAACGCCCAATCGGTCAGCACATCTCCGTCGTCGCATTCATAACGGCCCGACACTGCGAACCGCTTTGGTCCTTCGGGTGTTTCCAGCAGCCATTGGAATTCTGTGGCCCCAGGGAATCGCAGGTTCAGACACTCATGCCCGCCAGACAACAGCTCCTCGCCGGACACAGGATGGCCACGACGTTCGACATACTCGGGCGCGGCACAGAGCACCCTTTGGCAATCGGCAATCTTGCGAATGCGCAGGTTGCTGTCTTCGGGCTGACCCAAAAAGAACGCCAGATCCAACCCCTCGGTCGTCAGGTCCACGGTGCGATCCGTCAGGCGCAGGCGCACGTCGATCTCGGGATAACCTTGCAGAAACTCCGGCACCTCAGGCGCCAGCAATCTGCGCCCCACCCCCAGTGGCGCGGCCACAAAGAGCGACCCGCGCGGATTGTCCGTCAGGTTCATCACGGTCGCCTCGGCCGCCTCGACGCTGTCCAGCACCGTCACCGCTCCGGAATAGAACGCCTTGCCATGTTCCGTCGGTGTCAGGTTTCGCGTCGTCCGCTGGAACAGCCGAACGTTCAGGTGATCTTCGAGCTGCGAGATGCGTGCCGAGGTGACCGCAGGCGATATACGCAGGTCGCGCCCCGCAGCAGACATGCTGCCCAGCTCATAGACCCGGACGAACGTGCGAATGTTGTCGAGATAGGACATTTTCTCAGATTTTTTGATACAGCTTGATACTATATGGGAATACCGAATAAACGCCGCTTTGCCTAGTCTGCCTGAAAAAGACCGGAGTGACCCTTCATGTATGATTTTGCTGCCTTCTGGGACTGGGCCGCCTTTGCGGTGCGCTGGTTGCACGTGATCACGGCGATGGCCTGGATTGGCTCGTCCTTCTACTTCATTGCCTTGGACTTGGGCCTGCGCAAAGCGCCTGACCTGCCGCCTGGCGCCCATGGTGAGGAATGGCAGGTGCACGGCGGCGGTTTCTATCACATCCGCAAATACCTAGTGGCCCCCGAACAGATGCCCGAGCATCTGACCTGGTTCAAATGGGAGAGCTATACGACCTGGCTGAGCGGCGCGGCGCTGTTGATGATCGTCTACTGGGTTGGCGGTGAGCTCTACCTGATCGACGCCAACAAGGCCGATCTGGCCCTGTGGCAGGGTATCGCGATCTCGGCTGCTTCGCTGACCATTGGGTGGCTGATCTACGATTTTCTCTGCAAATCCGGTCTGGGAGAGCGCCCCACCCTGTTGATGATCCTGCTATTTGTCCTGCTGGTGATCATGGGTTGGGGATACAATCAGATCTTCACCGGGCGCGCGATGATGCTGCATCTGGGGGCCTTTACGGCGACCATCATGACGGCCAACGTGTTTTTCATCATCATGCCGAACCAGCGCATTGTGGTGGACGATCTGAAAAATGGCCGGACGCCCGATCCGAAATACGGCAAGATCGCCAAGCTGCGCTCGACCCACAACAACTATCTGACGCTGCCGGTCGTATTCCTGATGCTCAGCAATCATTATCCGCTGGCCTTTGCCACCGAATACAACTGGATCATCGCCAGCCTTGTGTTCCTTATGGGCGTGACCATCCGGCACTATTTCAACTCGATGCACGCAGGGCTTGGAAAACCCAACTGGACCTGGATGGTAACCGCGCTGCTGTTCATCGCGATCATCTGGCTCTCGACCGCCCCGATGCACCAAACACTCGAGGAGGCCGAGGCCAAACCCCTGACCCCCTACGAGCAGAAGTTTGCAGAGGCGGACGGGTTTGAAGAGGCGCATGAGATCGTTCTGGGCCGGTGTTCAATGTGTCATGCCCGCGAGCCGTTCTGGGATGGCATCCTGTGGGCGCCCAAGGGCGTCCTGCTGGAAACCGAGGCTGATATCGCGCGCAATGCGCAAGCCATCTATCTACAGGCCGGGATCACACATGCGATGCCGCCTGCAAACATCACCTACATGGAAGACGAAGACCGGCTGGCAATCGTCAAGTGGTTCAACAGCGTCAACTGAAAGCGGTCCGTTTCAGCCTCACCCCAATTTTGCGTAAACCACAATCTATAGAGGATATGTGGCGCAATTTCCCCCTCCTCCCCCCGCATCTTGTGTGCTATTCAAAATCCTGAAGGCAACGTCGTAGAACCGGCGTGCCGGTGCGAGTTCGGGCAGTCTGGAGCCACAGGGATGAGATCAAGCGGCCGTTTCGGCGCCGTGTTGCGCGGCATGACACTTGCGTGTGGGCTTTGCCTGCCATCCATGGCCTTGGCCATGGAAACCGCTCTCGTGGCGCCGGGTGCCTCAGAAGATCTGACCGAACGCCTGACCAGCAGTTCTTTGGCCTTGGGGGCCGAGCGGCACGGATTGACCGAACCGATTGAAGTGTTGTCCGCCGCGCTGTCAGATTATCGCACCCTGGTGCAGGTGCTTTACGACGAAGGATTTTTCAGCCCCGTTGTCAGCGTCAAGCTGGACGGGCGCGAAGCCGCAAACATAGATCCGCTGCGCATCCCGAACCAGATCAACCGGATCGACATTACCGTTCAAACCGGCCCCCAGTTCAAATTCGGCAAGACCGAAATCTCGCCCATCACGCCGGAAACCGAGCTGCCCGAAGGCTATGCGCCGGGCCAGACGGCCACCACCGGGGCGATCCGCGATGCGGCCTCGGCCGGGATCGTGGGATGGCGCGACGCAGGCTACGCCAAGGCCAAGGTTGGCGATCAACGCATCACGGCCCGCCACCGCGACGCGCAGCTTGATTCGGACATCGACCTGTTGCCCGGACCCAAACTGAGGTTCGGCAAAATGCACATTTCGGGCACCTCGGACGTGCGTCACGAGGCATTGCGGCGGATTGCAGGTTTCCCGACCGGCGAGGTGTACAGTCCTGCGGGTGTGCAAAAGGTCGGGACGCGCCTGCGACGCACCGGCACCTTCAATTCCGTCACCTTGCGGGAACGCGATGTTCCGAACCCTGATGGCACGCTTGATTTTGACGCAGAATTCGAAGACCTGCCCAAGCGCCGTCTGACCTTTGGCGTAGAAGTCAAATCGACCGCAGGTCTGGACCTGACCGCGACCTGGATGCACCGCAACGTGTTCAACAATGCCAACCGCTTCCGGTTCGAGGCCAACATCCGGAACATCGGCGGCACAGAAGATATCGACGGTCGCGTCGGTTTTCGTCTGGACCAGCCTGACAAATTGGGCCCCGATGACAGCATCTTCTACATCGGCAACCTCGAGCGCCGAAACCGGACCCACTATAAGGTCACAAGCGCGCAATTGGGTGTAGGTGCCCGGCGCACCTTCTCGGAACAGCTCTATGCCGAGGCCTGGTTTGGGTTCAACTATGCCTCATCCGACGACGCCTTCGGGACAGACCGCCGATTCCGCTATCTGATCCTGCCCGTGCGGTCCGAATGGGACAAACGCGACAATCCGGTCAGCGCGACCAAGGGGTTTTACATCGACGCGCGGTTCACGCCCTATGCCGGGCTGAGCGGAACCGAAAGCGGCGCGCGGTTCTTTGTGGATGGGCGCGGATATTGGGACGTGACATCAAACGGCGGCATCATTTTGGCTGGTCGCCTGCAATTGGGGTCAGTTGTCGGGTCTTCGCAGGCCGGGACGTCGCCTGAACTTCTGTTCTACTCGGGCGGTGCCGGAACCGTACGCGGCCAGCCATACGAATCTCTCGGCACTCCGGTAGGCACCGGGATTGCGGGCGGGCGCTCGTTCCTGGGTGTGTCGGCCGAGGTGCGCGGGCGCGTGACCGAAAAGATCTCGCTCGTCGGGTTTTATGACATTGGCCTGATCGACGCCAAATCCTTTGTCACATCCAATTCGTCCCGCCATGCCGGTGCCGGTTTGGGTGTGCGTTACGATCTGGGCGGGTTTGGTCCGCTGCGCGTGGACTTGGCTTTGCCGGTCGAGGGTTCCACGGGCGACGGGTTGCAGTTTTACATTGGTATCGGGCAGGCCTTCTGATGAAACGTTCCTCTAGCTACCTTCTGACTGCCAGCACCTGCGTCGCGTTGACCGTATCAGCGCCGGCTTGGACGCAAGAGGATGAGGAATCAGGCGGCATCCTCGTCGATTTCCTTGAAGATACCCTGTCTGGCGAAGGTCGCCAGATTCAGGTGCGCGGCATCGAAGGCGCCCTGAGCGCCAAGGCGACCATCGAACAGATCGTGGTGTCTGACGACGATGGTCCCTGGCTCACGATCAACGACGCGGTGCTGGACTGGAACCGTCTGGCCCTGATCCGGGGGCGGTTTTCGGTCAACGAGCTGACGGCGCGTGAAATTCGCGTCGACCGAGCGCCTGCCCCAACGACGCAGGCCGAACCCCTGCCGGATGCAGGCACACAGCCGTTTCAATTGCCGGAACTGCCGGTGGCCATCGAGATTGGCGAAATTCGCGTGGACACCTTGGGTCTGGGCGAGCCGCTGATCGGACTTGCGGCCGAGCTCAAGGTGCAGGGCGACATGACCCTCGCCGACGGGACACTGGACACAAATCTGGCCATTACCCGCCTGGACCGACCCGGCGACGCCATCGAATTGAAAGCCGGGTTCCAGAACGAAACCAGCCAGATCGCGCTGGACCTGCAGGTGATCGAGGATGCGGGCGGGTTGATCTCGACCGCGCTGCAAATGCCGGGTCAACCGCCACTGTTGCTGACCGCCAAGGGCGAAGGCCCATTGACGGACTTTACCGCCGATCTGTCCCTGGCCAGCGATGATGCCGAGCGTGTAGCGGGCCAGGTGCGTCTGCGCGGCGTACCTTTTGGCGCGGACGAGACACAAAACAGCATTGCCTTCAGCGCCGATCTGGGCGGCGATGTCACACCGTTCCTGGAAGAAGAGTTCGACACCTTCTTTGGCACCGACACGCAGCTGCAAGTCGAGGGCATCAGTGACCCGGACGGGCATCTGGCGATCTCGCAGCTTGAGGTGTCGTCTGACGCGCTCAAGCTCAAGGGTGAGCTGGACATGGCCGCAGGCGGGGTGCTGAACAAGGTGGCGCTGCAGGGCCGTATCACACCGCCAACGGGCGACCGGGTTGTCCTGCCAGTTGCTGATCCGCGCATCACGCTGGAGGCCGCGCAGTTTTCCGCCCTGCTCAACCGCGAATTGGGCAATCACTGGGACCTGAGCCTTACGGCGAATGCACTTGAAACCCCTGACGTCGTGGTGAAACAGGCCCGTATCACGGGCCAAGGCACCTTGGATCAGGGGGAGGCGATGGACCTGCGCGGCGATGTGCAGGCGCTCTTGAACGGGTTGGCCTTTTCCGATCCCGCGCTCAATCAGGCGGTTGGCCGCTCGATCACGCTTGATGGGTTCTTTGATCTGGTCAGCGGCAACAATCTGAACCTCAGCGATGTCGTAATCAGCGGCTCGGACTATACCGCGACGGCCAACGCCGAGATCAGCGGCCTGCAAAGCGGTTTCGAAGTGGACGGAACGGTCAATGTCGAAGCCAGTGACCTGTCGCGTTTTTCCGGTGTGGCGCAGCGCGATCTGGCAGGAACAGTCACCGCCGATCTGACCGGTAAGGGCGCTCCCCTGGGGGGCAGTTTTGACTTCCAGCTTGATGTCGAAGGAAACGGGCTGAAATCCGGAATGCCCGAGATCGACCCGATCATCGCCGGGCGCACAACCATCGCCTTGGACGCCGTGCGCGACCAGCAAGGGCTTGAGGTGCGCAACCTGACGGTCGAAGGACGGACCCTGCGGGCTGAGGCTGCGGCCAAGCTGACCGGGACAGACGGGGCCTTTGCGCTGGATGGCTCGGCCCAGGTCGAGGCAGAGGATCTGTCCGTCTTTTCTGCTCTGGCCGGGCAGGAATTGGCGGGGCAGGTGCAAGCAAACGTCACCGGCAAAGGCGACATGGCGAACCAGCATTTCGATGTGAAACTGAACGCCAACGCGCAGGACCTGAAAAGCGGCATGCCCGAGATCGACCCACTGATCACCGGCCGCACCACCATCGTGCTGGATGCCAAGCGGGATGACACAGGTCTGGACGTGCGCCAGTTCTCGCTCGATGGCAAAGCCGTGACCGCCGAGGCCGTCGCCAAGCTGACCGGCACCGAAGGCGCCTATGCGCTCAGCGGGAATGCCGCGGTCAATGCACCTGACTTGTCGTTGTTCTCGGCTCTCGCCGGGCAAGACCTGACCGGCAACCTGCAAGCCAAAGCTGCCGGGTCCGGGGATCTGGCAAGCCGTCATTTTGATGTGCAACTGAACGCCACGGCGCGCGACGTCACCAGCGGCATCGAACAAGTCGACGCGTTGATCCAGGGCCGCACCACGTTGGCGCTGGACGCAGCCAATGCCGATGCGGGCCTGCACATCCGGAACTTTGATCTGAACGGCTCAGCCCTCAGCGCTCAGGCGAGCGGCAACCTGCAAGAGACCAATGGCTCGATCCAGTTCAAGGCCGCTCTGGACGAGCTCAAGCGTGTCATCCCCACCCTGTCAGGGCCCCTGACCTTGAACGGGGATGTGAAACCAACCGGCAACGGGCTGACCGGCACTGTCAAGATCGACGGCCCCGAAGCCTCAACCGTGGCGTTGAACGGAACCGTGGAAACCGACGGCTCTGCTGATCTGAACTTCGACGCCAGCCTGCAACGGTTGGAGCGTATCGTGCCTGAACTGGTCGGCGCACTCACCGCCAAGGGCAACGCCAAACGCAACAATGGCGTTTGGGAGATCGACGCAGATGCCACCGGCCCCTCAGGCCTGACCAGCAAAGTCGCAGGCAGCTTCGACGAAGGGTCCGGGCAAGCGGATGTCACAGCCAAGGGCACCATTGGATTGGGTATCGCCAACCTGTTCATATCGCCCAATTCCATCGATGGCTCCGCACAATACGACCTGGCACTGAAAGGCACGCCGAGCGTCGAGGCCATTACCGGCACGATCACCACCTCTGGCACAACAGTCGCCGTTCCGTCCGCCGGTCAGACCCTGACCAACATCGGCGGGCAGGTTGCCCTGGCAAACGGCAGCGCCACGATCGGGATCACCGGCGGGCTGCGAGCCGGCGGCACGTTCAACGTCAGCGGCCCTGTTGAATTGGCGCCCCCTTTCAACGGGCGGATTGCGCTGCAACTCAACGAATTGGTCCTGACCGACAACGTGTTCTTTGAAACCTCGGCGAACGGCCAGATCACCATGTCCGGCCCGCTTGCAGGCAACAGCGCCATTGCCGGGCAAATCGTCTTTGGCGAAACAAACATCGACCTCTCGGCCGCCTCGGGCGCAGTTGGGGCCGCCCCGATCCCAGAAATCCGCCACGTCGGGGAAACCGGTGCCCAGTTCACCACCCGCAAGCGGGCCAAACTGGTACAAACCTCAAGCGGCAGTTCAGGCCCGGTGATTTCCTTGGACGTCAGCCTTCTCGCTCCGTCCAAGGTTTATGCTCGCGGACGCGGGTTGCAGGCCGAATTGGGGGGACGCATCTATGTCGGTGGCACCACGGCTGCCATCGCGCCATCAGGTCAGATCGAACTGATCCGGGGCAACTTCGACATTCTGGGCCGTCGCCTGAAACTGACCAAGGGCATCGTCACCCTGCAAGGCAACTTGACGCCCTATCTGGAGTTCGCCTCGACCACGACGACCTCGGACGGGACCGCAACGCTTGAGATTTCCGGCCCCTTGGATGGCCCAGAGATCAAGGTGTATTCCGACCCTGAACGCCCCAGCGAAGAGGCACTGGCGATGCTGCTCTTCGGCAATCGGTTCTCCGAGCTTTCGCCCATCGTGATTGCCCAGATGGCTGCCTCTCTGGCGCAGCTCAGCGGTGCGGGCGGCGACTCCACCAAGGGTATCCGCGAAGCCACAGGCGCTGATACTGTCGAGGTGGGAACCGATGACAGCGGAGCCGCGCAGTTTGGTGCAGGGGCGTATCTGGCTGACGGGCTCTATACCGATTTCACCGTCAACACCAAGGGCGAGACCGAATTGAACCTGAATCTGGACGTGACCAACAGTTTCACGCTCAAAGGGACGGTGGACAATCAAGGCGAAACCTCAGTCGGAGTGTTCTTTGAACGCGATTACTGAGGTGTGAAGGCCCGGCGGTTGACCTCACCTCTGCATCGTGGCCTGATCCTGTCCGAGCAAATCGGAGAGGCCCATGACCTTCACCACCCGCCCCGAGATCACGGGCACCTTTGGTGTTGCAACTTCAACCCATTGGATCGCTTCGGCGGTTGGCATGGGTGTACTGGAACGGGGCGGCAATGCCTTTGACGCAGCCGCCGCGATGGGGTTTGTGCTGCATGTGGTCGAACCGCATCTGAACGGCCCGCTCGGCGACATGCCGATGCTGATCAAACCTGCCGGCGATACAGAACCCACAATGGTCTGCGGTCAGGGCGTCGCGCCTGCGCGTGCCACGATTGCCCATTTCAAGGACCAGGGGCTGGAGTTGATCCCTGGTTCCGGCCTGCTGGCCACAGTGGTGCCCGGTGCATTCGACGCCTGGATGATCACTCTGCGTGATCACGGCTCGCTCCCCCTGCGCGACATTCTGGAACCGGCCATTCACTATGCGCGCACCGGCCACCCCCTGCTGCCTCGCGTGGCCAACACGATCGCAGGGTTGGCCGATTTCTTTGCGGCTGAGTGGCCGACATCGCACGCAACTTGGGTTCCCGGAGGCGCCCTCCCGCAGGCGGGCGCGCTCTTTCGCAACCCGCAGCTCGCGGACACTTGGGAACAGGTGCTGTCCGAGGCAGAAACCGTTTCGGGACGCGAGGCGCAGATCGAGGCGGCGCGCAAGGCGTTCTATTCAGGGTTCATTGCCGAAGCGATCGATGGGTTCGTCGCTGACGCCTGTCTTATGGATGCCAGCGGCACCCCGCACAAGGGTATTCTGACCGGACAGGACATGGCCAATTGGCAGGCCAGTTACGAAGCGCCCTTGCAGGTGGATTACCACGGGTGGACCGTGTGGAAGGGTGGCCCTTGGACCCAAGGACCGACGTTGTTGCAGTCTCTCAAACTGCTCGAAGGGCTGCCGCTTGATCAGATGGACCTGAACGGGGCCGATTTTGTGCATCACGTGACCGAGGCCATGAAGCTCGCCTTTGCCGACCGCGAGGCATACTACGGCGATCCGTCTTTCACCGAGATCCCGATAGGTCAGCTGTTGTCGGATGGATACGCCGCCGACCGCCGCGCGTTGATCGGGGGCGTGGCCTCAACCGATCAGCGCCCCGGTCGTCTTCCCGGGCACGACGCCTGGGTCGAGGCCATGCTGTCTCATGCCGCCCTGTCGCACCAGCCGGGGCACGCCATCGGCGCGGGTGAGCCGACCATGTCGCACCTGACCGAAAAGCGGGGGGACACGGTGCATCTGGATGTGATCGACCGCTGGGGCAACATGGTGTCGGCCACGCCTTCGGGCGGGTGGCTGCAATCCTCGCCGGTGGTGCCGGGATTGGGCATGCCGCTGAATTCGCGGGCGCAGATGTTCTGGCTAGAGGACGGGCTGCCGACCTCGTTGGCACCGGGCCGTCGCCCTCGCACAACGCTGTCGCCCTCGATGGCGCGTGGGCCTGACGGGGCTGAGTTGGCGTTTGGTACACCCGGCGGCGACCAGCAGGACCAATGGCAACTGATCTACCTTCTGCGCCTGGTACATGGGGGCTTGAACCTGCAAGAGGGGATCGACGCACCGCTGTTTCACACCGGCCACTTCCAAAGCTCGTTCTACCCGCGCGAGGTGAACCCCGGCCACCTGATGGTCGAACCCGGGTTTGGGACAGATGTCATCGAAGCCCTACGCGCCAAAGGGCATGCAATAGAAGTGGCCGAGCCCTGGACCGTCGGTCGGTTAACGGCCGCCAGCCGCGCACCGGACGGACTGTTGCATGCCGCAGCAACCCCACGATTGATGCAGGCCTACGCTGTGGGGCGTTAACGCCCTGCGCGGCCTGTCGGCCTTGCGTCCTGCGGACGGCACGAAGAGGGGGCGGGCCAGGCTCATGCGGGCAAAGCCCGCATGAGCCTGGCCCAACGGGAGGAGATGTCCCGCAAGGGGCATCGACGACGGGCGGGAGCGCTTCGAGACTATGGAAGAAACTATCGGTTTTCCGACCGACCTGCGGCATAGATCTGATCTAGGACCTCTTGCACCTGACGGGACAGGGACAAAGGTACCACGCCCGATCCGTTGCCAGCACAGGCGAGGGCAAAGGCATCCACCTGCTCTTGGTACTGTCGGGCACTCGTGAACCGAAAAACCTGTTGTTGCGCGTTCGTCTGATCGTGGAGAACCACCTCAGCCGCGCCATAGTCGCCTGCGTTGAATGGTGCGCGCACGTCGATCCAGCCAGTCTCTCCCATGAACCGCATGGATTGATGCAACGCCATCTGTGTCGAGACATGAAAGTTCAGGTTGAAGCCCTCGAACCGGACAACCGCCTGCGCGTAGATGTCGGTCTCGAATTCGGGCGAGAACTCAACCTGCGCCTCGACACTCAGCGGCACTGATCCGGTGCTCATCAAGGTTGTGATCACCGGATAAACACCGATGTCCGGCAAAGCGCCACCTCCGGCCTCTAGCTGATTGCGCGTGTTGGCGGGATCAACGTTGTAAAAGGAAAACCCACCGGTCACCTGCCGCAAACGCCCGATGGAGCCGTTCTGGATCAGCTCGCGGACCTTGTGCCATTGCGGGTGGTACCAGACCATGTAGGCCTCCGAGATCAGAACGTTATTGTCCTGCCCCGCCGCCGCGATCCGGTCGATGTCCGAAGCCTTTAGCGCAATCGGCTTTTCACAGAGAACGTGCTTGCCCGCCTCGGCCGCGCGAATGGCCCATTCCGTGTGGTGCGACGTGGGCAGCGGGATATAGACGCCATCCACGTCCCGGTCGGCCAGCAGCGCGTCATGACTGTCGTACCAGCGCGCCGCGCCAAAACGCGTTGCCGCGATTTGCGCCCGGCCCGCGTCCCGGCTTGAAATTGCGTGCAACACGCCGGTTTCGGACCGGGCGATCGCGGGCAGAACATGCTCTCGCGCAATTTTTGCGGTCGACAAACACCCCCATCGAAACGGCCTGGACATGATCTAACCCCTTTCGAAAAACTGTGCAGCCCCGATCAACGCGGCCAGATCGTCCGCGATCACATGCACCGGGACCTGAGCGACCTGCTCGTGAAACGGGCCGTCATTCAGAAACGCCGCAACAAAGGCATCCCGCGCACCCGAGCCCAGCACGCCTCGCGCCGCTCCGCCCGCGAAATGGATGCCGCCAAAGGGCAGGTACTGAAACACCAACTCTCGTGAAAAACAGCCCAGCAGACGGGCCAGAAGCGTCACGGCTTCGCTGGCAGATTGGCAATCGCCGGCATCAGCAGCCGCTATGATCTGTGCTCCCGACAGCGACCGCCCCGTCATCTCCTGATAGAGCCGCGACAGTCCTCGCCCGGACAGGACCGCCTCGTTTGTGGTGAAATGCGCGGCGCCCTCCCCCAAAGCGTCCCGCAACACCGATCCGACACTGGAGGGCAGGCTGGCGTGGCCCAGCTCGGCTTCCATCACCGCGCCGTCGCACAGCAGGCAGACGTTGAAGCCTGTGCCGACCCCTGCCACCACCTTTTGTGCGTTCAACGGTTGATCCGCACCAGACAGCAAGATCGAGTGCTGCCCCTCTGCCAGATGCGGCAGGGCGTGGCCCAAGGCGACAAGATCGTTGATCAGGAAAACCTTGGGTGCCCCCGGAAGGGACTTGCCCAATTGCGCGCTGTCAAATGACCAATCCCGGTTCGTCAACTTGGCCCGGGTCGAGGTCACCGGTCCCGCAACCGCGATCACTGCGCCGGTCAACGAGGTCGCGGCGACGTCTGACAGATACTTCGCCACCACAGCGTCGAACGAAGGGTAAGCGTCATTCTCATACCGGCTGATCTGTGTCACGACACCCCGATCGGACATGCCGATCCGCGTGTTCGTGCCACCGACATCTGCCACAAGAACACTCATGACAGGCCCCTCATTCCGCCTCGCTGGAACCGGGTTGCTTGCCCAGGATGATCATTCCAAGTAGGTCATCGTCGGTGACTTCATTGACATCCACAGTGCCCACCAGCTTACCGTTTTTCATCACGCTGGCCCGATCGCACAGCTCCATGACGTCGTGGATGTCATGGCTGATCAGAAAGATGCCGATCCCTTCGGCCTTGAGCTGCTGGATCAGCTCAGACACCATTTGGGTTTCATGCGGGCCAAGCGCCGCCGTAGGCTCGTCCATGATCAGGATGCGGGCATCGAAGTAGACTGCTCGGGCAATGGCCACCGATTGCCGTTGGCCACCTGACAGCGCCGAGACGGGTTCCGCGAATTTTTTGAAGTTCGGGTTGAGCCGCCCCATGATCTTGCGACACTCGGATTCCATCGCATCATCATCGACCAACCCGAATGAGGTGACCAGTTCACGTCCCAGAAACAGGTTGCTGGCGGCATCCAGATTGTCGGCCAGCGCCAGCGTCTGATAGATCGTCTCGATCTTGTGAGCGCGGGCATCGCGGGGGTTGTTGATCTCGACCTTTTGACCATTGATCAGGATCTCGCCGCTGTCGCCTTGATACGCGCCCGACAGGATTTTGATCAGCGTGGATTTACCAGCACCGTTGTGACCCAAAAGGCCCACAACCTCGCCCGGATAGAGGTCGACGCTGACGTGATCGACGGCATGGACACCGCCGAACGAGATGCAGATGTCGCGCATTTCGACCAGCGGGGTCTGATCGCGATTGATGTCGGATTTGGCCATCAGCTCTCTCCCGTCTTCTTGCGATAGATGATGTCGATCAGCACAGCCAGCACCAGAACCGCGCCCACGACGATGTTCTGCAGCGGCGCATCAACGCCAACCATCGCCATACCCGATTGCAGCGACTGCATGATCAACGCCCCCAGAATGGCGCCGTGAATGGTGCCCAGACCACCCGCCAAAGCCGTGCCGCCGATAACAGCTGCCGCAATCACGCGCAGTTCGTCCAGCGTGCCGATGTCATTGGAGTGGTTGGTCAGACGGGCCGAGGCCACCACTGCGGAAATCGCGCACAAGGCTCCCATCAGTGCAAAGATCTTGACAGTCAGCCAGCGGGTGTTGATCCCCGAAAGCTCTGCCGCATCCGGGTTGCCGCCAGTGGCAAAGATATAGCGGCCCAAACGGGTGCGCTTGGCCAGGATGGTCATTGCGATCGCGATGAAGATCAGCAACAGAACCGAGATCGGGATGCCATAGGATTGTGTGAACCCTTCGGGCATGACCTCGCCCCGCGCCTCGAACATGCGCTGCAACTTGCGGGTCGGCACCTCATAGGCGTTCAGGATCGCAACGAAGCCCAGGATCGCGGCGGTGATGATACCTGCCAAGACGCCTTCGGCCCACATCGGTTTCACGGTGAACCCGTGTTTGATCTTGTTCCGGCGGCTGTTCCACAGACCGTACAGGGCGCCAGCCACGGCCAAGAGGCCCAGTATCCATGAGCCGGTCGCGCCCAGGGTGCCGTTGATGCCCCCGAATTTCTGGAACGTCGGGTCCAACGGGCCAATGGTTTTGCCGCTGGTCAGGTACCAGCCAACGTTGCGCCAGACCAACAGGCCACCCAAGGTGACGATGAAGGCGGGAATGGTCAGATAGCCGATCATCCAGCCATGGAAGGCCCCGATCAGCGTACCAACCAGCAGGCCCACCCCGATCGAAATCCAGGGGATCAGCGGATGTCCCAGACCCAGGCCCAACACGTTCGGCAGGAACTGCGTCTGCGTCATTGCCATCACAGCCGAGCATGTGGCCAGCAGCGCACCTACGCTCAGGTCGATGTGGCGGGTGACGATGACAAACACCATTCCGGTTGCCATGATCGCAACGGATACGGTCTGGATCGTCAGGTTAAAGATGTTTCGCGGTGTCAGGAACCGCCCGCCGGTGACCAAGTCGAACCCGATGCACAGAACGGCAAAAGCGCCGATCATGCCCAAGAGCCGCAAATCCAGCTCGAGCGTTTGCACGATGTTTTTCTTGGAGGGTGCCGGGGACAGATCCGCCTCAGAATGGGTCATGGGATGTCCTGCAGATTTTGGTGCTTCCCCCCGCCGCACAAACGGCGGAGGGAAACGATGTGAGTGGTGTCTTTAGTTACAGGGGGTCGGACCGGCGGTCACGCCCTGACACAGTGCTTCCTTGGTGATCCACTGAGCGTCGACAACGTCGGACAGGTTCTCTTTGGTCACCGGCAGAGGGGCAAGGAACATGGCGCTCATCTTGGTGCCGCCGGGCGAGGTCCAGTCATCTGCACCGCCAATGGCGTTCATCTTGACGCCGTCGGCCAGCGAAACAGCGATGCTTGCTGCAGCCTTGCCCAGATCACGCGCGTCTTTCCACACCGATACCGTCTGCGTACCCTTGGCGACACGGTTCAGCGCGGCGTGATCACCATCCTGACCCGAAACCGGAATTCCTTCCATGCCTTGTGCGGTCAGCGCGGCCACAACGCCGCCTGCTGTGCCGTCGTTCGAGGCAACAACCGCATCCACGCCGTTGTCTTGCGCGGTCAGGATCTGCTCCATGTTGCGCTGTGCGTTGGCGGGAAGCCAGCCATCGGTATAGGCCTCGGCCACGATGGTAATGTCACCAGCATCGATCGCGTCTTGCAGCACCTCTTGCTGACCACCACGCAGGAAGTCGGCGTTGGGGTCGGTGGGCGAGCCCTTGATCATGACATAGCGGCCCTTAGGCATCGCTTCGAGCACGGCACGCGCCTGCATCCGGCCTACTTCGACGTTATCGAAGGTCAGGTAGAACGCGCGCGGGTCTTCAATCAGACGGTCATAACCGATGACAGGAATACCCTCGTCCGCTGCGGCCTGAACTGCGGGGCCAATGGCCTGCGCGTCCTGGGCCAAAATGATCAAAGCATCCGCGCCTTGCGCGATCAGGCTTTCGACATCCGACAGCTGCTTGGCGGATGAGCTTTGAGCGTCCGCCGAAATGTATTGCGCGCCCTTGGATTCCAGCTCGGCCTTGATCGCCGCCTCGTCGGTCTTCCAACGCTCTTCCTGGAAATTCGACCAGCTGACGCCAATGACGATGTCATCGGCCCAGGCCGCGGTGCTGATGATTGCGCCGGCGACGACGGCCGTCGCGGTTGCAAAGAATTTCATGTTGTCCTCCCAAACAAAGATGGCCCTGCGCAATTCATGGTCCTCGTGCGTGGCCTGTTCCACAATCGTGATGTATTTTAATTTGAAAATCAAATTAAATCGAATAGGCTGGGAAAAATCTTACAAAGCTGGCACGGTTTGTTCAGCAATACCGACGGGTTTTCGCCCGATAACGCGTCGGCACAAGATCAAGGAGGCGGCAAACAAATGGCTGTTTTGCAAAGAGAATATGGCCGCCGCGCCCTGATGTCGGAAATCCGGAAAGCCGGGCGCATTCCACGCATCGAACTGTCCGAGCGCACCGGCATCAGCCGCGCAACAGTCACCACAATCACCGCCGAGCTACTGCAACACGGGTTGATCGAAGAGGTCGCTCGCGAAGATGGCAGCACGGATTCCCGCCGTGGCCGACCCCGTGTCGACCTTAAGATTCGCGGTGCAGCCCGGTTGGTAGCGGGCGTTAAAATCTCGCATCTCAAACTGTCTTTGGTGTTGTTGGATTTCGAAGGTCAGCAGTTAGAATGCATTGAACGCGATCTGGATCAGAGCGTGCACGCCCCTGATGCGCTGGCCATTCGGATCACCCAAGCCGTTCGCGAATTGGCCGAGACCGCGGGTCACACTATGGAAGATGTTTCAGGGGTGGGTATCGGCATCGCGGGTGTCGTGGATGCCGAAAACGGGTTCGTCTACTGGTCGCCCTCTCTGGACACACGCAATGTCGAATTCAGCCAATTGGCCAGTCAGCACCTGGGCCTTCCTGCGTTCGTCGACAATGACGCCAATCTGGTGGCCTTTGCCGAATACAGCTTTGGTTTGGCGCGCGGGGTGCCCGATTTTCTTGTGGTCACAATTGAAAGCGGGGTCGGCCTTGGCCTGATGATCGATGGCGAGCTTTATCGCGGCACGCGCGGGTGCGGGGCCGAATTCGGTCACACCAAGGTGCATCTGAATGGGGCGCTCTGCCGTTGTGGTCAGCGCGGCTGTCTTGAGGCTTATGTCGCCGATTACGCCCTTCTGCGCGAAGCAACGCTGACATCGGATGCCGACACTTCGGCCGATCCCAGCCATCGGATCGAGGCGCTGTTGAATGCCGCCCGCAATGGTGACCCAACGGCGCGCAGTGTCGTGGACCGGGCCGGGCAGTACTTTGCCATGGGCCTTGCCAACCTTGCCAATATCTTTGACCCCGCCCTGATCATTCTGGCAGGCGAACAGATGCAGTTCGACCACCTGTACGAGGACGCGGTGATCGAAGCGATGCGCAAATCCATCATTCGGGTTGACCGCGACCCGCCCGAGGTGGTGGTTCACAAATGGGGTGACCTGATGTGGGCCAAGGGCGGGGCCGCATACGCGCTCGATCGCGTGTCGGACCTTGCCCTGGATGAGATGAGCGACAATGCGGCCTGAAATCCTGGTTTTGACCCTGATGGCCACACCTGTCGTGGCCGACGTTGCCTTCACTCCGATCGACGTGCCTGAACACCGCTACACCGGTGGCTGGGAGCACTTTGTCGGCGGTGGGCTGGCCAGTTTCGATTGCAACGGCGACACCCTGCCCGAGCTGTTCGCAGCCGGTGGAGAGACCCCGGCCCTTCTGTTGCGCAACACCTCGGAGCCCAGTGGTGTCGTCCGGTTTGAAGCAGACACATCCGAGATTTTGGCCCAAACAGGTGTGATTGGGGCCTACCCGCTGGATATCGACGCGGATGGGCACATGGATCTGGCCATCCTGCGGGTGGGGGAAAACAGGTTGCTCAAGGGCGGACCGGACTGCAGTTTTGCCCCCTTTGATCTGGGTTTTGCCAGCGATGACCGCTGGACAACCGCCTTTGCCGCAACGTGGGAAGGTGGGCAAGATCTGCCCACACTGGCTTTTGGCAACTATGTGGATCGCGCCAACCCCGACGGGCCCTTTCGGGCATGTGACATCAATCTGCTCTACCGCCCGGACGGGGACAGCTACGGCATACCAGTTGCATTGGAGCCCGGGTTTTGTCCGCTTTCGATGCTGTTCAGCGATTGGAGTGGCAGCGGAAATGCCGATCTGCGCGTCAGCAACGACCGCCACTATTATGTCGACGGCGGGGCCGAGCAGCTGTGGCAAATGGCACCGGACTTGCGCCTTTATGACCAGGAAGACGGCTGGCAGGACCACAAGCTTTGGGGCATGGGCATTGCCGCGCGCGATCTGAACCATGACGGGCGGCAAGAGGTGTTTCTGACCTCAATGGGCGACCAGCGCTTGCAACGGCTGACAGGGCCGGGCCCGAAGTTCGAGGATGTTCCCTATGATCTGGGCACGACGGCGCATCGCCCCTACAGCGGTGGGGATGGCCGTCCCTCGACCGGATGGCACGTGGCCTTTGGGGACGTGCAGAATGATGGGTTGGATGATGTGTTCATCGCCAAGGGCAATGTCGAGCAGATGCCGGGCAGCGCCATGGATGATCCCAACAACCTGCTGATCCAGGCCAAAAACGGGACTTTTGTCGAAGCTGGCGAAACCGCAGGTCTGGCCAGCCTGCATCGTGGACGCGGCGCTGTCATGACCGATCTGAACGCTGACGGGCTGCTGGACATCGCAGTGGTCAACCGACGCGCCCCGCTAGAGGTCTGGCAGAACGTGACCCCGGACACCGGCGCTTGGGTGGCCCTGTCGATTGTTCAACCCGGCCCAAACCGCAATGGCGTTGGCGGCTGGATCGAGGTCACAAGCGACCCTGTCACGGGTCCCTGGATGTCGCGCGAGATCACCCGGGGGGGCGGGCACGCAGGCGGCAGCGCGGGGTTCGAGCATTTTGGGTTGGGCGCAACGGACACCGCCTTTGTCCGCGTGACATGGCCGGACGGCACCACAAGTCAGGCCGTGGAAATAACGCCAAATCAGGCTGTCATTCTCAATCGCATCGGCAACGGGTTCGAGATCGCGAACTGAACCTACTTCTCGACGGTCAAACCACTGGGCACGGAGTCCGGCACACCCAATCGCCCTTTGAGCGCAGTTTCGTCGGTCAAGGCCCCCAGAAAGGCCAAGAGATCGGCGATCTGGTCATCCGTCAACTGTCGCGCATGCAGAGCATTGGCCCGCGCAATATCGTCGACCTCGCGACCCTGGGTCATCAGAACATGGTCGGTCTCGAACACCTCTCCAGGCAGAACCGCTTGTTCCGGAGTGTAGTCTTGCAAG
The DNA here is from genome assembly GCF_017743935.1 of Tropicibacter sp. R16_0. Lineage (GTDB taxonomy): Bacteria > Pseudomonadota > Alphaproteobacteria > Rhodobacterales > Rhodobacteraceae > Falsiruegeria. The sequence continues at coordinate 291,563 of NZ_JAGHRE010000007.1, forward strand.
CTTTGGGCCGGGTCCAAATGATGCCGGATCACCGCGTCCAGCGTCGCATAGGCCCCCGCATGCCCATAAGGCGCGGTCTGGGTCACGTTGCGCAGCGATGGCGTGCGAAAAGCAAACGCGTCCTCGGACCTGCCTGTCACCCGCATCCGGCCAACATCGCGGTTGTGGCGCTCAAAACGAGCCGCCTTGCCCGGTCCGATCTGCGGCATGGCGATGGCGTGGAACCCGTGATCGGTCTGGAACCGGCCAGAATGGCAGGACGCACAGCCCGCCTCACCATAAAACAGCGTCATTCCGCGCAGTTCGGCAGCACTCAGAATGCCCTCTCCTCGCAGATGCCGGTCAAAGGGGCTGTCATCGGCGCGCCATTCAAAGGCGATGAAGGCTGCGATCATGTTCGAGATGTCGGTGAATGCGATGGGCCGCTCCCCAATCACCTGATCGAACCGGTCGCGGTACTCTGGCAGCGCCTCAACGCGCTTGGATAGGATATCCCAAGCGCCACCGGGACCGGTCAGGAACCCTTGCCGCACCGCCTGTGCCACTTCGTTTTCCGAATAGTGCCCGGCCATCTCGTCGCCCGAAAGCACCGGGAACATGGTCTGGGCGCTCAGGACCGAAGCAAACCCCTGCTCCATCTCGGCCCCAAGCGGTGTGCGGATGCCCGACGGGCGGGTCTCGTCGACCTCAAGCCGCCCGTCGTGAAAGAACGATGTGAACTCGGTCGCGCCCAGATTGAACAGCGCGGGCGAGTTGCGGGGGATGCGCTGTTCGGGACGGTTCTTGGCGTCGAACACCCGGTCCGGCCCCAGACCGACGCCGCCGTCCCCGATCCCTAGCGACACCCCATCAGATGTTGCAAAACGCGGGTGGTGACAGGTGGCGCATGACACCGTGCGACTGCCGCTGAGGACCGGATCGTAGAATAACAGATGCCCCAATTCGACCTCGACCATGTCAAGCGGCGGAAACACGGGCTCGGCCACTGGGAGCTCTTCGGCCCATGCGGACGTGCTCAAACAGAGGGCAATCAAATAACGGATCATGCGGCCTCCTCATGGATCGAGACGGTCAGGCGTTGTCGATAGGGCTGTTCTGGGGTCGCCAGGGACAGGGGAAACGCAGGCGTGTTGATTGCATTGGGATAGCCCTGCGGCTCAAGGCAAAAGCCCGAAAACGGCGCGTGGGTCTGCCCCGCAAGCGGCTCGGCCACGCGCCGCAGATGCTGGGCGGTGTAGAGTTGCAAACAAGGCTGATCCGTTTCCATGCGCAAATGCAATCCGCCTCCCCTCGCCTCAACCCGCGTCCCATCCAGTACATAGTTCATGTCCAGCCCACTGCCCCCAGAAACCGCGGCAGACAGGGGTCTACCCGCGCTGAGATCGAACGGTTGGCCCAACAGCGGTTCGACCGTCCCCAGCGGTATCATCTGCTCATTCACCGGGGTGTATGTCTTGGCGGGGATCTGAACCGTTGCTTGACCCAGAGTATAATAGGAATGCTGCGCCAAGTTGACAGGCGTGGGCCGGTCGCTGTGCGCCTCCATCTCATAGGTCAGCTTATGATCCCGCAATGTGATTGTTACCGTCAGCTCCAATCGTCCCGGATAGCCCCCTTCGCCATCAGGAGAGGTTGTCTGCAATTGCACCGCTCGATTTCCGTCCGCCTCCATCCTCCAATTATGGGCGTGCAACCCACGCTCCCCCCCATGCAGATGGTGCGGCGGCTCATTCGCGTCCAAGGCAAACCGTTCGCCATTCAACTCGAACGCAGCATCCGAGATCCGGTTTGCCACGCGTCCTACAATGGCGCCAAGGTAGCACGGGTTGTGCACGTAAGCCTGCGGATCACGGTAGCCCAGAACAGCAGACACCTGTTTGCCTCGGACCGGAACCTGCCAGTCCTGCGTTATGCACCCAAGCGACAGGATGGCGACCGAGACGTCGCCATCGTTCAGGACGTGCCGCCGGATCTGCGTCATTCAGACGAACCGATTGACGTAGTTTTCCAGAATCTCCTGCCGACCCGAGCGCGGCTTGGGGTTGATCTGACCACTGAGGACATTGGCAAAGATGGTGTCGAAATCACTGTTCAGCATCTCTTGCGCGTCGTTGCTGTCCCAACCCGCATAGCGATCCCGCAACGCCGCATCCAGGCCGCCGTCTTCGATCATTGCGGCGGCAGCTTTGAGCCCCCGCGCGCAGATGTCCATACCCCCGACATGGGCCGCAATCAGATCCTTGGCATCCAGCGATTGCCGCCGCAGCTTGGCATCAAAATTGGTACCGCCCGTGCCAAGGCCGCCCGCACGCAGGATGTGGTAATAGGTCAGCGCCACCTCTGGCACGTTGTTGGGGAACTGGTCGGTGTCCCAGCCCGATTGATAATCGTTCCGGTTCATGTCGATCGAACCCAGCATCCCCTCGGCTGCGGCAACGGCGACCTCGTGCTCAAACGAATGCCCCGCAAGGATTGCATGGCCCTGTTCCAGGTTCAGCTTAACCTCATCCTCAAGCCCGTATTTTCGCAGGAAGCCAATGCAAGTGGCGGCATCAAAGTCATACTGATGCTTGGATGGTTCCTGCGGCTTGGGTTCGACCAGGATGGTTCCCTTGAATCCGATCTTGTGCTTGTACTCGACCACCATGTTCAGGAACCGACCCATGTGATCCAGCTCGCGCCCCAGATCGGTGTTGAGCAGCGTTTCATACCCCTCACGTCCGCCCCAGAGCACATAGTTCTCGCCACCCATCTTGTGGGTCGCATCCATGCAGGTTTTCACAGTGGCTGCGGAATAGGCGAAAACATCCGGGTCCGGGTTGGTCGAAGCACCCGACATCCAGCGACGGTGGCTGAACATGTTGGCCGTGCCCCACAAAAGCCTTGTCTTGCGGCTTTCCATCTTGGCCAGGAAATAATCGATGATCTCTTCGAAATTGCGCAAGGATTCGGCGAAATCCGCGCCTTCGGGCCGGATGTCGGCATCGTGCCAACAGAAATAGGGCTGACCAAGGATATCGAACATCTCAAACGCCGCATCAGCCTTGATTTTGGCGCGGCCCATTTCGTCTTGGGGGTGCCAGGGGCGCTCAAAGGTCTGCCCACCAAAGGGATCGCCGCCTTCCCACGCAAAAGAATGCCAATAGGCCACGGCAAAGCGCAGGTGATCCTCCATCCGTTTGCCCAGAACCACCTCGTCCGGGTTGTAATGGCGGAACGCCAGCTCGTTGGCGGTGTCAGGGCCCTGATAGGTGATTGGGGCGATATCGGCAAAGAACTGTGTCATGGCATGGCTTTCAAAGCAGGATATGAAGATCGGAAGGCGGCATACGCCTCGTCAAAGGCGGCGCTGAGTTGAGTGTTCGGCTCGATGGTTTCGGCGATGTCTGGCTTGGTCATGACCTGCAACGGGTCGGCCCCTGTCACACCGCACATCGCCAGGCGCGCGGCCCCAAGGGCGGCCCCAAACTCACCCTGAGCAGGCAATTGCAAAGGCACCCCCAGGATGGTGGCCAAAAGCTCGACCCAATAGCGTGATCCGGTGCCGCCGCCGATCGCCAGAAGCGTGAGCAGGTCTGCTCCGGTTCCGCGCAAGGCCTCAAAGCTGTCGCGGAGGCCGAAGCTGACCCCTTCGAGAACAGCTTGGGTGAGTTCCGCCCTGTCGGTTGCGATATCTAGACCAACAAAAGCCCCCCGCACCGCGCTGTCATTGTGCGGCGTACGCTCGCCTGACAGATACGGCAGAAAGCGCACCTTGGAGGGTGACCGCAGGTCTGACAGTTCCGCGGTCAGATCTGCGGGCGAGGCTCCGGTGATCCCGGCCAGCCAATTCAGGCTGTCGGTCGCGGCCAACATGACGCCCATCTGATACCACCTGCCGGGCACCGCATGGCAAAAGGTGTGTACCGCACTGCCCGGATCGGGATGAAACCCGTTCCGCGCCGCCAGTATCACCCCCGACGTGCCCAGTGAGACAAATCCGTCCCCTTCACGCAATGCGCCAACACCACAGGCGGACGCACCATTGTCACCGCCGCCCGCCACGACTTGCACATCGGCAGACAGGCCCAACTCTTGTGCCAGGTCCGGTCTAAGCGTTCCGACAATGTCGGTCCCTTCGATCACATCCGGCATCTGGTCGCGGCGCATGTTGCCAGCTGCAAGGAGCCTCTCCGACCATCCGCGCGCGCCCACGTCCAGCCAACTTGTCCCGGCGCTGTCGGACATGTCAGACGCCGCGCGACCGGTAAGCCAGAAACTCAGGTAGTCCTTGGGCAGCAGCACCTTGGCGGTTTTGGCAAAAACATCCGGCTCATGCTCGGCCACCCACATCAGCTTGGGCGCGGTGAAACCGGGGAAGACGATGTTGCCGGACAAGGCTCGGACATCTGCCATTGCATCCAGGTCCGCCGCCTGCATGTGGCTGCGCGTGTCGTTCCACAAGATACAAGGCCGCAGAACCGCCCCATCGGCATCCAGCAAGGTCGCGCCATGCATCTGCCCGGACAGCCCAATCCCCTGCACCTGCGCCATTTCGGCCTGCGCCTTTGTTTGCAGTTCTAGCAAGGCTTCGCGGCTGGCCGTGACCCAGTCTTGCGGGTTCTGTTCGCTCCATCCGGGCTGAGGATGCGATACCTGCAAGCCGCGATCTGCACTGGCAAGAACCGCGCCCGCAGCATCGACCAAAAGGGCCCGAACCCCCGACGTTCCCAGATCCAATCCGATAAACATACGCCCTCCCCGCGCTGTTCACTTACTGTCCCCATATTTAATTCAAGTGTCAAATTAAAAAATCCGAGCGCGGTTTTCAGCCAATCCGACACCCTGTGTGCTGCCTCAGATTGACCATATACCGGCCCTAATTCCCGCCGCATATGGGGCTAATTTTCGGGCAAGATCGAAAAGCAACCCACCGCCCAAGATTTGGTGCTAAAACCGCATCAGACAGCAACGACCCCGGAGACCCATTTTGCGGATCACGTTTCTAAGCCCACGCTCGAACCTGTCGGGCGGCCTGCGCGTGATCGCAACCTATGCTCAGATGCTCAAGGATCGAGGGCACCAGGTTTCCATCGTCACGCCCGCAAAACGAAAGGTCACGACCAAGACCTGGATCAAATCCCTGCTGCAAGGCCGGGTGCCAGAAACGGACAGTGAAACGGGCGGGCATTTCCAGAACATCTCGGTCCCGGTACATGAGGCGCATTGTGATGATTTTCTGTTCAACGACAACGATGTACCGGACGCAGACATCATCGTCGCGACCTGGTGGGAAACGGCCTTTGCCGCCGCAGCGATGCCGCCGGAAAAGGGCCGGAAGTGTTACCTGATCCAAGGGCATGAGGTGTTTGACCCGCTGCCCTGGCAGATCTCCAGAGCGACGTATTTCCTGCCTTTGCAGCCCCTTGTGATCGCCAGTTGGTTGGAGGATGTTCTGCGTGAGAACTACGGCCGGGATGACGCGATCTTGGTGTCGAATGGCACTGATTTGACCCAATTCAACGCAGAGCCCAGGGACAAGTCATCAATCCCCCGCGTAGGTTTCCTGTATTCCACATCACCGATCAAGGGCACCAAAACCGTGCTTGCCGCGATCGGGCAACTGCAACGTGATTTTCCCGATCTGCACGTCGTGGCCTTCGGGACCGAGGCCGTTTCAGATGATCTGCCCTTGCCGACGAACAGCACGTACTACCGGCAACCAGAACAGAACTTCATTCGCAAAATCTATTCAGACTGCGATGTTTTTCTGGGCGGCAGTACGTCCGAGGGTTTTTTCCTGCCTCTGCTTGAGGCCATGGCATGCCGCACGCCTGTTGTCAGCACCAGAGTTGGCGCGGCGCCCGATCTGGTTACCGACGGACAGACGGGATATGTTGTCGAAGTTGGGGATGAAACCGGCTTGGCGCAGGCCGCTGCGACGATCCTGAACCTGCCCAATAAGGATTGGAAAAACATGTCCCAAGCTTGCGTCGAACTTGCCCAGCGCAACGGTTGGGAACAGGCCTGCGACCGGATGGAACACGTCCTTGAGACGCTTGTGAACGGGGATCCGGCATGAGTGTTGGTCTGGTGTTGATCGGACGCAACGAAGGCGACCGCTTGAAGCGTGCGCTGGATGCGGCTACCGGGCAAGCGGATCGTATCGTTTATGTGGATTCCGGTTCCACGGACGACAGCGTCGCTGCGGCCCGCGCGGCGGGTGCAAAGGTGGTTGAACTGGACATGTCCGTCGCCTTCAGCGCGGCCCGAGCGCGAAATGCCGGGTTTGCCCGGCTCGAACAGGACGGCGCTCCAGAATTTGTTCAGTTCATCGATGGTGACTGTGCCCTTGTGCCCGGCTGGGTCGAGGCAGCGGTGGCTCATATCAAAACCGATCCCAAGCTGGCTGTGATCACAGGCTGGCGATCCGAGATTCATCGCAACGCCAGCGTTTACAACCAGATGTGCGACCATGAATGGCATCGCCCTGCTGGTCCGATCACCGCCTGCGGTGGCGACATGCTTGTCCGGGCAGATGCGTTTCGGCAGGTTGGAGGCTTCTCCCCCCAAGTGATCGCGGCCGAGGATGACGAGTTTTGCCTGCGTCTGGGTGCGGCAGGCTGGAGGTTGGAGCGTCTGCCGCTGGAGATGACCCGCCACGACGCCGCGATAACCCGCTTCAGCCAATGGTGGCGACGCGCCGTGCGGGCCGGGCATGGCTTTGCCCAAGTGAGCGATCTGCATGACGGGTATTTTCGCACCGAAAAACGCCGCGTGCTGCTTTTTGGCCTGATCCTGCCACTTGTTGCTGTACTGGGGGCCGCATGGTCCATTTGGCTGCCCATTCTGGTTCTGGGCCTTTACGCGGTGTCTTACGCACGCACGATCAAGGGGTTGCTGGCCGAAGGGCTTCCCCGTGATGAGGCGCGTAAACATGCCCTCTTTCTGACCCTGTCTAAATTCCCCAATCTGTTGGGAATGGCCAAGTACCACCTGAACCGGGTTCGAGACCGAACCCCGGAAATCATCGAATATCAGTGAGCCCCACGCTATGACCCAATCCCCCATCCGCATCGGCCTGATCGGCGCCGGATACATCGCCAGCTGGCACGCTGACGCGATCAAGGCCACTTCAGGTGTTGAGCTGACCGCGATCTGCGACCGGGCCGCTGACGCAGCGCATGGTCTTGCAGATGCTTATTGCGCGACGGGGTTTGCCGCGGTCGAGGATCTGATCACGGCGGACCTGTGCGATGCGGTGCACATCCTGACACCGCCGGACAGCCATCGCGATTTGGCCGTTCAATGCCTTGAGGCCGGGCTTCACGTGCTGGTCGAAAAGCCTGTGGCGCTGTCCGCGCAAGACACCCAAGCCATCGAAGACGCCGCGCAAAAGGCAGGGAAGCGGTTTCATGCCGGGCACAACTTCTTGGGCCTGCCGTCGTATGAACGGCTCAAGGCCATGGCCTTGGCTGGCGCATTGGGGCGGATCTCGTCAGCTGAAGTGCGGTGGTGTTTCCCATTGCCGCCTTTGCGGTCCGGGCCGTTTGGCCTGTGGCTGATGCGCAAGCCGGAAAACCTGTTGCTTGAGATTGGTCCGCATTTGTTTGCCATGGTGCAGGATCTTTTTGGTACCGCTGAGGTGCATGACCTTGGCCTTTCGCATCCCATTGCCATCCCGGGAAACGGCGAGCGTCCACAGACCTGGCATATGCGCGCCAGCGTTCGTGATGTCGAACTGAGCCTGATGATCTCGCTTGTGGAGACAAGTGACGACCGGTCCGTGACCCTGCGCGGCTCGACCGGGCGGGCCCGTCTGGATCTGGCGGCCGACACACTGATCGTGGACGCCGAGAACACGGCCGATCTGGTGGCCAACCCGCTTTGGCGGCAACTGTCGCAAAGTGGCCAGCACCTGAAAGCGGGCTTTGTGAACGCCGCCCGGCAATTGACGTCACTGAACGCAAAATCCCCCTATGGGCTGAGCTTTCGGGGCATGATGCGCGGCGTCTACGACCCGCTGGCACGCAACGCAGCACCTGACGCGCGGTTCTCGGGCGCCTCCGCCGTCAAAGTCATGGGCGCGCTGGATCAAGCTCTGGCGCTGATGCCTTTAGAACAACGCGAGCTGCCCGCGCCGCCACACTCCACTCGCGCGCCGAAGCCAACGGTGATGGTGATTGGCGGCACCGGGTTCATTGGCCGCGCCCTGACCCGTCGCCTGGTCGATCTGGGCAAGGATGTGCGCGTTGTCAGCCGCGGCAGCACCGGCCCCTTTGCCGATCTGCCCGATCAGGTGGAAACCGTGGGCTTGTCATTGGCCGATACCGAAGGGTTGGCCAAGGCCATGCAGGGGATCGACACGGTCTATAACCTTGCTCGTTCCGTCGATACCTCATGGGAGGAGTGCCTGAAGCACGACGTTGCCATAGCCGAGGGGATTGGACAGGCCGCCTTGGACGCCGGTGTCAAACGGTTGATCTATACTGGCACGATCGCGTCTTACGACATGTCCGATCCAAACGTGCAGATCACCGAGGACACCGGATTTGCGCAGGATATGAGCGACCGCAACCTTTATGCCCGGTCCAAGGCCGAATGCGAGCGCCGCCTTTTGGCAATGCATCGCTCCAAGGGCCTGCCGCTGGTCATCGCCCGCCCCGGTATTGTCGTGGGGCACGGCGGGCCCTTGCAGCATTGGGGCATCGGGCGCTGGCACGGTGCGGGTGCAGTCAAGCTCTGGGGCAATGGGCGCAACATCCTGCCGTTTGTGCTGATCGACGACACGGTCGAGGCTTTGGTGAAGATGGCCGAGGTCAACGGGATCGAAGGCGATGATTTCAACCTGATTGGCGCACCGATGATGACCGGGCGCGACTACTTTGATGCCATCCACGATGCGATGGGGGCCCGGTTGCGGGTGGGGTATGGTAATCTGACCGCGATGTTTGCCGCCGATTACATCAAACATCAGCTCAAGCATTATGTGCTGCGACGGCACGGGCTGACCCGCCCCTCGCTGGCGGATTGGAAATCGCGCGCGCACCTCAGCCCGTTTGACAACGCAAAGGCCTGCCGTGTGCTGGGGTGGGAGCCCGAGGCGAACCGCGCCACATTCATCCGCAAGGCCATAACCGAGGCCAATCTGTTCGGATTCTAACCCTGATTGCGCAGCCTGCGCGCCTGGATGATCTGGCCTGGCAGTATGGCCAGGCAACGCGCATAGCGTGGGATCAGGCGCACCGGGTTGGACAGCGCGCGCCAGACCCACTCCAACGCCAATGCCCGGACCAGACGCGGTGCGCGGGTCTGATGCCCGCCCAAAAAGTCCAATCCCGCTCCGATGGAGGCAAAGCCAACCTTGGGCGCCAACTCACGTCCCCGCAGCGCCAGCGTTTCCTGCTTTGGCGCGCCAAGCGCCAGGAAACACAATTGAACGTCGGCCTTGTCCAATTGTGCTAAGATCGCTGCAGCGCCTTCTCCGTTTGGATCAAACCCCAACGGCGGCGCATGACACAACACGACCTGCAGGCCGGGTGTTTCATCCTCAAGCACACGTTTGGCGTCACTCAAGGCCACTTCGGAGCTGCCGACAAGCGCCACCTTGGCCCCACTTTCGGCTGCCAACTTGGCCAACGGGCGCACCATGTCCGAACCCGGCAACAGTTCGACCCGGCGTCCCGCCAACCGCGACAACCATACAATGGGGCGGCCATCAGCGATGATCATGTCCTGGGCCGCATACACACGTGCGAATGACGGATCTTCCCCAAGTTTCACCAGGTGATCCAGATTGATCGTCGCCAGCGAGAACCCCTGCCCCGCCCGAAACCGGTCGCGGATCGCCGCAAACAAACTGTCGCGGTCGGGATAATTCACACGCAAAACCTGATCCGAAAAGGTGAACTGCACCTGATGCTCCTGTCATTTGCCAATTGCTTAACGAGCCTGCGCCCGATGCGCCAGTTCTGCCTGCACCAGACCCGGTTTCACTGGAAAACCGTGCCATTGTCGCCATGACCTTGCCCCAATCCCGCGCTATGTCACGACAGTATATGCGCAAGCTGTTATGCTGTGCCGACCCAAGGTGAGAAACGGTAAACACCCCGAATGCCCAATGCGTTTGCATATCTGATGCTGATGACATGGCCGCTTGTCTGCGTTGCCCTGTTTCGGCGTATGCCCGTCGAACGCGCCATCATCTGGAGCATTTTGGGCGGTTACCTGATCCTGCCCCCTGTTGCCGAATTCGACCTGCCGCTGATCCCGTCGATGAACAAAGATTCCATTGCGGCCGTAAGTGCAACATTGGGCTGTATTTTCATCGCGCGAAAGCGCGTGTCTTTCTGGCCGAAATCCTGGTCGATGCAGGTGCTGCTGGCAGTGTTCATGCTGGTGGTGATCCCAACCGTGCTGACCAACCGCGAACCGATGATATTCGAGGTTCTGGCCAGCAGTCAGCCGATCCGATTCATCACGGGATACCTGCCGGGAATGGGCCTACGCGATCTGTTGTCGGTGACGATCAACCAAGTGATTGTTCTGTTGCCCTTCTTTCTCGCGATGACCTATTTGTCGTCCGAAACCGGCCTGCGCGAGATCATTCTGGCCCTTGCCGTGGCGGGTTTGGTGTATTCTGTCCCTGCAATGGTCGAAACGATCATCAGCCCGCTCATCAACATTTATGTCTATGGGTTCTTCCAGCATGATTTCCGCCAGATGATCCGCGAGGGCGGCTTCCGCCCGATCGTCTTCCTGCCACACGGGTTGTGGCTGGCCTTTTTCTTTGTCACGGCCTTGCTGTCAGTCGCCGCTTTGGCAAGAGCCTCAAGGGACAAGGCACGTCTCTATTGGGGTGGGGCGACGATCTATATGCTGCTGGTGCTGAATGCCTGCAAAAGCCTGGCGTCGCTCAGCTATGGCCTGGTGCTGACGCCGGTGATGCTGTTCACGGGTGCGCGGACCAAGATCATTCTGGCGCTTGTCCTTGCCTCTATCGCAATTACCTATCCGATGTTGCGCAACTTTGGCGTCGTGCCGTTGGACGCGATCGTCGCACAGGCCGAAGAGATCAACCCCGCCCGTGCGCAATCGTTGGGGTACCGGTTCGACAACGAAGAACAGATGCTGAACCGAGCGCATGAAAAGCCCTGGTTCGGATGGGGCGGATGGGGCCGCAATCTGGTGCGTCACCCTGAAACAGCCGAGATCCTGACTGTTCCGGATGGCAGCTGGATCATCGTTTTCGGAACCTTTGGCTGGGTGGGTTACATCGCGCAGATGGGCTTGCTGGCGGGCCCTATCCTGTTGCTGTTTGCCTATTCCAGGCGCACCCCTGCAGCCGAGTTTTCCCCCTTTGTGGCGCCAATTACGATCATTCTGGCCGCAACCATGATGGACATGCTCTTGAATGCCACCCTGACGCCTTTTACGTGGCTTTGTGCAGGGGCGGTTCTGGGTTATGCGGAACGTCTGAGGTACCCCACCAAAGCACCTGAGGAGAAGCTGCTTTTTGGCGAGGGGCCAGTTATCGGGCGATCGGTTGTTCCCCCGGAAAAGCGCAGTCTGTTGTGACCGAATTTTCCCCTGCTTCAAGGTCTTCATTGATCACATATTGTTCGCAATATCGCCACAATATTCGCTGATCAACGGAACTGTTCTGCTGCTATCGGGCGTCGTACGATACACTTGAAATGCTTTGTGGCACGTTATCAGTGCGTTAGGCTCTGGGCGGGAGAATAGATAAAATTGAATGCTTTCGGCCTGTAAGTGCCTGGGGTACTTTGCCCAAGGGTGAGTGGGCTGATGTGAACGAACTTGGGATCGTTTGGTCAGACTATGGTAGCGAATACAAAAAATTTTTCCGGCGACATCGCCATTGTTGGTATGTCTGTCTGCGTTCCGGGCGCGGCGTCCACTGCCGAGTTCTGGCGCAACCTGCGCGACGGCGTGGAATCCATTCGGCCCCTGAGCGAAGAGGCCTTGCTGGCTGCGGGTGAAGACCCTGATGTGCTGGCCGATCCCAATTATGTTCCTTCTGCTGCACTGCTCGACGGGTTTGCAGACTTTGATGCCGAGTTCTTTGGTTTCAGTCCAAAAGAGGCTGCGATCTTGGACCCTCAGCACCGCAAGTTCCTTGAGGTCGCATGGGAAGCGATGGAGAACGCGGGCCATCCACCCGAAAGCCTCTCGGGGCCTATCGGCGTTTATGCGGGCTGCGGCATGGGCAGCTATTTCTATTTCAACATCTGCTCGAACCCCGGGTTGGTGGATGAAACCGGCATGTTCCTGCTGCGCCACACCGGCAACGACAAGGATTTCCTGTCGACCCGCGTGAGCCACGTCTTTGACCTCAAAGGGCCGTCGATCAACATCCAGACCGCCTGTTCTACCTCTCTTGTGGCGATCCACTATGCCAGCAAGGCGTTGCGCGATGGCGAGGTTGATATGGCGCTTGCGGGCGGTGTCACCATCGAGCTGCCGCAAGGGCGCGGGTACCTTTACAAAGAAAACGAAATCCTGTCGCCGGACGGGCACTGCCACGCCTTTGACCACCGTGCGCAGGGCACCGTGTTCGGATCAGGCTCGGGCGCAGTGGCGCTGCGTCGGCTTGAGGATGCCCAAGCCGACGGCGACCACATCTGGGCGGTGATCAAGGGGTCAGCCGTGAACAACGATGGCGCGGCCAAGGCGGGCTACCTCGCCCCCAGCGTTGACGGTCAGGCCGCCGCTGTGCGCGCCGCCCTGAAGGATGCGCAGGTCACGCCTGAAACCATCGATTATGTCGAATGCCACGGCACCGGGACCTATCTGGGCGATCCCATCGAAATCTCGGCCCTGACCGAGGCCTATCGCGCCCAGACCGACGATACTGGCTATTGCCGCGTTGGCTCGGTCAAGACCAACATCGGCCATCTGGACACGGCTGCCGGTATTGCCGGATTGGTCAAGGCCACGCTTGGGCTTCATCACGAACAGATCCCTCCGTCGCTGGGCTATGAAGCCCCGAACCCCGCCATCGACTTTGAAACCAGCCCGTTCAAGGTCAACGACCGGCTGGACGACTGGACTTCTCACAAAGGCCCGCGCCGCGCCGCCGTGAACGCGCTTGGGGTTGGGGGCACCAATGCCCATACGATCCTCGAACAAGCACCGGACCGGGGCACTTCGGACGAGAGCGACTTTCCCTTCCATGTCCTGTGCCTTTCCGGCCGGTCTCGATCTGCGCTGGATACCAATGCCAAACAGTTGGCCGAGCATCTGCGCGCCAACCCGGAAGTTGATCTGGCGGATGTGGCCTATACCCTGAAAGAGGGTCGCCGTGCCTTTGAAAAGCGCCGAGTTCTAGTGGCTGAAACGCCTGAGCAGGCCGCCGAGATTCTGGATGCAAATGACCCCCGCCAGGTGTTCACCCATGACGCCATCGCGGGCGCACCGGACACGGTGTTCATGTTCCCCGGCGGTGGCGCACAATATGCGGGCATGGCGCGTGACCTGTATGAAACCGAGCCGGTCTTTGCCGATTGGATGGACCGCGGGCTGGAGCATCTGCAAAAGCAGCTCGACTATGACATTCGCGCCATCTGGCTGCCTGAGGGGGACACTGGTGAGGCGGACGCAAAGTTGACGCAGCCGTCTGTTCAGCTGCCGTTGATCATGATTGTGGAATTTGCCCTGGCGCAGCTGTGGATGGACTGGGGCGTGAAACCCGCCGCATTGGTGGGTCATTCCATGGGGGAAAACACCGCCGCCTGTCTGGCCGGGGTCATGTCGTTTGAGGATTGCATCGATCTGGTTCTGCTGCGCGGCCGCCTGTTCGACACGGTGCCTGCCGGTGGGATGCTGTCGATCTCGCTGCCGCTGGCCGAGGTTGAGGCGCTGGTGGGCGATGATCTGGACATTGCCTCGGTCAACGCCCCTCGCCTGACCGCTGTGAGCGGACCGCAAGAGGCGTTGGACAAGTTGGCGGAAACTCTGCTGGCACAAGACATCGACCACCAGCGGATCGCCATCGACATCGCGGCACATTCGCGGATGCTAGAGCCGATTTTGTCGGATTATCGTGCATTTTTGCAAAGCATCACGCTTAGCCCGCCGCAAATGCAAGTGTTGTCAAACCGCACTGGTCAGGTGCTGACGACCGAAAAAGCGACCGATCCCGATTACTGGGTGGGCCAACTGCGCAACACCGTGCATTTCGCCGATTGTATCGACACTCTGGCCGCCGAACCCTCGCGTCTATTTCTTGAGGTCGGCCCAGGCAAGGCGCTGAGCTCATTGACGCAAATGGCCGATGGCGTTTCTCCGGGACAAGTGCTCAGCTCACTGCGTCACCCAGATCAGGACATTGCCGATGACGCCTATTTCCTGCAAGTGATCGGCCGTCTTTGGGCCTGCGGGGTCGAGGCCGACTGGGCGCAGATTTGGGGCGAGGCCAAGCGCCATCGCCTGCCGCTGCCAACCTATGCGTTCCAGCGCAGCCGCTACTTCATCGAACCCGGCACGCAGGCGGCGCGGGTCAGCACCCCCGCTCTGAAACGCTCGGATGATCAGACCGATTGGGGCTGGCGCCCGGCATGGCGTCCGCGTCTGGCGGAATGTGATGTGGACGTTGAAAGCGAGCTTGACGAAACCCAGCCGCTGAACTGGCTGATTTTCGAAGATGACGAGGGTGTTGCCGCACCTGCCATCCACCGCCTGACCGCAGCGGGTCATTCCGTGACGCGGGTGCGCGCGGGCGACACCTATGCCAAGCTGGGCGACGATCTGTACCAGGTCCCGCCCGAGCAAGGGCGGCACGGCTTTGACAGCCTGTTCCATCAGCTGACCGAGGCCGACCGCCTGCCGGATCGGATCGGGCATTTCTGGCTGGTGACACGGTCCGAAACCTTCCGACCCGGGCACAGCTTCTATGACCGCAACATGGAACGGGGCTTTCTGAGCCTCACGTCCATGGCGCAAGCCATGACCAGCGTCGAACTGCCCGACGCTCTGCACATCGCCGTCTTCACGACTGGCGCCGCGCAGGTGCGCGGTGAGGAACTGCCCTATCCCGAAAAAGCCACCATCGCAGGCCCCGCAGGGGTCATCCCGCATGAGATGCCCGGCGTGACCTGCGCCACGGTCGATATCGACCTGCCAGAGGTCGAGGCGGCAGGTTTCTGGTCGCGCGGGCGCACAGCCTCTCCCTTGGGGGATGACACCCTCACCAACCGCATTCTCGAAGAGCTGCTGGCAGAACCCGGCAACTCGGTCGCGGCCTTGCGCGGCAATCAGCGGTTTGGGCAAAGCTACAAACGCCTGCCGCTGGATGCGTCTGATGCGCCCGTGTTCACCGACGGCGGAACCTATCTGATCACAGGTGGCTTTGGTGGCATCGGTTTGACACTGGCCGCAGATCTGATGCGCAACAACGGGGCGAATATCGTGCTGCTGTCGCGCGAGGGTCTGCCCGCACAGGATCAATGGGCCGATTACCTGCACAGCCACAGCCCCAACGACCAAATTGCCCGCCGGATCACGGCGCTGCAAGACTTGCAAACAATCGAGACCGGGCAGGTCATGGCCTTGGCGGCAGATGTCTGCAACATCGAGCAGATGCGTATCGCCGTGCGTCAGGCCGAGGATGCTTTTGGTGCTTTGAATGGTGTGATCCATGCCGCAGGCCACATCGCCGACGGCCTGATCGCCACCAAGAGCGAGGCCGAAATCCAACAGGTTCTGGCCCCCAAGATCAACGGCCTTCAGGTGCTGAACACCCTGTTCCCGGACGGGATGCTCGAGCTGATGGTGCTCTTTGCATCGTCCAGTACGGCCACCCGCCCGGCGGGTCAGGTCGATTATGTGGCCGCCAACGAATACCTTAACGCCTGGGCCCGGTCGCGGCGCAATGCGGCGACGCGGGTGATTGCGGTGAACTGGGGCGTTTGGGCTGATGTCGGCATGGCCGCCGACGCCATGTCGGCCCGCACCGGCGGCACCCAGCCGACCGAGCGCGAGGCCATCGACGCGCCGCTGCTGGATGAGATGGGGTTCGACGCCGATGGCAACCGGATCTTTGTCTCGACCCTGTCGCTGGACGACACTTGGGTTCTGGACGAACACCGCACCCGCGATGGCACCGCGCTGATGCCCGGCACCGGATACATCGAATTGGCGGCCCAAGCGCTCAAGGCGCATGGGATCAAGGTGCCCTATGAAATCCGCGATCTGTTCTTCTTCCGCCCGCTTGAGGTGAAACCGGGACAGCCACGCGAAATCGTTGTGCGGTTGGAGCAGAAGGCGGACGCCGTCGGGTTCACTGTGCACAGCGCCGCCGCTGACGGCTATGTCCTGAACGCACAGGCCACGTTGGCCTTTCTGGAGGCCACGGCCCCTGCCCCGGTGTCCCTACCGGAGATCGCAGCCCGCTGCCCCAAATCCGAAACCGCCCCGGCCGAGGGTCGGCTGCGTTCGCCGCAAGAACGTCACCTGAATTTCGGTCCACGCTGGCACGTGATCCGCAGCACCGCCTTTGGCGACGGAGAAGGCGTCGCGCGACTGGTGCTGCCGGATGTCTATGGCAGTGACCTGGCACAAGGGTATCAGCTGCATCCCGGTCTGATGGATCTGGCCACCGGCTGGGCGATTTCACTGGTCGATGGTTATGACAACGACGCACTTTGGGTGCCGGTCTCATACCGCTGCCTGCATGTCTTTGCGCCGCTGCCTGCTGATCTGCGCAGTTGGGTCCGGCTGTCACCCGGAGCCACGCCCATCGGCGGCTTTGCCTCGTTCGACGTGACCTTGTTCGACACCCACGGCACGGTCTGCGCCGAGATCGAGGGCTTTCAAATGAAGCGCCTGACCGAGGCGCTGAGCCTTGAGGCCCCCGAGACGGCTGATACGACCTCGGCTGATCTGGGCCTGACCGCGCGCAGCATGGACACGCCACTGTCACCCGAGGAACAGCGCCTGCACCGCCAGATCGCCCAAGGTATCCGCGCCGACGAAGGCCCCGAAGCCCTGCGTCGCGCGATTGCGGCGGGTCGCCCGCAGGTGGTCCTCAGCTCGCTTGATTTGCCCGCGCTAATCCAGCAGGCCGACGCCGTGTCCGAGACATCATCAGACGAAAGCCAGAGCTTTGAACGCCCAGACCTCGACACCGAATACGTCGCGCCGGAAACCGAGATCGAAAAGACCCTGGCCGGGTTCTTTGAAACCCTGCTGGGCGTCAGTCAGGTCGGCACACAGGACAGTTTCTTTGACCTTGGCGGGCATTCGCTGATTGCCGTACGACTGTTTGCGCAGATCAACCGGACCTATCAGGTCGAGTTTCCCATTTCGGTCCTGTTCGAAGCGCCAAGCGTGGCCCGGATCGCAGAGCGGATCGCGGCCCGCGTGGGCGATGTTGCATCCCCGGACGGTGCCTCACCCCAAAGCGACGGGCCCGACTTCAAACATCTGGTGCCGCTGCATCAGGGCGGGGAATCCTCGGCAACACCATTTTTCCTGGTGGCTGGCATGGGCGGCAACGTCCTGAATTTGCGGCACTTGGCGCTGATGCTCGGCCGTGACCGTCCCGTCTATGGCCTGCAGGCGCGCGGGCTGATCGGAGACGAGAAACCCCATCATGATCTGGTCGAGGCCGCGACGGCCTATGTCGAAGAGCTGCGGCAGGTGCAGCCTCATGGTCCCTACATGCTCAGCGGATTTTCCGGCGGCGGCATCACGGCCTATGAGATGGCCCAGCAACTCAAGGCGGCCGGAGAAGAGGTCTCGGTTCTGGCGCTTCTCGACTCGCCACAACCCATGCGCCCGGTGCTCAATCGCACCGACAAGGCGCTGATCAAGCTGCAGGAATTCAAACGCAAAGGCCCCGCCTATTTCAGCGAATGGGCCCGCAACCGGTGGGAATGGGAAGTGCGCAAGCGCAACGCGCCGCGCCCCGAAGAAAACGTGGCGACGGCCTTTAACAATGTGAAAGTTGAGCTGGCGTTCCTGGATGCGATCAAGATCTACGAGGTCAAACCCTGGGACGGCCCGTTGACCCTGTTCCGACCGCCGCTCGACAAACACTGGAAGGTCAGCGGCAACAAATGGGTGAGCTCGGAGCGCGAATACGTCTTTGCCGACAACGATTGGGGCAAATGGGCCCCAAAGATCGAAGTGGTCGAGGTGCCGGGCGATCATGACAGCATGGTTCTGGTGCCCAACGTCTCGGTTCTGGCCGAACGGCTGCGGACCTATCTGGACAAGGCCGACGCAGGCGTCGACTGGACCAAAGCAACGGCTGCCGAGTGAACGACATGGCAGATCCCACGGTCCTGACAATCATCCTGAACTATCGCACGCCAGATCTGACGCTGAAGGCCTGCGAAGCTGCGATGCGCGAAATGGAAGGGATCACCGGCGAGATCGTGGTGGTCGACAACGCCTCTGGCGACGGCTCGTTCGACATCCTGGAACAGGCGGCGCAGGACAGGGGCTGGACCGAAGGCAACCGCTTGCGTGTTCTGCAAAGTGGCTGGAACGGGGGTTTTGGCGCGGGCATGAACTTTGGCATGCGGGCCGGGCTGACGTCTGGCCAGGCGCCGGACTATTATTACCTGCTGAATTCTGACGCCTGGCCCGAGGCCGACGCCATCCGCCTGCTGCGCGACTTTTTGCGAGACACCCCCACGGCGGGTTTGGTCGGCAGCCACATCAAAGGCCCCGATGGGATCACCCATACGACTGCCTTTCGCTTTCCCTCAATCGCCGGAGAGTTCGAGGCTGCTGCACGCACCGGCGTGATCAGCCGCCTGCTCAAAGAGTCCATCGTACCGCTGCCGCAACCCACGGCCATTTCCCGCGTCGATTGGACCGCCGGGGCCAGCCTGATGATCAAGAGCGAGGTGATCGAGGCCACTGGCGGGTTCGACGAAAAATTCTTTCTCTATTTCGAAGAGACCGATCTGTGCCGTCGCGCCCAGAACGCTGGATGGTCGACACACTATGAGCCTGACAGCCATGTGGTGCACATCGGCTCGGTGAGCACAGGCATGAAAACCTGGAGCCGGACCCCGCAATATTGGTTCGATTCCCGGATGCGGTATTTCACCAAGAACCACGGCGTTTTCTACACGTTCCTGTCGACCTTTGGCCTGATCACGGCCGGCACGCTCTGGCGGCTGCGCAGGTTGGTGCAGCGCAAGCCCCAGGCTGACCCCGACCGGTTTCTGATCGACTTGATCTGGCACGCCATAGCCACCCCATTTCGCGGTGCTGCCCACCCGGTGCCCGCCGCCCCCGTTTCCATTCTGGAGGACCCCAAATGACTGGATTTTCCTGCGTTATCATCGGCAATGAATCCCTGTTGATCGGATGTGCAGATGCGCTCTTGGATCGGGGACATCAGATCAAAGCCGTGATCTCGACTGACCCGGCGATCAAGTCCTGGGCTGCCAGCAAAGGCCTGCCGCAAGCGGATGAGCTGTCGTCCTTGACCGGTCAGTTTCAACCGGGCGATTTCGACTGGCTGCTGTCGATTGCAAACCTTCAGATCATTTCAGATCAGATCCTGGCCCTGCCTGCCAAAGGGGCAGTAAACTTCCACGATGGTCCCCTGCCGCGCTATGCCGGCCTGAACACACCCGTCTGGGCGCTGCTGAATGGCGAAACCCGCTATGGTGTCACCTGGCACATGATCGAAAGCGGTATCGACACAGGCGACATCCTAGCCCGGCCCGAGTTCGACATCGCCGATGATGAAACCGCCCTGTCGTTGAATTCCAAATGCTACGCCGCCGCGCTCGACAGTTTTGCCGACGTGCTGACGCAGCTGGAAACCGGGCTGACACCCACGCCGCAAGACACCACCGACCGACGCTATTTCGCCCGGGATGACAGGCCCGAGGGTGGCGGGGCGCTGGACCTGTCAGGGTCCGCCCCCCAAATCGCGGCCCGCGTTCGGGCACTGCATTTCGGGGAATACTGGAACCCGCTGCTCAGCCCCCGGGTTGAGACGGGCACCCGGTCTGTTCTGGTTGGCCAAGCCACACCGACCGGCACCACGAGCGGCAAAGCGCCCGGCACGGTGTTGGAATTTGACACAGGCGGTCTGATTGTGGCCACCGGTGACGGCGATCTGCGGCTAGAACAGCTGCACACCCCGCATGGCGCGCCGCTGCAACCGTCCGAAATCGCCACGGTCGGCGACATCCTCTCTGGTTTAACGCCCGAGCAGACAGAGGCACGCACAAGCGCCATCGGCGCCGCCCTTGCCGCTGAACGACACTGGCGGCCCACGTTGCAAAAGATGCAACCGGTGCAGATGCCGCTGGCCGGGGACAAGACCAGTGGCGCATGGGAGGCAGTCCGCATCGCCGTGCCGCATGGGATCGATGTTCGTTACGCGGGTGTCGCCGCGCTCCATTGGGCGCAGCAAGGGGATGGCGCCGAAACGGTCACCGTTGCCCTGACCGATGACGCGCTGCAATCGGCGGCAACCAAGGCCCCGGGTTATGTAGAGCCATGGGTCCCTGTCACCTTGAACGCAGAATTCAGCGTTTCGAACCTGGCAGAGCTGGTGGCGCAAGCCACCGAGACTGCGAGCAATCTTGGTGCGTTCCCTTCGGACCTGGCAGCGCGCGACCCCGAAATTCAAAATTTCACCGTCCCGCAGATCGCACTGTCCCTAGACGGCGCTGGCCCTGTTTCCGGCACGCTGGCCACCGTGTCGCTGTCCCAGGGCCAAGCCACCCTGCACATTGACCGCACCGCCGTCGACGCGCGCAGTGTCGAGTTGCTGGCACAGCGTTTGGAAACCGCGATGGAGGCCGTGCGCGCCGCCGCCGAGAACACGCCGCTGGCGGATATCTCGATTCTGTCTGCAGCAGAACGCGCGCAGGTTCTGACCACTTGGAACAGCAGTGCCCGCGAATACGACCGGACCGAAACCCTGCACCAGGCGTTCGAGGCGCAGGCGAGCCGCACCCCCGAGGCGACCGCCCTGGTGATCGACGATCAACAGCTCAGCTATGGCCAACTCAACACCCGCGCCAACAGCGTGGCCGAACGTCTGCGCGCCATGGGGGTTGGCCCCGGCGCGCATGTGGGTCTCTACACCGACCGCTCTCTGGACATGGTCGTTGGGGCCCTGGCGATCCTCAAGGCTGGCGGCGCCTATGTGCCGCTGGACCCGGCCTATCCGGCGGATCGGATCGCGCATTACATCACTGACAGCCAAGCCAGTGTGCTGTTGAGCCAGAGTGCTCTGGCCAGCAACCTGCCTGCCTCTGATGCCGATGTCTTGTGCATCGACACGGTTCAGATCGACCCGCAGGCGCAAGACGTGGATGGTGGCGCAACGGCGGATGATCTGGCCTATCTGATCTACACCTCCGGCTCCACCGGGACGCCCAAGGGCGTTATGGTCGAGCACCGAAACGTGGCAAATTTCTTTGCCGGGATGGATGATCGCATTGACCATGCCACCGGCGCAGTGTGGCTGGCGGTCACCAGCCTGAACTTTGACATCTCGGTGCTGGAGCTGTTCTGGACCTTGGCGCGCGGCTTCAAGGTGGTGCTGACCGGCAATGAAAACCGCGCCGTTGTGTCGAACGGGCCGATTGCGCGCAGTGACCGGCACATCGATTTCAACCTCATGTATTGGGGCAATGACGACGGGCCGGGGCCAAAGAAATACGAACTGCTCCTCGAAGGGGCCAAGTTTGCCGATGCCCACGGGTTCAATGCGGTCTGGACGCCCGAGCGGCACTTCCACGCCTTTGGCGGCCCCTACCCCAACCCGGCTGTGACCGGGGCAGCAGTGGCGGCGGTGACCAAGAACCTGTCAGTGCGTGCCGGCAGCTGCGTCGCGCCCCTGCATCACCCGGCAAGGATTGCCGAGGATTGGGCCGTGATCGACAACCTGACCGGCGGCCGCGCGGCGATCGGCTTTGCCTCGGGCTGGCAGCCGGATGATTTCATCCTGCGCCCCGAAAACACCCCACCACAGAACAAACCGGCGATGTTCGAGGCGATCGAGACCGTGCGCAAGCTTTGGCGGGGTGAGGCTGTTGGTTTCCCCAAGGCCGACGGCTCTACCCATGAGGTCATCACGCAGCCCCGTCCGGTGTCGGATGAGCTGCCCGTCTGGGTCACCACCGCAGGCAACCCCGAAACCTGGATCGAGGCCGGGCGCATCGGCGCCAATGTGCTGACCCACCTTCTGGGGCAGAGCATCGACGAGGTGGCAGAAAAGATCCACCTGTATCGGGGGGCACTGCGCGAGGCAGGACATGACCCGGACGCGCATCGCGTGACGCTGATGTTGCACAGCTATCTGGCCGACACCCGGGAAGAGGCCGCCCGCATCGCGCGTGAACCGATGAAGGATTACCTGCGCTCTGCCGCCGCCCTGATCAAGCAATACGCTTGGGCCTTCCCGGCGTTCAAGAAACCCAAAGGCGTGTCGAACCCGTTCGAGATGGACCTGGGACAGCTGACCGAGGACGAGCTTGAGGCGATCCTGGATTTCGCGTTCGAGCGGTATTTCGAGGATTCCGGCCTGTTCGGAACCATCGACGATGCCGTGGTACGTGTCGAAAGCCTAAAGCGGATTGGGGTGGACGAGGTTGCTTGCCTGATCGACTATGGCATCGACCCCGCGCTGGTCATGGAGGGGCTGAAACCTCTGGCCGAAGTGCTCAAACGCGCGAATGCGCCAAGCACGCTGGCCGAGGATGACTACTCCCTCGCCGCCCAGATCATTCGCCACGACGTGACCCACCTGCAATGCACCCCGTCCATGGCCCGCATCATCGCCATGAATGATGAGGCGCGCGTGGCCCTTGGCCGGGTCGAACATCTGCTTTTGGGGGGCGAAGCGCTGCCGGGTGATCTGGTCGATGACCTGCGCCATTGCACCAAGGCAGAAATCCTCAACATGTACGGCCCGACCGAGACAACGATCTGGTCGACCTGCCGCACGGTGCCCGCGCAGATCAGCGGGATCGTCGACATCGGTGCGCCGATTGCCAACACCTCGGTCTACGTCCTGGACGCCACGGGCGCGCCCTGCCCCATCGGTGTTCCGGGTGAATTGTTCATCGGTGGCGAAGGTGTGACGCGTGGCTATTGGCAACGCTCGGAACTGACCGACGAGCGGTTTGTGGTTGATCCCTTTGCGGCCGAGGCCGGGCTGACCGTCACCGCCGCGCCGCTGATGTATCGCACCGGCGACATGGTGCGGTGGCGCGCAGATGGGACGTTGGATTTCCTCGGCCGCGCCGATCACCAGATCAAGATCCGTGGTCAGCGGATCGAGTTGGGCGAGATCGAGAACGCGCTGACCGGTTTTGCGGGCGTCCGCTCCAGCGTGGTCATCGCGCGAGAACACGGCGGCAACACGCAGCTGATCGGCTATATCACCACCGATGCGCCGGTCTCGGACGCGGCGCTGCGTGCTCATCTGGCCGAACGTCTGCCTGAGGTGATGGTGCCCACGCACATTATGACGCTGGACGCCATGCCGTTGACACCCAACAAGAAAATCGACCGCAAGGCGCTGCCTGATCCGGTGCCACAACGCAGCGCCACGCCCGCTGCAACCAGCGCACCCGCGAGTGGCGACGTTCAGACCCGGATCGCCGCGATCTGGTCGCGTATTCTGGGTGTCGCAGACATCCGGTCGGACGACAACTTCTTCACGCTTGGCGGGCATTCGTTGCTGGCGGTGCAGGCGCATCGTGAAATCCGCGAGACGCTGGAATTGCCGCGCCTGTCGATCACCGACATCTTCCGCTTCCCAACCCTGTCTGGCCTCAGCGCGCATGTACAGGCTGACAAACCGGCCAAGGAGACCCCGGTCGAGGATACGGCAGCCCGCGCCGACACCATGTCCAAACGCCGTGCGATGCGGGCCGGACGGCGGATGAAAACGCAATGACCCAGGCCGACCACAAGACTGCCTTGATGCTGGCCGGGGCGATTCTGGATCCGGTGATCGCTGTATCCGCCACGGATCCGCACGGCGATCACCTGGCCTATGATGAAGAGCTGGCCGCGATCCCCGGTGCGGTGCCAAAAAGGGTGCGGGAGTTTTCGGCAGGCCGCATTGCAGCGCGACAGGCGATGGCCGAACTTGGCGCGCCGCCGCTGGCCGTGCCGATGGGATCTGACCGTGCCCCGATCTGGCCAGCCCCGCTCATCGGGACGATCACCCATTGCGACACGGCCTGCCTGGCCGCAGTGGCCTGGACCGGCGAGGTGCGGATGCTCGCGTTGGACATCGAAGAAGACACACCACTGGCCGATGATCTGCTGGACACGGTCTGCACCCCGGCGGAACGCCGGCGGCTGGACACTCAGCCAGACCCTGGTCAGACCGCCAAAGTGATCTTTTCAGCCAAGGAATGTGCCTATAAGGCGCAATACCCGCTGAGCCAGACCCTCTTTGATTTTCAGACACTCGAAGTCGAGCTCAGCGACGATCACAAACGGTTTGTTGCGCGCTTCACGCGATCCGTGCCGCCCTTTGCCCAAGGGGATCAAATCCCTGGAAAAATTGCCCGGGGCGATGGGTTGATCGTGACATCCGTCGCAGTTCGCGCGTGAAACCCAAGGTCAGGCGCGCTACAATCATTCCCACCCCCAATCGGAGCATAAGACCCCCAAGATGCGTTTGGTTCTGCTGATCCTGCTTGTCGTGATCCTTCTGGGCGCCGGTGCCTGGTGGGTCTGGTTCAAACCGCGCCTGCCCGCGCCCGAGATGGTTGAGGCCACCTATGCCAAACCGGTGCCCGCCCCTGATGGGCCGATGCAGATCTATTTCCTGGGGCACAGCCTGGTCAATCAGGACATGCCTGCGATGCTGGCGCAACTTGCACCCGAGGGGCACGGTTACAACAGTCAATTGGGCTGGGGCACGCCGATGAAGGCCCACTGGGAAGAGGATGTGGAGATCCTGGGCTTTGACGAAAGCAACGCTCAACCGGGCGTTTTTCGGGCCGCCAAAGAGGCCATCGGCTCGGGAGACTATGACGCTGTTGTGCTGACCGAGATGGTCGAGCTGAGCGATGCCATCAAATACCACGACAGTGTGAAATACCTTGGCCTGTGGGCGGATCTTGCGCATGCAGGCAAGCCGAACGCGCCGATTTACCTTTATGAAACATGGCATTGGCTGACCGACCCCCGGGGCTGGGAGGTTCGGTTGGAGCAGGATCTTGCAGAGCTGTGGGAAAACCGCCTTCTGCTGGCTGATCTGGCGCGCCACCCCGACCGGCCCGTGCACGTGATCCCCGCCGGACAGGTGCTGTTGAATTTCATGGGCGCCGTGCGCGACGCAGGCGGCGTCGAGGGCATCGATGGTCCCGAGGATCTGTTCGGCCTTGATCCAGAGGGCAAGCTTGATCCGATCCACATGGGTGATCTGGGCAACTATCTGGTGGCATTGACGCATTACGCGGTGCTGTATCAGAAATCACCCGTGGGACTGCCGCACGCGCTGATGAAAGCGGACGGAACGCCTGCGCAAGCGCCCTCTGACGCGGCCGCTCGGTTGATGCAACAGGTCGTCTGGGACACGGTCACCAGCTATCCCAAGACCGGGGTGCCGCAATGAGCTGGCTGTCCACCCTGATGGGCGTGTTCTTTGTCGGCCACAGCCTGTTCGGCCCCACCAACCCGCAGATGATGGCGCAGGTGCTGGACCGCGCGGCGCCGCAGGCGCAGGTGGATTATCAGATCATCAACGGCGCGCCGCTGTCCTACAATTGGACCGAGGCGAACCGGGGCGAAGGGTTGAACGCACGGCGTGCGTTGGCAGGCGGGGATTACAACGTGGTGATCCTGACCGAGGCCATCCCGCTGGCCAATCAGATCGAGTTCAACGACAGCGCAGGCTATGCCCGCAAGTACTTTGACCTCGCCACCGGCGCCAACCCCGAGACGCGCGTGTTCCTGCAAGAAACGTGGCACGATCTGCGCTCAGGCAGCGGAGTGGACATCGAATATGACGAGGGCGACGGCACCCCCTGGCTGCAGCGGATCGAACAGGATCTGCCGATGTGGGAGGGGCTCGTCGACGCGGTGAACACGGGCCGCGCGCCCGAGGTGCCGCCGATGCAATTGATCCCGGCCGGGCAAGCGGTTGCGCGACTTGCTGATGAGATCACCGCAGGATCCGTGCCTGGCATCGAACGCATTGACGATGTGTTTTCCGACACGATCCACCCCAACGATCTGGGGTTCTATTTCCTGACCATGGTGCAATATGCGGCCATCACCGGCGAAAGCCCCGAAGGTCTGCCACGAAGGCTGCGTGACAAATGGGGCGGATCGTTCCAGGCCCCGAACCCTGCATTGACCCAACGGCTGCAACAGATCGCGTTTGAGGCGGTCACCGCCTATGACGCCGTTCGTCCAAAGCCAGGGGCGGCGCAGCCGGCACAGGCGGACACCCCGCCTGCACCGGCTGCGCCGGAGGCGCTTGTGGCAACCGAAACGGTCACCGAGCCCGTTCCCTTGCCCGAGGGGTTTCCAGCGCCGCCCGAACCCGAGGGCCGTGTGCCGCTGGCCATCGGATTGGCGGGTGTCAATGACTGGTCGGTGCAGCAGCCCTTTCTGGATGTGATGAAGACCGCCCGCCCCTGGATCGGGCATCTGCCGCGCCAATTCGGCGGCGCCTCACATGACGATCTGCAAGCTTCGGGCTATTTGGACGAGTATGGCTGGCCTGTCGAAATCCCGCCCGAGCTGGGGTCGATCGGGACGCTGATCCTGACCGATTTACCGCCTGATGCGGTGTCGACTGCGGGGCGCTATGCGTTGCGCTATCAAGGCAAAGGGATCGTCGAGGTCGGCGGCCGCGCCAGGAATGTGCGCTATGGCAAGAACCGTGTTGAGTTCGATTTTGAGCCCGGCCCTGGCCCCGTAGACATACGCATTCAACGCACCCATCTGGGTGGCGACTACATCCGCAACATCTCGGTCGTGAAGCTGGATCATGAAGCCGCTTACGACGCGGGCGCGATCTTCAACCCGCTGTGGTTGGACCACCTGCAGGGGTTCCAGGTGCTGCGCTTCATGGATTGGATGGAGACAAACAATTCGACCCAATCCGCGTGGGACGGTCGACCGCGCCCCAGCGACTATACCTATGCCCGCCACGGCGTTCCTCTTGAGGTGATGGTCGAATTGCTCAACCGCACGGGCGCGGATGGGTGGTTCAACATGCCCCACATGGCGGATGACGATTACATGCGGACCTTTGCCGAATATGTTCGTGACACGCTTTGGATCGATCAAAAGGCTTACGTCGAATACTCCAACGAGGTCTGGAACTGGCAGTTTCAACAGGCCAATTGGGCCGATGAACAGGCTCTGGCGGCTTGGGGCAAAAAGGACCACTGGGTCGCCTTCTACGGCGGGCGCGCGGCTGAAATGGCGCAGATCTGGTCACAAGTGTATGGCGATCAGGCAAGCGACCGTCTGGTGCGTGTGATTGCCACACAAACAGGGTGGATCGGGTTGGAAGAGCTGATCCTTGAAGCGCCGCCCTGGGTTGCCGATGAACCCGGCCGCAAGCGTCCTGCCGACTACTTCGATGCTTATGCCGTAACCGGGTATTTCGGCGGTGTTCTGGGGCTTGAGGATCGCCGCGACATGGTCGAGGGCTGGCTGGCGGAAAGCCGGGCGCAGGCGTCGGCGCAAGGCAAATCCAAGGGGTTGAGCGGTACGGCTTTGCAGGAGTATGTCACACAGCACCGTTTCGACGCCGCCTCGGCCCTGGCTTGGGTTGAGCTGCGCGACGGGCTGGTGAGTGGTCAGACAGAGGACTCGCTGGCGCACAACCTGACCGAACGCCTACCTTACCACGTCCAAGTGGCCGACACCTATGGTCTGGATCTGATCATGTACGAAGGCGGCACACATGTGGTTGGCGTCGGGCCAATGGTCGACGACGAGGAACTGACCGCCTTTTTCACCCATCTCAACTATTCGCCAGAGATGGGCGCGCTGTATACCGAATTGATCCGGGGCTGGCATGCGCTTGGCGGAAAACTGTTCAACGCCTATGCAGATGTTTATCGCCCTAACAAATGGGGCAGCTGGGGCCACTTGCGGCACCTGAGTGACGACAACCCGCGATGGCAGGCAATATCAGCGTTTAGATGAACCGGACCATCAGCATCATCCTGCCCGCGCATAACGAGGCAGACTATATCGACGCCTGCGCCGGGGCGTTGTTGCAGAGCGATCCTCTGCCCGACGGATGGCGGGCACAGGTGATCATTGTTGCCAACGGATGCACCGACGATACAAGTAAGCGGGCCAGCTCTCATGCCAACGCCGCTGAGGCGCGCGGATGGGAATGGCAGGTCATCGAATTGGACCAAGGCAGCAAACCCGGCGCCCTGAATGCCGGAGATACTGCCGCGACGGGCGACATACGTGTCTATCTGGATGCCGATGTTCTCTTGTCCCCCGCGCTCCTGCCGCAGATGATCGCTGAACTGGACAGGCCCGAGCCTGCCTATTGCGGCGGCTCTCCGGTGGTGTCCAGAGGGCAGAGTTGGATCACGCGCGCCTATGGGCGATTCTGGGTGACGCTTCCCTTTGTGGCGCAGGGCTCTCCGGGATTTGGCGTGTTTGCCATGAACCAGGCGGGGCGCGCGCGATGGGGGGATTGGCCGCAGATCATCTCGGACGACACTTTTGCCCGGTTGAACTTTACCCCGGCCGAACGAATTCGCGTGGCGGCCACATATCACTGGCCACTGGTCGAAGGGTTTCGAAACCTTGTTCGGGTGCGCAGACGCCAGAATGAGGGCGTCGCGCAGATTGCCAAACTGTATCCCGAGCTGTTGCGCAACGATGACAAGATGTCGATGGGTGTGAGCGAATTGTTCCAGCGCATGCTGCGACATCCCGTGGGATTTGTGGTTTACGCAACCGTTGCCCTGGCGGTCAAAACCCCGCTCTTTCGCACCAAATCCGATTGGGCGCGCGGACGCTGATCAGCGCGCTGCCCTGCGAAACAGATCGCCCAGCTTGTGGGCCTGATCGTCGATGTCGTGACGTTGTAGGACCCGGGCGCGCGCGGTTTCACCCATGCGGTTCAGATCTTCGGTGGGTGTTTCGGCCAGCATTTCGATCGCATTGGCCAAGGCCTGGTCATCGCCAGCGGGCACAAGCCAACCTGTCTGCCCTTCAAGCACCAACTCAGGCGTCCCCGCGATATAGGTCGCAATCACCGGGCGCGCGGCGGCCATCGCCTCCATGATCACCATGGGCAGGCCTTCGGCAAAGCTGGGCATCACCAGCGCATGGGCCGCGTCGATCTCGGCCCGCACACCGTCCTGATCCAGCCAGCCGGTGAAACGCACCATGTCGCCAAGTCCCGCTTCGGCGACGGCCTGTTCCAGGTCGGTGCGCATCTCGCCATCGCCAAGCAATGCCAGCTGCATGTCTGGGTGGGTGTCTTTCAGGCGACGCAGCGCGCGCACCAGAACCATCTGTCCCTTCTGTTCCACAAATCGCCCAATGGCGACCAATCGCAAGGGGCCGTCCGGCACTGGCGTACAAGCTTCAAAAGCCGCGGGCTCGATCCCGCAATGAACCACATGCAGCCGATCCCAAGTGGCGAATTCGGCCCACCGGCAAAGTTGACTGCGGCCAAACGAACTGACACCCACCGCAAATGCCGCATGATCCAGCTTGTCGCCCAAAGACAGGCTGAGCGGAGCATCGAACTCTTCGGGGCCATGAACCGTAAAGGAATAGCGCGGCCCACCCAACACATGGGACAGCATTGCCACGGCAGCGGCATTGGTTCCGAAATGGGCATGAACATGTGCGACACCATCCGCCCGGCATCGTCGTGCCACATGCGCAGCCTCAGCCAGATAGATCAGGTGCCGCAGTACTCCGATTTGGGAAGCACGGCCCAAACGCCAGGCCATGGCCAGCCCCTTGGCCGTCCTGATCGGCGCGCCAATCGTTTGCTTCAGCGCATCACCAAGCAGACCAAGCGCGCCCCGATCAAGAACATAACCGGTCTTCTCGGCCTCGGCTTGATCCCGGGCATCAACTAGGGCGGCATTGCTGCGGCGCATGGCCAGGCGGGTGATGTCGAACCCCTGCCGCTCAAGCGCCTGAACCTCGCGCCGGATAAAGCTGTGCGAGGGTTGCGGATAGGTGTTCAGGACATAGGCGATTTTCACGAGGAGGCACCGAAGATATGGGTCATCCAAGTCGTAACCTGTTGTCCGCAATCTGAAAAGCAGGGTCAAACAATCGGTTTTTGTTGTGTACCCCAATACCTACAGGCACTATCCCCCCAATTGCAGGGACATGGGGGCTGCAGGACAAGATGAACAGGATGGTATCAGCCTTTGCCGGATCCGGCCTGATGGCGCGCGTGCTGCGCAGCGCCTCGTGGTTGATCATCGGCTATGGCGGCAGTCAGGCACTGCGGCTGGCCGCCAACCTGATCCTGACCCGCATCCTGTTCCCCGAAGCCTTTGGCCTGATGGCGTTGGTCAGTGTTGTGACAGTGGGCTTGAACCTGTTCTCGGACGTGGGGATCGGTCCGTCCATTGCCCAGAACAAACGCGGCGACGATCCCGATTTTCTGGACACGGCCTGGACCATCCAGGTGATCCGGGGCGTTCTGCTGTTTGGCTTGGCCTGGGCTTTGGCCGGACCTGTGGCCGCGTTTTATGATGAACCGGACCTGAAACTCTACCTGCCGATTGCAGCCGTTGCGCTGCTGGTTTCGGGATTCAACCCAACCCGGATCGAAACCGCCCACCGGCATCTGCTGGTGGGGCGGCTGACGTTGTTGGATCTGGCAAGTCAGATCATCGGCATCGGGTTCATGATCTGGTTTGCCATGGCCACCGGTTCGGTTCTGGCCCTGGTTCTGGGTGGCGTAGTGCAAGCTGTCGCCAAGCTGGTGCTGACGCACTATGGCTTGCCCGGTCCGCGCAACAGGTTCCGCTGGGAAAAGCCCGCCGTTTATGAAATCGCGCATTTTGGCAAATGGATCTTTCTCAGCACCGGCCTTGCTTTTTTGATCAGCCAAGGGGACCGGGCCATCCTGGGTCGTTTCCTGACACTCGAGGCTTTGGGCCTGTATAACATCGGCTTCTTCCTGGGTAGTTTCCCATCAATGCTGGGTCACGCGGTCTCGCAAAAGATCATGATCCCGGTCTATCGTGATCGCCCCGCGCATGAGGACCCCGCCAGCCTGCGCAAGCAAAGGATGCTGCGGGCTGCCATGACATGCGGGGTTGTGGGGCTGCTGTTGGTAATGGCTGCTGCGGGGCCCTGGCTGGTCGATCTGCTTTACGATGATCGCTATCACCTGTCCGGCCCCATCGTGACCCTGATTGCTTGCGCCCTGATCCCGCAAGCAATCATATTGACCTACGATGCCGCGGCCCTGGCGGCCGGAGACAGCCGGTCGTTCTTTTTGTTAAGCTTGGTCAAGGCCACATCGCAAACTGTCTGCATCATCCTTGGTGTTGTGAACTTTGGTCTGCTGGGCGCAATGGCCGGGCTGGGGTTGTCGATGTTCTTCACCTACCCCGCGCTTGTCTGGTTGAGCGTGAAGCACCGCGTCTGGGACCCGCTCCACGATGCCATAGCCGTTGCCATTTCAAGCGCCAGCGTTGCTCTGCTGTTGTGGTACCACTGGGACCAGATCAGCAATTTGTCCCAGATGTAAGGCTTAGGCCGTCCCGCCGCCGGGTTTTTTGCCGGAAAAGAGCGACGTGATACGCGCCCAAATGGAACGGCGCGGCTCGCGCGTGTCCAGATATGGCACGGTCACCACCGGGGCCAGTCCCAGCTCACGCTCCATCTGAGCAGCCGAGCGCATGACCGGGTTTCGCATCTCAAGCAGATAGGCGACGGCAAAGGCTAAAAAGACGCTCGCGGCACCCCCCAGTATGGCCTTTCTTGTCCGGCTTTCCGTCACCGGATAATCGGGCAGCGCAGCCTCTTCGATCACAGTCAAACGCTCAGCCTGGCGCTCATCCTCAAGGCGGAAACCCAATTCTGCGTCGGTGCGGCGGGCCGCAATATTAGACAACTCGTCGCGCAACTGCTCAAGTTGGCGTTCATAGACACCAATCTGGCGCTGAACCTCGGGAGAGGTTTCGATTAATGCCTCAAGCTCTTGCTTGCGATCCATCAACAGCTGACGCTGTGCCTCGAGCGTGGCGAGCTGCTCCAGATAGTCCGCGCGCAACCGTTCTGCAGTCGCGGGTCTTTGGCTCTTTTCCGCAAGCTCCATCGCGCGTTCGACCTCGATCCGGTCTCGGGCGATGTCCAGAAGACCGTCGTTGATGGTCGACACTTCTTCGCGGCGGAATTCCAAGCTGCCAGGCAGCGACAGGTCATGCGTGTTGCGGTATTCGGTGATTTCGTTGTCCAGCGCCGTGATCTCGTCGGTGATCGCTTGTTCCTGCGCATCAAAGAACGCCAATGTCTTGCTGGCCTGTTCAATGCGATTCTGTTTGCTCAGCTCGATGGTACGTTGACCGAACTCATGTGCGACGGCCTGCGCCAGCTCTGGCGTTTCCATCCGGGCCGTGATCGTCAGGACAGAGATTGTGCCGTCATCTGAGAACCCTTCGCGCGCGGCCGCGATACCTTCGATCCGAACCGAGCGGCGCAACCGGTCGATGCGAGCGCTGTCCTTGAGATCCGGCAGGTCCTGATACAGTCCAAATTTATCAATGATTTCAAGAACTGTACCCCGTGTCATCAGACGCTGCTGAATCAATTGCAAGCGTCTGGCCGAAGACCCCTCGACCGTGGTCCGGGCCAGGTCATCGGCGATCACGGGCTGGGCGATTTGAATGACTTCGGCGGATTCGTATTCGTGGGTCTGGCTCAGCGCCAACAACACGGATGCAACGCAGCCAAGCGCAATGATGGCCACGATCATCCATGCCCGGCGACGGAACATATCCATCAGTTCATCTAACGAAAA
Organism: Tropicibacter sp. R16_0; assembly: GCF_017743935.1. Taxonomy (GTDB): domain Bacteria; phylum Pseudomonadota; class Alphaproteobacteria; order Rhodobacterales; family Rhodobacteraceae; genus Falsiruegeria. Next base: position 324,516 of record NZ_JAGHRE010000007.1, read on the forward strand.
GATCGGCCCCATGTGCCTTATCCAACCTGCAATTTGCTTTGTTTCTTGCTGCTCTGCCGACCTCGTAATGGGTCGACACAGGCTATTAACCACAGCAAACAGGCGAAACTATGGCGTCAGCAAGTCCAAGCTGGTGTCAGGAGGCGTAAGCTTCAAGACGCGATCCGCGACCGCGGTTCAAAATCACGCCAAGCAGCGGGACATGACCACCGATTATCTTTTCACAGGCCTTGATCTGATCGGGAGTGGTTTGTTCCCCATCCGAGACCATCAACACACCGTCGATCTGTCCCATGAACGCTGCCAGGTCATCATGCGCCAGAACCGGTGGCAGATCATACAGAACAACATCCGGCTGCAAATCGTCGATCATTGCATCCAGCGCTTCACCACAAGTTTGCGACTGCAACAGCTCTGCCGCATCGGAACTGGCAGTATCCGCCAGACCAACAGCCAGCGTATCGCTGCACCGCACCAGATGGTCCTGTAGCGCGAGCTGGCCGTTCAGAAAGTCCTTTTGCCGACCCGCAGCCGCGATATCCAACGCGGATTGCACGCCGGGGCTCCGCAAGTTCATGTCCATCAGGACGGTCCGGCTATCGGGCACCCGCGCCAAACTCAGCGCCAGATTGGTCGCCGTGAAGGTCGCCCCGCATCCAGACGTCGGCGCAACGATCGCAACTTGGCGCCACCCTTCATGTTTGAGGGTCTGCAACAGGCGGGTGCGAAGAATATCGAATGCTCGCGCTGTCGGCGTTTCGCGAAAGAAATTGACCAGCGGAGCCCGCGATTGAAAGCGATCATGCGCACTGATGGAAACGGGCTGCAACTGATCCCAAGTGTCTGGCAGTACGGCCGGCAGTGTTTCCACCCGCACCTCTTCGGACAGGATATGGGGTTCAATCGGGTCATCCCGCAGAGCGGCCTTGCGGCGGAAGGGGCGATACGACTCTTCGGCGTCCCCGGCCGTGTTCTCGACCAGGGACGGGCTGCGCGCGTTATCGAAATCCGACATCATCTTGGTATCATAGTAACTCATGTCGCGGCTCCCAAACCACTTTTTCCTGAACGATTGCAACCATGTTGCCTCGGCAGTCAGTATCCGGTGCGCCGCGCCACCACTCCGACAGTCTTGAACAGCAGAACAACGTCCTGCTTGAAGCTCAACGAGCGAGCATAAGTTGCATCCACACGCGAGCGGAAGCTGAACACCTCTTCGTTGCGCGCCGACACCTGCCACAGTCCGGTAATGCCCGGGCGCAGCGACAAATACGGGCCACTGGGACCGTAAAGTGGCAGCTGATCCGGCATCATCGGGCGCGGGCCAACCAGGCTCATGTCGCCGATCAGCACATTCCACAGCTGCGGCAGCTCATCCAACGACGTCTTGCGCAGGATATCCCCCACACGCGTGATCCGCGGGTCGTTTTTCAGTTTCTGCGTCGTCTCCCACTCGTGTCGCAGAGCAGGATCGGTTTTCATCAGATGTTCGAACTGCGCGTCCGCGTCCATGACCATGGTGCGCAGCTTCAACATTTTAAACGAGCGCCCCCCGCGCCCCAGACGGGACTGACGGTAGAACGGGTTGCCCCCCTCAAGCATCAGCGCGATGGCACAGATCCCGATGACCAGCATCCAAATGGGCGCCGTCACCACAATCAGGCTGACGTCAAGAATACGTTTGCCGAACAGGGCATAGGTCGACTGACCCAACCCATTGGCCGACGCCCCGACATCAGCATTGATGTTGGCAGGCGCGACCCCCACAGCCGCAACAGAACCAACGCGGTCACTGGGTATCGCTATTACTCGACCGGATGCTTCCAAGGCCGCTTCCTGGACATAATCCTTCATCGTTTCCCCCATGTGTGCGTCTAAAATACCGCTGGCTACACCACCAACGAAGGACGCTGCACCTTTACTCTCACTCTGGCTCGAAACGCAGTGGCTGCTCCGAGCGGGTTATTGTTTCATATATGTCGCGCCCGCACCCATCGCGACTGTTTGGTCGACCAGAACACGGCCAAGTTATGCCATTGTTCTGCCACGATTGAAGGTACCACCGGCCCATCCAATTTTCAGAAAATCCGCGTAAACAGATTGTTTCCGCTCATAACACAGCGAAAATGCGTGATTTCTCGACTTTTCCAAGAACCAGTCCCCCAAAAACCAGACCTATTGTTCACAAATCGAAGATAGTGCCGAATGCAGAATCAAATTGCCCTGTCGCCAATCAGCGTTAAAGGGGAAAACGCTGAAATGCGGCGCAAACATGGCGTAAGCCCCATTTTGCGCCTCAACGTCACAACTGACTGACGCTTAATAGCATCACGCCCTTCTCGCCAGACTGCCTAGGCCGCCCGGTATTGCCCCGGGGTGTTCCCCGTCCAGCGCTTGAACGCATCATTGAAACTGCTCAAACCAGAGTATCCAAGAAGGTAGGAAATCTCTGCCAAGGACAGGTCGCTGTCCTTGAGGTAGTTGATCGCCAACGCCGTGCGAAGGTCTTCAAGTGTCTTGAAAAACGTCGTGTTCTGCTCTGCCAGGCGCCGCGACAGCGTGCGTGCGCTCATGCCCAATGTGCGGGCCACCGTCTCTTGCCCGACCTCGCCAGATGACAGCCGGTCAGCGATTGCACGCTCGACCTCGACCACGATGGGCGGCAGGTTCCTGGATTTGTCTTGCAGAACCCGATCACACAGATCGACCAGCACCTTGTAGAGCTCATTGTCCGCGGTCATCAGGGGCAGATCCAGGTCTTCTGGCTTGAAATGATATGCATTTGCGGTCTGCCCAAATTTGACCGGACAGCCGAAAAACCGCTCGAACACGTCGATGTTGGAATTGCGGGCGTGATGAAAGGTCACCAGACGGGGACAAAAGTCACGGTTGGTTGCCTGACGCATCGCAAACAGCAGCCCCGATGCACCAAATTCGACATAATGACGCCGCCGCACATGCGTGGGCACGGCAAAATACCACCGCAGCACGCCGTCACTGTCCAGCCGGTCGATGTCGATCTCGACCGCATCGCTGAACACCCGACGGTACCGGGTCACGTTGCGAATGAAATCCTTTACCGTGGGCGAAGACATTCCAACGTAGCAAATCAACCCTGTTCGGCGCATCTCGCGTTTGGCACCCCGCGCGAACCCCAGAACATCATCACCCGTCAGGTCGCTGGCCTGCTCAAAAAAGGCGGCGATCTGATCGAATGGCAGGAATGGCTTCTCCTGGTTCAGCAACTCAGGAGAAATGCCCGTCCCGTTGAACACCTTGTGCTCGCTGAACCCTTGGGCCAACAAATCCTTGGCCAGGGTTTGTACGAACACGGCACCGTGCATGGGGGTTGGCTGTACCATGTCAGGCGTCCCCCCTTGCCCGCATGAATTCCCGCCAAACTGTTTGCAACAATTCTGCCTAGACCCTTGTTGTTTCAACCGAGTTTCTTGGAACATAGCACTTGCTGGCCAGAAATCCCCAGCAAAATGACCGGCTCGCCGAATGATTTGTCCAATATCCCTAAGCATAGCTCGTACCCAATGCTCAAATGTCCGATGACATTAGAACGCAGGAAGACGTCCAGCTCTGTGAAGAGGTTGCGTGGGGGTCGCTTGCAAGATCGGGATCTTTGGAGGGTCTGAATGAGCCGCCTGACTGAAATGGAAGCTTTTGCCACCGTCGTCGAAGAAGGAGGCTTTACCGATGCTGCGCGCAAGATGGGGATTTCCAAGTCCGCGGTGTCGAAACACATCTCGGCCCTGGAATCCCGTTTGGGCGCCCGCCTGCTAAGCCGCACCACCCGGCGCGTAAACCCGACCGAGATCGGGCTGGCCTATTACGACCGGGCCAGCCGCATCCTGAACGACGCGGGCGAGGCCGACGCTTTGGTCGCAGCATTGCATGCGCAGCCTTCGGGTTTGTTGCAGGTCTCGGCCGCCAGCGATTTCGGCATTCACGAGCTATCGCCCCTGCTCAGCGAGTTTCTGGCCGAATACCCCGACATCACCGTGAACCTGGAGCTGAGCGATCAAACCATGGACCTGATCGCTGAAGGGTTCGACCTGGCCATCCGCGTCGGAGAGCTGCGCGACAGCAGTCTGCGCGCCCGCAAGCTGATGGAATTTCCGATGCGCCTTGTGGCCAGCCCCAAATATCTGAGCACGCATGGAATCCCTGAAAAACCCGCCGATCTGGAAGGGCACCAGTTGCTCAGCGCTTCGACCCGGCCGGGTGCCAACATCTGGCGCCTGACGGACGAAACAGGTGCCGTGCGCCAGGTGGCTGCGACCGGAGGGTTGAGTGTCAACGATGGGCAATCCCTGCTGAATGCGGCTGTCGCCGGGCTGGGGATCGCTTACTTGCCCGAGTTTCTGTTTCGCGACGCCGTCGAGCGCGACTTGTTGCGCGACGCCATGCCGACGTTACCGGAACAATTGCAACCGGTCTGTGCCGTCTATCCACCGGGTCGCTTTACACAACCCAAAGTGCGCGCCTTCATCGACTTCCTGGTGCATCAACTGGCCCAGTCCCCCAAGAACAGGCTTTGACGGGACACTGGCATCAGGGCTTAATGTCCATGTATCTTCAGTCCATTCAGGAGTCCCAAAAGATGCCAGTTTCCTTGCAAGTCATTTACCCCGTCTCTGACGGATCCACCTTTGATCACGACTATTATGCAAATACGCATATGCCGTTGGTCGCCGAACACATGGGCGCGCACATCCAGTCGACCGTGGTCACAAAAGGCTTGGCCGGGGGCCCAGACGTACCGGCCGGATATCACGCGGTCGCCACGATCGTCTTTGCCGACAATGATGCGCTTGGCGCCGCCATGGGTGCATCAGGTCCGGTGATTGCGGATGTGCCAAACTTCACCAACGTTCAGCCCAACATGCTGATTGGCGAAGTGATCGGTTAAGACCGCACGTCTTTCTTGTGAAGCTGTTCCAGCAGCTGCCGCGTGCCTGCGGCCGCGCGATCGCTCTGCCCTGCCTCGACAAAGGATAGAACCCGCGCCAAAGCCTCTTTGTGACTTAACGGATCCAGATGGGCACCGGGATCTCGCAGCTTTTTGGGTCGGATCGACAGATACAACGCCTGCACGTCCTTGGCACCATAGCCGTATTTGTAGCTTTCGCTGCCATGACAGAAATCATAGACGCCATAGCCGTTGTCGATGGCCCAGCGAATGCTCTGGGAATGCAAGAGCGCCCCGATGTGGTGACCCTGGGCGGTTTCGTCTCGTCCAGCCACGATGAAATGCATGCGCTTGTGTTGTGGGTCAAGGACGTGACCTAAGGCACCCAGCATCCTGTCTCCATCGCGCAGAACTGACAGATACAGCAGCCCCAAATTCTGCGCAGCGGTCAGAACCTGCCTGTAGTTCCTTGCGACCTGACGCGCCGTTTCCGCGCCTTTGACCCGCGCCCATTTGGTCTGCCAAAGCATCAGCAAGGCATCAATGTCGCGCATATGATCCGTGGTCGCGGCGAACGTCAGCGCTCCACTCTCCAGAAACTTTCGCTCAAATCGTTTGATCTTTTGCCTTGTGTTCCGGCTCAGGCAGTCACTCAGGTATTGGTCGTAGCTGCCCGGCAATTGGACCTGCGGGCACAACAGGTTGTCCGTCTCACCACGGTTGATGAGATAGGGTTTGAAGCGCACACGATGCGTATTTTGCGAAAATGCCCGAGTAAACAACTTCATCCTGCGCTCAGACAGAACATATCGCAAAGAAAACTTGATCCATGGAAGGGATTGCAAGTGGTTTGCGATTGCCGTGATCGCCATCTCTTCGTGCGCGGGATCACACAAAAAGCCGGTGTACTCGCTCCACAAAAGACGTCCGCCGGCCTCAATCTCGGTCTGAAACTCGGTTCGGGTCTTGCTCCAGTGGACGCGGTACTTCAGTGGCAGCACTGCCACCAGATCCTGATCAACCCAAGCCGTGATCACCCGCCAACGGCCCGTCGTTCGTTCAAAGGCCTGACGCAACCACGCCCAGGACAGAAAAACCGTACCCTCAGCATCCCTTTTTTCCAGAGCTTCCCAAGCTGGGCGCAAGGCGCCAAAGCCATCCAAGCTATCGACGCATTCAACACGCAACCTAGCGGCGCTGCCTTGTTTGGAAATGACGTGATGAACCGTCATCACGCACTTTTCAGCGAGCGACCTTCCTTGAGAATTTCAAGGAAACTATCGCGCGCGCCTTCGAAATTGCGAGTCAACGGTGCGGTCACCTTAGCCTGAGCCGAGAAATATGCACCAACCTGACAGATCTGGGCGGCAAATTCAGGATGCACCCCCGCATCGTCATATTTGCGCACGCGCTGTTTGGACAACCAGCCACGCTTTTGGGCCTCTTTCACGATCAACTTGAACCGCTGCACGCAATGGAAGGTCTGGTAGATCGACAGGTATTCCAGATAATCGCTTATGTCGTGACCACACTCTGGATCGAAACAGTCGATCATCACATCGACCATCTGATCCGGCGCAATGGGCCAGGCCTCGTCCCCAATCAGCCAGGCAAAATCCTCGGCACCGTGACGCAGGCCCGCATATTCAAAGTCGAACCAGCGCAATTTGCCGTCCTTGCCAATCGCCGCGTTGCCCGAGCGGCAATCCCATTTGACGAACTGTCGGCCCGGTTGGGCCACAGCCTCGCGCGCGGCTGTACCATCGAAGCTATCAGAGATACCCATCGAATAGGGTTGTAGCGCGCTGATCGCGCCCACGACATTGTCGATCCAGTTTTTGTTCGTACCAAGATGCGGCATCATGCTGTGCAGGTCGGATTTGCGCGCAGCACTCTGATAGCGAAAGATCGATGCCACCGCCTGTGCTGCCAGGTCCAATTGCCCGGCGCTTTCATGGCGCATGATTTCCTGGTTGAGGCGTCGACGCCCGACATCGCTCTGGAACATGATCTCACCGACAACACCCAGAACTTCGGGCGTGTCATCGCAATAGGTCCGCAGCTCTTCCAGAACATGCGCCTCCAGGTGGGTGCGGCGAAAATTGGGGCGGAAGGTCGCGATCACATCCATATCGTCAAAGTGCAGGCGAAAGCTGGACCGCCCTTCACCGCCAGGCGCCGTCACCTTTAGAACCGCGCGACCAAAGTGGTCTTCGGCAGTCTCCACGATACGCTTCATTCGATCGTCGTTGTCAGTCTTGGCCACAATAACACCTCACGTTCATAATCTGATCACGCACGCAGCTGCGCCCGGATTGCTCGAATGGCCAAATGAATACCCTGCGACTTTGGCGATTCTGAGGAAGCAATACGTCAGGTTCCGATACCACATCCTGCCGATTCGACCGCAGAGTTGACCTAGGGTGAGCCGCAATTGGCGGTGATCGGCAATCAATTGACCGAGCCGCGTAGTCATTGTTTCCCATCTCCAGCCAATACAAAGGCATATTTGTCAGAAAGTTGACACAAAATTGCCCGAATTGCCGTCGGCCCATAACCTGACCGGTATTCGATGAAAGCGTGCTGCCAGAAGCACTGGGGGGCCAATTGCGGTTCTGGCGGCAGGAAAAATGCACACGTCCATAGGGGGAGTGATACGCATGGGATACAGTTATTGGAATTGGTACGGATACGGCGGTAGCAAGTCGTATCACAATGGCGGGGTCGAAGGTGACGACTTCTGCGACTGGTATGACTCCTATCTCAATGGCAAGTACGGATCAGGGTACGGTGACACCAAGGGCTCTGGCTCCGGCGGCACCAAAGGCTCCGGTTCAGGTGGCACCAAGGGTTCCGGCTCGGGTGGCACCAAGGGTTCCGGCTCCGGCGGCACCAAGGGCTCCGGCTCAGGCGGCACCAAGGGTTCCGGCTCGGGCGGCACCAAGGGTTCCGGCTCGGGCGGCACCAAGGGTTCCGGCTCGGGCGGCACCAAGGGTTCCGGCTCGGGTGGCACCAAGGGCTCAGGCTCGGGTGGCACTAAAGGCTCCGGTTCGGGCGGCACAAAGGGCTCTGGCTCGGGCGGCACCAAGGGTTCCGGTTCGGGTGGAACCAAGGGCTCAGGCTCGGGTGGAACCAAAGGTTCGGGCACCAAGGGGACCGATCCGGTCGAACCCGAAAAGACCAAGGTCACGTTCGAGGTTGGCGAAGACCCGCAGGTGACGGTTGAAATATCGGCTCTCGACAGCGGCGAGCTGTTCATCCGCCTGTCCCCGACCGAATATGACGGCACCGAAGGTGACATCGACGGTTTCTTCTTCAACATGACCGACGACAACGAAGTCGCCGCGCTCAACTTCTTCCCGTCTGACGGTGAACGCGGCGTGATCGGTCATCAGGCCAACGCCAACTCGGTCACCGGGCTGGCAAACGGCTTTATGGTTCCGACGCCCTTTGATGCGGCGTTCGAGTTTGGCGATACGGTCGAAAACCCTGGCGATCAGGAGTTTGGTGACGAGATCTATGACATCAACTTCACACTGTGGTCCAACAACGGCCCGCTGACGTTGGCTGACATCGATCTGGACAGCATCGGCGTGGCGATCGACACGAACTCGCCAGATGCTCAGCTGCTGACGGAATCGGACGCGGTGAATTCCGGGGCGAGCACGTCGGACGCCTATCACAACGGTGGCGTCGAAGGCGACGGCCTGGATGATTGGTATGACAAGACCCTGGGCGACAAGTATTCGGACACCAAAGGTTCCGGTTCGGGCGGCACAAAAGGTTCCGGCTCGGGTGGCACCAAGGGCTCTGGCTCGGGCGGCACCAAAGGCTCCGGCTCCGGCGGCACCAAGGGCTCCGGCTCCGGCGGCACCAAGGGCTCCGGCTCCGGCGGCACCAAGGGCTCCGGCTCCGGCGGCACCAAGGGCTCCGGCTCAGGCGGCACCAAGGGCTCCGGCTCGGGCGGCACCAAGGGTTCCGGCTCGGGCGGCACCAAGGGTTCCGGCTCGGGCGGCACCAAGGGTTCCGGCTCGGGTGGCACCAAGGGCTCAGGCTCGGGTGGCACTAAAG
>NZ_JAGHRE010000008.1 GCF_017743935.1 Tropicibacter sp. R16_0
AGCGCAAGCAGCCTCCGGAACGGGTGGGGCTGCACAAGAAACGACCGGCAACACCAAAAAGCAGGCCAGCCTGCGCAAGCGGTGGGGTGCCCAAATTCTGGCGCGCATCGAACGCCAGAAACGAAAGCAAAAGGGGAATGGCCAGGTCCGGTTGAAGCTTGTCGTTCATACCTCGGGTCAATTGCAAAGTGTTTCTTTGGCCCGAAGCTCTCAAAACCCGACGCTTGATGCAGCGGCAATATCTATGGCGAGACGCGCCAAACCGCCAAGAGCGCCGCGAAACCTGAAAGAGGGCAACTACCCCCTTTTGGTGACGATTTCATTTCAACGGTGAGCTGACTTTGTTCAGGCGATTTCTCAAATCCCGGCAGGCAAATTGCACGCAATTGGCCTCAGAGATTGTAAATCCTCACTGATCCCCTGCCCCAAGAGATTGGTCTGCACCGTTTCGCGGACCAAACGGCTAAGTCATTGAGACATCTTGAGGCAAGTTTTCGCTCCACTCGCGTAGCGCGTCCAGAAACGCAAGCGCGGTGCACCCAAATTCAGTGATCTCATACTGAACCGAAACAGGCGCTGTATCCATGACCTCGCGCCGCACCAACCCTTGAGCTTCAAGTTGGCGCAAACGTTCGGTGATCATCTTTTTGCTGGCCCCACCAATCATACGGGAAAGATCGTTGAACCGCACAGGGCCATCCTTCAGGTGCCACAGGATGGATCCCGTCCATTTCCCTCCGATGATCCGCATCCCGCGCTCAATCGCACAAGGCTCTGCACAGGCTTCATGAACCTGCCGCCGTCCCTTGGCATCGCTCTCGATCCGCGCGCGCATTCTAGACCTCCGTTGAGATGAAAGTAGGTTACCAAAAGTATACTGGTTGCTTTCCTATATTTGAGAACACAACTTCACCTCCGAGCAACGGCGCGTCAAGCGCTTTGCGGTTTTAAGGAACACGGGAAACACATATGAGCAACATTCTGATCATCAACGGGACGCAGCCCTATGAATTCGCCCCCGGCAGGTTGAATGCCAGCCTCGCGCAAAAGGCGCGAGAGGCACTTACTGCCAAAGGCCACACAGTGCGCCTGACAACCATCGCTGACGAATATGACATCAACGCCGAAGTTGAATCCCATGTTTGGGCGGATGTTGTCATCATGCAGTTTCCGGTAAACTGGATGGGAACGCCATGGATTTTCAAGAAATACATGGACGAGGTCTACACAGCCGGAATGGACGGACGCCTGTGCGCCGGAGATGGCCGCACAGCCGATGCACCCAAAGCCAATTACGGCATGGGTGGAACACTGACCGACACAAAATACATGGTATCCGTGACATTCAACGCGCCCAAAGAAGCATTCAATGACCCGTCAGAGCCGTTCTTTGCAGGCGGCAGCGTCGATGATCTGCTGCGGCCAATACATCTGAACGCAAAATTCTTTGGCATGGAACAGTTGCCCAGCTTTGCGGCCTTTGATGTCATGAAGAACCCCGAGATCGAGGCGGACTTCAAACGCTTCGACGCCCATTTGGACACTGTTTTTGCCGAGGTCGCCCATGTCCCAGCCTGATATCCACCTTTACACCGCCGCCACCATGAACGGCTACAAGCCGGTCATCTTTCTCGAGGAAGCAGGCGTTCCCTACGACCTCACCGCGATCGACTTTTCTAAACAGGAACAAAAAGCGCCCGACTACCTGAAACTTAACCCCAATGGCAAAATCCCAACGATCGAGGATCGGGCCGAAGGGCGGCCGATTTTCGAAAGCGGCGCGATCCTTTGGCATCTGGCCGAGAAATACGGGAAGTTTCTGCCAACTGATCCGGTCAAACGGTCCGAAGTGATGCAATGGATGTTCTTTCAGGTCGGTCATGTCGGCCCCATGATGGGGCAAGCCATGTATTTCCAGCACATCGCCGCTCCGAACGGGCATGAAGAGCCGTTTTCGATCAAACGCTATGTCGATGAATCGCGTCGCCTGCTTGAAGTCCTGGATGCCCATCTTGAAGGCAAAGACTGGATCGCGGCCGGGGAATACACCATCGCGGATATGATGATCTATCCCTGGGCGCGCGCCTACGTATGGGCCCGTGTCAGTGTTGAGGGCCTGCCGCACCTTCAGGCCTGGTTCGACCGGATCGACGCCCGCCCGGCGGTGCAAAAGGCGCTGACCATCCCCAAGGCAAACCCGCATTTCTGGGATGCAAATGCCGATGCCAGCACCTTTGCCAAGGAAAACGCGGCGCGGTTCGCGGGCGACGTCAAGAAGGACTAACCGCTGACAGTCAAAACCCCGGTCGGCACCAAGGGTTTGGTGCCCACCGCGTTTTTTGTAGTGTAACAGTGTATTCAGAACAGAATTGCCCTTGGCTGCGCCACAGTCAGAGGCATCTTTGTACCAGTGTTTAACGTTTTACGTTCGATAGGAGTAACTTGCTCGATGGCCCTTCATGAACACCCGATGTGGCGCAGACCGCAGCATCATCAGGACCTGGATCACGCGCACGACCACGTTCATTGGACGGAACTGTTCTATGACCTGATCCACGTTGTCACGATCTTCCTGCTGGGCAACTACCTGTCGCACCATCTGGACTTCTATGGGTTTCTTGCCTTTGCCGGTGTGTTTGTCACGCTTTGGTACGCCTGGGGTGAGTTGAGCATCTTCAACTCGATCTATGTCAGCACGGACATCTGGCATCGGGTGATCATGTCGGTGATGATCTGCACCGTGATGTTCATGGCTGCCGCAATTCCGGCCATCGACGGCAAGGGATGGGTCTTCTTTGCGTTGGGGTTTGCGGCCAACCGGGCCATGATCGCAGCACTTTATTATCGAGCGCGGCGGGTCAATGCGGCAGCCAATTCCATGGCATCCGAACAGATTCGAAATTTCGCAATCTTTGCCGTGATTTTTGCCATAACCGCGTTCTTTCCCAAACCGCTTGCCTTTTGGGTCTTTGGGGCCGCCATGGTCGCGACACAGGCCATCTATATGATACCCGGCATGACGGTTCTGCGGTTCGAACGCTTCGTTCCGCGCCTTGGCCATATGGCAGAACGCTTTGCCCTGCTGACACTGATCGTGCTGGGAGAAGGGTTCTTCAAACTGGTGGTCACCCTCTCTGAGAAAGGTATCTACAAGGTTTCGCCAGATGTGCTGGTCAATTTTGTGATCGGTGGCGTGTCCATGTTCGTGATGTGCTGGCTCTATTTCGACTTTGTCGGAAACGCCAAGCCAAAGGACAAAAAGGTCTCGACCCTTGTGATCTGGTGGTTGGCTCATCTTGTTCTGATGCTCTGCGGTGTGATGGTTGGCGTGGCGCTCGCCGCCGAGGTCAAGGTCGGCTTTTGGGAGCCTTACCCAACCGAATACGCGGCCATTGGGTGCTTTGGGCTAGCAGGCTACATTGCGATGCTCTGGGTGCTGCGCCACGTGATCGAGCATCGTCTGGCATCCGATTTCGGTCGTTGGGACGTGCGTGTATTCGGCATTGTCACCGCCATCGCCTGTTTCTTTGTGGTACCGCATGTGCCGTCGCTGGTCGGCAACCTGATCTGGGGGACCGCACTGTTCTCGCAACTCGTGATCCCGGTGACACGAGCCTGGGCAACGTTCCGACATGATTGAGGCGACCCACGGGAACAAAAGCCTGCGCGCAAAACTCTATTGGTGGCTCGAGCGACCGGACCGGAGCGCAACCGGCCCATGGCTGCTTGAGATCGCATTGATCGTTCTGATCTCGCTGAACGTTGGCGCCGTCATCCTTGAAACCGTCGCCTCCATCTATGCGCAATGGCACTTTGCACTGAACCTGTTCGAAGGGATTTCATTGACCGTATTCATAGCCGAATACGCTGCGCGTCTGTGGGTGGCGCCGGAAAACCCGAACTACAAATCACGCCTGGCCTGGGTAAGATCGCCACTGGCTCTTATCGATCTCTTGGCGATCCTGCCTACGTTGCTCTATCTGATCTTCCCGATGGATTTGCGCCTGCTGCGCACGTTCCGCATGTTGCGTTTGCTGAAACTGACCCGCTACTCGCCCGCGCTTGGAATGCTGTTTGCCGTATTCGAGGAAGAAGCCGGAGCATTCTTTGCGGGTTTCTTCATCCTGATGCTGATGTTGATCTTTGCAGCCAGCGGCGCCTGGATTGCCGAGCACAACGCACAACCCGACGCATTCGGGTCCATTCCCGCAGCCATGTGGTGGGCCATGGCGACCCTGACAACCGTGGGGTACGGCGATGTAACGCCGATCACGGTGGCAGGCAAAGTGTTTGGGGCTTTGATTACCGTGATCGGAATTGGCATGGCCGCTTTGCCAGCAGGGATCATCGCCAGCGGCCTAAACGACCAGTTGCACCGACGTCGCGCCAAACTGGAACGTCAGTTCAGAGTGGCCCTGGAAGACGGAAACATCTGCGAGGCGGATGAAAAGGACATCGAAACCCTGAGGAAACAACTGGGCCTCTCCTACCGCGCTGCAGGCCACATTCGCGAACAGATTCACGCCGAAATGCAAACTGGAACCGAGCGGTGTCAGTCCTGCGGTCAACCTCTTCCCAAAAATGATACAATGGATTTATGAGCAGGCTGACCCCTGTCTGATCGTCCATTTAGTGTCCCAGGTTTTCGGCGCCCCACTGCAAACTGGTATTGATGGCGCGCGCTACCAAGGCGCCCCTTGTTGTCGAATCGATCAGCTTTTCCCCTGGCTATCAAATGGGATGTCACAGCTGACGGTTCACGGAATACGTCACCGACACAAGCAAACCGCTGAGCGGCGCATAGGCCAAGGTCAGGCCCGTGACGATGGAAGCGATGCGGCCTCAAGGTGTTCACTTCACCTGCAATCCGCTCGTGACGGGCCCGATCACACGCTCAAAGGTGGCGCCGTACGACCACGAATCCGTTGATGAAGCGAAGCTCAATGGACAGCGGACCAAAAGGAATTGCTTTTGGAAGGCCGAAACAGGCCAAAGCTGTTTAGTTCATCAAACCACGAAAGGTGAGAAGATCTAACATCTTGAATTTAGGGGGATTTACCAAGTGGCGGACCGAGGAGGATTCGAACCCCCGACCCCTTGATTCGTAGTCAAGTACTCTATCCAGCTGAGCTATCGGTCCGCGTTGGTGAGGCGGTATTTAGTCCTAGCGTTCGGGGGGCGCAAGCGGATTCGTCAAAAAATCTTCAAAAAGTTCCATCGCCCCGCGGAAGGCATATTTCAAAGGTGGTTCCCTCGGGTCCGGTGTGCTTGAGCATCAGTGTTCCGCCGTGCCCGCGTACCAATTCCTCGGAAATCGCCAGACCCAGACCCGTGCCACCCTTGCGTACGCCACCCTGGAACGGGGTGAACAGATTCTCTTGCGCCTTGGGGGGCAGGCCCGGTCCGGTGTCGCGCACCTCGATCCACCAGGTGTCATCCCGCTCTCCCGCTGTCACGGTGATCTGTCCCGGTTTGTTCGACGCCACCAGCGCCTGACGCGCGTTGCGCACCAGATTCATCACCACCCGGAACATCTGCTCGGGATCGGCACGCACCACCAGATCCTCGGGGATCTCGTTGGTGATCTGCACACAGGCATCGGCGATCGCCAACTGCTCGCTGGCGACCACATCGTCTATGACACTGGCCAGCGGCACCATGGTCAGCGTCGGCGCCGGTTCCTCGGCCCGGCCAAAGGCCAGCGTGCCCTCGCACAACGACACCGCCCGCGTGATCGAGTTCACCAGCTTGGGCGCCATCCGCCGTACCAGCGGATCCTCGCTGCCCTCGATCCGGTCTGTGAACAACTGGGCCGAGGTCAGGATGTTGCGCAGATCATGGCTCACCTTGGCCACGGCCCCGCCCAGCTGCGCCAAACGCTCGCGCTGTTTCAACGCCTGCGTCAGCTCGGTCTGCAGCATCAATAGCGCCTCTTCCGCCTCGCGCAGTTCGGTCACGCCCGCATTGGGTTGGATCACCCCGCGCGCATCCTCGGGCGCCAGCGCATAGCGCTGCATCGTGTCGACCACGCCCTTGATCGGACGCACCAGCACCACGCGCACGGCCAGAAACAGCAGAAACGCCGTGATGACAGAAATCACCGCCGACAGCATCAGGATGCGCAGACCATAGTCGATCATCGCCGCCCGCAGCGGCCCGGTCTCCATCGTCACCTCGATCAACAACCCGGCCTCCCGCACCGGAGCGCCAATCACGCGGATGATCTGATTGTCAGGGCTGAACAGCCGCACCATCGCATCCCGCATCAGAACCATCGGCCCCGCCATCCGCAGATCATAGGTCTCGCTGATCTCGTCCGGAATGGGCGACGACAGCATCAGCTGCCGCACCTCGTCCCGCCTGAGCACCACGTTGAACACGCCCGCGTTTTCCAGCAGCTCGGCCTCAAGCTTGGCCTCAAGCATGTCATCCGCCAACAACGCGAGCGAGGCGATCTGCGCCCGCTCCAACCGGTTCAGCAGATAATCCTCGCGAAAGCGCGCGATCGACGGGACAAAAATCAGGACCTCGGCCAACATCACGAAGACCGTTGTCAGGATCAGAAACCGGCCCGAAAGCGAGTTCAGCATCAAGGTCCTTTCCCGGTCAGGGGAGCCACTTCTGGACGAACCTGACCACACGTTTAACCGTTTGATTCTCAAACAGACGGGGCGTGAAATAGGCCCCCGCAGCCCGCTTGTTGACCTCGCCAATCGTCGGATACGGCGCGACCATGGCGGCAACCTGCCCCATCTTCAGGTTATTGGCCAGCGCCAGCGACCACAATGCGATCAATTCGCCCGCCTGATGGCCCACAATGGTGACCCCCACGGGCCGCCCCTTGACCACCATCACCTTGATGAAACCGGTGGTCTTGCGCTCGGCAATGGCGCGATCGTTGTGGTGATAATCAAACCGCGCCACCTCCAGCTTGTCGCCATGCGCCTCGCGCGCCTGCGCCTCGGTCAGCCCGACCTGCGACAGTTCGGGGTCCGTATAGGTGGCCCACGGGATGTGGTTGGTCTTGGCCTTGGCAGGCAGCCCAAACAGGGCCGAGCGGATTATGACCCCCGCCTGATACCCCGCCACATGGGTAAACTGCAGCCCGCCTGCGACGTCACCGATGGCGTAAACCTTGCGGTTGGAGGTCTTCAGGCTGTCATCCACCTTGACGCCTGAGCGCGTCGTCTCGATGCCCGCCGCTTGCAAATTCAGCTTGTCGATATTGGCCTTGCGCCCCACCGCCATCAGCAGGTGTGAGCCCTTGAAGATGCGGCCATCCTGCGTCGCAATCTCAATCGCGCCCGCCTCTCCCCGGATCTGCGCGGCCAGCGCGTCCTCGGCAATCTCGATCCCCTCGGCTCGCAGCGCATCCAGCACCACGGCAGCTGCTTCGGGATCATCCTTGCCCAGCGCTTTTGCGCCTTCGATCACAGTCACCTTGCAGCCAAGGCGAATATGCGCCTGCGCCATCTCCATCCCGATGGGGCCACCGCCCACGATCAACAGATGCTCGGGCTTTTCCCGCAGATCAAAGATCGTCTCGTTGGTCTCAAACGGCACAGCATCCAGCCCCGGGATCGGCGGCACCAAAGGGGACGAGCCGGTGGCGATCACCACCCGCCGCGCGGTGATCAGAGTGTCACCCGCCTTGACCTGAGTCGGAGAGACAAATTCGCCATACTCCCGAATGACGCGTACGCCAAAGCCTTCGAACCGCTCCTGGCTGTC
Source organism: Tropicibacter sp. R16_0 (assembly GCF_017743935.1). Classification (GTDB taxonomy): domain Bacteria; phylum Pseudomonadota; class Alphaproteobacteria; order Rhodobacterales; family Rhodobacteraceae; genus Falsiruegeria. Next base: position 7,732 of record NZ_JAGHRE010000008.1, read on the forward strand.
CACCGGAGCAATCTGCGCAATCACATCATGCACATGATCCTTGGCCGCCGCATAGTCGACACTGGGCACCACATCTGCCACGCCATATTTGGCCGCATGCGCCTGACCCCAGGCCGCCTTGCCGCTTGCTATCAACGCCTTTGACGGCACGCAGCCAAAGTTCAGGCAATCGCCGCCCATCTTGTGCCCCTCCAGCAGGGTCACATCCGCGCCCATCTGGCTGGCTCCGGCAGATACCGACAGCCCGCCCGACCCGGCCCCGATGACCAGAATATCCGTCTTGATCTCTTTCACGGCTTACATCTCTTTCTTGGCACGCAAGGTTTTAACGACAATCGGCAGGGCCGCCAGCACGCACAGGCCCACAATCGGCCCGATCACAAAAGGCTCCCACAGCAGCGACAGATCCGGCGTCTCGCCCCGATCAAACACGCCGCCCAGGCCAACCCCGATCCAGGTGAATACGATGGCGCCCGGAATGATGCCCAGCGCCGTGGTAAACAGATAGTTGGAAAACTTCACCCCCACCAGCGCAGGTACCAGATTGGCCACAAAGAACGGCACCGCAGGCACCAGCCGTAGCAGGAACAGGACCGAGATCTCATTCTCGCGCAGCCCGTCCTTCAGCTTGCGGATCGTCCCTTCAGAGGTTTCCAGCTTGGCCGTCAGCGTATTGCCCAGCCCCAAACGCGCCGCCCAAAAGATGGCCGAGGCGCCGATGGTGGCCGACACCACATTCAACCCCGTGCCCACGGCCAGCCCAAACAGGAAACCGCCCGTCATCGACGCCACTGCCGCACCGGGCAGGGAAAAGGCCACGATCACCACGTAGGCCGCCACAAAAATCGCCGCCAAGGTCCCATAGTGGGCATCCCGATACGCCAACAGCGCCTCGCGATTGTCGCGCAGTGTCTCAAAGCTCAGGTAATCGCGCAGCGTAAAGAACCCAATGACCGCCACGGCAAGAATCACCAGCAGCGGGATATGGCGGCTTAATCCAGCCTTTGCGGCAGGGGCGGTGTCAGTCATCTTGTGATCCGATGGTTGGGGCATGTGTCTGTTCGCTTACGTGCCCTAAACATGCGGTTTATGTGCCCTCAGCAACAGTCACCTCACGCGCCGTTGATCATGACGCCCCGTTTCGTGAGAGAATGTCGCCAAAACCTGCAAAACTGAAATCATTGCACTGGTACTCGGCCAAAATTTGTTGCAAAAGGCGCGGAAATCCCCGGACAGGGGTTTGACTTGCCCGCCTTTCACCCGTAAAGGACGGGCTTCGAATACACCGGGCGGGCGAATCTGCACCGCACCCGACCGATACAATAGATTGGAGACGGAGCGATGAAACGCACCTATCAGCCTTCGAACCTGGTTCGCAAACGCCGCCACGGTTTCCGCGCGCGCATGGCCACCAAAGCCGGCCGCAAGATCCTGAACGCACGCCGCGCACGCGGTCGCAAGTCGCTGAGCGCATAAGCTCACCGACACTGTTCAGCAGAACATGACACCGCCGGAGGCCCCCATGACTGGCTCGTCGAGCCAAGGGAACAGGCCCCCGGCGGTTTCCGTTTGTCCAGCCACCAGTGGACAAATGCAGGTCCTGGCCAAACGCGCCGACTTTCTCAAAGCTGCCCGCGCCCGCAAACAGGGCACATCCTCCATGCTGCTCCAGGCCCGCAAGCGACCTGAAGGCGAAGCAGAGGGCATCCGCATCGGCTTTACCTGTTCAAAAAAGGTCGGCAACGCGGTCGCCCGTAACCGCGCCAAGCGCCGCCTGCGCGAAGCCGCCCGTGCCGTGCTTCTGACCCAGGGCAAACCCGGATGGGACTATGTGCTGATCGGCAAAAAGGCCGACACGATCGCCCGTCCCTTCCCACTCTTGATCAGCGATCTGGAATACGCCCTGCGCAAGCTCCACAGGTAAAAGCTACCACCCCCGTCGCCCAAACAGCGAATGCAACCGCCTTTGCTCGGAAAACGGTTCGGCGTCCACAGGGCGGGACAAGTCTGACACCACGCGCCCGACAAGCAGCCACGCGATACCGGCAAACAAAACGCCACCAAACGCCTGGCCCAACAGCACCCCTGACGCGCCGCCCAGATGCGAACCGATCATCACGAACACCCAAGTGCCAAGGGTGTGACGCCCCCAGTTGATCCACGTCGAATAGACCGGATGGCCAAGGTTGTTGAAACTTGCATTGGTCACGAAAATGACCCCGTTGAAAAACGACGCCAAGGCCAGCGGACCGCAGAACAGATAGATCAGCTCCCGCGTCTCGCCCTGCGCATCGAACACATCCGCGATCGGTTCGCGCAACAGGAACAGAACGGCCGCCATCAAAAGCACATATATACCTGTAAACTGCACCCCCGCCCGGAACGCGGCCCGCACGCGGTCGAAGTGTCCGGCGCCAAAATTCTGACCTATGATCGGACCAATCGCGCCCGACAACGCAAAGATCACTGAAAACGCAACCGGCAACAGCCGACCTATGACGGCCATCCCCGCCACCGCATCCGTGCCATACTGCGCAATCTCACGCACCACGATGGCGTTGCCCAGCGGCGTCGCCACATTGGTCAGGATCGCAGGCACCGCAATACCTCGCACCGCCCCGAAATCCCGTACCACCTGTCCGGGCGAGGGGCGCGCAAACCCCCGGTGCACCCGCAAGGCAGGCAGAAATGTCGCCACCAGCATCGTGATGCGCGCCAGGACCGAGGCCACCGCCGCTCCGTCCAGCCCCAGACCCACCGCAAAGATCAACACTGGGTCCAGCACCGCATTCACCAACCCGCCATAGATCGTCGCCATCATCGACCGCCGCGCATCCCCGTGCGCCCGCAACACCGCCATGCTGGTCATCGCAGCGGCCATCACCCACATCGTCGGCAGGATGATCGAGACATACCGCGCCGCCAGGCGCAAAACCTCGCCCTCGGCCCCCAGCAGAGACAGCATGAATTTCACGTTCGCCAGCACCAAAGCCGACACCACCAACCCGCAGATCACCCCCCAGACCGCCACGCTTGAGGCATAGTTGCGCGCCTGATCAGCCCGCCCCGCCCCCAGCTCGCGCGCCACCAAGGCGCCAGCCGCAATCGACAGCCCGATGTTGAACGCATTGGTGAAAAACAACAGCGTCCCGGCATAGCCCACAGCCGCGGCCAAAGCGTCATTGCCCAGCATCGAGATAAAGATCATGTCGACGAAATCGACCGCAAAGATCGCCATCAGGCCAACGCTCGTGGTGAGCGACATGCGCACCACATGCCGCATCAACCCGCCCGTCAGGAACACCGCCTGCTTGTCCGTCTGCTCTGCCATGATCCCGAGATACCCAAGCCCTTGTTATCTGGCACTATGCCCAGAACAATGGCTGCGACCAAGTCGGCCTTGACGCCCTTCGACCCCAATGTCCCCTTTGCGGACAAAACTGCCGTTCGACTTTTGAGTGGCAATGACCGCTCCCAGCCCAAGACGACCGAATGCTGCGCTGCACGCGAACGTCCGCTATGCGGAGTGCAGCCAAGAACGTGACAAAATCAAGGGTGTTTTGCCAAGGGCTTGTGTCGCAGGTTTTCCATGAATTCCGATATGTAGCTCGCCGTAGTTCAAGAACGACCGTTTCAGGCACATGGATTAACATCGAGAGACTTTATCCGGCAGCGGCTTTTTTGCGCCTGCAGCTTCACGCGCTTTACTACTACCTCGCCCGGATCCCGAGCTATAAGATCACCAAGGTGGACGATCTGCTGCCCTGACGTTGGAACTCCAGGCGGCCAGGCTGGACGGCTACCGTCGTCTTGCACACCGAGAACATTGTCGGAAATTCAGTCTAATTGTCGGCAAGTTGGGCCCCGAAGCCAGACGCTGTCGGCAAGAAAGGTTGGCTGTCGGCGTGTCTCGCGAGAAAAAAGAGGCGTACAGGGACGACGCCCTGGACGCCAAGGCGAAGGTGGGTTCGCCAGCCGCACGGTGTAGGGCCGCTTCACCGGAGACGAGGAGTAGGGATATGTCGACGCATCGAACGAACCCCGACACTGGCGTCCATGAGAAGCAGGATGGCATCATCGACGCCATCTTCGACATCTGGACCCCGGTAGAATACGATGACTGACCCTGAGCGACATGGTCGGGATTGGCGCTCCAAGGCCTTCCTGCACGACCGGTAGGACGGATGACCGCCAAACGCCGACCAAGACGGGCGAGTGTCATCGAGCGGCGCCCCATGTCCGGGGCGCCGCATTCTCAGGGGTCTACAGACAAAAGACGTTTAGTTATGATATGAAATCAACTCAACCTTGAGGGTGTCTGTTACCATGAAAGACGAAAGGAAAGAGACACGACCGACCAACCGGTGGCGTGGTGCGCTTGGTACGCATGGCGCGAAGCAAGAGCCTTTTGTTCCGGAACTTCTTACTGTTGACACTTGTAAACTCCGCGCAGTGCTGGACGATCAAGCGGCGGCGGGCAAGAGAGACAACGGGATAGCAACCGAAATATCCACAAAAATTCTAGAGCTGATTCGAAACTACGATCTCGCTCACTACAAGGCGAAATACGCCAGAGTGCCTAAGAATGCCGTACACCGCTCGACGGTCCTTGGCTGGCGTGGACTGACCGCAACACAGAAGCCGATGGACTATCGCATCGTCGCGGCAATTTATTTGCTCTACCACGTTGATATTTCGGCAGGACGCGTGTTCAGCCCGATTTTGCAGGGGCGGCTAGCCGAATATCGTGTCGAGTTCAAGAAAGAACTGCGGTCGAATGACCCGTCCGGTGTGCAGGTATACGACCTTTCCCCTGATCCGGTTTCCGTCCTCAAGCCGACCGTCACGATTGAGTATACGGATAGAAAGACAGGCGAGGCACTGAAGCCGACCTTTCAAATGGCGACATTCAATGTGAGATTGTCGGTGCGGGTCGCTAAGGGAATGCCCTCAGACCGCAATCGGATCACCGACGGATGGTTCATCCCCAGGCAAGAGCATCTTGAATTCAAGAACGTGCTCGTGGCCGTTGCCGTCCCAGTACGCGACGGTGACCTGTTCTCGTTGGACGTGGCGCCAAAAGATGGAGCAACCGAAATACACCACAGCTTCGGGGGGCTTCTGATCCAACCGATCCAGCCTTGGTTCACGGTCAACGCCGCCGAAGATACTGAGATTGAGTGGACCCTGCTTGCACCTCAATCCTCTGTCCGGATTACCCAGACGGAACCGATCGAGAACGATGTAGAGCGCCTCAAGGCAAATGTTCGGGGCGCCCTGCTCCGCGAGTTCTTGATCGAGCAGAGTGCATTTCCGGAGCATACTCCGTTGGCCAGATCAAGCACTGAGTTGAAAGGGCCGAGTCAGTACATTGCTTCCGAGCCGACCCTGGAACTGAGGCCGAGTAAATGACCCGGATCTTTGGGTATGTCTAAAGCAATTCAGGCACCACCGGAACTGGAGCGGCGGTTTCAGGCTCTCGACAAGGCAATAGGCTCACCGGACCTACCGCAGGCATTGCGCGCCTTGGATGTCGATCTGGCCAGAACCTTCGAGTGGGCGGAGCTCACGGACATCGATATCACGGGTTGGACGGTTGACGGCCTTTCCTTTCGCGGTGCCACCCTGCTGCGCGTGAAGATGACGTCAAACCAGGCTGCCCTATTACGGGCGTCTGGGGCGGAGGTTCTACATCCCATCATCAACGATGCGACCCTTAAGCCGGAAGCGGCAGAAATCGACGATGATGAACAGCCGCTGAGTGATCCCCAGGCAGAAGCACAGCGCCGAATTGCCCGAGCTGTGCGCCTGCGACTAACCAAACTGGACCTGTCAAAGTTGGAGATTGATGCGATCCCGGGTTCAATCCTTGAAGCATCGACCCTAAAAGAAATCAAACTTTCCCGCACGCCAGTGACCGACCTGTCGCCGCTGTCCGGGATGGCGGGGCTGACCACGCTGGACCTGAGCGACACGCACGTGAGCGACCTGTCGCCACTGTCCGGGATGGCGGGGCTGATAGCGCTTAAGCTAGACTTCACGTACGTTTCGGACCTATCGCCGTTGGCAGGGCTGATCGGGCTGGCCACACTGAGCTTGCATGGCATAGACGTAACCGACCTGGGGCCGCTGTCCGGGCTAAGGGGGGTGAGCAATCTTGTCCTTACCGGTACACCCGTATCCAACCTGACTCCGCTGGCCGAGCTGAAGAGCTTGACTACACTGAAACTAGAGGGCACCCCAGTGTCCGACCTGTCGCCACTGTCGGAGCTAAAGGGGCTGACTGTACTGCACCTTGAGCAAACCCGTGTGTCCGACCTGTCGCCTCTAGCTGGCTTGACAAGGCTTACTACTCTCTCCACCGATATGACACCCGTGAGGGATTTCTCACCCCTGTTCAACCTACCTAAGCTAACCCACCTGGACTTGTTTGGGCAGGTCTCGACCGACCTGCCGCCACTATCCGGGATGACAGGGTTGACCACGCTGCGCATGAGCGGCAAAGACGTGACCGACCTGTCTCCGCTGGCCGGGATGGCGGGGCTGACCACGCTGGACCTGAGCGGCTCGCACGTGAGTGACCTGTCGCCACTGTCCGGTATGACGAAGCTGACAGCGCTGGACCTGAGCCTTTCGGACGTGACCGACCTGTCGCCGCTGTCAGGGAAGGCGGGGCTGACCACGCTGGACCTGAGCCGCACGCACGTGAGTGACCTGTCGCCCCTGTCTGGTATGACGAAGCTGACAGCGCTGGACCTGAGCTTTTCGGACGTGACCGACCTGTCGCCGCTGTCCGGGATCGCGGGGCTTACCACGCTGGACCTGAGCGGCTCGCACGTGACCGACCTGTCGCCACTGTCCGGGATGACGAAGTTGACGGCGTTGGACCTGAGCGAAACGCCCGTGACCGACCTGTCGCCGCTGTCAGGGATGGCGGAGCTGACCACGCTGGACCTGAGCAAAACGCCCGTGACCGACCTGTCGCCGCTGTCAGGGATGGCGGAGCTGACCACGCTGGACCTGAGCAAAACGCCCATGACCGACCTGTCGCCGCTTTCAGGGATGGCGGGGCTTACCACGCTGGACCTGAGCGAAACGCCCGTGACCGACCTGTCGCCGCTGTCAGGTATGGCGGGGCTGACCACGCTGGACCTGAGCAAAACGCCCGTGACCGACCTGTCGCCACTGTCCGGGATGGCGCGGCTGGAGAAATTGTCCATCGCTGAACTGCCGGTTCGAGACCTGAGGGCCTTGATGGATATGCCGAGATCCGCGCTAGTGGAGGTGGGACGGCTTGACGACTTCGACACCTCCGCGTTGGCAGCGCGCGGCATCAGAATCGTTCGCGATGCCTGATCGCCAATCCGGTTTGGCTCGGACAAATCGTGGAAATGAACTGTCGGTTTGTGCCGCGGTTTGTCGGGACACCGTAGGTCTGGATGTAGTTTTGTCGCCCTTGGCCGATGGGTTGTCATCACCACGAAACTTATCCTGAGCTTGTTCGAGGCGCTTCTCGGACGGTGCAAGCGAAAGGATAGAATCATGCCCAACGTGCCCCAAACCACCTACGAAATGCCCCATGCCGTATTTGTCGCCCCGCGCCATCGCAGGGATTCGGAGCCAGACTACGGCTTTCCCGGCTGGTCCTTCCCTGAAGTCCCCTCGGACATGCCGGACTACGATCAGACGCAGGAATCGCCTTGGTTCCCTGAGATTTGAACATCCCGGAAAACCGGGTGCGCAAGTCCGGAACGGTCGAAAAAGAAAGGACGTGAAGACCATGGAAATCGAGAACACAAGGGAAATCGAGCGCTGCAGGTTCTGTGGTCGCCCAGTTCTTCCAACAGGGATCTACGGTCAGCCGCTGAAGGGTTTCTGCGAGTGCATCTTCTGGCGGTAGCTGAGGATAGGGATCAAATAGTGGCCGCCAGACGCGCACTCGTCAACTCTGGACGGTCACCCATCTCACTTTCACGCCTGCGCTTGGTCGCGCAGGACGGCATAGGCGATATGAAGGGTCTTTTGCCTCTGCGGCCAAGAACCAAGCTTTTTGCCCGGTGTAAGGATGCTACTGATGGGTTCTGGCCAAGGGGTTTTGTCTGGGGCAGAATAGACCATTTTTGGTGGTGACATTACCCAAAAGCTGATCTTGGCGCACCCGCAGCAAACAGCAATTTCGTCCGTTTCCTGCGCTTTCGAGACATTCATGCACAGCGCAGCATCGGTGACTATGGGCTCTATGCGGCCTTTCGCGGCTGCGCACAAAAGTAGGGCAAGGTCCGATCACTGGATATTTCAAAATGAACCTTCCTAGACAGTTGGTCCAACAACGAAGGGCGACCCACGACCAATCAGCGCGCCCACCTTCCCCCGCCCCCCATTTCCCCCTATGGTCCGCGCATGACTCCGCTTGCCCATATCGTTGCCCTGCCCGTACGGGCCTATCGGCTGATCTTCAGCCCCTGGGTGGGCTTCAACTGTCGCTATCAGCCGACCTGCTCGGCCTATGCGATGGAGGCGCTGGAGAAACATGGCGCCATCAAAGGCAGCCTTCTGGCCGCGCGGCGTATCGGGCGGTGTCATCCCTGGGGCAGCAGCGGCTATGATCCCGTGCCCGATCCCAACTCTGAAACCGACGCCCCCTCCTGCGAATGTTGCGGGAACGTTAGCAAAGATTAACAGCGCGAAAGTTGCATTGCCGGTGCACGCCCTGTGCACGGGTAGTGCACGCATGTCACAGGGCAGAATCAGGGGGGTAACGGACCGTGCGTTGCCCATGAACCTTGACGCACCGCGCGGGTCTTGCCCGGTTGGCGCAACTCGGGTAAGCCGCGTGAATGCTCGACGATGATACAGAAATCCACCCGCTTTTTGCCGGCGCGCCCTCGACCACCGAGTTCAAGAAGCTGCGCAAACGGATTGTCCGCTATACGCGTGAGGCCATCGAACAATATGGCATGATCGAACGCGGCGCCCGCTGGCTGGTGTGCCTGTCGGGCGGCAAGGACAGCTATACCCTGCTGGCCGTGCTGCATGAATTGCAGTGGCGCGGGCTTTTGCCGGTCGAGATTCTGGCCTGCAATCTGGATCAGGGTCAGCCCGGTTTTCCGGCAACTGTACTGCCCGAATTCCTTGAGAAAATGGGCGTTCCGCATCGGATCGAGTATCAGGACACCTATTCCGTCGTCATGGACAAGGTCCCTCAGGGACGGACGTTTTGCGCGCTATGTTCGCGTCTAAGGCGCGGAAATCTCTACCGAATTGCACGGGAAGAGGGCTGTTCGGCCGTGGTGCTGGGACATCATCGCGATGATATCCTCGAGACGTTTTTCATGAACCTCTTCCACGGCGGGCGCCTGGCGACGATGCCGCCCAAGCTGGTGAATGAAGAGGGTGATCTGTTTGTCTATCGCCCCTTGGCGCATGTGGCCGAGGCCGATTGCGAGAAGTTCGCGACAGCGATGAACTATCCCATCATTCCGTGCGATCTCTGTGGGTCTCAGGACGGTTTGCAGCGTCAGCAGGTGAAGCAGATTCTGGATGGGTGGGAGGCAAACTCCCCCGGTCGCCGCCAGGTCATGTTCCGCGCGCTGATGAATGCCCGCCCCTCGCACCTGCTGGACCCCAAGCTCTTTGATTTTGCGGGCCTGATGCGCGCGGAAGAAAAAATTTCTGAAAATTCCTCGGAAATTCCGGTGTTGCGTTAACGTCTGGGTCAGACTGCTTTCCTAGGGTTCTTCCTGTGTCAGAATGAGCCCCCAGCGAAAGGCCCGACCAGTAACATGCGGATTTTGCAGTATATTTCCCAACTCCGTTCCCAGGCGTTGCCGATATTGATGGGGCCCCCGATTCTCGCCTTCCTTCCGGCCATAACGCTTGGTGCCTATTGGGTCGGTGGCGAAGCCGCATTGATGTTCGTGTCTCTGGCCCTGCCACTTTTGTTCGCCTTTGCAGGAGCCTTGGGCAAATGGCCTGCCGAAACGAACGAACCGCGCGATCGCTTAACTGGCTTTGTTCTGCGCGATGAGTTCATACGCGCTGTCGAAGGTACTTTTTCGCAAGCCAAGACCACCGGCCTAAAGTCCGCCAACTTCCTGATCGAAGTCGATGAGTTCAAGGAATTGTCGGAGCGTCTGGGGAACGCGTCACGGGATTTGGTGGCGCAACGTATCGGAGAGCGCATTTTATCTGCTGTGCGCGATCAGGATACCGTTGCCCGCCTTGAAGATGGTACTTTTGCGGTGTGCCTCTCCCCCGTTCCGCAACTGGATCTCGAGCTGTGCATACAACTGGCCGGACGCATCCAAAGCGCCGTTGAAGATCCAATCTCAGTTGACGGCAGTTCCGTCTACGTTTCCTGCTCTATCGGCTTTTGCCAGCAGTCTCGTGCGCCAGGAACCGAAGCACTGGAATGGCTTGACGCAGCAAAGATTGCTTTGCTCGAAGCCAAGGCCTGTGGCCCATCGACCATACGTGCGTTTTCGCCGGATATGCAGAAACGCACATCGTTGGACAATGATCTACGGTCGGAACTGGTCAGCGCCTTGGAAAATGGTCAGATCCAGCCTTGGTATCAGCCGCAGATTTCGACAGACACAGGTCGCGTAACCGGATTTGAGGCTCTGGCGCGTTGGACACATCCTGTGCGCGGCGTTCTGACCCCGGACAAGTTTCTGCCATTGATCGAACAGAATGGACTGCTGGAGCGCTTGGGCCAGGTCATGCTCTATCACGCGTTGACTGCACTCAAGGCTTGGGATGGCGCAGGGGTTGATGTTCCAAGAGTTGGCGTCAACTTTGCCTCGGACGAATTGTGCAACCCAGAGCTTGTTGAAAAAATTCGGTGGGAGTTGGATCGGTTCGAATTGACGCCAGACCGCCTGTCCGTCGAAATCTTGGAAACCGTATTCAGCAACACGCCTGACGACATCATTACCCGCAATGTTGCAGGTCTGGGAGCTTTGGGATGCCGCATTGACCTTGATGACTTTGGCACCGGTCACGCCTCGATCGCGTCCATCCGCCGGTTTGCGATCACTCGGATCAAAATTGATCGATCCTTTGTCATGAAGGCCGACCGCGACCCCGAGCAACAGCGCCTGATCGGTGCGATCCTGACAATGGCGGAACGGTTGGAGCTGGAAACCTTGGCCGAAGGGGTCGAGACGGTCGGAGAACATGCGCTGCTTGCTCAACTTGGATGCGATCATGTCCAAGGCTTTGGCATCGGCAAGCCCATGCCCTTTGATCAGACATTGGATTGGATTGCCGCACACCAGGCGAAACTGCAGGATGCACCGCGCATTGGACGCGAAACAGGCTGAAACAGGCTCACATCAACGGGTTTCATCCTGATTTACCCCCGGATGCGACGTGATTCCGCTTGACCTTTTGACCTGCACTCTGTTGAACCCTCCCTTGTCTCATAACGCACAAGGTGGCTGTCCCCGATGGACGATCAGAACAAGAATCTCATCCTCGCAACCGCGCTCAGCTTTCTCGTGATCCTGGTTTGGTTTGTGTTGTTCCCACCGCCAGAGCCCAGCACCCCGACCCAAGACGCAACAATCACGGCAACCGAAGGGTCAGTCGCCACAGCCCCATCGGCCGCAGATGCGACAACCACGGGCCCTGTCGAAGCAGAGGCCGAGGACGCCGCCGAAGCACCGCGGATCGATATCGACACCCCGCGCCTGACCGGCAGCGTCTCGCTCAAGGGCGGTCGTATCGATGACCTGTCGCTCAAGGATTATCGCGTTTCGATCGAACCGGACTCGCCGATCGAAAAGGTTCTGTATCCCTTGGGTTCGGAATCGGCGTATTATGCGCTCTATGGCTGGGCCCCCGGATCGGGTGTCGCGGGCGATGATGTTCCCGGCGCCAACACCAATTGGACCCTTGAAAAAGGGACCACATTGACGGTCGACACCCCGATCACGCTGGCATGGCAGAGCCCCAATGGCCTGACCTTCCGCCGCGAGATCTCGGTCGATGACAACTACATGTTCTCGGTCACGCAATCGGTCACCAACAATTCCGGCTCTACCGCAAGCATGGCACCTTATGGAATCCTGGCGCGCCACGGCACGGGCGAAGACGCCGACCTGCCGGGTCTCAAGGGCTTTTTCATCCTTCACGAAGGCGTCGTCGGCATGACTGATGGCACTTTGGCTGAGATTTCATACAGCAATGTGCGCGACTTTGACGTCGACCCGAATGAGGGCGCGCAGGCCGAGGTGTTTCAAGTTCAGGAAAACGGCTGGATCGGATTTACAGACCATTACTGGATGACAACACTGATCCCGGAACCCGGCAGCAAGTTCAAAGCTGCCGCCAAATATGATGACCGCCGTAAGATCTATCAGACCGAAACAGTCCTGCCGACGCTGACCGTTGCAGATGGTGAAACCGCCGCCGTTTCGACCCGTCTGTTTGCCGGTGCCAAGGAATGGGAAACCATTCGCAACTACGAGCGCACCGGCATCGAAGGCTACATCGACAGCATCGACTGGGGCTGGTTTTTCTTCCTGACCAAGCCGATCTTCTGGCTTCTGCACGAAATCAACAAGCTGATCGGAAACATGGGTTGGTCGATCGTTGGTCTGACATTGATCATCAAGGCCATCCTTTTCCCGCTGGCCTACAAGTCCTACGTCTCGATGGCGAAGATGAAGGAACTGCAGCCGCAGATGGAGGCCTTGAAAGAGGCCGCTGGTGACGACCGCCAGAAGATGCAGCAAGGCATGATGGAACTCTACAAGAAGGAAAAGGTGAACCCCGCTGCGGGCTGTCTGCCGATCCTCTTGCAGATCCCGATCTTCTTCTCGCTCTACAAAGTGATCTTTGTCACCATCGAACTCCGCCAAGCCCCATGGTTTGGCCCGTTCCAAGACCTCAGCATGCCGGATCCGACCTCGATCATGAACGGCTTTGGCTGGCTGCCCTGGGGTGGCCCGGCGCCAGAATCGATCATGGCGCTGATCTTCATCGGTATCCTGCCGTTGCTGTTGGGTATCTCGATGTGGCTGCAACAGAAGCTTAATCCGGCGCCCACCGACCCGACGCAGCAAATGATCTTTGCCTGGATGCCATGGGTGTTCATGTTCATGCTGGGCAGCTTTGCCAGCGGCCTGGTGGTCTACTGGATTGCAAACAACACGATCACGTTCACGCAGCAGTATCTGATCATGCGCAGCCAGGGCTACAAGCCTGACGTCTTTGGCAACATCAAGTCGTCGTTCAAGAAGTCGCCGAAACCAGATCAGAAATGACCGGCTTCGTCATCAGCCTCTGGCGGCATCCCATGAAGAGCCACGGCCGAGAGGCGGTGCAGCAGGCAGCATTCACCCCCGGGCAGACCATGCCCGGGGATCGCATTTGGGCGGTCGCCCATGAGCAGTCCAAGGCCGATGGCTCTGAATGGGTGCCTTGTGCCAACTTCAGCCGTGGCGCCAAGGCACCGCAGCTCATGGCCATGACCTGCAAGTTGCTGGACAGCGGGCGGATCATCCTGTCGCATCCCGAACGCCCCGATCTGGAGTTCGATCCGACGAGTGACACGCAAACGTTCCTGGAATGGGTGAAACCCCTGATGCCTGCCGATCGCGCGGCCTCTGTCCGGCTGGTACGGGTGCCAGGACGCGGCATGACGGATGCCGACTTTCCGTCGGTGACCCTGTGCAACATGGCTTCGCACCGCGCGGTCGAGCAGCAGTTGGGCCAAGACCTGTCCATTCATCGCTGGCGCGGCAACGTCTGGTTCGATCAGGTGCCCGAATGGCAAGAGCTCGACTGGGTCGGGCGTGAGGTTCAGATCGGCGAGGCCGTTTTCCGAGTAATAGAACCCACAATGCGCTGTCTGGCCACCACGGCGAACCCCGAAACCGGCATCCGCGATGTCGATACTTTGGGCGCCCTGGCACATTGGGGCCATCAGGATTTCAGCGTCCAGGCCGAGGTGATCAAAGGCGGCCAACTGTCCGTCGGAGACAAGGTAACCCTGCTATGACCCAACTTCCGTTCCCCGAGGTCGAGACCCCGGATGCCGCCACGATCGAGCGCGGTCGCAAGCTGTTTGCCGGCCAGTCCGAGTTTGTCAAAGGCGTCGTCGCTATGTCCGGGCTGCCCCCCGCAGACCGGATCGAGGTGTGCTTTGCCGGCCGCTCGAACGTGGGCAAGTCCAGTTTGATCAACGCGCTGACCGGAACCAAGGGGCTGGCGCGCGCATCAAACACACCCGGCCGGACACAAGAGATCAACTATTTCACCCAAGGGCCCGAGCTCTATCTGGTGGACCTTCCGGGCTATGGTTATGCCAACGCCCCGCTGCCAGTCGTCGAGAAATGGCAACGGCTGCTCAAGCAATACCTTAGCGGGCGTCAGACCCTGCGCCGCGCCTTTGTGTTGATCGATGCACGCCACGGCGTCAAACCCGTGGACGACGAGATCATGAAGCTGCTGGACACCAGCGCCGTGACCTTTCAATGCGTCCTGACCAAGACCGACAAGGTCAAGGCCAAGGACCGCGAACGCATCCTGGCGCAGGTGCGCGGAGCGCTGTCCAAACACCCTGCCGCTTTCCCCGAGATCATCCTGACCTCATCTGAAAAGGGCGATGGGATTTCGACGCTGCGCTCGGTGATTGCAACACTCGAATGATCCTGATCCGGTTTGCAGCAGTGATGGCTTTGATCGCGGTGGCAGTGACCAGCGCGATTCCTCAAGGTTGGATGCCTGCCACCACGGCTGACGGTCGGATGCTGCTGGTGCTTTGTACCTCGGATGGCGTTGTCGAAACCTGGGTCGACCTGAACGAGGACGAGCCGAACCATCAAGACAATGACGAACGGATGCCCTGCCCCTATGCCGGGTTAACCGACGTCACGCCAAGCATGTCCTTTGAGGGGCCTTTCCCTCTGACATTCCCGGCACAAGCCCGTTGGGCCCGTGCCGAATTCACGCATCGCTCTGCCGGGTTCCACTGGCGTTATGATGCGCGCGGGCCGCCTGCCCTCTCCTGATTTTTTGAGAACCCCCAAACAAACAAGATGGCCTGTGCGCGCAGCACAAGGCCCGTTCCGATATGGAGAATCCAATGGCGTTGACCCCCAACACCACACCTCTGGGCGATGCCCAGAACCCTGATGGCTTTGCACAAAAGTTCTATTTTGCCGCGTGGCGATGGCATTTTTACGCGGGGCTGTTTGTTATCCCATTCCTGATCATCCTGGCTGTTACTGGCCTGATGATGATGTTCATCACCCAATTTGACGGCCGCGATGGCGAGAAGATAACCGTCCCCCGCGGAGAGGTTGCTTTACCAATCTCGGACCAGGCAAATCTGGCAACCCAATCCGTCCCTGGCACGGTTGTCGAATGGATCGGCCCCAAATCCGACACTTTGGCCACCGTGTTCCGCATCAAGACCGAAGCAGGTCAACGGATGGCAGCTGTCGACCCTTACACCGGCACGGTGGTTGAGGTCTGGGATCGGCGCGCGGGCTGGTACGATCTGGCTGACAATATTCATTCAACCCTTCTGATTGGTGATACAGGCGACAGGTTGCTCGAGATCGCGGCTGGTCTGAGCCTCGTGCTGGTCTTCACTGGCCTGTATCTGTGGTGGCCGCGCGGAAATGCCATGGCGGCCTTTGTTCCGAATCTACGCGCACGAGGTCGCGCGCTCTGGAAATCGCTTCATGCGGTCACCGGGTTTTGGATGTCAGGTCTATTGGTTGTGTTCCTGATCTCTGGCCTTGCCTGGGCCGGTGTTTGGGGCGGTATGATCGTGCAACCTTGGAGCAGTTTCCCAGCCGAAAAATGGGACAACGTTCCGCTGTCTGATGACACCCACGCCAGCATGAACCACGGCGCGCAAAACGACGTGCCGTGGGCGCTGGAACAGACCCCCATGCCCGCCTCAGGTTCGGACGCTGGGGCAAAGGGCATTCCGCAAGGCCAGCTTGTGAACATCGACTCGCTTGTGGCCTTGGGGCAGTCGCTGGGATTGGAGGGGCGGTTCCGTGTCGCTTATCCCAGTGGCGAGAATGGCGTTTGGACGCTGAATCGCGATTCGATGAGCAGTGACTCAGATGAGCCGACCACCGATCGTACAGTGCATGTGGACCAATACACCGGCAAGATCCTGGCAGATGTGCGCTATGCCGATTACTCAGTGATGGGCAAAGCCATGGCGCTTGGCATCCCGTTCCACATGGGGCTGATGGGCACCTGGAACTTTGTCTTGAATACTCTGTTCTGCCTGTCGGTGATTTTTGTCTGCATCTCGGGAATCGTCATGTGGGTGAAACGCCGACCATCCCGCGCCGGGCGCCTGGCCGCACCGCCACTGCCTGTCGATCTGCCGTTCTGGAAGGGGGCTGTGCTGATCGGCCTGTTCACCTCGATGGCCTTCCCACTGGTGGGGCTGACACTGTTGGCGGTTTTGGCGTTTGACCTGCTGATCCTCAGCAACATCCCGGCGATGAAACGTACCTTGAGCTGAGCCATGAACAGGGTCGCGGCGGTGTGTCATCGGCGCGGCCCTGGCCTATAGGCCAATCGCGGCTTGGCTTATGTTCCCAAAGGCCCTAACACGGGTGGCCAAAGGGACCTGGACGATGAAGAAGCAGAACATGAACCGCGATTGGATTGCGACCGCCGCCACTCTCAGCAGTGCCTTGCCATACCTGCAACGCTATGACGGTGCGATTGTTGTCATCAAGCTGGGCGGGCACGCCATGGGCAGCGACGAAGCTATGGAGAGCTTTGCCCGTGACATCGTTCTGATGCAGCAGGTTGGCGTGAACCCCGTCATCGTTCATGGCGGTGGCCCCATGATCAACGCAATGCTGAAGAAGCTCGATATCCAGTCCGAATTCGTGAACGGCAAACGCGTCACCGATGCTGCCACGGTCGAAGTGGTCGAGATGGTGCTGTCCGGCGTCGTCAACAAGCGCATCGTGCAGGCAATCAACGCGCAGGGCGGCACTGCTGTTGGTCTGTCCGGCAAGGACGCCAATCTGATCACCTGCGACCAGACTGACGCCTCGCTTGGGTATGTCGGCACACCATCGCAGATGAACCCCAAGATCTTGCATGATCTGTTCGAAAAGGACGTGATCCCCGTGATTGCGCCCTTGGGTGCCGGTCGGGATGGCGAGACATTCAACATTAACGGCGACACGGCCGCAGGCGCCATCGCCTCGGCCCTGCAAGCGGATCGCTTGCTGCTGCTGACCGATGTCGCTGGCGTCAAGAACGCCGACGGCGATGTTGTGACCGAACTCAAGGCCGCAGATGTCGAAGCCATGACCGCAAGCGGAGTGATTGCGGGCGGCATGATCCCCAAGACCGAAACTGCATTGGACGCGGTTCGCAACGGCGTTCGGGCCTGCACCATCGTGGATGGCAGGGTGCAGAACTGTGTGTTGCTCGAACTGTTCACCGATCACGGTGCGGGTTCGATGATCCGGCCCAACTGACGCAATCGTGTCGCGCTTAGACTTGCACAACACATAACGCCACACGAATATGATTGGATGGAGAATGAGATCCCCATCCGATTTGCCACCTTTCTTGGCCTCTTTGCGGTATTCGCCTTGGCCGAAGCCCTGCTGCCGCGCAGACAACGTGCCCTGTCGCGCGTGGGTCGTTGGCGGACCAATCTGGGCATCACCATCCTGAACACCCTGACCCTGCGCCTGATGACCGCTCTGCTGCCCCTCTTGGCGATTGGGGCCGCGCTGGACGCGAAGGCGCAGGGCTGGGGGCTGTTCAACGCCCTGGATTGGCCCATATGGCTGGAACTGATCATCTGCGTGCTGGTATTGGACCTGGCGATTTGGGCGCAGCATCTGATCACACACAAGGTGCCTCTGCTATGGCGGCTGCACAGGGTGCATCATGCGGACCGGGATATGGATGTGACCACGGCCGTGCGTTTTCATCCCATTGAAATTGCCCTGTCGATGTTGCTGAAAATCGGGCTGGTCTATGTGCTGGGGCCAAGCGCGTTGGCCGTGCTGCTGTTCGAGGTACTGTTGAATGGCACAGCGCTTTTCAATCATTCGAACCTGAAACTTCCTCTTGCTCTGGATGCTGTCCTGCGTAGGGTTCTGGTGACGCCCGATATGCACCGGGTTCACCATTCGGTGCATCGGCATGAACATGACAGCAACTATGGGTTCGCCCTGTCGATCTGGGACCGTTTGTTCGGCACCTATGTCGCGCAGCCAGAGCAAGGGCACGACCAGATGACGGTGGGATTGGAATGGCAGGACGACCGACCCGCACGCCTGAGATGGAGCCTGATGCTCCCCTTTCAGCGCAAGTAACCTTTGCCCAGGTCGAAGCGGCAGCGCAGGATGTCGGTCTGATTGTCATGGGCGCGCTACACCCGCGTGTGAGCGGGGCAAAGCAGTTGGATGGGGGCACGCTGATCCTGCTTGGTACAGCGTCGGAGTTCTGGGGCACGTTCGAAACCTCTCCCGAGTGGTTGGACAATCAACCCCACCCTATCGACAGATGGTCAACACGCATCGTCCAGGGGCTGGCGCAAGATCTGACAGGAACGGCCTATTTCCCCTTTGGCGGCCCGCCCTACACGCCTTTCATCGACTGGGCGTTGAAATCCGGGCGTACCTTCACCAGCCCTGTGGGCGCCCTAGTCCATGACACGGTGGGCATGTTGATTTCGTTCCGGGGGGCTTTGCATTTCGAGCAGGAGTTTGACATTCCCGCGCCATCTGGCCTGTCCCCTTGCACCACCTGCCCCGCCCCCTGCACAACGGCCTGTCCGGTTGGCGCCTTGAATGCCCATGCGTTCTATGACGTCGACGGCTGCCACGCCTATCTGAACACCGCGGACGGGCAAAATTGCCTGGCTCAAGGCTGCGCCACTCGTCTGGCCTGCCCGGTCAGCGCCGGGGCCGGGCGCAGCCAAGCCCAAACCGCACACCATATGAAGGCGTTTCACCCATCATGACCCTGACCTTGATCCTGACGCGGCACGCAAAATCCAGCTGGGGCGATCCGGGTTTGCCGGACCATGCTCGCCCTCTGAACAAAAGGGGCCGCGCCTCGGCCGAAGCCATGGGGATCTGGCTGAAGAAACACGGGTTGCTGCCGGATCAGGTGCTTAGCTCTTCCTCTCAGCGTACGCGCGAGACGTATCAGCGTATGGCGCTGACCGCGCGCTCGACCACCTTTACCGATGACTTGTATCATGCCTCTGCTCAGCAGATCCTGAATGAGGTGAACCACGCCACCGGGCAGACCGTGCTGCTGCTGGGGCACAACCCCGGCATGGCGGAATTTGCAGGCCAGATTGTCCAGGCCCCGCCTGACGCGGAGCGGTTCCATGATTACCCAACCTGCGCGACCACGGTGATCACCTTTGACGCCCCGAAATGGGACGAGGTCGATTGGCACAGCGGGCTGGTGCAGGACTTCATCCTGCCGCGTCAGTTGCTGGAATGAAAAAGGGCGGGGAAATCCCCGCCCTTTCGCATTCTGATTGGCCCAGTCTTAGTGTCCCAGGATCTGGCTGAGAAACAGCTTGGTCCGGTCCGACTGTGGGTTGTTGAAGAACTCTTCGGGTTCGTTCTGCTCCACGATCTGGCCCGCATCCATAAAGATCACGCGGTTCGCGACTTGACGGGCAAAACCCATCTCGTGCGTCACGCAGAGCATGGTCATGCCTTCCTCGGCCAGCTCGATCATGGTGTCGAGCACCTCTTTGATCATCTCGGGATCAAGCGCCGATGTCGGCTCGTCGAACAACATGATCCGCGGCATCATGCACAGCGAACGGGCGATCGCCACACGCTGCTGCTGACCACCCGAGAGCATGCCGGGATACTTGTCCGCCTGTTCGGGGATCTTGACCTTTTCCAGGAAATGCATCGCGCGCTCTTCGGCCTCTTTCTTGGGCGTCTTGCGCACCCAGATCGGGGCCAGCGTGCAGTTTTCCAGGATCGTCAGATGCGGGAACAGGTTGAAGTGCTGGAACACCATCCCAACCTCGGACCGGATCTTGTCGATGTTTTTCAGGTCATTCGACAGCTCGGTGCCGTCCACCACGATCTTGCCCTGCTGGTGTTCCTCCAGCGCATTCAGACAGCGGATCAGGGTGGATTTCCCCGAGCCCGACGGGCCCGCGATAACAATCCGCTCGCCCTGGTTGACGGTCAGATTGATGTCGCGCAGCACGTGGAACGAGCCGTACCACTTGTTCATGTTGGTGATTTCAATCGCGACCTCGTCGCTTACCTGCATTTTCGAGCGATCGATTTCGCGGTCAGACATAAGTTCAGACATATGTTGAACTCCTTAACGGTGATCTGTGGCGAGACGGCGCTCGAGCCACTGTGAGTATTGAGAGATGCCGTAGCAGACGACAAAGAAGACAAGTGCGGCAAAGCCCAAGAGCTCCCAGTAGACGCCGTTCCATTCGGTAGACGCCAGGATGGGACCACGGATCATGCCGACCAGATCGAACATCGAGATGACCGAGACCAGTGTGGTGTCCTTGAACAGCCCCACAGCCACGTTCACGATGCCCGGGATCGAGATCTTCATTGCCTGCGGCAGGATGATCAGTCGCATGGCCTGCGGATAGTCCAGACCAAGGCTGTCTGCGGCCTCATACTGCCCACGGGGCAAGGCTGCAAGACCGCCACGGATCACCTCGGCGATATAGGCTGCCGAGAACATGGTGATCATGATCACCACGCGCAGGAACAGGTCGACCGTGCTTTCTGGCGGGAAGAAATAGGCCAACATCACCGACGCTACAAACAGCAGCGTGATCAAAGGCACGCCACGGACGAATTCGATGAAGATGACACAGATCCACTTGATCAGCGGCATGCTCGACTGACGACCCAGGGCCAGCACGATGCCCAGAGGCAGGGACAGCGACACACAGGTCACTCCCAGCATCATGTTCAGCATGTAGCCACCAAGGTCCCGGCTGGGAACGGCAGTCAGCATCGCGTTTTCAGATGCACCCTCGGGGATCAAAGCCCCACCGATGATCCAAACCGCAAAGGCTGCGGCAACGGCCCCAAAGAAACCCACCGCAAAACTGCCGCGGCCAAAGGTCTGGAACACATAAGCAGCTGCGACGAAACCAATCAGAGCCACCAATGGCGCCAGGATGGTGCCACCCCAGATCAGCCAAAAGGCCAGGAAGGGGTAAACAGCCGTGAACAGCAAAAGCTTACGCGGCAAGTCAAAGAACAGAACAGGTGCGATTGCCACGATCAAAAGCAGGAATGCCAGGTTCGGTCTCCAGTATCCTTCGGCTGTCAGAAGACCTCCCAAAATGCGGGCGGACTCTTCGGTCGCTTGAGGATACTTGAACCCATAAAGCAGTTGATGCCAGCGTTCCGTTAGAACCGCGAAACAGGCGCCGGATTTCCCGGCCAGAATCTCACGACATTCCGCAAGGGACGACGCATTCCAGACACCGTTCAGCATCCACGGCATCGTGCTGGCGAGCAGCAGATAGATCACGTAGAGCGAAACGATGGTCAGGACCGAGTTTGTGACGTTCGAGAACAGGTTATCGCGCAGCCACTTGACCACACCCGTTTCGGTCGCCGGCGGTGGCGATTCAGGAATGTTTCCGTCAGCCACAAAAGCGATGGAGTTGGTTGTTTGATCAGCCATGGCTCAGCGCTCCTTCAGCTTGACGGAGGAGTTGTAGACGTTCATCACCATCGAAATCGTCAGCGACGCGGTCAGATAGAACAGCATCAAGAGAAGCACGCATTCGATCGCGCGACCGGTTTGGTTCAGCGTGATGCCACCCAAGGTCGCGGTGATGTCCGCATAACCCACGGCGATTGCCAGCGACGAGTTTTTGGTGATGTTCAGATACTGCGAAATCAGCGGCGGGATGATCACCCGCAGCGCCTGAGGCAGAACCACCAGGTTCATGATCCGACCCTGACGCAGGCCAAGGGCTGCAGCAGCTTCGGTCTGACCTTTCGAGATCGCCTGAATACCTGCACGCACGTTTTCAGCAATGAAGGCACCGGTATAGATCGACAAGGCGAACCACAGCGCGATCAGCGGGCCGCCGACCTTGATGCCGCCTTTGAAGTTGAAGCCCTTGAGCTCCGGCACTTCCCAGCTGAGCCCCATGATCAGCATCAGCAGAGCAAAGGGAACAAACCAGATCGCCAGCTTGATCAGGAACGTCTTAGGACGTTCGCCCGTTTCTTCCTGCTTGTGATTGGCCCAGGTGGTGACACGGCCCGTGACGAACCAAGACGCAACCAGTCCGGCAAGCACAACCATCCAGTTCATGAAAGCCGACGCAAACAGTCCGCTTTCGAACCAGGGCATCGGGATATAGACGCCGCGGTTGGTGAAGGCAAAAAGATCGAGCACCATGCTGGAGGTTGCATTGTCGCCGCGGAACGCGCGCGGTCCCGGCATCACGGCTGTCATGATCGTGAAGATGATAATGATCCAGATCAGCACCGGAATGTTCCGGAAGATCTCGACGTAGATCGCCATCAACTTGGACACGAGCCAGTTGTTGGACAGACGCAAGACGCCTGCGATCACGCCAAAGACGGTCGCAGTGACACAGGCCAGAAAGGCCACCAGGAGAGTATTGAGAACACCAACAAGCGCGGCGCGGGCGTGCGACGATTGGCTGTCGTACTCAACCAGGCGCTGGTTGATGTCATATCCGGCGGGATCGCCGAGGAAACTGTAGGAAATGTTCAGACCTGCAGCGCGCAGGTTCTGGATGAGGTTGTTGCCCAGATACCAGATACACAGCGCCAATACGATGGCTGCGATGACCTGGAATGTCAGTGAACGATACCGAGTATCGTTGAATAGCATGGACAACCGAAAACCAGCATTAGGTGGGTCGGTCAAAGTTGACATGTTGTGGGGTCCCCGTGGCTTGCGGTTGCCGTTGGTCCCGTCGGGGTTGACCCCGCTCCGCAACAGCCCGCAGCGTTATAGTGGATACGAAGAGGGCGCGAGAATTCTCGCGCCCTTTCGTTTGGCGTATTAGCGGAACGGCGGCGAGTACAGCAGGCCGCCTTCGGTCCACTGAGCGTTCAGGCCGCGTGCCAGACCGATCGGGGTTTCTTCGCCGATGTTCTGAGCAAAGATCTCACCATAGTTGCCACCGGCTGCGATGGCGCGCTTGGACCATTCAGCGTCCAGACCCAGCATCTCGCCCAGGGTACCTTCGGTGCCCAGGATACGGTTGATTTCCGGGTTGTTGGTGCCTGCCGACATCTCACCGATGTTGGCCGAGGTGATGCCCAGCTCTTCGGCCGAGATCAGTGCGTTCAGAGTCCAGCGAACAACGTCGCCCCACTCGTGGTCACCGTGACGGACCAGCGGACCCAGAGGCTCTTTCGAGATGATCTCGGGCAGCAGGACGTGGTCACCGGGGTTCTCGAAGGTCGCGCGTGTCGCGGCCAGACCCGAGGCGTCGGTGGTGTAAACGTCACATGCGCCAGCCAGGTACTGCTGCTGCGCTTCGGCGTTGGTTTCGATCGGAACCGGCTCGTAGCTGATGTTGTTCGAGCGGAAGAAGTCCGCCAGGTTCAGCTCGGTGGTGGTGCCGGTCTGGATGCAGACGGTCGCGCCGTCCAGTTCCTTGGCCGACGAAACGCCCAGTTCCTTGGGAACCATGAAGCCCTGACCGTCGTAGTAGTTCACGCCGGTGAATTCGAACTTCAGGTCAACGTCGCGCGAGAAGGTCCATGTGGTGTTACGAGCCAGCATGTCGATCTCACCCGAAGCCAGCGCGGTAAAGCGTGTCTTACCGGTGGTCGGCACGAACTCGACTGCGCTGGCATCACCCAGAACTGCGGCCGCAACGGCGCGGCACACAGCCACGTCAAAACCTTTCCATTCCCCATTTGCATCCGGCGCCGCAAAGCCAACCAGACCTGTGGTCACACCACAGTTCAGTTTGCCGCGTGCCTTGACGTCATCCATCGTGCCCGCTGCTGCAGCTGCTGCTGCCAGACCGGCGACGGTGAACGCGCCCAAAAATACGGTTTTTTTCATTTTTACCTCTTCCTGATTTTCCACCCCTTTGTGGAGCGGTTCGACCGGCATGAGTTTTTGCCGGAACGTTTACCAAAAAGGGATCTCCCCTTTAGTGGGGCCAAGTTTGGGCGCAATCATCACAAAACGTCAAGGGTAGGATCATAGAAATCAATGATCTGACAGGCCTGCTTTACCTTGGGTCACCTGATTCAGCTGTGATGCAAAGGATCAACCCGATACGTCAAAGAACCGTTTTGCGTGTAAAAAGGACTGCCGCTTTATCTCTGCGTGTTCGCTGGCTTCGTCGTCGGCGCCCCATTGCTCCTCTTGCCACAGCTCGTCTACACGCGAAATGCGCCAAATCTCGTCCGCTTCGCGCCAATTTCTGGCAGCCGCGAATCCCAGGATCAAAGACCCAGACAGGCTGACAAGGTCATGAAAAGCGGCCAGGTGGAACGGCCCCAAAGCGTGAACCTGGGACGACAAAACATCCAGAACCTCACGCGATTGTGGTTCATGGACCACCCCAGAGACGGGTTTCAGACGCGCGCCCAGATTTTCTGCCGCCCAATCCAGCGCCGGAGACCATTGTTCGTCCTGCCGGGTCACCAATTCTTGCGGGTGTGAAGCGCGATAACACAGCAAATCCGAATCGCCATAGGCGGCCAACATGTCGGCCACTTCGGCGTGTTGAATACGAACCTTGTCGATGGCAGCATTGGCCGATCGGGTGAATGGCATGGTGCCGGGATCAACCTCACCCTCTTGCGCGTCCCATTCTTCGGCGATGGCTTGGGCCATGGCTTGGGTGGGAACGATCAACCCGGCTTTGGCCGGTGTCTTTACCCTGCGACCGTCCAATTCGACGGTGAAACCACCGTCTGCCTCGACCACGGTGCTGTTGGTCCAAAACCGTTTCGGTTTCCACTCGCTCATGTCTCAGGTCCAGATTTGTGCCAATGCATCAGGCAGTTGGTCGAATGTATCAATGATGGTGTGCGCCGAGGCCAGCGCCGACGGCTTGTGATAGCCCCAGCTGACCCCAATCCCGGCTACGCCCGCTGCGGCAGCCATATCCATGTCGAAGCTGGTATCGCCGATCATCACGCAATTGGCTGGCTCAACTCCCGCCTCATCCAGCGCGGCATGGATCATCGCCGGGTGCGGTTTCGATGGATGAAAATCAGCGACCTGCCGGGTCACGAACAGGCGCTCCATCCCGTGCGCCTCGATCAACCCGTCGAGACCGCGTTTGGATTTTCCGGTCGCAACACCCAACAGGTTCTCGGGCACCGCATGCAGTACCTCAAGCATCTCCATCGCGCCGGGATAGAGCGGCGAATGCGCCGCCCCCTGTGCCAGCCGCTGGTCGCGGTAGCTGTCTTTGTAGCCTTGCACCAATTCGGCCTGAACGCCTTCATCCTGCTCGGGCGCCAACCGTGCCATCGCCTGCGGCAGGGACAAACCAACGATGGACAAGATCGTCTGCCGTGCAGGCACCGTCAGGCCCACCTTGTCAAAGGCAGCCGTCATCGAGCCCACAATGGCCGCCTGACTGTCGACCAAAGTGCCATCCACATCAAAGAGGATCAGCCGCAGATCAGCGGTCATCGCAGTTCCTCGAACGGGTCGTCTGCCGCCAGATCCTCGGTCCAGCCGAGCGTATCCCAGCTCTCTTTCATGTGCTGAGGCAGTTTGGCCGTGACAGTGATCGGTTTGCGCGTGATCGGATGCTCAAAGCTCAAGGTCCGTGCATGCAAATGCAGTTTCTTGCTGATGATCCCACCCAATTGCGCGCCCCAACCGTCGCCCAGATTCTCTTGCCCCGAACCGCCGTATTTGCCATCGCCAATGATCGGGTGCCCCATGCCAGCCATATGCGCCCGCAGCTGGTGTGTACGGCCCGTCACAGGCTCCATCGCCACCCAGGACGCGCGGCTGGCCACACGGTAGAGCGTGGCATAAAGCGTATGCGCCCGCTTTGCTCCTGGGGTGTCATCCACGTCGCGCGAATGGATCGGGATCATCTTTTCCCCCTCACCATGCTTGCCATGTCCCGGCGCCTTGACCAGCCCGGTTTTGATCTCGCCCAAGTAGGGGGTCGGAACACCGGCCACCAAGGCCCAATAGATCTTGTGCGTGTTGCGATGGCGAAAGGCAGCGGTCAGCCCTTTGGCAGCTTCGCGCGTGCGGGCCATGACCAGAACGCCGGATGTGTCCTTGTCCAGCCGGTGCACCAGGCGCGGGTTTTCATCCAGGCCAAAGCGCAGCGCTTCGGCCAAGCCGTCGACATGTTTGGTCTGCCCACTACCGCCCTGCACCGGCAGACCCGCAGGTTTGTTCAAGGCAATCACATGGTCATCGCGATAGATAACGCAGTCCTGGATCATGCGGGCGTCCGCCTCTTTGATCCGGGGGCGGTGTTCTGCCGGTTTCTGATCCGTCGCAGGCAACGGAGGAATACGTACTACCTGACCAACCTCGACCCGGCTCGATGCCTTGACCCGGCCACCATCAATCCGCAACTCGCCTTTGCGGCACATCTTTTCAATACGGCCCTGGCTCACATGCGGAAACAGGCGGCGCAGCCAGCGGTCAATGCGCTGGTCGCCGTCACCTTCGGCCACGGTGATCATCTGTACTCCGCTCATGCCCATACTCCTCTGGCCAACACCAGGCCCAACATCAGTGCCGCAATCGACAGGCCCACCGACAATGCCACATAGAGCGCTGCCTGGCCCAGATCCCCGCGTTCGTAGAGGTTCACGGCTTCCAGCGAAAACGCCGAAAACGTCGTGAACCCACCCATGATCCCCGTTGCCACCAACGGATTGAGATGCGTCAGCCCCTTATGCGCGGCCGTGACCACAAACACGCCCATCAGGAACGATCCGATGACGTTCACCGTCAGAATTGCGATCGGAAACTCCTGATGGCCAAACGTTCGCAAAACGCCCACGCCCGTCAGATACCGGAGCGACGCCCCGATCGCGCCGCCAAGCGCAACATGTAGAACCGAAGAAAACATGGGGGTCCCTTGGCCCGCCCTGCAGGCGTTGTCAAGTTTTGCAGGTGTTAATCCGCATTGCGCTGCGCGCGCAGCTTGGCAAAGTAATCCAGCCGCTTCTTCAACTCACGCTCGAACCCACGTTCAACCGGTTGATAAAGCTCTGGCCGGTCCATGCCATCGGGGAAATAGTTCTGCCCCGAAAACCCGTCCTCGGCATCGTGGTCATAATCATAGCCTGCGCCATACCCCTGCTCCTTCATCAGCGACGTAGGCGCGTTCAGGATGTGTTTCGGCGGCGGTTCCGAGCCCGATTTCTTGGCCAGCCGCATGGCCGCCTTGTAGCCGACATAAGCTCCGTTCGATTTCGGCGCGAGCGCCAGGTAAACCACGGCCTGCGCCAGGGCCAACTCGCCTTCGGGGCTGCCAAGGCGCTCGTAGACTTCCCAGGCATGCAGGCAATGCGTCTGCGCCTGAGGGTCGGCCAGCCCGATATCTTCGACCGCCATTCGGGTAATCCGCCGCGCCAGATAGCGCGGATCCTCGCCCCCGATCAGCATCCGGGCAAACCAATAGAGCGCTGCGTCCGGGTCTGACCCCCGCACCGATTTGTGCAAGGCCGAGATCAGGTTGTAGTGCTCTTCGCCCGATTTGTCGTATTTGGCGGCGCGGCGCATCAGACGAGTCGACAAGGCATCCGTGTCCAGATCGCCATCCACCTTCCAGGCCGCCACCTGCTCGATCAGGTTGAGCAACGCGCGCCCGTCCCCGTCCGCCATGTCTTGCAACGCTGATCGCGCCGGGGAGAGCAACGGCAAGTCTCGTCCCAACTCTGCCTCGGCGCGCTTGGTCAATGCTTCCAGATCCGCCGTGCCCAGACGTTCCAGCACCATGACCTGGGCGCGGCTCAGAACAGCAGCGTTCAATTCGAACGAGGGGTTTTCCGTGGTCGCCCCGACAAGCAGGATGGTTCCATCTTCCATATGAGGCAGAAACCCGTCCTGCTGCGCCTTGTTGAAGCGGTGGATCTCATCCACGAACAACAACGTGCCCTGCCCGTTCTGGCGCCGGATCTTTGCGGCCTCGAACACCTTTTTCAGGTCCGGCACGCCGGTGAAAATCGCGCTGATCTGCACAAAGTGTAGATCGCTTTCATCCGCCAGCAGTCGGGCAATCGTTGTCTTGCCCACACCTGGCGGCCCCCAGAAGATCAGGCTCGACAAACTGCCCGAGGCCAACATGACCCCAAGTGGCGCGTCCGGGCCCAGAACCTGCTGCTGCCCGATCACCTCGGCCAGAGATTTTGGCCGCAAGCGGTCTGCCAGCGGGCGGTGCCGATCTGGCATTTTGCCTTCTTCGGCCTTGGTCCCGGGGCCTGTGTCGAACAGATCAGCCATGGATCACAAGCGGAACCGCAGGGAAAGCTTCTGGCCGCGCCGTTGCAGATCCAGCCGCACCCAGCGGCCCGTTTCGGTCAGCGCCTGACGGATATCTTCGGTTGTCTCGATAGCCTCGCCGTTGATCCCGTCAACGATGTCCCCATGTTGCAGACCAGCACGTGCGCCATAGGGGCCGGGATCAACCACAACCACACCTTTGGCCGACAACGGCAGCCCCATATAGGCGATGACCGCCGGATTGGCCCGCGCCACCACTAAACCGGGAAGAACGGTCCGGTCGTCCAGCGTGATGTCTTGGGCGGGCGGCTCATCCGGTGCTTCGATCATCGCAACGCTCAACTCACCACGCTCGCCATCGCGCAGGCGGGTCATGGTCGAAACACCCCCAATGCCCGTCACCGACATGCGAAACATCATCTCGGATGGAGAGTTCACGGGCTCGCCATCCACATGAGTCACCACATCCCCGACGCTGAACCCGGCCTGTGCCAGCGGGCTGACTGCATGCATGTCCGAGATCACAACACCTTCGGGCAGCGCCAATCCCAACGACTCGGCAATGTCCGCGTTCATCGGTTGCCCAGCAATACCGGCCCAGGGACGTACAAAGTACTCATTGCCCTCACGCGCCTGGCGCAGGAACTCCCGAACCAGATTGGCCGGAATGGCGAAACCGATCCCGTTGGAGCCCCCCGAGCGGCTGAGGATAGACGTGTTGATGCCGATCAGATCACCGTTCACATCGATCAGCGCCCCGCCCGAGTTGCCGGGGTTGATCGGTGCATCTGTCTGCAAGAAGTATCCCCGCGCCTTGCCGGTCGCAGCCCCAGACCGCGCCAGGCCGGACACGATCCCGCTGCTCACGGTTTGCCCCACACCAAAGGGATTGCCGATGGCCAGCACCAGTTCGCCCACTTCAACCTGATCGGAATCCCGCAACGACAGAGCCTGCAGGTCTTTGGCCTCATCCAGCCGCAGAATGGCGATGTCGCTTTCTTCATCCCCCAGGACAACCGTCGCCGAAAATTCGCGTCGATCCGTCGTGATCACCTGAATTTCTGACGCCATGCCCACCACATGATAGTTCGACACGACATAGCCGTCCTCGCTCAGAATCACGCCCGATCCCAGCGAGTTCTGAACCCGCTGTTGCGGCGCGCCAAAGCCCCCAAAGAAATCCTGAAAGAACGGATCGGAAAAGAACGGGTTAGGCTGACCGCTGGTGATGATCTTGGCATAGATGTTGACCACAGCAGGGGCCGCGCGTTTGACCACTGGCGCAAATCCCATCGAGATTTCTGACTGCGTGGTTGGCACCTTGGTTTGTGCCAAGCTCATGGGCGCCACAAGTAAGGCCAACAAAACGATAACGATGCGGGTCATTTTTCCTCCGGTGGGCCTTGGTATCATGGGATGATATGCGGCCCCGCCCGACGCAATGCAACCGGCAATCCTGCTCGGGCACATCACTTACAGTCGGCAAAAGAAAAACCCCCGCTCGATTGAGCGGGGGTTCGCAATTCGGCCAATGCCGGATGCGTTTAGTCTTCGGCGGCCTCTTCGGCTGCGACGCGGGCCTTGTCGGCTGCGCCTTTGGCATCGACGTCGCGGTCGACGAATTCGATGATTGCCATCGGAGCCATGTCACCATAGCGGAAGCCTGCTTTCAGGACACGGACGTAGCCGCCCTGACGGTCCTTGTAGCGGGGGCCCAGGACGTCAAACAGTTTGGCGACGTACTGGTCTTCTTTCAGGCGCGCTGCGGCCTGACGACGAGCGTGCAGGTCACCGCGTTTGCCCAGAGTGATCAGTTTTTCGATGATCGGGCGCAGTTCCTTTGCCTTGGGCAAAGTGGTTTTGATCTGCTCGTGCTCGATCAGCGAGCCAGCCATGTTCGCAAAGAGCGCCTTGCGGTGCTCATGAGTACGGTTCAGGCGGCGATATCCACGTGCGTGACGCATTTTGTAGTTCCTTCATCTAGCTTTTGCTTTGTCCGATGGCCGATGCGTGTCAGCCATTCACCTTGGGGCGGATTTGCCCATTTTGTCCCCGGCAGCCCGGGCATTGATGGAAGGGACCGAAGCCCCTTCCGAAAACTTAGAAGTTGTCTTCGAACTTTTTGGCCAGATCTTCGATGTTGTCCGGCGGCCAGTCCTCGACGTCCATGCCCAGGTGCAGACCCATGCCCGAGAGCACTTCTTTGATCTCGTTCAGCGACTTGCGGCCAAAGTTCGGGGTGCGCAGCATCTCGGCTTCGGTTTTTTGGATCAGATCGCCGATGTAGACGATGTTGTCGTTCTTCAGGCAGTTTGCCGAACGGACCGACAGTTCCAACTCGTCCACTTTCTTGAGCAGCAGCGGGTTGAACTCCAGACCGTCGTCTTCGTCCTGGCGGCCAGCCGATTCCGGCTCGTCGAAGTTGACGAAGATCGACAGCTGATCCTGCAGAATGCGGGCAGCAAAGGCCACGGCGTCATCCGGGGTGATCGACCCGTCGGTGTCAATCTTCATGGTCAGCTTGTCATAGTCCAGAACCTGACCTTCACGGGTCGGCTGAACGTCATATGACACCTTCTTGACCGGCGAATAGATCGCATCGATCGGAATCAGGCCGATGGGCGCATCTTCGGGCTTGTTCTTGTCAGCCGAAACATAACCCTTGCCAGTGTTGACGGTCAGTTCCATGAACAGATCGGCGCCATCGTCCAGGTGACAGATCACGTGATCGCGGTTCAGGATCTCGATCCCGGCGCTTTCGCTGATGTCGCCAGCAGTGACAACCGCGGGGCCTTTGGCATTGATCGACAGGCGCTTGGGGCCTTCGACTTCCATGCGCAGGGACACCTGCTTGAGGTTCAGGATGATGTCGGTGACGTCTTCACGCACACCGGCCACGCTGGAAAACTCGTGCAGAACGTTGTCGATCTGAACGCTGGTGATTGCTGCGCCTTGCAGCGAGCTCATCAGGATGCGACGCAGGGCGTTACCCAGGGTCAGACCAAAGCCACGCTCGAGCGGCTCGGCCACGACCGTTGCTTGACGCGCAGGGTCATTGCCCGGCTTCACGTCCAGCTGGGTCGGCTTGATCAGTTCAGCCCAGTTCTTGTGGATCATGTTGTCCCTCCATTCCTGTCTGCGCCCCATGTCCGGAAAGGTGCAGACGCCCGAGGTTTAAAATGACGGACTGGGGCCGTGTCTTTTGACACAGCCCCAGCGAAATTTTTGTGTCGCTTAGACGCGACGGCGCTTCGGCGGACGGCAGCCGTTGTGAGCAATCGGCGTCACGTCGCGGATCGACGTGATGTTGAAGCCCACGGCAGCCAGTGCGCGCAGTGCCGATTCACGACCCGAACCGGGGCCCTGAACTTCGACTTCCAGCGTCTTGACGCCATGTTCCTGCGCCTTTTTGCCTGCATCTTCTGCAGCCATCTGAGCGGCGTAGGGGGTCGATTTCCGCGACCCTTTAAAGCCCATGGTACCGGCCGACGACCACGAGATGGCGTTGCCTTGTACGTCCGAGATCAGGATCTTGGTGTTGTTGAACGACGAGTTCACATGAGCAACGCCCGAGGCGATGTTCTTGCGCTCTTTACGCTTGATGCGGGATTTATCGCGAGCCATTGGTCGAACCCTCCCTTATTTCTTCTTACCAGCAATGGCCTTTGCGGGGCCTTTGCGAGTACGAGCATTGGTGTGGGTACGCTGACCGCGAACGGGCAGGTTACGACGATGACGCAGACCGCGGTAGCAGCCCAGGTCCATCAGACGCTTGATGTTCATCTGAGTTTCGCGACGCAGGTCACCTTCGACGGTGTAGTTTTCGTCGATGTGCTCGCGGATTTTCAGAACTTCGGCATCCGACAGTTCGTTGACGCGACGGGTCGCTTCAATGCCAACGGCTTCGCAGATTGCTGCAGCCGAGGTGTTACCGATACCGGTGATATATGTGAGGGCGATAGGTACCCGCTTTGCAGTCGGGATGTTTACGCCGGCAATACGTGCCACGTGTCACTTTCCTTTTCGTTGCGGTTCCGTAACTCCAGAACCTTTTTTCACAACGCTTTACCTTGGCAGTGTCGCCAGAGGGTCCAGCATTATTCGAGGTAGTCTTTGCACACGAAACGAATCTCGCGTGCGCGGTTGATTCCCAAAGGGATGTGGGTCGATATGGGCTTTTCCTGCCGGGGTCAAGCCCATACGTGATCAGGCATCCAGAATGGCACCAATCTCACCTTGCACGGCTTCGATCGAACCCAGGCCATCAACGTCAGTCAGCAGACCTTTGGCGTGGTAATAACCGATCAGCGGTGCGGTTTTCTTGTAGTATTCCATCAGGCGGATGCGCACGCTTTCTTCGTTGTCGTCAGCGCGGGCTTCCTTGCCTGCCGCGACCGCTTCGGCCGCGCGGTTGACGATGCGCTGAACCAGCGTTTCATCATCCACCTTCATCTCGATCACGGTGTCGAGCTTTTCGCCCTTTTCGGCCAGCAGCTCGCCCAGGGCATCGGCTTGCGCCAGTGTCCGGGGGAAACCATCAAAGATGAACCCACCCTCGGCACCTTGTTCCAGCTTTTCGCGGATCAGGCCGATGACGATCTCGTCTGTGACCAGCTCGCCCTTGTCCATGACCTCAGCAACACGCTTGCCCATTTCGGTGCCGCTGCTTTTGGCTTCGCGCAGCATATCGCCGGTGCTCAGCTGAACCATGCCGCGGGACGCAACCAAGTGTCCCGCCTGAGTGCCTTTGCCCGCACCCGGCGGGCCCAAAAGAATGATGTTCATCGACGAGCGGGTCCCTTCCTGCCGCGTTTCTTACCTTTGCCGCGCAGTTGGGACTTTTCAATGAGCCCTTCGTATTGGTGCGCAAGCAAGTGACTTTGTACCTGCTGAATCGTGTCCATCGTGACAGAGACGATAATCAGCACCGAGGTACCACCGAAATAGAACGGAATTGCAAACTGGCCCCGCAGGATTTCTGGCAGAACACAGACCAGCGCCAGATAGGCCGAACCCAAAACCAGCACGCGATTGACCACATACTCGAGGTATTTGGCGGTGTTCTTGCCGGGGCGGATACCCGGAACAAAACCGTTCTGGTTCTTCAGGTTGTCTGCCACGTCGTCAGGTTTGAACGAGACGTTGAACGTATAGAAATACGCAAAGAACACGATCATCGAGACGAAGAACAGCAGATAGAGCGGCTGACCCGGGCCAAAGTTGGCGAGCAGCCAGGACATGATCGGACCATTGGCAGCACCCGCCGAGAAGGTCGAGATCGTCACCGGCAGCAGCAGCAGCGAGCTGGCAAAGATGGCCGGAATAACGCCTGCGGGGTTCACTTTGACCGGCAAGTGGCTCGAACCACCGTCATAGACCTTCATGCCAACCTGACGGCGCGGGTATTGGATGTGGATCTTGCGCAGAGCGCGTTCCATGAACACCACGAATGTGATCGTCACGATGACCATCAGGATCACGGCGATGATCACGGCGGGGCTGAGTGCGCCCGACCGGCCCGAGGCCAGGAACTGCGCCAGAGCAGCGGGAACTTCGGCGATGATGCCAACAAAGATGATCAGCGAAATACCGTTGCCGATGCCGCGTGCAGTGATCTGCTCACCCAGCCACATCAGGAACATGGTGCCGCCGACCAGCGTGATCATGGTCGAGAAACGGAAATAGAGGCCGGGATCGGTCGCCAGATCACCCGATTCCAACGACACGGCCAGACCATAGGCCTGAACAGTGGCCAGGGCCACGGTGCCGAAACGGGTGTATTGGTTGATCTTCTTGCGGCCCTGTTCCCCCTCTTTCTTGAGTTGCTCAAGTTGGGGAACCATGGCCGTCAGCAGCTGCACGATGATCGATGCCGAGATATAGGGCATGATGCCAAGGGCAAAGATGCCCATGCGCCCAAGCGCCCCCCCGGTGAACATCGAAACCATACCGCCGATGCCTTGCCCCGCTTGCTCCATGAACTCGCGCAGGGCGACGCCGTCGATACCAGGCACCGGAATAAAGGTGCCCAGGCGGTAGACGATCAACAAACCCAGGGTGAACAGGATGCGGTTGCGCAGATCGGTGGCTTTGCCAAGGGCGGACCAGCTTGTGTTGGCCGCCATTTGTTCTGCTGCTGATACCATTATCGGTCTCTCTTATGAAAACGCCGCCCGGAACCGTTCTCCGGCTCGGGCGGCGTCATGGAAAACTCATGCGACTATGTAAGCGGCTTAAGCGCCGCTCACAAGCGCTTACTCTGCCGCAGCAGCTTTTGTGACCTTAAGTGAACCGCCCGCTTTTTCGACTGCCTCAACAGCAGCTTTCGATGCGCCGGTCACTTCGATGTTCAGGGCGGCGGTCACTTCGCCTTTGGCCAGAACGCGGATGCCGTCCAGCTTGCGGCGAACCAGGCCGGACGCGATCAGCGCGTCTTCGGTGATGGCTGCTGCGCCGTCCAGTTTCTTGGCGTCGACGAATTTCTGGATCAGGCCCAGGTTCACAACAGCGAATTCCTTGCGGTTCGGCTTGTTGAAGCCACGCTTGGGCAGACGCTGATAGAGCGGCATCTGGCCGCCTTCGTAGCCGTTGATGGCCACACCCGAGCGGGATTTCTGGCCTTTGATACCACGGCCACCGGTCTTACCTTTGCCGGAGCCTACACCGCGACCAACGCGGGTGCGTTTTTTGGTTGCGCCGTCGTTGTCGCGCAGTTCGTGCAGTTTCATTTCGCTTCTCCTAAGCCGGATGTGACCCTCGAAGCGAGTGGGTCAACCACGGCATTTCTTGATTTTGATTCTCGTGACGCATTGCGCCACCGGGCGCGTATAGCGGGCCTGTCAGCCTAGATCAAGCCTTTCGCCCCGGTGATCAATTGACAGGCGGATTGACCCAACGCGTGGGTGCAAATGGACGCTGCACCGCCTGTTCGATCAACTCCAATCGATCCTGCCCATAGAACGGGTCTCCGTCCACAACATAGGTTGGTGACCCAAAAACACTGAGCCCACGCGCGTCTTCGGAATTTGCCGCAACTTTGGCCTGCGCCTCTGGTCCAGCGCCCTGCTCGACCAACGCTGACCCGTCAAGGCCGCAGTCCTGCGCGATCGTTCTCAATGTCGACCGATCCGACAGATTCGCATCATCCCGCCAATGGGCCTCGAGAATGGCATGGGCAAATGCATCTACCTCTGGCCCCGAAGAACCAAGTGCCACGATCATGCCAGACGCCAGGCTATAGTCTGCGTCGTGATGCGTCGGGCGGTAATTTATCACCGGGACTTCCCGGTATTCCGCCCAACGTTCAATCTCGCGTCCAAAGAAATAGTCGACATGCGCTTGCGTCCGATCACGAAACGGCAAAGAGCCCTGAGCCTCGACCACCGGCGAAAGATTGATTGGCTTGTGGACCAAGGTGACCGAATGCTCTTGGCAAATCTCGTACAAACGACGTGACCCGAGATAGGCAAAGGCCGAATGGGCCGAATAGTAGTAGTCGATCCTGCTCATGCCCGCGACGTTAGAGGCAACTCACCGTAACGGCAAAGCAAAACCGGCCTGCTCGCGACGATTAAAGGTGGCGGAACTGGTCGCCATAGACGTGGCGATTCGCGATGTCGTGGATCTCATACCGGCTGAAGCCGAAGTCATGCAGTTCGCGATCGGTCAGGCCAGACAGTTCGTTCACGGTGCGGCTGTATTCGCCGCGCAGAACACGGGCTTGTTTCATGCTTTCGAATGCAGCGCGGATACGGGTTGCCAGCGAGTGACCAAAACCTTCGTGGGTAGCAACATGTGCCATTTTTCAATTCCTCATACGGGCCGGGCCTGATTGCCCGGTTGGTTTGTTTCTGTTCTTTGAAAGACAAACCGCAGGTATGACCTGCTTGCCCTAAGGACAACGCACACTCGGGTCTTCCTGCTATGCAGCCAAAGCAACCCTGAAAGAAAAACGCCCCCGAGAATCGGAGGCGGTTCTGAGAACGCGTTTTGAGTTCTTACATCAAGACGGATCGTAGCTGCCGTCCTCATCGTGACGCTCTGCACCATTCAGCGCAGGCGTGAACACGCAGACAAACCGCATCTTTGTCTTGGTCCGCAGGATATGGGCATCGTTCTTGTCCAGAACATAGATCGATCCGACGCTCAGATCGTGAACCTCTCCGGTGGCGACGTTTTCAACGGTCCCCTCCCCTTCGATCACGTAGTTGGATTCGATGTGGTTCTTGTAATGCAGATGCAGCTCATTCCCGGCCTCGACCACCGTATCATGCAGCGAGTACCCCAACCCGTCGCGGGCCAGCAGAATGCGACGGCTTTCCAGATTGTACCCCACCATGTGATCCTCGGTGCCAATCACCGACGCCAAGTCTTTGACGATCATGTCTCGCTTCCTTGGATTGAGCGTTGTTGCGTTGTTCAGCCACTGTTTCCCAGATCACCGACTTTCGCAACACAGGGCGTCGAGTGTTCGGTACCAATGTTGATTAGGGCAAACCGTTCGGCTTGTTTCGTTTCTTTCCGATAGCAATCTACTGCACCAAAAAGATCAAAATTCCAGGTTTCTAAATAAACGCCATCACGATGACTTCATTGGCCCGAGCAGCGTCACACACAAATGTCTTGAGCTCGTTGAAGTAGTGACTGAGGTAATCCAGCGTAACGTCATAGTCCTCGTCCCACATGTCCGGATAGATATCTTGCTCTTTCATGGCCTTCAAATTCAGACGGTCCGCAACGACTGTGCTCGGAAGACTGTTCAAGTGCTGGCATACCTCTTGAACCTCTTTGACGCTCAGAAAACGCGCAGGCCCCATGCCCCAGTCCGCGCCGCGTTCGGTACCGCTGAACAAGAAACCGGCAGGCCATGGCTCCGCCGAACCTGATCCGGTCAACAGGAAGTGTATGCCATGCCAGGCCTTGTCGACGTCCGTCAGACTGGGCAGGTCAAACAAGGCTTCATCTTCTGTCAGCACAAACTCCATCAGATCATCAGCACCGTGACCAATACTGTTAAACTCTTCGACACTCGCGCGCCGCAACTGCAAACTGATACCCAACTTCAAACCCTCGTTTGACCTAACTTGTCCTTCTTCTCTTCGCAGAGACGACTAACAATCAATCAAAGTCAAGATGGCCGATTTCGGCCAACCTGTTGCCGCAAAAAGAAAAACGCCCCCGGTTTCCCGAGGGCGTTTTCCAATTCTGAAAATCGAAAAGCTTAGTCGCGCTCTTCGATGATCTCAACCAGATGCGGGATCTTGTTGACCATGCCGCGGACCGAAGGCGTATCTTCCAGTTCACGGGTCTTGTGCATCTTGTTCAGGCCCAGGCCAACCAGAGTAGCGCGCTGGTCGGCGGGGCGGCGGATCGGGGAACCGATCTGCTTGACGACGAGGGTTTTAGCCATGGTTCGCTCTCCTTACGCTTCAGCTTCGGCAGCAGCCGGTGCTTCGTCCCGCTTGGGCAGGATGTCAGCAACTTTCTTGCCACGACGCTGTGCAACCGAACGGGGGCTGGCTTCTTTTTTCAGCCCGTCGATGGTGGCGCGGATCATGTTGTAGGGGTTCTGCGAGCCGATCGACTTGGAAACCACGTCTTTCACGCCCAGCATTTCGAACACGGCACGCATCGGACCACCGGCGATGATACCAGTACCTTCCGGAGCGGTGCGCATGACGACTTTACCCGCGCCGTGACGGCCTTCGATGTCGTGGTGCAGAGTGCGGCCTTCGCGCAGCGGCACGCGGACCATCTGACGCTTGGCTTGCTCGGTCGCCTTGCGGATGGCCTCGGGTACTTCTTTCGCTTTACCCTTGCCAAAGCCGACGCGGCCTTTCTGATCGCCGACAACCACCAGAGCGGCGAAGCCAAAGCGCTTACCACCTTTTACGGTTTTCGACACGCGGTTGATCGCAACCAGGCGATCTGCGAATTCCGGTGCTTCCTCGCGGTCGCGACGGTTACCCCGGCGGTTTTCACGTTCTGCCATGAGTGGCATTCCTTTCATAAAGGCGTCTGGCGCCCAATTGTCCAATCCTGGTGGGTCCCGATCAGGACCGGAACCCCCGGATCATCGGGGCGGTGCGAACACCGCCCGCACTGTTTAGATCTTGAGACCACCTTCACGGGCAGCGTCGGCCAGAGCCTTCACCTTGCCGTGGAACAGGAAGCCGCCGCGATCAAAGTAAGCTTCTTCAACACCGGCCTTCTTGGCACGCTCGGCGATAGCCGCGCCCACCTTGGTGGCTGCTTCGATGTTGTTCTTGCCAACAACGCCCAGATCTTTTTCCAGGGTCGAGGCCGAAGCCAGAGTCACGCCACGAACATCGTCGATCAGCTGGACGCTGATGTTCTTGTTCGAACGGTGAACGGACAGACGCGGACGTCCGGCGTTCACTTTGCGAAGTTTGTTCCGGACGCGCAGGCGGCGCTTGAGGAACAGGGTCCGTTTGCTGTTTGCCATCTGTCTGGTCCTTACTTCTTCTTGCCTTCCTTACGGAAGATGAACTCGCCCTTGTAGCGGATGCCTTTGCCTTTGTAGGGCTCGGGCTTACGCCATGCGCGGATTTCAGCAGCAACCTGGCCAACCGCCTGCTCGTCGATACCTTCGACGACAATCTCGGTCTGCTTCGGTGCTGTGATGGTCACGCCTTCGGGGGCGGTGTAGTCAACGTCGTGCGACAGGCCCAGGTTCAGCTTCAGGGTGTTGCCCTGCATCTGAGCCCGGTAACCCACACCCTGGATCTCCAGCTCTTTTTTGAAGCCGGTGGTCACGCCCTGAACCAGGTTCGCAACCATGGTGCGGGACATGCCCCACTGCTGACGAGCACGCTTGGACGAACCGCGCGGGTCGATTTTGACAACGTTGTCTTCGACCGCGATGGTCACATCGTCAGTTGCCGAGAAGCTGCGGGTCCCTTTGGGGCCTTTGACTTCGATGGTCTGGCCGGAAACGCTTGCGGTTACACCGCTGGGCAGTTCGACCGGTTTCTTACCAATACGAGACATTGCAGACCTCCTTAGAAGACGGTGCAGAGCACTTCGCCGCCTACGTTGGCTGCGCGTGCGTTTGCATCCGACATCACACCTTTCGGAGTGCTGACAATCGACACGCCCAGGCCCTGACGGACCGACGGGATGTCATTGACGCCCATGTATACGCGACGACCGGGCTTCGAAACCCGCTTCAGTTCGCGAATGACAGGGGTGCCTTCGTAGTACTTGAGGCTGATCTCGATGGCCGGGTGGCCGTCAACACCAGTGGTTGCTTCATAGCCGCGGATGTAACCTTCGTCAGCCAGCACATCCAGAACCCATGCCCGCAGCTTCGAAGCCGGGGTCATGACGGTGGATTTGCCGCGCATCTGAGAGTTACGGATACGGGTGAGCATATCGCCGATAGGATCGTTCATATCTATGTCTCCCTTACCAGCTCGATTTCACCATGCCGGGGATCTGACCAGCAGAGCCCAGCTCGCGCAGCGCAATACGGCTGATCTTCAGCTTACGGTAGTAAGCGTGAGGACGGCCGGTCAGCTGGCAGCGGTTGTGCAGACGGGTTGCCGAGCTGTTGCGCGGCAGTTTCGCCAGTTTCAGACGCGCTTTGAAACGCTCTTCCATCGGGCGGCTCTCGTCATTCGCGATCTCTTTGAGCTCGGCACGTTTGGCAGCGTATTTTGCCACCAGGCGCTCGCGCTTCTTTTCGCGTTCGATCATTGCTTTTTTAGCCATGTCTTTTCCCT
Organism: Tropicibacter sp. R16_0; assembly: GCF_017743935.1. GTDB lineage: Bacteria > Pseudomonadota > Alphaproteobacteria > Rhodobacterales > Rhodobacteraceae > Falsiruegeria. The sequence goes on from NZ_JAGHRE010000008.1 coordinate 47,919, forward strand.
CCGGCGCTTACGCGTTGAACGGCATGTTGAAAGCTTTCAACAGTGCCTTGCCTTCAGCGTCGGTGTTCGCTGTGGTGGTGATTACGATGTCCATGCCCCAGGTCTCGTCGACTTTGTCGAAATCGATTTCCGGGAACACGATGTGCTCTTTCATGCCCATGGCAAAGTTGCCACGACCGTCGAAAGAAGGTTTCACACCGCGGAAGTCACGAACGCGCGGCAGCGCGATGGTGATCAGACGATCCAGGAATTCGTACATCCGGTCGCCACGCAGGGTCACCTTGGCACCCAAAGGCATGTCTTCACGAACACGGAAACCCGCGATCGATTTCTTTGCCTTGGTTGCAACAGCTTTTTGACCAGCGATTGCAGTCAGATCTTCGACAGCCGATTTGGCTTTCTTGGAATCTTTGACAGCTTCAGCACCACAGCCGATGTTCAGAACGATTTTCTCCAGCTTGGGGAGCTGCATGTCGTTCTTGTAGCCGAACTCTTCTTTCAGAGCGGCACGGATGGTTTCAACGTACTGAGTTTTCAGACGCGGGGTGTAGGTTGCGTTATCAAGCATCGATCACGTCCCCTGTGGTCTTGGCGAAGCGGACCTTCTTGTCGCCTTCCATGCGAAAGCCAACGCGGGTTGCTTTGCCGTTTGCGTCCAGCAGTGCCAGGTTCGACAGCTGAATGGGGTTCGCCTGAGGCAGGCGGCCACCTTGGCTGTTCTGGGTCTGGCGCGTGTGACGGATCGCGATGTTGATACCTTCAACAACAGCTTTGCCGGCTTTGGGGTCGACGGAAGAAATGGTGCCTTCCTTGCCCTTGTCCTTGCCAGCCAGCACGACGACCTTGTCGCCTTTGCGGAGTTTAGCAGCCATGATTACAGCACCTCCGGAGCAAGCGAGATGATTTTCATGAAGTTCTTCGCGCGCAGCTCACGAACAACCGGGCCAAAGATACGGGTACCGACCGGCTCGTTGTTGTTGTTCAGGATGACAGCAGCGTTGCGATCAAAACGGATCGCGGTGCCGTCTTCGCGACGTACTTCTTTGGCGGTGCGAACGACGACGGCCTTACGGACATCACCTTTCTTAACGCGACCGCGCGGGATGGCTTCCTTGACCGAGACGACGATGATGTCGCCAACGGATGCGTACTTACGCTTGGAGCCACCCAGAACCTTGATGCACTGAACTCGGCGAGCGCCGGAGTTGTCAGCAACATCCAGATTGGTTTGCATCTGGATCATGTGGTTTCTCCCGACCTATGGGGGGCCGATGCGTGGCCTGTTCCCCAGGGTTTCGACTTTGCTAAGTCGTCCGGGAAGCTTGTTTGATTAAGCTTCCAGAACTTCCCAGCGTTTCGTTTTCGATTTCGGCGCGCATTCGATGATGCGTACGGTGTCGCCGACCTTGAAAGCGTTCTTTTCATCGTGAGCCCGGTACTTCTTGGACTTACGGATGGTTTTCTTCAGAACCGGATGCGTGAAGCGGCGCTCGACGGAAACGGTTACGGTCTGGGCGTTGGCGTCCGAGGTCACGGTGCCTTGCAGGATACGTTTGGGCATCTATCTGGCTCCTCTTACTCGGCTGCCGACTTGGCTTTTTCGTTCAGGATGGTCTTCACGCGAGCAGCATTGCGGCGAGCCGCCTTGATGCCTGCAGTGCTTTCCAGCTGACCGGTTGCCTGTTGAAAGCGCAGGTTAAAGCTTTCTTTCTTCAGGTTTGCGAGTTCCTCGCGGAGCTGGTCCGGAGTCTTTTCACGAAGTTCTTGGGCGTTCATCGCCTTTTTCCTTTTCTCAAAACACCAGAAGGCCCCGTAAACGGGTCACCTTGGACCTGGTGGATGAATACAACACATGCGAATCCCCCGACTCAGCCGGGGGACGTGCAAGATGCCGCTACATAGGGGAGGTTCGGTGTGGGGGCAAGGGAAAGTTTCGCGCCCCGCGCCCTTTATTCGTTGGGCCAAGCCGCAACGATCAGGCACGCTTGATCAGCCGATCAACAATCGTCTCGAACCGCCAGGCGTCATGGCTGCGGGCCACCCAAAGGCGGCGGTTGTCGCCCACGATCAAAAGCGACTTACGAGTACCGCGAAATTTAACGATCTCATCAAGTGCCATCTCTGCGGTTACACCATCCGGCTCGATGATCAGAACGCGCTGTGTCGTGATCATATAGACGGTGCGCCGAAACAAGCGGTGAACCATCAACCAAGGGATCAACATCAAAGTTGGTGCAAAGACGGCAACTGCAATGAGGTCGGTCAGTGTCGGAAGGACGCGCGCTTGCTCGGAAAAGACAATCTGCTCATCTTCATTCAGCATCAGAGGCTGGAAACCGGCCTGCATCATGATCTGGCACATTCAATACAATCAAAAAACATCGGCACGAACATTGGCCACTGCGCTGTGATTGGCAACCCAATAACCATAGAAAAACAAACTTGAATTTCCCCTGACTTCCATCAATGAAAGCCAGGTTTCAGCAGGCCGGAGACCGAAATGAGTGGCACCTTTGCGTTCTTGATCCACTATGGCTTTCACTTTGTGATGCCCTTTGCCATCGCTTGGGTCGTTTTCAGGCGTGAAAGGTGGCTTACAGCGGCCCTGCTGATGATCGCGGCAAACATCATTGATGCCGATCACCTGCTGGCAACGCCGATATTTGACCCCAACCGATGCAGCATCGGGTTTCATCCCCTGCACTCTGGTGGTGCCGCCCTTGCCTATGGATTACTTCTGCTGGTGCCCTCGTGGAAGCTGCGCGCCTTTGCGCTTGGCTGCTTGTGGCATTTGGCGACCGACAGTATTGATTGCTGGATGCAAGGCACAGCAACTCTCTGACATCGCAGTGTCCGGGTGCGCTGAACATGGATGCAGGCGTCGTTTTTCCAGAACTCCCGAGTATTCCAGACTTATCGCAACACAGTCTGCATCAGGCGTTTGGCTCCCTGGTTTGGGTGGTTTGAAACATCAGTTTGGCCCGCATGTCCCGTGCAATCGCGCTTTCGATCGCGGACATCGATGAATGATTGGCATCACGCAGGCGTTCCAGCTTTAGACGCTCGATCCGCCATGCCCGCAATTCGGTGTGCGCCTTTGCAGATGCCGTAGCACGCCCATCTCCCATCAGAGACATCTCGCCAATGAAATGCCCCCCCGAGACGGTGCGCACCAAACGGTCGTTTGTTTCGATCAGAACATCACCTCGATCCACAAATGTCAGGAATTCCGGCGTGCGCCCCTCCACCGTCAGGATGGTTCCCTCGGGCAACGTTTCCCAGCGACCAAGGTCAAGAAAGCGGCGCGCCTGGCCTGGCGAAAGTCCTGCAAGCAGCTCGGTTCTGAAACGGTCTTCCTCGGCCGAGAAACTCGCACGGCGATCGTTGCGCCACAGAAGGAACAATTCTCCGACGTTCACCAGCACCAGAAGAGACTGCCAGAATACACCAACAGGATTGCCCAGCCAGAAATGGTCAAACGCAATGCCCGCCAAGGCCGAAGCAATAACAAAAATCCTCAGCCAGAGCATTTGGCGCATCAGCATGGACAGGACCAACAGCAGGTAGGACAAATGCCCAGCCCAACCTTCGGTGATGAAATTGGTGTCCAGTGTCAGGCCCGAACCCTCCGTTCTCTGGCGAAATACCCAAAGGTATACCCGAAAAACGCGCCTGGCGGTACCACTACACAACTTGCCACTAGGTAACGTTTGTGCAACGCGCGCTGGCCTCTACATTCTCTGATCGCCAAGGCCAGATCACATGCCGGCGTTTCGGATCCAGTGCAACCTAGCGCGCAACGTCTTTGTAGTGATCACCCAAGGCAATGTTGTCCAGTTTCAGTGAGAACCCATAATCTGTTGGGCCTCTATAGATCCCGGTTTTCAAAGTGCATTGCTGCTTGCCCTGCTTCCACCCCAACGCGGATGAAACGTTCACCACCTTTTTTCCATCCAACCAAAGGCGCGCATATCCATTTGCCCCCATGCGAAATCCCATGACGACCGATACCCAGCGCCCCCTTGGCAAAGCGACGCTGCCAAGCGGTTCGTACGTGTCGCTTTCGGTGCGAGACACCAGAGTAAGCGTGCTCTCTGGGTACAAGTTCAACGAAATCGGCGGTGATGTTGCCACCCCATGTTGCGGGCATTGCAACAACAACTGCCAGTCGTCGCTGATTTTCGCGTTCCTGGGAAGGAAGAGATCAAAACCTACATGCCAAGGCCGTTCCCAAGTGATCCCGGAATAAATCTGCAACTCGGTCCGGTCATAATTGGCTCCGGCTGGAGTTGGCCCGGTTTCAAGCAACAATGCGCTGCCACGTCCACCGCTGGAGAACTTGCCGTCCTGCCCACCCCCGCCGGTTCTGAGGCGGTAGAATTTTCCGTTGTCCTGAACACCATCTGCCGCAAGTTCGGCCCCTTCGAAGTCGAGCCCGTAGTATGTATCTGCGCACACAGATTGCACCATCAGACAATTCGCAAGAAAGACGAGGCTCGCTAGCTTTGTACGCAGACCATTCGAGCACCTGAGCTTACCAAACATCCAAAGCCTCCAGTCTCGTGAGCCAGTGCAACCATTTTGGTGTTTTCTACGCCCAAGTATAGTTAAAGCTGACCGAAATTCTTTCCTCATCCGCCATGTTCATCGGAACCTCATGGCGCAGCCAACTTTCCCACAACAGGACGTCACCAACCTTAGGCTTCATATAGATGAAGGGCTGGAGCTCTCTACTCCCATTCTTGAGCCGAGTTGGCGCAGCCATCATTCGGCCCGATCGGGGATCCTCCAGCTTGAGCGCACTGGCCCCTTCCGGCATCGATACATAGGTGGTGCCCGAAATCACGGAATGCGGGTGGATGTGGCTGGCATGCATGCCGCCCTCGGGCAGGATGTTGATCCAGATGTCTTCCAGCTTAAGCTCGCGACCATCCAGGTCAAACTCCAGATCCTTCGCAAATGCCGCAACATGCTGATCAAGTGACTTGATTACGTCAGCAAAGATCGGAAAGCGCCAGCCCAAATCGGTCAATGACGCATAAGACGTGTAACCGGGATAGCCGTTCTCTTCGCACCACTCCTGCCCTGCCTCGTCGTCTTCGGCGATGGAATAACAGGACGCTTCGAGTTCTGCGGAATCAACCTTGGGGCCGAATTCCGACAGCGCGGCGTGGTACAGGCGGGTGACAAAAAGCGATTCAATCTTGGGCATGCGCCCTCATACCCCAGTCGGGTAACAAGCGCGAGGTTTCATCCAGAGATAACTAGCCGTGATCGAAACAAATTGGGGTGGCCGCTGCGGCCACCCCTTTGGTTTCATGCTCAGGAAAGGGGCGAGCAGACAGCTGTACCCTCGGTCGTGGTGGCCAGAGTGTACCCTTCAGGGCAGCTGGCGTTTCCAAGCTTGTCATAGGATGGTGCAAAAGTGACCGGAACCGGTTCTTCCTGCTGAGCGCAGGCGACCAGTGTGGCAGCAACCAGACCAAGGGCAGCAAATTTCAGTTTCATCTTCAATTGTCCTCTCGTTCGAATAATGGATCCCAGCAGATGGGGCTCTAGGCAAGGAGGCATTCCTCACGACCAGAGTTGCAGAACTTCTGCCAGAAGTCGAATCCCACATTCAAACAGGCGAATTTTAATCGGCGGCATCAAGCTTGGAATTCAACGTTTTGGCAACCGAATGCCGACGCCTCCTTCGCACTCCGCTTGCGCAAAGACCTTGGTTCATTCCGCAGAAGCGGCAACCGCATCCTTCATCGCGTCCTCGCCCTTTTTCCACAGGTTGCCTTGCCACAATTCTTCCAGGCCGGTCTCTCCACTCACCCCTTTTGTCGTAAGGTAGTCGTAGTAAGACGTCGGTTTGCCCCCCGTCAGGTTGTAAAAATCCGGGCTGCACCGGGTGTAGAACCCATTGGTCAGATACTCAAAGAACTCGGCACGGGTGCTGCCAAAGTCGGCCTCGAAATCCTCCATCGACTGTGGGCGATATTCGATGTCTTGCCCCATCGCGCGCCCCAAATCCTCTGCGATCTCGGCCATCGACTGTGGTGCAGGTCCCGTAATGTCATAAAATTTGTTGCCATGCCGTTCAGGGCCTTCGCTGAGCACCACAGCAGCAGCCGTAGCAATGTCCCGTGTTGCCACGAACGAATTGCGCATGTTGCCAAGCGGGTTGCTGAACCATCCCTCGTCCCGGATCTGATCGCAGTCGGTCTTGAGCAAGTGATTCATGAAGAAGTTGTTGCGCAGAGCGGTAACCGTCAGCCCTTCTTCGATCAGTGCCTTTTCACCCCACCAATAGTGCTGGAGCATCAACGGGATTGCCGCGCCGGCACGCGAGGCGTGGGTATCCGCGTCATAGGATGCGGTGTTGGTATCCGCGCCCATGCAGCTGATACGGACCACATGTTTGATTGCATCCTTACGACGCCCCAACTCCTTGCAGAACGCCAGATGCCCTTCGAGCATCGGGTCGAGCGAAGCGGAGTAAACGGCGGAAACACCGTCCAGCGCAGCGGCCCAGGTGCTCTCATCCGAAAGATCGAATTTGACCACCTCGTCCGCACCCAAAGCCAGGAGCTGCTCGGCCTTTGCCTCGCTGAAGTAGCAAGCGCGCACGGTGAACTGTTCGTGCGTGGCAAGACGTGCCACCAATTCGCGCCCGATGCGCCCGGTTGCCGACGTGACGAGGACGGTTTGCTTGGACATGTCGAATCCTTTCGTTGCCCGATCGCCAAAACGGCAGCGGGGCCATTGCAGTGTTGATGGCGAAAATACTGAGCTTCAGTTGTTGAAATTGACCGCAAGCGACAAATGATCTGCGCGAAACAGCAGAGAAACAAAAAAGGCCCCGCCGATTACCTCGGCAGGGCCTTCATGTCTTGCGAGATAGACCGGATTACCAGTCTTCGCGAACCACGATACGGGTCTTGATCGGCAGCTTCATCGCAGCCAGGCGCAGGGCCTCGCGTGCGATGTCGTCGTTGACGCCGTCGATTTCGAACATCACGCGGCCAGGCTTGACCTTGGCTGCCCAGAAATCAACGGAACCCTTACCTTTACCCATACGAACTTCGGTCGGCTTCGAGGTGACCGGAGTGTCGGGGAAGATACGGATCCAAACGCGACCTTGACGTTTCATGTGACGCGTCATGGCACGACGTGCAGCTTCGATTTGACGTGCAGTCACACGCTCGGGCTGCAGAGCCTTCAGACCGTAGGTGCCGAAGTTCAGATCAGAACCGCCTTTTGCAAGGCCCTTGATCCGGCCTTTGTGCATTTTGCGGAATTTAGTGCGCTTTGGTTGAAGCATGTTTCAAGCCTCCCTTAGCGACGACCGCCAGCACCACGCGGTGCAGGGCCATCCTGGAGTTCCTGTGCTTTACGGTCACGCGCCTGCGGGTCATGCTCCATGATCTCGCCTTTGAAGATCCAGGTCTTGATCCCGATGATCCCGTAGGGAGTGGACGCTTCCACATGTGCGTAATCGATGTCGGCACGCAGAGTGTGCAGAGGCACACGACCTTCGCGGTACCATTCGGTCCGTGCGATTTCGGCGCCGCCCAGACGACCAGCAACGTTCACCCGGATACCCAGGGCGCCCATGCGCATGGCGTTCTGAACCGCACGCTTCATGGCGCGGCGGAAGGATACACGACGTTCCAGCTGCTGAGCGATCGACTCGCCAACAAGCTGTGCGTCCAGCTCGGGCTTGCGGACCTCAACGATGTTGAGGTGCAGCTCGCTGTCGGTCATCGTGGCAATCTTCTTGCGCAGAGTTTCGATGTCTGCACCTTTCTTGCCGATGATGACGCCGGGGCGTGCGGTGTGGATCGTGACGCGGCACTTTTTGTGCGGACGTTCGATGATCACACGAGCAATACCGGCCTGCTTGCACTCTTCCTTGATGAACTCGCGGATTTTCAGGTCCTCGAGCAGCAGGTCACCATAGTCTTTGGTGTCTGCGTACCAGCGGCTGTCCCAGGTGCGGTTGACCTGAAGACGCATGCCGATCGGATTTACTTTGTTACCCATTAGGCTTGCTCCTCAACTTGACGCACCTTGATGGTGAGTTCCGAGAACGGCTTGATGATCTTGCCGAACCGGCCACGTGCCCGCGGGCGACCGCGCTTCATGGTCAGGTTTTTACCCACATAGGCCTCGGCGACGATCAGCTCATCGACGTCCAGGTTGTGGTTGTTCTCGGCGTTGGCGATTGCGGACTGAAGGCATTTCTTCACGTCTGCTGCGATACGCTTGTTCGAGAAGGTCAGATCGGTCAGAGCACGATCAACCTTCTTGCCGCGGATCATCGCTGCAACCAGGTTCAGTTTCTGCGGGCTGGTGCGAAGCATGCGGGTTTTCGCCATTGCTTCGTTGTCTGCCACGCGGCGGGGGTTCTTTGCCTTGCCCATGACTTACTTCCGCTTCGCTTTTTTGTCAGCGGCGTGACCGTAATAGGTGCGAGTTGGCGAATATTCACCGAACTTCTGACCAATCATGTCTTCCGAGACGTTGACGGGAATGTGCTTCTGACCGTTGTACACACCAAATGTCAGACCCACGAACTGGGGCAGGATGGTGGAACGACGCGACCAGATTTTGATCACTTCGTTACGGCCCGATTCACGAGCAGCTTCTGCCTTTTTGAGAACGTAAGCGTCAACAAAAGGGCCTTTCCAAACAGAGCGAGACATGAGTTAACGCCCCTTCTTCTTGGCGTGCCGCGAGCGGATGATCAGCTTGCTGGACGCTTTGTTCTTGTTGCGGGTGCGTGCACCCTTGGTCGGCTTACCCCAAGGCGTCACCGGGTGACGACCACCCGAGGTCCGGCCTTCACCACCACCGTGGGGGTGGTCGATCGGGTTCATAACCACACCACGAACCGACGGGCGGATGCCTTTGTGACGCATACGACCGGCTTTACCGTAGTTCTGGTTGCTGTTGTCGGGGTTCGACACGGCACCAACAGTGGCCATGCATTCCTGACGCACCAGGCGCAATTCGCCCGAGCTCAAGCGGATCTGAGCGTAACCGCCGTCACGACCAACGAACTGAGCATAGGTACCAGCAGCGCGGGCAATCTGACCGCCTTTGCCGGGCTTCATTTCGATGTTGTGAACGATGGTACCGATCGGCATGCCCGAGAACGGCATTGCGTTGCCCGGCTTGATGTCAGCCTTGGCCGACGCGATCACCTGGTCACCAACAGCCAGACGCTGCGGAGCCAGGATATAGGCCTGCTCGCCGTCTTCGTATTTGACCAGTGCGATGAATGCAGTCCGGTTCGGGTCGTATTCGATCCGTTCAACGGTGGCTGCCACATCAAATTTGTTGCGTTTGAAGTCAACGATCCGGTAGAGGCGCTTTGCCCCACCACCGCGGCGTCGCGATGTAATCCGTCCGGTGTTGTTCCGGCCGCCCGACTTCGTCAGACCCTCGGTGAGGGCTTTGACGGGGCGTCCTTTCCAGAGCTCCGAACGGTCGATCAGCACCAGCCCGCGCTGGCCCGGCGTCGTCGGCTTATACGACTTGAGTGCCATGCTTTCTGTCTTCCGTTTAGCGTGCGTGTCCTTAGGTTCTTGTCTTTGGACCCGCTATGTTTAAGGCCCCCGTAGGTGCCTGGGATATAGGGCCCCGAAGGTCCCCGGTTAAAACAGCAACCGGCCCCAGAACGAATCTGAGGCCGACGCGATGGCCGCTCTTAACAGCCGAATTCAGAGGTGTCCATAGAAAGCGGGTGTTTTCCTTGATCAGCTAGCACCAAGCCGCGCCAGCGTCGTCCCGCGGGGTGGCGCTCAAACGGGTAAGCAGGCCACTTTATGGTGCAAAACACATCCAACCAAAATGTTGCGCGAGCCTCACCAAAGCACCGACCCCAACGCACGGCGACGTCGCAGTGGTTCGGACTCAACGGCCTCGCGTTGGACGTACTTCAGATGGCCGATGGCGCTCTCGAAGGCTGTGTGCGTCTCGGTCTTCTCAAGATAGTCGGCGATGCGCAGGATGTTGATGGGTTGGGTCTTGATCAGCCCCTTGATCCGCTCCACCGCTTTCATCGTCGAATAGGCGTCGATCATCATGCAGGCGGCCTGCGTGGGCGTCAGCAGATAGTAATCCCACTGCCCCCGCGGCGTATAACGTGCGATGTCGAAGGGGGAGCCGCCAAGGGCGTGCGATTTGGGCATCAGCACGCGGATTCCGGTCTCATCATGCAGAAAGCTGCTGCCGCGCACCTGGCGGAACCCCAGCGGGGCCAGTTTGTCCACCGCATGGGCGCGCATCGGGCCGCTGAGCACATCCATGTCGGCGCGGTCATAGCGCAGCTCGTCAAAGACCGAGATGATGCGCAGCTCGGCATCGGCCAGTTTGATATACGGATCGCGTTTCAGACCCACCAGCGCCTCGGTCAGAGCCATGTCGACCTGCGGGTCGAGCGTTTCGATCCCGGTGTCCGCCCCGCCGCCCGTCTCGGTAAACGCGCGCATCAACAAGCGGATCATATCGCCCCCTAGCTGGCTGCTTGTCGCAGCCCTCCGATTTCCTGCCGCGCCACATGCGCCGCGATGGCCAAGGCGATCAGCCAACCGGTGCTGACCGCGATCGCGATGCCCAGCCAGACGCCCCAGACGTTCATGTCAAATAGGCCGATCAAAAGCCAGATAAAGAAGGCCACGCCAAAGCCCTGGCGATAGACCGAAATCCACAAGGTCCAGATCGGGCGTTTCATGGCCTGCAGGAAAGAATTGATCGAAAACAGCATCATGTAGATGGTGAACAGAAAACTGTCGACGCGCAGATAGCTGTGCCCGACCGCGATCACTTCGGCGTCATCGGTAAAGAGCGACATCGCCAGCCCGCCGCCGAACCACAGGATCGGGGCCGCACCGATGGTCATTACCAGCCCCAGCTTCCAGCAGAACCAAAGCGCCTCGCGCACGCGGTCATGATCGCCCGCACCAAAGTTCTGCGCCGCAATGGGCAGCAGCGCCCCGGTCATCCCCAAGACCGGCAACAGCAGGATCTGCTCGATCCTGAGCGCAATCCCATATGAGGCGATGGCGTGCCCTCCGAACTGGCTGAGTGCGAATTGCACCACAAAGCCCGAGACAAAGAGCACCGTGAACGACAGTGATGTCGGTGCCATCTGCACCAGGATTGCGCGGTATGTGGCAAGGTCGGGCCAAAGCTCGGCCCATGTGGCCCCCTGCATCACCCGTACCCGCAGCACCGCGCGCAAAACAAAGAGCATCACGCCGGTCTGCGACACGATGGTGGCAAGTGCGATGCCGTTGAACCCCATCCCCGCCACCACGCCCGGAACGCCATAGATAAACAGCGGGTTTAGCCCGATGTTGGCTGCAAAGGCCCCCATCATCGCCCGCTGCATCGTCACGCTGTCCCCATGCGCCTGCAAGACACCGTTGCCGGTATAGGCCAGCAAGAACCCCGGCAGCGCCGCCAGCAGCCAATAGAAATACCCCGTCCCGGCATCCCGATAGGCTCCTGGCTCAGACACCAGTTTGATCAGGGACGGTCCCACCACAGCACCGACCGCGATCAGAACCACCGTGGTCGTGATGGCAAAAGACAGGCCTTGCAGGATAAACCGCCGCGACTCGGCGTCGTCCTTGCGGCCGCGCGCGTTGCCAACCAGCGCCCCCATGGCCGAGCCTATGCCGAACCCCACGGACATCATGATGATGAAAGCCTGGAACCCGATGGACATCCCCGCCTGCGCATCGGTCGAGATCTGACCTGCAAAGTACACGTCAACGACGTTGTACAACGTGGAAAACAACATCCCCATGGCAGCAGGCACCGCCAAGGTTCGGAAATGCCCCGAGATAGGGCCTTGGGTCAGGTCAATATCGCGCATTGCCCCCAACTACGCCCCACTCTGGACGCGTCAAGCCCATGAACGACAATTGCTCTTTTTCTGCCTAGCTTCCCCAGGCTGATACATCACATTCGGCGCGGGCTTTATGGCTCGAAGCGATGAACAACCAGATTGAAGCCTTCATCCTCGGACGGCGGCACAAAGTGGCTGGTGATGTCATCGAAATGCGCCTCCGTTACGCGGAATTCATGTTTGCCAGAAGCATTGCGCCTGGCCAGACGCGCCTTGCATTCAACGTCCGGCACATCAAGGTAATGCAGCACATGTTCAACGCCGCTCCGATCCACCAGGCTGCGCAACCATTGACGGCTGTCGATGGTATTGGCCTGAAAATCCATGACGACGGATACGCGGGCCGCAAGCAGGTCGAGGATGTGCGGTTCCATCACGTCGCGCAGTTTGGCTGAGCACCGCACAAAATCAGGTATCGACGTCATCTGGTCCCCAAACAGGGCCGCCAGCCACTCATCCTCGGACAAGCGCACGGCACCAGTTTCCGCAGCAAGGGCACGCGTCAGCGTTGACTTCCCCGACGCGATCTTGCCGCAGACCAAATGCAAGACCGGTTCTTGTTCCAGCATGTCGTGCTTCCTTTCCCAAAATGAAAAAGGGCCCCCGCAGTTGCGGAGGCCCCAAGATCACATTCCAAAGATGGACGTCAGATCACAGACCTGTCGTCACGTCGATGGTGTTGCCTTCTTCCAGGGTCACATAGGCCTTTTTCACGTCTTTACGCTTGCCCAGCTGGCCGCGGAAACGCTTGACCTTACCCTTGGTGATGGTGGTGTTGACCGCTTTGACCTTCACACCAAACAGAGCCTCAACGGCCTCTTTGATCTGAGGTTTGTTGCTATCGATCGACACTTCGAAAACAACCGCACCGTTTTCGGATGCCATGGTCGATTTCTCGGTGATGATCGGCTTGCGGATCACGTCGTAGTGTTCTGCCTTCGCGCTCATTTCAGACGAGCCTCCAGTGCTTCGACACCCGCTTTGGTGATCACCAGGGTGTCACGCTTGAGGATGTCATAGACGTTTGCGCCCATCGTCGGCAGGATATCCAGACCTTCGATGTTCTTCGACGCTTTCAGGAACCCTTCGTTGACCGCAGCACCGTCGATGACCAGAGCGCGCTTCCAGCCCAGGTTTGCAACCTGTTTGGCCAGAGCAGCAGTCTTGCCTTCGGCAGCCGCATCTTCGATCACGACCAGCTCACCGGCTTTCGCCTTGGCGGACAGAGCGTGACGCAGACCCAGCTTGCGGAACTTCTTGGGCAGGTCGTGGCCGTGCGAACGCGGGGTCGGACCCTTGTAGATACCACCCTTGCGGAAGATCGGCGCGTTACGGTCGCCGTGACGAGCGCCACCGGTGCCCTTCTGGCGATAGATCTTCTTGGTCGAGTAGCTGGTTTCCGAACGGGTCTTGACCTTGTGGGTACCGGCCTGCGCGTTGTTGCGCTGCCAGCGGACCACACGGTGCAGGATGTCCGCGCGGGGCTCGAGGCCGAACAGGTCTTCCGACAGTTCGATGTCGCCTGCTTTGCCGCCATCCAGTTTGATCACGTCAAGTTTCATGCTTCACCACCTTCCGCGGGTGCTTCTTCAGCAGGTGCTTCAGTTGCGGCCGCTTTAACAGCTGCCGGGAACGGCAGACCTTCGGGGGCTTTCTTCTTCACGGCGTCCTTGACGGTGACCCAGCCACCTTTGGAACCGGGAACGGCACCCTTGATGAAGACCAGACCACGGTCGGCGTCGGTTTTGACGACTTCCAGGTTCTGGGTGGTAACACGGGCAGCACCCATGTGACCGGCCATCTTCTTGCCTTTGAAGACTTTGCCCGGATCCTGACACTGACCGGTCGAACCGTGCGAACGGTGGCTGATCGACACACCGTGCGAGGCGCGCAGACCACCAAAGTTCCAACGCTTCATCGCACCGGCGAAACCTTTACCGATCGAGGTGCCCGAAACGTCAACCTTCTGACCTTCCAGGAAGTGCTCGGCCGAGATTTCAGCGCCAACTTCGATCAGCGCGTCTTCCGACACGCGGAATTCGACCAGCTTACGCTTGGGCTCAACCTTCGCGCCTGCGAAGTGACCGCGCATAGCTTTGGACACGCGCTTAACTTTCGGGGTGCCTGCGCCCAGCTGAACGGCGGTGTAGCCGTCTTTGTCAGCGGTGCGCTGCGCCACAACCTGCAGGGCGTCCAGCTGAAGAACGGTCACAGGGATCTGCTTGCCGTCTTCTTTGAACACGCGGGTCATGCCCACTTTCTTTGCGATAATACCAGAGCGCATAATCAATACCCTCCGATCTTACGACTGCAGCTTGATCTCGACGTCCACACCAGCGGCGAGGTCGAGCTTCATCAGCGCGTCAACGGTCTGGGGGGTCGGATCAACGATGTCGAGCAGACGCTTGTGCGTCCGGATCTCGAACTGGTCACGGGATTTCTTGTCAACGTGGGGGCCACGCAGAACAGTGAATTTCTCGATCTTGTTCGGCAGGGGGATCGGGCCGCGTACGTTGGCGCCGGTCCGCTTGGCAGTGTTGACGATCTCTTGTGTGGACGCATCCAGCACGCGATAGTCAAATGCCTTCAACCGAATACGGATGTTTTGGCTTTGCATCAGCATATGCCTTTATCTAGGCGTTGAGGTTGAGAGGAAGGGACCGCGCTCACCGCGCCCCCTCATCGAACCCAAAAGGCGGGAATCACCCCGCCTTCATGTTCTTACTGAGAACTCGCGCGTATTAGTGGGGTTGGAGGGGTTTGGCAAGGGGGAATCCATAGATGCGAAAGCAGTTCACCACATCGCAACGGCCTCAAACGGAGTACAAATCTTCAAGTGCGCAAAGCCGTCCTTTCCCGCCAGCTTCCTTCGGAAATTTTTGTCACTTGTTACGAACACATCCCGCCCATGATACTCGTGTGCCCAAATCATCTGTCTATCACACCAAGCGTTTCGCCATCTTTTCTTGTATTTCATCTCTTGCTCGTCAGAGGTTGGCCTCATTCGTGCGACATACTCTGATGCCTTAAAATCAGTGTTAGGGAAAAGCGCTTCGTGAAACTGACGCTCTCTGCTCAACATGTTCTCATCTACAATAATCGCGTGACCGATGTAGGACATATCGTTGTATGACATACCCAATATGGAACTCACGTCACCGAGCCCCAGTTCGTTTAGTCGAGTTGAAAAGATGTCAAACGTGGGTAAATAGTAGTCCCCCTCCTGCTTTTCAGACGCGCTAACAGCAACAAAAGCCACATCGCAGCGTCCTTCACGAAATGCGGAAACCAATTCAAGGATTGCGGGCGCTGCTTCGCGACCCAAATCAACATCGACAATACAATTCGTGTCAAAGGTGAATGTAAGCACTTGGAACCCCGCCTGGAAATCGCGCCACTTCGAACTGACTAAATGCAAAAGGCCGCTCCGGTTGGAGCGGCCTTTATGTTTGTCTCACCGGTGTGGCTTTCGGGAGCTTTTGCCTGAGGCAAAAGCCCCTGTCGCCACCATCACAGCAAAGCTGTGATTACTCAGTGATTTTCGACACAACGCCGGCGCCGACGGTGCGGCCGCCTTCGCGGATGGCGAAGCGCAGGCCCTGTTCCATCGCGATCGGGGCGATCAGTTCAACGTCGAACTTCAGGTTGTCGCCAGGCATAACCATCTCGGTGCCTTCGGGCAGGTTCACGGTGCCGGTCACGTCAGTGGTCCGGAAGTAGAACTGCGGGCGATAGTTGGCGAAGAACGGCGTGTGACGGCCACCCTCTTCCTTGGTCAGGATGTACGCCTCGGCTTCGAACTTGGTGTGCGGGGTCACGGAACCCGGCTTGGCCAGAACCTGGCCACGCTCAACGCCGTCACGGTCGACACCACGCAGCAGCGCGCCGATGTTGTCGCCCGCTTCACCGCGGTCCAGCAGCTTGCGGAACATTTCAACGCCGGTGCAGGTGGTTTTCGAAGTGTCGCGGATGCCGACGATTTCGATCTCGTCACCAACGTTGATCACGCCACGCTCAACACGACCGGTCACAACGGTACCACGGCCCGAGATCGAGAACACGTCTTCGATCGGCATCAGGAACGGCTGGTCAACAGCGCGCTCAGGGGTGTCGATGTAGTCGTCAACAGCCGCCATCAGTTCCTTAATTTTCTCTTCGCCGATTTCCGGCTTGTCGCCTTCCATCGCGGCCAGAGCCGAACCTGCAACGATCGGAATGTCGTCGCCCGGGTAGTCGTACGAAGACAGCAGCTCGCGGATTTCCATTTCCACCAGTTCCAGCAGCTCTTCGTCGTCGACCTGGTCAACTTTGTTCATGAAGACGACCATCTTCGGGATGCCAACCTGGCGGCCCAGCAGGATGTGCTCGCGGGTCTGGGGCATCGGGCCGTCAGCTGCGTTCACAACCAGGATCGCGCCGTCCATCTGTGCCGCACCGGTGATCATGTTCTTCACATAGTCAGCGTGGCCGGGGCAGTCAACGTGTGCGTAGTGGCGGTTCTCGGTCTCATACTCGACGTGTGCAGTCGAGATGGTGATGCCGCGTGCTTTTTCTTCCGGCGCGCCGTCGATCTGGTCGTAAGCGCGGAAGTCGCCGAAATATTTGGTGATTGCTGCGGTCAGCGTGGTCTTGCCGTGGTCAACGTGGCCGATCGTGCCGATGTTGACGTGCGGTTTTGTACGCTCAAACTTTTCCTTTGCCATGGTGATGGCCTCCTTTTTCGGTAATGAAGGGAGCCCGCGGCGCGCGCTCCCTCAAATTTTCGCTTATGCGTATTTGGCCTGGATCTCTTCCGAGATGTTACCAGGAACCGGATCGTAGTGATCGAACTGCATGGTGAACTGGGCACGACCCGACGACATCGAACGCAGGGTGTTGATGTAGCCGAACATGTTCGCCAGCGGAACAAACGCATCGATTGCGATGGCGTTGCCGCGCGGCTCTTGGCCCGACACCTGACCGCGACGCGAGGTCAGGTCGCCGATGATACCGCCGGTGTACTCTTCCGGGGTGATCACTTCGACCTTCATCACCGGTTCCAGCAGTTTCGCGCCAGCTTTCTTCATGCCTTCGCGCATGCCCATACGAGCTGCGATTTCAAAGGCCAGAACGCTGGAGTCAACGTCGTGGAACTTACCGTCGATCAGAGCAACCTTAAAGTCGATCACGGGGAAGCCGGCCAGCGGGCCGCTGTCCATGACGGACTGGATGCCTTTTTCAACACCGGGGATGTATTCCTTGGGAACGGCACCACCAACGATGCGGCTCTCGAACGAATAACCTTCGCCAGCTTCTGTCGGCGAGATGATCATCTTGACCTCGGCGAACTGACCCGAACCACCCGACTGTTTCTTGTGGGTGTAGGTGTGCTCGACCTCTTTCGAGATGGTCTCACGATAGGCAACCTGCGGCGCACCGATGTTCGCCTCGACCTTGAATTCACGCTTCAGACGGTCAACCAGGATGTCCAGGTGAAGTTCGCCCATGCCTTTCATGATGGTCTGACCCGATTCCAGGTCAGTTTCCACACGGAAGGAGGGGTCTTCTGCAGCCAGACGACCCAGACCCTGAGACATTTTCTCTTGGTCTGCTTTGGTTTTTGGCTCAACCGCGATCTCGATCACCGGATCGGGGAAGGTCATGGTTTCCAGAACCACCGGATCGTTCTGTGCACACAGGGTGTCACCGGTTGTGGTGTCTTTCAGACCTGCCAGCGCGATGATGTCGCCCGCGAACGCTTCGGTGATTTCCTCACGGTCGTTCGAGTGCATCATCATCATACGGCCAACGCGCTCTTTCTTACCCTTGGTCGAGTTCAAAAGAGTGTCGCCCTTGTTCAGGGTGCCCGAGTAGATGCGGGTGAAGGTCAGCGAACCAACGAAGGGGTCGTTCATGATTTTGAACGCCAGGCCCGAGAACGCCATGTCGTCGTCCGCACGGCGGGCAATGTCACGGGTTTCAGTTTCGTCGCCGGGTTTGAAGCCCATGTAGTCAACAACGTCCAGCGGGCTGGGCAGATAGTCGATCACAGCGTTGAGCAGCGGCTGAACGCCTTTGTTCTTGAACGCCGAACCACCCAGAACCGGAACGAATGCCAGCTCCAGAGTACCCTTGCGCAGCAGGGCGCGCAGGGTCGGAACGTCGGGCTCTTCGCCTTCCAGGTAAGCCATCATCGCGTCGTCGTCCATTTCGACGGCCGCTTCGATCATCTTACCGCGCCATTCGTCGGCCATGTCTTTCAGGCTGTCGCGGATCGGTGCTTTGATCCACGAAGCGCCAAGGTCTTCACCCTGCCACAGCCATTCTTCCATGGTGACCAGGTCAACCAGGCCTTCCAGCTCGTTCTCTGCGCCGATCGGAACACCAACCGGAACAGCGCGTGCGCCGGTGCGGTCTTCGATCATGTTGACGCAGTTGAAGAAGTCGGCGCCGATTTTGTCCATCTTGTTGACGAACACCATACGCGGAACCTTGTAGCGGTCAGCCTGACGCCACACGGTTTCGGTCTGGGGTTCAACACCGGCGTTTGCGTCCAGAACGCAGACGGCACCGTCGAGAACCGCCAGCGAGCGTTCAACTTCGATGGTGAAGTCAACGTGGCCGGGGGTGTCGATGATGTTCAGGCGGTGCTTGGGCGTGTCAGCGGTCTTGCCGTCCTCGGTGCGCTCCCAGAAGGTGGTGGTCGCAGCCGAAGTGATGGTGATGCCGCGTTCCTGCTCCTGCTCCATCCAGTCCATGGTGGCTGCACCGTCGTGCACCTCACCGATGTTGTGGGATTTGCCGGTGTAATACAGGATCCGCTCGGAACAGGTGGTTTTACCTGCATCGATGTGCGCCATGATACCGAAGTTACGGTAATGGTTGAGTGTATACTCGCGTGCCATTGGTCTAATGTCCTCTGGGAATTACCAACGATAATGGCTGAACGCTTTGTTCGCTTCGGCCATCTTGTGAGTGTCTTCGCGCTTTTTAACGGCGGTACCACGGGACTGTACAGCGTCCAGCAGTTCGCCGGCCAGGCGCTCTTCCATGGTGTTTTCGTTGCGACCGCGCGAGGCGGTGATCAACCAACGAATGGCCAGAGCTTCGCGGCGCTCGGGGCGGACTTCGACGGGAACCTGATAGGTTGCACCACCCACACGGCGCGAACGAACTTCGACCGACGGTTTGATGTTGTCGAGTGCTTCGTGGAAAACCTCGACAGGTGCGCGCTTGATCTTGTTCTCAACGCGGTCCAGCGCGTTGTAGACGATCTTTTCTGCGACCGACTTCTTGCCGTCGATCATCAGGTTGTTCATGAACTTGGTCAGAACCTTGTCGCCAAATTTGGCGTCAGGCAGGACTTCGCGTTTTTCGGCGGCGTGACGACGTGACATATCAGCCTCTCCTTCTTACTTAGGACGCTTCGCGCCGTACTTCGAACGACGTTGCTTACGGTCTTTGACGCCCTGGGTATCCAGAACACCGCGAAGGATGTGGTAACGCACACCGGGAAGGTCTTTTACACGGCCGCCACGGATCAGAACAACCGAGTGCTCTTGGAGGTTGTGGCTTTCACCGGGGATGTACGAGATGACCTCGAACCCGTTGGTCAGGCGCACTTTGGCAACCTTACGCATAGCCGAGTTCGGTTTCTTCGGTGTGGTGGTGTACACGCGGGTGCAGACGCCGCGCTTCTGCGGGCACTGCTCCAGGTGCATGGACTTCGAGCGTTTGACTTTGGGCTGACGCGGCTTGCGGATCAGCTGTTGAATAGTTGGCATTCCGGTTTCTTCCCCGTTTTGCAACACACATGACATGCACGCGGTTGCGTGCGGTTAAACTTGCTGCACTTGTGCGTCCACAAGCGCAAAATCCGCGAGCGTTCCCATTCCGAGGTGAACGTCGCGGTTGGTTCTCAGAGGGCGCGAACGAAAAAAGAGTTCGGGCCTTGACCACTCCATCTCTGAAGTCGGCGGCGGGGCGACCCCCTATGCCGAGATAGCGCGCATATATGGGGAGTCGGCCTTGGTGTCAACAGCAAGGCCGGTGCTTGCCACGAGACGGATGCGCTGCAACAGTGCGACGGGCATTCACGGCAAGGCAGGAGCCAAAAATTGCAGGTCATCGGTATTTGCCGCTTTTCTTATCCAGGTCAAGGTGGCTTTCAGGTTGAACACGAAACCCTGGACGACAGAATCGCCTATCTCTATGCCGCTGAACGGATGGAAGAACGGTTTCGCACGTTCCAGTCCTTCACACTTCCGCCTCTTCGCACCCAGACCGACGATGACTTTACCTTTCTTGTCGTGATCGGCGACAGCATGCCGGACGTCCATCGCCAAAGGCTCGAAGCCTTGCTTGAAGGCATGCCTCAGGCCGTGATCCAGGCCCATCCTCCGGGCCGGCACCGCAAAGTGATGCAGGATGCCATCAACTCGGTTCGACGCTTTGACAACGAGCCTTGTTTGCAATTCCGGATGGATGACGATGATGCAGTTGCGCGCCGCTATGTGGCAAGCTTGCGTGAAGCCGCCCAGGACGTCCGCAAACTGTCGCGCAAGAACCGCGAGATTGCCATCGATTTCAACCAGGGATTTCTGGCCCAGGCTGGCCCGCACGGGATTTCTGCGAAGGCCACAAATGGCCCGTATACGACGGCCGCGCTTGCGCTGATGTTCAAGCCCAGCAACCGGCTGAGCGTGATGAACTTCTCGCATGTAAAAGTGGCCCAGAAGATGCCGACAGTCACCTTTACCGGAGAGGACATGCTGGTGCGGGGGCACAACGACTACAACGATTCACGGCAGAGACCGGGGATCAAGAAGATAGAACTCGATCCTCTGGACGACCTGGGCGAGGAACACTTTCGCGAGGTGTTCAATATCGACGCCGACCTTGTCCGCGATCTGTATTCATCGTCGTAACAGAGCACGCTCCCGGAACAGCGTGAACAGACCGGTTGCGACCACGATGCTGGCGCCCAGCAAGGTCACGGGATCCGGCCAATCCCCGAACAAGACAAAGCCAAGCACAAGCGCCCAAATCAGACTGGTATAGCGGAACGGCGCAACAAACGACACGTCGCCAACCCGCATGACCATCACGCTGCACGTGTACCCCAGCAGGACAAACACAGCAGCAGTGACAACCAACGCCATCAGCGACGGCGATACAGGAACCCAGGTTTCAGTGGTTGAGACAATGGCGGCAACCACAGTAACCGACACGGCCGTTGCAAGGGTTACGGTCATGGAGGGGACCTCGGCCGACATCTTGCGTGTCACCAAATCGCGCAGTGTGACCAAAAGCATCGCCGCCAAGGCATAGAGCGAATAGATGTTGAACCCGTCCGGCCCGGGCCGCACAATGAGCAGCATCCCGCAAAATCCGATCCCGATGGCCAGAAACCGCCTCCAGCCGACACGCTCGCCAAAGAACAAAGCCGCCCCAAGGGTCACTGTAAGCGGCAACGCCTGCAACACCGCCGTCACGTTTGCCAGCGGGATGTTCATCAAAGCGTTCAGGAAGAAATAGGTCGTCGCCACCTCGGCTGCACAGCGGACAACCACCAGAATACGGTCTCCCTTGGGAATTCGCAGGTCGACTTTCCCAAGGTAACGCGCCAACACGTAGAGCAAAATGCACGTCAAAACGCCCCGCATGGTAATCAGCTGGAACAACGGCACCGACGCACCAAGCTGCTTCATGATGGCATCATTGAAGGTGAAAGCCGCCATACTGCCCATCATGATGAGCGCACCACGAATATTGGGTGCCATGGTCAGAGCTTTCTCAGGTCATCAAGAGAAACTTGGAAGTGTTTCATCAGGTCTGTGGCAATATCTTCGGCATTCATCTTGTGTGTCAGCCCCATTTGCGCAGGGCTGGATTTGTTGTCACCGTGAACTGTCCTGATGAACGACGGTACCGAAATATCTGAGTAGGTGTTGAAGTACTGAGGGAAATGGCGGTGATTGAACCGATATGGGTTTGCGCCGTGATGAACCGGCGCCACCAGGGTCGTTCCTGTCGACAAGGGCGCACGTTCGCAGGCGTCAAAAATCTCGGGTTCTCCGCCGGTTGTTCGGACATAGAAACCACGGTTGTAAGCGATCACAAACGGATTGCGTGTGGTCTGCAGCTTGAGCATTCCATTGGCCAGTCGTTTGGTCCGTTTGACAAAGTTGATGTCAACGGCATCGTCATCGTCCAAACGAAACAGAACCCGGTGAGTGTAATCCTCTTTTGGGACCGAGTTGTAGCCGGCCTGCAAAAGCTTGTAGTGGTTGTCGGTTCCGACGGGGCGGCAATGAATGTTGGGCAGCGGCTCCAACAGGTCCAGAAGGCGCTCCAGATATTGATCGGGCATGGATTCAGCCGTCAGAACAATCATTTCGAATTCAGGATCGGTCTGGCGAACCAAAGACGGCAGACACAGATTTTCGAACAGGTGAAACCGCAACTCCATCCGCTCGGGCGAAAAAATGTGCGCCGCCGTTTCCTCCAGTGTCTTGAAGCGTTCCGAATAATACGTCGGTGTCAGTACTGAAAACCGCAGCAGTCCTATTGTATTGAGTTTCCGCATACCTCGATCCCATAGCGTATTTCACCCACCTGACACTGGACGCATCAAAAATGGAAGCCTCGAAACGAAAAAACGGGCAGCCCCATCGGCCTGCCCGTGTCAATCCTCATATGCCGTTTGGCGATCAGTCTTCGATAGCAGTAATCATGTCGACCCGCGTCGCGTGGCGACCGCCCTCGAACTCTGCATCCAGGAAGGCGTCGACAATCTCGACTGCAAGCGATTCACCAACAACGCGGGCACCGATGGACAGCATGTTGGCGTTGTTGTGCTCGCGGGTCATCCGGGCCGAGAAGGGATCGGCGCAGACACCGCATCGGATGCCTTTGACCTTGTTGGCAGCCATCATGATGCCTTGGCCAGTTCCACACAGGATGATGCCCAGTTCAGCTTCGCCCGATGCCACCTGACGCGCGGCGGCTTCGCCATGTTTCGGGTAATGCGTGCTTTCGGTTGTGGTCGGGCCGATATCGCTGACCTCATAGCCCTTGGCCTCGATGTGTTTGGCAAGGGTCTGGCGCAGGTCGATGGCGGCGTGATCGCTGGATAGAACGATGCGTGTCATGGCGGTGTCCGTCTGTGGTGAGTGGTGATCAGAACTGCGGCCCGTGTACCAGAGGGCCGTAAAAAAGAAAAACCCCCGCACCGTGAGTGCGGGGGTTTTTGTTAGCTATTGATCAGATCAATCGCGGCTTTCGGGCGTATCAACCAGAGTGTCGAAATCATCGTCGCCGATGATGTCGCCGTCCATGACCGGAGCAGCCAGCGCAGCGGCAGCTTCGGCCTCTTCGCGGCGCGCTTCGATCACGACATTGTCGCGCTCGGTTGCGATCGAACGGACGCTCTGGGTTGCGCCGCCGGTACCGGCCGGGATCAGACGACCCACGATGACGTTCTCTTTCAGGCCAACCAGCTTGTCTTTCTTACCTTGGACAGATGCCTCGGTCAGAACGCGCGTGGTTTCCTGGAACGACGCCGCCGAGATGAACGACCGGGTCTGCAGCGAGGCCTTGGTGATACCCAGCAGGATCGGCTCGCCTTGTGCCGGGCGACCGCCTCGGGCCAACGTCTTCTCGTTGGCTGCGTCGAACTCCTGCTTGTCCACGTGTTCGCCTTTGAGCAGCGTGGTGTCACCTGAATCCAGGATCTCCCACTTCTGCAGCATCTGGCGCACGATGACCTCGATGTGCTTGTCGTTGATCTTCACACCTTGCAGGCGATAGACGTCCTGAACCTCGTCGATCATGTAGTCAGCCAAGGCCTCGACACCCATGATGGACAGGATGTCATGCGGCGCAGGGTTGCCGTCCATGATGTAGTCGCCCTTCTGGATGAAGTCACCTTCCTGGACAGGAATGTGCTTGCCCTTGGGCACCATGTATTCGACGGGCTCCATGCTCTCGTCCGAAGGCTCGATGGTGATGCGACGCTTGTTCTTGTAGTCGCGGCCAAAGCGCACGTAACCATCCTGCTCGGCGATGATCGCGTGGTCCTTGGGACGACGCGCTTCGAACAGTTCGGCCACACGCGGCAGACCACCGGTGATGTCCTTGGTCTTGGCGCCTTCACGCGGGATACGCGCAACAACGTCACCGGCTTCGACCTTTTGCCCGTCTTCGACGGACAGAATGGCATCAACCGACATCGGATAGTGAACCGGGTTGCCCGCGTCGTTGCGGACCGGCTCGCCATCTTCACCCACCAGAATGATCTCAGGCTTGAGCTCGTTGCCTTTGGGCGCCGCACGCCAGTCGATCACGATCTTCTGGGTCATGCCGGTGGCATCGTCGGTCTCGTCGCGCACGGCGAGGCCAGACACCAGATCGACATACTTTGCAGTACCGTCCTTCTCGGCGATGATCGGCAGGGTATAGGGGTCCCATTCGAACAGCTTGTCACCACGGGCGATCTTGTCGCCTTCCTTGACAAACAGCTTGGAGCCGTAACCCAGCTTGAAGCTGGCACGCTCTTCGCCGTGCTCGTCATTGATCACAAGCTTCATGTTCCGACCCATCACCAGGTTCTCACCCGCCGAGTTCGCCAGAATCTGAGCGTTTTCAAAGACGACAACACCGTCCTGACCAGCCTCTTGGAACGACTGTTGACCACCCTGGGCAACACCACCGATGTGGAAGGTCCGCATCGTCAGCTGTGTACCAGGTTCACCAATCGACTGTGCCGCGATGATACCGACAGCCTCGCCAGTGTTCACCATGGTGCCGCGCGCCAGGTCACGGCCATAGCACATGGCGCAGACGCCCTCTTCGGCCTCACAGGTCAGCGGGCTGCGGATACGGGCAGTTGCGACACCGGCCTCTTCGATGGAATCGGACATGCGTTCGTCGATCAACTGACCGGCAGCAACCAGAACCTCATCGGTGCCCGGCTTGAGGATATCCTCGGCCGCGACACGACCCAGGATACGCTCGGCCAGCGAAGCAACAACTTCGCCGTCGTTGACAGCCGCCTCGGCAGTGATCGCCGCTTCGGTGCCGCAGTCGTGCATACGAACGATGCAGTCCTGTGCCACGTCCACCAGACGACGCGTCAGGTAACCCGAGTTCGCCGTCTTAAGAGCGGTATCCGAAAGACCCTTACGGGCACCGTGGGTCGAGTTGAAGTACTCGAGAACGGTCAGACCTTCTTTAAAGTTCGAGATGATCGGTGTCTCGATGATGTCGCCGTTCGGCTTGGCCATCAGGCCGCGCATACCGCCCAGCTGTTTCATCTGAGTGACCGAGCCACGCGCACCCGAGTGGGCCATCATGTAGACCGAGTTCGGTTCCTTGTCCGAGCCATCTTCGGCCTTCTGAACATCCGAGATCGAGCCCATCATCGCATCGGTGACGCGGTCGTTACACTTCGACCAGGCATCGACAACCTTGTTGTACTTTTCGCCCTGAGTGATCAGGCCGTCCATATACTGCTGTTCGAAGTCTTTCACCTGATCGCGGGTCTCGTCCACGATTTCCCACTTGTCGTCCGGGATCAGCATGTCGTCCTTACCGAACGAGATACCGGCCTTGAACGCCTCGCGGAAGCCCATGGTCATGATCTGGTCACAGAAGATGACCGACTCTTTCTGACCACAGTAGCGATAGACGGTGTCGATGACCTGCTGCACTTCTTTCTTACGCAGCAGACGGTTCACCAGCTCGAACGGCGCCTTTGCGTTGGCAGGCAGCAGCGCGCCCAGACGGACACGACCCGGCGTGGTTTCAAAGCGCGTCAGCACTTCGTTGCCTTCGTCGTCGTACTGCGGAATACGCGCGGTGATCTTGGTGTGCAGGTGCACAACACCGGCGTCCAGAGCGTGCTGAACTTCCTCGATCGAGCCGAACACCATGCCTTCGCCCGGCATGCCTTCGCGTTCCAGGGTCAGATAGTAGAGACCCAAGATCATATCTTGTGACGGAACGATGATCGGCGCGCCGTTTGCAGGCGACAGAACGTTGTTCGTCGACATCATCAGAACACGCGCTTCCAGCTGTGCTTCAAGGCTCAGCGGGACGTGAACAGCCATCTGGTCGCCGTCAAAGTCGGCGTTAAAGGCCGAACAGACCAGCGGGTGCAGCTGGATCGCTTTACCTTCGATCAGGACCGGCTCAAACGCCTGAATGCCAAGACGGTGCAGCGTGGGCGCACGGTTCAGCATGACAGGGTGTTCGCGGATCACCTCGTCGAGGATATCCCAGACTTCGGGGCGCTCTTTCTCGACCAGTTTCTTCGCCTGCTTCACGGTCGAAGACAGGCCTTTGGCTTCAAGGCGCGAATAGATGAACGGCTTGAACAGCTCGAGCGCCATCTTCTTGGGCAGACCACATTGGTGCAGCTTGAGTTCCGGACCGGTCACAATGACCGAACGGCCCGAGAAGTCGACGCGCTTACCCAAAAGGTTCTGACGGAAGCGACCCTGCTTGCCTTTCAGCATGTCCGACAGCGATTTCAGCGGACGCTTGTTGGCGCCAGTGATCACGCGGCCACGACGGCCGTTGTCGAACAGAGCGTCCACGGATTCCTGCAGCATCCGCTTTTCGTTGCGGACGATGATGTCAGGCGCGCGTAGCTCGATCAGACGCTTCAGACGGTTGTTCCGGTTGATCACGCGGCGATACAGATCGTTCAGATCCGAAGTCGCAAAGCGGCCACCGTCCAGCGGCACCAGCGGGCGCAGTTCCGGCGGGATAACCGGGATCACGGTCAGAACCATCCACTCAGGCCGGTTGCCGGACTCGAGGAAGCTCTCAACAACCTTAAGGCGCTTGATGATCTTCTTGGGCTTAAGCTCGCCGGTTGCTTCGGCCAGGTCAGCACGTAGCTGCTCGGCTTCGGCTTCCAGGTCGATGGCGGCCAGCATTTCGCGGATCGCTTCGGCACCGATGTTGGCGGTGAAGGCGTCCATGCCATACGCATCCTGCGCATCCATGTACTCTTCTTCGGTCAGCATCTGGCCGTAGGTCAGGTCGGTCAGACCGGGCTCGATGACAACATAGTTTTCAAAGTACAGAACACGTTCCAGATCGCGCAGCGTCATGTCCAGCATCAGACCGATGCGGGACGGCAGCGATTTCAGGAACCAGATGTGTGCAACAGGCGCGGCCAACTCGATGTGGCCCATACGCTCGCGGCGCACTTTCTGGAGGGTAACTTCGACACCGCACTTTTCGCAGACAACGCCGCGATATTTCATGCGCTTATATTTGCCGCACAGGCATTCGTAATCCTTGATCGGGCCAAAGATACGCGCGCAGAACAGACCGTCACGCTCGGGCTTGAACGTACGATAGTTGATGGTTTCCGGCTTTTTGATTTCGCCGTAGGACCACGACAGGATCCGCTCAGGGCTGGCCAGCGAGACTTTGATTTCATCAAAGACCTTCGGCGGCGTCAGCGGGTTAAACGGGTTGTTCGTCAGTTCCTGGTTCATTTTGATACCTCAAATCTTGCGGAAGGGGGGACGGGAGGAAGGGCGCGACGCCCTTACTCCTCAACCTCCGCATCCAGGAGTTCCATATTCAGGCCGAGGCCACGGACTTCTTTAACCAGAACGTTGAACGATTCCGGTACGCCCGCTTCAAAGTTGTCCTCGCCCTTGACGATCGATTCATAGACCTTGGTCCGGCCAGCGACGTCATCCGATTTGACGGTGAGCATCTCTTGCAGGGTGTAGGCGGCGCCATAAGCTTCCAGAGCCCAGACTTCCATCTCACCAAAGCGCTGACCACCGAACTGCGCCTTACCACCCAGCGGCTGCTGCGTAACAAGCGAGTAAGGACCAGTCGAACGCGCGTGGATCTTGTCGTCGACCAGGTGGTGCAGTTTCAGCAGGTACTTGATGCCCACGGTCACGGGACGTGCAAACTTCTCACCGGTACGGCCGTCGAACAGAACCGACTGACCGCTTTCCGAGAAGCCCGCACGCACCAGCGCGTCGTTGACGTCTGCCTCTTTCGCACCGTCAAAGACCGGCGTTGCGATCGGCACACCACGGGTCACGTTGCCAGCAGCCTCGACCAGTTCAGCCTCGGTCAGATCGGACAGACCCTCTTCGTACACGTTGTCACCATAGGCATGGTGCATCGCTTCACGTACCGGTGTCAGGTCGCCAGACCGGCGGTATTCCTGCAGCGCCTCATCGACATTCAGACCCAGACCGCGTGCGGCCCAACCCATGTGGGTTTCAAGGATCTGACCAACGTTCATACGCGAGGGAACACCCAGCGGGTTCAGACAGAAGTCGACCGGGGTACCATCGGCCAGGAACGGCATGTCTTCCATCGGGACAACCTTGGAAATAACACCTTTGTTCCCGTGACGACCGGCCATCTTGTCGCCCGGCTGCAGCTTGCGCTTCACGGCGATGAAGACTTTGACCATCTTCATCACACCCGGCGGCAGGTCGTCGCCACGGCGGACTTTTTCGACCTTGTCCTCGAAACGGGCATCCAAAGCGCGCTTTTGCACTTCGTACTGCTCGTTCAGAGCCTCGACCACCTGTGCGTCCTGCTCGTCTTCCAAGGCCAGCTGCCACCACTGACCACGGATCAGCGTGTCCAGCAGCTCTTCGGTGATTTCCGAACCGGCGCGAACCCCTTTGGGGCCTTTGACGGCGGTTTTACCCAGCAGCATGCCTTTGAGACGGGCATAGATGTTGCGGTCCAGGATCGCCATCTCGTCGTCCCGGTCACGGGCCAGACGCTCGACTTCCTCACGCTCGATCTGCAGCGCACGTTCGTCTTTTTCGACGCCGTGACGGTTGAAGACGCGTACCTCAACAACGGTCCCGAAATCACCCGGCTTCACGCGCAGCGAGGTGTCGCGCACGTCCGAAGCCTTTTCGCCAAAGATGGCGCGCAGCAGCTTCTCTTCCGGGGTCATCGGGCTTTCGCCCTTGGGTGTGATCTTGCCAACCAGGATATCGCCCGGCTCAACATCCGCACCGATGTAAACGATGCCCGCCTCGTCGAGGTTGCGCAGCGCTTCTTCACCGACGTTCGGAATGTCGCGGGTAATTTCTTCAGGGCCCAGCTTGGTGTCACGGGCGGCGACTTCGAATTCCTCGATGTGGACCGAGGTAAAGACGTCATCACGCGCGATGCGTTCGCTGATCAGGATCGAGTCTTCGTAGTTGTAGCCGTTCCAAGGCATGAACGCGACGACCACGTTCTTACCCAGAGCCAGTTCACCCATGTCGGTGGACGGACCATCGGCAATCACTTCGCCCTTCAGAACCGTGTCACCCACTTTGACCAGCGGGCGCTGGTTGATGCAGGTGTTCTGGTTCGAACGCTGGAACTTGCGCATACGATAGATGTCAACGCCTGCATCACCCAGCTCCAGGTCCTCGGTCGCGCGGATAACGATACGCTGCGCATCGACCTGGTCGATGATGCCTGCACGTTTCGCCATGATCGCAGCACCCGAGTCACGGGCCACAACTTCCTCGATACCGGTACCGACCAGCGGCGCTTCGGCGCGCAGCAGCGGAACCGCCTGACGTTGCATGTTCGAACCCATCAGAGCGCGGTTGGCGTCGTCGTTTTCCAGGAACGGAATGAGCGAGGCCGCAACCGAGACCAGCTGCTTGGGTGACACGTCGATCAGGTCCACGTTTTCACGCGGAGCCAGGGTGTAATCGCCCGACTGACGGGTCGACACCAGATCGTTGATGAACTTGCCGTTTTCGTCCAGCGTCGCGTTGGCCTGAGCCACGGTGTGACGCATTTCTTCGGTCGCGGACATGTAGTGAACCTCATCGGTCACCTCGGCGTCTTTGACAACGCGGTAAGGTGTTTCGATGAAACCGTACTTGTTCACGCGGGCAAAGGTGGCCAGCGAGTTGATCAGACCGATGTTCGGACCTTCAGGCGTTTCAATCGGGCACATCCGACCATAGTGGGTCGGGTGCACGTCGCGAACCTCAAAGCCTGCACGCTCGCGTGTCAGACCGCCCGGGCCAAGCGCCGAAAGACGACGTTTGTGGGTCACTTCGGACAGCGGGTTGGTCTGGTCCATGAACTGCGACAGCTGCGACGAGCCGAAGAATTCGCGAACAGCAGCCGCAGCCGGTTTCGCGTTGATCAGATCCTGCGGCATGACGGTGTCGATCTCGACCGACGACATACGCTCCTTGATCGCGCGCTCCATGCGCAGCAGACCGACGCGGTACTGGTTTTCCATCAGTTCACCGACCGAGCGCACACGACGGTTGCCCAAGTGGTCGATGTCATCGACGTCACCACGGCCATCACGCAGGTCAACCAGCGCCTTGATGCAAGCGATGATGTCTTCCTTGCGCAGGGTGCGCTGCGTGTCTTCGGCGTCCAGTGCCAGGCGCATGTTCATCTTTACGCGACCAACGGCCGACAGGTCGTAGCGCTCGCTGTCAAAGAACAGGGTGTCGAACAGGGCCGAGGCCGCTTCGACGGTGGGCGGCTCGCCCGGACGCATGACGCGGTAGATGTCCATGAGCGCGGTGTCGCGACCCATGTTTTTGTCCTGCGCCATGGTGTTGCGCATGTAGGGGCCGACGTTGACGTTGTCGATGTCCAGAACCGGGATGTCGGTGATGCCGTTGTCCAGCAGTTCTTTGACGGTGCCGCCAATGATGTCGCCGTCCTTGTCGTATTCCAGGGTCAGTTCATCACCGGCTTCGACATAGATCGCGCCGTTTTCTTCGTTGATGATGTCCTTGGCGACAAATTTGCCCACGATGTGATCAAACGGAACCAGCAGGTCGGTGACGGTGCCCTCTTCGATCAGTTTCTTAACCGCGCGCGGGGTAACCTTTTTGCCTGCTTCGGCAATGATCTCACCGCTGCCCGCATCAACCAGATCATAGGTCGGACGGGTGCCGCGTACACGCTCGGGGAAGAACGGGGTGACCCAACCCTTGTTCTTGTCCAGCTTGTAGGAAACGGTGTTGTAGTAGGCATCCATGATGCCTTCCTGGTCCAGACCCAGAGCATAGAGCAGGGTCGTCACAGGCAGTTTGCGGCGGCGGTCGATGCGGGCAAAGACGATGTCCTTGGCGTCGAATTCAAAGTCCAGCCAGCTGCCACGATACGGGATGATGCGGCAGGCAAACAGCAGTTTACCGGACGAGTGGGTTTTACCCTTGTCGTGGTCAAAGAACACACCGGGCGAGCGGTGCATCTGGGACACGATCACACGCTCGGTGCCGTTCACGATGAACGTCCCGTTCGGTGTCATCAGGGGCATATCGCCCATGAACACGTCCTGTTCCTTGATGTCCTTGACCGACTTGGCGCCGGTATCTTCGTCGACATCAAACACGATCAGGCGCAGGGTCACCTTCAGCGGGGCGCTGTAGGTCATGTCGCGCTGCATGCACTCTTCGACGTCGTACTTGGGCTTCTCCAGATCGTACTTCACGAACTCCAGAACAGAAGTTTCGTTGAAGTCCTTGATCGGGAAGACCGACTGGAACACACCTTTGATGCCTTCGCCGTCAAGCGGCAGCTCGGCATCGCCAGAGCGCAGGAACAGGTCATAGGAGGATTTTTGAACCTCGATGAGGTTCGGCATATCCAGCACTTCGCGGATCTTGCCATAGTATTTACGAAGACGTTTCTGGCCAAGGAACGTTTGAGCCATGTCAGATGTCACCTTTTCAAGTTCTCACCGGTCAAGTCTGCCGCCGGGCCCCAGCAGCTTGGCCATTCGAGACAACGCGATCGGATCAATTCATGGCCACCGTCCCGAGTGGCAGCCTCCCGATCCATGAACCGCGTCTTAGAAAGGGCTTTGGGCAACAAAGCCCTTTCTAAGACAGGTTCGGCTGGACCCGGATTTCTCCGGGCCCAGCCAAATTTGCGATGCATCAGCGACGCATCTGTCGTGCGGCTTAGGCCAGCTCGACTTCGGCGCCAGCTGCTTCCAGCTTGCCTTTGACGTCTTCGGCTTCTGCCTTGTCGACGCCTTCTTTGATCTTGCCGCCAGCTTCAACCAGTTCTTTGGCTTCTTTCAGGCCCAGACCGGTGATCGCGCGAACTTCTTTGATCACGTTGATTTTCGAAGCGCCGGCGTTCTTCAGAACGACGTCGAATTCGGTTTTTTCTTCCTCAGCTGCGCCACCGGCGTCGCCACCAGCTGCCATGACAACTGCGCCGCCAGCTGCGGGCTCGATGCCATATTCGTCTTTGAGGATGGTTTTCAGTTCCTGTGCTTCCAGCAGGGTCAGACCCACGATGCTTTCTGCGAGTGCTTTCAGATCAGCCATTTTATCAGCTCTTTCCGTTTACAGTGTGTGTGTTCCAACGTCTTTGGGATATCCCGACGCCAGTCATTCAGTGCCAACCGCTTACGCAGCTTCCGCCTTCTCTTCGATGGTCGAAAGGATGCTTGCGATGTTGCTTGCAGGTGCGCCAATTGCGCCAGCGATGTTCGAAGCAGGTGCGCCGATGCAGCTTGCGATCTGAGCAATGAGCTCTTCGCGCGAAGGCATTTTCGACACGGCTTCAACGCCGGCACGGTCCAGAGCGTTCTCGCCCATTGCACCGCCAAGGATTTCGAACTTCTTGTTCTCCTTGGCGAAGTCCTCGGCAACCTTGGCCGCAGCCACAGGATCCTCGGAATAGGTCAGAACGGTCATCCCTGTCAGCAGGTCGGCCATGCTTTCACACGGCTTACCCTCAAGGGCGATTTTGGCGAGCCTGTTCTTGGCAACACGCACGGCGCCGCCCGCGTCACGAGCACGTGCGCGAAGGTCCTGCATCTCGGCAACTGTCAGACCGACGTAGTGGGAAACCACAACGACGCCAGAGCTTTCGAAGATTTGGCCGAGTTCCTCGACCACTTTCTCTTTCTGGGCTCTATCCACAGTTCTCTCCAAGTTAGGGGTGTCAGACACCCCGGCTCATATTTGCCGGAACCGAAATCCCGGCGTTCAAGTCCGCAAGTACGGGGTTGAGCCAAAATTCGCCCGAAGGTGTAACCCTCGATCTCTTTGGTCTTTCCCGTCTCAGGCAGGAAATTAAGACCTTTCGCAAGGTCACCCACCGTCTTGGACGAAACAAAATAAAGCGCACGACGAATCGCACGCTTTATTCCGCACTCCTACTTAGGGCAGAGCGCATGGGTTTCCAAGAGGTAAAACGCGCGTTCTGGCGGAAATCAGCCAGTGAAGGCGTCGCCAAACTCACGCTGCGCGATTGCGTCGATATTCAGCTCAAGATCCAGGCGCGAACCTTCGGCCGCAAGGCGCTCTAATACGTCGGGCGACGCTTTGTGCAAACGCGCGTGCAGCTCTTTCAGTTCCGCATCGGCATTGTCCGACGCCATGGCCGCTTCGACCCGCTGCGTCATTGGAACGGTAAAGCCGCGCGAGCCAGCTCGCCACGCCAGCTTGCCATGCCAGGCATCGTAATCCAGGCCGATAAAATGCAACAGAAAGGCACCATCCTGACGACCGATCAATTTATCGACCATCGGTTCGCCATTGCGACGCTGCGGCCAGTGTTGGCGTAGCGAAACCCCGTCAATTCCAGTGCGCGTGGCAGATTTGCCCTGCGGGTGACCCACCAACCCCTTGCGGCGTGGTCCAAACAGCTCTGCATTGTCTGCATAGACACGGCGCAACACGTCCCGCTCCATCGGCAGACGAAACGTCAGCGCATCTTGCGCGACCAGCGGCTCGACGATTTCCGCTGTTTCGATACGGATTGTTTCCGTCTCTGCCGTCTGCGCAGACAACAGGTCAACAATTCCACCGTCCGCCACATAGACAAACTCGTCCGCATCCACATTGAGCAACCAGTCCTCGGACGTGTTGCGGTAAAGGTTGCTCAGGGCAAAGTTCTGGCGCTTGGGGAAACGGGTTTCCTGCGTCAGACCCAGTTCTTCCCAGAATTCCGGGGTACAGGGGATGCAGGTGATTTTGGGATGGGTATCCAGGACCCCGATCGCGGGGTCCTGGGGATTGTCAAACATCAGGGTCAGACCATCAGCACCGGCCTCCAGATACCAAGCCGCAAACCGAAGAGTATCGGCCAGCGTTTCGTTCAGGATGGCTCCGACGCGCCAGGTTGCGGTCATGCCCTGCCTCCGGCTTATTCGCCAGATGCCTGTGCGACGTCGATGGTCACGCCTGGACCCATGGTCGAAGACAACGCGATCTTCTTCATGTAGGTGCCTTTGGCGCCCGACGGCTTGGCCTTGGCAACAGCCGAAACAAAGGCGCGGACGTTTTCGACCAGCTTGGCTTCGTCGAAGGACGCTTTGCCAACACCGGCGTGCACAACGCCACCTTTTTCAGCTTTGAACTGAACTTCGCCGCCCTTGGCTGCTTCCACGGCCGCTTTGACGTCCATGGTCACGGTGCCAACCTTGGGGTTCGGCATCAGGTTGCGCGGGCCCAGGATCTTACCCAGACGACCAACGACCGGCATCATGTCCGGGGTCGCGATGCAGCGATCGAATTCGATGGTTCCGCCCTGGATGGTTTCCATCAGGTCCTCTGCGCCAACGATGTCTGCGCCAGCTGCCTGAGCTTCTTCAGCTTTGGGGCCACGTGCGAACACAGCAACGCGCATTGCTTTACCAGTGCCGTTGGGCAGGCCAACAACGCCGCGAACCATCTGGTCTGCGTGACGGGTGTCAACGCCCAGGTTCATCGCGATTTCGATGGTTTCATCGAATTTCGAGGTTGCGTTGCCCTTGACCAGTGCAACAGCTTCTTCCACCGACAGGTTTGCCTTGCCAGCGACAGCTTCGCGCGCAGCGCGGGTGCGTTTACCAAGCTTTGCCATCTTACTTCACCTCGATGCCCATGGAGCGGGCAGAGCCCAGGATGATCTGCATTGCGCCTTCGATGTCGTTGGCGTTGAGATCTTTCATCTTGGCTTCGGCGATTTCTTTCACCTGAGCCACGGTCACGGTGCCAACGGTCTCACGCGACGGGTTGTTTGCACCCGACTTAACCTTGGCGGCCTTCTTCAGGTAGTAAGACGCGGGCGGCGTCTTGATGTCCATGGTAAAGGACTTGTCCTGATAGTAGGTGATCACGGTCGGGCACGGCGCGCCGGGCTCCATTTCCTGCGTCTTGGCGTTGAACGCCTTGCAGAATTCCATGATGTTGATGCCGCGCTGACCCAGAGCCGGACCAACCGGCGGGGACGGGTTTGCTTGACCTGCAGGGACCTGCAGTTTCATTGTACCAGCAAGCTTCTTGGCCATTATGCCAATCTCCTTGATAACTCCGCGCCGAACGCGTCCGGGCGGACATGTTAACGTGGTCAGGGTCGGTGATCGCGATCACGCCGCCTCCCACAGGGGAATCTGCCGCAAAAGCAGCAGATGTGCGCTTTAGAGCATCGCTGGAGCTATTGCAAGCACCCCTCTCAGGGTGTCCACAGCACCGTGCCCGGATAAAACTGTGACCAGGCGAACCAAAACGCCTGATGACTGCCGAGATCCGATCCATCCGCGCCAATCGCCTTGATCCCGCCCGCATCCAATTCTAGCCGGACGTTTTCATATGCAATCTCTTCTCCTGCGCGCAGGGCAAGGAAGGCCTTGTTACGTGGGAAAGCCACTGGCGTACCCGAGGCGGTGACCACGCCGATCACATCCTCCTGAACTCCCAGTCTTGGATCGACATCCCCAACCGGAAAGATCGGCCCATTCGCATCACGACCGTTGCGAAAATCAAAGTCACGACCCAAAGCCAATTCTTCGACCAGAACCGTGGTTTCCGGATGGGCACGACGCCAGGAACCCCAATCTGACGTAACAACCGTGGCCTGTTCCAACTCAATGCCCCGACGCGCCAGCGGCCCGGTCACTGCCTTGCCCAGAAACGTGTCGAACACCGAAAAGGTCTCGAGATCATACATCACCTTGTTGGATCGGATCAGCAGGCCCGAAGTGCGCAGGACCGGGCGCTTGACCCCCGCTGGCAATCCATCAGTGAAATAAGCCTGTGCCGCGCCACACAGCGTGCAATAGGGAATCCCCAGATCGCGGCCACCCAGCGTGTCGTTAACCATCTCGCGCACTTCCATGATACGACGAGGATAGGCGCGGTATTCACCGTTCACCTCGATCCCGAAAATAATGTCGCTGTCTTTGAGCCATGTCGCTTCTTTGGCTGAGCTGACCTTGGGGTTGTCAGCCGCCGGGATACAGTTGCAGGCGATGTCGGTCTGATCAAAGGGGCGATCATCAATCGGCACACCGCCCCAGGACACCAGCCGCCAGTCGATATCCCCTTTGACAAAGATCCGGCTCCAACCAGGTACAAGCTGGGTGAAGATGGCGCGTTTGGTCTTGAGGTATCCGGGGTAGGCCGGGATGTCCCAGGCAATAAGATGGTCGGTCACCTGATCCCAACGCTGGTCCGAGGAATAGGTGATCCCCAACAAAGTCGCAGCTGCCTCGGCCAGAGAATCGTCAAAACTCTGCCGCCAGGAAAAACGCATCATGTCGCTGATGGCCCAGGCGATGCGCGGGTCTTTGGACTGGGCGATCGTGACAAGGGCCTCTTGCTGGTCCGGCCCCCAAACAGACTGCTTCAGACTGTCGACCAAGGCCGTACGCACCGCCCGCTTGAGCTCTCGCGAGAGCGATCCTGTGGGCACCACGGGCGGATGCCCAAACTCTTCGATCACATAGGCAGGCAGTTGGCTCGCTTGCTGCGTGTCAGCTGACGTTGGCGCGGTAAAGAAGCCGCCAGCCACAAACAGCAAGCAAAGCACCCGGATGCAGGAATTGAAAACGGAAAACATGAACGCCTCGCTCAGCTAGCCCTTTGAACCCACCCGTCCCGGGCGCCAGTTCTTATAAGCGTACTGTCGAAGCAATTGCGCCGCTGATCCAATCACGTTCGCTCAGAGATAAGTGAACGGGATTGGATCAGCGGCGCCAAAGAGATCAGGCACACATCGCGCCCGAACCGTCATCAGATCTGCTTGGTGACCTGGGTGAATTCCAGTTCGACCGGGGTTTCGCGGCCAAAGATCGACACCGACACCTTCAGGCGCTGGTTGTCGTCGTCGACCTCTTCGATCATGCCGTCGAAGTCTTCGAACGGGCCATCGTTGACCTTGACCTTTTCGCCCACTTCGAAAGTGATCAGCAGCTTGGGTGCCTCTTCGCCTTCCTGGACGCGGCCCAGGATGCCCTGCACCTCGGCATCGCGCATCGGCATCGGTCGGCCTTGCGGACCCAGGAAACCGGTGACTCGGTTGATCGAGTTGATCAGGTGATAGCCGTGATCCGACATTTCCATGTGAACCAGAACATAGCCGGGCATGAAACGGCGCTCGGTGGTGACCTTCTTGCCGCGACGAACCTCAATCACCTCTTCGGTGGGGACCAGAACCTCGTCAATGTCGTCTTCCAGACCCTGCTCGGCCACGGAGGTGCGGATCTGTTCCGCGATCTTCTTTTCGAAGTTCGAAAGTACGCTGACCGAGTACCACCGTTTCGCCATGAACCTGCCGTCCTTGTCCTGTTCAGCCTGCCCAATCGGACCGGCCCAAAAACCTGTGTTTGCCTGCGACCTCTCCCGCCGCAGCTCCCGGAATAAAAAGCGGCGCGCAACTCGAATCGCCGCACGCCCATCCCGAAGGTAACGCGTCACCTACTCTGACGGCGCAAAATGCGCAAGAGGTAACGCGGTATTTTGCCAGTTCAGCCTTAGCTGAACATGCCCAAAACCAGCTTGAGCCCCTCGCGGATCGACAGATCGACCAACGCAAAGAACACAGCAGTCAGGGCCGCCATGATGAACACCATGACCGTGGTCAGCAGAACTTCGCGGCGGGTCGGCCAGACGACCTTGGAAACCTCGGCGCGGACCTGCTGAATAAACTGGATCGGATTGGTGGTGGCCATTTGGCTGTCATTCCTTCTCTACCGAATGAAGGGGACATAACGGGGCTGGCAGGCAAATTCAAGGCCGCTTTGCCCCACCGCCCCTGAGCGTGTCAAACTTGACGGTGATCCGGTTGACGCAAGCGTTCAAACGGGTCGGTGGCCAATTTGCGCGACACCTCTTTGCTCCGCCCTGCCCATACCATCGACAATATCCCGCCTCTGCCGGACCGAGCGTGGTTTCGTGGCATCATTCGCCACGCGAGAATCCCAACTGCGACCATCGCAGCCAAGGTCGGAGGCAGGATGAACACCGCAGCGATTCCGGCGATCCCCCAGAGCATCTTGACCCAAATACGGGTTGCCCGTTTCGGCACATGGCGCCCATCGATACTGACTTGCTCTTCGATCTGCCTGGATTGCAGCGGTTTGGCGGCGGCAAGCCGCCCCACGGGGCTTTCTTTGGCCTGGGCCAAGCGCGCAACTGTCTGCGGTTGCGGATCACCCCCTGACGTGACGATCGGGCCATTGGCAAAGCTGTCCCCTGTTTGCAGGCGCATGCTCTTGCGACGCATCACAACCTTGCTGAGGGCAAGCAAGACCAAAGCACCCGCGATCCCATACCCGAACGTGCGGATGTCCAGACCCAAGTTCGGATCGGGCGCAAGGGCAGCCTCTCGTCCATGAAAATAGGGCTCCAGGTAAAAGAAGTTTTTAGCCCGTGTAACGCCCTGCTCTTTCATCGCCTTGCGGGCTACATCCGAGAACGACATGGACGACGTCGCGCGTCCGTTGAATGTCATCTCGAACCCTTGCGGCAACAAGCCACTCAGAAATTGGCCCGAGTTCTCGGCAAAGAATTCACGCTCGGCTTCGGTCAGAATAAGAACCGCGCGCGCAATTCTGGAGCCTTCGGGATCACCTTCGCCCGCCATCACAAACATGTAGCGCGTGCCGGTGGTGATACCGTTCTTGGATTTGGTCAGCTCGGTGTTGTGCTCGGTTTTGATCCAGCCCGACACCATGACCTCATCCGCAAGCGCCTTGTTGCGAGTCGGATCATAGGCGCTCAAATCAACGACCTGAGGCGGGTCTCGTTTCAGAGCCTCGGCTCTTTCGGCTTCTTTCTTTCGGTCGTGAACAACCATCTGCTCGGTCATGTATCCGAAACACACGGCCATCACCAAATACACCCAAAACGGCAATCTGAAAAACAAACTCAGCATTGAAACTCTCCAAAACAAATGTCTGAAGACTTCAATGACGCCAAATTGCGTCAACACTTGGCCGACGTCATGTCGAAAGTGAAACGGTCAGAGGTTTATTGGGGCGGCGTCAGATAATCTGCGTCGGTGACCTGCTCCAGCCAATCCGCAACGCGTCCCTCGTGCGCCTCCTGCATGGCAAGGTGCACCATCCCGGTTTCAGGACCTGCTCCGTGCCAGTGCTCTTCACCCGGCGGTATCCAAACCGTATCGCCCGCGCGAATGACCTGCGGTGGCTGGCCGCGCAATCCGACAAGCCCCACGCCACTGAGCACATGCAAGGTCTGCCCCAATGGGTGCGTGTGCCACGCCGTACGTGCACCCGGTTCAAACCCCACACGCAAAGCTCTGAGCCGGGCGGGTTCAGGTGCCTCGATGACCGGGTCTTGCCAAACCGTACCTGTGAACCAATCCGCCTTGGCCTTGCGAGAAGGGCGGGTGCCTGCGCGGTAGATGTCCATCGGGGGTTGGTTCCTTTCCGGGTTCAAGGCTTGGGCTTGTCGTCCCATTCATCGTTCAGGATGCGACGCGCGTCACCTTCGGGGTCGTCATACTGATTGCTGCGCACGGTATAGACAAACGCGATGAGACCAACGGCCCCAAGAAACAGGGAAATCGGGATCAGGAATGAGATCACTTCCATCGGTCTACCTCAGCCGCAGTGCGTTGAGCGAAACCGTAATCGAAGAGGTCGACATCGCCAAGGCGGCAATCAGCGGTGTTGCCAGTCCCGCCACGGCCAAAGGCACGGCGATGACGTTGTATACGGTTGCAATACGGAAGTTTTCGCGAATCCGCCGCGTCGCTTTCTTCGCAACATCACAGGCCTCTGCGATCGGGGAGAGGTCCGTACCAAGCAGCACGATGTCCGACGCTACGCGCGCCGCATCCAGCGCCGTCGCTGGAGAGATCGAGACATGCGCCGCCGTCAGGGCCGCCGTATCGTTCAACCCATCGCCGACCATCAGCACACGTTGCCCCTGATTGGTCATTTCGGTGATCCGAGCGGCCTTGTCCTGCGGCAAGGCCTCGGCCAGCCAATCGGTGATGCCAAGGCGTTCGGCCAAAGCCTGAACTGCGCCAGTTGTATCACCAGACATCAGGATCACACGCTTGCCTGATGCGATCAGCGATGAAACCGCCTCTTCGGCCCCGGGGCGCAGCGCATCGTTGAACCGGAACTCAACCGGTTCAGCACCATCCACCGACAGCCATGCGGCGGTATGCGCCCCCTGCGCAGCGCCAACCCAGGCAGCGCGACCAAAGCGAACCATCTGGCCATTCAGCATGCCTTGCGTCCCAAAGCCTGGCACCTCGGACACATCCGAGACCTCTGCTGGTTCAATCCCCGCCGTCTCAGCCGCTTGGATCACTGCGCGTGACAACGGATGCGACGAGGCCATCGCCAAAGCAACCGCAACCGAAGCGGCATCGCCCGGGATGCCGTCGAGATTGGTCAATTCAGGCGTGCCTTGGGTCAGCGTGCCGGTCTTGTCAAAAACAACCGTGTCGATCTCGGCCAGACGCTCGAGCGCAGTGGAATGCTTGATCAACATGCCCTTCCGGAACAACCGACCAGAAGCCGCAGTCGTCACCGCAGGCACGGCCAGCCCAAGAGCACAGGGACAGGTAATGATCAGAACCGCAGCGGCGATATTCAACGCCGTCCGCAAATCGCCAGAATAAAGATACCAACCCAAGAAACTGAGCGCAGACAGGATATGCACGCCCGGCGCATAGAGCTTTGCCGCGCTATCCGCCAACGATGTGTACCGCGAGCGCCCGGATTCAGCGACAGCAACCAAATCAGCCATTTGGTGCAATGACGTATCCGACCCCACAGCCGAAGCTCGAATGGTCAACGGCCCCGTCAAATTGACCTCGCCCGCGCTTACGTTCGTGCCGGGTTCCGCATAAACGGGAACGGTTTCCCCGGTTAGCAGAGAGCGGTCGAGTTCTGACTGACCTTCGACAATATCGCCATCCACGGGCATGCGCCCGCCGGGACGCACCCGGATCAGATCACCGATCCGCAGGTCGGCCACGGCAACCTCATGTTCGGCGCCGTCTTCGATCCGCAGCGCCCGCGGCACTTCGAGAGCGGACAGTTCTTGCGCTGCCGATCGCGCAATGGCGCGCGTGCGGTGATCCAGATAGCGGCCTGCCAACAAGAAGAACACCAGTGTCAGAGCCGCGTCGAAATAGGCATGTTCTCCACTGAGCGCCGTTTCCCAAAGCGAAGTGACCAGCGCCAGAACGATGGCCAGCACAATCGGCACGTCCATGTTCAGTCGGCGTACGCGAAGGGCGCTCCATGCGCTTTCGAAGAAAGGCTTGCCCGCAAAGGCAATCGCCGGCAACGCAATCGCCGCCGAGATCCAATGGAACATGTCCCGTGTCGCATCCGTGGCCCCCGACCAGACGGACACCGACAACAGCATGACGTTCATCGAAGCAAAGCCAGCCACCGCCAGCCGCATCAACAACTCGCGCCCGGCCTTGTCGCTGCCGGTGACGGACAAGGCGCCCGCGTCCAGCTCATGCGCCTCGAACCCTTCGGCCTCGAGCACCGGGATCAAAGCATCGGCACGTATCTCGGGGTCGGCCTGTATCATCGCCCGTTTGAGCGTCAGATTGACCCGCGCCGATTGCACGCCCGGCACCGCGTTCAAGGCCCGCTCGACCTTGGAGATACAGGCCTGACAGTGGATTGTCGGCAGGGACAGCGCCAGTTGCACATCCTCGGGGATCGGGCGCGCAGGCTCGGTCGGGGTGGCAACGCAACCGGGACAAGCCGCCGCAGGCTGTGGTCGTGCAGTGGCCGTCGCCATCAGCTCAGCCCCTCACATCCAGCACGACGCGCTGGACGAACTCGGTGCCGTCCTGCGCCTTGGCCTTCATGCGGATGTTCCAGTTGCCGCCACCCAAGGTTGCCTTGGCGACATAGGCGGTGCCATCGAACTGGAAATCCGGTTCAAAATCTTCTTTCACGTGGGTTGCGCGGCCCAAAACGGCCTCAAGCTCGGCCACCTGAACCGGCTGCCCCGCCTCATCCAGTATCGACAGGATCACCAGACCGCCTTTGGCCTCGGCATCAACGGTCCAACCCAACCCGTCTTGCGCGTCGCGACGTTCATTGAATTGCTGCGAAGCGACGTAGGAGTTCTTGGCCTCAAGCCCCGGAAAGGTCGCCACCGCGTTATAGGCCAGGATCAGATTGACCGTGATGATGACCCCGAAGGCACCAACAAATATGGCCAACATATGTTTGCCGGTAAACTCACGCTCGGCCATGATCAGTTGCCCTTCCCGTTGAAGTTGGTGTCCTTGAACGCGCGATCGCCGTTCGACGTATCCTCGATCCAGATCCGGACATCGGTGCTGCCAGTGTTGGATGGGCCCGCATCCTTGGGCGCCACGATGTACACCCGCTGCAGGAACGACGTATCGGCAGGCACGTCCACTGTATCACCAGAAAGCCCTTCAAGCTCAATCCGCATGGAAGGATCGCCCACGATGGACAGCTGGAAGGGGCGCTCTTCCCCGTGCTTGTTGCGCAAACGCACGTCATAGGTGTTGCGGATCGAACCGTCGGACAGGGTCACAAAGGTCGGGTTCCGTACCGGGGCCACGGTCAGTTCGATGTCCGACCGGATGAAGAGCGCAAACAGCAGGCCAACACCCACAAGCGACCAAAGCGAGGTGTAAAGCATCGTGCGCGGGCGGAAGATGTGTTTCCAGATGTTCTTGGGCGGCTTGCCCTGACGTTCGTTGGCCTCATCGCTCAATGCCATATAGTCGATCAGACCGCGTGGCTTGCCGATCTTATCCATCATGTCATCGCAGGCGTCGATGCAAAGTGCACAGGTGATGCATTCCATTTGCTGCCCGTCGCGAATGTCGATGCCCATGGGGCAGACGTTGACGCAGGCCATGCAGTCGATGCAATCGCCAAGCTCGGAACCCGCGGTGCGCTTGCCCTTGCCACGCGGCTCGCCCCGCCATTCGCGGTAACCAACGGTCAGCGTATCTTCGTCCATCATCGCGGCCTGGATGCGCGGCCAGGGACAGGCGTAGATACAGATCTGCTCGCGAGCAAAGCCACCAAAGAAAAAGGTGGTCGCGGTCAGAATGGCCATGGTGGTGTAGGCAATCGGATGCGCATTGCCGGTCACCAGATCAACAGCCAGCGTTGGTGCGTCGGCGAAATAGAAAACCCAAGCCCCGCCGGTCGCCAGACCGATCAACAGCCAAGTAATCCATTTTGTAATCCGCAACCGAACCTTGCGGAAATCCAGTTTCTTTTGGCGATGCAAGCGCAAGCGAGCGTTGCGGTCGCCTTCGATCCAGCGCTCCACCAGGATGAACAAGTCGGTCCATACGGTTTGCGGGCAAGCATATCCGCACCAGACCCGACCAAGCGCTGAGGTGAACAGGAACAGGCCAAGCCCCGCCATGATGAGCAGGCCGGCCACGAAGTAAAACTCGTGCGGCCAGATCTCGATCCAGAAGAAATAAAACCGCCGGTTCGCCATATCCAGCAGCACGGCCTGATCCGGCAGGCTGGGGCCACGGTCCCAGCGGATCCACGGGGTCAG
This sequence comes from Tropicibacter sp. R16_0, assembly GCF_017743935.1. Classification (GTDB taxonomy): domain Bacteria; phylum Pseudomonadota; class Alphaproteobacteria; order Rhodobacterales; family Rhodobacteraceae; genus Falsiruegeria. The sequence goes on from NZ_JAGHRE010000008.1 coordinate 91,596, forward strand.
ATAGTAGATCCCGAGGGTCACCGCCATGATGATCCATTTGAGGTTGCGGAACGGCCCTGAAACGCGTCGAGGAAAGATCGGTTCCCTGGCGGCGTACAGGCTGGGGGCGGGCTCGGAATCGCTCACGGCGTCACTCCAGATAATGGGGTTAATCGAGGCGTGTTTTCACAGGTTATACATGAGGCAACTTTGACATGGGTCAAAAAGCGCATCCAAGGTTCACGTTTTAGAATCGCAGTTTGGGCTGATGGTGACCCGGCGATGGTGCAAACTCAGCGGCTGGAAAAATTGTGGGATCGGCCCGAAACCCCTAAAACCGTCCTTATTTCACAGTATTTCCTACGGTTTTTGGCGCCTCAGCCATTGAAGGAACGCCTTGACCGGAGGTCGTTGAACGCCCGGTCTGGTCACGATGAAGTACCCCCGTGCAACTTCGTCGCAGAAGAGCTCGACCAATCGCCCCGAGGCCAGATCATCCTCGACAAACTTGCGCACCGTGGCCGCAACCCCCTGCCCTGCACGCACACCTTCGATCAGCAGGTTTCCGGGCAGTTGAATGCGCGCGCCACGCGACAACAACTCGACCCCATGAGACTCAAACCATGTATTGGCCTCGTTTGCGCCGATCTCTTCCAGCCAGGGCAGTTCCCCCAACTCCTCTGGCGTCACGCTTTCCCGACCCTCTAACAAAGCTGGAGACGCCACCACCGAAATCGCGGATGGAACCAACATTTCCACGTCCAAGCCCGGCCAATTGCCGTCACCATGCCGGATCGCCAAATCGACGCCCCCGGGTCGCAGAGTCACGATCTGCGGGTTGGGATCCAGCATCAGGTCGATTTCGGGGTGTTTCGAGCGAAAGTCCGGCAGCCGCGGCATCAGCCAGACAGTCGCAAAGGTCGATGTGCAGGAAATATGCAGCGGACGCGCGGCATCGATCTGCATCAATTCCTCGACGGCCGAGGTGATCGCACCAAAGCCAAGTCGCAAGGCCCGCGCCAACTGCTCGCCTTCCTCTGTCAGGACAAGGCTTCGACCACTGCGATCAACAAGCGAGACCCCTAGATGCTCTTCGAGCTGTTTGAGGTGCTGACTTATGGCAGCATGACTAACATTCAAAACTTGTCCAGCTTTGACCACGTTCCCCTCTACTGCAAAGGCATCCAGAGCACGTAGCGAGATCAGGGATGGCATGCTTCGCCAACTCATATGTAATCCTGACTTACATAATTGAATTCTGATTGAGTCGCATTTTTCGCGACCCCGATCAATATGAATGTCAGACACCAACAACAAAGGACATTCGCAATGCTTGGAGTTTACGCAGACAGTTTCCTCACCGCCGCGCGTGTTGCCCCCCGCCGGAGACCCTCTTTTCCCGAGCCGCCGGAAGGCGCCGTTGTGAAAAAGAAATCAGCCGTAACCCGCGCGCTGTCGCAGTTCTCGCGCAAGGCCCGCGCATAAGAAAACCCGTCCACCTGCAAAGGTGGACGGGCTGCGAACCAGACCTTAGTCTGGGGGATATCAGCGTCGGCTATTCAGGAAACGCGCGAACAGATCGAATAGCCGACGCCTGCCTTCGGGCCTAGTGGTCCGAAGGTGTCTCAAACAGCACTCACTCGCCGCCGCCCAACTGATGGACATAAGCCGTGACGGCGCGGATCTGCGCTTCGGTCAGGCGGGTGTTCCACGGGGGCATCACGCCATAACGGCTGTACGTCACCGTATGCTTGATGTCCTCATAGTCCCCCCCATAGAGCCAGATCGCATCGGCCAGGTTGGGCGCGCCCTGTTCGCGGTCGCCAGTGCCGTCTTCCATGTGGCACGAGGCGCAGTTGTCGGCATAGAGCACCGAACCTGCTTCGACCTGCGAGGCATCGTTGGCTTCACCCGAAAGCGACATCACGTAATTGGTGACCTGATCGACCTCTTCTTCGGTCAACAGCTCGTCGCGACCAAAAGCGGGCATCTCGGAATAGCGCGCATCATCGCTTTCCTCGTTGCGAATGCCGTGCGCCACGGTGTGATGGATTGCCTCCATATCACCGCCCCAGAGCCAGTCATCGTCCAACAGGTTGGGATAGCCCTTGGCACCCGCTGCACCCGAACCGTGACACTGAGCACACCAAGTGCGGAACACAGCGCCACCGGCCGAAACCGCATAGGTGTTCAATTCGGCGTCGCCAACGATGGCATTCAGGTCGACCGATTCCAACTTGGCGTTGATCGGCGCATTGGCTTCTTCGACGGCCTGGATTTCGGCTGCCACGTCACCACGTGTCGACCATCCCAGAACCCCGGCAGTTGCCCCGTTGATCAACGGCCACGCAGGATACGCGATGACGTAACCGATGCCCCAGATGATGGTTAGGTAGAAGGTCCAGACCCACCAGCGTGGCATGGGGTTGTCCCATTCTTCGATCCCGTCCCAGCTGTGACCGGTCGTGCCATGCCCGTGCTCGTTCTTCTTTTCAGACGTATTGTCGCTCATTGCCTCGCCTCCTTGGATGTGGCGGGTTTGTCTTCATGTCGGAACGGGATGTTCGCCGTATCCTGATAGGTTTTGGTACTGCCGGGACGAAACACCCAGAACACCACGCCTACAAAGAAGGCAAACAGTCCGACCAGGAACCAGCTGTCTGCGAGTTGCCGTAGAAAGGTATACTCTTCCATGATCCCCTCCCTCAGCGGCTCGCGTCAGGGGTGAAGGTCGAGAAATCAACCAACGTGCCCAACATCTGCAGATAGGCGATGATCGCATCGGCCTCGGAGATTCCCGGCTGACCGTCAAAGTTGCGCACATTCACCTTGTCGCCATAGCGTTCCAGCAAACCGTCATAGTCGCTGTCCGGATCGGCCTGGGCACGGAAATCGGCCTGCGCCTGCGCCAGCATCTCGTCCGTGTAGGGCACGCCCACCATCGAGTGGCTGGTCATAACATCCTGGATGTATTTCCCGTCGATCCGGGTCTCTTCCAGAAAGCCGTACTTCGGCATGATCGATTCCGGCACCACCGATTGCGGGTTGCGCATGTGGTCGACGTGCCATTCATCCGAATAGCGACCGCCCACACGGGCCAGATCCGGCCCGGTCCGCTTGGACCCCCACTGGAACGGGTGATCGTACATCGATTCCGCCGCCAGCGAGTAGTGACCATAGCGCTCGACCTCGTCCCGCATGGGGCGGATCATCTGGCTGTGGCAGGTGTAGCACCCTTCGCGAATGTAGATCTCGCGCCCGGCCAGTTCGAGAGGGGTGTAAGGGCGCATGCCCTCCACCTTCTCGATGGTGTTTTCCAACCAGAACAGCGGTGCGATCTGCACGATGCCGCCAATGGTCACGACCAGGAAGCTGAAGATCAGCAGGAGGGTCGCGTTGGTCTCGAGGATCTTATGTTTGTCGAGAATAGCCATTGCTCCGGCCCTCCTTATTCAGCCGGGACCGCGACGGACAGGCTGGCCTCTTTGGCCGGCGCTTTCCGCACAGTCATCCACAGGTTGTAGCACATGATGATGGCACCAGCGAGGAACATGACCCCACCCAGACCCCGCGCCACATAGGGCAGGAACTTGGCGGCCACGGTGTCAGCGAACGAGTTCACGAGGAAACCGTTGGCGTCCACTTCGCGCCACATCAAGCCTTCCATGATGCCGGTTACCCACATCGACGCGGCGTAGAGCACGATGCCGATGGTGGCCAGCCAGAAGTGCCAGGAGACGAGGCTCAGCGAATAGAGGCGTTCACGCTTCCACAGGACAGGCACCAGGAAGTACAGCGCACCAAAGGTGATCATGCCGTTCCAGCCAAGCGCACCCGAGTGCACGTGACCAATGGTCCAGTCGGTGTAGTGGCTCAGCGAGTTCACCGCACGGATCGACATCATCGGGCCTTCAAAGGTCGACATGCCGTAGAAGCCGAGCGAGATCACCATCATCCGGATCACCGGGTCGGTGCGCAGCTTGTCCCATGCACCAGACAGCGTCATCAGACCGTTGATCATGCCACCCCAGCTGGGCATCCACAGCACGACCGAGAACACCATACCAAGGGTCGAGGCCCAGTCAGGCAGAGCGGTGTAGTGCAGGTGGTGCGGGCCGGCCCAGATGTACAGGAAGATCAGCGCCCAGAAGTGGATGATCGACAGCTTGTACGAAAACACCGGACGCTCGGCCTGTTTCGGGATGAAGTAATACATCATGCCCAAGAAGCCTGCCGTCAGGAAGAAGCCCACAGCATTGTGGCCATACCACCATTGCGTCATCGCATCTTGCACACCGGACATCACCATGACCGAACGCGAGCCCCAGATCGACACCGGCAGGGCCAGGTTGTTGACCACATGCAGCATCGCAACGGTGACGATAAACGACAGGAAGAACCAGTTTGCCACGTAGATGTGCGGCTCTTTCCGTTTGATGATGGTGCCCAGGAACACAGCCAGATAAGCGACCCAGACGATGGTCAGCCACAGGTCAACATGCCATTCGGGCTCGGCGTATTCCTTGGACTGGGTCGAACCCAGCAGATACCCGGTTGCAGCCAGCACGATGAACAGCTGGTAGCCCCAGAACACGAACCACGCCAGATTGCCGCCCCAAAGCCGCGCCGCACAGGTGCGTTGCACCACGTAGAACGAGGTTGCGATCAGCGCATTGCCACCAAAGGCAAAAATTACTGCCGATGTGTGCAGCGGGCGCAGGCGACCAAAGTTGGCATACCCCTCGGCCCATTCAAAGTTCAGCGACGGAAACGCCAGCTGAAAGGCGATGACCACACCAACAAGAAAGCCAACAACGCCCCACAAGGCCGTCGCGATCACGCCATAGCGGATCACGCCGTCCATATACTCACCCGAGTAGTCGACGTAGGTTTCTGGCTCGTCCGTATGGCGCAGCGTCCAAAGAAATAGCCCACCGGTGACGATCAGAATGATGATCGCATGCACCATGTAAGCCGGATCGCGCGCATAGTTGGCGGCCATCATCGCGAAGATGGCCACCACACCAAGCGCGATAAGCTTGATATAATTCGACATTTTGCGTCCCTTTGCCTTGTCCCACGCGATTCTTTCGTCACGCCAGACGAATTCAGACTAGGCGCTTCATGAAGAACGGTGGTCCAACTTGCTTTGATCTGTATCAAGACTCTAACGCGAAATCTGTGACAGGCATAACTCAATGAATACGAGAATGCGTAATCCGTAACGGTGCGCACTGTAGTCAAGAGGTTCAAATGGCTTACAAATCTCTACTAACCGTACTGACGGATCCCGAACTGCCCAAGGCAGCGCTTGGGCAAATGGTCGCTTTGGCCGAAGCCCAGAACGCCCATGTCGAGGCACTCTGCCTGGGCGTCGATCGTTCGCAAACCGGATATTACTATGCCGGGGCCAACGCGATGATCCTGCAGGAATCCCTTAAACGCGCCAACACCGATGCCGAAGAGATCAACGCGGCCGCCAAGGCTTATCTTGAGGGCACGACTGTGCGTTGGTCGACCGAAGATGGCGTGGCACAGATCGCCGACATCGGGCGGCACGTGGCACATCGCGCGCGCTTTTCGGATCTGGTGGTGTTGCAGCGCCCCTATGGCGACGACAAGGGCGCCGAGGCGGAACCGATTGTCGAGGCAGCAATGTTCGAAGGGCATGCGCCGGTTCTGATCGTGCCGGACAATGCGCAACCCGTGGCACAACCCAAGACCGTGTTGGTGGCCTGGAACGAAAGCGTTGAGGCGATGCGCGCAATTCGCCGCGCCCTGCCCTTCCTTGTCGCGGCTGATACCGTACGCATTGTTGTTATCGACCCGCCGAAACACGGGCCAGATCGGTCTGATCCGGGCGGCTTGCTGTCGCAGATGCTGGCACGTCATGGGGTACGCTGCGAGATCGACGTACTGAGCAAAACCATGCCGCGCGTGTCCGATGTGCTGAACCGGCACGCAGCCGACACCGAGGCCGACATGATCGTGATGGGGGCTTATGGCCACTCGCGTTTCCGCGAAGCGATCCTGGGTGGCGCCACGCGCAACATGCTGGAGAACGGAACTGTTCCGGTGTTCCTCGCGCACTAGGTCGAAATCAATACGGGTGCCTTTTCGGCTTAGCCCGTACTGCAATTGCTAAGACAATGAGAGCCCGCTGCAAATGTAGCGGGCTCTTTTGCACAAGGCTTCTTAAAGAGTGTCGCAAGAGGTTCTTCGGATTTTGGAGTAAGACTTTGACTTCAGCTATGCGGGACTTTACAGCCGTTCATCCCAGATGGTTAGGCGGCAAAGCTGAAATGCTTCTTGCTGCATGAGATTCGAAAATGGAAGGACCCTGTAATTCTGTATGGAATAGAGTATCTTGCTATCATGAAGCCACTTATCTTGATGTCCCTCGTAGCTGCTGTATGGGCTGTCATGTACGTCATCTTTCTGCAAATGAAGTACCGAGGATGCGATATCGAAAGCGTTGTTCTTGTGCCGTCGCGCTGTTTAACGCGCGACACAACATCGGTAGAGAAAGCAACTTACTTCTTTTCTCTTTCAGCGGCCACTATTCTTGGGATCAAGGCACTGGCTTGACTGCGACTTGTCTCAGCAAGTTATCTGGCAGATAGAGCTCATTGCACACATGTGCCGCATCTGATCCAAATGGCTGCAAGGAGGACTTTACTGCCGTTACCTCAAGTGACAATGATATCTCTGGTAGGTCGAAAACCCGGATTTCCCTATGAGCTGTCGCATTTTGTCATCAATGCTGATCCTATCTGCGTGTGCCATTGGTATTTTGTTCTGCGGATTTCGGTTAGTCACAGGATCTTTGCAGCCAGAAACTGGCATCTTACTCGTTTGCTTCTGTCTCTTGGGCGGACGTGCCGTTCTCAACTTGAGAAAGTAGACGGGTCAATGGAAATCAGAGGAACTTTGGGCTCAACGCGGACACCCAAATACAAACGTCGGATGTCCGCTCCCTGAACCGAGATGTCTGTTCACTTGGATCTGATTGGTAGCTTGTTTCCACATTTCGGCATGAACTGTATCTCGCGCATCTGGTGTCGTCAGGCCTTGCGGATCAATCCGATCAGAAACAGCAGAATGACCGCCCCTATGGTGGCGTGAAACACCGACGCTATGAAACCGCCGCCAACTGAAAACCCAAGCGCAGGGAAAATCAGGCCTGCAGCAAAGGCGCCAACAACGCCGACGATGATGTTGCCAAGGATACCGAATCCCCGGCCCTCCATCAGTTTGCCTGCAAACCACCCGGCCAAAGCCCCGATGATGAGCATCGCAAATACGCTGCTGAATTCCATGACGTTACCCTTTCACTGTCTTGTTCGTCCAAGACAAGCAGCCTTGCGCGTTTCAGGCAAGCCTTGACCGTCAGTTCAAAAAGCCGCCGTCGCTGTCATCACCTGCCTCTTCCATCAGGCGGCGCATGTCCGGGATGGTCACGTGGCGTTTGCCTTCGAGCTGAATGACCCCGTCTTTTTTCAAAGCCGAGATCTGACGACTGACGGTTTCCAGCGTCAAACCAAGATAGTCGGCCATCGCCTCGCGCGTCAGGGGCAGGTCAAACGTTGTCGGTCCAGCGTTCCCCTTGGCGGCAACCGACGCATCGCGGCGTGCGATGATCGACAACAGGCTGGCGATCTTTTCCCGCGCAGTCTTGCGCCCCAGAACCAGCATCCATTCGCGCGCGGCGTCCAGCTCGTCCAGCGTCATCTGCAACAGGCGGTGCGCGATGTGCGGGGTCCGCGCCATCAGCTCTTCGAACGGTTTCTTGCGGAAACAGCACATGACCACATCCGTTGTCGCCACAACGTTATAAGCCGCGCCATCGCGACCGGGACGGCCGACAAAATCCGACGGCAACAACAGGCCAACCATCTGGGTTCGACCATCTTCCATCGTCTGCGTCAGCGTCGCGATACCGGACACGACAGAGCCCACAAAGCTCATCATGTCGCCAGACCAGATGATGGTCTGTCCCGCCTCGAAGGTGCGGTAGTATTTGATCTCCTCCAATTCCAGCAATTCGTCGTGGTCGCAATGCGAGCACACGGCACGATGCCGGATCGGACAATCCCCGCAGGCGGAGGGAACATGTAGAGTTTGAGTGGTCATGATCTGCCCCAATTGATCTGGGTCAAGGTTATTCGTTGAAGGCTCATATTACAGTATCGGAATGATAGCGAAATCCCAATTGGCTCAGCTCGGACTATTTGACGCGAAAGTCCCCCGCTACACGAGCTACCCGACCGCGCCCCACTTCAGCAATGACGTGGGGCCTGATCTTTTTGGGCAGTGGATGTCCGAAATTGCGCCTGAAAGCGCGATTTCCCTGTATATTCACGTGCCATTCTGCCGCCGCCTGTGTTGGTTCTGCGCCTGCCGGACCCAAGGCACGCAATCGGACGACCCGGTGATAGCGTATCTGGAAACGCTGAAATCCGAGTTGCGCTTGATCGCAGATCGCCTGCCCAGGGGAATCACCCTGTCGCGCCTGCATTGGGGTGGCGGCACGCCGACCTTGTTGCAACCCGCGATGATGACGGACCTGGCGCAAGCGATCTTTGATGTGGCTCCTTTGGGCGAGAACGCCGAATTTTCGGTCGAGATCGACCCCAACGAGATCGATGCAGACCGTCTGGATGCCTTGGCCGCTGCAGGCATGAACCGCGCCTCGATCGGGGTGCAGGATTTCGACCCCGTCATCCAGAAAACCATTGGCCGCATCCAAGGCTATGACATCACCCGGGACGCGGTCGAGATGATCCGCGAGCGCGGCATTGCCAGCCTGAACGCCGACATCCTGTTTGGCCTGCCGCATCAGACCAAGGCACGCATGACGGAAAGCGTGCAGAGGCTCCTGTCGCTCAATCCGGACCGGGTTGCGCTCTATGGGTATGCCCATGTGCCCTGGATGGCCAAGCGGCAACAGCTAATCCCTTCGGACAAGCTCCCCACCCCTGAAGAGAGACTGGACTTGTTTGAAACCGCCCGCCGCCTTTTCAAATGGGACAATTACGCTGAAATCGGGATCGACCATTTCGCCACCCAGGATGACGGGTTGACCCATGCCCTCAAGGCCGGGCGGCTCAAGCGAAACTTTCAAGGCTACACCGACGATCAGGCCGATGTACTGATCGGCGTTGGTGCCTCTTCGATCTCCAAGTTCCCGAGCGGCTATGCCCAGAACGCACCCGCCACCTCGGCTCATACGGCCGCCATTCGCGACGGCCGTTTCTCGACCTCGCGCGGGCATCAGTTCAAAGGACAGGACACGCTTCGCGGCCGCCTGATCGAGGCTTTGATGTGCGATTTCCGAATCGACCAAGCCGAAATCCTGCGCGATCATGACATTTCCCCAAGCGCACTGACTGCCCTCTTTGACCAGGTCAATCGCGCGTTTGACGGGGTCTTGCGGGTATCGAACGAGGGACTGTTCATCCCCCCCGAGGCGCGCCCGCTGACGCGGATGATCGCGCGCGGGTTTGATGAATACGACCTCAGCAAAGCCGGGCACAGCTCGGCCATCTGATCCGGAGGGGGAGAGCCGGATCAGAGCGGCGGGCGCCCTGAGGCCCGCCGCATCCTTTCCAAAACACTTGACGGAACAGCCTGCGATTTCCGACACTCAAAGGGTGAAACGCCGCCGACCATAAGGTCCGCGCGTCACGAGGCAGGCAGGTTACAAGACCTCTGAACGAACGCCTTGCAGTTCGTCTGACCCCTTCGTGCAGCTTCGAAACCCGTGCTGTGCACCAGTCAGAGGGACATTCAAATGCGCGTTTTTTCAGTTCTAGGCCCAACCCAATCAGGCAAATCCACGCTCGTCGAGGCGATCAGCCGCCTGGACGGGCGATCCACCAAGTTCAGCGTGTCCGATGTGGTTCACCTGCACAGTTTTTCCTATCTCGATGAACCATGGTGCGCCGTTGACGTGAACGGCGGTGGCGATGCGCTGGCTTACGTCGGCCCTGCCATGGCAATCAGTGACGCCGCCGTGATCGTCGTGCCACCAGACCCTGATGCCGCCGTTCTGGCCGCGCCCTACCTGCGCCTGGTCGAAGAGGCTGGTATCCCGAGCTTTCTGTTCATCAACAAGATGGACAATCCCAACGGCCGCATCCGCGACATCGCCGCAGCCCTTCAGGCCTATTGCACGCACCACATCACCCTGCGCCAGATCCCGATCCGCGAAAATGAGCAGATCGTCGGTGCGGTCGATCTGATCTCGGAACGTGCCTGGAAGTATCAGGAGGGACAGCCTTCAGCCCTGATCGAATTGCCATCTTCGGCTGAGGACCGCGAACAAGAAGCCCGCACCGAACTGCTCGAGACCCTGTCTGACTTCGATGACAACCTGCTGGAGCAACTGATTGAAGATAAACAGCCACCCAGCAAAGAGATTTTTGATCTGGCAGCCAAGGTGCTCCAGAACCATCAACTCATACCCGCCTACCTTGGCGCAGCAGGCCACGCCAACGGGTTGACGCGGATGATGAAGGCCCTGCGTCACGAAGCCCCCGAGTTCGACATCGCCCGTGATCGGGATGAAGCAGGCGAAAAGGCACGCGCCATCGCAGGCTTTGCTGACGTAAAAAAACACATCGGCAAAATCACTGTCCTGCGCGGACTGGGGGACGGCATCACAGCCCATGAGAGCCTGGGCGGCGATACGGTTGGCTCTTTGGTCGCCTTGGACACCAAGACCCAGATCGACCGGGTCAACGCAGGCGAGATCGGTTTAGCCGTGAAATCCGACCACCTGAGCCCTGGCGCCATCTACGACAGTGCCGGATCTTCGCCCCTGCCTGAATGGTCGACCAGCCACGCCCCCAGCCACCGCCAAAAGGTAACTCCGACGCACGAGCGGGACGACGTTCGGCTGTCGAATGCGCTCTCGCGGCTGAATGAAATCGATCCTGGCCTGCATCAAAGTCAGGATGAGTTGAGTGGTCACGCCATTCTGGGCACACAAGGCCCGCAGCATATGCGGCGGTTGGCCGAGAAACTGGCCGACGACTTTGGCATCGAAGTCACGACAGAGCCGGTGGAGACGGCCTATCGTGAGACGATCTCGAAATCCGTGGATCACCGCCACCGACATCGCAAGCAATCCGGCGGGGCTGGGCAGTTTGCGGATGTCGTGCTGACGATTGCGCCCTTGCCCCGAGGATCAGGGTTTCAGTTCGACGATACCGTCAAGGGGGGCGCGGTACCCAAGAACTATATCCCCTCGGTCGAAGCTGGCGCTTTGGACGCGTTGACCGAAGGCCCCGAGGGCCACCCGGTGGTCGACGTCAAAGTCACCCTGACCGACGGCAAACACCACAACGTCGACAGTTCGGACTATGCGTTCAAGATGGCAGGTAAGGTCGCCGTGCGCGAAGCGATCGGCATGGCAAAACCTGTGGTGCTGCAACCCATCCTGCACGCCGAGATCCACCTGCCGACATCTTTTGTCGGGGACATGGTTCCGACAATCAGCAGCTTGCAGGGCCAGGTTCTGGGGTTCGAGGCCAATCCAAATGCCGCCGGATGGGAGATTTTCAACGCGCTGTTGCCCGCTGTCGCCGAGGACGAGCTGCATCGTACGATCGCCAGCTCAACGCGCGGCACCGGCTGGGTAAATCTGAGCTTTGATCATTATGAGGAAATGCGCGGCCAAAGCGTCAAAGCCAAGATGGCGCCCGCCAAGTAAAGCTCGGAGCGCTCCCGCCCGTCGTTGGTGTCCCTTGCGGGACACCGCCTCCCGTTGGGCCGGGCCTCGCTCCGCTCGGCGGTTGGTGTTCAACACTGGCGATTTCCGCGATAAAAACACACGGTTGAAGAACTGCTGACAAATCACAACGCGAACCACAGGCGCACCCGCGCCGGGCAACGCCCGGCGCTACGCCCAAGGCCGCTGGCGGAGCTGACGCAGTCAGGTCTGCCCGGGCGCGGGAGCCGCCCCCCTTTGCTTACCCAGCTGCTGCGATCAGTTCGCGGGTGTAATCCGTCTGTGGCGCTTCAAACAGCATCTCGGATGGGCCCATTTCGACAACATCGCCCTGCTTCATCACCATCACTTGATGCGACATCGCACGCACCACTTTCAGGTCATGCGAGATGAACAGATAAGCCAGCCCGTATTTCTGCTGCAGGTTCCGCAGCAGCTCGACAATTTGCACCTGCACCGTCATGTCCAGAGCACTCGTCGGTTCGTCCAGCACCAGCAATTTGGGACGCAGCACCATCGCCCGCGCGATTGCGATCCTCTGACGCTGCCCGCCCGAGAATTCATGCGGGTAGCGGTCCATGGCCGCCGGATCCAACCCCGTCTCTTCCATCACCTCGGCCACCAGGTCGCGGGGCGCGCGATGCGGATCGACTTTGTGAACCGCCAACCCCTCGGCGATGATCTGGGCGCAGGTCATGCGGGGGCTGAGCGAGCCAAACGGGTCCTGGAAAACGATCTGCATGTCCTTGCGCAATCGCCGCAGCTCTCGCGTGGACCACTTGCGCACATCCTGATTGCGGTAGGTTATGCCACCATCGGACGAAATCAGCCGCATCAAGGCCAGCGCCAGCGTTGTTTTGCCCGAGCCGGATTCGCCGACAATGCCAAGCGTCTCACCTGCCCGGACACTGATGGTGGCATCATTGACCGCCTTTACGTGACCAACCGTGCGTTTCAGGAATCCGTGCTGGATGGGGAACCAGACGCGCAGTCCGTCGGTATGTGCAATCACCTCGGCATCAGGTGCGATGGGTTCAGGAACACCCGAAGGCTCAGCTGCCAGAAGCTTCTGCGTGTACGGATGCTGCGGGTTGTCGAAAATCTCGGACGTCGGTCCGGTTTCGACGATCTCACCGTCCTTCATCACACAAACCCGGTCTGCGATCCGCCGCACGATGCCAAGGTCGTGGGTGATGAACAAAAGCCCCATGTTTTCGGACTTTTGTAGCTCGGCCAACAGCTCCAGGATTTGTGCCTGAATTGTAACATCCAGCGCTGTTGTCGGCTCATCCGCGATCAGAACGTCCGGCTTGTTGGCCAGTGCCATCGCGATCATCACACGTTGACGCTGACCACCAGACAGCTGATGCGGATAGCTGTCGAGCCGGTCCTGCGGGTCGCGAATACCCACCTTGGTCAACAGATCGATGATCCGCTGCTTTGCAGCTTCTCCGGTCACGCCCTGATGCAGGGCCAGCGATTCCGCCATCTGTTTGGCAATCGTGTGCAGCGGGTTGAGCGAGGTCATCGGTTCTTGGAAGATGAAACTGATGTCGTTGCCGCGCACCTGTTGCAGGCGCTGTTCGTCGGCGCCGATCATCTCTTGCCCGTCATAGGTCACAGACCCTTCGACTTCGGCACTGCCACCCAACAGGGACACGGTCGACAGGGCAGTCACCGACTTGCCGGAACCGGATTCACCCACGAGGGCCACGGTCTCGCCACGATCGACGGTGAATGACACGCCCTTGACTGCCTGGGTCAGCTGACCATCCTGGCGGAACGACACGCGCAGATCGTTGACTTCCATCAAGCTCATGAGAAGGTCTTTCTTGGATCAAACGCATCGCGCACGCCTTCGAAAATGAAGACCAGAAGCGACAGCATGATGGCAAATGTGAAGAATGCGGTGAAAGCCAACCACGGTGCATTTAGGTTGTTTTTAGCTTGCAAGGTCATCTCACCAAGCGAAGGAGCCGACGAAGGCAAGCCAAATCCCAAGAAATCGAGTGAGGCCAAGCCGCCGATGGTGCCGGTCACGATGAACGGCATGAAGGTCAGCGTTGCCACCATCGCGTTCGGCAACATGTGGCGCCGCATGATCGTGGCGTTGCCCACGCCAAGCGCTTTCGCCGCGCGGACATATTCCAAGTTCCGGGCGCGCAGGAATTCGGCGCGCACCACACCCACCAGACCGGTCCAACCAAAGAGGATCATCAAGGCAACCAACAGCCAGAAACTGCGTCCCAGAATGGCGAACATGATGATGATCACATAGAGCGAAGGGGTGGCAGACCAGATCTCGATCACGCGTTGAAAAATCAGGTCGGTCCAGCCGCCAAAATACCCCTGCACCGCGCCGGCAACCACGCCCAGAATGCTGGCCACACCTGTCACGAGCAATGTGAACAGGATTGACAGGCGGAAGCCGTAGATCACCCGCGCCAGCACATCACGCTTGGCGCTGTCGGTGCCCAGCAGGTTCTGGCCATTGGGTGGCAGCGGGGCTGCGCCCGGGCGGTCGACGGTGGTGTTGAACGAGTAGGGGATCGGCGGCCAGACGGCCCAACCTTTTTCGAACCCTTCGGCTTGGAACGTGCCCGCGCTGATCTGCTCCAGCATCTCTTCGGGCTCATCAAAGCATTCTTCCAACCCGCCGCTTGCGATCAGACATTTGACCTCGGGGTCGCCATAGATCGCCTCGGTTTGAAAATCACCACCAAAGGCGGTTTCAGGATAAAAGTTGAAAACCGGCGTGAAGTATTCGCCCCGGTAATTCACCAGGATCGGCTTGTCGTTGGCGATGAACTCGGCAAACAAGGACAGGGTGAACAGCACCGAGAAGATGATCAGCGACCAATAGGCACGGCCATTCTTGCGGAAATTGCGCCAGCGGCGTTGATTGAGGGGGGAAAGTGCCATGAATTACCCCTCCCGGCTTTCAAAGTCGATGCGCGGATCGACCAGGACATACATCAGGTCGGACAGGATGCCGACCACCAGGCTCATGAGGCCAAAGATGAAGAGCGTGCCAAAGATCACCGGATAGTCGCGCGCAACAGCAGCCTCGAACCCAAGTCGCCCCAAACCATCAAGCGAGAAGATCGTCTCGATAATGATAGAGCCTGAGAAGAAGACGCCGATGAATACCGCCGGAAACCCCGCGATCACGATCAGCATCGCGTTGCGGAACACGTGACCGTAAAGGACCTTGCTCTCGCTCAGCCCCTTGGCGCGGGCGGTCATGACATAGTGTTTCTTGATCTCATCCAGGAACGAGTTCTTGGTCAGCAGTGTCAGCGTGGCAAAGGCCGAGATGGTCGAGGCGATGACCGGCAGCGCAATATGCCAGAAATAATCGCCGATCTTGCCCAGCAGGCTCAGCTCATCAAAGTTGTCGGACGTCAGGCCGCGCAGGGGGAAGATCTGCCAATAGGATCCACCGGCAAAGAGCACCAACAACAGGATCGCAAACAGAAAGCCGGGGATCGCATAGGCCACGATGATCGCGCCACTGGTCCAAGTGTCAAAGGTTGACCCATCCCGCACCGCCTTGCGAATGCCCAGAGGGATCGACACCAGATAGGCGATCAGGGTGGACCACAGGCCCAGAGAAATCGATACCGGCATCTTTTCCAGCACCAGATCGATGACGCTGATCGAGCGGAAATAACTCTCGCCGAAGTCGAGCGTCAGATAGTTGCCCATCATGGTCAGAAAACGTTCGAGCGGCGGCTTGTCAAAGCCGAACTCTTTCTCGAGTTCAGCGATAAACTCAGGCGGCAGGCCACGTGCGCCGACGTATTCCTCGTTCGGAGCGCCGGATTGCGTCTGCACGTCGTCGCCACCACCGGCAAACCCTTCGAACACGTCACCGCCGCCTTGCAGTTCAGCGATGATCTGTTCGACCGGGCCACCAGGGACAAATTGCACCAGCGTGAAGTTGACGATCATGATGCCCAAAAGGGTCGGGATCACCAGCAACAGGCGTCTTAGGATATAGGCTCCCATAGGTCTGGCTTACCTCAACGCGCCTTCGGATTTCAGCTTGGCCGCCTTTTCGGCGTCATACCACCAGAAGTCCAACACACCGACGGCGTATTCCGGCAGGTTCTCCGGATGGTCATACTGATCCCAATAGGCGACCCAGCTTTTGTCGTTGTACCAGACCGGGACCATGATCCGTTCATACCGCAGCGCACGGTCCAGGGCTTGCAGGGCGGCGGCCTCTTCTTCTTTGGTTGTGGTCACCAGAGAGCGTTCGATGATCGCATCTACCAGTGGGCTCGCCAGACCGGCGGGGTTGAACAGGCTGAATTCCGCCTCGCCCGAGCCATACATCTGCATCAGGCCGGTGCCAGCCGACAAAAAAGCGCGGTAGTTGTCGAACACGATGTCATAATCTCGGTCGCGGTTGCGCAGCGTATATTGCGCCGAGTCGATCTTGTCGGGGCGCGCATCGACCCCCATCGCCACCAGGTTCTTGGCAAAACCATCAATCACAGCGGTCAGCGTTGGCGATGACGACGAGGGATAGGGAATTTCCAGAACCAGCTTTTCGCCTGACGCGTTGCGGCGCATGCCATCATCACCAACGGCCCACCCGGCCTCGTCCAGCAATTTCATCGCAGTCCGCAGGTTGCGGCGGTCATTCAGGCGCTTGGCCCGCGATTCATGGGCGCGCACGGACGGTTCGGTCAACATGTCAGCAGGCACAAGATCGCCGAGCGACTTGAGCAGTTCCAACTCGGCCCCTTCGGGCGCGCCTTGTGCCATGTGCGGAGCGTTCTCGACAAAGGAATGACGCTGTTTGAACAACCCGTACTGCAGGGACTCGTTGGTCCATTCAAAGTTGAACGCAAGCGACAGCGCCTCGCGCACTCGTTTGTCCTGCAACGCAGGACGACCCAGGTTGAACACAAACCCGGTGGGTGTCGGCGGCGTCAGATCCGGAATTTCTTCGCGCTTGATCCAGCCTTTGGTAACGGCCGGAAAGTCATATTCGGTTGCCCACCGTTTCGAGTTCCCTTCACCACGGAAGGTATATTCACCTGCTTTGAACGCCTCGAACCCGGCGGTGTCATCGGCAAAATACTCCACCCGGATGGTGTCGAAGTTGAACCGGCCCTTGTTGATCGGCAGGTCCTTGCCCCAATAGTCCGGGTTGCGTTTGTACACGATGCGGCGGTTCACATCATAGCTGTCCAGCTGATAGGGCCCCGAACCGGGTGC
Source organism: Tropicibacter sp. R16_0 (assembly GCF_017743935.1). Taxonomy (GTDB): domain Bacteria; phylum Pseudomonadota; class Alphaproteobacteria; order Rhodobacterales; family Rhodobacteraceae; genus Falsiruegeria. Next base: position 108,541 of record NZ_JAGHRE010000008.1, read on the forward strand.
AGCATCCAAACGCGGCTCGTCCAGCCGTGCGCCGGTTTCCTCATACCACGCCTTGGGAAACACCGGCACGCCACCGGCTTGATCAATCAGGGAACGGCGCGAAATACCGGTGGCAAACGTGAATTTTACCGTGTGGTCGTCCAAAGCCTCAGCCGACAGGATACGTTTCTTGACCGCTTGCGCGTATGACGGCAGCCCCTGCTCCAGGAACAGGTTGTGGCTGAACACCACGTCATGCGCGGTCACGGGCGAGCCGTCGGCAAACCGCGCTTCGGGACGCATGTAGAAGATCACCCAGGTTTTGCCTTCGTCATATTCCAGCCGTTCGGCAAGCAAACCATAGCTTTCGCCAATCTGATCTGCTGGCAGTGCACCTCCGGTCGCGGGCATCTCACCCAACAGGCTTTCATAAACCATCCAGGAATAGCGCCCTGCTCGCCCCTTGCGGCTGTAGGGATTCATCGAATCAAAGGTGCCAGGAGCGGATACGGCGATTTCGCCACCTTTGGGCGCATCCGGGTTCACATAGTCGAAATGCTCGAAATCAGCCGGATAGCTTAGATCGCCGAAAAACGAATACCCGTGGCTTTCGATAATCTTGTCATCTTCGGCCCGCGCAAGGCCGGTGGCGGCAAGCAGCAAGCCGATCGACAATCCGATCGCCCCCAGCACCTTTGGACGACTGTCCATTGAACGGGTTCGGGTCGCGACGCGGGGCGATGTCATCAGGCTCTACCTCCGTATGGGTCTATCTGTTCCTGCCAGAACATAGACCAATTTTTGTTGTTGCCAGCTAAAGGTCCAGCGGGGCGAGATTCAAGTTTAGAATGCGTGAACGCATTGTGAAGACATGTTCATGTGGCAGGAAATTGCGGATTTCGCGCGCCGAAACGAAAAAACCGCCACCCAAGGGGCAGCGGCTTTCGAATTCTCAAGATGCGTGGCGCTTAGTTGTCCAGGCTGTCCAGATAGGCGATCAGGTTGACCCGGTCGCTTTGCTTTTTCAGGCCCGAGAAGCTCATCGAAGTGCCCGAAACGTCAGAGTTCGGCTTCAACAGGAAGGCATCAAGCGCCTCAGGCGTCCAATCGCCACCTTTGGCTTGCATCGCGCTGGAATAGCCAAATCCGGCCTCGGACGCGACGGCGCGGCCAACAACGCCATAAAGGCTTGGGCCGGTGCCGTTTGCGCCAGCTTCCAACTTGTGGCAGGCCGAGCATTTCTTGAACACACGGGCGCCTTTGTCCACGTCGGCGGCCATCATCAACTCGTCAAAGCTGACTTCTTCGCCAGTGCTGACTTCTTCGGCTGCCTGTTCGGTATCAATCACGTACGAGGCTTCGCCGTGGCCCCCCACGTTGTAAATCATCATGGCGGCCCATTTGCCAAGAAGAAGCACCAGGAAGGCGCCAAGCAGGCCTGCTGCGGCCTTGGTAACTGTCATCGTGTCGAACATTGATCGCGAGTCCATTTCAGCTGTCTGGGCGGGTGTCTAAGGGTTCCCCTTGCAAGAGGCAAGGTATAGACACCGCGACTAAACGCCCAATTCAAGAACTTGTTGCACGGAAACCGACAAATGACCAACCGCATTGCCTTTCAGGGAGAGCCCGGCGCTTACAGCCACGAGGCTTGCCGCGACGCCCGCCCCGATATGGAGGCGCTGCCGTGTCGCACGTTCGAAGACGTGATCGAGGCCGTTCGGACGGGCGAGGCCGACCTGGCCATGTTGCCGGTCGAGAACACTACCTATGGTCGCGTGGCCGACATTCACCGCCTGTTGCCGCACAGCGGATTGCACATCATTGATGAAGCATTTGTGCGTGTTCACATCAATTTGCTGGCAGTTCCGGGTGCAACTCTGTCCGACGTGACCGAGGCACACTCGCATCTTGTGCTGCTGCCGCAGTGCGAAAAGTTTCTACGCGAAAACAACATCCGGGGCCGTGTCAGCCCTGACAACGCACGTGCCGCGCGCGAGGTTGCCGAAGCAGGCGACATCCATTCCGCCGCCCTGGCCAGTGAACTGGCGGGCGAGATTTATGGCTTGGATGTTTTGGCGCGCCATATCGAAGACCATGGAGACAACACCACACGGTTCCTTGTGATGTCGCCCGAAGCCGACGAATCACGTCGCGGCGATCAAGGCATGATCACCAGCTTTGTCTTTCAGGTCCGCAACATCCCGGCGGCGCTGTACAAGGCAATGGGTGGGTTTGCCACCAATGGCGTCAACATGATCAAGCTGGAAAGCTATATGGTGGGTGGTCGCTTTACCGCGACACAGTTCTATGCCGACATCGAAGGGCATCCCGACGATGCCAATGTCCGCCTTGCCATGGACGAGTTGGGGTATTTCACCACCAACGTCGAGGTTCTGGGCGTCTATCCGGCTGCACGCAAGCGTCACTGATCCCCCGACACCCGGATCAGCAACACGCCCCCTGCTATGATCAACCCCGCGCCGAGCAGCACGCCCGGCCCGGGAACCTCGGAAAATGCGACGACGCCTAGCAGGGCTGCAAAGACCAGCCATGTATAGTCCACCGGTCCCAGGATCGAGACGGGTGCCAGCCTGTATCCGCGGATGACACAATATTGGGCCGAGATCGCCAAGGGCCCAAGCGCACAGCACAACACAAACTGCCCCAAGCTCATGGAGGTCCACGACAAGATCGCGGGGATCGCCATCAGCCAGATGCCAAAAAAATTGACGTAAAGCAGGACCGTGAGCGGTGCCTCGCTTTGGGACAACCTGCGGATCAACAAAGCCTCAAGCGCCAGCAGGACGGCCCCGGCCAGCGCAATTGCCGATGGCCACATTGTGCTGCCGCCCTGAAATGCGCCTTGTGCTTGAACAACCAAACCCGCCCCAAGCGTCGAAACAGCCACCGCAGCCCAATGACCAAGCGAAACGTGTTCCTTCAACACCAGCGCGCCAAGAACGACCACAATCACCACGTTCAGCAATCCGATGGCGGTGGCATCCATGATCGGCATCATTGCGGACGACTGAATGACAGCGACCCCGGCCGAACACCCCAAAATTGCGCGCAACAAATGGGCCGCCGGTTGACGGCTTTGAAACCTGCGCAGGGATCCCCCTGACCATGCCAACATCACGACCGTTGCAAACCCACCAAGATACCTCAAACAAACGATCTGAAACGACGAAATTGTCCCACCAGAAAACTTGGCCGAAGCATAGACCAATGTGAACAGCGCCGTGCCTGCCAGAACCCAACCCACCGCTACCGCCGTATTGGTCACCATCCCTTTAACTCCTTGAAATTTTCAGAAACGATGCCTCCACTCGTGCAATGAAAACAAAGCAATGAAACTCACACCAATTGAGATTTTTTGATGCAAACTCAGGTCTCACTGAACGCCGTGCGCGTTTTTGCACTCACCGCGCGCCACATGAGCGTGACGAAAGCAGCAGCTGCGCTGAACGTGTCACCCGGTGCGGTCAGCCATCAGATCAAAGCGTTGGAAGGCGCGCTTGGCGTGCAACTCTTCTCGCGCAGCAACAATGCGCTGTCCCTGACGCCAGATGGCGCGCGCTTTGCCGATGGCATTCAACCGGGCTTGGATATCCTGGACCAATCCATTCAATCCGTGACGCGTGGCGCCAACGAATTGAACCTGAACGTGTCCTTGACGCTGGCCATGCGATGGCTGGTGCCGCGCCTTGAGCGGTTCAAAGCACGTCATCCAAGGGCGCGCATTCGCATCGAAACGCATTCCGGCGACGTGCCGCCTGATAGTGCATCTGCTGATATCACCATTTGCTATTGCAGAGGGATGCCTGATGAAAAGGCGGATGTCCTGATGCTGGATTGCAGCCAACCGCTGGTGTCACCTACCCTGTTGGAACGCTTGGGTTCTGACATTTCAGGTATACCTGCGCTGCAATGCGCCAGGGACAATTGGGACTGGCACGACTGGCAAGCAGCGGCGGGCTTGGCTGATCGGCAATTGAGCTTTGATGCACGTTTCGATCTGGATGATGCAGCCGTCCGCGCAGCCGTCGCAGGGATGGGAATGGTTCTGTCACCGTCGTTCATGGCGCAGGACGACCTAGATACAGGCCGCTTGGTTCCTTTGCCCGGGGTCCCAGCCGTACCATTAGGCCATTATCGTATCCAGCTTGGTCCACGCGACACCGGACTGCGCAAACAGTTCTGTGATTGGCTGCGCAAAGAAGCAGGCAAAGCGTAGGTTCAAGCCAAACGGGACTGTCGCCGCTCGATCTCTTTCGCCATATCTGCCAGTCGCAGTTTGAACTTTTTGTTCAGGCTGTTGCGGGCAAGCTTCAGCGATTGCAAAAACAACCGGGCGGCCAATGTGTTGGCTGTGAGTTTAACGTCGATGCTCAATCTGGTCCGGCGCGGCGACAGGGCCAACAGCTCGATAACGCAGTCGCCGTTGATCCCCTTGCTGCGCGAATCGAACCGCATGAGCGAAGGTTCCACAAACTCTGCCAAGGTGATGTGCATATCCCGAGGTTTTCCACGCAGAGAGAAGGTGGTGTCCCATGCCAGTCCTGGCGCGATTGGATTCACGCTCCCAACACGTCGAACCTCGATCCCCCGGCGAATTGCCGAACGCTCGAAGCTCTCGAATTCCGAGACCGAAGCAAAGACGTTGCCGATCGGCGCTTCGATATCTTCCTTACCCGAAAACTGCATGTCGCCCCATTGATCCTCTTTGGTAAATTGTCGTCTTAATCCAGCGTATCTGCAAGCCAGTTTTCCAAAAGGAAATGCGCAATAGCCCCTTCGCGGGCTGGTAGAATCTTTGGGTGCTCCCCCGCAAACGCCCGCATCATGTCCTGTCGTGTCACCCAGATTGCATCTTCAATCTCGACCGGATCGATCTTGATTTCATGTGAAAGTGCCTCTCCGGCACATCCAAACATCAGGGACGACGGGAACGGCCAGGGTTGGCTGGACAAGTAATCGACCTGTCCGACTTTCACACCAGCCTCTTCCATGACTTCACGTCGCACGGCGGCCTCAAGCGTTTCGCCGGGTTCCACAAAACCGGCCAAAAGCGAATACATCCCTTCAGGCCATCCCGGCGAGCGACCCATCAGCACCGAGTCCCCGTGGGTAATCAACATGATCACAACCGGATCGGTGCGCGGGAAATGCTGCGCACCGCACGCGTCGCATGAGCGCTGCCACCCGGCTTGCACAATCTCGCTCGCGGCACCGCAACGGGCGCAAAACTGATGTGTTTCGTGCCAACCGATCACCGCTTTGGCCGTGGCCGCCAGTTCGGCATCTCGCGGGGACAGTCGGGTCATGATCCGGCGCAACTCGGCAAAAACATGCCCTGGAGGGCAGTCTGGATGCTGCTGCTCGGTGCGATCCACAAAAGCGCCAACCGAGCTGATGTCTTGCCCCACAGGTTCCCACCCCGAGATATCAAGAGCAAAGCTGGGGGCGCCATCATCTTCGAACCCCAAAAAGATAATTTCCTCGGCGGCCGTCTGATACCCGGCCTTCAAGATCGGATGCGCCATCGTCACCCATGAAAGCTTGTCCAGCCGGTCACCATAAACCATCACCTTGCCGCGCCATAGAAGCATGCAAGCCGCCTGTGGGTGTTGCCGAGCTTCGGTCAGCGCCACGACATCATTTCGGATATGTGCGGCCCGATTCAAACCCGACCCGCCAAAAGTAACCTGCTCTGCCCGCTTCACTTTGCGCCTCCCGTTCCCTTGACCAGAACTTCTTAAAGCCTTGAGCGTCTACCACAACCCGCTTGACGGAATATGACCTGAGCACCCACAATTGACGCAACTTAGGATCACATCTGACACAAATTGAAAGCTACTAAGTCCTTGTTAAGGATTTACATTTCCGAGCTCTGATAGAAACAACAACTTTAACGCGAAAAAACTAAACATTGGACGACATGACACCAAGACAAAGCTCTTCGTCGACAGGAATGGATGTCTGCCCAGCAGGTCAAACAGCACAGTTGCGTATTCTGGCAACCAGTGACCTTCACATGAATCTGTCCAGTTTTGACTATTACGCGGACCGACCTGACCCTTCGATTGGAATGACCCGCGTTGCAACCCTGATCCGCACCGCACGCCAGAGTGCTGAAAAGGCGCTCGTTGTGCTTGTCGACAACGGGGACAGCATGCAGGGCACGCCGATCGGTGATCTCGCCGCCCAAGACACGTCACAACGTCATCCCCTCATGGCAGCGTTCGAAGCGCTGAATTACGATGCAATCGGTCTGGGAAACCACGACTTCAACTTCGGCTTGGACACGCTGGGGCGAATTTTGGACGACGCCCAGTGCCCGGTGGTTTGCTCTAACGTCAGCGCCATTGATGGCACCCGGTTGAACTGGCGCCCCCAAACCACCCTTGAACGCACAATCACGGCAAGCGGTCGGGATTGGCCCATCCGGATCGGCATTTTATCCGTTTTGCCGCCCCAGACTTTGGCTTGGGACACGCATCACCTACGGGACCGGGTTCGAATTTCAGACATCGTCTTGACCGCCCGTGACACAGCGCGGGACCTACGGCGGCATGGTTGCGATCTGGTGATTGCGCTGGCCCACACCGGTCTGGCGACGGGCCCTGAGCTGCCAAATGCTGAAAACGCAGCCATAGCACTTGCCGAGGTGGCGGATGTCGATGCCTTGATCACAGGGCACACGCACCTGCACCTTCCGGGGGCCGCACACAACGGAATGGCCAATGTCGATGCGAATGCGGGCACAATCCATTGCAAGCCAGCGGTTATGCCAGGGTCGGCGGGCTCTCATCTGGGTCTGATTGATCTAGATGTGACGGCAGATGGCAAAGGCGGTTGGACCGTCGCATCGCACCACAGCAAACTGCTGCCAATTTCCCGGCCAACAGCCCAAAGCGCGCTGAAATCGCTTGCGGATGAAGACCCCGAACTGCAGCAGTTGTTTCGCCCCCACCACCTGCAAACTCGTCAAAGCATGCAGGAGCCGGTTGGGAAAACCGCAAACCCCTTGCACAGCTTCTTCTCGTTCTTTGCTCCGGATCGCGGGTTGGCCTTGGTTGCCGAAGCACAAGCGGCAGCTTTGCGAGAGTATCAGTCTTCGACGTCGGCCCGGGATCTGCCCTTGCTGTCAGCGGCTGCGCCGTCCAAATTTGGCGGACGGGCCGGGCCGCTCAGATACACCGATGTGCCTGCGGGCGTTGTGTCGATGCGGCATGTCGCGGATCTTCATGTGTTTCCAAATGAACTCAGCGCCGTGATTGCGACCGGCAAGCAGATTCGGGAATGGCTGGAGATGTCTGCGAGCGTCTTCAACCAAATTTCCCCCGGCACCTCACACATGCCGCTGCGGAACGGCGAGCATCCCGGTCACAATTTTGATGTCCTTCACGGATTGACCTATCAGATTGATCTGACGCCCCCCGCCCGGTTCGATCTGCTCGGCACACTTCTGAACCCCGATCATCACCGCATTCGAAACCTGCGCCATCATAACCACCCGGTTGAAGACGATCAAAAGTTTGCCGTGGCTTTGACGAATTACCGCGCCAATGGGGGCGGAAACTTTGCAGCGCTCAAGGATGTCGAACCGATTCCGGTGCCGTCCCATCGAATTCAGCAGTTGGTCCGCGACTATGTGGCGAACAAGTTGCCGCCAGAACCGCAATTTGCAGGGTCCTGCTGGCAATTGGCAAGTATCCCGAACACCCGAGTTCTTGAGCTCACCGGCCCTGCCGCACGACACCATTTGCACGAACTCCCCTCGGGGCTGGCCAAAGACCTTGGGCTCAACGATGAAGGCTTCTTGCAACTGTCGATCGCCCTGTGACCGGTGTCTTGTCATTTCTCGCACCAACCCCTATATCGGCGGTGAGAGGTTGGCGCGGGCGAGCGCCTCGCCAACCTGGTCAGGTCCGGAAGGAAGCAGCCACAACGAGCCCCGCTTGGGTCGATGTCCAACCTCTCACTTGATCCATCCCGGATCACATTGATGACCACTCAGCCCAAGGAGGGACTTTATGATTGTAGTTGCATCCCCTCGGGCAGAGACCGTCTGAACCAAAGCTTTCCCGTTTCTGCCTGACACACTGACGCAGTCGCGCGCTTGGCCGCCACTGCGGTTTGTTTGCATTCTGCAACAGGTAGACCGATGTCTTACACCTATTCGGACCTGGGATGGTCCAATCACTTTGCGGCGCAAGAGGCCGCACCCGAAGTTGACCGCATCTTTCGTGTCACCGCCGTTCACCGCGACCGGCTGACCGGCCTTTCACCGCGCGGCGAGCGCGTTCTGCTTCCTCGCGCCGGTCAATCCACCGGCAGTTTTGCCGTTGGAGACTGGGTAGAGGCGAACCGGGATGGGTTGATCGACCGAACACTGGATCGCAAAACCCTGCTTTCGCGGCGAGCTGCAGGCAGTAGCGCACAATCACAGCTGATCGCGGCCAATGTCGATGTGCTGTTCATCACCAGTTCGTGCAACGCGGATTTCAATGTTGCACGGCTGGAGCGTTATCTGGCGCTTGCTCATCAGGCTGGATGTTACCCGGTCGTTGTCCTGACAAAGGCGGATGCCTGTGATGGTCCACAAGACTATATCCGACAGGCCGAAGCGTTGGAGCCATTTCTGACGGTTCTGGCGGTGAACGCCCATGATGAGAACGATCTGCGGCAGGTACTCGCCTGGTGCCCTCGTGGCCAAACCGGCGCTTTGGTCGGGTCCTCGGGCGTGGGTAAGACAACCCTCACCAACGGGCTGAGCCAATCAGCCGATGCCACAGCAGGCATTCGCGAGGACGATGCGAAAGGACGACACACCACCACAGCCCGCGCGCTGCGCCCCATGACAAATGGTGGTTGGCTGATAGACACGCCGGGGATGCGCGCCTTGCGCATGCTCGACAATGCCGATGGCATTGACGAGGTCTTTTCCGACCTTGTTGAGCTCTCGCATGATTGTCGGTTTTCGGACTGCAGCCATGGGTCCGAGCCCGGTTGCGCCGTTCAAGCCGCCATTCAGGCGGGGGTCCTGGATCCGAATCGCTTGCGTCGATGGCAAAAGCTGCTGCGTGAGGATCGGATGAACTCGGAAACTGTGGCCGAGGCCCGAGCCCGCGACAAGGCCTTTGGCAAAATGGTTCGTTCCGTCATGAAGGACAAAAAAGGCCGCAAAGGCATGTGATCGGGGCGGGCGCTTCCTGTCAGGGGAGCGCCCAAGATCAGGCGGATGGCACAAGATCCGGCCACAACGCGCGGCTGCGGCGGGCAAAGGCCCCCAAGTGCCCCACTTCTTTCAGCCCATAGTCTGACGGTGTGAGAGTGCGTTTCTCGACACCTTCGCCGTAGAGTTCAGACAGCTTCCACACGCATTTTGGTGGAATGGTGTCGTCATCGCTGAGCGCGATCATGGTCACCGGCGCGTCACTGCGACCCCAATCGGGCGCGGGAATGGTGAGCCCAGCCTCGGGCAGGTAACTGCGGGGCGAGGTGCACCACTTGCGCCATTGCCAATACACCTTTGGCGGCAAATCGGCCCCAAATCCGGTAATCTTACCGGGCAGATAGCCAAGCGCTGTGACCAGCAATGGCACGTGACCAAACCAGAAAAGCCGCGCCAATCCCTGATAGGGCCAATCGTGATCTGTATGGTGCACCAAGCCCGAACAAACACCGATCATGCGGTCCACCTCTTCGATCCCATCCTGCGACGGCATCAGCATGCCCCCGACCGAGTGTCCGATCACCCACAAGGGAACATCGGGAAAGCGGCGCTTCATCTCGGTTCGCGCGGCGGGCATGTCGATCAACGCCCAATCCGACATCGTGACCTGCGAATCCTGTAACCGCCCTTTCAGAGACGTGCCAAAATCACGGTAGTCGTAGGTCAAACACGCCATGCCGCGCTCTTCGACCAGCCACCGCGCGAAATGACGGTAGTAATCACGCGGCACACCGGTTGCGCCGTTCAAAACCACGGCTGCTGTTGGCGTCGCGGCCGGTCGATACAGGACCGCCGACAATTCGGCGGGGCCTGCCGGAAAGTGAAACTCTTCGACCTCGACAACAGTTTGACTGTCCAACATTTCGCATCCTCCGACGTGGTGACGAACCTAGACCAATCAGTCTAATCACATGACTGGACCATTCGGTCTAGACCTGTCAATATCCCCCGCACATGACCCAACGTCCGCTTCCGACCAAAGATCGCCTGATCCGGGCCGCTGCCGATTTGTTCCGGCGCAGCGGTTATCACGGTGTGGGTTTGTCAGAACTGCTGACTGCGGCGGACGCACCCAAAGGCTCGCTTTATCATCACTTTCCGAACGGGAAATCCGATCTGGCCGTGGCAGCAGCAACCTGGGCTTCAGACGAAATGCTGCGATTGATTGCGGCCTCGTTCGAACCCGCCGAGGATTTCGAGGCGGGCACGCGAACCCTATGCCACAAAGCGGCGAAAATGTTCGACAAGTCCGGCCAATGGGATGGATGCCCGATTTCAGCGACGCTGTTTGAAGGCCCGGACAATACCGACTTTCGCAAACACGCGCATCACCTGTACGAAGGCTGGATCACCGAAGTAACCCATCATGCGGCCCGGTTGGGAGAGGCCAACCCACGTGACACTGCGGACACGCTGTTCATCCTGCTGCAGGGCGGATGGCAATTGGCCCGGGCCCGCCAAAGCTCGGACGAATTACGCAAGTTGCCTGATCGGTTGTTTGCGGCCAAAACCGATTGACGTGTACCCCGACAAACAGCTAGCCATCCCGTGATGGTTTCCGAGTCGCTAATACGCGGCCGGGATGAAAAGGGAACACGGTGCGGTCCAATCCGGGACCAAATCCGCGACTGCCCCCGCAACTGTAAGCGGAGAGCAAAGCCGAAACACCACTGACCGCAAGGTTGGGAAGGTCGGCCAAGCGATGACCCGCAAGTCAGGAGACCTGCCATCGGAACTGAAACTCGAACTCGGGCGGGGTGTCCGGGCCGAATTGATGGCATCCTGCCACCAATATCCGGTCATATACCCCGTTCTCTGCGCGGAGGGCGCATCATGATCTGGAAGACCGACTCTCATCTGTTCACGGCAACGGTATGCCAGCACACGGGGAAAACCTGCCCAGCCGTACAACGCATGGCCGAAAAGCTGTCGCAAGCCATGACCGCGTCGAAACCGATGACCTCGGGCGATTTCGAGATCGAAGGCTCCAGCGTGCTCAAACACTGCCCGATGGATTGTCCGGCAAAATTCACCGCCAGTCACAACCGCATCCGTATCTTCTGTGGCGTAACACCCGAAGCCGAGACAGACGGTTTAAACCGTTTTGCGGACGCCTTGTTTGATCCAAGCCCATATCCGCTGGCTTTGCCGCAGTTCGAGCGTCCCTGCGCGATTGCTGAAGCCGTTCCCATGACAACACATCAGCCCTCAGAGCATCACGCAGTGATCTGACCAAAAGCCACAGTCTCGGAAACGCTCCCGCCCGTCGTCCGTGTTTCTTACGAAACACATCCTCCCGTTGGGCCGAGCCTCGCTTCGCTCGGCGGTTGGTGATTGTGGCGAACCAGACACCACAAGCGAGACTGTGCCGAGCCGAAGGTGAGGCGCTCGGGCGCGAGAGTGCTACGAGATTGGTTAGAAACGCGATCTCTTTCGGGTCAAGTTCGGCAAAACATGCTACTCCAGCACACGCACCATCCGACCCGTTGAAGCCCATTGCAGTTGCTCGTCCGTTTCCACTGCGCAAGGACGCACCGAACGAAGGCGCGCCAGGGCATCACGCGGTTTCTCTCCGCATTCAATCATCAGACGCAGTGCGATCATCCCGGAACGTCCGCACCCCCCCTTGCAGTGCACCAGAACCCGACCGCCACCGGACAGCGCCTGCCGCGCAGACGCGCTGACGTCCTGCCATTGGTCCAGAACGACCCGTTCGGGCACGCCGAAATCATTGATCGGCAAGTGCACCCAACGGCAAGCCCGGCTCTGAATGTCCGCTCCGAAGTGGCGCGCGCCGTGTTGCAGCATTTCGACCTCTGTCGTCATCGACAGCACCAGCCCCGGCGCCCAAGACGCGATCAGATCCAAATCCGACTCATAATCGCCGTACCGGCCGGGCAATGGAGACAGCGCCAAGGTGCCACCACCCACCTGCAACGCATAAATCACCATTTCAGACATGGCACCCCCCAAGGAAATCAACAGGCTCAAACAGTCTGCCCGCGGATATAATTCCAAAACTTGTACAGCCGACCCGGCCAAATCCAAACGAAATTCGCGCACGGCGGCAGTGGACGCCGATGGCTGCGGCAACTACGCTACGGCCTCATGACGAATCCGGCAGAGCAGAAATGACCGACACAGCCCCCGCCCCCTATCAGGTTCTGGCCCGCAAATACCGACCCGAGACCTTTGCCGATCTCGTCGGCCAGGACGCTATGGTACGGACCCTGAAAAACGCGTTCGAGGCGGACAGGATCGCGCAAGCCTTCATCATGACTGGCATTCGCGGTACCGGCAAAACCACCACTGCGCGGATCATCGCCAAGGGCATGAACTGCATTGGGCCAGATGGTCACGGGCAACCCACAACCGAACCTTGCGGCGTCTGCGAGCACTGTCAGGCCATCATGGAAGGTCGGCACGTCGACGTGATGGAGATGGACGCCGCCAGCCGCACTGGCGTGGGCGACATTCGAGAAATCATCGACTCGGTCCGCTATCGCGCGGCTTCGGCCCGCTACAAGATCTACATCATCGACGAAGTTCACATGCTTTCCACCAGCGCTTTCAACGCGCTGCTGAAAACGCTCGAAGAGCCGCCCGCGCATGTGAAGTTTATCTTTGCAACGACCGAGATCCGCAAAGTTCCGGTGACAGTCCTGTCCCGCTGTCAGCGCTTTGACCTGCGCCGGATCGAGCCCGAAGACATGATCGCGTTGATGCGCAAGATCGCCGCGTCCGAGAGCGCAGAGATCACGGATGACGCGCTGGCCCTGATCACCCGCGCGGCCGAGGGCTCGGCACGGGATGCAACGTCGCTGCTGGATCAGGCGATCAGCCACGGTGCAGGTGAAACCACCGCTGATCAGGTCCGCGCCATGCTGGGTCTGGCCGACAGGGGTCGGGTTCTTGACCTTATGGACATGATCCTGCGTGGCGATGCTGCGGGCGCGCTCACCGAACTCAGCGCGCAATATGCCGAAGGCGCCGACCCGCTGGCGGTTCTGCGAGATCTGGCCGAGATCACGCATTGGGTTTCGGTGGTAAAAATCACGCCAGACGCCGCTGAAGACCCCACAATCTCGCCCGACGAGCGCACCCGTGGTGCTCAGATGGCCGAGACGCTGCCAATGCGGGTCCTGACCCGGATGTGGCAGATGCTGCTCAAAGCACTGGAGGAGGTTGCCGCTGCGCCAAATGCCATGATGGCCGCCGAAATGGCTGTGATCCGGTTGACCCATGTGGCCGACCTGCCCAGCCCCGAAGAGCTGATCCGCAAACTGCAAGACACCCCGCCCCCACCACCGCCGAACCCCGGTGGCGGAATGACCGCACCCGGAAACGGCGCGCCTGTTGGGGGCACCACAGCATATGCCCAAGCGGCTCCTCGCGGCGGCGGCGGAGGCAGCGCGCCAGTCACGGCTCTGGCGCAAGACACAGTGTCAGCGTTGGCTCGTTATCCGACATTCGAACATGTGGTGGAATTGATCCGCACGCGGCGCGACGTCAAACTTCTGGTCGACGTCGAAAGCGGTGTGCGCTTGGTCGCCTATCAACCGGGTCGGATTGAGTTTACGCCGTCTGACAAGGCACCTCGCGACCTGGCCGCACGACTTGGTGGCCGCCTGCAATCCTGGACCGGAAACCGATGGGCCGTCTCGGTTGTGTCTGATGGGGATGCGCCCACGATTTCAGAACTGCGTGATGCGGCGGAAAACGAACTGCGGTCTGAAGCAGAGGCACATCCATTGGTTCAGGCCATCTTGGCTGAGTTTCCAAAGGCCAAGATCACGCATATCCAAACACCCGAAGAACGCGCCGCACAGGTTGAGACAGAAGCGCTCCCCGAGGTCGAAGATGAATGGGATCCATTCGACGACGCGTAGCTTTGCTTCTGTTCAAATCATCCTTACTCGAAGTGCTCCCGTGAGTGACCCCACTTCTGGCATTGCCAGAAGTGGGGTCACTCTTTGGGCCGGGCCGCGCGTGGGCTTTGCCCACGCGCGGCCCGGCCCAACAGGAGGAGATGTCTTGCAAAAGACATAGACGACTGGCGGGAGCTTCCCCTTTTCCCCGCTCCACAACCCTTGCGCAGAAAGGGGACCGCCCGTATCTACGCCTCAACGCATTTGCTAGGAGACACGAGATGCTCAAAGGACTTGGTGGCCTTGGCGACATGGCCAAGATGATGAAATCGGCGCAAGAACTGCAAACCAAGATGACCGACATGCAGGACGAGCTGCACAATGTCATGGTTGTCGGCGAATCCGGCGCCGGTCTGGTCAAGGCGACCGCTTCGGCCAAAGGTGAGCTCAAAGCCCTGGATATCGACCCGTCGATCTTCAACGGCGACGACAAGGAAGTGGTCGAAGACCTGATCCTGGCCGCCATCAAGGATGCCCAGACCAAAGCCGCCGACAAGGCGCAGGAAGAGATGGCCAAGCTGACCGAAAGCATGGGCCTGCCCAAGGACATCAAGCTGCCGTTCTAAGGCCTCTATGAATGTGGTGCGAGGGCGGCCGCGCCCTCGACCTGATGCGCCTGGCGCCCTAGACTGACACAAAACAACGGGCGCAGGCACATGAGCAACTCTGACATCGACAACCTGATCGAACTGATGGCCAAGCTTCCCGGGCTTGGACCGCGCTCGGCCCGGCGTGCGGTGCTGCACCTGATCCGAAAACGCGCCCTGTTGCTGACGCCCCTTGCCGACACCATCCAGACGGTTGCCGCCACAGCGCGCGAATGTCTGAACTGTGGCAACGTGGGCACCACCGACATCTGCGACATCTGTGCCTCGGAAAAACGCGCCACGGGCGAGCTTTGCGTGGTCGAGGATGTCGCAGACCTGTGGGCCATGGAGCGCTCGGGCGTGTTTCGCGGACGCTATCACGTCCTGGGCGGCACGCTTTCGGCCCTGGATGCCATTGGCCCCGAAGAACTGCGCATCCCGCGTCTGGTCGACCGGATTTCGGGTGAAAACATCACCGAGGTGATCCTGGCGCTGAACGCCACGATCGATGGCCAGACCACGGCCCATTACATTGCGGATCAGCTAGAGGGACGCGTGCGCCTGACCTCGCTGGCGCAGGGCGTGCCCATCGGGGGCGAGCTTGATTACCTGGATGACGGGACAATCACCGCAGCCATGCAAGCCCGCAAGGAACTTTAGCGCCCGTCACGCTGCGACCACAGAACCGCCACGCAGACCACACCACCACCAATCGCGGTTTGCACGGCTGGAAGTTCTGCCAGGACAATCCAGGCCAAAAGAGGCGCCAGTGGCATTTCGAGCGTCGAGATCAACGCGGTTTGCGCGGGCGGCAAGCGCCGCGCGCCTTCCGCCAAAGTGACCGAGGCTACGGCAAAGAAGAGACCAAAGAGCAGCGTTATTCCCACTTCGTAAATCGGCACGGATAGAGGATCGCCAAAGAGCACGCCAAAGGGAACAAGAAACAACGACGACATCGCGGCCGGGAACCCCGCAGGCGTTTCTGGCCAGATCCGATAGATCACCATCATCCCCGCCATCATGACTGTCATCCACAAAGCCAACAGATCACCCGTCAAATGGCCGCTGACGCCCGAGCCCCAAAAGATCACGACCACGCCACCACAAGCCATGGCGCTGGCAGCCAGGGTTTTCGGCTCGGGCCGTTCCTTTATGAAGATCCAAGCCAAGGCAGCCGCCACAAACGGCGCCGCGGCATAGATCATCGACACATTGGCAACTGAACTGAGCTTGAAGGCTGGAATGAAGGCTGCCGTGCCCGCAGCCCCCAACACTGCGACCGCCAGCGACGGACCGCGAAAGCCGCGGGCCTCGTCACGCAGAGTTCCGCGAAAAGCCAGATAGGCAAGCGTGAAACCCGCTGCTGCAAGCCCGCGCCAGAAAACGATCTCCCACGCACCCGCCGAAACGCCCTTGGTGAAAATCCCGGCTGCGCTGAACACGATGGCCGAGACCACGACCAGGCCAACGCCCGTGTTGCGTTGAACTGTCAACTGTTGCGCCATTCCGCCCTCCGATCCGATACGGATCAGAAGTAACCCATCGGTCCTGACACCTGTTTGTCAGGGGAGATGTCGATCAAACAAAAAAACCCCGACACATGGGCCGGGGTTTGTCTGTTTTTGCTCTGGTTGGGATCAGTAACGCGGATCGTGCGAGGTATCTTCTTCCTCGTCGTCATCGCCACCCGACGGCAGGTTGAAGAAGCTGTCCGCGTCCACGATTGCGTCGCTGTCCTTCTCTTCTTCGTCGGTGCTGCCGCTGAGTGTGAAGGTCTCCAGCCCCTCGATCGCCGTCGGGATCTTGGGTTCGGCTTCCATTTCCAGCGACTGCTCGGTCGACACCAGCTTGCGGCGCTCGTCATCGCTCATCACGCCACCCTCGGCAGCTTTCTTGGCGGCGGCTTTCTGCACGGCCTGGTCCAGCTCGGACTGTTTACACAGGCCCAGCGCAACCGGGTCGATCGGTTGGATGTTGGCGATGTTCCAGTGGGTGCGCTCGCGGATCGCCTGGATCGTCGGCTTGGTGGTGCCCACCAGTTTCGAGATCTGACCGTCGCTCAGTTCCGGGTGGAACTTGACCAGCCACAGGATCGAGGCCGGGCGATCCTGACGCTTGGACAGCGGGGTATAGCGCGGACCACGGCGCTTTTCTTCGCCCGAAGCAGCCGGGTTGAACTTGAGCCGCAGCTTGTGCAACGGGCTGTTCTGCGCCGCGTCGATCTCTTCCTGAGTCAGCTGGTTGTTGGCGATGGGATCGAACCCTTTTACGCCAGCGGCCACATCGCCGTCTGCGATGCCCTGAACCTCAAGCTCGTGCATGCCAACGAAATCCGCAATCTGCTTGAAGCTGATCGTGGTATTGTCGACCAGCCACACGGCGGTCGCCTTGGCCATCAACGGTTTTGCCATGTGAACGTCTCCTTAAAACACATCTTCCCCGCCGCCTGAAACAGGCGCCTTGGCGATCCAAGGCAGGTTTCCGTTGTCGGGGAACTTCGCCCGTATATAGTCCCGCCAAGGCAATAAGGAAAGAGCGAATGCGTTGGTTGGTGTTTTGGACGTTGTCAGCCTTGCCGGTTCTGGCAGATGGGGAAAAAGCCGGAGAGTTCGATTACTACGTGCTGTCTCTCAGCTGGTCGCCCAATTGGTGCGCAACCACGGGGGATGCACGCGGGTCCGAGCAATGTGACACGCGCCACGACTATGGCTGGATCCTGCACGGGCTGTGGCCGCAGTATCATCAGGGATGGCCCGCCTATTGCCGCACGCCGCATGCCCCGCCACCGCGCCGCATGACCCGTGAAATGACCGATATTCAGGGCAGCGCCGGACTGGCCTGGCATCAGTGGAAGAAACACGGCACCTGTTCGGGCCTGAGCGCAGGCGATTATTATGCCCTGTCGCGCGAGGCTTATGGCAAGATCACCCGCCCCGAAGTGTTCCGCAAACTGGACCAAAGCGTGAAACTGCCCGCGTCCGTCGTGGAAGAGGCGTTTTTGAAGGCCAACCCGGGACTGGAACCTGACATGCTGACGATCACCTGTCGCGATGGCTACATCGAAGAGGCGCGCGTTTGTCTGTCAAAGGACCTGAAACCGGTGCCCTGCGGACGGGACGTGGTTCGGGATTGCACGCTGGAAGGGGCGGTTTTTGATCCGGTTCGTTAGGAGATCAATCAAACCACCAGCGGGGCTCAACGTAAAAGCCCCGCGCGGCCTTGGGCAAATCAGCCACCGCCTGTCATCTCGTTTTGGCACTGCCGCGCGTATTCAATCGCCTTGGACGTGCCTTTGAGGTCGATGGCCATCACTTCTTGCCCGTCTTGACCAAAGACCGTCATCACCTTGCGCTGAGCGATGGCGTTCACAAAATTTCGGTCGTCAAAGTACAAGATCGCGGCTGATATCTTGCCCTCTTTGATTCCGGTCGCAATGGCGTCGAACTTTTCGCCATCCATGTCAAAGGTCACAGGGTATTCCTTGCCGTTCTCGATATCTCCCCACGCCTGGTTGAAGATCGTCAGATATCCGCGCCCACCAATCATGTCATAGCCCAAACGGACCACCGACAGATCCTGATAGACTGTCTGAATCAGGCAGCCGTCACCAAATTGCGGATCGACCATCAGGTTCCAACCATGAACCATTCCCTTGTCGATCAGCTCTTGCGCGGATGCCAGCCCGCCGCCAAGGGTCAATGCGGCCGCAAGGCCAAGGGCGCTCAGTGTCCTCATGATCTCTCTCCAATTTCCTGTTCGGTCAATATGTTCCTCTTATTTGAATGTGTACATGAACCACGCCTCAGGCCAAGCTTTATCCCCTGCCCCTTGCAGAGGCGCCCGGCTCTGCGTACCAAGCGGCATGTTGAATCTGTTGTCCAAAATCCTGGGTCCACACCGTGCTGTATCGGTGTACGCATTCCTTCAGACCAAGGGGATTGCCATTCTGGGTGTGCTTGCCTTGGTCGGCATCCTGATCGGTCTGCTGCTGATGTCCGGGGACGACACGCACGAGCATGAGGCGTTCATGACTGTGCCCGTTCTCTCGGCCACCGCAATCAATGGGGATCTGCGCAGCGGCGTGATTGCGTCCGTGCGTTTACCCGATGGATCAGCCACCTCGGTCACATCGACCGAAGGGCCGGTGGCCAGCACCGTCGGCGAAACCGCCTGTATCGAAAAACGGGTCTATGTCCAAAGCGGCGAGGCCCGGTATCGGATCAAGCTTCCACGCCATTGCCAATGAAAAAGGCCGGGCAGAACTGCCCGGCCCTGGTTTTGATTGCTCGGCCGGTTCAGATCATCTGAAACAGGATCCCGGCAATGATCGCGCCGCTGATCCCCAGACCCAGGTACATTGCAAAGACCCGTGGCTTGACCAGTGACCAGACCGCCGCCATCGCGGGGATCGAGCTGACGGCACCCGCCACCATAAAGGCCATCGCAGCGCCTGCGCTCATCCCCTGCTCCATCAGCCCTGCCAGCAGCGGCGGCGCGACATAGGAGTTCAGGTAGGCTGGCATTCCCACCAGAGCAGCCGTTGCAATCGGCACGACCCCTTCGCCGCCCACAAGCTGTGCGATCAGATCGGCAGGGACGTAAAAGACCAACAGCGCTTCAAGCACATAGGCCATCGCCAACCACTTGAAGAGGAAGACCGCGTTCGAGGCGAACTCAGACTTGAACACGGTGCGACGTGCAGGCTCTGTCCAGAATTTCCAGACAGGTTTTTCTTCTTCCTTCGGTCCGCAGCCGCAGCAACCCGAAGGTTTGTACTGACGCAAAGGCTGTGCAAAGGCACCGCGCGACATCAGCCCCTTGACGACAAAGCCACCGAACAACCCCAAGGCAACTGCAGCCACAGCCTTGCCGATGGCAAAGGGCCACCCAAGTGCCCCTGCTGTGATCAGCAAGGTCGGCGGGTCGATCAATGGAGAGCTGAGCCAAAAGGCCATGACCGCCGACAACGGTGCGCCCAAGGCCAAAAGACCAGCAATGAAGGGAATCACTTCGCATGAGCAGAAGGGCGCCAAACCGCCGAACATCGCCGCCAGAAAGATCATCCGCGTCTCACGCCCAACAAAGGCCCGCGCCACCATAACCTCGGCGCCGGTGGCCTTGAGGTAGGCCAACAGCAAAACGGCGAACAGGATGTACTGTCCTGTGTGTGCCAAGGCTTTGACGGCAAACTCCACCACGCCCCGCAGGTTGTCGGGGTCAAGTACGGCGACGCCCAACAACGCAACAACAATCACTGCCCAAGGGGTTTTCAGCATCTTGAGCAAGGACGCACTGCGCCCCGGGTTTTGAGTAAGATCAGCCATCGTTTGCTGCCTTTTGAGGCGCGTCAGCACAGCATTCACCAAGAATGAAGTCCGCCAGAACGCGCAGTTGATCGAAATCCGCTCGGTTGATGGTGCTGCGGCCGGCCTTTTCCTGAACCACCACGCCACCTCCGGCGAGAAATTTGAGGTGATGAGCCAAGGTCGAAGGCGCGATTCCCGTCCGCTCCTGGATCTCGCCGACGGTCAGACCCGATTCGCCTGCGCGCACCAGGATCTTCAGAACCTTCAGTCGAGATTCGGATCCCATCGCCGAAAAACCTGCGGCTACTGATTCCCACATTTCGCTTTTCCTTATTAAACTAGGTTTCTAGTTATATAGTTTATTCAGGAACTGCAACAGTTTTCTTGATCGAACGCGCAGAACACTCGCATCACACCAAGCCGTTGTTATGCTTACCTAATACGGACAATTTTTCCAATAATTGAGCCGAAATGTATCAATATTCAAAGCCGTCACATTCGGCTAGAATGGTACTTGTGTCGAAGGCATCAGGAAATTTGGCCGCAGGCGTAAGTCCAGATTGCACGCCACTTAAGGCCACACTATGGTGCCGCAATGGGCATCTCGGTCGACACCTTCTTTCTCAAACCCGACGCACAGGGCACGCTGCAGGCGCAGATCCAGCAAATGATTGCCGAAGGCATCCTGTCAGGGCGCTTTCACGTGGGTGAAAAGCTCCCCTCGTCGCGCAAGCTGGCCACACATCTGGGTATAAGCCGGATCACGGTGACGCTTGCCTATACCGAGTTGTTGGCAAATGACTATCTGACGTCGCGGGGCCGGTCTGGATACTATGTGTCGGACAATGCCCCCGTGCCGCCCAGCTATACCCCATTGCAACGGGCAGAAGAGACGGTGGATTGGAACCGGGCGATTGCCCGACGGTTCACCGGTGGAGATACGTTGCACAAACCCAGCAATTGGCGCGACTACCGCTATCCATTCATCTATGGCCAGGCCGATCCGACACTCTTCGATCACGCCAATTGGCGCCTGTGTGCGGTTCGGGCCCTGGGGCAAAAGGATTTTGCCTCGCTTACGGCCGACTACGTCGATCAGGACGACCCGCTGTTGATCGAGTTCATCGCGCGTCACACTCTGCCACGGCGCGGCATCACCGCCAAACCCGAAGAAATCCTGATCACGCTCGGTGCGCAAAACGCGCTATGGCTGGCAGCCAGAGTTCTCCTCAATCGCCGCCGCAAGGCCGCGATCGAAGATCCCTGTTACTACGCGTTGCGCGAACTGCTTTTGCAGGCGCGTTGCCAAGTTGCCCCCTTGCGAGTGGATGTTGACGGTCTGCCACCTGACGCGATCCCTCACGACACCGATGTGATATTCACAACACCCAGCCACCAAAGCCCAACAACGGCAACCATGCCGCTGAACCGGCGGCATGATCTGCTGCAACGCGCCCGCGAAATTGACGCCATGATCGTCGAGGATGACTACGAATTCGAGATGGCGTTCCTGGCAGCCCCCTCGCCCGCGCTGAAGTCTCTGGACCGCGACGGGCGTGTCATCTACGTCGGCAGCTTCTCCAAATCTCTGTTTCCGGGCTTGCGGTTGGGCTACATGGTCGGCTCTGAAGCGTTCATTCGCGAGGCACGAGCACTGAGGTCGCTGGTCCTAAGGCACCCGCCTGGACATATCCAGCGCACAGCTGCTTACTTCCTGTCTCTAGGCCACTACGACGCCCAAATCCGACGGGTTTCCGCAGCCCTTCTCGAGCGTCGAAAAGCGATAGAATCGGCCATCACAGACCATGGTCTGACCATCGCCGGGCGGGGCGCTTATGGCGGGTCATCACTGTGGATGCGTGCGCCAAAAGCCGTGGATACAACGGTTTTGGCAGAAAAACTTCGCGCGCAAAGCGTACACATCGAACCGGGCGAACCGTTCTTTTCCGGCCCTGAAAAGCCGAAAAACTATTTCCGGCTTGGCTATTCCTCTATTCCCGTCAATCGGATCGAGCCAGGAATCGAAATTCTGGCCCAGTCCATCAACCGCCACTAACAGACCATCTGGACCTAAGCGGTTCACTCTTTTGGCCCTAACCCGCAGCGTCCGCTTACGCCTAAACCAGTTCCAAACCGCCGGTACACTCGTGCCGGTCAACGATAATCTATTTCTTTGGAGTGCACTCTCATGAAAATGACCACAGAAGAAGCATTCGTCAAAACGCTGCAGATGCACGGCATCCAGCACGCGTTTGGCATCATCGGTTCGGCAATGATGCCGATCTCGGACATCTTCCCTGCCGCAGGCATCAAGTTCTGGGACGTTGCCCACGAGGGTTCGGGCGGCTTCATGGCTGACGGTTACACCCGCGCCACCGGCAAGATGTCGATGATGATCGCGCAGAACGGCCCCGGCATCACCAACTTCGTGACCGCCGTGAAAACCGCTTACTGGAACCACACCCCGCTGCTGCTGGTGACCCCGCAGGCCGCGAACAAGACCATTGGTCAGGGTGGCTTCCAGGAAATGGAACAGATGCGCATGTTCGCTGATTGCGTCTGCTACCAGGAAGAAGTCCGCGACCCCTCGCGCGTTGCCGAAGTTCTGAACCGTGTGATCATGAACGCCAAACGCGCCTCGGCTCCGGCTCAGCTGAACATCCCGCGTGACATGTTCACCCAAGTTGTCGACATCGAACTGCCCGCCATCGTTGAATTCGAACGTCCCTCGGGCGGCGAAGACGCGGTTGCCGCAGCGGCCGAGCTGCTGTCGAACGCAAAGAACCCCGTCATCCTGAACGGTGCGGGCGTTGTTCTGTCCGCAGGCGGTATCGAAGCCTCCAAAGACCTGGCCGAGCGTCTGACCGCTCCGGTCTGCGTTGGCTACCAGCACAACGACGCCTTCCCCGGCAACCACCCGCTGTTTGCAGGTCCCCTGGGCTACAACGGCTCGAAGGCCGGTATGGAACTGATCAAAGAAGCTGACGTTGTTCTGGCTCTGGGGACTCGTCTGAACCCGTTCTCGACCCTGCCCGGTTACGGCATGGAGTACTGGCCCGCAGACGCCAAAATCATCCAGGTCGACATCAACCCCGACCGCATCGGCCTGACCAAGAAGGTTTCGGTTGGTATCGTGGGTGACGCAGCCAAAGTTGCCAAAGGCATCCTGGCCCGTCTGTCGGACACCGCAGGTGACGAAGGCCGCGAAGCGCGCAAAGACAACATCGCGCAGAAGAAATCGGCATGGGCACAGCAGCTGTCCTCGATGACCCACGAAGACGACGATCCGGGCACCACCTGGAACGAGCGTGCACGCGACGCCAAGCCCGACTGGATGAGCCCCCGTATGGCGTGGCGCGCGATCCAGCAAGCTCTGCCGCGCGAAGCGATCATCTCGTCCGACATCGGCAACAACTGCGCCATCGGTAACGCCTATCCGGACTTCGACGAAGGCCGCAAATACCTGGCACCTGGCCTGTTCGGCCCCTGCGGCTATGGTCTGCCTGCCATCGCTGGTGCGAAAATCGGCCAGCCGGACACTCCGGTTGTTGGTTTCTCGGGTGACGGCGCATTCGGCATCGCGGTGAACGAACTGACCGCAATCGGCCGCGGCGACTGGCCTGCGATCACACACATCGTGTTCCGCAACTATCAGTGGGGTGCTGAAAAGCGCAACTCGACCCTGTGGTTCGACGACAACTTCGTCGGCACCGAGCTGGACGAGCAGGTTTCCTACGCTGGCATCGCCAACGCATGTGGCCTGAAAGGTGTTGTTGCCCGCACTCAGGACGAGCTGACCGCCGCCTTGAACCAGGCGATCGAAGACCAGAAGAACGGCATCACCACCCTGATCGAAGCCATGATCAACCAGGAACTGGGTGAGCCCTTCCGCCGTGACGCAATGAAGAAGCCGGTCCGTGTGGCAGGCATCGACGCTGCCGACATGCGCGAGCAGCAGGTCTAAGAGAAGAAACGAACAGGAGCCGGGACGTATGACCCTAACACCGATCGAGCTGTTGACGGCAAACGCCCCGGCAACCCGCCCTGTTGTTTCTCTAAGCGAAGGCAGTGATCCCCGCATCGTCGCGGGGGCACTGGCCGCCCACAAGGCCGGATTGGCCGATGTCATTCTTGTTGGACCGCAAGCCGAAGTTGAAGCTGCGTTGCAGGCCGAAGGGGCCTCCGCATGCGACGGCGTTGCCATCCACGACCCCGCGACCTCGGATCTGACCGATGAGTTCGCGAACGTTTACTATGAGTTGCGCAAGCACAAAGGCGTGGATGAGGCCAAAGCCCGTGCCGCCGCTGAAACCCCGCTGGTTTATGCCGCGATGTTGGTCCGCACGGGCCGCGCCACGGGGACCGTAGGTGGAGCGGTTCACACCACCGGCGACGTTGTGCGCACCGCGATCCAGGTGATCGGCATGGCGCCCGACGCGGGCATGGTGTCGTCCTTTTTCCTGATGTACCCGCCCGAGAATGCCCAGCCTGGCGCACGCGCGATGCTCTATTCCGACTGCGGGTTGGTCATCGACCCAAGTGCGGCTGAGCTGGCCAAGATCGCAACCGCCTCGGCCACGTCGGCACGCGCTCTGCTGCGCGCCGAGCCCAAGATCGCGATGCTATCGTTTTCGACCAAGGGCAGCGCCAAGCATCCCGCTGTCGACAAGGTGATCGAAGCGACCGAAACCCTGCGCGCCGATGCGCCTGACCTTCAGGTTGACGGTGAGCTACAATTCGATGCCGCCTTTGTTCCGTCTGTCGGCGAGCATAAATCGCCCGGATCTGATGTGGCCGGCCAAGCGAACGTGATGATCTTCCCCAACTTGGACGCGGGCAACATCAGCTACAAAATCACTCAGCGGATCGGCGGCTATTCCGCCATCGGCCCTGTGATGCAGGGGCTTGCACAGCCCGCCAATGACCTTTCGCGCGGCTGCAGCGCTGATGACGTGACCCAGATCATTGCGGTCACCATCCTGCAGGCGCAGACCAACTGACATCAAGGCAGCTCGACCCCAGAGCTGGGGTCTTTGCGACCCATATACGACAAAGGAAAGAACAATAGATATGGCGTCCGCAAATCCTGAAACCCTGTCGTTCGTCGAACGGCACATAGAGCGTGCCCGCGAGCTGTTCCCCGGCATCATGGTCGCCATCATGGTGGCTGTGGCAGCGAAATTCCTGTCCGAGCACTATGCAACTCCGGCGATGCTTCTTGCCTTGCTTTTGGGCATCGCCATCAGCTTTTTGGGTGAAGAAGGTAAAGCTGTTCAGGGCGTGGCCTTTTCGGCCCGCACCCTGCTGCGCCTCGGCGTCGCCCTGCTGGGTGTCCGTGTTTCGATGACACTGATGATGGGCCTGGGCTGGGATCTGATCGCCCTTGTTGTTGGCGGCGTTCTGGCCACCATCGCATTCGGCCTCGCCGTCGCCCGGTTCTTCGGCCACAAATGGCGCTTTGCCTTTCTGACTGCCGGTTCGGTCGCGATCTGTGGCGCGTCTGCTGCCATGGCGATCAGTGCCATCCTGCCAAAGGATGAACGGTCCGAAGAGCGCCTGATCTTTACCGTTCTGGGTGTCACCGTCCTGTCGACCATTGCCATGATCGCCTATCCGATCCTGGTGCGCGCACTTGGCATGAACGACGTTGCTGGCGGCGTGTTTCTGGGCGGCACCATTCACGATGTGGCGCAGGTCGTCGGTGCAGGCTTCTCGATCTCGGAGCAGACTGGCGATACCGCGACCCTGGTCAAACTCTTCCGCGTGGCCATGCTCGCACCGATCGTTCTGGTTGCCTCGCTGCTGATCCGCCGTTTTGCCGAGGCTGATGTGGATGGCGAGCGCCCTCCGATCCTGCCGGGCTTTGTCGTCGGCTTCCTGGTTCTGGCGGGTGCAAGCTCGTTTGACTTGATCCCGCCCGTGATCGCCGATTTCATGAGCCAAGCCTCGCGCTGGCTGCTGCTGGTCGCCATCGCGGCGGTCGGAATGAAGACCAACCTCAAACAAGTACTCTCGGTCGGCGGCGCCGCCATCGCCCTGATCATCGTTGAAACCCTATTCATTGCCGGAGTGATCCTCGGGGGGATGACCTTCCTGACCTGAGACGCCGCCCAACAGAAGGACGCCAGATGACAATCCAGCAACCTAAGATCGACACCTCGCCCAAGGTCTCGGACGAGATCCGGCAGACCACCTGCTACATGTGCGCGTGTCGATGCGGCATCAACGTTCACATGAAGGACGGCAAGGTCGCCTATATCGAAGGCAACCGCGATCATCCCGTGAACAAGGGCGTTCTGTGCGCCAAGGGGTCAGCGGGCATCATGCAGGTGAACGCCCCCTCGCGCCTGAAGGCCCCAATGAAACGGGTTGGTCCACGTGGTTCGGGAGAGTTCGAAGAGATCAGCTGGGACGAGGCGCTGGATATCGCGGCGGGCTGGCTGGAGCCGATCCGCAAAACCAACCCCGAAAAGCTGGCGTTCTTCACCGGTCGCGACCAGTCGCAGTCTTTCACCAGCTTCTTTGCTCAGAACTTTGGCACGCCCAACTATGCAGCCCACGGCGGCTTCTGCTCGGTCAACATGGCGGCGGGCGGCATCTACACCATGGGCGGCGCGTTCTGGGAGTTTGGACAGCCCGACTGGGAACACACCAAGCTGTTCATGCTGTTCGGCGTAGCAGAAGACCACGATTCGAACCCCATCAAGATCGGCATTGGCAAAATCAAGGCACGCGGCGCGCGGGTGATCGGCGTCAACCCGATCCGCTCCGGCTATAACGCGGTGGCCGACGATTGGGTCGGTATCACGCCTGGCACCGATGGGCTGTTCATCCTGTCGATGATCCACGTCCTGATGAAGGCGGGCAAGATCGACCTGGATTACCTCAGCCGCTACACCAACGCGCCGGTCCTGATCGATGGCAGCGAAGGCGCCACCAAAGGCCTGTTCCTGCGCGATGCAGACGGCAAGCCGCTGGTCATCGACCGCAACACCGGTGAGCCGACCGCATTCGACAAACCGGGCGTCCGCCCCGACCTGTCGGCGACATACGAAAAAGACGGTGTCACGCACCGCCCCGTGTTCCACGGCATGGTCGAGCGGTACCTGTCCGACGAATATGCGCCCGAAGCCGTGGCCGAGCGTTGTGGCATCCCCGCCGAACGCATCCGCGCCATCGCGGGTGAGCTGGCCCGCGTTGCCTTTGACGAAGCGTTCGAACTGGACCACGAATGGACCGACTTCCGCGGCGAGAAGCACACCAAGATGATCGGTCGCCCGGTCTCGATGCACTCGATGCGCGGTGTCTCGGCGCACGCCAACGGATTCCAGACCTGTCGCGCGCTGCACGTGTTGCAGATCATCCTGGGCACGGTCGAGGTTCCCGGCGGCTTCCGCTTTAAACCGCCGTATCCCAAGCCGGTCGAAGCGCACCCTGCCCCGCACTGTAAAGTGACCCCCGACGCGCCGCTTGATGGCCCGCACCTGGGCTTTGTGCGTGGTCCAGAAAACCTAGCGCTGAAAGAAGACGGCAGCCCGGCGCGGATCGACAAGGCGTTCACCTGGGAAAACCCGATGTCCAGCCACGGGCTGATGCATATGGTGATCTCAAACGCGCACGCGGGTGACCCGTACAAGATCGACACGCTGTTCATGTACATGGCGAACATGTCGTGGAACTCGACCATGAACACCAAGGGTGTCATGGAGATGCTCACCGACAAGGATGAAAGCGGCGAATATGTGATCCCGCGCATCATCTATTCCGACGCCTACAGCTCGGAAATGGTGGCCTATGCCGACCTGATCCTGCCCGACACCACCTATCTGGAACGGCACGACTGTATCTCGCTACTGGATCGCCCGATTTGTGAGGCGGACGCAGCAGCAGACGCCATCCGTTGGCCGGTGATCGAGCCAGACCGCGATGTGCGCGGCTTCCAGACCGCTCTGGTGCAGCTGGCCAACAAGATGAAACTGCCGGGTTTCACCAACGAAGACGGCTCTGCCAAGTATCAGGATTACGCCGACTACATCGTGAACCACCAGCGCAAGCCGGGCATTGGCCCGCTCGCCGGTTTCCGCGGTGAAAACGGCGACAAGGTTGGCCGCGGCGAAGTGAACCCCGAGCAGCTGGATCGTTACATCGAGAACGGCGGCTTCTACGTGGCCCACATCCCCGAGGGTGCGGACTATTACAAGCCCTGGAACACCGCGTATCAGGATTGGGCTGTGGACATCGGCATCTATGACAAGCCGGAACCCTATCTGTTCCAGCTCTATTCCGAGCCGATGCGCAAGTTCCAGCTGGCTGCCGAAGGTCACGGCGACCGCCAGCCGCCGGATCACCTGCGCGAGCGGATCAAGGAAAAGCTCGACCCGATGCCGATCTGGTACGAAACCGATCAGCACGGCAACGAAGGCTTCACCGTCAACGCGCTGACACAGCGTCCGATGGCGATGTACCACTCGTGGGGCACCCAGAACGCCTGGCTGCGTCAGCTGCACGGCCGCAACCCGCTGTATGTGCCGACCAAGCTGATGCGCGAGAACGGCCTGCAAGACGGCGATTGGGCCAAAGTGACCTCGCCGCACGGTGAAATCACTGTACCGGTGATGGAAATGGCGGCGCTGAACGACAACACCGTCTGGACCTGGAACGCCATCGGCAAGCGCAAAGGCGCTTGGGCGTTGGAAGAAGACGCGCCCGAAGCCACCAAAGGTTTCCTGCTGAACCACCTGATCCACGAGTTGCTGCCGCCAAAGGGCGACGGGCTTCGCTGGGCCAATTCGGACCCGATCACCGGTCAGGCCGCTTGGTTCGACCTGAAGGTCAAGATCGAGAAAGCAGGCGCACCCGAGGATCTGGCGGAAAGCCAGCCGGTCTTTGAACCGATCAAATCACCGGTGGGAACCGGTCCTAAAAACCTGGCGTGGAAGGTAGGCAAATAATGACCCAACTCCCCCAATCCACTGACCGCAAGATGGGTCTGGTGATCGACCTGGATACCTGTGTCGGTTGCCACGCCTGCGTGATCTCATGCAAAGGCTGGAACACCGAAAACTACGGTGCGCCGCTGTCGGATCAGGATGCTTATGGCGGCAACCCGTCGGGCACCTTCCTGAACCGAGTCCACAGCTTTGAGGTGCAGCCCGAACAGGGCCACGCGCAGCTGATCCACTTCCCCAAGTCCTGCCTGCACTGCGAGGACGCGCCCTGCGTCACCGTCTGCCCCACCGGGGCCAGCTACAAGCGGGTCGAGGACGGCATTGTTCTGGTCAACGAAAGCGACTGCATCGGTTGCGGTCTCTGTGCATGGTCGTGCCCCTATGGCGCGCGCGAGCTGGACGTGACTGAAGGCGTGATGAAGAAATGCACCCTCTGCGTCGACCGGATCTATAACGAAAACCTGCCCGAGGTGGACCGTGTTCCATCCTGCGTCCGCACCTGCCCCGCAGGCGCGCGGCACTTTGGTGATCTGGGCGATCCGAACAGCGACGTGTCCAAGCTGGTCGAAGAGCGCGGTGGCATGGACCTGATGCCGGAACAGGGCACTAAACCGGTCAACAAATACCTGCCCCCCCGTCCCAAGGACACGGTAGAAGAGCAAATCGACATCCTCGCGCCACTGCTGGCCCCCGTCGCCGAAAACCCTGGCGGTTTCATGGGTTGGCTGGACAAGGCTCTGGATAAAATCCCCGGAGGTAACGCCTGATGCATCCCGCACCTTCAGTTATCGTTTTCACCACCCTGTCGGGTCTGGGCTTTGGCCTGCTGATGTTCCTGGGCCTGGGGTTTCCGTCAGTCACCGGCTGGGTCGCCTTTGTCTTCTTTGCCATCGCATACGCACTGGCGGTTGGTGGGCTGATGGCCTCGACCTTTCACCTGGGCCACCCCGAGCGTGCAATGAAAGCGTTCACCCAGTGGAAAACCAGCTGGCTCAGCCGCGAAGGCTGGTGCGCAGTCATCGCGCTGCTGGTCATGGCACCCTATGGCGCGGGTCTGGTGTTCCTGAAAGAGAACTACACCGCCCTTGGCGTAATCGGCGCGATCTTCAGCCTGCTTACGGTCTTCACCACCTCGATGATCTACACCCAGCTTAAGACCATCCCGCGCTGGAACATGAAGCTGACCCCAGCGATGTTCCTGTCGTTCTCGATCGCAGGCGGCGCCTTGCTGGCCGGTCAGGTCAATGCGGCCATGATCCTGCTCGCCGTCGCCGCACTGGTGCAGCTGGCCTATTGGAAACAAGGTGATGAGGCATTCGCCAATTCGGGCACCGATATGGGCACCGCAACGGGTCTGGGCTCGCGCGGAACTGTGCGCGCCTTTGAGCCGCCCCACACCGGCACCAACTATCTGCTGCGCGAGTTTGTGCATGTGGTGGGCCGTAAACACGCGGCCAAGCTGCGGGTGATTTCTTTCACTCTGGCCTTTGTCCTGCCGATCCTGATCCTGCTGATCTCGCCCCACCACTTTGGCGCGCTGATCGCGGTGCTGTCGCACCTGGCGGGCATTGCCACCTCGCGCTGGCTGTTCTTTGCCCAGGCCGAACATGTGGTTGGCCTCTACTACGGCAAACGCTGATCCTCTTCAGCCTGCTGAAAGCAACCAAGACACGGACACCCGATGCATTTGCATCCGGTGTCCGTTTTCATTTGACCCGACATCAATCCACTCTCAGCCGATCGGCCAGCGCATCGTTCACACTGGCGTAGGCCGGTTCGATCCAGGACGAATCCCAGAACCAAAGGTAGATCCCGCGATCCACTTCGTGCTGAGTGACCTTTGTGCCCACTTCGACAGACTCCAGCAGCCATTGGTGATCAAAGGTGATGATCCCCGGTATGCCGCCGGTCTGCCGCAGTTGGCGGCGCGGGGACAGAGTTTTCACGGTTGCCGTCATCTCGAGGATCTTGCCATCAGGATCCACGACGTGGTTCACCACTTGGACTCCATCCTCATAAGTCCCATCTACTTTGACAAATACCGGGTTCCAGTCGGAATAGGCCGACGTTTCCATCAACACCGCCCAAACTTCGTCCGGTGTAGCCTCAACCACTTGCTCAACGTGAAATGTCTTGCGGGTTTGCGTCCCCACCGCCACCGCAAGAAGCACGACGATGGGTAAGCCGAATTTCAGAAGGTTCCAGATCATGTCGCCCTCAAGTCAGACCGCCGCCGACAACGGCGCAGGAGCAGAGTTCTGATCGTACCAGTCGACCATCTGCTTTGGGTTCTCTGAGAAGTATTGATAGCCCCGGAAACGTTGCGTGGTGTCTTCGATCCAGTAGAGTTTTTTGTCATCGCCCGGAATTGCATCGTAAATCGCCTGCACGTCCTCTTCGGCATAGGTGAAGGCGTCGTTGCGAACCTGCACAACAAATGTGGGCATGCTGATGAAAGCCGCATCGCGTTGCGGCGAGGAATCTTCAATCCGATAGCCCCAGATCTCGTTGTAGTGCTTTTCGAACGCCGCATATGCGCGCTTGCCCATACGCAGGTTCTTGACCAGCTTGCGCACCAGAGCATCGCCGGAAATCGGTTGGATCAGAACCATCGACTGCACGCCCTCAAACGCCTCTGGGTGTTTGCGCATCGCCGCCAGCGTCGCGTTCCCCCCCAAACACTGGCTGTGCAGATGAATTTCCATGTCCTTGGTGACCGGGTTCGACCTGACATATTCCAGTGATCCAAGAACATCCTTGTACTCAAACAGACCCGGATTATAGCCACCATTCTGAGCCGGTGCGCTGAACCCGTGATTGCGCAGATCATACGCCAGCACGTTGTACCCGGCCTCAACCAATGCCTTGTACTTTGGCAGGTGGTTCACCTCGAACCCGCCAGCGCGGCGCCAAGGTTTCAGGTGCCCGGCATAACCATAGCGGTTGCCCGGCGAAAAGTGGTTGCAGATGACGATCTTGTTCGATGGCGTCTTGGCCGGGATGTACCACCCCTCAAGTGTGATCCCATCAACTGCAGGGAATGAGACATCTTCATAGGCCATCCCAAACTCATCCGGACGGCGCAGGATCGGAGTACGCGGCACATCCGCAATCATCTTGGCGACGCGCTTCATCATGAAATCTACAATCATCGGTCTTCTCCAGGTTCGGCGACCAGAATCGCACTTTACAACTTTATTTCTCTTGTACATTTGTATTTGACACTTGGAGCATACTTGTCAAGTCGTAAGCGCCGATTTATCTGTTCCCCATGACAAACACCGATCAGATCCCGATGACCGAAACCAAACAAAAGATCGTCCAAGGCGCGATTGGCTGTTTCGTTCACTATGGCGCGCGCAAGACCTCGATGAACGACATCGCGCGCGAGGCAGGCGTGTCGCGCCAGACGCTGTATGATCTGTTTGGGGGAAAGGACGACCTTATCCGTGCCTCAATCCTGCAGATCACGGACATGTCCCTGGCGGATATCGAACGACAGCTTCCGGGCTGCTCTTCGCTAGGGGAAAAAATCGACCTCTATTTCCACGAGACGGTCATCAAGTCCTTTGAACTGCTGCAGATTGCGCGCGAACCCGAGGATCTGATCAGCGGACACAACAAAGCCGGGGCCGATGCCATCAAAGAAGCCCACGCCCGGATGAAAGCGCTGATCACCCGTGTCCTAACAGAGCATCAAGGCTCGCCGGGCACAGTGAAGACCGAAGACCTGGCAAATTACATCGTCACGGTGTCGATGAGCTTCAAATACGTCAAAGACCGAGAGGAACTAGAGGAACTGCTCAACGTGCTAAAGCAGAGCGTCATAAAACTCGCAGGCTAGGTTCGCATTTTTTCGGCGGCCATGTCACAAACACCAGTGCTGCTGCGTCCTGTTGGTATTCGACCAAAGAACAGGAGCCAAACATGAACCCGCGACTGAACCCTTTTGCCGCCGCCCCGAGCTTGATGCAGCCCATGCTGGACATGGAAGAAGCGATCAAAGCCTCACCTTTGGGTCACACACTGATCGAACTGATCAAACTCCGCGTCTCGCAAATCAACGGCTGTGCGTTCTGCATCCACATGCACACCCACGATGCGCGCGCACATGGTGAGAGCGAGGACCGGATGCACCTGCTGAATGCCTGGCGAGAATCTCCGCTCTATTCCGACAAGGAGCGCGCGGCACTGGCCTGGGCCGAGGATCTGACCCGCATCGACCGGACCGGCGCACCAGATGCGACTTATACTGCCATGACCGCGCATTTCGACGACGCAGAGCAGGTTGCCCTGACCCTGCTGATCACCACCATCAATGCCTGGAACCGGATTGCCATCGGCTTTGCCACCCCGCATCCTGTCGGAAAGGAGGCGTCTGCCGCGTGACCCACCCTTTGCCAGATACCCCGGATCAGGCCTTCGTTGATCTGCAACCGCGCTTGTTCGCGGTTGCTTATCGCATGCTGGGCACGGTCAGTGATGCCGAGGACGTGGTGCAAGAGGCCTACCTTCGCTGGCAACGCGCCGATCGGGAGCGTGTTCAGGACAGCACCGGCTATCTGATACGCATCACCACACGGCTTTGTCTGGATCACCTGCGCGTCGCCAAGGCCCGGCGCGAGACCTATACCGGGGAATGGCTGCCCGAACCGCTGGTGACGGATGACACAACCGAGCGGCTGGATCGTGATGTCTCGATTGCGCTCCTGTTGTCGCTGGAACGTCTGACGCCACTAGAACGCGCCGCGTTCCTGCTGCACGATGTGTTCGAACACAGCTATGAGGAGTTGGCGCAGGCCCTGGATCGCAGCGCCTCGTCGTGCAGACAGCTGGTCAGCCGCGCGCGCAAACATGTGCAACAAAACAAGCCCCGCGCACGGGTCGATGACGCCACAGGGCGGGATCTGGTCAAGGCGTTCTTTTCGGCAGCCAAGAGCGGAGATACGGGCGCTCTGACCAAACTGCTGGCCCAGGGGGTGCGCCTGCATTCCGATGGTGGCGGCAAGGTTCTGGCCACGCTCAACCCGATCCTTGGGCGGGACAAGGTCATCCGCTTCTTTGCCGGTTTGGCCCGAAAATCGGCAGGTTATCCGGGGCTGCGCTGGACGTTGTGCGAGTTGAACGGTCAGCCCGCGATTATCAGCAGGGAACCCGGTGGCATTCTGCAAGCAGCGTCTTTTGAGATCGAAGACGGACGGATTGCCAAGATTTACATGACCCGCAATCCCGACAAGACCCGGCATCTTGCGCGGGTCTTGGAGTGACCCCCGCCGCGACGCGCAGCGGGGGTAACAGATTTAGAGCAGACCTGCGTGCGCCATGGCCGCGTCGATAGCGGCTTTGGTGCTGTCTTCCAGACCGGTCAGCGGAGAGCGAACCTCTTCGCTGCACAGGCCCAGTTTCGACAGGCCGTATTTCGCGCCGACCAGACCGGGCTCGATAAAGATCGCCTCGTGCAGCGGCATCAGCTTATCCTGATACTCAAGCGCCTTGGCATAATCGCCCGCCAAAGTTGCCTGCTGGAACTCGGCGCAGAGTTTCGGTGCCACGTTCGCGGTGACCGAGATGCAGCCGACACCGCCATGCGCATTGAACCCAAGCGCGGTTGCATCCTCGCCCGACAGCTGGCAGAAATCTGCACCGCAAGTGGCGCGCTGTTGGCTGACACGAGCGATGTCGCCAGTGGCATCCTTGACACCCACGATCCGCGGCAACTTGGCCAGCTCACCCATAGTGTCCGGTGTCATGTCGACGATTGAGCGACCGGGGATGTTGTAGATGATGATCGGGATTTCGGCACAGTCATGGGCTGCGGTGAAATGCGCCACCATGCCGCGCTGCGTCGGCTTGTTGTAATAGGGCGTCACGACCAGTGCTGCGTCAGCGCCGACCTTCGCCGCAAACTCGACAAAGCGAATCGTTTCGACGGTGTTGTTCGACCCGGCACCGGCGATAACCGGCACGCGGCCAGCGGCGGCTTTGACCACCTCGGCAATGACCGCTTCGTGCTCGTCATGGCTCAGCGTCGGGCTTTCGCCAGTGGTGCCGACGGGGACAAGACCGGTCGAACCTTCGCTGATCTGCCATTCCACCAGGTGTTTGAGCTTGTCCAGGTCCAACTCACCATTGAGGAACGGGGTGACGAGGGCTGGCATAGAGCCTGTGAACATTGGGATGCTCCCTGGTTGGCAATGCGGGCAGAGGCCCGCCGAACTTGCATTCTTTCGGGATTGTGTGTTGATCCCGGCCGAACACGGCTTAACGTAAAAGGCTCTAGCCTTGGTTGATCGGGAAATGCAAGTGATGACACGCGTTCTGGCCGCTGTTATGGCCCTAATCCTGCTTGGCACCGCGATGTTGGGCTCTGCTGTCGCAGGTCCGGCCAACGATCTGAAGCTGGGCCTCAAGGAAATGCGGGCTGGCGATTGGAACGAGGCGCTGCGCGTATCGGGCCGCCGCGGGTCTGTGCCGCGCGACATCATCGTCTGGCACTGGTTGCGCAAGGGGTTCGGAACGTCAGGCGATGTGCTGGTGTTTCTGGAACGGCGACCTGATTGGCCAGGCCTGGATTTCCTGCGTCGTAAAAGCGAGCCGTCGTTTACCAACGCCGACCCGGATCGGGTCCTGAAATTCTATGCCGAAGTTCCCCCACAAACAGCCGAAGGCGCGCTGAACTATGCCGCCGCCCTGATGGCCAAGGGGCAGCGTGGCGATGCCGAGGCGGAACTGGTCAAGGCCTGGCGCACCATGCCGATGGGCAGCGGGTTGCAAAAGGACTATTTGGAAAACTTCGGCAAGCTGCTGAAACCCCATCATGTCGCCCGTCTGGACCGGTTGATCTGGGACGAGCATATGATCAGTTCGAAACGCATGCTACCGCTGGTCAGCGAAGGGCAGCGCAAGCTGGCAGAGGCGCGGATTGCCTTGTTCGAAATGGCCCCTGGGGTGGATGCCAAGATCACGGCGATCCCAAAAGAGTTGATGGATTCTCCGGGGCTGGCTTATCAACGCTTTGTTTGGCGCGATCGCAAAGAACTGGATGAAAGCGCCGTTGACCTTATGTTGGAACGCTCAACCAGCCCCAAGGCTTTGGGCGAGCCTGACAAATGGGCCCCTCGACGTCGCAGGTTGGCGCGTCTGGAAATGCGTCAGGGCAATCACCAGCGCGCCTATCGCGTGGCCGCGCGCCACCACATGACACCCGAAATGGGCTATGGCTACGCCGACTTGGAATGGCTGGCGGGCTTCATCGCCTTGCGCAAACTGGGCGATCCAGCGACGGCCGCCAAACACTTTGAAAACTTCGATGCCGCGATTGCTTCGCCCATCTCAAAAGGACGCGGCGGATACTGGAGAGGTCGCGCATATGCTGAATTGGGCGACATTGACAAGGCGCAAGCGGCCTATGCGGATGGAGCTAAGTACCAAACGTCCTTTTATGGGCTGTTGGCAGCAGAACAGATCGGGCGCGAGTTTGATGCGAATCTGGCCACCCCCCCAAAAAACCCACCTTGGCGCGAAGCCCCGTTCATGAAGACCAGCGTTCTCGAGGCCTCTCTTCTGCTTCTGAGCGCTGGTGAGAAGAACTTGGCAGAGCGGTTTCTGACTCATCTGGTCGAAGATCTGCCGCCCGAGCAGGCCGCACAATTGGGCGATATGGTGATCGACATGGGTCAGCCCCATTTGGCGGTCATGATCGCCAAACGCGCGGCGCGCACAGGCCTTGTGATACCGGCGGCATATTACCCGCTCCATCCCGTTGCCAGCAAAGAACTGCCCATGGCCGAAGAGATGACATTGGCCATCGCCCGCCGCGAAAGCGAGTTTGATCCGGTGGTGATCAGCGGCGCAGGCGCGCGTGGATTGATGCAGGTGATGCCAGCAACGGCCAAGCTTGTGGCAACCGACCTGGGCTTGCTCGGCGGTCACAAGACCGACCGGCTGACGCGAGATTGGGAATACAATGCCGTGCTTGGGGCCAACTATCTGGCCGGCCTTGCGGGTGATTTCGTTGGCAATGTGGTGATGATGTCGGCCGGCTACAATGCAGGTCCGCGCCGCCCGATTTCGTGGATGGAACGCTTTGGCGACCCACGAACGGGCACACCGGACATGATCGATTGGATCGAACACATCCCGTTCAACGAAACCCGCAACTATGTCATGCGGGTCACCGAAAGCCTTCCGGTCTACCGCGCTCGTCTGGGCAAGGATCCCCTGCCCATCCCGTTCTCGAAAGAACTGTCAGGATCGACTTTGCGCGCGTTCGCGCCAGAGGGTGAATAGACCAGCCCCAACGATCAACGCGGTGCCAATGACCACGGCGTCGCGCAACGTCTCGCCAAAGATCGCGATACCCAGCATTGCAGCCCAGAGCAGGTGGAAATAGGCGAAAGGCTGCACTGCGCTTGCCTCGGCCATTTCATAGCATTTGATCAGCAACCAATGCCCGGACACGCCCGAAATGCAGAGCAGTGCCATCCACCCCCAATCGGCCGGTTCCATAGGCTCCCAGAACCACATGCCAATCGCAGTCATGACAACGGCACCTGCGATTCCTGTCCAAAAAAACGACGTTGCTGTGCTGTCTTTGCGCGCGGCATAGCGCGTCAGCAGGCCATAAAGCGCAAACATCAAGGCCGAGACCAGCGGAATAATCGCCGCCGGATTGAACACGCCCATCCCCGGTTGCAGAATGATCAGCACTCCAACACAACCAACTCCGATAGCAGCCCATCTGCGCCAGCCGACCTTTTCACCCAGTACTGGCCCACTCAGCGCCGCCACAAGAAGCGGATAGCAGATGAAAACCGCCTGGCTTTCGATCAAGCCAAGGATGGTAAAGCCGTAGACAGCGACGCAGATTTCACCCGCCAACAAAATCCCGCGAAAGATCTGCAACACCAGCTGGTCGGTTCGCGCGGCTTCGCGCACGCCACCAGGCGCCCGCGCAGCCAAAGCCACAACAAAGGCGGCAAAAAACCAATAGCGGATCATCACCACCATGTAGGTGTTGTAGGTACCCGCCAAATGCCGTGAGATTCCGTCTTGCAACGCAAAAACCACGGTTGCGCCCAGCATGAGGGCGATGCCCGCAGGGATGTTGTTCTTTTGCGTCAATCCAAAACTGCCCGTGTCATATGCCGTTTGCGTCCGTATCCGGGGGTGCGCGTGACGGCGAACCCAGCCGCCTCAAGCCCCCTGCGCACAAAGCCCGCTGCGGTATATGTGGCAGCTGTACCGCCCGGTGCTGTGTGGTTTGCGACATGGGCCATCAAATCCGACTCCCAAAGTTCGGGGTTCTTGGCGGGCGAGAAGCCATCAAGGAACCAGGCATTGGCCTTTCCTTCCCACCTCGCCAGGGTTTCGCGCGCATCCCCTTGGATCACCTCAATCTGCACCGTGCCCAGATCACAAGGCGCACCGGTCCAGGCATCAAGAAACTGCATCGCATAGTCTGACAATTCGGGAAAAGCTGCCAAGGCCCGTTCCATATCGACGGGCTCCATCGGAAAGGCCTCGAAACTGGTAAAGCGCAGCGGCGTGGATTGGCCCGATTGTTCCCAGGCGGCCCAAGTGGTCAACATGTTCAACCCGGTGCCGAACCCCAGCTCGGCAATGTGAAACCCCGGTGCAAACCGCGCAGGCAGGTCATTGCCCGCCAGAAACACATGTCGCGTCTCCTCTAACCCGT
Organism: Tropicibacter sp. R16_0; assembly: GCF_017743935.1. Taxonomy (GTDB): domain Bacteria; phylum Pseudomonadota; class Alphaproteobacteria; order Rhodobacterales; family Rhodobacteraceae; genus Falsiruegeria. Next base: position 147,227 of record NZ_JAGHRE010000008.1, read on the forward strand.
TCTGGAGCGAAAAGTAGGGGTCGTCAAAGCGGTCAGAGACAGGAATGGTCTCGTCCTTCCAACTCAACTGAGCGTGCTGGTCAGCCATGCTATTATCCCCTAAGTGCTGGTGAAACAGCGCGACACTGACGAAGGCGGCGGGGATTGGCAATGGCAGATGTGACGATACGCGGGGCCGGGATCTTTGGCCTGTCCATTGCTTGGACCTGTGCGCAACGTGGTGCAAAAGTTCAGGTGATCGACCCATTTGGCCCTGGTGCCGGGTCCAGCGGCGGGCTGGTCGGGGCGTTGGCTCCACATGTGCCCGAGAATTGGAACGCCAAGAAAGCCTTTCAATTCGACAGCCTGATCATGGCCGAGGAATTTTGGTCTCAAGTCGAAGCGACTGGCGGTGTCTCACCCGGATATGGGCGCCTTGGACGGCTGCAACCAATTGCGGATGACCGGGCACTGGATCTGGCGCATAGACGTTCTGAGACGGCCAAGGCGCTGTGGCAAGGCAAGGCGGTTTGGCAAGTCAAGGCGGTGCAGGACATGGGGGGCTGGTGTCCCCCGAGCCCTACGGGCTTTGTCATCCATGATACTCTGAGCGCTCGGATGCATCCACGCCAGGCTTGCGCAGCGCTGGTCGCGGCGCTGCAAACTCACGGTGTCGAAATTCAAGCTGAAGGCGCGGACAAAGGCCGGGTCGTTCATGCGACTGGCGTGGCAGGTTTACAGGAACTGTCTCAGGCTATGGGCAAAACGGTCGGCAATGGCGTCAAGGGACAAGCCGCGCTGTTGCGATTTGACGCCGGAGAGGTCCCACAGCTCTTTGCGGACGCCCTGCATTTCATCCCGCATGCAAACGGGACACTGGCGATCGGGTCGACCTCGGAACGGGAGTTTGACGCGCCGGATACGACAGACAAACAGCTGGACGACGTGCTGGACCGCGCCATCCGCATTCTACCGTTGTTGCACGGGGCAGAGGTTATCGAACGTTGGGCGGGCGTCCGCCCTCGATCCAAAAGCCGGGCGCCGATGCTGGGGGCGCACCCCTTGCACCCCGGTCAGTTCATTGCCAATGGCGGCTTCAAAATCGGCTTTGGCATGGCCCCCAAAGTGGCCCATGTGATGGCCGATCTGATTTTGGAATCGCGCGACGAGATCCCCGAGGATTTCCGACCAGAAAAAAGCCTGTGACCTGGTAAATTCGAAATGACACCGTGTGAGTCCGGGGCGCTCCCGCCCGTCGTCAATTTTTCTGACGAAAAACCTCCTCCCGTTGGACCAAGCCTCGCTTCGCTCGGCGGTTGGCGAATTTGGCAAAACCGATGCGCCAGGCGGTACCGCGCCGCGCATAGCGCGGCGCCCGGCCCAAGTCCGCTAGCCGGGCTGACGCAGTCAGGATGGCTCGGGCGCGGGAGCCCCCCGCCGTTGACTTGCTCGCAAGATCCGTGGCTCAAGCAACGGGGGCTGCACGGGCCTGCATACATTGGCGTCCGTCCGGTCCCCGAACCCAAAGGTCATTGCCGCTCAGACAAAACTCAGCCTGTTCGAAATGCATCAAAGGGGACGAGGCGCGGAACGAGAACGTTGCCAGTGGCCCCAAGACCTCGGTCGCAAGCAGCATCAGTTTCTGCGCTAAAAGTGGACCATGCACCACAAGCCCTGAGTAGCCTTCCACATCACGAGCATAGTCCAAGTCATAGTGGATCCGATGCCCATTGAAGGTCAGTGCCGAGTAGCGAAACAGGAAAGTTGAATCAAAGCGAGCGGCTTGCATGTCAGTCTCATCTGTACGCGCTAGAGGTGCGACCGGTTTCGGCGCATTTTCCTGGGGATCTTCGCGATAGACCAGATCTTGCCATTCGCTCAGGCACAACACACCGTCCTGCCAGATGTCGTGTCGCAGGGTGACAAAGGCCAGCGGCCCTGTACGCCCGACCTTTGACGTGACGCTTTCCAGAACCGATCGCCGTTCTGCCGCCACACCCGCCCGCAAAGGCGCCGAAAACGTCAGCCGCCCCCCGGCCCACATCCTTCGCGGCAACCCCATGTCTGGTATCAAACCGCCCCCCACCAGCGGATGACCGTCGCGTCCCAAGCCATCAGGTGGACGTGGCGTCCAGAAATAGAGCTGATGAAAGAAAGGAGGCAGAGGTGATCCGGCCACAATTGTGGGGTCCTGCCCCAAAGCGACCTGAAATGCGGCCGCGCGGGTCGGGTCCATCACGTCGCCTTGGATCTCGGTCCGAGTTTCTGTCTGGTCTGTCGATGTCATAGCAGGCACTTTAGGCAGATCACCACAAAGGACAATCCATGCCTGACGTTTCCACGCTTGATCACCTGGTTCTGACCGTCGCCGACATTCCTGCAACGGTCGCCTTCTATTCGAATATTCTGGGAATGCAGGCCGAAGAGTTTCATCCGGCAGATGGGTCCACGCGCACCGCGCTCAAGTTCGGAACCCAAAAGATCAACCTTCATCCTGCCAAGCGACCCTTTGAACCAAAGGCGCAGCACCCTGCGCCCGGCTCTGCCGATCTGTGTTTTCTCACGGATCAAACGCTAGAGACCTGGACGCACCACCTGTCGCAACTGGGCGTCCCGATCGAAGACGGGCCGGTCGCCCGTACAGGAGCAACCGGCCCGATCATGTCCATTTACATCCGCGATCCCGACGGCAATCTGATCGAGATCGGAACAGTCGCTTAGCGCGCGACCTCTGCCCGCAGCTTGTCCATCAATGCCTGAAGCGTCTTGGTGTACTGCGCGCTGGTCAGCTGACCGTTTTCGTCAAATTCGTTCGAGCTGTTTGCCAGATGAACTTCGGGACCTTGCAGAATGCGCGGCTGGAACGGGACCATGAAACCGCGCAAAACCATCTGCGCGCGCTCACCGCCGGCCCGCCCGGCGGCAGCTGACATAACTGCAACCGGCTTGTCCGCCCAGGGGTTCGACCCGGTGCGGCTGACCCAGTCCAATGCGTTCTTCAGCACACCAGACGGCCCCTTGTTGTATTCAGGGGTGGAAATCACGACTGCATCGGCGGCTGCGATCTGATCCGCCAACGTTTCAACTGCGGCCGGAACACCCTCGGCATCCTCAAGGTCTCCGTCATAAAGCGGCAGGTTCAGATCCGCCTCGACATAGGTTTCGGCATCAAACAGGCGCGCGGCCTCACGCAGCAGCCTGCGGTTGGTTGCATCTTTGCGCAGCGAGCCAGATAGGCCCAAAAGAACTGGTGCGGACATCTTGAATAACTCCGGTTTTGTAACTGTGCCCTATGTAGCAAGCCGTGGTTCAGGACCAACCCCAACCCGCGCGCAGGGGCTGTTCGAAAATTCGCAGGACCAAGGGAACGTAGCGTAATGACAACATTCAAACGCGCTGAGCGAGACGCGGATTATGCCCGCATCACTGCCTTGAATCTCAATCGGCACAATTTATATGCTGTATAAATATTGACCATGGAGTTCACATGACAACTGGACACATCATGATGGCGATGACCTTGGACGGGTTTGTCGCACGCAAGGACCACGCACTTGATTGGTTGTTCAAACAACCCTCTGGCAACGAAGATCATGGGTTTGTCGATTTCATGAACAGCGTTGATGTGCTGGTGATGGGAACCGGATCGCTTCGTACGGTTCTGGGGTTTGATACGTGGCCCTACGACAAACCCGTCGTTGTCCTGAGCCGGACCATGACAAAGGATGACCTGCCAAGCGATCTGCGCGACAAGGTCGAATTTTCAACCGCTGCACCAAAAGACCTTTGGGAGAGCTTTGCCGAACGAGGATTCGAACGGGTCTATGTGGATGGCGGAGCCATCATTCAGTCGTTTCTCAAGGCGGGTCTTATCAACGACATGAAAGTCTCCATGATCCCAATTCTGATAGGTGATGGCATCAGGATTTTCGGCGACATAGACCATGATATTGATCTAGAACTGCAATCTGCGACCAGTTTCCCGTCCGGCTTGGTCGATTTGGTCTATAAGGTCAAAGCTGCATGAACGCGCGCCCGACGGTGGGACGTCCGAAAGCTTCGGACCAGAAAATCTCCAAGGCCCGAATTATCGAAGTCGCTCTGCCAATCGTGCAACGAGACGGCATTGAGGCGCTGAGCTTTCGCACCTTGGCCGATTTGTTGGGCGTCACACCGATGGCCGTCACCTATCATTCCGGGAGCAGGCAACAGCTTTTGACTGACTTGGTGGCAGCCGCATTCAAAGACACTCTGGTTCCGGTCAAGGGGGCAACGGCCTCGGATCGGGCACGGCAAATCCTGACCGCATACTGCACCCGGGCGCTTACGAACGCGCATCTGCTGCGCGCAGTTCTAAGTGATCCCTCTTTGATGAGTGCCGATCTGAAACATGTGACCGACGCATTGGGAACATGCGCAAAGGACCTGAACGACGGCGATGCAGGCAGTGTTCTGTTGCACCTTCTCATCGACTACACGCATGGATTTGTTCTTTCGGCGGCAAGCGACGAGACCGACACGTTGACGATTGACGACTATCTGCGCGGGATAGATTGGGTCTTGGGTCGAGCGCAACGCACCTAGTGCTCTCCCCCAAAAAACGATCCCGCCGCCAAGGCGACGGGAAAGTGGCTTATCAGCAATACTGGCTTGTACCGGACCACGTCAGCGCGTGGTCCATCAAGACAAGTGTCACGCGCTGGTGGGGATGACCACGATTTCGACCCGGCGGTTCTGGGCTTTGCCCACCTCGTTCAGGTTCGACGCAATTGGGTCGTCTTCGCCGCGGCCAATGGTCGAGATCCGGTTGTAAGGCACACCGCCAGCCTGGATGATATCAGCCACCGCATTGGCGCGACGCACAGACAGGCCTTGGTTATACTCTGCCGCACCGTCGCTGTCGGTATGGCCGATGATCTGGACGCTGCTTTCGGGATACTTCAACAGGTTCTGCGCGACCTTGTCCAAGTCGGATTGCAAGGCAGGGCGCACCGCAGAGCTGTCGGTGTCAAAGGTGATGTCATTCGGCACGGATACGATCAGGCGGTCGCCTGTGTTGGTGATGGTGATCCCATCGTTGGCCAGCTCCTGCCGCAGGTCAGCAGCTTGCTTGTCCAGAACGGAGCCGATTGCACCACCGGCCAAAGCACCAGCGGCGGCGCCAACAATCGCCGATTTGGCGGAGGAACCGGTAATGGCACCAATGCCCGCACCCAAAATGCCACCGGCGATCGCCCCCTGTTTGGTGTTCTGCTTGGGATCGGTTTGAACGCCCAATTGCGCCGGATCGGTACAGGCGGCAAGGGTAACAGCCGCGCCCATCAGCACGGCCAACGAGGTTTTCGAGATCGACATAGGGTCACCTTCTGCTCAACGGCCCTTGTTCACAGGGCTTTTCCTTACCCCCACTATATCATGCTTTGTTGGCGCGCGCTCAACCGACAATCAATTGACTTCGGCGGTTCCTTGCGCATTGGGCGTCGGATCAAAGGTTCTGTTACGGTCTTCCCACCGGTTCTGCTGATGCCAGACCTCGCGCAGCGCCGCACCTTGCCCAACGAACCGCTGCTCCAGCCAGTCGCAAGCCCAAATGCGATCGGTACGAAAATGGCGGAACCCGCCACGCAGCTCGCACCAGGCAGCCAGCATGGTGCATTCAAGATGATAGATCAGCGCCACGGGACGTACGACACGTTCCGTTTCCTTGTTTGCCTCGTCCCGGTACGTCAACCGCAGCTTTTGCTCTTGCCGGATTGCTGAACGCAGGCCCGACTTGGACACACAGCCCCGCTCGGCATCGTCCAAAGGGGCACCCCAGGGCGCCACTTGCAGCCATTCTGCCGGGTCATGCAGATCCTCGATTTTCTGACATATCCGCTTGGCCGCCTGTTGTAAGGCGCTGTCCCCGGTGCGCTCGAGCATCGACAGACCAACCCGCAACGCTTCCAGCTCTTCCAGATCGAAGTTCAGCGGTGGCAGATCATATCCACGCCGCATCAGATAACCCAAACCCGCCTCGCCCTCGATCGGGGTCCGCATCGCCTGAAGCGCTGCAATGTCGCGATAGATCGTGCGAACCGAGACCTCGAGCTGTTCGGCCAGAGTATCCGCCGTCACCGGCCGAGGCGCGGCGCGCAGGATCTGGATGATTTCGAAAAGGCGGTTGGATCGGTGCATCTGAGTCTCCGGGATGATCCTGACAGCTTAGCACACCCCACTGACAACAGGATGTCAGGAGGCATCTGTTTTTCTAGGTCCCACACGTTTGATTGGAGAGTGCTGATGTCTTCTTATGACCACACAACGCTAATGACCCTAGGCCTGGACCGTTGGAGCCGCCCGCGTCCGCCAAAACCCTGGGAAATCGAGCGCGAAGAATTCACCGAACGCAAAGCGGCCCATCGACCCCGGAAACAGGCCCCCAATCCCCGGATCAGGCTTCGGCTCTGGCGGCCTCATAGGCCAGCATCGCCCGTTTGACGGGCAGACCCCAGTGATAGCCGCCCAAACCACCAGATTTACGCAGGGCACGATGGCAGGGGATGATCCAGCTGATCGGGTTGCGACCCACAGCTGTACCCACGGCCCGAACTGCTTTTGGGTTGCCGATGGCCTCGGCGATCTCGGAATAGGTGGTGACCTGACCGGATGGGATGCGCAACAGCGCCTCCCATACCTTGATCTGCAAGGGCGCCCCGATCAGATAGAGCGGCGTCGGTTCCAGCCGGTCGCTGGCAGCGTTGAAGATGTTCAAGACCCAGGGACGCAGTCTCATCGGGTCTTCGACAAACTCGGCCTTGGGCCAACGCGACAACAGATCCTCCATTGCTGCTTCGGCCGTGGTTTCGGCCGCAAAGCCAACCCCGCAAATTCCCTTGTCGGTGCCCATGACCAACGCCGGACCAAAGGGGCTTTCGAACCAACCCCAATAGATCACAAGGCCCTCGCCCTGTCGGGCATAGTCGCCAGGGCTCATCGCCTCCCACCGGACGAACAGATCATGCAGGCGACCGGTGCCGGACAGACCCACGCTGTGCGCGGCCTCAAGCGTGGTAAAATGTTCCTGCAACAGCGCCTTGGCGTGGCCGAGGGTCAGGTATTGCTGGTACTTCTTGGGTGACACACCGACCCACCGTGAAAACAGGCGCTGAAAATGCGCGGGGCTCATGTTCATCTGACCCGCCAGCTGTTCAAGCGACAGGTTCCCCTCGTCCTGATCAATCAGTTCGATGGCCCGACGCATGACGCCGTAATGATAGCCTTCTTCTCCGGTGCGCATGTTCATCACGATACCCTTTCACTTACTGACCTCACAGTAGCGAACTCGCCCCGTGCAATGCGACCCGGAACTTGCGCAAGTATTTGTCAACTCAGTTGACGAATCAGATTTAAGTAATCTAGGATCCCGACATGACCCAGACCCTCGATCACCTGTACCAGGCCGTTCAGGCCACCCGCCCGTTGCTGCGCAACATCACGGCGGCTGTCGAGCAAGGCAGCCGCCGACACGGAGTAACCGTTGGGCAACGCGCCATCCTGGAAGGCCTGTTTTTGCACCCTGATGCCACTGCCCCTGTGTTGGGTTCGGAATTGCAGATGAAGCGTCAATATGTGGCGCGTGTTCTGCAAGAAGTGATCGCGGCGGAATTGGTCAAAAAGCTGCCCAACCCGGATCGCGCCCGATCATGGCGATATCGGCTAACAGCCAAGGGAAAGGATGTCATTTCAGCCATCCGGGCTGATGAAACATCCAAATTGATCGCGTTTGCCGAGGGGCAGACCACCGAAGACCTGGACGCATACTGCAGGCTGCAAATCGCCTTAACGCAGTATTTTGCTTTGCTCGCCAAGGAGAGCTGAAATGACAGTCATCTGGATCATAGTCGCCGCACTGACAGCCGGTATCCTTTACGTGATCTGGGGCATCTGGAAGATCGGCAAGCCGACAACCGGGCCACAAATCGACCTGTCTGCGCGCACAGAAACAGCTCTTTTGGTGATAGACATGCAGATGGATTTTACCGCTCTGCCCGCCTGGACAGAGAACGACCTGCAGCAAAGCTTTGCGCAAATCTCAGCTTTGACATCGAATGCACAGCGCTCTGGAATGCCAGTCGTCGTAATCCGACACGTGTTCCGGGGGTGGCTGGCCAACCTTTTGAACGGCATGTTCAACAAAGGCCGCGGAAACGAAGGCTCTGATGGGCTGGCACTTGACCCTAGTCTGAACCTGACACCAAACGCCGAATTCGTGAAATCAGTGGGCGATGCGTTCTCAGTACCTGGGCTGGACCAATACCTGGCCGAACAGAATGTCGGTCATTTGATCCTGACGGGGTTGGATGGCTGCCATTGCGTCAACAAGACCGCACAAGGCGCGCGGAACCGCGGGTATCAGGTCACGATTGATCCCGCAGCCGTGTTGGCCGCCAACCCGAGGCATTGGTCGAAAGTGAAAGACGATCTTTCGACCGCAGGCGTCAAGTTTACATAGTCGACCCAACCGAAACATCCTGAGCGCCAGAACAGCCCAACACTGTCGGTTCATCATGCAAAGTGAATCAGCCGTGTTCTTCCTGCCGCAGGGTTCCGGGTTCTTTTGTGCAATGGCCGTGTGAACGGCTTTACCCACGCCCCGCAGCACGGCATTAAGGCCACCATGGCAAAGCAACTTGATTATCACACGATCCGCGAGATCTTCTCTCGGTTCCAGGCAGCAGAGCCAGAGCCCAAAGGGGAGCTGGAACATGTGAACGTCTACACTCTGGTCGTCGCCGTCGCGCTGAGTGCGCAGGCGACCGATGCAGGGGTGAACAAAGCCACGCGCGAACTTTTCAAGATCGCAGACACGCCACAAAAAATGCTTGAGCTGGGCGAAGAGGGGCTGACTGAGCACATCAAGACCATTGGGCTGTTCCGCCAGAAAGCCAAGAATGTCATCAAGCTGAGCCGCATCCTGGTCGAGGAATACGGCGGCGAAGTGCCAAATTCCCGTGCGGCCCTGCAATCCTTGCCTGGCGTGGGTCGCAAGACGGCCAATGTGGTTCTGAACATGTGGTGGCAACAGCCCGCGCAGGCCGTGGACACTCATATCTTTCGCGTCAGCAATCGATCTGGTATCGCGCCCGGCAAAGACGTCGATGCCGTGGAACGCGCCATCGAAGACAACATTCCTGCTGACTTTCAGCTTCACGCCCATCACTGGCTGATCCTGCATGGCCGGTATCATTGCAAAGCGCGCAAGCCGATGTGTGGCACATGCCTAATTCGCGACTTGTGCAAATTTGAGGACAAGAACCTATGAAGACCTATCAACTCGTCGGGATCGGCAATGCCGTTGTGGACGTAATCAGCCAATCCGACGACAGCTTTCTCGATCATATGGGTATCGAGAAAGGCATCATGCAGCTGATCGAACGCGAGCGCGGCGAGGTGCTCTATGCGGCGATGTCGAACCGGGTGCAGACCCCTGGCGGTTCCGTCGCCAACACCATCGCGGGCGCCGGTGCGCTTGGACTTGATGCAGCCTTCATTGGTCGGGTGCATGACGATGCTCTGGGGCGTTTCTATGCCGACGCGATGAACGAAGATGGCGTCGATTTCGTCAACCCGCCGGTGCCAGGCGGTGAATTGCCCACGTCTCGTTCGATGATTTTTGTCTCGCCCGATGGTGAGCGGTCGATGAACACCTATCTGGGTATCTCGTCCGAGTTGAGCTCGGAAGACGTGTCCAAGGATGTCGCGGGCAACTCCAAGATCATGTTCCTCGAAGGGTACCTGTTCGACAAGGACAAGGGTAAAACCGCCTTCCTCGAAGCGGCACGGGACTGCCACGAGGGCGGCGGCAAGACGGGCATTGCCATTTCCGATCCCTTCTGCGTCGAACGTCACCGCGCCGATTTCCTGTCTCTGATCGAAAACGAACTGGATTTCGTGATTGGCAACGAGGACGAGATCAAGTCGCTGTTTGAAACAGACGACCTAGAGGCAGCTTTGGCCAAGACCGCCGAGATCTGCCCATTGGTTGTCTGCACCCGGTCCGGCGATGGCGTATCGGTGTTGAGCGAAGGTCAACGGATCGACGTGCCAGTTGAGAAGATCGTTCCTGTCGATGCGACCGGTGCAGGCGATCAGTTTGCGGCCGGGTTCCTGTTCGGCATGGCCACGGGCCGCGATCTGGAAACTTGCGCCAAGATCGGCTGCGTCTGCGCGCGCGAAGTCATCAGCCACATCGGCCCTCGCCCCGAAGCCAACATGCAAGACATGTTGCGCGACGCAGGCCTGCTGTAACCGGGGGCACTCCCGCCCATCGTCGATGCCCCTCACGGGGCATCTCCTCTGGTTGGGCCGGGCGCTGCGCGGGGCTGACGCCCCCCGCAGCGCGGTTGTTCCCAGTTGGTGATGTCAGCGAAACGAACTTGTGCCATTTCTTGAAACGCGCCGCTCCGGGGTCCAGCGCGTTCTGTGTGCTGGTTCAAGATTGCGCGCAACACTAGGTTTGAGCGACAACGTCACCACCTTGAGTCCCTGGGTTGAGGCTCCGCAAAAGACGCCCATATCCAGAACCATGGTCAGCGCCTCGAAACCGCAGATGTCCCAGATCTGCCCTTGGTCATAGTCGAGACGCAGGATTTGAACCTATAGCCGTGGATCGGATGAGCTGCGACAAGTGTTCTGGCAGAATTTCCTCGCACGCGGAGGGTTGCCAGGCACCCTCGATTCAGCAGTTTGAATTTGGCGAACGCATACTCAAACACGTTGCCTTCTATCTTTTCTTCGCTGACCTACGCGCATGTTGCAGCATCACTTGAGGTGATCTGCAAAGCACTCAAGCACCTTGGCATAGACCTCACGCTTGAACGGCACGATCTCATCAATCAAATGGTCGGGTTCTTGCCATTTCCATTCGGTGAATTCCGGGTGTTCGGTTTGGATATTGACCTGATCGTCGGTGCCGGTAAAGCGCAGCAGGAACCACTTCTGCTCTTGCCCGCGATACTTGCCTTTCCAGATCTTGGGCACGATGTCATGAGGCAGATCATAGGGCAGCCAACCGTCGGTCTCGGACACCACCTCGACCAGATCCGCCGTCACCCCCGTCTCTTCCCACAGCTCACGCAGGGCCGCATCGCGGGGGTCTTCCCCCTTATCCACACCGCCCTGGGGCATCTGCCAAGCGTCCTTGTAGCGATCGCTTCGCTGCCCGACAAAGATTTTGCCCTCGACATTCATCAACATCAGCCCGACGCAGGGGCGATAGGGAAGTTTGGCGATCTCGTCGGGGGTCATGGCAGCCTCGTCCTTGCTCGAAAGTCTGTCTAGCAAATGACCGGGAACGCCGCCAAAGGCAATGCCCTGTCGCACTGCGGTGCCGCGCCGAGCCGCAGGCGAGGCGCCCGGCCCAACGCCGTGAGGGCCCGTCAGGGCACGAAACGGGGGCGGGAGCGCTTCCGGTTTACGTGGCGGGCGGTTGACGTCAGGTTTCGCGTGACTCCCTGCGGCAGTGCAGCGATCCTGCGCATCAAATTAGGGAGAGTTTGCCGATGACTGCGTACCCAAACATGCTGGCGCCGCTGGATCTGGGGTTCACCACTTTGAAAAACCGGGTGCTGATGGGTTCCATGCACACCGGATTGGAAGAAACCCGTGACTGGAACCGGGTTGCCGAATTCTATGCTGACCGCGCGCGCGGCGGCGTGGCACTTATGGTGACCGGTGGCATTGGTCCGAACCTCGAAGGCTCGGTCCTGCCAGGTGCCGCGATGATGACCACGGATGAGGACGTGGCCAATCATTCCATCGTGACTGACCGCGTGCATCAGGCAGGCGGCAAGATCGCGATGCAGATCCTGCATGCGGGTCGCTATGCCTATGGCCCCAAATGCGTGGCCCCCAGCCCGGTCAAGTCTCCGATCTCTCCCTTTCCGCCGAATGAGTTGGACGAGGATGGGATCGAAAAGCAGATCGCTGACATCGTGAACGCCGCCGTGCTTGCCCAGAAAGCGGGCTATGACGGGGTCGAGATCATGGGGTCTGAGGGGTACTTCATCAACCAGTTCCTGGTCACCCACACCAACAAGCGCGAGGACCGTTGGGGCGGCTCTTATGAAAACCGCATGCGCCTGGCCATCGAGGTGGTGCGCCGCACGCGCGAAGCTGTCGGGACAGATTTCATCATCATCTACCGCCTGTCGATGATCGACCTGATCCCCAACGGCTCGACCCATGAAGAGGTCGTTCAACTGGCGCAAGAGATCGAAAAGGCAGGCGCGACGATCCTCAACACCGGCATCGGCTGGCACGAGGCGCGCATTCCCACGATTGCCACATCGGTCCCCCGTGCGGCCTTTGCATGGGTCACCAAAAAACTGATGGGCAAGGTGTCGATCCCGGTTATCACCTCGAACCGTATCAACACGCCCGAAGTGGCCGAAGATGTTCTGTCGACGGGATGCGCCGACATGGTCTCGCTCGCACGTCCGATGCTGGCAGACGCGGATTTCGTCAACAAAGCCATGGCCGGGGACGCCGCCAAAATCGCGCCTTGCATCGCCTGCAACCAGGCCTGCCTGGATCACACCTTTGGCGGCAAATTGACATCCTGTCTGGTAAATCCTCGTGCTTGCCATGAAACCGAACTGGTGATCAGCAAGGCGGAAACCACCAAATCCGTCGCCATCGTCGGCGCTGGTCCGGCCGGACTGTCCACCGCAATGGCCGCTGCCGAACGGGGGCACACCGTAACCGTGTTCGACCGCGCGGATGAAATCGGCGGTCAGCTCAACATGGCCAAGCAAGTTCCCGGCAAAGAAGAGTTCTGGGGCCTTGTCGATTGGTACCGCACCATGATGGCCGATCTGGGCATAACCGTCGAATTGGGCCGCGAGGTCGGGGCGGAAGACCTGACCGGCTTTGACGAGGTGATTGTTGCAACTGGCGTCACCCCACGCGATCCCGGTATTCCCGGTCAGGACCGCGACAATGTCCTCAGCTACATCGACGTGCTGCGCCACAAGGCCCCCGTGGGCGACCGCGTAGCCGTGATCGGCGCGGGCGGTATCGGCTTCGATGTCTCGGAATTCCTGCTACACGAAGGCGACAGCCCGACCGAGAACCTGCCGCTGTGGATGAAGGAATGGGGCGTGACCGACCCGGCCGAGCACCGTTCTGGCCTGGCCCCTGAAGGTCCCCAGCCGCATGCGCCTGCCCGTCAGGTGACCCTGCTTCAGCGCAAGAAACAGGCGCACGGCAAGGGGTTGGGCAAAACAACCGGCTGGATCCACCGCGCCACGCTCAAGATGAAGGATGTGAACTTTGTCGGCGGCGTGAACTATGAACGGATCGACGACCAGGGCCTGCACGTGAGTTTTGGCGAAGAGCGCGCAGACCCAACCGTCATCGAATGCGATACCGTTGTTCTTTGCGTCGGCCAGCTCTCGGACCGCAGCCTTGCGGATGCGCTGGAAGCCAAAGGCGTGAGCTGCCATGTGATCGGCGGTGCCGACGTAGCTGCCGAGTTGGACGCCAAACGCGCGATCAATCAGGGCACACGCCTGGCCGCATCTCTCTGACGCGCCAACACATCCATGTGACACCTGCCCCGGGACCGACGCTTTGTCGTTTCCGGGACAGAACGGCCACATACATCCCACTCACGGTTTTCAGACCAACAGCCGAGAGAGGGATCATGACTCGCACAGCCCGTCGCCGCCGCACCCAAAGACCCACAGGCAAAATCGCCCCGCAGATCATCACCGGCGCGCGACGAGAAATCCCTACCTATGACTTGATCAGCACCGAAGGCCTGGAAAAGATCGAGGCCCGGTCAGAGCAATTGTTGCAACAGATCGGTGTCCGCTTCGTCGAAGACCCAGAGGCGCTTCGCCTGTTTCACGAAGCAGGGGCCGAGGTTCACGGCGACCGGGTCCGTTTCCCGCCCGGGCTGCTGCAGAAGGCGTTGGAAACCGCGCCCAAGACCTTTCGCCAACACGCGCGCAATCCCGCGCGGACAATTGATCTGGGCGGCAAGAACGTCGTCTTTGGCCCTGGCTATGGCATGCCCTTTGTCAGCGATCTGGATGGCGGGCGGCGCTATGGCACGATCCGCGATTTCGAAAACCTGACCAAGCTCGTTTACATGTCGCCCTGGTTGCATCATTCCGGCGGCACCACCTGCGAGCCCACCGATCTGCCGGTGAACAAGCGCCATCTGGACATGGTCTATGCCCATCTGAAGTGGAGCGACAAACCCTTCATGGGTTCGGTCACCGCGCCGGAACGGGCCGAAGACAGCATCGAAATGGCTCGCCTTGCCTTTGGGGCGGAGTTCGTCGACCAGAACTGCGTGATCATGGCCAACATCAACATGAACTCACCGCTGGTCTTCGACTATGCCATGTCCGGCGCGATCCGAACCTATGCCGCCGCCAATCAATGCCCGGTCATTGTCCCCTTTGTTCTGGGTGGCGCGACGGCACCAGTGTCGATGATCGCTGCCGTGACGCAAGCCTATTCCGAGGTGCTGGTGGGATGCGCATTGGCCCAATTGGTCAGGCCCGGATCGCCCGTTGTGTTTGGTAACTTCGTGACGACTGTGGACCTGAAATCCGGCTCGCCCTCATTCGGCACACCGGAATCTGCCCTCGCCTCTTACGTCGCCGGGCAACTGGCGCGCCGGGTCGGGCTGCCGATCCGCTGCTCAGGCGCCTTCACCAGTTCCAAAGTGCCGGACGGACAAGCCATGATGGAAAGCGTCACCGCCTTACACGCCGCTGTCCTGAGCGGTGCCAACTTTGTGCTGCAATCGGCGGGCTGGTTGGAAGGCGCGCTGACCATGTCTTACGAAAAACTGGTCATGGACGCGGACTATCTGGGCGCCATGCACCGCTGCTTAGGTGGCCTGCCGCTGGACGATGAAGCCTTTGCAATGGACGCCTTTGCCGAGGTCGGCCCCGGCGGTCACTTCTTCGGTTGCGGCCACACCATGCGCAACTATGAAACCGCGTTCTATGACGCCGAGCTGTCCGACACCCAATCGTTCGAAACGTGGTCAGAACGGGGCAGCCCAGATTCGATGCGACGTGCCAATCGAAAGTGGAAAGAAGACTTGCAACGGTACGAAGCCCCTCCGCTAGATGCAGCCATAGACGAAAGTCTGAGGGACTTCATGGACCATAAGAAAGCCACCCTACCGGACCTTTGGCACTAAGCAGCGTGGCTTGCGAATTATTCCACCGTGATGGTGATTACATCGGACACAACCGGTGTGGAATGGGGCACATGTCCATAGTCACCCAGCACCAGTTGCAGCGTATGTTGTCCGGGCGAAAGATCTAAAGTCACCTCGGTCTGGCCACCGCCAAAGTGAAGATGATTGTCATCCGATGGCAAACCATTCGACAGCTCATCAGCGCCATCTTCGCCCTGACCCAAGGGCGGGCGATCAATTAGCAAGTGATGGTGACCGGTGTTTTCCTTTTCGGTCCCGGCTGGCGCCACGCCCATGCCGCTGAGCCCAAAGACAACGGTCACGGGCGAGGAAACGGTGTCCCCGTCAGACAGGTTCGCAAAGTAAACCCGCGCATCAGGGTTGGACGGTGTTTCCCCGCCGGCCCAAACGGGGGTAGCGAGCAAGGTCAGTGCTAGAATGGCAGCAAGGTGTTTCATCTATCTCTCTCCTCCAAAAATGTCTTTCGACATCTATGGACGATAGCACAGCGTGCCCAGTTTTCGAATTTGGCCGCGTCAGTCGCCAATACGCCATTTCATTCCAAAGTGTGTTTTGCGCCATGCGGGGTGGAAACACATTTCAACCAAGTGCGATCTTCGCGCAGCAGGAATCTCTCCCGTTGTGCAAATTCATAGTTCTTTTGCCCTAATGGATCTGCTGCCAAGCGTGCGCGATAGGCCTCGTACTCGGCCAGGTTTGGGATGTTGTAGACCCCATAAGCCAAAGTGGACGACCCCTCGTGCGGGGCAAAATAGCCTATCAGGTCAGCGCCGCATCTTGGAATGGCTTGCCCCCAGTTGCGCGCATATTCAGCGAATTGTTCGGTCTTGGTCGGGTCGATGTGGTAGCGAATGAAACATGTCAGCATGTGGATCTCCTGTGTCAGTAGCGAAGGTCTAAACACTTTCACCGCGCTGATGCTTCGAGTAAGATCGAAATATGAAAAACGGACCCGATATCGCGCGCGTGGCCGCATTGATCGGCGATCCGGCGCGCGCCAACATTCTGACCGCGCTGATGGCCGGCAAGGCGCTTACCGCGAGCGAGCTTGCGTCCGAGGCCGGTGTCACCGCGCAAACTGCCAGCTCGCACCTCAAACGACTTTTGGATGGCGGTCTGTTGCGCCTGCGCGGTCAAGGACGCCATCGGTACTATGCGCTATCGGGGCCCGACGTCGCCGCTACGTTGGAAAGCCTGATGGGATTGGCTGCGGGCCATGGGCACTTGCGAACACGAACCGGCCCCAAGGATGCCAAGTTGCGCGAAGCCCGCGTTTGCTACAATCACCTGGCCGGAACGCGCGGCGTGCAGATGTATCGCTCGATGATCCAACGGGGGTTTCTGACAGAAGCGGACGATCTGGTGAAACTGACCGACCAGGGGCGCGCGTTTGTGGCCGAATTCGGGATTGACCTGTCTACCCCTACCCGCAGCAAGGCCCCCTTATGTCTCGGTTGCCTGGATTGGAGCGCGCGGGAAACCCACCTTGCCGGGCGATTGGGGCGCGCGATGTTTGCGCATATGGAACAGCGGGATTGGATCCAACGCACGTCCGGATCGCGGCATGTACAGTTTTCTGCGGCGGGTCATAAAATGTTCGAGCAATGGTTTCCTGTTTGAGCGGAAGTGACCTGCACGCAAAACCAGCCCTCCCGACCATCGTCTAGGTTCCTGAGCGGAACCTCTCCTCCCGTTGGGCCCGGCAGCGCGCGGGCCTTGCCCGCGCGCTGCCGGGCCCCCGCCGTCCGCAGGACGCAAGACCGAAGGTCTCGCAGGAGACTATGAAAGAAGGCCGGAAACGATTGTTTCTTCGTTTCCATGACGCAAACGATCCGCGACAAAACCCTGATATTATCTCACCTCTGCCCCGTTCTCGCCCAGATTGACCAGCATAACCGATCCTCGAAACGCTGAATAAGCTGAGGAACCGAGCATGGATCGACTGACCGAAATGGAAGCCTTTGCCAATGTGGTGGACCAAGGTGGCTTTACCGATGCCGCCAAGAAAATGGGCATCTCAAAATCGGCCGTCTCCAAGCACGTCTCAAGCCTAGAGGCCCGCTTGGGAGCGCGCCTTTTGAACCGCACGACGCGTCGTGTCAGCCCGACCGAGATTGGCTTGGCCTACTACGACCGTGCCCGTCGTGTTCTGAACGATGCGGGCGAAGCAGACGCGCTTGTCACTTCGATGCAATCTGCGCCCTCGGGCCTGTTGCGGATCAGCGTGGCCACCGATTTCGGGGTCAATCACCTATCCCCGGTCTTGTCGGACTTCTTGTCGGATTTCCCGGACATCACGGTGAACATGGTCCTCAACAACCGGTACGTCGAGTTGATTTCCGAAGGTTTCGACATGGCCGTGCGCATTGGCGAGCTTGAAGACAGCACCCTGCGCGCTCGCAAACTGACCGAGACCACCAAACGCATGATCGCGAGCCCCGAGTATTTTGAAAAATACGGCCGCCCGCAAAAGATCGACGATTTGAACGAACACAAGCTTCTGCATTATTCCAACCAATCCAGCGGCAACGTCTGGAAGCTGACCGCCCCTTCGGGTGAAAAGCGTCAGGTGCGCACCGCCGGCTGGCTGAGTGTCAATGACGGGCAGTCGCTGCTCAACGCCGCAATCTCGGGCCTGGGCATCGCCTACCTGCCCAGCTACCTTTATGCAGATGCGCTGGAACAGGGCTTGGTCGAGGACGCGATGCCGTCGCTGCCGGACGAGACCCAAGGCATCTATGCCGTCTACCCGCCCGGACGTTTCACGCAGCCGAAAGTCCGTGCCTTCATCGATTTCCTGGTCCACGCCTTTTCCGAAAAGGGCCCAATGGACTGGTAACCCCAATCTTGCTTCCCTTGGCAGACCAACTGAACCCCGTGCGCCTCTGGTGTGCGGGGCTTTTCCTTGAGTACCTTCAGTACAACGTCTCTTTATAGCGCTGTTCGGTGTAGGATTGATCCGTTGACGCAACTTCCATTTCCGAATGGCCCCGCACCATTTCATAAAGCGTTGCGACGGGTCGCTCTGTCGGCCAAGCGTCCGGCTTCCACAACCCCGAACGCAGCGGTGCCTTGCCACAATGAAGGAAAATCTCCTCAGCCGTGATGCGCAGGACAGTCTTCGGGCTTCGGCCCTTCACTTGAAACTGATCACACAACTCGGGATCTTCGTGAATTTCTGCCGTGCCATTCACACGCAGCGTCTCGGACACCGATGGGATCATGAACAGCAGTGCCACTTTGGGATGGGCAAGGATGTTCATGAGACCGTCAATGCGGTTGTTGCCAGGGCGATCCGGGATTAGCAGCGTTTTGTCCGTTTCGACCTTTACAAACCCAGCCGGATCACCCTTTGGCGAGACGTCAAGGTTCGTCCCATCCGAGGTCGCCAGGATCAGGAACGACGCATGCTCCAGGAAACTACGGCAATGGTGGTCGAAATGTGAAATGACCTTTGCCGCAGCATGCGGGGATGCATCACCATAAAGTTCTCTGAGCCGTTGAGGGGTCAAAGTCCTGCTCCGTTTTGAGTTCCATAAACATCCGGTTGACGGCAGATCCGCCCCAACCCTATCAACTTTTCCAACCCGGAAGTGTTGTTGTTCTACCGGGCTGGCAGCACAACGGCTTCGACGCGGCGGTTGGCCTCGCGGCCCTCGGGCGTTGCATTCGAGGCGACTGGCGCCAGATACCCGGCGCCGGCTGTTTCCAGTTGATCGGCGGTCACCCCGAATTCTTCGACCAGGCGGGCCTTGACCGCCTCGGCCCGGCGTTGTCCCAACGAGATATTGCTTTCCAACACCCCGATGTTGTCCGTATGCCCCACCAGAGCCACGCGGCGCGTGACTTCTTCGTTCAGCCATTCGGCCAAGACCGACAGCGAGGCAAATGGGCCTGTCCCCAGAGCATCTGCACCAGTTTCAAACTCTAGATCGCCCAGAACCATGTGTCCGGCCACTTCAAGCCCACCAGCTAGTCCTGATGCCTCAACTGTCGCAGGTTCACTTTCTGGTTCGACCTCCAACGGTTCAGCATCCGGTGAGGTGACTGTGATGATCTGCACGTAAGCATCCGGCGGATTGCGGCTGACCAACAGGCTGAGCACATCGTCGCCACGGTTGGCAGACAGGAACCGGTAATCGCGGATCGAAACATACATGTCCGGCGACGGCACCACCTCGGTCCCGAAGCGGAAGTCGAAACCGCCACAA
This sequence comes from Tropicibacter sp. R16_0, assembly GCF_017743935.1. Taxonomy (GTDB): domain Bacteria; phylum Pseudomonadota; class Alphaproteobacteria; order Rhodobacterales; family Rhodobacteraceae; genus Falsiruegeria. Next base: position 166,646 of record NZ_JAGHRE010000008.1, read on the forward strand.
GTCTCGCCCGGGCAATCCAACAGCACGTCATAGCCTTGGGCCTCGATTTGATCCCGCAAAGAGGCAAAAACCTGCAACGTTGTCTTGGATCCAACCGAGATGCGCCAGGTCTGTTTCACGACTCTGCCCTGCACCTCACGCGTGGGCACCCTTGTTCCGTCCCAAACCGCAATCGGTACGTCATAGCTGTCCAACGGATTGACTCTGTTGGTCAATTGCCGGGCCTCGGATGGCAAAGCAAGCTCCTGCGCCGTGGCAGGCACTGCCGCAAGCGCGGCGCAGAAGGCAAGCGTTCTGATCATCTGAACTGGCTGTGATACTCGTCGTTGGGCACCATTGCGGTTGCGCTGGCCACGCGGTTGGACATGTTGAAGAACCCGATCACGTTGGCCAGGTCCCAGATGTCGCGATCGCTCAATCCCACGTCTCGCAGGTTTTGGCGGTCAGCCTCTTCGACGGTGGCGCTCTCTTTTGTGACCTTCTCGGCGAAATCCAGCATCGCGCGCTGGCGTGCATCCAAGGGAGCGACGCGATAGTTCATCACCAACATCTCACCCAACTTGGGATCGCCCGACAATTGCCGGACGGCCGCGCCATGCGCCACCAGGCAGTAGAAGCATTTGTTGATCGACGAGACCACGACGGCGACCATCTCGCGCTCCAGCTTACTCAGCCCGCTGGGGGCCAACATCAGGTCGTTATACATGTTCGTAAACGCGTTCAGCTTGTCGATATCAAAGGCGTTGGCCTTGAGCACATTGGGAACCATGCCCAGCTTTTCGACGCAGATGTCGAAATAGCGCTGCGTCTCTTCGGGCAGCGGATCGACCATGGGCAGGTCCAAGGCGGTGGGTTGGGTTTCGTTGGTCACGTCTGTCTCTCTCCCCTAGACAAGATGGCGGTAATGATACTTGCTGACCGGCTGCATTCCCAGCGAGCGGTAGAGCGCGTTGGCACCTTCGTTCGCATCGGTGCACATCACGCTCAAGGTGTCGGCGCCGTTTTCCAATGCCCAAAACGCCGCGCCGCGCATGGCCCATTTGCCCAAACCCTGCTTGCGCTGGAATGGGACGACCTCGACAGCGTGGACCATGGCAACCCCATCATGAATGGCGGCATAGGCGGCCCCACCGGGTTTGTCATTGAAACGCATCAGGATGCCGGTCTTGGGGCCTTTGGCACGATCCATCACCGCCAGCCGTGCAGGGCCAATGCCCCCTTCGGCCCAGATCTCGCGCATGATCGCCAATGGCTCCCAGATGGTGAACACGGTGACGCGCGGGATAGCCAAATCAGTCAGCTGCGCCACCGGGCAGGCATAGATCGTGACCGCATCGACAACCTTATACCCACGCGCATCCAATTGTGCGTCCAATGCCTCATCCCCGGGGCGGATCATGAAGATCTGTTTCTGCCCCAAATCGCGCATTGCATCCTCGACCGTTTCAATCTCTGCCTCGGTCACAGGTGTATCCGCGGTCGCCGCTGACACTCGGCTGCCCCCGCCTTTCCCTTCGCGCAGGACAAAAGGACCAACGGCATGTCGTGCGGCAGCGGGCCAGGTCTGATCGATGACGTCAAACCAGTTCGCGGTCATAGCTCCAACTCCCGCGCCAGACGGGTGACGGCGGCGTCGATACGCGCCCCATCAGTGCCGCGCACCACCACATTGGCGCCAAACACGCCGTCCTTTTGAAACGGGTAGCAGCCAATCGACAGATCCGCGAAATCCTCGGCCAACGTCGAAAGGGTCGAGGCGATATCACCCTCGCCGCGATTGACGCGCAGGGTTTGCGACAAAAGCGGCGCACCACCGGTCAATGTGGGCAAGACGCTGGCGACCATGGCGCGGAACACGCTTGGGACGCCGGCCATCACATGGACATTCTCCAGCGTGAATCCGGGCGCGGTCGAAACCGGGTTTTCGATCAAAACGGCGTCGTCCGGGATGCGCGCCATGCGCAGGCGGGCCTCGTTCAACTCCAGCCCAGTCGCGTCGTAATGCGCCTCGAGCAGAGCTCGCGCATCGGGCCGTACGTCGATGTGTTTGCCAAAGGCCCGCGCGATACAGTCGGCGGTGATATCGTCATGCGTGGGACCGATTCCGCCGCTGGTGAACACATGGTCATTGGCCGCCGACAGCGCCTTGATTGCCTGCTCGATGGCCGTTGCATCGTCGCTGACAATGCGCACTTCGCACAGGTCGATACCGTGTTTCGTCAACTCGCCTGCCAGGTGAAACATGTTGGCATCACGGGTCCGCCCCGAAAGGATCTCATCCCCGATGACAAGCATGGCAGCCTTTGGGTTCGGCATGGGTCGGCCTCCTGTGAAACGCGTTTGCAAGATATCTTTCCTGCCCTGCCCCGCAAGAGCAGAAAGCGTCTAAGGCGCAGGTGTCGCAGATATCTGGTCAAAAAGCGCCATGTCGCCCAGGCTGCGTGCCAGGATCATCGCGCCCTCAAGCTGTGCGATCAAAGCACCTGCCTTGACCCGCGCGTTGGCCGCATCAAGGCCTTTGGCGACATAAACACTACTCAGCCAGTCCATGTTGCGTTCGAAGAACATACGGGTCTTTGCGGCGACCAGAGCAGGTAGATCGCTGATTTCCGCGCCGAACATACCACACAGGCACATCAGCCCATCATCCAGCAGTGCACTGCGATAGGCGGCAACGTAGCGTTGGATCATCTCGTCCGGAACTGCGTCTTCCGGCCCGCCCAAAGCAGCCAGGAAGTTCTCTGTATAGCGCTCGGCTATCGCGGCCCCAAGCGCCTCTTTGTTGGCAAAATGGTAGTGCACGCTGGCAGCCTTGATCCCGATCTCACCCGCGATGTCTCGAAAACTGAACGAGTTGTATCCGCCCTGCCGCGCCATGCGCTCGGCAATGTCCAGAATGCGGGTCACAGTGTCGGGTTGGGCCATGTGGTTTCACCAAATTTTCTACCTATCAGTAGATAGGGGTTGAAATCGAAAACGCAATCTACAATCTACCTACCTACTAGTAGATAGGGAATCACCTCATGACACAGACAACCACATTCATCATCGGCGGATCGAGCGGCATGGGCCTAGCCAGCGCGCGCATTCTGGTCGATGCGGGACAACATGTAACGCTCGTCGGCTCGTCCAAGGACAAGTTGCACGCCGCGCAAGCCGACTTGGGCGAAGCGGTCGATACACTGCAGGCCGATCTGCGCGACCCGGCACATGTAAGCCGGTTGATCCAAGCCATAGACGCCGATCCTCGGCACATCACCGGCTTGGTCAACGCCGCCGGAACCTTTGCCCCCAAACCGTTCCTGGATCATGACGCGCAGGACTATGACAGCTACATGGATCTGAACCGCGCGACCTTTTTTGCGACCCAAGCCGTGGCTCGTAACATGGTCAAGCACGGCAGCGGCGCGATTGTGAACATCGGGTCTATGTGGGCGAAACAGGCGATCAAGGCGACCCCATCGTCCGCCTATTCCATGGCCAAAGCGGGCCTTCATTCACTGACCCAGCACCTGGCGATGGAACTGGCCCCGCACAACATCCGGGTCAACGCGGTTTCGCCCGCGGTCGTCGTCACGCCTATATATGGCGCTTTCATCAATCCGGATGAGATCGAGGCGACGCTGACCGACGGGTTCGACGCCTTCCACCCCATTGGCCGCGTTGGTCAGGCAGAGGATGTGGCCGAAACGGTCGTGCATCTGCTGTCCGACCGCGCAACCTGGGTCACCGGCGCGATTTGGGACGTGGATGGCGGTGTGATGGCCGGCGTGGCCTGATCCCTCTTTTCCCACGGGCGGGGCTGGGCTAGGCAAGGGGCATGAACTTCCCCACGCCCCTGATCCCCGCCCGCCTGATCCGCCGCTACAAACGCTTTCTAGCCGATTGCACACTAGAGGACGGGCGCGAAGTGACGGCCCATTGCGCCAACCCCGGCTCGATGATGGGGTTGGCGGAACCGGGATCGAAAATCTGGCTAGAGCCGAATGACGATCCCAAGAAAAAGCTGAAATACGGCTGGCGCCTCGTCGACCACGAAAACGGGCACTTCACGGGCGTCGACACCTCGGTCCCCAACCGGGCCTTGCGGGCCACGCTTGAGGCACGGGCGATCCCCGAACTTGCCGCCTATGTCACTGTCCGGGCTGAGGTGAAGTATGGCGAGAAAAGCCGGATTGACTTTCTGCTCTCAGGTCCCGACTTGCCCGATGCCTATGTCGAAGTCAAAAGTGTGACGCTCTCGCGCCAGCCAGGCTTGGCCGAGTTTCCCGACAGCGTCACTGCACGCGGCACCAAACACCTGAACGAATTGGCGGCGATGGTCGATCAAGGCCACCGCGCCATCATGCTCTATCTGGTACAACGCACCGATTGTGATCGATTTTCCCTGGCTGCAGACATTGACCCGGCCTATGCGGCGGCCTTTGATGCCGCGCACCAAAACGGTGTCGAGCGGCTGATCTATGCGACACAGATCTCTCCCACCGGCGTTACAGTCGACACATCGCGGATTCTGCAACCTGAGTAACTGTCATGAGTATTGAGATTATCGAGCTTAGCACCGACTTAATCCCGCCGACTGCCGAACTTTGGCATGCAGGCTGGCATGACGCTCATGCCGCCATTGTGCCCGATGAATTGACCGAACTGCGCACGCTGGACAGCTTTGCCACACGGCTGAAGAAATACGCCGCAACGACCCGCATCGCGGTTCGTGATGGCCAGGTCTTGGGCCTGTGCGTGGTTCTGAAGGACGAGATCAACCAGATGTATGTCTCGGCCCAGGCACGCGGCACAGGCTTGGCAGCTGATCTGATCCAGAACGGAGAGCTGCGCATTCGAGATGCGGGCCACGAAACTGCCTGGTTGGCTTGTGCTGTCGGCAATGACCGCGCCGCGCGGTTCTACGAAAAGCGTGGCTGGGTGAATGCACGTACCGAAACCTTGCGCTTTGAGACTCAGGACGGGTCTTATCCGTTGGAAATCTGGCGGTTCGAAAAGACGCTTAACTGAACCGCCAGAAAACCTGTCCCCTCAGCCGAAAACGTAGAAGCACAGTTTGTTGCCATCGGGATCGCGCACATAGGCACCATAGAACCGGTCAGGAATGCGTTGACCCGGCTCGCCCTCGCAAGTGGCGCCCAGGCTGATTGCCCGATCATACAGCGCTTTGGCCGAGTCCTTGCTGTCGGCTGCAAAAGCAATCATGCCGCCATTGCCACGGTGGCAGTCCTCGCCGTCATAGGGCGTACAGACGGCGACCATAGGCTGCCTGGGATCCGCCCCGATGAATGCGATACGACCTGCATCGATCAAGACCTTTGCACCCTTGTCCGAAAAGAGATCCGTGTAAAAGCTTTTGGCGCGCTCCATATCCGACACGCCCACGGTGACATAACCGATCATTTGAATTTCCTGTTCTGTTAGGGTTCATGGTTGCGCCAAACGCTCGGCCAAACCCAAGGGATTATCAAATCACGAAACCGATATTTGTTTGGAACCAGCAAAGGACCTTGCGTCTCAATCGAGTATGGGCCAAAGGCCAGCGATCGAACGCCCTCTGGTCCTTTCCGCGCAAGAAGACTAAATAAGGGCCAAGCGTGCAACGAATGGAGCCCCACGTTGATGAAAGAACATCGTGGCCGCCTGACCAAGGACGGCATCCGCATTTACGAAGAAGGTGACTTTGCCGGCATGCACGCGGCAGGGGCGCTTGCGGCACAGATTCTGGATGACATCGCCGAGCATGTGTTTCCAGGCCAATCCACCGGCGCCATCGACGGTCTGATCACCCAGATGGTCGAGGACGCGGGCGCGACCTCGGCCACCATCGGGTACAAGGGTTATCAACACGCCAGCTGCATCAGCGTGAACCACGTGGTCTGCCACGGCATCCCCGGCGACAAGCGGCTCAAGGATGGCGACATCCTGAACATCGACGTGACCGTCATTGTTGACGGATGGTTCGGTGACACCTCGCGGATGTATGTGGCGGGCAAACTGCCACGCAAGGCCGAGCGGTTGATCCAGGTGACCCATGATGCCCTGTTCAAAGGCATCGAAATGGTCAAACCCGGCAACACCTTTGGCGACATCGGTCACGCCATTCAGGCCTATGTCGAAGCACACCGGATGAGCGTTGTCCGCGATTTCTGTGGCCATGGGTTGGGACAGGTGTTCCACGCGCCGCCCAATGTCCTGCACTATGGTCGCCCAGGCACCGGCGCGGTTCTGGAAGAAGGCATGTTCTTCACCATTGAACCGATGGTGAACCTGGGCCGCCCCGAGACCAAGACACTGTCCGACGACTGGACCGCGGTGACCCGTGACAAATCACTGTCGGCGCAGTTCGAACATTCGGTGGGTGTGACTGCGGATGGGGTCGAGATCTTTACCCTGTCGCCGGGCGGTAAGTTCCACCCGACTTACTGATCGTCTTCCTTGGCTTGCTGATGCTGCCAAAGTGCCAGCAACAAGGTCGTATCCCCCACGGGTGTCACAGCATCATGGATGAACACGGATGATCGGCGCGGCTTACGCTCCGGTCCCGTTGCTTCTTTTGTACGCTCAAGCGGCCCCCATAGGCCCGATGTCATCGTGCGATCCATGCAAAGTACGGTAGCACAATTGCCTCACAGCACCAAAAGCGCGGGCAAGTCGGCCATGTCGTGGAACACCTGCGCGCCATGGGCTGCCAATCGGGCACCATCATCATGCTCGGCATACCCAAAACACCGCATGCTGGCCCGTTGCGCCGCAAGAGAGCCACTTGGGCTGTCTTCGATCACGGCTGGTGACTTGGCCCCAAAGTGCTGCGCAGCTGCCAGAAACAGATCGGGGTCGGGCTTGCCAACACCCAACTCATGCGCCGAGAACATGGCGGGCTCGAACCGTTCCCACAGGCCGTTCTGGCCCAGAGTGATCCGCATTTTCTCGCGGCTGCCGTTTGACGCGACGCAACAGGGGATGCCGCTTGCGTCCAGATGTGCGAGCACGTCGGGAATACCCCGCACCGCAGGCACGCCGCCCTTCAGCGCGGCATAGGTCTCGGCATAGATTTCATCGATCCAGTCGTCCGGCAAATCCGCGCCCATGTCGCGGGCCATCTGCATGCCGCCGGTCATCGTGGTGCCGACGAACTGGCTCATGCATTCTTGCAGCGTCATCTGCAGGCCATAGCGGGCCAGATTGTCGACCATCACCTGGTTCGACACCACCTCGCTGTCCACAAGCACGCCATCGCAATCGAAAATCACCAAATCAAACACGTCTCTGCTCCAAATCGCTTTTGCAGGCAGGAGTATCGGCCAATGTCAGAGGGATCAAATCCAGGTTCGGCGGTCGCCCGCCCGTATCATTTCAGTCTGAAACAGAGCGCCACAGCAGCGTCACATGTGTATCGCCGTATTTGCGCCGGTCGTGCAACTCGAACCCGTCCGGTGCGTCCATCGGCTGGCTTTCTTCCCAAACGATCAGGGCGTCGTCGGCGATCCAACCGCCTTGCACGGCCAGCTCCAAAGCCTTTTGCCCAAGATCCTTGCCATAAGGCGGATCAAGGAACACCAGATCATAAGCCGCGTCCGGATTTGGCCCCAGCCGCGTGGCATCGCGCCGGATCATTGCCGTGCGATCTTTGCTGCGGGTCAGGTCGATGTTTTTGCGGATAAGCCCCTGCGCCACACGCCCGTCATCGACAAACGAGACATGCGCCGCGCCCCGAGACAGCGCCTCAAGCCCAAGCGCGCCGGTTCCGGCAAAGAGATCCAGCACGCGCGCGCCGGGAATGGCGCCCGTATGCATCAACACGTTGAAGAGGCTCTCGCGTACCCTGTCGGTGGTGGGGCGCAGGTGCGCGCCTGCATCCCCCTTACCGACCGAGGCCAGGGCGCGGCCTCGGAAATCACCTGCGATGATCCTCACGCTTTGAGGAGCGGTTTCAGGTCCGCATCGGGATCGCCCACAACCGCAGGATCAGCCGTCTTGCCCGCATCAATCAGACGCTTGCCGATCATGTAGGCGCGCGGATCGTTCATCGCGTCCACGGCCAGCAGCTGATCGCCCTTGTAGTACCAGAACGAATTGGTCAGCCCCTCACCCTTACGGGTCACAACGCGGTCATAGCCGGTGTTCAGACCTGCGATCTGCAGTTTGACGTCATACTGATCCGACCAGAACCATGGGGTGGCGATGTAGTCCTTGTCCGCGCCCATCATGTTTTGCGCCACAACCTCGGCCTGGTCGATGGCGTTGGGAACGCTTTCCAGACGGATGCGCTCACCCTTGTAAGGGAAAGAAGCACAGTCACCAGCCGCCCAGATCGACGGATCAGAGGTCCGGCCGTGCACATCGGTCTTGATGCCATTGTCCAGCTCGACCCCAGCCATTTCCGCCAATTGCGTCGCGGGTGCAATGCCTACGCCCACCACAGCAAAGTCGATCTCCAATTCGGTGCCATCAGTCAGAACGGCTCCGGTCACCTTACCATCGGTGCCTACGAGGTGATCCAGGCCCACGCCTTCGCGGATGTCAGCACCCTGACTGCTGTGCAGGTTGCGGAAATAGTCACTGGTCTCGGGTGCTGCGACACGTTGCAGGATACGGTCAGCCATTTCGACCAGCGTGACCTGCACACCGCGCTTGGCACAGACGGCCGCAGCCTCCAGCCCGATGTAGCCACCGCCGATGATCAGGGCACGCGCACCATCCCTGAACTCGGGCGCCATGGCGTCGGCATCAGCCAGATCGCGAACAAGGAACACGTTTTCCAGATCGCCGCCGATCTTGGCAGGCAAACGCCGCGGGTCCGAGCCGGTGGTCAGCGCGAGTTGGTCGTAGCTGATCACCTCGTCACCCACAGTCACGGTCTTGGCCGCCGCATCTATTGCCGTCACACGGCTTCCCAGCTTCACGGTGATATTCTGCTCTTCGTAGAAGGACGCAGGCCGCAGGAACAGGCGTTCCAACTCCATATCGCCCAGCAGGTATGCCTTGGACAGCGGCGGGCGCTGATATGGCAGAACAGGCTCGGCCCCGATCAGGGTGATCTCGCCTTCGAACCCATCCTTGCGCAGCTTAGCTACAAGGGACGATCCCGCCTGTCCGGCCCCGATCACGACGATATGGCTCATTTTCTTCCTGCCTCACTAAAAAATGATGGTCACCTGTCGGCCAACAGCTATATGCCGAAGGGCATAGAACCGCAAATCCAACAACGAGGTATCAAAGTATGATTGCAGTTGGCGAACAAATTCCCGACGCCACAGTGACGTTTATGGGCGCAGAAGGGCCTGAACAAATCAATATCGCCGACAAGGCCAAGGGGCGCAAAGTTGTGATTTTCGCGGTGCCGGGCGCCTTCACTCCGACCTGCCATTCCGCGCATGTCCCAAGCTTCATCCGCACCAAGGATCAGTTCGCTGAAAAGGGCGTGGATGAGATCATTTGCGTGTCCGTGAACGACCCGTTTGTGATGTCCGCCTGGGGCGAGGCAACGGGTGCATCCGCGGCCGGATTGACCATGATTGCCGACGCAGAGTGCACATTCACCGACGCCATCGGTGCCCGTTTTGATGCCCCGCCCGCTGGTCTGATCGCACGTTCGATCCGCTACGCGATGTTGGTCGAAGACGGCAAGGTTGTGGCCGTCAACGTCGAAGAAAACCCTGGCATGTGCGAGCTGTCGGCGGGCGAAGGTTTGCTGGACGTCATCTGAGTTTGAACGCCCCGAAGCCGCTGGTTTTGGGGCGTTTTTCTGCAAGCCAAATTGCTGTCATTTTAGACAAGCAAAAATCCGCCGATGGACCACGCCGTGGCACCCCGCAATCCCGGATTTCATCCCATGTGATTCGGCTCAGAGCAGCGAATCCATCTTGCGCGCCAGCTTGGCATCAAGGGACGACACCCCGTCCACATCATGCGTGGTCAGGACCACCTCGACCGTGCGGTAAACGTTGCTCCATTCCGGGTGATGGTTCCATTTCTCGGCCCAGATCGCGACGCGGGTCATCCAGCCAAAGGCCTCGACGAAATTGTCGAAGATGAACGTCTTGGTTATCGCATCGCGCCCCTCGACCATGGTCCAGCCATTGTCGAACAACGGATCCAGCAGCGGTCCACGTGTGGCGTCAGACAGTTTTTCGGTCATTGCTGTTCCTCCACATCCACCTTCTTGAAGGGGCCGTAATCCGTCAACAGCTCAATCTCCTGGTCGATTGCCTCGCGCTCAGCCTCGAGGTATCGCGCGATGGCGTCGGCAAAACCTGGATCGCCCACCCAATGCAGGCTGTGGGTTTGTGTCGGCATATAGCCACGCGCCAGCTTGTGTTCGCCTTGTGCGCCTGCCTCGACCCGGCGCAGACCTTCGGCAATCGCAAGGTCGATGGCGCGATAATAGCACAGTTCGAAGTGCAGGCAGGGATGATGTTCGATGCAGCCCCAATAGCGACCAAAAAGCGTCTCACGCCCGATGAAATTGAGCGCCCCGGCCACATAAACTCCGTTCCGCTCTGCCAGCACCAGCGCCATGTCATCCGCCATCACCTCATGTGCAATCTCAAAGAACTGCCGTGTCAGGTAGGGCGACCCCCATTTGCGCGCGCCGGTGTCCTGGTAGAACATCCAGAAGGCGTCCCAGTGTTCCGGACGCAACTCATCCCCCGAGAACGTCTGGATCGTGCCACCAAAGTCGTTGGCTTGTCGCCGTTCCTTACGCAGTGTCTTGCGCTTGCGCGAGGACAGCGCAGCCAGGAAGTCATCGAAATCCGAATAGCCATCGTTGAGCCAGTGAAACTGCTGCGTGGTGCGGTGCATCAGGCCGATTTCCTGGCCCACTTGGGCCTCGGCCTCGGTGCAAAAGGTGACATGCACGGTTGAGACGTTGTTGTCGGCGGCCAGCTGCACCATCCCCTGCAGCAGTGCCGATTGACCAACCCCTTCATATCCCGGACGCACCAGAAACCGCCGCCCCGTGGCCGGGGTGAACGGCACGGCGACCTGCAGTTTGGGGTAGTAGCGCCCACCGGCGCGCTCATACGCATGGGCCCAATTGTGGTCGAAGATGTACTCGCCCTGGCTGTGCGACTTGGCATAAAGCGGCGCGGCAGCGATCATCATGCCATCCAGATACGCCGTCAGATACTGCGGCTGCCATCCGGTGCCTGCCCCAACCGAACCGCTCTCTTCCAGTGCACTCAGAAACCGGTGCGTGGTGAACGGATCCATCGGGCGCCCACCATCTACTGCCTCGGGACAGGCGCAGGCGTCCCAATCCTGCGCGGATATCTGCGACAGCGATCCCAAAACCTGAATTTCGATCTGCGCCTGATCCATGACCCCTCCTGCTTTGCCTCTTTATCTGTGGTCGGGGGCGCGCGGATCAACCCGGCGCTTGGGCAAGATAGCCTTCGAATGTCACGTTCTGCGCGACCAGCCGCGCTTCGCGATCCTGCTGCGCGGACTTGCTGGTCCAGCACAAGATATCCGCGCCCGCGGCTTTGAGCTCGGCCACACGCGGGCGAGTGAGATCCTCGACCTCGTGACTGATGAAACAGGAGCGCGTTCGGTCGTAGTCGGGAATGTCCCGCAGATGATCACAAACCGCCTGCGACAGGGGCCATTCAGCGGGGTCATAGGCGCTGGTCACGATACCACGCGGAACATCGGGCAGAAGATCAGCCAGCAACTCAACGCTGTTTGGGTTGAACGACATCAACGCAACAGGCCCCTGATACCCAGCAAGTGCTGAGGCCGTGGCCTGCTCCAATGGTCCGATGGCCGTGCCCATTGCTCCGTCCTGGTCCTTGAGCTCGATCAGCAAGGGAGCGCGTCCGCCCACCATTTCGAGCACTTCGGACAGGCTGGGGATGTACTCATCCTTGCCCCCCAAAAGGGTCGTCGCACGCGCCTGGTCGGACGATACGAGACGAATGGCACCTGGCGTACCAGTGAGCCGCCCCATGTCATAGTCATGGAACACCATCGCCTGACTGTCGGATGTCATCTGCAGATCGATCTCGATGCCATACCCCGCATCCATCGCCGCGCGGATGGCCGCGCGGCTGTTTTCGGGGCGACCGTCGGTCACATCATGCAGGCCACGGTGTGCAATGGGTGCATCCAGAAAGGCCCGGGGCAATCGCGGGATCATTTGATCTGAAAGAAGCCTTCGATCTCGACTGCAACGCCCAACGGCAGCGCCGCAGCACTGACAGCCGAGCGCGAATGACGACCAGCGTCACCCAAAGCCTCGACCATAAAGTCGGATGCACCGTTGATGACTTGAGGCTGTGCCGTGAAGTCAGCGGTCGAATTCACAAATCCGGTCAGTTTCACGACGCGCACCAGACGATCCAGATCACCGCCACAGGCCGCTTTGACCTGTGCAAGCAGGTTGATGGCGCAACGGCGCGCCGCAGCGGCGCCAGCCTCGACATCCATGTTCTCGCCCAGTTTCCCAAGAATCAGGCCGTTCTCGTCGTTCGAGATCTGCCCCGACACATAGACCATGTCGCCCACCTGCACGAAGGGCACGTAGTTGGCCGCCGGAGCAGGCGCGTCCGGCAGGGTCACACCCAGGCTTTCAAGTTTTGCTTCGATGCTCATGGCACGCGTCCTTTCGAAATTCGCAATCGGGGGGACGCTAGCCGGGATCATGAGCCACGAAAAGCCCGAAACTCAGATTTAGCATGCCAGATCCCCGATCAGTGATCCCGCAGTTGAAGTCCGGCAAATGCTCGCCAACGCGCCGAACACAAGCAAGACCGCTTTACGCGGTGCACTTAGCAAGCTAAATGCAACCCTGTTCCATAAGTGACACACATCGAATCCGTTGTTCCGCTGCTGGTGTCAGGGACATTGGTTGCGATTATATCCAAGGCTTGGCAATCTGGCCGGAACTTGTTGAATGGATTACGAATAGAATGACCAATTTCGCCGGAACCGCTCTGCGCTTGTGCATCATGGCTCTGGCCCTGATCGCTGCTGGTTGCGCCCAGACAACAACCGTCGAAAAAGCCAACGGTGCCTTTCATGATCCTTATGAAAACGGCAACCGTTCGATTCATTCCTTCAACCGTGGCGTCGACAAATTCCTGTTTCGGCCGGCATCCAAAGGCTATGTCAGCATCATTCCGGATCCGATGGTGACCAGCTTCAACTCGTTTGCTGAAAACATTTCCCTGCCCGGTCAGGCCGTTGACTATCTGCTGCAAGGCAAGCCCAAGGAAACCGCCATTACGCTCTATCGGTTTCTGATCAATTCCACCGTGGGCTTTGCGGGCCTTGCAGACCCGGCCACCGAATTCCAGGTGCCGCAGGTCGATACCGATTTCGGCGAAACCCTGCATGTCTGGGGTGTAGGAGAAGGGCCTTATTTGGAGCTGCCCCTTTACGGCCCATCGACCACTCGGGATGCCGTGGGAGTTGTTGTCAACCTGTTCACCAATCCCTTGGACTTTGCCCCGACCCGTCCGATCGACAATCTTGGGCTGTACACCGAAATCGTGCGTCGCATGGGCGATCGGGGTCGGTTCTCGGACACGGTCGATTCGATTTTGTATGAAAGCGCCGACAGTTACGCCCAGGCTCGCCTGATTTATCTGCAAAACCGCCGCTTCGAACTGGCAGGCGATGATGAGGACGCCTATCTTGGCCTATACGCTGATCCCTACTCGGATCCATATTCAGATGCGTCAGACCCCTACGAGGACCCCTATGCTGAGTGATTTTTTGAGCCGCCGTAACTTTGTTGCCACCGCCGTGGCCGGATTTTCGATGACGGCGCTGCCACTGCCAGCCTTTGCCTTGACCGAGGCAGGTGCCCGGAACTTGGTGAACAGTGTTGTCGCCGACATCAACAAGGTGATCGCATCAGGCAAGTCCGAGTCGGCGATGTTGCGGGATTTCGAGAAGATCTTTGTGCGCTATGCCGATGTGCCGATCATGGCACGCTATGCCTTGGGTGCCGATGCTCGGTCAGCGTCGCAAGCGCAACTGCGGAACTTCACCAAGGCGTTCCAGGGCTATATCTCGCGCAAGTACGGCCGTCGGTTCCGTGAGTTCATCGGTGGCGAAGTGACCGTCAGATCGGCCCGCAAAATCAAGGCAGGCTATGAGATCAAGAGCCTGGTCAAACTGCAGGGTTCGGCCCCGTTTGATGTGACATTCCTGGTCTCGGACAAATCCGGCAAGGACAAGTTCTACAACATGTTCATCGAAGGCGTGAACTTGCTGTTGACCGAACGCACCGAGATCGGTGCCATGCTGGATCGGCGCAAAGGCGATCTGAACAAGCTGATTTCGGACCTGTCCAAGGCGGGCTGATTTGTTCCAGTAAGAGACTACAAAAGGCCGCCCAGAGTTCGGGCGGCTTTTTTGTATTGAGTGGTCTCCCGTCGCATTGCCAAAGACAGGGGTGCTCCCGCCCGTCGTCGATGCCCTGACGGGCACCTCCTCCCGTTGGGCCGGGCGCCTCGCCTTTGGCTCGGCGCGGTACCGCAGAACGCAGTAACGCGTCGCAGATCAGTTGCGTCCGCCAAAGATATCCTTGAGCAATTTGTCGACCGCGTCCCCCAAACCGCCACCCTTGTTGCGTTTGGGTTCCGGGATGCGTGTGGGCTGGACCGGCGCGCGCATGGGCAGGGGTTTGGGGGCCAGACCGTCCTGCACGCGCACCATCGTCTCGTGCCAGATCTCGGCCGGCAGACCACCGCCGGTCACGCCGGACAGGGGCGTATTGTCATCATAGCCCATCCAAACGCCGGTAACATAATCCGCGGTGAACCCGATGAACCAGGCATCACGCGCGGCTTGGGTCGTACCGGTCTTGCCCGCCGCCTGCCAACCCGGCAGCGCCGCGCGTCGACCGGAGCCTTCGGAGACGACCTTTTCCATCATCCAAATCAACTGTTCCGCTGCAGCCGTCTGAATGACGCGCTCTCCGATGCCGCCACCGGTGCCCATCAGCGGCGTGTCATCGCCAAGCAACTGCAGTTCGACCAGACCATAAGGTGTCACCGACGAACCACCGTTCAGGATACCAGCATAGGCACCTGTCATTTCCAGCAACGTGCTTTCGGACGCACCAAGGGCCAACGCCGGACCCGCCGCCAGATCGCTATCGATGCCAAAATCAGCCGCCACCTTGCGCACCAGATCGCGCCCCACCGCTTCGGACACTTTGACCGCCGGAATGTTCAGCGAATCCTTGAGCGCCTGTGTCAGCGTCACCTGGCCATAGTGCTTGTTGGTGTAGTTCTTGGGGCACCATTCGCCCGAGCCCGGAATGTTCAGGCAGTATGGCGCGTCCACCACCGTATCAAGCGGTGAATGCCCCAACTCAAGCGCGGTGGCATAAACAAAGGGTTTGAAGGCCGAACCGGTCTGGCGCAAAGCCTGCGTCGCCCGATTGAACGCCCCTGTCACACGGGTCTTGCGACCGCCGACCATACCGCGCACGGCACCATCCGCCGACATCACCACGATCGCGGCCTGCGCTTTGGACCCTTTGCGTACCTTTTCTTGGAACACAAAATTCATCGCCTCTTCGGCCGAGGTCTGAATGCGCTGATCCAGCGTGGTGCGGATGATCACATCTTCGGTTGTGTTGCGGGTGAAATACTCGGGCCCGCTCGACATCACCCAATCTGCGAAATAGCCCCCCGCACGCGCGGCCGCCGCAGCAGACAGCTCGGCCGGATTGGCACGCGCACTATCCGCCTCGGCCGTGGTCAGATAGCCTTGGTCCTCCATCAGCCCCACAATGACCCGGGCGCGATCCTGCGAGCGTTTCAGATTGTTGGTCGGAGCATAACGCGTCGGTGCCACCAAAAGCCCCGCCAGCATCGCCGCCTGAGCCGGGTCAACCTCGGCCGCTGATATCCCGAAATAGCGCTGGCTGGCGGCCTCGAACCCACGGGCACCGGCGCCCAGAAACGCGCGGTTCAGATAGATGGTCAGGATTTCATCCTTGGAGTATTTCACCTCCATCGCCATCGAATAGACGGCTTCCTTGATCTTGCGCCAGAGCGACCCCTGGCGGCAGTCGTCCTCATAAGCCTTCTCGGACTCCCACTGCGTCTCGTCATAAGGCACGCCAAGACACAAGAGCTTGGCGGTCTGTTGGGTGATCGTCGAACCACCGTGGCCCGACAACGGCCCGCGCCCCTCGCTGAGGTTGATGCGCACAGCACTGGCGACACCACGGGGGCTGATGCCAAAGTGGCGATAGAACCGCTTGTCTTCGGTCGCGATGACCGCGTTTTTCAGATCGGGAGACACAGTCTCGGTCGTCACAACACCGCCAAACTGATCCCCTCGCCAGGCAAAGACGTTTCCGTCCTTGTCCAGCATGGTCACCGACCCCCGCGCCCGGCCATCGAGCAATGCGGTCACATCGGGCAGCGTGGTGTACACCAGACCAACCGCCAGTGCGATCAGCAGCGCAACGATCATCCCGATGCGCCAGGTAAAGCCCCAAATCAAGCCGAACACCCAACCGATGAACCGGCGCAACGCGCCGATGATCCCACCGCCGCCACCCTTCTTACGGGATGGCTTGCTGGTCTTGCGACTGGCCGTTCTCTTGGTGGCAGCTTTCTTTTTAGGAGCGGCTTTGGACTTCGGTTTAGTCGCCTTTGTCCGCGTCGCAGACCCGTACCGTTTGTCTGCAACCAATGGCGGTTTGCGCCGCTTTGAATCACTCATGCTCTACCCTGCCCGGCTCTGGCTTTTGGGGCACAATACCCCGGCGCGCGCCGGGTGTTGAGGTGTTATTCACATTCAATTCCCCTTTAGCGTTCGCCCAAGATTTAATCAAAAGCGACATTTTGTGCAAAAAATGTGCAAATCTTCCGGATTTTCGCATGATTTCCGCTGCGCCACGGTTTCTCTGCATCGCAGCAACGGTCTTGATCACGTCATCAAGACACGCAGGGCACCGCCTGCTCAACCGAGGGGAACACAGTGAAACTCATCATCGCAACGATTAAGCCGTTCAAGCTGGAGGAGGTCCGCGAAGCGCTGACCGAGGCTGGCATTCGCGGCATGATGGTCACCGAGATCAAGGGCTTTGGATCACAATCAGGCCACACCGAAATCTACCGCGGCGCGGAATACGCCGTGAATTTTGTCCCCAAGATCAAACTGGAAATCGTGGTTGCCGCCTCGATGGTCGACCAGATCGTCGAAACCATTTCCAGCACCGCCCGCACCGGCAAGATCGGTGACGGCAAGATCTTTGTCCTGGACGTCGAACAGGCCGTGCGCGTGCGCACCGGGGAAACCAACGACGACGCGCTCTAAGCGTCCGCACACTCTTATCCAAGGGAAAATCGAAATGAACCTTCTCAAGACACTTCCTGCTGCGGCCGCGCTGATTGCCCTGCCGTCGCTGGCCCTGGCGCAGGATGCTGCCGCGCCGGGCTTTGACGAAATCGGCCCCTATATCATGACCACGCTGCTGTTCTGCATGGCGGGGTTCCTGGTCTTCTTCATGGCGGCAGGCTTTGCCATGCTCGAAGGCGGCCTGGTGCGCTCCAAGAACGTGACCATGCAGATGACCAAGAACATCGCGCTCTATTCGATTGCGGCGATCATGTATTGGTTCGTGGGCTTCAACACCATGTACCCCGGCGACTTCAATGGCTTCTTCGCCATCGGCGGCCCGACCGTGCTGGACGCGGTTGGCGTATCGGCGGCGGACGCGGCTTTGGATTACGCCTCGGTCGGCTCCGACTTCTTCTTCCAGTTGGTGTTCGTGGCCGCGACCGCGTCGATCGTGTCGGGTGCTCTGGCTGAGCGGATCAAGCTATGGCCCTTCCTGATCTTCGTCGTGGTTCTGACCGGTCTGATGTACCCGATTTCCGGTTCGTGGAAATGGGGCGGTGGCTGGCTCGATGCGATGGGCTTCCAGGACTTCGCCGGTTCGACTGTTGTGCACTCGGTCGGTGGCTGGGCTGCTCTGGCAGGCGCCATCGTGCTGGGCCCGCGTATCGGCAAGTACGGCAAAGACGGCAAGGTCATCCCGATCCCGGGTTCGAACCTGGCGCTGGCCACTCTGGGTACCTTCATCCTGTGGCTGGGTTGGTTCGGCTTCAACGGCGGCTCGCAGCTGGCCATGGGTACCGTGGGTGACGTGTCGGACGTATCGCGCATCTTTGCCAACACCAACATGGCTGCGGCCGCTGGCGCCGTGACCGCCCTGATCCTGACCCAGGTGATGTTCAAGAAGCCTGACTTGACCATGGTTCTGAACGGCGCCCTGGCTGGCCTGGTGTCGATCACCGCTGAACCGCTGGCCCCGACCCTGTTCGGCGCGCTTTGGATCGGTGCTGTGGGTGGCGTGATCGTGGTCTTCGCCGTGCCCTTCCTGGATAAGCTCAAGATCGACGACGTCGTGGGTGCGATCCCGGTTCACCTCTGTGCCGGTATCTGGGGCACCATCGCGGTGATCTTCTATAACTCGGACGCAACCCTCATGACTCAGCTGACTGGTATCGTGGCATATGGTGTCTTCACCTTCGCCGTCAGCCTGGTGCTGTGGTTCATCCTGAAAGCGACCCTGGGTATCCGCGTCAGCGAAGAGGATGAGGTCAACGGTCTCGACATGGCAGAACTGGGGATGGAAGCTTATCCCGAATTCTCGCGCGGCTGATCCGTCACCGTTCCAAATCAACGGCCCGAGCCTTCTGGCTCGGGCCTTTTTCATGCGCCCTATTCAAAGTCTTCGATCGTCCAGTCCTGAATGCCATACAACCATCCCTCGGGTGCGCGGCCTGCCGCCAGACCCACCGCAAACAGAGCGCTCATGTAGTCGCGGTCAAAGGGTTCGTTTGGCTTTTGCGTGAATTCACGCGGAATATAGGTGATGTTGGCGGCCAGCCCGTCACGTTTCGCAAGCGACAGAATGCTTTCAATGTTCCCAATGCTCTGCGAGCGGATCAGCATCTCGAACGCGCGATCAGCCACCGCAGCGGCGTTACCTGGCAAGGGTTCGAACGTGGGTTCCAGCGTCTTGTTGTGGATCAGCCAAATGGTGTTGTCTCGCCCGTTCAACCCCGCCTGACGCAGCATCTGCCCCATGGGAAGGCCGGGGGGATAAACAAACACCTCGCGCGTCAGCCCGCCATCCACATGCAACTCTTCGCGGCGGATATCGCCATCTGTCACT
The DNA here is from genome assembly GCF_017743935.1 of Tropicibacter sp. R16_0. Classification (GTDB taxonomy): domain Bacteria; phylum Pseudomonadota; class Alphaproteobacteria; order Rhodobacterales; family Rhodobacteraceae; genus Falsiruegeria. The sequence goes on from NZ_JAGHRE010000008.1 coordinate 185,811, forward strand.
TCGATGGTGATGGGCGGGAAAACAACCGGGATGGCCGCCGAGGCGAGGATCACATCGCGGATCAGGGTGCGCGCCTGCGGTGTTTCGATCTGCGCCATCTGCCCAATATCCCAAAGCACGGGCCGTTCGGCGTCGATGTTGGTCGTGCCCACCAACAGGCGGCGCCCCTTGCGGTGCTCGGCACCAATGGCAGTGATCAGATCATCTGTCAGCTCACGCTCGATCGCCGCGCGCAAGGGGGTCGTCTTGCCCAGGAACCCACGCCCAAAGAGCGCGCCCGCCACATCCAGCCGGGCCACGTCCCGCGTGGTTGTTTGCGTGTAGAACCGCTTGAGCCGCGCATCGTAACCCGAGCCCAGAAAGGCGAATGGAGCGATCAAAGAACCCGTTGATATCCCTGTGACAATATCAAAGTCCGGCCGTGTCCCCGAGGCTGTCCAACCGTTCAGCACACCCGCACCGTACGCCCCATGCTGCCCACCCCCCGAAAGCGCCAAGATGTTCAACCCGCGACCGCCAGGCACCTGAGCCAGTGTCGGTTGCAGATGCTCTTGCAGCACCACCAGCGCCGCGCGACCGCCATCTTCGAACTGACGCACATCGGGCGAGGCCGCCGACGGATAGAACCGCTCATAAGTCTCGGCGGTCGGTGTCACTTTTGTACGGTCATAACTGCTTGCGCACGCGACCAGAACAAGGCTCAAAACAAGCGAAAGGGCAAATCGGATACTGGTCATGGCGCGGCAGGTGAAAATCAGGGAGCGATGGCCAGCCGTTGCCATAGATTTGGGAACAAAAAAAGCCGCCTGATGTAAAAACAGGCGGCTTCTTCATCATTTTTGGCAGATTAATGCCGGTCGTCGCCGAACATCAAACCCCAGCGTCAACAATGGCCTTGGCCAGGATCGGTACGGTCTGTGCGTTCAGACCTGCGATGTTCATGCGGCTGTCGCCCACCATGTAGATCGCATGCTCGGCGCGCAGCTTCTCGACCAACTCGGGCGTGGTGCCCAGACGCGAGAACATGCCACGGTGCTGCGCGATAAAGCTGAAGCGGTCCGAACCGGTCAAACGCTGCAGCTCGTCCGCCAACTGCTGACGCAGGCCCAGCATCGACACGCGCACGTCTTCCAGCTCGGCCATCCAATCCGCGCGCAGGGCGTCGTCGTTCAGAATGGTGGTCACAATGCGCGCACCGTGATCGGGCGGGAAGGAGTAGTTCTGGCGGTTCAGGAACGCCAGCGTCGCCTGGTTCAGCGCAGTTTGGCTGCTGTCGTTGGACACCGCCATCAACAGGCCAGTACGCTCGCGGTAAACACCGAAGTTCTTGGAGCAGGAGGCTGCGATCAGGCATTCCTTGACCGACGAGGCCACCAGACGCACAGCTTGCGCATCCTCTTCCAAACCGTCGCCAAAGCCCTGATAGGCGATGTCGACCATCGCAACCAGGTTCTGGGCGTTGATAAGGTCGACGACCTCTTGCCACTGTACAAGGTTCAGGTTCGCGCCGGTCGGGTTGTGGCAGCAGCCGTGCAGCAGCACCACATCGCCCGCTTTGGCGGTTTTCAGATCCTCGATCATGCCGTCAAAATCGACGCCACGGGTTTCGCTGTCGAAATAGCGGTAAGGCACGGTTTCCATGCCCAGATAGTTCAGGATCGAGATATGATTGGGCCACGTCGGGTTCGACACGAACACGCGCGCCTCTGGCGAGGCCATCTGGATCAACTCAAAGGCCTGACGGCAGGCACCCGTGCCACCGGGGGTCGCTGCAGCGCCCACGTTTTCACGCGCAACGGCGTCGCCCAGGATCAGTTTGATCATTGCATCCGAATAGGCCGGATCGCCGACCAGACCGACGTAGGATTTCGATTCCTGCTCCTCCCAGATCTTCTGCTCGGCCGCCTTGACCGCACGCATCACCGGGGTCACGCCCTCGGCGTTCTTGTAAACCCCGACACCCAAGTCGATCTTTGTGTCACGCGGGTCTTCGCGATAGGCTTGCATCAACGCCAGGATCTTGTCTGCTGGCTGCGCTTTGAGGTTTTCGAACATCAGTTCTCTCCGGTTGCGACGGGCAGGGTTGGGAAGGCACCCCATTCAGCCCAGGAGCCGTCATAAAGCGAGTAATCGGATTTGCCCAAGCGGTGCAGGGCCAGCGCCAGAACGGCAGCGGTCACGCCTGATCCGCAGGTGGTGATGGCGGGTTTCGACAGGTCGACCCCGGCGGCTTCGAACACTTCGCGGCACTGATCGGGGGATTTCATCGTCCCGTTCTTATTCAACAACGTGTTGAACGGCACGTTTTTCGAGCCGGGAATATGGCCCGAACGCAAGCCTTCGCGCGGCTCAGCTGCCTCGCCCCGGAACCGGGGTGCAGACCGCGCGTCGATGATTTCGTGATCGTCGAGCTTTGCAGCCGCTGACACTTGGGTCACATCGCGGACCAGATGGTTCTGCACCCGGACGGTCATGTGGCGGTCTCGCACAACAGGCGGCAGATCCTCAATCTCGTGGCCCTCGGCCTGCCATTTGGGCAGTCCACCGTCCAGAACGGCAACATTGTCCTGCCCCATAAGCTTGAACAGCCACCAAACACGCGCCGCTGACATCAGGCCAGCACCGTCATAGACGACAACCTGATGCCCATCACCCACGCCCATGGCCCGCATCCGCGACATGAACTTTTCCACCGGCGGCACCATATGCGGCAGGTCCGAACGACGGTCGGAAATATCGTCGATGTCAAAGAACCTGGCACCCGGAATATGCGCAGCCTGATACTCGGCATGCGGGTCGCGATTCTCGGTCGGCAAATACCAGGACGCATCCAGCACCCGCAGGTCCGGATCCTTGAGGTGATCGGCCAGCCAGCTGGTGGATACAAGTGTTTTCGGATCGTCGGTCATACATGCCTCCCCTATGCGCTAGAATGTCCGTATACCCGCAGGAAATCTGGCGCAAGTCCAGCACGGGACGATGCGACATGAGAACCGTCTCTGTGGGGTGGTTTTGCTCCAAAATGCGACCTTTGCATTCTTGACCCCATCCCCCTAGGGGGGATATGTCAGGAAAAACCCAATCGAGTATCGGTCATGCGCAGACCCATCTACACGTTGCAGTTCCTGTTTGTTGCCGTCCTGACGGTTGCGATTCTGCTGCAAGGTCTGACGGGGATTGCCAAGCACCTGCCCCAATTCGAACCCGAACTCGCGGCGCAGATCCACGATCACGGACATGCGCATGACCCGGTGTCAGACATCCTGTGGTCGGCGCATGGGCACAGCCATGACGTTGCCGATCACGACCACAATCCGGTATTGGCAATCCTCAGTGACATGCCTGCGCCCTTCTCCCCTCGTGTCAAAGAAACCCTTATGACCCCGTCCCTGGTGGCGTGGAACATGCGACCATCGCTGGAGCGGCCTCCAAGAGTCTGACGTTTCCCTTATCGAAACCTCAACACTCAACTCTTGGAGCATATCATGACTTCTAATCCCTTTGGCGGGGTTGGATGGCGTTCGCGCGTCATTGCAACCTTGCTCGGCCTGGCCGCGCTATGGCTCAGCGCCAGTATGGCCGCCGCCCATAACGTGACGCCCGGCGATGCCGGCTACATCCAGGAAATCTGGGGCGTCAAACTCATCCCCTTTGCCTATCTGGGCGCCAAACACATGGTGACGGGATACGACCACATACTGTTTCTGTTCGGTGTCGTCTTCTTTCTGTACCGGATGCAACACGTCGCCATCTATGTCAGCCTCTTTGCCCTTGGGCATTCCACAACCATGCTGTTGGGCGTCTGGTTCGGCTGGAACGTCGACGCGTATCTAATCGACGCCATCATCGGCCTGTCTGTCGTCTACAAAGCGCTGGACAATCTGGGCGCCTATCAGCGCTGGTTTGGGTTTCAGCCCAACACCAAGCTAGCCACGCTCATCTTCGGCTTTTTCCACGGGTTGGGATTGGCCACCAAGATCCTGGACTACGACATCGCGCAGGACGGGCTTTTGCCCAACCTATTGGCCTTCAACGTAGGGGTCGAGATCGGGCAGGTTCTGGCGCTGTCGCTGATCTTGATTGTCATGGGCTACTGGCGCCGCAGCGCCAGCTTCTGGGCTCATGCCTATACCGCCAACGTCGTGATGATGACCGCTGGGTTTGTCCTGATGGGCTACCAGCTCACCGGTCTTGTCCTGTCTTCTTAACCCGAACATCGAGATATCCAATGTACAACGCAGAAAAACCAAACCCCGCAGAGCTGCCAAGCAGCGCACAACTGCTGAAATCCACCCTCATCGCGGCCGCAGCGGCCGCAGTCATCCTGATCACCATCGTCCTGCCTGCCGAATACGGCATCGACCCCACCCGATTGGGGCGCGTTCTGGGCCTGACCGAGATGGGAGAGATCAAATCACAGCTGGCGGATGAAGCGGAACAGGACCGTCAAGCCGCCGAACAGGACCAATCGAGCCTTCTGGATTTGTTCATCTCTGCCGCTCACGCGCAAGAGACCGAGGTTTGGCTGGACGAGCTAAGCTTTGAGCTGACGCCAGGCCAAGGCGCCGAATGGAAACTGGTGATGGACCAAGGGGCGAGTGCCGAATATCGCTGGTACACCTCAGACGGGCGCGTGAATTACGACCTGCACGGGGATGGCAGTGGCAAGTCGATCTCGTACAAAAAGGGCCGCGGAGTGGAGAGTGAGACAGGCACCATCAAGGCCGCCTTTACCGGCAACCACGGCTGGTTCTTTCGCAATCGCACCAGTGCACCGCTAACGGTGACCCTGCAACTGCGCGGGGCTTATTCCGATATCAAGCGCACCTACTGAAACCGGCGGGGCGGCCCAATTGCCGCCCCTCTTTCCACTGGGAGATCATTGCTGCCCCGACCCATACCAATCCCGTTTGCTGTCACGCCGAAACCGCAGGCATAGACCCACAATACCGATACCCAGAAAGCTGACCTGGATCAGCGCCGCAGACAGGTTGAAGTCGACTGTCAGGCTGATCAACACCAACACCGCACCTGCCACCTTGCTTGCCGAATAGAGCAGCCCCTCGCCGTTGATCCATTGCAATTGCAACGCTGCAAAACCGCCGATGTAACAGAAGAATCCAAATACTCCGGCGACGCGGCACAGCACGTCGACGTCCAACCAATATTCAAAGCCAATCATATCAATACCCAAAAAAATGCCTGCCAACCCTGCGAAAATCCAAGCCGGTTGGCATATCCCAAATGGGGTAAGGGCCTCACTTTTCGAAATCTGTCACTTTGGAAAGCGCCGCCTGCCAATGGCGAAAGAACACCAAACGTCCGGCATCAGGGAAAAGCTGGAAATTGATCCAGGGATAAGCCCGCTGATATTCGGCCAAGGTTTCCTGCGGCACCTGGGTGTCCTGCAAACCGCATAGAAACGAAATCGGAACCGTGCCGCGAACAGAGGCCAACCATCGCCCCCAATCCTGCGTCATCTGATAGGCCGTCAGCCGTGCGAACATCTCATGCGCTGAATGATCCTGGGACAGGGTCAAATCCGTGCCCTGCAAGATAGCTTGCCGCACACCCGGATCGGCGAATGTGTCCATATCAGCCTTCGAGCCGCCGAACACTGCGCGTACAAAGGCCTCTTTGCCCTGACGACGTGCCATCAGGAACCCCGCTTTGACAAAGAAGGGTAGCAATCGGGGCGAGAAATGCGCGGTCGCCAAAATGAAGCGATGCCATTTGTCCATGCGGGCCAACTGCATATCCCCATGCACAGGCAACACCCCGGAACAGGCGGTAATCCCGCGTGATCGGTGCGGGAATTGCTCGGCAAAACGCAGCGCCAGAACAAAGTCGATACCGATGGCCATGTGCGCGCATCTGTCGATCTGCAGCTCGCCCAACAAATGGGCCACATCCTGAACTATGGCCTGCGTCACATCCACGTCGGCAGGGATCGGGTCAGACGCGCCATAGCCCCCTCGAACAGGGACGATGACCCGCAACCCCATGCGGATCGCTGCCGCCTCGGCCCGGCTGGGCCAGACGTGAAAACCATAATCCGACGGCCAAAAGACCAAGGGCGTGCCAGAGCGAGCGCCAAACGTCCGGTACTGCATCCGGCGCCCATCCGGCAGGGTGAGCATCTGGAACTGTGGATTGGTGTCCAAGGTCGGCGTTGCAGGGGGCGCCAAGGCCGTCATGGACAGGACCAGCCGCACCAACTCGACCTGAGACTTGGTTTCGGTCTTGTGCAGAATCGTTTTCAACTGGGTTCGCACCGTCGCGATGGCCCGCCCACGCAGATCAGCGACCTCTTGCAAACTGGTTGTCATCGTCAGATGCCGAACAACTTCAACCTCGGCCGTTGTCAGTCCAAAAGCCGCGCGCAGGGCGCGTTCGACGCCCAGGGGCCACGCCAACATCGAGGTCGTAACCAGAACCAGCCGCTCATGCTGTGCCACATGGATCGGAACCAAATGCACGACGACAATCTGGCCCTTGTCCGCCCCACGCACCCGCAACAGACAACCCTGAGGGTCACCAGATTTGAATAGTCGCAGCACCCGATGCTGGATCACATCGCAATCATCACCATGAAACGGCAGTTGCTTGACGTTGGACCCGACGGTCAATGCAAACTGTTGATGGGCGGCTTCATTGACCTGCATCACCCTGAGGTCTGCGCCGATCGCAAAAGCCGCGACCTGTTCAAAGCGGCTCAGGACGGCTGTCAATTCGTCGGTCGGATCGTCCAGACGCTCGAGGAACTCTTCGGCCCGTTCCATGTGTCGGCCCAAATACGGGAGGTCCATCGCAACAGCTGCTGCATCAAAGCGGGATTGCCAGAAATCCACCAGTTCTTCGAAACGGTCGGGGTTTAGGGCGACGTCATAAATTCGGTCCAGAACATCATCGTCCTGATCCGGGGGCCGTGACGGTTCTGCCCGGTTGGAAATATGCATAAGTAAATGACCTGCAAAATGCAGGCAGACTGCCCTTGAGCGAGCGGTGAGACAAGTCCGGAATTCCCGGCCAACCTTGGCGGTCAGCCGTGATCCTTGAGCAGGCGCTGTTTTTGACGCGACCAATCGCGCTTGGCCTGGGTTTCGCGCTTGTCGTGGTTCTTCTTGCCCTTGGCGATGCCGATCTTGATCTTGGCCCGGCCCCGGTGATTGAAATACAGAACCAGTGGCACCAGGGTCATCCCCTTGCGCTGTGTTGCGTTCCACAGATCCGACAGTTCCTTGCGCGAGACGAGCAATTTGCGCCGCCGCCGTTCTTCGTGCTTGAACATCTTGGCCTGCTCATAAGGCGCGATGTAGGAGTTCACGAGCCACAGTTCACCATCGTCCACTGTGGCATAGCTTTCGGCAATATTGGTTCCGCCGACACGCATCGACTTGACCTCGGACCCTTCGAGCATGATGCCGCATTCGAGATCGCTCTCGATCGCATAGTCGAAACGGGCTCGCCGGTTTTCGGCAACCACCTTGTAGTTCGGATCTGTCTTTTGCTTGGCCATGGGGGCCAGATTTAGGCGCGCAAGCGTCCCGGCGCAAGCGGGTCTTGCATGGAATGTCAGCTAGAAGGGCGCGTGCGCAGGTTCTGAACAATGCCCACGATGCTGATGATGATCCAGAACCCTTCCATCAACACCGAAGCGAGGTTGAAGTTGTGGCTGAGCGAATAGATCAGCAGCAGTGCGCCAAGCAGGTTGACCACCGGAAACAGCAAGTCATCCGAGTTCAAGTAACGCATCTGGGTGGCGAAATAGGCAAATGCGATGATCAGGGTGCCAAGCGTGCCAATGGCGTCGGGCCAGCTGAGGGTGGAAATGAACTCGGACATGGTAACCGCTCTGATTGATCTGCCGGGCGCCGTACCCCGCCTGGATCGGACTGACAAGGGGTTGGCGATTTACGCGGCGTCCTTGGACAGGAAATCAGCCAGCAAATCAAACACCAATCGTATGCGACGCGAGGTGTGAAGTTCGCGGTGGGTGGTCAGCCAGATTGGAAAACGCACCGGTTCCAATGCGCTCACCACCCGCTCTACGCCAGGACAACGCCGCGCGACCTGATCTGCCATCAGCGAAAGGCCCAGTCCTTGCTCGACCATGGCCCAGGCGGCGCTGCCCGATGTCGACCCAACGCGAAAGTTCTCGGACGACAACTCGACACCCTGTTCGGCAAAAAACTCGATCATCCGAGAAATGTCGCCAAATGAAATGAAGTCGTGCCGCGCAAGATCCGCAACTGAATTGGGCCGTCCCCGTTCGGCCAAATAACTGGGCGCTGCGTAGAGGTGCGCCGTCGTCTCTGTCACCAGACGCGCAAAAAGTTCGGGTTGTTCGGGGCGGACATGACGGATGGCGATATCCGCCTCGCGCATCTGCAGGTCGCGCAGGTCATCGGCCGATACCACATCGACCTCAAGCTTGGGGGCAACCTCGCGCAGGCGCAGTAACACATGAGGCATGACATGGGTGCAAAACACCTCGGACGCGGTGATGCGCACGGTGCCATCGATGGACTGAGATTGGCCACTGGCCACCAACGAAAGGTGCATCGCCGCCTCGCGCATGGATTTGGCGTGGCTCAGCATCTCTCTTCCCGCCTCGGTCAACGCCACCGAGCGGCCAGACCGTTCAAAGAGCGTAACGCCCAAAGCTTGTTCCAAAGCCGCAATCTGGCGCCCGACAGTGGGTTGGGTTTGGCGCAATACACGCGCCGCGGCGGACAAAGACCCCTCTTCCGCCGTCGCCAGAAAGGCCCGCACGTGGGACCAGTCAAATGAGACGCCCTGCCAATTCATGCGTTTGTGTATAGCAGGTGAACGGATTTGGGCAATTCACCAATGGTTTTCGCATGGGTTATGAGACACTCAAAGGAGATCGCAACATGACCCAAGCGACTGCATTCTGGGATGGCATTGCCGAACGCTATGCCAAATCCCCCATAAAAGACGTCGAAGCCTATGAATACACGCTGGAGCGCACCCGGTCCTATCTGGGTGCTGATGACAACGTTCTGGAATTGGGCGCGGGCACCGGATCCACCGCGTTGCTGCTGGCCCCCAGCGTGACGCGTTACGTCGCCAGCGACCTGTCCCCAAAGATGACCGAAATCGGCCGTACCAAGGCCACCGACCAAGGAGTGACCAATGTGGAGTTCATTGCAGCGGATGTATCTGATCCGCAGTTGGCGGGCACGCCTTATGATACAGTTCTGGCCCTGAACCTGCTGCACTTGTTGCCCAATCTGACCGAGGATCTGAAACACATCCACCAGATGATCAAACCCGGCGGGCTGTTCATTTCGAAATCTGTCTGCCTGAACGCCAAGGGCCTGCCTCTGCGCCTGCGGATCATGAAACTTGCCATTCCGCTGATGCAGTTGCTCGGCAAGGCGCCTTTTGTACGCTCCCTTACGATCGAAGAACTGGAGCACGAGGTCATGGCTGCCGGATTCGAGATCATTGAGACTGGCAACTATCCAGCCGTGCCGCCCAGCCGGTATCTGGTGGCACGGCGCGTCTGATCCTGGCGCACGCGGTTACGACAGTTTGGCGTGCACCTCATCCAGGTCGATCTGATCGACCGGCATCTTGTTGGCGGGATTTTCGAAGTCGTATTTGAACAGCTCGAAATCCCGTTTGTAGATCTCGTACACCAGGTGCATCGACAAATCGTCGAAGTAATCCTCCACCGGGTGGGCGCGCTTGGGCCCATGGCCTTCGGATTCGTTGAACCTTGGGATCTGCCCCAGATCCACCTTTACCGGGGTTTCGATGTTGTTCAGCACGTCCTGCATGCCGTCGTTGAACTGTTCCGTCCAAACGATGTTGTCATAGCGCCCACCGTTGGCGATGAAGGTTGAGACATGGCCCGACATCGCGGACCAATGAATGTCCGGGTCCATAGGGCGGCGCCAGCGGATGGTGTCACGGGCAAACAGCAGGAACCGACGAAAGCTCTTGATCTGGTCGAATTCCTGCTTGCCGTCGTCGCCGCCGACTTCGATCCCGTATTTGTAGATCAGCGTCGGCACCAGATTGCCGCGATACCGTTTGCCGTTGCGCTGGATGCCGCAAATCTTGTCAAAGAAGGACGACAGGATGCGAGTGTAAGGGTTGCGCACACAGGTGAAGGCGTATGATTTGTGCGCCTGTACATTGCGCGTGATGGGCCCTTGGCTTTCATCAAGCGCCCATTTGTGCATGCCGCCTTTGGCGTCGTGGATGTCCCCGTCAAAAAATTCGCCATGATCCGAATAATACATGATCTGACCAATGGTCGAGCAGGCACATTTCGGCACCACTCGATACACAACACTTTCACTTTCCGTCATCCAGGTGCCTGGAAAACCCATCTGCCTTGCCTCCGTACCCCATTTCGCCCTAGCTTAAGCCACAGGCGTCTTTGCCTCAAAAAACCAAATAAACCCTGTTTATTCAATCGGTCTTCATCTTTAACAGGGTAAACAAAGGGCAGAAACAAGGGTTCATCGTTTCCAATATGGCAAAAATTGCCTACATCTTGCTGTGCCACAAGGATCCGGATGCCATCATCATGCAGGCCGAGCGGCTCACTGCGGCCGGCGACTATATGTCGATCCACTTTGATGCCAGCGCCAAGTCCGAGCATTTTCGCAAAATCAAGACGGCCCTGTCTGACAACCCAAACGTCACATTTGCGCGCAAGCGCATCAAATGCGGTTGGGGGGAATGGTCTCTTGTTCAGGCCACGCTCTATGCGATCGAGGCGGCGGCAGACGAATTTCCGCGAGCCACGCATTTCTACATGCTGTCGGGCGACTGCATGGCCATCAAAACTGCCGAATACGCGCATCAGTTTCTGGACGACAACGACAAGGACTTTGTCGAAAGCTTTGATTACTTCGAAAGCGACTGGATCAAGACCGGCTGGAAAGAAGAACGGCTGATCTATCGCCATTGGTTCAACGAACGGACCCAGAAAAAGCGCTTCTATGCCATGTTCAACCTGCAAAAACGGTTGGGTTGGACACGCGAAATTCCCCACGACATCCAGATCATGATCGGAAGCCAATGGTGGTGCCTGCGCCGCCGCACGATCGAATGGATTCTGGAGTTCACCCGAACACGCCGTGATGTCATGCGGTTCTTTGCCACCACATGGATCCCGGACGAGACGTTCTTTCAAACCCTCGTCCGTCACCTGATCCCAGAGGACGAGATTGACAGCCGCACGCTGACCTTTCTCATGTTCTCGGACTACGGGATGCCGGTCACTTTTTACAATGACCACTACGACCTGCTGCTCAGCCAGGATTTCCTGTTCGCACGCAAGATCAGCCCCGAGGCAAAAGAGCTCAAATCACGACTGGGTCGTCTCTATGCTGCTTATGACGTACAGTTCCAGATCTCGAACGAGGGGCGCAGCCTGTTCAAGTTTCTGACCGGACGTGGCCGGATCGGTCGCAGGTTCGGCATGCGTTTTTGGGAGACCGAAAGCTCCCTGGGCCGAGAGCGCGAGTTGATGATCGTGGTGTGCAAGAAATGGCACGTGGCCAAGCGACTGCTGGAACACATCCGGCATGTGATGAACGTGCCGACCATCGAATATCTTTTCAATGAAGAAAGCGCGCCACTACCGGACCTTGGCGGCATTCAGGCGACATTGGAAAAGCGCACCCGTCACCGCCGCGCATTGATGCGGATGCTGTTTGAATACTATGACACCGACCGGCTGGTGATCTGCATGGATCCATCAAACCTTGACCTGATGCACGACTTCTTTTCGGACCGTTCGGTCACCCGCATGTTGGAGATCGAGTGCAAGTTCACCGACGAATACCTGATCGGTCACGCACACCGCGTGGGGCTTGCTGGCGAACGCACCCCGCAAGCAACACTGGAACGGCTGCTGCCCACGATCCGCAACGATCTGGCGTATGAGGGCGACCGCATCCGCGACGCAGGCTTTGCCCGGTATGTGCGCATGCGCGAGACAGCCCAGCCCGAGGAAAACGCCGAAAAGCTGTCCGAGTTCCTGTCGATTTCATGGGAGCAAGGTCTGCGCCTGGCGCAGACCGAGCATTTGTTTGCGGATTGATCCAGACCCTTACTTGAACGTCAGCACGCCCTTGTAGTCCGCGATCAACGGGGTCTCGACGCCCTCGGGAAATTTGACCACAAACGTATCCGTCTGGATGTTCTGGCCTTTGTAGTTCTTCATCTCATAGGTCTGAACAGCTTGGCCTGTGACCGTGACAGACTCTCCGTTCTCTGTCGCGCTCAAAATGGAATAGCTGCGGTCCAGTTCTTTGTAGTCCTTGAAGTACTCCAGGTACTCTTCGGGTATCTCGATATCGGCATAGGCTTGTACTTCTTCACGGGTGAAGTTGAACACGTCGTCAGGCAGGCCATAGCCATACTTGGTCGTGTACTGGGCCGTCGCATTCGGCATGAACATGTTGATCATCGGCGGGTAGTTCTCGCTGATCAGGTTCGAGTAGAAACTGTCCACCAGCGCCTTTGCATCCTCGACCTTGTCAGCAAGAGCCGCTTGCGCCGACAGGGCCACGCCCACAGACATCGCAAAAACGGTGCGCGTTGATTGGTTGAAACTTAAAACGGGCATAATCATTCTCCTAATTACTGTCATATAAGACAATATATAGAAGATATGTAAGCTACGACCTGTTTCAACCATTTCACCGACATGAAAAAAGCGCCACGGAAGGCCGTGGCGCTTGGGATCAACCAGTCAGGACTTCCAACTGTCCAGCCATTTGCGGAACCGGCCCCGCTTTTCGTCGATGGCATCGCCGGCGGCATAAAGGCTGTCCTCGACGCTTTCGACCATCGGGTCGATCCGCGCCTGACGGAAGCGCCGCCAGCGGACATAAAGCGCCCAGCCGATGGCTGCGAAGAAGATCAGGAAGATGATGTTGAACCACGGGATGATGCGCACTTCGGGCCCGTCCACGCGCCAGATTTTGACGGCATTGGGAAAGATCGACATGAATTCGTTCCGCCAGCCATAGTGGCGGATCACAGCCCATTTCGGGTCGGCCTCGGATGATTTAAGGTCCGCTGCCTCGGCCTGCAGGTTCGACGATGTCACCTTGAAATAGGGCGGCCAGCTCCAGCCGGTGTCTTCGTTGCGATAGACCATGACTTTGCCGTTGGCCTTGCGGGTCTGGATGAAGAACACGTCCCGGTTCGATGTCGTGGTGTCGCTGCCCACATCCTGTGCGGCCCAGAACAGGCTGTTCTCGCCCGGGTCGATCCGCTTTTCATAAGTGTCGCTGACACGAACGACATCATGCTGCGGCAGAGTGTAGTGCAGAACAGCCACCACAGTGCCCCAGAACAGGATGATGAACGCCCATTTGATGTAAGCCATGGATCAGGCCCTCACATAAAGTTCGAATAGTAAACAAGGAATGCAATGATCCCCAAAGGGACAACATACACACCCAGGATCAGTTTGCGCCGGAACGAGCCATCGTATTTCTTCAGCCCGCGCTGAATGAACGCCTCGCGATCACCCGTCATGCCCTTTTTGTCCCAATGCGCTTCCAGCTTTCCGCGCCGCACACGTCGGGAATAGATCGACACGATCACATAGATCACCGTCAGGACAATCAGAAGCGGGATCATCAACCGCAACATCACGATCATTTACGGCCTCCTTACTGCGCCCCAGGGTCCAACGCGCTCGATCAGATCATCGACGCGCGTCTCGCCGTCCATATCCGGCTCGTGCCCAAACAGCGCCTCGCGCGCGCCTGCCTTGTCCACCTGATACTCCTGCTCAAGGAAATCAGCAACATAGGCCTTCTTGGTCTCGGGCCAGCCCGCATAGGTGCGATAGAACAGTTCCTTGTGGCAAATGAACAGCTGACGCACGTCCAGCGGGCAGAGTTCCGCCAGCAGCATGTTCACCAGATCGCGGTGCGGCGTATCGGCAGCGCGCAGGGTATAGAAATACGCCGGATGGTCCGAGCTGATGCGCGGCCAGCTGCCACCGGACTTGGCCCAGGACATCAGTTGTGACAGCCCGTGATACACCTCGGGCAATTCATCCACATGCCGTCGCGCCAGCCGCCGCATGTCGCTGCGCCCCAGCTCGCTCAGGTCGATACCCGCATTGGCCGCCGTGTCGATGGTGATGAAATCCATCTTCTGCTGCAAGATCGCCGCTGCATCCACACCACGCGCCTTGACGATGGGTTCGGCCAATTCGTTGTAGTCCAGAAACTTGGCGATCCTGTTCCGGTCGCTCAGGTCAAAGACATATTTGATCGGCAGCTCTTCGTCGGGCTTCTCGCCACTCACGATCACCGCCGGATGGTCCAGGTCGGTGAACAGATACATGCCACCATAATGCGCCGTCCAGAACGCGCCCTGTTCAAACGTCCCCTGGCTCAAGTGCACCGGGTTGCGGGTCACATCGCCCGTCTGCTTGGCCGCCCCGATCATGTCGGCGATCAGCACATCATCAAACCAGGCGTCTTCCTCGGTCTTGAACCGCTCGACCATATTCGCCAACTGCGTCGCGGTCTTGAGCGTCCCGCCCACTGTATCGGCCTCAACCTCGACGCTTTTCAGATCAAACAGATCGCGCGTCGAGCGGATCTTGAAGACCGAATTCACCAGCTCACCCGCCACCGCATCCGTGGCCGTCAGGGCAAAGAGCTGACTTTCGTTGTCCTCGATGAACTGCCGCAGAATATCCCGCGAGGTCGAGAATTTCACATTCAAGAGCGGCGCCCGCTTCTGCTCGGTCGTGAGCAGAATGAACTGCCGATTGACCCCATTGGGATTAAGGTAGAGCGGGTCACCCAGTTCCTCCCCCACCTCCGGCGAAAAGCCTGAGATATCGACGTGAAAGTCACTCAACTGCGTGGCCTTGCCGCTCAGATGCCCGAGCGCACGGTTATAGCGTTCGATCAGGGCCGGGCTGGAGATATGGACCAAATTGCCAAACATCAGGCCTTTTTCAATCAATCTCTTCATAACGCCTCCTGTCTTCCGCAACGGTAGTGATCCGCGCAGCACGAGAATTGACTCGGAAATCGGCAGACACTTGACCAAACTTTCCGATCACCACCCAAGCCCCCTCCCCATGGGGGGAAGGGAGGGGGCTGCGCGGCAGAGCCGCGCTGGTCTGCGGACACATCTGTTGTGTG
Source organism: Tropicibacter sp. R16_0 (assembly GCF_017743935.1). Taxonomy (GTDB): domain Bacteria; phylum Pseudomonadota; class Alphaproteobacteria; order Rhodobacterales; family Rhodobacteraceae; genus Falsiruegeria. The sequence continues at coordinate 200,987 of NZ_JAGHRE010000008.1, forward strand.
AACATCCCTTCGAAAAACTCGCTCAATTCTCGCCCCCATCAGACAGTAAGCGACGCTCGCGCACGCTCAATTGCGCAATCCGAATGGCCAGCAGTGGCATCGCGCAAAGCATTGCAGCGATCACCAGAAACACACGATCCCCTGGCCCGACATAAGTCAGCTCAAGCGCCTCAAAAACAAATTGAATCGATATGACACCGATCGCCACGGCCACAGCACCCGCAACAAAACGCTTGATTGCAAGATGCCCCTTTCTCTCAGAAAGTGTTTCCCAGGATGGCACCCAAAAACAAATGAGAAAAACCGCGACGCTGACGGTTCCGGCATAGAAACTCATGCCTTCCCCTCCAAATACCGTTTCTTCGCCTCTTCCTGACGGCCGAAATCACGCACCATGGTCTCAATCGCAACCTCGTCGCTTTTGTCGGCGTAGCGGAATTCGCTGTCGGCGTAGCGGTTGATCTCTTGCAGGACCATGTCCACCGTGATCGGCACGCGCAGCTCGGAAATCATCGCCTTTTTGGTGTCGTAGTCCTTGAACAGGAACAGCTCGGGGTTTTCCATCCATTCATCCGGCAGCTCAAAGTCCATCGCGCGGACCTTCACGGCGTCAGTAATGTTCTTGATCGCACGGCCCGTGAACCGCTCATCCGCCTGTTGGATGCCCTTCAGGTACGTGCCCAGCTTGGCAATCGTATCCAGCGGCCCAATCTCGGACGACACCCGGTCGAACACCCGCATCAGCCCCTCTTCGTGGGGACGGTTGTGGCCCTCGAAGCTGGCGGCGACGGCGCGTTTGATTTCCTGCGCGGCCATCAGATCGTGATCGCCCAGGGGGATGTCGTGGTTCTTGCCCATGAGCAGCGACAGGATGTCGATGTAATCCTCGCGGCTTTGCGGGCCATCCACAAGGAACCGTGCCCCCGCCCGCTGGCGCAGGGCGTCGTCGACATTCTCGGGGTAGTTCGAGAACATGCCAAAGGTGCAGTTGCCGCGCACAACGGTGTTGGCGCCTGCAAAGCTCTCCATCAGCACCGCCGTGATCTCGAGCTGCCCGGCCGAGGACTGCCGGTCGCCGCGCTTGCCCGCCAGCTGGTCGATGTCGTCGATGGTGCCGAACCCGATCACGGATGGGTCGATGATGGTATTGATAAAGGCCTTGGCGTTCTGCCCCGATTTACCCTGATAGCTGTCGATGTTGTCGGTCGACAGGTTCTGATAGCGGAACGGATAGCCCGCGACCTGGCAGTAATCATTGAGCAAACCCGCCATCATCTGGATCAGCGTCGTCTTGCCCGTCCCCGGCTTGCCGTCGCCCATGAAGGTAAAGATGAACCCGCCGAGCTCGGCAAAGGGGTTGAGGCGACGGTCGAAGTCATAGGCCATCAGCATCTTGGCCAGCCGCAGCGCCTGATACTTGGCGATATGGTTGCCCACGACCTCGGTCGGCTTCTTGAAGGTCATGGTCAGCGTGGTGGATTTCGCTTTGGACGCCGGTTCAAACCCCCGCAGGGTCAGATCATCCGCCTCGACCCGCCAGGCGCTGCCTGCAAAGCCCGCCAGGTGCTGCGCCGTCTGCGAACGCTGCGCAGCCTTCTCCATCAGCCCTTCGGCATAGGCGCTGACAGCGGCCACCAGATGCGCATCGTCCGGCGCTTTGGTGGCGAGCACCTGATCCAGCTCCCACAGTGCGCCGTGCAGGGCAAGTTGGCCATTGTCAGTCAACAGCTCCTCAACCTCGCCCACATCCACCGTGGTTTCAGTCAAATGCGACGACATCAGATAGGCCAGCGCGTTACCCAGAACATGGGCCGAAATCAGCGCCTCTGCCGTCAGCATTTCCGAGAACTCCGCCTTGCGCGCAGGTGGCAGATCCCCCGCCAGATTGGCGCGTTTCAGATCGCCCAGCGCGGTTTGGTCGGAATAAACCTCTGCCATCGCCAAGGAGATCGCCACCGCCCGCCGCAACCCATGCTGCACCGTTGCCTGCAAGGGCGAGGTCAGCGCATCCCCATCATCCGCCGCTTCGATCCGGTCAATTAGATGCACCCCATCAGCCCGCACGGTCCGCCGTGTCACCAACCCCGGCGTGGTCGAGCGAAACCGGCGCCGCGTACCCACACCGGGGCTGCGTTCGGGCGCTGCGCTCTCCACCATAGGCTTAGCAATCCGTGGCGCATGGTCGAACCCCTCCAGCATCGCCGTCGCCGCAGAATAATGCTTGCGAATATCCTCTTCGCGCAATTCCATCTGATCAGACGTCAAACTCATTTCACCAACCCACTCTTCTTCTCGTTCAAAATACGGCTGCCGGAGGCATAAAAATCAATAACGTAACACCTGCCCCGACCGGCTGACCACAAATTTTCGCACATCGCCAAAACCCGGCGGGTTCTGTTCCGCCAGCACCTGAAACGGCCGTTGCGGCAGGATGATCGACCGTTGAGTATGCGTGGCCCCGGTTTCCGCCCCGCGCCCGCCAAAGGGATCGAGCGCAAAGACCTCGCGCTCGACGGTCGAAAACCACCCCGCGCGCTCCTCAACCACATCCTCGCTCTCCAGCTCTTCGGTGGTCCAGGCCAGCGCCCAGTCCTGCCCCTCGGGTGCTTCGGCGTCCTCGAGCACCTTGCGCAACGGCCCCGATTGCTCGGTATAGGCCGAGGAATACATCGGCCCCACGTGAAACCGTTTCAGCCGCTTGGGATGCAGATCGTCGAAATCCTGATCGAACCCTTTGGCAATGGTCACCAGCTTCAGCCCGCCAAGTGACTGCGCCATCAAATGGGCCTGCACCTCGGGCCAGCGGCGTTCGTCTTTGGGTAGGGCGGTTTTGCCGCTGTCCTCAACCTCCATCAGATAGATCACCGGCAGGTTGATCTGACTGTCATAGACCGCCCAATGGATCATGAACCGGCGCCTGTCATCAGTGGAGCCGATCCAAATGCTCTCGGGATCATTGCGCGCCCAAAACAGCTCTCCCTTCATCAGCTCTTCGTAGTAGAGCCGCTGGGACAGCGCGAATTGCAGCCGCGTGGGCACCTGCTGTTCCCCAATGATCTGGCGCACCATGTCGTGCTTCAGCTGTGCCTCGGACGGCATGTTTTCCAAATGCCGACGCGCCTGTTGCGCATCATTGGCCATGGTCATCAGTTCCGCCGCAACCGGAAACCCGCTGTCACGCCGATCCATCGCCAGAGAGCCGAAAAACCGCCCGGTATCACGCCCAACCAGCAGGTATTTCATGCTGAGTGCGCGAAAGGTGTACAGCAGCCCCGACAGATAGCGCGAGACGATCTTGACCTCTTCTTTCGAGATCGCCCCCTCGGCCTGCATATTCGCGGCAACACGCAGCAGGTGGACGGTGATCACCTCGAACTTGCGGAAGTACCGGCGCGAGGCAAAGGTGTCGGTCAGGCCGACATGGTCACGGGCTGGATCAGTCAACAGGAGCGCTCCACAAACGATAGGCGGAATGTATAAGACCAAAAACCACGAGACAGACCGCCAACCAACCAAAGGGGCCAGCAAGTACGGCGTACATCACAGAGAGCAAAAGCCAGAAACTCCCCAAGACAACCCACCAGAACCAATTCTCGGGCGACACTAGAAAACTAAGCAATTCCAGCAGGTCCAAGATTAACCACCATACAAGTTCTTGTCGTGCTTCTCGACGATCGAGGCAAACCGGCGCGCGAACCGCTCATCGGCCTTGGCCTTCTTCTCCAGCACGTCACGAGCAAAGACCATGTGGTCCTCATGCGCTTCCAGCATGTCGGCCATCTTCTGGTTCGTCGCGGTGCCGATAGCGGCCATGGCGGTCTGGGCCTCTTGGTCGGTCTGCACGCCGATCTCGTTGATCCGGTGCGCCACGTCCTGCTGTTGCGCCGTCTTCAACGATTTGGTCAGCGCATCATAAAGGACCACACGCTGCTGTGTGTCTGTCTGCAGCTTGTTGATCAGCACCATCTGCGTAGCCGCCTGGTTCTGCAGTGAATCGACCCAGGATTTGCCTTTCTCGATGTACCGCTCCAACGTCTGGCTTTTGGCCAGCTTCACCTGCTCGTCCTGCACCAGCGCGTTGTAGGTCTTGTTCAGATCGGCCAACTCGGTTTCCAGTTTGGTGCGCGCGGCGGCGTCTTGTTCGACGCTGATCTTGTTTTCCAGCTCGATAATCTTGGGATCCATACCCAGGATCTCGGCCCGCACGCTTTCCAGCTCTTGCACGGTGAACTCGCGATCATCCAGCGTCGAGGTCAGGTTGGTCTCCACCTTCTCGCGCTGTTCTTCGAGCACACCCAGCTGCCCTTGCAGCAATTGCACGATCACATCAGATTTGGCGATCAGATCCTGCAACTTGTCGTCGATATTGGCCGTGCGCATCCGTTCCTGGCGCATCGATTCCGATTTGGCCTTGGCAAAGATACCAACAAAGCTCTCCCACCCGGTTTTCGAGCGCATTTCGTCGAAATCCTTGGAAAAGGCGGATGTCACATCATCTAGTCCCATGATCAGCTCGGCGATGTTGGCATTCATCACTTCGGTATGGGCGTGAACGTCTTCCAAAGTGGCATTCTCAATGTCGATGTCCGCCTCAGCCGTGCCGATCTTGTCGCGCGCGGCCTCAATCCGGCTGGTCAGCCCTTCGATCTGCGACTGGCTTTCACGCACGCGCCGCTGCGTTTCCTGGATCATCGTTTCAAATTCACTATTGGACATGCCGCTCTATCCCTTTTTGTTTGTATACAATTGTATATATAGGGAATGTAACAATGATTTACATCCCCCTGTGAGTCCGAATTCACCGAAAGTCTCGCAAAGCGCGATCGGAATTGAAAGGGGAATGGCACGCTCAAACCATCTTCCCCGCGCCTTTGCCGAATGCTATATCGCGCAAAGGGCTCACAGGCGATGGCGTCGCCAGAGAGGTTCTCTCGCCCTGCACCCACGCTCCTGTACGCCGGGACTTTCAATCGGGAGATTGAGGGCCCCGCCTGATGCCTCCCCCAAAAAGATGGAGGCACCCATGGCCTGGTCGCCGGATAAAACTGAAGTCAAAAGCTGGAATGAATGGGACACCCTGCGCCATGTGATCGTGGGCCGGGCCGATGATTGCCACATCCCGCCAGAAGAGCCCGCGCTGGACGCCAAGGTCCCCGAAGACAGCGATATGCGCGGTCAGTGGGGGCGTCGCCCGCAAGAGACGATTGATCGCGCCAATGAGTTGCTGGACAACTTTGCCGATCAACTGCGCAAACGTGGTGTCCGCGTAGATCGCCCTGTGTCGATCGACCACTCTCAGCCCGTAACCACGCCCGATTTCCACACCGACAGCCAGTTCGGCTGCATGCCGCCGCGCGACGTGCTGCTGACCGTGGGACATGAGATGCTCGAAGCGACCATGTCCTATCGCTGCCGCTGGTTCGAATACCTGAACTATCGCCCGCTGCTGAAACAGTATTGGGAAGAGGACCCGAACTTCCGTCACGAGGCCGCGCCCAAACCGCGCCTGACGGATGAGGATTACCATCCCGATTACCTAAGCGATAAAATCGGCGTCGAAAAGCGCCTGCAGTGGGCGGCCGAGAAGTTCTTTGTCACCACCGAGGAAGAGCCTTTGTTCGACGCCGCCGACGTGCTGCGGTTCGGCAAGGATCTGGTGGTGCAGCACGGCTTTACCACCAACCTCAAGGGTATCGAATGGCTGCGCCGTCACTTCCCCGATCATCGCGTACACACCGTGAACTTCCCCGGTGACCCCTACCCGATCCACATCGATGCAACATTCACTCCGTTGCGTCCTGGCCTGATCCTCAACAACCCACAGCGCCGTCTGCCCGAAGATCAGCGTGGCATGTTCGAAAAGAACGGGTGGGAGATTGTGGATGCCGCCCAACCCGCGCACAACACTCCGCCGCCGCTCTGCTATTCTTCGACCTGGCTGTCGATGAACGTGTTGGTGCTGGACCCGAAAACCGTCTGTGTTGAGAAGTCCGAGGTCTATCAGGCCGAGCAGATGGACAAGCTGGGTATGGAAGTGGTCGAGGTCGAGCTGCGTGATGCCTATGCCTTTGGCGGTGGCCTGCACTGCTGCACCGCGGACGTCTATCGCGACGGCGAGTGTGAAGACTACTTCCCCAACCAATAGATACACCGATCTCAGGGGGCCTTATCTCGGGCCCCCTGCCCCGGATCAAAGCAGATCCACGTCAAAGCCCCCCAAACTTGTCCTGACACAACAGTTGTGAATCACGAATAGCTGCGCTATTAAACGTTAGCATACTAACGTAATTGCCCGCATGCTCCGCTCCTTTTGACGCGTGTTTGCAAAGCAACGGGCCATTTCGTGACGAAGAAACCAACAGGAGACAAGATGGCTGACGTAGCAAAGGACACCCCGGAACCAGGCCGCACGCTTATTCGCAACATTGGCCGCCTTTTGACCGGCGATCTGGATGCGCCGCTGGCCGACAGCGACTGCCTGCTGATCGAAGATGGCGTGATCGTGGGTTTTGAAGAAGCTGATGCCGACCGCGTCATCGACGCGGCAGGCTGCGCGGTGGCCCCTGGCCTGATCGACGGCCACTGTCACCCGGTCTTTGGCGACTGGACCCCACGCCAGAACCAGGTCGGCTGGATCGAGATGAACGTGAACGGCGCGGTGACAAGCTTTATCTCGGCGGGTGAAGTACACCTGCCCGGCCGCCCGAAAGATGCCGAAGGTGTCAAGGCGTTGGCCATGGTTGCGCAGCGGTGTTTTGCAAATTTCCGTTCTGCCGGGGCCAAGGTGATCGCTGGCGCGCCAGTGCCCGAGCTGGATTTTGACCGCGATTTCTATGTCGGCATCAAAGAGGCCGGTATCCGCCACATCGGCGAGATCGGTCTGGGCACTGTTGCCAAGGGCCCAGATGCGGCCCGTGTCACCGGCTGGTGCCGCGAATTGGGGATCGAGACGATCATGCACACTGGCGGTCCCTCAATTGCCGGATCGCACCACGTTACGGCCGCCGACGTGATCGAGGCGCAGCCTGATGTGGTCAGCCACATCAACGGCGGGCCCACGTCGATCCCGCACGAGGAAGTTCGCGAACTCTGTCGCCACGCAACTGGCGCGCTCGAGGCTGTCCACAACGGTAACGAAAAGTCTGCTTTGGTCGCGTTGGAAGGCGCAATAGCCGAGGGTCGCCTGGCCGACTTTCTGATCGGAACGGATGCGCCCGCCGGGTCTGGCGTTCAGCCCAACGGTATGCTGCGCATGGCAACCCTGCTGGCCAGCTTTGGCGGCCTTCCCGCCGAGCAAGCCTGGTGCTGCGGCACTGGCAATGTCGCCAAGCGGCGTGGTCTGGACCAAGGTATCGTGGCGGCTGGACGCCCTGCTGATCTGGTATTCATGGATCGTCCCATGGGTTCGGACGGGGACGACGTTCTCGGCGGTATGGCTGTTGGCAACATTCCCGGCATCGCTGCCGTGATGATCGACGGCAAAATGCGCACGGGCCGCTCGCGGTCGACCCCGCCATCTGCGCGTGTGCCCGTTCTCTGAGTGCATAAAAGCGAATAAGGCCGCATCAATAGATGCGGCCTTGTTCTCTTATCCAACGACGTTGAATTCCGGCCCATAGGGATAGCCGGTGATATTCTCGTTGCCGTCTTCGGTGATCACCAGGATATCGTGCTCACGGTAACCACCCGCACCAGGCTCACCATCCGCGATGGTCAGCATCGGTTCCATCGAGATGACCATCCCCGGCTCCAGCACCGTATCGATGTCTTCGCGCAGCTCCAACCCGGCTTCGCGGCCATAGAAATGCGACAGCACACCAAATGAATGGCCATAGCCAAACGTGCGATATTGCAGCAGGTCACGCTCCTGGAAGAATTCGTTGATCTTGTGCGTGACGTCCGCACAGCTGACACCAGGTTTCAGCAGCGACATTCCGTATTCATGGGCCGCCACGTTCGCCTCCCAGATCTTGAGCGAGGCAGGATCAACTTCTTCGACGAACATCGTGCGCTCTAGCGCAGTGTAATAGGCGCTGATCATCGGGAAAGTGTTGAGGGACAGGATATCGCCCCGCTCCAAAACACGGCCCGTCACCGGGTTGTGCGCGCCGTCGGTGTTGATGCCCGACTGAAACCAGACCCAAGTGTCGCGGTATTCGGCGTCCGGGAACCGCTTGGCGATCTCCAACTCCATCGCATCACGACCGGCCATGGCCGCGTCAATCTCGCGCACGCCCGCCTTGACCGCATCACGGATGGCATAGCCGCCTACATCAGCTACATTTGCGCCATGGCGGATCAGGGCGATCTCGGCAGGCGATTTATGCATCCGCTGACGCATGGTCGTCTCAAACAAATCAACCATTGTGATGGGCTTTAGGAAATCTTCCATCTTGTCGCGCTGCATCAGTGTCAAGTGATCGCCTTCGTACCCGATCACCTGCCCCTCGCCGGTCACAGACAGAATCGCCCGCCAGTAATTGTCACGCTGCCAGTCGGTGTACGTGATGTTGTCACCATATGAGCGGCGCCAGGGCTGACCCGCATCAATGCCCGCACTGATGGTGACGCATTCGGTCTCGGTCACGACCAACGCATAAGGGCGCCCAAACGCGCAATACAGAAAGCCGGAATAATACGCGATATTGTGCATCGACGTGAACACGGCGGCCGAGGCTCCAGCAGCCTCCATCCGTTCGCGCAACTCGGCAAGACGCGCCTCATATTCGCTGTCGTCAAACGGCAGCGGTGCCTTTACCCCGTTGTGATAACGGTAGAAATCCGGACGCGGTGTGGTGATGGTCATTGTGTGACCCTCCTTTTCAGAAAGGTCCTGGCGTTCAGGACAGAACATGGGCGCATGCATGCTGCATGAGGCGACGCCATCGCCAGAGCCCGCGCGCACATTGACCTTATACCCCGACTCGTGCAACCCCTTTCGTGACACGATCTGACAAGGGCATTAGTGAACGTTCACTTTACTCTGGACTGCTCATCCTCTATGGCTTGGCACTAGACAAACCCACCCGCAGATGCATTGTGTGCACACAAACGACTTTTGAGCCGGAGGCCAACCCATGCTGGACGCAACAACCGACCTGAAATCGCTGCTCAAGGACCCCGAGCTCTTGGCGACCAAAGCCTATATTGGCGGTCAGTGGGTCGATGGCGACAACGGCACCTTTGCCGTGACCAACCCCGCCCGCGGTGACGTGATCGCCGAGGTTGCGGATCTGAGCCGCGCGCAGGTGGCTGGCGCCATCGCTCAAGCCGAAGCCGCCCAGAAAGAATGGGCCGCGATGACCGGCAAGGAACGCGCCGTGATCCTGCGTCGCTGGTACGACCTGATGATGGAGAACGCCCAGGATCTGGGTACCATCCTGACCGCGGAGCAGGGCAAACCCCTGGCCGAGGCCGTGGGTGAGATTGGCTATGGCGCCTCGTTCATCGAATTCTTTGGCGAAGAGGCCAAACGCGTCTATGGCGAGACCATCCCGGGCCACCAGCGTGACAAGCGCATCACCGTCCTGAAACAGCCCATCGGCGTTGCCGCATCGATCACGCCTTGGAACTTCCCCAACGCGATGATCACCCGTAAGGCCGCCCCCGCATTGGCCGCTGGCTGCTCTTTCGTGGCACGCCCCGCCAAGGAAACCCCGCTGTCGGCCATCGTGATGGGCGTTCTGGCGGAACGTGCCGGTATCCCTGCAGGCGTCTTCAACGTTGTGCCATCATCGTCCTCGTCCGAGATCGGCAAGGAGTTCTGCGAAAACCCCGGCATCCGCAAGCTGACCTTCACCGGCTCGACCGAAGTGGGCCGCATCCTGATGAAACAGGCCGCCGATCAAGTCATGAAATGTTCGATGGAACTGGGCGGCAATGCCCCGTTCATCGTATTCGACGACGCCGACCTGGACGCCGCCGTCGAAGGCGCGATGATGTGCAAGTTCCGCAACAACGGCCAAACCTGCGTCTGCGCCAACCGCATCTATGTGCAGGCCGGTGTCTATGACGCCTTTGCTGCCAAGCTGAAGGCCGCTGTCGAGGCGCTGCAGATCGGCGACGGTCTGGCCGCAGGCACTACAACCGGCCCCCTGATCAACGCCGAAGCCGTCGCCAAGGTCGAAGAGCACATCAAGGACGTCACCGACAAAGGCGGCGCGGTCCTCAGCGGCGGCCTGCCCCACGATCTGGGCGGCACCTTCTTCCAGCCCACCATCGTCACCGGTGTGACCCAGGACATGATGGTCGCACAGGACGAAACTTTTGGCCCGCTCGCGCCGCTCTTCAAGTTCGAGGACGAGGATGAGGTCATCGCCATGGCGAACGACACCATCTTTGGTCTGGCGTCCTATTTCTACGCCAAGGACCTGAGCCGTGTGTACAAGGTCGCCGAGGCGCTGGAATATGGCATCGTTGGCGTGAACACAGGCATCATCTCGACCGAGGTTGCGCCTTTTGGTGGCATCAAGCAGTCGGGCTTGGGTCGCGAAGGCAGCCACCATGGCATCGAGGACTATCTGGAGATGAAATACATTTGCATGTCGGTCTAACCGGCATCTGCCACGGGGCGCGTGACCATCATCGACGTCAGTTTGGTGATGGCACGGGTCCAGGCGGCTTCTTCTTCGGGGGTGAGTTTGCCCTTCATCACCTCATGCAACGCGGCCACAAGTGATTGGGCCGCGTTCGTCATTTGCGCTTCGCTCAACTCGAACCGCGCGTGGCTTTGGGCCAAGATCTGTGCCAATTGCGTGAAAGACTGATAGTTCGACAAGCTACGCACGGTCGACGCCAACATGGTCGCGAACATCTCTTTCTGCTTGACGAAATCGCCACGGAACAGGGGCTCGACCTCGGGCATGCAGGCAAACAGGTGCTTGTAAAACCTGTCCGTCAACTCTGCCTTTCGGGCAAAGACGCGAGCAAAACTGGATTGAACCAGGGCGATATCAGAGCTGTCCATTGAACTGGGCCTTCTACGGGGCAGGGTCACAGTATCTGGGCGATCGGTTAAGGTTTCGTTTCCGTGGTCGAGCTTTATTCTTACAAAACTGATTCAAAACCTTCGCACAGCCTTCAACTTTGGCGGTCATCCCCCATTCATCTGACAAATGAACTGAGGATTCCTGGCATGACCGCACGTCTGATGTGTCTGACCTCCGCCCTTGCCCTGACCGCCGGTTCGGCGCTGGCCGAGATGAATTTCAACCGGATCGCCACCTTCCCCGTGGTCCGAAACATGGCCGAAGGCGAAGACACCAGCCGCGAAACCTCGCCCGAAATCATCGCAGCCACCGCTGATGGCATGACGCTGGTCTACACCGACAGCCCCTTGGGCGGCATCGGCATGATCGACATCAGTGACCCGGCCAATCCCGCGCCCCTGGGTAATCTGGACATGGGCGGTGAGCCCACATCCGTGGCGATCATCGGCCAGACTGCCTTTGTCGGCGTCAACACCTCCGAAAGCTACACCGCCCCTTCGGGCAAGCTGGTCTCTATCGACCTGACCGACAAAACCCAGATCGCCGCCTGTGATCTGGGCGGTCAGCCCGACAGCATCGCCGCCGCACCCGATGGAAGCTTCATCTCAGTCGCCATTGAAAACGAACGCGACGAGGACCTGAACGACGGCATCATCCCCCAACTGCCCGCAGGCAACCTGGCGATGGTTCCGCTGGCAGATGGCGCCATGGATTGCACCAACCTGAAACTGGTCGACCTCACCGGCTTGGCCACGGTCGCCCCAACAGATCCCGAGCCGGAATTCGTCGACATCAACGCCCTGGGTGAAACCGTCATCACCCTGCAGGAAAACAACCACATCGTTGTGGTGGACAAAGTCGGCACCATCCTCAGCCATTTCTCGGCCGGAGCGGTGGACCTGACCGACATCGACGCCACGGATGAGCGCGGCGCGCTGCTCTTCACCGAAAGCCAACAGGGCCGCCTACGCGAGCCCGACGCGGTGAAATGGATCGACGATCAGCATTTCGCCACCGCCAACGAAGGCGACTATCAGGGCGGCTCGCGCGGCTGGACGATCTTTGCCAAGGACGGCACGATCATCTACGACAGCGGCACCTCGTTCGAACATGCGATCGTTGAAATCGGCCACTACCCCGACAAACGATCCGACAGCAAAGGCGTGGAACCCGAAAGCGTGACCGCCGCCACCTTTGGCGACACGCCGATGATCTTTGTGGGGGCTGAGCGCGCCTCGATCGTCGGGGTCTATGACGCCACCGACCCCACCAACCCGGTCCTGAAACAGCTGCTGCCGTCCGGCGTCGGCCCCGAGGGTTACGTCGCCATCCCCGAACGCGGCCTGCTGGTTGCGGCCAATGAAAAAGACCTGATCGAAGACAAGGGCCCCCGCGCCCATGTCTCGATCTTTGAATATCAGAATGCCCCCGCAACCTATCCACATCTGACGTCCAAGGGCACCGATGAGCTGATCGGTTGGGGCGCTCTGTCCGGCCTGGTCGCGGATCAGAACGGCATGATCTATGCGGTCAACGATAGCTTTTACGGCTTCCAACCCTCGATTTTCAAGATCGACCCCAGCCAGTCGCCTGCCCGCATCGTCGATGTGATCCGCATCACCCGTAACGGCATGCCTGCGCAGAAACTCGACCTCGAAGGGATCACTCTGGATGGTCAGGGCGGCTTCTACGTCGCCTCCGAAGGTCGCACCGACCGCGTCATCCCACACGCGATCTATCACGTGCAGGCGGAGGGTTCGATCAAGGCAAAAATGGGAGAGATCGGTCTGCCCCCCGAGTTGATGGCGGTCGAGAAGCGCTTTGGGTTCGAAGGGATCACCAAGGTCGGCGACACCCTGTGGATGGCCGTGCAACGGGAATGGAAGGACGACCCGGCCCACCACGTGAAACTGGTGGCCTATAATCTGGAAACCCGCGAATGGGGCGCCGTCCACTACCCCAAGGCTGCGCCGGATACCGGCTGGGTTGGCCTTTCCGAAATCGTGACCCACGGCGAGCATGTCTATGTCATTGAGCGCGACAACCAGCATGACCACCGCGCTGTCACCAAAAAGGTCTATCGCATCCCGCTGGCCGAGATGGTCCCCGCGCCCCTGGGTAGCAACCTGCCCGTAGTCAGCAAAGAACTGGTCCGCGACCTGATCCCCGATCTGACATCAACCGGCGGCTATGTCCTGGACAAGGTCGAAGGTCTGGCCATCCTGCCCTCGGGCCAGGGTTGGATCATCACCGACAACGACGGGGTCGATGATGCCTCGGGCGAGACGATGTTCTTTGACATCGGCAACGTCTCAACCGGCAGCTAAACACACGAGACAGGGCGTCAGGCGATCCCCGCTTGACGCCCTTTTTCCACACCCCTACACAGGCCGCTTTCCAGTTTCAGGCAAGAGGGGTCGGGCATGGCACAGAACAGCCCTGTTTTGGGTATTGATTTCGGCACCTCCAACTCGGCGGCGGGCATCCTACGGGACGGCAAACCGCATCTGATCGAGATCGAGCCCGGGCAGCAAACCCTGCCCACAACGTTTTTCTTCGACTTCGACACACGCAAGACCCTGATCGGGTCGCCCGCCAATGCCGCCCTGATTGACGGGCTAGAGGGGCGGTTCATGCGCGCCCTGAAACGTGTGCTGGGTACCAGCCTGATGCACGAGAAACGCCAGATCCTGAACGAGCGCGTCACCTTCGTCGATATTATCGCCCGCTTTCTGTCCCGCATCAAAGCCAAGGCCGAGGTGCAGACCGGCCTGACATTCGACGCGGCTCTCTCGGGGCGTCCGGTAAACTTCCACGGCCCCGGCGACACACGCGAAGCGCAGGCCGAAGATGATTTGCGTCAATGCTACCTGGCAGCCGGGTTCAAACAGGTCGACTTCATGGCCGAACCCGAAGCCGCGGCCATTGCCAGCGGCGCCACGCGGGGACGCGGATTGATCGTCGACATCGGCGGCGGCACCTCAGACTTCTCCCTGTTCGAAACCGATGCGCAGGGCCACGTGACCATCCTTGCCAACCACGGCATTCGCATCGGCGGGACAGATTTCGACCGCGTCATCAACGTCGACACAGTGATGCCCCTGCTGGGCAAGGGCACACAGCTGCGCAAGGACATCGGCGCGGGGCTACTGACGGCCCCAAACGCGATCTTCAATGATCTGGCCACGTGGGAGAAGATCCCCTTTCTCTACACCGCCCAAACCCGCCGCATGGCGTCTGACATGGCAAAACTCGCCGAAGAACCCGCCAAGCTGCATCGGCTGGTGACCGTGCTGGAGGACGAGTTGGGCCACGATCTGGCCTTTGCCGTGGAACGTGGCAAGATCGACGCCAATAAGCTCGATGTGGCACAGGCGCACATTTCTCTGGACATGATCGAGCATGGCCTTGCTGCGCCTTTGGACGGCCTCGACATATCCCGCAGCTTGGCCGCCTTCTCGACCGCGCTTTACACCGGTGCCCGCGACACGCTGCAAATGGCCGACTGCGCTCCGGGCGACGTGAGCCATGTGATCTATGTTGGCGGCTCCAGCCTGATGTCGTTGGTGCCTCAAGCGATGCAGGCGCTTTTGCCCGGCGCCAAGCACAGCTTTACCGAGGTCTTCACCGCTGTCGCCGATGGCCTCGCCATCGCGGCCAACCGCCCCTGACAGCCGCGGCGCAACGCACCCGCGCCGAGCCGAAGGCGAGGCGCCCGGCCCAACCCTGAGGCGCCTTTCGTCAGAAAGGTCCAAAGGGGCGGGAGCCCCCCGAACAAGCCAAACCCCGCACCGATCTGGTACGGGGTAGGATAACCGAGGGAGGGAGCGGTTATCGTGCGTATCATGCGGACAGCAAAATACGCTGTCTTGGCCCTCTCGCGTCCGAATTCCGCAATGGACGCGAGAGGTGGGAGGTTCCTTTAGTTGACGGGCTTGGCGTCCACCAACTCCTGCTCAACCGCCTTGCCGGACGCGATCTCGATCCGGCGCGGTTTCAGGGCTTCGGGCACTTCGCGCTGCAAATCAATGTGAAGCATACCGTCGGTATGGCTCGCGCCCGTCACGCGCACGTGGTCTGCCAGGGTGAACCGGCGCTCGAACGCGCGGGTGGCGATGCCACGGTGCAGATAGGTGCGCTCGGTCTCGTCTCCGGCCTTCTTGGCCGACACAACCAGCGAATTCTCTTTCATCTCGACCGACAGGTCGGCATCCGAAAACCCGGCCACGGCAATCGAAATGCGATACGCATCTGCGGCGGTTTTCTCGATGTTGTAAGGGGGGTAGCTGGGCTGTGCCACGTCGTTGGTCAGAACCCGGTCCATCAGGTCTGCGATCTGGTCAAAGCCGATGCTGGCACGGTGCAGCGGTGCAAAATCAAAACTACGCATGGGTCGTCATCCTCATCTCTTGAGCGATTTAACTCTGTTGCCCTCCAACTGGACGGGCGGTTGTTTTCCACCGAACCCCTGTCTCAGGCGGCCCGGTAAAATTCAGATGGGATGTTGGAAATCGGGTTTCAAGACCCCGGTTCGAACTTAAGGTCGGACAAATTTGGCGCCTGTCGAATTGCGGCTCGACCCGACCTGCACTCGACGCACGGTCGCCTTCGGTGTGGCGGCTTCAACCCGCAGACGTTGTTTCAAATATGAAACCATATCAGGCAGTTCCATACCCCATGCCACCTTGCGTCCCTGCGCTTGTGACATGGCGGATACCACGGACAGAATACGCCCCCGATTGCCCACTTGCGCAAAAACCGCCGACCCGGACGATCCAAAGGTGACGTTGCAGTCAAAAGCCAAAAGCCCCTCGGCCCGATGCAGCACCTGACACGATCGTTGACGCGAAATCGCCTCGGCGCGTCCCTGACCATAAGACGAGACACTGACTTCGAGCCCGTCCAAATCCCCCGAATGCAAAACAAACGGATCGGCCTGCGCCACCGTGATCGGTTCAGCCAATCGCATCAATGCGACGTCAACGCGCACGCGCTCGGCCGAAGGCGGTTGATTGGCCACAAAATCGGGATGAGTCGCAATCTGGCTCACGCGACGCTCGGCAATTGCCTGACCATCGCGCAATCCTGCGCGAAATACGATCTGATCTACGGGGTAATGCGTGCCTGTCGACTTATCAAAAGCACAATGCGCTGCGGTCAGCACCAGATCAGGCGCAATCAGGGTTCCCGTACAAAACCCCTTGCCCGCCAAATCCAGACGCCCTACGGCCTCCCAGCCCAGAACATCCTCGCGATCCGTCAGCCGCACCAATCCTGTATTCTGTGCCTGGGCCATTCCACCCAACACAACCCCAAGGATCAGTGCGATCAAACGCATCATGGTTTCACGAACTTTGCACCCATCTCGCGACGCCCTTGACCGACCTGAATGCGGTTGGTCGAGGGTGGCGGGGCTTGGTTGAACCCCTGTCCGGATGCCAATTGCGCCCTCAGCAGCACCAGAGATTCCTCAAGCGCCGTGCCAAGCGCGACACGATCGCCCTGCACCTCGGCCTTGGCCGACACCACCGACACGATGCGCGGCTCCTGTCCCGAGAACGAAAAGATCGGCGCACCCGAGGATCCGAAATCCACATCACAGGACATTACCAGAATGCCCTGTTGTTGCGCCATGACCGAGCACACTTCTTGCAACGAAGGCGCCTCGGATCTGCTTTGAGCATAAGACACAACGCCAACGTCTTCACCCCGCGTCGGGCGCTTGCCGGTTTGAAACGGCACAACGGTGGTGTTGCGGATCGGGCGTTGCAGCTCGAGCAAGGCGACATCATTGCGCACGCGTTCGGTCGAAACTGCGCCGTCATAAACGTAATCTGGATGGATCACCGCGCGGCGGACATAACGATAGGCCGAGGCGCGCCCATTGCGCCAGCCAGCCAGAAACTCGATCTGCTCAGCGTCGATGCGGCCTTTGGTGGCTTTGTTGAACAAACAATGCGCAGCCGTCAGCACCAGATCGGGCGCAATCAACGCGCCTGTGCAAAATCCGGTGCCGTTGATGTCCAGACGCCCAACCGCTTCCCAGTCGCGACCGGAATGGGTGGTGTCCAGCCGTTGCAGGCGCGCATCCTCGGCCGCAGCCACACAGGGCATCAGGGCCAGAAAAAGGGTTTTCAATAGGGTGCGCACGCAGACCTCCGAGACTTAATTTGTCTCAGATTGGTAGGAGCGCGGTTGGGCGAAATTAGGGCGCAGCTGCGGCAACTTGGGATCGCTTTTGCGGGCTTATCTGGCCTTTCGGATCGCCTGTTCGACCAACTGGCGTGCGGTGCTCAGGTCAACGGCTACGGGATTGGTCCCCGCGGCACTGTCTTGCAGCGCTTTTTCTGCAATTCTTTCAACGCAGTCCAGCGGCACGCCAATCTCGGCCAGGGATTTCGGGATCTCCAAATCGTCCAACACACGCTCGACCGCCATGACCAACCCGGACGGAGTGTCATCGTCAATCCTCATCGCCTCCGCCATGCGCCGCGCCTTGACCTCCAAATCGGTCAAGTTAAACCGCATCACCACCGGCAGGATGATCGCGTTTGTCAGACCGTGCTGAGTGTCATACTCGGCCCCCACCATGTGCGAGATTGCATGCACCATCCCAAGCCCTTTCAAAAAGGCGATCCCGGCCAGGCAGGACCCAACCAGCATCCCGCCCCGCGCCGCTATATTGTCAGGTTCCCGGTAGGCAACTGGCAACCACTGCGAAATCAGCGACAAGCCTTCAAGCGCCAGACCATCGCACAATGGGTGAAACTCGGGCACGCAATAGGCCTCGATCGCGTGGGTCATGGCATCCACCCCAGTCCAGGCCGTCAGATGCGGCGGCAGACCCACGGTCAGTTCCGGGTCCAGCAACGCAAGCGCCGGTTTCAGATCCGGATGCCAGATGCAGAACTTCATGCCTTTGTCGACATGCGTGACCATCGCCGTGCTCTCGGTCTCTGCCCCGGTCCCGGCGGTTGTCGGGATGGTGATCAACGTGGGAAAGGGTTGATTGGCGGGCACGTCCGGCACGGGCTGTTCAAATTCAAACGCCCAAAGGTCTATGTCATTGTTGGCGGTCAGGCAAATCGCCTTGCCCCCATCCATCGCGCTACCACCACCAATGGCGATGATGGCGTCATGTTTCCCGGCGCGAAAGACATTACACCCCGCGCCAATCTCGTCATCCCGAGGGTTGGGAGAGATCTCTGAAAACACCTGGCTCTCTAGACCAGCAGCAGACAGGTATTCCCCCAATTGCAAAATGAAGGGCAGGTCGCGACTGCCCCGGTCCGTCACAATCAACGGGTTGCTTACGCCCAGCGCAGCGCAACGTGCGCCGATTTCGGACAGACGCCCGGGGCCATAGGCGATGGGAACGGGAAACGTCCAATCATGCGGCTCCAGCAGTCTGCTTTGGTCAATTCCCGCCGGATTCCCCATCTGCGCCTCACTACATTACGTGCTGTTGCCGGGCACCCTATCAGCCCAGCAGAGCACGGCAAGTCAGCGCAGGATCGGCACCTCGGGCGCACGTTTGCCTGGCGCGGTCATCGCAGGCGGCTGGGGACCGCCCGTCGCCCAATCCAGCAGTTCGACGGTATGCACAATTGGTACTTCGGTTCCTGAACCAATCTGCATCATGCAGCCGATATTGCCAGCCGCGATCAGATCGGGGTTCTTGGCCTCAAGCGTACGCACCTTGCGCTCTTTAAGCTGACCCGAAATCTCGGGCTGCATCAGGTTGTAGGTGCCTGCGCTGCCGCAACACAGATGCGAATCCGCAGGCTCCACCACCTTGAACCCGGCCCGCTTGAGCAGTGTCTTTGGGTGTGTCTTGATCTGTTGCCCATGCTGCAGCGAGCAGGCCGCGTGATAGGCGACGGTCAGTCCCTTGTCCTCGCCATGCGGCAGGTCCAGCTGCATCAATAGCTCGCTGATGTCCATGGCGATCCCCGACACCCGCGCCGCATCTTCGGCCAGTGGTTCATTGCGGAACATATGGCCATAGTCCTTGACTGTGGTGCCACAGCCGCTGGTGTTGATTACAATGGCATCCAGCCCCTTGCCATCCATCTCGGCCACCCAGGCGTGGATGTTTTTGGCTGCGGTTTTATGGCTCTCAGCCGTCTTGCCCATGTGATGCGTCAGCGCACCGCAACACCCCGCTCCCTCGGCCACAACAACCTCGCACCCCAGGCGGGTCAGCAGCCGGATCGTGGCATCGTTGATGTCGGTGTTCAGCGCCTTCTGCGCGCAGCCAGTCATAAGCGCGACGCGTTTCTTGCGTGGCACCACAGGAGCAAAACTCTGCGGATCATCATTGCGACTGACCGGCGGGATTGTCTTGGGCGCCATATCCAGCATCGCCCGCAGCCGCGCATCCGGCATCAACCCTCGAAACGGTCGCCCAATCTTCGCCCCCAACAACGCCATCCGAAACCGCATCGGATAAGGCAGGATCTGCGCCAACACCCAGCGCAACACCCGATCCGACAGGGGCCGCTTGTAGTTGTCCTCGATATACTCGCGCGCATGGTCGACCAGATGCATGTAGTGCACCCCCGACGGGCAGGTGCTCATGCAAGCCAAACAGGACAGGCAACGGTCAACATGTTTGACCACCTTCTCATCCGGAACGCGGTTGTTTTCCAGCATGTCCTTGATCAGATAAATCCGCCCCCGCGGGCTATCCAATTCATCCCCAAGCACCTGATAGGTAGGGCAAGTCGCCGTACAGAACCCGCAGTGCACGCAAGACCGCAAAATCTCGTTCGAGCGCTGGATCGCAGGGTCTTTCAACTGCTCTGGTGTAAATGTCGTCTGCATGTCTTACCCCATCAGTCCCGGGTTAAAGAGCCCACGCGGATCGAACCGCTGCCGCAACTGCGCGCTGATCAAAGCAACCGGCGCTGGTTCGGGCTGGAATTTGGCCTGCCCAGCACCGCGCACCAGCGTCATGTGCCCCGATACATCACCCATCTTTGTGCGCAAATCCGTGCCCGCAGGCACCAGCGCCCAGATCAGCCCGCCGCCCCAGTCAAACAACAGGCCATCCGCCCCCAACTGCGAGGCCAAAGCGGGCGCGTCCGAGGGCTTGACCGAAATCCGCCAAACATCCCCGTCCTGCCCATGAAACGCGGTAACATCCCGAATGCTCCGCCACAGCCCCGCACTGTTATCCGCCATGCTCACCGGACCAAACCCGCCGACAACACCACGCAGTTGCTCGACCCGATAAGCCACCGACCCGGCAAACCCTTCGACCCGCAGTAATACATGCCCCGCACCCGGATCATACGCCGCACCCGACACTTCGAACGGAGAGCCCAGCGCCGCAGACATCGCCTCAACCGCCTGAGCCGTCCCATCGACAGCAACCAACAGCGTCTCTTCAGCCTCGGCCATCGGCAGCACTTTCAGCGACACTTCGGTCAGCACACCCAAAGTACCCCAGGACCCGGCCATCAGTTTGACCAGATCGTAACCGGTGACATTCTTCATCACTCGGCCACCGTTCTTGATCACCTGCCCCATGCCATCGACGTACCGCACCCCCAACAGGAAATCGCGGCACGCCCCCGCCTGCACCCGGCGCGGCCCCGAGATATTGGCCGCCACAACCCCGCCAATCGTCGGCGCGCCGTCTGTGCCCATCAGCCCGCGATGGTCCATCGGCTCAAATGCCAACCGCTGGCCTTCGGTAGCCAACGCCGCCTCGATCTCGGCCACTGGCGTGCCCGCCTTGGCCACCAGCGTCAAAGCGCCCGGCTCATACAGCTCGATGCCGCTCAACCCGGCCACACTCAACTCGGTTCCTGGTCCGGCAACACCCCGGGTGCCGCCACCCACAATCCGCACAGGCTCACTCAATCCGGCCACGATCTCAGCCAGCTGGCCCTCGGTCTCTGGTCTCATTTCATCTTTTCCAAAATACTCTGGGGGTTTGGGGGCAAAGCCCCCATCAACGCCTTGATTATTCAGCCGCGATCTTTGCCTCGCGCCGCGCTTCCGTGACTGACAGGGGGAACACCTTCGCCGGGTTGAGCAGCCAGGCGGGATCAAACACATCCTTCACCGCCATCTGCGCCTCAAGATCTTCGGCCGTATACTGATGCAGCATCAGATCGCGCTTTTCGACACCAACCCCATGCTCGCCGGTCAGACAACCGCCCGCATCCACACAGAGCTTCAGGATCTCGGCGCCGAACTCTTCACACAACTCCAGATCACCGGGCTTGTTCGCATCAAACAGGATCAGAGGGTGCATGTTGCCGTCGCCCGCATGGAACACATTGCCCACCGGCAGGCCATATTGCTCGCTCAGCTCACCAATCCGGCGCAGAACCATGGGCAGCGACGACACCGGGATCGTCCCGTCCAGACACATGTAATCGTTCATTTGCCCCATGGCGCCAAAAGCCGATTTGCGGCCCAGCCAGATTTTGGCGCTTTCATCCGCCGACTGACTTTCGCGCAGCTCGACCGGATTGTGGCGCTTGGCGATCTCTACGATCTTGGACAGCTGATAGTCGATCTCGGCCTCGGACCCTTCGACCTCGACGATCAGCAGGGCGTGACAATCGGGATAGCCTGCCTTGGCAAAGTTCTCGCAGGCCTGAATGCACAGCGTATCCATGAACTCAATGGCCACCGGCAGGATGCCCGACTTGATGATGTCGCTGACGCAATGGCCCGCAACCTCATTGTCGTCAAACGCGATCAACACCGGCCGCGCGCCCTCGGGCTTGCGCAGAATCCGCAAGGTGGCCTCGGTCACGACACCCAACTGCCCTTCGGAGCCACAAATGACGCCCAGCAGATCCAAACCGCCCGCGTCCAGATGTGCGCCGCCGATCTCGACCACGGTTCCGTCCATCATCACCATCGTGACGCCCAGCAGGTTGTTGGTGGTCACGCCGTACTTCAGGCAATGCGCGCCACCCGAGTTCATCGCCACATTGCCGGCAATCGCGCAGGCCAGTTGCGACGACGGATCGGGGGCGTAAAAGAAGTCTTCTTCCTCAACCACGCCAGTCACGCTCAGGTTGGTGCGTCCGGACTGCACCCGAATGATCCGGTTGGCGTAGTCGGTTTCCAGAACGTCATTCATCCGCGCCACGCCCAGGATCACACAATCCGCCGTCGGCAGCGCCCCACCGGCCAGCGAGGTACCTGAGCCCCGCGGAACCACCGGCACGCCTTCTTCGTGGCAGATGCGCAATACGTCCGACACCTCTTGGGTCGAGGCGGGAAGCACGGCCAACATCGGCGGACACTTGTAGGCGGTCAACGCATCGCACTCATAGGCGCGCGTCTCTGCCTCGTCATGAATGACGGCGTCTTCGGGCAGCACTCGTTGCAGACGCTCGACCAACCTTGCCTTGCGCGCCAGAACAGTCGCGTTGGGTGTGGGCATTTCCATACGGGATCCTCCAGTTGGTAAAATAATATTACCAATTTTACGATCTGGCAAGCCCAACTGGTAAATCGTAGAGTGCGGGCATGACCTGGATCGACCGCGCCCTGTTGTTTTCACCGCTGGATTATGTGGCGGTGACCTGCCTGATTGCCGGGTGGCTCTGGATCGGGTGGCGGATCGAAAACCCTGCGCCCAACAAACCCTCGGTCTCGGCGTTGATGGACGAGTTTCGCCACGACTGGATGACCCAAATGATCACACGCCAGCCGCGCGTGTTCGATGCCCAGTTGGTTGGGAACATGCGTCAAAGCACAACGTTTTTTGCTTCCACTTCGATGATCGCAATCGGGGGTGGCCTGGCCTTGTTCGGCAACACGGAGAGGCTGGCAGGTGTCGCCGAAGACCTTGCGATCGGCAGCGCACCCGCAATGGTCTGGGAGATCAAGATCCTGATCGTAATACTTCTTTTATCAAATGCGTTTCTGAAATTCGTCTGGTCGCACCGACTTTTTGGCTATTGTGCCGTACTGATGGCCGCCGTGCCCAACGACCCCGAAGACCCGCATTGCGCACCTCGTGCTTCACAATCGGCCGAGATTTCAATTACCGCCGCGCGGAGTTTTAACAAGGCGCTCAGAACAATCTATTTCGCGCTCGCCTCGACCGCATGGATGCTCGGGCCCGTGCCCCTTCTCCTGGCCACCGCCGTCACACTCGCAATCCTTTATCGTCGCGAGTTCGCCTCGCATTCGCGCAGGGTTTTGCTGAAGCTTCCTCCGAACACAGAGTCGTGACCTGAACCCTGATCGAATTCGCGATAGGCTCTGCTCATGAGATACCTGATCCCCTTGCTGTTCATCGCTGCGCCTGCGCTGGCCGACGCCCCGCTGATCGAAAAAGCCACTGCCCGCGCCAGCGGCGACACATGGCGATTCGACGTTACCATCCGCCATCCCGACACAGGCTGGGACGACTACGCCGACGGATGGCAGGTGTTGGATATGGACGGCAATGAGCTGGGGATGCGCGTGTTGCATCACCCTCATGTGGACGAGCAGCCATTCACACGGTCGCTGAGCGGCGTGAAGATCCCCGCAGGCACCAAACAGGTGCAAATCCGCGCCCGCGATTCGGTTGGAGGATGGGCAAAGGAAACGACCATCATCGACCTGCCCTAGGTTCGGTGATACGGCCCGCCTGCCAAAATGGTCGCGGCACGATAGAGCTGCTCGGTCAACATCACCCGCACCAACATATGCGGCCAGACCATTTTGCCGAACGAGATCGAAAAATCCGCCTCGGCGCGCAGCGATGGGTCGATCCCGTCCGCGCCCCCGATCACCAGCGCCAGATCCTGCCGCCCGGCATCGCGCCACTTGCCAAGCTGTTCGGCAAAATCGGGCGATGACAGAACCTTGCCGCGCTCATCGAGCGTGCAGATCACCGCCCCCTTCGGCAGCGCCTTGCGCAGCAACGCGGCCTCGGCCCCCATGCCTGCGTTTTTCTTGTCCTCAACCTCGATCACCCGCGCAGGGCCAAGGCCAAGCGCCCGCCCTGTCCGGTCGAACCGGGTCAGATAATCGTCAATGAGGGTTTTCTCGGGTCCGGCCCGCAAGCGGCCGACCACGCAAATGCTGATACGCATGATGTGTCACCCGCCCCTTGCACACAGGGGCGAAAGCGCCTCAGTTTGCCGAGGCACTGCTACCTTGGGGCAGCCACATCTTTTCCAGCTGATAGAATTCGCGCACCTCTGGGCGGAAGATGTGCACAACCACATCGCCCGTGTCGATCAGAACCCAGTCGCCGGCATCCTTGCCTTCGACCTTCGAGGTGAACCCGAACTCCTGCTTGATGCGGTCCGTCAGCTTCTCGGCCATCGACGACACCTGACGCGTCGAACGACCCGATGCGATGATCATGTAATCACCAATCTCGGTCTTGCCGCGCAGGTCGATCTGCACAACATCTTCGGCCTTGTCATCGTTAAGAGAAGAAAGGATACGCTCAAGCAGCTTTTCGCTGGTGAGTTGGGACCCGGCCATCACTGCGGCCTGGCCATCGGTGGTTTTGACCACCTCTGCATGCGTTGACAGGACATTGTCCTCCTTTGTTTCGCACATTTGGTTTTCACCCGATTCCCACCGGGGAATTCCGGCGCCGGGTGCATTTAAGGTAACAACGCCCAGATGACAATTCAATGAACGGGCAAAGTGAGCTCACGCAGCTGTGCCCTTACGGCACCGCGAAACCACAGCAGACCTTGATAGACTCACTTTGCGCCTGTATCTGGTCCTCATGACACCCGTTTATGCCTCATGCATCTATCTGCAAGACCGCGCCCGCCTGCGCGAGCGGTTCTTTGGGGCTGCCCGCACGGTTCTGGCCCGCCTATAAGCGGCGACCAGCCACCACACTGCCAGCTATTTCCAAACCACGGGAGAGGACCGATGTCCCCCAAGACACTCTATGACAAAATCTGGGATGCGCATGTCGCGCATGAGGCCGAAGACGGCACGACCCTTCTGTATATCGACCGCCACCTGGTTCACGAAGTGACCAGCCCGCAGGCGTTCGAAGGCCTGCGTATGACCGGCCGCAAGGTGCGCGCTCCGGAAAAGACCATTGCTGTTCCGGATCACAACGTGCCCACCACCCAAGGCCGCGAAGACCCAAGCCAGATGACCGAGGAAAGCCGCATCCAGGTGCAGGCGCTTGACACCAACGCCAAGGAATTCGGCATCCATTATTACCCGATGAACGACGTCCGTCAGGGCATCGTGCACATCGTTGGTCCGGAACAGGGTTGGACACTGCCCGGCATGACCGTTGTCTGCGGCGACAGCCACACCGCGACCCACGGTGCATTTGGTGCGCTTGCCCACGGCATCGGTACGTCCGAGGTGGAGCACGTTCTGGCCACCCAGACGCTGATCCAGAAGAAGTCCAAGAACATGAAGGTGGAGATCACCGGCAAACTGAAGCCGGGCGTAACCGCCAAAGACATCACACTGGCGGTGATCGGTGAAACCGGCACCGGCGGCGGCACAGGCTATGTCATCGAATATTGCGGCGAAGCGATCCGCGATCTGTCGATGGAAGGCCGCATGACCGTCTGCAACATGGCAATCGAAGGCGGCGCGCGCGCCGGTCTGATCGCTCCGGACCAGACCACATACGACTATGTCCAAGGTCGCCCGCACGCCCCCAAAGGTGCGCAGTGGGAAGCCGCGCTTGACTGGTGGAAAACCCTCTACACCGACGAGGGCGCTCATTTCGACAAGGTTGTCACCCTCAAAGGCGAAGACATCCAGCCCGTCGTCACCTGGGGCACCTCGCCCGAAGACGTGCTGCCGATCACCGGCGTTGTCCCCTCGCCCGAAGATTTTGAAGGCGGCAAGGTCGAAGCTGCGCGCCGCTCGATCGAATACATGGGCCTGACCCCCGGTCAGAAACTCACCGATATCGAGATCGACACTGTGTTCATCGGCTCGTGCACCAACGGCCGGATCGAAGATTTCCGCGCCGTGGCCGAAGTTGTCAAAGGCAAGAAAATCAAGGACGGCATGCGCGCAATGATCGTTCCGGGTTCGGGGCTGGTTCGCCTGCAAGCCGAAGAAGAAGGCCTGGCGGACATCTTCCGCGAGGCGGGCTTTGAATGGCGCCTGGCAGGCTGCTCAATGTGTCTGGCCATGAACCCCGACCAACTGTCCGAAAACGAGCGCTGCGCAGCGACTTCGAACCGCAACTTCGAAGGGCGTCAGGGCTATAAAGGTCGCACCCATCTGGTAAGCCCGGCCATGGCTGCCGCTGCGGCACTTACAGGACGGCTGACAGACGTACGTGAACTGGTGTAAGCTCCACTCAAATATGAATATTTGAGAGGAATAGAGACATGAGTGACTGGCTGAAAATGCTCCTTCTGGGGCTCCTATCCATCGTATTCGGCGTGTTCATCCTGGGCGCGCCGGTCGTGGCCTCGATCGCGGTGACCGCGATCACCGGCGTTCTGCTGCTCATCAGCGGCGGCTTGCAATTGGTTGGCGGCTTTACGGTCGAAGGCACAGGGAACAAGATCCTGTCCATCCTGATGGGCGCAATCATGCTGTTCCTTGGCTGGTCATTCCTGGCTCATCCGCTGCAGGGCACCATCTCGCTCGCGATGCTGGTCCTGATCCTGTTCATGGCAGGCGGTATTGCCCGGGTCATCCTGTCGTTCCAGATGCGCGGCACCGCGTATTTCTGGCCGACACTCATCTCGGGCGTTCTGTCCATCGTGCTGGCCGGTATCATCTGGACCAACGCGGCGGCGGAACCCGCGTGGCTCTTGAACCTGGTCGGGATCCTGTTGGGGATCGAGATGCTGTTCAACGGTTTTGGTCTGCTCTTTGCCGCACTCTTTATGCGCAGCGCCGAAAAGAACACCTGATTGGCCTGATCTGTCACCGGTTTACCGGCCAGACCCGCAGGCTGACGCAAGCAAAAGGTAATGAATGTCATTCAGTAAATCCTTGCCGCCCGTCGCCAGCCTGTGGGTTGGAGGTGAGCTGAACTGGCTGCACAAACTTTGCCTGGCCAGCTATGCCTATCATGGGCATGAGGTCGTGCTGTTCTTTATGGCGGACACGGCCCCATCGGTTCCACCCGGCGTTCGCACGGCCCCGATCACCGACGTCTGGGACCCGGCTCCGGCCGGGCACGCAGGCGCACCTGCGTCCATGCTGTCGGACTTGTTTCGCCTTTATCTGCTGAAAAAGACGGACATGGTCTGGATCGACACCGACATGCTGGCCGTGCGCCCCATGCCGGTCGCCGACTATCGGGTGGGGTTCGAACCAACCGGCGCGATCAACGGTGCCGTTCTGCGCCTGCCGCAGACATCCAAGACACTGAACAAGCTGATCGACTGGTTCGAAGATCCCGAATGGATCACCCCTTGGCTGGGCGAAAAGGATCAAGCAGAGATCGCCAAGGCCCCGCCGGGCAAGCGATTGCTGAAGGCCTTTGAACTCAGGCGACCTGCGGTTGGGCCGCGTGCCTTGACCTACACCTTGCGCAGATGTGGCGAGATGAAACACGCCCATGGTCCCGAAGCATTTTATCCGCTGCGCGGCGTCATGACTGACGTTCTGTTCAGCGGGTATTGCACAGAAGACAACTGGCTCACTGAAAACACGCTGGCGGTGCATCTCTATGCCTCGATGATCCGCCGCTACCACGCAACCCACAGACCCGAAGACAACAGCTTCATTGCTCGCACCGTGAAACAGATCGGTTTCGATCTCGGCGGGTTGAAGCATCAAAGACTAGGAAAACGCTAATGGAAAAGTTTGAAAAGCTCCACGGCATCGCGGCCCCGATGCCCCTCGTCAACATCGACACCGACATGATCATCCCCAAGGTGTTCCTCAAGTCGATCCAGCGCACCGGCTTTGGTGTGAACCTGTTTGACGAGATGCGCTATAATCGCGACGGCACCGAAATCCCCGATTTCGTGCTGAACAAGCCACAGTACCGCAACGCCGAGATCCTGGTGGCGGGCGATAACTTTGGCTGCGGCTCGTCGCGAGAGCACGCACCTTGGGCGATTGCCGATTTCGGCATCAAATGCGTGATCTCGACCAGCTTTGCCGACATCTTCTTCAACAACTGCTTTAAGAACGGCATCCTGCCCATCGTCCTGCCCCAAGAGCAGGTGGACGTGCTGATGGCTGACGCGGAGAAGGGCGAGAACGCCCGCATGACCGTGGATCTGGAAGCGCAAGAGATCACAACGTCGGATGGTCAGGTGATCACCTTTGACGTCGACGCATTCAAAAAGCACTGCCTGCTCGAAGGCCTCGATGACATCGGCCTGACGATGGAGAAGGCCTCCTCGATCGATGCTTTCGAAACGCAAGCCGCGCAGGCCCGCCCCTGGGTCTGATCCGAGTCTCAAATCAAGATCAATGATTCCAAGCACTTGGGCCGCATTTCGATGCGGCCCTTTTGCGTTTTGCGGTCCCCGCCACAAATTCCACAACATTTAGTGTTTGATAGGTGCTTCGCCCAATTTCTGCACCACCAATGATGCAAAGACGCACCAGTCTTGCCATCTTTTCGCCTGAAATCAGGTATTTCGTGGGTCGGTGACTTGAGCGGGTGACCAAATGGCGGCACAAATGGGGCCAAAATGAGGCACAGACCCTTCGGGGTTTGATCAAGTTGGAACAAAGGCTCGGCAACGCATCGGCCTGTCCAGTTTGAAGGGATCGGACAGTGATTGCACGCATCACGGGCGCGGCTTTGCGCGGGATATTGGTGGCCTTGATGGTGGTCACGCCTGCGCTGTATCTGCCGGGCTACACAACGAATTCTCCTGAGATCGTGGTTCTGCTCGCGATCCTGGCATTCGTGCTGACCTTTGCCGAGTACAACTCGACCTTTCCCAGCTTTATCGAATTCCGCGATGCCCCGCCCCTGAACCGGCTGCGGTTCATTGCGCTGATGACGATGGTGGTTTTGCTGACATTGATCTGCAAACACAAATACGCCCCCACCAATGTCACCACGCTGTTTGCCGGGATGGGGGTTCTGATCGCACATCTGGTCGATTTCCCCTTCTCGCCTGTGCGTCTGGTCGTACTGATGCTGCCCAACCATGCCACGTTGGACACCGTGAATTCGGTCCGCATTGCAGCTGGCGTGTCGTATGTGGTGGCCCTGGCGACCGTCGGTGCTTTTTACATTGCCGTTCGAGTGCGCGGTTGGCCCATTGGCAACGGTGCGTTCAACGTCTGGATCAACTTGCCGCTGTTTGACCCGACCACGGGCGGCGATGTCGTATCCCGTCTGCAACGAGATGGACGGATCAACGTCGTCCTGGGTGTGCTGCTCCCGTTCTTCATCCCCGCGATCGTCAAGGCGACGTCGGATCTGGTGAACCCGATCATGCTGGACAACCCGCAGACGCTGATCTGGACCATGAGTGCGTGGGCCTTCCTGCCCGC
This sequence comes from Tropicibacter sp. R16_0, assembly GCF_017743935.1. Taxonomy (GTDB): domain Bacteria; phylum Pseudomonadota; class Alphaproteobacteria; order Rhodobacterales; family Rhodobacteraceae; genus Falsiruegeria. The sequence continues at coordinate 230,383 of NZ_JAGHRE010000008.1, forward strand.
CTCGATGATCATGCGTGGGATGGCTATGCTGCGGGTCTCGGACCTGATCGAAGAAAAGCGCCGTCGCGCCTATGCCAACGCCGAGGCAGTGCAAACCGCATGAGATGGCTGCTGCTTGCACTGGCGTTGTTGCCGGGCATAGCCACAGCCGAGCCCCTGCGTATCGCCAGTTTCAACACCGAATTGTCCCGCGATGGCCCCGGCCTGCTGCTGCGCGATCTGCACAAGGGCAAGGACAAGCAGATTGCCGATGTTGTGGCGGTTGTCGGCGAAACCTCACCCGATGTTCTGGCCCTACAGGGCGTGGATTGGGATCATGATGGGCTGACACTGGATGCTTTGGCCAAAACCTTGGCCGATGCCGGTTCCCCCTACCCGCATCGTCTAGCGTTGAAACCCAACAGCGGGATGATGACCGACCTGGATCTGGATGGCGACGGTCGTCTAGGCGGACCAGGGGACGCCCAAGGATATGGCGAATTCACCGGTCAGAATGGCATGGCTATCCTGTCTCGCTATCCAATCGTCCACGCCGAGGTTCAGGATTTTTCGACCCTGCTGTGGAAAGACCTTCCCGGCGCGCGACTTCCGGAACGCAATGGCACGCCCTTCCCGTCGCAAGCCTCGCAAGACATTCAACGCCTGTCCTCTGCCGGGCATTGGGTCGTGCCGATTGAAACCCCTGTGGGTCGCATTCACCTGCTGACATCTCAGGCCGGGCCGCCCGTGTTCGACGGGCCCGAAGATCGCAACGGGCTGCGCAACCGGGATGAAAACCGCTTTTGGACGCTGTTTCTGGACGGTGCGTTTGGACCGACCCCGCAAAACCGCTTTGTTCTGTTGGGCGGCACCAATCTGGATCCATGGGACAGCGATGGGTATGGCGAGGTCGTGCAAGGGCTGCTGGACGATCCGCGCCTGCAAGATCCCGCCCCTGCCAGCGGTGGGGCTGCCAGCGCACCCGATCAAGGGCACCGCAGTCCCAATGCCACAGATACGGTTGATTGGGACGGCGTCGGGCGATTGCGTGTCGATTACGTTCTGCCCTCGCGCGATTGGGGGGTGCAGGCCTCGGGCGTGTATTGGCCCACCGAGGGTGAGGCGGGCCATGAGACGGCCCTAGGGGCCAGCCGCCACCGCTTGGTTTGGATCGATCTGATCGCCAAGGAGTGAGGCCGGAATGGCCGAAGCCAAAGCTTTCTCAATCGGAGTAGCCTGAAACGCGGGCAGCAGCTCTTGCAACCGTGCCCCATCCAGACTGTGCGCTGTGCGCCACAAATAACTCATCTCGACCAGGCACCGCGCCATCGGCCAGACCGGCTGCAGTATCTTGATCGGTACCCAGTTCATCCGCTTGACCGCCACATCGCGGCCAAGGATGACACCCAGATGCTGCGCCAGGTCCAAACCGCTTTCGGTGTAACCCGGAAACGGCACATCGCAGAACCGAGGCAAGTCATGTCGCATCTCGGCCAGTTGCACGGCAGCGCGACACAGGTCCGGCAGATAGGCCCAGCTGTGATCAATGCCGGGATCGCCCGGATAGACGAACCGCCCGCTGGACAGCTTTTTGGTCATGATCATATCGAACCAATTGCCCGAGGCTTGCGTGTCGATGAAATCCCCCGCGCGCAGCATGATAGTCCGCACACCGGACTCGGCATAGGCGCGCTCCATCTCGATCCGAATGCGCCCCAATGGGTTCTGCGCCTGATGCGGTGTGGCCTCAGACCAGGGCGCGGGGGTGTCGGCGCCAAAGACATAGACGTTGCCCGGCACAATCACTGTGGCATTGCTCAGCCGCGCCGCCTCGATCACTTGCGCATGCAATCGCGGTACGCTCTTGGCCCAATCCGGATAGGCCGGGTTCCAGCCGTTCACGATCACATCGACACCTTGAGCAGCCAGGTTAAGGCTGTCGCTTTTGCGATCAAAGGTTTTGACGGTCCAACCTGCGGTCCAAAATTGCTCGGCAGCATTACGGCCAAATCGGCCTGTAGCGCCCAGGATGAGTGCGGTTCTGGTCATGGAAATCCTCCTTTGCTTGGCGCAAGGGTATCCATTCACTTGGGCAGTATGAATTGCCCCAAAATGCAGATCATGTATTCATTGATGAATGGATGATACGCTTGCCTCAACCGACTGGACCCTGATCCAAAGCTTCGTCGCCGTCGCCGAACACGGCTCTCTCTCAGGTGCGGCCCGCGCTTTGGGCCGCAGCCAACCCACTTTGGGGCGGCAAATTCAGGCGCTTGAGACGTCGCTTGGTGTGTCTCTCTTCGACCGCCACGCGCGCGGGCTGAGCCTGAGCGACACTGGCAGCCGTCTGCTCCCACTGGCGCAACAGATGCACGACGCGATGCAGGCACTGACACTGACGGCAGCCGGGCAGTCCAAAGACTTGAGCGGCACAGTGCGCCTGACAGCCTCGGTCTTCATGTCTCACCATGTGCTGCCGGACATACTGGCCAAGATCCGACAAACGGAACCGCAGATCCAACTGGAACTGGTCCCAACAGATGCCACCGAGAACCTGCTCTATCGCGAGGCGGACATTGCCATCCGCATGTACCGCCCGCGACAGCTCGACATCGTTGCGCAACGCGTGGGCGGTATCGAACTCGGTGCCTATGCCGCGCACAGCTACCTTGAGCGCAAAGGGCACCCGGCAAAGATCGAGGATTTGTTTGACCACGACATTGTCGGCTATGACGCCAACGATCTGATCATCCAGACAATGCAGCACATGGGCTATTCAGTCAGCCGTTCACAATTCCCGGTGCGCTGCGACAACCAAAGTGCCTATTGGCAGCTGGTGCGCGCGGGCTGTGGCATCGGGTTCTGCCAGGCATCCGTAGCAGAGGCCGACCCGACAGTCGCAAAGCTAGACTTGGATCTGCGCATTCCCCCGCTCGAGGTCTGGCTTGCCGCGCCTCAGGCCATGCACCAGACCCCGCGCATTCGCAGGGTCTGGGATTTGTTAGCAGCGGAGTTGCTGGCCGTTCAGGACGGTAAGTCGCCGGTGTAAGCCCCGCGTGGCGGATAGTTGTTCTCGAGCGCCCATTTGATGCCGCCCAACATGTCCGCCGTCGATGGGCGTGCAAAAGGCGTCGTCTGCTGCCAGCCGAAATAGAGCGTGCGGTCGGGCGCGATGTAGAAATGTCCGGGCTCGGCAAACAGGTCTGCCTCGGCCGAATCCGGGCGCTTGGAAGAGATCCACAACCCCCAATCCTCATGCGCTGCCTTCAGCGACAGCTCATACCCCACGCGAAGTTTCGAAGTGCCCGCCTTCTCGACCGTCTGTTCGGCACGGTCCTTGGTGTCGGTGCTGATCATGATCACCTCAAGTCCCTGAGCGGCAAAGTCATCCAGCGCCGCCTCAACCTCTCCCATTTGCCGGATACAGATCGGGCAATGCAGGCCGCGATAGACGATCACCAGCGTGCCGTTTCGCCCATGATTCTTGTCCAGATCAAAGGTCCCGTGACCCAAAGTCTCGATTGTTAGCGCAGGAACCTGTTTTCCCGGTGTCAGCATCGTCAATTTCCCTTGGTTTTGCTGGGGTCGTCACATTGACCCCTCTGGCTGCACACGCTAGGCCCATTGCGACAAAACGCAAGGAGAGCCCCGATGTCCAACCCCTCGCTCCTCATCCTTCCTGGTGATGGAATTGGCCCTGAAGTTATGGCCGAAGTGCGCAAAATCATCAGCTGGTTCGGCGACAACCGCGGTCTTCAATTTGACGTGAGCGAGGATCTGGTCGGCGGTGCAGCCTATGACGCGCACGGCGCGCCCCTGTCGGATGAGACCATGGCCAAGGCGCAAGAGGCCGACGCCGTCCTGTTGGGCGCCGTGGGTGGCCCCAAGTATGACGACCTGGACTTTTCGCTGAAGCCCGAGCGCGGCCTGCTGCGCCTGCGCAAGGAAATGGACCTCTATTCCAACCTGCGCCCAGCACAGTGCTTTGACGCGCTGGCCGATTTCTCGTCGCTGAAAAAGGACATCGTCGCCGGTCTGGATATCATGATCGTGCGCGAGCTGACCTCGGGCGTCTATTTTGGCGAGCCGCGCGGCATCTTTGAAGAAGGTAACGAGCGCGTGGGCATCAACACCCAGCGTTACACTGAAAGCGAAATCGAACGTGCCGCCCGCTCGGCGTTTGAACTGGCGATGCGCCGGAACAAAAAGGTCTGCTCGATGGAGAAGGCCAACGTGATGGAATCCGGCATCCTGTGGCGCGAAGTTGTGACTCGCGTGCACGCCGATTACCCCGAGGTCGAGCTGAGCCACATGTACGCCGACAACGGCGCCATGCAACTGGTCCGCGCACCCAAGCAGTTCGACGTGATCCTGACCGACAACCTGTTCGGCGACATCCTGTCCGACTGCGCCGCCATGCTGACCGGCTCGCTGGGTATGTTGCCCTCGGCCTCGCTGGGTGCCCCCATGGCCAATGGCCGCCCCAAGGCGCTGTACGAGCCCGTCCACGGTTCGGCCCCTGACATCGCGGGTGAAGGCAAGGCAAACCCGATCGCCTGTATCCTCAGCTTTGCGATGGCGCTGCGCTATTCGTTCGATCAGGGCGAAGAAGCCGATCGTCTGGAAGCGGCGATCGAAAAGGTTCTGGCCGATGGCGCCCGCACCGGCGACCTGCTGGGCGAAGAGGGCGTGACCCCGCTCTCGACCTCGGAAATGGGCGACACCATTGTGGCCGCTCTGAACGACAGCCTGTAACTTGGCATCAGCCCGCGCCGGGCATCTCTGGCGCGGGCAGCTCTTCTATCGCGACCATCTGGTGATGTGAGACACGCTCGACGTGATGGAGCACCCGCTGCAACCAACGCAACGCGTCGGTATGTGCAAACACCTGATCCAGCGAATAAAGCCCCGCATGCTCACCCAGCATCATCGCTCGCCGATGACGCTTGCGACGTTGTTCAACCCGATGCGCCAACCGTTCCGTTCGCAGCACATTGCGCGGCGTCCCCATGTTGTCTGAGGTGCGGCGGAGCAAAGCGCCCGACGCCAAGGCCGGGCGGCGCAGGATCGGATCACCCAACAGATCGGCAATCCGCTCGGTCTGCGAACTACGCTCCAACAGCCGCGACAGGTGGTCCAGCTGGTGCAACAACGCGGCATACGCAAGCTCATCCTCGGCGCTGTCTTCGGGCAGCCGGACATCTGACAGGAACTCTCGCAGATCCGCCAGCCCATCGGCACAGGGCTGCAAGGCGGCAAGCGGGCGATAGTCCGGCTCGGGATCCAAAGCAGCCCCCAAGGCGCGGAACTGCCGCCCAGCCACCAACGCCATCGCACTGCGCGCAGCCAAGAGCGCAGACCGCCCGTCACTGAGCAATCGTCGGTCCAAATCAAACAACCGCTCTGGGTGTTTTTCGGGCAAAAGCCGCGCGATCCAGGCGGCAAACTGCGGTGTTACCGGCAGGAACAGGGCCGCACCCACAAGGTTGAACCCGGTGTGAAAAACCAACAGCGCGGTCATATCATCGGTGCGGGAGGCCAGTTGCTCCAATCCGCCCTGCACCATCAGCAACAAGGGAAAGGCCACCGCCGAGGTCACGATGTTGAAAATCAGATTGGCTAGGGCCGTCTGCCGCATCGGGGTCGAGCCCCCCAAAGCGGCCAACAGCGCGGTGAACGTGGTGCCGATATTCATGCCAATGACAATTGTGGCCGCCTGCGCCAGCGTGATTGCCTGCGCCGAAAGCATCACTAGGGCAAGCGCCATCGCCGCGCTCGACGATTGCATCAGGATCGTGATCACCGCGCCAATCCCGGCCAAGGCAAGCAGCCCACCCAGGCTGGCTCCGGGCAGCATATCCGGGGTCAGATGCTCGGTCAGATCGCCCATACCCGCCTGCATCAGGTCGATCCCGATCAACGCCAGGCACAGACCGGACGCGACGCGCCCCACCCGGGCCAACGCACCACGCCCCAACAGATCGGCAAGAGCCGCTGGAAACAGAACCGCCATGGCGATCGTCCCCAGCTGCAACTTCAGCCCCAAAAAGGACACCAGCCACCCGGTCGCCGTGGTTCCAATGTTGGCCCCATAGATCACGCCCAAAGCTTGCGCCATGCTCAGCAGCCCGGCCCCGACGAAGCCCACGATCATCACCGTTGTCGCGCTTGACGACTGTACAATCGCCGTCATCAAAGCACCGGTACAAACCCCACGCAACGGCGTCGTGGTAAAGCGGGTCAAAACCTCGCGCAGGTTGCTTCCAGCAGCAGACTTCAACGCGGCCGTCATGATCTCCATGCCGACCAGAAACATGCCGATACCGCCAATCAGAAAGTAGAGGTTTCCGCCCATGAGCACTCCGCATTTCGCTCCACAATTTCGAACAGCAGACCTGAAAGCAAGGGGCGTGAATTTCGTCGACTTGGTGACGAATCCCCTTGCGGAACCCAAATTGCAGGTATAGATCACGCGCCACGGTCGGAGTGTAGCTCAGCCTGGTAGAGCACTGTCTTCGGGAGGCAGGGGTCGGAGGTTCGAATCCTCTCACTCCGACCAAATAGTCAGGGCGCCCAAGGGCGCCTTTGTTGTTTGTAAGACAGTGATCCGAGGTTCGTTGAACCTGAAGCTAGTCGAACTCCAACGCGCTAGCGGCCTTACGGAGGTGTTCCGGGCGGTAACGTGCATAGACAGACGCAGTGACCCGAGAGTCCGAATGGCCGAGAAACTGTGCGATCTCCTCCATCGAGACGCCTGCCTCAGCCATATGGACTGCCGCAGTGTGCCGCAGCACATGTGGAGACACATCAAGCAGGCCCGCCGCAACCGCAGCCGCTTTGAAGCCCTTCTTGATGGATTTCACAGGTCCACCTGCCCACTCCACGACATAGTCGGACAGGGCGGCCTTCTGCGCCTCCAGAAGCGCGGCACGGAGGCTCTTGGTCATGGGGACGATAGCGCGACCCTTTCTCTACCCTTCGCCCGTGCGGAGATTGATCTGACCACGCTCAAAGTCCACCCGATCCCAAGTCAGCTCCAGAACCGCAGTCACCCGGGCAGCTGTAGACAACATCAGCCGGATCGCCAGCTTGGTATGAGGAGCACATTCGACCGCAAGAAGCTGTGTGATCTCCTGGCGCGTCAGATACCTTTCCTTGGGAGCCGGTTTACTGGGGCGTTCGATGTACGGCGCTCTGTCGATCAGCCCGGTCTTCTCTGCCCAATTCAAACAAGTCCTTAACTTACCGAGCTGTGTCCAAATCGTGCCGTCCTGACGGCCAGCTTGTCGGCGATCCGCGATGTAGGCCTTAGCGCCGCGTCGCAACACGCTACGGCAGATGTCCGAAGGTGTTCCTATCAGCCATCGCGCTCGCGGCCGCAGTCATCTTCTGGCTCTGAAGTTCAATGAGGCTGGAGCCTAGCCTCAGCTAATGAGACTGCGCTATTTCCGATGGGCGTTCAGTGCGCGAGGCGCGAGGCATTCTCGATGTAGTGACTCGGCTTTTGCTATATCAACCTATATTAAAGCGAGTTGATCAATGGGATGCCTACCTATGACCCAAGTACCAATTGACCGCCGCAGCTTTGTCACAATGGCCGCAACCACAGCGCTGTTAACTGGGACAGGCCACATGTCTCCCGTCCGCGCCCAAGCCCTGGCTCCAACAAAATCAATGCGAGGTGGGTCAAATAATTACCTGCCTGGCGCGCCCATCGTTGAGCGCATCGGTGGCGGCGGCTTTTTGATGTCTGGCAGTGTACATCGCGCGGATGACGGCGCGCCGCTCGAAGGTATTCGTATCCAGATCTGGGCGCACACGACCGAGGGGCATGAACGGGACCCTTGGAGCCACGGAGCGACTCTTACCAACGCGAAGGGTGTCTTCCAACTCGAAATGCCGCAAATTGTACCGGCATTCGGACAGCCGCATGGGCACTTGGCCTATGATAGTGGCGAGTTCAAAACGGTGTTTCTTCGTCCTGTTATGGCAAGTTCGCGGGATAAGAGTCTCAGCGCACATTTTGTGCTGCAACCTGCCTGAAGGTGATTGTTTTTCGAGCAATATTGGTCTGGCTTGCACTTGCAGGCATCGTTGTGGCGGCGGTCATAGAAGCAGCAGGGAGCGAGTTCTTGCAATACCGCAGTGTCGTCTATGTTGTGGCCGGCTTTGCTGGAGTGACGGCACTGGTATTGTTGCTGTTTCAACCTTTACTCGCCTCCGGATATCTCCCAGGGTTATCGATGTCATCCGAGCGACGAATGCATCGCTGGATCGGTGTGGCATTGTTGCTCGCAGTCGCTGTGCATGTTTCTGGACTTTGGATTACCAGCCCGCCTGACATGATCGATGCAATGACTTTCCGTGCACCCACAGCATTCTCGGTTTTTGGAGTTGTGGCGATGTGGGCACTGGTCATCTCGGCCTTCTTGGCCGGATTTCGTGGGAAACTACGGTTTCGCCCACAGGTCTGGCGCCTTGCACACACTTCATCAGCAATCGCTGTTGTTTCAGGAACTGTGGCCCATGTGATCATGATCGAAGGTACGATGGGAACACTTTCCAAAAACTTGATTTGCACCGTGTTGGTCGCGGCGCTTGCCCTGACAGTACGTCGCCTGCGACCTTGGGTCGGCGTATGGAGAGCTCCAGAAAAATAGGCTGGGGCGCTCGCGAGCAACGTCCAGCGCGCTCTTGGGCACTCGACGGCACTGATGGCGAAACGCTCGCCCTGGGTGCTCTTGGCGTTGGTTGTGATCACCTTCTTCGCCATTGTTCTCAAAGAAATTTACAAATGTGGAGGCACGCGTGCAGCGCAGCTCAATAAATGTGAACTCAGCTGACAACTCCAAAGGCGTTATGTTGCGAAGTCCATCGCCCTACTCAAAAAGCCTTAAAATTAGGCGTTTCATGGGAAGGCTTTGGGCAACCGCACTTAAAAAACTTGATAATTCTGAGTTGGTCGCGAGACTTGTAATATGAGTGAGTATTTTGATGAAATGTTCAACGGCGATGGGTCACTCAGAGGTCCATTTGAAGAGATAGGCCGTTGGTTCAACGCTGAAGATGCATCTCGTCTGAGAGCCAAACAACGCGAAGCTGAAGAAGTTTTCAGGCTGACGGGCATCACGTTTAATGTTTACGGCAAAGCCGAGGCCGAGGAACGTCTGATACCGTTTGATATCGTGCCACGAGTAATTTCAGCGCGGGAATGGCAGCGGTTGGAACGCGGTATCGAACAGCGAGTGCGAGCAATCAACGCTTTTCTCCACGACATTTACCATCGTCAGGAAATTGTCCGCGCCGGGCGCTTGCCGGCTGAAATGATTGCCGGAAACGAAGCCTTCCTTCCGCAGATGCTTGGTGTTTCGCCCCCCGGTCAGGTCTATACGCACATTGTCGGCGTGGATCTGGTGCGAACCGGACCCGACGAGTTTTTCGTTCTGGAAGACAACGCCCGAACACCATCCGGCGTCAGCTATATGCTGGAGAACCGGGAAACGATGCTAAAAATGTTCCCCGAGCTTTTTAGCGCGACCAATGTTCGGAATGTCTCAGATTACCCCCGCAACCTGCGACGGTCTCTTGCGGCCTGTGCACCAGCTTGCGCAGACGGGGAACCCACCGTCGCGGTATTAACCCCCGGCATCTATAATTCTGCCTACTATGAGCATGCGTTTCTTGCTGATCAGATGGCCGTGGAGTTGGTCGAAGGCCACGACCTTCGGGTTGTCGACGGACGCGTCTGTATGCGCACCACCAGAGGCTACAAACCCATCGACGTACTTTATCGTCGAGTTGATGACGACTTCTTGGATCCACTGAATTTCAACCCTGATAGCGCATTGGGCGTGCCTGGCATTCTGGATGTATACCGCGCAGGCGGCATCACGATCGCAAACGCCCCCGGAACGGGTATCGCGGATGACAAGGCGATCTATTCCTACATGCCCGAAATCGTTGAGTTCTACACCGGCGAGAAACCTTTGCTTCAGAATGTTCCTACCTGGCGGTGCAGCGACCCCGACTCTTTGTCTTATGTTCTGGACAATCTGTCCGAGCTTGTTGTGAAAGAAGTGCACGGATCTGGCGGTTACGGGATGCTGATTGGCCCAACTGCCAGCAAAAAAGAGATTTCGGCATTCCGGAACAAGCTCAAATCGCGGCCTGCGAACTATATTGCTCAGCCGACGTTATCACTCTCGACTGTTCCGATTTTCGCGCGTTCGGGGCTTGCCCCCAGACACGTCGATCTACGGCCATTCGTTTTGGTGTCGCCCGAAGGGATCAAAATTACACCCGGCGGATTGACCCGTGTAGCGCTGAAGAAAGGCTCTCTGGTCGTGAACTCGAGCCAGGGCGGCGGGACCAAAGACACTTGGGTTCTGGAGGACTGACCATGCTGGGAAAAACTGCTGGTGGGTTGTTCTGGATGTCCCGGTACCTAGAGCGAGCGGAAAACACAGCCCGGCTGCTGGAAACAGGTCAGAGGATGGCGTTGACCCGAACTAAGAACTCCGCCGAGGAATGGGGTTCGGTTCTGAAAACGGCTGGGGTTCTGGATGGGTATCACACTAAGTACGATGAAATTTCAAAGGACAACGCCGTGGATTGGGTGTTGCGCGATGCTGATAACCCGTCCTCCATCAAATCGGTCATCAAACACGCACGATACAACGCGCGCCTTGTTCGGACCGCGCTGACCCACGATGTCTGGAGCGCGGTGAACTCCACCTGGATGCAGATTGATGAGGCGATGAAGCGGCGCGTGAATGAGCGGGACCTGCCTGCGACGCTAGAACTCATACGGCAACAGGCGGCTTTGGTCCGTGGTGCCACATTGGGAACAATGCTGCGCAATGATATTTTCGACTTCACCCGCATTGGCACGTTTGTCGAGCGGGCCGACAATACCGGGCGCATTCTGGACGTGAAATACTATGTACTTCTGCCCACAGCCTTCTCGGTCGGCTCGTCATTGGACAACATCCAATGGGAAAGCATCCTCCGGTCCGTCGGCGCAGGCGGGGGGTATAGAATGACCCATGGCGAGAAAACACGACCGTCAGATATTGCCCGGTTCCTGATCCTGGATCAGCGGATGCCGCGCAGTCTTCACTTCTGCTGCAGAAAGATTCAAGAGAACCTGTCTTACTTGAAAAAAGACTATGGTTTTGCCGGACCTTCGTGTGAGGCGTCAAATGCTCTCTACGAGAAATACCTGGACCAGAAGATTTCCGATATCTTTGAATTTGGACTTCATGAGTACATTCAGGATTTTTTGACGGATCTCGGCAACTTGAGCCGTCAAATCGAGATTGATTACCGGTTCTACGAGTAGCCAAATGAAACTGCACATTCGACACGAGACACGATACGACTTCGACGCGCCGGTCCCCTTTGGGCTGCAGCAACTGAGGAAGACACCAAAGTCATTTCGCAATCAGAGCATTGTGAGTTGGAGCACCCAAATCACCGGCGGGCGCAAAGAACTGACATTTGAAGACTACCACCGCAATACGGTGGAACTGATCAGTTTCGAAACCAATACCCAAAGCATCTCGTTGATTTCTGAAGGCGTCGTTGAGGTGGAAGACACACATGGCGTTCTGGGGCGTCACGAAGGATCGACGCCATTGTGGCTGTTCCAAAGAAGCACGCCTCAGACAGCGCCAGGGAAAGGGGTCGCCAATGTGATTGGCGCATTGCCCAAAGGTGAACCGCTGGAGCAGATGCATGCCCTATCCGAAAGCGTTCGAACTCTGGTCGCGTACAAAATCGGAAGCTCTCAACCGGGTTGGAGCGCGGAAGACGCTCTCAATGCTGGGTGTGGGGTGTGCCAGGACCACACGCATGTTTTCATTGCTTGTGCACGAAAGATCGGAGTGCCAGCGCGCTATGTATCGGGCTATCTGATGATGAACGAAACAGAACTACAGGACGCAACCCATGCATGGGCCGAAGTGCATTTGGAAGGGCTCGGCTGGGTCGGGTTTGACATTTCAAACGGGATCTCACCTGATGATCGATACGTTCGTGTCGCAACTGGTCTGGACTATGCCCAAGCTGCCCCGGTAATAGGAAACAGAATTGGGACAGCGGGCGAGCAATTGACGGTGCAGTTGCAAGTCGCACAGCAGTAACGGAGACATTGATGACCTACGCTGTGGGCATGCGGCTGAACCGCGGACTGGTGTTCATGTCCGATACGCGCACGAATGCAGGCGTGGACAATGTTTCGACCTTCAACAAGATGTTCAACTGGACGGTCGAAGGCGATCGTTCGATCACGATCCTAACGGCGGGAAACCTGGCGACCACTCAGGCCACAATAAGCGTTCTGGAAGAGCGAACAAAAGTGCCGGAAGAACGCTCGCCGTCCATATTGGAAGCGCCGACAATGTTTCAGGTTGCTCAATTGGTTGCCGCTACGCTGAACGACGTCATCGAGGAACATGCCCGGTCCGGCCAGCAAGCTGACAGCGCGTTTCACGCGACGCTCATTCTTGGCGGCCAGATCAAGGGCGGACCGTCTCGCCTGTTTCTGATCTACCCGGAAGGCAACTTTATCGAGGCGGGTGACGACACCCCTTTCTTTCAGATCGGAGAGACAAAATACGGTCGCCCAATTCTGGTGCGTGCCTATGATCCGGAGATGAGTTTTCCGGAAACCGTAAAGTTGTTGCTTGTCAGTTTTGACTCCACGATAAAAGCCAATCTATCTGTTGGGGCACCGCTCGACCTGCTTCTTTACGACGAAGACAGCTTTGAAGGTGGTGCGCGGTCAAGGTTCGAAGTCGACGATCTCTACTTTCGCACAATCTCCGAAGGGTGGGGCGACGCGTTGAAATCTGCGTTGTCTAAACTTCCAGAGTACAGTTTGGGGGAGAGCTAGACACGAAAACGTCTGCTATTTCCACGGCGCGTATCAAACACTGCCTGAATAGGTGTCGGGGTCCGGACTTTTCGGGCCTACGCCGAGCCTTCTCAAAGATACTTTGAATTGAGCGATATGCAGCGGATGGACTGGGTCCGTTTGGGGTTCCTGGCGGAAGATGAACGAGAGGCTTTGAATGTCTGTTTGGTGCGAACATCGAACCTTAGCTGCAACCGCGGAATAGTCCGGCCAGCTCAACTGAAGCAGACGTTCAAAGCGGCTGAAGAAAACATCGGTAGCAGCACTTCTGTACCCATTCCCTCGGATAACTGAAGGTGCCAGATAAGTTACGACCTTTGTCGCGGTGTCGCCTCTTCTAGACGCTTGCAGAATTACTTTCGAGCGACCTTTGTAGGTTTTGGAGAACCTGTCGCGTGTTCCTATCATGTGTATCCAATGACGCGCATAGATCCACACCATTGCGAATTACATAACGCGAACATGAACAAAACTTGTGAGCCTTACTGTTTATCCCTTGGTAGACAGTGCTCCTAGGTTCAATGAACCTGCCGAACCCGAACTTGGCTGGGTAGATTGGTGATGAAGTCTGAGAAACAGGGTTCTTTTGACCAAAAACCAATAACTTGACCACCTGCGCCGATCTTCGGGAGGCAGGGGTTGGAGGTTCGAATCCTCTCACTCCGACCAAAAAATCAAGGCGCCCAAGGGCGCCTTTGTTGTTTTCAAGACAGCAATCTCGGGTTCCTTGAACATGAGGCTAGTCCAAATTCAGGGCGTAGGCAGTTTTGGCAAGGTGTCCCGAGCCCTGGTGCGCAGAGACGAGCGAAGTGATCCTCTCTGCGGCCAGATTATGCTTACCGGTCTGGCGCTTGATACCTGTAGCCAACTTGCAATGAGACCGGAGGGCAGCAAAGCACCACCCTCCGATGTTGTCGCTATAGGATGAAATCGCCGTCTGCAAACGACAGAACTTCCACGTTCACCAACAGGTCGGTTCCATCACCGCCTGTCGCGCCGATGAACTCAACCCGTGCCTGGTTGCCCGTCAGGGTGATGCTGTAGTCGCTTCGGTTGCCGAAATACACCGCGGTGTCTGTGCCAAGCCCACCAGAGATCAGGTCGTTGCCTGCGGCGCCAACCAAGACATCATCGCCGTTTTCACCAAATAGGTAGTTGTTGTGCCGGTCACCTGAAAGTTGATCGTCAAAGTCCGAGCCCTGAAGATATTCAACGTTGGAGTATCGATCACCCTCATACCCTCGACCGCGCAGAAGCGAAGCCTCGACACCTTCATCGGCGTTCAGATATGTGACCAGGTCCGCACCGGCCCCGCCGACGGCGACGTGCGATCCGCCCTCGGAGAAGTCAAAGACATCGCGGCCGCCCAAGCCCCGAATGTAGTTGGCTCCGTCTCCGGTCGTGAATGTATCGCCTTGCGATGAACCTGTGATGCCTTCCACGTCGCTAAACGTGTCAATGCCGTTCCCATTGTTGGCTTGTCCAGATGCTGTATTCACCTGAACGCCGACAGACACATCTGCATAGGTGATGAAGTCGAACCCGTCTCCGCCATCGATGATGTTGTTGCCGCCAACCGACACGAACCAATCGTTGCCACCTTCGCCTTTCAGCGTGTCGTCACCGGTTCCGCCGCGGATGATGTCGTTTCCATCGCCACCCAGAACAATGTCATTGCCTGCGCCAGCGTCAATTTCGTCTCGGCCACCGCGACCATCTATCAGGTCGTTGTCGGCGCCAGTTGCCAAGACTTGATCCGTATCATCGCCAATGATGAAATCGACATCATTCGATCCATCACTTTGCAGCAAATCAGCTGGGATCAGGACGCCATCGATCACGTGCACGATGCCGTTGGACGCCTGAATATCCAAGGCAATCAAATTCGGATTGGGAATATCGGGATCTGCATCGACCAGGCTGGTTCCGTCAACTGTCAGGGTGCCGGTTTGCAGTGTTGTCACTTGCCCGGCTGCGATCACCTGGCTCGATTGGAGGCTTTCACCGGCCACGTGGTAGGTCAAAACCGTGCTGAGCAGGTCAATCGGATCTTCCCCGGCGCTGAGCAAACGCAAGCTATCCAGGATATAGGTCAAGGCGCCAGCTTCGTCGCCTCCGCCGTACCCCAGAGCCTGAGACAGGCCAACGAAGGCCGCATCATTCGGCGCAAAGACGGTGAAATCACCGGGCGCATCAAGAGTTCCGGCAAGATTTGCTGCGGTGACAGCTTCGCGCAGCAGGTCGAAATCCGCGCCGTTGTCGTCAAACCCGGCAGCGCCACTGGCCGCAACGACGGTGCCTGTGATGCTGGGTACGTCGTTTCCAGGCAGATCGACCGGCAAAAGAACACGATCAATGATGTGCACCACGCCGTTGCTTGCGAAGTTGTCCGTGCTGATCAGAGTTGGATCCAGAAGGTCCGGTTCCGCATCCTGCAATGTCGGAAGGGAACCGGCAGAAATCGAACCTCCCTGAAGGGTTGTCACTGTTCCGTTGGCCGCGATATCCATCGCCGACTGGGCGCCAGCAGAGACGTGGTAGAGAACAACTGCGTTCAGTGTTTCGACGGGCACGTTGCCCGCAAGAAACCCAATGACAGCCCCTTGGTCATCCGTGTCGCCCATAAACCCAAGATCTGTCGCCAGCTGTGAAAAGGCAGCGTTTGTCGGCGCAAAAACCGTCAAATCGTTGCCAGCATCGCCGACTGTGTCGACAAGTGCCGAGTTTTCTATGTTGTCGTCCAGAAACTGCAGAACGTTTACCAAGATACTTAGATCGGCGCTTCCGATCGCGACGTCCTTGATGGTAACCATGTTGTCTCCCCTTTGCTGTCTCGCAGCAGAAATGCTCTGTCCCAGAGCGTCGGTTTTCCGTGCGCGAGCTTTGTGCTCTCCGTACTGTTTTGCTCAGCCCAGCCGTCAGGAACCCAGGTGCTATGGCCCTTGGATTTGCCTGTCGGCATGACAAACGATGGGAGTACTACGGGGGCGGTCACAAAGTAGATCACTGAAACAGTTGGCGCATTTTCAGAGCTCAACTCCAATGAAACACACAAAAAATTCTTGGTACTGAAAAGTGGCTTGTCCAAAATGTGGAGTTTCTGCCACTTCAGAAGAACCGCAAACTTATCTGCTCTGTCGGCTTCACCCAAGCGATTTCAGCAAGGTCTATTGTTCTGCTCGAACAGCAAAAAAGTTGGCTTTGCGTCGCCTTGCCGTAAAACTCTGGAGAGGGAAAACATATTTGAACACAATACGATAGAACTGATGCGATGGCATTTTGAACCCGAGGGCTGCAAGGCCCCGAGCCCGCCGTTCCACAATGCTATCCATAAGCAGCCTTGATGGCCGTCAATCTGATTTGATCCCTGGATGGTCTGGACATGACCACCATCAGTACAGCGTGGCCGTCACCGGCGTTTCAGCGATGTCGCGATCTAAACTTTCCGTGTCTTCACGGTTTTGTGTGTCTTGCCCCTGCGCAACCGAGACAACGCCGGTCCAAAACCCAGGACCAGCTTTGGCAAACAACGCAAGGCGGTGATGGTGTTCCTTAAGAGGAGTGCGACAGACTGCCCATGGGAGACTTCTGTGCATATCTAAGTCGGGTCTCCAAAGGCTCCTGGCACATCTTTTGCCTTCACCAAACTGCGCCCGTCGCAAATCACCGTGCCATCAGGGGCCGTACAGACTGCCCAAAGATCCACCAGGTGTTTCTCGCGGCGCAATTCGGTAACTGTCACTTTCGCAGTCAGAAGCGTGTTCAAGGGCGCTGCTGCTTTGAACTGCAGGTCTTGTTTTAGGTAGTTGGTGCCGGAACCCGGTAGTTCGACACCAAGAAGATAGGAAAACAAAGCTGCGATCAGAGGTTCTGGAACGCTTTCGGATCTGCTCCCGCTGAGCGCTGTGAAAACGGACATGTCGTCTTCGCTGTAACTGCGGGAGACTTGCGCGGATTGTCCTTCAGTCAGCATTGTATCTCTGCCTCTCCGATCAGGCACTCTGCGCCATCGGCAACCCGTACAACGCGCATAGCCACGCGTTCTTGGCTTTCTTGAGTTATCAACAAATCCAGCGGTTCTTTGGCAAAAGCCGGATTGGGGAACATCAGTTTCTGCGACGACGTGTTCAAATCAGGATCATGTTGCTTCAACATGCCCCAAAGCTTGGCGTAGAGCAGCATCCCATGAGACACCGTCCGCCCAAAGGCCGTGTCGGCGCAAAACTCGGGGTCCACGTGGATTGCGTTGTCATCACCGGAAACCTGCGCAAATGCGTCAAAATCAGCTTGCGTCGGTATCCAGCGTTCCCGGAGGTCAATCATTTCCAAATGCCTCCAGCAGATCAGGCTTACGGATTTTGCCCGCCGCAGTGCGTGAGAAGTCCTGAACCAGTTTCACATGGGCCGGGACTTTGTACCCCGCCAATCGTTCGCGACACCACGGACGCAGGCTTTCAACATCAAGCGTTTTTTCGGGTCGCGGCAGAATGAACGCCGCGCCAACCTCGCCCCACTTCTCGTCCCGCACGCCAATTACTGCAGCTTCGAGAATGGCGGGATGGGAATGCAAAACCCTTTCAACTTCAGCAGGATAAACGTTTTCACCGCCCGAGATGTACATGTCCTTGATGCGGTCAACGATGAAATAATACCCGTCTGCATCCCGCCGGGCGACGTCACCGGTTTTGAGCCAACCGTCTTCAGTGAATGTCTTTGCCGTTGCGCCCGGATTGCCAAAATAGCCCGGCGTCACACCGGGGCCTTTGATTTGCAATTCGCCAACACCTTCGGCCCCATCCGGGACACCGTTCAGGCGGACTTGGGTCAAGCTTTGTGGTTTGCCGACCGAGCCGATCTTTTGCTCGGCATGGGCGGGATCCATAAGGAAGACGGTTGGGCCCGTTTCGGTCATGCCCATGCCGTTCAGAACCTTCACACCACGCTGTGCAAAAAATTGGATCAACGGTTCCGCGAGCGGTGCTCCACCACACCCGCAGCGGATATTGCTCCAATCCAGGTCGTCAATCCACGGGGCAAGCGACAGCGCCTGATAGACCGCTGGCACCGCGAAAAACTGATTGATACGGCCCGAGGCCAGCAGGTCGCGCACCTCTTCCGGATCGAACTTTGGCAAGATCGTCGTTGTCCCGCCAGACAGGAAAACGGGAAGCGTGTAAAGGTTGATCCCCGCGGTATGGAACAAGGGCAGGAAGCAGGCTGTGCGGTCGGTCGAAGTGACATCGATGGCTTGCCCAATGTTGATGGTGTTCGCCCATGACATGCCTGCGGTTTGGATCACCGATTTGGGCAGGCCTGTGGTCCCCGAGGTAAAGAGAAGATACCACGGACGATCAGATGGGATCGGAGCTGCGATGTCTGGGCCGCCCGCCTCTATCCAACCCGAAAGATCGGTTTCAATCGTCAAAAGCGGTGCGCCGACCCCGCGTGCTGTTTCGGCTGCCACATCGTGGAATTCGGCATCCGTGAGCAAAAGCGAGACGCCAACTTGCTCCAATGTCTCTACCAGCTCGGGCGCGGGTTGGCGCCAATTCAGGGGGCACAGGATGATACCTGTCTTTTGGCAGGCAAACAGGGTGATGAAAAACTCGGCACAGTTTTGGCAGAGAATGCCCACCCGATCACCTTGTGCAAGCCCCTGGCCTGTTAGCCCGGCAGCAACTGCATTGGCCGCGCTGTTTACCTGGTCGAAGCTCCAATCACGCTTTGACGCGGTGTCGTGAAACGCCACTGAATTGGGCGAGAGTTCCGCCCGTTTCGCTGCCATGTCAGGGATCTGCTCAAACATCTCTCTCATCCACTGGGTTGAAGGAAATCTTGCATCTTGGTCAGGGTTTCTGGTCGTCCTATGAGGGCGCGAAAGGCCTCGGTCTCTGCATCGAGCCGCGCTTTCACGTTCGCCCGACGCGCATCCCCCCAGAACAGGGACTTTGTCGACAACGCTGTGCCAGTATCAACGTCCCTCAGCAAAGCCATGGCGCGCATTTCAGGGTTCTGATCAACGGCCTGAACCAGTCCTAGATTTGCTAGCTGCTCTGCCCGATGCCGATGGTTGGCCATCACCCAACCCAGGGCGCTCGCGCCGCCAATCAGCTCTGGCAACAGGGCGGTCCATCCGCCATCTGGGGCAAATCCCACCACGCCATAGTAGGGCTGGACAAAGGCGTCAGGCGCTGCAACCACCAGATCCGATGCAAACACCAGTCCCGCCGACCCACCTGTCGCTGCGCCGTGAACGGCGGAAGCAAGGACAGTCGGCATTTCGATCATCCGCAAGACCAGCGCCTGCAACACAGGCACAACCTGCTCTGTATAGTTTTCAATCTGTCCCGATTGCGCCGCCTTGGCGAACCGCGCGACATCCCCTCCGGTGGAGAAATTGCGCCCCCCCGAGATCAGTGCCTTTTGCGCACCCGATTGTTCGAGCGCATCAAACGCACGATGCAGATCGCGCAAAAGGCCAGGCTCAAGCGCGTTAGCACGTGGTGCTTTCAATTCGATCTGAAAGCAGGGTTCCGCGTTTGGCAGATCGTCGACGTGCCATGTGACCAACTCACTCATGGGGCCAATCCGTTGCAGATCAATTCATGCGCCTCAGCGACAACGCGCTCGATATCGACATTGTCGTCCCACAGCACGTATCGCTCACCCAAGGCCTTTGCGATCCCCATCAACGCCCAGGCTCGAACCTCGGCGTCACCTGGAGAAATCTCGCCCTTTTGGACCGCTTGCTCCAGCTGATCGGCATAGGCCTTGCCAAATTCTGTGTAGTAGGTGCGATAGGCCTCGGGATCGACAAATCGGGCCTCTTCCACGATGCGGTATTGCAAGGGTCGATCGCGCACGACACGCAAGTAAGCCGCGAGCCCGGCACGCTCGGCTTCCAACCGGTTGGGTGCGTCGACGATGCGCTCGGTCGTTTGGGTTCGCGTGGCGCGCCCCATGTCCTCGACCAACTCCCGGAACAGCACCTCTTTGCTCGAAAAGTAGATGTAGAACGTGCCCAGGGCCGTTTCCGCCGCGCGCGTGATGTCGGCGATGGAAGCGGCGGCAAATCCCTTTTCACCGATTACCTGCTCGGCAGCGGCAAGGATCTTCGCGCGGCGTTCAATCCCGCGTTTGGTTTTTGGTTGTGAGGCAGCGGGTTTTGTCATCGTATCATCGTCTTCTGTTGCTCAGGCGTTCCGCTTTTTTGTGCCATGGCAAAGCGTCGTAGGGCATCACAAAACGCCTCTGGCTCTTCGAGGTGCGGAGAATGACCCGAGTTCTGGAATATCTGCACCTCGGCCATGGGCGCCTGTCGCGCGATCCAATGCGCCACCTCTGGATCATAAAGCTGACTTTGCCCACCCGCGCAGACGAGGTAGGGAATTTCAATTCCCGCGATGGTGTTCCGCGCGTCCATGGCAACCAGATCGTCCCAGATCGGGCGCAGCGTTGTTGGGTCCTGCTGCAGAAGCAGTGCTTTCATCGCCTCATCATCGGCGGACAATGCGCGATCAGGCGCGTACATGTTTCGCTGGATGTTGTTGACCATGCTGCGCCATTGAAATTCGATCCTCGAAGACGTGGACAGAACGGCATCCGCGCTTTGGCCACCCAGGCCAAACGTCCATTGCTCGTCGGGCAACAAACGCGGGCTCATATCAACTGTGATCAGCCCACCCAAGTCTTTGGCGCCGTGCTGCGCTATATACTGCCATGCCACCGCCGCCCCCATGGACCATCCGACCAGAATTGGACGATCCAACCGGTCGATGATTTCGCCCACAATCTCGACACAACGATCAAGGCTTGGCTCATCTTTCTCTAGAACTCCATGCCCGGGTAAATCCGGTGCGTGGCAGTCGAAATCCGGGCCGAGCCGGGCTGCGATGTCGTCAAACACAGCACCGTTCATGGCCCAGCCATGCAGGAAGAGAAGCGATACACTCATGTGGTGCGCTGCCTGCGCAGGCGACCCACGATGCCGGTGGGGAAGAAATACACGCTGAGAACAAACAGGATGCCCAGCCACATCAGCCAGCGGTCAGGGTCGACCAGTTCCGGGATCAGCGGCAACGCCTCGGTCGCGTGCGACGCCGCACCCATGAGGTTCTGCAGATAGGTCTGTGCCAGCACGAACAGCACCGCCCCCAGCACCGCGCCATACATCGTGCCCATGCCGCCAATCACGACCATCAACAGAATGTCGAGCATAATTTCAAAGCTCAGCGTCGTATCTGGTCCGACATAGCGCAACCAAATCGCAAACAGGCTCCCGGCAAGTGCCGCCGTGGCCGCCGACAGACAGGTTGCAGCCGTGCGGTACCAGACCACGCGATAGCCTATGGCCTCAGCCCGAAAATCGTTCTCGCGGATGGCTTGCAGGACGCGACCAAAGGGGGAGTTCACAATACGCAGCAGGATCAGAAACAGCACCAGCGAACAAACAAAGATCAAGTAGTAGTTCAGGATTTTGCCTGTGAACTTGACCCCCATCACCTCACCCATTCTGTTGGCCGAGGTCAGAACGCGAGGGATCTTGTAGGTTAGCCCATCTTCACCACCCGTAATGTTAGAAAACTGCGACACCAGAACCGCAACGGCAGAGGCTACAGCCAGGGTGATCATCGCAAAAAAGATTGCCCGCACCCTAAGGCTGAAGAGACCAATCAACAGCGCCAGAATGATTGCGGCCAATGCGCCAGTGATCGAGCCGACCAGCAGCGCATCAAACCCACGTCCCATATGTGTCGAGGCCAGCGCGACGCCATATGCGCCGATGCCAAAAAACATGGTATGCGCGAAACTCACGATCCCGGTGTAACCAAGCAGCAGATCATAGCTCGCCACCAGCAAGATAAAGATGCAGATCCGCGCGGCGGTATCCAGGGCGCGCACGCCTTCGAAGATGAACGGCGCACCGGCAAGGCAGATCAGGATCAGCACCAAAAGCGCAGTCAGAATTGGGGACCTGGGCGTATCGCCAGATATCAGACGTACAATCATATCACTTCGCCTTTACAACAGGCAGCATGCCTTGCGGCCGCCACATCAGGATTGCAGTCATCAGCGCGATGTTGGACACCAGCGCCAGTTTCGGTTCCAAGAACGCCACGTAGTTCTGCAAAAGCCCGACCAAAAGCGCGCCGATAAAAGCCCCCTCGACCGAGCCAAGGCCGCCGATGATCGCAACGATGAAGACAAGAACCATCATGCGTTCGCCCATGCCGGCGGTGATGACCTCTTGATACAGCCCCCACATCACACCACCCAGGCCAGCAAGTGCTGAACCCGCGATGAAAACACCGACAAAGACCATGCGCAGGCGATACCCCAGTGCCTCGACCATGGGGCCGTTCTCAACCCCCGCACGCACGATCAGACCGATCTTGGTGCGGCGCAGGATCATGCGCATGGCGATGAACAGAACAGCCCCTATGCCCACGGCGAGCAGGCGATACTTTTCCATCGCGGCACCGGCAAAGGTGATCGCGCCTTTCAGCATTTCTGGGCGGTTGATAAAGATCTCATCCGGGCCCCAGATCACGTGGATCAATTGCTCGATCACGATCAGGCCGCCGACAGTGACAAGGATTTGTTTCAAGTGCGCGCCGTAAACCGGTTTGACGATCACCCGCTCGAACACCCATCCCAATGCTCCGGTCACGGTCATCGCCGCCACAACGGCAAGAAACACGGCCGACATGTTGAACAGCAGCGAGGTTGCCCCGGTCCAATCACCAAAGGCAATCAAGACCGAAACCCCGACAAAGGCCCCGACCGACACAAATGCGCCGTGGCCAAAGTTGATGACATCCATCAAGCCGAACACCAGCGTAAGCCCAGAGGCCATGATGAAGATCATCATGCCCATGGCCAGGCCCGACACGGTCAATGTCAGCCAGGATGAGGGCGCGCCGATTGCAAAGAACCCAAGCACTACAAGGATCGGGATCAATAGAAACGGCATCGCCTTGTCCAGCCGTTCAGAAAGAGACACATCCGCGAAGGTTGGTCTGTGATCAGGGGCAGCGGACATCTAGTGCGCCTCCATGCTCAGACCCATCAGGTTCTCCTGAAGGTCTTTGTTTTCTGCAAGTTCCGCCATGGCCCCGGTCCAAATGACGCGCCCGTCGTCCATGACCACGGCGCTGTCCCCAAGGGCTTTGGCGACCGAAAAGTTCTGCTCGACCAGAAGGATCGAACGCCCCTGTGCCTTTAGTTCGCGCAGGGCGTTCGCCATGGTCGCGATGATGGCAGGCGCAAGGCCCTTTGTTGGCTCATCAATCAGATAAAGCTCGCGGTCTTCGGCCATGGCGCGAGCGATGGAGAGCATCTGTTTTTGCCCCCCAGACAGGTTTCCTGCTTCGCTGTTCCAAAATGTACCCAGTGCTGGAAACGCACCAAGCAGCCACTCTTTTCGCTTTGGATCAAGCGGACCAGAGCTGGCGCCCAGCACCATGTTCTCTTCGACCGTCAGATCGCTGAAAATGCCCATATCCTCGGGCACAAAACCGATACCTGCACGGGCGCGGGCCGAAACCGGCAGGCGTTTCATGTCCTGCCCGTTGTAAAGAATTTCGCCTGACTTGGCGGTCCACTGCCCCATGATGGTCTTGAGCGTTGTGGTCTTGCCCACACCATTGCGGCCCAGCAGCATTGTCACCTCGCCACGTGGCACTTCCAGGTCGACACCTTGCAGGATGTGATATTGCGCGATGTCAGTATAGACATCTTTCAGCGTCAGGATTGGGTCAGACATGATCCAGCTCTTTCCCCATATAGGCTTCCTGAACCACGGCCGAGGCCATGACTTCGGCGGGCGGACCGTCAGCAGCCAGGGCGCCATTGTGCAAAACGATAATGCGATCCGCCAAGGTGCGGATCACGTCCAGCTTGTGCTCGACAAGCAGTACCGTCTTGCTGGTATCGGCCTTGATCTCGGCAATCAGGTCAAGGATCACGGGCGCCTCATCCACGCTCATGCCTGCAGTTGGTTCGTCGAACATATAGACCAGCGGGTCGAGCCCGATCAGCATGGCCACCTCCAGCTTGCGCTGGTCGCCATGTGACAGTTCAGACACAAGCTGATCTTTCTGGGTATCCAAGCGAACCCGCTCCAGAATGTCGCTGGCCTCAATGGTCAATTCGGTGTGGCTATCCGCCATCGAAAACAGCCCAAAACCCTGGTGCTTGCGCGATTGGATCACCAATCGAAGGTTTTCCAGAACCGAAAGGTTGGGAAACAGATTGGTCAATTGAAAAGCACGCCCCAAACCACGACGGCAGCGTTCTGCAACACCCAGGCGCGTGATATCCTGCCCCTTGAGGGTAACAGTTCCGGCGCTTGCCGCGATCTGACCAGAGATCAGGTTGAAGTAAGTCGTTTTTCCGGCGCCGTTGGGCCCGACAATTGCTGTCAGCTCGCCGGCTGGGAATTTGCAAGTCACCGCATCCACGGCCACATGCCCCCCAAAACGCACAGTCAGTGCGTCCGTTTCCAAAAGTATCTGGGTCATTGGATGAAGTCCTAAGGTCCCGGGGCGGGAAGTAGCAACCGCCCCGGTTTCTTGCGACAGTAGGTGGTCGCAGATTATTGATTGCGAATAGGGATGTTCATCTCGTCCATGCCGATCTCACGGACCAGAACCGGAACGCCATAATCCTTGCCGTCCTGAATCTCGGTCCGGAAGTGATACATGGTCTGCATCGCTTGATGATCTTCGGGGCGGAACGTCATGGGGCCTTTGGGCGTTTCCCATGTGAGACCTTCCATCGCTGCAATCAATGCATCGGTATCTTCGGCACCACCGGCCTTTTTGATCGCTTCAACAATCGCGATACCCGAAGCCATGCCACCCGCGGTGAAGAAATCCGGCGGGCTGTCAAACCGCTCGAAATGCGTCTTTACAAGCCAGTCATTCACCGGGTTCTGCGGGATCTCGTAATAGTAATAGGTGGCCCCTTCCATACCGGGCAGTTCCTTGTACGCCTTCAGCGCGGCAAGGATGTTCCCGCCTGTGGCAATCTCAACCCCGAACCGGCTGGGCTCCATCGCGTTGATCTTGCTCATCGGGTTGCCGCCACCGGCCCAGATGATGAACAGCTTCTTTTCGCCCTCGACCTCACTCATCGCATTGAAGATGCGTTCTGCGGCCGCTGTGAAATCCGTGGTGTCGGTCGGCACATATTCCTCATGTGCCAGTGTCGCACCGGTCCCTTCCAAAGCTTCCTTGAATGCGGCCACGCCGTCGCGACCAAAGGCGTAATCCTGCGCCAACGTCGCAATGGTCACATTCTCACCGCCCAAGGCGACCGCGTTGGCAATTGCATCCTGAGACGAGTTGCGGCCGGTGCGGAAGATATAGGGGTTCCAGTTCGCACCGGTGATCGAATCCGCCACAGCAGGCTCCACGATCAACACGCGCTCATATTCTTCGGCAACCGGCAGCATCGCCAAAGCAACACCCGAACTGACGGGGCCAACCGCGATGTGGGCATCGTCGTCACCATAGGCCTCTTCCAGCTGGGCGCGGCCAATATCCGGCTTCAACTGCGTGTCTTTTTCGATGATGACGATCTTCTCGCCATTGATCTCCATCGTACCGCCGGTGGCGTATTCCAGCCCCAGCTTCAAGCCATTGTGGGATTGGGCTGCATAGGCCTCAAACGGTCCAGTCTTGCCATAAACATGGGCGATTCGAATTTCCGCGCTTGCGACCGATGAC
Source organism: Tropicibacter sp. R16_0 (assembly GCF_017743935.1). Lineage (GTDB taxonomy): Bacteria > Pseudomonadota > Alphaproteobacteria > Rhodobacterales > Rhodobacteraceae > Falsiruegeria. Next base: position 256,009 of record NZ_JAGHRE010000008.1, read on the forward strand.
ATCAATGCACCGGCAGCGGTTAGTGCGAGCATGCGCAACATAGGGTCTCCTCCCGTTTTCCTCTGCCAAACATGAAACATGAATCATTATTCATGTCAAAGAAATTTTCTCCATGATGACAGACGAGGGAGTTTCAAACCTCTGGGCCTGCTGCGCTACAGCTTCAATTTGGATTGGATGAGATCGCCCCAAATGCCCGTCAAAACGTCGAAAAGCTCAAATCAAGCCACTGATCAGACAATCAGACAGATCACAGGGCAGCTTTGCGCTGTCACGCGATTGGGTCGGAGCGAGTGGTTGGTGAATTGGTATGGCCACCCAAATTGACAATCACACTATCCAACACAGAACCATGGACGTGAGGACGGTCATGGCAAAATCATGGTTGTTTCAATGCGTCCAGCAGGCTCGATCGCAAATCGTCTTGCACTTCGGCCCATGCCTCCGCGTCGCAACTTTCGACAGCTTGCAAAAGTTCCGTCAATATCGGCAGGCCCAGAATTGCTGCTGTTCCAGCAAGTTTGTGAGCTTGCTGTTGGGCATCCGTGGACATTGTTCCATCCACAGACAATTTCTCAAGCAATTCAGCGACTTCAGATTTCAGATCGTGCAGATGGCGTTCATAGGTTGCATCGCCAAATCGGGCGATAAAGTCTTGGGCAGTGCTGTTCCGCACCCCTGCCTGTGCGGGCGGCAAGTCCTTTTTCAAGACGCTTGTCAAAGCTGCTTTAAGCTGTGCCATATCAACGGGTTTGACCAGAAGGCTTGAAAAATCCGCCTGCATGATCGTCTCGTGATCCTTTTTCGAGGCATGGGCTGTTACGGCAATCGCTGGCACCTGCTGCCAGTCTTCGCCCTGCGCATGGATACGCGCAAGGGTTTCCATTCCATCAATTCCCGGCATGCTTATGTCCAGCAAAAGAAGGTCAAACGCCTGTTTTTGCGTTGCCTCTATCGCCTCGTACCCATCGGCAGCTTGTGTGACCTCACACTTCATGTCGTGCAACATGTCAGCAAGGATCAGGCGGTTGATCTCGTTATCGTCGACGACCAACACGCGCAACCCGTCAGACGGCACTGCAGACGGCATCGATTGACCGTCCTGAACGTGTTCGATTTGGCTGGTCGCATCCCCAAGGGGAACGCGGATTGTAAACAAGCTGCCTTGACCAAGTACGCTGTCGACCTCAATCTCGCCGCCCATCCCTTCGACCAGACGTTTGGTGATTGCCAAACCCAGTCCCGTTCCAGAATTCTCGCGTGAAAACGAGGAATCTATTGTTACGAACTCTTCGAATACCCGCGGCAGGTTCTTTGGCGCGATGCCGACGCCCGTGTCCGAAACCCGAATTTCATATTGATCATCCGCGTGGAGTTTTTCGACTTCGATCAAAACCGTCCCATCAAAGGTAAACTTGATTGCGTTACCTACCAGATTGATCAGGCATTGCTGGAGCGACGTCTTGTGTCCACGCACCAACCGCGGAAGATCCGAAAGGACATTGACCTGCAAGTCGCAATTGCGCGCCTGTGCGTTTGCCAAAAGGCTTTCAACGACGTCGTTGGCAAGCTCTGACAAATCGAACAGGCTCTGCTCGGGCAGGGTGTTTTCAGCGGTCAGGCTGGACAAATGCAGCACGTCGTTGACATGAGACAGCAAGAGCTCTCCGGAAACAGCGATAGAGTTCAGGTGACGCTTTTGTCGATCGGTCAAATTGGTCTGATCAATCAGAGACAGCGAGCCAAGAATGCCGTTCAAAGGGGTGCGCATCTCATGGCTCATTACAGTCAACAGATCGGACTTTGCCTTTTCGCTTTCTTGTGCTTTGTCGCGGGCGGTGCGTAGGTTCTGTTCAGCCTCGAGTTCCTGGGTAATATCCCGCAGGAAAGAAACAAAGACCCGTTCGCCATCCGTTTCAGCCAATGAAATGGACAACTCCACCGGAAAGATCTCGCCGGATTTACGCATACCTTCCAGACGGATACGCCCAGCGCCGATGACTTTCTTCTCGTTGGTATCCAAGAACCGCTGCATACCCTTGCGATGCATTTCGCGCATGTGGGGTGGCACAATCAGATCAGCCATATCGCCGTTGATGGCCTCTCTACGGGTATAGCCGAACACGGTTTCGGCCGAGCCGTTGAATTCGATGATCCGTCCCTTGGTGTTGACGACCAACACAGCGTCCAGGGACGAGTTGACTGCAGCTTCGAACCGCGACCGCATGATTGCGTTTTCGTGTGAAAATCGCTCGCCCCTGCGAAAAAGCTTGAGAAGGACAAAGGCCGTTACTGCCAAAGCCAAGATCAGGACAAGCACCGCAGCAGCCAGCCGGATCAGCGTTTTTGACAACTGGTCCCGACGCATGGCTTCATTTTCTGCGAAATGCTCGATCCCGATGAGCGCCAGTTCGCGGATCTGTGGGTGAAGCTCTGTCAATTCATTGTAGATACCATTTAAACCATTGCGCAGAGCGTCATCCGACCCGTCGACCAATGGGGTGTTTCTATCCAGAAAACCATTGGCTGCATTCAAAACGCTCTTGGCGCCAGGCCTTTCCCTGAGTGAGCGGAACAGTCTACTTTGCGCCAGGTGGGAAAAGCGGCTATAGAAAATATCGTATCTTTTCCGAAATCCGTTCAGATCAGAACTTGGGCGTTGCATCACGTCCAAAGTTTCGTTCTGCAGCCTCAAAAGTTCGACTTCCAGCTGGGAAACGTTCCAACTCACATCATCGTTCTGAGCTGTGGACAGAGCTTCAAGATCAGAAAAGACCGCCCGGCCAAGCACAATCACGACGGCCCCGCTGATCACCAGAACGGCCGTGATTATCGCTAGGCGCCATCCGCTTATGCTCTGGGGTTTCACGGCTCTATCTATTGCTGTGCTGCCTTATTCCTGTGCGACAACCTCGATCCGGTCGAGCTGCCAAATGCTGCGTGAGTAATATTCTTCTGATTGATAAGTTTCGTTTTCGTCAAAAGGGTAGATGATCCACAGGGGGCCACGGTCGCGTACCGACATTTCTGCACCATTGAGGCTGTAAGCCACAATTGGTCCATTTTCGACCGCATCCGTAGTGGGGATTTTAACGGCATAGTCGTTCAACGCAACGGCCTGGATTGTGCCTTGGGTTGCCCCGACATGATCCAGCAAGGCAGCAAGCGATACGCCGACAAAAGACTGCTCACCCTCGGTCCAGATGGTGGTTGTCTTGACAGTCGTGGCAGGCATCGCGCTCAACTCTTCCAAGTCGAATGTCCATGCTTGAGACTCTGTTGGTGGGGCGACATCCCCCGAGATTGTCAGGATAACCTCTCCGGCGGACGCGACTTTCGTCACGCAGAGAAAGAAGAAAAGGGCGACGAATTGCGCGAAACGATTCATGGTCAGCCAACCTTTGTTGCAGCATTACGATTACACGTTTCTACACCCTGAACGTCCAAACCTTTGAACGGGCATCGGTTCAGTCAGCTATCCTTTAGTATAGGTGCGATGACCGTTCCGGTACGCAGCCTGCACTGATTCACGTCAATTCAGCGTGGGATTTTGGGCCACAATCTAGCCTCTGTAAGTGGCGTTCGTGTGGGAACCGCAAAGGGTTGGTTAGGAAAGAAATGCTTAGAATGGAATTCGAAAGTGGCGCAGCAGGGGCTGGTTCAACTTATCCGGGCGCGCTACAACATGGTCAGCTTGTTAGTACAAGGTCTCATTTTGCAATGCGTATTCTTCTCGCCGATGATCACGAAATGGTTCGTGATACGATTTCCGCCTATCTGGAATCCGAAGGCCGGGCCGCTGTCGTAACTGCGCCAGACTATGTCAGCGCGATGAAGACCCTGACGGCCAAAGGTCCTTTCGATCTCGTACTGTTAGACTTCAATATGCCGGGAATGAACGGACTGGACGGGCTTACAGATGCGCTTGCGCGGTTCCCTGATCAGTCGTTTGCCATCCTCAGCGGTACGGCACCCAATCGGGTTGCGCACCAGGCCGTCGAATCTGGTGCCATAGGGTTCATTCCCAAAACCATGGGTGCGAAATCCTTGATCAACGCAGTTCGATTCATGGTGGCTGGGGAAACCTATGTGCCTGCAAATGTTCTTGCTGATCCGGCAGAGGCAAGCGAAACCGAATTCACCAAACAACTAAGTCTACGGGAACGTCAGGTTCTGAGCGGGCTGTGCCACGGTCGATCCAACAAGGAAATCGCGCGTATTCTGGATCTGCAAGAGGTCACAATCAAACTGCACGTCCGAACCCTGTGCAAAAAACTCAACGCAAAGAACAGGACCCAAGCCGCACTGATCGCCAAGGACGCCGGATTCCAGGCCGACTAGCCGTTTGGCTGATTTCTTGGCTTTTCATCAGACGCGAAAACCGGAAAGGTCGCAAGGTGCGCCAATGGCTGCCGAACCTTTTGCAACTGATGGGTCCAGATGACTGACACACACACAACGCATGACGCCCTAGAAGATCCGCGCAATGCGGACATCAAAATCTACGTGAATGGAAAACTGGTTCACCGCGATGACGCCAAGGTTTCGGTTTATGATTCCGGCTTCATGCTGGGTGATGGCATGTGGGAAGGGTTGCGTCTTTATGATGGGCAATGGGCCTTTTTCGAAGAGCACATGGACCGCTTTTTCAACTCGTGCAAGGCCGTCAGCCTGGATGTAGGTATGGACGAGGCGGGCATACTGGAGGCGCTCAATACAACGGCCAAGGCCAACGGGATGACCACAGATGTGCATTGCCGGATGATGTTGACCCGTGGCACCAAGGTGAAACCGTTTCAGCACCCATCACTGTCCAGATCAGGGCCGACCTTGGTCATCATTCTGGAACACTCCAAACCGGTGAACAGTCTACAAAGTGCGGGCATTCGATTGGCGACCGTGCCTCAGGTACGAGGCCTGCCGACGAGCCAGGACGCAAAATACAACAGTCATTCGAAGCTCAATTGTGTTATCGCCTGCCTTCAAGCTGAACAGGCAGGAGCAGACGAAGGGTTGATGTTGGACCCGCATGGGTTCGTGAACACCACCAATGCCTGCAACTTCTTCATCGTACGGCGTGGTGAGGTTTGGACGTCGACTGGCGACTATTGCATGAACGGAGTGACCCGGCAAAAAGTCATCGACTTGTGCCGGGCGGATGGCATTCCGATCTTTGAAAAGAACTATTCTTTGTACGAGGCTTATGGCGCGGACGAAGCGTTCTTGACCGGCACCTTTGGCGCGCAGACACCTGTCGCCTCAATCGACGGGAAACCGATTGGCACCACCGATCGCCCAATTATGACCCGCATTCAGGCTTTATATAAGCAGGCAATCGCGGATTATGTTGCCGCCTGCGAAGCTCAACCCAAGTCTTGATATCTATCCCAGGTCAGCAAGTTCTTCTGCCGCACCAGACTGACCGGATATAGCGGATCGTTGACGAAACGGTCCAACGTGAACTCGGGTTCCAGTTTCTTTAGTTCCGCCATCACATGAGCCGCTTTGTCATGCTCTTTCAGATCGGCGTAAATCGCGAGCAAGTATCTTCGCGGCGGTCGAAATTGCGGAGCAAGACAGGCCGAGGTTTCCAGCGCCTGTTTTGCCGTCGCAATATCCCCGGCCTTGAACGCGGCCAGGCCCAGCTGGAACTCGCACCAGAACTGAAGCGGCGTGCGGGCCGCCAAGCGCGAGGCGACACGCGCGCTGCGCAGCGCATCCTCTGTTCTTCCGGCATAGATGGCAACATTGGCGAAGGCCCACCATGCCAACGGATTGGCCGGATTAACCTGTACTGCCATTTTGGCAAGATCCGCGCCTGCCGCTGCATTCCCGCGCTCCAGAAGAACCTGAGCATTCGCTGCTGTTGACAGAACCACAGAGTTCATCGGGTCCATTTCGATCGCCTTTGCGGCCAGCATCTTACCGCTTTCGACGCAGGCTTCTGGGGCATCCGTGAACTGTTCGATAAGGTTGATAACGGCGATCTGTGCTTGCCAGCCCAAGAATTGAGCCGCGTTCCTGCTGTCCATTGCATCAGACAGCATTAGTGCCGCCTGGTTCAACTCATCTGGTTGAAAGGAAAAAATGCGGGGTATCGCGGCACCCAGAACCAGCGGCGGGCAAGCATCGGTGCCTAGCAAGTTGCGAGATTGCGCCAGATACCGGGTCAATTCGGACTGCAACTGAAAAGCCGTTCCCAAAAGCGCGAGGTTTTGGTGTTCGTCTTGAGAGTCAACAGACACGGGCAATGTACGAGCCCAAATCTGCCTGTTCAATCTTGGGTCATTTGCGACCAACCGAACCGAAGCCGTACCTTCGGTTCCACCAACCATTCCTATGGTGACCGTAACAAGCCGATCCTGGCTGTTGTCATTGGCGTTTTCCGTCAGTTCAAGTTCCCCCTGCTCTCGCAGGGCGCGACTGATCATATCCGCAAAGTTCTGCAACAGGGGCGGGTGCGCGCCCTGTTCATCCAGAGTCAGAACAACCTTCCAGCGCGAAGCAAACTGGTCTGCCAGCACCGGGATACGGGCGGGCGATCCGCTGCCGCGACGCATGGACTGCAGCCAATTTCTAAACTCGGGATCAGCAAGATCCATCCCTTCCAGGAATTCCCCTGCTTTCTGACTGTCCCCCTCATCCCACAAAACGCAAACAAGATCTGAATTCAGGGCAACATCCTGTCGCGAGGCTTCGAGCACATTGACATGTTCACCCAAGGCCCGACGCAGAGCAGACAGTGACTGGCGCAAACTGGCGCCGGCATGGGCGGCATCGCTTTGACTCCAGAGCTTGCTCTGCAACCACGAACGTGTCCGCAGAAAATTGGGTGACGTCGCAAGGAGTGCCAGCAGAGCCTGGGCTTTTCGGGACTTCGGTGTCCAATCTTGACCATCCGACCCAGTTACACGAAACGGGCCGTTCAATTGCACAGTTAAAACAGGCTCGCTTGTCAACTTTACTTACCTTCAAAGAAAGAACTTCTTCGGCCAGACACAAGGAGTTAGCTCCTTGGCCTAGCGCCTAAACCTTACGGCAAGTGCATGGTGCGCGGAAAGCTTTTTCGTGAACCCAGCGTGATTTTCTCAGATATCAATTGACGGACTTGCGGCGGGTTTCGATCCTGCATGAATCATGTTTCAAAAATTTTTCTTGGGGGAAGACAAATGGGGCATCGTAGCGTTTTGCTTGGTGGAGGAATCGGCGGCGGTATCGGGGGTGGTATCGGTGGCGGCATTGGCGGTGGTATCGGAGGGGGTATCGGCGGCGGCATAGGCGGCGGCATAGGTGGAGGTATTGGCGGCGGCATCGGCGGGGGTATCGGTGGCGGCATCGGTGGGCGTGTGTCCGCTGATCCAGGTGCCGTTGCGGCCACACGGATCACCGCCCATGACGCACTGGCAAATTACTGGGCGCCTCCGGCGGGCAACCTGCATGTCGCCTGGTCACCCGACCCTTCTGATCTCGGGTATTTGTCGACGCAACGACGCCTGTCGGTGATACTTGGGTCTTTGACACCCTTGTTTCCCGTAACGTCTGACGATAGCGGCCGTGTGACGGTTGGTGCGCAGGGCCATGAAATTTGTACGATCAAAGCCCCGTCTGTTGACGAGGTGGCGGCCCAAATGACCTGGCTGCGGGCATATGCGGACCTGCGTGCGGATCGTGTGCACGAAATCCTGGTACAAGCCGAAGACATCACTTCGGCGTTTATGGCCATCCGTCCCTTTGGAATGCCACCTCGGCAGGACACGGCCGAATGGATTGCTCTGACGCAGCAGGTCGCGATCATCGTCGAGATGCAGGTCAAACACCTTTTGCATCTGCCACGCCCTGCCCTCTTCTCAGAGAAACTGCACCCCGTCATCGATACGCCGGATCACAGTGCCTATCCGTCGGGGCATTCGACCGAGGCTTTTGCAATCGCCACCGTTTTGAACCGTTTGGAATTCGGTCAAAGCGCCCAAGGCGGTGTTGACGCAGGCAAGCAGGTGTTTGAATTGGCCCACCGCATCGCCGTGAACCGCACAATAGCAGGGGTGCACTATCCGATCGATTCCATGGCTGGAGCAGCTCTTGGGTTTAGCATCGGCGAAGCAGTCGCGGCCTTTGCCACTGGCGAAAAGGCAACTTGCTACAACTTTGATCCCTCTCAGTATCTGAAGGTTGGCACAGACGGTAAGGTCGTTGTGAACGAAGACTTCACTCTGGCCAATCTGAAAAAGATCGTGACAGGGACAGAGGGACAGAGCTTTGGTCAAGCACCGGGTTATGTCGCGGCCCACTGGGGCGATGCAGTCAAAGGTTGGGCAAACGGTCCCGGAGTACCCCCCGCAAGCGCGCCGGGTCAGGGAGGCTGATCATGCTGACCTGGGGAGACTGGATGGATCATCCCCTGGGCTATGAAACGCCCTATGTGGATTGGTTCGATATCCTTCACGAAGGACGACGAGGTGACAAACCGGAGTTCGTAAGGCAGATTGTGCCGCGTGCTGCCGATGACTTCAAAAGCCTCGACACTGGGGGCGATGCCCTGGCGGGGGCAGAGACGGCTGAGCCTGGACCGTTCGTCATCAGATCGCCAAAGTTCATGACCAACACCGGTTTTTCCGACTGGTGGAACAATCGATCGGACAAACAGACCTGGCTGCCTCCTGCGGATACCTTTGACTATCCGACAGTGGACGATGACGCGGTGATCATCGGGATCATAGACGTGGGTCTGGCGCTTGGTCACCGTCGATTCCGCTTGGCAGACGGGCGAACCCGCGTTTTGGGCACTTGGCTGCAAGGTGCTCCAGTCGACGGGCAAGGTGATGTTCCCGAGGCGGCACCTCACCTTCCGTTTGGCGGTCATCTGTTTGAGGCACAGATAAACGAGACGTTGACAAAGGCCAGCATCGGACAAGACCTGAAGGCGCCGTTGGATCAGGACGGGTTCAACCGAATGGCTGGCCTGACGAACTTCTCGCGACCAGAAACCGAGCGTTTGCTGGCCGGGCGTGCCTCGCATGGCACCCATGTGATGGGGCTTGCGGGGGGTGCGGACCCCGATACCGCTCAAGGCCGCGTGTTTGCCGAAAAAACGCGCTTTCTGCTGGTTTCGCTGCCGCCCGCACTTGCTTTTGGAGAGGGCGGAACGTTCCTCGATTTCTATCTGATTTACGCGCTCAGGTGGCTGGTCGAGGCCAATGCACGAATCGCCGAGAAATCCGGTTTGGATAAACCCCGGCCGATGGTGGTTAATGCATCCTTCGGCAAGCATGCCGGTTCCAAGGACGGAGCCCAACCGTTCGTCAACGCCATGCTGCATCAAGGTCAGTCGGGGCGCTCCGCAGCCCAAGGCGTGGACGAAGTGACCACCCGCGTTCCGTTCCACGCGGTGCTTCCGGCAGGAAACTCGAACCTGGACCGGGCCACGGCCAAGTTTTTGCTGACACCCTTAGAGTCACCCCAAGCCGAGATCGATTGGGTTGTTCAACCCGACGACGAGACGTCGAACTTTCTTGAGATCTGGTGCGAGGAAACAAGCGACAGCGAGGCGGGAGACTGCCCCTTGGCAATCGAATTGGTGCCGCCAGGGCAAGCGCCCGTGGGAGAAGGAGCAGGAGCGGATGGGCAAATTCAGGAGCTTTTCAGAACCGTAGCCACCGAAAGTGTGCAACAGCTGGCGCGAATTTACTGTCAAAGGATCGACCCTCCCAGCGCTGAAACGGGCGACGTCGATGCCGTTCGGCGTTTCCGTTACCTGCTTTGCTTGGGACCGGATCGATATCGCAGCGACATATGGGACAACCCACCCTCGGGACGGTGGACAGTGAGGTTGAAGAACCTTTCGCCAGACAAACCATTGTCAGTGTCTGCCATGGTGCAAACGGACCTGCCAGTGATGCCGGGGTCGTCAGTAACGCGCGCGGCCTACCTGGATGATCCGACCTACGAGAAATTCACCGAAGACGGCAGGGTGCGGGACACCCATGACTATCGATTCCGCAGGCTGTTTCAATCCGAGTCAGAGGCAGCCGATCTGGACACAGGTGAATTCGTCAAACGGCACGGCACACTGAATACCTATGCCGCCAACAGCACGGTCGCGACAATTGCAGGGTACCGGGCAAATGACGGCAGGCCTGCTGCCTATTCCTCGACCGGTAGAGGGATAAAGGCAGGTCCTGATGCTCGCGGGGCGCCCACGATCGCGCTTCCAACGGACGACGGCTATGCGCATCCGGGGGTATTGTCTGATGGGGCCAGTGACGGGTCGGTTGTCGCAATGCAAGGCACCAGCTTTGCAAGTGCGATGGCCACACGGATGGTTGTGAATGCTTGGTTGAGCCGACAGCACGACCCTTATGGCAACATTCCGATCAATCAGTTTCTTGCGGTGACCGCGCAGCGGCAACCTGCACAAGAAGGATGGTTCAAATCGCCGGTCGAGGTGACAAAGGTGGGGGCTGGTCGTGTTGTCTTCGACGATCGAAGATCTCGCTGAGTATGGATCGACGATGCAATAGCAACCGTAGTTCGACACGAGGAACCCGGTAACGATAGGTTCCGGCGGCACCAGGCTTTGATCACCTGGTGTCGCCGGAACTGGCACGACGCGTCAGTATTCCCGCCACGGTAACGGTCAAGATGATCCTGAACAGATGATGCGTGGTGACCAAAATCGGTGCGATGCCAAGGCTCAGCGCCACCAGGCTCATCTCGGTCACGCCACCGGGCGCAAAACTGATCAGCAAAGCCTGAAATGAGATGGGAACCACCTTTTCCAGAACGATGGCGAACATGGACGCAAGGGCAAGCGTCAAACCGACAGATACGGCCCCCAGCCCAAAGGCCGCAAGAAGACGACGGGGTGTCGAGCGCGCAAAGTTGGCGCCAAGACCTGAGCCGACAACCAACTGGGCCAGGTTCATCAAGCTCACCGGACCGTTCACCTCAACTGCAGTTGTCGCCTGAAACACGGCGGTCACGATCATCGGCCCGATCAAGGGACCTGCAGGGAGTTTCAACCAAGGCCCAACCAGGGCACCAACGACGGCAAGGATCAGAAAGAGCGCCGTGTCCGTTAGCTGTGCGGGCGCCTTTTCAAGGGTTTGCCCAGCAGCGCTGCCAACAGTTTCACCAGTAACCAGTTGGAACAACAACGGCACCGAAACGATGACAAGCACAATCCGCACAAAATGCTGAAGGGTCAGGGTTTCCGCGTCACCTCCTGCTTTTTCCCCAAGAGATACGGCTTCGATCAACCCCCCGGGCATTGCCGCGTACATGGCAGTGACACGGTCAAGACCGCCCAGGCGACGAAAAATGGTGTAGTTGATCAGCTGAGCTGCGGCCACGAAAAGCACCATTGCCCCCAAAGTCACCAGAAGGTCTGGGGCGGCATCGAAAGCGTCTGAACTGAAAGTCGAACCGATCATGGTGCCAATGATGGCGATAAAGGTATGACGAAGTCGGATGGGAAACCAAAGACGCTGACCTGAGCGTGCGTAGCTCACGAGTGAAACTGTTGCGGCCATAGCCATGCTTCCCAACAGGTACGGGATCGGCAGGCCGATCCAATCCGCCAGAACCGCACCAAATAGCCCGGAACCAAGGATCAGGACCAATTGGAAAAACTTGTTGTTCATCTCAGAACTCTTTCCTGCAGGGCACACATCCGGGTTGATCTCCAGTCTCTCAGTCACTCCAGGTTCAGCAAAGGTGCAAGCACAAATAATGCTGCATTCGCAAGATTAATGTTGTCTATAGCAACAACACAAGGTAATCTGCGCACAACGCGGCTGCCAGCACTGCGAAGTCTGACAAATAAATGAAGGGGCAAGAACGCAGGTGTAGTCTTGGTCGCTTGATGGAACCGACGGCTGTCAAACCGCGACGCGACGAGCGCCAGGACGCTATTCGATACTTTCAGGACCCTCTGACGGGTTTGGCAATTTCACACACAAAGGTTCGAAAACCCATGACACGCCCAAACTTCGTTTTCATAACCTCTGACCAACATCGCGGTGATTGTCTTGGGGTCGAAGGCCGCAACATTCGCACGCCGCACCTGGATCAACTTGCGGCAAATGGGACGCGGTTTACTTCAGCCATTTGCCCGTCCCCTGTGTGTCAGCCATCACGGGCTTCGATACTGACCGGACAGTTATGTCGAACGCACGGCGTGCATGACAATGGCATCGACCTGGAACCAAAGGTTGGTGAAAACGGGTTCGCCGGCGCGCTTGGAGCCGCCGGGTATCAGAGCGCCTATTTTGGTAAAGCACATTTCTCAAGCTATGACGCGCGTCACAAGACCGGCACTCCGGAAAGCGTTTTGTCATCCGAAGACTACGGCGATGATTGGTATGGCCCCTACATGGGCTTCGACCATGTCGAGATCATGATCCACGGGCACAACTATTTCACGCCTCAGAAACCACCGCGCGGCCAGCACTTCGAGCGGTTCTACTATGGCTCGGGTCTAGGGGATGAATTGAACAGGCTCTACAACGAGGCAGGCCGGGACACCAAGGATGCGGCGCAAACTTGGCATTCGCAGCTGCCATTGGCTTATCACAACACCCCCTGGACTGCAGACCGCGCCATTGATTGGTTGAAGTTCAAGCGGGACAGCGACAAACCCTTTGTAACCTGGATCAGCTTCCCTGACCCGCACCACCCGTTCGATTGCCCCGAGCCCTGGTCACTGCTGCACGACCCCAAGGACGTGGATTTGCCCGAACATCGGACACGCGATCTGGAAAACCGGCCCTGGTGGCACAAGGCAGCGTTGGACAACGAACCGCAGGGCGACCCGGAATCGATCAGGATCCGCAGGGAGTATTCAAGGATCCCGCAGCAGACTGACGATCAACTGCGTGAAATTATCGCCAACACATACGGTCAGATCGCGCTGATTGATCACAACATCGGCCGGATCATGAATGCGCTGCGCGAGGTGGGATTGGACGAAAACACCTATGTCATCTACTCGGCAGATCACGGAGATTGGCTGGGAGATCATGGATTGGTGCTGAAGGGCCCAATGTTCTACGAGGGCCTTTTACGAATTCCTCTCATCGTCCAGGGGCCGGGTGTACCCGCAGGGATGGTTGTTGATGAGCCGGTGTCTGCAATTGATCTGGGACCCACATTTTACGACCTCGCCGATGTTGCAGCTCGGGCACCTCAACACGGCCTAAGCCTGCGCCCGCTTTGGGAGGGCGAAGAGGCAACACGTGACTTTGCAATGAGCGAATGGGAGCTTTTGTCAAATCGTGCTGGGGTGGCTTTGTCCCTGCGGTGTGTACGCACAAAATCCGCGAAACTGACAAAAGACATGCGCTCTGGCGCGGGAGAGATGTATGATCTGAGCCGCGATCCAAATGAGATGGTCAATGTCTTCGACGACCCCGAATTTGCCGAGCTACGTGCAACACTGGAAAGCTATTTGGATTTGAGACCGGATGACATTGGTCCGAACCGCACCCCGGTTGGCCCCGCCTAGCCCTTCACCTGCCCTGGCAAGCTTCAACTTGTCAGAGGTGTTGGCACACGGTTGGCTTTCGCAAATGTGTCGACTTGCCAGTGGCGACGAACCTTTTCGCGTCCCGCGGGGCTGCTTCAGTAAGGCAGCCCGACATAGTTCTGAGCAAAAACCGACTGCGCCTCACGATTGTCGCGAAGGAAATTGATATCCGCCTGCTGCATTTTCAGGTCGAACTCATTCTGCTTGGGGAACCGGTGCAACAGGTTGGTGGTGGCCCAGCTGAACCGTTCGGCTTTCCATATCCGCGCCAGAGCCTTTTCGGAGTACCGGTCGAGGCCTTCGCCGTCGCCATCTTCGTAGAACTGGATCAACCCATTGTAGAGATAGTGGATATCACTGGCGGCGGTGTTCAATCCCTTTGCACCGGTTGGCGGCACAATATGCGCCGCATCCCCGCACAGAAACAGCCGCCCCCATCGCATCGGCTCGGTTACAAAGGACCGCAGCGGCGCGATGGATTTTTCAATCGACGGCCCAGTGACAAGCGTCTCGGCAAACTCCTGCGGAATGCGGCGCTTCAGCTCTTGCCAGAATGCATCATCGGTCCAATCTTCGGGTGAATCCGACAGAGAACACTGGATATAGTAGCGGCTTAGGTTGTCATTGCGCATCGAACACAGGGCAAATCCCCGGTCCGAACCCGAATAGATCAGCTCGTGGTTGACAGGGGGTGTTTCCGACAAGATGCCAAGCCAGCCAAAGGGGTAGAGCTTCTCGTATTCCTTGCGAACTGTCAGCGGGATGGTCTGGCGGCTGACGCCGTGAAACCCGTCACAGCCAGCCACGTAATCACATTCGATCCGGTGCTCGGTGCCATCCACGGAATAGGTGACAAATGGCGCATCGCTGTCAGCGTCATGAATGGTGACATTTTCGGTGTTGAAGATGATCTTGCCACCCATGGCTTCACGGGCTTCATAAAGATCCCTTGTGACTTCGGTCTGGCCATAAACCACCACATGGCTGCCGGTGTGTTCTTTGAAATTGATGCCAAATTGCGTTTCACCGTATGAGATGATCGTTCCGTCATGGACAAAACACTCTTTGTCCATGCGCTCTGAAACACCGGCTTCGCGCATCAAATCGACAAAGCCCGTCTCAAGAATGCCGGCCCGTATGCGGCCAAGAACATAATCCTTGGTCTTGCGCTCCAGCACCACAGTATCGATGCCCCTGCGGTGAAGAAGTTGGCTCAGCAACAAACCCGAAGGACCGCCACCAACGATTAGAACCTGAGTACGCATCCTTCCCTCCGTCGAATGTGCTGGCCACATATTGGTTGCTCAATTGCACGAAGTAAAATGAATGGGTGTTTGGACCAAACCTAGATGATGTGATCTTTTCGTTGGAATGGAAGGGCGCGCTGTGGGTTGGTTTCGTGACGGCAAGCGCGTCACGGCAACACAATCCACTCCCAACCGGGGCTGCGACGTGGCCATCTGTCCGGGCAGGTGACCCAGCCACGTCGCCTGTTATGTACGGCCCTAGTCGACCGCAAGCTCGGTTATTTCTCGGCGGAACGGCAAGGCGTCGCCAATGTCCTCTCCGTCCAGCTCGCGGGCGTAACGATGCCCGGCATAGGTGGCCCAGGCAATCGGGCCAGGCGCGTTGGCATCCCCGATCAGCTTAACCGATTTGATACCCGCATCGGCCCATTCGGCCTCGCGCGCCTTCAGGTCATTGTACACACCGTTGGTTTCCAGTCGTGAGGCGACCATGACAACCGCGTCAGCCTCGATCTTCCACGTGCGGTCTGTATAGACACAATTCGACACCACGTGATCGGCGTGGATCTCGGTCACGCCCTGGTTAAGCACAATCTCGACCCCTGCCTCGACCAGACGCGGGTGGATTGCGATCTGTTCCAGCGTGTTGTTGGTCCAGTCGCTGACAAAGGCAGACGGCGTGACCAACGTCACCTGCGCGCCCTGTTTGGCCAGCAGTTCCGCCAGAACGCCGCCCATGTAGTAGTGATCGTCGTCATAAACCACCACACGGCCCGAGGGGATTGTGCCGTCCATCAGATCGTCGGGGGTATAGACCTTGGCCGCTTCGGCAATCGGCATGGGCACGACATGCTGCCGCGACACGCCATCACGACGCCAGGTGGACCCGGTGGCGATACAGACGTTTTCGAACCCGAACTCCAGGATGCTGTCGGCATCCAGCTCGCTCTCGCGATAGATTTCAACATCGGGGCGTTGGCTGAGTTGATAGTCGCGATAGTCGACGACGCGACCCCAGGCGCTGAGCCCCGGCAGCAGGCGTTCGCGGGCCACGCGGCCACCGATCACGTCGCGCGCCTCGGCCACGGCGACGTCATAGCCACGCCGACACAGTGCCCAGGCGGCCTCGAGCCCAGCAGGGCCGGATCCCACGATCAGCACATTGTCGCTGTCGCCCTTGTCGTTCATCTTTTCGGGGTGCCAGCCCTTGCGCCATTCCTCCATGAAGGTGGGGTTCTGGGTGCAGCGGCTGATCGACATGGTCATGTCACCGGTGATGCAAATGTTGCAGCCGATACATTCGCGAATGTCCTCGATCCGGCCCTCTTCGATCTTTTTGGGCAAGAACGGATCGGCAATCGACGGGCGCGCGCAGCCGATGAAATCAAGAGTGCCGGTTTTGACCATCTTGGCCATCACATCGGGCGACGTGAAACGGCCCACGCCCACAATCGGCTTGTCCGTCAACTCGTGGATGCCGCGCACCAATTGCTCCTGAGCGGCCTCTTCTTTGAAGCGGCTTGGCCCTGAACAATCTTCCCATGTGCCCTGCGCCAGATCCCAAAGGTCGGGCAGATCCTTGTTCATCTCGATGTAATCGCGCACCTCGGCGTTGGAAAACCCAAGTTCGCCAATTGTTTCGTCCAAGCTGACCCGCAAGGTGATTGCCATGGTGTCCCCGATGGCGTCGCGCATGTCTGCGATCACCTCTTGGCTGAACCGGGCGCGGTTTTCCAAAGACCCGCCATATTCGTCGCTGCGCTGGTTGGTGGCGCGGCTCAGGAAATGTTGGAAGATGCCGAAGCCATGCGCGCCATAAAGGCAGATCAGGTCAAAGCCCGCCTCTTTGGACCGTTTGGCCGCGTTCACGAACCAGCGGCGCAGATCCTTGATGTCCTGTTTGTCCAGCGCACGCGCCTGAACCGGGTCATTGGTGAAGGTGCGGATCGGTAGTGCTGATGGCGCCAGCGGCACTTCTTTGGTGTAAAGATTGGGACCGTTGATGCCGGAATAGGCCAGCTGAATGCCCGCCAGGGCACCATGGGTTTTCATCCGCTCCGACATCTTGCGCAGTTGCGGGATGTCCTTGTCCTCCCACAGACGCAGTTCGATGAACGGGGTGATTTCGCTGGTGTGGTGCATCTCGCACTGTTCGGTGAAGATCACGCCCCAGCCGCCTTCGGCCTTGATGCCACGCATGGCGGCCGCGGCCGAGGGATCGCGATAGCCGCCACCGTTGCAATGGGGCACCTGATAGAACCGGTTCTTGGCTGTGAGAGGGCCGATCTTCATCGGCTCGAACAGGATATCGTAACGGGGATCACGCACGGCTGGCTCCTTTTGCTTTGGCTGTTGCATACCACCAATTTCAGGTCATTATCCTAAGTGGGCACGTTAGGGGGGTATATACCCCCAAGGAGGTATGCACCCATGTCCCCCGATATGGCGCCAGACAAACTGGGTCAGGTGATCTTGTCAGTCGGCACTGACCAGTTCGCGGCAGCCTTGCAGGACTGGCTCGATGCGGTCTGTGTGTTCGACAACATCGGCATCATCGCGTTCTTCCAGGACCGTCCCCCGCGTGTGCTCTATACCCACGCGCGCACCAGCCGCGTGTTTGACCGGATCGACAGCCAGTACGTCGGCGGTGCCTATCTGCTGGATCCGTTTTTTGGCCTGCACCAAAGTCAGGCTGCTGCGGGCCTCTATCGTCTTTCGGATGTAGCGCCCGATCAGTTCCAGCGAAACGAATACTTCAAGTCCTACTATCGCAGCACCACGTTGACGGATGAACTGGCTTTCTTTTGTTCACCCGCAGCAGGCGTTTCGATCACGACCTGTATCGGACGGGACGAAACAACAGGCAGCCGATTTTCAGCCAAGGACCGCGAGACTGCAAAAAGGATTGCCCCGGTTGTGAACGCATTGGTTCGCCAGAACTGGGGTGATCTGAGATCCGATGAAAACACCGCCCCACAAGATGTGGCTGGAGATTTACGCCAACGGCTTGCCCAGAACACAGGGATCGAGCTTAGCGGGCGTCAATCCGAGGTGGCGCTGCTGGTGCTCAAGGGGCATTCGTCGATTTCGATCGGCCTGACGCTGGGGATCAGTCCGCAGACGGTGAAAGTGATCCGCAAACAGCTGTACAAGAAGTGCCAACTCTCGTCCCAAGGCGAGCTCTACTACCTGATTGCTCCCTATTTGTCCGAGCAAACCGGCTGATCCGCAAGAGATTAGCCATAGCCTAACTAAGGGTAAGTTAGAGAGTTATTTCGCCCAATTTCAACTTGTGGAACCTTTACGTCGAAACGCGCAAAACGTGCTGAAACGGAACGGATGGACCTTGGCTCGTCTCCTTCTTGCCACGTGGCAAAGACGGCCTAACCCGTGAATCAGATCAACACCCAGGCGCAGGAATTTTCGACCTTTCGGAGCAATCCGGAAGATCCTTGAAGGGAACCGACACATGGCAATTGAAAAAACGGATACATTGGTTGTTGGCGGCGGTCAGGCCGGTATCGCGCTCAGCGAGCACCTGGGAAACAACGGTGTGCCGCATGTGATTTTGGAAAAAAACCGCACGGCCGAGGCTTGGCGAACCGGGCGTTGGGACGCTCTGGTCGCCAATGGCCCAGCCTGGCATGACCGGTTCCCGAGCCTGCTGTTCAAAGGCGACGACCCGGATGCGTTTGTGTCCAAAAACCGTGTCGCCGAATACCTGGTGGAATACGCCCAAATGGTGAATGCGCCCATCCGCGAAGGGGTTGAGGCATTGAGCGCCGAGCGCTTGCCCGGCGAAGGGGGTTTTCGCGTCCAGACCACGGCCGGAGAGATCCACGCCACGCGCATCGTGGCCGCAACCGGCGCCTTCCAGCACCCGGTCATTCCCCCTATCGTGCCGGAAACACCCGGCGTCGAGCAGGTTCATTCGTTCTACTACAAGAACCCCGATCAGCTGGCCGATGGCGCCGTGATGGTTGTGGGCGCGGGCTCGTCGGGTGCGCAAATCGCTGATGAGCTGAACCGTGCTGGTCGCAAGGTGTTCCTGTCGGTTGGTCCACACGACCGCCCGCCGCGCCGCTACCGCGGCCGCGACTTTGTGTGGTGGCTGGGTGTTCTGGGCCTGTGGGACGTGGCAGCGATGAAGCCAGGCACCGAGCATGTGACCATTTCGGTTTCCGGGGCCTATGGCGGCCACACCATGGATTTCCGCCGCCTGGGCAACGAGGGCGTCACTTTGGTTGGCATGACCAAAGGGTTTGAGGATGGTGTTCTGTCCTTTTCCGACGACCTGCAACGCAATGTGGCAGCAGGTGACGCGAACTATCTGGAAATGCTCGATCTGGCCGACGCCTATGTCGAACGCACCGGTCTCGACCTGCCCGAAGAACCCGAAGCGCGTCAGGCTTTTGCCGACCCTGATTGCTTGACCAATCCGCTCACCTCGATTGATTTCGCCAAAGAGGGCATCACCACGATCATCTGGGCCACCGGCTTCCGTCAGGATTTCAGCTGGATCAAGGCCAACGCTTTTGATGATCGCGGTGCCCCCATTCATCAACGCGGCGTCTCGGTTGAACCTGACATCTATTTCCTGGGCCTGCCGTGGCAGTCGCGCCGGGGATCGACCTTCCTTTGGGGGGTTTGGCACGACGCGAAATACATCGCTGATCAGATCGCGATTCAGCGCGCCTATGCCGAATACGATGGCCAAGCCGCCATCATCGCCCCCGCAGCAGAATAATAAGACGGAATCCCAGACATGGCGCATACACGCATCCGCAAATTCAACACGTCCGAGACGTACCCCGAGCAGAACCTGGACAACGACCTCTGTCAGGCCGTTGTCACCCAAGGTGGGAAAACCGTCTATCTGCGCGGTCAATGCCCGCAGAACTTGGATGACGCCGTCAATATCGACAGCCACGACCCGGTCGAGCAGACCCACAAGGTGATGCAGAACATCAAGCAATTGATCGAAGAGTGCGGCGGCGACATGAGCCATCTGGTCAAGGTTGTCGTCTACATCACCGATGTGCGCCACCGTGAGGCGGTGTACAGGACCATGGGTGAATACATCAAAGGTGTACATCCGGTTTCGACCGGTCTGGTGGTACAGGCCCTGGCCCGCCCCGATTGGCTGGTCGAAATCGACGGAACTGCAGTTATTCCCGATTGATTGGCACGTCTGATCAACGGAGGCCGGGCCTCACGCTCCTCTCCCCTTAGTTGGGGTCCGGTCCGAAATTTTCTGACTAGGAGATCGACATGACCTTTTCGCTCGTTGCCCGTTGTCCCGAGACGGGCATGTTCGGGCTGGCGATTTCGTCGTCCTCGCCCGCTGTTGCCGCGCGCTGCTCGTTTGCGCGAGCTGGGGTTGGGGCCGTTGCGTCGCAAAACGTGACCGACCCCAGCCTGGGGCCGCTTGCGCTTGACCTGATGCAGAATGGGGCATCCGCGGCCGAAGCGGTGGCCGAGGTAAAGCGCACTGGAAAGTTCATCGAATACCGTCAGGTGCTTGCCGTCGATGTAAGCGGCACGACCGCCATTCATTCCGGCCCCAACTCGCTTGGGATCTGGACGCAGGCGCAGGCTGAAAATGTGGCCTCGGGCGGCAATCTGCTGGCGAACGATGGCGTGCCCCAGGCGATTGTCGACGGTTTCCTGACGTCGTCGGGACACATTGGCGATCGCCTGATTGCAGCTATGCGCGCCGGTTTGGCAGCTGGTGGCGAGGCCGGGCCAATCCATTCTGCGGGTATGAAAATCGTCGACAAGGTCAGTTGGCCGGTTGCCGATCTGCGCTGCGATTGGACCGAGGACTGTCCGATTGAAGCCATCGCAACAGCCTGGGACGTCTACAAACCGCAACTCGACGCCTACGTCCAACGCGCCCTCGATCCGCGTGAGGCTCCCTCTTACGGCGTCCCCGGTGACGAATAACACAAGGAACATGTGATGCTGGATTACACACATGAAGATTGGAAAGCCCGCGCTGCAGGCCTGAACATCAAGGGTCAGGCCTTTATCGACGGCAAGTTTGTCGATGCGGAATCAGGCAAGACCTTTGACTGCATCAACCCCGCCACCGGTGCGGTTCTGGCGCAGGTGGCAGCGGGCGATGAGGCCGATATCAACCGTGCCGTTGCGGCCGGGCGTGCAGCGTTCGAAGATGGCCGTTGGTCGCGGATGGCACCGGGCGACCGCAAGGCTGTGCTGCTCAAACTGGCCGACCTGATCCGCGCCAATCTGGAAGAGATGGCTCTGCTCGACAGTCTGGACATGGGCAAACTGGTGACCGATGCGGCCACAGTGGATGCGCCCGGTTCGGCCCATTTCTTTCAGTGGTATGCCGAGGCCATCGACAAGGTCTATGACGAGGTTGCTCCGACAGGCCCCGGTGATCTGGCGCTGGTTTCCCGCGTGCCGCTTGGCGTTGTGGGCGCGGTGACGCCCTGGAACTTTCCGCTGGACATGGCGACGTGGAAAGGTGCTGCGGCCTTGGCGGCCGGCAACTCGGTCGTTTTGAAACCGGCAGAGCAATCACCCTTGTCGGCCCTGCGACTGGCCGAGCTTGCGGCTGAAGCGGGCGTGCCTGATGGGGTGTTCAATGTGGTGCCGGGCTTTGGCGTCACGGCAGGCAAGGCGCTTGGTTTGCATATGGATGTCGACTGTCTGGCCTTCACCGGCTCGACCGCGATTGGCAAGATGTTCATGCAGTATTCCGGGCAGTCCAACCTGAAACAGGTCTGGCCCGAAACCGGTGGCAAAAGCCCCAACCTGGTTTTTGCAGATTGCGAGGATCTGGACACCGCCGCCGACATGGCCGCCTTTGGCATCTTCTTCAATCAGGGCGAGGTCTGCTCAGCCAACTCACGCCTTTATGTCGAACGGTCAATCAAGGATGCGTTCGTCGAAAAGCTGATCGCGCGGGCCGAGGCGATGCAGCCAGGCGATCCACTCGATCCGGCCTCGAAAATGGGTGCCATCGTTGACGAGAAGCAGACCCAAGGCATCATGCGCTTTGTCGAAGAGGGCAAGAAAAGCGCCAATCTGGTGACCGGCGGCGAGCGTGTGACCGTGGACGGCAAAGGGTGCTTTGTGCAGCCCACGATCTTTGACGATGTGGCCCACAACAACCCACTTGCCCGAGATGAAATCTTCGGCCCTGTTCTGTCCGTGATCCCCTTTGATACCGAGGATGAAGCCGTCGCTATGGCCAATGACTCGATCTACGGGCTTGCGGCCTCGGTCTGGACCGACGACCTGAGCCGCGCGTGCCGGGTGTCGGACAAGCTGATGGTGGGCACGGTGTCGGTGAATACGGTCGACGCCCTGTCGGCACAGACGCCGTTTGGCGGCATGAAACAATCCGGCTTTGGACGGGATTTGTCATTGCACTCGCTTGAAAAGTACACTGCTCTGAAAACCACTTGGATCAAGTACAAGGCTTGACCCGGAGCAAGCGGAGATGCGCCAGTGCCTTTCAGATACACCTTGCGCCAGTTGGAGTATTTCGTGGCGGTCGGACGGGCCGGCAGCATCGCGGCGGCCAGCAACAAGCTGAACGTGTCGTCGCCGTCGATTTCGGCGGCGATCACCCAGCTTGAGGTCGAATTTGGCATCAACCTGTTTGTCCGCGAACATGCACGGGGGTTGGCACTGACCAATGCAGGCCACAAATTTCTGGAACGCACCGAGTTCGTTCTGCGCGAGGCCGAGCTGCTGACGACGCTGGCCGGGGAAATCACCGGCAAGGTGCAGGGCGTGCTGTCGGTGGGGTGCCTGGTCACCTTTGCCCAGATTGTGCTGCCGGGCCTGCGGCGCGAGTTCATCGACACCTATCCCAATGTCCGCTTTGAACAGCGCGAATTGAACCAGGCCGAGATCTTCAGCCAACTCAGGCGCGCCGAACTGGACATCGCTTTGACCTATGATCTGGACATCCCCGCCGATCTGGAATTCCAGCCCCTGCACGTGCTGCCGCCCTATGTTGTTCTGGGCGAGGGGCATCCACTGGCGGATCGGGCCGAGTTGACGATTGCAGAGCTGCGCGATTTCCCGATGGTGCTGCTGGATCTGCCATTCAGTGGCGAATATTTCCTGTCGTTCTTCCGCGACGAAAACATCAAGCCGATCATCGAAGAGCGCACCGCAGACATGTCGGTGATGCGATCCATGGTGGCCAATGGGTTTGGCTTTTCCATCGCCAACATCCGCCCGCTGAACACCCTGTCGCCCGACGGCAAAAAGCTGATCTTTGTGCCGTTGGCTGGCGATGTCCGGCCGATGCGCCTGGGCTTATTGCAAGCCCGCGCCGAGAATGAGACCAACACACTGAAGGCCTTTGTCGAACATTGCACGCAGGCGGTCCAATCCGGGGCCTTGCCGGGGCTTTATGCGATGGATGCCGAATAACAACCCGATGAATAAGAAGTTTCTGATCCCATGACATCAACCTTGGACATTCTGGACCGTCTGATCAGCTTTGACACGGTCAGCCGGAACTCGAACCTTGAACTTGCCCGCTATGCTGAAGCGTTTCTGGCCGAGCGGGGCTTTGTGGTGCATCGCATCGACGATCCAGACGGGGAAAAGACCGGGCTTTATGCCGAAAAAGGGCCTGCGGGAGATGGGGTGCTTCTCTCTGCGCATACGGATGTTGTGCCGGTGGACGGGCAAGACTGGACCAAGGATCCGTTCCGCCTGACCCGTGAAAACGACCGGCTTTATGGGCGCGGCACCACGGATATGAAGGGCTATGTCGCCTCGATCCTGTCGCTGGCGGATCGTGCCGCAAAAGCCGATTTGCGCGAACCGCTCAAGATAGCTCTGTCCTATGATGAAGAGGTCGGTTGTGTCGGCATTCAGCGGATGCTTGACCGATTGGCACCGATGCTGGGGCAACCGCGCGCCTGCTTTGTGGGCGAGCCTACGGATATGCAAGTGGCCGTGGGGCACAAGGGCAAAGCAGCGCTGCGCGCGGTCTGTCATGGGCAGGCCGGGCATTCGGCACTGGCACCCAAGTTCGTCAACGCATTGCATCTGGCGACAGATTTCGTTGGTGAGCTACGCGCACTGCAAAACGCCTATGCCACCGGCGGCAACCGTGATCTGGCCTATTCCGTGCCCTACACAACCTTTCATGTGGGTGTTCTGTCCGGTGGCACCGCGTTGAATATCGTGCCGGACCGGGCCGAGATGACGTTTGAATACCGCCACCTCGCTGCGGACCGGGGGGCGGATATTCTGGCTCAGATCAAGGCCGCAGCTGAGCGTGTCGGTGCCTCTCATCGCGCGCATTTTGACGGCGCACGGGTCGAGGTCGAGCAGTACAACGCCTATCCCGGTCTGGACACGCCTGAGACGGATGCCGTGATCGGCTTTGCCCAGAAACTAGCGCAAAGCAACGAAACGACCAAAGTGGCCTTTGGCACAGAAGCCGGGTTCTTTAGCGAGCTCGGTATTCCCACCGTCGTCTGCGGCCCCGGCTCGATGGAGGGGCAAGGACACAAGCCGGATGAGTATCTGGAGATGAGTCAGCTGAATGCCTGTGATGCGATGATGGATCGCATTCTGGATGATTTGTGTGAGTGACCGATGATGGACATGCTGCAAGACATTTCGCTGATTGACGGGGTCGGTCTGATCGGTTCGGTGATCATCGTTGTCGCCTATTACCTGGCCACCCGAAACATCCTGCCCGCCGACAAGATCACCTTTAACGTTTGCAATATCGTAGGCGGGACTTTGGTGATGGTCTCGTTGATCTATCGGCCCAATTTAGGGGCCATCGTGATCGAGGTCATGTTTCTGCTAATCGCGGCTTTGGCGATCTTGCGCAACCTGCGGGGCGCGACCTAGGTCGCGCCCAACCGGGTCATTCCGCAATCATATAGAACTTGCGCAGGGTCTGGGTGATTTCCCAGACGCATGCTGTGCCCTTGGGGATAAAGAACGTGTCGCCAGCGACAAATTCCTGCTCTGTGCCGTCCGAACCGGTCAGGGTCAGCGCGCCCGAGATCACGGTCATCATCTCGTCTACCGGATAGGCCTTGATCTCTTCCCGGCAGGGCGCGCATTCCCACACCCCGACCGAGATCTTCCGATCCTGGCTTTCAAAAAAGCTGCTGATGGTTTCGGACGTGTCTTGGGTCGTGAAATCACTCTCCGCCACCAGATTGGATGGGACAAAACCGGTATCGGGGTGGCCGTCAGCCAGCAGACGGATAGGTTGGGTCATGGGGTCCTCCTTCATTGTGCAAGCGGCATGGGCAGGAATTGAGGCACGTGCTGCTTTGTATCGTCCTGATCTCGCGCCCACCGATGGCCCGCATGCACCGCGGCGGCAATGATCGAGGGCGCTTCGCAATCGCCGATGCGACTGACGGACTTGATGCCTGCGTCGGCCCATTCGCCCTTGCGCGCGATCAGGTCCTGATAGACACGATCCTCAGGCGTTTTGGACGTCAACACAACCGCCGTGCCAAGGGGCAGCGTCAAGCCAGGGCCGCCGTGGACGCAGACAAACTCGATCTGATCGGCATGCACCGCTTTGAGGGACTTCAGGCGTTCCATACGTACCCCCAGTTCCATCAGGCGGGCGATGACCTTGTGCTGTTCCATGGTCAGCGCCAGATAGGGTGCGACCTCGGGCGCGGGGATCACGTACGTCACATCGTGGCCTTCCTTGACCAGTTTTTCGGCAATCACATTGCCCAAGTACGCGCCGTCCTCGTCGTAGATTACCACCGGGCCAGTCAACTCGGCCCCGTCCATGATGTCGTCGGGGGTCAGCACGTTGGCCTCATCCCCGCTCAGCACCGGCGTCAAGTTGATCCGACCGATCCCATCGCGCCGCCATGTGGCACCGGTTGCCAGAACTACGTGTTCCATCCCGAATTCCAGGATATCGTCCGCCTCCAGTGGAGAGTCAGTGTAAAGGTTCACATTGCCCAATTGTTGCAGGGCATAGAGGCGATAGTCGGCCACCCGAAGCCATTCAGACAGGCCCGGCAGCGCCGCCTCGCGCTTGACCCGGCCACCCAGATCGGCGCGTGCATCGGCCACTGTCACCTCATACCCGCGTTTGGACAGGATGTTGGCGCATTCGAGCCCGGCAGGGCCACCACCCACGATCAGGATGCTGTCGTCGGACCCTTTGGTCGGCACCTGTTCCGGGTGCCAGCCCCGGCGGTATTCATCCATGATCGTCGGGTTCTGGGTGCAGCGCATCGGCGCATATGACATCTCGCCCGAGGCGCAGACATTGCAGCCGATGCACTCGCGGATGTCATCCACGCGGCCCTCGTCAATCTTGGTTGGAATGAACGGATCAGCAATCGACGGACGCGCCGCGCCCACCAAATCGAGCACCCCGCGCCGCACTTGACTGAACATCGTGTCGGGCGATGTGAAACGGCCCACGCTAACCACCGGCTTATCGACCACACCTTTCACGAACGCGATCTGCTGTTCCTGAAACCCTTCATTGGAGAAGCGCGAGGTTTGGCTGTCCTCGGGCCAATCGGAAATGTTCACGTCCCACAGATCGGGAATGTCTTTCAGCATCTCGACCAACTCCTGACCCTGCATCAGATCACCGTCGATCTCGTTCACGCCAAAGCGGAAGGCCACGGCGCAGGTGTCGCCGATGGCATCCTTCATACCCTCCAGCACTTCGCGCAGCAGACGGGCGCGGTTTTCCAGGCTACCGCCATATTCGTCACTGCGGGTGTTGTAGCTGGGTTGCAGGAACTGGCTGAAGATCGACAGCCCGTGACCGGCGTAGGCATAGACGATGTCGAAGCCTGCCTTTTTGGCGCGCACAGCGGCCGCGATGTGCTGCTCGCGCACGGTTTTGATGTCTTGTTTGTCCATCATCTTGGATTGAAACGGTTCAACCGATTCCAGCGTCAACCGCGAGGTCGGCCCAAGCGGTGGTGTGCGCGAGGCGCGATTGCCTGCGGCCAAACCCACATGCCCCAGCTCGACCCCGGCCAGGGCGCCATGACGGTGCACCGCCTCGGGCATGCGCGAAATGCGCTTGATGTCAGCATCATTCCACAGGTGCAGCGAGGGGAAGGGCCAGAATTCGGTGGTGTTGCCGATCTCGGCAATCTCGGTGCAGACGACGCCCCAACCGCCCTCGGCCTTCATCTCGCGCATGCGGGTGTTGGCGTCGGGGGCGTTGTCGGATGTTCCGGAACAATGGGGCACCTGATAAAAGCGGTTCTTGGTGGTGACAGGGCCGATCTTGACCGGTTCGAACAGAACGTCATAGCGCGGATCGCGTGGCATGGGGGGCCTCTCTGGCTTGGCCTTTGATGGGGCTGGCAATACGATAGGCCAAGTTTTAGCGAGACCCCGCAGGCGGCCTAGTGTCCCTAAAGGGACATACCCGGAGCAGAGCATGCCCAACCCCGTTTTTCCTGATCTGTCAGCGGCTGTTCTGACAGTGGGGCAAGGTGGTTTCCAAGCTGCTTTGAGCGAGGCAATTGCCACGTGGCTTGGGGCTGAACGGCGCGGTGTGTTGCAGTATTCCCGCCATGCGCTGCCGCATTATCTGGTCCGTGATCATGTGCCGGGGGAAGAAGTCGATTTCTACCTGGCCGGCGCCTACCGATTTGATCCGTTCTTTCGAAAATGGCGAGAGGGGCAGGCCAACGGCGTTCTGGGCCTGGCCGAACTCAGCGATGCGGCAGGTCGGGTGGGTGAAAAGGCCCGCGATTACGTGCTGCGGTTTCAGCCCAAGACCGGAATGGCGGATGAGATCGCGGTCCTTTGCCCCAAGATCGGCGGGGCGGTGGACAACTATTTCTTTCTGCGCAGCACGCCGTTTGAGCAGGCCGAGATGGAGATGTTGCGGGCGGTGTTTCCAACGCTACACGCGCTGCATGACCTGAACCAACGCCTGATCCTGAACGCTTTGGCCCAGGGGAACACACAGATCAGCGGCTTTCCCGAGGCGGACGCTTTTGCCATTGATGACAGCCAGGGGCGTCAAAGCTTTGTCAGTGCCAATTGGCAGCAGATTGTGGGGCAAGCGATCGACCTGTCTGACGCGGTCGATCACGCGCGCAGGGGCGCGTCAGGTCAGCCAACCGTTATAGGGACAGCGCATGTGATTTCCGAACGATTGGGCGCTGATTTTCCGCCCGCGCCAAATGGACGGATCACCTTTGTTGTGCAGCGGCCCATGGCCTCCTCGTCCCTGGTGCTGTCCGAGGTTGTTGAGAACCTTTTTTCAGACCAGCTGACGCAGCGCGAGATCTCGATCTGCCAACTGGCCCTGCGTGGGTTTCCATCAGCCTCGATTGCGGAACAATTGGGCATCGCCGTGGGTACGGTCAAAAACCACCGAAAAAGCATCTATCGCAAGCTGGATATCACCACCGAGCGCGAGCTGTTTCTATTGCTGCTCAATCACGTGGGTGCGCCACCCAATTGAAAAATCCGGACAGTCAACCTGCCCGGATTTCATCAAAGCGCCCTTGGTAGGAGCTTACTTCTTCACGTTGGTCCAGATTTGGTCATAGACTGCCTGCACCTCTTGCGAGCAGACCTCGATAAAGACGCCCGGGCCAACCTTGTCGTGGGGGTTCTTTTCGGGTTGTGTCGCCAGTTCCGGGTCAAGGAAGCTTTCAACCCCGGTCACGCCGGCGTTGTAGCGGGCATAGTTGGTGACGGCCGCGATATTTTCCGGCTCAAGCAGGAAGTCCATGAACTTCAGCGCGCTGTCACGGTTGGGCGCGTCCTTGAGAAGAACAACGTTGTCCATCCACGCAATGTAACCTTGGGTCGGATAGGCGTATTCGACATTCGCCCCTTCTTCGCGCGCCTTGGCGGAGAACCCGTCGTAGATCTGGCCCACGGCTGCGTCTCCCGACACCAGCACCTCTTTCGCGGTATCCGAGTTGAACGAAGCCCAGTGTTTTTTGGCATCCAACAACATGGCGTTCAGAGCCTTGAGCTGCTCGCGGTCGGTCGAACACTGCGGAATTCCCATATGCAGCGCGGCCATGGCCATCACTTCACCCTGGCTGTCCAGCATGTTGATGCGACCCTGCAGCTCGGCTGGCGGGTTGAACAGAATATCGGTGGTCTGGATGTCACCAGAATAGACGTCGCGGTTCACGGCAAAGCTGGTCGAGCCCCACTGATAGGGGATCGAATGCTTGCGGCCGGGATCAAAGCTGGGATCGGCCCACTCGGGCGCGATGTTGCCTTTGTTCTTCAGTTCGCCATCCGCGATGGTGTCGAGCATCCCTTCGCCTGCCATGATCGACACCATGTAATCGCCGGGAACGGACACGTCATAGGTGCCGATCCCACCGGCCTTGAGTGACGCGAGCATGGATTCGTTGGAATCGAAGGTGTCCATTGTCACGTTGATGCCGGTTTCGGCCGTGAACTTGTCGATCAATTCCTGCGGAATGTATTCGAACCAGTGGTACAGGACCAGTTCGCCCTCAGCCGCGGCGGCATTTGCTCCGATGATCAGGGCCATGGCAGCGGCGCTGTTCTTCATGAAGGATTTCATTGTTCTCTCCATCTGTTGGTTTTACTTGGTATTGTCTTGTTTGCTGACGAAATAGCTGATCGTGACCATCACCACCGACACGCCCAGCAACATGGTCGAAATCGCCATGATATTGGGTTTGATCCCCTGCTTGACCGAGCCAAAGATCGCCGTTGGCAGAGTTTCCACCCCCGCCCCTTTGACAAAGTTGGTGATGATAAAGTCATCCAGGCTGACGATGAACGCCAACAGGAAGCCCGAGATGATGCCCGGCATCATCAGCGGCAGCAGGATCTTGGTAAAGGCCTGCCGCTTGGTGGCATACAGGTCTTGCGCGGCCTGTTCATAGCTGTCTTCGATCCCCTGCATCCGGGCCGAGATCGGCAGGTACGCAAAGGGAATGCAAAAGGCGATATGTGCCAGCAGGATGGTCATGATGCCCCGGTCAAACCCGATCGAATTGAAGAAGATCAGGGTTGCAACAGCCGTCACGATTTCCGGCACCATCAGCGGTAGGCTGATCAGGCCAAATGACACGGTGCGCAGCTTGAACTTGCCCCCCCGGACCATGCCGGTCGCCGCCAGAGTTGCGATCGAGGTCGATACCGTGGCCGCGACGATGGCGATAATAAAGCTGTTCTTGGCTGCCTCTTTGAACTTGCCGCTTTCCGGGCCGGTAAAGACATCCGCATACCAACGCAGCGAGAGACCCTCCCAGTTTGTGAGCGATTGCGAGGCGTTGAAGCTGTAGATCGTGACCACCACGAGCGGCGCATACAGCACGATCAGACACAGCAGGGTGATGGCCTTGAAGCCGCGATAGGATTTGATGTCGAAACTTGTTGACGCCATGGTTCAACCCTCCGCTTTTTCGGCTTTGGCCTGTTGCCGGGCAAAGATCATCAGGATGATCAGAACCATGGTCAGCAGGATCATCGACGCCGCCGCACCAAACGGCCAGTTGCCGGCGTTGCCCTTGAACTGTTCCTCGATCAGCGAGCCGATCATGAAGTTCTTGGCGCCACCCAACAGGTCCGGGGCCAGGAACGATCCCATGGACGGCACAAACACCAGGATACAGCCCGCGATGACACCCGGTTTGACCGCAGGCAGCAGAATGCGACGCAGGGTTGTCCACTTGCTGGCGTAGAGGTCGGCTGCGGCCTCGGACAGGTTGAAGTTGTAGCGTTCAACCGCAGCATAGATCGGCAGCACCATGAAGGGCAGATAGGAATAGAACAAACCCAGTTGCACGGCAAAGTTGGTGTTTACGATGTGCAACGGGCTGTCGATAAGACCGATACCCAGCAGGAAGTCATTCAAAGGGCCTTGATCCCGCAGCAGGAACTTCATCGATACGGTACGGATCAGCAGGTTCACCCAGTAAGGAATGGTGATCAGGAACACCCAGATCGGGCGCATGTTCTCGGACCGCGTGGCAATGAAGTAGGCCGTTGGGAAACCGATCACCAGGCTCAGCAGCGTTGCAGCCCCAGCTTGCCAGATCGAGCGCCAGAAGATGGCGATATAGGTCCATTCGATCTTGGGCGGATCATCCCCGAACAGCCCGCGATCAAAGAAGAACTGGTCATAGGCCGCCAGGCTGAATTCCCAGATCACACCGCCGCGAAACTCTTTCGTCAGGAAAGAGTAGGTCAGCATCATGAGAACCGGGGCCAGAACCAGAATGGACAGGGTCACCCACGCGGGCAACAGCAACCAGGTACGTGCCTCTTTGTAGGTGTCGGTTGTCGCGCTGCCGCCGCTTGCTGCACCGGCCGCCATCAGTCCGCCAGGAGGCGTGCAGCCCCCCGCTCCATGTTGACGAACATCTCGGTGCCGGGCTCAAAGATCCGCTTGTTGCCACGATCCGAGTTCGAGGTGCGCACCACGAAATCGGGGCCTTCGTCCAACTGCACGATGGTGGTGATGTCGGTGCCAACAAAGATGTTGTCCTTGACCCGACCATGCAGCCCCTCGGACGCGGTTGGTTCGGCCGACATGTACAGACGTTCGGGCCGGATCGACATGTGGACCTTGGACCCTACGCCGATGCCATCGACCGCGTTGCAAGTTAGTTCATGACCTCCGCCCAGATGACAGGTTGCGCGACCATCGGCGATGCCGTCGACCGAAACCTCAAGAAGGTTGGTTTCACCGATGAAATCCGCCACAAACATGTTGTGCGGACGCTCATAGATATCGGTTGGTGATCCGAGTTGCTGCATTTCGCCTGCCGACATGACAGCGATGCGGTCGGACATGGTCAGGGCTTCTTCCTGATCATGGGTCACAAAGATGAAGGTGATCCCGGTTTCGCGCTGCAGATGCTTAAGCTCCAGCTGCATCGCCTTGCGCAGTTTCAAGTCCAACGCGGACAGCGGCTCGTCCAACAGCAGTACCTTGGGCTGCGGAGCAAGCGCGCGGGCCAAGGCAACACGCTGTTGCTGTCCACCCGACAACTGGCTGGGCTTGCGCGCAGAAAACTGGCTGAGCTGCACCAATTCGAGCATTTCACCGGCCTTGGTGCGCGCGTCTGCCTTGGATGCTCCGCGCATCTCTAGCCCGAATGCCACGTTGTCCAGAATGGTCATATGCGGGAACAACGCATAGTTCTGGAACACCGTGTTCACCGGGCGTTTGTTGGGAGGCAGGTCCTCGATTTCGTCACCGTAAAGGAAGATTGCCCCTTCGGTGACATCCTCGAACCCCGCGATCATCCGCAGCAATGTCGTCTTGCCGCATCCCGATGGACCGAGAAGCGTAAAGAACTCATTGTCCATGATTGACAGAGAGATTTTCTTAAGCGCGGTAAAGTCGCCATAGCGTTTCACCGCATCCCGCACGTCAATCGCGATATTTTCCTTGTCAGACAAATGCGCCTCCCTGAGCATCGCGAAATTTCCCAAAGGTATATACGCGGCTCAGGTATCGCTGAATAATTGACTTCCTCACCTAACCTTAGGCTGATCCTAAGCAATCGGGGTTTTGCGCGACTCTTTCGGCGCTTGCAGGGGGTCGTGACGCAAAAACAGGCAGAAGAAAACAGCCCTCGGGCCGTGAAACAGATGTCTGCTTCGTCCTGTCCTAATCAATGCCGCGGAAAGATCGACTTTGGTTTGAGGGGCCTGTCTCTTAAGCCTCACCAAAGACTCATCAATTATCCAAGTGAAGCTTTATGGCCCAGGTACGAACCGAAACGGATTCGATTGGCGGTATCGAACTGCCCGCATCTTGTCTGTACGGCATTCAAACAGAACGCGCGCGTCAGAACTTTCCGATCACGGGCGTACGCCTGTCGCAGTTTCCAAGCCTTGTGTCGGCGCTGGCCATGGTCAAAAGCGCCGCTGCACGCGCCAACGCCGAGATTGGCGCTCTGGACACTCACAAAGCTCACGCGATTGTCGGGGTTTGCGACGACATCATTGCGGGTCACCATCACGCACATTTCGTGGTCGACATGATCCAGGGCGGTGCTGGAACCTCGACAAACATGAATGCCAATGAGGTGATCGCCAACCTGGCCCTGGTCAACCTGGGGCATGCGCCCGGCAGTTACGACCACCTTCATCCCAACGATGACGTCAACCACGGCCAATCGACAAACGATGTCTACCCAACTGCTGTTCGCTTGGCGGTGCTGTCGCATGCCGCCCCCTTATGTGAAGCCCTGGCACGCTTGAAAGCTGCGTTCGAAGACAAGGCGTCCGAGTTTGCAGGCATCGCCAAGGTTGGCCGCACGCAGCTTCAGGATGCGGTGCCAATGTCATTGGGGGCAGAGTTCCGATCCTTTGCCGTAACCTTGGGCGAAGATATTGACCGAATTCACGAGATCGGTCGGTTGCTGACCGAGATCAACCTCGGCGGCACCGCCATTGGGACGCGGGTCAACGCCGAGGCCGGGTACGATACACGTGCAGTTGCGCATCTGGCAAAGATCTCGGGCTTCGATCTGAAACAGGCCAGCGACCTGATCGAAGCCTCTTCGGACCTCGGCGGCTTTGTGACGTTTTCGGGGATCTTGAAGCGGGTCGCGGTGAAGTTGTCGAAAATCTGCAATGACCTCAGGCTGTTGTCGTCAGGTCCACGCGCCGGGTTCGGCGAGATCATATTACCTCCGGTTCAGGCGGGATCGTCGATCATGCCGGGCAAGGTGAACCCGGTCATTCCCGAGGTGGTGAACCAGGTCTGCTATCAGGTGATCGGCAATGATCTGACGGTCACGATGGCGGCAGAGGCCGGGCAATTGCAATTGAACGCGATGGAGCCGGTGGTTGCGTATAACCTGCTGAACTCTCTGACAATCCTGACAAATGCCATTGATGTTCTGACCGACAAATGTGTGACGGGCATTCAGGCAGACGCTGATCGCTGCGCGGCCTTGCTGGACCACAGCCTGGTTCTGGTCACCGCGCTTGCTCCGCACATAGGGTATGACGCCGCGGCCAAGATTGCCAAACAGGCGCTTGTCAGCGGCTGTTCCATTCGCCAAGTTGCCGTCGAAAGCGGAATATTGCCCAATGAACAACTGACCGAACTCCTGTCGCCCGACGCAATGTTGGGACAGGGAACCCCTAAAGACTTCAACACAGGAGAATGCGATGAAGGTACTTGTGCCTGTCAAGCGCGTGATTGACTACAATGTGAAGGTTCGCGTTAACGCGGATGGTAGCGGTGTCGATCTCGCCAATGTCAAAATGTCGATGAACCCGTTCGACGAGATTGCAG
>NZ_JAGHRE010000009.1 GCF_017743935.1 Tropicibacter sp. R16_0
CACCTGCCCCGCCCCCCGGCGCCCCCGAAGGCATCGTTCGCGTGTCCGAGGCCGATCCGAGTGGTTTCCGCCAGGACGTACAGTCCGGCCCCGATCACCACGCAGTGGCGGACGAGCCGCTGTCGTATGGCGGCACCAATCAGGGCATGACGCCTTACGGGTTCGTCTCGGCCGGTCTGGGGGCCTGCACATCGATGACCATCCGCATGTACGCACGCCGCAAGGGCTGGCCATTGGACAGCGTCAGCGTGGACGTCAGCCACAACAAGGTGCACGCCCAAGACGCCGACACCGCCGCGGCAGGCAAGATCGATCGGTTCACGCGCCTCATTCACCTGAAAGGCCCTTTGAGCGCTGATCAGCAGGCCCGATTGCTGGAGATCGCCGACAAATGCCCAGTGCACCGCACGCTCGAGGCAAGCAGCGAGGTCGAAACGATTCTGGATCGGGTCAAAGAGCCGTCCTGAGGCGGCGCTTACCTGATCTGCAGCTTATCGAGGTCAGTAAGACCCGCCCCATAGAAACTGAGCATCTCCATGACCCGGTGCGGAGGGACATCCAACCGGGTCACGCGATCAACGTCATATGCGGCGATGATACCCGTGCTGGCGGCAGGTGCGTTTGGCAGAAAAACCACGACCTTGCCTGAATCAGACCGCTCAATCTCGAACCCGATCCGGGTGCTGTCCACAGTGTCGACCAAGACAGCTCGGAACCCCTCTGTCAGGCTGTCTTCGGCAACCACCCCGCCGATGAACCCTTTGATCATTGTGTAGCCGGGCACTAGCAGGACCAGCAGCCGGTCCAGGCGGCTGACGCGGTCTTGGACAACTTGCAGTTCGGCCGCATAGCCCAGCAAATACACGATAACGAAGGCCGCGATGGCAGCCAGAACATGTTCGATTATGGAATCGAGCGGTGTTCCGGTGCCAATGAGACCAAACAGAGGATCACCGATGATCTGGATCACCTCAAACAGCGTGTAGAGAGCGATCCCCAGGATCACGATGGGGAACGCAATCAACAGGCCTGCAACGAAACGGCGCATCAGGGTGGATTTCATGCGTTCCTCGATCGTGGATCAGCGGGGCCGCGCCGGGAGTGGCCGGGCCACTGGCGGGCGGTGGATCGGTGGGCGCGCAACAGGCGGACGGGCCACAGGCGGGCGCGCGATCGGATGCTCGGGCTTTGGGCGCTCGGGCCGTGGTGGCCGTGGATGACCATAGTAATAGTCGTTCCACATCATACTGTCATAGTAGACCGAGCCGCCCACGGACGTCGCATTGGGGTCGCACGCCGCGAGCAAAAACCCGGACACCGACAATACCGTTCCAAGGAAGAGTTTTCTAATCGTCATTTTCATCTCCCTCACCGTGCTGCACGAAATGAATCGTAGATCGCATTGACGTCGCTGATCAGCTCGGCATTGGCGCCTGCTTCGGAAATGGCCAGAGAAATCGCCACGCGATTGCCAGGAAGGTCGATCAGAACCGCGGTGAAATTGACGGACTTTCCGCCCCGACGCCCGTGACCGGCGTATTTTTGGGCTGGCAGACCGCCAATTCGGGTCGGCTTGCTGTCGTCCAGGATCGGGTCCTCAACGATGGACTGACCAATATTGCGCAGATACTCGACCGCGCCGTCAAAGGTTGAAACGCCGTTGGGAGACATGAACCCCACCCAGACCCCTTTTTCCGCAACGGGTTCAAACCCGATCACCCGGTTGATCAAACGCGCCTCATCCGATCCGGGTGGCGTGATCGCACGCGGCCCCCCTGCTCGCACCTGCCAGAAATCCGGTGCGCTGACATGAAACAGGGCGCGGTTGTCCTCGACATAGGTGACCGGCATATCGGCCTTGGCCACTGTCGCAGACAAGGCGGTCGCAACGACCAGGGCCGTGGCTCGCAACCGGCCGGAAATTCTATTGGGCATGAATCTATCTCCCACTGTTCAATCAAAACGAGTGTCGGGTTCGGGTCATGAAATGTAAACAATGAAAGTAACCCGGTCGTGGCGTCGTTTGGCCAGGAACGTGGGGCTGACCATTGGCGGGCTCACGCGCGCCACTGGCCCAAAGCACAAATGCCCGACCAAAAGTCTACGCTGCTCAAAACGATGATGGTGTGCAGGCGCTGATCACTTTGCAAGGGACATCGCCGACGTTTCGGAAACGGTGCGGCAGCATGCTTGTAAAGTAATAGGCGTCGCCCGGGCTGAGGACACGGGACTGCCCATCCACTGTCACTTCTAGGCGTCCTTCGATCACCACTGCACATTCTTCGCCTTCATGGGACAGGGCAGATCGGCCTGAATCTGCGCCCACATCATACTCTTCGATCAGCATCTGCAGCTTTCTGTTCCTGCGTTCACCGGCAACCAGCAAGTAAGAGACGCCTGACGACCCAAGATCCCTCATTCCGCTGCGTGGAAAATAGAAGCTGTCTTCGTTCTTCAGTTCAAAGCTGAAGAAGAACCCCAGATTGACATCAACGCCGGCCAGGATCTTTTTGAGCAAGGCGACAGAGGGTTGCGTTGAACCGCTTTCAATCTGGGAGATCGTCCCGCTGCCAACGCCTGCGCGCTTGGCCATGTCACGCTGGCTGATCCCCTTTGACGTACGAATCAAACGCAAGCGCCGTGCCGTTTCCAAGTCGGTTGTCTGAGATTGGCCCATTGTGATTTCCTGCTTCTGATCGAAAGCACTTTAGGCGCGGCGGGACTGTATTTCAAGGACTTACAGATTTCCACAAAACCGACTGTGCGCGCCAGGCCTTTACTGCAAGTATCCGGCATCAAATGAAAATATCCATCACGAGGTGTCGCCGTGCTCGATAAACCCAACACAATGTCATCGTTCTGGATGCCCTTCACTGCAAACCGTGATTTCCTTCGCGAGCCCCGGATGATCCAATCCGCCGAAGGGATGTACTACACCAGCTCGGATGGTCGCCAGATCATGGACGGCACTGCGGGCCTGTGGTGCGTCAATGCAGGGCACCGTGATCCGCTGATCGTTGAAGCGGTCCAGAAACAGGTGCACGAGCTGGATTATGCTCCGAACTTCCAGTTCGCCCACCCCCAGGCATTTGAGCTGTCGGGCAAGCTGACCGCGATGATGCCCGAGGGGATGAACCACGCATTCTTCACCAACTCGGGTTCGGAATCCGTCGACACCGCGCTGAAGATCGCGCTGCACTATCACCGGATGCGCGGAGACAGTGCCCGCACCCGTCTGATCGGGCGGGAACGCGGCTATCACGGCACGGGCTTTGGTGGCATTTCGGTCGGGGGCATCGTGAAGAACCGGATGCACTTTGGCACGCTGCTGACCGGCGTCGATCACCTGCGCCACACCCACGACCTGGACCGCAACGCCTTTTCGCGCGGTTGTCCCGCTCATGGCGCCGAACTGGCGGACGATCTGGAGCGCATCGTCGCGCTGCATGACGCCTCGACCATTGCGGCCGTCATTGTCGAGCCGATGGCCGGGTCCACCGGCGTGCTGTTGCCGCCCAAGGGCTATCTGCAACGCCTGCGCGAGATCTGTGACCGCCATGGCATCCTGCTGATCTTTGACGAGGTCATCACCGCATTTGGCCGACTGGGTGCAGCAACGGCGGCTGAATATTTCGGCGTGAAACCGGACATCATCACCACTGCCAAGGGGCTGACCAACGGCGTTATCCCAATGGGCGCAGTGATCGTGTCGGACGACATCTACAACTCGGCCATGGAGAACGCAGGCGCGCCGATCGAGCTGTTCCATGGCTACACCTATTCGGCCAACCCGGTGTCCTGCGCAGCGGCCCTGGCGGCGCTGGAAAGCTATGAGCAGAACGACCTGTTCCGCCGCGCGGCTCTGCTGTCGCAACCGTGGGAGGATCAACTCCACAGCCTCAAGGGCCTGCCGAACGTTATCGACATCCGCAATCTGGGCCTGGTCGGCGCCATCGAACTGGCCCCGCGCGAAGGCGCCCCCGGCGCGCGCGCCTATGAGGCGATGAAACGCGCCTGGGACGCGGGCATCATGATCCGGGTGACCGGCGACATCATCGCGCTGTCCCCGCCGCTGATCATCTCGGAGCCTGAAATCACCAAGCTTGTTCAAACACTTGGAGAAGTTCTGGCCGAGCTTCCCTGACCCCTCTCCCCTAAAATCTAAGGACTGCAATCATGAAAGATGCTGCCCCGATCGTTTCGATCGGCCACTATATCTGTGGCCAAATCACAGCCCCAGACGGCGAAGCCACACAGGCCGTCCATAACCCCGCAACCGGCGAACACACCGGCAACGTGTCGCTTGCCACCGTCGAAACCGTGGACGCGGCGGTCGCTGCGGCCAAGGCGGCCTTTCCGGCCTGGTCGAACACGCCGCCGATCCGCCGGGCGCGGTTGATGAACAATTTCCTGGCGCTGGTGCGTCAGCACAAGGATGATCTGGCCCGCGCCATCACCGTCGAACACGGCAAGGTGTTCACCGACGCCCAGGGCGAGGTCGAGCGCGGCATAGATATCATCGAGTTTGCCTGCGGCATCCCGCAACTCCTCAAAGGCGATTACACGGAACAGGTGTCCACCGGCATGGACAACTGGACGACACGTCAAGCTCTGGGTGTCGTGGCCGGGATCACTCCCTTCAACTTTCCGGTCATGGTGCCGATGTGGATGTTCCCGATCGCCATCGCCGCAGGCAATACCTTTATCCTGAAGCCCTCTCCAACCGACCCTTCGGCCTCGCTGCTTTATGCCGATCTGATGAAACAGGCGGGGTTCCCCGATGGCGTGTTCAACGTCGTTCAGGGCGACAAGGTCGCCGTGGATGCGTTGTTGGAAAACGAAGACGTCAAGGCGGTGTCCTTTGTCGGCTCGACCCCCATCGCCAACTACATTTACGAGGTAGGCGCGCGGCACGGCAAACGGGTTCAGGCCCTGGGCGGCGCCAAGAACCACATGCTGGTGATGCCCGACGCCGACATGAACAAGACAGCCGACGCGCTCATCGGCGCGGCCTATGGTTCAGCCGGGGAACGGTGCATGGCAATCTCGGTCGCGCTGCTGGTGGGGGATGCCGCCGACAAGCTGATGCCTGTTCTGAAAGAACGCGCCGAGACGCTGAAAATCAAGAACGGGCTTGAGCTCGACGCCGAAATGGGCCCGATCGTCACCGCCGCCGCGCGGGACCGGATCAAGGGCTACATCGACAGCGGCGTCGAAGACGGCGCCGACCTGCTGGTCGATGGCCGCGACTACACCGTCGAAGGGCACGAAGGCGGCTATTTCCTGGGCGGCACCCTGTTCGACAACGTCACCCCGGACATGAAGATCTACCGCGAAGAGATCTTTGGCCCGGTGTTGGCCTGCGTCCGCGTGGCGAGCTTTGCCGAAGGTCTGCAGCTGATCAACGGCCATGAGTTTGGCAACGGCGTGTCGCTGTTCACCCGCGACGGCAACGTCGCACGTGAGTTCGGCAAGCAGGTTCAGGTCGGCATGGTCGGCGTCAACGTTCCGATCCCGGTGCCCATGGCCTGGCATGGGTTCGGCGGCTGGAAGAAGAGCCTGTTCGGCGACATGCACGCCTATGGCGAAGAAGGCGTCCGTTTCTACACCAAGCAGAAATCCATCATGCAGCGTTGGCCCGAAAGCATCTCGGACGGCGCCGAGTTTGTCATGCCAACCGCAAAATGATCATCCGATCCAAGGAGTGAAGAACATGTTCATTGGTGTTCCCAAGGAAATCAAGAACCACGAATACCGGGTCGGCCTGACCCCCGAAAGCGTCGCGGAACTGGTGTCGCACGGGCACAGCGTCGTCGTGGAAACCAACGCCGGTGTCGGCATTGGTGCCGATGACGATGCTTATCGCGCTGCAGGTGCGGAAATTGCCGCCACTGCACCCGAAATCTTTGCCAACGCCGAGATGATCGTGAAGGTCAAGGAACCTCAGGCCGTTGAGCGCGCCATGCTGCGCGAGGGTCAGATCCTTTACACCTATCTGCATCTTGCCCCCGATCCAGAACAGACCAAGGATCTGGTCAACTCTGGCGCGGTTTGCATCGCGTATGAGACGGTAACGGACGACAACGGCGGCCTGCCCCTGCTCAAACCGATGAGCCAGGTTGCCGGTCGCATGTCGATCCAGGCCGGCGCCAGCGCGTTGGAAAAGGCCAAGGGCGGGCTGGGCGTATTGCTGGGCGGTGTGCCCGGTGTGAAGCCCGGCAAGGTTGTTGTCATCGGCGGCGGCGTCGTGGGCTTCAATGCCGCTCAGATGGCGGTAGGCCTCCACGCGGATGTGACCATCCTGGACCGCAGCCCCGCTGTTCTGGAAAAGCTGGAAAACCATTTCGAGGCGTCGGCCAAGGTTGTCTATTCAACCAGGGCCGCGCTGGAGGAAGAGGTCACCAACGCAGATCTGGTTGTGGGTGCGGTTCTGATCCCGGGTGCTGCCGCGCCCAAGCTGGTCAACCGTGATCTGATCGCACGGATGAAGCCCGGCGCGGTGGTT
Organism: Tropicibacter sp. R16_0; assembly: GCF_017743935.1. GTDB lineage: Bacteria > Pseudomonadota > Alphaproteobacteria > Rhodobacterales > Rhodobacteraceae > Falsiruegeria. The sequence goes on from NZ_JAGHRE010000009.1 coordinate 6,506, forward strand.
GTCGATGTCGCCATCGACCAGGGCGGGTGCTTTGAAACGTCCAAGGCAACCACCCACGCCGATCCCACTTATGTGGTCGATGAGGTTGTCCACTATTGCGTCGCCAACATGCCCGGCGCAGTGGCGCGGACTTCGACCTACGCCTTGAACAACGTCACCCTGCCCCATGCCCTGGCCATTGCAAACAACGGCTGGAAACAGGCGCTGGCAGATAACCGTCACCTGATGAACGGCCTGAACGTGGCCTTTGGCAAGGTGACCTACAAGGCTGTGGCCGATGATCTCGGATACGAGTTTCAGGCCCCGGAAGATTTGCTGGGCTGAAGCAAATCAACGCCCGCCCAAGCATTTGCGAGGCGGGCGTTACTCGTCAACAAGGAGGAAAATCTCGATGAGTACCAAGACGATTGCCAAAGGAATACTGTGTGGCGCCATCGGTGCGCTCATGTCGACAGCCGCGATCGCGGACGACATGAAACTGCGGTTCGCAGGTGTGTTCCCGATCGACCACCAGGGCACCAAGATGATGCAGCAGGTCGCAGACGATGTCGCCGCAGCCGATGTGGGCCTGAAGGTCGAAGTGTTCCCGGCCAACCAGTTGGGATCCGGTGAGGCCCTGTTCGAAGATGTGGCCCGTGGCAACATCGATCTTGCCTCGGCCTTCATCTACGCAGACACCGATCCGCGGCTTGAATTCTATTCGATGCCGTTCCTGCTAAATGGCTGGGACGACATGGAAAAAACGCTGCTGAACATGGACTCCGAATTCAACACCATCCTGCAAGAGATCACCGATGAGTACGGCGTGCGCGTGATGGCGCAGAACCCTGAAGGGTTCATCGGCATCGTTGCGTCGCAAGAACCCGAGAACTGGAACACCTTTGGCGACAAGGGCATGAATATTCGCGTCTGGTCGTCCAGCGTAGTGAAATCCATGGTTGAAAAGCTGGGGTATCAGGCAACGACCATGGCCTGGGGTGATATCTTCCCGGCCTTGCAGTCTGGCATCGTTGACGGCGCAATCTGCTGCACCAAAACGGCGACCTATTCCATTTTTGCAAAATCGGATGTCGGCACGCATTTCATCGAATACAACTCCATCTCCGAGTTGACGTCTTTTTACGCATCTCAGCGGACATTGGACAAGCTGACGGACGAACAGCGTGATGTACTGCAGGCGGCGCTGACGAAGGCCTCGCAGGACTTTTTTGCCTATAACCGCGAAAACGATGAGGTCTTTGGTCAAAAGCTGATCGACAAGGGCTACACGATCCTGCGCCTGTCTGACGAAGAGCAGGCAGCCATGGCGGCACATGTGCAAGAGCAAGTGTGGCCTGAGTTGGCCAAAAGCGTCGGCCAGGATGTCATTGACCGCCTTCTGGCAGCCAAAACCAAGTGATCTTGAAGAGGGCCGGTACACCAACCGGCCCTTTTTGCTCTGCGAAAACAGGGAGGGAGTGGAATGTCTTATTCTAAGGGCGATCAGTCGCCGGTCGTCATCGAGGAAACCCCAAAGGAACGGCCAAAAGTCACCGACGAACTGCCGCCGTTTCTTGGGTATCCTTTGAAGGGCGTCGCCTTTGTCATGCGCCAGATTGCCATGTTCTGCGGGTTCCTGATGGCATTCACGTTTGGTGCGGTCGTGGTCATCAGATACGGATTTGGCGGCGATCTGTTTGCCTATGAAGAATGGCTTTTGGGCTTCAGCATCGTCGGTTTCTTCGCGGGCGCGGTGCTGGCCTCAGCGCGGAACCTTCACATCAACGCCGATATCCTGGGGATCGTCATTCAAGACCCCCGCCTGATCTGGTGGCGCGGCTTTGTCGTTCTGCTGGTCGAACTGCTCGTCATCCTCTTTCTCGTCTATGCCTGCTACGTCTCGCTGCTGGATGATTTTTCCTTCCCTCGGCTCCGGGCGACCCCGGTTCTGCGCATTCCCTTTGTCTCATGGCGTATCGCGATCATGTGCGCCTTCGGTTTCATGGCCATGTTCACGGCCGCCTATCTGTACGTCCACATCCGCAAAGGCCTGGGTTTGCCGCTGCGCTCAGAGATCATGAAGGGAGCATCCAAATGATCATCGCGGGAAGTCTCTTTATTGTCTGCCTGATGCTCTTGCTGGGTGTGAGCGTCTTCGTCGCATTCGGTGCCGTACTGATTTTCATTGCGATGGTCGGCGACCAATCGATCACCGGATACCTTCCAACCGGATCCACCGGCATTCGAACCTTGGTTCTGTTGGCAATCCCGCTGTTCATGATTGCGGGCGCAATCATGGAAAAGGGAAAAATCGCTGCTCCTTTGGTGGCGCTGGCAGAAATGTTCGTCGGACACATCAAAGGTGGGTTGAGCGCAGCCGGCGTCATCGCATGCGGGGTTTTCGGCTCGATTTCAGGCAGCGCCAACGCAACACTCACCTGTATCGGCGGCATCATGATGCCGCATTTGAAACGCGCCAACTATCCGGGGGGACAGTCGGCCGCCCTGATCGTCGCGGCAAGCCCACTGGGCCTGCTGATCCCACCAAGTTCGTCACACATCCTTTACGGCTGGGTTGCACAACAGCACGTGCTTAAGTGCTTTCTTTCAACCGTCATTCCGGCCCTCATTCTGATTACGCTGCTGATTGTGGTGAACCAGTTTCTGCTGCGCAAATACGATGACATCAATCTGACGGATCGACCCAAACCGTTTCTTCCGACCTTTGGTGTTCAAGCGCGTCTGGCAGGACCTGCATTGATGATGCCGCTCATCATCTTGGGCGGGATCTATGGGGGCATCATGACCCCGACCGAAGCTGCCGGAATTGCAGTGGTCTATTCGATCCCGATCGCGATCTATTTCTACCGTGGTCTGACCTGGAAAACGCTGGCGCAGACGATCCAGAACTCTGGCGTGACGGTTGGTGTGGTCATGGTCATGATCTTCATGGTGCTGATCGTATCGGACAACCTGATCTCTCAGGGGGCGCCGCAATTGGCCAAAGATCTGGTTTATTCGGTTTCGGACAACCCAATCGTGATCTTGCTGATGATCAACATCGTGATGATCCTGATCGGGATGCTGATGGACGATATCTCGGGACTGCTTTTGGCAACCCCGATCCTGTTGCCCATCGCCCAAAGCACCGGGATGGACCCGATCCATTTTGCTGCCGTGATCGGGGTCAACCTGGGCATGGCCAACATCACTCCGCCGACCGCGCCGCTTCTCTACCTGGGTGCTCAGGTCTGTGACGAACCGGTGTCGCGCATGTTGTGGCCGACGCTAATTTTCATCGTCTTCGCCTGGCTGCCCACGCTGATGCTGACGACATTTGTGCCCGAGCTGGCGCTGTTCCTGCCGGACCTCCTGCTCGGCAAATGAAACGCTGCTCCCTTGCTTGAACAAATGCGCATCCCCCTTTCCGGGGGTGCGTGGCAACCACAAGATCAGAATGCGAGATAATCAACATGTATAACAACGTACTTGTAGCGCTTTCTTTGGAACACGGCATCAGCGAACAGGCCCTGTCCGCCGCGCGTGCGCTTTTGTCCGAGGGCGGCAAGATCACCGCAGCCCATATCCACGAACCACCCAACAAGCAGATCATGTATTACATGGAGCAGAACGTGGTCGAAAAATCCTATCAAAAGGCCGAGGCCGGTCTGGCCGACAGGCTCCAGTCCGAGGCGGACGTCAGTGCGGTCATTCTGGAAAGCCAGTCAGCGGGCCGCGCGATCACGGAATACGCGAACACAAAAGGGATCGACTGCATCGTGATCGCGTCGCACAGACCCGGCATGAAAGAGTTCTTCTTGGGCTCGACCGCCGCACTTGTTGTGCGTCACGCACTCTGTTCGGTTCATGTGCTGCGGGTGTGACGACGCCCGCCCGGGCTGATCAGGCAGAGGTGGGGCTTCCTTTTGGTTGCCATACCGGGCGTTTCCCGTCACTTGATTTGGGGACGTCAAACGGAAGCTAGGTTTGCGCCGGTCACGCTGTTCGCACCACACAGCCAATCCGTCAAACCTTAGTCAACGTAAACGCCTGTCGAGGTGTCCCCCTTCTCTCCGACGAACCGAACACCGTTCTCGGTCAGTTCGATGTCATAACAGGCCCATAGGCTGGACGGTGGCCATTGGGAACAATATTGGCCATCGCGCACAGCCCAGTATCCCCAGCTGGGTCGGCCCGAGTGATACAGCGTCTTCATAGACGGGCGAAAATCCTGCCAGACGCCATCACCGTAGTCGAGTTTCTTGCCCATCAATGCGTCCAGCACACGCGTGTCTTCGGGCTTTTCGCCGGCATTTGCTGCCGCTGAAGCCGCCAAAGCCACCAAAATCAGGGCAAACCGTCTCATATACCCGCTCCTGCCTTGTTCATTTGTCGCCGCGAGTTTAAGACGCGCGCGATCCCCCGTGCCAATCACAATAAGGTGCCGCTGCCAATGATTCCCCGCTATTCCCGCCCCGACATGGTCGCTATCTGGTCGCCCCAGACCAAATTCCGCATCTGGTACGAGATCGAGGCCCACGCCTGTGATGCGATGGCCGATCTGGGTGTGATCCCGAAAGAGAACGCCGAGGCGGTGTGGAAAGCCAAGGACGTCGAATTTGACGTCGCCCGTATTGACGAAATCGAAGCCGTTACCAAACACGACGTCATCGCGTTTCTGACGCACCTGGCCGAACACGTAGGCTCCGAAGAGGCCCGCTTTGTGCACCAGGGCATGACCAGCTCGGACGTGCTGGACACCTGCCTGAACGTGCAACTCGTGCGCGCTGCCGACATCCTGCTCGAAGGGGTGGACCGGGTGCTGGCCGCGCTGAAAACCCGCGCTTACGAGCATAAGGACACCGTTCGCGTGGGCCGTAGCCACGGCATTCACGCCGAGCCCACCACCATGGGCCTGACATTCGCGCGTTTCTACGCCGAGATGGACCGTAACAAGGCGCGTCTGATCGCGGCACGTGAGGAAATCGCCACTGGTGCAATTTCCGGCGCGGTTGGCACATTCGCCAACATCGACCCAGCGGTTGAGGAACACGTCTGCGAGAAGCTGGGGCTGAGCCCCGAGCCGATTTCGACCCAGGTGATCCCGCGCGACCGCCACGCGATGTTCTTTGCCACCCTGGGCGTCATTGCCAGCTCGATCGAAAACATCGCCGTGGAAATCCGCCACATGCAACGCACCGAAGTGCTGGAGGGCGCCGAGTTCTTCTCGATGGGTCAAAAAGGCTCCTCCGCGATGCCGCACAAGAAGAACCCGGTTCTGACCGAAAACCTGACCGGTCTGGCCCGTCTGGTGCGCATGGCCGTTGTTCCGGCGATGGAAAACGTGGCGCTCTGGCACGAGCGTGACATCTCGCACAGCTCGGTCGAGCGCGCGATTGGCCCCGATGCCACCATCACGTTGGACTTTGCCCTGCACCGCCTGGCCGGTGTGGTCGAAAAGATGCTGATCTTCCCCGACAACATGCTGGACAACATGAACAAGTTCCCCGGTCTGGTGATGTCGCAGCGTGTTCTGCTGGCGCTGACCCAAGCCGGTGTCAGCCGCGAGGACGCCTATTCCATGGTCCAGCGCAACGCGCTGAAGGTTTGGGAACACCGCGTCGATTTCCGAGAACAGCTGCTGGCCGACGCCGACGTCGTGGCCGCCCTGGGCGAAGATGGCATCAACGAAAAGTTCGACATGGGCTATCACACCAAACATGTCGACACGATTTTCAAGCGTGTCTTCAAAGACTAAGCACCCCAAGTTCACGTAATGCAAAGACCGGCCCTCGTGCCGGTCTTTTTCGTTTGTACGCTCAATAGGAACTTTCCCTTTGGAAATGCCCCGTCTCGGCGTATCCTGCATCTACAAAATGGGAGGACGGATCATGAAAGTCGGAACTCTTGTGCTGACCGCGGCGCTATTGCTGCCCTCGATTGCTGCGGCGATGGGGTGCTCGGGTCGCGAACATCAGGTGCAATCCTGCGCAGCAGGCACCACTTGGGATGCGAACAGCCAAAGCTGTGTCAAAATCGTAAGCAGCTGACATACATCTCACAGGTTTTTTATTGCGGACGCGCCGATTTGAGGGGCGTCCGCCTTTTTTTGCACTAAACTCTGAGCAAGTGATCAATTGGAGTGACTGTAATGCGTGTTCTTCTTGCCTTGGCCATCGCCCTGCCCGGATATGCCTTTGCCGCTGGTGGCAATGGCGACGGCGGCACCACCTGGACCAACCCGCCCGAGCCGTCCGAGACCACCAAAACCTGCAAGGGCGTGCGCGTCTGGGACGAGAAAAAGAAGCGTTGCGTGAAGCCAAAGAATTCGTCTCTGGACACCGACACGCTGTATGGCGCGGTGCGCGAGTTGGCTTATGCCGGGCGGTATGACGACGCGCAGGGCGTGCTCTCGGCAATAGACGATCAAAACGACGACAGAGTGTTGACCTATTGGGGCTTTACACACCGCAAACTGGGCCAGATCGAATTGGCAAACGCCTATTACGACAAGGCCATCAGCACCAACCCCGACAACATCCTGGCGCGCAGCTACATGGGCCAAGGCTTTGTCGAACAAGGGAAACTTGATCTGGCCATTGCACAATGGCGCGAAATCAAGGCCCGCGGTGGCGAAGGATCCTGGGCCGAGGCATCGCTGCGCGAAGCCATTCGCACCGGAACCACATACAGCTACTGATTTTCAGTCTTTCTTTACTGCCTGTGGGCTAGCGTCATGATGATGATGACGGACCCACAGGCAGGCATATGCAAGACGACAGAGCATTGATGCAATTGGCCCCATTGGCACCGCCGATGGCCGACAGTGTGATCGAGGTGAATACAAACCCTCCGGTCGAGGAGGTGCGCGTCGCCCGACACCTTAGCGGGCGGGCCAAGGCGGCCATCGTGGTGCGGCTTTTGCTGAATGATGGCGCCGACATTCCATTGGAAGAACTGCCAGAAGAGCTGCAAACCAAGCTGACCGAACAGATGGGTGAGATCGGTCTGGTCGATCGCGTGACCTTGGGTGCCGTGGCGCATGAATTTGCCGAAGCGCTCGAAGGGATCGGTCTGTCAATGCCCCATGATCTGGCCGGGGCGCTGAATGTGCTGGACGGCAAGATCGGTGCGCGCACTGCCGCCAAGCTGCGCAAGCAGGCCGGTGTCAAGCAGTCCGGCGACCCTTGGGTCCGACTCAAGGCGCTGCCCGCCCCGGAACTGGCGGAACTGGCGCAGGCCGAAAGCACCGAAGTTGCCGCTGTTCTGCTGTCAAAACTGGATACCCCAAAAGCCGCCGAAATGCTGGGACAGTTACCCGGACCAGTGGCCCGCCAAATCACCTATGCGGTATCAAAGACCGGCAAAGTCACACCAGAAGCTGTTGATCGAATTGGGTTTTCTCTTGTAGCACAAATGGATCAGCGCCCGATATCGGCCTTTGCCGATGACCCCGACAAACGGGTCGGCGCCATCCTGAACCAATCTGCCGCAAACACGCGCGACGACATGCTGACCTCGCTCGATGCCGAGGATGAGGTTTTTGCCACCTCCGTCCGCAAGATGATCTTTACCTTTGCCCACATCTCGGAACGGGTGACGGAACGCGACGTGCCTGCCGTGGTGCGCGCCGTGGATCAGGACGAATTGGTCACCGCCCTGGCCGCCGCCACCGATGAAAAGAACGCCCCTGTTGTCGAGTTTCTGCTTGGCAACATGTCTGCTCGGATGGCCGACAACCTGCGCGAAGAAGTAGAAGAACGCGGCACCATCAAGCGCGCCGATGGCGAAAGAGCCATGAACGCCGTTGTCAATGCGATCCGGGGGCTCGAAGACGAAGGCACCATAACTCTGAAGGTCGAAGAAGAAGAGGACGAGTAAACCGCGCCCGCCCGAACATCGAACACTCAGTACTCGCGTTCGGCCGGTGAGTCTGCGCGCAAGCAGGCGCCTTGACCGTGCCCATTGGCCTGCGTCGCAAACCGCAGTTCAGTCTCCATCTCCGCTGATGGGGCTCGACGTCTCGACGAACCTGTACGGCAGTGAACACAGCGGCGCTTGGTCCACCTTGCATTTCCCGCATGGACAGCGCCACGACCCCCGCCTATGACGTTTGCATGCTCACAATTTTCGAGCGATGCTAAGTCACAGGCCCCAGAATGATTTCATCGAACTGTTCCAGCACATGACCAACGGGCCAGACACCCAAGGCAAAGCCATCCTGCTCATGGTTGGCGCGATCCTATTCTTCACGCTGATGGACGCCTCGGTCAAAGCACTGACTCCGCGTTTTGGCATCCTCCCCAGCCTTTGGGCACGGTACGGCGGGCAAATGCTGCTTGTCTTTGTTCTGGTTCTGCCGCGCCTGCATCGGGTTGTTCGCACAAAATACCCTGTCCTGCAGTTCCTGCGCTCATTGTTGTTGATGGGGGCCACGGGGTTCTTCTTTCTGGCTCTGTCCCTCATCCCCCTGACCGATGCCACAGCGTTGATGTCGGTCAACCCGGTTCTGATCACCTTGGGCGCGGCCCTGTTCCTGCGCGAACCCCTTGGCCCCCGCCGGATCATCGGCATCATCGTCGCCCTGTGCGGCGCGTTGATCATCATCCGCCCCGGCAGCAGCGTTTTTTCGCTGGCCTCTCTGTATCCCTTGGCTGCCGCCTGCTGCTACACGGGCTATGCGCTGCTCACCCGCAAGGTCGGCCCGGATGAGGATGTCTGGACCTCGCTCTTTTACACCGGCCTGGTCGGCACGGTCATCATGAGCCTGGTCGCCCCGCCCTACGCTCAGATGCCGGATGCCACCAGCTGGGGTTTGATCGCCATGGTCGCAGTCTTTGGCACCATCGCACAAATGCTTCTGATCCGGGCCTTTACCCTGGGCCAGGCCTCGATGCTGGCGCCCTATGCCTATTGTGGTCTGGGCTTTGCCGCTGTCTGGGGCGCGGTGTTCTTTGGCGAGTTTCCCGACATCTGGACCATCTGCGGCGCGCTTGTGATCGCCGGGGCGGGCCTATATGTGTGGCATCGCGAAACAAAAACGTCGTGAGGCGCAGTCATGCCCGTTGAAAAGTCAGAACTCTCCCGGTTTGAACGGGCGAAATACCGTGCTTCCTTTTTCTTTCTGCGCGCCTTTATCGGCGGCATGCGCAAGCTGCCCTATGACACGCGGATTGCGGCAATGGGGTCGTTTATCAGCGCGATTTCGCCACTGGTGGGGTTCCGCAAACGGGTGCGCAAGAACCTGAAACTGACCTGCCCGGACCTGCCCGAGGTCGAGGTCAAGCGGCTGACCAAGGCGGTGCCAAATACGGCGGGCCGCGCTTTGATGGAGCACTTCTCGCCCGAGGATTTCACCGAGCGCCAGAAGAACGCCAAGGTCTCGGGGCCCGGTATCGAAGCCTTTGAACAGGCCTGTGCCGAGGGCCGCCCGGTGATGTTCATCACCGCACATTTCGGCCACTACCTGGCCGCCCGCGTGGCCTTGCAGCATCGGGTTCAAAAGCCCATCGGCTGTCTGTATCGCCGTATGGCAAACCCGTATTTCAACGATATCTACGTCGACGCCTTTCACAAAACCGGCGAGCCGATGTTCGAACAAGGTCGCCGCGGCATGATGGAAATGGTGCGCTCGCTCAAAAAAGGCGGCATCATCGCGATTGTGTCCGATCTGCACGCCCATGGCGGTGAAGAGCTGCAGTTCTTTGGTCAGCCTGCGGTGACATCCGTGCTGAACGCGGAATTGGCGATCAAATACAAGGCCGTAACGATTCCTTGTTATGCGGTGCGTGAACCCAATGGGCTGGATTTCGAAATCGTGCTGCACGAGCCGATTGAGCACACCGACCCGACAACCATGACCCAACAGATGAACGACGATCTTGAGGTGATGGTGCGCAAACACATGGATCAGTGGTTCTGGATCCACCGCCGCTGGAAGATGTGGAAGGGCCTCGGCTCGCCCGAAGGTTAATCCAGCTTGGCCGCCGCCACGATTGGGCCATAGCCCGGCACCTGCACCAGCACAGCGGTTTTCAAACCATCCGCCAAGTGCACGGTGAATTTCGCGTCCTCGGCCCCATCCCAACGGCCCAACAGGTTCAAGCTGTCGACCACATTGGCATAATCCAGGTCGTGACCTGCCAGCTCTCCACGCTTGATGCTGGCATGGCGCATCGGGGCATAGCGGACCACTTGCACGCCATAACTGCCCTTGGGCAATTTTTCCGAGGCCACAATGCTGACCTCGACCTCATCCCCTGATTTGGTGGTTTCGACCGTCGCAAGAGGCGTGCGGTCACGGTGCTGGGCGATCAGCTCCATCAACTCCATGCCCCGCGCGCCAACCACGCTTTCGTTCCCGTTGATCACCATCTGCGGCGTATAGATCATCGTACGCCCGCCCGCATGCGCATAGCCCTGCTGGCGCGTGGTGTGGGACGGTTTGGCATATTCGTCCTTCCACCCGATGTAGTCCCAGTAATCGACGTGCAGCGCCAACCCCAGCACGTCGTCCCGCTCGGCCAGCTTCTGCATCAGGGCATCAGCTGGCGGGCAGGATGAGCACCCTTGCGAAGTATACAGCTCAACGACGACCGGGTTGCTGTTTTCGGCGACGGCTGCGCTGGCCGATAATACGGTCAGAGCGACTGATAAAAGGGCGCGTTTCATGGCTGGCACTATCCTGCTTGGGTTAACTCAGATCTAAAGCGCAGCGCTTTCAAAGGCCAATCAAGGTTTCTTGAGAGGCTGGTGAATAAAGCGAAACATGGGCGTTGAAAAATGTATACCGTTGCATACATGACGTGTAACGCAGGGCCATTCCCCTTGAAACAAGGGACCGGGTCATGCACAAAACCAACAGCAAAACCTCATTCTCACATCTCATTAGAGGGAAGCCACTTATGCCCATCACCGTTGGACAGGACACCGCCAAAACACGCCGCGAGTTGAGCGTGAACGGCAAGACCATTTCGTATTTCTCGATCCCCGCTGCGACCGAGGCCGGTCTTGGCGATTTTTCCAAACTGCCCGCCGCGCTCAAGGTGGTGCTGGAGAACATGCTGAGGTTCGAGGATGGCGATTTTTCTGTCTCGGTCGATGACATCAAGGCTTTTGCCGAATGGGGTGCAAATGGTGGTAAGAACCCGCGCGAGATTGCGTACCGCCCTGCCCGCGTCTTGATGCAGGATTTCACCGGTGTTCCCGCCGTGGTGGACCTTGCCGCAATGCGCGACGGCATTGTGGGCCTCAAGGGCTCGGCGTCGAAAATCAACCCGCAGGTGCCTGTGGATCTGGTCATCGACCACTCGGTCATGATCGACGAGTTCGGAAACCCGCGCGCCTTCCAGATGAATGTGGACCGCGAGTATGAACGCAACATGGAGCGCTATACCTTCCTGAAATGGGGTCAGAACGCCTTTGACAATTTCCGCGTGGTCCCGCCCGGCACCGGCATCTGCCATCAGGTGAACCTGGAATACCTGGCCCAGACCGTCTGGACCGACACGGATCAAAACGGGGTTGAGGTTGCCTATCCAGATACCCTTGTGGGCACCGACAGCCACACCACTATGGTCAATGGCGTGGCCGTTCTGGGCTGGGGTGTTGGCGGGATCGAGGCCGAAGCCGCGATGCTAGGTCAGCCGATTTCCATGCTGATTCCCGAGGTGATCGGGTTCGAACTGACCGGCGCAATGGTCGAAGGCACCACCGGCACCGACCTGGTGCTCAAGGTTGTCGAGATGCTGCGCGAAAAGGGCGTGGTGGGCAAATTCGTCGAGTTCTATGGCGACGGTCTGGACCGTCTGCCGCTGGCAGATCGCGCCACCATCGCCAACATGGCACCCGAATATGGCGCCACCTGTGGCTTTTTCCCGATTGACGGCGAAACCATCCGTTATCTGACCAACACCGGCCGGGACGAGGACCGGATTGCATTGGTCGAGGCCTATGCCAAGGCCAACGGGCTGTGGCGAGATGCGGATTATGCGCCGATCTACACCGACACCTTGCATCTGGACATGGGCACCATCGTGCCCGCGATCTCGGGGCCCAAGCGCCCACAGGACTATGTGGCACTGAGCGATGGCAAGACCGCCTTCTTGCGTGAGATGGAAGAGACCTTCAAACGCCCCATGGGCAAAGAGGTTGCCGTTGCGGGCGAAGATTACACGATGGAAAGCGGCAAGGTTGTCATCGCCTCGATCACGTCGTGCACCAACACATCAAACCCCTATGTGATGATCGGCGCGGGTCTGGTGGCGCGCAAGGCTGCCGAGCTAGGGTTGAACCGCAAACCCTGGGTCAAGACCTCGCTGGCACCGGGATCTCAGGTCGTCAGCGCCTATCTGGAAGCCGCCGGGTTGCAGGATGATCTGGACGCCATCGGCTTCAACCTTGTGGGCTATGGCTGTACCACCTGCATCGGCAACTCGGGCCCGATCCAGAAAGAGATCAGCGACGCCATTGCCGAGGGCGATCTGGTGGCGACATCTGTCCTGTCCGGCAACCGCAACTTCGAAGGGCGGATCAGCCCGGACGTGCGTGCCAACTACCTTGCCTCACCGCCGCTGGTGGTGGCCTATGCGCTGGCCGGAACCATGGACATTGACCTGTCTTCGGACGTCATCGCACAAGACAAGAACGGCAATGACGTCTATTTGAAAGACATCTGGCCCTCGACCGAAGAGATCGCCGATCTGGTTCAACAGACGGTGACTCGCGACGCGTTCCAGTCGAAGTATGCCGACGTCTTCAAAGGCGATGAAAAATGGCGCGGGGTCGAGGTGCCGCAGCAGGAGACGTATGACTGGCCTGCGAATTCGACCTATATTCAGAACCCGCCTTATTTCCAGGGCATGGGGCCAGAGCCGGGCACAATCGAGAACATCGAAGGCGCCAAGGTGCTGCTGATGTTGGGCGATATGATCACCACCGACCACATCTCGCCCGCCGGGTCCTTTGCCGCCTCTTCACCTGCAGGTCAGTACCTGATCGAGCGTCAGGTGCAGCCGCGTGAATTCAACTCTTACGGCTCGCGCCGTGGCAATCACGAGATCATGATGCGCGGCACCTTCGCCAACATTCGCATCAAGAACGAGATGCTGGATGGGGTCGAAGGCGGCTATACCAAGGGGCCGGACGGTGAACAGACTAGCGTCTATGATGCCTCGATGGCGCATCAGGCCAATGGCACGCCACTGGTGGTCTTTGGTGGTGAGCAATATGGCGCGGGCTCGTCGCGGGATTGGGCGGCCAAAGGAACGGCGCTCTTAGGTGTCAAGGCGGTGATCGCCGAAAGCTTTGAGCGCATTCACCGGTCGAACTTGGTTGGCATGGGCGTCATCCCGTTGGAATTCACTGGTGGAGACACCCGCAAGACGCTGGGTCTGACCGGGGAAGAGACTGTCACGATCACCGGATTGGACAGTGTCGAGCCACTGCAAGAGGTGCCCTGCTCGATCACCATGGCTGACGGTACGGTGAAAGAGATCATGCTGAAATGCCGGATCGATACCGCGCCCGAGATCGAATACATCGAACATGGCGGTGTTCTGCACTTTGTTCTGCGCAACCTCGCCAAGGCCTGATTGAAGCGCCTCAGATAGGTCTAGAACTTATTGTCCAGCCCGCTCTACCAACGTGCAAACGCGGGCTGGACAGAACAGGGTTTACCCGCAAACCAAATTGGTGGGGCAAACTCCCCGTATTTCGTGAAATTGGACGACGAGCGATCCCACCTTACATCCTGAGTGATTACGCACCGAAGCACTGAGGAGCACATGGTCTTGCGGTTTATGGTGGCACTTTTTCTTGTTTGGGTATTGGGGTCTTGTGCGCCACAGTCCGCGCAGCGCGGCGATATTCTGATCATTGGGGATTCTGTGCTGGCCTGGAACCGCGCTGAAGGCCGTGACGTTGGAAGCGCTTTGGCATCCGAACTTGGCCGTGACGTCGTAAACCGAGCCGCCTTTGGCGCCCAGATCGGAGCTGCGGATCTGGCTCGCATTGTTGGTTTGAGCATACCTGGCCAGATGCCACCAGGACGATGGAACTGGGTCATCGTCAATGGCGCGGCGAATGATCTGGGGTTCACATGCGGATGCACCCGCTGCGGCGCTGTGATCGAGCAACTGATTTCGACAGACAGCCAATCCGGCGCCATCCCCGACTTGATATCCAAAGCGCAGGAGCAGGGCGCGCGCGTCTTGTGGCTGGGCTATTACAAAGCTCCGGAAACCACTGCATTCAGGGGGTGCCGACCCGGCTTGGTCGAAATCGAACGACGTATCGAACTCCTGGCCCGGTCAAACACAGGTCTCTATTTTCTCGACGCCGAAGATGTGTTTGACCCACCTGCGAGGGACCTGTTTGACGCTGACAGAACCCACCCTTCGGCCAAAGGATCCGCGCTGATCGGAAAAGAGATTGCCAGAATGATCGAAAGAGCAGGCTGACAGGAGCTGGGCCGGCTTTGCCTTGTTGTGGTAAGCGGCAAGAGTAGCCCTAAACCCAACGAAATGGGGGAGCAAATCCCCGTTGTGTGCCTTGCGTCTCGTGCCACGGTTTCTCTTTATTTTCTGGACCTTTGCCCTGCGCTTCGGCAGTCTACGCTGCATCATCCCGGGACCGGAGCTTGCCAATGGGCAAACCAAATATACTGCTGTTGTGTTCGCTGATCGTCATTGCCACCGTCGGCATATGGGGCATCGTGGACATCGCGGGTCTGGTCGAATGGGCCAGCGGCGTCGTGCATCAGACCTTTCACAGCCGCGGCTGGTTCGTGATGCTTGCGGCCAGCGGCATGCTGATCAGCTGCCTGTATCTGGCCTTTTCCAAATACGGCAACATCCGACTGGGCAAGGATGACGACCGACCAGAGTTTTCAACCGCCTCATGGATCGCCATGCTGTTTTCGGCAGGGATGGGTGTGGGCCTGTTGTTCTGGGCCGTCGCCGAGCCTTTGACACATTACCATTACATGGACGGGTTCGAAGGCTCGCCCGAGGCCGCGCGCCAAGCCATGCTGGCGACCAATTTCCACTGGGGTCTGCACGCCTGGGCCATCTACGGCTCGACCGCTTTGACCATCGCCTATTTCAGCTTTCGCCGAGACACCGGCATGATGGTCGGCGCGCCGCTGGTTTCCCTGTTTCCCGATGAAACATGGGCCAGAATTGTGGGCTGGTTTTCCGACTTTGCCGCGATCATCGCCATTGCCATCGGGGTTGGCGGGTCGATGGCCATGGGCGTGTTTCAGGTGGCCGATGGCGTATCCGTCCTCACCGATTGGCCGGTCACCTCTTACCTTATCGGGGGCGTGCTGGTGGCGATGGTCGCCGCCTATATCCCAGCCCTACTGATCGACCTGGGTCAGGGCATGGCCAAACTGTCGAACACGGCCATGCTGATCGCCATTGCCCTGGTGCTTTACACCATCATCCTTGGCCCGACCGAGTACTTGCTGAACACGGTGGTGCAAAGCTTTGGCGACTATGTCTCGCATGTGATTCCGCGCGGGTTTCAGACCTTCACATTCTATGGCGACGCCGTGCATCGCTGGTTCAGTGACTGGACCCTGACATACATGGTCTGGTGGATCGCCTGGGGGCCGTTCGTGGGCGTCTTTGTTGCGCGCATCTCGCGCGGCCGCACGATCCGAGAGTTTGTGTTGGGCGTGCTCTTTGCGCCAACACTGTTTTCGATCTTCTGGTTCAGCGCCTTTGGTGGCATCGGCCTGTACGAGGCGCTCAACGGCGCTGGAGAGTTGCTGTCGATGACCGAAACCAATGTCGAGCGTGTGACCTTTGGCCTGCTGGATCGCCTGCCCCTGACCGGCATAACGACGCTGGCCACGGTTCTGGCCGCATTTCTGTTCATCGTCACCAGCGTGGTCAGCGCGGCCTTTGTGCTAGGGACATTTTCAAGCGGCGGGGACGCAAACCCTGCGCCGCGCATTCGCCTGATCTGGGGCGTGCTGCTGGGGCTGCTGAGCGTGGCGATGATCCTGTCGGGCTCGGTCAATTCGGTAAAGATATTGATCTCGGTTGGTGCCCTGCCCTTTGTCTTTATCTCGGTCCTGCTGTTGGTCTGTCTGTTCCGTGGCCTGCGGGAAGAGGAGGTATAACGATGCTGATCGGAGATCTGACAGATACGCTCATGAACCTGACCACCTTTGCCTTTATCGGCGCGATGGTCTGGATCCTTGTGCGGAAATAGTCAGTTGCCAGCCGCTTTTTCAAGCGCAGGGCGGATCGTGCTGTCGATCACCCGCTGCGTGATCGGCCCGGCAAAGCGCAGCACAATGGTGCCGTCACCCGCGATCACATAGGTTTCGGGCACGCCGTAGACGCCCCAATCCAGCGCCATGCGCCCCTGTTCGTCGCGACCAATCCCGGCGTAGGGATCACCCAGTTCGTCCAGAAAAGCCGAGGCGTTGTTTTGGCTGTCCTTGTAGTTCACGCCGTAGACTGGAATGCCCTGCTCTGACAGTGCCTCAAGGCTTGGGTGTTCGGCCCGGCACGGCGCGCACCAGCTGGCCCAGTAGTTGACCAGTTTGACCTGACCATCGCGCAGCGTGGCGTCATCAAACCCGGTCTTGCCCGGAAACTCGGTCATCACCACGGGTGGGGCCGGTTGCCCCTCGCGCGCGGATGGCAGGCTGTCGGGGTCCTCGCGGAACATGCCGACGGCCGCCAGCAGGACGAAGCCGCCAAAAATCATCGGCGGAGCAATCATCAAAGGCGAGAACTTAGCCATCCCGGCGCACCCTTTTTTCGATCTCTTCCATCTCGGCCCGCACCTTGCGCCCGCGCAGGACGGACATAACCACCAACAACACCAGCAGCACCAGAGAGGCCGCATAGGCCGACAGAACAGTATCAGCGTATTCTCCCAGATCGGGCATCATGCGCTCATCCTTTCGCGGGCTTGCAGGGCCTTGATGCGGCGGGCTCGGATCTCGGTCCCCGTGCGGTAGAACACCAGCGCCACAAAAAGCAGAACAAAGCCGATCATGCAGATCAGCAGTGGGTAGAAATAGACGTTGCTCACCTTCTCGGTCGTGTCGGTCCCGGTCACGGCACCAGCACGGAACACGGACGCCCCTTGGTGGAGCCCCTGGTTCCAGAAGTTCACAGCATAGCGGCTGAGGATCGCAAACACCGACCCCACCAGACACAGGACCGAGGTCAGATCCGCAGCGGTGTCGGGGTCTTCGATCGCCTCCCACAAGGCGATGTAGCCAAGATAGAACAGGAACAGGATCAGGAACGAGGTCAGGCGCGGGTCCCATTCCCACCATGTGCCCCACATCGGCTGCCCCCAGATCGCCCCGGTCACCAGCGCGATCAGGGTGAAGACGGCGCCCACAGGCGCAGCAGCACGAGCCGCAAGCGCGCTCACATGATGGCGGCGCACAACCCAGATCAACGAGGTCACCAGCATCATCAGCCAGGCATTGATCGCCATCAAGGCAGCAGGCACATGCAGATAGATGATCTTGACGGTCGAGCCCTGTTTGTAGTCATCACCCGTGAAGAAAAATCCCCAGATCAGACCAACTGCCAGGCAAAGGGTTGTGATGATCCACAGGCCGGGCAGGAACCGCTCGGTCGTGGACAGGAACTTCTTCGGGTTGGCGTATTCCCACAGGGAATTGAGCTTGGACGTCTGTGTCATGTCTTGGTATCTAGCCCGGATTTCATACGGCCTCAATTCACATCCCTGCTTTCGTGCTAGCGCAGATTGACGCGCAGCACAGCAGCACTTGCAAAGGGCAACAAAGCGATGACCGCCGCCGTGATCCCGGCCAGCAGCAACAGCGGCGTCGACGTTGCCATCCCCTCGGCCCCACGTCGCGCGACCTCGGCCCCAAAGATCAGCGTGGGCACATACATCGGCAGCACCAACAGCGACAACAGCAAGCCGCCACGTTTGAGGCCAACGGTCAGCGCTGCGCCGAATGTACCAATGACCGACAACGCAGGCGTGCCCACCAGCAGCGACACCACCAGCCAGACGTAGCCCGGCGTCGGCAGGTTCAGAAGGATGCCCAGAACAGGCGCGGCCAGCACCAGCGGCAGACCCGTGGTCAGCCAATGCGCCAATGCCTTGATGGTCACGACGGATTCCAGCGGCAGTGGCGCGGTGGCCAACAGGTCCAGCGTCCCGTCCTCCCAATCCAGTGCCAGCAGACGGTCTAGGGACAGCAGGCAGGCCAGCAAAGCCCCCAGCCACAATACACCCGGAGCGATCACGGCCAGCAGGGCCGATTGCGGGCCGACCGAGAATGGCACCAACACCGTCAGGATCAGAAAGAACGCGAGGCCCAGACCAAAACCACCCCCGGCGCGTAAGGCAAGGCGCAGATCGCGTGTCAGCAGCGCAATCACAGAAAGCCCCCGTCAAAGTCATCGAGCGCGGGCAGCTTGGCGCGGAACGGCCCTACATCCAGCACCTGCGCCTCAAGCCCCAGGTCGATGTGGGTGGCGATCATCGCCGAGCCTCCCTGCCCCAGATGCGCACGCACCGCATCGGCAAACATCTGCACCGCGCGAGTATCGAGCGAGACGGTCGGTTCGTCCAAGACCCAGATCGGGCGCCCCGTCACCAGCAGGCGCGCAAGGCCCAGGCGACGCTTTTGTCCCGCCGACAGGTTGCCGGCGTGGCGGGCGGCAAGCTCATTCAGGTCAAAGGCGTCCAAAGCGGGCTGGATGGAGCCCATGCCAAAGACCGAGGCCCAGAAGGTCAGGTTCTCGGTCACCGTCAGCGTGGGTTTCAACCCATCCGAATGCCCGGCATAGGCAATGGTTTCCTCCCCACCCTGCACGGTGCCGCTGACCGCAGGCTGCAACCCGGCAATGGTGCGCAAGAGCGTTGTCTTGCCGATCCCGTTGGGGCCACGGATCACCAGCGCCTGCCCCGGCGCAAGCGTCAGGTTCAGCCCTTCGAGCACGGGCACGCCACCGCGAGCGATGGTCAGGTCTGAGACAGTCAGTGTCATGAAACCCGCTTAGCCGATTGATGCATCACGCAAAAGGGGCGTTGTTGCCGCAAAGGTGGACACTCAGACAGGAAGGGCTGCCAATGCGATGCGGCGTCCCTCGGACAGCAGCACATTGTAAGTGCGGCAGGCGGCCGGAGAGTTCATCACCTCGACGCCCAGACCCGCAGCTTCAAGGCTCTGTCGGAGGCCGCCGGGAATGTGGGCAATTTCGGCCCCGGTGCCGACAAAGAGCACGTCGATCTCACCAGCCAACGCGAGCAGCGCCGACGCATCGTCATAGCCGCCCCATGTGGTCGTGCCCGTAGCGCCGGTCAGAACCGCGCCTTCGATCACTTCACCGCCGATGCGAAAGAAACCGGGGCCATAGCCGTCCACGGGAACCGAACCGGCGAATGAGATTTCGTTCAACTGCATCAATGTGCTCCGGTGTTCCAGAAGGGCAGCCCCGAAATCGCCGAGGCCGCGATGATGATATAGGCCGCCGTGCGATAGAGCCGCTCGCGGTCTGGGTTGAAGATAGCAGTTCCGATGAGATTGCCAATGAAAGTTGGCACAACCATGAACAGGCCGATCCAGGCGGCAGTGCCGACAAAGCCCCCCTGTAGGATCAGGGCAATGAAGAACAGGATGTCAAAGGCCCAGAGATAGAGCAACGTGTTGGCGCGGATCACCTCGGGGCCGTGGCGGCTGGCCATATAGAACAGGATCACCACCGGCCCCGGAAGCCCCGCGACACCGCCCATGAACCCGGCCCCGCCGCCTATGCCATAAACCATCGGGCGCGACACATCGCCGGAGTAGCGAAAGCCCGACAACAGGATGCCGAGCATCAAAAGCGCGAGCGTCGAGATGCCATAGCGATAGATGTCGGGATCGGTGTGGCGCAGGATTAGCACGCCGATGGGCACGGTGATCACGGTGCCAATCAGCAAGCGGCGCAGGTCGTTGCGGTGACACGCCCGCCAGGCGCGCGGCAGGATTGGCAGCGGGCCAAAGGCGTCCATCACCGTCAGCACGATCACGGCCCAAACCGGCGGCAGCACCTGGGCTGCGGCAGGCAGGAACACCAGCGCGGTGCCGAAACCAGAAAACCCACGCACAACGGCGGCCACAAATGAGGCCGCCGCCAACCACCAAAGGCCCGGCGTCTCAAGCGCCGCCAGAAGTGTTTCAGGCATCAGGCATCAATGTCGGCGTATTGGTTGCCAGCCGTGTTCGACGGCTTGGACCAGTCGCGCTTGACGCCCAGATAAAGCAGGATCGCCGAGGCCACGAAGACCGAAGAATACGTGCCCACAATGACGCCCCAGATCATCGCAAAGACGAACCCGCGGATCACATCGCCACCCAGAACATAAAGCGAGATCAGCGCCAGCAGGGTCGTGACCGAGGTCATGACCGTCCGGCTCAGCGTCTCGTTGATCGAGATGTTGAGGACGTCCTTGAGGTCTTTTTTCTTGTATTTGCGCAGGTTTTCGCGGACGCGGTCAAACACAACCACGGTGTCGTTGAGCGAATAACCCACGATGGTCAGAAGTGCGGCAATAATCGCCAGGTCGAACTTGATCTGAAGTTCCGAGAAGATGCCGATGGTCAGCGCCACGTCGTGCACAAGGGCCGCCACAGCACCAAGCGCGAACTGCCATTCAAAGCGCAGCCAGATGTAGACAAGAACCGCCCCGATGGCGAGCGCCACAGCCAGAACAGCGGTCTGCACCAGCTCGCCCGACACCTTGGGCCCGACGGATTCCACCGAGATGAACTTGATGTCAGGATCGTGCCCTTGCAGTGCGGCCTGCACGTCGTTGACCACTTGGGCCGTGACAGACTCTGCCCCTTCCTGGGCTTGGATGCGGATCATGGCGACGTTTTCGTCATCGTCGAATGTGGGATCGAACACTTCGGTGATCGACACGTCACCCAGGCCCAAAGGCTCCATCGCGGCGCGATAGGCCGCCACGTCGATGGGCTGCGGGCTTTCGGTACGCACGGTGGTGCCACCCCGGAAGTCGATGCCAAAGTTCAGACCCTGATAGGCAAAGGATGCCATGCCGACGATGATCATCAGCGCCGACAGACCCAGCCACAGCTTCCAGCGGCTGAAGAAGTCGAACGAGGTGTTTTGGGGGACAAGTTTCAGACGCATATCAAACCTCGATCGTCTTGGGGCGGCGGCGTTCGAACCAGATGACAATCATCAGGCGCGTCACGAAGATGGCGGTAAAGACCGAGGTCAAGATCCCCAGCCCAAGCGTGATGGCAAAGCCGCGCACAGGACCAGAGCCCATGGCAAAGAGGATCACGGCCGTAATGAAGGTGGTGATGTTGGCGTCCAGAATGGCCGACAGCGCCTTTTCATAACCCAGCTCAATCGCGCGCGCCGGGCCTTTCGCCGTTTTCAACTCTTCGCGGATCCGCTCGAAAATCAGCACGTTGGCGTCCACCGCCATACCGACCGTCAGAACGATGCCCGCGATGCCCGGCAGGGTCAGAGTGGCGCCGATGGTAGACAACAGTCCAAAGATCAGGCCGACGTTGATGATGAGCGCGATATTGGCAAAGATCCCGAACAGACCATAGCTGAGCGCCATGAAGACCAGGACGGCCACAAAGGCCACGATGGTAGCAACCTTACCGGCGTCGATGCTGTCCTGCCCCAATTCGGGGCCGATGGTGCGCTCTTCCAAGAACTCCAACCCTGCGGGTAGAGCACCGGCGCGCAGCAACACGGCCAGGTTGGTGCTTTCCTCGACGGTGAAGTTGCCGGTGATGATGCCCGAACCGCCAGGGATATGGCTTTGGATCACAGGGGCGCTGATCACCTCGTTGTCCAGAACGATGGCAAAGGGGGATCCGATATTGTCGCGGGTATAATCCCCGAACTTGCGCGCGCCTGAGGTGTTGAACCGGAAGCTGACCGCCGGGCGGCCATTCTGGTCAAAGCTTGGCTGCGCATCGACCAGCTCTTCGCCGGTGACGACCGGGGCCGCTTCGATGACATAGTAAACGCCAGTTTCGTCTATCGACGGGATGAGTTCGTTTCCAACACCAGCAACGGCATTGGCATCCGTGCCGCGGGACACGACCGGGTTGAACGTCAGCTGGGCAGTGGTGCCAATGATAGCTTTCAATTCAGACGCACTGCCAATGCCCGGCACTTGGATCAGGATGCGATCCGCGCCCTGGCGCTGGATGGTGGGTTCGCGTGTGCCGACCTCGTCGATCCGGCGGCGGATGATCTCCAACGCCTGACGCACGGTGCGGTCATCGCTTGCCAGTTTCTCGGCATCCGACAGACGCACAGTCAGGATATCGCCCTGCCCGCTCACCTCGATGTCGGTGGAACCGGCCCCCGTCAGCGTTTGGATCGGACGGGCCAACCCGCGCACAACTTCAACGGCGCGCGACATGCCTTCGGGTTGCGAGATACGAACGCGAATCTCATCCGCGGGGGATTGCTGCAACCGAATGGTGCCGACGGTGGCGCGTTCGGGACGCAGTGCATCGCGGATTTCCGGCCACATGGCCTCCATCCGGCTGGCATAGACATCCTCGACCTTGACCTCGGCCAGCAAGTGCGCACCACCGCGCAGATCCAAGCCAAGGTTCACCAGCGAGGACGGCATCCAGCTGGGCCAATTTTCAGCCAGAACCAGGCGTTCAGGCGTCTCGCCCTTCAGCTCGATCTCGGCAATCGCGTCGTTGCTTTGCTCGACGCGTGTGTAGAACGCATTCGGCAGGGCCATGAGCAGGCCGGTCACACAGACCAGCCAGATCAGAACCCGCTTCCAGGTATCAATTTGCAGCATTACCCTGCCTTTTGAATGTGTTAGAGGTCGCGGTTACTTTGCCGGTTCGGTCTTGTTCAGAACCTGAGCAATGGTGGCCTTGACCACCCGCACCTTGACGTTCTCGGCCAGCTCAACCTCGATCTCGCCGTCGTCTTTGACCTTAACAACCTTGCCGATCAGGCCACCTTGGGTGATCACCTGATCGCCACGACGCACCGCGTCGACCATCGCCTGATGTTCCTTGACCTTCTTCTGCTGCGGGCGGATCAGCAAGAAGTACATGATGGCAAAGATCAGGATGAGCGGCAGAAACTGACCGAGTGCACCAGCGTCCATGGGATATTCCTTTGTGTCAGGGGCAAGGGGCTGCTCCCCTCGCAAATTTGGCCGGAACCTATGCGTTGGCTGGGGGGTTTGCAAGAGAACCTGACGCCGCGCATCCCCTTGCGGTTGCCCGCATGCCGCTCTTTGTCGCGCACCGTTGCAGATAAGTCCTAGGCAGACCCGCTCGCGCCGATATAGTCGGATCATGGGGAGAGCAGCATGACAGCGTTTTTTGGCAAGGGTCGAATAGGCTTGTGGATGGGTGCGCTCATCTGCTGTTTGGTTGCTCTGGCTTCGATGACGACGCCCGCTTCTGCGCAATCCGAAGACCCTGCAATCTCGCTGCCGACCGACCAGGACGCACAAGACGACACCTTTCAGGCGCCGGTCATCGTGGATGGGCACGAGTTGTTCGTGTTGCGCGGCTCCAGCGCCCTGCCCGCCATCGAACGGGTGACACACGTCCAGAACCGCATCATCGAAATCGCCGCCGGGTCAAAAAGCAAGACAGTCGAAATCACCTACGAAGAGACCGATCTGGGCATCAAGATCCTGGCCGACGGGACCGAGATCAGCCTTGTGACCGAGGCGGACGCCGAACTGGATCAGATGGACGTTTCTGTGCTGGCCGCTCTGCAGGGCGATGCCATCCGCGACGCCATCTTGGCCTATCGCAGCGAACGCACCGACGAGGCCCGCGTTACCGGCGCAATCGAAGCAGGTCTTTGGACCATAGGTTTTGCGCTCTTCTCGGTTCTGATCTTCTGGCTGCGTCGGCGGTTCAAACTGGGCATCAACGCCATCGTGCGCCGCAACTTTGCCGAGGTCGAAACCGCCACCAACGCGCAAGTCCAGGCTGACGCCATTGCCGCGCTGATCCGGTTCGGGGTGAACTTTGTCCTGTTGGTAATCTTTTTCCTGGGCGCCTATTACTACCTGTCCTTCATCCTGCTGTCTTTTGCCGAAACCCGCTATGTCGCGCAGATCCTGCTGGTCTATGTCACAGAACCGGTTCTCAACATTGTCCTGGGTTTCGTCGCCTATTTGCCCAACCTGATTACCTTGCTGATCATCGGTCTGCTGACCCAGTATGTGATCAAGGGGATGCGGGTGTTCTTTGATGCGGTCGAGGCGGGGACATTTGTTCTTGGGGATTTCGAAAAGCACTGGATCAACCCCACCTTCAACATCGCCCGCACGATCATCATCCTGATCGCGCTGGTCTTTGCCTTTCCCTATATCCCCGGCTCGGATTCGGCGGCATTCCAGGGGCTGACCATCCTGATCGGGGCGATGCTATCGCTGGGGTCGAACTCGGTCGTGGGCAATGTGCTGGCCGGTCTCTTCGTGATCTACCGCCGCTCGACGTCTATGGGCGACCGTATCCAGGTGGGCGAACACATCGGTGACGTCGTACAGATCAAGCTGATGGAAACGCACATCAAATCGATCAAGAACGAGCTCATCTCGATCCCCAACGCGCAGTTGATGAACTCCGAGGTGATCAACTACTCCAAAAAGATCGACGGCTCGGGGCTGTTGCTGCACACCACTGTGGGCATCGGGTATGAGGAACCGCCCGAAAAGGTCGAGGCGATGCTGATCGAGGCCGCGCACCGCACCAAGGACCTCAAGGCACGCCCTGCCCCCTTTGTCCTGTGGACCGCGCTCGCCGATTACGCGATCAACTATCAGATCAACGCCTACACCACCCGAGGCGCCTCGATCCCCCGCATCAAATCCGACCTGCACCGCAACATCATGGCCGTGTTCACCGAAAACGACGTGCAAATCATGACGCCGTCCTACATCGCAGACCCGCCCGAGGCCAAAATCCCCCCCAAAGCCTGGGACGGTCAATTGGCCCATATGGACGACACCTAACCCCCGGCCCTTACGTTCTTCGGCATCAAGGTGCGCTCAGTTCTTCTCTTGAGAGTTATGTGTCTGAGCTTTGTTAGGAAAACAGTAGAACTTCACAGGCCAACCTGCTTCAACCTCAACGATCCGTAGATCTGTGAAGAAACAAACACCTAAGGGCAGCCCCCGACCGCGGGTGGGGGTGAAGCCCCCGCCCATGGGGGCGGTCGGGGGCTGCCCGGCCTTCGTCCGGGCGGGACTCGGGCGACGAGTTCGTGACCTCTACCCTTCCCCCCGCACATCGGGCATAACGCCTCTAGTTGAATCACCCAAAGGGACAAGACCCATGCACGACATCCGCGCTATTCGCGAAAATCCTGCCGCTTTTGATGCCGCTCTGGCGCGTCGTGGGGATGATGCGATGTCGTCGTCGCTGTTGGAGTTGGATGAGGCGCGCCGGGCCAAGATCCTGGCGGCCGAGACCGCGCAGGCCGAGCAGAACAAGGCCGCCAAGGCCATCGGTGCCGCCAAGGCCAAGGGCGATGAGGCCGAGTTTGAGCGGCTGCGCGCGGAAGTGTCTGCCAAAAAGGCCGAAGTGGCAGCGATGCAGACCGAGGCCAAGGAGCTCGATGCCAAACTGACCGATCAACTGGCCCGCATCGCCAACCTGCCCGCAGACGACGTGCCGCAGGGCGAAGATGAAGACGACAATGTCGAGGTGAACCGCTGGGGCACCCCGCGTGAGTTCTCTTTTGCGCCGAAAGAGCATTTCGAAATCCCCGCCGTGGCTGCGGCGATGGACTTTGAAACCGCCGTAAAAACATCCGGCAGCCGGTTCGTGAACCTCACCAAGGGCGTCGCCCGCATTCACCGTGCCTTGGCGCAGTTCATGCTGGACACCCATGTGGACAAGAACGGGCTGACCGAGACGCAAACCCCGGTTCTGGTGCGCGACGAGGCGATGTATGGCACGGATAAACTGCCCAAGTTCGGCGATGACAGCTATCAGACCACCAATGGCTGGTGGTTGATCCCCACGTCCGAGGTGACGCTGACCTATTCGGTTGCGGGCGACATTCTGGATGAGGCCGACCTGCCCCGCCGCATGACCGCGCACACCGCCTGCTTCCGCTCGGAAGCGGGAAGTGCCGGCAAGGACACGTCCGGCATGCTGCGTCAGCATCAGTTCGAAAAGGTCGAGATGGTGTCGGTGACCCACCCCGACAATTCCGACGACGAGCAAAAGCGCATGCTGCGCTGCGCCGAGGATCTGCTGGAACAGCTGGGCATCCCTTATCGCACCGTTGTGCTTTGCACCGGCGATATGGGCTTTGGCGCGCGCCGGACCTACGACATCGAAGCCTGGTTGCCCGGTCAGGACACGTATCGCGAGATCTCGTCGGTTTCGACCACGGGTGACTTCCAGGCCCGCCGCATGAACGCGCGGTTCAAGCCCGCCGATGGCGGCAAGCCGCAGTTCGTACACACGCTGAACGGCTCGGGACTGGCCGTGGGGCGTTGCCTGATCGCGGTGCTGGAAAACGGGCAGAACGAAGACGGCACCGTGACCCTGCCAGAGGTTCTGGCGCCTTATATGGGCGGCAAAACCACATTGCAGTTGGACGGCACCCTGGGCTGATCACGCCCCAAAAGGACAAAGCAGCTAAGGCGAGGAAGGTTACTTCTTCGCCTTTTTCTTGTCCTTCTTCTTGGACTTCTTGTCCTTTGGCTTGTCCTTGGATTTGTCTTTGTTCTTGGACTTGGCCTTTTTGTCCTTTTTGGCCCAGGCGTTCGATTTCGCCTTTTCCTTAGCCTTTTGGATCTTGGCCTCAAGCTCTTCGATCTTCTTGGCGGCTTTTTCCGCCTTGGCCTTGGTTTTGGCTTTCTTCTTGGCCTTCTCGGCTTCTTTGCGGGCTTTTTCTTCCTTGCGCGCCTTCTCAGCCTCTTTGCGTGCCTTTTCAGCGGC
This sequence comes from Tropicibacter sp. R16_0, assembly GCF_017743935.1. Lineage (GTDB taxonomy): Bacteria > Pseudomonadota > Alphaproteobacteria > Rhodobacterales > Rhodobacteraceae > Falsiruegeria. Next base: position 33,435 of record NZ_JAGHRE010000009.1, read on the forward strand.
TTGCGCCTTGGCCTTTGCCGCTGCGGCCTTGGCATCGGTTGACGCAGCCGCCGGTTTGGTCGCCTTGGCGGGCGCTTTGCGCGCAGAGGTCGTGCGGGCCGCTGGCTTGCGGGGCGCGGGTGTGCGGGCCCGCTTTGGCGCGGGTGACGTCCCAGCGGTCGCAGCTGATTTGGCCGCAGCCAAAAGCGTCTTGGCCCGGGCGGCGCCGACACGCGGGACCTGCCTCAGCTGTTCCTCAGTCGCGCCAGCGATATCTTCAACCGTTTTGAAACCGGCCGCGGTCAACGCTTGTTCCAGTGCTTTACCAACACCTCGCAAAGAGGAAACAGATGTCATTGCAGGTCCTTTCTGTTGTTTTCGTCAATCCCTCGGAAAATGTATATACACGAGATATACAGATTGCAAATGCCGTGAAAACGGGGCCCGTTACTGCGCAAGTGCCCTTTCGTCCTGGTCTGCCGCTTTTTCCCTTGGGAAGGGAACGAGACGCTTGTTGTCCTCGTCCCAAAGCTTGAGATTGAGCGCGGCCACCGCCTCAGGGAACTTGATGCGGCGCGGTGCAAACTCGGGCGGCAAACTGTAGTGGCAGGCCCGAAGGCGGTACGAGGGGATGCGCGCGTTGAAGTGGTGGATGTCGTGCAAGGTGATGCAGGCCACGATCAGGTCGAAGAACCAGCCGAAATCCAGGGCAGAGGATCCTTGCAACGCTGCAATCTGCGGGTCGAGGTCCGGGCGTCGATCCCAGTAGGTGTCTTCGAAATTGTGCTGCAGGTAGACAAGAAAGACGCCGATCATGCCACCCAAAAAGGAGAACGCCAACCAAACCAGAACGCCAGTTGTTCCTGCCAAGGTGTAAAGGATCCAGAGATAGGCCAGGATCGAGAGATTGTGGAGCAAGACGCCCGTTACGCCAAAGCGCATGGTGTTTTTGGGCCAGCGGTACCGGACGAAATAGGTAAAGGCGGATCCCAAGGGCACGAGGACGAAGGGGTTGCGGTATAGGCGATAAACGAGGCGCTGCCAGAACCCTGCCTCGTTCCATTCGCGCAGGGTCATGGTGTGGATCTCGCCGGTTTCGCGGTGATCCAGGTTGCCGATACCACCATGATGCAGATTGTGGTTCTGCTTCATCACCTCGAACGGAGCAAAGGTGAAGGGCGAGAGACCATGACCGGCAAGCTCGTTCTGTTTGCGGGTTTCAAACAATGAATGGTGGCCGCAATCATGTTGCAGAACGTAAAGGCGCACGGCCGAAAAAGCGTGCACGATGCCAGCGGGCAGCATCACATACCATAGGTTCACATGCGCAATGGCAAGATAAAGCGACAAGAAATAGATCGCGAAGGTGCCGAAATAGCTGAGCCCCGCCAAGCGGTTGTCTTTCTTGCAATAGGCTCGCGTATGTTCCCGTAGATCCATGCCCTTCCTCTCCTTGGATGGCCCGGTTCAATTCAACTTGATAAGTCTACAACATGCCCCAACCCGCATGATTGGGTAAAAACTTGTGCGTTAACAACATGCTTAGCGGGATTTTTTTCGCGCGTCACCCGTGTTGATGGCATCTTGGGTGAAATCTTGCTGACCAATGCACGCAATCCGGGGGCACTCCCGCCCGTCGTCGACGCCCCTAGCGGGACGTCTCCTCCCGTTGGGCCAGGCTCAGGCGGGCAAGCCCGCCTGAGCCTGGCCCGCCCCTCTACGTGCCGTCCGCAGGACGCAAGGCCGATAGGCCGCGCAGATGACGCGGTGCCACGGTTCAGGAACCGGGACGTCCCTTGAGGTGTTTGCTCAGCTTGCTGGGCTGTTTCTTGCGCTTGCCCTTGTAGGGGTTCTTGTCCCCCTGCCCGCGCAGCACCAGGCGAATCGGAGTACCCGGCATGTCGAAATCTTCGCGCAGGCCGTTTACCAGATAACGCGAATAGCTGTCTGGCGTCTTGTCGGGATGCGAGCACATCACCACGAAATGCGGTGGACGCGTCTTGGCCTGTGTCATGTAGCGCAGTTTGATCCGCTTGCCTTGCGGGGCTGGCGGCGGGTGTTGCTCGAGCATGCCCACCAACCAGCGGTTCAACGCTGCCGTCGGCACCCGGCGGTTCCAGACATCATGAGCGCGCAGGATCGCATCATGCAGACGTTCCAGACCGCGTCCTGTTTTGGCCGAGACCGTGATCAGCGGCGCCCCACGCAGCTGCGGCAGTAGCCGGTTGAACGCCTCTTTCAGATCGCGCAGCTTTTCCTGCTTGTTCTCTTCGATGTCCCATTTGTTGACAGCGACGACAACTGCACGCCCCTCGCGTTCCGCAAGATCCGCGATCCGCAGATCCTGCTGTTCAAATGGAATCTCCGCATCCAGCAGAACCACGACAACTTCGGCAAATTTCACCGCGCGCAAGCCATCAGATACGGACAGCTTTTCCAGCTTTTCCTGGACCTTGGCCTTTTTGCGCATTCCGGCCGTGTCAAAGATCCGCATCGGCGTGCCGGACCATTCGGTGCGCAGCGAGATGGCATCGCGGGTGATCCCGGCCTCGGGGCCCGTCAACAGGCGGTCCTCACCCAGGATCTTGTTGATCAGGGTCGACTTGCCCGCGTTGGGACGACCCACAACTGCCACCTGCAACGGCTTTTCCGCGGTGATGGCGGGCGCCTCGAGATCGGTGTCCTCGTCATCTTCGGACAATTCGATGTCGGTGACAGGTGCGTGCTCTTCGGCCTGTTTGGCCATCTTGTCCGCCAGCGGCATCAGATGGGAGTAGAGGTCGTTCATCCCCTCGCCGTGTTCAGCCGACAGTCGGATAGGCTCACCCAACCCCAGGGAAAACGCCTCGAGCACGCCCGCATCGGCGGCGGCGCCTTCTCCCTTGTTGGCGGCCAGGATCACGTGATCGGCGCGTTTGCGCAGGATGTCGGCAAAGATCTCATCGGTCGGCGTCACGCCAACCCGGGCGTCGATCATAAACAGACACACATCAGCCATTTCCACCGCGCGTTCGGTCAGGCGCCGCATGCGGCCCTGAAGGCTGTCGTCGGTTGCATCCTCCAGACCGGCCGTGTCGATCACGGAAAAGCGCAGATCGCCCAGGCGGGCTTCGCCTTCGCGCAGGTCACGCGTCACCCCCGGCTGGTCATCGACCAAGGCCAGGCGTTTGCCCACAAGGCGGTTGAACAGAGTGGATTTGCCCACATTGGGGCGCCCCACGATGGCGAGGGTCAGCGACATGGTTCCAAACTTTGCAAAGGACTCAAGATGCGCCCTTTAGCGCATCTGGTCGTCAACGGAAAGCGTGCAATTGCCCTTTGGTGCCGACAACGTAAAGCGTGTTGCCTGCTACAACGGGCCCTGTGGTGGCGCCACCAGGCACCGGGACCTGCCCAAGAAGAGCGCCGTCGGTGGGATTATACAGGCGCAAATATCCATCGTTCGAAGCCAGAACAATGCGCCCCCCGGCAAGGATCGGACCATAGTGGGCAAAGACCGCACCACGTTTGCGCGGCTTGTCCTTGACGAACCCGGGCAGATCGCGCGCCCAGATCACCGAGCCGTCCGACGCGCTCAGGCGCATCAGCTGGCTCCGGTCGCTGACCAGGAACACGCTGTCACCCACGGGCCAGACCGGGCCAATTGCACCTTCGGTCGCGGTCCATTTGCGCTCTCCGGTTTCGGCCGAGAAGGCCACCGTGCGGCCCGAGTGGTTGCCCGCATAGATGGTACTGCCCGAAACGACCGGGCTGCCTGTGACATCGCCGATGCGCGAGGCAGCGCGGCCCTTGCGCTCACCGGTGACCGAAGCAAACCAACGCCGAATGCCGCCCTTGCGGAACGAAGCGATGAGGTCACCCGACCCAAAAGCGAAGACGACCAGATCCGATGTCAGCGCCGGGGCGGGCGCGCCCAGAACGTTGCCGACGCTCGGCGTTCCGCTCAACTGCCAGGCAATGCGGCCGTCTTTGGTATTGATGGCCCAAGCGGTTTCGTCGCCAGCAACCAGATACAACAAACCATCGCGGATCGTGGGTGTTCCACTGCCGGTGGCATTCAACTTTTGACGCCAGCGCACGGCACCCGTTTTGGCATCCAGCGCCGTCAGGCGGCCAAACCCGGAGGAGACATAGAGAATGCCCCCATCATAGGCCATACCACCACCGGTGGCTTGTCCGGCGTCGTCACCTTCTGGCACCAGATTGGTTGACCACACCACGCCCCCATTGGGCGCAACTCCGGTCACTGTGGCACCGGAATCCAACGTATAGATCAGCCCACCCGCAACAACAGGATCGGCGGTAATCCGACGGCGGCGTTCGTCCCCATCCCCGATCGGTGTGGACCAGATCAGCTGAGGTGTGGCCCGCATCGCCGCATTGTTGGTGCGGAACGCCTGGGTGCCATAGCTCTGAGCCCAGCTGGCATTGCTGACCTGTTTCGGCAGGCTGATGGGCTTGGACTGGTTCTCGACCGCCACCGCTTCATCGGCACCGCGAATATCTTCACGCTCGCCGGGCAGGATAAGCTCAGGTTCGGCACAGGCCGACAAAAGCAGCAATGACCCGCCCAAAAACGCGGCCCCGGCACGGGAAACGGAAAACTTTGCAATCATCGCTCTGGCCTGTTGTCCTGTTCAGTTCCTGTTATGCCCGGGCTCTCAAGCGGCCCGGCTCAGCCTTGCTGCCCCGGCAGGGGCTCGGGCGTTGCGCCCAAGGCCACAATCAACTGGCTTGCGCGCTGTTGCAAGTCTGCGGTTGCCTCGGAATCCTGCAAGATCGCCTGCAAGCGGTCAATGCCCGCCTGCGCGTCGCCCTCGGACACGTCGATCAGGGCAAGTTGCTCCTCGGCCAGCAAACGCAGCGGCGCGCCCGGAGCGGCCAAAGCGCTGAACTGCTGGCGCCGGTCGGCCACGGGCAGAGTGTCGGTTTGCAGGGTCAGCGCCTTGAACGTCGCAATGTGGCGATAGATTTCGGGCAAATCCCCATTTGTGGCGACCTTGTTCAACCCATCGACCGCAGCGGCAACCTGATCCGAGTTGGCCTGAGCAGCAGAGGTCAACATCTCAACAACGGCCTGCCCGCCCGGCGAACCGGCTTCGATCGCGGCCAGATTGGTTGCGCGGTCTGCGGCGTCATTGACGGCCAATGCGGCAATGATGTCGTCACCCAACGCCTGCGCGCTGGCGGTGGCCTGCGATTTGCGGATCTCATTATACGCGGCACCACCGACAACGCCGATGACGACCACAGCAGCGATCCAGCCATAACGGCGCAGCAACAGATACATCCGGTCGCGGCGAACCTCTTCGGTTACCTCGTCAATGAAACTGTCGGTATCGCTCATCCCTGCCCCCTGGTGCATGTTGTTGATGCCCCTCATACCGTGCCGCTTGCATCAAGCCAAGTGTTGGAAATGCGTCATTTGCCTGCCGCAACTGTGCGAAAGTTAAAAAAAGTGATCTGAACTGTTCGGTTTAGTGTAGACAATACAAATTCGAGACCCCATGTGGTCTCCAAGTGTCGACTTCGGCGCGTGGGACAGAAGCAAGTACAATTAGGAAGGCGCGATATGCGATTGATCCCTTTCATCACTGCAATTCTGGTTACGGCCGGGCTGTATCTGGCGGTGTTCGAGCGCGAGAAGCTGCTCGCGTTCGCAAAAGGCAACGCGGCCCAGGCGCAAGAGGCCGCCGAAGCGGATATCCCCGAAGAAACCGTCAAAGCGGTTGCTGAGGCCAGCGAAAGCGCCGTTGGCGTCGTCGCGCTGAAATCTGTGGCGCGTCAGATCGACAGCGCCGTGGTCCTGCGTGGTCAAACCCGCGCTATCCGCCAGGTCGAGGTGCGCGCCGAAACATCCGCCATCGTGGTTTCCGAACCCAAGCGCAAAGGGGCGTTTGTCGAGGCCGGAGATCTGCTGTGTCAGTTGGACACCGGCACCCGTGACGCCGTGCTTGCCGAAATGAACGCCCGCAAGCTTGAGGCAGAAAGCCGTGTTCCCGAGGCCGAAGCCCGCCTGGAAGAGGCCAAAGCCCGTCTGCTGGAAGCAGAGATCAACAACAACGCGGCGCAAAAGCTGTCCGAAGGTGGCTATGCCTCGGAAACCCGCCGCGTCGCCACCGAAGCCGCTGTCAGCTCGGCCGAAGCCGGGATCGAAAGCGCGAAATCGGGGCTTGAGGCAACCAAAGCAGGTATCGAAGCCGCCACCGCAGCCGTGGCCGCTGCCGAGCGCGAAATCGCGCGTCTGTCCATCACCGCCCCCTTCCGCGGCCTGCTGGAAAGTGACACCGCCGAGATCGGTAGCCTGATGCAGCCTGGCACCCTGTGCGCGACCGTGATCCAGTTGAACCCCATCAAACTGGTGGGATTTGTTCCCGAAACCGAAGTGAACCGCGTGACTGTGGGTTCGCCGGCTGGCGCGCGTCTGGCAACAGGGCTTGAGGTGCAGGGTCGGGTGACCTTCCTCAGCCGTTCGGCCGATCCCACCACCCGCACGTTCGAAGTCGAGATCACCGTTCCCAACGAGGAGTTGCTGATCCGTGACGGCCAGACCGCCACCATTGGCATCGCGTCGGACGGCACACTGGCACATCTGCTGCCGCAATCATCGCTGACGTTGAACAATGACGGCCAGTTGGGTGTCCGCGTCGTTGGCGCCGACAATATCGTTCAGTTCCACCCGGTCGGCCTGATCAAGGACCAGGCCGACGGCGTCTGGGTAAGCGGCTTGGGCGAACGGGCTGACGTGATCGTCGTGGGTCAGGAATTCGTGACCCAAGGCGTGCGTGTTGCGCCCACCTATGAGGAGGCCGCGCAATGACCGGCATCGTCGACTGGGCCGCGTCCCGGGCGCGGATGGTCATTGCCTTCATCATCATTTCGCTGGTGATCGGGGGCTATTCCTATGTCAACTTGCCCAAAGAGGGCGAGCCGGACATCGACATCCCGATGCTCTTCATCTCGACCCAGTTTCCGGGCATTTCGGCCGAGGACAGTGAAAACCTGCTGATCAAGCCGATGGAAACCGAGATGGTGGACATCGACGGTCTGGACAAGATGACCGCCACGGCGGCCGAAAACTATGCCGGTGTGCTGCTGGAGTTCGAATTCGGCTGGGACAAATCCGCGACCATCGCCGATGTACGCGACGCGATGAACACGGCCCAGGCCGAGTTCCCCGATGGCGCGGAACAGTACACGATCACCGAGATCAACTTCTCGGAATTCCCGATCGTCATCATCAGCCTCACAGGGGCGGTCCCCGAACGCACCATGGCGCGCATCGCCAAGGAACTGCAGGATGACATCGAAACGCTCGATTCCGTGCTTGAGGCCGGGATTGCAGGCAACCGCGACGAGATGCTCGAGGTGGTCATCGACCCCCTGCGGCTTGAGGCGTACAACGTCACTGCGGCCGAACTGATCAACGTGGTCAACAACAACAACCAGCTGATCGCCGCTGGCGAAGTTGAAAGCGAACAGGGCACATTCTCGGTCAAGATCCCGTCGTCCTTCAAAACGGCCGAGGATGTTTATGAGCTGCCAGTCAAGGTAAACGGCGACCGCGTCGTGACCCTGGGGGAGCTTGCACAGATCAACTACACCTTTGAGGATCGCGAAGGCACGGCCCGGTTCGCCGGTGAATCGACCGTGGCTCTGCAGGTGGTCAAGCGCAAGGGTTACAACCTGATCGACACCGTCGAGCAGGTCAAAGAGGTTCTGGCCCAGTCCCGTTCGGAATGGCCCGAAGAGCTGAAGACCGCGATCCGGGTCGACACCTCGAACGACCAGAGCCGCGTTGTCGGCTCGATGGTGAGCCAGCTCGAGGGCTCGGTTCTGACCGCTGTGGCACTAGTTATGATCGTGGTTTTGGCCAGCCTTGGCAGCCGCGCCGCGCTGCTGGTGGGTTTTGCGATCCCGACCTCGTTCCTTTTGTGTTTTGCCTTCCTCGCCCTCATGGGGGTCAGCATTTCGAACATCGTGATGTTTGGTCTGATCCTTGCGGTGGGGATGCTGGTCGATGGCGCGATTGTTGTGGTGGAATACGCCGACAAGCGCATCAAGGACGGCATTGGCCCAATGCACGCCTATGTCGAAGCGGCCAAGCGGATGTTTTGGCCAGTGATCTCGTCCACAGCGACGACGCTCTGTGCCTTCTTGCCCATGCTGTTCTGGCCCGGTGTGCCGGGTGAGTTCATGGGCATGCTGCCCGTGACGCTGATCTTTGTTCTCTCGGCCTCACTGGTGGTTGCTCTGGTCTATCTGCCGGTTGTGGGCGGTGTCTCGGGCCGTATCAGCCGGACCTTTACCACCGCGTCGAATTGGCTGCGTGCCCGCACGCCTTGGATTGTCCGCGCGATCCTGGTGCCGCCTGCCCTCTATGGCATGTTCCTGGGCGCAATGCAGATGTTGAACCCCGACTACCTCTTGCCTGGGGGAACAATTGCGGGCGCTCTGCTGTTTGTTCTCTCGGCCTTTGCTGCCTCGATCACACTCAGCGCGGCCAAGATCACATTCGAGGCGCGTGAAGTGCGCACCCAGACCGGGCACTCGCCGTTTGGCCATGTGGTCAAATTCCTGGTCGGCAACCCGATCATGCCGATCGTGTCGATCGCTGCTGTCTTTGCTGCGGTATTCTATGTGGTCGCCATCCTCTTCCCGGCCAATTCGCGCGGGGTCGAATTCTTTGTTGAAAACGAACCGGAACAGGCCACCACCTATGTCCGCGCACGGGGCAACCTGTCGCTGACCGAAAAGGACGAGATGGTCCGCCAGGTCGAAGAAGTCATCGCAGCACATCCCGCCGTGATCAACGTCTTCTCCTTCGCGGGCGAAGGTGGCTTGAACACCGGCGGTCCGGGGGGCGGTCAGTCCCCTGCCGACACCGTGGGTCAGGTCCAGTTCGAGATGATCCCGTGGGAAAACCGCCCCACCCAGACCGAGACCTGGTTCTATGGGCTGCTGACCCGCGAAGTGACGGCGACCGAGTATGACGGCAACACCGTGATTGACGAGATCAACGCCGAACTCGTCAAGCTGCCCGGTATCGTGGCCGAGGTTGAGGCGCTGGAACAGGGTCCAGGGTCGGCGAAGCCGGTGCATCTGCGCATCAAAGGTGACGATTGGGATCAGCTGGTGGCCAGTACCGCCGAGGCGCGCGCGCATTTCGATACGGTCCCCGGCCTGATCAAGATCGAGGATTCGCTGCCCCTGCCCGGCATCGACTGGGAAATCTCGGTCGACGTGGCCAAGGCAGGCCGCTACGGCGCCGATGTGGCCACCGTCGGGGCCATGGTACAGCTGGTGACACGTGGCATCCTGCTGGGTGAAATGCGCCCCAACGACAGCGACGAAGAGATCGAGATCCGCGTCCGCCTGCCCGACAATGATCGGGTTCTGTCGACACTCGACACCCTGCGGGTGCGCACGCCCGATGGCCTTGTGCCGCTGGCGAACTTCATCACCCGCAAGCCGGTTGCGAAACTGTCGGAAATCAAACGTGTCGATCAGAAGCGGTACTTTGACGTCAAATCGGATGTGGAACCTGGGCTGATCAGCCTGGAACAGACCGCCGACGATGACAGCAAGACCCGTCTTGCGGTCCTGCGCGCAGTGCCCGAAGGCGCGTCGGCTCAAGGCCCTGCTGTCACCAACGCCGCCGGAGCAGAGTTCGATGTCGTGACTTTCCTGAACGATGCAAACATCGACGCCTTGACCGCAGCTATCGAGGATGGCGCCCAGTTTGTGCCGATCAATCCCAACGAACGCATCGGCGTGCTGACCGAGTGGCTGGAGGCCAACCCCTTGCCCGCGGGTCTGGAATGGGAATGGACCGGGGATCAGGAAGAACAGGCCGAAAGCCAGGCCTTCCTGTCCAGCGCCTTCCTGGCGGCCCTGGGTCTGATGTTCGTGATCCTGTTGGCGCAGTTCAACAGCTTCTACAACTCGGTCCTGGTTCTGCTGGCGGTGATCCTGTCGACCACGGGCGTTCTGATCGGGATGATGGTGATGCAACAGCCGTTCTCGATCATCATGACCGGCACCGGCATCGTGGCTCTGGCGGGGATCGTGGTGAACAACAACATCGTTCTGATCGACACCTATCAGGAGTACAGCCGCTACATGCCCCGGATCGAGGCGATCATCCGCACAGCCGAGGCGCGTATCCGCCCGGTTCTGCTGACCACGATCACCACGATGGCCGGTCTGACACCGATGATGTTCGGCCTAAGTCTGGATTTCATCGGCGGCGGCTATTCCATCGACAGCCCCACGGCACTGTGGTGGAAACAGCTGGCAACAGCGGTGGTCTTTGGTCTGGGCATCGCGACCATCCTGACGCTGATCGTGACGCCTTCGTTCCTGGCGCTGCGGGTCTGGTTCATGACCTATGCGGTCTGGATCGGTCGCATGCTGGCCCGCGCCACCCGTGGCCGCTCCAGCCGGATCGCCCGCGACATGCGTCTGAACAAATCGGCCGAAAAGCTGAAAGCGACCGAGATCATCTGGGAAGATGCACCCGTGTCAAAGCCCAAGCCCAAGGCCGAAGAAGAGTTGCCCAAGATTGGGGGGCCCTTACAGGCCGCCGAATAATCAAAGCATCCACTGAATGGGCAACAGCCCCATGATCCAAACCACCGCGCGGCTCAGCGCGGTGGTTTTTGGTTCGCGGGGGTAAATGTGCTCGGCCCCTTCGCGGTTCATCTCGATCCAGTGCAATTCCCCACTGGCACCCCGCTCGACCAGATAGGCGCGTTCCGGCAGTTGGCGGTCCAGACCGCGGGCCATCGCACTGGCCAGATCGGCGCTGTCGATCAGGAAGCCCATTTCCGTGTTCAGCCGTGCCGAGCGTGGGTCAAAGTTGAACGAGCCCACGAAGATCAGCCTGCCATCGATTTCGAATGTCTTGGCATGCAGGCTGGTGTTCGATGATCCGACCAGCCCGAACTGCTCCAGCAGGTCCGGTTTCACCTGATCCGATTTCAGCTCATACACTTCGACCCCACCGTCGATCAGCCGGTCGCGATAGGGCACATAGCCCGAATGCACCGGCAGCACATCGGTGGCCTCTTGCGCGTTGGTCAGCGTGCGCACCCGGATGCCTTCACCTGCCCAGGTGGTCAGCACCTCGGTAAAGCGGTCGCCGGGCACAAAATAAGCCGAGATTACGCTCACCTCGACTTGCGGTTTGGGCAGCAGCTTGATCAGTCGCGTCATCATCAGGTCGTCGTCCTGCGCCGCCCCCTGCCCCTTGACCGGGCTGTCGCTGACCATCTGCATCGGCACCCAGTCAAAGCCGCGCGCATCGTCAAGCAATTCCTCCATCAGATGTGAGGCGCGCACGCTGTCGGCATAGGCCGCGCCGCCGGGCCGCGCCTTGACCTGCGCGACCGAAGCCTCAAGGATGCCGCCCCCCGCAGGTCTGGGCATCAGAACATCGCCAACCGGAACCGCCGAAGGGCTGGTCCAGTAAAGATCAAAGTCTTCGGACACATCCGCCGCCGCATCCCCAATGGCCACCACATCCATATCGAAGTAGTTCACCCCCTCGCTGCGCGAAAAATAGATGTCCCCGACATTGCGCCCGCCCACCACGGTCGCCACCCCGTCCACGGTCAGGCTTTTGTTGTGCATCCGACGGTTGATGCGACCGAAATCCAGCACGTAGGACACCATGCGCGGGCTGCGCAGCATGAAGGGGTTGAACAGGCGCACCTCGATGTTGGGGTGTGCGTCCATCTCGGCCAGTTCGGGGTCCAGATCGGGCGTCCCGTTATCATCGAGCAGCAGCCGCACCCGCACGCCACGCTCTGCCGCGCGTTGAACCGCGTCCAGCAGCAGAAGACCGGTGATGTCCTTTTGCCAGATGTAATACCGCACATCGAGGCTCTGCTCGGCGGCATCAATCAACAAGAGCCGCGCGGCAAAGGCGGCTGCCCCATCCTGCAACCCCGCCACACCCGACGTGCCCGGGTTTTGCTCCATCAACGGCAGCACAACCGCGCCAAGGGTGGTTTGGTCGCTGGCGGGCACAGCGGTGGAATTCGCACGATCCGGATCATGGGGCACCGGGAACAGCCATTGAAAGCCAAAGCTGGCGACGACGTAGCAAAGCGCGGCAATGATCAGAAATCGCAGGGTTTTCAGCATTCAGGCCTCCGGGCTGCACGGTGCAATCCGAACCAGCCTAGCCGCGCGGCCCCCTTTCGCGCAACGGTTCCTATGCCACGTCAGCGTCGGCCTGTTGCCGGTTCCACAGCTGCGCATAGCGGCCCCTGGCCGTCAGCAGCGCATCATGAGTGCCCTGTTCCACGATCTTGCCCTGGTCCAAGACCACGATCAGGTCGGCCTCGGCGATGGTGCTCAGGCGGTGCGCAATGGTGATCACCGAACGCCCTTTTCCCGCACGCGCAAGCGCCTCCTTGATCTCCTGCTCGGTCTCGGTGTCCAGCGCACTGGTCGCCTCGTCCAACAGCAGGATCGGCGGGTTCTTGAGCAAGGTGCGCGCGATGCCCACCCGCTGCTTTTCACCGCCCGACAGCTTGAGCCCCCGCTCACCCACCTTGGTGTCGTACCCTTCGGGCAACCCTTTGATGAAGTCGTGGATCTGCGCCGCTCGCGCAGCCTCCTCTACATCGTCCTGCGTGGCATTTTCCCGGCCATAGGCGATGTTGTAGCGGATCGTGTCGTTGAAGAGCACCGTGTCCTGCGGCACCACGCCAATGGCGTCATGCAGGCTGGACAGCGTCACGTCGCGTACATCCTGCCCGTCGATCCTCAGCGCGCCGCCAGTCACGTCGTAGAAGCGGAACAACAGCCGCCCGATGGTGGACTTGCCAGACCCGGTAGAGCCAACGACCGCCACGGTCTTGCCCGCAGGCACCGTCAACGACACGCCTTTCAGGATCTCGCGGTCCGCGTCATAGCCGAACCGCACGTTGTCCAGCGTGATCTCTCCGCCGTTGATCTGCAGGGCCTTGGCGCCGGGTTTGTTGGACACCTCGGACGGTTGTTCGAGCAGGTCGAACATCTCGCCCATATCCACCAGCGATTGCCGGATTTCGCGATAGACAGTGCCCAGGAAATTCAACGGCACGGTGATCTGGATCATATAGGCGTTGACCATAACGAAATCGCCCACCGTCAGACTGCCGCCTTGAACCCCAACAGCGGCCAGCACCATGACGCCCACAAGACCGGCGGTGATCAGCAGCGACTGGCCAAAGTTCAAGAACGCCAGCGAATACGACGTCTTGAGCGCAGCGCGTGCATAGGCCCGCATCGACATGTCATACCGCAGCGCCTCGCGCTCTTCGGCGCCAAAGTATTTGACCGTTTCAAAGTTCAACAGGCTGTCAATCGCCTTTTGGTTGGCGTCCGTGTCCTGGTCGTTCATCTCGCGGCGCAGCTTTACCCGCCATTCGGTGACGGCAAAGGTGAACCAGATGTAAAGCGCGATGGTGACGGCCACGATCACCAGATACCAGACATCGAACAACCACAGCAGAACCACAGCGATCATCATCAGTTCCAGGATCAGGGGCCCAATGGAAAAGAGCATGAAGCGAAGCAGAAACTCGACGCCCTTGACCCCACGCTCGATGATGCGGCTGAGGCCCCCGGTCTTGCGCGTGATGTGATAGCGCATCGACAGGCGGTGAATGTGGCGGAAGGTTTCCAAAGCCAAAGCCCGGAGCGCGCGCTGGCCCACCGGTGCAAAGATCGCGTCCCGCAGCTGTTGAAAGCCCACTGTCATCATCCGCGCCACGCCATAGGCCACGGTCAATCCAACAGCACCCAAGGCCAGGGGCGGCACGCCCTCTCCCGCCAGGCTGTCGACCGCGCCTTTGTAAAGGATCGGCGTGTAGACGGCGATGACCTTTGCGCAGATCAGCATCACCATGGCCAGGACGACCCGGCGCTTTACCCAGCCCTCTCCGTCCGGCCACAGATACGGTGCCACCTTGCGTATCGTGCGCCAGCCCGATCGGCGTTCGGCGTCCGACACTGTGTCGTCAGAATGGGTGGGCGCACTGCGTCGCATGGCCTGCCTTTGTTTTGTTTACGCCTGACATGATGGTTCTATCGTGCCGGAATGCAACGCTATTCCGGGATATTGAACACCTGTCCTGGATAAATCAGATCCGGATTGCGAATGGCGCCCCGGTTGGCCTCGAACACTTTGACGTAGAGCACACCGTCGCCATAGCGTTCACGCGAGATGGCCCAAAGCGTGTCGCCCTTTTGCACCGTGACCGCACGGATCGCGGGCGTTTCCGGGGCAATCCCGGGTTCGGGCTCTTTGGGTTGCAACACCTCGGGCGCCTCGCGTTTGAACGGGGTTTCCAGGCGGCTGAGCACCACGTCACCTGGACCCAGTTCATCGACGCGCAGCGTATAGATGCCGGGGGTCACGTCATCCAGCTCTCCGCGCCAACGGCCGTCGGTGTCGGTAACAACGTCCGAGACCGCCAAATTGTTCAGATAGACCCGCACAAGCGCGCCTTGCGTGGCTCGGCCCGTCAGTTGCACGTCGCCTGCGTCGGAATAACCGATGGTGTCCAAAGCGATCTGCGTTTCGACATCTGGTTCAGCAGACGTTGGGGCCTGAACGAGTTCCACGCCCTTTTCGTCCGATTTCAGGATGGCAACGGCACGCGGTTCTTCTTGGACGGTCTCTTCGGGCTCGGGGGCCGTTTCATTCGTCGCGGTTTCCGTAGTGTCAGGCTCAGGCTCGGTCTCCGCGCTCGCGGTTTCAGTGGTGTCAGGCGCTTTTGCAGGCGCATCGGTCACGGCCTGCGCAACGGTTTCTTCCGCCACCTCCTCGGTCGGCACCTCTGTGCTGGCCACCTGTTCTGTCTGTTGAACCGGCTCGGGGTCAGCCACCGGATCGGCCTCTGTCACTTGAACCGGCTCAGGCGCAGCCTCTTGTGCGTCGGCGACCGTTGTCTCCACCTCTTGCGCAACAGGAGCCGGATCGGCAGGTGCCTCAGCCTCAGCCTCTGCCTCTGTCACTTGCGGCGCTTCGGGTTCGACGGTGTCCTCGGCGGGGGTTGGCTTTGGCTCCACCGATGCAGTTTGCTCCTCGGGCTGAGGGTCAGCCTCGGGCTTTTCAGCAACGGGCGCCGTTTCCTCAGGCACGACTTCAACCTCGGCTTCGGCCACTTGCACCGGTTGCGGCTTCGGCAACGCCGCCAGCAAATAGTCGTCTGACCGCGCGGTTTGACCGTCCAATTCGGCGATCAAGCTCAGGCCACGCGGTGCATCGCTGAACGGCAGGGTCAGGAACAGGGCAAATGCGCCGCTGCGATCAACCTGGGCGCGTTCGATTTCGGCCCCGTCCAACCGGACAGACAATTCACTACCCGGTGCCGCTTTACCTGCAAGAATGGCCGATCCATCGGGTTCGATACGGATCGTATCAAGCGACGGCGCCGCCAATGCCGGTACAACCGGTTCAGGAGCCGCTTGGGGTTCTTCTTCCGCGACAGGCTCTGCCTCCGGCTCGGGGTTCACGGCCACTTCCGGCTCGGCATCAACAGTCTGTTCGGGCTCAGGCGCAGCCTCGGGCGTGTCCGTGGCGTCGGCGGCTTGTTCAGATTCGGGGGCCTCGGCGTCAGGCTGTGCCTGCGATTGTGCCGTTTGCTCGGGGTCCTCGGCCGGTTTGGGATCGGCGCTTTCTGTTTGCGCGGGCGGCTCTGGCTCGGTCTTGACCGGTTCGGCAGCTTGCACAGGCGCAGGGTCCGGCTTGGGCTCGGCCACGGTCACCTGCTCAACTTCGGGTTCTGGCTTCAAAACCCCTGAAAAATATAGGCCTGCAGCCCCAGCAACGGCAACGCCGCCTGCCACAACGACCCATCCAAGGGCGCTCAGCCCTCCAGCTCCGGCACTCGCTGCCATGTTCTTCCTTCCCCATCCACGGCACATGATCCGGGCCCCATCCCAGACCAGCAACCGCGCAGTTGAGCCAGCCATGCAATCCCGCTATCAGGGGTTAAAACACGAGTTTCATTCCACCTGAAAGGCTTGCCCATGACTGTCAAATCCGTCTGTGTGTATTGCGGATCGCGCTTCGGAGCAATGCCTGCGTATTCACAGGCCGCTGAAACCTTTGGCACACTGCTCGCGAACGAAGGCTGGAGACTGGTTTACGGCGCTGGTGATGTGGGGCTGATGGGAGCCGTTGCGCGCGCGGCCCAGGCCGCAGGCGGCGACACGTTTGGCGTCATCCCGACGCATCTTTTGGACCGCGAAGTGGGCAAGACCGATCTCACCAGCTTTGTCGTGACCGAGACGATGCACGAGCGCAAGAAGGTTATGATCATGAATGCCGATGCGGTGGTCGTGTTGCCCGGTGGCCCAGGGTCGTTGGACGAGTTTTTCGAGGCGCTGACCTGGCGCCAATTGGGCCTGCACGACAAACCCATTTTGGTGATGAATGTGAACGGCTATTGGGACAAATTGCGTGATCTGATGGATCAAACCATGGATCAGGGCTTTGCCGACGCATCCTTGGGTGATTTTGTGACGTGGGTTGAAACCCCCGAAACCACCATGGCCGCCTTGCGCGAAGCCCTGTCCTGACGCAAGGCCGAGACCGAAAAGACCGCAAGCGCCACCCAGATCAAGGGAAAGGCGATGGCATGCCACTGTGAAAAGGGCTCGCCAAAAATCACAACCGCACACAGGAATTGCAGCGTCGGGTTGATGTATTGCAGCAACCCAAGGGTCGAAAGCGCCACACGGCGCGCAGCATAGCTGAACAGGATCAGCGGCACGGCCGTCAAAGGACCCGACACCATCAGCAGCAGGCTGGTGGTCAGATCGGCACCAAAGCTCCCCTGCCCCTGCAGATGAAACCAGCCCATCACCATCAGCCACAGCGGCAGGACCAACAGGAATTCAGCCGTGACCGAGATCACCGGCCCCAAAGACAACCCCTTTTTGATCGCCCCATAAAGCGCAAAGGTGGTCGAGATGAACAATGCGATCCAGGGCGCTACACCCAGCCCCCAGGTCAGGATCACCACCGCCAGTGTCGCCAAGACCACCGCGAGCCACTGCCCCATGGCCAGCTGCTCGGCAAACCAGAACCGCGCGATCAGCACCGCCATCAACGGAAAGATGTAGTAACCCAACGAGGCCTCGGTCGTCTTGCCGATCTGGATGGACAGGATGAAGCAGAACCAGTTCGTCGCCACCATGAGCGAGGCCGCGAACAAAAGAAGCACCTGTTTGCGACCGCGCAAGGCTTGGCGCAACTCGCTCATCCGGCCCTGCAAGAGCAGCAGCACAGCAAAAAACACCACGGCCCACAGGGTGCGATGCGACAGCAACTCGGCCGGGGGCACGTGATCGAGCAGTTTGTAATAGATCGGCGACAGGCCCCAAACCACGCATGAGGTGATCATGGCCAAAACGCCGCTCAATGTCTGGCTCATCTGGGGTCCCCTCTCTGCCCGTCAGATGTGACCGGGCTTTGCGGGGATGGCAAGGGCCTCAGGCATTCCAATCGAACCGCCTTCGGGCGGGATCCATGAAATGATCGACCATGACCGGGGTGGCAAGGTCATAAGCCTCGCGTAGCGGCAGGTCGAGGTGCTGGTGCAGGGTCTGTTTGCCCTTGCTGACCGGGCCCGGCACGCGGGTTGCCAGTGTCGTTGCAAGATCATGAACGTGCTGAGGCAGTTGGTCGGATGGCAGGATCTGGTTGATCAGCCCTGCGGCCAAGGCCCAATTGGCCTCATAGACAGCCCCGGTCAGGGCCATCTCCATCACCGCCTTGCGCCCGATGGCGCGCGAAACCGCCACCGCAGGAGTGGTGCAGAACCCACCATTTTGAACTCCAGGCAGACAGAATGTGGCATCAGCCGAGGCATATGCCAGATCACAGGCCGCCACCATCTGCAGCCCTGCCGCCGTGGCGATCCCTTCGACCATGGCAATCGTCGGCTTGGGGCTTTGGGTGATGTCCAGCATCATCTGTGAGCAGGCTTGAAACAGATCTTCGACATAAGCCCGCCCCTCATCCGCATCCGCCCGGTGGCGCGCAATCTCTTTCAGGTCGTGGCCCGCACAGAAGATCCGCCCGGGCCCGTGGATGACGATCACCCGGACATCCTCTGCCTGACCGGCCCGCAGGATTGCGTCGTGAAGCGCTCCGATCATCTCTCGCGAGAGCGGGTGCGCAGGCGCGCGGCCCAGAGTGAGGGTCAGCACACCTTGTTCCAAGGTTTCCGCCACCAAGGGCCCAGCCGTCATCTGGTTCATGAATGATATCCTCCTGACGGTCAGAATGCCTTGTTCCTGAGCGGCAAGATAGCCCCAAGCGAGCACCGGCCTGCGTCAGACAGGCTTCATTTTCTGCCATCCGGGCAAATAGTGATCCATTATGGCAAACACACGGGCGCGTTCATCTTGATCAAAAACCCACGGAGCGATGACCGCTGATCCGATTCCGCCTTCTTTTTTCACTTGCAGAAAGTACATGCCCTCACGCTCGTCGACGGACAAGATTGCATTCCATGCAATATGCCCCGTAACATCCTGAGAGATATGAAAGATACCAGAGCTTTCGACCACCACTTCGACTTGCTCCAGTGGCGGCAACAGCTGCCCGCGTTTGCGACGCAGGAGTTCCTTGAAGATGATCCAAACGCATGCCACCAAGCAGAGCGACGACAAGCAGACACATACCAGAGTAACTCCTCCCACGATCGTTTCTGGCCAAGTCAGGGGCCATGACGGCCACATCAAATAGAGGTTCAAAACCAACGCAGCCATGGAAAAGGCGAACCACCGTAGGGGCCTTCTTTGTCCGAAAACATGCTCAAATCGTTCGATGGGCGGAAGTGTTGCCCTGGAATTCTCAGTCATTGCAGATTCTCTAGGCCATTCACACAACCGACGCTTGCAGACAAAGATGACAAAGCAACGTGTTTTGTCCAGAAATAGATCACGCTCCTGCGCTTTGATCTGACGTAACCTCGATCACCGTAATCTCTGGCACCACACCGAACCGCACTGGCATGATCGAACAACCAATACCGCCGGAAACCACCAGATCGCGCCCCGTTTCGCGCACATGTCCATAGGCATAGCGGTTGCCAAATCGCGACGGGACAACGGGGGACCAACCTAACAGGCGTACTTGTCCGCCGTGGGTGTGCCCCGACAGGGTCAGTGCCACCCGATCCGGCACGCGGGTAAAGATATCGGGCTCATGCGCCATCAGGACAACTGGCGCTTCATCGGTGATCTGGGCCAAGGTGCCCGGCAGATCATCCAATCCGGCCCATCGGCCATTGCGCCGGATGGCGAGCTGATCTTCGAGCCCGGCCAGCCAGATATCCGGCCCCTCCAGGCGAATTGCCTGGTTCGACAGCACGTGAATGCCCTGCGCCGAAAGCGCTTGGGCATAGAGGTTCGGCCCGCCCCCGCGACGCTGCGCGCCCAGATCATCCCACCAGTCGTGATTGCCCAACACCGCATAGACGCCATGTCGGGCACGGCATTCCGCCAGAATTGGGGCGAGGTCTGCGATATTGACAGGTTCGGTGACGAACTTGTGCCCGGCGGCATAGTCCCCAAGCAGCAAAACCAGATCGGCATCCAAGGCATTGACGCGCTTGACGATTTGGCGAATACGCTTGAGGCCAACAAAGGGCTCACCCACGTGGAGGTCGGACAGCACAACGATCTTGAGCGGTGGGGCCGTCCAGCCCGCTCGCCTGATCCGCCACCGTCTGACCCGCAGCCGCAGCGCCGGTTCGATGAAGAACCCGTAGAAGGCAGCAAAAAGGCCTGCCAGCGTCACCGCCAGCAGGCCCCGAAGAAAACCTCTTCGCGTCATTCGCGATTACATGCGCGAGGCAACGTTTTCCCAGTTCACCAGGTTGTCGAGGAAGTTCGACAGGTAAACCGGGCGCTTGTTGCGGAAGTCGATGTAGTAGGAGTGCTCCCACACGTCGCAGCCCAGCAGAGCGGTCTGGTTGAAGCACAGCGGGTTGACGCCGTTTTCGGTCTTGGTCACAGCCAGCGAACCGTCCGCGTTCTTGACCAGCCAGCACCAGCCCGAACCGAACTGACCGGCACCGGCAGCGGCGAACTGCGATTTGAACTCGTCAACCGAGCCAAAGTTCTCGACCAGAGCCTTTTCCAGCTCGCCCGGCATCGCGCTTTCGCCCGGGCCCATCATTTCCCAGAACTGGTTGTGGTTCCACAGCTGGCTAATGTTGTTGAAGATACCGTTTTGCGCAACAGCATTGGCGTCATAGGTGCCGACGATGATCTCTTCCATCGACTTGCCTTCCCACTCGGTGCCAGCAATCGCGGCGTTGCCGTTGGTGACATAGGCGTTGTGGTGCAGGTCGTGGTGATATTCCAGAGTTTCCGCCGACATGCCCTTGGCAGCCAGAGCGTCGTGTGCGTAAGGAAGATCAGGAAGTTCAAAAGCCATGGTGGCCCCCTGTAAATATTAATGTTGCGGTTCCCAAGGTTACATGCTTTGACCACGCCCGCAGGTCAAGGGCCGAGACAAGAAAACAACCCCGGAGGCAGGGCAATGCTGACAAAGTTCCGCAAAATGGTCTATCGCGCCCGCGGGTTTTACGCGGGGAACCTAAACGGTGAACCCTTTCGCCTGGACCCCTATCATTCGAAATTCTGGCGCAAGGCCTCGGCCGGCACATGGGAACCCGAGACCTTTGCCATCCTTGATCGGTACCTGAACGCCGACAGCGATTACCTGGACATTGGCGCCTGGATCGGACCCACCGTTCTCTATGGTGCGCGCAAAGCCCGCCGGGTGATGTGTTTTGAACCCGACCCGGTGGCCTTGCGTCATCTGTTGTGGAACCTGGAACTCAACGACATCCGCAACGTGTCGGCTTTTGGTGTGGCGTTGTCAGACAGCTTTGGCGTCACTCGCATGGCCTCGATGCATGGTGAGGCGGGCGATTCCACCTCGTCCCTGCTGAATGATGGCACCCATGGAACGGACGCCTTAACCATCAGCTGGGATCAGTTTGCAAGCGCCAACGACCTGTCGCGCGTGTCCCTGGTCAAGATGGACATTGAAGGCGCAGAGTACAGTGTTTTGCCCACACTGCTGCCTTGGCTGAAAGAGCACCGACCTACCTTTTATCTGTCGACCCACGCGCCATATCTGGATGAAGGCACGCGGGTTGAGCAAACTCGGCAGCTCATGTCGTCGCTGTCCTTTTATGACAGTTGTACAGATGACAGTGGCAGGCCTGTACAGCCCGAGGAATGGACTTCGAACGAAGAGTTGACCCGCTTTGGCAGCTACGTGTTCAAGGGTTAACGGCGGCAATTATTCGACATTCAGCGCGTTAGGCACAATTGCGCCTGTGCGCTTTAGCTTACCGATGGTTGAATCACCCAATTATTGGGTCTTACATGTCCCCTTGGAGGTAATGTCGTTGTCATAACCGTTCAGCCAAACCCGCATTGTTGCTGACTTCTTGGTTGGTTGAATACGCATCACATAGCTTGCATGAATCTTGCTGGTTCCAGTGGTGGGGATGTCTTTTACCTCCCACGAAACAGTCAACTTTCCTCGGCTGCTCTCATTAACCACTGCTGCAATTGGCTTGCTGTACACGAGGTTGATAATCGGGTCTATGACTTTGGATGATCCACTGTCCGCCAACAACACGATGACGCGATCAGGTGCAAAAGACGACGCAGACAAGCGGTCATTGCCTTTAGTCAGAAACTGGCAGTCGAACTGTGTGTCCGCACTTGCAGTACAACCTGCAAAAATACACGCTGCTAGAAATATCGTTGATTTGAGCAAAATAGGGGTCCTTTTTGGGGCACCCTATTTTTTTCCTTTTTCACAATCAACCGGTGAGGGCAAAAAATTCCCTCACCGTGAGTTACGCGGTAACTTCTTTATTGTGACGCTTCAGAACACTCCAACTTCGCTGCCAGGCTGTGCCGCAACGCTGAGCAGTTTGAACACATAGTCCGCGGTCGAGCGGAAGCAGATGACGCGGAATGAACCGTCTTCTTCCATCCAGAACGCACCGGCCACCTGGGCCAGGCGCGTACGGCGGATTTCGCCGGGCTCGAACACGCCGGGCGACAGGTCGGCAGGCGCCAGCTTGGCCATGACCTCTCGCGTGGGGCCGTCCGAAACCTTGAACACAGCACGCGCGTCCGAGACGTTGACCGCCAAAGCATGTTCGCCTTTCAGCGCCTCGTTCAGGGCTGCCAGCTTGGCCTCGACCTCGGCATAAGGAACAAGCAGCAGCAGCTCGTCGGGCGACATCCAGCAGGCGCCGCTGTCGCCGCTTACGGCTGCGCGGCGCACATCCGGGACCTCCTGACCGGTGGCGGCCTTTACGGCCTTGCCCAAGGCGGCCGAGGACAGATCACCACGCAGGGTGATCATGCCTTGCAGACCGGTTTCCTCGACGCGGGCGATGCCCACATATGAGACATGGTTCAGTGCGCTTACGGGATCAGACATTCTGCTTCTTCCCTTCCTTGTCGTAGAACACAGGGTCCACGATTTTTGCTTTGTAGATCTTGCCGTCGGTTCCCGGGAACTCGATCACCTCGCCCATACGGTCGGGGCCGTGCAGCACCAGACCCATGGCGATACCACGATCCAGGTTGGCCGAGTAATAGGTCGAGGTCACCCGCCCAATCACGTTGCGCTGACCGTTGGCATTGACGCCCTCGCCCGCCGCATAGGCGCCATCCGGCAGGACAGAGCCATCGACGGTTTCCAGGCCCACCAGCTTCCAGCGGTTGCGGTCGGTCATGTGGCTGCGCTGTTGCGCGCGCTTGCCCAGGAAGTCCTCTTTCTTTTTCGAGATCGCCCAGTTCAGGCCCAAGTCCTGCGGGATAATGGTCCCGTCGGTCTCGTCCCCGATCATGATAAAGCCTTTCTCGGCCCGCAGGATGTGCAGCGCTTCGGTGCCGTATGGCATCACGCCGAACTCCTTGCCTGCCTCCAGCAGCGCTTCCCAGAAGGCCAGACCCTGGCTTGCCGGAACCGCGATCTCGCAGCTGAGTTCACCTGAGAACGAGATGCGATAGACGCGGCAGTCGAACCCGCCGATCTTGCCGTCGGCCCAACCCATGAAGGGGATCGCCGCGTCGCTGACATCCATGCCGCCCAGCTTTTCCAGCACCTTGCGGGCGTTCGGGCCGACAACCGCGATCTGCGCGTATTGCTCGGTCACATTGGCGACGTAGACGTTCCAGTCCCACCATTCGGTCTGCAGCCATTCTTCCATGTGGCCATGGATCCGCTCGGCCCCGCCGGTGGTGGTGTGACACAGCCAGGTGTCGTCATCGATGCGGGCGACAACGCCGTCGTCGATGAGGAAGCCGTTTTCCGAACACATCAGGCCATAGCGGCATTTGCCCGGTTTCAGGTTCGACATCATGTTGGTGTACATCATATCCAGGAACTTGCCTGCATCCGGGCCCTTGACGATGATCTTACCCAAGGTCGAGGCATCAAGCAGACCAAGGTTTTCACGTGCGTTCTTGACTTCGCGGTTGACTGCGTCGTGCACACCTTCGCCCGGACGGACATAGGCAAAGGGACGGCGCCAGTGACCCACCGGCTCCCAATCCGCACCGTTGGCATCGTTCCAGTCATGGATCGGCGTCTTGCGGATCGGTTGGAACACTTCACCGCGCGCCTCGCCACCGATGGCCCCCATCGAGATCGGGGTGTACGGTGGGCGGAACGTGGTGGTACCGACCTGCGGAATATCCTCACCCAGAGCTTTAGCAAGTGTCGCAAGGCCGTTGATATTGCTCAACTTACCCTGATCAGTCGCCATGCCCAACGTGGTGTAACGCTTGGTGTGTTCAACGCTCTCATAGCCTTCGCGCGCAGCCAACTGCACGTCAGAGACCTTGACGTCATTCTGGAAGTCCAACCAGGCTTTCATGCGCAACGGCGTGTCGGCGTTGGCGGGCATCAGCCAAACGGGTTCCATCGGCAGTTCAACCTCGACCTCACCCTTCGGTGCATCCGCGGTCTTGGGCGCAAAGCCTGCCGCGTTTGCTGCCGCCTCGCCCGCTGTCTGCGCATCCGCCAGAACCTCACCCAGCGAAACCGGCCCGTTGGCCGCACCTGCGGGAACCACGAACCCGTTGCCATCCGCACCCAGAGGCGGACGTGCGGGATCGGGGCGGAAATGCGCCTGCGCGTCGTCCCAGATCAGCTTGCCGCCGCAGTGCGACCACAGGTGCACAACCGGCGACCAGCCGCCCGACATGGCGACCGCATCGCAGGCCACCTCTTCGCGCGCACCGCCGATGCCGTCCTGATTGCAGATCGCAACCTTCTTGACCCGCTTGCCGCCTTTGACCTTGGCGATTGCCTTGCCCGGATCGACACGAATGCCGAGGCTGCGCGCCTCATCCGCCAAGGCTCCACCGCCGGAGGTGCGCGCATCGATCACGCGCAGCACGTCAACACCGGCCTTTTTCAGGATGATCGCGGTGCGATAGGCGTCGTCGTTGTTGGTTGCCACGATCACGCGTTGGCCCGGGGTCACGCCCCAGTTCACCACATAGTCGCGCATGGCCGAGGCCAGCATGACGCCAGGCACATCGTTGCCTGCGAACGACAACGGGCGTTCGATGGCACCGGTTGCGGTGACGATCTGCTTGGCGCGCACGCGCCACAGACGGTGACGGGGGCCTTGTACACCCGGTGTGTGGTCGGTCAGACGCTCATACGCCAGGGCATAGCCGTGGTCATAGACGCCTGCACCCATGGTACGGGCGCGCAAGGTGACGTTGTCCATCGCCTGCAGTTCCGCCAGGGTCTGCTCGACCCAAGCGCCCGGCTCCATGCCATCAATAGTGCCGCCATCAACCGGCGCACGGCCACCCCAATGAGCGGTCTGTTCGACCAGCAGAACTTTGGCGCCCGATTGCGCGGCGGCCTTGGCTGCCTGCAGACCGGCAACACCGCCGCCCACGACCATAACATCTGCAAAAGCATAGAAATGCTCATAGGTGTCGGCGTCCTTGGTTTCCTTGTCCGGCGCCTTGCCCAGACCGGCCGAGCGGCGAATGATCGGCTCGTACACGTGTTTCCAGAACGGCTGCGGGTGGATGAACATCTTGTAGTAGAAGCCGGCAGGCAGGAACCGCGCCAGCGCCGTGTTCACCGCGCCCACGTCAAATTCCAGGTTCGGCCAGTGGTTCTGTGAGATCGAAGTCAGTCCCTCGAACAGCTCGGTGGTGGTGGCGCGCTGGTTCGGCTCGAACCGCGCCCCCTCGCCCAGGCCCACCAGAGCGTTGGGTTCTTCGGCACCGCTGGCAACCACACCGCGTGGGCGGTGGTACTTGAACGAACGGCCCATCATCATCTGGTCGTTGGCCATCAAGGCCGAGGCCAGCGTGTCGCCCTCGAACCCACGCATGGTGGTGCCGTTGAATTTAAAGGTGATCTGTTTCGACCGGTCAATCAGACGGCCTTGTTTTTGCAGACGCGTGCTCATGGATCAGACCCTTTCGCAGGAGGAGGCGTGAGAGCCTCCGGCGGGAGTATTTTTGAAAAGATGAAGGCTCACGAAAACTCTCTCCAGCTCCAGCCGGGGCGCTTGGCGCTGATGGCGTCCTTGATCTCTTGTGTCGGCTCTCCGGTCTGGGCGGTGTAGGTGCCAAAAACCTCGAGCGTGGCGGTGCAGCGCGCCGCATGGAACCACTTGCCGCAACCCGCAGCGTGGCGCCAGCGTTCCAGATGCACGCCCTTGGGGTTTTCACGCGTGAAAAGATAGTCGTGAAACTCGTCCTCGGTCGAGCCTGGGCCATAACGCTTGAGATGCGCTTCGCCACCGGCTTGGAGTTCGGTTTCATCGGCATCCACGCCGCAATAGGGGCAACGCAAGGTCAGCATGTGATCATCCTTACATGTTCAGTTCGGTGGCAGGCCGCGAAGGCCTGCACGAATTCAGTCGTGCTTGGCGTCCGGCGGGCCCAAAGCCGCGCCAGACATCCAAACCTTAGTGGGCAACCCCAGCAGCAACGCTTTCGTCGATGAAGCGGCCCTCTTTGAAGCGGTCGAGCGAGAAGGCTTCGGTCAACGGCGAATGGCCCGTGGCCATCAGCTGTGCCATGCCCCAGCCCGAACCCGGAATGGCCTTGAAGCCGCCCGTGCCCCAGCCGCCGTTGATGAAACAGCCACCCAGCGGGGTTTTCGAGATCAGCGGCGAGCGGTCGCCGGTCATGTCCACGATACCGCCCCACTGGCGCAGCATCTTCAGGCGCGAGATCATCGGGAAGGTTTCGACCAGCGCGCGCACGGTTTCCTCGATATGATGGAACGAGCCGCGTTGGGTGTAGTTGTTGAAGGCGTCGGTGCCGCCGCCGATGACCATCTCACCCTTGTCGGATTGGCTCATGTAGCCGTGCACGGTGTTGGCCATCACGACCACGTCCATGCAGGGTTTGATCGGCTCGGACACCAGCGCCTGCAGCGCAATCGCCTCTAGCGGGAGACGGAAGCCCGCCATCTCGGCCAGCTGGCCCGAGTGACCCGCAACCACGATGCCCAACTTGTCACA
The DNA here is from genome assembly GCF_017743935.1 of Tropicibacter sp. R16_0. GTDB lineage: Bacteria > Pseudomonadota > Alphaproteobacteria > Rhodobacterales > Rhodobacteraceae > Falsiruegeria. Next base: position 59,987 of record NZ_JAGHRE010000009.1, read on the forward strand.
GTCGATGGCACCTTTGGTGGTGTCGACGCCCACAACGTGGCCGTTTTCCGAGCGCACGCCGGTGACTTCGCATTTCTGGATGATGTCCATGCCCATGGCGGAACAGGCGCGGGCATAACCCCAGGCCACCGCATCGTGGCGCGCGGTGCCGCCGCGTTCCTGCCAGAGCGCGCCCAGAACCGGATAGCGCGGACCCTCGAGGTTGATGATCGGCACCAGCTCTTTCACGCGTTCCGGCGTGATCCACTCGGTCTTGACCCCTTGCAGGGCGTTGGCATGCGCGGTGCGCTGATAGCCGCGGATCTCGTGCTGGGTCTGGGCCAGCATCATGACGCCGCGCGGGCTGAACATGATGTTATAGTTAAGGTCCTGGCTCAGCCCTTCATAGAGGTCGCGCGCCTTTTCATAGATCGCGGCCGACGGATCCTGCAGATAGTTCGAACGGATGATGGTGGTGTTACGGCCCGTATTGCCGCCGCCCAGCCAGCCCTTTTCGATAATGGCCACATTCTGGATGCCATAGTTCTTGCCCAGGTAATATGCCGTGGCCAGACCATGACCACCCGCACCGACGATGATCACGTCATAGCGTTTCTTGGGCTCCGGCGAGCGCCAGGCGCGCTCCCATCCGGTGTGATAGCGCAAGGCCTCTCGCGCCACAGCAAAGGCTGAGTAATGTTTCATGAGCGAATCCATCCGGTTCGTAGGTTGTCGCAGATATGCCGTGCACAACCATTTTAGCCACGCCGCGTTCCGCCGCAATAATGCGCAGTTGCGACATGGTATCCGACATTGCGACACGCAGCGGCCATTTGCCCCTTTTGCCTCGGGTCTGACAGGGATAGATGAAAGGCAGGTGACATCGGAGACCCCATGACGTTTTGGATCCTCATTGCAGTGATGGCCCTTGCCGTGACCGGCCTGCTGCTCTTGGCCTTGCTGCGCACGCGCAGCGGACAGACCCCGGCAGCGGCCTATGATTTGCAGGTGTATCGCGATCAGCTTAAAGGCGTGGATCGGGATCTGGCGCGTGGCGTGATTGCCGAAGGCGATGCCGAACGCATCCGGACCGAAATCTCGCGCCGCATTCTGGCCGCGGATGCGCAGATGCAGGCCGAAGTTGAGGGCGGCGGGCAGCCCCGTACCCTGACGACCCTGGTGGCAGGCAGTGTTGCGGCGATTATCGTCGTAGGTGCCTTTTTCATTTACCGCGACCTGGGTGCGCCGGGCTATGGCGACCTGCCCCTGTCGCTGCGCGTCGAACTGGCGCAAGAGGCGCGTGAAAACCGCCCCGATCAAGCCCGCGCAGAAGAGCGTATGCCCGCGATCCCGAAACCCGAGCTTGATCCCGGCTATGCCGAGCTGATCGAGCAACTGCGCGAGACCGTCAAGAAACGCCCCGATGATCTGCAAGGTCAGGTTCTGCTGGCCCAGCACGAGGCCAACAGCGGCAACCACAAGGCCGCGTATGAGGCCAAGGCCCGCGTGATCGAGATCTTGGGGGCCCAAGCCAGCGCACAGGACTATGCCGAACAGGCCGAGATGATGATCCTGGCCGCTGGCGGCTATGTCTCGCCCCAGGCCGAGGCGGTGCTGGAAACCGCCCTGGAGCGCGACCCGAGACATGGGCCTGCGCGCTATTACTACGGCCTCAGCCTGTCGCAAACCGGTCGTCCCGACATCGCTTTTCGCATCTGGGAAGAGACTCTGCGCGAAAGCCCAAGCGATGCGCCATGGGTACCCGCGATCCGGTCGCAGATCGTCGATCTCGCGTTCCGCGCCGGGGTCGACTACCGCTTGCCGGAAACCCCCGGGCTGGCTGGCCCAAGCGCCGAGGACATCGAAGCCGCTGGCGACATGAACGCCGAAGAGGTGCAGGATATGGCGCGCGGCATGGTCGAGCGCTTGTCAGAACGGCTGGCGAACGAAGGCGGCTCGCCGCCCGAATGGGCTCGCCTGATCCAAGCGCTTGGAGTTTTGGGTGACACGGACCGCGCCCGTGCGATTTATGCCGAGGCGCAGCAGGTTTTTGGTAACGACGCCAATGCGGTGGCCCTTTTGCAAGCCGCCGCCCGTGCCGCAGGGATCGACGGATGATTTTTGACGCGTTCGAAGACTTCGCCGCCGCCGTGCCCAAGATGTCGGCCCTCGCCGGGCTGGACCTGGGCGACAAGACCATTGGCGTCGCCGTGTCCGATCGGATGCTGACCGTGGCCACCCCGCTGGAAACCATCCGGCGCAAGAAATTTGGTGTGGATGCGGAAAAGCTCCTCAAGATCGTGACCGACCGCGAGATTGGCGGCATCCTCTTGGGCCTGCCCCGCAACATGGACGGCACCGAAGGTCCCCGATGCCAATCCACCCGCGCCTTTGCCCGCAACCTAAGCCGTTTGACCGAGCTCCCAATTGGGTTTTGGGACGAGCGTTTGAGCACCGTTGCGGCAGAAAAAGCACTTCTTGAGGCGGATACGACACGAAAACGTCGCGCAGAGGTGATTGATCACGTCGCGGCCGGGTATATCTTGCAAGGAGCGCTCGATCGGATGCGCTTTCTGACTTAGCCCTTGCCGGAGCCCGACGCAGATATGACGGACATGGTCTGGAAACGCGACGAGATCGAGTCGCCCTGCATACAGATTTGCGTGGTGCACCCCACCGAACGCATCTGTACCGGTTGTTATCGCACCATCGACGAGATCACGCGCTGGTCCAAGATGGACAGCGACGAGCGCGCCGAGATCATGCAAGACTTGCCCGAACGCGCGCCGCGCCTGACCAAGCGTCGCGGTGGTCGTGCTGCTCGGGTGAAGCGCTGATCAGGGCGCCTGCCCTCTAACAGGCTATCGAACTGACTGGTCCGAAACACGCGGCTCAAGCGTTGACATTTTCCGTGCCTTCGGAACGTTGGGGGCGTCGAAACACCTAGGTCCGAAAACTGCTTCATGCTCCGGATTGCCCTACACGCGTTTGTCGTTGTTGCCCTGACCCTGTTGACCCAGATCGGCGGTCTGGCCTGGATCGCCGCCCTGTTTTTCCGCTGGCGCTTGCTGGCCTTTACGCTGATCTATGTCACGCTCAGCGCTTTGACCGTGTGGATCGCCCCACAGTTCGGGCGCGTTGCCGTCAGTTGCCTTGATGACGGGCCGCTGCAGGTTCAAAGCTGGATGTTTTGCGCGCTCAACCGCACATATGTGACGCCTGAAATGGCGCAGGTGCTCAAGGACACGGCCAATGAGGTAAATGACCGTTTTCCCGGAACCACGACGCTGCTGCTTGATGGCAATTTCCCCTTTGTCACCGGCTTTCCGCTGTTGCCGCATCTGTCCCATGACGATGGGGAAAAGGCCGATCTGGCGTTCTATTACCGGGATGGGAAAGGAGGATACCTGCAGGGACGCACCCGCTCTCCCATCGGGTATTTCGCCTTTGAAGATGGCCCCACCCAATGTGAGCCGACCTGGCCGAGCCTGCGGTGGGATTTGAATGGCTTGCAGCCGCTGTGGCGCAGCTATGCTCTGGATGTGGAAAGGACGCGCTTTGCCGTCCAGACCCTGGCCCGTGACCCGCGCTTCGGCAAGATCTTTGTCGAACCACATCTGGTTGACCGCATGCAGCTGTCACACCCAAAGATCAGGTTTCAGGGCTGCCGGGCCGCGCGCCACGACGATCACATCCATTTCCAGCTGTAGGCAGGCAAGCACCGCAACGGTCAAATCGCGGTGCTGCTTTACGACTTACCCAGCGGCCAGCCAGGATTTTGCGTTGTCCATGTCTTCTTCGGGAAAATACTGGATGTCGGCCTTGATAAGCTGATTGCCGATCCGCTGTGCCATGTGTTGCCACCCCTTGTTGCCAACGATCGCTGCGCGGTCCAGCAACGGCGCGTGGGTACGGCCCAGATGAAAATGGGCATCAAGCGCCGACAACCCCTGCCAGCCATCAAACTCGGTCAGGTCGATGAGCAGCCGGAACCCCTGCTTGCCCCGGATCATGGCATCCAGATCGCCAGTGGCCTGGGCATATTCGCCCGGGTCCACCTGCCCAAGCAGCCGCACCTGCACGCAAGGTCCACCCAGGTCGATCACATGGATCGCGCCCAACGACTCGCGCAGCCAGCGGCGCGCCTCTTCGATGCCTTCCAGCGAGAACACCTGCATCGGGCACGGCATCATCGGCGAGGCCAGCCGGGCGGATGTCTGCACCCAGCCCATGTCAGTGACCAGCGCGATCCGGTCAAAGCCGCGCCAGTGGCTGACACCCAGTTTCGTGTCAGCCCAAACGGCGGACATGTCAAAGCCTGAAAACTCCTCGCCCACCAGGATCAACAGCCGGATCTGATCATGATCCGCCAGCGCCGCTTCGATGGCCGGAACCAGGGTGGTTTCATAATCGGAACTGGAAATCGTGCCCGAGGCGGTCACTTCCAGAATTGCGCCATCACTTTGAGTTTCTACGGAAATCATCGAAAAATAAACCTCTCACACAATGATGCGACAAGGTTATGGGGATTCGATCCATCCCGCCACACCGCTTTGCATGTCCGGGCGGAAGTAGGCAATCATCCGACCATCCGGCCCTGCCGTGGCATCATCTCCCCACGGCGCAACCCCGTGCAGGCAATGACGGTGGAGCAGGTATGCCTCGCCCGGCTGCGCATGCACCTCGATCCGGGGGCAGGTTTCGAACACTTCGCGGCGGGCGGCCTGATAGGCCTCGGTCACGTCCACCTGATGCATCACAGCGGGATCATGCCCCGCCAATGCCGTGCGAAAGGCATCTGCCATGATCTTGTGGCTCCCCTCCCACACGACCATGGGGGCCGCCGTAGGACTGGCTTCGGTCAGGGGCAAGCCCAGGATCCAACTGTGTGGTTCATCAACATGGCGGCGGCGATCGGGGCCTGAGGGTTTCAGCCCATCCACGTGCGCCGCATCCCGGTTGCGGCGATAGCGCAACGCTGCCTCATTCTCTCCTCGGCGGGCCTTTGGGTAGCCCGGATAGATGACCGAGACCTGGCCACGGTGCAGCGGCTGCAACCCGTACTCCTGGTCGATGAAGTCGATGGCCGCACCCGCCAGCGGGGTCTGCCCGTCGACGCGGCCCGAAGGATCGTTCGGCAAGGCATCCACGCCAATAAACCAGGTGCCTTCACAATCCAGCCATTGCGCATGTGCCGGATCGGTCACGGATGCCCGAGCCGCCGGAAGAGCGCTCTGCACCCAGGCCAGAGTATTGGGGTCAACCGGAAACCGAACCCAGCCCCGTTCGTGAAAACCCGTTACCACCCAAGCGCCTTTCGCAGCATGTTGAGGGCCACCAGCGTCAGGAACACCGCAAAGACCCGCTTGAGCGGCTTAGGGTCCATCGCATGGGCCAGCTTCACGCCCCAGGGCGTCGTGATCAGCGTCATGCAGATAACGATACCAAAGGCCACCAGATTGACAGCACCTACGGTCAGAGGCGGGCGTTGACTGGGATCGATCTCAAGAAACAGGAACCCCAAAACACTGGGCACCGCGATGATGACACCAAAACCCGCAGCGGTGGCCACCGCGCGGTGGATGGGTGTGTTGTAAAGGCTCATGAGCGGCACGCCAAAGCTGCCACCGCCGATGCCCATCAGCACCGACAGGAACCCGACCATGGGCGAGAGCACCGCGCGACGCAAACCGCCCGGCATCGCCTGCCCCAGACGCCATTCGGCCTTGCCCAGCCCCAGGTAGGCGCCGATCACGATCCCCAACACGCCAAAGAGCGCCTGCAACGCCACCGACTTCAACGAGGCTGCCACCAGAACACCCAAGACTGCCCCAACGGCGATCCCCGGCCCCCAGCCGCGCAGGATCGACCAATCCACCGCGCCCTTCTTGTTGTGGCTGAGCACCGAGCGCACCGAAGTCACGATGATCGTCGCCAACGAGGTCGCCAGACACATCTGCATCAATTGCGGACCGCCATATCCAAGCGTCTGAAACGCATAGAAAAACGCAGGCACCAGGACAATTCCGCCGCCTACGCCCAACAACCCCGCCAAAACCCCGGCAAACCCGCCGATCACCAACAAAAGACCCAACATCTGCATCAGCAGCATCGTATCCGGCATGGACCTCTTCCCCTCGTCGTTTCGCCCTGCCTAGCCCGATCAGCCCGCCTGCGCCAGAGGGGTCACGCTTGCCAGCGCCTGAAGGAGCACATCCGTCCCGGCATCCTTGCGCGCGGCCCCTTCAGACAGCGTCCGGCGCCACTGTCGTGCACCGGGGCGGCCCGCAAACAGGCCCAGCATGTGACGGGTGATCTGGTGCAAACGCCCCCCGTCGGCAAGATGCGCCTCGATATAGGGCACCATCTTGTGAACAATCTCGACCGGATCCGTTGCGGTGCCGGTGCCACAAATCTCGGGATCTGCGGCACACAGGATGTCCGACGGCTGGTGATAGGCCGAGCGCCCGATCATCACCCCATCCAGGCCCGCATCCAGATGCGCTTTGGCTTGGTCCAGCGACGTGATACCGCCGTTGATCGAGATGTGCATCTCGGGGAACCGCGCCTTCATCCGGTGGACCAGATCATAATCCAGCGGGGGAATGTCCCGGTTTTCCTTGGGGCTGAGCCCCTGGAGCCAGGCCTTGCGCGCGTGGATCGTTACGCGGTTGCAGCCCGCCTTGCCGATCTGTTCCAGAAAATCCGGCAACACAATCTCGGGGTCCTGATCATCCACCCCGATACGACATTTGACAGTGACCTCCACATCCACCGCATCCCGCATCGCAGCAACACACTCGGCCACCAGCTGGGGGTGCTGCATGAGCACGGCACCAAAGGTCCCGGATTGCACGCGGTCCGAAGGGCAGCCGCAGTTCAGGTTGATCTCGTCATAGCCCGCATCCGCGCCGAGCTTGGCCGCTTTGGCCAACTCCACCGGGTCGGACCCGCCAAGTTGCAAGGCCAAAGGATGCTCTTCGGGGCTGAAGTCCAACAAATGCAAAGCCCCGCCGCGCACCAAAGCGGGCGCCGTGACCATCTCGGTATAAAGCAATGCCTCGCGGCTGAGCAGCCGATGCAGGTAACGACAGTGGCGGTCGGTCCAGTCCATCATCGGGGCCACGGACAGCCGCGCCGCGCGCCGCACGGCAGAAAACCCTGATTTTCCGTGGTTTTTCGAATCCACCATATTCACCGTTTTCCTTGCTTGTGCACGATTTGGCCCCCTTTATGGGTGCAATGCATCAAAGTGTAGCGTCGACGGCGTCGTGTAGCACTTTTTTTGCCCCAAGTTCCAGCACTGCCGGGCTGCCGTCCTATCCCACCAGTTCTGCCCCCATTGGGCTCCATCGCTCCCGATGCGGCGGGCAAACCCAATTCCAAAACACTCGAACGATCAGATGTCCCTGTCATGGGAGATGTCGCTGATCGTCTCGAGACAAATGGCACGCCGCGTTTCCCGGTCAGCTTCGCAAGAAAGACCATCCTCGACCCGGTTGAAACTGTTGCCAAGGAGCAGACTGTACAAAACTGGTTGAAGCGTCGTGACGTCGGTGGCGCAGATACTCACTATTCGCCTATCGTCGCGGTACTTCTGCCTCTACACGACGTCTTGAAGATCAACCAACTGCGTATATCCCGCAGAAGCGCCAAGAACCAACCACAGCTGCGGATGGAGATCGGTCGAGATGTTCAGACAGGAGTTTTGCGAGACGGCAGATCCATAGCCCGACTAACGACACCGCTTTTCGGTCTGGGCATCAAAGAACATGCAATCGCGATCCTCAAAGCCCACGATGACAGCGCTTCCCTCGGGCAAGGTGTCCTCGTTGCGGTTCTCCACGATCAGTTTCTCGCCTGTTCCCGTGACCAGATAGTCGTAGGAAACACCCCCCAAACGCTCGCGCAAATCCAAGGTGGCCCCGCCGTCGCCCGCTTCGATGGTCAAATGCTGCGGGCGGATGCCGACCAGCACCCCCTGGCCCTCAGCAGGCAGCGCCACATCCGCAGAAATCATCCGATCGCCCAGCGCTGGGACACGCACGTGCCCACCCAGAACCACGCCGTTGAGAAAGTTCATGCTGGGTGATCCGATAAAGCCCGCGACAAATCGGTTGTCGGGATCGTTATACAGATCCATTGGGCTGCCAACCTGTTCGACCACACCTGCGCGCAGGACCACAATCTTGTCGGCCAGTGTCATCGCCTCGACCTGATCATGGGTCACATAAATCATCGTCGCGCCGATCTCTTTGTGCAGGCGGGCGATTTCGACGCGCATGTCGACGCGCAGCTCGGCGTCCAAATTGGACAGCGGCTCGTCAAACAGGAACACTTCGGGCCCGCGCACGATGGCGCGTCCAATGGCCACCCTCTGTCGCTGGCCGCCAGACAGGGCTTTGGGTTTGCGTTTCAGATATTGATCCAGTTGAAGGATCCTGCTGGCTTCCGAGACCTTTTCGCGGATCTCAGCCTTGGGATGCCCGTTCATCTTCAGGCCAAAACCCATGTTTTCTTCGACGGTCATATGCGGATAGAGCGCGTAGGTCTGGAACACCATCGCCACCCCCCGTTCCGAGGCATCAATCCGTGTCACGTCCCGATCGCCTATGCGGATCTCGCCGCTTGTGGTTTCCTCCAGCCCGGCGATCATCCGCAACAGCGTGGACTTGCCACATCCCGACGGGCCAACAAAGACGCAGAATTCGCCATTGTCGATCTGCAGATCAATGTCGTGGATCACCTGTACGTCACCGTACTTCTTGACCGCATTTCTCAGCGTGACGCCGGACATGGGCGCTCCTCCCCTTTTCGTGTCAGCTCGGGAACTGCCAGTTTTCGGCAGCCCCGGCGATGTTGTTGGCGCAGGCCTGCAGCATGGGCTCCAGCTGATCCAGATCCTTCAACGACTTGTGCTGCGTCGAAGTTGTGATCGACAACGCGCCGATCATGCGCCCCCCTGGCAACAGGATCGGCGCGGCAATGCAAATGATCCCGACCTCATGTTCTTCGCGGTCATAGGCAATGCCGCGGCTGCGAATGGCGTCCAGCTCGGCGCGCAGGGCGTCCGGTGTGGTGAGCGTATGCTCGGTGTGGCGGAAATACGATTGATGCCGGATCGCATCTTCGCGCGCCTCGTCATTCAGAAAGGCCATCATCGCCTTGCCGACCCCGGTGCAATACCCCGGCCCCACTTTGCCCGCCTGCGAGAACATCTCGACCGGGGTGGCGGCGTTACGCTTGTCGACATAGAGCACCTGCCCCCGGTCCAGCTGGGCCAGGTGAATCGTCTCTTGCACTTGCGACGAGAGCGCATCCAGATGCGGGCGCGCAAGCGGTGCCAGCGAGCTTTGTCGCCAAGCCGAGTGGGCAAGCCGAACCAATCGGATGCCGGGTGCATAGGTGCCGCTGTCAGAATCAAAGCTCAGCATGCCCTGATTGGTCAGTGTCTGCAGCAAACGATACAGCGTCGCTTTTGGGTACGGGCTGTCGGACAGAATGTCGTTGAACCGCACCGGCCGCATATGCGCGGCGACCATGTCCAGCACGTGCAGCGCCTTGCCAACTGTGCCATCCGCGTTCTGCGGGCTCGTATCCATAGCGCCCATCTGCCCTCCTCCTACTCCCTCGTGTTCGTGAGGAAACTATTGACAGCTGTAACCAAAGACGCTCATAGTTTCAATATCTGATATCAAGTTTCATTATTTGAAACCAACTAAAAGCAAATCGGCATCATCTGGGAGGAACTTCATGCTGAACACCTTGAAAGCGACCGTTGGGACGCTCGCGCTGAGCGCGGGCCTGACAACGATGGCGCTGGCCGAAGACCTGAGCGGCACCCTGCGCATCATTTCGGACATGTCGAACCCGGCGCCTCGCGCCGTGATGGAAGGCCTGGCCGCCGGTTTTGACGAGCAGCACCCCGCCCTGACGGTCGAGCTGGAAGTCGTTGACCGCGAAGCCTGGAAAAGCCAGATCCGCAACGCGTTGACGGCCAACCCGCCTGATGTGGTGAACTGGTACGCCGCCAACCGCATGGGCCCCTATGTGCGCGCGGGCCTGTTCGAAGACATCTCGGACATGTACGCCAGCGGCGATCTGCCAGGCCTGGACAGCGTCAAGGGCGCGATGACCATGGACGGCAAGCAGTGGGGCGTGCCCTATACCTATTACCAGTGGGGCATCTACTACCGCGAGGACATCTTTAACGAGCTTGGGCTAAGCGAGCCGGCGACCTTTGAAGAAGAGATCGCTAACTGTCAGAAAATCATCGATTCAGGCCGCAAATGCTACACCATCGGGTCCAAGTTCCTGTGGACCGCCGGCGGCTGGTTCGACTACCTCAACATGCGCACCAACGGCTTTGATTTCCACATGCAGCTTGCCCGGGGCGAGGTGGAATGGACCGACGACCGCGTGCGTGAGACCTTTGCCAATTGGCGCAAGCTGATCGACATGGGCGCGTTCATCGACAACCACCAGACCTACAGCTGGCAAGAGGCGCTGCCCTTCATGCTCAAAGGCGAAGCTGCGGCTTACCTGATGGGCAACTTTGTGGTGCCGCATCTGCGCGAGGCGGGATTGGGCGATGATCAGATCGATTTCTACCAGTTCCCCAAGATCGCCGATGTCGCCATGGGCGAAGACGCCCCCACCGACACCTTCCACATTGCCGCCAATGCCCAGAACAAGGCAGCGGCGCGCGCCTTCCTGCAATACGTGACCTCGGCCGAGGTGCAGACCAAGATCAACGCAGCCGATGGCCTGGGGCAACTGCCGGTCAACGCCAACGCCTCTGTCGGCGATGACGAGTTCCTGCAACAGGGGTTCGAGATGCTGTCGACCAACGCCACCGGCGGGATCGCGCAGTTCTTTGACCGCGATTTCCCAGCCGAAATGGCCGCGCTGGCGATGGAAGGCCTGCAAGAGTTCATGGTGTTCCCGGACAATCTGGATGACATCCTGAACCGGCTCGAGAGCGCGCGCGGGCGCATCTACAAGTAACCAAAACCGGCCCCGGCGGAAAAGCCGCCGGGGTCACTCGGGGGGATACCAATGGCCACTGCACATGACGACATGAGTTGGATCCGGCGCAATCGGATGACGCTGACGCCGCTGCTGTTTCTGGCGCCCGGCGTTCTGTTCTTTCTGGCCTATGTGATCATCCCGATCCTGCAAAGCTTCAACATCTCGCTGTATGACTGGGACGGGTTGGGGCAAGCCACTTATATTGGGCTGGACAATTATCGCGAACTGGCAACCGATCGCGCGTTCGAAATCTCGCTGTGGAACAACGTGAAATGGCTGGTGCTGTATCTGCTGGCAATCCCCGCAGGCCTGTTCATCGCCTTGTTCCTGAACCAGACGATTGTGGGCATTCGCCTCTACAAATCCTTGTTTTTCTTTCCCTTCGTGATCAGCCAAGTTGTCGTCGGCCTGGTGTTCAGCTGGTTCTACCTGCCGCGCGAGGGGCTGTTGAATGCCGTCCTGGGCGTCGTGGGACTTGGCCCGATCAACGTTCTGGGCGATCCGACGCTGGCCACCTATGGGATCATCGCGGCGGGCCTTTGGCCGCAAACCGCTTATTGCATGATCTTGTACCTGACCGGCCTGAACGCTGTGGACCCCGAGCAGATCGAGGCCGGGCGTCTGGACGGAGCCAAGGGCTGGCGCATGCTCTGGCACGTGATCCTGCCGCAGCTGAAACCCGCCACCTTCATCGCCTTTGTCGTCACCATCATCGGCGCGTTGCGGTCCTTTGACCTGATCTCGATCATGACCAACGGCGGGCCTTTTGGCTCGACCCGGGTGCTGAGCTTTTACATGTTCGAAAAGGCGCTGTCGGAGTATGGCTTCCGCATGGGCTATGGCTCGGCCATCGCGGTGGTGCTGTTCCTGATCATGCTCGTCTTCATCGGCTACTTCCTGTGGTCGATGTACCAAGACGAAAAAGCCGCGCGGCATTGAGGAGGAGCCAGACATGTTCCCCACCCCCATCGAAAAACGCAGCCGCGGCGCGCAGATCACCTATCAGGCGCTGGTGCCGCTGGCGCTGATCATGTGGCTCTTGCCGCTCATCGCCGTGGCGCTGTTTTCCATCCGCCCGCTGGCGGATTTCACCAATGGCAACTACTGGGGCTTGCCCTCGTCCTTCGAGTTCTTCAGCAACTACGGTAAGGTGTTCCTGGAATCGGATATGCCCCGCTACATGCTGAATTCGGTTCTGATCACTGTGCCGACGGTCATCGGTGCCGTGGCGCTGTCATGCATGACCGGTTTTGCCCTGGGCATCTATCGCTTCCGGGGCAACCTGTTGATTTTCTTCATGTTCATCGCCGGGAACTTTGTGCCGTTTCAGATCCTGATGGTGCCTGTGCGCGACCTGACGGTTTCGGCTGGGCTCTATGACACCAAACTGGGGCTGGTTCTGTTTCACATCGCCTTTCAAACCGGGTTCTGCACGCTTTTCATGCGCAACTTCATCCGCGCGCTTCCTTTCGAGCTGATCGAGGCCGCCCGGGTCGAAGGCATCGCTGAGTGGCGCATTTTCTGGTACATCGTGCTGCCGCTGATGAAGCCCGCGATTGCGGCGCTGTCGGTGCTGATCTTCACCTTCATCTGGAACGACTATTTCTGGGCCATCGTGCTGACCCAAGGCCCGGATGCCCAGCCGGTGACCGCCGGGATCACCTCGTTCAACTCGCAATTCGTGGCGCAGTATCATCTGATGAGCGCGGGCAGCATCGTCGCCGCCCTGCCCCCGGTCGCCATGTTCTTCATGATGCAACGCCACTTTATCGCCGGTCTCACGCTTGGAGCTGTCAAATGACCAAACTCACCTTTATCGGGGCTGGGTCCACCATTTTCATGCGCAACATCGTGGGCGACATGCTGCATTTCGAGGCGCTGCGCGACGCCACCATCGCCTTGATGGACATCGATGCCGATCGTCTGGCCGAAAGCGCCGCAGTGGCGCGCAAGATGATCGCCACCATGGGCGCAGGCGCCCGGGTTGAGACCTACACCGACCAACGCCGCGCGCTCGAGGGGGCGGATTTCGTTGCCACCGCCTTTCAGATCGGCGGATATGAGCCCTGCACCGTCACCGATTTTGAACTGCCCAAACGCTTTGGCCTGCGCCAGACGATTGCCGACACCCTTGGCGTCGGCGGCATCATGCGGGGGCTGCGCACCGTGCCGCACCTGTGGTCCGTCGCACAAGATATCGAGGCCGTCTGCCCCGACGCCCTGTTGATGCAATACGTCAACCCGATGGCGATCAACACCTGGGCCTTGGCCGAGCGGTTTCCGCACATCAAACAGGTGGGCCTGTGCCATTCGGTGCAAAACACCGTGCAAGAACTGGCCCATGATCTGGACCTGGCCGAGAGCGACATCCGCTACAAGGTCGCCGGTGTGAACCATGTGGCGTTCTTCCTGCGCCTCGAGGATGCGCAGGGCCGCGACCTCTATCCTGCGCTGCGCCGGGGATACCAGGGTGGCACCTTGCCCAAGCCACCCCTTTTGATGCCACGCTGTGGCAACAAGGTGCGGTATGAGGTGATGGAGCATCTGGGGTATTTCTGCACCGAAAGCTCGGAGCATTTGGCCGAATATGTGCCCTGGTTCATCAAGGACGGGCGCGACGATCTGATCGAAGGTTTTGGTATTCCGCTGGATGAATACCCCAAACGCTGCGTCGAGCAGCGCGCCGAATGGGCGGCGCAGGCCAAGGCCCTGAATGCCGCCGCTGAAATCGACGTGCCCAAAAGCCACGAGTTTGCCGCCGAGATGATGAATGCCATCGTCACCGGCCAAGCTTATACTGCCTATGGCAACCTGCCCAACACCGGGCAAATCCCGCAACTGCCCTTGGGCGCTGCTGTCGAAACCCCCTGTCTGGTGGATATGAACGGCGTCCAGCCCAGCGTTGTGACCGATATCCCGCCGCAGCTGATCGCGCTGATGCGCAGTCAGATCAATGTGCAGGAACTGACAGTACGCGCGCTTCTGGATGAAGAGCCCGAGCATCTTTATCACGCTGCGATGATGGACCCCCACACCGCCGCCGAGCTGGATCTGCGCCAGATCCGCTCGCTGATCACCGACATGCTGGTCGCGCATGGCGACTGGATCCCCGAATGGGCCCGCAAAAGGAAAGCCGCATGACCAAGAAACGCCGAAGCGCCGATTGGTATGGAAAACTCGACAAAGATGGCTTCATCCACCGCTCGTGGATGAAGAACCAGGGCTACCCGGATCACGCCTTTGACGGGCGGCCCATTATCGGTATCTGCAACACCTGGTCGGAACTCACCCCCTGCAACTCGGGCCTGCGCGATCTGGCCGAGGGCGTCAAACGCGGCGTGTGGGAGGCCGGAGGGTTCCCGGTCGAATTCCCGGTCATGTCCCTGGGCGAGACCCAGATGAAACCCACGGCCATGCTGTTTCGCAACCTTCTGTCGATGGATGTCGAGGAAAGCATTCGCGCCTACGGTATCGACGGGGTTGTCCTGTTGGGGGGCTGTGACAAGACCACGCCGGGGCAGCTGATGGGCGCGGCCTCGGTCGATCTCCCGGCCATCGTGGTCAGCTCGGGACCGATGCTGAACGGCAAATGGCAGGGCAAGGACATCGGCTCGGGCACGGATGTGTGGAAGTTTTCCGAAGCGGTGCGCGCGGGCGACATGACGCTCAAGGATTTCATGGCCGCCGAATCCGGCATGAGCCGCTCCAAGGGCGTCTGCATGACCATGGGCACCGCCTCGACCATGGCTTCACTGGTCGAGGCCATGGGGATGAGCCTGCCGACGAACGCGGCGCTGCCGGCGGTCGACGCCCGCCGCATGGCGCTGGCGCACCTGACCGGCAATCGGATCGTCGAGATGGTGGACGAAGACCTCAAACCCTCCGACATCCTGACGCGCGAAGCCTTTGAGAACGCGATTCTCGCCAATGCCGCCGTGGGGGGATCGACCAATGCGGTGGTGCATTTGCTCGCACTTGCGGGCCGTGTGGGCGTGGATCTGAGCTTGAGCGATTTCGAACTGGGCAGCGACATTCCCCTGCTGGTGAACTGCATGCCCTCGGGTCAGTACCTGATGGAAGATTTCTGCTATGCGGGCGGCATGCCCGTGGTGCTCAACGAGCTGCTTGGCGCAGGCCATCTGCGCCCTGCCAAGACCGTGCTGAACGGCGATATCACGGCTTATGCCCAAGGGGCGGAATGTTTCAACGCGGACGTCATCCGCCCCTTTGACGATCCGGTCAAACCCGCCGCCGGGCTGCGGGTGCTGCGCGGAAACCTGGCGCCCGATGGGGCCATCGTAAAACCTTCGGCCGCCACGGATCACCTGCTCGAGCACGAAGGCGAGGCCTATGTGTTTGACACCATCGAGGCGCTGAAAGAGCAGATCGACCGCGATGACCTGCCGGTGACGCCTGATACGATCCTTGTGCTCAAAGGGGCCGGGCCAAAGGGCTATCCCGGCATGCCAGAGGTGGGCAACATGCCGATCCCTGCGCGCCTGGTTCGTGAAGGCGTCCGCGACATGATCCGTGTCTCTGACGGACGCATGTCGGGCACCGCCTTTGGCACCGTGATCCTGCATGTCTCGCCCGAGGCGCAGGCAGGCGGCACGTTGGCCCTCGTCAAAACCGGCGACCGCATCAAGGTCAGCGCATCCCAGGGCATTCTGGAGCTTCTGGTGGATGACGCCGAACTGGCCCAGCGCCGCGCCGACTGGACCCCCGAGCCTGCGCATTACTCTCGCGGCTACGCCAAACTCTATGTCGATACGGTTCTTCAAGCTGATCAGGGCGCCGATCTGGACTTTCTGGTGGGCAAAGACACCCGCCCCGTCACACGGGAGAGCCATTGATGAGCACGGTCTATGAGGATCTATCTGGTGCGTCCGTTTTCATCACAGGCGGCGGGTCCGGCATTGGCGCGGCCCTGACCGAGGGGTTCCTGCGGCAAGGGGCCAAGGTTGGTTTCGTTGGGCGATCCGGTGCCAGCGCGTTCGTCGATCAAATGGAGCGCGAGACCGGCAATCGCCCGCTTTTCGTGCAATGCGACATCACGGACATAGCCGCGCTTCAGGCCGCGATCGACACGTGCGCAACGGCGCACGGACCAATCACCGTTCTGGTCAACAACGCGGCCAACGATCAACGCCATGCCACTTTGGACGTGGACGAAGCGTTCTGGGATTGGTCGCAAGCCGTGAACCTCAAGGCCTATTTCTTTGCCTGCCAGGCTGTGATCGCGGGCATGCGGTCCGCGGGCGGAGGGTCGATTATCAATTTCACCTCAATAAGTTACATGATGGGCAACGCGGGCTACCCGGCCTATACCACCGCCAATTCCGGCATCAACGGCATGACCCGCAGCCTTGCGCGCGAGTTTGGCCCGGACAACATCCGCGTCAACGCGTTGGCGCCGGGATGGGTGCTGACGCAGAAACAGTTGGACATGTGGGCCGATCCCGACGCTCTGGCTGCGCATCTGGACCGGCAATGTCTGAAACAACATCTGGCGCCCGACGATATCGTCTCACCCACGCTGTTTCTCGCCTCGCAAGCAAGCCGCATGATGACGGGGCAATCGCTGGTG
This sequence comes from Tropicibacter sp. R16_0, assembly GCF_017743935.1. Taxonomy (GTDB): domain Bacteria; phylum Pseudomonadota; class Alphaproteobacteria; order Rhodobacterales; family Rhodobacteraceae; genus Falsiruegeria. Next base: position 76,584 of record NZ_JAGHRE010000009.1, read on the forward strand.
GTGGACGGCGGTGTTGTGGTGACCGGATGAGCATGGACGCGACACATCCAGACTGGGTTGCCGTGGATTGGGGCACGACGCATGTGCGCGTCTGGCTCATGTCCCATGATGGTCAGGTTCTGGACCACCGCCACAGCGATCAGGGCATGGGACGGTTGGATCAGGATCAGTTCGAACCCGTGCTGACCGACCTGCTGGCAGGTGTTGCACCTTCCCCGACCCTGCCCGTTCTGATCTGTGGCATGGCCGGGTCCAGGCAAGGCTGGACCGAAGCGCCCTATGTCACTACCCCCTGCGCACCGCCCGGCATAGATCAGGCCACGCGCGCGCCGTGCAAAACCTGGGATGTACGCATTCTGCCGGGGGTGAAACAGGCCTCGCCGGCCGATGTCATGCGCGGCGAAGAAACACAGATCGCCGGTGTGCTTCTTGAAGAACCGACTTTTGAGGGGGTTCTCTGCCTGCCCGGAACGCACAACAAATGGGCGCGGATCGAACAGGGTCGGATCACTGCCTTTCAAACCTTCATGACGGGTGAATTGTTCGCCCTGCTCGAAGGGCAATCCGTGCTGCGCCATTCCGTTGCCACCCGTGGCTGGGACGCAGACGCCTTTGACATCGGTGTGTCCCAAGGGCTGGATCAACCGCATGCTCTGGCAGGCGCCCTGTTTTCCCTGCGCGCCGAAAGCTTGTTGAACGATCTTTCTGGCACCGCTGCGCGCGCGCGCCTATCCGGGCTGCTGATCGGAGCGGAACTGGCGGCCACGCGCGCTTTGTGGCGCGATCACAAGATTGCGGTTCTGGGCGGCAACGACGTGGCGCACTCTTACGAGGCAGCCTTGGCCGCACAGGGCGCGGTGCTGCACACTCTCGACCTCGATAACCCGACACTCAGCGGCCTACGTGCCGCCTATGCACATTTGAAAGAGACCACCTGAATGAGCCGCGAAATCATTGCCATCCTGCGTGGGATCAAACCCGATGAGGCTGAGCCGATCCTTGATGCGCTTATTGGCGCCGGGATCACCAAGATCGAAGTGCCACTGAATTCGCCCGCCCCATTTGACAGCATCGAACGCATGGTTCTGCGCGCAGGTGATCGCGCGACAGTTGGGGCCGGTACGGTTCTGGACGTCGCTTCAGTCGAGCGTCTGGCAGGGATCGGCGCGCAAATGGTTGTATCACCCGATGCCAACCCTGACGTCATAAAGGCCACAAAGGCGCATGGCATGTCATCATACCCCGGTGTTTTCACCCCGACCGAGGCCTTTGCCGCCTTGCGGGCCGGAGCTGACGGGCTGAAGTTCTTTCCAGCCTTCAAACTGGGCCTGGATGGGTTCCAGGCGCTGTCAGCTGTTCTGCCCACTGACACCAAATCCTATGCAGTTGGCGGCGTCGGTGCAGCCGATTTCGCAGATTGGTTCAACGCTGGGATTACCGGCTTTGGCTTGGGGTCAAACATCTACAAACCCGGATACTCGGCCGATCAGGTCGCCGAACTCGCCACGCGTATCGTGGCCGCCTATGACGAGGCCAAACCGTGACGGCCAACGTGATATCGCAGACAGCCTGCACTTTGGGTGAAGGGGCGTTCTGGCACCCCACACGAGAACAGTTCTTCTGGTTCGACATCCTTGGAAAACGTCTGCTTACCCTGACCGAGCAAGGTGAGCATCATTGGAACTTCGACGAGTGCGTTTCAGCTGCCGGATGGGTGGATTTAGACACTCTGATCATGGCCAGCGAAAGCGCCCTTTGGCGATTTGACATCGTGTCGGGACGCCGAGAAAAGCTCGTCCCGCTTGAAGCGGACAACACGATCACGCGTTCGAATGACGGGCGCGCCGATCCGTACGGCGGGTTCTGGATCGGCACCATGGGGTTTCAGGCGGAACCGGGCGCCGGGGCGATCTATCGCTATTATCGCGGAGAACTGCGCCAGCTGTATGGCAATATCACGATCTCGAACGCGATCTGTTTTGCCCCCGATGGCACAACCGCCTATTTCACCGACACCATCACGGGCAAGATCATGCGCCAAGCCCTAGACGATGACGGCTGGCCCAGGGGAGCGCCAGAGGTTCATCTGGTTCTGAGCGGCCAAGCCATCGGACCCGACGGTGCCGTTGTCGATGCATTGGGGAACTTGTGGAACGCACAATGGGGTGCAAGTCGGGTTGCGTGCTATGCTCCGGATGGCGCATTGCTGGAAACCTACCCCGTCCCCACCCCGCAAGCCTCATGCCCGGCATTTGGTGGGCCGGATCTGACGACACTCTATGTCACCACCGCGGCCGAGGGGCGCGCGGATGACAGTCTGGCAGGCAAGACCTTTGCCATCCAAACAACCACCAAAGGTCAACCCGAACATCGGGTCCTTCTCTGAGGCACGGAATGAAACGCACCCTAGGCACCTGTTACTACCCCGAGCATTGGCCCGAGGAGATATGGCAAGACGATGCGCGCCGCATGGTTGCGGCCGGGCTAACCTGGGTTCGCATCGGTGAATTTGCGTGGTCGCGGCTGGAACCCTCCCCTGGTGAGATGAACTGGGGCTGGATGGATCGCGCCGTCGAAACCCTGGGCCAGGCCGGGCTCAAAGTCGTGCTGGGCACCCCAACCGCCACGCCGCCAAGGTGGATGCTGGATCGCCATCCCGACATGTTGGCAATTGATGCTCAAGGCAACCCACGCAAATTCGGCTCCCGCAGGCACTATTGCTTCAGCCACGTTGGATATCTTGAGGAAAGCCGCCGCATCACGCATCTGCTGGCAGAGCGCTATGGCGCGTCTTCATATGTGGCGGCCTGGCAAACCGACAACGAATACGGCTGCCATGACACGACACTGTCCTACTCGGACGCGGCCCGAACCGGCTTCCGCTCCTGGTTGCGTTCGCAATATGCGGACATCGACGCGCTCAACACCGCGTGGGGCAATGTCTTTTGGTCGATGGAATACCGTAGCTTTGACGACATCGATCTGCCCAACATGACCGTGACCGAGGCGAACCCATCCCATACGATGGCCTTCCGCCGCTACTCCTCGGATATGGTGGTGCGCTTCAATCAGGCACAGGTCGAAGAAATCCGCCCCCACAGCAGCGCGCCCATTTCGCACAACTACATGGGGCGGATCACCGATTTCGACCATTTCGAGGTGGGCAAGGATCTGGAGATCGCAACATGGGACAGCTATCCGCTTGGCTTCCTTGAAGACCGCGTCGGAGCCACCCCAGAGCATCAACGCATGTACGCGCAACAGGGCGATCCGGATTTTCAAGCGTTCCACCATGACCTGTACCGCGCCGTAGGACATGGCCGCTGGTGGGTGATGGAACAACAACCCGGCCCGGTGAACTGGGCCCCCTACAACCCCGCCCCTCTGCCGGGGATGGTGCGCCTATGGACATGGGAGGCTTTTGCCCATGGGGCCGAAGCCGTGTGTTATTTCCGTTGGCGCCAGGCCCCATTCGCCCAAGAGCAGATGCACGCGGGCCTTCTGCGCCCTGATGGGCAGGACGCCCCAGCCATGCAAGAGGTCGCCGACGTGACCCGTGAGCTGGCCGATGCGCCAGAGGTCAAGCAGGGCACGGCACCGGTGGCCCTGATCTTTGACTATGCATCCGAATGGGCCTGGTCGACGCAACCACACGGCGCGCACCTGAGCTATTTCGGGATCGTCTTCGACGTCTACCGCGCCCTGCGACGCGCCGGTCTTTCGGTTGATATTCTGCCCCCGACAGCGCTGGAGTATTCCGACTACAAGGTTGTCTTGGCCCCTGGCCTGATGACGCTTGGCTTGGAATTGAAGGCTGCGTTGGAAAGCGCACCCTGCACTGTTCTCTTGGGTCCCCGCACCAACGCGCGCACCCATGATTTTCGTATTCCCACCCCTTTGCCACCTGACTTTGCAGGCCTTGATGTGACCGTATCACGGGTCGAAAGTCTGCGGCCGGACATGCCGCGCCCACTGGCGGGCGGCGGTGCCGCGACCGGGTACATCGAAGACCTCGAGGGGGACGCGCCTGCGATCTTGGTCACGCAGCTTGGCCAACCCGTTGCCGTGGCGCAGGGAAATCGGATCTATTGCAGTGCGATCCTGGACGATACCGGTCTGGACCGCTTGATAATCGAGCTTTGCGCGCGCACTGATCTGTCATGTCGCGCGATGCCAGAGGGCGTGCGCACGCGCCGTTGTGGGTCAGAGGAATTCTGGTTCAACCATACGGACAAATCAGTGGAAACAGATGCGGGTACCCTGCCCCCCGCCTCTGTCCTCCGCCGGACCATCTGATGCAAGCAACCAAGTCCGGAATTGCGGTTGATATGAACCACCCGCACTGTCGCTTTGTCCCACAGGCACTGTCAGGCCAAAGATAGGGCAGGATGCGGCGCACCGTGCGAATGCCGATGGCCTGGCGCGCATTAATCCCGCCCTCTGATTTTTTGCGCTTCCGCTGTATCGGTCGCAACACCTGTGATTTTGTTCTATTTCCCGGCTTCAGCCGAGATCATTGATCAGTTTGCGAACAATGGCCTGCCACTGCGGTTGCGAGACTTCTACGATCTCGGTCGGGCCGATTGAGAGGCTGGTGATAATGACTTCGACATGCCGCTTGCCAAGCGTTTCCAAAGAGCGATGCAGGTCTTCTGTACTGCCGCCGTCGCCCGTGACGACAAGTGTCTTCCAGCTGCCACGGTCGAGATAGATCGCGTCGCCAACAAAGAGGTATGTCTCTCCGTGCGGTGACGCATAGAGATAGCAGACGTTGTTATCCGTATGACCCGGTGTATGGATCGCCTCGATACCGCCCGCGAGCGTCGCCGTTCCGTCAGTCTCGATCGCATGGTCGAGCGAGAAGTCCTCGGGAAAGAACTTGCGCATGTTCTGATGCCCGACAAGCTGCGCGTCGAGAGCAGAGGCCGCATTGGCAAGCCCTTCGGAAATCTCGTGATTATGGCTCATATACAAGTGCTGCACACCAAACGCCGTCTTGACCGTCGCCAGTGTCTCGGGCTCCTCGGCGACATAAATCATGTCGTGACCTGCGTTGTGTTCAAGGACATAGGCGTGGGACGTCAGCACGCCAAAGCGCAGCTCTTTCGGCGTCTGCCAGAGATCAGGATACAATTGCTTCATTGCGAGCCCCCTTGTGGCTTTTGATCAGTTGCCGCGCCACCAGTGCCGCAAGTACGGCCACGGCGCCAAAGGTCACGAACAGCCAGATCGCGGAATTGGCGATACTGGCCAGATTGCCGTCGTCATTGAACCCCGTGAAGTTCCCGACCAGCCCTGCCAATGCCGTACCGAAGGCCACCGAGAACATCTGGACCGTAGACAGGGCCGAGGCCGCCATGTCGCGCTCATCATCATCGGTGAACTGCAAGATGAACGTGTTGAGATGCGGCCAGCCGATGCCGATGCCGACACCCAGCCCGATCAGGGCGCCTGAAAGCACCAACGTCGCCACCAATCCGGCGCTGTCATATAGCGGCGTGACCGTGCCAAGCAGGATGCAGGCGACCAGCATCAGGAGCGGGCCGGACAGCACCGCGCGGTGCATTTCTCGCCCGGTGAACCGCGCGGACCATACCTCTGACACGGCCCAGCCGATCGAAACCAGCGCCGCGATGTATCCGGCCATCAGGGGGCTCATCGCGTGCAACTTCTGCAAGTAGAAGGGCATGAAGAACTCGGCGTTGATGCCAAAGATCAGCAGCGACATAACCGCGAGTGCCAGAAACAAGGGCGCCCCGGGGGTCGCTGCGCCGCGTGGGAAAAGGCGGCTGCGACCGGTGTGCTCGCGCCTGAGCAGTGTCACGATCATCAGGACCGACGCGGTCACCGCGACCAGGGCCCACAAGGGCGACGGCGCAATACTGCCCAGTGACACCGCCAGCACCGCCCCGGCCAAAAGCGCCAGTTGCCCAAAGGCAATCGGATCGGACGCGGCGTGGTCCCGTTTCGTCTTGGGCAGCAACCTCAGCGTCAGAACGACAAACAGCCCCGCCACAGGCAGCATGATGCCAAAGCCCAACCGCCACATGTCGAGCTCGGCAAAGATGCCGCCGACCGCAGGACCGAACAGCATGGTGATCCCCCATGTGCCCGATAGCAACGCCATTGCCCGTGACCAGAGCCATTCCGGGTAAACCACAACGATCATCGAATAGCACAGGGTGAACAGCATACCGCCGCCTGCGCCTTGCACCACCCGGCCCACAATCAAAACCGGCATCGACAAAGCCAGCGCTGCCAACAAGCTCCCGGTCCCAAAGACCAAAGCGGCCAGCCCGAACCCCAGCCGGGCCCCTGTGCGCCTAAGCAGCCGCCCGGTGACCGCTGCGCTTAGGATTGCGGCCAGCGTTGGCAGCGTTGCGTTCCAGGCATACAGATCCTGTCCGCCAATCTCGGCCACGATGGACGGCAGCATGGTCGCCGATAGCGTGATGTTGATGGCATGCAGCGCAATGCCCGCCGCCAGCACGGCCGAAGCCGCCGCATATCGACCGCGCAGGATGTCGCGCCAACCGGCTGCGGTGGTGTGATCGTCATTTGTTGTCATGGGGTCGGTTCCTGGCCCAGCAGCTTCGGTCATTGCTTGTGATTATATACGTGATCAGGGTTCTGTTCGGCCCATTCAGCAGGATCGAACCCTTCCACGGCAAAGGTGAAATTCGGTGCCAACACATCGGTCCGCAGGTGTTTGACTGCCTGGTATTCGTCGGACCGCCAAAAGCCCTGCAAGGCGTCCATCGACGGGAACCGGAACAGGGTAAACCGCGCATCCTCGCTCCAATTACCCTCGAAGTGATCCATGAACTGCCCGGTTTCGCCTGCAATGATCAACTCTCCGCCCCATTTTTCCAACAAGGGATGCGTGGCCTCAGCATAGGCGTCGAGCGGTCCGTGACCTTCGGGCATGAAGGAACTGGCGACCAGATAGGCGGGTTTGGGGGTTGGCATGTTGGTCCTCCTGCGGAGTTGATTCGTGATTTCCCTTGCGTTGGTACTTCCTCAACTTAAGTTGAGGTCAAGAGGACGCGGACAGGAGCACACGATCATGAAACGCACGGGTGGCCTGACGGTCGGAGACGTGGCCGAGCGCAGCGGAATCGCCGTATCTGCGGTACATTTCTATGAGCGTAAGGGGCTGATCACATCGGAACGCAACGAGGCCAACCACCGCCGCTATTCCGCGACGGTTCTGCGCAGGATCGCCATCATTCAGGTCGCACAACGAGTCGGCATTCCACTGCGCGAGATAGCCGACGCGATGGATTTCCTGCCTAGCGACACCAAGGTGACCGTCAAAGACTGGGAAAAACTATCGACCCGCTGGACCGCTGACCTGGACGACCGCATCGCCCGATTGCAACGTCTGCGAGACGGGATGGCCGGATGCATCGGCTGCGGCTGCCTGTCGATGGATAGCTGCCATCTGGTGAACCCCGGCGATCAGATCGGCGCCAACGGCCCGGGGCCACGATACCTGGAAGAAGATGCGCCGTAGGTAAGTGCAGTAAGTTAGGTAAGTCTGTCAAAGCAACCGAGGAAACACTGGCTGGTCTCAATTTGCCACGTCTGACGCGCGGTCCGGGCTCCTGCCAAGCGCAATTATAAAGGTGCCCTGAACCGTTGTGCAGGGCCGTTTTCCACCCAATCCGCCGTTCAGCTGGCAACGACTGACCGTATGGCCTGTTTCAATGACGCGGCGGCGGAGGTATCCGCTTGGCCTGAGCGTGTCAGAAGCCCGATAGGACGCTGGATGTCAGGCAAATCCAATGCGCAAACCACGACCTGCGCCCGGCCGATGGACGATTGCGGCACCATGGCGACGCCTTGGCCGTCAGCCACCATATCCAATGCGGTTGCTGTGCGCCCCACTTCGTAGGTCCAGACCGGGTGCACCCTTGCGCGGGCCATGGCCTCGTCGATCAAAAGGCGGTTGCCGGTGCCGCGCGCAGGCAGGATCAAGGGCACGTCCGACAGATCAGCGGCGCGGATTCCCGTCTTATGCGCCAACTCATGCCCCGGCGGCGCCACCAGGACGATGCGGTCATCGAACAAAGGCTCGAACATCGTTGTCCGCTCAAGCGCCGGAATTGAACACAGGCCGAAATCAGCATCCCCACCCGATACCGCTTCGGTGACCTCATTGGCGTCGGCGTCCAAGATGCGAATGCGTTCTGCATGTCCCGCCGCGCGAAAAGACGCCACAGCAGGCGTGATCACCCGAGACACCACGGTCGGGATCGTGGCCACGGTCACGATCAGACTGCGCTGATGGGCGAAGGCCACGCTGTCATCGCGCATGGCCCGTGCGGTGTCTTGCGCGTCTTCCAAAATGGCCTCGGCCCGCGCCTGCAACCGTTTGGCGGCCAACGTCGGCTTGACCGCGCGCGTGGTGCGCTCGAACAGGGTCGAGCCCAAGGCCCCTTCCAGCTTGCGCACCCGCCGGGTGACGGCGGGTTGAGACAGATTCAACCGCTCTGCAGCGGCATGGAACGAGCCGGTTTCCTTGACCGCCAGAAAGGCCTGCAGATCGCCAAAGTCGAAATTGATAAGCATTACGCATTAATTGATGAAAAACCCTGATTGGTCAAATCAAACCACGTGGCGTAGGTCCAAACCAGCAAGGAACATACGCCATGAATGATTTTGACATCGCAGTGATCGGCGGCGGCAACGCAGCCTTATGTGCCGCCATGGTGGCTGCCCGCGCCGGTGCCCGGGTCCTGATCCTGGAAACTGCGCCAAAAGCCTATCGCGGTGGCAACTCGCGCCACACCCGCAACTTTCGCTGCATGCACGCTGGCCCTCTTGGTCCCCTGACCGACAGCTATGACGAAGAGGAGTATCTGGCGGACCTGCTCAAGGTCACGGGCGGCAAGACAGACGAGCAGCTGGCCCGGCTGGCGATCCGCACGTCCCAAGACTGCCTGCCCTGGATGGAAGAGCACGGTGTCCGCTTTCAACCCTCGCTGTCGGGCACGTTGTCCCTGGGCCGGACCAATGCCTTTTTCATGGGTGGGGGCAAATCGCTGGTGAACGCCTATTACCGCACAGCCCAGACGCTTGGGGTTACGGCGCTTTATGAGGCGCATGTGACCCATCTGGAACTCAACGGCAATCGTGTCGAATGGGTCGATTACACCCATCAAGGACAGTCGCATCGGATCACACCCAAAGCGGTGATCGTGGCGTCGGGCGGGTTTCAGGCTGATACGGAATGGCTCACACGTGCCTGGGGGCCTGCGGCGCAGAACTTTCTGATCCGCGGAACCCCCTACAACCGTGGTGTGGTGCTGGCTGATCTGCTGGATCAGGGCATCGACAATGTCGGCGACCCGACCCAATGCCACGCCGTCGCCATCGACGGGCGTGCGCCCAAGTTTGACGGCGGCATCGTCACTCGGCTGGACTGCGTGCCCTTTTCCATCGTGGTGAACAAAAACGCCGAACGGTTCTACGACGAGGGCGAGGATGTTTGGCCCAAACGTTATGCCATCTGGGGTCGTCTGGTGGCGGCACAGCCGGATCAAGTGGGCTATGCCATCATCGACGCCAAGGCGCGCGAGCTGTTTATGCCCTCGGTCTTTCCGCCACTGCAGGCCGACACGCTGGAGGGGTTGGCCGAGTTGATGGAGTTGCCGCCCGCGCAGCTGCGCGCCACGGTCGAAACGTTCAACGCGGCCTGTGGCGATACCTCGGGCTTTCACCCGACCGAGTTGGATGGGGTTGCCACTTCCGGCATTGAACCGGCCAAGACAAACTGGGCGCGCCCGATCTCTGATCCGCCCTTCTACGGCTATTCGCTGCGCACCGGTGTGACCTTCACCTATCTCGGCCTCAAGGTCGACGAGCGGGCGCAATGCTCTGCGCAAGGCAACAAGATCGAAAACCTTTGGGCGGCGGGCGAGACCATGGCGGGCTCGATCCTGGGACAAGGGTATCTGGCCGGGTTCGGCATGACCATCGGCACCGTTTTTGGCCGCATCGCCGGACAGGAGGCGGCAGACTATGCAAACTGAACTGATCGAAGAGGTACGGCGTCAGGCCACAATCTGTAACGCGTGTCGCTACTGCGAGGGCTATTGTTCGGTTTTTCCGGCGCTGCACGCCGAACGCGCCTTTGCCGAAGGCACAATCACGCAGCTGGCCAACCTCTGTCACAACTGCCGCGGGTGCTACTATGCCTGCCAATACACCGCCCCGCATGAATTCGACCTGAACCTGCCCAAAGCTCTTGCCGAAGTGCGGCGTGACAGTTGGGAAACATACGCCTGGCCCGCCCCGCTGGCGCGCCGGTTTCACACCGAGGGCGGTGCCATCGCGCTGGCGCTGGTTGCCGGGTTTGCGCTGCTGTTCTGGGCCATCCGCGCTCTTGGGTCGACCGGGGGCGACGGGTTTTATGCGGTGCTGTCGCACAACGCGATGGTGGCGATCTTTCTGCCCACCTTTATGTTGCCGCTGGTCAGCCTGTCGGTGAGCCTGCGCCGCTATTGGCGTGCCGTTGGGGGATCGATGTTGCAGATCTCGGACGTCAAGGTGGCCCTCACCCGCGCGGCGCGGATGACCGACCTGGCTGCCGGACATGGCGAGGGGTGCAATTTCGAAGACGAAGACCGCTTTTCCCAAGCCCGCCGCCACGTACATCAGGCGGTCATGTGGGGCTTCCTGCTGTGTTTTGGGGCCACCAGCGCCGGTACGGTCCTGCACTACGTCTTTGACGCGCCCGCCCCCTACCCGTTCTGGTCGCTGCCCAAACTTCTGGGCCTGTCCGGCGGCCTACTGCTGACATTGGGCTGCGGTGGGATGATCGCGCTGAAACTGCGCGCGGATCGTCAATTGGGCGATGTGGCCGCCTGGGGCGGCGAGATCGGGTTCATCGCGCTTTTGGGCTTTGTCGGTCTCAGTGGCCTGCTGCTCTATTGGCTGGGGACAACCCTCTTGATGCCAGCCCTGTTGGCCATTCACCTGGGCGCGGTGCTGAGCTTCTTTCTCCTGACGCCCTACACCAAGATGGCGCATGGGTTCTATCGGCTAGCCGCATTGCTGCGCGACGCACAGCGCAAGCGCTGACCTGCAACATCGATCCCTGCGCGGCCTTTCGGCCTTGCGTCCTGCGGACGGCAGGGGGGCCAGGCTCAGGCGGGCAAAGCCCGCATGAGCCTGGCCCAACGGGAGGAGATGTCCCGCAAGGGGCATCGACGACGGTCGGGAGCTCCTCCGATTTACGAGCACGGCCTTTCGGTTCGAACAGGAGGAACATGCAATCTCAGCCTCCAAACTGCAGTCCAGTGCCGCAGCAAAAGGTCAGTTGCCCTTGATCTCGACCGAAAACTGGCGCCGCGCACCTGCAGGGGGTTTGGGAAACGGAGCTGCTGCCCGCACCTGCGCAAGCGCCACTTGATCCAAACGGTTGGAGCCTGAGCTGCGGCTGATTGAAACCGCCGCAAGCGCCCCACTGTCGGCGATGCGGAAACTCACCCGCGCCGTGCCGCGCACCTTGACCGACTTACGCCGGGCCCGGTGGATCTTGCGCTTGACCAACCCTGGATAGTTGCTGGCGGCCGCATTGCCTGCCGCGCCCGACGCGGAGGCTGACTTGCGGGAATTGGCCGAGCCCTTGGGCTTGGTTCCCGTCTCCGTCCCCTTTCTGGCGTTCTGCGTGCTGCTGCCTGCCTTGGCCGCAACCTGTGGTTTAGACTCTGTTTTCTTGGGTTTCTTCTTGGCAGGTTTTGTCTCGACGGGCCGCTCGGGCCGGGACACGGGCCGGATCGCGGCCAAACGCGGTTCCACCGGTGCCACCTCTGGCTGAGGCTCTATGGCCTCGATCGGCTTTACTGGCTCAGGCACCGTTTCGACAACCGGCTCGGCCGCCTCTGTGGGTTTTGCAGCCTGAACCGGTTCGCTTTCCTGCGGCGGTATCTCGGCCCCTGCCGGGGTCACCATCGCCATTTCGAGCGGTTTCGCGGCCTCCTCTTTGCGGACCTGATCAGCAACAATCGGAACCAAGGGAGGAAGATCCTGCGGTTTCTGCTGGACCGGAGCCACTGCCGCGACCGGTTTGGCCACGGCGACGGGTTTCGACACCTCAACAGGTTTTGCCACCTCCACCGGCTTCTCTGGCGCGGCTTCTGGAGCGGGCGCGACCTGTTCGGCCTGTGTCTCTTCCGCCTCTTCCGGCGTTGGCTGCTCGACTTCATGGGCCTCGGCCGGGCTGATCGTTCCAGCGGTCATGTCTGCAAAGGAGGCGCCCAGGGCGGCCTCTTCGACGTCGCCGCCCCCCTCGATTTCAACGGTGTCCCGGCTGCCGAACCCGCCCAATCCGCCTGCATGCGCCCCAAAGGCCACAAGTACGGCAACAACAGCGACAAGTCTGGAATGGGGGATCATTGCAAGCGTCCTTCGGTCACGACAAACACACGGGTCGCCCCCAATGCGCGCAGCTCCGCACCAACCCGAACCAAATCGCGCGCAGGCAAGGCGCGGTCAGGCACGATCCGGACCTCTTCAAGCGGGGCGGCGACACTGACGCGCTCAACATAGGCCGCAACCGAAGTCAGCGTTGCTCCGCGCATGGACAGCCGACCATCGGCGTGAATGACCAGCGTATCCGGCGGTTCTCGCCCCTCAAGATCGCTGGTTTCCACCAGATCCAACGAGGCGTCGAGCGGCGGCGCCAAGGTGCCTGCGATCATGAAAAACACCAACATCAGAAAGACGATGTTGATCAGGGCAATCGTGGGCTCGCGGCCTGATTTTGGTCTCTTGGCCAGGTTCATCTCAGTTCAGCACCATCGTCTGCGTATTGGGCAAAGGCCGCAGGACGGCCAGCACGTCAATCAACTGCTGCGAGGATGTCTGGTCTGAAAACGCCAGCACCAGCATCTGCTCTGTTTCGGTCACAAGCCGTTCGGCAATCGCCTCAATCGCGGTGTCCTCGCCATCAACCAACAGACGGTCACCATCCAGTTTGACAAAACGCGTCACGCGCTCGGATTGGCTGGGGGCACCCGGTGCGCCGCCGGTCAATTCGACCTCGCTGTAGCGCGAAAAGGTCGAGGTGAGCATGAAGAACAACAAAAGCAGAAAGATGACGTCGATCAACGACGTCATCGAAAGCCGCTTGCGGCGGCGCTTTGCAGTCTCAAGCGCCATGGGCCACCGGTTGCATGACCGGAGACGCCTCGCGCAGAACCTCTTGGCCAGGGGCAAAGACGGTGCGCAGGGCGCGGTTGGCAAAGACGCGTTCGCGGTGCATGCGTGCCTCGAACCAGGTCAGGATCAGCGAGGTCGGCATCGCCACGGCAAGACCGGCGGCGGTGGTTAAAAGCGCCACCCAAATGCCGCCCGCCAGAAGTGAGGGATCGACCGAGCTGCCAGCTGTTTGCAGCTTTTGAAACGCCTCGATCATGCCCAGAACGGTGCCGAACAAGCCCAACAACGGTGCCAGCTGCGCCACCATGTCCAACGCGCTGAGGCCACGCTCCAATTGGCTAAACCGCTCTTCGGCCTCGGCATCGGTGCGCTCTGACAGCTCACCCGGCCCACCATCTACGGCCATCTCGATCACCGGAGCCAGATAGCTGCGGCTTTTGGCCAGGTGGCGCAAGGCCAAAGTCTCGTCCCCCCGGTCCCAAGCCTCCAACGCATGAGACAGCTCGATGTGCCGTCCGACGCCCGCCGCACGGTATTGCCACAGCTTGTAGAGCACCAATGCCGCCGTCACGACCGAGGTCAGAAGAAGCACGACCACCACCGGTCCGCCAAGCTCAAGAACACCCATCAGCGCCTGTTCGATACGGTCCATGGATCACCCGATCAATTCAGTTTTGCTGCGTGTGCTCAGGTCCAGATCCCGCACACAGGCCTTGTCATCCAACCCCGGCGCCTCGCAGCGCTCGGCCCCGTTGATCAGCACCCGTGAGATCTGAGCGCAGGCCATGTCAGGGAAGTGAAACTGGCGCACGCGGGGGCGGTCCGCTGGCAACTCCTGAAAATCCAGAAGCGCCATGCGCACCACTTGCCCCTGCTCGCCAAACAGAACCGTTTCATAAACGGCGCTGGCAATGTCCGAGGGGTGGCGGTTCTGGATCAGGAAACTGACCCGGCATCCCGCCCCCTCATCCTGGGTTGCACTCAGCTCGATGGCGACGCCGGGTGCGGGTTTGGCCTCTTGTGCCAAGGTGCTGCCTGCCCCAAAGGTCAGGGGCAGCGCCAGCAGGGCAAACATTATGTCTTTCAAAGCTTTATGTGCCATCTTTGCCTTTTCTCCAGTTGCTTCAGAAGGTCTTTGCGACGGTCAGCTTGAAGTTGCGACCCGCAGCCGGACGGGTCGACAGCTGTGTCTGATACTGTTTGTTGAAGATGTTCTCGATCCCGACGCGAACTTCGGTTCCAGCAAACACGCCGTTCTGCGGGCGATAAGTTGCACGCAGGTTGTTGACCGCATAGCCGCCCAGATAGCCCGAGCCGTTGATCGCATTTGTGCCTTCGGCCGCGACAACCTCCCAGCTGACATCCAGGGCCTGGCTAAAGTTCTTGCCGACTGTCAAAGCCACGGATCCAACCGGAGCAAAGATCCAGTCGGTGGTGGTGCCGCCGGGTGCCGTTTGATCGCCGCTGGCCTTGGTGCCATTCAGATCGACGTAAAAGCCGCTGGCATGGGCATATGAGGCTTCGATCTCGACACCGCTGACGTCCACTTGGGTCAAAACGTTGCCGGCCGCGCGGACATCTTTCAAAGCGGTGTCATAGTAGTTGAGCTTGAATGCCAAACGGTCGCCGGTCGAAAACAGATCGTCGCGCAGGTACGAGAAACCCGCCTCATACGTGGTGCCCTTCTCGGGGACCCAGACCGACGACGGCTTGTCCAGACGGTCGATGATCGGGAACACCTCGGTATAGGCTGCGCTAGCGAACACGGCAAAACCGCTGTTGAATTCATAGCGTGCCGACAAACCACCCATCAAAGCGCTGTTGTCGAATTCTCCGTTGTAGGGGAGCGTCGCGCCGGGGGAAATCTCGTCGGTGCCCTTCACCTTTTGCGACTCATACCGCAAGGCCGGTGTCAGGGTCAGAGCATCGGTGACTTCGATGTCATCCACTGCAAAGATGGCCCAACGACGGTCCGTCCCGCCCGGGGCCGAGTTGGCGTCAGCGCGCTCACGGTTGATGAATTCCACACCAAAACGCATGTCATGCGAGGCTGCGCCGGTCTGAAAGAAGCTGCTGTTTTTGACGGTCAGCTTGGTTGTCTTGTAGTTGTGATCGGCGTTCAACAGGTCCGACACCGCGCGGTCACATCCGGGGAAACCGGCGCATGAGCCTGGAATATAGGTGCTGTCGATGTCCTGCTCGGCATAGGTCAGGGTTGCTTCGACGTTGACCAGATCATTGCCTGCTGGCGTGAACTCGTACCGCAAACCGGCGGTGCGGCTGTCGACAACCCGGTCTACGTTGCCGAAGTAGAACCCGCCGCCCGAAGACGCGCCAAGAATGTCGTAGGGCACATCCTTGTCATTCGAATGGGTCACGTTGTACCAGGCCGAAACGGCATGTTCCCGGTCAGTCCCGAAGGTGTACCGCCCCTTGGCCAGGAATGAGTAATCCTTGAAGTCTGTCCCGGCGATGGTGTTGCCGCGCGCGTCTTCGTACTGATCCTGATCCCGATAGGTATAGTTCAACAGGAATTCGGCATCCTCAGTCGGCTGGAAAGCCAGGATCGACGATGAAGCCCAGCCAGAGCCGTTGGATTGCGCCTCAAGCGTTTGACGGAAACGTGTGCCGATCTCGCCGCCGGTGAAGTCCGAGGCGTCCTTGGTTTCAAGTTGGACCACACCACCCACGACGCCTGAGCCGAACTCGAACGAGCCTACTGTGCCTCGAATGACCGACACCGACTTGTAAAGCGAGGGGTCGGTGAACAGCTGGTTGCCGATGCGATAGATTTCCTCGCCGCCGGTGGTCGCCCCATCGATGGTGATCAGAACACGTGGGTTGGTGCCATAGGTTCCGTCCGCACCAAAACCACGGATCGAGATGCCCGAAGACTGCGGGGTCGACCCGTTCACCAAGGTCACGCCGGGAACCGAGTCGATCAGCTCTGCGATGGTCGAGGCCTGGCGGTCATAGATCTCTTCCTGGTCGATGTTGGTGACCGGAACCGCAGTGTCAGTTTGGACTTCGCGTTTGCTTTCGCCCAACTCGATGGTGCCCAGGAATTCGTCATCCTCATCGGTTTCCTGCGCAGCTGCCAGTCCGGCAACCAGGCTGAGGCAAGAGGCAGAGCCGATCAGAACGGCCCTCAGGTTACGTGCGCGCATGTCTATCCCTTCGATGCATACGAAGACCGAATAGGGCTGGCACGTGCTGGCGTTTGGGTCTGTTTTTGATCTTTTTTGGAATCGCGTTTTCAGCGATCTTGCGCTCGGTATTAAACTTTACTAATTTAGTCAACATTGATCGTTACGATGTGAACGAAACGCCAGCCGCCCGTGTGTCGCGTGTGCCGCCAGCAGCCATCACTGCCAAACTGAACTGGAACACACATGACCGAACAAGCGTCATTGACCGCAGAGGTCGTCCCTGCCCTGTCCCCGCGCGACATCCTGGCCGCGCGTCAGGAGAACCTCTCGCTGCGCGACCGCGATCTGGCCGAAAAGCTGGGAATCACCGAAGGCCAACTGGTTGCCGCCCACGTGGGGATCGATGTCACCCGTATCTCGGCTGACCTGAACGACATCTTCCCACGCTTGCAAGGACTGGGAGAGGTCATGGCCCTGACCCGCAACCGCTCTTGCGTGATCGAAAAGGTGGGGCAGTACGAAAACTACCACGCGGGCAAACATGCCTCGATGGTTCTGACGGCAGATATCGACCTGCGCATGTTCCCCTCTCACTGGGTGTCGGCCTTTGCCGTCGAGCGCACGACTGACCGCACAATTCGCCGTTCGTTGCAGATCTTTGATGCAGCCGGCGACGCCGTGCACAAGATATTCCTGCGTGACGGCTCGGACCTGGCGCATTGGAACGCGCTTGTGCGTGATCTGCGCCTCGACGACCAGTCGCAAACCCTGGAGGTCGCCCCCCGCAAGCCCGTCGAGGCCCCCAAGGCCAACGCCGACAAGGCCGATATTCTGCGCGCTGAATGGGCCAAGATGACGGACACCCATCAGTTCATGCGCCTGACGTCAAAGCTCAAGATGAACCGTCTGGGCGCCTATCGCATCGCGGGTGAGCCTCTGGCGCGTCTGATCGAACCCACCGAAGTCGACACCATGCTGGAAGCGGTGCGAGATCAGGGGATCGAAGTCATGGTCTTCGTTGGCAACCAGGGCTGCATCGAAATCCACGGTGGTCCCATCGAGACGCTGAAATCCATGGGACCCTGGCAGAACGTGCTGGACCCGCGGTTCAACCTGCACCTGCGCACCGATCACATCGCCGAGGTCTGGGCCGTCACCAAACCCACCCAACGCGGCCCCGCCGTATCGGTCGAGGCGTTTGACGCCGAAGGTGGATTGATCTTCCAGGTCTTTGGTCGCCGGACCGAGGCCCGCGACTGTCGCCCGGAATGGGGCACAATCGTCGAAGGGCTGAAATCGGCCCAGCAAAAGGAAACCGCCTGATGCGCAAGCTTTTGACAACGGCCGCATTTGTGTTGGCCGCAACCACCGTCGCCGCCGAAGACCAGGCCAGCCGGATCATCTCAATCGGCGGTGCCGTGACCGAGATCGTCTATGCCCTGGGGCAAGAGGACCGTCTGGTCGGGCGCGACCGCACCTCGACCTATCCGGTGGCCGCAAATGAGCTGCCCGACATCGGCTATATGAGGGCACTGGCGCCCGAGGGCGTGCTGTCGGTCTCGCCTGATCTGATCATCTCGGTCGAAGGTTCCGGCCCGCCTGAAACCATCGAAGTGTTGCGCAATGCAGACGTTGAAATGGTTGAAATCGCCGAAGAATACACCCGCGATGGCATCGTTAGGAAAATCCGCGCTGTAGGGGCCGCTCTGGATCAAGAGGCCGCCGCAGATGAACTGGCAACACAGGTCGGGGCCGAGATCGACAAGGCCCACGCAGCCGCCATCGACGCTTCAATCTCTGACCCACAGCGGGTGTTGTTCATCCTGTCGACACGCGGCGGCAAGATCACCGCGTCCGGAACCGGCACCAGTGCAGACGGCATCATTCGTCTGGCGGGCGGCGTCAACGCCGTGACCGAGTTCGAAAGCTGGAAGGAAATGTCGCCCGAGGCAGTCAGCCTGGCCGCTCCGGATGTGATCCTGATGATGGCGCGCGGCGGTGATCATGGCGCGGCCATCGAAGAGCTGCTGTCGATGCCTGCCATCGCGCTGACACCGGCCGGTCAGAACCGCCGCATCGTGCGCATGGACGGGCTGCACATGCTGGGCTTTGGCCCCCGCACGGCCAGCGCGATCACCGAACTGTCCCGGGCCCTGCAACAGGGAACAGACTCGTGACAGCCCTGGCCGATCACACGGCCGTGGTCGAGGTTGACCGGCGGGACCTCGCCCGCCGGATGACTTGGGTTTTGGGTGCGCTGCTGATCGCGGTCAGCCTGTGTAGTCTTGCGGTCGGCGCCTCCGAGGCGTCGCTGTGGCGGGCGCTGTCAGATCTGGCGCAGGGTAACGCGTTCAGCACGCTGGATCGGGTGGTGCTGGTGGACATCCGCCTGCCCCGCATGGTCATGGGCATAATGGTCGGCGGCGCGCTGGCGCTGTCTGGCGTGATGATGCAAGGCCTGTTTCGCAATCCGTTGGCCGATCCCGGCATCGTCGGTGTCAGCGCTGGTGCCGGCTTTGGCGCCATCGTCTCGATCGTGCTGGGCAGCATGCTTCCCGTGGCTGTGCTGGCTTGGGCGGGCAGTTGGCTGACCGCCATCGCGGCGTTTCTGGGAAGCTGGATCTCGACACTGCTGCTCTATCGCGTGTCGACACGGCGCGGACAGACGTCGGTGGCGACCATGCTGCTGGCTGGCATCGCGCTTGGTGCGATGACCGGCGCTTTGGGCGGCATACTGGTGTTCATGGCCGACGATCAGCAATTGCGAGATCTGACCTTCTGGGGCATGGGCTCGTTGGCTGCGGCCACCTGGACCAAGATTGCCACCGCAGCCCCGATCATGGCTTTGGCCGGGGTCGCCTCGGTCTTTATCGCGCGCGGCCTTAACGGCCTATCGATGGGAGAGGCGGTGGCCCACCACATCGGCATCAACGTGCAGCGCACCAAGAACATCGCCATTCTATCGGTGGCCGCAGCCACGGGGGCCGCTGTGGCGATTTCGGGCGGGATCGGGTTTGTCGGCATCGTGGTGCCACACCTGCTGCGCCTGTCGACCGGGCCGGATCACCACCGGCTTCTACCAAACGCGGCTCTTCTTGGGGCGAGCCTGTTGCTGGGGGCCGACATGATCAGCCGTGTCATCGTGGCTCCGGCGGAACTGCCCATCGGGATCGTCACCGCCATTCTGGGCGCGCCGGTCTTTCTGTGGATCCTGTTGCGCCGCTTTGGTCAGTTGGGGATGTAAAGATGCAAGCCAAAGACATCCGCGTCAAAATCGGGCGCAAAGAAATCCTGCACGGCGTGAATTTTCGCGCCGAGCCGGGCAAGGTCACCGCAATCATCGGTCCCAACGGCTCGGGCAAGTCGACGCTGCTCAAGGCGATGACGGGCGAGCACGACTACACCGGCGAGATCACCCTCAACGGTCAGGACGTGCGCGCGTTGAAGCCCTGGCAGCTGGCACCGCTGCGCGCGGTTCTGCCCCAGGCGGCGACGGTGGCTTTTCCCTATACCGTGACCGAGATTGTGCGCATGGGTCAAATGGGCGGTCTGTCCGTCGAGGACCCCACCCTGCCCGCGCGTGCCCTCGCCCGCGTTGATCTGGCGGGCTTCGGGCCGCGGTTCTATTCCGATCTTTCGGGCGGTGAACAGCAGCGTGTGCAGCTTGCGCGCGTGCTGGCACAGGTCTGGGAACCGGCAGATGACGGGCAACCGCGCTGGCTGTTTCTGGATGAGCCTGTGGCCAGCCTGGACATCGCGCATCAGTTCACCGTGCTCGACGTGGCCCGCGACTTTGCCCTGGCGGGCGGTGGCGTCGTGGTGGTCATGCACGACCTGAACCTGACGGCGATGTTCGCCGACAAGGTCACAGCCATGCACCAGGGCCGCATCGCCGCCAGCGGTTCACCCGCAGACACCATCACCCGGGGTCTGCTGGAAGACGTCTATGGCTGTTCCATAGATGTCAGCCGCGCGCCTGGCAAAGGCGTCCCCTTCCTGCTGCCACAAATGCGCGGAGAGACGGGTGTGACCTGATCACTTGGACGGCGCTTTCGGATCCGGGAGCGCCGTCTGAAACTCAATGCGCAGAATTGAAAACTCGGCCGGGCGCAAGGTGCTGACGCCAACCTCACATACCAATCTGCCCTGATCCAAGTCGGACTGTGTCATCGTTTCAGTCCCGCAACGGACAAAGTAGGACTGTTCCACTGTCTCTCCCACAAGAGCTCCGCTGCGCCAGATCGCGGTCAGGAAAGCAGACACTTGCGCGCGAACGCGGGCCCAGGTGGGCGGCTCGTTCGGTTCCAAGGCGACCCATTCAATACCGCGCAAGAGCGACTGTTCCAACATGCTCATCAGACGGCGTTCGGACACATAGCGCATTTCGTGTCCCTTTGGCGCCCGGGTGCGCGCGCCCCAGATGCGAATGCCCCGTCCCTCGATCTGTCGCAGCGCATTGACGTTGACCGCATTCAACCCTTCCTGATCGGCATCCGTCAGATCTTGGGTGAGAACACAAGCATCAATCACCCGCTCGTTGGCAGGGGCTTTCCACACGCCACGTTCCTGAGCGACCCGCGCAAAGACCCCGCACACATGCCCCGACGGCGGTGTCGGCTCTGTCAGGGCCTCTTTGGTTCCGGCCAGAAACCAGGGCAGATACATGGCTGCTTTCCCGGTACGCGCCAAAGGGATACCGGCGAAATCCGAGGCGTTCGAAATCTGAGCGGGTCCATCCAGAACGGCGAAACGGTTTTCATGCGCTTCGCAGTGGTCGATCAGGATTGCATGGCTTTGCGCATCCACGAAACCCGGCGCAGCAACCAGATGAATATCCAGGTTTCGGTCCAGACAATCCAAAAGCCCGGTTTTTATCTTGGTGTCACCCGAGGGCACGCCCAACACATAGAGGTCACGACCCCCGTTTTGGACAAACCCGTGAACCGCGCGCTTCAGCACACAATCCGGCCAGTCTGAATATTTCAGTTTCGAGCCGCCGTTCGAGAGCACAGGCAACAGGGTCTCGATCGGCAGATCAGACACCGGCAGATGACCGATCAACACAGTCACAGACGTCCCACACATAACAATGGACGGTGCGTCGCCTTGCAATTCTTCGACGTAAACACCTGGACCTGAAAATTCTGGCATCAAACAAACTCAAAACAACGGTAATTTTGAATGCATCCTAAGCGGGAATGCCCAAATCAGGCAATCCCGTTACTTCGCCTCTATTGTGCCAAGGATGGCAAATAGAGGACAATTGCCGGGAACGCGACCAGCAGTGCAATCGTGATGGCATCGGCCACAAAAAACGGCATCACACCACGGAACACGTCCTGCACGCTCAGATCCGGGCGCACACCCGCCACCACAAAGCAGTTCAGGCCAATGGGCGGCGTGATCAGACAGAACTCGGCCATCTTGACCACCAGGATCCCAAACCAGATCGCGCACATCGTACCCGACATGCCAAAGGCGCTGTCAGCGGCGGCAACGCTCTCGCCCCCGTTCAGGGCCATGACAGCCGGATAGACCACGGGCAGCGTCAACAGCAGCATGCCGATGGCGTCCATGAACATCCCCAGCACCGCATAGGCCAGCAGGATGCAGATCAGGATCAGCATGGGCGACATTTCAAGCGAGGTGATCCAGTCGGAAAAGGCCCCCGGCAGATCCGCGAAGCCAAGGAAACGCACATAGATCAGAACGCCCCAGATGATGGTGAAGATCATCACCGTCAGCTTGGCGGTTTCCAGCAGCGCTGATTTGAACTCGGCCCATTTCATGCCACGGAACACGGCCATGCAGAACACGACAAAAGCACCAAGCGCCCCACCCTCGGTCGGGGTGCCCCAGGCGTCGCCGCCAAAGGGATTGTAAACAAAGCAGATGATGATCACGACCACAAAGACGATGGGCAGCGCACCGGGCAACGAAGCAAAACGTTCGCGCCAGGTAAAGCCGGTCACTGGCGGTCCAACGGTCTTGAAAATCACCGCGATGCCCACGATCAGCAGACCATAGATGATCGCCGAGAACGCGCCAGGAATGAAGCCTGCAAGCAGCAGCTTGCCCACATCCTGTTCCACGATGATGGCATAGATAACCAGAATGGCCGATGGCGGGATCAGCGAGGCCAGCGTACCCCCTGCCGCCACAACACCCGCGGCAAAGCGTTTGTTGTAGCCAATCGCCAGCATCTCGGGGATGGCGATGCGGGCAAAAACGGCGGAGGTGGCGACCGAGGCCCCCGACACGGCGGCGAAGCCCGCGGTTGCGAAAACCGTAGAAACGGCCAAGCCGCCGGGCAACCAGGCGATCCAGCGTTTGGCGGCCTCGAACAGCGCCTTGGTCAGGCCCGCGTAATAAGCCAGATAACCGATCAGGATGAAGGTCGGGATCAGGCTCAGCGCCTGGCTCGACACTTTGGAATGGGGCACCTGCCCCGCGATCTTGACCGAGACGGTCAGCGCCTTGCCGAACTTGTCGGGCGCATAGCCGAACTTGGCCCAGAAGATCCAGATCAGGCCCACAAGGCCCGCCAGACCCGCAGCAAAGGCCACGCGCATGCCCAGAACAACCATCAGCAGCAGGCCGCCGGTGACCCAAAGGCCGATATCAATGCTATCCATTGTCGTGCCCCTCAAGCTGCTCGGCCTCGGCAGCGGCCTGTGCCGCCACATCCTGGATCAAGGGCACCGCGACGGGGCTTTCCAACCCCAAGACCAGCGCACGACCATAGCCCCAGATCTGCAAGACCAACCGCAGGCACAGCACGCCAAAGGCCACCGGCGCCAGCAGTTTTGCAGGCCAGATCGGGATGCCAATGTCGATAGAGCTGTCACGGCTCCATAGTGGCGCGTTGAAATCAAAGGCGCGCAGGAAATGTTCCCAACTGCCCCAGACAAGCGCCATCATCAAAAACAGGATCAAGATCACCGACAACAGCTCAAAAAACCACAGCGCCCGCCCCGACAGCTTGCTGACCACCAGGTCCATACGAATGTGGCCGCCGTCACGCTGAACATAAGCGATACCCATGAAAGCAATCAGCGGCATCGCCTGTTCGATCCAGTCCACATAGCCCGGCAGCGGGGCGTTGAATGCGTTACGTCCCCCCACCGACACCACCGCCAGCAGCATCAGGCCAAAGACGGCCAATCCGCTGAGCAGCGCCAGAAACTTTTCGATCACCAAAAGCGACCGGTCCACCCTGCTGAGCAGGCTGTGATCCTCTAATACCGAGGCTTGTCCTGCCATGGCAGAACTCCTTTTTGTCGGTGGGGAGTATTTCAGGAAAAAGGCCGGGCGTACCTGCCGCCCGGCCTGATGGGTTTAGTTGCCGCCGCGCTCTGCCTTAAGCGTTGCCATGACCAGATCATAAAGATCCTGCGCAGGCAGGCCCTGGGCGGTCATGTCGGCAATCCACTTTTCGCGGATCGGATCAGCCGCAGCCTTGCGGAAGGCATCCAGCTCGCTCTCGGCCAGTTCGACCTTGGTCACGTTCTTTTCGGCCAGAACGCTGTCCCACTTTTCAAGCAGGGCGCCATAGTTGGCCAGATAGTGACCGATGGCTTCATCAATCGAGCTGTCCAGTGCTTCGCGGTGCTCGGGGCTCAGCGCCTCATAGGCGTCGATGTTCACCACCACCGGGCAGTTCACGGTGCCGGGGTTCAGGTTTGCGGTCCACCAATCGGCGCGGTTGATGGTGCCAAAGGCCAGATGCGCGTGCTGGGCAAAGGCCACTGTATCGACAACACCCGATTCCATTGCGTTATAGGCTTCGGTCGCGGTCACCGAGGTCGGCACGCCGCCAACGGCCGAGAACGCCTGACCGATGCCGCCGGTTGCGCGGACACGCATGTCTTTGAACTCTGCCAGCTGGTCGCGTGGCTCGCCGGTGCCAACCAGGTTGTACTGCGGCATGGGCGAGGTCATGATAATGCGCGCGTTCCACTGCGCCATCTCTTCCTTGACCGCCGGGTGATCATAGACCGCGTGGCTGACGGCCACTTCTTCTTCCAGTGTGTTCACACCCAGGAATGGCAGCTCCAGCACGGTGATCGCACGGTTCTTGTCGCGGTGGTAACCCGCGCAGAACTGCGCCATCTCAAAGGCACCGATGGAGATGCCGTCCAGATTTTCCTTGTTCTTGGACAGGCCACCATAGCTGATGTTCAGCGTGAATTCGCCACCGGTCTTTTCGTCAACCAGTTCGGCCAGTTTCTCGACATGTTCGGTAAAGGCGCGGCGCTTGCCCCAGAGCGACACGTTCCATTCGGTCGCCATGGCTTCGGACACAAAAGCAAAGCTGGCAGCAGCGGCCACTGCACCCGTCAACATCTTGTTCATAAAAGTCTCTCCCTTTCATGCGCCCCCTCGTCGGAGGGCGCTTGGGCTAAAGCTAGCGCCAACACGGCGACCTGCCAAGTCCTCAACCAAAGCCAGTCGAATCCGAGTCGATCCAAGGATGCACGCGCAGCAATTGTACGTTCAGACAGGGCGTACCGAAACAAAATGTCACACCGGAATCGAGAGCTAGGTGACCCAACGTCGCTTGATGAACGTCTGGCACATCAGGAAATCGGTTAAATCCAGTTAACACGGAAGAGTTTGAAAAAAAACTGTTTTCACCGATAGGATGTCATCAAATTTACAAACCACTGACACATTCAAGAAACCACTTTACAAGCTAATCGTTAGATTACGGTAAGTTATTCCCTTATTTTCAGCTCTGACTATTATTTACGCAGGGATGGAACCAGATCGACAAAACCTGCACTTCGGGTGAAAACGGTCTCTGAACAGTTAAGTCGAGGGAGGAGCCTCATATGACAACCGCAGCCCAGACCGAAGCAACGGTCTTTCCCCCATCTGCAGAAACCGTTGCGCGGGCCCATGTGGACGCCGCAAAATATGACGAGATGTATGCTGCCTCGATCGCCGATCCCGAAGGGTTTTGGGCTGAGCAAGGCAAGCGTGTCGACTGGATCAAGCCGTTTTCCCAGGTCAAGGACGTCAACTACAACTTTGGCGAGGTTTCGATCAACTGGTTTGCCGATGGCGCGCTGAACGTTTCGGCCAACTGTATCGACCGTCACATGGAAACCCGCGGCGATCAGACCGCGATCATCTGGGAACCCGACGAGCCGACCGATCCCGCGAAACATATCACTTATAAAGAGCTGCACCGCGACGTGTGCCGTATGGCCAACGTTCTTGAAGAACTGGGCGTGCGCAAAGGCGACCGGGTTGTCATCTACCTCCCGATGATCCCGGAAGCCGCCTATGCCATGCTGGCCTGTGCCCGCATCGGTGCCATCCATTCCATCGTCTTTGCCGGCTTCTCCCCCGATGCTCTGGCGGCCCGTGTGAACGGCTGCGACGCCAAGGTTGTGATCACCGCGGACGAGGCGCCGCGCGGTGGCCGCAAGACACCGCTGAAGTCGAACGCCGATGCCGCCCTGCTGCACTGCAAGGACAGCGTGAAATGCCTGGTGGTCAAGCGCACTGGTGGTCAGACCACCTGGATCGACGGCCGCGATTTCGACTACAACGAAATGGCTCTGGAAGCGTCGGATTACTGCGCCCCGGCCGAGATGAACGCCGAAGATCCGCTGTTCATCCTCTATACCTCTGGCTCGACCGGTCAGCCCAAGGGCGTGGTGCACACCACCGGCGGCTATCTGGTCTATGCCGCAATGACCCATGAGGTCACATTCGACTATCACGACGGCGACATCTACTGGTGTACCGCTGACGTGGGTTGGGTCACCGGCCACAGCTACATCGTCTATGGCCCGCTGGCCAACGGCGCGACCACGGTGATGTTCGAAGGCGTGCCCACCTACCCCGACGCCAGCCGCTTTTGGCAGGTGTGCGAAAAGCACAAGGTGAACCAATTCTACACCGCCCCCACCGCTCTGCGCGCGCTGATGGGTCAGGGCAACGAATGGGTCGAGAAATGCGATCTGAGCGATCTGCGCACCCTGGGCACCGTGGGTGAGCCGATCAACCCCGAGGCCTGGAACTGGTACAACGAGGTTGTTGGCGGCGGTCGCTGTCCAATCGTTGACACCTGGTGGCAGACCGAAACCGGCGGTCACTTGATGACTCCCCTGCCCGGCGCCCACGCGATGAAGCCCGGCTCGGCGATGAAGCCCTTCTTTGGCATTCAGCCCGTGGTGCTGGACCCGCAGTCGGGTGTCGAGATCGAAGGCAACGATGTCGAAGGCGTGCTCTGCATCAAGGACAGCTGGCCCGGTCAGATGCGCACCGTCTGGGGCGATCACGAGCGGTTCCAGAAGACGTATTTCGCCGACTACAAGGGCTATTACTTCACCGGTGACGGCTGTAAGCGCGATGCAGATGGCGACTATTGGATCACCGGTCGCGTCGATGACGTGATCAACGTCTCGGGCCACCGGATGGGCACGGCTGAGGTCGAAAGCGCGCTGGTGGCGCATGCCGCCGTGGCCGAGGCCGCCGTGGTTGGCTATCCGCATGAGATCAAGGGGCAAGGCATCTACTGCTATGTCACCCTGATGAACGACCGCGATCCGTCGGATGAGCTGCTGAAAGAGCTGCGCACCTGGGTTCGGACCGAGATTGGCCCGATTGCAAGCCCGGACGTCATCCAGTGGGCCCCCGGTCTGCCGAAAACCCGCTCGGGCAAAATCATGCGCCGCATCCTGCGCAAGATTGCCGAAAACGACTTTGGTTCGCTTGGCGACACCTCGACCCTGGCCGATCCGTCCGTGGTGGACGATCTGATCGCCAACCGCGCCAACAAGTGAGGGTAAGTTGATGACAACCGATACCCTTACTCGAACGGCCAATGTCATCCTTCTCGGCCCCCCCGGGGTCGGCAAGGGCACGCAGGCACAGATCCTGGTCGAAAACCGCGGCATGGTGCAGCTGAGCACCGGCGACATGCTGCGCGAGGCCAAGGACAGCGGCTCGGAGATGGGCAAGCGCGTGGCTGAGGTGATGGCGCGCGGTGATCTGGTGACGGACGAGATCGTCATCGGCCTCATCGAAGAAAAACTGACAGGATCAGATGCCGCCGGTTTCATCTTTGATGGCTTCCCACGGACGTTAGCTCAGGCCGACGCGCTCGAGGCGCTGCTGAAGAAAACCGGCCAGAGCCTGGACGCCGTGATCGAGCTGCAGGTGGATGACGAAATCCTTGTCGACCGCATCGTTGGTCGGGCGGAGCAGGCAAAGGCCGCAGGTCAGCCCGTGCGCGCCGATGACAACGCCGAAAGCCTGAAAATCCGGCTGATGGAATACTACAAAAAGACCTCACCGCTGATCGGATACTACCACGCCAAAGGTGCGTTGCAGTCCGTGAACGGCATGGGCGACATTGACGAGATCGCCCAGGGTTTGAACGACATTGTTGCGTCAGCGATGACGTAACCGGACCCCAAGGCCCCCCGCTCCCCCCTATCCCTTAAGGGGGCCTTGGGTTTCCAAAACCAGCAAGACCCGATGGACCCGCCCTGGCGGACCGGAGGAGGCATGCCCGCGTTTCAAACCGACGCGCGGGTAAACAGAGAAGGTTTGTCCGCTCCGCAATCGGGCAGACCAGGAGGAAACCAAGGAGGACCGCAGCAATGGCGGATCAAACAACAACCTCCGCACAGACTGCTGAAAGCGACAAGGGCTATTGGCAGGCCAACGTGCGGATCATCCTCGTCAGCCTGGTAATCTGGGCTGTCGTCTCGTTCGGGTTCGGCATCCTGCTGCGCCCCATGCTCTCAGGCATCAGCGTCGGTGGCACCGATCTTGGCTTCTGGTTCGCCCAGCAAGGCTCGATCCTGGTGTTCCTGGCCCTGATCTTTTTCTACGCCTGGCGCATGAACAAACTCGACAAAGAATTTGGCGTTGAGGAATAAGGCAGATGGATCAGTTTACCATTAACCTGCTGTTTGTGGGCGCGTCCTTTGCGCTTTACATCGGCATCGCGATCTGGGCCCGGGCGGGTTCCACATCAGAGTTCTACGCCGCCGGTCGCGGCGTTCACCCGGTCACCAACGGTATGGCGACAGCGGCTGACTGGATGTCGGCGGCTTCGTTCATTTCGATGGCGGGCCTCATCGCCTTTACCGGCTACGACAACTCCTCGTTCCTGATGGGTTGGACCGGTGGCTACGTGCTGCTGGCGCTGCTGCTTGCACCTTATCTGCGCAAGTTCGGCAAGTTCACCGTGTCGGAATTCATCGGCGACCGTTTCTACAGCCAGACCGCCCGCATCGTGGCCGTGATCTGTCTGATCGTTGCTTCGACCACCTATGTTATCGGTCAGATGACAGGCGTGGGCGTGGCCTTTGGTCGTTTCCTTGAGGTGTCGAACACCGCTGGTCTGCTGATCGGTGCCTGTGTCGTGTTTGCCTATGCCGTGTTCGGCGGCATGAAGGGTGTGACTTACACGCAGGTTGCTCAGTACTGCGTTCTGATCACCGCCTACACCATCCCGGCGATCTTCATCTCGCTGCAGCTGACCGGCAACCCGATCCCGGCCCTGGGCCTGTTCGGTGAGCATGCTGCGTCTGGTGAGCCGCTTCTGGCCAAGCTGGATGCCATCGTGGGTGAGTTGGGCTTCAAGGAATACACCGCACATCACGCCGACACGTTCAACATGGTGCTCTTCACCCTGTCGCTGATGATCGGTACTGCGGGTCTGCCCCACGTGATCATGCGCTTCTTTACCGTGCCGCGCGTTGCTGACGCCCGTTGGTCGGCTGGCTGGACCCTGGTGTTCATCGCCCTGCTGTATCTGACCGCGCCTGCGGTGGGTGCCATGGCACGCCTGAACATCACCGACATGATGTGGCCCAATGGTACGGACGGTGAGGCTGTTTCGGTCGAAATGATCGAGACCGACCCGCGCTATGACTGGATGGCGACCTGGCAGAAAACCGGTCTGCTGGACTGGGAAGACAAGAACGGCGACGGCAAGATTCAGTACTACAACGACAAAGCTGAATCGATGCAGGCCAAAGCGGCTGAGAACGGCTGGGAAGGCAACGAGCTGACCAAGTTCAACCGTGACATCCTGGTTCTGGCCAACCCCGAGATTGCCAACCTGCCGGGTTGGGTGATCGGTCTGGTCGCGGCTGGTGGTCTTGCGGCTGCTCTGTCGACCGCTGCGGGCCTTCTCCTGGCGATCTCGTCGGCGGTGTCCCACGACCTGATCAAGGGTGCAATCAACCCGAGCATCAGTGAAAAAGGCGAGCTGATGTCGGCCCGTGTCGCTATGGCCGTGGCCATCGCGGTGGCAACCTATCTGGGTCTGAACCCTCCGGGCTTTGCCGCGCAAACGGTTGCTCTGGCGTTCGGTCTGGCTGCTGCCTCGATCTTCCCGGCGTTGATGATGGGGATCTTCTCGACCCGCGTTAACAACACCGGCGCCGTGGCTGGCATGCTGGCCGGTCTGATCGTCACACTGGTTTACATCTTCCTGCACAAGGGCTGGCTGTTCATTCCGGGCACCAACTCCTTCACCGATGCGGACCCGCTGTTGGGCACCGTCAAGTCGACCTCGTTCGGCGCAATTGGTGCAGCGGTGAACTTTGCGGTCGCCTATGTCGTCTCCGGCATGACCAAAGAGACCCCGCAGGAGATCAAAGACCTGGTCGAAAGCGTCCGCATTCCCCGTGGCGCAGGCGCAGCTCAGGATCACTGATATGTGCCGCAGACCCTGTTCCCTCCCGATTGGGGTCTGCTTCAACTGACCATGGTCCCGCCCGGCGTTTTACCGGGCGGGGCTTTTTTCCTTTTATCGCAGGCTGATGTCCCATGCCCCTGACTCATGCGCAGATCACCCGTTTCCTGAAATCCGTGCACCCATATGATGCGCTGCCGGTTGCCGAGCTCGACACCATCGCGCCGCAGCTGGACGTTTGGGAGGTCGAGCGCGACTTTGCCGTCTATGACCTGGGCGAAGCGCTGCCGGGCCTCTTCATCGTCTACGAGGGCCAGATCGAGGTCACGGATGAAAACGGCGTCGTGGTCTCGCACCTGGGGCTGCGAAATTCCTTTGGCGAACGGGGGTTGCTGCGCGACGGCAAGGCCGTCACCAGCGCCCGCGCCGACGCCCATTCCGTGCTGCTGGTTCTGCCACCTGCGCTCTTTTCCGATCTGATCGCCCGGCATGAGGTGGTCGCGAAATTCTTCAACCGCGCCCGCGCGCCCCGCACCCAACAAGAGACGCTGGCGACCAGCTCGGTTGACACGCTGATGGCCCATGACCCGGCCACCTGTTCGCCGGACGACACCGTTCAGGCCGCCGCGCAGCTGATGCGCGAGCGCCGGATTTCCTCGCTCTGCGTAACGCAAGATGGCGCGTTGCGCGGTATCCTGACCACCCGAGATCTGTCGGGCAAAGTGGTGGCACAGGCCCTGCCCGCGACGACCCCGGTGGCGCAGATCATGACCGCTGATCCCCTGACACTCTCGCCTTCGGCCATCGGCTCAGACGTGCTGCACGCGATGATGGAGCATCACATCGGCCATATCCCGATCACCCAAGGCGACTGCGTTGTGGGTATCGTCACCCAAACCGACCTGACCCGCTATCAGGCGGTGAGTTCTGCCGAACTGGTCAGCCAGATCGCCAAGGCGACCACGGCAGACGAGATGGCCAAGGTCACCGCAGAAATTCCGCAGCTGCTGGTGCAGTTGGTGGCCAGCGGCAACCGGCATGAAGTTGTGACGCGGCTGATCACCGACATCGCCGACACTGCCACCCGCCGCCTGCTGGCGCTGGCCGAGGCCAAGCTGGGTCCTGCCCCGGTCCCCTATCTGTGGCTGGCCTGTGGCAGCCAAGGGCGGCAGGAGCAGACAGGCGTGAGCGATCAGGACAATTGCCTGATGCTGGACGATGCGGTGACGGACGCTGACATGGCCTATTTCGCAGAGCTGGCGAAGTTCGTCAGCGATGGCCTTGATACCTGTGGCTATTTCTACTGCCCCGGCGACATGATGGCCACGAACCCGCGCTGGTGTCAGCCGGTCCGCGTCTGGCGCGAGTACTTCGAAGGCTGGATCGCCAAACCCAACCCCGAGGCGCAGATGCTGGCCAGTGTCATGTTTGACCTGCGCCCGATCGGGGGCAGCTTTGACCTGTTTGCCGATCTGCAAGACAAGACGCTCAAGGCCGCCAGTTCGAATTCGATCTTTGTGGCCCACATGATCTCAAACTCTCTGAAGCACACGCCGCCCTTGGGTCTGCTGCGCGGGTTCGCCACTATCCGCTCGGGCGAGCACCGCAATACGCTGGATTTGAAGCACAATGGCGTGGTGCCGGTCGTTGATTTAGGGCGCATCTACGCGTTGCAGGGGCAACTGACAGTGGCAGGCACCCGCGCGCGACTTCAAGCGGCACAAGAGACTGGTGTGCTCAGCCCGTCAGGTGCACGCGATCTGCTCGATGCCTATGATCTGATCGCCGAGACGCGGTTAGAGCATCAGGTGACGCGGATCAAAGCGGGGCTCGCCCCCGACAACTATCTTGCCCCCACAGATTTGTCGGACTTTGAGCGAAGTCATCTGCGCGACGCCTTTGTCGTGGTAAAGACGATGCAATCGGCGGTGGGGCATGGCAAGGGCATGCTGGGCTGAAAGTGCGGGAGCCTCCGGCGGGAGTATTTGGGAAAAGATGAAGACCAAGGGTTGGAGATAGAGGCATGTTTCTGGAATTGATCGCAACCGTGTTTGCCGGGCTCGCTGCTGCGGGCGTGATGATGTTGGTCGGGCGTTGGGTTCCTGGTCTGCCCCGATGGTTGACGCCAGTGGCCGCTGGTGGCGCGATGATTGCCGTCACGATCGCCAGCGAATATGGCTGGTACCAGCGCACGCGCGCCTCATTGCCAGCCGAATTCATGGTCATTGAGACGGTTGAAAACCAGGCCATGTATCGCCCCTGGACCTATGTCGTGCCTTTTGTCGATCGCTTTGCCGCTGTCGACACGGCCTCGGTCCAGACCCACAGCACACGGCCTGATCAGCGCTTGGCCGAGCTGTATTTCATGGGCCGGTGGGCACCTGTGTCCAAGCTGCCCGTGGCCGTCGATTGCGCCGGTTCGCGGCGCGCCAATCTGGCTGACGGGGTAGAGTTTGACGCCGACGGAAACGTCAGTGGCGCGTCCTGGATTTCGGTGGCCCCTGACGACAGTGTTGTTGCGGCGGTTTGCGGGGTATCGTGATGCTTGCCAATCTGAGCCTGCGCCTGCGTATCTTCCTGTTTTTCTGCCTGATCGCCCTTGGCGGCGTGACGGTGGTGCTTGTCTCGCTCTATCTGGGCCTGCAACGCAGCGTCGACGCCGGGCTGGCTGGCGGGTTCACCTTTGCCGCAATCCTGGCGAGCTTTGGCCTGTTGGCCTTGAGCGCGGGCATCTGGTTGCTTTTTGACGAAAACGTCGCGAAACCCATTGAAAAAGTAGCCGCGCTCATGCGGGTGCGCGCCCATTCGGATGCCGAAACGGACATCGATCCCGAGTTGGCCCGCTACCTTGGCGATCTGGCACCGGCTGCTGCGGGTCTTGCGGATCGTGCTGGCAACGCGGCACAGGATCTGGCCGCGAACCTTGCCGATCACACGGCGCAGCTGGCGGCGGAACGGGATCAGCTGACGGCGCTGCTGACGGATATCCCCGTGGCGATGACCGTGCTGAGCGCCGATCTGAACATCGTGCTTTATGACGGGCAATCGGCGGACCTGTTGGCACGGATCGCACAGCCGCGACTGAATGCGCCCCTGACCGACTATTTTGAACCAGAGGCCCTGGACAAGGCGCGCGCGCAGGTAAACCGCAGCGGATTGCCAGTTCGATGTGTCCTGACCAGCCTCCATGGCGGGTTGAGCTGCCCGGCCCTGATGCGGCCACTGGACGGTGCGCCGGGGTATCTGCTGTCCTTTGAAGCGACCGAGCCCCAACTCTCTACCGAGCAGCCCCGCCCGCTGGTCTATGACTTCAACCTTTTGGAAACCGCAGGCCAGGCCCGGACCGAGGACACGCCCCTGTCGGAACTGACCTTTGCGGTTTTTGACACCGAGACCACCGGGCTGTTGCCGCACAAGGATGACATCGTGCAAATCGGGGCCCTGCGGATGGTGCGCGGCAAGATTGTCGAGGGTGAAGCCTTTGACACGCTGGTTGACCCCAAACGCCCGATCCCCGCGACCTCAAGCGCGGTGCACGGCATCACGGATGCGATGGTTGCCGGTGCGCCGGATGTGATCCAGGCGGCGCGCGGGTTCCACGGCTTTGCCAGCGGCGCGGTTCTGGTCGCTCACAATGCGCCCTTTGACCTGGCCTTTCTGCGCAGGCAGGCCGAGGCCTGTGGCGTGACATGGGATCACCCGGTTCTGGATACGGTTCTGTTGTCCGCCGTGCTGTTTGGCGCCAGCGAAACCCACACCCTGGATGCGATCTGTGATCGGCTGGGCATCGTGATCGAAGACCGTGACCGGCATACGGCCCTGGGGGACGCCCGCGCCACGGCACAGGTGCTGGCCTGCATGATCCCCATGCTCGAGGCGCGCGGGGTGCGCACCTTTGGAGAAGTTGTGACTGAAACCAAAAAACATGGTCGCCTGCTGCAGGACTTGAACTAAACCGTGGACAAGGCGCGCGGCCCGTGGCACGTGGGCCAAGACCATCAGGACAGGCGCGCGATGACCGAAACCCATTTCACCCCCGGCCCGGACACCACCCTTGCCTTTCGCGAGGCACTTGGTTGCTTCGGCACCGGTGTGACCGTTGTGACCACCATGACGCCGCAAGGGCCGATGGCGATCACGGTCAATTCCTTTACCTCAGTGTCGCTGGATCCTGCTTTGGTGTTGTGGTGCCCGGCCAAGACCTCAGCCCGGTACGCCGAATTCATGGCCGCCCAGCATTACGTCATCCATGTCATGGCCGAGGATCAGCACAGCGTCGCCAAGGGTTTTGCCATGGATGGTGCGGATTTCTCGGTCGCAGACTGGACACCTAGCCAAACCGGCGCCCCTTTGCTGAGCGGGTGCCTGGCGCGGTTCGAGTGCAGCCAGCACGCGGTGCATGATGCGGGCGATCATTCGATCATCGTGGGTCAGGTGAATGCAGCGATGCATCGCCCCGGTCGCGGATTGATCTTCAAACGCGGGCAATACGGGGACTTTGCGCCGCGCGGCTGACTAGTCGTCGGTGACGTGCACCGCCAGCAAGTCGAGTTCTGCCTCTTGCGGTTCGATCACCCGATACGCCTCGCGCACGCCACCCTCGGCCAACTCTCGCGCCACAGTCAGCAAGGTGTTGGCGTCATGTTCGTCACACAGATCAACCATCTGATCGATCTCTTCTTGCGCCACTGACAGGGCCGCCTCGACCGACGGTGCGCCGTAAAGATCCACGAAATGCTGTGCCAGCGCTTGCTCTGCCGCCTCGCGTTCTGCCGGTTCGATCTGCGTCACGGCCACAAATGTCACCCGGCCAAAGGTTTCCAGGCCCAGCCAGCCGTTTGAAAACGCCTGCCGGGCTTTTCCTTCCAGATCGCCCTCGGACCAGTTCGAGAACTCGAAGCCCCCGGAAATGCACAGCTCGCCGGTGCGGGCTGGCGAGTGAAACACGTTTCTGTCGCTGTCGTCGAAATGGATGGCCCGGGCCAGTTTCATGTCTCATCCTCCAACAGCGTGCTCAACGGGACAAGCGACGTCGCCTCACCCTCGCGCACCAGCATTCCGAAATCTTCGTCCACGCCCAAAAAGGTGCCCTCGTGCCCGGCGCGTTGCACGGGCTCGCCCACACCCTGCACCAGCCCCATCCACTCGGCGTGCAGCGGCGCATTGCCTTCGGCGTCCCAGCGGTTGATCCAGACCAGCGTGTGCCGCGCCCAGCTTTCCAGCAAGGCCAGCGGCTCCACCTCGGCGCAACCCTCATCATAAAGCGCGGTGATATCGGGATTTGCGCCAGGATCCTCCCCGGTTTGCAAAATGGTGATGTCGATCCCGACGACCAGCCAATCAGGCACCTGATCTGGCGCTTGGGTCGATGCCGCAACCCGCAACCGCCCGCAGCGTGCGCCGTTGACACGGATCACGCCATCCCAACCTAGATGTACCGCAACCTCGGGCGGGGCCAAAGCACCCAGGGCGTTCTGGAACCCCACAGCGCAGAGCGGCAGCATCACCATCGCCTGTTCCAACGCCACTTCGGGGGCAAAGACCAGCGCAGCGCGCAGACGATCGGCCTGCACCGAATGCACGACGCTGCCGCCATCGCAGCCCAGCGCCGCAAGCGCCTGCGCCTTGTCGAAAGGATCCTCTCCGCCACTTGCGGGATGTCCCTGCATCAGTGGCGGAAAGGTGGGTGTCATCAAGCCTGCCCCTTGGCGATCATGTCACGGGCAATGGCACGGAACTTTTCGGCCTGCGGGCTGTCAGGCTTGCTGACCACAATCGGCGCGCCCCCATCGGCTGCCAGGCGCACGTCCAGATGCAAGGGGATCTCACCCATCAGCGGCACACCAAGCTTTTCAGCCTCGGCCGCGACGCCACCATGACCAAAGATGTGCTCTTCATGGCCGCAGTTCGAGCAGATGTGCGTCGACATGTTCTCGATCATGCCCAGGATCGGCGTCTTGGTCTGGCGGAACATGTCGATGCCCTTGCGCGCGTCGATCAGAGCCACGTCCTGCGGGGTCGAAACCACGATGGCGCCGTCCAGGGCGAACTTCTGCGTGAGGGTCAACTGCACGTCCCCGGTGCCAGGCGGCAGATCGACGATCAGCACATCCAATGCGCCCCACTGCACCTGGTTCATCATCTGCTGCAACGCGCCCATCAGCATCGGACCACGCCAGACAACCGCCTGCCCTTCGTTGGTCATCAGGCCCATGGACATCATGGTCACGCCATGGTTGCGCAGCGGCAGGATGGTCTTGCCATCCGGGCTGGCCGGACGGCCCGAAACACCCAACATCCGCGGTTGCGAGGGGCCATAGACGTCCGCGTCGAGCAATCCCACCCGGCGGCCTTCGGCGGCAAGCGCACAGGCCAGGTTGGCAGAGACGGTGGATTTGCCCACCCCGCCCTTGCCGCTTGCAATCGCCACGATGCGATCCACGCCCGCAACAGGCGCCGGACCGGTTTGCGAGGGTTTGGGCTTGGGTTTCAGATCCGGTGGAGCCTTTTCCGAATGCGCGGTCATCATCGCGGTGACCTTGGCCACGCCATCGACCATTTGCGCCGCCTGCTCGGCCGCCGCGCGCACCGGCTCCATCCGCTCGGCCATCTTGGGGTCGACCTCGATGACAAAGCGCACGGTGTCACCTTCGACGTTCAGCGCACGCACCACGCCAGCGCTCACAATGTCCTGCCCGCTGACCGGGTCAGTGATCTTCTTCAGGTTCGCCAGAACCGCATCGCGCAGGCTCATGCGTCGCCATCCTTGATCTGACCTGTGACCACATGCTCGACCTCAAGCCCATCGATGGTCAGCACCACCTTGGCCTCAAAGCTGCCGCCGCTCGGCGCGCCCGCCTTGCGCAGCCCCTCTTCGATGGCCTGCTGGCTGGTCACGCCAACCTGTTTCAGGAACTTGCGCATGGACATGTTGTAATCGCCGCTCATCGCATGGGTCTCCGTTCATTCATTTCCTGTATTTGACGCACCATACCTTGCCGCCCTAGGCTTGTACCATGCGTTTTGCCCTTTTGTGCCTGAGCATTGTCCTGACCGCCAGCCCCTCTTGGAGCCAAGAGGCGCTTGGACTGACTGCGCCGGACAAAGTGGCACGATCTGGTTTGCTGAAACATATCCTTCCGCGCTTCTCTCTCAAGACCGGAGTGCGCGTTCAGGTGGCGGAAAGTGACGGAGTGCTGCAAATCACCGACAGCGCGCCCGGGGATCCGGTGTTTCAATTCGAAGAGGTCACCTATTTCCTGCGTGCCCCTGACGAGCCCAAGCCGCAGCGCTTTCGCGACTGGATGCTGTCGGATATCGGCAAACGAACCATCGAGAGCTTTCAGATCGACGGGGCCAATCCGTTTGTCGCCAATTTCGAAATCGTCGAGGTTGAAGAGGCCCCCGATTTTGATGGCGACGCATCCCTTGGCGCGGATCTTGCGCTGACCCATTGTGGGCGCTGCCATGTGGTGGGCCCCCGCAACCGGATGAGTGGCTTGGGTTCGACGCCATCCTTTGCGGTGTTGCGTGCCTTTCCGGACTGGTCCGACCGCTTTCAACAGTTCTATGTCCTGAAGCCCCACGGCGCGTTCACCCAAATCGAAGACGTAACCGAACCCTTCAGCCCCGAACGTCCGCCCCCCATCGTGCCGGTGGAAATGACGCTGGACGATCTGGACGCAATCTTGGCCTTTGTGGCCGCCGTGCCTGCGGCCGATCTTGGGGCACCGCTGCAACTTCAGTGATCCTTGCGCTTGCTAAAGTAATCCTCGGTTCGCACGACACGTGGCTTAGGTGCAGCCTGGAAGGGATTGTTTTCACTGTGAAACTGCGCCTTAACCCGGCAGTCATCACACATCCGCATCAACTTCGCCTGATCTGACGTGGCAAACATCGGATTGACGCCCACCAGCTTGTCCATCACCCGCTCGATCGTGGATTTCACCCCAAAGAGCGCCCCGCATTCAACGCAGGCAAACGGCTCTTCCTCGTTCAGCACCCGCTGGCTGAGGGCGCCGTCGCTCAGGTCAAGTTGCGGCACCAGAGTGATCGCCTGCTCGGGGCAGATCGTCAGGCACATCCCGCATTGCAGGCAGGCGTCCTCTTGAAAGTTCAGCTGCGGCATATCCGGGTTGTCGATCAAGGCCCCGGACGGGCACAGCGACACACAACTCAGGCACAGCGTACAGCTGTCGGTGTTCACCTCAACCGCACCATATGGCGCGCCGTCAGGCAACGGCAGCGTGGACCCGCCCGGGTTCAGCGCCTGCGCCGCGAGCCGCGCGATCTGACGTCGGTTGCCCATGGGCAGAACGGGATCGGCCAACGATTCAGGCACGTCGGCCCCATAGAGCACATCGGACAATGCATCAGGGTCGGTCACATCGATCAGCCCCAGCTTGCCCATCCCCCCGATTGCTTCGGCCAGACCCAATTCGCGATCCAAGGCATCGCGCTCGGTCGTCGGGGCAAGCACCACTTGAACCTGCGCAAACCCGTGCGCCAGACCGGCCAGCATCTCGGCATGGCCAAAACCGGAAATCACCTGCAATTCCATCGGGATAACATCCGCAGGTAATCCACGACCAAATCGGGCAGCCAAGCGGATCATCTCGGCCCCATGCGCGTCATGCACCAACAGGCGCGGCGCGATTCCGCCCGCCTTGCGATAGCTCCGCGCCAACATCTGCATCCGTGCCAGAACAAAGCTGACGGCCGGGTCCTGATAGGTGATCGCAGTAGACGGGCATAGTGCTGCGCAAGCCCCACATCCGGCGCAGACCATCGGGTCAATTTCGACATGATCCCCTGCAGGCGTGATCGCCCCGGTCGGGCAGATGTCCAGACAGTTGGAACATCCCACCTGCTCGGCCCGCGAATGGGCGCAAAGCGTTTCCTCTACCTGAACATAGAGCGGTTTTTCAAAGGTGCCGGTTAGTTGCACCGCCTCGAACGCCAGGTCGGCCACAGCCACCGGATCACGCGGATCAGCGCGCAAATACCCTTCGCGCTTTTCAGGCGCTGGCACAAAGGGCGCCCCGCCAGTCAGGTCAACCACGATGTCACAGGCCGAGCGCGCACCGTCCTTGGCGTCGGACCAAAGCTGCGCCCCACGCCCCGCTGGTTCCAGCATCTGAAGGCGGTCAATGCGAACCTCGAAGCCGCCCAAAGCGCCTTGGACCTGCCGCACCTGCCCGCGGATCACGTCAAACCCTTCAGAGGGCATCACCTCGACCTCATCCGTGATCAAAGCCGTCACGGCAAGGACAGACCCCAGCTTGGCTGCCAGCGGTTCGACCACCTCACCTGGTCCAATGACGAAACACACACCTTCGCTGGTCACATCCACGGCAGGTGTTTCCGGGGTCGGCAACAACGCTTCTGCCGCCAGCGCCGCCATCTTGGGGCCAGCGTCCCCCTCGCCCCATCCGGCACGGTCTCGCAGATCGACAAACCCAGGCAGGTCTACTTCCATGTCCTCCGCCAGGGCCTCGAACGTCGCCCGCTCTTGCTGGCAGGCGATCAGCACTTCGCCGTCGCGCAAAGCGGCCTCGGCCGCGGACAATTCTGTCGTACACAGAGATGTGTGAACCTTGCTGCAACGCAGCTCGCACCCTGCCTCGATCGCCGATACGTCCAGATGCTGCGACCCGGCACAATCGCATAAAATCAATGACTTGACCATATTCTCCCTTCGGACTGCCCTGGGCGGCCCGCTTCTCTCCTGAGAACAACCTAGGCGCAGGACGGTCGCTGGGTAAACCCCGTGGCACAACTGGATCACGTTTTTGCGCCCTGCCTTTCCCTGCACGCCACACGCCCTAGTTCTTGGCGTTAGGCGATACAGCAATCCGCCATTGCTCCAAAAAATGTAACAACTAAATGAACAGTTTGCCCGCCGCAGGGCTTGGCAGACTGCGTGTTCCGTTTATAGTTCCCCGTACGGAAGGAAGGGGAGAGCCTTTCGGGGAGGAGATCGTGGCGCAGGCCGCTATTCACATAGAAATGCCTCTGGGCGTGGTCGTCCGGAAATCACCCGGCGTGACCCGCTGGGCCAAATGGACGTGGAAGGCTGTTGCGGTGCTTCCAGGTGCAGGCCCTGCGGATTGGGCCGAGGTGCGCCGCGAGGGGGCGGTCGTGGACTATCACGCCGCCACCCTTCCTCTTGTTCTCTGGGCGGCCGAGGCCGAAGCTTACGTCACCAATCTGGCAGACAGCCAGCCCTCTATCTATCTGGTCCTGCGCGAAGAGCGCGATGGCGACCCGCCGCTCGAGGCCGTCCTGGTGACTGCCTCTCCGTTCGAAGGTCAGGATTATGCCGACACCGGCGAGGACATCGTCGAGAAGATCCCCATGACACCGGGGCTGATCGCCTGGGTCCGGGATTTCACCCAAGAACATTTCCAACCCGAACACTTCGTCAAACGCCGCCGCGACAAGTCCCGCGTTGATTTGACCGAAGATGGCAAGGGCGATCCAAGGATCCGGCAGACATCAGATGTCTACAGGGCACCAAGGAGGGTCTTGCAATGACCCAAGCCCGCGATTTCTGGAGCAAGCGCAAGGCGGCCGTTCAGGCCGAGGCAGAGGCGGAAGAGGCCGCCCTGGCCCTTCAACAGGAAGACGCGGAACTAGATGCGGACGAACGCAGCGATGCTGAGATCCTGACCGAACTGAACCTCCCCGATCCCGATACCCTGAAGATGGGTGACGATGTCACGGGCTTCATGGCAAAGGCCGTGCCGGACCGCCTTCGCCGTCGCGCGCTGCGCAGGCTTTGGCGGCTCAACCCGGTGCTGGCCAATGTCGACGGGCTCGTGGACTATGGTGAGGATTATACCGACGCGGCCTGCGTTGTCGAAAACCTGCAAACCGCCTATCAGGTCGGCAAGGGCATGCTGGCCCATGTCGAGGCGCTGGCCAAAGCAGACGAAGACCCCGAGGACCAAGAGCCCACCGTCGAAGATCTCGACGTGGACACCGCCCCCAGCCTCCCCGACCCGGACGAGCCAGAACCGCTGGCGGCACTGAAAGAGGATGCGCCAGCATCCGACGCGGGCGATGAGGTGACCCCGTCAGGGGTCGGCGAAGAGCCCGCACCTACCGTGCACGACCCCGCCCTGCACTCTCCCACGCCGCGCCGCATGCGGTTCGAATTCGAAGGATAACCCATGGTCACAGCCCAGCAGCCAGATACCACAGTCACCGAGGAAGACCGGCTGCGTGCCGATTTCTACAATTTCCTCGGGCTGATCCTGGCCGGTCCACCGGATCAGATGCTGCTGGACCAGATCGCGGGTCTGACAGGGGACAACACCGACCTCGGACAGGCGATCACTGCACTGTCCCGTGTGGCCCACGTCACCAAACCCGCCGCCGCAGAACGCGAATTCAACGCGCTGTTCATTGGCTTGGGACGTGGTGAACTGCTGCCCTATGCCAGTTACTATCTCACCGGATTTCTCAATGAAAAGCCTCTGGCGCAGCTCCGCAACGACATGGCCGTTCGCGCAATCACCCGCGCGCCCAACGTCTATGAGCCCGAAGACAACATCGCCTCTCTGATGGAGATGATGGCCGGGCTCATCGTCGGCCGCTTTGGCACACCTGCCTCGATCGAGGATCAAAAAGCGTTCTACAACAAACACATCGGCCCCTGGGCCGGACATTTCTATTCGGATCTCGAAGCCGCCGAACAATCGGTACTCTACGCCTCGGTCGGTGCTGCCGGCCGGGTGTTCATGGAGATCGAGCGCGACGGCTTTCGGATGACGGCGGACTGACCCGCCACCCACCGGCACCCCAACAGGTGCCATAACTGCCAAGGGAGAGGAGAATCCCATGAGCAAACCAAAGGAAGAAGGCGCAACCCGCCGCGACTTCCTGAAACTGGCCGGTACCGCAGCCCCTGCTGCCATTGCCGCCGCCACCATAAGTGGCAAGGCCGAAGCAGCCGAGCCGCCGGTGAACGAAACCCGCATTCAGGATACCGCACACACCCGCGCGTATCTCGACAGCGCGCGCTTCTGACACCCGACGCGCCTGAGCTGCGCACACGAGAAGACGCCGCCCGGAACCACCGGACGCCTGTCACCCCGGAGAGATAGGTAGCGAGAGGCCCTTGATCCCCGGCCTAAGGGAGAGAGTACCAAGCCAGCCACATCACGTGGCCAGCAAGGGAGGAAAGAAATGTTAAGGAAAAAGACCAACGGGGTTGCGAGACGCCCCCAGCGGACAAGTATCCTGTCC
Source organism: Tropicibacter sp. R16_0 (assembly GCF_017743935.1). Classification (GTDB taxonomy): domain Bacteria; phylum Pseudomonadota; class Alphaproteobacteria; order Rhodobacterales; family Rhodobacteraceae; genus Falsiruegeria. The sequence goes on from NZ_JAGHRE010000009.1 coordinate 118,827, forward strand.
CAGGTTGGCGAAAAAACCGTCGACCGCCGCGCATTCCTGCGTGGTTCGGGCCTGGCGATCGGCGGTTTGGCCGCGATCAGTGCCACGGGTGGAACCGTGACACAGGCCAACGCCCAGACAGCGGCGGGCACCGCCGTTGATACAGTGAAATCCGTTTGTACCCATTGTTCCGTCGGCTGCACCGTGGTGGCCGAGGTCTCCAGCGGGGTCTGGATCGGGCAAGAGCCCGGTTGGGACAGCCCCTTCAACCTGGGCGCCCATTGCGCCAAGGGCGCATCCGTGCGCGAGCACGCGCATGGCGAACGCCGCCTCAAGTACCCGATGAAGAAAGAGGGTGGCGAGTGGAAGCGCATCAGCTGGGATGAGGCGATCAACGAGATCGGCGACGGCATGATGAAGATCCGCGACGAGAGCGGACCTGACAGCGTGTACTGGCTGGGATCGGCCAAACACAACAATGAACAGGCCTATCTGTTCCGCAAGTTCGCCGCCTATTGGGGCACGAACAACGTGGATCACCAGGCCCGGATCTGTCACTCGACCACTGTTGCGGGTGTGGCGAACACATGGGGCTACGGCGCCATGACCAACAGCTACAACGACATCCACAATTCCAAGGCCATCTTCATCATCGGCGGCAACCCGGCCGAGGCGCACCCCGTCTCGCTGTTGCATGTTCTGCGCGCGAAAGAGCAGAACAACGCACCGCTCATCGTCTGCGACCCGCGGTTCACCCGCACCGCAGCCCATGCCGATGAATATGTCCGCTTCCGTCCGGGTACGGACGTTGCCCTGATCTGGGGCATCCTGTGGCACATCTTTGAAAACAGCTGGGAGGACAAGGAGTTCATCCGCACCCGTGTCTGGGGCATGGATCAGATCCGCGATGAAGTCCGCAAGTGGACCCCAGAAGAGGTCGAACGCGTCACCGGCACCCCCGGTGAGCAGCTGCGCCGCGTGGCCCGCACCATGGCCAACAACCGTCCCGGTACGGTGATCTGGTGCATGGGTGGCACGCAGCACACCAACGGCAACAACAACACGCGCGCATACTGCGTGTTGCAGCTGGCTCTTGGCAACATGGGCACCAGCGGCGGCGGCACCAACATCTTCCGCGGCCACGACAACGTGCAAGGTGCAACCGACCTTGGCGTGTTGTCCCACACCCTGCCCGGCTACTATGGCCTGTCCAAAGGCGCATGGGGCCACTGGGCACGTGTCTGGGAAGAAGAGCCCGAATGGCTTGCCGGTCAGTTCGATTCCATCAAGGACAAGGACGGCAAGGACAAGTCGCTCCAGAATGAGCGGGGTATCCCGGTCAGCCGCTGGATCGACGGGGTTCTTGAGGACGCCGACAACATGGACCAGCCGAACAAGGTTCGGGCCATGGTCCTTTGGGGTCACGCGCCGAACTCGCAAACACGCGGGCCTGAGATGAAGACGGCGATGGAGCAGCTGGACATGCTGGTGGTGGTTGACCCCTACCCGACTGTCTCAGCCGTTCTGCATGATCGCACCGACGGGGTCTATCTGCTGCCAGCGTGTACGCAGTTCGAAACCCGTGGTTCTGTCACAGCGTCCAACCGCTCGTTCCAGTGGCGCGACAAGGTTGTCGATCCCCTGTTCGAGAGCTTGCCGGATGAGGTCATTATGGCCAAGTTCGCCAACAAGTTCGGCTGGGCAGATCGCCTGTTCCGCAACATCGAGATGGACGATCCGGAAACGCCAAACGTTGAAAGCATCACGCGAGAGTTCAACCGGGGTCTCTGGACCATCGGGTACACCGGGCAGGATCCGGACCGGCTCAAGCTGCATATGGCGAACCAGCACACCTTTGACCGCACCACGCTGCGCGCCAACGGTGGACCGGCAGATGGCGACTATTACGGTCTGCCATGGCCATGTTGGGGTACGGCCGAGATGAAACATCCTGGCACGCCGAACCTTTATGACATGTCCAAACCGGTGGCCGAAGGTGGCCTGACATTCCGCGCCCGCTTTGGCGTGGAACGTGATGGCGACAACCTGCTGGCCGAAGGGGTCTATTCAGCGGGCTCGGAAATTCAGGATGGATACCCTGAGTTCACGATGCAGATGCTGATGGATCTTGGCTGGGATGGTGATCTGACCGACGACGAACGCGCCGCAATCGACGCGGTTGCCGGTCCCAAGACCAACTGGAAGACCGACCTGTCGGGCGGCATCCAGCGGGTTGCGATCGCCCATGGCTGCGCGCCCTTTGGCAACGCCAAGGCACGTGCCGTGGTCTGGACCTTCCCGGATCCGATCCCGCTGCACCGCGAGCCGCTCTATACGCCGCGGCGCGACCTGGTGGCCGACTATCCCACCTACGAGGACCGTCAGAGCTATCGCCTGCCGACCCTCTATGCGTCGATCCAAAAGAACGACTTTTCAAAGGATTACCCGATAATCCTGACGTCAGGTCGTCTGGTGGAATACGAAGGTGGCGGCGACGAGACCCGGTCGAACCCCTGGCTTGCTGAGCTTCAGCAGGACATGTTCGTCGAGATCAATCCACGCGATGCCAACAACCTTGGCATTCGGGACGGATCGCAAGTCTGGGTCGAAGGCCCCGAGGGCGGCAAAGTCAAAGTGATGGCGATGCTGACTGAAAGGGTCGGAGCCGGAGTGGCGTTTATGCCATTCCATTTCGGTGGCCATTTCCAAGGTGATGACCTGAGGCACAAATACCCCTCGGGCGCGGATCCTTATGTGCTGGGCGAAAGCTCGAACACGGCACAGACCTATGGCTATGATTCAGTGACCCAGATGCAAGAGACCAAGACAACTCTCTGCAAGATCTGGGCAGCGTAAGGAGAACCCGATATGGCAAGAGCAAAGTTTCTCTGTGACTCTGAACGCTGCATCGAATGCAATGCCTGTGTAACGGCCTGTAAGAACGAGCATGAAGTGCCTTGGGGCATCAACCGCCGCCGGGTGGTGACCATCAACGATGGTAAACCCGGTGAACGGTCGATTTCAGTGGCCTGCATGCATTGTTCCGACGCGCCCTGCATGGCGGTGTGTCCGGTGGATTGTTTCTACCAGAACGAGGAAGGCGTGGTTCTGCACTCCAAGGACCTGTGCATCGGTTGCGGCTATTGCTTCTACGCGTGCCCCTTTGGCGCGCCGCAGTATCCGCAGGCGGGCAACTTCGGCTCACGCGGCAAGATGGACAAATGTACCTTCTGCGCTGGTGGCCCCGAAGAGAACCACTCCACCGCCGAGTTCGCCAAATATGGCCGCAACCGGATCGCCGAGGGCAAGCTGCCCCTTTGCGCCGAGATGTGTGCGACCAAGGCCCTGCTGGCCGGTGACGGCGACGTTGTGTCGGCCATCTACCGCGAACGCGTCGTGGCGCGCGGTTTTGGCACCGGCGCCTGGGGCTGGGGAACCGCCTATGAACAGAAAGGCGGCTGATGCCGCTGGGGCCGCCTTTGTGCGGCCCTGCTCTGATCCTTGGGATGGCCCGCCCCGGCGGGCCGTTCCCTGACGCATAGACAACAGGACTGCCGACATGTTCCGTTTCATTGCCGCCCTTATCCTTGCCTGTTTCGTGACGGCCCTGCCCGTTGCTGCACAAGAGGCCGCCCCAGAGGCGCCACGTGCCGAGACCGGAGGCGCCACCACGCTCGAGGACATCATGGCCCGCCAGCGCGGAGAGCAGGTCGACGACAGCTATCGCTCGTCAAATACCGGCGCGGGCAACACCGAGGCGTTGATCGGGCAGCTTGGCACACGCGGCGTGGCCTCGGACAGCGACCTGTACCGCGCGCTGCGCTATGGCTCGGCCGATATCACCGTGTCCTCGCGTGGCCCGGCGGCTGACGTGATCATCCAGGATGGCGGCATGTGGTGGCTCACCTTCCGCACCGGCCCCCTGCGCACCTATGGCACCTACATTCTGGGTGGCATGCTGGGTGTGCTGGTCCTGTTCTTCATCCTGCGCGGCAAGATCCGTATCGAAGGCGAACGCACCGGCCGCCGCATCCTGCGCTTCAACGGGTTCGAGCGCTTTGGCCATTGGCTTTTTGGTGGGTCGTTCCTGATCCTGGGCGCCACCGGCTTGATCACGCTCTATGGCCGCGACTTCCTGATCCCGCTTATTGGACGCGATGGATTTGCCGTGATCGCGCAGGGGTGCAAATGGCTGCACAACAACATCGCCTGGGCGTTCATGCTGGGGCTGGTGATCATCACAGTGAACTGGGTCGCCCACAACATTCCAAACCGGCATGACCTGAAATGGCTGGCTGCTGGCGGGGGGTTGTTCACCAAGGGCTCGCACCCACCCGCACGCAAGTTCAACGCCGGACAAAAGATCATCTTCTGGGCCTGCGTCGTCCTGGGTGTCTCGATCAGCCTGTCGGGCCTATCGCTGCTGTTTCCCTTTGAAATGCCAATGTTTGCAAAGACCTTTGTCATCGCCAATGCCACCGGTCTGCCTGAACTGATGGGCCTGAACCTGCCCGAGCAGATGTCGCCCCATGAAGAGATGCAATATGCCCAAGTCTGGCACGTTATGGTCGCCTATGGGTTCCTCGCCATCATCTTTGCCCACATCTATCTGGGCTCGGTCGGCATGGAAGGCGCGTTCGACGCCATGAGCACCGGCGAAGTCGAAGAACAATGGGCGCGCGAACATCACCCCAATTGGCTGGAAGAGGTCCAAGACGCCGAACCCAAAGGCGGCGCGGCCTCCCCCGCCGAATAAATGCGCGCGCTGCTGGCCGCGCTTTTGTTGCTGCCGCCTGCTACGGCGGTGGCGGATTTTTACACCCTCAAAGGCCACGGCGGCCCGATTATGGGCATCGCCAGCGCCCCTGACGGGCGCATCGCCACCGCAAGTTTCGACAATACTGTGGGGCTTTGGACCGATGGTGCACCCCAATGGCTTGAAGGGCACGAGGCGGCCGTAAATGTCGTGCTGTTCAATGGCACCGGAGTTTATTCCGCAGGCGATGATTTCACCCTGCGCCATTGGCCCGGAGGCGAGATCCTTGGCCGCCACAAAGGCAAGATCGTCGATCTTGCCGCCAGCAAGACGCATGTCGCAAGCGCCAGCTGGGACGGTACCATCGGGATCTGGCCGCTGGATGGCAGCCAGCCGCAGATGCTGCCCGTGGGCAGTGGCGGCATCAATTCGGTGGCTTTTTCGCCAGACGGATCACAGCTCTATTCCGCTGGAACCGACGGCACCCTGCGCTTGTGGGATGTGGCAACAGGCGAAGAACGCCAACAACTGCTGCGTCACGGGTTCGGCCTCAACGAGTTGCTGATCAACCCGGATGACGGCTGGCTGGCCTATGGTGCTGTCGATGGCGGCACCCGTATTCTGGACCTGCAAAGTGGTGAGGAGCTGCACGATTTCACCCTGGACCGTCGGCCCATCCTGGCGCTCGCACTCAGCCCAGATCGCCGCCACCTCGCCGTGGGGGATGGTGAGGGCTATATCATGGTGATCGACACCCAAAGCTGGCGCATCGCACGCGACTTTCGCGCCACCCTGCGCGGCCCCATCTGGGCGCTGGCGTTTTCGGCAGACGGTCAGAACATCCATGCAGGCGGCATTGATGACGCCATGTACAGCTGGCCGCTTGCCTCGCTCAGCGAACATGGGCAGATGGCGCAAGACGCCCGCAGCTTTCTGAAAGACCCCGATGAGATGGATAATGGCGAGAGGCAGTTTGCCCGCAAGTGTTCAATCTGCCACACGTTGACACCAGATGGAAAGCGGCGCGCCGGCCCCACACTTCACGGAGTTTTTGGCAGACCAGCGGGCACCGTACCCGGGTATCTGTATTCCCGGACATTGACGGGATCGGGCATAATCTGGTCTGATGAAACGATAAATCAGCTTTTCGATCTGGGCCCGGACCATTACATTCCTGGATCAAAGATGCCGATGCAACGGATCACGGGCGCGCAGGACCGCGCTGATCTGATCGCTTACTTGCGTCGCGCCACAGCATCGGAGGACACGAAATGAAAGCCTTTCTTGCCGCTCTTGCCGCGATGGCCGTGATCACCGTTGCTGCCCCTTTTGCGTTAGATGCCGTGGGGTTCACCGCAGCCGACAGCACCACCAGCTCGTCGGTACGCCTCGACTGATCCCACTCCTGCGGCCTTGGGCCCGCACCGCGTGCCTCGACATTCTGGCGCTGGTGGTATCTGGTGGAAACCCAGCCTGTTATCAAACGTAGCCAAACCTAGATGTCCGACTATCTGACCACCCGCGAATTGGCCGAATTGCTGCGCCTGGGCGAACGCAAGGTCTATGACCTGGCCTCGTCAGGGGAGATCCCTTGCGTGCGCGCCACTGGCAAGCTGCTCTTTCCCCGGGCCGAGATCACCGCCTGGCTGGCCTCGTCGCGTACAGGCCCACAAGTGGCTGAACCGCCACTGCCCGCGATCGTTGCTGGCAGTCACGACCCGTTGCTGGACTGGGCGATCCGTGAAAGTGGCTCGGGGCTGGCAACCTACTATGACGGGTCTTTCGACGGGCTGGCACGGCTGGCCGATCGCTCGGCCCAGGCTGCTTCGCTGCACATCCATGAAGAGGACGGGTTCAACACCGGTTCCCTGCGCGACCGCCTGGGCGAGGCACCGGTTGTGTTGATCGAAGTGGCCCGCCGCCAACGCGGGTTGCTGTTGGCCCCAGGCGTTGCGGACATCGAGGGTTTTGGCGATTTGGCAGGACGCCGCGTTGTCCTGCGCCAATCAACGGCCGCGAGCCAACATCTGTTCCTGTCCGAACTGGCCGCTCATGATCTGTCCCCAGAGGATCTGCAAACCCCTGCCCCCTGCGCCCGCACCGAAGAGGACATGGCCATTGCTCTACAAGGCGGCAAGGGAGAGGTCGGGTTCGGACTGGGCGCAATGGCGCGGCTCTACCGGCTGGGATTTGTCCCCACTCACAGCGAGCGCGTCGATCTGGCCATCTGGCGCCGCGCGGCTTTTGACGTGCCGATGCAGGCGCTTTTGTCGTTCCTGCGGTCGGACCGTTTCGCCGCCCGAGCAGATGAGATGGGCGGATACGACCTGACCCACGCGGGCCAGATCCATCACAACGGCGCCAGCGGCTAACCTGTCCGTTTTCTTCTTGTTCCAAAACACGGTCGCCGAAGGCTTTGGCCGCGGGCCAAATCGACAGCACCGGAAGCACTCCCGCCCGTCGTCAATGCCCCTTGCGGGACATCTCCTCCCGTTGGGCCAGGCTCATGCGGGCACTGCCCGCATGAGCCTGGCCCCCCGCCGTCCGCAGGACGCAAGACCGATAGGTCGCGCAGAAGCTACCGTGCGTTCGGAAAAAACAGCTGTTCACCGTCCAACTTGTAGCCAGCAATCGCCGCCTGCCCGTCCGGGCCCACCAGCCAATCGATGAACCTTTGCCCGGCTTCGGCCCGAACACCGGGGTGCTTTTCGGGGTTCACCAGGATGACACCATATTGGTTGAAGAGCCCCGGATCGCCTTCGACAAGAACTTCAAGACCGTGAGCATTTCCAAAGGCCAGCCAGGTTGCCCTGTCAGTCAACGCGTACGCGCCCATACCCGCCGCCACGTTCAGTGTTGCCCCCATGCCGGACCCTGTCTCGCGGTACCAATCGCCCGAGGCCTGCGCCACATCCACACCTGTTTTGCCCCATTGGCGCAGCTCGGCTTTGTGAGTCCCGCTGTCATCCCCGCGCGAAACAAAGACCGACCCCGTTTGGGCAATAGCCGTCAGCGCAGCCACGGCATCGGTTCCACCCCGAATGCCCGCCGGATCCCCTTTGGGACCGACGATGACAAAGTCGTTGTACATCACATCCTGCCGCGACACACCCCATCCTTCGGCAACAAAGGCCTCCTCAGCGGGTTTGGCATGCACCAGCAGAACGTCCCCGTCCCCGTTGCGCGCATTCCGGATCGCTTGCCCTGTGCCCACGGCCACCACGCGCACGTCGATCCCGCTCTCCGCTTCGAACCACGGTAAGATCGCATCAAAAAGTCCGGAATTCTGCGTCGATGTGGTGGATTGTACCACGATGAACGGGTCGGCCGCCTGAGCAGATCCCGTTGTCAGAGCAACCACGGTCACTGCCGCGCGCACCCATTGTCTTACCATGCCTCGTGTTTCTCCATTTATCTCGAGGTCACACCATCAACCCGCCGGACAGGAACCGCCGGGTCATACCACTTTGGGGTGCGGCAAACATCTGCGCCGCCAGGCCCTGCTCGACCACTCGACCGCCATGCATCACCACCACGTCACGCGCAAGACGCCGCGCCTGACCAATGTCGTGGGTCACCATCACCACCCGCAGCCCTTGATCCGAAGCCCTCAGAACCATTTGTTCGATTTCCTGCGTCGCTTGCGGATCCAGCGCACTGGTGGGTTCGTCCAGAAACAGAACCGACGGTTTGCATGCCAAGGCCCGCAGTATCGCCAATCGCTGAGCCTCGCCCCCCGACAGTGAACGCGCCGACTGCCGTGCCTTGTCCGACAGCCCCCCCTGCGCCAACAGCTCCTCACATTCCGCTCTACGCGCGGACCGTGACAGCCCCCGTCGACGCAAGACAAAGTCCAGATTTCCCGCCACCGTCCGGCGCAGCAGCACGGGCCGCTGGAAAACCATCGCCTGCCCGGCCCTCACCTTATCCGTCAAGACCTGCCCGCCTTGGGTAACCGTGCCACGATCGGGCGTGATGAGCCCATGCAAACAGCGCAGCAGCAGGCTCTTTCCGGCCCCGTTTGGACCCAGGATGATTGTTGGCCCGGGGCCGTCCAGATCCAGGTAATCCACACCCAACAGCGCCTTGCCATCCCGCACGATGCTGAGCCCGCGGACGCTTAGGGTCGGATGATCTGTCATGACCGAAAAATCACGCATGACCCACCCCCTGACGTTCACCGCGCAGGCTGAGCACGCTCACCGCGCCCGTGACGCTCACAGCCAAGGCAATCAGAACCGCCCCAAGGGCCAGCGCCAACGCCAGGTTCCCCTTGGAGGTCTCAAGCGCAATGGTCGTCGTCATCACCCGGGTCACGTGATTGATGTTGCCCCCCACGATGATCACGGCACCAACTTCGGCAATGGCGCGCCCAAAGCCCGCCAACAGAGCTGTCATCAACGCCAAGCGCCCGTCCCAAAGCAGGACAGGAACGGACGACAGGCGCGACACGCCCAAGGACCGCAACTGCTCATCATATTCCACCGCCAGCGTCTCGACCACCTGACGTGTCAACGCGGCGATGATCGGTGTCACCAGAACCACTTGCGCGATGATCATGGCCGTGGGGGTGTAGAGCAGTTGCAGGACGCCAAGCGGCCCCGACCGTGACAACATCAGATACACAAGCAGCCCAACAACAACCGGCGGCAACCCCATCAGCGCGTTTATCAACACGATCAATGCCCGCCGCCCAGGGAACCGCCCAACCGCCAGGCCGGCCCCCAATGGCATCCCGATCAGCGATGCAATGAACACGGCCCAAACAGAAACCTTCAGCGAAAGCAGAACAATCGCCCAGAGCTCTGGATCACCGGTAAAGATGAGTCCGAGTGCAATTGTGAATTGTTGCGCAAAATCCTGCATTTTCTTCGTTTGACCAATGTGCCTCGGATTACAATCATCATATTGCACCAAAAAGCTAACACATAGCCCAGCCATTTCCACACCAGAACCGACCAACTGCAGACAAAAAACGCGTGAGTTTGAGGCTATGTGCCCGACCAAGGGCTTTCCCACACACTCGCGTCTCGGACCAACCTGCAACGGCAATGCGCAACAGGCCGTGACTTTCACCCAAACCTGACGCCAAACATGGCTGGAAAACGGAACGCTCCCGCACCCGAGCGATCCTGGCTTTGCCAGCACCGCTAGCGGCTTTGGGCCGGGCGCCGGGCATAGCCCGGCGCCCGGCCCAACGGGAGGCGATGTCCCGTCAGGGGCATCAACGACGGGCGGGAGCGCCTCTGACTCTTAGAGTGTTTGGAAAAACTGCGTAGGCCACGGACAAGCTCCACGTCATTCACGTGAGAGATGTCCTTTCCGTCCTACGTCGCAGCGCCCCAACGCTGGGGCGCTGCTTATGGCTTGAAGCGGCTTACTTCAGCGCCGCATCGGTGATGTCATGCGTCCAGGCCCCTTCGGGCTTAGCCGTGATCACCGGATCCGAACCACCGGCCAACAGCGTGTTCACTGTCCGGTCAAAGTCAGCAGGGTCAAGCGCACCATTGCTGCCTGCGGTCAGCTTGGCAATCTCACCCATCATCCGCACCTGATGTGCTTCGGTCTGGGCGCCGCTGGCATCATTGTCCAGAACGATGCCTGCGGCCTCATCCGGGTTCTCTTCGGCGTATTTCCACCCTTTCATCGAGGCGCGCACAAAGCGGGTCATCTTGTCCTTGAACGCCGGATCGCTCAGCTTGTCCTCGAGCACATAGATGCCGTCCTCGAGTGTCGCCACGCCCATGTCCTCATACTTGAAGGTCACCAGCTCGTCCTCGGACACGCCTGCATCCAGCACCTGACCATATTCGTTATAGGTCATGGTCGAGATGCAGTCTGCCTGACGCTGCAACAGGGGATCAACGTTGAAGCCCTGTTTCAGAACGGTCACGCCATCATCCCCGCCATCGGTGCTGATCCCCTCCTGGCTCATCCAGCTGAGGAAGGGGTATTCGTTGCCAAAGAACCAAACGCCAATAGTCTTGCCCTTGAAGTCCTGCGGGCCGGTGATCCCTGTGTCCTTCCAGCAGGTCAGCATCAGGCCGGACGACTTGAACGGCTGTGCAATGTTGACCACCGGCAGGCCCTTTTCCCGCGCCGCCAGTGCCGAAGGCATCCAGTTCAGCATGGCATCCGCGCCACCACCGGCCAGAACCTGCGGCGGTGCAATATCCGGACCGCCCGGCAGGATGGTCACATCCAAGTCTTCCTCTTCGTAATAACCCTTGTCCAGCGCCACGTAATAGCCGGCGAACTGGGCCTGGGTCACCCACTGCAGCTGCAACTTGACCTCATCGGCTGCCATGGCCGAGGTCGCCGCAAATCCGGTGGCCAGTGCAACCCCACTCAGTAGCTTTTTCATTGTCTTCTCTCCTTGTTGGTTTGTTTTTCTGCCCCGTTTTTCAGGGTCTTGAAATTGATATGCTCCTTGATCCCCCACTTATCCCCTCTGCGATGGGTGCCAAAAGGTCACGGTTTTTTCGATCATCGCAACACAGCCATAAAACAGCGAACCGGCCAATGCGGCCACCAAAATCTCGGCCCAGACCATGTCCAGCGCAAGCTGTCCCACGCTGGTCGAGATGCGGAACCCCATGCCAACGGTGGGCGAGCCGAAAAATTCGGCAACAATCGCCCCGATCAGCGCCAATGTGGTTGAAATCTTGAGCCCGTTGAAGATGAACGGCATCGCCGCAGGCAGGCGCAGCTTGAAGAAGCTCTGCCAATAGCTGGCGGCATAGGTCTCCATCAGGTCGCGCTGCATCGCTGTTGTTTCACGCAGGCCTGCCACCGTGTTCACCAGCACCGGGAAGAACACCATGACCACCACAACGGCCGCCTTCGACTGCCAGTCAAAACCGAACCACATCACCAGAATGGGCGCGGTGCCCACAATCGGCAGCGCTGCAACAAAGTTGCCCACGGGCAGCAGCCCCAGACGCAGGAACTCATACCTGTCCACCGCAATCGCCATCAGGAAGGCCGCACCGCAGCCCATAACATAGCCGCTCAGCGCGCCTTTCAGGAAGGTTTGTGAAAAATCCGCCCACAGGATCGGCATCGACGATCCGAACCGCTCGGCAATCATCGACGGCGGCGGCAGGATCACCAAAGGCACCTCCAGCCCGCGCACCACCAACTCCCAAACGATCAGGATGGTCACGCCAAAGATCACCGGCACGAGCAACTGCACCGCCCGCGTCCCTGCTTGCGGCCCTTCGGCCAGGCGCGTGTTCAACCACCATCCGGCGATCCAGACCAGAAAGGCAAGCACAACCAACATCATGACGCCATCCCCATCCGTTTCAGAACCATTCGTTCAATCAGCCCTAGCAAGCCAACCAGACAGGCCGCCAGAATCGCCGCCGCAAAAAGCGCCGACCAGATCTGCACGGTCTGACCATAGTAGCTCCCCGCCAGCAAACGCGCGCCCAGGCCCGCGACGGCTCCGGTCGGCAGCTCACCCACGATGGCACCGACCAGCGAGGCGGCGATACCGATCTTGAGCGAGGCAAAGAGATACGGCATCGAGGCCGGCAGACGCAGTTTCCAGAACCCCTGACTTTTCGATGCATTGTACGTCCGCAGCAGGTCCAACTGCATGTGATCGGGGCTGCGCAGCCCCTTCACCATGCCGACGACAACCGGGAAGAAACTCAGGTAAGCCGAGATCACGGCTTTGGGGATGATCCCCTGCACGCCCACGGAATAAAGCACCACGATGATCATTGGCGCCAAAGCGATGATCGGGATGGTTTGGCTGACGATGGCCCAGGGCATCACGGACATGTCCATCACCTTGGAATGCACGATCCCCACGGCCAAGAGAATGCCAAGCCCGGTCCCAATCGCAAAACCCAGCAAGGTTGCGCTGAGCGTCACCCATCCGTGATAGATCAGTGACCGTTTCGAGGTGATCTTTTTGCCCACCGTGGTGTTCCACAGCTCGGTCGCCACCTGATGTGGCGCGGGCAGACGCGGACGGTCCTGCTCCCAAGTTGCGGGAATGACGAAGCTGTTGTTCAGCGCCAGACCAAACTCGCCCATGTCCCGGCGGTCCTTGGCGGATGGCGGTTGCACTTCGGCACCTGCGCGCTCGACCTCAACCAGAACACCTTTGATGTTCATTGGAATGCAGGCGGCGTACCACAGCACGATGATGGCAGCGACAACGGTGAGAACAGCGAGAACGGACTTCATCGTGACGCCTCCCCGGACTGTTGCACCGAAGTCCGCCAGCTCTGGTCACCACCCAGGAGGCTGTTTTTCATCTGGTCAGTCATCGGCATGCCCCGCGCGCAGACCTTCGCGGACCCGATGTGCCACCTCGATGAACTCGGGCGAATCGCGGATGTCCAAGGGGCGTTCCTTGGGAAGTGGGCTTTCGATCACATCAGTGATCCGCCCTGGTCGCGGGCTCATCACAACGATCTTGGTCGACAGATACACCGCCTCGGGGATGGAGTGCGTGACAAACCCAATCGTCTTGTCAGTGCGCGCCCAAAGCTGCAGCAGCTGCTCGTTGAGGTGATCTCGCACGATCTCGTCCAGCGCCCCAAACGGCTCGTCCATCAGCAGGATATCCGCGTCAAAGGCCAGTGCCCGCGCGATAGAGGCGCGCTGCTGCATCCCCCCCGACAGCTGCCAGGGGTACTTACCACCAAATCCAGCCAAATCAACAAGTTCCAAGACATCATTCACGCGCTTGTCTTGATCAGATTTCGAATATCCCATGATCTCAAGCGGCAGTTTGATGTTCTTGGCAATGGTGCGCCAAGGATACAGGCCAGCGGCCTGAAACACATAGCCATAGGCGCGGTTGCGCCGCGCCTCGTCCGGGGTCATGCCATTGACGCTCAGGCTGCCGCCCGTGGGTGTTTCCAGCGCAGCAATGCACCGCAAGAACGTGGTCTTACCGCAGCCCGAGGGGCCGATGAAACTGACGAAATCGCCCTTGTAGATCTGCAGGTTCACATCCTTGAGCGCATGCACCGGGCCGTCGTTGGTTTGAAACGTCAGATCCAGGTTGTTTGCCTCGATAACGGTCTGGCCGTTGGTCGTCATATCTTTCCTTTCACCGACAGGCCTTGAGCACTGTCGAATAACTCCCGTCCGGAGTCGCAAGCACAAATCCACCCTGCCCGTTCGACCGGAAATTCCAAGTGAATTCATACACTTCTTCATAGCCGACACATCGTCCTGTCAGGCTGGCGACACGGCCATTTTGCTTGCCGACAGAAACAACGTCACAGGCCACTTCGTAAAACATCAACTTGCCCGCATCGAGCAAGGCCATTTGTGTTCCCTCATCCGTCGTGTTGCGCTTCAAATGCACGTCACACCCCTGACCGTTGCCAAAGGTGACCAGCCCGTCTTGCGCGGCTGCCGCCCATTCGGGCAACCACGCAAGCAGAACTGCCGTGCATCGAAGCAGGCGCACCTTACACCCCGGTCGCCGGAATGCCCGTGCGTTCCACAGGGCGCGGCGCGGTCAGCTCTTTCCAGCTGCTGAGCGCACGGTTCACGGGCGTGTTGGCCTCACGCTCAACAAACTTGCCGTGGCCCTCTTGCGTGCGGATTTCGCCATCGTACACGGCAACCTGTCCACGGGTCAGGGTAAAGCGCGGCAAGCCCTTGACCTCTTTGCCTTCGAACACATTGTAGTCGATCGAGCTTTGCTGTGTAGACGCTTGAATTGTCTTAGTTTTGTTCGGATCCCAAACAACCAGATCTGCATCCGCCCCAACCAGAACCGCGCCCTTTTTGGGGTAGCAATTCAGAATCTTGGCAATGTTGGTCGAGGTGACGGCGACAAACTCATTCGGTGTCAGGCGACCGGTCTCGACCCCATGAGTCCAAAGCATCGGCATCCGGTCCTCAAGACCGCCGGTGCCATTGGGAATTTTTGAAAAGTCACCCACGCCATAGCGTTTCTGTTCGGTGGTAAAGGCGCAGTGGTCCGTCGCCACAACCGACAGCGACCCGCCTTGAAGACCCGCCCACAGACTTTCCTGATGCCGCGCATCGCGGAACGGCGGGCTCATCACGCGGCGTGCGGCATGATCCCAATCCTCGTGGAAATACTCACGCTCATCCAAGGTCAGGTGCTGGATCAGCGGCTCACCCCAGACGCGCTTGCCCTGCATCCGTGCGCGCCGAATGGCCTCATGCGCCTCTTCGCACGAAGTATGCACCACATAGAGCGGCACACCTGCCATGTCGGCGATCATGATGGCGCGGTTGGTGGCCTCGCCCTCAACCTGGCTGGGCCGGGAATAGGCGTGCCCCTCGGGCCCGGTGTTGCCCTCGGCCAGCAGCTTGGCCGTCATCTCGGCCACCACATCACCGTTTTCGGCATGGACCATGGCGATGCCGCCCAGTTCCGCCAGACGATTGAAGGACGAGAACAGCTCGTCATCGTTCACCATCAGCGCGCCCTTGTAGGCCAGGAAGTGCTTGAACGTGTTGATACCGCGCTGTTCGATCACGGTTTTCATGTCGTTGAACACCTGCTCGCCCCACCATGTCACCGCCATGTGGAAAGAGTAGTCGCAGTTCGCGCGGGTCGATTTGTTGTCCCAGCGTTTGATCGCATCCAGCAGGCTTTCACCCTGGTTGGGCAGGCAGAAGTCCACCACCATCGTGGTGCCTCCGGCAAGCCCTGCGCGGGTGCCGCTTTCGAAATCATCCGCTGAATAGGTGCCCATGAACGGCATCTCCAGATGCACATGCGGATCAATTCCACCCGGCATCACGTAACATCCGGTCGCGTCCAGCTCCTCGTCACCGCTCAGCCCCATGCCGATCTCGATGATCTGACCGCCCTCAACCAACACATCCGCCTTGTAAGACAGGTCAGCCGTGACGACCGTGCCGTTCTTGATGACTGTACTCATAGCGATAACTCCCTGTTTTTCTTGTCAGACCGAGCTGAAGCAGCCGATCGCACTTCCATGTACGCCGATGTCGAGCGGGCCGAACTGGCTCTCGACACAGAGCGAAAAATATCCCGCCAGCGGCAGATAGATGACCCGGTAATCCCCGTTGGACCGCGTCACCGCCCAACACGTCTGCATGACGCCGCCGCTGAATTGCACCTCGACCTGGGTTGGCGGACAGGTGGCGCGCTCAAAGGCGTCCAATGTCGCCGCCCCTTGGGCCGAGCTCACATCGAACTCGGCCACTTCCATCGCAATCAGATCGCCTATCCGATCGGGGATGGAGAGGTCGTCTTGAATCACTCCACGATTTCAGCGGTTTCCACCACCGCGTGGAACAGCACATCCGCGCCCGCAGCCGCCCATTGGGGGCTGATCTCCTCGGCTTCATTGTGAGACAGGCCGTCAACGCAAGGGCACATGACCATCGCGGTGGGCGCCACCCGGTTGATCCAGCAGGCATCATGACCTGCGCCCGAGATGATATCCAGGTGCGTATGCCCCAACCGCTCGGCCGCATTGCGCACGGCCGTGACACAGCCCTCGTCAAAGGTCACCGGATCAAAGCCGCCCACCTTTTCGAATGCGATGCTCAGGCCCATGTCGTCGGCAATCTTCTGACCTTCGACGCGCAAGCGCGCCTCCATGTCCTCGATCACGCTCAAATCGGGCGAGCGGAAATCAACGGTGAACACCACCTTGCCCGGGATCACGTTCCGCGAATTCGGATAGACATCGATGTGGCCTGCCGCCCCAACCGCATGCGGTGCATGGGACCAGGCGATTTCATCCACCTTTTCCAGCACCCGCGCCATGCCAAGCCCGGCGTTCTTGCGCATCGGCATTGGCGTTGATCCCGTGTGCGAATCCTTGCCCTCGATCGTGACTTGGGTCCAGCTCAGGCCCTGACCATGGGTGACAACGCCAATGTCCTTGCCTTCGGCCTCCAGGATCGGGCCCTGTTCGATATGCAGCTCGAAAAAGGCATGCATCTTGCGCGCGCCAACCTCTTCGTCACCGCGCCAGCCGATGCGCTTGAGCTCGTCGCCAAATTTCTTGCCCTCCGCATCTTCGCGTTCATAGGCCCAATCCTGCGTGTGAATGCCCGCAAACACGCCCGATGACAGCATCGCCGGCGCATAGCGCGTCCCCTCTTCGTTGGTGAAATTGGTCACCACGATGGGGTGTTTCGTCTTGATCCCCAGATCATTGAGCGTTCGGATCACCTCTAGCCCGCCAAGCACACCCAGGACGCCATCATACTTGCCGCCCGTTGGTTGCGTATCCAGGTGAGAGCCCACATAGACCGGCAGCGCATCGGGGTCCGCCCCCTCGCGCCGGGCAAACATGTTGCCCATCTGATCCAGGCCCATCGAGCAGCCCGCCGCCTCGCACCAGCTTTGGAACAAGGCGCGGCCTTCACCGTCTTCATCGGTCAGGGTTTGACGATTGTTACCACCTGCGACGCCCGGGCCGATCTTGGCCATTTCCATCAGACTGTCCCACAGGCGTTCGCCATTGATCTTCATATTCGCGGCAGGCGCTGCCATGTCTCATCCCCTGTTGCTTGCTTGCGATTGGCTCGCTCTTGGTATGTGATTTGACCAAACGGTCAAACTCACGCTATCACGGGTTTGACACCAGTCAAGAAATTGCGGCACATGCCCGCAAAAATGCTGGCAAAAAATGCAATCTGCACGGCAATCGCGCACCGAACAAAGGACAACCGCCCCATGCCAAAGGACCGCACCCCGACACGGATCCAGAAAAAGAACCGTGCCGCGATCCTTGAGGCGGCGTTGAACGTGTTTTCAGCCAATGGATTCCGGGGTGCAACCGTCGATCAGATCGCCAGCGAGGCCGGCCTGTCCAAACCAAATCTGCTCTATTATTTTCCTTCCAAGGTGGACATGCACAACGCGCTTTTGGCGCAGCTGATGGACACCTGGTTGGATCCGCTCCGCGAGATGGACGAAGACGGCGAACCCCTCGCCGAGATCATGGCCTATGTCCGCCGCAAACTGCAGATGAGCCGAGATTTCCCGCGTGAAAGCCGCCTGTTTGCAAATGAAATCGTGCAAGGTGCGCCGCGTATCCACGACGCGCTGAACCACGATCTGAAAACACTGGTGGACGAGAAAACCAAACTGCTGGAGCGCTGGATGGCGGATGGCAAAATCGCCCGCGTCCACCCCTATCATTTGCTGTTTTCGGTCTGGTCGCTCACCCAGCATTACGCCGATTTCGACGTTCAGGTCCGCGCGATCCTGGGCGACGAAGACCCGTTTGATGGTGCTGATCCTTTCCTGGAAGCACTCTATCTGCGGCTGCTAACCCCATAACCCAAACCGACACGTTATCGCAGAATCGCTCGGCTCTTACCCCAAAGCGCCCAATGCTGCCTATCGTACCCATGTCCAGTTTATCGACTTTGGGCATCTCTGTTCAGCCAGGTCTCGAAACTCTCGAGAACATTATCCCCACTTACCTCGAAGCGAGGCTTGGCTTCCAAGCCTTTCATGCCCCGAAACGCATCGTTTGGCACGATCCATCTCAGTGGGTGGCCTTCAGAGAGCGCGGCTTTCATTTCGCGCCTGTACCTGAAGATGCGATCAGTATCTGGTGGTGCATAGTCCCGGGATGCAAAGCTCCCATCATTCATGCGGCCTACGATCGCGTCGTTGCGGTGCACATCGGCCTCAAATGGTCCAAAGGGATTTTTCTCGTCAGCGTTTTCCCACAGGTATTTTTCGATTGCCATTGGTGAACCTGACCCAAGTAGCAGCAGCCATCCCGTGCCCAGGTCGCATTTCGGATGGAGAGCATAGGCCAAAGCCCAGTCTTCATCGAAACGACGGTCATAGTGAATACCGCCCGCGAGGTAGTGGATATCTCCAGCCTCAAGAGAAGCGAGAAATTTCCGCCCAACTTCGCTACCAGGCGCGCTCTCTTGCAAATTCAACACGCAAGCGCTTGCGCGCCATTCCTGCCTGCAATCAGCAGTTGCTTGACGCCACCGCAACTTTTCGATGTCCCCGTCGGACATATGCCCTTGCTGAAGCGTCTGAAAAGTGTTCGCCCTGTTGAGCAGCCGAAGTTTACGATCTCGCCGCCCGCGTTGAAAAAATCTTGCAAAAAAATTCACTCTGTAAATTCCTATTCACCTACAGGATGCTTTGATTGTCAAAAAAGCGGAGCGACGACCAACTTCTGAATGCAAACTTCTTTTCGATTGTGCTGGCGCAAGCTCTGTCCACATATCAAACCAATCCGCTCGGCGGACACAACCACAAACAAAAAAGGCGGCGCTTTCGCACCGCCCTCTCTTCTTCTCGTTCCCAATACGGTCGCCGAAGGCGTCCCTTACTCAGCGGCTTGTGCCGACGGGTTGTTGGGATGCGTGGTCCAGTTGGCATATTCTGCGCTTACGGTTTCACCGGTGCGCTCGTCCAACTCGCCGGGCTGCAGTTCGACCATCGAGATGCAGTTTTCGACCGGGCAGACGTTGACGCACAGGTTGCAGGCCACGCATTCCTCGTCCTTGACGGTAAATGTCCGATCTTCACTCATCGCGATGGCCTGGTGCGAGGTGTCCTCGCAGGCGGCATAGCAGCGGCCGCATTTGATGCAGGCATCCTGGTCGATCTTGGCCTTAGAGACCGAGTTCAGGTTCAGATACTGCCAGTCGGTGACATTGGGCACGGCCATGCCAATGAAATCCTCGGTCGAGGTATAGCCCTTTTCGTCCATCCACTGCGACAAGCCGGAAATCATCTCTTCGACGATCTTGAAGCCATAAGTCATCGCGGCGGTGCAGACCTGCACGTTACCGGCACCAAGCGCCATGAATTCGGCCGCGTCACGCCAGGTGGTGATGCCTCCAATGGCCGAGATCGGCAGGCCGTGCGTCTGCGGGCAGCGGGCAATTTCGGCCACCATGTTCATGGCAATCGGCTTGACCGCCGGGCCGCAATATCCGCCGTGGGTGCCCTTGTCGCCGATCGTGGGCTCGGGCGCCATCTGGTCCAGATCGACCGAGACAATCGAGTTGATGGTGTTGATCAAGCTGACCGCATCGGCGCCGCCCGCCTTGGCCGCGCGTGCCGGATAGCGCACGTCGGTGATGTTCGGCGTCAGCTTGACGATCACCGGCTTGTCGTAATTCTCCTTGCACCACCGGGTGACCATTTCGATGTATTCCGGCACCTGCCCCACGGCCGATCCCATGCCGCGCTCGGCCATCCCGTGCGGGCAGCCGAAGTTGAGCTCGATGCCATCGGCACCGGTCTCGGCCACCCGCGGGAGGATCGCTTTCCAGGCTTCTTCCTCACACGGCACCATCAACGAGACGATGATGGCGCGGTCGGGATAGTCCTTTTTGACCCGCGTGATCTCTTCCAGGTTGACCTCCAAGGGTCGGTCGGTGATCAGCTCGATGTTGTTGAGCCCCAGCAGACGACGGTCTGCACCCCAGATTGCGCCGTAGCGCGGGCCGTTCACGTTCACCACCGGCGGCCCCTCGGCCCCCAGCGTCTTCCAGACCACACCACCCCAGCCGGCCTCGAACGCGCGGCGGACATTGTATTCCTTGTCGGTGGGCGGAGCGGATGCCAGCCAGAAGGGGTTGGGGCTTTCGATGCCCAGAAAGTTTGTTTTCAGATCAGCCATTTGCGTCTCCCTGCGCGCTAGTCGCGCTTTTTGAATATCATCTCGACCGGGGCGATATCGCCCGCGCCGACTGCATTTGTCATGTTCGCCACCTTGTCCGCAGCATCCATCCCCATCAGCATGGGCAGCCCCAGAACCGGGGGGCCAGACGCCTTGATTTTCTCCCGCAGCGCGGCAAAGAACTCTTTGGCGACCTCACCCCGATCCCGGCGCGCCTCCAACTCGAAACCAGCCTTGTCAGCCGCTTCCAGATAGACGTCAGGCGAGGCCAGGAACGACGCGGTCGGATCACTGGCCCAGGGCAAAGGAAAGGCCGGAGCCGCTCCAAAGCGCATCACGTCATAGACGGCAAAGCGACCCTGCGGTTTCAGCACGCGCCACACCTCGTCAAAAAGGCGGTCCTTGTCCGGCAGGTTCATCCCGACGTGCAACAAGGTGGCGACGTCGAAGCTGCTGTCGTCAAAGGGGAGGTCCAGGGCGCTCCCGACCTTGAACTGCGTGGGCAGGCTCAGGAGCCCGGTCAATTGCTTGGCCGTTTCCACAAAGTCAGGCGTCAGATCCAACCCGGTTACATCCGCGCCATAGCGGGCCGTCATCAAGCGCGCAGGCCCGCCAATGCCCGCGCCAACGTCCAGAACCTTGACGCCATTGCGCAGCCCCAGTTGGTCCAACAGGGCAATCGTCGCCTCTTCGCCGCCGATGTGAAACTCGTCAATCGACTTGAGGTGCTGCTCCGAAATCTCGCCGAGCTTGACGCCACTGGCCTCAAGCGTGTCGACAATCTTGCGAAACAGCTCTGCACCGCCATAGTGCGAAACGATTTTCTCGTCAGGCTTATTGGTTCGATCCGTCATCGGGTGTCTCCCTTTGGTGGCTGCCCGCGTAACTTACCCCATCATCACCTTGTGGATGTCCATCGCCGCATCGCGACCTTCGGCCACCGCTGTCACGGTCAGGTCATCGCCACCCGCAGCGCAGTCGCCCCCGGCCCAGACACCATCGACCGACGTGCGGCCCGCACCTGTCACGGCGATCTTGCGACCATCGAGCTCCAACTCGCTCGGCGCGCCCTCAAGCGTCTGGCCAATGGCCTTGAACACCTGATCTGCGGCCAGTCGTGTGGTTTCACCGGTACCGGTCAGCTCACCGCCTGCGGACGAAGTATACTCCAATTCGATCTCGGTCGCAGCCCCGTTGCCATGCACGGCGACCGGCTGGACGTTGAACATCAGCTTGACGCCCTTGGAGGCGGCCAGATCCTGTTCGAACCGGCTGGCGCCCATGGCCTCGCGGCCCCGGCGATAGGCGATGGTGACGTTTTCAGCGCCCAGCAGCTTTGATTGCACGGCCGCGTCCACCGCTGTCATGCCGCCGCCGATCACAACCACGTTGCGCCCCACGGGCAGCGTAGACAGATCATCGGCCTGGCGAAGATCGGCGATGAAATCCACCGCGTCACGCACGCCATCCTTGTCTTCGCCCTCGGCGCGCAGCGCATTCACGCCGCCCAGACCGATGGAGAGGAACACGGCGTCATATGCATCGCGCAAACCGTCCAGAGTCACACCCTGCCCTAGGGCCGAGCCATTCTCGATGGTGATGCCGCCGATTTTCAGCAGCCAGTCAACCTCGGCCTCGGCGTAGTTTTCCGTGCTCTTGTATGCGGCGATGCCGAATTCGTTCAGTCCGCCCGCTTTTGGGCGCGCCTCGTGGATCACCACGTCATGGCCCAGCATGGCCAGACGGTGCGCGCAGGACAGACCCGCAGGCCCTGCCCCAACAACGGCAACGGTCTTGCCTGTGGATGCGGCGCGTTCAAACGGATGCACACCCGCCGCCATCACGGTGTCGGTGGCGTAACGCTGCAAGCGACCGATCTCGACCGGTTTGCCCTCGGCCGTTTCGCGCACGCAGGATTCCTCGCACAGCGTTTCGGTTGGACAAACTCGCGCGCACATGCCGCCCAGGATGTTCTGGTCCAGAATGGTCTTTGCCGCAGCCTCGGGGTGGCCGGTCTGGATCTGACGGATGAACAGCGGAATGTCGATGTCCGTGGGACAGGCCGTCACGCACGGCGCGTCATAACAGAAATAGCAACGATCTGCGGCAACCGCGGCCTCGTGCGGCGCATAGGCCGGGTGGAGGTCATCAAAGTTGGCGGCAATGTCTTCGCTGGATAGCCGCCCGGCGACGATGCCGGGTGCTGTCTGGCCCTGTGCCATCACTCTCTCCCTGAGATATGTTGTTCTTGCCTCCAGACTGCCACATCTGAATTTTTTATCAATTGGTAAAATTTATCAAAGGGTCAAAAAACCTAAAAAACCGGACCAAAGGCCCGGTTTTGCTGAAAATTTCATCAGGTTTGAAAGGCCTGAGAGGTCAGATCATCTGGCTCAGGTGGCCGGATTTCACCCAAACCTCGGCGCCATCCGGGCCCGCGACCGCCTGAAACGCCCCTTTGGGTGGCACGCGCAGCCAGTCCCATTTGCCAAAGGTTTCACCGCCTTCCGCGTAGCTGCCGGACAGCACAAAGACCTCCAGCCCGCCCTCGGCATCCACCTGAACCGCCTCACCGGCCCCCCACCGTTCCACGCGCACATCTTCCACTGCGTCGCGGTGCAGATCGACCCTTCCCTCTCCGGCGATGGGTTGACGCACCTCGGTCCGGTCGGCGGGATCGAACTGGTGCAGCTTGACCAGGATCGTCGCCCCCGGCTCGGTCGCTGGCGTGTGCGACGACGTCGGCGGGTTGCGCACATACATGCCCGTTGGGAAATCGCCCAACTCATCCTGGAACACGCCGTCCAGCACCAGATACTCCTCACCTCCGTCATGCGTGTGGGCGGCAAAAGCGCTGCCCGGCGCAAAGCGAACGATAGTGGTGGCGCGGGCAACCTCCTCACCGATCCGGTCCAGCATCTTTCGCTCGACCCCTGCGGCAGGGGATTGCACCCAATCAGTTTCATCAAAATGAACAGCGACGCGCTTGGTGAAATCGGCATTGATCCGCATGGGGCTCTCCTTGGGCGATATCCGGTGAGGGATGTGGGCCTTTAGGCAGCCCTGACAAACCCATATCACCGTGTCGTGAAGGTGCAGCCTTTGGTTCAGCAAGGCAACAGCCCTCTATTCGCGACCGACTTCCACAGATGAAAGGCAAGTAATTTCAGACTACTACCAGTCGGAACGAAAGTGCCAAACAAGCATCGGCAGACGAAATCTCAGAAAATTTCTTGACTCATGCATATATTTTAAACCTAAACTTTCAAGCATGAAGGACTTAACGCCACCACTCACTCACACTGCCCAATTATCGGGCTGAGTTATGCCAAGGGAAACAGGTATCCATGTTTTTGATATCAACATTCAGACAATTCCCTTGTCGCAACGCCCCCGGTTGCCCGACCCTGCTGACATGGCCAGCCCGGCAAAATTGGGAGGATAATGAACCATGGCACGCCTGAGCGCCTTCAATTTCCAGAAATGGATCGACGAGCACAAACATCTGCTGAAACCGCCCGTGGGCAATCAACAGGTCTGGGAGGATGCGGACCTGATGGTGACCGTGGTGGGCGGGCCAAACAAGCGCACCGACTATCACGACGACCCCGTTGAAGAGTTCTTTTACCAACTCAAGGGGGACATGGTGCTCAAGCTCTATGAGGGTGGCGAGTTCTATGATGTCCCGATCCGCGAAGGCGAGATTTTCCTGCTACCCGCCCATGTCCGCCACTCACCTCAGCGGCCGCAAGAGGGCTCGATCGGTTTGGTGATCGAACCCAAACGCCCCGAGGGAGAGCATGACGCCATCGAGTGGTACTGTTTTAACTGCGGTGATCTGGTGCATCGGTCCGAGCTGATCCTGGAAAGCATCGTCCGTGACCTGCCGCCTGTCTATCAGGCGTTCTATGCCGATGAAAACGCCCGCACCTGCAAAAGCTGCGGCACGGTTCATCCTGGCAAAGAGCCGCCCGAGGGTTGGGTCACGCTGTGATCCGCGCTTAAACTCGCAAAAAACAATGATTCTATCAGGGAGAGAGAGAACATGACCATCAGCCTAAAGGGCCTGACCAAAGGCGTCGCAGCCGCAGCCCTCGTGCTGGCCGCGCTGCCCGCCACCGCCAAGGAATTCAAGCTGGGCCTGATCACGCCCCCGCCGCATGTCTGGACCAAAGCCGCCGAGGCCTTTGGCGCTGAACTGGCCGAAAAGTCAGGCGGCGAACACAGCGTCACCGTCTTCCCCGCCCGTCAGCTGGGCAACGAGGCGCAGATGCTGCAGCAGCTGCAGACGGGCGCTCTGGACATGGCGTTCATGACCGTGGCCGAGGTGTCGAACCGGGTGCCCAACATGGGCGCGTTCTATGCCCCCTATCTGGCCAATGACATGACCCACGCCGCCGCGATCCTGCGCTCGGACACCGCAAAGGGCATGCTCGAGGTGCTGCCGCAAGAAGCAGGCGTTGTGGGCGTGGGTTATGGCAGTGCCGGCATGCGCCAAATCCTCAGCCGGGGCGAAGTGAACTCGGCCGCTGATCTGTCCGGTGTCAAACTGCGGATCACGCCGTTCGACCCGATCCTGGATTTCTATAACCTGCTGGGCTCCGCCCCAACGCCGATGCCGCTGCCTGCGGTGTATGACGCGTTGGCCAACGGTCAGGTGGACGCCATCGACATGGACGTCGAGCTGATCAACGTGCTGAAGTACTATGAGCACGCCGATACGCTGCTGATCTCGAACCACATGATGTTCCCCATGGTCGGCCTGATCTCGGCGCGCGTCTATGCTGGCATGAGCGACGAAGACAAGGCGATGGTATCCGAGCTGATGGCCAAGCACGTGGACACCACGCTGGACGCTTACATCGAAAAGTCGCCCGCCTGGACCGAAAAGCTGAACACTGTGGGCATCACCGTGCACACCGTGGATGCAGAGTATTTCGGTGACGTGATGGGCAAATGGGAAGAGATCTGGGCCGCCAAGGCACCGTCCCTGCCCGATCTGCGCAAGACCGCAGACGCGACCAAGTAAGCTCTGACAAACACGCGCGGGCCGGTTTTGCACCGGCCCGTTCGCACTCAATACCAAAGGCAGGCACATGCTCTATCGGGCTTCCCACTTCTGGGCACGGGTCGAGATTTTCTTTGCGGCAGCTTTGGCCGCATCTGTCACCGGCCTCATCCTTCTCAACGTCATCACCCGCGCCACTGGCAACGCGATCTATTGGGTCGATGAGGCGGCGATTTACGCCATGGTCTGGATGACCTTTCTGGCGGCCTCTGCCGCGATCCATTTCCGCTCGGCCATTTCGGTGACGATCCTGAACGAAATGCTGCCTGCCTCGGGCCGTCATTGGATCAACCGCTTTGTAGATCTGACCATATTCATCTTTGCCTGTCTGATGGTCTGGATCTGCCTGCGATGGTTCATGCCCCTGCAATTGATGGAGGCCGGTTGGGACGTCAAAGCGTTCCAAGGCCAGACGTTCAACTTCATCTATGCCGAACCAACCAACACCATCGGGCTCAAGAAGGTCTGGATCTGGCTGGTGATGCCGCTCTTTACCCTGGGCGCGCTGCTGCATTCGGGGGCCAACTTGGCTCACCCGGGCAAGACATCGCAAGTGGAGGCCGTGTAAATGACCCCTCTTCTCTTTCTTGTTTTGCTCTTTGGCTCGGTCCCTATCGCGCTGGTGCTGGCGCTGACCGCGCTTTGGTACATCTATGACAGCGGCAATCTGGTGCTTTATGACAGCTACGCACAGCAGATCTTTTCGGGTGTCGAGAACTATGGCCTGCTGGCGATCCCGCTGTTCATCCTGACCGGTGAGCTGATGAACGAAGGCGGCATGACCCAACGCCTCGTCCACGCCGCGCGCGTCTTTGTGGGCGGGTTCCGGGGCGGGCTGGCTTACATCAACCTGCTGGCCAACATGTTCATGGCCGCCATCATCGGTTCGGCCGCCAGCCAGATCGCGGTGATGAGCCGCGCCATGGTACCCGCCATGACGAAAGAGGGGTACGACCCCGGCTTTGCGGCTGCGACCACGGCCGCCGGGGGACTGCTGGCGCCGGTGATCCCGCCGTCGATGTTGTTTGTGATCTATGGCGTGCTGGCGCAGTTGCCGATTGGCGATCTGTTTATCGCGGGCATCATTCCGGGACTGATCCTGGCGGGCACATTCTTTGTCGTGGTGGCCCTGATTGGCCTGGCCAAGGATTTCCCGAAAGGCGAATGGATGACCTTGCGCGAGGCCACGGTCGCATTGCGCAACGCCCTGCCCGCTTTTCTGATCCCGATCGCCATTGTGGGGGGCATCCTGTTTGGCATCGCCACGCCCACGGAATCAGCCGCCGTGGCCTCTCTCATCGCCTTTGCCGTGGGCTGGCTGTTCTACCGCGAGATCACGCCACGCGATCTGGGCCAGTTGTTTGTGCGCACCGCCACCAACTCCTCGCTCGTGATCTTCATGATCGCAGCCGCGAATGTGTTTGGCTGGGTCGTGGTCTATGAGGAGCTGCCGCAGAAACTCGCGGCCTTCATTTCGACCGTGACGTCGGATCCGTTCACCTTCCTGCTGATCGTGAACCTGTGCCTGCTGTTTGTCGGCATGCTGATCGACGGGATCGCGGCGTTGATCCTGATCACACCGATCCTGTTGCCGATTGCGATGAACACCTACAACATCGACCCGTTTCAGTTCGGAGTGGTGATCAGCCTGAACCTGGTGCTTGGGCTGCTGACCCCGCCGGTTGGCGTGGGCCTTTACATCGCGTCTGCCATGTCCGGCGTGCGCCCGTTCACGATCTTTGCCGCGCTCTGGCCGTTCCTGCTGGCGGTCACTGTGGTTCTGATCCTGCTGAGCTATTTCCCAATCCTCAGCACCGCGTTGATCTAAACATGGTGGGGGTCAGAAGTTGAAGACGACCCCCATCAACGGCCCCTGCTGTTTCATGTCATAGATGAAACTGCCGTTGCGCCGATCGACGGCCATGTATCGGTACCCCAGCACCCCCGAGGTTGTTGGGGTGAACTGATAACCAAGCCCACCAAACACATCGACCATGCTTTCGGAACCGGCCCCAAATCCGCCCGCATAAGCCCAGCCGGACACATAGGTTCGTTCACCCAGGGCCTTGCGGCCATAGAACCCAATGACAGGATCGACCCAGTCATCCGATCCGTTGGCGGTGCGGCCCGGCAAGGCACCGGGTGTGAATGTCAGATCCGTGGTCACGGACCAATGCCGCAGGCCCCCCGACACCCACAGCTCATGATCCTGTCCCTGGCTGACTTGGTAATCGGCAAACAGGGAGACGATCGTGTTCTTGATCTTCGCCTGTGCCTGTCCGTAATTCGGCCCGATCGGGCCACTCGCGGCATTGAGCTTTACGTATTGCACATCTCCGGACAGGCCCCACCGTCCGTTGCGGGCCTGAACCACAACCATTCCGGCAAAATCCAGATTGTCCAGAATATCGCTGAAACTGGCGTCCACATCCACCGGAGGGAGCCCCGGTACAGTCGCCGCAGTTCCCGAAAGCGCCGATCCCCACAGGTACGGCGCGATACGCCATTCCCAGTTGTCCTGCGCTTGCGCCATCATCGGCACGCAACACAGCAATCCCGCCAGCACCTTTCGTAAATGCCGTTTTCGCACATCCTTGGGGGCGATCGTGTAAGGCTCTGACATCGGCAATCCTTTCGGTTGGCAGCGTGGATTGGGGTCTTGGTCGCTTGGTCTTCCTTTGGTCTTCGTCTTCAGTGTCCCGCGAGAGTGTTCACGGAATCTTAACAGCCTGCCGTTCAAAGCTAGCGCTTTCGGTCGTCAGGTCATCATAGGTCAGTTCAACTTCGATTGCTTGCACTGAACCCAGCCCATAATTGCGATAGGGCAATCCGTCCTGCTCCTTGATCGCGTTTGGTGCGGGCTCATCCTCGTGACACGTGGGCAACGGCCAGACCTCGGGGGTGGCCCCGTTGATACCGATGCGCAATTCCACCAGCCCGCAGCGCCATGACCAAAGATGCGTGACATAAAGCAGATCCTGCCCATTGAATTCGCGCACCCCGATCCAGTTTCCTCGGGTGGCCCCCAGGATCGGCTTGACCTCGACAGCCGTTGTGAACTTGCCGGTGGGCACCTGGGGTTCGGCCACAAGATTGCTTTCGGGTGCCAGAAAGGCGGGCGGTGCATCCGTGGATTGACCAACGGCAGCCGATTGTCCGCCACTTGGGTTGGATTGCGCCGCTGCGGCGGCAAGGAACAACAGAATTTCAATCATTTTGACCACCTGATACCAAGGCAAACCAGAAGAATATGAGAGACGGAATTCCGGCCTTTTGTGATCGGCCAACGCGCCCTATACTGCCCGCAAAAGCAAGTGCCACATTCAATATTCAATCGCGGCTCAAAGGTAGTATGGCAAAAAAACAGGCGTCGCGCCAAGTATTTAACATCGTGATCGTCGGGCAGAACAACAGGCTTCAGTTCGAAGCGCTGCTGTTTGCGGCCTCGTTGCGGTATTCGTCGCCCGGGTTTCAGGGGCGCCTGTTCGTTGCGACCCCGCAGCCAGGAAAACTGTGGCCGGGCGATCCCAGCGTTCGCAACCCCGATGTGCTCAGGGCGCTGCACGAATTGAACGCCGAGGTGGTGCCATTTGCCAGCAAGGTCTTTGGCGCAAACTATCCCCATGGCAACAAGATCGAAGCGCTCAGCGCCCTGCCCAAAGGTGAGCCGTTTGTCTTCTTCGACACCGACACGCTGATCACCGGTGACATCAGCACCGTACCGTTCAACTTCGACCGCCCGTCGGCCTCGATGCGGCGCGAGGGGACCTGGCCAGAGCCGACACTTTATGGCCCAGGCTACGCTGGCATCTGGAAATCGCTCTATGACCGGTTCGGGTTGAATTTCGAAAGCTCGTTGGACAAGAGCCAACCGGACGAATACTGGGAAAAATACCTCTATTTCAACGCGGGCTTTTTCTATCATTCCTGCCCGCACAAGTTCGGCCAGCGGTTCCTGGAGTACGCCACAAGCATCTACCGCGATCCCCCGCCCGAGCTGATCTGTCAAAGCCTTGATCCCTGGTTGGACCAAGTGGCCCTGCCCTTGGTGATCCACTCGTTCCGCGGTGGCCGTCGAACCCTGCCCCCTGGAATGCTGGATGGCACTGTCAGCTGTCACTACCGAAATTTCCCGCTGCTTTATGCGCGCGAAAGCGACTATGTGATCGACGTTCTGGAAAACGTGGCCGCGCCCAACAAGATCAAGAAAGTGCTCAAGAACTATGAGCCCATGAAAAAGATGATCTACCAGAGCAAGGGACAGAAGGTCCGGGCGCTCTTTGACCAGGACAACCTGCCCCGCAAGGAACAGGCAATTCGCAACCGGATCAAATCAAACGGCTGGTGGATGCGCTAAAGCTTGCACCCGGGTGCGACCGCCCTTATGTGGCACGCAACCCGGAGGTAAACTGTCATGATTGGTAGCCAAGAGCTTTCGCTCGCCACCCTTCTGCGTGTCTTTCGATGGAAGATCGGTCTGACCTGGGCCTTGGTGGTGCTCGAAGCAGGGCTGATGACGCTGATCCCGCTGTTCATCGGGTTTGCCATCGACGGGTTGATGCAGCGCGACTTTTCCTCTCTCTATCTGCTCTGCGGGATCCTGATGGCACTGCTCTTGGCCGCCACCGGGCGCAGGGTTTACGACACTCGCGCCTACGGCACGATCCGCGTGGCGCTTGGGGCCGAGCTGGCCGACCGCAATGCCGCGCTGCCCATTTCCTCGCTCAGTGCCCGCGTGCACATGGCGCGTGAGCTGGTGGATTTCCTGGAACAGGAATTGCCCGACATCATGATGGCGGTGCTGCAACTGGTGATCGCTGTGATTGTCCTGTGGGTGTTCGACTGGGTTCTGGCGGCCACCGCCCTTGGGGCCGGGGCGCTGATGCTGTTGATCTATGGCCTGTTTCACAAACGGTTCTATCGCTTGAATCGGGCGCTGAACACGCAGTCCGAAAAAGAGGTCAAACTGCTGGAACGCCGCGACCGGGGCGCGTTTCGTGCCCATCTGATGGCGCTGCGAAAGTTCACCGTGAACCTGTCGGACACCGAGGCGCTGGTTTACGGCGTGATCTTCTTTGTTCTGTTGGCCGTGATCATCATCAACTTGGGGTACGCAGCGTTGGTTATGGCGGCCTCTGCCGGAACAATGTTCTCGATCGTCACCTACAGTTGGGACTTCGTCAACGGCGCGGTCAGCGTGCCCATGGCGCTGCAAAGCTGGTCCCGGCTGAGCGAGATCATCGCGCGGATCAACCGCGCCGAGTGAACGGTTGTGCAATGGGCAACTGTCCTCTAACTCTGGTGCCAAGAATTTGACCTGAGGAGACTTTGACCATGACCGACGGCCCGACCTACGGCTTTGATACGCTGCAGATTCACGCAGGTGCCCGGCCCGATCCGGCAACTGGTGCCCGCCAGACGCCGATCTATCAGACCACTGCCTATGTGTTCCGCGATGCCGATCACGCCGCCGCGCTCTTCAACCTGCAAGAGGTGGGCTATATCTACTCGCGTCTGACCAACCCGACCGTGGCCGTTCTGCAGGAACGCGTTGCCACGCTCGAGGGCGGCGTCGGCGCGGTCTGCTGCTCGTCCGGTCACGCGGCCCAGATCATGGCGCTGTTCCCGCTGATGGAGCCTGGCCGCAATGTCGTCGCCTCGACCCGCCTCTATGGCGGAACCGTCACCCAATTCAGCCAGACCATCAAACGCTTTGGCTGGTCGGCCAAATTCGTGGACTTCGATGATCCCAAGGCCGTGGCCGATGCCATTGACGAAGACACGCGCGCGGTCTTTGGTGAATCCATCGCCAACCCCGGCGGCTATGTGACCGACATCCGTGCGATTGCCGATGTGGCAGATGCCGCTGGCATCCCGCTGATCATCGACAACACCTCGGCCACGCCGTACCTGTGCCGCCCGATCGAGCACGGTGCGACGCTGGTGGTGCATTCGACCACCAAATACCTGACCGGCAACGGCACCGTCACCGGTGGCTGCGTTGTGGACAGCGGTACATTCGACTGGTCCGCCAGCGACAAGTTCCCCTCGCTTTCTGCGCCCGAACCGGCCTATCACGGGCTGCGCTTCCACGAGACATTCGGTGGTTTGGCCTATACCTTCCACGGTATTGCCATCGGCCTGCGTGATCTGGGCATGACCATGAACCCACAAGCCGCGCATTACACGCTGATGGGGATCGAGACCCTGTCGCTGCGCATGCAGCGACATGTCGAGAACGCTGAAAAGGTCGCGGCCTGGCTCGAGCAGGACGACCGCGTCGACTATGTCACCTATGCGGGTCTGCCCTCGTCGCCCTACCACGACCGCGCCAAGAAGCATTACCCGCACGGCGCGGGTGGTCTGTTCACCTTTGCGGTCAAGGGCGGGTATGACGCCTGCGTCAAGCTGGTGAACTCGCTGGAAATCTTCAGCCATGTGGCCAACCTGGGCGATGCGCGTTCGCTGATCATCCACTCGGCCTCGACCACGCACCGCCAGCTGACACCCGAACAGCAGGAAGCCGCTGGCGCAGGCCCCGGCGTTGTCCGCGTGTCCATCGGGATCGAAGACGCAGATGACCTGATCGCAGATCTGGACAAGGCATTGGCTGCGGCCTGCAGCTGAGTTCTGCCTTTAACGTCACCAAAAAACGAAGCCCTCGCCAGACACTGGCGGGGGCTTTTGTCATTCCGTTCAATCAATCAACCCGCTCAGCAGCAGCGCGCTGAGCCAGAGACCCAAACCAAACACCGCATGCGTGATCAATCCACGCAGGCGCATTCGCCAAGGCTCCGGTGTTTTTGAAACCGCAATGCCCCAGCCAAAGAACGGTTGAAAGACGAGCCAGGGCACCAGAACGGTCAAAACGCCAAAGCTCAGCCCCTGCCAAACCTGCGGCATGCGAAGTGCCGCAGGGCCGAAGAGCGCGGCAAACGCCATGCCAAAACCCACGCCCAATCCGATATGAGCAGCCCAACCCAAGGCAGCCTCTGCCTGAATCGGTTGTGCGGCGCGGATATCACCGCGAAACAGGCCCTGCCGATGTACCGAGCCGAGCCATCGCCCAACCAGGCAGTAAAACCCATGTGTCGCGGCAAAGCCTTGGCGCAGAACACCGACGCAATCGGTTATCAACGTCGCCCCAAGGCCAAGGGCGCCGCCCCAGGTCATCAATTCCCAAAAATCCATGCGCTTTCCTTCTTTCAAATGGTCGCGCAAGATGTGTGCAACTTGAAGTGAGGTTTAAGTCAACATGTTCCGACTGGATATTTCCGAAGTTGCCCGACACAGCGGCTTTCCCCCCTCGACCCTGCGGTTCTACGAAAAGCGGGGCCTGATCACGTCGGACGGTCGGCGCGGGCTGCGACGGCAATACGACGATGGCGTTCTGATCCGGCTTGCCCTGATCGCGCTTGGTCAAAGAGCGGGGTTTTCCTTGGATGACATCGCCGCCTTGTTGCGGCCGCAAGGCGGCAAACTGGATCTCAGCCGCACCGAATTGAGGAACCAGGCCAACACCTTACGTAGCCAAGCGCAGGAATTGCAGGCCACCGCCGATCTGCTGGATCACATCGCCGCCTGTTCCGCGCCTTCGCATCTGGAATGCCCGAGGTTCCTGGCGCTCATGAAAGACCCGCGGATCACTGGGAAAGCGGTCTGACTGTTTCCTCCGAGGGCCAATGCGCCCGGACGGGCTTACACACTGCCCCGCAAAACGCATTCAGCCCGCCAGATCCTGGCGGGCTGAACTATGGCTTTGGACACGAACGTCCTGCCAAAACTCACTGACCGATGGCAAAGACCATCGAAACCGTGGATTGATAGCTGACCTCGCCCGCCTCGATCGGCACGGCGGCGGATTCCATCGCCGCAAAGCGCGCGTTTGCGCCACGCGCGTAGGGTTGGACACTGTTTTCCGAAATGCTCAGGACGTCCCCCAACTCGACGCCTGCTGCTGCCGCCAGTTGTGCGGCGCGATCCATGGCGTCCTTGACCGCATCAGCGCGGGCCTGCTCGACCAGTGGCCTGGGGTCTTGCACCGAAAAGCGCAGGCCCTGGAATTCATTGGCACCGTCGCCCACGACCTCGCCCAGGATCACGCCCAGCTTGTCCATGTCCTTGACCCGCACGGCCAGGATGTTCGACGCCGAGAAGCCGGTGATGTGGTTGCGGTTCTGGCCGGTGGATTTGTCGATCTTCTGTGTCCAGATGGGATTCAACGACAATTGCTGGGTCTGGATATCCCGAGCCTCGACACCCTGCTCCTTGAGCTTGGCGATCACCTCGGCCAGCGAGGTCGAGGTCAGATCCATCGCCTCGGCCGCCGTGGCGGCGGCATTTGTCACACCAAGGTTGATCAACGCCTGATCGGGCACCGCCTGGACCTGCGCCTGTCCCGAAACCTGGATGGTGCGCGGCTGCTCTTCGGCGCGCACCAGCGTGGCAGCGGTGATCATGAGGGCGGTCACGAGGAAAACAAGTGTCTTCAATGTACTTCTCCTGTCGAGTTTTGACGTTTCGGGAAGTCTCTGAGCCAAACAGGATCGCAAATGCCCCGTCCGCACAGACGTGCATGCAGGAGATTGGCGATTCAAATTTGTTCCGAAACGCTTTGCACTTAGATCGGGTGCGACCCGTTGCCCAACAAGGGGGAAGATTTGTGTTTTTCTTTCCCTCGGCGGATGTCTGCTTTAAGGTCGTCGCGCGGGCCTCCACATGTGGGGGTTTCAGTCATGCGGTCTGGCGCGCAGAGCCAGGGAGCAGACACCTACGTGTGAATTGGGCCCGAAAATGAATTGGGATGGTACGGCCGCAAAATGAAACCCGCATTTGCGCTTTCTTTGTCGTTCGAGGGGATTTCCCTGCTGCATCGCGCAGCCGGGGGTTGGCGTCTGGTCGGAGACGTCGACATCAACAATGACACGTTCATGCAAGACTTGTCCGCATTGCGGGACAAGGCCTTGCTGCTGTCTCCTGACGGGATCAGCACCAAGCTGATCCTGCCCAATGATCAGATCCGCTATCTGAGCGTTAACACCGGCTCGTTCGAAGGGGAAACGCGTACGTCGATCATCGAAAGCGCGGTGAATGAGGCCACCCCATACAGACTGGACGAGTTGATCTATGATACCTCGCCAGATGGGCATTTGACGCATATCGCCATCGTGGCGCGTGAGACCCTGCAAGAGGCCGAAGACTTTGCCGCCAGCAATGGGTTTGGTCCGGTCAGCTTTGTAGCGGTGCCGGGCGAGAACGATTTCCTGGGCGAGCCTTATTTTGGTCCTACGCAAGCTGCGTCCGGTTTGACCGGCGCAGATGCGATCGAACCTGACGGGATCGCAGTTGTTGTCATCGGCCCTGCCGAACTGCCTGTGGTCGAAACAGCCCCCGAGCCCGAGGTGCAAGAACCCACGCCTGAGGTCGAAGATACCCCTGCTGAGCCGCCCGAAGCCCAGAAGGCGCCGGACCAACCGCAGTCCACTCCAGACCTGCAGCCCGTGGTTGGGTTCGCAAGCCGCCGCGGTAAAGCCCCCGCCCCGGCCGCAACTCCCGAGCCTGATCCTATCCCGGAGCCGCCCGCTGAACCCGCGCCCGAAGTTGTGGCCTTTTCCAGCAAACGGACCGCCCCGCCTCCGGTGGTGGCCCCAGAAGTGGCTCCGGCTCCGCCCGTTGCACCGCCACTGCCAGCGCCGGAGCCGGTTTTCGACGAACCCGCGGCCATTGCCGTGGCCGAGGTCGAGCCCGCCGCAGGTTTTGCGGCGCCCCGTCTGCCGGGCCAAGAGGCCGAGACCGAAAAGGACCGCATGACCATCTTTGGCGCGCGGGACGGCAACATCGGCGGCAAACCGAAATACCTGGGCCTGATGCTGACCGTTGCTCTGGTTCTGGTGCTGGCCGCCGTTGCAACCTGGGCTGGTCTGTTTTCCGGCATCGGGCTGTTTGACGACCGATCGGAGCCGCGTGAGCTTACCCCTGCAACGGTGCCCGCGCCGCTTGACCCGGCACAGCCACAATCGCCGGGTACCACCCCGGCCCTGCCTGATCCGGCGGTCGCAACGCCGCCGCCAACAGCGCGCCTGACCGAAGACACCCAATCAGAGGAAGAGCTCGCCTCGCTGCCGCAAACCCAGGATCTGACCGAAACGGACAGCGCCGTTCTGGACGCCTTGCAGGTCGAGCCGGAAACGGTTGAAACCGTCACCCCAGAAGAGACGGCGCCTGAAGATGCAGTCAGCGACGATGATCCGCTGGAGGGAACGAACCCCGAAACCCGCTATGCCGCGACCGGCATCTGGGACCAAGCCCCGGAAGAGCCCTTTACCCCGTCGATCATTGATCTCAACGACCTATACGTTGCTTCGATTGATCGAACTGATCTTTCGCAAGACGCGGTCGCCCTGCCCACGCCGATCTCGTATCAAACCGATCTGGATGTGGATTTGCCCGCCTCGCCGACGGCTGCCGGGACGGCGTTTGTTTTGAACGATCAGGGGCTTGTGACACCGACTCCCGAAGGTACGCTCAATCCTGATGGCATCCTCGTGTACTTGGGCCGCCCCTCTAGTGTGCCACCTGCGGTCCCGGTTCGCTTTGAGGCCGCGCCCGAAACCGATGAGGCGTTGGAGCGTCTGGCTGGGCTGCGGCCCAGATTGCGCCCCGGAAATCTGATTGAACAGGCGGAACGCGATCAACTTGGGGGGCGCAGCCTGGAAGAGCTGGCGGGTCTTCGTCCAAAACTCCGCCCGTACACCAAAAAACAGGAAGCCGAAGAGGATCAGACCCCCACGGCCCTGGCCATTGTTCGCGGACCTCGCCCAAAACTGCGACCGCAGGGGCTGGCGGCAAAGGCAACGCGCCGCACTGCGAGCTTGGGTTCGACCGCAGGGTTGGGACGCGAATCTGACAATGTCGGAACCATCGCACCGCGCACGGTCAAGCCCGTGGCCCCATCACCAGCGTCAGTGGCCCGTCAAGCAACGCTGGACAACGCGATCAACCTGCGACGCGTGAACCTGATCGGTGTCTATGGAACGCCGGCCAATCGCCGTGCCCTGGTCCGCTTGCCCAGTGGACGCTACAAGAAGGTCAAAGTGGGGGACCGCGTCGACGGTGGCCGCGTTGTGGCCATTGGTGACAGCGAGTTGCGATACCAGAAAGGTGGCCGCAACATGACGCTCAAGATCCCCAGCGGCTGACTTTTCCCCCGACCTACACTATACGGCCTTGTCAATCGGGGGGTGCTCCCGCGCCCGGGCGGTCCTGACTGCGTCAGCACCGCCAACGGCCTTGGGCCGAGCGCCGCGCTGTGCGCGGCGCGGTCGCGATCAAACGCCAACCGCCGAGCGAAGCGAGGCCCCGGCCCAACGGGAGGAGGTTTTTCGCAAGAAAAATTGACGACGGGCGGGAGCCCCCCCCGGCCGTCCACCGCCTGCGCACAAAAAACCACCACCTGCAGCGAGACAGGTGGCGGCCAGTCTGGAATGGCCGGATCGCCCGACCACATCCGATCCGATTATTCTGCGGCGGAGATTTCGCCGGTTTCGATCTGCTCGCGCTCGATCGACTCGAACAGGGCCTTGAAGTTGCCCTCGCCAAAGCCGTCATCCCCCTTGCGCTGGATGAACTCGAAGAAGATCGGGCCAATCACGGTTTTCGAGAAGATCTGCAGCAGGATCTTGGTCTCGCCCCCATCCAGGACACCTTCGCCATCGATCAGGATGCCGTGCTTCATCATCCGGTCCTTCGGCTCGTCATGGCCCGAAACGCGGTCATAGGACATGTCGTAATAGGCCTCGTTTGGCCCCGGCATGAATTTGAGCCCCTTGGCGGCAATCGCATCCGTGCTGGCATAGATGTCGTCCGAGCCAACAGCGATGTGCTGAATGCCTTCGCCTTTATACTTCTTCAGATAGGCCACGATCTGCCCGGTCTCACCGCGGTCCTCGTTGATCGGAATACGGATGCGGCCACAGGGAGAGGTCAGCGCGCGGCTGAACAGGCCTGTGAACTTGCCCTGGATGTCAAAGAAGCGAATTTCCTTGAAGTTGAACAGATCGCCATAGAACTTGAACCACTTGTCCATGTTGCCCTTGAACACGTTGTGGGTCAGGTGATCGAGGTAAAAAAACCCGTCTCCGCGCGGCTTGGATTGGATCAGCCAGTCGAACTCCTCGTTATAGGGCGAAGTGTCGTAATACTGGTCGATGAAATAGATCAGCGAGCCGCCAATGCCCTTGATCGCAGGCACATCCATGGTCTTGTCTGCCGCATCATAGGGTTCCGCACCTTTCGCGACAGCGTGCTCATATGCCTTTTGCGCGTCCACGACACGCCAGCCCATGGCCGGAGCGCAGGGGCCGTGCTCTTCAACAAAGCGTGCGGCAAAACTGTTGGGCTCGGCGTTCAGGATGTATGTCACATCGCCTTGCTGCCACAACTCGACATTCTTGGTCTTGTGGCGGCCGGTCAGGGCATAGCCCATGCGGGCAAAGAGATCGCGTAGCTCTTGCGGCTCGGGATGGGCAAATTCGACAAATTCGAAACCGTCGGTACCGGCGGGGTTTTCTTCGCTGATGACAGACTTGGGGGCATTGTGCGGGAACGGACCCATCGCGCATCTCCTGGCTAAATATGACGTGTTGATACAAAAATAAACCATGCGCGATACGGCGTTTGCGCGTATTCTACCTGCAACCTCTGAAAGCATGCGCGTTTCTCGCATGTTTTCCGCGCAAGACAAGGAAACCCCGCACATGCTGGACGACACAGACAATCGACTGCTTGCCGCCCTCCAGAAGGATGCGCATCTGACCGCACAGCAATTGGGCGAGATGCTGAACCTGTCACCCAGCCAGGCGGGACGCCGCCGACAACGGCTCGAGGCCGAGGGGTTCATCACCAACTACGCCGCCAAGCTGGACCCCGCCCGCCTGGGTCTGCACGTTCAGGGCTTTGTTCAGGTCCACCTTGGAACCCATGGCCCGGATCAATCCCAGGCCTTTGCCCGAATGGTGGACACCCGCCCCGAGATCACCAGCGCCTGGACCATGACCGGCGACGCCGATTATCTGCTGCACGTTTATTGTGCAGATTTGCCTGCGCTCAACAGCTTGATTCATCAGGTGATCTTGCCGCATCCTGCAGTGGCACGGGTACAAAGCCAGATTGTCATGGATCAGTTGAAACGCGACGCCCCTCTGCCCACGTGAAACGGACCTTTTGTCCGACGCCAGCCTAATTCAGGATTGTCCCAGATATGGAAAATTTCCTTTACCAAGCCTCGATCTACCTCGCTGCGGCGGTGATTGCGGTGCCCTTATCGGCCCGGCTGGGATTGGGATCGGTACTTGGATACCTGGCTGCGGGCATCATCATCGGCCCAGTGCTGGGTCTGGTGGGTGCCGAGACCGAAGACCTGCAACATGTGGCTGAATTTGGCGTGGTCATGATGCTGTTCCTGATCGGCTTGGAGCTGGAGCCCCGCGCCCTCTGGGACATGCGCGACAAGCTGCTTGGATTGGGCGGGCTGCAGGTGGGCGTGTCGACGCTTGCGCTTATGGTGGCGGCCATGTTGGCCGGGCACCCCTGGTCCGTGTCCTTGGCGGTTGGCCTGACGTTGTCGCTGTCGTCAACCGCGATCGTCTTGCAAACCCTATCTGAAAAAGGGCTGATGCAGACCAACGGCGGCAGGGCGACGTTTTCGGTCCTTTTGACCCAGGACATTGCCGTTATCCCCATCCTGGCCTTTCTGCCGCTTTTGGCATTGCGCGAAGGGGCCCATATCGAATCTGACGGTTCCATCGACCGGGGGATGGGGCATGGCGCGGATGCCGCGCATCACACGTTGTCCCTGGTGGACGGGCTGCCCGGCTGGGCCGTGACTCTGGTCACGATCGGTGCTGTGGCCTTTGTCATCTTCGCGGGCATTTATCTGACCCGGCCCCTGTTCCGCTTCATCCATGCGACCCGCCTGCGCGAAATGTACACTGCACTGGCGCTGATGATCGTCGTCGGCATTTCCTTCCTGATGGCGCTGGTTGGCCTGTCCCCTGCCCTTGGTGCCTTCCTCGCGGGGGTCGTTCTGGCCAGTTCCGAGTTCCGGCACGAGTTGGAAAGCGATCTGGAACCCTTCAAGGGGCTGCTCTTGGGTCTGTTCTTCATCACCGTCGGCGCGGGCATCAACTTTGGCTTTTTCTTCCAGGAACCGCTGGACCTGATTGGTCTGGCCTTGCTCGTGATCGTAGCCAAGGGGGCGATCCTTTATGTCATCGGGCGCGCCTTCAAGCTCAACCGCCGCGACCACTGGCTGTTCACACTTGGGTTGGCGCAAGCTGGCGAGTTTGGCTTTGTGCTGCTGGCCTTCTCGGTCTCGCAGAACGTCATCCCGCCCGATCTGTCGCAGAAACTGTTGCTGATCATCGCACTGACCATGCTGATCACACCGCTGCTGTTCATCCTTTATGACATCCTCAGCCGCAACATGAAGGACAACGCGCCGGAACAGGAGGCGGACGAGATCGATGAAAAGGGCCCCGTCATCATTGCGGGCATCGGTCGCTTTGGTCAGATCGTCAACCGACTGGTGCAGGCCTCGGGCTTCAAGACCATTGTTCTGGACCACAACATCGAAACCATCCAGCTGATGCGCCGGTTTGGGGTCAAAGGGTTCCTGGGTGATCCCACCCGGCCCGAATTGCTCAAGGCTGCGGGCGTCGACAAGGCGCAGGTGCTGGTGGCCGCGATGGATCAGCGTGATCAGGTCACAAAACTGGTGGCTTATGCCCGCCGGGTGCGCCCCGATCTGCACATCATTGCCCGCGCTGCCGATCGCAACCATGTGTACGAGCTTTATCAGGCGGGCGCTAACGACATCGTGCGCGAGACCTTTGACAGTTCACTGCGGGCAGGTCGCTATGTGTTGGAGAACATCGGCCTGAGCGAGTATGAGGCCGCAGCCGCGGAAAAGACCTTCTACCATCATGATCGCGACACCGTGCGCGAGCTGGCCGAGCTGTGGATCCCGGGCACGCCGACTGCGGAAAACAAGGCCTATATCGAGCGCGCGCAGGAGTTGGAGAAAGATCTGGAAACCGCGCTCCTCGAACTGGCCGAGGAGCACGCGAAGAAATCGGCTTAGGCCGCGTCAGCCGTCCGATACACCGGCTTCGGCAAAGGTGGCCATGCCCGAGTGGCAGGCCACCGCGCTTTTGACGATATTGATCGCCAGAGCACCGCCAGACCCTTCGCCAAGGCGCAGGCCAAGCGACAACAGCGGCTCCTTGCCCAAATGCCCCAGCAGCGCCCCATGCGCGCCCTCGGCGCTTTGGTGACCTGCGACGGCATGATCCAGGGCGCCGCCCGCAACCTTGGCCAGACAAGCCGCTGCTGCGCAGCAGATGAACCCGTCCAGAACCACCGGAATGCGCAGCACGCGTGCCGCTGCAATCGCGCCGGCCATGGCGGCAATCTCGCGCCCACCCAAGCGTTGCAAAACCTCCAGCCCGTCATCCGAGCCGTGTTTGGCCACTCCTTCGGCAACCACGCGGGTCTTGTTGGCAAGCCCCGCATCGTCCACGCCCGTGCCGCGCCCGGTCCACTCACCAGCTTCGCCGCCAAAAAGCGCACAACCGATGGCCGCAGCCGGGGTGGTGTTGCCGATCCCCATCTCACCCACCACCAGCAGGTCAGAAGATGGGTCAACCGCGTTCCAACCGGTTTGCAAGGCGGCCAGCAGCTCGTCCTCGGTCATCGCGGGCGCCTGGGTAAAGTCCGCCGTCGGATTGTCCAGGTCGAGCGCATGCACGTCCATCTTGGCCCCTGCGGCCTTGGCCAGCTGATTGATCGCCGCGCCACCGTGTTGAAAGTTCGCAACCATCTGCACCGTCACCTCGGACGGGAAGGCCGATACGCCTTGCGCTGTCACCCCGTGGTTACCGGCAAACACGATCACCTGAGGCGCCTCGACGCTGGGCCGTGCATCCCCGCGCCAACCGGCATACCAGATCGCCAGATCCTCAAGCCGCCCAAGGGCGCCCGGCGGTTTGGTCAATTGGCCATTGCGCTCGTGAGCGCCTTGGGTCGCAGCCGTGTCCGGGCCAGGAGCCGCCGCCAATTGCGCGCGAAAAGTCGAGAGATCGGTAAGTTCGGGCAGCATGTAAAGCCTCGTTGCATCTGAGTGGTCACATGTGTTTAACCAATGCACCCCGTGTCACAAGACCCCGAAAGGACAGGACGTGCACAAAAACGACACTTCTGCCCCTTGGGTCTGGGATATTCCACTGGCTCTGGTGCTGCTGACGCGCCTTCCCATGCCACGCTTGCCCGACCAGGTCTTTGCCCGTCAGGCTGCAAGTGTCTGGGCTTTTCCGGTGGTTGGCCTGGTTGTTGGCGGGCTGGCCTGCGGCATTGGTGCGATTTTGCTGTCCCTTGGCCTGCCACCTGCTGCCGTGGCCGGTGTCATGCTGGCGGTGCTGATCATGACCACGGGCGCGATGCACGAAGACGGGTTGGCCGACACTGCG
Source organism: Tropicibacter sp. R16_0 (assembly GCF_017743935.1). Classification (GTDB taxonomy): domain Bacteria; phylum Pseudomonadota; class Alphaproteobacteria; order Rhodobacterales; family Rhodobacteraceae; genus Falsiruegeria. The sequence goes on from NZ_JAGHRE010000009.1 coordinate 160,761, forward strand.
GATGGGCTGTGGGGCGGGTTCACGCGCGAGCGGCGGCTGGAGATCATGAAGGACAGCCATATCGGCACCTACGGCGTTCTAGCCTTGCTTGTGGTGCAGCTGTTGCGGTTCACGGCCCTTACCGGGCTGATCGCGAGCGGCGCGCTTTGGATGGCTCTTCTGGCGCCGATCTGGTCACGGGCAGTGATGCCTGTTCTGATGAGCGTGTTGCCCAATGCACGCGGGTCGGGCCTGAGCCAGAGCGTGGGTGCGCCACCTTTGATGACCAGTGCAATCGGTGTTCTGCTGGCGCTGAGTTTCGGCCTATTGTGGATCGGATCCTTGGCCTGGATGCCAATCCTCATGTCATCGTTGATTGTCTTGACCCTGGCTCTGGTGGCACGTGCAAAGATCGATGGTCAAACCGGAGATATCCTTGGTGCCAGCCAACAACTGGCCGAGGTCACAGTGCTGCTTGCTTTGGTATCATTGGTTTGAGCGTCCTGCCCTGCACTTCAAAAAATTAGCACTCCCGCCATTGAAGATGCCCTCCTGCCGTTGGGCTCAAACAATCCAGGGTGCTTCGCAGCCGTTGCGGCTTCTGTCCGAACAGATACCCCAAACGGGACCGCGCCGAGCGACAAGCGAGGCGCCCGGCCCAAGGCCGTTCGTTGAGCTGACGCAGTCAGGTTGGCGCGGGCGCGGGAGCACCCCCGGTCCTAACTCACACCGCCGGTTTCGATATTCAACAAGGCGCCACAATGCTTGCAATGCACGGCATCCGGATCATGACGATACAACCCGCACTCACCGCATTTATGGCGCACTTTTTGAGGCATGAAAATCGCCTGGGCCAGTCGAACAAACAGCGCCACCCCAACCACCATGATGAACACTGAAAAGAGCTTTCCCCCCGGCGTCTGAAACGTGATGTCGCCGAAGCCGGTCGTCGTGAGTGTTGCCATGGTGAAGTAAAGTGCATCGATATACGGCGTCTGGCTCGTGTCATGGTCAATGAAGAACACAAACACAGCCGTCGAGGTCGCAAAGACAAACACCAGCAGGTTGATCGCCGCGATGACCGCATCCTCATGTGTCCGGAAAAAGTGACTGTCGCGGCGCAAATCCCGCAGCAGGTGATACGAGTGGATCAGGCGCAGCCCCCGCAGAATGCGCAGGAAGGCCAAGCTTTCGGTCAGGATCGGATCCAGGATCAGCGACAGGATCACCACGATATCTGCCATGGTGTAGATCTGGCGCAGGAATTTTTTCCGATCTCGCGAAATCCACAGCCGCGCGCTGAAATCCAGCAGGATGATCAAGCCCACGACCTGGCTGATCGTCGTCAACGCCGGACCATGCGTCTTATGCGCGGTTCCGACAAAAAAGATGATTGTGAACAGGTCAAACACGATCAGGCAGTAGCGAAACCAGCGTGGCACCGTGCCAGAGCCCAGGTACAACCCGCGAACCTGCTTTTTCAATGCCCTCATGCGCCGTACTCCCCTGGGAATTATCTAAGCGCAAAGGGGGCTTGGGGCGCAAGTCGCGCCCCAGATTTTGTTAGCAACAGGATCCGCACCCACCCTGAGGGGGCTGGCATTTCCCTGTGCCCAGATACGTCTGGTCGGACAGGTAGAAGTCGGTGAACGCCTGCTCAAAATCTTCGGCTACGGATTTGGCGGGCAAACCGGTCTGATCCAGCGTCTGCTGCCAGGCCTTGACCTTGGGAAACTCGCTCAGGAAATCATGCCCGGTGTGTTTGGTGATGATCCGCGCCCGATCCAGCAGCGGCAACCAGGCCAGATCGACGTTCCCAAGAGTTGCACCGTTGAAGAATGGCCCTTCACCCAGTTCGCTTTCGGCTCGGGCAAAGGCCTTGGACAGGTTGGCGCTGCGCTCTGCCAGCGTATCCTTGTCCGCGCTGCGCATGGTGGAACACTGCACCAGGTAGTGTTTCGACGCCTGATAACTCCACGCGCGGTTTCTGGCACGCGTCGCCGGGGTCAGGTCTGCTTCAAGCGGCGGCGCAGTCTCGTCGATGTACTCCGAGATGGCGTCGGATTCAAAAATCAGCTCGCCCGCTTCGGTGATCAGGACCGGCACCTGACCTGTGGGCGATATGTCCAGAAACCACTGGGGCTTGTCGCTGAGCGAGATGTAGTCGACCTGATAGGGAATGTTGCGCGCCTCAAGCATGGCGGTCACGCGCTGCACAAAGGGGCAGATCTTGAAGCTTACGATTTTGATCATTGGAGGTGTCCTTTTTCTTTCCAACTGCTTTCATCCCTGAAGACGAAGCAGATCGAAAAAAGACGAGACTTAGGTCAACATTTCTTGCAACCATCTGATTTTCTTTCGTAATCAGATACACCGCCACGGGTGTCGAAACTGAAGCGGCAGCAATTCTCGAACAGCGACCGCAGCTGTTTGCGCCCCGATTGCACCTGCGACTTGAGCGTTGAATAGGGCATCCCGCGCGCGGCGGCATAGTCCTTTTGTGCCTGCCCCTCCAAATCCACCGCGGTCAGAACCTCAGCATATTCCGGTGGCAGCGCGCGCACCATCGGAGCAATGCACTCTGCCAACTCATCGCGGGCAGTGGCAGGATCGGGGTCCTGATACCACAAATCATCGGCCTGCACGTCTTTGCCACGACCTGACGCGCGGTAGTGATCGATGACCACGTTGCGGGCGATCTGATAGATCCAGGCGCGCAGTTTTGTGTCCTCGCGCAGTTCCTGCAGGTTGCGATGGGTGCGGATCATGATCTCTTGCAGCAGATCCTCGACATCATCCGGGTTGCTGACACGGGCGCGCAGAAAGCCGCGCAACGCGTGTCCGTAGTCGGACCAGATCTGATCCAGGTCAGCCATCCCCCACCCCCAAATGAAAAGAGCCGCCCCATGAGATGGGACGGCCCGAACCACATGCCAATTCCGGGTCACGCGGCAGCGGCGCGCGACATCAGAACTTCGTCAACCTGCTTGGCGGCCTGGATCTCGTCGCCACCGGCCACGGCGGCCACTTCGCGGGTCAGACGCTCGAGCGCGGCTTCATAGAGCTGACGTTCGGAATAGCTTTGCTCGCGCTGATCATCGGTGCGGTGCAGATCGCGCACGACCTCAGCAATTGCGATCAGATCGCCCGAGTTGATTTTCTGTTCGTATTCCTGCGCGCGGCGCGACCACATGGCGCGTTTGACCTTGGCCTTGCCCTTGAGCGTTTTCATCGCCTGGTTGATAACATCCGGCGAGCTGAGGCCACGCATGCCAATCTCGGTGGCTTTGTTGGTGGGCACCCGCAGGGTCATCTTGTCCTTTTCAAAGGACACTACAAACAGCTCAAGCGCGTAGCCTGCAACTTCCTGCTCTTCGATTGAGATGATCTGGCCGACACCATGCGCCGGATAGACCACATAGTCGTTGGGGCGGAAATCGAGCTTTTTCGACTTGGTCATACAGGTCTTTCCTTGCTGCGACCGGGCATTGGGCGACAAAAAAACCACGAGCGGGGAATGCGTTTCCCCGGCAGGCGGTTCAATGTGTGTAATCTCTATTGCTCCAACACGAGCATTTGAGTGGAGCACATCCCAGTCGTTGACATCATTTGAACAGAGAACTTAACACAAAAAACAAGAAACTGGAAGCCGACGCTAGGTCAACTTCCGCATTATTTCATGTTTTCAGCGTCTTATCAGCACCCATTCGACATGTAGAATGTCAAAAAGGTGCGAATCGCTTACCCACCTTGGCTTATCCGCCTTCACCAGGGGCTTCGGAGAAGTATTTCTCCATCTTGTCCGTTTCACCGTCACGCTCTTCTGCCTCGGGCAGCTGGTCCTTCTTGGTGACGATCACGGGCCACAGTTCCGCGTATTTGCGGTTCATCTCGACCCATTTGTCCATGTCCGGCTCGGTGTCCGGGCGGATGGCGTCGGCGGGGCATTCGGGTTCACACACACCACAGTCGATGCACTCATCGGGGTGGATGACCAGCATGTTTTCTCCCTCGTAGAAACAATCCACGGGGCAGACCTCGACGCAGTCGGTGTATTTGCAAGCGATGCAATTGTCGGTGACGATGTAGGTCATGTGCAGCTTTCCGGTTTCGTCTGTTGCCGGACTAGCTAAATCAGAGTGCGGCCATCTTCAAGGGATCATTCGGGGTCGAACGGGTTGGAAAGATCAAGCGCCCTGCGATCCCGCTTGGATGGACGACCTTTTCCTTCGAATTTTGGATTGGCAGGAGGTTTTTCCTGCTTCGGTGTCAAATCCGCATATAACGTTTGCGCCTCGGACGCCGGACCACGGCGTTCACCGAGCGCCTCGATGCGCACGACACGTACGATTTTGGCCTGGGGAAAGGTCAAAACGTCGCCGGGGCTCACACCGTATGAAGGTTTGAGCACCCGGTTTCCGTTTACACGTACATGCCCGCCGCTGACCTGTTTGGCCGACAGCGAGCGCGTCTTGAAAAACCGCGCCTGCCACAGCCATTTGTCGATCCGCAGTTTTGCAGCGGGCGTGTCGCTCAAGGCTTACTTGCCTTCTTTCAGCCCCATCAGCGCAGCGGCGAAGGGGTTGTCGGGGTCGATCTTCTTTTCCTGACGCGGAGGACGCGCCGAGAAGGTCTTGGCGCCTTGCGGTTTGCCGCCCTTCTTGCCGGGTTTGCCACGGCCGTCCTGCGGTTTGCCACGGGGTTTGCCCTTGCCCTGACCGCGACCGTCACCGCGCCCCTGGGCGTTCTGACCATCGCGACGCGGGCCACGGCCCCCCTGACGGGCTGCACGACCACCCCAGGTGAAGGTGTAGAACACTTCGACTTCAGGCTCAGCAGGTGCCTCAACGGCGGGGGCCTCGGCTGCCGCCTCGGTGCTGTCGGTGGCCTCGGCTGGCGCCTCGGCGGTTGCGAGTTCTTCCGCGGTCTCGGGGGCAGCGTCCGCGGGCGTTTCCGCCACTGCCGGCGCATCACCGCCTTGGTCGGCAGCAGGTGCCGGATCCGCAGGCGCCTTGACCTTGGGCCGCTCGCCCTTTTCGGCCTTGTAGCCCAGACCACCCATCAGATCGGCAAACTGATCCAGCGTCATGCCGGTGATCGAGAGCATATCCGCATTGGCCTCAAAACCGCCACGGCTGTCCTCAGACCGCAGCATGTCGGCCAGGCGTTCCAGCATGTCGATGCGGATCGCGCGTTCGCCCGCGTTGCGGTAGCCGCACATGGTGTCATAGCCACGCGGTGCGTCGGCCACGGTCGGCACGGTGACCAGACCGGGCGGGGGCGACTCGGGGAACTCTTGCAGGCCTTGGGTCAGCGACCACAGCACCAGACGCAGACGTGTCGGCGCGGGTTTCAGCAAGAGCGGCATGAAGATGGTGAACTGACCAAAGCGAATGCCATGCTTGCGTAGCGCGCCGCGGGCGTCCTGATCCAGGTCTTTCACGTCCTGAGCCACTTCGGCGCGGGGCAGAACGCCAAGCGCTTCGACCATGCGGAAGGCAAAGCCACGGGCCAGACCCGACAGCTCTTCGTCGCGCGACAGGTTCAACAGCGGCTCGAACAGAGCAGCCACCTTGCGGTCGATGAAATGCTGCAGGCGGCGCTGCACCTTCTGTTCCACGTCCGGGCCTGCGGCCTCGTCGACGAAAACCTCGACCATCGGTTTCAGCGGCTCTGCGCCAGCAACCAGTTTGCCGACAGCGTGCTCGCCCCACATGAGGCCACCCTGCTCGGTAAAATCAATCTCGGTATCGGGCGCATTGTAAAAGCGATCCGCCCGCAGATGGAATTGCGGGGCAAGCGCTTGCAGCGATGCGGATTTCAACGCCTTCGCCTCAGTCCCTTGCGCGCTTTTGTCCGGGGAAAACCGGAACCCTTCCAACCGTCCGACAAATTCGCCTTCGACGGTCACTTCACCCTTGTCATTCACTTCGGCCAAAAGGGCCTCCTTCTGTTTGAGCCGGCGCAGCAACACCGAGGTGCGCCGGTCCACAAATCTCTGGGTCAGACGCTCGTGCAAAGCGTCCGATACCCGGTCTTCTACAGCGCGCGTTTCGTCTCGCCAATGGGTTTCGTCACGAACCCAGCCGTTCCGTTGCGCGACATATGTCCACGTGCGAATATACGCCAGTCGTTTCGAGAGCGCATCAATGTCGCCATGTGTCTTGTCGATTCGGCGGATTTGCCGCGCCATGAAGTCGTCCGGAATGTGCCCGCGCTCGTGCAGATGGCCGAAAATCACCTCGAGCAGACTGGCGTGTTCCGCGTGGCTGATGCCGCGAAAATCAGGGATTCGGCAGACGTCCCACAGTAGTTTCACGCCATCGGCCGTATTGGCACGCGCCGTCACCTCGGCCACCTGGCTCAGCGATTTCAGCGCCATGAGGTCGTCTGCTTCGCGCGCCTTGAGCAGATGTTCGCCCTTGGGACTTTCCTCGAGCGAGTGGATCAGCGCCTCGATCGAGCCAAAACGCAGGGCGGCATTGCGCCAGTTGAGTTTCTTCAAGGGCGTGAACCGGTGGTCCATGATCGCCTGGGCCATGCCTTCATCGAGGGGACGTGCCTCACCGGTCACACCAAAGGTGCCATCGGACATGCCGCGCCCGGCGCGACCTGCGATTTGAGCCAACTCATTGGGTGCCAGGGGGCGCATGCGACGGCCATCAAATTTGCTCAGCGCGGAGAACGCCACGTGATCAACGTCCAGATTGAGCCCCATACCAATGGCATCGGTGGCGACCAGATAATCGACCTCGCCATTCTGATAGAGGTCCACCTGCGCATTGCGCGTACGCGGGCTGAGCGCGCCCATGACCACGGCCGCCCCGCCCTTTTGCCGCCGGATCAGCTCGGCGATGGCATAGACGCTGTCGACCGAGAACCCGACGATGGCGCTGCGCGGGGGCATGCGGCTGATTTTCTTGGAGCCGGTATAGACCAGCTGCGACATCCGCTCGCGTTGGACAAACTGCGCCTCGGGTACCAGCTCGCGGATCGGACCGCGCATGGTGTCCGAGCCCATGAACAACGTCTCGTTCGTGCCGCGCGCGCGCAGTAGCCGGTCAGTGAAGACATGGCCGCGCTCGGGATCAGCGCAGAGCTGGATTTCGTCGACGGCCAGGAAATCGGTTCCCATGCCTTCGGGCATCGCCTCGACCGTGCAGACCCAATATTGCGTCCGGGGTGGAACGATTCGCTCTTCGCCCGTGACCAGCGCCACGACGGACGGCCCGCGCGCCGCGACGATCTTGTCATAGACCTCGCGCGCCAGCAGGCGCAGCGGCAGACCGATGATACCGGTGCGATAGCCCAGCATACGTTCGATCGCGTAATGTGTTTTGCCAGTGTTGGTCGGGCCCAAGACGGCCACGATCCGGGATGACCCGCTCACCATTTGCCCCCTGCCCGATTGATCCGGGCTTTAATTCGTCGTCTCAGATGGACTTGCCCTGCACTTGGGGCGCCAGCCGTGAGACGGCTTTGGATACGTCTTCGTGATGCGGATGTATAGACTGGGCCCGAACATAAGCGTCATAGGCCAGTTCCGGCTGATTGATGTGTTCCAGAATGTGCCCCAGCCCAAGCATTGCGGTGTAGTTGTTGGGGTTGAGCGTCAACGCCCGTTCCAGGTCTGAAATCGCCGGGCCGATAAGATCCGCGTTGTAGAACGCTGACGCGCGCATGTGCCAGCCTTCGGCAAACTCAGGCGCGTGATCGGTCAAAGCGGTGAAATGTTCGATGGCCGCGCGATAGTCTTCGGCATCCATCGCCTCGCGGCCACGTTTGAGCAGCAGGTCGGCCGAGGCCGAGCCCGACTTCGACCACAGCGCCTGCAACTGCCGTTCCAGGCGCTTGGCCTCGGCCGGATCGGCCTGAACCAACGCCTCGAGCAATTCGGATTCGTCGTTCAAATCCGCCTCTTGCGCCTGTGCCGCCACGGAAATCATCACGAATGTGATGCTTGCCGCAACGATAGCTTTGAGATTGGTGCTTGCAATGCTCATAACAATCATCAGTGTAGCGTGGCGTGCGTGGATGTCCATTCACAGCGCCGTTGTCACAACGATGTTAATTGGAGACAAACCATGAGCGAACTTCTTGACCAGGCTCTGGCCGGATTGAATGAAAAACTGGGTGGCGGCGGCTTTGACGGCTCGGCCAAATTTGCCATCGCAGACGTGGGCGCAATTGTCCTCGACAGCGACGGCGCGCGCATCAGCGATGATGAGGCGGACGTGACCATGACTGCAGATGCGGACACATTCACCCAGATCTTCTCGGGCGAGCTGAACCCCACCGGCGCGTTCATGTCGGGCAAGCTGACCATCGACGGTGACATGGGCATCGCGATGAAACTGGCCTCGGTGCTGGCCTGATGTCTATCTCGCCGGCCCCGTTCTTTGATGATGTGGCCGGCGGACCCGCCGGGGGCGCTGCCTGGTGGGTGCAAACCTCGGACGATGTGCGCATCCGCGTTGCGGTTTGGCGGGCCGAGGGGACGGTAAAAGGCACCGTCCTGATGTTCCCCGGCCGTACGGAATACATCGAAAAATACGGTGAGACGGCGACCCAACTGGTGTCGCGTGGCTATACCGTTCTGTCGGTGGACTGGCGCGGCCAGGGACTGGCCGACCGCCTACTTGATGACCCGCGCGTGGGTCACGTGGGCCATTTCACCGACTACCAGAAAGACATTGCCGCTGTTTTGCGGGTGGCACGTGAGCAAGAGCTGCCCAAGCCCTGGCATGTGATCGGCCATTCCATGGGCGGCGCCATAACCCTGCGCGCGGTGATGGAGGGGATGCCCGTGCAAACCTGCGCCTTTACCGGGCCGATGTGGGGCATCTATTTCTCGCCGGTGATGAAACCGCTCAGCCGGGTCACCATGGCGCTGGCCCCGATTTTTGGCGCAATGCACAAGAACCCGCCCAGTACATCCCTGGGCAGCTATGTTCTGGAACAGGAATTTCAGGGCAACACCCTGACCCGCGATGCGGAGATGTATCAGATGATGCGCGATCAGCTGACCGCCTATCCTGATCTGGCGCTCGGCGCCCCGTCGATCCACTGGCTGAAAGAGGCCGTCACCGAATGCGCCCATCTGGCCGGGCGCGTCTCGCCCGATTTGCCGTGCCTGACCTATCTGGGCACCAACGAGCAGATTGTGGACCGCGACCCGATCCGCGCCCGCATGCCGAATTGGGCCCGTGGTCATCTGGTCGAAGTTCCGGGCGGCGAGCATGAGGTGCTGATGGAGGCTCCGGACGTGCGCGGCCCTGTGTTCGACCAGCTGGATCACCTCTTTACCACAGGTGATGCCAAGGCGGCGGCCAAAGCCTAACTTGTGGTCGGCCCACCCCCGCCTTAGATACGGGGGTAAGACAGATTTTCATGAGGTCCCACATGCTCCACCTTCCTTTTCCCGTGCGCGATGCCAATGCTGGCGGCGGATCCGATCCCCTGGGCAACCTGCCCGAATGGGACCTGAGCGATCTTTACACCGGTGACGACGCGCCCGAGTTGAAGCGGGATCTGGAGTGGCTGGAAGAAGCCTGCGCCGCCTTTGCTGCCGATTACGAAGGCAAGCTGGCCGATCTTGACGCCGCTGGCCTGCTGGAATGCGTTGAGCGCAACGAAAAGATCAACGCCATCGCGGGCCGCATCATGTCCTATGCGGGTCTGCGCTACTACCAGCTGACCACCGATGCAGAACGCGCCAAGTTCATGTCGGACGCGCAGGAAGCGATCACCAATTACACCACGCCGCTGGTCTTCTTCACGCTGGAACTGAACCGCATCGACGATGACGTTCTGGCCGCGCACTTTGCAGAAAACGCCGATCTGGCTCGGTATGAGCCCGTCTTCCGCCGCATCCGTGCAATGAAACCCTATCAGCTGAGCGACGAACTCGAACGCTTCATGCATGACCTGGGCATGGTCGGCGACGCGTGGGAGCGGCTCTTTGACGAGACCATCGCGGGCCTGACCTTTGACGTTGACGGCGAAGAGCTGAACATCGAAGGCACGCTGAACCTGTTGACCGAGCAGGATCGCGCCAAGCGCGAGGCTGCCTCGCGCGAGCTGGCCCGCGTCTTTGCCGACAACATCAAGACCTTTGCCCGTGTCCACAACACCCAGGCCAAGGAAAAGGAAATCATCGACCGCTGGCGCGGCATGCCCAGCCCGCAAACCGGCCGCCACCTGTCGAACGACGTGGAACCCGAGGTGGTCGAGGCCCTGCGCGAAGCCGTCGTGGCCGCCTACCCCAAGCTGTCGCACCGGTATTACGAGCTGAAGCGCAAATGGCTGGGTCTGGACGTGATGCAGGTCTGGGACCGCAACGCGCCCCTGCCGATGGAAGACACCCGCACCGTCGCCTGGCCTGAGGCCGAGAAAATGGTGATGGACGCCTACACCGCATTTGACCCCCGCCTGGGTGATCTGGCCGCGCCCTTCTTCTCGAAAGGTTGGATCGACGCCGAGGTGAAACCGGGCAAAGCGCCGGGCGCCTTTGCCCACCCCACCGTCACCGATGTGCATCCTTATGTGATGCTCAACTACCTAGGCAAACCGCGCGACGTGATGACGCTTGCACACGAGCTGGGCCACGGCGTGCACCAGGTGCTGGCCGCCGAACAGGGTGAGATGCTGTCGTCGACCCCGCTGACGCTCGCGGAAACCGCATCTGTCTTTGGCGAAATGCTGACCTTCCGCAAAATGCTGGACAAGGCCGAGACCAAGGAACAGCGCAAAGTACTGCTGGCAGGCAAGGTCGAGGATATGATCAACACGGTCGTCCGCCAGATCGCGTTTTACGACTTTGAATGCAAACTGCACGCCGCGCGGGCCGAAGGCGAGCTGACCCCAGATGACATCAATGCCCTGTGGATGAGCGTCCAAGCCGAGAGCCTTGGCCCGGCGTTTGAGTTCATGGAAGGGTACGAGACCTTCTGGGCCTACATCCCCCACTTCGTCCACTCACCCTTCTACGTCTATGCCTATGCATTCGGCGACGGCCTCGTGAACGCGCTCTATTCGGTCTACGCCGACGGCAAAGAAGGGTTCGAAGACCTCTATTTCGACATGCTCCGCGCCGGCGGCTCCAAACACCACAAAGAGCTGCTCGCGCCTTTTGGCCTCGATGCCAGCGATCCCACCTTCTGGGACAAGGGCCTGTCGATGATCTCGGGCTTCATTGACGAGTTGGAGGCGATGGAGGACTAACCTCTCGCCAAGTTACAGCACTTGGTTCGCGCCCAACCATTTCGTTGGGCGCGAACCAGAGCACGGGCGCTTGAGAACCCAAAATGACTGGCATTTCCATGGCGTCTGCCTAAGAGTGTGCCAAATCCATTTCCGGTCCAATTCCTATGTCCATGCCCGCCCTCTCTCTCAGCCCAATCACCGACGCCAACCGAACAAAGTTCCTGTCGGTTTCGGTTCTGCCTGATCAGATCAAATTCTCGGGCACCGTAGCCGAGGCTTACGGATCGGCCGAAGAAGGCATCGACTTTCACGGCATTTGGCTTGGCGATCAGCCGATTGGTTTCTTCAAGATCGACCGCCTTTATCACACACGTTATCCTTTTGCTGGTGAACGCGAATTAGGTCTGCGCGCTTTCATGATCGACGCAAACCAACAGGGCCAAGGGATTGCCACGCGAGCGGTTGAGGCGCTCAGCACCTACATCCCCCAACACTACCCCGACGCACAGGCGGTGGTGTTGACGGTCAACATGGCAAATCCGGGCGCGATCCGCTGTTACCAGAAAGGCGGGTTTGAAGACACGAGTGAGACCTGGCCACATGGCGAGGCCGGACCACAGCACATCATGCGGATGGATTTGGCGACCAAACCCGCCAAGCCAACGCTTCGGGAACGGTTCAAACCCTTCTTCGCCTGGGTCCGCCGCAATGTACCAAGGGGCATGCGCCTGTTTCTGGGCGTTCTGCTGATCATCGGTGGCATCTTTGGCTTTCTGCCCATTCTGGGGTTCTGGATGATCCCGCTCGGTGTGATGGTGGCCGCCATGGACGTCCGCCTGTACCGCCGTTGGCGGAGCCGCCGGGCCAATCGAAGGTAACCCATGTACCGCATGAAACCCGGCGTCAAAAAGGACCCCGAGCGTCGATGGGCGCTGCCGGATCGGGTGTTCTTTGGCAACGGGGCCTGTCACATCCTGGCCGGAGTCTTTCTGCAGGCGCCACCCCTGCCCGGTTTCCATGCCGAACGTATCATTCCGGGTGACGGTTTTGCCGGGAACCATATCTTTGTCACCGACGGCACCGTCGCTTTTGACTATCACGGGTACACCCTTCGCAACCGGTTGCTGCGCTACTACACGAACAACTGGGCGGGCGAATATGCCCAAGGCTGGCATTGCAGGTTGGAACAGGTGGATTTTGACCTGCTATGCACGCACGCCCTCAACGCCCGTAAGTTGCTTGGCCCGGATCAATACTTGTTCGATCCAATTCCCAGAGCGCGGCGATACCTGAAGAAAATCAACCATTCTGCGGCTCGCAGCAAAGCCTTGCAGCGGAAGAGCTGAATTTCTTCAAAACGCACAAACTTCCTCTTGAACCTACAGCCACTAGAGCAATTACCTTGCCTGTCGAACCAAGGATCAAAGGAGTCGGCATATGGCCGGATGCTGCAACAACGACGCCAAGTTCGACGGGCTGTCCTCAGATTATAAACGCAGACTTTGGCTGGTGATCGCCATCAATGCGATCATGTTCGCGGTCGAGATGGGCGCAGGCCACATGGCGCGGTCCCAGGCTCTGCAGGCGGATGCGCTCGACTTTCTGGGCGACGCACTGACTTATGGGCTATCGCTCGCCGTCATCGGCGCATCAGTACGGGTGCGGACCAATGCAGCGCTTATCAAGGCGGTCAGCCTGCTGGTCATGGGATTTTGGGTGATGGGGTCGACCCTCTACCGCGTGTTCTATGTGGGCGTACCCGAGGCGCAGATCATGGGCGTGATCGGCTTCATGGCGCTGGTCGCAAACCTCGCCAGCGTGGCCTTGCTGGTCCGCTACAAGGACGGGGACGCAAATGTGCGGTCGGTCTGGCTGTGCTCGCGCAATGACGCCATCGGCAACGTCGCGGTCATGCTGGCCGCTGCGGGTGTCTGGGGCACAACCACCGGCTGGCCTGATTTGCTGGTCGCTGGCATCATGGGGGCCCTGTTTCTGTCCTCGGCGTTGCAGATCTTTCGCCAGGCCGTCGACGAGCGGCGTGCGCTTGCCCAACCGGTCACTTGAGCTGACTGTCCTTTGATCCGCGCCGGTTGATCCCGGCGCGCGCCTGAAAGGCACCGTCGCGCTCTTGTTGGCAATCGATGCACAGTTTGACACCCGGCAAAGCAAGTCGGCGCTTTTCGGGGATCGGCTCCTCGCACTCGGCGCAATGGGTCAGGCTTTCGCCCTGCGGCGCGCGGCGTTGCTTCATCCGCGCCAATTCGTCCGAGATCGACGCCTCGATCTGTTCGCTCACCGCCCCGTCGCGGGCCCATCCTCCGGCCATCTGCCGTCTCCTCACCGATATCAGGGCACAAGTATTCCACAACAGATCGGGCCAGGTAAAGCCGCCCCCCATTACCCTGGTTTCCGATCACCATACCTCCAGAAAACGGTCGAACTCACCCCCGGTTGCCATTACAGAGGCGCAATGAACACACACGCCAAATTCGAGATCTTTGCCGTCGTCGCCCCCGGGTTGGAACTTGCCTTGCGGGACGAAGCCTTGGACCTGGGCTTTCGCAAGGCCAAGGCCGCGCCGGGCGGCGTGCGATTTCGCGGCACTTGGACCGACGTCTGGCGTGCCAATCTGGAGTTGCGCGGCGCGGCCAAGATCCTGGCGCGGATCGGAAGCTTTCGGGTGACGCATCTGGCGCAGTTGGACAAGTTGTCGCGCGAGTTTGACTGGGCCCGTACCCTGCGAGCGGACGTGCCGGTGCGGGTCGAGGTGACATGCAAGCGATCAAAAATCTATCACGCCGGCGCCGCAACCGAGCGCATCGAACGCGCCATTGCTGAAGAGTTTGGCGCACCGATCGACAAGGACGCCCCGGTTGTTGTGAAGGCCCGGATCGAAGAGGACACCTGCACCCTCAGTGTCGACACCTCTGGTGAGCTATTGCACAAGCGCGGTCACAAGGTGGCAGTCGGCAAGGCCCCCATGCGCGAGAACATGGCAGCCCTGTTTCTGCGCCAATGCGACTTTGACGGGTCCGAGCCGGTATTGGACCCAATGTGTGGTTCAGGCACATTTGTTATCGAGGCCGCGGAAATCGCCAAGGGCCTGCAACCTGGGCGATCTCGTGGTTTTGCCTTTGAACAGCTGGCAACGTTCGACCCTGACGCGTTCAGAGCATTGAAGAAAGAGCCACAAACCACTGATCAGATGTTGCAATTCTTCGGATCCGATCGCAACGCCGGTGCCATAGAGATGAGCACGGCCAACGCGGCTCGCGCGGGTATTGGGGACATAACGAAGTTCCGCCAATGCGGCGCCAGCGAGATCGAGCGGCCCGACGGACCGCCGGGGTTGATCATCGTAAATCCCCCCTATGGTGGACGGATTGGCGACAAGAAGACGCTGTTTGCCTTGTATGGATCCCTGGGCCGTACCCTGAGCGACCGCTTCAAGGGGTGGCGTGTTGGCATCGTGACCAACGAAGCGAGCCTCGCCCATGCCACCGGCCTGAGGTTCAAGCCAACCACGTCACCGGTGTCGCATGGCGGGATCAAGATCACACTCTATCAAACTGATCCGATTGCGTAAATCGGCTCCTCCAAACGCCGGAAGAGCTCCCGCGCCCGAGCGATCCTGGCTTTGCCAGCACCGCTAACGGCCTTGGGCCCGGCGCCGCGCTGCGCACGGCGCCGGGCCCGCGTGGGGCACTTGTTCCGCAAAAGGCGCCAACCGCCGCGCGCAGCGCGGCCCGGCCCAACGGGAGGAGGTGTTTCGTAAGAAACATCGACGACGGGCGGGAGCCTTCCTGACTGCCAACGCGACGCTATCCCCGTAACGCAACAAGCCCCGGCCAAGGCCGGGGCTTGCGCACGAGGGGCGTCCAGAAAGGTCAGCCGTTGCCCAGCATCCCCTTTTCACGCGCCAGTTCGCGCATCTTCTTTTGCAGCTTTTCAAACGCGCGCACTTCGATCTGGCGAATTCGTTCGCGGCTGACGTTGTACTGCGTGCTCAAGTCTTCAAGCGTCACGGCCTGATCTGCCAGACGGCGTTGGGTCAGAATGTCTTTTTCGCGATCATTCAGCACATCCAGCGCCTGCGCCAGCAACTCGCGACGCGCTTCCATCTCGTCGCGCGCTTCATAGTCGCCGGCCTGATCGGCGTCTTCATCCTCGAGCCAATCCTGCCATTGCATGGTCCCCTCGCCCTCGGAGCCGACGGTCGCGTTCAACGACGCGTCCCCGCCCGACATGCGGCGGTTCATGCTGATGACCTCTTCTTCGGTCACGCCCAGATCGGTCGCGATCTGTTTGACGTTCTCAGGGCGCAGATCACCCTCTTCCAGCGCGCCGATACGGGCTTTGGCCTTGCGCAGGTTGAAGAACAGTTTCTTCTGCGCCGAGGTCGTGCCCAGCTTGACCATCGACCATGAGCGCAGGACGTATTCCTGGATCGAGGCGCGGATCCACCACATCGCATAGGTTGCGAGGCGAAAACCTTTTTCGGGGTCGAACTTCTTGACCGCCTGCATCAGGCCCACATTGGCCTCGGAAATCACCTCGGCCTGGGGCAGGCCATAGCCGCGATAGCCCATGGCGATCTTGGCCGCCAGACGCAGGTGCGATGTGACCATTTTATGCGCTGCTTCAGTGTCTTGCTTCTCGACCCACCGTTTGGCGAGCATGTATTCTTCTTCCGGTTCCAGCAGCGGGAACTTGCGGATTTCCTGCATGTAACGGTTCAGACCGCCCTCGGGCGTCGGTGCGGGGAGATTTGCGTAATTTGCCATGTATGATGTCCCTCCCTTAAATGTTTAAGGACTTAACATAGGATATGGGTCACCTATCTTGCCCTTACAAGTGCTGGGGGTACAATATTCTGATTAAGCTTTGATTAAGAAAAGGTGAGAGTTAACATCTCACGCCTTTGTGCGGTTCATGACAATGGCAACCTGAGGGCCGTGATCAAACCCTCCATGTCCTCGGGCAACGGTGCCTCGAACCGCAAATCTTCGCCGGTGACAGGGTGGACGAACCCCAAGACGGCCGCATGCAGCGCTTGCCGCGGAAAGGTGCGAACCGCATCTTGTGCGTTCGGGTGCAACGCTTTGGCGGACAATTTGCGCTTGCCACCATAGGTGGGGTCTCCAATCAGACCGTGCCCCGCGTGGGCCATATGAACGCGGATCTGATGCGTCCGCCCGGTTTCCAACCAGCATTCCACCAAAGCTGCCACCTGTGGTTTGCCAAAGGGTTCGACGATTCGGACCCGGGTCACTGCGTGGCGCCCGCCCTGAAACAGCACGGCCTGGCGCTGACGATCGGTCTTGTGTCGTGCCAGGTTGGTGGTGAGCTTCATGATGTTGCCGGGCTCAAAACTCACGCCCTTGACCCCGCGCAGACGCGGATCATTGGCGTCCGGCACGCCATAGCACAGCGCGCGATAGTACCGCTCGACCGTGTGTTTTTCAAACTGCGCCGCCAATCCCTGATGCGCCGCATCCGATTTAGCAACGACCAGCAAGCCGCTGGTTTCTTTATCAATTCGATGCACGATACCAGGACGCTTGACGCCACCCACCCCCGACAGGTTGTCCCCGCAGTGATGCAGCAGAGCATTGACCAATGTGCCGGATGGGGACCCCGGTGCGGGATGCACAACCATGCCCGCAGGCTTGTTGATGACGATCAGATCGTCATCCTCGAACACCACATCCAGCGGGATGTCCTCGGGGCCGATATGGCTGTCTTCGGCCTCTTCCACAGTGATCACCACCACCGCCTCGGCCGCGACCTTGGCCTTGGCATCGGTGATCACTGCCCCGTTCACTGTGACCTGCCCCGCTTCGATCAAGCGGGCCAGACGAGTGCGCGACAGGGTGGCTTCGGCTGGTACATCCCGCGAAAGCGCCTTATCAAGGCGGGGCGGCGGAGCGTCCGCGATGACGAATTCAATCTGGCGGGTGCCCATGACGATCCCTTCTGATGAGCCTGTTGAACCGCAGGAAACCCCACAACTGAAATGGTTGCGGCGGATGGTCATGGCGCTGACCGCGGTGATGATTGGCGGGGTTGTATTGACATTTGCCCTGATTGTCATCCGCTTGTCTGACCGCACTCCCACTTTGCCCGAAGAGGTTGAACTGCCTGATGGAGCTGCGGCCCAGGCCGTCACAATCGGGCCCAACTGGTACGCGGTCGTCACGGACGACAATCGCATCCTGATCTTTGACAAGACCACCGGCGCGTTGAAGCAGACCGTGGTGGTCGACTGATCCCGACCGTCTAGCCGACTATCCTTTGGTATAGGTACAATACCCCTCTGCACGCGCTGCGGCCGGGGCACCATCGATTAGTGTGACAGGCAGAGGCGTCAGCCATCACTCACAAGCCTCTCGTGGATCCGTCTGTTCGCCCCCTGTACTGACGGATCCACGGTCCCTCCGCTCTCTTGCAATATGGGAAAGACACCTTGGATCGCCGCTTGGACTTGCCCCTGATCGTGATAAACCGACCGCCTGCCTGGGTCCTGGTGCTCAGCGGCATGTTGGTTGCCGGATCGCTTACATTCGTTGGGACAACAGCTGCATCGCCAACGCAGGAACTTGAACGAAGTTCCTGCGTCATCTCATTGTAAGAAAACAGGAAATAGGAACCAATCCCTTCTTAGAGAGGCCCATCATTCGCACATGTGAGGGATGGTACCACCTCCCCGGCTCGAACGGGGGACCTCCTGATCCACAATCAGGCGCTCTAACCAACTGAGCTAAGGCGGCACTGGGGGCGATTTAACTAACCCGTCCGGGGATTGCAAGAGCCTAAAGATCAATCCGCCAGCTTTGTTCGACCAAATCTACCCCAAAAGATCGAACCGGTTTGCTGTCCATCAAATGCCACCCGAACTTGGCGTACAAAGCACAAGCTGCACGGTGACTTTCATGGGTCCACAGCACCATCTCAGTATAGCCGGTTTCGCGCGCAAAATCCATGCAAGCTTGGAGCAGCCGCTTGCCCAGCCCCTTGCCGCGCGCCTTTGGCGTCAGAAGAAACAGCCGTAGTTTTGCGGTTTCAGCACCGTTTGAGACGCAGAAGATACTGCCGAGCCTTTGCCCGCCCTCTTCCGCAATCCAACCTCGTTCGCGTTCCGGGTCATGATCGGCGACAAAATCCGCAAGGATTTGGGCTACCAGCTCACCAAAGCTGTCATCGAACCCTTCGGCCTGGGCATAGAGCGTGCCATGCTGTTCAACCAGCCATGGCACATCGCTTGCACGGAATTTGCGCAAGGAAATTTCGGTAAGAACTTGATCATCCAAGTTTTGAGACGCCCCAGTCAAGGTTCACATACTCCGCCGATGCCCAGTGGCATATTGCAAGATCCTCATCAGTTAGGAAACCGTTCTGTGGCCTCAAATCCAGATAGGTTCACTCGCAGATAGAACACATGAGCATCATTCCGAACATGTTCACTGGACGCTCTTTTGCACCGCTCTTTGACCAAAAAATCACACCCATATTCATGAATGAAAATACGCGCATCAATCTGATTGCTCCGGCAACCTATGTCGATTTACGCTATTATTATGAAACCGCTTTTTAAACTCGCGCTGATCATCGCACCTGTCGTCGCCGCAATGGGTTGGTCACAGAGTGTTTCTGCCGATACCTTGCGTGGGGATGATCTGTTCGATGGCGCATATGTCGGCTTCAGTATTGGTGCCGCCACCGCTGATGGAACCACCGAGTACCCGCTTTTGGCTGGCGGCACTCGATTCGCGCCTTTTGATCCGGGAACAGGTCAAGGCTATGGCACGTTCGCTGGATACAACTTTCAGCGTGACAATCTCATCTACGGCGTTGAGCTGCACTACATCAATATGGTGCGCGTTGCGGACAGAAACTCAGCAGCTCAGGAAGCGCGCGAGGTCATCGAACTGGTCGATCTGCGGGGGCGTGTCGGCTATGTCAACGGCAACCTGATGGTCTATGGAGCCTTGGGATACAGCTGGGCAAAGTTTCGCGTGCACCCTGGAAGTGGTTTTGGCCCAAGAGACAACCAAACAAACCTGACCGGTCTTAACGTCGGTCTCGGTTTGGAATACGCGGTGAACGACAGCTGGCTTGTGGGCGCTGAGTACACATACAGAGACTTAAATGGACGCTTCTCCGAGGCCACCCGAGACACGAACCTTGACGTCAGCAACGTATCACTAAGGGTCATTTACAAGTTCTGATGGTCCAGTTCACAGGCCGCGTGGACCAGGAAAACTAGAGCATGACCGCAGAGCGCCAGACATGTGTCTGTTCCGCTCGAGAACCGTGAACAAGAGGACCGCTTTGGCAATCTATCACTCCCATAAGGCGATTTTTCTTCACATCCCCAAGAATGGTGGCACCACTGTCACCACCTTGTTGAAAAGAAATTGGTTCTTTGGTCGCAGAGTGAATGAAGCCGACGAGAGAGAAGTCGGTGGCGAAACCATCGTTGAGTTGATGGACATACTCGGATCGCAGGCCCAAGATTACTTCAAGTTCAGCTTCGTGAGAAACCCTTGGGACCGGTTTGTTTCCGCCTATCACTACGTATGTCAACGGCGCCCGGACATGGACATCGTGACCTCACACGGCTCATTTGCAGAGTTTGTTTCGGCGTTTGCGGAAGAGCCATCCAAATACCTCCAAATCAGGTACTTTCGAGAGCAATGGCCATATCTTTTAGACGCCAAAGGTGACTGCCCACTGGATTTCCTTGGACGGTTCGAGAACTTTGACAGTGATCTTGATACCGCCCTGAAACAAATCGGGATTCGAAGGTTTCTGGTCCGTCACCGCAAAAAGACCAAGCGGGATGACTATCGCACTTATTACGATGATGACACGCGCTCGCTGATTGCCGGCGTTTACGCCCGCGACATCGCCGAATTTGGCTATGACTTCGAAGCTGGAACAGTTCGCAAGAAAAACCTCGCAATTCGAAAACTCAACTCATGAGACCAACGAGACCACGCCAACAGAGAGAATTTCGCGGGGGACGGAAACCCTCTCTTTGGCAAGGAGTTACAGAGCACTGTTCATCATTTGCACATCTTGCTTTTTGGTCGCCTGACCTAGTTCAGAGACACGTTTGAAGGAACGATCGTCTTGTCCTGAAACACAAAAACCCGCCGAGAAGGACGGCCAAGTCATATGATTGATCTCACAGGGCACAAAGTGCTTCGCGAAAGTCAAAATCATAGGCTTTATGACCACCCCCATTTTGAGGGGGCCCTGCTAAAGGTCAGGATTGATCGTCCCAAGAAACGGCTGATCGCGCGCCCTTCGCAACTCAGGTACGGAAACCTGAGGCAATGGCACCGCGAAGCCAACGAATATTTGTCGGCGCTCAACCGAGGTTGCCCAGAAATCAATCGACTGGCCGGTTTCTTTGGATTTACGCAGACGACGGCGGGGCCCGCTCTCATATCAGAAAAATTCTCGGGACCTGACGGTCAACTGGCCCAAAATCTCGGCGAAGAAATCGCCGCCCTGGCTCTGGACGACCCAAGACGAGACACCATCAAACAGGAAATCATCGAACTGGTGGATGATCTGGAAAGAGGCAAAATTATTGTCGGAGATTTGAGCCCTGACAACATTGTTCGCGCAAAGGAACGCGGCGACAAGCTGGTTGTTGTCGATGGTGTTGGCGAGCGGCTCCTGATCCCTCTTAACATTATCAGTCGCCATGCCTTCAAAGCCTCGTTGAACCGACGCAGAAAGCTCATGCTTGGCGCGACCCACCCTGCCCCCCCAAAACCCGGCTAGCTTGCGCGGCTCCGTCTACGTGTCCCAAAATTGTCCGGCTACATTCGCTTCGAAAAAGGACGCCGCTGTTCACTGACAGTCCCGGAACCTAGAATTACGGACCCTAGCCCCCCAGTCTGAGGGATTCTCAATTTCGGTTGCTGGAAGGCCCATTTCTTCGGACTGTGCTTGATCTTGTGTCGACCGCACGATAGCAAAAACCGCCATCAACGGAGATCAGTCATGGGTATCAACACCGAACGCGACATCGAAGCCAACATGCAAATCGGTCCCACCGACGCGGGGATGGTGCGCATTTTCATCGAATCGCAGGGTGTCGAGATCCCGATGGACTTCGATCCGGAAGAAGCCGAAGAGATCGCCGAGGAGATCCGCGCCGCTGCTCAGGCCGCGCGCACCGTTTCAGGGTAACATCTCGGGCGGAAGGCCAGGATCCCGCAACGCCTGCAGTCTGCGGGCAGCATGCGCTGCAAATTTTTGCACCATCACCTTGCGACGAGCGGGCGCCAGCTTTTGCTCGTCGGGCATGCGGATGATTTCGGCGCCATACGAATCAGCGATGATAAGGCCGGATTCGGCGGGCAAAAGCTCGGTCGGAAAATCAATATCGACCGCCCAAAAGTAGCGGTCGCACCATTCCAGATAGCCGTGCCACTTGTTGTCGGACTGAAAATCCGCGCGGCTGGATTTGCACTCGATCACCCAAAGCTCTCCCTTCGGACCAAGGCCCAAAACGTCGACCCGCAAGCCGCGGGTCGGGACAAATTCTTCAACAGAAACAAAGTTGTGGCTGCGCAGGTGTCGGGCGACACCACGTGCAAGTTTCTGTCCGGGCTGCAGGTCCAAATCCATAAAGGCAATGGTGAACAATTCGTGAACAAATTTCAAGCCTGATTTGGCGCACTTGACGTGATACCAAATAGTATCGCATCAATGGTACCAAATGGTATTCCTTTTGTGGTGACGCGACATGACCCAAAACCCACACCTCGCCTTTCGCGCCCTGGCCGACCCGACCCGCCGCGAAATCATGCGTCTGCTGACCGAGCAGGACATGACGATTGCGCAGGTTTCAGACCAGTTCGACATGACCCGTGCGGCCGTCAAAAAGCACCTGACCATGCTGTCGGATGGTGGCCTGATCACGGTCGAGGTGCGGGGACGCGAACGCCTCAACCGTCTGAACCCAGAGGGGCTGGCGCCTGTGTTCGACTGGCTCAGCTTCTTTGATCGGTTCTGGGATACCCGACTGAACGATTTGAAAACTGCCATTGAAGGAGAAAGTGATGACTGATGCCGTTCTGAGAAAATCCATTTATCTGAACGCAAAGCGAGAGGTTGTCTGGGATTACCTGACACAGCCCGATCGCCTGGCCGAATGGTTTCACCGCCCCGAACGTCCGCTGGAACAGGGATCAAAGCTTGAGATGTTCGGGACAGAAAGCGGTGACCTGTTGATCTGGGGTACGGTCACGGCGGCACGTGCGCCCGAGTATCTGGAATATTCGTTTACCGTCAAACCCATGGGCGACGCAGTGAGCACGGTAAAATGGACGTTGACGCAGGTCGCGGGCGGCACTCGGCTGTCGTTGGAGCATGAAGGGTTGCCGCAGGGCGCAGAGGCGTTTGGGCTTATTCTGGCTCTCGACAAAGGTTGGGACGATCACATTGCCCGGATGCGCGACGCGATCCACGAACTTGTTGTTGCCTGAGCCCTTGTAACGGCCCGCCATGCAGCCTAGTTAGGAGCGTGGCGGGTTCTGCCCTTCTCGTGATATGCAGCATTCCGGTGGCCTTAAGCAATTCCGAGGGAGCTGGCTCTGTCCGGACCGTGGTCCGGTTAACTGGCGCCCACCTGTATATACAGGTCCTCGGGAATCAAAGCACCACGGTTGACTGGTGGTCCCGCCACATTCCCCAAATTCTCAATGGTTTAGCGACGCGGTTTGGCCTGTGCCACAACCCGGGCAGGCGTGAATTCAGCCGCGATCGGGGTACCCCCACGAGGGTTGTCGTCCTTTTCGGCCAAGTTCATCACGGCAAGGGCGAACTGCACCCCGGCAAAAACGATCCCATTCATGAACCACAACATGAAGACCGCCAGCACCGCGACATCCGATCCGCTGATCAATCCCCAAAGATTGGCAACGTTGAACCACAGCAAGGCGCCAACAAAGATGGCAGACAGGCCAAAACCAGTACACACATTCGTGATATAGAGGCGGATAAGCTTGGGCATGAGGCATTTTCCTTTTCTCTGACGTCATTTTAGCGCAAATTCGATCGAAAGAAACTGCGGCCAGTTGTGCACTCAATACCGCAGGCCAACTGACCGGAGACCGAATGAAGCCCATCAGCGAATTTGCTCTTGAGTTGCTGGACGAGCTGTCACAGCTGTTCTCGGATCAGGAGCGTTGGGATTTTGTGATTTCCAGCCTTCAGAACATGGGCTTCAATGCGTTGAACATGGGCTGCTTTTCGCCCTCGACAGGCGTCATAAAATGGTCGCGCAGTTCGATGACGGCCGAATGGCTTGAAGAATATTCATTGGGAAATTACGCAGACGAAGACCCCCTTTTGGCTCAGGTTACAAACGGCATCGAGTCCATTTATGTCAAAACCGAAGAGCGGGCAGTTTCAGCCAACAGCAACAAGTCCATAGGTCTGTACAATGGTCTCAGGGCGTCGGGCTATATGCATCTGTTCAGCCTGGTGGTCCCCTGCCCCGGAGATGAGGCCAAGATCGTCGTGCTCAGCTCGGACCGTCCCGATGCCGAGCAAATCATGACCGATCAAGCGCGCGAAATGCGTATCCTTGCAACGGTGATTGCCACAAACCTTGGCCCCGAAACCAATGAAGACGCAGGCAAAGTGGTGGATCTGGGCCCGATTTTGGCCAGCACGCGCCCACTCAGCAAACGGGAACAACAGGTGCTGGCGTTGTTGAGTGAAGGACTGCGCAACGACCAGATCAGCGATCTTTTGGGGGTCAAGGAAATCACGGTTCGCACGCATATCAAGTCCGCGCGGGACAAGCTGGGAGCACCGACACGCGAGGCTGCATTGGTCCGCGCCGTGCAGATGGGTCTTATCGCACCCGAACACTATCGGAAACGATAGGTTTTTATCGCGATCTCACAACGATACTGTTGGTATGCACCTGAGAATCCCGTGAGTGAGTGGTGGGTCCTTGGCGTGTTTCATTTTAGTCCACGGATCTGACGCAGGTGCCACGATTCCCGAGCACCTGCGTCAATTTCTTGGAACTTCTACTGAAAAATCAAAACGCTTCCGGCTTGGCTTCGCGCGCCATGTGATCCAGCACGGCGTTCACAAAATTCGCTTCGCGGCCCTCAGGGAAAAAGGCGCGGGCGATGTCGACAAACTCGACAATCACCACCTTGGGCGGCGTGTCGCCTTGCGTCAGTTCAGCCCCCGCGGCGCGGAACAGTCCGCGCAATGTGGGATCAATGCGCGCAATCGGCCATTTCGCCACCAATGCCCGGTCGGTCATCTGGTCGATCAACGCCTGATTGTTCACAGCGTCATGCACCAGTTTGCGAAAGAGCGTACTGTCGCCCTCTTGCATTTCGACGTCTTCATAGACGGCCCCGAAACGGTGATCCAGAAACTCGACCACGATCTGATCCGTGGTCTGTCCGGTTTGCTCCATCTGATAAAGCGCCTGCACGGCATAAAGCCGGGCGGCGGACTTCATCTTGCGTTTCTGGTTGCCCGAAAGGGGCGCGCCTGCGTTGGTCATGCGGTCGTGGATCCGTTGCTATCGCCAGCCAAAAGGATGGACTCAGAGGGCGGCTTGAATCCGACACCCTCTTTCGAAGCGCCCCACTTACGGCGCAGCGCGATAAGATGCAAGGCCGCAGCGGCCGCACCGCCACCTTTGTTCTGATCCGCCGGATCGGCGCGAACTTCGGCCTGTGGTCTGTTCTCGACGGTCAGGATGCCATTGCCAATGCACAGCCCCTGCAAGCCCAAGAGCTGTATCGCCCGGCTCGAGTCGTTGCAGACGGTGTCATAATGCGTGGTCTCCCCCCGGATGACGCAGCCAAGCGCGACGTAGCCGTCAAATTTGGCCTGCCGATCTGCGATGCCGATGGCGGTCGGGATCTCCAGCGCGCCGGGCACCTGAACAACCTCATGGGTGCCGCCAACGGCCTCGATCTCGGCCACGGCACCGGCGACCATGTTGTCGGCGATGTCCTTGTAATAGGGCGAGACGACGATCAGGATCTTGACCGGTTTGTCAAACTCGGCGCGGGGCATGACATAGTGCTGCTCGTGACCAGCCATTGGCGGTTACTCCTTGTCCAACCGGCTGGTGCCGGTGATTTCCAAACCATAAGCATCCAGCCCCACGACGTTCGGCGCGGGCGAATTGGTCATCAACTCCAGCTTGCTCAGGCCCAAGGACGACAGGATTTGTGCCCCCAAGCCATATTGGCGCAGCACTTTGGTTGACACCTCTTGCCCGACGCCGCCTTCGGTTTTCACAGCGTGATCCACATCGCGCAGCAAAACCACGACACCGCGCCCCTCTTCGGCAATGCGTTTCATCGCGGTGCCCAGCTTGCCCGCGCGTTTGGCGCCGCCAATGGCCAGAACATCGCGCATCGCGTTGAGCACATGCATCCGTACCAGCACCGGTTTGTCACCAGAGATATCGCCCTTGATCATGGCAATATGTTCGTCGCCATGCGTTTCATCGCGGTAAATGCGCATGGTCCAATCGCCGCCAAATTCGCTGTTGACGGTTTCCTCGTCCATGATGCGAACCAGATTGTCGTTGCGGCGGCGATAGGCGATCAGGTCACTGATGGTGCCGATTTTCAGCCCGTGCTTCTGAGCAAATGCCACCAGTTCCGGCAGGCGCGACATGGTGCCGTCTTCGTTCATGATCTCGCAGATCACGCCCGAGGGGTTCAGACCTGCCAGGCGGCTCACATCCACTGCCGCTTCGGTATGACCCGCGCGGACCAGGACCCCACCGTCGCGTGCGCGCAGCGGGAAAACATGACCAGGCGTGGCAATATCTGCGCCGCTCTTGCCCGCATCGATGGCCACAGCCACCGTGCGTGCGCGATCATGGGCCGAGATGCCAGTGCTCACGCCCTCTCGCGCCTCGATCGAGATGGTAAAGGCGGTTTCATGGCGGGACGAGTTGTTGGTCGACATCAGCTCCAACCCCAGCGAGTCGACGCGCTCTTCGGTCAGGGTCAGACAGATCAGTCCGCGCCCATGTTTGGCCATGAAGTTGATCGCCTCGGGCGTCGCCATCTGAGCGGGGATGACCAGATCGCCTTCGTTTTCGCGGTCTTCGTGGTCGATCAGGATGAACATCCGGCCGTTCCGGGCTTCGTTGATGATCTCGTCGATTGGCGAGATCGCATCGCTCCAGGTGGATTCGACGGGTCCGGGTGTTTCAAAGCTCATTGCACGGCCTTTCGAGGAGAAGTGTTTGACAGGCGAAATACCCCACTCACACGGCAATTGCGAGTCATTAGCCGCCCTTCTAGAGTGAACGTAACGCACCGTCGGTGTGTTAGCGTACCAACAAAACAGCGAAGAGGTGCGGAATGCAGGTTTCACGCATGATCACGGCCGTTGAGGCCCACGCCGAGGGCGAACCGGGCCGCGTCATAACGGGTGGTATGCCGCATATGCCGGGCAACACCGTGTTCGAGAAAATGCAGTGGATGCAGGAACATGCGGATGACATCCGTCTGATGATGCTGCGCGAGCCGCGCGGGCATCC
Source organism: Tropicibacter sp. R16_0 (assembly GCF_017743935.1). Taxonomy (GTDB): domain Bacteria; phylum Pseudomonadota; class Alphaproteobacteria; order Rhodobacterales; family Rhodobacteraceae; genus Falsiruegeria. The sequence goes on from NZ_JAGHRE010000009.1 coordinate 187,516, forward strand.
GGCGCTCTGCTGCAATGTATTGGTACCGCCATGTGACCCCCGCGCCGATGCCGGGTTCATCATCATGGAGCAAACCGAATACCCACCCATGTCGGGTTCCAACACGATTTGCGTGGTCACCGTTCTGCTCGAGACGGGAATCCTGCCCATGGTCGAGCCTGTGACCGAGCTGACGCTGGAATCGCCTGCGGGCCTTTTGCGGGTCAAGGCGACCTGTCAGGGTGGCAAGGTAACACGGGTCGAGTTTCGCAATGTTCCAGCTTTTGCCGTGCATCTGGACGCGACGATTGAGGTGCCGGGCCTGGGCAAGGTCGTGGTCGATGTAGCCTGGGGCGGGATGTTCTTTGTCCTGGCGCAGGCCGACCAGTTCGGGCTGGATCTGGTGCCGGAAAACGGCGCCCGTATCGTGAAACTGTCCGAGGCGCTGCGTGCGGCCTGCGCGGAACAACTGCCGGTAGTCCACCCCGAAAATCCGGCCATCACCGGCCCGACAATCACCAACCTCTACGCCGATCCGATTGCACCGGGAACAGACGGGTTGGGCGCGATCACGGTTTCCACCGGGGCGTTCGACCCGGAACGGCCAGAGGCTTTGACAGGTATCCTCGACCGCTCTCCGTGCGGCACCGGCACCTGCGCCAAAATGGCGGTTTTGCACGCCAAAGGGTTGCTTGAGATCGGGCAGGATTATGTGAACGCAGGACCTATGGGTACCACTTTCACAGGGCGGATTGTCGAGACCACGCAGGTTGGGCCCTACCCGGCTATTGTGCCGACCCTGTCGGGACAAGGCTGGATCTATGGCACTGCGAATTGGAGTCGCGACCCTTCGGACCCGTTTCCCAGCGGCTACACCATCGGCGATATCTGGGGCTAAGCGTACGTGATCCGGAAGGGCTCCCGCGCCCGCGCAGACCTGACTGCGTCAGCTCCGCGAACGGCCTTGGGCCGAGCGCCTCGCCTACCGGCTCGGCGCGGTCCCGCCTGTTGCGGATGTCACGTGCCCGCCGCCGACGTCAGTTTTGCTTGAGCCTGAGGGCAGCAAGATGCGCCCGCCGCCGCGCGCAGCGCGGCGGCCCGGCCCAACGGGAGGAGGTTTTTCCGCAAGGAAAAATTGACGACGGGCGGGAGTGCCCCCGTGATCCGCAGAACGTCAGAGACGGTCAGGACATCTCGTTCAGTCGCGCCACATAGCGAGCCAGGGTATCAATCTCGAGGTTGATGCGGTCTCCCACAGCAACATCGCCCCAGGTCGTCACCTCTTTGGTGTGCGGGATGAAGTTGATACCGAAGTCGCAGCCGTCGACCTCGTTCACGGTCAGGGACGTCCCGTTCAACGCCACCGAGCCCTTGGGCGCGATGAAGCGCGCCAGCGCCTCGGGGGCCCGCAGTGTCACACGGGTGCTGTCGCCCTCATCCACCATCGCCACCACCTCGGCCACGCCGTCCACGTGACCGGATACGATATGGCCGCCCAACTCGTCGCCGACTTTCAAGGCGCGTTCCAGGTTCACGCGGCGCCCCACGGCCCAGGCATCGAGGTTGGTCTTGTCCACCGTCTCGGCGCTCACCTGCACGTCGTACCAGTCGGGCCCTAGCGCGATGACAGTCAGGCACACACCGTCGCTGGCGATCGAGGCGCCGATGTCGATGCCCTTGGTGTCATACCCGGTGCGAATGCGCGCCCGCAGATCGCCCTGCTGTTCCAGTTCGGCCACGGTTCCGACGTCAGTGATGATCCCGGTAAACATTTCATTTGCCTCTGCATGCCTAAATCAGCACCTGACGTAACGGTCTGTTTCCTGCGCGACAAGCCCCCGCTGCTTGCTCTGACGCAACGCGAGAGCCATAGTTTTGCCCGAAACATCCGCTAAAGGGGAAACAACAGGCCATCCCGGCCCAAAGGACGTAAAATGCCAGCAGCGGCAAAATCTCAACGCGTGTTCCTGTTTTTGCAGGGTCCCCATGGGCCGTTCTTCAACGCGCTTGGCCGGATGCTGCGCGCCGCCGGGGTCGAGGTTTGGCGCGTGGGCTTCAACGCAGGCGACCGCGCCTTCTGGTTTCATCCGAAAAGCTACATTCCCTATCGCGGCTCCCCGGACGAATGGTCTGACACATTTACGCAACTGCTCGATGCCCGTGGTGTGACCGACATCGTGCTTTATGGCGACACCCGCCCGATCCACGCCAAGGCGGTCGAGATTGCAAAAGCGCGCGGATTGACGGTGCATGTCTTCGAAGAGGGCTATATGCGGCCCTATTGGGTGACCTACGAGCGTGACGGTTCAAACGGCAATTCGCGGCTGATGGACATGTCCATCGCCGAGATGCAAACCGCGCTGGAGTTGTCGGACATGGAGGCGCCTCTGCCTCCGTCCCATTGGGGCGACACCCGGCATCACGTATTCTACGGCGCGCTCTATCATTGGTTCGTGATGTTCCGGAACGGGGATTATCGCAACTTCAAGCCGCACCGCGACCTGACAGTCACCAAGGAATTTCAACTCTACCTCAAACGGCTGCTTCTGATGCCCGCCCATTGGGCCGAGCGTGGGTTGGCCACCTGGCGCGTGCGCAACGGCGGCTTTCCCTATCACCTCGCGCTTTTGCAATTGGAACACGACAGCTCGTTCCAGATGCATTCGCCGTTTTCCACCATGACCGAGTTTCTGGCCGAGATGTTCGAGGGCTTTGCCGCAGGCGCGCCGCAGCATCACCACCTGGTGGTCAAGGCGCATCCGCTCGAAGACGGCCGTGTTCCGATCAAGCGCGAGGTCAAGCGCCTGGCCAAGCTGCACGGGCTTGTGGGGCGCGTACACTATGTACGCGGCGGCAAACTGGCGCGCCTGCTCAATGATGCGCGGACCGCAGTCACCGTGAACTCGACCGCCGGGCAGCAGGTGCTTTGGCGCGGCATCCCGCTCAAGGTCTTTGGCCGCGCGGTCTATGCCAAACCCGAATTTGTCTCGGATCAGCCGTTGCGCGACTTTTTTGCCGGCGCCAGCCGCCCGGACAATCGCGCCTACAAGGATTATCGTCGCTACTTGCTGGAAACCAGCCAGGTGCCCGGGGGATTTTACTCCCTGAAGGGGCGCCGCCAATTGCTGCGCCAGGTGGTGGACATGATGTTATCCGCAGACGATCCATACGACGCGCTCAAGTCCGGGACAGCGGCACCAAGGCAACAGTTGCGTCTCGTGAACTGAAAGACACAAGACCTAGGACTGGATTTTTGCCCCGGATTCCGATAGGTTGTTAAAAAAAACTCAGGCAGAATAACAATAGGTCGAGGAGACCGAGCAGTGAAATCCATGTCCGTCCGTTGGGCGAAGCCCGTTGCCGTGTTGGCCGCGATTGGAATCGTGGCCTCGTGTTCGTTGCCCAAGGTAGGCCCGAACAAACGTGAAATCTTTGCCGGTTCGGTGCAAAAAGAAGGCGATGCCTTTATCGTTGCCGTCAACGACCGGGTGACCCGTGCCACCGCCGTTGTTCCCGCGCTTGGCTTTTCCAGCGGGTTCCAGAACGCATCGACCCTGACATCCGACACCATCCGACCCGGCGACGTGCTGGGCCTGACCGTCTGGGAAAACGTTGATGACGGCCTGTTGGCGGGCGAGGCTGCAAACTCGACGGTCCTTGAAGAAGTTCAGGTCGACAGCGCAGGTTTCATCTTTGTGCCTTATGCGGGTCGCATCCGCGCCTCGGGCAACACGCCCGAGCAGCTGCGCGAGATGATCACCGCGAAACTGGAAGACCAGACACCCGACCCCCAGGTGCAGGTGCGCCGTCTGGCGGGCGACGGATCAACCGTATCGCTGGTTGGCGCCGTTGGCGCGCAGGGCATTTATCCCATCGAGCGTCCGACGCGCACCTTGGGGACGATGTTGGCGCAGGCGGGCGGCGTAACCATCCAGCCTGACATTGCCCAAGTCACGGTGATCCGCGGCAACCAGCAAGGGCAAATCTGGTTCCAGGATCTGTTCGACAACCCGCAACTGGACATCGCTTTGCGCGGTGGAGATCGCATTCTGGTCGAAGAAGACACCCGCTCGTTCACGGCCCTGGGGGCCACAAACGCGCAGGCACGTGTTCCTTTCGAAACACAGGATCTGTCGGCTCTGGAAGCCATTGCACAGGTCGGCGGCCTGATCTCGATCGCATCTGACCCCACCGGCGTCTTTGTCTTCCGCAACGAGCCTGCCGAAGTGGCAGGCCAGGTCTTGGGTCGCGACGACCTGCAAGGGGCGCAGCGCATGGTCTATGTGCTGAACTTGACCCAACCCAACGGCCTGTTCGTTGCACGTGACTTTGTCATTCGCGACGAAGACACCCTCTATGTCACCGAGGCACCTTATGCGCAGTGGACCAAGACCATCTCGCTCATTTCAGGCGGCCTGACACCGCTGGCCAACTTGCAGACCATCGCCGGCGGCTAACCTGATGATCCCAGGTCACACCGACACAGCCGAGAGCCCCCGCTCTCGGCTGTTTGTGTATAACGGGGGCTTTGTCTGGCAAAAGCGACTGAGGCGCATCCTGTCGCTGGCTGGATATGACCTGCGGCTTGGCGTGCCCAAGGACGGTGACCTGGTCGGCATCTGGGGTGATAGCCCCACGGCGCATCGGGGCCGTGCCATGGCAGACAAACATAGCGCCCCCTTGGTGCGGGTCGAAGACGCGTTTCTGCGCTCGCTTCACCCCGGCCGTGCTGGAGAGCCCCCATTGGGGCTCATGCTCGACCACTCGGGGGTGCATTTCGATCCGAGCGTGCCCTCTGACCTGGAACAACTTCTCACCACGCACCCGCTGGATGACACCGCCCTGTTGAATCGCGCGCGTAACTCGATGGCGCGGATGAAAGACAGTCACCTAAGCAAGTATTCCGGATTCGATCCGACGACCCCCGTGCCCGATCCCGGCTATGTCCTGGTGGTGGACCAGACCCGCGATGACGCGTCAGTGCGTGCCAGCAACGGCAGCGATGCCCTGTTCCGCGAAATGCTTGTCTTCGCGCAAGAGGAACACCCCGGCGCACCTGTGGTGATCAAAACCCACCCTGAGACGACTGCCGGGTATCGCCCCGGATACTATTCCGATCAGGACGCCTCTGACCGGGTTCACCTGCTGCGCGATCCCGTCAGCCCCTGGGCCCTGCTCGAAGGGGCGGTTGGGGTCTATACCCTGTCTTCGCAACTGGGGTTCGAGGCGATCATTGCAGGCCACAAACCGCGCGTCTTCGGGCAGCCGTTTTACGCGGGTTGGGGCCTGACAGCCGACGAATTTCCGGTACCGCGCCGCCAGCGCAAGCTGACCAGGGCGCAGCTGTTTGCCGCCGCCATGATCCTGGCCCCGACCTGGTATGATCCCTATCGCAATCAACTCTGCGAGCTGGAGGACGTTATGGCCACGCTCGAGGCGCAGGCGCGGGCTTGGCGGCAGGACCACCGCGGCTGGGTCGCCAGCGGTATGCGCCTGTGGAAGCGCAAGCCCCTACAAGCTTTCTTTGGGCAACAGAAAAAGCTGGTGTTTGATGAGGCGCCAAGTGATCTGCAGGAACGCGCACATATGGTCTGGGCCGGGCGTGCAGACGATCAAAGCAACGCCGTGCGGGTCGAAGACGGGTTCCTGCGCTCGCGCGGTTTGGGGGCCGAGCTGGTGCCGCCCTTGTCACTGGTGACCGACGATCTGGGCATATACTATGATCCGACGCGCCCCAGCAGGCTTGAGGCGCTAATCGCCGAACGCGCAACGTTGCGCCCCGATCAACAGCTGCGCGCGGAACGGTTGATCACCACACTGACCCGCAAACGGTTGAGCAAGTACAATCTGGGTGGCGCAATCCCCACCCTGCCCGATGGTCCCCGCATTCTGGTTCCGGGTCAGGTCGAAGACGACGCCTCGATCCGCAAGGGAACAAGCGCGGTACAGACCAATCTGGCGTTGCTGGAGCGGGTCCGGGCCGAGAACCCCGACGCCATTGTCGTCTACAAACCGCACCCGGATGTCGAGGCGGGCCTGCGCACTGGGGATGTTGATGCCCGCGATCTGGCCGATATGATCGCGTCAGATGCCGATCCCACCGCCCTATTGGACCAAGTGCAAGAGGTCTGGACCATGACCTCGCTTCTGGGGTTCGAGGCACTGTTGCGCGGCGTACAGGTCACCACCCTGGGCGCACCGTTCTATGCAGGTTGGGGGCTGACACGTGATTTGGGCGGCGTTCCTGCCCGACGTGCGGCACAGCCGGATCTGGCCGGTCTGGTTCATGCCGCATTGATCGACTATCCGCGCTACTTTGATCCCGTCACCGGACAGCCCTGCCCGGTTGAGGTTGTGGTAGATCGGCTGGCCACCGGAACGGTTCCGCATCCCGGGTTGGCCAACCGGCTTTTGTCGAAACTGCAGGGGGCATTTGCCACCTACGCCCATCTTTGGCGCTGAATGTCAGTTCCCCTTCTCATACGTCAGTTGACCATTCATAATCGTATAAGACACCGCAACATCCGAGATCTGCCCAGGCTCCACCTCGAACAGATCCTGTTCAAGCACGACGATATCCGCCTTCTTGCCGACCTCAAGACTGCCGATCAGCGCCTGCATGCCCATCCCCTTGGCGGCATTGATTGTGTGCGCCTCGAGCGCCAATTGCAGTGGCAGTTTTGCAGCCTCTCCCCCCAAAGGTTCAACATCCTCGCGCCCACGCAATTGTCGCGTGGTGCCGACCTCGATAGAGGCCAACGGGCGGTATTCGGATACGTAGCCCGACACCGGCCAGTCTGACCCGAACGAGAAGACACCACCCGCATCAGCCACGCGGTTCACGGGAAACATCGCCTTCACACGTTCTCTCCCCAGCCGACTGACCGAAATGGTCTGCATCAATGGATCCATGGTCATCCAAGAGCCGGTGCTGTCATAAATCACGCCCAACTCGGCAAATCGGGCGTAGTCGTCCGGATGGATCAGCGTTCCGTGGGTAATCTTGTGCGCGCGATCCCGTGGCGGATTGGCTTCGATCGCGGCTTCGACCGCATCAAGCAGGGTCCGCACGGCCAAGTCCCCGAAACAGTGGCAAGTCACATCGATACCGGCCGCATCTGCCCTGCGCACGGCATCCATGACCACATCCACGGGGATGATCGGCTCGGGCCTCAGCAACGGTTTGTCATTGTAGGGATCGACATAGAGCGCGTTCCATTTGTCGTCGCCGCCGTCCATGTTGATCTTGAGGTACCGCGCCTGCACCAAGTCCGAGTTGAACTGCTCACGCAGCTCCATTGTGCCGGGCAAAGGATCAAGATCGCCGTCGTTCCAATAAAAGGAGCCGACAAAGCGCACCGGCAATTGACCGTTCTTTTCAAAGTCGGTCATCATCTGAAAGCCTTCCTGCTGGCTCATCCCCTGAATGCCATGATCATGCACCGAGGTGATCCCAGCCGCCGCAAAGCGTTGCAGCCATTCGCCGACGCCTTCGGCCAAAAACTCCGGATTGATGTCGATCAGCGAGGTCAGCACTTGCATCTGCGCCGGGATCTCAACGATCCATCCAGTGGGATTGCCGTCCGCATCCCTTTCAAAGAATGAAAACCCAGGCACCGTTTCTGGCGTGTCCTTGTCAATGCCTGCCAGTTCCAACGCCTTGGAGTTCACCCAAGCGGAATGTCCGTCGATGGTCCAGAAATACACTGGCCGCTCGCTTTCGATCTCATCCAGCATGGCCGCGGTCGGATTTCCGTCCGTCCACGGATTAAAGCGCACGCCGTAACCCAGAATGATGTCGTCGGTGTTGCTTTCGACCTCTTTGCGGATACGGTTGAACAAATCATCCTTGTCGTCAGTCTGCAGATCAACACCCAGCATGATGAGGCCACCAGCGGCGGCGTGGATATGCCCATCGACAAACCCGGGCAGCACCATGCGCCCTTCCATGTCGATCACCTCGGTCCCGATACCGATCACGTTCTTCAGGCCATCCGCCTCGCCGACATAGACGATCTTGTCCCCTTCGATCCCGATGGCGCTGACAACACGGCTGTCGGCATCCATTGTGTGTACGCGCCCATTTATCAGGGCGTAATCCGCCGTGGGGTTGAGCCTGTTGGACTGCGCCTGTGCAATGACTGGAAGCGAAGCTAGAACGGCCGCTGCAATGATCCGTTTCATGAATACCCTCCCGCTTAAATCTGCGAGATATGGTATTCTGATTCCGGTATATTTCTAGATATTTGTGCGTTTCAACGCAGGGCACGTGTCCAGCGGTGCAGGATGTCGGCCCCCACGGGGCGCGTCTCGGCCAATTGGAACCTTGGCGCCTGTGCAAGACGATCCAGTCCCATGGCTCCCAAGGACGGCAGCCCCTCGGCTCCGATCGCAAGGCCAGCGGTAAAGCCGATCAGCTCATCCACCAGATCATCCGCCAAAAGCGACGCAGCCAGTGCCGAGCCCCCTTCGCAGAACACCCGCGTCAGGCCCGCAGCCCCCAGTTGCTGCAACAGATCGCCCGCGTCGATCTGAACCCCTTGCAACGCGCAGGGGATCAGCTTGGCACCCAAGCCTTCCCAGGCCTTGATCCGCTCGACGTCGGCGCTTGGCCCGTGGCACAGCCAGACAGGTACATCCTTGGCCGTGCGTGCCAGTTGGCTCATCAAGGGCAAGTCCAGATGGCGCGAGACGACGACGCGAACAGGCTGGCGCTCGACCCCCATGTCCCGCACGGTCAGCGAAGGGTCATCTGCCCGCGCCGTGCCAGCCCCCACCAGAACCGCGTCATGACGGGCGCGCATGGCGTGCACCGCGCGCCGTGCGTTTGGCCCCGTGATCCACTTGCTCTCGCCCGTTGCGGTGGCAATGCGTCCATCGAAGCTGCTGGCAAGCTTCAGCGTCACAAGTGGGCGCCCCTGTTCGACTTTCAGGAAAAACCCAGCCAGATCCTGTGCGGCGTCTGTCGCCATCACACCGACTGTCACCTCGATCCCGGCCGCGCGCAGCATGTCGAACCCCTGTCCGGACACGCGCGGGTCACTGTCTTGCAGAGCGCAAACCACACGTGCGACGCCCGCATCGATCAAGGCCTGGGAACACGGAGGCGTCTTGCCATGGTGCGAACAGGGTTCAAGCGTGACATAGGCCGTGGCACCGCGCGCATCCTCACCCGCCTGTGCAAGCGCAACGGGTTCTGCATGGGGACGCCCACCGGGTTGCGTCCAGCCGCGACCGACAATACGCCCGTCTTTGACAATGACGCAGCCCACAGCCGGATTTGGCCAGCACGAACCCTGACCGCGCCGCCCCAGCGAAAGGGCCAGCGCCATGTACCTATTGTCCAATGGATTTACTCTTCGCTAGGGGATACCGGCGGTCGTAGTTCATGAACAAACTCCTCGAAATCATCCGCCGCCTGGAAGTTCTTGTAAACACTTGCAAATCGCACGTATGCGACCGTGTCGATGCGGGCCAGAGCCTCCATGACAATCTCACCGATCTGTTTCGATGGAATGTCCGTTTCCCCCATGCTCTCGAGCCGCCGTACGATACCGGAAATCATCTGGTCGATGCGTTCAGGCTCGATCGGTCGCTTCTGCATCGAAATGCGGATCGACCGCTCCAGCTTGTCCCGGTCAAAGTCTTCGCGCTTGCCGTTGGTCTTGATCACCACCAGATCGCGCAGCTGCACCCGCTCGTAGGTTGTGAACCGTCCACCACAGGCCGGACAAAACCGGCGCCGCCTGATCGAAACATGATCTTCCGCGGGTCGTGAGTCCTTGACCTGTGTGTCTATATTTCCGCAAAACGGGCAGCGCATCCGCCTTCTCCCTCGTTCGTTTCCGCCTCTGATTGTGAACGCTTCGGCCCACTTATCCACAACTATAGGCCAGCCTCTACAGTTTGGGTAGAGGGGAAATCACACCGCTAGATCATGGGGCAAAATCATCCCAAATGCGCGGCAACCTTGCGTGTGTGGGGGGAACTGCGGTGTTCAAACAGGTAAATCCCCTGCCAGGTTCCCAATACGGGCACACCATCCGCCACCGGGATCGACAAGGACACCGGCATCATCGCGGCCTTGATATGGGCAGGCATGTCGTCAGGACCCTCGTAGGTATGCGTGAGATAGGACATCGACGGATCCGTTGTCGGCGGCACCAGACGATGAAAGAACGCCGCAAGGTCCGTCTGCACCTCAGGGTCGGCGTTTTCCTGGATCAGCAAAGAGCAAGATGTGTGGCGCACAAAGAGCGTCAGCAGCCCATTTCTCGGGCTGCTGCGGGTCCATCGCGTGACCTGAGACGTGAACTCATAAAGGCCTTGGCCACGGGTCGGGATTTGGAACTCGGTCTGCATGGTGCGACAGTGGACAACCGTCGATGTCGCCGCAAGGGCTTCGCCGCAGATTAGAAGCGGATCGGCACAGGCTCGCACATCCCGTCGGCCTGCTGGACCGACATGCTGTCACCGACGTTGAACCCGCTTTTGAAGAACCCACCCTCGGCGGGCGTGATGCCGGCGGCCTGCGGATCAATGGTAAACTGCACGGCCGTCCGACGACCGGTCGTCACGCTCGGACCACGATCTCGGGCCACGTAGACCCGGGTTTTCCATCCGGCCCCCAGTTGACGGCGTGCGAATTCCGATGCCGCACACCAGATGTCATTGGTGCGCCCCGAGTTGCGCGGCACAACCTCAAAAATGGCCGCGTTGACGGGGTTCACCCGCGCGCCACTCCGAGAGGTAAACGCGTCGGCGGGGTTGGGAAGCGCAGTGACCAGCGTCGCAGCAACGGTGCAGGCAGTGACGATGTGTTTCATGAATTGATACCCAAATGATTACCTTGTTGGGATCAGTGTAGTGTGTCGCTCGGTCAGCGGACAGGGCATTTCACAGCGTTGTCATGGCTTGTGCTTGGGGTGGTAGCGGACTGGCGGCATCCTGCCGACGCCTGATCTTGGAGCTTCAATCCCAACTGCGCGTCTCAAGTGAATAGGTTTGCCCTGCCCGCTCCTTGGCCTCGAACAGCGGCAGGCCATACCCCGCAGATACAACCGAACCCGGATCACAGCTGAGATGAGCCAGCTCCTGCTCACCCTTCATGACAGTCACCCCTCCGCTCACCTGGCCATCGGGGGTACGCTCGACCGCGTAGTGAACAACGTAAGAGACCCCTTTGTTGTAAAAGGTGAATTCTTCCCAGATGCTGGATCCGACACCAGGCCAAGGGCGCATGTCCACATCGCGCACAGAATAGTTCAACACCAATTCTGGTGTGTTTCCGACAGAACCAAACGCATAGCTGACCCGAGAGGCGCTCAGACAGGTGGTCAGTTGCTTGGCGCCCCCTTTCAGGGTGCAGGACACAAGCGTTTGGGTTTGGCTCAGGGCAATCTGCAGAAGCGACACCAGCCAGCAGAACCACAAAGGCGGATAGGCGAAACTTCAAGGACAGCTCCAAAACGAACAAGGGCGCCACACTGGGCGCCCTTGAACTTATCTTAGTTTCCGAGTTTTCGGGAATTACTGATCGAGGAACGACCGCAGTTTGCGCGACCGGCTTGGGTGTTTCAGCTTGCGCAGCGCTTTTGCCTCGATCTGGCGGATACGTTCGCGAGTCACGCTGAACTGCTGTCCGACCTCTTCCAGCGTGTGATCGGTATTCATGCCGATGCCAAAACGCATCCGCAGAACCCGCTCTTCACGCGGAGTGAGCGAGGCAAGAACCCGGGTCGTGGTTTCTTTGAGGTTTTCCTGAATGGCGCTGTCCAAGGGCAGCACGGCATTCTTGTCCTCGATGAAATCGCCCAGCTGGCTGTCTTCTTCGTCCCCGATCGGGGTCTCGAGCGAGATCGGCTCCTTGGCGATCTTCATCACCTTGCGGACCTTCTCGAGCGGCATTTGCAGCTTCTCGGCCAGTTCTTCCGGCGTCGGCTCGCGACCAATTTCGTGCAGCATCTGACGGCCGGTCCGGACCAGCTTGTTGATCGTCTCGATCATGTGGACCGGGATACGGATCGTGCGGGCCTGATCCGCGATCGAGCGGGTGATCGCCTGACGGATCCACCAGGTCGCATAGGTCGAGAACTTGTAACCGCGACGGTATTCGAACTTGTCGACCGCCTTCATCAGGCCGATGTTACCTTCCTGAATAAGATCAAGGAATTGCAGGCCACGGTTGGTGTATTTCTTGGCGATCGAGATCACGAGACGCAGGTTGGCCTCGACCATTTCCTTCTTGGCCTGGCGGGCTTCTTTCTCACCCTTCTGGACCTGCTGCACGATGCGGCGGAATTCAGAGATATCCAGACCCACATACTGACCGACCTGTGCCATGTCGTTGCGCAGTTCTTCGACCTTGTCGGTCGAGCGTTCGATGAACATCTGCCAGCCGCGACCCGGCTTTTCAGCCATGTCCGACAGCCAGTTCGGATCCAGCTCGCGACCGCGATAGGCCTCGACGAACTCACGACGGTTGATACGGGCCTGATCTGCCAGTTTCACCATCGAACTGTCCAGCGACATGATCCGGCGGTTGATGCCATAGAGCTGGTCGATCAGCGCTTCGATACGGTTGTTGTGCAGGTGCAGACCGTTCACCAGTTCCACGATCTCGGACCGCAGCGCCTGATAGGTCGCCTCATCCCCCTCGCTGAACGAACCATCTTCGTTCAGCGTGGCCGAAATCCGGCTGTCCTGCATTTCCGACAGCTGTGCATAGTCAGACGAAATGCGCTCCAGCGTGGTCAGCACCTGATCCTTGAGCGCCGCCTCCATCGCGGCAAGCGACATGTTGGCCTGCTCGTCTTCGTCGTCATCGTCGTCCTTGGCAATCGGGTTGCCATCGGCATCGAGCTCTGGCCCTTCGTCCTTGGCGGGTTTGGCCGCCTGCACGGCCGAGGTGTCAACGACGGGTGCTTCTTCTTCGTCGTCGTCCATCTGCCCCGAGAATGTGGTCTCCAGGTCGATGACGTCGCGCAGAAGAATGTCTTCGCTCAGAAGTTCGTCATGCCAGATCGTGATCGCCTGGAACGTCAGCGGGCTTTCACACAGCCCCGCGATCATCGTGTTGCGGCCAGCCTCGATCCGTTTCGCAATCGCGATCTCGCCCTCACGGCTGAGCAGTTCAACGCTGCCCATCTCGCGCAGGTACATGCGGACCGGGTCGTCGGTGCGGTCGAGCTTTTCGGTCGTGCCGCTGGACAGGGCAACCTCGCGGTTGTTGTCCGTTGTCACCAGCTCGGTCGCGCCCTTTTGCTCTTCTTCCTCGGCCTCTTCATCCTCGATGATGTTGATGCCCATTTCCGAGAGCATCGACATCACATCCTCGATCTGTTCCGAGCTCACCTGATCGGGCGGCAGAACCTGATTGAGTTGGTCGTAGGTGATGTAGCCTTTCTCGCGGGCCTCGGCGATCATCTTCTTGACCGCGGCCTGGCTCATGTCGAGCGAGATTTCCTGTTCCTGGTCCTCGGGCTTGCGGTCGTCGTTGGTGTCTTTGGCGGCCATTCAGTGCTCCTGCAGGGCTGGGTGATTCGGTTAGCCCGAATCATTAGCGCGATGAAATGATTCGGCCACCCGTTTACCCGGTTTTTTCTACCTATTCTTTACCAAAACGCACTACCTGCGCTTCTTCTCGAAGTTGATTCCCGCCGTGATTGCGGCAAAGGCGTCACGCTCTTCCCGATTGATTCGCGCTCCGTTGTCTCCAACGTCATAAATCGCCTTGTCCTCATTCTCGCTTCGGGTTGCCTTGTTGCGGGCTTCGGCGGCCTGACCCAGACGCCAGGTGATCGCCTCGTCCGTCTGCCCGGCCATCTCTTCCTCGGCCTCGGCAATTTCGGCGCTCAGCCCCCTGTGCGCGGTCAGTTTTGCGAGTTCTTCGTTGAGCGTCAGCTCGGCCAGTTCGACATCGCCAGGGTTTCGAACACAGGGGCTGATTGCCACATGGCGAAGCGACCGCAGGTTTTCAAGGGCATCCGGCCCCAAAGCATCATAAATCCGGTCGGTCAGCTGATCGGGCGCGTCGATGGCATAGCGCAGGATCACGTCACGCAGGATCGCATAGTCGGGATCGCGGCATTCCATGTCCTCGATCTGAACTTCGAACTGCACCACCACCTCGGGCGTTGCGATGGCCGTGGCCAGGATAACCGCCTCGCGCATCTGCACCTGCGCATTGTCCCCACCCGAGGCCAACAGCGATTGGCGCGTGCCCGGCAGCGCCGAAAGACGCTCGGGTTTCCACTTGCCACGCGGTTGCCAGCTGCTTTTGCCACCCGATTTGCGGGTGGGGCGGAACAGCTCCCACCGCAAATCCTTGATCTCTTGGCCATAATGCGAGCGGATCGAGGGGTCGCGGATCTGCTTGATCTTTTCCCGCAGGGTCTTGTCCAAAGCTGCCTTGCGCTCGGGGCTGTCGAACACCTTGCCTTCGGTCTCGCGCTGCCACAGCAATTTGACCATCGGGATCGCTGCATCTAGCACGCTTTGCACGGCTGCAGGCCCTTCGGCCTTGATCAGGTCGTCAGGGTCCTTCCCCTCGGGCATCAGCGCAAAGCGCACCGATTTGCCAGCCTCAAGCAGCGGCAGCGCCAGGTCGATCACCCGCATCGCCGCCCGCAGACCGGCGGTGTCACCGTCCAGCGCGATGATCGGCTCATCCGAGATCCGCCAGAGCAATTGCAACTGGTTTTCCGTGATCGCCGTGCCAAGCGGCGCAACTGCCGCCTCGAACCCGCCCTCGGCCAGCGCGATCACATCCATATACCCCTCGGCCACAATCAGCGGCTGCCCTCGTCCGGCCGCCTGCCGCGCGGGCGCGTGGTTATAAAGGTTGTGGCCCTTGTCGAAGAGTTCGGTTTCAGGCGAATTCAGGTATTTGGCGTTGTCATTGGGATCCATCGCGCGGCCCCCAAAGGCCACGCAACGCCCGCGCGCATCGCGGATCGGGAACATGATCCGGTTGCGGAACGTGTCATAGGGTTTCTTGCCCTTGGTCGAGGCCTTGGCCAGCCCGGCCCCCAGGATCAGATCCTCGGGCACATTTTTGCCGCGCAAGTGATCCCACAGACCCTGCCAGCCATTGGGGGCAAAGCCGATCTCCCACCGCTCAAGGGCCTGACCGTTCAGACCGCGCCGCGTGATGTAGTCGCGCGCCGCCGCGCCGCCGCCGGTGTTAAGCTGCAGGCGAAAGAACTGCACCGCCTGTTCCATCACATCCGCCAGTTGGCTGCGTCTGTCCTGTTTCTCCTGCGCCTTCGGATCACGCGCAGGCATCGGCATCCCGGCTTCGCGTGCCAGGATCTCGACCGATTCCATGAAACTCACGTTTTCGGTTTCCTGCACGAACTTGAAGGCATCACCCTTGGCGTGACAGCCAAAGCAGTAATAATACCCCTTGCGGTCATCCACGTGGAAAGACGCAGTTTTTTCGTGGTGAAACGGGCACGGAGCCCACATGTCGCCCTTGCCCTGGTTCGACTTGCGCGGATCCCACATGACCTTGCGCCCAACCACTTGGGTCAGGCTGACGCGACCGCGTAGCTCATCAAGGAATCCAGGAGGCAGTGACATGGCGCTAGTCTGTCAGAGATGGGGGGCCGCGCCAAGAGGCGCACGGCCCACCATCCGATGGCAACTTATTGTTTCAGGCAGAGTTCCAGCCACGCCGCGCCCAGGTCTTCCTTGCGGACAGTGGACATCTTCTGTTCATAGACCCACGGCGCGATTAGCGGGATCGCAGCGTTGTAATTGTCCGGCCATGTGGGTTCAGTTGCGGCGATGGACTTGGCCACGTCGCGCTCTTTCACACGATCCAACCGCGCCTGTTGAACGGCTTTGACGACCTGCGCCTGATACTCACAGCTTTGTTCTTTGGTGTCAGCGGCAACAACGGGTGTTGCCAACATGGCGGCGGCCAAAGAAGCGGCGGTTGCAAGGCGGATCATCTACGGTCTCTCCCGGAATCAGTTCTGTTACCGCGCAGGTTACCCCCGCGCGGCCACAGCTTCCATGGCCGTTTTCAGATCGTGAACCAGAGTGTGCGCCATCGAGCGGAACGCCATGATCTGGAACGTGCCCTCATCCACGCGCGCCAGCGAGACTGACAGATGCTGCAATTGGGTGCGCACGGCCATGCCAACTGGGAAATGTGCCAGCCGCACATCCACCGGTACAAGACGCGCCAGAACATCCTCGGCCGTCTCGCCGGACAAGTTGACAACCGCCCAGGCGTCGGACTGATCGGTTAGCGCCGCGTGTTCCGACAAGCCAGCATCAGCCGCCGGTCCAATCAACATGGCCTGAGCATGTCCAAACCAGATGGCCTGCGCATCGCTGCCCTGTATCAGCCCATTGGCCTGGGGATACGCCACCCCATGCGCGGCCTTCATCGCCTTGGACAGCTTGTCCTGTTGCCCATTGTACGGCGCAACCGAAGTCATCTGTCCCGGCTCGACCTCGACCACCTTTGTGGCGCCAACGGTCAGCGGCAGCAGACCCGCACAGGGCGAAAGAGCTGAAAGTTTATCCACGGACCCGCTCCCCTTGCTGGTCAAAGAACACCGGATCGACCACCTCACACAGGGTTTCCACCCCGCGCAGACCGTCGACCATTTTCACGATCTCGCCATGACGCTCGCGCCCGTCAGCCAGGAACCCAAGCGCCAGCATGTGACCCATCGTGGGCGAGTGACACACGGACGTCAGATACCCCTGATCGTTCGTCCTGATCGGCTCGTCGCCCTTCTTGTAAAGGTGTGCGCCCGCCAGAACCTGGCCGTCTTTCTCGACCGGCTTCAGCCCCACCAGAACCTCGCGCCCCGGTTCTTCGAGCCCCGGTCGCTGTGTCATGGTCTTGCCGATGCAGTCCTTCTTGGTGGAAACCATCCGCCCCATGCCAATGTCATAGGCCGTTGTGCGCCCGTGGATTTCCGAGTGGGTGATGAACCCCTTTTCGATCCGCAGGACGTTCAGCGCCTCCATTCCATAGACGCCGCCGCCCATCTCTTCGGCCTTTTTGGCCAGCAGACGGAACAAGCTGTCACCATAGCGTGCAGGCACGGCGACCTCATAGGCATGCTCGCCCGAGAACGAGATGCGGAAGAGCCGCGCGTCGATACCCAGAACCTTGACCGGACCACAGGCCATGAACGGCCAGTCTTCATCACTCAGCGGCTGATCCAGCAACGTATCCAACAGCGCGCGCGACTTTGGCCCTGCGACCGCAAACTGCGCCCATTGTTCGGTAACAGAAGTGAACTGCACATCCAGATCGCGGCACAGCGCCTGATTGACGAAATCCAGATGTTTCATGACGTCACCCGCACCAGCGGTTGTCGTGGTCATCACATAGTGGTTTTCCCCCAGCCGCGCGGTGGTGCCGTCATCCATAACAAAGCCATCCTCGCGCAGCATCAGGCCATAGCGCGTGCGCCCCACCTTCAGCGTCGAGAACATGTTGGTATAGACGAAATCCAGGAACTGGCCCGCATCCTTACCCTGCACATCGATCTTGCCGAGCGTCGAGACATCCGCCACCCCAACCGCGCTGCGGACATAGCCCACCTCGCGGTTACAGCTTTCAAGCCACGTCGGCTCTCCCGCCTTGGGGAAATAGCTGGGGCGATACCACAGCCCCGCCTCGATCAGCGGTGCGCCCCGTTCGACGGTCGCCTTGTGCGAGGTGGTGAAGCGCTCGGCGGCAAAGCTCTTGCCCGTGCCCCCTGCCCCAAACGCCGCAATGGCAACGGGAGAATACGGCGGACGGAATGTTGTGGTGCCCGTCTCAGGGATGCCGCGCCCGGTGGCATCGGCCAGGATCGCCAGCGCCGCCACGTTCGAGTTCTTGCCCTGATCGGTCGCCATGCCTTGGGTGGTGTAGCGCTTCATATGCTCGACCGAACGGAAGTTTTCGACCGCGGCCTGTTGCACATCCTTGACGGTCACGTCGTTCTGGAAGTCGAGCCAAGCACGGCCCTTGCCCGGAACCGCCCACAAAGGCGCAATTTCGTAAGCGTCATCCTCGGCTTGCGGCTGCGCCACATCCGGCGCGGTGTGCCCCAGATCGGCCAACGCACGCGCCGCAACCTCGGCCCCTTCGCGCAAACACGCCGCGGTGGAAAAGGCCCCGTTGCACGCGCCTGCCGCTTCCAGCCCCGGGATCGCACCCGGCGTCGGCACAAAGCTTTCGATCTCGCGCTTCCAGGTCGGGCGCCCGTTCATGTGGCAGGTCAGATGCACGGTCGGGTTCCAACCGCCGGTCATCGCCAGACAATCGGCCTGCAAGTTCTGCTCGCCGCTTGCACTGCGAATGGTGATCGATTCCAGCGCCTTGCGCCCAGCGCTGTTCGAAACCTGCGCGCCGCGATAAACGGGATAATTATCGGACGTAGGCCCATCATGGCGGCTGTCGATGACCCCGGCCACATGCACGCCTGCTTCCAACAGATCGCGGGCCGTGCGGTGGATGTCGTTGGTGTTGCCAAAGATCGCCACGCGCTGCCCAGGCGCCACGCCCCAACGGTTCAGATAAGCCCGCACCGCACCCGCAGTCATGATGCCGGGCCGGTCGTTGTTGCGGAAGGCCACGGGACGCTCCAGTGCCCCTGCTGCCAGAACCGCGCGTTTGCTGGCGATCCGCCAGAACGTCTCGATCGGCGCGCCTGCCGGGCGGCTGCCCAGATGGTGGCGTACCCGTTCCAGCGCGCCAAAGGTGCCGCCATCATAGGCGCCCGTGATCGTGGTGCGCTTCATCAGGCGCACGTTGTCCATCGACCGCAACTCGGCCAGCACCTCATCGACCCAGACATGCCCCGGCTTGCCGTCGATCTCATGGGTTTCGGCCAGCAAACGCCCGCCCATGCGGCTGTCTTCTTCGGCCAGGATCACATCCGCTCCTGCACGCCCTGCAACCAGCGCGGCCATCAGGCCCGCAGGACCCGAGCCAATCACCAGCAGATCGCAAAAGGCATAGGCCTTGTCATAGACATCCGCGTTGTCTTCCCCAGACAGTGCGCCCAGACCAGCAGCGCGGCGAATGATCGGCTCATAGAGCTTTTCCCAAAACGCGCGCGGCCACATGAAGGTTTTGTAATAGAACCCAGCCCCCAGAAACGGCGCCGCCAGATCGGTGATCGCCATCGGGTCGAATTGCAGCGACAGCCCCCGGTTCTGACTGCGCGCCTGCAAGCCCTCGTAAAGCTCCTGAACTGTGGCCCGCACGTTGGGATCCTGCCGCACGCCCTGCCCGATGGTGACAAGCGCATTGGGCTCTTCACTGCCCGCCGTCAGAATGCCGCGCGGGCGGTGGTATTTGAACGAGCGGCCCACCAGCCGCACCTCATTGGCCAGAAGGGCGGACGCCAGCGTGTCGCCCTCGAGCCCGGTGTAGTTTACCCCGTCGAACGAAAAGGTCACCGGCTTGCTGTGATCCAGCAGGCCCCTGTTTGCGATCCTCATGCCGTCTCCTCCGACACCAGCCGCGTCGAGATAACCTCGTGCGTCACCGTGTTGCGCGTCACTTCGATCCAGGCGCCGCAGCCGCCCTCGTGATACCACAGGTCGCGCGTCACCCCGGCCGGGTTTTCGCGCAGATAGACATAGTTGTCCCATGCCTCTTCGCCCGCATCAGGCGCAGGCCGGTCCAGCGACACGGCATGGCCCTTGTAATAGAACTCGCGACGATCCCGCTCGCCGCAGATTGGACAGGTGATCCTCATACCCCAACCCCCTGCTTCTTCTCGTTACAAATACGGAAATCCGACATCTGCCTCATCCCCTAGTGCAGGTTGTGTTGAGAGCCTTTGCTCTCTTCGTCGATGATGCCCCGCCCGGTGCGGAAGCGATCCAGCTGATAGCCCGTGGCATTCTCGTGATAGCGATCCGTCGCGATCAGATGGGCAAAGACATTGCCCGAGCCCGGCACCGCCTTGAACCCGCCATAGTTCCAGCCGCAGTTCAGATAGAGCCCGTCGATATGCGTCCGGTCGATGATGGGCGAGCCATCGGGCGACATGTCCATGATCCCCCCCCAGCTGCGCAGCATCTTGGCCTTGCCGATCATCGGCATCAGCGCCATTCCCGCCTCCATCACATGTTCGGCCGTCGGCAGGTTGCCGCGCGCCGCATAAGAAGCATAGAAATCCAGATCGCCGCCAAAGACCAAACCGCCCTTGTCCGACTGACTGATATAGAAATGCCCCATACCAAAGGTGACGACATTGTCGATCACCGGCTTCAACCCTTCAGTGACAAAAGCCTGCAGAATGTGGCTTTCAATGGGTAGCGTCATGCCCGCCATAGCAGCCACTTGGCTGGAGCGGCCAGCAACCACGATGGCCACCTTCTTGGCTCGGATCGGTCCGCGCGAGGTTTGCACGCCCTTGACCTTGCCGTTCTCGATGTCGATGCCGGTCACTTCGCAGTTCTGCAGCAAGTCCACGCCGCGCTGATCAGCCCCGCGGGCAAAGCCCCAGGCCACCGCATCATGGCGCGCCGTGCCGCCGCGCGGGTGATAAAGCCCGCCGTAGATCGGGAACCGTGCGTTGTCGAAATCCAGATAAGGCAGCATGCCCCGCAGCTCGTCCCGCCCCAACAGGATCGCGTCATCCCCCTGGCTGAGCATCATGTTGCCCTGGCGTGCCCGCGCGTCGCGCTGACCGTCGGAATGGAACAGGTTGATGATGCCCCGCTGCGAATGCATCACGTTGTAGTTCAGGTCCTCTTCCAACCCTTCCCACAGCTTCAGCGAGTGCGAGTAGAATTCGGAGTTGCCCTGAAGGAAGTAGTTGGCCCGCACGATGGTGGTGTTCCGGCCCACGTTGCCGCCGCCGATATAGCCCTTTTCCAGCACCGCCACATTGGTCAGCCCGTGCTCCTTGGCCAGGTAATAGGCCGTCGACAGGCCATGCCCGCCGCCTCCGATGACCAGAATGTCATATTCCGCCTTGGGTTCGGGATCGCGCCAATGGGGTTTCCAGCCCTTGTTGCCGGTCAACCCTTCCTTGAGAACGCGAAGGCCTGAAAAACGCATGATATGCTTCCTCCTGTCGGGCTGGAATGCGCCCGTCGGGACAGATGTATCAACCTGCCCCCGGATCACCATATCGCTTTTCGACAAAAACATGTCAGACTGCGACCGGATCTGTCGCAAAGACGTCCTGCGGCGGCTGGTTCAGAAACGAATTCGCGCCGCAAACCCCACAATCGGGGCTGTGTCATAGTCCTGGCGGCTGATCTGGGCGCCGGTTGCGGAATCCAGCGTCAAACGCCCATCAAACTCTGCTCCGACAAACGCGCTGATGCGCACGCCCGGATTGGGTGCATAATCCACCGACAACGCCACAGGAATGCTTTGATCCTCTCCAACGCCACCAGGGGCAAGGCCTGTATTGTCCAAACGAAACCGAACACGCTCGGACCGCGCACCCAGAGAGAAACTCACGGCATCGGTGTGCTGATAACTCAGGATCACGCCCGGTCCTTGCGTGGCCCCCAGCCCTGTTCCGGTGCTCAGGTTCCAACGCGGTGCAATGTCCCAATCCACCAGAAGCGCGGGAAAGACCTCTGTATCATTGGTGCCCAGCTCCGAGAATGCGCCAAACGCGGGTCCGATCCGCAAGTTCGGGTTCACCTGCCAGACAATACCGGCAAAGACACCATAGGTGCGCCCATCAGAGGAGGACGCTCCGTCCTCATAGTCCCATCGAACCTGCGGTGAGATGAAAACCGACGCGCTTTCGCCCACCGAAAACTGAACAGGCGCCGTGATCCGCACGTCGCGAATACGATCCCATGGCTGATTGCCAGCCAGGCTGAAATCATAGGAAAACTGACCATAGCTCAGGAACAGTCCAGCCGAAGCACCGCTGTCAAAACGGTAAAGAGCCCCTGTGCGCAGGAAAGCCCGCTCGGCGCTGAACTCTCCGCCACCGGATAAACCCGCGTTGCCCTGATAGACGGCCAACCCGTCAATCTGCCATGCCCATCCCGAGCGCTGCTGGGCCTCGGCCCCGGCCGAGGCGAAAAGAATGACACTGCTGCTCGCCGCAAACAAACGCATCATCGGGGACATTGGCTGCTCCTTTGAAAGTCTCACACTGGGACAATAGCGCTTTGCCCTGTCTATCCCACCTCAAAGGGGCCGGTTCCAAGAAAAACTGTGTGTTCCTCGTCACATCACAAAAAAGCGGCGCGCAAATCTGCGCGCCGCTGCTTTTCGTCTGGCTTGGGTTCACAGACCCTTCGCGCGATAGCTGGCCGCAACCTTGTTGATCGACACCAGATAGGCCGCCGTGCGCAGGTCCTCGACATCCGCGCGATCATGCCAGATCTCACGCATCGACTGATAGGCGATCCGCATCGTGTCATCCAACCCCGAGCGGACAAGCTCCAACTCATCGGCACCGCGCAGGTACTTTTGCTTGAATTCCGGCGTCATTGACCAGGCATCACCGAGATAGCGATCCAAGCGTTCCAGCTCATCGATGACCAGCTGGTGGCGTGCCTCTTCCTGACGACGTTGCATCCGACCAAAGCGGATGTGGGAAAGGTTCTTGACCCATTCGAAGTAGGATACGGTCACACCGCCTGCGTTTGCATACATGTCGGGGATGATCACCGTGCCTTTTTTGCGCAGGATCTCATCCGCGCCGGCCGTCACGGGGCCGTTCGCAGCCTCGATGATCAGAGGCGCCTTGATGTTGGCCGCGTTGCCAAGGTGGATCACACCCTCAAGCGCCGCCGGGATCAGGATATCGCAATCCTCTTCCAGCACGGCGCCGCCCTCGGCGGTGTGGGTCGCATCCGGGTATCCGGTCACGCCGCCATGCTTGACGATCCAGTTGCGCACGCCTTCGACGTCCAGGCCGTCAGGATTATACAGCGCCCCGTCGCGTTCGATGATGCCGACGATTTTCGAGCCGTCCTCTTCCTGCAGAAACTTGGCCGCGTGATAACCCACGTTGCCCAATCCCTGCACGATCACACGTTTGCCATCGAGCGAGCCGCTGAGACCTGCCTTGGCCACGTCACGCGGATCACGGAAGAACTCGCGCAGCGCATATTGCACCCCGCGGCCCGTCGCCTCGACCCGGCCCGAGATACCGCCCGCATTCAACGGCTTACCCGTGACACAGGCGCGTGCGTTGATATCCGTGGTGTTCATGCGGGCATATTGGTCCGCAATCCAGGCCATCTCGCGCTCGCCGGTGCCCATGTCAGGGGCGGGAACGTTCTGAGACGGGTGGATCAAGTCGCGCTTGGCCAGTTCATAGGCAAAGCGGCGGGTGATCTGCTCCAGCTCATGTTCGTCGTATTGACGCGGGTCGATACACAGACCGCCCTTGGAACCGCCGAACGGCGCCTCGACCAATGCACACTTATAGGTCATCAGAGCCGCGAGCGCTTCAACCTCGTCCTGATTCACCGATGGGGCATAGCGAATACCGCCCTTGACCGGCTCCATGTGTTCTGAATGCACCGAGCGATAGCCGACAAAGGTCTGAATCTGTCCGCGCAATCGTACACCGAACCGAACCGTGTAAGTGGCGTTACACACCCGGATCTTCTCTTCCAAGCCGGGCGGCAAGTCCATCAGGGCCACAGCCCTGTTGAACATCAAATCTACGCTCTCACGAAAACTGGGCTCATTTGTACGGGTCATACTCACAATAGTACCTCCATGACCTTATGCGACTCGCTCTGGGATGAGTTGTCGCAGCGACAGTATGACCGTTCAATTAATAAGTGCGACATTTTTAATCACTTGCAAAACGACGGTCTCGCAGTAAAGGGCGAATCAAGCCCCCTCGGTACAGGTTCCAACATTGTTTCACCCAAGGAAACAACGCGTATCAACCTGAGGTAAATGTCTCAAACTAAGCCGTAATATCCTTTGTTTGGAACATATTGCGCCCCAATTTGGCCATCATCTCGCGGCAAAAATATCCAGTGGAAGTTTGTCTTCAGTGAGCACGTCAAGCCCTGGAGAGAGAGGTGAGTCATGTATATTGACGGTGAAAAAAAGACCGGGACAACTGCTGCCGTGGGTCGAATTCTGTCGCGCCGAGCGCAGAATTTTGCATCCGACGAAAGCGGCTTGATCACGTTTTTTGTACTGTTCTTGTTTGTCATCATGCTGGCTGTGGGCGGCATCGGCATTGATGTGATGCGCTACGAGCGCGACCGAGCAAGGCTGCAATATACAATGGACCGTGCCGTTTTGGCTGCGGCTGACTTGGACCAATCTCTGGAACCAGAAGCGGTGGTACGCGAGTACCTGCAAAAGGCGGATCTGCTGCAATACCTCAACAGCGTGACCGTGACCGAAGGTCTGGGTTTTCGGAATGTTAAGGCCACTGCGGAATCGGAATTTCCCACTCAGTTCATGCACCTGACCGGCGTCGACACCCTAAGCGCACCGGCGGCCAGCACCGCCGAAGAAAGCATCGGTGGTGTTGAAATCTCGCTGGTGCTCGACGTCTCTGGCTCGATGAATTCGAACAGCCGCCTTTCCAACCTCAAGGTGGCCGCGCACGACTTTGTCGATCAAATGGTCGACAACACCGAAGACGGCAAGCTGTCGATCTCGATCATCCCCTACGCCACACAGGTCTCGGTTACGGACAACATGATGGACGAATTCAATGTGTCGGGCGAGAACGCACATTCGAATTGCATCAACTTCCAGTCGAACGACTTTGATTCAACGTCCCTCAATCCGAATGCATCGCGCCCCCGCACCTTGCATTTCGACACTTTCACCAGCGCCGGGTCGAGCCGCAGCGATGGCCGCCCCTATGGTGATCTGGTAAAATTCCCGGTGTGTGAGGCAGATAGCCGTCGCGAAATCCTGCCTCTGCAGAAAGATCGCAACACGCTCAAGAATTTCATCACCGCATTGACCGCTCGCGGCAACACCTCGATCGACGTGGGCATGAAGTGGGGCACCGCCCTGCTGGATCACAGCATGAATGGCGTCGTGACGAACCTGATCGAAGACGGGGACATTCCAAACGACTTCGCCCTGCGTCCGCACCGGTTCTCGGATGGTGAAACGCTCAAGGTCATCGTGCTGATGACGGACGGCCAAAACACCAGCCAGTATTACCTGCGCGACCAGTATCGTCAGGGCAATTCGAACATCTGGTGGAATGCTGAGGAGGAGAAATACTCGGTCTACCGCCCCTCAACCAATCGGTATTTCTGGCCCCACAACAGCTCGTGGCAGGATCATCCTTATGGCAATGGGACCACCACTGAATGGGAATGCACCGGTACGATCTACTACGGGAACTGCTACTACGGCAGCTGGGTCCAAGAGACCGTCCAAGAGCCGGGCACGGCCGAGCGCCTGACCTATCCACAGCTTTGGGAACAGACCTCGCTGCAATACAACCTCAGCCGTCATTACTATCCCTGGATGAACGACAACAGTGCGCGGGATGAATGGTACTACGGGGTTCGCAGCTACGTCGGATCAAGCACGAAGGACAGCCGCACACAAGAAATCTGTGATGCCGCCAAGGCCCAGAACGTGATCGTCTATACCATCGGGTTCGAGGCCCCCAGCCGCGGACTGTCGGTCCTCAAGGCCTGTGCCAGCTCGGACAGTCACTTCTATGATGTGGACGGGTTGGAAATTGCAGACGCTTTCGCCTCGATCGCATCGTCGATCCGCAAACTGAGGCTGACCCAATGATCAAACGTATGTTTAGACGGTTCCGCCGGTTTTCGGACGATGAAAAAGGCAATGCGACGCTGGAATTCACACTGCTGTTCCCCTTGCTCATGGTGGCCTTGTTATCGGGGGTCGAACTGGCCTTTGTCACGCTCAAGCACGCGATGCTGGAACGCGCCGTGGACATGACCGTGCGCGACATCCGCCTGGGCACCGGGGTCAACTTTCAGCACGACGACCTAAAAACCACGATCTGTGAACGCGCGACCTTTATCCAAAGCTGCGACGCCAACATGAGGCTGGAAATGATCCAGGTGGATCCGCGCACCGCACTGAACATCGACGCCGATGCGGACTGCACCGACCGCACCGAAGAAGTCAAACCGGTTCGCACCTTCGTCAACGGCGCCAGCAACGAGCTGATGATCTTGCGCGCCTGTGCCAAGATCGACCCCCTGTTCCCCACTTCTGGACTGGGCAAACAATTGGCAGACAACGCCGAGGGTCAATACGCGCTGGTCGCAACAACCGTATTCGTGCAGGAGCCACAGTAAGCCATGTCGCGTTCAATTCTCAAAAACTTCCTCGGGCGGTTTTCCCGCGACGAAAACGGATCGGTTTCGGTTGAATTTGTCCTGATGTTCCCGCTGCTGTTTTGGGTCATCATGGCCTGCTACACCTATTTTGACGGCTACCGGCAGAGCGCGGCCAACCTCAAGGCAGCCTTTACGATCAGCGACCTGATCTCGCGGGAAACGGCGGGCATCAACGAGACGTATATCGACTCGATGCAACGCTTGCTGAACCTGATGACCCGCAGCCAGTCCGCCACCAAGGTGCGCATTTCGGTCATTCGCTGGGATGAAGAGGATGATCGCTATTACGTCGATTGGTCCCGGGTTCGTGGCTATCAGGACGAGTTGACCAATGCCACCATCGGCGACATGGCCGAACGCCTGCCAACGATGCCGGACGAAGAGCGTGTGATCCTGGTAGAGACCAGCAACACCTACATTCCGCCGTTCCGGGTTGGGATCAACGAGATGGAAATGGACAACTTCGTGTTCACACGCCCCCGTTTCACCAACCAGGTGGCCTGGGCGTCCTGACCTCTGCTGTCTCAGGCGCTGTCACTTCGACGCAGCGCAACCCGCCTCGCCAAAGGCGAGGCCCGGCCCAACGGGAGGAGATGCACCTTTGATGCATCGACGACGGGCGGGAGTGCCCCCGCCTATCAGATACAGGCCCGTCAGAGCAAGTGCACCTGACAGGCCACGCGCTCAGCCCCGTTGTGCAATCATGGCCGAGATCATTTCGGCCATGAACTTGCTTTGCGATCCCGGTGTCACGCCGCCGATCCCGATCCGACGCCCCATGCGCCACCACAGTCCCGGTTGCCAAACGCCCGACGCAGGTTGGCTTGTGCGCAGCAGGAAACCGTTTGAGGGCTTGAACGCAAACACCCCCCGATCGAGGCTCTCGATATCTTCAATGCGCGCGATCACCTGGCCGTCGGTGGACCGCAACTCTGTCTCGGTCAGTTCCACGCGCTCGGTCGTTGCGCGCCACATTTTCAGCGCCAACCACATGGCGGTTCCGCCAACGACGAGCAGAAAGACCTGCCACCCCAACTCGGGTCCGCCCAGAAGGGCGACATAGAACGACATCAGCGACACGACGGCGAGCATGATCACCCCCATCCATCTGCGTGGGGCCGAGGCCTCGACCACTGCCAATACGTCTTCGTTCATCTGCCCCTCCGTTGACTTGCGGTTCCGGGCATAACGCATCCAAGCCTCGGGCAACAGGCCCATTGCCCTACCCACTAACCGCAGATAGCGTCCGGAACATGAGCTATCCATCAAACCGCGACACCCCGCAGAAAGCCAATGACGCCGCCGCAGGCATCGACGTGACCGATGATTTCGAACGCTTCACACAGCGCAACGACATCTTCACCCGTGCCATGTGGGACGATCAGGTCAAATCCAAGCACACGGCCAAGTTCTTTGCCTCCTACCGGATGGAGGCCACACCCCGCCGCGGTGACGGCTTCACGCAAAAGGACTTTGCCCTGCGCAATGCCGCCTGGCTGATCTCGGACGTGATGACCAACCGCCATGCCGATCAGGGACGGCGCGAAGGGTTCCAGGCCCCGATCAGCAACGACACGCCTGTCGCGCCGATGCAGGTCGAGGTGGACGATCCCGCCAAGATGAGCGCCGAGGTCAAGCGCATCGCCAAATTCTTTGGCGCCGACCTGTGTGGGGTGACCGATCTGGACGACCGTTGGCTCTATACCTCACGCGTGGACACCCGCGACCTGACCGAGGCTCCGCTGGATCTGCCCGAGGGTCTGACATCGGTGATCGTGCTGGGGCATGAGATGGACAAGGAACTGGTCGCGACCTACCCCTCGGCCCTCGCCGGAGCAGCCACGGGACGCGAATACAGCCACGAGGCGTCGGTGGTGATGCAACTGGCCGCCTACATCCGCAATCTGGGGTATGAGGCGGTGCCGTCGATGAACGACACAGGGCTGGTCATTCCCTATGCGGTCAAGGCGGGTCTTGGCGAGTACGCCCGCAATCAGATGGTGATCACGCCCGAGTTTGGGCCGCGTCTGCGGTTCTCCAAGATCTTCACCAACCTGCCGCTGACCCATGACACGCCCCAACGCAAGGGCGTAAAGGCGTTCTGTGACATCTGCACCAAATGCGCTGATGCCTGCCCGGTCAAAGCCCTGCCCTATGGCCCGCCGACCACCGACACGGCCAATGTTTCGGCCATCAAAGGCGTGCGCAAATGGACCTCGGACGCCGAAAAGTGCTTTTCGTTCTGGGCCAAACTTGCCTCTGACTGCGCGATCTGCATGCGGGTCTGCCCGTTCAACCGGGACTATTCCAAACAGCGTCATCGCCTGTGGCTGAAACTGGCCCTCTCACCCCTGCGCAAGTTGGCGCTGCGCCTCGCCAAAGATCACGGCGGTCGCTCGAAACCCGCCGATTGGTGGGCCTGAGTTCACGCGACCTGCCCCAGATGATCTGCCAAACGCAGAGCAAATTGCACAATTGCCAACGTCGGGTTGTTATAGCCCGACGTGGTATAGAGCGATGACCCCGCCATATAGAGGTTCTCGGACCCGAAGACCTTGCAATTGCCGTCAACCACACCGTAGCGCGGCGTATGCGACATGCGCGTGCCGCCCATGTGATGATACCCCGCCAATACGTCGTCGTCAGGGTATTCATCCCCCTGATAGACCCAATTGCGCAACTGAAGGCGCCCCAGATTTTCCCTCAGGATGTAGGCGTTGAACTGCTGGGTCGAGGCCAGCATGGTTTCCCGGTCGATGGGGGCCTTGGCCCAATGCAGTTCGGACAAGGGAACGCCAAAACGATCCACATCGCGGTCCGATAGGGCCACACGATTTTCCCGATTTGGCGCCTGCTCCCACGCGGCGTGGAACCTGTACGAACAGATCAGCTTCTTGCCCGCCAAATCCGCAGCCCAGGCACCGACACCCGGGGCCACACACAGCAGATCCTTGACCAAACGCTTGGTCGAACTGTCCCCCTGTTCTTCGACTACAACGCCGCATCCCAGAATACCCAAGGTGCGTTGCATCTTTTCGGTCAGGGCAAAGTACAGATTGGCCTGATCCCAGGACTTGATCAGAGCCTCGCCGATGGTGAAATGCGGATGCTCCATCCAATAGCGGCCAATCGGCAGACCGCTGTCAAACAAGTCTGCCCCATGCTGCCGCTGCATCCACAAAAGCTGACGCGAGTTGTCGATCCCCCCCATGGCGAACACGACAGCGTTTGCGCGAACCTCAAGCTCTTGATCGGCATAGTTCCTGAGTTTGACCGAGCGCACGCGCCGGTCCGCCCCGACCAAATCAACAAAATTCGCGTTCAGAAACAGATCGATGTTCTTTGAGGCTTCGATCTCGTCTTGGAACTTCTCGCTAAAGACAACTGGCGGAGAGTATTTGAAATCTACTTGCCGCAGTCCCAGCTGCTCGTCCACCACATGATCCTGGTAGTCGGGGTCAATCTCGACGATCTCGCAGGCCTCGGTTCGGTACGCCAGAAGCTCGTCGTAGGTGATCGGCCAGCGAAAATCGTCGCCCATGTGGCCACGATTGAAATCTGTGGCCTCGAAGGACCGGCAATACCCACCCCAGTGATTTGTCGAACCGCCAAAATAGCGCAGGCGCGCGATGTCCAGATCGAAATAGGGATCGCCAAAGGTCGAACCGGCATAAATCTCCTGCGATGCGTCCTCATAATCCAGGCCACCGCCCTCACACAAAGCTACCCGTTTGCCAGCGCGGCCCAGGCGAACGGCCAGAGTGATCCCGGCGGCTCCTGCCCCCAGAATGCAGACGTCGTACGGGTCATCCGAAACGATTGGACCTTTTGCAAAATCATACAACATCAGACGTCGTCATCTTTCAAAATCCACCCGTTTTGAACTCGATTGGGAAAATAGTGGCGAAACAAGGGGACCTGCCAAATTGTGGCAGCAAGAATGGCGGAAATGGAAAATGCGCGTCGGTTCATGGAATATCTCCCTCCCAATCCTTTCACTCTATAGCAGGTCTTGTGAACGCAGGCATATTTTCACGCCGCAATGGCGGCTTAAGGTGGACAATCCGCTTTTCCCACCACGATTGGCTTTTTTCTGGACACCGCGATCGCAAATCGCGCCTACAGCCGCTCTAAACACCGACAGAATAGACGTCTTGCGCCGTTGCAAGTCCTTTCAACGTGTGCAGTCCCAATGAACGCCCTTGGACACCCGACTGCGCAACAAATGCCTCGGACACCAGAAGCGGCTCGTTCAGCGTGCCGCAGAACCCCGCCACTCGCGCGGCCACGTTCACATCGCGCCCGATCACCGTGTAATCCAACCGCATGCCCGAGCCGACGTTGCCATAAGCCACTTCGCCGAAATGCAGCGCGATGCCGACCTCAAAAACGGGTGTCGTCTTGGCCTGCCCAACGCGCGCCAACCCGTCGCGGGACGCTTTGAGCGCAGCGGCACAGGCGGCCACACCATCCTCTTCGGCACGAAAGATCGCCAGGATGCCATCCCCCATGAACTTGAGCACCTCGCCGCCTGCCTCTTCGACCGGGGGCACAAGACAATCGTAGTAGGTGTTGAGCAGCCCCGTCGCCGCCTCGGCAGACATATCGGCGGTCAATTCGGTGAACCGGCGCATATCTGCAAACAGGATGGCCGAGCGGATATGCATGACCTCCCCCCGGTGAACGTCACCCGACAAAATGCGCCGGTGCGGCTCGTCACCGACATACATGCGCATCACCTCATGCATGGCACGATTTGTCGTGAGTATCTCCTGACACGCGGCCAGTGCCGGGAACACCGCGCGTAAAAAGGCAAAGTGCTGCGCCGAAAACCCGACGGGATCGCAAGTGGCAAAGCTGAAGGTGCTGGACATGCCGCTGCGCATGAAGACGGGCGCCATGACGTAATGGGTGTGCCCGGCCTCTTTCAACTCGGACACGATGTCATAGCGGTCATCCGGCGTGTCCGGCAACCACATCACAACCCATTCGCCGCTGTTGTGCGCATCTGCTGCGGGCGAGTTCGAATACCCCTCGCCGCTTTCTGCCGAATAGGGAAACAGATAGCTGCGTGCCCCCGCGCCGCGCTCCCAGAACCGGGCGCTGGCCACAGCCTCGGCATGCAGCAACGGCACAATGGAACTGGCGCGGTCCAACGGCACGCCCGCGCGCCGAATGCGGTCGCACATCTCGCACAACACATCATCGGCATCGGTGGCTTTCAACGCATCGCCCAGCATGTAGCTCATAAGGTCAAGCGCGGCGATCATCATCCCCTGGGGCAGTGTCGCCAGTTCGTCTGAAGAGCGGGTCATACCCGATCCTAAGCGTTCGCCCCGATGTGCGGCAAGGGTTGCGCTTTCGTTCACAAATGCACAGCGCCCGTGCCCAGCGCCCGGATTGAGTGCGCGGTCACACCGCCCTACATCTTGGAAAACACCGCTTTCGGAGGACCACAGATGTCTATCAGACCGATCCTTGAAACCCGCGCTGCCACCCCCACGATGGAGGGCGCAGGCGTCAAATTGCATAGGGCTTTCGGCTTTCAGGACCCGTCCGAGCTTGACCCTTTTCTGCTCTTTGACGACTTCCGCAATGAACATCCGCAGGACTATATGCGCGGTTTTCCCTGGCATCCCCATCGCGGGATCGAGACGATCACCTATGTGCTGTCGGGCACGGTCGAGCATGCAGATTCGCTCGGCAACACCGGCACGCTTGGGGCTGGCGACGTGCAATGGATGACCGCCGGATCGGGCATCCTGCATCAGGAAATGCCCGAGGGGAACGCGACCGGCCAGATGCACGGGTTCCAGCTCTGGGGCAACCTGCCCGCAAGCCAGAAGATGACCACGCCACGCTATCAGGATGTCGAAGCCAAGGAGATCCCCGAGGTTATCGACGATGATGGCACCCGCGTGCGGGTGATTGTTGGCGAGTTCTGGGGCAAAACGGGCCCGGTGGATGGCATTGCCGCGGATCCGCAGTATCTGGACATCTCTATTCCTGCCGGGGTCAAGAAAACCTTCAAGATCGACACCTACCGCCGGGCGTTCGCCTATGTCTTCGAAGGGGCCGCCGCTTTTGCCGATGCCTCGCAACCCACTGGCATTCTTCTGGAAAAAGAGGTCGCAGGACAAGAACTGAACATCCGCGACATGTCCGGGGATCGCACCTTGATCCGCTTTGGAACAGGCGACGAAGTGACGGTTCAGGCCGGTCCCGAAGGGGTGCGTTTCCTTCTCATCTCGGGCGCACCAATCGAAGAGCCCGTGGCCTGGCACGGACCGATCGTGATGAACACCCAGGCCGAACTGCAACAGGCCATGCGTGACCTGCGCAACGGGACTTTCATCAAAGCGGCGCACTAAGCTCATGCTATGATGGCCTTCTTTGAACGGAGGCCATCATGATCGTCCGCATTTTCCGAGCTGTCATTCACGACGACAAAATCGACCACTTTCGCACATTTATGTTGGACACCGCATTGCCGCTGATGCGCTCTCAACCGGGTTTGGTGTCTATCACCCCTTGCCTGCCTCGCCCGGAAACCCCCAACGAATTTTGCCTGGTGATGGTCTGGACGTCGGTTGACGCCTTGGCTGCGTTCGCCGGAGAGGATTGGCAAAAGCCACATGTCCACCCGGACGAAGAGGGCATCGTCAAAGAGCGCTTTCTACACCATTACGAGCTTGCCGAGGCAGCCTGATCACGCGGCAACCGATTTGCGCACCATGTCCCAATAGATCTCTTCCACCTCGGGCAGCGACAGACGTCCGCCCGAGCGGTACCAGGTGTTGACCCCGGTCAGCATAGCGATCACGGCCAGCGTTGCGATCTTGGGATCGGGCACGGCAAAGACGCCCTCTTCCACCCCTTGGCGCAGGATCTCTTCGAGCATGTTTTCGTATCGCCCCCGCAGCCCCTCGATGGTGGCAAAGTTTTCTGGGCTCAGATTGCGCAGTTCCATGTAGGCGATAAACACCTCGTCGGGTCGTTCCGAGTGAAAGCGGATGTGAAACCGGGTGAACGCCTCAAGCCGGTTCATCGCGCCCTCGGGCCGGGGATGGTCAGATACCGCGGATAACAAATCGTCCATGTGGCGCTGCATCAGGGTCAACAGCAGCGTCTGCTTGTCGGGGATATAGTTATAAAGCGCCCCCGCCTGCACCCCCACGGCGCCCGCGATCTGGCGCATTGATACAGCCGCATAGCCGTTTTGCGCAAATAGCCTGAGCGCCGCATCCATGATGCGTGGGCCGGTGATGTCGGAATGAGAGCCTTGGGTGCGTGCCATGAGGCCACGCTATCTGAACAAACGTTCAGAAAAAACCCCCGCTTGCGCCTTTTCGATCAAACGGGCATCAAAGGGTCACGATCTGGGGACCCACTGCTTATGAAACTGCGCCTTGCCATATGCCTTTTGCCCGTTCTCGCGGCCTGCACGCAAGTGCCCGAGTTGGAAGACAAGGTCTCGTCGCAGTTGAAGAACGCCAAATACCCCAAATTGGTCCCGATCGATGAAACCCTGGGTCCGCCCGTTGCCCCCGAAGCAGAGGCACAAAAGGTCACCGATGAGCTTGAGGCCCGGCGCGATAGCTTGAAACAGCGCGCGGCTGCTTTGCAAAAACCGGTGGTTGATCAGGATGAGCGCGACCGATTGGACGAAACTGTCCCCCGTCCTGCATCTGACTGATTGCACCCATGCGCTGAACCCGCTAAGGCACGATCCGACCTTGGGCCGAATTTACGGCGGGTTTCATAGCATGGAAGGACCCTCACGATGACACGAACGCTGCGGCTTGGAATTGCAGGTTTGGGAACCGTGGGCGTGGGGGTCGTCAAGATCATCCGCCGTCAGGCCGCATTGCTTGAGGCCCGCACCGGTGCGCGGATCGAAATCTCGGCCGTCTCTGCCCGCGATGCCAGCAAGGATCGTGGCGTGAACCTGTCTGGCTATGCTTGGGAAACCGACCCGGTGGGACTGGCGACGCGCGACGACGTGGACGTCTTTGTCGAACTGATGGGCGGCTCCGAAGGCGCGGCCAAAGACGCGACCGAGGCCGCACTGGCCGCAGGCAAGGATGTGGTCACCGCCAACAAGGCTCTGCTCGCTATCCATGGCCAGGCGCTCGCTGATCAGGCCGAGGCGGCAGACCGCGTGATCCGGTACGAGGCCGCTGTTGCGGGCGGCATCCCGGTGATCAAATCGCTGACCGAAGGACTGGCCGGAAACGAGATCACTCGCGTCATGGGCGTGATGAACGGCACCTGCAACTACATCCTGACCAACATGGAGGCCAAGGGCCTGGGCTATAACGCGCTGTTCGATGAATGCGCCGAGCTTGGCTACCTCGAGGCTGATCCGAACCTGGACGTGGGCGGCATCGACGCCGCGCACAAGCTGGCGATCCTCAGCTCGATTGCCTTTGGAACCAAGCCGAACTTTGACGGGATCGAGATCGAGGGCATCCAGCGCATCACGCTGGAAGACATCCACCAGGCTGCCGACATGGGCTATCGCATCAAGTTGCTTGGCGTGGCACAGCGCACGGCGCGCGGGCTGGAACAGCGCATGCAGCCCTGCCTGGTGCCCGCAACCTCGCCGCTCGGTCAGCTTGAGGGCGGCACCAACATGGTGGTGATCGAAGGCGACGCGGTTGACCAGATCGTTCTGCGCGGTCCTGGCGCCGGTGAAGGCCCCACCGCCAGCGCGGTACTCGGCGACATCTGTGATCTGGCGCGCGGGCTTCGTATTCCGACCTTTGGTCAACCGGCAGCCCTGCTGGAAGAGGCCAAGCCCGCGCAAACCGGACTGCCTGCCCCCTACTATTTGCGCACGGCGCTGCTCGACAAACCCGGCGCCCTGGCCAAAGTGGCGTCAATTCTGGGCGATGCTGGTGTTTCAATCGACCGGATGCGCCAATATGGCCACTCAGACACCACCGCCCCGATCCTGATCGTGACCCACAAAACCACGCGCGCCGCCCTGGACCAGGCGCTGTCTGCGCTGAACGCAACGGATGTGGTGGCAATGGAACCGGTCGCCCTGCGGATCGAAGAGCTTTGAGCCCTTCCCCTTGCAGGAATGAACATGACCGGGGTATGCCGGTAAAAAACAGTCTGTAATGACCAAAGGATAGTGAATATGACCGCTTCGGCACCCGAAATTGATTTTGACGACCGTATGCTGTCGCTGGGTCTGGCCCGCGTCGCGGAACAGGCCGCACTGGCGTCGGCCTCGCTGGTCGGTCGTGGCGACGAAAAGGCCGCAGACCAGGCCGCTGTCAACGCCATGCGCGAACAGCTCAACAAGCTGGATATCGCCGGCGTCGTGGTGATCGGCGAAGGGGAGCGTGATGAGGCGCCGATGCTCTACATCGGTGAAGAAGTGGGCACAGGCAACGGCCCCGGCGTCGACATCGCGCTGGACCCACTTGAAGGCACCACGCTGACCGCCAAGGACATGCCGAACGCGCTGACCGTGATCGCCATGGGCCCGCGCGGCTCGATGCTGCACGCGCCCGACACCTACATGGACAAGCTGGCCATCGGTCCAGGCTATGAAGAGGGCGTTGTCACCTTGGACATGAGCCCACGTGAGCGCGTCGAGGCCCTGGCCAAAGCCAAGGGTTGCGCGCCCGCTGACATCACCGTCTGCATTCTCGAGCGTCCACGCCACGAGGCGATGATTGCCGAGGTGCGTGAAACCGGTGCTGCGATCCGTCTGATCACCGACGGCGACGTCGCAGGCGTCATGCACTGCGCCGAAAGCGAAGTGACCGGCATCGACATGTACATGGGTTCGGGCGGCGCGCCCGAGGGTGTACTGGCTGCGGCTGCACTGAAATGCATGGGCGGTCAGATCTTTGGCCGTCTGCTGTTCCGCAACGATGACGAGCGCGGCCGTGCGTCCAAGGCCGGCATCACCGACTTCGACCGCGTCTATGCGCGCGACGAGATGGTGACGGCGGATGTCATCTTTGCCGCCACCGGCGTCACCGGTGGGTCGCTGCTGCCTCCGATCAAGCGCGAGCCGGGCTGGGTCGAAACCACCACGCTGTTGATGCGCTCGAAAACAGGCTCGGTGCGCCGCATGAGCTATCGCACCCCGCTGTCCTCGCACGAGGCATAAGCGGCTTGCGCCGCTGCCTGCGGCGCGAGTATTTGTGAAAAGATGAAGGGCCGGGTCCGCATTGGGTCCGGCCTTGTCACATGAGGGGGTCGGATGAGCTATCTGGGTGTATCTGCGTCACTGACAGGGCGGCAATGGGTTGGGCCCTCGATCGAGGTCGAGCGCGCCGCCGAGATGATGGCGCAATCCAGCGACTTGCCCGCCTCGGTCTGTCAGGTCCTGGCCCGTCGCGGCGTACCTGCGATGGAGGCCAAGGGGTTTCTCTCCCCCACACTGAAAGAGCTGCTGCCCGATCCCCGCTCGATGAAGGATATGGAGGTCGCGGCGGCGCGATTTCTGGAAGCGGTACGCACGCGCCAGCGAATTGCGGTTTTTGCAGACTATGACGTTGATGGCGGCAGCTCGGCTGCGCTGCTCATCGTCTGGCTGCGCGAGATGGGCCTGCAGGCGACGCTGTATGTCCCCGACCGCATTGACGAGGGCTATGGCCCCAATGTGCCCGCCATGCAGGCGCTCGCACGGGATCATGAGCTGATCATCTGCGTCGACTGCGGCACCCTCAGCCACGAACCGATTGCAGCGGCCAAGGGCGCGGATGTGATCGTGTTGGACCACCACCTTGGCGGCGAGACCCTGCCCGATTGTATCGCGGTGGTGAACCCCAATCGTCAGGACGAAAGCGGCGATCTGGGCTATTTCTGCGCCGCCGGTGTGGTCTTCCTGATGCTGGTCGAAGCTGGCCGCCAGATGCGTGAAGCGGGTGCCAAGGGGCCAAACCTGATGGCGATGCTGGATCTGGTCGCCTTGGCCACCGTCGCAGACGTGGCACCGCTGATAGAGGCGAACCGGGCGCTGGTGCGTCAGGGTCTCAAGGTCATGGCGCAGCGCCAGCGGCCGGGCTTGGTGGCTTTGGCAGATGTCTCGCGGATGGATGCGCAGCCGTCGACCTACCACCTGGGGTTTCTGTTGGGACCACGCGTAAACGCGGGCGGGCGCATCGGAAAAGCCGATCTGGGCGCGCGGTTGCTGAGCACGGACTCGATGATCGAAGCCGAAGCCATGGCCGAGCGGCTGGATGCGCTCAACACCGAACGTCGCGACATCGAAAACGCCGTGCGCGCCGCTGCGATGGAGCAGGCCGAAGAACGCGGACTTGAGGCCCCACTGGTCTGGGCCGCAGGCGAAGGCTGGCACCCCGGCGTTGTGGGCATCGTGAGTTCACGCCTGAAAGAAGCGGCCAACCGCCCTGCAATTGTCATTGGGTTCGACGGGGACGAGGGCAAAGGCTCGGGCCGGTCGGTGTCGGGCGTTGATTTGGGTGCGTCGATCCAGCGGCTGGCGGCCGAGGGTCTATTGGTCAAGGGTGGCGGTCACAAGATGGCGGCAGGCCTGACCGTGATGCGCAACCAACTTGAACCGGCCATGGCGCGCCTGTCCGAACTGCTGGCGAAACAGGGCGCGGGCCAAGGCGGGCCAGCGGATCTGAAACTGGACGGGATGCTGATGCCCGGTGCCGCAACCGTGGACCTGATCGAGCAGATCGAACAGGCCGGGCCCTTTGGCGCCGGTGCCCCTGCCCCGCGTTATGCCCTGCCTGATCTGAGCATCCGTTTCGCCAAACGTGTGGGCGAGTCGCATTTGAAGCTGTCGCTGTCCGACGGCATGTCAGGCGGCATTGATGCCATCGCTTTTGGCGCCTTCGACACTCCCCTCGGCGAGCGGCTTTTGAACCATGGTGGCGCCCGCTTTCACTTTGCCGGACGGTTGGAAATCAACACCTGGGGTGGACGGCAATCGGCGCAATTGCGTCTGGATGACGCCGCGCCTGCCTGAGGTGAAAATGTTCAAAGAAATTTCTGCGCAGCGCATTTTTTGACTTGCGGTCCCGGGCCGGGGAAACTAAATACGCGCTCACGCTAAGAGCGTCCCGTTCGTCTATCGGTTAGGACGCCAGGTTTTCAACCTGGAAAGAGGGGTTCGATTCCCCTACGGGATGCCATTTCTTCCCATCGGCATCTTCAGGCACCTGGTTCCCGCGGGCTATTTTCGCGCTTTTGCATCCTGCCAAGCCTCTGAAAAACATGTGATAAAACTGGCGACCTTTTCTGGCTCGGCTGCCGTGAAAAAATCCTCGGAATCTTGGAAAATGCTCTTGCGCAGCACCGCTGCCTTATTTAGATACCCCCACACGCCAAGAGCGTCCCGTTCGTCTATCGGTTAGGACGCCAGGTTTTCAACCTGGAAAGAGGGGTTCGATTCCCCTACGGGATGCCATTTCACATCCAAGCGAGTGAACGATCTGGCACCATTGTCAGAAGATAACGACGTACATCCTCGGGCACACATCACGTTGTTCCTGATCTTGTTTGCCGTGCTGAATGCGCAAGACGCCCGGCTGAATGCGGCATGACAGAAACGACGAAAACCTGCGTCCCGCCAGCCCCCATGCCCGAATGCATCGTCATCTTTTAGTGGGTAACGTGCTTCGACTTTCGAGATCAGTACGCGGCCTCATGTCTGTTTTGCCTCTGGAAATGTCGTAAGCCTTTCAGCGCAAAAACGGGCCGATTCTATTTTGAAACCGTAAGGTGTCGCTGTTTGATTCTCAGACAGTGGAGAATTGGGAAGCCGGTGAAATTCCGGCACTGCCCCCGCAACGGTAAAGAAGGTCAGGTTCGGCAATCGCCACTGGGACGAGGATCCCGGGAAGGTGCTGAACCCGGGCAAATGCCCCCTTCCAAGTCCGGAAACCAGCCTTGCAGATATGTCAAACCGCGGGTGGCGGTGGGGGCACAGGTTTCGGACGTGATCCTCGCACGGCTCCGGGCGGTTCCCTCTTGCCATCTGCCCAAGCAACGCCGCGGGGCGCGGCAGGAGAGCCAGAAGTGAACACCGTTGAAAGCCTGTTGGCACGCCGCAATCCGGGCTATGCGCTGGAGCAGGCGTTTTACACTGATCCCGACATTTTTCAAACCGACCTTGAAACCATCCATTACCGCGATTGGCTATTTGCAATTCCTGCCTGCGAATTGGTCAAGCCGGGCGATTACGTCACCTATACCGTCGGCGCCTATCGGGTGATCATCGTGCGCGGCGCCGACCAGCAGATTCGCGCGTTTCACAACACCTGCCGCCACCGTGGGTCGGTGATCTGCAAGGCCGCCAAGGGCAACACGCCTAAGCTGGTGTGCCCCTATCACCAGTGGACATACGAGCTGGACGGCTCGCTCTTGTGGGCGCGCGACATGGGGCCGGATTTTGACCCCAAACAGCATGGCTTGAAAACGGTGCATTGCCGCGAACTGGCCGGGCTGATCTACATCTGCCTTGCAGAAGTCGCGCCTGATTTCGACACCTTCGCCAACACAGCGGGCCGCTATCTTGAACCGCACGATCTGGGC
Source organism: Tropicibacter sp. R16_0 (assembly GCF_017743935.1). Classification (GTDB taxonomy): domain Bacteria; phylum Pseudomonadota; class Alphaproteobacteria; order Rhodobacterales; family Rhodobacteraceae; genus Falsiruegeria. Next base: position 227,314 of record NZ_JAGHRE010000009.1, read on the forward strand.
AATGCCAAGGTCGCCTATGAAAGCTCGATCATTGAAAAGGGCAACTGGAAACTGGTCTGGGAAAACAACCGCGAGTGCTATCACTGCGGTGGCAACCATCCCGCGCTGTGCCGCACCTTCCCCGATGACCCGGCTGTGACCGGCATCGAAGGTGGCGACACCCCACCCCACATGCAGGCACATTTCGACCGCTGCGAGGCTGCAGGCTTGCCGTCGCAATTCTATCTGCACAGCGACGGTCAATACCGCTTGGCCCGTATGCCGCTGAAAGAAAAGGCAGAAAGCTATACAATGGATGGCAAGTCTGCTGTGCGCCGTTGGTTGGGCCGCTCGCCGTTTGCGGATGCCGGGTCGCTGTTGAAATTCCACTATCCGACAACCTGGAACCATTTCCTGGCGGATCATTCCATCGTCTTTCGCGTCACGCCGATCAGCCCCACGGAAACCGAAGTCACCACCAAGTGGCTAGTGCACAAGGACGCCGTCGAAGGTGTGGACTATGATCTGAAACGATTGACCGAGGTCTGGATCGCCACCAACGACGAGGATCGCCAGGTTGTCGAGGACAACCAACTGGGCATCAACAGCCCGGCCTATGTTCCCGGCCCCTACTCCGCCACGCAGGAATCCGGCGTGCTTCAATTTGTTGACTGGTATTGCTCAACCCTGGCCGATCGTCTGGCCCCCAAAACCATGGCGGCGGAGTGAGCGCGATGAAAGACCTCAACGTGACGCCTGCGGTTTGGCAGGATGGCGAAACACTGGAATGCGTCTCGGTCGTGCCCGAGATGCCGAACACCGCAAGTTTTTCATTTCGCGCGCCCTCGGGCGCGCAGTTCGCCTATCAACCGGGGCAGTTTCTGACCCTGGAAATCCCTGCGCCCGGTCAACCCGGCGGCGTGGTGCATCGCACCTATACGATCTCGTCCTCGCCATCCCGCCCCCGGTCGATCACCATCACCGCCAAGGCACAGCCCGACAGCATCGGCACCCGTTGGATGCTGGACAACCTGCAACCTGGCATGCGGATCAAGGCGATCGGACCTGCGGGCCTGTTCACCAATGCCGAAAGCCGGTCGGACAAGTTTCTGTTCATCTCAGCCGGGTCCGGCATCACGCCCATGATGTCGATGACCACATGCATGTGGGACGAAGGCCGCGACCTGGATGTGGTATTCATCAACTGCGCCAAATGCCCGTCGGAGATTATCTTTCGCCAGCGACTGGAACAGATGGCCAGCCGCACGCATGGTCTGGACCTGAAGTTCGTTGTCGAAGAAGCCGACGAATACCGCCCCTGGACAGGGTATCAGGGACAGTTCAACCAGCTGATGCTGGGCCTCATGGCGCCCGACTATCTTGAGCGCGAGGTCTATTGCTGCGGACCAGAACCCTTCATGCAGGCCGTTCGTGATGCCCTGGCCGGTCTGGGCTTTGACATGGACAACTATCATCAAGAGAGCTTTGGAGCGCCGGTTGAGACCGAAGCGGATCAACCGGACTTGGATGACGTTGTTCTGGACGATGACAGCAAGGCGGAAATCCACTTTGCCACATCCGGCGTCACGGCCAAAGTGGCCGAAACCGACACGGTTCTGGCGGCCGCGCGGTCCGTTGGGTTGAACATCCCATCCGGTTGCACGTTTGGTGTCTGCGGCACCTGCAAGGTCAAAAAGACCCAAGGCGACGTGCACATGGTCCACAATGGCGGGATTTCCGAGGACGACATCGAGGCGGGATATATCCTGGCCTGCTGCTCGAACCCGATCGGGAAAGTCGAGGTCGAAGTTTAAGTCCCGGCCTCTTTGCATCTGCTTCGAAGCTCGGCATTGCGAGCTTCGAAGTTGCAGGTGTTTCAGTTCTGCACTGCCGCCCCTTGAAGCACGCGCAGCAGATCCGGGCGACGAAAGGCCGGTCCTTTCAGGACCTTACCGTCTTCGCGCAACACAGGACGTCCGTCAGCACCAAGCTTGGACATGTTCGAGGCATGAACCTCGGCCATCGCATCATGCTTGAGCCCGTGCAGACCAAACTCGAGGAACGTACCATCCAGAACATACTGGATGTCACAAAGTGCATCGAGCACTTCGACCAGGTCCCCGGCTTCGACCGCCGCGCGCAGCTCGGCGACCTCCTCTTCCAGGATCGCCAAGCGCATCGGCGCGCGCGCCTTTGGTATGGTTGGTGCGTTGACGACTGGAACTTCAAAGGCCTCATGCCATTCCCGCACGGTTTCAAGCGTGTCTTTGGCCATCAGAAATCCCAATCCTCGTCTTCCGTCGCGACCGCCTTGCCGATGACGTAAGAAGAGCCCGAGCCCGAGAAAAAGTCGTGGTTTTCGCTGTCAGGGCTGAGCGCAGCCAGAATGGCCGGGTTCACCTCTGATACCTCGGGCGGGAACAGCGCCTCAAACCCGAGGTTCTGCAGCGCCTTATTGGCATTGTAGTGCAGAAAGACCTTCACATCTTCGGTCAGGCCGATCTGGTCATAGAGCTCTTCTGTATATTGGTTTTCGATATCGTAAAGCTCGAACATCAGGCTAAAGGCATAATCTTTCAGGTCCTGTTGTTCTGTCGCGGACAGTTTCTCATAGCCGCGTTGGAACTTGTAGCCGATGTAATATCCATGCACCGCCTCATCCCGAATGATCAGGCGGATCAGGTCGGCGGTGTTGGTCAGCTTGGCGCGGCTCGACCAGTACATCGGCAGGTAAAAGCCCGAATAGAACAGAAAGCTTTCCAGGAACACCGATGCGATCTTGCGCTTGAGCGGATCATTGCCCGGCGCGTAAGTGTCCAAGATCGCCTTGGCCTTCGCCTGCAGATGCGGGTTTTCATCGGACCAGCGGAACGCCTCGTCGATCTCTTTGGTCGAACAGAGCGTTGAAAAGATCGACGAATAGCTGCGCGCGTGCACCGCTTCCATGAAGGCGATGTTGGTCAACACCGCCTCTTCATGCGGTGTGATCGCATCGGGCATCAACGCAGGCGCACCGACAGAGTTCTGGATCGTATCGAGAAGCGTCAGGCCGGTGAACACCCGGATCGTCAGCTGCTTTTCGTGATCGGTCAGCGTGGCCCAGCTTTGGATGTCGTTCGACAGCGGCACTTTTTCCGGCAGCCAGAAGTTCACTGTCAGACGGTTCCAGACCTCAAGGTCCTTGTCGTCGTCCAAACGGTTCCAGTTGATGGCGCGTGGGATCTTGGTTTCGATCATGTCTTTCATTGTCAGGTGCCCCTTACAACGTGCAGGATACGCAACCTTGCACCTCGGTCCCTTCCAGGGCCTCTTGGCGCAGACGCACGTAATAGATTGTTTTGATGCCTTTTTTCCAGGCGTAGATTTGGGCTTTATTGATGTCCCGCGTTGTGGCCTCGGCAGGGAAGAACAGCGTCAGAGACAGGCCCTGGTCCACATGCTCGGTGGCCGCCGCATAGGTGTCGATCAACGCCTCAGGCCCGATCTCATAGGCATCGCGGTAGTATTCCAGGTTCTCGTTGTTCATGAAGGCGGCGGGGTAGTAGACGCGGCCGATCTTACCCTCTTTGCGGATCTCGATTTTCGACACGATCGGGTGGATCGAGCTGGTCGAGTTGTTGATGTAGCTGATCGAGCCTGTGGGCGGCACCGCCTGAAGATTGCGATTGAACATGCCGTGCTGCATCACGTCCGCCTTCAGCGCAGCCCAGTCATCCCGCGTGGGCAGGTCCATGCCTCCAAACAGGGATGTCACCCTGTCGCTTTGGGGCAGCCAGTCGCGGTCGGTGTATTTGTCGAAGAAGGTGCCCGAGGCATAGTCGGATTTCTCGAACCCTTTGAACGATGCACCGCGTTCCTGCGCCAATTCGCACGAGCTGCGGATCGCGTGATAGGCGATAGCGGCAAAGTAGACGGATGTGAACTCGACCCCTTCGGCACTACCATAGTGGATGTGCTCGCGCGCCAGGAACCCGTGCAGGTTCATCTGCCCCAGACCAATCGCGTGGCTGTCATCATTGCCGCGCCGGACCGACGGCACCGAGTCGATCGCCGACATCTCGGACACCGCTGTCAGAGCGCGGATCGCGGCCCCCACAGTGCGACCCAGGTCCTTGCCGTCCATCGTCTTGGCAATGTTCAGCGAGCCCAGGTTGCAGGAAATGTCGCTGCCCATTTTGGCATAGCTCAGGTCGTCGTTGAACTCGGACGCCTCGTTCACCTGAAGGATTTCCGAACACAGGTTCGACATGTTGATACGCCCATCAACCGGGTTCATGCGGTTGGCGGTGTCTTCGAACAACACATAAGGATAGCCGGATTCAAACTGGATCTCGGCGATGGTCTGGAAAAACTCGCGCGCGTTGACCTTGGTCTTGCGGATGCGCTTGTCATCAACCATCTCGTGGTACTTTTCCGTAACCGAGATTTCCGAGAAGGGCACGCCATAGACCTTTTCCACGTCATGCGGCGAGAACAGGTACATGTCGGCGTTTTTCTTGGCCAGTTCAAAGGTGATGTCGGGGATCACCACACCCAGCGACAGCGTCTTGATACGGATCTTTTCATCCGCGTTTTCACGCTTGGTGTCCAGGAACCGCATGATGTCAGGGTGGTGCGCGTTCAGATACACCGCACCTGCGCCTTGACGCGCGCCCAGTTGGTTGGCGTAGGAAAAGCTGTCTTCGAGCAGTTTCATCACCGGAATGACGCCTGAGGACTGGTTTTCGATACCTTTGATCGGCGCGCCATGCTCGCGGATATTGGTCAGCAGCAACGCCACACCGCCGCCCCGTTTGGACAGTTGCAGGGCCGAGTTGATGCCGCGCCCGATGCTCTCCATGTTGTCTTCCAGCCGCAGCAGGAAGCAGGAAATCAACTCCCCCCGCGATGCCTTGCCTGCATTCAGGAAAGTGGGCGTGGCAGGCTGGAACCGGCCGTCCAAGATCTCTTCCATGAAGGTCATGGCCAGATCTTCGTCGCCGCGTGCCAGGGCCAGGGCCGTCATCACAACGCGATCTTCATAGCGCTCCAGGTAGCGCTGTCCGTCGCGGGTTTTCAGTGTGTAAGACGTGTAATACTTGAACGCGCCCAGGAAGGTCGGGAAGCGGAACTTCTTGCCATAGGCCGCGTCCCAGATCGCGCGCATGAAGTTCTTGGAATACTGATCCAGAACCGCCTCTTCATAGTACCCTTCGGAGACCAGGTAGCCCAGTTTTTCGTCCAGCGAGTGAAAGAAGACGGTGTTCTGGTTCACATGCTGCAGGAAATACTGACGCGCCGCCATGCGGTCGGCGTCAAAGCGAATGTTGCCGTCCCCATCGTACAGATTCAGCATCGCGTTCAACGCGTGATAGTCCTGTTCGTTCAGGCTGCTGTCGAGCATAGGTGCCCCCCTAGTTTTTCAAGTCCCGCACGCACGCGGGCTATGTCGGTCTCGGTGCCTGCCAGTTCGAACGAATAGAGCAGCGGCACCTTGCATTTCTGGGCGATGATGCGTCCCGCCAAAGCAAAGGTCGCGCCGAAGTTTCGGTTTCCTGCGCCGATCACACCCACGATCCCGGCGCGCCGCGCGGGGTCATTGAGGAACCGGATCACCTGTTTCGGCACCGCCCCGCGGCCTTCGCCGTCCGCGTAGGTCGGGCAGATCAGCACATACGGCTGGTCAAGGTCAGGCAGTTGATCGTTCTCGATCGGAATGCGAAAGGCAGGCTGCCCCAGCCGCGACACAAAGCGGTGGGTGTTCCCCGAATTCGATGAGAAGTAGACCAACGCCGGAAGCGGCGCCGACACGGATCAGGCCAGTTGCGCAATCATGTCGGGGCGGAAGCCCGACCAATGCTCGGTTCCGGCCACAACAACCGGGGCCTGACGATAGCCAAGATCGGTCACATGGCTCATCGCCGTGTCATCTTCGGTCAGGTCGACCACGTCATAGGTGATGCCTTTGGCATCAAGTGCGCGCGTGGTGGCCGTGCATTGCACGCAAGCGGGTTTGGAATATACGGTGATGCTCATCTGTCCTCGGTCCCTGTGTTCAAAGTCGAGGACGCAACAGGACGACAGCCGCCCCTAACACGCCCCCGAACCCTCCGTTCGTGGTTATTTGTCACGCTTGCGGCAGGTCTCCTGGCTCGCGGATCATCGTTCGAACTGGCCTTCCCAAAAGCACGCTTTCAGTGGCGTAATCAATCGAACTTTCCGCTTACAGTTGCGGGGGCAGCGCCGGAATCTCACCGGTTTCCCTCTTAGCTTTCGACCGGAATCGAAAGAACCGAAGCAACATCATATTGGGGCTGAAAGCGAAACCATGTCAACATGTAGGGCGTCACTTCGTCAGAAAATAATTCCACCTGACGAAAACCGAACGTCATGCAACGCGGTTTGACTTACCCGCAGGTGTAGCGGCTTTGTCTGGGTGGAGTCGATGTCGAAAATTGTCTGCGACAGTTCGCTCAGCCTTGGAACACCGTCAAGGACGAAAGTTGATTGTTTTTATCAAGAACTTAAAGTCACGACTTGACCCTGACGCAGATTCGACCCAACCAAAAAGGGACGCGCGAAAGAAAAACATCATGATCGATTTCGAACTGACGCAATTTCAAGAAGATCACCTGCCATCTGCCACGGCTCTGTCCACGGCTGTCGGCTGGTCTCATAGGCAAACCGATTGGGCAATGCTGCTCCCATTTTCGACCGGAGTCGTTGCACAGCGGAACGGTGACGTGTCGGGAACGGCCTTGCGGTCTGACTTCGGGGATGACTTGTCCACCATCAACATGGTGATCGTTTCCCCGGATACACGCGGACAAGGATTGGGGCGCAAATTGATGGCCGCGCTGCTGGACACAACAGATCGCAACATCCGTCTTGTGGCCACCAGATCGGGTCGTCCCCTATATGAAAAACTTGGCTTTCACGAGGTTGGGCGCTTGGCCCAGCATCAAGGGGTTCTGACAGCAGCGCCAGAGTTCATCGGTGCGCAGGCGGCGCAGCTCGCAGATCTTGCAAAAATCCAGGAACTGGAAAGCCAGAGTTTCGGAGGGGACAGATCAGCCTTGATCGATTGGCTGGCCGACAACGGGCAACTGGCGGTGATGCGAAGCGGAGGGGAAGTCACAGGCTTTGCCGGGTGTCGCCGCTTTGGTCAGGGTCATGTGATTGGTCCCGTGGTGGCCAAAGGCACACAAGACGCCAAAGCCTTGATCGCCCACCATCTGCGGGGGTTGGAGGGGGAATTTGTTCGCCTCGACATGATGCGCAACGCGGACCTGACCCCATGGTTGGTCGAGGTGGGGTTGTTCATGACAGACCAACCGCCCGTCATGGAACGCGGAACAATCTCGACCACGGCTGATCGCTTGGCGGTCTTTAGCCAAGGATTGGGGTAACGCGTCATGGCTGCACCGCTTCTTGCCATAGAAACCGATACCAGACTGCCCAAACGCACCGAAGTGGTCGTGATCGGCGCAGGAATCATCGGGACCTCTGCCACCTACTACCTTGCCCGCCGCGGTGTGCCGGTGGTCTTGATCGAAAAGGGGCGCGTGGGGGCCGAGCAATCCAGCCGAAACTGGGGGTGGTGCCGACAACAGAACCGCGACGCGCGGGAACTGCCGATGGCCACCAAGGCGCTGGAACTCTGGGACAGGTTCGCAGCAGAACTGGGCGAGGATGTGGGCTTTTGCCGATGCGGCCTGACCTATCTGAGCAATGACGAAGCAGAGATCGAAACCTGGGCCAACTGGTGCAAGTTTGCGGCCACTCAGGGTGTGATCAGCCGTGCGCTTGATGCCAAGGCTGCGGCCGAGCGGGGCGCGGTGACGGGCAAAACATGGAAAGGCGGCGTCTTTTCCGAAAGTGACGGGGTGGCCGACCCCTCGCGCGCTGTGCCGATGCAGGCCAAAGGGGTCATCGCAGCCGGGGGTCAGGTTCTGCAGAACTGCGCGGTCCGGGGCATCCTGACCCAGGCCGGGCGCGTGTCGGGGGTTGTAACCGAGCACGGAGAGATCGAGTGCTCTCAAGTTGTGATGGCAGGCGGGGCTTGGGCCTCGTCGTTCTGCCATCAGCTGGGCATGACCTTCCCGCAAGCCTCAATCCGTCAGACCATCCTGTCCATCGCCTCCGGGTCTGCGGATTTACCCGATGCGCTGCACACGTCCCAGGCCACGATCACGCGGCGCGGCGACAATGCCCACACCCTGGCCATCAGCGGGCGCGGTCAGGTTGATCCGTCACTACAGAAATTCCGCTTTGCGCAGGACTTTGTGCCGATGTTTGCCCGTCGTTGGCGGCTTTTGTCGCCCGGCGCTGCCCCTACACCGCACGAGACGCGCAAGAGGTGGGCGTTGGACCGTCCCACGCCGATGGAACAGCACCGCGTTCTGGACCCAAAACCCAATGCCTCCATTGTGAAAACCACCCTGGACCGCAGTCAAACCCTGTTGCCCGCTCTGCAAGGGGCCAAGGTTCAGGCCAGTTGGGCCGGGTTCATCGATAGCACCCCGGATGGCGTGCCGGTGATCGACGCATCCGACAGCCTGCCCGGCTTTCTGTTGGCGGCAGGTTTCAGCGGCCATGGGTTTGGCATCGGCCCTGCGGCCGGCCACCTTGTCGCGGATTTGATCACCGGCGCGCCGCCAATCGTTGATCCCGAGCAATTTCGCCTGTCTCGTCTGGGCGCGTCATCTTGGGGCAAGGTTGCAGAGTTCTAGCTTGCGGCTGAATGCCATTCTCGACTTGACCATTTCACTCGGGCATTTACAGATACCCTTGCTTCGGTTCCGGCGTTTCGGCGCCCGATGAAAAGGGAACGCAGTGCGACCCGTTCGGTCAAACCTGCGGCTGCCCCCGCAACTGTGAGCGGTGAGCCAAGCCGGATTTGCCACTGGTGTGATCAACACACTGGGAAGGCTCGGCCCAGCCCAGACCCGCGAGCCAGGAGACCTGCCGACGTGTTCATCCTGTTCGGGTGCGGGGCGCCCCCAGAGCAACGGTCAATCCGTAGAGGTGACATTTTCATCGTCTGCGGAGGGGGCTGTCCTTCAAAGACATTCGAAATCTGCCGGACACACCGGAGGAGAAAAGGGAATGCGAACGTGCTTGCGACAATTTTCACCAATTGATTTGTTACGTTATAACATTTCATGCTACTCCATCCGCGCAGTGAGTCACAGAACACTCAAGCGGAACCGCTTGTCAGTCAAAAGGAAGTCCAACATGTCCCTAATTTCTCGCTTCGCGCTTGCAGGCCTCTTGGCCCTGGCGCCTGCGCTGCCGATCTCGGCGCAGGAAGGAAGCCTGACCATCTCGACCGGATTTGGCCCCAATGCCGAAGTTCCCGACCCCCGTGCAGGGTATAACGGCTGGATGTCGAACCAGACCGGCGTGACCGAGACGTTGATGGGCATCGACTATGATCTGAACCTGTATCCCCGCCTCGCCGCCGGGATCGAACAAGCCTCACCCACCAGCTGGCGCGTGACTCTGCGCGATGGGGTGACCTTCCACGATGGCGCGCCTGTGACGGCCCAGGCAGTGATCGACGCGATTTCCGCGATCTCGCAAGAAGGTCACGCAGGACACAACAAACGTGTGGCCAAGCTGCTGGATCTGGCAGGCATGTCCGCAGATGGCGACAGCGTGGTGGTGTTTGAGACCAACAGCCCTAACGCCGCCTTCCCCTGGACCCTGTCCGAGCCCGCAATTGCCATCATCGGCGCGGCCTCTGACGACTATCCGATCAACGCAACCGGTCCGTTTGTGTTCCGCGAAGCGATCCCCGAGCAGCTTTACCGCGCCGAAGCCAACGCCGACTATCGCCTGGGCACCCCCGGCCTGGAAGAGGTTCGCGTTGTTGTCGCAGGGGATCCGGCCTCTGCCGCCTTGGCCTTTGAGGCTGGTGAAGTGGACATGGTGATCAACTATCCCGAAACCGACTTTGACCGGATCAAGGAAACCGGCGCGCTAGGCTTTTCCGCCCCGACCGCGCGTTTGTATTTCTACACCGTGAATGCGGCCAGCGGCCCCATGGCGAACCCGCTTGTCCGTCAGGCCGCGTCGGTTGCAATTGACCGTCAGGGTATTGTCGACGCGGTGCTATCGGGTGTTGGTGGCGTTCCTGCTGGAACCCTGTTCCCCGCAGGCAAAGGTTGGGCCGCCGACATTCCCGCGCCCTATGACATGGCCAAAGCCGAGGCCCTGCTGTCTGAGGCTGGCGCTGTCAAAGAGGGTGGCCAGTGGATGCTGGATGGTGAGCCGCTGGAAATCGACATCGTCACATACTCCTCGCGCGCGGCCCTACCCCCCACGGCCGAGCTGACGCAAGCCTTCCTGCAAGCCATTGGCGTCAAAGCCAATGTTCGGGTCGGTGAATACAGCGCCAGCAACGATGCCATTGCCAACGGGGATGCGGACATGTTCCTCCAAGCGTGGGTGATGACCCCGCAGGGCGATCCGGGTGCAGTACTGGAAACGCTGTTGAAATCTGACGGTGGATCCAACGCCGGTCGCTTTGCGAACTCTGATCTCGACAAGCTGTTGGCCGATGGTCGTCTGACTTTTGAACAGGACAAGCGCAAAGCGATCTATGATCAGGCACAAGAGATCATCGCCGCCGAGGCAGCCCTGATCCCTGTGTTCCACGTCAGCCAAGTGAACGTCGCGCGCCCCGGCCTGACCGGCTATGCCGTACACCCGACCGAGACCTATTGGGTCACGCACGAAACGAAGTTCACTAAATGATGCTTGCCGTTTCCGGCCTGAGCGCTGAGCGCTCGGGCCGGATCATTCTACACCCCACGTCGCTGAACATTTCCCCCGGCGCCCGCATCGGGCTGGTCGGGTCGTCCGGCTCGGGCAAATCCACGCTGGGACATGCCCTGATCGATGACCTGCATGCGCAAGGCCGGGTCGTAGCCCATGTTCCGCAAAGCCCGGACGAAGCGCTTGATCCGCTACGTTCTATGTCCTTTCACTGGCGCGAGGCCGAAACCGCATTGGGCTTGCCACATGATCCGGCGCGACAGCAGCACCTGTTCAAGGCGCTTCGGATCGAAAACGGGGATCTGCGCAAGCGTCCCTGGGGCTGGAGCCGGGGCATGCAGCAGCGCTTTGTCATTGCAATGGCTCTCATCGGGTCGCCCGAATTGATCATTTTGGACGAGCCCACATCCGCCTTGGATCCGGTTGTGGCCGCAGGCACGATGGATCTGCTCGACAGTGTTCTGGACGGCGGAACCACCGCAATGATGCTGATCACGCATGACCTGGGCCTGGCAGCGCGGCGCGTCGATCATTTGATGGTCATGCACGATGGTCAGATCGTGGAAACCGCAACAACGGCGGACCTGCTGAACCACCCCCGGACCCAAGCGGCAAAATCCCTTTCCTCTCACAGAAGTTGGTTGTCGGTCCCATGTTGAACGTCGACACAGTCTCGGTCCACCGCGGAACGTCGGTGGCTTTGGAAGGCGTCTCACTCACCATCGCTCAAGGCAAAACGCTTGCGGTTGTTGGCGAAAGCGGGGCAGGGAAATCAACCCTGATCGCTTCGATCCTGGGCCTGCTCCGACCCTCAAAGGGCACCATCACATGGTCCGGCGCGCCGGTGCAGTCCTGCCGCCCCGCCCTGGTGATGCAAGAGCCTCGCTCTGCCCTCAACCCGGCGTGGCCCCTGTTGCAATCCGTGATGGAGCCGATCACCGCACGCAAGGCCAGGCTGTCGTCCGGCCGTCTGGAGCGGCTGTGCGCCGGTCTTGAACTGCCGGTCGAGCTTTTGGACAGGAAGTCCACCGAGATCTCGATTGGCCAGGCGCAACGTGTTGGTATTCTGCGCGCATTGATTGCCGCACCACCGCTGATCCTGTTTGATGAGCCGCTATCAGCCCTTGATGCGGTCACGCAGAAACACACGGCGCGCTTGATCTCGGACCTGCAGGCGGAAGAAGGGTTTGCAGCTCTGATCGTGACCCATGACCTCGGGTACGCCTGCGCCTATTCCGACGAAATCGCCGTCCTCAAATCCGGCCGTATCGAAGAGGTCAGCACGCCCCAGGCCTTTGTTACGCAACCGCAAACAGATTATGGCCGTACGCTGCGGGACGCGGCCTTTGCACTTGGCGCCTTGGAGCACGCCGCATGACCCTTGGGATTTTGAGCTTGCTGGTGCGGGCAATTGTCGTCGTCAGCGGCGCTGCCATTGCCACCTTTGTTCTACTGTGGAATGCCCCCGGCGACCCGGCCTTGGCGATCGCCATGGCGCGCTTCAATTCCGTCGTCCCGGCGGACGTCGTCGATCAGGTGCGTGCCGAAGCAGGTCTGGATGCCGGGTTCTGGCCCGCATTCAAGGCCTGGATCGGGTCACTTATGGTGGGGGACTTCGGCAAATCCTCGGTCACCGGGCGCGAGGTCTGGCCCGAGTTGGTGACGGCGATGTCCTATACTCTTCCGTTGGCCGTGGCCGGTTTGATCGTCGGCCTGGCCATCGCCCTGCCCCTGGCCATCTTGGCCGCCAACAGACCCGGCAGCCTGCTGGACCGGTTTGCAATTGCGATTGCCTCCCTTGGGACGGCGATCCCCGCCTATTGGCTGGGGCTGCTTCTGGTCCTGCTCTTTGCCGTTCAACTTGCGTGGCTGCCCGCAATGGGGGCCCGCACCAGCGCGCATCTTGTATTGCCCGCGCTGACCCTTGGACTTGGCGTCGCCGCCTCCCTGACCCGGATCATCCGTTCAGGCATTCTCGAAGCACGCGGCCAGCCGTTTCTGCCTGCGTTCCGGCGCCGTGGCGTGTCAAAACGCCGGATCGAACAGGATCACATCGCGTTGCATGCCACCATCCCCGTGATCACCGTCTTTGGGCTTGAGCTGGCGTTTCTTCTTGAAGGCGCGGTTATGGTCGAGGTCATCTTTGGCCGCCCCGGCTTGGGCGGGTTTCTGGTTCACGCGATCGAGGCGCGCGACTTTCCCAAGGTGCAGGCCGTGGTTCTGCTGACCGCAGTGCTGTTTGTGGTCGTCAACCTGATCACCGACCTGGTCTATAAGCTGGTCGACCCCCGGATCGGAGAGCACGATGCGTAACGTTCTGATCCTTGCCGGGATTTTTTGTCTGCTCGCCGTCGTGGGCCCGGTTCTGGCGCCCCAGGACCCGACCGCCATCAATATCCCCAACCGTCTCAGCCCGCCGTCCGCTCAATGGCCACTTGGCACGGATGCGCTTGGTCGGGATGTCCTGTCGCGCCTGCTCCATGGTGCGCAGTGGTCCCTTGGTCTGGCGTTTGTCGTGTCCGTGATCGGCCTGACCATCGGAACCATTGCGGGTCTTGCAGCGGCACAGGGCGGCAAAACACTGGATTGGGGGATCATGCGCGTCACCGACACGTTCCTTGCCTTCCCCGAACTGGTTGCCGCAGTGGTGATTGCGGGTCTTTTGGGAGCAGGTACGGGCAGCCTGATCTTCGCACTCAGCGTAACGGGTTGGATGCGGTATGCACGCGTGGCGCGCGGCATCGGCCTGTCGGTCAAGACACGCGGATACGTCGTTCAGGCGCAGCTGGCGGGCCTGTCCCCGCTTGCCATCGCGCGCTGGCACTACATGCCCGCGCTGTTGCCATCGCTGACCGTGGTCTGGACCGGCATGTTCGCGCGCGCGATCCTTGGGATTTCAGCATTGGGGTTTCTGGGGTTCGGGGTACAACCGCCAACGCCCGAATGGGGGAGCATGCTGCTGGACGCCCGGGTGCACATGAGGTCAACGCCCTTGCTGATGATCTGGCCCGGCCTCGCGGTCGTGATCAGCGTTCTGGCCATCAACCTGAGCGGCGATGTCCTGCGAGATGAATTGGTCAAACAACAAGCCTGAATGCGCGCCCGCTGAATGTCGGTCCCCCAGACTGCGATTGACCCGACCCCAGGATCCGGGTCGATGGGTGCCCGCGGTCAAATGGTGAGGTCCCAGATGTTGGCGGTTGTGTCGTTGAACTGGAAGTATTCAACGTTGCTCAGGCTGTCCGTGCCGCTCGCATGCGTGACCGTCACCTCGGTTACCGACGTCCGCGTCAGCGTGTATTCCGACCGGTTGCCGTCATACAAAGCAAAGTCCGACCCCGCGCCGCCGTTCAACGTGTCGTTGCCCGCGCCGCCTTTCAGGTAGTCGATCCCGCCGTAACCGAACAGGAAATCATCCCCGTCCAGACCCGACAGCTGGTTGCGCTCGTTGTTGCCCGTCAGGCTGTCGTCAAAGTTGGTGCCGACCAGGTTTTCGATCTCGAAATACAGATCCCGCACCGCATCGCCGGCCGAGCCATAGCCCGTCTCCTGGCCGCCAAACAGCCCCGCGCCGTTGCGCAAGGAGGCCGACACGCCGGACGTCGACTGGAAGTAGGTCACCGTGTCCAGCCCGTCGCCGCCGAAGTAACGCTCTCGCCCTCCGGTTGAGCCGACAAACCAGTCGTACCCGCCCAGACCGCGGAAGTCGTTCTGCTGCGCATCCCCGTAGAACACGTCCTGATGCGACGAGCCGGTGACCCGCTCGACCGAGGTCAGCGTCAGACCCGAGGCCAGGCCGGTGCTGCGGCTGGGATCCGACAGGTCCAGTGTCACCCCACCCACGGCCGCGCCCACAGGCGGCGCGCCATCGACCGAGAACACACTTTCAAAAACTGGCGCACCGCTGGCTTGCGCCTCGACAAAGGTGATCATGTCGAGACCGTTGCCGCCGGTCAGCGTGTCGTTGCCTGCGGTCGCAACGAACCAGTCATAGTCACCGATGCCCCGCAATTCGTCGTCACCGTCGCTGCCGCGCAGAACGTCCGCAAATATAGTCCCCGTAACCCGTTCGATGCTGATCAGCTGGTCGATCTCGCCGCCAAAGAGCTCGGCCGTGCCCGCGCCCAGATCAAGATCCAGCATGAATGCCGTCCCCCGCCCCGCAACTTCGACCACGTCCGAGTACGAAACCATGTCGCGCTCGCTGCCGCCATCGACCGTGTCATTGCCGCGCCCGGGAACCAGCCAGTCATGACCTGCAAGGCCATTGATGATCTCTCTGTCCGCGGTGCCATAGATCACATTGTTGGTCTCATCGCCCGGGATCACCGCCGGGGCCAATGCCTCGATCTCGGCAAAGGTGTGGAACTTTCCGCCAAGAACGATGCGCTCCACATCATCGGAAATGAAATCTGTGCCGTCTGCGGCAGTGGAAACAAAGACGCCATTGGTGCCAAGCCGCACCTCTGCATCGTCAACTTGGCCGTCCATGAAGGCATAGTCGAAGCCATCGCCGCCGAAAATGCTGTCGTTCCCGTCACCGCCGATCAGGGTGTCCGATCCGCCGCCACCGGAAATTAGATCGTCACCAAGCCCGCCGACCAAGCTGTCATCACCATCAAGCCCGTCAATCGTATCGTTGCCGGGCGAACCCTGGATGCTGTTCGCGCCCGCAGTGCCCTGCTGGTCTGTTCCGTTCGCCGCCCCTTGGGTTTCGATAATCGTATTGGGCCCCTGGTGCCGCAGGACAATGTCGTCCGTTTCGAAATCACCCTGCAGGATGATCGTTGCATCCCGCTGCCCGTCGCCGTCGGCATCAATGTCCAGCACCGCAGAACCGAGCGTGATCTTGAGATCGGTGAGCTCCAACAACAGACCCAGAAGTTCGATCTGATCATCATCCGTGAAATCGGAAATGCGATCTCCGTTCAGATCCTCGATCGTGCCGCGCACCAGATCGTTGCCGGCCCCCAACTTGATGTCGTCGAAACCACCGCCCGGAGTGATCGTGTCATTGCCGAGACCTCCGTCAAAAGACTCGCGCGCCTCTGTGCCTGTGGAGGTGTCATCAAAGATCGATCCGGCAATCGCAGTGGGGATCCCCGCCAGCCCATTGATGGTGGCGCTTGTAATCGACACCCCGAGCGCGTTCAGCTCGGCCAGCAGCGCCGCGCCATAGCTTCCAAGCGTCTGGAGATCGGTCAGGGATTGTTGCGCAAGCTCGCGGAACGTTTCAAACGGTCCTTTGCGCAACTCGGCCCAGATCGACTCTCCCCATTCCCCCAGCGTCTCCCAGACATACCCGTCCCAACCTGCCGCCTCGTTCCACTCTGCCGCGGTCCACGCCATGACCGTCTTCCAGGCTTCCGAATTGAACGGGTTGAGCCGTTCAAAAAACTCACTGGTTGCAGAACTCAAACGGGTTATGAATTCGGGCGTAATGCTGTCGATGGCCTTCCAGAATTCGTCGTTCAGCCTGATGATCTGCGTGATCGCTTCCGCACTCAAATTCTTGAATTCGTTGAACAGCAGTCGACCGGGGGCAAGTGTTGCGGTCAGAAGAATCTCTTGCATTGACGGCAGACGCTGCGCCAGCTCCTCCCGAACGGCGTTGGTCACGGCCACGGCAACGTCAGCGCTGCCTTCGATAAAGCGGATGACCTCGCCGATGTCCTGGCGCGTCTGCTCTGCATCGTCTCGCCGCAAGAGCGATTTGACCAATTCCCCCCCAAGGTCGGGGCGTTCGGTGTAGGATCCAACGACATCCCCTGCCCATCCCAGGCTGACCAGGAAGGCTGCGAATTCTTCGTCATGTATGTTGGCGGGATTGCTCAGATGGTTGTAATCCGCAGCCCCCAGAACAGCCGCATCAACGGTGCCCAGAACAACTGGTTCTCCGGGCGTCATGGGGGCGGACCCGTTGTAGACCGTATTATAGACCTCAATCTGCGACCACTTCTTGGTATGCGCGCCCAACAAGTAGAACAAAGGTGCAAGCGCCCCATGCGTGTCCGTGTCGAAGGTCGTCATGTCATAAAGCGTGACTTGCCCAGGTAGAAACGCATTCCCGGCCATGGACACGATATCGCCTGACGAGACCCAGTGATTGACTGGACCAACCAGAGAGTCATCAAACCGCGCCAGCGACGTCTGAGAAATGCCGGGCGTGTTGAATGTGGTTACAGAGGCGATCTTGAACCCTGCCTGCGATGCATAGGCAGTGACCAATTGCGACTGAGCTCCACCCAGCGAATGACCCGACACGTTGATGCCTTGGCTTTCGTGATCTTCGATCCATTGACGCAGGCTGCCTGGTCCTGTGGCATTCCAAGCGGCCTCGAACTGGGTCAACCCCACGCCACGCGGATCTGTGTCGGCAAATGCGCCGTCGATTGGAGAGAAAGTGCCGCGCACCGCAAGAATGGGTTGCAAGCCATCCCCAACCAGCCCCGCCGCGATAAAGCCGGTGTCGTCGTTGCCTGTCCCTTTGACATCCCAGATTTCATCGACGTTGTAACCGGTTGGATTGCCATTTGGATCAAGCACGTCGGAGCCAACAAACAGGCGGCCCGCCAAGGGAATGTTATCCCCCAGCATATACGCCGTCTCGCGCGCGACGTATTCCATCAAAAAAGTGTCTGGCGCGTCGCGCGCGCTCAGCTGCCAGTCAAATGAGGCTGTGGTCCGGCCACCCTGCCCGTCATCCGCCGTGACGGTCACCGGAAGTTCGACATACGGTCCGAAGTAATTCAGCGTTCCGCTCAGCACGCCGGTGTTTTCGTCAAATTGCAGATCTACGTTGTCTGGAAACGAACCCGCCCCCAACGAGGCCGAGATCGAATAAGTGATCGTGTCACCGTCGGGATCGCGAAAAAACCGACCAAAATCAAAGCTGATTTCATCCCCGTCAGAGCTTGGCTCAATACCTCTGGTGAACGTTGAAACAGGGGCCCGGTTCGGAATGACCAAAAGCGGATTGTCGACCAGAAACGTGTCCCAGTATGAATCCCGGGCAGGATTTTCAATCAGGTTCGTCGCCAAGGATGTGAATGCGATGACCGACCCATCCCCGGACAGTATCCCAAGCCCCGAGTCCCTGTTGGGGGCATGACCTCGGTAAGTGAAATCGACGGCAGCGGTTTCATTGCTCACCAGATCGGTCACAAACACGCGTTCGGCAAAGTTCGGATCTGCCGTGATATTTGTGGCCGAAGACGTGAATGTGACAAACCGCCCGTCCGCAGAAAAATCGGCCTCTCCTACTGCTGCGCCATTTGCATCCGAGCCATCCAGACCCTGGCCAATTCGGGTAACACCGCCACTGAGCACGTCATAAATAAAGATGTCGCGCAGCCCATTGGTGTCGCCGGAAACCAGATTGCTGGCCTCAGAACTAAAGGCAATTTTCTGACCGTTCTGCGAAATGTCCAAGAGCGTGGATGGGCCATTTGCCGGCCCACCGCCCGCCGCAACGGAAACCAATGTCAGGCTGTCGGTCAGGCGATTGAACAGAAAGACGTCCTGGACGCCATTGGTGTCACCGGCAACGAGGTTGCTGGCCGAAGACGAATAGGCAACGAAGGTACCGGACCCTGACAGCATGGCGCCGCTTATCCCAAGATCCGGTTCTGCTCCGCCAAGGCCCGGGCTCACCAGTTCCGTATCCCCTGAGGCAAAGTCATAAACGTAGGTTTCGACATGTGCGCTTGTGAAACCATCGATGAAATTTGTGGGGCGCGACCAGAAGGCGACAACAGCTCCATCATCCGAGACGGATGTCAATCGGATTGGAGCATCAAATTCCTCGTCGTCCGGCGTTCGCGGCGCGATATCGCGCGACGCGCCAGTGGTCGCGTCCACAACGGCCAATCCCAGATCCTGCCCCACATAGAATGCCAGGTTATGTGAATGCACGATTGATGATGCCGTTCCGATGTAAGAAAACTCTCTGCTTTCAACATCGTAATTCAAAACCGAATAAGTCGGCCCATTGGGATCATTGGGCGCTAGGTTGGTCGCAAAGGTTCCAACAATTGCCTGGCTTCCATCGAAGTTGAGCCCAATTGTCCCGCTCAGATCGTTTGCTCGGCCGCCGTCCGGGGCCACGGAAATCTTTCTGATTGTCGAATAATGCGCCATGCCAAACGCCCCTCACCGTTTCACAGTTTAGGCAAAAAAGTGGACAAAATACATGCTTTTGTCTGCTCAACAAAACCACGCAAAGGGATTTCCCAGCAGGACATCATTCTAAATCTTCCGGTCATGATACATGCGAAACCGCGCCGCGTGAAACGACGCACGCATTTTTTGACCCGAGCCTCGACCTTCTGCACCTTGGATGCCTTCTTGGATTTCTCGTTAATTCACGCAAACCGCTGCACCCTCACTGTGGGGTCAGATGTCGCCCTCAATCCTCGATCACCTTCTGTGCAATTCACATCCAGAGACTGCAAATTCCTCCAAGGCAGACACTTGCTGTACATGGGATGAACTGCCGTTTTTCGATCAATGTGGTCTTCCAGAACTCTGCCGGATGGTGATCCGAGCGTAAAGCGACCACCCAATCGGCTCTCGAACTCAACACGCAATCCACCTGCGACCCAGTGGCGGGATCGCATCTCAGTTCAATCCGGCCCGGGATCAGGTTCTGGGAATACCCTTCGCACGAGACAGTCGTTTCTGAGCCGCGATACGGAAAGGCGCGTTGGGGGCGCCGTATCCCGTATAGCCCTGGCTTCTTTGAACAATTTCAATGAACAGGCCTCCCCCAAAGGACTGAGAATAGGCTTGGAAAAACTCGGCACCGCCGGTCTGGTCGTACAGGACACCCCGGGCCTGCATTTTGTGGATCAGAGCATCGTTTAGGTCAAAGCGCGCGGTGAGGTCATCGTAGTAATTGGGAGAAATCGGGAGTGTTTCGAAACCCTTTCGAGCCAAGTGTTCAAGCGTTTCGAAAATGTCCGAGGTTGCAAAGGCGATGTGCTGGACAGAAGCACCGAAACTGTCGGACAGAAACGACCCGGCCAGCGTCCTGTGACTGTCCGCACCGTTCAGGGTGATCCGAACAGAGCCGCTGGCCGCTTCGACAGCCTGGCTGCGGACCAGCCCGTCTGGGTCAATCACGTCAACCATCGGCGCTTTGGTCATGTCGAACAGCGTGGTGTAGAACAGCGACCAGCTGAGCATGTCCTCATAGCTCATCGTTTGCGCGACATGGTCGATGTGGGTCAATCCGGCGCCTGTCGGGGTGATCCCTGCGGAAAACTCCATCTGCCAAACCTGCGAGAGGTCCGCGCTGTCATCCAGAAAATGCAGGACAGAGCCTGACAACCCTCTCACGGCCGGGATTGCAAGCTCTCCGGAACTTACGGGTTGCGCGAACACCTCAGCCCCCAAAGCGGACGCGCGCGTTGCTGCCGCTTTTGCGTCAGACGCCAACAGCCCCAGAGCACACACGCACGTCCCGCGGGCGTTCCAGCTGCTTGCCGCGTGGCCAGTGGTTTCTTCGTTCACAACGATACGGATATCGCCCTGCTGCCAAAGGCCCGCCGCCTTGTTGCGATGCTGGCCCACCTGTTCAAAACCCAAAGACGCCAGATCGGTTTTCAGGGCCGTCGCCTCAGCGCTGCGAGTTGCGAACTCGACAAAGGAAAAGCCTTGGGCCTCTACCCGCACCGGTATTTCAGGCATGTTGATGCTCAGCTCCGGCTCGGCGCGTCTGACGTCGCCCATCAGCGCGACAAGCGATCGGTGGCCATCCTTGGCAATGGTGCGCGGGTTGCCGCCGCGAAACTGGTCGTTGAATATCTCAAGGCTGATTGGACCATCATAGCCTGTCGCCATGACCGCCTGCATGAATCGGGTGACGTCCAGATCGCCCTCTCCGGGCATGTTCCTGAAGTGGCGCGACCAATACAGCAGATCCATTTCGATCAGCGGCGCATCTGCCAATTGGACAAAGAAGATCTTGTCACCAGGGACGGAACGAATGCTGTCAGGGTCAAGCTTGCGACCAAGCGTGTGAAAACTGTCGACGATCAGTCCGATATTGGGATGATCCGCACGGCGCACGACCTCCCACGCGTCTCGGTGATCATTGATGTGCCGCCCCCAGGCCAAGGCCTCATACCCCACGCGCAGCCCGCGTTTCGCGGCCCGGTCGCCCAGTTCGTGGAAATCATCCGCCGCGCGCTCAATGCCCCCCAGCGATGCAGGGTGCACCGACGAGCAGACAAGCACCAGATCTGTGCCCAGCTCCTGCATCACGTCAAACTTGTGCTCGGCCCGGTCAAAGGCCTTGGATCGCGCAGGCTCCGGAAGGGTTTCAAAGTCGCGAAAGGGTTGGAACAGCATGATCTCCAACCCGTGATCACGTACCAGGCGCCCCACATCCCTTGGGCTTCCATAGTCCGCGATGAAATCGGCCTCAAATATCTCGATTCCGTCAAACCCGGCTGCTGCGATCGCTTCAAGCTTTTCGCGCAGATTGCCCGAGATCGAGACCGTCGCGATCGAGGTTTTCAGCGTCCCGCTCATCCCTGATACCCCAGCATTCGCGGCAACCAAAGCACGATGTCCGGTACCAGGATCATGACAAGCAAAGCCAGAAGCAGCACGCCGAGAAAGGCCCAGATCTCTCCAATGATCTCTCTGAGTGGGATGCCCGTGACCGCGTTGATGACGAACAGCAAGATGCCATAGGGCGGCGTGATCAAACCGATCATGGAGTTGACCACGATCAGAACGCCAAAATGCACCAGGTCAATCCCAAGCGCCTCGCAGGTGGGAATGAACAGCGGAACGATGACCAGGATGATCACGGTCGCATCCAGAATACAGCCCAACAGCAGGACCATCACGTTGATCAACAGCAGGAATACAAGCGGATGGATGTTGGCCCCATCAAGTGTTGCCGAGAGGGCTTGGGGGATATTCTCTTGCACGACGATGTAGGTCAGGATCATCGAAGCCCCGATGACCAGCCCCACCGAAGCGGCCGCGCGGGCGCTGTCGACAAAGACCTGATACAACGTCTTGAGCTTTATGGCGCGGTAGAGGCCTGCTGCAATGACCAGCGCATAGAGGGCGGCGATGGCCGCTGCCTCGGTCGGGGTCGTGATACCGCTGTAGAGGCAAAAGAGCAGGATGAACGGCATCAGCAAGGCAGGCGTGGCCTGAACGGTCAGCTTGGGCAGGTCCCGCAATGGAACCGGCTCTTCACGACCAAATCCACGTCGATGCGACATGAAAACATTCAAGCCCATCAGAACCATCCCCATGAACAGGCCGGGAATGATCCCGCCCAGAAACAGGTCCTTGATCGAGGCGCCGGAAACCAGCGCATAGATCACCATCGGGATCGAGGGCGGGATGATCGGGCCGATGGTGGCTGTTGCCGCCGTGATGGCCGCTGCGTAACCGCGTGTGTATTTGCCGCTTTTGACCATCATCTCGATGATGATCTTGCCGATACCCGCCGCATCGGCGACGGCCGAACCCGACATGCCCGAAAAGATCAAAGAGGCTACGACGTTGACATGCCCCATGCCGCCCCGGAACCGTCCCACGACTGCGATACAGAAATTCAGCAGCCGGTCGGAAATGGACCCGGCGTTCATGATATTGGCCGAGACGATGAACAGCGGCACCGCCAACAGCAAAAAGCCGTCAAACAGGCGCTGCACCATGGTCTGCCCTGCAATGGCAACGTCCTGCCCCGCCACGCCCAGATAGACGATGACCCCAACCAGGATTGAGAAGGCAACAGGCGTACCAATCGCCGCCATGCCAAACAGGGCGATCAGGCCCAAGAGGAGTTCAACGCTCATGACGCATCCTCCTTGCCTGATGTGCCGGACAAGATCTCTTCCAGCTCGGTTTCCGGGGGGCCGTGCCGAACAACCCGGTAGAGCCGCCACACATAGCGAATGATGGTCGCGACCATGAGGAGAATGTAGGCTGCAAACAGCCACTTGATTGCGATCTTGTCGCCTGTGATGGGCATCCTCAGCGTCTGGATCTTCTTGAGGTCCATCAACCGGTTGCCAAAGATCGCATCCCAGGTTGCGGGAAACGAATAGAGCATGGCGGCGATCAGCCCCAAAGCAGACAAGAGCGCGAGAATACGTTGGGTTTTGCGCGGTGTCGCCAAATAGAGCACGTCAAATGTGACGTGGTCCCGTGCTCGTACGATGAAGGCGCATCCAAAGAAGACGATCCAGACCCATAGGAGCGAAATCAGGTTCACGGTCCAACCGATCGGCTCCAGCGATGCCATCCAGTCCGAGATCGGCGGAATGGGCATGAGCCAGGCAATCTTGGCCGCATAGCGGGAAAAAATCTGGATCAGAAAGGTCGCAAACACCGCCGCCAAAGCCATGGCGGCGATGAATTCAGCGATGCGAGAGAGCCTGACAAGCAATGCATTCATCACGTCGACCCTCCCGCAAGCCCAGCTTAGTTGCCCAGTGCGTTGATGCGATCAAGAACGCCCTCGGGCCAGCTCGCCGCCGCCTCGGATCCCACATATTGGGCCTGAACATGGTCACGGAACGCTGCCAGATCCGGGGTGTAGATTTCAACGCCTTGGCTGCGGATATACTCGGCCAGGCTGTTCTCCTGATCCAGCTGTTTCAGACGGCCATAGGCGGCAGCAGCATCTGCGGCACGTTGCACGACCAACTGCTGTTCCGGTGACAGAGCGTCCCAGGTCTCTTTCGAAAAGGCGATGTAGTTCAGGTCTACCAGGTGAGAGGTCAACGCGATCTGCTTTGTCACCTCATAGAATTTCTTGTCGACCACGGTGGGAAGCGGGTTGTCCTGCCCGTCCACGGCACCGGTCGAAAGCGCAGTGTAAACCTCGGTGAAGGCCAGCGGCGTCGGTGACGCGCCAAGCGCCTTGCCCAAGAACTGCCACGCATCCGTGCCGGGCATGCGCAGGTTCACACCGGCCAGGTCCGCGGGGGTCTGGATGTCCTTTTCGTCACGTGTAAAGCGCAGGTTCACGTGGCGTTTGCCCAGATACATCACCGACAGCAATTTGACGCCCAACTCATCCTCGACCTTGGCCTTGAACGGGTCCATGAGCGGATCGTTGAAAACGCGCACCTGATGCGCCGCGTCTTGATGGACGTAGCCGGTGGCAAAGATCGAAAACTCGGGGAAGAACTGCGCCAGCTCCTGCGCCGAGGTGATCGACATCGTCAGGTTGCCCCGAGCGATGGCCTCCAGCTCGGCGCCTTGGGCGAACATCGTGCCGTTGTAGCCCGGTTTGTATTCCGCAAACCCCGCAACCATCGGGGCAAACACTTCGGCCAGCGCAACAGAGCGTTGATCGGTCTCCGATCCGGATGTGGCCATGGTGAAGGTCATGCCCTCGGCGCTTGCGCTGGTTGCGATGCTGGCTGCAAGGCCAAAGGCTGCAACTGACGCGAGCGCGGCCCGCCGTGTAAGTTTGGTGATCATTTTCGTGTCCTCCCAAGACGATAGTGTGGCACACGTTGCGTGCCTAGTTCGCGATTTTCGCTTTCGGTTCATTTGTTTTTGTCGATTGGCCCGGGGATTTGTCGTCCCACGTGCCAGTCCCGTCGGCCTCTTCGAGGTGAATCAGAGCATTGGATTTCGCCGATTTCTGGATCGCATCAACAACCGCCAGACTGCGCAGCCCTTCGCGCCCTGAGACCAGCGGAGCCTCTTGCCTGCGGATGACGGCAGCGAAATGGGCCATCTGGTTGATCAGCGGATCGGATGTGTCCCGCGGCACGGACATGGCGGAAATCGGTGTCCACCAATCGCGACGCTCATTGTGGCTCCACAGAGTCAGGTCGGGCACCGACAACGACCCATGGCTGCCGCCGATCTGATAGGCGCTTTGCGAAGTGGTTGGGTAGATGGGGTACTCATGCGCCGTCATCTCCCAGCTCCAGGGCGCAACGATGCTGTCTGAGACCGTGATCGTGCCAATCGCGCCACTTTCGAACCTCAACAACGCGGCCGCCACATCTTCGTTCTCGTATCCGCGTGCCGAAGGGGCGGCCTGAGCCTGGACGCTTACGATTTCCCCGCACAGATGCCGCAGCAGATCAATGTCATGCACCAGATTGACGGAAATCGGTCCTGCCCCGACCTGTTTTCGCCAAGTTGCTGCGTCAAAATAGCTGTCTGGCTTGTAGAACCAGCAGGTCGCTTGAACCGCGCGTACGGCCCCGATGGTCCCGCGTTTGATGTGTTCATGGGCTTTGCGAATAAGCGGATTGTGACGCCGGTGATGCCCGACCAACAACGCAACATTTGCCTTTTCAGCGCGCTCGACCATTGCCCTAGCCGCATGCAGATCATCCGCCAGCGGCTTTTCGATCAGCACCGGAACGCCTGCGTCCAGGCAAACCGCCCCTTGATCAACATGCAGTTTGGTTGGCGTCGACAGGATGATCCCATCGGGGGCTTGAGCAAGGATCATGCCATGCAGGTCGTCGAACCAGGGAACACCAAGCCGCTCGGCCGCCGCCTTGCCCGCGTCACTTGGATCGACAACAGCGCACAGGTCCGCGTCGGGCACTTGCGCAATGGCATCCGCATGACGCTGCCCCACAAGGCCCATGCCCGCTATGGCCAGGCGCAAAGCCGGGCGTGTTCCGCCTGCCGCGTTGCTGTGTTTGGATGACGCCAAAAAGGCCACCTCCCCAAGTTGGGCTGATCTCACTGCAAAACAGGGAATCAAGCGCGCGTTTCAGAGAGCCTAGGCGTCAGGATCGATCAAATCAATAATATCATATATTTTTCTATTCACCATAAATATTGCGCAATTGTATGACTGTCAGAGAGGTGCTATTTCAAAGGAAATTCCTTGTCTGATCAGGTTGCCCCATGGCCAAACCGCCGCCCACAGTTGGCTCTTCCACGTTCGAACGCATCAAGCGCGACATCATCTTCGGCACGCTCGCACCAGGATCGAAGTTGAAACTGGACGGTTTGAAAGAACGGTATTCAGCCAGCGTCTCGACCTTGCGGGAAACGCTCAACCGGTTGGCCAGCGATGGGTTCGTCGCAGCAGAGGAGCAGCGCGGCTTCTTCGTGACACCCGTGTCCAAGGATGATCTGCGTGAAATCGCCAGCCTTCGCATTCTGTTGGAACGCCACGCCTTACAGCAGTCAATCGCAAACGGGGACACGGAATGGGAGGGGGATGTGGTCGCCGCCCATCACAAGCTGCACCGCATGGAGCTTCAGATGCAGTCCGGGGACGAAACCGAAAAGGAGACCTGGAAGCGGTATGACTGGGAGTTCCACCTGTCGCTTATTCGCGCATGCAATTCGCAAAACCTCTTGTCGCTTCATTCCAAGATCTACGACAAATACCTGCGATATCAGATGTTGGTCTTCACCTTTCGCGGGGAGGCCGCAGCGGCCGAGCATCAAGGTATGCTGGATGCCGCCCTGTCCCGCGATTCTGACACTGCGATCAGATTTCTCGAAGATCATATCAACAACGGGTTAATTCACACGCTTGAAGCAATGTAGAACCCGGCAAGACCCTGGAACTTGGACCAAGCTCGAAACCGGAGTAGACATTTAACCCTGCTCACACGAATTATGTCATTTGAAAAGGCGAATTGGCTGTGCTCCACCCCAATTCATTTTACCAGCCTCCAGTCTAGCACGTTGAACACAGGTCGGCTGTAAGGGTCTGAACTGCTCATCGGTTCTATGTACTGTCGGTGTCCTATTAAGGCTGCTTCTCAACAGGTTGCTCCACCCATGCCGCGCGCGTTCATCTTCGCTTTAGATCGCCATAAACGTGTGTATTCATTTTCCGAATTGCTAACGTCAAAACGCCCTAAACTCAATAGGCTGGCGGCATTAAAAGTTTAACGTCACCGGCACACTTGGCATTTCGCATAGTACTGCACATCTACCGAAATGATATTAACCATTGAATATATTTTGACTCGTCGACCCGCCACCCAAAAGATCAATTTCAATATTTTTCACCAATTAAGAGCCTTATGTTATGTCAGACAATCCTATTTTCTCGCTTTCCAACCTCACCGGTCCCAACCGCTTCGACTTCGACGGGGTTGATGCGCAAGATTCCAGCGGCACTTCTGTTTCCTCTGCCGGAGATGTGAATGGGGATGGATTTGATGATATTCTCATTGGGGCCCACTCAGCCGATCCAAACGGGATAAATGGTGCTGGGGCAAGTTACGTGGTTTTTGGTACAAACGCGGACTTTTGGTCCTCTCAGTCCTTGAGCAATCTGGATGGCACCAACGGCTTTCGCATAACTGGGAAAGCGGTGAATGACCGCAGCGGGCAATCAATCTCGTCTGCAGGGGATATCAACGGTGATGGGTTTGACGACATCATCATTGGAGCACGAGCTGCGGATCGTGACGGGCAAATGGATGCCGGAGAGAGCTATGTGGTCTTTGGTGCCGCATCTGGTTTTTCTGCCTCGCTGTCCCTGTCGGATCTGGATGGAAGCAACGGCTTTCGCCTCTTTGGAACAACGACCAACGGTCTGAGCGGCTATTCTGTCTCTTCTGCAGGGGATGTGAATGGTGACGGGGTTGGCGATTTGGTCATTGGTGCACCGCTTGCTTCCCCAAATGGCGTTCTGAACGCGGGGGAAAGCTACGTCGTGTTTGGTACGACCTCTGGATTTTCGGCGTCTCTGTCATTGGCCGATCTGGATGGTAGCAATGGTTTTCGCCTGAACGGAACTGATACACTTGGCTTCAGCGGCAGGTCGGTTGCATCCGCCGGGGACATCAATGGTGACGGGTTTGATGATATCATCGTTGGCGCACCTGGTGCCGACCCCTTGGGAGTGGATTCCGCCGGGGCAAGCTATGTGATATTCGGAGCAGCGACTGGTTTCTCGCCCTCGCTTTCATTGAATGATCTTGATGGCAGCAACGGCTTTCGCCTCAACGGCGTCGCGGCCGTTTTTGGTCGAAGCGGTTATTCTGTTGCTTCTGCCGGGGATGTGAACGGCGATGGGTTGGATGACATCATAATCGGAGCACCGCAGGTCAGCACGGCCGGCGAAACGCCCATTGGCGAGAGCTATGTGGTCTTTGGATCTAACAGTGGGTTTTCCGCATCAATGTCCTTGTCCGATCTGGATGGCACCAACGGCTTTCGCATCGAAGGGTTCCGGTATGGTGACGGAAACGGCACGTCTGTTTCTTCGGCAGGGGATGTGAATGGGGACGGGTTCGACGATATCCTCATCGGCGCACCCGGGGCCGATCCAAATCGCAATAGCGAAGCAGGAGAAAGCTATTTGGTGCTGGGCACAGACACTGGCTTTTCCTCCACTCTCTCCTTGACTGATCTGGACGGCAGCAACGGATTCATTTTTCAAGGAATTGACGCATCCGACAACAGCGGCGCTTCTGTTGCCTCTGCCGGGGATGTGAATGGGGATGGGTTCGACGACTTTCTCATCGGTACGTCGCGCGGCAATCCGGCCGGTCCGGTTTCCGAAGGAGAAAGCTATCTCGTATTTGGGTCCGCAAACGGCTTTTTTGCGGCCAGCCCCGTTCGAGGCACCGCTGCGGACGACTGGCTAACCATTCCGGCGGACTGGCAGCTTGGACTGCGCCAGATCGATGGCGGCGATGGCACCGACATGATGTCCTTTGCCGGGCTTGATGCAGGCATCTATGCCAACACCCAAACCGGCCAGGCCAACAGCGGTTTGTCCAGCGCCCCATTTGATCTCATCATGGCCTCCATCGAAAACGTCACTGGCACCAGCCATGCGGATACCTTTAATGGCTCGGACCGGGCCGAGCTTTTTCGCGGGCTGGGTGGCAACGACACCTTCTACGCCAGCCACGCCGGGGCCGATACCTACGAGGGCGGCGGCGGTCGTGATACGCTCACCTATGCCCAATCCTCAGAAGGCGTTTCCGCGTCACTGATCAGTGGGCGCGGTTGGAATGGCGATGCAGAAGGTGACCAGTACTCTGGGATCGAGGACTTGGTGGGCTCAAACCATGACGACTTCCTGTGGGGCGACCACGGCGACAACAAGCTGGTCGGCGGCCATGGGAACGACACGATCATGGGCAACGACGGCAATGACTATATTCTTGCGGGCCACGGCTACGACACGATCGTCTATACGAGCCCCAGATCAGAATACATCATCATCCAGAACGGGATTCGCACCGACGTCATCCACACTGAGGGGTTCAACGGTCACGACATCATCGGCCACGCCGAAGTGCTCCAGTTCACCGACGGGGACTTTATCCTGTAAGTTGCACGTCTCGTCACAACCAAGAGAGCTCGTGGCGTCACTCTGGCCGCACGGCAAAGTCGGCGAGCAGGCGGTTGAATTCCGCAGCCTGCTCGATGTTGACTAAATGGCCGGTCCCGGGAAACCGGTGCCATACGGCGTTCGGTAGAGTGTCTTGTAGGAAGGCATTTGTCTCGCCCACCAGATAGTAGTCCTCGTCTCCGGTGACCAGCAGCACGGGCTTTTCGAATACTGCCAGCCGTGCCTGATCCTGAAACAGGGATCGCCGGTTCCAATGCACGGTGGACAGCACATGAACAGCGCCTTCGGACGATTGACCATGCAGGTTCTGCGCGTAGATGGCCCAGTTTTCGGGGTCATTTTTCTGAAAGCTTTGATAGGCTGGGTCATCTTCAAGAACGGCGACGGCCCCCTCCCCGCCCCGTTCTTCGCGCAGCTTGGCCTCGTGGCCGATCCACTCTTGCCGATAGCGGACCCGTTCCTGATCGTCGCGCGGGCCAGAGCTGTTGCCGACAAGGGTCACGCTGGCCACGCGGTCGGGGTGGGTCAACGCAAAGTCGAGGCTGGTGAAGCTGCCCATGGATGTTCCGACCACATTGGCCGCCTCCAGTCCCAGGTGGTCCATCAGGGCCAACAGGTCGCTTGTGGAGTAGGATTGCCCGTACTGGCTGCGGTCCTGGGGAACGGCAGACGGCAGAAAGCCACGGGCACTATAGGTGATGCAGCGAAAGGACTTGCTCAGCTGTGCCACCTGCAGGTGCCAGCTGCGATAGTCGCCGCCAAATTCGTGCACAAAGACGATGGGGGCGCCAGTCCCTGTCTCTACATAGTGGATCGAAACGCCGTCAGCGGTTTGAAATTCGGGCATGGTTTGTGTCCTGAATGGGCAGTCAAGAGTGGGCGTCGGTCAGCGCGTCGATAGCAGCCGGGTCATAGCCCAGTTCCGCCAGAACCTCGCGCGTGTGCTGTCCCAGTTCGGGCGCGGGGCTTTCCTGCAGATCCCTGTCTGCGATGGGGTTGCGCGCAAATTGCATGTCCCGCCCGTTTGCGTTCACGGTCGAAAACGCCGCGTATTCCTTGGCAATTGGACTGTCGGCAATGGTTTGGATGTTTTCCACCACCGAACAGGGGATCGCATTGTCGATCAGGATCTGGATCCAATGGGCCGACGGGTGCTGTTTCAGATGCGCGCCCAACACCTCGTCCAAGGCATCGCGGTTGGCCAGCCGCGCCTCGTCGCCCTGAAACCGCGCATCGTCCAGCAACTCGGTATAGCCGATGGCCTCGCAGAAGCGTGGCCAATCCTTGTCGCTGCCCAGGCCGATGACAATGTCGCGGTCCGCGGTCGGATAGGGCTCAAACGGTGTCATCGACGGGTGACGCGACCCGATCGGCCCCGGCACGATGCCTGCGTTCAGATACCGGGCAAAGGCATTTTCCAGGCACACCCACTGGCACGCCAGCATCGAGACATCCAAATGGCTGGTTTGATCCACCCCCTTGGCATCGCGTTCAAAAAGCCGCTGCAGAATGCCAATGGTGGTAAAGAGCGCGGCGGCAATATCGCCAACAGAAAAACCAACACGCGTCGGATCGCCACCCAACTCGCCATTGATGCTCATCATGCCGCTCATCGCCTGCACCACGATGTCATAGGCGGGGCGGTGCGACAGGCTGCCGGTCTGGCCAAAGCCGCTGATCGAGGCCGAGATCAGCCGGGGGTTGATCCGCCTCAGGTCGGCATCGCCGCACCCCAGCCGGTCGCGCACCCCGGGGCGCATGTTTTCGACAAAAACGTCCGAGGTGGCCAGCAGCTTGTGCAGGGCTTCCTTGCCTTCATCGGTCTTCAGATCCAGCCTCACCGACCGCTTGTTGCGGTTCAGCGAGGCGAAATAGAGGCTGATGTCGTCCTCAAACGGTGGCGTGGTGCGGGCAAGATCACCGTTCGGATTTTCCACCTTGATCACATCCGCGCCGAGGCTGGCCAGCAACCAGGTGCAGAACGGACCGGACAGGACCGAGGTCATATCAACAACGCGGATGCCTTTCATGATCACGCTCTCCTTAGCATGGATTTCAGTGTTTTCAGATGCGCGCCCTCGGCGGCCAGTGCGGTGGCGCAGAGGCTGCGGCAGGTGTCTTGCAACGCCTCTGGCGGCGTCAACCGGTCGATCAGGCCCCACGCGGCGGCGTCTTCGGCGCTCACCGTGTCACCGCCTAGAAGGATCGCAGCACTGCGGCCGGGACCAATCAGCGCCTGCAAGGTATCGACGTCATATTGACCGGGCAGCACGTTGTTCTTCAAAACAGGGTACCCGAACCGTGCTTCGGGCACGCAGATCCGGATGTCGCAACCAAGCGCCAGTGTCATCCCGCCGCCGATACAAGGTCCGTTGATGGCCGCTACTGTCAGAATTGGAACCGCTCGCAGGGCCTCGGCCATCTCGTCCCAGGGGTCAGGGCCATTTTGCGCATCATACAACGTGTTCAAATCCGCACCGGCGCAAAACACCCGATCGCCAGCACCGGTCATGATGATGGCCCGCAGGTCGTCGTCGGTTGCGGCCTTTCGGAAGATGTCCCGCAACAGGACCAGCATCTCGGTGGTCAGCGAATTGGCCTTGTCCGGGCGGTTGACGGTCACAGTCAAGCACGCGCCGTCGCGCTGTGTTAGGATCAGGCTGTCTGCACTCATGACCGATACTCCGGCACCGTACGGTCCAACATCCGCAGTAGCGCGGGCCATTGCACCGCACCTTGGGGGCCGCTGTCGGGTGAACCCCAATCATGCAGGGCGCTCATGGCGTCATCGGTGATCGTGATGGGCCTGTCGGTCGCGCCCAGGATGTCCACTTGGATTTTACAGGCCATTTCAAGGTAGTAATGGTAGGCAAAGGCCTCAGCCGCCGTTCGCCCGACGACCAGCAGCCCGTGGTTTTGCAGCAGCATGGCGAAATTGCTGCCCAAGTCGCGGGCCAGCAGCGCGCCTTCATCCTCGACCGCGGTCGAGTCCTGATACGGATGGCTCGACAAGGTTCCCAACACAAAGCCCGCGTGCTGCGACAAGGGCAGCAACCCCTGTGGCATGGCCGACACCGCGACACCGGCACGGGTATGGCTGTGGATGACGTAATTCACATCAGGCCGCGCGTTCAGGATGCCGGAATGGATGATATGCCCCGCCAGATTGACGACCTTGCCGCTGCTCGGCTGATCATCGACCGCCGCACCGTCAAACGACATGCGGGTCAGGTTTGACGCCATGATCTCATCAAACATCAGATCATGCGAATTCAGCAGATAATGCCTCGGATCCTCCGGCAACCGCGCCGAGATATGGGTCGAGGTCAGATCGGTCCAGCCAAAGTGATGCGCCAGCCGGTAGAGCGCAGCCAGCTCTTGGCGGATTGCGGTGCTCATGCGCTCTCTCCCAAAGCATCCCGGTACAGGTTGTGGAAATGGCGCAGCCCCACCTCGCTCATCGCACCGCAGCCGTCGCCGATGACATAGGGCCCCGGTTCAAAGGCGCGGCTTTGCATGCCTTTCTGGATTTTCGAGACAACAACCTCATCTTCGGCTCCGGTGGTGGCTTTGTGCTTGTGCATCAGAGCAATCACATCCTCATCCGCGATGTCGCCGCTAGAGAACCAACGGTAACGGTAGATCGTCTTGTTCCAGGCAATCGGCAGAAACTGACGGATGGTGAAGTACCCTCCCGGATAACAGCACATCGAGACATTTGGGAAAATCCAATATGCCCCGTAGTCGCCTGCGCGCGGACTGGCGGTCAGGTCGTAATCGTATTGCTTTTCATTCCGGGTCTGCGCCTTGCCGTCATGCCAGATCGTCTTGCCCTTGGGGATGGTGGTATAGCCTTCCATCTCAAGCACGCCATGGGTCAGAGATGAGGCATGCACTGTTGGGCAATGGTAGCATTCGTTGTAGTTTTCCACCGAAAGCTTCCAGTTGCTGTCATGCGCGATCTCGGTCTCGCAGACAAACTTCAACTTGGTTGGGTCGGGGTGAAAGCTGAGGATGTTCTGGCGGTACTCTTCCAGCTCGTCACCCATCGGGGCGGCGTTTTCGTCCAAATTGACAAAGACAAAGCCCAAGAACTCCTCGACCCTGATCTTGCGCAGATTGATCTGGTCACAACTCAACCCGTCGCTTTCCACCGATCCGGGCGCGCGGCGCAGCCTGCCGTTAATCTCATAGGTCCAAGCATGATAAGGGCAAACCAGCACCCGCTTGCCCTTCCCTTCCCCCTCCACCAACGGATGTCCGCGATGACGACAGATATTGTAATAGGCCTTTATCGTTCCGTCCTGGGCACGAATGACGAAGATATCTTCGTCCACGATGGTGTGGGTCTTGAAATCCCCTGGTTCCGCAATCTCGGACACATGGCAGACGCATTGCCAGCTGCGGAAAAAGATCCGCTCCTTGTCCCGCTCAAAACAGTCCGGCTCGATATAATACCGCGCAGCCAGTGGCGTATTCCGTGACATCTGCCCTCCGCTTCTGGCGGGTTTTTCCCGGTTCCGCCGCGTTGCTTGTTCCCTGTCGAGCCGCAGCCTGCCTTGTTGTAGCCGGTGTGAATAGATAGAAAGATTCTACACCTAGGGTAACTTCAAATTGGCCTATCCATGCTGAACCTTTCAGATCAGGCTCCGCTCGGGGCGGTGCGTGTCTTTGCCGTCGCCGCACGTTTCGGCAATTTCAAACGCGCCGCGGCCGAATTGGGGGTGACGCCAACGGCGGTCAGTTCTCAGGTCAAATCGCTTGAAAGGTTCCTTGGCTGCCAGCTGTTTGACCGCAACGCCCAGTCCGTCACGCTGAACGAGCCCGGTCGGCAGTTTGCAGAAGCCTGCGACGCGGTCTTTGCGCGGTTGGACAAGGCCGTGCAGGACGTGCGCCAAACCGCCAGCCGCACCTCGATCACGGTGGGGGTCGGCGCGTTGATCGGTTCACAATGGCTGTCGAAGAGGTTGTTCAGCTTCTGGCAGCACTTTCCCGAGACCGGCTTGCACTTGCAGTATTCCCCTGGCGGGGTGGAGTTTTCGGATGGTCAGACTGACATGATGCTGGCCTGGGGCGACGGCCGCTGGCCCGGGTTGATCTCTGAGCCGTTGCTGCGCTTTGATACCTCGCCGATAATCAGCCCATCGCTGCTGGAAGGCAAATCAGCCTTAACCAATCCTGCCGACTTGCTGACCCGGCCCTTGCTGCATTGGAAAGACCAGTTCGATTGGCTGGAATGGTTCGCCGCCATGGGGGTCGAAACTGATGGGCGGCTGCCCGGTGTCGTGATCGACGATTCCAGCGTTCTGTTGCGGGCGGTTCTGTCTGGCCAGGGGGTTTCGCTTGGGTTGCTTCCCCTTGTTCAGAACGAATTGCACTCGGGACAGCTGATACGACCGTTCCGCGATGCATTCACGCCATCACGCTCTTATCACTTGGTCTACCCTCCGGAAGCGATGGAGCAAGCGCAATTGAAAGCCTTCCGGGATTGGATAGTCGAAGAAGCCGGTTTGAAATGACCTTTTGTAATGCAGGGCGCTGCATCAGCGTGTGTCGGGCTGATTGGGGAGCCCCGATGCGGCGCGAGCACCCGTCGCCCTAGATCGGCGGCGTCACCCGCGCCGCGGCCGATTGCTTGGCCAAGACCCTTTCACGGTGGATCATGTACAGCCCAGCGCTGATGATAATGGCGATGCCAAGCAGGCTGAGCATGTTGGGAAAGTCATTGAAGACAAGATAGCCAAACAGTGCAGCAACCGGCAGTTCAAAGTACTGCAGGGGCGCCAAAGTGGCCGAGGGTGCGAATGACAGGGCGTAGGTCATCATCATGTGACTGACCGTCGCAAAAAAGCCCACACCCAGAAGCCACAACAAAGCAAGGTCTGTCGGCCAAATAGGATCGAACAAGTCGGACCCGGACCCTTGGGCGACGATCAGCACGGGAATGCAAAACAGGCTGGCGATCAGGCCCGTGTGGAATTGCAGGGTCACTGGATGCATCCGACGCGACAATCCCCGCGTCACGAGAATGTAAAAGGCGAATGCAACTGCGGTGCCAAGCGGGATTATGGCGACCACGCCAAAGGCCGCGAAACTGGGCTGGATCACGAACAGAACCCCGACAAACCCGACAAGAGCCGCCCCAACACGACGGGGCCCGACATCTTCGCCGAAATAGAACTTGCCAACCAGCAAGACGATGAACGGGGCCACAAACACGATCGCCAAAGCGTCGGCCAAAGGCATCACACGGATCGCGGCGATGAAGCAAAATGTTGCAAACAGCAAAAGCAGCGCGCGGACGACGAGCGCCAGCAACTGGTTTCGCGCCACACGTAGTGACAACCCCATTATCCAGATAAAAGGCGCCATCAACGCGCACTGCACGATAAAGCGAGCCGCCGTAATCTGCCCAACTGGCACGCTGGCCGAGGCGAGCTTTGCCGCGACGTCCAGCAAGGGCGCGGTCAAGCAAAACCCCAACATCAATATGACGCCAGTAAGGACGCGGTCCGCAGAATGCGGTATGGGCTCGGCAGTTGTCATCCCATCAACTAGGAACGTCGCCCAAGGCCTGTCTGCTCTCTATGCGACACCCGGCAAAAATCCTGTCGTCGGCGAATTCTATGCGGGTTGAAATTCTCACCTACAAAGCTCCGACAAAAACCGGCGGGCCGCATTGCAGTATGTGGAACATGCAGGAGCCAAAGGCTCATGCCGTCGATTTCGCCACATCCAAAATCAACATGGTCGAAGTTTCGGACACGCAGGGGATTGCCTTCAGCTCTTTCAACACAAAGTCCCTCAACGCCTCTACATCCTTTGTTTGCACCTTGAGAACGTAATCCAGATTGCCCGTAACCAGGAGGCACTCGGTTATTTCCGGCAACCGATGTACGGCCGACATGAACGCCTCGATATCACTGGGCGACTGCTGCGAGAGGCGGACCTGCACCAAGACGCCAACGCTCTGCCCCATAGCGGTCGGGTTTATTCGTGCGCCGTACCCCATGATGACGCCCGCCTCTTCAAGCCGTTTCACGCGGCGGCTACAGGGTGTGGGTGACAAGCCGATGCGATCCGCGAGTTCAAGGTTCGAGATGCGCCCTTTGTCCGAGAGGACGGCAACAATTCGTCTGTCGATGTCATCGAGCACATGCATAGGTAAATTCCCTCACACTTTCGGAAAACTTGGTGAATTTCACCCAAAATAGATCACCCATCTGGCAAGATAACAATCTATCTCTCCATGACATGACATAACCTAACTCTGATACAGGAGGAGGTGGTGTATGATCTTTGATCACCCGGATTTTGATGCCCATGAGCAGGTTATCTTTTGCAACGACCCAACTGTTGGGCTCAAAGCCATTATCGCTCTGCACTCGACAGCTTTGGGGCCCGCCGCGGGCGGCTGCCGAATGCATCCATATGAATCCGAGGATGAGGCGCTGACGGATGTGCTGCGGCTCTCCAAAGGCATGACGTACAAAAACGCGGTCGCGGGCCTTCCGCTTGGCGGCGGTAAATGTGTGATCATCGCCGACCCAAACGACCCGAAGAAGCCGGACCTGCTGCGCGCCTTTGCGGCCCATGTTCAATCCCTGGCTGGGCGGTATTGGACGGCGATAGACATCGGCGTTGGACCAGAAGACGCGGACATCCTGGCCGAGCAGTGCGACTATATCTTTGCACGCGCGTCGCAGTATGAGCCGGGTTTCAACCCGTCCGAGTTCACCGCGCTTGGCGGGTTCATGGGGATCAAAGCCGTGGCAGATACGGTCTTTGGCAGGTCAGACCTGAAGGGCCTGCGCGTCGCTGTCCAAGGGCTGGGCGCGACAGGCTATGCTCTGTCCGAACACTTGCACAAAGCAGGAGCCGAACTGGTTGTGGCCGATGTGCGCCAAGACGCAGTTGACCGTTTGGTGAGCGAGTTTGGCGCGACCCCTGCAGACCCCAATCAAATCCATGCGGCCGACGTGGATATCTTTGCGCCCTGCGCGCTTGGCGCGGGGTTAAATGATCAAACCATCCCCGAGATCAAGGCAAAGGCCATTTGCGGCCTTGCCAACAACCAGTTGGCCGAAGATCGACATGGCGAAGCGCTCAGGCAGGCCGGGATCGCCTATGTTCCCGACTATGTCGTCAATGCGGGGGGGATGATTGGGGCCTCGACAGTCATCTTCACAGAACCATCGCGCGCCGCGTCGATCAAACAGATCGAGAGCTTGCAGCCCACGATCAAGGACATCCTGATCCGCGCAAAACGCGAGGGCAAACCGAGCTCTGCCATCGCTGATGCAATGGCACGTGCCAAGATCAAACCTGAAGGAATAACATGATGCCAGCTTATGTCGTTTCCATGATGTCGATCTTTGATCCCGAGACCTACAAACAATACACCGACCGCACACCGCCCATCGTCAAGAAGTATGGCGGCAAGTTCCTGACCCGCGGCGAGCCGCTTAAGTGCGTCGAGGGGCAGGACTACGACGGTCGCATGGTGATCCTTGAATTCCCGTCCAAGGCCGACGTCGAGGCCTGGTTCAACGACCCCGAATACCAAGAGGCGATGACCTTCCGCCATGCGGCATCAACCATGAACTACCTCTTGCTACAAGAAGGCGGAGAGAACACGGAGAACCCTGACCCCAAGCTATGAGCCCCAAAAGCGATGCCCGACTGCCCACTCAAAGCGATAGCTTTGAATTCACCTGATGGCTGGACTAGCATTTCGGCTGACGTAGGGTGCTTGGAATTTCAATTGATCTGCGCAGATCCGGAAATCCGTGGAAACGTCGGTCGGATCAAAACCGCAAAAACGCATGTCCAAATAAAGTGAGGCCTGGAAACCGAACATGTCAAAAGCAATTGTTATCCGAAGCTATGGCGGATCAGAGGTTCTGGTGTGCGAAGACGTTGATGTCGGCACACCTGGCGCAGGACAACTCCGTATCCGACAAACCGGCATTGGCGTGAATTACCACGATGTCTATGTCCGCTCAGGCCTCTACAAAACCTTGGCTCTGCCCGGCATTCCGGGATGTGAGGCAACCGGGGTGGTCGAAGCGGTCGGGCCCGACGTATCCGAGTTTCATGTGGGAGATCGGATCGCTTACGTCACGGGCGGATATGGCGCTTACGCCTCTCATCGCCTTCTTCCCGCAGATTTGGCAGTGCCGATTCCAGATAACGTGGCCGACCAGGTTGCAGCCTCAAATTTGCTACGCGCAATGACGGTCGAGATGCTGACCGGGCACGTTTGCAGCATTTCGCCCGGGATGACGGTCCTTGTCCATGCAGCCGCAGGCGGTGTGGGGCGGATGCTGTGTCAGGCTCTGGCAAGCCTTGGCGCAAACGTCATCGGAACGGTCGGCTCCGCGGAAAAAGCAGACATCGCCAGGGCCAACGGCTGCTCGCACACCATCCTCTACCGAGAGGTGGACTTCATCGAAGACGTGGCAAAGTTCACCGAGGGCAAGGGGGTGCAGGTCGTCTATGACTCCGTTGGAGCGGATACATTTGCCGGGTCGCTTGAGGCGCTTGATTTCTGCGGCCATCTGGTGAACTTCGGTCAGTCTTCTGGTCCGATTGATCCCGTTGCCATGGCGACGCTGGCCACCAAATCACTGACCGTCTCTCGCCCGATCCTGTTTCACTATATGCGCGATCCAAGACAATACCGCACCATGGCGGAGCAAGCCTTGAGCAAGTTCGCCTCAGGCCAATTCCAGGCTCCCGAGCCGACACCGGTTCCATTGACCGAAGCCTCTAAAGCCCACGAAATCCTGGAAAGCATGACCGGCGGCGGCTCTCTTGTCCTTGTTCCCTGAAACCCAACGCAGAGGTTGGTGAAAGCAAAGAGAATAGCAGCTTTGGACTGCAGCGTGCTTCATTCAGGCGACTGAAAGCCACCAAGACTTAGCTCACCGCACCCCCAGTGGCATGTGTCAGAGCAATAATTCCCAATCCGCAAAGCGCAAAATCTCTGCGTTGCCGATCACGTCAAACCCGTCGGTGCCCCCATTCAAGTGGGTCACCTCGGTACGGCTGCCATCCTGCACAACGCTGTATTCGGCCCGCGCGCCGGAAAAGACGATGGTGTCGGTGCCAGTACCAGCAAGGATGTAATCGTCGCCAAAGCCACCTGTCAGCACATCGTCGCCCGCGCCGCCCTCAAGCGTGTCGTTGGCGCGACTCCCGTCTAGCGTATCGTTGAAATTTGTCCCACGTAGCACTTCAAAATTCTTGAAACGGTCACCTGCGGTCTCGCCCTCCCAGACGCGACCACGTTGGAGCGACGCATAGACGGCCTCGTTCGCGAACTCAAAACTGATGAGGTCCTTACCCAGGCCGCCATCATCAAGGCCGCGCCCATCGTCTCGGTGCGCAAGAAGTATGTCATCCCCACCCAAGAGACGCGTGTATGGCTGGTCAAAAGCATTGGTGAAGTCGACGCGATCACTGCCATAATACGGCACTGGAATATCGCGATCGGCAAAGCGCATCACCTCTACATTGAGCAGGACATCGGTGCCATCCACGCCACCGTTTTTGTGGGTGATTTCAAGGCGCGTTCCAACACCGGTAATGTCGTATTCGTCTGAAGCGCCGGAAAAGACGACCGTGTCACGCCCCGTTCCGCCATGGAACACATCGTTGCCGCCCGCTCCAACCAGGACGTCGTCGCCTCTTCCTCCAATTAGAAGATTGTCGCCGTTGTCGCCCCAGAGACGATCATTGAAACCAGAGCCGAACAGGTTTTCGATATTGGTGTAAGTGTCGCCCTCGGCGTCCCCAGTCCAGCCTTTGCCGCGAAAGAGCGATGCTGCTACGCCCTCGCGAGACCCGTCATAATCCAAACTGTCTAGGCCTGCGCCACCGTCATAATCCCCCCGCCCGGTACCTGCTGCGATAAAGCGGTCCGCTCCGCCAAGACCGCGAAAGCTGCCTTCTGCAGCAAAGAACTGATCGCCGAACGAGGTGCCTGTGACACGCTCTACGTCCGTCAGAACGGTAAAGCCTCCGGTAAACTCATCTGCGGTGAACCCTTGGTCCGTCTGATCAAGTCGGATGCCCCCGGTGAGCCCCGCAAAGGACACCATGT
Source organism: Tropicibacter sp. R16_0 (assembly GCF_017743935.1). Classification (GTDB taxonomy): domain Bacteria; phylum Pseudomonadota; class Alphaproteobacteria; order Rhodobacterales; family Rhodobacteraceae; genus Falsiruegeria. The sequence continues at coordinate 267,456 of NZ_JAGHRE010000009.1, forward strand.
CGTTACCACCACCGCCGTCGATTGTGTCACTGCCGCCGCCCGAGAGGATCCAGTCGTTACCCAAAAGGCCCGATATCACTTCGTCCGCGTCCGAGCCTTGCAACTGATCGGAACCTTCCGTGCCAACAATCTCAGGTATCGGAGGGCGCGCTATCGCCTCAAGCTGGGCGTAGGTCAGAACTGTGTCGGGGGCGGGCGGGCCG